>OZ244960.1:0-4800000 GCA_965222605.1 Candidatus Latescibacterota bacterium
CGATTTTAGAAACAGGTCCGGCAGCAATAGAGTTGATCGATAAGATGATTCTGGATCAGACCAAAGAGTCTATGGAACTGTCCAGGATGCGTTCGTGGGTACAGGGTGATCCAGAGGCTGTGCTGGCTGTTGAATACTACGGCGATTCAGAGGGCGAACTGGTCTCTAAGCTGGAAGAACTCGAAGTGCTGTTGGGAAATCAGAATCTCGAATATACTTTTTCTCGTGCTATTTCCGATGTCGAGCAGGCCAATGTTTGGAATGTGCGCAAGGCGGGGTTGGGATTGCTCATGGGCGTAAAAGGCGATTCCAAACCCATTGCTTTTGTCGAAGACGCCGCTGTTCCGCCAGAAAGGCTGCCCGATTATATTTCCGAGTTTGGAGCGTTGGTGAAATCGCTCAACACGCGGGCGGGTTATTATGCACACGCCAGCGTGGGCTTGCTGCACGTTAGGCCGATGGTCAATCTCAAGGATGCCGACGAGATCGCCAAAATGAAATTTATCGCCGAATCTGTGCGCGATTTGGTGATGAAATACGGCGGTGCTGTGAGCGGAGAGCACGGCGATGGTCTGGTTCGAAGTTGTTGGAACGAAACGTTCTTCGGCACAACACTTTACGAAGCTTTTCGGGAGGTCAAACGCGCTTTTGATCCCAAAGGACAGATGAATCCCGGCAAAATTGTCGATGCGCCGATGATGACTGAAAATTTGCGTTATGGGGCAGACTATCGCGCAAAAGAAATAAATACCCACTTCGATTTTTCTGCCGATGGGGGATTTCACCGCGCCGTTGAAATGTGCAATGGGGTAGGCGAGTGTCGCAAAAAGCTGGAGGGCACGATGTGTCCGTCTTATATGGCGACTCTGGAAGAAGAACATTCGACGCGGGGGCGGGCAAACGCGCTTCGAGCGGCGATTTCGGGGCGATGGAAAGGCGGGCTTACGGATCATCGCATCAACGATGTGCTCGCGCTCTGTTTGGAGTGTAAGGCCTGCAAAGCCGAGTGTCCGTCCAATGTGGATATGGCTAAAATTAAATATGAATTTAAGGCACATTATTACGCCAAACACGGGCGACCGTTGCGAGCTTTTTTATTTGGCAATGTGGAATTGATGGGCAAACTCGGATGTCTTGTTGCACCTCTTGCCAATCGTTTGTCCAGGACGGGTATTTCAAAGTGGATGATGAAGCGTATCGGTATCGCGCCTGCGCGATCCCTGCCGCCATTTGCGCGTCAGACTTTTACACACTGGTTCGCCCGCCGCAACGCCCCTCAAAAAAATAAACGCGTCGTGTTTTTTGCCGATACGTACATGACCTACAATTATCCCGAAATTGGCAAAGCAGCTACGGCCTTGTTTGAAGCCGCCGGTTATGAGGTGATTTTGGCGGTGAAGCGATGTTGTGGCCGCCCGTTGCTTTCGAGCGGTTATATCGACCGTGTCAAAAAAAACGCCCTGTTTAATATTGAGAATCTCTACCAATATACTGAACAGGGATATCCCATTGTGGGCTTTGAACCGTCGTGTGTTTCGATGTTCACGGATGAATACGGCGATTTAATTGACGATCCGCGCGTGCGTGCCGTAGCCGAAAATATTTATACTTTTGAAGCGTTTGTACAGACATTTTCCGAAAAAGGCGAATTTGTCGTGCCATTTACCGACTTAAAAAAAGACATCTTGCTGCACGGCCACTGCCATCAGAAAGCCCTGTGGGGTATGGGGCCGTCTGAGGCCGCGTTGGGATTGCCCGAGGGTTTTCGCGTGACGACCATTCAGTCGGGTTGTTGCGGCATGGCGGGTTCTTTCGGCTATGAAGCCGAGCACTACGACGTATCGCTCAAAGTGGGCGAGTCGCGGCTGCTTCAGGTGGTTCGCGACGCAGATGCCACAACTGATATTGCCGCAGCGGGTTTGTCGTGCAGGCAACAAATTGCGCACGCCACAGGGCGTACTGCCCGCCATCCCGCCGAGGTATTGGCCGACGCCCTGGATAAGGGCGATGGGTAATATCAAACGCGTTCGCGTGACAATCAGCGGACGGGTTCAGGGTGTTGGATTCCGCTATTTCACACGGCGAGAAGGCGAGCGCCTCGGGCTGGTCGGATGGGTAAAAAATTTACCCAATGGCGATGTTGAGGCTGAAGCAGAGGGAGATGAAGCGCAAGTTGATACATTTGTAGAAGCGATAAGACGAGGACCTCCTGCATCTCGCATTCTGAATTACCAGATTAATGAGATACCTGCGAACCACAGGGATGTTGCGTTTGATATAAGGTTTTTTTGATAAATTTTAAGGGAAAAATAATGGACTTAAAAGAATTTATTCGCGAGGTGCCGGACTTTCCCAAAGCGGGTATCTTATTCAAAGATATTACGACTCTGATTGGTGATGCGGACGCTCTTCGCGCGACCATAGAACAACTTGCGCAACCCTATCGCAATGGGGCTGTCGATCTCGTGGTGGGGATCGAGTCGCGTGGCTTTATTTTTGGGACAGCACTCGCGCATGAACTCGGCGTGGGCTTTGTACCGATCCGAAAACCCGGCAAGCTGCCAGCAGACGCGATTTCTGCGGAATATGAATTGGAATACGGAACAGATAAGATTGAGATACACACAGATGCAATCGCCGGGGGGCAGAGGGTCGCGCTCGTGGATGATTTGCTGGCAACCGGTGGCACAATGGCCGCGGCGTGTCAACTCGTATCTGAACTCAAAGGAGAAATTGTAGGTATTTCTTTTGTTATTGAATTGGACTATTTAAACGGACGAGAAAAACTCGGCATTTGGCCCATTCACACGCTGATTCATTATTGATAGTAGTATGTCAAATAGGTTTCTTGCAAAAGCCACTGGACGCCTGCTTAAACCATGCAGGCGTGACGAACGACGGTTGTCATTGCGGCAGGATGTTAGCCGCAATCCAGTCTATCAAAAAAAATGTTAGCAGATTTTTTTGACAGACCAGTATCAATAATGTGCCCCTGTAGCTCAGAGGATAGAGTAGCGGATTCCTAATCCGTTGGCCGCAGGTTCGATTCCTGCCAGGGGCACTTTTTTAGAAATACATTCCTTTAACGCAGCTAAGGATTGACTTGTGAAACGTGTTCTGACCATCTCCAAATTTGATCCAAACGAGAAAGCGTGCGATCATACGCGACATCTTACGGGTGACGAAAGGGTTTCTCTCCTTGAGGGCCTGCGCCGAGAAATGTGGACTTGACCCGTTTTGGTGGGTACCTTATGAGTAGTTAGAAAGGAGACCCACTATGCCACCAACACGTCCCCCTTATCCACCCGAGTTGAAGCGCCAGATCGTCGAGCTTGTGCGCGCTGGTCGCAGTCCTTCTGAATTGGCCAGAGAGTTTGAGCCAACCGCTCAGACGATCCAAAACTGGATAGGTCAGGCTGATCGAGATTAGGGACTTCGAGAAGATGGTCTGACCAGTGCTGAGCGAGAAGAGTTGCGTCGTCTTCGACGCGAGAATAAGCAGTTGCGCATCGAGCGCGAGATCCTGTCAAAAGCAGCGGGCTAATTCGCAGCGGAGACCGACGCGATCCCCAGAAAATCTTCGCGTTAGTGAAAGCGCATCAGGCACTTTGGCCAATCGCCACGCAATGCCGCGTGCTGGGTGTCTCCCTCAGCGGGTATTATGCTTGGCGAACACGTCCACCCTCCAAACGAGCAAAGGTTGATACGCAGTTGAAGGCGCATATCAAAGCCTTCCACACCCGATCAGATGGCACCTATGGTGCCCCTCGCATCTGGAAAGATCTGATGGATATAGACATCCTTGTAGGTAAGAAGCGCGTAGCGCGTCTGATGCGTGAGATGGACATTTGTGGCGTTAGTCGCCGAAAGAGCACGCAAACGACGCGTAAGGCGCAAAAAGCTGATAAGGCTCCTGATCTGGTAAAGAGAGACTTCACTGCTGCAACGGTCAATAAACTCTGGGTGGCTGACATCACCTACGTACCCACCTGGTCTGGCTTCTTGTATCTCAGTGTTGTCATGGATGCCTTCTCTCGCCGCGTCGTGGGTTGGGCAATGGCGACACACCTGCAGAGCGAGTTGGTCTTGAAGGCTTTGAACATGGCCCTTTGGCAGCGTCGCCCACAAAGCGTGATCCACCATTCTGACCAGGGGGCGCAATATACCTCCATAGCATTTGGAAAGCGTTGTCGTGAGGCTGGCGTGCGTCCCTCAATGGGGTCTGCTGGCGACTGCTATGACAACGCACTTTGCGAGAGCTTCTTCGCCACCCTCGAATGTGAGTTGATCAATCGCCGATCTTTCCGTACGCAAGCATGAAGCGCGGTTGGCTCTCTTCTCCTACATTGAAGGGTGGTATAACCCGCATCGCAGGCATTCTTCCATCGCCTACCATGCGCCGATAGCTTATGAAAAGCTGCATCAATCACAGGCTTAAAACACAAGCCCTAAATACGCCACCGAAGCGGGGTAACTCCAAGAAAACAGCGCATCCCTGTCTTGAAAGAACTTGCTCTGGTCTTGAAAGAACACAACTATACCCTTGATATCTCACATACCTAAATAGTTACAAAAATTTAATTGATGATCCAGGTATGCAAGAGACAAAATCAGACCTGGAAAGTGCCATGCTCGATTGGTTTATGAGGACTTCTGATACGGTTCCTGTGGGCGGAGATCCAAGAGGCTTTCCGCTTGAAAAATAGGAGAATGAAATAATGATGGAATCAAATTTTCGTGGCAAGATAGGCATCTCCTACAAGGATTCAGATCAATGGGACCATCGGTCGGACCTTTGAAGACTCAACTGCATCATGGATCACGAAACCGACTGAGTTAAAACAGTCGCCCAACATCGTGATGATTGTGTTAGACGATGTCGGGTATTCACAATTGGGCTGTTATGGTTCTGACATTGAGACACCTGCGCTGGACAGTTTGGCAGAAGATGGCTTGCGATATGCCAATTTTCATGTAACCCCACTGTGTTCCCCTACCCGCACTTGCTTGTTGACGGGTCGAAACCATCATAGTGTCGGTATGGGCCGCGTGACTGAGATGAACAACGGCTTTCCCAATACACGCGGGTTTATTTCCAAAGAAGCCGCCAATCTGGCTGAACTATTGCGACCCCATGGCTATCAGACCCTCGCCGCAGGCAAATGGCACTTGAATGCCATCGATGACACGAGTCCGGCAGGGTCCTATGATCACTGGCCTTTACAACGTGGCTTTGACCGCCCACACCAGAGGCACCGACTTCGATACAGACGAATGGGAGCTTTATCATTTGGATCAGGACCTGGCCGAGATAGACAACCTGGCAGATCAGCATCCTGAAAAATTAAGAGAAATGATCGACCTCTGGTGGCGTGAAGCGAAGCAATACGGCGTCTTACCTCTGGATGATATAGGTGGCAGAAATGGTGTGGGCTGGTGGCCTGAACCCAAGGATCGCTGGGTATTATACCAGGATGCGGTACTGCCCCACCATTTTAAATCCGGCCCAAGAGTGCTCGGTCTCTCACATCGCATTACCGCACGCATTGAACGTAAATCAACGGACGTCGAAGGTACTATTGTCGCCGATGGTGGTCGATTTGGTGGCTGGAGCTTATTCATCCACGACAATCGCCTGCACTATACAAACAACCACTCCGGCGATCAAAAACGCATCTCTTCATCAGTGACAATTCCACCGGGCAATGTAACACTTCGTCTTGATGTGGTGAAAACCGGAGAAGATGAAGGGCGTGCACGTTTCTTCGTAAATGACCAGCCTGCGGGTGAAGGTCTTATATCACCATTTCGCCAATATAACTTTGTCAACGAACCCTTTGAAGTGGGGCGAGATAGCCAGACACCCGTTGACGATCACTACAACGCCCCGTTTGTATTCTCAGGCCAAATCGTCGATGTGGTGATCGAGGAGGATTGAATGATCTATACCATCCGCACATTTCACGTTCACCGCAAAGACTACGCCGAATTTGTTCGCTTTAGCGAAGAACAGATCTGGCCAGCCATCGAAGAAAAAGGAGCGCGTGCACTCGGCCTCTGGGTCGCTGCCATAGGTGGCCCCGAACGCATCTTTCTCATGACGCGATACGACAGCCATGGTCATTGGGAAGAAACCCGAAACTGGGACAATCTCGCCAATGAAGGCAGTGGACGTGCCGCACTCGTACACGAAACCGAATGTATTTCCCTCTTGCCCCTCACGCAAAGACAGCCTGATAGCGACGCCCCCGAAAAAGAGCCTGGCATTTATACTCTGCGCTCATTCAAAGTCGCGCCCACCGACGTTTCGCGTTTTGTCGACTTATCAGAAAATCAGTGGTGGCCCTGGGTCACCCGAGGCGAAGGTGTGCGCCCCATTGGCCAATGGATAACCAAATCAGCACCCGAAGACCGCATCTACATGATGACGCGATACGACAGCCTGTATCATTGGGAAGGCCATCACAGCAATGTCGGCACCATCGCACAACCCGATGATCCCGAAATGGGCAAAGTCTGGAAAATCGGCCAAAAAGCCATTCAAGAGCGCAAAAAAATCACCATCGATACCAACGTCAAAGTTCTGCGTCCCATCACCAGCAGAAGACCATAGCAGGAGACCCCAATGCCCCAAATGACAGGTGCACGATTTCTCGCAGAAACCGTGCATGGCCACGGAATAGACACCGTCTTTTTTATGCCCTACATCGCGCCCCGAGCATTGATGGAAATGGAAAATCTCGGCATGAAACGCGTGCAAACCCACGGAGAAAAAGCCGCCGCGTACATGGCCGATGCGTATGCGCGCGTCAGACGCGGTCCAGGTCTTTGTATGGCCCAATCCGTTGGTGCCGTTAACCTCGCTGCTGGTCTTCAAGACGCCTATCTTGCTTGCTCGCCTGTTATCGCAATCACAGGCAAAGAAAGCCATGTCAATCAGCTCCGCCATGCCTATCAGGAAGTCGATCACCGAAACCCGTTTGGTGTAGTTACAAAATACACCGCTGATGTCCACGCCGTCGATCTGTTGCCCGTGTATTTGCGGCAGGCTTTTCGATCAGCCACCACAGGCACACCCGGTCCCGTACATCTCGATCTACAAGGTCTTGCCGGTCAAGTCGTCGTTGAAGCCGAAGCCGATTTTGAAGTCGTCATCGAATCTGCCTTTTCCCAGATTCCACCTTTTCGCCCGACTGCCGAACCCGAATTGATCACCGAAGCCCTCAGCCTTCTTTCTCAAGCCAAAAAGCCGATCATCATGGCCGGTGGCGGTGTGACCACATCCGATGCCAGCGCCGAACTCATCGCCCTTGCCGAGAAGCTTTCTATCCCCGTTGCCACATCCCTCAATGCCAAAGCCATGTTTCCCGCCGATCACGAACTCGCTATCGGCACACCCGGTTCATACTCACGCGCCTGTGCCAATCAGGCCATGTTTGAAACCGATCTGGTTTTCTTCATCGGCAGTCATACGGGCGGGCAGGTTACCAATGGGTATAAAGTGCCGCCACAAGGCACGCCCATCATTCAACTCGACATCAATGCCGAAGAATTGGGTCGCAACTATCCCCTCACCTTCGGCCTTCAAGGCGACGTGCGAAACACATTGCGCCTCATGATTGATCAGGCCAGCAAAGCAGAGCCTCGCACCCAATGGATCGCCCGCATCCACGAACTCGTCAACGCATGGAAAGAAGATATGGCCAAACATGTCAACTCCGACACCGAACCCATGCGTCCCGAACGCCTCTGCAAAGAACTGTCTGACTTTCTTCCTTCCGATGCCATACTCGTCTCCGACACAGGACACTCCGGCATCTGGACCGGCACCATGCTCGACTTCAAATATCCCACACAATCTTATATCCGCTGTTCTGGTTCACTCGGCTGGGGTTTCCCTGCAGCCCTCGGTGCCAAATGCGCCGCACCAGACCGTCCCGTCATTTGCTTCACTGGCGATGGGGGCATCTGGTATCACATGACCGAACTCGACACCGCCATGAAATCCGAAATCAACACCGTCACCGTCATCAACAACAACCATTCGCTGAACCAGGAACAAGGTGGTGTAGAACGCACCTATGGCGGTCGTACCAAAGGCTCTGACGAACTCTGGCTCTTCCCAGACGCAGACTTTGCCAAAATGGCCGAAGCCATGGGATGCTTTGGCATCACCGTCAACAAAATCAGCGAGCTGCAAAGTGCTCTTGAGCAAGCCCTCAACGCAGGCAAACCCGCCGTCGTAGATGTCAAAACCCATCTCGAAGGCATTGCTGCAAAAGCCTGGATGCCAGCCTAAATCGAATGCGGTGATCCAATACCGCCGAGCACTCCAATTAGTGCAGAACAACGCGCCCAGATCAAAGAAGCTCTATCAACAATCGTTTAATCATAAACATCATTTTTTTGGAGGAGCAACAATGTCAATCGAGCAATTACAAGAAAATGGCCTAACCGGTCCTTTTGAGTTGGCAGACAAATCCCTCGTCGATGCCGTATGTGAGGTCGGGATAGAACTACAAGCGCTACAACGCCAGGAAAATATCGTGCGCCAGTTGGCAGGACAAGAACCCCAATTTAGAACGAAGATCGATAGACACATGGAATTCAAGGTGATGAGAGACCTCTGTCTCGATGACAATGTGAAGTCCGTGGTGTCCGAACATTTCGGCAATGATCTTTTTATCTGGGGTAGCGTTTTTCAATTGAAATCTGAAGGCGTGTCAGAAAATATATGGCACCACGATCGCGCATACGAAAACGGTCGCGATCAAGTCAATCTCTATGATACCAGCAACTGGACTTGACCCGTTTTGATAGACAGATTCCGCTATTCAGTCCGCTACTTTTACACGACCTCTTGTTGCCCTTCCACTGGTACAAAATTAATCTCAACCCTTTGATTCAATGCGATCGCGATTCTTTGAAGCATCGCAAGAGAGTGCCCTTCATAATCCGCATCTTCGAGCCGTGCAATTACAGGCTGTTTGGATCCGATCAATTTTGCCAATTCGATCTGCGTCAAGCCCGCCATCTTTCTGGCTTCATATATTAGACGAGCAACTTCTGTGTTGACTCTCTCCTCTGCCATCATCTGCTGCAATTCTTCATCATCCCCTGTTACATCATCTATAATTCGATTTGCATCTCTTGTCTTAGCCATTGGTCACGTCTCCTTCAAACAAATCTCGACCAATTCGGCAACAGCATCCGAAGCGGGGTAACTCCAGTTCAGTGATTGGAATGGTTGGGGAGACCAAAATTACAGCTACTGATTCAGTGAGACAAGCCTTTGGAGAGACAGTCCCGAAGGCTCGTCTTATACCTGGTACGCGCGTTGGTATCACCAGCATTAGACGCCCGTGGTCAAGAGACCGCCATCCACCGGCAGAGAGGCGCCAGTAATATTGCCGGCCGCTGGCGAGCAAAAGAAGGCGACGGCGCGTCCGATGTCCTCAGGGGTGCCGCGGCGCTGCAGAGGAATATTGGCTTTGAGGTTGTCGGGCACGCTGCCCACAGATGGAGCTGGGGCACCCAAAACGTGGCTCAGGTCCATATGGCCCGGCATCACGGCGTTGCAGCGGATATTGTGGGTGCCTAAGTCCACGGCCATGCTCTCGGTGAGACGCAGCACGCCAGCTTTGGCTACTCCATAGGCCGTATCACCAGGCCAGGTGCGATAGGCATGGACCGAAGAGGTACTGACAATACAGCCTCCCTGGCCCTGTTCCACCATGATGCGGGCAGCCTGCTGGCTGCATAGAAAAAATCCTTTGAGACAGACGTCCAGGGTCAAATCCCAGTTTTCTTCGGTGATTTCGAGGAAGGTGGCCCCGCTTCCGGCATAGGGGTTGTTGATCAGGATATCGAGGCGATTGAAGCGGGCGATAAAGGCGGTGAACATTGCTTCCACCTGTGCTCGGTCGGATATATCAGCCTGAAAGAAGTCGGCTTCTCGCCCCTGATCCCGGATCAGTTCCAGGGTCCTGTCGGCGTCAGCATCTCGTTCCAGGTCGTTGATGCCCACATCACAGCCTGCCTGAGCCAGAGCAAGGGCAATGCCGCGCCCGATATTGCGGCGTCCACCAGTGACGAGGGCTTTTTTTCCATCGAGTGACATAGTGCGATCTCCCTTTTGATGTAGTTGTTATTTATGAGATAGTGCAAATTCCAATATACGCCAAAAACCGGGCGATGCGATAGAGAAAGCCGGGCGATGGTTTGCTACATCAAATATCATCTTAAAAATTGCTTTCGGCGATGAGGTATGTTATCATTGGTTATTCCCTGATTGCCGGGGATAAAGCGTCCTGTCCTGCTTTTCACATCTGGGAACTCGCGTTTTGTTATGACAAAAGAAATTGAGCGAAAGTTTTGCGTACGAAAAATGCCAGACCTGACGGCTTGTACTGGGGTAGAAATTTTACAGGGTTATATCTCAGTAGGTGAAAATGGCCCAGAGGTCCGCTTGCGCCGCAAAGGCGAGCGATTTTATCAGACTGTGAAAATTGGCAAGGGTGTGCAGCGGACGGAAGTCGAGGTGGAATTGAGTCGAGCGCAATTTGATACCCTCTGGCCTTTGACTGCGGGCAGGCGGGTCGAAAAAGTGCGCTATGAGATGGTCGAAGGGACGTGGACAATTGAGCTGGATGTGTACCGCGGCCGCCTGAAGGGCCTGGTAGTGGCCGAGGTCGAGTTTGAGACCGTGGCCGAAAGTTCTCGCTTTGTCCCGCCATTCTGGTTTGGACGAGATGTGACCGATGATGACCGTTACAAAAATGCGATCCTCGCACATAAGGGTACTCCCGATGATCACGCGTAGTGAAACTTATGTTTTAAGTGAACCACATGGACGGGATGTGGTCGAACAACTCGCACCCGAGTGTCTGCTGCCTGTATCTGAGGTTGAAGAGTCGCTGCGGTATTTCGACACGTTTGACTGGCGGTTGTATCGAAAGGGATGGGCGCTGATACAAGTGGGAAATGCGGTGTATTTGCAACAAATCTCAGATGGCGGATACCCTTTGGTGCGCGATCAGATCGAGATGAAACAACATCTGGACTTCTGGTGGATGTTTCCAGAGGGCGAGTTGCGCGACACATTGCGAGATGCACTCTCGGTTCGCGCACTGTTGCTTCGGGCGCAGGTGACGCAGAAGGTTTGCGAATTTGGCGTTTTGAATGCAGATGAAAAGACGGTTGCTCGGTTGTTTCTCACGCATACCAGCACAGAAAACAGACACGTTGAGACTTTGACATTACGAAGCGTGCGGGGATATGAACGCGATTTTGAGAATTTGCGCCGTCATTTTATTAAATTGGATATTGTACACCCGGCAAAAGATGTGTTTGAGCGCGTGATGAATCTCGCAGGGTGCGTGCCGGGCGATTATTCTTCAAAGCTCAATCTCGGCCTGAATCACGAGGCGAGTGGGCGCGAGGCAACATGTGAGATTTTGAAATGCCTGCACGATGTGATACGCCAAAATGAAGTGGGCATTCGCGCGGATTGGGATACGGAATTTTTGCACGATTTTCGGGTTGCGATTCGGCGCACGCGATCGGCACTGAGTCAAATCAAAGGCGTTTTGCCCGAAGATGCGGTGGCACATTTTAAGGATAAGTTTCGGAAATTGGGCAGATCGACCAATCGGTTGCGCGATCTGGATGTGTATTTGCTCGAGGAGGAGACGTATCGCGCGATGTTGCCCCAGTCGCTACAACCCGGGCTGGATGCCGTGTTTTCGCGCTTAAAAAACGAGCGCCAGCGTGCTCTTAGCGACATGGTGCAGGTTCTCGATGCCCCCGCATATCGAGATCTGATGAATTCCTGGGCGGCTTTTTTGCCGAGCGAACAGTCTCGGGTGGGGACAGACCCCGCTGTGCCAGCCATAGCCCTTGCGCGAAAAATTATTTTTAAACGCTTTAAGCAAGTGCTCAAAAGGGGTCGGGCGATTGGAGATGATACACCTGACGAGGCATTGCACAATTTGCGAATTGACTGCAAAAAATTGCGGTATTTATTGGAATTTTTTACCTCGTTTTTTCCCAAAGATAAGATAGATAAACTCATCGGGTATATGAAGAAATCGCAGGATAACCTGGGAGATTTTAACGATTTATCGGTGCAACAACAAGAATTGATGACCTATTTAAACGAGGTGTTGCCCCGCAGCCCGGACCGCCTGCTTTGTGCTGCGGCTATTGGCGGGCTTATCGCGCGTTTGCACAGCCAGCAACAAGGTGTTCGGCGCGAATTTGCCAGTGCTTTTGCCGTTTATGCGGGAAAGAAAAATGTTCGGTTGTACCGCGATTTGTTTGAAAAATGAATCTCACTGAGGAGCGGGTGTGAGTATCTTTGCGTTGTATAGCATGAAAGGTGGCGTGGGGAAGACCGCCGCTGCGGTAAATCTGGCCTATGAAGCGGTTCGTTCTGGTGCATCCGCATTGCTGTGCGATTTAGATCCTCAAGGAGCTGCGGCTTTTTATTTTCGCATTCGCGCAAAGAAAAAATTTGGGCGCAAGCGCTTCTTGAAGGGCGGCAAGCACTTAGAGAATAATATTCGGGGAACGGACTTTGAAGGTCTGGACTTATTGCCTTCGGCCATGTCTTTTCGCAATATGGATTTGGGGTTGGATGAACAGGCAAAAAACAAAAGCTATTTGAAGCGTCTATTGACGCCGATGCGGAAAGATTACGATTATATTTTTTTGGATTGCCCGCCCAACTTGACGCTCCTGGCCGAACATGTTTTCAGGGCAGCCGATTATGTGGTTGTGCCGTGTATCCCGACGACTCTGTCGATGTTGACGCACCAAAAATTGGTAGAGTTCTTTAAAAAAAATAAATTGAAGCGCGGAAAAATGGTGTCGTTTTTCTCGATGGTTGAACGGCGCAAAACAATGCATAAGGAAACGATCGCGCAAGTGGGTGAGCGCGAGGGTAGATTCTTAAACGCGCAAATTCCGTACACAACGGATGTAGAACGGATGGGCTGGGCGAGGCAACCCGTGGCATGCTTCAGGGCGCGTTCAAAGGCAACTCAGGCATATCGGGAACTGTGGACAGAATTGCAAATGCTTAGATGAGTGGTGTACAACTGCAATGCCTCACCAGCAGTTCATAGACGAATACGGCCAATAACAAACCCCCCCGACAAGTTTTTGTCGGGGGGTTGGTGTTTGCGTTTGTAGATTACTAATTGATTCGGAAACGTATGGGCATGACGAGATAGACTTTCACAGGTCTATCATTTTGACGGGCAGGCTTAAAACGGTATTGATGAACCGCCTGAAGGGCCGCTTTGTAAAAAATTTCTTTGCCTTTGACAGCAGCGGCTTGTTCGACGTTCCCATCTTTGCCAACCAGCACTTTTAAGTGGACAGTACCCTCAATACCCGCCTTAAGGGCGACTTTGGGATATTCTAGTGTTCCTCGCTTGATGATCACGGGTTTTTCTTCGACCAGGAAATATTCGAGTATCTCTTCTTCTGGTTCCTCTATTATAGTGGTCTCACCAGGGGGTGGAGGCACGTGGAGATCGACCTTATCAAAGTCGAGGTCGGTGGTTTCAATAGTGACGTCGTCGGGTACATCCACGCTTTCGGTTGCAATGGGAATGGACGGACGCGGCGGTGGCGGTGCGCGGTGAATTTGACGGGTTTCCGGTATATCGACGTTCTCGATCACGATGGTGCGGCGCTCTATTTTGCGCGTGCCGGCTGTGAATGTGGGAAACATAACCCACATGCCCACATGCAAGATGAATGCAATCCCCATGCTGATGCGAAATGTGCGCTTATAAGTACGTTTGATATCGCAAGCTGGATTTTTGGTACGCGGAATTTCAGGCGTGATCCACTGGTCTGATTTTTTTTCCATAGCTTTTCTCGGCAGAAAGAAATGTGGGTCTATGTGATTAAGCTATTGGCTTGTTTTGCTGACCACTTATACCTATCTATAAATTTTAACACCACCGTAATGGAAAGGCAAGGTATTTTTGCAATACCCTGTTCGACAAACTACTTGTTTATTCATGGTTCATATCAATATATTGAAGTCCGTTAATATAAGATTTCCCTTCTGCTTGTGGTACAGAAAATGGAAAATCGCTTCTCTTATATGGTATTCGTATGTGCTGTGGGCATTCTGATCGGATGTTATAACCCCACACGCGATCTGAGTATAGACCCATACAATACACCGCTTATCCACATTCTCGATGCCGATTATGACACTACTACGGGAATGGTTGTTGTTCAATGGGAGTATATGGGGCAGAAGCGCGTTGAGAATTTTGTTCTCGAGCGCCGAGATAATATCTCCGTTTTTAGAGATGTCAAGCGTTCCTCTGGTGCCGATGCCAATGGTAAATACGCGACTGTGGGGATATTTCGAGACGATGCGTTGATTGCTGGCGAGCGCCTGCAATACCGCGTGGTTGCCGAACACAGCGAGGGTGGTTTGGTGATTACTTCTGCTGTCGAAGTCCCCATCCCCGGTGCTGGTTTGCGCGAAGTTCGGCGCGATCCCATTGCCCTTGCCGTGCAACTCGTCTGGCAAGTGGAAGCAGGAGAGATAGTGAATTATGAAGTTGTGCGTGCACCAGATGGTGGCAATTACGAGACGATATTCGTTACGAAAGACCCACATCAGACATCTTTTTGGGATCGGTCAGTTGCTGATAATCACCCCTATACTTATGCCATAAGGTCTCGCCTATCAACGGGAGTGCAACTCACAAGTCGCGGTGTGCGCGTGCAATTTTATAGCGAAGCGGGGCGACACATCGTTGAACCCCTACGCGGAACCACTGAGAGGATGAGACTTTCGGCTGCGGATCCCGCTGGCGAAGCCGATATGCTGGCACTAATTGTTCGCCCTGACCAGACTTTTCTTTCTCGGCTTCGGCATACCCTGAATGTCGATATTCCCGATAGGCCGCATATATTGCGCCACCTTGTCGGAACTTCTTTCCCGCAATTGAACGACCTCGTGTCGCAATCGGTGGATCTGGCCGGGCCTCCGCTGACAGGACTTCGGGGTGTTTCTCCACGCACTTATATCGGGGGGATCGATTCGGTAGGGCGCGTTGTAGTTGTGGGTATTGAACTGGTTAATAACACCACGGTGTGGCATATCCCCGACAATTGGGTGAGCGCATCTTCGCATGTGCGATTGGCTCAGGACGATCAAAAGCGGGTTTACGTTGCAACAGACGGGCAATTGCGCGTCTATTCTGCCGAGGGTTCTCCTGTGGGCACTTTCGATCTCGAATATAGAGATCCCGTAGATATCGCAGTTCATAACGGTGTTATCTGGGCCGCATGGGCAAATCGGGTTCAACGAGGGATTTTGCGCTTCTCGGGTGAGGTGCTCAGTGATATCATGTGGGAGAATATGCCGCTGGCACCTCAGATCGAACCGCGTGCTTTAACACTCAATGCCGCAGGTCAGATTTTTGTACTGGATCGCACACAGGTGAGCGTCCTTCAGGCAGATGGAACAGCCCTGCTATCCTGGCCTCTGCCTTCAGGTACATTTGCGGCAGGTGATCTGACCATCGGCGGATCGGCTCTAAATCTCGTCCATCTTTCAGATGAAAATGGGGGGGTCATAACGTATGTACCGTAGTCTTTTTGTCTGGGTGTTGTTTTGTCTGGCGGTGGGATCGGCATGGGCGGATGACCGGAATATTGTCGAAAAAGCGCAGGCTGCCTATCGCGCAGGGGATTATGCCAGCGCATTTGAGGCGCTTTCCCATCTTCCGAATTTGTTGGGTGTGGTGCCCCTGCTCGATAGGCCGCAACAGAATCGGAGAGCCGAAATTTTTTTTGATCTGGGACGCATTCACATGGCATCTGGTGACACGTCTCGTGCGCGTCTGGCACTTGTAGAGGCATTACACCTGAATCCAGAGGTCAACAAGGGGATTATGAATATCGGCACTGATCAAGCACTTACAGATACACGGGCTTTGCTTTTAGGCATGCATCACAAAACACTGCGACAAACCCTCGGGAAAACTACGTTTTTGGGGGCTGCGGGTCGCTCGCTTCTGTTGCCGGGTTGGGGGCAGTTGTATCGCGGGCATAAAAAACGGGGGTATGGCTTTATGGGGGTTTATGCAGTGCTCGCAGCGGCCTGGTTTGTAACCGATATATCCTATCGCAGTGCATATAATACCTATCGCGGTACGCGTCTGAGTGATTTGCGGCTGGATCAACGCATAGCAGGCACGGATTCCGATGTATTTACCCAAAATTTTGAACGCGCACAATCTCGCGCTGGACGGGCCAATCTCGTGCTGGGCCTGCTTGCTGCAGTCTGGATATCAAATGTACTGGATCATCTGGTGATCGGACCAGCACAGGTTTCTCTGTCAGTGCCCATCAAGTGAGGGAGGTCGGGTTTGAGGATATTGTTGAGGCGAAAAATATTCTATTTGGCATGTTTTTATGTACTGGGCGTGTTGCTATTACCCGTCCGTGTTTTTTCCCAGCCGCCAGCCACCTTCCGATTGGCAATCGCGCCCTTTTATTCTCCCTACAATGGCGATTACGGCGTCTATATCGCCGATCGCATCGCCTATGAACTCCATCGCCGCGCTTATGTTCCCGCTCTGGGCAGGGCGCGTTTTGTTTTGATAGAAACCGATGTGCCAACAAAGGAGATAGACCAAGCGGACAGGCAGCTTTCTCCCACGCTACGCGAGTCCCTTAGTAAAAGGGTTCCCGCTACCTATCTTTTGACGGGTTCAGTTGCATTTACGGGTATTTATTTGATCAAACTTAAACTCATCAATCTTCAGACAGGTGTGATTGTCTGGACGGGCGAGATACGGGACAATCCGGCGTGGGTGTGGACGCGGGCGAATCGGTCAGTGGGGGAAATTCCCGCTGCCGAAGCGCGGTCGTCACTTGGATTTGCCGAAATGGAAACACCTGTGCCTGCGCCAGAGGCCGAGCGTCTGCCGCACCATATTCTCATGCAACCGCTCCACACCACGGATTATCTGCCCCTCGCTACCGATTGTGAAATGCATCTTAAAAATGCGATTCAGCGCGATGGTCTGTTTTCTCTCGTGCCAGGAGCATTAAAAGGGACACAGGGACGCGAGCGATTTTTTCGCATCAGTCCTGATTTGCGACGGCAAGCATCGGAAACAACGCTCGCGGAGGCCATTCTGACGGGTAGCTTGCTCGTGCTGGGCAAAGACGGCGCGACAGACAATATCGGCCTGGTATTGCGTTTGATTGAAGTGGAGACCGGGAAAATTCTCTGGATGGGGGCTTCAACTGGGCGAAGGGTATGGCGATGGGATAAGATGGCGGATATTGTATCTGCGACCATGAGCCGGCTCGGCGAAGACCTCTCGCAGTACGGGGCGGGGGCAGCAGAAATGCAGATTGCAGTATTGCGCGACCAGGCGAAAGACGGACAATCGTGGAGTATGCTCGGTCATGCCTATCTCGAGCGGGGATTGCTCAAGCAGGCAGACGAAGCATTTGAAAAAGCTATGACTTTTTCCGATGCTCCGGCACAGGCACGCGCGGGAAAAGGGCTGGTGCTGCTGAGGCGGGGGGGGTATTTCGATGACGGGGTGCAAGCGCTCAGATCTGCAATCCGATCTGATCCAGATTATCTGGATGCGTACAGCTTTTTGGCGCAGGCCCTTCTCGATCAGGGAATGGTTGATGGGGTGAAAATTGCCGAAAAAGCTATTCGGCGCGATTCGACATATCTCCCGCCATACCGCGTGCTGGGCGATTGGTATGCCGACAGTGAAGACCATCAAAGAGCACGGGCGTTTTACCAGGCGTATTTGACGCGCAATCCCGACGCCGAAGTCGCTGTGCGGTTGGGTCGAAGTCTGTTGCAGTTGAAAAATTATCGGGATATTGACCGCTTTGTCGCACCCATCGCACGCGAAAAACCCGAGGCCTCTCATTTGTTACCCATTATGGCAATCAAAGCACTGCGGGTGAAACGCTATGAGGAATCAACGCAATTATTCGAGAGATTTCTCGCGCAAATTGACGCGCGCGAACGCCAGCTTTACGACGATATTCGGGTGCTGTTGTCAGAAGAGGAAATAGGGGCTTACCACGCGCTTAACGATGAGGAAAAGAAAAAGTATGTGGCGCGTTTTTGGCGTGCAAAAAATCCGAATTTGTCCAGCGCATACAACGAACGGCAGCTGGTACACTACGAACGGGTCTGGATAGCGCGCTGGGCATTTGGACGAGAAAACTATCTCTGGGACCGGCGCGGGGAAGTCTATATCCGATACGGCGAGCCCGATTACCGCGCCCGCTCGGGATGGGTTTCTTCACTGCCTTCAACGCGCGTTCAGGAAGTGAAGGAAAAGGTGTACCGAGATTTATATCGGGATCCCAATGAAAGTGAATTGATTGGCCCGGTTTTTCCCATTCGAAGCGATCGCAGGTTTGCTGTTGAGCGCGAAAGCGAAGTGCTCGATATTCCAGATCAGAGTACCTTTGGCCCGGTTGAAGGACGTCGTACAGAAACCTCTCGCAGCGATCCTTCTCAGGAAGCTTACGCGCCTGTTACCATCCAACACGACCGCAGTATCGTACCCTGGGAGTCGTGGGTCTATACCGAGGTGGATGGCGGCATGGTCATTGATTTTACTCGCGAACTGGGTGGTGTCTCCGGGTTTGATTTCGCCCCCATTCCGCCTATTCCCCCCACTATGCTTAGAGATAATATTCGCCTTGCTGAACACGCTCCGGCAATTCGCTATAAAAACGCTACAGTGAGCCAGACCGACGATTTTCGCAAAGCACCCCGCTTGCCATTGGGTACTTTTTACTTTGATCTGGCGGACTTTCGAGGCAGTGCAGGCAAAACCCGCGTTGATATTATTTATGGCATACCGCTTGCAAATTTGCTCGCCGTAACAGACGGACAACAGCCCCAGGTGGTGCTCGAGCACGCGGTCGCGCTGGCAGATTCAGCATACCGCGTGGTATATCGATACGCACAAAAAGTGCAACATTTTGTGGATACCTCAAATGTCGCCACTCGGGAAGTCGTGGATATCACGCGCCAGGACGTGCCCGCAGGCATGTATCATCTCACACTGACTGTTACCGATGCTATGACCGCACGACAAGGGGTGCTCGCGCTCGATGTGGCGATTGATGACTATAGCGAAAAACGGCTTCATATCAGCGATCTCATGCTCGTTAAAAGCCTGTCGGATACGCTACGCAATATGCGATTTCGGCGGGGAAATTGGCAGGTCGTTCCCAATCCTCGAAGGACTGTCCGTGCGCCCAATCACCTCGCGTTTTATTGCGAAGTGTACAATTTGTCAAAAGACGAGTTTGGGCAAACCCGTTATCGCGTGACAACCGCAGTCAAGGCAACAGAAACAGAGCAGAGGCGGACACCAGGAAATGTTGACCAAGCCGAGGTTGCGCTGTCCTATACACAGGTGGGCAATAGCGATTGGGAACGCCTGCCCCTCGAAGTCCATCTCGAACACGCACAGACAGGACAGAATCGCCTCTTTGTGATTATTGAGGATCTCGTCGCGGGAACACAGGTGGCAAAGGATACTTTTTTTCACTATATTCGATGAGGATGTATGAAAACAATCCGCTTGATTTTTTTAGGCCGACTGATTGACAGAAAAGCGTGTATTGCTTAAGTTTATCTGAAGGAGAGGAAAATGGAAAAGCCAGATTTTAGCGAAGATGATCGCATATTGTCCGTTTTGATGGACAATGCAGATATTGAAGCGTTTAGCAATCTGATGGAGCACGCACACGAGCAAGGGGTTAGTGCGGCTGATTTTATCCGCGAAGAACCCAGGCGCACCTCTCGAAAGCGCATTCGCAAGCTCTGCCTGAAAAACCGCAAACGATCCCTGCAGGTGATGTTCCAATCCATTATCAAATCGCTGTGGGATCGCCCTGTTACTGACACAACGGCTGCCGAATCCCTGTATAGGATGCCCCCACAATTTGGCAAACCCCACCGCAATGGTCATACCAACAAAAAGGAATAAGGGTGAATAATCCACTCATTCTTCGAGCGCATATTGACGAAATAGAAGCCCTTAGAGACAACCTGCTACCATCTGCAAAACGCGGACAGGCCGATGCGCGCGAACTCGCGGTAGCCCTCCACAAAGTTGCTATGGAAAAGCGCAATCGTTTGCGAGGCCATACCGATGGGCAACCCTGAATGTGGAGTAGTGAATGGCGCGTATTTTAGCCGTTGACTTTGGCAGGCGCCGCATGGGACTTGCGGTATGCGATGAATTGCAAATTTCTGTTCGGGGATTGCCCACGCTCAAAGTTCAGAATTTCAATGACAGTGTGGCACAGGTCGCAAAGTGTGCAAAGTGCGAGGTCGTTGAGGAAGTGGTTATTGGCTTGCCTTTAAACATGGATGGTAGCCGCGGAGAAATGGCGCAGGTCACAGAAAAATTCGCTTCCCAACTCGCCGTTTTGTGCAATCTACCGGTTCGCACGTTTGATGAGCGGCTTTCATCGGTGGGTGCAAAACGCGAATTACAGGCCATGCATACAAAGAAAAGCAGAGGAGAAGTAGATCGCCTGGCTGCTGTATTAATTCTCGAAACCTATTTGCAACACAAAGGAAGATAGACCATTATGAAACGGTTTCTCTCTATTTTAAGCATTGTGCCAATTGTGTGCGTTTTGGGTGCTTGCACGGGAATTTTTATTTTTAATCGGCCAACCGGAGTGGGGGAGAAAGAGGTCGAGATTCGACACGGGGCAACGGTTAAACAAATCAGTCAACAACTCTATCGGAAACGCCTGATCCACAGCCCGCGCCTGCTGCAGTTTCTTGCACAGCTCAATGGGAGCAGTCGCCGCCTGAAGGCTGGTATTCATCCCCTCGACGGTCAGATGACGACCTGGGAGGTTTTGCTCGAGTTGGAGCGTTCACGCGATGTCACGCAAAATGTCACGGTTCCCGAGGGTGCGCGGAAAACACAGGTTGCGGCGATCTTAGCAAAAAAATTGAATCTCGACGAAAAAAAATTGCTGTTGTTAATGAACAATGCCGCTTTTTGCAAATCCCTTTCCGTACAGGCCAAAGACCTCGAAGGCTATTTGTTCCCTGAAACCTATAATTTTCCGATAACAGTATCAGAACAACAGGTTCTGCGCAGGACGGTTGAGCATTGTCTCACTGTTTTTGATGAACGGCTTCAGAGACGCGCACATGAACTCGGAATGAGTCTTCACGAGGTGCTCACGCTCGCATCTATTATCAAAGGGGAAACCAGTTGGAATTCCGAGCGAGACACAATTGCGGCGGTCTATCACAATCGCCTTAAAAAAGGCATGCGCCTACAAGCCGATCCCACGGTGCAATATGCTCTTCCCGGTGAACCTCGGCGACTATTTTATAAGGATTATAGCTACGATTCACCCTATAATACCTATCGACATGCGGGATTGCCGCCCGGGCCGATTAACAGTCCTGGGCGCGCATCTATCGAGGCTGCACTTTTTCCCGCTGATGTCGATTATTTGTATTTTGTCGCTACCGGCGAAGGCGGCCATATTTTTACACGCACTTTACAAGAGCACACGGCAGCCAAAAAAAGGACCGCGTCTGTACGAAAAAATACCTGGGGAAAAAAGAAACTGGTAACAGAGGATTAGGGGCCTGGGGCACCTTAAATTTATGTCTTCGATTCTCGACGGATTAAATGAAGCACAGCGCAAAGCTGTGCAGGCCGTAGATGGGCCTGTGCTCATTCTCGCGGGGGCCGGGTCTGGAAAAACGCGCGTTTTGACGCGGCGCATCGCTTATCTGTTGAGTGAATGCGGTGTTGATCCGCGCCAAATTCTGGCGATGACTTTTACTAACAAGGCCGCGGGAGAAATGCGCGAGCGCGTCGAAGACTTGCTGCATCGTTCGTGCAAAACCATGTGGATTGGTACGTTCCATAGTTTATGTGCGCGTCTTTTGCGAGCGCAGGCCGAACGGGTAGGACTGCGGTCCAACTTTACGATTTACGATACAACAGATCAACTCGCGCTTCTGCGACGGGTTATTGCCGACGAAGAACTTTCTGAACGCGATTTTCCAGCGAGACTGATTCGCACGCGAATCAGCCAGGCAAAAAACCAGATGGTGGGGGTCGATGTGTTCGTCCAGCGCGCGAGTACATTTCGGGAACAAATAATCGCGCGAGTTTTTCGTCACTATCAGGATGCCCTGAAACAGAATAATGCCGTTGACTTTGACGATTTGTTGACATTGAGCGTGGAGTTGATCCGCGATCACGAAGATATGCGCCAAACCTATCAGACGCAGTTTTCACATATTTTGATTGACGAATATCAGGATACCAACCGCCCACAATACCTTTTTGCGCGTTATCTGGCCGAAGTTCATCAAAATATATGTGTTGTTGGCGATGACGATCAGAGTATCTATGCGTGGCGCGGCGCAGATATTCGCAATATTCTCGATTTTGAAGCCGATTATCCCAACGCGTTTGTCGTGCGTCTGGAGCAAAATTACCGTTCGACACAGGTTATTCTGGATGCCGGCAATGCCCTGATTCGCAACAATGCGGGGCGCAAGGGAAAAGAATTATGGACAGATCGCGCGCGTGGCGAGAAAATCCGTTTGAAAAGATGCGCCGATGAAGCAGAAGAAGCCCGCTGGATCGCCGGCATAGCACGAGACTTTAAGCGCGCGCATACCTACCGAGATATGGCAGTGCTCTATCGCACCAATGCACAATCTCGCGCCCTTGAAGAAGGGTTTAGACGCGCCAATATTCCGTATCAAATCGTGGGGGATGTACGATTTTACGAGCGCAAGGAGGTCAAGGATGTGCTCGCGTATCTCAAATTGGTAGTCAATCCGCGCGATTCCATCAGTTTTTGGCGCGTGATTAACACACCGCGCCGCGGCATTGGAGCCACATCTGCGGGACGTCTTGATGAGTTCGCCATGCGCGAGGGGCTTGCGCCCTATCGGGCACTTGCACATTTAGACGTTATTGATACGATTCCGAAGCGCACAGCCCACGCGATGCAGCGGTTTTACGACATGATCGAGGGGTTTCGCGTGGATATGGAGATAATACCGGCGGATGAACTCGCGGCAAAAATTGTCGATGAAACTGGATATTTGGGTGATTTTGAGAAACTCGTGCCAGAAGAACAGATGTCGCGAAGAGCACATGTCGCGGAATTGCTGGCGGATATTCAGATTTTTGTCGAACAGTCGGACGATGTCTCTTTAGAAGCGTATTTGAGGAAAGTTTCGCTGGTGACAGATGTGGATCAGTGGGAAAACGCCGCTGATGCGGTCACGCTGATGACCCTGCACAGCGCCAAAGGACTGGAATTTCCCATTGTATTTGTTACCGGTCTCGAAGATGGGCTATTTCCAATTTTGCGACCCGCCAGCGACGAGGGGAATTGGGATGATGCGTTAGAAGAAGAGCGCCGTCTTTTTTACGTGGGCATTACCCGCGCCCAGGACCGGCTCTTTTTATCCTATGCAATGCGAAGACAGCGATATGGCGGCGCGGTAACCAGTTCGGCCTCGCAGTTTTTGTCCGAAATACCCGAAGACCTGCTCGATGCCGGTTTTAAGATCAGTGAGGTCAGTAGTGTTCCACGCCGAAAATCGGGCCGAGAACCCGCCCGACGGGTCAACCCGGGGGAACCGTTTTTAATGGATGTCGGATCCTGGGTCGTGCATCCCGCCTGGGGCCGCGGACAAATTCAGAGCCGCGCTGGATCGGGACAAACGGCCAAGCTCAAAGTGCGATTCGATGGTGGTGCCGTCAAGACACTCATAGTCGAATATGCCAACCTTCAGCCCGGATAGAATCCCCTTGATTTCGCGGAATCATTTATTTTACTCTTTATCAAATACTAAACACTATGTCTGTTTCAAAAGATGATGTACGAAAAGTGGCGCAACTTGCGCGCCTAAATTTTGCGCCGGAAGAAGTAATCGATGATTTGAACCGCATGCTCGAATATGTTGCGGCACTCAATCAACTCGATACAACAGAGGTCTCCCCAACAGCGCATGTACTCCCCCTGGAAAATGCGTTTCGAGACGATGTAATGGGGCAGTCCTTGGACCGGTCGGACGCGCTGGCGAATGCCCCGCTTTCTGGGCGAGGCCACTTCCGCGTCCCCAGAGTAATTGAATAAGCACAAGTATCGGCGGTGAACTCCCGCCGATTTTCTTTTGTGAGACACAGGGAGGGCAATATGAAAAAAAATGATCGCGAGCCAAAATACATCGTGGTTGCCGGGGGGGTGATCAGTGGCGTGGGGAAAGGACTCGCCACGGCTTCTATCGGTAAAATTTTGCAGTACTACGGCTATAAAACCACAGCCATAAAAATTGATCCCTATTTGAATTACGATGCCGGAACACTCAGGCCCACAGAACACGGTGAGGTGTGGGTCACGGATGATGGGGGTGAGATTGACCTCGATTTGGGCAACTACGAGCGGTTTCTCGGCCTGGATTTGCCCCGCACAAACAATCTTACGACCGGGCAAATTTACCATGCGGTTATTGAGCGCGAACGCCGGGGCGAATATCTCGGGCAAACCGTTCAGCCAATACCTCATATTACCGACGAGATCAGAGAGCGGGTTCAGCATGCTGCACAGGGATCCGATATCGCGCTGGTTGAAATTGGTGGCACCATTGGCGACGATGAGAATATCCCATTTTTCTTTGCGATGAAGGGCCTGGAGCGGGAAATTGGCGAGGCCAATATTATGTATGTGCTGGTTAGCTATTTGCCCGTGCCCAGCCATATCAACGAGATGAAAACCAAGCCCACGCAACACGCGGTCAAACAGCTCAGCGGACATGGCATGGTACCCGACTTTATTATTTGCCGCGCCACGCGACCGATTGATGAGGTGCGAAAACGCAAAATTGAGGTCTCGGCCAATATCCCAAAAGATCGCATTATTTCTGCGCCAGATTTGGATATCGTATATCAGGTACCGATCCATTATGAAAGTGAGCAGGTAGGTGTTAAGATGCTCGCACACCTGGGGTTGAAACCTAAAAAAGAACCCGATTGGACGCGGTGGACGCATTTGGTGCAGAAGATTCGCCAGCCTTCACAGACGGTTAAGGTGGCGATGGTTGGAAAATACGTCGAGATTGGCGATTACGAATTTACAGATTCATACATTTCTGTGAACCAATCTCTCGAACACGCCGGTGCCAATTTGGATACGCGCATCGACATTTCCTGGATTGATTCGGCCCGCCTCGAAATGGGAGGGGCCGAAGATGTGCTTGGAGGCTTTGATGGCGTTATTGTGCCGGGGGCCTTTGGTGAAGGTGGGGCCGAAGGGGTGATTGAGGCCATTCGCTATGCGCGTGAAAATGGTCTGCCATACCTCGGGCTGTGTCATGGGCTTCAGATGGCTGTTGTTGAATATGCGCGAAATGTGGTGGGATTAAAAGATGCCAATTCGGCTGAAAATGATCCCGATACGCCTCACGCCGTGATCGATATTCAGATGAGCCAACGGGAAATTATTGAAGAAAGTCGTTTTGGCGGTACGATGCGTCTGGGGGGATATGTGGCCGTACTGCGCCGCGAGAGTGTCGTGCTCGACCTGTATGAACGCACGGGACGCCTGGAAGAAGACGCATGGCGCATCAATCAGTTGAGGAAGAACCCGGCTGAGGCTTTTCGCCTGGGTGTTCTCCTCGACAGCGAGCGCGGTGTGATTGAACGCCATCGGCATCGCTATGAAGTATCGCCCAAATTTGTCGATTTGCTCGATGAATTTGGCCTGATTTTTTCCGGGTATCACCGCCGAGAGGATGGCGCCAAACTCATGGAATTTGTCGAGTTACCAGATCATCCTTTTTTTGTAGCTACGCAAGCCCACCCCGAATTCAAGTCTCGCCTTGAACAGCCTGCCCCTTTGTTTTACGGTTTTGTAGAAGCCGTTGTCGCTCATACAAAAGCACGAGTTGGTGATGCGGATGCGTCGGTTGCTAAAAAAAGTGTCTGAGGTTCTGTTATGCGCCCTGTGCGCCTGTGCGCCTGTTGAGCAGATGGAGCAGGCCGTGGATGGCGTGCCGGTTAACCGAGAATTGTGGCACTGGTCCACGCATATTACAGATCGCGGCAAATCCCGAGCACAGGTTCGAGCCGGCTCTTTTCAACAGGTGTCGGAAGATGAACCTGCGCGGTTTTCCGATGGGGTTCAGGTCGTGTTTTTTAATTCCCAGGGCGATACGGTTTCCACGCTGAAGGCTGAACGGGGCAGAATTAACGCATCGGGCGACGATATGCAAGTGTTTGGATCCGTCGTGGTGGTCGCGCGAGACTGCACGCAGTTGCAAACGGATTCGCTGCGCTGGCAGCGCGATGAGGATCGCATTATGGGCGAGGGTTATGTGAGAATTTCCCGGCCCGATGGCACGGAGACAGGGGTGGGTTTTAATGCTTCGTCAGATCTGAAACAGTGGACGCTTTTGTTTGTAAATACGCGGATGAGACGCAAAGAGCCGTGAAAAATATCAGACATTATTTTCGTTTGCGACCAGAACTCCGGGGCTTTCTCGGAGTTCTGCTTATATGCACCTGTGCGGGGGTAAATGCCGAGCAGAAGCTCAGTGCAGATTGGGTAGAAACGCTACTATTGAACGATCAGACACAGCGCAATTACCGCGGAGGCGTGGTGTATGAAGACAGCTTGCGCCAACTCATTGTAAAAGCCGATTCTGCACATGTGCGCGTTGGGGATGCGACCTATCTTTTTGTACATCAAGTGAGTTACAAAGATACGGTGCGAGAAATTCGCGCCGATACACTTATTTTTCAAGACCGCGAAGATCTCGCGACGTTTCGGGGGCACGTCTTTCTAAGCGACGACCAGCGCACGCTTGAGGCGCGTATCGTGCGGTTTTTAAGCAAAGAGGATTCGCTCATTGCCGAGGGTGATGTCGTCCTTCTATTGCCCCAGGGCCGAAGGCTTCGCGCTTCCCAATTGCGCTACGATTTGATCCGCGAGCGCGGAAATCTGCAGGGACAGACGCAGTTACAGGTAGTAGGGGAATACGGCGATACCCTCGAGGCACAGTCCGATTCCATTGCCTTTGTCAATCGCGGGCAAGAACTCTTTCTCAATGGCAATTTCATCTTGCGGCAGGGATACACACGTGGGAAAGCCTTGTCTGGCACGTACGTGGATTCTGCAATCGTCCTTTCTGGCAAGCCTCTGATGACCTGGGCCAATCCCAGTAACCGCGATTCCGTTTCTGCACAGGGCGCGAAAATTCTTATGGAAATATCTGATCAAACCATCGGTGCGTTGGTGCTTTCGGACAGCACGCTCATCCATGCTATGGTTCTTGCCGATGGTCATTCGCAAAAAATACGCTCAGATTCCGCTCGGATTGTCTTTCGGGACGAGACTCCGCAACGCATGCACGCCTGGGGTGATGTGATACTCGATCTGAGCGAGCGAGATACGTCGCGGGCGGTGCTCTCTGGCGGCGATCTCAGATTGGCCTATAGAGATGGAAAACTGGATAGTTTGATACTGTCTGGTGGCTGCACCGGCTCTTATGTTGCTCAGGACAGCTTATCGGAAAGCCGCCTGGGGGGCAAGCGGTGTGTGTTGTGGTTTGCCAACGGCGAGTTAGACCAGATGGCAATTTCCGATGAAGCACATTGCACGCGGGTCACCCAAGATAGCGACGATGTGACGGTCTCCGGGGATTATCTCCTTCTGAAATTTGCCCCCGGACAGTTGACATCTATCCGAGCTGAAGGGGCTGTGCGAGGTCACTATACCGCTGAATTGGAGGATGCGCCGTGAACCTGAGAGCCGAGGGTTTGGTTAAAAAATACGCACGGCGCCTGATTGTCGATCAGGTCAGCTTGATTGTCAATCCCGGTGAAATTGTCGGTCTCTTAGGGCCTAATGGCGCGGGGAAAACCACGTGTTTTTACCTTATTGTCGGCGCAATTTCGTCAAATGCTGGACACATTTTTTTAGGTGATCGGGACATCACCACATTGCCCATGTATCGCCGTGCCCGCCTGGGCATTGGTTATCTGGCGCAGGAATCTACGGTTTTTAGAAAGATGACCGTTCTGGAAAATATCCTGTCCGTTCTCGAATATGGGAAAATGAGTGAGGTAGAGCGCGCAGAGCGCGCTCGCAAGGTATTGAAAGACCTGGGAGTTGGACATTTGTCTCACCAACGCGCAGATAGTTTATCGGGTGGCGAAACGCGCCGACTGGAAATCGCGCGAGCACTCTCCCGAGATCCGCTCTTTATGCTGCTTGACGAACCTTTTGCCGGCGTGGATCCACGTGCAGTTGAAGATATTCAGAATATTATTGCCGAGCTGAAACGCCGAAATATCGGGGTTTTGATTACCGATCACAATGTGCGAGAAACTTTGGCGATTACTGATCGCTCCTATTTGCTCTCTGAGGGAAAGATTCTCCTATCAGGTACACCCCGGGCATTGGCAGCAAGCGACAAAGCGCGTCGCATTTATCTGGGCGACCGGTTTCGCCTCGATTCGTAACAAATTGGGAAAAAGGGTTTACAACCCTCTCCGTTATTTGTTATTATTTAAAGGTGTTCCTTTCTCTTACTGAACACTAATGAGGACAAAAATGAAACATGTAACGATGGCAAAGTTAGAAGCGGGATTAGAAAATATCCGTCAGTCGCCCACAGATGCGGGCGTGTTAGAGCTGATTGTGCGACGACCGCAGGTTGAGGCCAGGGAGGTCCTGAAAGAGGGCGAACTCCATCTGCTTGAAGGGCTTGTGGGTGACAATTGGAAAACACGCGGTAGCTCTCAAACGGTAGATGAGTCGGCCCATCCGGACATGCAACTCAACATCATGAACGCCCGCGTGATTGCCCTGTTGGCACAGAAAAAGGAGCGTTGGGCACTGGCTGGGGACCAGTTGTATATGGATCTCGATCTGAGCGCGGAGAATGTGCCACCGGGTACCCGACTGAGTCTGGGGGAAGCGGTGATCAAGGTGACAGATCAACCCCATACAGGCTGTAAAAAATTTGCCGCGCGTTTTGGGTTGGACGCGCTGAAATTTATCAGTTCTCCCGTGGGCAAGCAGCTTCAGTTGCGCGGAATCAATGCGAAGGTCATTCGCACTGGCGCGATACGGATTGGCAATACTGTGAAGAAAGTATAAGCGAACAATGCATGGGATTATTTGATTACAAAACAAAGTGGGAGCATTTTTTATACTATGATTGGGCTTGATCATACACAATCTCAGTTGATTCAGCAGAAATTGGCGCCGCAACTCATCCAATCTTTGCACCTGCTCCAATTGCCAACTCTGGAATTAGCGGAGTTAATTCAGCAAGAATTGGAGATCAATCCGCTTCTGGAAATTGACGAAGATGTTAATCTGGATTTGGAGCAGGAAGAGCCCAAAGCCGAACTGGATGACGAATCCGAGAACGAAGACCAGGATGAAGCGCTCCTTGCAGAATTGGAATTTGAAGAATCGGATTTAGACACTCTCGATACAGACGTATTTGATGCGCAAGACTGGGATCACTACTTAAACGAATCCGGATATGCCAGTCCGCGCGAAGAAATTGAATCCAATACTGATGACTGGCACAACGACCGCACCAGCCAAAAAACGCTAAGAGATTCACTTTTAGAACAGGTAGCTATCACGGATCTTTCACCGAGTGATCGCATTATCGCCGAGTACTTAATTGGCAATATTGACGAAGATGGGTTTTTGGGATGTTCGATAGGGGAGGTGGCTGATGAGCTTGGGATCAATCTTGAGGATGTGGAACGCGTTCTGGGCGTTATTCAGACATTTGATCCAACAGGTGTTGGTGCGCGAAATCTTCAAGAGTGTTTATTGATTCAGTTAAAAGAAAAAAATATCACAAACGGTTTGGTTGCAAAGGTGCTACACAATCACCTCGACGACTGGATCAACCGCCGGTTTAGCCTGATAAGCCAGGCACTCGACACAAGCCTCGATGAGATGCGCGCTGTTGAGAAAGTCCTCGCATCGCTCACCCCCAAGCCCAATATTGAACCCGAACCCGCATTGAATCTCAATCACGTTATTCCCGATCTCGAAGTCCAGAAGATCGGCGACGAGTACGTTGTTTCTCTGACCGATCGCATCCTGCCCGAATTGCGCGTCACCCCAATTTATCGCACCTTGCTCAGACAATCGGACAGATCGAGCCGAGATGATCCAAAATTGCGAGAGACCAAAAAATTTGTCGTTGAAAAACTCAATTCTGCGCGCTGGTTTATCAATGCGATTCATCAAAGGCGCGCAACCATGTTAAAAGTCATGAGATGTATTGTCGAAAATCAGGTTCAGTTTTTTGACCGAGGCCCTGGTTTTCTCAAGCCAATGGTGCTTCAAGAGGTAGCTGATAAGGTGCAGATGCACATTTCGACTATCAGCCGCGTGAGTAATGGCAAATATGTACAAACACCGCATGGTGTTTATGAATTGAAATATTTTTTTGATGGGGGATTGAGTCGATACAACGGCGACGATATCTCTGCCAAAAGTGTAAAAGAAAAAATTGCAAAGCTCATTGGTGATGAAGACGTACAGAATCCATTGAGCGATCAACACATATCAACTATTTTAAAAAAAGAGGGCATTAATATCGCGCGACGCACGGTAGCCAAATATCGAGGTCAACTCAACATCAGTTCCGCACGACTTCGGAAGGCACTTTAGACAGGCCAGTTCAATCTGTCTGCTGAGTGCTGATTTCGTCTTCTGAAATTTTGTGTACACTTTTGGGGTTGAAGGTTTGCCGGGTATTGATGCGAAGTGCAACTTCAATTCGCCCGCCAGTTAGCACAAAAAACTGAATCAGAAATCCGCCGCCTTGCATGGTTTCAACCTGATAAGAGTCGGTATCTAATCCGTCGAACAATTCGGGAAGGGTGGTTTCAAATCGTGGGTGTCGTGTAATATCGGGTGGTAACGCCATGATCAGAGTTCCCGGTTCTTGATTTAGATAATGTCCAATGCGTTGTCGCGTGTTGACCATGTGAGAAATAACCCTGCATGCATAGTCGAAATCATCCCCGCCGTTTCGGTCTGGCGGTACTATGCCCCAGGTCAGGTGGTGGATAAAGGGATTGCCGTATCCCTGTCCAAGCATCTGATCGAGCGCGGGTTGGTCAACGGGGTGAACCACAGCGACGTAGTGAAACCAGCCACGGGCGAGGGCGGGATGCCCAACGGGTAATCCCGATGGCACGTTGATATAATCCTGTTCATCGACGGGTGAGGGGTAGCACTTGGTGTCCCAACCCGCAATATAACCCATCGTTTTTAGAGGTCCTGCAACGAGACACGGGGGATCTGTAAAGATCGCCGCGTGGTCCATGTTGGGATACAATTTGACGTCTGCAGCAGAAATTTTTTCGGCGACATCCAGGGCTTCGTCAAAGCGTTCAGATGCATTCTCGATTTGGAGAACTGCGTGAAAGTCTTCGGGTAATTTACAGTCCATAGTCTTATCCTCCTGTTGTTTAGACGACGCAATCAATAACACGTTTTTTCGATATACGTCAAGCATAAATGAACCCCGGTCACTTTGGTGGCCGGGGTTTTTTTGAAAAATTTGATACATCCATCGCTGAAAAGTTGAAAGATTCGTACTCTTAGGCAGTTTTGTTATACAGTCTTTCAGGAGCGTAACTCACTGACTTAATGTCTCTTGCGACATTTCCCAGATTTTGGCACGCGATTTGCAGATGTCATGAGAAAAAACATTGCGCGAGGCCAATATGATGAGATACTGGATTATGGTTGTGGTATTGAGCGTGCTTGGGGGAGGACAGGTTTTGGGTGCTGAAACGGATGTCGTGATCAATGAGATCCTTGCAGACCCGCCATCGGGAGATAGGGGTGATGCTAATGGGGATGGGATGTGGCCCGAGCGCAGCAACTACGAGGATGAATTTGTAGAGATACTGAATACCGGATTGGATACTATTCCGATCGGTGGGTGGCAGTTGTCAGACCGAGACTCAGATAATCCTTTCACTTTTCCCGAAAACACACGGATTGCTCCAGGTGAATACATAGTTCTTTTTGGCGGCGGAACGCCGAACGGCTTTGGAGGCCAAGTCTTCGTCGATGACGGCAAGATAGGTAAGCGAGGATTGAGCAATTCGGGAGATGTGGTATTTTTGATCAATCCCACTTTGAGCGATACCATTGCCAGAGCAGAATGGGGGAAAGAGGGAGGAAAGGATCAATCTCTGGTGCGGTATCCGGAAGGGACTGGCAGGTGGGTATTGCACAGCGATTCACCGGGCAGGGGGCTGTTTTCGCCGGGCAAACCACGGTCGCTTTTCGATATACTCCAGTCTTTTCCCGAATATCTGGACATGATAGAAGGAGAATCCGTTTCGCTGATACCCGCGATTTATAAAGATGGAGTACCAATGCAGCTTGAGGATGAGGTTTTATGGGTGTCGTGGGATACCACTATCGTGCGAATTGAACAGGGCAACAAGGTGGTTGCTGTGCGTGCTGGTGAAACGGAGGTCGGATTTTTCTGGAGAGGTCGGGAGAGTCTTCACACATATCTGCGGGTGTTGGAAAAGGAAAAACCGACATTGGTGATCTCGGAGGTGCATCCCAATCCCGCCTGGGGTGAAGCAGGTGATACCAATCGCGATAGTGTGCGGCACACCTATCAGGATGAGTTTGTCGAGATAGCGAATCTGGGCGAGAATCCCATCGACATTGGCGGCTATTTTCTCGGCGATGACGATGCCTCAGCAGATCGCCTATTTCGATTTCCCGATAACACAGTGCTCGATACGCAAGCGGTCGTAGTGCTCTTTGGTGGCGGAGAAGTGGCAGTTACCGAGCGCGTTTTTGTCGATGATGGTCGCATTGGCGATGGCCTGTCCAATGTGGGCGATACCGTGCAGTTATTGGCGCCCGACAGCAGCACAGTGGTCGCCTCAATGGTATATGAACGCTCGACCAGAGGCGTATCTTATGCCAGAGATGAAGACGGCAATTATCTGTTACACAATCAGATATACGAAGATGAGCCTACCTCAGTCGGACGTTTAAAGCCTGGTGATGATCCGATTGAGTCCGAAGGATTGACCGAGGCATTGACTGTCCCGGATGGACTGGTATTTTCCGAAATCCTGATGTTGCCCGAACAGGTGGATGCCAATAACGATGGGGTTGTGGATCGGCATGCAGATGCTTTTGTCGAATTGACCAATATCAGTGCAGATACGCTCGACTTGAGTGGGTGGCTACTCGGCGATGACGATATCGTTGTCTCTCAGTTTTTCTCTTTTCCCGATAATGTCGTACTTCTGCCCGGTGGTTATGTCACCATTTTTGGCGGGGGGACGCCCGTGGGTATCCCCGGCACTGTCTTGTCCGCCGAGGGGCAGATTGGAAATGGACTCAGTAGCGGTGGCGATGTCGTCCACCTGATCATGCCCGATAGCAAGACCGTGGCGCGGTCTGTGCGCGTACCAAAAGCTACCCCAGACATTTCATGGCTATTTTCGCCCGATGATCCTCCAGAGTTACATCCCAAAATCCCCGGCTGGCACGCGATGTCGCCCGGCACATCACCGGATGGACAAGAGGCGGCAAGAGCAGATTTCATAGATACAGCTGGCAGAGATACACTTGACATTTTTCAACCTCCCAAAGACCTGGTGATCTCTGAAGTCTATCCCAATCCGGCCACAGGCGACGCAGGTGATACCAACGGCGATGGGGTGCGGCACACCTATCAGGATGAATTTGTCGAGATAGCAAATTTGGGCGAGCATCCCATCGATATTGGCGGCTATTACCTCGGTGATGACGATGTACCTATGGAAAAACTTTTCCGATTCCCCGACAATACGATGCTCAATCCTCAAATGGTCGCAGTGCTCTTTGGAGGTGGGGAAGTAAAAGAATCCGATCAGATCTTTGCAGATGACGGTCGCATTGGCGATGGCCTGTCCAATGGAGGCGATACCGTGCAGCTACTGGCACCCGATGGAAGCACAGTGATCTCCAGAATGACGTATGAAAACGCGCCTCAAGGCATATCTCTTGCAAGAGACGATAACGGCAATTACCTGTTACACAATCAGATATACGAAGGAAGATCTATCTCAGTCGGACGTTTAGGGCATAGCGATGATGTGATTGAACGATTAACTGCCCCCAATGGCCTGGTATTTTCCGAAATTCTGATGCTGCCCGAACAGGTGGATGCCAATAACGATGGGGTTGTGGATCGACATGCAGATGCTTTTGTCGAATTGACTAATACCGGCGCAGATACGCTCGACCTGAGCGGCTGGATGCTCGGCGATGACGATATTGTCGTCTCTCAATTTTTTCCTTTTCCCGATGACGTCGTGCTCGTACCCGGTGGTTATGTCACCATTTTTGGCGGAGGGACGCCTGTGAGTATCCCCGGTACTGTCTTGTCTGCTGAGGGTCAGATTGGCAATGGACTCAGTAGCGGTGGAGATGTTGTCCATCTGATCCTGCCCGATGGTAAGACTGTAGCGCGGTCTGTGCGCTTACCAAAAGCCACACCAGATGTTTCATGGCTGTTGTCGCCTGATGCCCCTCCAGAGTTACATCCCCAAATTCCAGGCCGGCACGCGATGTCACCCGGCACACCACCTGTTTCGGAAGTGGAACCAGATACCCTGAACGGTGTGAACTATGAAAATGTCGTATCGGGAAAACCCATTGTTTTTGATGGTGAAGACCAGACGGTTAATAGTCCTATATCTGACGATTCAAAACCCAGTGATCTGGAAACAGATTGGGGCATTTACCCGTCACCTAACCCTTTCAATACTGCAACTGTGTTAGGTTTTTACACTACAGGAGGTCCTGTTTATGTGACTATATATAATATCCTGGGACAACCCATCAGACGGTTGGTTCAACAACATTTGCCAGCCGGATATTATCGGCGTATATGGGATGGTAAAAATGACTCGGGAGCATCTGTGGGATCTGGAATCTATATAGTCCTACTAAAAGACAAGGAAGCGATATTTACAAATCGCGTTGCGCTCTTAAAGTGAAGTAGAGACGGATGGAGATGTGAGAAAGGTGAAAAGCGATGATTAATAGGCTCTTTTACATTTTACTTACCAAACAGAAGGGAGGTGAAACAGGATGGCACAACCCGAAATTACATTTCGTCATGGTCTGTGTAGCACTTCGATTTTCGAAAATGAATACAAGCGAGGTGAAGAATCTTTCACTGTAAGAACAGTCTCATTTCAGCGAAGTTATTTGGACAAAGAGGGGAATTGGCAAAGAACCAATAGCCTGAAGGTGAACGATATTCCCAAAGCCGTATTGGTGTTAAATAAAGCGTATGAGTTTTTGACATCGAACAGTCAGGCTGAAGCAGAAACAGATGATGCGGCTGCTATAGCAGATGAATAGCAGATGGATGGACTTGAGGAACGGGGGTACAACGGGTCGCTTTCCTGACCTGTTCAAAGGCTCATTGTACCCCATACTCAGCCCCGTTCAGTTATCAGTTCGATAATTGTTGTATAAAAAAGGTCCAACTAATAATTGGACCTTTTAGTGTTATAAACCACTATTTTATGCATGGCTTGCTTCGGGTATCTACTCGTCCAAAGGCTCGTGCAATGCTTTCTTGATCAAAACACCAGCTTTGAAATAGCTCTTTCGCCGAGCAGGAACATAAACAATCTCGCCTGTGCGGGGGTTGCGTGCAGCGGGTTTCGGTTTGGTCGGCTTGATACCCAGCACGCCAAATCCCCTGATTTCGATTCGATCACCGGCAACCAAGTTTTCGCGCATGGCGTTAAAAAGCGTATTTACAATCTCATAAGCGAGTTGCTTTTTAATTCCCAAACGATCAGAAATTTTTAAGGCGATGTCTTTTTTGGTCATTGTCATTCGGTCCTCCCGTTTCACAGGTATCATCAAGGCATGGAGCTAATATATAGCCCTAAACCTATAAGACGCAAGGCAAAAATGTTTCACAATCGTCACGAAATTGAAAAATTGCTTTTGCTTTATATGTTGCTTATTTTGTCATAGTTAACGAGGATAATACCCATGAGAGCAAAACCACAAACCAGTGTAATATATCGCGTCACGCGGTATGATGGCTCTATCGGCAAATCCGTAGATGATGTGCTGGTCGTAGAGGAGCCTCTTGAAATTCGCGTTGCCGGAGAATCCGTTGCCGTGACCATGCGAACACCGGGGGCGGACCGCGCCCTTGCGCTGGGATTTCTGTATGGCGAGGGGATCATCCGTAAAATCGGCGATGTTGGGCGTGCAGAACACTGCGGTCGCCCGGGGACTCCTGAGTATGGAAATGTCATTGATGTTCTCCCTCGTCCGGGCGAGATACTCGATCCCGAAAGGATTCGAGCGGGACGACGAGGCACGCTGACTTCATCGGCGTGTGGGGTATGTGGACGCGAGCAGATAGAAGATATGATACAGCGGTGCCAGCCCATTGACGACGATCGCGCCGTTCAGGCTGCGATGATTTTTTTTGCACAGGAGCAGATGCGCCAATCCCAATACGTGTTTGCACAAACAGGGGGCGTTCATGCTGCTGCCGCATTTTCTGAAACAGGGGATATGTATTGCTGTTTTGAAGATATTGGCCGGCACAATGCAGTAGATAAGGTTGTGGGGCACTTGCTCGAAACACATAACATAGTAGAAGGGGAGGGAATTCAGATACTCGCGGTGAGCAGCAGAGCGAGTTTTGAAATCGTGCAAAAGGCCGTTGTTGCGCGCATACCTGTCGTGGTTGCCGTATCTGCAGCGAGTTCATTGGCAGCGGATCTTGCCCAAGCGATGGGAATAACTCTCATTGGCTTTGCACGGGATAAAAGGATGGTCGTTTATACGGGGGCTGTGCAATAGGGTTGGGGAGGATGTCTCGCATTTCCCCATCGGCGGTTGGGCTGATTGGCCTAACCGCTAAATTTTTGTCGTCTATGGGAACTCCATTTGTAAATTTCAGGTCTAATCGTTGGCAAAGCACAATGAGGAGCTATACTGATGGTCATTCGCATTTCAAACCTGACAAAAGTATATCGCCGTGGCGCAGTTCCCGCCTTAGACGATGTCACCTTGAGGATCCCACACGGAACATTTGGTTTGTTGGGGCCCAATGGTGCAGGTAAAACAACGCTGATTAAAATTTTATCAACTCAGATGGACGCATCGAGTGGTAGCGTGACCATGGATGAGTTCGATCTGGTAAAAGACCGCACAGAGATTCGCCGGCGTCTGGGATATTTGCCCCAGCATTTTGGGACCTATCCCCAATTGACGGCCTGGGAATTTCTCGATTATATGGCTGTTTTGGGCGGCATACACAATAGAAGAGTGCGTCTGAATCGCGTAGAGCAAGCTCTAAACGAAGTCGGTTTATACGAAGCGCGCAATCGGCGCTCGGGCACTTTTTCCGGTGGCATGATGCGCCGCCTTGGCATTGCACAGGCCATTCTGGCCGATCCAGAGTTTCTCATTGTCGATGAACCCACCGTGGGACTTGACCCGGAAGAACGCATCCGATTCCGGAGTATTTTGGGACGCTTGAGTAGTGATCGCGCAATTTTGATCTCCACGCATATAGTGGGCGATATTTCGAGCACCTGTGAAGATCTCGCGGTTTTGGATACAGGACAACTGATCTTTCGCGGTTCTCCCGCAGAACTCATTTCAAAAGCCGATGGAAAAACGTGGGAAGTACAGGTCAATGATGCTGGCTTTGAAATGCTGTCGCGGGTGTTTCGCGTGGTCACAGTAAATGTTGAAGGCGATCAGATGCGTTTGCGTATGGTAGGAGATGGCGAGCCACCCGCTGATGCCGAAGCGATCGCACCTAACCTCGAAGATGCCTATGTCTATTTCGTCGGAGGCGATACCACGGGCGAAATCGCAGCGTAAAGGATCAATACCATGCTATCTATTTTTTACAATATATGGGGCGTGGCGCGTTATGAGCGCAAAATGCTCTTTCGAACCATAAAATTCCGCATTTTGGGCGGCCTGGGCATGAGCATTCCCGTTTTACTCGGCATCGGCTTTGCCATAGCAGAAGCCAACGGTGCTGAACTACCCGTGGGAATTGATTCTTATGTCCCGTTTTTAGTGTACAGTTTCTTGCAGACCATCGTCATTGCATTTATTGTGGGTGATTTTAGATCAGCGGATGAACAGGCGCATATTTACGAAGTTGTGGCCGGGCGTCCCATTTCAACTGCGGAACTGGTTGCGGGTAAATATCTGGGCATTGTTAGTGCGCTTGCCATTTTGAGTCTGGGGGTTCTGGTTCTGACCCTGGGCATTCAGGCGGCAAAGATCAGCATAACAGGCAATCCATTTACAATAAAACCCTATATCGGATACCTCGTGTTCATGAACCTGCCCGCCCTGATTTTTATGTCTTCCGTGACCTTTTTTCTGGGTGCTTTGTTGCGGCGGCAAGCGGCAGTTGCGCTAATTGTGATCGGGTATTTGTTGGCCGTCCTATTATTCCTGGGCAAGCGATATGACGGCATCTACGATTTTGGTGCTTTTTTTATGCCTCTGTATTATTCCGACCTGATCGGTCTGGCAGATATTACGCAAGTGGGGCTACAACGCCTGTTTTACATCTTACTCGGCATTGGATTTTTTGGCTTTTCGATTGATCGATATCCCCGTCTCGCGCATTCCATAGTCGCGCGATGGTTTGGCCGCGGATGCGCGCTGACCGGTTTTGGTCTGGCTGTGGGCCTTTACTTTTATATGGATGCAGATGCGCAAGACGGAAAAGCGTATCGCAGTTCATTGCTAAAACAACAGGAAGCGGTTGCGAATATTCCCGTCGCGAAAATAACCCATTACAATCTGGCATTGACGCTGTTGGATCAGGAACCGCTTGCCGCCTCTGGCACGATTACTTTGAAAAATCCCCACGAAGCCCCGCTCGATACGCTGATTCTTTCACTCAATCCCGGATTCAAAATTCAGAGCCTGACGCGTGCTAATGGCGATGCAATAGTGTGGGAGCGGACGGGAAGCGTGATCCGCGTCGTGCCCGAAAAACCCCTGCAATCGGAGCGAGAACTCGATCTGATGTTGGCATACGCGGGTGATATTAACACGAATGGTTTTGATCTCAAACGGGAAAAAGCCAGGCCAAAGTTACGCAAACGCGATAGGTTATTTAATAAAGGATCTTTGACGGCGTGGATTCGCGACAATTCCATCTTTTTGCCCCCGCGCAGCCGATGGTATCCGGTAACGGGCGTTGATTACGGCTATGAGGATACGCGTGCGGTCTCTTTTTCAACGGCAAATTTGCAAATAACATATCCACAGGGCATCGAAGTCATTACTCAGGGGCAGGTCGGCAAGACCGATACGCTCGGCACACAGGTAACGCGCCAATGGATCGTTGAAAAACCCGTGCCTGTCCTGTCGCTGAATGCTGGCGAATACCGCGTTTATCGCGCGACCATTCACGACATCGAATGCGCCCTTTACGCCCACCCATCTCATCTGCGTCCAGTCCGATTTTTTGAAGGTGCCGAAGAAGAGATTTTGCGTGCGCTCGAGCAAATTATGGACGCAATGGAACAGGAATCGGGCATGAAATATCCCTATTCCAGCCTTTCTTTAGTGGAAATCCCCTTCCATGTTCAATGGTATTACGAAGGCTGGGAAGAAAAAGGCGGGTTGACGCAGCCCGGCGTGTTGATGATTGAAGAAGATGTGTTCATGCGGCAGCAATTTACCCGCGATTTTAAACGCTATCAGGATCGCTCGCGCGGCAATCGAGAACCCAAAGACATTAAAAAAGATCTTTTGGTACGCGCGGTTTTTTCGACCTTTTTTTCCAGAGAAGGAAATTCGGGCAGACAGGGACAGCCTGGCGGATTGTTTCGCAGTCCTGTTGTTCAACTCTGGGCTTATGACAAGCAGTTTGTGGGCGAACATTATTCTCTGCTCAAAAAGGGCATGCCCATGTATCTCCAGAATGATTTAAGCACCAATATGACCTCCGCTTTTTATTCGAGCCAACGACGCGGTGGCGGTGGCGATAGAGGGCGTGGCGGGCCCGGCGGGCGCGGTAGGCCCGGCGGGGGATCGGGCGCGGGTTGGGATACGTTGGTCGCTAAAATGCAGCGAAAATCATTTGCCGATTTAAATCCCGAAACGCAGGCCGGTCTCTATCGCCAGGTTCTCGACGCCAAGGGGCCAGCGCTTTTTCAAATGATGGAATCTTTTTTGGGTGAGGAAACATTTCGCACGGTCTTAGACGATATAGACCACAATCACAAATACGAAGACATCGATTTTTCGACCTTTGAACGCGCTGCTGTGGGCGATACCACAGAAAGTGAAGAGAGCCAAAAATTGCAGCGTCTCGTCAACGACTGGATTTTTAGTACAGAAATCCCGGGCTATACCCTCACAAGGGTAAAAGCTTTGAAGATGGATGACGGTTTTGGAATGGTGGTCTTTCAATTGATTCTGAGAATTAAGAACAGCGAACCGGGCAGGGGATATGTGCAAATTACAGCTACGGGGCGAGGCGATGAGGCCGTAAAGGGCGTCGAGATTGAAGGTGGGCAGGAAATTGAAGTTTCAATGGTTCTGTGGGAGCAGCCCTTCAGGGTGATGGTCGAACCCTTTTTCGCACGCAATCGCCGCCCTCTGATGTCCCCCGTGCGCGTTCCCGAAAATGTCACAGAGGGATTTCCTACTTCTTATGTCAAAGACGTGACGGGCGAAGATTCTGGTCCTGTTGAGATTATTGTAGATAATGACGACGACGGATTTTCAATGCCCGTGCGACGCGCAACGCGCTACTTCCGCCCGGGACTCAAAGGCGGCAACTGGCGCGAGCAAGGCATGCCAATGGCCTTTGGGCGATTTGAGACAAATTTCCGAATGAAGCCTCCGGGTGATGGCGCACAGCCGGCTGTGTGGACAGCGCAAATCCCCAGAGATGGCGAATTTGATGTGGGCTTCTTTTTTCTCGATCCCTCAATGGCCAGGCGCATGCGCGTCGGATCGACCTTTACACTGACTATTTTTCACGGGGGCAAGGCCGATACACTCGAAATGGAACGCGACCAGATGAAAGCGGGATGGAATTATCTGGGGCGATACAAATTTGCCGAAGGCGAAGAAGCCGTAGTCGAATTGTCTGACCGCGCAGAGGGGCGCCTGTATGCCGATGCCGTGCGATGGCGCTTTTTTGATCCGCAAAACCCCGATGCTTACGAAGATGAAATGCCCACCTTTATGTTTGGACGCGGCAGAGGTAGACCTGATGGCGGGCGTGGGGATCGCGGCGGCGAGAGACGTGGTCCCGGCGGTGATAGACGCGGCGGGGGCGGGGTGTTGGGATTTTAATTTAAGGGAGGATGGATGTGAAATTTGATTTTTGTCCAAAAATATTTTTGGTAATGGTCCTTTGTGGGCTGGTCGCCTGTGAGCGGCAAGCGGAACAGCGCACAGTTGATCTGACGGTTCCCGTTACTGTTCAATCTGTGGAGACGGGAACAATCGAATCCATTGTGACGGCTACCGGAACCCTCAGACCAGTGCGCGTGGCCCAGATCACAACGGAAATTCGCGGAAGTCTGTACTGGAGCAAAGGGAGCAACAACCGCTTGCTCGCCAAGGGGTCGGAGGTTAAAAAGGGGCAAACCATAGCGAAAGTCGACAGTGATGAATGGGTTGTCGGCGCGCGGGTGGAAGCGCGTAAACTGGCGGTTGAGACAACCAGGCGAACGCTAGAGGAGCAAGAAACCCTGTTTAGCCGACAATTGGCAACGGAAATGAACGTTGAAAATGCGCGCAAAGCATGGGCCGATGCAGAAGCCAACTACCAGGATGCCCTCATCAAGATCGATAAAACCAGGCTTATAGCCCCCATTCATGGCGTCATGTCGGAACTTGCGGATATTACGCAGGGAACGCTGGTGACTCCAAATACCACAATCGCAAAAATTATGGATTATTCACAGTTATATGTCGATCTGAAAATTCCAAATGCCCAGATTATTAACGTGAAATTGGATCAGGGCATCCGCGTGAGCAATTACGCTTTGCCCGAAGAAATTTTTGAGGGCGAAATAGTCGAGATGGATCCCGCCATCGATCCGGTCACGCGCACGGTTCAGGTCGTTGGGTTGGTCGATAATCCCGACTTGCTTTTGCGAGCGGGTATGTTTGTCAAAACAGAAATAGTCACGGAATCGCGGCAAAATGTCGTACTTATTGCGCGCAATCTCGTTTTGCGGCGGCGAAATCAGAAGGTCGTTTTTGTCGAAGAAGAAGGCCGCGCACAACAGCGAGAAGTCGAAACCGGCCTGGAAGACCGAGATCGCGTGGAAATTGTGGTTGGACTTGAACCGGGAGAACAATTGATCACGAGCAATTACGAAACACTGAGGCCGCGGACTCGAGTGCGGGTCACGGGAGATAGACGATGAATTTGCCGGAATTTTCAACGCGATATCCCGTGACAATTGCCATGGCGACCCTCGCGGTGGTATTGCTCGGCTGGATATCACTGGACGGTTTGGGAACCGATCTCTTGCCCGATTTGCAGACGCCTGTCGTCACCATAGACCTAACAGCACCGGGCAAATCGCCCATCGAGATCGAAGAAATCTACACGCGCAGACTCGAACGCGATGTGAGCACCATTAAGGGCGTCAAGCGCGTATATTCGATTACCCGCTCGGGACAAGCCGTGGTCATTGCGGAATTTGCCTGGGATGCGGACATGGATTATGGGTTGCTCGACGTGCAAAAAAAAGTGGGGCGCTATGCGGCAAATGAAGATGTATCGCAGTTGGATGTGACGCGCGAAGACCCGCTCGCGCTCGCGGTGATGCGAATAGCGATTACGGCAGACAAAAATACAGAACTCGACGCACTAATGGGTACGGTAGAATTGCTGATCAAACCGAAATTGGAAGCCCTCGAAGGCGTGGCATCTGCCGAGGTGGAAGGGGGGACAGAAAAGGAAGTGCGCGTTTCGCTAGATCCCTATTTGCTCGAAGCGTTTGGACTTTCACCCGATGCAGTCATCAACCGCATCGCGCAAGCGAATGCCGATGTATCCGGAGGCACACTCAGAGAAAATCAGCAGTCGTATCTGGTCAAAGCCCTCGGTCGCTTAAATGACATAAACGATGTACGAGAAGTCATTGTGGGAGAAAAGCGTGGGGGAGGGGGCGCGGTTTCTGGAGACCGCGTGCCGGTGCGCGTGCGCGACGTGGGCACGGTTGATCTGGAATATCAAGAGCGAGAAACCATTGTACGCCTCAATGGACACGAATGCGTTGGCCTCGCCATTTACAAAGAAGCCGGCAGCAATACAGTCGCTGTGGTCAACACGGTATTGGATGCAATAGACGACCTCGAAGCAGATTTGAGCGGCATGCAGTTCACAACTGTCGAAAATCAGGCGCGATTTGTCGAAGATGCCATAGGCGAAGTCGAAACATCTGCTATACATGGGGCATTTTTGGCGATTCTCGTGCTTTTGCTCGCGTTGCGGAGTTGGACGGTGACGCTGGTGATTGGGTTGGCGATTCCCATTTCCGTATTGGCGACGTTCACGCTCATGTACTTTGAGGACCTGACCCTGAATATTATGACGCTGGGCGGGTTGGCGCTGGGCGCGGGTATGCTCGTTGACAATGCCATTGTAGTTATTGAGAATATTTATCGGCATCTGGAAAGCGGCGAGGATGCGCGCACAGCATCGAGCCGCGGCGCATCTGAAGTCGGCGTGGCAATTCTGGCCTCAACGTTGACGACCGTGGCTGTTTTTTTGCCCATTGTCTATTTGCAAGGGCTGGCTGGCAAACTCTTTGTGGATCAGGCGTGGACTGTTGCATTTTCGCTGCTGTCATCGCTGGTTGTGGCAATGACGACGATTCCGATGCTGACGTCGCGCATTTTTAGGCGGTTGAATACCACGCGCCACATGACCATTCGGTCGGACAAATACTATCGGTTTCTCAATAGTATTTTGAATCACAAACCCATCCTGCTCGTCGTCGTGCTGCTGATTCTTGGCGGAACGGGATATATCGCCCGCGAGTTGCAGACCGAATTTATCCCGCGCGAAGATCAGGGGCTGTTTCAAATTGACCTCACACTATCCGAAGGCTCGCGTGTAGAACTAAGCGATCGGGTCGCCCTGCACGCCAAAGAGATCGTCGAAAGCGTTGGGGGGGACGATGTGGCGCATGTGTACGCGCTGGTCGGCCTCAATCCCGCCCGGGTATCGAGCGGAGGCGAACCGACGGGTCCCAATCGCGCGACTCTATCGGTGGCTTTAGAGACACAGCGATCGCGCAGTGTCAGCGAATTGGTGCGCGATCTGGATCCCATTTTGAGTGCTATGCACGATATTGAGGTGAAATACAAGCTGCACGAAACCGCGCTCGAAGGCGTGATGGGGGGGCAAGAAGCACCCATTCAGGTCGAAGTGTCTGGGGAAAATCTCGATATTTTGGCGCGTATCACAAAAGAACTTCAGGTGAGGATCGAGGACCTGCCTTCGGTGTACAATGTACGCACGAGTTTTCAAGGTGGACAGCCAGAAGTCGATCTGGCGATTCGCGATGAAGTGGCATCGGCTTTTGGACTGACCACGCAGACCATCAGCCGCACATTGGAAAGACAACTGTCGGGTGAAGTTGCCGGCGAACTGTCTAAAGACCAGCGCACGAGAGATATCCGCGTGAAATATCGAGATGTCGATCTGCGCGAACTCCGCACCATGCAAATCGAGGGATCAGATGGCGCAATCCTGACATTGGGGGATATTGCCGATCTCAATATTATTGAAGGTCCCCGCGAAATTTTGAGAGAAAATCAGCGGCGCGTGGGGCGCATTACGGGATATCTCACAGAAGGGCGCATTTTAAGTGAATCCATTGCCGACATACGCGCCACCATACAGGCTATGGCCGTGCCGTCGGGGTACCGCATTGAAATTGGCGGGGAAGAGCGCGAGCGCGCAGCGTCATTTGAAAGTCTCAAATTCGCACTCCTGCTTTCAATTGTGCTGGTCTATATGGTTATGGCATCGCTATTTGAATCCACGCTCCATCCGTTCACCGTGATGTTTTCCGTTCCTTTAGCTGGCGTCGGTGTGGTGTTCGGATTCTATCTTTTGGGCGAACCGCTCAGTGTAATGGCCTATATCGGCATTATTATGCTGGGCGGTATTGCGGTCAACGATGCGATCGTGCTCGTGGATCGCATCAACCAACTCAGGCAAGCTGGCATGGCGTTGCGAGAAGCGGTCCTCCAGGGCGGGCAGGACCGCTTGCGCCCCATTATGATGACGAGTGCGACGACCATTCTCGCTCTGCTGCCCATGGCAATCGGCTTTGGCGAGGGGGCAAAATTGCGCGCGCCTATGGCTATTGCCGTCATTGCCGGTCTGGTGACATCTACATTGATGACCTTACTCGTGATACCTACCCTGTATGAACTGATTGATCGACTTCGGGGGAAATCCGCGTGACACTTGCTGGTATTGCCGTTCGGCGGCCCGTGACCACGGCCATGTTTTTTATTGGTCTGGCTATTTTGGGTGCGATTTCACTGGATCGATTGCCCGTTCAGATATTTCCAGAACTCGTTCGCCCAGAAGTCTTTATTACGCTCAATCAGCAGGGCTATTCGCCCGAACAGGTCGAGCGAGATCTGGTGATGCCCGTCGAGAGGGAAGTGGGTAAACTCGAAGGTATTGAGGCGTATGAGTCCTTTTCGCGCCAGAACAATGGCGGGGTACGCATTTCCTACGCACCCAATACGGATATGAAATTCGCATTGCTGCAGCTCGAGAGCCGCATCACGCGCCTGCAACCGCTTTTGCCCGAAAGAACGCGGGTCAATGTACAGCGCTTTGATTCTTCTGACTTGAGTGCCTCAGTGATGCAAATTCACGTGTTGGGCGAGGGTGATATAAACTGGTTGCGTGAATTTGCCGAGGAGAAAATCAGGCCGGAATTAGAAGCGGTCGATGGCGTTGTCAACGCGCAAGTCCTGGGCGGACAAAGAACAGCTATTGAAATTATTGTCGATCCATTGATGCTACAAGCACACCAGCTTTCGATGTCTGATATTCGCAATCGCATCAATGCGTTTAATACACGGCGACAATATCTCGGGCGGGTGTATGACGGCAATCAGACCTATGCGGTCAGCATTCAGGGCCAATTTACAGATCTCGTGCAAATCCGCAGGGTCGTAATCAAGCCGGAATTGCCCCTGCACCTTGGCGACATTGCCGAAATCCGCTACGGTCTTCAGGAGCGCACGGACCTGCAACGCATCAATGGCAAAGCCGCCGTTGGCATTCGCATTCAAAAAGACGACGAAGCCAATCTGATCGACATTGCAGAGATACTCGAAGACACCATCGAACGCATAAATCGCGATCTCGTCTATGAAAATATTCAGCTCGTGATCAGCCAGAACCAGGCAGAGATTATGAACGAAGCCCTCAATATCCTCAAACGGGCCGCTGTTGTCGGGGGATTGCTCGGGCTTTTTGTTTTGTTCTTGTTTTTGAGAAATCTGCGCTTTGTCGCTGTTTTGCTCCTCGCCATTCCGTGTTCTTTGCTGCTCACATTTAATCTGATGTATATGTGGAATCTCAGTTTGAATGTGCTCTCGATGTGCGGCCTCGCGCTTGCAATTGGTATGTTGACGGACAATGGCATTGTGGTCATGGAAAATATCTTCAAGCATTTTGAACAGGGCAAATCCCCCAAAGAAGCCGCAAAAGCCGGAACCGATGAGGTCGCACGCGCCGTTGTTGCGGCAACAGCGACTACGATTACGGTTTTTTTACCCGTAGTTTTTATTCAAAGCGACTTTCAGGATATCCTGCGAGAACTCGCGCTGTCTATGACATTTCCGCTGCTTGCCTCTCTTCTCGTTGCTCTTACACTCGTGCCTGCCCTCGCATCAAAAACCCTCTCCCTCGCATCCAGGCCGCCAACAGAAACAGGCACGTTGATTGAGATGTACACAGTGTGTCTCAAAGCGGGCTTGCGCCACAGAATCAGCGTGTCGCTGGGTATTGTCGGCGCGCTTGTCGTCACGTTGATTATTTCTTTTTTCTTTATGCTGCAACAAGATATTCGCCGAGAAGAAAGCCGTTTCACCGTCTATATCAGCATGCCCGAAGGCACGACCATTGAAGCCCTCGATGCTGTTGTTGGCGAAATTGAAAGTGCTGTGCGAGGACTCAAAGGTGTGGATCGCTTTACGACCAGTATTAGCGAAATCCAGGCGAGTATAAATGTAGAGCTTTTGCCCTTATCCGAACGCCCCGATCAGATTTCTGTCGATCTCATCAAAGAGAATCTCGAGGAGTCATTCGCCGATGTCCAAGACGCGATTGTGAGCTATGAGGCCATCGCGCGCACGGGTAGGGGAGGTGGTGGTGGACGCGGAGGTGGGGGGAGGGGGATTCGGGGCGCCGGTCAGGCCTCTGGCGGATTCAATCTGGAAGGGGGGACACCTTCGGAAATGGCTGTGATTCGCGGCTACGATTTTACAGTGCTTCAAATGCTGGCCGACGATCTGGTCTATCGCCTCGAAGAATTGGAGGAAATCGATCCCAATAGCGTGCGAGCCGATGCAGAACGCGGCGCGTCTGAAGTGCATGTTTTGCCCGATGAAGAAGTGATGTTTGATCGGCGATTGCAGGTTCGTCAGGTGCTCAATGCCGTATCCGACGCCAATCCGCGCGGAGCGCGGTCCAATATTGCATTTCTCACACCCGAAGGCACTGAAATCCCGATTGATATTCGCAATGTTGAAGATCCCGAAGAAGAGGGGGAAGGCATTGCGGGGTTGAGACAGACGCCGATTCTGGGTGCGGGGGGGACGTACATTCCCCTTGTGGAAGTTTCGCATGTGCGCCGAGATCAGGGCAGAAGCATGATTTTGCGCACCGATCAATCGCGGCGCGTGATTGTGTCCTATAATTTCGGCGACGAAATTTTGCAATCTCAACCTCTGCTGGAAGCCTCCCGCGCTTATGTGCAAGACGTAGTCTCCGAAATGGTGCTGCCCGAAGGGTATAGCATCGAAATGATCGAGGCAGAGGAAGAGACGATTTATTACTGGATGATCGGCATTGCCGCGTTGCTCATTTTTATGATTTTGGCCTCTTTGTTTGAATCGCTTTCCGCGCCTTTGATTATTCTGTGTACGTTGCCCACAGCAATTATTGGATCGTGCTGGGCACTGGTCTTATCGGGTACGGGATTGACCCAACAAGAAGGGCCAATGGCACTGTTGGGATTTATTATTTTGGGCGGTATTGCCGTCAACAACGGGATCGTGCTGATTGACGCGATTGAAACCCTTCGCCGCCGCCGCGGGTTCAGGCGAGAACGCGCAGTGCTTGCGGCGAGCCGGTCGCGCGTGCGTCCCATTTTAATGACTTCGGCGACCACCATTTTGGGCGTGTTGCCTCTGGCACTCAAGTTTGGCGGCGATTACGAAATTTGGCCGCCCTTTGCGATTACACTACTGGGAGGGCTGGCAGTTTCAATGGTTTCTACTCTCGTATTTATCCCCGTGGTGTACATGGGAATTGACCAGACCAAAGCCTGGCTGGCGGATATTGGCTGGTTCGGGATTGTATTGGGGACGGCAGCGGCAGCGGGATTGACGTATTGGGTTGACGATTATTACCAGAGTTTGTTCTGGACCTGTCTTCTGGCATTGCCGGCGTGGATGGTGTGTATGGGCGCGGTCTGGATTGTGCAGCGCATTTATCGCTCGCGTATGGCTTCTCGCGTTGAGATCGGCAGGGTCGATCATCTCGAAATTCGCAATCTGACAAAAATTTACGGCGCGCCGGGGCAGTTTAAGCGAGAATGGGATCGTTTTAAGCGGCGCAATCAGCGCCTTTCAGAGCGCGGACAGGTAATGGTAGATAAAAAGGCGATTCAGGACAGTTTGTGGTGGAAGTTGCCTCTTCTGGCTCTGCTACTTTATTTGGAAACCTATTTTGAACAGGGAACATGGATCTTTTTAACAGGGCTCGCCCTGTGGGGCCTCGTGCATCATCTCGTGCTATGCACGGCTGCTTTGCGCGGTTTCCAGATTGAGAACCGATGGATATTGCAAATCGCCCGATTGATTTTGCCGCTGGTCTTTGTGGCCTTTGTTCATTGGCGTTTGGAACTTCTGTCTTTGACCATAGCCACTTGTGCAATTTACTTGCTCTATCGCATTATCGGATTTTTGGCAGATCGCGTTGCACGAGGCCGCGTTGATCCCGAACATATACCGGGGCGGTTAGGACCTGTTAAAGGTATTGTGTATCGCGGTGCTGCAGCCGTTCCCATCATTGGTGTTCCCCGCCCGCAATTCCAGGCCCTCGGCGGCGTGAGTCTCGATATTCCGCGCGGGATGTTTGGGCTTTTAGGCCCCAATGGCGCGGGCAAAACCACGCTGATGCGGATTGTGTGTCGGGTTTTGTCGTCAAATTACGGATCAGTGCTCGCCAATGGCAAAACGCCGCTCACCCATCGGAATATGCAGGGGGTGATTGGATATTTGCCGCAGCACTTTGGCCTGTATTTGCACATGTCTGCGTATAATTATCTGGAATACCGCGCGCTTTTGGAGGGATTTAAGGACGGGGTAGCACGGCGCAAGCGCGTTCAGGAATGTCTGGAGCAGGTCAATCTGTGGGACAGGCGCGACGACCCGATTGGTTCGTTCTCTGGCGGTATGAAACAACGCGTGGGCATTGCACAAACCCTGTTGCACTTACCACAGATTATTGTGGTGGATGAGCCAACAGCGGGATTGGATCCACTCGAGCGGATCCGGTTTAGAAATTTACTGGCGCGATTTAGCCAGGAAAAAATCATTATTTTTTCCACGCATATTGTCGAAGATATTGCGGGCAGTTGCAACCGATTGGCCGTGCTGAATCACGGCAAGGTGCTCTATACGGGAACCCCACTTGAAATGCGCGATTTGGCGCGCGATAAGGTGTGGGAAGCCCTGCTACCAGATCCGCGTTTTGAAGCGTTGGAACGCGACCTGGATATGATTACACATGTGCGCGTGCCCGATGGGATTCGGGTGCGATTTCTCGCAACCGATCCCATCCCAGAAGCGCGTGTAGTTGATCCCACCCTCGAAGATGCATACCTCTATCTTTTGCGACATGGCGATGAATACAAACAGGCTAACATGGCGTGAGTTGTTTTTCTTTGTCGGGAAATTGCACAGCCTGAGCATGAGAATCGTTTTTCACCGCAAAATGATTTTTATGTTCGGCGGAATTGTGGCGTATTACGCAATTTTGTACGCGATCGCAATCTGGCGTCCCGGTGAGGGGTTTTCAGTCGAGCAAGCCCTCCATGTATTGGTCGAAGTGCCAGGCACGGTGCTTGCGATCTATCTAACGATGGATCTGGTGTCCGGGGAGAGAGATAAGGATACGCTTGAAATTTTGTTCAGTACGGCTATCAGCCACTACGCGACATGGTCCGTGAGAATTGTGTCGATCTGTGCTGCGCTATTTGCCACGCTGATGGTGATGAGCACGATTTCCTACTATTTTTTTGCAGAGTTTCCCTATCTCCTGGGCGGATTGAATGCCTGTATCCCTGCCTTTTTTATGGTGGGGGCCACATTTCTATTTTCGGTATTGTGTCGCAGTGGCAATGCGGCCGGCATGCTCGCTGTTGGGCTTTTGATTGCGGTTTTGCTTTCGACCGAGACGTTTGAGGATACATCGTATTACCTTTTTCTCAAACCATTTGACGCGCCTTCAGATTTAGATACCAGCTTGTGGATAAATCGCGTGGTGTTAAACCGCGCGGGCATTGCCATTCTGGGTATATTGTTCATTTTTCTGGCTCTGAGACGAATGATAGAGCGCGAAAAGCTGCTGTAAAAGCAACCACAGAAAAACCGCTCTCTGTGAATGTTTTTGGGTTTATCTTGCCCAAACTGCGCGATTTATATACTTTGAATACCTTAGCATGTTAAAATCTCATAATAGGGTAGGGGAGGAGAACATTTATGAATCAAACAACACCGCAACAAGAAGACATACTGGTCTGGTTTCTCAAGGTGTGGAATCAGATTGAAGCAAATTATATCAGGATCCTCACGGGATTTGGCATTGCCATTGTCGCTGCGCTGGTTGTCTTATTTTTCTATCGCGGACAAACACAACGCGCAGAGGCGGCTCGTGCAGCTCTCGGCGACGTTTATATCGCACTTTATGAAGGGCGCGCAGAAGAAGCGATTACCTCATCACAGGACGTAATAGAAACCTATGCGGGCGAAGCCGAAGCGGGCGAAGCATTGATGGCTCTGGCCAATTTGCACTATGAAGAAGGCCGCATCGCAGAGGCACGCACATATTTTCAACAATATATGAATGACTATCCAGCAGAAGGGCCATTGGGCTATGGTGCCTGGGCGGGGTTGGCATCCTGTCTTGAAAGCGAAGGAAAATTCGCCGAAGCGGGTCAACAGTTCGCGGCCTTCGCCGAAGCGCAACCCAAATCGCCATTTGCGCCGATAGCCCTGAAGGAAGCTGGCAGATGTTACGAACTTGGAAAAATGCCTCAGCAAGCAAGTGATGCGTATCAAAAGATCGCCAAAGAATACGATGAGTCATCTGTCGCCAGATTTGCACGCGGACAATTGAACATGATGGGAGTTGAGATAGATTAGCGCAAATCCCGAGTTGAATTTGGCGCAATACCATTTTTTCAAACAAATCCCTGAGAAGTAGAAAAACGCTTCTCAGGGATTTTGTGTTTTTTTAAAAAAGTCCCGAAGTTCAAAGATAGACCAAAATTGACCTGACTTACAGATATTATGGATCGCTAAAAAATTTCAGCAAAAAATACGGTATAAGATACATTATGTAAACTCAGTGCAATAATCAGTCCAAATCCTGCCTGAAGCCGCTTCTAACCACTCGAATCTCAATCCGCATCTGAGAATAATAATTTCCACTATTTTGTGGTCCATTTACTGGCGTTGTGGTTATGGCTCCGCCATTTCCTCTGCGCCCGTGTGTGCAAGTCCAAGAGCCTGTTCATATAACAGATCTGACAGCCGTTGATTCTCTTCACGCATTTTCTGAATCGTTTTTACGCTTCTCTGAGCGCTTATTTCCACTTCTTTTTGTTGTCTGCGCAGCCAATTTGCGTCTTCTTGCGCTTGATTTCCCCTTTTTTTTGTCTCATGCAGTTCTTCTCGTGTTCTTTCAAGTTCTTCTTTTAACGCCCGCGCTTCCGTCCATCCAGACGCAGATGATGCCTCTAATTGTGCATTCCGTTCGTTCAGGTTGCGAATTTCCGTTCTCAGTTCTCTTTCGGCTATTTCGATCATCGCCAATTTTCCCAGTTTCTGTTGTTGGACTTCAAATTCGGATTTTTCAACGAGAATTTGATCGGGATTATAGCTCACATCAATATGATTTTCTCCCAAATTTTTTCCAAATTTTTTCCAAAATAATTCCTCAATTTCTTTTCTAGATATTCGCCATGTTCCATTCCATTTTTCAGGCTTTAAAAAACCTCTATTAATATAGTTTCTTATTGTTTTATCAGTCACTTGAAGAATTTTAGCGGCTTCGAGAATTCCATAATTTTCCATTTTCTATTCCTTTCTTGAAATTCCACTATATTTACAATAAATTTCCGTTATATTAGCACTTTTTTTCCATATTGTCAAGTGGTAAAAAAGAGAAAAAAAACGCGCAGATAATGAATTTTTGTTATTTTTGGAAGAGAGACGCATTTTACACTGATAAAAAATAAACGCCCCTAAAAAACAACAGGAGCTGAATATTTCCCAAAAAAACGAGAAATAGAGAACAAAAAGAGAGGAGAAAATAGTTGGAAAACTTAAAAAAAACCCCACTAAATGAAATGCACCGCAAAATCAACGCCCGAATGGTTCCATTTGGCGGCTGGGAAATGCCGGTTCAATACGCGGGCATAGTCGCGGAACATCGAGCGGTGCGATCACAAGCCGGGCTTTTTGATGTCTCGCACATGGGCCAATTTGAACTTAAAGACAGAGGGGCCAGGGATCTAACCCAATTTCTAACTGCGAATGACATAGACCGCATTGGTGTTGGGCGCGGACAGTATTCTCTATTTCTCAACAAAAATGGTGGCGCGATTGACGACATCATTGTTTACCGCCTTGGTGAGACAACCTATCTGATCGTCGTAAATGCCGCAAATATCGATAAAGACTGGAAGCATGTCCAATCGGTCGCAAAATCATTTGATAATGTTCAGGTAACCAATCGCAGTGAAGAATTTGCCCTTCTCGCGCTTCAAGGACCAAAAGCAGAGGCTGCACTCTCCCCTATCGCAAACCGGGACCTCTCTGAAATCGGTTTTTTCCGCATTCGCAAAGCAGAACTCGCGGGAATACCCGTTCGCATTGCCCGCACGGGATATACAGGTGAGGGTATGAATGGTTTTGAGATATTTACACAAGCAGAAGACGCGGAGGTAATATGGAATGCCCTCATCGCATCGCCCGACGTAGTACCTGCAGGATTGGGCGCGCGGGATACACTCCGCATCGAAGCCTCTCTCCCCCTCTACGGGCAGGAACTCGACGAGGCAACAACACCATTAGAAGCCGGACTGGATATATTCGTGTCACAGACGGGCGGGTTCTCTGGTGCCGAAGCACTTGAGAAACAACGTGTGAATGGCCTGACCAAAACTCTTGTGATGGTCGAAATGATCGACCGCGGTATCCCCCGCCACGGTTACGAAATCCTGGATAGCTCGGGGAATGCTATTGGCGAAGTCACAAGTGGCACAGCCGCGCCCTATCTTAAAAAAAATGTCGCAATGGGTTATGTCCCCCCCAACTATTCAGAAATTGGAACAGAACTCGCCATTGCAATCCGAAATCGCGCCCTCAAAGCGCGGGTTGTTCCCAGACCATTTTTTAAGCGGTAACTCTCTCTAAAATAAAGGTTAAAGAAAAAAGAGACAGGTGAAAATCTGTCTCTTTTTTATCCTTATTGCGTAACGTCAGTTAGACCACAATATTGACCAGCCGATTGGGAATGACGATTATTTTTTTGGGCGTGTGATCCTGTATATGCGCTTTCACATTCGGCTGTTCCAGCGCCAGGCTTTCTATCTCCGCCTCCCCGGCATCGACCTCAACTTCCATTCGCGCACGAACTTTGCCATTGACCTGAATAGGCATCTCAATCGTTGCTGGTCGAGCAAGCGTTTCGTCCCATTCGGGCCAATCTCGTTGATGAACGCTGTAATCTCCCCCAATTCGAGACCACAGTTCTTCAGAAAGATGTGGCGTTACAGGTGACAGGAGCAAGACAAGCGTCTCAATGGCTTCTCCCCAGGCATCTGTATGCACAACAGGCGTATTTTGGGCCGCCAACAAACCATTGCTAAACGTCATGAGCGCGGCCAATGCTGTATTAAATCCAAAGGTCTCAAAATCTTCAGACACCTTGCGGATAGTCTGATGGGTTAAGCGCCGCAGATCATCCTGGGCTTCTTGTGTGGCGTCGCCCTTTGCTGGAGCACCATTTTCAACAACTATACGCCACACGCGGTTCAAAAATCTCGGAATACCTTCCAGACTCGACGAATTCCACGGGCCGCCCTGTTCCCACCGCCCCAGAAACATCACATAAGCTCGAATACAATCTGTTCCATGCTGCACAATCAAATCGTCGGGATTGACAACATTGCCCCGCGACTTGCTCATTCTTTCTTGATCTTCACCCAGAATAACGCCCTGATTAAACAAACGTGCCATCGGTTCATCATCACTGACCAGGTCCATATCGCGCATGGCTTTGGTGAAGAATCGCGTGTAGAGCAGATGCATAGTCGCGTGTTCTATACCTCCTGTATATTGATCGACAGGCAACCAATAATCACCTTCGTGAGGTTCAAAAGGCCCCGCATCGTAATGTGGGCTTAAATATCGATATTGATACCAGGAAGAACACATAAACGTATCCATTGTATCAGTCTCTCGCTGGGCTGGCAAGCCACATTTTGGACAGGTCGTGTTTAGAAATCCTTCGTGATATTTGAGGGGAGATTCACCCGTCGGCAAAAACTCTGCATCATCGGGCAGCATTACGGGTAAATCACGCGCTGGCACGGGGACAGTTCCGCATGTATCACAGTAAATAATCGGTATGGGACACCCCCAATAACGCTGGCGAGAAATCAGCCAATCGTGAAGGCGATAATTGACTTTTCGCTCGCCAACACCTCGTGACTCCAGATCATCAGCCACTGCATTTTGTCCATCTTGTGAAGATAAACCATCGAAGTGCCCCGAGTTTACCATGCGTCCTGCGCCAGTATGCGGATGGACAAGGGCTTCGCCATCCCAATCATCTGGGGCAATCACAACGGGAATGGACAACCCATACTTTTTTGCAAAACCAAAATCGCGTTCATCGTGTGCAGGCACAGCCATAATGGCCCCTGTACCATATTGAAGCAATACATAGTCGGCGATGTAAATAGGCACATCTGCATTGTTCATAGGGTTAATTGCATAAGCACCGGTGAAAACCCCATCTCGTTCTTTATCCATGGAAAGCCGCTCGATCTCAGACTGGCGGTCGGCTTTTGCACAATATGCTTTAACAGCTTCCCGTTGGTTGGGCGCGGTTATCTCATCAACCAATGGATGTTCGGGTGCTAAAACCGCAAATGACATGCCAAAAATGGTATCTGGGCGCGTTGTGAACACGCGAAATGATGACTCTGAATTTTTGACGCGCATTTCAAATTCAATGCCTTCACTTCGTCCAATCCAATTCTCCTGCATGGCCTGCACGCGGTCGGGCCATGCAATTTCTGAAAAATCAAGTAACTCCTCAGCATATCGGGTAATTCGAAACAGCCATTGGTCCAGATCCTTTTTAATCACGGGCGTATCACACCGCTCGCAGTGCCTGTCCTCTCCCCAAACCTGCTCTCTGGCAAGGGTGGTATTGCACTGTGGACACCAATCAACGGGTGCTTTCTCTCGATAAGCCAGACCATTGGCGTAAAACTTGAGGAATAACCACTGCGTCCATCTATAGTATTCAGGCAAACAGGTAATCGCTTCGCGCGTCCAGTCAAACATTGCCCCCATTGTTTTTAGTTGCTCACGCATGTGATGTACATTGTCCAGCGTCCATTTGGTTGGATGAATCCCCCGTTGGATTGCAGCGTTCTCAGCAGGCAATCCAAAAGCGTCAAAACCAATTGGAAACAACACATTATACCCCTTCATCCGCATATATCGCGCCCGAACATCGGAGGGAACAATCGCATACCAGTGACCAATGTGGAGATCTCCCGAAGTGTAGGGCAGCATAGTCAAAGCATAATGCTTGGGGCATTTGGGATCAATCTGGCTGCGGTACAATCCGGTATCTTCCCAGCGTTGCCGCCACCGTTTTTCAAATTCTGCAAACTCGTAGGCCATTGAAATACAACTCCTAAGGATATAATCTTTGCAAAAGTCGAGGAAATGGAATAGTCTCGCGGACATGGGACAATCCGCATATCCACGCGACTGTACGCTCAATACCCAATCCAAAACCGGAATGTGGCACCGATCCATAGTGCCTGAGGTCCAGGTACCACTGGAACGGCGCCTCGTCAAGACCGTGTTCGGCGAGCTTCTGCCGCAAGACCTCCAGATCGTCTTCGCGCTGTCCCCCACCGACGATTTCGCCATATCCTTCGGGAGCCAGCACATCCATACACAATGCCAGTAGGGAATCTTCCGGATCCCCCTTCATATAAAAAGCTTTGCAAGCTGCTGGATACCGATGCACAATCACGGGACGATCGTGTGCATTGGCCAACACGGTTTCATCCTCAGCACCAAAATCTTCCCCCCATGTATGATCGCAACCCGCATCTTTGAGCAATTCATGTGCATCCGAATAAGACATCCGGGGAAATGGTTTTTGCACCCGTTCTAAGGGCGCAAGGTCGCGTTGCAAGGCTACAAGCTCTGAACGACATGTTTTTAGCACGCGCTGAACAACACAACAGATAAAGTCTTCGGCCAGGTCCATATTACCCGATAGGTCCATATAGGCCACCTCTGGCTCAATCATCCAAAACTCGGTCAAATGGCGCCGCGTCTTGGATTTCTCAGCTCGAAAAGTCGGGCCAAAACAGTACACCTTGCCAAATGCCATAGCCGCTGCTTCCATATATAGCTGGCCGCTCTGCGTCAGGTAGGCCGTCTCATCGAAATAATCGGTTTCAAAAAGCGTGCTGGTGCCTTCGCAGGACGACGGTGTAAATATTGGCGCATCAACGAGTATGAAGCCATTGTTGTCGTAATAATCTCGGCAGGCTTTGACGATTTCGGCACGCACGCTTAAAATGGCGTGCTGGCGCGATGAGCGCAGCCACAAATGGCGATGATCCATCAGAAATGCCGTGCCGTGTTCTTTAGGCGTAATCGGATAATCCTCTGCACAATGTACAATTTCGATATAGCTGACGCCAATTTCAAACCCGATGGACGAACGCGCATCGGCTCGAACCGTGCCCATCACGCGAAGAGATGATTCTTGCCCCAGGTCTGACGTCCTTTCAAAGACATCCGGTGATACATCGCCCTGAAAGACCACGCACTGAATCGTACCAGAGCCATCTCTGACCTGAAGAAAGTGCAGTTTGCCACTTGATCGTTTGTTGTACAGCCATCCCTCGATCACAATTTCCTTGCCTTCCCATGCACTTACGTCGTTTATCCTGATGATATCTGGCATATATCGTTCCCTGAGAGTAAAAACACGAAAGACGACCGGGTATTACCTGCTTGCCCACCGATCGTCTTGTTTTTTTCGTGTGTATGCAAATCTCACGATCTTTGGGGGGGGCGTTGCCTACCCTGCTGATTTGAACCACCATCGGGTTTGTCAATAAGTACTTTGCGACTCAGTCGAATTTTGCCCTGATCGTCGATAGCGATCACTTTGACCTGAACTTTTTCGCCTTCACTGAGCACATCGTTCACCTTACGCACCCGGTGATGTTCAAGCTCGGAAATATGGCAAAGCCCGTCCTTGCCAGGCAAAATCTCGACAAATGCGCCAAAGTCAGTGATCCTGCGCACCGTGCCTTCATAGGTTCGCCCAACTTCTGCCTCTTCTACGAGCGCCTCAACCATGCCCATTGCGGTTTCACCGGCTTGAGCGTCTAAAGAGGTGACAGTAACCAGGCCATCGTCCTCAACCGAAACCGTTGCGCCTGTCTCTTCAATGCTGCGAATGGTTTTCCCGCCCGGTCCGATAACTGCGCCAATTTTTGATGGATCAATGCGGATGGACAAAATTCGCGGTGCGTATTCCGATAAGCTCGTTCTCGGCGCGGAAACAGCTTCTTCCATAAGGTCGAGAATGTGGTTTAATGCATCTCGGGCACGGACAAAAGCCACATTGAGAATTTCAAAACTTATGCCACCGATCTTGATATCCATCTGAATCGCGGTCAGACCCGCCCGCGTTCCCGCAATTTTGAGGTCCATATCGCCCAAATGGTCTTCTTCGCCCAAAATATCAGTGAGCACCGCCCACTGCTCCCCTTCCATAACCAGCCCCACGCCAGCTCCAGCGACATGGCTTTTAATGGGCACGCCCGCATCCATCAAAGCGAGAGAACTGCCACACACCGTGGCCATTGAAGACGAACTGTTGGATTCTAAAATTTCAGAAACCAGCCGAATCGTATATGGAAAATGGTCTTCACTCGGTACAACAGGCTCGAGTGCCTTTTCGGCCAAAACACCGTGACCGATTTCACGACGGCCGGGCGCTGCGATCCGCCCTGTTTCACCCACACTGTAGTTGGGAAAGTTGTAATCGAGCATAAAGCTCTTGAACGATTTACCTTCGAGATCGTCTACCATCCGGGTGTCCATCTTGCTGCCCAGCGTCGCAACGCACAAAGCCTGCGTCTGCCCGCGCGTGAAAATAGCAGACCCGTGTGCGCGAGGCAATATACTCAGATCGATGTCAATGGGTCGAACCTGGTTGAGGTCGCGTCCATCAATACGCTGATTTTCCGCGAGGATCATCGCGCGCATATCCTTTTTGATCAATTGATCAATTTCACTGCCAATTTCGTCATCTGCAAAGTGTTCTGCGAGTGCTTCTCGCACCTCGGTGCGAATCGCGGACAACGTCTCTGCACGCGCCATCTTATCCGGCATGCGATTGGCTGCGTGAATCTGTTCTGAAGCGCGTTCGGCAACGGCAGTAACAAGGGCTTCGTTTTCTTCGGGTTCCTCGTAAGACCGCTTGGCTTTCCCAACATTGGCAATCAGATCATCTTGTAATTCAATCAGTTGCACAATCCCTTCCTGGGCGACGCGCAGTGCTTCGACAACATCGTCATCGGGTACTTCGTGAAAATCGCCTTCAACTGAAATGATCGACTCGCGATTGCCCGACACCATCAGGTGGATATCGCTTTCTTCGAGTTCGGAAAGTGTGGGATTGATCTTATATTCTCCACCAACCCGTCCAATGCACACAGCTCCGATGGGGCCGTCAAACGGAATATCAGAAATGCACAGTGCAGCCGAAGCACCCGTCATTGAGAGCACCGCAGGATCGTTTTCACCATCAAAAGACAACACAGTGACATAAACCTGTATTTCAAATTGATAAGCACTGGGAAACAGGGGCCTGATTTGATGATCAATCAAACGCGCATGCAATTTTTCTGTTGTTGAAGGTGCGCCTTCTCGCTTAAAAAAACTGCCCGGAATGCGTCCACCTGCATACATTTTTTCGCGATAATCGACTTGAAGCGGAAAAAAATCAAAATCCGAAGGTCTGTTATCGGAAACGGCAGCCACCAGCACAATGGTTTCACCGTACTGCATCCACACCGCCCCATGTGACTGTTTGGCCACCCGACCCGTTTCAATGGACAACGGACGACCAGCATATTCAAGCTCTACTTTTGCTATCATTCTTTCTCCTCTATTTGCCTTAAAACACATCTATCCCAGCGCTCCGACAAAAAGGCCAGAGATACGACCGACTGCTGGAATATATAAAAAACTCAACCGCGAATACCCAGTGCCGCAATCAAGCCACGATAACCTTCTAAATCTACGCGCCGCAAATATCGCAACAGCCGGCGACGACGCCCAACCAGTTTGAGCAACCCGCGACGCGAGTGATGATCTTTCTTATGGGTTTGAAAGTGTTCGATCAATTGTACAATACGCTCTGTAAGTTGAGCAACCTGGACTTGTGGCGATCCCGTATCGCCTTCTTTGCGCCCGTATTGTGCAATTAACTCGGCCTTCTTCTCCTTTGTTAATGCCAAAATTTACCTCCATAGGTATGATGCCGCGAAAGCATATCTTCCGCGGTCTGTATATCTGCTTGAATCTGTTCGATTAACGCTTCTTTGCTGCCAAATTCACGCTCGCCACGAATGCGATACCAAATCTCAAGGGGTAAAATTTTTCCATAGAGATTTTGTGAAAAATTGAGCAAATGTACTTCACAAAGCGCTGACTGCCCCCCGAATGTCGGGCGTTTGCCGTAATTGACAACGGCAATATAGGGCTGATCCAGCCTTGCAACACCAGCATAAACACCAGGCGATGGCAAGAGTTTTCCCTGCGTTTCAAACAGGAGATTGGCCGTGGGAAAACCAAGTGCTCTACCCCGCCTTTCTCCCTCTACCACACGCCCCCACAAGGGGTAAGGGTGTCCCATAAGCTGAACAACCACATCCAGGTCTCCTTCTAAGAGTGCATTGCGAATACGAGTACTGCTCACAGGTCTTTCGGCAATACACACAGCAGGTGGAGAAAAAACAGAGAACCCAAACTGTTTTCCCAACCTCTTCATCGTCTCAAACCCACCCTGACGCCCCCTTCCAAAACCGTGATCGTAACCTATAATCACAGACCTGGCACTGAGTTTATCAACCAGGAAGCATTTGACAAATGCCTCGGGAGACATCTGCCGGAGTGCATCATCGAATCCAACAACAGCCAGAATATCCACCCCCAAAGAAGCGAGACAATGCTTTTTCTCCTCAAGCGATGTCAACACCCCGGGGGCATTGTCACCGTCGATAAACTGGCGGGGGTGTGGATCAAAAGTGACGACGATAGACGTGCCCCTACACGCCCGTGCCATATCGGTCATGGCTTTAATAACAGAGACATGCCCGATGTGAATACCGTCAAATGTTCCAACAGTGACCACCGGATGGGCAAGCGCGATCGGTTCTTCAAGCGTTATGGTGCGCATTATCAATTCTGGATCACGCGAATAGGCTTCAAGACGCCCTCGACGATATGACCGAGACCGAGCAAAATACCCCGAGAATTTTGCACCGTTACAATATCCTGGACATCTAATAAAATATCGGTCACGGGATTGCCATTTGAAAAACGCCCTTGCTGCGCCTCTGTCAAACAAACCGAAGACAGATGGGATAAAACAGCGTGGGGATTGAGCAACATATCAGAAATACATTCTGCACGCTCGAGTTCATAAACCGCAACACATTGTCCCAATTCAACACACCCAACCGCGGTTCTGCGAAGCGTTGATAGGTGGGCACCACATCCGAGCCGTTTACCGATGTCGTCTGCAAGCGACCGAATATAAGTGCCCTTAGAACAATGTACGTCGAGGTGCAAGAGCGGTGGTGCATAAACCGCAATATCGAGCTTATGTATGCGTACATTACGCGCGGGGCGTTCTACCTCAACACCTTTTCGGGCGAGTTCATAAAGCCTGCGCCCCCCTATGCGTATAGCCGAATACATAGGCGGAACTTGTGCAATTCGCCCCCTGAATTCGGCAACGGCGGCCTCGACTTGTGCATAATCGGTTGGAATATCCCTCGATCTGCTGGTAATCGCACCATCGGCATCGAGAGAATCGGTCGTCATTCCCAAACGCACAACCGCGCGATATTGTTTATCGCTGTCCGTAATATAGGAACTCAGGCGCGTATAGGCCCCCAGACAGAGTAGCAAAACGCCCGTTGCCATGGGATCAAGGGTGCCTGTGTGCCCTGCTTTTTTTATCCCAAAGTGCTTACGCACCCAACTGACGACATCTTGAGAAGTCCAGCCAGCGGGTTTGTCTATGCCCAGAAAGCCGTTTATTGGCACCACCTATGTGTTGAGACTATTGAGCAACTGCTCGATATGCGACCCATGAGTGATGGAATCATCCCAGACAAAAACCAACTCGGGCACATGTCGCAATTGAACGCGCTGAGCGAGCGCACGGCGCAAAAAAGACATCGCCCCCATCAGGCGTTCGAGTACCTGTGTTTGCGCCCCAGAGTCACTCATCACACTGACGTAAACCCTGGCCGTGCGCAGGTCACGAGACATCTTGACAGCCGTAATGGTGACTTCGGCAAGACCGGGGTCACGGGTTTCCATGTGCAAAATTTCACTCAGGGCAACCTGAACGGCTTTTCCCACACTTTCCTGTCGATAAGATGGCATGTCAGAGCAACTCCAGCGAATAGTCAACCACAATAAGGCGATCTTCGCGCTCGATTAAATCAACCACCTTTGATAACACCTGATTGGCATACCGAGAGTTGTTGGCGACTGTTGCGACACCCAATTGCGCCCTTTGCCAGCGATCATTGTCGCCCAGTTCAGAAACAGAGACATTGAATTTGTTGCGCGCGCGCGTCGTGATGCTCTTGAGCACGCTGCGTTTCTGCTTCAGCGAGGCGCATTCGGGCAAATACAGGTCGAGATGACAAAAACCAATGGTCATTAGATTGTGCGAGAAGTTTCGACAAGTTCGTAAGTTTCAATGACATCGCCGACTTTGACATCGTTAAAATTTTCGATACCAATGCCGCATTCAAAACCGTTTTGCACTTCGCTAACATCATCCTTAAAACGCCGCAAGGACCCAATGCGACCTTCGTAAATAACAACGCCATCGCGCAAAACGCGCGCGTTGGTCGTGCGGTGGATGAGTCCTTGAGAAACCAGACATCCGGCAATCGTGCCGACGCGCGGCACAGGGAAAAGCTCGCGCACCTGCGCTTCGCCCTGCACATTTTCTTCAATTTTGGGTGCCAGCAATCCAGAAAGCGCAGCGCGAATGTCTTCGACGACTTCGTAAATCACGCGATACAAACGAATATCAACGCGTTCTCGTACTGCAACCTCTCTTGCATTTGCATCGGGACGCACATTAAATCCGATGATGATGGCATCAGAGGCCGATGCGAGCAAAATGTCAGATTCGGAGATGGCACCCACAGCGCGGTGAATCACCGATAGATGCACTTCTTCGTGCTCGATTTGCAAAAGCGCGTCTTGCAGAGCCTCGACAGACCCATCGACATCGCCTTTGATAATCAGGCGCAGTTCTTCAATATTGCCCGTTTCAATCTGATTGTGAATGTCGGACAATGATACGCGACGTATCCGATGAAATTCTTGTTCGCGCCTGAGTTGCTGCCGTTTCTGGCTGATATCGCGGGCCTCGCGCTCATTTTCAACCACATGAAATGTATCTCCCGCCTGGGGCAACCCGGCCAATCCGAGAACCTGAACCGGACGAGAAGGACCAGCAGTTGCCACAGATAGACCGCGCTCATCGAGCATTGCGCGGACACGCCCACTGAACATGCCCGTAATAAAAGGATCACCGACTTGGAGCCTGCCTTCTTGCACGAGCACTGTTGCGATATTTCCTCGTCCACGGTCGAGTTTTGACTCCACGATCGTGCCTTTGGCGCGCTTATCGGGGTTTGCCATAAGTTCGAGCATTTCGGTTTCAAGAGCCAACAGCTCGAGCAAAGCATCGACATTATGTCCCGTTTTGGCGGAAATTTCGCAAACTTGAACATTACCGCCATAATCTTCTACGACGACATTGTGCTCAGTCAACTCCCGTTTGATTTTGGCGGAATCGGCAGTGGGCAAATCAATTTTGTTAATTGCAATGACGAGGGGCACATTGGCCGCTTTGGCATGATCGATGGCTTCTACCGTCTGTGGCATCACACTATCATCTGCCGCCACGACCAGAACGACGACATCGGTTACGCTGGCACCTCTGGCGCGCATTGCCGTGAAGGCCTCGTGCCCAGGCGTATCGAGAAAACAGATTTCACGACCGTTACTGAGTTCAACGTGATACGCGCCAATATGCTGTGTAATGCCGCCAGCTTCACCTTCCATCACATTGGTCTCTCGGATATAATCCAAAAGAGATGTTTTCCCGTGATCCACATGCCCCATAATTGTCACTACCGGGGGCCTTGGTTTCAGGGTATCTTTAGACGCTTCTACCTCTGCTTCTTCCAATACCTCTTCACCGTATTCTTCGAGTTGCTCAACGCCAAAACCAAATTCATCGGCAACAAGCGTGATGGTGTCCATATCGAGGCGTTGGTTGATGGTCACCACCAGGCCCAGTTTGAGACATTGTGTGATGACTTCTGTGGGGCGCACATCCATTTGAGAAGAGAGTTCGCCAACAGTTGTGAACTCATTGACTTTGAGAACTTGTCCGTCTGTGGTCTCCTCTTCTGGCTCTTCACTATCCTGACGACGGCGACGGCGCACCCGTGATGATGATGCGCCACTGGACATTTGCGCCAGTGTTCGACGCACATTTTCTGATACTTCGCGCTCATCAACGACAGGACGCTTGCGCCTGCGACGACGTTTTCGTGGAGACCGCGTGCGGCTTCTCTCTTCCTGTACGGGTTTTTCTTTGGGCTTAGCCGCATCCTGGACCTTGGGTTTTTCTTTTTTCGTTTCCGGCGCTTTTGTTTCGGGTACCTGAACCGGTGTCTGACTGACATCTTCTACGACAACAGGCGGATAATCGGTTCGACGTCTTCTGCGCCGCGGGCGTTGCCTATTCTCGCTGCTGGTCTCGGGTTTTGCATCGGGCCGAACCGAACGGAGCCGACTCACGCGAGGTTTTTTCTTCTGAATCTCGCGTTCTTTTCTTTTATCATCCTTGCGTCTGAGTTTTCGTCGCGTTGCCTGGCGCTCTGAATCAAATTTCTCTTGCACCGCTTCGACCATGGCAGTCGTACAGACCGCCATGTGGTTTTTGACTTCAAAACCGAGGCTTCTAATCTGCTCAACCATTGCGACGCTCGACAAATTGAACTCGCGCGCAATCTCGTAAACTCGTTTTTTCTTAGCTGCTGTTTTGACTTTTGCCTTCGCCAATAAGCTCACCTCCGATCACTTGTCAGTTTCAGATGTCTCTTCAGTAGATTTTGCTTCCTCTGCCTCTGCTTGTAAACGCGATTGTTCTTCGCGGTAAGCAGATACTTTTGCATTGACAATTTCCTGCGCGGTCTCTCGCAATTTCTCAGCCGTCGTTTCGCCTATGCCTGGCACTTTGAGCAATGTATTGAAGGATACACGGACGAGGTCATTGGCAGAAAAAATACCCGCGGCCTCGAGACGATCTCGCGTCACTTGCCCCGTACCGGCTACTTCGACCAATGGCACTGTTGTAGCCAGCCGTTCGGCTTGTATTTCGTTATAACGGGTTTCCGTCATAATATCGACATGCCAGCCAGTCAACTGCGATGCCAAACGGGCGTTCTGCCCCTCTTTGCCAATAGCCAGAGAAAGCTGATCATCATCGACAATAGCCGACATGCGTTTTTCGCGTCGGTCAATCACCACGCGGCGAACTGTGGCAGGGTTCAAAGCACGCGACAAAAAGATCGCTTCGTCGTCACTCCAGGGGACAATATCTATGCGTTCACTGCTCAATTCGCGCACCACAGCCTGTACGCGTGAGCCTTTCATGCCCACACAAGCACCCACGGGATCAATGCGCGCATCATTGGAATAAACGGCAATTTTGGCCCGCACACCCGGTTCGCGCGAAACGGCTTTTATTTCTATAACGCCTTCATAAATTTCAGGAACCTCAAGCTGGAAAAGCCTTTCGAGAAATACGGGATGTGTGCGGCTCAACACCACCTGGGGACCTTTGGCGGTACGCAAAACATCGAGCAAGTAGGCGCGAATGGGATCCCCCTGTCGATAGCGTTCCTTTCTGATTTGCTCTTTAAGCGGAATAACCGCTTCTGTTCGCCCCAGGTTGACGAGAATATCCCCCCGACTGATTTGTTGCACAGTTCCCGAAATAATTTCTCCGATGCGTCCCTGATAATCTTCGTAGATTTTCTCGCGCTCGGCTTCCCTGACCCGCTGTACGAGTACCTGCCTTGTCGTTTGAATCGCATTGCGCCCAAAATCGGTAAAATTGAGGTGGAGTCTCAATTCCCCACCGACCTTCGCATCTGTGTCTGCTTTGCGCGCTTGTGTCACGCCAATTTGGATTCCCGGGTCTTCAACCGAGCCGTCGGCAACGATTTCTTTTACTGCTTCAACGACGATCTCTCCAGAGTTGTTGTCGAAGTTGACTTCCACATTATCCCCGGTTCCAAACCGCTTTTTTGCCGCAGAGATTAACCCCATTTCAAGGGTTTCGATAACAAGATCGCGGTTGACATTTTTTTCCTGGGCAATTTGCCTTAACGCTTCGAGAACTTCGTAATTCAAGTGAGGATCCTCCTCAACCATTACAACTCAAAATGCACAGTGGCTTTCTGAATTTTTGCGCGTTCAATAATAGTTCGTTCACCTTGTAACTCGACATCGAGATGATCGGCTTTGACCTGTAAGAGCGTTCCAACTACAACACCGAGGCCATCTACAACAAGGCGAAGTGATTTGCCGACCACCCGCTCAAAATCTCGGTCTGTCTTTAAGGGCCGCGTCAGGCCCGGGGATGAAACTTCGAGCAGATATGTGCCATCAACCGGATCGCGCGTATCCAATATATCTGCAATATCCCGACTGAGCGCAGCACATTCATCAACTGTAATCCCATCGGGACGATCGACAAAGATGCGTACGATTTTTCGTCTATGACCGCCAGAAACAGCCAGCTCAACCAACTCGACATCCCGAAGGTTGAGAAGCGGAAGAATCAGATGGGTCAGGGTGTCTTTGATAAGCATTGGATAACTCAAGACTGCCGCTTTACCGCGTCTGGTGGCTATGCCGGGCCTGTGCTTACGCTGGCGGTTCTAATTACACCCCATATACTCAAAAGAGTGGGCAGAAGCCCACTCTGTAATTAGAAACCAAATATAGAAAATTATATAGTATAACGCAAGTTTTATTTCCCCGCATCCGATGCTTTATCCCCCTTCTATTAATTGCTTAAGTTCAACTAACATCCGCCGCAATTCAACCAGTGGATTTTCAACATTAGATATCGCGCCTTCAATACTCTGATTTTCCCATAAACTGTGGTCTATCTTCAGCCTTTCAACCGCTCCTTGAATCGTGTATTTCTGGGCGTAGAGCAAGTCCTTAATTGCCAAAATGACCTTGATATTTCGCTCTGTGTACGTGCGATTGCCCGACCGACCACGCCTGGGATTCAGTTGAGAAAATTCCTTTTCCCAAAACCGCAGGACATGAGATTCTACACCAGTGAGTTCCGATACCTCGCGGATCGAATAATAGAGCTTTTTTATGCCCCTTGAACGCATAGATATCACTTCTTTTTAAATAAGATACGGATGGGTATGCCGAAAAAGTCAAACGCCTGTCTGAGCCTGCGCTCTAAAAATCGACGATAGTGCACGGGAACATCCTTGGGGCGCCCGGTAAAAAAGAGAATAGTTGGCGGTGCACTGCGCGGCATAACGCAGAAAGACATGCGAAAGACCCGTCCATTTTTTGTAGGCGGAGCCGTTGTTGCATTGAGATGCGTCAAAAAGTCGTTCAAATCGCCCGTTGAAATGCGATGCCGACGTTTCAGTGCCACATCCAAAGCCATATCAATAACGCGCCACGCGCGTTGCCCCGTAAGTGCCGAGAGAAAAACAATGGGATAGTTTTTGAGATGTACAAAGCGCGAACGGATTTGTTGGGCTATTTTGTCGGCTGTGTGGCCGTCTTTTTCAACCAGATCCCATTTGTTGATGCCCACGATCAGCCCTTTGCCCAGCGCGACAGCGCGTTCTGAGATTTTGACATCCTGTACTGTACACCCTTCCACTGCATCAACCAGCACAATCGCCACATCGCATCGTTCAAGGCTTTCTACGGTACGCAGCGAACTGTAAAAATCGACTTGCTCTTTAACGCGCGTTCGCCGTCTCAAACCCGCTGTGTCAACCAGAATAAATGGCCGTCCATTGCGTTCCATCGAGAGGTCAATCGCATCGCGTGTTGTTCCTGGAATTTCGCTCACCACTACCCGCTCCCGCCCCAGCAAGCGATTCACAAAGGTGGATTTACCCATGTTCGGGCGGCCCAATACCGCGATTCGAGGAGGCAATTCTTCTTGTGAATCGCCTGCTTCTTCTGGCAAACATGTGAGGATGTCATCCAGCAAGTCACCCGATTGCCGCCCATTAATAGCAGAAACGCACAGCGGATCGCCAAGTGCGAGACCGTAAAAGGCCGTGCCATCGGCTTCGTTCTCATCTTTATCGACTTTGTTGACAATCAGCCGATAAGGTGCGCCCAAATCCCGGATCTTGCGCGCCATAATTGCGTCGTAATCCGTAGGACCAGTCTGTGCATCAACCACAAAGAGCAACAGGTCTGCTTCCCCAAGGACAAGCTCGACCTGTCGGGAAACCAGATCGGTGATTATTTCGTCTGAATTGGGCACATATCCACCCGTATCGACTAATGTAAAGGTTCTGCCATTCCAGGTACACTGTGCATAGTTGCGATCGCGCGTGACACCGGGAAAGGCATCTACCACAGCTTTGCGCTCGCCAATCAGCCGATTAAAAAGCGTTGACTTGCCGACATTTGGCCGCCCCACAATCGCCACGACGCCCATTGCCTAATTCTCCATCTGATGTGAGGAAATATACGGGTGCGCCACAATCTCACTGCCTGCGCCCACAGAAGCCGACATACCACCAACGGCATTTTGAATGGTCTCCACCAAATCGTAAGTACCCACAATCGCCCGACATCCCACCTGCTGCTCCAGATCTTTGAGCAAGAGATCATCTAAAAATAGGCCATTGTGATTCAAGCAGTTGGGAGGTAAAAGAACGGTCTCATTGCTTCTGACACAGGCATCTACAAGTGCGCGACCAATATCATTGCCCGACAGCAAGCCAGAAACCGTTATGCCCTTGCCAAGAAAACGATTGACGACTGGCACAACGCGAGCATCGATCCAAGAAATTTGGTTCAAGCGTTTGACCATTGTATCTAAAAAATGCATCCCCAACATACCCGTTACAAGAACAAAACGCTGCGGCGGCAATGCTAAATTTTGGAGTTCCTCAATCCGATTCTCAAATCCATCGACAAAACGGCGAACCATGCCGATTCCGTTTTCGACAAGTGGAAACCCATCGTATTCAGATTGCGGCGGCACAGATTGGCCCGTCAGCAAATACATTTCATCGCCCAAATACACAAAGCGTGTGCCCAGACGTTTTTGGAGCATTTCCTGCCACGCTGTTATCTGGCGGATTGCCATGGCTGCATCGGCGTGCGTCACGCGGTTCAACCTGGGAAGATTTTTGCGAAATTTGGTCAAGCCCAGTGGCACAACCCCCACGGATTCAACGCGCGGATGACGCGCCGCAAGATCAAAAACCGTCTGTTTGAGTGCCTGACCATCGTTGATACCCGGGCACAATACCACTTGCGCGTGCATCTGAATTCCCTGCCTGGCTAAGATATCAATCCGATCCAAAACAGGTGTTGCCTGTCTGCGACCGAGCAACTCGGCTCGCAATTTGGGATCCGTGGCGTGAACCGAGATGTACATTGGACTCAATTTTTGGTCAATAATGCGCTGAAATTCATCCTTAGAAAGGTTCGTCAGCGTGACATAAGCCCCATGTAGAAAAGACAATCGATAGTCGTCATCCTGGTAATACAGCGTTTTACGCAGACCTTTGGGCATCTGATGCAAAAAGCAAAAAACGCACTTGTTATCGCATTTGAGAATGGGCATATCTTCAAAATCCACGCCCAGATCGTCTTCAATATCTTTTTCAATCTCAAATAAAAATCGATCCTCGCCTCGCCGCACTAAGGCCGACACGTCTTCTTCACCCATGTGAAAACGGTAATCAATGGGATCGCGCACGGGATGTCCATTGATCGTTTCTACGACATCGCCGCGCTGCAACCCGATTGCTTCTCCAATCCCATCGGGATGTACCAAACGGATTTGCAAACCGGTATCAACGCGTTCAACACTGCGTCGCCCCTCAACTTGTGCCCCTCTTATAACATCCATTTCGATTCCAGTAATTGATTGTTGGACAATGTAATATCCCAATAACTTATAAGTGTTCCTGAATTATCAAAACTTACGATAAAGCGAAAATAAGGTCAAGAAAAAAGCCGATTCTCCACTATGCCCAAAGATTTAATATCTGACAAATTCAGAGCATCTCCTTATCTTGAATATAATCAAAATACAAAAAAAATTCTTCGGTCAACACGGTAGGTTATCCCCTTTGCGAATATATGAACGGATAACCCACTTTTGAAGAGGACACACCTCATGCCCGATCACACCTGCATCTCAGTTATTATTCCGGTTTTTAACGAGCAGGATGCCATAGAAAAAGTAATTGGTGACATTCCCAGTGATCTACCTGCTGAAATCATCGTTGTCGATAATGGATCTACTGACCAAACCGCAAAATTAGCCGCCGCAATGGGCGCACGCATTGTTCGAGAAAATCGCCGGGGATACGGTTCTGCCTGCCTTGCGGGCATAGCAGCAACCAGGGAACCAGACATCGTCGTCTTTCTCGATGGCGACTACAGCGATCACCCCAACGAAATGTCAGATTTGATAGCGCCCATCCTGGAAAATCGCGCTGACCTCGTGATTGGCTCGCGCGTTTTGGGCAATAGCGAACCCGGTGCGCTGATGATTCAGGCGCGTTTTGGCAACCGTCTGGCCACCAGCCTTATCAAAATCCTCTTTGGCGTATCCTACACAGATCTGGGACCTTTTCGAGCGATTCGCTATGGGACACTCATGGACTTAAATATGCGGGATAAAACTTTTGGATGGACAGTAGAAATGCAGGTCAAAGCAGCAAAACGGGCATTAAAAATACAAGAAGTGCCAGTAAGTTATAGAAAACGCATTGGCGTTTCCAAAATTACTGGCACTCTAAAAGGCACCCTCAAGGCAGGGTGGAAAATTTTATTTACAATTTTTAGGTACTGGTTTACAAAGTGAGACTAAAAGCTCCCCCATCCCCGCTTCTCACTTCTTTGTGTCATCTATATGCTGTTCCAAACGCTTGAGTGCTTCATCTATGCGAATGTGGTCTCCTCTGTGCCGAGTGCGTTGACGCGCAATTTGATCGGCAATATCAAATGCAGCCATCAGTGCAATCTGGGTGGTATCACCTATATTTTCGGTCTCGGCAATTTCATGCATTTTTTCATCGACAAAATTTGAAATTTTAGAGGTATATTCCTCCGATTCCTCACTGCTGAGTACATATTCAGAGCCAAAGATCATCACCTTGGTCTTATGTAAATCATCAGAATGGGACATAGTATAACTTTACTTACGTTGTGCTGCGCGTGCAGCAGTCAGATTACCCAACTACCCCACCCCGCACTATGATCACGGCTTTGCCACAAGGTCCAGGCGAACTACGCCATCGGTAGCAGGCACTTCCAATTCTACAATCCATCCTTTGACGACCTCACTTCTCACAACTATTTCTTTGGCATCTTTTGAAATAACTTTGGCATCTTTTGACACACGCGCCAGCGCGTGACACTTGTCATCATCCACACAGAAATAACGCTGAATCCGCGCTTCGGGCATTCCCCCAAGTCTGGGACATTCGGCTTCATGTTTTTCTTTGTCCATAACAAAACCAGTCAAAAATTTTGGGTCTCTGTCCCACTACTTCTAAAGATACAAACCGTGGGTTCTAATATAATCTGCAACAGCGTCGGGAACAAAAAAAGAAATCGGTCTTTTTTTCCGTACGCGTTCTCTAATCGCCGTTGACGAAATATCCAGCAGAGGCGTTTCAACAAACCGCATCTTGGATTTGAAAGCGGGATCAACGCGCGCGCGCTCAAAACCTGAGCGTTCAGCCACGAGTACATGAGCCAAATCCAACACGCCTTCGGGGTCGAACCAGTCACCCATTTCAACAGCATTATCGGCACCAATGATCAAGAATATCTTTGTGTTCTCACCCATATTCCGGCGCAAGTGACGCAAGGTATCAATCGTATAGGATTTTCCGGGGCGCGACAACTCAAATCGACTCAGTTCAAATCCCGGATAATCGCGCACGGCCAGGCTGACCATCATCGCGCGATCTTCAGCCGAAGCCATAGTGCGTTTGAGCGGCGGTTCGCCCGACGGCATAAACACAACCCGATCGAGCGCGCATTGGAGCATGATTTCCTGCCCAATAATTAAATGCCCAATGTGAATGGGATCAAATGTCCCGCCAAAAATGCCAATGTGCCTTGCCATGCTAAGGTTTTTCAACGTGCAATTTGGCTTTTGTTTTTTCCATCTCTTCAATGACTTTTGCCTTCAGCTTCTCTGGCAAATCCTGCCCCATCAGCAATGTGAGTTCATTGAGAGCCTCATCAAGTGCCCCAGTCTTCAAATTGACCTGTGCAATAATAAAGCGCGCCTCTAAAGCAGCCTCTGTATCGGGGTATTCCTTCAATACGCCTTCGGCGTAGAGTTTGGCCGAAGTATAATATTTCCACAGAATATAATCGTATGCAATCATGACTTCCTTACGGGCCAGTTGATTGCGCAATGCGTTAATTCTTTCCTCTGCCTCAGATACGAAATCGCTTTGGGGATAGTCTTCGATAAACCGCGCAAATTCCCGAATCGCCTTGTGCGTCTCATCTTGATCGTGGTGAATATCGCGCGCATCCTGATAATAACACTCGCCAATCTGGAAGCGCGCTTCGGCGGCATAAGGACTCACGGGATATTCGTTGAGCAGACGTTCGTATTCAAAAATAGCTGTCACATAATCTTTTTGACACTGAAAAGCTTTGCCCAACCCAAACTGCGCCTCATCTGACAAATGAGACCCGGGAAAATCCGATAGCATATTTCTAAACAATAATTCGGCGTCATAGCACTTCTTGTTTTTTAGTGCCTGTTGCGCGTCTTCGTAATAAATCTCTGGACTCAGTCGCCGATATTTTTGTTGTGCACACCCCAAACTCAACGCGATCAGACACGCACAATAGATATATAAAAACCGTCTCATAATCCGCCAATCTGCATGATCCAAAGAACTGTTAACATATCGTCCTGTCTGATAAACGATGCAGATTCTGTAATGTTCCCCAGTTTCTTAAACAAAAAAGGGCGCGTTTTTCCCGCGCTTCATTTCAAAATCTTCAAAAATATAAGACCTTTACAACATAAGCAAACCCACCTATCAAGTCAAGAATACCGACTTGGTAATCATGATCTCTTGACTTGCATAAGAGATTTTCGCATGAATGTTAAGTGCCTAAACAAAAACCTAAGAGGTACTCCATGCCCCGCGTCCTTGTCATCGGGAGTTCCAACACCGATCTAATTATTCGCGCCAGCAAATTGCCATCGCCGGGCGAAACAGTACTCGGCGGCACATTTTTTATTGCCGGAGGTGGCAAAGGCGCCAACCAGGCCGTTGCCGCAGCCCGCGATCCCCACCAGAGATCAAATCGACGCGCTGTTGGCGAATCTCCCTTGACGACATCCCCACCTTGTCCTATATTTCTATTCCCTTTCCCAGACTCCCTCCCCCTCTCTCCCTGATGCCATCCCGTATCAGAAAGGAAATCTAATGGGTTTGAGGAAGGCGAACGCGATCAGGCTCGATTTCGATGACCTCGTCAAAGAACTCGACGATTTCGAGCAAGACATTAGAACCCTTCAGGACCGTATAGACCAACTCATCACCAACGCGCGACAAAAACCAGTCAAAGCCATTACGAGCGAAGGCGATATGGGCACGACCTGAACACACAAATAAACAGGCGGGTATTCTTCCCGCCTGTTATTTTTTTACACCATGTTCTACACCACTATATTTGCCATCGTCCTCATCATTGTCATATCGGTCAAATATTTCTACAAACCCGTTGAACGCTGTCCCGAATGCAATACCCCGCGCGAATCCGATCATCCGATATGCCCTTGTGGCTATGTTTTTGAATTTCCCGATGATGATGATCCCCTCGAATACGGCGATCCCGAAGATCAGTAAAGGAATCCCCATGACCCTCACCGCACTTTCTCCCCTCGACAATCGCTACACGAGTCGCTTGACAGACCTCGCTCCCTGTCTCTCGCATTTTGCACTAATAGCCTATCGCGTACAGATCGAAATCGAATGGTTGCGCTTTCAATCAGAGCACCCCGAACTCACACACATCCGCGCATTCACCGACGCTGAACATCAGATGTTGAAATCGTGGATAGACACTTTCGATGAACAGCAGGCTCAACGCGTTGTCGCAATCGAAAGAGTCACCAATCACGATGTCAAATCCGTCGAATACTATGTCAGAGAACGCCTCGCGGAAACATCGCTCGCCGACGTATGCGAAGCCGTGCATTTTTGTTGCACCTCTGAAGACATCAACAATCTCTCTCACGCGCTCATGCTCAAATCCGCTATCAAAGATGTCTTTCTTCCACTGGCACAGCAAGTTATCCAAATCACTTCAAAACTCGCACAAGACACTAAAAACCTTTCTATACTCGCGCGCACACACGGCCAACCCGCCACCCCGACCACGATGGGCAAAGAACTCGCAGTATTTGTCTATCGCTGGCAGCGGCAAATCAAACAGGCGACACAGCTCGAATACCTCGGCAAATTCAATGGCGCCACCGGCAATTATAACGCGCACATCGCGGCCTATCCCGAAGTGCTCTGGCATGACCTCACCCGCGATTTCGTCCAGCGTTTCGGTCTCACATTCAATCCCCTCACCACGCAGATTGAATCGCATGATTATATGGCCGAAGTCTTTCACCTGATCATCCGATTCAACACTATCGCACTCGACTTTGCCCGCGACATGTGGACCTATATATCCCTATCCTATTTTCGCCAGAAAACAGTCGCTACAGAAGTCGGATCCTCGACTATGCCCCACAAAGTCAATCCCATCGATTTTGAAAATGCCGAAGCCAATCTGGGTATCAGTACAGCCCTGCTCGAACATCTATCGACCAAATTACCCGTCTCACGCCTTCAGCGCGACCTGTCTGATTCCTCAGCCAGTCGCAATATTGGCCCGGCTATCGGCCATGCGTGTCTCGCCCTGAAATCCCTCCTGAATGGCATGAGTAAGGTCGCCATCGGCAAACAGGCCATTGCCAGCGATCTCGAAAACGCCTGGGAAATCCTCGGCGAAGCCGTACAAACCGTCATGCGAAAAAACGGATATGAAAATGCCTACGAGCTTATGAAAGACCTCACCCGCGGCACAGAGATTACAAAGGACGATCTCGACAATTTTCTCAACACTCTCAATCTGTCACCAGCAGACCTCAAACACCTGAAAAATCTAACGCCTCAATCTTATATAGGACTTGCCCCGCAGCTTGTGGATGATATTTTATAGTGGATAGCAGGTTGAATGCTGATTTCTAACCGCTACAAATGATATATGTTTCCGACCTCGACGGCACACTCTTGCGTAACAATTAAGTTGGAATCTTGTTCTCTGCCCGGTCTGTTCATCGTGAACTGGTCTGGACTTTGACCAGTTGTACACCGCTTTACACTTCACACTTCATCATGCCCTTTGAATTTGAGCACCTCGCCATACCCGACGTCATCCTCGTTCGCGCAAAGCGATTTTCCGATGGTCGCGGTTTTTTTGTTGAAACGTACAAACAGGACGATTTCGAAGCCAACGGCATTTTAGAAATGTTCGTTCAGGATAACCACTCTCGTTCTACCCGCGGCGTGCTACGCGGATTGCACTACCAAAAAGCTCCTCGCGCACAGGGCAAACTCATCCAGGTAATCAAAGGCGAAATATACGATGTTGCCGTCGATATTCGTCGGGGATCCCCCACTTATGGTCAGTGGACCGGCATTCATCTTTCCGAAGCGCGATTCGAACTCCTGTATGTACCCCCCGGTTTTGCACACGGCTTCTGCGTTCTCAGTGAGGTGGCGGACTTCACATATAAATGTACGGATATTTACGCACCAGAGACCTATCGCGGTATTTCCTGGGATGATCCCGACTTAGATATTTCCTGGCCCATAAAAAACCCAATCCTTTCCAAGCGCGACCAAAATCTCCCCCCGCTCAAAGAGGCAGACAACAATTTCATTTACTGAGGATCCCATGAGCCTGAAGCATTTTTTTCGCACATCCCCCACGCAGCAACACACCTTGCTCCAATTGTCAAAGCAACACGTCTCTGCACACATTCACGATATTGAAACTGAATACTGTTTCAACGTACAAACGGACAGTCCGCTTTCCGCTGACCAGCAAAGCCGGCTCACCTATCTGTTATCTGAAACCTTTGAAGCAGATCAATTCGCAGAGCAGTCCTTTCTTACGGGACCTGGCACGATCCTCGAAGTGGGGCCGCGCATGAATTTTTCTACGGCTTGGTCCACAAATGCCACGGCAATATGCCACGCCTGTGGGATCACGCAAATTTCGCGTATCGAACGGTCGCGACGTTACCTCATCAAACCCTCCCTGAGCCTGGATCAACAGAATATCTTTTTATCCCTCGTACACGACCGCATGACCGAATGCCCGTACCCTCACTCCCTTACCTCCTTTAAATCCGATGCAAAACCAGAGCCCGTATTCGAGATTTCCCTCATAGAAAAAGGTCGCCGCGCCCTCGAAAAAATCAATCGCACCATGGGCCTGGCATTCGACGAATGGGACCTCAATTATTACACAGACCTATTCCTCGATCAGATCGGGCGCAACCCCACCAATGTCGAATGCTTTGACATTGCCCAATCCAACAGCGAACACTGCAGGCACTGGTTCTTCAAAGGCCGCCTCATCATTGATAGCGAAGAGATGCCCGATCACCTCATCGCCATGATCCAATCGCCGCTCAAAGCCAATCCCAACAACAGCACCATAGCCTTCAAAGACAATTCCAGCGCCATTCGAGGGTATCCGATCCGCACCATTGTGCCCACCACTATCGGTAGCCCATCCCCATTTGCATTCTCAGACCGCACCTGGGACATCATCTTCACAGCGGAAACGCACAACTTCCCATCGGGCGTTGCCCCTTTTCCCGGTGCAGAAACAGGTACCGGTGGACGCATCAGAGATGTGCAAGCCACGGGCCGCGGCGCACTTGTGGTCGCGGGCACAGCGGCGTATTGCGTGGGCAATTTGTATATCCCCGGATACGATCTGCCCTGGGAAAACCCCGCATTTCAGTACCCCGATAACCTCGCCACGCCCTTGCAAATCGCAATTGAAGCCAGCAATGGGGCCTCAGATTACGGCAACAAATTCGGCGAACCCCTCATACAGGGTTACACGCGATCTTATGGCGCGCGCCTGCCCAATGGAGAACGCAGAGAATGGATCAAACCCATTATGTTTAGCGGTGGAATCGGTCAAATGGACGCGCGTCATACCAATAAAGAAAAACCCGCGCCCCAAATGCTCGTCACTAAGATCGGTGGCCCGGCCTATCGTATTGGCATGGGGGGGGGCGCTGCTTCGAGCATGGTACAGGGTGAAAATGAAGCCGAACTCGATTTTAATGCCGTGCAGCGCGGCGACGCAGAAATGGAACAAAAACTCAATCGCGTGATCCGCGCCTGTGTTGAACTCGGCGATCAAAACCCCATTGTCAGCATCCACGATCAGGGTGCTGGTGGCAACTGCAATGTCCTCAAAGAAATCGTTGAGCCAGCAGGTGCTCGCATCGATATTCGCGCTGTGCCCATTGGGGATGAAACCCTATCTGTGCTCGAAATCTGGGGCGCCGAATATCAGGAAAACAATGCCCTGCTTATCCGCCCCGAACACGCCCATCTCTTTGACGCCCTCTGCAAACGAGAAAAGGTCATCTATGCTTTTGTCGGCGAAGTGACCGGCGATGGACAGGTGGTTGTCTTCGATAGCAAAGACAATACCACACCCGTTGACCTCGACCTGGAAAAATTCCTCGGCGATATGCCACAAAAACCATTCAAACTCGACCGCTTTCCCATCTGCACAGAACCGCTCATTCTGCCCGAGAACCTGACCGTTGAAAAAGCACTCGACCGCGTGCTTCGCCTCGTCTCTGTTGGTTCCAAGCGATTTCTCACCAACAAAGTTGACCGCTGCGTGACCGGGCTTGTCGCACAACAGCAATGCGTGGGACCGATCCAGCTAACCGCAGCGGATGTCGCCGTCATTGCACAAAGCCATTTTGGCACGACTGGTGCCGCTACAGCCATTGGCGAACAACCCATCAAGGGTCTCATCGATCCTGCGGCAATGGGACGCCTGTGCGTGGGCGAAATGCTCACCAACATCGCCTGGGCACGCCTGAGTGCTATCGAAGACATCAAATGCTCTGGCAACTGGATGTGGGCAGCCAAATTGCCCGGAGAAGGCGCGGCGCTTTACGATGCAGCCCGCGCACTCACAGATATTCTACACGAATTGGGCATTGCCATAGATGGCGGTAAGGACAGTCTATCGATGGCCGCAATCGCGCCGGGAGATGATGGCGATGAAACCGTCAAAGCACCCGGCACACTTGTCATATCGGGCTATGTCACCAGCCCGGATATCACGCAGACCGTTACGCCCGACTTAAAATATCCCGACGAAGGTATCATACTTTACGTCGATCTCGGCGCAGACAAACATCGCCTCGGCGGATCTTCTCTCGCCCATGTGTATGAGCAACTCGGCAATGAGTCGCCAGATGTCGATGATCCCGCCCTGCTCAAACGCGCAATCGGCGCACTTCAATCCTGCATCGCAAAAAGTTATATTGCCTCGGGACACGACCGCAGCGATGGTGGCCTCCTCACCGCGCTTTTGGAAATGGCTTTTGCCGGCAACTGTGGTATTGAAATCGATCTTCAAACCCGTGCCAATGCGATCCCCGCGCTCTTTTCCGAAGAGCTCGGCCTCGTCTTTGAAGTGCGTTCAAAAAATCTGATGATCGTGCGAGAAATTTTTGAAAAAGCTGCCGTGCCTATCCAAACCATTGGAAAAGCGACATCCAGCCCCGACATCCAAATTTCTGTCAACAATCAGTGCGTTCTCAAAACTCCCATGCCCGAATTGCGCGACCTGTGGGAAGCCACGAGTTTCCAGCTCGAACGCCGGCAAACCAATCCATTCTGCGTCGCGCAAGAAGAGGCTTTTCTACACGCGCGCACAGGTCCCAAATTCACCGTGCCTTTCACCCCAATGCCCACACCGCCCGCCATTCTCAATGCCAGTAGCAAACCCGCAGTCGCCATCGTGCGAGAAGAGGGCAGCAATGGAGACCGCGAAATGACCTCTGCGTTTTTTGCAGCGGGATTTGAACCCTGGGATGTGACCACCAGCGATCTCCTATCTGGCACCATCGCGCTCGACCACCAATTCAGAGGAGTCGTATTTGTGGGCGGATTCAGCTATGCCGATGTACTCGACTCGGCCAAAGGCTGGGCTGGTGTGATTCGCTTCAACGACGGCCTTCGCACTCAGTTTGATGCCTTCTACAACCGCCCCGATACCTTCAGCCTCGGCGTGTGCAATGGCTGCCAGCTCATGGCCCTGCTCGGCTGGGTTCCGTTCCCCGGCCTTGCCAATACGGCACAACCCCGGTTTATTCGCAACGAATCCGCGCGTTTTGAATCCCGCTTTTCCACTGTGCAAATTCAGGACAGTCCAGCGATTATGTTCAGAAACATGGCCGGGGCATCTCTCGGCGTGTGGGTCGCGCACGGCGAAGGCCGCGCATTTTTCCCTCGCGCAGACGTGCTTGACCGCGTCATAGACGAAAATCTTTGCCCCGTGCGCTATGTCGATGACAATAATACCGCGACCGAAGCCTATCCCTTTAACCCAAATGGTTCGCCACACGGTATTGCCAGCCTTTGCTCCCCTGATGGACGCCACCTCGCCATGATGCCCCATCCCGAACGCACCTTTCTCAAGTGGCAATGGGGCTATATGCCAAACCACTGGAAACGCGATCTTCAGGCTTCTCCGTGGCTTCAACTATTCCAAAACGCCCGCGAGTGGTGCGAGGGTAAAACGTAAGACGGGAGACGTAAGATGTAGGGGCGAGGCATGCCTCGCCCATTTTAAGATACAAGAGGGGAATTCAAGCCCTACCTCTGTCGTCATCACTACAAAAAGACACGCCCCGCATTTTCCTGCTGGGGCGTGTCTTTTGCAATTCGATGGACCTCGGGCGGCCGAAAAGATAGGGGGAAAATAGCCGTTATCGAGGGCCGCAGTCGAGGCCGAAGGCCGCGATGATCTCCGCCATGTCGAAGGCGGCGACGTTGCCGTCGTCATGCACGGCGTAGAAGGCACCCCGGGTGAAGGGGCCGAAGCTGCGGCCAGTGAGGGCGACGCCGTCGGTGTTGATGGTGACGGCTCCTGAGAAGGTGCCCCGGATGGCGAGATTCTCCCGGTCAAAAATCAGGAAGCGGTTTTTCACATAATCCTGGTCGGTGGCGAACCAGTAGCCGCGGCCTTCCGCGCATTCCAGCAGTGCCACGCCTTCCGGTTGGCGGTAGAAGACCCCGTCTCCGACGAGTTGGCCGGTGAACCGCCCCTCGAGGTCATAGACCTTGATCACCCCTTCCGACTCATCGGCAACCAGCATCCTGCCGAGAAGGGGATCCATCGCGACCGACTCAACCTTCCTCAGGTAACCGTCCTCCGTGGTGTCACCAAAGGCACCGACGTACTCCCCAGTTAGCTGTGTCTCCGACACTTGCAGACGAAATCGGCGCAGACGCTCTCCCATCTCCGTAGCTGGCGCCGAGGACGATTTCGGTTCATAGCTGTCGGTGACCCAGACGTCCCAGCCGCCTTCACCATGGGCCGCGGCAATTCCGTACGGCGCGCGTAGCACTTCGGCTCCGAGAAGGGCGACCGGCTCCAAGTCCGGCAGCGACAGGGCCTGCAGGCGATGATTGTCGCGCTCGACGACGATGACGAAGTCACCGATCACGACGATGCCGTTGGGGCGCTGAAACTGACCCGCCTCGGTACCCGGACCGCCGACCCGGCGGATCAGCTTTCCGTTGACCGCGTCGTGAACGAGCAGTTGGTGCGCCGACTTGGCGGTGGAGAGAAGCCAGTGGCGGCCTCCGGGGCCGTGCCAGACCGCCGGAGAGTCGATGTCGTCCGCTTCCCGGCGCTCGGTGAGAAAGGTCTCGACGATAGTGACATCCGCATCGGGCGGCGTCCGAAGCAACGACCACGGAATGCCCTGACACTGGACAAGAAGCAGAGCCACCCCCAGATAGAGGGAGGCCAAGAAGATTCGCCACACAGAATTACAACAGATCATTTCTCTTTTCCTTTGCTATGGGATCGGTGAGATCCGTCGAACATTAAACGAAAACCCCGCATAAACTATTTCAATCCTTTGGTATAATATAATTGAGGGATGTGCATAAATCAAGTCCAGACAGCCTTTATGCTGCTGTGCTCAACTCGACCAAAGGCTGGGCTGGTGTGATTCGCTTCAACGATGGCCTTCGCGCCCAGTTTGATGCCTTCTACAACCGCCCCGATACCTTCAGCCTCGGCGTATGCAATGGCTGCCAGCTCATGGCCCTGCTCGGCTGGGTTCCGTTCCCCGGCCTTGCCAATACGGCACAACCCCGGTTTATTCGCAACGAATCCGCGCGTTTTGAATCCCGCTTTTCCACTGTGCAAATTCAGGACAGTCCAGCAATTATGTTCAAAAACATGGCTGGCGCATCTCTCGGCGTGTGGGTCGCGCACGGCGAAGGCCGCGCATTTTTTCCCCGCGCAGACGTACTCGACCGCGTCATAGGCGAAAATCTCTGCCCCGTGCGCTATGTCGATGACAATAATACCGCGACCGAAGCCTACCCCTTTAACCCAAATGGTTCGCCACACGGTATTGCTGGCCTTTGCTCCCCCGATGGTCGCCACCTCGCCATGATGCCCCACCCCGAACGCACCTTTCTCAAGTGGCAATGGGGTTATATGCCAAACCATTGGAAACGCGATCTTCAGGCCTCTCCCTGGCTTCAACTATTCCAAAACGCCCGCGAGTGGTGCGAAAAAACGGGTGAGATGTAAAATCCATAACACGCAGGTATAGAACGTAGGGCGATCCCTTGTGATCACCCTTTCGTAAGATACAAGGTAAATTCAAGCCCTGCTGCTCACAGACAGCTCCACCGCTGGAGTCATCATCAGAAAAAGAAAACGCCCCAGCATTGTTGTGCCGGGGCGTTCTTATCAGATAGGTAAATTCCACTCTCGCAACCTCACCACTACGGAACAACATCAATTCGAAAATCGTTGCCGACACGAGTCCCCATGAATCCATTCAAGTTGAAGCTACTGACGCAAATCTGGTCACTACCGAAGAGGGGAGTATAAACGAAGCACCCGTCACCAATATTTCTAAACTCCCCACCGCTGACCGTACAGCTCTGGTTGGGACTTACGACCATCCCTGCCTGGCAGCGGCCAAGGCTCCCACCGCCGCTACTGCCACTGCTGACCGTGACGCGTACGCCGGTTGAGCAGTTGTTATTGGTATCACTCTCACCGCTGACACTCTCGACACACGCACCATAGTAATATGTGCCCGCACTCGATGGCGCATTCAAACTGATTGATTCAGTACTGCTGCCAGAAGCTGAAAGACCATTTACCGTGTCGGTACCTACTTCCGTATCGCTGGTAGAAATCGTTGCGTCTGGCGAGCGGTAATAGCGCAAGGTCGTAGAAGCAGAAGAACCCCTGCCCTGGTTGCGAACCGTCGCACTCAGTGTGAACGATTGCCCTGTGGTCAGGGTGCTATTACTTACTGAAGGCGATTCTACAATCAGGTCTGGACTGCTACTACCACCGCCATCACCACTTCCTGATTGCCCGGAACTGGTGTACACATAGACCTTCTCATCATCCGGATCAACCACATAGAATCGGTCGTTGGCATACGTGATGCCTTCCCGATAATTATTATCTCTATGCAGATCGAAGTCTGCACTTGCATCACGCTGCCCGGAACTCGTGTACACATAGACCTTATCATCCCACCAATCAACCACATAGAATCGGTCGTTGGCATACGTGATACCTTCCGGATAACCATTGTCTCTATGCAGATGGAAGGCTGCACTTGCATCATGCTGCCCAGAACTCGTGTACGCATAGACATCATCACCCGAATCAACCACATAGAATCGGTCGTTGGCATACGTGATGCCTACCGGACGACCATTGTCGCTATGCAGATCGAAGTCTGCACTTGCATCACGCTGCCCGGAACTCGTGTACACATAGACCTTATCATCGGTCCCATCAACCACATAGAATCGGTCGTTGGCATACGTGATACCATACGCTATACTGTTGTTGCTATCCAGATCGAAGTCTGCACTTGCATCATGCTGCCCAGAACTCGTGTACGCATAGACCTTATCATCAACCACATAGAGTCGGTTGTTGGCATACGTGATGCCTGCTGCTCTCCTGTTGTTGCTATCCAGATAGAAAGATGTGCTCGGCGGCGTCTCACCACCACTTCCTGATTGCCCGGAACTCGTGTACACATAGACCTTATCAAGCCAATCAACCACATAGAATCGGTTGTTGGCATACGTGATGCCTCCCGCTATAATGTTGTTGCTATCCAGATAGAAGTCTGCACTTGCATCATGCTGCCCGGAACTCGTGTACACATAGACCTTCTCATCGGTCCGATCAACCACATAGAGTCGGTCGTTGGCATACGTGATACCACCCGGACGCTTATTCTCTCTGTGCAGATCGAAGTCTGCACTTGCATCACGCTGCCCGGAACTCGTGTACGCATAGACCTTATCATAAAACCCATCAACCACATAGAACCGGTCGTTGGCATACGTGATACCATACGCTATAAAGATGTTGCCCAGATCGAAGTCTGCACTTGCATCACGCTGCCCGGAACTCGTGTACGCATAGACCTTATCATCATCTACATCAGCCACATAGAATCGGTTGTTGGCATACGTGATACCACCCGGATCACCATTGTCTCTATGCAGATCGAAGTCTGCACTTGCATCACGCTGCCCGGAACTCGTGTACGCATAGACCTTATCATCCCCCCCCTCAGTAAACAATTCTCCCTGATCAACCACATAGAATCGGTTGTTGGCATACGTGATGCCTTCCGGATAATCATTGCCTCTATGCAAATCGAAAGGGGTGCTCGTTGGCGGCGTCCCACTGCCACCGCTACTACCGCCGTTAGAAGGCGACACTTGCTGACCAAATCTACTGCTAAATATCAGAAAATCGGAAAATCCAATTGCGCCATCGCTATCCAGGTCATATTTGGCTTCATACCTTCCATCCCCTTGACGTGATCCAAACTGACCTGCAAACGCCAAAAAGTCAGCAAAGCCAACCGTGCCATCGCCATCAAAATCGGGAGAGATCATGGCATTGAACGAGATCGCATTTGTTGTTGTGATTACGTCGCTCAATACCGCGCTTTCAGCAAGCGTAACCTCCTTAATACCAAGGGTAAATTCCTTATTCGTAACATCCGCTGCGGTGGAAAACTCAGCCCTTGCCAGAAAACCGGAAGATGGCAAAGTAACAGGCGTAGTAGCCGCAAAATTCGCGCCCGTCGCTTCTGGAATAGAAAGGGCAAAAGCACTATTCTCGACCTTGTCAAGCGTCAAAACAGACGCATCAAAATCAAATAGGATTTTCACACCACTCAGCGGTGTAGTCACACCCTTTGCGAAAACTTCAACAGCGATCTTCGTGCCCTGCCCAGAAACAACGCCTGATGTGACGCCATCATCTATCTGATTGCCCGCCTCGCCATCGGTAATCAGGTCAAGTGACAGAACAGCATTGGCATTGGAGCCAACAGCAATTTTTGCGCGGCGTTCAAGTTCCGCATCCAATGTCGCCCTTTCTTTACGCGCTTTTTTCTCTGCGAGGTGCTCAAGCCACTGCCTTTCAGCCCGGTCAGCGACAATTTTTGTGCGGCGTGCGGAATCCGTGTCTAAATTGCTGCCATTGACACTCATATCAGGCGATAGTGTTGCATTGACATTGGGATCAGGAGCGTCAGCAGCGGCGTGCCGACGACCCACCAGGACCAACAATGCCAGCACAATCATCAGCAAGCTCGCTGACAACATATGTTTGCCCATGGGAAGCCCTCCAAAAAATGTAATTGATTTTAGGGTTGTGAGTTCTACGCGGATTCTTATGATTGTTTTTTAGATAGTGGATTCCACACAGACAGTGTAGCCCTGCCTTTTCGCCATTACTTCAGCAACATCATGCGCTGAACCTGAGAAAAATCGGCCACTGACATGCGATAAATATAAATCCCACTGGCTACTTGCTTGCCAAATTCATCCGTACCATCCCAAACGACCGAGTGAAAACCCGCATCCATTGACTCTCGGACTAAAGTGCGAACTTCCTGCCCGAGCAGATTGTAGATCACCAGTTGGACGTCACCGGCTTCTGGCAACCGATAGTCTATCGTTGTGGAGGGGTTAAAAGGATTCGGGACATTTTGCCCAAGAGCGTAATCTTTGGGCATGGTCTTGAAAGTGCCAATTTCAATATTGGTAATGGCATCAATACCACCAACCAAATCAACCATCACACCGTCGAAAATCTGAAAATCAGAGGCAAGAGGCGTCTGTGTGGTTTTAAACGTAAACTCGACCAGAGCGCCATCGCCACTGACCGCCTGGCCATCGACCTTCATCGCACCAACAGCCACTTGCCCGGGCGTCTTGTTAGACGCGAGAAATAGCGCGGGCTGCCCACTGTTCGCATCGAGCAGATTTTGATCGACCTGGCGTGCTTCGACAAACTCATACTTGGATTGATCGTACTGCAGCACAAAACCGTAACCCTTCAATTTCTGCGCGTGATTGACAGCAATCTGCAACTTCAGAACACCATCTTCGGCAACAATATTTTGCGTGCGTTGCGGCACCAGACTTGCCAGGCTATTTTCGCCGCCCGTAAACTCTATACCCTGTGTCAGAAGTCCAGCAATGGCCGATCCAACCAGACCCAGACCCAAACCTGCAGCAACAATTAAACGCTTCATAGCACTTCCTCCTGTTGAAGAATGTTCAGGGAACATTTAAGGAACTTACTGTGTCGCAATAGCTTATGACGCCTATTTTTAAGGATAATTACTTGCTAATCAAAGCTTGCTACCACCTACAAGTTCCTTTCATACATAACCCCATGCGGGGTCAGATGCTGATAAGGTACCCACCGAAACGGGTCAAGTCCAAGCCTAAATACGCCACCAAAATGGGGAACTCCAATCTCATTCAGCTTTTTTTATTTGAATCTGGACAGTTTGAGGCGACACAACTTTTAAAAATACATCTTCATCTTCGGTTAGTACCATTTTAACGGGTATATCCAAAGCACCTGTTTGTTTGCTAGTGAGATTGACGGTGATTTCTTTTGGCTCGAGATTATTCCAGGTGCCCATGGCGGCATCTATAATGAGGGGTACTAAGCCACCGAGAATATCAAGGACAACGATACCTACGTTGACTTTTTGTCCAATTTTTACCTGCTGCGTCTCGTATCCTTCTTTTGAGATGGTAACAACATAACTATTATTGCGTTGCAGTTCGATCATCGCCGGGGTGAGATCTGTTGTACCATCGACTTCAATAGTGCTTCCTTGCGGGAATGATTTGATGCTCACGGTTTGAGTAGTACCCATAAAAAGTGCGCCACAACTGAAAAAAGAAAAAGCACACAGCAGGACTGCTAAAATGTAATTGATGACTCCCTTGTTCATGACAGTGTTCCTTTCAATTGGTTACAGGAATAAACGATGATGATTTACAACTGGAAGATAGCTATATCGTCGTTCAGTTATCACATTCGCTGTCTCTATAAAACGTTTTCTGCCGTTGCGGTATAAAAAAATCCGCATTTTGTTCCTCCTCTACGCAAGACGTAGTGTGATATGGTTGTGGGCTTGATCCGTTTTGGATGCTGTGCTGTTGCCGAATTATATTTTTACCATATCATGTAGGGTTTTTGATTCCATATACCTCTCTTATAGCTGACTGAAGGCAATTCAACAACCAGGCTGGCAGAACTGCCGCCGCCCCGCCCCAAATCTACACTGGTCAGAACGTGACACGGGCACCCAGGACCACTTTAGGATTCTCCTTCTGACCGGATACCACATTGATCATGGGACTAACTCGCAAACGTCCACTCGCAGATGGTTTTGAGATGGTCATCCATTCTTCACGCCTTATCAATGTACCGATGAGCAGGCCACCCAGCCCCAGTCCACCACCCCATACGACAGAGGACAAAACCATCGCCTCAACACCGATCTCATCGCACTCTTCATCGGCGGTGCCGAAGGTCAGGGTCTGGCAAGTGTTATAAATGAGCGAACCGTATATATATCCCGCAATGACACCGGTTCCACCCCCAATTACGAACCCTTTTTTTCCGTGGTTTCGGGTCCCCAGGCTTCGTTCCAACTTCTGGATATTAGCGTGTATGACGCGTTGAGATCTGCCATCAGACAGGTTGAGTTCGAAACTACTCTGGCCCTTTGCTGCGACAGTGCCAATCACGGTGCTATTTTCCAAGGTCACGCGGAGACGCTCGCCTAAGTTTTGGCCAAAAAGAGGGGCTGGCAAACTCAGGGCTAAGGCCATTACACTCATGAGAACGATGAATTTCTGTAGGTGTTTCATGTCTGCTACTCCTTCCTTGAAAAAAGGTAAAACTGAGATCACTCCTCAGTTCGTGAAATTGACTGACCGGGTCTTTTTTTAGACGAGACCGCATGGGTTGTTGTGAGTTCGTCGTTTGCATTGGGACCCGCAGAAACTTGACCCGCAAACGCCAGAAATGCAAAGGCAACAATACTTTTTTTCAAACATTTGCAACCCCCGATGTCATTGTTGTTTTTCAGATATTTACATGGTGGTTCCACACAGGCCGTGTAGCCCTTTCGCCATTACTTCAGCAATATCATGCGCTGAACCCTGGTAAAATCGGCCACTGACATGCGATAAATGTAAATACCACTGGTGACTTGTTTGCCAAACTCAAAGGAATGTGGCGCACGCGCCACTTAAAACTGTTCATTGTTTAAGATAAATAAATTTTCTGACGATTTCTCCACCTAAAGTTTGTCCTGACGTTCAAAATTTGTCTCAGTTTCCATTTTTTTCACATATAGTCGAACTATTGCGAAAAAAATGTAACTGACTTTGTGGCTGTGGCGTTTTATATTTTGACACAGCCATCAGATTAGCGATAAAGGAGACACCATGGACCTCTCCAAATTTCAAGACGATACTATTCTCGCCGATAGGAGGTTTTCATGCAGACCAACTACGACGTCAACATGCAATTAGATGTCAAAGTGCCCATGCGAGACGGCATTAACCTCTCCGCCGACATCTACCTGCCCCGAGCACGGGGCAAATTTCCCACCGTGCTCATGCGAACGCCTTATAGCAACAACGCCGACAACATGGTTGAAAAAGCCCGACGGCTTGCCAACAATAGCTATGCCTGCCTTATTCAAGACTGCCGAGGACGATGGGACTCAGAAGGGGAATATTACGCCTTTCGGGAAGGCGAAGATGGGTACGATACCCAGGAATGGATTGGCAAACAAGAATGGTGCAATGGCAAAATCGGCATGGCCGGCAGCTCCTATGGCGGCACGGTCCAGTGGCGTAGCGCGCCGTATCGCAGCCAGTACCTCAAATGCATCACACCCCGCGTTATATGCACGGACTATTACTCAGGCCTCGTCCACCCCGGCGGTGCTTTCCAACTCAATGTCATGATGACCTGGGGCATGCGCACCAATGCTCGCACCGCGCAAACCATTGAATTCCACAACTGGACCGAAGCATTCCGCGCACTGCCCCTCATAGAAATGGATGAACAGGCAGGCCGCAACCTGAATTTCTGGAAAGACTGGGTCGAACACGCCGCTTACGACGACTACTGGGAACAATTCAATGACGAAACCAAATGGGGCGAAATCGCCGTCCCCGCGTTCAACATGGGCGGCTGGTACGATTTGTACGCGGCACAGACCTTCACAAACTTCAACGGCCTGCGCCTGCACGGTCGCACCGAAGAAGCAAAAAAGGGCAAACTTATCGTCGGCCCCTGGCCGCATTCCCTTAGCCTATCGCCCAAAACTGGCGATGTTGACTTCGGCGCACCATCAATGGTCGATCTGGAAAGCCTTGAACAGCGCTGGTTCGACCACTGGCTCAAAGGTATTGATAACGGCATTGCGGATGAACCCCCTTTGCGCCTCTTTATTATGGGCATCAACCAGTGGCGCGACGAATGCGAATGGCCGCTTGCGAGAACCCAATGGCAAAAATGGCACCTGCACTCGGGTGGCAGTGCCAATACCCTGCTCGGCAACGGCACGATCTCCACGGCATCACCAGAGAACGAATCGCCCGATCACTACACTTACGATCCGCGCTACCCCACCCCGACGATGGGCGGCAACAACTGTTGCTCACCCCACATCGTACCATGGGGACCTTATGACCAGCGTCCAGTAGAAATGCGCAGCGACGTACTTTGTTACACCAGCGACCCCCTCGAAACAGCCCTGGAAGTCACGGGCCCCATCAAAGCCGTCATCTACGCCGCCACCGACTGCACAGACACCGATTGGACCGCCAAACTTGTCGATGTATCGCCTACTGGATATGCTATGAACCTCTGTGACGGCATCCTGCGTGCGCGCTTTCGGGAAAGCCTCACCAACCCTACCCTGCTCAACCCCGGCAACGTCTATGCCTATGAAATTGACCTCGGCGTAACCGGAAACGTATTTAAAAAGGGCCACCGCATCCGCCTTGAAATATCTTCTTCCAATTTCCCCCGGTTTGACCGCAATCTCAATACAGGCGGTTCTCTGGGTCGTGAGACCGAGATGCGCCAGGCCCATCAAACCGTCTATCACTCAAGAGCATACCCATCCCACATCACACTGCCCGTTATTCCCTCGGCATAGCACCCCATCAAGCGGAGAATGATATGTCAGATCCTCGACCAAATATCCTGCTCATCACGACCGACCAGCAACGCGGCGACTGCATAGGTCTCGACCCGTGCAGTCCCCCTTGCCTGCAAACCCCCAACCTGGACTGGATTGCCCGCACTGGCACGCACTTTCACCGCGGATACTCCGAATGCCCCAGTTGCATACCCGCTCGCCGCTGCCTCATGACCGGCACAGCACCTGCAGCAAATGGCGTTGTCGGATTCAAAAGCGCTCAGTGGCACCCGCCTCACACCCTGGCCGGCGAATTGTCCAGGGCGGGGTATCAAACAGAAATGATAGGCAAACTCCACTTAAACCCCAAACGCAAGCGCTATGGCTTCGACCACATGCAACTGGCCGACGCCACCCGGGGCGACCACAACGACTATGTTGAATGGCTGCAGCAATACCACAACCGCAATGAAGTACACCCCGGCATGGCCCACGGTATCTCCTCCAACGGATGGATCGGTCGCCCACACCACCTGCCCGAAGAACAGATGCACACCTTCTGGTGTATCGACAGAGCAATGGACTTTCTCCAAAAACGCGATCCCACAGTCCCGTTTTTTCTCAACATATCCCTTATCGACCCCCATCCCCCGCTTACCCCCCCTGCTCTCTATTACGATCGCTATATCCAGCGGAACTTACCCGATCCCGTCATCGGAGACTGGGCACCCGAATACGACGGTCCCCAAAAGGGTCTCGACCCCAATGCCTGGCAAATTTGCCTCGACGAACACGACATGCGCTGTTCTCGCGCGGCTTATTACGGCATGATCAACTTCATAGACGACCAGATCGGCCGCCTCATCCAATATACCGGTGGTCTCAACAACTGTTTGACCATCTTCACATCCGACCACGGCGAAATGCTGGGCGACCACAACCTCTTTCGCAAAACCTGGCCATATGAAGCATCTGCCCGAATTCCATTTCTCATACGCGCCCCAAAAAAATGGGGATACCCCGAAGAAATCACCACCAAAAGTCCCGTCGGCATTCAGGACATCATGCCCACTATCCTCGATGCGGCCAGCATCGACATCCCCAATACCTGCACGGGCAAAAGCCTCCTGCCCGTCCTGCGAGGCGACACTGATCGCGTCCGAAAATTTCTACACGGAGAACACGCGGGCTGTTATGCCCCCGATCACGGCAACCACTATGTCACGGATGGCCACCACAAATACATCTGGTATTCCCAAACGGGCGAAGAACACCTTTTCGACCTCGATGAAGACCCTCACGAAATGCGCGACATCACGCGCAATCCCAACTCTGAAAAGGGAATACAACCCTGGCGAAATCGCCTCATCGAAGTCCTCAAAGACCGTCCAGAAGGTTTTACCGATGGCACTCATTTAATCCCCGGCCAACCCCACGAAGAACTCCTGCCTGGCTACACTCCCGAAGCGACCTACCCCTATTTATAAGGAATCATCAATCTGTTCATCCCCACCGCCCGACAACAACGGGCGGTTTTTTTTGTGTTTTTTAGAGCAACTTATGTGCATTTTAGCAGTTAAAATAAAATACCCCACTTCCCCAACTCCGGAGACGCCAAATGATATTGCGAATGCTATTCAGTCTTATGCTCGTCGTACCAACAAATGTAGTATGGGCGAATATCGACTCTTTACTCATTGCGGCCACAGATACGACGCGTGCGTTTGAAGATCGCGAGTCGCTCTTAAAAGCGGCTGCAAAAAGCGATCCGTCGGGACGCGCGGCCCACGCGCTGGGTACATTGTACATGTTGCAGGGCAAAGGGCATGTACACGATGCCGAGCGATGGTTAAAAAGGGCGATGCAAAAAAAACCGAATAATGGGAATATTTTGACCTCGCTGGCCGAGTATTACTGGCGCATCGGGAGGCGAACAACCGCGATAGTATATGCCAAGCGAGGTATTGAACGCGATCCCGACAATGTGGGACCATTGTATTGGGCGGCGCGCTTTGAAATGTGGAATATGACGCGGTATCTGGATGGCGAGCGCAAAATTGTGAATTATGGTTCGGATTTCAATAGATACAGGAGAACAGTCAGAACATTGAGTTTGGAAAATTACGGCATTGAAGCGCGCGATGCGGCCATTGGATATTTGACGCGTGCAATTGACAAACACCCAGACCACTGGCCCTCGCATCACTTATTGGGACTGGTCTATTACGAAGGCCGAATGGCTCGTGAATTGATTCCCCTATTTGAAAATTATGTGCAACGGCATCCCGACAATGCCCATGCACATTTTTTTGTTGGATTGGGGTATCAAGCTGAGGACCGGTTGCAGGATGCGTATGCGGCCTATACCAGGGGGCTTGCGCGCATGGCAGAAGAAGAGCAACGCTTCATGATGGGTGTGTTCATACTCGCCGATCCCGACTCAACTGCGCCAGATCGCGCGTCCATTCGCAAATTCTGGACGGGGCGAGACCCGTTATTTTTGACCGAATACAACGAGCGATTACTCGAACACTGTCGGCGCGTGGCTTATGCCAATTTGCGATTTGGCGATCCCTTAAAAGGCATTTCCGGATGGACAACAGATAAAGGCCAGGTTTATATCCGTTATGGTCATCCAGTATCTCTGGTCGCGAGACCTGCGGAGTTTCATACAGGTGTGGATTTGCCCGGGTATATGCAGGATTATCTGGCCTGGCAGGCGCGGTGGCAGATGATGTCGCATAATTACGAGCATCGGAAAGAATTGTGGCGATACGAAGGCTTTACCATCATTTTTGAAAATACGGACACGCGCGATCACTGGAATTTCCGCCTGGGCTGGTTGGATTCTGAAATGAATCCCCTGGGCTTTAAGATGTTTGTCGAGCGCAATCCCGACCATTTTCGAGACCCGTACTGGCACGAGCGGTACAACGCGCCACATCAGATCGCGCAGTTTCGCGGAGAAGACGACAAAACGCGTGTTGAAGTGTATTATGCTCTGGACGCCGACGAGGTCGAAACAAAAGACCTCCGCGCAGGCGTAAAAGGCGTCAACTTGCGTCAGGGCCTGTTCCTTTTTGACGCTCAATGGGATACGTTGCGTCGGGATATAGGTCGGGTGCAGCGCATGCCCATCGTGAAGTACGATGCACTTGGCACGGGCTATTTGCTGGCGGGTGATCGGCTCAATTTGAAAGCCGGGCGTTATTATCTATCGGCAGAAGTCGAGGACCTTATAAAAAAATCTGTGGGAACATTTCGCGATACGCTCAATGTGAGACAATTTTTAAAAGAGCAACTGGACATCAGCGACTTGTTGATGGCGCGACGCGTGGTCGAGCGCGAAGACCGCCCCTTTGGTCGCAATCGCTTTCTCATATTGTCAAATCCCTTGCGACGATATGAACACAACGGTCAAGCCGTGGTGTATTTTGAAATTTACAACTTACAGCGCGATAATTTTGGCGCGACCCATTACAAGCTCACCTTTCAAGTGCGCGCACTAAGCGATGCCGGCGATGTAGAGCAGGTGGATTGGGTAACAGCCGTGTCTTACGAACAACGCGGCAATAGCGACTGGGAGCCGTTGTTCTTGGCACTGGCACTGGACAAAACCATGCCAGGTCCCAAAGCACTGCGCGTGGTGATCGAAGATTTGCAAACTCTGGAAATGGCGCGTTCAACAACGCAGTTTCGCGTGATGTGGTAGCCTCGCCGTCAAAAAAGGAGACGCAATATGGGCAAAGTTACTGGTATTATTTTGGTATTAGTCGTTTCTGTTGGTGCGGCGGAAAAGCCGCAGATGTTGCGCGCCTGGGCAAAGGACCGCTGGGCTGTGGTGACGGTGCGCGAAGTTACCGGAACAGTCGTTGTTGTCAGCCCGGCCATAGGGCGAGAAATTGATTTTGATGAGGGCAATCGGTTGGGCGTTTTTCAAGGCATAACAGAATATACAAAGCGCAGCAACGTGCCCACATTGACACATCCGGTAACGGGATTTCAGTCTGCGGTATTTCTCAAATTGGCAGACGATCAATATGGCATCTGTGTAACCTTTCGCGACGAAGCAGGCACGCGCTGTCGGTTGCTACACATTCGAGATGTAGAGGAATTGCATCGCATTCGAGATTATATCCATCGAATGACCGATGTAAAGGCTGCACCGGACTATCCATTGGTAACAGACGAAAAAGCGACTTGTGACGTAATATCACCTGTTTATCGCGCCCATGAGCGGTTGCAAGTAAAAATGGCGCTGACAGATGGCGAGAAAATAAAAGGTGAACTTTTGCCGATGCTGGAAGATGGGCAAATGCTCATCGACACGCCCCTGGGATTTCGACGGATCAAAGTGGGCGCAATTGATCAGATTCGCATTGCACCGCGCGGAGGCAAACGGATTGTGACTGAGACAATTCGGAGCGGCATGAAGTACGGCATTCTGGGCGGGATTACGGGATTACTCGCGGGCTTGTCATTTGGAGGCTTATCTGCCAAAGACGAAATGACTCTTGGCGCTCTATGGGGCGGGACGGTTGGAGCTTCAGTCGGATTTTTAGATGGGTTGCTGTCAATTGAACGCGCCCGAACATTTCGATTTGAACATGGTGATGCCAATAAAAAACCGAAGATCCGACTTTTACCGCAGCAATTAAAGCCCTCAAGGGCTATCTCTTTTATACTTTCTTTTTCTATTTAATTGTAACCCAATCTTCACTCGCGCTTAATAAAGAAAAAGCCCTCCGCAAATTGCGTCACCCTTCTCGAGGCCGCAAACTCATCTCGTATGCAGAAGCTGGCTAACGCATTAATCCCTCCCAAAAGTGAAAAAGCCTCTGAAGCGTGTATTTTCAGAGGCTTTTTTTAATATCTAACACCAAAACTTGATTTGTCTGAGGTTGTTATGTACATTGCTGTACATAATCTGAAAGGAGGAAAAATGAAAACTGTTACATCCACTGAATTTCGTCAGCATGCGACGGCGTATTTAAATGCTGTTGAACAGGGCGAGACGTTTCGTATATTGCGGCACGGTAAACCTGTTGCTGATCTAAAACCCATAAAAACAAGCAACACCGTACCTTCCTGGAAACGGTGTATTGAACCGATCAAGTTAAGAGGTATTTCTGTTTCGGATATGATAGTAAAAGAAAGAGATGAGTACGGACGATGAATGCTTTTTTTGATTCTTCTGCCCTTGTCAAAAGATAGGTTGAAGATGATGGAGGTCGTTATGAGATATTCGGGTATGGTATTCGCGGTGATCTCCTCCACGCTATTTTTATCTGGATGTGAGGATTCCGATTTTGGTGTTGCCAATTTTATGCTGCCGGTTTTTCCCGAAGGCACAGAAGTCGATCCAAATTTGTTCACGGGAACCTGGCACGGCATAGAGGATGATGCAATGGTAAAAATCGAGAAGGAGGGGAAAAGTGCCATGCGCGTGCATTTTACAAGCGCGTCCGATACCTTGCATTTTACCGGTACTGCGTTTGGCATTGACGGCCAGGTATTTTTCGATCTCTTCCCCGATATTCCCGATGACGTGATGGAAAGGCTCAACTACCTGGTCATGTATCTTTTTCCCGTACATACGGTTGCAAAGGTTCGTTTGAGCGATACAACGATGGATTTTGCGCTCATGGATCCGTTCAAACTCTACAGATTTCTCACACGGCAGGCCACAAGTGCGATACCCCATGTGAAGCCCGACGCGGGTTCTATCGCGATTACGGCATCGCGTTTGGAGAATTACAATTTCCTCAAGACCCATGCCCATCAAATCGAGGGTTTGTTCGATGAGGTCATTACGCTGGTGCGAAGAGAACCCTGAATGCGGTTTTCTCTTTTCTTTTTTAGCTCTGCCTTATTTTTTTAAACCACTTTTTACAGAGACCAACAGGAGGCAAGCGATGGACGTTTTGGAAGCTATTCACACGCGGCGCACAATTTTTAAATTCAAACCGGGCGGTGTGCCCAAAGATGTGGTTGAAAAAATTTTTGAAGCCGGTCTGTGGGCGCCCAATCACCATTTGACAGAACCGTGGCGATTTGTGGTGTTGGGAGAAGAGACCAAAGAAATACTGGCGCAACGCTACAGCGAAATTCAGGAGGAAAAAGCTGCAGAAAGTGCAAGCGACGAGGCCAGGCGGATATTAAAAGAAGCCGGTTATGCCAAGTTCATGTCAAAGCCAACAATTATTGCGGTGGCGTGTTTGCAAGATGGTGACGAAATAAAAAACAGAGAAGATTATGCGGCTACGTGTTGCGCCATGCAAAATGTACAGTTGGTTGCCTGGGCAGTAGGGGTTGGCATGCAGTGGAGCACGGGGCCGATTACATTGGAAGAAAACACCTACAAATTATTGAGTGTAGATACTGAGAACGAATATATTATCGGATTTTTCTACACCGGATATCCCGATGAAATTCCAGAACCGAGGCGAAAACCCCTCGAAGAGGTGATGAGCTGGACGGATTGATTCCGCTAACCATGGATGGTTTTGAATTTTTTGTTTTGTATCGCCTGCCCTACCTCACATGCCCTTTCTATCTTATCATGTTGGGCGTGCGAATATGGGTGTGGATGCGGTTTTACAACCCTGCGCTCAAGCTATTGCCATGGGCCAGAGGATCTGTATATGGCGTATGGAAGCGGCAGTACCGCCCAACCATTCACATTTTCCCAGGATCTCGCTCACAGGGAACGGAATGGAAGCGCGCAATAAAGGGCTTTGTTTTTTTTACCGGCCTATACAAACGCGACAAAGTGCTATGGCTGGGTTCCTGGTCGCTCCATTTGGGGCTATTTCTGGTAATCGTTGCTCATGTGCGCGTGATTTTGCCGCCTGACCAGGAGCTGATCTGTTTGCGCGTCGCATTGACCGGCAGTGGACTGATGACTGTATCGGGCACATATTTGTTGCTTCGTCGAATAATCGTACAGCGCGTACGAGAAATTACAGACTTTCGGGACTATCTGGCGGAGTTCATCCTCCTGTCCTTTTCTGCGACAGCATTTCTCGTAGTATTAGATAGCGGCGTGTCATCCGAGGCCCTGCGCCACTATATGTCTGGCCTATTGACGGGCACAACGGCAGTTATTGAAGTCCAACGCATTTTTGTCTGGCACATGCTCGCCGCACAGCTCTTGTTGATCGTGATCCCATTTTCCCATCTGTTGCATTTGGGTGGGATTTTTTTGAGCCGCGAATTTTTGGGCACATCCGATACATTTGCAGGGGATTTTGGACCGGAATTCAAGGATAGACAGGATTAACATCCGCAGGGATTGAACGAATGGAACGCGAAAAAAAATACATTCCATCAGGCATGGTTGGCACGTATATGCGGCGCATTGCCGAATCGGATCCGTTTGTCCGAGAGATTCAGGATGAACCGTCGGCGTTGCGTTTGTACATGGATACCTGTACCAAATGTGGGGTTTGCGCGCAGGAATGCCCGGTGTATTACGGGCAGCCCGATAAGCGCATGCACCCTGTGGAACGCTCTCGACAAGTGATTCGTTTATATAAAAAGTACACGACATTTTGGGGGCGATTCTGGAACGCCATTTTCCCAAAACCAGATTTTGAAAATAACGATGCCGAATTGTTTTCCGAGCGCATGTACGAGTGTTTGACCTGTCGGCGGTGTGCGGCATTTTGTCCTGTGGGAATCGATCATTCGGTGGTTTCCCGCGTTGGACGCTCGCTTGTCGATTTGATGGGGCTGACGCCACCATCCCTGGCACAGGGCACGCACAATTCGTTTGAAACGGGCAATTTGGAAGGTGCGTCGCCCGAGGCATTTTTGGATGCGATTCAATTTATCGAAGAGGAACTCAGGGAAGAAACAGGACGAAATATTTCCATTCCCTTAGACCGCGAAGGCGCGGAAATTTTCTTTTTACCACCGTCGGGCGATGTGCTGGTTTATGCTGAAAACTTAATGGGCATGGCGAAAATTTTTCACGCCATCGGCGCCGATTGGACAATGAGTTCGCGGGCATTTGACGGATCGAATTTCGGATTTACGACCGGCAACAACTTTTCGATGAAGTACGAGAACAAGCACTACATCGACGCGTGCGAAAAATTGGGATGTAAACTCATGGTGATGGGCGAATGCGGGCATGCGTATCGGGTGATGAAGTTTATGGCCTGCGAAGGGCACTGGTGGGGCACATTGCCTTTTGAGATTACCAGTGGATTTGAATATACGGCGCAACTTATTCGCGCGGGCAACCTGAAATTGGACCCGGATAAAAATCCCGATTCTGTGACCTATCACGACGCTTGCCAATTTGCTGCCGGGTGTGGAATTGTTGAGGAACCCCGAGAGATTTTGAAAGCGGCCTGTGCCGATTACCGCGAGATGCCCGATGGCGGGTACACGCAGTGGTGTTGTGGTGGTGGCGGCGGGTTGTCGGCACTGCGCTCGGTGCGCGCATTTCGGATGGAGGTCTCGGGAAAAAAGAAAGCAGAGCAAATGCGCCAGACCGATGCGAAGATCGTATCCACTTCGTGTTTGCAGTGCCGCACACAACTCAAAGAAATTGCGCGCTATCACAAAATGCCACTAAAAATTACGGGTGTACACGAGTTGGTAAACAATGCGATTCTACTGGAATAGCCGATAGCTCATGTCTCATTTAATTTACATGGACAATGCGGCAACGACGTTTCCAAAGCCCCCCAATGTGCTGGAAGACGCGCTGGCGTTTTATCGAAAATACGGGGTGAACCCCGGGCGCAGTGGCATGGATTTAGCGCGGGAGGCCGAGGCTATGGTTGCCGAGGCGCGTGCATCACTCGCATCGTTTTTGGGGGCTACGGGCAGTCCCGATCAGCTGGTGTTTACACACAATGCCTCAGATGCGTTGAATATTGCGATTCAGGGCACGTTGAAATCCGGCGATCACGTAATTACAACGCTTCTGGATCACAACTCGGTTTTGCGCCCGATTTACCATCTCTCAAAATATGAAGGAATTGAGACGACTTATGTGGGCTTTGGGGCGGATGGCTTTGCCGACCCCGCCGATATTGCCAGAGCGATCAGACCAAATACAAAACTCGTGGTAATGACCCATGCATCCAATGTACTGGGCACTGTGCAGCCCGTAGCAGCAGTCGGCGCAATCTGTCGCGCACGCGGTGTAATTTTCTGCGTTGATGTGGCGCAAACAGCGGGTATGTTGCCCATTGATATGGAGGCGATGCAGGCCGATATTTTGTGTTTTACCGGACACAAGTCACTCATGGGACCAACGGGTACTGGTGGGATGTACGTGCGCAAAGGCGTGGCGATTGCACCGTTGCGATACGGCGGGACGGGTGTGCGATCCGAGTATCCCGATCATCTGGACGAGTATCCCTGGCGATTGGAGTGTGGCACGGGCAATCTGATGGGCATTGCAGGGTTGTTGTACGCGCAGAAATGGATGCGATGCGAAGGCGTAGAAAATATTCATGCACGCGAGATGGCTTTGTTCAAACAACTGGTCAATGGCCTGCGCGAAGTCGATGGAACCATTTTGTATTGCGCTGAAAATCTCGATCAACACGTACCTGTACTGTCGGTCAATATCGAAGGGATGACAGCGAACAATGTAGGTACATTACTGGATGTAAAGTTCAATGTGGCAACGCGCACGGGATTGCAATGCGCGCCAAAGGTACATGAGATATTGGGCACGAAAGCGATGAAGGGCACCGTGCGCCTTTCGTTGGGTCCCTTCAATACCGAAGCACAGATTGAGACTGTGATCGAGGGCTTGAGCGATATTTCCAAAAGACACGGGCGAAGTAGTGTATGAAGGCGAGTAATTCGAGCATGACTGCACCAGCAGGTAAAAGGTCAGGTGAGGAATGGCGTATGAAATTGTGACGCTGGGTGGCAAAGAAATTGAGGTGGATGAAGATGGATTTGTCCAACAGCCCGAGTTGTGGGATGAAGATGTGGCGCGCGATCTGGCCCAACAAGATGGCATTGAAGAGATGAGTGAGGATCACTGGCAAGTGGTGTATTATATCCGCAATTATTGGTTGAAATTTGAGATCGCCCCATTGATCCGCCGCTTATGTAAGGAGACGGAGAAAGATATCGATACGATTTACGATCTGTTTTCCGCAGGCCCCGCCGATGGCGCGTGTAAAATCGCGGGCTTGCCAACTCCTACTGGCTGTACATGACCGCTAAACTAAAAATAAGACAACAAATGAGGCCAAAGATGTCGTCTATAATGATTGAATGCCCTGCCAACATTCTGGATGCGCTAAAAGAAACCCCTGATGAATTTGCGCGAGAAGCACGGATACTTTTGGCAGCAAAGCTATATGAAATTGGTCGCTTATCTTCAGGGCGAGCTGCAGAACTCGCAGGCCTGGGTAGGGTGGCTTTTTTTGATATGTTGAAGTCGTACAAAGTACCTGTCGCAAATTTAACCCGTGAAGAGTTGAAAAAGGACTTTGAGAGTGCCAGAAAGATGCGTGGTTGATACATCTGCACTACAATATCTTTTTCGCATTGATCAACTCTGCTCTGTACGCGCTTGAATATTCGACATATCTTCAATAATCGTGAGCAAACCCGAGTGGTCAAGTTCGCCCCGACCTTTGACCATTGCGGTCTTGAAAAGCTCAAAAACCTCGCTGGTAACGGGCAAGGGCACGTCGAAATCATTGCTTGTCTTTTGGATGATATTGAGGTCTTTATAGTGCAGACGAATGCGAAAGCCGGGATCAAAATCGCCGTTGACCATGCGTTCGCCCCTGTTTTCAAGGACGCCACAGCGAGCGAGGCCCCCGCTGAGCACCTGAACGATTTTAATCGGATCAACACCCGCTTTGGTGCCCATTGTGAGGGCTTCGGACACGCCAGCAATGGTGACAGCAACGAGGATTTGATTGCACGCTTTCACGGTTTGCCCCGCGCCGAGAGGGCCACACAAAATCGCACTTTGGCCCATGATATCAAAAAGCGGTTTGACCGTATTGAACGTATCTTCATCGCCGCCAACCATAATGGAAAGGGTGGCGTTTTGAGCGCCGATGTCGCCGCCGCTGACGGGTGCATCAAGGCTTTGGACGCCTTTTTTTGCGAGTGCCTCCCCTACCTGTGTGGTGACACTGGGCGCAATCGTGCTCATATCGACGAAAATCAGGCCCTCGTGCGCGCCTTCAATAATGCCGCCCTCGCCCAAAGCAACACTCTCAACATCGGGCGAATCGGGCAACATAGTGATAAGGATATCGCTTTGCTCTGCCACCTCTTTGCCAGAGTGCGCTTCTGCTGCTCCTTTTCCCACGAGTTCATCGACCGCATCGCGATTGCGGTTGTGTACGACGAGTTCATATCCAGCATCTATCAAATGACTGGCCATCGGCTTCCCCATAATTCCAAGACCGATAAATCCAATTTTTGGTTTTGACATGTGTTAAATCCCTTTCAATAGATGGTTTCTCTTATCCTGCGGCCTGCGATAAATATAATCGCCTGCTCCCCATTCCTCAACTTCAATCGGCAAAAAACTATCGGCGGACACTCCTGGTTTGTTCATTTTTACTTCTCACAAGGACTTCTTCAACTCCGCAAGCGAGGGAAAGGCATGGCGCTCCCACACCCGCACGACCACCCCATCCACAATATAGGCCAACCTCGGGTAGCCCTGTCCATGGGTCAATCGCTTAAAATCCGCGAGAGAAATTGCGGCGATGGTGAAGCGCGGTCGAAACTGCATTTTGAACTGCACGGTCGCGGGATGGTCTTTGGGATACTGGCTCAAAGCAATTAATTTGGGCACCTCTGGATCGGCCGCCCAGACATTGAGCTTGGGCACGGCGGCCTGGCAATAGTGGCAGGTTGGACTGAACAACTCGATCAGATAGGCTCCCTGAGTCAAATCGATATTCGCATCCAGCACGGATACACCTTTCAGATAATTACCCACCTGCAGGTCTGAGTCAGCTATGCGATCGCGCTCGGGCAAATAGCGAAAACCCAGCACCGTTAGAGAAACCAATCCGCCGACCAGGACCACCCATCGCCCCCATGCCCATAGCGCAACAGACCGCCGACGCAGCCCCCACCATGAAAAGACCAACAGCCCCAACATGAGAAAATTTTCCACCATTGCCTCAACCGGCGACCGATCGATTAGAGTGCCAAAACATCCACAACTCTCCCCCATTCCCCGATGCCATGCATGAGCGGTAATCGCGATAAAAAAAACCATCATCACCGCACCTATGGGCAAAACGAGACGCGGCTTCCAATCGACCAAAAGCGCGAGACCCACCAGACATTCCAGCGGGCCGAGCAACAGTGCCAAACTGGCGACCATCTCCACTGTCTCGCGCCCGACAAAAATCTGGGCAGGCATCGAAGCCTCCCAAAAAAAGAGCACGGGATCCCATATCTTAGTCAGACCAGCCACCAAAAAAACCACCCCCATAATCCGCTGGCTTATCCACAGGCTCTTTTCTAATCCACTCATAGATATTTTCCTCTCAAACTGATCGTCAATAATTGCGTCATTCAGTCAATAAATAACGGCTGATCGGATCGCGGTACAATACCCGCTTCTTCTGCCCGCGCAAAAAGATCGACTAGCGCAGCCTCGCCATCTGCACCGTAATCCAACGTGTATTCATTGACGTAGAGATCGATATGTTGCTGCATCACAGCTTCGTCCATCTCCTGTGCGTAATGGCGGATATAATTTTTAACCGAATCGGGGTTGGTATGTGCATATTCTACACTGGCGCAAAGAGATACATCAATTTGTTGAATTTTTTCTTTGCCGAGATCGCGTCGGGCAAGAATACCGCCGAGCGGAATGGGATGCCCCGTAGTTACCTCCCACCATTCGCCCAGGTCAATAACCTTGTGCAAGCCATAATCGGGATAGGTAAATCGCGATTCGTGGATGATCACGCCGGCATCAACATCGCCTTTTTGCGTGGCCTCCATAATCTCGTGAAAAGGCATTGCGACGAGGTTGTCAAGTGCAGGATTAAAGAGACGCAGCAAGAGCGCGGCTGTGGTGAGTTTGCCGGGAATGGCAATGCGTTTGCTCAACAGATCGCGCGGATCGAGGGCATCAGACGCGATAACAAGCGGTCCACACCCACGCCCCAATGCCCCGCCTGAATGCAGCAGACAATACCGGTCGCGCATAAATGCAAAGGCATGGAATGATATCTTGGTCATATCCAATTTACCAGCCATAGCCATGCGATTCAGGGTCTCGATATCTTCGAGAATCTCGCGGTATCTGGGTGCGCCATCAATTTTCCCGTGAACCAGACCGTAAAAAATATACGTGTCATTGGGACAAGGAGAATAACCGAGAGAAATGCGGGACATTGTGTACCTCATGTCATGTGATTTATCCGGGACGGCACAGGGGCCGTCCCCTACCGTGTAGCGCGTAATCTCCTACCCCAATGCTTCAATGAATTTTCGCGCTGCGATTTGCACGCGCTGAACAGATCGGGGAATATCCCAGGCGTCTTTATTTCGGTCTTCCACGCGGTTGCTGATAGCACGCAGTTCGAGGAATGGAACCGCATAAAGGGTACAAATATGCGCCGCGGCCGCGCCCTCCATATTTTCGCATATCGCCTTGAAACGCGCTGCCAGTTCATTTCCAATATCCTCGCGTCCCGTACATTGTTGCACCGTGACAAAAGGACCTTGCACAACATGTTCGCCCGATTGTTCGAGTATGTGTTGCGCTTTGGCGACAAGCGTGGGATCGAGAGAATACGTATTGTAATAATCGCGGTTGGTCGATAGGACGGGAATGCCGATCTCATCGGCAGGAAACCAGCCAGCAGATGTGATAACGCCTAAATCGCCATAATTTTCTTCGGTCGCAAGTGCGAGATCGCCTTTGTCCAGGCCACTGTCGAGATAAGCACCGCCAATGCCGATTTGCAGGACGAGTTTGGGATCGATTTCTTGCAGTGCAACAGTCAGAGCCTGCGCCGTATTGACCGCGCCAATACCCGTTTCAACAAGAACAACGGGCCTGATGCCAATCAGGCCGCGAACCCAGGCGCGATGTCCCATGCGTTGTGTCGTCACCTGTTGAAGGCTGTCGCGCAAACGCTGTTGCTCATAAGCCGTAGCTGTCAGGACGATCAAAAGATCGGGCATGGTCGAGCACCTAAAAAGAAAAGGGCATCTTCAGAGGCACGGTTCGCTGCGCAGGCTCGTACCATCCCTGAGGGGCAAAATGATCGGAATGCAAATAGCATTTTACATCTACCCGATCACAACCCTCTGTAAAGGTCAAAACGCGACTCATCGGCACGTTCTTTTGCCCGTGAAATTTTGAAATCGCAGCGACGTTAATAAATGTCGCGCCCCACTTCTGTTCCACATGCGAACGCCCGCCAGTGGTATCTTCGGGATTTGTGTGCGTGTGCCCGCCCAGCCAGATATCACAAACACCGGGATTATCTGCCAGAACACCTTCAAACTGTCCGCTATCTGGTTTGCCCCCCACCCAGTAGAGATACGAAGCTCCAATAGGCGCGCCATCGTCAAAACGACCGTGATAGCCTTCATCCACCCCCACCCAATCGAGCGAAGCAACCGTCGTCTCTTTTAACATGTGGTGATGTGCCGAAATGATAATTTTATCCCGATTGGAAAGCACCATATCGCGCCACCATTCAAATGTCTCCTGCGTGACTGCGCCTGCGGGATAACCGCCCCTTTCTCCTCGCCCTACAGGCGGCCCTCCATCATTGCGATCCCCCATACACAGGAACAGGATATTCCCCACCTCAAAAGAATACCGATCCCACTGCCCGGTTACGGAATACGGTCGTTGGTCGGCATAAACACCCGAATATTCGGAGTTTTCCCCCATCGGATCCACCCACTTTTGAAACCACCACTGCGTCTCTTCATCAGGCCCACTCGCATCGTGATTGCCCACGATATTGTAAAAATGCGATCGCGGGTGTTTGGTCGATACACGGTATTGCCGAACCACCTCCTCGCCTTCTTCATCGTCGGGCGGTTCCTGCGCGCCGGATAGATCGCCAATATCGAGCATCACATCCCATTCAAAATCCCGCTCTGCCTGCAAAATAGCTGTTTCCAAACTCTTTCGTCCCTGCCGCAGATCCGTTCCCACATGTGCATCCCCACCAGCCCAGAGTGTAAATGCGTTCATTGCGATCCCCGCCAACCGATATCAATACTCGTGTACCCATCTGTATATCGCTTCAAATGATCCGGTATATTTTTCAAAAACCACCGGCCCGACTCCGGTATCTCCCACGGAATATCAATCCTGTGATTGCGATCTCTAAACCCAATCGCACACGAAAGGCGCGTCTCGTCCAACCGATTGTGAAATGCCCCGTGGTACGTACGGTGGGCAAACACAATCATATCTCCCCCATTTGTGAACAGAGGCACCAGCCCCGGAATATCAAATCCCGCGTAGCGGTGTTCTTCATTGCCTTCGGGATAAAATGAGCGTCGGTCCGCAGTCATCTTAAATCCCTCAGGGCCTTCCCAGCCCTCCACATGAGAATCTTCGATCACGCACAGACCACCGTGAACCGGACGCGACCCTGTCAGATAAAACCACTTGCCCGACGGCCAGAGTCCGCGATTCAACACATCGCCCGAGTTCAAGACTTTATTGGAAAAACCACACCAATCCGTGTGCCACCCCACGGGCTGAGACCCCGACATGCGAATAATCGCAGCAGAGCGATGGACGGTCAGACCATCTGTACCGATCAAATACCGGTGAATATCCATAAATGGCTCGTATTCCAAAAGTTCCCAGGCACCCGGTCCAGATTCGATCCACGCATGTCGCGTGCGACTCTGCCCACGCTCTATCGTCCCGTCTGGATCGGTGCCGTCATACACTGCCTGTTTGAGTTTTTCGACAATCTCATCTGGCAACACGTCTTTAATAATCGCAAACCCGTGTGCCTCCAGACATTCGGACATTGCATCGAGTTCATCTGTCGCAAACTCATAGCGATAGCCCAAATCGGGCTTTTTAATATGTGAGTAGTCTGCCATCTTTTCCTCCATTGATCGCGGATGAAGCAGAAGCACCGCCCCTGTGTTCATACTGGACTGCTTCTCTCACCTTCTATCTGCGTTCATCTGTGTTTATCGGTGGTTGCTTTTGCACCTTACCCAGGTGGATCAGAAGACAGGGCATTTCCATCTGTCACCTGGCACCCGGCTAACAACACTTCTTGCACGGTCAAATCGTGTGCCTGAGAATAATCCGGTTCTTTCTCGCCATTCATGCACGCCCTCACCTCCCTCAACAGCGTTGGAAAACTATCGGGAGGTTCAATCTCCAATTCTTGCCAGCCGCTCTGATACCCTTCGGCTTCCTCTTCCAAACACAAACTCAGATTATTGGAGCCAATAGGCGCGTGAATCGCTGTTCCCGCCGTCCCATGCACTTCAATCCGCCGCGCCATACCCACCTGCATGGCGGCCATGTCAATCGTGCCCAGGCCGCGTTCAAAATCGTGTACCACAACCGCATTGTCAACGACGACTCGCTTGCCGTAATGTTTTCGAAGAATGGGATGCACATCTGTCGGGAGACCCATCAGAGCCACCATAATATCTATGAGATGACCCGCCATTTCAAAATAAATCCCTCCGTGATAAATGCCGTTCTCCTCTTCCAATTCAGTGCGCCAACTGTGGGGCTTTGGGATATGCCCGCGGTAAGCGTAAATATCACCCAACACACCCAGCTTCGCCAATCGAATAATCTCGTGAACGCCCGGGTTATAACGCCACATATAAGCCAAATTGAGTACCAGTTGTTTGTCCGATGCCATTTTTTGGATGCGCTTAAACTGGTCCAGATTAACACCCGCGGGCTTTTCCAGCAATACGTGCTTGCCTGCGGTGAGTGCTCGTTCGGCATAATCCAAATTCTGATAGACATGCCCTTCTACAATAACAGCATCGACCTCACTGTTTAAAACAGCGTCAACCGAATCGAAAACGGGAATATCCAGACCCTCTTCCTCGCTCTTTTCCTGCCGAATCGCAATCACTTCGGGATCGGGATCGTACATGCCAATGAACTGAACCTCATCGGGCGATCGCGCAGCTTCGCGCAAGTGCATACCCGTATGACTGTGCCAGCAACCTAAAAATGCAACTTTTAATGCCATTGAAAACTCCTTTTCTATTTCACCTCAAAATCACCCGGGCCAACCGCGTGTTGTTCCACACCCCCATCTCGAATGGTCACAAACGCCGATGTCCGAATCTGCAACTGTACTGTGCCCTCAATCTCTCGAAGCGGAAAAAAGCAATGCGCCATTCCCGTATTTGTAATGCGAAAACCGGGATCGTCTTCGAGAATGACCTTCTCTCCCTCCGCGTGTTGAACGCGCAACCCGCGCGTGGTGCCATCGCCAAATGTCACCACAGCAACAGCTCCATCTATCTCATCCATTTCGGTTGTGCCACTCACGACCAATGCATGGTACGGCGCACCATCCTGTATTCGCAATACATCTGTGACCTGCCCCATAAGGATTCCACCACCTGTTAATTGCGCGGTTTGCCATTGTATCTTCTCTCCGCCCCATAAACCCATAACTCGCGCCTCCCCATTCTGTTCGCGCACAAAACCGACTTCGCCTTGAAATGTGAGATCGTCAGCACGAAAGACTTCTGTGCCGGGTTGCAGAACAATGTGGTCCGTAACCCCCCGGTGGCGCACTTTCAGGTACACGCCGCGCTCGCCAATATCCTCTACCTCAACGGAATCGATAAACGCCTTATCCCGAAACGGTTCGTGGATAGCCAGGAATCGACTGGGTGATTGACCTTTTTGTCGAACCATCAACATGGGCATGCGAAAGCGATCGAGTAGCGGTTCGTCTTCGTCTGCACGCCGCACAGAGGGCGCGTCCCCTACAAAAAGTTCGCTATCCGCCAGTCCCACAAGATGAATACGCACGGCAACGGCATCATCCCCATGAAATGTGACACGCGCATTCTCTGCCCCCCTGTTCTGCAACACATTCTGGAAAAATGCAAGCGCGACATTCCGCCCTTCTGCGTCTCCATCGTCGCGTTCGTGTTCTGGAAATCGCACCTTCACACCCGGCAAAAGATTTTCACCATAGTGTTGCAAAGGCACATTGGCCTCTACCCGCATATCGCCATCCGCACTTCCGTGCATAACCCAATCGCGCTGATCTCCGCCCCGAACGCGGAAGAGGTCAACCACATAGTGATCCTCTCCCCCCGCATTTACAAGCATGACCAGTCGCCGATATTCTTCGGCAAGTTCGGGATACACATCCTCCCCACTCGCTTCCACCCATTGCACCGCGTCATAAGCGGCTTCAAAAGCCAGTAGAGAACCGTCTGTTATGTCCCTTCTATCGGTGTGCTGCTCTTTTTCATCGATCAATACGGTATTGTGACACAAGGTACTCGCTGCCCAGCTTCGATATCGGGTATGGGTATAGCCCACGTCGGAGAGCAGTTCCTGCCCCCTGGCAAAAAGCATCAAGTTCAAATTGTCCGCATGGGCATGCCCATAAGCCCCCGAAAAGTGTAGATGCACCTGCACTTGATGTTCGCCCTTCCCCCTCCCCAACCACGCATGCCCAACACCCGGCAGCAGTGTCGCATGCGATTGTTCAAGCGGTTTCACATTTGGATCAACCCGCCGACTATCCAACCGCGCCCAGGCATCGTGTATTGGAATCCATCGTCCATCGGGATATCTGCAAATATCCAGAAGCCGATTTGCCTTTCTCACAATATCAATATCGCGCTCCAAATCGAGATTATCGTATCGCACCCCATCATCCGACACATAACCCAATGGGTCGGAATACCCCTTTAGCGCATCAAAAACCCCCTGCATACCGGCCATTGTCATCCGGTGGTACCCCAAACTGCCTTCATGCCAAAATCCATCCGCATAAAATTGACGCTCAAACAGCCCGAGACTGCGTCGAATGGCTTCGTGTACGAGTTCTGGATCATTTAGAACGCGACCAATTACCGCATACCCGACATAAATCCGAGGGCTTGCATTGCCATAAGTAATCTCTTGAAAACCTTCCTGGCGAATGGCTCCGCAAAAAAAATCGTCCTCAATCCGCTGCTTGACATCAACCCCAATCGCATCGGACAATCGCTCCAGTTCACCACTTGTATAAATCGCATCATAAGCCCTGGCCAGATTGGTCGGCATTTCATCTGCGCGCCACCGCCCCCACTTTCCCCCAAAATTTGGATAGGGTGGTTCAAACACAAATCCCTTTTGTTCGTGTGCCCGATCATAACTCACCAGAAAACCCGGATAATACCGCGCAAATGCATCCAGAATCAGTGCCGCGCGCCGCGCATACGCCACATCACCAGTCGCCTGGTACAACTGCCCCAAATCTTCGGCGATCGCCGCAAAATACACACGCGCTTCCCGCCACGCCTTTGCCTGGAAATGATACCGATATCCCGTCTCATCTTCCCAAAACGGATATGTCGCTGTCTCCCCCACCGGGTTGACGACCATCAGCACCTGATCATCGGGATACGTCTCATTGGGAAACACCGCCTCACAATAGCGACACTGCACGTGATGTGGATCTTTAATTGACCATCGCAACTGTCCCTCTTGAGCTCCCGCATCGCAATCGGGACATCCCACAAATCGAAATCCCGTCTTATCGGGGATCAGCGCCACCAACTCCGCTTCGGAAAGTGCCATTACTAACCGCACGCGCCGCTTCAAACGCGCGACTTCCTTCTCGGTTAAGCTCACCTGATAAACCGGATGTTCACTGGCTTGCATAGCCGACACTCCTGTAAAAATTTGGATTGTAATCAGAATAAGCATGCGTATTGATATTGACAGCCATCCACCGGTATTCTGCCATTGCAATAGACATCGGAGCATTGAAAGTACCCATTTAAAGAAGTTCGCTAATATTCTGAACAGGTGAAAAGTATCCTGCATCAACCATAGCTTGAAGAACAGCATCAGCCGCTTGGGGTGTTAATATCTCATCACGGCAACACACTTTGAGAATACCAATTGTTCCCGTAAATTGCACATTCCGTTCTACACAACAGTCTCTGGCAGCCTTATCATCTGTAGCGACAATTCCACCACGGCTTTGCACACAGGCAATACAGGAAGCTTCGCCCGGTGACAAGATTCGCAATAAATCACGAAATATTTCTCTTTCCCGACCTTTCAAAATGTCCGCTTGAGCAAACACACCTGTCCTGACAGCATCTTCTATTTCTCGCAATGCATGATATCCTTCCATAATACCATCGGTAATTTCATCCAAAACAGGAGATGTAATCTGAATCCTGGAACCATAACGCGCGATCAGCAAATCCAGATGGTTTGTCAGTGCAAAATTGCATAATGTCACTGTGTCAAAGTAATAATGAGACATATCTTCAAGCATTGGCGGTATCCTCATCGGCATACGCACTATTCTGATCAATCCCATGTTCCTTGAGCCACTGCCTCAATTGTAAAATGTGCATTCCCATCACACGCGCCAGTTTACCAAGGCTAATGAATCCACCTTGATAAGCTACAAGTGCCTGGCTTTGATGCAGGGGCAGATCGACAAATGAAATTTGGTAACATGCCGAAAGCGCCTCGCGCACGAGTTGGTCTTTGCTTTTACGCCGAGATTTTGCCAACATCTTGAGTCTCTCATCCATCTCGCTGTCGAGTTTTACATGCAACGTCGTTTCTTGTGCCATGTGTTACCTCCCCAAAATATGTGCATTGACATGATATATACAGTTCTCTACATTGTGCCATATGGAAATTGACAAACTGAAAAAGCGCCTGCGAAAAAACCGTCCTATGACCATCGTATCTATTCGGTTTCCCGAAGATGTTATCGACGATTTAAAGCAAGTTGCACCAATGCTGGGCTTCTCCGGATACCAACCACTCATTCGAGCTTACGTCGGTCAGGGCTTGCGTGTGGATCTTGAACGCTTAGATCAGGAACTTCTACCCGCTTTGGTTAATAACTTAAAAAAACGCGGTATCAGTGAAGCAATAATCACCGAAGCTTTGGCAGAAGCAAGTCGGGAACCAAAACCGCAATAATTATTACTGTACAAATCATCCCATTTTTGAGCAAGCCTCGCAGAATTCTCTGTGAGGCTTTTATTTTATCTCATCCAAACGCGTTCGGAACCCGGGTAAAAAGGCTGTTACCAGGGCGGTTGCAACCATGGCGACACTGGTGTGTAAGCCGAGGGCGGTAGGCGCGCCATAGACTTCGGTGAGTTTGCCAATTTGCAGGCTGCCAAGCGGTCCTGCGCCAATCGCGAGGACAAGTGTACCCATAGCGCGATCTCTCATGTCATCGCGGGCAGCGATGAGCATAATTGAGCTTTGCATCACGCTAAAAAACGCATGCCCCAGGCCGGCAAGTATGAGGAGAAAGATGGCGAGTGGAAAGGCAACCGACGTGCCGAATAGGGTAAGCGCACCAACCCAGGACGTGCTAAAGGCAAAGACAAACAGCGCGAGGGACTGAAAAACCGATCCAATGGAAAATATCCAGCCACGGCTGAGGCGCGAGCGCAACACACTGACCGCGTAAAGGCCGAAAAATGCACCAATACCATTGCACGCGCCCAGCACGCCGTATTCAAGTGGCCCTTTGTGGAGAATATCGTGTGTAAAAACGGGCAGGATGGTCTGGTAGGGAAACGCCAAAAAATTCATGATCACAGTAATGAGTAACGTCCCCATAATCGGCTGGCTGGTGCGTATGTATTGCAAGCCTTCGCGCATCAGCGTCCACGGAGAGGTTTTGAGAATCGCGGGATGACGCGGTACTTTGACGCGAAGCATGATCAGGAATGAGACGAGGGAGATGCAAAAAATAGCGAGATAACAGTCCTGTACGCCAAATAAAGCATAAATATATCCACTTAAAAAGGGACCGACCACGCGAGCTATATTTTGGGTAAAGCTTTCGAGCATCATCGCTTCAACCGTGCGCTGCTTACCAACAAGATCGGGTACCAGAGCGCGGCGAGCAGTCCAGTTGAGAGACCACGAGAGACCAAATAGCACTGCGCCAATCGCAAGATGCCAGAATGCCAGTTGGTTGGTCCAGATCAGCATGCCAATTGTTGCGAGGACCAATACGCTGAGCCACTGCGAGAAAATCACGATGCGAACGCGTCCAATGCGATTGATCAATGGCCCGGCGATAAAACCGATGAGCACCAGAGGAATAGATCGGTAAAATCCAATCAGCGCGACATCAAACGCAGAGTGGGTAATCTCAAAAACGAGCCATCCCACAACAATCATTTCCATCCACATAGCCTGCCACCAGAGCATATTGCTCAGAAGCAGATAGCGAAAGCCGCGATTGTCCAGGGGGGCAAGGGACCCTCGAAAGGTGATGACAAATTTTCCCATTCTTCTGATGTGCATGGCCGAGTTTCAAACCCAAAATAATCCAATATTCAGAGCGCGGAGGATATCATCTATCGCGACAGCCTCTGCTCTTTTACCGCCCAATTTCAAAATCACGCGCCACCGCCCGTGCCATAGTCACGAGCACATCGCCATCGATACGCACGCGATAATTGGGATTGATATATTGAAATTGGATCTTGCGATCGGGGGCGATAACAAAGACCGATGGCACGGGTAAAGCGCGTTTTCTATTATTCATAAACGCAACGCCATAAGCCTTTGCTGCCTCAAATTCCACATCCGATAATAGCGTAAACTCGAGACCCACGCGATCGCGCACCTCAGCCAATTTTTCAGGCCGATCGGGCGCAATAGCAATAATTTCAAACCCCAAACTGTCCAACTGTGACTTCAGTTCCTGCAGTCGTCCCAACTGCCGTCGGCAATGCGGTCACCAGTATCCGCGATAAAAAATCAAAATCGTCGGCTTTTTGTGCGCGCCCAGGTCAAGCTCTCGTCCATTCGCATCAGCGAGCGTCAGCGCGGGAACTTCATCTCCAACCATCAGGGGCTGCACTTTATTGGGTGCATCGGGCAATTGCGCGTGCCCCCACCCAAAAGTACCAAACACCACCAGCAACGCGATCCAGATTATTTTTTTCATAAAGCCTCCTCTATATTACATAATAAACATTACAATGAGAGAATCTTACTTATCTTTCCCGGCTGCGCCCAGTTGCATTTTCCCTCTCCGTTGAGTTGTCTCAACAAAATGGGAATACCTGGATGTTGCAGTGCAGAGCAAATCCGCTTCGCATCGGCCCTGTTCCAACAAGGGACAAACGCCTGCATAGCTTGATTCGCCTGCCACACCTGCCCCTCCGCGCTATTTAAGATCACCGGATGGAAATGGCTCTTGCCATAAGCCTCCCAAATAACCTTGTAAGGTGCAAAAGAATACGGGCCAACGCCGAGCAGCGACCACCAGACACCTTTGGCAATGGCAGATCGGATCAAGGTACCTCTCCGACCTTCAAGTTTGTCTCTAACCTCGGTGAGATAGTGTCTGAGTTCGGCATATTGCTCAATGCTAGCCCACGAAAGCGGTCGTCCTGTATTTCTATTATACGGAAGTAAAACCCATTTATGCGAGACCATGTCTCCATTTTTCCATATCTCCTTTGTTGCAAGCGGAAAGAGAAATTCCCCAGGCAGATGCTTTGGCTTATCCTCGAACATGAAAATCGCATTTGCACCACACGTATTCACGCCCTGGCGCGGTTTCTGGTCTGGAGACAGTTTGACTTTAATGGGGCTATCGAGATCCGCAGTATCTCCGTGTTGAAGAATCCGCCACTGATCGTCAGGTGACTTGAGAGGAACCGCACGGTGCTCGATCCAGTTCCCACTGCGCTCTCTGAAATACCTGACGGGGAATTTATGCGGCACATCCATGCAAAACCTGACACAGCAATAAGATGTACCTACCCCTTCGAACACCTTTGTCGCGGTAAACTCACAGACCTCATCCACTGCAAATCTCCGACTGCTGGCAATGTAATCCCTGAATCCCCTGTGAGCATCACCAAAAAAAAGAGAAAGCGGCAGGTAAAAACATCCGACCCCGTCCTTCCGCAACAACTTGCCCAGAACGACCTTCAACACCAGAGCCGCTATATCGGTGCGCGAGGAACCGAGAAGAACCTGTTTTTTATCGGGAACCAGGCCCTCTGAAGCAAAATAAGGTTTGAGTCTTCCTTTGTATGAATCGGACAAATTCGTGAAATTTGCCCACGGCGGATTGCCAAACAGGATATCGTACTCGGCATTCGGGGGATCTGTAATTACATCTAAAGCGAGAAGCTGCGATGAGGGGAAATCAATCTCAAATTTCTGACGCGCTTTAAGCTGAAACGCCTGAAGATGTGACGCATGGACCTCGATCAAACTCAACCGGGAAAGAAGATCTGGCGACACCCGCACACCTCTCGCTCTGGCGAGACGGAACAGCGCGAACGCGAAAGCACCCTGTCCCGCAGTCGGGTCACAAATAGACGCCCCCTCAATCCACGCATCGAAAATACCCCACCGCTCGATAAGCCATTCTGCCCATTTAAGCGGAGTAAAAATCTGTCCGACCTCAATACCGTGCAAATTGCATACAGACATCCTTCTCAACCCATTCCAGTGCAGCGAGTTATGTCAAATATCTGACAACTGACCTTCAACTTAACCAAATACTGTCTTTGGATCCATTTTTCCTTTGAAATCACATATCGCATTTATACACACCTGTTTGTCAAGATTCAATCCGATTATACCCGCCTGACAAACACCTGTCAACCGATTTGTGTCAATGAAACGCGTAAATATCTCATGCCATCGGTTATTCTCAACCTGTCCAGTTAAAAAAAGACGGCACTGGCAATATCCTTCACCAGTGCCGCCTTCGCACGATTGGCACCCGGGGGTGGTACCAATCATGACAGAGAACCACTATTACTGACTATTAGTGACCTCTGTAACGGCTATGTTGTACGCACCGAGGTCCGTTTCATCTATTGCAACATGTGTGCCAATATGATTTGCTTCAAATAATTATATTTATAAGATATTATTTTTAATTGGGATAGAAGAAAAAATAAAAAAACTGAATTTTATATAGTGCCTTTTTAGACGATACCTCGTCTTTTTTTCCCATACCTCGCCTTTTAGACGATACCTCGTCTTTAATGTTGAAGCTATGTTGGGAATAGCCGGAACTGGAAGGTCGGCAAGTCGTCCTAAAGGGTAGCTAATCTTTCATAAAAGGAGAATTTCATGCATATACCTTTATTGCTTTAATCCACCCCGCTACCCCTGAGATGGACAGGATCAGGATACAGGTACCCGTGGTATTGTTCTCACTGCCCTCAATTTAGCGGATTACCGCAGCGCCCAGCCATTTAAAAAGAAAAGGGAATATTGGGATGCAACAGAAATTCATGGGCAGAGCCATAGAGCTCTCGCGAGTTTATATGAGGGCGGGAGAAGGCGGCCCATTCGGTGCGGTTATCGTCAAGGATGGAAGAATTATTTCGGAGGGGTATAATGAGGTGGTCTCCAGCAAAGACCCCACAGCCCATGCGGAGATCATGGCCATCAGAAAGGCGGCATTCAAGCTCGACACCTTCCACCTCGTGGGATGCGAAATCTACACCAGTTGCGAACCCTGTCCCATGTGTCTCGCCGCCATCTACTGGGCCAGGATCGAGAAAATTTATTTCGCCAATACTGCTAAAGACGCCAGAAATATTGGCTTTGACGACAAAGCCTTTTACCGGGAATTGCAACTGCCGTGGGCCAAACGCCAAATCCCCTCCCAGCAATTGCTACGCGACCAGGCGTTAGCGGTCTTCATGGAATGGCAGGAAAAGGTAGATCGCATTGAGTACTAGAGCAACTTGAGAACTTTACACTTTGCACATTCCCTCAAAAGCGATACTTTAAGCGAGAAACAGATGGGTTGAGCAGACTGACCACTGACCACTACTACTCACCGCATGAATGATATTGTAATCTATTCTGCCACAAGCCTTTGCGCTGTGTACTTCATGTTGATCGCCATTTTTTTATTCGGCCTTTTTCGCAGATCGCGGCCATTAGATGCCCGGCGTCTATCTGTTTCCGTTGTTGTGCCTGCTCGCAATGAAGCCGCCAACATCGATGCGTGTTTGCAGGCATTGGCCACACAGACCTATCCTGACAACCTTCTGGAAATTATCGTCGTAGATGACCGCTCCACCGATGATACCGCCGCACGAATCGATCAATGGACGCGCCGTTTGCCCAACCTGAGTCGCGTATCTGTCACACGGCAGAACTACGCTTGTCCCAAAAAAAATGCCCTGTGGCAGGGCATCAAACACGCGCGTGGAGATATTATTTTTACAACAGACGCCGATTGTCAGCCCGGGCCCAATTGGATAGCCTCAACCCTCGCTTACTTTGCGCCCGATGTCGGCATGGTCATCGGCTACGCCCCCCTCTTGAAAAGCGAAAAAGTCCTATCAGGCCTGCTATCTCTCCAGGCACTCATCGTCTCAACTCTCGCAGCAGGCAGCGCTGGCATTGGATTTTCGCTCACCTGTTCGGGGCGCAACATGGCCTACCGCAGAAAAGCTTTTGATGAGGTCAACGGCTTTAACGACATCGGCCATATCATCGGCGGCGACGATGTGTTGCTCATGCGGCAGGTCGCACAAAAAAGCGCGTGGAAAATTCGATTCAACTCAGACGCCGATGCATTTGTCCCCTCGGCATCTCATCCCGACAATCTCATCAATCGACAGGTGCGCTATCAATCTAAAACCATCCACTACGGCATTCCCACCTTGATTCTGGCTCTTGCGGTGTATATATTCCATGTCATTCTGGCGACGCTGCCCATTCTGTTCTGGCTCAACGCAGAATTATTTTATGCGGTCGGCTTTTGCCTGGCGATGAAAATAATCGCTGACGCCGCTTTTTTGCTCTTCGGCAGTATCCGGTTCAAAAGCCTGAAATTGCTCCTGTGGTTTCCTGTTCTCGAAATCCTGATCATTCCCTATATTGTCATCATCTGTGCGCTCGGCACATTTTCACCATTCAAATGGAAATAATATGTTATCAATCAAACTGCTGCCCGAAATCTTCGTGCGATACCATCGTGCAATCACACCCCGGCGGATATGGAATGCCTCAAAAGTAGTCGCGTCCTACGTCCTCTCCAATCTGTTTCGGCGGGATATTCGCATGGGCAAACCCTTTGTACTCATGGTCGAACCCACCAATTTCTGCAACCTCAAATGTCCGCTCTGTCCCTCTGGCAATGGCGACATGACCCGCGAGCGCGGTATTATGCCGTTTGAACACTTCAAGCATATCTTTGAGCAACAGGCCGATCACCTTCTGCTCCTCATGTTGTGGAATCAGGGCGAACCCTTTATCAACAAGCATCTCACCGACATGATCCGATTGGCCTCCGCGCACAATGTCCCCACACTGACCAGCACCAATGTCCACTACATCAAAAACCGGGAAACTGCCCGAGATATCGTCGATTCCGGCCTGTCCGAACTCGTGGTTTCTCTGGATGGCGTCACACCCGAAAGCTATGTCAAATATCGCGTGGGAGGTAATTTTGATCGCGTGCTCAACGGCATCCGTCTGCTCGTTCAGGCCAAACGCGATCTGCAAAGCAACTATCCCCTGATCCACCTGCAATTCATCATCATGAAACACAACGAGCACGAAATTGAAGCTGCGCGCAAACTCGCTCGGGATCTCTGCGTGGATCGCCTCTCGCTCAAAACAGCCCAGGTATATACCGAATCTGATGTAGAGACCTTCTTGCCTTCTGACGAAAAATTCAGCCGCTACGATTACGATGCAGACCATCTCGCGACCAAAAGCAAAATCAGCAACACCTGTCGGCATCTTTGGTACAGCACAGTCATCAATTGGGACGGCGCAGTATCGCCTTGTTGCTTTGACAAAGATGTTCACTACGGCCTCGGCGATGCCCTCAATGAATCGGACTTCGACCAGATTTGGACCGGTCAAAAATACACGGACTTCCGCAATGCCATCCTCAAAGACCGCAAATCTGTCCCAATATGCAACAACTGTTCAGAAGGCGTAAAAGGCATGTTTTACGATATAGAAAAGGTCGAGCACTGATAAAACTATGGATATCGTCCTTCCCTTATTGCTGCTCTTTACAGTTCTCTACACCCTCGTCGCGCTGTGTTTTTTTTTCGGATTATTCCGCCTGAACAACCAGCCACGCACTGCTAAAACGCCATTTATATCTATCGTTATTGCCGCGCGCAATGAAGCGGATTATATCGGCAAATGCCTCGATTCCCTAAAACAACAGACCTATCCATCCGACCGATTTGAAATCCTCGTCGTTGACGACGACTCGACAGATAATACATCCCAAATTGTCGCCTCCACGCACCTGGACAATCTCCGCCTTTTGTCAGTCGATAATAGCTTTCCAAAAATGGCGGCAAAAAAACGTCCGATGTCCGTTGGCATTCACCGCGCGCGGGGCGAATGGATCCTCACCACCGATGCCGACTGCACAGTGCCACCTACCTGGGTCGCCAGCATGGCGTCTTATATGGCGGCTGATATCGGCGTTGTCATAGGATTTTCGCAACTTAAAATGACTTCACGCTCATTTTTCAACCGCTTGCAGGCTTATGATTTTCTCACTCTCATGGCGGCGGCGGCTGGTGCTGCCGGATTGGGCATGCCTCTTGCTGCTTCGGGACAAAATTTCGCTTATCGTAAATGTCTCTTTGAAAAAGTGGGCGGTTTCCGCGACATCGCACACCGCCCGTCTGGCGATGATGTGCTATTGCTCCAGTTGCTGCGCCAGGCATGGGATGGGCGCATCGCTTTTGCCGCTGATCCCGGCGCTTATGCAACCACCCATCGCCCAGAAACACCGTCATCGCTGTGGCAGCAACGCAAACGGTGGGCATCTAACGCCGCGTATCAACTGCGTCTCAACCCCATTTTTTTTTCTTATATTGCGGTGGTCTTTTTCATCAACGTGCTCATCCCCGCTGCTTTTGTCATCTCAATAACAGATGGCACATATACACTACCTCTGATCTGCTGGGGCGCGAAAATACTGGTAGATCTACTCGTGGTGGGAAAAGGCATCCATACCTTCAAGCGCATTGACCTGCTCATCATGTTTCCATTCTGGGAGATCGTGCAAATCCCCTACACCATTCTCATCGGCCTCGCGGGAACCCTGCGTGGATTCGCGTGGAAAGGCCGAGAACATTGATATAGAGGTACCTTATGACCGCCAAAATCCTTTTCTGTCTCCTCAGCCTGCTGCTCGCCCTGCCGTCCCATGCACAACGCCCGCGTGCCCGGGATCTGGGCATTGAAATTGGCACATTGCCCACGGGACAATACAACGCCATCACCGATGTCAAAGGCGTTCTTGTGGGTCACATTACCTTAATCGAAGGCAGCGGCAAACTCGTCGTGGGCAAAGGTCCCGTGCGAACGGGTGTCACAGCCATCGTTCCGCACGACGAGGACATCTATCGAAATAACGTATTCGCCGCAGCCGAAGCCCTCAATGGTAACGGTGAAATGACGGGCATGGCCTGGATTAACGAACGCGGACAACTCGAAGTGCCCGTTGTACTTACGAATACGCTCTCTGTGGGCGAAGGCTACAGCGGCGTAGTCGCATACATGCTCAAACAGAGTGCGGGACGGGTCCCCCTGCCCGTGGTCGCCGAATGTTACGACGGCGGCCTCAATGATATTGCCGGGCGACACGTCACGGTTGATCACGTTGTCGAAGCGATTGAAACCGCAAAAAGCGGCGCAGTGCCCGAAGGCTCGGTCGGTGCAGGCACGGGAATGCGCGCATATCAGTTCAAAGCAGGCATCGGCACGGCCTCGCGCGTTGTCCCAGATGGACATACCGTAGGCGTGCTCGTCAATGCCAACTGTGGACGCAGACCGAAACTTACCATTGCCGGCGTTCCCGTAGGACGCGAATTACCCGTTCAGGCCTCCCCCACGCGCGATGGATCAATCATTGTGGTCATAGCCACGGATGCCCCTCTGGTGCCACATCAATTGCGCCGCCTGTGCAAACGCGCTGCCCTGGGCATTGGTCGCACGGGCACTGTTTCCCGCACCAGCAGTGGTGATTTTGCCATTGCCTTTTCAACCGCCTATCGCCTATCTCGCTCCCGTGCCGACCGCGATACAATTACCACACTACGCGATGGCCGGCTAAACGCTATTTTCCAGGCCACCATTGAAGCCACCGAAGAAGCCATTGTCAACGCCATGTGCGTGGCAGAACCCATGACGGGCCGAGACAACCGCACAATGCCCGCTTTGCCGCATGACAAATTGATCGAAGTGCTTCAAAAATACGGTCGCATAAAATAAACGAGGTGATCTATGTCTCAAACCCCCATCATCATTGGCCTTTGCGCCTATGTTCTGGTCACCCTATTGGTCGGCGTCTATGCCGGCAGGCGCGTCAAAGATTCCGCCGATTTTGTCGTTGCGGGTCGGCGGCTGGGCATCTGGCTGGCCACAGGCACGCTTTCTGCTACCTGGTTTGGCACGGGCACAGTGCTCGGCGCGGCAGGTGCGGCTTACAAAGGGGGCTTTTTAGCCGTCATTGCCGATCCTTTTGGCGCCGCCCTGTGTCTATTTCTCGCGGGTCTGTTTTACGTGCGGATGATGCGGCGCATGGGCGTTTCAACCATTGCCGAATTTTTTGAACGGAGATTTGGCAAAACAGCCGGTGTGATCGCTGCTGCATGTACGATTCCGGCTTATATCGGCTGGGTTGCATCGCTGATGGTGGGATTTGGAAAAATTATCCACGCGGTCACGGGATTAGATGCGGTATTGGGTACCTGCCTCGGTGCTGCGATTGTGCTGATCTATACAACCGTAGGCGGCATGTGGGCGGTGACGCTGACAGACTTTATCCAGGTGACTGTCTTAACCCTGGGGCTGATCTTCATGACACCTATTCTCTTAAGCGACATGGGGGGATGGGCCGCCATTCGAGCGCAACTGCCCGATGATCAATTTTATCTCTATCCCCGCGATGCGGATATGACCACCTGGTTTAACTATGCGCGTGCCTGGTTGGTAATTGGCCTGGGCAATCTCGCCGGACAGGACCTTTTGCAACGCAGCCTATCCAGCCGAAACGAGTCCGTCGCCCAACACAGTGCGTATCTCTCTGGTATTATTTATCTGACCGTAGGCCTCTTGCCCGTTTTTCTGGGCATTGCAGCCACCCTCACATTTCCCAATCTGGCTGACCCCGAGCAGGTGATGATGAAACTTGCCGAAACTTATCTTCCCCCACTCGGCATGGCTGTTTTTATCGGTGCTTTGATCTCTGCATTGATGAGCAGTGCCGACAGCGCCTTGCTCGCCCCCGCCAGCGTGATCGGCAACGATCTGATCCGCTACCTGCGCCCCGATATTGACGCCCGAACCCAACTTCGCCTGTGCCGCCTGAGTGTCCCCATCCTCGGCGTCATCGCGCTTTATCTCGCCCTTTCCCACGACACGGTTTATACGCTGATGGTCGATTCCTGGTCCATCTTATTGGCGACCCTTTTTGTGCCCCTCACTGCGGGTATCTGGTGGCCTAAAGCCAATCGCTCTGGCGCGCTCTGGTCGATGATTTCAGGAGCTATCGCCTATCTCATCCTGCTTCAAATCGCGCCAGATCACCCCGCCGACCTCCTCGCAGTACCCATCGGCCTTCTCGCACTTGTCATCATAACCAAAGCGACCACAAAAACAGATCCACCCTTGCCCTTGAGCGATACGTCAGGAACACCTCTCCCTTATGACAATCGCCTGGGTGCGCTAAATCCGCTTCGACCTGCATCTGACAAGTAAATTCACGGTTGCAAAAACGAAGTTACCTTCTAAAATAGACGCACTGGCTGAAGATTATGGGCGTAAGAGATGGGAGATTGAAGAAACGATCCGGTATGAATCGGCCAGAAGTAGAAAAGCCGCTTGACCTTCCACCCGTTTTTGTAGAAATATACCTCAATTAGTAAACTGCGAGAAGTCATTGGAGGCGACTTCAATTGATGTGCGAATAAGGAGGTTTTGACGATGAAACATCCACACTGGACACAAGCTGATTCACACAAGGCCAAACAAATCTGGGAAGAATACAAAAAGCAGCATAATCTCTCGGACCGAATTGGACAAACAGCGGGAATTGATCCGAAAAGTAGGCGCATTTGGTTTGGCTCTTCGATTAGAGATATTGTTCTCCAAAGAAACACTAAAGGATTGAATTCTCCTCTTTTCTTTCAACGAGTTGGATCTGAAACCTATTTTCGTAAAGGAGTTCGTCGGTGATTCACGGAATGGTTTCGGCTGATGGGGTACCGAAAATCACACTTTGGCAAAATCCTTGTCCTAAAAAAAACAAAGGCGCAGTTCCATAATAAATGAACTCCGCCTTTTCTATTTTTATGTGAGCAAAACATCACCCCGCCCGAATCCGGTTGATCTTGCTCGCTGCGACACCCGCGCCAAATCCGTTGTCGATATTGACTACGGTCACACCCGACGCGCAACTGTTCAACATGCCCAGCAATGCTGCTAAACCGTTGAAACTCGCCCCGTATCCCACACTGGTTGGCACAGCAATAAGCGGCACATTGACCAGGCCACCAACCACGCTGGGCAGTGCCCCTTCCATTCCGGCCACCACGATAATTACACTCGCATCCGATAGGCGTTCTCGGCACGCCAGCAAACGGTGAATCCCGGCAACCCCCACATCGTAAAGCGTTTCGACCTTATTGCCCATCACCCGCGCGGTTTCCACGGCTTCTTCTGCCACGGGCAAATCGGATGTCCCTGCGGACACAACCAGAATTTTTCCCACAGTTTCCGCAGCGGGAATCTCTCCTGCGACCACCAACGTACGAGCGAGCGCGTTGACATTTGCCTCGGGATATCTTGCGACCAGAGCATCTCGCATCTCTGCATTTGTCCGCGTCGCCAGCAGTGCCGCGCCCGATGACACGATGCGGTCTGCTATGGCAATCACTTGCTCAACCGTCTTTCCCTCGCAAAAAATAACTTCGGGAAACCCCTGTCTGAGCGTGCGGTGATGGTCAATGCGCGCAAAACCAAGCTCTTCAAATGGCAAATGCGCGAGGTGTGCAAACGCCTCATCCACATCTGTTTGCCCCTGTGCAACAGCCTCTAACAACGCGCGTATGCGTTCAGGTGTCACGCCGCCACCTCCGCTTTGATCTGCGCCAGCAAATCCATGAGATGATTTGGATCGTCTTCTGTCATCAACGTGCGGCGATAACGCGCTGCGCCGGGCACCCCCTTGATATATGCCGCGAGATGGCGACGCATTTCCAGAACGCCATAACGCAAGCCCTTAAACGCGATAGACGCCTTGAGATGATGCACAGCCATTTCGAGGCGATCTCCATCCGTCGGTTCGGGCAATAATTCTCCCCTATTCAGAAAGACTTCCATGCGCTTGAATAGCCATGGATTGCCAATAGCCCATCGCCCCACCATCACCAGATCACAACCCGTTTTCTGCATCATCTCCTTTGCGGCCTCTGGCCCGCGCACATCGCCATTGCCAATTACGGGAATCGAAACCGCGTTTTTGACTTCCGCGATAATATCCCAGTCCGCGCGGCCCGCAAATTTTGCCTCGCGCGTGCGCCCATGCACGGCAATTGCCGCTGCACCAGAATCTTCAGCAATTCGCGCAACTTCCACTGCCTGATTGGCTTGCGCCCATCCACTTCTAATTTTTAGCGTCACGGGAATATCCACGGCTCGCACCATTGCGGCAATGATCTGTCCCAATCTTTCAGGTGTATTGAGCAGAGCAGCACCCGCATTTCGCGTCACAATTTTTTTTACCGGGCACCCGCAGTTGATGTCGATAATATCCGGATTTCGCTCTGCCACAACCCGAGCACCTTCGGCCATGACCTCGGGTTCTGAACCGAACAACTGCGCGGAAATCGGAAACTCATCGGCCTCAAAATCGAGATATTGATTCGACCGTTCACTGCCGTCGGCCAGCCCCTTGGCACTGACCATCTCTGTAACCGCAAAGCTCGCACCCTGTTGCCGGCACAGCATGCGAAACGACCGGTCTGTAATACCAGCCAATGGCGCCAGTGCTGTACGCCCGGGAATATTTACCCCACCGATTTGTACGCCCATATCATTCATTCTGATAATCTTCTCGCGCCTCTAACAACACTTTCGACAATTGCTCGGCAAATTTCACCTGACTATTGTCTTCGGGTTCATAGCCGATTTTCTTTCGCGCATTGGAGATCGTCCAGAAATTGTGCGAATTGCCGCTGATACCGTAAAAAATTTGAAATGGGATGCCATGCTCATTTTCGATATTTTCAGCCTCAATGCTTTTCACAATCAACTGCACCTGATCCCGAATGCTCAAATACGCGCCCAAACCCCGATGCATGCTTTTCAAATTCGTGGATTTCGCGCGATCCATATCGGTCTCGCGCGGGCCACCTATTCGAATCTGCACATTTTCCAGCTTCTTGCCGCCATTCATCAATCCCGTTGCAAAGGTAAAGCCCAACAACTCGTATTGCGCCTTTGCCCAGCCATAATAATTATCGGAAAGCGGGTACATCTCTGGCGTCACAAATTCCTGCTTGCCCGCCCAGATCAGATTTTCGTAATAATCTGCCGCGTGATTTGAACTGATGATCACAGCGCGCCGAACATTCTCCTCCACGCACGTCTGATACACATTGTGTGCCATATCGATGTTCGTCATCTCTGCCCAAAAGCGATCCGCCTGGTCTTTTGTCCGCACAAATCCGCAGTGGATAATCGCATCCTGCCCCCTGAAATATTCCCGATACGCATCCCGATCCCGATTCGTCAAATCCGCAATTACCACATCGCTTACTTCCTCGCCTTCGCGATTGGTCGTCTTCACATCTAAAATCGTCAGGTCATATCGCTCGCGCAATACAGGCAACATCCGCCCGGCCACATAACCCGTACCTCCCGTAATGAGCACTTTTCTCTTTGACATATCAGTTCCTCAAATCAATAGTTGAATCACGTGCCTAACATACGATGCGCTTCAGCCCTCGCGCCATTCTGCAACCACTCAATCGGCTTTTCATTATCACACGTCGGATTTACCCACACGATTTGCTTTAATTCCACTACCCCATCCGATGCATCCTTAAATACGCCGCGTGCGCTTCCATCCTTAGAAGTAACCAACTGATCCGTCGCAATCGCCGCTTCGATAAGATGGACATCTTTGTCAATAATCGCCTTTTGATCCCTATGCACAGCCGCATCAATTCTATTTCGCAAATTGTTATCGCGTTCCTTAGCCTGATCAATGCGATAAACCCGCCTACGACCATACATTTGCCTACGCCACCTTCTCGAATATCTGGACAGGTGGTGATGCCATTCTGCCAGTATCGCATCTATTATCACAACCTGGTGTCCAACATCCAACACCGTCTCTAAAAATCTCCGACACGCGCTTGAAACCGGATGCTCCGTTTCACCCGCAGAATGCACCACATCGGCATCAATCACCAATCGCCGAGAACCCTGATTTGTCATTATTTGCTCCGCCCTTCCACCGCATCCAGATACGCACCCTCAGCCTTCCATTCAACATCGCCAAAGTCCTCTGGCCAATCCCCAAAAGCACCATCTTCATCCAAATCAGCACTCTGAATTGACGTCATTCCATCTTCATCACTACGCGAAAACCAGTGTAGCTTCACCAAATCGGGGTCGAGATTACGCTTCGCTACCAACGTCTGCACCTGTAATAACAACAACGCACTGTGTGTCTCCACGACCAACTTCACGCCGCGCTTCGCTGTCTCTGCCAAAATTTTTGCCAGTGCATATTGCGCTCGCGGGTGCAGGTGCAACTCTGGCTGTTCGAGATAAACTAGCTGCCCAGACTCTGCAACCAAAAGTGCGACAAGCACTGGCAATACTTGTGAAACGCCAAATCCAACGTCTGCGATACTTACGAGGTCGTCTGCCGACGTTGCTTGGGAGAGCCGTCCGACTTGTAATTCAATTTGCGCATCATTAACGACTTTGGCAAAAATTTTCCATGTTAGACCAAGGGCTATAAGCATATTTTCAAGACGTTTTACACGGTCATCTTCTTTTTGCTGCCAGTCTGCAATAATCGTGGCGACATAATTCTCAAATGTGCCTGGGAACTCAGGCCCTGTGGCAGTCCTGGGATAATCACGCTGAGGATTGCCGCGTAATCCAGGGACATGAATCAGGCCGCGCAGTGTTTCACTGATAATAAAAGAAGGTCCATCCAACCCGTAAAGTTCAGGAACAGAAGGTAAGACAAAATTACCCTTATCATCAAGAGGATCAAAATCAAGTAGGAGAAAACACCGGTTGCTAACAACCTTCAATCCTCCAGGCCATTCTATTCTTGCAGAAAGAAATTTTGAGATAGCGTTTTTTAAATGGTCCAAACTTTGGTTTGATTCCAAATGAAGAGAACGTTTATTTGTTTTAAAAATCATCTCTCGAATTTCAAGTGTTTGATTCTTTTTGAGAGAAAATACATTTTTAAGTATGAAGCTAGCTTTTACATTCTCTATTTCGACACTAAACTCCTGGCAATCAGAATTTTTTTGCATACGAGAGATGAGTTGGTCAAAAGAAGTGAAACTTACATTTGGGCCATTCAACAAAAGTGGTCCGGGGTCATAACTCGCTTCAAGGGTCTGCTTCATCAGCAACAGGGGTTGCATAGTACTCGATTTGCCAGAACTGTTTGCACCTGATAGGATCGTCAGCGGACGAATTTCAATCCGGCTCTCATTGGCAAGCGACTTGAACCCCTGCACGGAAATTGCAGTGATACCTTTATCTTGATCTTTTTTCGGATCATTTTTTGATATTCGCTGCTTTGCCATCTTCAAACTCTTTATCGGTGTTCATACTCGCTTCGCTACGTTGTAGGCTACCGCCTGTGCGGTGGTTGCTTTGAAGTCACACATCACGACACTGGAAACGGCATCCCGACCTTTGCGAAATGCCCAAATTGATCTTTGCCGCGCAACACAACCGGCTGCCACGCCTGCTTGTGTGAATTGAGCGTGGCCTGTTTAACATGCGGGGGAATAAATCGCACAGTCAGCCCACATCGCCGTCGGTTTGACCGATTGGGATTGCTCGCGTGAAACAATTGTCCGTCGTGAACCGACATCTGCCCGGCCTTCAACACAATATCGACCGCCGCGCTATCATCGACATGTTCATCCGGGATCTCCTGGTTAATACTCAGCAAATTGCCTTCGCGCGCAGATTTGTCGTGTACTGCAATCCCTTTTTTATGCGATCTCGGAATAAAACGCATACACCCATTCTCCACATCCGCGTCATCAATGGCGATCCATGCCGTGTGAGCAATGGGTGGTTTAAGCCCCCAGTACGTAATATCCTGATGCCACGCCACAAATATCTTTGCCTCTGGATCGGGATATTTGCAAAAGAAATGGGTGGATAACAGCATCACATTGTCGCCCATCACAGCCTGCATCACGTCTAAGATGCGCTTATCCGTTGCCAGTTGCCAGATAAATGCCTCGTCAAAATGCCGCCCCTGCAAACCGATCTGACATTTTTCCTTGCCTTCTCGCGCTTCCAATTCGTTGAATAACGCGCGAAAATGCCCTATCTCGCGTTCTGAGAACACATCGACTTTTGTCAAAAAACCCTGTCTTTTGTATGTTTTGATCATAGAATCCAAAGGCATGGTGCATTCCTTTCGTGAGCAATGGTGAATTGCATATAAACTATGAGGAATATCCCACACGCGCAACCCGTTTTCCAAACTCGCCTCATCTCTTGCCCCAGCACTTCTACAAAAAAGAACCGGTTCAAAAGCGACGCCACGCGGAATTTAGCCAATATATTACCCACGCAGTATTCGCATATCAAACCGGCTTTTAACCGTTTTATCACCTGTTCAGACGCCGAGCTCGCGCAAAAAGGATGGACTCAGCGTACCGCGTGCCACCTCCGCCACAGGTCCTGCCATTGTCAGATTAAACTCTTCATCTACATCGATCATCAACGTCCCTCCTGGTGCTTCTACCGTCACAGGGGATGTGACCAGTCCCAAACGCACCGCAGCACTTGCAGCAGCACATGACGAAGACCCCGACGCCTGCGTTTCACCTGCGCCGCGTTCCCAGATCAGAATGAAAATTTTCTGGTCACCTGTGGGCACGACCAACTGCACATTGGTTCGCCTCGGAAAAATCTCGTGGTTCTCCAACTCGGGTCCCAGACGCAACAAATCATCGCGCGACCATGCCTGCCCCCTGGGCTTAAACACCACACAATGGGGATTGCCCACGCTCACACCTGTAAATACCATATCTTCACCAGCAGCGGTAATCGGCTGTTCGATCAGTTCTTCCACCTCGAACGAACAGGGCAATGCCGCTGGCTCAAACGTCGCCTGCCCCATATCCACAGTCGCCGCACTCGCATCGCCCCATTCGTCGATATGCAAATCAATATGAACCAGTCCCCCCGGTGTATCGACTGAAAATGACGTTTTTGTCGTTTTTCCAATAGCATACAAATACCGCGCAAAAATCCTCAGCCCATTGCCCGATTTCTCCGCCTCACTACCATCTGGATTCCATATCCGCAACCCAAAATCCGCGCGGTCAGACGCTTCCAATGTCAATATGCCATCACTCCCCACCCCCCAATTGCGATCACAAATTTTCTCAATGCGCTCTGGCGTCAATTCAAACGTCAGATCTTTTGGATCCATCACCAGATAATCATTGCCCAACCCATGTCCCTTAAAAAATCCGTTCTCCATAATTGCTCCTGTTTTTTCATCTAAAAATCCTAACTAACGATCACCGCGATCCGATGCACCGAATTATTGAGATACCCCTTCGAATTCCATACAATGGCGTGTGGCTGACTGACGCCTTGCGAATCGGTCGCCCTTGCCCAGATCTCGTAATATCCCGCTTTGGGAAACGCGATCTTCGCCCGCCAGTTCTGCCATGCATACTCATTCACCGGCTCATCGAGCTTTGTATCAATCCATGTTGCACCAAAGTCGATTGACAGACGAACAGAATCAACCTTCCTATCATCTCCCGCCCAGGCATGCCCGCGCACTTCCAGAGTCCTCCCAGCCATCCTGTGACCAGTAGCCGGATTGGTAATTAACGACTTGACTCGCATAGCGTGGATGATTTCGAAGTCCTTCTCTTCTACCTTTTCCCCAGGCGCAACCATCCGATTGGGTACTCGATAATCCATTCCCGTCATCTTCGGACCATCGTGAACCTGATCTCGGAGCCAGATGCGGGTCAGCCATTTCTGCGAGCATGATCCCGACCAACCGGGAATGATCAGACGCAACGGCGCACCGTTCATGGGATGGATCGGTTTGCCATTCTGGGCAAAAGCGATGAGGTTATGCTCGTCCATCGCCTTCTCAATCGGCACCCCACGCGAGATGGGAACCCGGTCTTCCTCACCAGAAACATGGGTATCGACACCCACATGCGCGGTATAGATCACATTGTCTTTCACCCCAGCAGCCTTGAGAACATCTGCTAAGCGAACGCCGGTCCACTCGGAGCACGCCACAGCGCCATAGGTCCACTGACTACCGTCCGCAGGAGGATGAAAAAAGGCGCGACCATTGCCGCCACACTCCACTGCCAGTGCCCTATTAACGACTTCAAATCGCTGTTTGAGATCGTCAATGCTAAGTGCCATGGGAGTATCCACCAGGCCATCAATCGTCAACATCCAGCCCACAGCATCCGTATTCTCTGGCGGAATGCCATTGTTGCGAATAAAATGCCTCTCTGTCGGAGTAATAGCGTCATCGAGCAAGTGAGGTGGCGTTTCGGCATTCAATGGCCGCTCATTGAGCACGGTCAAGCCATCTTTACCCTGAATAATATCCTCCGCCGCAAGCGCGACAGGGATAAAATGAGCCGGAATATTTCGATGAAACGGGATCGCTGCCCCAACCATTGCCCCCATCACCGCCAACCCGGCCTTCTTCAAAAATCCCCGCCTGTCGGAATACGTCTCGCGACCAAACAATAAGTAATCAGCCTTATCGGGATCGCTCTGATACAGTTCGAACAATCCCCGTTCTGTCGTGTTCTTGTGCATTTTTTCTACCTATTCATCTATTCATCACGCACGAGAGGTCAATCAACCCATCCTCGCCGACACCCGTCACACCAGCATCAACCGCTCGCCTTTGGGTTCCGGTATTGGATCACCAAACTCTTTTGCGGTATCAATCCAGAGGGCTATCGCTTGATTGACGTTCTTGAGAGCGGCTACTTGCGTATCACCATGAGCCATGCATCCGGGAAGCTCGGGTACTTCAGCCACAAAAGCATCATCCGCATTGCTCCAATAGAGAATAATTTCGTACTTGTACACAATTCATCCTCCTCCATTCAGATCACGCGATACACCTGAATCACCCTAATAGAGTTGCGCGTATCCACTATCATTTGCATCAATCGAGTTCAATATTCACTACAGCGGTTCAATCTTTATTCTCCAACGACTCCAAGCGCGTCACCCATTTGCTAAATCGAGGGCATGCAGCGCGAATTGTGTCCAAACCTATCTCTATTGCTATAAGGGAACCATTAACGACCTTCTCGTACTGAGGTATAATCTTCACAATCCGTTTGCTCGGCGCCGTTTCACTGTTATCATTAATATCCTCAGGAGTCGGAAACTTTGCACAGATACTCTGCAATTCTTTAATAGACTTTTTCGACGCATCAATCGCATTTGCAAAAGCATCTACATTCGAGAATAACAGGCCTTCGAACTCATATTGTTGGACATAGGGAAGCACCTTTTCTGGATGCCAACGGGTACCGAGTTTCTTGCGAATTTGTTGAGTCATATCTTTTTCTAAATCATTGACCGTCTTATCGCCTTTGCCACTAAACCCGTAGAAATCGACAAGCGACGTCACAGCATCGAAGGAGCGGAGTAAATAGGCCATTTCTGACACGAGTCGATCCATCGAAACATTTCCGCCGATAGCCCTCCCACGAGCGCGGCCAAGCAGAATTGGTGTCGATACTACTTCACTTTTCCGCAGATGGTCTGCAAGCACATTTTTGACGAATTCCTCTTCGGTTCGGCCCTCCACTGATATGGCGAGTCGTATCACGGGCGTCCTCCGAGCAGGTTCTTCTGCCAAAGTTCACCTGAGGTGAAGCTTTCGTCGAGCCATACGCGATAGGCCTCCTGTGTCAGTCTTTTGCGAAACTCAGTGCGCCCATCCTCCATATCCAACACAAAGATCTCATTAAGATCGAACGCATCAACAAGCAAGGGCGATTGCGTAGCTACAATGACCTGTCTTTCCCTGGCAAGGGCCTTTATCATACCTCCAATCAAGGCGATGGCTGCCGGATGCAGGCCCAGTTCTGGCTCATCTAACAGAAGGACATCGGGTAACATCTCCGATGGAAGATTGAGCAGGGTTACCAGAGCGAAGAACCGCAGCGAACCGTCGGACGTGAGGTGCGCGCCAAAGGTCTTGTCTGTTTTCTCAGACTTCCATCTCAGCAATACTTTTCCATAGTTCTCCTCAATCACAAAACGATCAAAGCCCGGCAGAATCCGGCTAATGTGCTGACATATCCGATCATATCGCTTGATGTCTTCCCGCTCCAACCGGTGCAGCACGGCCGCCAGATTGCCCCCGTGGCTGAGGAGATGATTGTTGTCCTCCACATCCCAGCTCGTTTTGAAGTTTGAACCATCGGAAGTATCGTGAAACTGATATACCGAACAACTCCGCAACAGGCTAACGATGAACTGGGTGGTAAAGCGATAATTCGCCAAAGGCGCGTGGGGTGGTATCTCCTCAACTATCTTTGCTTCTGTGTGACCGCTTCCGAGATGTTGCCAGTCTTCGTTCGTGGGGCCACGAAATGCCTCTTCCGTGAATATAAGACGGTCAGGCTGAGCCCAAGCAAGCGAAATCCGATAATCGTACCGGACTGATGAGGTTCGCATAGTTATCGGCTCGATAGCTGTGGTTCGCATAGTTACCGTGGCACTCATTTCCGGACTACGCCTTCTGCCACCAAACAACTGATCGTCGGCTCCTCCTTGCATCGCGACGAACTCACCGAGTCTGCGAGGCCCAAGCATCCAACTCAGCATTTCGAAAAAGCGAATAAAATTGGACTTGCCTGAACCATTGGCACCAATTAAGACCGCCGCTTTGGGAATTCCCAAAAGCTCGACATCTGCTAATGACCGGAACCCCTGAATACGGATCTGATCTATGAAGGTTGCTTTATTCATCGCATATTCTCCCTATACGGAAGCTTCCAGTAGCACATCAGTCAAAGAGAAGTCTCATTGCTTATCACATCATCAAACCGTCGGCTGTAGCTCATAACGCTTGACCTTAATCTGGTCTTCTCTCTTACGCGCTTGCACCAGATTATAAGCTGTCTGACGACGCAGCCAGAATTCAGCATTAGACCATCCGGCCTTCTCAAGCCGAATAGCCATCTCCGGAGAAATAGCCGCATGACCATTCAGTACGCGAGAAAGCGTATGACGGGCTACACCCAACACCTTTGCTGCTTCGGTAATATTCAGACCGAGGGGTTCCAGACAGTTTTCTTTAATACTGAGACCGGGATGAGGTGGATTCTTCAGAGCCATGGCGTCACCTCTTATTAGTGATAATCAACCAAATTGACATCGTACACATCTTCTTCAAAGCGAAAGATGATCCGCCAGTTGGCGAAAAACGTACCGTATATCGGTACGCGTGTCAATAGCGAAATCAATACATGCATACTCCCTACTTCAAGACCTCGCTCACCATTAAAACATATCATATTGGCAAAAATATAATAAATGATTATTTTTCTAAGTGCCAAAGGAGAAACAATGTCTGGTAAAAATTACATTGCCGCGAATATCGCCCGGCTGCGGCTGGATCGGCAGTTGACCCAAGAGGAACTCGCCCGAAAGGCGGGCCTCTCGCGGATGGCACTCGGAAATATCGAGCGCGGCACTGTCGTCCCACGCGCCCGGACCCTCACCGCTCTTGGGAAAGCACTACGGGTTCCGGTCAGCGGTCTCGTGATGCCTGTGCGGCCTCTCGAGACCGTGCGATTTCGATCCCAGGCACGGGTTCATGCTCGGGCACAGATCCTGGCCGAAGTCGCAAAGTGGCTCGACGCCTACACCCAGATCGAAGCCGACCTCAATGCGTTGTGCCCCTTCCAGTTTGAGACCGTTAGCACTCAGTCCAGAAGCCCGATAGAAACCGCACAGGCCGCGCGCAAAGCCATTGGATTCGGCCGAGAAGAGCCAGTGCGCGACATCTGTGGACTGCTTGAAAATAATGGCGTGAAGCTTTTGCTTCTCGAAAGAAAAAGTGATTCTTTCTTCGGGTTGAGCGTCGGCGGGGGGGATGGCGGCCCCGCCGTAGTGGTCAATACCTGGGATCGCATCTCAGTAGAGCGCTGGATATTCACCGCAGCACATGAACTCGGGCATCTATTGCTCCACCCCACCCAATATCAGCGCGACGTTACCGAACTCCCCGTGCAGGCAGAGCGCGAGGCCGATGCCTTTGCGAGTCACTTTCTAATGCCAGAAGCGGGTTTTGCGCCAGAATGGGAAGAAACCCGAGGACACCCGCTCCTCGTCCGCGTCCTCAAAGTCAAACGCATCTTTCGGGTGAGTTACAAAACCGTGCTCTATCGGCTGGTCGAATCGGGTCGTGAAACCTCAGGCATTTGGCGTACATTCCAGCGCCAGCATCGCCACTATTTCGGTAAGACCCTGCGAAAAACCGAGGAGCCTATGGCACTCGATAAGAGCGAATTTGCCTGGAACTGGAGCCGCTCTGGTGAGCCTGAGGGTCTCTCGCGACATGATTTCGTAGAAGATCGCCTCTTGCGGCTCGTGCGACAGGCGCTCGAGCAGGAGCACATCTCACTCGGACGTGCCGCCGAGATTCTGGAGCTAAGTCGTGAAGAAATGAGAAGGTATGCGCGCGAGTGGGTGGGGTAAATAGCGATGGTTCAGACCGTTATTTCATCACACCAAACAGCGCGAAGGAGAAATTTGGTGCTGGATCGACCAGGTCGCTTCTGTCCTTTAGATAACGGCGTTTTTGCTCCTCGGACAGAATGGTCTCTATCTCCACAAAGCCAAATTGCGACATCTCGTCATTCAATTCCTCGGGCGCAAACACAGACAACATCGGCTCCCCGCGACGAGCCACGAATCGGTCCAACTTGTCGGCGAAAGGCAAGCTCTCTGCGGGAATAAGATGCCTGGCGAGCTTATAATCAAAAACAATGCGACTGCCCGGCGCGGCAACATCTGCAACGCGACCAAGTGTCTCCCGTATCGCGTCCTTCGTAAGATAATAAGTCGTTCCCAACCATGAAAAAAAGGCAGGCTTCTGCGGATCGAAACCAGCCAGAATAAGTGCCTCATTTAGCTGGTCGGTCTCAAAATCAATAGGGACAAATACCAGATTGGGCGGAACATCGCCGTTGACCGCGCGCATCTGTTTCTCTTTCGTCGCCTGGGTCGCGGGGTGATCCAACTCGAATATCCGCACGCTATCTGCAAGTTCCTTGTGGCGCATGGAAAACGTATCGAGACCAGCACCGAGGATCACATACTGTCCAACGCCCGCCGATATCGCCTCCATGAGACGGTCTTCGGCATATCTGGCTCTCACAATCACCTCGGTGTGTATGGGACGGAACAAGTGGAACACCTTGTGAACAACGAACCAGCCAAGCAGTCTGTTCTTAGCGATCACACGCCAGACAAACGGCACCATGTCAACCGCATAATCATCGGCAAAAACCGGGGATTTGCTCTGCTGCTGATGATACGCACGTACAGCAGCCGCGAGAATCGCCGTCTTGCTCGACCTGTGCTTGTGTGCGGATATTCCAGATTGAAGTGAAGACATGAAATTGGACTCCTTCGTTCACTCTCAGCCCTGCTCACAGCCGCTCTTCCGCCCAGCGGACGACGGTTTCTGCGATCTCTACTGCGTCCAGGTATTCCCGTTCTTCAACCGGGCTGGACAATCCTGGATAGCGTGTATCCACTGCATACGGAGTGAGTCTTGCAGCGCGGCGGACCGGATTCGGAATCGTCTCCCCACCATCTTCAAGTATGGACAATAACAGGGCCAAGTTGTGTACATAAGGGAAATCGATGTCACGCGAAATCATCACGGCCTTGATAGCTTTCTCAGCAGCCTGCTGAGCTTCAAAGCACAAATCCTCCAGGTAGGCATCGGGCACGCGGTTCCTCGCCATAGCGAGATTGCTTCTGGCGCGATTCAACCACTCTCGCGGATCATCGGGTGAAAAACGCTCAGGTGGCTTCATACACTACCCGTCCTTCCTGCAGGGCAGGCTTGATGACCAAAGCATGGCTATTCTTGTAACGTTCTACATCTGCTGGCGAGACTAAAATCGCATCAACCGCGACGCGCACGCCATATAGATTTTCATAAATACGGGCCCTGAGATCTGCGTCTCCCCCCTCTTTAACGATAAGTAGATCAACGTCACTGTGCCGCGTGATTGTACCTCTCGCAGCGGATCCGAAGAGTATAATCCGCTGCGGCTGTGCCACCTCTACGACGCGCTGAATGATGTCGTCCAACGTATTTTGGTCAAGTCTCTGTTTCTCCATGGCGTTTCCTGTCTTATCAAACCAACATTGCCCATTTGCTCCGTTCCTCTGTAGTCCTGCTACGTAGCGATGCAAGCCGGGTCAGGTACTCGACAAGGCGAATAACTTTGTCTTTGTGGTTATCTTCCAAGGAATCCCCTCCCTGACTGATTACGTCAATCCTTCCAGACCATCACCACGGCCATTGCCTCATCAAGGCGCGTGTACAACAAATCAAATGCGTCTGCGGCATCCTCAAAATCAAAACGATGCGTCACCATCGCCTCAGTTTGAATTTTATCTTCCATCAACAATTGAATCGCCATATCCGATCCCTGTGGGCGGCGCGTGCCATCCAGATATCCCCCAATCAGGCGTTTGCCCTGAATTTTTGACGAATCCAGAGGCAAGGGTTCATCCTCATACAATCCCACAACCTGCAACAATCCACCCCGCCGCACCATATCTTGCGCCTGTGCAAATGCCTGCGCGCCGGCTCGTCCCCCCACAGCCTCAACCACAACATCTGCGCGCAGACCACCAGTTAACTCCTTCACCGCTGCAATTGGATCTGTCTTACCCGCATTCACCACAGCATCAGCACCCAACTGTTCAGCCAAATCACAACGCAGGGACAACGCATCAATCGCGATCACGCGACAATTTTGCAAATGCCGCGCGACCTGCATACAGCAACTCCCCACCAACCCCTGTCCCAAAATTACCATGGTATCGTTTGGCCCAGCCCCAGTTTCTCGCATCCACAGCACCGAACTCGTAGTCAGAGGCCAAAAAGTCGCGGCCTCGGATGTAACCGCATCGGGCAGCGAAACCACAGACGGTTTGTTGCCCGCATTGACAACCTCAACAGCCACGTACTCGGCATGCGGCGCCAGAGCCGCCACCCGTTCCCCCATCGACAAATCATCGACCTGCGCCCCCACCTGCACAATCGTTCCAGCGAGCGAATATCCCATCCTTTGGTGATCAATCGCTTCTTCTCGCACATACCGCCGCCATATCTCAGATCCTCTGCTAATCAGCGTGCGTTCCGTTCTGATAAGCACCTCTGTTTGCCGAATCTCTGGCAACGGCACATCTTCAATCTCGACATGGTACGCGCCTTCGGGTTTAATCACACGCTTCATGGAACACCTCCCGATGGTAGTGGTTTATAGCAAACTCCTCCCTACTCCAGCATCACCCAATCATACATCGCCCCGGCACGCTCCACAGCGCGATCCACATCCTCGCGCAACATCAATCGCTCCCCCACTAATTTTCGAGCAGCTTGTGCCACACAGTCCAAATACGCTTCGCGGCTGCCATAGCGCTGAACAATCGATAGTCGAGAATCCCCTTCGCGCTCATCCTCATCGCGTGCAAACGGCACCCACATCCCATCAAGACCAACAAGCGCATCGGTCGCGCCGTGTTGTCGATACCGCCATCCCGTAAACGTCCCCAAAGGCGCGACCACCTCTGGCATGCGAATACCCGCGACCTCATTGCCATCTTCATCGACCTGGGGCACGCGCACGCCAAAAGAACGTCCTTTTTCAGGCGGCTCGCAATCGATAATACCCACATCCCATCTACTCCCCCAGTTCAATCGCAAAGGTCGCCGCATGCGAACAGGACTTCGCAAATCTGGAATAGTGGGAAATTCCAAATCGTCAGCATCGACCAGAGAGCCATCTGAAACACGACCATACCGGCTCTCAGGAGGGGCAACGCCCTCGCGCACCCAACAATCTAACGCAATGAGAAGAGCGCGCTCGGCATAGCGGAAATTCACGGGATTTGGGGGTATTATTCGACGCGGATTTTTGGGCACATCACCCGGACCGTGTTTTGTACTTGCAAAGTGATAAACGCGAACCGAAGAATGAATCTCGACATCCTCATGCCCACTCACATCCGTGTGAACCAAAGACGCACTGCGGTTCCAGTATTCGGTTGAAGTATTGGTATAAAAAATGCGAGGGGTCATCCCCGCGGCGTCACAGCGATCCAACAACCCACCCTTTTCCTGGGTTTCGGGATCTGTTTGCGGCAAATCTGTAAACGGAAACCACTCCGTGGGATATAACGCATCAAAATGCGCGCTGGCATGCCGCGAAGGCTGTGCAAACCGATGGTTAAACGATCCCCGTGCGCCGCCTGCAACATTGGCAAACACCCCATCAAAAACCTTTCGACCAGCCTCATCCCCATTAAAGCCCTCATACAACATGTGTCGCAAAAAACGCCCACTTTGCGACGATCCAAAAGCATAAGCCCGCTCAATCGCATTGCCCAGTGGATTGCCATCTGTTCCGTACTTCAAAAACGACACAAAATCCCGGGTTGCGGCAAAACCCGTTCCCATCACAGTTGGATTTTTGCCCGTATAAACCAGATTGTAAATGCGCCCCGGTTCAAATCCCTGCGAAAAACGGATCGCGGCGCGCCCATCTTCCAACCGATCAAACGCCCATTGATCGCGCCCAATTTCCTCGGCTTCATCATACGGATACGCCCGCACAGTGAGCACAGCATCGCCCGTTTCCACGGGTTCGTAGGGATCGTGATAGCGACTCCCCAGCGAATGCAAATCCGTCTTATCATTCACAATAATCTCACACGACACGGGACCAGTAACATCGACCACTGGCGCGTCCAAAGTCATCAAGTGGCGATCACCCTCCGCCTCAGACGGCACATCTGCCTGCCAACCACAGGCGGCAATCGTATAACCTTGCCGCATCAAAAAGCCATCGCCAAAATGTGCGGTAGTCTCTGGCATATTCGATCCCGTTGCCAGATTAAACATGGGCAAGATATTTTTTCGCCCACGATTGACCACATTGTAAAACACAGTACCATTGCCCCGAGCGACATCAACCGGCTTGAGCACATACACATCGGCTCGAAAAATCACCTGTCCGCTCTCGTCAACGGGCGCGAGATTTAAATCGACAATCGCCGCATTTTGTTTGTGAGTAGGATCAAGCGCGAACCACGCACTCCCACACAGCGCTTCATAAGCGCCCACAGCACCGTATAACTTGCCATCCAGTACAGTTTTCCGAGAAGTAATTTCCAATTGCGTGAGCATAACCCGTCCAATTCTCAAAAGTTCTCTACCAACACGGTCTGATAAACTCCCACTACCTAAAGCGCGGTGAGATCAAAGGGATTCGACCACGCCTTGTCGCCATTTGGTGCAATAATCTCAAAGCGCACGTGTTTTGAGCCGGGGCGCAGCTTGAAAGTGGCGGTCTCAAACAGCTTGCCGCCCTCGTGGTATTCGGTTCCCCGCGAATCTAATACCGCAGCAATGCGCTGTGCAGGTGAGCATTTTACCGTGGCCTCAACCGTGCGACCTTCCCCACTATGCAACTGAATGTCAAAAATTTGTGGACCCGTTGACGAATAACTCGCGCCAGATTCCAGTGCTTCAACAATGGCTTCGAGCGACCGTTCTTTCACGCGCACCAGAGTCCAGCCTTGATACGTATCGCGCGCTTCTGAATCAGCCGCGTGAGAATCGTCATTGCCCAGTGCCGGGAGCAATTGTCCGGACAAATCCATCCAATCGTCCCAGTGCACAGAAGATTCACCTCGCCCGGCGCAGCGGCAGGTCGTATTAAAAACTTCTATCCCGGCCAAACCCGTCAGCGGCATTGTATCCCGCAAAATATTAATCCCACTCCAGTGCGGATGTGCGAGCCAGATCGAGCCGCCCTGTTTTTTTACTGTATCAATCACATGTTGCGGAGGCATAGCCCGCGCATCCATATCCTCTGAAATATTGAGTGCCACAAAATGGTGACGGTCGCCACCAAAGGGATTATCGGGATGCAATTCAGCACCCTGAATAAGCGTAAAATCTTCAGGACAGGTCAGTGTTTCAACAAATGTGATATTGTTGTGATCGGATACACATAAATAATCATAGCCCTGATTGACATATCCATCTACGCGTTCTTGCGGTGAGACCCGCCCATCCGAATTTGTCGAGTGGCTGTGCAAATTGCCCTTCAGCCACATATAACCATCATCACCAGACAGAACAAACGGATTTACCAACCCATTTTTCTCAAGCATAACAAACTCCTTTGAATTAATACCTCAATCCCGCCACCAGACCTTCCCATTTCGAACAGACGCGCGGCAAACCAATCGCTGCTCGCCCATCAACACCTGCTGCATCGAATCAGTCAACTCAAATGTCCCCTTTTCCAATTCAAATACGGCAACATCGCCCGCAGCACCAATACCCAGGTGCCCAAGATCATCCTTTCGATCAATCACCTGTGCCGGTTCAGTGGTTGCGCGTCGAACCACTTCCTCAAGCGACATGCCCAAATTCAGAAACTTGGACATCGTCGTCGGCAAATCGTAAACGGGACCATCGATATTGTACGAATGGATATCGCTACTGATGGTATCGGGCGGAAAACCATCTTCCATAGCCGCGCGCCCCACGTCGTAACTAAAACTGCCCAACCCGTGACCAATATCAAAAATCACCCCGCGATCGCGGGCATCCCAGGCTTCAGAAATCACCTTTCCCGAGTTGTCGATAATCGACGCCGGCTGTGTACCGTGAAAACAATGGGTCACAATATCACCGGGGCGCAAAGGCTGAATCAGGTCACGCAAAGGCACATCGGCATTGCTGATATGAACCATCAGGGGTTTTTCGCACCGATTGGCGGCCTCCAGGGCAATTTGCAACAAATCGCGCACATCCGCATCGCCGCCCACGCCTTTGTACAAACGCACCTTAACGCCCAGTGCTGTTTTCGGATGACTCAAAACCGCCTGCGCGCATTCGCTGGCCGACACATAGCCTTCATACACCATCTCACCGCGCCGCCAGGGCAACCCGACACCCGACAGATTGACATAGGCCAAAATACGCGTTGAAGATGGCTCAATCACATAGCGCTCTAATCCGCGATAATTGATCCATCCCGCCGTCCCTGTATCCACGCTTGTTGTCACGCCTGTGCGCGGGCATAAGTCATCGGCCTCTATGCCAAAACTCGACACATCTTTATACACATGGGTATGTAAGTCAATTAATCCCGGCGTCACGAGACATCCGCTTGCATCAATCACTGAATCGGCTTCACCCAAATCCCGCCCCATAGCTGCTACCACGCCATCCTTTAATGCCACATCCAATGTGCCATGCACGCCATTGGTCGGGTCTATCACCGTGCCACCTGTTATCAACACATCGTATTGATCAGCCATATCTATCCTCACGATCGCTCTGCAATATAAGCTTCTGCATCGATTTTACCCACGGCAATCAAGTCGCGGAACAATGCCACAGTTTTAGCCACACCTTCTGCCAGCGGCTTGTGCCCCACTGTGCCAATCGCAGCCTCTAATCCACTCCCATCGACCTCCTGGGGGAATGGTAATTGGATATCTTCAAACGTGATCTTATCCGCCGCCTCGGGTGCTGCCCGATCAATCGCATCCTTCACATCCTGCATATCGGGTGCAAATCCCCCCAAATTAAACGCCCCTGCACCAGCGTAATCGGCCCGTGCAGCCTGAATAAACGCACGTGCCGTATCATCGGCATATTGAAAAACCGTGCGCCCACCATAAGAAATGTGATAGGGCAAGTTCGCCGCCGCTGCGAGCATAGCCGTCGTTGGCGTTGAAGTAATACCCTGATCGCGCCCCACCCCATAGACCACATAGGGCCGAAAACCGATAGAAGACACCCCCTCGTCGAGCCAATATACATGCGCGGTTCCCTCATTCGCCTGTTTGTACACGCCGTAATGCGTATGGGGCATTAGCGTGGAATCATCTCGCATCACAGCACCCGGCTCGTAATCTTCGGGCGCGCCAAATACAGCGACAGAGCTTGCATAAACCACTTTGTCAATGTGCCCTTGCCGGCGTTTCACAGCTTCGAAAACATTCGCGGTACCCACCACATTGACGCGCGCGCCGAGCGGTGGGTCGGCCTTGCAAAACGGCACTTGAAGCCCAGCAAGATGAATGACATGCGTAATCCCGTTCTCGTCCAACGCCCGTTCAAAAGCGGACAAATCCGCAATATCGCCTGCGATAAAATTTACCTGCGCCAATTCGTCATTTGACAGCAACAATTGCAACCGCCGAGGCTCTGTCGCCAAATCGAATACCGTGACCGGCACCTTTTCGCGTACGAGATTGTGCACAGTCCACGCGCCAATACACCCCAATGCACCCGTAATTAAAAAATGCTCGTCAGCCATAATTCCCTCTAAAAAAATCCGTTGGCATACACAATCACCAACGGATTTTCGTTATCAAAATAAACCCTTTGCGATTAGAACAACAAGACCGATACCGACTTCTGGATCATAGCAATGGACACAGACGCCATCCCCACGAGGGCCATGCCCACGGAAAAGCCCACCGCCAGTACTGTTGCGTAAAGGCGCCATTGTTTTTTGCCAAAACGATTCCAGAAATAGTAGCGGGCAATTAACGCGCCAATGATCTGGGTAATCATTGTATGTGGAATACTGGTCAAACTTTGCACATAACCAAAGATGAGCAAAATGGGCAACCCAAACACGGACAAAATAAAAAAGAATACAAGTCCAACGGCAAATCCGGTGGTAATAACCCAGGGTTTCAGAGCCTCAAACAAAATGGGCTGATCATCTGAAGACTGCAAAAATGCCCCGTCAAAAGAAGGCACCTGATCGATCTCATATTGATAGAACAACTCACGGTCCTGAGAATCCATTGCTCTGGAAATGAGCATTTCTGGATTCGGCGTATTCATGTGCGCGCCACTGTCCGCACTGCGGATCTCTGGCGCAGAAGGCAGCCCTTGTGCTAAAGCATCGGAAATATCGGGCGGTGCGCGACTCAGAGTTGCGGGCGGATAGGGCGGAGGCTGCGACGCATCAAAATTGGTATAAAAATAAGCAGTACTCGACCACGGCCCATACCTGCGCTCTTCAGCGGGCACACCATCTGGATCATCAGGCGTTGCCCGCACCCGCCAGTACCACCACGAATTATTCGACAAATTGGCCGGCGTCCACGTCACAGTGCTCTCTTGCGAATAGTCAACTTCGCCGCGCATAGTGCTGGTAATCCACACACACCGCTGAAGGGCGCGCAACGGCCAGAACAATTGCACGTAAGGATACGCATCGGACGGAATGGGCGCGAGTTTCCAAATATAGGACCAGTACATAAAACTGGTCACAAAAACCAGCGGTACCATAAAAACTTCAGCTCTCAGAACGCTTCTGAAGCTGGTGCCCGTCAACTCAATCTCCCGGAAGCGCTGCGCCGATGCCCCGTAGTTATCCAGGCCAAAATCCACAAACCAGATATGAATGCCCCTGAAACCACTCAGGAAAATGGTAGCTTCTTTAATATACGGAATGCTCACATTTTGCCCTACCATACCATCTAAGCGAGCATTCACAAATGAAATGAGTGGCGTGTACACAAATGCAAAAACAAAGAAAAACACCAACAAAGTGGTCGTCACCAACTGCGGAAATAAAATTTTTGACAAAACGATAGTGTACAAACTCGCCAGACAAAATAACACCACGCAGAACCAGATCTTAAAATCGCCTCGTCCGGGCGGCGTTTCCCACGATCCCGTCTCGGTCTTTTCAATCCGCGCGGTTCGCACCCCGCGCCACACCTGATAAAACCCGATGACGGTAATGGCAAATGTAATACCGATGCCAAAGCTCATCCAGAAATCAATACCTGTCACAAAATGTGTCTGAATGGTGTCCATCCCCATAAACCAGTGGGGCATATATCCATACTTGTGTAAAAGTGGGCTTGCAATTGTATGGATAACCACCCCTACAAAGGACCCTATCACTGCCCAGAAGGGAGCGAGAAAACCCGTAAAAATGGGTCCCAGATGCAGGGTAAAGCCCAGAGGTGTCGCGGGTAAAAAATATCCCGTATATTGCGTGAAATCGACCCAGGGAATTGGAATAAGCTGCACGGGTTGTTCCATAAACGCACCCGTAATGGCGGGCACAGCTACATAAACCATCCCCCACACCACGCCGATCACCGCGCCAATAGAAAACATGCGCCAGCGCCACGTAATATCCCCACTGCTTTCTTCTGCCAATGCCATGGCCCCATGCGCGTTGATGGGTGCAAATGGAAATGGCAGATTCTCGTAATCGGACGTAATGCGGAACAACACATAACTGGCGGTAAACCAGGCAATACGCCCCATAATCGTGCCTAAAACCAGAAAAGCAATAGGCCAAAACCAATCGGCGTGTAAAAACGTTCGCTCAATCAGTGCTTCGGAATTTGCAGGCGGAGCCCACCACCACAGTTCGCTCAATGACTTTTGTATGCCAAATTGCACGGCTGCGGGTGACTGCACAAAGTATTGATGCCACAACAGACCTTCAAACGCATTGGACTCCCGATTGACCAGTGAACTCGTCACATAATACAGCAGATAGACTTCCTGTCGCTTGAGTATGGTAAACGAACGCTTTGCCAGTTCGATAAACAAAATAATCGTGACCCACTGCGCCGCTGCGCCAATTGATCCGCCAATCATCAGATCCAGATAAATATTGCCGGGCACCATCACAATCGACACAAATAACGCACCTACAATGGTCTTTGCATTAAAACCATCGACAAATTCGTCAGGCTCGTCGAGCAGATCGCGATACTCTTCAATCTCTTCAAACTGCGTATTTTTCTTTTTTGGTTTGTCTTTGTTGCGTCTTAAAAGATTGCCTAAAAGCATAGATTGTCCCGTGTCATAATACTACTATGCGTTAACCACTGCTTTGGGGGCAGAGAGCAATACCCTCCCTTTTTCCGTGTATTGGGCGCGATTGGCTGGGTCAACTGTTCGCCAGATCAAAAACTGTTTTCGCAACGCGTTCATAAAGCCCTGATTGACCCGCCGCCACGATGCCGCATCACCCGAAAGCCGATCTATCGTCAATGTCATCGAAAAAATATTGTGCTCACCCATGGGCACGGCTTCAAAATGCACCTGTTGACTCACACCCAAATCATAAGGTGCCAACCAGATCTTCGTATCAATCGTATAGCCCGCGCCCGTTGCTGCTTCAACCGAACCAAACCGCGCGCCATCTGTATAAAATGCGCCCATGGACTCTCCCATGTGCGACTCGAAATAATCGACCAGAAACACCGACAAACCAAATACATCTTTGCCACCCACAGTAAATGGAAACTCAAAATGCCAGTGATCGCCGTCAGGATCGGGCAATTTCCACCGACGCGTCACATCGGGCACGGCCATAAGTGACGCCTGGCGCGCGGGATAGAGCGACGACACCAAAACCACTACCATCACCAGCACCGAAGAAATCACCGTTGACAAAGCCGAATAATTCACATTAAGCCCTTGCAACAACCCCTGCCACAATAAAATTTTGATTACACCCTGACCGAGTAAATACCCCGATACAGTACCCAATACAGCATAAACACACGCCTCGGCAATAAACAAAAAGGAAATGTGTACAGGCGCCAATCCCACAGCAGAATAAATGCCAATCTCGCGGAAGCGCTCGTACACCGATCCCATCATCGTATTCAGCACAATCAACGCAGCCACCAGAATGGGAACGAACAAATTAGCCAGGCCAGGCAATGGTCCCCACCCCATCGAACTGTAAATTGACACCTGGATTTTGCCATCTGCCATTGGAATGCCCGCGTACACCACCACCGACAACCGCGATACATATTCTTTGACCTGTTCTTCGACATCTACGCCTTCGTGCAAACGAATCGCCACAGATTGCAGCGGACTGCCCACTTCCCGCAATATATTATAGGGAATAATGATAATATCGTCGGGATCTATATGCTCGAATGGCATGTTCTCGAGTTGGGGTTGTTCCAAACCCTGTTTTTCGCGAGTCTCTTGCTGGGTCAGCCGGGAGACGATCTCATCATCCGTCAGCTTAAAATCCGCCGGACTCAACATCTCGCCATCCAGATCCGGGTGATTGCGCATTTTTTCTGCATCGATCACCCCAACGACCTTCAACTGTTTGCCAAATAAGCGCACGCTCTTTTTGCCGACATCCTCGGGACCCACCTCGAGCAACCCGGCCATCTTGCCGGGCAAAATACACGCGAGTTCCCCCTCTTCAAACCAGCGCCCATGACTCAACAAGGTATCGATTCTCGTGACCGCGGGTTCATTGACCGCCAGTCCCAATATCCCCAACACTTTGGTCCTTTTTTCCGGCGTTTCAATCGGTGTCTTTTTCAAGTCTCGCGTAACATACCAACTGCGCGGCGCAATCTCACCCTGATCGAAAAAATTGATGCGGGCATAATCATAAGCCGTATCCTCCAGCGGTCCCCAGAACTGGCTGCGGATCAACAGCCCCGGATACTTACCTCCGGTATCCAGCGGAATTTGATAAAAATCGAGCGTCGTCTTAATCGACGTAAAGGACAATACGGTAAACGTCAACAAGACCAGCGTGGCAAATGTCAGGCCGGTGCGCATTTTGCGCTTTTTCATGTTCGCAATGCCCAACTGAAATGCCGCCACCGAAGCACTTATCCGCCCCACATCGGTATCGTGTAACAACACCTCTTCTGTGCGCAGCTGCCGGATATTGTCGTGAAACCGCCCCGACACAATGGCAATCACAAAAATCGCCAGTGCTAAAATCACAAAAGCCAGCAAAATCACAAAGGGATTGGAAAGATCAAATGCGGGATGCACCTGCGAAAGCACGATCCAGATCACCATAAAAACCACACCAAAACCGCCGATTTGCAGGCGGATATCGGAAAAGGTAAAAAGCAATCGCTCGACAAAAAACGCACACGGAATGACCAGTATCATAAAGAAAATCACGCCGCGAATCACATCGTTTTGCGTTGCTTTCACATCTGGATATGCCCGCGATTCGAGGCCCATGCCCGCGCGCGTGTGTTTGACAAACAAATCCCATTTCTTGTCTTGCATCGACTCTTCAGCCAGATCCAGATGGTATTTGGCCTGTGCGTGCAAATTGGTCATCCGCTGGTTTTCAATCGAATACTTCGCCAATTCGCGCATTCGCGCCTCATTCAGCGTCCACATATCTTTTGCAGCCTGGAATGAAGAGTAAATAAAAGACCCGTGTTGCAAAGTCTGAAATCCATCGCCGCGCGCGACTTCCACGCTTTCCGCGCTTTTTGAGTTCAACAACATATAGCGTACGCCTATATCCAGTGACCTGCCCCCCAACCGCATCACAATTTTGACCCGTTCACCCGGTGTTGTAAAAATGGTTCCCACCGGTTCTTCTGGACCAAAGCCAATGGCATAGCCGTATTCCTGCGGTGCTGTATTGCCTGGACCGAGCACGCTGATACTCGACAATTTGGTGAGATAACGGGGATCGACTGTATCGTAAAAATCCGTTGCAATACACGGGAACAAAATCCTCGTGCGCTTGGATATCCACCAGTCCATGTTAAACTCGCCCCGATAGATACGCGCCTGGCGACCGTGATTGGGCGCGTATGTAATTTCGCCGCTTTCTGGATCCATATAAAAAGCCTTCACATCCACGCGACGCTCGGCAATCCCCGGCATGTAAAATTCGCCATCTTCGTCGGCAATATCGTAGTAGATGCGGCGCACGCCTTTGATCGATTTGTCAACACCCATGCGCAGAGAAGCCACAGCGCCGGGACGGGGGCGATCAGGAATAATGCTTCGCCGGGGAAATGTGCGCACAAAACCCTGTAACCCGCGCATGCGATCGTCGGGGTCCAGCTTGTAATCGGGCAAAAAATCTTCGGAATGTAACCCGAGGTCAAGCACGCTGGCAAGCATGCGTATCTGCCCGGTGAGATTTTTGAAATTCACATGTTCGGGCTTATCCAGTGGGGTATCTACTCTGAAACGCGCGTCGTTGACCGTAATGAGCGACAGCGCTGGCGTGCCCGCTTCCAAAACGACCTCGCCGTCTGTTTTCAAGATTTTCCCCGGAATATACATATCCCAGTTCATGCCGCCTTTTGGATTGATCCCATCGATGAGGGCATCGGCGGGATCCAGGTCAAAACGCTCGGCTATCGCCTCTGAATAATGCACAAGCGATTTGCCAAATGGCGTGAAGAAACGCTTGTAATAATAATTGCGCGTGCTGTTCCAAACTCCGATTTCATCTGTCTGACTCGTCAAATCGAGAGAAATCAACAGTGGAAGCTCGAGAGGTTCGGTCATCAGTGCGGCAAAATGCTTTTCCTTGCGCGAATGCCTGCTCAAAAAATCGCAAATGCCCCTGAAGCCGAGATGGTGCGCGGAAGATGCGAGAAACAAAAGCGTGTGTTTGGGCGGGTACTTGCTAAAATATTCAGCCAACTTCATCATGCCCACAATCCCACACGCCATCTCTGCGCCCGGCGCGCGTGCAGGCACTACGGACATCGCATCGTAATACGTATTGATCACCACGGTTTTTTCGCTCAATACGGGATCGGTTCCGCGAATCCAGCCCAAAATATTCCGCGTCTCTTTCTTTTCCCAATCCATTCGCGCTTTCAACGCAACATTGACCTGATCCTTTTGCGCGAGCAGTGCTTTGAGTTTTTCGCCGCTTTTCTTATCGATCCAGAAACGCTCAACACTGTTGGGCACCTGCAAAAATTTGGTTTCTGCCTGTGCGGTAAACGTGGAATCGGGTTCGATAAACACAATCTGCTGCGCGCCGAGCATGGCGGCATTGAGCCAGTGGTTCCACGAATTAAATTCCATCAACACCACGGCACCATCTAACTCGCGCCCATTAAACGCCGCGAAATCGCCAGTGCCGCCCCACAAGAGATGCCCCTGTACGCCACCTGTGGGCAAAGTGGTCGTCTTGACCAGATTGGGCCACAAGCCGTGAATGGCAAAAATCTCGCCTGTGTCTTCCACCGTCAGGGTTCCACCATAGTCTATGGGCACGGCCACGTCATACGTTTCGGCTTCTACGTCTTCCATGCCAAAACGCCGAAACTCAGAAATGATAAAATCCGCGGTTTTTTCATGGCCCGCATAACCCACCACGCGCGATTCGTGTTGCGTGAACTGATCCATCAACGTGCGAATCCCATCTTCGCGCACAGCATCCAAAACCCGTGTGCCCACTTCTTCTGCACGCGGAACGGGCACGGGAGGAACTGCGCCGGGCATTTCCAATCCCAACAAAGCAGCTATATGGGGATTTACGCGATAGGGGCCGGCAATCAGGAGTGCCGTAACAAAAATCCCCAAACCGATGAGGCTCCATGCGATGAGCTTGTAATTTTTATCATCCATAGCGATGTACCCAATGTCCACGTTCTGAGAACCAAATCATGTCAATACCCACTGACAAAGCCACACCGAGAATATATCCGACCAGCAAACCGATGAACAGGGGCCTGGATTTGCGATAAATCGTTGGGCCCCCCACTTTTATGATGACAAACTTAATCAACCACGCCAGAAAAGTTGTAAAACTGGTGCGACGGACCAGATAAGAACCCGAAATCGCCAGCCCCACGGGATGCAGAGGCCACCACGCAAAGCGATAGCGCATATAGATCAACCCAGCCATCAGCAGACCGCCAATGCCAAAAAATGCCGCTTGTTCGGGATGTTCCTCATAAAATGGTGGCTTGTCGGGGTCTTTAATCACGTTAACCGTCCCCTGGAAGTGGCGTTCGGCTGCTCGCGTAATCTCCCAACTGTTGAAATTATAAGCCCCCTGATCGTACCCCAACCACACGGTGAACAGCATATTGAACAGCAAACTGACCATAAACACCAGCCCAATAGCACCCATCAGCCGCCGCCGCTGATTGCCGGGAACGCCCTCGGAGACGCGCCCTGCATGGGCAAGCGCGGGCAAAAACAACCCCTTAAAATGCCCGGTAATCAAACCCGAATAGCGGTAAGCGACATGGGTGGCAAGCGGGATATTGCGCCGTCCAAAAAACGGTGCAACCATACTCCAGGCACCTATGGGCGTATTGGTAAATGGCATGCCAGTATCGGCGAGGATCTTCGCCATACCCGTATAGACAAAAACCACGGAGAGAAGGAGTAAAAATCCTTGCAATGGATCGAAATTCATCTGCGTCAGCCAGATAAACAAATACGCCATACTGCACAGCAAACCGATGCAAGCAGCGCGATAAGACATCAATTCCTCGGAGTCATCCACCGTTGGATCTCTTCCAAGTGCCTTCATCAACACATCGCGCAAATGTCTTCTCGCTACCCAGAATGTCGAACCCACAAAAACAATAAATGCCCCTGCAATCTGCCAGTAATAAACCCCCGTGCGATAATAAGGCGTGGTGGCTCTATAGCCCCACTTGCTGAGCTGACCGCCCTCAAAGATGAACAACAAATCAAAAAACCAGATTGAAAACAGAACATCCAGGCTGGCAAAATAAGAAAAAAGAATGGTAAAAATGCCAAAGTATCCCCTGATAGGCGGCATTTGCCAATCAATCCAGTACCAGCGCGACCGGTAAATGGGAAAACGCGGAAAGCCCGGCACAAAGTAATTGATACAATTCCAGGCCAGCACACCAAAAGCAATGGCAAATCCGATCCAGAATAAGCGATTGCGCGTAAACTCGGGCAACCAACCCTCGCCATCGCCCGGTTCAGAAACAATATCGATCAACGGCGCCATCGCGGGAAAAACCAGGCGTTCGTTTTGCACCCACTGTTTTCTCAAAACCGTAGCGACACAGGCCAGCATCAAAAAAGCCGCCGCCACAACCGTCGTCCACCAGAACAAGGGCAATATCCACACGTCCCATGGAATCTCTGCACCGCTCGGCAAGCCTTCGTAAAACCACGCAACGGCATTGCCCTCGTGGCTCGGCAAGAGCCAATTGGGCAAAAGCGGATGCAAATGCTCAGCCCACTGATTTTCTTCCGTAGCAAAATAATAAGGTGCCGTGATATAGCCGATCAAATAACCCGTCAGTCCAAAACACGGCAGTGCCGCGCCCACAAGGCCCATCGCCAGAATCGCATGCCATTCACCTGGTGAGAGCGCCCAGCCGGTCGCCCTGGCAATAATGGCGAGTCCGATCATCAAAATCATCAACACGATCAGCATGGCCATTGGGATATGGCTATACGTCATCAGCGGAGCGTGCAAGACGTAGCGCACAAAAATAGCCAGCAGATCGAGGGCGACGACGAGAAATAGCCCCAATCCCACAGCGCGCAATGTTACCGCGGGTTGTGAACTCGCATCATCTGCTTCTGTCTGAATATTTTGTGTATCAAGGGCCATGGGCGTGATTTTCGTGATACAAGATCAAATCCCTTAGAAAATGTGCGGGAATAATTAACCCTTGCCCTCTGCATTTGTCAAATGGTTTATCTGATTCATGGAGGGAAAAAACATGTGCAAGAACCTTGACACCAATCATCTGTTTTGTTAGATTTTCTGACCTTATCGGAAAATATGATGGCTCCCTAGCTCAGTTGGTAGAGCAGAGGACTGAAAATCCTTGTGTCGGTGGTTCAATTCCGCCGGGAGCCACCATTTTTTTCGTTGACCATACACAGACGTAGATTTGCTTGCAAAGTTCCCAAATATAAAAGAGGGTGTGAACACTGAAAGTTCACGCCCTCTTTGTTTTATAGTTATTAAAAAAATCGAAAAAGCTATAAACTTTGAGCAACCCGAAACCCCACATAAAGGCTCCCGGCAAAGGTCCTGTGTTGGTCGCGAACAGCCGAGCGCTGGAAAAATCCTTCCAGGTACCATGCACCGCCGCGCACCACGCGCGCAGTAGAGTCGCCGACCTCCCACGCAGATCCGTCATTGGGTGCGCCCACATATCTATTATTATAGCAATCCTGAGTCCATTCCCACACGTTGCCGTGCATATCGTAAAGCCCCCAACCATTGGCCTCGAACGATCCCACAGGTGCTGACATCTCATTATCCCACTGACTGCCGCACCCATTGCAATTGGCGCGGTTGCGACCAAGATTATTTCCCCAGCTATACCTCGTCACTGTTCCCGCGCGCGCCGCATACTCCCACTCTGCCTCGCTCGGCAAACGATAGTTTTTCCCTGTCTGCTCCGATAGCCATTCCGTGTACGCCACCGCATCATCCCATGTGATATTAATCACGGGACGCCGCCCCCGGCCAAAACCTCTGTCGTCTGCTCGCTCGCGCCCCGTCGCATCCGTGAAGAGATCGTACTCCTCAAACATCACTTCATATTTCGACAGCGCGAACGACTCAATCGTCACCTCGTGTACTGGTCTCTCGGCGTTAGTGCAACCTCTCCCCGACACACAGCCCATCTTAAAACGCCCCGCAGGAATCACCACCATCTCTGGCGGCTTAAAAGAAGCCACACTCTCCTGTGAAACTTGAGCGGATGTACCCGTAAATCCCAATAAGATTACAACGAAAACACTCCTGATAACTCTCCTCATGATATATCTCCTGTCATTAAAGGCTCATCACAATTAAGACATTAAAAAAATAAGACAACTTCTTATGGATGAGAAACATATTTTTCACCTTCCAATGGTCACATTGACCAGGGCACCGGGTCTGACATGCTTTCCCGCATTCAAAAAAAGACCTGTTACTTTGCACGTCCCATTTTCTGGATCAATAACAGGACTGATCCCGACAATGCGCCCGGGCAGCGCGCGCTTTCCGCCGGCGGTTGGCACGGCAGACAGCGGCATATTCTTATGGATCGCGTTCAGCCTGTCCTCGGGCACAAACAGATGCACCTGAAGATTCATGGGGTCGATGACCCGCGCGACCGCGGTGTAAGCCAGTACCCAGTCGCCAGGCTTTACATTGACCTCGACCACCATCCCGTCCTGGGGTGCAATGATTGCGGTTCTGTCCAGTTCCATGCGCGCGGTGACCCAGTTGCAGTGCGCGACCTCGGCATCGAAGCGGACATTTTCAAGCTGCTGGTCACTGATCAGCTTCTTATCGTGCAACATTTCCAATCGCGCTTGCAGGGTCTGAGCCTTCTTCAGTGCAATTCGGGCCGCAGCTTCCTTCACACGCAGATCTCGGCGGGTTAATACCATGAGGGTATCCCCTTTGACCACCCGGTCTCCCACCTGGAAGTTGACCTGCTGCATCCGCGCGTTCATCCCGGCATAGACAGTCGCCGATCGCGCAGATACTAAAGGTGCCCTCAATATCAGTTCTTGTGCATTGACCCTTGCGGCAATGAGCATGAAGAACAGACCGCATAGAAACATCGCGTTGTATATCATAGTTGGTCTCCTATTAGACGGATACGTAACACACCCCTGAATCGCACGTTTTTGCGTTTCAGGGCCTCGATCTCTTTCTGCTTTTCCGCCAGTTCTCTCTCTATTTGCCTCAGTTTCAGGTAATGAACGGGCGGATGCGCCATTTTTAAGTCCTCTATTTTTTCATAAAGCCCTTGCTCTACCCCTGATAAATCTTTTATGCGTTGTGAGAGGCCTCTAAAAATGGGCTGGAACCGCAAAATCTCCTCTTTCTGGGCAAATTTGAATTCAAACGCCCGGGTGGTGAAACTGACAGCACCGCCCTGGCGGTCTTCTTCCTCAACTTCAAAAGAAGCATCTGCCTCGAGCAGTCCAGATACAAAACTGTTTTTCGGGATCCGCTTTATCAGTTCCCGATAGGTCTCGTCTTTCAACCGGATCGTCTGTATTCTCACGGGGCGATCAGTTTCCTCCACGCGCACCTTATCCGGCAAAATGGCACCGTGTTCTCCGCAAGTCAGAACCCGCCCATCGAAAAAGATCCAGAACCAGGCGGGCCTGGCATCGAGGATCAGAGCTTTTCCACGCACCCTTTCGCGCGTGTGTCGCCATTGTCCTTCAAAATTCAAATAGGTTTCTGTATTGGCTCCCCGATAATCTGAGTATGCGGCCGAAGGCGTAGCCATCAGGTATCTAAATGATCGCCAGATACCGCCCATGTTCGATATGGGCATGAACGCCAGGAGCAGTATTACAACCACGGCCAATACAGTACCCTCCCCCATGAGGGATCCGGTTTTGACCCTGTACCTCGCACTGCCGGGGAAAACGCAAACCGCGGGATGGGGATAAAACAAGGGCACGCCGCTTTTGGTCGCACAATCGGCGATTAGATGGCTCATATAGCCTAATAGTATGGCTGCATAACACGCAGATTGATAGGCGAGTAAAGGCAGAGTGACAACCGATAGGGCGAGCATACAGAGCAGCGAATGGGTAATTGAGCGGTGCCCCCATCGCCGCTCGATCGGGATGGAAGCAAGGGGCATCATCCGACCAATAGAACTTCTCGGCGAATCCACATCTGGAAGCAGGCTCCCTATGATCGCGCATGCGACCGCGGGAAGATTGCGGTGAATGGACATGGAAAAGAGCGAGAAGGAACTCGCCACAGTGAGCAGCCCAAATGCAATGTGTGTCGGTGCAGTCATCGTTTGAACCTGTACATAAAGAATCGAATGCCTACCAGAAGCGCGCTGCCGATACCAGCCAGCACATAGCCTTCCATACTCCCGATGCCGCGCATGAAGAAGCGCGCTGCGACCACGGCCAGCAGAAGCAGCACCACGGCGAACGTAAGATCGATCTGGTTTCGCGCGCCCGTGTGCAACACATCTCGCACCACGGATCGCGTCACGGCCGGTTCTTTGCGAAGCCGTTCCACAATCTCAATGATGGCGCGCGGATTCCCAGCACTCTGTTGCAAGATGTTCGTCTCCGTCATTCGGTAGTCTTCTATATTGGCGCCAGTAGTACACTGGCGGATGAGTTTTTTCGCGTCCGCGGTAGATAGGTACTCTATTTCTACGCGGTCGAACTTCCAGAAGTGTTTCTCGTGTGGCTTCCTGACTTCTGGCAGGGCCGCGATAATGGTAAACTTGCGGTTGAGTTTATCGATCAATCGCCCGACGGAGGCGGTCATATCCGCCAGATCATCAACGATTAACACGAACTCGTTTTCCTCCACTGAGCCGAGCACCATATCTGTCCAGCCCTGAATGGTCGTGCGGGTGTGTTGCTTTTTGATCCTTTCAAATTTGTCCGGACCAGCCGGACATAGCCTTCCTATTTTATGAAGCTCCTTCGCAATATTTATCAGGGCCTCTTTCGCCGGCGTCAGCGTCTTCACCTTGAGCACATTTTCTGCGTTGAGCAACGCGAGCAAATGACTTTTGCCCACGCCGATCGGGCCGATCAATAGTGTGTCAATGCCCTTGCTCAAGTTGTCTTTGAGCTGGCGCAATTCCTCATCGCGGCCTACGGTCTGCTGCATCCCGATGCGTGTGTGCTTTCTCGGCCACGCGAAGAATCTGTAATTGCGATTCTTCTGGCGCGACCACCACCGCGACCACCGCGACCTGCGATCGATGCGATCAACAGAACGCCGCTTTTGCTCGGCACTTACAGAAATGTAGATGGACGACGTCTCAAGGGACGCATGCCCCATCAGGTCTTTGATGCGCTCGACCGGCACATCCCGATCTGCCAGGTCAGTGCCGAAGGTGTGCCTGAGCATGTGTGGATGGACGTGGCGGATCCCCGCGCGCTGGGCGTAGGTCTTCATGGACGCCCACACGGTCTTGCGGCTGAGACGCTGCCCATTGCGGAGGTTGCAAAAGACATATTCGGAATCTGAAAAATGACGGGACTCCAGCCACTCGCGGAGGACGTCCTGCACCTCGAGGTTCATCGGTACAACCCGCTCTTTGCCGCGCTTATCCGTAAAGCGAAGGCTCGGTGTGCCCGTTGACCAGTCAATGTTGTCAATCGTGAGCGAACACGCTTCGGATACGCGCAGACCACACATCGAGAGAACGGCAATCAGCGCGCGATCGCGCGGGTTCATGCGTACGGATTTGAGCGCTTCAAGCTCGTCTTGCGCGAGAGCTTTAGGGAGCTTCTGTGATGGGACTTTACGGGATGGTACTGCTGGACGGGTTGTGGGTGACTGGTGAACCATGAGAAACGCCTCCTGTATGGGTTGGAATTGAAAATTTTGATCTCGTGCCCTTCATATAGTGCAAGAACCGTGCCAAAATTTTCAAAAATGCCGTAACTGCTTGCAGGAGAGCGTGTTTTTAAAAAATGCCGGAAAAATGGCCTGTGGGGAACTGTGTCAAATGACACAGTAGGTGTTTCAAATGAAACAGTAAGTGTGTCATATGACACAGTTGGGACTATAATGAAACAGGGGGATTACAGAGGGAAATCACACAAAAAATGCCCTGAAGAATACAGGGCATTTTGAAAGGTATTTGGAGCATACCATACAACGGGCTGTCATCATCGGTCCTGCGGACATTGTTTGCGTTTTGCCATTCAATTTCCCCTCCCGATCTGTGCTCTGGTCGCCACGGCTTTTACGGCTTCTATGCCCAGGCGGTCTTCGAGTTGTTTCAAGTACAAACTGCGCGGAGAGACCTTCAGCCCGTGTGATTCCCAATATCCATCTTCGCGCCTGTACCAGCCGTCTCGTTTCTCGCCGATGCAGCCAATGGCGTAATTCTGAGATGTTGGGGGTTTTTGCACGATAAAGCTCTCTGCTTCGCAGTTCCACAATACTTTTTGCGCGCCCGCCCAACCGTGGCCAGTGCCCGAACCTTGCCGATCCTGAACATTGATGGCATTACCGTTCACGGTCACATTGTCAAATAGGGTGCAAACAGACCACCGGTGATGGGGGCCTGAATCATTATGCGCGATATCCGCCGTGCAATCCAAAAACACATTTGGCCCCGGTACGCGTGCGTGTAGCACATAATCGTGACGCCCTCGCCGGGTATAACACCGTTGCACGAGGGACAATTGCCCGTGGATGGGAAATGAATATCGCCGTCCCCCGGTGATCTCTGATACGGGGTCGAGACACTGGCTATCCTGCACGGTCATCCATTTCGCGTAACGGCCAATGGTCACACATGCATATCCAAAGTGTACCGAGGTGATATCGCGCGCCCACGCATTCTGCACGCGTGAAAATACGACAAAGTTCCAGGCGTGATCTTCATCGATAAACTCATCCTCCCTACTTTCATCTTTTTCGCTGACATCAAACTCCGATACGCCGTGCAAGTTCTCAATGCCGACCTGTTCAATGCGCCCGAGATATTCGTATTTGTAAACCCACCCACCGCCGTATTCTCGTTCAAATGCATTGCCCATGGGCGCGTCGATTGTTATTCGATTACCATCTATGGCAGTTATGGTGCGGTCAAAGCGAAAGTCGTAAGTGCCCGGTTCCCACTGCCGAACGTCGGGATGTGACATCTCAATGCGATCCATCCCTATTGCCGCAATCCACTGTGCCGTACTGGGTCGATGCACGATGATGTCATCGCCAACTGCAAAACCCGAAGCATCTGCGATGGCGAATGTTCTTGTGCCTACGGGGACATAATCATCTACAATGGCCTGTCGCGTTCCCCCTACCTCTCGGGGGCTATCTTCGCCTTCAAACTCAATTAATGTGCGCTGTTCTGTTCCCGTTGCAATCAATACCGTGCCGTTTTCACCTTCGCCTTCACCGCGCAGTACAACGCCACTTGCCCGAATCTGCAGGGTTCCGCCAATGCGATATTTTCCGCGCTTGAGTAACAAGGTCCCCCGAAATCCATTGGCGTCCAGTGCGCGTGCAGATACGTCGTCGATTGCCGCTTGTAATCGCGCTGTGTCGTCTCCTTCGGCCTGTGGCTGTACCGTCATTGCCACTGGCACATCTGGCAGAGCCACACCACCACCCATATAGCCACAGTGTGAAAAGTCTGGAATGATATTGCCCTTTTCGTCTGGTACATAGACCAGTCGCCCGTCAGGTCCCGGATATACCAGTTTACTGTTCTGAGGTACGTAAGATATCGAACTGCTCCGCGTTTGGATAAAATCTGCAACTTGCGCCCAAATTGGGATGGGATATATGGAGGGGTCGCGTGAGGCGATAATATCCCGAGGAATTGGCACGCGAATCCGGGTTGTTCCCGCCTCAATCGTCTGTGTCAATAAAATCTGCGTTTCGGTTCCCACCACAATGTTTAATGGTTGTGTGGTGGCGTTTTCCAATGTGATGGGTATGTACCACTGCGTGCCGCCAGATCCGAATCCAGCAGCGAAGGTGAGAAAATCACCAAAACCGATTTGTCCGTCAGAATCGAGGTCGCAGAGGGGATCATATCCCGCATCGGCCTGTGTTGCACCGAATTTCTGAACAAAGAGGATAAAATCACTAAAACCAACGGCTCCGTTGCCATCAAAATCGAGATGGTCAATGGAATTTATTTCCTGTACTGGCGCGTCAACTTGCCAGAAAAAGGTCTGATCGACGGTTGCGATATGATCGATGAACAGGCGCGCGTTTGAATTTTGACTGGTTTCTGTTCTAAATGTGATGTATCGCCTGTTGTAATCGGGTTCTCTGCCCCAGATATCGTGGGGTTTTGCCAGTTCTACAACGGCAAGTTGCCAGCCCTGAGGCGGTGTTTGTCCCTCCCAGATTGTATATATGGCTTCCCTACCACCGCCCAGAGGGTGGTTGCGAACCTTGATTTTGAGGTCCCTCAGGCCATTGCCCTCTACTTTCCACCAGAAGCTCAAGCTGTGTCTTTGGGAGATGTCCTGCCCCGTGCTGAAAAAATCGTAGGTAAAGAATCCCGTTTGACCTGCTGGCAGAGAAGCCGCGATGGCAAAGCGACCCTCCTGGGCATCTTTGGATAACTGGACATTGTTGGACCAACCGGAGAGATTATCGCAATAGGTCAGCGTTTGCACCGGATCGCTAGCAGAGCAAGGACAGGCCCACAAAAATAGAATTGTGCAGGTGATAATTGGTCGCATTGTAATTTTTCCTGACCGCTGACCGCTTGTTTCTATTCTCACGCACAGACAACCTCAAAGGCCGTTATATTGCGGGTATCCTTGCTGAACTCTACCCCGATCAAATATATCGGCTGATCCAGACCCCGATATTTGTCCGCGTATCCCTTTTCCTGCAACTGCGCCATCGCCGCGCCTTCAGACGCCAGTTCCACCACCTTGAACTCGAACAGGTAGATGTTATCGTTGAAGTACACAGCCATATCCACACGCCCATGGCTGCTGTCCTCTACGGTGATGTCAAGCCCCAGTGCTGCGAAATAGGAATAGAACACACTGGCATAGTAGCCTTCAAAACTGGCGATGTCGTTGTTGGTGTACCATTCGTAGGGGATACTGGCAAAAAAGGCGTGGAATAAGGTCTCGAGACCGGCAAAGTCATTGGCTTTTAGCAGGCGGTAGAGTTGGAGGCTGTTCGCTATCTGGCCGGACGGGTCTTTCACTAGGTAGCGCAATAGGCTCTCGTTGAGACTTTGACGCACTTCCCGATTGGGATAACTTAGACGGTACAGGGACTTGCCGCCGAGGTTCTCCTCACCGGTAATGGTCAGATACCCGGTTTGAAACAACAGAGCCTCGGTCGCAATTTCATCCACATCGAAAGTCGATAGCAAATCGCTACTGCCGATCATCTCATCGAGTTTCAAGGAACTGACACGGCGTTGAAACAGGGTCTCAATGAGGAAGGTGGGGGTACCCGTCTCGAACCAATAGGCTTCGAAGCTATGCCTTCGGAACAGCAGGAGGATATCGAAGGGGTTATAGACCTTCTCCTCGCCCCGCCAGCTATAGCCGTTGTACCAGTCGCGGACCTCATCCCGATCCAGGCCGGGCAGTTCAGGCGCAAATACCGTGTCGAGGTCCTCCTCGGTGTAGCCGCAGATGGCGGAATATTGTGGATCAATGGTGATGTCTGTAAGATTGTTGAGGCCAGAGAAGAGGCGGACTTTGGAGAACTTGCTGACGCCAGTGAGGAATGTGAATTTGATATGGGCATCACTGGACTTGATCGTCGAATACAGACCGCGCAGAAAGTCGCGGTTGGCACGGGCGACTTCAGGCTCATCCAGCACATCTAAGATCGGCTTGTCGTATTCATCAACAAGAACGACAACGCGCTGTCCCGCCTGGCTATGCAACATCTGGATGATATGGCGAAAGCGTGCTGAAGCAGTATCGTAGTGGCTTTCTACGCCTGTTTCTTTTTCCACAGCGTCCAGTTGTGCCATAACCTCTTTGTGCAAGATCTCCGGCTCATTAAAATTGCCGCTGCCAAAGTCGAGTCGCAGGACGGGATAGCGCACTTGCCAGTCCCAGTGGTCGTGGATATACAACCCCTCAAAGAGCGGCTCATTGCCCTCAAACAGTTCCTTCAGCGTGTCCAGAAACAGGCTTTTGCCAAAGCGACGCGGACGCGATAAAAAAAAGTGCGTGCCATCGTCGAGCAACTCCCGGATATAGGCTGTCTTATCGACATAGTAGCAGTTCTCCTCCCGAATTTTGCAGAAGGTCTGAATACCGATGGGCAGTCTGCGTTTGGTCATATTATGCACCTTTGTCTTTCCATCTCATCCAAAAGCGATTCTGTGTTTTTTACCCTCATCGATCACCGTGTCCGCGTTTTTCTCCGCGCGAAGGCATCCAGTTCATGCCGGACGGTCTCACCGGACAGTTCGGCATAGCGCTGGGTGGTCTGCAAGTTGCGATGACCGAGCAGCCAGCGCACTGTGCCAACACCCACGCCACTGTTCACCAACTCCGTCGCAGCCGTGTGCCGAAGCTGGTGGATCTCGCATTTGACCTCTGCCTGCTCACACAGCTTCGTCCATTGATAGAGCGCGGTTCTATAACTCATGCGCCGATCTTTGTATTTTCCCGTCCTGAAAAGCGGCCCCGCGGTTAAATCTTCGGCGCGAAGATACGCCCGCAACAGTTTCAGGCTTTCAAACTCAAAGGGCAACGGGATCTCGCGCTCGTATTCTCCTTTGCCTCTGAACCGAATGCCCTCCTGCCCAGCACTCAGGATAATGTCCTCAACGTAAATGCTCAGTGCCTCATTGATCCGGATCCCGGTTTCGGCCAGCAGTGTGAAGAGCAGGCGCTCCCGCGGTTTTGACTTCCGAATCGCCTGCATCAACCGCTCCAGGTTTTTTCTATGGATCGGCCGCGGCAATCCATGCATCTCCCGTGTTTAACCTGATCGGTTTCGGAGTATTCGTCCTTTAGATCGAGAAATTCGAGCACAAAGGGGTCTTTGATTTCCTCTTCGGAGAGAACGCGGTCTTCAGGCTGCACCTTCTGGCCTTTGGTTAGCATGGCGGCTTTGTTCTTTGAAAGTGCTGTGCGCTCGTAGAATTGAGAGTTTATCTGCCAGCCGATAGCGGCGCATCAGGGAAGTACTTTTTTGAGCTATTTGTTGAGTACCAAAACAATTGTGATGGCTGTCCCGATATTGGCAAGCAACACAGTGATCAACAAACCAACAATCCACTTGAAATTGCTGTCGATTCGATTGGACAACTCACTCCGGCCTTGTTCGATTCGATTGGACAACTCATGCTGGCCTTGCTCAATGTTGCCCAAACGTTCATTGATTTGCGCCTGGACGGCTTCGAGAGAAGCAACGCGACTTTCAAGGCTTGGCATCTGCATGGTAAAACTCTCTTTGTGTTGAGTTTTTACTGTGTCTAATCATAAAATACCTTTGTCATTATGGATATGAAAGTGCTTTTCCGCATGTGCAGATGAAGTGCTGGCGAATTGTACACCTATCAAAGTTGGAGCATCTAAAGAAAGATAGCCTGAAGTCGTCAAGGCACAAATAGAACGCGTCGAATTTCTTATCAACAGTCGGTCCGATCCAACACCCAACCCAAAATCTTTACGCACTTCCATCCGCATTTCTCACCTCTCACGCACCTGCCACCTCAAAGGCCGTTATATTGCGGGTGTTCTTACTGAACTCTACTCCGATCAGGTGAATGGGCTGATCCAGACCCCGATATTTGTCCGCATATCCCTTTGCTTGCAATTGCGCCATCGCCGCACCATCGGACGCTAATTCCACCACCTTGAACTCAAATAGGTAGATGTTATCGTTGAAGTGTACAGCCATATCGACACGCCCATGGCTGCTGCTATCCTCTACCGTGATATTGAGACCCAGGCCCGCGAAATAGGAATAGAACACGCTGGCATAGTAGCCCTCAAAATTGGCGATGTCGTTGTTGGTGTACCATTCGTAGGGAATGCTGGCGAAGAATGCGTGGAATAAGGTCTCGAGACCGGCAAAGTCATTGGCTTCCAGCAGGCGGTAAAGTTGGACGCTGTTCGCCATCTGGCCGGACGGGTCTTTCACCAGGTAGCGCAATAGGCTCTCGTTGAGGCTTTGACGCACTTCCCGATTGGGATAACTTAGATGGTACAGGGACTTACCGCCGAGGTTCTCCTCACTGGTAATGGTCAGGTACCCAGTCTGAAACAACAGGGCCTCGGTCGCGATTTCATCCACATCGAAGGTCGATAGCAAGTCACTGCTGCCCATCATCTCGTCGAGTTTCAGGGAACTGACACGGCGTTTGAATAGGGTTTCGATGAGGAAGGTGGGCGTGCCGGTCTCGAACCAATAGGCTTCGAAGCTGTGCCTTCGGAACAGCAGGAGGATGTCGAAGGGGTTATAGACCTTCTCCTCGCCCCGCCAGCTATAGCCGTTGTACCAGTCGCGGATCTCATCCCGATCCAGACCCGGCAGTTCTGGCGCAAATACCGTGTCGAGGTCCGTTTCTGTGTAGCCGCAGATGGCGGAATATCGCGGATCAATGGTAATATCTGTGAGGTTGTTGAGGCCAGAGAACAGATGTACCTTGGAGAACTTGCTGACGCCAGTGAGGAATGTGAACTTGATATGGGCATCATTGGACTTGATTGTCGAATACAGACCGCGCAGAAAGTCGCGGTTGGCGCGCGCAATCTCCGGTACTTCCAAAGCATCGAGTATCGGCTTGTCGTATTCATCAACAAGAACGACAACGCGCTGCCCGGCACGCTCGTGAAGGATTTCCAAAATAGACGCGAAGCGTCCGGGGGCTGTGGTGTACTCGGAAACGATCTCCGCTCGACGTTCTATGGCCGCGAGTTGTTCCATGAGATTTGCCTGCAGATAGCCCACCTCTTTGAAATTGCCGCTGCCAAAGTCGAGCCGCAGGACGGGATAGCGCACTTGCCAATCCCAGTGGTCGTGGATATACAACCCCTCAAAGAGCGGCTCATTGCCCTCAAACAGTTCCTTCAGCGTGTCCAGAAACAGGCTTTTGCCAAAGCGACGTGGACGCGATAAAAAAAAGTGCGTGCCATCGTCAAGCAGCTCCCGGATATAGGCTGTCTTATCGACATAGTAGCAGTTCTCCTCCCGAATTTTGCGGAAGGTCTGAATACCAATGGGCAGTCTGCGTTTGGTCATATTATGCACCTTTGTCTTTCGATCTCATCCAAAAGCGGTTCTGTTATTTTTTGTTCTTTCGCATTCATACACTAAGCATTTCCTACTTTTGGCTAAAGATTTCGCCTCCACCGCGCGTTCAGCCGGCACCACAGTGCTCGAAGACGATCCCAAACGGGCTGAATCGCGTCGAGAATGCCGCGCTCTTTAGTTCGCAAGACGACGGGCACTGTCTAAGTCCTGTTGGAGGTCGTCCTCAGTCAGTTGGAAGGTATCAACGCCGTATTCGGCGAGCTTTGTCAGAAATAAGGGCTTGGGAATGCCAGCCAGCTTGGCTGCCCCCCCCGAGGATAAACGGCCCAACTCATAGAGCTTGACGGCGATAAGTAGCTTGGCCTCTTCGCTGAACTGCCTGGGTGTATATCCGAGGGCCAGCAGGACTTCGTCACCGTAGTCAATGGTCAATGTTCTCTTCATTGCGTCGTGTCTCCATAAACGCGCTGTCAAACCGGGCGAATCGCCCCCCTATGCTTTTTGAATATAATGATAAATGTCTATTTGCAATTTACGCGAAAAAACAGGGGTTTGCAATGGCATTTTGGCGTATAATGTAGGCGTTTTGGGAAGTGTTCCTGACATAATTCGTATTATGTCTATATCTTTTTCTGCCTGGAATCTCGATAAACCGGATATCTTCACGGCCCTTGTATCCCCAGGCGGATGAGGATCACGGCGACCGTCAGCGCAATGCCGTTGACACCTGCGTGAATCGCCGCGGTTGTCCAATACGCGCGCTTACGGCCAAACTGACGCGCGTGCAGAAATGCAACGGCCAGGAAAAATCCAGCACCAATGGTCGCCACAAACCCGTACACCCCGGCGTGCAGATGAAAGACGCCAAAGAGCACGGTCGAAAACCAGACCGCAACAACAGGCCTGTGTGTCACCTTCATAGCAAGCCAGATCGGGAACCACTGGTTCATCAGCGTCTCGAGAAGCGGTGCCAGGAAGATCGCCGCGATGAACGTTATCCAAAACCCGTTGTCGGCAATCATTGCCCTCGGGTCGATGGCTTTAGCAGCGGGATCGTTGGCAATCGAATAAAACGGCATGGCTTCGAGCATGAATCCCAGTGCCATATCCACGAGCGTCGCATAGACCGCGAAAACGGCAATCATCGCCGGCGCTGAAAGACTCAGAACGCGCTGAAAGTGCTCTCGAATCACATTGTCTTTGGATCCGAAGACATTGAGGACGTCGGGTTTAGGATGGGTTTCTGGCGGGACTGTACGGGATGGTACTGCGGGACGAGTTACGAGTGACTGGTGAACCATGGAAATGCCCTCCTGTATGGGTTGGAACTGAAAATTTTGATCTCGTGCCCTTCATATAGGGCAAAAACCGTGCCAAACAAGCCAAAAACCCGTAACTGATTGCAGGAGAGCGTGTTTTTAAAAAATGTCGCTGAGAGAACCTGTGGGGAACTGTTTCATATGAAACACTTACTGTGTCATATGACACAGTTGGGATAAGAATGAAACAGGGGGATTATCGGGGGATGAAACACAAAAAATGCCCTGAAGAACACAGGGTATTTTGAAAGGTATTTATAGCGATGGTGCTCGGATGAACACCATTCTGGAAATGTCGCGGTCATCTAAGACAATCAGTATATATCGCATTCGCCTATCACGCGCCGATGACCTATGAAAAGCTGCATCAAGCACAGGCTTGAAACACAAGCCCTAAACTCTCCACCCAAACGGGGCAGCTTCAATCTCGTTTAACGCGATTCACCAAAATGGGAAACAAAAATGAGAAAATCCCGAAAATCAACAGGTCCATCCCCGTTGAAATCCAATTTTGAATCATAATTATTATCCGTGTGCAAGTGCTTAAAACCATCCGCAAAACGCAGAAAATCGGAAAATGCAACGCGCCCATCGCCATCGACATCGCATACGAGATCCGTCGCCATACTTCCGCCGGTTGACAGCGTGTAATTCACGCGCCGCCTTTCACCTGAAAGCGATGTTTCCATCACAATAAATACAATCTCTTCAAAACGATTGGCTCTTGGAATCACCACCGTTGTCCCGCGCGGGTACAATAGCTCAACCCCAGACGGAGAGATCAGCATAACCAGCAACTTCCACTGCCCCCGATCATCCAGTGCAAACGTCCCCCGAAGCCCACCTGCGATATTCGAAGTTGCCACGCGCAAATATGTAGTCCCCAAATGATCAACCGTTTCAGACCCTTCAAAAGAGCCACCTGTACCGAGAAAAATATCGGCATGCTTTATCGAGGGCAAATCGCGCGCCTCAACATAATACTCGGGACGTGTACGCACATCAGTTAAATAATTCCACGCGGCAAACCGCGGCATCACCTGGGCAAATCCGCCCAGAGGCATCCCATCATCAATAAGCGACAAATTATATTTGCTCGAGTCGCGTCTTTTGAGCAATTCCCAAACACTTTTGATCACATCGACACCGTAAACCTGCTCAATGTGGTGAGCAAAAATAGCAGCACCCAAAGCATGAACAACACTAGAAAACTCGTCCAATGAGGCTTCGGGATCGTCGTAAATACACGAATGATAGCTCGGGCAATTTATGATGTACTGATAAAAATCATTCACATCGGGATAAGCCACATCCTCCATCCAGGTCGCCGTGAGTTCCTGCCACCACGCAGCACCATAGTCGGCATAATACCCAAATTGAATCGCGTGAAAAAACTCGTGTGCAGCCGTCACGCGCAAACCATTGAGTCCGCGAGCATGTCGGTAAGTATTATCCGTAAAATTATTGTCAATTTCTATATAACTCGGTGTCGTCAATTCTGATACAATCGGCCAAGCATAGCCATAAGCGGACTGAAGGGCGAGATTTTTAATATACACATCGTAAATACCATCGCCATCGGATGGAGGGGGATTGTAGCCCAATTGATTGATCTCCAAATCCCAAACCGCCTCAAAAACGCGCGCGGCTTCATCGACATAATCGGGCACACCATTGGCATTCGCGTCTGTTGGATCAACGGCGTGTATTCCCGCCGTATTGTAGTGAATCTTAAAATGCCCTCTCGAAGACAGAATTGAATGACTCAGGATGGGACGTTGCTGGAGAAATGCAAATGCCTCCTTTGCCGCGGGGGGCAAACGATCCCAATTTGCGGTCAACCCCCTTATTGCCGATGTCCCACAAATAGCTCTATCCAACCGAAACTCGCTATCAGCGGGCAGAACCTCGGGGAAAAAATGGGCACATGCACGACAGTAAATATCGTGCAATTCAGTCCCGGGCGTAAAAATGGGCGGAACTTGTGCATGCACAGATCCGCCCGACAACAAAACAATCGCCAACAAAAGGACAACCCTACTCATATCAGCCATCTTCTCCCAATGATGAAACATAAATATGTGCAGCTACTTCAAGCCCGAGCGAATACGCGGCCTCGCCATTGACCACAATTTCCAGTGGAGTTACCCCGTTATGCGGGGCCAGTCCAGTTGCGACGCTGGAAAGGCAAACGAACCATAGGAACAGGACTATAGCTGGCTTCCAACATGTGGAATCTCTGTGTTCGAATGAAGGAATTCTGCCCAGAGGCTGCGAAAGGCAGAGCGAGCAGCAAACACAGGCTTGAAACCCAAGCCCTAAATACTCCACCAAAGCGGGGTAACTCCAGTTTTGAACGATCTCAAAACAGCATCCATTGATCACATTGTGTGCCTGGGTGATACTGCCTCTGGCGGTCCCCAACCATGTGAGGTTATTGCTCAGTTGAAATCTCTGAATGATTCTGTCGTCATGGGCAACATGGATATGTGGTGTCTTGATCCACTATTATCTCGGGTCCATTACTCGCCCGACAAACAGGGTGGTATTGGTCGCTATGTCTCGAATGAGGAAGATAAATGGCCGATCGACCGCGACCACAATCGGAGGTGGGGGAACGGATATTATCCCTACGACTCCGGCAGTGGCTGCAGCGGCTTCTGTGCCCTTCTCATCTACGAGAACGAATGCCTTGTGAAACGCATCTGAAATGAACAGTTCTTTTGTTCCATCCATGCCCGAGAAGTCTGCTAATTGCGGGTCAAAGGCGTCTGTCATTCCTATCTTTTGGAGCGTTGCGGCCAGCTTGAATTGGGCTTCAAACTCGAATGAAGGCATTGTGAGTTCTACGTGCTCGTGGCTCAGGTCTTCCGAAATCTGACTGACGAGTTCGGCGTTTAGCGTATTTTCGAACGGTTCAAAATTGCCTTTGTCGGGAAGCAGGATGACCATGGATATTTCACTGCCGTCGTAGAGCAATTCCACGGCTTGATATCCTGTGCCCTTCGCATAGCCGAATGACTCGGCCTGTCGCATCATCGGTACTTTTATGCTGCTGCCATTTAGCAAATGGTAGTCGCCTTCAGCAGTGGCTTTTTCGTCGAAGGGGTAGAGCCAGGCCGCGTTGAAGTAGATGGCATTGGTGAGGACTAAGCGGGTGTAGTTGTCGATAGCGCCGGAAGGTATCAGGTCTTTGATTTTGTCTTCTGTCTGATGGGCGACCCAGTCGTTGATCGCGAATCGCGAGTTTTCTGGTGCCTCATTGAAATTTGCGATTTTCATTCCAGCACCGTAATTCTCAGCCAGTTTGTCCAGAAAGTCCTGCAGGAAGTCATAGCCCTGTTGTCCCCAGATCGCATTGGCGATGTTCAATCGAAATCCCTTGCCATCTTTGCCACTGCTCCCTTCGCCGCGAGAGGCGAGTTGGAGATCGAGGGCGTTGAACGCAGGATGCAACTTGTCCTGGGACAAGATGAAGTGTAGTGTGTTCGAAATCTGGCGTTCGGTTTCGCCTCTGGCACCGGCATAGGTCATGGCAAGTGCCAGCGAGATGCTGTAGGGCGAATAAAAAAGGTTCCCATCTTCCTCGCGCAATTCTTGATACAGGCCGAAAGCCAAGGCGTTGTTTCCATGTGCCAGGTCTGTTAGCTCTGAATCTGTCGCCAGGTGTACGGTTACTCGCGTCTTTTCTGATCGTACTTCTTCCGTCGCAGACGGTGTCTCGGCTGGAGGTGGTGCCGTGGGCGAGGAGATCTCCGGTAATTTGCCGCATCCAATTAGTATTATAGCAGGTAGCAAACAGTTGGTAAGGTGGGAAAGCCCCATTCTATATGGCGTTTGGGTCATTTTCATTTTAGCCTCCTTGAATTGTTCGTGGTGAGGATTCCCCGGCGGAAAACGAGATATCATATTTTGTTAATCTGGACGCTCTTGGACGCTCTTGGACGCTCTCGTTTAAAAAAGGTTCCGCCTTTCTCGCGCAGTTCTTGATACAGGCTGAAAGCGAAGGCGTTTTTGAGTATAAAGGTAATTATACGCAAAATTTAAGACCAATCAGTATCAATGATGCTGATTGGTCTTTGGACAAAAAGATGTGGCCCGAAATAAATGCTGAAGCCCGCAGGATCAGACCTGCGGGCTTCCTTGTATTTAGTTTGCAAATCCGCTATATTGTGTTTGATGGTTCGCGGCGGTCACGCGCGTTTGTGTCTAACTCGCCAATATATACAAACCCCTGATCGTAGCCCGACATACAGCTATACTTAGACACAGTAACCACCACACCACACGCGAAGGGAGATTCATCATACAAATGCCAACCATTGAAACCCGCGTTGCTTCTCTTGAAGCTGTCCAGGCGCAAATCAATGAGCGGCTCGGCAACATCGAACAAGAATTGCGCGATATTCGGGTCGATGCACGGCAAAACACACGATGGCTGTTTGGTTTGCTGGTCACGGTGTTGCTTGCCAACATTGGCACGGCAATTTCAATCATCGTTTCCTTGTCACGGCAATAAACACAAAAGGGCTTCCCGAATGCCGCATCATCACCAGCTTCCGCAGCGTTCAAATAAGCTGTCATAGGTGTTTTCGCATCCACCGGCAGCTCTCCCCCACTAGGCAAATATACAACCATATCCGGACGGCCACTGTCACCTGACACCTGTTCCTCAAAAGCCATATACTGCTCCATGCCCACCAATTCCACCACACGACGCAACTGCACCTCGCCCCATTGCCCACGCACAGAAGACGATTTAAGAGCCTCAGACAATGTGACGGTCGTGGTCTGAAGTTTGTGCTGCACATCCACGAGTTCCTTCAATTGCTGACCGAGTGCCCGATACGCGCCTTCTCGTTTTTCCTCCAGCGACCGCACATGCCCATCCAGCTTGTCCAAATTCTCTCGCACCGGCGTCATTAAGTTTTGCATTTCCGATTTCTGAGTCTTCCAATCGCCGCGCACCTCATTCAGCACGTTGGTCATCTGCGTGTGCGCCTGTTTCAAAAAAGCATCCGCATTGTGACGCAATGACTTGCCCGCCAGTGAGTCAAAAGCCTCGCGCAATTTTTCTTCCGCATTTTTGATCCACTCCTCTTTGTCAGCCTGGGCTTCCTTCTCGCTCTGCAACTTCGCCAACTCAATTCGCAAAGCCTCATCCCCACCCTGCGAATTGGCTCTGCGCCACAGCTCCATAATCGCGCCCCCAACCACGCCCCCAATTACAAATGCGATCAATAGATACAGCATTTCCATGTAGAAACTCCTTTTGTGGTTACACCGGTGTCAAATCACTTAACGAGATTTGACTGAGGTTTTGTGTCACCTGCCGTAACCTAACTCGTAAAACGTCAAGGAACGCTTTTAGTGATGAATCATTTTATTCCGCGCACCCTCAATCATCTTGAAGAGCGTTTGGACAAACGCATATTTTTTCGCGTCAATCGCCAACAAATTGTCAATTTACAATACATCGAAAAAATTGAGCCCTATTTTCAAGGCAGCCTAAAAGTGTTGTTGAAAGGGGGCTATGAAATTGAAATTTCCCGACGTCAGGCACAAAAATTCCGAGAACGCCTGAGTCTTTAATCTGCGCAAATGTACCAACTGGAAGGAGGTGACGTTATTATGGCAGATTTCGCTGTAGGTTTCGGTCCAGGTATCGCTGTAGGTATCGCTATAGGAGCAGGTACTGGGAAACGAAGCGCGCGCAATAAACTTGAGAATCAGCTACGCAAAGCGATCTCCGACAACGAGCTTTCTATTCGCGATAAGAATGAGGAAACGTTGACAGTCAATGAACTTTTTGAGTTTCTCGACTAAAACTGGACTTGACCCGTTTCGGTGGGTACCTTATGAGTAGTTAGAAAGGAGACCCACTATGCCACCAACACGTCCACCTTATCCATCCGAGTTGAAGCGCCAGATCGTCGAGCTTGTGCGCGCTGGTCGCAGTCCTTCTGAATTGGCCAGAGAGTTTGAGCCGACCGCTCAGACGATCCAAAACTGGATACGCCAAGCTGATCGGGACCAGGGACTTCGAGAAGATGGCCTGACCAGTGATGAGCGAGAAGAGTTGCGTCGTCTTCGACGCGAGAATAAGCAGTTGCGCATCGAGCGCGAGATACTGTCAAAAGCAGCGGCCTAATTCGCAGAGGAGACCGATGCGAACCCCAACAAATCTTCGCGTTAGTCAAAGCACTCCAGGCTTTTTGGCCAATCACCACGCAATGCCGAGTACTGGGTGTCTCCCTCAGTGGGTATTATGCTTGGACGACACGTACACTATCCAAACGAGCAAAGAGAGTTCAGTATGGAAAATCAGAACATGGAAACACAGCTTGCAGAAATTAACGCCCGCCTCGAGTACGCACAAACGGCCTTGAGTGATCAAAAACTCAAGGCCGTTTTTTGTCAAAATTAACGCAATCTAATATTAAACTAATACACCGTATGAAAGATAATCTTAAGAAGACTTCTCTGTCGAAGACTTTTCTGGCCGACTTGGCGACAAGTCTGCTCCATCATCTTTTTTCGGAGGCTTGGCTCCTTGGGGCATAGGGAGACCTACGTCGAACGAAGGTATATTCCTATCTTCCTGGAACACATGGCGGGTTTCTCGCTTGGCGGGCGCAGTTGGGGACTGCCTTTCCTTTGATGGTACTTCTTTTTTTGTGGACTTCATTTTTTTAGCCATTTTAACTCTCTCCTGTTGTAGAGGCCCTGATATAGGGCTGCAAATAGGCCCTTGTTCGTTCCTCTGATTCGGTGATGTACTTTGATTTTATCGGTAGAGCTTGATCTTTGAAGTGTTTGTGGGATGCCTCCAGTTTTTGCTGCTTTAGTTTGGTGACGAGGTTGAAAATATCCTCGTCGGTAAGTTTGCCTTCAAATACTGAAAACCACTGGCTTTCTGCATCCAAGGCCAGCTTTTCCACTTCTGTATTAAGGCTCCCGATCTGCTTAGCTCGTTTCTGAAATGGAAAAAATCCCTTGATGGCATTGATCACTTGTGAGACGGCAATTACGCACCCCCAAATTATGCCATATTCATTCCAAATAACCCATCCACCAATGCTCGAACTGGAGGTGATAGCCAAGGTCAAGTCCGAAAAGTTCTGTAAAAAGGTAGCCCCGTGATATAGGGGTCAGAGATTTTATTTTAAGTACGTCATGTCCAGATAGCGTCTGATTTCGGCAATGATCTCGTCGTCTATCTTGTTGACATGTTCTTGCTGATCAATTCGGACTGCTTCGTATCCTGCATCTTCGATTCCGAGTTTAATGCCTTCTTCCCACGCTTTTTGGGTAGAGTCGTCAAACCACATGGCCACAAAACCGCGTGACGATTCGGCATTCGCTGTCTCAAGTTCTTCAAGTCGAGCGTATCCCTCGGCCGTTAGGGTATTATGTGTATTCTCTGCACTGCTTTTTATCCAATCCTGCTCATCCAAATACTCTAATAGATACCACATCTCCTGTTCGCCAACGGATTCCGACCATGCTGCTGTTGCTGTGTTGGGTATATCATAAGGGAAAAATTCAAAATACTTGCCGATTTCTCCAATTTGATCTCCAATGTACTGGAGAAGCCGGTCCGCGCGGTCGTGGACGGACAAATCCTTTTTTTCCTCCGCCATCGTGATTGTGTTACTGTCTATTTCCGGACATTCGTTACCCAATCGGCGTTGATCGACCAACCATGTGGTCAAGCGTGCCTTAACGCGGTCATCAATTTGCGGCAAGAGTGTAATAGCTTCCAGAGTAATGAGGTACCTTCCGCCCGCACGAGGCGAATCTATCTTTTTTCCATATTTCTTAAAAAGATCGTGCCCGGAGGCTGGTGTATTCCAGATTGGACATTCTGATATTTCGTTCACGCTTTCGTCTCCTTTTTTCTTTCTACTTCTAATGACAGAACTCTTTCCTTGAGTCATCGCAAAGGGTTTTACCTTTGTAAGACTTTTGTTCTTTGCCCGGTTGATGTACCTGTAGCGAGGAACTCAACCTTCGGGTTCAATACCCATCCAGCAGAGAAGTTCTATTTCGTCCTGATCGATCGGGGGCAAAGGCGGAGGCGATTCAATCGGCTCGAGGCCGGTCTCGAGGATTTGCTCAATGAGAAAACCTGCGAGTGCTGTGCCCTGGTATTCGTCCGACTCGAACCAGCCGCGCAGCATGATCTCTTCGCGCCGCGGCCAGGGCGATTCCAAGATTTCGAGTGCTCGATGCACGCGGTCATCGGACATATCTAATGGGGGATTGCCGCGGATGAACTCAGCCACGCGATGGTTAAGCGGGCGCACCTGTGGCTGTAAGTTCGCGGGATCGGTTTCGCGCGTCCAGGCGATCCAGATATCGTCTCGCGCGACTTCCCAAAAATCATAGACGCTTTCTCTTAAGCCTTCTGGGTACCATAGCAGCGTGTGTTCCTCGCACTCGATGAAGCGAAGGCATGTTCCAAGTTCGCGCTCGATCGCGTCGTTATCGGCCTCGGGCTGCCAATTATCATCGGCTGGAACGAAGCGCAGATACGTGCGCTCAAAATCAGTGTCCGAACCTACCACCGCGCAGAAGAACACACCGCGACGCGTGCCTTTGATCATGCCTGATCCGATTTTCCAGGGCAGCCGCGAGATGCGCTTCTCATTTTCCTCAAGTGCCTTGCGCAACGTCTGGCGATACTCCTCACCTGTCTGAGCCGCGCCAGCGGTTCCTCCCCGCTCGTAGAGCGAGGCGTCTTCTTTCATCAATTTTTCGATCTCTTCGCGCGCTTCTGTGAATACCTGCGCGCCATGCGCTGCGCCTTCGATCGGGGCCGCAACGCCGATGCTTGCCGCGGCCTGTGCCAGCTTACCCAGGATGCGCTGTTCCAGACTCAGAAGCTCGTCAAGGCGATCAACCGGGAAGATCGTACGCAAGAACACGCGGTCATGAGGGCTACCGATTCGGTCAATACGCCCGTGTCGCTGCACCAACCGCATGGGATTCCAGGGCATGTCGAAGTTGATAATATGGCGGCACTGCTGAAGATTCACCCCTTCGGCCAACACATCGGTGGCGATCATCAGGTCGTAAAGGTCGTCATCCTGTCCCACCGGCGCCTCCATTGAAACTGGGGCAAAGCCCTGCACCGCGCGCTGGCGCGACACCTCTTCCAGATCGCCCGAACCGCTTACAACAACCATGCGATTTCGGTAAGGTGCGAGTTCTGGTCGCCTGGTAACTTCAAGCTCGAGAAAATCCCGGATCCATTCCACGGTATCCTCGAAGAACGAGAACACCAGCACTTTGCGTTTCTGCGACTCGTCGGTAGCGTCGGTCGCTTCGTATTCCGCTTGCTCAGCGATCTCAGCCAGCGCGTCTGACAATGCTTTCAGCTTGGCATCGCGTTCAGGCGTAATCAACCGGACCTCATCGGCGAGGCTTCGCAGGAGATCTCGGTCATGCACTACGACCGCGCGTAGCTGATCGGCGTCGTAAAACGATGCATCCATGCGATGTTCTGTTTCGTCCAACAAGTCCTCGAATACTGTTTCATCGTCTGCGGAGACTTCCTTCATAAAGGCTGTAGTAACGATATAACCGGAATCCAGAGCTTCGAGAAATACGTCATGCTCTCGCGCCATTTTATCGACGGTCTTGTAGAAAGCAAAAGCCGAGGACTCGAACCGCTTCAGAAGACCTGAGCGCAACAACCCGAGCATGGCGCTGGCGTGGGCATCCTCTTCATCTTCCCCAACGTTTTGAAGATAGGTAGCCGGTGTATAACGCGCGAACGTGATGGCATTGTCTCCATCGGAATCGAGAGCCTCTTCCAGGCGGTCGAAGAAACCCGGTAACCGATCTTCAAGCTCGTACCGGAGACTGATTGCCTGTGGTTTCGGAAACACAATGGGTTGTGGCCTCCCGTCGGGACCGGGGATGGTGTCACCAGCGTAATGCTTCTTCACGAACTGGCGGGTCCGTTTCACCGTTGTTGCATCGATGATCGGATAGAGCACGTCCGGACTCAGGCTGGATGGATCTTCACGCATGGCCTCTTCAAAGCGTTCTCGGATCGAAAGAATACCGCGATCGGCGAGATGGGCGTCTTGACGAAGGAAGAAGCGCAGCAGGTGATAGAGGTCCCACAGCGAATTGTTGACAGGCGTTGCCGTCAGCAAGAGAAGATCTCGCCTTTGGCCAAAGAGAAGCCGCCGTAGTGCGGCCGCCCGGGTCGGTGCATCTGGGTTGCGATAATTGTGAGCCTCATCCACAATGACGAGCTGGTATTCGTCCAGCTCGCGTTTCAGGTGCTCTTGATCGGCATTTGGACGCTGCTTATCCCGTAGCTGAATATCGTTCGCCAATTGCTCGAAGGACAGACATTCGACGGAGAGCCAATAGTTAGACAGAAACTTTCTCCAGGTGCTGTCGCGGAGAGCCGCCGGACAGATCAGCAACGCGCGCTGGCGCCGTTCCTGGTAGATCTGGAGGATCTCCCCGGCGATAAAAGTCTTACCAAGCCCCACTTCGTCGGCAACGATAACGCCGCCAGTATCGCGGATCAGCCGCAACGCACGGGCAACGCCGTGTTTCTGAAAGCTCGTCAGCGGTAGTTTGTCATCGACCAGGGCATCCTCTTCGACTTCATCACCGTAAAGCTGCCACAACACGCGGATAAAAATATCCCAGGGCGACCGCGGTTCGAACACAACCTCGAAGAGTTCGGCGAGATCGTAGGGCGCACTTTCTTCCCAGAGATCATCGAACCACTGCCTGGCTTCCTGGATGATAGGCCCATCGAAACGGCCGAGATTTAGTTCCAGATTGTGGGTAAGACCAGCACCAGTCAGATTCGACGAACCGACAATAATGCCTTGCGGTTTCCTATGGATGACATCCAGAGATGTGAAGATATAAGCCTTGGCGTGGAGAAATGCTTTTTCGTAACGCCGCACCTCCATGTTGCCCGCGCGAAGTGCAGCAATCAGCTTGGCCAGTGCCGCGCCATTGGTACGGTTGAACGGCAAATGATCGCGCTCCCGCTCGAGGCCATTCGTCAGACTCTGTAACCCTGCCTCAATGCGCCGGCGCTCGAAACTCGCAAGCGTTTCATCGAGACGTTTGCGGTTTTTCGGTGCTCCTGCAGCTAAATCTGCCCCCAGCAACAGGCGCACTTCCGGAACCTGAGACAGATGATCGGCGATGTGGGCAAATCCCGTCGGGCTGAAGAACGCGGTGGCAATCCGCACTTGATCGGGACTCTCACTTGGCTCCCCTGCCTGTAGTTCGGGCACACCCAGCACTGCACCCAACGCCCGCGCAAGTGTATTGCCGTTGCGATTATCGATAAAAGAGGGACGGTTCATATCACTCTCTTCCCCTCCTGGCGTGGAAGTGCCGCAGCACGCCATCAAGCCGCACCTGGTAGTCCCAGCCCTCGTGAAAGGTCTCGTATATATGGACAAGCTGCGACTCACTGAGCCCGTAAAGGCGGGCAACCACGGCATCCAACTCGTGAATCATATCCTCCTTCTCATCATCCATAAGGGATCCATACTCTACACCGACTGCATCTGCCCAGGTGGAAAAACGATCGTCAGGGCATGCGAGACGCCCCGCGAGTTGTACGACACGCTGCCATAGCACACTGTCGCGGTCAGGGCGTGGGATTGGAAAAGGGTTAAAGACGAAAAAATTGACATGTGTCTCCACGAACCGTCTTGCGTACCAATCGAGAGGGATGGACGATAAAGTACCGAGCAAGAATGCCTGATCCTTCTCATCGCCGCGCGGCCAAAGCAGATACGGTGCCTGATTGGCAATGAACACCTCGGGTGGTACGAGCGCAATTCGTACTGTCCGCGAATCTGTAGCTCTTGAGACATCTCGAAAGGCTATCCTCGGCGCGAAGCACGGTAGGGTCTTTGTATCTCGCAAATGATGGGGCGAGAATTCCCCATGAGCACTGCGTGTGCTATTACCACCTCTCAATCGCTTACGTTGAATCCTCTGGCACACCGGTCCCGGATCGGCCCAGGCATAATAGGTGTCGGTATCGGGAGTCCACAGATCGAAGGACTCTCCTTTGTAAACCGGCCAAAAACCGTCGGGACATTCTTTGCTCTCAACATCCATAAGATGCTTGTCATTAGTGGCGTCGAGTTCCCGATCTGGCCGCGCTCGCCATTGACCTGCTACGTTTAAATCGAAACGAGGTGCCTTCCGGAGTTGTGCAAATACATCAACCGATTCTTCCGTTGGTAGCAATGGTAGCGAGGCACTGTCGTTCCAGTCGAGCACATCACGGTTGTAGAACGCAGCCGGTTCCTTTACAACGCCTCCAAAGAACTTAGCCTCCGTCGCGTAAGGACCTTGTAAATAGATTGATTCTTTTTGGGGTGCACCGTGTTTTACACATACAAGTCCAATCGAGTATTGCGGATGCACCTCTGGAAATACCCAGTTCCGATTGTTCACCAACATTGTCACATCCACCCACGCGGTCTTGTCGAACATCGTTTGCCGGAATTTCTCCGAGCCTTTAGCGGCGAGCGCGCTACGCGGCAACACAACACCGATGTGTCCTCCATCTGCCGCGGTCAAATGCCAGAATCGCCAGCAGAATGCCTTGTAGAGATCGGGATCCCCTGTTCCCATACCAGGAAAGGCTCCGCCCACCAGAACCTTGCGTATCCGCTCGGTCTCCTTCAACTCATCCTCGTAAAGCACGAGAAGATCGGACCGCTCTTCTCGCAGCCGAATTTTTTCCGCTTCCATCAGACGTTGCGAAAGAGAGCGCAGACCTGGAAAATGGCGTGCCCAAAAAGCGTGTTCCTCTATGGTCGCCTCTTGCCATGGTGGATTACCGAGAATCACATCAAAACCTGGCCGCTTGCGAAGGAAAACTTCCGGAAAGGCTACTGGAAAGTGAAGGACATCGAGGTCATCCAGATCTTGCCTTGCGATCTGTACCGCCTCCAATGCATCTGCATCATTCCCAAGATTCTCCCAGTTTTCGAAGGGAAAAAGGACCACCTTCGGGTCTTCGGAAATGGGCTGTGCTGCTATCAGATCGCAAAGTGCTTCTGTGCTGCGGATCGCCTCGCGGGCTTCTTCCAATGCCTCTCGAGCATCTGCGATGTCCTGCAAAGACGCATCGTTGATATTGGCAAGCCGCCTCAGCAGTCCCGCTGCCCTGCCCAGTAAGCTCTGTGCATCAACTGGAAACATTGGCAAAGAGAGTGCCTCGAATTTTTCCCTGATCTCGTCGAGAGTGCCGACACCGACCAGTGCATTGCCATGCACCAGATTGTGATCCAGAAATGAGAGTGGTAGCCCGGGTACAAAGGTATGGATCCAGACTGCCAAACGCGCGAGCTGCACCGCAAGACCGTTGAGATCAACGCCGTAAATACAGCGCCGGGCAATCATGCGCCGCAACAACTGGCCGTCCTCTATTGTCGTGCTTTTATCAAGCTCCCCTAATTCGCCAAGGGCAACCGTGCGAAGCTTCTCAAGCTCCCTGCGAACGCCCGGCAGATTCCGCCCTGCGAGAAAATCTGCCAGGCGCTTCTCGATCCGATCAATGGCCCCAATCAGAAAGTGGCCCGAACCCATCGCAATATCGGCTACCCGGAAATCGAAGAATGCCTCGGCTGCATCCGTATCATCCAGGCTGTTAAGGCGGGCAAAATGATCAGTCAATGCTGGTTCCAGTGCACCGTTCAGTAAATGTTCGACAGCAAACGGCTTGGTGTAGTAGCTTCCCGACGACTTGCGCGCGCCGGATCGGTTGTGCAGATAGACCTCGCCCGTCAATACGTCTGGTGTCTCCCCCTCGCGTGCTGGGACGTAAATGGACTCTGTTTGCTGCTTTTTCTTTTGCTCTTTGAGGACAAGTTTGGTTTCCGCAACTGCCAGCTCGGATTCCAATAAGCCTTCATAGATCGTCCCGAACTCGCGCACGCCCAGTGAACGAAAATCAACCGGCCCGGGCACGCCTTCCGGGGTCTCGATAACCAAGAGGTGGCGAAGTGCTGTCTCAAAGCTCTCGTTTGGCAGCGTGATGGCGGCCAATTCTGCGCCTGTTTTCGAAACCTCTTCTTCGCTTGCGAATAGTCCACCGTCGTAGGCGGGTACGCTCCATTCGGTATTGCCCTCAGCCACAGCCTGCCAAAGCAAAGCGGTCTCTTGCCAATGGGAATCTCCTGTAGCAATCGGTTTGTCCTTGGCAACGAAGTCTGCCAGTTCTTGTGCTTTCTGTTTGAGTGATCGGCTCCGGTAAGCGTCGTTAAAACGATATGGCAGAAGATCGCGGTCTTCCGCGTAGGCGATAAACAAAAGCCGAAACAAAACAGTCAGTGCCATTTCGTAGGTAAGACTAATATCTTCCGGACTCGGTTTATCAATGCCACGGGCTGCGGCAATACCCTGTGCAAGTTTAGGCACCACGTAGTTGTAAATGCGTTCGCGCAAACGCTCGGCGAGCTTGCCTGCGAAGCGCTGTGATGCCTCCAATATCTCGTCCAAGCTACCTTTCGGTGTCAGGGCCTCGGCTGAATAGATCAGCCAGAGATACGGCAGATGCCCATCTGCCAGCAATGAAGGCTGGCATTCGACGTATGTCTCGGTACGACCGCGGCGGCCAACGCCTGCATCGACATTGGTCGCGTAGAGCCGAAGCCGGTTTCCTTGCGTCAGAACTACCCAGGGAAGGTTTTCGTCGTCTGCCTTTTTCAGCGCATAGCTGATCGGCGACAAACTATTGAACCGAGCAGATCCTGCCTCTGCCGACTCACTTTCTCGCAACATAACTGCAAGTGCAGTACGTTGGTCTCCGCTACGCAAAAGACTGGTCAGATTATCCAGAGGCTCAACTCGAAAACCCAGCGCGTCCAACAGGTCGCGATCACGCTTGTTTAACGCAGCGTGCGCCTTGCGTTTGGCATCGGCCCAGTCCGGACGTTTCGGTACGCCATGCTCTAATTCGTGGAGGGCGAGCAAGCCTTCGTTGGTTAGACCTGGTAGGGCTGTTTCCAGGGATGGCAGAGCCTGAGACAACAAACGAAGTGCAGCGTGTCGGTCGGGTTGGCCGAGTGCCTCGCGGCACAGGCGTTCGACCTGTCCCACATCCATATCTTTATAGACTGGCGGTATTTCGCCTGTTGCTCCGGTGATCAATGCACCACCCGGGTGTAGAACGATCAGGAGTAACGGTGCCGCGCGCCGTCCTTTACGGGCTTTCCATGTCATTGTCAAAGTCGCTGGGGAAGGCTGGTTGGCTGCTCGTGCTACGGCAACCTCAAGTCCATTCGTACCTTGACCGATAAACAGGCCCACTGACTGTAGGCCAGACTTTCCATCCGGCGACCACGGTCGAGATAAAATATCTGAAAGAAACTCTACTTCGTCCGACATATTACTCCTCTTTTGTTATGCCCCTGCATATACAAACTCTTTGTTTTCGAAAATCCTTTTCTCGTCATTCCATACCAAAGGCAATTCATCTGTACAGGCTCGAGAAAGAAAAATCTCGAGATCTTGGCTTTTATCCAAAGAGTCACTTAGATTATTAGGCTTGCCATTGTGGCCATAGACAATGCAGATTTCACGGTTCGCCAAAATACTACGGATTCTCTTTTTTAAGCACGCCATTGTCATAGGATGGAGGGAAAGCCCCAAACTTAAAAAGAAAGATTCGTAATATGTCGTAGAATGGAAATCATCGATTTTACTATGAAAAACCATAGACTGATAATACCAGTCCCGAAACTCTCTATCAGAAATCATTGAATCCTTCGTCAACCTATCTCGCACAGTTTTAAGACTCTGGCGGATATCGACCAACAACGGCTTATAATCTTCACACTGGGGTAAAGAAAGCCTGTGAGTTACGTGTTCAATTTTATCAATAATTTTACATATTTTCTCACGCTCATCAGCACTGCGTTCTCTGTTTTTTTCGTAGTCTAAATCATCATTAATATCGTCTCCAACATCGCCTTTATCATTACATATCAACTCACCTTTTCTATCTCTCTCCATTCCATCTAATAAAAATTCTCCCAAAAGTTCAAGGTATGCAACGAGCATCCGCCAGTCATTATCATAGCGGGCAAGGTGGGAAAAAGCGTTTAGATAATTTCCATACCTGCCGCCCCAAGCACACATGTCTTTACGTATCCTTTGATCCAGTTTTTCGGCTTTCTGATCATTAGCATCATAGCCCCAGAATGATCGGGTGATACCGGATATTTTATTCCATAGCCTGTCCTCTATTTTCGGTCTAACTTGGCCGGGGCCCACTGTCTCCCGCATCAGAATATCAATAGCAGCAGAGACTATCTCAATCATAGCATATACACTTACTTTTCCTTTGACCCCCTCACTCCCTTCGTTAGGGATATACCTCCATGAGGTGTAGTCCGATCCCATTTGTTCCAGGAACTCATCTACACTATCCACAGGTGTTTCGGTGTTTTTATTCTTTCCATCAATCTGTTTATATTTCCATTTATATTTTATGTGGAGATCGAACTCGTAATCTCCCATAGCTTCGCCTATCGTGCTCGGAGATTTGTCAGGAATGGCGATGTAGTTGTGAAGGGATTGAAATTCTTTATACCTCTCCCGTATAAAATCCTTGTCACCTGATTTCAGTAAGCAAAAAAGATATGACAGATTATGCTGATATTGGGGCGGAATATCGGCACTATTTCCCCTGAGATCTTTAAGCACTTTAAAACTTTGCTCTATTATAAGGGTACAAGCAAGTTACTGGCATCCAGGCATTTAAATTTTCATACTCTGCATACATATTCTGGCGCAGCGGATTTTTGCCCAGGTAGTCGCGTACTATATCTAAACACTGGTCAAGATTGCGTGCAGCACGTAGGGGGGCGATAATTTTTTTCATTTTATCCTATCTTCTATTACAAAAAAAGCGGGAGAAACCTGAACCTTGTGCTTCCCTCGCGTATGGTGTCACTTGCATTTCAAATCAAGGCTGGGACGATTTCCAAAAGAGATATTGTCAAATGCCGTGAATGGAATTGGCACATCCTCTGAGAAGCTGGTTCTGGGATCAAGGTGATTTACCCAACTCCTTCCACAGCCGCACGGTGAACCGGTTTTCTTCCTCGACAAAGTCAGGCTCGGTGTTATTGTGGGCACGCATACCCGGAATAATTTTGTTCCGTACGCCCATGCCTCGAGCGTCAACATAACCGTAGTCGCGCATGATATTGACCAATGTCTGATTGCGAGCGTATCGCATGCCGGACTTCATCCCGTCTATTGTCACAGTATTGGGCAATCTGCCGGGACTCTGAATCTCAAGGCGGGTTGTGGCATTACTATTTCCTATCTTTTCAATGACTGGTGGTTTTGGCAATCGAATAACAACAGCAGAGCGCAGGGCTCGAGTATAGTCGAGTAAACTCTTTTTGACTTACAATCGTTAGTCGCTGGCTTCCAGGCGCGGTGTTCGCTGAAGTTCGGGGGCAGCGAGCGTTTCGGGATGTACAGCGAGTTCATCGATTTGAGGAATGTCTTTGCCCTTGGTGATACCGCGGTCTTCAAGTTTACGGGTATGTGGAAATACAGTGCGGTTGAGGGAACGAATGCTTTTGTTGTGGGCATCAACAGCCTTATCGAGATTCACACCAACCCTATTGACATGTTCAAGATAGATGCGAAAACGGTCATAGAGTTCGGCGGCAGTATCAGAAATGTTGCGTGCATCGGTTTGGAGGCGTTGTTCACGCCAGGCGAGGGCGACCGTGCGAAGAAAGGCAATCAGATTCAATGGCGTAGCCATAAGGACTTTATGCTGTTGCCATGCTTCCTCCCACAATGCAGGTCGTGTATTGAGGGCAGCGTCCAAAATACCGTCGGCACCGATGAACATGACAACGAAATCGGGTGAGCCTTCAACCCAATGGGAGTAGTCACGGCGTTTGAGTTCGCGAGCATGTCCCATGAGTGCGCTGGCATGGCGATCGAGCAACTTCCGCTGAGTATCGGGATCTGTTGTGTTGCGTGCTTCAAAGTAGGATTCGAAAGGGGTTTTGGAATCAACCACCACCCGTACACCGCCAGGGATGTTGACGATTAGATCTGGGCGGATGTCGCTTGCTTCGTCAAGCGTAGTGGTAGTTTCCTGAGTAACGAAGCTGACGTGTTCGGTCATGCCTGCAAACTCAATAATGTTGCGTAGTTCCTGCTCACCCCAGTAACCGCGGACATTGGAGGAGCGCAGTGCCTCGCGCAGGTTACCCGTTTCACTACTAAGCTGGCCTATTTGCTGTTGAATGTTCGTGATGCTTTCATGAACCTGGGCGTACGCGCCTTCGCGGGCTTTTTCGATCTCACCGACGCGCTGCTGCAATTTCTCAAGCGATTCGCCAACGGGCTTGACGAGGCTGTCAACTGCCACTTGACGTTTTTCAAGGTCGGTGACGGCGAGTTCTCGTTGCTGCAGGAAGTTCTCCTGGGCCTGTTTGCGAAACTCCTCGCTGTTGGACTTGAAGATATCTGCGGCCAGTCCCTTGAAGCGTTCATCAAGTTCTTGTAACCGTTGTTCGTGATTTTTCCGTTCGGTATCTCGTTCAGCAACTGCTGCTTTGAATTGTGCTTCGCTCTCACTCAGTTTCGCTTGGAGGCCGTCGCGCTGGGCCTCAATGCGCGTGCGTTCTCCGACCTCGCTATCAACGGAGTTAGCGTGTACGTCGCGTTCAGCCTCAGCTCGTGCAAGTGCTTCACGGGCGTTAGTCACTTGGGTTTTGGCGCGAGACCATGCGATCAATGCGCCAAGGGCGAGTAACGCGAGGATAATTAAGGTTATTTCCATTGTGATTCCTTTTATTTAACTGCGGCGGTGTGGAACGGGAATCATATCTGCTCCTCAGCCCATTGGACGACGGCTTCGGCAATCACTATCGCTTCCCGATACTCGGCTTCGGAAACGGGCCTGATTTCGCCAGGATAGCGCGTGATGGTGGCGTATTTGGTCAATAGACTGGCTCGACTGATCGTCGCTGGTATGGACTCTCCCCCTTCTTTGAGCAGTGATAACAGGCGGGCCAAGTCATGCACGTAAGGAAACTCGATATTGCACGCGATCATCACGCCCTTGATAGCCTTTTCGGCTGCCTGCTGTGCGTTGAAGCATAAATTTTCGAGATAGACGCCGGGCACCTGGCTCTTTGCTTGAGTTAGGTCGCTTCGGGCGCGGATCATCAGGCGGAAAGCGTTCAGGGAGATTCATAGACCACCTTTCCTTCCTGCAGCGCTGGCTTGATGATCAGCGCGTGACTGTTCTTGTAGCGCTCGACGGCTTGGGGCGTGACCACGAAGGCATCAACGGCCGCACCTACTCCGTGCAGATTCTGGTAAATCTGTCCCATGAGATCAAGTGGATCCACACCCTCCTTGACGATGAGCAGATCAACATCGCTATGGCGGTTCATGTCGCCTCGGGCGGCAGACCCAAAAAGGATAATCCGCTCGGGATCAGCCACTTCCACAATTCGACTGATGATGTTGTCCAAAATCGTTTGATCTAGCATCGCGCTGTCCTTTGTAAAAAATCAAATCTTTTGCTCCGAAACTTCAGAATATGTCTTCAAATCCTAGTTACCGTCCGTCAAAGTGACTGATACCTGGCGTGTCCTCTAACTCCTTCCAAAGCCGCACGGTGAACCGGTTTTCTTCCTCGATAAAGTCAGGCTCGGTGTTATTGTGAGCACGCATACCTAAAATAATTTTGTTCCGCACGCCCATGCCTCGAGCGTCAACGTAGCCGTAGTCGCGCATGATATTGACCAGCGTCTGATTGCGCGCGTAGCGCATGCCCGACTTCATCCCGTCTATTGTCACAGTATTGGGCAATCTGCCAGGACTCTGAATCTCAAGGCGGTCAGAATAGATAGCCAACATGATGTCCGTGCCCGAAATGCTGTAATCGCGGTGAACGAGCGCGTTCACCACGGCTTCTCGAATCACAATTTCCGGATATTCCCAGCGGTCAATCCTCCGACCACCCTCGATACGGGCCGTTGGCGTCGTGTTGCGACGTACAAAGTCCCATGCCTGCTCGACAAGGCCAGCTTCGACTATACTCTCGTTGGCACCTTTCAGCGGAACCATCGGGCCGCGCAGATCCTCATCGGTGCGGGTTGCGTAATCGGGGTCAGGCCCCGGATAACAGATCGCGCGGATCCCCGATTGGGGCACGTACCTGTTCGGATTTTTTCCAAAGAGAAGCAACCCATCAATGGTCGCAACGTGCTGGGCGCCGGACACGGTCATCAGTTCAATATTTCGCAACAGCGTTTCCCAACCATCGAAATCTTCTGTTGCTGGGGCTGGCCCGCCGATAACCTGAATCAGGTAATCGCGCAGACGGCGAAGGTCCAAAGCGTCGAGACTTGCGCCTGGCACGGGCTTCGAACCATATCGCAAGTGGCCCGACTTCTGGTATATCCGCTCGAGCTCCTCTCGGCACTCTTCTCGGGAGGTTTTACCAATACGGATGTAATAGGTTCTGCGACCGCCGTGGACGCATGCATACGGCTTATCTGGACCACGCGCGATAGAAACAGCGAGAACATCCCGGTTTGGCTCGGCATTTTTCACCCACAAGAGAATCGGGACGGTCGGCGGGTTGATCTTGACGCGGCAAAGTTCGCTCACCCACTCCTCAAGACGCTCCCGGGTCGTACCGGAAATACGCCCATCGTCTTCGACGCCGAGCAGAACAGTACCCCCTTCCAGATTGAGGAAAGCCACCAGTTCCTTAGCCAGAGCGTGATTCTGGATATCGTCCCGTTTGAACTCCAGGATAGAATTCTCCCCATTGTGGATCAGGTCAATCAACTCGGTGCGGTTCATGCTATCTCCTCTGCTGCAGCTCAAAGGCATTTATGCCTCCTTCGAGAAGATCCTCCACCATCTCCCCCACAGGTTGCGCGTCGATTGACCCCATCATGATGATAGCACATGGGTTTCGATAACGATTGATCGATCAGATAGGCCGACGGTCTCGAGTTCTGATGTCAATAGTCCAATGTAGTTTTCTTCGAGCCAATCGGCGACCATCTGATCTGGGGCGTCAATATAGGCGTTGTTGGAGGTATTCCTGACAAAACATGGAAATTGTCCCTATTGAGATAGACAATTGTGAGAATGTGTCCCTATTAAGATAGACAATTGTAGGATTATGTCTATAACTGCGGAGGCATCTGTGAAGTAACATTACCAAATTAAATAGGGCAGACCTTTTGTGGCCTGCCCTACTGTTGGGATTATTTTGCTTGAGGCGAACCCGTGAACGCCTTAAAGCTATGTAAAACAAGTTACTCAGCGGTTGGATCAAAGCCTTCAATACGCCCTTCTTGAATCTCAATCTCATCGCGACGTCTCACCCGCTCAACTTGCCCATCGCGCAAATCGACCACGCGATCAGACACGCCGAGCATCTTGTGGTCGTGGGTGTTGGTCACAATGGTCACACCGCTTTCGCCCTGCATCTTGAGCAACAACTCGATAATTTCCTGCCCGGTCTTCAAATCGAGATTTCCAGTCGGCTCATCGGCCAAAATCAAATCGGGGTCATTGGCCATGGCTCTGGCAATTGCCACGCGCTGCTGCTGCCCACCCGATAATTCATAGGGTTTGTGATGCAGGCGGTCGGTAAGCCCCACCAGCGACAATTTGTGTGCGGCCTTTTCTTCGTAATCACTGCGCGACATGCCCGAAAACACCATGGGCAAAGACACATTTTCAAGTGCCGACATAACGGGAATCAGATTAAACGACTGGAAAATATACCCCACACTGTGGCAGCGCAAATAGGCAATTTGCCCCTGGCTCATATCGGCCATATTGGAACCGTTGACCAATACGGTTCCCTTAGTGGGCGTATCTAATGCCCCAACCATGTTAAACATCGTGGTTTTACCCGATCCCGAAGGCCCCATAATTGACAAATATTCACCCCGAATCACATCGAGATACACCCCGTGCAGGGCATGCACTTCCTGGTCGCCCATCCGATAGGTCTTCCAGACCCCCTGAACTTTAATAATATAATCTTCAGTATCAACCTGTTGTTCAGCAGCCGATTCCTGAGCCATTGTGTTCTCCTCTTAAACAGTAATTCTACCATTGAACTCCCGTATGGTAGGGAAAACCCATGAGCATGTCAAGCCATTTTAATCCCAATAAAATTCTGCGTGATTCCACAAGCATCTTCCACTATATTCTAAGCCGCGTTGTGCTACAGACCTGTAGCGCCTCCAAAACCATGACAGAAAGGACCGCATCATGAAACTCGCAGTATGCAATGAATTTTTTGAAGACTGGAAAATCGAGGATGTCTTTAACTATGCAGCGGAAATTGGCTGCGACGGCGTTGAACTCGCACCTTTTACACTCGCGGAAAGCGTCACGCAAATCTCTGCAAAACAGCGCAGCGACATTCGCAAAGCCGCGGAAAAAGCCGGTGTCGAAATCGTTGGCCTGCACTGGCTACTCGCCAGCCCACCGGGGCTTTATCTCACACATCCCGACAAAGCCATCCGCGACAAAACTGAAGACTATATGAAAGCATTGATCAATTTCTGCGGCGACCTGGGTGGGCGGATTATGATCCACGGCTCACCGGCACAGCGCAACATCCAAAAAGGCTGGGACCGAGAGGAATGCTGGAAATACGCTGTCGATATCTTTTCGAACTGCACCTCAGAAATGGAACAAAACGGCGTCACATATTGCATCGAAGCACTCACGGGCAAAGAAACCAATATTCTGAACGCCATCTCTGAAGCCCTCAAAATGGTCGCCGATGTCGGTCACCCAAATTTCCAGACCATGGTCGATACCAAAGCCGCCGCCGCCGAAAACAAACCCCATGTGGATGTGATCGCCGAAGCTGGCAAAGCCCTGCGCCATGTCCATGTCAACGACCCCAATTTGCGCGGTCCGGGATTTGGCGATTTACAATTTGCATCCATCCTCCGCGCCCTCAAAGACCGCCACTACAATGGTTATGTATCCGTAGAAGTCTTTGACTTCAAACCCGACCCACAAACCATTGCCGCGCGCAGCATCGGCTATCTCAGGGGTATTTTGGAAGGGTTGGAAGGGTGATCGCGTCATCATCAAAATCTCGTCAAAATCGGGACTCTCTTTGCGATCACAGGCAGGAGGCGGTGGATAAATGACACGCCATTGCCCCACCATGCGCGCACCGATCTTCTCAAACCACGGCCATACACCCGCTCGGCTAATTTCGTAAAACGTCTGGTGTTCGCCTTTTTTCAGCTTTTGGTGGCGCAAAACCAATACCTCCTCACCCGCTTGCGCGACCTGATTTCTCACCGGACGGGGTATCTGTTGTTTGGCTTTATCGATCATTGAGAACCTCCGCGTTGTGGCAACCGCTCCGCCACAAATCCCAATTCTTCTTTTATCCGACTCACATCGTAAACACTGTCGTATTCATGCCCGCGCTGTTCAAAATGCGACAGATCCACCTCGTCGCCCCACCAGGCGCGCAAAATCTCCGCTACGGGGACGGCAACCCACGCCTTTGGACCTGCGGCATTCATGATGCGAACCCCGGGTTTGTGCGGTGATTGTGCAGATAGCGCGAATACCCGTACCGCGTCTGGCAAATCCATAATGGTCAAGCTACCCAAACCCCACTGTCGCGTTGGAGAAATATCTCGCAAAGGTGGCAATCCAGCGTGCGGCACCGAAGACAGCCGCAAATTAATCACATCGATATCGCCATTTTGTCGCGCATAGTATTTTGTGATCTCCTCCATCAAATATTTCGAAAGACCATACCCATTGCGATCCAGACATGGGTGTTCATCGGGAATCGGCAATGCCTGCGGACGAAAGGCCGGGTTCTGCATCCCAACCGCCGCGATCGAACTCGCCATCACAAATTTGCGGCATCCGCGATCCATCAAATAGCGCATCAAACACCGCGTGCCCTCCACATTGACGATCAGCGCGTCGCGCTCCGAACAACCGCCGGTCACAGCCGCAAGGTGAATCACCACATCAATCGCCTCATTATTGAGCTGTTGCAAATCTTCAAAAGAGCCAAACTCGCCGTGCACCCAGGGCAAATCCAATTCTGGATTTTTTCGGCTCATACAAATCACCTTGTGCTCTTCCGCCATCGAGACCGATAGTACCCGACCGATAAAACCACTCGCCCCAGTAATCAGTACTGTACTCACAATTCCTCCTCATTTAATCGCTAAAAACATCACTCGCCTCACTTAAAACATCTGCGATGACCTCCCCCTCTTTCATCACCATCTTCACCTGCCGCAAGCATGCGATATCTTCAAGCGGATTGCCCGATAGTGCAATCACATCTGCAAACATCCCAACGCCAAGATGTCCAACGCAATCCGCCATACCCAACATTTTAGCTGTATTCGTCGTTACCGCCTTCAACGCATCCATTTCTGACACCCCCAGCCCAACGAGCTCTTTTGCCTCGCGCCAGAGCGTTGCATGCGTGCTATCGGTTCCCAAACACACTTTCACACCCGCCCGCACTGCTTCGGGAATATATTTTGCCGTCAATTCGCGTGCGCGTTCAACCCGCTCGCGCCACCAATCCCACGCCCACGTATCAAAAGACGCAAAACCAACTTCATCGTCGAAAAACAGTTGTAAATTTGGATCGCTCAAATACGCGCCCGATTTCACAAACAAAGCCACATCTTCTTCGGTCAACAAATTGGCGTGTTCAACACTATCGATCCCCGCTTCCATCGCCCAGCGCATTGCCGGACCACCAATCGCGTGTGCGGCCACGGGCAGTCCCAAATCGTGTGAAATAGCAATCGCCGCATCGATTTCCCGCCTCGAATACGCCGCCACATCTGTCAGGTCGCCTCGAATATAGTCTTGATATGAATCGCCCTGCCGCACATTGGTAATAAACAACTTGGTCCAGTCTGCCCCCTGAGAAAAATTCTCCCGGATTTTTAATGCCAGTTCTTCTTCCCCATCCGCGGGGAAACACAAAAAAGGCGCTGTCCCATGACTCGGTCTCAATGCCCGCACACACACCTTCAACCTCGGTCCCACGGATTCGCCGCGATCAATCGCACCTTGAAAAGCCTTCTCAATACCCGGTCGATCCCCCAGGGTACGCACGGTCGTAACGCCCGTGCTCAGATCACTTCGCAAATTCATCGCACCGCGCAATACAGCCGTTGTCGCATCTACGTCGAAATGCGCGCTCAACGGTAACAGAAACCGGTTGTTAATCGTAATATGCACATGGGAATCAATCAAAGCCGGCATCACAGTATATGCCGAACAATCCACCACATCGGCGTCTAAAGGCACATCTACTTCAGCCCCAACACCAACTACGCGCCCCTCGTTTACAACGACCATCCCCTGCGGAATGGGTGCTTGATCGGGATGAACAATTAACAATTTGGATTTAATCACTTTTGACATGATTATTTTGTTTGTATAATTAGGTGGAACAACAGAACACCGTCATTTTGATCACCGGAGATATATTATGCAATTTGGCATCTTTTACGAACACCAGATTCCCCGCCCCTGGGTAGAAGGCGAAGAACACCAGCTTTTCAAAGACGCGCTCGAGCAAGTCGAGGTCGCCGATCGCATTGGCATTGAATATGTTTGGGAAGTTGAACACCACTTTTTGGAAGAATATTCCCACTCCTCAGCACCCGAAGTCTTTCTCGCGGCCTGTAGCCAACGGTCCAAAAATATCCGCCTGGGACACGGCATTGTACTCATGCCACCCAATTACAACCATCCGGCTCGCGTTGCCGAGCGCATCGCAACCCTCGACCTGATCAGCGATGGGCGCGTCGAATGGGGCACGGGTGAATCGGCTTCTCGCGCAGAGCTCGAGGGATTCAACGTGCCGCCCGGTGAAAAAAAAGCAATGTGGGCAGAAACCGTCCGAGAAACCGCCAAAATGCTCGCGTCTGACCCGTATCCCGGATATCGTGGCGAATTTTTCTCAATGCCCGAACGCAATATCGTGCCCAAGCCCCTGCAAAAACCCCACCCACCGCTGTGGGTCGCCTGTTCCAACCGCGAGAGCATTCGCTGGGCCGGAAAACACGGCATTGGCGCACTCACCTTTGCCTTTATCGAACCCGAAGAAGCCAAATACTGGGTTGACGAATACTACACCGCATTTGAGAATGAATGCGAACCTCTCGGCCAAGCCGTCAATCCCACGATCGCTATGGTCGCCGGGTTCATGTGTCACGAAAACGGGGAAACGGCGAGGGCACAGGGTCTCGAAGGATTCCAATTTTTCGGCTATGCACTTTCCCATTATTATCGCCACGGCACTCATGTCCCCGGCGAATTTGACATCTGGGCAGACTTCCAAAAAAACAAACCCGAACGGAAAAAAGGTTCGGGATCAGGCTGCATTGGCACCCCGGATGAAATACGCGCCCACCTTGAAACAATGGAAGAGATCGGCGTTGATCAGGTCGTCTTCCTGCAGCAAGCGGGCAACAACAAACACGATCATATATGCAAATCGCTCGAATGTTTCGCACAAAATGTATTGCCCGACTTCAAAGCGCGACACGAAATATACGCCGCACAAAAAGCAGAACGACTCGGCCCTGCCATCGAAAAAGCACGCTCTAAAATTTCACCGATTGACAAACCCAAATCCACACCAGTAGAAGCCTATCCACTCTTAAAATCATCCGAAGAAAAGCAAGAAGACCTCGAAATTGTCAAATCTATTGCGGGGGAAAAGTCCTCATAATATGGCAGAAGCAGCCGATATTAATTCAAGTCCCCAATCGCCTCGCGCACCGCTTCTATTGTATCTTCAATATCCGCCTCAGTATGTGCCAGAGAGAGAAACATCGGATGCCTGGGATGTAAGTAATATCCCTGTGCAAGACATCTCCGCAACACCGCCATGCAGCGATCGCGGTCAGAATCGTCTATCACAGGACGCGGCATTGGCCCAACGCCAATGAGATGATAACTCAGTCCCCCTGCTTCGCAAACCGCGTTGATACCTTCGATCAATCGATTTCCAATTTTCCATTGATAGGCAATGCCATTCCGCCTCTGAAGTTCCCCTATCACGACCTCCATTGCCGTCAAACTGAGTGGATCCCCATGCGCGGTACCTGTCATCCACACCGACTGGCACGCTTTTGACGCCAGAATCTCGCGCTTCCCAGCAATAAAACTTCCCGCATACCCATTGCAACACGCTTTGCCAAACGTCGCAATATCGGGTATAACCCCATAATATTCCCCCCCCCCGCCCATCGCCATGCGAAAACCCACCTTTGTCTCGTCAAACACGCAGACCGCGCCGTGTGCATGTGCCAAATCCACACACCCTTGCAAAAACCCATCCGGCGGCCCGCCCCCTTGAATCGTCTCCATCACCACACACGCCACCTGATTGTCATATTTCTTCAAACACGATTCCAGAGCGTTTAAATCGCCGTAGGGAACCGCACAGGTCAACTCGCTGACAGTTTGCGGAACCCCCACATCGCCGGGACGTGCCCAATCGTGCCAGCCGTGATACCCGCACGCAATCACTCTATCGCGTCCCGTATATACCCGCGACAGGCGCACAGCACCGGAAGTCGCCGCACTACCCCCAATAAAAAATCCCACCATCTCTGCACACGGAATCACTTCGATGAGCAATTCTGCAACCGTCAACTCCCGGGGATGAGCCAGACTGTACACCGTGCCATTCGCCACCTGCTCCTGTATTGCACTGCAAACGGCAGGATCATCATATCCCAGAACAATCGGCCCGAAACCCATTACATAATCCAAATACTCATTGCCATCCACATCCCAAAACCGCGCCCCCGCCGCGCGCTGGACAAATGCGGGATAGTCCATATCGACCTGGCCAAAAATATTCTTATGCGGAATGTACCCGCGAACCAGAACATCGCCATAGCGATTCAGCAGAGCCTTTGACTTTGCAATAGTATAATTCTTTTTTAACATTTATTACCTCCTCCGCGTGTAAATTGAACCTCTTTTTCTAACAAATAAACTTCTCACACAGACACAAGCACAAAATAGACTGCTTCCACGCTCCTATTGTACTTGCCACCCGTCTTTTCTTATCCTATTTTCGATTGGGTGGATGATTAACCTCTCACCTCTTACGTCTCACTACAGGAGCATTTATGCCACGCGAACTCATTGCAGACCGACCGGGGCACACGACATTGCGAGAATACGATGAAGAACCCTTAAAACCCGATCAAGTGCGTGCAAAGACCTTGTTTTCAGCGGTAAAACACGGTACTGAATTCCGGGGTTTTCAAGCCAATACACTCGATGCATCCGATATTTTTAGCTGGGAATGGCGCATGCACATGCGCGGGCAAAAACAGAAAGATGTGTTTCCAAAACGGTTGGGCAATATGTATCTCGCCGAAGTGACGGACGTGGGACAAAATGTGTCAAATATTCAGGTAAGAGATCGGATTTTTGGTCATGGATCTGTTCGAGAAACGCATACACTCTCGGCGGACCGCGTTGAAAAAGCACCGGATGGCGTCCCGTGGCAGGCTCTAATGGCTACAGACCCCGCGGGCGTTGCCCTCGGTGGCGTCAGAGACGCCAATATTCGCATTGGGGATCGCGTCGCAGTCTTTGGTCTGGGTGCAATTGGATTGATGACCGTACAACTCGCCCGCATCGCCGGCGCGCGCTGGGTTGCGGCAATAGACCCCATTGAAAAGCGATGCCTGATTTCTGAAGCCTACGGTGCGGACCTCGTCCTGGACCCGCGCGAATCCGATGTGGGCATGGTCATTAAGCAAGCCACTACAAAACTCGGCGTCGATGTCGCCATGGAAACCAGTGGATCGTCCGCCGCAATGACCGACGCCCTGCGTTCAACGCGCTATCAGGGCACCGTTGTATCCACAGCCTATTACAATACCCCTATGCAAAACCTGCATTTGACCGGCGAATGGCATCGCAATCGGATTCGCATTATATCCGTGAGATCCGACAGCGAACCCTGGCTGGATTACGGATGGGACAAAAAGCGCGGAAATAAAGAAGCCTACGACCTGCTCGTCGAAGGCCGCCTGACCGCCGAGGGCTTAATCGATCCCGTCGTGCCATTTAATCGCGTTGCAGAAGCTTATATGCAAATGAACGAACATCCCGACACAGGGATTAAACTCGGCGTTGACCACGCCCTCTAATGGGTGATCTCACCACTTTCTCATGCGAAAAATTCAAACCATAGCAATATGTCTATTTGTCCTGTGGAACACCACGGACCTGCTGGCGAGCGAGGGCACAGTGCAGCAAGTTTCGGGAGATCTCGTTTATGTCACGGGCTTAAATGGTTTGGCCCCGCTGTGGTCAAATCTCACGGTGCAGAATGGGCAGGCAGAAGGTGCAAAACTCGAAGTCATCAAAGAATTGCCAGAACTGGTCATAGCAAGAGTCGTAGAGGCCAACGGAACAGCCGTAAATACCGGCGATATGGTGATGTTGAGCAGTGCACGATCAGACGTATCGGATCGAAAATCCAGGCGGCTCGTCCACGCTGCCCGCGTTGACAAAAATCCCAATGTAGATGGCGTACTGGACGACCCCGTATGGTCGCGGGCAACGCCGATCAAGGGTTTTGTACAGCGCGATCCAAACTACTGGATGCCGAGTCCTGAACAAACAATCGCGCGGATTATCTACACAGACAAAAGCATCTACTTTGGCTTTGAATGCCTCGTCCCGGACTCCTCTCAATTTATCGCAAACAACATGCGACGAGATTCCGAAATCCGCGGCGATGACAATATTCAAATCCTGCTCGACACGTACAATGATCGGCAAAATGGCTTCTTTTTCTCTGTCAATCCCCTTGGGGCGCAAAGCGATTTGATGCTCTCCAACGCGGGGCGAACCTATAACCGCGATTGGGATTGCAATTGGGTCGCCCGCACCAAACACTATCCAGACCGATGGACGGCCGAAATCGAAATCCCGTTTAGCCAACTGCGGTTTAAGCAAGCAGAAGATATCGTATGGGGCATCAACCTCGCGCGCTATATTGCCCGCAAAAATCTGGCGACACAACTCGTCGTTGGCCTGCAAAGTTCCTCATCCACAGAGCGGTATCGAATGTCGGACATCGGCGAACTTCACGGCCTCCAACACATTCGCGCCAGACGTCCGATTCGCCTCAAACCCTACGCTTTGCCGGGCACGACCATCGATGATCAGGCAATCGACCCCGCTGAAAGCCCCACATTTGAAACGGGCCTCGATCTGCGCTATGGCATCACGTCAAACATCTCGCTCGATTTGTCCTACAACACGGATTTCGCACAGGTAGAAGGCGACCAGGAACAAACCAACCTGACGCAGTTCCGCCTCTTTTTCCCCGAAAAACGCGAGTTTTTCCTCGAAGGAGCCAACCTCTTCCAATTTGGCGAACAAGCGCGAGTAACCGGCAGCGGTACCAGGCCGCCTACCCTCCTTTTTTATACCAGACGCATCGGCCTTGAAAAAGGAAAAAAAATCCCGATTCTATTCGGTTCAAAAATTGCAGGGAAAGAAGGACGAACAAGTATTGGCGGCCTAAATGTGTTGACCGACTCGGCATTGTTTGCAGACGATGGCGACACAATCCAGGTACACCGCACCAACTACTCCGTGCTCAGGATGAGACGCGACGTATTCGGGCGGTCAAACGTCGGCTTCATCGTGGTCAACAAGCAAATCGATGACCCCATTGACGGATGGAACCGATACAATCGCGTCGGGGGCATTGATTTCAACTATTCTCCAACGTCAACCTTGAATTTCCAGGCCTTTGCAGCCCGAACATGGGATTCGCAAATTGAAGAGGCAGACGATGCGCGGTTTGTATCTATGAACTATCGCGGCACCAAGTATTGGGCGCGGTTCAAATTCCTCGATGTCGAGGAACAATTTGAACCTGCCGTGGGGTTTATCAATCGCAGAAGCGGATTGGACGGTTTCAGGCGCTATGATCTCTATGCGCGCTACAGACCCAGACCGAAATTCGGCAATATTCGCTACATGTCAATCGGTCCCGAAGCGCAGATCTTTACAGACCGCGACAACAATGTGAAATACTGGACCGCCGAACTCTCGATATTTGCGATCTTCAATACCGGCGACTACTGGCGGATCGAATTGAACCGCACCCGCGATGTGGTCGATGAAGCATTCGAGCCATCCGCACGCCACGAAGACGTGAGCATCCCCTCCGGAACCTATACCTTCACGTCATTTGTCACGGGACCGCGCCCCAGCCGATCTCGAAAATTGCGCCCTGGCATCACCTTCGAGGCCGGCACATACTACACGGGAAGACGCTACACGATTCGCTCGGAAAGCACCTTTCGCCCCTCCGGCCAACTGTCTTATGAAGTGGAATATCAGGGCGACTGGATTCGATTACCGCAGGGGAACTTTAACATCCACACGCTCAGCAACCGCCTGCAGTACTCCTTTTCCACAGACTTTTTTGTCAAACTCTTTGTGCAGTGGAACAATGACAAAGAGTTCGCAAGCGCGAATTTTCTCCTCAACTACCGGTATCGCCCAGGCAGCGACATTTTTCTCGTCTTCGACAGCGCTTATGGCACCGATCCGACCTTAACCCGGCGAAACCGCTCGGTACTCCTCAAACTCTCCTATCTCTTGAGTCTATGAATCACGTCTTACCTATCACATTCTCAACAGCCAGCGCGACAGCCTCGCCTCCGCCAATGCACAGCGCGGCAATGCCAATGCGCTTGTCGGCGCGTTTTAAGGCGTGAATAAGAGTTACGAGAATGCGCGTGCCGCTCGCTCCAATAGGATGTCCCAGTGCGACAGCACCGCCATTGACATTGAGTTTTTTCGCCGGGATGCCGAGATCCTGAGCCGCCGCCATTGGAACTCCGGAAAAGGCTTCATTGATTTCAAACAGATCGATATCCGAAACAGTGAGGGAGATCCTGGACAAAAGTTTGGAGATGGCACCGATAGGCGCGAGCGTGAACCACTCCGGCTCCTGGGCATGTGTGGCATACCCTAAAATCTCAACTTCTGGCGCGATGCCGCAATATTCTGCTTTTTCGTCTGAAAGGACGATAACAGATGCTGCACCATCGTTAAGGCTCGACGCATTGCCAGGCGTCACAGAGCCGTCTTTTGAAAATGCAGGGCGCAGTTGGCGGAGTTTACTCTCGTCAAATCTCAGGGGTTCCTCATCCCGGTCTATCGTTGTAATTGTCTTGCCAGAGGATGCTTTTACGGGTACAATCTCGCTGCGGAATCGGCCTTCTTTATCGGCGCGAAGTGCTCTTTTATAACTGCTGATGGCAAAATCATCCTGGTCTGCGCGCGAAAAATCGTAACGTTCAGCACATCGGTCGCCACATGTGCCCATGTGCAAATCATTGTACACATCCCATAAGCCATCGCGGATCATTGAGTCAACGAGTTCGCCTGCCCCAAGTCTATAACCCGTTCGCACATTTTCGAGAAGATAGGGCGCGCGGCTCATGTTTTCCGTGCCTCCTGCGAGAATTAAATCGGCATCGCCACACTGGATGGCCTGAGCGGCGAGCATAACGGATTTGAGGCCCGAACCACAAACTTTGTTGATCGTTGTCGCCCCCACCGAAGTATTGAGACCTGCGCCAATAGCAACCTGACGCGCGACATTTTGACCCAGCCCCGCGCTGAGCACATTGCCAAAAATCACTTCATCGACTTCATCGCCGATTATGCCCGCCTGCGCTATCGAAGCCGCCGCAACAGCACTGCCCAGTTCAGGCGCAGATACCTCGGCAAAGCCCCCCATAAATCCGCCAATAGCTGTGCGCTTACTCCCGGTAATATAAATGTGTTTCATGGCCATTCCTCCATTTTGTAAGACTCTCAAGATATATCCAAACCGGGAAATAACGCAAGAGGTAAGAGGTAAAAGGTGAAATATTTAATCGCCATTGCCCTGTATAGCATTCTGTGTACAGTGATCCTTCTGATGTCCTGTTCTGCCCCCCCCGATGGCAAAACCGTATTTATCGAATCGGGTTGTGCAAGATGCCATGAAATCAATGGCGCTGGCGGTTCTCAGGCACCGCGATTAGAGGGCTTGCAAAGCAAGTGGACACCCGAATCACTGGAAAAATTTCTGATTGATCCCCCTGCGTACGCAAAAAGCAATACCCGATTGCAGGCGTACGAAAAAAAATTTCCAACGCCGATGCCCAAACTTGAAATCGCGTCTGCACGGCGAAAAATACTCGTCCAATATCTCCTTAGAAGGTATCCATGAGAAATCAGATCGCCAAAAAATACGAACGGATCTACAGAGAAGTTGCCAAAATCCCCGAAGGCACTGTGGCAACTTATGGACAGATTGCCGAACGGGTTGGATGTGGACCGCGCGAAGTGGGCAGGGCGCTGTCGGAATTGCCTCCTCATACATCCTGTCCCTGGCATCGGGTCATCAACGCGCGGGGAATGGTATCCATTCGCAGTGGAAATCACGTAGCCCATCACAATCAGGAAGCTCGCCTTGAACGAGAAGGTATTGTATTTGTCAATGGCCGCGTCGATCTCGAAATTTACAGGTGGGAGGCAAATTTTTAAGGCATGAAATTGGAATATCTCCGGCACGGGCGTGCAAATTTGTTTATTGACAAGGTTACTCGGTTTTTTTATCATTCACGCGCTTGATGAAATAGAAAAGAAATACGTCTGTAAATACTGAGAAAGGGGATGCGGTGACCAAAGCTGATATTGTCAATCAGATTGCCGAAGCTACGGGATTGACCAAAACGGATACCTCGGTCGTTGTAGAGGGCTTTCTCACCTCGCTCATTGCGGCAATGCAGCAGGGCGAACACGTCGAAATTCGCGGTTTTGGCACGTTTAAGGTTGTTCACCGCGCACCGCGCACAGGTCGCAATCCCAAAACGGGCGAGGTTGTCAAAATTCCCTCGCGCGCAATGCCTGTGTTCAAGCCCTCACGCGAACTTCGTAGTTCTATTGCTGAGGTTTCTGTTCTTCCATCCAGCTAATGCACCCACAGGAGGTAGCTCTTGCCCAGCGGAAAAAAGCGCAAACGCGCAAAAATCGCAACGCATAAGCGAAAAAAAAGGCGCCGAAGAGACCGACATAAAAAGAAGATCTAAAGGCGAGTAGTTTAATTACCGCCGTTCACACCGGCATTATGCAATTAGCCCCTGACCCTGGACCTGGATATGCTGATATTGTCAGCCACAAACGGCTGTGATACGATTCGGTATAGACCATGAAGGCAGGGGCCTATCCGCAGTCTGTCCATCAGAGAGGGCAGGCAAATAATCTGCGGCATTAGCTCAGCTGGATAGAGCACTGGTCTCCGGAATCAGAGGTCACAGGTTCGAATCCTGTATGTCGCACCACAACCAATGGGGCGAGAGTCATGATTGACTCTCGCCCCATTTTTTTAAACGGAGTGCTAAATCGACTACGTATTTTCAGCGCGATCCTTTTGGATAAGGTCCCGCAACTTCAAAATGAGCGCGTCCAGACCTTGACCTGTGACAGAAGAAATTCCCAAATCCGTTTGACCTTGAAAAAATGGCCCCTTGCGGTGTTCGGGTGGCAACAAGTCCAGTTTGGTAGCAATGAGCATCGCGGGTTTCTCGCGCAATTTGGGACTGAAACGATCGAGTTCTTCTTTTAAAATCGACAGGTCGTATTCTGGATTGGGACTGGCGACATCGACCATAAAAAGGAGAACGCGCGTGCGTTCAATATGACGCAAAAATTGGAACCCAAGCCCTTTGCCCCGATGCGCCCCTTCAATCAGGCCCGGAATATCTGCCATAACAAAGCTATCGTAATCACCGCATTTGACAATGCCCAGATTGGGTTGCAGGGTCGTAAAGGGGTAATCGGCGATTTTGGGTTGCGCTGCAGAAACTCTGGAGAGCAGGGTCGATTTGCCCGCATTTGGATGGCCAACCAAACCGACATCAGCGATGAGTTTGAGCTCGAGTTCCAGATGGCATTCCCGCCCCGATTCTCCGGGCTGGACATACTCTGGCGCTCTATTTGTCGCCGTGGCAAAACGCGCATTGCCACGGCCGCCGCGACCGCCCTTGATCAAAACAACGCGCTGACCGGGTTCGGTCAAATCCGCGAGAATTTCACCCGTTTCTGCATCCTTGAGGAGCGTGCCAACCGGAACGGGAATTTCAGCATCGTCACCCCGTCGTCCTGCTTTCTTTTGACCCGACCCATGTTCTCCGGGTCCTGCACTCAGGTGTTGTCGATACCGGTAATCAAGCAGTGTGGATAAGCGGAAGTCTGCTATAAAAACGACATCTCCTCCATTGCCACCATCGCCGCCGTCTGGCCCACCTCGCGGCACATGCTTTTCTCGGCGAAAGCTTTTACAACCACTGCCACCGCTGCCCGAACGGGCATAAATTCTGGTAAGATCAACGAACATGGGAAAATTAAGCGATCTGACGCTATGTTGCAGACTGCGCCTGTGCGCTATTCCTCAAGAGTAGAGCTTCTTCAATGGGGATGTGCTCATCTGCGCTGTTGACGAGATCCCTCGCCGTATTGTAGGTAAAGGAAATGACCTCAACGCGTGGCCCCAGAGTTTTAACGAGATCGACCAGAGGCACAAAATCACCATCACCACTCACGAGAACCACGATATCGAGTTTACTGACAAATCTCATGATATCAATGGCCATGCCCATGTCCCAATCGCCTTTGGCCGATCCATCGCTGCGCTGCCGCAAATCTTTTCTTTTTACTTCATAGCTCTTTTGTTGGAGCATCGAGATAAAGTTGCTCTGATCAACATCTGGCGATTGCACGACATAAGCAATAGCGCGGATCAATCGGCGTTTGCCCACGCTGAGTTCCAGCAATTTTCCAAAATCGAGACGCGCATTAAACGGTTTTGCAGCATAAAAGATATTCTGCACATCGACAAATATCCCAACTCGCAATTCAGCCGGGGGAATGGCTGTGCCTCGATCTAATCGGGCGCTGGCATTGGCCTGTAGATTGGCGATATTTTTTTGTATGGCATCGAGAGCAGAAAAAATTTCCCGGCGTTCTCGAGCGCCGCTAATAGCTTCTTTATAGACTCTGGTCTTGATCTCTCGTAGGTCTCGGATTGGAACCTGCACTCTGGCAATCTGATCTAATTTTTGCTCGATACGCGCTATCGTCTCTTGTATTTGTTTAATCTGATCTTTAAAGTCTGTCATATGTTATGAGGTCTCCGATATCATTAGTTTGTGTAACCCTGCGCCAAGGGCAAGGGCAAATCTGCTCGCGTGTCCGAGTTTTGCGCGATCTCGTTTTGGCAACTTCGCGGTATCTATGCCGCGAAATATTGGATGATCCACAAGGCTGAGGTCGGCTGGTGGATCAATGGGCGGTATGTCCCCCGATAGATAAACCCGTTTGCAGGGGCGGTGCGGAGAACTGGCGAGAGAGAGCCAGCGTTGTAAATTTGAAGCATCAGGACCTGCTGTTTCAACGCCGATTAAAATACCATTTTCAACGGAAATATAAAAAGATCCAGCAGGATCTCTGTGAACAGCCATTTGCCTACCCGACTCCCATACGCGAGCGGGTAGTCCCGAACAAAATAGAGCCAGCGGAGCGACACAGAGATGCATGCGGTTTCCGCCCAGCGCCGAGCACAGGGTTTCGTGTGCGTCAATCACTCCGTTGCGTACTGCGGTCCAAAAAGCCACGCGCCCCACCGGAATAAAGTCAATCGCGCTATTGTCAACAGGAGAAATGAGTGTCTGCGATGCTTCCCATAAAATCTGCTCGCGGCGGTCTTCTTCTCCCACGACTTCGAGAGGAACTTTTTGGATGTGATACAGACCACCCGAAAGAGAAAAAGAAAGCGTGCCGAGCGGTTTTGGCAGGCTCTCAAGCGCTTGCCTCAATTCCTCAACAAAGGATTCAGGCACTTCTTTTTCGGGATCAAAATCAAAAACCTCCGATACGCGCTGGTTAATCAGGCCCTTGAGATAATACGCATTATCCAATTTTTCAAGGTGGGCCAAGCACAAGGTGTTGCCCGAAATATGAATACCCGTCGCTGTACTCATGGCGTGCTCATCGTAAGGTACGGACGCAAACGCTCAAGGGTTTTGGGACCAATACCCCTGACCTTTGTAATATCGTCAACGCGCTTAAATGCCCCATTCTCCTCTCGATAGGCCACAATGCGCCCCGCAATTTGAGGCCCAATACGGGGCAGGCGCTCAAACTCATTTGCCGTTGCCCGGTTAATATCGATCAATTCCCTCACCGGAGAAACACTTTCTTTTGGCGATGGGACTTCCACCGCATCTTTACGCACTTCAAAATCGGGAATGCGATCCGGATCTTTACTGTCGAGATAACGGATAACAATCCCCACAATAAGAACGCAGCAAAGCAGCAATAAAATAATTTGTTCGTTGCGGTTAAAAGTGAACATAGAAAAGTCTAATTATTGAAATCCGATTTCACCCCAGAATCGGAAATCCCAGGTCACATTGGTGAGTTCCCGCAGTTCGTCTTTGCGCCGTTCATGGCGAAACGTGGTGCCGCCTGTAAATCGCGAGCTAAAGGCATATTGCGTGCCCAAGCTGACAGACCATGATGTCGAGTTTTGGCGGATAATGGGTTCGGCTGGCACATCGGGTTCGGCACTTCGGGGAATTTCGGTCTGTGTATTCAAATTGCGCGAAAAGGAAAGCGTAAGGTCGAGAGTGCGCTGAAATTTTCCGCGCAGCGAATAGCGCATATCTGCTTGCAATGTGCCATTTTCCGTCAAAGTGGTCCCAATCAGGCGGTCGGCAAGAGTCGGTTGGACAGAAGTTGTATCGACAGTCACATTGCGCTGGTAGCGGATTTCGTCATTACGGCTTTGGCGGCGGCTAAATGTCGTATTCACATCCCCTTTCCAGCGCGCGCTCCACTGAAAAAGTGGATTATAGGATATTTCTGTGGCATCGCTTGTCAGATAAAGCGGCGAGAGACTGAGACTTCCATCACCGCGTCGGTTGCGCGATTCCTGGTACCCGAAACTGGCATTGGAACTGACCCAAAACCAGCCGATCAAAGGCACGCGTTCGAGACCGCGCCAACTCGCGTCAAATTTGGGAAAAACGACCTGATCGTCTTTGCCGAGCGTATTGCCAGTACGTTCGTTTTCGGAATAATTGGCAGAGGTGTTGAAATTCAGACCCAGAGGTAGTCGGATACCACTGGATACCTGCGCCTGCCTTCGCACATTGACAGCATTGGTTCTCGTTCCCGTACTCGCAACTACAATGGGGACCTGGACCGTATCTTGAAAGCCAAATTGATAGGCCAAAGAGGGGCGGGCTGTGAGGCCAAATAAATTATTTGATTTATTCTGAGAAACACTGCTCGTCACATTCTGAAGGCGCCCCCCCACTTTTCCAATCCATTGCAAAATGGAAAAACCATCTTTACCGGATTTGCGTGTCCAGCGTTGAAACAAGCCGGGCAGGTTGAGATTGACACGCGCATTCGCCGTTTGCTGGCTATTGACAGTAAGGCCGCGCCGAATGCTGCCGTACTGCACGCGATTACCACCGATCTCAAAGCGATCCGTGTAAGTAGCCGAATACGACGGATTCACAGTAATCCAGCTGGAAATACGCGGCGCAAATCTGAAGTTGAGCGATTGGTTGCGCGATACTTCACGCCCAAATTGGAGTTGCGTCAGGGCGTATCCATTTCGCAAATCGCGGTTGATAGTGAGCGAATAATCGGCATTTAGACTGCGAAATGGCGAGAGTTTAATGGCGTAACTTTCGGTCAGATTGAAGGTTTCTCGAACTGTATCAATCACATTTGAAGTATCGCCCGCGATGGCGCGAAATGAAGTTTGATCCGACACCCCGCGATTAAAACGCAGGTTGTAATTAATACTGGTGGGCAGGTAAAAAAACTGCGCCTCTTTGAGCGGTTTGTAAAAGGGGAGCCACTTAAAAATGGCGATAGCTTCGCGCTGAGACCACGCCTGGTTATAGGTCATATTGCCGTTTAAGTTCTGATTCTGGCTTTGCCTGCGCTGTGTGATCGCGCCCGTTGTGGATGCGTCAGAACTGTAGTTGAGTGACGTGGAGGCTTTGTCAAACAAAATGCGAGACAGCAGACTCGGGTCTTCGCGTGCTGGCCGTTTTCTCAGCGAAATAGTAAAGCGCGTCTGAGAGCGCACATCGCTTTCGTTGATTTTTTGTTCAGGGGTGAGCACAATATCCGATCCCGGGCGAATGCGAGGGCTTGATGTAAAGCGGTTATAGCTGAATCGGACGGGCATGGAAGTATTCCATTCTTTGGGAAAGAATTTGTCGATATTGAGCTGGCTGTCAAAGTTGAAGCGCGTGGTGGTGGTGCCGGAAGCCCGGCCTTGCAGGTCTTGAAAATCGCCACTTCTGCGTTCCAGATTGACCGTTAAATTGCCTAGATCGGCGAGGGTTATGCGCGTGTTAGCCAGGGCAGATAAGGCGGGTTTTTTGCGGATTTCATCAACGCGCAATTCATCTATCCAAATCTCGCTCTCACCCATGAGAATCTCATCGCCGCGGTTGCGAATCCCCATAGTAAAGGCTCTGATTGAAGACAGCGCGGGATTGCCGCGCACAATATAAGTGCGGCCATCTACGTCGATCTCAATGCGGTTGCCCTCTTTGTCGTAGTGGGCGAGAAAATCGCCACGGCGAAGCGACACACTAACAGTATCAGATGCTTGCTCGATGGATTGAAGGTCCAATAATTGGCCTTTGAGTTGCGACATGATCTCGAGGTCTAAACGGACGGTATTGGTTTCTTCTGCCCAGCCGCGATAAACCCGCGAGCGATATTCGTAAAAGTTGAGAGAATCGTCATTGATAGGGGCAAAGCGCATGAAAAATTCGATAGGACTGGGACCAGCGCTCAAGGAATCTGCGGCATCTGAAAAATTAGTATTATACGTTGGATCGGCCGGGTTGCCTCCGTGCAAAAACAGCGTCATAACACCGTATTCGGTATAGTTCTCGCCATTGGCGAAGTTGCGGGATGCAGAGATGGATTCGCCCGGGTAGAGATCGACAAATTCGAGCACCAGAGAATTTTCAGACAAACGGATACCCGTGGTGGGATCAATTTCTCGATCGAGGCCGGGAGGGGACTCGTAAAAGGAATTGTTGGTGCCGATAGTCGAAACCTGAAAATCTCCCGACGACTGTCCGAAAGCGACCGGGTCTTCTTGCCATTCGCTACCAGTCGCGCTAAAAGTATAGATTTCGACAGAGGTGGTGTCGTTGTGTTCCAGCCAGACGCGCACAAAGTCAAGCCTGGCAAATGAGGTATCGGGACTGCCTTCAAAGATGCGAGGCGCGTCCTGCCCTTTGAGGGGAATACGCAATAAACGCCATGGAGGATCTGTAATACCGCCCAATTCGGGGAAGAGATCGGATTCAGTGCCGGGTACAAGCGTAGATGGGCCAGTAAAAGTGCCCGATGCAGAGGACAGACCCCGATTGCTGGACAAATCGACGCTATATCGGATAAAACTTTCGCGCTGGTCGAGAAAACCATTGCCGTTGAGGTCCTCGGTGTCGGGTCGAGATTGTCGCTCTGCTCTGTTGCCCTCTGTGCCATTGAGGCCAGAGGGATAGCGGCGCAGGATATCCGTCGTGTTTTGATCCACATCTTCAAAATTATCTCCCGAAGGATCGTTGGGCACGGTTACACCGGGAAATATTTTTCGAAAGATCTCGGTTTCTTCGGCACCGGTCAATCCATCCAGGCCAATATCCTCTTCGTCAATGACGATATCGTCTCCTGTAGGCAAGCCGCCGATGGGTTTGTCTTCTGTGCGAAAACCACTTGGGAATCGCTCTCGGTCACTGGGATCGTTGTACATGGGGTGATCGAGGGGCAGGCGAACGCGCTCAGATACATCGCCCAAATCGATGTGTAAATGCCCGTCGTTTCCCCGAATCCAGAGTTCGAGAAATTTAGACCTCGACAAATCGAGACCATTGACATAGCGCATAAGGCCCGCCCAGGATTGCTGGGGAATGCCATTTTCGTTGTTCTGTGAGCGAATGGGAAATCCATTGCTACGCGCGGGGTCAAATCGCAGTTTGAGAATATCGACAATGTCTTGTTCCGCGCTTATGTCATCGCGGGTAGGCTGAATTCGGGAAAGAGAGGCCCTGTCGCGGTCAATGGGGTTATACCACGTAAGCCGCCCTTGTGGCAATGTGAGCGTTCTGTTGTTGCGGATGGGAACACTTGCGCGATTCCACCCGATTTTGCCAATCGCAAATGCCGTACTGTTCAGAGCACCTTCAAAATCATCGATATAGGCCACATTTTTGGTGTTGGGATTTGGCAAACTCTGCGCGATTTCAAAGTCCATGTCGATAGACGATGGTGCCTGCGTATTCACGAGGGGAATTGAATTGACGAGGTCGCTCAATAGTTTGGGTTGCATCCGGAAGCGCGCATTGGCATCCCACAAAATAGTGCGCGTGGGTTCCTGCCCAATCCGCACGCGCGGCGAGGCAGTGCTTTGAGTGCCGTAGAGCAAGGTCATGCCAATAAGAGAATACTGATCGTCAAAAGGTCGCTCGAGACGCACGCCCAAAAGGCTTTTGGACTGTCCAAAACCAAATTGGTCTTTGGTTTGATACGATATGTCCAGATCAGATGTGGGGTCTGACACCTCGTTTTCGGCCTCGCCAATAAATTTCAAGCGGCCTGTCTGATAAATTATCGTGTAGTCTTCGTCCCGTTTCAAGGTACGGTTGTTCAGGCGCACGACTTCGCTGTTTTCAACCAGTCCGAGAAACCCGAGGTTAAATTCGGTCGATTGGCTCGTTGAACGCACCCGCAGAACATACCGCCCCGCTTCGGTGCGGTTCGCCGTGTTGGTCTCGTTGTAAATGCCCGGCACGCGCACCTCGAGGTCGGGCGCGCCCAAACCCTCCTCGCCAAAAGGCTCGAGAAAGGGAAAGACGAGATGCCCTCTGGCGAGGTTCAGACCGGGGAGATCATAGCCCGAGCCAATATCGATGAGCCGATCTGGCGGAGAAGATTCAGAAGACCCGTTGGTGTGCCGATCGAGGCCAAAAATTTCCAGGTATGACCTGCCTTCCTGATTATCCTGTGGATTTTCACCGGGCACATTGCGAAAGATGCCGACGAATAGGCCATTGGAATCAATATTGCGCCCGCCAAGGCGATAAACATTGCGCCACGCAAGCCTCCAGGTCGGATCAGTAGGACGTTGTTGTCTGGCTTTGATGAGCTTGAGCTGAATTTTTTTGTCTGGATTTCCCGGATCGGGAATAAATTGTATGTCGCCAAAATTTTCACCCGACGCGGTTTGATAAGCCACCGCAAGCGTGTAGCCCCGCGAAATCGAACCGCGATCATGGATGAGATAGCCTTCGGGTAAAGGTGTAAATTCGGAGGGATCGAGTTCGTGAAACGTGCCTTCTTCAACGCCCTTATCAAAGCCGCGCGACGCCGCTTCATCTGGCGATCCATTGTTCCACACGAGGTATGCAACGCCGGAAATAGCCGAGTCTTCGAGGTCGTTTTGGGCGTTATAGTCGTTTGTGAATACGCGCACACTCTGCTCATTGACGCGATCGCCCGGCGCGGGGAACAAGCCATTGCGGAAATTTTCGCGATACGTGTTATCGAGAAAAAAGTAGGTGTTTTCGACATACCTGTAATCGGGGATTTCATTGGACGATTCTTCTCCTTGTCCCGTAAAGGTTTTGCGATCACTCGACGATTTATCCTGGGATGTGACAACCGTAAAATTGATGGCACCAACCCGCCCCCGCGTTTTGATGCCAAATAATCCACCTCTGTTACCGCCGCTAAATCCAATCAGGCGCGTGCCGGGCAAAGCCAGCGACGTATTGCCCGCTTCTATAGTTTCAATAATACCGTCCTCATCGCCTTTGTACTGCAAGCGCAGGCCCTCGGTCAGATCAAAGCTCTGCTCGCTATTTTGTTCCAGCGAAACCATGATCCGATCGCCAATGGTGCCTTCAACAGTGAGTTGGGCTTCTTGATCAAAATTGATGGTGGGAAAGCGCGATGTGCGCGTGAGAGCCGCTTGCGCCTGTCCCAAAGTGTATTGCGAGAGACCCGATAATTCGATGCGACGACGCCCCCGTATGGTGAGATTGGCATCTCCTTCCCCAGTAATAGCACTCAAACGCTGGGGGACGCGAATCGGTATTTTGACATCGATCATTCCCTCGCCTTCTCGGTCGTAATCCATCTTCCCACCCAATCGCTCCAGTGCAAGGCGATGAGCATCGTGATGAAAGACATAGCGCATAAAGTCGCTCAGACTGATAATCACCGGAAGGCCATAAGGCGCACCCCCCAGGTCGCGGAATACCATAAGTGTATATTCAGTTTCCGTTTCTATCAGTTGCGCCGTGGGGGTCGCATAGGGGCGCCTTCGGGGAAAATAAGAAACAGATCCAGGTGTATCGCGCAAAAAGGCTTCAAGCGTTGATGTACCTATTTGCGGACGCAAACCCGGCGCGGCAAACGCAATACTCGGGCAGAAAACTGCAAGAAAAAATAAAACACTGAGGCCGCGTGACCACAGGTGAGTGTGAATAAACTTCATAAGGGGTTTGAGAAACAGTAGGAAAGTTGTATTAAGGAGCGGGTGATAGGTCGTTGAATAATAGCATAAGCTACATGAAAGTCAAGGCAAAATCCGAGGAAATTGGTGGGAGCTAAAAATTGGAAAGCGCGTCTTTTTCTCAGAGCTAAAAAGTCGTATATTCGGTTGTATTTACAAAGTTGAACTCATTTTTTTTAAAAAGGTTCCCCATGCGCTTGCGTCGGTATGTGCTATCCGAACTGATAATGCCATTTTTATTTAGTTTTTCCGTGATCATCTTTCTTCTGGTCATCGATCTCATTTTGCAAATGCTCGATCGCATTCTGGGAAAAGGCTTGCCCATAAGTGTGGTTTTTGAGTTATTTTTTTTTAATACGGCCTGGATGATTGCCCTCGCTGTTCCGATGGCTGTGCTGGTCAGTACCCTGCTGGCATTTGGCCGTTTAAGTGCCGCGGGCGAAATTGTGGCCATGCGAGCATTGGGCATTGGAATTCACCAGGTTGTAGGGCCGGTACTGCTCGTTGCCGCACTGCTGGGAATTGGGCTGGTGATTTTTAATGATCGCGTTTTGCCCGAATTTAATCACCGCGCCCGCGTGTTGATGACAGACATTCACCGCAAACGCCCCGCGGTCGCACTGGCCGACAAGGCCGGTGTGATGATTGGCGATTTCAAAAATTATCAGATTTTGTTTGATCGCGCCGATGCAGGCGGTAATATCCTTTACGATTTGCTGGTATATAGCTTTAATAGCGATGGGTTTCCCGAAACAGCAGTTGCCGATTCGGGCGTTGTCGAATTTGACGAAGCGCGAGACGAGGCCCTGCTCTATCTTTTTAATGGGGAAATGCACCGCATTGATCCAGACGATCCCACAGTCTATGCGCTCACGACATTTGCCAAAGCCAGATTGTGGCTCGGAGATGCGGGCCATCAGTTGTCGCGGTCTTCATCGGCGTATCGCAATGATCGAGAAATGGATATAGCCACCATGCGGCACCAAATTGCACAATACGAAAGCGAATTGCATCAGGCAAAGGTCAAAAGAGCAAATCTCCTGAATGCTTTTGTACGCGAGGTCTTAATAGATTCCGCAGATACAAAACCCGTGCAGTCGTTGCGCGCTGTATTGGGGCGCATAGCAGCCGATACGCGGATTGCACACCATAAGTTGAGAGCCGCAGACCGATTGCGTGTGGAAGTACACAAGAAATTTTCAATCCCCGCGGCCTGTGTGGCATTTGTGCTGGTGGGCGCGCCTCTCGGCGTGTGGGCGCGCAGCAGCAGTGCGGCAATTGGCGCAGCGATTAGCATTGGCTTTTTTTTGGTATGGTGGATTTTTCTTATCGGCGGTGAAAAATTGGCCGACCGAGGTGTGCTCATGCCCTGGTTGGCGATGTGGATGCCCAATCTATTGACCGCTCTCGTCGGCGCTGTTCTATCTGCGCGGATTATCTGCGAGTGGGGCGTAAAAAGGAGATAGCTGTGCGTATTTTGAGCCGCTATGTCGTCATCCAATTTGCAATGCCCTTTGGCGTCAGTTTGCTGGCTTTTGCCGTTGTTTTTGTCGTAATTGATCTGGTGGATCGCCTCAGCGCGTTCATAGACCGGGAAGTCGGCCTGGAAACAATTATATCTTATTATTTTTGCTATTTGCCCTATATTGTCGTCCTCGTGCTTCCAATGGCAGTCTTGCTCGCGGGGTTGTTCTGCATGGGCGGGCTGATACAGCGCGGAGAATTGCTGGCAATGAAAAGTGCCGGCATCAGTCTTTATCAAGTCGTAATTCCATTGCAAATGCTGGCCCTTGGAATCAGTATTTTGGCCGCTGCGATGGCCGATCAAGTCGTGCCGCGAGCAAATCGGGCGCGATCGAAAATCGAACAACCGCGCCAATCGGCAATAGGGCCTCAGTCCATCCGCGTGCAGATCGCGTTACGAGATACGGGCAGGCGCGTTTTGTCAATGAGGGAATACGACGCCACGGCCATGAAAGGGCGGCAGGTGATACTCGACAAATATGAAGGCGGGTCGCTCACAGAGCGCGTTCGCGCCGAAGAAGCAGTTTGGGCTACCGCAGAATGGCATTTTATGAACGGAGATCGGCGCGTATTTTCAGATGGAAAAGAATTTTATCGCGCATTTCGCGTGTGGGCGGCGAAAGATGTGACCCTGACGCCCGAAGATCTCGTACGCGATGTCGTGCCCGAAGATCAGATGACGTATTCGGAACTGACGAATTTTATCCATCGCAAATCGCGCAACGGCAGCCAGACGTTTCGAGAATCTGTGGCGCGTCACATGCGGTTGGCCTTTCCATTTGCGAACTTCGTTATCGCCCTCTTTGGCCTGCCTCTGGCCTCTCGTATGCGGCGAACGGGACGCCCCATTCAAATTGGCATGTGCTTGCTCATCTGTTTTGCCTTTTACGGATGTATCCAACTCGGGCGCGCCATGGGTTGGAACGATGTGCTATCCCCCGCCTGGGGCGCGTGGGGGGCAAATGCGATCTTTGGCACGATTGGGATTATCACGCTCCTCACAACGCGCAAATAGGGCCAGGGGGTGGGGGCTGGGGGTAATCCTGTACATCCTTTAATCCTGGAAATCCCGATCCATGTCTGAAAAATACAATATTCTCCTGATGATCTCCGATCAGCACAGCAAATATCACATTGGTGCTTATGGAGATCCCCTCGTACGCACGCCCCATCTCGACGGTCTGTCAGAAAGCGGTATGCACTTCACCAGCGCATATTGCGCCTCACCCGTTTGCGTGCCCAGTCGCATGTCATTTATGACGTGTCGCACACCTTCGTCCAATCGCGTGTGGAACAACAATCATTTGCTGCACTCGGGCATTCCCACCTGGGCACATGCCATGGGACTGGCCGGGTATGAAACATCGCTTATTGGACGGATGCACTTCAACGGACACGACCAGCGACACGGCTTTGAAAATCGGCCCTTAGGTGAATACGGCGCCATACATCCAGGCGCAAACAGGCAGGGCGCGCCCCTCTTCAAAAGTATTTCAACGGCAACCACTGGACAAAATCGCACAGCCGTCGAAATTGCCGGACGGGGATATGGCTCGTACCACGTTTTTGACGAAATGGTCGCGGAAAGAACCAGCGCGTATCTGCGCGACAAATCGCAAAATCCAGGCAACCGCCCCTTTGCTGCGGTGGCGGGATTCCTTTTGCCTCACTGTCCCTTTATCGCGCACAAAGAGCTTTTTGATTATTACTACGACCGCGTCGATATTCCCCAACACACGCCCAATGAACCCGGGCCTATTCGCAAATTCAAACAGCTTCGCGGCCTTTATCCCCCCCTCGACGAAGAACGCATTCGCGTTGCCCGCGCCGCTTATTTTGGCATGTGCGAATATCTGGATCTGCAAATTGGGCGCATCCTTCAGACCCTGCGAGAAACGGGTCTCGATCGCAACACGCTGGTTATTTATTGCTCGGACCACGGCGAAATGGCCGGGGAACACGGCTGCTGGTGGAAAAGCAGTTATTACGAAGGGTCTGTCGGCGTCCCCCTCATCGCAAGCCTCCCCGGCGTGATTGCACCAAATGCGGAAAGCAACCAGATATGTAATCTGATGGACATTGGCCCAACCCTGCTCGACATGGCAGGTGGAAATCCCATGCCAGACATTCACGGACACTCGCTCTGGCCGCTGCTTGCGGGACGAGATGCAGGCGACCATCCCAACGAAACATTTAGTGAACACCTGGGGCAAGAAGGCATACCCTCGCGCATGATTCGGACCGGTCCATGGAAATGTTACACATACTACGACGATACCGCGCCCGTCCTTTACAACCTCGAAGACGATCCAGATGAAATGCACAATCTGGGCAGCGATCCCAATTATGAACACATCCGCAACCACCTCGTATCCCGCATTTTTGAAAACTGGGATCCCGAGTATGTACTCAGAGAAAGCGCGGATATTAACCGCGATATACGCCTGCTCACCCGCTGGGGACAAGCCATTCAACCCACCCTACCCGACAGCGTCCCTGTGTCCGATGATGCCGAAGATATTGAATGTCGATGAACTGAAAATTAAGGATTGGGTACTGGGGATGGCACAGGGGCCTTCTCCTACAACAGATGGATATTCAGTCGCCCCGCTAACCGCTAACCGCTAATCGCTTGTGTTTTTAAGTGACAAATGGTTCTTTTTTGCTTTACTTAAACACTCCGAAATTATCCGTTATCGCATTATACCACCTTTTGACTGAACAGTTCTGCGAGATGTCTCGGTCACTATTTTTAGAAAGGGCATATTTTATGCAACTCAAGTTTTTAATCCCAACCATATTTGTCATTGTCATCGGGTTTGGGTGGTTATCATCCTATTATACCGACTGGCTGTGGTTCTCGAGTCTCAATTTTCAGGATGTATTCTGGACCACCCTGAAAGCGCGTTTCCTATCCGGCATATTTTATGGTCTGATTGCCGCTTTAGTCATTGGTATCAACCTCTATTATGTCGGTCGCTTCACCCGCTCCGCGCTTGAAACAGACGCCTCACTTTACGATGGTGAAATGCCCGGCGCAAGCCTGTTGCGCTCAAATACTGGCTATTTGTTAATCGCCGCAGTCCTCGTCCTCATTATGGGCAATGTCGGGTCCTCACAATGGCCTACCCTATTGCGTTACTGGTATGGCGAATCATTTGGCACTTCCGATCCCATTTTTGGGCGTGACGTTGGATTTTATGTCTTTACTCTGCCCTTTTACCAGTTTACAGTCGGTTTTCTCATCGGTACAGTAATCGTATCAGCCCTGGCATCAGGGGTTATTTATATGGCCACAGGCGGTATTCGCTTGCAGGAACGCATTCAACTCATGCCGCGTCCCGTCGCACACCTGTCTGTCCTTGCCGGGCTATTCTTGCTATTTTCAGCCATCAATTATTACCTCAAAATCTACGGCCTACTCTATTCTCAGGGCAATGTCGCTTTCGGTGCGGGATTTGTCGATGTCAACGTTCAACGCTGGATATATTGGCTCCTCATCATTGCCTTTGTCGCAACGGGCATCATGCTCTTGCGAAATATCAGAACACGTGAAGCACGCCCGCTTCTCATCGGTGTTGGCGTCTTTCTCGTTGGAACCATCGGGCTGGGCAGTATTCCAGGTGTAATTGTGCAAAAACTCATCGTAGATCCCACCGAACTCCAGCGCGAAGGCCCCTACATCGAGAATAATATCGAATTTACGCGAAAAGCTTACGCGCTCGACAGGATTGTGGAACAACCCTTTGAAGCATCTGAGAACCTCACCGCAGCAGACATTGCCGCCAATCCTTTGACCATTCGCAACATCCGCATCTGGGATGAGCGCCCAATGGTGCAAACCTATCAGCAAATTCAGGAAATTCGTCCCTATTATGTCTTTCCCGGCATTGATGTTGACCGCTACACCGTTGACGGCGTGTATCGACAGGTGATGCTCTCGGGGCGCGAACTCGACACCAACCGCCTGCCTGCTCAGGCGCGCAACTGGGTCAATGAAACCCTGCAATATACACACGGATATGGCGTTGCCATGAGCCCGGTTACGCACGTCACTCCCGAGGGCTTGCCCGCGTTTATGATCAAAGATATACCCCCGGTATCCGACGCGGCAGAGCTACAAATTTCCCGTCCGGAAATCTACTATGGCGAACGCACCTACGGCAACGTAGTCGTCAAAACCAGCGCCGATGAATTTGACTATCCCCGGCGCGATGGCAATGCATTTACCTCCTACGAGGGCAATGGCGGAGTGCCCATGGGGAGTTTCATCAACCGCCTGGCATTTACCATTCGCATGATGGATCCCAATTTGCTCTTGAGTAGCTACATCCTATCTGAGAGCAAAATTATGTACCATCGGCAGATCGCTCAGCGCGCACGCGAGATCGCGCCCTTCCTCTTCTACGACTCCGATCCCTATCTCGTTATCTCCGAAGGCCGTCTGTACTGGATCTTAGATGCGTACACAACCACCAACATGTATCCCTATTCCAAACGCATGGGACGGTCACAGATCAACTACATCCGCAATGCGGTCAAGGTCGTTATGGATGCCTATCACGGTTCTGTTACCTTTTATCAAGCCGAATATGAACCCATAATTGCCGCTTATGCCGCGATGTTCCCCACCCTGTTCAAATCGCTTGATACCATGCCTGCTGATTTGCGCGCCCATGTGCGGTATCCCGTTGACCTCTTCCGCATTCAAGCAACGATGTATCGCGAATATCACATGCAGGAAGCACTGGTGTTTTACAACCAGGAAGACCTGTGGGAAATTCCAAATGAAATCTACGGCCAAAACGACCGTACACAGCCTATGGAACCGTATTATATCATCGTCAAATTGCCCGGCGAACAACGCGAAGAGTTTCTCCTGCTCGTGCCCTTCACACCCGCCAAAAAGGACAACATGATCGGTTGGCTGGCCGCCCGATGCGACGGAGAAAACTACGGCGACTTGCTGGTCTATACCTTGCCCAAGGAAAAACTCATCTTTGGCCCTATGCAACTCGAGGCCCGCATCGATCAGCAGCCAGATATATCGAGTCAACTCACCCTGTGGGGACAAGGCGGCTCCGAAGTCATTCGCGGAAATCTTTTGGCTGTGCCCATCGAATCATCTTTCCTATACGTTGAACCCATCTACCTTCAAGCCCGCCAGGAATCCGAGCAATTCCAACAACAGGGCTTTGAGGGCGAAGGCGGTGGGCAGCCTCAGCAAGGACAACCACCGCGTCAACTCCAGCACAGCACGGCCATCCCCGAACTCAAGCAAGTAATCGTCGCCTTTGGTGGGCAGGTCATCATGCGCGATACATTTGAAGAGGCTCTCAACGAACTGTTTGGCTCCGCCGCGGGGAAAACCCTGGAATCCTCAAGTTCCAAAGAAACACCCGCGACAACATCAGAACAACCCACTGAACGCACCGCAGCAGCGTTGGTCTCAGAAGCAGATATGCAATTCCAGCGCGTGCGGGAATCGCTTCAAAAGTGGGATTGGACAACCGCGGGCGAAGCGATGAAACAGTTGGAACAATCGATTCTCGAATTAAAAAAGACACTGGAGAAATAATCGCTCCACCCATTTTCCCAGTTCAAACATGGATAGACGGGATTATTCTGTCTATCCATAGTTTTTTAGAACTTCACAGAAAGGAAAAAATGGCTGTAAAAGTCGGATTTATCGGAACTGGCGGCATTTCACGCCCCCACCGGAAACATCTCAAAAATATGGATGACGTAGAAGTGGTGGCAATGTGCGATCTCGAAAAAGACCGCGTCGCAGAAGCCGCCGAAGAATGGAATGCAGCTGTCTATACAGATTACAAAACAATGCTCGAAAACGAAGAAATGGACGCGCTATATGTGTGCATTCCGCCCTTTGCACACGAAGAGCAGGAAATCATAGCCGCCGAAAAAGGCATTGCCCTCTTCGTAGAAAAACCCGTGTCTGTCACAATGGAAAAAGCCCGCGAAGTCGATGCAGCTATTCGGAAAAACAACGTCGTATCGTGCGTTGGCTTTCAAGGGCGATATTTAGACATTATTGTACAGACAAAAGACCTGCTCAAAGATCGTCCCGTTGGTATGGCAATGGGATACTGGATGGGCGGGATGCCACAAGTGCCCTGGTGGCGGCGCAAAGAAATGTCGGGCGGACAGGCCGTTGAGCAAACCATTCACGTCACCGATATGGCGCGCTATCTCTTTGGCGACGTAAAATCCGTCTATGCGGCTGGGCGCACGGGTTTGATGACCGATGTGCCCGACTACAACATCGAAGACAGCAGCGCAGCCACGCTCGTTTTTAAAAATGGTCTGGCCGCCACTATCTTCTCAGCGTGTTTTCTGTCCGGAGGACGCGGCAAAGGCGGCATTGACATCTTCACCAAAGACATGAACATCGAATACCGCGAGCGCAAATCCATCACCATCATTCAAGGTGGCAATTCAGAACTGGTCGAGGTGCAAAACGATTTCTGGCAAGATATGGACAATGACTTTATAGATGCCGTGCGAAAAGGCGACGACTCCGCACTCAAAACCACGTACGCCGATGCCGTCAAAACGCAGGAAGTCGTCATGGCCGTAAACCGCTCAATAGAAACGGGCGAAGTGGTTCAGATATCGGATATGTAAAAAAGAACGGGAAGGAGGATCACAATGGCAGACATATCTTTCGAAGATTTTGTGGACCAACAGGTAGCCGAGGCCGAGCAAGCACAGTCAATGGACTGGCCCCAAAGACGCGAAGATTGGATAAACCATCTTAATAAATTCTACGAGTTGGCTCTGGGATTTCTTGAGAAATATATCGAAGAAGAGAAAATACATATCAGATGGGCCACAAAGCGCATCAATGAGGACTTTATTGGTAACTATGATGTGAAGTCACTTGAAGTGTCGATTGGTGCTGTTATCACAATCCATTTCGATCCCATCGGTACCAATCTGATTGGTGCTAAAGGTCGTGTAGATATGCATGGGCCACACGGCACTGTCAGATTCGTTCTCGTTCCGAAAACAGATTCTTCTCCCTCGCCCGTCACCATTCAGGATGAGCCAAAACCTCAGGCAATGGAATTAAAAACGTTGAAAGAGACTTCGGACATCAAATACGAAGACTGTGTATGGAAAATATCGACCAGGCCTCCAAACATCAAGTACATCGAACTTGAAGAGGAGTCCTTCCTCTCCGCGGTCATGGAAGTCGCAAATGCCTAATGTTCGGAGAATTACATTTTCTGGACAGCACCTTCAACTTGCCCAAATAGCTCAATATTACAGTGATATTGAAGCATCGGTAAGGAACTACTTTTCTTCAATCAACCCTCGCTTTGTTGAACGGTTCACCGGTTATACGCAGCAGGAAATGGAACGCGAGATGGACTCCGTTCTCGAAGAACACGCACGGAGCACATCCATGAGCATCCTATCAGCTTTAGAAGCAACTTTCCGTATGGATTTTTTGCAGCGTTGCTATAAAAGACGAAGAGATCCTCTATCAAGAGCCTTCCGAACAATACATAGTGTAAAAGGACAATATGTACCGCTAACGGATATTTTCTCCGAATGGCAACGGCATTCAGATGTTTCCCAATCTGTTATTGCGGATATGAATCGTGCTTTCCGTTATAGACATTGGCTTGCACATGGTCGGTATTGGACGCCAAAAATCGGCCAAGAGTATGACTACGACGATATCTATACGCTTGCCGAATCGATATATGGCTCATTTCCTTTTGAAGTATGACCTGCTAACGCGCTCTTAAGAGGCTGTTTTACAATCCTTTCAGTGAACACTATTTTTTAAAAAATCAGAAGACAAGACGCCTTTATAAGGCGTACCAGTTTCTGGGTCGCGGTACATTCGCAGGCGATATCCCGCGATACCGAACCCTTGAGCCTCCCAAAAAGACAGGGCATTTGGATTGTCTCGGCGCACATTGAGATCCAATTGCCGAATGCCCCTCTCATCGAAGTTTTTAAACATCCAGCCCGCCATTTTTGATCCATACCCCTTGCGCCGGTGTTCCGCGGCGATATAAAAATCGTGAACATAAGCGGTCTGATCTTCAATCTCAAAAGAGACAAATCCAATCGGCTGTTTCTCAATAAGTGCCCAATGGGGATGTCGATTGCCGCCCGCCCATGTAAACGTCTCCCGAAAAAAAGAGTCGCGCGATTCCCGCGACTTGCACACGGCTGCATCGGGCATTAAATCGCGCCAATAAGCCTCGGCCATTGCGCGGAATTGCTCGCGCGTTTCAACGGGCACGGGTTCAATGTGAAGATCGCTCGCCATATCTATATTCTCAAAACCGCTCAAGGCGATAGTGCTTCAAAAAATCTATCCGAGCACCATCCAAAATCTCAATCGCCGCACATTCGCCAATTAAAGGCGCGAGCGTAACCCCGCTGTGGGTCACAGACAAATAGAGATTTGGGACCTGTTGGGGAAATCCGAGAATCGGGTGTCCATCCTTCGGAATAGGCCGTCGCCCGCGCCGGACCTCGCGCACGGGCACGCCTTCAATTGCCGGCAAAAACCGCGCCACAGCATCGACCACCCGCTGAACTTCTTCATCGGACTGCCCAAGCGAACCGCCATCGTACACGCGACCTTGCGCCCCGCCGTGAAGCATCACCGAACCATTGGGTAATTGCCTGAAATTGGTCTGCGGGGGACAATCGCGGGGCGAATGCACCACCGATACATTTTCAAAAACAGGTGGTACAGGCTCTGTCAAAATCGTACATCCAAATGTGTAATACATGGGCACATCAATATCTGCCATAGCCGCAAGTGCTCCTGTATCTGCCCCCCCAGCAAGCACGACCGCATCACACGCAATCTCGCCCCGATCCGTCACCACAGCCGCTATATCCGAACCCGAACGCGCCAGCCCCACGACGCGCGTCTGAAAAAAAATATCCGCACCCCATTCCTTCAACCGTTCAACACATGCCCCAACAACAGCCCCCGTATCTGCATGTCCTTCTATATCCGTATAAGAAGCTGCCGTCACAACGCCCGGCTTCAAACGCGGCTCTAATGCTTCAACCTCCTCCCTATTCAACAAACGGATAGGATATCCCCACGACTGCAAAACGCCCGCACGCTCCACGATTTCCCGCGCCCCATCATCCGTAGAAGCCCATCGCAATTCGCCGCCCCATGTCGCGCTTTGCGGTATGCCCAGTCGCTCGACAAATCGCGCCCACATATCCAGCGAGCGTCGATTAAAAAGATGATAATGTCTGGGATTTTTGTCGCGTGCATTCATCCACGCAAAGGACACAGCAGTTGCCGGTTGAATAGCGGACCTCTTCCCGGGTTCACCTGCATCAATCAGCGTGACCTTTGCACCGCGTCTCGCCAGGTGAAATGCGATTGATGCCCCCACGATACCCGCACCAATCACAGCGATATTTGAAAAATTGTCCACTCGTCTTTCGCCTTTTCAGTACACACAAAACGGGTTCACCTGTGATGGTCAACCCGTTTTGTGTGCCGGTATAAGTTATCAATATGCGTCCCTCTGATACGCCTCTATCTCACCCGCCTTGTAACGCCTCCAGTATTCTTTGAGCCTGTCTTTGATCTCCGGACTCATGATAATACAGCCGATAATATTCGGAAACGCCATTGCAAAAATCATCGCGTCGGAAAAATCGACCACACTCTTTAGCGCAGTTACAGACCCAATAAATATAAAGCACACAAAAACAATTCGATACGTCAGAGTAGATCGCAATCCAAAAAGATATTCCCACGCTCGCTCGCCATAATATGCCCATGCGACCATCGTCGTATAAGCAAAGAACATTGCCACAACTGCGAGCACATAACGCGACCCAGGCGCGAACGAATCAAATGCCGTAGATGTCATCTGGATCCCCACGAGATACCCACTTTGTCCTTGAAATTCGGCAAACTGATAAGCACCCGTAATCATACAAATCAATGCCGTCATTAAACATATAATAACAGTGTCAATGAACGGCCCGATCATCGCCACTATCCCCTCGCGCACGGGTTCATCGGTTTTGGCTGCCGCATGGGCAAATGCCGCAGAACCCAACCCCGCTTCGTTGGAAAAAGCCGCCCTGCGTACCCCTTGAACCAGAACCCCCATAAAGCCGCCATACATAGCTTCAGGTATAAATGCTTGAGAAATGATATTTGCAATCAGATTGGGCAATTCGGTAATACGCGCTAAAATAATGAGAAAGGATGTGAGCACATACAACCCACACATGAAGGGTACAATGCCCGCTGTGACAGTGCCAATGCGCTTGATTCCTCCACTGATGACAACGGCCACCACCACGGCCATTAAAAGCCCAATAACCCAGTTATAGGTCTTAAATCCCTCGGACACAGTGCCGAGCATTTCAACTGTCTGATTCACTTGAAACATATTGCCGATGCCCAGAGACCCGCCAACTGTCAACACGGCAAAAATCACGGCCATCACGCGCCCCAAAATCCCAAGTCCTTTTTCTTTTAAGCCCTGTTCCAGATAGTACATCGGACCACCCGATACGCGACCATCGGGATGGATTCTTCTGTACATCACCGCCAGAGTACAGGATACAAACTTGGACGCCATACCAAAAAAAGCTGTGACAATCATCCAGAAAACAGCACCGGGACCCCCGGAACTCACCGCAATCGCTACACCCGCGATATTCCCCTGCCCCACAGTGGCAGACAACGCACTGGTCAGGGCCTTAAAATGCGAAATTTCACCGGGATGATCCGGATTGTCATACCCTCCGCGAATCACATCAATCGAATGTTTCATTCCGCGCAGAGAGATCCAGCGAAAATAAAAAGAATAATAAATGCCACCACCCACGAGAACAATAATGACGAGTGGAATACCCAGGCCAAAATCAAAAAATATAATCGAAGATAGAAAATTGGTTATCGCACCTAAGCCTTCATTCAATACGTCAATAACCATCTGTATCGCGCCAGGCAACTCGCCAGCCAAAGCTTCCTGTGCAAATGCATCGCGGGACAGAAATAGTCCCATTAGAAAGGCGAAATGAGAACACCTGAAAAACATTGGAAAATTCCTCAGCTTTTGATTTATATGCCACTATGCGAACAATACCGGTCATCAGGGGCTGCTGGTTGCCGACATGGGATCATCTGTACACCGTCAACTCACCCGCCTTGTAACGATCCCAGTATTCTTTGAGCACGACCTTGATCTGTGGGCTTAAGATAATGCCGCCAATAATATTCGGGAACGCCATACCCAGGATCATCGCGTCGGAAAAATCGAGCACACTTGTTAGTGCCGTAACAGACCCGATAAACACAAAACATACAAAAATAATGCGATAAGCCAGGATAGATTTTATACCAAAAAGATATTCCCATGCACGCTCGCCGTAATAAGACCAGGAGATCATCGTCGAATACGCAAAAAGCATCACGGCAATCGCGAGCACGTAACGCGCCCCGGGTATGAAGGAATCAAATGCCGCAGCCGTCATTTTGGCCCCTACAATAAATCCACCCTGTCCCTGAAATTCGGCCAACTGATACGCACCCGTAATCATACAAACCAATGCCGTCATCAAACATATAATAATGGTATCGATAAAAGGCCCGATCATCGCAACCATACCTTCACGCGCGGGTTCATCGGTCTGCGCTGCCGCGTGGGCAAATGCCGCAGAACCCAGACCAGCCTCATTGGAAAAAGCCGCCCTGCGTACACCTTGAACCAGAACTCCCAGGAAGCCACCATATATAGCTTCTGGCGTAAATGCCTGAGAAATAATATTCGCAATAAGAGATGGGACTTCTGTAATATTCGTCAGAATAATTAGAATTGCGGTCAGAACATATAGTCCACACATAATGGGCACAACGCGCGATGTCACATTGCCAATGCGCTTAATGCCACCAATAATGACAACAGCGACCATCGATGCCATTAAAAGCCCGATAACCCAGTTATATGCCTTAAATCCTTCGGACACAGTACCGAGAATTTCAACCGTCTGATTTGCCTGAAACATATTGCCGCCACCCAGAGAACCACCAATTGTCAACAGGGCAAAAAGGATGGCAAATGGACGCCCCAATGGCCTGAGACCTATTCCTGCCAGACCGTGTTCCAAATAATACATCGGGCCACCCGACACGCGGCCATCGGGATGGATTTTTCTGTGCATAATGGCCAGCGTACAAGACGCCAGCTTTGAAGCCATGCCAAAAAATGCCGTGACGATCATCCAGAAAACAGCACCGGGACCACCGGCACTCACAGCAATAGCAACCCCCGCAATATTTCCCAATCCCACTGTTGCAGACAACGCACTGGTCAGTGCCTTAAAATGCGAAATCTCACCGGGGTGATCGGGGTGATCATACCGCCCGCGAATCACGTTAAGCGAATGCCTGAATCCGCGCAGCGTAAGCCAACCAAAACAAAAAGAGTAATAGACACCACCGCCGACCAACACGACAATGATCAATGGCAAGCGCGTACCAAAATCAAAGAAAAAAATCGAAAACAGGAAATTGGCGGCACCGCCCACGTAATCATTCAATGCGTTAATAACCATCTGGATCACGCCAGGCGACTCGCTGGACAAGGCTTCCTGTGCAAACGCAGAACTGGACACAAATAGTCCCATCAGCAAGGCGAACAGACAAAGTCTGAAAGACATAGGCCCTCCCTGTATTTATACTCTCTTGTGAAACACGGCACGCGACTAATGAAAAACATAATACAAACAAATTGGGGTGATGTATAGCACTTTTGAACGCGATGGAGAGTTTCTCCTTGCACTTTCCCCTCGCGTTGAGCAGATTAAATATCCAGACAAACAACCATACAGATGGAATACGCATGCCAAACTCATTACTTCATCGCTATCTGCCTTTTCTCAACTGGATTGGAGAACTCAAGGATCGGCACATCCTCCGTGCCGATATCATCGCGGGTATCACCCTATCACTGGTCTTAATCCCACAGGCCATGGCCAATGCCCAACTGGCCGAGATGCCACCCTATTACGGCTTCTACGCATCATTTGTCCCCATCATCGTCAGCGCCCTCTTCGGATCTTCTCGCCAACTCTCCACAGGCCCGGTCGCACTCGTCGCCTTGATGGTCGCCTCTGAACTGGGGCAACTGGCGGTTGACGAACAGACGTATATCGCCTATGCCATTCTGCTGGCTCTCCTGGTCGGCCTGTTGCAATTTGGGCTGGGCGTATTGCGCCTGGGCGTATTGGTGAACTTTCTCTCCCACCCCGTGGTACTCGGTTTTACCAATGCCGCGGCCATCATCATCGGCACATCGCAAATCGACAAATTATTCGGCGTCACCGTAGAACGCGGCGGGGCACATTACGAGCGCATGATCCGCATGTGGGACGTGATTTCAGCGGGCTTTCACACCCCCACCCTGGTCATGGGTCTCTCGGCTATCGCATTGTTATTTATTTTGCGCCGCATCAACCCACAGATTCCAAATGTGCTGATTGTCGCCATCTTGACAACAGGCGTTTCGTGGCTCATCGGATTTGAACAAAATTACGGCGGACAAGTCGTGGGCAACATCCCCGAGGGCATTCCCGCATTTGCACTGCCAATAGTTGATTGGGGCATCGTGCCACACATCCTTAGTGCCACCATAACCATCGCACTCATTGGATATCTGGAAACCATTTCAATAGCCAAAGCCATTGCCACGCAGACACGTCAACGCATTGACGCCAACCAGGAATTGCTCGCACAGGGCTTGAGCAATATTGCCGGCAGTTTTTTTCAAAGTTTTCCCGTCTCCGGCTCTTTTGTCCGTTCAACCGTCACATTGCGCGCTGGCGGACAAACCGGCTTTGCGTCTATCATTGCCGGGCTGGTCGTGATCCTGCTCCTGCTTTTCTTTACCCAACTCTTATACCACATGCCCCTATCCACCTTAGCGGCAATTGTCATGGTTTCTGTCGCCGCACTGATTCACTTCAAACCCATCGCGAGTGCGTGGAAAGTACACAAACACGACGGCATTGTCGCCATATCGTCATTTGCACTCACCCTCATCTTCGCGCCACACCTCGATCAAGGCATCCTAATCGGTGCGACCTTATCAATCGCCCTCTATCTCTATCGCACAATGAAACCGCGCGTGGCCTTCCTCGCCCGCCATCCCGATGGCGCGTTTCGAGATGCAGTAGAACACGATCTGGAATTGTGCGATGCAATTGCCACTATCCGATTTGATGGCTCATTGTATTTCGGCAGCGCAGGTGCTTTTGAAGACGCCGTATTGGAACGGATTCGCGATCCAAAATTGCGCTATGTGATTGTAGATGCCGAAGGCGTGAATGAAATTGATGCTACGGGAAAAGAAATGCTGGTCGGCGTGGTGCAGCGGCTCCACGAGGCCGGTATTGAGGTACTATTTACAAGTACAAAAAAACAGGTCATGGACGCACTCAACCGCGCGGGCGTACTCGAAGAAATTGGTCGAGACCGATTTTACACCACCCTCGACCGTACATTAGCTCATGTTTGGGGGGCATTAGAAGATCAGTATCCCTGTACCAGATCTTGTCCCGCTGAGTGTCCACTCCATCGCCCCAGACCAAATGGGGACGTATTTTATCGCGTGTAGAAAAATGCCAGTCTTTTTAAGTGTACAAACTATAACAATTTATTACAATTTTCAACGGACCGAAGTAGGCCATCGTTTGTCTAAAATATTGTAGTCGCAAATACGGCTGACTAATAAATAATAACTGATAATTGATAACTATTATAATTGAGGGGTGTGTATAAAAGATAATTGACATAGTCGGTAAAAGTCGCCACTTGTAGAAGCAACCAAACTTCACAAGGAGGCGACCAATGGCAAAACCAACATTCACCGACTATGTCGAACTGATACATACACTCTTTGATCAGTTTACACAAGCCCAAACGACGAAGCCCAAACGCGGATCCCCCTTTGATTTCGCAGAGGTAAAACAAAAGGCCGTAAGTGTTGCTCAGTGGGAGCAAAAACTTACGACCTTTGAAGAATTATTTAATGAAGCTACACCAGAGGAACGGAAAGACCTCCTACAAATGCATATCAACTACCTGATCTATACCCCTGATGGGATTCAACTCACATTGAGGGTGGGTTCATCGGCGATGTTTTACAACCCCGCATCAATGGCGTATGCCACTCGCAAGTTTCAACTCTCTGCCGGACAAATTAAGTGGATCGCAGATGTGACCTACAATATGGGTAGTGTCGCATTGAATACGGATTGGGGCGTTTTCGGGTTGTCAATGATTTCCGTCGATTACGGCGATTTTGAACGTACCATTCGCGCGGACAACGAAAAGGGATTCCTCGACGTGGGCACGTATAGCCCATCCGCCTGGGCAATTGGATTCGGTTATGCCCGCGCAATTACCGACCGCTTTTCAGTGGGCGGCAATATACGCATTGCCAAGCAATCGTTCGGTGATGTTCCCGTGGGTCTTGAAGGCGCATCGCCTGTAAATAAAACTTTTGACGAACGCTCGACCATTGTCGATTTTGGCGTGCTCTACTGGACGGGCTTTAAGAGCCTGACATTGGCGCTGAACACGCGAAACTTCTCTCAGGAGAACAAGTACAGCGAAGAGAGCTTTGAATTGCCGCTGACATTCCGCATAGGATTGGCGATGGATCTGATCGATTTCACGGATATGGATAAGGATGCCCATTCCGTGATCCTATCGCTGGATACCGAGCGTCCGCGTGACTTTTCCGAACAAGTCAAGATCGGGGTGGATTATACGATTATGAAAACCCTGTCTTTGCGCGCCGGATATATAACGCCAACCGATGAACAGGGTATCTCTCTGGGCGTCGGCTTTGGCCGCGACCTGGGCAGCGTGGATTTGCGCGTGGATTATGCGTACACCGATTTTGGCGTATTTGACAATGTCAATCGCTTGACGCTTCAGGCGGGCTTTTAGCCTACCGTGTATCCCCGTTATTTTGAAAAGGGAGCCTGTTTTTGACCGGCTCCCTTTTTTACGTGAAGTGTGAACATAGGCTAACCGCTGGCCCCTACCATGGCAGAATCAGCACAAAACATACAGACACCAAAGCCGATCGGCAGGGGTTTACGCACGTATCGAACCGCTGTTGCGTCGGTCGCCATGATCCTGGTCAGTGTGCTGTGGAATGAATGGATGCCGTATTACACATCGGGATCCAATATCAGCCGCAGCCATTTTCCAGTGGCACTCTACTATCCCTTTTTAATTTTGTGTATATGCAACTTGCTGGCAAATCATCGGCGGTCGGCCTGGGCATTGACGCGGTCGGAATTGCTGGTGGTCATGGCGTCTGGGCTGGTCGGCATCTCGGTGTCTTACGACGGGATCAGCGGGCATCTGGTCGGCGTGGTAGCCGCGCCTTATTATTTCGCCTCGACGGAAAATGGCTGGACAGCGTACTTACTCGCACATATCCCGCACTGGCTGGTGCCGACCAATGCGGGCGGAGAGATGGCGCGGTTTTACGAGGGCGGAAAGGGAATAGTCCCATGGCGCGTATGGGTTGCACCGATATTCTGGTGGATGTGTTTTTTGGGCGCAATGGGGTTTGCCGTGTTCAGCGTAGTGGTGATTTTGCGAAAGCAATGGGTAGATTACGAGCGGTTGGCATATCCGCTTGTAGAAGTCGGGAGCCTGCTGACCGAGACCGAGCCAGGTGGAACGCTGGAAAAAACGCTTCGATCCCCATTGTTCTGGATTGCGTTTGGCCTTGTGATGGCGTTAAAGCTGTGGAATATCGGATCTTATTTTTCGCCTGCTTTTCCGCATATCTCTATTGAAGGGATGAACTGGCGGGCTTTTCCCGATTTTCCAGCATTGCCATTTCGCCTCAGTTTTTACGCCATAGGTTTTGGTTATTTTGCGCGGTTAGATGTGTTGTTCAGCGTGTGGTTTTTTATCGTCTTGACAGCATTTCAGATCTATGCCTCGAATATTTTTGGATATCCCCTGGGGTCATCCAGTCTGCACTGGGAAAATGAGCTATTAAACTGGCAGAGCATGGGGGCACTCATTTTTCTCGCGGTGTGGGGCTTGTGGATGGCGCGTGCACATTTGAAGGCAGTATGGCGCAAAGCCTGGGACCCGAGTTGTGAGGTAGATGATCGCGGAGAGTTGTTGTCATATCGCACGGCTGTATTTGGCCTTGTGCTCTCGCTCGTGTTTGCAACGTGCTGGCTGGTCGCAACCGGCATGGCATTGTGGGTTGCGATAGTGTTTTTGGTTCTGGCGATGTTGTTGTTTTTGGGGCTGGCACGCGCTGTTTCCGAGTTGGGCCTGGTCTATGCCTATTATCGGTTGGAGCCAAATGACGCCGTCGTGCAGGCATTTGGTTCGGCGTCAATCATGGGGGTTTCGAGCATCACCGCGCTGGCATTTATGCGGGTATTCAATTTTTTTCCCGACATCGGCAAAGGCTTCTTAATGCCGTCGTTTTCGCAGGCGGTGAAGGCAGTGGATAAGACCGTAACACCCCGGCGAATTACAGGGGTGATCTGGGCGTCGCTCGCCGTGGGCTTTGTGATTTCCATTGTCAACACACTTTACTTGAGTTATGAATACGGGGCTTATAATCTGGGAAATATGGGCCTCAAACACGTTGGCCCTCGGGCATTTGATTTTGCGATGAACGCGATCCACAACCCCCTGGGTCTCGGGGGTGATGGCCGCGTGATGTGGGCGGGAGTTGGCGCCGGTGTGATGGCAATTTTGACCGTGATTCGCTACTGGATCCCCTCCTGGCCGCTACACCCAATTGGCCTGGCCATGCAGGGAAATTACGGCGTGAGTAAAACGGTATTTTCGGTGTTTATTGTGTGGTCAATTAAAGTTGTTGTGATGAAAATGGGTGGCGTGCAGGTGTACGAAAAGGGAAAACCGTTTTTCATCGGCCTCCTGGCAGCGCAAGCGTTCAGTACCGGGTTGGTATTTGTCATAGATTGTATCTGGTTCCCTCTGCAAGGGCATAATGTACACAATTTCTAAAGTATAATGATTACTCGAAGAACATTTATACAACAAAGTCTCGCTACTGCTGGCGCGTTGGCAATTGCACCATCGGCTTTTGCGTCAGAAGCCCAGGTGATGACTGTAACGAGACCAATAGCCCCAGAGCTAATGGGGTTCACCCTCCCCCACGAACACATCATGTCTATTTTTGGTGGGCAGCCAGCCAAAGTGGCGCAATACGACGAAGACAAATTATTCGCCACGGTTATCCCCTATCTCAAAATGTTAAAAGTATTTGGCGTGCAAACGCTTTGTGAATGCACGGGGGCTTATTTTGGGCGGCGCGTGGATTTGCTTCGGCGCATTTCGCAAGAAACCGGGATGCAAATTCTGACCAATACCGGGTATTTTGGCGCAGCGCACGATCGCTATGTGCCAGCGCACGCCTTTGAAGAAACGGCTGATCAAATTGCCCAACGCTGGATTGATGAATGGGAAAACGGGATTGATGGAACAGATATTCGTCCGGGATTTATCAAAATTGGCGTTGACCCCGGCATGCCATCTGACATAGACAAAAAACTCATTTTGGCGGCGGGCAAAACCCATCTCAAAACGGGTCTAACAATTGTCTCGCACACAAGTGGCAGCACAGATGCCGCTGTTGAACAAGTTGCGATGCTCGAACAAATGGGCGTACATCCAGAAGCATGGACCTGGGCACACGCACAACGAGTCGAAGATCACGCCGACTTGACCCCCATTGCGCAGGCAGGTGCATGGATTGGACTGGATGGTATCGGCGATAAAACGCTCAATCACCATCTCGATGTGCTGCGCCACATGAGAAGATTTGGCGTTTTGGCCCGGGTTTTGCTTTCTCACGATGGCAATTCGTTTGGATATGGCGATCGTCCCTTTAAGCCTTATAATGCCATTTTTGACCAATTTATCCCCCTAATGCAAAAAGCGAATTTTACCGATGAAGACATTCATCTGATCACAGTAAAAAATCCACAAGAAGCATTTGCCATTCGAGTTCGGAAAAGTCAAGAGCAACCACAGATGGACACAGATGAACGCAGATGGAGATAATCATGAACCGACGCGAATTTATCAAACAAACTGCCGTAGCGACTGTCGCAATGCCATCGCTACTTCGGGCGCAGGCAGATGATCGCGGAATGGAGACGGAATTGGAAGCGTACGCCCATGTAAATCCAGCATCGGCAAAGAATAAGCTGTATCGGGAATTAGACGCCAGACAATAAGTGGCAATTATCTGCTGTCGGTGTAGTTGTCCGTCCGGATAGGATAGATGAGGCAATTATAGAAGTTTTGTATGAATTTCAAGGTTGGGACGAGTATTTTAAGAGTAGAAAGCGGAAAGAAGCGTTGGGATTTTGATCTTATCTACTGTAACCCACATATTTTGGAGGAAGAATTATGACTGCAATCCCTAAAGAAATTCAACAGATAGTTCGCGCTTCTAAAGGGCATCCAGTGCGCCTGACCGATCCAAAAACGCACGTAGAATATATTGTGTTGCCAGCAGAGATATTCGACCGGATGCAACTCTACGATGATACGCCACTAAGAGAGGATGAAATGCAAAACCTGCTCATCAGAGCGGGACTGCGTGCCGGATGGGACGAGGAGGAAATGGATATCTACAATGAACTCGATCCACGGAGAGAACATGAAGGTCCGACGAGGTGAAGTTGTCATTGTGGATTTTCCTTACAGTGATCAAACTGGTCGCAAGGTGCGTCCGGCACTTGTTGTGCAATCAAACGTATGGAACCAGCGGCTTGATGACACGATTCTCGCGCTCATCACCAGTAGTCGTCATCGGAAAGTTGGAGCTACCACGCAGTATTTTGTCGATATTTCGACGGATGAAGGTCAACAGACGGGACTTCGCCTCGATTCCGTCGTTCAGTGTGAAAATCTAATTACCTATGATCAATGTGTATTATCGCATTCAGCCTCACGATGCTGTGGTGCAGGCATTTGGTTCGGGTATGGTTGGGCTTTCCGGTGTGGTAGTGCTCGGGTTTATGCATGTGTTTAATCAGTGGCCCGATATTGGCAAGGGATTTTTGATGCCGCCGTTTACGCAAGCGGTAAAAGCAGTTGATAAGGTCGTCAGTCCGCGGCGAATTACAGCAGTATTATGGCTGGCACTGGCACTGGGCTTCACCATTTCAATAATGTGCACAATTTCTAAAGAATGCCCGTACCGATGCGCCCTATAGCCACTCATCCATCCCCGCGTCTTGCAGGGCACCCAACAAGTGGGGCACGCCGAAAAACAGCAGGCTCAAGTACATGGGGCTCATTCCTACTGCGCCGCGCCTTTTGGGATCGTCGCTCCAATCCTGCGATTCGGCCAAGCGGCGCAGCAATTGCTGGCCCACCTCCAAATAGCCCCGCTCGCCTGTCAGCTTGTACGCATAGCTCAGGTGGCGGCACAGCACCCCGCCGTAGTGCTGCTTCCATGCCATTTCGGGATCGAAAACTCCAGGCCCACCGCAAAACCAATCCACGGCCCGCAGATAGCATTTGGCCACATCGGTTCGGCCGGTCAGTCGGTGCAGCAATTCGAGGCCGATCATTAAATAGTGGGTCTGGTAGCCCTTTTGGTCGGCGTAGGACAGCACGTGTTTGCCCGCGGCAGAAGCCCCGCCCAGGGCCTTGTGCTCAGCCGGGGTAAAAGGTGTTGCGGTGCCCATTTCCACGGCCAGGGTCGTGCCTTCGGTAGCCATGCCGTAGGGCGCCTGGTCGGGCAGCCGATCAGGAGTAGAAACCTGAAAGCGCTTGTGCCAACTGCCGTCGTCGTTCTGACCTCGGGCGATGACCTGAAAAATTTCTTCGGCGCGCTGTTTGAAACGCGCTTTGCCCGTTAGTTCCCACAAGTACAGCAGGCCGCGCAAGGTGTTGGCAATGCTGCGCAAACTAAAGGAGAAACGGGGATCTTCGCTCCAGCGATAGCGCAGGAAAAATTCGCCGGCTTCCCCGAGCACCTCCAATGTCCGGTGGTCGCCCGTCAAGTAGTAATAGTCGATCCAGTTGTCGATAAAGGTGTGCGAAGCGCAAGGCTCGTCTCCAAAGTGGTCGATGCTGTGTCGGAAACAGCCGCCGACCCGATACGGCCTGAGCGGGTGGTAGTGGCAGGTGTCCACATCCATCGAGTGCCGAGTCATGGCCTCACCGAGACGGAACCAACGCCCTGCCCCGCTGCGCAAATACTGGATCCACACCCCGTGGCGCGGGTCCCACTCGCTGTTGCACCAGCCCCACCGGCCCCGGAAGCGCCAGTCGCCGGTCGATTCCTCCCATGCCACGAGCACATCGCCCCAGTCAAAAAAGCCGTACCAGCGGTTGACTTCAATGCTGCGCGCCATCCACTCGAGGAAGCCGTCGAGCATGCGCTCGGAGTGCGGGAAGGCATCTACCGCGCGGACCGCAAAGCCGCCAGTGACCTGGCAGTGGGCCATCCAGCCGGGATCAACCGCGACGTGTGGCCAATCGAGCAAAGCCGTCAGCCGTTGGGGGGCTTCTTCGCTGGTATTGCGTTGGAAGTAATCGATGAAAAATTCCGAGGTTTTGGCCGTGCCCAGGCCATCGCTGTACACGCCTTCTCCCTCGTGCCAGGCCACTTCCTCGGCATAGCGCCTGAAATGCAGTCGCCCGCCGTCCGGATCTTTCCACAAAAACACATCGATTCCCCCTCGATCCACGCCTATGGCTTTGGGGTATTCCTCGGCCATATAGCGCAACGCCACCCCGACCCCGGCTTCCTCGCCCTCCAACACGGCCCACCCACCGGCCCGTTCACCTTCTGCCATCCTCTCTGAGCGTCCGCCGCGCCGACGCTCCAGGCGGAAGTGGCGATCCTGACGCTGGGCCAAAAGCAGGCCTTCGTCCTGATCCAGAACGCCTTCCATCCATCGATTCCCACCCAGCCGGTAGCGCCGTTTTCCCCCCCACGCCACGGGGATCCGCACGGCCAGTTCCCGCAATTCGGTCTGATTTGGATCGCAGGCTACCACTACGGTGTGCAGGACTCGCAAAAAGGCGTGGCCGGCAAAGGCGTATATCCGCGTCACGAGACGAAAGGGTTGGTAGCCGACGTAGTGGTGCATGGGCGCCTCTGATTCCAGGGCACCTTCGCAGCGGATCACCGCCCGCAGAGGCCCGGATTCTTCCACCTGGACTCGGTACGCGCTTTCCCCCAGCGATGCCCGGCATATCCCGCCCATGCCGTAGATCCGCCGCTGGGTCTCCCCGATTTCAAAAGCCTCGCAAATATCGGCCCAACTGTCGCCGCCTTGCGAACTCACAGCGACTTCTTCGACAAAGCCATCGGCCTCCTGCCGCCCCAATGATACCGCGTGTACCAAGCCATAGCGCCGCCGACTCACGGCAAAGCGCAGGGGGCCGGTACACACGACAATGCGCTTGTCGCTCTCGCTTATTTGCAGTCGATTTGCCGGAGCAGCGCGAGGGGCTTCGCCGGCATAACACAAGTGGTAAACCGCCGATCCGACCACGTCGGCTTGAAAATCGACCAGGACCCACTTGATACTGCCGTCGGGCCAATGGCTCAGTGGACGACTTTGCAGGGTTACAGCCCGTCCCCGAGCATCCTCCAACCACAAATCGGCGCATTCGGCTACAGCCCCTTGTGGCAGGGGCACACCCCGGGTCACAGGCCACGCGCGGCGTTCGATCCCGCTCTCTTCCTGGACAATCAATGTTAGACGTTGCATATCTTCCTCCGCTCGTGAACACACCGGGTATTTTAAAACAGTTTCTAAAAAAAAGCCAACATTTTACGCACTGCATTTGGGCAAGAGGTGATGTACCTGTCTGCCATGGGCACAGGCAGGCAACTGCGCCAGCAGTTCATCCCACCCCACCACCCAAAACCACTACGAGCATCCATTCGTTGATTCGTCGATTCGTCGATTCTTTTTTTTCTTATCAGATAGCCCGTAAACCCCATCGAATCCCTGCTTTCGCAGGGACATGCTTATGGGGTGGTGAAAGAGCGTTGGGGCACAATCATCAAGGGATTGTGGGCGGTGAGTCATTGTGATTCGTCCGCTCATTCCACGAAAAATGGGTTGACAAAATATGTGCATAAGTGTATATTTTACTTATGCTTAAGTCCTTCAAATACAGATTGCGCCCGACGAAGAAACAGGAGAAAATCCTGCTGGCGCACATTGAAGAATGTCGCTTGCTGTATAACCAACTTGTCTGTGCAAGAATACAAGCGTGGCAGCAAAAGCATCAGTCTTTATCCTGCTATGACCAGATAAAAACCATTCCATTGATGAAGAAACAACGACCTGAATTTACGCAAGTGTATAGTCAGGTGTTGCAACAGGTCGCGGTACGGGTTGATCTTGCATTCAAGGCGTTCTTTCGTCGTGTCAAAGCGCGGGCAAGGACGGGTGAGAAAGCTGGCTTTCCCAGATACAAGGGTCAGAATCGCTATGATTCGATCACCTATCCTCAGTTTTCCAATGGCTGCCGATTGGAAGATAAGGGCTTGCGATTGGGTAAGATAGGCTGTATTCGGATTGTGCAGCACCGACCCCTTGAGGGTATGCCCAAGTCTTGCAGTCTCAGTCGCACAGCCACAGGCAAGTGGTTCGCTACTATCTCTTGTGACATAGGCGACGCGCCTGAAAAAACAGACGCTGGCCCCGCTGTTGGCATTGACGTGGGACTTGATAATTTTGCTATGTTTTCTGACAGAGAGAAGATAGCCAATCCTCGCTTTTTTCGTAAAGAGGAAAAGGTGCTTGCCAAAGCACAGCGCAAGTGGGATAAAATGAAAAAAGTGTCGCCAAAGAAACGGGAGAAAGCGCGTAAGGTTGTTGCCAGAGTGCACGAGCGTATCCGGAATAGACGACATAATTTTGTGCATCAAGAGTCTCGAAAGATAATAAATAAATACGGCTTTGTCGTCGTAGAAAAGTTAAAACCTAAAGAGATGCAAAAGAATCGTCGTTTATCAAAAAGCATCTCAGATGCAGCGTGGTCCCTGTTTCGGCATTGTCTCTCATACAAAGCGGAAGAAGCTGGTATTGGATTCAAGGCCGTTGATCCTGAATACACCTCACAAGATTGTTCTGCATGTGGACACCGCGAGAAGAAGGAACTCTCTGATCGTGTGCATCATTGCAAGAAGTGTGGCTATACAGCAGACAGAGACCTCAATGCTGCGATAAACATATTGACTTTGGGATTACAAAGTCAGGCGGTTTGACCGCCAAGAAGCCCAACTGTTTTAGCGTTGGGAGTAATCACACTTGACTCATAGCTCAAAAGCTGGTATTGTTATGACTTCTAAAAATAAGTGGTGCTTTTGATCAACCTCTTTTTTCAGAATATACTTTTATGAACGCCGAACTGGTACATACAAAAACATTTGTGAATGACTTATTTGTTTTAATTAAATTTCGAATTGGGTTGATGGTCGTGTTTAGCACTTCTGTGGGGTATGTGCTGGGCATGGGATATAGTCCCGATCCGATTCACATCTTCCATGTGCTATTCGCAACTTTTTTGACCACATCTGGCACAGGTGTTTTGAACCAGTTTATGGAACGCGAGCGCGATGCGAGAATGGGACGCACGGCTGACCGACCGCTACCCGCGGGACGCATTGCGCCAGAATTGGCCTGTTGGTTCGGGCTAATTTTAAGTGGTATGGGCATTGTCTATCTGGGGGTGCTGGTCAACGGTTTGACTGCGCTCGTGGGCGCATTAACTGTGGTGGTATATTTGCTTCTCTATACACCCTTAAAGCCCAAAACACCGCACAATACAACTATTGGTGCCATCGCAGGCGCACTGCCGCCAGTGGGTGGATGGACCGCAGCAACTGGCGTTTTGAGTGGCGAAGCACTGGCCCTGTTTGGCATTTTGTTTTTGTGGCAATTCCCCCATTTTTTATCCATTGCCTGGCTTTATCGAGAAGATTACGCACGGGGCGGGTTTCGCATGCTCCCCATAGAAGACCCGCAAGGCCATAGAACCGCCCATCAAGTGGTACTTTATACCCTGGTTTTGTTGTCGTGCAGCCTGATGCCGGCACTATTGGGTATGGCTGGTGTGGCGTATTTTGGCGTTGCCGTATTGCTCGGCCTGGGTCTGTTGTACGCCAGTTTGACCTTCGCACGATCGCGCACCGATGTGTTAGCACGCCGTCTGATGCGGGCAACGCTCATATATCTGCCCGTGTTGTGGACAGTAATGATGTTAGACAAAATTGCGTGAGACAAGTGTGCATCCGATTTGGAAGATACAGGAGGTGATAGGCTGACCTATCACCTTTCTTTGTATGTGCGGGAGAAGTCAAGTGCAAGCAGCAATAGCTGTCGAAAATGTGAGTCACAAATTTGACGAGCGCGTGGCCTTAGACGGCATCACATTACAGATAATGCCCGGGGAAATGTACGGTCTTTTAGGCCCCAATGGAGGGGGAAAGACCACCCTATTTCGCATGTTGTGTACAATGCTGCCTCCCGATCACGGCACGATCTACCTGCTGGGCAAAAACGCCGCTGCCAATGCTGTGCGCGCACATATCGGGGTGGTTTTTCAGCATCCCAGCTTAGATGTGCGTTTGACCGTATTGGAAAATTTGCGCCATCAAGGCCATCTCTACGGTCTGAAAGGCCGCCCGCTCTCCCAGCGCATCGAAGAAGTACTGGACATGATGGCCCTCACAGATCGCGCAAAAGATCGGGTAGAAATACTATCTGGCGGATTACAGCGGCGCGTTGAACTGTGCAAGAGTTTATTGCACCGCCCCAAAATATTGATTTTTGATGAACCCTGCACTGGGCTTGATCCCGGCGCGCGGCGAGGGTTTTGGGACGATCTGGATATTTTGCGGCGGACCTATGGCACGACACTCGTACTGACGACCCATTTTATAGAAGAGGCCGAGCGCTGTGATCGCATTGGCATTTTAGATCGCGGACGGCTAATAGCCGAAGGCACGCCCGAGGCATTAAAGCGTACAGTAGGGTGCGAAGTGATTACCCTTGAGACACGCGACCCCAAAAGCCTGCAATTGCAAATCGAAAAAGTTGTGGGACGCGATGTCCAGATAATTGACGGACAGGTGCGTATTGCCTGCGATGAAGGGCAGCGACTGTTGGCACAATTGTATCCTCTTCTGCGAGAGAATGTTCAGGCTATGACCTTGAGCGTGCCCACACTTGAGGATGTTTTTGTGCAGCGAACAGGACACGGATTTCACGTGGAGGATCAGTAGTGCGAATGGCTTTCTGGTTGCCTGTAGTGTCGCTCTGGCGGCGCGAGTTGGTGCGCTTTGCCCGAGACCGCAATCGATTATTCGGTGCAATAGGCCAGCCTCTGGTGTTCTGGTTGCTATTGGGAGCTGGTTTTGAAAAGTCTTTCGCGCCCCTGGGGATTTCCAGTGGATATCTGGAATATATTTATCCGGGAATATTGTTGCTGATTTTGTTATTTACAGCGATCTTTTCGACCATTTCGGTAATTGAAGACCGGCGGGAAGGATTTATGCAATCGGTGCTGGTCGCACCCGTATCGAGGATCGGATTGGTGCTGGGAAAAGTTCTCGGCGGGGGAACCCTGGCCTTTTTGGAAAGCCTGGTATTTTTGGTATTTTTGGCATTTTTAGATATCCCAATCAGCATCGCGTCTCTGGGCATGACCCTCATTTTTTTAGCTATACTGGGGGTTGGCCTCACAGCTTTGGGCTTTGCGATAGCCTGGCAGGCTTCATCTACTGCGGGATTTCACGCGGTGATGAATTTGTTTCTATTCCCCCTATGGGTGCTCTCCGGTGCGTTTTTTCCCGCAGAAGGCGCGTCGCGCTGGCTGGCATACTTGATGGCAATAAATCCATTGACTTATGGTATGGATGGTTTGCGCCAATCTCTTTATCTCACAACATCCGGCGCAGATACCCATTTGTGGTTTTGTGTTATAATAAGTGTAGCATTCGCGGCTCTGACCCTCAGCGCAGCCGTATGGCAAGTATGTCGAAAAGAAAAATAAATAGGGGTTAGGGAATATCTCATATCTCCCCTCTTATAAAATTCTGGAACAGATATCTTATTTAATTGTTGGATATTATATTGACAGAATGAATCCCTGGCATATGGTCTTGTCATGCAAAAACTAACACACCTATTATTTTTTACCTGTGTCTGTATGTCCTGCCTTGGTGGCTGTAGCTTGCTCGACCGTCAGCAAGGTCCCAAATTACTGGATTTGCATACAGATCGCGGGCCTGACCCATCGGTGGGACGCGGGCAGGAAGTGCAAATTACCATCGTGACGGATGATCCAGATAATGACGAGTTGGATTTTCGTTGGATTGCGACCGGAGGCGAATTTGCGGCCAGCCGTGCTGATACGCTGATTGATCTGTTTCAAGATTCGGTGACGGTCGTGTGGAAAGCACCCATAGAACCCGGCGTTTATGAGTTGTTTTTAGAATTGGGTGACGGCCAATCTGAGACACTGGTGACCTCAGGGATGCGTATTGCCGTCACACAAGCCCCTCCCATTGCTGTTGTCGGTCCAGATCGGGAATTGGATTTTCTCGATGAGCTGCGCGTGGTTTTAGATGGCACTGGTAGTTCGGATCCAGATCAAGATGCACTGATGTATTTTTGGAAACAGACGGCAGGACCGCGCGTGGGATTGCAAAATAGCAGTGGCCCATCACCCGAGTTTTCGGTATCCGCACCGGCGGATTACATTTTTGAACTGCGCGTGGCGGACTTGATACAAGGGGTGGGCGATACGAGCAATGTGGCGGTTACACGGGTTCGCGTAACAGATCGCAATAGGCGCGTGACCGAGGCGGGCTTAGCTGAGTTGGGACGCGGGTTATAACGAAAACACGAGCATCTATCTACATGACTTTTGGATTGAAGAGCAGGTAATAACCTGCTCTTTTTTTTTAGAACAGACAGAGTTGATCGCGTGCGACGGGTTGGAACAGGGGAAACAGGCGGCGAAATTCGCTATCGGAAAATAGAACGCGAAAACGCTCGGCCATATCGTGCAATCGGCGCAGCAAATAGCCCCGGTCTTCGTCGTGGGTAAAAAATTCCGCGCGAGAAAGGGTGCCGTCCTGGCACTGGTAAACCGCGATACGCTCGCCAATGCGACAGCCTTCGGCAGCCCTGGCAAGCCGCCTCAGATTCGAGTTGGAAAAGGTTTTTTTTGTAATGCGCTCAAACCGGCAAAAATCTTCGGGATCAATCTCGCCGTCTTGCAACTTGCGTCCAAGAGATAGATATGCGCGAGAAGCGGCGTCTGTATCGCCATCGACGAGCAAGGGCGCAATCTCTGCAATAAACTGGCGAAAGATGCGCTCATCGCGTCGGCTTCGCAAGCTGCTGCCCACAAGCGATACACTACCATCGTAATCGACGAGAATATAATTTTTTGCTTTGAGACTGACCATCCCTTTGAAGCGACCATCGTGCGAGAGATGAATACCTGGGGGCAAGGTAGCCGAAATTTCCTCGATGAGTTGTTTTTCATCGGTCTCTGTTTTGACATGCGGTGGCGCGACAAAATAAGCCCCATCCGTATCCACTTCTATAATTTCCCCACCGGCATCGCGCAAACAGGCGACGAGTTGGCGGGCGATTTGCTGGCCGATTTCGGTGATCTTCTGCGCAGCGTGGTAGTCGTTAAAACACGCGCGGCCGTACGCGAGATATCCGTAAAAAGAGTTGATGAGAATTTTGTAGCTACTCTGCAACCCATTCCAATATGCGCGGTCGGTTTCGTCACTGGCACTTTGAAAATTTGTTTTGGCCTCAAGACGTCGTTGTGTGAGATGTTCGAGCATGGGCAAAAAAGCATTTTCAGTATCGGTCACCGGACGGATCTGTTGGGTCAACATAATCGATGGATAAAGACTTTCAACATCGGCTTTGACCACGCGCTTAAAAATACCCGAAGCCACGAGGCGCGTATAGCCACCGCTAAATCCCTTTGAGGGACGCGGTTTGGGAATGGCGAGATTGCGCCGCAGATAAAGCCCAACCATGAGGGCGTTGATTTTCTCTCCCGGCCCGCTGAGTGCGGCGTCTTGAAAGCCATAGGGCAAAATCTGTGTCTGATAAAATTCGGTGGGAACGACCACCTCGCTGAGTGCTTTGACATCGCGCACATCGTCGAGCGCGTAGTCAATGAGACGTTGCGGATTGGTGCGCCATGTGCGGGCAATATCTTCCCCATCGACAAACGTGCGCCCTGCCCGCTCGAGACCAAGTGCGTGGATGACCTGCTTGAGGCCATAGCGCTCCAGCTTACCCCCGGTATCATAACGCTGCACTTGTTGCAGGGTATCGATAATGTGTCGCCCGTGGACATAAGCCGGGCGAAAGCCCGGGATTTGTGCCCCAACTTTGAAGACGCGCTGCCCGTTTCCCGCACGCAATGCCGACCCGTCTCGCCCCCACCTGAGGGAAATGCCATAGTGTTGGGCGCGAGCGACGAGATAGGGCAAATCAAATTCAAATATATTATGGCCTTCAATCGTATCGGGGTTGCGCGCGTCAATTACCTTGTTGAGGTTGCGAAGCAAGTCTGCCTCGCTCATATCCGTAGCACTCAGCACAGTTTCAAAGCCACGCGAATCGGAAATTGAGATGAGAATGATTTGTGCATCGGGTGCCGAGGGATCAAGCGTGAGGGTCTCGATATCGAGTTGCAATCGGTGGAGGTCGCCGTAGCGCATGCCGCGAAAGAGGGTTTGTCCCGAAAGTGTCAGATGCTGCCGCACGGGATTATTAAAATTAAAATGCGGTATGCCATCCTGAGCGAGGCGGTCGCGTGCTGCGAGAAAATGAGACCAGTTGTGAAAGTGTATCCTCGCGCGAAATTCGCCGCCGCCTTTGAGACGCACACAATCCGAAACCCCGACAAAGCCAGACCGAGCGGACTCTTCGGGTGTCTCAACGAGCAACCACGGGGAAAAGGGTTGCAGGTGACAATTATCGCGCGTGTAGAGCGCCATCTGGTTGCCGCCGACAAGTTCGGCAGCGAGAACACCGGGGAGATAAGCCATTGTGTTGCTCCAATTTGTTGCGGAAGAAGGGGAAAGCAACTTGTTTAAATATAGCCAATTTTTACCCGCCTTGCAATGTGGGGAGTTCTAAACCACGCAATCGCATATCCTATCAGGCCTTTTGGTTGACGTATAAATCTGTGCGGGCTATGTTATATGGAACTTGAGGAGGCGCAATTGCGTAAAAGCCAAGAGAGGAGATTTATCATGAATAACACACGGTTCAATCAGAATAGTCGCGTACCGGCACTGATGATCGCAGTGATGTTTATTGCTGGGACAATGATAATTGGCTGTGCTGAGCAAATAAATGTTGATCAATTTGCCTTTGAGGGCGGCATTGCGATAACCGATACCAGTAAAGTATCGCGCCATACGCTTCCACTGAAAATGCGCGATGGGCGCAGGTGGTGGCACGGCAGCGACGGGCTTTATTTACAAGATGGGGATGCGTGGCAAAAGTTCACATTGCCAGAGGGTGGTTCATTGGTGAGCATCAGTGCCTTTCTACAGGCTCGCAATGGCTCGGTATGGTTTGCCAGCTTGTATAAGGAACGCCCGGTTATCGCGAACTTTATTGGCAAAACATGGCGGATATGGGACAACAAAACGGGTTTGGGAGAACACGGTATTGGATCAAAATTTGCCGAAGATACAGATGGCGGTATATGGATTCGCACGAGCCATAAAGATATTACAGCACGCGGTGGCTTTGATCGCGTTCAGGGCGGAAACGGAGTTTTGCACTTTGATGGTGAAACATGGCACAACTATACCGTGGAAGATGGATTGATTCACAATCGGGTTTACGATGTAGAAGCCGATCCCAAAGGCGGGATGTGGATCGCAACCCTTCGCGGATTGAGCCATTACAAAGATGGAAAATGGACATCTTACCTCGTCGATAATATTCCCGTTGAGGAGATACGCAGTGCTCATGTGTACGAGGGTCGCAAGATCTATGAGCTATTTTATGATCGAAAAGGCACACTTTGGGCTGTACATGGATCGCATCGCGGACGCACCATAACGCGGTGCAGAGGAGGGATTTCCAGCTTTGACGGCACAACATGGACATACCAGGATGCTCATGCAGGATTGCCCATTCGCGCTTCTCGAAATATCTGGCAAACAGAAAACGGCGATTTGTGGTTTGGCACGCACTCAGATGACCACAAAGTGGTAGAAGCCAGGGGATTGGTGCGTTATAAAGATGGAATGTGGCTGCGATTGACGCGCAGACACGGCATTCCCGGCGATTATGTGCGGAGTCTGATAGAAAAAGGAGATGGCTCTTTTTATTTAGATATGTACGGTATCGCGTCATACAGGCCACCTGTTGATAGCCTGACAACGATTTCGGGTAAGGTCATTGATCAGCGCAACGCCCAGTCTGCAGCAAATATGGGAATATGGGTTGAATACGACGATGGCGAGGTGCATGCGGGGACCGTGACGGATGAAAATGGTTACTATCGCGTTGAAGTCACCCCCGGATCGTATCGCGTGCGGATTGCGTCCAAAAATGCGGCGGATCCTGTGACTGTTGACGCCGGATCTGAGCGCGAAATCGACAATATTGATCTCCTTTTGCTCAACTCGCGCCGCATCTCTGGCCGCGTACTCGACACATCGGATAATCCGATTGCCAATGCTGTCGTAGTGATTTCAGATGCTTCTTCAGGAGACCGACAATTATCTCCCCAGGTCGTCACCACAGATGCCAATGGGAAATTTGAAGGCTGGCAGGTCGCGGGACCACGGGCGACTTTTGAGGTCGCAGCAGCAGGATATGCACAAACCGCGCTAACAGTTGAAAATACAGCCAAAGACCAGATAGCGATTGCCCTGAAAGAAGGAATAACCCTGCACGGTCGCGTTGTCGATGAATCCGACCAACCCGTCGCAGGGGCGCGCGTTGCCCAGGGGCGGTCCCCGATTCCTGGTGCGCAAGCCTCCGCATATACAAATCCACCTCCCCTACCCTTTCACCACAATACCTATACCGATGCGTCGGGTTTATTTACTTTTGAGAATATAGATGTGTTCAAAGGTCATATCTGGGTAACCCATCCCGAGATCGGAATCATGAGCCAAAAAATTGTACCTGCCGATAATACAATAAAACTCAAAATTGACGACGCGGGTCATGCGGTGATGGATATAGATATCCCGGTGAGGCGTCTGCGTGTTTATTCTGTTTCAGGCGTGGTATCGCGAAATGAAGGTTCCGTAGAAGGCTTGAAAATCAGGGCCCTTTCATTTGAAAGATCAAGTGGCCCTATTCATCCCAAAACGGCCCATACAGATGCTAACGGGGCATATCGTTTGAATGATCTGGAGCCAGGGGAATATTACATTTCCATGAGTGTACCCGAAGAAACGGAAATAGACGGGAACACGATGACAGTACATCGTCCTGTTCAATCTCGAATGCTGGTAATTGAAGACCGCGATGTAACGTTGAACTTTATACCCCTGGGTGACGCGCGAATTACAGGTATTGCGACTCACAACGGACAGCCTATTTCAGAAGTTTATGTAAGCACCCGTATTTTAGCAGATGATCCTGAGAATTTTGTCTCACTAAGTGGGGTTGACACAGACAAAGAGGGACGATTTGAATTGCGCGATATGCCTTCTGGACGGATTGCCATTTCTCTTCACAAAATGGACCATCCCGGTTCTGGTGGAAAACAATGGAGCAAAGTCGATACTATCGATCTGACGGATACAAAAGAATTGAGTTACATGGCGTCATTGGATATGGAGGAACGCCCGCCTTTGAGCGTGGGAGATATCGCCCCTGAATTTGAGGCCAAACAGTTAGATGGTTCAACATTCCGACTCGCAGATTACCGCGGGGAAAAAGCCGTTTTGATTGATTTTTGGGCAACGTGGTGTGGCCCGTGTATTGATGAAATTCCGATGATCAAAAGAATTGCCGAAACGTATCGAGACCAGGGCTTGGAAGTTGTGGGTGTGAGTTTGGATCGGGATGAGCAGGCACTGCGAGATTTTGTTAAACAAGAAAATCTGAGTTATGTACAGGTATTTGAAAAAGAAAAAACGCAGACGATTTCAAAATCCTATGGTGTATGGGGAATCCCATCGGTATTTCTGGTAGATAAAAACGGCGTCATCAACGCGCTGAATCTACGCGGAGAACGCACAGAAGCGGCTGTGAAGAAGTTATTAGATACCAACTGAATCTCAGGCTTCAAATTGAGCTTCTAATACGCATTCAACCGCCCGGCAATAACGGGCGGTTTTTTTTAGCTATCAGCGGTCAGCAAAGCATGTGTACATAAAGGCCGTCATCGCGGCATGTTTTTGAGCCGCGATCCAGAGGTTTGATTGCCATTACTAACGTTGTGGTTGTCCTGCTACTCACTACCCACTGACCGCTGATAGCTGATCCCGAAGTTACATATCGCGCTACTAATTATTTCGCATTTTAGACTTGACAGTGGGTTTTTAATCGGCTATTTTCTTGAAAATTTATGTGCTAATTATTTCGCAAAATATCATTCAGGTTGATAAAAAGACCACCCCCTTTTAAAGGAAATAACAATGCGATTTAAAACTCATATCGGATTGATCGCGTTAGCTTGCTTTTTGGGTACTGGCTCGTCCAAAGGCGAAACAACCATAGACTCGCTGTTTCAAGCGGCAGTAGAGCACGGCAAGGTGAGCCGTGCGGAAAGCATTGTGGCTTTCGAGGAGATTATTTCCAAAGATAGAAATTATGCGCCTGTATACAACGAATTGGCCAAACTGCATCTGTTGGACTACAGCGTAAATGGCCGACAGCGCGCAATGCGGAGGATCCAGCAGGCAATCGAAATTGATCCCGCCAATATTGAGTATCGGCTGACACGCGGGAAGATTTTGTGGCATCAAGGCTTTCGGTCACGCGCATTGAACCAATTCAAAGACGTGATCGAAAAGCATCCGCAAAATACGGATGTTCTCAATGGTCTGGGTATGTTCTGGGTGTATGATTTCTTGGCACAGAAAGATAGAAGAACTATACATTATTCAAGAATCACAGGAGCGAGAAAATCCATAGATTTCAAGATATTTGCCCAGGAACCCAAACAAGAAGCAATTCAGGTCTTGCGAAAAAGTATCCAATTGGATGGGACCAATCAGCAACCCTATTATTTGTTGGGCATCCTTTACTTTGAAGATAAATACTGGGATGCGTTCCATGCCCTGATGCAAGCCCTGCGCGCGCAATATCCAGATGACAAAAATGCACTGTTGTTCTGTGGACTTGCCGCCTATCAGATTGGCGAGTTCAATGAATCGCATGAATACTATCAACGCGCTCTTGACTTGATGAGTGTGGAAGAGCGCGAGTTGCTCGAATCTATCGACCTGCTCGTGCCTCAAGAAGATCATGCATCCCGCGATACGACGCAGACGATTGATGAGCTATTGGAACGCGAGATGTTTTGGAAGAGTCAGGACCCGCTCTATTTATCTGATTTTAACGAAAGAAAGATGGCACACTTTGGTCGAATGGCTTATGCAAATTTGCGGTTCAGGCGATTTTCAGATAATGTCGAAGGCTGGCAGACGGATATGGGGAAGACCTATATCAAATTTGGAAGATATAGAGGTCGATTGACAATCTATAAAGCGGCCTGGGATTCTAAAGAGGTCTTGAATGCTGCAATGATGGAGCTCTGGTATTACGAAAACTTTTATTTCAAATTTTGTGGCACCACGGATGATATCTGGCATTTTTGCGGCGGAACTGTGGTCGGCGGCGCAAGTCTGGTCCCTAAAGTAGAAACCAGTGCCTTTAATATCAACCCCAACGCTGGTTTGCCACGAAGAGCACCGTCTTCTTATGTACCACCTGCATTGGAAGAGGCCTCGCATCATACCTTCCGAAAAACAGCCCAACGCTTTGTTGACCCGTATTTAGAGAGAAAATACACCCTCCCCTATCAGATCGCTGCCTTTGAAGAACAAAACAGGATGCGGATCGAACTCAGCTATATGATTCCCAAAGACCGATTAACAGAAAATCCTGAAACGGGTAAAGTGAGTTTTTGGGACGGCGTCTTCTTCTATGATCAGCAGTGGAATGATATGTATAACCATCGCAAATCCAAGACCCTCTCTTTGCTGCAGCCGAAGCCGGCACAAAACGCCGCTGCACAACATCGCAACGATCACCTGTTGATCTCGCGCACGGTATCTGTACGCCAGGACAGCTATCATTTTTCAGTAGAATTGTTGGATCAAACATCTGGTCTAATTGGTGTGGCACGCGACGAGAAACCCTTCGTGTATGATCAGGAGACCTTCCATCTGAGTGATCTGTTGGTCGGCAGCGATATTCAAGCGCGCAATGCATTGATAGAAAACCGTGCCGATCTGCACATCATCCCCAATCCAGTTCGCACATTTGCACCATCTGAACCAGTGTTTATCTATCTGGAACTATATGATCTCCAACGCGACGACTTTGGCAGCACGCGGTATGAGATTTCCTACACCATCGGCAAGCCAGAGGTGGATACCCTGTCTCCGACCTTGTTCGCATCTCAAAGTCTGATTGAGACCATGGGTAAAACAGAGATTGATCTGCGGAGAGGACAAACAGATTATATAGCCGCTCAGGGGTTGCAGACAGATCGATCAGAGGATAGCGAGGAGGACATTAGCGCATTTGTCGATAGCCTTATGTTGGGTGAGACGATGGTTTATACGAGTGGTGGTCAAGTCCATCACATCCCTGCTGAGGGCTTGGAGATCAAGCGGTCACGACATGGCGATTTGACCCGCACAGTGACAGCCGATTACGAAGGCAATCGAGAAAATGATTTTACGTATTTGCAGATTGATGTGAATCAGGTACCTGAAGGGATTTATCAACTGACGGTATTGGCGAAGGACAAGCGGACTGAGCAGACGGATAGGAAATACGTTTATTTCCGAATTGTAGAGTAAAGGAATAACAATGCGATTTACAACTCATATCGGATTGATCGCGTTGGTTTGTCTTTTGGGTTCTGGCTTGACCAGAGGCGAAACCACAATAGACACGCTGTTTCAGAATGCAATGGAGCAAGTCGGTCAGGTGAGTCGAAAGGAAAGCATCAAAGCTTTCGAGGAGATTATTTCCAAAGATAGAGATTATGCACCTACATATAATGAATTGGCCAAACTGCATCTGTTGGACCACAGCGTAAATGGGCGACAGCACGCAATGCAGATGATCCGGCAGGCAATCGCGCTTGACCCTGCCAATGTTGAGTATCGGTTGACACGCGGAAAGATTTTGTGGCATCAAGACTTTCGGTCACGCGCCTTGAACCAATTCAAAGACATGACCAAAAAGCATCCGCAAAATACGGTTGTCCTCAATAGTATAGGTATGTTCTTGGTGTATGATTTCCTATCACAGAAAGATAGAAGAGCGCCATTGAAAGAGATGGACATGGGGTCCAGGGTACCACATTACAAGACAATGGCAATGAAGCCCAGGATAAAAGATTTCAAGACCTTTGCCCAGGAATCCAAACAAGAAGCAATCCAGGTCCTGCGAAAAAGCATCCAATTGGATGCCACTAATCAGCAATCCTATTATTTGCTGGGCATCCTCTACTTTGAAGATGAGAACTGGAATGCGTTTCATGCCTTGATGCAAGACTTGTACGCGCACAACCCAGATGACAAAAATGCGCTCTTGTTCTGTGGGCTTGCCGCCTATCAAATTGGCGAATTCAATGACTCACATGAATACTATCAACGCGCCCTTGACTTGATGAGTGTTGAAGAACGTGAGTTGCTCGAATCAATTGACCTGCTCGTGTCCGAAGAAGATCATGCATCCCGCGATACGACGCAGGCAATTGATGAATTATTAGAACGCGAGATGTTTTGGAAGCGCCAGGACCCGCTCTATTTGTCTGATTTTAATGAAAGAAAGATGGCACATTTTGGTCGCATGGCTTATGCAAATTTGCGGTTCAGGCGATTTTTGGATGATGTTGAGGGGTGGCAGACAGATATGGGGAAGACCTACATCAAATTTGGAAGATATAGACGTCGCGTGACAACCTATAAAGGGACATGGGATTCTGAAAAGGTCCTGGATGCCGCAATGATGGAGTTCTGGTATTACGAAAACTTTCAGTTCAAATTTTGTGGCACTACGGATGATATCTGGCATTTTTGCGGCGGTGCTGTAGGCTACCTCCCAAGCACGGTGCCTGCAGTAGAAACCAGTGGTTTTACGATCACGAAGAGAGCAGAGGATGATGTTAAGAGGATACGACCGTATTTTATGATGAGAATATCACCGGCTTCCTTTGTTCCACCTATATCTATATTAACAGAAGCCCCGCATCATATCTTCCGAAAAATAGCCCAACGCTTTGTCGATCCTTACCTCAATCGAAAATACACTCTTCCCCATCAGATCGCCGCCTTTGAAGAACGAGACAGCATGCGGGTCGAACTCAGCTATATGATTCCCAAAGACCGATTAACAGAAAATTCCGAAACGGGCAAGGTGAGTTTTTGGGATGGGGTGTTCTTCTTTGATCAGCAGTGGAATGAGGTGTATAAATATCGCAAATCCGTGAGCTTTGCATTGCCGCCGCAGAAGCCAGCCTCCAATGCTGCTGCACGACATCGCAACGATCACCTGTTGATCTCCCGCACATTGTCTGTACCTCAAGGCAGCTATCATGTTTCTGTAGAATTATTGGATCAGACATCCGGCGCAATTGGTATTGCACGCAATGAGGAACAATTTTTGTATGACCAGGAGCCCTTTCATCTGAGCGATCTGCTCGTCGGCAACGATATTCAAACGAAGAAAGCATTGCCAGAAAGCCGCGACGACCTGCACATCACACCCAATCCTGTTCGCACATTTTCACAGTCTGAACCGGTCTTTATCTATCTGGAACTGTATGATCTCCAACGCGACGATTTTGGCAGTACGCAGTATGAGATCTCCTACACCATTGGCAAGCCAGAGGTAGATACGCTATCGCCCACATTGTTCGCGTCTCAAAACGTGATTGACACCTTGGGTACCACGACAATTGATCTGCGGGTTGAACAAGCAGAATCCAGTCTCGCAGAAGGCTTGGTGACAGAGGGGTCACAAGATGGTCTGTTTGGTGATAGTGATATATGGGGCGAGACGAAGGTTTATACGAGTGGTGGTCAAGTCCATCACATCGCCGCCGAAGGCTTGAAGATCAACCGATCAAAAGATGGCGATTTGACCCGTACAGTAACAGCCAACTACGAAGGCAATCGAGAAAATGATTTCACGTATTTGCAGATTGATGTGAATCAGGTGCCTGAAGGGATTTATCAATTAACTGTATTGGCAAAAGACAAGCAGACTGATCAGACGGATAGGAAATACGTTTATTTTCGGGTTGTAAAGTGAAGTACGATACCAATTCGCCGGTTGTGTCTTGATATTCGTCCTGACCGCCCAGCAGCAACGGGCGGTTTTTTATTTTTGAGTCAACTGCAATCTTCTGTGCATTTAAAAACACTGCTAATTTTTTCGCTATTTGGGCTTGACAACGAATTTTTAATCGGCTATGTTTCTGAAAATTGGTATGCTAATTATTTCGCATAGTATCATTCAGGTTAATAACTGATGTTACGCATAGGCACAATATAATGCGCCTGTCATTCTGAGCGGAGCGCAGCGGAGTCGAAGAATCTATATACTTCAGAGGTAAAAGATGCTTCGTCAGCCTATCGGGTGTTGGGCGCAGGAGATTCATTGCGCCCGCCTCAGCATGACAGAAACGCGAGACATGCGTAACATCAGTTAATAAAAAGGAGCTAAAAATGGCAAGGCCACGACAAGAGGGTTTGACTGCCCGAGAGATAGAACTCATACAGGTACTCTGGCAACAGAAACAGGCAACCGTCGAGATGATCCAGGCAAAATTGCCCGACCGATTAGAAGGATCAACCATTCGCACACTCTTACAGATTATGGAAGACAAAGGCTATGTGGCACACGAAAAACAAGGACGCGCCAATGTGTACCGCCCCGTGATCGAACAGCAGAGAGTTCAATCATCGGCAATGAAACACATCATTCAAAAACTATTTGGCGGTTCAACCGAACTCTTGCTGGCGCGACTGGTTGAAGACGAAGAGATAGATCTGGACGACGTCGCGCGATTGCGTGCAAAACTCAAGCAACGCAAAGGAGGCGCATCATGATCGACACATTGGTCAATGTCCTGGACCCGATTGCCATCTTTCTCCTCGATGCGACTATCAAGACCACCCTATTTATGGGTCTTGTTCTACTTGCAGTGTGGCTCCTGGGTACGCGACAGGCAGCAAAGCGCAGTTTGTTTTTGAACTGGTGTCTTGTTTGCGTGCTGGTCATTCCCATCGCGTCTTTGTGTATGCCTTCCCTGCGATTTCAATTTGATGCGCCATCGCTTCCTTCAGAACCGGTTCTTCCGACTGCTCGACCTGTAGTTGCCCCCGAGAAACCTCTGGCAAAATCCACATCTGCATTGAAGCAACAAAGAGGATCTGATAGGGCGTTTTCAGAAAACCCAGAACTATCTCAAAACTTCGTATCTCCCCCGCCTGCACAAATTGTTTTCGCCAAAAATGCCTCGACAAAATCCATTGATTGGACGCCCTATATTCTATGTGGTGTAATGGCAGTCTATGCTATTGGCGTGTTGGTTTTGTTAATTCGCATAATCTATTGTCTGATAATGGTTTGTAAGTTTCGTCGATCTCTATTGTCCTGTGAAGACGAACAGTTCCAAAATGATTTGCAGATGTTAAGAAAGCAACTGGGTATTCGGCGATCTGTTGCACTCGCCATCAGTGACAAAATCGGCAGCCCAACGCAAGTCGGACTCCTGAAGCCTGTAATCGTATTGCCCACGCTGATGGTCAAATCGCGCGACCAGTTGGAATCGATTTTGATTCACGAACTCATTCATGTAAAACGATGGGATTGCTTGTATCGCTTGCTGGCAATGATCAGCATAGCGTTTTACTGGTTCAATCCCCTATTTCACCGCGTCAAACATCTGCTTTTTGAAGTGCAAGAACAAGCCTGTGATGATTGGACAGTGACTGCAACCGGAAATTCTGAAAGCTATGCGGATACGCTCCTGAATGTAGCAACCCAACTACAACCTCGTCCTGCGATGGCATTGGGCATGGACATGGCGCGAACAACTCAGGTCATGGATCGGGTCAATCGCATTATCACTCTGGGCGGTCATGTAACCCCGCGCGTTGGTCGCGTATCAGCACTTGTAATGGCAGTAGTATTTATCGGCGGGGCGACAGCCATTGGCAGCCTGACCACTGCACAGGTCGATCACAATGATCAAAAACTTGTGTTCGAGGGCGGCATTGCCGTAATCGATACCAGTGACGTATCCCAGCGAGCACTTCCAATGAAAATGCGCGATGGCCGCCTGTGGTGGCGTGGAGAGAACGGCCTTTATTTGCAAGATGGAGATACATGGCAAAAATTCACATTGCCAGAAGATGGTTCATTTGCAAGCATCAGAGCCTTTATACAAGCGCGCAATGGCTCGGTATGGTTTGCTGGTTCGTATAAGGGACGCCCGGTTATCGCAAACTTCAACGGCAAGACATGGCAAGTATGGGATTCAAAAACAACTGGCCTGGGAAAAATCACTGTTGGCTATAAGTTTGCCGAAGATGATGATGGCGGTATCTGGATTGCCCAGGGCCATGAAAAAAGTATCAGAGCACGCGGGGGCAATGATCGCGTCAAAGGTGGAAACGGGGTCTTGCACTTTGATGGTAAAATCTGGCACAACTATACTGTAGAAGACGGGTTGATTCACAACCGGGTTTACAATGTGGAAGCCGATCCCAAAGGCGGCGTGTGGGTCGCAACCTATCGCGGATTGAGCCATTACAAAGAGGGGAAATGGACCTCCCGCATTGTCGATAGTGTACCCGTAGAGGGCGTGCGTAATGGCAATATATACGAGGGTCGCAAGACCTATAAGCTATTTTATGACCAGGAAGGCACGCTTTGGACTATACATGGATCGACGGTTGGGTGCACCATAACGAGAAGTCGATCAACCCTATCGAGTTTTGATGGCAGAGCATGGACACACTATGATGCACATGTTGGATTGCCCATTCGCGCTTCTCGATATATCTGGCAAACAGAAAACGGCGATCTGTGGTTTGGTACAAAGCGAGATGACCAGGGGGATGTAGAGGCAAAAGGTCTGGTGCGTTATAAAGATGGGATGTGGTTGCGGTTGACACGCAAGCACGGCATTCCCGGCGATTTTGTATGGGGTTTTGTCGAAAAAGGCGATGGGTCTTTTTATTTGGGTGTTTCCAGTATTATACCACCCAGAACGAGTCTATCAACGATATGGAAACTTTCTGGTACTGCATCGTATCGTCCCCCCACTGATCATCTGACAACGATTTCTGGCAAGGTTACAGACCAGCGCGACAGCCAACCCGTAGTAAATATGGGAATATGGGTTGAATACGACGATGGCGAGGTGCATGCCGGAACCAGGACAGACGAAAATGGACACTATCGCGTCGAAGTGACCCCCGGAGTATATCGCGTGCGGATTGCGTCCAAGAATGCGGCTGAACCCGTGACTGTTGAGGCAAAACCCGAGGGTAAAATTGAAGAGGTCAATCTGCTCTTGCTCAACTCGCGCCGCATCTCTGGTCTCGTACGCGACAAGTTCGATAATCCGATTGCCAACGCTGTTGTGGTGATTTCGGATGATTCTTCAAAAGATCGACGCCTATCTCCCCAGGTCGTGACCACAGATGCTAATGGGAAATTTGAAGGCTGGCAGGTCGCGGGACTACAGGCTACTTTTGACGTCGCCGCAGAAGGGTATGCGCCGTACCACTTAGATATGTCCTTTCGTGAGTTCTGGTTAGATGCGCTTGAGCGAGAAACCGGAGAACGGCCTCAAAACATTGAAAATCTGGACAATTTGCCCAATGTTCAAATCAGAATGTATATGGACAAGGGAATGACCTTACACGGTCGCGTTATTGATGAATTGGGCAAACCCATTGCCTGGACACGCGTTGGCCTTGGGCCTCCACCAGATCCTAAAAAGAAAGTATATTCACTGCCCCCGTTGTCCTTTCAGCGCAATACTTATACGGATGCGTCGGGTTTGTTCACTCTGAATGATGTAGATGAGAAAAAAAGTCACGTCTGGGTGAATCACCCTGAAATTGGAATTGTGAGTCAAGAAGTTATGCCTGTCGATGGCGTAGTAGATATCCGGGTAGAGCGTCCGCGTTTGTATTCTGTTTCAGGCGTAGTGTCGCTAACTGGTGTTCCTGTAGAAAGACTGACAGTCAGTACCTTTGCCCTATTTATTGGAGCAGAATCGAGAATGAAAAGAGTCCTTACAGATGCGAATGGTGCGTATCGTCTGGAGGGTCTCGAGCCGGGTAAATATCGCATCAGGGTGAACGTACTTGACCGAGTAAAAAAAGATGGGCGGATGATCACATTGAACCGCACTATTCAATCTCGGACGCTGGCGATTGAAAACCGCGATGTGACACTAAATTTTGCACCCCTGAGCGATGCGCGAATAACGGGTGTTGCCACTTACAACGGACAGCCTGTTTCAGATGTTTATGTAGGTACCTATGTTTTAACCGATGATCTCAGGAACGTCGTCTCACTCAGGAGCACAAAAACAAACCAAAAAGGACAGTTTGAGGTCCGCGATCTACCTTCTGCACGGATTGCCCTTTCTTTTACCAAATGGGATCGTCCTTTTGGTAGTATGCTCTGGAGCAAGGTTGATACGATTGATCTGACAGGAAAGAAAGAATTAAATTATGTGGAAAATTTGGCTGTGCTGGCAGAACGGGATATGCAAAAGCACATGAACACGCACGGACTCGGGACGTTGCGCGTGTGGGATACGGCACCCGATTTTGAGGCAAAGCAGCTAGATGGGTCAACCTTCCGTCTCTCAGATTACCGGGGCAAAAAAGCCGTTTTGATCGATTTTTGGGCAACGTGGTGTGGTCCCTGTATTAAGGAAATTCCGACAATCAAAAGAATTGCCGAAACCTATCGTGGCCAGGGATTGGAAGTTGTGGGCGTGAGTTTGGATCGGGATGAGCAAGCACTGCGAGATTTTGTAAAAAAAGAAAAGTTGAGCTATGTGCAGGTATATGGTCAAGAAAAAGCACAGGAAATATCAAAATCCTACGGCGTATGGGGCATCCCATCGGTATTTCTGGTGGATAAAAATGGCTTCATCAATGCGCTAAATCTGCGAGGAGAACGCACGGAAGAGGCAGTGAAGGCGTTATTCACTGGTACTACAGATGGCTGATAACCTTTTTTATAGCATTGATGATCATTTGAAAGGAATACAATGCGATTTAAAACTCATATCGGATTGATCGCGTTAGCTTGCTTTTTGGGTACTGGCTCGTCCAGAGGGGAAACCACAATAGACGCGCTGTTTCAGAATGCAATGGAGCAAGTTGATCAGGTGAGTCGTGCGGAAAGCATTGTGGCTTTGGAGGAGATTATTTCCAAAGATAGAGATTATGCACCTGCATACAACGAATTGGCCAAACTGCATCTGCTGGACTACAGCGTAAATGGGCGACAGCGTGCAATGCGAATGATACAGCGTGCAATCGCAATAGACCCTGACAATATTGAGTATCGGCTGACACGCGGAAAGATTTGGTGGCATCAAGGCTTTCGGTCACGGGCATTGAACCAATTCAAGGATATGATCAAAAAGGATCCGCAAAATACCGCTGTCCTCAATGGACTGGGTATGTTCTGGGTGTATGATTTCCTGTCACAGAAGGATAGAAGGGCTGCACATCATTCAATGGACCTGGGGTCCAGTATAATAGATTTCAAGAAAATGGCAATGAGGCCCAAAATAAAAGATTTCAAAATCTTTGCCGAGGAAGCCAAACAAGAAGCACTCCAGGTCTTGCGAAAAAGCATCGAATTGGATGAGACCAACCAGCAACCCTATTATTTGTTGGGCATCCTTTACTTTGAAGATAAATACTGGGATGCGTTCCATGCCTTGATGCAAGCCCTGCGCGCGCAATATCCAGATGACAAAAATGCACTATTATTCTGTGGGCTTGCTGCCTATCAGATTGGCGAGTTCAATAAATCGCATAACTATTATCAACGCGCTCTTGGCTTGATGAGTGTTGAAGAGCGCGAGTTGCTCGAATCAATTGACCTGCTTGTGTCCCAGGAAGATCATGCATCCCGCGATATGACGCAGACGATTGATGCGCTCTTGGAACGCGAGATGTTTTGGAAGCGCCAGGATCCACTTTATTTGTCTGATTTTAATGAAAGAAAGATGGCACACTTTGGTCGTATGGCATACTCAAATTTGCGATTCAGGAGATTTTTAGATGATGTTGAGGGCTGGCAGACGGATATGGGGAAGACTTATATCAAATTTGGAAGATATAGACGTCGTATGACAGCCTATAAAGCGACATGGGATTCTAAAAAAGTCTTCAACTCCGCAATGATGGAGTTCTGGTATTACGAAAATTTCCAGTTCAAATTTTGTGGTACTACGGATGATATCTGGCATTTTTGCGGCGGTGCTACGGTCAAGACCCCAAGCGCGGTCCCTACAGTAGAAATCAGTGCCTTTACGTTTGAGCGGTTAGTATCATATGCTGATACTGCGGGAGTACGACCGTATTTTATGAGGAGAAAATCACCGTCTTCCTTTGTATCACCTATATTGACAGAAGCCTCGCATCACATATTTAAAAAAATAGCACAGCGATTTGTCGATCCGTATCTCAATCGAAAATACACCCTCCCCTATCAGATCGCCGCCTTTGAAGAACAAGACAGCATGCGGGTCGAACTCAGCTATATGATTCCAAAAGACCGATTAACAGAAAATCCTGAAACGAGCAAAGTGAGTTTTTGGGATGGCGTCTTCTTCTTTGATCAGCACTGGAATGATCTGTATAACGATCGCCAATCCAGGACCCTAACTTTGCCGTCGCAGAAGCCAGCACAAAACGCCGCTGCACGACATCGCAACGATCACCTGTTGATCTCGCGCACAGTATCTGTACGCCAGGGCAGCTATCATTTTTCAGTAGAATTGTTGGATCAAACATCTGGTCTAATTGGTGTGGCACGCGACGAGAAACCCTTCGTGTATGATCAGGAGACCTTCCATCTGAGTGATCTGTTGGTCGGCAGCGATATTCAAGCGCGCAATGCATTGATAGAAAGCCGTGACGATCTGCTCATCACACCCAATCCTGTTCGCACATTTTCACCATCTGAACCGGTCTTTATCTATTTGGAACTATATGATCTCAAGCGCAACGATTTTGGCAGCACACAGTATGAGATTTCCTACACCATCGGCAAGCCCGAAGTAGATACCCTGTCTCCCACCTTGTTTGCATCTCAAAGTCTGATTGAGACCATGGGAAAAACAGAGATTGATCTGCGGAGTGGACAAACAGATTATACAGACGCTCAGGGGTTGCAGACCGGACGGCCAGAGGATGGCGAGGAGGGCAGTAGCGCATTTGCCGATAGCGATATATGGGGCGAGACAAAGGTTTATACGAGCAGTGGACAGGTCCATCACATCGCTGCTGAGGACTTGAAGATCAAGCGGGCAAAAGATGGCGATTTGACCCGTACAGTGACAGCCAATTACGAAGGCAATCGAGAAGATGATTTCACGTATTTGCAGATTGATGTGAACCAGGTGCCTGAAGGAATTTATCAATTAACGGTATTGGCACAGGACAAGCAAACAGAGCAGACGGATAGGAAATACGTTTATTTTCGGGTTGTAAAGTGAAGAACGATACCAATTCGCCGGTTGTGTCTTGATATTCGTCCTGACCGCCCAGCAACAACGGGCGGTTTTTTATTTTTTAGTCAACTACAACCTTCTGTGCATTTAAAAACACTGCTAATTTTTTCGCTATTTGGGCTTGACAACGAATTTTTAATAGGATATTTTTCTGAAAACTGATATGCTAATTTTTTCGCATGGTATCATTCAGATTAATAAAAAGGAGCTAAAAATGGCAAGACTGCGACAAGAGGGTTTGACTGCCCGAGAGATAGAACTCATACAGGTACTCTGGCAACAGAAAGAAGCAACCGTCGAGATGATCCAGGCAAAATTGCCCGACCGATTAGAAGGCTCAACCATTCGCACACTCCTGCAAATCATGGAAGACAAGGGCTATGTGGCACACGAAAAACAAGGACGCGCCAATGTGTACCGCCCCATAATCGAACAACAGCGGGTCCAATCCTCTGCAATGAAACACATCATTCAGAAACTATTTGGTGGATCAACCGAACTCTTGCTGGCGCGACTGGTTGAAGACGAAGAGATAGACATGGACGATGTGGCGCGATTGCGTGAGAAACTCAAGCAACACAAAGGAGGCACATCATGATCGACACATTGGTCAATGTCCTGGAACCCATTGCCATCTTCCTCCTCGATGCGACTATCAAGACCACCTTATTTATGGGTCTTGTTCTACTTGCCGTGTGGCTCCTGGACACACGACAGGCAGCCAAACGCAGTTTGCTTTTGAGTTGGTGTCTTGTCGGCGTGCTGGTCATTCCCATCGCGTCTTTGTGTATGCCTTCACTGCGATTTCAATTTGATGCACCATCGCCACCTTCGGAATCGGCTATTCCATCTCCCCAACCTGTAGTTGTCCCTGACACACCTCTGGCAAAATCTACACCTGCATTGAAGCAACAAAGGGTATCTGATAGGGCGTTTTCAGAAAACCCAGAACTATCTCAAAACTTCGTATCTCCCCCGCCTGCACAAATTGTTTTCGCCAAAAATGCCGGGACAAAATCAGTCATTTGGACAGCCTATATACTGAATGAAATCACTTCAGTACATGCTTTATATGGTGTGATCGCACTCTATGCTATTGGCGTATTGGTTTTACTAATCCGGACAATCTATTGTCTAATCATGGTTTGCAAGTTTCGTCGATCTCTATTGCCCTGTGAAGACGAACAGCTTCAAAATGATTTACAGGTCTTAAAGAATCAATTGGGTATTCGGCGATCCGTCGCACTCGCCATCAGTGACCAAATCGGCAGTCCAACTCAAGTCGGACTCCTGAAGCCAGTAGTCGTATTGCCCACGCTTATGGTCAAATCGCGCGACCAGTTGGAATCGATTTTGATTCACGAACTCATTCATGTGAAGCGATGGGATTGCCTGTATCGTCTGCTCGCAATGGTCGGCATGGCGTTTTACTGGTTCAATCCCCTATTCCACCGCGCTAAACACCTGCTTTTTGAAGTTCAAGAACAAGCCTGCGATGATTGGACAATAACGACAACTGGCAATTCTGAAAGCTATGCGGATACGCTCCTGAATGTAGCAACCCAACTACATCCTCGTCCTGCGATGGCTCTGGGCATGGACATGGCGCGAACAACTCAGGTCATGGAACGCGTCAATCGCATTATCACTCTCGGCGGCCATGTGACCCCGCGCGTTGGTCGCGTGTCGGCACTGGTGTTGGCAGTGGTATTTATCGGTGGGGCGACAGCCATTGGCAGCCTGACCACTGCAAAGGTCGATCAGAATGAAAAAAAAGTTGTGTTTGAGGGCGGCATTGCCGTAACCGATACCAGCGACGTATCGCAGCGAACACTTCCAATGAAAATGCGCGATGGTCGCCTGTGGTGGCGTGGCGAGAATGGGCTCTATTTGCAGGATGGAGATGCGTGGCAAAAGTTCACATTGCCGGAAGGTGGTTCATTCGACCATATACATGCCTTTATGCAAGCGCGCAATGGCTCAATGTGGTTTGCCGGTATATATATAAATGGGCCAATTGTCGTGAACTTTAGCGGAAAGACATGGCAGATATGGGATTCAAAAACAACGGGCTTGGGAAAAATTACCGCTGGATATGACTTTGCCGAAGATGAGGATGGCGGTATCTGGATTTCCCACCACGGTATGGGAAATATCAGAGCACACGGAGGCTCCGATCGCTTCAAAGGTGGAAACGGTGTCTTGCATTTTGATGGCAAAGTATGGCGCAACTATACCGTGAAAGATGGATTGATTCACAATCGGGTTTATAATGTGGAAGCCGATCCCAAAGGCGGCGTGTGGATCGCAACCCTTCGCGGATTGAGCCACTACAAAGATGGAAAATGGACCTCTCATATTGTCGATAGCGTGCCCGTAGAGGGCGTGCGTAATGGCAATATATATGATGGCCACAAGGTATATAAACTACTTTATGATCGGGAAGGCACGCTTTGGGCCGTGCATGGATCGAATATTGGGCGCACTATAACGCAATACAAAGGAGGGATTTCCAGCTTTGACGGCACAGCCTGGACCCATTACAACGCGCAGGCGGGATTGCCCATCAATGCTTCTCGAAATATCTGGCAAACAGAAAATGGCGATCTGTGGTTTGGTACGCATCAAGGTGACCAAACGGTGGTAGAAGCCAGAGGCTTGATGCGGTATAAGGATGGAATGTGGTTGCGATTGACACGCAAGCACGACCTACCCGGCGATTCTGTATGGGGCCTGGTTGAAAAAGGCGATGGGTCTTTTTATCTGGGTGTTTCTGGTATTGTATCTTATAAGCCTCCTATCGATCACCTATCAACAATATCTGGTAAAGTGATCGATCAGCGCGATGGCCACCCCGTAGCAAATATGAGAATATGGATCGAATACGACGATGGCGAGGTGCATGCGGGAACCGCAACAGATGAAAATGGTCACTATCGCGTTGAAGTCACCCCCGGATCGTATCGCGTGCGGATCGCGTCTAAGAATGCTGCTGAACCCGTGACCGTTGAGGCAAAACCCGAGAGTAAAATTGAAAACATCGACCTGCTCTTGCTCAACTCGCGCCGCATCTCTGGTCGCGTACTCGACAAATTCGATAATCCGATTGCCAATGCTGTTGTGGTGATTTCCGATGATACTTCGGAAGACCGAAGATTGTCTCCTCAGATCGTGACCACAGATGCCAATGGAAAATTTGAAGGCTGGCAGGTCTCGGGCCCGAAGGCTACTTTTGAAGTGGCAGCAAAAGGATATGCACAAATCGCGCGGGAAGTTGAAAATGCTATTGAAAAGCAAGTAGTGATTAGTCTCAAAAAAGGAACGATGTTTCGCGGTCGCGTTGTGGATGAGTTGGGCAAACCCATTGCCTGGGCGCGCGTTGGTCCTGGGCCTCCACCGGATCCTGAAAAGAAAGTATATGTATTGCCCGCATTACCCTTTCAGCGCAATACTTATACCGATGCGTCAGGTCTGTTCACTCTAAATGACGTAGCGAGAGGCCACATCTGGGTGAATCATCCCGAGACCGGAATTGTGAGTCAAGAGGTTATGCCTGCCGATGATGTGATAGATATCCGCGTAGAACGTTTGCGTTTGTACTCTATTTCAGGTAGGGTATCGCTAACTGGCGTGCCCGTAGAAAGGCTAACGGTCAGAACCATTGCCCTTAATGGAGCAGAATCCAGACCCCAAGTAGGCCGCCCTGACGCTAATGGTGCATATCGTCAGGAGGGTCTGGAGCCAGGGAAATATCATATTTCCGTAACCGTACCCGAAAAAGAGGAAAGGGATGGACGCACAATCGTAATCAATCGCAGAGTTCAATCTCAGGTGCTGGTAATCAAAGACCGCGATGTAATATTGAACTTTGCGCCTCTGGGCGATGCGCGAATTACAGGTGTGGCAACTTACAAGGGACAGCCCGTTTCAGATGTTGCCATAAGCGTCCATACTATAGGCGATGATCCTGAGAATTTTGTCTCAATAGAAGGCAAAAAAACAAACAAAGAGGGCCGGTTTGAATTACGCGATCTACCTTCTGCACGGATTACCATTTCTTTTCGTAAAATGGAACGCCTCGGCCCTGGTGGAAAACGCTGGAGCAAAGTCGATAGGATTGATCTGACGAATAAAAAAGAATTGAGTTATATAGCAGAATTGGAAATGGAGGAACGTCCGACCTTGAGCCTGGGTGATATAGCACCCGAATTTGAAGCCAAACAGTTGGATGGTTCAACATTCCGGCTCTCAGATTACCGGGGCAAAAAAGCCGTGTTGATCGACTTTTGGGCAACGTGGTGTGGCCCGTGTATCGATGAAATTCCGATGATCAAAAGCATTGCCGAAACATATCGGGATCAGGGACTGGAAGTTGTGGGCGTGAGTTTGGACCGGGATGAGCAGGCACTACGAGATTTTGTAAAAAAGGAAAAGCTGAGCTATGTGCAGGTATTTGAAAAAGAAAAAACGCGAGCGATTTCAAAATCCTACGGTGTATGGGGCATCCCATCGGTATTTCTGATAGATAAAAATGGCGTCATCAACGCGATGAAGCTACGCGGAACTCGCACAGAAGTGGCGGTAAAGGCGTTATTGGCCAATGATCTACAGACGGCTGATGGAAATTCGCGATAAAATTTTATGGCGTTGATGATCATTTGAAAGGGTGAAGAATGCGATTCACAATTCATATCGGATTGATCGCGTTGGCTTGCCTTTGGGGTTCTGGCTCGTCCAAAGGCGAAACCACAATAGACGCGCTGTTTCAGAATGCAAGGGAGCAAGTTGATCAGGTGAGTCGTGCGGAAAGCATTGTGGCTTTGGAGGAGATTATTTCCAAAGATAGAGATTATGCACCTGCATACAACGAATTGGCCAAACTACATCTGTTGGACCACACCGTAAATGGCCGACAGCGCGCAATGCAGATGATACAGCAGGCAATCGAAATTGATCCCGACAATATTGAGTATCAGCTAACGCGAGGAAAGATTTTGTGGCATCAAGGCTTTCGGTCACGGGCATTGAACCAATTCAAAGACATGACCCAAAAGCATCCTGAAAATACGGATGTCCTCAATAGTATAGGTATGTTTTGGGTGTATGACTTCCTGTCACAGAAGGATAGAAGAGCACCATTAAGAGAGATGAACATGAGGTCCCTTATATTCAAAGATTTCAATAAAATGGCAATGCGATCCAGAATAAAAGATTTCAAAATCTTTGCCCAGGAAGCCAAACAAGAAGCAATTCCGATCTTGCGAAAAAGCATCGAATTGGATGCCACTGATCAGCAATCCTATTATTTGCTGGGCATCCTCTACTTTGAAGATGAGGACTGGTATGCGTTTCAAACCTTGATGCAAGACTTGTACGCGCAATATCCAGATGACAAAAATGCACTGTTGTTCTGTGGCCTTGCCGCTTATCAGATTGGCGAATTTAATGAATCGCATGAATACTATCAACGTGCCCTTGACTTGATGCGTGTTGAAGAACGCGAGTTGCTCGAATCTATTGACCTGCTCGTGCCTGAAGAAGGGCATGCATCCCGCGATACGACGCAGGCAATTGATGAGTCATTGGAACGCGAGATCTTTTGGAAGCGCCAGGATCCGCTCTATTTGTCTGATTTTAACGAAAGAAAAATGGAGCACTTTGGTCGCATAGCGTATTCGAATTTGCGGTTCAGGCGATTTTCAGATGATGTTGAGGGCTGGCAGACGGACATGGGGAAGACCTATATCAAATTTGGAAGATATAGACGTCGCATGACAACCTATAAAGGGACATGGGATTCTGAAGAGGTCCAGGGTGCCGCAATGGTGGAGTTCTGGTATTACGAAAATTTCCAGTTCAAATTTTGTGGTACTAGGGATGATATCTGGCATTTCTGCGGCGGTGCTGTAGGCTACCTCCCAAGCACGGTGCCTACAGTAAGAATCAGTACCTTTACTTATGAGAAGGTAATATCATATGCTGATACTGCGGGAGTACGACCGTATTTTATGCAAAGAAAATCACGGTCTTCTTTTGTCCCACGTACATTGGAAGGGACCTCTTACACCTTTCGGAAAACAGCCCAACGCTTTATCGATCCGTATTTAAATCGCAAATACACCTTGCCTTATCAGATCGCCGCCTTTGAAGAACGAGACAGCATGCGAGTCGAACTCAGCTATATGATTCCCAAGGACCGATTAACAGAAAATCCTGAAATGGGCAAAGTGAGTTTTTGGGATGGGGTATTCTTCTTCGATCAGCAGTGGAATGAGGTGTATAAATATCGCAAATCCGTGAGCTTTGTATTGCCGCCGCAGAAGCCAGCCTCCAATGCTGCTGCACGGCATCGCAACGATCACCTGTTGATCTCCCGCACATTGTCTGTACCTCAAGGCAGCTATCATGTTTCTGTAGAATTATTGGATCAGACATCCGGCGCAATTGGTATTGCACGCAATGAGGAACAATTTTTGTATGACCAGGAGCCCTTTCATCTGAGCGATCTGCTCGTCGGCAACGATATTCAAACGAAGAAAGCATTGCCAGAAAGCCGCGACGACCTGCACATCACACCCAATCCCGTCCGTACATTTTCACCATCTGAACCGGTCTTTATCTATCTGGAACTATATGATCTCCAGCGCGACGCTTTCGGCAGCACGCAATATGAGATCTCCTACACCATCGGCAAGCCAGAGGTGGATACGCTATCGCCCACATTATTCGCCTCTCAAGATCTGATTGAGACGATGGGAAAAACAGAGATTGATCTGAGGAGTGAACAAGCAGACCAAATTGCTGCCGAGAATTTGCAGACCGGGCAATCACAGGATGACGATGTGCTCGATAGCGTATTTCCCGATAGCGATATATGGGGCGAGACGAGGGTTTATACGAGTGGTGGTCAAGTCCATCACATCGCCGCCGAGGGCTTGAAGATCAAGCGATCAAAAGATGGTGATTTGACCCGCACTGTCACAGCGAATTACGAAGGCAATCGAGAAGATGATTTTACATACTTGCAGATTGATGTGAACCAGGTACCCGAGGGGGTTTATCAATTGACCGTATTGGCAAAAGACAAGCGGACGGAGCAGACGGATAGGAAATATGTCTATTTCCGTATCATAGAATAAATATTGGATACCAATGCATGGTTAGCTATATTTTTTAAAGAGAATATAAACCTTGACTATCACACTCCAAAAAGAGGATACAAAATGGAACCTCTTATTATTCAAATTGGTCGTCAACGGGATGGTTGCACTTACCAACTACACCCATCTTCTCGTGTCCAACTTAAAAAAGCGTTCCCGAATGTACGCTCGGTCCCCAGTGTTTTTATAGGTTACGATACGCAATCAGACTTTGAGGTATTGCACGGCCCTCTGTGGAAGCAAGTCGCTATAATGCTAACGGGACTGTCATGGAAACGAATTGAAGACTTAGGTGGCATTAAAATTTACGATCCTGTACAAGAAATAGCAGTTGAACAGGTCTTGTAGCATGTCGCGACGCAATCTCTACATCGGCAAGAGCGGACAGATGGCTGTCATGGCCGAATATCTTGCCCGCGGATACAATGTGGCCATTCCCGAAGTGGATATTGGTGACGACATCTTTGTCGTACGCGATGAAATTGGTGAATTCTCTCGAATCCAGGTTAAATCCGCCACAGCCAGAAATAGAACGGGCGGATTTACCGCCCAGTTTAGTGTGCTGTTCAGACAACTGCAAACACCATTGATTCCTGACCTTTACTATGTGTTCACTACGCGCCGCAAAGAACGATGGGAAGAATTTTTGATCTTTGGACGACGCGAACTCTACGACTGCCACATCAACAACAACGTGGGCACGCGCACCAGGCAGAACGTCATATTTCGTTTTTCTTTTTTTAATTCTGATGTGATCTGTCAGAAGCAGAGCTTTCAGGCGTACAGAAACAATTGGTCGAACTGGCCGACAGTTGAGCACTGACCGGGACCTGCTTGCATCTAATGGTGCAGCGAAAAGGAATGATCAATGAGGAAGCGATTCATAATTCGCCTGGGGCTGGTCGTGTTGATCAGCTTTTTTGGTCCTGGCTCGCCCAAAGGGGAAACAACAATAGACGCGCTGTTTCAGGCGGCAGAGCAGCAAGTCGGCAAGGTGAGTCGGAAGGAAAGCATCAAGGCGTTCGAGGAGATTGTTTCTAAAGATAGAGATTATGCCCCTGCATACAACGAATTGGCCAAACTGCATCTATTGGACCACAGCGTAAATGGCCGACAGCGCGCAATGCGGATGATACAGCAGGCAATCGCAATTGATCCCGACAATATTGAGTATCGGCTGACACGCGGAAAGATTTTGTGGCATCAAGGCTTTCGGTCACGGGCATTCCACCAATTCAAAGACGCGATCGAAAAGCATCCGGAAAATACAGATATCCTCAATGGGCTGGGTATGTTCTGGGTGTATGAGTTTCTAAGAATAAAAGATAATTCCCAAACCCGGGATTTTAGGGGATTTGCCCGGGAAGCGAAACAAGAAGCAATTCAGGTCTTGCGAAAAAGTATCCAATTAGATGGGACCAATCAGCAACCCTATTATTTGCTGGGCATATTTTACTTTGAAGATAAATACTGGGATGCTTTTCATGCCTTGATGCAAGCCCTGCACGCGCAATATCCAGATGACAAAAATGCGCTGTTATTCTGTGGCCTTGCCGCCTATCAGATTGGCGAATTCAATGACTCGCATGACTATTATCAACGCGCTCTTGACTTGATGAGTGTAGAAGAGCGCGAGTTACTGGACTCTATCGACCTGCTTATGCCAGAAAAAGATCATGCATCCCACGATACAACGCAGACAATTGATGAATTATTAGAGCGCGAGATGTTTTGGAAGAGCCAGGACCCGCTCTATTTGTCTGATTTTAACGAAAGGAAAATGGAACACTTTGGTCGTATGGCATACTCGAATTTGCGGTTCAGGCGATTTTCTGATAATGTCGAGGGTTGGCAGACAGATATGGGAAAGGCTTATATCAAATTCGGAAGATATAGAAGTAGAAAAACCTTTTATCTTTCAAAAGGTGGATCAGAGTTTCGTGCGTTTTACGAGATGCGGGAGACATGGTTTTACGAAACATTTAAGATCGAATATTGTGGGAATGGCGGTGATCGGTGGGGGTTCTGTGGTGGTTACGGGGTTGGCGGTGTCAGTTTTATTCCCCCAAATAATAGTCTCTTTGACTACTGGCGCGAAGCACCTGATAATGCTTTTAGACGGCGAACATTTTCTTTTCCCAGTACACTTCAAGAAGCCTCGCATCATATATTCAGAAAAACAGCACAGCGTTTTATTGATCCCTATCTCAATAGAAAATACACCCTCCCCCATCAAATCGCCGTCTTTGAAGAACGAGACAGCGTACGCGTCGAACTCAGTTATATGATTCCGAAAGACCGATTAGAAGCAGATACCGAGACTGGCGAAGTGAGTTTTTGGGATGGCGTATTCTTATTTGATGAGCATTGGGATGATGTATATAACTATCGCAAATCTATGAGCTTCGCGCTTCCGCCTCCCCTGCCAGCCCAAAACGCCGCTGCACGGCATCGCAACGATCACTTGCTGGTCTCACGCATGTTATCCGTCCCTCAAGGCAGCTATCATTTTTCAATAGAATTGTTGGATCAAACATCCGGCGCGATTGGCATAGCACGCAATGAGGAGCAGTATGTCTATCACAATGAGATCTTTCATCTGAGTGATCTATTGGTCGGTAGCGATATTCAAGCGCGCAATGCGTTGCCAGAGAGCCGTAACGACCTGATCATCACGCCCAATCCTGTCCGCACATTTTCACGGTCTGAACCGGTCTTTATCTATCTGGAACTGTACGACCTCAAACGCGACGATTTTGGCAGCACACAGTATGAGATCTCCTACACCATCGGCAAGCCAGAGGTAGATACCCTATCGCCCACATTGTTCGTGTCTCAAAACCTGATTGAAATGATGGGTAAAACAGAAATTGACCTGCGTAGTGGACAAGGATATTACATCGCTTCCGAGGGTTTGCAGACAGGGCGACCACAGGAGAGTGATGAGATCGGTAGCATATTTGCCGACAGCGATATATGGGGAGATACAAAGGTTTATACGAGCGGTGGGCAGGTTCATCATATCGCAGCAGAAGGCTTGAAGATCAAGCGATCAAAAGATGGCGATTTGGCGCGCACCGTGACAGCCAATTACGAAGGCAATCGAGAAAATGATTTCACGTATTTGCAGATTGACGTGAACCAGGTGCCATCGGGGATCTATCAATTAACGGTATTGGCAAAGGACAAGCGGACAGAGCAGACGGATAGGAAATATGTCTATTTTCGCATTATTGAGTAAAGAACAGATACCAACTCGCAGATTGTGCCCGATATTCCTCCTATTCAATCAATATCAATCAGAAATTCACTCATTTCTCATACCTATGCTGATCGCGAAGGTTACGAACATAAGAGATACCATCAGAAATGTCTTCTCGATCTTTCCAGAGACCAAAAAATGAAAATGACTTCATCGCTTCCACTTTGTCCGCTTCTTGAATATGAACCTCTCCTGTGACCCCTTCATCAATTCCCCGCAGTGTTTCAAGCGGTATGAAGACACCATTCTCATATTTTACAGGAATTGATCGCATAATAAATACTCCTCTTTAAGTAAAAACAAACCCTCACTGCTATCCAATTTATGCTACCCGTGTGAGAAATTTACTCAGCTTTGGGACATAGGTCAAGGAATCCCCCTCCTTCACCCCACCCGCTCTGCGCCATTGACTGCTGAACAAACGTAAATCTCAGGGGTCAAACCAGTTATCCTGGGATACTGCTCATTTACCGCATCTGTCAGGGCTGGCACAGCGTCCCATTCAACGATATTCACAGTACATCCTCCAAAACCCGCACCGGTCATCCGCGCACCGAGCACCCCCGGTACATTTAGAGCGATATCTACCAGCAGATCGAGTTCTTTTCCACTCACATTGTAATCATCTCGCAAACTCTCGTGGGATGCGACCATCAACGCGCCAAACCTCGACAGATCGCCCTTTCTCAGTAATGCAACCGCCCACTGCGTGCGTTCATTTTCCGTTATAACATGGCGGCACCGCTTCAGCACGGTTTCCGATAGCGCGCCACCGTAAACATCCAGCATCTCCATCGACACATCGCGCAGTGCCCGTATATCTGCTCCCATCGCCCGTGCGAGAAGCGAAACCCCACTTTCACAGGCAGACCGCCGATCATTATATGCCGAATCCGTCAGCCCGCGCGTCACGCCCGAGTTACAAATCACAATCTGCACACCATCGCCAAAAAGTGGCACAAGCTCAAACGAAAGATCGCGGCAATCGAGAAACAGCGCGTGACCTGCCCTGCCATTTGCCGAGATAAACTGATCCATGATCCCGCAATTAACACCCACAAAATGATTCTCTGCGCGCTGTCCCAAAAGCGCCAGATCAGGGCCACTTATCTCAATACAATTTAACGCAACCATCCCCTTTCCCACAGCCATCTCAACAGCAGCCGAACTGCTCAATCCCGCCCCCATAGGCACATTGCCCACAATCGCAGCATCAAAACCACACAGCGAATGCCCGAGTTTTTGAAACTCGCGCACCACCCCCTTTGGATAATCTGTCCAATTGCCCTGCGCCTTCAATACATCATCAACCTGGAACTCAGCCACCTCTTCGTGCATCGCCGAGTAAATCCGCACCCGCGAATCGACCCTCGACCGCGCAGCGACAACCGCCCAGCGGTCAATCGCCGCGGGAAACACAAAGCCCTCATTGTAATCCGTGTGTTCTCCAATCAAATTGACGCGCCCCGGTGCCTGTACCGTGATATCCGCCTGTCCCTCAAAAACCAACTCAAAAGCGTCTCGCGCCTGTGCAATAATAGAATATAACATTGGAAACTACTCCTGCCGATCAACCCGTACAACTTTTCGCATTGCCCATCGGATCTCCTCCGCCGTCATATTCGGATCTGAGGGATTGATGAGATTGCCAAAAATATCTGCCCCCACCACATGTTTTCGCAAACCAGGCCCTCGCAAAAGCGATGTAATGTGGATTTGCATGTGATAACCGCGATCCACGCCATCTGTTGGTGTTTGCATCAATGCCAGAGTGTAGTGATACGGCGCGGCAAACAACCCGTCTAAGCCGCAGAGAACATCGCGCAATCCCGCAGCCAGATCGCACCGTTCTTCCCTTTCCAAATCCAGCAAACTCGCAGCGTGTGCCTTCGGCACAATAATCACATCGTAGGGAAATTGCGCGGCAAACGGAACATAAACCAGTAAATGAGAACGATCAACGATCACCCGCCGTCCATCCCCGGTTTCCACGCGATTGGCATCGCACACAAAACAGCGCCCTGTTTTCTCGCGATGGGACTCAAACGCAGCCAATTGCGGTTTCACCATCAAATCGGGAATCTCGCAATACGCATACACCTGCCCGTGTGGATGCGGTTGTGAATTGCCCATCACCGTGCCCCGGTTCTCAAAAATTAGCGGATACACAATCTCAGGCACCTCCCCCAAGCGCCCGTAAATCTCCGCCCATGCGTCAACCACCTGCACGAACGCGTCCAAAGACAGCGTCGACAAACGCTGTGCGTGATTCGGCGCATAGACCACAACCTCGCACACACCCCGAGATGTGCGCGAAAGATATGGTCCCAATTGTGCCTGCGTTTGATAGGCGTCCAATACCAGCGTGGGAAAATCATTCTCAAATGCCCACACATCCTTATAATTGGGATTCACATCGCCCGTCGCGCGCGTATTCCCGGGACAGAGATAGCATTCGGGATCATAAGCTACATCATCTGAACCCTCCATAAGTTGCGTTTCTCCGCGCCAGGGCCTGTCTGCGCGATGGGCGGCGATATTGACCCACCGATTCCAAAAGGGATTGAATCGCTCCTCCTGCACAACCCGATATCCGTGCGGATGAAGCCGATGCCAGTGCCAGGCGGATTCCAGCGTCTCGTGTAGCGTTTCCCTCGCAGCCCATCCCATATCGCGCTGAATGCGACTCGCATCGGCGATAAGCGTTGCGGGATCGCCACTTCGCCGCGGCCCAATCGTTTCGGGAATCGCATGACCGGTCACTGCACGCGCGGCTTCCAAAATCTCCCGTACACTCACGCCCTGTCCCCTGCCGAGATTGTACGTCGCAGACCGCCCCCCTGCCAACAACATATCCAAACTCTTAATATGTGCATCGACCAATTCCACCACAGAAATATAATCTCGCACAGCCGTGCCATCGTGGGTTGCATAATCATCGCCAAATACGGTCATCTTCTCGCGCTGCCCCAAAGCCACTTGCAAAACAATGGGGATCAAATGCGTCTCGGGTTTGTGATCTTCACCGATCAACCGCGAGGAATCGGCACCTGCGGCATTAAAATAGCGGAGAACAACATATCGCCCACCGGTCTCTTGCTCGGCATATCGCAACATGCATTCATCCATCATTTTCGTAATGCCATAAACATTCGTGGGAATTTTTAGCAGGGCAATATCTTCTTCGCATAATTTGAAAACGATGTGTTTTTCATACCACCCCAAAAGCATCTCAAAATTTACCGCAGCGGGCATCAATTGGCTGTTCTCAAAGCCGCCATCTGCGATCCATTCCCGCTGATAATTTTCCTTTAGCGGAATATGTTCTGCGCGAGGTTCGCCATACGTCGCCGCCGTAGATGATTTCACAATGGGCAATCCCTTGCCCATATCCAATAAATTCTGAAAAGCAATCACATTATTCTCAAAATACCTGTATGGCTCATCTTGGGACTCTCCCACCAGCGTCCGGGCGGCAAAATCGATAATACCGCAAAAATCGTGCCCCTCAAAAACAGAGGCCAGAGCACTGCGATCGAGCAAATTGACATGCTCGAAACAGAATTGCTCTGGCCCATACACCCGTTCAAACAAGGTGACAACTTCCCGGTGTCCCGTTGACAGGTCATCCAGTACCACAACCCGGCGATGGTCTTCCAACAGACGCCGAACCGTGTGACTGCCAACATAGCCCACCCCACCCGTCACCAAAACAGCGTCCATCATACCTGCTCCTCTACAAAACTGAAAGAAAAATTATCCCTTTGCACAATTAAATATACACATTGTACAAGCAGAGACTGAACTATTTTTAGAACGCGATTATGCCCTTGCATTTGTTTTCAGCTTGACATCTCGCCATAAAGGTCTTATTTTTTGTATATATAGACAACACACAGCTCTTTATCTGTTATGTCGTGTGTAAAAAAGTCTATCTCGAAACCCAATATCGGCTTCCGAGATAGACTTTTCATTTCATGGGATATTATTATGAACCGCGTTTACCTAACCAAAAGCGGGTATGAGAAAATTCGAACCGAATTGATCCGTCTGCAAACCAAAGAGCGACCAAATGTCATTGCGGCGATCAAAAAGGCGCGCGAGTTCGGCGACCTGAGCGAAAACGCCGAATATCATGCGTCCAAAGAGCGACAGGCATTTCTCGAAAAGAAAATTGCCGAATTGCAGGAAAAATTCACGAACTCGGAAATTATCGACGAAAGCCAAATCCCCAAAGACAAAGCCTATTTGGGTGCGACGGTTAAATTACAAGATAAAAAAAATGGCAGAGAAATGCAGTACACGCTGGTCACTGTAGATGAAGCCGATTTTGACCAGAAAAAAATATCGACAGCATCTCCCATTGGCAAAGCTCTGTTGGGCAAAGGCGTTGGCGAGGTCGTCGATGTACAAGTGCCCGTCGGCATATTCACTTATGAGATTCTCGATATATCAAGAGACTGAGTTTTTTATATAAACCAAAAGGCGACAATTGATATTGTCGCCTCTTTTTTCGTGAAACCTAAAAAAGGGCAAATCGACAGATGTCGATTTGCCCTTAAAAAATACAGAAAAAGTCAAGCGTCTTTTTTGTTTTCTTCTACCACCTCGTCTTCTTCAGCAGAAGTGTCAGACTCAGTTTCCACATCATCGGTTTCGGATATTGCGCCATCGACCACCAGCTCAATCAAACACAATTCGCTGCTGTCACCTCGTCTGGGACTGAGCTTGAAAATGCGCGTATATCCGCCACTTCGGTCGGCAAATGAAGGTCCAATTTCTTCAAATAACTTCGTAAGTACCACCTTATTCTGAATGCGCCGCAAAACCTGGCGTCGCGCATGCAAGTCGCCACGCTTGGCAAAAGAGATCAATCGTTCGGCGACGCCGCGCAATTCTTTTGCCTTTGGCAGTGTAGTACGCACCTTGCCATTGGCAAACAAAGATGTGGCCATATTGTTGAGCATAGCTTTTTTGTGGCTCGCCGTGCGACCCAGCTTTCTGCCCCTTTTCCCGTGCCTCATTGGTTTCCTCGTTAAAAATCGTCGTCCAAAATCGAGACGTGCTCAAATTTGGAAGCGACTTCTTGATATTTGCTCACATCAATGCCAAATGCGATGCCCAAATTTTCGAGAATAGCTGTCAATTCATTGAGTGATTTGCGACCAAAATTTCGGAATTTGAGCATTTCATTTTCCGTTTTTTGGACGAGATCTTCAAGTGTTATAATATTGGCTGCTTTTAGGCAATTGGCCGACCGCACCGACAGTTCCAACTCATCTACAGGCATCTTGAGCAGTCCTGCAATGCGGCGCGTTTCTTCATCGACAACTTCCTCTAATTCTTCTTCTGGCTCTTCTTCAAAGTTGATAAACAATTCGAGATGATCTTTCAATGTTCTCGCAGCATGAGCCACCGCATCTTCGGGGCGCACAACGCTGTTTGTCCAAACAGCTAATGAAAGTTTATCATAGTCGGTCTGCTGTCCCACTCGCGCATTATCGACTTCATAATGCACTTTGCGGATTGGCGAAAAAGCAGCATCCATCACAATAGTCCCCATGGGCTGCTCTACCTGCTTGTTTGCTTCTGCCAGCACATAACCCCGGCCTTTTCCAACGGTGATTTCCATGTCGATCACACCGTCTTTGTCGAGTGTTGCAATATGCAAATCGGGATTCATCACTTCGACATCAGCATCGACTTGCAAATCGCCGGCCTTGAGTTCACCCGGCCCTTCTTTTTTTACATATAGCAGTTTGTCTGCATCTGTATGCACGCGCAGACAAATTTCCTTGAGATTTAGAACGATTTCCGTCACATCTTCCTCGACGCCCTCAACCACGGTAAACTCGTGCTGAATTCCTTCAATTTTCACGGCCTTAATAGCCGCCCCCTCAATGGAGGAAAGCAAGACACGGCGCAAAGCATTTCCAATCGTAGCACCAAACCCACGCTCGAGAGGCTGAACACTAAACAGGCCGTAATTGTCACTCAGGCTTTTTTCATCGATCTGTACAAATCGAGGCATTTGAAAATTTTTTGCGTCCATAAACAAAAGCTCCTGATGCGCGTCTATTACTTAGAGTAAAGCTCAACAATGAGTTGCTCTTCAACAGGCGTCGGTATATCATCTCGCTTGGGATATTCTACAAGCGTACCACTCAAGTTCACTTTATCTACCGAAAACCAGGACGATTGACCTGCATCACCTGTGCGCTTGAGTGCATCGTGAATAAGTTGCAATTGGCGACTTTTTTCTCGCACCTGCACAGTATCTCCCGGCGAAACCTGGAATGAAGGAATATCCACGGTTCGCCCATTGACAGCAATGTGGCGATGCCTCACGAGTTGCCGCGCTGATTTTCGAGATGGCGCAAAACCCAAACGATATATCATGTTGTCCAGACGACATTCGAGCATCTGCAAAAGCAATTCACCCGTCACGCCCTTTCTGCGAGCGGCTTTTGAATAATACGTGCGAAACTGATTTTCCAGCACGCCGTAGATACGCTTTGTTTTTTGTTTTTCGCGGAGCTGAAGTGCGTATTCCGATGGCTTTCGACGCATGTTTTGTCCATGCATGCCGGGCGCATAACTGCGTCGGTCAAATGAACATTTGTCCATTTGACACCGCGCACCTTTGAGAAACAATTTCATGCCTTCTCGGCGACACAATTTACAATTTGGGCCAGTGTATCTCGCCATTCAATATCTCCCTGTTTTCTGTGTTAAACGCGACGGCGCTTAGGAGGGCGGCAACCATTGTGCGGAATTGGGGTAACATCTTTGATCGCTGAAATTTCCAATCCAGCCGCCTGCAGCGATCGCACAGCGGCTTCTCGTCCCACGCCAGGTCCTTTGACCCAGACTTCCACCCGGCGCAAACCCATTGCCATCGCTTCTCTCGCCGCATCCGTAGCGGCCAACTGAGCAGCATAGGGCGTGCTTTTTCTCGATCCTTGAAACCCGACTTTCCCCGTTGATGACCAGGAAATAACTCTGCCTTCACGGTCACTCAGGGTGACAATAGTATTGTTAAAACTGGCATTGACATGTGCGACGCCATGGGCATCGACGCGTCTATTCCGTCGTCTCCCTCTTCTCTCTGCCAAACGACTCCTCCTTTGATTGTCGTGCCGCGTTTAGTTATGCGCTTCGTCTTCGACTGCCAATACCGGGTTTCTTTCCCTTGCGCGTCCTGGCATTGGTACGCGTCCGCTGACCTCTCACCGGCAAACCGCGACGCCATCGCAAACCGCGATAGCATCCAATATCCATCAATCGCTTGATGTTCATTGCAACTTCGCTTCGCAGGTTTCCTTCAACCTTGTATTCGCCTTCAACAACTGAGCGCAATTTGGTGACTTCCTCATCAGTCAAAGCATCTACGCGCGTATCAGGCGAAATTTGCGTCTGTGTCAAAATTTTTTGTGACGTGCTCAAACCAATGCCCAAAATATATGTCAACGCAACTTCCACGCGCTTTTCTCTAGGAATATCTACACCTGCAATTCGGGCCATGTGATTGCGTCTCCTATGAGGTTATCCCTGTCGCTGTTTGTGTCGCGGGTTGACTTTGCAAATCACGCGCACGACACCGCGTCGGCGAATGATCTTGCAGTGATTGCAACGACGGCGAACAGATGATTGGACTTTCATAAATAAATCTCCAGCATTTTGAGTAAATCAGGCTCGGCGCCCTCGAATGCGACCTTTTTTCATAAACCCATCGTAGTGACGCATCAGCAAATGCGATTCAACCTGCTGTAAAGTGTCGAGTGCCACACCGACCATAATCAACAAACCCGTGCCGCCAAATACTTGTTCGAGGCCAGGATGCACCCCCATAGAATTAATAATAAAGTATGGGCCAACGGCTATTGCTGCTAAGAAAATCGCACCTGGCATGTTGATTCGCGTAAGTACCCGATCAATAAAATCTGACGTGCGTTTGCCCGGTCTGACGCCGGGAATAAATCCACCTTGCCGTTTCATATTATCAGCCAGATCAATCGGATTAAACACAATGGCGGTATAAAAATAAGCAAAGAAAATAACCAGCAAGGAGTAAATAGACCAGTAGGGCAATGACACCCAGGACATGCTCGGCGTAAACGCAGCCGCGAGATTTTGCATAAATACATTATTAGGGGCAAATCCGGCCATTGTCGCAGGTAAAAACATAATGGCTTGAGCAAAAATAATAGGCATCACGCCAGACGTATTGACTTTGAGCGGTATATGCGTGCTTTGCCCACCATATACCCGTCGTCCAACAACGCGTTTGGCGTATTGTACTGGAATTTTACGCGTGCCCTGTGTGATGAGCACCACCAGGGCGGTCAATGCAACAACGATAACTAAAACAGCTATTTCGATCAAAATAGGCTTGTCATTGGTCACAAAATCCCGATACTCCTGCCGCACGACAAAGGGCAATGCCGCAATAATGCCAATAAAAATGAGCAGCGACATCCCGTTGCCAATACCGTGTGCATCAATCTGCTCGCCCAACCACATAATAAACACGGTTCCGGCAGTAATTGTCAATACCGTCAACAACCGGAAGCCCCACCCGGGATAGAGTACGACCGAAAGTCCGGTATCTGGCGACTGAAGGCTTTCCAGGAAAAAACTCACCCCCAAAGACTGCGCTGCAGCCAGTGCAACTGTGCCATACCGCGTATATTGAATGATTTTTTTTCGGCCTGCTTCCCCTTCTTTTTGAAGCTTTTGCAGGGATGGCACCACAGCACCCATCAATTGAAAAATAATGGACGCACTGATATAAGGCATAATACCCAGTGCAAATACCGTCGCACGGGTAAATGCCCCACCTACAAACATGTCGTAGAGACCAAAGATCGTTTGGCTGGTGCCTGCAAAGAATTCACCCAGGGCAACCCGATCTATTCCGGGTATGGGGATCTGCCCACCCAGGCGATAAATCGCCAGAATACCCAGCGTAAATAATACCTTATTTCGCAGCTCCGGAATCTTAAAAACGCTCTTGACGCTCTCGAGCAACACCGCCTCCTCTCAGCCGTGCTCAGTCGGTTTTGGCCGCACCACCGATGTTGGCCTCAACATGTCCGCCAGCTGCAAGAATTTTTTTTGCTGCCGCAGCTGATATCGCCTGAACCCGAATCTGCAATGGTACTGAAATTTCGCCTCGCCCCAAAATTTTCACAGGGCGTTTTGTAGAGGCAATCAAACCCGTGGCTTTGAGCACTTCGGGCGTAATCTCGCCCGATAGTTCCCTGCTCGCCAAATCATCGAGGTTTACAATCTGATAGGTCACCCGAAAAGGATTATTAAACCCAACTTTCGGCAAGCGCTGTTGCAGGGGCGTTTGCCCCCCTTCAAACCAAGCTTTGCGCTTGGATCCCGAGCGCGCCCGCTGCCCTTTGTGCCCTTTGCCCGCAGTTTTGCCTGTCCCAGAGCCAGGACCAATACCCAAACGTTTCTTTTTAGAAGTTGCCCCTTGGGGCGGAGAGAGATTTCCAAGTTTCATTCTCATATCCCGCGTTTTAATTTTCTTCAACTTGGACCAGATGTGCAACAATCGCCAGCATGCCGCGCAATTGAGGAGAATCAGCGTGTTCCACAGTATGCCGAATGCGGCGAATTCCCAATGCATCCAGTGTTCGTTGTTGTTTTTTTTGCCGCCTAATTGAACTGCGAACTTGTGTAATCCGCAGTGTTTTTTGCTCGCCCATCACTGCCCCCGTACAGAAACCAATTCGGATTCTTCTACACCGCGCAATAGTGCAAACATTCTCGCATCTTTCAACCGCGTTAATCCTTCCATCGCGGCTTTAACAGCATTCTGAGGGTTTTGAGAACCCAATGACTTTGTCAACACATTTTGAACACCAGCCAGTTCCAAAACCGCACGCACACCGCCTCCTGCAATAATTCCCGTGCCAGGCGCGGCGGGTTTGAGCAAAACGCGAGAAGCGCCAAACCGTCCAATAACCTCGTGAGGCAATGTGCCATCAACAACTGGCACGCGCACCAGATTCTTTTTTGCATCGTCAGCAGCTTTGCGAATGGCTTCGGAGACTTCGCCCGCTTTCCCCATCCCAATACCCACAATGCTTTTTTTATCACCAATTACACAAAGCGCATTAAAAGCAAAACGTCGTCCACCTTTGCGAACGTGAGATACCCGTTTGATGCTGTTGTTGATGACGATTTCCGTCAGATCTAAACCCGTGGCTTCAATTCTGCTCAAAATCGACTCCTTAACATTAAAATTTCAACCCGCCTTCGCGTGCACCTTCTGCCAATGCTTTGACACGACCGTGATAGAGATAACCAGCGCGGTCGAAAACAACCTGCGAAATTCCGGCTTCCTGCGCTCTCACGGCCAAAGCTTTGCCCACTTCGCGGCTCTTATTGCATTTGCCTTCAATAGTTTGCAACTGATCTTTGAGCTGCGGAGCATTTGAGGATATACCCATTAGAGAACATCCATTCACATCATCAATCAATTGCGCCTGAATATGTTTTAGGCTCCTAAAAATCGTCAGACGCGGGCGATCGGCCGTTCCCAAAAGTCTCTTCCTAATACGCATTTGACGACGTCTGTGCATCTTTGTCTTTTTAATTTGCTTATCTGCCATTGAACAACCTCAAAATTTAAGCTACTGATGCCTTGCCGGCCTTGCGCCGCACGTATTCGTTACTGTAGCGGATACCTTTCCCCTTATAGGGTTCGGGAGGCCGAATACTTCGGATATTCGCCGCTGTGCGTCCTACGAGTTCTTTGTCGGCTCCACTGATCTTAACCAGTGCCTGGGAATTTTCGATCTCAGAGGGAGGGGCATCAACACTAAATTCAATTCCCTGAGGAGCTTCAACCGTCACTGGATGGCTGAACCCCACGTTGATGTCCAAATTTTTTCCTTTCATATCTGCGCGATATCCCACCCCAACAACCACCAGTTGCTTTTCAAAGCCAGCCGAAACGCCCTGAACAGCATTTGCCAATAAAGCACGCGTAAGACCCCAAATAGATTTGTGATGCCGGTCTTCGGGATCTTGCACCGTGACAGAAAGGGATTCACCTTCTTGATTGGCCTGCGTGAGCGGATGTAAAGGCACCTGCAAAGTCCCTTTAGGACCTTTTATTTTCGCCTGTGTGGTCCCTATTTGCACATTGACGTCCCCTGGAACGACAATCGGCTGCTTACCAATTCTCGACACGATGCACTCCTTCCAGACTTCTACCAGACGCTACAAAGAACTTCGCCGCCAACACCTTCTCGACGCGCAGTTCGATCTGTCAAAATACCTTTTGATGTCGATAAAATAGCGACACCCAATCCATTGAGTATTCGAGGAATTTCGTCTTTACCCACATATTTTCTCAAACCAGGGCGACTTTCGCGCTTCAATCCTAGAATCGCGCTTTCCTCATCGGGACTGTATTTGAGATAAAGGCGCAAATAACCCTGTCGGTTGTCATCAATATACGCATAATTGTGAACAAAACCGCTTTCTTTTAAAATGCGGGCAATCTCGCGCTTCATCCTGGAACTCGGAATATCCACCTTGCGATGTCCGGCGCGACATGCATTTCGCACACGCGTCAACATATCGGCAATCGGATCCGTCATCATGTGTGCTTCCCCCTCAGTTACCAACTGGCCTTTGTCACGCCGGGAATCTCACCAGCGAGGGCCAACTCGCGAAAACATATACGGCAAATACCAAATTTGCGCAAATAACCGCGTGGCCTGCCGCATCTGTGACACCGATTATAGCGGCGGACTGCAAATTTCTGTTTGCGCTTTGCTTTGGCAATCATAGATTTTTTAGCCATATCAGATCTAACTCCGTATTGATTCGTCAATCTTGTTTTTGAAACGGCATGCCCATTTCATTGAGCAGTTCAAAAGCCTCTTCATCGGTAGAGGCCGTAGTGACCAGGGTCACATCAAGGCCGCGAATTTTGTCGATTTGATCGTAGTCGATTTCGGGAAAAATAATTTGTTCCTGAATACCGACCGTATAGTTGCCACGGCCATCAAATGAGCGCAGTGAAAGGCCGCGAAAGTCGCGAACACGCGGTACAGAAAAATTAAAAAACCGATCGAGAAATTCGTACATTCGAGATCTGCGAAGAGTGACAGCACAGCCAATGGGTACACCCTGTCGCAGCTTAAAATTTGAAACGGCTTTTCGCGCCCTGCGAATTGAGGGCCGCTGTCCTGCAATGCGGGTCAAATCTTCAACAGCATTTTCAATAACTTTGGCATTGAGGACGGCTTCACCAACGCCCATGTTTAAGACAACCTTTTCCAATTTGGGCACCTGCATGCGATTTTTATACCCAAACCGCTGGATGAGCGCAGGTACGACTTCATTCTCGTAGTATTCTTGTAATCGCGTTGCCATGTCGTCCTCGTTATTCAACTTCGGGAATTTGCTCACCACTTTTTTGAGCAATGCGCACACGCGTCCCGTCTTCAAAGCGCTGAATGCGAATCCGGGTCCGCTCATCGGTTTGTGAATCGACAACCATGAGATTCGACACATGCAAGGGAGCTTCCTTTTCCACGATGCCACCTTGCTGGTTATTGGGATTGGGGCGCGTATGACGCTTGATGTTATTGATCCCTTCTACCAACACGCGTTCCTTTTTGGGCCACACATGCAAAACACGCCCTCGTTGACCGGTATAAACACCGCTTATCACCTCAACTTGATCACCCTTGCGAATCCTCATCTCAACACACTTACCTTTCTTTTTTATATCACTTCGGGTGCCAAAGAAACAATGCGCATAAATCGTCTCTCTCGCAACTCGCGGGCGACAGGTCCAAATATGCGGGTCCCTCGAGGTTCGCCCTCTGCACTGATCAAAACCGCGGCGTTGTCATCAAATCGAATATAGGACCCATCTGCCCTTCGCGTCTCTTTCTTTGTACGGACGATCACGGCACGCGCAACATCACCGCGCTTCACTCCGCTGTTTGGCTGTGCATCTTTAATGGAAACCACGATGGTATCACCGAGTTTGCCATACTTGCGTTTGGTGCCCCCTAAAATGCGGAAGCACATCACCTTTCGGGCACCCGTGTTATCCGCACAATTCAATACCGAATATTCCTGGACCATGTTCTCTCCACCTATTGCGCCTTTTTTATAATTTCCACCAACCGCCAGCGTTTGGTCTTGCTCAAAGGCCGCGTTTCAACAACCATCACCTCATCGCCAGCTCTGGCCTCATTGTTCTCATCGTGTGCCGCCAATTTTGAACGCCTTTGCATAACTTTTCCATAAAGAGGGTGTGGCACCTGCCGCCTCACCTCAACGACAATTGTTTTATTAGATTTATCGCTGACCACCAGCCCTACACGTGTTTTCCGATGCCTGCGAGTTTGCACCATACAGCGATTCTCCTTAAAAATTACGCATTGGGAAGTTCGCGAATGCCCAGTTCGTGTTCGCGCAACACGGTCTTTAGCCGGGCGAGATCCTTGCATGCATCTCGAAACGCAATTGGATTATCGAGCTGGCGCGTAGCCAACTGAATGCGAAGATTCACGAGTTCATCTTCTTGTTCGGCAATTCTTTCCCTTACATCATTTGCAGTTAGATCTCGGATTTCACTCGGTTTCATTCGTCGTGTCTCCCGCGTTCTACAAAACGGCCTTTAATGGGCAATTTTTGGCTGGCCAATTTGATTGCGCGTTGCGCGCTTTCGCGTGGCACTCCCTCAATTTCAAACATGATCCGCCCGGGTTTGATGACTGCTACCCAGTATTCGGGATTGCCTTTGCCTTTTCCCATACGGGTCTCTGCAGGCTTAACTGTAAGAGGTTTATCTGGAAAAACGCGAATCCAAACTTTTCCACTACGCCCCAAAGCCCTGGAAATCGCTACGCGGGCTGCTTCAATCTGCCTGTTGGTAATCCATCCCGGTTCGAGAGCCTGCAAACCGTATTCGCCAAAAGAAATATTGGCCCCTCGAGAGGCCATACCTTTGCGACGCCCCCTCTGCTGCTTTCTCCATTTGACCCGTTTTGGCATTAACATAATAGCCGCTCCTGTCCCAACTTAAGTTGCCAGATGGGCGTCGTGACCCACTTTTTCTCCATGACAGATCCAAACTTTTACCCCTACTGTACCCGAGGTTGTATAAGCAGTAGATCTGGCATAGTCTATATCAGCGCGAAGCGTGTGGAGTGGAACGCGTCCTGCAGGCTCTGATTTTTCAACGCGAGACATTTCTGCTCCACCAAGACGGCCCCCACACACCACTTTAATCCCTTCAGCCCCCATGCGCACCGCTGAAGCAACGGCTTTTTTCATTGCACGGCGAAACGAGACGCGTTGCTCGAGTTGTCGGGAGATATTATCGGCGACGAGTTGGGCGTTGAGTTCCGGTCGCTTAATTTCGTTAATGTTGATATAAATTTCTTTCCCTGTCAGATGCTTTAACTCATCTCGCAATTTATCGACCTCTGCGCCTTTCCGCCCAATTACAATACCAGGACGAGCGGTGTAAATCGAAATTGTCACCCGCTTGGGCGCACGCTCAATGTCTATTTGTGCGACGCTTGCCCGCTGCAGACGGCTGGTAATATATCGCCTGAGCATGAGATCTTCTTGAAGCAGGCTGGCAAAATCGCGATTGGCAAACCAGCGGGAATGCCAGTCTTTGACAATTCCCAACCTCACTCCGATTGGATGCGTTTTCTGGCCCAAAGTGATTCTCCTATTCCTCGTCTGAAACAACCAGCGTGATGTGGCTATATCGCTTGAGAATCATGCCGGCAGCACCGCGTGGCTGAGGACGCAACCGCTTTAACGCGATACCACCATCGACAAATGCTTCTTTCACAAAGAGCACTTCTTCAACCGCGGATTCTTCTTCGCGGTTGACCGCATTTGCAACCGCGGATTGCAAGGTGCGCGCTACAATACGCGCGGCCTTTTTAGGTGTAAATTGCAGGATGTGGAAAGCTTCCTCCACATCTTTACCCCGCACGAGATCAACCACCTGTCGCACTTTGCGCGGTGAAATTCTTGAATAGCGCAATATCGCCCGAGCTTCCATTTAAAATTCCCATCTCAAAATATCACTGCAAAGAAGTGGCGCGTTCAGTAGATCGACCTCGCCCCCCCCGATGCGTACGCGTGGGAGCAAATTCCCCGAGTTTGTGTCCAACCATGTTTTCCGTAATATAAACGGGGATAAATTTATTTCCATTGTGTACAGCCAGCGTATGTCCCACAAACTCTGGCGCAATTGTCGATCGTCGCGCCCACGTCTGAATAACCCGCTTATTACCAGCCTTATTCATCTGCTCGATCTTTTTTGAGAGACTCGGCTCAATAAAAGGCCCTTTTTTGATTGACCGTGCCATAAAATAATGCTCCTGATTACTTGCGCCGCTGAATGATCATTTGATCAGATTTATTTTTCTTTTTTCGCGTTTTATATCCCTTTGTGGGTTGCCCCCAGGGCGTCACTGGATGCCTGCCGCCTGTTGCTCGCCCCTCTCCTCCACCATGTGGATGATCGATTGGGTTCATTGCAACACCACGCACTTTCGGACGTCTGCCCAACCAGCGACCCCGTCCTGCTTTTCCGACAACGACATTTTCATGCTCTAAATTACCAACCTGCCCAATGGTCGCATAACACGATACCGAGACCAACCGCCGCTCGCCAGAAGGCAAACGCAGGGTTGCAAAATTGCCTTCTTTGGCCATCACCTGAATTTCAGCACCCGCCGAGCGACCAATTTGTCCACCTTTTCCTGGTTTGAGTTCAACATTGTGTACATTGCTACCCAAAGGAATACTCGCCAAAGGAAGCGCGTTGCCGGGACGGATATCTGCATCTGCACCAGACGCGACTTTATCGCCAACACTTAGACCAATTGGTGCCAGAATATAGCGTTTTTCACCATCGACATAATGCAAGAGTGCAATGCGGGCTGATCGATTTGGATCGTACTCAATGCTATGCACAATTGCAGGCACACCCACTTTATCGCGCTTGAAATCAATTCGACGATACTGGCGCCGATGCCCGCCACCGCGACGACGGCTCGTGATACGCCCCCGATTATTGCGTCCCCCAGATTTTTTATTGGGTTCAACAAGTGATTTCTCTGGCGTATTTTTAGTAATCTCTTCAAAAGAAGAGACTGTCTTAAATCGCAACGAAGGCGTTAATGGGCGAAACTTCTTGACCGGCATGAGATTTATCCTTCAAAGAAGTCGATGCTGTGTCCATCGGCAAGGGTGACAACAGCCTTTTTCCAGTTGGAACGGCGTCCCTGAAACCGTCCAAGTCGCTTGATCTTGCCGTGCATTGTGCTCGTATTGACCTTTACGACCTCGACATCAAACATGGCTCCAACCGCACGCTGAATATCGACTTTGTTTGCACCGCGGAGAACTTCAAATACATATTTATTCTGGCTTTCCTGCAAATTAGAAGCCCGCTCTGTAATAACGGGACGCCGAATAATCTGCATAGAATTTTTCACGAGGCCCCCCACAGAGCACGAATGCGAGAAACTGCACTGCACGTGAGAACCAGAACATCTGCATTGACCACGTCATAAGTTGAAACTTGCGAAACGGGTAATACGGAAAGTCTGGGGATATTTCGACAGGATTTGACGGTATTTTCAGCGATACCATCCGTCAAGAGCAATACCTTTTGCCCTTGAATTTCAAGCATTTGTGTCATTTGTGCCATTCGCTTTGTTTTGGGCACCTCAAGCTCAAAATCGTCCAGGATAGATATGGCTTTACCGAGTGCTTTTTGTGAAAATGCCGAGCGTATGGCCAGCTTTTTGACTTTCTTGGGCACGCGTTCCCGAAAATATCTCGGCCTGGGACCGTGGGCTACCCCACCGCCGATCAGAATAGGCGATCCAGCAGTGCCCTTACGGGCACGACCAGTACCTTTTTGTCGGTACATCTTCCGTTTTGACCGATTGACTTCTGCGCGGGTTTTTGTCGAGGCATTGCCTTGCCGCTGATTAGTCAAATACGCTTTAACGACATAATAGATCGCGTCAGCCGATGGTTCAATTCCAAAAACTGTTTCGGGTAGCTCCATCGAGCCAACTTCTTCACCTTCAAGATTGCAAACCTCAACAGATGCCATAATCGCCTTACCTCAAATCAGTTGCGTTTCTCAATAACAACCGTAGCTCCCTTACCGCCTGGCACGGCACCTTTTAGGAGGAGCAAATTTTGATCGGTATCTACACCCACGACCTTTAAGCCCCGAACAGTTACCCGCTCGTCACCCATATGGCCTGCCATGCGCATACCCTTAAACACCCGTGAAGGAGTCGAGCTTTGACCTATTGAACCGGGCGCGCGATGTCGATCTGATTGTCCATGGGTTTTGGGGCCACCTCTGAATCCGTGACGCTTGACACTGCCCTGGAATCCACGACCTTTTGATCGGGCAGTAACATCGACAACCTCGCCTGCCTCAAACATGCTGACATTGAGCATCTCGCCTATAGCATATTCGGAGACATCATCAACTCGAAATTCTGCAAGACCTCGATGGGGATTAACACCTGCCTTCTTGAAAATCCCCTGATCCGCACGATTTAGCCGATTGACCCGAGTCTCATCATACCCAACTCTCAAAGCCAAATACCCATCCGAATTCCTATCTTTAATCTGAACAATGGGACACGGAACAACTTCGAGGACTGTGACAGGCGCCAGCATTTCTGCATCATCAAATGCCTGAGTCATACCGATTTTTTTTCCAATCAATCCCAGCACGATTACACCTTGATTTCAATATCGATACCCGCAGGCAGATCCAGTTTCATCAGGGCATCTACCGTTTGGGGTGTTGAGTTGTGAATGTCGATAAGGCGCTTGTGTACGCGCATTTCAAACTGCTCGCGCGATTTTTTATCGACATGTGGAGATCGCAATACCGTGTAGAGCGAGCGCTTCGTCGGCAGAGGAATGGGGCCTGAAATAAGCGCCCCAGTCCGTTTTGCCGTCCGAACGATTTCTTCAGCAGAGCGATCCAGCGCATTGTGGTTGTATGCTTTCAGTCTAATTCTAATTTTCTGTGCAGCCACGAGGTACCCCTTCGCAGTTCTTATTCAACAATTTCAGTAATCACACCCGAGCCAATGGTTCGACCACCTTCCCGCACGGCAAATCGCAGTTCGATTTCTATAGCGATTGGCGTAAACAGTTCTACAGACATGGTCACATTATCGCCAGGCATCACCATTTCTACGCCATCGGGCAACTCTACCTTGCCAGTCACATCCGTTGTGCGAAAATAGAACTGGGGTTGATAACCCGTAAAGAAAGGTTTGCTGCGTCCACCTTCTTTGTCTGTCAGCACATAAACTTCGCCTTTAAACTTTTTGTGAGGTGTCACTGAGCCTGGCTTGGCAACCACCATGCCGCGTTCAATTTCATTTTTGTCAACACCGCGAAGCAACAAACCGACATTGTCACCAGCCCTGCCCTCATCGAGCAATTTGCGGAACATTTCCACACCAGTAACTGTTGTCTTGCGACTCTCGCGAATGCCCACAATCTCAACTTCCTCATTGATATTGATCACACCGCGTTCAATACGCCCAGTACCGACTGTACCGCGCCCCGTAATCGTAAATACATCCTCAACCGGCATCAAAAAATCTTTGTCAATCTCGCGCACAGGCTCTGGGATATTTTCATCTACGGCTTCCATCAACTCCCAGATACAGGCGCAATCTTCGGAATCGGGATCGTCAGACTCTAAAGCTTTGAGAGCAGACCCCTGAATCACTGGCACATCATCGCCGGGAAAATCGTATTGATCCAACAACTCGCGGACTTCCATATCGACCAGTTCGAGCAATTCCTCATCATCGACCATATCGACCTTATTCATAAATACCACGATAGAAGGCACATTGACCTGGCGTGAAAGCAGAATATGCTCGCGGGTCTGAATCATGGGACCATCTGCGGCACTAACGACCAAAATCGCGCCATCCATCTGCGCGGCACCCGTGATCATGTTTTTCACATAGTCAGCATGTCCGGGACAATCTACATGAGCGTAGTGCCGATTTTCCGTCTGATACTCCACATGAGCCGTATTAATGGTGATTCCACGCTCTTTTTCTTCGGGTGCTTTATCAATGTCGTCAAAGGGCATATAATCGGCAAGCCCCTTGGCTGCCAGCGTCTTGGTAATAGCGGCTGTCAGCGTGGTTTTACCGTGATCAACATGCCCGATTGTCCCGATATTGACATGGGGTTTGTCCCGTTCAAATTTTTCCTTCGCCATATTTTCCTCCTAAAAAGATCGAACGAAAATAGAAGCCGCGTTCGCTTAAGTTGCAAATACATTAACTGAAGAGAGAATGTCTTCAGCTATGCTCTGCGGCATTTCCTCAAATTTGGAAAATTCCATCGAATAAATCGCGCGGCCCTGTGTAATAGACCGCAACCTTGTTGCATAACCAAACATCTCACTTAGCGGCACAGTGGCCGAGATAACTTGTGTATCGGGGCGGTTGACTATGCCTACAATATGCCCTCGACGCGCATTTAAGTCACCCATAACATCACCCATATAATCTTCGGGCACAACGACTTCCACATCAAAAACAGGTTCCATAAGATAAGTTTTAGCCCTTCTGGCAGCCTCTTGAAAAGCTATTGAACCTGCAATTTTGAAGGCTATTTCAGACGAATCAACATCGTGGTAAGAACCGTTAAACAGTTCAACTTTGACGTCATCTATTGGATATCCCGCCAGGACGCCACCCGTCATCGCTTCCCGAATTCCCGCACGCACGGCAGGAATATATTCAGACGGAATTGCACCGCCTGTAATTTTGTTTTCGAAAACAAGTCCCGTACCTGGCTTACCTGGTTCCAGGTTGATAACCACATGACCGTATTGACCGCGACCACCACTTTGTCGAACAAAGCGCCCGTGAATATTTTGAACGGCCTTGCGGATGGCCTCTTTGTAAGTGACCTGTGGTTTGCCGACATTGGCCTCAACCCTGAATTCGCGTTTGAGACGATCCACAATAATCTCCAGGTGCAATTCACCCATTCCCGAAATAATGGTCTGTCCGGTGTCTGGATCAACAGCTACGTGAAAAGTCGGGTCTTCTTCGGTCAGCTTGCTCAACGCGACGCCAAGTTGATCCTGATCAGCCTTGGTTTTTGGCTCAATTGCCACAGAAATTACGGGCTTGGCAAATTCCATTGATTCCAATATTACAGGCTCTTTTTCATCGCACAGCGTCTCTCCTGTTGCCGTGTCTTTTAGTCCAACAACCGCTGCGATATCACCCGCGGACACCGCATCGATCTCTTCCCGCTTATTTGCGTGCATTTGCAACATACGTCCGATGCGTTCGCGCTTCCCCTTGTTGGCATTGAGAACATAAGAACCTTTATTTAACTGACCGGAATATACGCGGAAGTAAGTCAACCGCCCGACATAGGGATCTGTCATCACTTTAAAAGCCAAAGCAGCAAAAGGCACTTCGTCGGAAACTGGACGAGAAACCCCGATGTCGAAATTTTTGAGATCGTGTCCCACAATTTCAGGGACATCGTGAGGCGAGGGCAAATATGCGATAATAGCATCTAACAAGCGCTGCACGCCTTTGTTCTTAAATGCCGACCCACAAAGCACGGGCACGGCAGCACTGTTGATTACAGCTTGGCGCAAAGCAGCTTTAATCTCTTCTTCACTGATATCTTCGCCTTCGAGAAATTTTTCCATCAAAGTGTCGTCAAAATCAGAGACAGCTTCCAGCAATTGTTCGCGGCCTTCATAGGCGCGTTCTGCCAGATCGTTTGGAATACTATCTTCCGTAAACATGGTGCCTAAAGAATCATCTTCGTAGGTCACGAGTTTCATCTTGATCAAGTCAATCAAACCCGTAAACATCTCGCCAGACCCCACAGGCAACTGAACGGGAACAAAATTGGATACCAATCTTTCACGCATCATTTCTAATACGCGGTCAAAATCGGCACCTGTGCGATCCATTTTGTTGATAAATGCAATCCGAGGTACGGAATATTTGTCTGCCTGACGCCAGACAGTTTCAGATTGGGGTTCAACGCCTCCAACTGCACAAAACAGCCCTACAGCACCATCTAAAACGCGCAACGACCGCTCGACTTCGGCGGTAAAATCAACGTGTCCCGGCGTATCGATAATATTGATGCGATGGTCATCCCAAAAACACGTTGTAGCCGCCGACGTAATGGTAATGCCGCGCTCGCGCTCTTGAGCCATCCAGTCCATGGTGGCAGCACCATCGTGCACCTCACCCATTCTGCGTAAAATACCCGTATAATAGAGAATGCGCTCAATTGTCGTGGTTTTGCCTGCGTCAATGTGCGCCATAATTCCGATATTTCGGGTGCGCTCCAGGTCGTATTTTCTCACCATCTTATTCACTTACCAACGATAATGTGCAAATGCGCGATTGGCTTCTGCCATGCGGTGCGTTTCTTCACGTCGCTGCATTGCACGTCCTTGCCCGTTTGATGCATCCATAAATTCACCGGCCAAACGCTGAGCCATCGTCTTTTCGCTTCGTTCTCTGGCAAATAAAATCAACCAGCGAATAGACAACGCAAGGCGTTCATCGGGACGGACTTCTTCGGGCACCTGGTAAGTCGCACCACCAACGCGGCGCGACCTCACCTTGACAACCGGTTTGACATTGTCAAGTGCCTTTTCAAAAATCTCTAAACCGGAATTCTCACTTCGCTCTTCAACCAGATCAAGTGCCTCGTAAAAAATTCGTTCACCCACACTCTTTTTGCCCTTGCGAAACAAGCAGTTGACAAAACGCGTCACCAACAGACTGCTGTATTTGGGATCTGGAGCCAAGTGTCGTTTTTCCGCTCGCCGTTTTCGCATATCGGGATATACCCTCTTTTTACAATAAGGGGGATACACCACCAAGGTGGTATCCCCCCCTGTTTATCGAATAATAGGCACTTGAGATTAACCCGCTTTTTTGGTGCCGTATTTGGAACGACCCTGTTTGCGGTCTTCCACGCCAGTTGTGTCGAGTACGCCCCGAAGAATATGATACCGAACCGAAGGAAGATCCTTGACGCGACCGCCTCGGATGAGTACCACAGAGTGCTCCATGAGATTGTGTCCTTCACCCGGAATATAGGCTGTTACTTCAAGACCATTAGTCAACCTGACACGCGCTACTTTGCGCAGAGCTGAATTGGGCTTTTTGGGCGTTGTGGTATAAACGCGTGTACAAACACCACGTTTTTGAGGACAGGCTCTCAGAGCAGGTGCAGAAGAGCGTTTGCGCTTGGCTTTTCGCCCCTTCCGAACCAGCTGATTAATTGTGGGCAACTCAAACTCCTTATTCATTGGGAGACTTATAATATACCAGGTGCAATGATAGCTGTCAAGCATTAATTGGAGGTAGTCCAATGCTTTCTGTGCTCTCTTCTGCGAGGGCTTCAAAAACCTGCGATTCTTCCATCACATCTGTATCCAAATCGCGGTATTTCAAAGCACCTGTACCGGCGGGAATAAGGTGTCCGATAATCACATTTTCCTTTAATCCCAACAGCGTGTCAACTTTGCCCTGCACTGCTGCTTCGGTAAGCACTCTTGTAGTTTCCTGAAAAGATGCTGCAGAAATGAAACTCTCGGTCAAAAGAGAGGCTCGAGTAATCCCCAACAAGACGGGATTGTGAGTTGCGGGATCGCCCCCTTCAGCGAGAATCTTGTCATTTTCATCGAGGAAGCGGAATCGGTCAACGAGTTCGTCTTCGAGAAAATTGGTATCTCCAGGATCTGTCACCTGCACTTTCTGCAACATTTGCCGGACGATAGTTTCAATATGCTTGTCATTGATTTTAACACCCTGGAGCCGATAAACCTGCTGAATTTCGTCAACGAGATACTCCTGGACTTTTCGATCTCCCAAAATAGCCAGAATATCGTGTGGATTTACCGAGCCTTCAGACAGACGATCACCCGCGGTTACGCGATCACCTTCCTGTACGCGCAGATGTCGTCCGTAGGGAATGGTGTATTTTTTTTCTTCGCCCTCATCAGCAGTAACCAGGACAATGCGCGAGCCTCTCACCATACCGCCAAAGCGCACCGAGCCGTTGATTTCTGTTACCACAGAGGCCTCTTTGGGCCGACGCGCCTCAAAAAGTTCAGCCACACGCGGCAAACCACCTGTAATATCTCGTGTTTTGCTGCGTTCACGCGAAATTTTAGCCAGCGTATCACCAGCTGCTACCTGGTCGCCATCGTGCACTACCAGTCGCGCCCCCAGGGGAATGATGTAATGGCCCAGTTCTTCGCCATTTTCATCAACAACCAAAATCTGCGGCGATAAGGTGCGGTCTCGGTGCTCAATCACGACTAATCCGGCAATGCTGGTGGTTTCATCGATCTCTTCGCGATATGTCACCCCTTCTACGAGATCCACAAACTGAACCCTACCAGCGTTGGGCGATACAATCACATTGTTATAAGGATCCCATTCGTAGAGTGCCTGGTCCTCTTCCACATTTTGGCCCTCCTGCACCCGCAACACGGCTCCATGCGGCACATGGTAGTGCCCTCCCCGTACACGGCCCTGATCATCTTGCACTTCGATTTCGCCATTTCGACCGACCACAACCCACGAACCTGCATCGCGCTGGACAAACTCGAGATGCTTAAAGATAACTATTCCCGCACGCTTTGCACCAATCTCGGCCTGTTCGGCAATGCGGCTGGAAGTACCCCCAATATGAAAGGTGCGCAATGTCAATTGCGTTCCTGGTTCGCCCACACTTTGCGCTGCGATAACACCCACGGCCTCTCCAATATCAACGGGTAGCCCGGTGGCGGGGTTGCGACCATAACAGGCTATACAGACCCCTCGTCGGGTTTCACACGTCAATACGGACCGCACAAAGACCTGATCTATACCTGCATCGGCAATTTTGTCAGCCAATTTTTCATCCAATAAAACGCCTGCTTCAACAATGCGGTCCCCCGTAATGGGATCTTCTACATCATCCTGGACCGTGCGTCCTACAATGCGGTCAGACAGCGATTCAACAACTTCTTCGCCTTCTTTCAAAGCTTCCATCTCAATGCCCAATATCGTTCCGCAATCAGTTTCAGAAATAACCACATCTTGCGATACATCCACCATACGACGCGTCAAGTAGCCCGCTTCGGCGGTCTTCAAGGCCGTATCGGCCAGCCCCTTGCGACTGCCGTGCGTCGAAATAAAATACTCAAGCACGGTCAGACCTTCTTTGAGTGACGAAATAATAGGCGTTTCAATAATTTCGCCAATCGCTCCTGTCAATTTCTTTTGCGGTTTATTCATCAGCCCGCGCATACCGCCGAGTTGCTTGATCTGATCGTCGTTGCCTCGCGCGCCCGAGTCCTTCATAATCCAGATCGAATTGAAGCCCTCTTCGGCTTTTTCAAATGCACCAATCATGGCCTGGGCAATGTGATTAGTCGTATGCTGCCACACATCAATCACTTTGTTGTAGCGTTCGCCCTCAGTAATAGCCCCGATCGCGTGTTGTTCAATAATTTTTTCGACTTCGACCATAGCACCGGTAATCAATTCTTCCTTTTCGGGAGGCACGACTACATCGCTCACCGCAATCGAAATACCCGACCGAGTCGCATAATCGTATCCCAATTGCTTCAAGCCATCGAGAAAATCTGTCGTAATGCGGTTGCCATACCGACTGTGAACTTCAGAAGAAACTTTGCGGATACCTTTGTCATCGATCAATTCATTGATAAAAGGCATCATTTCGGGCATAATTTCATTAAAAATGACGCGCCCAACCGTGGTTATTAAAAGCTCACCATCAATGCGAACGCGTACGGCTTCGTGCAGGCCAATGCGTTCAAAATCATACGCCATGCGAGCTTCACCAGTACTGCTAAAGGTTTTGAGGTTTTCTTCCTTGCCGTGAACAATTTTTGTCAGATAGTACAGACCCAGCGCTATTTCCTGGGGTTTATCAACCACCACAGGAGACCCATCGGCAGGTTTGAGCAAATTGTTTGAAGACAGCATCAACACCCGCGCTTCAATCTGGGCCTCGAAAGAAAGTGGCAGGTGCACGGCCATCTGATCGCCGTCAAAATCGGCATTAAATGCTGCACAGACCAGAGGGTGAATGCGAATGGCTTTGCCTTCTACGAGCACAGGCAAAAATGCCTGAATGCCCAGACGATGCAATGTCGGAGCGCGGTTGAGCAAAACGCAGTGATCCTGGATAATTTCTTCAAGGATATCCCATACTTCGACGCGCTCGCGTTCGACTAATTTTTTCGCACTTTTAACGGTTTGAACGAGGCCTTTTTCTTCGAGCCGCCGAATAATAAATGGCTTGAATAATTCCAGAGCCATATGTTTGGGCAGCCCGCACTGATAAAGCCTCAAATGAGGATCGACCACAATCACAGAACGGCCTGAATAATCGACGCGTTTACCCAAAAGATTCTGACGGAATCGGCCCTGTTTACCCTTGAGCAGATCGGAAAGCGACTTGAGGGATCGGTTGCCATCACCGCGAACAGCGCGAGACCGACGACCATTGTCAAACAGGGCATCTACAGCCTCTTGAAGCATACGTTTTTCATTGCGTAAAATGACTTCGGGCGCTTTGATTTCAATCAGTTTTTTTAGCCGATTATTTCTATTGATCACGCGGCGATACAAATCATTGAGATCCGACGTTGCAAACCGCCCGCCCTCTAAGGGTACAAGAGGACGCAAGTCGGGAGGGATGACGGGAATCACATCGAGAATCATCCAATCGGGCTGATTATCCGATTGACGGAAAGCTTCAACGACCTTGAGGCGTTTGAGCGCCTCTTGTTTGCGCTGCACCGAAGTCTCGAAACGAGCTTGCGTTCGCAGTTCAGCAGATAGATCCTCAATATCGATCGCCGCCAACAGTTTTTTGATAGCGCCAGCCCCCATATCGACCTCGAATGAATACCCTTCATCTTCGAGATCAATCACCTCATCTTCAGTGAGCAAATCCTTGGATTTGAGATCGGGCGCATCGCCGGGATCGAGCACCACATAAGATTCGTAGTAAATGATCCGTTCGAGATTGCGAACGGAAAGATTGAGCAAATATCCCATGCGAGATGGCAGAGACTTAAAAAACCAGATATGTGTCACTGGAACAGCCAATTCGATGTGCCCCAGACGTTCTCGTCTGACCTTCGATTGGGTCACTTCTACCCCACACCGATCGCACACCACCCCCCGGTATCGAATGCGCTTGTATTTACCGCAATGGCACTCCCAGTCTTTGACAGGACCAAAAGTGCATTCACAAAATAATCCGTCGCGCTCGGGCTTAAAAGACCGGTAATTGATGGTTTCAGGTTTGGTAACCTCGCCGCGTGACCACCCGCGGATGGTATCTGGCGAAGCCAGTTGAATACGAATAGAATTAAAGTCTAAGGGTTGATTGGCAAAATTGGTATTGGCCACGAGAGAACCCCCTTTTCAAATCTTATGTCGTCAGTCAATTTGCGCGTTTTCGAGTACCACGTCCAAACACAGGCTTTGCAATTCTTTAACCAGAACATTAAATGATTCTGGCACGCCGGGTTCGGGTGGGTTTTCTCCCTTCACAATGGTCTCGTAAATTTTGGATCTGCCCGCTACATCGTCGGATTTGACAGTGAGCATTTCCTGTAACATGTGTGCAGCACCATAAGCTTCGAGTGCCCAAACTTCCATTTCTCCAAAGCGCTGTCCGCCAAACTGGGCTTTGCCACCCAAAGGTTGCTGTGTGACCAGTGAATAGGGTCCAATCGAACGCGCGTGAATCTTATCGCTGACCAGATGCGACAGTTTCAACATATAAATGATGCCGACCATCACTTCTTTATCAAATGGTTCCCCTGTTTTGCCATCGTAAAGAAGCGTTTTTCCGTTTTCGGGCAAACCAGCTTTTCGCAACATATCCTGGACATCGTCCATGCTCGCGCCATCAAACACAGGGGTCGCAAAGTGAAGGTCCAGTTTGTGGGCTGCCCAACCCAAATGGGTTTCGAGGATTTGGCCGAGATTCATGCGAGAGGGAACACCGAGTGGATTCAAAACCAGATCAATAGGTGTACCATCGGGCAAATAGGGCATATCTTCTTCGGGCACGATAATCGAAATCACACCCTTGTTGCCGTGTCGTCCGGCCATTTTATCCCCTACCATCAGCTTTCTTTTTCGGGCGACATAGACCTTGACCAGTTGCACAATGCCCGGCGGGAGTTCATCTCCACGCGCGATTTTTTCAAGCTCTCGCTCGCGTTCTTCTTCTGCCTGCTGCATCACGTGGGCGGCCAGTTCAATCAATCGATCCACCCTTTGGCTTGTCGCTGGACTGTCACACCAATCCCCGTCGGGTATCACTGTGCCCAAGTCAAAATTTTCCAGTGACCTTTCATTCAACGCCGTGCCAGCTTTTACAACCACCTCGCCGTCTTCATCGCGCAGGGTATTGACTCTGCGGTTCTTGAGAAGAGCCAGGACCTGCTGATCGCGGCTTTGTTTTAATGACTCAATCTTGGAGGAAATGCGTTTCCTGGCCGATCTGGTCTTTTCCTTGTCTTCATTTCGCGTCTTTTCGTCGCGTTCTTTGCGAGAAAAAACTTTGCGATCCATTACCACGCCATCCATTCCCGGGGGGGCTTTGAGCGATGCATCGCGTACATCGCCGGCCTTTTCGCCAAAAATCGCACGCAACAAACGCTCTTCGGGCGACAATTCAGTTTCGCCCTTTGGGGTCACCTTCCCAACGAGAATATCGCCCTGATTGACTTCTGCCCCCACGCGAATAATGCCGTGCTCATCGAGATTGCGAACAGCCTGCTCACTCACGTTGGGAATTTCACGCGTAATTTCTTCTGTGCCGCGTTTGGTATCGCGAACCTGGAGCTCAAACTCTTCAATACTAATTGACGTGAAAATATCCTTTTTAATGAGCCGCTCAGAGACAATAATGGCATCTTCGAAATTGTACCCATGCCACGACATAAACGCCACGAGCACATTGGCACCGAGCGCGAGATCTCCTCGATCTGTGGCACAACCATCGGCCAATAACTGCCCCTTTTCAACTTTATCACCAACCTTTACAACTGGACGCTGGTTGATACAAAAATCTTGATTAGATCGCTTGAATTTGGTCAGGTCGTAAATGTCTTCATCAGACAGCGAAATGGTTTCAATACTGCGACTCTTTCTGCGCTTAACAACAATTTTGTTGGCACTGACATATGTCACAACACCGGCGTTTTTCGCAATGATCACAGCTTTTGAATCAACGGCAACTTTGTGCTCGAGACCTGTTCCAACACGCGGGGCATCCGTAATTAAGAGAGGCACACCTTGCCGCTGCATATTAGACCCCATCAACGCTCGGTTGGCCTCATCGTGCTCAAGGAAAGGAATGAGTCCGGCGGCGGCACTCACAAGCTGGACGGGTGAAACGTCCATATAGTCAATCGCTTTGGGACCGATCACGGGAAAATCGCCACGCCGCCTCGCCTGCACGACATTATTTTGAAACTCGCCCTTGTCATCAAGAGCCAGATTGGCCTGTGCAATGGTATGGCGATCTTCTTCGTCGGCAGGCAAATACACAATATCCTGTGTAACTTTGCCATCTTTGACCTTCCGATAGGGCGTCTCGAGAAAGCCAAAGGGATTGACCTTGGCATAAGTTGCCACAGACACAATCAGGCCGATATTTGGACCTTCAGGCGTTTCGATGGGACAAATGCGGCCGTAGTGCGTGTGATGTACATCGCGCACCTCAAACCCCGCCCGATCGCGCGTTAATCCTCCCGGCCCTAATGCCGACAAACGGCGTTTGTGGGTCAGTTCGTCAAGCGGATTGATTTGCTGCAAAAACTGCGACAATTGGCTGCTGCCAAAAAAGGCTTGAACCACAGTAGATACAGTCCGCGCGTTGACCAGATCATGGGGGGTAAGTTGCTCAGAATCACGCAAACTCATACGCTCTCTAATCGTGCGCGCCATGCGTGCCAAACCAATACTAAATTGCTTGGAGAGCAGCTCGCCAACAGAGCGCACCCGCCGATTGCCCAAATGATCGATATCATCGGTAAACCCTCCCCCCATAGCCAGGCTGAGTAGATAGCCAATGACTTTAATAAAGTCATCAATACACAGCATGGTGAAGTCAAGCGGAATATTATCGACCATATCCAAACGCTGGTTAATGCGATAGCGCCCAACAGTACCCAGATTATAACGTCTGGGACTAAAAAAATGTCGCTCAAGCAATCCGCGAGCAGTTTCAATATTGGGTGGATCGCCTGGGCGCAGCAGGCTATAAATCCGCGAGAGTGCTTCTTCCTCATTGTCACACGGATCTTTGTCCAGCGTATTGGTAATAATCCCGCCATCGTTTTCGGGATCGATATCCATTGCGGTAATTTTGCCGATCTGATTTTCCTGAAGCGCAACGATATGCTCTTCCGTCAACGTGGTATATGCTTCTACTATCACTTCTCCTGTCTTTTTATTTACCACATCTTTAGTAACAACGCAATCGACGAGTTCTTCAGTAACTTTAACTGTGGCATCGCCGTGAAAAATGCCCAAAATTTCCTCGGACTTGTCAAACCCCAAAGCTCTCAATAAAGTCGTGACTGGCAATTTGCGTTTGCGGTCGATATGAACGTACATAATATCGTTGATATCGAGACTAAATTCGAGCCATGCTCCGTTGTCGGGAATAATTCTGGCGGAAAATAAACGCTTGCCATTTGGATGAATAGAATCGTCAAAAAATACGCCCGGGGACCGGTGTAATTGGCTGACGATCACGCGCTCTGAACCGTTGATGACAAATGTACCTTCATCGGTCATCAACGGCAGTTCGCCTAAGAATACCGTCTGCTCGACGATATCTTTAACGCGAAATTTGCTATTTCCCTGTTTTTCTCGAGAAATCAGACGAAGCGTTGAACGCAGAGGCACGGCATAAGTCGTACCGCGTTCGAGACATTCTTGCACATCGTATTTGGGAGTTCCAACGGAATAATCTACAAACTCTAAAGAATAGAGATTGTGGGCGTCTGTGATCGGGAAGATACCGTGGAAGACCGCCTGGAGGCCCTGTTTCTCGCGTGCTCCAGGCGGTGTATCCTTCTGTAAAAACCAGTCATAAGAATCGAGCTGGATATCCAGCAGATTCGGCATTTCGATTGCAGACGTGAGAGTTCCATACGATTTCCGGTCAATAAATCCTCTATCTGCCAAGGGCTCACGCTCCTGTGCTGGAAGGCTAACGGTCAGTTACGGATTTGTACACTGCACAAACTTACGACAACCCTATTTGAGTTCCACCACCGCACCGGCTTCTTCCAGTTCTGCCTTAACCTGTTCAGCTTCTTCTTTTTCTACGCCTTCTCTGACGGTATTGGGGGCCCCATCAACCAGAGCTTTGGCTTCTTTAAGGCCCAACGAGGTAATGCTGCGAACAACCTTGATCACCTGAATTTTTTTGTCTCCAGGAGAAGACAAAATCACATCAAATTCTGTCTGCTCTTCAACAGCGGGAGCAGCATCACCGCCACCGCCGCCAGGTGCTGCAACAACAGCTGCCTGTGCAGTCACGCCAAACTTTTCCTCAAGTGCTTTGACCAATTCAGCCAACTCGAGCACCGAGAGTTTTTCAATTTCGCTAATAATGGATTCAACAGCCATGAACATACCTCCGTCCAGCAATGAATTGGGTGTGTGATAAGCGGTCTATTCGCCGCCTTCTTCCTTTTTTTTCTCAGCAACAGCTTGAAGTGTACCAACGAGTTTTTGCAAAATGCCATTCAGCGTAAAAGCAAGGCCACTTATCGGGCTTTGTATTGCAGATACCATCTGGCCCAGCAGAACATCGCGCGAAGGTATTTGAGCCAGTCTCTCGATCTGGTCTGCGACAAATATCTCGCCATCAATATACCCGGCTTTAATCGTGGGCTTGCCATCGGTTTCTTCAGCGAATTTGGTCAGCACGCGGGCCGGTGCTATGGGGTCTTCGTCGGCGCAAACAAGCCCCGTGGGACCGAGGAATACATCGTCGAGCCCTTCGACTCCGGCTTGTTTAATAGCCAATTTAGCCAACCGATTTTTTATTACGCGGTAGGAGACCGATTCTTCGCGAAGTTGCTTTCGCAACAGGGTAATTGAAGGAACGTCTAACCCCGTAAAATCAGTTAGATACAACCCTTTGGCCCGTTTTAAGATATCTGTCAATTCTGCGACAGTAGCCTCTTTTTGAGCAGTTGGCATTTCTGTACCTTTCTCAATCAATTGGCCGCCAGCGCCGTGCGGTCCAGGCGAATACCCGGCCCCATAGTAGTCGATAATGTGACCGAACGCATGTATTGTCCTTTTGTAGCAGATGGACGCGCTCTGATAATTGCATCGATCAATACCTGAGCATTTTCCTGAAGGCGCTGTGCATCAAAAGACGCTTTGCCCACAGGCGTATGTACATTGGACGTTCTATCGACCCGATATTCTACGCGCCCCGCTTTGGCTTCCCGCACCGCACGCGCCGCATCGGGCGTCACTGTGCCACTCTTGGGATTGGGCATCAGGCCTCGAGGTCCAAGAATGCGTCCCAATCGTCCGACCTGTCCCATCATGTCGGGCGTGGCAACAGCCACATCGAAATCCGTCCAGCCGCCATTGATCTTTTCCACCAGGTCTTCGGCTCCTACAAAATCTGCACCCGCCGCTTCGGCAGCAGTAGCGGGCTCGCCCCTGGCAAAAACTGCAACGCTCACGGATTTGCCCAGCCCGTGTGGCAAGACGACTGTGCCGCGCACGAGTTGGTCGGCTTGCCGCGGATCAATGCCCAGCCGAAACGAGAGCTCAACCGTTTCGTCAAATTTCCGAATAGGCATTTTTTTTAAGATGTCAATAGCGTCGGCCAGACCGTAATGCGTTTGGCGGTCAAAAAGTGCAGCCGCTTGTTTATAGCGTTTGGATTGCCCTCGTGCCATACATACCTCCGGTCAATTGTTGACGGTCAGCCCCATACTACGAGCTGTTCCCGCAATCATGCGCTTGGCAGCCTCGATGCTGGCCGCATTGAGGTCTTGAACTTTCATTTCTGCAATTTCCTGAAGTTGGGCATCGGTCACGGACCCCACTTTGTCTCGGTTGGATTCTGGCGACCCTTTGACAATCCCCGCTGCCCTCTTGAGCAATACGGCCGCAGGTGGACTCTTCAACTCAAAAGAAAAACTCCTGTCCGCGTAAACCGTGATAATTGCGGGAATTATCAAACCCTGTTTATCCTGAGTTTGTGCATTAAAAGCTTTGCAAAATTCCATAATATTGACGCCGTGCTGTCCCAAAGCTGGACCAACCGGTGGTGTGGGCGTCGCCTGCCCAGCGGGAATTTGCAACTTGATTGTTGTGAGAATTTTTCTGGCCATTGATACCTCTTGTTATCGCGATTCGATAGCTTCTTCAACCTGCAAGACATCTAATTCCACGGGTGTGTTGCGCCCAAAGATGCTAACCATCACTTTGATTTTGCTCTTTTCTGGATTGATGTCGTCAACCAGCCCAATAAAATCGCTGAAAGGTCCATCGATCACCTTGACCCGATCGCCTACTTGATAGGGAACATCAGAGGTTTCCTCGACCGGACGACGCTCAATTTGCCCCAAAATGCGGTTCACCTCTTCTTCTCGCAGAGGTTGTGGTCTTCGGCCTGGACCGACAAAGCTCGTCACACCCGGTACACTGGTGACAAAATAGAGAGACTCTTTGTCCATATCCAGTTCAACCAAAAGGTAACTGGGCAAAAATTTCTTGAGGGAGGTCGTTTTCCGTCCATCCTTCATCTCGACGACTTCCTCAGTTGGCACAATCACCCGACCAATTTTGTCGCCAACATCGATGTTTTCTTTGGCGGCCTCAATATAGCTCTTGACCTTATTTTCGTGCCCAGAATAGGTGTGGACAACGTACCATTTCATCGGTCGAAAACTCCCTGACAAAAAATCCCGTTAAATCAGGATAAACGCCATAATACTCGCCAAAAAAGTATCTACAATATAAATGAATCCGGCCAGTACAAGTGACAATATAAGTACAATTATAGTCGATGATTTGAGTTCGTCACGAGTAGGCCAGGTGACCTTTCCCATTTCAACGTGCACTTCGCCGAGAAATTGACTGATTTTATCAAACATAAGAAAATATAAAAATGGCAGGCCAGGCAGGACTTGAACCCGCAACCGTCGGTTTTGGAGACCGATGCTCTACCAGTTGAGCTACTGACCTACCCAAAAATAATGGAGCCCACGACCGGACTTGAACCGGTGACCTCTTCCTTACCAAGGAAGTGCTCTACCATCTGAGCTACATGGGCGTTGGGAATTCCCCACTTGAGGTTCTGGAGCGGGAAACGGGACTCGAACCCGCGACCCTCAGCTTGGAAGGCTGACGCTCTGGCCAACTGAGCTATTCCCGCCCGGCTATGTATAAAAAACAACCCTTTTCTGCAAAAGGGATCGGTATTGCCAAAAAATATTCTTCCGAGAATTAGCAAGATATGGAAAATACGGTCTAAGGTCAAGAGAATTTTGTATAAACTCAAACCTGTGATAGATCAACCCAAAATGGTAAGTCGGCATCTTTAATAATGTAGGCAGGGCACGCCTGCTTTGGTATTGGAGGAAGAAACTATTGGAGATTTTGGTGGGGGGTGGCGGATTCGAACCACCGAAGGCATAAGCCAGCAGATTTACAGTCTGCCCCAGTTGGCCGCTTTGGTAACCCCCCAAATTGTACAGGCTTCGAAAAATACCAGAAGATATTTCGATAGTCAAGACCAAAATCACTCAGCGCCAATTGCAGATTGACAAATCTGCCTACCTTTGCTATTTTCCGAGTTCAATTTTCCGCAGTTAATCTTCTCTTGTCAGATGCCTGTTGCGAAAGGAGCAAAATGACCGACCCCATTCAAAACTATGCGCGTATTGGTATTGTTCACTTTATGGCCTATAAAGCCTGCATTGGCGGCGAGGGGCCCATTTTGGAAACCCTGGAAAAAATCGCCCTTGACCCCTATTTTCAGGTCGTTGAAGTCACCCACATGAAAGACCCGCAAGTGCGCGCACAAGCACGCGACTTGCTCACCGCTGCCCACATGGATGTGGCTTTTGGAGCGCAACCCATTTTGCTCGGCAACCAGCTCAATATCAATGCCCCCGATATCGCCCACCGTCAAAGTGCTGTTGACGCCGTCAAAGCGGGAATTGACCAGGCCGAAGAACTTGGTGCCCCAGGGTGTGCCCTGCTTTCAGGCGTAGATCCAGGTCCCGAAGGCCGCGAAGAAGGTCTCGACCTGCTGGTAGATTCTTTGAGCCAACTCTGCGAGTATGCCGGCGAAAAAAATATGGACATTGTACTTGAAACCTTTGACCGTGTACCTTACGGGAAAAATTGTATTGTGGGACCTAACGCTCTCGCCGTTGAAGTCTCAAACCGCCTCAGACGCCAGTATCCCAATTTTGGCCTGATGCTCGATTTGAGCCATTTCCCACTTCAGGATGAAGGCACAGTTTACGCCATCAACATCGCACGGGATCACATCGTCCACATGCATGTTGGCAATTGCGTGATGTCCAACCCCGATCATCCGGCCTATGGCGATAACCATCCCCGCTTTGGCTGCGAAGATGGCGAAAACGATGTACCCGAAGTTGTAGAATTTCTCCGCGAACTGCTCAATATCGGTTATCTCGACCCCGATAAGCGTCCCATCCTGAGCTTTGAAGTCTCTCCGATGGAAGGAGAATCTTCGGAAATCATTATTGCCAATGCCAAGCGCGTGCTCGACGAGGCCTGGGCGCAAGTCTAAACGCGCGCTCAAACTACAATAGCCGGACATTTCCTTTTCGGAAAGCCCGGCTATTTTTTATTAACCACGAGACGTTCAATTCCAATATTCACTTTGTGCAGGTGGTCCAGACCTTAATGCACTGCGAATCAACAGGCCCAAAACCCGGGTAAACACCACCATCAAAAAAAAATTAAACATCGAAGCCAGCACCAAACCCACCCAGGACAAATGTCCCAATATCAAACTGCCGAGCAGAGATATCCCAAACAGACCAAAACACGCTTGAACGTAGTCTGCCCGAAAAATCTGGCGCAAATCCCGCCAAACAGGCCCCGGCTCAAATGCCATCCACACACGCCCGTTGGCGGCAAATCGCGTAAATACAATGGGGAAAAAACCGTGAAAAAAGATGACCATAAGTGTAAACAACAGCAACAGAGGCCCGGCTTCTTCTACAGAACTCGGTATCAAACCCAATACCGAAATCACCATTGAAAAACTCGCAAATCCAATGACGCTATATCCCAGGACAATGAGGAACAACCAAAATCCCGCTAATCCATAAGCCCACCAATTGCCCCACGAAGGCAAGTTCAGCGATTCAGTACCGTTGAGCGCATCGACAAAAATCCGGTATAAGTAACCCCAGGTAATGAACAAAAGTCCAAAGGTTACAATCAACAACACGATCCCCATCTCAAGCCCAATTTGCCCAGTGAGAATCAGACTCAGCACCAGCGCGGGTAGCAAATTTAATACACCGCCAGGGACAATTTTTTGCCACCAGCCAGGCGCCTGAAACACAGTTCGGAGTGTGTTAAATAAAATAATGCCAAACATAGCTTTCCACATGTTAGACTGCGTCGAGCGCCCGTCCAACATCGGCGACAATATCCTCAGCGTCTTCAATTCCCACGGCATAGCGCACCAACTCATCGGCAATGCCAATTGCCAATCGATCTTCGCGCGTCAACTCGTAATACGAAATAGATGCGGGATGCGAAACGAGGCTCTCTACACCTCCCAGACTGGCCCCGATACACGGGATTTGCAAGCGGTCAATAAAATCCAGGGTACCCGCCTCATCCGCATCTAAATCAAAACTCACCAGCCCACCAAATCCACGCATCTGCGCTTTGGCAACACTGTTGTGTGGATGGCTTTCCAAACCGGGATAATACACGCGCTTTACCCGATCGTGCTTTTCCAAAAACCGCGCCAACATTAGCGCCGTTTCATTTTGCTTACCCATTCGCAGTGGAAAAGTCTTGATCCCCCGGATCAGCAAATAAGCACAATGCGGATCAATCACCCCTCCCAAAATACCTCGATAGTCTCGAATCGCATCAACAAGGGGCGCATTACCCAGCACAGCGCCAGCCATCAAATCGTTGTGCCCTCCCAAATACTTGGTCGCCGAATGAATGACCAGATCGACGCCAAATTCGAGCGGGCGCTGGTTTAAGGGCGTGGCAAATGTGCTGTCAATAATCGTCTTTACCCGATGCCTTTTTCCAATGTCAACCAGCTTTTCGAGATCGATCACATTGAGATGTGGATTTGTCGGAGATTCGGAAATAATCACCCGCGTGTTATCCTTGATCGCGCCTTCCAATTCGGCGTAATCACCTGCGTGAACAAATGTGGTTTCAATGCCAAATTTTTTTAACACCATCTGGCAAAATTGTGCGGTCTTGCGATAGCAGTCGTCCATAATCACCGCGTGGTGCCCGGTTGACAGCATACCCAGAAGCGTGGTTGTCACAGCACTCATACCCGACGAAAATAAAATAGCGGCCTCTGCGCCTTCCAATTCTGCCAGCTTGGATTCTGCGGCATGCTGTGTTGGATTGCCGTAGCGCCCATAGTCAATCTGTGGGTTTTTGCCCGCCACAAACGCTTTAACCGCTTGCGTATCTTCAAATACATAAGTCGATGTCTGCACAATGGGCACTGTCAGAGATTTTCCCCAGTGTCCTCTTTCTTCACCTGCATGTACAGCCCGTGTCCCGGAACAGGGCGCGTGCGTTTCGCACTTTTCAGACATGCGCCATCTCCAAAAAAAAGCGGAGCCACAAAAGCTCCGCGCAGTACGCAAAAAAACCGGACTAAAAAGCCCGGAATTTGGAATAACTTTTTAGCGACTTGTTTAAAGTGGCTGCAATATGCCGCAAATCACCACTCGCCATAGCTGTGTTTGAGAAATATAACCAAAACTCCCAACCCTGTCAACTATCGGTTGCCTTCAATCCGGTCGAGAATCGCCTTTTTGACAGCATCAACTTTGGGCGGCAACACAACGGGTTCATTGCAGTAATGCGGACTTACGCCCCAGTCCTGTAACTGATCTCGATGATACCCGAGCTTAAACTCGGTAAACTTCAATCCGTGAGCCGTTGAAATCACAACCACGCGATCGCTTTTCTGAATCACACCCCTGTCAGCCAACTTGAACAATGCCGCGAAAGCCACCCCTGTGTGCGGGCATGCAAACAAACCCGTGCGATCGGCACGCGCAGCCGCATCGGCCAATTCTTGCTCACTGGCTTGCTCTACGACGCCGCCAAATATTTTGAGCGTTTTGATCGCTTTTTCCCGACTCACCGGATTGCCAATTTGGATCGCACTGGCCAATGTGGGCTGTGCCTGAATCGGTTCAAAACTATCGAAATTCTTTTCAAAACTACGGTAGAGCGGATTTGCCATATTGGTCTGTGCGACTACAATACGCGGCAGCCGATCAATTAGCCCAAGTGCTTCCATTTCGAGAAAACCCTTGCCGAGCGCACTCACATTGCCCAGATTTCCGCCGGGAATCACAACCCAATCGGGCACTTCCCAATCAAATTGCTGTACCAACTCGATGCTGATTGTTTTTTGCCCCTCTACCCGCAGTGAATTCATCGAATTGGCCAAATAGATATTTTCCTCGTGGCAAATCTCCTGCACGAGTCTCATACATCCATCAAAGTCGGTCTCCAAACTCAGCACCAGCGCACCATTGGCCAAGGGCTGCAAAAGTTGTGCAGTCGAAATTTTGTCCCTCGGCAAAAAGACCACCGACTGTATGCCCGCCGCCGCACAATACGCAGCCAATGCCGCCGAGGTGTCTCCAGTAGATGCACAGGCAACCGCAGGAATACGCGCCCCCTCAAACAGCATCTGTTTCACCATCGACACCAGCACGGTCATGCCCAAATCTTTGAATGATCCCGTATGGCTATTGCCGCATTGCTTAACCCACAAATCCTCAACCCCAATTTCTCTGCCCAAACGCTCGGCCCAAAACAGATTGCTTCCCCCTTCGTACATCGACACCACATTGTCTTCGTGAACTACGGGACAGACCAGTTCTTTTTTTCCCCATACAGAACTGCCATAAGGCCATCTCGTAGTCATATAACGCTTATCAAATAACCCGCGCCAATAACTGCTCGACTTGCGTTTGAGCACCTCCATATCGTGCGCCACTTCGAGCAACTCCCCGCACTTTGGACATGCGTAAATCACATCTGTCAACGCATATCGCCCCTCACACCCGCGAAAACACCGAAACCACGCATTGTAAGTTGTATCATTCATATTTTCGTTACGCATTATGACAAAACCCAGCACAAATGCACCAAACTCGCCAACACTACCACATATCACAGAGTTATTCTAATGGAGCTATTTTGCCTGGATCCTCTAAATCTTGTACTCTTTCCCAGGCTACCCGCAATTCCGCTTGATGCAAAGACGCCCAGCGAAGCACAAGTCGTTGCTCTCTTGTCGGTAAGAATCCTTTTAGTATTTCAAGAGTTTCAATTCCGATAACAGCCTGATTACCACCATACAGTGCGTGAAAATGCGCTGGCGGATGTTCTCTAAAATGAATTTGGATAATAATTCCGTAAAAGCGACAAAGTTCAGGCATTCTCAATCGCAACTTGTGCGCCCGGCATCACTTCGTCCACAGACTTGCCCGTGAGTTCCATATATAGCGCGTCAGAACAAATATCCAGATCATCGCCCCAAGCTATTGCACCTCCTTCTGCCACTCGCACAGCTTCGAAGAATGCGCGGTCATTCCAGGCTGCAAACACGCCACGTCCAGCCATATCTGATAAGTCTATCTGACCCTCAATTCCATCCGAATAGCGCACCCAGATGCAATAACCATCACGCGGTTCCACTGCAATTGGTCGTATCATTGCACTTCTCCTTTTGCTACCGTGTCAATTATCCCAACAAACAAAAGTGTAGCAACAACGCGATTTTGTCAACCGCATCAAACGTTTTTTTGTAATTGGTCACCTCGCACAGAGTTGTCCATGCACTTAACCAATGGTTACAAGGTTTCTCCTATTTATGCCACATTTCTTTTCGGACTTCAGCTATATATCGAGCGGTTATTGGCGTTATCTGATCCCACAGGCCTTCGGGATTAAAGAGCTTGCCTTGATCAGATTCAGACGAACCTGGTGCATTTGCCATAGGAACGAGTTGAAAGGCCGAACCATCTTCCTGCGTAATAACCACTTTCTCCCCATTGGCCGCTTCTTTGACCAATGCAGCAAGACAGTTTTCCGCTTCTGTAAGATCAATTTTGTGCATGTTTTTCGCCCCTTTGGTGTTCATTATTGCTTCTAACGACTGAGCGCAGTTCTCATGTGATTTTAGCAGAGGGGATGACTATAGATTCCTGGCACTGGAAATATCCTTTGCCAATTCTTCTGCAGTAAGATTGATAGGGGATGCCTGGTAGGACTTTAAAGCATCTAAGAACACAACGCGCTCCATGCCCGCAAACCGAGCCGCCTGGCCCGATGACAAACGTCCGAGTTCAAACAGTTTGACGGCGATGAGCATTCGGCCTTGTTCGGCGAATTGTTCAGGCGTTTCACTGAGGGTCTGCAGAATATCATCTGGACATTCAAATGTGACTTTTAACATGTGCGCTCCGTTCTATCCATATTTGAATTACCCTTACAAACAAAAGTGTAGCAACAACGCCATTTTGTCAACCGGATTTCAAAACATTATCAGGATGTGCAGAGCCTGCACTGGAAGGATTTTATCCAGTGATGTAAGGATAGACAGCCCACCCGCCCAGGCCCCCCAGCCGAAACCCTTGTCAGAATCAGGATGGGCAGGATGTAAGGATGGGCAGGATACCCGCCCGCCCCCCAAGCCACCCATTCAAAACCCATCCCACACATGCTGTCACAGCCTTGCCCTTTTTATAGCAAAACACCCTGCCCTCAAACTTGCAAACACAGCGAGTCAAAGCACCGCCTTTCATCCTGTTCATCTTCTCATCCTGTTCATCTTCTCATCCTGTAAATCCTGATTCAGACAGTGGTTACCCATTCGTAAGCCGGTCAGCTATTGCCATTTCACCGCAGTTTAAGAATCGTTTGAATAAGGGCAAAAAGCCGATGAAAGAGATAATCGACATGTTCACTTCTGGCGAGTCGCTCTTGATTCCTTTCGGAATGGCGTATTTGAAAGTGATTGCCTATCCTCGTTAGTTCGTTGGCCTCCCTCTCCAATGCTTCTCGGAACTTAGGAGAGGATGAGCCAGCAGTTTGGTCAAGAAGAGACTTGATTTGCGTCTTCTTATCTGACCCATCGCCCAACGTCTTTAGTCTCTCCCACGCATCCCACAGGGAGTCTAAGGCTTCGCGCCGTATCGCCTCGTTGGGATTGATAAATTTGCACCGCGCTGTTTCTAACATACGATCAAGGTCGGCATCGCCTGTGTGAGACTGAGCCGAAGCAAGTTCCTCACGTAGTTCTATAGGCACAAGTCGTTCGATATGACCGTGCTCTGTCAGTTCGTAGGCGAGACCGTTACAGCGAAATATCCGATTGATATCATCTCGAAATACGTCTTGGCCTGCCTCGATATCGAAGTCCAGATGCTGGTGTTTAAAATGCTTGTGATATTCTTGTCGAATGGGCTTGCCAATACACCGCCAGCAGAACTCAATCATGTCGAGGATATCCAGGGTTCGCTGCGGCTTTTCGTTCCAAGGATGGTACTCCTGCTCCTGCAAATTTGGGATATCGGCTCGCATGGCCTGTTCAAACGCACCCTCATTGGTGCCTGTGATTCCTCCACCGTCAGGGCAGATTGTTGGATAGCTTGTACCAAATGAACCGTCACCAATCCGTGCCTGAATAAGTGCTTGGATACCGCCCCATGCATTGTCGCCGATTTCCTCGTTCTCTCGGGAAATTTCCCCCTCTTCTCGCTCACTAAAATATGTCATGGGGGTAGGCTCCTTTATCCCGAATATATCCTTAAATTTAGGCATGATATTATCATCCTCGTTGATCTGTTTTCTGCAATAACACTGTGAACAATTTTAGATGTCACCAAGAGGCACGATCTATGTCCCTTCCTTACCGAAGTTGCTGGCAAAGATCAGAGAATCGCCGATTCCAATGGTGTTATCGCCATCCAGATCATACCGTGCGTCATATCCTTTATCACCTTGACTTAACCCGAACTGTGCTACAAATAGCAAAAAATCGGTAATATTAACAGTACCATCGCCATTAAAGTCGGGATTAGGGGTTTGACGTTTGGTATAAGACGACATATCCCACATAATAATCGTACCATTCCCATCCCAAGACCCTGCCCCCGAAGCAAGGGTTGTCCCATCGGGCGAAAATGACACAAAAAAGATAGGCTGAGCATGACCAGAGGGTTGATCGGCAATCCAAGGACTATCATAGGTTGAAGAAATATTATCTATGTGTCTATAGGTCGCGATATTTTGTCCTGTCGCCACGTCCCACAGCTTGACTGCGTTATCCCATGACCCTGAGACATTATCCTCTGCCCCAGAAACAAGGACTGCCCCATCGGGTGAAAATGCCACTGAACGGACCGAAGACCTATGTCCCTCAAACGTGGCGATATTTGTTCGCGTCGCTACATCCCACAGAATGACCGTTTCATCATCTGACCCAGAGGCGAGCGTTTTACCATCAGGTGAAAATACCACAGAGTTGACACGCCCATTATGTCCCTCAAGTGTAGCTATGATCTCTCTTGTCGCTACATCCCACAACCTAACCGCGGCTGCATCCACTGAACTATTTCCACCCCATGATCCCGTTGCAAGGGTCTTGCCATTGGGCGAGAATGCAACCGACTCAACCCAGTGCTCATGTGCAAATGTGGCGATATTTGTTTGCGTCGCCACATCCCACAACTTAACCTCCCCAAATGAACACGAAGCGAGGGTCATCCCATCTGGTGAGAACGCCACCGAACTTACAAAATGCCTATGCCCTGAAAGTGCAATGATATCGCGTCCTGTCGCCACATCCCACAGCTTAACCGCTCTATCATTCGATCCTGCAGCGAGTATGTTGCCATCGGGTGAAAATGCCATTGTGCTATCCTGTGCCCCTGAAGCATAACAATTTGTGTGCTTAACACACTTGAAGGTGTGAAACGAAGAATGGGGGGGTTCATTCGTATTGTGCTCCTTATCAACGAAGTATAGCGTCTCAGCTACTGCGTTACACCTGCTTATTATGTCTATTTATCGACATGCTCAAGAATCATCTCTTCCGTGAATTCAATGGTAGTCTTAAGGTCGTTATCATCAAATTCATCCCACTGAGCGTGAGTAGCCTTGTTACGAACATCTGCAGCGACACGCGCCCTCTTCGCCTTAGTCGTCGAAAGGACATTAGATTTAGCCAACAGGCTAATCAGTTCGTCGAGTTTCTCCCCACTTTCTGAAATGCTGTGCTTACGACATACTCGCCGCATAGTGTCTTCAAATACAACTCCTGCGATCACCCCGGCTTCATTCTTACGCCCATTATTCATATATGATTTGGCATGATCCAAGAAGTCATCAAAGACCTCCGCCCGTACCTGATCTGCCACAGACGACAATAGTCCAGACTGGCTGTCCCTGATGAGATTCACGAGAATCGCGGCGACCTCTCCGACTGCGTTATCAATTGCGTTTCCGTGATCTGCCTCTGCAATCTTTTCGACACTCTTTCGATACCCCGCCTCTGAATTTGGGAGTACTATCTGGACTATGTTTACTGCTGCGGCGAGCCAGCCGCGACACTTCTGAGCTTGTGCATCCCAATGCCTCTCATCGTAATCATCGTCCTCATCGTATTGGCTTAATACTGAGGCCTCTACAACCAACTCATTGAGTCTTGCGACGATTGATTCTTCAATAGACATCTCAGATACCTCCGGCCAAAAGGGTTTTATTTAGTGCATATGCTAATATATGTTGGTCAGTACATCATCTTCTGAATTTTCTTTCTCCCCAAGCATGCATAACATCAGTTGGGGATATACTACTCTCAAGAAGTCCACAGATCGCAGATGACCATTTGACCGCGTCATAGGCAGTCTGACGAAGAGCTGGCTTTGAACCATGGGTATCGCCCATAGTGCGACGAAGTACTTGGAGAGCCTGTGCTGCATGGTTAGATGCCTTCTTCATTTGGTCAATAAGTTCAGATGCATCGTCGGGTTTCATACCAATATCCACAAACTCCTGTTTCAGGTTCTCGAATACGCGCAACTGTCTGAAGGCAGTATTCACCTTGGTTTGGAATGAAGCGTGTCCCGGATTGCCCAGATTATGATTTTCATAAATAGCTTGCGTCACCAAGTCCACTGCACCGCAGGCCGATGTGATGGAACCACTGTAGTCACCTTCGATAAGCCGAGACATTGCTCGACCAATCTCAGTTGCAGCAGATGGTGGGATAAACTGGGCTTCCCTTGCATCGAGTTCCTGAACGGGGACGAAGTTGCCATCTATAAACTGATAACCATGACGGCCCAGAATATCTTTGGTACTGGCTTCCAATTCAGAATTGTGCTCTATAAGCCGCTCAGCCAGAATACGTAATGCTGTCTCTTGAGCAGATTCGCTCATCTGTCCAAACAACCGATCCACGGCTGGCATCACCTCGGCTCTACTCCCAAGACCGCTACGTGCTTCGGCTTTGGCTGTGATCTGAGAGACATCAAACCCTGCTGCAGCGGTCAAGTCCTATTTTTAGTTGAAATAATCGAGGCCGGTGGTTTCAATCAGCAGCAAGCGCGTCTTGCCAGTCCGTATCTATCTTCAAGTCCTTTTGAAGCGCGCGCCTGAGCGTGGGCAGGCTTCGGAAGCCTTTAACCCTTCGCAAGCGCGGTTCAATATCCAACAGCGCAGTGGCCAACCAGCGTGTGCGTTGATTCGAGTTTGTCCATCGCTTCACATGAACGTGTCTGGAAAGCGACACGTTGTACACCATCCCTGGTGATTTGTGCCACCATTGAGTTAAGGGACTCAATGCAGTTGGTAGTACGAAAGGACTGCTTCAACTGCGGCATGAGTCCCAAGCGATGTAAGCTCAGGGTTTCTTCAAGACCTTCTTCAAGGCTTTTTGTCGCGTCTTCGTTGATCAAAGTCAATTCAGGTTTAAGGGCATCAAGAGCAGCTTTAGCTTCCCGATAGGTGGGCAGATCGTAGGCATTTTGGAGGGCCTTTTTGATCTCATCTTGTTTGCCTTTGGGCAGATAGGAAGTGACGTTCTCGCGTTTGTGCCACTCTTTACGTTGAATAACCACATAGCCAGAAAGTGCCTTTGTAAGGGCAGCATACAAGCCTTTCGAGCCGTCAATAAGACACAGCAGGCCCTTGTGATAGACCAGATCACGCTTTAGGAGAGACCGTATAAACTGCCGACAGACGCGCTCGTTCTCGGTGGCGGCCTGGATAAAGCCGAGTGGGATTTTGTCTCCTTTTATGGTCACGCCAAGGGCAATGATCATCTCCTCGTCTGCAAAGGTCTTGCCATCTATAAACAGGGCGACGAGGTCATACTGTGCTAAAGACCGATTTTGAAACTGCTTCAACTTTTGTGCCGACGCCTTGATAAAGCGTCTCGATACGGTAGATGAGGAGAGCCCAAAGGCTTCGGGTATCGCCTCAGCACAGGCTTGATAAGCGCGTGTGGCAATGCCTTTTATCATACGAAGGAGCAGCCCTTCATCCATATGTCGGGGACGCTGAAGATGATGATAGGTCTGTAAGGAGACTTCCTCCTCGGTCACGACATTACGTACCCTGGGAACAGGTATGGGCACTTTCTGATCGCTTAGATACACCGAGCCTTGTTGACTGCCCCACCGACGATTGGGGTTTTGGGTGTCTTTGCGTGTGTATCTGTGACCTGCCAAGCGGGTCACTTCTTCTTGCAATTCTTCTGCCACGGCGTCTAATCCGAGTGGAATCAAGGCCTGGATCAACGCGATGCGTGTATCCCGTGCGCCCAGTTCTTCTTCAAGGGGGGTCTCTGGCGTTGCATCGTCTTTGTGGATGGCCTTGACTTTGGGGGCGTTGTGCGATACTTTTTTCATCACGGGCTCCTTTGGTTGAGGACACAGCGTTTTCTGCGGTGAATTTGCTGTATCCAATTTACATTGGAGCCTCTACTATTTCAACTAAGATAGGCACATCGTCTGTTTTTCTGCACCATCGTCAATAGAAAAATCGTGATGTTGCACAGCTTCGTCAAGAAGTCTCAAAAAACCCCTAAAAGAGACCTCAATATTGCCATCCAAAGAATGAGGGAAATCAAACAATGATGACACACAAAGAACTAAAAATGAAGGCACTCGCAGACCCTGAAACCAGAGCCGAGTATGAAGCTCAAAAACCTGAGTTTGAGTTGCTCGACAAGCTGTTAGAAGCCCGAAAACGCGCTGGTTTGACGCAGGATCAGGTCGCCGAGAAGATGGGCACCAAAGCAACGGCGATCACCCGCTTAGAGTCTGCGAATAGCAATCACTCGCCATCTGTTCACACGCTGCAAAAATTCGCCAAAGCTGTCGGATGTCAGCTCAAAATCGAACTGATTCCCCAGAGTACGCGATAAGCGGTTTACAACTGCACACGCGCAGCACAACGTCAGTATAGCAGTTCAATATGGCCTTTGGTGTCGTTCCGTGAGATTCTACCACACAGCGTGCTTAAAGTGGGTTAAAATTGTTTGATCTTTGGTTACGAGTATATTGTCGTTCAATGCCGCCTGCGCCACGATGATGCGATCAAAGGGATCGCGTGTCCATGAATACTGTTGGGCACACTGGACAATTTGAAAGAAATTTTTATCACACACGTTCAGCCCTATTGCCTCTGATAACGCGGAAATAACCGTTTGTGGTCTTGGGGTGATGCGTTTGATCTCGAACAGATATTGCAATTCTAAACTGGCTATTGGCGAGATATAGATGTCGTTGTCATTGATGCAATATCTGGCCTTTTCGCTCAATTTCTCGGTTTGACCAGCATATAACCACACCACAACATGGGTATCAAGGTAGATCAAGATTCACCTCCTTGTCCCAGGTGATGTGGACCAGATCCTCGGGATCGCCTTTAATCACATGCTTCCTTCTTCGCAAGTTCTGAAGTTTGTCTATACTTTCGATCGGGGCGATAATGAGTTTTCGATCTCCTTTATTGATTTTCACGGGAACCCCCGTATTCAAGATCTCATCCAATATCTGGTAGATATTCCCCCGCAATTCGGTTGGCGTGATTGTTTTCATGTCAATTCCCCCATGCAAATAGACCGCTTCACGACAGGCTGTGAAAGTCAAAATAAACAAAAAAACGTACGTGTCAAGATTTAACACGTACGTTTTGGGCTGAGTGCTCGGTTGCCCCGTATTTCAAAACATATCTCGCATTGCGTGCCAATCACAAGCCAACCAACAAAATCCCTTGTCAGAATCAGGATGCTCATTTTTCCAGTTAAACTCAGCTTGGTCACGACAATAGCGACATCCGAACCAGACGTTCGACCTTCTACGAGATATTTCCACTCGCCTGTTCGATAGTCTTTCTGCCTTTCGACACCAGAAAAATTTAGCACCGCTCAATAAGCCACGCCCGCTGGCTCATCCCACGACTGCTCTATGACGATTTGTCTCAATACGCCTTCCATAGGCACCAACACAGCATTCACCGCTGAGACTGCCGGATTCAAGATGCCATCCTGATATGACGGGTGTCCCATTTTGACCATCTCGCGCTTCAAACTCCCCTTGCTCACTCTCAACCGCGTGGACCGAGGTGACTTCGCCTTCAATATCTCAAGGGCTGCATCTGCCAGACCGATGCACAGGTCTTGCAGGTGTGCTTCATTCATTACCTCCCCCCAACGGGGTGAATCGAGCAGGTCCTCATACACCGAGTTCGCAATTATGTACCGGAACCAATTCTCCCATGTCCGCTCCGCAGTCGTAATCCAGAACCGAGACTCGGGAATCTCGTCCGCTTCAGAATGGTACTCATCTTCCTCAGACTCACCAGATATACCGGAACGCAAGAGGGTATGCCAAATGATCCCGGTTACGAGGCCAGCAATCATAGATAGCAGGGCACCCTCGAACAGAGAGAAGGGTAGGAAAAGCGTCAAGAGCCAGCCGATCAGAAGAAAAATGCCGAGGACAAGGGCAAGACTGATAATAATCAGGACAACCGTCAGAAGACCTGGAAGAATGGCACCCATAACTCTATATCCTTCACCAAAACGTGTTCTACGTCAAAAATGGTTAGAAAGATTATCTCCATCTCAAATCCGCTCCAACGCCTGCGCCTCTATCCAGCCGCCCAGGCCCGAGTGCAGGCGCACCAGCAACCACCCGCCTTCAACGCGCTCAATCTCGACCTTGGTGCCTTCGTGGAGCGTGAACACCTGTAAAAAATCGGGGCCAGGTCCGCTGCGGCCAATGGCCTCATCCACCAAAATGATAGCTTTGGAAATGCTGTGTTGATGCGCCTTAAACGCCAGCATAGCCGCACTGCCCAAAAATCCGCCCACAAAAACCACCAGCAACCCCCCCCACAGCAAGCGACGGACGGGCAAATAAATCCAACACACCACCACACCGCCCACACAAAAAACAAACACACAAACCATAACTGCCAGCGCGTCGAGAGTAAAAAATGCAAAAACCGATTGCAAAACCCGCGTCAAAATATTGACCTCATCTTCGCTTTCTCGATCTATCTTTTGGGCATTGGCAAATTGCAAATTCCCCAGAACATCCCGATCGTCCGGCATCAAATTCAACGCGCGTTCATAAGATAAAATCGCACGCCCGAGCTGCGCGTTTTTGAAATACGCATTGCCCAGATTATAATACACCTCACCGTTGTTCAGCCCCTGTGCGATAACGCGCTCATAAGCCGAAATCGCCGCATCAAAATCCCCTGCGCGATAGTGTTCATTGCCCCGATTGTACAGCGCGACGAGAGCTTCTGAGGCGAATACTGCATCCACGCCAAGTATCGCAACCGCGACAATGGGGTATAACAGCCGTTTGATCATCACCCCAACGGGCGGGCACAGGGGCACCGCCCCTACATTGTACAGCCGCGATAGCTGATCAATCAACACCCTCATAACTTTGCCTTAAATACACCGCTCCAGCGCACCGATCAAATCTTCGGTCTGCGCGAACAACGCCTGCATCTGCTCTTCCGAAATCTGCCCTGGCGCAAACCGCGCCTGATCGCATTGACCAAATACGTCTTGAACGCCTACAATCACCTGTGCATCTACACCGTAATCCACCAGCACAGCACCAATATGATCCGCCGTCAAACCCGCCGCCGCGAGATTGATTCGATCTGCGACAAACTGCGACAAAGACCTGTGAACTTCACCGTGAAAACCCGCGCTATCGCCCGCCTCCATTAACCCTTTGGCCTTGCCCAAACGCCGCTGTGCTTCCGAGCGCGAACGCCTTCTGCGCGCATAGGCCACATCGCCTTCTAAACGCACGCGATGACGCCGATAAGCATAAGCACCAGCCACCCCCAAAACAGGAACCAACTGCAAAAGCCAAAACCCACTGCGCTGATAGAGCAACAAGCTCTGATCTCCTAAATGGATTCGGTCGGGCTTGATATACCGAATATCGCTCCCCAGCGCACGCACTTCTTCGCCCCTCAAACCGTCAACCGGATGTGGTGCCAGTTCACCCGGCGTCACGTGCAACGCAATAGGTTTGGTCTGCACGGTTTTATACCTCCCCTGCCCAGGATCAAAATAGGCCAGTGTAAAAGGCGGCAATATCACCTGCCCTGCTTTTTGAGGAATCGCCACATACTCAAAAGTTTTTTGTCCACTTATGCGCGTGCCTTGCTTTCGTGTTTCCAAATTCGTCTTGGGATCGTAAAACTTAAAACCCGACCGCTCAGGGCGAGTAGGTTCTGCAATCGCATGCAAATTTCCCTCACCCTGCACCACCACCTTCACAGCAACGGGATCGCCGGCTTTCACCGTACCTGGAATCGCCTCTGCGCGCATCTCAAATTGTCCAACAGCACCGCCAAAACCCTTCGGTGCACCAGCAGGCAATGGTTTCACCTCAATTTCAATCTCTCCCGACCGCACCGTTACCTGCTGCGTATCAAACGCACCAAATGGATCAAAACCGAACAGACTGCGCGACCGCCGCCCCGCAACAATTTCGCAATTCACCTCGAGTTGCTCCAGAGCGTGCTTGCCCGCGGTTGTCGGAAACAGTGCCAAACGCTTGAGCAACGCCGTATTAAACGCGCGCCCATCGACGACCTCCCGCTGCATATTCAAACGCTGGGCATCAAAAACAGTCTCTGCCCAAAACCCCGTAAATGTCGGCACATGGCCGTATTGCACATTTCGCAAATCATAGCGCGTAAACAATTTATAGGTCACGTCCATCTGTTCACCCACATAAACCACTCGCTTTTCGGGAATCGCCTGCAAAAACAAATTTTGTTCAATCTCTCGAATCTCTGATCGTCCCATTGACCGCCCTGTTGATGGCGCAGGGCGCGTCTGCGGGCGACCACTCCTTTTCACCACCTCAACGCGCACCTGATCGGACCGAATCGTCTTACCTTCATGGGTCAACTGTGCCGGACCGAGCACATAAGTACCCGCTCGCTGTGCGCGAAAAGAGAAAACATACGCCGTCGTGCGCTTTGTTGTCATCGCGCCATTGACAATATTGACGGACATCGACGTAGAGGACGTACTCCCCGTCAATTGCAACCCATCCGGCGTGGGGACCTGAGGGGCAGATACACTCCCCATCTGCGCTGCCTCCACCTCCACAGTGAACTGAATCAGATCGCCAACTTCTACCCGAGTGCGATCCACTGAAGCCTGCACCGTCACATCCTGTGCATCAGCCCCCTGTGCCCATAACAGACATATACAGATAGCAAGCAAAATACTGCACAAAAATATCCATACTTCCCTACCACGCATTGCCATCATATCTCCTGCCCCGCAACTTCAATTTGCGTCGCTTCTGGGATTCTTCCTCTCGCGCCTTCATCGCATTGAGAATCCGAGCCGCCTCCTCAGGCGTCATCTCTACAGGGTCGGGCTGCTGCCCCTGCTGTTGCTGTTGCTCATCTCGCTGATCCTGCCCATCCTGCTGATTCTGACCTTGCTGATTCTGTTGATCCTGCTCATCCTGATTCTGATTTTGACTTTGATCTTGCTTATCCTGCTGATCCTGTTGATCCTGTTGATCCTGTTGATCCTGTTGATCCTGCTGATCCTGCTGATCCTGCTGATCCTGCTGATCCTGCTGATCCTGCTGATCCTGATTTAGTTTTTCCAACGCCAATTCCAAATTAATTTTGGCGTCTATATCATCCGGCTTCAGTTCCAGTGATTTTTTATAAGCCCCCACAGCCTCCTGGAACTTCCCCTGCTGAAACAGGGCATTGCCCAAATTGTAATGGGTAGCAGCGGACATATCCGGATGTGTGCCTTCGGCGGCACGACCCATTTCCTGCATAGCCTCGGCATATTTGCCCTGCTTGTAGAGTGCATCGCCAGCATTAAAATGCAACTCCGGTCGCGTCCGCCCCTCTTGTTGCGCTTCCAAATACCGACGCAATGCCGCTTCGTACTCCCCCTTCTCAAATAGCGCATTGCCCTCTTCATTCTTTTTTGCCACGGGATCGAGAAATGTCCATCCCAAAAATGGCAACACCAGCAAAACATATAAAAATCGCGTCATAATCTCACGTCCATAATCTATGTCTCAAATCGCCCTCGCCACACTTCTTCACTGCGCCGCCGATCCGATAACAGGGCTTCGCCCAAAAAACACAACAGCGCGAAAGCCAACGGCCATTGGAACCTGTGAATATACTGTGCATAACGCTGCGTACCCAAATCGCGCTTCTCCATCTCTGCAATCCGTTCATGCACCGCCTGCAACCCAATCCCGCCGCCGCTGGCGCGCACATATAACCCATCGGTCACACGCGCAATCTCCTTCAAAGTTGCTTCATCCAACCGCGTCTTGACAATCTTGCCCTCAGCATCCTTCAAATAATCTACCCTATCGCCATCGCGGATCGGGATCAACTCACCTTCCGCAGTCCCCACACCCACAGCAAAAATTCTCATATCTTCTTCCGCTGCCGCTCGCGCTGCTGCAATGGGATCACCCCCGTGATTTTCACCATCCGTAATCAAAATGAGCGCTTTGTATTTCCCATTGCGCGACCCAAATCCTCGAATGGCCGCGCGAATCGCTTCGGCAACTGCCGTACCCTGCTCTGAAATCAATGTGACATCGGCCTGTCCCAAAAACATCTTTGCCGCGCCATAATCCAACGTAAGCGGACAGAGTACATGGCTATAACCGGCAAAAGCTACTAAACCGATGCGGTCGCCTTCGAGACGATCAATCAACCCTTCAATTTCAAAACGCGCGCGATCCAGCCTATTGGGCTTAATATCCTCGGCCAACATACTCAACGACGTATCCAGAACAATCACCAGATCCACGCCCCGGCGATGAATCAATTCCAATTCGGTACCAAACTGCGGTTGCACCAGTGCCAGAATTAAAAAAACAAACCCGACACACATCAGCGCAGATTTTATGCCCTGCCGCATGCGACTGACACCCGAAGCGAGTTTATCCATCAACCCGGGAGCGCCAAACGCATATAGTGCCCTGCGCTTGCGCCGAAATGACCACCAGTAAAAAAGCGCGAAAACCGGCACGCAGAAAAGAAAATAAAAAGCCTGCGGATCGCCAAATTTCATCTAAGGCAACCTCCGAAATCGCGTATTGCCCAGCACCAATTCCAATGATAGCAGTGCCAAACCCGGATAGAGAAACAGGTGAAACAACTCGCGATAATCCACATACTCGCGCACTTTGATCTCGGTCTTTTCCATTTCGCCAATCTCGGCGTATATCTCTTCCAGCTTTTCTTCACTCGTCGCTCTGAAATATTTACCACCTGTTGCATCGGCCACTTTTTTTAGCGTCTCTTCATCAATCTCAACTTTGACAGGCACAAATCGCTTTCCAAAAATCCCGTCAACCTCCTGCATAATCGTTCCCCTGCTACCCGCACCAATCGCATAAATGCGGATACCCACAGCCTCTGCTGCGCGCGCTGCGGTCATCGGATCGATCTCACCGCGATTATTTTTCCCATCCGTCAACAAAATAATCACCTTGCTCTTGGCCTCAGATTCGCGCAAGCGATTTACCGCAGTTGCGATCCCCAAACCAATCGCAGTGCCATCCCAGTCTTTGCCGGCAATTTCAACACCATCGAGAAAACTCAAAAACACGCCGTAATCCAGCGTGAGCGGGCATTGTGTATAGGCTTCTGCGGCAAAAACCACAAGCCCCAAACGATCATTGGCGCGCCCCTGTGCAAATTGCGCCACCACCTCTTTACACACTTCCAATCGAGTCTTGCGCTGGTCCGCCAGGTCTTTGGCCTCCATACTGCTCGACACGTCAATCGCCAGCGCAATATCAATGCCCTGACTTAAAATTTCGCGCCCTTCGCGCCCCGACTGCGGCCGCGCCATCGCCGCAATGAGCAAGGCCAGAGCCACACAGCGAAACGCGATCAAGCTGTGCCGCAACTTCAGCGAAAAGGACGGAGCAATACGCCGAAAAAGGCGCGTATCGGAAAACCGAATACGCCCCGACTTGCGCTTTTCGCGCCCAATATAGCGATAGATGAGCACCGGAATAAACAACAGGAGCAGCAACCACTCCGGATTGGCAAAACGCATCACTGGACTGTCTCCTGCGTCACAGAAGGTGTAACCAGAGTGCTCACAATGCCGCGCACGCCATCCATCGCCTCGCGCGCCATGTAATCACGCGGTGCAAATTTGGCAAATTTGACCCGATCCGCTTCATTCAAAAAGCCTTCGATAGCCATCGCCAATTGATCGTCAAACGCATGAGCACGCAAATCTCGCCCAATCTCAAACGTCGTGCGCTCCACCGCATGCACGGGGGTTTTGGCTTCCAAACACCGCCTCAAAACAGCCGATAATAGGGAATAATACTGTCGGTAGTTTTCCCGCTCTATCAGCCCCAACTGCCCCACTCTGTCCAATTCCTCTAACCAGTTGACAGGCGGCGGTGGCAACTCGGACATGGGGCGACGCCTGCGTCGATAAACATACCAGACCAATCCTGCAAGCAATAGAATCAGCCCGCCAACCGCCAGCCAAAACCACACGGGAATCTGTGCCACCACCACCATCGGAGGCTTCACATCGCGAATATCTGTTGTGCCTTCTGGCCTGACACTCCGCACCAATACATCAATGGGTTGCGACGCGATTTTTCCAGAATCGCCCTCTGCATTGACAAAATGCACGGAAACGGTGGGCACGCGAAACGCGCCCACCTGATAAATCGCCAGCACGAGGTCTTGCGTTTCCCGCACACGTCCATTTTCGAGTTGCTCTGTTTCAACTACGCCCGTGTGTCGAATCTCGAATGGATGAGGAAACTCTTTCCCATACGCAATTTCCGCCTTATCATCAGCCCCGCGATGGACGCGCAGGCGCAAAACAAAAGGGTCGCCAATTGTAATTGTATCGCGGTCAACCCCTGTCAGAAATTCTACCGCTGCATCGGTCGGAACGGTTTGTATCCCGATCCACATTGTGAAGAAAAAATAAATCGCACGCATTGCTGTCCATTATGCTCCTTTTTGCATCGCGTCCAAAGACCAATTGAGTTGCAACCACGACATCACCGAATACGGCAACACAACCACCTCGCGACGCGTTTTGGCCGTGCCGTACCAAAAATTGTTGGCCTGCCCGATAATCAGCTCTTGCACCAGTGTTTCGCCCCGCCACAGAGAAATCGTCAATACGGGGTCATTCAAACTATCTGCGGCAGATTTATCCACTTGATCGGGAAACTCGGCAACGACCAGATTGTGAACGCGATCAATCAAATCTTCAACGCTGGTATCTCCTTCTACAACGCGCCCATCCCCCATCACCACCTGCCACGAGCCATCGCCATCCTTCGCGCAATTCACCACACTGTCTCGATAGGCCAAACGCACGCGGTCAACACCCGTGCGATCAAACTCAAAAACGCGCTTGTAACGCAACCGGGTCAATGGAATATCCAGGGATTCTGAGAGAAGCTGATCTACGATAAACACCTGTGGCTGACTCATTACACGCCCATACCACAGTTTCTGCCGTTCATTGGGCACGCGCTTGCCCAGCAACAGCGTATTGGCCGCTTCATTGTCTTTTAGATACAACACGACTTTGTAATCTGGATCGTCGAACCCGTAAACTGTAGGATCATCCACCGCCTCTTTGTGAAAGGATTCGACGCGCGCGTCTTTCAAATGCCCCAACAACGACAAAACCTCACGCGCGTCAGCCCGCTCTTTTATCGGCTGCACGAGATGCCACTTCAGCCCATCCCGCACGACTTCATAAGCACCTCCGGGCGCTTGAAAATACGCACGCGTAATCAGATCCAGGTCAAAGGCGAACGCACGCGTGTCGCGCAATGCCATCAGTGGACGATTAAACCGCGCGCGATATTGTTTTCTGGTCAACACGACCTTGTTCCCGCCCGACCAGGTTAGATAGCACGCCTGCTTCGAGGGAATATCATCGCCAAAAAACAACCATACAGGATCGCCCGATACCGGTTCAAATCGCACCTCAACCACGGGTGGATCCAGCCCAAAATTGGCGAGAGCAACCCCTGCGTAATCGCCTTCATCAACCACAACCCGACCGCGTTCAACAATCTGCGCGATCTCGATCATACCCTCAAATTCTATCCAATCGGCGGGTACTTTCAGCGGCGCGATCAGCATCCACTCATTGCCGTGCTTCTCAGCGACAAAGTGCCCGTATTCATTGGTCAACGTCAATCGCGCAACGCGATGTCGCTGAACTTCAATAAACGCATTCTTCGCCTCAATCTCGCGTTGTTCCTCTGCCATGCGAGGACGTTCATATAAAAAGACAAACCCCACCAACCCCAAAAGCAGAACCGCCAAAATCGCTGTCACCTTAATACCCACAATTTTTTCCTCAGTAGTCAGTAGTCAGTCCGCCTCAACGTCTGCGCCACCAGACCAGCACACCCGCGATAATCGAAACGCTCGGCAACACCAGCCAATATACCCACCGAATCCAAAATCCATCGCTCTGGTTTAATGTCAACGGGCGAAATCGCGTGCTCTTGGGCCGAATCGTAATTTTATCGCGCGCCCTGAGCAACCAATTCGCTGCATTCATAAACAAATCGCCATTGCCCGCCACCTCCACAAAGCGATTGCTCGCAAAATCCGAATCGCCAAAGACCACAATCCGCGCCCGCGCGCCACGCTGATCATCACCAGCTTTTGCAGCAATAGTGGCCGGGCCTTCCACGACCATCGCCAGCCACAGTGGCCCCGGGCGGTCTGCCCCGGATGTGTATTCCACCGCCTCTTTGTCTTTAGCGAAAACAGCGTTCAAATTGGTCTCACTCCAACTGTTTGGCGAAGACAGCACCAGGGAAGAAACATCAGCACCTGGCAATGACCTCACGCGTTCCATTGAGCGCGTCAGCGGATAGAACGTCTGCAATCCCGAGTGCTTATCCGTAATGGGATGTTTGCTATAATGCGTCGTAACGGGAACCGAAAAATCTGCGCCCGGCAGCACCTGGCTTTTATCGACCACAAAATCATTTCGCAGGCCAATAGACCACTTTCGCAACAGCGGCTCGATCCCCGTATCGATGAGGGGATCCAACAAGAAGAACGCCGCCCCCCCCTGATTGAGATACGTCGCTACAATATCGATCTCTGCTGGCAAAAACGGGCGTTTAGGTCCTGCGACAATCAGCGCATTACAATCTTTGGGCACGCGCTGTGATTGCGCCAGTACCAGGGATGGGCGCACATCGTGGTTGCCTTCGATGAGCAACTGCTTGATCCCGGAAAATCCCTGCTCTGATTGATCGTCGGGATGCGCCTCATCGTGTCCACCCACAAAATAGACCACCTGCCGCTCTTCGCTCATCAAACGCGCAATGCCATTGGTCAATGCCTTTTCTGACGTTTCCTGAATGCGCTCTTCCCGATTGCCGTATTCGATCACCGAAACACCATATCGCGTCACAGTATATCGCCTGGCCTCAATCGGCTCTCTGTCGGGATCGACAAACCGATAAGCAAAACGCCTCGAATGATAGGCGTATTGTTTGAGCAAATGCTCGTAATCGCGCTGTTCTACTTCGCGGAAAAACGCCACAACATTGACATCTTCAGACATATTTTCCAAAATAGAAATTGTTTGAGGCGACAGCGTATAAAGACCGCGAGCCGTCAGGTCAAAGCGCGCGTGATACCGCGTGGTCAAAAAATTAACTGCCGCCAGAATACCCAGCGCAATCAACACTGCCGCAAGAGCATTAGACCCGTATTTCAATATTCGATGCGATAAAAATTTGGGCATAGATCTATCCCTTATTTCTCACCCGAGTAATGGCGCACCGCATCCCAATCGAGTTCTACACCGAGGCCCGGCCCTGTGGGAATGGTGAGCAATCCGTCTTCATCCAGTGAAAACTGCGTGGTGACAATATCTTCGATATAAGGCGATGGGGTAATATATTCGACCCAGCGCGCAATGGGGTGTGCGGCGGCCAGGTGGAGATCTGCGAGGAAGCCAATAGCGGTGTTCCAGCCATGTGTGACGACCAGAACATTGTGGTCATACGCATACCATATCAGGCGGCGCACTTCAGAAATGCCTCCCACCTTTGTAACATCGGGCTGGATAATATCATACGCACCGCGCTCAATCCACGGCATAAAACTCTGGCGGCGAGTGAAAACTTCTCCGCCGGCAATGCGGACAGGGGAATATTCTCGCAACCTGATATGGCCCTCAATATCGTCGGGAGGGAGGGCTTCTTCAAACCAGGTGACATCGTAATCGCCGAGCATGCGGGCGGTTTCAATCGCCCATTTGTAATTGTGAGGCCAAAAGGCATCGCTGCCGCCTGCATCGACCATGAGTTCCACATCGGGACCACAGGTATCCCGGGCGATTTTGATGAGGTGTTCATCCATGTAGCGGTCAACGCGCCCAAAAGCTCCCCAGCCGAGTTTAAGTGCTCTAAAACCGCGGTCGAGCGCGTCTTGCAAGCTGTGGGGAAATGTTTTGGGGTCTTCAAAGAGAATCGATCCGTATGGTTTAATTTTCTCGCGATAATACCCGCCGAGCAAACGACCAACAGGTTGCCCAACCGCTTTGCCAAAAACATCCCACAACGCGATATCAATACCGCTGATCGCATGCGTAACAGCCCCCCCGCGCCCCTGCCAGAAGCTCATCTGGTGAAGCTTTTCAGATACGCGCTCGGGCTCCAGTGCGTTTTCTCCAATGATATTGGATCGCAACAGTCCCATCGCACCATCAACTAAAGCTTTGCTGGTAAAAACACTTCCCATACCGCTCACACCTTCATCCGTCTGAACTTCGACCAACGTATGCATATTTTCATCTGGCCCAGGCTCAACCGTCCAGCCCGTCATAGGCGTTTCCCCAAAGAGCGGAATCGTGCGAATTTCGGTGATTTTCATTTGTGTTCCTTCAAGTATTCGGCTACTGCGCGTGCGACAATAAATTCTTCGTCGGTTTGGACAATCAGAACGGCGACCGCACTGTTAGATGCCGAGATCATCCCATCTGTGGGAGGATTGGCATTTGCGACCTCGTCGAGATAAACGCCTAAGTATTCGAGACCAGTGCAGACGCGCTGGCGCACATTTGCCCCGCGTTCGCCAATTCCCCCGGCAAAAGCAATCGCATCCAGACCGCCCAGTGCGGCAGAACAAGCACCGATTTCTCTTTTGATCCCATAACAAAATGCCTCCAGAGCGAGACGCGCGCGTGTGTGCCCCTTTTGAGCAGCTTCTTCGAGATCGCGCACATCACCGCTAATACCCGAAATGCCGAGCAAACCGCTTTCTTCAGACAGGACGCGGCTAATTTCGCCTGTCGATAGATTTTCGCGGTCCATGATATAGGGAATAATGAACGGATCAATAGTTCCAATGCGCGTACTGTTGATGATGCCTGTTTGAGGCGAGAAGCCCATCGAGGTATCCACGGATTGACCATTGCGAACCGCGCACAAAGAGGCACTTCCGCCGAGATGGCAGGATACCATGCGGAGATCTTCCCGGTCGAGTATTTGCGCCGTGCGTTGCGAAACGTAGCGGTGGGACGCGCCGTGGAAACCGTATTTGCGAACCCCGTATTTTTCATACCATTCGTAGGGCACACTATAGATATAGGCATAATCGGGTATATTGGCGTGAAAAGCGGCTTCAAAGAGACCGATCAGGGGCAGGTTGGAATCGCATTGCGCGAAAATGCGAATCGTCTGGATATATGGCGGATTGTGGGCAGGCGCAAGGCTATTGTAGTCTGCCATGCGCTGCAAAATATCTTCCGTGAGAAGATATGTACCCGCTTTTCCGCGCATGTGAACAGTTTTGAATCCAACGGCATTGAGATCAGACAAGTCGGAGATTACGCCGGTGTGCGTATCTGTCAGACGCGCAATAACATCGCGTACAGCAGATGGATAATCCGGCAAGTGTTGTTCGGTCTCAACAGCGTATTCGCCAATCTGGTGGGCAACAGGTGAAGATGGATCGCCGATGCGCTCGAGACGACCTTCGGCGAGCACCGCTTCATCGGTCATATCAAATAAGCGATATTTGAACGAAGTAGAGCCTGCATTTGCAATGAGGATTTTCATGGTCTAACTATTTCAAGCCTCTGCATGGGTTTATCGGCAATGGGCAGATGAATAAGCGATGAAGCCAGGCTCAGGAGAATCGCGGCAATCCAAATAATATCGTAAGACCCCGTCGCATCATACATCCGCCCAGCCAGCCACACGCCTAAAAAACTGCCAATCTGATGGCTGAAGAAGACAATGCCATACAGGGTGGAGAGATAGCGCGAACCAAAGATCTGCGCGACAGTGCCACTGGTTAATGGAACGGTTGCAAGCCATAAGAATCCGATCAAGCTGCCAAACACAAGGGCCGACGTATTTGTAACGGGTACGAATAGGAATCCACTAATGACAAGGGCGCGGCCCAAATAGAGCCAACTCAAGAGATATTTTTTGCGATATCGGTCGCCGAGTTGCCCCGAAAGATAAGATCCAAAAATATTAAAAAGTCCAATTAGGGATAACGCTGTTGCACCGACCATTTTTGAAAGGCCGTGATCCGTCAGAAATGCGGGCAGATGCGTGGCGATAAATGCGACGTGAAATCCACACACAAAAAATCCCGCATTGAGCAACCAGTACCCTGAATGACCTCGCGCTTGAAGAAGTGCTCGAAGCAGGCTGCCATTATCGGGTTCGATGGTATTTGGAGACACCTTTCGCCCGCGCTGAGGAAACCCAATAGCGAGCAAGGCACTCGCGCCCGCGATCAGGGCGATGAAAGCGAATGAAGATTGCCAGCCCACGCCCGAGAGAAGCCATTGCACACCTGATACGAGTGCAAAAGTACCAAAAGAACCCGCGGCAGTAATAAGCCCAAAGAACGAGGCGCGTTTTTCCGGTGCAACAACCTGAGCGACCGCACCGAGGACCACCACATAGGAGATGCTGCTGAGTGCGATGCCCATGAGTACACCGAGCACGGTGTACAGACCAAGAGGCGTGCTGACAGAAGATAATAGAAAAAAACAGACGGCATAGATCAACGCGCCGCCAGCAACAACCCATCGCGGTCCAAAATGGTCTGCGACAATGCCCACTACAGGCAAACCAAAAATGAGGTTTTGCCATGCGATGGCCAGGCTAAAGACTTCTCGTCCAATGCCGAGGTCTCGGCTGATCGGTGACAAAAAAAGGCCAAAGGATTGGCGAATGCCCATGCTGACAAACACAATCAGGGCACTGCAAAATATGACAATAGTCGCTTTGCGATTGGGCATTTATGAAATTCCGACATTTCTTTTTTTACCTCACCCCTGAACGACCGTCCCGTATTCATTGGGAATCGGCCCGTCGTACTCCCAGGTTTTCCAGGGCGTATCTCGATGCGATTCCCGAACGATGGTTCGAATTTCTGAAACAATATCTGGATATTCGGCTGCGAGGTCATTTTGTTCGCCGATATCCGTTGCTAAATCGTAGAGTTCAACAACGCCTTCGGGATTGGCATGGCCTTCGGGTAAATATGCTTTCCAATCACCCAGGCGAACAGCACTGACACCGCGCCGCTCCCAATAGAGAAATTCGTGAGCTTGTTGGGTATCGCGGTCCAGGAGTGCAGGCAACATAGAAATGCCATCAACCGGTTCCGGGATAGACACACCGGTCAATTCGCAGAACGTGGGCAACATATCCTGGAAACCCGAATAATGTGCGCTCACAGTACCGGGTTGAATCGTTCCCGGCCACCGAGCGACAAAGGGCACGCGGATGCCACCTTCATAGAGACTCCCCTTTTTTCCGCGAAGTGGTCCAGCCGCGTTGAAGTGTTCAAGCGTATGGCCACTGCCGTGGGGGCCATTATCGCTCGTGAAGATAACAAGAGTATTTTCGGCAATACCAAGTTCGTCGAGCATATCCAAAAGCGTGCCAATATCGCGGTCCATGCGCGCAATCATAGCCGCCTGCGTCTTCTGATCTTCCGTCCAGGGCTTGTCTTTGTAAATATCGAGAGATGGAATTTCGAATTTGGTGTGTGGAATGGTGTAGGCCAAATAGAGAAAAAAGGGATTGGATTGCTGTTCGCACACAAATTGCAAAGCTTCAGCCGTGAGTAGATCGTGTGAATACGATTTGCCGTAGAGCATGATTTTCTGATCGTTCCGCCAGAGGTGCTGAGGATAATAAGTGTGGGCTTCGCGCTGGCAATTGTACCCAAAAAAGTGATCGAAACCCTGATTGTTGGGATCGCCTTCCGATCCCGGATACCCCAATCCCCATTTGCCAATGCAGGCAGTGGCATAACCGCTCTTTTTGAGCAATTTGGCGACCGTCTGCGTGTCGCCAGGGATGGGCACATTGCCCTCAATGGACAAAGCGCGATTGTCCCGCACATAACAATGCCCCGTGTGCAGACCCGTCATAAGCACACACCTCGAGGGCGCACATACCGAAGACCCGGCATAGTGATCCGTAAACCGAATGCCCTCTGCTGCAATGCGGTCAATATTGGGCGTATAAATAAACTCCTGCCCAAAACAACCCAGATCGCCGTAGCCGAGATCATCCGAGAGGATGTAGATAATATTGGGCATTGTTTTCATTATTTTAACTCTTCCATAACCCTGCGAGTAATTTCCGCAACGAGATCGTCTTGGGAAGTTTGGGCAGGGGCTGTACCGCCAGCGCTCAACGTGCGAATTGTGGGAATGTGGGTAGTGGATTGAGTTGTGGGTGCATCGGGTATATCGCATGCCGGATCGGGGCCGCGAAGGCCCATGCGGTTGCGAATAGCGACCAGTTTAGCCACCTGTTCCGCATTGAGTTCGTTATACCCGCCGAGTTGGTTTGCCACAAAAAGTATTTTCGCAAAATGCTCCATCGTTTCCATCTTGTAATAGGCATTCATCACATCGGTGCCGATCGTAGTCGCACCGTGATTTTCGAGCAAATAGGCGTCGTAATCCACGACGTATTGCCTGATCGGTTCAGAAATCTCTGGTCCCCCCGGCGTACCGTATTCCACAATGGGTATGGCGCCGAGTGTGATAATCACCTCGGGCAAAACACATGCAGTGAGCGAAACGCCTGCAACCGCAAAACCAGTAGCAGTTGGCGGATGCGCGTGTACAACAGCGCGCACATCGGGACGCTCGCGATAAAGAAAAATATGCATGCCAATTTCCGACGAAGGCCGCTTTTGCCCACTCACAAGCGTGCCATCCATGTCCGTAATACAGAGATCTTCGACCTTGAGAAATCCCTTGGACATCCCCGTTGGCGTCGTGAGAATGCGGTCTTCTTCAATTCGGCAAGAAATATTGCCATCGTTGGAAGCGACAAAGCCGCGATCGTACACGCGACGCCCGGCTTCAATAATATCGAGTTTGGCCTGATGGAGATTCATTTTACGTCTCACCTTTTGATATCAATATCGTCAACGACGCCGACGATAACGGAACGTACAGCAGGCAATTCCACATTGAGAACGAGACCTGCTGCGACACCCTGACGAATTACGAGGACAATCTCGCCGCGACCAACGCCTGTGGCATCAACTGCGAGCGCCGATGCGCCATCATCTTTGCCATCGGGAGTAATGGGCTGCACGACCATGAGTTTAGCGCTGTTATAATCGCTGTGTTTAATAGTCGATGTGACGCTGCCGAGTACGCGAGCCAGGAACATATAGAATTTGGGATTCGGGATTTAGCTGCTTTCTCCCCTTCTCGTCTGGGGAGCCGGAGGGTAGGTCGCCTCACAATCAGACATTGACCTGATCGACAATGCCAACAACTGCCGCGTCAACCGGGCCGTATTTATCGGGCAGGGCATTGGGAGCCTCTCGTGAACCGACCCAGTAGATGGTCTCGCCATCGCTGGCATTGACCACATCAACCGCGACAAACGCATCCCCTGCTTTTTTGTGCTCGTGATCAATAGGTTCAACGACAAGCAGTCTAAAACCTTTGAGCGAGGCATCTTTACGCGTCGCCCAAATTTTGCCAATGACACGGCCGAGGAACATTTTTACCTCGCGAGATGCGGGACTTATACAATTCTAAAATAGTCGATAAGGGCACAGCGGCGCTGGCGGGTAAATGTGCGAGCAGACGTGCAGCCTTCGCCGGTGGGTGTGGCAATAGAGAAAGACGTATAGCCTTCACCACCTGCGCCCAATCCCGCAGATGACGCGCCGTTTTTCACAAAAATCGCACACTTACATTGGCGAGCCATAACCGTCATATTCTCGACATTCTTCGAGTGCATGACCGCCGTGTGGCGATACCCCTGTTCGGCTCGAATAGCCCAGTCAATTGCCCTGTGTACATCGGGTGTGCGAACAATGGGAACAAACGGCATCATCTGCTCGTGTTGAACAAAATCGTGCTCATTTTCAACCTCGCCAATTAAAAGCTCTGTATCGGGCGAAATATTGAGGCCAATTTGAGCAGCAAGCACATGCGCGCTGCGACCGACGAGATCTCGATTGAGCATCCAATCGCCTTTTTCGTCGCGGGGAAACGCGATTTTAGTCAGCGCATCAATTTGTGAACGATCGAGTTCTACACAATTATTTCCCTTCAAGTGGCGCATCAGTTCGTCGGCCACGGATTGAACGACAAAAACTTCCTTTTCACCAATGCACAAAATATTATTGTCAAAACCGCCGCCTTCAATAATGCTGAGGGCGGCCTTTTCGATATCGGCGGTCTCATCCACCACCACAGGTGGATTGCCAGGCCCGGCTGCGATCACGCGCTTGGGTGCTTGCATGGCCGCTTTGACAACGCCACCGCCACCAGTGACGAGAACGAGATCGACGCTGGGATGCACAAAAAGGCTCTGCGCCGTTTCTATGGAGGGTTCACGCACAGCAACGAGCAAATTTGGTGGGCCGCTCGCACCGGCAATGGCGCGATTGAGCATTTGAAGGCCCAGAGCCGAAACATTTTTCGCGCTCGGATGGGGCGCAAAAACCGCGCTATTGCCCGCAGCGATAAAGCTAATTGCATTGTTGACCATCGTGGGCACCGGATGCGTGGATGGCGTAACAGCGGCAATCACGCCAAAGGGTGCCATTTCAACAACCGTCAAACCATTGTCGCCCGTCCACGCCGTGGGCTGCAAATCTTCAACGCCAGGCGTGTGCTGTGCAACAACCTCGAATTTGCGAATTTTGTGCGGCACCTTGCCCATGCCGGTTTCTTCAACGGTTTTTTGCGCGATACCCTTTGAATGCGCCATAGATTCGCGGCGGATCGCAGAAATAAGCTCGCGGCGGTGCTCCAGGCTCATCGCTTCAAGGGCACGCTGGGCTTCTGAAGCCGCGGCTATAGCTTCTTCGAGGTCGTTAAAAAGGCCATCGTCGCCTTTGTTTTCATAGCGAGCGGGCGGTGCAATGACCGCAGGAGCTTCGCGCTCAGCCACAAGGCGACGCACAACCTGCTCAACCACTGATCGGATTTGGATTTCGTCTAAGTTCATAAGCAATAGAAGCTTTCAGCGATCAGCTGTCTGCTGACCGCTGATCGCTATTTCTGATAAACTGCTTCGCCTTCGATTTCTGCCGTGTCAATAATAGCGACAATCACAGCATCGACAGGGCGATTTTCAGTCGCACTCGTCATACGGGCGGAACTCCCACTACAACAGAGCACGACTTCGCCATCGCCTGCACCAACAGCATCTACGGCGACCAAAAAACTTTCTTTTAGTTCGAATGCGGACAAATCGAGCGTTTGGACGATCTGGAGCTTAAAACCCGCCAGGCCGCTGTCTTTTTGGGTGGCAACCACCGTTCCCACCACCTTGCCGAGGGTCATAGTTTAGTCGTCTGAAGAGCCGATAGGCAGAATATCTTCGAGGCTACCATGCGGTCGCGGAATGACGTGTACGGAAATGAGTTCGCCAATTTTGCCAGCAGCAGCAGCGCCAGCTTCAGTTGCAGCTTTAACGGCTGCCACATCGCCGCGCACCATGGCAGTGACATATCCCGCGCCAATGCGTTCCCAATTGACAAATTGGACATTGGCGGCTTTGACCATCGCATCTGCCGCCTCAATCATAGCTACGAGACCTTTGGTTTCAATCATGCCGAGGGCTTCACCCATGTTGCAATTCCTCCTGAAAAATGATCATTGTGTACTAAAAATAACCGCATCTACTTGTGGATCGAGATTTGGGATAACGTGAGCGGCAACGAGATCCCCAACGCGCTCGGCAGCTTCTGTTCCCGCTTCGATAGCTGCACGAACCGCGCCCACATCGCCGCGCACCAGTGTGGTGGTATATCCCGCACCGATTTTTTCGTACTTTTCAATCGTGACGAGAGCCGTCTTAACCATCGCATCGGCAGCTTCTGTTGTGCCAATAACGCCGAGTGTTTCAATCATACCGAGTGCAGTCATAAAGTTGGAGACTAGCAGGAACAAGCCCCTGGCCCCTTCTCATTTTATCATAAATGCCATATCTCCACAGACGAGATCGGCCGCGTTGGCATCGTCGGTATCCAAATGGAGTTCGGGCAAATAACTTTCGTCAATTTTGAGGTGCACATTGTCATATATAACGCCTTTTTCGCCTCCCACGCGCACCCTGACAGATTCCCGTCCTTGAAAGCCATAGTCCATTACATCAGACGGGCGCAGGTGAATGTGGCGCGCCGCGCGAATGGCTGCGTTGACTGTGACCGAACCCTTGGGACCGATGAAAGTAACAGGCGGCGCATCTCTCAGATCTCCCGAATCCCTCACAGGCGGGTCAACGCCGATATAGATGGCATCGGTTCGGGCGAGTTCGACCTGATTATAGTCGCGGCTGGGACCGAGAATCCGCACGCGCTCAATCGCGCGCAACCGGGGGCCAACAACAGAGATGACTTCCTCGGCGGCAAAAGCGCCCGGTTGGTAGAGCTCGCGATAAGGCGTTAAGGTGTGACCCGCGCCAAAAAGAATCTCCAGGGTTTCATCATCAACATGTGCATGCCGAGCGGATACACCTACAGAAATGGGAATTTCTTCGCCATCTCCACCGCGGATCTGGCGCACGACTTCTTGCGCAATGCGGTCAATCGCATCGCCTTCCCCATTATTTTGCCCGAAAGCGCAAAGACCGCAATCATCGCACACAGAGGCATTTTTTCGCATTGGAAGCATCGTCAAAATGTAGTATCGAGTGCTGTTTACAAAGGGCGAAAAATAGCTCATGACTGCTGTAAAGTCAAGGGCTAAACACGCCGTAAAAAGCGCGATGCTTGACAAGTACCGAGCTTTGAACCAAATTCAGAGAGACTGTTTATTTTTTCTAACCATCATGAGAAATATACACTTGCTACTTAGATTACTCATGTGCATCCTGCTGTTTTTTTGTATAGCCAGTCCGGTAATCAGCGAAGATGCCTCGCCCGATATCCCACTGTATCATCCCGTGTATCCCCTGTTGGATCGCCTGAATACGCGAGGTTGGGTCGCCGTGCCCGATACGCGCCCCTTGACCCGGACACAAGTTGCGCAGATGCTTTCCGCCGTGTCCAGTCAATCTATGTCGGCAACCGAGCGTGGCCTCATCAACCGATATATTGCAGAATTGGAAAATCGCGTGGCCTTTGCACGCGAACCCCGATGGATCTGGCACGACTCCACGGCGTCCGTCACCCTCGAACCGCTGGCTCGGCAACAGGTGATTGCACGCAGGGGCGATGGATTTTTGAACGAGACCACATCGCAAACCTATATTGGCGGTTCTGTGCGCGGGCGATTCCACACATTGGGATTTTACGCACGCCACTTTGAGGCCCGCGAGTGGAGCAACCAACCGCGCCTTCGCCGAAAAGATGTGCTGGCCCGCCCCATTGAAGATGTGCAACTCAAGGGCAAAAAGGCAGATTTTCGGGAAAGCGCGTTTCAACTGGCCTGGGCAAATTCATGGATACGTATAGATGCCGGCAAAGGAAGCCTCAGTTGGGGGCCTGGACGCACGGGAAATTTATTGCTCTCCAACAATGCGCCATCTTATGGCTTGTTCCGGTTGCGTACATCACACGGGCGATTGCGCTATACCCATATCGCTTCATCACTGCGCGCACGCCCGGGATTAATCGACACAACGCGACGGTGGATTGACAATGGGCATGTGCGTATTTTTTTAAGGCAAAAGCGACTTGCCGCGCACCGCCTGGACATTGAGTTCTCAAAAGTGAGAATTGGATTGCACGAGGCAGTGGTATATGGCGACCGGGGATTTGAGCTACTCTACGTTTTGCCAGTCGCCGTATTTGCGGGAACGCAAAATCACCTGGGAAATCGCGACAATCTCGTAATTGGAGCCGATATATCAGCTCACATCCTGACGGGACTGACACTTTATGGCGCGTGGTTTTTCGACGATATGGTCAAATTCGATCCCAATGCGTTTTCCAATCAATTTGCCTTTCAAGTGGGCGCGTTCTGGGTCGATCCCCTGGGCTTGCGAGATACCGATGTGCGCGCCGAATATGTGCGCGTGGAGCCTTATGTGTACGCGCACAATTTCCACATCAATACGTATGAACACTACGACACGCTTTTGGGCTATCCAACCGGACCAAATGCAGACCGCTATTTTGCACAAGTGACGCACCGCTTTTCGCCAAGTCTGAATGCGTCTTTAACTTTCGAAAGAGAGCGACAAGGTGAAAATCCAGTAAATCCAGATGGAACAATTGTCAATGTGGGCGGCAATGCACAACTGGGACGTCGGTTAGAGGACCCAACCACGCGAAATTTTATGTCGGGCAATATAGAGACACTGAAAAAAATACGCGGCCGCATAGTATTTGCACCTGTGAGAAATTGGACTTTACAGGTACAGTATCATCGCACTATAACCCAACAAAGCCGGGCAACGGGACATGAGTGGACAGCGACGATAGATGTGAACTTTTATTAAATGGAAATCGGAAATGAGTCATCGCCAGAGCCTGTGGGGCCTGCTCGCATTCGCATTGTTATTGCGCGTATGCTTTGGGTTGATGCAATCCAATTTGACAAATGCGTCTGATGAAGTGCATTGGGACCGCCTGGGGCAGGCTTATGTCGCACTGGGCGTTTTGCATCCCGATACAGGGATGTACCGCCCCCCGTTATACGGGTTATTTCTCGCGAGCCTGTATCACACCTTTGGTCACAGCCCCGCCCTGGTGCAAATTGTCCAGGCTGTCCTGGGCACAATCACCTGCTATCTCATCTATATTCTGGGATGTAGAATGGGCAACATACAGGTTGGGCTGGTCGCTGCGGGTATATTTGCTATTTATCCATTATTTGTATTTTTTTGCGGCGTGTTGATGGCCGAAACCCTCCTGGTGCTGCTGACGACTATGAGCTTTTTGTGTTGTATGCATTTTTGGCAAAAGAGCACCCACACGATGGCGGTGATATTTGGCGGGATTGTGGGTCTATCCGCACTTTGCAAACCCGTTTTATTGCCCTGGTTACCCCTTGCCCTCTTTTTTTGGTGGCGAAAATCGCGCCTGACACCTGTAGAAAAAACATCGCGTGTGCTAACTGTAGCCGGCGCACTCTGCCTGATTATTTTGCCGTGGACAGCGCGCAATCATAAAATTTCTGGCGAATTTGTTCCCATCTCGACCAATTTGGGGATCAACTTGCTGGTGGGGGCACACCCCGAAGGGCGCGGCGTTTACGACAATCACATCGATTATCTGGCACTTTATCACACACTGGCCAACACATCTCAAGGCGCAGCGGCCGACCACCGCGTCGCGGGCATTGTGTTGGGATGGATAATCGCAGAACCACTGCACTATCTGAGCTTGAGCGTTTTCAAACTGCTCTATTTTTGGTGTCCCTGGGTTCCGGGAGAGCCGCCATTGTACAACGCAATTGCCGCGCTTTCCTGTACCCCACTGCTGTTCCTGGGGTTTGTCGGCACATTTATGCAACGCCACAGACCCGAAGGACTGGCACTTATTCTATTGATAATTAGCATGTCAATATTGCACATGGTATTTTTTGCCCACACGCGTTTTCGGCTACCCATTGACGCGATTTTATGCGCGCCTGCTGCGTGGGTATGTGTGCAGTGGGTCAATCGAAAGTGATGGTTCGACGTAATCCTCGTCGCTAAAACGAGGAGGTGAACCGCTACGGCTCATATCCCAACGCAGAAAGGGGTTACCGGCTGGTTGTTCACGCTGTTGGGTCACGAGCTTTCTGGTAAATTTTTATTAAGTGATGCGTATGTCTCTTATTCAATTTTGTCGGGGCGCGTTGCCTGTCTGTTTTTATCCATTTGTCAAATCTATTCATCGAAGTGGACTACAATTTTTTTATTGGGGTAGGCGACGGGTATGTCCTTGCTGTGGTGGTCACTTTCGCAAGTTCCGGGCATTTGGGACCCCATTGCGCATTGATGCCTTGTGTCCTGTATGTGGTTCATTGGAACGCCAGCGATTATTATGGCTTTTTTTAAAAAACAGCACACCGTTTTTTGACTCGGCTCTGTCTGTTCTCCACGTTGCTCCCTCCGCTGTTTTAAAGCGTGCGTTTCAGAAACTGCCCCATCGCTATATAACGGTTGATCTGGTTTCTCCATTGGCTCAAATACGCAGCGATGTCACATGCTTGGCATTTGGGGCAGATTATTTTGACGCGATCCTGTGCAATCACGTTTTGGAGCACGTGTTTGATGATCGAGCCGCTATGGCTGAATTATGGCGGGTACTAAAACCGGGCGGCTGGGCAATTCTTCAAGTACCTATAGACCTGCAACGCGCAGAGACTCTCGAAGTTGAAAACTTAGATGCTTTATCTTTTAAAGACCGTTTGCGGCTTTTTGGGCAAGCCGATCATGTGCGACAGTACGGTTGTGATTATGCTACGCGACTGTGCGAAGCGGGCTTTGATGTGCAAGTCATTGATTTTACAAAAGTACTGGGCCAAGAAAATATCATACGGTATGGTTTGATGTCAGATGAGCAGATTTTTTTCTGTAAAAAACCCGTTATTGGAAAGCGTGATTTGGTATGACGCTTCGAGCAAATTTTTTTGATCCTGCAAAACTCCACCTATTGGTTCTGGTGTGTTTGGGGCAGGTCTTGTTAATTGCACTGCCGTTTTTGGTAAATAACGCGCTTGCGGCGATTCTTGTTTTGAGCTTGTTGTCGATAATCGCGCTTTTTGGCTCTCTCACGCTGTCTGTGCTCTATTTGTGTTTTACTGCCGCAGTTGTGCCTTCCTGGTTTTATGAAGACTATCTGCTATTGCCTCTGGACTTCAAATTCTATGAAGGTCTTCTCGCAGTGGTGATGGGCATTGCCTGGCTCAACTATTTGTTAGAAGGCCGATGGAATTGGCGACGGCATACGTTTTTGGATCAACCGATGTACGTATTGCTGGGGCTGGTCGTATTTTCCTGCTTGTTGGGGTTGATCTATGGACAGTCGATCTCGCAAATGTTGCGCGACGTGCGCTATCCATTGTATTACACGCTGTTTTTCGTGGTAACGTGGTTTTTTGATGTGCGGCGGTTCTCCACATTCCTGCATTTATTTCTCTTCATCGCCGCAATTGTCGGCATCGAGTACTTGCTTGAATTTCTTTTACAGGTGGATACGGACATTGCGGGCGGTTTTGTTCGGGTCGCACGACTCGAAGGCATTGTGTTGCCGATGGGCATGCTCATTATTGCCGCCATTTTGTTATTTGAAGCACGGGCATACAGACGAGCATGGGCGTGGGGCGCGATATTGCCTATCGGGCTGGCCCTAATTTTGACAATGGGCCGGGGCATGTGGATTTCGCTATTCGTAGGGCTGGGCAGCCTTGCCGCGTTGACCGTGCTGGACAAGCAGGCCACGCCCCGACGCATGTCGCGTCTTTTTGTCGTGGCACTGGTCCCCCTGTTGCTACTGGCGATGGGTTATGTTTTTCAGCAACAAACCCGCGCTGCCGTTAGTGACATCGCATTGGACCGCGTGACGCGTAGCGTCGAAGCCGTAAGTGGGCGGTTGATATCTTATGGCAATGCACTGGAAAAAATTCGCCAGCGCCCTTTGCTCGGCGGCGGACACGGTGAAACCGTGACGTCTCTGGTGACATTTCCGCCACCGCCACAGATATTGACAGTAGGTGCAGTTGACAATGTTTATTTGACGATTGGGATGCGAATGGGGCTGGTTGGCGTCGCGGCATTTTTGTGGGTCTTCGGCTTTGCCCTGTGGCGAGCATATCTATTATTCCAGCAAAGTTCTGACACCCGCGTGCGTCTATTTTGCGCGGCATTTATCGCCATTTACGCAGCACTCCTCGTCTATGGCATGGCAGATGCAACCCTCTTTGCCAATCGGTTGATCTTCATCCATGCAACATTTTTGGGGCTCATTGCGCGGCTGGTAGCAGAGGAAAAAAATAATGCCTGAGCGCGTGACAGCAATAGTGGTCAATTGGAATGCCGGAGAAAATCTGGCACAGTGCATTGCCGCATTAATCAATCAGCGTGGAACAGATCTCGATGTGGTCGTAGTCGATAACGCATCGTCGGACAACAGTCTGGAGGCATTGGAAACTTATGGCGACCGCGTGCGCGTGATTCAAACCGGCGAAAATCTGGGTTTTGGGCGCGCAGTGAACCGCGGTGTGGCTGTCTCGCATAGCGCAATTGTCGTAGCCATGAATCCCGATGTTGTGTTGCAACCAGATACTGTGAATACGATGGTCGAATTCTTGAACACACACGCAACTGTGGGTATGTTGGGGCCGAAGTTGAAAGACGCGGATGGACAGGTACTGGCCTCATGCGGCGAAGCACCCAGACTCAGAGACGAAATTTGTCGTAAATTCCTATTGCATCTAATATTTCCATTGCTTAAATTTCGGCGACGAAGCCCCTCCAAACCCGAAGCTGTGGCCTGGGTAACCGGGGCGTGTTTCGCTGTTCGCCGTCGCGTTCTGGACGCTGTAAACGGGTTGGACGAGGCCATTTTTATGTATTACGAAGATGTAGATCTCGGCTTGAGCATCAACCGTGCTGGCTGGCAGGTCATGTATTTGCCCCACGCCGAAGGCATACATATTGGGGGCGAAAGTTCCAAACAGGCATTGACGCGGATGCTCGTGGTCAGTGAAGCGTCTTATGCCTATTTTATTGCCAAACATCTGGGGCAATGGGCCGCGCGCTTGCTCCGGCTCCTGCGTCCCATCGAAATGACATTGCGAACATTGCTCTGGGGAAGTGTGTTTTTACTCGCCCACAGCCGTCGCACAGAAGCGCGAGCGCGTTTGCGGGCTTACTGGTTTATCTTAACTCACGGTGCCGTGGAGGAAGGTCCATGATTCCCATTTTTCGTCCCTGGTTTGACAATACAGAAGTCGAAGCTGTCCGCGAGGTATTGATGTCCGGTTGGGTTGGGCCTGGGGAAAAGGTCGAAGAATTCGAAGCGCGATTTGCCCGTTATGTAGGGGCACAACACGCAGTGTCTCTCAACTCGTGCTCTGCGGCACTGCTGTTGGCCTTGAAAACACTGGATATAGAAGGGGGAGAGGTCATTACCACACCGCTGACCTTTGTATCGACCAATCACGCAATTTTGCAAAATGGAGCCACGCCGGTGTTTTGCGACATAGATTCCGAAACACTCAATATCGATCCAAAAGCAATTGCCGTTAAAATCACGCCGCGCACCCGAGCGATTATGGTCGTGCATTTTGCCGGACACCCCTGCGACATGGATGAGATTCTATCCATTGCAAACCAGCACGGGATTCCGGTTGTAGAAGACGCTGCACATGCCAGCGGCGCGCGTTACAAAGATCGGATGATCGGCGGGGTAGGCACAGTGACATGTTTTAGCTTTGACGCGCGCAAAAATTTGTCAACCTGTGACGGTGGAATGTTAACCACCAACAATTCAGACCTCGCCGAACGCGCGCGAAAATTGCGCTGGATGGGTATCTCGCGTGGCACTTATGATCGGTTTCGGAAAAATGGCGCGGAGCGCCGATGGGAATACGAAGTGGGCGAACTCGGCTATAAATGCTATATGAACGATCTCAATGCGGCAATTGGACTGGTGCAATTGGGAAAATTGGAATCAGCTAATGCACAACGCCGAGAGATTTTTTTGGAATACGGACGTTCATTTGCCACCCTCAACTGGATGCAAACACCCGTAGAAAAACCCCATGTTCGCAGTGCTATGCACGCTTATGTGGCGCGCGTATCCCAGCGCAATAAATTGATCGATCATCTGGGACAGCACAATATCGATGCGGGCGTACACTACAAACCCTGCCATTTATTTGAAGTGTACAAACCCTATCGCACAGACTTGCCCGTCACCGATGCCGTGTGGCGCGATTTGATCACGCTCCCACTATTTCCAAGTCTGACCGAGCGCGAAATTGGACAAGTCATCGAAGCCGTGCGCGACTTTCAACCCTAAGGTATATTTTGACGCCTGTTATCTTATTTGGTATTACCGCGATTTCGGCGGCTTTGTTCACAGCGGTTGCGCGCCTGATAGCACGCCGTTTTGATGCGCCCGACGCGCCTGTTTCAACTCTGGGCGGTACAGCTTTGCTGGCCGCTCTTTTTTTTGGCTTTTGGTTCTTGCCCCAATCGCTCCCTTTGGGTCTCCTTATCGGTGCCGTGGGAATGGCAGTCATCGGCATTTTAGACGACTGGAAGCCTTTTGTGCCGTTGTACAAATTTGCGTTGACCCTTGCGATTGCAGGCATTGCCGCATGGCTCGGTCCGCGTATCTATATCACAAATATTATCTGGATAGATGGCCCATTGACCGCGTTGTGGATGGTCTGGATGTGCCATGCGTTCAATGTTCTGGACATGGAAGACGGTCTTTCGGCGGGCAGTGGAACCATTGCTTCGCTGAGTTTGTGGCTGATAAGCGCGGGCGATTGGGCACTCGTTACAGCGGGCGTACTCATGGGATATTTGCTACACAATTTTCATCCCGCCCGCATCCTGATGGGCGACACCGGAAGCCTGTTAATTGGCTTTCTGCTCAGTAGTATGGCTATTTCTGTCGCAAATCATATTGGCGGTCTCATGGGCGTCATCGGACCTTTGATCGCCCTGGGCCTACCCATCTTTGAGGCAGTATTTATCAGCGCAATTCGATTTGCCAAAGGCCGCTCCATTGTCCGAGCCAGCCGGGATCACGTTGCACAGCGGTTGGTGCAATGGGGGCTACCAGTGCGTGCAGCAGTTGCTCTGATGTGGTTGACAGGCGTTGTTTTGGGTGGTCTGGCCCTCGTATTCGCATTGGGGCACTGGATCAGTTTGGTTGGCGTTGCGTGTTTCGCCATCGGTGCGTGGAGGGGATTGTCGCGCGTGGATATGGAAGGCGATGGGTGCGATGGACGCCCGATTGGCCTATTTGGCAAAAACTGGTTGATACACCGCGCGATGCGTCAGACAATGGACGAAGTAAAAGGCCTTGTGAATGGAAAATTGCTGGATGCGGGATGTGGCAACAAGCCCTATGCCAGCATTTTTCAGGCGCGGGTGCAGCAATACATCGGCATGGAAAAAGGGCGTACGCGATATAAACACGCCGACGTATGGGGAGATGTGCTGGCACTCCCCTTTCGCGATGGGACCTGCGATACCGTGTTGTGCAATCAGGTCTTAGAACATGTGCCGCAGCCCCAATTGGCGATTGACGAAATGGCGCGCGTATTGCGACCGGGTGGTTATTTGATTCTCACCGCACCCCATATTTGGGGCTTGCACGAAGTCCCCCACGATTATTTTCGCTTTACGCCTTATGGATTGCGCCATCTCGCTGAGGAATCGGGCCTGACCGTCCATACAACGCGCGCGCTTGCGGGATTTTGGATCACAGCCGGGGCGCGATTCTGTTATTATCTGGCGCGTTTTGAACGCGGTCCGCTAATCCCTTTTGTGCGCATTGGATTTTTTGCCATCCAACTCAGTGCCCTGCTTTTGGATCGCTTGCACCGCGTGGAGAGCGAAGCGTGGAATTTTCTGCTCATCGCACAAAAACGCGCAAAGAATTTATCCCATGAGTAATTTTGTCGCGTCCATTAAAGCCGATTTTAATAATCGGTACCCAAGTATCCACCATGCGATTGTGAAGCACTATTTCACTTCTATCACTATCCTGGTCATCTTCTTTGCCTTTGTCCTTCGATATTTCCAATTAAACATCGGTTTGCCCTATTTGTATTTCTGGGATGAACCGCTTACGGCCAGCAACGCGCTTCAGATGATGAAAACGGGGGATTACAACCCCCATTTTTTTAAGTACGGTTCTCTGATGATTTATTTAAATCTGTTAGTTGATCAGTTATACCGTATTTATCTCTCACTCGCAGGCGGGTTGGCAAGCGTGGAAAATATACGCATTGAAGCCGATACGGGTTGGCATTGGACAATTTCTCACCCGAGCTTTTATTTTTGGAATCGTTTTTTGACCGCCACAATGGGCACCGCAACAGTATTTATCACCTATTTAATCAGCAGGTCGATATGCAACAGATGGACCGGAATCATATCGGCCTTTTTCTTAGCTGTTCTCCCGATCCACATTGTTCATTCGGGTTTTGTAACAATGGACGCGCCAGTCGCCCTATTTGTCGCGCTTGTCGCCCTATTCTCCATTTTGTTTATCGACCAAAAAAAAGTCATCTATTTCATATTGAGTTTAATATGTGTCGGGTTTGCCACAGCGACAAAATACAATTCGGGCCTGGCAATTTTACTCCCCATCGCATCGCTAATTTGGATGTCTTATCAAGATGAAATCCCGCGTCAAAAATTTTATTGGCTCGCGGTCCCATGCCTGCCAGCGGTGACTTTCTTTCTCATCATGCCCTACGCAATTCTCGACTTCCCAACTTTTATCAAAGACATTTTACATCAAATTACATACTACAAAACCACGGGACACCCCGGCGCAACAATCAGCCCCGGATGGGATTATCTTGTGTTTCAGATACGAGAATTTTACCAAAACATCGGACTGACAGGCACCATCCTGTTTGCAATCGGTCTGGCGGGGACAATTTCCCGACCTGTATTGCTCCTGATCTTATTATTTCCTGTGAGCTATCTTTTATTTATGAGCGGCATGATCGTTAACTTTCACAGAAATTTTATACAGGTGTACCCATTTATCGCCGTCTTTGCAGGTATTGCGTTTTACAATCTGCATGCAGCATCGGCGCACTTTTACCCAAAGCTCAAAAAGCCAATTCCGATTATATGTCTCGCAGCAGCACTCGTTTTACTGCCGCGCGCTTATGACGCTTATCAAACGGGCATAGTATTGCACAACACCCGAGATACCAGAAGCGCGGTCATAGATACTCTCAACGCGATGGAAGATGTGCAAAAAGTCGTCTTTGCCAGAGAACTGCGTGTTCACAAACAAGACCTCAATAGATTAAAATGCGACTATTCGGTACAACCTATTGGAATAATGAGCGCGGAACAAAATAAAGGCCGCACACACTATGTCTTGCCAGTCGAAATATCTCAGATTTACACTTATCACCATGAGGAAATACAGATCAAACAAGCAATCATCGACAAAATTCACAGCGAGCATATTCTGCAATACATCGACAACAATTACATAGAACAAAATATTGGAAAGAATTACATCAAACAAAATGCCGCAACCATGCTCGATGTATTTTCCACAAGCCCCTCGCTGATAATCGCAAATCAGATACCTCCTGAACCTTTGTATCCCGGCGTTATTGCATTTGATACCTGCAAGCTATCTCCCACAGGCGTGCAAATCAACATCCGCAATACCGCAACACTCCGCGATGGCGTCATAACAACCCCGGCTTACGACTTAGAACCCGGAAAATACCTGTTCACATTTCAAGCAAAAAAATCTGCAACATCAGAACGGTCACAAAGCTTTGTCTTTGGAGAATACGAAACGAGAATCACAGTAAAACGCCTGAGCGCATTCCGCGAACATGCGAGCATCGTGGTTTCCATCTTTGCGGACCAGACGCACTTAACACAACAAATATTCATCCCAACCGAGAACTTCGCTCAAATGGACGCCTTTTTTTTACTTCCAAAGAACCAGCGCGTTTCGGTCCAAATAGAAAATCTCCATGATATATCCGACCCCCTTTTACCTGTGAAAACAACAGTCAAACAACTAAGAATAGAGACAGTAAAAGATAATAAGGTAAGAAAGCCTGCCCCGTAGTGCTTTTATATGGGGACCACCCTACCCCCTCTCACGTCTCACCGCCTCTCAAACTGTTGTAAAAATTCACACCTGTGCCATCGCGTCACATATCCCGTTTCCCCTCCTATTTTATATCCCATTGTAATTCAATAACTTAAAATAATTCACCCCAATTGGCACGCCTTTTGCATAATACTTTTATCGCAGACAAAAATCTCAACGGAGAAATGTGCGGTGAAACCTATTTACTACATAGTGCTTCTGATAGCGGTCTCTTTACACGGCTGCACTACCTATTCTCACTTTTCAGGCGACTTTCGCACGAGCCTGCGTGCGCGAAATTACGAAGACGCCCGTACAAAAATCAAAAAGTCGAGAAAAAGAGGCAACCAATTGCTCTATCTTCTCGAAAATGGCCTCCTCACCCACTATCAAGGCCACTACGAAACGTCCAACCGCTATTTTGCCGAAGCCGAGAGACTGTCAGATCGACTCTATACCCGCTCTGTTTCCCGAGAAGCCGCCGCATTTGTGACCAACGACGCCATACGCAACTACCGCGGCGACAGCTTTGAAATGGTTGCCGTTCACTACTATCGGGCACTGAATTACTGGTATCTGGGCCTCCCTGAAGACGCCCTTGTCGAATGCCGCAAAGCCAATTTGAAACTCGACCAATACGCCATACACAATGGACAGACGAGTTACAAAAATGACGCCTTCATTCACTACATCACCGGCCTATTTTACGAAGCCACCGGCGAATTCAACGACGCCCGCGTCTCCTATCAACACGCTCAAGACGCCTACTCACACTACGAAAAAAAGTTCCACACCGCCCCACCTCAAACCGTCGCTAAAGATCTCGAACATGTAAATAACGTGCTCAACGGCGAAGGAACCGACATGCGTTTTGCTTCGCTCACCATCCCGCCCTTTGTACCGCCTGCAGGCAATGGCGAACTCGTGATCTTTTCTGAAATCGGTTTTATCCCCCGCAAAGTGCAAGAGGAAATTGATCTGCCCATTTACGAAGAGGACATCAAACGTGGCAAGGACGACAAAATATCTTCCGTAGCCACCAAAATCTCACGCCGCCGTCACCGCGTATATCCCATTCGCGATGTCGATTATTGGTTGCGCGTCACCCTTCCCAAATACGAAGTCATTGCCCCGCGCACAAAGCGCATTTTCATCCGCGCCGGAGATCGCATCGTTCAAACGCAGATCGCCCAAAATTATGCCGCGATTGCAAAAACATCGCTCAGTGATAACTACCCGAGGATTATGATTAGAACAATTGCGCGAGGATTTGCAAAATACCTGGCCCACCTCAAGGCCAAAGATGAAAATGAAGTCCTCGGTTTTTTCGTCAACCTGTTCAACATCTCAACCGAAATCGCCGACACGCGCAGTTGGGTCTCATTGCCACACAATATTCAAATCGGCCGCCTCGAACTGCCGCCCGGCACCCACACCATCACACTCGAAGCACTCGACATCAACGGGCGTATTATCGAAACCAAAACATTTACCAACATCGAAATCAAACCCGGCCAACGCACGTTCTTGAATCACAGGATCTATCAATGATACGCAATCATCTCTATCCACAAGGAGGAACACAATGAAACTTTTACACCGAAGCCTTTTGTTGCTGGTCCTTTTCAGCCTGTTGGTTTCAACAGCAAGCGCGGGGAAATCAGACCTGCCACCCACGCGGGGCATTGTCGTCAACCTCGTCGAATGGGACGGCGGGGAATTGCCCGCGGTTTATGAACGCACGGACCAACTCCCCTTCACCCGTGAGGACCTGTTGCAATTGGTACAAAGCGACTTTAAACCCGATCAAATCGCACAGATGATTTCCGAGCGACGCTATGCGGGCGATGCATCTGCCGAAGGACTGATCGCGCTCAAAAAAGCCGGTCTCGCGTCCGTCGTCATACAGGCCATCTCCAAACACGCGCTCGCACCCAATCAATCGCTCAACCTCACCATTTACTTGACCTTTGACGGCAATTCCAAAACGGCGCGCCATCGCTTTCTCTACGTCATCATTCCCGACGGCGAGATCCAGCGCGTCTTCACCGCCGACTTAAACACAGTACTCGTCGGACAGTGGAAACAGGACACCCTGATCGATGCCACAGACCCATTGCTCCCGCGAAAAATTCGGCGCGTCACCTTCTCGGGAACAATTCCACTCAAAACACACGGCAGCAAAACCGTTCGGATTTTCACATCTTCGCGCCCGGGAATCCATCAAATCGATGAGATACCAGAAATAGACCTCTCACGGGTTCAAATATATCAAATGGATTATCCAGTCAGTTCACCCATTCAAGACTGCCGCGCCTACATTCGCTACAAACAGGATGTCGTGCTACCGGACAAATGGCACATGATTGACACGCGGATGGAATGCGAGTGGCGGTAAGACACGCCTTTCACCTCTCATCAAGGAGCTACGCCATGAAATTCATCACCTGGACAGCAATCGCCCTGATCGGTATCACAACCGGATGCGTTGGTCCCAGAGCCTTTACAAAAGGGACGTATGAAGATCCCAAAACCATCGCCCTGCTCGACGACCGCTTTAACGAAAACGACATGCAACTCATCGCCAAAAAAGTCGTCGATTCAATCCTCGACGCACCATTGAATAGACTCGAACCCGCCATCATGCTCGGCAAAATGCGCAATCGCACCACCGAACACATCGACATGGTGGCTCTCTCCGACAAAATCAAAACCGCATTGATCCAGAGCGGCAAAGTGCGCTTTGTCGATGTCACCAACCGCAAAGACATCGCCATAGAATACGACTATCAACAATCGGGCTATGTCGATCCCACACAGGCCAAAGCACCGGGCAAACAGACCGGCTCAGACATGATCCTCACGGGCACACTCAGCGCGAATGTGCAGGAAGTGGGCAAAGACAAACTCATCTACTACAAAGCCACCTTCCAACTGACGGACCTGCTCACATCAGAAATTATATGGACCGATGAAAAAGAAATCCGCAAAGCCTACAAAAAGCGCAGCATTGGATTGTAATTGCGCAGGAGACCTGAGATTATTAGGTTGGAAGTTACGGATAGTTCTGATCGAGAAAGGAGCAAAACCATGAAACATCTGTTATTCACACTCGCAATCGCCTTGCTTTTGGGCAGCAATGCCAGCGCGCAAACGGGTCGAACTGATGGAGCAGAAGAAAGCGAATTTGGCAAAGGGGGATACCCTTTTAGTGGCTCGAGCCATCGCGTCTATCTCAACACCGCCTTTGGCTCTGGCTTTTTCGACCTGACGGACGTCAACAAAACGCGTACGGGATTTCTCTACGGCGTTGAACTCGGCGTCGAAATGGACCAGTGGCTCGGCATTCAGGCGGGCTATAATTATCTTTCCGACCGCGATATGTCCATCTTCAGCCTCGGCTCGCGTTTCGCCTACGCCTTTGACCCCTTTGTGTACCACGTCTCCCTCAACGCCGGGCTATACGCGCCCAATGAGGGCAGTCGCAACTTTGGCTTGGCACCCGGCGCTGGCATAGACATCGTCCTTCACAAAAGGGTGCGTATCGGACTCGACTACAAACACGACTTTATCTTCACCGACAACCGCATCACCGACATGGATCGGATTTATGCGGGCCTCAAATTCTTCTTTTGAGCAAAAAAAGCAAGAGGCGAGAGAGCCAATTAGTCCCTCGCCTCTTGCATCTTAGCCATAGATTACAGCTCCGCGCGATCTCGCGATCACCTATCCAAACACCTCACTCGCGACAAAAGCCATACCCAGCGCAGCGGCAGAATCGCCCGCGCGCGCCCATTCAAATCGCGTTGAAACAGCCTGAGAATCAAAGGGATTTTTGAGATAGATCGGCCACGACCCCTCCTCAAATCCCTCAATCACCCACGCCATATACCGATCGCGAAAAGACGTTTCTGAAAGCCCCCCACCGATTACCACAAGCCCAGGATCGAATAACCGCACCCAATTCGCTATCGCATAACCCAGAATAAATGCCTGCTCCTTAAAAAGCGACACCGCGAGCGGATCTTCTCTTTCCGCGTAATCGCGGAGTTGATACGCCTTTTCTTCAATTGAAGCATCAGAAGCATTCAGCGCGTGATCTCTCCATTTATCTCCCGCCAATTCAATCTCAAGCCTGCGTCGCAGTGCCATAAGCGACACCCAGGCCTCCGCGCATCCCGTCAGACCACACGAACAATCTGGTAACTCCCCATCGGCCTCTCGAAATGGAACCGGAGCATGCCCCACTTCCAGCGCGAGACCATTTGATCCCTCGTAAATCTGCCCACCAGGCAAAACCAATCCGCCGCCCAGACCCGTTCCAGGCGCGATAAGCAAAAGCCCCGAGTCGCAATCCGGTCGCGTAGCATATTCACCCGCCGCCGCTGCATTGCCATCATTTGTCATATACACGGGCACACCCGCACGCGCAGAAAACTTGCCGCGAATATTCGACCCCACCCAATTCGCACCCAGATTGGCCTGCACCCAAATCACACCGCTGCTGCTCGGCGCGGGCACATCCAGTCCAATACCCGCGATATCCGATTGCCTCATCCCAGCGCGATCCGTCAATAACAACAGCGCTTCTTCAAGCTGTTCAAACGTAGCCTCATACCCATCTTTGACGCGGCTCGCCACCTCCACCATATCGCCCAATAAATTGCCAGAAGCATCGACGAGAATAGACTTCACGCTCGTCCCCCCGATGTCCAAACCCGCAAAACAGCGCGTATCGCTCGCTCTCATAACACCTTCCTTATCGCCGTGTAATCACAAATAACTGGCGCGTCCCATCCCTGGAAATCGATGGAAAAAGCACCTGATCACTCGTGCGATTCCAGCAGGGCGCGGGATCGCTCCTCAAATCCCCCGATATCCACTTCCCCTGATCGTATCGCCGAGTTCGCGCCCATGCTCCGTCAGCCATGCGATACATCACATAAACCGTTCCGCGCTTTGGTCCCGAACCATTTATGATCCATTGTCCATCTGGTGAAAACGCATTATCTCCGCCAGGCTCTGGAAAAACAGACTGATCCCCCAGAGTCCTCACAATTTTCTGCTCATCGGTATCGTACACCACCAGATCATCGGCATTGTGACCGAGAATCTCATGTCCTTCCAACCACTCGGGATGACCGCCAATAAAAATCTTCTGTATTGTCAAATCGCTGCCATCGGGATTCACGGTAAAAGGCACATTGAGCCGCGCTTCGCGTTTGTTGAACTTGCCCCGCGCATAAAAATAAATTCGATCACCATCCCGGTTCCACAGCGTATGGTTGATAAACATCGCCTTGCTTTCAACCCCCGGATGGTAGTCTCGCAGCGCGTCTCCCAATTGGGCGAAAGATACAATTAGCTCTTTTTCTCCCGTATTCACATCAACCTTAAAAATCCCATCGTCCTCGGGATGCACAACCCCTTCGGTCCAATCCGTCGCGCCGAGATACCCCGTCACCAACCGCAGACGCGCCATGCGCGCGTAATTTAATCCCAGAAAATAACCGCCATTTTGCGCCACGCCACTGTTGCCAAAGGAGGTATCCTCATAGCGATATTCGCGAATTCTTTCGCCTTTGGAAATATCGAATAAGACCGTGAAAACCTTCTGAGTATCCGGATCGCGATCATTAAAGAAAAACTGCGTTTCTGGTGATTCGGGATTCCAGTAAAACATCGTACCCTGCTGGGGATTCCACCCCTGCGACTGGTCAACCACCTGGATCTCATGATCATTCTCAGTATCGATCAAAATCACATCCGCCGCCTCGCCAGGCCCGGGCATGCGATCCTGAAAATCATTCCGCAATGCGACGATATAACGACCGCTCTGGTTCCATGGAATGGTCTGCGATTGACCGATATACCCAAAAAAGTGATGTTTGGGACCATACGTAATCTGCTCAACCCCAAGCCCAAATGAATCTGCCAATTTATTCTCCTCGTGAATTTTACGGGTTAAACCCCTATCGCATACCCATCGCGCCTCGGATCTGCGCCGCCCATCAGCGCGCCCGATTCTGCATCCACCACAATACCCTGTGCGCCTCCACAAACGGGGGAATAATCGGGCAACACCTTCACATCGTGCCCACGCGCCCTCAGTGCGCGCCGAACAGACTTCGGCATCCGCCTTTCAATCGACACCTGTGTACCCGCAGTTTCTATGCGGAACCGAGGTGCTTCAATCGCCGCCTGTATGTTCATGCCGTAATCCAGCACATTGGTCAAAAACTGCACCGATGTTTGTTGAATCCCCCAGCTTCCCGGTGTACCCAGCGCAGAAAAAAGCGCGCCATCTCGAAATACCAGCATCGGCGACAGGCACATATCCACTTTTTTGTGGGGCGCAATACAATTTGGGCTATCGGGCACAAGATCGCCCCATCGAATAAAATTGTTCAAAAACATGCCCGTATTGCCCATCATCACCCCCGACCCAAAACCCGATCCCAAACTCTGAGTAATAGCAACCGCATTGCCATCGCCATCGACCACATCGAAATGCGTCGTGCATTCATTGAGCCAGGCCGTTGGATCGCCCGGTTCAATCTCGCCCGGCAATTTCGTCGCCGGATACCACTCGCCCCGATGCACACCCGCCCGATTTCCGATCATCTTTCGGCGTTCTGCCGCATAGCCCTTGGCAAGCAATCCTTCGACCGGAGCTTGCGGGACGGCCGCGTATTCTATCCGATCCGCATTGCCCAACTTCACGGCTTCAATGAACAGGTGAAGCGCCTGCTCCGAGTGGTGTTCCATCTCCGCCAGATCGTATCCCTCCAACATATTGAGCGTCTCGAGAATCTGAAACCCTGCGCTCGGTGGCGGCGGACAAAATACCTCATAGCCGCGATAAGTCGTCACCAATGGATCGACCCATTCGGGTTCAAAATCCGCCAGATCGCGCTCGGACAACCAGCCCCCTTCTCCCTGAATATATCCCGCCATTTCGCGCGCGAGATCGCCCCGATAAAAAACCTCCGCTCCCCCTTCAGCAACCCGCCGAAATGTTCGCGCCAAATCCTTTTGAATTAGAATTTCACCCGGCAGAGGTCCGCGCCCACGCGACAGAATAACGCGTTCAGCCCTGTCGTTCATCTTCCCACCACTGGTCATCGATTGACTATTCTTCACCGTCACAGCATACCCGTTCTCCGCCAGTTCAATCGCAGGTGCAAATACTTGTGCTGGTGCCATCGTGCCATAGCGTTCCAACAATTCCAACCAGCCACCACAAGCACCCGGGGTCAAACACGAACGCGGCCCAGCATCTTTATCCGCCGGACTATCAAACAACTCGGCACGCGCTTGATACGGTGTTCGCCCACAATAATCCAGGACGCGCCTGTGGTCGTTTTTTGCATCGTACACAATCGCATAGCCCACCCCCGCAATACCAGACATATAGGGTTCAACAACATTGAGCGCGGCAGCAACCGCAACCGCAGCATCAAACGCATTGCCCCCTTCAAGCAACATCCGCACGCCGGATAGCGCAGCCTGCGGATGTGCGCACGCAACCATACCGCGCGTGCCCGTAACCGTTGGTCTGTGTGTCACACCATGTGTTGAAAAAGCCATAAAACTGCTCCTGAAGGTTTGATTACCGCACTCAATAGGCCGAATTAAGATCGGAATAATCTACATCCAGCAGGATAAATTGGCAACCATAGAGTCATAGCGATTGTCGTTGCAGAATCTATTGCTCCATTTATCGCACCAACGTATATTGCGCTATCCGCTATCACATTCATCCATGTTCGAATCAAATCTGGGAAGACACCTTATGGACCCTGTACAACTCACGCGCGAATTTGTATCCTTCAACTCGACCAGCTATTTGAGCAATGTCGATTGCTCAAACGCCATGGCAGAAAGAATGCGCGAAGCCGGTCTCACGGTAGAACACATTCCCTACACAGACCCCAATGGCGTACCCAAACTGAATCTCGTCGGGAAAAAAGGAAATGGCACTGGTGGTCTTGCCCTCATGGGACACAACGACGTCGTACCCGCCAAAGGGTGGGCGTGGGACCCTTTTGAAGTCGTCGAAAAGGGATCTCGCATCTACGGACGCGGCGTAGCCGACATGAAAGGTTCAGTCGCGTGCATGATCGCCACAGCAAGCCATTTCTCCAGCGATGAACTCAAGCACCCCATCTACGTAGTCGTCACAGGAGACGAAGAGATCAACTGCGGAGGCGCCGATGTCGTCGCTCAAAAATCCGAGGTATTAAAAGAATCCAATGTGCGCTACGGCATTATTGGCGAACCGACCCTGCTCGACGTGGTACACGCCCACAAAGGCTCGATCAAAATCAGCGTCACAGCCACGGGAAAAGCCACGCACAGCAGCACGGGAACAGGCATCAATGCCAACCACAAACTCATCCCCTTCCTCAACGACATGCTCGCCATAGATCGCGAACTAAAAAACAATGAAAAATACCTCAACAACGCCTTTACACCCCCACACGCCACCCTCAACACCGTCATACACGGGGGTGAACAAGCATCGAACATCACCACGCCAGAAAGCGGGGCAACCCTCAATATGCGCCCCATGCCCGGACAAGACTTCGCGCCCTTACTCGGCATAATCAAAACACTGGCCGAAGAACGCGGGGTACACATCGACATATACGACGGCCTCGCCCCCCTCCACACCCCGGTGGAATCTCGCATCGTGCAAGAAGCCCTCTCTGTCACAAACAAGCGCGAACCCAAAACCGTAGCTTATGGCACCGACGGCATGATCTTTGGCAAAACCATGGAACTCGTCGTGCTCGGTCCCGGCAATATTCAACAGGCGCATACCATTGACGAATGGATCGAAATCGAACAACTCCATCAGGCTGTCGATACCTTCTCGGAAATGGTGCGGCGGTTTTGTAGTTAGTAATCAGCCATCCCTCTTCTCGCGAGACATAACAGGATTTATATAAAATACAGCGATTATGACTCTGTCCCATATCAGAGCAAGCATATTGCCATGAAAATTCTCACGTCCCCCTGCCAGATCAATAAGGAAATTACACGACTACTTACAGAATGCTCCTCCTGCCAGATTGCCGTTGCCTGGGCCTCGACTGGATTCAAGTTCTTCGATCTTCTAAAAAAACACAAAGCAAAGATCGAAAGAATGATTGTCGGTACGCATTTCTATCAAACCCATCCAGATTTCATCGAAGCATTTATCACGCACAAGAATGTCCACTTCATCAAAGCCACTGATGAGGTCTTTCATCCAAAGGTGTACTACTTCCAGATGAGTTGTGACCGCTGGGAGTGCATCATCGGCAGTGCCAACCTTACCCGCGGCGGATTTGAAGGGAACGACGAAGTAGCTATTTTGGTCACAGATAAGGACTGTGATAGCTCTGACACCCAGACCGAATTGTTCGATGCTTTGGATGAATACTGGGATAAGACGCCTGTAATCGACAAAAGCGACCTGAAAGCGTACAGGCAAGCGTGGAAGCGAAAACGACCGATAGTGCAGAAACTCGGAGGAAAATTCGGTCCTGAAAACACTGATCAAGGTGACGGGGGAAAATCTCCTTTAGAAATATCTGGTCTGAGCAAGACATGGCAGGAATACTTCAATTGTATCAAGATGAAAGATAAGAATTTAGCAACACGCTTGAAAGTCATTCAGAGCGCGAGAAATCTATTCGATAACCACGTCCACTTCTGCGATATGAACGACATTAATCGACAAAAGATCGCTGGGGTGATCGGAAAGAAAGATGATGGTGTGGACTACCTATTTTTCGGTAGAATGACATCAGTCAGGACCTTGCCGGACATAATCAACAACAATAATAAACATTTATCACGAGCTCTTGATTTGATACCGCTGGACGGCGATATTTCAAAAGAAATATATCTCAAATATATGGATCAGTACCGCAAAGTATTTTCAACGGGTATTGCTATCGCAACCCGATTGCTCGCCATGAAGCGCCCTGACATCTTCGTGTGCTTGACCTCACGCAATAAAGGGAGATTATACAAAGATTTTGGTATTCAAAAAGATGTCACAGAGGTGACATATTGGGATTCAATTATAGAACGAATTAAGGAATCAACGTGGTGGGATACTCCGTGTCCCAAATCCCAAATTGAGTCAGAAGTCTGGCAGGCAAGGGCAGCATTCTTGGATTCGATTTATTACGAAAGTGATGTGTGACTTCAAAACAACCCATAGTAAAAAACCACGCCCAAAGGACGTGGCTTTGAAAAGCCCCCCACAGGGGGGCTGATCGCTTGCCCCCAAAGGAGGCAAGCCAGACGTGTCCCACAACCAGCGCAAACGTTAATACTTCAAACCCAATTGTTCACTACGACGTTCTTTTGCCTCTTGATACTTCACATACTTGCGAATCATCTCAGCATCCAGACCCACCGTATCCACACAGTAGCCTCGCGCCCAAAAATGATTCCCCCAATAAGGCTTCTCCTTCAGATAGGGAAACTGCTTGAAAACACGAATTGCACTGCGACCCTTCAACGTACCCATCAATTCTGAGATAGACACCTTCGGCGGAACAAGCACAAGTAAGTGAACATGATCCACTTGCACATTCAATTCGACAACCTCACATTCCTTCTGCTTTGCAAAGATTTGGATGCAAGTGTATACTTCTCGACCAACGGGACCCTTCAAGATTCGGTAACGATATTTCGGCACCCACACCAAATGATACTGGCAATGCCATATCGCATGGGATAACTTATGGAACCTGCTCACTGCTTTCTCCTTTCTCGGTTGCGGGAACAACCGCAGAATATAGGAGATTCAGCGGGCAGGTCACTGGCAAAGCCGACCGTCTCTGACCACGCCCAAAGGACGTGGGTTTTTACAATGAACTAAAACAGCTTCTTAGAAGCTGTTTTAAAACTATTGTGTGAGAAAAAAAAGAGTTGAAAAAGCGTATTTATCTGTCCAAATTTAGGTTATGTAAATCACCCTAAAAAGAAAGGACAAAGATGAATACGCAAAGGCAATATCCGACAAATGTCACCCAAGCGCAATGGCAACTGCTCATCCCCTTGCTGCCCAAACGCAAATGGCGAAAAGGAGGTCCCGGACGCCCCCCTGCCAATTTGCGCCAAGTGTTCAATGGCATCCTGTATCTAACCAAAACCGGCTGCCAATGGCGCATGCTGCCCTATACCTTTGGCTGCTGGCAGACCGTGTATGGCTATTTCAATAAATGGCGCGAGCAAGGTATCTTTGAGCGTGTGCAACAGGCACTCACACGAAGAGAGCGAAAACGGCAGGGACGCGCACCTAACGCATCAGCAGGCTGCGTTGATAGCCAAAGTGTCAAGACAGCAACCCAATCAGAATCAAAAGGTTACGATGCCGGGAAAAAGGTCAACGGACGTAAACGCCACCTCCTTGTCGATACCCTCGGACTGGTCATCAGCACCTATGTCTCGCCTGCCAATGTCCAAGATCGCGACGGCCTCAAGCAGGTGATCAATCAGTATTTTGACAGCGGACTGACACGTTTACGCAAGCTGTGGGTTGATGGCGGCTATCGCGGCAAAGACCTCAAAGAATGGGTCGCCAATAAGAAGCACACACATAAGATTGATCTTGAGGTTGTCACCCCAAAAGGCAAAGGATTTCAGGTGGTCAAACGCCGTTGGGTTGTTGAGCGCACCTTTGCGTGGTTATTTAATTTTCGCCGGCTGTCAAAGGATTATGAAGGCTTGACGGACAATAGTGAAGCCTTTATTCACATCGTTATGATTTACCTCTTAATCAACAGACTCGCTTAAGCACGCTGGTTTTAAAACAGCTTCTTAGCAATAATCTCAAAGGAACCGTGTAGACACGAAAGGTTAAAAGGAGAACCATGACCAGAACTATCATTGATATCTTGCAACGAGGGAACCTGGAGTTATTCCACTCTTCCATGCTGGCCTGGCTGCTGGATGGCAAGGGAGAACACGGAATGGGAATGTGCGTCTTGGCGAGATTGGCTGATATCCTAACTCGGAAAGGATGGCCTCAACTCAAAAATGCACTGGCAGGGGGAACAAGGGGAGGCAGAGTTGTGAGAACAGAGGTTAAACGGGGCAGAAACAGATACGATATATGGCTGAAACTTCCAAATACGGAGGTCATATTTGAGAACAAGACAAAGACAATCGGCAACGAGTCACAACTGAAATCCTTTCAACAAGGCGGAGCCATCGTTGTGGCGGTGGGATTCTGCGACGAATCCTTTGCGAACACCGTAGCCAATCAGTACCCGCTGCTCACATATGAAGACGTACTTGAGGCAATCAAAGCTGTGGCTGGCAATGGAGTGACAACAGGAGCCTTTGGTACTTTAGCGGCAGAGTATATCCGGTACTTAGAGCGAGAACTGGAAATTATTAAGCTGGTTCGCAACCTTATTCTGTGTCCCCAAGGAATTAACCGACAGTCCCTTGCTAAAAAGGTGGGGAGTTCTCTATACGGTGAGAATGATAGAAGATTCTGGAATCTGATTGTACTCGAGCAATGCCGGCGGATCCTGAGTCAACAGATGATGTGGGTGAATACCGAGTGGACAATGGACAAGAACCAGCCGAGCGGAGTATGGCTTGCCGGGATTCCTGATGGCTTCGTATTTAGCGGACCATTACAGCAATGCGCGAAGAAATTTAGTGCCTCGCTGTGGTTCCATGTGGAACTCTTCCACGAGGCACTGATGAATCCAGATGACGATAAGGAGGTTGGGATGCTACAGCTACGATGTGAAGTAAAGAAGAATAAAGTGTTCGCTCAAGAGTTCCAGCGACAGTATAAGGCAGGGAATAACAGTATCTTCGCTACCGGGATCAATCCAAACTGGCAGACCTTTTATGTCATAAAGAGGCACCTCCAAGGGCAGGATTTGCCCGGCAGAGGGATTACTAAGGCTCTTAATGAATTCGTGCAGACATTTCAGTAACTGATGTTACGTATTACTCAGATAAACCATCACAATCTTATTTTTATATACGTTACATCTACCTGCTTTTTTTGATGAAAACCTGCCCCACTCGCCTCGTAGCGAGGCCCAAAGTGGCGAGCATACCGGGAACCAATACGTCTTGTCCACATTTGTGCATCGAATCTGCGGGCAAGAAGCCGGTCGGATGCAGCCATTTCATCTTGATCAACCTCATATTCCCCCGTCTCGATGTCGATAACCACAAATTTGCCTTCATCGGCAGGTTCAATATGAGGACTTATGTCTCGATCATAAATCTCATCGCCGCGTCGCGCGAATTCCTCTTTGCTGTACCGTGGTTTTGATATGGACATATAATTTCTCCTCCCCATTACCCACCTGCAATCGAAGTCACAAAATGAACCTCACTATCGGGGGGTATCTGTGTCCGCAAACCCTCTTCGGTAACAACGCCATCAATCGCAACAGCCAATCCAGGGGCAATCCGATAATCCTCGTACACCACCCGATCTTTAATCCCGGGAAATTGCGCATCCAGATTTTCGATCACCTCGCGCAAGGTATTGCCACCAACAACCACCTTTTCCTGGCCATCGGTCAATTTGCGCATCAGCGAAGGAATCCACACTTCAGGCATAGTCAAACTCCTATTTCTCTGGTCCTCTCAGGCCGAGCCGTTTCCACCGTTTTTATTCCACCAGGCTTCCAACACGCGCGGAGGCGACATGGGCAACTCTGTCAGACGCAGGCCAATTGCATCGTAAATCGCATTGGCAACCGCTGCTGTGGGTGGCACAATCGGCACCTCACCCACCCCGCGCACACCATAAGGATGCCCCGGATTGGGAACCTCGACAATATGCGCATCAATCATCGGCAAATCCAAACACGTTGGCATGCGATAATCCAGCAAGCTGCTATTCCGCAAAATGCCATCTTCATCGTACACATACTCTTCGTTGAGCGCCCAACCAATCGCCTGTGCCACGCCGCCCTGCATCTGCCCCTCCACATAAGGCGGATAAATCGCTTTCCCCGCATCCTGGAAAAGCGACGCACGCAAAATATCGACCTTGCCCGTATCCGGATCGACCTCCACATCCACAATCGCCACTGCATAAGCACCCCCAACACCTGTGGGTTTTGCCGTGGCGCGTCCCATCACCGGCCCGCCCGTTGAATCGAGCTGAGCCGCCAAATCCTTAAACGTAATCGACTTCGACGGATCGGACTTCGAGCGGAACACCGCCTGGTCGAACTCGATATCGTCCTCTGAAATCTCCCACAGCATCGCCGCACGCGCCATCATCTGCTCTTTGATATCCTGCGCGCACTTATAAGCCGCCCAACCCGTCGCAAATGTCGTGCGCGAACCACCGGTCACACCCGTATAACCAATCGAATCTGTATCGCCCACCTGCGGGCGAATCTGCTGTTCTGAGATACCCAGCACTTCGGCCATCTGCATCGCAACCGACGTGCGCGTTCCCCCAATATCTATTGAGCCTTCTACCAGATTGATCGTCCCATCGGCATTCACACTCGCAGCCGCACTCGAAACACCGCCCCCATTACCCCAAAAACCAGACGCTACGCCGCGACCGCGATATTTCCCATTGAGTGCCATCTGATAGTGGTCAGAAGAAGCCGCAGCGCGAACGCATTCCTCGTGCCCAATGCGCTTATTCACAGGACCATCTGCGCGGCGCGTACCTTCTTTTGCAGAATTGTTCAACCGAAACGCCAGCGGATCGAGACCCAATTTCTCGGCGAGTTCATCCACCACAGTTTCAACGGCAAAAGCCGCATTCGTCGTGCCCGGCGCGCGATAGGCCGAAGAGGAAGGCTTGTTGTTCACCACATCATAACCATCCACCAGAACATGCGGGATAATATAAGGCGCCAGCATATTGCGCGCCCCCGCGCCCACGGGACTGCCGGAAAAAGCCCCCGACTCATAGGCCAGTACACTCTCAGCAGCGACGAGCTTACCATCTTTGGTCGCGCCCATTTTCACCCGGATCCACGAACCCGACGTCGGGCCAGTCGCCTGCAAGACCTCAGTGCGAGTCATAATCATTTTCACCGGATGCCCGGTCTTTCTCGACAACAGCGCGGCAATCGGTTCCAAATACGCTTTGATCTTGCCACCGAATCCCCCGCCAATCTCCAGGGGTACAACCTTAATTTGCGACACGGGAATACCCAAAATTTTCGCAGTCTGATCCCGCACGCCAAACGCGCCCTGATTGCTGCACCAGATCGTCACCACCCCATCGGCATTCCACAATACCGTGGCATTTTGCGGTTCGATATAGCCCTGATGCACCATATCCGTGCGAAACTCGTGCTCGACAATCACATCGGCTTCGGCAAACCCCTGATCGACATCGCCCAGTTCCGTGCGAAAATGCGACGCCACATTACTGAAATTTTCGCTCTTCTCGCCCATCGAACTGGTTCTCTGATCTTCATGCACCAGGGGCGCGTCATCCTTCATCGCCTCCTGCACATCCAGCACATGGGGCAGCACTTCGTATTCGACCTCAATTAAATCCAGCGCTTCTTCGGCAATATGGACATTGGTCGCCGCCACCGCAGCCACGGGATATCCCTGATAGAGCACCTTCTCGTGTGCCAGCACTGCCGCACACATATCCTTAACCCGCACCACCTCCTCGCCCAAATCGGCCAACTGCTCCTCGGCGTTAAGTGCCAAATCCTGTCCCGTAACCACTGCACGCACGCCTTCGAGCACTTCAGCCTTGCTCGTATCAATCGACTTAATCCGAGCATGTGCATGCGGGCTTCGCAAGACTTTGGCATGTAACATATCGGGCAAATTGAGGTCCGTACCGTAAATCGCCCTGCCCGTCACCTTATCCGCGCCATCGTGCCGCACTGGCCGCGTCCCCACGACCTTGTAATCCGTAATACCCAAATAATCTTCCTGTTGAATTGCCATTCTTCCTCCTGTGAGTTTGTTGTATCAGAAATACATTTTCGGAAATTTGTCATCAAAACAACTAAGCGACCCGCCTTGCCTTCGCGGCTTTGTCCAGATCATACGTCGCTTGCAGGTTCATCCAAAGTCTGGCCGATGTTCCCAAAGTCTCAGCAAGATCGAGTGCTGCATCGGCAGTACGCCTCACTCGCCTCGAATAAGCGCGCTGAGTCGCGCTCTGGACCAGCCAATTTTCTCTGCAAACGCCGTCTGGCTCATACCCATAGGTTCGAGAAACTCCTCAAGAAGCATCTTTCCCAGGTGGAACGGGTTCTTTGGTTGTCGCTCCACGGTCCTTACTTCAGCCACCATTTCCAAAGTCGGTTTAATATTGAAGGGGCTTGACTTTGATACTGCTTTGCCATATTACCAAATATCTCACCTGCTACATCCAAATCAAGTGTCATTCCACTTTTGTAATATGCCTTACAAACATGGCCAAATCCATAGGTAACTGATCCGGCCGTCTTGGCAGCTACATTCATAACAACTCCTACACCCAAAAGTCCGCCGAGCCACCCCACCGCCTTCAAGCCTTGAATGCCCCAACGATAGATTTGTCGTCCAGTGCTTCCCGTTACCGTAGCAGCGAACAATTGCATTACATCTTTTTTTTTCACTTGGCATTCATAAATAAAAGCTACCTTCATTGCAAGACCAACTTGCAATCGGGTTAATGGCATGAGGTCCACACCAGGTATAGGAATTGTAGCAAGGCTCATAGCATCATCTGCTGCGTCTTTTATCCATTTATCCACTTGTTCTTCTTTAAATTTCGATACTTTAAAAAAGAATAAATCGTTTCCCTGGAATTCTAAAATTTCCACTATACTTCGATGCAGAACATCAATGCCGATATTATCGCGGGCGGAGATAGGTACAAGTTTGGCTCCCGTCTTGTCTTTTATATCCTGCTCCATTTCTTTTTGTGCGTCAAGTTTGAGGCTGTCGATCTTGTTGAGCACAGCAATGATTGGTTTCCCTAATGCTTGTAATCCTTTATAAGCATCAACTGTGGACTTTGACGCACCGACACCCCCATTAAAAAAGAAAAGTATTATGTCGGTATCTCGTTCGATAAATTTTTGTGTTAGCTTACTCTTTTCTTCATTGATGTCCTCCAATCCTGGCGTGTCAGCAATATAGACATTTTTGCTGAATCTATATAGCTGAATTTCCTCCGTGTAACCTGCTATAGCCTTTACATCGGCCAGTTTCCGTCCGGTAAGTGCATTGATAGTGGTGGATTTCCCGCTATTCACGCTACCGTACAGTGCCATAATTAATTTTTGATTTCTCCGAACTTCTCGCTTTCGCCGATAAAAGATTCATCGAAAGCTTCTTGAAGATCTCTAAGAGCGAGTTCAAATTGGGAATCAGCCGAAGACTTATTCTCAGACATAATATTTTTCCTGTGAATAAAATAGTGAATTCAGATTTAACATAAAAAAGGACAAGACGGCTATAGACGAGATTATGGAGATTAACCTCCTTCTATTTGTCGTCCTTATATTTTCGCTTAAGATGGCGAGATGCAATGGCACTATAAAGAAAGCCGGCCAAGGCCACTATCAAGGCTATACCAGTCATAATAAAAAATGATCTCATGCCGCTCCTCGAAAACTTTCAAAAACGATTTTGTTTCAATACCCGCTGTTTCCTGCATGTGTTTAGCGAGCGGGCATACGGTCAGGTCACATTGCTCTTCCCAAAGATACTCAGGCACTAGTTTGCAATAACTACCACGGGGAGTTCACTTCTATGCGAGGAACTTCAGGATGGTTGTCACTGACTTTGGGCGGCCAAATATCAGCAAGATACGCTTCCACACCATTGCGGTGCTCTTGAAGTACGATTGCCCAAGTTACATAAAGACCCAGATGTTCATATTTCTGAATCTCCTGTTTTCTCCTGTGTTCGGCTATGCGTTCTTTAATATCCCCTTGACCAACGTACACCGCCCTGGGTTTATTACCTCCGTGCCAAATTATATAGACGCCACAGGGCTTATTGTTGAAATGCGCGTGTTCCAAGTTTACAGAATTGAGCTTGCACCAGACATTGCCTTCACACCTTGTCCAGTTCAGGTGTAATGATAGTGCCTGCTTATGGGGAATCGGTATGCTCATTGTCCACCTCCGAAAGTTCTTGTGGTTCATCAGAGCCTTGTAGGACTTGGTTGGGCTGTTCTTCTTCTTCTTCTGGAACCTCGAAGTAACTCACTGGTAGATTTTCACAGATCTCCTTAATGCGCTCGAATATAGCCAGTGTGTTCTGATCAGTCGCATGTTCCCGGACCAGGTCACAAACCTTTTTTTGTGAGTCAATTGCCTCAGAAATTCTTTGTCTGGTACGTCTATCAAGTACTTCTTCTCTCGCTTGTACCGGCAAGTTCGTGATGCATAGGGTAAGTCTAAGGAATGCGCGGTCAACGGCATTACCAACTTCCACCACCGCATCGACTGGCGCAATCTGGAAGTAGTTACTCTGCGCCATCTCGTCTGAAAAGTAATCACACAATGCGGTACATCTTAATTGGAATGAATTGATAATTTCCCGAAAACTTGGGATAGATTTGCTCTTATTTTCTGCAGGTGTCTGATAGGTCATAATTTCTTCAAAATCGTCATAAGAGACATCAAATTTTGCCGCAATATCTTCAAGTCGTTTTTGGGCATCGAAACTGAAAAGACGCGAAACCTGGTGCGACATGCTTTGCGAAGTCACTTTAGCGATCATGATGCCTATCATCGCAAGCCCCAAGAGGACTTCTATGCAAATGAGTGCCTTCGAGATGCCCATCGGATGCATGTCGCCGTATCCTAAAGAAGAGACTGTGATGATACTAAAGTATATGCCTTGAAGAAACGTAACTTCAGAAAGCGGCTCGAGATTTTGTCCAATGCCGTTGCCACCGGGGGTGAGGTAAGTATAAAAACATCCAGAGACAAAGACCACTACGGCGAAGAATACAACATACCAGCACATGTCGATGTCCAACGCCCTTTGGCTGAGTCTTGAAATGAACTGTTTAATTCTACCCAAAGGAGCCCTCTTCACTTTCATCCTCTACCAGAACCGAGATAGTCCGCTATACGAAGTTCATCGTTAATATCGCACTTGTCTGGATCCCATAAGAGTTCTGTGCGATCTGGAGAGATCTCGTATTTTTCACGTTCATCGGTAGATGCGTGATAAAGCGTCGGAATCCATTTCAAAGGCACAGAAAGAATACGCCCATCCGTTAATTCAATATGAATATGCACATCATCAAAACGCACCTGATGAATAAGAGCTTCCTGAGGAAAGGTATATGCAGAAACCGGATATGGAATATCATACCATTTCATTTACCAAAGCCCTTCTCTCTCCCGCAAAAAATAATGCAGAGCGCGCAGCCTGTCCAGTCTTTAATCACGCATCGCTGATCTTGATACCCGACAAAGTCTCAATAGCTTTTGTCACGGCTGAAAAATCGAGTGCGCCAGCACCCAGACTACTGGCGGCAGCATACATCTGATAGGCCACAGCCCCCAAAGGCACGGGCACATTCATCGCGCGCCCCATCTCCACGCCAATACCAATATCCTTTTTCATCAAATCGAGCATAAACCCCGGCGCGTACTCATCTTTGAACACAAAATCTGCAACGCGCGCCTGAAAAGCCGACGAATTACCCGAACTCACGCTAATCACCTGCCGCATCACCTCGGGATCAGCACCCGCTTTAACGCCGAGGGTAAGCCCCTCTGCAATCGCTGCCATCGTAATACCACCGAGCAACTGATTGACAATTTTAACCGTTTGCCCCACGCCAACATCACCCACATGAAAAATATTCTCGCTATTGCCCATCGCGTCAAAAATCCCCTGGCAACGATCAAAATCGGCCTTTGCCCCACCCGCAATAATGGTCAGCGTGCCGTTAATCGCCCCAATATCGCCGCCACTCACCGGCGCATCCATCACCCGAACCCCTTTTTGCGACGCCTGCTCTGCCACATCTTGAATCGTCAACGGCGAAATCGTACTCATATCCACAATGAGATCGCCCTCAGATGCCCCGGCCAAAACGCCTTGATCGCCCAAAATGACCTCGCGCACCTCGGGATCAGCCGTCACAATCGTAATAATAATATCCGCAGCTTCGGCCACCGCCTGTGACGAAGGCACAAAAGTCGCCCCCGCGCCCTCCATCTCGGCCACAATCTCGTCTCGACGCGCGTAAAATACCACGTCAAAACCGGCCTTCAAAAGATTGTGGCACATAGGCTTCCCCATAATCCCCAGACCGACAAATCCAATTTTATCCATCTCGCCACTCCTTCCCTGGTAAAACATCTATTTGTCTTTGACAACTGAAATGCTTGAATATAATATAACCTAAACCTATTATTACAATAAAGAGCCAACCATGAACACAAAAACATCCTCCGACCCTCTACTCATCGGCATCGATGTTGGAACCACCAACATCAAAGCCCTGATCTTCGATCCTCGTGGCCACGAGATCGCCCGCGCACAAGCCAAAACGCCCACGCACCATCCACAGCCAGAATGGGCATATTACAAACCCGATGAACTCTGGGAAACCGTATGCGGCATCTTAAAAAAGGCCATTGCTCAAATCGACAACCCCGCCAACATCGCGGGCATTGCCACCGCGAGCATTGGCGAAACAGGCATCCCAATAGACAAGCGTGGAAATCCAACCGGTCATGCGATAGCGTGGTTTGACCAGCGCACCCGTCCGCAATGCGAACAACTGCGAAAAACCCTTGACCGCGACGAACTCTTTTCACTCACAGGACTTCCCTTGCAACCCATTTTCAGCCTGTGCAAAATCCTCTGGATACGCGAACACCAGCCCGAAACCTTTGCGCGAACCGCGACCTGGCTAAACACCGCCGATTATATTGCTTTCCGACTATCGGGCATACCCGCCACCGACTATTCGCTCGCCTCCCGCACCCTTGCCTTTGACCTCCACAGGCGACAATGGGCAAACGACCTCCTCAGTGAAGTCCATCTTTCGCCAAATCTCTTCGCGCCACTCTGCACTGCTGGAACCGACCTGGGTCCCATCCTTCCCGACATCGCACGCGAAACTGGCCTGCCCCGGCACACGCGAATATGCGCTGGTGGACACGACCATATTTGCGGCGCCCTTGCCGTTGGCGTTACAGAGCCGGGAACAATGCTCAATTCTCTGGGCACCGCAGAAGCCCTGTGCCTGCCCATTTTCCAGCCGCTTACAGACCCGCAAATAGGCCGCCAAAACTTCACCATAGGCGCGCATGTCGCACCCGACCAATATTACTTCCTCGGCGGATTGTTCACAAGCGGTGCGAGCATCGAGTGGTTTCGCAGCTTATTTGGCGAAGGCGCAGACTATACCACCTTAATTTCAGAGGCGCGCGAATCGCCCCCCGGCAGCCTGGGCGTTGGCTTTCTCCCACAACTGCGCTTTACCAACCCACCCCATGCAGAAGCCATAGCGCGCGGGACATTTATTGGCCTGACACCCGATGTCAACCGCGGCACGCTCTTTCGCGCAGTCCTCGAAGGTCTATCTATGGAAATGCGCCATATTATCGAGGCGTCCAAATCCCATTCCGGCGTACCCAAAACAAAAAATATCGTCGCAATCGGCGGTGGCATACGCAATCAACTCCTCATGCAAATCAAAGCCACCGTTCTCAATCAACCCATCGCCCTCGCCGAAATGGATGAAGCAACGGCTCTGGGCGCGGCAGTGCTCGCGGGATTGGGCACAGGTGTTTACACAGATGTCGCCAATGCCCTGCATACGCTTGACACCCCCATGCAGACCATTCACCCCATACCCGAACAGGTCGCGTATTACAACACAATTTACAACCGCGTACACAAGAAAATTTACTCGGCTGTGCAAGGCCTGCACCATCAGATTGACCAGATTCAGACGGGAAATACAACGGAATAATGTCACTTCGCAATTCAATCAAACGACGGGGCGGAAAACACATCGCTTCAGACAACCTTGTTTTTTTTAATTTCCATATTCCGAAATTGCAAATCGCACAACTCGCGATAAAGTCCACCCCTGGCAAACAACGCCTCATGCGTTCCGCGCTGCGCGATCTCGCCGCGATCCAGCACCAGAATGCAATCCGCATGTTGTACTGTTGACAACCGATGCGCAATAATAAACGTCGTGCGTCCCGCCATCAACCGTTCCAATGCCTGTTGCACCTGCGCTTCTGAAGCCGAATCCAGCGATGAAGTGGCCTCATCCAGCAACAAAATGCGCGCATCTCTCAGCAAAGCCCGCGCAATCGCAACCCTCTGCCGCTGTCCCCCACTCAATTTCACGCCCTTTTCCCCAACCAACGCATCGTATCCATCAGGTAATTCCACAATAAAATCGTGGGCATTCGCATCTCGCGCTGCCTGCTCGACCTCTTCATCCGTCGCGTCCAACCGCCCGTATCGGATATTTTCACCAACGGAAGTACCGAACAAATCCACATCCTGTGACACCAGCGCAATCTGTTCGCGCAGCGATACAATCTGCACATCGCGCACATCCACGCCATCCACGCGCACAACCCCAGAGGTCGCATCGTAAAACCTCGGAATCAGATTCATCAGCGTCGTCTTGCCTGCGCCACTCGCTCCCACAAGTGCTATGGTTTGCCCGGGCAGGGTTTCAAAAGAAATTCCTTTGAGCACCGGACGGTCGGGCTGGTATCCAAACCACACATCATCAAACACCACGGCACCGCGAACATCTGCAAGCGGAAACGCACCATCGCCATCGGCAATCTCCGGTCGCGTATCGAGCAACTCAAAAATGTGTTCTGACGCGCCCACAGCAGAATTTAAGGACGCATAAAGACGCGAAATCCCCATCACAGATCGGGCAATATTCATCGCGTAAAAAATAAACGCCACCAGATCGCCCGCCGACAAGCGCTCGGCCAGCACCTCCGTGCCCCCGTACCAGAAAATCACCACCAGTGCCAGCATAAAAAGAAATGCGATACAAGCCGAAAAAACCGCTTCCATAATCACGCGATAGCGCGACGTGCGAAACAAATCTTCGTTTGCCTCGCCATATCGATTCACCTCAAAAACTTCGCGTGCAAACGCCTTGACAACCCGCACAGCCGACAGTGCTTCTTCGGCAATCGCAGTCGTATCGCCCAACCGATCCTGCACCGTGCGAGATAACTCGCGGATGCGCTGTCCAAAATAGCGCGCCCCCACAGCGGCAACCGGCGCGGCAGCAAACACCACCAGACTCAATCGCCAATTGAGAACAACCATAGCCCCCACAGAACCAACAGTCATAATCCCCGTCATCAAAACCTGCGAAATAGCCCCCGTCGCGGCATTTCTGATGGCCCCCACATCATTGGTCAAACGCGACATGAGTTCGCCCAACCTGTGATCGGCATAAAAGCGAAGCCCCAAAACGTGCAAATGCGCGTAAACCTTCTTTCGCAGATCCGTCACCACGCGCTCACCCACCCAGGAAATCCAGTAATGACTGCCCACGTGCAAAAGCGACTGAAGCACAAACAGCACCAGCATGCCAAGTGCCAGCAAATCCAACTGGTGTCGATCGCCCTGCTCAAACACAGAATCCAATAGCGACCGCAAGCCCAGTGGAATCAGCAGCCACACACCTGTGGAAAACGCGGTAAATACCAGCCCCAGGACGAGCCGCAACAAGTATGGCCGGGCAAAAGCAAAAATTCGCTTCCACGCCAGCCACAATGCCACAGGAGAATATGTTTGGCTCTTTTTATTAGTCATTCATTTTCCCCTCAAAACGGACGTTTTCTCAACATCCACTTCGAGATCAGCCGTGATCGCCACGCCGTAACAATCTCGCGCAGCTTCAAGCGATAGCCGCTCCTGTTTGACATCCTCCAGCACCCTTTTGGGATCGCGTTCAAAAGGCGACCCATAGCCTCCACCACCCGGAATACGCAACGTCACCGACTGCCCGGGTTGGAGATCATAGCGACCCTTTGGCGGCAGAACAGTGCCATTCGACAAAAAAAGTTCGCCACACCTGCCATCGCGCCCCCCCAAAAAACCGCGCGGTGCATAGCGCGTGCGATCGTACATACAAGAATGCAGCGTGGGATGATCGGAGTCAACAGACAAAACCATCTCCTGCCCCAGGCCACCTCGAAAAGTACCCGCACCACCAGAATCGGGAATCAACGCGCGCCTGTGCATAATCACGGGCGACACGGACTCAATCGCTTCGGCAGGCACGCCCTTAATCCCACTGGGGAATGCCGTCGCCGAAATCCCATCATCGCCAGGACGCGCACCCATACCACCCGCGGAAAAAAAGATATACGAAAAGCGTTCACCCGTGCGCCCTACCCCCTCCAACTGCGTATTCCAAAGCCCAGCTGAACCATCGGCAATCACGCGATCGGGAATCGCCTGAGACAGCGCACCGAACAGCGGTTGCGAAAGAAAATGTCCAACCAGATGCCGCGCGCCCACAGCACATGGAAATTGCGCGTTTAAGATACATCCCTCGGGTGCCGTAACTGTTATGGGCCGAAAACTACCTTCATTATTGGGAATATGCGGACTAATGGCGCATTTCAAGGGATAAGTCGTATAAGCATGCGTATAATTGTACACCACATTGATCCCGCGATCTACCTGTGGCGACGTGCCCGTATAGTCAACGATCAAACGGCGATCTTTGACAATAACTTTTGCGCGAATAACCAGCGGCCTATCATACCCATCGAGTTCCACCTCATCCTCATAAACGCCATTTGCAATCTCCAAAATCGCCTCTCGGGTTGCCGCTTCTGACCGGTCCAAAATCAGCCCCGACAATCCCTCCAGATCCGCGAGATCGTAATTTTCCAGTGCCTGAAGCAGCTTGACAGCCCCCACATCATTCCCTGCCTGTTGCGCGTACAAATCGCCGACGACCTGATCTGGCTCGCGCACATTTGCCCGCACAATTGCGATCAAATCGCGATTGATCTCCCCTTCACCAAACAATTTCATAATTGGGATATTCAGGCCCTCTTCATACACCTGACGCGCACCGGCCCCCAGCGTGCGACCGCCAATATCCATTGCATGGCAGGTATTGGCAAACCACCCCACGCCCCTTCCCCGATAAAAAACGGGCGTGACAACCGTAATATCGTGCAAATGCCCCGACCCCAGCCACGGATCATTGGTGAGCAAACTATCGCCGGGTTTCAACGTATCAATCGGATACGCTTTCACAAAATGCCGCACGCAATTCGCCATCGTATTGATATGCCCCGGCGTCCCCGTCACCGCTTGTGCCAGCATATTGCCCGCGCGATCAAACACCCCCGCAGACAGGTCGCCGGCCTCTCGCACCACAGTTGTAAAAGAAGCGTGCATCAATACTGCTGCCTGTTCATTCACAATTGAAATGAGGCGATTCCACAGTACTTCCAACTCAACCGCGTCGATCTCGCGTCCCGTCATGCATCCTCCCTGATGAGAATCAGATTACCTGTATCATCGGCATGCAACACCCATCCCGGTGGCAATACCGTAGTGGATTCGACTTCCTCGACAATAGCGGGACCTTTCAAAACAACTCCTCTTCCGAGTTTGTGTCGCTTGTAAACCTCAGTCCTGCATTTCCCTTCTGCAAAAAGAACATCGCGCTGTCCCTCGGCCCCTCGATCACCAGCGACTTCTTCAATGGACCCAGAGCCGCAAATTTCAGGCTCTGGCCCCGAAATCGTCACGCGCCAGTGGATGGCCTCAACGGGAACCCCTTCACATAGACGTCCGTATAATTTTTTGTAGGACGCATCAAAAGCTGCTTGAAGCTCGCCCTCGGAACCTTCCGTCAGCTCTCCCAAAGGCACGGGAACGCTTATCTCGTGCCCCTGCCCCACATATCGCATATCAGCTGTGCGTACCACGCGAATCTCAGAATCATCGATCCCCGCCTCTCGCACAAGCGCGCGGCCTTCGTCTTCCATCTCCCCATAGAGCTTATTGACAACCTCGCGCTCCAATGCGGCGATCCGCGACACAAAACTCCGCACATAATCAAAAGCAATGGGCGCGAGCATCAAACCAAAAGCCGACCCAACACCCGCAGCCGGCGGCACAATCACCCGATCAATCCCCAACCGCATCGCAACGCCGCATGCGTGTACAGGACCAGCCCCACCCGTCGCAACCAGCGAGTATCCATTCAAATCGATCCCGCGCTCGGCAGCGTGAACCCGCGCAGCATTGGCCATATTTTCATTCACCAAATCGTGAATCCCCTGTGCGGCGCGCATGCGATCCAGCCTGGTAAATCGCGCAAATTCATCAACCGCATCCGCAGCGCGATCCACATCCAGATCCATTTGCCCGCCCAAAAAATACTCGGCATTCAAATAGCCCAGCAAGAGATCGGCATCCGTCACTGTGGGCAACTGCCCCCCGCGCGCATAACAGGCAGGACCGGGATCTGCCCCCGCACTTTGCGGCCCAACCGTGGGCAAACCCAATTCACTCGCATGCGCGATACTGCCCCCACCTGCTCCAATCTCGATCATATCGAGCACGGGCACGAGCAAGGGCAACCCGCTGCCGCGCTTGAAGCGATAAACCCGCGCGACCTCTGATTCAGTCGTAACTGGAAATGCCCCATTTTCGCTCAAAATGGCCTTTGCCGTCGTACCCCCCATATCAAAAGCGAGAATCCGCCGATATCCCGACCGACTTCCATAATGCGCCGCGGCAAGCGCGCCGCCGCAAGGACCGGATTCTACGAGGCGCACGGGAAAACGCACTGCGGTCTGCACAGAACACGACCCGCCGTTTGAAAGCATAATATGCAGCGGTGCCAAAATCCCCAGCACCTTCAACCCATCTTCCAAACGCGCGAGATATTTTTCGACCATGGGCTGCACATAAGCATTTGCCACAGTCGTGGAAGTGCGCTCAAATTCTCGAAGTTCGGCGGCAACCCTGTGCGAAACCGAAATGCCTACATCGGGCATAAGAGAACGCACAATTTCCTCTGCACGACGCTCGTGATCGGGATTGACATAAGCGTGCAAAAATGCAATGGCGACCGCATCCACACCGGCTTCGCGCAACATCTCGCAGGCTTTGAACACATCATCTTCGTTTAATGGCGTCATCACCTCGCCACGCGCGTATAGCCGCTCCCGCACCTCAACGCGCAACCGCCTCTCAACGAGGGGTTCGGGCAATTTCAAAAACAAATCGTAGATATCGTAACGCCCCTCTCTCCCAATTTCCAGTGCATCTCGAAAACCCGCTGTCGCAATCAGCCCGGTCCTGGCCCCCCTGCGCTCAATCAGGGCATTCGTCACCAGTGTCGTGCCGTGAACCGCCCGGGAAATCGCGCCGGGCGATACCCCCCCGTCGAGCATCTCTTTCACGCCTTCCAGCACACTGATTGAAGGGTCTGGAGACTGCGTCAACACCTTCGCTACAGATAAAACACCCGAAGCGTGTTCTCTCAACACAACATCTGTAAACGTGCCGCCAATATCTATTGCAAGCGTGTATGCCTCCTCACTCACCCTCATCTCCTTTGCATTTATTTTTATTCTACATTTAAAAAATAAAGAACAGTTCCTTTACCAACAAAGGCAAAATTGACCTTGACAAGCCATGGTCCTTTTTGTAATTTTTGATCCCTCATAATGAGCGGGAATAGCTCAGCTGGCTAGAGCATCTGCTTGCCATGCAGAAGGTCGCGGGTTCGAATCCCGTTTCCCGCTCCATTAACCCAACCCGTTAAATTAACGGGTTTTTTTTGTGGAGCAAACCGCTTGTCATCAACGCTTGCCCGAGAAATAGCCAACCTGCGCCTGCCCGCGCTTGCCCTTTGGGCACCTGGCCCGCACATGCTCACCCCCGCGGTTCGCCGGGTTCTGAAAACATATCAAGCGACCTATTCCCACCGATCCGCTGCATTTCAAGCCTGCTATCAAAAAACCGTGGATTTGTTGCGCGAGGTCTTTCAAATTCCACGCGGATTTACGCCGCTCATCTTCGGTCACACCGGCAGCTATAACTGGGAAATGGTCGTCACCAATACGCCTTGCAATAGTGCGACATTGGGCATGGACATCGGCACTTTTTCCAAAAAATGGGCACAGGTTTTCACAAGTCACGGGCGCAACATCGACATCTTAAAAGCCGACTGGGGCGACGGCATCTGCGCTCGGACCTGGTCCAACGCCATTGCCAAAAACTACGACCTTGCCCTTTTGACCCACAACGAAACATCTACCGGTGTTATGCTGCCCGTACAGGAAATGTGTGACACGGTCCGCAACACATCTCCCAAAACCCTGATTGCCATCGATGCAGTCAGCATTGCAGGGGCATCAGATAAGCCGATTGAGACCCTGCGCCCCGATTACTATCTCTGGAGCCTGCAAAAAGACTTCGCCTGCCCCACCATCGGCTCTGTCATGATTGTATCAGACCGCGCATTTGACGTTGCCGCAACCGTGCCAGACCGCGGTTATGTCCTCGACTTGATCGAATGGCGAACGCGCGCAAAAACAGCCCAAACCCCCATGACCGTAGCCGACCTGACCTTACAATGCCTGAATGCGCGTCTCGAAGAAATGAAACGAGAAGGCGATCAGCACTTCAAACGCCACCAGAGCCTCGCCCTCATGCAACGCGATTGGGCAAGAAAACACAACCTGAGCCTCATTGCCAAACCGGGATACGAGAGCCTGACCGTAAATGCCATCCTCTTGCCAGACCATATTTCGGGTTCCGATTTTGTCGATAAAGCAAAAAAATTGCTCAATGTTCAACTCGCCCCGGGCTATGGCGATACCAAAGACAAAGCCTTTCGCATTGCAGCTATGGGCCACACGTCAGAACGCGATATGCGACGCGTACTCAAGGGCCTCTCGCTCATCCTCAACAACTGGTCAAAACTCGAGTAACCCCATGTCAAACCCCACCTCCATGATCTGCCCAGGCTGTGGCACCCTCATCAATACCGACGAGAAACGCTGTCCCCATTGCGGCGCTTATAATCCCAACCTCTGGGGCCTCGGTCCCGCGCTGAACCGGCTCTTTGGCGGTCGCATCGATGTCCTCACCCTGATACCCACCGCGTGTATTGCCCTTTACGCAATCAGTCTATTGCTCGACCTCAGTGCCGCGCTGTCGATGGGCGGCGGGCTTTTTGGCATGCTAAGCCCCGGCAATATCCCACTGCTCGTTCTCGGCATGACCTACGGCGAGGCACCCTGGTGGACCGTGCTCACCGCGACATATCTTCACGGCAGCCTCCTCCACATCCTGTTCAACGTCCTTTGGATTCGGCAACTCGGTCCCGATGTCGGGCATTTCTTTGGACCCGCGCGTTATTTTATCATCTACACTGTCGCAGGAGCTATCGGTTTTATCCTCTCCAATCTAATCTCTGGCTATCCCACCGTAGGCGCGTCGGGGGCGATCTTTGGACTTTTTGCCGCCATCATTGTGTACGGCCGCAACCAGAAAACGCAGATGATGTCACTCATGACACGGCAGATGTGGCAATGGGCCATCCTGCTATTTGTCATGGGCTTTCTCATGAGTGGCGTAAACAACTGGGCGCATCTGGGCGGTTTTATCGGTGGCTGGATCGCAGCACAAATTCTCGTTTCAAATGCAGAATACCGCGAAGGACGCATCACCATTCTCATAGCCCTGCTCTGTCTTTTGCTCACCGTCCTCGGCTTTGTCCTCTCCATCTTAGAATACTTCCCACTCCTCCTGTCCTGACGCCTATCCCCCCAGTCTCACATCCACAGGCTCAGGTATCCATGACGCAGTAATACCCAGATCGCTGTGGATGACCTGTGCCGCATTATAACCCGGCAAACCGGTCACATTGCCGCCGGGATGGCAGCACGACCCACAAAGATACAACCCCTCAAAATACCCGCGATAATGCCCTGCACCGGGAAAGGGCCGGTTATAACCCGTCTGCCCATTTGTAAATGCACCGACGAGCAAATCGCCATCCCGCATATTGGGCAATGCGCGCTCAACATCCAGTGGACTGCGAACAAAAGAATCGATCACACAATCCTTCAAATTGGGCGCATATTCAGACCACATATCCAGCATATCGCGACCAACCGCATCCCGCTGGCGATCCCAGTTTGCAGAATCGCCATACAGGTGAAACGGCAACTTCTGCCACATAAACGCCGTGTGTTTGTCCGAAGGAGCCTGTGTAGCGTCAAAATGCGTCGGACACGCGCCCCACATCACAGTCGGCGGAATCGTCCCCTTTTCGTGGTGGGCAACAATATCCACATATTGATCCGCGTGTTCCAGCCCCAAAATAACCATCAGCGCGTCCGCCACTTCCGGATGTTTTTCCACAGCGCGATAACGCGGCGGTTCACTCAAATTCAAATGGAGTGCGAACAACGGTGCCAACACATTGTACTGAAATTTCTCGACCCGGTTTTGCCACATCCTGGGCAATGCCTCGCGGTCAATCAAATCGAGAAATGTCTGATGGGGATTCAGGCTGGACACGACCACAGGCGCTTTGATATACTTCCCATCCGCCGTTTCAACACCCCTGACGCGATTGTTCTCCACCACAATGCGCCCGGGTTCGGTTTGCAACCAGATCTCGCCGCCCATCTCAGAAATAGCAGCAACCAGCGCGCGCGCCAGCCCCGCTGACCCGCCCACACACATCTGCGCTTTCCCCTTGCTCGCCAGCAACGCCGGTATATGGTGTCCAAACCCCGCGGCGCGCAAATCCACTTCGCGCAGCCCATTGAAAAACAACAACCCGGCTCGAACAACCGGATGTTCAAATTCCCGATTCACAAACGCAAGCGGAGAAAGCGCGCTGACTTCGAGCAACATCTTCCCCTCTCGGGTCTGCGACAGAATCTTTTGCCTCAACTCCTGCGACAAAGGCGGCGCCTGTGCCTCTACAGACAGAATATTTCTCACAACAGGGTCAAACGCATCGCGCCATCGCCGAAGAGTCTGTGCATCCCTCTTGCTAAACCGCGCAAAACTATCTTGAGTGCGTTCAAAATCCGTGTACCATTTCAACACATCGCCATTTCTCAGCACAAGAGCCACATTCAGTTCGGGTTCAATATAGCGCGCGCCATACCGTTCCAGGTGCAAATCGCCAAACCACGGCATTTGCGTGATGCCGCGATGAAAAAAAGAATGCGTATTGTGCAAAAAACCCGGATAACGGGGGTCTTCAACAGTCGCCAGCCCGCCTCCGGGTTTATCCGATCTCTCCAGACAAATCACATTGAGTCCTGCGCGACACAAATACGCCTGCAAAATGAGGCCATTGTGCCCAGCGCCCAGCACAATCACATCAGTAGTTATATCCTCTCCCATAGCGATTACCAGTAGCGTTCTATATGCACCTGCCCGGGATCTCTCCGCCTGTGCTCCTTAAAACCCTCCGCAACCAGAATTTTTGTCACATCATCGCACATATAGGGATTACCACATACAAACACATGCGTATCCTCAGATGCTGGATGCCCCCCCCAGACCTCATCGAGCGGACCATCTGTCCACAAATTCTGCACATAGCCCGTATGCCCACTCCACGCCACATGCTCATTTGCCGGACGGCTAATCTGGGGGATATAAATAAAATTAGCGCATAAATCTTGCATCATTTCCAATTCTGACCGATATCCCAAATCCCATGAATGTCGCGCCCCATGCAGCACCACAAAACGCCGCTCTGTGTTTTCCCGCAAATAAGTCCGCAACATACTCATATAAGGCGCCAATCCCGTGCCCGTCGCCACCATCACGACATTTTTATTCGGCGGAACATCTTGCAGCGTAAACATGCCCGTAATTTTTGGGCCCAACCAGAGGCGGTCCCCAATTTCGAGCGCAAATAGCCTGGGCGTCAATGCGCCCGATCTCACCAGAGTGATATAAAACTCGAGGTATTCTGTTGCCACCGAAGAAGATGCAATAGAATACGCCCGTCGGATCAGGCCCCTCTGCGGCTTCTCGTAATCTTCGACAGGGTCTGAATACTCTGTGCGGGGTGCATCGGGAGGCAATCCGATCACGCCAAATTGCCCGGCTTCAAAAGTTGGCAATTCCCATCCGTCGGGCACGACGCGAAGAATAACCAAATCTGGAGTCACTTCGAGACGCTGTGTCACAACGGCATTGAGTTCTTCCTGCGGCAAACCGCCCTCCTTAAGCTAAAGTTATACCAACTGCGTGTCCTGTTTCGCAAATCTGTCGCCAGGTCTCATCATCTATATCTACGCCACGCGCTTCTTTCTGCCGCCGCATGCGCGCTTCCATCTCGCCCGGCATCAAAATCTCATCGAACCCGGGGGCGAGCCGGGCACTCTTCAAAAATTGCACAAATGATTGCATTTCATCTTGAAACTGATCGCGCCCGACAAAAGCCCCAATATCGAGCGCCATAATAAACACCCCATTGCCGCCAGAAAGCCCACCCTCGCGACTGCACCCACCGCCACCAAGTGCGCCAGACAAAACATCGACCACCACAGAAAGCGCGTAGCCCTTATGCGCTGAAATCCCGCCAAAAGGCAAAATAGCCCCTCTGGGTGGACCGTAAAATTCTGCCGGATCCGTCGTCGGATCGCCCTCTGCATCGATCACCCAGCCTTCGGGCAAGGACTCGCCCAAATTGCGCTTCACCCGAATTTTCCCTTCCGCGACAACACTCGTGGTTAAATCCGCGACAATCGGAAAATCGCCCCCGGTGGGAATGCCCACAGCGATGGGATTGGGCGACATGCGCGCGTCAATGCCGCCAAACGGATGCTGAAGCAATCCCCCGCCGTGATTATTGCACATCACAATGCCAATCATCTCGGCCTCGGCAGCGACCTCCACATATTCACCCAAACGCCCAATATGACCGCTATTGAAAAGCTCGACCACCGCAACCGACCGCTGTTTTGCCTTTTCCATTGCCAGCATCATAGCCTGATGGCAAACGGTTTGTCCAAACCCCCAACCCCCATCGACGACCGCCGAGGCATCGGCCTCGCGCACAACCGCGATCTCTTGCCCGGCACTCACGCGCCCTTCTCTGAGCGCCTGAACGTATTGCACAACGCGAATCACACCGTGGGAATCGTGACCCATCAAATTGGACAACACCAGCGAATGCGCAATCTGGCGCGCTTCTTCAGCACCCAGTCCCGCGCCTTCAAACACCTGCGAACAAGCTCCTTTGAGCTTTTCAACATCCAAAACAGGCATAAACCTTCCCCCTTAAATTATATCGGGCCATAATCTACATTTAACTGGTATAATGGTCAATGTAAAATCGGTAAAAAGTTCGGTGCGATCACGGGCGCAGCGAGTAGAGATTGGGGGCTGGGGAACGATATTACAACTTGACAGAACTCTAAAAAATCGCTTTTTATTGTTCCCATCGCCGCCCTGGAGGTTATTTTTGTTCTACAAAGTGCCTATATTCGCATTCGCGTTGCTAACCATCTGCACCGCTCAACCAGTCCCCAACACCAGCCCAGCTACTATGTCCACCTCCGACCGCATCCAACGCTACCCGCCCAACCCCGGCGTCGAGTACGCCCTCTTTTTTCCCAACGGCGGCAACGTGCTGCTGAACGTGGAAGCGGCAAAAAGAAAAAAACTCCATGTGCGCTGGCTGGACATTCGCCAGGGCACGTGGCAGGACGAAGAAGTCGCCGCACCAACGCACTACCTGCGATTGGTGACGCCGAAAAAAAAAGGATACTGGGCCGCAGTGGTCAAAGCCGAGTCGAATAAATAATAAAAACACAAGCCCCCGCATTTTGCGGAGGCTTGTCCCATCACCCTCCAGTCTTTCTGTTGCGTTTGGCTTTCGCAACCAGTGACTTCATTTTACACTCAGACCTCTCTCAATTCGCTTCTTTTTTATATTTCCACTTGATCGAGCGATGTAACCACATCGTAATCGACATTGAGCGATTCAAAGTGCTTTCGACCACAATCAATTTTCCAATTCTCTCCCATCCTGCGATCCTCAGAATCGAGCGTGCTCTTGGTCTCACGCACAAAATAGAGCTTCTCGTCCCGCTCCGTAACAAAAGCCCAATCCGGATTGTATGGGCCGATAGGCGTGTCAATCTTGAACCAAGAAGGAAGTTTGAGGAATAGCCTGACATTTTCATGATTATCCAGGTCATGTGCAAACTGCTTCTCAACCTCAGACTCGTACTCGATAGTATCGAAAAGTGCCTTATTCTCGTTCTGAACCTCGTACAAGTTATGTAAATAACGGACAATACCCTCTTCAGCCTCCTGTTCAATACGCCTCATTTCCCAGTACTGACCTTTGACCTTTTCATACTGAATGCCATTGAGCATCAGATCGCGCATAGCACGAAAAATCTCTTTTGCCACCGCCGCCATAAAAACTTGCGGATTGACCTTGAAGGCAGGTAAGCGTTCCGACTGTTTCAGTATTTTGACAAGTGCGTAGCGGGTCAGTTCCGTCTCCTTCTGGAGAAAATTCAGGATATCGGGCAAGATAGCGACCGGGCTTACATCGCGGCGTCGCGTCGCAATTTGCCTGTCGGCTGAAACACCCGCCTCCGAAATATCGACCTCAACAACTGTTGTTGCAATTTCAGGAGGTTCAATGGGCGCGAGATTTTTGATGCGCTCAACTGCCTTGTAGATCAACTCGTCGGTATCAAAGGCCACACGATAGCGCGTACGATGCTTGATCTTATTCCAAAGTGCCTTAAAATCATCGCTCAGGTAAACTTCCTTTCGCAATTTGAGCGCGCGTCGCTCACGGGCATTTACCACGCGGTTTTTGAAGACCTTCTTGCTCACCTCGTCAATAATCTCAGGCACCAGGTCCTTAAACTCGTCGGATATCTGAAGCTGAAAATGCGGTGCTCTTGGATTGAACTCATCCAGAATTTCACCGGACGTATTGAGATACCCATTGGCAACCAAGTCGTCCCAAATTCTGGTCGAAGCATTCTGGCCAATTTCTTGCTCAGTCCTATCCGGTGCTGCCCGAACCAATTTGGCGAAGGCGATCTTCTCGACCACGCCAAACTGAATCCCAAAATCTTCTTCAAACTCCGATTGCAGCGTACGGGCAAATTCCTCATAAGACTCATTGGCAACCACAGTGAGCCGGTTGACGGTTTCATCGCGAATACGCTCGCCATCCTGATTCACTGGCAGGCGCAGACCTCGCCCAATTTCCTGACGCTTTTTCTCAAATGAGTGGGTCTCGTTGAGCGTACAAATTTGGAAGACATTGGGATTGTCCCACCCTTCCCGCAACGCGGAATGCGAAAAGATAAAACGGAGTGGCTCTTCAAAATCGAGCAAACGTTCCTTCTCCCTCATGATCAAATTATAAGTGTCTTCGTCTATCTTCGTGTTGCCCCGCGTATCTCTGGCGCGCCCCTTATCCATAGAGAAGTAGCCGTTGTGGATTTTGGAAATATTCTGGGTGGCAAATGCACCGTAAATCGGTTTGTCTGTCAGTTCCTCGTATGCATCCTCAAACCACTGGCCGACCTTTCCAAGCGTGGTGCTGCCATCTGTGTTGTACACCCGATAACTCGCCACCCGGTTAATAAAAAATAGTGAGAGCACCTTGACGCCTTTTTTCCTCAGAACACGCTCCTTTTGGAGATGCCGCTCCACAGTCTCATAGACCTGTGCCTGCATAATCTCGTCGCCCAGTCCCCCGATTTCCTCCCCAATTTCCAATAAGTGTCCCTGATTGAACTCGAGATATTCCACACCCGGAGTGCAATCGATAGTCTGAACAATATACCCTTGCCGATAATTTTCCCGCTTGCCAGACTTCACGTACAAATCGTCGCCCTGCTTGACCCAAATTTTGGATGCTCTCGGTCCTTGCAGACCTTCCTTGTGAATCTCCACCTGTGCCCTAATGCCCTTCGTGTTATCGGTCTTTAACAGTTTGACATAAGCGTCATTAAAACTGTCTTCAGAGCGCACTGATGCCACCTCAATACGCTTGACCAGACGCATGTCATAAGCCTTTATGGGGTCGAGTTTATACAGAAGATTATAGGGATTTCGATGCGTAGCACTATAACGCAGTGTGGCGGACGGATGCAGATTTTCTATCGCCCGCCTTGATTTGGGCGTATTATCCACGCTTTGCGGCTCGTCAATAATAACCATCGGTTGCGTGGCCTGAATAAACTCAATCGGTCGGTGACCGGACATACGATCATTTTCGCGGTTGATCACATTGAGTTTTTTTAACTCGTCTTCCGTCATATCTGCAAGTGCTCTATCCGCAACATCTTTCTGGAAGGATTGAATGTTGATGATCATAATCTGAATTTGATTGCTCGTGGCGAATTGTCGCACCTGACCGAGTTTTTTGGAATCATAGACAAAGTAATCGAATGGCACATTATCGTAGAGCGTACAAAAATGCTCTTTTGTCATCTCAATGCTTTTCAGCACGCCCTCGCGGACAGCCACGCTGGGCACAACAACAATAAACTTCTTAAAGCTGTATGCCCTGTTCAACTCGAAAATTGTGCGGAGATAAACATAAGTCTTGCCGGTGCCCGTCTCCATTTCAATGGAAAACGCCCGCCCTTGAAGCACGGATACTTTCTCAATATCATTGGCTTCCTGTATCTTGTGAACATTGGCGAGAAGTGCGTCATCGCTGAGCGAAAGGTTATTCCCCACGCCGAGTTCAGATTGAAAAAGCCCTGCATCGGCTGTAAGGCTCAACGCAAACCCGGCCTGAGCAATAGTCTGCCCGTCGAACACATCTACAATGGCGTTGATCGCATCACGCTGATAGTCCAGTGATGGGTCAAATTTAAGTTTCATGGCAATTGGTCCTCTTACACCGTCTTAAATACCATCTCAGTTTCTTTAACCTCTGCATGTGATTTGAAAGTCAGCACCGCATTGACTTTGAGTTGATCGTTGCGCTGAAAAGCCGCGTCCAAACAGATAACCTGCGACGGGTTGGCATTGGCAAGTGCGTCAATCAACTCGGATGTCACCTCTTGTTCAAGGCAAATCAGAACCTTTCCATCCGCGATAGAAAACACCTCTTTTCCCGCCATATTCCGCTTTTCAACTTTGGTCGTCAGAGGGAATCCCGCATTCAGAAGAATCTCATACAGAATATCCTCCGCGCTACTTTCCGTTGAAATGTGGTCAACGTGAAGCTCAAGCTGCTCTATGAGCGCGTCCGCATCGTCAACCGTGCCTTCCCACACCCTGAAGTTGGACTGGTCGAGTTTGAACGCCTTAAAGCCCAGGTCCAGCTTTCCATTGCCATTCAGATCGAGTTGACCGTTTTGCTCATCCTCGATTTGCTTCGCCGCGCGGCGGATGCGTTCTTTGCCAATATCTGCAATCGTTTCGTACCCCGTTTTATAGGCTTCTGATTTTTTATCTGTAGGTTCGGGCAATTGTACACAAATATATTTGCGACTGCCCCCATCCTCGGCATTCAATTGCATTACAGCATGAGCGGTTGTAGCAGAGCCTGCGAAGAAATCTATAATTATATCTCCCTCTCTGAGGGCACCTTGTTTCACTAAAAGTTTGATAAGAGAAGCGGGCTTTGGGAAGTCAAAATACCGACCTCCTATCAAGTCCCTGACCTCACGGGTTCCGTTTAGTGTATATCCAACATCTTTGGGAATAATGGATGATAACCCTGTAAATTCCGATTTTATCTCCGACAAGAATTTTTTCTCTCTCGGCCTTCCATTTGGACTCTTTGGGAAAACAATCCTGCCATCAGAAATTTTCTGTTCCATAGTTTCTCGGGAATACCGCCAGCCAGTATCCCGTGGACAGGAATATTCGATACCTCTATTTGGATCACTTATGGGATAGTGAAGGTTAGGACGCTGAGAAGCAGTAGCAAGTCCAAGAATGCTATTACTCATCCAAGGACCACGCGAATCGTTGTCGGGATTTGAATATTTGTCAGTATCTATTTCTTTTCCCAAAATTTTAGCTTCTTCTGAGTTCTTCGCATATACGAGCACATATTCATGATCCGTCGAGGCATTTGTCTTGTTTCTGCTATCTACTATTTGACGGCTTTTCCATACAAGCTGAATAACGAAATTTTCTTCCCCAAATATTAAATCACATAGTGTTCTTAGGTTCACAACTTCATTGTCATCAATAGAAATAAAAATCACCCCATCCTCGCGCAGCAGGCTGTAGGCGAGATAGAGGCGGGGGTACATCATATTCAGCCAGCGCGAATGATAGCGACCGTCGGTATCTGTATTCGTCGAGAATTTGCGCCCATCTTCATCAACTTGCCCCGTATATGCCAAATAGGTTTTCAGTTCCTCACAATACTTATCGGGATAAATGAACTCCTTACCTGTGTTGTAGGGCGGATCAATATAGATCATTTTAATCTTTCCGAAGTACGCCTTCTGCAAGAGCTTGAGCACCTCCAGATTTTCGCCCTCAATAAACACATTTTCTGTCTCGTCAAAATTGACGGATTCATTCCTAACGGGCTTTAATGTGGCTGCGCTCAGCTTTTGAATGATTTTCATACACTCGGCCTTGCCCGGCCAATTCAGGCCAAAGCGTTCTGCGTCGGGGTCAACCCATTCGCCCAAAACGCGCTTGAGTTGATCAAAATCAATGCGCTCCTCGGTGAAGACCTCCGGAAATATCCTTTTGAGTGCCTCTCGCTTTTCTTCCGCGATATCCATCGACGCCAGCGTCATCTTTTCCATTGTCACCTCTATTTTAATAGTTACGGTATTACCCTACCGATTTTTTTAGATGGTCAAAAAATTTCTTTTGAATCATGAAGGGAGCTTAAACGGAGACAATCAAATCATGTGCGTGTGAACGTCTCCACATTTGAATGGTCTCCTCAATTTTTTCTTTTTCAAAAGGAAGAAGAGAAAACTTGCTGTTAATAGCCCACATAAATTTATCTAAAACAGCCTGGCGATTCCGTTCTTCTGTGATTGCATCTAAAACTGCAAAGATGAGTGTACGGCTATATGGTATAAAAGGGTTCTGCCATAAATGATAGACAAAATTTACAGCGACTCCAATTGCAGAATCTTCATCACAATATTTGCCACTTAATGTCTTTAAAATCTGATCCAAAGGCAAATCAAGCTGCCATTTACTTTCGCGGGCGGCCTCTATCAAAGTATCACCATTTATAGCGGTATGGCGATAATTGCTTAATACCAGGTGTATGATTTTTTTTTGATACGCGTTATTATCAAGCTGGTTGAGTTCATTGCACTTCATCAGGATAATCTGTGTCCAAATACCATCAGCATTATATGCTTTTTTAGCAAAGATACGGAGCAGAAAGTCATCAGACCAAAGCAATTTATCAGCTTCAGAGGCCAATAAAATCGTGTCATGGAAACTTTTTCCTAACAATTTTTCTAGTTTATTTCTTTCTCCCCTATCCATATTACCAACAGCGGAAACAGGTAGCACTTCACAGTTTTCCCAAATCCATACAAGCAAATTTTCAAGATGTTCAGATTTTCTACTTAGTTCCTCTTCGGTTATTTCCCTGCGTATATACTGACCTCCTTCGTAACCCATCGTCATCAAACTACGTCCCTGCATTCCATGTATTTCATAAATTTTTTGTTGGATTTCATCAATAGTAGATTGTGCAATACCAAGTTTGCCAAATGTTTCAACGACAATATCGTGTATTTTCAAAACATAAATGTTCATGAGAGCGATAAGGTCAATAACCAGAGTTATATTTTTATTTTGCAGCAATTTTAGAGCAGCCTCGCGTTCAAGTTCATTACCTTCGCAGCAGCGTATTCCCACATCCTCCTCACATATCAAACTACCCCAAATATCTATAGGGTGCCTGTTGGCCCCGTTCGCCAATGCGCCAATCGTTATCTTTCCTTCTTTATAGATATCTTTTGCATTATCAATTCCTTCGGAAACGTTTCGGACCTGCTGTAAGATTGGCTCGAATTGTTGCGATACAGATTCAGGATCATCCGAGTCAAGGTCCGGTATTGTACGTTTATACAGACCTGAAACATTTGGAAAAAGTATCTCAAAGTTGTCCATAGAGTCGCGGCAGGCGTGGACATATTTGCTTTTAATCTCTACAATTGTTCCGTTTTCTATGCCCATAGGACCATCCCGCAAAACGATCTTCTCATCAACCGTTTTTCCAAGAAGTTGTTGCGCTATCTTATGGCCCGGCTGTACCTCGTTACGGTCAGTTTTCACATCCTCTCTATCCTCTATAACATACCACCTGCGTTTACCAGACTCGTCTTCGACACATATCGCTGTGTCAACATCGGCTTGTGTGGCATTTAACCATTCATCATTATCTTTTTTGTGCCTGGAAAATGCAGCAAAATATTTTAGATGTGCCTGGCTGTCGTCATAGTGTGTTCTCAGGGTCTCATAGAGTAGCTCAATCGTTTTTCTATCGTGTCCTCGTGCGCTATAGATTTCTGCAAGGCGTAAGATATTTTCTAAATCCAGCTTAGATGTGTCAATATCGCTTTGCAAGTACCTATCCACTTCATCAAGGGCTTGTGTTCTGAAATCGAGGGACGCCTTGCGCAACCGCATCAGTTCATTATCAGGATGTACCGCAAGATATCGTTCACATAGGCGGCGACTTTCCGAAAGATTGCCCAATTCTTCTTGAATCCCTGCTGCCAATTCTATTATTTCTGAAGATGGCTCTTTTTGCTGTAGGATGTTCTGGCAAATCTCAAGAGCCTGTCCTAATTCCCCTGTTTGGTAGTAACAGCACAAGAGTTTTTGGGTAAGTGGAGTATACTGGGTCCGATCAGCTATATTTTCGTACAACGCCATAGCATCACTGTATTGCTCCAATTTCTGAAGTTCTTCTGCCACAGCATCCCGTTCACGAATTGATCCAGTATCGAGCGCATAGTTTCTTGCTTCCTGCAACAAGGAAAGCGCATCTGGTTTCTGCCCCTTTTCGACGAGAATTTTAGCAGCAACAACAAGGTATAAAATATTTGTTGGGTCCTCGGCCAGCATTTTGTTGACAAGACCTTCTGCATTGTCCAAATCGCCTTTTTCAAGATAGGTGTAAACGAGCGATCGCTTGACCTCCTCAATGAGATTATGACCAGGATCCTGTTCAATGTAATCTTTCAATATTTTTATAGCATCATCAGACTGTCCAATTCGGCTGTATATATCAGCTAACGGTATAACCACGCCAGGCTGTTTAGAGCTGATTAATTCCTCAAATAATACTTTTGCTTTTTGAACGTCACCGGACTCGAGTGCAATAATTGCCCTGAATTTCTTATAGACAGGATTCTCTGGGCACAGTTCTATAGCAATATCCAGATCTTTTGCTGCCTGTTCGTATTCCTTTTTCAATCTTAAAATTATACCGCGTTGAGCAACCCAGGCGTGCTTAACAAATTTGAGATCTGTATCTTTTACTTTTTCCCACGCTTCTGTGAATAATTCGATAATACGATCAATAATTGATTGGGTGTCTTCATCTATTTGCCCGACAATAAAACCTTCCATACCATCTGGCAGCATTTCAACGAGTACAAAACCTAATACTATTTTTATTTCAATAACATCTGCCGATTCCCACTCAATTCCCCGCTCGAGCCACTTCTTTGCTTCCTTTAACTTTCCGTGATGTGCAGCCATCTTTCCTAATTCAAATGCAACTTCTGGAGAGTTGCGGTGAGCTTTGGGAACACAGTCTAAGACCGTTTCATAAGGCTGGTCAATTTTGCTCTGCACAAGCATTGAGTACGCTCTACTACTGGCTGGATTACGCTTAAGAACGGTTCGGACAAACTGTTTAGCTTCTTCTCGCTGCTCAAGTATTATGTGTCCTAGCGCAGCGTTCAGTAATGCCTTTTCATCTTTACTATTATACTGGAGTGCTTCAATGAGACACTTTGCTCCTCCCTGGATATCATCAAGAGCTATATTTGATGTCCCAATATTGGTAAGGAGTCGATAACGAGTATTGCTATCCGCTTTGCTCCAAATCCGATCTCTTAAACGATTGAGAAATTCGAGTGCTACAAGTGGTTTATACTCGTTTATGAGATCACGAGAATCGTTGAGTTCTGCCTCATATTCAGATTTAAGTGCCCCAGAAATAATCGTTTCTGTCTGGATCCCCCCGTTTTGCTCAATCCGCTGAACACCCTCCGATATTTTATTTTCAGATTCCTGTTGTGCCGTCAATTTCTCTAATATTTGCTCATTCTGAGCATTTATTTGCTCAATCTGGGCATTTCCTACCGTGGTAGCATAAAGGTCTGGGTAATATTTTTTTATTAGTTCAGGATATTCAGCAAATTTGTTTTTGATATCTTCCCAAAACCACACATGAACAGGAAAAAGTCCTTCCTTTTGATGTTGCTGAGTGATCTCTCTTGCTACCTTTTGTATCTTGGCATCGCGCAATCCTGTTGTTGCCATCACGTATTCTTTGGTTATGGGAGGAGTAAATTTCTTGGCTTTATCTACTTCATCACGCAACTCCTTCTCCGTAAGTGTTTTCTCTGCACAATTATCTTTTCCTTTGCACTGCACACCAGCCGATTCGCTTCCCCCATCCGGTTGCCCATATACATCAACCCCTGCTTGAGCTTGCCCCTTTCGCCCATTTTTCTGTGCGTTAAGATCATTCCACAACAATCGCCATAGGTCGCAACACATATCCTCAAATTCTTCCCATGATGCAGGTGGCGGAATTTGTTTGTTATGTAAGGAACTCATTGACTATGCCTCTATTTTTGGAATTCGGCACCTCTACATCTGTACACTGCTGTGAATTTAAGCTACAAACTCAATATATAGTATTTGAAAAATTCTGACAACCATATATTGCGTTCATGTTATTCCTCTATCTTACACTGTCCCATCATATCCGGCTATTATCAATCCGCTACAAATCAATTATAGTCACAAAAATACAAATTGCAATAAACAATTTACCACATCTAAGGCAAAGGGCGTAAAAACAATGTTTTACGCCCTTTATATAATCAGATATCAATCAGGGTTAGCTATACCACTTTCACTTCTCATGCTCTAAAGCATCTTCTCTTTGCGATGCACCAGTTGCACGCAAACGCCCCAGGGATCGCGCAGCATCGCCAGTGTATCGCCTGCATCCGTAGGCGTGGGTTCCTGCACAACTGTTGCACCCGCCGCTTTCAAACGCGCAAAATCGGCATCGATATCCTCGGTCGAATATGCAAAATGCAGTGCCAGATGGTGCATCGAAGCGTAATCTGGCGTCTCCACTTCGGGCTGATGATAAACCTCGTACATCGTCTCCCCCTCCGAATCCGCCAAAAACGTCATCTTGATGGGCGGCGGCCCCTGGCGCACCACGCGCATACCCAGATTATCGCAATACCATTTTGCAACCACATCGGGATCATCAACCACAAAAGCAATGTGTTCAATCTTCATCTCTTTCTCCTTTACTAATGATGGGCAGATAAACCGGGTCTGCCCCTAACCCGCCATGCCTTCCAACTGCAATACATCGCTCAAATGACAGCGCACCGCCTGCCCTGGCGCGATCTCGCGCAATTCGGGAACTTCCTCCTTACATCGATCCTCAACATAAGGGCAACGCGGATGAAACGCGCAACCCGAAGGCGTATCGCCGGGATCGGCCACCTCGCCAGACAGCAAAACGCGCTTCTTCTTTTGTTTGGGATCAGGATTGGGCACCGCCGACAAGAGTGCCTCGGTATAGGGATGCGCAGGACTTTGAAAAAGCTGATCAACCGTAGCCAATTCCACAATCTTACCGACATACATCACCGCCACGCGGTCGGAGATATGGCGCACCACACCCAAATCGTGTGCGACAAACAGATAGGTCAACCCAAACATCTCTTGCAATTCCTGAAGCAGATTGAGCACCTGCGCCTGCACAGAGACATCCAGCGCGGAAACGGGTTCATCCGCCACGATCAATTTGGGATGCAATGCCAGTGCCCTCGCAATCCCAATGCGCTGCCTCTGTCCCCCGCTAAAAGCGTGTGGATACCGCCGCAAAAAATGGGGATTCAACCCCACCTGAGCGAGCAATTCCCGCACGCGCACCTCCCGCTCGCGTCGATCTGCAACCCCATTGACCAGCAACGGTTCACCAATAATATCGAGCACTGTCATACGCGGATTCAAAGAGGCGTAGGGATCTTGAAAAATCATCTGCATATCTCGGCGCAGCGCCTTGAGCACATCATGGGGTGCCCGTGCAACATCGATCTCCTGCTCATCCCTGCGGAACCACACCTCGCCAGCCGTGGGAGCTATCGCCCGCAAAATCGTGCGCCCAACCGTTGTTTTACCCGATCCGCTTTCGCCAACCAGCCCCAGGCACTCGCCTTCAAACAAATCAAAGCTCACGCCATCTACAGCCTTAACCTGACCGACAACCGTATTAAAAAAACCGCGCGTAATGGGAAAATGCTTCTTCAGGTCCCGCACCCGCAACAGGGCGTTCTGCTCACGCATCGCGCACATCCTCCCCATACAGCACACACGCAACCGCATGCCCATCTCCAACAACGAGCAATTCCGGTCTTTCGCCCGTATTGCACACCCCGTCCTGCGCCACGTCACATCGGGGATGAAAAGGACATCCCTGCAATTGCGTATAGGGATCGGGCACAGACCCCCTGATCGTTTGCAACCGCGTCTTTCTCGCCTGGCTCATCCCCGGGATAGATTGCATCAACGCCTGCGTATAGGGGTGTTTGGGATTTTCAAAAATCTCCTCTGTCGCCGCGTGTTCCACAATGCGCCCCATATACATTACCGCAACCTCATCTGCCATTTCTGCGACCACACCCAAATCGTGTGTAATCAGCATAATCGACATCTGAAACTCGTCTTGCAAATCGCGCATCAAATCCAATATCTGCGCCTGAATGGTGACATCTAATGCCGTCGTAGGTTCATCGGCAATCAACAGTGCCGGGCGGCACGAAAGCGCCATGGCAATCATCACGCGCTGTCGCATCCCACCGCTCATCTCGTGCGGATATTGTGCAAACCGTCGATCCGCATCTGGGATCCCAACCCGATCCAGCATATTTACGGCGTGTGACCGCGCTTTCTCACCCCGCAAATTGAGATGCAACCGAATCGCCTCCACAATTTGAAACCCCACCGTATGCACCGGACTCAGCGACGTCATCGGCTCCTGAAAAATCATCGCAATCTCATGCCCGCGAATCGCGCGGATATCCTCGCCCTCATCGTCCAAATCCGTCAAACAAATCTCGCGGTTGGACCGGTGCAAAACAATCTCACCCGCCACAATTCGCCCGGGCGATGACACCAGGCGCAAAGCCGAAAAAGCCGTCACGCTCTTCCCGCATCCACTCTCACCTACAATACCCACCGTCTTCCCCCGGGGAATATCCATCGTGACGCCATCCACAGCGTGAACCGTTCCCTCATCGAGAAAAAAGTACGTCTTCAAATTATTTATGGTCAGCACCTTATCCAAATCACACGGCTCCTTTTGCCCGCGCCATAAACGCCTTCGCACCTTCTTGCAGCCACCCCCCGCTATTTACCAGCATCATCTGCACCCCGGCAGCGGCAAATTTGCCGACATTGTCCGACGAGGTCATCGTACCCGCTATACGCCCCGACGCGATGATCTTTGCAAGCGCGTAGTCAATCGTCTTTTGTACCACTTTATTTTCCAAATCGCCAATATATCCCATCGATGCCCCCAGATCTGAAGGCGCGACAAAAAACACATCGATCTGATCCACAGTCAGAATCTCATCCAAATTCTCCACAGCAATAATATCTTCAATCAAAATGGTGAGCAACACCTCATCATTGGCCTTTGCAAAATAATCCGCAACCCCATAGCCCTGCCGGCTCGTGAACATACCGCGCTGACCAATGGGCGCAAATCGTCCGCCAGCCACGACATTTTCCGCTTCTTCGCGCGTATTCACATGCGGCACCACAATACCCTGCACCCCCCTGTCCAATGTGCGATAAATAAGCGTCTGATCGTTGCGATTCACGCGCACAATCGACGTCATGCCCCACAAGTCACAGGCGCGTGTGAGATTGCCCAACTCGTCAAAAGTCATCGCACCGTGCTCCCCCTCAATCCATATCCCATCAAAACCCGCAGGCCCAAATGCGTCGATATCATCTGCGTGCGTAAATCCACCGGCGATATACGCCTGTTCGCCTCGTCGCAACTTGCGTTTCGCCCGATTCTGTCGAAGTTCCATAAGTCTAATCCCCTAACGTGAATAAGGATCGGCGGCGTCGCGCAGACCGTCGCCGACAAAATTAAATGCGAGCACAGTAATAATCACAAAGATCACAGGCGTCAAAAGCCACGGCTGAAAAGCCACAGCCTGAACATTTTGCGCCTCTTTGAGCAACACGCCCCAACTCGTCACCGGCGGACGCAGCCCAAGACCGAGAAAACTCAGCGAGGTCTCGCCCAAAATCATACCCGGCACAGCGAGCGTCAAACTCACGATAATATGGCTCATAAATGAAGGTAGCAAATGCCGCGTCATAATCCGCCAGCGACTCGCGCCGACAATCAGTGCAGCGGTTGCAAAATCCTCTTCTCGCAACGACAAAATTTTCCCGCGCACCTGCCGCGCCAAACCCGTCCACCCAATAAAGGACAACACAACCGTAATACCCATATAAATCTGCAAGGGCGACCACGACGAAGGCAGAGCCGCGGCCAGGGCCATCCACAGCGGAATAGACGGAAACGATCTGAGAATCTCGATCCCGCGCTGAATGAGATTGTCGATCCACCCCCCGTAGTATCCAGACACCACGCCGATCACCAGACCGAACACAAAACTCAACGTCACCCCCACCAGCCCTATCGTCAGCGAAATGCGCGAACCGTAAATAATCCTCGAAAGCAAATCCCGCCCGAGATGATCAGTACCCAAAAGAAAAAGCGTGCCCCCCTCATCAACGCCGAAGAGATGGACATCGGTCTCAAATAATCCCCAGAACCGATAGGGCGCGCCCCGCACAAACAAACGTATGGCATAGCGCTGTTCTCGATCTATTATGTAGAATTTCCGAAGCGTTTCCGGATGCCGCACGCCTTTAATCCCATACACAAACGGCCGGAAATGCATCCCTTCATCCGACACAAAATTCAACCGCTGGGGCGGGGCAAACGCATAGGCAACCTGCATATGATTGAGTGTATAAGGCGCCAAAAACTCGCAAAATACAGCCACCACATAAAGCGCGACAATAACCAGCCCCGCAGCTATTGCCACGCGGTGCTTGCGAAACTTCCACCACATCAACTGCCACTGAGACGCGGCATACGCTTCCGTTTCCCCGGTCTGCACATCTCGCTCGACAACTTCTTCCCGTGGCATAGCCATCTAATGCTCCCCCTCTTCATAGCGAATGCGCGGATCGAGCCACAACAACAAAATGTCTGAAATGAGCGTACCGACAAGCGTCAACAGACTCAACATCATCACCATACTGCCAGCCAAATACATATCCTGATTCATAAGCGCGCGCAACAACAGCGGTCCCGTCGTCGGCAAGCCCAACACCACAGACGTAATGGTCGCCCCAGACACAATGCCCGGCAAAACCCATCCCACAGTACTGACGAGCGGATTGAGCGCGACGCGCACCGGATACCGCATCAGCAACACCCAGTAGCGCACGCCTTTGGCGCGGGCAGTCATCACATATTGCTTCCGCAATTCATCCAGCAAATTGCCCCGCATCACCCGTATTAATCCCGCCGTTCCAGAAGTACCAATCACAATCACAGGAATCCACAAATGCCCGAGCAAATCGAGAAATTTGCCAAAAGACCACGCCGCACTCTGATATTCCGGTGAAAATAGACCCCCCGCGCTCACCCCAAATACGGAATACCCAACGTACATAAAAACGAGCGCGAGCAAAAAATTGGGCGTCGCAAGCCCGATAAAACCCAGAAACGTAAAACAATAATCCGGCAATGAATACTGCTTTACAGCCGAATAAATCCCAACCGGAATCGCCAGCGCCCACGTCACGAGCAGCGTCACAATCGAAATAATAGACGTCAACAAAATGCGTTCGCCAATCAGCTCTGTCACGGGCCGATTCCACTCAAACGACATCCCCAAATTGCCCTGCGTCATGCCGATCAGCCACCGCCAGTATTGCACCATAAAAGGCTGATCGAGATTGTATCGCGCCCGCAGTGCCGCAGCCTGCGCCTCATCCACCGTCTCGCCCGTTTCACCCAGCGCAGCAATATACGAGGTGAGATAATCCCCCGGTGGAAGCTGGATAATCGAAAACGAAATAAACGAAATAATCACTATTGTGGGAATCATCCACAACAGGCGTTTAATCACCAGAATTAGCATCTTTTTTTCCTATTCCTCAATCGCGTAACACTCAACCGCCGTATTCCCGGGCGTGCGAAATGCCCAGCCGGACATCGCAACCTCGGGCACATTGCGAAATGAATTTTTGACCAGATAAAACGAGGGCAATGCCCCCACCGTACCGATAACCCACAGATTCTTTCGGTTCAAGTCGATAATTTCTCCCATAAGCCTGATCTGTTCGGCTTCATCAATCGTCTTCTCAATCTCCCAAAACAGCTCAATACATCGCTGAATATCTACAGGAGGTTCTTCGCCGCGTTTTTTCTCCGTGCGATACCACCGCGCATAATCCACTGCATGTACAGACTCATCGCTAAATGGAACGAGCCAGCGCGGGTCCAAAACAGCGATCTGCTCATCCGACCCACCCCACACGCCAACATCGTGCAACAAACCCTTTTTGCGCTCGTAAAACAACTGCCGCGCTTCTTCCTTGACTTCTGATTGCACCCCCACCGCAGTCCAATAACTCGCCACCAGTTCCAAAATGCGATTGTTCAGAGACGTCGTCTCAATATAGAGCTTAATCGGTTCGCCATCTGCCCGCAATCGCATGCCATCTCTCCCGCGCTTTAGGCCCATCTCGTTGAGCAATTCAGTTGCGCGTTCGGGATCGTATTCGATATATGCGCGCTCGTAATCCGCGTCGTAAAACGGCGACGATGGCGGCGGACAAACCTGCCTCGGCTTCCCAATCCCAAAATAATCCGCCTCATTTAATTCATCGCGATTCAGCGCGAGCGACAGGGCTTTTCGAAAGCGGTGATCCCCGATAATTTTCTTCATTTCCGGATCGCGATGATTCAAATTCAACGCCAGGATATTTGACCCCGCCGATCCATTAATCCAATGCACAACCCGATAATCGCCCTTCTTTCTCCCCTCCATAAACAGCGGATAATTCTGGAACTGAAGATGCCGCCCCTGCATGCCTATTTCTCCGTTGATCGCCTTGAGATTAATGGTCTCAGGACCAAAAATTTCAAAGGTCATGCGGTCGATGTACGGCAGTTGATTCCCATCGGGATCGACCTTCCAATAATAGGGATTGCGCTCCAGAACTGCCGGGCGCACAGGCGGTGGCGCAACCACAATCCACGGCCACAAACGCGGGATATCCGGATTGCGCCAATCGCGCATGTCTTCAAAAAGCTGCTTCCACAAATCAAATCCCGCGGCCTCGCTCATCGCCTCGAGCTTTTCCAAAGACGTGTACTTCGGATGAAATTGCTTCATATAATGGGCTGGATAGCGCAACATCTCATAACCGCGTCCCGACGCCAACTTCACAATAAACAACCCATTGGGTTCCAGAAATGTAAACCGCACCGTATAATCATCGACCTTCTCCAATCCCATCACCTGTCCGCCCCGCTTAAAATCGCGCGGCACAACAGGCGTTATCTCTTCATTTTGCAACACATCCTCATACCAGAAGACCAGATCATCGACCGTAAACGAATGCCCGTCTGACCACCTGACCCCTCGGCGCAAATAAAATATAAAACTACGCCCACCATCGGCAATCTCCCACCACACAGCCAGATTGGGGATCACTTTCTGCGCCATCGCATCCCACCGCACCAGGCCCTCATACGCAAACCGGGCTTCGACAATACCCACATCGCGGGGACCCGTGGCAAACCGCGTCCATGTCCCACCATAAGGCCCATGCTGCTGCGGCGGTACAATAACCAGAGGATCTTCCGGCAGGCGTTCCGATACAGGCGGCAAATGCCCTTCTCGCACCCGTTGGGCGAGCATAGGCGCTTCGCCAAATTGCTCCCCCGACCACTCGGTCACCCGATGCACCGCCCCTGTCGCCTCGGGATGGCGATTGGGAATCTCAACATCCGCCATCGCAGCCTCGAGATCCCGCGTCCCGTCTGCCTGCACCACAGGCACAACACCATCTTTGGGCGCGCGCACGAGACTGCCCATCATAGCCTCAAATTCCGATGCCTGTCGTATAGCATCCGGATCGCGCGGCGAAAGGTAAAACGCGACATATCCCATCCCCTGTACCAGAAGTACAAAACTGGCAAAAACACCTATAAGCGCGATCCACACTTTAATTCCCATACTGATAATACCTCACCTGCTATATGCCCCGCTGACAAACTTCTCAATCTCATCTCGCCCCCGCGCAATAGCTTCATCGACAAAACGCGCTTTTATATTCTCATCAAAAAACGCATCTGCCCGCCCCCTGTTCTCAGCAAGATGCTTTTCCACATCATCAGACAGGGGACGACCAATCATCTTGAGAAATATCTGCTCGTGAACAACGGGGTCTGCACTCTCTGCCCACCCTCGCGTACGCATCACAAATCGAGATACTGTTTCGCGATCAATAAATCCCACCTCCCCACGCCCTACAAACCGATCCAGCACTTCTGCGACACCTGGATACACAATGGGCAATTCATCTACATAAGACCACAACCCGTAAATAATGGGCCGCCAGTCTTCAACACCGTGTACATAAATCGTCACCTCATCGCGAAACGCTTCATCCGTCGTCAAATGCGCGATATACCCCATCAACAAAACGCGATCTCGCGGGTCCATATTCTGATAATCCGCCAGATCGGGATGCGCGTCAAACATACCTGAAACGGACTTGCCCCACGTCTCGCGCCGATCCTCCGCATAAAAATGCGACCCATACTTGCCCATCTTCCCCAGCAAACGCATCGCATCCGGCGCCATAGAACCCGCCACAAGCTCCGGCAAATACCGCCCAGTTAGAGCACCCACTTCAGGCAAATCGCGCTCGAGCAGTTCCTGCAGCTCGAGCACCAACGCAAAATGACACCGCCCACGAGGCATCCATTTTCCTTTCTCAACCAGAATCTACTTGTAATCCTGCTCGTATTTCCGTATAGGGCCGAAAGCCCGTTGCTGTTTCAACCGCATGATCCAGATCTAAAGCGTCTTCTAAATCCTGAAGCCGTTGCATCAAAGCGCAATAATCTTTGATCGATAGCACGACTGCGGTCTTCCGTCCCTTTTCATTCACGACATATTTCGGTTTGATCTTGAGCATCATCGCTCAACCGTTTTGAGCACAGTTATCCCCATCATCGCAAAATGCTCGTCAAAAGCATAAGTCTCAGAAATGTTATGCTTCTGACAAACCGCAAAGCTGGTGCAATCTGTAAATGATAACTGTACAGAATCGTATTGACGAAAAAGTTTCTTTGCTTCTTGAAACAGGATCTTATCAATTTCTGCGACAGTTAAAACGCCTGTCTTTTCAACGCTTTCGATCAAGTCGAGAAACTGCACTGCTACCGAATGATTCGCTCTATATTTAAGCCATGTTGCGGTCTCATCGATCACATAATCTGTCGTAAAAAGTCGCGCTTTCTGCTGTTTTAAGCCGCTGTAAATTACAACAGCGTCGTCATGATATTGATCCCTCTGATTTAAAAGAGCAATCCAGGCACCGCTATCGACAAAAATCATTATTTTGAACGCTCTCCATAGATAACTCCATCATGATTGATAGATCCATCGGTTCGGTCAGATTTTGCAAATCCAACCATTTCATCGAGAATCGCGTACCCTTCTTCTACTTTATCTTTTTGTTTTTTTGCAATCTCCGGCATGTAATCCTTCCAAATATCCTTCACATAGTTAAGAAAACCATCTACTGGCTTGCTTTTGCATATCGATGAAAGTTCCTCACCAATTATAGTGAAGTACACATATCCAACTCTGAGCTCATTTTTTTCTTTATTGGGCATCTCCAAACGGATTGATTTGCCGTAATAATCCGCAACAACTTGTTTCGGCAATCCACTCAACGCGAAATCACTGACTAAGAAACCAGGTTTTTGGAATTGAATAAGTCCAATGCTCTCAAGATGACTCAGGGTATTAAAGTTAATATCGTGTTTATTATATATTTTTGCCTCAACATCGAACATCAATGGGCCAATAGCATCTCCAATCGTCCATTTAAATTTACAAAGTTTAGAGAACAATTCTGCTTCAGCCTTGTCCATTTCCAAAAGGAAATTGACTGTCCTCTTTGAGTAGGTACCAGGGGCGTTTGCCTCTCCAGCTAAAACACGCGCCCACAGCGTCTGCATCTCACCATCAGACACCTTCCGAGATTTATCAAAGAAGTTGACGATCCAGTCATCATCCATAGCATCGGGATTTGCGTTTTCGTTCAAATGAGGCACGGCTTTAGCGGTAATAACCTCCATGTTCTGCTGATCTCGCGCTATTTCTTCAATCCAACGATGCACGGCTCGGTATTTTAAGTCGTTTATCTGAATATCGGATTGCGCTTTTATTACCGCCGCCGCGGCCTCTGCCTTGGCGAGCCGCTTGATTTGAAAAGGCTCAAAAAAACCACCGATCCCTTTCGATATCTTCTTGATCAGGATATCAGCGGGCTTCGACAAGTCGCCCAGATTTAGCAGTGAATTAGAATTACCCTGTGACATGGTTGAATCTCCTTCTTTCTGCGTACCAGCGCGCGAAATGTGGTTTGCAGATGAACCTACCGAAAAACCTCATCAAGACGCCAAACCAATCTAAGTGCATCCGACCAGCCTGTTTTAGCAAAAATATCCAATAGATTCAGCAGGTCTTCCAAGCCCTGCCCATCGCGCACTTCTTCCCGGTGGTCAGCGAGAATAATCTCAACGAATTTAACGACTTCCGCAACCGCAAGAGAATCGAGATTATAACCGAACCGTTCACTTGACCTTGCAACACCCGCGGCTAAATGCAAGACCTCTTTGGGGTTACAACTCAGGCAACTCGTTAGGAGTTCCAGGAAATCGTGTGCTGTCGGCGCGAACATAACGCCGTTTTCCCCCTCTGCGAAAGCAATGACCTGTTCCATCAGCGGTTTGATTTCATTGTAAAAACGACAGCGCAACTCGTCCGTAATTTTTTCTGTTGGTTCCTCAGACCGATCCTTTTCGTAAGCAATTTCAAAGGACAGATATGTGATAACTCCATCAATTACTGTGTAAATATCGCGTAATTTCTTTTCTTCCTCCTCGGTGTTTTTGAAGGTCTTAGACAATTCCTGAACCCCATTCGAAGCCACATCAATCGCGCGTTCCAAAAATGTAATGGCTCGTTGTGTCGTTTCGTATCCTTCAGGCATTTCGAGATTTTTAGGTATGACGTAATCTTTCAAGACCCCAGACACAGCACTATTCAGGGAGTTAGCAAACCGGATAGGGTCTTTAAAAAAGGTATCCTTGATTTTTTTTAATGCCCAAGAATTTTCACGGCTGATAGCCAACCACATCAACAAATCGATAAACGGATTTGATGGTTCTAACCCTACTATTGGTTGAGGTATGCGCTTCAGTAGCTTTTCCATAATGCGAACAGTCTTATCTTCATTCTCTTTTTTTCTTGCGACAACATGAGCCAACGTATGATAGATGTATTTTTGCACGGTTTGACTTGTTTCATGTGCTGCCCTGTGTTCTACAAAATGCCAAAATTTTTCTGGCATTTTGAAGTAAACTCGGGACAGTTCCATCGCTGTCACCATGCGAACAGAAGGTACAGGATCACTCGCAAGTGACTCAATGGCATCCAATATTTCTGCATCAAGCTGGCGGATTGAGAGTCTTAGTAATGCCTGTGCGGCCTCATGCCTTGGATATGGCGAGTAAACTGTGAATTCTTGAGCATCACGTTTAGGGTCTGGCTCGGGCAGTTTATGCTTTGCACCTTTTAGAGCTAATTGACGGCAAAAAGTGAACTGGTTAGTCTCAAGTTTATCAGCAACTCGACTGAGGATTGCTACACAAGCGGTCAGCTTAAACCAGAGTGAATCCATTACCTCTTTATCGACTTCCGAATTTCCATCTATGGCAGCGTATGCTTCCTGTAATAGCGGTAAAATCGACTCAGTGGCTTCCTCAGTTGGTGTGTCATTTAGCCAATCCGATTTAAATTTATCGAGAGGTTCGAAAAAGCGTTGTAATTCTTGATTTTCCGGTGTAGTCGTGTCAACGCCTTGCTCTTGAAGTCTCTTTTCTTCGGTATAAGGTCCTGACCAGGATGTGAAGCTAACTAAAGGCTTGTTTTCGGGTACCTGATCTATTCGTTCCATTTCTTCGCGAATTTTCTTGGTATCATTTGTTTGTAGCAGGTCCTTTGGTATGCTTGCTATGAGTCGATTTCTTCGATATTCGAGAAATTTTCGGTCTTCCTTGTCTGTTGCTTCTTCAGGAAGTGCCAAAATGATATCTTCAATCTGGCGAAGTTGGGTTGGCGTAAACTCAAATGCAGCATTTTCTAAAAACAAACCAAGCTCGTGAACGACCTCGTTACCTAGCTGTATCGGTTTCGCAATGCAAAGGTCAAACAGGCGTGGCACGAAAACTTTGGGGAACTGATCTGCTGTCTTCAAAAGACGCCTCCAGAAAAACGCAACCCACACCTCATCCCGGAAAATATCAAGTAATGAATCGAGACGCGAAAGCGAGTCTTGGGACGAAGCCAATGCGGCGATGAATTTGAACAACTCATCCGCAATTTGAATTGGTTTATCACGGTAACTTGTTTCATCCCATATGTAACTGTTGTCTTGGACAAAGTGCGTGCGGTTTCCACGAAACTCGAACGTCTGTATCAAATCTTCAAACTTCACACCTTCTTTGAGGTGTCTAGCGATATGCTTTTTAATGATGAAGAAATTCAGACTTTGAATCGCTGCTTGTGTTGCGACTAATGGGGCTGATTGCAAAAAATTGGAGAAATGTTTTATCAACCGATATTGACAACTACTATAGTCTTGTTGGCGAGTGCTTGTTAATGGTAGAATAGGGCCACTACTTAAGCTTGTCCTCTCATCGCTGATCTCGTCGTGGATAAATACTGCGTGATAAACCAAGGCGACAAAATCAGGATCATGAATCCAAATTTTGTCAACATGTTCGGTCAACCATGTCAGAAAGGAAATAGGGAAATTGTCTTCCTGCGTTAGTTCGAGAACCTTTTCGAGAAGTAACCGAGATTCTTCTACATTTGTACCATATGTTTTAGCAATAAGCGGCACAGCCAGAGTACTACCAAGCCGATTATACCAATCATTGCTATTCGCTTCTCTCTCTTGCCAGACCCATTTGAATAACCTCCGCCCAATCTCTCCACAAGTGTCTATGATAGCTGTGTTCTCGGGATCTGTTGCTCGCTCAAGAATCTCCGAAGTGAGAGTTGACAAATCTCCAGCAAAGTCGGCGTGCCAGTGTACCGAAACTTGATAAAAAAAACTGATCCAAAGTGCATCACGCTCGATTTGCAGCGCACGGAATGATTGCAGAAGCCGCATTATCGCCTCGGTTGCAACATCTTCTCCGTTCTGTAGTTTCTCTAAAAGCGGTGCCAGTTGTCTGATTTTGCGGGCTTCATTTGCGATAACACTCGTCGGAATCAAGCGTGCAAATAGACGTAAATGCACAGATTGATCGTTTGGCAAAACGTACCAAAAAGCCTTCCAGAAGGTTTCTGGATCATCGTACCAGAGACGGGTAAAAAAGTAAGTGAGACTCGGGCGGAGAAAGAGTGGACGCGAAGGATCTTCAAGCACAAATTCTTCAAGTTTTCGAGGGTCGTCTTCAATGAGCAAGATGCTGATTGCGTAGTCAAAGAGAATGTTATGAGAAAAAGCAATACTTTGTCCGGAAGATACCTTTGCCAAAATTTCATCACTCAGGAGATTATCCCAAGCTATCTTCCTCACTAGTCTATCGAGGTGAAGATTATCATACACATCTTCCTGCCTGACGGTCAATGACCGTTCCTCTATCATCAAACGTGCGACTTTTGTAAGAAGGAACTCGCGGTCATCCGCATTGTTTACCCCCTCAATCCGTCGTTGCCAAAACAGACCGAGTAACTGGACTTCAGAAAGAATCTGACTAAAATCAGGAACATCCTGGGAGGTCGTTAGAATCTTTTCCAAAAGCCAAAGATTGAACGGGTTAGCAAGGAGGGACTTGAAATCTTGAGAGCCAGATTCATAGATGGATTCCAGATGTGGAATCTGGTCAAATGCCTGTCGAATCTCGTCTTCATTCAAGGATGGAATTGTGAAATGTCGGCACAAAATTCCTTCGGTATGGTATTGGTCTAAATCGTTGTCATAAGGACTGTCAAACAGGTCTAAGAGTTCTTGCAATTTTCTTGCGTCATAGGTTCGTACTGTAACCACGACATTCCATTTATCCAGTTCTTGAATTGCACGTTTAATCAAGCGTAGAAAGCGTTTGCGCGTCCGTTCATTTCGAGCGGCATCAAAGGCGTCAAAAAGTAAGGTTGCACATTCGTCTGAGATAGGAACGGATTTCAGTTTTTCTATCAGATCATCGCTGTCTGGTAATGCGTTCGACAAATCTTCTTGCGTACCATCTCCGAGTTGATCAATTGACAAAAAAAGACGAGGTGTTTCGGTAGATTTTAGGCTTTGGCAAAGTTCTCTTAGCAAATATGTTTTTCCAATGCCTGGGCTACCAATAATGACCCCGTTTCCTTGTGAAACAAAGTTCTTCAAGTCATTGAGTAGCTTCTCGCGATTAATTTTTATCGTTGATTTTTGATCTGTACTTCCCTCCATATATTGGTTTGCCTTTTTTAGCCAATCTAATGGATCCCAAATTTTGCTTTCTTCATCACCAAAATGTTGCTCAAGTATAGTTTCTATTTTTCGTAATTTTTTTAAAGAGAATCCCCTGATTTCATGCACTAAGTCTTGATAATCACGTATGTCGTTTTCTTTGTCAAAACAAAATTTGCCGTCTATTATTTCCTTAAATCCTCGTCCTTGATATGTTTTTTGTTTTTTAGTCAAAATATAGACAATCAGATGGTCGAATCTTTTGTACAGCTCGTGAGCAACAAATTTTTCTAAAGTATCCTTAATTTTCTGACTGTTAGATTCTGCTGTGATTTGGTACGCTATTCTTCTCTTTTCATCACCTAAGTCTATTGCGGGAAAATTAGAACCTTCAGATATGTTTAAATTTTTCAAATCTGAATGCCCATAAATTTCTGAAAATAATGGAATTAATACATCCTCAGATATCTGATTAATATCTGTCATCCCCATTTTGTTTGAGATATTAACCTCAGTCACAAACCTTGACATCAATTTACAGATTCTATTTTTAGATTCTTGCAAGTTCATTGAATTAAACCCCGAAGGATTTCTATAAAATTAATGTATAACAAATTTCATCTGCGAATCCCCAACTCCGGCAAGCCCTCAACAATCTCCACAGTCTCCAAACTCACCGTAATCACCTTCCTAATCAGTTTGACGATATATTCCGGATCATCTTCTCGATTCGGATCACTGATGATACCACTTCGTTTGTCCTCTTTGACGCGGTATTGATCAATGATCCATTCCAACGCCGAGCGATTCCCAAGCCGATAGGCATAAGCTTTCGGTGGAACCCCGTCGAGCGTCAGGAAATCGTTGTACACAATCTGCATCTTGTCTTTGGAGAACCTCATCTTTTCCACGCGCCAGTTGAGAGGCATATCCGGTGTTTCGATAAACGTGAGCGGATATTCGGGCATGTCCTTATAGCCGATGTGGATTTCCGATAACCGTTGCCCCGCTTTGGCAAAACTCCAAAAGTCTGGTGTGAGTGGAAGGCGCGGTAATTCCCGCTTGAGGTTGGCTTGATACCGCTCCCGATATTCTGGGTGATGGAGCAGACCGTAAACATAATGAAAGATGTCCCATTTGGTGATTGCATCATCCTGGTAATGCCTGCGAAATTGTTCCAACGCCCAATCGGTGATATTCTCACGACGATTTTCCCCGTCCTCATCGTAGGTGTAGAAAGAGAAGCATTGGGTTGCATCAAGAGATGTTAGGGATAGACTGGGAATTATGTCTGTGCAAAAACACCAATAATCAGTGCGTCCTCCAACGCTTGGAACAATAATCACTAAATTTTCCGATTCTGACTCAGAGGTAGGGAAGATGGACGGAAAAACATACACGCGCTCGTTCATCATTCGGTCAAAGTAAAGGTTTGATTTCGTAAATGGACGATAGAGAGATGTTCTTACCTTTTCCTGTGAAAAATCAGTAGTTTTACCTCTTTGCAAGTTTCGTTTAAGTGTTTCGCTCCACTTGATTTTCGCATCATCCGACATCACAAAATCATCTACATTTTCATCTCGGTTCTCCCGGTGTTGCCAAATATTAATCTGCTCGTTGTAAGTTTGGATTGTCCGCCTCATATTCTTAGTGAGCACATCTCGGTTAAAGTTGTAAGCCCACGCATCTCGGGAGGTTGCAATCCCGCGACTGTAAGTCTTAAAAATCACATCATCCACCTCACCTTTTGCCGATTTTGCTTCTCTGGATCCCATAGGGATAAAAGTCTCAAATTCAGCGTGGAGTCCTTCTGTGAGCCAAGTGTATCGCTGGTCAGGCGTTATTGTTTTCCATTCGATATTTTGGTAATGTTCCTTTGAATCGAGATAGCGATATTTGTCCTCTTTCCGCCAGAACTCATCAACACGGGCGTAAAAGATTTTCGCATGAGTCTCTGGTTGGCTGCTCTTTTTAACGAAAAAATTGATACTAACCCCGACCTGTATCCCAAAGACATTGTGTGTTGTCCCTGAGAGCTTTGGGTTCTTGCGAACATTCCCACTCAGATCCAGGATATAAATCGCGTCGAACTCGTCTGCGAGATGTTTCCGCATCCCATCAAAGGCTATGCCATCGAGAAATCCGTTGTTCGTCACAAAGGCGACAACACCTCCATCTCCTATCCGGTCCGATGCCCACCGAATCGCCTTCACATAAGGGTCAGAGAGTGCGTTTTTATTGGTCGCCTTTGAATCTTGTGAATATGTTTCCCTTACCCGCATATCCATCGTCTTATATTTTCTATTCTTGTTGTTGTCATTCTCATTGACCTGTCCAACGTTATAAGGTGGATTGCCGATAACCACAAACATCGGTGTTTCCTTTTGCCGTTCCACCCTTTCCGCATTCTTCTCCGTGAACAACACCATCTGCTGTGGCTCTGCCAACTCAAAAGTATCAACCAAGCATATCCCTTCAAATGGCAAATAATGCTCTGTCGCCTCGTAAAATTCGTGCTCAATATTCATTGATGCGATGTAGTACGGCAGGAGCATCACCTCATTGCAGTGAAGGTTGGACGTGTACTTGTGCTCAAGCGAGGTTTTGCGAATCTCCCGCATAATTCGTACGATGAAATTGCCAGTGCCAACATAAGGGTCAATAATATGCACACCACCATCAGAAAGAGAACGGTCAAATTCGGTCTGCAAAATGTGCTCAACGCTTTTCACCATAAAATCGACGATGGGTTGCGGTGTATAGACGATACCGTGTGTATCGGCAACCTTGACTGAAAAGCCTTGAAAAAACTGCTCATAGACGGTATTGAGAAAATGTTGCTTTTGGGAGAAGTCGTTGATCGTCGCTGCGGTGCGTTCAATCACCACATAAAAACGATCAAGACTTTGGAGAAAATCATCCCGGCTAAAAGACTGAGATGTGAGGGCGTTGATTACAGTCTCAATTTCGCGGGCAATCACATTTCGGTTGGTAAAATCGGAATTGCTAAAGACGGTTCGGAAAATCCGCTCGGTCAAAAGATGTTGAATAAGCATCTCCTCAACCGCAGCTTCAGAGAGGTTTGGGTTGATAGACAATCGACATTTTTCGAGGAAATCTGCAAAGGCGGAAGTAAACCGGCTATTGGTCTCGCGCTCCTTCTGAATTAACGCCGCCAATCCGCTCCCTATCTCAGGAACTATGTCTTTGAACTGCGCGACTGCCTCTTCCCATTCGGCGTATTCTTGCGGACGGTGGGCAAAGAAAGTTTGGAGCGTCTCAATGAGTTGCTTTGGATCGGTCAGATCGGCGTTGAGCACTTGACGATCATTCTGCCAGAGGATCGCCCGTTGTGGCGTTTGGAACAGGATGTTGTCACGCGGATAACCCGACTCAAACTTATGCTGAACTTCGGTTGGCAGATCATCGTGTATATCCTTTGCCTCCCAATAGCCTTGGGGCAACCGAAAATCGTCAATCAACGCCCCATCAACCACAATCCGTTTATTTCGGTTGAGGATCATCGAATGTTCGGGAACGAGCGTCCAATCAAACTGCTTCCCACACGATTCGAGCAGCGATTGAAATGCCGAACGCACGGCGGTTTCATGCGTGACGCCGAGCCGATCAAATTGGCCGAGCGATTCATAGTATGCTTTGACGGGCTTGTGGGTGGGTTTTAGGTTGAGTGTTGGCATTTTGCTTTTTATCCGTCGTAGGTTATGCTTATAAAGTTTGATACTCTATGGGGCACATGTATAGTCACAGAAACCATGTTTGTCAACTCAATCCCCTTATCTGACTCTCTATCCTACCTCATAAGCACCCGCATCATCTCGTCGCAATCGCCCCCAGGCAATATCTGGATCGTGCGGCCACACCATAACCCAGTTCTCGGAAACCGCTCTCTCCATAACCTCTTGCTTAACCAGATAGGTCTGCCGCGGATACAGATCGTAAGCCATCACATAAATCGGCTTCAGATGATGAGTCGTAGGGATCAAATCCCCCACAAAACAGAACATATCCTCGCCCGTATGCACCAGCACAGATTGATGCCTGCGGGTATGCCCTGGCGTAACCATGACCTCAATAAAAGAACAAATATCCTCATCCCCCTCCAACAGCGCGAGCACAGGTGACAACGGCCTCATCACCTCGTCGTATCGGTACCCATTCACCGTCTGACCATCGGCATTTTCAGCATCGTCCCATTCCCCCTTTTGCACATAATAAGTCGCATTTGGAAAAGCGGGCACATATTCACCATCCTCTTGCACCGTACACCCCCCGGCATGATCTTGATGCAAATGCGTCAACACAACCCGCGTAATCTCCTCGGGCGCAATATGCAACTCGTCCAGAGACGCCAAAAGCCCATCCGACTCATCAAGCGCGTAAATCTCCCGTAGCTTCTCCGTCACCTTGCCCCCAAACCCGGTCTCAATCAGCGCAACCTCCCCCTGCCCTCTCACAAGCAAACAATTCATCGCCAACCCAATGCGATTGCGCTCATCGGGCGGGTAACACTTCTCCCAAAGCGGACGGGGCACAACCCCAAACATCGCGCCGCCATCCATCCTCACATACCCGGCAGATAAAACCCACACATCGCAACCACCACTTTGTTTATAATCTACAATCGCCATTCTCACACCTCCAACTTTGCACTTCGCACTTACCTTCTTATATCTTATCTTATCCCCATATAAAATATTCGCAACAAAAAACAGGAGGAACCATGCCAGCAGCACTCGTCACCGGATCCAGCAGAGGCATAGGCAGAGGCATAGCGTTTTGCCTTGCCGACGCGGGCTACGACATTCTGGTCAACTACGCAGGCAACCAGGCAGCAGCAGAAGAAACCGCAACAGGTATTCGGGAACGCGGGCAAAAAGTCCATATATGTCAGGGAGACATAACCCGCATAGAAGATGGCAAACGCCTCGTGGATACCACACTCAACGCCTTTGGTCGCCTCGACATGCTCGTCAACAACGCCGGCATTGCCCCCCGCGTGCGCGCCGACATACTCGAAGCCACGCCAGAAAGCTATGAAGACGTCATGAACACCAACCTCAAAGGCCCCTACTTTTTGACCCAATACGCGGCGAACCACATGATAGCACTCAAAAAACAGGGAAAAATACAAACACCGCGCATCGTCGTCATCACCTCCATATCGGCCTACACCTCTTCAACAGCGCGCGGCGAATACTGCGTCTCAAAAGCTGGCCTGAGCATGATGACGCGCCTATTTGCCGACCGGCTCGCAGAACACGGCATCCCCGTCAATGAAATCCAGCCGGGCATCATCCAGACCGACATGACAGGACCCGTAAAAGAGAAATACGACCACCTGATAGCCGATGGACTAACACCCATCCGCAGATGGGGACAACCCGAAGACATCGGCAAAGCTGTAGCGGCCATTGGACTCGGCTATTTCGACTTCACAACCGGCGCAGCAATCCCGGTTGACGGCGGATTCCACATGCACCGGCTTTGATTCAATTTTCAAGCTATATCCCCCAATTTGCCTTTGATTTCCTGGGGTACGAGGTTGACATATATTCCCTTATAGCCTACTTTATAAACAGACACAAAACATCGTATTCGACGCTTTCAAGTGAGGACCCAAATGCTGAAACGCTTTTTTGGTAAAGATGACGAAGGACCAGACAATGGTACAACAAAAGAAAGACAAATCCACATCGAAGGGCAAGACGAGCACGTTCAGGAAGCCATGGACCTCCTCGCACAAGAGGATCAAGATGAACTCGACGAAGCCCTTGACGAAGTTAATGAAACCGTAAGAGAAGCCGCCAGAGCCTCCCTGCGCGACCTGAGACTTATGCAAGAGGGCCACTGTCCATCCTGCGGCCACAAAACACTGCGGCAATTTCTCTTTACAACTGTGTGTTCCAGTTGCGGTTGGTTTTCATTCATTTCGCCCGAAGAAGGCAAATCTCACATCCACCTGCAAAGTGGACGCACCATCGAATGCGGCACCACATTTGACACCAAAGGCGACTTTGTACTCGGCATCACAAATGGCGTTGTACGCGCCAAAGTCTCAAAAGAAAATGTCGAATACATCGAATTTTCCTGGACCGACGAAGAAATCCAGCGCAAACGCGAATCCCGCGCAAAAGAAGAAACGGGAATATGCAGCTGGTGCGAAAAATCGCTCGCAGATGATAATGATGACAATATCATTGTCTATGCGGCTTTTGGCTCCACCCAGGAGCGCTATGTCTTCTGTTCAAACAAATGCAACGAAGCCTTCCAAAAACAATATCCCATTCGCATTCACAAAAATTGCTACGAACGCTCCTGCCTCGATTGCGACTTGTGCAACAAACGCTACCTGGGCGAAGACGAGACCTTTCTCAAATTGCTCGAGCAGGGGAAAGTTTGAGAAAGCGGTAAGCAATTAGCCCTAAAAAATCCATCCCCCATCGCAATAATGCGCGATGGGGGATTTTTTCGTGATCTTACATTCCTATTTGCCACTGAACATCATCACTCCTCTGAGGAAATCACATCCTCTTTGGGAAGGGGGTTCTCAGTGCATATCGACTCTAAGAACGGATACGATATGTGACTGCGTTTTGCTTCGCGTCTTAAACGAAGTTGATAGAGTTCCCGCACACAACGCGCTTTTGTGGCTTCATCGAGCACAGCGGGAAAGTGTTGTTGAATATAGTACAGCGCGTAGCCTGTTTCCACCTTAATGGGGCCAATCACCTCACCTATCTTAGCGGCAAATAACAAGGGTGCAACATCATTGGGTAAGTCACGCCGCCCAAGACGCCCGAGATATCCACTAACAGGGCGCGTGTGTTCATCGAGGGAATATTGACGCGCGAGGGTGTGAAAATCTCGCCCTCCGTCTCTGATCTGCAGGGCAATCTCTTCGGCAATATCCCGTTCATTGACCAGAATCCAGCATATTTCTCGACGTTCAGACGCCAGTTTCTGGCTTGCAAAATGAGCTTGAATTTGCTCAGCGGTGATTTGTGCTTTTAGCCGCTCCTGGAGCATCTGGTATTCAATTTCCCGTGCCATGTCAGTGAAGGTGATATTGCGTTGTGATAACCAATTTTCCGTATCTTCAACACTTTCCAATCTGTTTTTGTACCGCCACTGGTCTATCCCCTTTTGCAGTTTATCACGAGGAATTTTAATTTTTTCTTGTTGGGCAATTTGAAAGACCAGACCGCGTTGGGTAAAGAGGTCGTGCAATGTGTCCTTGCCGGTCGCTCGCATTGATTTCACGATATGGGATAAGCGAATTTGTGTCTCGTTTATTTGAATGATGACGGGATCAATTGAATCAGCCATTTATTCTCTACCCTCTGGCGAAAGCGCAGCCATTTCGCGCAATTGTCGCAATGGGTTGAGTGCGAGCATCAAAATGGACAGGCGATCTGTTATGATTTCTGCCGTGCCCTTCATGCCGAACATGAACGCTTTTTCCTCGCCGTGTACAAGAATGGTCGTTTTCTCCAGATCAATAATTCCTCTAAACACGGTTCCCGAACCCTCATCGCCCATTGCATCAGGTGAAATCTGTCTCAAATAGCCGTGCTGGATGCCGTAGTCCTGAAATGGAAATGCTTCAAATTTGAGCTTTACCTTTTGTCCGGATGACAGCAGACCCACATCTTTGTTCAAGATCAGGGCTTCGGCTACAATCGGTGTCGAGGCCGGTGCAATGGTTACCAGTGTCTGGCCTTTATTGACCACTTGACCGGGGGTATTGACCAGAACTTGTGTGACGATTCCCGATTCGGGTGCAAGAATCAAATCGATGTCGGCATCAACAGATCGATTAACCGTTTGTTTCGCCTGTTTGAGTCTGATTGCTGCAATGTCATAAGCATTTTGGAAATTGGCTCGAGTGCGTTCGAGTTCGAGTCGTTCTTCGAGAATTTGGCGTTTTAAGTCTTTTAGGGAAACCTCATAGCGATTGATCTCTGCCATCCGCGCGGGTAGTTCTGCCAATGCGCTCAGATAGCGAACTTTGGCTTCATTGCGTGCTGCAAGGCTGATGAGTTTTTTGTCGTACAATTTTTGGTTTTGTTCATATTGCTGTTTCAAATGTTCTACTTCTGCGGAGTGTATTTCGATCTCAATGTCGGGGGTCTGGAAAGTTTCTGTGTGATTCTCAAGTGCTTTCCGATAGGTCTGCATCGCGGTTTGCATGACGCGAACGCGATGCTCAAGCGCGGATATGGTCTCTTTTGCCAAAATTCTTTTTTGTGGCAGGGTTTGTTGCAAATCAAATTCCGCTTTTTTGAATGCGATCTCCGCTTGTTCCAATTCGCGGAACTCTTTGAGGGTTTCTTGTGAACGAAGTCTGAATAATGTCTGCCCTTCGGCAATGTGGTCTCCCGAATGGATGGCGATTTCCTGGATTTCACCAGAACGCGGTGCCTGGATGTTCTGAACTTTTCCCAATGGGACGAGACGAAATGGGGCCGTTGCGACAATATCGACTTGACCGTACCAGGCCCATGCTATGGCGATGGCAATAAAAAGCAGTAATACATAAATAAGGGCGCGGCTGAAAAAGGGGTGCAATGACCCTAAAAACTCGATGGTGCTTTCGGCCAGATCAGTTTCGTGTTCGGGCGGTTTTTCAACCTGGGCTTCAGCCATTGGAATTCCGTTTACACAACCTGCAATTGTTGTCCCGATAGATTGTAATAAAGTCCTCGTTCTGCGATGAGCGTATCGTGCGTTCCCTGTTCAACGATATTTCCGTCATCCAGTACAAGGATTAAATCCGCATCTTTTACCGTGCTCACCCGGTGGGCGATGATAAATGCGGTCTTGCCTTCCAACATAGTGTCTAACCCCTCCTGAATCGCTCGCTCGGACTCTGTATCCAGAGCATTTGTAGCTTCGTCAAAGATGATAATTTTGGGATCGCCATATAGTGCCCGGGCAATGGACAGGCGTTGCCGCTGACCACCGGAAAGTCCCACGCCCTGTTCCCGGATTTTGGTTTCATATCCCATTGGCAGGTCTTTGATAAAGTCGTGGGCATACGCGAGTTTGGAAACTTCCATTAAACGGTCCATATCGACGTCTTTGACCCCCAGGGCGATATTTTCGGCGATGGTGGCATTGAACATGACGGGTTCTTGCAAAACCATCCCCACCTGACGCCGCAGCCATCCGGGATCAAATTCGCGCAGGTCTGTGCCATCAAGTGTGACGGATCCCTCTGTTGGATCAAATAGCCGGGGTATGAGTTTTACCAGCGTTGTCTTGCCCGCACCGCTGCGGCCTACTATGGCTACTTTCTGACCGGGTGATATGTCCAAATTTATATCGCTTAAGACATAAGACTCTGTCGATCCCGATCCATACCGAAAGAACACCTTGTCAAATTTGACGTGTCCCTCTACGTCTGTGAGTTGAACCGAATAGTTGCGATTGCGCGATGACTCGGTTCGCATATCGTAGATGTCGTTTAATCGGTCCAGTCCCAACTTTGCCAGTTGAATCTCCGGCCACAGGTTAATCAATCCCATAATCGGTCCCAATACCCTGCCACTGAGCATATTGAAAGCGATTAATTGACCAACTGATAAGTCGCCCTGAATAACCAGATTCGCGCCATACCAGAGCACGATGGTGCTGCCCAAAGCATTGTTTAACTGTCCAAAAGACCCAAATAGCATATTTGTTTTGATTGCGGTAAAACCAATTTTTATTTCCTGGGTCAGGCGTTCTTCCCATAGCCATCGCGTGGATTTTTCGACTGCGAGGGTTTTTATGACTTCAATACCGCGCAGGGAATCGATGAGTACGGATGACCATTCCGAGCGGGCGAGAAAAGATCGTTGATTGATGGACTTGAGGATTGGGGTGTAGATTAACGTCAGGATAATGCTGAGCGGTATGAACGCCAAAACCCAGAGTGTCAAATGGGTGTGGTAATAGAACATCAGGCCCAGATAGACAAAGATCATGACCGCATCTAAGACGGCTGAAATAGCCGTTTCTGTCAACAAGCTCCTCAAGTACTGGCTCTCTCGAAATCGCGTCATGATTTCACCGGTTCTGCGGAGGGCGAAAAATCGCATGGGCAGACGGAGAAGATGATGGTAGATATGCGATAACATCGAGATGCTGATGCGCGCACCCACATATCCAATCAGGTAGTTGCGCAGTGATGATGTGGCGATCCGAAATAAGGCGATGATGATCATGCCCATTAGCAGGAGATTGAGCAGGCTGGTATCCTGGTGAACGAGGACTTGATCGAGGATCATCTGGGTGAACAGGGGTGAGGCAAGGCCAAAGAGATTCAGCACAAGGGAGGCGATCAGGATTTCGGTGAGGATACCGAGATATGGGCGGGCGAGTGGGAAAAACCGCCTGAATGATGATTTTCTTCCCCTATATCTCGAGACCTTGTCGGTATATTCGAGTATTAAGGCGAGTTTGGACCATTTGTCTTCGAATTCTTTGCGGGAAATTTTTCTGCGTCCAAGCGCAGGGTCTGCAATCCATGCGTATTTTGAATTGATCCGGTATAGAACGACAAAGTGATAGCCTTCCCAGTGCGCGATGAGGGGCAGGTCTCTTTCTCCGATTTCACTGTATCCTATCCGCACGCCGCGCGTTAGAAAGCCCAGGTTTTCAGCGGCTTCGGCAAGTGCAGATAGGGATGTGCCTTCCCGCGAGACATTGGCCATGTCTCGCAGGCGATTTAATCCGATGGATCGTCCGTAATATTGACAGATCATGCCGAGACAAGCCGCGCCGCAATCGGTCTCATCGTGTTGCTTGATGTAGGGAAATGTGATGTAGGTTCGCAGTTTTCGAGGGCTTTGATCTGAGATGCTATTTTCAGGCTCGATCTCTATTGTTTTAATTCGATCATTTTGTGGCACTGTCTCGCGTTGTTCTTCTTGTTCATTCTGATCGGTCTTCTCGAAAACCCGGATGAGTTGGGGTGCGCTTTCAAGCACTCTGGCGAGGTCGATGTGCGAAAGGGTGTAGAGCACGACTTCTGTTTCTGTTTCAATAGTGAGTTGATCGGAGTTGCCGCGAAAAAAGTCGCCCGGTTTTAGTATTTTGAGAGGTTGACCCATCTCTCTCAATTGCAAGGTTCCGCGGCCAATGAGGCAGAGCCTTTTTGCTTCTTCATCTCGCCATACTGTTTTTTCTTCTGCTACAATAACCTTCCGTTCCAGACATTGGAAAAAGAACTGCATGGCTTCCTGGAGGTTTACGGTGTCCAGTTTCAGAAATTTTGTGAAGTTCCGATAGGCGATGTCCCGCACTTGATCAAGCAGGTAAGGGGTCAGTTTCCGATGCTCTGATACGAGGGCGTGAAAGTTGATCTGAGACATTTTCAGCACAGTTGAGGGTTCAACCGCCCGAACCGTTGCCCTGCGCGGTTTGCCCGTGAGCAATGCGCCTTCTCCGCAATGGTCGCCGGGAAAGAGATAGCTTAGGGTTTGCATCTGGTCATTGCTGTCTCTCGTTAAAACCCTGAGTTGCCCGGATACGACATAGTAAAAGCAATCCCCCTTGTCGCCTTCATAAAATAAAACCTCTCCGAGATTGACCTGCATTTCCTCTGCAGGAGGTCTCAGAGAGGCGTATAGATCGGTTCGTTTTATCATGTTCTCAATAGGGGTTATGTATGAAAGGAATATATGCGATTTGTAGGGGCGGTGCCCCCGTGCCCGCCCGTTCTGATCCTTTTTTTTTGACCCGCTTTGCAGATTGTCTTTTACTCAGCTTCAAATAGACCCCACCTTGAGTCGGGTGAGTCCTTGATTATCGTCTTGTCCGAAAGCAAGACCTGAAATCTGTATCGACTGCCATTAACGGGCATCTGAGCATAGATCGAATAGCAACGCCGGCAAGCCGTTATCTTGATCTCTGTGTCGCAGGGGACACAGTCCCAAATCCCCATAGGCTTTCTTTTGCATCGCAGGCACTCGATTTGTTCAATCCGGTTTTTGTTCCGTTCCTGGAATTTCTCCAAATCGCCAGAAGACATGGGGCCTATATACGATACACCTGCAGAGTTGCACACCTTGCAGAACGACATTTCGTCACCGTCCATCGTTCGCTTTTCGCCCGAAAAGTCATCGTACACCATCAGACAATTCCCACACGCGAAAATGCCCTCCACGTCTGGCTCGCGGTCTTCAAAACGTCTGAAGTACGCCAGAATATCAGACTTATCACTATCGGGCAATTGTTCATAAGGCTGCATTTTGGTTCCGCACTCGTGGCAGCAACAGCCAAAGAAATTCTTTGCCCATCGGCCACCGATCACCAGGAATACGATAATGAGAATGGTCAAAATAATAAACGCTTCCACAGTCTGTTCCTCATGTCAGTGGTTATTGCTACGTCCTCTGCCTACGGGTTTTATCTTTATCCATCCCTATCCATCTGCGTTCATCTGCGTTCATCTGCGTTCATCTGCGGATCTATTCAATCAATTCTTTAGTATCGTGAACGCGAATATCAACTTCAGGCCAGTATTTATTTAGAATATCTATGATGTGATCCTTAGGTCCGACAAAGATCATGATCATATTCTGAGGTACAAAGAACTTTTCGAGAAAGGTACGCACCTCAGCATCGGTAATCGACTTAGAACCACCTTTGTGAGTTGGAGGATTATAGATGGCTCGATATACCTCATTGTCCAGTCTTCGCTGTGGTGTCAACAACTCATGAGCATGAGCATAGACGACATTGCGGCTTTCACGCAATTCTTTTATTTTTTTCCAAAAGCGAGGGTCGTCGGAAAGTCCTCGGATGAAATCGGATATTTTTGCGATCAGTTCTTCGCTATTCTGTAACTGGGGATCTGCATAAATTTCGAGAAACCTGATATTTTTTGATGATCGATAATCGCAAGCAGGACTATAGACCAATCCCAACTCTTCTCTAAAATATTTGTAGAGCAAACCTCGAACACCATATCGCCCAAGCGTCATGGATATCATTGGGGGAATATAATTTGTTTCACCTATACTCCCATAGGGGATCAGCCAATAACAGAAAACATTCTTTAAGTCTGAATAATTCTCAAAGACAAAAGCCGAAGGACCAAAATAATAATTGGCCTCTGAAGGTGCCAATGAATGCACAAACCCACCTGCCTGTCGCAGCAGTAGGGTCTCCCGTTCTTCTATAATTGGACGAAGCATTTTGGCGATCTCGGTGGAATCTCGGTTTGAGATTACCTTGAAAAACACCACTTCTGTTTTCTGAAGCCGCTCATAATATTGCCTGATGTCCTTTTCAGAAAGGTTTTTCACCGTTTTTAAGGACCTGAGTTTCTTTATGCCTTTTGTTTGTGCAAGTGCAAAATTTCTCATAAGATTAGCGGTATTTCTCTCCAGATCATTCTGGTAATTAGTCACCTCTCGCTTTTTCACATCTTCCAGATCAGACTCAGCAAACTCGAAGTTGTGTATGAAATCGCGAACTATTTTTATAGACTCAGCGCAATTCTCGGATAGGGTATAAACGGATACGGTCAGGGATGTTGTGTTGGCAAAGACAGACAAATCAGTCCCTAATACTGCCAGTTGATCTATGTACCCTCGCTTGTTTATGCCCTTCCAAATCAACTTTGAGGCTATCTCCGCCAGTCCATTTTGAGAAGGCGGTTCCTGGTTTTTCCCTGCTCCGAGAAAGACAATATCAATTCTTGTCAATGGCGCGCGTTTGTCCTGGCGATAAAAAATTTGGTGGTTAGAAATCTCTGCATAAGCGGGCAGGATACTACACAGAGAATACAGCACAAGGCCAAAAGTTACACTCTGGAGTCTATTCATTTGAGGATAGCCTTTCGGGAGAACTTAATCTTCTTATCCCCCATCCCACCAGCAATACAAGACCAGCCAAAACCAATACCATAATCCCATAGTATAACGAGGTTCTCTGAGTTGGTTTTTCCTTTGTTGACACCGTTAGCGAAAGCGTTATGGAATTGTCATCTCTCAGGTATTGATCTACCAGGCGCGGGATGTCGTCTCTGCGGGCAGATTTGAGATCTTGTATCAATTTTAGATACAGCAAGGGATCGTTGGCATGGGCGAATGCCCGCCCGAACTCATAGGCCATGTCTGAGCGGTCGTAAAAGTCGGAATACATTGATTTTAAATGCAAATTTTGGGCCGCAGTAAATTCATCCTCTGAGACACCACGCGCCCTGATCTTCTCCAATTCTGTTTGGATAGCGGTCTCGATGGCATCTATGGAAGTGTCGAGCGGCAGGTCTGCCGTGCAACTCAGCAAACTAAATCCTTTATAGTGGTTAAGCGATACTCTGAAAACCCTTGCGAGCTTAGAATCAATCACAGAAGACCGCAGGGAATTTGAGGTTTTGGTCAAAATGCGAGCAAGAATGAACAAGGTCGCATAGTCGCGATGGCCTAAATGGGGGGTGTGCCAACTCTTCCGGAATTTGGCAATAACGAGATCTTTTGAAGTATCTTTTACTCTTTTTCCGAGTATTTCAGGATTGGGGTATTGCGGAGAAGGCAATTCGCTCGATGATTCGCCTGGTATTTGCTCATTGCCATAAGCTTCATCCAGTTTGGTCAGGACATGGTCCATATCCACATCGCCAATCACAACGATCAATCTCTTTTGGCGACGCAGGAAATTATCATAGTACGCTTTCAAATCATCAGGTTTGAGGTGTTTAATAAAATCTTCAGTGCCAATATATGATGACTGATTTTTACCATGGACTAAACCAAAAAAGCGATTGGTAAATTTTTTGGGTGGGTTTGCTAAATTACGACTTCTTTCCGTTATTACAATTTTCTTTTGGTTTTCAACGACCGCTTCATTGATTTTTGTATTGTAAAATCTATCGCGGTCTATCTCAACTGCGAGATCAAATTTGTCCTTCGGAAATCGCATTCTTAAGCACATATAATGGATAGTTGTAAAGGCATAACTTTGACCTCCATTATCGACGATAATCTGGTTGAGTTTTCCTGGCTCATGGCTACCAGTATCTGACATGATATGCTCTAAGAAGTGTATTCTCCCTTGTTCACCTTCTTTTTCGTCTGCCCAGCCAGCGCAGTACAAGGTATAATATTCAAATGTTGGAATTGTTCTATCTACCACGATAACGGCATCGAGGTTAGGATTGATGGTGTAGTGCTGCGCGATGAGTTCTTCAGATAATGCGGCTGTGCCAATAAGTTGGTAGGCCGAGCAGGTACTGGACAAGACGCAGGCAAGGAATGAGATGAGAACATAAATTTTTTTCATATCTGATACCAGGCAAAGCTGATCGTGGTTGTTTCGTCTATATGTCTGAATACATTCTTGCACTACACAGTATAAAATCTGGAGGTTCTTCCAGCAAGCTTGAAAGAACCTCCTTTTATTTTTGTATTCTTGCGAGCCAGCTTACTCAAAGAGAGGAACCATCAACTATCCATTATCACCTTCCGTACTGTTCTCCTCATCGGGCAAACCGCTACCGTCATCATCATCATCATCATTGGCACAATCACCATCACAATTCTCATCATCACAATACTCACAATTCTCATCATCATCTCCACAATCCAAAGGGACGGTGCATCCATCTTCCGTGCCGTCATCTGAAAAGTCAAAATCCCAAAAATCCCCCAAATGGTCCTTATCATTGTTTTCACTGTCTGACTCTGAGCTACCACCGCCACCACTGCCACCACTGCCACCTAAAATTGGACCAAAATCATTATCGAAAACATAATCAAATTCCTGAGTAAAGGGTTTTCCCTCAGTATCAAAGGTGCCGCTCTTAGGGTAACAATCAAATGTGTTGCCGCCACATTCTCCAGAGATCTCATCCATACCTGTGGCCCCGTCATCCATCTTGCCGTCACCCGGCATCGTTATGCTTCCTCCATTCCCTCCTCGAGCCATGTTCATTTCTTGTGGTGAAATGGTCTCAGAGAGAATGGAGAGCGGTTTGCAGGTAAGTCCCGCGATGGATGTGGTGTGTTCAGAAATATTTTCTGGCATGATACAACCTCCTGTTAAGGGTTATACCGCTTTTGCGAGCAACAAACGAATGGTGTACAAATAACTGTTCTCCAAACCAGTTCATTTGCGGTGATTCGATTCGTTCTATATTCATACCTCCTTTCGGGTGTTCTGCGTTATGGGTGAGAGAGGCATTCCAAAATCGTCAAAAAACAATCCTCTAAACATTCAACTCAAACATCTTCCGAAAACGACTGAATTTCTCCGCGCATAACTTTTGTGCGGTACTCGGTAGGAGGTATTCCGTGTATGGTCTTAAAAGCCTCACGCAAACGATTTGACGAAAGAAATCCGCACTCACTTGCAATTTCATAGACGAATATTGAGGGTTTTTTTATCAAACGCTGTGCCTGTGCAACTCTGATCTCCCGCAATTTTTCCGAGAAAGTCTTGCCCACATGTTTTTTAAACAGCTTGCAACCGTGCGATCTGGAAAACCCGAAATGGTTCATGAGGTCATCAAAGTTCAGTTCTGGATTGCTGTAATGCTCCTCCAAAAACGACTCCAAACTCCTTTTTATCCAATCTTGTGAAGGCATGCGTTTCTTAACCTTTGCCAAAAATTTGCCCTTCCTGATCGGTTTATCCAGCACGCCTACAGCACCCAGCTTGAATATTCTTTCCATTAATTCCAGGCGTCCCATCTCTCCCATGATCAGGACATTTGTTTGAATTTCCTCTACCTTTAGACAAGTCAAAAGAGATATCGCATCGAGGTCTCTTATATCTATGTCAACCACAGCGAGATCGATCTTCTCGCGTCTCAAAGTTTTAAACCCTGCTACCCCATCTCTCGCCGTGAATACATCGTAAAGTTCATCGCTCAAGTATTCACAAAGGGTCGATATAACGCAGCTATCGCGATCTATAATCAGAACTTTCTGCTCATTCATATTTTTCCCCATACGCCAAAAAATTTCTACAACCATATCAAAACATGCACCTTGCATGCCAACAGATATGTGCAACATGTGTGCCAATTTGAACTTTTTAGAGAATAATATTTGTAAACCATTATTTTTACTTCACATAGAATTATTATCTTGCAAAATCCAGGCTGAATATCAAATTAAGAGGTGAAAACATCGTTCACTTTTTCCCAATCAATTTGACACTACTTTTTCCTTTTAATTCGCATTGACAATCGCGCCTGGGGTCGCTACCTTAGTTTAGTCTTCTCAAGTTACCAGCTTGAGATATTCATCGCCGCTGACAGATGACCTGGTCGAGTCTTGTCAGCGGCTCTTTTATTATAATACCGTCACACCTGTAAATTCAACTCAAAAAGTCCCCGCGTATTTGTGATTCTCACCGCGTATTTCTGTTTTTTTGCAATTTTGGGATTGGTGCATAAAAAAACTGTGAATGGATTATTTTCCCATTCACAGTTCAGAAACACTGGATCGCGGCATGCCCCTGCAGGGTTTAAGCAGGGGACCATGCCGCGATGACGGAGCCTGCTGGCCTGTCCTACGACCTCTTATCTCTCGCCTTTCATCTGTGTCCATCTGCGTCCATCTGTGGTTGCTTTTGTAGTTGCTTCGCGCTCTTTTCAACATCTTCCACCGCCGTCATGATCCCCTCAATAAATTCATCTGCTGCATCGTCCTTCTGCTTTTGCTGCTGTTCGTAGAGCAAGCGATAGACCTCGCACTCTTCCAGCAAATCGTCGTGAACACCCCAGCCCGCCATACGACCATTGTCCAGCACCAGAATGCGATCTGCCCGCATCGCCGTAGAAATCCGGTGGGTAATCACAAAAGTCGTGCGGCCCTCCATCAAATGATCCAGCGTCTCTTGTATTTTCGCTTCTGTCTTTGCATCCAGCGCGGAGGTAGTATCGTCCAAAATCAGAATACTGGGATTGGTGACAACAGCCATCGCAAAAGCCAGACGCTGTTTTTGACCGCCCGACAAGTTGGTGCCGCGCTCTTCAACCTGGGCCTCGTATTTTTCCGGCAGCGTTACAATAAAATCGTGTAACTCTGCCGCTTTAGCCGCATCCATCACCTGTTCGGGCGTGGTATCGGGCTGACCATAGCGAATATTATCGGCAATCGTCCCGGAAAACAAAACGGGTTCCTGGGGCACCATACTGATGTGATGTCGCAGTGAAGAAATTTTGAGATCTTGTATATCGTAGTCATCCAGAATAATCTTCCCCTCTGTGGGTTCATAAAGACGCATCAACAAACTAACCAGCGTACTCTTACCCGACCCCGAAGGCCCAACCACAGCCACCGAAGTGCCCGGCCGCACGACAAAATTGAGATTTCTTATGACGTAATCGCCCGTCTCTGTATAGCGAAACGACACATTGCGAACCGACACGCGACCGCGCACTTTGTCGAGGGTCTTCGCATCTTCCCTATCCTGAATAATCACCTCTTCATCCAGCACCTCAAACACGCGACTGATCACCACCAACATCTGTTGCAGCGTGGCATTCACATTGGCCAGTGCAACCAGTGGCGAAAAAAGATTCCCCATCGACATACTAAAATAAACCAATTCCCCAACCGTCATCATACCGCCGCGAACCTGCAATGCGCCAAAATAAAAGATCAGCCCCATTGCAATCCCCCCCACAATCGAACAGACTGCCCCCAGACCAGAACTCAAAACAGACTGTTTGACGCCCAAACGATACAACCCGATCAGACGCCTGAAAAAATCTCGAAACTCCCGTCTTTCTCGCGCATAAGACAGGATGAGACGAATCCCCTTTGAGCGTTCTTCCAACAGCGCAGAAACCTCGCCATAATCCTCTCGAAACCGCAGAAAAACATTTGCTATTGGACGCTGAAACACCTTATAGGTCACGACGTACGCGGGCAGCGCAACAAAGGCCATCAGTGCCAGCTCGACATCAATGGTAAACAGAATCACCGTGCCCATCAAAATACGCGCGACATGCCGCAGCGTTTCTATAAATGTCGTCGTAATTTCGCTCTGCAACAACCCCACATCATCCAAAATGCGCGCCATAATCCGCCCGGTTTGCTGGCGATCAAAAAACGTCATCTGCAACTGCTGTACCTTCTCGTGCAGAGCCAGGCGAATGCGGAAAACAATCCGCTGCCCCACATAGGAGATGTTATACGTATAAAACCAGTTGAGGGTGGCAAAAAACGATCTGACGACCAGGTAGAGAATGAAAATCCACCCCAACCATGCCAGTTTTTCAGTGCGCGTCTTGGGCTGCATCAGCCCGCCTTCTTTGCCCAGCCCCGGAATCGTTGCCTGTGGATCGCGCCTTGGACGTGTCTCCTCCTGAATCAAAGACTGCATGTGTGCCTCTAAAACGACTTCACCGGCGGGCTTGAGTTGCAAGACCTCGTCAACTGTAATTTTTGAAATAAACCCGAGCAAAAACGTATAGGACGACGTAATAGTGGCCATCAAAATGACCATCAACATGCGCCCCCAATACGGTTTAATATATAAAATGACAAATCGCTTTAAGTTTTCCATAATCTCAGCTCGCCATCGCCTCCACGGCTTCTTCAATAGAACCCGCGGCCTGCTGCTCGTAAAGTTGGCGATACTTTCCATCGGGTATTTGCAACAACTCGCTGTGCGTCCCCTGTTCAATAATTTCACCGTGATCCATCACAACAATAATATCCGCATTGACGATCGTCGATAATCGGTGTGCAATCGCAAAGGACGTGCGTCCTTTTAGTACCATGGTCATCGCTTTTTGTATCAGAGCCTCCGACAGGGAATCGAGTGACGAAGTCGCTTCGTCGAGAATTAAAACCAACGGATTGGTCAGCACTGCCCTGGCAATGGCGAGACGCTGTTTCTCTCCCACAGACAACTTAATACCATCGTTCCCCAACATCGAATCGTAACCCTCGGGTGTACGCATAATAAATTCGTGAATCTCGGCAATGCGCGTCGCTTCGATCAACTCGGCATCTGTGGCATCTGCGCGACCATATAGCAAATTCTCCCGAATCGTCCCATTAAACATCACCGAATCTTGCAACACTTGGCCGATCTGTGTACGCAAGGTACGCAACTTCACATCTCGCAAATCGTGACCATCAATTGTAATACGCCCTTCCTTCACATCGTAAAAGCGCATCAACAAACTCGTCAACGTCGTCTTTCCGCATCCCGTATGCCCCACCAGCGCCACCATCTGCCCCGGCTGCACCTCCAGATTGATGCCCTTCAAAACAGGCTCACTCTCTTTGTACTCAAAATGTACATCTTCAAATTTAATATGTCCTTTTATCGGCGGTAATTCAACAGCATCTTCCTTGTCCTTAATCTCTATGGGAAAATCTAAAATTTCCAAGACGCGATCCACAGACACCATCACCGATTGAAGATGCATGGCAATTTGCGTGAGACTGAGAATAGGCTGAAACATCCGGCTCGAATACGCAAAAAAGGCCATCACAGCCCCATAAGTCATTTCACCCTCAATCACGTAATAACAGCCCAAACAAAAAATCACAGTATTGCGCAATCCCGACACCCCCCAGGCACCGGCCATATAGCCAGCGCGATTTGTGGCAGTCTGCATCGCCGCATCCAAACTCTGGTGCGTATCTTCCGCAAATGCGCGGTGTTCTCTGCGCTCTCGTCCATAAGATTTTACCAGTTGCACCCCGGCCAACCGCTCTTGTAGGCCAACCGACACCTGATCCATCTTTCTGCGCCAAAGACTTATAGACTGCCGCATTGGCGTGCGCCACCCGTAAAAATTAAAAAAATACAGGGGTATCAGCAAAAGCAGCAGACACCCCATCTTCCAATTCAAGCTCATACACAGCGCAAGCGCCACCCAGAACGACACAAAATCAACAATAATGCCCAGCATACGCGACGTCACCATACTGCGCACACTCGCAATATCAGACATAATGCGCGACATAATTTTGCCTGTACCCATCTCGTCGTAAAAGCGCATGGGCAATTTCAACATGTGTTCATACGTAAACTTCCGCATACTCGTCGTCAGCCCCCACCCCACATAAGCATTGGTAAATGAGACCCAAACGCGCAGCGCAGCAGACATGATAGGCAGACAAATCGAAATAAACAAAAGCACTTCCAGAAAGTGCCAGTTACCCATGGTAATGACATCATCGATGATGAACTTCATCACCAGAGGAGGCACCATACCCAGTGCTGTCATTGTCGCCGTCAAGCACAACAGCAAGATCAGACGCGATTTGTAAGGGGTGACAAAATGCGCGAACTTGCGCAACTTGTCAGCATTGCTTTCGTCTGCCATATTGATCTCATTTTAAAAATAAGTTGCAGATTTTTGGATCTCGACGCTTCTTTATTTGTCCATCTTTGGGCAATCATAAATAATATTTAAGAACAGATATAAAAATATAAAGACACCTTTTAATTAAATCAAGCCCATCTCATTCGATGGCGCATCCTCTACCTCTGATTGAGCCATGAAAAATCTCTCAACCATGACCATTGCACAAATTCGCGCCCACATCAAATCTGTCAATCGCCTTGACGAAGCATACCTCCGCGCACTCGAGCAGGACACCCGTGCCGGTGTTCGTGCACTCGCAGAACAGATGCGAAAAAAGCGAAAAGCACAGGCGCTTGAAAAAGCGCGCCTCGAACAAATGCTCACCATAGAAAAAAGACTCAGAGAACGGGGCATTCAGCACATCGCAGGCGTAGATGAAGCCGGGCGAGGCCCCCTTGCAGGTCCCGTTGTCGCCGCCGCGGTTATCCTCCCGCCAGATACACTCATTCCCGGCTTAAACGACTCCAAAGCACTATCAAAAAAACGCCGAGCAGAACTTTTTGAAACCATCCACGACGTAGCTCTCGCCATTGGCGTGGGCAAAGCGTCTCCACAAGAAATAGACAAATACAACATCCGCAACGCTACCCACCACGCCATGTGCAAGGCACTCGCCGCACTCCGCATCTCGCCCGACCGCGTGCTCATCGATGGCAATGCCCTCCCGGGCAGTCCATTCCCCGAACAATCGGTCATAGGCGGTGATCGTAAGTCGCTTTCTGTCGCCGCCGCATCTGTCATCGCCAAAGTAACGCGCGATCGCCTGATGATCGATTACCACGCGCAATATCCCGCTTATGGCTTTGCCCATCACAAGGGATATGGCAGCGCCGATCACCTCGCCGCCTTGCAAAAACACGGCCCCTGTCCTATCCACCGCCGATCTTTCCGGGGCGTCTTTGAAGCCAACCGCTCTGAGGACTTTAAAATTTTTGCCGAAGGTATTCAAACCGCCACAAACCGCGGCCAACTTCAGGCCATCGGAAAAACCATTGCCAGTGCCAGCAAACATATCCCACAAGATGAGGTACACGCTCTGCGCGCGCTATTTCGCAAACGACGCACCCGCCTGCAACAATCCGGTCCAAAAGGCGAACAATTGGCGGAAAAATTTATAAAACAAAAGGGATACAGAATTCGCGCGCGCGGATTTCGCGCCCTGGGCGGTGAAATCGACCTCATTGCAGAAAAAAACAACGTCTTGATCTTCGTCGAAGTCAAAACCGCGACCACCCCGCATTTTGGACAACCAGAAACCAGAGTAACGCCTGCCAAGCAAGCGCAAATTATCAAAATCGCAAAAGCCTACCTGCAACAACACCCCGACCACGCGGCACCGCGATTTGACGTCATCGCCGTTGACCTGACACAACAGCACCCGGTCATCCGACACTACGAAAACGCCTTTACAGCTTAGGGAGCGGTCAGCTTACCTACCGGTCCTCACACCCCAAATTCTCCTCTTAAACCTTGACAATACCCCCTCTTACCTTTATTTTTAATTCTTCTTAAAAAAATAATTTGTGACGGATTATAATACCCATGCCACAGTTAATTCCAAAAGTAAAAGGCACCCGCGATTTTTATCCCGAAGACTGGGCCTACCAGAAGTGGCTCTGCGAGAAATTTATCGGCGTTGGCAATCTCTTTGGTTACAGAGAATACGAAAGTACAATACTCGAATACATGGCCCTCTACCTGGGCAAAAGCAGCGAAGAAATCGTCACACAGCAGACATTTACGCTATCTGATCGGGACGACAAACAACTCGTCATGCGCCCAGAACTCACGCCCACACTCGCGCGCATGGTCGCCCAAAAAGAAGGCGAACTCACCTTCCCCATTCGCTGGCAATCATACGGCAGGTTCTTTCGCTACGAGCGTCCCCAACGCGGGCGCGGGCGTTCCTTTTTTCAATGGAACATAGACGCGCTCGGCAGCGATAGCTATCTGGCCGATGCCGAAATAATCACCATAGCTTGCACGCTATTCAAACACCTCGGTCTCACTACCGAACACGCCACCATCAGAGTCAACGACCGACAGGCCCTCGAAATTTTAATCTCCAAAAAACTGGACTTGTCGCCCGAGAACATCAAACCCGTTTTTGGGGCTATTGACCGCATAGACAAAATGCCCGAGGAAAAATTCCGCACCTATTTGGCCGATGATCTGGATCTCAGTTCAGGTCAAATCGATACCCTCTACGAAATCCTCCAAACAGCAGACCTGACATTTTCCCCCTGGCTCCAGCGCATTTTTGAGCAACTCGACAAAAATGATGTTATAGACTTCGTAAAACTCGACTTCAAAATCGTGCGCGGTTTTGACTACTATACGCGCACGGTATTTGAAGCATGGGCAAAAACCTCATTGCGCCGCGCCCTCTTTGGAGGTGGTCGTTACGACAATCTCATACGTCAAGTAGGCGGCAAGCGCCAGGTACCGGGTGTGGGATTTGCAGTCGGCGATATGGCCATCACCGAATTGCTCAAAGAAATAGACATTTATCCCCAACTCGAAACGCCCGGTGCCCGCGTATTCGTTACGGTATTCTCCGAAGACCTTCTCGTCCAATCGTCTTCTTTTGCCGAAAAACTGCGCCAGGAGGGTATCGCAACAGAACTCCATCTCATTCCGGGACAGCGTCTCGACAGACAATTCAAATATGCAGATCGTCAAAATATCCCCTTTGCAGCAGTTATTGGACCAGACGAGGCGTCTGCAAATACCATCGTGCTCAAAGACCTCAAAGCGCGCGCGCAACAAATTTTTTCACAAAACGACCTGTGCGCGATAAAAACAACGCTTAAAAGCGGAATTACCCAAGCGTAGGAGACAGCCATGCCAGAGTCGCTCGGCGACTGGAAACGCACGCACAACTGCGGCGAATTGCGCATCGAAAATGTAGGCGAAGAAGTCTGCCTGATGGGGTGGGTAGGCAAAAGGCGCGACCATGGAGGCGTCATATTTGTCGATTTGCGCGACCGCTACGGCATCACCCAGGTAGTCTTTCGTCCCGACCTCGAATCAGAGACACACGCCATTGCCGAAAAAATACGCAACGAATTTGTCCTGGCAATAAAAGGCAGAGTTGAACCGCGCCCAGAAGGCATGGCAAACCCCAAATTGCCTACCGGCGCCATTGACATCGAATGTTCAGACTTGCGCCTTCTCAACGAAGCGGACACACCGCCATTTGCCATAGAACCCGAAATCGATGCCAACGAAGAACTGCGCCTGCGCTATCGCTACCTCGACCTGCGCCGCCCCGATATGCAACAAGCCGTGTTCCTGAGACATAACGCCGCGCAAGAAACGCGCAAATATCTGATCAGCCAGGGCTTTCTCGAAATCGAGACCCCTTTCCTCATGAAAAGCACGCCCGAAGGTGCAAGAGATTATCTGGTTCCTTCTCGCGTTCAAAAAGGCAACTTCTATGCCCTGCCCCAATCGCCTCAAACCTACAAACAGTTGCTCATGATCGCCGGCTATGATCGCTACTTTCAAATTGTGCGCTGCTTCCGCGATGAAGACCTGCGGGGCGACCGCCAGCCCGAGTTTACCCAAATTGATATTGAAATGGCATTTGTCACAGAAGCCGATGTCATGCAGCTCGCAGAAGGGCTTACGCGGCATCTGTTTGCGCACGTCATAGGCTTTGATATCCCCTCTCCCATACCACACATGACCTATCGCGAAGCGATTGATCGCTTTGGAACCGATCGTCCGGACACGCGCTTTGACCTCGAAATAGTCGATATTTCAAAAGCTGCCCTCGCCTCAGAATTCCGGGTCTTCAGGTCCGTAATCGATTCCGGTGGGCAGGTTCGAGCCATTAACGCCAGGGGATGTGCAAACTACTCGCGCAAACAAATCGATGACCTCACAGCTTTTGTTGCAAAACACGGTGCTAAGGGGCTCGCCTGGATCAAAGTGACCGAACAGGGGCTCGAATCATCAATCGTCAAGTTCTTCCCAGATCAGGCCCAACAAATGCTCAGAGAATCACTTGACGCGCAGATAGGGGACCTGCTTTTATTTGTTGCTGATCAACCCGCAGTTGTCGCAAACGCACTGGGTAATCTGCGCTTAGAACTCGCGCGGCAACAAGACCTTATGGAGACAGGTGACTTTAGTTTCTTATGGGTGACGCAGTTTCCCCTTCTCGAATTTGATGACGTTGAAAAACGCTACGTAGCCTGCCACCATCCCTTCACATCCCCCCTGGAAGCAGACCTCAATGAACTTGAGACAGCCCCAGGTGATGTTCGCGCCAGAGCTTATGATCTCGTTCTCAATGGCAACGAAATCGCTGGCGGAAGCATACGTATCCACCACAGGGAAACCCAGGAACTCGTATTTCGCATGTTGGGGATATCCGAAAGCGAATCACGAGAAAAATTCGGCTTCTTACTCGACGCCTTTCGCTACGGTGCGCCCCCTCATGGCGGCATCGCGTTTGGATACGACCGCCTGGTCGCCCTCATGGCGGGCAAAGCGTTTATCCGAGACGTCATTCCATTCCCGAAAACCAATACAGCGGCATCTCTCATGGATGGGGCGCCATCTGCAGTAGATCTCGCCCAACTCCGCGAACTCGGTTTGCGATTATTGTAATCACAGAGAACTATAACGCATTCAAAACTTTTTCTTGACTTTCTGTATTTTATGTAGTATTTTGTCTAAAAGTTGTGTTATCAGTTTTTTCAATTTTCTCCTAAATTCTTGATAATTTAAATACTTACGCCAATATCCCTGAGGAGGCAATTGGGTTATGAAAAGACTCAAAAAAGCGGCAGGTTGTGGTCTGTTACTCGTTCTGTTATCTGGATGTTGCACGCCAATGGCCTCAAGATCGCAACTCCAAATGCTCGAAGAAGCGCGTAAAGCCGCAGAATCGGCTGAAGCCGACCTTGAAGCCTGTAAGCAACACCGGGCCGAGTTGGAACGCCAATTGGCACAGAAGAAACAAGTTATGGCCGAGTGGCAAAATATCTTAAGTCAGTGCAACAGGTCTTGAGCCAGTAATTTTCTATGGTGTGTGGAAAGGAGTTGTTCGGATGACAGGTTTGAAGCTTTTCAAGGTTATTTGTTGTGCAGTTGCCCTTTTTGTTTTCCCTCAAAGGGGAATTGCCCAGATGGCAGTGACCTATGATGAATACAAGATGAAACTTACAGAACAAGAGCAACGGCTTGCAGAACTCAAAAAGTCTCTGCTTGAATGCCAAACTGCATCTAATGACCTTTCTAACCAGATTTCCAGTCTAGATACCCAGATTAGTGAAATCAAACAGCAAGTTTATGGGCTTGTTGAGTCCGATGAAGCAGGGGTCAACGAATATATGCAAGAACTCGGCCGCGTTGAAAGTCGCCTCATGGGCTTGCGTGACCTACCAGAAGAAGCCCTTTTTGAAGTTCGAGATGAAATTGACCAAATAGAAGTCCGCATCCCAGAGCTTAAAGCGGATAAAAGATCCTGTTTCCCAGCTGCACAGGCAAAATTGGCCAGTATTGATCAATTATTTGAGCAGGTCAAATCGCGAATGCCTCGCAAGCGCCTGCGGCAATATTCGGTTGTCAGAGGCGATAATCTCTGGAGAATCGCTAAAAAAGACGATATTTACGGAGATCCTTATCTCTGGCCTCGTATCTATGTTGAAAACCGGGATAAAATTAAACATCCCGATATAATTTATCCCAAGTGGGTTCTCAACATTCCTTTTGGCGTCGATCTTAATCAACACCTCGTGATGAGTGGCGAGAACCTCTCGTCCATTGCCGACAAGGTGTACAATGATGTCACCAAATGGAATCGAATCTACCAGGCCAATAAAACACAGATCTTTGACCCGAGCATGATTTTCCCAGCTCAAGTATTCGACATTCCAGCAAACTGACCTCAACCTTTTCGATCCCAGAATTTGGATCTTTCAGAAATCCAATGGAAGGTTCATCCATCAACCTCTAAAATTGAACTCTCATTCCCGTAGTCTGTTTGGGAATGAGAGTTTTCTTTTTCTTATACTCAAAGCGTGGAAAATAGAGAACTCTCCCATAGACTATCTTTGCGCGGTGTTGACCTTCTATCTTTATACGGTCACAACGATGCAAATTTGCTCGCCCTTGAAGACCGCTATGGCGTGCGTTTAACCGCCCGAGGGGATCAGCTAAATGTTCAGGGACCACAACACAAAGTTCAACACGTCTCTGGCCTATTAGAAGAAATGATTTCATGCCTTCGGCGCGGCGATCAGTTTGACCCTCTACACTTGCTTGCGCCACCGCCAGAAAATTCCGAATCTGAAATTGGCGAATACGCAAAGCCTATTCTTTCAACGCCCAAAATTCTCATTCGCCCCCGCTCACAGACCCAGGTTGCTTACTCGACAGCTATAGAAAACTACGATATTGTTTTCGGCATTGGACCGGCGGGTACGGGCAAAACTTATCTGGCAGTCGCAGCGGCTGTTTCTACACTAAAAAGCAAACACATCTCCAGAATTATTCTGACGCGCCCGGCTGTAGAAGCTGGCGAAACCCTGGGATTTCTACCGGGAGATATACAGGATAAAGTCGATCCCTATTTGCGTCCTCTCTACGACGCACTGCGCGACATGCTACCCGATACACAATTGCAACACCTTATGGAAATGCACACACTTGAAATTGCACCGCTTGCATTTATGAGAGGACGCACCCTGAATAACGCTTTTGTCATTCTCGACGAGGCCCAGAATACCACCGTCAACCAGATGAAGATGTTTCTTACCCGTCTGGGCAACAATGCCAAGGCCGTGATTACGGGTGATATAACACAAATAGACCTGCCGCCGGGTATTCAGTCTGGACTTATACACGTCCAACATATCCTGTCTCATATAGAAGCCATCAAATTCGTCAGCTTTTCAGAAAAAGATGTTGTACGACACCCACTGGTTCAAAAAATTATAACTGCTTATGAGCAAAGCGAACATTCCCATGAACCAGATGGAGAAGAGGCAGTGTTAAAGCCATGATGTTCTTTAGAAAACGTCAACGCGATCGCACGCGTCAGACGAGACAACAGTGGAAACAGCGGGGAAAGCAAGCCTTTCGCATTGCGTTGATGCTCGCTCTCTTAGGCGTACTAACCGTCTTATTTCCCACACAACAGCGGTACGAGTACAGTGCGTTCCGAGAAGGCGCGATTGCGCCGGATGAAGTCATTGCATCCGAATCTTTCACCGTGTATAAAAGTGAGGAAGAATACCAGGAGGAAGTCGCAGAAGCTCGCCTCCAGATTTTGCCGATTTTGCGCTATGATAGCACGGTGGAGAAAAGTAAACTGGATGCATTCAAAATATTTCTCAACGACATAAAAAAGCACACAGGCTCCCGGCTAAATGAATCGCTTTTACAGACGCTGCGTCTTTCACACCCGGAAATTGGCCTCCTGTCGGAATCCACTCTGAGATATCTCATTCCCATATCCCGGAGACGGTCATCCAGCCGCAGTAAATTGACCACCACAGTCGAAAATATTCTTCAAAGCACTTATCAGAACGGGATTCTCGACCAGGAAATAAATACCGTCGAAGAGGGGTACGCAGAGGTTATACTACTTAACAATGGCTCAGAACGCCAAATTAGCCTTGAAGAACTGGTCGATATAGAAAATTTTACTTCGGGACTCCAACAAACCATAGAACAACAATTGCCAAAAGCGAGCCCTATGGAAATGAGAGCGGGTAGTGAACTGGTCCTGGCCTATCTATCCCCCAACATTGCCTATGACGCTACCGAAACGCAGAGGCGAAGAGATGAGGCAGCCAGCAATGTCTCACGTGCCAAAGGGGGGATAGTTCTCAAGGGCGAGCGCATTATTGACAAACACGACCGCGTAACATCTGACGACATAGATAAACTCAGGTCACTGGCCGAACATATCAACCAACGCCGCCAGCAAGACCCATTCATCGACCTCATTCAACGAGGTGCTGGACTGGCACTTTGCGCGTTGACGCTAATAATATTTTTTGCGTTTCTAAAATTTTATCGTCCCGACCTTTATCTTCCGTCCAAAAACATCGTGCTTTTTGGCATCATTATTTTAATCCCTACTGCCGTGGCTGATTACGCTGCCCAAAGCCAGGCCATATCCCCATTTCTCATCCCCGTCGCACTATCGGCAATGCTGGCAACCGTGCTCTTTGATGCCGTCGTCGGCATGGTGATCACCCTTGCCGTTACAACGCTTTGTGCCAGCATCCTCGGCGAACTCCAATACGGGATCATTTTTCTCACCACAGGTATTATTGGTGCTTTTTCGGTACACCAGGTGCGCCATCGCAGAGATTTTTACCGCCCTGGTCTGTATCTGATTGCCGCTTATGCCTTGACAATTACCTCCACGGTTGGACTTTTTTTTTCTTATGCCAACACCACCGAGTTTCTCACAGAAATACGCGAGGATTTATTCTGGGGCATTGTATCTGCCTGTGGTTCCTTAATCCTCACCATTGGATTACTACCCGTATTCGAAAGTGTTTTCAATGTCGTAACATCAATGACATTGCTCGAATTGGCGGACTTAAATCGCCCGCTGTTGCGCAATTTGGCCCTTCGCGCTCCTGGCACCTTTAGTCACAGCATAAACATGGCCAATATCTCGGAAGAAGCCGCGGTCGCAATAGGCGCAGACCCCTTGCTCGCACGCGTTGGATGTTATTACCACGATATTGGGAAAATGAGACGCCCACACTATTTTATAGAAAATCAGCATGGTGTAAATCCTCACGATGAGTTACAACCTCAAATCAGTGCCCTGATTCTCATCTCTCATGTCAGGGACGGTATCGAATTGGCAAAAGAAGAAGGACTTCCTTTAGCAATTATTGATCTCATTCCACAGCATCATGGGACTTCAGAAATGACTTCGTTTAAGCATCAGGCACAACTCATAGACGAACAGGCGGTCCGCGATGCCGACTTCCACTATCCTGGCCCCAGACCCCAGACTAAAGAAGCGGGTATTATTAACCTCGCAGACGCTGTTGAGTCTGCGACGCGATCTCTGCCCAACAATGATCCGAATGAAATTAAAAAGCTCGTCCAAACAATTGTCAAAGGTCGTTATGATGCTGGAGAACTGGATGAATGCGATCTTACATTGCGCGACCTGACCAGAATCCAGGAAGCCTTTTTACCCGTCTTGCAGGCTTCGCACCACCATCGAGTCCCCTATCCCTGGCAAGTGCAACAACAAGAACGCCAAAGCGCGAGCGGATGAATGCACTTGAAATTACGACTTTAGTCGATGTGTGCGATCTGGATATCCCTCGCTTACAAGCTGTAGTGAAACAACTTCTTTCAGACAACGATGTGCATCTTCCCGTTTCGTGCATTCTAACCCATGATGCCCATGTCCGACAACTTAATAAAAAATATCGAAACATAGACAAAACGACCGACGTTCTTTCATTTGAGCTTTCCGATGCGATCCATCCAGAGGCGCATTATTGTGGAGAGATATACATTTCAGTAGATCGCGCACGACAGCAAGCAAAAGCGCATAACCGATCCCTACAGGCAGAAATAACCCACCTGACAGTGCATGGGACTCTGCATTTGCTGGGATTTGAACACGATACCCCCGAGGGTTACACGCAAATGCAAAACGAAGAAAAAAAATACCTGACCCTGATAGAATAGCCCGCGCTTATGTCCTTGCGTTGTCCCTTACTGCAAACAATCATTCCCGCGAAAGGAGCGTGATTTTTTTGGACGATCCTTGGCCAGCAGTTTTTATAACCATCGCTTCTATTGTCCTGACAGCAGCTTTCTCCAGGCTCGGCTCAATTGGTATTTCGCGCACAACCCTCGAACGCCTGCACGAAGAGAAAATAGCACGCGCAGGACTCTACCTTTGGCTCTATCGCTCCCGCGATTTTGTGTCACAAATGGTTTTGCTCGGTCAGACAATCGCCATATCTATAGGAGCTTTGGCACTGCTATCCATTCTTTTTCAGACGTTAAAACCGGGTTTCTGGCTGTATCCCGGCGCAGCATTGCTCATCGCACTTTATGTATTTATCGCCCTGATCATTCGCAGCATCGTCCCCCCCTACCGAAGAGAAGAGGGATCAGATCGCCCGCTGCCCTTTTTGCCGATATGTTTTTTCCCCTTTTACTTTATTCTTGTTATTCCAACACTGCTGTTGCAAAAAGCGCAAAATGTTTTCTTGAGCGAAGACGATAGCAGAGCCCTAAAAGAAGAAGAATTGCGAAATATCGTTGAATCGGAAACAGAAGAAGGCACAATTGAAGCAGAAGAAAGAGAAATGATTGAGGGCATCTTTGAATTTGACGAAACAACGGTCAAAGAGGTGATGATCCCGCGTATAGATATGATTTCTGCTGAGATAACGGCCACGCCCAAAGAGCTTCTCAAACTGATCCAACAATCCTGGCACTCGCGAATTCCCATCCATGAAGAACGAATCGATAACATCAAAGGCGTCGTTTATGTCAAAGATATTTTGCTCAATCTGGCGACCAATCAGCCGTGGTCTATTCCAGAGATCATGCGTGCGCCATACTTTGTGCCAGAAAATAAAACACTCGCTGAGCTAATGGCCGAATTTAAGCGCGAAAAAGTACACATGGCGATTGTCGTTGGAGAATATGGCGGAACGTCTGGGCTCATTACAATGGAAGATATTATCGAAGAAATTGTCGGTGAAATCCAAGACGAATACGACGATGAGGAACCGCTTTTTGAATGGCGTGAAGAGGGCAAAATACTCATAGTAGATGCGCGTATTGACATCGAAGACCTCAATATCGTGCTCAACGTCGAACTGCCACAAGACGGTTACGAAACGCTCGGCGGATTTATATACAACGTGCTTGGACACGTGCCTCAGCCAAATGAAAATTTAGAACACGGAAATCTATTTATTGAAATCCTCGCAGTCGTAGGACAGCGCATTACACGGGTAAAAATTACCAAACGCGGAGAGTCTTCACAGGACAAGCCAAAACGCGGTGAAGAGATACAAATGCAAAACGACAAGCCGCAGAAATAACTTGACAATAACCCCAAAATCCCGTTCTTTTTTAACACTTATTTGGACATAGGGTCGCGGGGTGGAGCAGCCTGGTAGCTCGTTGGGCTCATAACCCAAAGGTCGGGGGTTCAAATCCCCCCCCCGCTACCAAACGTATCGTCTCGCTGAACTTTGGTTCTATCTGCTTTATTACAATCAAACAAGGCGAGTTGAATCCCATCAGGGGTATAGATCAGGTAGTTAATATGCATTTGTAGGAGATCTTTCCGTTCCTCTGGTGTGGCTTCATTATATAATTCCTCAAAGGTCGTGAGTTTTTGCTGCAACTGAGCAACACTTACGGCCTTTTGTTTTACCTCTGCCAGAGCTACTTCATTATCCATCATCTCCTGCTCTATTTGGCTTTTTTGCTCTTCCAGTTCGGTAATTTTCTGGATGATGGTTCTAATACCAACTTTCCGTCCAGCGATACTTTCCACCAAGACACCCAGCTTCTTATCAATATCTTTGAGGTTTCTGTGATAATTTTCCTGTGCATTCACTAAGAAGCTGTTTTAAAACTATTGTGAGTGAAGAAAAGGGTTGAAAAAGCGTATTCATCTGTCCAAATTCAGGTTATGCAAATCACCCTGAAACGAAAGGACAAAGATGAATACGCAAAGAGAATATCCGACAAATGTCACCCAAGCGCAATGGCAACTGCTTCTCCCCTTGCTGCCCAAACGCAAATGGCGAAAAGGCGGCCCTGGACGCCCTCCTGCCAATTTGCGCCAAGTGTTCAATGGCATCCTGTATCTGACGAAGACCGGCAGCCAATGGCGCATGCTACCCCATACCTTCGGCTGCTGGCAGACCGTGTATGGCTATTTCAATCGTTGGCGCGAGCAAGGCATCTTTGAGCAGGTGCAACAGGCACTCACGCGGCGAGAAAGAAAACGGCAGGGACGAGCGCCTACCGCATCAGCAGGCTGCATTGACAGCCAAAGTGTCAAGACAGCAACACAAGGAAAATCAAAAGGTTATGATGCTGGAAAAAAGGTCAATGGACGCAAACGCCATCTTCTCGTTGATACCCTCGGACTCGTCATCAGCACCTATGTCTCGCCTGCTGATCTCCAAGACCGTGATGGCTTAAAGCAGGTGCTCAATCAGTATTTTGACACGGGAGAGACACGCTTACGCAAGCTATGGGTCGATGGCGGCTATCGAGGTGAAGACCTCAAGAAATGGGTCGCTGCTAAGAAGCAGACGCATAAGATTGATCTTGAGGTTGTCACCCCAAAAGGCAAAGGCTTTCAACTCGTCAAACGCCGGTGGGTCGTCGAGCGCACCTTTGCCTAATTATTTAATTTTCGCCGACTATCAAAGGATTATGAAGACTTGACCGACAGTAGTGAAGCCTTTATTCACATCGTTATGATTTACCTCTTAATCAACAGACTCGCTTAAGCGAGGGATTTTAAAACAGCTTCTAAGCCTTTTTCTCGACGTGACTGGCAGCCATTCCAAAAGTGATCCAGGCCATAGGTCTTTTTGCCTGACTTGGGCACAAAGGAGGCATCTAAGACCAGAATACGCCCATGTGCTTGGTCTTGGTCTCTGCTTTCATTGATGATGGCACGGTTGAAATCCATAAATCGAAAGGGCTTGTCAAACTGACGGGTGTATGTGCGTTCGCAAAGGTGAGAATACCGTGACAGGTTGCGAAAATTGATTTTACCCCGTGCAATCAGTATGGTCGTAAATAGGGTCATGAGAAACTTTTTTTGGGGCTTGGAAATGTTGAGCCGATTGAGTATCTTTTCTGCGATTGCCATGGTGCCGTCTCACTCGTTTGGGTTGTCAGTGATCTGGAATATCTTTGACATCCAATCTGCGTGAACGGCACTTTTTTGTCTATTCTTTTTTTACTCAAAACTGTCCGAAGTATTGATATTAAGTCAATAGACAAAATACGACTCTTGACAATTTCGGCAACAGCATCCAAAGCGGGGTAACTCCAACATCACTTAACAGGATATCCTAAATCCTTTAAGATAGCCTTAGAAAACTCTGTAACAATATCTGCAGACAGGTAAAACTTCTGCGTAGGGTTACTATCAAGCCTAGTATCATATTCTCTATTCCAGGTTCCTCTCATAGACATTATATCACGAGGAACACCTAGATGAGTGCCATTACGATGAAGAGGTATTCCTGAAGCGTCTACCCAATTACCTCTTACAAGATAATTATCACTACTAAGACTAGACTGAGTAGTGATATCTCGATCTCCAATATAAGAATCTCCTGGCGAGTATCTCCATGATACGTAGAGCATCCAATAGTGATCTGAAGAACGATTAGATCCAGAATAACCGTTAATATAAGAATTAAACACTTCTTTGCTAGCAGGACCAACAAATATCCTGTCAAAGTATAAATCTTTTGCCTCTATCTTCCAACGGTTCCTACTATGGCCGTCAATAGCAGGCTCATCGCCAGATGAAGGAAGACTACCTGGATCTAATGGTTTATGTATAGCTATACCATGAGATACTTTATCCTCAGACAAGTATTGAGTATTAGCATCCCAAAGCCCTTTGTGATTATCTCCGTAGTAACCTACAATATCCTCAACATAACGGTTCCAAATCGGATGACCATTGTGACCGGTATCACCAATACCTAAAACATGACCTATTTCATGTTTGGCTACCCAAAACTGATCAACAAGTGATTTTGATGCAATACTTATTACACCAACAGCGGTTGGTCCACTGTCTCGCCACTCATAACCTAAAGCAGAACCTCCAACATTTGATTCCATTTCAGAAACGACATATACTAACAAATCGTCAACCTCTCGATCCTCTGGCAAGATAGTTATCGTCTTACCAGAATAACGTATCTTAGACCTCTGTAAGGTATGACCAGGAACTCCTCTTGAGAAAACCCGCTCCCAGAAGTTGTTTACACGCCCACGTATTAAGGTAGAATCAGGAAAATCGGACTTGTCAACAAATACTAACTTTATATCAAAAGTATTATCAAAGTCAGAACCTCCTGGATTGTCAGGAGGAGTAGTATTGGTAGAAGTAACAACTTTAACAGAACTTCTACCTGTATTGACATCTGATGAACGAGGAGTATTAGAGGAACGAGGAGTATTAGAGGAACGAGGAGTATTAGAAGAACCTCTACCTGAATATAAAGAGTTAGGATTTAAAAAACCACAATGCTCACCATAAAAACACAACGTATCACTACTCGCTATCACACCGTAATAACCCTTACCATGTTCCTCTAACTGACTATCTACTATCTCACGATGAACATAAAATGTACCGTCATAAACATAATTCTCATCCGAATTAGAACGACCGTTAAGTGTACGAATAAATACCGCATACGGACCCTCACTACCCTTAACACCATATCCCCACTCCGGCTCCTCCGTATCAAAATCATCAAACTCTATCGTGCCACGATAACTACCTCGCGGTATCAATACCTTACGAACAGTACCATGATTCGCATTCCTGAAAACTAAACCAATATCCAAATCATGAGTAGCAGGAAACGGAATACTTACCTCAATCTCTGAAGGGTGAGCAATAGACTCATTAACACTGTCCAACCGACGCAAATTAAAACGAATAGGAAACTCCTCTCCCGGATTATTCTGCAAATGTACCGCCCGCAAACTATCTAAACTGTAAAATATACTATCCGCCAATACCGATATATTGTTCCTGTTCAAAAATAGCTTCTTCACACTACTCAACCCACCAAAAGAATAAATATCTATATGCTCCAAACCATTATCCTCTAAACGCAATACCCGAACACTATCAAATCCAACAAAATCACCCCGACGCAACGAAATTATACCCAAATTACGCAAATCTAATGTATCTCGAAAACTATTTAAATCATTTAACGTAACATCACCGCACGCCTTGTCACCACCCAAAATACGCAATACCTCCGTCTCTATCTCCGAAGTACGACCACAAAAAGAAAAATCTTCCTCATTATCAATATTATCTCCAAAATAATTATACAACATCATAAAATCCTCATTGTCAATCTTACCATCACTATTCAAATCAAACTTCGCATCATACTTATCGTCACCTTCAGAACTCGGATAAACATTAGAAAAAGCAAAAAAATCCTCTATCCCTACTATACCATTGCCATCAAAATCAGCCGATTTATTTTCCTCAACCGTTTGCTCATTATCCTGGTCATCCTGACTATGAACAAACACAGAAACCCCTAATACGAAAAGAATACAAAAAGTAAAAATTCTTGAAAACATATTTAACTCCTTATAAAGTGGGCTTGACCGTTTCATTATCAAACGTTTTTAGGGTCGAAAATTCTGTAAAAAGGTAGCCCCGTGATAGGGGTCAGAGATTTTATTTTAAGTACGTCATGTCCAGATATCGTCTGCCTGATATCCACTCGTCAGACCACTCCATACACAAGGCCCCGATCAGGCGTTCACATGCTTGCTCGTTAGGGAAGATCTGGACCACATCAGCACGTCTTCGGGGTCCACTCCCTGCGATCCCACTGACGATTAAGACGCCTTCAGAGACGACCTGCCCAGCAGATCGGATGTAGAGATAGGTCGCATCAATGATCAGATAAGGGTATGCCTGTTCAAGGGGTCGCTCGCGCCAGGCTTTTATGTCTGCATCTATTTCTTGACACAAGTCAGAGACCTGAGACTTTGAAAAGGAGGTACCACACAACTGTTCTGTGATCTTGGATACTTTGCGTGTGGAGACACCTTGCAGATACGCCTCTTGAAGGGCAAGAATGAGTGCTTTTTCACTGCGTTGAAAGCGTGCAAATAACCCACTGTGGAATCGCCCTTCCCGATCTTGAGGGACGCTCAGTTCGATACGGCCAACGCGCGTTTTGACAATCCGAGGTTTATATCCGTTACGGTATCCTGTACGATCTTCGGTTCTTTGATAGGGTTCTGCTTGTAAAAATGTGGCGATCTCGGCTTCGAGAAACTGCTGCAGGTAGCGGGTCACGATCTGATTGAGAAAATCAGGATCATTCAAAAGTGCGAAACGATGTACAACTGGTCGCAGTCCAGATCAGTTCATTGCTCTGGCGCGGCAATTTTAATATCTTTGGGGTAAGTCATCGTAGCCTCCAAGTTGGGGTTAGAATACGTGTCACCCCTATTTTAAGATTTTTCTCGGAGCTACGGTGACTTTTTCAATTTTACAGAAATATATGGACGCTATCCGCTAAATACTGATCTATTCGGGTTTCATCGTCTGTTTCGGTGTTCTTATTCGCCTTTGTGACAGTCGTTTTTTGCGCCTTCTTGGTGTCCGCTTTAGGTGCGGTTTGAGCAACGGAGAGGGTAAAACCCGTGTTTTTGTCCACATCCAAAAGCGCAATTCCCAAGATTTCTAAGCCCTTTTCTCGACGCGACTGGCAGCCATTCCAAAAGTGATCCAGGCCATAGGTCTTTTTGCCTGACTTGGGCACAAAGGACGCATCTAAGACCAGGATACGTGCAGGTGCTTGGTCTTGGTCTTGGTCTTGGTCTATGCTTTCATTGATGATGGCGCGGTTGAAATCCATAAATCGAAAGGGCTTGTCAAACTGACGGGTGTATGTGCGTTCGCAAAGGTGGGAATACCGTGACAGGTTACGAAAATTGATTTTACCCCGTGCAATCAGTATGGTCGTAAATAGGGTCATGAGAAACTTTTTTTGGGGCTTGGAAATGTTGAGCCGATTGAGTATCTTTTCTGCGATTGCCATTGTGCCGTCTCACTCGTTTGGGTTGTCAGTGATTTGGAACATCTTTGACATCTAATCTGAGTGAACGGCACTTTTTTGTCAATCCTTTAGATCATAAAAACTGTCCGAAGTATTGATAATAATAATAAACAAGTCCGGAAGGTGATAAATCCCAAACTACCTACCTGTTACTCACCCTCCAAGCGGCCATTTCTATATGAGCATTTCTTGCTACGACGTATTTACCATCTGGACTGAAAGCAACTACATCATTGCGACTACCAAGAGAGTATATCTCATCAGTAACAAACTCAATCGTAAATTCCTGCTGCCCAATTGGGTTCTTTAACTTCACCATTGCCAATGCCTGGCGATATCCCGGATCTATTGAGAGATAACCTGTCTTAGTAACCCTATCCCAATTGTTGAAAAGACTACGGGCATCATCTCTATTGATCTCCAGCCTTCTGTTATAACTCTGGCTTTCTCCGTTGAGGGTTACCTCAAAAGTAACGGGGAAGTATTCCTCATTGGCATTGTATGTATCCAGTGTCACTGTAATGTCGTTCGTTCGAAAAACTCTGCGATACAATTGCCCGATTTGGGCTTGCTTATCCTTAAATCCGTAGCGTTCTCGAAGCTCCCGACGAGCCTTTGCCTCTATGGAATCCAATTGGTTTAAACGAGCCGCATATTGTTCATCGGATTCAAACTGATCTTTGGGGCCGCTAAGTCGGTGATTTTCTCGCTTTTCAGCGATCTCTTGCTCAATCTGTTCAAGTTCAGCCTTAAGGGTTTGTATTTGAGCAACGGTGTCGTCAAACGTATTCCCACCTTCAACAGTAACGCGGACCCCTGAGGAACAGTTATTTTGTGTATTGCTCTCTCCACTCACGCTTTCCACACAAGCACCGTAGTAATAGAAACCAGCAGTATTTGGTGCTTTCAAGCTGATTGACTCAGAACTGGTGTCAGAAGCCGATATACTCCCCACCGCGTCGTCACCTGCTGACGTGTCGTTGATCGTAATTGTCGCGTCGGTCGAGCGATAATAGCGCAAGGTCGTAGCCTCAGACTGACCATTGCCCTGGTTGCGGACCGTTGCCCGCAGGGTAAAGGATTGTCCTGGCGTCAAGGTGTCATCACTTACCGAAGGCGATTCAACAATCAGGTCCGGACTACCACTGCCACCGCCACCACCGCCGCTAGTGGTCGGCACCTCTTTGCCGAAGTTATCGATAAAGATCAGAAAATCCGGAATCCCAATCACACCATTGCTATCCAGATCATACTTCGCTTGATATGTCCCATCGCCCTGGCTTGATCCGAACTGATTTACAAATAACAAAAAGTCGGGAATACCAACCACACCATCCCCATCAAAGTCCGAAGAAGGTGTCACAGAGCCAGGTTGTAATTCGACGCGAGCAGCCAGCGTCACGGTCTCTAATTGCCCACTCCGGCCAATTACACCACGCACCAACCAAATCGCTGTGCCTATACGCGGCGCAGTCGTCGGAGATAGCCATAGCCCCAGTGAAGGTCTTGTACTTCATACCGTTCATCGCCCTAACGGGACTTAGACTTAATTTTATTAACGCAAAAAGCGTGCCAATGTGAGCGTTTTTCCAGAAATTTTATTCGTGAAGGGGCGTAAAGAGTTGTTTTACATAAAGAAAAAGAGCTAATCTGACTATATTATATCGTCGCAGAATAGTCGGATTGGCTCTTTTGCAAGACCTTATATGGTCTTAAAAGACGTACTATAGTCTCAATGGTCCCGAGAGTATAGTACATCCTTAGGTTCTTTCTATGACCAGGCCACTTGAGCGCACGGGCAAGGAAAAAAATAAGAAAGCCCGTCAATCGATAGTGATCGACGGGCTTTTATTTGTACTCGAGGTGAGCAGAGGGGTATAATTACGATAGCAGTTTATCAGCGATGGTTTAGTTTGATGCCCAGTCTTTTCATTTTCCCATACAGCGTAGAAGGCGGTACGCTTAGCAGCTTCGCCGCGCCCCTGGGTCCCTTTATCAGATAGTTCGTGGCTTCGAGCGCGTCGAGGATGTAGCGGCGTTCAAATTCATCCAAAGGCACGAATTCGCGGTCATGAGGAGCCGATAAGGTCTGCCTCTCAGGACCTGTATCTTTGATTCGAGAACCATACAGTCCCAGATTCCCCTTTCTGATTTGAGAATCAGGACACAAAACCACTGCCCGCTGTATGGTATGCTCCAATTCCCGCACATTCCCAGGCCAATCGTAGCTTTGCAACACCTCGATAATTTCTGCCGTCAAGGGGGCAATTTGCTTGCCTATATGCCCTGCCATGCGATCCTTGAAAAACTCGGCCAACTCAAGTATATCCTCCTTGCGCTCGCGCAGGGGCGGCAGATACATCGGAAAGGCATTGAGGCGGTAATACAGATCCTCCCGAAAATCACCTGCACTGACCATCTCCTCAAGGTTGCGATTCGTCGCTGCCACAATCCGCGTCTTTGCCGTCAGCGTCTCACTGCTTCCAATTCGCTCAAACGTGCCCTCTTCCAGCAAGCGCAACAGCTTGACCTGCGTTTCCACAGCCATATCGCCGATCTCATCTAAAAAGAGCGTACCACCCTCCGCCAGTTCCACCCTGCCCAGCCTGTGGAAAACTGCGCCGGTAAAAGCCCCTCTCTCGTGACCAAACAGTTCACTATCGATCAACGCTCCGGGCAATGCGCCGCAACTAACCTCGATAAAAGGCCCATCGCTATAGGCACTCAGCGCGTGTAGTGTCCGAGCAGCCAGGCCCTTACCCACACCTGTCTCGCCTATAATTAGCACGGTCATATTGGTAGATGCAATTTTTTCAAGATTGATTTGAAATTGGCGCAGAGCCGCGCTGTGACCGATAAACTTCTGGCTTTCTCGACGGTTAATTACGTCCGTCAATGCTTCGATACGCGGGTCAGGCGCTACCGAGATTTGCACCTGTGCCATTTCCGAATAATTGAGGTCGCGATCTATCGCCTTGACCTGAAAGGTGTATTCTCCCGGCAACAAGTCCCGGTAAAAGGCCCGCATCCTTCGGGTTGCAGGCTGCCAATCGGCATCATAGCCATTCAGGCGATAGATGTAGAGCATGTCGCTGGGATGGGTGGAAAAACTCAGGCCCTTGTACTCGAAAATCACCTGCTGTCCTGCCGTAGCTACGATGGCTTCCTCCGGATTCTCATATTCTTGATCAGCGATCACCTGAAGCAGGCGAATCCGGGGTGGGATCTTTTGTTGCCGATAGCGCACCAGAGAATTTTGGACTGTACCAAACCAGAAGGCTCCATCACGATCTTCGAGTATCCGACAAACCGGTCCTATATGCGATGAGTTGATGGTCTGGAAAACCTGACTATCGTAGTGAGCCAGGCCCCCGTCTGTGCCAATCCAGAGGTGCCCTTGCCGATCTTCGAGCAAGCAACGGATGCGACTGCTCGGCAAACCGTCTTCCGTCGTGAAGGTCTGGAAGGTACTGCCATCAAAGCAACAAAGACCACTCAGAGTAGCGATCCACAGGTTTCCATGGCGGTCTTCTATAAGATCTGTGACCCTGTCGTCGATCAGCCCGTCTTCAATCCCATAAAATTGGAGCCCATCTTCGGGATGCCAGCGCGCGAAGCCCTTGTAGGTGTAAGATGCCTTATGGTAGGCCAGATGGAACCATACCTCGCCGTTGCGCCCAACAATCACAGTGCTAATGCGGTTGAAAGGCTCTTTCTCCTCCTGCTCCACAAAAATGGTTTGGAACGCCTCGCCATGCTGGTAAATGAGTTTTAATGGACTGGCAAAAAGGTCTCTTCTTTTTTTTATGCCATTTTCCCAATATCCCAAAACGAATCGCCCTTGTGAGTCCTGGGTGATTGCACAAACTCCCCCTTCGCTTAAATCCGCGACTGATTCTATTTTTTTTAGCTTCTTCCCATCGTAGCAGAATAAGCCATTGCCGCCGCCGAACCACAGATGCTCGTCCTGGTCCTCGTAGATAGAAAAACAGTTGTTGATATCCAGGTTATCCTCTGTGCCTACAAAGGCAAATTCCTCGCCATTGAAGCGAAAAAGGCTGTACGTCAGATGGTTGAGAAAAGGATCGGCATACCCGACCCATATATCACCTCGCCGGTCTTGCACGATCTGCGAGATATCCCGCATTTTTGATAACTCCCCATTGGGCCCCTTGATTTCGAAAACACTGGTACTATGTGCATCGTAAAGACCGACGCCACCCCAGGTGGCGAACCAATACTGATGATTGCGATCTTGGAACACGGCTTTGATTGCGAGATGGGGCAGGCCATCTGCCTGGGTAAACCTGCTGAATCCATCACCATCCTGATAGAGCACTTCCATTGAAGTGCTAAACCACATCCGACCTTCTCGATCACACTGAATTTTGCGCAATGGACCACCAAAATCTATCTGAACAGCCTGGAAGTTGCCGTCGGTATAGCACCAGAGTTTGCTCTCTTGTCTGCGCTGACCAAACCACACCTTGCCGGTATGGTCCCGACCAACAGCATAGCTCGTCGAGCGTGGAGGAAAACCCTCTTTCTCATCATATCGGTGAAAGGATACGCCATCAAAGCGGATGAGATAGTCAAAACCAAACCACAGGTGACCTTCAGGATCCTGAGTAATGCCCCGACACTGGTTGGGCCAGGAAGGAGAAGGAGGCTCCTCGTAGTGCTGAAGATAGAGTGGGATCAGGTCGTGGAACACAATGCCGTCGTAATATCCCAGAGTGCGGTGACCACCACACCATATACGCCCTTCACGGTCTTCGTAAATGAACTGCACTGCGCGGCCTGCGATCCCCTCGTCCTCCAAATGGTGGAAATCTGTCCCATCATACCAGCAGACACCATCTAATGTACCGAACCACAACCGATTTTGACTGTCCTGAAAAACAAAATAAACGCGGTCACTAACAAGACCATCCCGTCGCGTAAAATTCTGGAACTCGTCCCCATCAAAGCGGCTGACCCCATTGTCCCATATGGCGAACCAGAGATAACCCTCGTTATCCTCGGCAATGTGTTCAATGCGCACCCCGGCCAGGCCGTCGGCCATAGAATAAGTCCGCCAGGTGCCCGTGCGGTCAAGCGATTTGATCATAGAAAGAACCTTGTGATATGGGTAAAAAGTGGATTCAAAAATTGAATCTCACACTTGCAAAAGAAACATAATATTGTATCTCACGCGTGCAAAGAAAAATATGAAGGGTGTAATAATCTCGGGACTATTGAGACCATAATACGTCTTTTAAGACTTTATAAAGTCTTGTGTAAGAGCCAATCCGACTATTCTGCGACGATATGATATAGTCAGATTGGCTATTTTTCTTTTTAAAAACAACCCTTTATAGATATAATGGCCTGGAACAACGATCACATTGGCACACTTTTTGCATGTAAACTAATGTTCAAGTCTCGTCAGATGGAATTGACCAATTTTGGGTAACATTTATTGAAGGAGTGTGGAATATAAAAAAAACCTGGGTGTTTATGAATGTTATCGCTCTTGCGGCACTGGTATGTGTGGGGTATGTCTCTGCTAATACGACACCTTCTGCGGACTTTGATGGAGATGGTATCGTAGGTATTCCTGACTTTTTGGAGTTTGTGGAGAAGTTCGGATCCCGTCAAGGCGATGGGACATATCAAGCCAAGTATGATCTGGACGGCAATGGTGTGATTGGGATACCAGACTTTTTGATATTTGTCGATTCGTTTGGCAAAGAAGTGCCGTCACAGACAGTGAGGTTGTCGGTGTGTGACCGTACGGGTGCCGTGCGCGACTCGATTGTGGCATTAGTGCCTGTAAGCACTTGCGGCGATGTGACAGCGGCGCATCTGTCTGTAATAGATTCTCTCAGTCTTGCTGGCGCAAGGCTCACAGCACTGAAGGCTGGGGATTTATCTGGTCTGACAGGTCTGACAAAGCTCAGCCTGCAAGAGAATCGACTCAGTAGCTTGCCCGATGGTCTCTTTGATGACCTGACCGCGCTTAGCAGGCTCTATCTGGAAGAGAATCGACTGACGTCAATCCCTTCCGAATTGTTCAGCCTTTCTAATCTCACTTACCTGAACCTCGGTGACAATCGGTTGAGTGGTGAGATTCCAAAAGAATTGGGCAACCTATCTAACCTTACGCTACTGGCTCTTCACAGTAATCAGTTGGGTGGTGAGATTCCAAAAGAATTGGGCAACCTGTCTAATCTTACAGTACTGAGGCTTTATAGTAATCAGTTGGGTGGTGAGATTCCAAAAGAATTGGGCAATCTGTCCAAGCTCACTGAACTGGACCTCGGCGACAATCAGTTGAGTGGTGAGATTCCAAAAGAATTGGGCAATCTGTCTAACCTTACAGTACTGGGTCTTAACCTTAGTCAGTTGAGTGGTGAGATTCCAGGAGAATTGGGTAAACTCTCTAACCTTACAATACTGGCTCTTCACAGCAATCAGTTGAGTGGTAGGATTCCAGCAGAATTAGGTAAACTCTCTAATCTTGAGATTCTGAGGCTCGAGGATAACGCATCCTTGACAGGTGCGCTTCCCCAAAGCCTGACCGGGCTGACAAAGCTGACGCAATTTTACTTTAATAACACAGGGTTATGCGCGCCGCTTGATGCTGCCTTTCAGATGTGGCTTCAGGGCATTGCAGAAACCAATGGCTCGAATTGTACAGTAGGGTTGTCGGTATGTGACCGCACGGGTGCTGTGCGCGACGGGATTGTAGCATTAGTACCTGTAAGTGCTTGCGGCGATGTGACAGCGGAGCATTTGGCTGCGATAAATTCTCTCAATTTGGCTGGCGCAAGCCTCACAGAATTGAAGGCTGGGGATTTTTCTGGTCTGACTGGTCTGGCAACGCTCAGTCTGCAAGGGAATCAACTTAGTAGCCTGCCCGATGGTCTCTTTGATGATCTGGCCTCACTCGGTTGGCTCTATCTGGGCGGTAATCAACTGACTGCAATTCCCTCCGAATTGTTCACTCTTCCCAATCTTACACTACTGCATCTTTGGGGCAATCAGTTGGGTGGTGAAATTCCAACAGAATTGGACAATCTGTCCAATCTCACGGTCCTGGATCTCGGCGATAATCAGTTGAGTGGTGAGATACCAACAGAATTGGGCAACCTATCTAACCTTACACTACTGAGTCTTCGCAGCAATCAGTTGAGTGGTGCGATTCCAACAGAATTGGGCAACCTATCTAACCTTACACTACTGAGTCTTCACAACAATCAGTTGAGTGGTGCGATTCCAACAGAATTGGGCAATCTTTCTAACCTTACGCAACTGTATCTTGGCATCAATCAGTTGAGTGGTGCGATTCCAACAGAATTGGGCAATCTTTCTAACCTTACGCAACTGTATCTTGGCATCAATCAGTTGGAAGGTCAGATTCCAACAGCATTGGGCAACTTGTCCAATCTTGAGGTTCTGTGGCTCCAGGATAACACATCCTTGATGGGGGCGTTACCTCAAAGCCTGAGTGGGCTGACGAAGCTGACGCAATTTTACTTTAATAACACAGGGCTATGTGCGCCGCTTGATGCTGCCTTTCAGGCGTGGCTTCAGGGCATTACAGATGCCAGTGGCTCGAATTGCTCGGGATAGGACGCGCGAACGGATGACAAACCGTCGGAAGGAAAATTCTAAGATGATATAAGCCCCAACCCACTCTCCCAAGCAGGTATTATCAGGTATAGGGTTGGGACAAGACGGGCGCCAGCAGGAGAATGAGTGACCCGGCGCCCGTCGCTGTTCTTTATTTTTTGATAACTGGAGTTACCCCGCTTTAGTGTATAGTGTAGAAGGTTCCACCGAAGCATCTTATGTCAACTGTGGACTTGACCCGCTTTGGTGGAGTATTTAGAGCTTGGGTTTCAAGCCTGTGATTGATGCAGCTTGCCGTATAGAATCATTACGGCACATGCTTCGTAAGCTATCGGCGCATGATAGGCGATGGAAGAATGCCTGCGATGCGGATTATACCATCCTTCAATGTAGAAGAAGATGGCCAACGGTGCTTCCTTGTGTGTATGGAAATAGCAACCATTCGTAGGCATTGTGCTTATCGGTGGTTGCTTTTAATGAAAGGTGAGACGTCATGCATGGAGTGATCAGGAGTTTTGTTATAATCCTGTTGGGGTTCTTCACGGTTGCATCCGCCCAACTACCACCGGAGACTCTGGCGGACAAATATCTGATTCAGGCAGAACAGCTACTTGAAAAAAAAGACTATGTGGCTGCGCTCAACATGATGGACAAGATCATCGCGCTTCAAAAAGAGCACAATATCACATTACTGGACGAGTTCCACTTCAAGTATGCCCAGGTTGCCTTTTCAACAGGCTCGATGCAGACCGCGCTTGAGGCGGTGAGCAAGTATCTGTCAGTAGGGAGGGAAGGCGAGTTTTACAAGGAGGCACTGGCGTTGTTGATCAAGATTGAGGAGGCACTTGAGGGGCTTAAGGTCACTCCTGAGAATACATGTGATGGAAAGCCTGTAGGCTCGAGTTGTTGGATGGCGTTGACCAACCAGCCTGAATGCTATGTCTGGAATTCCCATCTTATGAATCACGAGACCCGGACTTACGATCCCCTGAAGGACGAGACCGTGACCTGGTCTGGCGAGTGTTCTGGTGGCTTTGCCCAGGGTAAGGGAACACTCATCTGGAATTATAATTATTATTACCAGAGAGACTCCTGGCTACCAGGAAAAGAAGAATCAAAGGGATTCCTCCAGAACGGCAAGCGGCACGGCCATTGGGCTGGGTCTCACCCGTATGGAAATTGGGAAGGTTCTTATATGAACGGCCGTCGGCATGGTCACTGGTTCTTTCATTATGGGGAACCATATTATCCGCACGAAGAGGAAGGTCCTTATGTGAACGGAAAAAGGCACGGACAATGGATCGAGCGTCAGCGGGACGGGCGAGAAGGAGGCGGCTCTTATGTGGATGGCAAGAAACACGGACAATGGGTGGAACCTTTCGGTAACGGACAATCGGAAGGCTCTTATGTGGATGGCAAGAAACACGGACAATGGATCGTACGTTATTCGGACGGGACCACGAGAACAAGAACCTATGTAAACGGCCATTTTCAGGGAGAACAGTGATAGGGCGCGATGATTGAGCAGATGACCAAAACGACTGGATTACTAATCTTGTGCTGCGCGTGGCGGCTCAAACCATAGCCTGCCCCTGCCAGCATGCCCTTTTAGGACGGATTGATTGATACAAGGAGAGACACCATGAGAGTAGTATTCAGGAGTTTTTTCATTGTAGTTTTGTTGGGATTTTTCGCGGCGGCATCTGCCCAACTGCCGCTAAAGATTATGGCAGATAAACATCTGATTCATGCAGAACAGTTATATGCCGCAAAAGACTATACGGGTGCCTTCAATGTGATGGAACAGATCATAGCGCTGCAAAAAGAGCACAATCTCACATTATCAGACGATTTTCACTTCAAGTATGCACAGGTGGCCTTGTCAGTAGATTCCACCCGAATTGCGCTTGAGTCGGTGAACAAGTATCTATCGGCAACAGGGAAAGAGGGACAGTTCTACAAGGAGGCACTGGCGTTGTTGCTCAAGGCAGAAGGGCATGAGGTCCTGTCTGAGGAGGATTTCTACAATGAGGTCATCAAAACTGAGGGAACATGTGAGGGATTGCCGGTAGGTTCGAGTTGTTGGATGGAGTTGACCAACCATCCTGAATGCTACTTCTGGAACGACGACCTCAAAGAAGACGAGACCGCGATATGGGCAGGCAAGTGTTCAGGTCACTTGCCCGATGGTAAAGGGACACTCACACAGGATTATATTTGGCGTTGGGCCGGAGCCCCAGACGAACCGATAAAAAACAGTGTAAAAAATACAGGGTCCTTCCAGAAAGGCAAGAAGCACGGCCAATGGGTCGCATCTTACTCGGACGGAAGCGAGGAAGGCTCCTATGTGAAGGGCAAGAAACACGGACAATGGGTCACGTTTGAACGATCTGACGGCGACGAGTATTTCTCAAGAATTTCCTATGTAAACGGCAAGAGACACGGTTACTGGGTGCGGAGTCACGGGTACGTAAAATCCGACGATTTGAGTGTAGTTGAAGGGCTTGATTTAGACGGCGAGGAACTCGACGCTTGGGGAGGCTATATGCGCCCAGACTGGTCCGTAGAGGTGGAAAGCCCTGATGAGAACGGCAACGGCCACCTAATCTATCGTAACTCGGACGGGGCCGTATGGGGAGGTGCTTATGTGAACGGCAAGAGACACGGACAATGGATCGAGAGGACTGTTTGGCACCTCGACCAGGACAAGGACACGGTGGGAGAAGGTTCCTATGTGAACGGCAAGGCGCACGGACACTGGGTCTATCGTTACCCGGACGGGGTTGTATCTGAAGTCCCCTGTGTGAACGGCAAGTGGCACGGACACTGGGTCGGACGTGACTCGAGCGGGACTGTAGTCTCAAAAGGCTCTTATGTAGACGGCCAGAGGCACGGACACTGGGTCGCCAGGATCACTGATAATATTGACAAGCGTTTTGATGATATTGAGAAGCGTTTTCTAGGAGAGGGCTCTTATGTCGAGCGTTTTGTAGGAGAAGGCTCTTATGTGGAAAGTCTGTGGCCAGAGAAACACGGCCAATGGGTCTATCGCCATCCGAACGGAGACATATTAAAAGTTGAATATAAATACGGATATAGACGATCCCCATTTTTATGGTATGATTATGATGAGGAGAAATGCTGGTCCTTCTACTGGTCCGACGACGTACAAGAAATAAAAAAGAAAAAGGTAAATAAAAAAAGATGTCTCGAATAGTAATGGTGAACGAATCAGGTGTATTTATGCAACCAGCCAGAGAGCACCAATGATGTGATTTGAAATAGATCAACAGTGCTGTGGTGCCTGGTGTTCACCAGGTTTGCCGCGGCCGATCCATAGAAAAGACCTGGAGCGATTGATGCAGGCGATTCGGAGGTCAAAGCCGCGAGAACGCCTGCTCGCCGAAACCGAACTTCGGAAGGTAGATACTCGGAAAGTAAGGCGGCCGGACCAAGATCCGTGCGTTGAAGCTTTGGGACAGGGAATGCGAAAAGACGGTCGCTGGCGAACCGTTTCGCACTCGTGAGAAAGGCATGTTGAAGTTCTCAATGGTGGATGTCCAGCAGGGCTATGGCCTGATTGCCAAGACTCCGCCGAATGAGAATCACGAAAACAAGATTGTCTTCAATGGGCTAAACGATATTAAAATATCCGAAACTGAGGCGGGTCTGGAAAAGCCCTTATGTGGACGGCGATAAGCACGGGCAATGGGTCGTTCGTGAACTGGCCGTAACCACCTGGACAGAGACCCATGAACGGCCGTAGGCTGTGGACGGATTAGCCTTTGCAGAAGCGTTTGTGGACAAGGAAAGCCGTCCATGCTCTGGATCAAGCGTTGCTGCGCCCATGTTTCAGCATGTTCTTAGAATACCCACTCAAGCCCAGGAGGATCGAGAATGAAGAGATAGGAGATAGGAACTGAGAACCCCGGAGAGCGGATGAAAAGCTCGATGAACGTACTCAGGATATGGAAGAGGCTGGGCAGTTCAACGAACACGAACAGCCTCCCGAAGGATTTGATCGTATTACCCAGATATTTGGCGACGCTGATACAGTGCGGTATTGGCTAACCGTGCCAAACGACGCGATCGATGTAGCGGAACCGTTTGCCCTTCTTAACCCGAAAAATTCATAAAAAAGGTAGTTTCCCTATTCAAGCCATTGTATTATATTAGGTTACACTCATAACCATTGAACAATGAACTTGGGAGAAACTACCGTGAACACACAAGATAATCATTGCAAGGTTCCTTTGGCAAGCATTTTCGGCAAACGTCTCAACCTCGCCTTTGATGGGGGCATCCTCACCAGCGATAGCGGAGCCTTATTGCTTCGAGAAGTGGAGGCCAAAACGGGTATTTTATCACGTTTGAGTCGCGCGATTAAAGACCATCGGCATCAAAGTTATGTGGCGCATAGCACGGCAGAGTTGATCAAACAGCGCGTGTTTCAAATTGCCTGTGGGTATGAAGATGCCAATGATTGCAATGCCTTACGCAGCGATCCCGGCTTCAAGGTTGCCTGTGATCGCTTGCCCATAAGTGGTGAGAACTTGGCCAGTCAACCCACGATGAGTCGGTTTGAGAATCAGATGAGCAGAAGCGATTTGTATCGCGTTGCTCGTGCCTTTGTCGATTGTTTTATTGCTTCGTATAAAAAGCCGCCTTCGTCGATCATCTTAGATATTGATGATACGCAGGATAGGGTTTATGGGACGCAGCAGTTGTCCTTATTCAATGGGTATTTGGGTGCCTACTGCTACCAGCCTTTGCATATTTATGAAGGGCAATCGGGCAAGCTAATCACGACGATTTTACGTCCGGGTGTGCGTCCTGATGGCAAACAGATTGTCACCATTCTCAAGCGGTTAGTCGCTTATATTCGTCAGGCTTGGCCAAAGGTGGCACTCTTTTTGCGAGGCGATGCCCACTTCTCAAGTCCAGAAGTCCAGGACTTTTGTGCGACAAAGGACCTCTTTTTTATCCTCGGACAAAGTGCCAATACCCGACTCTTAGCCCTTTCAAAGCCCCTGATGGATCAGACCAAAAGCCTTTATGCACAAACCGGCAAGCCCGTGCGACTTTTTACCTCATTTTATTACCAAGCCCAGACTTGGGCCTGTGCCAGACGCATCTTATGCAAAGCTGAAATCACCACCCGAGGCCAAAACACACGCTTTGTCGTGACCAACCTTGAAAGTTCAAGGGCCTCCTTTATCTACCAAAATGTCTATTGTGCTCGCGGACAGATGGAAAACTTCATTAAAAATCACAAAACCTTTCTCCACTCAGACCGCACATCCTGTCACGCTTTTGGAGCCAATCAGTTCCGCCTCTTCCTCCATTCGGCTGCCTATGTCTTGTTGCACACCTTAGCGCACATCGGATTACAAGGCACAACGTGGATAAACGCACAGGTCAATACCCTCCAAAATCGCTTCCTTAAAGTCGCCGGACGCGTCTGTGAGTTGAAAACAAAGATCACCTTCCATCTGCCTATGTCATTTCCATTGCCACACCTTTTTGATAAAATCCTGTGCAATCTGGCAAAGGCGGTGCCATAACCCATCAACGGGGCAGGAATAGGGGTCTGTCCCATCACTTGCTGACTTTACAAATACACGGACTTATCCACAGACAGGACTGGCAAGGGACCGGTCTGTACTTTTGACACTGGCAGAGCCAGTCAGGGGACGATTTGGGCTGCTTGAACTCTATGAAGACGCCTATGACGGCAGACAAGATAGAAGGCACCCTAATTTTGATGCTTGGAACCGATGCCGCCTGACAAACAACCCCAACGATTACAGTTCATGAATTAGTCGGGTTAAAAAAGGAGATGTCGACCGCGTTGCGGCTGCCGCTAAAGGGTATCTCCAGGGTGACTTTGCAGGATAACCGGCTACTTCTACTTTAACCGAAGCTGGTCTGGTGATCGCAAGCAGATCTTCATTTATCGCAAGCAGATCTTTCACAATGTCCATACAGATGCCCTGTAAGGTAGCGGAAAATGATCAACTACTGAAGTCCAATCTGCTCATCTCGTTTTGTCTAACCACAGAATCGCGGCTTCAAAACGAGTTTACACCCTTAAATAGAAGGATATGTTATGACCACTCAAAATACACCCGTCTGGTCTTCTCGCACTTTTGAAACGCTTGATCAATGTCTTACTTTTGTTCAGCAGAAACATCAGCAGAAATCTATTCAAGGCCTTGTAAAGGATATGGCTACGGGCGAAGAGTCTGAAGGCCCAATACCGTCTTATCTCTTTCGTGGTGAAGTTGGTTGGTTCTGCGAATGTTTGTCACGTATGGAAAGAGTCCGTCGCGGGCATTTCTGCGGTGTTACCGAGGCAGAACTAAAACCTATCGAAAAAGACACGGATAACTATTTTAAGAAGCAACTTGCCAAATATAAGATCGACATTTTCCCCAAAGGATTGATGCAACATTATGGATTTCCCACAGACCTGATTGATGCAAGCGATTCAATTCATACTGCGGCTTTCTTCGCTCGCCTAGAAGCAGGAGATGTCGCCAAGGGTGCGTTTGCAGTATTCGATATGAAGAAGCTTGTTCAGAGCAGCCCAGTTTTTGATCTTCGTGGGCATCCGATGGCAGTTCGGCCAAGGCGTCAAAAAGCATATGCGATCTATCATCGCCAACATTCAGATTTGAAGGATAAGAAAGCAATGTCGGATATGGGAATAACCTGGTATACCTTCCGGACAGACCCTTGCGAAAATTCGCGTGTCAAGAATGGTGAATCTTTGCTTTCAGTATCAGACGATGAAACTGCCGGGTTATTGCGATTGAGCCTAGATGATAGCATTGAGAAGCAGCAGAAAGTGACACACCTAGTCGCGGAGTACTTGGCTAATCGGATCGCACACTGCCCTCTGGTTGCACAAGTAAAAACTTGGCAGCAACCAGGTCAACCCGGAGAAATAGAGCTAATAACACCAAAAAAGGCAGGGATATCGATCAACAATCAATCAGAAATTAACAAGTCTATCAAACTTTGGTCACGCAAACATCCGAACTGCGTGGATAGAGCCATAGACTTTCTGTAAAAAGCAAAAACTCAGTGATTGCACAATGGGTTGGGTAAGCTATCTTTCATTTCCTTGATTGTTCTTGGACTGGCGTCTTCCGAGACTATCTACTTTTGGAATTGCCCGTTCAGGAACTGGCACCCCATTCCTGTCTGCGTGTACGCACAAGCAGATCAGCAAAGACTTTTCGAGCTGTTCTGGAGAACGCGGCGCGACATTCGGCTTATCGTGCGGTCAGTGGTTCGGGCATATTGGCAAATCGGTTATCTAATTGTGGAACATGAACAGGCCGGTCAGGTGCGTGCTGAATACGGGAGGGCGGTATTGCGCGGCCTTTCTGATCTCCTCACACAAGAATTTGGTCGGGGATATTCCATCCAGGCCCTACGCAACATGCGACAATTTTACCGAACCTTTTCAAAACGCTCCGCACTGCGGAGCGAATCTCTCCAAAGTCAAAGGCGACAATCCCACTATCGGCCTTATTCTTTGTTCCAAAAAGAATGAAGCAATTGCTCGATATTCCGTGCTCAGTGACAACAAACAACTATTCGCCTCGAAGACAATACAAAAGCCCGTTGATCATTACCGATCGACAGGCTTTCTTTTAGTTTTCCAAGATACCGGCACACCGCATACAAGATATTGTAGAATGCGTTGGCCGAAGAAATACAATATATAGACGCGCCACACCTACGTCGATTTCTCTACGCCTGTGAAATTGCCGCTGCGCGAATGATATGCAAAATCGGGCTTGATAAATTCGATTCTCAATGTACCTTCATTGTCTCTACTATCCCACGAATACTGAGGACACTTTAATGGCTGGCAAACAGAATCATGGAGAACGCTGGGACGCGGATGCAATGATCAGGAACGCGAAGGCGTTGCAGCGTGTGGTGATGGAATTGGAAAAGAACAAGCCCAAACCTTCCCCATCGGACGGGTGGGGCAAATGGGATAGAGGTACAGAGGACCAATTACTCTTCATGGGCAGGTTTTTGGCGGTTCCCAATCTATTGTCGCTCGCGACAGAGATCGCGCTGAAGGCCTGGCAGTGTCGAGAACGACAAAAGGCTCCTGAACGTACTCATGACTTGCTGAAATTGTTCCAGAGCCTGGAACAGGACACGCAAGAGATGCTGGAAGCAAGGATGCGGAAACTGAGCCCAGACTCGGTGCGGGCAGACGCACTGAGGATGCAAAACTTGAGCCCGCTCGAACAAGAAATGTTGGGAGCAAAGATGCATCCTCTTCGTGATGTTCTGCGTTCGCACAGTGACGTGAACATCCGCTGGCGGTACATCCACGAGGAATCTCGTGGTGCTCAGTTTGAGACAGGTGAAATGGACCTGGCACTAACGGTGATAATTGACGCCTACGAAAAAAGGTGGCGTGTTTTACCCTAACGCCTGGACGTGTGCGTTTTTGCCACGCCGTACCTGGGCATTGGCGTAACGTCAATTAATGATAGGAGACAAATCATGCAAAGAATGATCAGAAGTATTTTCATCCTATGTTTACTGGGCTTCTTCACAGTTGCGTCTGCCCAACTGCCGCCAGAGATCAGGGCGGATGCCTATCTATTGCAAGCGGAACAGGCTATTCGCAATGGAGACCTCCACCGAGCACAAGTCGCAATACAAAATATCCTTCGCCTTCAGAAAGAGCACGAACTGGATCTGCAGAATGAGTTTCATTTCAGATACGCGAAAGCGGCGGACGCCGTAGATTTGTCCGACCAAGTAATCGAATCTGTCTTGAAATATCTGGTGGCATCAGGACGCGAAGGCCAGCACTATGTCGAAGCCCTGACGTTGATGAATAAGGTACAGGATAGGTCTTCAGAGGGTGTTGTCGCGTCCCAAATATCGCCGAACATCATAGCGGACGCCTACCTTCTGCAAGCGGAGCAGAGCATTCGCGATGGGGACCTTGATCACGCTCGGATCGTGATACAAAATATTCGCACCCTTCAGGAGCAGCACGAGTTGGTTCTGCCGGATGAGTTTCATTTCAGATACGCGAAAGCGGCGGACGCCGTAGATTTGTCCGATCAGGCACTCGAATCCGTTGTGAAGTATCTAACGGTATCAGGGCGCGAAGGACAACACTATCTTGAAGCTCTGGAGTTGATGAACAAGATGCAGATGGCGGTGAGTTGCAAGGGGTGGGATACGGAAGAATATTTCAAGATAGCGACACTAGAGCAGGTGACCGCCTGTCTTGACACAGGGATTGACCTGAAGGCGCAGAATGATGCGGGTGCTACGCCCTTACATCAAGCGGCGAAAAATACCGAGAATCCAGACATCCTCAAGGTCCTGCTCAATGCTGGTGCCGATCCCAATGCGCGGGAAGAAGATAACTGGACGCCCCTGCATCTGGCGGCCGGGTACAATGAGAATCCGTCCGCTATTAAGGCACTGATCGATGCTGGTGCCGACAAGGAGGCACAGGACGAAGATAAACGGACGCCTCTGCATGTAGCGGCTGCGAACAACGAGAATCTGGACATCGTCAAGGTCTTGATTGAGGCTGAAGCCGATCCCAAAGCCCGGGATCATAATAAAAGGACGCTCCTACATTATGCGACTCTGAATAAGAATCCGTCTGTTGTAGAGTTTCTGCTCAAGGCGGGTGCTGACCCTAAGGCGCAGGACGAAGATAAACGGACACCCCTGCATCTGGCAGCCCAGTACAACGAGAATCAGGCCGTTGTCGAGTTCCTGCTCAATGCCGGAGCCGACAAGGAAGCAAGGGACAATGGTAAACGGACACCCCTGCATTATGCGGCTCTGCAGAACAAGAATCCGTCCGTTGTAGCGTATCTGATCAAAGTGGGTGCTGACCCTAAGATGCAGAGCGGAGATAAACAGACACCCCTGCATATGGCAGCCAGGAACAACAATCCAGACGTCATCAAATTACTGCTCGATGTTGGGGCAGATCTGAAGGCGACGGATAAAAATAAATGGACGCCTCTGCATTATGCGGCAGCGTACAACGAGAATCCAGATGTCGTCAAGATCTTGATTGAATTAGGAGCCGACCTGAAGAAACGGACTGATGAAAACTTCAGGCCCTTGCATTATGCGGCAGCGTACAACAAGAATCCGGATGTCGTCAAAACCTTACTCAATGCCGGAGCGGACCTGAAGGCGACGGATAAAACCTTCATGGCTAGGGATATCTACTTTATGTGGACACCCCTGCATATGGCAGCCAGAACCAACAAGAATCCGAATGTCCTCAAGGTCCTGCTTGATGCCGGAGCCGACCCGAATAGGCAGTCCCTACATGGCACGCCCTTACATCTGGCGGCGGTAAACGCTGGCAATCCAGATATTCTCAAGATCCTGCTTGATGCTGGGGCTGACTTGAAGAATAGAGCAAAGGGATTTATGGATGGCGAAACGCCTCTGCATAATGCGGCCGGGTACAACAATCCAGACGTCATCAAATTTCTGCTCAATGTTGGGGCCGACCTGAAGGCGACGGATAAAAACAAATGGACGCCCTTGCATTATGCTGCTGCGAACAACGAGAATCCGGATGTCATCAAAACCCTAATCAGTGCCGGAGCCGACCTGAATGTGCAAAATAAGAAGGGATTTACGCCTCTGGACCTGGCGTTGGAGGACAACGAGAATCCGGACGTTGTCAGGGTTCTGCGCGCTGCCGGAGGCAGTCAGACAAAAATGGCGGGAAAATCACAGGAAGGAGACGGTTTCGGTAAGGCAGCCGCCGCACTTTTAGGCGGTGCGGCGATTATGTATGCTGGCAAAGACGCTGCAGATCAGGAGGCAGTCACAGAAGCCGCACGCCAGTTCATGGAAGGTGTGTTAACGGATCAAACTGGTGGGAGTGGGAATACCAACTCGGCTGCGACACCTTCGCAAACCCAGGGTGGACAAGCGCAAGATCCGATGCAACAGGCACTTCAAAATATCGAGAATGTGTGCGGGGAAAAGTACCAGGGTGATTTTGCGGATAATGACCACTCTCGATTTTACTGCATGGCCGCTTTCAATGACTACTGCGCGCTCAAGAGAGCGCAAAGTAGCGATGCCATAAGTAAATTGCGTGCGAGCCTGCAACAGAACTGTGCGGTTTTGAAAAAAGATGGTTTAGATAGCCGGTGTCCGTACTGCAAATAACAGAATCACCAACGAAAGGAAGGCACGTTATGTGGGAATCAGATTTTACAGGGAGGCGAAACCAATGTGGCCTATAATAGTAAAAATCGGCAAGGGTATCTTTAAGACTTTGGCCTTTTTGCTCCGTAATGTAATGGCAATAGTAGCCCTCATTATAGCTGGGCTGGCCTATATCAACCAGACTGTAGCTAATAACACACAAAAAATTATAGAAGTTAATCAGGGCATCTCGGCGAAGGTTGAGAGTCTGGATGCGACTACCCTGAAGTTGTTGGCACAACAGGATTCTATAAAGAAAATTTTGTTGTCCCAACAAGGCGGGATAGGCAGCCTAAAATTCCAAATTGACTCGTTAGATGAGTGTATAGACAGGTACTTTCACTCTGTAAACAAGACCTTAAATACACGCTTTTCATATATTGACGGTCGGCTACATGATATAAAAGAAGGCGCACCGCGATAGCAGGGGTAGCTAATGACAGGAGACATCATGCGACAAATGCTTATTGCCTTTTTCATTCCGGCCTTATTGGGATTCTTCGCGGTTGCATCTGCCCAACTACCGCCAGAGATCATGGTGGACAAACATTTGCTTCAGGCAGAACAGTTACTTGAGAAAAAAGACTATGCGGAAGCCTTCAAAGTGATGGAAAAGGTTATCGCGCTACAAAAAGAGCATAATCTCACATTGCCGGTCGAATTTCATTTCAAGTATGCACAGGTGGCTTTGGCAGCAGATTCTACCCGGATCGCGCTTGAGTCGGTGACAAGGTATCTATCGGCAACAGGGAGAGGGGGAGAGTTTTACAAGGAAGCACTGGCGTTGTTGATCGAGGCTGAAGGAATACCGATCAGTACCGAGGAAACGTGTACTGGAAAGCCTTTAGGTTCGAGTTGCTGGATGGCATTGGCTGACCGTCCTGAATGCTATGTCTGGAACCCTTATCTTCAAGAGGACGAGACTGTAACCTGGTCTGGCAGGTGTTCGGGTAATGTGGCCCAGGGGGAAGGGACAATCACATGGGAGAATTGGGGGACAAGCCAGTACAATCCGAACACGAAAGAATACGAGCCGATAAAATCAGCGTCAACATCTACGGGAGTCCTTCAGAAAGGCATAATGCACGGCAAATGGGTCGAACGTGACGAGAGAAGGACAGCGGAAGGCCCCTATGTGGATGGCAAGCGGCACGGGCATTGGGCCACACGTTACGCGAATGGAGGTGGAGAGGAAGGCCCCTATGTGAACGGCAAGAAGCATGGGCTTTGGGTTGATCATCACGCTTCCGGGTACAAAGATAAAGGTGAATATATAGACGGCAAAAGAGAAGGCAGGTGGTTAGTATTGGGTTTTGACATGTCCGATAATTTGACCTGCTGGTCCATAGTATATCGTGAAGGTGGAGAGGTAGGAAGAAATGAGTTAGATCGGGGAGCGTGTCAGTGGTGAGCAAATCAGGCGTATTTATGTAATCAGAATGAGAGCGCGGTACCTGGTGTTCACCCGGGTTGCCGCGGCGGATCCATAGGAAAGACCGGGAGCGGTTGATGCAGGCGATTCGGAAGTCAAAGCTTCGGCAATGCCTGCTCTTTACCTCACTCGCCGAAACCGAACTTCGGAAAGTAATGCGTCCAGCCGGAGTCCGTGTGCTAAAGTTTGGGACAGCGAATGCGAAGAGACGGTCGCTGGCGAACAGATTCGCACTCGTGAGAAAGATATGTTGAAGTTCTCAATGGTGGACTCCAGCAGGGCAACGGTCAGAGGCATACTTTAGCTTTGACGGGTGAAGTATGCCTCTACTGTTAATGCGGAAAATAAGCATATAACGTAATACCCCATAATTCAAGACAAAAATGCAAGGAACAGTAAGACATCGGAGGTTCCAATGGCAGTCAATCACAGTGAATCGTATGTATGTCCTCCCAAGTGTAAGTCATTCAAGATTCCAAAGGACATCCTGAATGAAGAACTTGAAGTCATACGCAAGAGGCGGGAAGCTGTTCGTTGCGAGTCCTCGGATGAGACGCAGGCTGAAGCCAAGTCTGATGAACAAAAAGCCGAAGAACCGAAACTCAAAAAAAATCTCGTTGGTCTGGCACTTTCCGGGGGAGGAATCCGGTCAGCGACTTTCTCACTGGGGGTTATGCAAAGACTCGCCAAAGAGGGTTGCCTCAAACATGTAGATTATCTCTCGACGGTTTCCGGAGGCGGATACATCGGAGGTGCTTTGACATGGCTCCTCAGTAACAAAGTTAGAAAACTAAGGAAAGACGAAGATCCCTGGAACACCAGTGCAAATTTCCCGTACGGCGTTAAAGATCCGAGAGAAGAACGACGACGCAAGAACGAGTCCAATATTCTCAAACATCTGCGATTACACGGCAAATACCTCATATCCGGCAACGGGATCACGACAACATCGCTAATCGCCGTGATTCTCCGGGGCATTCTTCTCAACCTTTTGGTGTGGCTACCGCTGGTGGTCTTGCTTATGGTCACGCTCATACGTGCATCACGCGTCAGTTGGGATAGTATATGCAATGTCCTTAAGGAGTTTTGCCAAGCATGCTGGGATGATATATGTAATACCACCAAGGAATTATTTAGTTGGGATGATATATGTAATACCGTCAAGGAGTTTTGCCAAACATACAATAAGGATGAACTTGATTTACTGATTTATCTCGCTGTCCTACTGGGGTTCTTGTTCCTACTTGTCAGCATTCTTTATTCTCTGTTCACTCGGAAATTCCTGCTTAAAATTCTCAAAGACCCATATCTGTGCCGACGAAATTTTGAAAAGTGGATCCGGTGGGTACTGTGGATAGGTCTGGGGCTACTCATAGTGGGATCCCTTCCGGCGGTGGCGGGATGGTTGAAAAACCCCAACGCAAATGGAATCGGCGGCATTGCGTCACTCTTTCTCGGCATCGTTAGCGGTTTATGGTCTTTTTATCGGTCGGGTCACAACGGAAAGGGAAAGATCTCCCTCAATATTCTCGCGCCGCTTGCGTCCATCCTGTTTCTCTATGGACTGGCGTTGGTGTCGTATGAGCTTGCCGTATTGTACTTTAAGACTGACATCGCTGGAAAGTGGATGTTATGGGGATGTGTAGCCTTGTCGTTTTTGACGGGCTGGTATGTGAATCTCAATTATATCTCGATCCACCGCTACTATCGGGACCGTCTCATGGAAGCTTTCATGCCCTGCCCTAATACGGACGGAAAACCCGCTGCCGCAATAAAGGCCGACAAGGCGGAACTGAGTGACATGTGGAATAAGCACGCGCCTTATCATCTGGTGAATACCAATGTGATTCTGGTTAATTCGGACGATTCCAGACGGCGGGTGAGGGGTGGCGATGCCTTTCTTCTTTCGCCAAAGTATTGCGGTAGCACAGCGACGGGTTGGAGAAAAACCGCCTGTTATATGCAGAAAGACCCCCTCACTCTGGCAACAGCAGTAGCCATATCTGGAGCTGCCGCCAATCCGAACACAGGTGCCGAGGGATCAAGCCCTACACGAAAACCTTTGTTGTCCCTGCTGATGGCCTTGCTGAACGTACGCCTCGGTTATTGGGTCCCACATCCCAACCCTGACAAATCCAGGTCCCAAAAGGTCGGGAATCACTTTCGCGCCGCCTACCACGAACTGAGTCCGCGCGGCTATAAAGAACACCAGAAGTTGCTCCAAATTAGTGACGGCGGTCATTTCGAAAACCTTGGTGTATATGAGTTGGTGCGCCGCAAAGTAAAGCTAATCATCTGTTGCGACGGCAGTGCTGACCCCGCGTTTAGTTTTTCAGATTTGCAAGTTCTGGTGCGCCGGATCGACACTGACTTCGGGGCAAAAATCAAATTTGACAAAAACAACTATCTGGAACGCATCATTCCCCGCGATCCAGACCCCCAAAAGGTCATTGACCGAGATCCGAACACCGACGCTTATCCCGTCGGTATCAAGTTTGCGGAACGAGGCTATATCAAAGGCAAAATTATCTACCCGGATGGGACCAAGGGTACGCTGATCCTGCTCAAAACAACAATGATTAAGGGCCTTGGCATACGGCTCAAAGGCTACAAAGGCGCAAACCCTGATTTTCCCGACCAGAGCATTACCGATCAGTTTTTCGATGAAGAACAGTTTGAAGCATACCGTGAACTGGGTTACGAGATTGCCAGGAGAATGATAAACGACCCGAGGATAGGCCTCCGGACACTGCTGGATGATTGCAGATGATTAAAACACGCGCTCATTTTGTTCGCAATCGGTTTCCCGTTGGAGTTACCCTGTTTTGGTGGAGTATTTAAGGCTTGGGTTCAAGCCTGTGGCCAATGCAGTTTGCCTTTTCATCACAGGATAGACCTCTCCTGTGCAGACTCTGCAAATCCTAATCCGCCTTTAATCCGCGTCCATCTGCGTTCATCTGCGGATAGCTTTTCTCCACCACTGGCAACATCACCTTAAACGTCGTGCCCTCCCCCTGTTCGCTCTCGACAGTGATCTGTCCATCGTGATTGCGAACAATAGCATAAATAATCGACAATCCCAAACCCGTGCCTTGGTCGGCATCTTTTGTCGTAAAAAAAGGCTCAAAAAGACGTTGCCGGGTCGCCTCATCCATCCCAACCCCATTATCCTCTACCTCGATAACAACCGCATCGTTCTCAGCACGCGTTCGGATCTGGATCCGCTTATCATAGCCCCCTCCATCTCAGCGCGCTCATCTACTGTGTCCCGAGCATTTGACAGCAAATTGAGAACAACCTGCTCGAGCGGGGATGCGGATACCCCTATACCTTTGGGAGCGCGTCAGAAAGATCCAGCGCGAGATCAATCCCGTGTTTGGAACAGGTCAAATATGCTTGCTTATCGCGCCGGAAAATATATTTTGGGCGCGATAGGTGTGTCTTTTCAACAACGGAAAGAAAGGTGCATTATGAAGCGTTTGTGTATCCTGCTTGTGGTCATTGCAATTTGTTTATGGCTGCCTCTGGCGCACACCTCACAATCCAGACCGCTCCCCGACTTTGACGGGAATGGCGCTGTGGATTTTCCAGACTTCTTGCTTTTTGTCGGCAAATTTGGCTCAAAACAAGGTGATGAGAGGTATGAAGACCGATTCGATCTGGATGGCAATGGCGCGATTGACTTTTCAGATTTTCTGAGCTTCGTCAACGACTTCGGTAAAGCGTCTCTTGAGGGTGGTGATGAGAATGATGTGAATATACCCGATGCCAACCTGCGTGCAGTGATTGCAGACAGTCTTGGCAAGGCGCGCGATGAGGCCATCACACGGGTAGAGATGGCAACCCTGACGCACCTTGAGGCCCAGGATGCGAATATCAGCGATTTGACCGGGTTGCAGTTTGCTACCAATCTGACATACCTGTGGCTTACTGGCAACCCAATAAGCGACCTTTCCGCGTTATGTGATCTGACTAAACTGAGAGAGCTGATTCTTTTTGGAAACGCAATAACAGATATATCCACGCTGGCCAACCTTCAAAATGTGGGACACCTGAATCTTGGTGGCAATAACATCTCGGATATATCCGCCCTGGCGAACCTGACCAACTTGAGTTGGCTGTCGGTTGGCGACAATGCAATAACAGATCTCTCTGCGCTGGCAAACCTGACAAATTTGGATTGGTTGGATATTAGCGGCATGAGCATCTCGGATATATCCGCCCTATCTAACCTGACAAATTTAAGGGAACTGAATCTTGACTACACCGGCATCACAGACCTCTCTGCGCTATCTAATTTGACAAATCTGACCAGGTTGGGACTTACCACCAACGCAATAACAGATATATCCGCCCTGGCGAACCTGATTAATCTGGAATCTCTGGATCTTGGCAGCAATAGCATCTCGGATATCTCTGCGCTTTCTAACTTGACAAATCTGACATACCTGAATCTCAGCGATAACACAATTTCGGATATTTCCCCCCTTGTGGCAAATACGGGCATAGGCGGTGAAGACAGGGTTTTTGTGGCAAACAACCCGTTAAGTGCCGAATCGCTCACCACACACCTGCCAGCCCTTTACAGCAGATTTGACAAAAGTGCGTATCGTGGGCCATGTGTTCCAATCCTTCCAAAAAATCTTTCCGTAGATGCGGGGAGTTCTCACACTTTACAATCCAATTACCTGTACGTTGATCACGAGGGAATAAGGCCGGAAGGCCAACGCGGAGGTTTTGCTGCCGTGGCGTATGCCGATTTTAATGAAGACGGTCACATCGATATCTTTTATGCACCGAGTGATGGTTGGCAGCACAATACATTTCCCGCGGAGTTGTATCTCAACGATGGCGCAGGGTGTTTCTCCCTTGACGCCAATTTCTTTAATGGGAATCCACCGCGTCGGTTAGCACCGCGAAAGGCCCTCCCGGGGGATTTCAACGGAGATGGCCGAATGGACGTTTTTGTGTTGTGCCATGGCTATGACCAACCACCATTTCCTGGAGAGGCGTCGTATGTGATTCTTTCATCGGCAAACGGATACGTGCTTGGCAGCGGGTTGGACACCTTTATTGGATTTCAACACGGCGGCGCATCAGGCGATATTGATGCCGATGGGGATATCGATGTATTCGTCACCCACTTAAACTCCAACCAGGCACCGTTTTTTCTCATCAATGATGGCAGTGGCTCATTTACAATGGATACAGATCGGACCGAAGGCCTCGCCCATAAGGCGCTATTTACGGCTGAGTTGGTTGATGTTGATGGCGACGACTTTCTGGACCTGTTGGTTGGAGGTCACGAGTACAACCCCGAAGGAGGGATTTTCCCAACTCAGATCCTGTGGGGTGATAGCACCGGTGTATTCAGCACAACCAAAGCGACGAGTCTGCCAGGTGTCGTCGGTCACGGTGTTGTTCCCGACATTGATGTAAGCGACACAGATGGGGATGGTGACAAAGATATCGTGATCAATCGAACAGGAAGTGGCGATGAAAACCACCGTTTTTATCAAGGATACTACCTCCAGCTGGTTGAGCAGGTCGGCGTGCGCCGCTTCGAGGATAAGACGGCACAGTTACTTTTCAAAAACGAAGACATCAATGCCGATTGGATCACCTGGATCCGCATGTGCGATTGCAATAGCGACGGGCATGTGGATATCGTGGCTGATGATGATATCGGTAGAATCTTCATCTGGGAGAATGACGGAACCGGCGCATTTCGGCCGCGATAAGCACAGAAGCCAATTCACCGCTTGATATTTTATTAGAGAACGACGGTATCGCAGGCCGTTTTGTTTAGCTATCAAGTCTTGATAGCGCGACCTGCGCATAGCAGGCACTTTGTCCTGGATATTGCTCCTCGATCATTTGCCAAAATTTCCTTCTTTGTCTCTCCTTACTTTGAAGCTGGAGTAACGGCTGTAACCGATAGACAGATAGGGAATCCAGTTTTGGGTCTGAGTCATCCAGATTGAGAATAAAATCTTTGATTTTCTCATCCAGTTTGAGCAACTGTAGAATCAAGCGGGTTTTCGTTCTCGAAATTCCCACCTGTTTTGCAAGTGCGGTTTGAGATTGAACATAGCCCTTTTCAAGCAGTTCGTGATAGTACAGGGCTTTTTTGAGATAGTTGGGTTGGTGCAGTTTTTGGATAAGTAATTGTTTTTTCTTTTTATGCCCGATTGCGATAATAGGTTTATTATTCCTGCGGATGTGATGGATGGGGAAGTGGTCCCATACGGTAAAAAGTTCAGTGAGTGGATCAGTTGGGCTACCAAAAAAATAAGGGAACCGATATTTTCGGTTCCCTTTTATTCTATCTCTCATCTCCATCAGGCATCGAGCAAGGATCGAAACGCAGCTTTGAAATTGTGTGGTGCTCTCCGCCAGAGTTGAATTCCCTCAATAATATCATCGGTTTCTGATTTGAATATCGGTTGCAACGCTTTCCTCAGTTCCGCGACCTGTATTATTTCCTGACCGGTTTTTTGATCCGTCAACAAATCTTCGACACTTCTGCCCAACACATCTGCAATTTTTGCCAACACGGGAATTGACCCGCGCTGCTTGCCCTTTCGAATATCGCTGAAATAGGGCGCACTAATCCCAACCATTTTGGCAATTTCCTGGCCCTGTAAACCCGATTCGCGTTGCCAGCGCCGAATTTTCTCACCTGCTATTTCTTTATTGTACAGCTCTCGCCCTGTCATGCATACACTCCTTTTTTCAAGTGAGAATGTTTCACCACCTCGACCAACCACGCAATGTCGTTCAGGTCGTGAAACGCTATATCCTCGGCTCCAATACCACACGCACCGAGATTGGACGCGATACTGTCTTGCGTCCACCTTGCAGACCAAAAGCCTTCGGCAGTCGCCACAAATCGCGACCCCAAAGGCGTCACAACGCGCTGTTCTGTATGCTCGTAGAAATCGACCTGTGCGGCTTCTGTTTCCGGCACATCCTTGTACATGGTGAGAAATGTGGAACCGCCGACTTTCAGAGCGCGATAGAAACGAGAGATCGTCCGGATAAACCGCGGATTGCGGTCGAGATAGGCGTCGCTGTACAGGCTGAGATCATCGGATTTATCCCTGATGTTGCCCGGGGTAAAATACAGACAGAAGACGAGGTCGTAAAACGCTTCCTCAACCACTGCCTCGGCGGCGTCGCCTATAAATATCTGTGCGTTGTCAATGCGTTCTTTCTCCCACAGCGCGCGTGCGTCTTCAGCCATTGCGGGCGATATTTCAAAGCCGTGATACAAAAGACAGTGTGGTGCGAATAGCACGGCGTGATAGCCATTGCCACACCCGATATCCGCAATTTTGTATGGGCCATGCCGAAGTCGCTCGCTGAGTATCTCGTCTTGTACCTGCCGCGCCTCTCTAATCGGCTCGGGGCAATAGGACGACTCAAGCGCGCGCTTGACAGCTTCATTTTCAGATTCCAGCGATATATTGCTCACCATTCCCCTCACAGTCTAACCCGGTCTTAAATACTCACTCAACTTTCTCAATAGATGTTTGTGACGCTCTTCTGAAATGGAACCGATAGAGCCAAGCACGCCATGACGCGGTAATACAGCGAGAAAGCTGAGTCGAATTAGGGATTTTGATTTCAGACCACTTGACTTGAAATCCACATCAGTTGGAGAAATAATTTCATCAAAATTTTCGACATACTGGTGTAGCTGCGTGCTTACACCGCAAACGAGCAGATCGTGATAGCGCGGCATTTCCCTCAGGAAAATTGCAGGTCTGTCCTTTAGTTCTCCATTAGCCTGAGGTACTGGTGTAAGAATGACGTCACCTTCCTTCATAATTAGAATTTACCTCTTTGAGCAAGTCTGATGAATACTCAGGTTCGTTTTCTCCATAAGCGTCTTGTAGTCTTTGACTTGATAAATGCAGCCAGGATTCATGCTCATTGTCAGATTCTTGTCCTGGGAGAATCATAACAATCAGTTTCGCATTTGGTTTCAGGTCAAATGGCTCATCCAAGCAAATTTGCTCACCATCAAAATGGGCAGGCACTGCTATCATTGGCATAATCATTTCCTCCTTAACTTTGATTTTTGCTTAGGGAATTAAATTATTCATACAGAAATCTGCTATGCAGGTCAAGTTGTAAATAACGACTATTCTATATTCCAAAACCCATACTGTATCAATTTTACAACACCTGTGCGAAAAAAACACACATACTGCCTTCTTTTTGACAAAATACGACATAATACAAAATACTATAAAATACAGGCACTTATATCATTTCTTATTCAAAAATAATTTACGGCACGAATTTTGCATATACGATTACCCAGCCGGGGTCACACATTTTCAGGAGGTTACCATGTCATATATTCGACTGTTTTTGCTCGCCGCTCTCGTCTGCTTGCCCGTCACTGCATCATCTACACCGAACTTTGAACCCACACCCCAAAAAGCCAAAACTCAATTGTCGGGTTCAATAACCAATGGTGTCATTGACATCAACTCCAAGGGAAAAATAAAAATCCACATCCCCGAGGGCACCCTTTCACTCCCGACCGACTCGCTCTCTACAGTGTCCAAAGGCCCATCCGGCCCCTATGCCCCTTGCATCCTCGGTAGCCCTGGGCAATCAGTTCTTGGCAATCCAGTCAGATTATCTCCCGTATATACACCGCTTCCAGACCCGATGAAAATGCTCAATCACATCGGAATTTTCTTTTCAACAGCCAGTGGCGGATTTGGATCTCGCATCAATTACGACCACAAAATATCCCCACACACACGCTTTATGGCCAGCCCGGAATTTCTCACTTACGGCCTGTCCAGAGCCAGGGCTATTCTGGGAGACCTTATGCCCCTGGGCACAACGCGAATCACCCTGATCACCATACCCATCGGCCTCCAACGCCACTTTGCGCCCACATCGCGTATCAATCCCCATATTGGATTTGGTTTTGGCCCCATCATCCGGCTGGACCACCGCTCACACCGACTGGGGTACTACGGGAATAATTTGGGTTTAGACAGAATAGTTCGCAATAGACAGAACAGCCTCAATCTTACGGTCCCTCTTTCCATCGATGATTTCCCAAGTGCCTCCTTGACCCTGGGCGGCCATCTCGCTTCTGGCCTGAATATCCATTTCGGTGCGAAAAAAAATCTCGCCCTCACCATTGAAGGCCGCTACACCCTGGCTCGATTCGCCGACGCGCTCGGCTCACCCGGCGATTTCAGTGGGCTATCACTTGCTATAGGATTTGGAAAAGCGTTTTAAAAAATCACCATATAAAATCAAAAAAGGGACGCATCGAGTAAATGATGGGTCCCTTTTTTTGTACGCACCATTGATTTTAACATATATCTACAATTCCCCTCTTGACAGTACCCTATATTTAGGGCTATAATTTGAACAACATACAATATCGTGTTGATTTATAGGAAAGGAGCTCTATCTTATGAAATGCCCTTATTGTGGCGTAATCGAAGACAAAGTCGTTGACTCCAGATCGAGCAAAGAAGGCACAGCCATCCGACGCCGTCGAGAATGCCTGGGGTGTGAACGTCGATTTACGACCTACGAATACATCGAAGACACTCCCCTCACCGTTATCAAATCCGATGGCCGGCGCGAAACCTTTGACAAAAACAAACTCATAGGCAAAATCCGGCTCTCCTGCACCAAACGTCCGATCTCAACAACTCAGATCGAGGAAATTGCCGACCGAATCGAAGACCAACTCGTAAGCAGAGGCGAACGCGAAATAGAGGCCAAACAGCACATTGGCGAACTTGTCATGACAGAACTCAAACGCCTCGACGATGTTGCCTACGTGCGCTTTGCCTCTGTGTACCGTCAATTTAAAGACCTCAGCGACTTTGAAAAAGAACTGCGGCAACTTGAAAGGTGAGACGTAATATATCTCACACAAAGACACGAGCGGGGTACAACTGCGATAGCAGTTCAAGATACAAGACGTAAAAGAGTCTGTACTCACCTTTTACGTCTCACTTCTCACCTTCCTAAAAACTTCGCTTTCCCCTCATGACAAGTCTGACACGTTGCGGGCTTGCCCGTTTGAATATCCAATAAGCGATCTGTAAACCGCTCCATCATCATACGTGCAACAACCTTCTTGGGCGTGGGCGTGACGGGATCGAGACGGCCATCGCGCCTTCTCACATGGCAATAGTCGCATGCCTTCACACCCAATGCTTTCTGCATATCTTTCATCATCGCCACAATTTCTCCGCGCGACATGCCCGCCAACCGCGAAGGTTTGGCTGCACTTGTATCGCGCACCACAAACCGCGCCGCGCCCGTGTGGCAAAAAGCACAATCGATCGATTTCCCCGCTATTGTAACCAGACCATCCACAAAATGATGCTTCATATAAAGCGCGGTTTTCTTAAACGGAGATGGTGCTTTGTAATCGCGCTCACCTGCCTCAGTCTCAGATGGATGGCAATATTTGCATTTTACCCCCAGAGCTTTAGAAATCGCTTCCATACCCTCTTTGCTCGTGTCCAAAATGTGGTGATCGTCCGCGTGTATATCGGCCCAAAGCAAGATAACCGCACAGCAGAAAACAAAGCGTTTCACAAAGCCCCTCTCACGACTCGACCATCCACCCCACCAGGACTTTCCAGCCCCAACAAAGCCATCATCGTAGGCAAAATATCCATCACCGTCGCGTCATCAGATACCAAACCAGGCGCATTGGTAAACCACAGCGCATCATCGAAGGTATGCGTGCCATTCACCGGACTGGATTCAAACAAAACGCGCTTTTCAAAACCGCCCTTTAAATCGTATCCCTGCGCAGGTACTGCCATAAGATCGGGTGCCGCATCGAGGTCTTCACCAGAAAACACCTCTTCGCGCATCAACACGCGATCAATGACTGGTGTCCCACCATCGGGATCTCGAATTTCCATCAGCGCATCTGCCACATCTCGCCGGACCTGCTCGTATTCAGCACCTGCCTGCACGCAGCCCTCGCGCTCTCTGCCCTTTAGATTCACGTAAAATCGCCCAGGCAACAATGAATAACACCGCGTTCGGGGATCCAGGTCTCTCAACTGCTTTGGTTCAGGCGATGCAAAAGACAACAACCCCATCTGTTGCAGCCAAAAATTCAAATGTACCTCGCGCTCTAAAGTGCAAAAACCGTGATCCGACACAATCATGAGTAGCGTATCGCTGTATAACCGCGAAACCAGTTCCCCAATAATCTCATCTACGCGCGCGTAAAACCGGTTAAACCACGCAGTGTACGCCACATCTCCTCGCGCCACATCGCCCCAGAGAAAGTGGTGTAGCCGGTCGGTATCCATAAAATGCGCCACAAATAAATCCCATGATTCCTGGGCATAATACTTGAACATAGCCTCTGCACGTCGGTTGAGTGCCCAGAAGATCTCGTCGAGAAATTTCTGGCGGTTTTTCCGCGCCTGCCAGGCGTCAATATCGATCAAATACCCCATAGATTCCAGTTCAGACGCGATCGAAGGCGGATAGGTCGCCCGTTTCAAATCGGGTGCTAAAAATCCCGAAATCAAGATGCCATTGACTTTGCGAGGGGGAAAAGTAGTTGGCACACCCATAGAAAAAACCCGCTGCCCCATATTGCTAAACAGATCAACCCACGTCTTGCCCCGCAACGTTCTCGAAGAGGGGATAAACATCTCATAAGTTTGGGGCACGCGGTCAATAAACCCAAAAATCCCGTGCTTGCCCGGGTTGCAACCCGTCGCAATCGATGCCCATGCAGTTGACGATACCGTAGGGATCACAGACGTCATAGACATCAGTGATCCCTGGACGATCAACTGCTGAAAATTGGGCATAACCCCCTCGGCAATCAGATGTTGCAACAGGCTATGTGGCATGCCATCCAGGCCGAGAACAACGACTCGACTAAATTTTGTCTTGTTTCGTCGAAAAAAATTAAACATCTATCCATCCTAAAATAAAACAGGGCTTTTAACCCCTTGTATATAGAAGCTAAAAGCCCAAGACATTATAAAACTGTGGGGTGAGTGAGGGGATTTGAACCCCCGACCTCCTGGGCCACAACCAGGCGCTCTAACCGACTGAGCTACACCCACCACACGAAACGCTAAACACTCCCGGCAGGGCTCGAACCTGCGACCTACTGCTTAGAAGGCAGTTGCTCTATCCAGCTGAGCTACGGGAGCAAAAGACCTGCCCTTGAGGATTTTATCAAGGGTCGAACAGATATCAAATACATCCTATTTGAGAGCAAAATTATCATATTGATCAAAAAGTGTCAAGCAAAAGTAGCGTCTCTCTTCCCGGACCTTGCCCAATCTGCGACCGCAAATCCTTTGCCGATCCTTCACAGGGCCTCAGACCCGCGCAATAAGTGGCGGATTTTTACACCGCATCTTTGATTCAAATTCAAGTTTTTTTTCAACTTGACAACCATTCTTTCCCTGATGATATTTCCTTTAATATCCGAGTATTCACTCCAAAAGTACGGGGCCGCGCATGCCCAGAAAACGACTCACACAAGCCGAACGGCGCACCCAAATTACCGAAGTGGCAATGACACTCTTCGCCACCAAAGGATTTACCGGTACCACCACGCGCGCCATTGCCCGTGCAGCAGACGTTTCGGAAGCCATTATCTTCAGGCACTTTGCGACCAAAGAAGACCTCTACAATGCCATTATCACCTACACGGTTGAAAAACGTTCAGAACAGTGGGATCAAGACACTACCCCTCCGCCAGACCCGCGCAATATCGAACACCTCTTGCGCGATTTTGCCCAGACATTTGTCACTCGCAATCGCAAAGATTCAACGTTCATACGCCTGATGATGTACAGCGCACTCGAAGATCACAAGTTCCGAGAAAAATTTTTCGCAATTTACAGCAATCCCCACATGCGATCCATTCGCCAGGCCATTCAGACCGGTGTCGATCAGGGACAGTTTTGTGAGGTCGATCCGATTACATCGCTTCGCTCTTTCTTCTATGCACTCCTGCAATACTGCATCAGCCGTTTTGTTGCGAGAAGTGGAACCGATACGCCAGAACGCGATGACGCCATGATTGAAAATCTCGTGACAATTTTTGTGCGCGGACTGCGAATAAACGACAATCATAAAAGCTAATCCTCTCATGATTGATTTACGTTTTCTCGAAGAAGGCAAAGCGATCCGGGATCCTATTTGGGGCTATATCCACATACCGCCCGATTTTTTATCTCTCGTTGATGCCGAAGAATTTCAACGCCTTCGCGATATATCGCAACTCGGGCACGTTTTGCTCGTGTATCCCGGTGCCCGCCACTCGCGTTTTGAACACGCTTTGGGTGTGTTTCACATTGCGGGCCATTTCCTCAAACAATTACTCAAAACCCAGCCTCCTCCAGATATCGATATCGATGACGTCCGCGTGCTTCTCGCGGCGAGTCTGTTGCACGACATCGGCCATTATCCCTTTTCGCATCTGCTCGAAGAAATGCAGATGTTTTTTATTGACCATGAAACGCGGGGGCGCTACATCATTGAAGATCCGAGTACAGAAGTTCACACCGCGCTTCTCAAAGTGGGCATCGATCCCCAGCGCGTTGCAAATGTTATCGATTACCAGCAGCGCACTATCCCCGACCGCGATACGCGCCTTGCCCATATTCTCAGTGGCACGCTCGACCCCGACAAAATCGACTATCTTCTGCGCGACGCGCGCTACTGCGGTGTCCCATTTGGCGAGAGCGTGAACAGAGATCGCCTCCTATCCTCAATTACATACCATCACGCAACGCAATGCCCGGCCATTACTTACAAAGGCGTATCTGCGACTGAAGCACTCATCTTTACCAGTTATCTGATGTATCGCAATGTCTATTGGCACCACGCAGTTCGCTCAGCCAATGCCATGTTCAAGCGCGGGATCCAGGACCTTTTGTCGCATCCCAACTGTTCGCTGACAGAAAACGACTTTGACCGCGCCACCGAATCTGACCTGCTTCATCGCCTCGAAAAAGAACACACCGAACTCGGGATTTCCTACCGAACCAGCCTGATTGGTCGTCTCAAAAGACGCAAACTCTTCAAAGTTGCCCGCATATTCTTTCCCCATGAATACGCGAAAAACCTCATAGATTTATTTCGCCGCCTCTATGATGCGCCCGACCAGCGACGAGAACTCGAAATGGCCTTTTGCACCCATCTTTCCTCAAAGCTCAATCTCAACCTTTGCGGCAATGAAATACTTCTCGACATTCTCCAATTTGACAAGAGTCCCGAAGTAAATCTCAAAGTCTTTTTTGACGCCCATATCCCCGTAGAAAAACCAGAACCCCTGAGCTTTGACGACCCGGAAGTCTCTTTGCTCAAAAATTATCTGCTCGACAACTTTGAAGCACAGGCCAAAGTGGTGCGTATTTTCTGCGATGATATTCCCAATTTGCGCCAGGCCGTGCGCGACGAAGCCTTCGCCTTCCTGAAAAACTGGGGAATAGTCAGAGCTTGATAAAATGGCCGAAAAGTTTTATATTGCTCACTTCTAAACGCAGACAAGTCATTCTCATCTTTATCTGGATGTATTGTATGAAAAAATATCTGACTTTAATGTTTATCTCCCACAATGAAGGTTATATCAAAGAGTACCATCTCTCAAAACCGAAATTTATCGGTGTTATAAGTACATTATGCCTGCTTCTATTGCTCTCACTCGGCTATGTTGCCACAATGGGAAAGCGGGAAAGACTCGCCGAACTCAAGGCGGAAAACGCTGCACTTCAACGTGAATTTGCCTTAATTCAAGAAGAACTGGAAAACATGCGCCACAACATGGATCAGCTGCAGGAAAAAGATCGCATCATGCGCGCATGGGTTGACCTGTCAGAACCGAGTGACGAAGTGCGTCAAATAGGTGTGGGGGGCGGCGAAGCCATACCACCAGAATGGGAAAACGCCGTTTCAGACCGCGTCTCAGGCCTTCTGGCCGGTAACCGCATCAATATGGATCAACTCTTGCGAGAGGCACACTTTCTGCAAGCCAGTTTTGATACGATTTTGACAGTACTCGGCAAAGACATCCAAATGCGTCAGCACATACCTTCAATTACCCCCGTGCGGATGGACAATCCGAGAATATCATCGGGTTTTGGCATCCGTCGCGATCCATTCACCGGACGCAGACAATTTCACTATGGCATCGATTATCCCGGTCGCAGGGGCACGCCCATTATCGCTGCAGCCGATGGGAAAATAGATAAAATTGATTATAACAATCGTTTGGGATGGTATGTGAGGATCAACCACGGCTATGGCCTGCAAACTCTGTATGGACACCTGAACAGAAAGCCACATGTCAAGCTCGGAACTCGCATCAAACGCGGTGAAAAAATCGGCGAGATGGGCAGAACAGGACGCTCAACAGCCCCTCATCTCCACTACTCAGTCATCAAAAATGGCAAGTCCGAAAATCCCAAACATTACATCTTCGATCAAAAAACGCGCTCTTTGTTTTAACGAGTCAGAGGACAAATTATGGGTTCCGTTTACAGTTCGCTATTTGTCGCAACGGTCTGGGCAGGTCATCCCGTCGGATTTGATCTATTGACCCACGGCGATGTGCAGTTTATCGCGTTTTACAATGCCGAACGCAAAATGACCGTTGGAATGCGAAAGCTAAATGAAGAAACATGGACATTTGCACACCCCGAAGGTATATGGCTGGAAAATCGGGGCCGACTGTCTTCGGAGATCGGATGGGACAGTCACAATTCACTGACCATGGCCATCGACGACGATGGCCATATTCATTTGTGCGGCAATATGCATGTGGATCCCTTGATTTATTTTCGCACAACGCGGCCACTCGATGTCACGAGTTTTGAACGCATAGACTTTATGGTCGGCAAAAATGAGGATCGCTGTACCTACCCCGTGTTTATGCGCGGCCCAAATAATGAATTGATTTTTCGATATCGAGACGGCAGTAGTGGCAATGGGGTCGATTTTTACAATGTGTACGATGTCCAGACAAAAACATGGCATCGTATGCACGATACGCCATTATTAGATGGTTTGGACCGCATGAATGCCTACGCGCGCATGCCCGAAAAAGGGCCGGATGGGAATTATCACATGGTCTGGATCTGGCGCGATACACCCGATTGTGCGACCAATCACAGTATTTCTTATGCCTACAGTCCAGACATCATATCCTGGAAAACAGGTAGTGGCGACGCTCTGACTTTGCCAATTACAATAGAAAGCGGTGCCACCGTCGATCCCGTGCCCCCAGGAGGGGGATTGATCAATATGACGCAATCCCTGGGCTTTGACGACCAGAAGCGCGCCGTGATCAGCTATCACAAACACGACGAAAATGGATATACACAAGCCTATTGTGCGCGTTTGGAAAGCGGCGAGTGGGTATTTTACAAGGTGAGTGATTGGACTTATCGGTGGGAGTTTGGGGGCGGAGGCTCTATCGGCGCAGAAATCCGATTGGGCAGTGTCAAAGCAGAGGCCGATGGGCATCTCAGCCTGAGTTACTGGCATATAAAAGAAGGCCAGGGAATCTGGAAATTGCATCCCCAAACCCTGCAAGTGATCGGGACATACCCACCACCCGATAACGAGATACCCGATGAATTGGAGCAAGTGACATCTGATTATCCGGGCATGACCGTCAATCTGCGCGGTGCTCGCGGCAAGGGAACAAGGCGGGATGAACAATACATCTTGCGCTGGGAAACACTGGATCGCAACCGCGACAGACCCAGAGAAAAAATTCCACCGCCAAGCGAATTGCGACTCTATATCCTTCGTAAACAATAAAAAAAAGCCCCCGTTGAATATATCACCGGGGGGCTTTAATTGTCGCCCGCTATTGCACAACAGCAATGGCGGGATTTTTTTGTTTGGAGATGGGATTTCATAACTTATTATTCTCTGTGAGTATATTGTTCCGCAATCGTGTTCGCATAAAAAAGGAGACGACATGAGTTCTGATACATTTCGCGGGGTCTTTACCATTCCGTCAACGCCGTTTAAACAAAATGGAGATGTCGATTGGGGCGATCTCAAGCGCGTGATTGATTTTTGTATCACCTGCGGCGCGCACGGAATTGTCTGGCCCGTAAATGCCAGTAGTTTTCCCGTATTGACCGACCAGGAACGCATGCACGGTATGCAGATGGTCGTAGAACACACCGCCGGGCGCGTTCCAGTAATTCTCGGCGTTCAGGGGGCGAGTAGTAATCACGCGGTGATGTTCGCGCGTCACGCGCAGGTATTGGAAGCCGATGCCGTCATTGCAATGGCCCCTTATATAGAGCCAATCGAGGACGAAGATGCGATGGTGCGCTATTACCAGGCGATAGACCGCGAAGTGGATATGCCAATTTTTATACAAAATCACACGCGGGGCAGCGAGTTGTCAATCGATACAGTGGTGCGATTGATCAACGAAGTAGAACACATAGAATACGTCAAAGAAGAGGTCTTCCCCCCAACACACATGATTACGGGCTTAATCGAACAGGCCGGGCCAAAATTGAAGGGCGTATTTGGCGGAGCCAGTGGCCGCTATTTATTGCTCGAACATCCGCGCGGTGTGGCGGGGCAAATGCCCGGCTGTCACATAACAGATATTGTGGTGCGCCTGTGGAATGCCCTGGAGGCTGGAGATCTGAAAGAGGCAAAACGGGTATATGGCATCATGGCTCCCCTATTTGCGCTCGAGACATTAAAAGGCACAAATTATCCCGAAATACTGCGCCGACGCCAGGTAATCAAAAGCTCGCACAGCCGTTTGACAACCCGCTTTCCAACTCAAGATGCGTACGATCACGAGGCTCTCGACGATATTTTGCGGGACCTGGAACCGCTATTTACCTGGAACGAAAAGCCACTGCTATACGGCCCACCTGAATGGCTTAAACACAAGATCAATGATCGGACGGGTTAAACCGGCCTTTGTAAATAATCGCTCAATCTCCAATTTGTGACACGGAAATTTCATGCACCTGAAATCATTGTCTCAATTGACAGTTTATTTTTTTATCCTTTGGGGATCCATCTCATCCAGCATTGCCCAGGAAGTCTCGTTAGTGTCTCAGGACACGACGGCTGCTGGCCGCTGGAGCCTTCTAACCGGCACCGCTTTTTTGAACGCCGGTGAACAGCCCTACATAGACCGAGAAGGCAGCATGTGGTGGGGATACCAGGGCGATGTCTTTGTGCTGAAGCAGAGTCAATTGTCAAAGATAACCGTGGGATGGCGTGTGAGCGTGATATCGCAAGATTCAACAGGTGCCATGTGGTTTTTTGGACATCACAGCGATTCGCTCATTGTATCGCGTTACGACGGTACTATACGGGAGATAACGAGAACGCAAGTAAAGTGGAATTTGATTGTAAGTCCCCCGGCAGTTGTAGATGGCAAAGGGCGATTTTGGATGCGTGCCGAGCCTTTGTATAGACGCAGGTCAAGAGGCAGCTACGGCATCTTCGAGTATTCCAATGGCCGCTGGTTTCACCACACAACTGAAGCAGGACTCAGGAATGATCGTATTTACGACCTGGCCGTTGATCAAAAAGGCTATCCCTGGGCCGCGACTTACAGAAGTGTGAGCCAATACCGAGACGGGCAATGGCACAATTTTGATCATACAGACGGTTTAAGCAATCAGAAAGTGTATCGAATTGCAGTGGGGAAAAATGGCGACATCTGGTGTACGCATGGCAATCGCAGTGATATTTCCGTTTATGATGGTGATAAATGGCGCGTGATCAATACGGATTCCGGTATGCCCTTTGGGAAAGTGCGGGCAGCACTTTGTGCGCGAGATGGCACCTTCTGGTTTGGTGTACACTATGATGATATTACAGATCCTGAACAAAGCGGTCTGGTTCGCTTTGACGGGCAATCGTGGCTTGTGTTGACAGAAAAGGACGGATTACCGGGCAATCACGTTCTGGAAATTTTTGAACTGCTGGACGGAAAGCTATTGTTGCAGATTCCAGATCAATCACTTGTAGTATTTGAACCGGATACAACGCAATGGGCGCGTGTTTCGGGATATGTTGAAAATCGGGATGGAACCGCTATAGATTCTGTTGCTGTGTCTCTCACAACACCCAAAGGGCATGTAAAAGCGAGTACGGTAACCAATGCGCAGGGTTTTTACGAAATGAGGGTCTTGCCCGGCGAATACAGGATTCAAGTGCCAGATGCCTGGGGTGGAGAACGCGACATAGTCGTAGCCCCTGGAGAGACTGTCAGTGGCGTGGATATTCGTCCCTTTTGGTTTGCCGATTTGGAAACGCGCAATGTCGTTTTCGGACTTGTTTTTTTGTTTTTTATAGTTATGGTGCTCGTTGGCCTGCTCTATATCGCCATCCGCACAATTGCCGTACAACCGCTCAAAGTGCCCGAACTGAGTGAAGAACACAATCCTCTCCGTCTTCGTTTTCACGGAAATGGGAGTAGCTTGTTTGGCATTTTTGTGATCAATGTGTTGCTTACACTCCTCACGCTCGGGGTGTATTATTTTTGGGGCAAGGCAAAAATCCGGCGTTATATGCACAGCCAAACAGAATTGCACAACAGCCGATTCTCAAACCACACCACTGGCGGCGAACTCTGCATTGGCTGGATTAAAGCCATTATTTTAATCGTCACAATCGTATTGATTTCGGAAATACCTTCGTTTTTCTGGGAAGATATGACGCATGAGTGGATCACCACACTCGCGTTTTACGGGCTTCTGCTTTTTGTATTTTTGCCACTGGCCATTGTGGGGTCCTTGCGTTTCAGGCTCAGCCGAACTTCCTATCGGGGCATTCGTTTCTCCTTCAGGGGCAATGGCAAAATATTTTTTAAAATCTATTATACCGGACTGTTAAAAACAATATTCACCCTGGGGCTATACTATCCCTATTTTGAAACGGAGATTCGCCAATTCCTGACTAATGGCGTGCGTTTTGGCACGGGGCGTTTTGAATTTGCTGGCACGGGGCGCGCCCTATTCTGGTATTTTGTGTTAAATTTGTTACTCACGCCTTTTACACTGGGTCTGTGCTGGTATTGGTACTCAGCACTTAAGACGCGCTACTATTGGTCTTGCACGACATTCGAAGGCATTTCATTTCACTCAACCGTTGTTGGTAGTCGCCTTCTTTTCCTAAAAATCGAAAATTTTATTTTGCTCGCCATTTCTCTGGGGCTGGCATGGCCTTGGGTTGCGGTTCGCAACAACAGATTTTTGTGCGACTATCTCGTTTTGTCCGACCAACCCAATTTTTCCAGTATTGCCCAGGACTTTTCAGATGCCGGAGCAACGGGCGAAGGATTGAGCGATTATCTGGATTTCGAATTTGAGTTTTAGAGCTATGGCACGGGATACACTCATGTGGCACGCGCACTTTTACGATGGGCAAACAGCACAGCCCCATACCGTCCAGTTAGAAGTTTTGGCGAATGGCCTCGAGGTGATATTTTCAGATCGCCCATCTGAAATTTGGGCTTACGGAAATTTTCGTCAGACCGAGGGATTTCACAGCGGAGAATTGGTCCGGTTTGAAAAGAGCGATACCTTTGGGCAAGCACTGGTAATAGACGATGTGCAAATTCTGGAGGTCATTCGAGAACGCGATCCCGCTTCGGGCTTTCACAATCCCAGGCTTCGTCGGTATCGAGTTCCTCTTGTTGGTTTTTCTCTCGTTTCTATTGTGTTTATCGTGTGGCTGCTCTACGGCTATATTTTGCCCGTGTTCATCGATGGCATCGCACACATTGCGCCCGTTGCATGGGAAGAATCACTTGGCCGATCCGTTGTCGCATATATCGCACCCAATGAAGACCGCTGCCAGGATGCAATTTATACTGAGGTTTTTGATGAAATCGTCGGCCGTTTGACCGCGCCGGCAAACCTGCCCTATACATTTCGCATTTACGTCGTCAATGACGCCCACGTAAATGCCTACGCGCTTCCCGGCGGCTATATGGCCATTACAACCGGCTTTCTAAAGCGCGTAAAATCCGCCGAGCAAATCGCCGGTGTAATCGCACACGAGATGCAACATGTCGTGCAAAGACACGGCACCCGGGCTGTCTTGCAAGAAATGTCCACGCGCACGCTTATTGCAGCCATCTCCGGCGGTGGTGAAGGTTTGGACTACGTGCTTGACGGGGCGGCCCTGGTGGGTGCCCTGCGTTTTTCGAGAACCCACGAGTCTTCTGCTGATATCGAGGGCATGAAAATGATTCTGGATGCAAAGATCGATCCAAAAGGAATGGTCGAAGCATTTGAAATCCTTCTCAAAATAACAGGAGATATGCCAGATGGTCTGATCTATGCCTCCACCCACCCCTTGACAAAAAATCGCATTCGTTCACTATCGCCCTATTTAGATTCCCTGAAAGTCGATCCCATTCCAATCGTCTCCGATTCAACCTGGGTGCGTTTCGCGCAAGCAATTCGCGCAGGCCAGTGTCTGCGAGTGGGTGGACAGGAGGGCGAGTGATCGGCGCAGCATAACATAGCGAAAAGGAGTAAAAAATGTCGACCCCCCGTCCGAATATCCTCTGGCTTTTTCTCGAAGATATGAACCCGTGGATGAGTTGTTACGGCGACCATACCATACAAACACCCAATATAGACGCGCTCGCCGCTTCGGGCGTAAAATTTGATCGAGCATATCAAACCTCGGGCGTATGCTCGCCTTCTCGCTCAGCGACCATTACGGGAATGTATCAAACGACTATTGGCGCGCACAACCACAACAGTTCATACCCCCTTTTACCCGAAGGGATAAAGACAATACCCGAGTATTTTCGAGACGCCGGATATTACACATTTAACGAGGGCAAAACGCATTACAATTTTGTCTTTGAGTTAGATGTTTTATTTAATCACCATGGGAGCATGGATTTCAAAGGGGCAAAAAATGGCAGCGACTGGTCCGGCTGTCCACAGGGCCAACCGTTCTTTGGACAAATTCAGCTTCGGGGGGGGAAAAGCATTGGATTGCTCAAAGGATCGGGCATCGATCCCGCCTCGGTACCCGTGCCATCGTTCTATCCCGATCACGAAATCATTCGCAGAGAAATTGCCCTGCACTACGATTGTATCTCGCACACAGACCGACAGGTGGGATGGATTTTGGAGCGATTAGAAGAAGATGGATTGCGCGAAAATACGATCATTTTTTTATTCAGCGATCACGGGATGCGATTGCCGCGGCACAAGCAATTTATTTACGAAGGTGGCCACAAAGTCCCATTGATCATTTCATGGCAGGGCAATACAAATGTCGTAAACCCCGGAAGCGTGCGCTCCGATCTCGTCAGTGGCATTGACATCGGCCCGACCTCCCTCGCGCTCGCCGGCCTCGATGTACCCGATTACATGGAAGGCCAAAATGTATTTGGCGAGCATACTGACTTACCCCATGTCAGCACAGGCTTCGTCGAACGCGACTACGTGATTGCCGCAAAAGACCGCTGTGATTTCACAATAGATCGCATGCGCACGGTGCGTACCCAGCGGTATCGCTATGTGCGGAACTTTATGGCAGATCGCCCTTTTATGCAGGCGCAGTACCGCGATGGATCGGATTATATGGAACTGATGCGAACCATGCACGCCAGGGGCGAACTGACGCCAGAGCAGGCATTTTTCTGGGCAGAGGAACGCATCGCAGAAGAATTTTACGATTGTGACGCCGACCCCGATGAAGTGAACAACCTCGTAGATGACCCAGACCATGCAGAAGCTTTGCAACACCACCGCGATATTCTGACACAATGGATTGCACAGACCGGTGACAAAGGTCAATACCCCGAACCCGAAATCGGCTTGCGATGGGTGCTAAAGAAGTGGGGAGATAAATGTGTAAATCCGGAATACGATGCGATAAGATAGGAGATAAAATGACCAGACCAAATATTCTCGTGATCTTGACCGACGATCAGGGTTGGGGCGATTTGAGTGTACACGGCAACACAAATCTCAACACGCCAAATGTGGATTCCCTCGCACGGGACGGCGCACTATTCGACCGATTTTACGTCTGCCCGGTATGCGCGCCCACGCGGGCAGAGTTTTTGACGGGACGCTATCATCTGCGCGGCGGTGTCCACGGCGTGAGCACCGGTGCCGAGCGATTAAACCTCGATGAGACCACCATTGCCGATGTGTTCAAAGCCGCCGGATACGCCACGGGGGCTTATGGCAAGTGGCACAATGGTACGCAACATCCCTATCATCCGAATGCACGAGGATTTGACGAATTTTTTGGGTTCTGTTCCGGACACTGGGGACAATATTTCGATGCCGAACTCGAGCACAATGGCGAACTCACGCGCGGAAAGGGGTATTTACCCGATGAGTGTACAGATCGCGCGATGGATTTTATGGCGGCAAATGTCGAATGCAATCAACCGTTCTTCTGTTATCTCCCCTACAATATCCCACACACCCCATTTCAGGTGCCCGACCGATTTTACGATCCATTCCGCGATAAACCGATTGAGATGCGAGCGACCAATCCCCATCAAGAAGACATAGACCGCACGCGAGCGGCGCTGGCTCTATGTGAAAATATCGATTGGAACGTGGGGCGATTGCTGGACAAACTCGACGAATTGGGCATCGCGGAAGATACCATTGTGTTTTATTTTGGAGATAATGGACCCAATGGTGCGCGCTGGAATGGCGGGATGAAAGGCACAAAAGGATCAGCAGATGAAGGCGGCGTGCGCGTGGCGGGCTTGATGCGCTGGAAGGGGCATATTCAAGCGGGTACAGTCATTGAAGAAATCGCCGGAGCGATTGATTTATTGCCCACATTTGCCGACCTTGTAGATATCGACCTAATAGTTGAAAAACCGCTGGATGGCCGCAGTCTCAAACCCCTGCTATTGGGCGAAGATGTCGAATGGCCCGACCGCGTCATCTTATCACACCGGGGAGCGCAATTGAGCACGCGCAATCAGCGATTCCGATTGGACATAGAGGGCAAGTTGTACGATATGGTCGCCGATGGCGGACAGACAACAGATGTGTCGCAAAAATATCCCCATGTCCACGCAAAATTGTCAGATGCAGCAGCGAAATTTCACGCCGAAGTCTTGCCCGTCAACGACGACCGTCCCTTTGCCACGGGCTACTGGAAAATGACCCGCTTGCCCGCGCGAGACGGGGTGCATCACGGCACAGTCCAACGCAGTGCCGGCGCGCCCAATTGTTCTTACTTCACGCACTGGACACAAGTGGGTGATCGGATGACCTGGGATATCGAAGTCGGCACAACTGGCGACTATGAAGCAGCGGTATATTATACATGCCCGGAAGAAGACGTGGGATCAACCGTAGAGTTGGCATTTCACCCCGCGCACGGTCAGACAGCCAAAGTGCAAGGACAGGTGACCGACGCACACGACCCACCACAAATCGGTGCAGCAGATGATCGCTATCCGCGCAGAGGCGAGTCCTATGTAAAGGATTTCGAGCCATTGACATTGGGAACAATCCATCTAAACGCGGGTAGGGGAACATTGACCTTGCGCGCCCTTGACATATCCCATTCACAGGTGATGGACGTGCGGCGCGTGATGCTGATCCGCAGATGAACGCAGATGGGCGCAGATGAAAGGCAAAACCCAAAGAATCCGCAGAATGAAGGCGAGTGAGCGGTGTACAACTGGTCGCTGTCCAGACCAGTTCATTTGAGCGTTTTTCGCAGATAGACGCAGATGAAGGCGAGTGAGCGGTTTACAACTGCGACAGCAGTTCATTTGAGCAAGACGCCAGGTTGTAGCTAACTAAAAAATTTCACTTGACAGAGTGGAATTTTTTTCTTTATGTTGCAGGAAAGGCTTTTCTGTAATATAATTTCTCTCGCAAATGGCAACTCTTATATTTACCAGTAATTATGAAATACAAACTCAAAGACATCGCCCTTGTTCAAATGGGCCTCTCCTTCCGTTCCCGTATTGAGCCGGACACGGATGGGAATGTGGCAGTCATTCAGATGCGTGATCTAACCGAAGATAAATTGAATTATGGCAATCTAATGACCATTAATATAAACGACATCAATGAACGTCATCTGGTTAAATACAAAGATATGATTTTTCGCTCTCGAGGCAAAACCACTACGGCGACAATCATTGATAAGGAACCCGGACGGACGGTTGTCTCGGCCCCGCTATTCTTGATCCGAGTCACAAGCAAAAATGTACTTTCGGATTATCTTTGTTGGTGTATCAACCAATCCTCATCTCAAGCATTTTTACACAGCAGGGCGACCGGAACGATAATGACCATGATAGGCAAATCGGCTCTCGATGCTTTGGAAATCCCTCTCCCCAATCTGGAAATACAGGAGCAAATCGTCACCCTCGCCGATTTGTTAAATAAGGAACAAAGGCTGATGAAAGATTTGGCAGAGCAAAAGGAAAAACTGGTCAAAGCAATTCAGATGCAACTGGTAACTGAATCAGAAAAACCTTAAATCACTCCCATAGAATAGGAGTTATTGACATGACTATTGGAATAGGAGGTTACAGCTTTGAAGGTCCTCTTGATGATACATCCGATCTTAGAAGCGAATCCGGAGTGTATGCCATTTTAGGGCGGCGCACGATACATCACCTCTGGACGCCTGTTGATATAGGTGCATCGGAGGATGTGAAAAAGCGCGTAGAAAATCATGATCGAAAAAGTTGCTGGAAATCGGTAGGTTACCCCTATCAGAGTTACGCGGCTTATTACTGTAATTCAGATGACCGTACTATTATTGAGACAGAACTGCGGAATCTATATGATCCACCCTGTGGTGATCGTTAATAATGGAGTAACAAAATATGAATAATCAAATCCAACAAAAAGACATCAACAACGCTGCCTGGGCTGCCTGCGATACCTTTCGCGGTGTGATGGACGCAGCCGGATACAAAGATTACATCCTCGTAATGCTGTTTCTGAAATACATTTCCGATGTCTGGAAAGACCACTATGAGGAATACAAAAAAAGATACGGCGACAACGATGAACGCATCCGACGCAGGCTGGGGAATGAGCGTTTTGTATTGCCAGATGGCAGTAGCTTTTACAGCCTTTATGAGCAACGCTCGGCTGCCAATATCGGCGAACTCATCAACATCGCGCTGGAAGCGATTGAAACGGAAAACAAACAGAAACTGGAAGGTGTTTTCCGAAATATAGATTTCAACAGCGAGACAAATCTCGGCAGAACCAGAGACCGCAACCGCCGCCTGAAAACACTGCTGGAAGATTTCAACAAACCCGAATTAAATATGAGTCCCAGACGGGTTTCAGAGGATGTGATTGGCAACACCTACATCTACCTGATTGAACGTTTTGCATCTGACGCGGGGAAAAAAGCCGGTGAGTTCTACACGCCACATAAGGTATCCGAACTGGTGGCAAAACTGTGCGCTCCCAAACCCGGCGCCCGTATCTGTGACCCCGCCTGTGGGTCTGCGGGTCTTCTTATTGAAGCCGCTCGCGTAGTGGGTGACAAAAACCACGCCCTTTACGGAATGGAAGTGAACGGTAGCACCTGGGCGTTGGCGCGTATGAATATGTTTCTGAACGGGGCCGATGCAGCCCGCATCGAATGGTGCAACACACTCACTGCCCCGGCGCTGGTGGAAGCTGACCGGCTGATGAAATTTGACAATGTGGTCGCCAATCCCCCGTTTTCGCTTAATAAGTGGGGCGCGGAAGATGCCGAGGCAGATATATACAACCGCTTCTGGCGCAGTTTGCCTCCCAAATCCAAGGGCGACTATGCGTTTATCAGCCACATGGTGGAAACGGCTTTGGAAAAACAGGGACGGGTTGCAGTTGTGGTCCCGCACGGCGTTTTGTTTCGGGGCGGCGCAGAAGGACGCATTCGCCAGCACCTCATTGAAGAAAACTTGCTCGACGCCGTCATTGGCTTGCCGGGCAATCTATTCCCCACGACCTCAATACCAGTCGCCATTTTGGTCTTTGACCGCTCGCGTGAACAAGGGGGAGCAAATGAGAACTGCAAAGATGTTTTGTTTATCGATGCAAGCCGCGAATATCAGGCAGGCAAAAATCAAAACACATTGCTGGACGAGCACATCGAGAAAATCACCACCGCTTATAAAAAACGCCAGGATATGGACAAATACGCCCACCTCGCCACCTTTGAAGAAATAGAGGAAAACGACTTCAACTTAAACATTCCTCGCTATGTAGATACCTTTGAAGAAGAGGAGGAGATTGATATTGATGCAGTACAGCTTGAGATAGAGCGATTGGAAGAGGAGTTGAGCGTGGTGCGGGGAGAGATGGGAAGATTAATGGAGGGAGTAAAACGAGCATGAGCAAGAAATCCTCAAAAGATCTGACGATCCGCAGCAGCACGGCGGAATTTCTGATCTTCACCCGTCAGTCTGGTGAGGGAGGAATTGAGGTTCGCTATGAGGATGAGACCATCTGGCTGACTCAGAAGTTGATGGCAGAGTTGTTTGAAGTTACCATCCCAACGATTAACGAACATCTGAAAAACATCTTTGCGTCTGGAGAACTGACTAAAAACGCAACTGTTCGGAATTTCCGAACAGTTCAAAGGGAAGGAAATCGCGACGTAGAACGAGGTCTGGATTTCTACAATCTGGACGCCATCATCTCGGTCGGTTATCGGGTAAACTCCAGGCGCGCCACGCAATTCCGCCAATGGGCAACCCGGGTTTTGCGCGAATTTGCGATCAAAGGCTATGTGCTGGATAAGCAGCGGTTGGAGAATGGCGCATTTCTCGGCGAGGACTATTTTGAGCGGTTGCTGGAAGAAATCCGCGAAATTCGTCTGAGCGAGCGGCGGTTTTACCAAAAGATGACCGACATTTACGCCACCAGCATGGATTATAACAGGGATGCGCCGACCACCCGCGAGTTTTTCGCCAGAGTGCAAAACAAGCTGCATTACGCCATTCACGGCTATACCGCAGCGGAATTGATCCGACAGCGGGCCGATAGCGGTCAGCGGCACATGGGGCTTGCCACCTGGGAGAAAGCCCCAACCGGCAAAATCCTGAAGTCTGATGTGTCTGTCGCAAAGAACTACCTGTCGAAAGAAGAACTGGAATCTCTCGGGCGTATCGTCAACGCCTATATTGACCTTGCCGAAGACCGGGCACAGCGCAAGATACCCATGACAATGGAGGACTGGTCAAAACGGCTCGATATATTTTTTGAGGCTTTTGACCGGCAGATATTGAAAGACAGCGGACAAGTCAGTGCCGAGATTGCCAAAGCCCATGCCGAAAGCGAGTTTGAGAAATATCGGATTGTTCAGGATCGTTTGTTCGAATCTGATTTTGATAGAGAAACTAAAGAATTGGAACGACAACTGGGTCGGAAAGATGAGGGGTAAAAACGGAGTCCTGCTGTACAACCACACGGTAAATTAGAAAAGGATTCAGTTATTTCCATTTTGGAAACAACTGCCCAAGATGGCAAAATTTACCAGACTAAGTATTACAATCTCGATAAAGACATGAGCAAGAGACCTTCAGAAAATTCTACTGAGATTGTTAGCGAGACCGACACTTCAGATGATCGTGCGAACGGGCTTGTGCAGTTGGTCCAGTCATGGATGGATGAGGGCGATACTGGCGAACAGCGGGAAACGCTCGAGTACCTCATTCACGCTTTGGATGAAGACCGGCTATCCAGCCGTAAGCTCTTTCCAAAGAAAATGAAAGGAAAGAGTTGGTAGCGTGCCTCCTACACATCCGATTGGCTGGAATACAAGGAATCTCAACAATGAGAAAAATGAGAAGGTACCGCGATTTCTTGATTGAAGAACTTGCTGATGCTAAAATTGAGGAGACCCTCTCCTACCTGCAAGTCTCACTGGAAGAATACCAAAAAGACGGGTATGGCGATGTCCTGTATCTTGCTTATGAGACGGCGATTAAAGCGCAAGGCGGTGCGCGAGAATTTGCCCGAAAGACGCATAGCAATCCTCAAGACGTGGCGCAGGCGATGTCAAACAAGGACGAGACGCTGATTGCGAACATCATCGCCCAACTGCCCGCGACGCAATGCGAGACCTCTGAAATAGAGACCGAGAAATTGCAGACGGTCAAGACCTGAAATTGCGCCATGAGCCAAGCAGAGGGCAGATAGAGGATGCTTGCTACGCAACCGAGAAAACTGCAAATTTACCAGCATTCAAATGGGCGAGAGCCTTTCACCGAATGGTTTGAGTCACGCGATCAAAAGACGCGAAGTCGGATCCGAACACGCCTTGGTCGTCTTGAAAGCGGCTATTTTATCGATTGCAAATCTATCGGCGAAGGTATTTTTGAAAGCCGTTTCCATTTCGGAGCAGGCTATCGCATATATTTTGGTATAGTCGGCAACACCATCGTCCTGTTGCTCTGCGGCGGCGATAAGTCTTCGCAAACGCGAGACATTGGACGCGCAAAAACCTATTGGCAAAATTACAAGGAGACCCAACGATGAGAAAAATGAGAAATTATCGCGACTACTTAATCGAAGGGCTTTCTGACTTTGAGGAGGCCATCTCCTATCTTCAAACGGAATTGGAAGAATACCAAAAAGACGGGAATAGTGCCGCGCTTTATTACGGATTCAGTGCGGCTGTTGAAGGACAAGGCGGTACGCGAGAATTTGCCCGAAAGACGCATAGCAATCCTCAAGATGTGGCGAATGCCATGTCAAACAAGGACGAGACGCTGATTGCGAACATCATCGCCCAACTGCCCGCGACGCAATGCGAGACCTCTGAAATAGAGATCGAGAAATTGCGAGTGGTCAAGACCTGAAATTGCGCCATGAGCCAGGCAGAGGGCGGATAGAGGATGCTTGCTACGCAACCGAGGAAACTGCAAATTTACCAGCATCCAAATGGGCGAGTGCCTTTCACTGAATGGTTGGAATCACGCGATCAAAAAACGCAGGACCGGATTCAAGAACGCCTTACCCGTCTTGCGGGCGGCAATTTTGGCGACTGGAAATCTGTCGGCGAAGGTATTTTTGAAAGCCGTTTCCATTTCGGAGCAGGCTATCGCATCTATTTTGGCATAGTCGGCAACACCATCGTCCTGCTGCTCTGCGGCGGCGATAAGTCTTCGCAAATGAGAGACATTGAACGCGCAAAAACCTATTGGCAAAATTACAAGGAAACCCAGCGATGAGACAGATGATAGATTTCAGCGACTACTTAATCGAAAAGTTTTCGGATATCGATAAAGCTCTCTCCTTCCTTAAAGTCGCATTGGAAGAGTACAAAAAAGATCCGGATGGTGCCGCGCTTTATTACGGATTCAGTGCAGCTGTTGAAGCACAAGGCGGTGTTCAAAAATTTGCACTGAAAACCCACAGTGCCCCACAAGCCGTATCGGATGCCTTGTTGAGCAAGAATGAGACGCAGATTGCTGAATTACTTAAAAAGCAGGTATTGGCAAAAAGAGGAGAGGACAAAGATATAGCGCAAAATGGGCCTTTGCCGAAGGGGTGGCGGGAAATAAAGTTGGGGGACTTGTGTTCTGATATTGCATATGGATATACTGCCACTGCAAGTAACGAACCTATCGGTCCCAAGTTTCTGAGAATTACAGATATTGTTTCAGACAGTATAAATTGGGAAAGCGTCCCATATTGTGAAATAGAAGACAGCAAAAAACACAGGTACACATTAGAAACTGGAGATATAGTCATTGCAAGAACAGGGGCAACCACTGGATACAATCAGGTTGTAAGATCAAATGAGCATTCCGTATTTGCTTCATATCTTATTCGGTACAAATTAAGACAGGATATAGCATATCCATTTTTCATTGGTTGCGTTCTAAAATCCACATATTGGAAACGTTTTGTAGAAAGAATCAAAGCCCGTTCTGCACAGCCAGGAGCCAATGCAAAAGATTTTGCAAGTTTCAAGATTCTCTTACCTACATTTTCCGAACAAAAAGCCATTGCGTCTTTACTGGAAAAATGGGACATAGCCATTGAGAAAACCGAAGCACTGATAGAGGCGAAGGAGGAGAGGTTTAAGTGGTTAATTACCAAATTGATAGCACAAAGTTGCAAGCATTGGAATCATTATAAAGCCAGCGAACTTTTTAAAAACATATCTTGTAAAGGATATCCGGACGAAGAACTACTATCCGTCACACAAGATAGAGGAGTTATCCCACGCAACATGCTTGAAGGTAGAGTGATGTCCCCTACAAGTGGAACGGATAGTTACAAATTGGTAGAACCAGGTAACTTTGTTATCAGCCTACGCTCTTTTCAGGGCGGCTTAGAGTATTCAAAATATCGGGGAATCATCAGTCCAGCATACACGGTTTTGTTGCCTAAGAAAAAAATTAATGATGACTTTTACAGACATTTCTTTAAGACCTATATCTTCGTGGAAAAGTATTTGGCACTGGCAGTTGTCGGTATTCGCGACGGTAAGCAGATTAATTTTGAAGCTTTTAAATCTATCAAACTGCCGCTTCCCTCATTGTCAGAACAACAACGCATTGCCAAAATCCTCAACACTGCTCAACAAGAAATAAACCTACTCAAACAACTCGCTGACCAATACCGCACACAAAAACGCGGATTGATGCAGAAATTATTAACTGGACAGTGGAGAATGAGCAATCAATAAAAGGGACATTGTATGAAAACAATTTATGCAATTTATACACTTTTTTTTTATCACCTTTCTCTGATGGGTTTAGGATTATATGTTCGTTTTGGATGGTATGATTATGCACTCTGGAAGTTCAATCCTATCTGGTTAGATGTTTCATTATTTGGACTTGCGGGAGGGAGTGTTTACTGCTTACGAGGTCTCTATTTTCATTATTGTGTTGAGAAAGATTGGGACAATGTTTGGTTCGTATGGCATTTGATCCGTCCATTTGTGAGTACTGTTTGCGGCGCAGTAAGTTTGGTATTTGTTAAGGCAGGTCTATTGCTGTTCGGAGGGGCCTCAGTCGAAATGCAAAATCACTATGGAGTTTATGCCCTTGCTTTTATAGCAGGATTGAATGTTGACAATTTCGTAAAAAAAATAGAGCTAATTTTCAAAGAAACTGTAGGGATTGAACAAACTCGAACATCAGGAGAAAAATAAGTATGAGTATTATCAAATCTTTATCTGTAGGGAATGGGGATATGTTCTATATCAAACACAATTCAGACAATTTTTCGATAATTGACTGTTGTATGGATGAAGATGATAGAGAAGATATTGTCAAAGAATTACGGAGAGAGGCCAACGGCAAAAACATCAGAAGATTCATCTCTACGCATCCTGATGATGACCACATTAGAGGGCTTCAATATCTCAATAAGGAATGGCCGATATTGAATTTTTACTGCGTAAAGAATGAAACCACAAAGGAAGATGAGACAGATGATTTTGATGAGTACTGTGAATTGAGAGATTCTGATAAGGCCTTTTACTTAGAAAAAGGCTGTACGCGACGTTGGATGAATCAGTCTAATGAAGAGCGAGGTAGTGCAGGTATTAATATACTTTGGCCTGTCACCAGCAATGAGGATTACAAAAACGCCCTTCAAGAGGCGGCACAAGGTAAGAGCCCTAACAACATATCACCGATAATAAAATATTCTCTAAACGATGGAGCCAACGTATTGTGGATGGGCGACTTAGAAACTGACTTTATGGAAAAGATTGAAGATAACGTATCGCTTGAAGAAGTTGATATCCTCTTCGCCCCCCACCACGGAAGAGACAGTGGCAAAGTGCCCAAGTCCTGGTTAGATACATTAAATCCGAAAATTATTGTTATCGGCGAAGCCCCTTCTCAACATCTAAATTACTATCAAGGTTTTGACACTATAAAACAAAATTCTGCTGGAGATATGGTATTTAAATGCGTTACGAGCGCAGTACATATCTATGTTGAAAATGAATCTTATCAAGAAGATTTTTTGAACGATGAAAACAAAGGGGACGATTACGATCTGTATTATTTAGGTACTCTAAACTTGTAAGCACTTAAACACGCTTCGGGAGATCAATTTAACGGCCAGACACGTCACAATTTACATTTTACTCAATACAATGAGCAAAGAAACATTCATCTACGCCTCATCCCTGCTCTCATAGGAACAACGTAATGCCTACCTTCCCTTTTAGCGAAAAACATCTTTCCCAGATACCCGCTCTGCAACAGCTAATTAACATGGGCTACCGGTATCTGTCCCCCGATAAGGCGATGGTAGAACGCGGTGGGCGCGCCTCCAATGTTCTGCTGGAAAACATCTTGCGCGATCAGCTCAAAAAAATAAATCGCATTCGCTACAAAGGCGATGTGTATCTGTTCAGCGAGGAGAATATTCAATCCGCCATTCAAAAAATGAAAAATGTCCAATACGATGGCTTGCAAAAAACAAACGAAGTGATCTACGACCTGATAACGCTTGGCACATCACTTGAACAAACAATTGAGAGCAATTCCAAAAGTTATACCCTGAACTACATCGACTGGAAAAATCCCGCGAACAATGTTTTTCACGCCACAGCGGAATTTTCCGTTGAACGCGCCCGCAGCATGGAAACCGCAAGGCCTGACATTGTATTATTTGTGAACGGCATTCCCCTTGTCGTAATCGAGTGCAAAGGCTCCGATGTAGATGTGGATCAAGCCATATCTCAAACAATCCGCAATCAGGGGGAGGAATACATCCCGCGCCTTTTCATTTACGCGCAGATATTGCTGGCTATGAACAAAAATGAGGCGAAATACGCAACAGTGGGAACCTCAAAGGCATTTTGGAGCATTTGGGACGAATTAGAGGATTCTGAGGGCGATGTGAATGCCATCATCAATAAAACCCTTTCTGCAACAGACAAAGACGCCTTGTTCCGCGGCGACTTCGCCCTGGCGCAATCGCACTTTGCCGCGCTTGAAAGCACAGGCAACCGACTGATCACGGAACAGGATAGATGTCTTTACAATTTGTGTCGTCCAGAGCGTCTGTTGGAACTCATTTACGGCTTTATCGTCTTTGACCTTGGCATTAAGAAAATTGCCCGATACCAGCAGTTCTTTCTCGTTCGTTCCGCAATAAATCGCATTAAACAAATAGACAATACAGGACGCCGCCAGGGCGGTATTGTCTGGCACACACAGGGTTCTGGAAAATCCATCACAATGGTTATGCTGGCTCGTACTCTGGCTCTGGATCCAGAACTGAATAACTTCCGAATGATTCTCGTTACAGACCGCAAAGACCTGGATAAACAACTGGGCAACACCTTCGCTGCTTGTGGTCTGGATATGGAGCGGGCTACAACCGGGCGAAATCTGGTCAAACACATCAAAAACAGGGTAGGCATCATCACGACGCTGATCAATAAATTCGACAAAGCACTTTCTGCTGAAAAATACGTTGATGATTCAGCGGATATTGTCGTCCTCGTAGATGAAAGCCATCGCACAAACTTCGGTTCTCTTGCAGCACGCATGAGGCAGATGTTGCCAAATGCCTGTTACATCGGCTTTACGGGCACGCCATTGCTCAAAAGAGAGAAGAACAGTTTTGCCAGATTCGGAGGTCTTATTGAACCGCATTATTCCGTGCGACAGGCGATAAAAGACAAGGCAGTGGTCCCCCTGCTGTACGAAGGACGGCATGTGGAGATAGAGCAAAACGAAAACGCGGTTGATTTGTGGTTTGAACGCCATACGGCAAACCTGACAGACCAACAAAAAGCCGACTTAAAAAGAAAATATTCCCGTGCAGATGCACTCAACCAGGCAGACCAGGTCGTCTATATGCGCGCGTTTGACATAAGCGAACACTACCGAGTAAACTGGCAGGACACCCCATTTAAGGCGCAACTTGTAGCACCCAACAAGGCGACGGCCCTGAAGTATCGAGAATTTTTCAATGAGATAAATGATGTTTCATCGGAGGTCGTCATTTCTCCCCCGGATACGCGAGAGGGGCATGAGGAGGTCGGTGAGGAGACAGATGTGGTCAACGCGTTCTGGAACAAAATGATGGCCCGTTATGGTTCTGAGGATCAATACAACAAGCAAATCATCGCGCAGTTCAAACACGCGGACGAACCGGAAATTTTGATTGTAGTAGATAAACTCATCACCGGATTTGACGCGCCTCGCAATACCATACTCTATCTGTGCCGCAAGTTGCGCGAACACACATTGCTCCAGGCTATTGCCCGGGTTAATCGCGTGCACGAAAATAAGGAATTTGGCTATGTCGTTGATTATGCCAATGTATTGGGTGAACTGGACAAAGCACTAAACGAATACGACGCGCTTGCGGATTTTGACAGAGAGGACCTCGCAGATGTCCTGGTCTCCATCCAGGAAGAAATACAAAAATTGCCGCAACGTTACTCAGACCTCTGGGATATATTCAAAGAAATTAAAAATTCCCGCGATGAAGAACGCTACGAAGTCCTGCTATCCGATGACGCATTGCGGGAGGATTTTTATGAACGCCTCACGGAGTACGGCAAGACTCTCGCCATCGCGCTTTCATCTGAGCAGTTCATTATGCAAACCGACGAGGCTCAACTCAAACGCTACAAAAGCGACCTCTCGCGTTTTGTGAAACTGAGAAAGGCGGTCAGACTGCGCTACGCCGAAGCCATTGATTACGGCGACTATGACTCCCGAATTACAAAGTTGCTAAACACGCATATTCAGGCAAACGAGGTCACCCAATTAAACACCCCCGTGAATATTTTTGATGACAATACCTCTTTTATGGTCAGAGAGACGGGGGGCATTTATCGCACCCAAAACACGGCGGCAAGTGCCGACCAGATCGCGCATGCGACCAGGCGTAAGATTACCGAAAACATGGATAAAGACCCCGCTTTTTATGAGAAATTCTCAAAACTCATTCAGGAGGCAATCGACGATTTCAGGCAGCAACGGATATTAGCCCTGGATTATCTGCAAAAGGTGAGCGATATTCGAGATAAGGTCGAAAACACACAACGCGACGATGTCCCCGATGAGATTCGCAATAACAGTGAAGCCTGTGCGTATTTTGGCGCAATTAAACCTTGTTTGTCAAAAATTGATCTGGATGAAAGCCAGACCGATGACATTGCAATAAAAACAACGCTTGCCATTCAAACCGCGATAGACAAAAATTGGAAGGTAGATTTTTGGAACGATAGCGACGCGCAAAATACCGTAAAAAACGAGATTGATGATTTCTTTTACGATGTGGTGGAAGACGTATATGGCATTGATTTATCGTCGGAACAGATGGACGAAATAATCAGCCAAACCATGAGGATCGCCAAATTCTGGAGGCCCGCTTAATGTCGGAAACTCAGCACGCCATCACATACGCGGGCAAATCCATTCCCTTTTATCTGAGTTATTCCAACAGGAAATCTATCGAAATTGCCGTTCATCCAGATGGCTTAGTGACTGTAAAAGCACCACTGGAAACAGATAAAAACCTCATCGAGCGTCGCGTTTACAAACGCGCGCGTTGGATAAGACGCCAGATTCGCTATTTTGCACAGTTTGACCCGCGAACTCCAGAGCGGCGGTTTGTCGGAGGTGAAAGCCACCTGTACCTGGGCAAAAAGTATCGGCTAAAGATAAGACAGGCAGAAACGGACAAAGTCTTGCTAAAGCATGGATTTTTTCACATCACAACGGTTAATAACGAGCCAGAACATATCGCTATATTGCTTGAAGAATGGTACCGAAGCAAGGCGAATATTTATTTTTTGAAAGTGTTTGAAGAATGCTGGTGTCCCTTTCAGAAAAAAGGGGTGGATAAACCCACCCTTAAAATCCGCAATATGAAAACGCGCTGGGGCAGTTTGAGCAGAAAAGGCAGCCTGACATTGAATTTGGAACTCATAAAAGCACCCAGAGAATGTATTGAATACGTCGTTATCCACGAGCTATGCCACCTGTTTCATCCCAATCACGGGGCAGAGTTTTATAACTTGCTTGAGCGCATGCTCCCCGATTGGATAAAACGAAAGCACAAATTGGAAATGTCACTGTCTTAGAATCTGTTCCAGATTTCAATTCACGCACCAGATCACAACTTATCTAAAGCCACATCAAAAAGGACCCCCAACAATGACCACCCCAAATTGGAATATCCTTCCCAAGGAAACCATCCAGGAATTCGACGAAAAGGGCTGTCTGATTGTGCGCCGGGCGCTCGATCAAAAAACGGTCGCACACCTGCTCGAAATATGCGACCACCTCATTGACAGCGACGAAAAAACAAATCGACAAACGCGCGAAAATGGATATTACGATGGCTTTCGCAACTGCATCGCCTTAGACGATGCCTTTCTGCCACTCCTCACACAACCCAAAATATTCCCCATGGTCGTGCAATTCCTCGGCGCTTATCTTCACCTCACCACCTCACACCTGATTTACAAACACCCCGACCCGCCCGGCACGCCTGCTTTTGCCCGAGCACCAAACTGGCATCGCGATTACGGCCGCCTCAACAGCGACCTCCAGCACGCAGCGCCCCGAGGCATGCTCAAATGCGCCTATTACCTCTCCGATCTCACCGAACCCAATGCGGGCGCCACACTCGTCGTACCCGGAAGTAATCTCTTGCGAGAACCACTCGACATTCCCTCAAACGGCGATCCAGAAGGCGCACTCGAACCGCGCCTCGAACCCGGGGACTGTCTCATCTTTGAAAACCGGACCTATCACGCTGGCGGAGTCAACCTATCCGGCCAGACCCGCAAAGTCATCATGTTCGGTTATGGCTACCGGTGGCTCGCCCCCATAGATTACCGCGTACAGCCCCAATCGCTATTGGACAAACTCGATCCATTGGGCCAGTACCTCCTTGGCGAAATACTGGTCAAAACAGAAGAATATCAAACCAGCGGCGGTGAAACCCCGCTCAAACCCTGGTGCGAACAAAACAACCTGCCCCTTGTCAGACCACCAGTATGGCAAGAGGATCTGGCTCTTGCTTGATTACCAATCACAACATGTGCAATTTTTGCGACAAATTTTCAACAGGTGTAAACACCCACTGGTTTCCAACTTTTACCGCATTGAGCAATCCATGAGCCTGTAGATTCAGCAAATCTGTACGTGCGGTCTGATAAACCACATTGTGGCTATTTTGATGGCCATAGATCGTATATCGATGGCGAGGATGACGAAGTGCGTGACTCAAAAGTGCGCGTTGTCGATAATTGAACGCGGCAGAATTTTTTAGCACCTGATCAATGTCTTCGAATAATCGCGTTTTGCGTTTGACATATTCATAAAATACACCCATAGTTTGCTCAATAACGCGCAATTGATACAAAATAAAATAAGTCAAATCATTGTCATCCGTCTCAGTGTACAAAAAGGATCGGCTATATCTTACAGGAGCCTTGCGCAAAATTTGGGAAATAGACAAAAACTTAAACAGCCAGTAGTCATTGCGTAGCATCGACCAGTAGAACAGTGCGCGTGCAGTGCGCCCATTGCCATCGACAAACGGGTGGTCATATCCCAGCCAGAAATGCAACATAATCGCTCGAAGCGCCGGATGAATAAACCAATCTGGCGTTTTGCCATTGGCAAAATCACACATCGCCTGCAGGCGCTCGGGCAGTTCTTCGGCAGGCGGCGGACGGTGCAAAACCTCACCAGTAATAAGATCGGCAACCTGAACAGATTCTTTTGCATACCGAAAACGACCAGTACCCGAAGGATCGTCTAGTGTATCTTCCGTCACCATACGGTGCAGATGAAAAATCAGATCTTGAGTTAAAGGCTGATCTTTCAACTCGCCAATTGCATTCATGGTGAGATAATTATTCAAAATCATCTGCTCACTGCGATTCTGTGGGGAGCGTCCAGTGCGGAGCATTTCTCTGGCGACCTGACGTGTGGTTGTGGCACCTTCGAGTTGGCTGGATGTAATGGCCTCTTCAATCAGTGAATCCACAAAGTAGAGATTGGAGAACTCAGATGCAGTAGCATGTTCTAGCAGACCAGAAAAACCAAGCCTTCCCAAATCGATTTGATGCAAATACTCGAGAATGGGATCTATAATCAAAAAACGAAAAGGGATTCCCGAGCAATCAACAAGTGGAATTTCTTTCCACAATTCCTTGCGGTGCAGCTTAAGGCCCAACCACCACTCGCGATGTGTCAGTCCCCTGGGGGGCGTTCGATATCGCAACTCATCCCAATGCAAGTAGTCAGACAGATCTACTTCCGAAATCAAATGCAGAAATCGTTCAGGTTGCAAATCGCGCACCAGATCATCAAAAGCCGGTGGTGTTTGAGGTCTTTTCATAATCTCTGTCCATCCATATATTGAATGCTCATACTAATTCTATACTAATATATGTAAAATTAGTATAGAAAACCACCCATACTTGTCCATCAAAATGTGGTTTTTTCATAATCGCTGTCCATCCATATTAAATGTTCATACTAATTTCATACTAATATATATAAAATTAGTATAGAAAACCACCCATACTTGTCCATCAAAATATGGTATGTTTGGCACAAAACGTCTTATATTGCAATATCAAAAATCCAAATAGCTGGAGAGCCGTATGGCTTACAAAACACAATCGCGGGACACAAATCCCAGAGTAGAACGCCTGCTGATCGAAGCGTATCGGCGAATGACACCACACGAAAAAGCCGAGAAAATATCCCAACTCTCTCAGGCGTGTACAGACCTTGCAATTGCGGGCATTCGCAGTCGATATCCCGAAGCAGATGAGCGAGAAATTCGCCTTCGCCTCGGCGCGTTACGGCTACCCCGACGGACCATGATCAAAGCATTTGGCTGGGACCCTCATAAGGAGGGCTATTGATGGGATTACTCGAAGGAAAAGTAGCGATCATCACGGGCGGTGGGAGCGGCATTGGTCGCGCAACCGCTCGCCTCTTTGTTCGGGAAGGCGCGCAAGTCGTCATCGCAGACATCCAGGACGATAAGGGCCAGTCCGTAGCAGAAGAACTCGGCTCCAATGCCATCTTCCAGCACACCAATGTGAGACGGGAACCCGATATCAAAGCGATGATTGGCCTCGCCGTCACACACTTTGGACGCCTGGATTGCCTCTTTAACAACGCCGGATACGGCGGTGTAGCGGGACCCATTGAAGAAACATCTATTCGGGGTTTTGACAAAACCGTAAGCGTTCTCCTGCGCGGCGTATTCATGGGCATCAAACACGCAGCCCCTGTAATGAAAAAGCAGGGATCGGGCAGCATCATCAGCACGGGATCTGTCGCGGGCCTTCGCACAGGCTATGGGCCACATGTGTACAGCGCGTGTAAGGCAGCCGTCATACACCTCACCCGCACAACGGCAATGGAATTGGGACCTCACAACATACGCGTCAACTGTATATGCCCCGGTGGCATTGCCACCCCCATATTTGCCCCGGTACTGGACCTCGCGCCCGAAGAATCTGACAAAGCATATCAACTCATAACCGAAAAACTCGCTGGCGGACAGCCTATCTATCGCGCGGGACAACCCGAAGACATCGCACACGCCGCCCTCTATCTCGCCAGTGATCACGCCTCATTTGTCAACGGTCACGCCCTCGTCGTCGATGGCGGTCTCATCGGCGGCCAAAAATGGGACAGATCCTGGATCGCCCGAGAGGGGCTTACGTCTGATGAGGATATACGCGAAAAAGGAGGTAAGAAGGAGTCAACTACCACCGCCAGAGGCGGTGGCTTGTAGCTGTCACGCATAGAAAGGGCGATTCGCTACATTAGGCTTGTTGACACAAAGCCCTTGCTCGGATGTTCCGAGCAGCGTTGCGGTCAGCATGGTCTTTATGACCACACTGTTTGCAAAGAAAGGATGCCTGGCTATTCCTATTGCCTTTCTCACAATGTCCACACTCGGCACAAGTTTGGCTGGTGTATTTCGGATCTACAGGGATCACGGGAATGCCAGCACGCCTGGCCTTGTATTCGATAAAGGTGCGAAGTTGGAAGAAAGACCAACCAGACATCTTTGCACGTTGAGGCTTGCGAAACCGGTTCTGGCTCTTGCGTATGCCTTCGAGGTCTTCAAGAGCAATCGCTTTGCCAGTGTCTTTAGCCTTCTCAACAATGCGCTTAGAGATGATATGGTTGGTATTCCTGCGAAATCGGCTCTCCCTGCCGGAGATGGTAGAGAGTTTTCTGCGAACATTCTTGGGTCTCTTGCCCTGCTTGACCATATCGGACGCCTTCTGCTGGAACGACTTCTTCAGTTTGTGCATCTTTTGGCGGACATTTTCAACTGTGTCGCCGGAAAAAGTCTCGCCGTCGTCGGTGACAGCGATGTTCGTCACGCCGAGATCAACACCGATAAAATCAGTGGCAGGTATTAGCGTGCCATCTGGAACATCGACAGAGACAAGCAAGAACCACTTGCCGTCTTTGCGCAACACAAGGTCTGCTTGTCCTTTGGCATAGCCGAACTGCTCACGCTGGTAATTACCCATAAGCATCGGCACAAGCACGCGCCCTTCAAGCGTGAGTAGAGATACCCGGTCTATGCCCTTGAAGCTATACAGGCGTTGATCGTAAGGCATAGCAGCATGGCGACGAAACGACGGTTGCACTTCTTTGTCGCGCTTATATGCCTCTACAACCTGAGCAATACAGCGACACGCCATCTGGGACGAAAGGCTAAATCGCGCACGCAACTCGTAGTAATACAGCTTGTGTAACGCAATGCCGTTTGCCAGCTTGCGCTCATAAGCCTTCGGTGCAAGCCAATTGGCAGCTTCGTTGAACCGCTCAACAGTAGCTTTTAACTTCTGTGCTGTGTCCGTATCCGGTAGCAGTTGTATTTGTAGAGTAAGTATCATACTGATGAATATAATCAGTATGAAATGTTTGTCAACATCAACTTTTACGGCAAAGCCCATTTTCTCTGACCACGCCCAAAGGACGTGGTTTCTGGAGGAAAAATGAACCGCATCTTAATCTCATTAATCCTCATGCTCTTCATCGCTTGTGGTAGTGAACAATCCGATCCAGAAAAAACAACCATTGCCGTCATACCCAAAGGCACAACCCACGAGTTCTGGAAATCGATCCACGCAGGCGCAGTCAAAGCACAACGCGAGTTAGACATAGAAATAATATGGAAAGGCCCGCTCAAAGAAGACGACCGCGAAGACCAGATCGCACTGATCGAAAACTTCATCTCTCGCGGCGTTTCGGGCATTGTGCTCGCACCCCTTGACGACACCGCCCTTCGCGTACCCGTCGCCAATGCCGTACGCAGCGGCATTCCAGTCGTCATTATCGACTCGGGCCTTCAAAGCGATGACTTTGTCTCCTTTGTCGCTACCGACAATTATCGCGGAGGACGCCTCGCAGGTGCCGACATGGCCCAACGCCTGAACCAAAAGGGCAAAGTTATCATGCTGCGTTATCAGGAAGGCTCGGCCAGCACAATGAAACGCGAACAGGGATTCCTCGACGCAATAGGCGAGCATTCAGACATCATAATCACCTCATCAAATCAACACGGGGGTGCCACTACTGAAAGCGCGTATCAAACCAGCGAAAACTTGCTCGCCCCTTTGAAGGATACAAACGGCAAACTCACCATCCAGGGCATCTTCTGCCCCAACGAATCCACCTCGTTTGGCATGCTGCGCGCCCTGCAAGACGCGGGCCTCGCCGGCAGTGTCATATTCATCGGCTTTGACAGCTCGAAAAAACTCGTCGAAGCCCTCGAAAACGACCAGATCCACGGGCTTGTACTGCAAAACCCCTTTAGAATGGGCTACCTCGGCGTCAAAACCATGGTCGCGCATCTCAAAAATCAACCCGTTGAGAAGCGTATCGACACCGGTGTTGCCCTCGTCACCAAAGACAACATGAACGATTCAGACATCAAAGATGTATTGACGCCTGATCTGGATAAATGGCTTAAGTAAATGGAGCAAAAATGGTGAAGAGACTTTGCCAAATTGCAATAATTATCATCTCCATCCCTTCAGTCGCACTATCGCAGAACTTACCCAACCTGACTGCGCTGAGCGAAACGATTAAGCCAGAGGTATCGTCAATTCGGTCGCTCAACTTTGTTCAGCCATTCACAATACGCTATCAGACAAATGCGGAAATCACCGCCTTCATAAACAGCGAGTTCGATCAGTCTGTACCGCTAATAATTCGCCAAAACTACGATCTGTTTATCCGTGCCATCGGGTTACATCACGGGGGCATGCCCTTCGACTTCGATGCCATGAAAAGGACCTTGCAGGAACAGGTTGGGGCCTATTACGATTCCGCAACCCGTTCTGTCAACTTCCCCATAGGACCAATTTCCATACAAAGTCTCCAGAGAATCATAGCCCATGAACTTATGCATGTGCTACAGGATCAGCACTTTGGACTCGACAACTTGCTCAACAGCGCAACGAATAGCGATGAATTATTAGCACATCAAGCTCTCGCCGAAGGGGAGGCGACGCTGGTGCAATTCCTCTGGTTTTTCGACCGCACTGGACAAGCGATGTCAGATGCTCAACTACAGCTATTCATAAACAATATTGTCAACACTGCCGGCAATGAGACGGACGAAATTCCCGATTTTCTATTTGAACAACAAATTGGAATCTACCTTCGCGGAATGGCCTTTGTATTTGCCCTGAAAAAACGCGGGGGTTGGGCAACAGTAAATCGCGCGTACACCAATCTGCCGATGTCGATGGAACACATTCTCCATCCAGACAAATATTTCGCGGGAGAATCCCTCGAGGAGATCGCACTTCCAGATTTGACAAATGAACCCTTCGCAGGAGACTGGGAATTACTGGATAAGGATACATTGGGCGAATTAGGTCTCAGAATTATCTTCAATACCTTTGATGTCAATACCGCATCACACTCAGCGGCCGCAGGCTGGCATGGCGACCAGTATGCCGTCTTCAAACACCGCCAGGATAACACACCCGCTCTCGTCCTGTTCACGACCTGGGATACGGAACGGGATGCGACAGAGTTCAAGACCGCCTACGAAGACGTACTCGCAATTAAACACCGTGGATCTATAGACTTCAGGATTGAGCAGCGAGGGACAGATGTGTTAATTGCTGAATCGTCTCGAGATCTCGATCTGTTATTTGCGTACCTGAAAAAAGTTCGATTCACCCCCACAGTCGCGCTCGGAGTCTTCGATTTTGACGGCGACTTCGTGATCGGCTTCACAGACTTTCTCCTGTTCGCCGCACACTTTGGCAAGAGCAGTTCAGACCCGGATTTTGACCCGCGGTTCGACATCGATGCAGATGGTATGGTTGGTTTCTCGGACTTCCTCGCATTCGCGTCTGCTTTTGGGAAACAAATTACGCGCAACTCAAAACCCGCTGTCGTGATTGATCCGCACATTATCCACCGCACATTGGGATTTGTCCGATAAAGCGGCCAAGCCCCGCGCACAACGTCCTCTATGTCTTCTGTTTCCAAACATCCGCGCTTTGCCATGCGCGGCATCCGCAAAACCTTTGGCGCGACCATCGCGCTCGACAACGTCGATTTTGCCGTTTCAGCCAGCGAAATCCACGCCCTCATCGGTGAAAATGGCGCGGGCAAAAGCACCCTGATGAAAGTGCTATCGGGAGCTTTGCAACCCGATGATGGAGAAATGACTATTGACGGATCGCCCTTTGCACCAGTCAATCCTCTCCAGGCGCGACAGCAGGGCGTAGCCATGATCTATCAAGAACTCTCCCTCGCGCCCCATCTAACCGTTGCGGAAAACGTCCTCCTCGGAATGGAAATCACGCGACGCGGGCTATTGCAAAAATCAGACATGCACGCCCTTGTTCAAAACGCGCTAACAGAACTCGACCATGCCGATATCGATCCCACGCGCGCGTGAGCACCCTCACCATTGCCGAAAGACAAATCGTAGAAATCGCACGCGCACTATCTGTTCAATGCCGCGTCCTCGTCCTCGACGAACCCACCAGCAGCCTCACGCGCGCAGATGCCCACCGCTTGTTTCGCGTGATGCAACGCCTGAAAGCGCGTAATTTGGCAATCGTCTATATCTCGCACTTCCTTGAAGAAATCAAAGAAATCGCCGATCAATTCACAGTTTTGCGAGATGGGAAAAGCGCTGGTAGCGGCCTGGTCGCTCGCACCCCCATACCCGACATCGTTCATCTCATGGTCGGCAGGCAAATCGACGACTTTTTTCCTCGCTCTAATCGCACGCCGGGCGAACCACTCCTCGACCTCACAAACGGCGACCCTCTCCCTCACAGCGCGTCCCTCATCTTGCATCGGGGAGAAGTATTTGGCATTGGTGGACTCATCGGCGCGGGTCGCACGGAACTGTTACGCGCCCTCTTTGGCCTTGCGCCCATCCGCAAAGGCAATATCACCTTCGCGCACAACACTGTCCCCGCAACACCTGCGCAGCGTCTCGCTCAGGGAATGGGATTGCTCAGCGAAGATCGCAAAGACGAAGGTCTCGCCCAATCCATGAGTCTCGCCGATAACCTCACCCTATCGCGCTTGCCCAGAGGGATCATCTTTCCAAAAAAACTGCACGCCATTGCTCGCCAGTGGATATCTCGACTCAACATTCGCACATCGGGACCTGCACAATCCATTGCAGACCTCTCCGGCGGCAACCAGCAAAAAGTCGCGCTCGCCCGCCTTCTCCACCACGACGTAGATTGCCTGCTTTTGGACGAACCCACGCGCGGCATTGACATTGCCAGCAAAGCCGACATCTACCACCTGATTGACCAACTCGCAACACAGGGCAAAGCCATTCTCCTCGTAAGCAGTTACCTGCCCGAACTCCTCGGGATATGCGACCGCATCGCCGTCATGTATCGCGGTCGCCTCGGCCCTGCGCGTCCCGTTGACAAGTGCAGCAAACACAGCCTCATGCTCGAAGCAACCGGGCAGGAGGTTACTGCGTGAACCATCTATCGCGCTTTGCTCCCTTGCTCGGCCTATTCGCAGTTTACGGCCTATTTGCCATACTCGGTCCCGACAGCTTTAGCAGCGGGCGCAACCTCGAAACCATCGCGCGTCAAACAGCGATTGTCGGCACAGCAGCACTCGGCATGACCCTCGTCATCATCGCCGGGGGCATCGACCTCTCCGTCGGCTCCATCATAGCCCTGACCACCGTCGCCATCGCCGCATCGCTCCAGGCTGGCCTATCTCCCCTGTTCGCTGCACTCATCGGCATCCTCACAGGTGCGCTGTGCGGCTTTGTCAACGGCCTGATCATCACCCGTTTTCGCGTCGTGCCTTTTATTGTCACACTCGGCACGCTCTTACTCGTTCGCGGTATTGCCAAAGGACTGGCTGGCGAACAGAAAATCGACGCCCCCCTCACCTATCTCATCGACCTGCTCGCAGCTCTCCCGCGCGGCGCGTGGTGGATATGCCCGCCCGGCGTGTGGCTCCTCCTTATCCTCGCCCTGCTCACCGGCGGATTTCTCGCCTATACCCGCCCGGGCAAACACATCGTCGCCATCGGATCCAACGAAAACACGGCTCGCCTGTGTGGTATCCGCGTCGAAGCCACCAAATTACTCGTCTATACCCTCGCAGGAACATCCGCAGGCATTGCCGGGCTCCTCCAATTTTCGCGCCTCACCGTGGGCGATCCCACGGTCGCTGTTGGCCTCGAACTCGACGTCATCGCAGCCGTTGTCATCGGCGGGGGCAGCCTATCGGGCGGCGAAGGCTCAGTACTCGGCAGCGTGGTCGGGGCACTGATCATGACCGTCATCCGCTCTGGCTGTTCACAAATGGGCTTGCCAAATTGGGTACAAGAAATCGTCACCGGCATTATTATAGTCATCGCCGTAGCAGTCGATAGATTGAGACATCGGGAAAGATATTAAATACCCACCACATCTCTGTTTTTTGCAACTTATTTGTTATACCTGAGTTAGAAAAAAACATATCTTACATCTGCACGTTGCAGACCCGAGCCAACAACATGGCTCATTCACCCATTCTAAGGAGTAACCCCATGCAAACTCGACGTAGCCTCTCCCTCATCGCCCTTGCCTTTTTGCTGACCACAGCCCCCGCCTTTGCAGGCACAGTCGAAGTGGAAGGCGAAGGCACGCCCGCTCTGTACGTGGTCAAAGTACACGCGGACTGGTGCAGTTCCTGCAAGGCACTGGTGCCCATTCTCGACGAAGTCCGAGAAACCATGTCTGCCGAGCCTGTTCTCTTTCTCACATTGGACGTAACCGACGCAGACCGCACCGGCCAGGCTCGTCTGCTGGCTGCAGCCCTCGGCATAGAGCAACACCTCAAAGCCAACAACAAGACCGGGCTGGTCCTGATCATTAACCCCGCCGACAAGGCTCTGCTGGAAACACTGACTAAGGAAAACTCCGCCGATGAAATGGTCGGCAAAATCGAGGAACATGTTGCAACTGCGGAAATGGGCGAATAAACCCGTAAATTGAGTTGTGGTGCATCGCCTTCCACAAACTCTGGGCGATGCACCTGAAAAATCAACTATATCAAAACTGCTAATTATCGGAATCAAAACATGAACAAAGACACCGCATTTCAAATGGGTGCCTCAAATCTGCGCTTTGGCGTGGGAACAACGCGCGAAATCGGCATGGACCTCTCAGACATGGGCCTCAAGCGCGTCCTCGTCATCACCGACCCCAACCTCGTCGATCTGCCTCCCGTTCAAACCGCGCGAGAAGCCCTCGAATCCGAAGGCATAGAATACGATTTGTTCGACCGCGTGCGCGTGGAGCCTACAGATGTCTCTTTCAAAGACGCCATCGCAGTCGCCACCGAAGGCGTTTACGAAGGCTATGTCGCCATTGGGGGCGGTTCATCTATCGACACGGCAAAAGCAGCCAATCTATTTGCGACCTATCCCGACGACTTCTTCGCCTATATCAACGCGCCCATCGGCCAGGGCAAACCCGTCCCCGGCCCTGTCAAACCCCTTTTTGCCATTCCCACCACAGCCGGCACGGGAAGCGAAACCACGGGCGTAGCCATTATGGACCTCTCCGACCGCCACGTCAAAACCGGCATTGCACACCGCTATCTCAAACCCGACCTCGCCATTGTCGATCCCGAAAATACGCGCACCATGCCGCCTTCCATCGCGGCTGCAACCGGCCTCGATGTCCTTTGCCACGCCCTCGAATCCTTCACCGCCATCCCCTATACCGAACGCCCCAGACCCAACCGCCCGATCGAACGTCCTGCCTATCAGGGCGCCAATCCCATTTCCGACATGTGGGCACTCAAAGCCATTGAAATGACCACGCAATACTTGCCCCGCGCGGTTCGCAACCCCGACGACGACGAAGCCCGCGCGCAAATGATCCTCGCCGCATCACTCGCAGGCATAGGCTTTGGCAATGCCGGCGTTCACCTCTGCCACGGCATGTCGTATCCAGTCTCAGGTATGGTGCGCGACTTCAAACCCAAAGACATGACCACGGACCACGCCATCATCCCACACGGCATGTCTGTCGTCCTCAACGCCCCTCCCGTCTTTCGCTTCACAGGACCCGCACGCCCAGACCGCCATCTTCGAGCTGCACAACTCATGGGTGCAGACATCTCCAACTCATCTCCCGACAAAGCGGGCCACATCCTCGCCGATCAAATCGTGGCCATGATGAAACTGCTCGAAGTGCCCAATGGCCTGTCAGCAATCGGATTCACCGAAAGCGACATCCCCGCACTCGTCGAAGGCACCCTCCCACAACACCGCGTCACCAAACTCTCACCGCGTCCCGCAGAAGCCGAAGACCTAAAAGCCCTGTTCAAAGATGCAATGGTCGCATGGTAGGTCAAATGCGTAGAGCCTCAATATCCATTTGCCATTTTTCATATCAGAATGTATGATGTGAGCATATAACTGCATCTTTTGCTCGGGCTTCGAGAACGTTGCTCACAATAGGGAGGATTTTTTGTGGACGCTAAACTAATCTGGCTTTTTGCTTTTGTAGGGATCTACTGGGCTTACTGCCTCTTTTGGGGTGTCAGAGGTGCCATCTCCTCACGCACATCGACCGACTACTTCGTGGCCGGACGCACCATTGGCTTATGGGTATTTGTCCTTGCGGCCACTGCCACCAGCTTTTCCGGCTGGACCTTTGTAGGACATCCCGGCAAAATCCTCATCGATGGCTTGCCCTATGCGTTCGCCTCCTTTTACGCCCTCACAATTCCCTTTACTGGCGTGCTCTTTTTGCGCCGCCAATGGGTCGTCGGTCGGGCCTTTGAACACATTACCCCCGGCGAAATGTACTCCACCTACTACGGCGGCAATGGCATGCGCCTGCTCACGGTTCTCGTCGCCTTCCTCTTCTCAGTCCCTTATCTCGGCGTACAACTCCGCGCCTCTGGCGACCTCTTCCACGTCCTTACCGACGGCATGATCAGCATTGAAGTGGGTATGTTTGCCCTCTCTACCATAGTTATGATCTACGTCGCCTCCGGCGGTCTTCGCTCCGTTGCCTATGTTGACTGCGCCCAATGCGTCTTGCTCGCACTCGGCATTGTCATCCTCGGTGGCATCGCCATCAGCTTTGCAGGAGGCTGGGGCGGGTTTACCGATGGCCTTGCAGCCTATGTCAAACAAGACCTCGCATCGGGCCAAAAACTCACCCCCGCCGGCCACTCAAACATCGTGGCTATGCCGGGAACTATCCAGGCCGTATCTTCAGGGGCTGAAGCACAGGGCAGTGTGTGGACCGGCATGATGTGCCTCACCTACATGTTCGCGCTCATGGGTATCCAATCCTCACCCGCCTTTTCCATGTGGTGCTTTTCCAATAAAACCAGCGAACCCTTCCGCTGGCAGCAAGTGGTGGCATCCTCTATTATCATAGGCATCATCCTTTTCACCTTCACCATCTTTCAGGGCCTTGGGGGCAATATCCTCATTGCAAACGGCATCTTTGAATCCGCCAATGACAAAAACCTCGTCCCCCAACTCATCAACCTGCTCACCGACTCAGCGCCATGGCTCGTTGGCCTGCTCGCGGTTTGTGCCCTCGCCGCAATGCAATCCACAGGCGCTGCCTACATGTCCACCTTCTCCGGCATGGTCACCCGCGACCTCTACAAACAATATGTCTCTCCCGACGCATCGGACAGCGTGCAAAAACTCTGTGGCCGCATCTTCGTCATCGTCGTCACTGTGGTTGCGCTATTCGTCGCCGCGCAATTCACTGGCGCCATCGTCATGCTCGGCGGCCTGGCCGTTGCCTATGGCTTCCAGATGTACCCGGCTCTCATGGGCGTGTGCTACTTTCCCTGGCTCACCCGCAAAGGCGTGGTCTGGGGCCTTATTGCCGGCCTTATTGCCGTCACCCTGACCGATCGCACAGTGGCCTTATTCGGGCTTCCCTGGGGCGCATTTCCCCTCACCATCCACAGCGCGGGCTGGGGTATCTTTGCCAACTTGATCATTGCCCTGCTCGTCTCAAAATTTGCCTCAGAAAACAACGGAGAACGCGAAAGCCGAAAAAAACACCACGCTTTCATCCAGGCCGTCTCTGGCCTCACCGACGACCAAAAAAAATGGGTGACACCGGCGTGGATCCTCACCGTCTTGTGGTTCCTCGTTGGATTCGGGCCTTTTGCCACCGTTGGCAACACTCTCTTTTCCGATCCCAATACCCCGGCAACCTGGGCACCCTTTGGTTTGCCCTCGCTGTGGGTCTGGCAATTCCTCATGCTGCTTTTCGGCATTTTCGTCATGTGGATGCTCGCCTTCAAAGTCGGCCTCTCCAAACCCATTCCCATCGAAGATGTGACCTCGCAACGCAAAGCGTTTTTTGCAGAATAAAAAAGTCCGGTGTAAAATCCACCGGACTTAACTCGTTGGTCTTAAAAAAAGACGACCAGACAATCGCAACTGGCAATCTATTCACTAACTTTATTTTTTACAAGAGACATAATTTTTTCAGCGACCTTCAGAGCAGAATGGGCGTCTTCACGAGATGGATCCACAAAATCTCCCGGATAGCGCACATCAACACTATAAGCCGAGAGCTCTGCACACGCTTCCCGAAAGCATGCCAGTTTCGCCAGTAAATCAATTGACATATCCAACAACGCAATCACATCATGGGTGTAGGGAAATACAATGCCATTCGCTGTCAACAGTGCTTTTAGAGACTTTTCAACTGCCTGCTGGGCATGAAAACACGGCGTGTCGGTTGGACCATCTTCTAATGCCAGGGTTTGCCGCGCCGTGATCACATCGTTTTCAGCTTTTTTAAGCCACTGGCGTGCAAACTCGGTCTGGGGATCGTTCATACAGTATTTTTCCCGTTGCCATTACATGTGTCACAATGTGATTGACCACTCCTGAACAGCTTTCGACTTCCTGCGGTGTGTAAACCAGAATATCCAGAGGACAAGGAGCCGGTGAAAACAACAGACGAATTTTTGCGGATCGTTTATGACGGGGCAGATTCGACTCGACAATCACAAATAAATCCAAATCGCTATCTGTGGCAGGCGTTCCCGTGACATAGGATCCAAATAAAATAACTTGCAATGGATTGACATGATCCACGATTTTTTGCACAATCTGATCGATGATTGCTTCAGAAATGATAGTGTCTGTTGTATCTAAAAAATGTGCCATCAGGCCGTCCCTTATTCCACAAATGAGCATGATCTTTCGAGCAATATAGCCCGAATCCAAAGGGGTGTCAACAAACGCAATCTCGGAAGGACACTCAGAATGAAGGTACCACGACAAAAACCCAGGCCATTTTATATCGCCACTGCAAACGCCTCACGCCCAAAAATCATCATCGAACCACACCCCAAAGCCCGGTCCCCCACCCGGCGCGATTTTGCCATCCATCACTTGCGGCTGATCGCGCACCCACCCCATCCACGGGCGTCCACTTTCAGCCAGCGGATCGGGATCGAGTGCGACAATCGCGTGCAGCGCCCACACCTCTCCCCCGCGATGTGGACACACCTCGACATCGTAATCCTTCGCCAACCCGTAAATTTTCACTAACTCTGTCAACCCACCGCACCAGCACACATCGGGTTGATAAATAGCATGTAATCCCCGCCGCATCAGTGCCTCAAATCCACGCGCCGTATATTCGTGCTCGCCACTCGCAATGGGAATAGGACTCTCGCGCATCAACCGCTCATAGCCCTCAAAATCCTCTGGCAAAAGCGGCTCTTCCAACCACGCCAAATTGAACTTGGCCAACCTCTCAGCAGCGCGCAACGTGCCCTCCAAATCCCACCCCATTGACGCATCGCACATCAACTGAATATCGGCACCCACAACTGCTCGCACATCCGCAAAAAAATCGGCTATCGCATCCAATTCTCTGTGGGGATTCATCCCGCCAACGCCAAATTTTAATGCCTTATAACCCAGCGCGAGTGCTCCCTCAAGACCATCCCGCGACCACCCCGTGCGATACGATGGCACCGCCATTCGCGTTCCACCCAGCACTTCGACAAGCGGTTTATTCGCCCGCTTTCCCCGCAAATCCCACAATGCCAAATCCGCGCCACTAATCGCCATCATCGCAATCCCCTTATATCCATAAGCCGCGGTATGGCGATACATCGCATCCCACAACCCCTCGACATCCCCGGCATTCGCGCCAATCAAAACCTCGCGCAGCACCGTCTGAACTACGTGAATACCCGCCGGACCACCCCCGCCAACACCGTATCCCGACAGCCCATCATCCGTATCAATCCGCACCAGAATCTGCCCAATATCTCCGCGCCAACCTGCAGGTGCGCGATCTGCTTCCGGTTGCACCGCACGAACATGTGTAATGATCATGTGAAATCTCCTATTTGAAATAAAAAAAAATATTAAAAAATTGCATTACCTGTGTCTTGAAACTAAACCCCATTCAGTATATATTTACCGTAAAGAACTTACTCGTCAGATTCCCGGAGAAATATAATGGACAAAACAATCAAACGCACGCCCGATGGAAAGCCCGAAAGGCGCACACTCACACGACTGGCAATCACGTCTCAAAACCTGGCAACGATCTCAACAACCATCCCTCTGGAATCGCCTATTCAGATCCACCTGATCCACTCCTGTCTTGTCTTGACGCATTTGCCAAATTCCATTAACTTAATAAGTAAGTAAGCACTTTCTTTCTTTTATCAGGAGTTGATCTGTGGCAAACGCTTCCGAGACAAATCTTCTGGAAATCCCCCCGCAGCACATCTTAGATGGCCTTATCCCATCGCACGAAACAGTTCAATTATCGGCCAGTACCGATATTCGTCTCGATGGTACGTATGGAACCGCTTATCTCCTCGCCACAAACAAACACTTGTTCGCAATTAGCCCCAATGGCGATTCGACACCACACACAGAGCGTATCCCACTTTCAGAAATTACCAATCTCGAAGTCAAAGACCTGTTTGGCAACAGCTTGCTCAAAGTCCGCACCGGAACCACAGGTGCTACACTTGCGCGATTTACCAAAGGCCAGAACCAGAAATTCAACCGGATAACGCACCGTCTTGAAACCCTTGTAAAAGACGCGCGCAAAACCGAAGACAAAATCGCAAAAGGCCATCTTGAAAGCGCGATTTCGGGCAGGCGGTGCGACGTGTGCGGCACAATCATTTCCCGCAGGGTGGGGGTCTGCACCAACTGTCTCGACACGCGCAAACTGCTGTATCGATTGCTCGCCTATGCGCGTCCCTTCTGGAAACTCGGAACCCTGAGTCTTGTCCTGCTACTCACCTCGACCTTTATTGGCCTTACCCCACCGCTTTTGATGCGCGAACTCATCGATGGCGTACTCGCTCCTTCGGCAACGTATGAAACGACCCTTTTTCGCGACATCACAAACAGCATATTTGGGGTGCCATCCGGATACGAAATCCTCTATTTTCTCGTGGGCCTGCTCCTGCTGATCAATCTCTCGCAATCGGGCCTTCGCGCCATACGCTCGTATATTTTATCCGTTCTTGGACAGAAAATTACCTATACCCTCAGAAATAAGGTCTATCAGCACCTCCACCGCCATTCTCTCAGCTTTTACAACGAGCGCGAAACCGGCACCATTATGGCCAGCATCACCCAGGATGTGGGCCGCCTGCAAGATTTTATCAGCGATGGCCTGCAAGAAATTATCCGCGACATCATCACCATAGCCATTATATGCGGCATTCTCTTTACGCTCAATGTCAAACTCGCCACCCTCGTTTTAATCCCCACGCCCCTTCTGATTATTGCAACCCTCAAATTTGGTCACCGACTGCATCGCACCTATCGCGGCCTGTGGCGGCGTTGGGCAGGCATCAGCGCACTCCTGGCCGACACCATTCCCGGCGTGCGCGTGGTCAAAGCCTTTGCACAGGAAGACCGCGAAGTGGGTAAATTTCAGACGCGCAGCGAAGACCTCCTCAAGGGTGAAATCAAAATTGCGGGCATTCGCAGCATCTTCAGTCCCGTCATGGCTTTTATTATGTCTATCGGAACGCTGATTATATGGCTCGTGGGGGGCGCCTCGGTTCTCGACGGCGCATTGACATTGGGCAACTTTGTGGCATTTACGCAGTACATGTGGCGTTTTTATGGCCCGGTTGAAAGCCTCTGCCGCCTCAACCACCGCTTCCAGCGGGCCGCGTCTTCTGCCGAACGCGTCTTTGAAGTTCTCGACACACAACCCGATGTAACCGACAGACGCTCCGCGTACGCCATGCCCTCAATTGAAGGGCGCATCCAATTTGACAACGTGACATTTTCTTACGAACCCGGCAAACCCGTTCTCAAAAACCTCAATTTTACCGTTGAACCCGGTGAAATGATCGGCCTTGCCGGACATTCCGGCGCGGGCAAAAGCACCCTGATCAACCTGATTTGTAGATTTTACGATATCGAAGAAGGCGCGATTTTAATCGACGGACGCGATATCCGCGATGTCACCCTCAAATCCCTACGCGATCAGATCGGCGTCGTTCTGCAAGACCCCTTTCTTTTCAATGGCCCGATAGCCGAAAACATCGCCTATGGCAAACCCGATGCCCCACTCGATGAAATCGTCGCAGCCGCCAAAACAGCCAATGCCCACGAATTTATCCTCCGCCTGCCCGATAGCTACGACACCCCCGTAGGTGAACGCGGCGTTCGACTCTCGGGCGGCGAAAGGCAACGCATCTCAATTGCGCGCGCGATCCTGCGAAACCCGCGTATTCTAATTCTCGATGAAGCCACCTCCAGCATGGATACCGAGACAGAATCACAGATTCAAGAAGCTCTTTACAGACTCGTGCAAGGGCGCACGACCTTTGCCATTGCCCATCGCCTTTCCACGCTCAAACACGCAGACCGCCTCTTTATCATCGACAAAGGCGCGCTCGCCGAGATGGGATCACACGCCGAACTCATCGCCTATGATGGTATTTACGCGCGTCTTTGCCGCATGCAAACAGAATTGTCCAGACTCCGCGCATGGTAGCTCTTTAGCCTCATCTCAACAGGTATATCAATGTCTTCACTTCCAGACCTGACCGGCGACCTCCCCCTTCTTTCGCCCCGCGACATTCGCCTGTATCTCGACAATTTTGACGATCTCACACTCGACCTGCGCGATAAAATCCACGAGCGGATTGGCGTGCAGCGCGCTTTTCCCCTCAACGCGCCCACAAAATTCATCGTGCTCCACGATTCAGACGGCGGCGAAATAGGCATAGTGCGCGACATGGTCGATCTCGACCCAGACAGCCGAGATGCATTGGAAATAGCACTCGAACAGGCATATTTTATGCCGCGCATTCTCAAAATAAATAGCATTGTTTCCAATTTCCACGTACCCACATGGGATGTGGAAACAGATCGCGGGCATCGCGTATTTGAAATCCCCAGCAGCCGGCGCGATGTGCGCATAATAGACGACGTACGGGTGATTTTGCGAGACGCCGATGGCAACCGCTACGAGATCGTCGATTACCGCCGCCTCGACCCCGATAGCGTTGCATTTGTGGAAACCATTGTATGATCACAATGGGAACAATTGTACCCCAATCTTCGTCAAAGCCAAAATGAACTGACGTGCCTGTTGGCGCAGTTTATATTCGCAAGAAAGGAGGGGGTCATGAAACTCAGTGAATTTGCCATTTACAAACCTATCAGCACCATTATGGTTACAATCAGTATTATGGTGATGGGTTTTATTTCCCTGTTCAGGTTGCCACTCGAATATCTACCCAGCCTGACATTTCCACGCATCTATGTTTCCGTCAATTATCCCTCCTCTTCCCCGGAAGAAATTGAGCGGTTTATCACGCGCCCCATCGAAGAAATTCTCGGTACGCTATCAGGCGTTGAAAGCATCAGTTCCTCATCGAGCGGATCCAGTGCGCGCATTGGCATGGAATTTGCGATGGATGCCGATATGGATCTGGTTGGGGTACACATCCGCGACCGCCTCAACCAAGTTCGCGCGGACCTGCCTGCCGACGTTGATCGCATTGACATTCGCAGTTTCGATACAGAAGACTTTCCCATTCTCGAATACTCTCTCACATGGCTTGGCGAAAACAACCAGGAACTTGTCAATGTCTTCAATCAAATGATCTTGCCCAGAGTGCAGCGTCTCGAAGGCGTCGCCAATGTTGCACTCGAGGGTTTACGAGAAAAAGACCTTCTCGTCGAAGTCGATCAAAAAGCCCTGACAGCCTATAGGCTGGACTTTCGCACCATCAATCGCGCCCTGAATAGCAACAATATTAATGTCTCTGCGGGATATGTCACCGAAGGGAGCAAACGCCTTGCCGTGCGCAGCATGGGCGAATTTGAAACCATTGACCAAATTCGCGACCTGCCCATTCGTCCCAATCTCACCCTCGGCGACATTGCCAATGTCACATACAAATATCCCGAATCCCGCAGCTTTGAACGCCTTGATGGACGCCCCTCGCTGACCCTTGAAGTCCAGAAAGCCTCAACGGCCAACATGGTCGATGTCTGCAAACTCGTGCGCGATGAACTCGCCCTCATCCTCTCGGAAGTCGGCAAAGACAAGCTCCGAATGCACCTGGTGCGCGACCGCTCCATCGACGTGACAAATAGCATCACCAGCCTCAGCCAATCTGCTATTTTGGGCGGTCTGTTGGCCGTCATCGCCATCTTTATTTTTCTTCGCAACTTCCGCAGCACGCTCATCATCGGCTCTGCTATCCCCATCAGTGTGCTCACCGTATTCCTGATTATGTATTTCATGCGCCAATCCGGATCGAACATCACCCTCAACCTCATTTCCATGATGGGTCTGATGGTCGCCATTGGTATGCTCGTCGATCCCGCAGTCGTGGCCCTTGAAAATATCTTTCGCAAACGGTTTGAAGAAGGACAAGATGCCAGACAGGCCGCACTCGAAGGCAGCGATGAAATCGGCCTGCCAGTCCTCGCCGCATCGCTCACGACCATCTGCGTATTTATCCCGGTCATTTTTGTCACCGATTCGCGCACCTCGCTCTTCATGCGCGACTTTGCCATTACCGTGATCATATCTGTTATTGCCTCATTTTGTATCGCGCTCTCACTCATTCCACTGGCGGCCTCTCGCGCCTTCAATGAAGATGGTAAAATCCTCGATCGCATTCTCAAGAGCATCATCGGCCTTGTAGCCGCGCTTGGCCTGGGTACCTTTATTTATTACACGGACTTCAGCAAAATTGATTACGCCGGCCTGTGGGCAAATTTTAACACGACCATCAGCGCGTTGCCAGCATTTGCCAAAATTGGTTTTCCCGGCATCATTGCGCTGGTCATCTTTCTCTATTTCCGCTACCGTTCAATCGGCCCCAAAGCGATGTACGCCAGATTTGTCGCCTCCACCCTTCGTTACCGATGGGCAACTATCTCGGCGGCCTGTGTACTCCTTTTTGTCGGCAACTACATCTACGGCAAAGTAGAGCAACAACCCTTCCGCTATCAGCCCAACCGCGCTGTAAGACTCTCCATTGAAATGCCCCGCAGTTACGATGTGGATAAAGCGCGTGAGGTCTTCAAAATTGCCGAAGACATACTCATCCCCTTAAAAAACGAACTCGACATCGAAGCCATTGGCAGCCGATACAGCGGTCGGCGCGGCACCCGCTTGACCCTTTATCTCACGCCGGCAGACGAAGGCAAACTCACCACAGATGAAGTTCAGCGCAAAGTTATGGCTCTCCTGCCCACAGACATTCCAGGTGTGCGTTTCAAATCCGGTGGTGGCCGCGGGGGATCTGTAGGGGCTGGTGTTGAGCTCAAAGGGCGCAATCAGGAAACGCTGGCCATTTTGGCCGAAGACATTGAAACCAGCATGCAGGGGATGCCCGGCGTTCACGAAATACAGACCAGCCTCGAAAGCGGAACCGAAGAAATTCGCGTCACAGTCAATCGAGAACGCGCACAGCGCTACGGACTCTCGCCGCGCGATATTGCAACAACCATCGCCTCTGCGCTCGGTTCGCGCGGTGGCTCCAACTTCAAAACTCCAGACGGCGAAATCGACATCACAGTGCTGCTGCGCGAAGAAGACCGCGCCACCCTCGAACAACTCAAAACAACGGAATTTGAAAGCGATAACGGCGGCATGGTCACCTTCTCCAGCCTGGCGAATTTCAACCTGACAACGGGCACCAACACAATTCGACGCGAAGACCGCATGTCAACCGTAACAGTTTTCGCCAACACAGACCAGCAAGCGGTCTTTCGCGTGGGCCAGATCATGAAAATGCGCATGGAAGGCGTGCCCCTGCCCAAGGGATATACGTATGAAATGGACCGCCGATTCAGATATATGAATTCAGAACAGGACCAGGACTATGAGACCTTGATCCTGGCACTTATTCTCATTTACATCATCATGGCCTCGCTCTTTGAATCCTATGTCCATCCGCTCACTATTATGTTCTGCATCTTCTTCGCATTCATCGGCGTCGCACTCGGTCTCTACACCTTCAAAATCGCCATGGACAGCAATGCCAAGTACGGCCTTCTGGTGCTTTTTGGCATCGTGGTCAACAACGGCATTGTCCTGGTCGATCACATCAACAGATACCGAAAACAGGGGCTTGTTCGCCGCGAGGCCATTATCCGCGGAGGGCAAGACCGATTGCGTCCGATAATGATGACCGCCACCACCACCATTATTGGCCTGATGCCACTGGTGGTGCCCATGCTCTTTGGCAATGCCGAAGGCACCTCAAGGCGCTGGGGACCAATTGGTCTGGTGGTTATTTCCGGGCTATCTATCTCAACAATTCTGACCCTTGTGCTCTTGCCTACGGTCTATTCCCTGATGGATGACCTCTCGCAATTTACCAAACGGGTCACAGCCGTAGCCCGCGCGCAATAAAAAAAACCCAAGCAGTCGGCAAACCGTACCGATCACCTGGGGTTTTGCGTCTTTTAAAAAAGGCACTACGCTTCCTCGCGCAGTGCCTTCTATGTTTCATCTGATGATTCTTTCCCAGTCTGATCAACCCCTTCTATCTCACTGCCCGCATCGCAATCGGCCTTAAAAACAGCGCCATCTTCAACGATCAAGACACCCGTTTGAATTTTTCCAATTGAAAATGACCTTCAGAAACAGCTCCACGCCCAATAATGGTATTCATGGTTTTGTCAAAATTTGCGTTGCGATCCACGGGGCTCTCCTCCTGAAAATTTTTTAACGAGCACCTAATATAAATCTTATGCATTTTGAGTCAATTTATTTCTCCAAATTTTCCGCTTGACAAGTATTTTTTACAGGCGTACTTTGCGAGCCATTTTACACCTAAAACCGAGGAGAAACTGTGGCATTCACAATTACCAAGACCGTTCGCCCAAACGCCGTGTGGCAAGAAATGTACCTCCAGATACAGAAAGATCAGCGCGTAATCATCACCGCAGAGGGCCTCTGGTCTCCCGAGATGCGTCCGCTTACCATTGTCTGGTGTGGCCCCGATGGCATTGAAGGGCGTCCCGCCAATGATCAATATCTCTTGCCCGGCACAAATGTGGGGGCACTCGTCGGGCGCATTGCCGATAGTCCCATTCTTTCGGTGGGCAACTATTTCGATTTTTATTCGCCCTACGAAGGCCCGCTATTTCTCGTCATGAACGAAAATCCCGAATACCACAGCCAGGCCGGTTCACTCCACGCACAAATCATCTTGTTTGACCTGTGAAACTAATCCGCTTTCTTGTCCGGGAATACGCCCTCTCAGGGCTGTTTATCATCTTGCTGCTCGGCTTGTGGGAAATAGTCGTGCGAAGTCTTGATGTCGCCGCATTTATCCTCCCGCCACCATCTCAAATCCTATCCAAATTTGCCGCATCTCATCGCCTCCTGCTCTCTCATGGTCTCGTCACACTCACCGAAGCCCTCGGCGGCTTTCTCACAGGCGCGTCATCGGGGCTACTTTGTGCCATAGCAATGGCTCGCTCTCGCCTGATCGAACGGATGCTCTACCCACTGGTCATCTCCACGCAGACCTTTCCAAAAGAGGCATTGGCACCCGTTTTTGTCATCTGGTTTGGATTTGGCCTTTTGCCCAAGGTAATTATCGCGGGCCTCATTTCCTTTTTTCCCGTTGTGATCAACACCACGCGCGGTCTCTTATCGGTTGACAAATCCATCCTCGACTTGATGCGGTCGCTCTCGGCCCGTCAGCGACAGATCTTTTTTAAAGTGCGCCTGCCCAATGCCATTCCCTATCTTTTTGCTGCACTCAAAATGTGCATCACACTCAGTGTGATTGGTGCTGTGGTCGGCGAATTTGTCGGCTCCAGTGCAGGTCTGGGCCACCTCATTCGCCTGGCCAATTCAGAACTCGCAACCGATTTGATGTTTGCCGCCCTGCTCGCACTCGGCTGCATGGGCACGGGCCTGTTTCTACTCGTTGACGGCCTCGAAAAAACAGCCCTGCGCCGTTGGGGCGGTACCGTTGAAACCATAGGACGCTAAAAGGGAGATTCCCATGCCCAAAATATTCATCGCTCTTGCCCTCGCACTCATCGCCCTGTCTTGTGCGAGTACAGACAAAACACAGGTGCAATTCATACTCGACTGGAAAGCGCAGATGGAACACGCGGGCTTTTTTGTCGCCAAACAAAAGGGCTTTTATGAACAAGAAGGGCTTGAGGTCGAAATCCTCGAAGGCAGTGGCGCCCCCACTGCGGCCCGCGTCGTGGGCAACGGCACCTACAAACTCGGCGTGGCCAGCGGATCGGCAAATGTTATGGCAAGAGCGCGCAACATTCCCATTGTATCGCTCGCCGTTATCAATCAGCAAACTCCCGTTGTCGTTTATTCACTCGTAGAAAAAAATATCACAACACCGCAAGACCTGATCGGCAAACGCATCGGCGTCAATATCGGCGGCACAAAACACCGCGAATTTCAAGCCTTCTTGCGCCACCAGAATATCCCGGAAGAAGACATACAACTCATGGGCATGAGCGAAGCCAGCCCGGCACCGCTCTTAGCAGGTCAAGTCGATGCCATGCTCGGATATACCGAAGACCAACCCGTCATAGTAGAACTCCGGGGCCATGTGGTCAATCGCCTTGCCCTGTCGGATTACGGCATCGATGTCTATAGCACCAACATCATTGCCAACGAGTCTTTTCTCAAAGAAAATCCCGACCTGGTCAAACGCTTTTTGCGGGCGAGCCTGCGCGGATGGCAACACGCCGTCGATCATCCCGAAGATGCGGTAGCAGCCTACATGGCCGCGCGTCCCGAAAGCGATGAAGCCTTCAATCGCGCCAATTTCAAATATCTGATTCCCCTATTGCAGAGCGCCGACACTCAACAACAGGGCCTGGGTGCCCAAACAGAAGCAAAGTGGCAACAAACACAGGATATCCTCCACAGCCTGGGCATGATCGACCAAAAAGTCGATCTCAACCTGCTATTTACCACGGCATTTATGCCTGAGTAAAGTTGGGAGCCAACCGCGAGCCAACTGCCTGCTCATAAGCATACGCCAGGCGCAAAATGCGGGCTTCGCCATAGGGCTTGCCAATAATCTGCAAACCGATGGGTAAATCCTCCGCAGACCATCCACACGGAACCGATACCGCACATAAACCCAAAAAATTGACCAGCCGCGTTGTCAACCTGACGGGCGCAACATCGACATCTGCGATACGCGGTGCAACCGTCAACATCGTCGGACAAATCACGGCATCCACATCTCGCAGGGTCTCGCAGGCTGAGATTCGCAACTGCTCGCGCCGCTGTAAAACCCTTGCATAATCTGGCGCAGAAAAAGACGCACCATGTGCAATCCGCGCTCGAATGCGCGGATCCATCATCTCGCCCTGTCTGGCAATCAAATCCCCCTGGCACGCATACCCCTCCACGCACATAATCATCGAACTGCCGCGCCCATCAAGCTCTTCGTCTAACTCTTCCCTCGCTTCGGGAAATTGGAATTCCTCCACATCGACCCCCAGATCACACAAAACCCCTGCCGCGGCTTCTACCAAAGCGATAACCACAGCATCTGCCCCATCGCAAAACGGATCGCGCACAAACCCGACGCGCATCCCCTTCACATCTCGCTTTAACCCGCGAACCACATCCACCAGAGGTTGATTTAACGTCACTGGATCAGCCGCATCAGGCCCGGCAATCGCTTCAAACACCAGCGCAGCATCTTCCACAGATCGCGTTAAGGGCCCCATGCTATCAAGCGTCCACGAAAGCGGCATTGCACCCGCGCGACTCACCCGCTCCAACGTGGGCTTGAGCCCCACAACACCGCAAAACGACGCTGGTATCCGAATAGAACCACCCGTATCTGTACCCATCGCAACAGGCACCAACCCCGCCGCCACAGCCACCCCCGACCCACTGCTCGACCCACCCGGTACGCGTTCTGATCCCCACGGATTGGGCGGCGTACCGTAATGGGGATTCAAACCATAAGGCCCAAACGCGAGTTCCACCATATTGGTCTTACCCATCAACACGGCACCAGCCTGCGAAAGACGCTTTGCGACGGTTGCCGAATCCTTTGGCACAAATGTATCCCATACTTTCGCACCTGAAGTCGTGCGAATACCCGCCGTGTGAAATAGATCTTTTAGTGCGATTGGAATACCGTGCAAAGGACCCAAATCCGATCCCGACCGCAACATCGCCTCCGCCGCCTGTGCCTCCGCGCGAGCGCGTTCTGCCGTAACTGTAATAAACGCCTTTGTCTGATCGCCGTAATCTTCAATGCGCTGGAGCAACGCATCCACCACCTCAACCGGCGACACATCGCCCGCCCGATAGCACGCGCCTAATTCTGATAGGGTTGCAAAATGTATATCCACGGTCAGATATCCTCCCCAGGCGACCACATCACCCGCCCGGCAACCATGTCCTCTAACAGCACAAGCTCCCCTCCGCGTTCGGCCGACGCATTGGCCCCCAGTACAGCCGCCAGACTGTTCAGGGCATCCCCATAAGAACTCCGCATCGCAGTGCGGTCTCCCTTGCGTATCGCATCGACAAATGCCTCTGTCTGTAACGCAAACGCATTGGGACGACTATCCCACGCCGCGACTTCTTCACCATTTAACACGACATTTTGCGTCGACCACTCAAAAAGCGCGTCGTCGGCAATCACCGCCACCTCGCGCCGCGAATAATTCACATTGGTCAACACCCGCGATGTCGTTGCATTGGCAACCACACCGCTCTTAAATCGATAATTCACATTATATGCATAAGGCATATTGATCGGATCTGGCCCTTCACCTTCCGCACGATAAAAATAAAACGCCGACACCGCCTCAATATCGCCGAGAAAAAAACGCAACAGATCAATCATGTGAATGGTATTTTCCACATATGATCCCCCACACAGGGCCATGCGACTCGTCCAGTATCGGATATGCCGCCCGCTGTAAAACAACTGCACCTGTGCGTGCCGTGGAATCCGCGTTTCGAGCCTGGCCTTCAAATATTCAGATGAAGGATAATAGCGGCTCATAAACCCAACTTGAGAAATAATACCCGCCCTGTTAATCACCTCGCAAAAAGCCACAGCCTGAGCCATATCTAAACTTTGCGGTTTCTCCACAAAAAGGGCGATCTCCTTCTCTGCTGCGTTCAACTCCGCATCCGTATGTAAAGTCGGGGGCAAACACACATAAACCCCGTCCAATCCCTCTTTGTCAAACATCTCTCGGTGATCCGTATAAACGGATTTCGCGCCCCAAATCTTTGCCTGCTCAGACACAATGCCCTGATCCACATCGCAAAATGCCTGCAACACCACTTCGCCTTTTTTAACCAATTGAGAAAGGGCTGGCAAATGTGCATTCTGTGGAATATGCCCCAATCCAATCATACCCATGCGAACGGGTTTCATATACTACCCCCCTCAATCTCTGCAATCAATTCTCTGGACAATCGCTCGCCATCCGACACAAGCACACAATCCTCCAATTCATCAATATCCGATACCCCACACAACAACATTGACACCCGATTGTCCGACAACAAATAGCGCAAAGCCGTGCGCGTCATAGGTTCATCCACACCTTCAACAATTTTCTCTACCCGCATTAAATTGTCATATAAATCGACAAATCGCCCCTGCGCCATCCACTGCTCCCGTTTTGAACCCAACAACCCCGCGTGCAATGGCGAAGCGCAAATCACAGCAATGCCTTCCTCTGCCGCTGTGGGGACCAGCGTCTCTGTCGCTTCTCGCATCAGCAAATCGTACTTGCAAAACGTAATCACTGAAACAAATATATCGGTCTCCTTGAGCACCCGAGACATCAAATCCAAATCTGAACCCGTCAGTCCAATATAATCACAGATCCCCTGAGACTGTATCTCCAACAACGCCTCTATAGCTCGACCCGCATCAAACAACCCGGGCCACCCGGCTTTTTCGGCCTCATGCACCTGCAAAAGATGAACATGATCGCGCTTTAACCGCTTCAAACTCGCATCGAGACCTCGCCATACTGCATCGCGTGTATAGTCAAACGGCTCGGGATAATACCCGACTTTTGTCGCCAGATAATACGCCTCCCTCACGCCCGACAGGGCGACGCCCAGCACCTCTTCGCTGCGCCCACGCCCGTAAAGCGGTGCGGTATCGAAATAATTCACCCCCAATTCCAGCGCTCGCTCCACCACCGCCACCCCATGCGACACCGGTTTTAGTCCCATCTCGGGGCGACCGTAGAACCACGACCCACCAAGCCCTATCTCACTGACTTTCCATCCTGTTTTACCAAATACCCTGTATTCCATTTCAATCACCGATACCATCGACTCAACGTGACATCCGACACAGAACACGAATAGAGAATACGCAACACCCACATCTCTACCACTGTGCGTACAAAGCCCCACTTGCGCCACCGCCGCGTGGAACTGCATACCTGTGCATTGAGCATCACAAATTTATCCACACGCGCCACACGCGAGCAAAACTCGGAATCTTCAAACAACTGCAAGAGCGGAAATCCCCCCACAGCGAGAAAAGTCTCGCGTCGAACATAAATACCCTGATCGCCATAAGTAATCCCCAAATACCGGGAACGCAAGGTGCTCAAAAACGCAACCAATCGAAAACCAATTGTCTTCTCCGAAAAGCCGGGCCGAAATCGCCCGCCCACCACACCGGACACGCGCAGCGAGTCGCGTATCAACATCAACCCATCAGAAGGCAAAAATGTATCGGCATGCAAAAACAAAAACACATCGCCCGTCGCACATTCTGCACCGGCATTCATCTGCAACGCCCGCCCTGCTTTCCCTACCTGAACCCATTGCGCCCCACCACGCGCCTCAACCATTTTCTTTGTACCATCCGTACTCCCACCATCTACCACAATCAGTTCCACATCCTCAACACCATAAAACTGTGCCAGACACGCGCCGATAACAGTTTCTTCATTTAGAACGGGAATAATCACACTGATCTGCACACCGACTCCGCTATTTTTTTATAATATCAAAAAATTGCCGCCCATAACTAACCAGTGAAACAGCGAGCAACGCGGCACTCAGGCCAATCAGCGCGGGCTTGAGCACATCTGCATCCCACAAATAGGCCAAAAGCAACCAACTCATCACCAGCGTCGTAGCCTTCCCCCAAAAATTGGAAGCCAACAACACATCGTGTTGCTTGACCAGATACATCCCCGCAAAAAAAATCACCACATCGCGCATCAAAACGCCCGCAACCAGCCATACGGGCAAACCTTTAAACACAACCATGGCAATTGTAATCGCCCCAACAGCCACCTTATCCGCCAGAGGATCGAGAATCTTCCCCCACTGTGAAATTTCGCCCCACCTGCGCGCGAGCCACCCATCTATCCAATCGCTGACAATCATCACCACCACCACGCCGAATGCTTCCCATACATAATCCGGCCCCAATGCTATGAGCCACACAGCGGGCAGCGTCAGCATCGCGCGCAACAAACTAACACCATTTGACAGCGTCCAAAAACGGCCGCGTTCAACAGTTCCCATGCAATACCTCACGACAACATCAATTATATCCTTCACACTTCATCCTTCACACTTCATCCTTCACACTTCCGCGCCATATCTCAAACGCATTCGCCGCAGGTCCCACGAGAAACAGCGCGTAAAACGGCGCGTAAATCGCTTCATTCAAGCGCAAAATCATCTCGACAAAAGCCACCAGAAAAGCGACAAAGCACTGCCCCTTTCGCGTCAACACAGTCGTTTTGGGATCTGTGATCATAAAAAAAATAAACAACTGATACATCGGTCCTGTAATCGGCGCAATACTCGTCAAATACGCCTGTCCGGTAAACAAGCAACGAATGAGAGCAAAAGCCAAAAACGAAATCACATATACCGCACAGATATGAAACCGCCGCAATCGCCAGAGCGCGGCACTCCCCAGAATCCAGATAATTACCATTACCGACAGGGTATTGCCCCACTGAATGCTCAACCCAGCCACCACTTCAGGGGCGAGAAATAGCACAATACTCACCCCAAAATTGGACGGATTCCACAAATGCCTGCCGCGCCATCGCAGCACATACTTAGATGCAATAGACAACACACTGCACAGCACATAAGGCCAAAACAGAGGCGAACGGATCAAAATGCCCACACTGATCCCGGTGATATATGCACTGACCAGCCCCGGCCACACGCCCCATGTCAATCGTCCCAATGCAAATTCCGCCAGCACGCTACTCAGGATAGCCGTCAGCGTTTGCCCCAGACTCTCCAAAAAGCCAAAAGTAACCTGCCCCCCAATCAGAATGCACGTAATCAATGCCGGTGACAGATAGCGGCTTTGCAACCCCGTCCAGACCGATTTCCAGAACCCGCTCACTCGATCCATTTCAATTCTCTAAAATCCGATGCACCCGCCGCACATCGGGCGCGTAAAACATCTGTGCCTGTCCCGACGGCCAGCGTATTGCAACGCTATCAACCGCCGCGCCATCGCCTAAACCAAAATGCAGCGGACGTTGATTTTGCGCGGCGTATCCACTACCACCCGACACCTCCTGCACCTGCACCTCTCCGTTCCAAAACACCTGCACCCGCGCCCCAATCGCACTGCGATTGCTCTGTTGTCCAACCAGATCGAACCCAATCCAGTTTGTCTCTGCTCGCACTGTGTTGCGGTATAACAAAAGCGGTCCCCGCTGATTGGCCACCACCACATCCAACACCCCCCGGTTCCACAAATCTACCAGAACCACAGCCCGCCCGTCGAAACGGTCCCGAACGCCTACTGCCTGTGCTACCTCGGCAAATTGCCCCACCCCATCGTTCACCCAAACGCGCTTAGTCTGATGACCAGCCAGACTCCTGCCCCGCATCGGAGGCCAATTTTTTGCATCTGAAATAATCGCGCTGTGTCCACCCGCCACCTGAGAAAAATCGTACCAGTAATTCCCATTTTCATCTGCCGAAATATATCCATTAGTCAAAACGAGATCCAGCGCCCCATCATTATTCAAATCCCCAAACTGCGCGCCAAAACTCCATCCTCCCAGATCCACGCCCATCGCCCCGGCCAAATTCTCAAACCGAAAGGTCTCGCCTCCCTGGGGCACCCACAAATTATTCCCCTGAATGAGAACACCTGCTTGAGAAATATTCGTCTCGTAAATTGCCAGATCTCCCCGATTCAGCACATCGCCAAATGCGGCATTCATCCCACTTTTTGGCTGGCGGCCCACCCCGGCCTGCTCTCCCATCTCGACAAACCGCTTTCCTCCCTCATTCACATACAACTCGGAAATCCCGTAATCATTGGACAAAAACAGGTCGGGAAATCCAGAACTATTCAAATCCGCCGCACCCACCGCCAGTGTCCACCTTCTGCTCGTGATCCCGACCTTTACTGTTACATCCTCAAATGTCCCATCGCCCAAATTTCGAAGCAAATACTTTCGCCCTCCATTATTGGCGTATTCAAAACTCTCCGGCATCATCTGCGTAGTCTCCAAATCCCACAAATTCAGGGACTCGGACCAGTAACCCGCCACAAAAATGTCCAGATGCCCATCGCAGTCGTAATCCACCCAAATAGCACTCCCGGCATTGATCCACTCGGGCAAACCCACTATTTCTGTCACGCGCTCAAACACCTTCCCCTCCCGATTGCGAAACAACTCGGGACGGCCCCATTTATACAGAAACAAATCTTCAAATCCATCATTGTCGTAATCACCCCACACAGCCCCCATGCTCACGCCTGCTCGATTCACATCCGCCACGCCCAAATCGGTCGCCACATCTTCAAAACCCTCCCCTCCTAAATTTCGATACAGCCGATTCATACTTCCCATCCGACTACTTGTGACATACAAATCCTGCCATTCATCCCGATCGTAATCCACCACCGACACCGCCGCGCCCATCGACGCGATAATCGGCATAATATGATCCAGCTTTGCATCCAGCACAGGAGCTTCATGTACAAAATTGATCCCTTCCTGTTTTCCAACTTCCTTCAGGTAGAATCCATATCTTTCAGTACCTGTGCTGACAAGGGGTAAGTCAGTATCCCTTTCCCCCACTTGCCATCCCCCCCACTTCATCATACCCAGCGCGACCAGCAATAGCCCGAAAAACAGCACCACCAAAATCTGCACGACGCGATTGGGCTGTCTCTCCTCTATCCCACTGTCTTCCCGCTTCATGGCCTATCATTCCTCAGCGCCGAGTCAAATCGCTCAGGCGTCACATACCGAGTGTGAAACCGTTGCCAATCCTCTGCATTGCGCTTAAAAACCGGATCATCTTCAAGCGTTTTGGGCGCGCGATCATAAGTCAAGACCCCATGCGCAGGCAAAGGCAACACCGTCGTTGAAAAAGCCGTATTATAATCGCCGTCTTTAACCCATCCATCGCCTTTTAACACAAAATCTCGCACCCGCTCCCCAGGACCTTGCAAAGCCTCAAATTGCAATTGGATTTCATCTCCCGCATTCACAATCACATATCGGTCATCGACCTGTGCCAGCAATGGCTTCACATCTCCATATCGCGTGTAATATCCCACGAGATCTCGCCACAGTTGAGAAGTTCCGCTAAGCGCGTGATAATCTGGCACCTCGGGCGAACTCGCATCTGCCTCCGCCACCTGGGAAAACCCGCGATAATACAACCGCGCACGCTCCAAAGGCACAGATTGAACCGTCATCACACTGTCTTCCAGCGGCACGGCCCACGCCAAACGATCCCAATAAATCTCCAAATTGGTCTGCAATCTAAATTTTCGGGAAACATCCCGCGGGAAAACTCCGCTCAGATCGATCAACACCGTCTTGTGCTTCCCGGCAGGAAAACCCAGGTCTGGATGCGCGACGCGCCAATCAGACCCGTCAAATACATGCAGAGAAAGGCCCTGAGGGGGCGGATGGCTACCCTGCCCCAGCGCCACATTGATCGAACTATCCGTCGGATGAATCCATCCCTGACCAACCAGCCATAAAGGTCCTTTTCTGGGCACCTCGTCTCCCACCACCACCTCCACATAGTGTTCTCGCGTCACCCCCTGGTAAATGCCCCGCCCAAAAGTATCCACATACTGTCCATCTCGCACCCGCACCCTATCGGTCACATCGCGCCCCCGATCATCTTTCACAACAACAAAAGATTGAGGCTGCGTAGTCGCATAAATCGCAAGCGATGGAGAAACCCGAGCAAAACGTTCATCCACAAAAATCGACGTCCCCACGGGATGATCAACTGCAACAAGAGACACCCAATCGACAAAATGCGTCTCCCACAGTTCTCCCGTAATCCGGATATCGTACATCTCATTTTGAGCAGATAGCTGATCGCCTTTGATCTTCACCCAATCTTCCGTCTGAACAATACCCGCAACCACCTGGGAATTGATCCGCATGCCCAGAGGCGACCGCCACAAAAAATCCGTTACAAACCCTATCTCCGACCCATTGTGGGCAAACACCCAGGGGCACGACCCCTTCAACCGCTGTACGGCACGCACCTCCTGATCCACCTCCAGATTAAACTCCACCTGAGGCATCCCATTGGGCCACACAATCCGCACGAGATCTGCCCCCGTATAAGCCCCCAATCCGAAATGCACCACCGGATCCGTAACCACCTGCTTCTGATAGAACGCACCTGAACGCAATTCCACTTCTGAACCCAAACCCAGTGCATTGATTCGCCCGTCGCCAAGAGACCTACCACCCACGGGACGAATCGCCTGCCAGTGATACGCCAAATCGCCCCGGTTCACCAATTGCAACGCCTCACCCGCATCCGAAACACCCAACAAATCGAGCCGACCATCGCCCGTTAAATCGGCCACACCAGTCACGCGCGCTTTCAGATCCAGAGAATGGTAAGCCGTTTCTGACGCCAGATAGGCGCGTTTACCAAACACCAGATCCAATGCGCCATTATTATCCAGATCCGCTATGAGAAGCGCGGCTGGCTCAACAGGTGAATCACCCTGGATTAGCTTGCGTATCCCTCCTTGCGATACCGCCATCACAGCACCATCTCGATCTGCGATCACGCGCTCTAAGCGCCCGTCTCGATCCAGATCTCCTGCTGCTATGGCAATCCCGTTCACCGCCTTTTTCGCCCCCAGCGTAAATACACTTGCCCGCTCATTAATCGCCTCAATCAATTGCCCTTCTCGGTCCAGCATCGCCGCATCGGGATCGCCATCGCCATCCCTATCAGCCCAGACAAAACCCCTCAGTCCATCTACATTGCCGAAAAGGTCTCGCGCCACAAACGAACCATCTCCATTATTTTGCAACACGAGAGGCGTACCAGTAGAACGTCCCAACACAAAATCGACATCTCCATCCATCTCTATATCTGCACCCCACACGCCGGAATAAGCCATCTCCGTTACTTCTTTGCTCAACCCGATGGAATCAGTCACATCCTCAACCCCGCCATCCTCAGTGCGCTGCAACAATTGAAAACCATCTGCCCCCACCAGCGCCAGATCTAACGCAAAATCGTTATTCCAATCAACTGTCAGCATCCCATTCATCTCCGACACACCTGAAAAATCAACCGCAATCCCCTCCGCCCCCCGCACTTGAGAAGCACTTGCCACAACCACCTCTACCCCTTCTTCAGACCAGAAAGGCTTGAGCGTCTGCCAATCACTTCCCCCCAAACCCGCAACGGATTCGGATTCAAAATACATATCCAAATCCGCAGGCGACGGCATGGCCTGGGGCGCGTCGAGCTTCAAAAATTCAACCACGGGATCTCCCAGGCGTTCAGCCGGCACAATCAGCGCATCCAGCGCGCGCCGATACTTATGATCGCGCAACAACACATTGTGCAAAAACATCGCGTGCAAAGTCCCACTCCCTGCCGCCTCGCTCTGCAACCGACGCAACTGCCCCCGTGCCGCATCCGACCAGCCTTCTGCCCACTCACCTAACTTTTCCACCGATGCGCGCAACGCCCCCTCATCACCTCGTTTGCCCGCTTGCCTCGCCCGCTCGAGCCACAGCGCGGGATTGTGCGGCACCTGTTTGATCAGAGCTTCCAACTGTGCCCAGACCTCCTGCTCGCTACCTGCTCCCCCCCACCGCTCGACCTCTTTCATCCGCGCATATTGCGCCTTCACAAGCCCTTGTTGCGCCGCCTGCCCGAAAAACGCGATAGCAGCGTCGGATTGTCCTCTACTGCGCTCGACCAGCCCCTGTAACATCGCAATAGCGCCGCTTTGGGGTATCAGTGAACGCGCTGTCTTCAGATCTTTGGCAGCCCCATCGTAATCCCCGCGCCGCAACCGCAACACCCCGCGATTTGCCCACGCAGCCGGCTCCTCGGGTTCCAATGTAATAGCACGGCTCAAACTGGTATCTGCCCGATCAAAAGCACCCACCTCCAGCGCGAACACACCCGTATAAAATGCAGACACATAATCCGCGGATGGCGTAGCCATCTTCACCTGTCCGCATCCAAGCCCCAACACCATCAACAACCCGATCATGCGATGAATATTAAGCATCGTGCTCCTTCCATCCTGGTATCGAAATATCCATCCGCCGCGTAGGCGCGTAGATCTTATCGCCCTTATAAGGCGCGTCCTGCGTCACAATATAAATCGCGCCATCATGCACATACGTGATCTCATCCCGCGAATCTCCCACCACATCTTCCACAACCCCACCCGCCCAATCAAATGGCACACCCTCGCACACGGGTTTGATCACCTTGCGACACTGTGCATCGTAAAACCCGAATGATTCGGCACTGGTACTGACAAACAGCAACTCCTGTCCATCGCCTACCCAGTTCACTGCCGGTCCACCCTGGCTCATGTTATCCGGCTCCATCCGAGACAGCGGATCCCCTTGACCACTCACCAGATTCATAATCCCATAAGTTCCCCACCGATCGCCCATCCACATCTCCAACCCCGGCAAATCGGGTCTAAAATTCCCCGCGTAAATCCCCTGCACATGCCCATAGCGGTGGTGCCGCAGCAGTGTGCCATCCCGCGCATCCACCAGAAAAAATCCCGGATCGCTCCCCGCAATCCCGATCTCTGGCCCATTGCTCTCATCTCCATCCAACTCCCCAAAAGAAGCGTGGTCGATATGCCCTGCACCGCCAGAATCCTCGATGTACTCCGCACCCTCCATTGTCCAGAGATGATTTCCATCCCCATCGTAAAGATCGTAACCGGGCAAAATTTCGTCCCGGCCATCGCCATCTACGTCGTAAAACCAGATATACATTCCGTACCACGCATTGTGCGCGTCCCGCCGCCAGCGCAAGTTCAAATTTTCGTCAAACGCCCAGATCGAATATCCGGTACCCGCGCCGTCGCCATCCCGCAAAATCAAATCCTGCGCCTTCTCCGTCTTTCTAATTTTACACGGCCAGATCACCTTGAGCGAATGCAAAAAATCTCCCATGCTCGCATTTCTGTATCCCCGATACGGCCCCGTCCGCGGCAATTCTGTTTCCGCCGTCACCTCCCCCGATTTTCCGCTCACCAGCTTTAATCGATCATCCTCAATACCGATAAAGTCTTCCACCCCATCCCCATCCAGATCGTGTACCACAGATCGTTGCAGCCCTTTTGCTGCGGGAAAAGTCTGATCGTATTGCACTTCCCCGTCAAAATTTAAGCACACAACGCGCACCCCTTCATCCGTCTCCTTTTGCAACACAATTTCCTTTTGCCCCGCCCCTCTAAAATCGCCGTATCGAACCTCACACGGCCAGAACTCGCCGATGTCAATCCGCTTCCACAGCACTGGCTTTGGATACTTCTCCGCTTCCTCTGCCACCTCTTTTTGATATGCGTCCAACCGACTCGTGTATGCAGCATTGGCAGATGCACCCGTGGTGACGCGTACCGCACGCATGCGACTTCGCGTATTTGTACGCACGCCCACTTTCCCGGTTGGAAAGCGATCGTCATAAGCTACAAATGCCTGCTCGCCATTCACATAACACGCAAACCGCTCGCCCTCACATACCACTTTTAGCGCGTAATACTGTCCCCTATCAAATCCATTGGGCAGATCCGCAAGCATCGTCCACGCCTCGTCTTCTCTCCGATAGAGCACAAACCGATCAAACCCCTCCATACAAAAATAATAATACCGCCTCAAATCCTGATACCGCACCATAATCCCCGACCGGGCGACAATCGCATGGGGATCGTCATTACCCGGCTGGGTATATGCGTTCAACTGCCGCACCTGCGCTTCCACCGTGTAATCACCCCACAGCGGCTCACCCGCCACCAGACACCGATCCGACTTGGCAGTGTGCTCCAACACTTCTGAGTCCCCATCTTTCACCACCCGATAGTTGCTCAGCATATTCCACTTGGGGGGCGCGACCAGCGCATTCCCCCAGCCCTTGAAATATTGCTCATCGATACTCTGATCCGGTTCTGTCTTATCCAGCACCGTCCCCAGCGGACATCCCGATAGGTCAATCTCCGCCAGCAATCGCTCATTGTTTGCCATGTCTTTCTCCCTGTAAAAAAAATGGAAACTGCATCGACGCGATATATCTTATCATGCCATCAATAAACCCGAACTCAAAATACATGCACTACATGCCCCTGCCCCGGAAACCAGACCAGATCTACCACAAAAGACAGCGTTACTGCCAGCGCATATCCAATCAACAGACCTGAAAAAAAAGGCTGCCATCGGCGGTACAACACCATCCCACCTCCCTTCAGGAACAACCCTTTGATCGCCCAAACAAGAAAAGCCGAAAACGCCAGTTCTCGTGTAAAATTGGTGCCGGAAATGGTCAGCCCGATCGGGTGAAGCGGCCACCTCGGAAACCGGTAACGCAAAAAACTCAGCAGTCCCATCAGCGCGGCACCGATTCCGAACAGCATCAGTCGGATACTGTCCGTCCCCTGTGGTGTCTTCATCTTGGCAACTGCCGCATTAAAGGCCGCTTTGTTCCCACTTCGATAGGGCCACACATCAAAATGATAGGCTCCGTGAACATAGGCCAGATGAAGCGTTAACGCAAGCGATACCACGGCACTCAGCACCAGGCCAAATACCACGGCCCAGAGCAGAAGGCGTCGATTGCCACGCACAAAATCTGCCAGACGAGCTCCGTGTACCAACCCGGGCATAAACAGTCCCCGGTAGGAAATCAACGCATAGGAAAATGCCAATGCCGTCATTGTTGCCCCCGACAGGGTACGCGTACCCAGGACAGCCATCGTAAAGGCCTGGCCGCTCAGCGGGGTGCGAACATAAATCAACCCTGTCTCCGCCACAATCTTGGCTACTCCCACATACGTCACCAGCGTTGCTAAAATACACAGAATGGCTGCGCCATAGGCCATCCCCGCCGCGTGTAGCCACAACACCAGGTAACCCAGTCCTATAAACATCCCCCATACCGCAGCCCGATATCCCATCATCTCATCCGTATCTTCGGCGTTCCGCCCCCCCTTAAAAGCACTGCGGAATGCGGTGTAAAAGTGCCTTCGGGCTATCCACAACCCCCAGCCCACAAATACGGTCAACGCCCCGAACCCCTCCCAGCCGGCCACTTCGTATGACGAGCCCCAACTGTCGGAGTTCTTCAAACCAAATCCCAGTCGCCTTAAGATACCCACCTGAAATACATTCAGCACATAAAAAAACCAGACGCTGAACAACACTTCCAGGTTGGCAAAATACACAAACCCGATCGTAAACAGATTGAACTTGATCCGGATTCCAGGGAAATTGCGGCCCAGTGGTAGTGACGTTCCAGATCGGTAACTACCCGTGGGAAACCTGGGTACCCCAGGAGAAAAAAACGACAGGATGTTCCAGGCGATCATCCCAAATCCCGTCACTGCGCCCGCCCAGAACAACCTTCCCCCAATCATCTGTATCCCGTGTTTTGGCGCCGAGACCAGATCTACCGCCACATTTGCCAGCGGATAGACCAATCGCTCGTGATCCACCCACTGCCGCCGCAACAAAACCGCCAGACAGATCGACACACACGCCGCTGCACCGATAAAACTCAACCACCAGAACAGTGGCAAAATCCACTCACCCCACGGCACAGCCTGTCCGGGCGGTAATCCCTCAAAAAACCATGTCATCGCCCGCCCGTCTTCCGAGGGCGCCATCCACGGTCTGATATGATTGTGCAGGTAAGGTGCCCACCCATTCTCCGGTGTAGCAAAATAAAACGGTGCCGCAAGAATCCCCAACAAATACCCCGGCAGTCCGTCCGCCGCCGGGATCACCGCGCTGGCCAACCCCATCGTCAACGCCACCAGCAAATCCGAACGTCCAAACGCCCACTCGGGTTTCTGCGCTTTGAGCACCGGATTCACAATCAGAGCACACAACACAAAGGGCACAAATAGGGCCAGCGCAAAATTGCTCATGTTCAACCGGGAGGATCGCACAATAAACTCAGAATAGGTAGCCCAAACGCTCACCAGCACCACAAAAAACGCCCCCAGTACCACCGCACGAACCTTAAACCGATCGTCTCGCACCTGCCCCATTTATTTCACCTCAACGCCCCGCAACGCCTCGACACGCCAACCAAATTCCTCCTCCAATTCTTTTGTCCATCCCCGCTTTAGAAACGCAATCTGCCCCTCCCGATTGAGAAACCAGGTTGTGGGAAAGCCCTGAATACCCGCTTTATTCACATATCCGTCATCGAGCAAAACCGGAAACGTGTAACCCTTTTCCTCCATCCACGGCGGTACTGACTCGGGATTGCGATCATTATTGATCGTCAAAATCGCCACATCTGGATCATCCTTGTAATGCTCGTACAAATTCTGAAACTCCGGCATCTCTTTCACACACCACCCACACCATATCCCCCAGAAATTGATCGCCACGACCTTGCCCTTCAAAGAAGTTAGTGATACTTGCTTATCCTTTAATGTCTTCAAATTAAACGCAAGAGCGGATTCTGGAGCCTCGATCCGAGAAGCCAGGACCTCCTGTTCTCTCGTTTCTCGATCCGAAGCCCTCAAAGGTTTTAAATAATCTTCGTACCCATCCAAATTCTCGTGTCGCTTCAAAAAAAGTGACTTCAGAGCCTGGTCATTGAGATTTTTACCTGACGATGGGATGGCTATACCCATTTTATAAAATATTTCCGCCTGATCTGGATTGTCCATCGCCTCATAGACCTGACCCAAATGGTAAATCGTGTCCATCTTCTTGGGATTCAGTTCATAGGCGCGCATCAATTCTCGCGCGGCATCTTCCAAACGCCCTTCCTGAAAAAACACCCAGCCGAGGGCATCGGCCATCAACCCGGTTCTCCCTTTTATGGTCTGTTGATACTTTTCCTCTGAGTCGAAGTACTTTCTCTGGCTTTCCAGTCTTTCCTTTACTGCCGCAATACCATCCCGGGCAATCTGCTCAGCCTCTCGATAATACGATGTGCGTTCCGCCAGTATGATTGCACCCATTGGAAATGTGATGTGCAGATTGACATTCTCATATTTAACCATACCCTGCACCACGTCCAGAATTTCTTCTGCCGATACCGCAGAATCCTCTCGAATGGCAAAGAGAAGCTCCTGATACGCATATCCCAGAAACCTTTTATCGTAGTGTCGGGGCCGCGCGATAAACGCCCTCAGAAAATTCCGAAACTCTGCCTCTTGCCCGGGGTCTTGAAAACCCTCTTCACTGGCGGCATCCCGCATCGCACGATAGCGATTCAGCAGCACCGCCTCTGCCGCCGCACTTTCGCCATAGGTACTGAGGATACGATCTCCTACCATTTTTGCCTTTTCTTTTGCTTCCAGCCTCATATAGGCACCATATAGTGTCATCAGAGTAGCCGCATCTTCCCCACCCGCGTTTATAAACACATCGGCATCAGCCTCGATCTCCGCAATTTTCTCTGCTATAGGCTTGTTTTTGAGTCGCTCAATCGCTCGCCAGAACCGCTGATGCACCTTTATGTCTGTTGGTGCCAATTGGGCCGCTTTCTGGTATAGCGGATAGGCATCATCATAACGCCCCACCAAATACAGATAATAAGCCGGTCGAAAATAGGCATTTGCATTGCCAGGATCGACTTTGCGCGCTTCTGCAAACGCCTTCAGGCAAGCCTCGAACCTTTCGTTATCTTTTCCCCTCTTAGAAGTATAGTACAGCGCATTCCCCTTAACGACCAGAAGCCTGGCTGGATTCTCGACTCGCGTTTTATACTGATCCACAAAGGCAATAGCATCCTCTTTATTGCTTCCATACAGCACATCCGCTCTTGTATTGATGACATCCGCATGATCGGGCAACATCTCCAGGGCTTTTTCACTGGCTGAAAGTGCCTCATCCCTGCGCTCTTTCCCGAGTCGATCAAGTGCGCTCGCAAGCGCGATCCAGCTCCACGCGCTATTTTCATGAGACGCGACCATCTGTTCAGCGGCAACAACTGCTTCCTCTGTATTATCCACAGCCATGTGATGAATGAACCATGCACGCAGATGCAAATTGTCCGGAAATCGCTCAACCAGCTTTTTACCCTCAACATATCCATCTTTAGCATTCCGTATCATTCGCAGAGACCTCAACCTCGCAATCGCCTCTTCTGCCGTATCTTGCCCTTGAATGGGAATTGGACACACAGCAAACAACAAAAGATACAAGACCCATCGATTCCTCATAGCACACCTCCTTGAATGACTTCCATGACATCATCTCCGCTACTCGGTTTGCCTCGGCGACCAGCGAGGTGCAGAGACCTCCATATCCACAGAAACTTCATGCAAATCTGTGCCATCGGCATTTATCATCATCAACCTGTGTTCCAAACCACCCTGCCCCTCAAGGGTTCGTCGCACTTCAAAAGCAATCCTTTGACCGTCAGGAGACCAGGTAGGAGAAAAAAAAGCCACTGTGGAACTCGCTCCCCGGGTCAACTGTTGCACCCCAGTCCCATCGGAATTCATAGTATAAATCTCGCATTCTGGAAATTGGTTCCGCACTTGTGGTTGATGCCGATTTGATGCATAAGCAATACGCGTTCCGTCAGGCGACCAGGCGGGATGAATATTCTGAACACCATTGAAATCCGTCAACCTGACCCGGTTAGAACCATCTGAAGCCATGAAAAAAATGTCGATATTGTTCCCTTGACGCGATTGAAAAGCAATTCTGCGCCCATCTGGCGACCAGGCCGGTGCCTCATCACTACTGGGAGAATTTGTCAGATTTTGTAGTCCTGTACCATCGAGGTTGACCGTGTAGATATCCCATCTATCTCTATTATCCTCTTGGGCCTGAAAAGCGATCTTTCCACCATCAGGAGACCAGGCTGGGCCGAGATCGGGACCGGGCAAATCAACCACCTTCTGTATGCCCCTATCCTCCAGATTAAAAATATAAATACCAAAATTTCCCAGTGCATCTCGGTTTGAAGCAAATACAATGCGTCGCGCATTCGGGGACCATGAGGGATTGGTATAGCTCCCCTTCTCGCTCGTAAGCCTCATCAAACCTTCGCCATCGGGACGCATCACAAAAATTTTGAATGATGTAAAATCTCCCGGTCCCACAAACGCAATGCGGCCATCAACAGTTGAATAATCAGAATCCAGCAGACCGGTATTCCCAGCGCAATGAAGCAGGAAAAAAAACAGAAGATACAATATCCACTGATTCCTCATAGCACATCTCCTGAGCGGCTGATGCTATGCTGGCGCGCCATATACCAGAATCTTCCGCCTGTCGTAAATCAACACCTCATCTCTTCCATCCCCATCCAGATCTAACACCATCGCGCCATATCCAATCCCATAATCATAAGCCCGAAATCCCCGGATGCGCTGTTTGGGCTGTTTGAAATCCTCTCGAAAGGGAAATTCCATCACCCGGTTGCCATCTCCATCCATCAGAAATGGCCAGTAGAGATGTGTATCTTCAGGCTCGCTATCATAAGGCACATCTTCCTGTTGCTTCTTTAAGGCCGGGGCATAAATCACCAGATCCAGTCCGTCATCTCGCCAGCCGCGTACAGCATGTTGCGCGTATCCCACACCGGGTTTTTGCCACAGTGCCTGTCCATCGGGCGTATAACACGTCATCCCAATCCACTTTTCGTTCAAAATCATCGTCTGTCCATCTATATCACTGCGAAAACGCCCCACCGTCGTATTCTGCGAATGCTCGTGCGGGCGTCTCCAGATCACATCGCCCCGCGTATTCGCCACAAAAAAGTCCTTGCTTCCCGAATACGCAATCTCAATTTTCCCATCCCCATCCAGATCCACCGGATTGATATTATCCGCATGCTCTACCGTAGCATTTTCCACTGGAATCGACCACAACAAAGTCCCGTCGTTATCCACCAGATTATACCCGATCAACATCTCATCGCACCCATCGCCATCCACATCGATCAACACCGGTGCATGCCCTGCCCCGTGATAATGCGGCGTCATCCACAGCTCCGACAAATCGCTATCCAGAACATAAGTCGGATTGCCGTATTCATAAGGCGGATAAGCACCATCATTGACTTTCACCACGAGTTGCTGCCGCGTCGGATCACCCCTCAAACTCCCTGCCTTCACCTGGGAAAAATTATCTGCCGGTAACTTCTTCTTTGCCTGCACCTCGCCCGTTTCCCCGTCAAAAACCGTCAGCATATCCCACACTATCGAAACCACCTCCATCTTCCCATCGCCATCCACATCAGCGGTGATAAAATCATTGCCCCCATGCGCGCAGTAGGGATCTGCACCTCGATGCGGCTCCCCCACCTGCCACAGTTGATTGCCCTTCTGGTCAATCGCCGTAATACAGAACAAACGCCGTTCCTCATCCGTATTCCATCCCCGCTCAATGTAGAGATCCGACTTCAACTGTCCCGGACTCTGCCGCAACAAAAACTCCAGCTTTCCATCGCCATTCACATCTGCCACAATCATCTGCCCGCCAATACCTTCCACATCCAGTTCCCACAGCAACCGCGCATCTCTCCGTGCTTCACCCATGGTTGGTCTCCTTGTGTCTTAGCGTCCCTTGTCTACGCTCTTATGTGGTTATCTCTTTTGATGGGCGGGCACAGGGGCACCGCCCCTACATTTGATTTTTCATCTGCGTTCATCTGCGTTCATCGGTGGTTGCGTTTTCTTCCACAACCACAACGCGATCTGCCCCAATATCTTCCAACACCTGCACGCGCCCACTCACCCAGCGCACCTCAATTCGATCCACGCGAATCGCATTGCCCAGCCCAAAATGCAACCGCAAATCGCTCGCCGACAGATAGCTCGACTGACTCCGCACCTCGCGCACCTGGATCTTTCCCCCCGCGCTCACATGCACCACTGCCCCAATCCCATCCCTATTTGAAAACCCCTGTCTCGTCTTCTGCATACCCCCCACCAGTTTTACAACGATCCAGTGTCCCGAGTTCCCACCTTCGTTGCGGAACACCCGCGCTCGCTGCCTCGAATGCAGTACCACCAGATCCAGGTCGCCATCTCCATCCAGATCGCCAATTGCCGACCCGCGACTCACCCCCGGCACCTCAACACCCGCACTAACCACCTCAAATCGCCCATCCGCGTTGCGAAATATTTGATCCCCCTGTAAATAGGACTCAGCCTGGGAAAACGCCTTCACATTTGGGAAAATATGCCCATTTGCCACAAACAGATCCAGATCGCCATCGTTGTCATAATCGAAAAAATGAGTGCCAAATCCCAAAGGCAACAGAGACACCCCGGCAATACCCGTTGACACACTTCCCTCCATAAAAAATCCACCCGCCGCACTCTGGTATATCGCATTGGTCTCGTAGGAAAAATTCGTCACAAAAATATCTGATCGCCCGTCCCCATCTACATCCCCCACATCAACCCCCATCCCCGCCTGCGTCCGGCCTTGCGCATTAAACGCCACACCCGCCTCTACACCTGCATTCTCAAACCGCCCGCCCGCGTTGCGGTACAAAAAATTTGGCGTCGTATCATTCGCCACATAGAGATCGGTATCCCCATCCCCATCGTAATCCAGACTCACCACCCCAAGCCCTTTGCCCGAAGAATCCGCCACACCCGCCTCAAAGGACACATCTGTAAATATTCCATTTCCCTCATTCCGATAAAGCAAATCCGGCGCCCCCTCAAAATAACCCGGATCGCAATACGTGCGGACACCCACCCGCTCGCAATGCGGCTCGGTTTTCACATCGTACGTCAAATAGCGCACCACATACAGATCCAGATCGCCATCCCCATCCGCATCAAAAAAGGTCGCACCAGCAGACCATCCACCGCCCCCCACGCCTGCCTTTTTTTCCACAAACCCGCCACGACCATCATTTTGATACAGCACATTGGCATCATAACCCGTCGTATAAAGATCGAGATCGCCATCATTGTCATAATCCCCAACCGTACACCCCATCCCATACCCCACACCTGGCGCACCCGATACAGCCGAAAAGCGAAACCCGCCATCATTTCGGTAAAGCGCGTTCTCTCCGCCCATCTGCCCGTGTTCTCCATTGACAAAATACAAATCGAGATCGCCATCCCCATCCGCATCAAACACCGCACAGCCCGACCCCATAGTTTCCAAATAATGCCAATTTCCCCGCGCGCCAGTCCGATGCACAAACGATATACCAGACGCTTCTGCGACCTCCACAAATTGCTCTGCGGCAATAGAACCCGAACATAAAAGAAAAAAAAGAATACCGATAGCTCTAATCACTAATATTCCCATCCAAGTACTACACCGTTTCATTGATGAACGGCTCACGCCGTTGCCGTTCCGCTATTCAATTTGCGAAAGTATAGGCACGCCTATCTGTGTTCATCTGTGGTTGCTTTTTTCGCCATAGCCTCGGCCTCTGCTTTCCGCCCCGCCCGACCGTAAAGAACCGACAACTGGAGATACAACTCGCGCGGATCTTCTGCTCCTTCAATCACCTGCTCATACAACGCTTTTGCCGCGTCCATATCTCCCGCCACCGCATGTGCCACACCCAATCGCACAAGCAACCCCGCAGAATACGCAACCTGATCTGCCTTGATCTTATAGGTTGCAATGCACTTATTCAAATGTCCCGTCTTCGCCTGTGTCTGACTGATCTGATCGTAAATATAGAACGCGGCATAGGCAATCGGATCCATCGCCACAATCCGCTCATACCCCTCCACCACATCACGCGACAACCCATCGGCACACAAGAACATATCTGTCCTGTGTCTCAATGCCTCGTCAGATACCATGCTCCCTTCACCCAGCGCAAAAGCCGCATCATAAGACCGCCGCGACCGATCTACATCCCCCAATGCCTGATAGGACTGTCCCAGAGCCAAATAGACCAGGGGAACCTCCGGACTAAACCGCCATGGCAAATCCGGATCTTCTACCAGAGCGACCGCTTCCCGATAAATCTCTATTGCCTTCTCCTGCTGCCCCAATCTCACAAACCTGTCTCCAAAATCCAGCAAGTCGGCTATCTTATCAAATCGTACGGGCAACACATACTGATCTCGAACCGCGTGCCGGTGGCGCTCGTCAAAAAACTTAAACGTCTCCCACGCGTGTCGCGCCGACAGAGAATCGCCCGATACCTGATAAGCCTGTGCCAGTCCATAATGACCTTTGGGATCTTCAAAATCAATTTTTGTCGCCCGTTTGTACGCAGATATAGCAGACGCATACTTGCCATGCATCATCATGAGTTGTCCGATTTCTAAATGTGCCTCTTTGCGATCTGAAAACATCTGGACGGCCTTTTGAAATGCCTCCAGCGCCTCGTCGTAACGCGCTTGCCTGACCAGCGCAAGACCATATCCGTAAACCGCCAGATCGTCCGTTGGATCTCGCTCCAAAACAGCCTGAAACGCCTCTTCCGCATCGGAATACGCCCCTGCCAATTCAGCCACAAAACCCAGATTTCGGTAAAACATTGTCTCATGGGGTTTTAGCGCGACCGCCTGCCTAAATGCTTCAATTGCCGGGCTGTAATTGCGCTGAAAAAAATACACCACTCCAAGATCGTTATGCGCTCCTGCATCCCCTATTTTTAGATGGATGGCCCGCCGCAAATTCTCCCCGGCCTCTTGCAGATCGCCCTGCCGCGTCACAATTTGAAGCCATCCCAAAAATCGGTACGCATCCGCCGCTGTCGAATCGGCTGCGATCACATCCTCGCACCGCACCATTGCCCCGTAATAATTGCCCTTGATAATATCGACCAGCACCGAGTCCATCTGTGATGGCTCAACTGCACCGACATTTGGGACAAACAGCATCCACACCATTAGCCAATAACCAAATCTTTTCAAAATCACTAACCTCCTCAATACAAATGAATCCAATGCCCCCGGCCCATAAACCACAAAACATCCACCGCAAACGACACCCCAACCCCCAGCGAATATCCCGAAAGCAATCCCGTAAACAACGGACGATACCGCCGATAAAGCGTCACACCACCAATTTTCACAATCAAAAACTTACACGCCCAGGCAATAAAAATAGACCACGTCGATTTCGTGGCACGGCCACTCCCGCCCACTGCAAACCCAATCGGATGCAACGGCCACCAGGGCAAGCGGTAGCGCAACACCGTCAACACCGTCATGCCCACCACACCAACCCCGAAAAATATGAGACGAGAAGACGCTGGTCCCTGAGGGCTTTGCATCATAGTTACAGCCCGCGTAAACACGCTATCGCGGCCATAGCGAAATGGAAACCCTCCAAAATTATACGCGCCCTGTTCATAGCCCCATCCCAGACTCAAATAAATACACAAGGGAATACCCACCAGCAGCGCCAGCCCCATACTCTTGCCCAGTCGCCTCTGATCGGTACCGGCAAGATCTCCCATCTTCGCACTATTAGCCAGAGACGACATAAACAGGCCCTTGCCGTGAAAAAACAGCCCCTCTGTAAATGCCAGCGTCGTAATCGTCCCGCCCGCCATAGATGCCGACCCCAAACAATTGGTCACCAATATCTGCGGACTTACCCCCCATGCCAGATAGAGCAAACCACTTTCACACACCACCTTTGCCAGCCCCAAGCACACCCCGTAGAGCGCGAGCAAAAACAAACCGCCGATATACCACTCGATCCCGGCCATACACAGCCATAGCAAACAAAATCCCGACCCCAGAATCACGCCCAATACAGTCGTGCGATAAGATAACATTTCACCCGAATCATCCACCCCGTACTTCGTATTGATCGCTTTCCTCACCACATCCCGCAGATGATGCCGCGCCGTCCACAATGCCCACCAGACCAGCGCGAACAATGCCCCCAGATTTTCCCATGCACTCGCCGCACCTGTTCCCGGACCCAAATCCAGACCAATGCGATTGAAAATCCCGTTCTGTGTCCAATAAACCAGATAAAAAAACCAGAGACTAAACAACACATCCAGATTGGCAAAATAACCAAACCCGATAATGTACAAATTGACGCGGTTGGTCATCGCGGGAAACCCGTCAATAAATACCAGATCTTTGCGCCCAAAATAATTGATGCGGGGCCAGGCATCCCAAAAATACCACACAAAATTCCAGGCCAAAAGCCCGAATCCAAGAGCAAACCCGATCCAAAACAGCTTGTTCCGCATCAGGCCAGACCATATCTCCTCAGCACCGTCATCGACAATCAGATCGGACACCGGTGAAATCAGGGGATAAACCAGACGCTCGTTTTCCCCCCATTGCTTTCTGAGCATCACCGCCATACACAGCAGCACAAAAGTCAGCACCCCTATCAGACACATCCACCAGAATAACGGCATAATCCAGACCGACCACGGCACTGAGCCTGAGGGCAACCCCTCAAAAAACCCCTGCATTGCGCCGCGCTCATTCAACGGTGCCAACCACGAAGGGATAGTCGGATGCAACAGGGCTTCCCATTGATTCTCTGGCGAAGCAAAATAATAAGGCGCTGCCAGCACACCCAGGAAAAACCCCAAAAGACCACTACCGGGGATATGCGCCCCAATCAATCCCATTGCAACAACAGTCAAAAGCTCTGAACGCGAGAGCATATACCCCGGATAAATCCATTTCAAAAGCGGGTTCAAACCCAGGACTACAACCACAAACCACATGAAAAAACCCACGGGGAAGTGACTCACGTTCATAGACGATGACCGCGCCACCGGCTCGGAAAATGTAATCACCGCGACTTCGGCACAAACCAGCACAATGCCCAGCAACACAGCGCGGGCGGTCACGCCCCGTCCGGCAGACTGAATCGCAACAGGTGTCTCAAAAGCCAGGCTCATTATTCCTTCTCCAGCTTATCCAGTTTTCGACTAAAAATCAACTCAATCTGTGCTTTGATATCATCAATAGGCTTTGGATCGCCTGCCATACGCACCTGCGGCCAGCCCAGGCCGATCTTCATATTGTGGGAAAGCACAAGCCCGCGGTCGATATCAATCTCCCACTCGGCATTCCCCGACCCCGTGCCGTCAATCACCAGCGACAACACTTCAATATGCAACCAAATTCGGTAATGCACCTCGCGTTCCTCTTCAATCTCCACCACCCGGTATCCCTTTTGCTTTTTGACCTTCTTCAACTTATAGGTGCTGGTAAACTGCACGAGCGATGGCTCAAACCCGGCATCGAAATCGTAAAACGGCACCTCAATGCGCTGTTCGCCCTCCCAGGTATCCCCGACCGACACCGCTTGATCGGGCAGCACTGGCGCGAGACTGGGCATCCAGACCTGGCGCAAATCCGTAATCATATCCTTGCGCTCGGCCTTATATGCCGAAAAATCGGGATCAAACTCGACCACCTGTCCCCCGGGCGCAATCCTCCAGACAAACGAAAGATCATTCAACAAATCCAGAGTATAGGGGAATTGCTCATAGGTCAACCGTTCACCCGACAACGTGGCCTGACTGCCGCCCTTATCTACTTTAGCCATCACTTTCGCGCTATCGCCCCCTTCGACCACCATCTCTCGGCTTCGCCATTCCCCATAACCTTGCACTCCAAACGTGCCCTCTCTCAGAATTATCTCGGCCTTATCGCTAAAATACTCCAGGCGATACTTGTTTTTATAGCGCACTACTCGCCCTTCGGGATACTGCAACTTCAACATCACCTGATCCGTAGCATACACCTCCAGAACGCCAACCAGCATCCCCATCGCACACAGAATCCATCTCAAAATCTTCACAGCGTCCTCCTTTATCCATCCGGCCTCTGCCTTCTTTCTTGGATCAACACTTCCAACTCTCGCACAGCATTCACATCTCTCGTGATTTTCCGGTACCCATCCAACGCCGCCGCCGCATCCTCCTCCCGCCCGGTCTCTGCACAGACCAATGCCAAATTGTGATAAGGTACAGCATAATTGGGATCCGATTCAATGGCTTTTCGGTACCAATAAATTGCCGCATCCAGAGAATCCCGAATAGTATATGTATCTCCCAGATCGGTATAATCCCGGGCTGTGCCGGGTCGGGTTCTGAACCGATTCACAATATCTGCCTCCCACAACTCGCACGCTCGGTGCAAAGGCGCGACCAGGATCGAATCTCTTGCCGCTGCTTCCCGCCACATTTTTACCGCCTCCGAGAATTGCTTGTTCCTGATAAACACGGTACCAAGCCCCGCATAAGCATCTGGCATTTCGGGCCAGACCTTCAGAGCCTGCCGGAACGCAATCTCCCCAGACCGATCATCACCCTGTTGCAATGCATCAATGCCCACCTGCACCTGTGCCTCTGGGTCGTCGGCAAGAAGGTCTGTCACCATTGTTCGATATTCCGTCAGAGCCTTCGATAGCTTATCCCTGCGCGATAGATTCACACCCTCCAGCATCGAAGCCGCCCTTATACGCACCAATCGCGAAGGATCATCCAACCGATCAATCACAGCCTCAATACCCGCATCTCTTCCCTGAACCATCAATCCCTCTATCGCCCGGGTGCGTACCATCGAATGTAGATCGTCCAGAGCGTCTATCAAAGCCTTTTCAGCCCTATCATCTGCCTGCCTGCCCAGTAATACGGCTGCCGAAGCCCGCAACACCATGCTCTGGTCTTTCGAAAGCGCGATCAAACCATCCAGAGCCTTTGGGTCCCCCACTCGTCCCAGAACAATTGCTTCGGCCTGAGCCACTTCATCTTCCTGTGAACCCCACCACGTCTTTACCCAGCTTGCCGCCCAGTTGGGGGTTTGATCGCTATGGCACCCGTTACACGCATTTGGAATGCCAAACCGAACCGTATTTTCCGGTACCGGCGACAGGATGCGGTGATCGTATATCCCAATGCGCTTCACTTCTTCTACAGGTGGCATATGGCAATCCACACACCCGACCGTCTTGTGATTGCTATGCCTTTCAACAGGCTCTCCCACATCTATCCTGTGACAGTTCAAGCACACCCGATCATAGGTTGCAGCGCGGGTCTCGCCTTCCGCTCTCACAGGACCCAGATGGTGAGAATCGTGGCAACCTGCGCACGTCAGATGCCCCACCGTATAACACGAACTCATCAAAAAAGCCAGAGTGTTGTAGTTCAGCGCGCGGTAGCGTCCATCTGCCCAGAACTTTTCGCTGTCCAGCACTTCCAATTCGTAAAAGTCGTAAAACGGATCGCCCGGCTGATAGCCCTCCTTGATAATCCGCTTGTGCGCGTGGCACTGCGCGCAGACTTCTACTGACTGTTCCGAACTCAAAAATTGCAAATTTACCAGTATCGTATCCCGCGCTGGCACCTGGTCCGGCAACGCTTTCCAAAATGCCACATGTTGGCCTCCAGGTCCGTGGCAGGTTTCGCAATTGATGCTCAAATCTGTCCAGCGCGTCGCGTAGGTTCCCGTCTCTGGATCGTAATTTTTTACAATCTGGCTGGCGTGACAGTCGTGACACTGAAAATTCCAGTTCCGCCCAAAATTCGTCCAATAATTGACATCGCCCGGCGCAAAGCCCTGCGGGTGGTCGAACAACCCTTCCACTGGATCGAACCACGTCTGCTCCCGAACATCCCAATAGACCGGCAGCACCTGAATGCGTCCCCCCTCAAGCGTGGTCAAATACCACTGCGTATCCCGGTCTCCGATTGCGTATTCGACGGGATAGACCCCCCGCTTCCCGTTCGCGCCATCCGTCTCCATAAAATAGGTCCCGTCCCGCACAAACATACGAGAAGTCATTCCCCCATAAGTATATGTATTGTTCTGCGTAAAATCTCCCCGTACAGTTTCGATCGAAGGCACCTGCATTGATCGCCGATGCAACGACCCATGCCATTCTTTATAAGAATCCAGATGACACGTTGCACACGCCTCTGCACCCGTATATATCGCTTTGGATGTTACTGACTGTGGCGCATCCTTCGCACATCCACATACCATCACCAAAAAGAGAAGAGTCCTCTGGATCATTGCAAGCATCACAACCGTCCCTATACTCTAAACGGCCCAAAAATTCGCCATACAGGCTATCTGACGAATTTTTCTATCTTTCCAAAAAAGTCTCAGACCATTTCGGCTCATAGTCGCTCTCGAACAACCAGTCAAAATTCTCGGGCACAATATGGGCGCGCTCGGGACGCAACTTCTCTCGCAGCCGGGGAAAAAACGCCATTACCCCATCCCGCTGAATCTTCGGCAACCCGCAGGACACGCCCGTAGCGATCCATGACGTGCCCATCGCCTTGCGTGGCACCTTATCCTCATTCTGCCAGGCAGAATGCAATCCCGCACTGCACAAAACCAGAATCTGTCCTCGACGCGCAACAGCCGGAACCGGTTCCTGCTCCAGCCAGGGCGTATCAACCAGCTCGGGCACATGCTCGGGATAAGCCGACGCAGTATCCGACGGCTCTGGACGCAACCCGTGGACGCGGGGCAACATCGCCTTGTGCTCTGGTGTCAAAACCCGGCTCCAGTGTTCCATAATCGGACGATGACTACCCGGCAGAATGCGCATAGCCCCTCGATGATCGGGCACATCATTGAGCCAGAACCACAACTCAGCGCGCATCCGTCGGGGCGTCGCCTGAAAATCATCCCATGTCGCCTGGATATCGACGTGGCATCCATTTCCCCATTGCTCGCGAACACTCGCAAAAGGTGCATTACTCGGTGCGCGCTCGTGGGGTGTCAACCCCCACCACAGATGTACGGACTCAGCCCGCAACACCTTCTTCGCGACCTCCTCAAAATAGGGATGCTGGACGACATCGACATAATCCGGATCTTCATAAGGCGGACGCCCGCTCGCCTTCAACCGATCCCAGGACGCTTCGGCGCGGTCCAACTCCTCGGTCGTAAAGGGACTGTCAATCGCAACCGCCCCTTCCTCCTCGTATTGTCTCATTTGTGCATCGGTAAATAGCATATGGTTTTCTCCCTCCGTTGCAGCAAAAATCATTCGAATCAGACGATCCTTGCCTGAATGAGCTTGTTTTCTTTTTCAGTTTATCGCCTCTCAGCCCAAAATTCAAGCCAAATACCACGAGCTATACCTTGTGTGGGACAAGCCAATAGTCTATATTTCTAATAGCTCTTATTCTCAAAACTTTAGCATTTTTTGTGAAAGGCCTCTCGATGAACACAGCCCTCAAATGTGTTGCACCCGCCCTGCTCTGTTTCTTGCTCTCTGCAACGCTTGCCGCTCAGGAAGCCCAGATTGACTCTCTCATTGCCCAGGGACAGGCTGCCTTTGAAGCCAACAAAAAAGACCAGGCCATCAAAGCACTCACAGCAGCCATCAAACAGAATCCCGATAACATCCAGACCTACCTCGCCGTTGCCCGCATATACATCAAGGCGGAGTATCTGAACCACGCGATGAAGGCATTCAAAGAAGCCCTCAAACTCAATGATGCCTCGCCAGAAGCCCAGACCGGCATTGCAGAGATCTACTATAAAAAAGCCTCTGGCGGGATCATGGCTGTTTACCATGCCCGCAAAGCTGTCAGCGCGGCCCGGCGCGCCACCCGACTCGACCCCACCTACGCGTCCGCCTACGTCCTCCTCGGTCGCGCTTATATCCGCCTGAATGAGAACCACACGGCTGCCTCGCGGGCTTTTGCACAGGCATTGACACACCAGCCCGACAATCCCGAAATCGCCTACCTCCTGGGCACTTCCTATATTGAACTGCGCCGCAATGCCGAAGGTCGTCAGCGCGACAGCCAGATGATCCTGAACGAATCCACCCTCAAAAACCTCGGACACCACCTCGAAAATGCTCGCTTCCTCCCCATCGCCGCGCAGATACTCTTCGATAAAGGAGAGCCGGAAAAAGCCCTCAATATCTTTGAGCAATTCATCGCCACCCTGCCTGAAACAGAACGGGCCTACTACGACGACATCGCCAGGGTGGGAACCAAAGAAGAAATCAAAACCTACGAAGCAACCCCCGAAGCGGAACGCCCCGCCTTCCTCGAACAATTCTGGGCCAAGCGCGATTTCGATTTGCTCACCGAAGTCAACGAACGCCTTATCGAGCACTACCGCAGGGTGTGGTATGCGCGAAACCACTTCGCCGAAGCCAAAACACCCTGGGATGCGCGGGGAGACATCTATATCCGCTACGGCGACCCCGACTACCGCGCGCGTTCTGGCAGGGCCAACCCCGAAATCACGCCCGCCGTAGAACAGGTCAAAGAACGTCTCGCCCTGGCCCTCTATGGTCCCGAAGCGATGGACGAAGTTTTTACCGGGCCGGTCTATCCCATCCGTTCCAACCAGTCTTTTGTGGGCGAACTCGATCCCGCGGCTCTCGCACGCACCGATGAAGGCGGCAATATTCTCGTACCCCCCGGCACATTTGAAGGCAACCAGGACGAATTCGTCCTCACAGAAGCTCTTGGGGCAGATGGGGAGGCAAGCGGTGAAGTCGGAGAAATTGGGCAGTTGGCCCTCGACGAATACCAGCGGCGGCAGATGCGCCCCGAAAACCAGCACCACTTCTTGCCCGTCACCTCACGAGGCGACATGACCATTGTGTCCTGGGAAACCTGGGTCTATACCCACATCGGAGAAGGCATCGAAATCACCTTTACCAACGAGTTGGGCAGCGGTGTTTACAGCTACGCACCACTCCCCGACTTTCCCCACGAAGAAACCACCATTGGCCTTCACCGGTACTCACTCCTCGCGTATTACGCCCCCGAGGCCATCGCCAACCGCACGGTCAGCGAAGTCCCCGACTTTTACACGCCCGGCGGCCCCATGTCAGGGCTTGGCTTTCACTATGACTTTGCAGACTTTCGCGGGTCAGATGGCACCACCCGCCTGGAAATCTACTACGGCATCGATCCCATAGAAATGGGCACCTTTGCTTCGGGCGACACCTCCACAATTGTCGCTGACTGCGCCGTCATCCTGGCCGACACCTCCTACACGAACGTTTACCGCTCACAAGACGCCATCTTTTACCGGTCTATCGGCCACCGCATGTGGCCCGAAGGCTCCTTCATCCCCACCCTCATCCCAATCGATGTTCCCCCCGGCAACTACCTGCTCACAGTACAGGTCAACGACCGCGCTGCCGAACGCAAAGGTATTTATCGCCATCAAGTACACGTTGAGCCTTATCAATCCAACGCCTTGCAACTCAGCGACATCCAGCTAAGCTGGAACATCTCGGAAAACCCGGGTGACGAAAAATTCCGCAAAGGCGACGTCTGGGTCGTGCCTATGATCTCCCGCGCCTATCAGAAAGACCAGAGCGCGTATGCCTATTACGAACTCTACAACCTCACCCGAAACGAATTTGGGCAAACCCGCTATCGCGTCACCTATACCATTACCGTGGAAGATCCAATACGCCCCTTCAATCTGGTCCGCAGCAGCGTTGGTGCGCTTGCCAGGATATTTCAGCGGCAGGACAGAACGCAGGTCAAAGTCAGCTTCGACCAGACCGGCAACGAACAATCTATCGCCGGGTATTTTGAACTCAGCTTGAAAAAAGTCAAAGCCGGTTACAACCGCCTCACCGTCACAGTCGAAGACCTCAACAACGGACAAAAAGCCGCCAAAGAAATCCAGTTCAGATATAAAAAATAGAGAGATGGCAAAATCAAAAAAAGGCGACCGAAAAACTCGGTCGCCTTTTTACATGCTCAACACAACGAGCTAAAATGCAAAGCCCACCCCAAACCGCAAGGGTGTATTCAGATCGTGTTTGGACTGCTGCCACGCCACATCCGCCGTGATCTTTGTCCCGACCAGGGGCAACTTCACGCCTGCACCTGCTGTAACCCCAAAGGAATCGTAGCGGAACATATATCCTGCCCGCAGCGCCAGCATATTGCCCACCCAGGCTTCGCCGCCCACATGATAGCGCTCTTCCCAGTTGATCAGGAAGTTCATCTCAAACGCCCCGGTGATATAAAACGGATCGCCTTGCTGCCCATAGACCTCGGCAGCGGTTCCCAGATTGAACGACAGAGGTTGCTGGAACTGCCGCCGCAACACCACTGTGTCCTTTCCGAAGTTCCGCAATGCCATTGACAGTCTCAGGCTGCCAAGCCCGGTGTAGAACTTGGTGCCGAAATCCACATTGAAAGTCGTGTGGTTGGTCAGGTCCAGATCCTCGCGAGCCAACATAAATCGGATGCCAAAGGACAGCTTGTCCGTGAACTTGCGGCTATAAATGAGACTAAAAGCCGATGTGCCCAGGCTGAGGATTCGACCCGTGCCTCCCGGCTGCAAAATCGTGGTCTCCTCTACATCCTCTGGCTTAAAGGTCAGGATACTGACCCCGATGGTATGCACACCGCTTGTATAAGCTATAGCCCCGGTGTTGAATTTAGAATTTACGAACCACATCGAATGGCTCAGCGACACTTCCACTTTCTCCACACCCGTCATACCGGCCGGATTCCACCACGCGGCATTGACATCGTCTGCGATAGTTGCATAAGCACTCCCCATTGCCACGGCTCGAGGGCTTTGCGCCACCGCAAGGGGTGAGAAGATTGTCAAGTCCGGCCGCTTGATAAGCCCACCTGCATCTGCTGGAACAGCCATCAGTGTCGTGGCGAGCACGCAGATGACAAAAACTTTTTTATACATACTTGCACTCCTTATTCAGAGGGGCGATAGGCACAGACCTACCGCCCGCCGATTACCTGACAGATCCCCCGACCACCACAAATGTCCCGCGCTGGATCTTTCCATTGCTTTCTGGCGTCAGGGACTTCACCACGAAGAAATAGACCCCGGCCGGAACCTGTCCTGTCACCGCCTTGGTGAGCTGGATATATTCCGCTTCTCCAACCGTCGGATTATCGTGGTCAAACTCCGACATCAGATCTCCGGAAACCGAGAAAATCTTCACATTGCACCTGGACGGCAAATTCACGAACCGAATTTTATCCGACCCTTCATAAGCGTGAGAACCATCGGCCAAAAAGGGATTGGGCACCACAGACACCTTCGCTTCCAGGCGTTCGGCCTCTGCATAAGCGGCCACTGCCGGACTCGTGGGTATCCATGAGTACCGGAAGAACTGCTCGGGAGCAGATAATCCGCTCTCCAGCCCGCTCTGCACCGACTGCTGGGCAGCCGGTGGCAAATCGGACAGCGTCTTGCTGCCATCGCTACTGGTCCAGGTGCTGTGCCCGGTGTCATAAGCCGTCACCGCATAGTAGTACGCAAATCCGGCCAGAGATGTATCGTCGGTGTAAGAATACCGATCACCTTCTTTGTGGGTTGCGTCTCCGACCTTGATATCCTTCAGGAGTTGCCAGTTGTCGAAGTAAAAATCGCTGCGGTAAAGCCGGTAGCCTGCAATATCCTTGGCCTCGGCAGTACCCGCATAATCGGGATCTTCCAGATCGTCGATGCTCTGCCAGCTAATTTTGGCCGTAGCTGCCGGTGTGTTCGCGATCCAGGTGTGGATATCCGGCGGCGGGAGTGGCACATCGCCGCCCAGTTCGTACATCGCCTGTGCGTGCTGTGCGTGCCTCATCAAATTCCGCATGGCCTTGTCCGTGTGCAAATCGGCCTGATTCTGCGGGATATTCCGCTGCCAGCCCCACATATTTTCCTCTACTGGCATCGATGCTGTAAAAGCCGTCACGATCTTCACGCGGTCTCCTCTTTGCAAATCGTAGGGACCATAAGTGTGAGAAAACGCATGCCAGTTGGGCGACATGGGTTGCTCGGGAGTCTCGCCCCGTCGCGTGGGGTTGTCCTGCACTGGCAGAGGTGCAGTCGGATTGTCCGGCCAGCCCGTGCGTCCGGCGATATTGTACATGCTCACCCGCTCGCCCGGCTTAGCCACCGACACCAGCGCAATACCGATCTCGTCGGTGCTGTGCCGGTTGATGTCCGGTTCTTCTTTGTGGGTGAACCACGGCGCAGCAAAGGGCTGCTCTGCCACCTTTGGAGCTATGTAATTTGCATAGTCGTCGTTCACAAAAGGCGGCGTGTAGTCAATCGGAATCGCCCCCACGTACTGCCCGGCCAGGAGTTCTCCGCGCAGTTGGAAGTTCAGCCGCCCCCAGCAGCACTGGCTTTCTGGCTGGTGGGGGTCGCCCGCATCGTCGTGCGCCGTCAGCGGAGAGTCCCAGTCAAACGCATAGCTCATCTTCATGCCCACAGCGTCAGCCACATCCGCGTGATTCGGGTCAGCTGTCCCATAGTTAGCCGCCTCGGTGTAGCGGTACACATCGTCCTGGATCACATTGTAGTTCTCCGACTCTTGCCGGCGCAACAGCCAGTAGTAGTACCCGCGCGCTCTATCTACGCGGTCGCGGTTGGCTGTGCCGCCTTCTGTGGGCCAGAAATAGTTGTAAAACGCGAAATAGACATCCTTCAGGTTCAGTCCAGCACCCCCGTTCAAGTCGGCAACGCCATCGCCGTCGGAGTCTCCCGTGTTCTCAAACACATTCTCCACAATGATGAAGTCGTCCCAGTCACGGAACGTCCACTGGTAGATCTTCTTCGTGCCCTGGATCCCGGCCTCTGTCGTCCACTTGGCAATCGCCACCAGTTCTCCAAACCGCTTGTGCTCTGGCTTCATATACGTATGGAAATCCCAGTTGTGGATCTCCACAATATTGTCCACACCCGGGTGCGGCTGCCCCGGATACCAGTTCTTGGCCTCCGCGATCGGAATTCCCTTGAGCGGATGCTGAGGATCCATCCCCACACCCATTTGCCCTTCGATTTCCGTACTCACTGGATACGCCATCGGCGTGATATCCGGGCTGGTGGTCAAGCTCGTAAACGATACCACGAGTTCTTTGCCGCGCGAGGGCGTGTATTCTGATGGGTCGGGCCTGGTAATAATAAATGTTCCCAGGCTCCGCGCTGTGGCCGTTCTCAGCAAATAGTTTTGCACCCACTGATTGGACCCCGGCCATCCGCGACTATCCCACAAACTGCCCGGCAAGCGGTTGCGACCCGGGTAGGTCACGCCCTCCATGCTGGCGCGCCGGCTCCCATCTCGATCCGGACCGTGCATGCCCGTGTTCATCAGCCCCGTCCAGAGCTTGCTGCGCCGCAGGTTGCGCCACGGTAGCCGAGGAATATTCTGAGCGGCTACCTCGCAGGCCAGCGACATCACAAAGATTCCCACAAGGATTGCCCCGGCCGTGCGAGAAAATTTCGCATACATTTTCATGTCATATCCTCTATTAAGTTGGATCCGCGGTGTGGACACTCCGCCCACACCGCGGCACTGTGCCTGCTTACCAGGTCAACCGCAACCCTGCAAATACCAAACGCGGATCGGTCCTCGTATATCTGCTCAACTCACTGGCATCGCCGCCGAACTGCACGAACAACGGATTGGTAGGCTGTGATTCAAGCAATCCCCACCGCACGTAGTCTGCGCTCGTGGATGGCGAGCCTTTGAAATTGAACAAATTTTCGATCTCCACATAAAGCAACGGGCGGATGCCCCTGATGTTGAACCCTTTCTGGAAGCTGAAATCTACCGACGAGATCGTGGGACCCTCTTTCTTCAGGTTCAGACTGGTTTTCGGATCCTGGAAATCGAAGATTCGCCCCGTGAAGATGCGGTAGATCATGTTCACCCGAACATCGCCGAACAGCTTGCTGCCCCAGAACATCTCGCCGGGACCAAAATCGGGTGGGCTGGCATAGACCAGCACCAGGCTCCCATTTGTCCGCGTGGCATCGCTGCGCCCACCTTCCACACTCCAGCCCGTCGTCGAAAAGGCGTAAAGCCCCCGCAGCGCTGCCTGTTCCTCACTGGACAGCCCGCTCTGCTCCCACAGGGGATAAAATTTCCCATCGTTGGTCGCATACATCGCACCCACGCCGAACTCGCCAGCCAGACCCTTATCTACTACCTCCTGCGCCTTTGCCTTCAATTCCTCCAGCTTGGCGCCGGTCGGCGGAGCGGGGATCTCTGCACCCGTATTCGGGTCAATCGTGTAACTGACCCAGTACCGGTTGGGATCGGCAATATACGATGCATCCGGATAAATATTGCCGCCCATATTGCCCCGCTTGGTGCCGCCAATGGTCAGGCGCTCGCCCCAGCCCAAGTTGAGTGCGGCTTTGAACGAGAAGTTGTGCTTCAACCCCTTCTTCAATGCCAGTTCGATACCACGGGTCGTGGTGTGGCCTCTCGGACCCTGCGAACGAGTCTTGGCCTTGCTACCAATCTGTGGGTCCTGGAAGCGAGCAGTATTAACACTCAAAAATCCATTGGTGATGCGGTAATAGGCAGTGCCCTGGAAGGAATAGTCGCTGATGAAATTCCACTCCGTGCCCAGTTCAAAAGCCGTAGAGACCTGCGAATGCTGCAAGGAGAAGAACTGATCAATCACAAATCCCGAGCCAAACGAGTCGTTGCGGACCAGGCTGTTGTTGTACTCTTCAGCACTGATGTTTCCATCGTTGTTGTGGTCGATCGAGTGCGGTCCCGTCGCCCGCCAGTTCTGCTGGTATATCCGGCGGAAATCCGGACGGGTGTGAAACTTCCCGTAGAAGAAATGAATCTTCGACTTGGCCGTAATCGGGTGCGATATCCCGACCCGGGGCATAAACCAGTTCATCGGCTGCATATCGCCATACATCGTATGGTTCCGGAAGCGCGTGTAGTTGTAGCCCATCGGCGCGCCCTGATAGGGATGGAGGGGAACCACTCCGCCGCTATACCGCTCGTAGCGGAAGCCCGCATTGATGATCAGTCCTTCAAACTCCATCTTGTCCTGCACATAAGCGTGGAGCTCGGTGGGCGTAATCCCCACACCGGGTTCATAGCGCTTGCCCCAGTAAATCAGCCATCGATTCCGCTCATCCACATCTTCGTAGGTCTCGGTCTTCCAGTTGTCGTAGCGATAAAATGTAAAACCGCCCTTCAGAAAGTGCGTGCGAGTCACCTGGCTGGCCAGATCGAACCGCGCTGCCAGCTTGTTTTGCTGCCCGACGCGCAGATCCCGCACCTGCCCGGAATCGGTGTAGTACCACCCATCATCGTCTAAGGATGGATTCACCGTCGTGCTGGGAATGTCAATGGTGTCCTGCTTGCTGGCAATATACGACAGCCTCACTTCGTAAAATGTCTTTGCCGATAGGGTGTGGATGCTGGACACATAAAACATGTTGTCCGTCACCTGCCACTCACCCCCATAGCGTCCGCGTTCTTCCAGGAAAATCGCCCTGGAATTAAAGCTGTCTGCATAGCGACCTTGGCGGCTGGAATACAGCCCACCCACACGGAGCTTGATATCGGGTGTGGCGCTATAGGTTACTTTGTAGCTCACATCCGCGTTAAATGGCTCGCGCTCAGTCGGCTGGGGCAGGTTCCGGGCCTGAATATCGTGCTTTGTAGTGGCAAAGAACGACAGATCACGGTTAATAGGCCCCGAAAGAGATGTCTCTAAAAAATGCCCTTGCACATCTGTATAATCGCTCGAAGGCCGCTGATGCACCTTCCGACCATTGGCTGTTTCATTGGCCCACTCAGAATCGCCATATTGCAGCCGACCCTGATGTACGAAGCTATCGTAAGCATTGTTGCCCCAGTGCTTCTGTTGCGCTGGCGAGTACCGATAGTGAAACTGTCCGTGGTAGTCCCGACCGCCATCTTTGGTTACAATCTGGATAGAGCCGGTATTGCCATATTCGGCATTCAACCCGCCGGCCAGCACCGTGATCTCTGAAATCGCCGACGTATTGACATCGCCGCTCCAGTTCTGCGTGCCCCCACGGGTGCCTGTCCCACGCCGACCATCCGAGTGCGTCATACGCACACCATCTACCATATACTCGGCCACTTCACCGCCATTGCCCACAAAGGCATTGCGGATGCGATTTGTACCGTCGGTATTGACCCCCGCCTCCAGCTCGATAAAGGAATCCAGATCGCGGACAATGGGCAGCACTGCAATATCCTCGGCGGTCACCACATAACGGCTTGCCGTCACATCTGCCTCCACCGGAGGCCGCTCTGCAATCACGGTCAACTCACCCAGTTCCAGAGCTGCTTCATTGAGCGAGAAATCAACTGTCGTCGTCAGATCCGACGCAACCCGCACATCGGACCTGGTCGCACCCGTGTACCCAACCATCGACGCCTTCACTGTATAACTCCCCGGATCGACAGACAGGACAAAATAATACCCCTCCCCATCAGTTGTTGCCCCACGGGTCGTCCCCTCCACCAACACGTTGGCACCCGGCAGAGCCTCTCCAGCCTTATCGACTATACGGCCAGTAATTTTTCCCGTTGTTGCCGCCTCGGCCAGGCTGACAAAACCGAGGGCAAAAATCATAACGAGAACAAAACCCAGACATTTTCTGTACATCGAAAAACCTCCTTAGTGAGAACTACCAGTAATATTTAATCCCGCCCACCAGATCTATCGCCTGCATTGGGAAGACTTTTTCAAGCCCCCAGTCCTCCAGGGGACGGAGTTCGCCCATAATCACATTATACCGCAAGCGGAGATCGATCACAAATTGCTCGGACCCCACGATGCTGATCCCACCTCCAAATGAGAACGTCAGTGCTGCCACCTTGTCGTGAAAGGCGGGATTTAGAACGCTGGTATCCAGGGACGTTCCCGACTGCCCGGGAAAAACCAACCCCGACACCTCATTCGAAAATCCGAAAAACCCGACGCCACCCATTATATAAGGCGATGTGCCTTTGCCCACTTCCTTGAAATGGAGCAGGGCGCTGGCGACCAGGCTATTGAACGTCACGCCTTGATCGACATTTGGACTGCGGTAGTTCTGGCTATCAATCGGCCAGGTGAACTCTCGTGTATCCAGATCGCCGCCCAGCATCGAAGAATAGTGATACTCAATCTCGGCGACAACTCTCGACGAGGCTATATAGTTGTAGCTAAGTCCCAATTTGGGAGAGGCAGAGTACCACTCGCCAAATTTGAACAACGGTACGTTTGCACTCCCGAAAAACCCGATCCCCGACTGGCCTTCTTCTAAGGCTCCAGCCGTGGAAACCGAGACCAGAACCGCCCCAGTGAGACATAGTATTCTAAACATCGCTCTCAACATCCGCATAAGCTGGCCCTCCTTTGAGATGGTAAAAAATACAACACGGTATCGCACTCAATTCAAATACTCCTCCTTTCTCCGGCTCAATTTATTCATAAAACTTATTTTCACGCCCTCCCGCTGATTTTTAGATGGTTTTAACTCCAAACTGATAATGAGGATAAACTATTGACTATTATTTACTTATATTAAATTTCTAATATAGTCACAAATTTTCACTTATATCATCAACAATATGCATTAAAATTTCTCCCAATGTCAAGTGTTTTTTTGATCGTTCTTCACCTTGCTATCTGAGTCATTAAAATCCAAGTCCTTCGTTAGTTCGTAGCCCGTGCAGATAGACTGGGGACAATCCATCCCAGAAGGCGCAAGGGGAAATGCCAAATCATAACTATTCGCATTGTTCGCATCGTCAACTGCGCCGTTACCATCCAGATCATAGCGGATGGCGTTTAGTCGCTCCAGGTTGGATACCTCAATGAGGCCATCATCGTCATCGTCGTAGTCAAACAACGGCGTTCCGACCATTGTTGCCGACCATGCGCTACGAACACTCGTTTTCTTAGCTCTAACCTGTACATCGTAACCAGAGCCACCGACCAGACCGTTGATCGTATATTCAAAGTTATCACTCGTTCCGGCATTCCTAACCACTGTCCAGTTGCCGCTAACTGTCTCGTCATCGCTGGTGAGAATGTAGCGCACGTCATACCCAGTAATGTTGCTACGGAGCGGATCACTCAAGGCAACCCTGAGTGATCGGGCTCCCGGCGTCACACTGGAAATGGTCGGCACGCTGAGCACCGTCGCTCCTTCGCCCAGTTCAGACCATTCTCCCTGCCCTTCGGCATTGGTCGCCCCGCACCCGTATCTCGTAATTCGTGCCCTCCTCCAGGCCCATGATCGTTATGGTCTTATCCCTGATGGAAGCATTCGCATCGATAAATGCATCGTTGCGCCCACTGCTTCGGTATTGTATGTCGTAGCTAATACCAATATCAATACGTCCGATTTTTTCCGATTGACCGCCCAGCTCCGTCCAGTATAGCTTGTTCCTTGCGATGTCCAGCGCAATGCCAAATGGGTCCCCTAATCCCGTGGCGATAAGGTCTTCGACATTTCTACCATTGAGATCAGCACGCTGGACTTTATCCGTACCACGGTCCGCCCAGTACATCTTGTTTCCTGCGATATCCAGCGCAATACCAAATGGATCCTCCAATCCCGTGGTGACGAGGTCTTCGACATTTTCGCCACCGAGATCAGCACGCCGAATTCTATCACTGATTGCCCAGTACATCTTGTTCCCTGCGATGTCCAACGCAATACCCCCAAATTTATCCGGCAGTCCCGTGATGAGGTCTTCGATATTTTCACCATTGAGATCAGCACGCCGGATGCGACCAGAGCCCGTCCAGTACATCTTGTTCCCTGCGATGTCCAACGCAATACCCCCAAGTTTACCCGGCAGTCCCGTGATGAGGTCTTCGATATTTTCACCATTGAGATCAGCACGCTGGACTTTATCCGTATAGAGATCTACCCAGTACATCTTGTTTCCCGCGATATCCAACGCAATGCCCACAGGAAATTGCACCGCATCCCGAATGAGGTCTTCGACATTTTCACCGTCGAGATCAGCACGCCGGATGCGACCAGAGTCCGTCCAGTACATCTTGTTCCCTGCGATGTCCAACGCAACGTCAATTGGATTAAACATAGAAACATTATCTGTATTCAATACTGAAGGGGAGTCCCCCCAGATAATGGTCAAGGTAGTCATGGTTGCCTGCGTCACTGTCGGCGCATCTAATTCCGGGGAGCCTATGTCGGTCACTATGACAGTTATTGCCTGTGTTGCTGTCAATGCTCGACCATTCTCACCACTCATCGCTGTGACCTCTACGATATATGCGTTGTTGGTATCCGCATCCAATGGAGCCTCAAAATCTGGTGCGGCTTTGAAGATCAACACACCTGTTTCTGAAACAATGAAGAACTGAGTTTGATCTGCCCCGCCAGTAATGGCATAACTGGTGACGCTGTCGTCGCTATCGGCGTCATTGGCAACCACTATGCCGACACCTGTCACATTTTCCAGCACATTGAATGTCGCATTGCTCGTGAAGACCGGCGCAACATTAACCTTCATCTTCCCTTCACCTGAATCAGACCACGCACCTGTGCCTTCATCGTTCTTCGCACGCACCTGTACCTCATAACTCGTACCCGGTTTCAAGTTCGTAAGCGTCAAAGTCAAATCCGTGCCATCGTATTCCGCATCGGTGAAACCGTCATCGTCACTCGCCTTATACTGCACATCGTAATCCGTAATCTCTGGTCCCGTATTCGCAGGAACTTCCCACGTCACTTTCAAACTATTCATCGTCACTTCCGAAACCACAGGCGTTTCAACCTGACCCGGTGCCTCGTCATCCTTGTCGGTCACAGTCACAACAATCGTCTGTGCTGCTGTCAATACACGTTCACTCGCACCGCCAGTCGCCGTGACCTCCACGATGTATTCATTGTTATTTGCTACATTGGCAGGGTCGGCGCTTTCAACATCTGCTGGCACCTCATAGTTCGGTGCAGCCTTGAAGCGCAACCCACCCTCCTCCGTGATCTCGAACTGCTCTTGATCCGCTCCACCGGTAATGGCGTAGCCCGTGATGCTGTCATCGCTATCCCCGTCATTGGCGGACACTGCGCCAACCGTTGTGTTATTTTCTTTCACCTCGAATGTCGCGCTACTGGTGAAGATCGGGGCCTGATTCTCAATGGTCATCCCTTCACCTGATTCAGACCAATTACCTGTGCCTTCATCACTCTCTGCACGCACCTGCACCTCATAACTCGTACCCGGTTTCAAGCCCGTAAGCGTCAAAGTCAAATCCGTGCCATCGTATTCCACATCGGTAAATTCGCTCTCACCACTCGCCTTATACTGCACATCGTAGTCCGTAATCTCTGGTCCCGCATTCGCAGGAACTTCCCACGTCACTTTCAAACTTTTCATCGTCGCCTCTGCTATGGTCGGCGCAGCAGGTTGACCCGGTGCCTCGTCATCCTTGTCCGAAACAGTCACAACAATAGACTGCGTTCCTGAACTACTTTCACCGCTCCCCGTCACTACCACAACATATTCATTATTACCCGCATCATTTAACGGAGAAGTACTCGCCACATCCAGCGGATCCTCATAATTCGGTACATCATTAAACATCAATAAACCACTCTCAGAGATAGAAAATTTATCCCCATCTGAACCGCCAGACACAGTATAACCAGACACGGCACCACCGATAGACCGACCCCTTAACCGAGAAACTTCAGAAGCATCCGGACTGCCCGGCACTATCCCATAACGGAAATTAAATACATTCTCCCCTAAATCCTTAACCTTCACATGAGCGTAGTACGTCCCTTCACATAAAGAAACTATTATCCTTTTCTTGGAAGGATCGGAAGGATCGTTCGACGTTCCGAGAGGCAACTCACTACCGTCTGCATCCTCCAATATCAAATCAGTGTCAACATCCAACTGCCTCAAGCCAATATTTAGCACCTTCGGTTGGGTCAAAACAAAACGATAATACTTCTCATGATTCCCATCTCCGAGAGACTCATTATTCTCAAAATACCCCTTACCCGACGTTAAACCCGTTATATCCCCCAAATCTTTGAACTCCGACGGCCTCCGATAAATCCTTGCAGACACAGTGCCAACATTAGAACTGTTTTCCTCCACACCAAACGCATCTGCACTCACAAAAGAAACCTGTTCATTACCCCAGGTAACACTCGGCTCAAATACAAAAACTGCGACAACTTCCGGCGACAATGTTATTGAATTGGAGACCTTTTCAAACGCAAGACCTCTTCTTCTATCACTTGTATTTTGAATGTCTCCCATTGAAATTTGAACGTCTCCGAGTGTTACAGTAATATCGTTATCCGCTGTCGCATCAATCCTGGTCGCGGTCACGACAGAACTGCTCATAGACCCGGCAGAAATCGTCACAACATTATTATCAACGTCCAACGTTCCGCCAGAAACTGTAACGGGAACATTAAGATCGAAAGGTGCGCCTGTATGAACCTTCGCAAAAAACTTATCAGAAGTCCCATCCGAATTTTGGATTCTCTCAAGGCTTACTCGCATATTCAGAGGATCAACACTATTACTCCGAAAATCCAATTTTAGCAGATTTACCATATTATAGAAAAGACTGTCTGGTAACGCGGAAAGCTTATTCCCTTGCAAATCTAAAAAAATCAAATTTGATGAAACGTCGGCAAAATCTCTTGAACTGAGACTCGCAATCTTATTGGACGCAAGATACAAATCAAGAACTAGCACCCCCGACAAATCATCCAAAGGCAAAGATGAAACACTTGTAATATCGTTGCTATTCAACCTCAAAATCCTAAGTTTTGTCAAAGGCTCAAAAGTATTGTCCTGAAGACTCGTTATATTATTATCCTCTAATGACAAGGCCGAAAGACTATCCAATCCTCCAAACGCCCCTGCATGAATATCTGAAATATTGCCTCCACTAACCTCCAAAGTCTTTAACTTCGACATTCCCACAAAAACATTGTTGTCAAGCGTTGTTAAACTGTTGTTTATTAACCTCAGACGTCTTAACTCTGACAGTCCCGAAAAATCTCCAACTTTCAAAGCCGAAATAGAACTCTCCGAACTGCCATATATCGCTAATCGATTCGTTAGATTAGACAAGTCTTGTTCTGTGACACTCCCACAATCTGTTGCACCGAGAGCCGTTACTATCGCGTCGCGCACTTGCGGGGTGCGATCACAGACGCTGAGAAAATCAGAAGAGGTAGCAACACGCTTAGTAGCGTAAGGTTGGTCAATGGTGTCAACAGACTTGCCAAAGCTACTGACAAAGATCAAGAAGTCATCAAATGCAATTTCGCCATTGCCATCCAGATCGTACTTTGTCTCGTACTTTCCATCGTTAAGTCGAGATCCAAAAACACTTACTAAAAACAAAAAGTCGGGAAAATCTACAGTCCCACTCCCGTCAAAGTCTGGGGAAGAGGCTGCAGCGACCCGTAGGGCAACACTGAGGGATAGAGGCACTGCCTCAGATTGTTCCCCCCGGCCAAGCTCAGCACGCACCAACCGAATCTCTGTGCCCAAAAACGCATCCGTGGTCAAAAAACGCAGTGTACCCATCAGACCGCTGTTGACTGTTGCAGAGCCACCCAAAGACGCCAGGTTGATCTGGACAAAGCTCGCTTGTCCCGGCGTGCGTGAAACGGCAGTTGAATCCCCTTTCTGGACCCGGACATTGGGCAACACATCACCTGTATCAAACCCTTCGTAAACAACCTGAGTGGCATCGTATTCAATACGAACAGAAAGATCGCTCGCATTTTGGATATCTGTACCAAAAATCTGAATGGAAACATCCTGATCGGGAGATACATTGAGAGAGTGCATGGCCTGACCGCCCACAGCCTCATCCAAATCCAGAGAAAGAGAAAAACTACTGGTCTGTGAGGAAGGAGAAAACGATTGAATCAATAGGACGGCGAGTGTAACTGCAAAAATCGAGGCATAGGCAGATCGTCTGCGAAGTAGTAATTTCTGCATGTTGAATTCCTCACACTTGTAATGAGCACGACATGAACGACATGATTTACATTGTGCATTTGGGTCGAACGAGGTTTATCTGGCAGGACCTGTCCTCGTTCGGCTTTTATTTTTCATTCTTCACCTTTGTTCGCCCCACAGGATTCCCGCACGATTAGATGCGATTTCAAAGTTATTTGCCGAGGCGGATTCTGCCCCTCGAGTTGCTCCAGCATCAGATCCATCGCAGCCTGAGCAATCGCCCCGTAGGGGGTTACCAGTGTGGTCAGTGCTGGCATCATATAAGCCGCCACGTCAATATCTCCGTGACCCACTACAGCCACATCATCGGGTACGCGCAGACCCAATTCTTGTAGCCCTCTACAAACGCCTATGGCTGTATAATCGTCTCGGCACACAAGAGCTGTAAACTTGTCGCCGAGTTCTTTGCCCAGGAGATACCCTCCCTCTGCATAGATGGTGGGGAAAGGTATGTGTTCAGGCGTCAGGCCGTGCTTTTGCATCGCTAAAAGATACCCCTTACCCTTGGATGAAACCTGGCTGGTCTCATTCCAGTCCTCTCCGATAAACCCGATCTGCTCGTGACCCAACTCAATCAAATGCTCTGTGGCCTCGTAAAAATCTGCTACCTGATCCAACACAACCCCGCTCAGATTTTCAGTCGGGTAGTGAAAGGTCACCACGGGCACTCGTCCCCTCACGATGTTCAAAATACGCTCTGATTCTTCTTCATCGCCCCGCGTGTGAATCAAGAGCCCGTCTATGCCCCGAGAAATCAACTGCCTGATCTGCAGGATCTGGTCGTCAAGTGGATCCTGAGGAAGCCGGTTAGCGGCCATTCTCAGCAGAATCTGATAATCATGCTCGTCAGCCACTCTCAAAATCTGGTCGGTCTGATGTCCAAACGTCTCCAAAGCAATATGGTAGGTCAGCAGACCCAGTGTGCCCGCCTTTCCCATCACCATCCCCCGCGCCATCAAATTGGGACTGTAGTCCATATCGGCGGCTGTTTGTCGCACCAGATCTCGGGTCTGCGTCTTCACCACTATCGACGCATGCGGAGACAATGCCCTTGAGACTGTTGAATACGAAATCCCCAACTTCCTTGCAATGTCCTTGATGGTAACTTGCCTCTTTTTCATTTGCTAATCCTTTCGCCAGGCAAGTAACATAGATGCTGCCTGATCGGTTTTGGTTTTTTCTGTCGCTTAATGCTCTCCCTTAAACTATATTGTAGCCAACACGATGTGGTTTACATTGTGCATTTGGGTCGAATGGGGTTTGTCTGGCAGGACCTGTCCTCGTTCGGCTTTTATTTTTCATTATACAATACATAATTGACACATACGTTTGCATCAATACTCAGAATAATCAATCACATTTCAGATGTCAAGTACTATTTGAACATTTCCATAAAATTTTTCCCAATGTCAAGCATTTCTTCGATCATTTTTCACCTTTGTTCGCCCCGCAGGATTCCCGCACGATTAGCTTAGATTTCAAGGTCACTTGCCGAGGCTTATCCTGCCCCTGAAGTTGTTCCAGCATCAGATCCATCGCAGCCTGAGCAATCGCCTCGTGCGGGATTACCATTGTGGTCAGTGATGGCGTCACATAAGCCGATACGTCAATATCTCCGCGACCCACTACAGCCACATCATCGGGTACGCGAAAACCCAATTCCCGTAGCCCTCTACAAACGCCTATCGCTGTATAATCGTCCCGGCACAAAAGGGCCGTAAACCGGTCACCGAGTTCTTTGCCCAGGCGATATCCCGATTCTGTACGGATGGTGGGAACAGGTGTGTGTTTTGGCGTCAGGCCGTACTTTTCCATCGCCAGGCCATACCCCTTAGCCTTGTTTGAAAGCGGGCTGCCATCATTCCAGTGGGAACCGAGAAACCCGATCCGCTCGTGACCCAACCCGATCAAATGCTCTGTGGCCTCGTAATAATCCGCTGCAAGGTCCAGCACGACCCCGCTCAGGTCTTGAGTCGGAAAGCGAAGGGTCACCACGGGCATCTGTCCCTTCACGATATCCAAAATACGCTCTGATTCTTCTTCATCGCCCCGCGTGCGAATCAACAGTCCGTCTATACCCCGAGAAATCAACTGCTTGATCTGTAAAGTCTGGTCGTCCATCGGAGTCAAAGGAAGCCGGTTAGAGGCCAGTCTCAGCAGAATCTGATAATTCTGCTTGTCAGCCGCTTTCAGAATCTGGTCAGTCTCACGTCCAAGCGTCTCCAAAGCAATCTGGTGGGTCAGCAGACCCAGTGTACCTGTCTTCCCCATCACCATCCCCCGCGCTATCAAATTGGGACTATAGTCCATCTCGGCGGCTGTTTTTTCTACCAGTTTTCGGGTCTTTTCCTTCACCAATACCGATGCGTGTGGAGACAGAGCGCGTGAAACTGTTGAATACGAAATCCCCAACTTCCTCGCAATATCTTTGATGGTAGCTTGTTTTTTTTTCATTGGTTAATCCCACAATTAAGCGACATAAATGAGAGGGCATAATTTACGAGCAAACTGCTGTGATGTGACTTCGGAATGGATGATAATATATCATCTATAAACAGATATACTTTTTTTACTGATTAGTTAACAGTATCTTAGAAACAAAGAGTGATATATCATCCTGGGACAATATATCGCCCTCATTAAAAAATAACAAGTTCTAATTTCTCAAATCGCCCTGCTGCGCTTGACAACGCTCGCCCCCCCCCTTAACTTTCAACATCTACTCACTGTATTCTTTACGGATATCCCCATGACCACCCGTCTGTATTTCACCCTTGTCTTCCTGCTGGGATTTGTTGCCCCTGCCAACGCGCAAGGCGATCCCACCGAGATACCCGCACGCTACGATCTGGCTCGCATGTCGCTGGAAGACGGCGAGGTTCATTATGCCGAACAACAATTCCTTAAAATCCTCAAAATTGACCCCAAACACGCGCCTACACATTTAATTTTGGGTCGCCTCTATCACCTTCAGAAGCGCAACGCCAATGCTTACCGCCACCTCAAAACCTATCTCGAGCTCTCGCCTGAAGCACCCGACAAAACCGCGATCCGCACCTTGCTCAATACCATCGCCGACAGCCTGAAGGCATCCGGCAAAGGCTGGGTCATCATCGATCCGTCAACGCCCTGGCGTCCATCTGTCCCACCCCAACCCGACGAACTCGGTTTTGTATCCATCCAGGGCGGAACCTTTTTGATGGGCGGAACCTTTGAAAACGAAAAACCCATCCGTCTGGTCGCAGTGGCCGATTTCGAACTCCTGAACCACGAAGTCACCAACGCCGAATACTTTGCCTTCACCAGAGCCACGGCCCATCCCTCGCCCGAACACTGGCGCGAAGACTGGTTCTGGATATCTGAGTTCGGCACCCACCCCGTTGTCAATATCACCCATTACGACGCCGAAGCTTATTGCCACTGGCTGGACGCGCGCTTGCCCACCGAAGCCGAGTGGGAATACGCTTGCCGCGCGGGCCGCACCCAGGCCAAATATCCCTGGGGCGACGACCCACCCGACGAACAAAAGGCCAATTACGGACGCATCTTCAAAACGCCTTATCCCACAAGAGCTGTCAAATCCCACCCTCCCAATGCCTACGGTCTCTACGACATGGCCGGCAATGTGTGGGAGTGGTGTGCTGATTGGTACGATCCAAACTATTACAAAAACGCCCCCTCCGATAACCCCAAAGGTCCGGACAAGGGCTTCGATTATCAACACACGCGCAGGGGCGGACAATGGCAGTCCTCCCCTCATTCCCTGCGTTGTGCCCGCCGCTATGGGGGCGAGCCTTCGGCTCAGGACAACGGCAGCATGGCCTACTTCGGCTTTCGCTGTGCCCGTTAAAAGAGAGACCGCCATGGCAATCCGCCTCACATTTCTCTGTGCTCTCCTGGTCGCTCTTCCGATAGCCGTATATAGCGGAGGCATCCCCCGCGTGCCATTGGGCCATGACGAAATCCGCTATCTCAACAGCATTCCCAAAGACAATCCCCTCACCCAAACCAAAATAGCCCTGGGCAAACTCCTCTTTTTCGACAAGCGGCTCTCCAGAGATGGCAGCATAGCCTGTGGCTCTTGCCACCAGCCCCATCGCGCCTTTACCGATGGCCGCGTCTTGCCCACAGGTATTGACGGTCAGACTCCCAAACGCAATGCACCCACCTTAATCAACCGGGCATATGGCACGGCTTATTTTTTCGATGGCAGGGCTGCTTCCCTTGAAGAACAGGCTCTCATCCCCATCCAGAGTCCCTCAGAAATGGGCAACACCATCGATCATGTCGTCGCCACTTTATCGGCCATCTCCGGTTACCGCGCCCACTTCAAAGCCGCCTTTAGAGACAGCACCATCACGCCCGACCGCATCGCCAAAGCCTTAGCCGCTTTCGAACGCACACTCATCTCTGGCGAATCGCCCTACGACCTGTTTGAATACGGCGGCCCCAAAGGCTCCATGTCCAAATCTGCCATCCGGGGCCTGCGCCTCTTTCGCACCAAAGCGCGTTGTACACTCTGCCACATGGGGTTCAACTATACCGACGAAGACTTCCACAACATCGGTACGGGCTGGGATCGCGCCGATCTTTCCACTTACGAAAAAATCGGCAACCTGAAAGACATTAAAGGTATCGATCCAGGGCGATATGCACAAACCCAAAAACCAGAACACTTTGGCGCAATGAAAACGCCCACCCTGCGCGAAGTCGCACGCACAGCCCCCTATATGCACAACGGCAGCATCAAAACCCTGCAAGAAATCATCGAATTTTACGACAAAGGCGGTACCCCCAATCCCTTCCTCGACGAATTGATCTCCCCCCTCAACCTCACCGACGCCGAAAAACAGGACCTGATCGCCTTCCTCAAAGCACTCAACGGCAGCAACTGGCTCCACATCGAGCCGCCATTTAGCTTCCCCAAGTGAGTGGAAACATAAGCCTTAACTATTGAGAATTGTCGCATCACCCAATTACACGTCCTCTGAAGTGTTCTACCTCCGCGCCTTACTCTGCATCCCCTTCACCGGCCACCACGTTGGGTCGTCAGTCACCACAAGCCCAGCGACCTGTGCAGTCGGTGTACCGGGTCTCAAGCGCAGCGTGTGCGTCCCGGCTGTGAGCCGGAACACCTCTGGCGTGCCCGTATGCATATTTCCAGCCGGAGACCAGTGCCACTCGCCCCAGAATCCCCAGGCCATCCACTGGACCTCCAGATCATCATCCACACACAAATCGAAATACACATCCAGGGTGTCCGGGCGCACCCGCCCCACATGCTCGTCCTTTGGCCGCTCCCGAATAGACCGGCCCCAGATCGCATAATCTCCGTCCCGAGGCACCTCAAACGTCCAGGTTGCCATACCACCTCCCCTGGGGTACAGAGCTTGTCCGACCTCCACCTTCTGCAACCCCATGTTCAGGACCTCGGCATCTTCGGGTATCAGCTCAATCCGAACCGGCTCAAACGCAGGTGTCTTTCCTCCAACAACCTCCGATGGAGCCGACTCGTTGCCCGCCCGATCTACCGCTGTGACACGGTAATAATACTCCGTATTCAACGCCAGCCCCCAATCTACAAACTCGGCACTCGAAGGGGACCCCACCAGTGTCTCCTGTCTGCACGCAAAATCGGATACCTGGCTGGAATACACATTGTAGTGGTCCAGATCCGAATCCTCGACCCCGGACCAGTGTATTCCCAGCGTATTGGCCGACACAGCCTCCACCTGAATCCCTCCAGGCACACCGGGTGCCGTTGTATCCAAAGCCACCCGAACCTTGCCCCCTCGCTCACCATTTGTACCCACCTCACTGGAAAACTCACTCTCCAGCCCGCTCCACTCCTGTGCCGTCACTACGTAATATCCCGGCGTTCTCGGTCCCGACCATTTCGTCCCCTCAACCGGTTCTTCCGTCAGTCTTACATAATGCTCGGAATGCTCATCCCGCCTGTAAATGTGATATCCCTTTGTCTCGTGACACCGCCGGGGCGCTTCCCAGTTCAGCAAAAGCCTATCTTCCCTCGGACTCACCATCAAATTCTGGGGCGGATCGGGGAGCCTGTTCACCACAATATAAAGATCCGCATATTCCCCCATAAAATCGCTATTGAACACCACTTTCGTCCCATCCGGGCTGCTGTTAGGGTGCGGGTGTGTGGCGTGGTGATCCGGGTGCCACCCCCGCTCATTGTGTGAATACAGCGAACTCATGTGTTTGAACAACACGTGGCATTCCTCCGACCCATCGGTACGGAAACAGATAATGGCCCCGGGATAGCGGCCCCATTGGGGCGTGTCGGACACAAACCATTCTCCGTCCAGGCACGGCCCTCCGTGCCCTCCGCTGTCCAGGTGTATAACCGATCGCCGGTTTTCCCCTTTATAAGATACCCCCCACACATGCCCGCCGTCATAATACGTCAGTTCGCTTCCGTCCATCGGCCAATCCGGATGCCCGCCGGTATAGGGAATCTCGTGCCGGTCCATCCCATCCGGCAAAATCGTCCACTGTGTCCTCGGATCGTCAAAATTAAAAAACAGCCTCCGATCCGCTGACTTGGTAAACCGCAATCGATGCCATCGCCGTTCGAAATGCACCTCCTGCACCGCTCCGTCCAGTCCCACCACATAGGCTACAGAAGGCATATCTGGTGGAAATATGCCAGCAGACACCTCCTCATTCCCCTTCTTATCTCCAAAGAGGAACCACTCTTCCGACGGATGTGGCGGCATCATCTGACCCAGATCCCGATCCACATTCACGATTGCCTCCCGTTCCCCCGTAAACGGGTTTTCGGCTACAATATGCGTGCCCTTCTCATCTACCACTGCGTGGTAAAATCGATCCGGATAGCGCATACTCCAGAAGCCCGTGTTAATCGGCTTTTTATCCGCTGTCGGCATCGGCCGGAGATTGTCTCCATTTGCATCCATTAACCACCGCTTGCGCTCCCCACCCGTGCGCCGGCTCAAAAACCCCAGGACCGATCCATTCGCGTTCCACCCGGGAATGTCGTAATAATCGTTTACACTCACTGCAGGGTCACATGTAACTCGCCAGGCGATATGTCCTGTTGCAGTGTCGCGAAACACGGTCCGCTCCGATAGAAATGCATCCCCTCGCCTGGTATCCGCCAGCCTCCGCCTCCCCTTTCGCTTTGCCAGTTCCACCAATCCGTGGAACGGTGCCGGTTGTTTGTCTTCTCTGGACATCGCTAATCCTCCTGAGAACTGTGAACAGATTGCACTGCCAATTGCAGTACTCCAAAAAAATAGTTTATCGCCTCTCAAACCGGAAACCAAATATGCCGACCTCTATAATGGGCACTTGTGAAGATTGGAACTATCTCTTATATTTTTCTAAAAGCTCGGAATTGGGTGTCCTGGAAATTTCCGTGTTTCACAACCCCGAGGATACATCCGATGCATACCACAAAAAAATCTGTCGCTATCGCCTTGTTGTGCTTCATCTCCTTTACACCACTTGCAGCACAAGAGGCGCAGATCGACTCCCTCATCGCCCTTGGCAAAGCCCACTTTGAGGCAGGCAATCAAGACAAAGCCATCACCGCTTTGAACGAGGCCGTCAGCCGGGGGCCGCACCGCATTCAAACCTACCTGACTGTCGGCGATATTTACCTCAACGCCGGGCATCTAAACCAGGCCATGAAGGCGTATCAAGAAGCCCTCGATCTCAACGATGCCTCTCCAGAAGCCCAAACCGGTATTGCAGAAGTCCACTATCGCAAGGCATCCGGCGGCATCACTTCTATCTACCACGCTCGCAGAGCCGTCAGCACAGCCCGGCGTGCCACCCGACTCAATCCAGACTACGCCCCCGCCTACATCACTCTGGGCCGCGCCTACATCCGCCTGAACGAAAACTATACTGCAGCCGCTCGAGCCTTTGTCGCTGCGCTCGAACGCCAGCCCGACAACCCCGAAATCGCCTACCTTCTCGGGGATGCCTATATCGAACTGGCCCGCAACGCAGACGGTGCCCAGCGCAACGCCCGAATGGTACTGGACGCAGCCACCTTCAAACGCCTGGAACGCCATCTGGAAACTTCCCGTTTTCTGCCCATAGCTGCCCAGATTCTCTTCGACAAGGGGGTAGCGACAAAGGCCCTCGACACCTTCGAGCGCTACATCCAGACCTTGCCCGAAACCGAACAGGCCTATTACCGCGACATCACCTTTCTCGCCTCCAAACAGCAGATAGAGACCTACAACCAGACGCCAGAAGAAAAGCGCCCCGCCTTCCTCAAACAATTCTGGGCCAAACGCGACTTCGATTTGCTCACCGAAGTCAACGAACGCCTCATCGAACATTATCGTCGGGTCTGGTATGCCCGGACACACTTCAGCCGAAGCCAAATCCCCTGGGATGCCCGAGGCGAGATATACATCCGCTACGGCGACCCCGACTATCGCGCATATTCGGATCGCCAGAATCCGGACATGAATCCGGCTGTGACACAGATCAAAGAACGTCTGGCCCTGGCCCTTTACGGCCCGGAATCCCTCGACGAAACCTTTGTCGGGCCGGTCTATCCCGTGCGTAGCAACCAGTCGTTTGTAGGCGTGCTCGACCCGGCATCCATCCGGTACGTAGATGAGGGCGGCAACCTCCTCAGTGAAGATGCCCTCCTCGATGCAGCCGGCGAAGGAACAACAGATGAAGTCAATGAGAGTTTACAGGCGACCAGTGCATTCCAGAACTTTCTGCAAAGCCAGATGCGACCGGAGAATGCCCACCACTATCGGCCCGTCACCTCTCAGGGAGATATGACCATCGTCCCCTGGGAAACCTGGATCTACACCCGAATCAGCGAGGGCATCGAAATTACCTTCACCGACGAATTGGGCAAGGGCCTCTACGGCTATGCGCCCATTCCGGACTTTCCCGAAGGGGAAGGCTCAATCGGCCTGCACCGGTTTTCCCAGTATGCCTATTACGCTCCCCAGGCCATTGCAGCGCGCACCGTCGCAGATATTCCGGAATACTACCGCCCCGGCGGGCCGATGTCGGGCCTCGAATTCTCCTACGACTTTGCCGACTTTCGCGCAGATAGTGGCCAGACCCGCCTCGAAGTCTATTATGCCATCGCCCCTTCCGAAATGGGCACCATTGCATCCGGGGACACCAGCACCATTCTCGCCGATTGTGCGATTGTGCTGACCGACACGGCTTACACCCATATCTACCGGGAGGAAATCCCGCTCCGATACCGGGTCATCGGGCACCGCAAATGGCCCGAAGATGCTTTCATCCCCAACCTCCTCTCCCTGGACATCCCATCGGGAGATTACCTGCTCACCGTCCAGCTCAACGACGCAGTAGCGGAGAGAAAGGGGATCTATCGGCACCGTATCCGCGTCGAACCCTACGGACCGGACGTCCTCCAGATCAGCGATATCCAGCTAAGCTGGAACATCTCTGACCGGGGTGGAAATGCAAAATTCCGCAAGGGCGACGTCTGGGTCGTACCCATGACCACTCGGGCCTATCAGGAAAATCAAAGCGCCTATGCCTACTACGAACTCTACAATCTCTCCCGCGACCACTTCGGACAGACCCGCTACCGGATTACCTACACCATCGGATCCGAAGACCCCAAACGGCCTTTCAACCTGGTGCGCAGTAGCTTTTCAGCCCTCACCAAACTCTTTCAACGGGAACAAAAGACCCAGGTCCGCGTCAGCTTCGACCAGACCGCCACGGAGACCTCGCCGATCGGCTATTTTGAATTGAGCCTGAAAAAAGTCAGGCCCGGCTACAACCGCCTCACCGTCACAGTGGAAGACCTCAATAACGACCAGACCGCAACCAAAGAGATCCTGTTTCGCTACAAAAGATAAATAGCAGCGGGGACTTATCTTATATTAAAAAAAAGAGGTGGCCGGATATCCGGCCACCCTATTGTTGGAATTTTTCTGGAGACGTTTATAATTTGATCCCCATCGAAAAACGCAACGGCACCTCCAGATTGTAACGGCTTTTCTGCCAGGCGAAATCCATGGTGAGTACGCGCCCGACAATGGGCACCTTCAGCCCGCCCCCAGCTACGAAGCTGAAGACATCGTAGTTGAACATATACCCGGCACGCAGAGCCAGCACCTTCATCAGCCAGGCCTCCCCGCCCACATGGTAGCGCTCCTCGGCATTGACGGTAAAATTCATCTCAAATGCCCCGGTCAAGAAGAACGGGTCGCCCTTAGTGCCGTAAAGTTCTCCCGCACCAGCCAGGATGAACATCAGCGGCTGCTGAAACTCTCGGCGCAAAATTTGTATGTCCTTCCCAAAATTCCGCATCGACATCGCCAGCCGGAAATCTCGAAATCCGGTCTGGAAAGTAGTCCCGAAATCAATGCTAAAAGTCGAGTAATCCACCAGATCCAGGCTCTCTCGCAACCACATAAACCGCACCCCAAACGAGAGCTTGTCCGTAAACCTGCGCGCGTAGGCTGCGCCCATCCCCACCGTGCCCAAATCCAGCATCCGACCCGTACCTTGAGGCTCCAAAATCGTTGTCTCTTCCACTTCCTCTGGGGCAAAACTCATAAAATTTACTGCAACCGCATGGATCCCCTTTCGAAAGCCGATCGCCCCCGAACTGAATTGCGAATTCACAAACCACCGCGAGTGGTTGAGCGATATCTCTGCCCGCTCCATTCCCACCAGCCCCGACGGATTCCACCAGATCGCATTGACATCATCTACCACGGGTGTAAACGCCTTTCCCATGGCAATGCCCCGGGCATCCTGCGCCACCTCCTGAGCCGAAAAAACCGTCAGCCCAAACCGTCTCACGATCGCCCCGGCGTCCGCCGGATCGGACCACGCCAGCAAGACCACCGCCAGACTCCATCCAATGAATAGTCTTTTATACATGGCACGCTTATACATGGCACGCTCTCCTTAGAAGCTGTTTTAAAACCCCTCGCTTAAGCGAGTCTGTTGATTAAGAGGTAAATCATAACGATGTAAATAAAGGCTTCACTACTGTCGGTCAAGTCTTCATAATCCTTTGATAGTCGGCGAAAATTAAATAACCAGGCAAAGGTGCGCTCGACGACCCACCGGCGTTTGACGAGTTGAAAGCCTTTGCCTTTTGGGGTGACAACCTCAAGATCAATCTTATGTGTGTGCTTCTTAGCAGCGACCCATTCTTTAAGGTCTTCGCCGCGATAGCCGCCATCGACCCATAGCTTGCGTAAGCGTGTCTGTCCGCTATCAAAATACTGATTGATCACCTGCTTGAGGCCATCTCGATCTTGGAGATTGGCAGGTGAGACATAGGTGCTAATGACGAGTCCGAGGGTATCAACGAGAAGATGGCGTTTGCGTCCATTGACCTTTTTGCCAGCATCGTAACCCTTTGACTTTCCTTGGGTTGCTGTCTTAACACTTTGGCTGTCAATGCAGCCTGCTGATGCGGTAGGCTTGCGTCCCTGTCGTTTGCGTTCTTTTTGTGTGAGCACCTGTTGCACCCGTTCAAAGATGCCTTGCTTGCGCCAACGATTGAAATAGCCATACACGGTCTGCCAACAGCCAAAGGTAGGAGGCAGCATGCGCCATTGGCAGCCGGTCTTCGTCAGATACAGGATGCCATTGAACACTTGTTGCAAATTGGCAGGTGGGCGTCCAGAGCCCCCTTTTCGCCATTTACCTTTAGGCAGCAAGAGGATCAGCAGTTGCCATTGCGCTTGGGTGACATTTGTCGGATATTCCCTGTGCGTATTCATCTTTGTCCTTTCGTTTCAGGGTGATTTGCATAACCTGAATTTGGACAGATGAATACGCTTTTTCAACTCTTTTCTTCACTCACAATAGTTTTAAAACAGCTTCTTAAAATTACTGGGCGGTTGTGATCCCTCCAACAACCACGAATGTCCCGCGCTGGATCTCTCCGAGGCTCTCTGGCATCTCAGACTCCACCACAAAGAAGTAGAGCCCCGGACTCAGCAACCCACTCACCTCTCGCGTCTCCTGGAAAAAGCTCGCCTCACCCGTACTCGGATTGTCGTGGGTGAACTCGGCCACAAAGTTCCCTGAGACTGAGAAAACCTTCACATTGCACTTGGCCGGCAGGTTCACAAACCGGATCTTATCCGACCCCGTATAGGCATGCGTCCCATCGGCCAGGAAGGGGTTGGGCACCACCTTTACTTTACGCTCCAGCATGTTGGCCTCTACGTTGGACGCCACAGCAGGGCTGAAGGGCGGGTCTTCGTAGCGGAAGACTTGCTCTGCAGCCGAAAGCCCACTCTCCAGAGACGGCACCGGGCCGCGCCCCTTGAAATCGTTGTGCCCCGTATCGTAGGCGGTAACAGCAAAATAATACTGGAAGCCGGATAGGGCAGTATCATCCACAAATGTGTACTTGTCCGTAGATGGATCGTAGTAGGTCGGATCTCCCCTCGGGATATCCTTCAACAGTTTCCAGTTATCTACGTAAAAATCACTCCGATAAACCCGGTAGCCGGCCACATCCTTGGCCTCCGGGGTGCCGGCGTAATCCGGGTCTTCCAGATCGTCCAGGCTCCCCCAGGTCAGATCGACGGTGGCGTCCACTGTGTTTTTCTTAGTCATCAGTACATCCGGCGGCGGCAGAGGCACATCGTATTCCAGGTCGTAAAGCTCTCTGGCTTTCCGAGCGTGCTTAATCAGATTTTGCATCGCTTTGTCCGTCTTCAGATCCGCCTGATTCTGCGGGATATTATCGTGCTGCCAGCCCCACATATTCTCCTCAACCGGCATTGCCGCCACAAAGGCCATCACAATTTTGACCTTGTCCCCCGGCTTCAGATCGTAAGGTCCGTAGGTATGTGCAAACGCATACCAGTTGGGAGACCTCGGAACATCGGCCGTTTCCCCGCTTCGGGACGGATTATTCTCCACTGGCAATGGCTCGGTCGGGTTCTCCGGCCAGCCCGTGCGCCCGTCCAGGTTGAACATGCTCGGGCGCTCGCCCAGTCGCGTCACCGACACCAACGCCAGAGCAATTTCGTCCTCGCTGTGCCGGTTGATCTCCGGTTCCTCTTTGTGCGGGAACCAGGGCACGGCAAAGGGCTGATCCATCACCCTGGGGGGTACGTAGGTCTCGCTGTCGTTGGCAAACCCGTCGGTCGGGTTCCAATCCAGGGGAATCACTCCCACGTACTGCCCCGCCATAATTTCTCCCCGTTCCTGGAAATTCTGCCGCCCCCGGCAGCACTGAATCTCGGGAACGTGAGGATCGCCCACATCGTCCCACGCCGTCAGTGGAGAATCCCAGTCAAACGCGTAGCTCATCTTCAGCCCGATGGCATCGGCCACATCGGCGTGTACCGGGTCTGCCGCCATATAGTTGGGCGCTTCCGTGTAGCGATAGACATCGTCGGTAACAATATCGTAGTTCCGCGACTCGGGCCACCGCAACAGCCAAATCTGGAACCCCAGCCCACCAATTACCCCGATATCGAAATTGGATGTGCCCCCTTCCGTGGGCCACAAATAATTGTAAAATGAAAAATACGTGTCGTTCAGGGTCAACCCGGCCCCTCCGTTTAAATCCGCCGTCCCGTCTCCATCGGTATCTCCTGTATTCTCAAAGATATTCTCCACTATAATAAAGTCGTCGTAATCCCGGAAACTCCACTGGTAAATCTTCTTTGTGCCCGTAATACCCGTCTCTGTCGTCCAGTGAGAAATCCCCAGCACTTCGCCAAACCGCTTGTGTTCCGGCTTCATGTACTTGCCGAAGTCGTTGTTGTGGATCTCCAGCACCTTGTTCGCATCCAGATGGGGGCCTCCATCTGCCCACCAACTCGCCATCGGCAATTCTGCCACCGGATGGAGGTGCTCAAAACCAACCCCGGCTACCCCTTCGGGCATGGATTCAATCGGATAGCGCACGGGCGTAATATCCGAACTTACCGAAAGCCCCGAAAATGACACATTGTAGGTCTTGGCCCCATCGGGCTTGTATTCTGCCGGATCGGGCCTGGTAATGATATAGGTGCCCAGATTTCGGGCCGTGGAAGTCCGGTTCAAGTATTTCTGCATATGCGTCCTGGCCCCCGGCCACTGCCGAGCACTCCAGAGACTGCCGGTCAACCGGTTCCGGCCCGGATAGTTGACACCATCGGTGCTGGTTCGCCGGGATCCATCCCGGTCAGGCCCGTGCTGTCCGAAGTTCGTCAGACCCGTCCACACCTTGGCGCGCCTCAGATTCCGGTACTCCCCTTTCGGAATAATCTGTGCCCAGGCCACATCCCAGACCAGAACGGCCACCAGAAGCGCTCCGAAGATCACCCTCGCACAGGCCACCAGTGATATTCTGTGTACCCTTGTCATAACATGGCTCCTCTATTGAGGGTTGGAAATCGAGCAGATTCGCCCGATCTCCAACCGCTTTGCTATCTACCAGGTCACCCTCAGCCCCGCGAAGATCTGTCGGCGCTCGTTCTCAAACCGATTCAATTCACTCACATCTCCAAACTGCTTGAAGAGCGTATCGTCCGGACGGGGCTCCAACAGCCCGAACCGGAGATATTCCACAGGGGTCCTCTCTGCCTGGGTGCGCATCAACTGCTGGTTAAACAAATTGTTGATCTCCACATAGAGCAGCGGCCTTATACCCTTGATGTTAAACCCTTTCTGGAAGCTGATATCCACCGTGTCGCTGGTGGGGCCTTCCCGTTTGGCCTTGATATTGGTGATCGGATCGGTAAAGATGAATATCTGGCCGGTATAGATCCGGTAGATCAGGTTCAGCCGGATATCTCCAAAGAGCTTACTTCCCCAGAACCTCTCGCCAGGGCCGAAATCGGGTGGGCTGGCATAGATGAGCACCAGGCTCCCGTTCGTGCGACGAGCGTCGTCCCGGCTCCCCGCGCGCCAGGTTACTGTCTGAAGGGCGTAGAGACCCTGGAGTTGCGCCCTGCTCTCCTGGGACAATCCGGGCATTTCCCAGAGCTTGAATGTACGCCTGAAGTCCGCACCACTACCCAGTTCCCCGGCGATCAGTTTGTCCACCTGTGTCTGGGCGGCGGCTTGCAACTTCTCCAGTTCTGCTCCGGTCGGCGACTGGGGAATTTCCTCACCAGTGGTCTGATCGATCGTCCACTTATTCCAGTACCGGGTCGGATCGCCAATAAACGAGGCATCCGGATAGACGACCACACTGCCGTGACCCGCCTTGGTCCCACCAGTGTCCAGGTGCTCGCCCCACCCCATGTTGATCGCCGCTTTGAAGGAAAAGTTGTGCTTCAGCCCCTTTTTCAGCGCAAGTTCCAGCCCCCGTGTGGTGGCGTGTCGCTTGGGCCCAAAGGCTCGCGTCTTGCCCTTGGTGCCCAGCCCGGGATCCCGGAAGTCCCCTGTTTGCACCAGCAAAAACCCGTTGGACACCCGGTAATAGGCCGTGGTCTGAAGGGTGTAATCGCTGATGAAGTTCCACTCCGTGCCCAGTTCAAACGCCGTACTGATCTGGGTGTCCTGGAAACTGAACACATTGGCTGCAAATGCCGATCCAAACCCATCGTTGGCGAACAAATTGTTGTTCTCCTCGGCCGGATCGATCTGTCCATTGCCGTTCTTGTCCAGAGAGGCCTGGCCCGCAGAGATCCAGCGATTCCTGAAGAAGAGTCCAAACTCGGGCCGCGTGTGGTACTTCCCGTAGAAGAAGTGAATCTTCGATCTATCCGTAACCGGATGGGAAACCCCCAGCCGGGGCAGGATCCACTGGAGAGGCTCCATCTTACCCCAGGGCGTATATTTGACAAACCGGGTATAAGACTGGGTCATCGGTGCGGACTGAGTAATGTATAGCGGTACCTCCGCTCCCCAGAAGCGCTCATAGCGCAATCCCGCATTCACAATCAACCCTTCAAATTCCATTTTGTCCTGAATGTACCCCGTCAACTCCATCGGGGTCATCCCCTCCCGTAGCTGGCCGCGTTTTCCGTAGTAATACAGTCGGCGGTTCCGGGTCTTGGTATCTTCACGGGCGTCAAAAATACTGTAAGCATCAAATCGGGTCAAATTGAATCCCGCCTTCAGAAAGTGCCCCCGGGTCACCTGACTGGACAGATCTCCCCGCAGGCTCAAGCGCTTCTGCTCGCCAAGCTGGAACCGGCGCTGCGTGCCCGGCGTGACGTAGAACCAGGCGTCACTATCCAGATCCGGATCCACCGTCGCAGTCGGAATATCCGAGGTATCCTGCTTGCTTGCATAATACGATAGCCGCACCTCGTAAAAAGTTCGGGCCGACACGGTTTGTATAAGCGAGGCGTAGAGCATGTTGTCCGAATTTTTTTGGATGCCCCACCTGCTCTCAGTCTCGGGCAGGAAGATCGATCGGGCGTCGAAACTGGAACTGACCCGACGCTTATTCCACGAATACAACCCGCCCATACGCACCCGCATACTGGTTGAAGCATCGAATGTCACCTTGTAGCTATTATTCGTGTTAAAAGGCGTACGCTGCTCGGGCTGGGGCAGGCTTTTGGGCTGGAAGTCGTGCTGCGTACTGGTAAAAAAGGCAGCATTTCTACCGATCGGTCCCGATAACGAGGCCTCCAGAAAATGCCCTCGAACATCGGTATAGTCATCGGACGAGCGCTGATGTACCAGCCTGCCCGAATTATCGGTCTCCTTGTCCCAGACCGGATCTCCGTAATTCAGGTGGCCCCTGTGGACCGCGCTTTCATAGGCATTGTTCCCCCAGTGCTGCTGTTGCCCGGGCGTAAACCGGTAGTGGACCTGTCCGTGATAATCCCGGCCTCCGTCCCGGGTCACAATCTGAATCGATCCGATATTGCCATATTCGGCGTTCAGCCCGCCGGCCAGCACCGTGATCTCTGCAATCGCCGACGGATTGACATTGCCCCGCCAGTTTCGGCCGTCCTGCGTGGTCAACCGGATGCCATCTACCATATACTCGGCAACTTCGCCGTTTCCGGCCGCCCGGTAATAGGCATTCCGGACCCGATCCGTGCCATCTACATTGATCCCGGCTTCCAATTCCACAAAGCTGTCCATCGAGCGAACAAGGGGCAGAGCGTCAATTTCCTCGGCCGTCACCACATAGCGGCTCTCCGTCACATCGGCCTCCACCGGCGGCCGCTCTGCCACCACGGTCAATTCACCCAGTTCCAGAGTCGCTTCATTGAGCGTGAAATCCACTTCTGTCGTAATATCTGTCGTGACCCGCACGCCGGTTTTGCTCGCCGGAGTATAGCCGACTATCGACGCCTTCATCGTATAACTCCCCGGATCTACGGACAGGATCAAATAGTAGCCATCCCTATCGGTCGTTGCCCCCCGATTCGTGCCTTCTACCACTATGTTCACACCGGGCAGAGGCTCGCCTTTTTGATCGAATACATGGCCGATAATCTTCCCCGTCGTCGCCGCCCCGGCCAGGCTACAGACGCAGAAAACAAAGGCCACCGCAAAAATCAAACACAGTCCTCGTTTGTCCATTGACACCATCTCCTTTCTTCTCGGCCTACCAGAAATATTTGACCCCCACAATCAGATCGAGTGCCTGAAGTGGAAAAGCCTTCCTCAATCGCCAGTCCTCCAGAGGACGGAGTTCGCCCAGCATAATATTGAACCGCCCCCGGATATCTATCAGATAATGTTCCGACCCAACGATAGTCACGCCACCGCCCAGCGAAAATGTCAGGGCCGCTCGCTTGTCCTTGTAAGGAGAAAGCAAGAGGGTCTGATTCAGGGTCTGCCCCGTCTGTCCAGAGAAAATCAGCCCCGATACCTCGTGCGAATACCCGTAAAATCCTAGCCCACCCTGCAGGTAGGGCATTGTTCCGCCTTGATTCAAGTCCCGGAAGTGGACCAGAGCAGTGGCTGAAAAGCTGTGGAACCACATATTCTGGGACGCATTCGGACTCCGGTAATTTTTTTTATCTACCGCCCAGGTGAACTCCCGGCTGTCCAGGTCTCCGCCCCCCATCTTTGAATAGTGATACTCAATCTCTGCAATCACCCGCTGCGCGGCCGCATAGTTATAGCTCACCCCGAGTTTCGGAGAAACAGAATACCACTGCTTGAATTTTCCGATCGGAACGTGCGCGCTTCCGAAAAACCCGATCCCCGACTGGCCTTCTTCTAAGGCTCCAGCCGTGGAAACCGAGATCAGAACCGCCACAGTGAAGCATAGTGTTCTAAACATCGCTCTCAACATCCGCATAAGCTGGCCCTCCTTTGAGATGGTAAAGAATACAACGCGGTATCGCACGCAATGCAAATACCTCTTCTTTCTGTGGCTCAATTTATTTTTTTTAAATAGAATTAATTTCTTTCAACTTCTTGTAAATATCAACTTCTAATTTTCAGACACAGATACAAAAAAACCATCTATACCACGCCCTCCCGTTGGTCTTTAGACGGTTCTAACTCCACGCTAATAATGATGATAACTTAGTTGGCTATAATTTCATGAGTGTGAGTTTTTACTTATATCAAACATAATATGCATTGAATTTTCCCCCAATGTCAAGCATTTTTTCAACCCTTTCACCCGGCCAGCGAGAACGCGCACACCCGGCTCCAATCGCTCCACACCCCATGTGCATTTCGCGCGCGCACGCGCCAATAATATTGCTCATCCGGGTTCAACAGCCCTGCAAACTGCGGTTGCCAGCACGTTTTTCCCGCGTATGCCGTGCGGCTCACATATCGGTCAAAAGTGGGACACACGCACCACCTGAAATCCGAGCATCTGCTCACCTGTACGTGATAATCATCCACCTGTGACCCATTTCCCTCAGGCCGTTTCCAGCGAAACTCAAAATCCGTCTGATTCAACTCTGCCCCATCATCGGGAAACACCGGTTCGGGTATATCCGGCGGTTTAATACAGTGCTCCTCCTGCCATCCGTAGATTATCCGAACATTCCGTTTTCCCTTTGTCTCGTCTCGATATTGAATGTGATTTTCACCACAGAACAGCGATGGCAAAGATCGCGTTGCACACTGCAAATCTGTATCAAACCAAATTTTATCCACCCCCACATTCTCGACATTCGCACCAGCCCACATCGCCACCTGAACATAATATTCATAACGCGGTCCAACCCGCCATCCAGAATCCCAATCTCCCCGCCAGTCGAACAACGCCGGATTCAAATACCAGTCCAGATCCACACATGCACTTGCCCGATGTCCCGTTGCCACCCAGACTGACCGCCAGTCCTCTCCATCCCAAGACAGCAACACTTCAAGCCCGTCTTCCCGGCTCGCCCGTCTGTAGGACAAGCCCACTCGCGCTCCGGCAATTGGATATGGCGAACACACCTTCCAGATCATCCGGGAAACGCGCTGCTCCTGAGCCGGATGAACAGCCGGCAATCGACTGAATGTTTCCTGCATCACATCCACATGCTGTTCTAACCCCCTCAATGCCAGCGGATTCCGCAGATCGGGCCGATAGACCAGCTTGCCATTGGAATACCGCACCTCCGGGTGCAACCGACGCCCCCGCACCACTGTTTTGCCCGCCTGATCCCAATAGCGCACCAACTTTTCGCCCGGCCGCAAGCGCATCGCCATCGTATGGGGCGGTGGCAACTGCGCCGTATCCTGTTGCACCCGGCCATCTCCTCGCGTCCATGCAGCACTCGGGTTCGGCGGATACACAAATTCCCGATTCTTGAACTGCGCGCTGTAATAATCCTTCTCCGCCAGATCTTTTCCCGCCAGCCCCAGGTTCCGGTGCGACCTCCTCATCAAATCTGGATCTCGCGTCAGATCCGCAACACTCGCCACAGTGCGGTTATCGCGTTTTAAAAAAAACACCATCTGATCCGTATCGAGCAAATGCCACGCCCCATTTGCCCACGCTTCAAAAATCGTATGGCTGCACTGCCGCCCCCGACCGTGTCCATCCAGAATACCGCCAACCCATACCTCGCGCGACTTCACCCCCATCACCTCCCCCAGCCGACTCGTGGCAATCGCATATCCAATACACCCTTCAAACCCATACGCGTTAAACAGCTTTACCGGATCACTCACATCGTCATACCACGATATCCCGCATCGGCTATCGTAAACCTCGTCCACGACAAACTGCCACAACGCCATCATCCGCTCTTCTTCGCCCAAATCTCGCCCGCCTATCGCTTCTTTCGCCATCGTCTCCACCGACCACCAATCCCGCTGTCCGTTTGTCACCAGCCACGGATTCACCACATCTGTCTCACCCGTATTCTCGATTACCACATACAGATTTGGCTCAAACACCTGATCATAAGGCGGCATGCTCGAATTAGGTCCCGGGCAATACACCTCCGGTCCAAGAGTCACCGCATTCGACTCATCTACATACCCACCCACCTGCATCTCAAACACCTCTGTCTTCTGCGTCAGTTCGGCCTGTTTCTCACAAGGCGCACGGGGCACCTGCACCTCAACGGGTTCCATATCCTTCAACTCGTCCTGAGTTGGATACCTATCAGCACCGATGGCGACATAATAATAAGTCTTCCCCGGTATCAAATCCGCCACATCCACATACCGATCCTCTCGGGCAACGCCAACTTCCTCAAATACACCTCCTACCCGATCCGCGCGATAGATCCGCACTCCCCGGGCGTCTTTGCAGTCCACCTGCATAGTAACGCAATTGACAGCCGTATCCAAAATTTTGAGCGACATCTCTGATCCTCCTCTGATCAAAGCAGAAAATCGCTTGATGGATCATCCACAGGCATGTTATATTCCCTCAAATCTTCCCTCTAACCTCCCAATCTCAGGAGACACGCCATGAAACTCGTCGAAACCGATCCCAACTCCGGCGCTGAAATCTACCAGCTCATCGACGATCCCCGCCCCGCCGATAACATCTATGGCGAACAACCCTATTCCTCGGCAGATGGGAACCGCGTCACAATTCGATATTATCCCAAAAATGGTCAGGACGGTGGCCTATCCTTCCTCGACCTTGCAGACGGTAGCCTCCACACTGTACTCGCCGAAGCACCCCATTTCCCCGCCTTTCACGCCTGGGGCGAACACCTCTACTACCATCAGCAAGACGGGGACGCGCTCGTACTCAGACGCTGCAACTATCAAACCCTGAAAAAAGACGACATCACATCTTTGCCGATCGAAGAGGGTCGATTCAGCTACGGCACCACTTCCCAGGACGGACAATACTACGCTGCCAGTGTCCATCCCGAAGAAGGCTCGAGCAAAGTCTGGTGTACAGACCTCTCAACCGGAAAATGCGGCACCCTTGCCCAACGGGACGACTACCACTTCAAACACGAGCAATTCTCCCTCGACGGCAACAACCGCATCCTCATTCAAGCCAACAAAATGCCCGACGTCAAATTCGTCCACCTGGGTGCCCTTGAACCCGACCGCGAAGGCATCACATGGTTTCCCGTTGATCGCCCACACACGCCGCGGCCCACCGGCCACGAAGCGTGGATCGGCACAACCGACAACATCTTCATCTCCACTGGACAAGACGAAGACAGCGAGGGGAACGTCTGGACTGCGGGCTTACGCGACAATGCGCCAAACCTGGTCAGCAAAACTCCCCATCGTTTCGGTCACGTCAGCGTCTCCCGCTGTGGTCGATACTGGATCGGAGACGCCACCCAGGAAGAAAACATCCCCATCCACATCGGTTCCCTCGAATCGGGTCGTCACAAATGCCTCGTCCTCAGCCGCACCGAACACGACAGCAACCAGTGGTCTCACACCCATCCTTACATGACCTCTGACAATGCGTGGCTCATCTACACCTCTAACCGCAACGGTCACCCTCAGGTCTATGGTGCAAAAATCCCACAGGAGATCCTGAATAGCCTTTCGTAATCTACCCCAAAAACCGCCGCAACACATTTGTCGAAATATCAGACACCGCCTCGCTCACCAGCAGCGAACTGATATAAGTAATCGATCCTGTAGAGAACACGGCGCCTCACCACCCGTGCACCCCATGTCCCGCATCTGGAAACCAGATTATATCCACCACCTTCGAGACCCCAATCCCAAACAAATACCCCACAATCGCCCCGTACCAAAACGGCAACGACCGCCGGTAAAGACTCACGCCCCCAAGCCGGATGACAATCGTCTTCATCAACCACACGATCAGCAGACAAAAACCGTATCGCCCCACAGGCAAAGCAATCGCCGCCGGATGAAACGGCCACCAGGCCACCCGCGCCTTCAAATAAGTCAGCACCCCTGCCTCTGCAAACCCAAAAAACCACACCCCCAACTTCTGCGGATCGAACACCGTCAGCTTGCTCCCCTCAATCAGCGACACCCTGCCCATCAGCACACCCCAGTCCCACAGCGCCATATGCCCGTTCAGACCGCCCTCGGTATAACACCGGTAAAGCTGCGCGCCCACAGAAGCCACAAAACCCGTCAAAAACGCCACCGGGATACACCCCCAGATCAGCGGATGTCGCCGCAAATGGTCTCCCAGCATCCGAAAAAAATGCGTCACCGAGGGGATACACGTAATCCGAATCGGCACCCCGCAAAGCGCGTTGCTATTCACCAGCCAGATAGACGTCTGTGTCGCAGGTGGTAGATTCGACGTTCCGCCCAGCGCCAGAAGCACATCGGCTCCTTTTCCACCCGCAGGAGACAAAAAAATAAATCCAGTAGTCGCCGCGTATTTGGTAATCCCAAAAAAGCAGATAAATAACAATAGCAACTGCACCAGCATCACGGGAACCCGCATCCCGGCAGACACCATCCATCCCCCCAAAAACACCGCCGAAGCCAACAACCCCAGCCACGCCGTGCGGTAAGAAACCGGCGTTCCGTCATCGTCCCCGCGCCCCCTTTCAAACGCCTTTTGCAGCGTCTCACGCAAATGCCCTCTGGCAACCCATACCGACCAGCCCACCAGAAAAACCAGCGCCCCGTGCGATTCCAGCATCGCGATCTCGCCGCCCATCGCCGGCTGCCCGGGCAAACCCACTGTAAACCCCGTGCGGTTCAGTAACCCCTTTTTCAAAATATTCACAAAATCGTAAAACCAGAAACTGAACAAAATATCCAGCGGGCACAAATACGCCAGCCCCATAATCATCGGCTGCACCCGCAAAAAATAATCCGGAAAATGATGTCCCAGAGGCACGGCTTTGTACGTGGTCGAATAAAACAGGGTAATAGGCGGAAAGCTGAGGGCGAAATACCCGATGATATTCCAGCCAATAATCCCCGCCACAAACCCAAATCCCATCCAGAACACCTTATTCTTAAACACATCCGGCACGCGGCTGCCCGCGGACTGCCTGAGCATATCCATCGGGAATGTCGCCATCGGAAAAACCAGCCGCTCCTTCTCGTGCCACTGTTTATAAAAAATCACACTCGAAAAAAAACCCGCTCCAACCAGCGACAAACACGCCATCAACCACCAGAACAGCGGCCGCACCCAGGCCAACCACGGGATAGCCCCATCCACCTGCACCCCGGTAAACAACTGCCCGATCACCGCCTCCGATTCCTCTGGAAACAGCCAGTCCGGGAAATAGGGCATCACCACCTCTCGCATCCGGTTCTCAGGAGAAGCGTAGTGAGCCGGAGCCGCAATATCGGTCACCATATACATCGCCCACCCGATACCCGGCAAATTCCCCACCAACCACACCATGAAAAACACCGTCAGCATCTCCATCCGGGACAGTGCCCACCGCCGCGCGAAAAGCTTCAACACCGTATTGATCCCCAGCCACACCACAAATGGCAAAGCCACAGCTACGGGCATATAATTCTTCACCAGACTCCGCCCGAAATAGGACATGAAAAGCGCCATCCCCACAATCGTGAACACACCGATCACCAGCGCGCGAGCCGTCACCCGTTCACGGAGTGCCCCGGCCCGTTCTTCCACCGACTGCTTTTCATCGGTAGCAAGGCTCATATCCCAACGCTCTCAGTCATCACAATTGCTCCAGCAATCCCAAAGCCACATCGACAATCTGCTCGCCACAGCCCGGCGCAAAGACGCTTGCTTCCGGCTCGTATCCCCCTTCTTCATAAGACTGCCTCGTCGGCAAATAACCCACCGAATCATTGGCCAATTCGATCACTATCGTCTGAGAAAATGGAGACCGGGCTTTCAGATCCAATCCCAACTCCACCATCAATTCCCCCGGCACTGCCACAATGCCCAGGTCCCCAATGCGAAGTGCCTGCACCCACGTCCGCACCCGATCCGGTACATCGGCCATGCGTTTGGTCACCCGCCGCACAAAAGCGCGTTCGGCCATCGTGGGCCGCTCCATATCTTCAATCTCCCTCACCCTCTCCAGGTCGGCCTCTGAAGGCTTTGACTTGCGCGCCAGAACCACCTCTTGCATCGCCGCTCCGAGAGACACATCGGCTGCAAAATCCATCTCATTCCACACCCACAGGACACCCGCAGCAATCAAACCCGCCACCCGTTCTGCATGCAAAAAACGGTCTTTCACAGGGCGCGTCTCCCCCAGCACATCTATATTGTTGATATCTCCACACGCACCATTTGAAAGCGCCGCGACAAAAGAGGCGTCTCGCATCCGCTGAATCAGTGTTGAAAAAACCCCAAAATAATCCGCGGAAATCGAATACGTAGATTCGGGCACACCGATATAATGCAGCGCGTAATTGGCCAGCAAACCAATCGCCTCCCCGTCAACGCCCTGAAAACAAATCGCGCCGATCTCCGGATCAATCGGCCCCATTGGTGCCACCACATCGGGATTGCCCACCCCCGGATTCGTACGCACCGACCCATCGCTCATGCGATAGCGGCGGTTAAAAACCACGCGGTCCTCCAATGTACGCCCAAACCCCATCGTCGCTGGCTTTCGGCTCTGCCACGCCAACCTGACCGCATCGGCGATCCGATCAATCAAAAACGCCGTATAAGCATCATCGCCCGTAGCCGCCCCCGTGTGCGTATGCGTGCAAGAAATCAAAACCCGTTCCGCACTCAGTTCCGTCTCCGCAGCAATCCGTTCCTTAGCGCGGTCCAGATAATCTCGCTTTACCCCGAGCAAATCGCACACCACAATCGCCACACCTTCTCCTCCTCGTTCCACCACAAAACTTCGCACATGCAATGGATCGCGCACCTTCTCGGCAAACCGATCCTGAAACGATCCCGGAATCATCGTGCCCAGCGGTGGTGTAATATCCAGACATGCAACTCCTGCAGTGATCATAGAACTCTCCTTTAAAAAAATCCTACGCCTTCCCCATTGCTTGCAGCGAGCGTCACGAATGAATCCCCGTCCGCCCCCAGGCCATCTCAGAAGGCACCGACTCATTGCCCGCCCGGTCCACGGCCGTCACGCGGTAATAATACGTTGTCGAACACCAGTAGGGCGTAGCCGAAGGTAACCCCCAGTCAATCCACCCTATCTCTGAGGGCGAGGCAATCAGTGTGCGCTGGTCGCAGACAAAATTGGGATCCGTGCTGGCGTACACATTGTAGTGATGGAAATCCGGATCCGACACTGGTGCCCAGGTCACCTGTAATTCCGACACATCGCCGGTCTCCACTTCTACCCCCGTCACCTGTGCGGGAGGCGTCGCGTCTTCTCCACCCTTTTCGGATGGAATATATGCGGTATCATCAGTCAGAAGCAATTGATCCAGCTTTACACCCCGATTTGATGTTGCCGCCGTCAACACATGCGCGCCCCCATCAAGATTCAGCACAATCGGTCTCCCGCGCGCGTCCAGCACCCGCACCCATCCCCAAGCATCCACCACTGCCTCACAGCACCCCACTTCCCGGTCATTGCAACATACAGTGAATCCCAAAATGCGATCGAGTTTTCCCGCCACCCGCGCCCACAGACCATAGGACCCGGACCTGGGCAAATCCACATCCATGTGTACCCGTCCCGACTGCTCACTATCCTTCAACGCCACAAAATACAGATTGGACGCTCGTCCATCGAACTGATCAGTTAGCCCTTCTCGCCGCCCCAGTTCCGGTTCGATAAATAGCCGCACAGGCTCTTCCCCCGGCTCACTTCCCATCCGCACTTCAGCAGAAGATCGCCCCTCCAGCCCGGAATATTCCACCATCGTCACCCGGTAAAACGCCGTGCCCTGCCCGTGCGTTCTGTCTTCAAAAGCGTCACCGGTCACAATACCCTCACTGACCTGCTCAAATCCCTCGCCCGATTCTCGACTTCGGTACACGTAATATCCCTTCAACTCTTTCGAGCGATCGGGACGCTTCCACGTCAGCCTTACCCGCCCTTCACGCCCTTCGGCCTGCAGTCCCACTGGTGGGTCGGGTCTTCTCAGCACAGCCACATACACCTCGCCCCACAGCCCCACCATATCCGAATCAAAAACCACCTTGGTCCCATCGGGACTTACAATCGGCGCCGGATGCGTGGACTCGGCATCCGGATGCATTGCCCCCCAGCCCTGATAGGAGCTATTGTGGTAACAGATCCGGTGAATCCACCCCCGCTCTTCAGTATGAATCAGCAAAATCTGATTGGCGTATGGCCCTCTGGCCGTCACATCTGAAACAATCCACTCGTTGTCAAAACTCCATCCCCCGTGCATGCCACCCGCCAGATTGACGATCTGCCGCCTGTTCGTGCCATCTTTGTCCATTACCCAGATACTCGACTCTGAGGCATAAGACCATGCGTGCCCGTCGTGCGCCCAATCCGGATGTCCCGCCTGTCCACACGGCAACTCTGTTTTACCCGTTCCATCCGCCTGGATGATATAACTGCCCAGCCTCACCTCTTTAATCGGATCGTTCAAATTGTAAAAGATGGAATAATCAGCCCCCCGCGTGAACCGCAGCCGGTGAATATTGCCCTCGATGGGTACTTCTCGCTGTTTTCCGCTCTGGATATCGATCAGATAAACCGTCCACACCTTTTGTTCTGGATCCTTTCGCCCCCGCACCAGGAGTTTCTTCTCATCGCTGCTGGGCGGGCAAAACTCCACGTTGTGTTGCAGATCTACCGACGCGAGTTCGCGCCTTTCTCCCGTCTTTACATTGACTGAACAGAACGCCGTCCGAGAGCCGCGGTTAGCGGAATAATACATCACGTCCGGCTTCAAACCACTCCACAAAGGCCGCGGCACCCGCCCTTCTTCGCCGCGAATATACAATTCCCGGATCCGCCCTCCATCCGCATCCATAAGCCAGTTTCCCCCGTGTTTGCCCGGCCGCCGCGATACAAAAAACAGTGCGGAACCATCGGCATTCCACGCCGGAATATCGTAATAAATATGTCGCGAAATCGCCGGATCGTGCGTCAGTTTCCACACCTCGGCATGCGTTCCCGTATCCCGAAAAATCGTGCGCTCAGATGCGTAAGCATCTCCATTTTTCAGCTTCTCATATGGCTTGTGCCCGTCCCGCACCGAAAGCGTCTCTAGATTGTGAGATCGATCAATGGCCATGTCAAATCTCCTTTTCTCTTTCTGATCATTTAACCCATTCCAAACTGCCGATTCAAAAATTCAACTGTCTCTCTAAAAAACCGCGCCTGAATCGCCTCTTGACCCTCCTCTGGCACATCCTCCCGCATCCGCACCACGCATTCTACACCCAGCGCATCCATCTTCTCCTTAAGCACCTGTCCGAATATCGGATGGTGGATTCCCTGACCCGCATCTGGCTCGGGGTCCATTGGCAAATTTGGCGTGGTGTACCACAACATCACAGGCGGCGCATCTTTAGACACATAATTGATTGCAGAAGCTGCTTTAAACATCGCCCGGGCCTCCGGCTTGTCGAATTCTTCAGGCGAAAATCCAAAAAATAGTTGCAACGCCTCGTGTGCATACGCCGGCCCCGAAATAATCTTACGAATAAAATGCGGATCGTACGAACACTGTCCCTGCCACGACGCCACACACGTCAGCCGCGTGGATTGTCGGACCACCGGATCTTCGCTTTCCGGCTTTGCTTCTTCCCCGCGAAACCCGATCCACATCGAAATCCCGGCCCCAGCAGATCCACCACCAGCCGCCACCCGGGAAGCGTCCAAATTCCACTCTCCTGCCTTCCATCGAATAAACTGAATTGCCCGCCGGCTGTGCTCCATCGCCGCCGGATACCGATCCGTTCCCGAAAGCGGATAATTGATCGCCGCCACCGAAATACCCGCTTCCAGGCAACCTTTTAGCAACACCTGCGAAATCCCCACTTTATCCCCACCCCGAAATCCCCCACCGTGAATATACACATACACCGGTGCCGGACCTTTCGAATCCGCCTGATACAGATCTACCACATCCCGCTCGTGATCCCCATACGCCACATCTCGATAAGTCGGTTCGCCCATTGTTCCCCCTTGAAATGTTATCTGTAATCCCGGCTTTATTGTACCTGTTCGTCTCCCAGAAACACCGCCGTCAGACAGCTCAGGTCAAGGTTAAAGCACTAAGAAACACTACGGTGTTTGAAATTTTCGGAACTTTGTCCGAAACCTCGATGTTTCAAGCACATCACGGTTCACCACGGCCTCGGGAATCTCACCCCGAAGAATCTGCGCGGCCTGGCGGATTTTATCGCGCCAGGCACCTTCGAAGTATTCATCGGTATGCCCCAGGGAGTGCGGGGATACAACGACATTGTCCATTTTGAGGATCGGATTGTCGGGATCGACGGGCTCCTGTTCGAACACATCCAATCCGGCCCCTCGAATCCATCCCTGCTGCAGCGCCTGAATGAGCGCGGCTTCATCGACGACGGGGCCGCGCGAGGTGTTGATCAAATAGGCCGTGGATTTCATTTTGCGCAATTCTTCTTCCCCAATCAGATGGTGTGTCTGTTCGCTAAATGGGACGCTGATGCTCAGGAAGTCGGACTCAGCCAGAATCGTATCCATGTCCACCAGGTCTGCGCCGATATCGGACACGGCGTCCTGTTCTACGTAGGGGTCACAGACCAGGTGCCGCATCCCGAACGGCCTGGCCAGTAAAAACACCTCGTGGCCGATGTTGCCGACGCCGATGGAACCGAGAGTCTTGCCGGTCAGACCTTCACCGTGATACGCATCCCGTTCCGACCAGCGTCCCTGGCGGGTTATTCTGTCTTTGTTAATGAGTCGCATCGCGAGCGCCAGAATGAAGGTGATGATGGTGCAGGCCATTGGCCGGCGAACCGCGTCGGGAGCAAAGCAGAGCATGACGCCCGCATGGGTGAGAGCCCGAACATCGATGTGGTCGTATCCTACGCCGGTATAGAGAACTGCGATCAGTTGGTCGTTTCCCGCAAGTGAGCGCTTTGTCCAGTGAGCGGTCCAGGAGATGACCATATCGCATCCACGTATTTGTTCGGCGCCGACTTCCGGCAGAAACCGATCAAATATCCGGTACTCGACTTCGGGCATCTCATTGAGCAGTTCCAGCCCCGGGCCGGGAATGGCCAGATTTCCGGCCGGATCGAAGAAATCTCTGGTAATTCCGAGCCTGACTTTCCTCTCCATATATTCTCTCCTATTTTTCGTATTTAGAAGTCTGCGAAGGTAAAACCGTCTGCGTGAAAATCTCGAATTTGATCGGGTGTGAGATTCATAAAAACCTACCTTTTAACCCAGATTGGGCTCGACCATGCAAAATCGCCCTGCGCCACCTGCAAATTTCCACAGCGCCCGCCCATCGGCACCCGACGAAGTGGCTTTAGTCTAATCTCTACATAATAAAAATGTTCTCCAGGGTCTGGCTCGTCCTCAAACATCAAAACGGCCTGGTGCTTTCCGACCCATTGCGCCAGCACCTGCTCTCCATCCCTGAACAGCGCGACCTGCTGCACTATTCGGGATGCCTGCACGCTACAGTTCAAATGGATTTGCCCGGTTACCTCCACCTCCGATCCCATGGGCATTCCATTCACCCGCACATCCAGCATGACACGAGCACCGTTGGTGGCAAAACACCGTCGTGCCCACAAGGCTTCAAATAGCGCCTCTCGGGTCAACGCCTCTGCCCACACACCCGTCAGAGCACCGCCCATCCCGGGCACTATCCGATGGGAATCGCTATTCCCCATAAACGCCAGGCGATAGCCCTGCCGCAGTGCCTCTGGAATCGTATCTCGCATGTGAATGTAAATATCCCAGCACGAACACAGTTCCACGCCCCCGAGCCGACTGCTCGGAATCACCCACCATGTGGGATGGTGCGGAAATGTGAAAGCCCGTGTCTGTTCCATCGCTGCCACCCACTTCTCCAGTGTATCCGCATCGGACTCGGTAAAATGATATAGCGGCATTGCTCCGCCAGGAAATAGCATAATCCTATGGTTCGGTCCGCCCTCTGATTCCTTGCGATAGGTGCGCTCATAGGCGGGAACGGTCACAAACCGTCCCGAATCGTTAAAGTGATCGGCCTCCGCCAGGATCAGCTCGAGCTCTGATGGCGTGAGAATATTATCGTAAAGCACATCATTATCCGTCACAGCCATAAAATCCAGCCGTGCCTTGTAGCGTCCATACGCGTAATTCTCGTCGATCTCGCCCTCTGCATCACCCGACAGATTGCCGTGGCAGTGGAGGTCCCCCCAGTAAAGCCTATAGGTTTTTCCCTTCACCTCTATTTCGGGCCGCCGATCAAACGCAGGCGGTTCGGGCAGTCGGATCGGCCGCCATGATCGCCAGGCCGAAGCCGGGCGTTCCTCTGCGGGCCGCGCCTGATCCAGTGGCAAACTCCCCGCACAGATATCCGCATAATATCGCCCCTCGGAAATCTGGGCGGTAAACGGCAATCTTCCACCTACCACCGGTAAATCTCCGTTCACCGTATAGGCGTGTACCTCTCCATCTACCTCGCAAGACTGCCCTTGATTTTTCCCGGTCAGCGGACGAGCGTAAAACAGCGCATCCGGACCGTGCCGGTTGACCAACTCGTCCTCTTTGCGCTCGTACAGGACCCAGACGTCCCCACTCGTTTCCCGCACAATCTGCGGCCTCCGCCGCCACCCCACAAAACCCATATAATGCTCGCGTCCCAACAATCCATCGTAGAGATGCGCCACATACCCTTCGGGCATGGTGCGATCCGGACCCCGGTAGGGCGTCCAGGATCGGCCGTCAAAATGCGAAGCCATCGCCTCCACTTTGTGATCCACAAATCCCCTGGGATGGGTCACATCGCGCGTGACTGTCCACGTCGCCCAGATCCCGCCCGAACCGTCGGGACACAACCTCGGGAATAACTCCCAGGCATCTGTAAGCGAGAACTTCCTCGGTTGTCCCACCCCATCCGGCGTCCAGTTTCTCAAAAACAGATCACAGGCTCCATTTTGGTGCGTCTGGTAAGCCACCCAGGCGCCCCCGGCGTGTCCGCACAGCACGGGCCGATAGTGATCTCCCCCACCCTGCGATAGATCCACGACTTCAGCCCAGCGATTCCCATCCAGACACCGCCCAAACACCCGACGCCTTCTACCCACCAGCGCCGTCCAGACCGCCCATATTCTATCCTCACTGTCCGAAGTCACATCTGGGAAAGCCAGACTCGCATCCGCCTCGCCCAGCCACACCACTTCACCCATTTCGTCTGCCGATCGGGCCAGCACGCACCACCGTCCCTCCCGCATAGCGCACCACACCACCCACACTGCATCGCCCCCGCACGCAATCCTCGGCTGAAAATTGATCCCCACCTCTTCGCCCACCGAGAGTAGAGGACCTCGCCGCTGGCCCTTAAAAGACCGCACCAGAATTCGGTCTTCTTTGGGCCTATACGCGTGCCAGGCCACCCAAAACCGTCCAGATCCATCCACAGTCAGTGCTGGGTCTTTATCCACATGCCCGCGGCGATGCTCTGACAATCGAATTTGCAAACGCCCCATACTCCGATCCTCCCGTGAAACGCCCCGGAATCAACCTGAGTGTCACAAGATAACTTTTGTTTTCGGGAATAATTTGTATATTTCTCACGAGAACTCTGATACAACCCGTTCATTTCTCCGGAGAAATCAACAGTGACAACAAATACCATTCGCGTGGGCATCATCGGAACCGGCAGCCGCGGCATCAACTGTATTGGTCATCAAATTGCCGAACAAGCCAGCGATTTAGACATCGCAATAACTGCCTTTTGCAACCGAACAGAAAGCCGCATGCACATTGCTCTTGAAGATGTGAACAGAATCGCGACAACGGCGGGCAACACGGCTTTTTCACCCGCTTTCTACAGCGATCCAACAGCCCTGATCTCAGACGACAACGTAGATCTAATTGTCATCACCACGCCCACGGCAGCCCATCGCGAAGCCGCAATACCCGCACTGCGCTCGGGCAAAAAGGTCTATCTGGACAAGCCCATTGCACATACGCTTGAAGATGCCATAGCCATCCACAAAGAAGAGCATCGATCAAATAACCCGATGATCATGGGCTTTACCAGGCGCTATGAACAACCCTGGATCGAACTCTACAACTTGCTGCAAAGCGGCGTCATCGGCGACCTCAAAATGATGCTCATTCGCGCCGTAATCCCCTACACGCATTATTTTATGACCTGGCACCGCACGCGGGCCTTAAGCGGCGGTGCGCTCAACGACAAGGCATCGCACTACACGGACGTATTCAACTGGTTTGCGGGCAGCCATTGTCTCCAGGTCAACGCCTTTGGAGGGCGCAACCTCTTTGAAGTGCGCGAAGACGCCCCCGAATTTTGTGCTGTCTGCGACGACTGGACCTGTCCTTATCGAGCGGAGTTAGTCGAAACGGGTACACAGGATCAGACTCGAGGCGCGATTGACCAGACCTTCGCCCATGAAACCGATCCCACGCGCCGAAAAGACAATTGCGTATATAAACCCGGCGCAGACATTTTCGACCACGCATCCATCCACTTCCAGTATGACAACGGAATCGTCGCCTCCATCTTCTACGCCATTTACGGTCCCAAAGCCGAAGATGAAGAAACTTTTGAACTGGTCGGCACAAAAGGGCGCATGATCCTGACGCGACTGAAGGGCGAAATCGACCTTGTAACGGACTATGGGGAACGCAGAGAAGAAATCATACAATGCAAAGCTGAAGCCTTTGAAACCTCTCACTTTGGCGCAGACCGCAAGCTGGTTCAAGAAATTGTTAAATTTGCCCGCGGCGGTCCATCCCCAGTAGATGGTCGATACGGCATGGAAGCCACGCGAATGATCCTATCTGCAATGCAATCCATCGACGAGGGCGGCGAAACCGTTCGCCTCGCTAACGAGCCAATCTGAGGATATAAACTAATTCACTCGGGAGGAAAAATGATACCACTACCTATGACCGACGAGCAAAAATTCTTCTTCGACCTTCGCGGCTGGATTCTGCTGCCTTCTGTGCTATCGGCAGCCGAGATAGAAGAGATGAAAGCCGAAGTGTATGCCGGCGCCAGGCGGAGTTATGAAGGTACGCTTCAGAACCTGCTGGACCACCCGGCAATCGTCGGCATTCTAAACGAAATTCTATCCGAAAAACCTTTTGTGAAAGACGACTGCTACGGCTTCCGTTGCGAAGGCTCCTTCACCACCGTGCGACCTCCCGGATGGAGCAAATCGGAACGCGGCGACAATGGCCTACCGCACGTCGTGCGTCCCCCCCAGCAAGCCAACGCCATGCGCTACCAGGTTGCGGGAAATAAAATTTTTGCCGGGCTGACCCGGGTTGTGTGGGAACTCGAGGAAGTGGTAGCCGGACACGGCGGGACCTCTTTTCTCAGCGGGTCACACAAAGCCCACTTCAATTACGGCGGCCCGGATCCGTTTCGGCCCAATATCGGCGGCTCTCCCTATGAATCCAGTATGCGAGATGCAATGGAAGATTATAGCTGCCCCGCAGGCTCGGTGGTCATCTTCACAGAAAGCCTGATCCACGCAGCCAACGACTGGACCAACCCGAACAATCCGAGATGCGCGGTCTTCAACTGCTACAACTCCATCTGGGCGCAGTGGCATCGCCTCAACCTCGACCACGAAACGATCGAAGCCCTGCCCCCAAAGCGCCGCACGCTCTTTCGCGGCACCTGGGCAATTGGCGGCGACCCAAATGGAAACCGCGAGTACTCGCTGGATAACAGAACCGTTTAAATTGTTCCCCTTGAAAATTTTAGAAAATCGAGATAAAACCACAAACCGCGCCAGATACTTCCAAGTTCAAGGCGTTAATCCAACCGTGTAGGCCCGTCCTTCTGGCCTCGGATAGGTTTCTTTGAACCCGTGCGGCCGGCGCAGCAGATATTTCAGCCAGCTTCTCTCGGGCGCCTTTTCAAACAGCTTGTCGTACAGACCATCCCCACTGTAAGAATTGGTGATCACACTGGGACAGTAGGTAAAAATAACCGCCCAGCGCACTTTGTCAGATGTATTGAGGGACGAATGGTACATATCGTGGGAAAACAGCAATACTGAGCCCGCCTTCATCGGAATCTCGACCTCCATATGGCCCAAATAGGTATCATCCGGCAGAGGCAAGTTGGCCTTGTGGCTACCCGGAATCAACTTCAAACCACCCTCTCCAGGCTCAATATCGCGCAGAGCGTAGAATACCTGGAATGGAATCACCTCATCTCCAATAAGATTAACAGGACAGGTTATCAAGCTATACATCCTCAAAATTGTACGTGTACGGCTCCCGATAGCATTGGTCGAGCTTACCGCGCCACTCGCCTAAAACACCCCGAAGATCGGCATTCCGTATATTCTGGAAAAACCATTCGGGCACCTCGTAATGCCGCATATTGCAGTAGAATGGCGGAATAAATGTATAAGTCATCGAATACCGTGTATTCTCGGTCAGGATATGGGGCGCCGAGTGCATCAGCGATTCCGTAAACAGGAAGGCGTCTCCTGCCCTGCAAGTGGCCTCGATAGGCTCACAGGACTTACTCACTTCCGCATAGTCACCGTGAACCTTATGGGACCTATCCATAACCCAGGTCCCGCCATCGCCCGGTCCTACATCCGTCAGGAACACAAAGAAATTCAGGTACGGAAAATGGTGCATTCCCGGGTGGCACTCGTCTTCGTACATCCCCCACTTCGGAGTGCTACCGCGATGCCAGCCCTTCCTGTAGCTCATGTCTTTCTTGTATTTTCGGACCTCTTCCGCGTCATGGCGAAAATCGGCAGGTCGCTTGATAAAAGCCCAGGAATTTTTGAGTGTGGCTGCGATACCGCCGATTTCAGTGTAAGCTTCCAGGATGCAGGGAATTTTGATGAACTCGATAAAAGAGTCGTCCCGAAGAATGAGGGTGTCAATTCGAGTGGTCGTTATGTCATTGCCTGTCAGCGACCAAATCCCGGACGCGATGCGATCCAACGTGGTTTTGTAAGCGTTTATTTCATCTTGTTTCAACACGCCTTCGAGTCGCACCCAACCATGTTTCTCAAAATGTTGACGCATTTCTGATATCACAACGCTTTCTCCTTATAAAAACAGCTTCTTAGAGCGCCCATATAAACCGTTCCGGATTTAAAGACGCGTACGCATCCGCGTCTCGCTCGATGGCCGCAGCCAGCGCCCCTTCGGAATGCATCAAATTGTCAACTTCGCACGGATCTTGAGTAAGGTTATAAATTTCTGCTTTGGGCAGTCCATTGAAATAGTCGATCCTCGCTTCCAGGGACATCCGGTTCTCCGGCGGCGGCATGCACAGTTCGTGCATGTGCCGGGCCTCGTGGGTCAATTCGAACACTGCCATCCCCCGTTTGACAAACTTGTGGGTCTCCGTTCGGACTCCCAGTTCAGCAGAACGCCACCGGCCAAACTGCTTGATCACCCCGCCATGGATAAAAAGTGAGGAATGGATGCGAGCCGTTTCCCCCCGCACCAGCGGCAACCAGCTCTTTCCGTCCACCCGCTCCTGGACCGGCAGTCCGGCCAGATCCAGCAGTGTCGGCATCAGGTCGATATGGCCGGTTAAGGGCAAAATTCGTTTGCCCGGTGTGAACTCAAAATTTGCATGGGGTTTCACGATCAAGGGCACATGGGTGTTTGCCTCGTAGGTCTCGCGATGTTCAAATGGCGAGTTATGCTCCTCCATATCCTCTCCATGGTCCCCGGTCAAAACAATAAGCGTGTCATCGTAGATCCCCACTTCTTTCAGTTTATCAATAACCCGTCCGATTTGGTGATCTACATACGAATACTCTCCGTCGTAGAGCCCGATCTTATCCTTCTTTTCCGTCGTCAACCGGTCTATCCATCCCCACCGCGGCAGGTACTCGCGTCCATCGGCATTCCGTTTCGCCTTCGGTTCCGGACCACCAATGTGGATCTGCCGGTATGGGTCGGGCTGATTATAGGGCTGGTGCGTATCCCAGTAATGCACAAACATAAAAAAGGGGTCTTTGCAGTAGCAATCCAGCCAGTTAAACAGCCGTGCATTGATCTGTTCGGCCAGTACCGCTGCTACAAACGGATTTTTTGGATCAAGCGTATTGATATAAAAATCGTAGCCCTTTGCAAACCACTTGGGAATGCACCGAAACTGCAACAGGTTATCGAATGCCACGGTGGTATATCCGCCTGCGCGAAACAGCTCTGCCAGCGTGGCAGTGCGGTCGTTCAATACCTGATCCGGCTCATTGGGCGCGCCGGAAAGTGTGGCCACAATATCATGGGTGACGGGATACTGCCCCGTCACCAATGTGGTGAAAATCGGCATTGTATGTCCTGTTTGCGTGATGTGATTCTCAAACAGGATGCTTTCTTCGGCAAGCGCATCGATATTCGGGCTTGTTTCCCTGTGATAACCGTAACATCCGAGGTGGTCGGCCCGCATGGTATCAACTGCGATCACAAGAATATTCATACAGGACTCTCCTACTCTGGAATCTGGCCGGAGGCCTCTGCCTTCCGCAGGGCATCCAGATTTACCGTGACCTTCCGAAAAGCCTCAATATAGTGCTCAATCAACCCGCTCTGATCGCCTCGCCAGGCCACACTTCCACCGATTGTCAACTCTCTGTTTGCGCACAGGTCTTCAGCAACCGGACAGTCTCCCTCTGTATAAGACACATCTCGGTGGCCCATAGACCACGGTAGTCCGCGGCCTGAGAAATATTCCCGTTCCTGGAAGGTACGCCGCAAATGTATGGGCCGCCGCACGTAGCCCAATCCGACCGGCACGCCTTCGGCTGTCAGAGCCTTCACATAGGTTTCTCGAGAAACGCCCACCACCTCTTCGGGTTCAAAGGTCGAACTATAGATATGGTAGATATGCTCATTCTCCGGCAACACCTCAGGTGGGTGTATTCCTGGAAATTCGCGGAGGGCTTCGGACAGGTATTCTGAATTTTTGCGCCTGTCCGCATTCCATTCGTCCAGATAATTGAGCTGCACACCTGCAATCATTGCACAGGCCGGATGCATACGGTATGTGAAAATCAAATTGTCGCTGAGGGCCTTCAGATCTTCATCTACCAGCTCATTGCTGTGCCGTACAGGATGGTGTCCATACAGAAGCGCCTCCTGAAACTTCCGGTGGCTGTTGGTCAAAATCATGCCGCCCTCGCCACCAACCATATTCTTGCCCGACCCGATGCTAAAACATCCAAAATCTCCAAAAGTCCCCACATAACGCCCATTGTGCTTGGCGCCCACAGCCTGTGCGCAATCTTCGATCACAATCAAATCGTGTCTTTGGGCGATGTCCAAAATCGCGTCCATATCTGCAGGATTACCAAAGATATGGACCACAACAATCGCCCTGGTATGCGACGTGATACACTGCGCGATCGAAGCGGGATCGATATTGTAAGTCTCTGGATCAATATCGGCGAAAACAGGGATACAATTGTGCTGCAGGATACAGGAAACTGTCTGCCCCCAGGTGTAAGGAGACACAATAATCTCGTCTCCAGCCTTCGCACCAGAAGCCATTACTGCCGTATGGAGTGCGGGCCCCCCGCCACTCATACTCAGGGCAAACTCGGCGCCCATATATTCTGCAAACCCCTTCTCCAGGGCCTCCACCGGCCCCCCACCGGCAGGCGCCGTCAGATAACGCGTATCTTCTCCGACCTGTCCCAACCCCTCTGTCACAGCTGCGATTTCTTCTTCTCCAATTGCCGGCCACTTGGGACCGGGTACAGTCACGGCCTTCGTGCCGCCCAGAATTGCCAGACTTCCGTCTTTCATTTACATTCTCTCCTTACACGCAATGTATTGGTGGGGTTGACGATTGTGACAATACAGTTCTTCAGGCCAACTCCCATGGAAGCCCGCCCTCTTCCCTGGCGCGAGCAATTTCGAGAACCCCGTCAAGATCGTCATTGCCTGCTCCTTCCCTGTGATACCAAATTGAAACGGCCCAAAGGATCTTATACCTCTACTATTTGCGATTCGGCAACTTTACGGCCACGATCCCCTTTCCCTCTTCAATTATGAAAAACCGGTCTGCCGGAATATCTTCAAAGACCTCGCTTTTTTTTCTGGACCAGCGCACCTCCAGCCGGTCCACCCGAACCCTGTTTCCCAGCCCAAAATGTACCCGAAGGTCATTTTGCGACCGGTAACTCGACCCGGCCTTTACCTCCCGGATCTGCTTCAGCGTCCCTGCAACAGCCGTCACGCGGGCGCCGACTGCGCTACGGTTGGCCGTTGTCCCGACCAGCTGGATCTGGAGCCAGTGATTCTGATTGCCGGCCTGGTTTTGCAACAATGTGGGCGTCTCATCCACATTCATAATCAGAAGATCCAGATCGCCGTCGTTGTCATAATCTCCAAATGCTGCTCCTCGGCTGGATTTTCGGACTCGCATCCCATCCCCAGAAATTCCGGAAACATCTACAAAGTGGCCAGCGTCATTCCGAAAAATCTGGTTGGTCTGACCGTAGCTCTCGTTGAGGTCCGGATGTGCATCTACAGCCGGATACAGGTGACCGTTGGCCACAAAAAGATCCAGATCGCCGTCGTTGTCATAGTCCAGAAAACCCGTGCCCCAGCTAAGCGGGCGGTAGGTCGGCTGCACAAGACCGCTCCACTCACTCACATCTTCGAAATAGGCCCCCTCAATATTTTTATACAGCGTGCTGTAGTCAAATGCGAAATTGGTGACAAAAAGATCCGTATCTCCGTCGTTGTCATAATCTCCCGCACCCACCCCCATCCCGGCCTGAGATTTCCCGGCTCTGGAAAGGGCAAGTCCTGTCCACAGGGCCATGTCCGTAAATGTCCCGTCCCCGTTGTTGCGGTAATAAAAATTGGGATTCGAATCGTTGGCCACATAAAGATCGGGCCGGCTGTCGCCATCGGCATCGGCTGCACAGACTCCGTAGCCGTAGGAAAGGGCGGCGTCTGTCAATCCGGCCTCTTCGGTGATGTCTGTGAACGTGCCATCCCCATTGTTGCGATAAAAAATATCCGCTGCCCCATTCATCCCCATCGGACCCGTCGCGACCTTCACTGTCCCCCGCCAGAGCAGGCTCTTCTCTGCATTTCGAATATCCTCCATCGTACATGTCACATAATTCGCCACATAGAGATCTACGTCTCCATCGGTATCAAAATCCAAAAACGCGGCATTGCCCGACCAGGCATTGCCCTGTACGCCTGCATCCTGCGCCACCTCAGCAAACGTCCCATCCCCGTTGTTGCGATAAAGCAGATTGGGGCCAAAATTAGTGACATAAAGATCTGGAGCTCCGTCGTTATTATAATCCGCAACGCAAACCCCGCCGCCCCAGCCCCGGTCTCCAACTCCGCTCAGCTCGGTCACATCCTCAAACGTCCCGTCTCTCCGGTTGCGATAAAGTGCATTGGCGCCTTTCATCTCGGGAGTGCCGTTTTTTAACGTCCAGGCATTCACAATATAAATGTCCAGAAATCCGTCTCCATCATAATCCAAAAATGCCCCGCCCGTTCCATCCGACTCAATCAAATGCTTCTTCTCTAAACCGCCGCAATGGGTTACAATATTTAATCCTGTCTTCCGGGCGACATCTACAAACCGCACGGTCAATTCTTGCCCGCTTCCTGGCTTGCCCGGCAAACCTATTAAAAAAAAGATCCATATCAGATGTCCAAAATGACGTTTCAACAGGGAGGCCTCCCTCTATCCCGCATCTGCTGTCAATTCTGCTTCCGCGATCAGTTGAGGTCGGATGCGCCTGCAGCATCCTCAAAACAGACATCGTATCTTACGGATAAACCACATATTGAGACAGCACTTTTTCGTCCATCTCAATTCCCAGCCCCGGTCCTTCAGGGACCTGTCTTCCTTGTTTTCACATTGATCGGAAACATTTACTCGTAGTAGGCTTCCACCGTCCTGGAATCGTTCTCCGCCATATCCAGCGTGAAAAGCCCATATGGCGTCCCTTTCAACCGGTTCCAGGTCCAGCAAACCGTTTCTTCATTTACCCGAACAGCCTTGAGGAATCGGCCTCCGAACCGGGCAGGCAACATCCAGGTGATCTCCACCACGGCCGATTTGCTTGAAAGGGTAAATACGAGACGGCCGCGCCGCGCGTCGTAGGCCAACCCAGCCACCTTCATCTCTCGTCGTGCATCGTTGAAGCGCACCCATGCATCGCCCCCTACCATCGGGATATTTCGCTCCCAGCAGCGTTCGGCCAGCGCTTCCAGCAGCCACATCGCCTCCCGCGTTGTGAGGCATGGGTGGAAGGATGGCTGAAAAACACCGTGGTAGCAATCTGCGCAATCGTCCAGCATTTTGAAAGCGATCTGGAGCACTTCCTCCTGGGAATATCCCGCTACCAGAAACTTGAGATCTTCAACGGATCCATCGTCGGTAATATGGGTGTTCTGTTCGTAAATATCCAGGAGCGTGCCTTTCTCATCCATAAATTTGACCGGCAGACCGCTCCCGTTCAGATAGCCGTGCCGGTAGTAGCGGCGGGGGATAAAGTTCTGGTCCATCCGCACGCCACCTGCAGATAGAAATTGAGCCATCTCCGTCCACCCCACCCAGATCAAACAGTGCCCCCGGTTGGTCAACGGCGGATACGCGTACGTCTCTCGAAATTTTTTCATTTCCCGGTCTACCTGTGCCTTCGCATCTTCCATACCGACCTGCCAGTCCAGAATTACATGCTGTCCAAAGCTGTGCCCTTTTGTCCGAAGATCCTTTTCCAGAGAGGGCGGAACGACCTTGTGGTGCTCTTCCATCAGATAAACGGTATACTTCCCCCCGTACTTTTCCAGGGTGGAAACCACATTCAGGTACTCTTCCCGATTCATGCTGTCGCTGTCCCCATTAAAATAGGCAATACACGGGACCGCATTCGGGAAATACCATGTTCTGGGAATCGGCCGATGGAAGCTACTCATCCAGTGGAGCATCCGGACCAGCAGGTCCTGGTGAATATCGGCCTGAGGTACGTATTTGAGGCGGGTGTCCAGGTAGTTAATAAAAAAATCATTGGGAATCCACCGATTGTCTCGATCCGGATCTGGATTGGACCCGATGCTACTGTTTTCACGCAGGCCCTGATGGAAAAGCACCGTAGAAGCGGCCAGATCGTATGCAAATGCTGCCGTATGCCCGGCGCCGAAACAGAAAGTACCCACGGCCACATACCCGGACCGCCTCTCAAGATCTCCCGATAGGTAGGCCAAAACATCTGCTCCGCCCGAAACGTACAGATCGGCGGTGCCGTGGAACTGAAGGGTCTCGGCACCCACATCCCGGGCCAGAGGATGTTGTGGTTCAACCTGAATGTAGAGATCGTCTGCACAGCTATTGATATCGTTATTGACCTCAAGTCCGAAAAGATCCACCATCTCACCGGGCGGGCGCAAACCGATTAGATTACCTCCGTCCTGAACGTAGCGACGCATACAGGCCTGCTGTTTGGATGAAACCCGGATGTTTGTCAGAATGACGATATCGTATAGCTTCAACTCGGCCTCGGATAAATCCGAAACAGACAGATCCTTAACCTCGTAGGCGAAGATCCCTTCAACATCCAGAATCTCCAGAATATAAGAGGCAAACCGATTGGAGGCCGTACAATCTGTCAGCACCAGAATGGGCTGTTCGACCGGATGCTCGTCAGCCATAGAAATTTCCTTTCGCGGGAGTGATTAAACCGTAAACAGGTCCGCCAGAGTAAAATCTTGCGAAAAATCCGGCACATCCTCGTAGGCAATTCGATAACACCGGTAAACGCCCTCCTCCATGCGTTTCATCCCCCGGTAACGGAACTGCCCCATATAGCCGTTGATGTACTCCCAAACCAGTTCCCCTCCGGGTGTGATCTCAAACAGCCGGCCCATATTGGAGTCCAGGGAAAGTGTATTGCCGTTGGGCAGGCGCTGCGCGCTCCCCCAGGAATAACTGAAGAATTTGTGGTGGAAATAGAGCCTGGGGTTGTGGACGTACTCCCAGACAATCTCTCCGCTAACCGGCTCGACCTCGATCAGACGCGTGTAGATCCGGGTCTCCCTCGGATATCCCCCCAGGCCGCCATTGTCATAGACCAGGATATTTCCGTTGTCCAGCATATTGGGGTGGTGCTGTCCTACCAAATTGCCAGGCCCCCACCGCCAGACCACATCGCCGGTATCTCGATCTACGATATAAATGGTATTGGTATTCCGTTGGCTGCTGAGAATATTGCCCTTTCGAAATCGGAGATCTCGTCTGCCCAGGGGGTTATCGGGCAGCACCTCGACCGTATTGGTGTGCAGATAATCTCCTGGCCCGGTCCCCATGTGGGTGCCCGGTGCTTCCCGGATCAGACGCTTCCCTTCCTCAGTAAACCCGAACTCCTCGAAATGTTCGCTGGAGTGCCACGCCCACACGGCCTGCCCCTCAGGCGTTACCTCTACGAAGTAATCCGAACTCAGTGGGTGGTCTGAAATGGTGGGATTCCGCACTTCCTCGCTTGCCAGAATGAGCGTATTTCCGTTTTCCAGACGCTGGAAGTCGTGGTGGGCGCCTTTGATTTTGTAACCGGGGTCCCACGCAATCAACCCCGAAGCGCCGTGGGGATCTTCCTCGGCTCCCTCGGGACGGTAATGCCATACCACGTTTCCATCCCAGTCCATTTCGGTAATCCAGTTGGATCCGTAGAGAATACGACCTTCTCCCATGTACTTCGCGTGGGTCGCCGTCTTTCTGTTCGCCCCCTCACCGACAAACCACATATGAACGACCTCACCGGTCATGTCGATCAGATAAATCGCGGGTGAACTGACCGGGCAGAACAGCGTGTAACCCCTGAAACATTTCTGCGGATGATAGACCGTGACGCCCTTTGGCCAGTCCAGGACAGACCGCTGAGAAATGGACAGCATACAAAAGGCTCCTTTCAATACGAATGGATCCGGTGCCCGCCTCCAGAAAACCAGATGGCGTCGACTCCGAACAGGAGCGTCACGCCCAGCGCCCAGCCCACCAGCAGCCCCACCACAAAAGGTCGAAACCGCCGGTAAAGCATCACGCCCCCAATTTTCATAATCATCGTCTTGACGCCCCAGGCCATAAATAGCGTCCACCCGATCCGGTGCATCACGAACGTGGGCGAAAAGGCCAGTCCGATCGGATGGACGGGCCACCAGGGAAATCGATATCTCAGAAATGTCAGCAGGGCCATAAGCCCCGCCCCGAGGCCAAAAAACAGCAATCGCCGCCAGTCTGTGGAAAAAGGCGCCGTCATCGTATTCATCACGATGTAAAAAGGCCGCTGGCTACCCGCGGCGAAGACCCACTCATTGAAATTAAAGGCCCCGTAGGTGTATCCCAGGTAGAGCGTGTACCCGGTTGATGCAGCAATCCCGACCGCCAGCGCCAGCATGACCGCGCCCCCGATTCCTTTTCGGCGTTCTTTGGCTACGTCCGCCAGCCGGGCAGTATGGGCCAGTGCCGGCATGAACAGCCCCGCGCTCCGGGCAACCAGCACGTAGGTAAAAGCCAGCACTGTCAGCCCGGTTCTCGGCGCTTCGGCCGTACCCAGCAGATAGAGCGTCGCCGCCTGGGGCGTCATAGGCGCCCGGGCGTAAAGCAGCCCGGATTGCGCCACCATCTTGGCCAGACCGGTATAGATCGTAAACGCAAACAGGATGAGCGGAATGGCCAGCTTGTATTCCATCCCTGCGCAAGCAAGCCAGAAGACGAGAAAGCACAGACTTCCGGCCAGCCCGAACACCGCTGTCCTGTACGACACGATCTCCCCTGAATCATCCACCGGATAGGTGGTATCGAGGGCTTTTTTTACCACTTCCCGCAGGTGCTTGCGGGCGATAAACAGACCCCAGACAACCATAAAAAAAAAGGCCCCCCAGCTCTGCCAGCCCGTGATTGCGTCGTAGGAAGACCAGGGATCGAGAGAAGACCCGATCGTATATCCGATCCGGTTCAGTACGCCAGCCTGAACAATAAAAAACAGAAAAAAAAACCACATACTGAACAGCACTTCCAGGCTGGCAAAAAAAGAAAACGCGAACGTATAAAAACTGATATTGGTAGAAAACCATGGAAAACCGGTCGCAATCGTAAAATTCCGGGCCGCGAAAGGAAATTCGGGAGCGGCCGGCCAGAAATAGGACAGGATATTCCAGCAAACCATCCCAAATGGAATAGCCATCCCTATCCAGAATAGCTTCCCCCGCATGAACTCCGGCATCAGCTCTATGCCGCTGGATTTCTCGGATATATCGATCCCCACCTGGATCAGCGGGTAGTCCAGCTTTTCGTATTCCACCCACTGCTTCCGCATCATCGCCCCAATACAGAGCGAGGCCAGTGCCACGGCTGCAATAAAGCAGAACCACCAGAACAGCGGCACGTACCACACCGACAGCGGGGCTGCCACATCCGGGGGCAGCCCCTCGAAAAACCACTTCAGCCCGTTGTCCCGGTCAACTGGTGCCATCCAGGAAGGGATATAATCGTGGAAATATTCGGCCCATCGGTTCTCTGGCGTCGCGTAATAATACGGCGAGGCCAGAATGCCCAAAAAAAATCCGATGAACCCCCAGGTGGGTACCACGCTCCCTACCAGGATCATCGCCAGAAGCGTCAATTTTTCAGCGGGACGGAGGGCCTGCTTCAGACCGACGGCGCACAGGAGGGAATCACAAAAAACGATTAGAAAAAAAACGACAAACGCGGCTAAAGGGAACTGGCTCAGATTGATATGGGAGGAATGAACAATATAGTTGGTATATGTAACCCAGAGATTGATGATCACAACGCCTGCCAATCCCAGACACAAACTGGAGGCCGACACATACCGGCTACGCCCTGGTCGGAATGCTTCCAAAGGGTAATGTGTCTCCGATAATGCCATCAATATCCCGGTAAATTATGGCGTCTTCGCACAGCGAAATCCGATATCCATATGCTTCAAAGTGGGAAAAGCCCGCATTCGGTTTGTCGTACGCAAATTGCTCTGATAATCAATCCAGGCGCCGCCTCTTAGCACGCGGGTGAGGCCTTCCGAAGGCCCTTTCGGATTTTGGGCCGCATGGATTTCATAGACGTTTTCATCGTACCAGTCCGCACACCATTCCCACACATTACCGAGCAAATCGTGAATCCCATAAACACTCACACCATCCGCATAACTTCCCACAGGTGCGGTAAATACATACCCATCAGCGGCTGGATCCGGATCCCGGGCATAATCCGCATGTCCCCGCCAGTTTAACCTCACCCCGTCAAACTTATCTCCCCACGGATAGATCCTGCCTTCGGTCCCCCGAGCGGCCTTCTCCCACTCTGCCTCAGTGGGCAGGCGCTTCCCGGCCCAGCGGCAGTACGCATCGGCATCAACCCAGGCCACACCCACCACCGGCTGCTCCAGCCCTTTAAACCGGGAATCTCCCCAATAAATCGGCGGAGGATATTCCAGGGCCTCCAGAAACGCTCGATACTGTCCATTCGTCACTTCATACCGGTCAATCCAGAATGCGTCCAGAACCACGGTATGCACCGGGCGCTCGTCCTCATCGCCGTCTTGAAATCCCATCGAAAATTTCCCGGCGGGAATCGGGACCATATCCAGATCCAGGCGCCTCCGACTGTACCGGACAGAATCCTGAATCCGCACCGCAGACTTTGGCACCCACCCTTCGGTGCTGTCAGCGATCCGCACGTTCAACCACCCCTCGACCGTTTCCAGGACCTTTACGCTGTCGCCCGGAGCCAGGCGGGCCTTAACGCGAAACCCCTGTCCGGGTCCTGACCGGACGTCCACACCAGAGGTCACTGTCCCGGACTGCACTTCTATCCCCCGCGCTGTTCCGAAACAGATCCCGATCAGAAAACAAATCAAGATACGCATATCATCTGTTCTAAGGCTCCTCTGTTTCTCCCACATCCCCCGGCCTGATCACGCGATCCATCATTCCAGCACGGTCGTGAATCCTCATGGTCTCCGCCTGCCAGTTCGGATTATAAAGCTCTCCGAGCATCGTCGAGTGTACCAGTTCATGCACGCTATTCCCGCGCTTATCTACAAAAACAAACTTGTAATATCCGATCTGATCGTAAGACCAAATCTCGTACGATTTTCCGGTGGAATGGTAATCATGGCGTTCCACATGATCGGGAGGACCGTATTTGATATAGACCCGGCCCCTGTCCGTATTCGACCCCTTATGCCTGGGCAGGGCGGGAAAATTCGTATCGGCATAATGAATGCGCTTGAAATACTCTGCGGCAAATTCGTTTTCCGGCGTATTCGGCGTGGGATCCCGCTTCTTCCAGAACGCGAGAATAAACCGCACCTTTTCCTCCGGATCTAACCCGCGATATTCATCCAGTTCTTCGCCTTCAGCAATATACTGAATCTGATTGTAGTACCGTTCCAAAGACGCCTCATCCGTTGCCAGGGAGACCTCCTCCAGCCTCCAGATTTGAAACAGTCGCCTGCCTGTTACAATTTTTCCCGTACCATTATCTTTCACCAGCACCTGCAAAACATAACGGTCTGGAGAAAGCCCTTGAATATCCAGTGAATCGCCCATCACGCAACTGGTGCCCGGCTTTCTGAACCGCTTGGAAGAATAACTTTTAACCTGGAATCCCGTGGTATCCAGAATGGTGTATGCCAGATCGAATGTCTTCGGAGCGTCCTGGATAGCCAGATTATAAATCTCGAAATACACGTGTAATGCAGATCGGTCCTGCAAAAAACGTCGGGTGATATTGGGCACCACCCGCTTTCCATTTTTCACGAATCGACCCGGCCTGTTGGCATCTCCAATGTGGGAGGCCAACTGCAAATTGCTGATCGACAGCGTCTTTGCGCCAAAAGCAGGTACAACAATCTCGCCCCGATAAGCGCCTTCGGCACCGGAATGCGTATCGATCACCTCCACCGTCAATTGATATGAGCCCGGCAGCAAAAGAAAAGAAAACACATCCAGAATTGTGGTATTTCCCGTATCCTTTTCACCGGAACTCAGATCCATACCTCGCCGCCAGACCTGATCAACCTGTGAACCTATCTTCGGGGCCGTTTCCCCGGAAGCCAGAGCCTGGATGCGAACCTGGTAATCCGCCCGATACCGGTCTTCTTCCCGAACAAACGAAAAACCATTTAGGGACAGAAGCATATCCACCTCAACATAGGTCTTCTCCTCTGTTGCTCGAAATGCTTCCCAATCCATCCTGAACCGGATTTGTCCACTGCTCGTCAGAAGGCGGTCCTGTCCGAGACCATCGGACACAGTGCTTTCCACTGGTCCGACCACCCCGCATAAGACGACCAGGCAAATAGATGCACACCATCTTGCCATCATTGTCTTGACTCCCGGGTAAAACGCGAAAAAAAGCAAGCAACCACCAATGTGTTCATCGGTGGTTGCTTAACAATAAATGTTGTCGCCTAAAAGGAGCCGCCGATCGTCAGTCTCAGCGGAGCATCAAAATGATTGCCAAAGTTGCTATATGCAAGATCCAGGGTAAACTTCCGACCCCCAAATTCCCGCTTGAGACCAACACCCAGGGAAAAATCCTCCAGGTCGTAATTCCACTTGTAACCGCCCCGCAAAGCAAGCGTATTGGCCAACCAGAGTTCTGCGCCCATATGCACCCGCGCCTCGAAATCTACGAAAAACACATTCTGGGCAGACACTGTCAAATAGGTCGGATCTCCCTTCTCACCCAGAACTTCCATCGCCCCGCCGATTGAGTAAACCACGGGCATAAACATTCGATCCAGAACCACTTTATTGTCCTTTCCAAAATTCTGCAAAGACATCGCGATTCGGGCCGACCTGAACCCCGTATAGAACATCGTACCCATATCGATGGAAAACGTCCTGTTTGTCCTGTCCGCCAATTCCTGTTGCACAAACCGGATCTGTGCCCCGAAGGACATCTTGTTGGTCAGTTGAACCGCAAAGGACCCGCCCAGTGCCATATTGGAATTGTTAAAAATCTGACCTGTTCCGCCAGGTTGAAAGATCGTGGTTTCTTCAAATGCCGGAAGCTGAAGCGTCACGAGGCTCATTCCCCAGACCATATTACCCGTCTTATACGCAACCGCCCCGGAATAAAATTTCGAATCCACCAGCCAGCGGGTGTACGTAAACATATACTCCGCCCGCTTGATCCTGGTCAATCCCGCGGGATTCTGAAAAATCCCATTGATATCATCTGCAATCGCCGCATAAGCGTCGCCCATCGCCGCCGAACGCGTGGACTGGCCTACCTTGAGAAAAGTGAACCCGGCCGTGCCGACCTTCTTAAATCCCGCATCGGCAGTTTCCGATAACAGAACCAGGACGGAGGCCATTACCCCTGTCAAAATCAAACGCACCATGTTAAATTCCTCCTTGAAAAATAGAGCAGAACCAGGCTCCTCCTACCGGATCACCGCAAAAATCCCTTTGGCAATCTTTCCCTCCTGTCCCGGCACCAGCGACTCTACGATATAAAAATAATGTCCGCTGGAAACCTGCGTTGAAAAATTGTACGTCGCCTGGGTCCAGATCTGCTCACCGGCCGGCGCGTCGGTCGGCCTCCGGGGATGGTCGATCACACCCACCAGGTCTCCCGAAATCGAATAAATAGATATCTTGCACTTCCTTGGAATATTTACAAATCGGATCCGCTCACTACCGGCATATCGGTGAACATCGTCCGGAATATAGGGGTTGGGGACCACCCGCACCGGCTCCAGCAGCGCATCCTTCTGATCAGTTGCAATCACAATGGGGCTGTCCGAAAGGTTCACCCGCTGCTCCGGTGCCGCCCCTCCGCTTTCCAGCCCCGTCTGAATCCGCTGCTGCTGTCCCGAATCCAGATCGCTCAGCGTGGAAATGCCGTTGGTCCATGTGCTATGGCCGGTATCGTAGCTTCGCACCGAGTAGTAATACTCAAACCCGGGCACCGACTCGACATCGTGGTAGGTATAAATCCCCGGCTCGCTTGCTGATTCCCTTCCGGCGGAAACCCAGGTCGCGTTCGCATCGTATTCCGTGTTTGCGGGGTAGGGACCTCCCGCGGGAATATCCGCAATTTGGGTCCACGGACCGATATGTCTGAACTCAGCCCGATAGACCCGATATCCTTTCACATCCTGTGCGTCGGCACCCGTATAATCCGGATCTATGGCACTGTCCACTGCGTCGGACCATGAAATGGCCAGGTTGCCGTTCTCATCGCTGGCCACCTTGATGGCCACGTCCGGCGGTGGTTTCGGGAGCTTATACCCATTATCATAGGCGAATTGCGCCCGCTCCAGATGCTGCAACAGCGCCCGCTCCCCGTCGGCCAGGTGTGTCTTATCTCCCATTCTGGACCAGACGAATACGTCCATCGGGCCGCCACCTGGCCCGGCAAACTCCGCTCCACTGCCCGCCACAAACGCCACCACGATTTTGGCCTTATCCCCGGGCGCCAGATCGTATGGCCCATAGACCTGAGCGGTAGTCGCTTTTTGAAGCGTGGTCGGATTCTCCATAATGGCCGGTGTAGTTCCCTTCCCGATCAGTTCCATGTAAATCTCTTCGTCCGCGCTCTTCCCCGGAGCAGGCATGGTGAAGTCTGATTGACTGGTGACTGGCCACCAGGTTGCGCTGACCGGCTGGTCTGCCACCTTGGGTGCCACGTAGATCTCGGCATCGTTCGTAAACGGAGGCATATAATCCAGCGGCGCAAATCCAATATACTGAAACGCCATCAACTGTCCTTCGATCAGAGCACCCCGGGATTGCACCCCCGAAGGGGCCTGATTCAGAAAAACGGGACCGCCTGTATCATCGTCCGAGGTCGTGGGATCGTCTCCGTCGTACACATAGAAAATCTTCTTTCCCCTCAACCCGGGCAGACCGTCGAAATTGGACGCCTCGCTGTATTTGATCCAGTCGTCACCCATACCCGGCTGATGCCAGTACGCATGCCCGCCCACGCCGGCATTGAGCCAGGATCGTTGCGCTTCAGATACGTACATATTATTGACAAAAGCAAAGTAGGCATTATTCAGCGTAACCGGCAATCCCCGGTCGGCGTCGGGCAGGCCGTCTCCGGTTGCATCCCCCGTGTTCTCAAACGCAATCTCCAGAATAAAGAAATCGTCGTAATCGGGGTAGCTCCACGCCTTCGCCCGCCGCGTCACCGTGATACCTCGTTCGGTCGTCCACTGAGAAATCACGATCTCCTCGGCCTCCGTACTGACCGGTATATACCGCCCGTACTCGTAATTGTGGATCTCCGTCAGGTCCGCCACAATCGCAGGCGCGCCCGGCCAGTAATTGGCCTTTAACGCGCCGGTCATGTGCGAAGTGGCCTGGATACCCAGATCCCGCTCGGGACCTTTGGAAGGATCGTATATCATCTCGGCAATATCGTCCGTGTTCACCCACGGGTTAGACCCGGAGACATTGAACTCCATCCCCTCTCTGGTCATAATCCAGATCCCTTCTCCACGGCCGCAGTTGTAGAGAAACTCTGGCTCGGTGTAGGACTGGATGACCTGTCTGGGGTCCGACCCCCAGTACTCTTCAAAATCCCGGCTCGAAACCCGGAACCCCGGGTACATCAGATCCACCTCGTCTCCGAAGTAGGTGTCCTGGCGATATCCCTGGGTTCCCGTCTTGCGAAATGTACTCCAGAGTTGGCCTCGCGTCAGGCTTCTCTGCACCTCCGGCTGCTGGGCCAAAACGGCATCCCATCCGCCCGGGCCGATCAAGACGACGGCTACGATGAGGCACCATAGGCTTGTCTTGATGTTGCTCATAAAGCACCCTCCTTCAAATCATTTCGTGGCGATTACATCGCCTCGATATTAGAACATAATCTGGAACCCTGCCTCGATCTGCCTGGGGAACCCGACCCACCGGGTATTTTCTTGGGGATCGCCGAACGTCCTATAATTTGCATTCGTCGGCGCCGGCAGAATCAGGCCATAGCGGTACCAGCTATTTCTGTTGCTCCTGGAAAGGGCCCTGACGTCCCGCTGGTTAAACAGGTTCGTCATATTCAGGAGAAAACTCGCCCTGAGTTTGTCGTTAACCCGAAACTGCTTTTCAAAGGCCAGATCGGTCATCGTTTGCATCGGCGCAAATTTATTCTCGGCTGCCTGCCCGGGCAACTGCACGGACACCGACTCGCCAGACTTGATCCGGTAGATCAGGTTGACCCGGATATCGCCCAGAATCGTCCCATAGGTCGGCGGCGTCTGATACACAAAACTCACCTTGCCGAAACTCTGTCGGCTCGACCCCTCGCCGATTTCCCCTCCGGTTGTGATCGTTCGCCCTGCGGGAATCCGGTTCGGCCGGTTGAAAGACCAGAGTCCGGGAACGCCATAGACCGGAATCAACGGTTCGTCGGTAAGCGGATCCCAGTCTAAAGCCGTTCCGGCCCGCACCGACTGGATCATTGCATCGGCGGCCGCACTCAACACCTGAACTTCTTCGGACGTCAGCGGAACCGGCACTTCGTTTCCGGTGTTGGTGTCCCGGGTGAAAGTCAGCCAGTAATCCCCGTTGGCAATAAAACTTCCGTCGGGAATATAAAAGGTGCGCTGCTCGGCAAGCTGCCCCCGGGTGTGCCACTGCTGGTTGAAGGAGATTTGAAAGGAAAGGTTGTCGCTGAACGCCTTCCGCAGGGACAGTTCGAACCCCTTCGTATCCTCAAACGCGTTGTTCAGCGCTGTCCGGCTCGTCCGGATAAATCCCCGCTTCTGCGGATCCCACCAGTACGGATTCCAGTTGCCTACATAATCCGTTCCACTCCTGTAATACGTAGTCACACTGGCCGTATAATCGCGGTAGAAATTCCAGTCCGTCCCCACTTCCCACTCTATGGTGGACTCAAAGCCCAGGTCGGTGCTGGAAGATGATCCCCGCTGCACAAGCTGGTTGTAAAGTTCGGTGTCGTCAATCCGGCCATTGCCGTTGAAGTCCGCCGAGGATTTTCCGCCCCAGAACGAGTTGACATAGACCCGGTAGAGCGAAGGCATCTGGGCGAACACCCCATAGGAGAAGTGAATCGCGGCATCGGCTGTAATCGGATGGGATACCCCGATCCGCGGACTCCACTTCTGGTGGGGTTTGGTCTTTACCCTGGGCGCGTAAAGCTGGTGCCGCCGGTACGAGTTGGCCATCGGCGCCACCATCCAGAGTCCGGTAGATACGGCCACCGGCTCGAAGTTGTGATCCCAGCGATCGTAGCGAAGGCCGACGTTGACGATCATTCCCTCAAACTCCATCTTGTCCTGAAGGTACACCGATGTCATAATCGGGTTGATCGGTTCCCCGATCTCATCCGGCTGGCTCACGGTCTCCAGACGGGGACTCCCGTTGGATCGGACCTGTAGCCAGGTCCACCAGAGGCTGTGGTAAGACATCTCAACTCCGGTCTTGACCAGGTGGCCTTTCGTCACCTGACTGGTCAGGTCGAACTTGATGCCATACCGTTGCCGGTTGTCCGCCTCATAGGAAGTCTGCCGGTTGAAATCCACGGTAAACCAACCGTCTGCGTCCAGGCTTACTCTCTCTGCGGGAATGCCTTCCAGAGGGCTATTCTGATCCGTAGGCACATCGGTGGTATCCCTCGCATCCCGAAACCAGGACAGCCGGAACTCATAAAACGTCTTGGGACTCAACGTGTGGGTCAAAGAGAGATAGGATAGATCGTTCTTAAAAAGATTCTTACCTGCGCCGCTCTGACCCTCCGGCAAAAAGATGTTCCGCGTGTGATTTCGCTGTGTTCCCAGAAAAGTCTGGTGGCGCTCGTAGATACCCCCCAGTTTCACCTTCATATTGTCCCGCGCATCCCACGCCAGCTTGTAGGATCCCTGGAAATTTCCCGGAGAGGAAAACCAGTTGGTCTGTGAGACTGGATTTTCAAAAAATCCTCGCATCTCGGCTCGTGGTGTTGGTGAGACCAGCCCCTGATATTTTCCGGAAACGAAGAAGGAAGCGATTCCCCCGATCGGTCCGGATCCGGTCCCTTCGGCCCAGTGCCCATGCACACCCGTATAATCGTACCGCTCGTGGACCTTTCGCCCATTGGTATCCACTTCGTTTTCCCAGGTCGGATCGCCCCACTTCATTTTACCCTGATGCACGGCGCTATCAAAGAGATTGTTTCCCCAGTGCTTCTTCCTAGGAGCCGTCCACCTGTACTCCGCTTTTCCGTGAAAATCCTTGCCCCCCTCCTTTGTGATCACATTCACGACACCGCCGATGGCATTCCCATATTCGGCCGCCATACCGCCCGTAATCACCGTCACCTCCTGCACCGCCCCGGCATTGATCCCGGTAAACGGCAGTTGGTGCCGCAATTCAGAGGCCTCCATCGGAACGCCGTCCAGCATAATCACCACATCGGACGTGCCCGTCCGGAGGTGCCCCCGGTTCCCGGAGTAACTGCCCCGCAGCGTCGGCAGGCCGTCCAGGCCAGCCCCCGCCTGAAGGGCGACAATATCCGAGATTTCCCGGATGCTGGAAAGCTGCTCAATATCCTCCGCGGTCACCACATACTGGCTCGTGGTCTTGTCCGGCTCGATCGGTGGGCGCTTGGCCACCACCGTCAACTCAGCCAGTTCAACCGTGGTCTCCTTCAGCGTAAAGTTCAGCGTTCTTGTAAAATCTGCCGCAACCGAAACCCCGGTCTGGGTCTGATTGGCATACCCCACCAGCGAAGCTACCATAGTATAACGCCCGGGAGAAACCGACAGGATCAGATAGACACCTTCCGCATCTGTAGTGCCCCCCAGTCGTATTCCCTCGAGCACCACGTTAGCCCCGGGCAGGGGATTGCCCTGCTCATCACTGACCCTGCCCGTAAGTTTCCCCGTGGTGCCCCCGAACGCCCCCCCTGCTGCCAAAGCGACAACCAACACACCAAGCAGGAGGCTGGCCTTCCTCACAAACAGGCGATTGTCCATAACAATACCCCCTTGCTGAAATAGAGATTATTCGCCGGAAATATAAAACTTCAGTCCTGCGCCCACATCGAGTAAATGGAAGAAACTCGTTTTCTGGATGCCCCACACGGCAAAGGGACGAAGTTCTCCCAACACAAAATTGTAGCGTACCCGCAGATCCAGCGCGGCTCGTTCACTAAAAAAGAACAGCGTTCCACCCCCCACATTGATGCTGAGTGCCGTCCGCGTATCTTCGACCGGTTCCAGCAGGATCGCCGGGTCAGGCGGCGCTCCTGGACTCGACGGTTTCTGCTCCGGATAGATCAGCCCGCTAACCTTGTTGGCATAATCGTAAAATCCGGTCCCGAATGTGATGTAGGGCGCCCCTCCCTGGCCAAACCCGTTTTGCTTCAAAGCCAACAGCCAGTTGACTGATATACTGTTGAAGGTCATGTCCGAGCTGGCCTGTGGACTTCTGTGATCCTTCCCATCAGCAAACCTGAAGGTCCGCTCCTCCAAACTCCCGTCGGAAAATTTGGCGTAGTGGTACTCCACCTCCATCAGCTTGCGAGGGCTGAGCATGTGGTGGACTGACACGCCAAACTTGCCGGTATCTGTGTACATATCCCGGAACTTGAAGAAGGGCCTGTAGAGAGAGCCAAACACACCGCCCCCCCAGTTTCCAGACAGGTCGGCGGCCTTTGCAGCTGAAGCCGATAACCAGACCGACAGAAATATCAAGCCAATGACTTTGATATATCTCATCGTTTTGTCTCCTTTCTCCTTAATCGTTGAGATACGCTGTGATCCAATGTCGAAAAACTGTTTTCATTTTCTTTAAGGGATATCACAACAGCTACAAGCCCAAGGGACTGATCCCTCGGGTTGACCGCACAGATCCTCTGTTTCGGGATCCTGTCCCCTCAATAAGATTTATGCAGTCGTAAAATGTGCTTAGAGCTTTGTTAATTCTCTGCTTGACAAAAGTAGAGAATTAACAATATACTGTATGGCCTGAGAAGGTTTGTGAATCTCCTCATGACATCCAAGCCGTTAGCCTCTCCTCACCAAAGTTGATGCTAACGGCTTACTTTTTTAGGCCCTTATTCTTTCAGAATCTCCAGCCAGTCGGCACGCAGATGGTTTCTGAGTTCGCGGTAGTATTCTGGGCCTCTGCCCTTCCCCCGCCTGCCTTCCACTTCTTGTTTTCATCGCCTCCAAATCGTCTTCCGTGGCGCGTTTAATCACCAGATCAACCATTGGATATTGTCAAACAAAAGCATTCTTTCATGTATTTATTAGAATGATTTATGGTCAAATCAAATATATATTCGCTTTTTTCTCTGTCAAGTGTTTTCTGCCATTTGCCGGCGCAAAGAGAGCAATCCTGCAAAGCCTACCTTTTAACCTAGATCGGGCTCGACCAGGCAGAATCGCTCTGCGCCTTTCCACAGCACCCGCTCTCTGATCCTCTGCCCTCTGCTGCCTTCAGCCGCACGTCACCGGTTTCGCATCTGTTCAACCACTGGTGTCGCTGGCGCCTCGCCGCTATAAAGTGCCCGCCCCCGCTCGTAGGACACCTCCACCTCGCCATCCCTCACTTCCAGCCGGGGCACGTTGTAATCTCTCGCATCCCGATCCGTGCCGCGCATCACGGCCAAATGCGCGTCCGTCATGCCCTCCACCATATCGTCGCCCCAGCGGTTCCACGGATGCACTATCTCCCCACCGCTGCGGTGAAAACTCCGCGACGAGTATTTGATCAAAATACCCCGCCTCGGGATGGGATTCTTCCACGCCGTGGTGCCGTGCGTCGTCGAGCCATCGGCAAAAAACAGCACATCTCCCGCCTCCATCACCAACTGCTTCGCCAGACCCATGTGGTCGTCGCATGACCGCACGCCCGGCGGCGTGGGGTATTTTCCCTTATGAGAACCCGGCACACAGGCAAACCCGCCAAGACCGGGCGGCACATCCCGCAACTGCCATGTAACCGTCACCGCCTCCGAATAGCTTCGCCCATTCTGAAACTGATAGCCCATGGGTGGATACATCGGTTCCCCGGCATCGTGCAAAGCATGGCCAGATGTCCCCTGGACAGAGCAAAACGCCGCAGGCCCACTCATTCGCGCACCGCTCCCACCCATCCACGTCAACCTGTGCTGCACCAGCGGATGGGCCACCATCTTCCGAAACGGCTCGCAATACAGCTCGGGAAGATCCAGCAAACCGCCCAGCACCGGACGTCCCGTGCCCGCCAGACTCTTCGACCCTCGCGACAATTCCTCCTGCACCACAATCCGATCCTCAAACTTGTCAACCGCCTCATTCGCCTTCTCCAACCATTCCTCGTCCATCACCCCTTTGAGAATCAAATACCCGTTCAATTCCCAGAAATAAAACTCTTTTTCATCGATATTGGAATTGGGATCTCGACTGTAAATTGAAGGATGAAACACCTCTCGCGATTCATCCAGTTTTACAGTCTCGCCATCCGTCACAACCACAGGCGGAGGCGTCGAGTACTCATAATCCGGTTTGTAAAGCGACGCGCGCTGTTCGGGACTGATATTCCCATGCCACTCGGGAGACGGATCCTCCGCAACCTTTGGCCCCGTGCCCGCAGACTGAATCGCCGCCCGCCCCACATACTCGTAACTCAACAGCCGTTGCGACCCCTTCTCTCGCCACGGCCGCACCCCCTGCAATACCGTCCCTGCCACCAGAAATAGATCTCCAGCCTTCAGCGCTGGTTGGAACGTCAGACCCATATCGTCCTTACCCGTAGCCACATCTCCTGGTGTCTCCACATTGACCTTGTGTGTACACGGCACCATCACAAATCCGCCATCGCCCTCTTCCACATCCTCAAGCGCCCAGATCGCCCGCACTGCCTGGCAATACCGGCGGCCATTCTGAAAATAATACGCCCTGGCCGGATTTCTCGGCTCATTGCCCCCCACCAGAGGTGCTCCTACATCCCAGGTCTCATCGCACAACAACTCTGGCTCCCGGTCCAACCGAAATCCATAGCCTACGACCTGATTCAGATACCACACCAATTGTGGATGAATCATCAAATCCCGAAACACATCCCGAAGTGGAGAAGCCCATCTCAGCATCCCCTCACTCTGTCCCCCTTCGTCCAGCGCTTCATTCAGCGCCTTCACTTCACCTCGGTTCAGCACGCCCGGGATGTGCAAATAGCCTGCCACATCAAAGCAGTAATTCTCCTCGTTGCTCATCGCTTCCCGGTCCATCTCTGACCTCCTGTTAGAAGATTGGGGTTTATTAGTACATTTAATACATGGTACGCTAATTTTTGGCTCAATTCAAAATAAAAATGCTTATACTGTTACAATGGAATTTCTCCGTGCGTCTCTGGATCAGATCGGCCTGCTCCAGGAGGAACATTAAGGCAACGCATACACCCACATAAACCTTCGGTCGTAGATCAGTGCTTCCTCCCTACCGTCATTGTTCATATCACAAACCTGCATAGCATAGCTATAACCGATGTCGTCGAGCCGTGTGCGCTCCAGGATACCCGCTGGACAATCGGGATGTTTTGCATTCGCAGGCGGTGAAAACTCCAGCGATATCTCACCATCCCCATCCATCCCCCAGGGCCATCCGCCATCGGCATACCCGATCCATGTCTGGCTCCCTCGAAGCGCGATAATCGGCCGGTTTCTGTGCATGCGGAGCTTTTCCCCGCCTTTGGGAAAACCCATCGGCCAGACCCGCTCAGTGGGCCTGCTCCAAATTTCTACGCCGGATGGATCGTAGAGCACCACAGGGCCGTTTGGCGAATTGTAGAGCGCGACCTGAAATTCAGAATCCGAACGGAAGCGTCCCAGAGCCGTACCCTGGCAATGAATGTGTTCTCTCGAAAAATAAGTCCTGCCACCCGCGCCAAAAAGGTGCAGCTTGTCGGACGCGGCAATAGAAAAAACCGGACCGCTGGCAGTGTGAAACACATCCGTGTAATCCACATGCTGTTGGTCTGCATTCAGTGTTTCCGGATCAACAGCATCCACCGTCCACAAAATCTGCCCATTCACACCCACGGCACAGTATCCGATTAGATACGTCTGCTCGTCATCCACATCCAGGGACAAAATGTGGTGCCCACCTCCCGGAACAGCTTTGGGTCCCCATACCGGCTCCAGATCCGCATTCAGACCCAGCACCGGCTCGCCATACCGCCACAAACCATTTCCAGCCTCTCCATTTTTGATCGCAATAGCAGCCTCGTGTTTATCGGTGGGCCGTGCAGTGGTCTGGAGGATATAATAATTTTCATCGGGAAGACGGGCGCTTTTTACCTCCTCCCCCGTCTCACCGTCCAGGATCACAACCCTATTGCCATCTGCTACGACCACTTCAATGCGTCCGTCCCCGTCAATATCCCCTGTAGCGATACAGGCCTCGTAGGAGTGAGAGATATAGGGAAAGTGCGACGGGTTTGGCGTCCCCCAGGTCCACAGGCGCTGGCCATCTGCGCGAAAGGCCGAGACAGACACGGACTTGGGAAACAGCGCTTTTACAAAATCCCAACTCCTGAACGGCTCCGGCCCAAAGATGCCCGGTCCCTGATAGGTGAGAATCTCCGGAATCCCATCTCCGTCGATATCTGCCGGAAAACACTCTGCCCCGCCGTATTCCTCAAACGCGATCTCAAACATACACGATACCGTTGTCATTGCAGATCCCTTTTCATACACAAAACCGGGACTTGCGGTAAGCCCCGGTTCTATACACCCTGCAAAACTATCTATAGCCCCTGCAATTCAATCTCACCAGTGGCAATGCGCTGCAACGTCCGGACGTAGAGCCTGTGTTCCTGTTGCAACATCCGGGGCCTCGCTTGCAATCGTCCTGTTTTGCAGGCGTCGAGGATGGCCTGCATATTGGTACCTCTGAAAGCCCAGCTGCAAGATCCGTCCAATCGGCATTTTCCCGTTCCTCCCTAATCCACCTTTTCCCCTGGCTTCCGATAAGAAGCCGAATATCGGTCGCCCTCTGGATCGTAAGACACATGCACCTGTCCATCGTGTACTACCAACCTGGGCACCGTGCGGTCCCGTCCATCGCGTTCGGGACCGCGCATAACCGCAAACTGTTCCTCAGTCATATCTTCGACCATATCGCCCCAGCGCTCCTGGGGATCGATCACGCCACCACCCCAGTTAGAGTTTTTGGACTGATATTTAACCAGCACACCCCGTCTGGGAATCGGATTTTTCCACGCCAGCGCGCCGTGTGTACACCCACCATCCATAAAAAATAACACATCTCCCGCTTTCATCGCCGGCTGCGCCACCAGTCCCATCGTCTCGTCGCATGTACGGACTCCCGGAGGCATCGAATACTGCGTCTTGTGAGAACCTGGCACACAGGCAAACCCACCCAGATCCGGCTCCACATCCCGCAACTGCCACGTAACCGTCACCGTCTCGCAATGACTCCGACCATTCTTAAACTGGTAGCCCCGCGAAGGACTCATCGGCTCATTCCCATCGTGCAAAGAGTGCCCCGATGTGCCCTGAACCGCACAGAATACCGTACCGCCACCCGTGCGATACCCGCTGGCTCCCATCCAGTTCAGCCGATGCACCACAGCGGGATGGGCAATCATCCGCCGGAACGAATCGCAATAGGGCGCGGGCAAATCCACCAAACCCGACAATAACGGCCGCCCCGTCCCGGCCTGGCTCTTCGAACCTCGCGCCAGTTCGTCACCAACCACAACCCGGTCCTGGAATTTATCTACCGCCCCATTAGCCTTTTCCAGCCATCCCTCGTCCATCACCCCGCGTACCACCAGATAGCCATTCAAATCCCAAAAATAAAATTCCTTCTCATCAATGGTCGAATTTGGGTCTTTGATATAAATCGAAGGGTGAATCACCTCAGAACTCTCTTCCACCCACGTCTTTTCACCATCGGTATTCAGTACCGGTGGCGGATTAGATCCCTTAAACCCCGGCCTGTACATCACCGCCTTCTGTTCGGGAGGCGCACTCTCCGTCCACCCGGGTCGCGTTTCGATTTCAGCGCCCGGTCCCGGTCCATTCGACTGAATAACCGCCCGCCCCGCATACCAGTACGTCAACAGCCGTTTCGATGCTCCCGTCCACGGGCGCATCCCCTGCAAAGTAGATTCGGCCAGCAAAAATAAATCGCCCGCCTTTAGCACTGGCTGTTTCACCAGCCCCATATCGTCCTGTCCAGTCGCCAGATCCTGGGGCGTTTCCACATTGCTCTGATGACTCGCCTGAACCACCACCAGTCCGCCATCTCCTTCCTTCACATCCTCCAGCACCCAGATCGCCTTCACCCCCTGGCACGATCGGCGACCATTTTGAATAAAATACGCCCGGGACGGATTCCGAGGTTCATCTCCACCAACCAGGCCCTGTCCAATCTCCCCCTCACGGCTCCCTAACAATCGGGGCGCCTGATCCAGTCGGAACCCATGTCCAGTAATTTGATTCAAATACCACACCAGTTGCGGATGCACCAGCAAATCCCGAAATAAATCTCGCTGGGGTGCCTCCCAACCCAGCATGCCTTCAGACGCGTCCACCTCGTCCAATGCTCTGTTCAAAGCCTCAACTTCCCCCCGGCTCAACACCCCTGGAACATGCAAATAGCCCGCCACATCAAACGCATAGTCCTCTTCATTGCTCATCTCTTCCCGGTCCATCTCTGACCTCCTGTTGGAAGATACCGCGAATATTAAATCTGATGCACCGCCTTGCGCTTCGTGCGCATACTGGCGTGCGATTCTGGCGACCCATCGTGAAACGTGCCAAACCAGTAATCAAATGGAAAATCGTTCTCCCCGTAATTGCACTCAAAATAGCGGTGATGTAACTGGTGAAAGAACGACGCCGCGGGCATTCTATCACTCCCTCCCACCTCAATTTTATCAAACCCCACATGCCCCTGCGCCGGCGTAAACGCCGCATGTTGTGCATTCATCAACATGTGAATCGGATGGGATGGCACCACCCAGTGAATCAGAATACAGCTAAAATACAACAAATGCTCAATCGGGTGCATAGCCAGCCCGGACCAGGGCCCGATATTGATATTCTTGTGATGCAAATAGTGCGCGGACTTGTACAGAGGTTTCCAATGGGTCAGGCGGTGAGCCCAATAAAAATGGAAAAGCCGCCAGAACTGAATACCACATAGCAACGCAACAAAGTAAACCGGTTCTGTGCGCCAATCGACATAAGGGATAATCTCATTGGCAAACGCCCACATAGAAACCACTTCATAAGCCGTCCAGATCGTGCCCCCACTCACACAACTCCAAAAAATATTGTCGCGCAGTTGATTGCCCCCCAAAAACTTGCGATTTGATGTGGCGAGCCATTTCGACGTGTATTTATACCGCGTGCCCTGCGCTTTGAACCTGTAGAAATACACATGCCACGCGCCCACAATGACGATTAGCATCGCAATATTGCGCACATACATCTCGGCAATCCAATCCACGCGGAACTCCGCACAGCGCTCGAGCGCGGGTTGCAGATAAAGCCATGTTCCAATGGCAATAAGCATATAAATCGCGTTCCAGGGCCACAAATAGCCGGGAAAACCGAACATCCACTTCAGCGCCTCAACAGGACGCGGAGGCCACGCAAAAATCGGCGCAGGCGCCGGGCGTTTTGCGGGCTGCCACTCGCCACTTTCATCCCGAGCAACGCCATCTACGACTTCTCTCTCCACTTTGGTATCAGCCATCTTGCCCCTCCTTGTTGCGAAAATCCAACCTGTAGTTGCCTTTCCCCTACCGCCACCAATCCCTGCCTCTCGTCTATGTCTGTCTGGACAATATCCTATATCCTACGGGCCCTCATCCTGCTCATCCTTTTATCCTGCTCATCCTGATCCTAAATCCTCCCGCTGACCCACTGAATACCCCGCATTAACACCGCCTGAAAATTTTCATCCTTCCACGTCTGATTGTCGTGCCCGCTCTGAAGGCAAAACACCTGCGTATCATTGTATTGTCGCGTCCAGCCAATCGACTTCATACACACCGGGTGATCTGTCGTCAGCAGCAACTGGCTATCCGCATCCGGCTCGCCCATCACATAAGTCTCATCGATCATCCCCCAATCGGATATCCCTCGCGTAATCGGATGATCCCCATCCTCTATCGCAATCCGCATCGTCTCATCGTGGCTAAACGACTCAAACGACCCCGCAACAACACCGGCCATCTGCACCCAGGGGTCCCAATTTGGAAATGCCAAAATCGCGTGGTGCAACAACACAATACCCTTACCCGTTGCCAGCCAGGATTCCAGCGCGCTTCGAGGTCGCCCCATCCACCCGGGGCGGTTCTCATCTGTCGGACCTTCCTTGTGCATATTGTAAAACACAGCCACATCGTAAAAATCGCGGTCCTCTTCTCGCGACGATGCAAAATCCTCCAACGGCTGAATATAAGCATCCACACCTTCTATCTTGCGGAACAACCCGTGAAAATTCGGCACATCAAAACGGTGACCGCCGGTCACCACCGCCACCTTAATAGTGTCGTCCATAATCATACCTCCCTCAAAACAACCTACCGACCTCGATTTGTCTCCCACACCGGACACTCCTGCCATGGCTCAAAATCTGGATTCTCTTCGGGAATCTTGGCTTCGATCTCCTCCTGCCACGCCTTCAAAAGTCCGTGCAACCGATCTCGTACATCGGGTAATTCACCTGAGAGGTCATGCTCCTCGCCAATATCCTCTCGCAGATTGTACAACTCGACATGCCCGGATTCAAAAAATTCGATCAGTTTATAATCCCCCGCTCGAACAGAAGATCCAGGTGTCCCTCCCTGATTGCCATAATGCGGGAAATGCCAGTAAATCGCATCGCGCGTCAGATCGCCCCCCTTTAACAAAGGCGCGATACTCACCCCATCGCAATGCTGTTCGGGAATCAGATCCAGACCCGCCATTTCCAGTATCGTCGGATAATAATCTGTACTTGTCACAGGAACATCGCAAACAGACCCCGCCTGTACCACGCCGGGCCATTTGACAATCAGCGGTTCCCGCGTTCCGCCTTCATACATCCAGCCCTTACCTTCAGCGAGCGGTGCATTGCACGTTGGCGAGCCTTCACTCGTCGCCAACCCACCATTATCTGAGGTGAACATAATCGCGGTATTATCGGCAATGCCCGCTGCTTCCAGCGCATATAGAATGCGCCCCACACTTTCATCCATGCTTTCGATCATCGCGGCATAAACCGGATCGGACTGCACCTTCCGTCGCGTAATGCGCCTATCCTTCTTGTGTGCGCCAGGAAAAAAATCGCCCTCTTCAAACGGCTCAATTTTATCCAGGCCCATTGCTTTTGCTTTCTCTTTGTACTTCTCGATCTTTTCTCGCTTCGCCTGAATGGGTGTATGCACGGTATAATACCACAAATTCAGGAAAAACGGGCGATCATCGCGGTTCTCGATCAAATCTATAACGCGATCCGTCAAATAATCCGTCAAATACGTACCATCTGGTACATCCACATCGTCCAACACCGGAATCGTCCAGGGACTAAAATAACCTCCTCGCCCGGGCGATCCCTGTTCACACCCGCCCACATTCACATCAAACCCGTGTTCATCGGGATAAAACGCAGGCCCGCCCAAATGCCATTTGCCAACATGCCAGGTCGTATATCCCCCATCCTTCATCGCCTGTGCAAGCGTACGCTCTTCATGGGGCAGATACCTGAAATAGGGCACATCGATCAATTTTCCGCGATTGGGATGATTCCTACCCATCCAATCAATAAAATTCGTCACCCCAACCCGCGCGGGATATTTGCCACTCATCACACTCGCGCGCGTTGGCGAACACACCGGGCACGACGCATACGCATCCGTAAACTTCATCCCCTCGGCGCACAACCGATCCAAATTGGGCGTTTCGTAAAACTCACTTCCGTAACACGTCGTATCTGCCCATCCGTAATCGTCTAACAAAATAAAGATAATATTTGGTTTGCCCATTGCCATTATATCTCCACATCCACACTCTTGCCAGAAGCACCCGACTCGCGTGCCGCGTGCAACACCTGCATCACCCGCAAACCGTGTTCGGCGGTAATAATCAACGCCTCACCCTCGCGCAAATGCCGGGCAATATTCGCGTGCAGATTTTCGCGCGGGACCGCATCGGTGCGCTCTTCCTGCGAATCTTCCCCATAAACCGTAACCTCATTACCTCCCCCACGCGCACACACAAGCGTGGCTTCCGTGCCCAGAACAATCCACTTATACGGCAGAGAATAATAAGAAATATCCGCCTTGGCAGCCCGCGCACGCACGCCATTGTCAAACACCATCACAATATCAAACAAATCGTCTGAATCGCCCCACTTCGTATGCCGCACATCGGCAAATACCGATACCACCTTGTGACCCGACATCAAATCGATAATCTGCTCGATCCAGTGCGGACCAAAATCCAACAGGGTTCCCCCACCCGCCGCGGCTGTCACGCGCCATTGCTGATTGTAATCGGGCACACCAAAACCCACTGCGGGCCGCGCACCCATCGTGCGATTCTCAAGCGCAACAATCTCGCCAACCGCACCATCTAAAACCGCGTGCTTCACCAGACAATAATCGCGATCGTAATGCCGGTTGTGGTGCATCGTCAACATCACGCCATTGTCTTTGGCCGCCTGCACCATTTCCTCGGCCTCTGGCCCGGTCAAAGCCATGGGCTTTTCAATCAGCATGTGCTTCTTCGCCGCTGCCACCTTGAGCGCGTCGGCATAATGCGCCGCCGAATGCGTCGTAATCAAGACCAACTCGACATCCCAACCGAGAAATTCATCGAGATTATCGGTCGCACGCATGCCTTCGGCAACCGCCGCTTCCCGCCTGGATTCCGTAATATCGCACACCCCCACCACATCGTACAACCCCGTCTCGCGCATCGTTCTCAGATGACCGCCAGCCACCCGCCCAAACCCGATAATACCTGCTCTAACTCTTTCCATTTATTTTTCCTCATCATCTCCGTATTCTTCACCGCGATAAGCCGCGCGCAATTCGGCGATATTCGTCGCCTTCTTAACGCGCTCTTGAAGCGCCTCCTCTCCTGCGATCAGTTCCTTTACATTCGCCAACACCTCCGCCATCCGATCTGCGGGAAATTTAACCGCGCCATTTTCATCCATGTGAATAATCTCGCCAGGGGCAACATCCATGCCGCAAATCGACACCGGCACATTCACCGCCTGCACAGCCTGATCGCCATGGCCCGGCGATATACCCGTCAACAAATACTGAAATTCCATCGGACGGATTTCATCGATATCTCTCGACGGCCCATTTGACACGCATCCCACGCACCCCAGTGCTTTCATCGTCGTCGTCATATTGCCACCTGCAAGCCCCACCTTACCCGCAATCTCCGGCGGGAACTTCTGCTCCAGTGCCAGTATCGTCGGCTTTGGCGATGCATCCAAAGCCTCGGACACATCCATAAATGACAACCGGCTAAATCCCGCATCTGGCAACGCAAAAGTACACGTCACGGCATAACCGCACCGCGCGCCGAGTTCTGGATACATACACTTAATCGTCTGATCCGTGTACCAATTTTCAGTCCAGGGATTGTAAAGCCCCAAACACAACGGATTATTCGGATACGTCGCCACCACATTTGTAATAGACGGTGTATCGAAATTCTCCAACTCCTTCAAAATCTCCTGCTCTGTCATGGTATTCTCCTTTTACCAATTTTCACCACATGTTCCTGATCCCAATCCTGGATCAACGGTTCCAAATCATTCCAAAACGCTTCGGGAATTTCAATACTGCCAGCTTCAGCATTTTGAATGGTCTCTGCTTTATTTCGCCCCCCGCAAATCGCCGTTGCAATCAACGGATGCCGCGTACACCACTGCAGCGATGCAGCCACCAGTGGAATGCCATAATCGTCGCAAAGCGCTTTTATCCTTCCAACGCGGTCTAAAACCGCCTGACTAAAATTGCGATTCACATAAGAATGGCCGGGCACTGGTCCCGTCGCCAACAAACCGCGTTCCAGAGGCGTAGCAAGTGCAATGCCCACATTGTGTTTTTCAGCACCGGGAAAAATGAAGGTATCCGCCGTGCGGTTCAACAAACTCCATGCATCGGGAACCACCGCAGCATCAAACTCGCCCGTTTCAATATAGGGACCATTTGAATCGGGATCATTGGCGGCAATACCAACAAAACGCACCACACCCTCATCCTGCAATTTTCGCAACGCCCCAAGTGCGCCATCTTTTGCCATCACCTGTTGCATGGGAAAATCCATAGGATCGTGAATATACAGCACGCCAAACGCATCCATTCCCAACCGCTCCTGACTGCCTTCCACCTGCCGCATCACCCCGTCAAAAGAGAAATCGTATTCTTCTCCCGATCTTCCCACTTTTGTCGTCACCGTACACTTTTCTGCCAGATCGGGGCGTTCGCGCAACGCGCGACCAATAATTTTTTCACTCGCGGTATCTCCGTAAAGTGGTGCAGTATCGACCAGTGTACACCCAGCCTCAATAGCAGCCGCCACATTCTCTACCCCCACATCTTCATCAACTCCCGGCGACAAACGACCATCTACCCCCATCGTGCGAGCGAGAAATGCCGTACCAAAACCGACGATTGGAACCTCCAACCCCGTTCTACCCAATACCTTACTCTGCATCGCAAATCTCCTCCTGAAAAAACCCCTCGCATAATAGACGACAGAACCCCGCGTGTCAATGCGAAAAAATCCCCTGCTCTGTGTGGTAAGTGATGTTACACAGCTTTAAGCAGATTAGCGTTGCTTGTCGAAAGTGTTGATGATGATTCCACCTTTTTCTTTTTGTTCTGCCTTCGGCGTGGAGTCGAAGTGATAAAGACGGGTGTCATTGCGGCATGGTGTTAGCCGCCACGCCGCAGGCACAACGTCAGTAATCCAGTCGAGAAAAAAATATTGACAAACTATCTCGTTATGTTATATTTGAAAATATTATGATAAATATAACAAATATACACAACATTTCTGCTGTTTTGCGTGCCATCCGTGCCCATCTTGACCTGACACAGGAAGAACTCGCGGATCGCCTCGGCGTTGCCTTCGCCACCGTCAACCGCTGGGAAGGCGGCGTAACTAAGCCTCAGAAGGCAGCGCGAGAGGCAATCGCCGCACTCGCGGCCGATGCGGGAATCGACATTGCGGAAGTTACCGCAGAACCAGTCGAAGCAGCAGCACAAGTGACAAGACGACGGCGCGTTTCAAAAGCTCCTTCCACGAAGACTATGGAACAAATGCTGTGGGACGCAGCCTGCTCCATCCGAGGCGAAAAAGATGCGGCCAAGTTCAAAGATTATTTGCTCCCGCTCTTGTTCCTCAAACGCCTGTCCGATGTCTTCGACGATGAAATCGAGCGTCTTGCAGAGGAATATGGCGATCAAGAGACTGCCCTGGAAATTGCCGAGCTTGACCACGGACTATTGCGCTTTTATATCCCACCTGAGGCGCGATGGGCTGTCATAAATGGACGCGAGAGTCATAATTGGCCTGATGACCAGGGGCGAAGTACGCGCCCGAAGGACATTGGCGAGCACCTGACCAAAGCAGTTCGCGCCATCGTACGGCATAACCCCTCGCTCTCCGGCGTCATAGACCTTGAGGATTTCGCTGCCGAGCGCAATGGTGAGCGCGATATCAATCCCGCGAAACTCACCGAGGTCGTTGAGACCTTCTCCGATCCGCGCTACCGCCTGGGACTTGCCGACGTGCAACCCGATTTTCTCGGACGCGCCTACGAGTTCCTCCTGCGGAAATTTGCCGAAGGCTCTGGCCAAAGCGCGGGTGAATTTTTCACCCCAACCGAAGTCGGCCTTCTAATGGCCCACATCATGCGTCCAAGACCCGGCGAGGAATGCCACGACTATGCTTGCGGTTCGGCTGGTCTTCTCGTAAAACTCCAACTCATCGCTCGCGAACTCGATCCCATTAGTCGCGTGCCTCTCAAGCTCTATGGACAGGAACTACAGGCCGAAAGCTATGCGGTCGCCAAAATGAATGCTACCATCCACGACATGGAAACTGAAATTGAGCGCGGCGATACGATGATCAATCCGAAGTTCAAAACCGCAGACAGCAAAATCCGCACTTATGACATCGCGGTCGCTAATCCTATGTGGAATCAGCCATTCAATCCGGACATCTTCGCCGACGATCCCTTCGACCGCTTCCGTACCCAGGGCGGCGTCACCACAGGCAAAGGCGACTGGGCATGGCTTCAGCACACCCTCACCTGCTTGAACGAACGTGGACGTGCGGCTGTGGTGCTCGACACCGGCGCAGTAACGCGCGGCTCAGGAGCCAAACACGAAGACCGGGAACGCAACATCCGCAATTGGTTCGTCGAACACGATCTGATTGACGGCGTGATCCTCCTCCCAGACAATCTGTTCTACAACACCAGTGCCGCTGGCGTAATCATCGTTCTCTCAAAGCGCAAACCCGCCGCACGGCAGAACAAAATCGTCCTCCTCAACGCCAGCCAGCGCGTGCGTAAGGGCCGTCCCAAAAACTATATCCCGGAAGAAGATCTACGCCCACTCGCAGCGGCCTACCTCAAGGGCGAACCTGTCGAGGGTGAGATCGCGGTCATCACGCGGAAGCAAGCAGAGGAAGCAGACTATAACCTCAGCCCGAGCCGATGGGTGGGGCAGACAGATATAGCGGTTCAGCGTCCGATAAAGGAGATTGTTGCTGAAATGCAGCGTCTTGATGATGAAGCCCGCGAGGTGGATGCGCGCTTGTTAGATATGTTGGCACAATTGCAAGAGAAATGAACCTCAGAGAAGAAAGGAGAAGAAAAATATGGGCGCAACACACGTAACGGTCAGGATTACGAACCCCGCCGACCCGGACAAGTTCTGGGAGGGGCTTTTTCTGGTTGACACTGGCGCGACGGATTCCCTCGCGCCCAGGCCGCACCTGGAAGCCATCGGCCTCAAACCCGAGGGAAAACGCGTGTATGAACTGGCCGACGGCAGCGAGATCGCAGTGGATGTCGCCGTTGCCAAAATTGAGTTCATGGGCGAGTTCGTCGGCGGGACGATCATATTCGGCGAGGCCGACGCGGAGCCGTTGTTGGGCGTGACGGCACTGGAATCCGTCGGTATAGAAGTAGATCCGCTGAATCAGCAGTTGAAGAGGTTGCCAGCCGTGCGGCTCAAGGGGCTGGCGTAATCATCGTCCTCTCAAAGCGCAAACCCGCCGCACGGCAGAACAAAATCGTCCTCCTCAACGCCAGCGCGTGCGTAAGGGCCGACCAAAAAACTATATCCCGGAAGAAGACCTGCGCCCACTCGCAGCAGCCTATCTCAAAGGCGAACCAGTCGAGGGTGAGATCGCAGTCATAACGCGGGAGCAAGCAGAGGAAGCAGACTATAACCTCAGCCCAAGCCGATGGGTTTTAGGAATAGAGAACAATGAAGTATCTTCAGTCAAGGAATTAATTGATCAACTCGCCACGCTATCAAAAGAGCAATTCGAGCATGATGAAAAACTATTTGCACTCTTGAAGCCACTAACTGATGGAACGCTCAATGTCGCTACTGACTGAATGGGGCCAGTGTCGCTTAAGTGAGGTAACTATTCCGGCAACGAAATGGAATCCTCGCCTCAATCTCCGTCCTTCAATCCGTTATATCGATGTTTCGGCTGTCTCTCGGGATGAACTCAGGATCGTCTCTGAGACAACATACTCATCAAAGGATGCCCCAAGCCGGGCTCGCAAAATCGTAAAGACTGGAGATACAATCTTCGCAACGATCCGCCCCACTCTGCGACGAATTGCACAGATACCGTCGTCTCTGGATGGTGAAATTGTCTCCACAGCCTTTTGTGTCCTTCGACCCGATCCTCAGGTGATTGACGCGGATTTTCTCTACTTCGCTACACAGCTTGAGTACGTGATAAAGGGTATTGCTGGCATGGAGTCAGGCGCAAGCTATCCGGCGGTGAGGGATGTTGACGTTCTCGATCAAGTAATTTCACTTCCTCCTTTGCTTGAGCAACGGGAAATTGCCACAGTTCTCAACACCATACGCACTGCTTTGCTTCATCAAACCAAATGTGAAGAGAACGCAACCGCTCTCAAACGCGCTACGATGCAAGAGGTATTCACTCAGGGCCTGCGGGGCGAAGCGCAGAAGGAAACCGAAATCGGTCCGGTACCGGAGAGTTGGAACTTGTCAACGCTGGGAACACTTTGCGAAAACACTAATCCTGTTGATATCCGATCCGAGGCTGACCGGGTGATTGAGTATGTAGATGTCTCCTCCATCTCCCGCGATTATATGTGCATAGAAAATACGTCCCGATTCATACTCAGAGAAGCTCCCGGTCGTGCTAGAAAACGCATTTTGACTGGCGACGTTATATTTGCGACTGTGCGACCCACGCTCCTGCGTGTTGCCGTTATCCCCGAGGAACTGGACAATCAGGTTTGCTCCACTGCGTTCTGTGTCTTGCGCCGGGACAGCAAGATGAGCATCCACAATTTCATCTACTACGTCGTGCAACGGGACCAGTTTATCCAGCAACTCGCCGAGATTGAAACTGGTGCTAGTTACCCGGCTGTAACAGATCGGATAGTCAAGGAACAGATAGTTCCGGTGCCGAGCCTAGATGAACAGTGCGAAATCGTCGCCATCCTCAACACCATTGACCGCAAGATTGACCTGCACCGAAGGAAACGCGCAGTGCTTGACGACCTGTTCAAAGCACTGCTGCACAAGCTGATGACGGGTGAGATTCGCGTAGGTGATCTTGCCCTGACGAATAATGAGTGAAAGTAGGGTATTGAACTGACCTCATCACTGATACCGCAACCGACAAAATTAGCATCCAGAAGGAAAATTCACCGTGAATATTGATTCCATATACTTCAAGGGACATCTTTGCTTTCAAAAAGAGTGGGCTGGATTCGACACAATCGAGCCTATCAACGTCATTATAGGACGCAATAACTCAGGAAAATCGCACCTTTTGGATTTGGTTGAAGCATTATTTAGCAAAGACAAAATTGACAGACAAAATTGGCAATATCGATGTAGTGGCGCATTAGACGAGGAGTCATTGAGAAGTGTACTTCCCCATTACATAGGCGATGAACAAGAAGGAATTTTCTTGACCGATGAAGATCAAAAAGATCAATGGTATAAATTTTCACGACGTTTGATTGATGTTGCGATGACCTGGGAGGTTGACGCAAATGGGGATGTATTTAATGAAGTCTTCCCCGACGATTTTGAATTAGGTCCCTTTTATAATAAATGCCTAGCCCATGAATATGTTAGAAAGGTCCTACAGCATATAAATCATCAGTTTAACGAGCATTCATTCCGCAGACTTCTCGCAGATAGAGACATTAAAACCGAGCCAGAAGATCTTAATCTAACACTTGAACCGGATGGAAATGGTGCTTCCAACATAGTACGGCGTTTCCTCCTTACCGCCAACGAGGAATTTCCGGGAGAGGTGATCAAACAGGAACTTCTGGATGCTCTGAATTTCATTTTTGGAAATGACGGCGAGTTTTCAGAAATCACGGTACAAGTTCATGATGATGAAAAATCAGATGGGACAAAAGGGCATTGGGAAATCTATCTCCGTGAAGATAAAAAGGGCTTGATTTCCTTGAGCAAATCGGGAAGCGGGCTGAAGACTATTCTTCTAGTTCTGCTGAACTTATTGGTCGTGCCCAAGGCCAAGATAGAGGAGAACAGAAACAGATCTGATTTTGTATTCGCTTTCGAAGAACTCGAAAACAATCTTCATCCAGCACTTCTGCGGCGGCTTTTTCAGTATATTGAAAAATACGCTATCAATGAAAACGCACATATTTTTTTAACAACTCATTCAAGCACGGCATTGGACTTCTTTAGTCTCTCAAATAATGCTCAAATAATCCATGTTTTACATGATGGCGAGTCGGCTCGCACGACAACAGTTTCCGCACACTTTGATCGCCTCAGAGTAGTATATGAATTGGGTGCGAAACCATCGGATTTGCTCCAGGCAAATGGCATAGTTTGGGTGGAAGGACCGTCGGACAGAATTTATCTCAATCGCTGGATTGACCTCTACTCGAAAGGTCGTTTTCAGGAGGGTCGGGATTATCAGTGTGCATTCTACGGCGGAGCGCTTTTGGCACGGACACAATTCAAGGCTCCCGAGGAAGCAGAAGCTGATCTTGTAAATCTGCTCCGGGTTAATCCAAATATCATTGTTGTGTGTGATGGGGACCGAGTCTCCAAAGACTCTGAGATAAAAGGTAGGGTGAAGAGGATTAATACGGAGGTACAAAAAATACCTGATGCTCATATTTGGATAACCGATGCTAAGGAAATTGAAAATTATATTCCCGGTTCTGTTCTCGAGAGGGCATTAGACCGTTCAGGTCTTCGTGATCCTGAACAGTATGAGAACTTCTTTCCCCTTAAAAAAGCATGTTCCGAGTCATATATCGAAGCCAACCTGAATCGGCGTAATGTCGATAAGGTGGATTTAGCCATGTCAAGTGTTCAGTACATGGAAAACGGCATAATGGCAAAGCGATTTGATTGGGAAGAACAGATGAAGAAAATTGTTGCTCGTATAAAATCCTGGAATTCTTGAAGAGCCTGCATCGTAACCAGCGAATATGAGATATTGGAGTGCAAGAACACAACAAAAACTCGGTAGGAAGCGGCTATACAAAGGGATCGCGATTGAGGCTACCCAATGCACATCTATCGCAGGAGGTGAGAGGTGTTAAAGGAACATGAACAGATCGTATTCACTCATCCACATCCACCCGGATGAAGAAGCCCTTGTAGTGGAGTTCATGTCCCTCAATGGCGACACAGTGGCCATCGCGACGGTGTTGCTGTCACAGGCGCGCCCTGTGACCAACGCGGACCTCACACATGCGAGAACAGTTCTGGCGGCCGTCTGATCGCTTTTGTATCGATTTCGGCAACAGTGTCGCAGATTTTCGACGGTGAGAAGATTTCCGAGACAGCGTTGCGGATTTTATCCAATCCGTCAATAGGAAAGATGCGACAGACAGTGTCTGTTAAATCTACTGAACACGTTGAGAGTTCATAGACGCTGTCTGCGAAAAATTGGAGTACTTAGCATTTGTTGACGAAATTCCTGCAATTGGACCGACACCGTCGGACGAATCTGTTTCCCTACCACCAGCCGCATTGCGTCTCTTGAAAGACGCAATTATGGAGGAATGAACCTGTAGTATGACCCAGATGAGGATATGGCCATGACCCTTGATGAAATCTCAACGTTGGCCCAAACCGGTGAATCCGAAACGCTGGAGTTCAAGCGCACGACGGGAACTCGGCGGGAAGCGGCCAGAACCATTTGTGCCATGCTCAACCAGCGCGGCGGACAGGTATTGTTCGGTGTGACATCAGAAGGAAATGTGGTTGGGCAACAGGTGAGCGAACGTACCATCGAGGGGTTGAGTGCCGAACTTCAGAGAATAGATCCCCCGGCGTTTCCAACGGTTGAGCGAGTACCCACAGCGGAAGGTCGCGAGGTGCTTGTGGTTCGCGTAAGTCAAGGGACAGCGCGACCTTATGCGTACCGCGGCACCGCCTATCGTCGGGTTGGAAATACCACTGTAGCGATGTCGGCTGACGAGTACAACCAAATGCTCTTCGAGCGTATGCACAGCGAGCAGCGCTGGGAAAATCAACCCGCTACTGGATGGACGGTAGATGATCTGGATGTGGGAGAAATTCGACGCACAGTGGCAGAGGCAGTTCGACGAGGCCGACTGGAGGAGCCTCTGAGTCGGGAGCCAGCGGATCTCTTGCGCGGACTTGGACTTTTGCGTGACGGTGTGTTGTTCCGAGCAGCGGTGGTGTTGTTCGGCAAAGCCGAGCGCATCGAGTTCGATATGCCGCAGTGTCTGCTTCGCGTAGCCCGTTTCCGCGGTCTCGACAAGATGGCGTTCCTGGACAATCGCCAGTTCAATGGCAACGCTTTCGCACTGCTCGCCAGCGCAGAACGTTTCCTGCGCGACACCTTGCCAATCGCCGGTCGGTTCGAGCCGGGCCGCTTTGAGCGTATAGACGAACCACTCTATCCGCCTTTAGCCACGCGCGAAGCACTGGCAAACGCGCTGTGCCATCGCGACTATTCGATTGGCGGTGGCTCAGTAGGGGTGGCGATCTACGACGACCGCCTGGAGGTGACATCCTCTGGCTCACTCCACTTCGGGTTGACCCCAGAGAAACTGTTTGCACCACACGAATCGCGGCCCTGGAATCCACTAATCGCTGGTACTTTCTACCGTCGTGGCGTCATTGAAAGGTGGGGAAGTGGGACCCTCAAGATCGCGGAGCATGTGAGTGCAGCGGGTCTTCCGCCCCCTGAGATAGAGGATGACGGAGGGTGTGTCACTGTGCGCTTCCGACACGGCCAATTCGTACCGCAACAGCCCACCGGAAGAGGAACAGTCGAACGGCAAGAGGCCATTTTTGCTCTTCTGGAACGTGCGGAGGACGGTCTGATGCGCGGCGAGATTCGCGCGCAGTTGGATCCTGCTATCAGTGAGCGTCAACTACGAAGGGCACTGGAAGAATTGAGAGAAAAAGGGTTGGTCGTGTCCACGGGTCGCGGACTGTCCGCACGCTGGAAACGCAAGGTATAGAGTTGATGTATATTGGCCCGATGTGCAGACGGTCTGGAGACAGGGGCACTATTGGGGCACTATTGGGGCACTATTGGGGCACTATTGGGGCACTATTCCGAACTCACGACTTTCGATACAAGTGCAAGGTGATCCTTACCGATTACTCGTATGCCCCAGATTTCTACATGAGGTAAACAGATGACCGACCTAAAAATCACAGAGGCTGGCACTGTCCAATTCCCCATGGTTCGCCACGCAGCCGAGATCAGTTGGACCGCGATATCGCCCATTGTTGCCAGACAGAAACGCGGCGATGAAACGGGGTTGCTATTTCGTGACGAACTCGAAACAAAGCTCACCGAGTTCAATCCGTGGATGTCTTCCGATACCATACGTCAGATCATTGAGCGGATAGAGGCAATTCCACCGACGATTGAGGGAAACCGCGAGATGCTTAGTTGGCTACGCGGTGAGCGGCAATGGTACGACGAGGATGAAGAGCGTCATCCACACGTACAGTTAATCGACTTTGACACACCAAGTGCCAACGTTTTTTACGTCACATGGGAATGGAAACTCAAACCTCCGTCCCGAAAGGGCAACCGGGCAGACGTAATGTTTGTCATCAACGGCGTGCCAGTCGCCATTGTCGAACACAAGAACCCAACAGATAGCAATGCTATTGAACGGGGTATCACCCAGTTGCGACGCTACGAAATGGAGACGCCCGAGTTGATGGGAACCGCGCAACTTTTCAACGTCACACATCTCCTCGAATACTGGTACGGTGTCACCTGGAACGCCTCGCGCCGCTTCATGGCACGTTGGAAGGAACGCCCGGATGAGACTTATCAATTCGCTGTACAGTCCTTCTTTGAGCCAACAGATTTTCTACGCACACTGCGAGACTGGATACTTTTCTATGTCGAAGATGGCGAGACCCGGAAATCTATACTGCGCCAGCATCAACGCCGCGCAATTGACCGCATTCTCGAACGCTGTGCCGAACCATCCAGACGTCGGGGGTTAATATGGCACACCCAGGGATCCGGTAAAACCTTTACACTACTCACCGCCGCACGGCTGATTCTGGAACACAAGGATCGATTCCACACGCCGACCGTGGTGGTAGTCGTAGATCGCAGAGAACTCGAAGGACAGCTCAAGGAATGGGTTGAACGCCTGCTCGGTGAGATGCAACAACAGGACATCGCGGTATGGCGAGCAAACTCCAGGGACGACCTTCGGGACATGCTCAAAACCGACAAACGCGGCTTGATCCTATCCATGATCCACAAGTTTGAGGGCATTGAACAAAACGCCAACATCCGCGACAATATCTATGTTTTCATAGACGAGGCGCACCGCTCAGTCGCCAAAGACCTGGGCACTTATCTGATGGCGGCGGTCCCAAATGCTACCATCATCGGTTTTACCGGCACACCGATCGCTCAGACAGAGCAGGGGAAAGGCACTTTCAAAATTTTTGGCGTTGAAGACGAGCAAGGTTATCTCGATAAGTATTCGATCAGTGAGTCTATAGAAGACGAAACAACGCTACCGATCCGCCATACTATGGCACCGAGTGAAATGACTGTGCCAACTGAGCAACTCGATAAAGAATTCTTTGAACTTGCTCAAGCCGAAGGTGTTACCGATGTCGATGAACTCAATAAGGTCCTCGACCAGGCCGTGGGCTTACGCACCTTTCTGACTGCTGATGATCGCATTGAAAAGATCGCCAAATACCTAGCTGAGCACTTTGTGGAAAACGTGGCTCCACTCGGCTACAAGGCATTCATCGTGGGTGTGAACCGCGAAGCCTGCGCCAAATACAAACGCGCACTCGACAAACTCCTGCCATCCGACTGGACAGCACCTGTCTATACAGAGAATACTTCCGACATCATCGACCGCCCCCTCGTTGCGGAACTCCAACTCACTGAGGACCAGGAGGCGGACACGCGCCGTCTGTTTAAGAAGGCGGATGAGAACCCAAAGATCCTCATTGTAACCGACAAATTGCTGACGGGCTACGACGCGCCGCTTCTCTATTGCATGTATCTCGACAAGCCAATGCGCGATCACGTCCTCTTACAGGCTATTGCGCGCGTGAACCGCCCGCATGTGGACGCGAACGGCACCCGCAAGCCCATCGGCCTCATTGTCGATTTCGTCGGCGTGCTCCGCGAACTGAGAAAAGCATTGCGATTCGACTCATCCGACGTCAGCGGTGTGATTGAGGATATCGGTCTGCTGTTAAATGACTTTCTGAACAAGATAGAAAAGGCAAAAACGGACTACCTCACTATTTGGGGAAACAGCGGTGCAGACGAGAGTCTCGAAAGGATTGTCTATGGACGCTTCTTCGACGCGGAATCGCGCAAAGCGTTTTTCGAAGCCTACAAGGATATTGAGGCACTTTGGGAGATTTTATCGCCCTCGCCGGACCTGCGCGACCACATTGAGACCTACAAGCGACTCGCCCATCTTTATTTTGCTGTTCGGAATGCCTATGCTACCAGCACTAACCCCGTGATAGACTTAGCCAACAAGACGCGCTCCCTGGTCCAGGAGAGCGCTACCCAGGAAGGTCTCGGCTACCTGACGAAAACAGCGACATTCGACGTAAACACTCTCGAAACACTCCGAAACGAGTCTGGCTCACAAGAGGCCAACGTGTTCAACCTCGTGCGCGGCTTGCGGCAGGAAGTTGAACAAGAATCGGAAATGGCGTCTGTACTGCTGCCTTTGAAAGAACGCGCTGAACGCATTTTGAAGGACTTGGAGGATCGCAAAATAACCGCACTCCAGGCAATGGATCAGTTAGATATCCTTGCTAGAGAAAAAGAGGAAGCTGTCGAGGCTGCAGAGAACAGCGGACTTTCGCCGCGTGCATTTGGTATTCATTTGGCACTGAAGGACGATCCGAATATGGAGGCTATCGGCATATCGACATTGAACGTGGCGCAGGAAGTGGAAACGCTTCTCAACCGCTTTCCCAATGCGGCTGTCAACGCCGACGAACAACGGCGGCTACGTGCGGCTCTCTATCTCCCGCTTCTGCGACTGGACAAGGATGAACGCAGCCGCGTCGTGGATCGCGTCCTTTCAATTCTTCTGGACACAGATACCGATGAGTAGCGATCAACGCAAGGTCATCCGCACCCGCGTCGAATACTGGACGCGGCGATTGAACGTCCGTCCCCGGCAGATTCGCGTTCAACACATGACCCGGAAGTGGGGTTCTTGCTCAACATCCGGGATTATCACACTCGCCATTGATCTGGCTGATCGGGAAGTGGGATTTCAAGACTTCGTCATCGCACACGAGTTGTTGCATCTTCGCGTTCCCAACCATGGAAGATTATTTAAGGCATTGATGACCGTTCATGTGCCTGAGTGGAAGAAATACAACATCACAAAATAGAGCACTGTTTACGGTTCAATTTTCCAATCTCATCGCTCGTTGCTGTATAAAAAAAGGCAACCGATTAGTGTGCTCTTTGGTGCCATCGATTGGCTACTCAAAGAATGGTCCAATCATATCTTGCTGATCCCAACATCTCGTGCTCTCGCTACGCTGACGGCGTCATCGCGCAGAGAGAGAATTTGGAGTTGCGAAGGTATTACAGAATTTCAAATGGTCCCTATATCTCCCATATTCGCATACATCAAGAGATCACTATCAAATCCCGAGAGGTGACAAACAACCATGTCCAATATTCTGAAAAAACTCCGGCTTGACTTTAATCCCTTCGAGCCAGCGGCAACAGGTGCGCCCCTACATGCCAAATTGCCGCCCCCAAAAGAATTGGAATATCGAGTGAAAGAACTCCTCGACTTACATCAATCAGGAGCCGGTGGTGTAAACGCCATCGTCATCGTTGGAGAGTATGGAGCCGGAAAGACCTGCTTCCTGCAATGGCTCCATAGCGAGGTCTTTCCAAGCCGTCACATCAAATCCTTCTACTTCGATAACTCTGGAGTGCAATTTTACGACCTCGCCAATAGGTTGTTGAGTACTATCGGTCGCAAGGACTTCGCCAAATTTATCTGGGAGCTTGCTGGTGCGTATGTGACCGTTCCATATCAGGGAAGGCTTTTCCAAAAGGGCTATGAGGAATATTTGTCGACCTGGTTTCGTCCGGGTCGCCAACAGGACTTGACGAGCCCCCTCCAAGAGGCCATCAAAAGTGCAAATGTGACCACTAACGAACAGATCGCTCACTGTCTTGCCCGGATCGTTACCGAGATTGTGAAAAAACCATATTTCGAATATCGGGACTTCATACCGAGACAGAGCGGCAGCATGGTTCCGGAAGGAGAGGAAGCACCTTACTTCCGCGCAATATTGAAAACGATCTTACAAGGAACGAGTGCCAAAGCCATTGCATTCCTCATTGACGAATTCGAGGAAATAGGTCTTCAAAAAAGGCTCACCAGACGTGCTGCACATGATTACTTGGCAACGCTGAAACGTTTGATAAACCTCGCTCAAAGCGAACAGGTTGACTTCTGGATTGTCTTTTCAATGACACCTGATGCTTATGAGATCACTAAGGAGCTTGAACCTTCGCTGATTGAGCGCATTTCTGACCAAATATTAAATATCGATCTCTTAACGAGTTCAGAAGCACTGGCCTTAATGAGATCACGGATAGAGGCTGCTCGATCAAGCGAGACAGACGAATCAATAGGAGATATTTTCCCGTTTCCTGATGATATTGGCTTCCGATTCAACACCTACTCGAATCCCAGACGGCTGATAAAGACATGTTTTCGGGCAATTGCACAGGCGGATGCAGATGTTCAGCTACCATTTACTGAAGACTATCTTCACAAAATTGAAGACGAACTTTATCCCCAATTGACTAATAACCTTTGGTGCTAGTAGATAAGAAGTTGTAAGTCGCCAGAAGTTTACCTATGCTGAATGAGTTAGCACCTCATTCATTCACAGCAGGGAGGTAAACTTCATGACGACTGAAATGCTGATCATTGACCTGTTCTGTCGGGTAGATGATCAAACGCAAGACCTTGAGAAACATCCTCAAGCCAAGCTCTATCCCAGCGAAGTCATCACGTTGGCCTTGCTTTTTGCGATTAAAGGGGTGGGCAATCGCGCCTATTATGATTGGCTGATAAACGATTGGCAGCACCTGTTTCCTAACTTACCTCATCGCACGCGCTTGTTTCGCCTCTTTTTAAGGCATCAACACGCCACAAGCCGATTTTTAGCCGAAAAGAGCGTGTTGGGCATCATTGATAGCTATGGCATTGAGTTGATTCATCCGATCCGAGAAGGCAGAAGTCCTGCTCAGATCGGGAAGAAAGGCAAATCGAATTATCGCTGGATTGTCGGTGGCAAGCTCTGTCTGTTGATCAATCAATGGGGTCTCATCGTGGATTGGGACTGTCAGACAGCTAATGTTCACGATACCACCTTCCACCATCTCATCAAGCAGGTGCAATCAGACATGGTCGTCTTTGCCGATGTCGGCTTTCAAAAAGCGCAAGACAACCCAGAAAACTTAAAAATCTGTCCGCGTGGCACTTGGAATGAGCGCATGGTGGTTGAAACCATCTTATCTATGATGACGCTCGTGTGGCATTTTAAGAAAGTCATGCATCGGGTCTGGAGCTATTTTGCAATGCGATTGGCTTTTACCATGGCCGCCTTCAATATCTTGGTACAATGGCAGGGCTTTAAACCCGATGAAGATGGGTTCATTAACCTTGCCATCGCACACTTCAGAATATAACACTAGCACCAAAGGTTAATAGCGAGAATGGGCAACCAGGAAAGAAGAGCAAAACTTCAGGAAAGTAGTGTTTCTGGACACAATGACACTATATTCGGCTTTGTCTGGAGTACGCTAAGTGCTCTGTCAAAAAAATTAGCTGATATATTTCTTAATAGACTGGATTGCGGCTAAAACCATGCCGCAATGACAACCGTCGTTCGTCACGCCTGCATGTTTTAAGCAGGCGTCCAGTGGATTTATGCAGAAACTTATTTGACAGACCACTCAGGAGCTATGACAAGCTGTGACAGGCCATCACAGAATCGCGGGAAAAAAATGACCCCCCCGACTACTCCGTAATGGAGAGAGCCCGCCTGGAGCTCTTGTCATCGGGAGGGAACCTTTTATTTATCGGGCTGGATGAACCAAATATCTAAACCGCCATCGCCTCTTCTTGCAGCTGCGCCATCCCTTCAAACTCGCGCCAGATATCGGCCATAGCATCCGTGCTATTTTCGCCGGCATCGACGTGTCTGGGTCTAAAAATCACGGCATAACGGATATCGGGCGAATGATTTGGACCCCCATTGTGATACATCTGGTGATGGCAGATCACGGCATCGCCCGCTTCGCCCATAAACTGAATCGGCCCATGCGGCAAATCGACATCGGGAATCCGGCGATTGGCCTTTGCCGTCTCCACGTAATTGGGATCTTTCTGAAACGCCGCTTCAAAAACGCGATGGGACCCCGGCCAAAAACAGAAATTGCCCATAAACGGTCGCGGAACATCGTGAACCAGAACCACGACAAGCAGCGTCATACCGCGATTCAGCAACCCATCCTTCAACTTCCCACCCAAATCCAGATGCCCACCCCTCAGCGGACGCTCCTCTGCATCGGGAAAATTGAGCTTCACACTGCCCCCTCGCGGCGGGATCAACTTCCCCTCTCCCACAACTGACTCGCACAGACCCCATAGCGGCGATTTATTAAACAAATCTGTAATCACCGGCTCACTGCTCAACCCAGGGTTCCGCCCTTGCGCCATCACTTTGAAACGCATGTGCCGATTAATGGCCTTGCGCGCCTGATCGGCCATCAACTTTGGCACAGCACCTCGAACAAGCACATATCCATTTTCGTAAAACTGTCGCTTTTGCGCTTTGGTCATTTGCATGGGAACCTCCTATTAGTTATCAATCATAATCCAGCACAACCTTAATCGCCTCATCTCGATGATCCACAAACAATTCAAAACCCTTTTGCACCTCTGTAAACGGCAAATGGTGTGTAATAATTGGCGAGACATCAATGCGTCCCTGCGCGATCATACCCATAGCCAGGGGATAATCATTCAACGAATCTGGCCCCACAGAGCCGACCAGCGTCACATTCTTTCCGAAAAACTCGCGATAATTAAACGCATACACATCGTCATCGGGCACGCCAAACGCCAGTACCGTACCCAGACGCCTGGTTAAATTCAGACACAAATTGACCGTATCCTGATTGTGTCCCACAATCTCCACCACCAGATCGGCCATCCGCCCATCCGTAATATTTCTAACTGCAGCTACCACATCTTCCCTATCGGGATTCACCACATGGGTTGCCCGCATCTTTTTGGCCGCCTCGAGACGAAAATCGACCGTATCGACAGCAACAACGGTCTTCGCCCCCAAATTGCTCAGCAAATGCGTCATCAACAAACCCATTGGTCCCTGCCCCACCACCACGGCGTCCTGATTGATAATATTGCCCAATTTGCGACACGCCCAGATCACCGTCCCCAGAGGCTGAGACATCAACAATTCATCGAGCGGTTCATAATCTGCGAGATGCACCCCCACATTCTCGCTCGAAATATAATACTCAGCCAACCCACCAATACCCGCCGTGGGTCGCGCCTGCACAAAATCCCCTGGCTGAAACCTATCCGACGCCGACGCAACCACCGTTCCAATACACTCGTGAATTGAAGTCCCGATATTCATCGGATACACCGCGGCCGGTTGTTTCAACACAAACTTTGGCGAATCCGACCCACAAATCGCGGTCATATGCGCCTTAACCTTTATCGACCCTCTTGGAAAATCTTCAATATTCGGCTCATCGGCCTCAAACATCTCAATCTGCCGATGAGCGACGACGTGTGCTGCTTTCACCCATTCCTCCTTTAGAAACTGTCAAACCAACGGGCGGGCACAGGGGCACCGCCCCTACATTGCTCAGATGAATTGCTGCTGAGTCACTCTATCGCATCAATCCGCCGCCTCAATCCGCGAGGTCTCTAACTCGCTGCGCTGTCCCAACCATATAAACACACCGCCAACGCCCAGCACAAAACCGCCCACAAACAGAATCCCCAGACGTCCAATCAGGGGATTGGGCAACAAGACAAGTGTGCAAATCAACCCACCAATAATCGCAGCAAAACTACCGATAATTTTGAGCTGGCGCAAATCATTTGGCACGCCGATCTCTTTTTCAAAATCAACCGGCATCAGCATGCGATCAAAAAAGCCCTGCGCCTGCCTCTTATAAAATTCGGGTGCGCGATTCCAGAACGGCACTGTCAACAAATAAGCCACCACCCCCACTGAAAGATTGATAAACACCTTCTGTTGAAATGACCAGGTCTCGCCAAAAATTTCCGCACTAAAAAACCCAATTGCAGATGGGATCAACGTAACACTCACCGTCACAATCGCCGCCCAACTCGGCGACGTGCGAATAAACAGCCCCAGCAGCGCAGGTACAGCCATCGGCAACGCCAGCAATGCGCCGATATTCAACATATGCTCGAACACCCCCCGGCCCTCAGTATTTGCAAAATACGTGGCAATGCTCACAATGAACACCCCAAACACCGCTGAAAACACCTGCCCCAACCGCATCAGGCTTTTGCCCTGCATAGTCGCCCGCCCAAACAACCGGCACAGCGTCGGATAAATATCATTGGTAAAAATCGCTGCATTGCGGTTCAACCCCGAATCCATCGAACTCATCGTCGCCGCAAACATCGCCACCACCATCAGCCCCGTCATGCCCAGCGGCAACACATTCAAACTCGCAATTGCATACGCCGCTTCCGCAGCCTTGGGAATATCGATCGCCATCACCTCGGCGTGAAACAAAAGTCGCGCAGTCATCGGCGGAATAAACCACAGGAACGCACCCGCGGTCATCAGCACAAAGCCCAACCACGCCGCCTTTTGCGCCTCGCGTCCATCCTTCACCAAAAAATACCTCTGTGCCGACGTAAGCGTATTGTATCCAATCACATTCTTCAGCAACATCGCTATAGCCCACGCATAGGTATAGGCCCGCAGCGGAAACTGGTCAGGCGTATTAAACACGCCATAAGCCGACGACAGCCCCATATCCTGAATCCCCTGAAACAGAGCGCCCACGCCGCCGATCTTCACCAGACACAACACCCCCACCAGAATGGTAATGGGAATGAGGATAAGCGTTTGTAGAAAATCTGTAGCCGTCACAGCCCAGCTACCGCCAATCAGCGAATAGAGCAACACCACCGCGCCCACCACCACGATCACCTGCTCGATTTTATATCCAAACACCGCCGAACAGAAAATCGCCAAACCCAGAAGATGTAGCGATGAATACAGGGTCTGCATGACAAATGACATCCACGCGTAAAATTGTTGCGTTGGAATGCCAAAGCGCAGGCGAATCACTTCGGGGCCTGTAATGGCCCGGGTCTGTCGAAACCATTTGGCGAGAAACAAACCGTTAATAGCAAAACCCACGGAATTTGCCAGATAAATCACCAGCACACTCCAGCCGGCTTCATAAGCCGCACCCGCCGCGCCTGAAAAAGTCCACGCACTAAACGCCGTCATAAACGCACTCGACCCCACCAGCCACCAGGTGCCCTTGCAACCGTTTCGAAAATAGTCGCTCACATTTTCATTAAAACGGCGAAACACCATGCCCACCCCAACCAGCACGGCCAAATAACATCCGATCACAACATATTCAACCGATGTTTCACTCATAGAGAAATTCTCCGTTTGGCCATTACCAATGATGCACCAGATGCCCTTGCCCAAAGAAAAACAACACATCGACGAGAAAAATCAATCCAATGCCCAGAACATAACCGAGCATCAGCCCCATAAACAAAGGCAGAGATTGGCGATAAAGTCCGATACCGCCAATTTTTAACAAAACGGACTTGACCATCCACGCCACAAAAACCGTAAACACTTGCCGCTGCAAAATACCCGTTGTAAACACCGTCAACCCAATGGGACTCAACGGCCACCACAAAAAACGATAGCGCAGAAAACTACACACAGACGCGATACTCGCACCAATACCAAAAAACATCAGCCTATCCAGACTGATGCCAAAGGGATTTTGCAATTTTTTCACCACATTGCTAAAAATCACCACATTCCCTGAATTGAACGTATAAACATTAAAATTATACGCCCCATACATATAGCCCAAATAGAGCGTGAACACCGCCGAAATAACCAGCGACAATACAAGGGCACACATCGTTGTCCAGAATAATGACCGGGTCTTGAGCTTGAGCCTTGCGCCCATCTGCGCGATATGTGCCAGCGTAGAAGCACCAAAAGTATTGCCCAGGCCAAATGTCGAATAAGACAGCGCCAAAGATGCGGCACTATTGGTATCCATCTGCCGAATACCAATCGTATAAAACGCAAAACTCTGCGGCGTAATGGGCATCCGCGCATAAGCCAAACCCGACTCGGCCACAAACCGCGTCACCCCCACCGTCATCAAAATCAGCGCAAAAAGAAAAACGCCGGACACGAGCGCAGACATGCCCGAGTGCCACAACCAGAAAAAGAGAAATGCAGACCCCACAATAATACCCCATACAGCCGCCCGATAAGACAACAGTTCATCCGAATCATCCACGGCATCATCGCCGCGCATCGCCTTGCGCCACACATCCCGCAAATGCGCGCGCGCCATCCACACACTCAACGCCGTAAATGCAAAAAAAGCCCCCATCGCCTGCCAGCCCAATGCAGCACCGCCGCGAGACCCCCAGATATCCGACGCGCCAATAGAATATCCCAAACGGTCAAAAACACCGGTTTGCACAATACCCAGCGCGTAAAAAAACCATAGACTGAACAACACATCGAGATTGGTAAAAAAGGCGAAGCCCAGCACAAAAAAATTCAATTTGATCGTAACACTCGGAAACCCGCGCCCAAGTGGCAAAGCCCATCTATCCATCAACGGAATAGATGGAAATGTGTGCCAAAAATAGCCCACGATATTCCACACCATCACAACCACGGGAATTGTCAATCCAACCCAAAACAGCCGGGAATGCAGAAGCCTGTATTTTCCAACCTCAACCTCTTCCAACATCGTCAACGGCACTTCCGCCAGGGGAAAAGGCAGGCGTTCTCGATCCACCCACTGCCGCCGCAACACGGCCATCAGCGCCACGCTCACCAGCGCCAGTGCAATGAGAAAAACACCCCACCACACAAGCGGCGTCATCCACGCATCCCAGGGAATATCAACGCCAGGGGGTTTGCCCTCAAAAAAATACGTCATCTGCTTTGCCTGATTGGGCGGCGCGGCCCACTTTGGCAATCCATCCAACAAATAATCGCCCCACTGATTCTCGGGCGATGCATAATAATAAGGCGCGGCAATCCCCCCAATGAACAAACCCATAAAATTCGCCGCCGGCACAGCCCCTGCAATCCACCCCATCGAAAAGACCACTACCATTTCGCCCTGCGACAGCGCCCATCGCGGCGTTACCCGCGCAAGCAGAACATTTAACGGCCACGCTATTACCGTAAAAACCACCATAGTCGCCATGGGCAAATGGGCAAAAACCATACGCGACGAATGCACGATATAGGCCGAATAAGCGGGCAAAAAATTCACCAAAAACGTCACACCAATCCCGACCCAAAAGGCACGTGCAGTTACACTCAGGTGCTTGCTCTCCGGGTACAAATCCCGATCCATCGCTTTCAACTCAGCCATCGCAATCTCTCAAAAACTTAGAAGTGCCCACTCGCAGAATTTCCCGCGCAATGTACCTCAAAAAGAAAGTGTGTGCAAGGAATCCATCCCCTGCACACACCTGGATTAGCGATCAATCACAGACAGCTATTAGAACGCCCCACTCACAGCAACGCGCAGCGGTGCATCGAAATACACACCGCCATCGCTATACGACACATCCACGCGGATATCGCGTTCGCCAAAAGCGTACTTCAGACCAACGCCCAGACTGTAATCCTCCACGTCGTAGTTGACCTTATACCCACCGCGCAATGCGAGCGTATTGGCAATCCATAGCTCACCGCCAAAATTCCACCGCTGACCGTAATCAGTTGCCATAATGGTCTCACCCGCAAGCGTCAAATACGTCGGGTCGCCCTGCTCGCCATAGATTTCACCTGCCAGCCCAAAATTGAAATTGATCGGCGGTGAAAACTGCTCGGTTTCCACAGTAATACCGGAACCCACATTGCGCGCTGCGGCGGCGATTCGCAAACTGCGATAGCCCGTATATGCCGAAATACCCAGGTCAAACTGAAATGTACTCGTCGTTTTGAGCACCAGATCTTCCTGAACCCACCGCGCTTGCGCCCCCCAGGACACTTTATCGGTCATCTGACGCGCAAACATAAACCCAATGGCCGTATCGCCGCCCTGAATCATGCGCCCGGTGCCTGTGGCCTGAAAAATCGTCGTTTCTTCCACTTCTTCGGGCGTGAAGCTCACAATTGAAACGCCAAACGTATTGCCGCCCCATTTGTAGGCCAATGTCCCCGAATACAATCCCGAATTGACCAGCCAGCGCGTGTAGGACAGCGCGTACTCGCCGCCTGAAACAAATCCCAATGCGCCGGGATTGTAAAAAAACGCATCAATACCGCCGTTCATCGCAACAAAGGCTTCGCCCATAGCCACGGCCCGGGGCGACGCGCCGATTTTGAGAAATGCCAGCGACGACTGGCCCTTCACCGGCAAAATCGTACTGTATTCGCCAAAATCCGACTGTGCAAAGGCCGGCCCCATCATCAGCCCGACACCTAGCAGAAGTGCCAGGGCCGTTGTCAACATTCGTTTGTTCATGTCACGCTCCTTATCTCAGAATGTAAAACGTCCCCATCACCTTTTGCCCCATACTTTCGGGTGTCAGTGATTCTACGACGTAAAAGTAGATGCCGCTGGCCACATCCGGCGCAGTCTCGTTGCGTTCAATTTGGAACCACGATGCCTCACCTGCGTTGGGGTCGTCGTGCAGGATTTCACCCACGATTTCGCCGGCCACATTGTAGATCAGCACGCGGCTTTTGGGGGGCAATCCCAGGAAGCGGATCTTTTTTGAACTCTGGTAATTATAACCCGATTCCGACAAACTGAATGGATTGGGCACCACGCGCACGCGCTTTTCCGGCCAGGACGGCGCCAGACCCGGCTGAAACGGGCTGAGGTCCAGGTTCACGCGCTGCTCGGGGGCAGAATATCCACCTTCGAGTCCAGCCTGTAAATGACTCTGCACTTCTGCGGGCAAATCGCCAATGCTCGACATGCCATTGCTCCACGAATCGCGCGGTTTGGCAAAAGCCCGCACATTGTAAAAGTATCGGAACCCGGCAACCGCCGTATTATCGCGCCACACGTATTGGCCGCCCGAATAGTCCCAGGTAGATCCGGAGGTACCTGCAGTGACTGTACCGATGTGCTCCCATGGCCCAAATTCCTGATAGGCAGATCGGAACACGCGATATCCCACCACATCGGCATCGCCAAAATCGGGATGCACCGACGATTCGGCGGCATCGTTCCATGTCAACGTAATCTCTGCATCCTGATTGACCCCCGGCGCGAACTTCACATCGGGTGGATAATCGGGCAGATCGTACATATTGTCGTACGCGAATTGTGCGGCATTCAAATGCGCCACAAGAGCGGCTTCTCCCTTGCTCAACCGCGCCAATCGTTCTTCTTCGGGCAGTGGAATGTCTTTCAAACAAAATGTCTGTATATCCACTGCATACGCCGACTGGCCTTCGCGGGATATCGCCTGCGCGCCTGTCCCGGCGACATAAGCCACCACGATCTTGGCCTTCTCGCCCACAGCCAGATTATACGGCCCAAAAGTGAGTGCATTGGCCATAGCGTTGACAGTGGATGGGTTATCATCGGTTGTTCCTGAAAACGTTTCGTAAATACCCTGCTCAGAATCGCTCTGCAAATTCGGCAAATCCGTGCTCAAACCCCAGAAATCGCGCGTTTCCCACCATTTTGACGTCCTGGGTTGATCGCCTTGCGGATTGACGTATTTGCCCTGGTCGCTGGCATTGAATACATGCGACGGCCCGCTATCGCGATAGGCCAATGGAGCAACGCTCACATATTGCGGCGATCTCATTTGCCCGTCAAACACGCCACCCGGCAGTCTTTTCGCATTGCCGTGTACGCTTTCGATATAAACGGGTTGCCCGGTGTCTTCTTCCGAGCGCTGGATACTGTCGCCATCCCACTGATAGTTCATCTTCAAATCGACATATTCAGCAGGTCCGTCGTAATTCGGCGCACCCGTATAGCGATACTCATCGTCTTGCGGCTGATACGATCCGGGCATACCAGATCCAAGACCGTTCCAATTGCCCTCGCCCGACATGCTCACCGTAAAGCCCTGAACAAATGAGAAATACGCCCCCGTTAGATTATGTCCAGCACCGCCATTCACATCGGCAACACCATCGCCATCAGAGTCACCCGTGTTCTCAAATTCCACTTCTAAAATGAAGAAATCGTCAAAGCCCTGATAACTCCATGCCATAGCCTTGCGCGTAATCGTAACACCGTGTTTGGTCGTCCACCTGCTAAAAACGATATCTTCCGCGCGGTCGTCCTTATCGGCGTCCATGTACTGGCCCCACCGATGATTGAGGACTTCATAGGGCACGCCCGTTCTCGGCGCATCGGTTTGCAATGCAGCACCGGGATACCAGTTGGGCATAATTGCTCCCGTCCCCAATCCATGGGGTGGCACTTCGACCTGGTATCCCCAGTTGGCTTCGGGACTATTGGCAATATCGTAATACATCGGTGAGATATCCGCCGAAGGCGTCCACGGTCCCGAATACGACACCCCGTATTCGCCACCGACATTGGTCAACACCCATATACCTTCTCCTCCCGACAAATTTTGCGCCTCATTTTTTTGCTCGGCCCAGCTAAAACCGTTCTTTTTGCCGAAATACTCAATGTAGTCTGCACCGGCCATGTTGAGCATAAGGCCATTGCCCATGCCCGGATACGTCAAGCGGGGCGCGCCGCGAGAACTTCGGTCGTCCCAGACGCCGCCCTGAGTCCCCTCATTGCGGAACCCGGTCCAGAGTTGCCCGCGCGTGAGTTGTCGCATATTCTGCGTGTCCAGGGAATAGACCTCAAACGCCCACCCCACAACCACTATCATCAGGACAGCAGCGAGAAATTTCCTGTTCATATCACTATCCTCCAATTTTCAAAACTGAATTTCCAGACCGATTTCCACTTTGCGCGGATTGTACCTGTAGCGCGTGGATTCTCTTGGGTCGCCATAAAGCAAATACCCGGTATCATCTGGCGGGGGTAGCCGCAGCCCGTACTGCACATAAGTAAAATCCGAATTTCGGATCTCGGAGCTCTTTTCATTGAACAAATTGCTCACTTCCAAAAATAGCGTGGGACGCAATTTGCCAATAGCTCGAAAATCTTTGGCCGCGTACAGATCCGTCTTCATCGTCGATGCTCCTGTGCGAAATTCGCGCGGGCCAATCGGGGGGACATACTCAAACGGCTGGCCGCTGAAAATGCGGTAGATCATGCTCACGCGCAGACCCCCAAATGGATTGATCGCGCCCATTTTGGGACCATAAGCCATCGGCGTGGCATAATACAACTGAAGCGACAACTGATTCCTGCGCTGCCCGCTGATAGGCTCTGCCGAAAAGACATTTCCGTTTGCGGCTGTCCAGATACCGTTGTCATTGGTTTTGATGGGTGGCTGCCAGACCCCTGCACCAGGGCCTTGTGACCCGGCCTGCCCGATCCACGCCACGATATTTGCCTCGGCTCTGGCACTGATGTCGGCCACTTGCTCAGACGTGAGCGGCACGGGTCTTTCCGAACCGTCGGATTGCACTTCCCAATCAGTCCAGTAGTGCCCAGCCGCAATAAAATCGGCATTGGGAAGCACATACCAGTTTGACGAATGTTTTCCGTAGTGAACGCCGCCCGGATCGCGCACCCATTCGGCATTGTAGGACAAATGGAACTGGAAATTGTTGCTAAACGTCTTTTTCAGCGACAGTTCGATCCCGCGCGCTGTTTGCCATCGGGTATTGCGTATTGCGTTGACCTGTGCGGACTGGCCTTTGAGCGGATCTACCCAATAGGAAATATTGTTTCTGGCGTACAACCCCTCGTCGCGCCGATAGTGTGCCGTAATACTGGCCGTATAATCAGCTACAAAGTTCCAGTCCACCCCCATTTCCATACTCGTCGTGCGCTGGGGGTTCATGCCTTCGGACGGCTGCCGCGCCGTGGTATGCACTTCCATAGCATTCCACTTTTCGGTCTCGTCAATTACGCCATTGCCGTTGAGGTCATTGTCTGGCGCCTCGCTTGAAAACTGTCTGCGATGGGTTTCGAGGAGCACGGGAAAGACGTTCGCTCGACCAATGAAATAGTGCGCTGCCAACTGGTCTGTAATCGGATGCGACAGGCCCAAGCGCGGACTCAGCGCCGTCATCGTTGGCGTCGAACTATCGAGATGGTCCATTTCATACCGCGCCCGCGTAAACGTGCTGTACATCGGCGATTTGCCCAGCGCCTCTCCCATTGAGCCGTTGCGCCCAAAATTGTAATAATCCCAGCGTAAGCCCAGATTGGCAATCAGGCCGCCGTACTCGATCTTGTCCTGCACATACAGGTTCAGCGTCCAGGGTTTCACATTTTCGCCCAGGTTAAACCCATCGGCCACAAATTCGAGAAAGCGGCTCTTGGTATTGTCAAAATCTTCTCGCGTGCGGTGATAGGCCCGCTGCGTGAGCACCAACCCCGTCTGAATCAAGTGCGACCGATTGACCTGACTCACGAAATCGTATTTGATGCCGTATTTCGTATCTTCCTCTTCGGTATATTCGCGCACCAGCGTGGGCAAATTGAAAAAACCCGCCTTATCTTTGCGCACTGCTTCGGTGGCAGCCGGCACATCGAACGCATCGCGATCGTATTTGTTGTAGAAAAATTTCAGATCGTAATACGTGTTTTTGCCCAATGTATGTGTCAACGTCAACACCTCGAGCTGCCGCGACAATGTGTAAGTACCCGAAGCTGAAAAATCCTCGAGGAAGAAAATATTTTGCGTATTGTTGCGCGTTGATCCCTGAAACTGATCCGACCTTTGATACATGCCCAGTGCCTTAATCTTGATATTTGCGCTGGGGCGATACGTCAACGTGGCCTGCATGCGCGGCGGATTATCCGATATCTGCTCAACTGCGGGAAACCTGGCCGGGTCGCGGGAATAACTCACGCTGGCAAAATACGAAAAATCGCGTGTGAGCGGCCCGCCCAGCGTGCCTTCTAAGCGGTGCCCACGCTTGTCCGTATATTCGACGCGTTCGTGCGCCATACGCTCGACATCGTCAGACGTTCCCAGCGTGCGATCAGGTCCTGGATCCATATATGTTTCGTTCACCCAATCGGGATTGTTCCACTGCACATTGTCTTCAAATCCAGGGCTTTCATGCACATCTCTGCCCCAGTGTTTTTTGCCCGCTGGTGTGAACTTATACTCCACCCGACCAGAGAAATTGCCCCGGCCTTCTTTTGTCACCAGGCTCACAATGCCCGCACCCGCATTGCCAAATTCCGCATTCATACCACCGGTTAGCACACTCAGTTCCTGAATGGCCGTAGTGTTCACGCCTGTGAGCAGACTCCGATCGACCTCAATCCCATCGATATAATAGCCCACCTGCGTCCCCGCTTGCACCTGCGTTGTGCTTCCGCGAATGCGATTGCTACCATCCAGTGCCATACCCGGTTGCAATGCGATCAATTGCGATGTCGATCTCACCTGCGGCACGGCCTGAATATCTGCCGAAGAAACCACGTATTTGCTCGTGGTTTTGTCTGGCTCAACAGGTGGCCGCTCCGCAATAACAATCAGTTCGGCCAATTCGAGACTGGATTCTTTCAGTGCAAAATTCACTGTGGATGTATAATCCACAATCACCTGCACTTCTTCTTTCTTTTCTGTGCCATAGCCCACTATCGTCGCCGTCAGGGTGTACATTCCGGGATCCACGGCCAGAATTAAATAGCGACCCTCTGTATCGGTGGTGGCTCCTTTGCGGGTACCTTCAAGCACCACATTCGCGCCCGGCAAAGACTCACCCGTGGCGGCATCTGTGATGACACCCGTGATCTTTCCCGCTGTTGCTGCCATTGCCGACGTATCCATCAGCAAGAACAAAATAAATCCCAATATTAACCGCTTCATAGACCTCCTCCTATGTGAAGTGTGAAGTGTGATGAAGCACCCGCCTTCTGGGTGGTGTGGGGTGGCCTTCTCACTTCTTACTTCTCACTTCTTACTTCATTACCAGTACAGTTTGAACGCCGTCCTGAAATCGAACATGGCAAGTGGAAATACGCCGGGCAGATCCCACGACTCCATCGGACGCAAATCACCCAAAATCATGTGATAACGCCCGCGGATATCCAGCCCGAATCGCCCCTGCACCACCGTCATGCCCAACCCCAAATTTGCCCCCAGAGCTGTATGTTCATCCTCTCGGTCATCCAGCATCAGATCCTGATTCAAAGGCTCCTCTTTTTGTCCCGGATAAATCAGACCAGTGATCCTATCCTGATAATCGTAGAACCCCGCACCCACAGCGATATAGGGCAAAAGCTGCAAATCGCCACCGGACTTTCGGGGATTGAGATACGCCAGAGCATTGATCAAAAAGCTATTGAGGTTAAACCGAGAGTTGGCATCTGGACTCAAATATTTTTGTTTGTCAATGGGCCACGTAAACGCCAGAGCTTCGATTTTTCCGTCATCCATTGTCATATGGTGGTATTCAAACTCCATCGTGGCGCGCGAACTGACCTGATAATCGAGCACCGCACCATATACCTGAGAAGCCGAATACCGGTCGTGAAACCCCAGCACGGGCACGCTGCGGTTAAAAAACACGCCAGCACCGTACCGGGTCTCCTGGGCAGAGACCGGCACCGCGATAAACAATGCCAGCAGCCACACCTTCAACATCAAATATCTATTCATAGATATGTCTCCTTTTAACAGTCAACGGTTGTATAACATTCTACATCTCATGTCATATCTCCTCCTTTCCCAATAGCACAACGTATTGTCGCCATTGAAGCAATGTACAAGTTCAATCGTCAGTTTTTTCCTCCTTTCTCAATCTTGACAAAACCATTTAAAATTGTTAAAGTCTCTGCCTTTTGTCGTATGATGGGTTTCTAAATCCTTCATACGGCTACCTGGTCGTTAGCCCGATCTCGCCAAAGTTCGAAGGCTAACGGGCCTTTTTTTTATGACCACACCGACACTCCTAATGTTCCAACCCTTGCTCAAATCCCCAGCTTTTTGATAAACGCCAGATTCTTTGCGTGATCGGCATTGGGGTCGTCGCCCGAAGGCGTCTCCAGAACAATATACCCATCATAACCGATCTCGCGCATCGCCGCATCTACCGAATCAAAATCCACGCGCCCATCCCCCAACGCCTGCCGGTCCGTATCCTTGGCGTGAATCATCCCCACACCATCGTGTCCCAACTTCAAAATTTCTTCAGCAGGATCCTGTCCGCGCGACATCGTATTGCCCGTATCGTGATACACCTTCACCGCGCAAGACCCCACGCGGTCTAAAATCATCACCAGTTGATCCGCGCTAAATGTCGTCTCCAGATCCAAAATCACGTCGTGTTTTTCCGCAACTTCGCCCAGTGCTTTGAACCCATCCACCAGTTGATCCCATGTCGAACTCGGCCACTCATCCATATCTCGCGGAAACATCGGCACCAGAATATGCCGCGTATCAACCGCCGCACACGCCCCAATCACATGCGTCAAAATCTCAACGCCCTCGGCGCGCTTTTCCGCTTCTGGCAAGGCGGGATGAAATTGTGAAAATACCCCCGGCGACAGAGAAGAAATCTCAACACCCGCTGCATCTGCCAATCCCTTCAACTTCTCTGCTCCCCCATCTTCCCACAAAATATTCTCCCCATAGTCTCGCCCAACACAAAACTCCACCCCATCAAATCCAATATCTTTCGCCACCGAAAACAACGTTTCCATCGGTGCTTTTAACATATTATCTCGAATACCGTATTTCACAACAGATCTCCTTTATCGTGTAAATGTGCGGAAGAACCCTTGAAACGCTGTCAACAGAAGATTTCGTCTCCAATATCTAATTGCGGCGACACCGCACACAACACCTTCGCAAAGGCTTGCCGCTCGGCGGATGGCCCCACGGTCACGCGAATGCAGCGGGCGAGCGGAGCCACGCCCGGCATCCGCACGAAGACCCCGTGCTGCAAAAGCATCTGCATCAGCCGCCGCGCTCGTTCGCCACTACCCACGTCGAGGGCCACAAAATTAGTCGCCGAAGGCACCGTTTGCAGCCCAAATTCCGCCGCCAGCACCGCGTATTCCCGTCGGCCTTCCTCTACTTGCCGCACCACCGAGCGCACGAACGCATCGTCGCCCAGCGAAGCAAGTGCCCCGGCTTGGGCGATGCGATTGACGCCAAAGTGATTGCGCACCTTGTCGAGCGCGGCCACCACATCGCGGTGTGCCAGCGCGTAGCCGACCCTAGCCCCAGCCATGCCGTGCACCTTGGAAAACGTCCGCAACCGCACCACCTGTGCCCGTTCCACTTCCAGCGGCAACAGGGCATCCTCCGGCGCGAAGTCGATATATGCCTCGTCGAGCAGCAACACACAATCCGGCGGCAACACCGCGATAAAATCCCGCAACTCGTCGGCTCGCTGATAGGTGCCCATGGGGTTGTCGGGATTGGCCACGTAGATCAGCTTGGGGCGCACTTGCCGCGCCTTGTCCAACAGGGCCGGCAAGTCCTCCCGATCCGCGCGATAGGGCACCTTGTGCAACACCGCCCCGTGCCCCTCGACGTGGTAGTTAAACGTGGGATAGGCCCCCAGCGACGTCACCACCGCGTCGCCCGGCTCGGCAAAAAGGCGCACCAAAAGCCCCAACAGCTCGTCAATCCCCGCACCCAAGACGACCTCTTCCCGCGCCACCCCGTGCCGCACCGCCAACGCCGAGCGCAGCTCGTATCCCTCTGGATCGTTGTACCAATGCACTTGCTCCACCGCCTCTACCATGGCCTGCCGCGCCCGTGGCGAGATACCAAAATTGCTCTCGTTAGCCCCAACTCGCAGGGCGAGCGGCTGCCCTTGCTCCCGCTCCAATGCCTCGGGCGGCACAAAGGGAACGGTCGCTGGCAGGGCGCGGACGATGTGCGTAAACGGCAACACGGGTTAAGACCACACGTAGATTTCGTCGTCGTCTTCGGCATAACCAATGAAGACGGCGAGCACCACCCGCGGATCGTCCCCCTGCACCGCAGGGACCTCGTGGATGCAGCGCGTATTGAAGAAATACAAATCGCCCGGCTCGAGCGCGACCTCGCAGTGCGCCACGCCATGCGCGGCCGCATATTCGTGAAAACGGCCCTCGGCGATATACGGCTGTATCTCCTCGGTCCACAGACAGCGATGCAACACAGCCTGCACCCCAGGCCCTGCGGAATCCGCGTTCTGCACGCACAGCACACCGGCAAATTGGTGGGTAAAGCGCGCCACCTCGTAGTTGAACCGCTTTTCGCGCAGAACGACGTGGTCGATGTGCGGACTATAGGCGTGGGTCTCGTAGTGGATGCGAAAGATGGCCGGGCCGTACAAGCGCCCGTCGCGCTCGCGCGCCGTCTTAACCTCCTTATTGGAAGCCAACGCCTGCAAGTGCCGATAGAGCAGTTGCATCGGGTCGAGCAAACCCGCAAAAAGGGTAGCAAAAAGCGCGTGCGTCTCCTCCGCATCTGCTAAGAACGCCTCTTGGTCGCCGCCCAAATTGCCGAGGCTGGTGCCAATGTCGATGCGCGTGCGCTCGTCGCCCGCAGCGCGCAGCAACCCGCGCTCGGCAAAGCGTTCCATCAGCCGCTGGCAATCGGCTGGCGTACAGACCTGGGGCAACAGAATCGCCGGTATCTCCGCCCGAGCCAAGGCGCCGAGCGGATCGGCGCACTCGTCCGGCCCCACAGGCCGCCAAGCGGCTCTTGTGTGACCCTGTGGATACTTCAATGCGGATCCTTCCTTTTGCACGTTGACAAGAATCACATCCCCCATACCACAACCGCCCCCCTTCGGTTGCCTCGCGGCGATACACCTTGTCGTCCCACGACGCGTCCTCACTGCGGTCAAAGAGTACCAAGTGCCCTTCTGCCACCGTGCAGCGGTCCAGGTAGGCGCGTGTCTGCGCCAGTCCTTCGCGCAGCGTCCGCTTAGCCTTTGCAGATGCCCTACGCCCAATTCTTCGGCCAGTCAAAATGCGCGTTGATATCTTCCACGTATTTCATCGGCTCATTGGGTTCAATATTAAACAGCGCGTCCAGCGTCTCCAACCCGTGCTGGTATGATTTTGTCTCTTTGCTTTCGAGCACGCCAAACAGCATCATTGATTTATCCCCCGACAAAACCGCTTCGAGCGTGCGCTCCATATTGAGCCAATCGGGATAAATGCATTCCAGCATAATCTTCTTCGGCAACGGCGGCACGCGCAAAGGCTGAATACCCTTCTTATTTACAATTGCGGGAACTTCCACCGCCACATCGTCGGGAATGCCCGGCAGCGCACCGCAATTGGGCATATTCACCTGAAACTGACCTTCTATATTGTTGACCAGCCCATTCATAATCGGAATATGCTGCTCGTGTGTCATCTGATCGCCAAACAAATCAACCGGCCGAATTTTCTCATCATAAGCCGCCGCCTTCATCTGCTCGTATTTTTTTGCCTTGCCCGCCAGCACCGCATCGCGTCCGGCTGGCGTGTCTTTACCCCCATTGGGATCGTACCAGTACTTCCGCGCATCCAAATCCGTGTGATACCACCAACCGCCCCGCCGAGGCGCATCGCCAATAGGCATCAAGCCATACATCTTGTATTGATGAATCGCCGCGCGCGACATCTGCGTGGGAATAGCCTTGCCCCCTCGGGTCAACCGCTCCCAATACGCCTCGCTCTCCTCGGCAATCCACCGATCCAACTCTGGATACATATCTTCGTTTTCATAGATAAAATCCGTCAGCCAAATATTGTGATTCAACCCCGGAGCCTGCCACGTTACCTCATCCGGATCCAACCCCAATGTACTCGCCACCCCCGCATAGCCATAGTGCCCGTGACACAACCCGCACACCTTGATCCCCGTCTCCCGCGTCATCAATGTCGTTCCGGCAAATACCGGATTGCCCGCCAGCAAAATCCACGCATCGGGACACAGCTTCTCCATATCCCTCGCCACATCCAGCATCAGTTGCAAATTGTGATACTCAGGCATCCCGGTTTTATCGTAAAAATAACCGCGCTTCGCCGTCATCTTGCGCCGGCGCTGCATAAAATACTCATTGTGTGTCACCGTTGCCGTATTGATCACAAAATCGGCATCTTTTAATGCGGCCTCCCTGCTCGTCGTTTTCTCAAACGTCATATTCGCGCTCAAATCCTCGGCATACCGCCGCCCGAGTTCGTAAATCGCATCGAGCACTTCCTCATTGATATCCATAAAACAAACGTGGCTGCCATTCAACGCCTTTGTCAGACACAAATCCTTCACCAGACCGAGCGAAAATACCACGCTACCCGCACCAAAAATCGTCACCTTATTTGCCATTGCACACTCCTTAAAAAATTAGAAAGATCAAAACGACTCAAGCAATTTACGACATAGCATCTTAACCCGCCAGTCATTCAGAAACAGGTGTCATCCTGAAAAAATAGCACAAAGACCTTGACGTGGGATTATATTATATGTATAAATATATGTATCAAAATATGCCAACTAATGTGAAACTGTGTGAACATGAACTTTGAGTGGGATTCTCAAAAAGACCTTATCAACCAGTCCAAACACCATGTCTCATTTTCTGAAGCTCAGCTTGCGTTTATGGATTCTCATCGCATTATTGCCGTTGACCATAAACACAGCACATCTGAAGAAACGCGATATTTTTGTTTTGGAAAGGTTGGAGAGCGCGTATTGACAGTCCGTTTTACTTATCGGGCAGACAAAATTCGCATATTTGGTGCCGGTTATTGGCGCGAAGGAAGGGAGCGTTATGAGCAAGAAAAAATATGAGAAAGCACCTTCTGGTATTGCGGAAGCAATCGAACAGGCAGAAGTGATTTCAGATTTTCTGCCGCCACCCGATCAACTCGTCCTGAAAGAAGAGACCGTGCGGATCACGCTAAACCTCAACAAAAAGAGTGTCGATTTCTTCAAGCTAAGAGCTAGAGAAAATGGTATTCCCTATCAGCGTATGATCCGCAAAGTGCTCGATATTTACGCCGAGCGATTCTTATAAACCGCTCGAGTTGTGATCTCTCCTCACCAATGCTTTCTCTGTACAGACTCAACGATTCAGACGCCTTTTCCACTCATCGCCATCAAATTGCGGGTGATACACTTCGCTGAAAAACCGACGGTGCTCTGGCGAGAGTGAACTGAGCATCTCGTCTGTAAATCCGGGTTTGTGATGGCGCACATTGATGTGATTATAAGCAAAAAACAGAGCCATCCGCGGCTCGTCCTGTGTCCAAACACAAGACGTATGGCGCACCGCCTCAGAAAAAACCAACAGAGATCCCGGTGGACAGCCATAAGTATCCCACACATCCGAATCGGAATCGTCTAACAAAGGCAGCTTTTTTCTGTAATTGGACTTGTGACTCCCCGGAATAAACGCCGTCCCCCCTTTCCCCTTCTCCACGCCATTTAATTCCCAAACCACCCTCGTCATCCCGGAGTAAATCCGCCCATCGTGATACTGATAGCTATAATTGGGATTCACGGACTTACCGCCGGCATGCGGCGTCCATCCCCTGTGATTATCTCCCTTAAAACGATAAGACAAAAACGCGCCTTCCAGGCGGATCTTCTCAGTCTCATCGTCAATAACCGTATGCAACACCCGCATAATCGCCGGATGATCGATTAATACCGATGCGGCCCCCCCCGGCAAACAACACGCTTCGGGCGGCAGAGAATCTCTATCGGTACGCAATTTCTCACACTGCGCCTTAATCGGCGCTATCTCATCCTCGCTCAAAACAGCCGGAAAAAGAATATATCCCTTCAGGTCAAACAGCACGGTTTCTTTCTCCGTCAAAGTTGGCGTCCATTCTTTTGCCGAAATACCCATCTCAAAACCTCCTATTTTAATTCTTTTCCACCCACCACATGTCCCGATGCTTTTCGGCCAAAGCCTGAAGTTCCTGCGCCACCTCGGGATACTCATCAATCACATTGGTCGTCTCGTAGGGATCGTTTTCCATATCAAAAAGCGACAACTCGATATACGCCGTATCGTATCGCCCTGGCTCTCCGCCGTTGCCCGCTTCCGCAAGCGTGCGGTAACCGTGTGGCAAATGCAACTTCCACTTGCCATTCCCACTGACCACCCCATCGAAATTTCGCGCAGTTGACACCGGATAATACACATGGGAATTGGTCGCATCTGGCTGGCACGTCACAATATCCCAAACATCGACCCCATCAATCGGATAATCCGGCGAATCTGCCCCCGCCAACTTAGCAAACGTCGGCAAAAAATCCACCGAACAAAATGCCTGATGCGATATCTCCCCCGCGGGAATACCATTGGGATAGCGCATCACACACGCCGAGCGCGTACCCCCGTCAAAACCCGTCCCCTTCGCCTCGCGATAAGGCGTCTTCCCAGCGTGATTGCCATAAGAAATCCACGGACCGTTATCCGACGTAAAAACCATGATCGTATCATCCGCCACGCCCGCTTTTTCGAGCGCGTTCATAATCTCACCCACCGACCAATCGATCTCCATCATCACATCGGCATACAAACCTTTACCCGATTTGCCGTCAAATTTATCGCTGCAAAACAGCGGCACATGCGGCATATTGTGGGGCACGTACAGAAAAAACGGCTCATCGGCATGACGCGCGATAAAATCGACCGCGTGCTCTGTGTACCAGGTCGTCAGCATCTTCTGCTGCTCTGGTGACACATCGTCAATAACGATCTCCCCATTTTTCCAGAACTGCAATTCCATAGTATCAAAATGCCTGCTCTGCGGATGGTATTTCCACATATCGTTGGAATACATCAAACCCGACGACTCATCAAACCCCCGAGCGGGCGGGCGCGTATCCTCGTGATCGCCAATATGCCACTTGCCAAACACCCCTGTTGCATAACCCGCGGGCTTGAGCACCTCGGCAATTGTAGCAAAACTCGGATCCAGGCCCCGCGCCCGGGGCGGAATCGCGCCATAAACCTTATGCCTGCCTGGATAACATCCCGTCAACAATGACGCCCGCGACGCCGAACAAATCGCCTGAGGCACGTAAAACTGGTGATAACAACATCCGCCTGCTGCCAATTTTTCCACATTGGGCGTCGGATACGCCGTCTCTCCAAATGGCCGAAAATCTGCCCATCCGGAATCATCTAAAAAAATCACCACAAAATTTGGCCTTCGGTTCAAGATAGAATCCTCCTTAAATACAAACTCAGCTATCTGTTTTGCAGTATGCATTGTTCTTGACGACAACACCATACTGCCCGATTATTATTGGAATGCACAATCCGCTATATCAAACGCCAATCTCTATGGAGTTTTCAATGGCAACCATCTCCAAAGAAGCCACCTCTCGCGTTACCGAAGGCGATGTGGCCTTTTACCGCGAAAATGGATACCTCGTAATCCCCGATGCACTCACCCCCGAAGAAGTCCAAATCCTGCGCGACGAAACCACAGCCCTGTGCCGCGGGGAGCGCGGCGACATAGGCAATTTGCCCGCCTCTTTGCCCGACGATACCGACGACGATGTGATCAAACACATCTTGTGTATCCACCACGTTCACAGAACCTCGCCCATCATGTACGACGCGCTATCCCATCCCGTGATGGTCGATGGCCTCACAAGCCTCATCGGTCCCAATGTCAAATGCATGCAATCGATGCTCTTCATCAAAAGCGCGGGAAAACCCGGACAAGCATGGCACCAGGATGAAATCTACATCCCCACCCGCGACCAATCACTCACTGGCGGCTGGTTTGCCCTGGACGATGCCACCACTGAAAACGGCTGCTTGTGGGTCATTCCCGGCTCGCACAAGCGCGGAATCTTATGGCCCCAACACGTACAGCACGACAAGCGTTTTGACTGCGCCCATGAAACCTTCCGATTTCCCTACACAGATGACGACGCCATCCCCGTCGAAGTCAAAACCGGTGCCCTCGTCTTCTTTCACGGCTATCTGCTCCATCGCTCGTTCCCCAACCGCGCCAAGTCCGGCTTCCGCCGCGTACTCGTCAATCACTACATGAGCGCGGAATCCCTCCTCCCCTGGCGCAACCTGAAACCCGGCGAACGCATGGCAACGGCAGACATACGAGAAATCATCATGATCGCCGGCGACGACCCTTATGCGTACAAAGGCACCGAAATAACGGGACAACCGCATGTGCGATCTGCCGGCGATGGCGGATGCGGCGACGGCAGACAAGATGTGCGATCATAAAAATCTTACTGATACTGATCGCCCGGTGCGGGCAAGTACGTTTTCGCAATTTCCGGATCGGTCTCTGTATCCTCAATCAACTGTCTGAGCGCGTCGTGCAACCGCCTTGCTTCTTCGGGATGGTCTGCAATCACATTTTTCTTTTGACCGGGATCTTCCGGCATATAAAACAACTCATCCACGCGGCGCTCTGGCATATTGCGACAATCGTATCGCTCAATGCGAATCGGTTTGGGACCTTTGTATTTCAGATCTTTATTGGGCCAATACACCAGTGTCCATGTGCCATCAGTAATTGTCGCAGGCACAGTGCCCCAGCTATCATTCAAATTGCGCCCGCTAATTGCAAAATCCCGATGCATCACCGTCTTGCCCTGCAAAACATCGGCAAATGCTTTCCCCTGCACGCCATTGGGCACATCCAATCCCGCCAGATCGCAAAGCGTGGGAAACACATCTACCGGCTGCACCAGACTATCCACCTGTTTGCCCGCCATCATCCCATCCGGATGATACACCATAAACGGAATGTGAATCATGGGATCGTAAAGCTGCCCCCAATCTCCCCAGGGCTTGCCCTGTAATCCGTGGTCGCCAAAATAGTGCCCGTGATCTGCCATCAGCACAAAAATCGTATTCTCCTTTAGACCCAACACACCTATCGTATCCCACAACATACCCAACCACCGATCCGTCATCGTCACCTCAGCGGCATATAACGCGCGCACGTGGTTGAGTTCCTCATCCGTCATATAATTGCTAAATCCATAACACGGATAAATAAGCTCATCGCCTTCATAACCCGGATCGTACATATCCACATAATACTGCGGCGGATCCCACGGCTCGTGCGGATCCCACGAATCAATCCACAGAAAAAACCCATCCTTCACATAATTCCGCTCCAGCCAGTGCATCGCCTCGGTAAACACGCGCGGACCCAAATAATCCGATTCAAACAAACGCCCGCGCTGGTTAGCCAGATAGCGCATCACCCCGGATTTTACTTTATCCTCACTGGCCGGCCATGCGATCTCCTCTAATTCATCGCTAATCCACGGCTCACCCCCCTGCCCGCGAATCCATGAAATAGAACCAAATCCGCGATCCAGAAAATTGCCCTGAGTCATAAACATCGGCGTATCAAAAATCAGCCCGGTTGTATATCCCGCGCGGCGAAAACGCTCGGCCATCGTGGGCAAATTACCTTCCATTTTATCCCATGTATTAAACGGATGCCCCCAACGTCCCGTAAACAAATCGCGCCGACACGGCAGGGTCGGAAACGATCCTGAATACGCCTTTGAAAACACCAGCGACTCACGCGCGATGCGATCCATATTCGGCGTCCTTGCCCGGTCGCCATAAGCACCCACGTGGTCTGTCCGCAACGAATCCAGCATCACACAAATAATATTCATACATTTCTCCTCATCCTGAAAGACGCCCAACTCCCCTCAACACAGTCTCCTGAACCAGCAACTCGTGTTCGTATGAGCGGTCCGGCGCGCGCGTACCTCGAATAGCCGCCAAAAACGCCTCCAATTCCAAATCGTACAAACCCTGCCGCGATTGCTGTGCCACATCGACAAATTGCACACCCGCTTCAAACCCATCGCGCGCCTCGTCCAAACACAGGCGGATTTTCTCCGCAGGCTCCATCGGCTCCATAATCGCGCTACCCTTTGTGCCATATACCTCAAACCTGCGCGCATTGGGACGCGGCTCCAATGCCGCAATATCGACAATGGCAATCGCCCGCTCAAATTCAAAAATGCCCACCCCATTATCCGTAAATCCCTCAACCTCGCGCATATCATCGCGCAAAAACGGCGTCACGCGCTCGGGCCTTCCCAACAGATGGACAATCTGATCGAGCTGATGCCCGCTCAAATCAAAAAACACTCCCCCCTGATGCACAGAGACAGTTTCTTTCTGCGCTTTCCCCAAAAACGTGGACATATGCGCCCGAACCGCAAACACATCGCCCAAAAAACCCGAATGCACCCACTCTGCGATCTTGCAATACCCATCGTGATACCGAAACATGTATCCCATCTGAATCAGCAAATCTTGCGCCTGTGCCTGTGCAATGATCTCCTGCCACTGATCCCAACTCTCACCAGCGGGCTTGTCATACCACGCATGCTTCCCCGCCCGAATGATAGCCTCTGTCTGATCTAAACTCTCGGCATTTGCACCCTCTGATGCAACAGCCACAATCTCATCATCGCCCAGCATTTCCGCTTCGGACTCAAACCAATAAACGCCTTCGTAACTGCCCGATTGCGCCATCTCATCGCGGCGTCTCACATCGGGTTCAAACACGCCAACCACCTCAACCTCTGCATTGGTTTGCATCGACCGCACTTTCCCGGCTGCGTGACCGTGTTTTGTACCGTATTGCGCCATTTTAACCATTGCTCGCTCTCCTAAATGTCAACAAACCCTCGTTGTGCCCGTTCTTGTTCCGCCACATCCAGAATGCGTCGAATCAGCAAGCTCTCCAGACGCGGAATATTTGCCTTACCACTTTCAAAAAGGTCCATAATCGCCTCGGTAGAACGCGGAAAAATCACCACTCGATCCACCTCCATATACCGCGTTTCTTCTGTCGTTGTCACAACAGCAGCCTGCGGCGTCCTGTGTTTTTCATACAGATTGATCACCGCCGTTCGGTTGCCCGTAAAATCGATCAAAATCTGATTGTACTTCCCGGTCCCCCGGCGCATCAGCCGTTTAGCCCCCGTACCCATACAACTCACCACAATTTCTGTCGGGTGAATACCATACTCATCAAAAGACCGCCCACTCTGCCAGACAACCAGATGTTTCACCTTGCGAGGACCGACTTCCCGCACAAAATCCTGCACATTGCTATACCGCAGTGCGGACGAAGTCTGTATTGGAACGCGGTACTTATCTGCAAGCGCGAATATCTGTTGCGCCGTATCGAGATCGGGCGCAAATGTCTTATCCACATAAGTAGCTTTGCCAAATGGAAAAACCACCTCACACATTGCCAGATGGCGCTCCGGATTCCTCGGCGCCAGAATGAGATAATAATCAACCGCATCGTTCAACGCCTGAACATCTCGAAAATAGGGCACCCCATTTTCCTCTGCCCATGCGAGACTCGATTTCTGGCGAATACCCGTACAACCCGTCACCACAAACCCCCGATGCTTCAATTCATTTCTGAACGCACTCAAATACACATTTGCGTGAAAATTATTTAGATCGAGATCGTAAAAACCGACGCGTTTCAAGTAGCAAACTCCTTATCTAAATAGAGGTTAAAAGATTATCTCAAACCCAGCCGTTCATACTGTTCCGGGGGCGCATCACATGCTTCCATCCCCGTGCGCTCTGCCAGCCGTTTAAAATTTGGCGTATGCGTCCACTCACACCCATAGGGCGACAACAGATGTCGATTTAAAGAATCAAACATCACCACAACTGCTTTCATATCTCCTCCTGTTTGTTCAAATCCCCACTTCCAACCGATGGGTTGTATCCACAACCGGATCATCTCCTTCAATAAACCGCGCCATAGTATTGTGTGTCGCCGGTCGGGTTTTAAAATCCGCAATCCACGGCTGCCTGAAATAAGCCTGTTTTTCGCGGGGTAAATTTTCCAGCACCACTGGCGGAATATTCAACCGATGCCAATGCGTCGCCAAATGCGAATACGCGTGCAAAATCGTCACCCGGGGCGTATCCCGTTGCCACACAGGACCTGCGTGACACACATTTTCCGTAAAAAATAGTGCGCTGCCCGGCGGGCACTCATACGTCATCAAAAACGGGCTGCGCCTCCCTTCCTTCAACGACAAATGCGCCTCGTGCATTGGAAAATTAGCTTTGTGACTCCCCACAATAAAATGGGTGCCCCCATCCCCTTTATTCACCCCCGACAGTTCAAAAATCACCCGAACCATCCCCGCATGGATGCGTCCATTTTGAACCCGATACCCAAAAATCGGATCGATCTGCCTCGGTCCCCCTCCGTGCAATTCACCATGTGATTGCCCCTTCTTTCTCCAAACGCACCCTGCCGCCTCCAACCGAATCTCAGGCCCGATAATCTCGTGCAAAACATCGATCACCTTAGGATGATCGATCAACACACTCGCCGGTCCACCGGGAACGGCGCGATGTTCGGGAGGCAAAGATTCGGGATTGTGCTTAATCCGATCAATCTGATCCACAATCGCCGCCACTTCATCTTTCGATAAAATCGCCGGTCGCACCATAAACCCCGTCAAATCAAATCTAAATCGTTCTTCTTCGGTCAAACCCATAGCGGATTCCTCCCTCACAATAGCAATATCTCTGTTTTGATATATCACCATTAGAATATAACGCCATCCAACCGAAGTCAAACGAGATAACTCTGCCTTGACTTCCCAATTACAAATCCCTAATATGCAATTGCTTTTGATCCATCATAGTAAAGGACAACCAATGGATAAACAAATTCCAAAACGCGGGCTGGTGCAGCGCCTGAATGAAAACGGTGTAATATGCGCCGAAGGGTATCTGTTTGAACTCGAGCGCAGGGGATATCTCCAGGCAGGTGCTTATGTGCCCGAAGTCGTCTTAGAACACCCCGAAGCAGTCGCTGCTTTACACCGCGAATTTTTGCGGGCCGGCTCAGATGTTATCGAAGCCCTCACGTATTATGCCCACCGCGAAAAATTGCGTCTAATCGGCAAAGAAGAACTGCTCGAACCCCTTCAAAAAAACGCCTTATCAATTGCCCACGCCATAGCGCGAGAAGCTACCGCAGAGCCACCTCTGGTCGCAGGCAATATTTGCAACACAAATATCTGGCATCCCGATGACAAAGCATCCGACGCACTTGTTCGCGGCATGTTCGAAGAACAAATTAACTGGGCAACCGACGCAAATGTCGATTTTATAATCGCCGAAACCTTCTCCTTTTTTGGCGAAGCGCGAATCGCTCTCAAAGCCATCAAAGAATCCGGCCTGCCCGCTGTCGTCACCCTCACCCCGCACAGGGAAGGCGACCTCAGAGATGAAATTACCCTCGAAGTTGCAGCCAAACAATTAGAGCAAGATGGCGCGACCGTCGTCGGTATTAATTGCGCGCGAGGCCCTCAGACCATGATGCCTGCTGTCGTGCGCATCCGACAGGCTGTATCGTGCCATGTTGCGGCTTTGCCCGTGCCCTACCGCACGACCGCTGATCACCCCACCATGCAGTCCCTTCGCGATCCGCGCTTGCCCAAAGATCGTCCCTTTCCCACTGCGCTTGATCCTTTTACCTGCAATCGATACGAAATGGCAGAATTTGCCAGAGAAGCATACAGCGCGGATATCCGTTACCTCGGCGTCTGCTGCGGTGGTGCGCCTCACCATGTTCGGGCCATTGCAGAAGCACTCGGACGCAAGCCAGAAGCCAGTCGCTATTCGCCAGACATGTCCAGGCACTATGCTTTTGGCACCCACGAAAGCCTGAAAAAATACAATCTGGACAACGCAAAAAATCTCTAATACAAGCGAAAAGACCATGAAAACAGATTGCGAATACATCGTCCTCGGTTGTGGAGGCATCGGTAGTGCCACAGCGTATTGGCTCTCGCGCCGAAAAAGCAAAGACGTCCTGGGCATAGAACAATTTGCACATGGTCACCACCACGGCGGCTCTCAGGATCACTCGCGCATCATCCGCCTGACCTATTACTACCCCCAATATATCCGCCTGGCACCTGCCTCTTACGCCGCCTGGCATACGCTCGAAGAGGAATCCGGCGTCCAGATGGTCTTCAAAACGGGCAGCATCCAATTTTCACCCGTCGATCACCCCTACCGATATGAAATCGACAAATACACGGGCGCAATGGACGAAACAGGCGTTCCCTACGATCGCGTTGACGCCGATGAAATAGTGAAACGCTTTCCGCAATTCCGTCTAAAATACGAAGTCGATGGCATATACCAGGCCGATACCGGATTGGTAGATGCAAGCCGGGGAAATGCCACCCACATAGCCATGGCGCGTTATCGCGGTGCCACTATGTTGGACAACTGTGAAGCCACACGCATTCGTCCAACCGACATCGGCGTCGAAATCGAAACCAAACAGGGCAATTTCTCATGCCGCAAACTCATCGTCACAGCCGGTGCATGGACAGATCGCCTGCTCGCCAGCGTAAATATGAATCTGTCTCTCACCGTAACCCAGGAACAAATCACATACTACGCCACGCCAAACCTGCCGGACTTTGCCATTGGGAAATTTCCCATTTTCATCTCCCATGCCGACGAATCCATCTACGGATTCCCCATCTATGGCGAAATCGCCACCAAAGTTGGCATTGATGCATCCGGTCCCGCAGTAACAACCGATACGCGCACCTATGAACCCGATGCCGAACGCGAACATCGCCAGGAAGCCTGGCTAAAAGAAAACATCCCCGGCTTTCTCGGCCCAAAACTCTACACCAAAACCTGTCTTTACACAATGCCCAAAGACCGCCACTTCGCGATAGACACACTCCCCGAATATCCCCAAATCATCGTCTGCGTAGGCGCCGGGCACGCGTACAAATTCGCTGGCATCCTGGGCAAAATCCTCAGCGAACTCGCCATTGATGGGCACACAAATTATCCGATAGAACCCTTTTCACTACAACGCGACGCCATCACCGATCCCAATTTTAACCCCGTCTTCCGAATGTAATATGTCTGCCGATATCCTGCGTCTAAACATGTGGTCCGGTCCCCGCAATGTCTCAACTGCCCTCATGTACTCATTCGCGCAGCGGTCAGACACCCGCGTGATTGACGAACCCCTCTACGGTCATTATTTACGCGTGTCTGCTGCCAAACACCCGGGTGCAAACGAAGTCATGGCCGCTATGGAATGCAATGCCGAAAACGTCATTCGCGATGTCATTCTCGGCCCGTGTGATCGCCCCGTGCTCTTTATGAAACAGATGGCTCATCACCTCGTCGAAATCAGTCGCGACTTTTTCAAACACACCCACAATGTCCTGCTCACGCGCGACCCCGTTGACATGCTGCCCTCACTCATCAATCAACTCAAAACACCCACCTTGCGCGATACGGGCTACAAAATACAAGCCCAGCTTTTACATGAATTTCACGCCATAGGTCAAAGATTCCCTGTGCTCGATTCTCGAGAACTCCTCAAAAATCCACGACATGTCCTCACAAAACTCTGCGACGCCCTCAACATACCCTTTGACCCCGCAATGCTCACATGGAAAGCCAAGCCCCGACCCGAAGACGGAATATGGGCGAAACACTGGTATCACAACGTCCACAAATCCACTGGCTTTCAACCCTATCGTCCCAAAACCGAACCCTTTCCCGATCACTTGCGCCCGCTCCTCGAAAAATGTCAACCCTATTACGACCAGCTTTATGCTCATGCCATCAAAGCTGAGTAAACGGAGTACCCGTGTCTATCCAATTACCCGATCCTCGAAACGAAAACATCCTCATCTATGTCGGCGGCGAATTGCTCCCGCGCGAAGACGCCAAAATATCGGTCTTTGACAGCGCGGTTCAAGGCGGCGATGCCGTATGGGAGGGCCTGCGCGTGTACAACGGCAAAATCTTTCAACTCGACGCGCACCTCGACCGCCTCTTCGACTCTGCCAAAGCCATGGCTTTTGCGGATATCCCCTCTCGTGAAGCAATCAAAACCGCAATCTTTGAAACGCTCAAAGCCAACAACATGCGCGATGAAGTACATATCCGGCTCACGCTCACGCGGGGAAAAAAAACCTCATCGGGCATGAGTCCGCACTTTAATCAATACGGCTCCTGCCTCATTGTACTACCAGAATGGAAACCTCCCGTTTATTCTTCTCACGGCATCCGCCTGATCACCGCCTCGGTTCGCCGCAATCCGGCCATGTGCATCGACTCCAAAATCCATCACAACAATTTGATCAACAATATCCTCGCCAAAATCGAGGCCAATGTCGCAGGCGTTGATGACGCGATCATGCTCGACATCTTCGGCTATGTTTCCGAAACCAATGCCACCAATATCTTCATCATAAAAAAAGGGGCGCTTATCACGCCCCACGCGGATTCCTGCTTGCCCGGCATTACAAGAGGTGTTGTAATTGATTGCGCGCGCGACCTGGGCATCGCAGTGACCGAGCGCAACATATCGCTTACCGAAGTCTATACAGCAGACGAAGGCTTCACCACCGGCACCATGGGCGAACTCTCACCCATCCTCGAAGTGGATGGCCGCACCATCGGCAACGGCAACCCCGGCACCATCACCAACCACCTGCGCCAACAATACGCCCAACACACCGCCGAACAAGGCGACCCCATTCCTTAGCCCATCAGACCAGGCCGAAAAAAAATAAAAAGCCGACGCACAAACGTCGGCTTTTGTGATACCCTCTTTTCTTGACCTCATCCACACTTTTGAATATACCTCTCGACGGATCGCAACGCTCGCTGTGTACTACTTATAGACCAGATGGTCAGAAGTACGATCATGATCTATTTGTACATGAAGTCTTCCCGGTCGATGGGATCTAGGCTCCCTGATAACGATTTCCACATCGCGCCCGAGTGCTGTCAACAGACGCAGAAGACGCTCCATGGAATACTCCCGAAAGTCCCCTCTCAGGAGACGCGAAACATCAGGTTGGGACAGACCGAGCAATTTCGCCGCCTCGACCTGCTTGAGTCCTCTCTGACGAATAATCTTGTCAATGCGGGTGACGAGTTCTGCCTTTAACAAGTGAGCTTCGGCGTCAGGTCGCCCCAGGTCGGCAAACACGTTACCACTTCCACGTTCGATTTTGATCTCTTTTGTCTTCATTGCTCTACCTTTCGCCATAGACGTCCTTGTAGTGTTGTTCCGCTGTCCTAAGCCTGCGTTTGACCAGATCAATCTCCTGCTTTGGCGTCACAATGCCCCGCCTGGCTTTCTTCTGGAAGGCATGCAGGACATAAACGGCCAACTTGAATCGGACTGTGTAAACCGCCCGGTAGGTGTCGCCGTCATGACGGGAAACGACCTCTAAAACATGGGGTCCCAACCCCTTGAGCAGTTTAGCATCGCGGTGTCTAAGTCTGATCTGGGCCTGATACAGGGCAAAGCCGATCCGATCCTGTACGGCAGCAGGAAACTTCTTCAAGTCCCCTTTACTCGATCCGACCCATTCGACGGGCTTAAGCATCTCACTGGTCATATCTAAATATAGTGGTTTCACCATATTTACACAAGCACCATTTTGTAAACGTCGGCTTTTTGTATGAGTCTTTGGCAGCGACCTCAACCATGAAAAACCTGCACCTGATCAGACGCTTTTCCCGACACAGTCGCTGGGTCGAGTGCGCCCTCCCCGAAGAGTCGAGGAAACGTCTGACCTGTCTTCAAAGAACGCGTTCGCGCATCCATGTAAGTCGCGCTGAAAGCTCGCCGGGGTGACGGGGTCGAATTGAGGGCCGATCGGTGGAGCAAAAAATTGTGCAACAAAACAGCCTCTCCTGCCTCGGTCTCCAGATCGATCACATCCTGGGACCGGGCGTACCTGGCTTGATCCTCTTCAGAAGTATAGTGCCGCTCATTGAGAATACCCAGATTATTGCTACCCGGCACGATCTGCATACAACCGCTGGCAACAGTAGCAGCGTCCAGACCCATCCACACCGTGATAATCGGATTGGTATCAATCCCCCAACCCACACCGATATCCTGATGCCAGGGCAAAATCGTGCCACTTTCAGCGGGTTTATTCATAAACATAGAGCGAAAAACCGAAACATTTTCGCCGATATAGCGACGGGTAATCTGGCGGATGAGAGGGTGCTGCATATAGGTAAGGAAGAGCGGATCTTGTTCCAGATCATCGATACGCCGATAATGGAGCGTCGGCTCCTGATTCCCCAGAGTGCGCTCTATTCTGACATCCGGCGTTTTGGAATTGAGTTGAAAGCGCATATTTTCGTAGCGGACGCGGCCCAGCATAATATCGTCAATGCGCTGCTGCAGAGCGGCCAGTTCCTCAGGCGACAAGAGATGCCCCAGACGCAGGTACCCCTCAGCCATAAACTGTTCGTGGTGCGAGTCGCCAAACGAAGTGAGAGGATTCACGGTGTGACCTCCTCGAAAATTGAACTGCTTGTGTGATTTAATTGACTTTCAAACTATCACAGGGATTCGCCAGAAGCAACCGAAAAACGCCCAGTTCCGCGAAACGGCTCCGCTTGACAGAGAATAATTCTCTATATATGATGCCTGTCCTAATACGACAAATCGCCAGTCACCAGAAAGGTGGGAAACCATGAGCAATGTACGAGATTTCGGAGCCAGAGGGGACGGCATCACCGATGATACGAAAGCGATAGAGGATGCCCTGGCAAAAGGAGATGGAACGCTGCAATTTCCAAAAGGCGACTATCTCATTACGCACCCCATTAAAATAAAATTGGCCGACAGCGGGCGGGTAAGCATAGATGGATCAGGAGGCACGGCAAAAATTCTCATGAACGGTGCAGGACCCGCATTTCAAATCGCAGGCACACATGAGCGCTCGGCCGATCCCAAAACCTTTGAACCCGGCGTCTGGACCCATGAAAGAATGCCCACAATATCAAATTTAGAGATTGAAGGCAAACACCCCAAAGCAGATGGCTTCACGCTAACAGGCACCATGCAGGCAACCTTTGAAGGCGTACTATTGCGGAAGCTAAACCACGCCATCCACATACGCGATCGCGCCCGAAATGTCCTTATCTCCCACTGTCACCTGCACGACAACCGCGGCGCAGGCATCTTTCTCGATCATGTAGATCTACATCAAATCATCGTAACCGCCTCCCACATAAGCTATTGCAAACGCGGGGGTATCAGAATCATCGGCTCGCAAATCCGCAACTTACAAATCACCGGCAACGACATCGAATACAACTACGACGAAAATGCAGACCGCTCCGCAGATATCTGGATCGACACCAGCGACGGATCCGCCACCGTCCGCGAAGGCACCATATCGGGCAATACCATCCAGGCACTACCTTCGCCTGGAGGCGTAAATATATTGATGATCGGCCACTCTCCTCAAACGAATAACAAGGTGGGCCTGTTCACCATTGCGGGAAATTTGATCGGCACACAGGAAAATAACATCCACCTCATCGCGGCCAGAGGCGTCACCATCTCGGGAAACGCGATCTACAATGGATTCAACCGAAACCTCCTGGTAGAACACGCGCAAAATATCGTGGTTGGGGGCAACAGCTTTGACCACAACCCCGATTATGGCCCCTCGCGCCGTACTGGCATTCAATTTATAAACAGCACAGATTGTATCCTCAGCGGATCAACGCTTCACGAGTTCCAAAGCGGACGAGATGAAAACGCGGATGATCGCCAGGGCCTTTTGGAAATCATCCGTTGCGCCCGGCTCACCGTAAACGGCTGCCAGATATTGGACGGCTATCCAGGCGCGATATATATATCCGACTCCGACGACATCAGCATCACCGGATGTACCTTATTGGAGAGACGAAAACAAAAAGAAACCGTTTCAACGGTTCGCTGGAAAGGCATAGGCCGTGGTAATTTATTGAGCAACAACCGAATCGGAAACGGAATAGCAGGTGCATTATCCATAGACGAAACTGCTGACGTTCAAATCAGTCACAACCGGATGGATATCTAAGGAGGTAAATTTGTCTTTAAAACCCGACCTCTCAAAAGTACCTGGCGTCGTGATTGATCACAGCCCCGCCAGCACAAAACAATACCTGGGTAGCCCGAGCATCGTCATCATGCCCAATGGAGACTACATAACATCCCGTGACTTTTTTGGACCGGGCACAAATTACGACCGCATGGCCGTATTTCGTTCGCGCGACAAAGGGGAAACCTGGACCCAAATATCCGAACTGATCGGTCAGTGGTGGTCCAATCTGTTTTTGCACAAAGGCGACCTCTATCTACTCGGCACAAGCCGCGAATATGGCTATGCCGTAATTCGGCGATCTACAGACGCGGGTAAAACATGGACCGTACCAAAAGACAAACACACCGGACAAATCTCTGCTGAGGATCGCTATCACTGTGCCCCAATGCCCGTCGTCGCCCACAATGGATATCTCTGGCGCGCATTTGAATTGGCCTATGGTCCGCGAGAAGAGTGGAAAGCGCTGGTTCTTTCCGTACCCGAAGATGCAGATTTGCTTCGGGCAGAGAACTGGCGATTTAGCGAAGCGTATCAACACCTCTGGTCAAGTTCACAGTGGATTGAAGGCAATATCGTGATCACGCCAGATAACAAACTGGTAAACATCTTGCGTTCAAACCTGAGAAATGTCTCTCCCGAAGAGATACAGGCAAAAAGCGATAAAGCGGCTATTTTGCATATCTCAGAAGACGGAAAGACATTGACGCATGATCGGGATAGAGACCTGATCGATTTTCCGGGTGGCGGCGTAAAATTCACAATTCGATTTGACGATCAAACACAGCGCTATTGGTCATTGGGATGCAAACAAACCGATCCGCCAGCATACCGAAATACATTGGTCTTGACATCATCTACAGATTTGCAAACCTGGCGAATCGAATCCGTAATCCTGCACCATCCCGATCCAGAAAAACACGCATTTCAATACGTTGACTGGCAATTTGAAGGCACTGATCTAATAGTGGCATCGCGCACAGCCTATGACGATGGCCTGGGCGGCGCGCACAACGGGCATGATGCGAACTATTTGACATTTCATCGAATTGAAAATTTCAGAGATCGAATGGATGATTAAAGAATAGGACTCGGGGAGGATATAATGAGACCAATTCACAGCCTTCAGCCAGACAGGATATTTTGCAATGGGAACCTGATCACCATGGCCGACCACAGCGGGACTGCGGTTGCCGTGTTGAATGGATCCATTTGCGCTGTGGGATCTGATCGTGAAATTATCGGTCTTGCAGGACCCGACACCGAGCGCGCCGACCTGGCGGGAAAAACCATGCTACCCGGATTTTACGACACACATGGACATTTCCCGAGCGCAGGACTCGTGGCTATTTCTTCAGTGAATTGCAATTCCCCGCCGATGGGACCTGTGGAAAAGATCGATGATATTGTTCAGCTCTTGGCAGAACAAGCCAAAGGCATCCCAGAGGGTCAGTGGGTATTGGGCAGGGGCTATGACGATACACTACTGGCAGAAAAACGGCACCCGACACGGGCAGATTTAGATCGGGCTTCGCAGACCCACCCGATATGCATCGTCCACACCTCGGGCCATTTTGCATCGGCAAATACACGCGCATTGGAACGCGCCGGAATCCATTCTGACACGCCCAATCCAACAGGCGGAGTAATTCGCAAGGACCTCATCACGGGAGAGCCGGACGGTGTTTTGGAAGAGACCGCAATGCGTCCAGTGAGAAATTTGATTCCACCATTGGACGAAGCCCAGTGGTTTGAAGGGTTGGAGATCGCAGTAGATGAATATGTCCGCGAGGGCGTAACCTCAATAGTAATCGCCGGCTGCAACCGCCGCGACATTGCGCGACTGATGCCGCCTGGCAAAATTTTGAAGAAGATGCGAAAGGATCCATTGAGGTGGGCAAACTGGCGGACTTTGTGGTTTTAGAATCAGACCCATTTGCAGGGGATGTGTTGGCAATAAAGGATATCGATATTCTGGAAACAATTGTGGGCGGGAAGACAGTCTATCGCAAAGCGTGATAACAGCCGCAAAATATAATCATTTACAAAGGAAAAGAACGGCAACGATTGAGCATTGCCGTTCTTTTCTTTCTTATTACAGGACAAATTCATTTTGCTTGCATTCACAATTCAAGTGCGTTAATATATCGAAGTAAATTATTTTAATGAATAAGTTTTCGAATAACATGATAAAACCAGACCTGATATCAGGTAAGGAGGTCAAATGATCTGATGCAATTGCGTTTGGGAAATCTCTTTAATACAACATATCAATACGCAGTCGAGAAAGGAGTCTTTGTTGAAAAAATTACTCTTGATTTTATGCATTGTCGTGCTGTTGCCGAATGCACAGGCGACCGCACAAGAAGGTGCTTTTGGCGCTGGCGGCTTTTTTGACTTCTACATTCCCGTCTTCAACTTCAAAGACATGTACGATAGTGGTACAAAATTTGGAGGCACAGCGCATTATATCTATCACAAGCGCAAGATGGTCGAAGTAGAATTTCACCATGCCCGCTTTAACGATGGCAGCCTTGAAACACGCACCTTCAGCTTCAGCGACGGTAATGAATACACCAGCCCACAGGCCGAAGCCAACATGACCATTAACAGCATCAATGCCAACTGGCTATTTGCATTGCGAGAACAAGGGTTTGGCCAGGGCACAACGCTCTATCTCACATTTGGCGCGGGCCTTCACGATTATTCCAGCAAAGTCAGCGGTCTGATCTTTCCCGGTCAAATACCTTCGGGTGCCGGTGCGCCTCCCGACCCAACCATCCTCCTGGAACCCATTGACGACACGCGCACAGCCTTTAGTGCCAGCTTTGGCGGCGGGGTTCAAATCGGTATGGGAGACAAAGCCGCGTTAGATGTGCGTGTACGCTATAATATTGTGATGGGAGAGTTGCGTCCCTTCCTAATTTGGGGCATTGAAAAAACATATCCCTTTAACCTCATTGATATCGGTGTTGGTATCAAATTCAACTTGAATTAAAAGGAGAGCCGCGAATGAAACGAATCGTTATGATTTTCATACTTTTGGGTTTTGCCCACCCCCTATATGCAGGCACCACGGGTAAAATCTCTGGTATCATCAAAGACGATCAGGGCAGCCCGCTTCCCGGCGCCAATGTGATCGTAGAAGACACGCGACTCGGCGCTGTGGCAGACGCCGATGGCAGCTATTTTATCATCAATATCCTGCCGGGACGATACACGCTCACGGCCTCGCTTATCGGATACACCAATCAGACCCAGAGCGATGTGTCGGTCAAAACGGATTTCACCACGCCACTCAATTTTCAACTCAAAGAAACCACAGTCGAATTGGCTGAACTCACGGTAGTGGCCGAACGCCCGCCCGTGGAAAAAGACAAAACCACGAGCAAATACATCATGGGCGGCGATGCGATTGATCGGCTATCTACAGTGGCAAATACGTCAGAACTCATGAGCCTTCAGGCCGGTGTCTCTCTCGACAACAACGAACCTGCCATTCGAGGCAGCTACCAGGGCAACCGGGGCAACTCGGAAACACTCGTCTATGTGGATGGCGTCGTCATGGATGCGGGCACTGCCCGGGGCGATGTTCAGTTTGTCGGTGTCAACAGCGCCGCCGTACAAGAAATTACCGTCATCACCGGCGGGATGGAAGCCGAATACGGCAATGCCACATCTGGCGCCATTAACATCATCACCCGCGAAGGCGGCAAAAACTTTCACGGCAAAGGTCGCCTCGCCTATATTCCCCCCGGCAAAAAACACTGGGGGGGCAATGTCTATGACAGCCCCATCCACAAAGGCAGAATGAAATGGGGCGACGCGGCATGGGAAAATGAAACATACGCAGATCCCGGCCCAGATCGCCAGATGGGAACGGGCGACGACATCACCCGCATGGCCCATGAGCGCACGGACTACACGGGCATTCACGGTTATGAAGTCGATGGCTCAATCTCGGGTCCATTGCTGGGCAATGCCTCCTTTTTTGTCACCGCACAACACGAGGGACAAGCCTCACACTTTCCCTCCCCCACCAAACGCGGCATCTTCCATCAGGCCGTCTCAACATCACCACAAACCGCCCGCTGGATCGAATCGCCCGCCAACATCAAAGGCACCTACAAACTGGCCTGGGATGTGCAATCCAACATAAAGGTTAAAGTCGGCGGGGTTTACTCCCGCCACGAAGCCTATCAGGTCGGCGAAGGCGAAAGCTGGGTGCAGGGGGTCAAGCGCACCGTTGGCCGAGAACTTCAGGGCATTGACGTTTTCCTGCCCGCAGACGAAGCTGGCGCAGGCATCGCCAACGTCAAACACGACCTGGCATACATATCCCTCACGCACACCCTGAGCAACAAAACCTTTTACGAAGCACGGTTATCCTATTACCGCGATGCCACAGACACGACCAACGTGCCGGGCGTCACCAGCCAATTTGGCGGCGGCATTACAGAACCACTCAGAAAAGATCAGGATGGGGTATTCACCATTGGCCCCAGACGGGTCTCCATCTGGATCAACGACCATCGCGCCCGCCTCAATTTCAAACTCGATTATTCCAGCCAGATCAACAAGAACCACTTCATCAAAACGGGGATTGACCTGACGCGACACACCTACTGGTGGAACCAGATCAACTGGCCGCAGGCGGGCAAATCGCGCTATCAACTCGCGGGCGTGCCCTATGAAATGGGCGAACCCATAAATCCCATACAGTCCGCCTTCTACCTCCAGGACAAAATGGAATTTGAAGGCATCATTGTCAACTTGGGCGTCCGCTACGACAGGCACGACCACAATGGCGATTTTTACTCCCCACTTGCCAACAATGCCTGGGCCGGAGCACCTATGACCAACTCGTGGTCCCGGCAGCGCAAGTTTATGCCGCGCACCTCTGTATCGACCAAATCCGCATGGAGTCCTCGTCTCGGCGTTTCGCACCCCATTACGGCCAATGCTATCATTCGATTTTCCTATGGTATCTTTCATCAAATGCCCGGGTTCTGGCACCTCTATTCCTACGAATGGCGCGGTGTTGCTCCCCCCGAAGACTTCAATAACAACGGACAAATCGACGACACCGAATGGCTCAATAAAAACAACCAGCCAGCCACCACGGGCAACCCCCACCTCGACTACAAACGCTCCACCAATTTCGAGGTAGGCACAGATTGGAACTTTTACCAGGACTATGTCCTGAGCTTTACGACTTATCAGCAAAGCGTAGATGGGCAGGTTCGATTCGGCAATGCCCGGTGGCGGGATCCCAGTCGCAAAAGTCAAAGGGGACGCAATACACCGCTCGGTTATGTCTTTACAGACAATCGGGGTTTTGAAATGAGTCTGAGAAAGGACTTCAGCCAGAACTTCTCCTTCCAGGTCGCGTACAACCACCAGTGGCAGTCGGGAGGCAATGCGGGAATCAACCGCATTATTTACTTCCCCACCTCGCAATTTATCGCCTCCGATCTCTATTTCATCCAGCACACCAAAGACACCAATGGCGATGGCGTAGTCAATGCCAGCGACGACGGCTCAGAGGCAAAAGTATCGCTCACCCCGCAACAGATTCAGGAAATCGGCGCCGAAGCAGACCGCTATATCCAGACCATACGAGAGGGCACCAACCCCGACTGGAACCCGCTGACCGACAGCGAAATACAGGAAGTGGAAAATCTTCCCGGTGTCTTCTTTTTCACCCGCAACACCACCTCTGACCGAAGTGCTGGCCGCGGGGGCCGTGCCGAAACCGCTGGTTTTGGCGACCGACGCGGCACCATGAAAATCGCGTTTACGTATGAAACGCCCATGCATTACGGTCCAGCCCTCGGCGGCTTCAGGCTCAATGTGATCAACACCTTGAAAACGGGACGCCGAATCAGCATCCCGCATCCCACACAGGGTAATGTCGAGCGATTTGGGCCTATGGAAACCAAGACCAACCTGTCTCTGGAAAAACGCATTCGGACAGGTAAAACAGAAGCCGTTCTATTTATGAACGTGTACAACTTCTTCAACCAGCGCGATCCAGCCACCGAGTATTTCTGGCGCGGTCCCTGGTTTGACCGACATAGACAGGGTCCGCAGTCCGAACTCTGGTATCTCTATGGCATGGACATGCCCAAACCCACGGACAAAAATTATATCAACTACGGCGACACCAAAGAATACCACCGCTGGGCCGGACGGCCCCGAGAGATCAGCATAGGTCTCCAGCTCGGATTCTAATTTCGTTATCTAAGGAGCAATAGCATGTATCCATTGAAATACATCGGATGGATGGGCGTTCTATCTGTGCTGGTACTTACATCCGAAATCTGTGCCCAGCAACCCGAACTTCAACGCCACCTCACCCGGGGCAAGCTCTGGGCCACTTTTCGCAACACCGGCACCCAGGGCCTGCGCGACGACAGCCGCCTGGGCGCAGATGCCGGATTGATGTATCCCGGCTGGGGCATTGGCGAGCGCGACTTTACAGAATACTGGATCATTGGACAGGACAGCGACCACCGCTATCACACCAGCCAGGGCGAGGGTTTTTGGGTTTTCACCAAAGAAGGCGGGTCATACAATGTATCTACCTCCAATCCGCGCTACAATACCGACGACATCTTTGAAATGATCTACGATGCCGCTTCGGGTCCAGAGCGCGATTTGGGTGTTGAAACCCGATCAGCTCTCACGGGCAATACCACGGCCAATTACTGGCCCGGATCACCTGCACTGGTGGCCGACGAACCCATCGAAATCCACAACTACGATTACGGACGCTATATTCCCAACGACAACGAGGCCGAAGAAATCATCATCTCCAAATGGACGACAGAACGCGGCCTCACCATTACCCGCAAAGCCAGAGCGTGGAGCTATCCGGACTACGACGACTTCTTCATTCTGGAAGTCATCATCGAAAACACCGGCGATAACAACGGAGACGGCACACCCGATGAAGGGCTACCCGTTGATCACAAGGATGTCTATTTCGCCTTTGTGAACAACCTGGCCCCGTCGTGGGCCGGACACCGATGGCAGAACCAAACCGCACCGTGGGCGTATTCCGACCCGATCATCCTGGACGACTGGTACAAATACAGTGAAGCGTCCAATTTCGACGGCCTGGCCGATCTCCGCGGCAAGAAAATCTCTTATGTCTATGACAGCGATCTGCTCTCTTCCGCTGGAGACGACACGGGTCAGCCTTTCGATAAGAACAACGCCCAGTCAGCCTATATCAACCGGGGCCAGCTCAACAACGGCGAACTCACGGCTTTTCAGTACATCGGCCTGGCGCCCCTGGATTATGACCCTACAGACGGATTCTCCAACGACACCGAGACCTACGTGGCCCCCAAAACAATGAACCAGCCCGCCTATGTCAACTGGTGGGAGATCTACGGGCGCTTCGATTGGGACACGCCAGATATTACCAATCTGAATAGCGACCGGAATCTCTACAATGAATTTATTGGTTCAGGTAGAGTACCAGCCGATCAACCCAACCCCGACCATCTCAGCCGCGTAACCTTCGCACACACCTACGGCCCTTACGATCTGGCCCCCGGTGAAAAAGCCAAAGTCGTAGTCGCCTGGGTAGCCGGATCGGGTGCCGAATTTGCCGGCCCCGGCGGCAGTCCCATGGATGTTTATGAATGGGCGCGTCAGGGCAATCAAAATCAAGTCGCCGATGGAGAACGCGCACTGGCACAGCATTTGGAACGGGCACAATTTGCCTATGACAACGGTTATGACCTGCCCGACGCGCCTCCCGATGTTGCCATATTCGTAGATAGCGATGAAAATGGGAACAACGCCATCACATGGTCTGACCGAGTCGAAAAATCGCCCGACCCGGATTATACGGGCGACGAAGCCCTGGATGTGCAGGGCTACCGGGTTTATCGCACTCAAAACAACCACCTGGGTCCCTGGGAACTTGTGGCCGATATCCCAAAGGGAGCTACCCCGACCAACACGGAGTATGCCCCCGGCACACCCTGGACTTCCCCCACGATTTCGTACTCCGATGGGGGAACCTACACCTATCGGGACGTAGAATCAGTGCCCGGTTTCAGGTACTGGTATTCGGTGCACACGTACGATTCCGGGCACAGCGACTGGAACGGCACAGGCCGATCCATTCCATCCCTGGAATCTGGGCACAGCGCACCCGAACAGCGCATGAATGTTTCCAGAAGCCCCATTGTGATTGCAACCGCTGAAAAAGACGCGCTGGCCGAACAGGTGCGCGTAGTCCCCAATCCCTTTCGGGACGATCCGGGAGACGTCGATCACCGGTATCCACCTGCCAGCAACAATATTCGCTTTGTCAATATTCCCCGAAAAGCCAAAATCTCCATCTTTTCTATCTCCGGAGATCTAATCGCCGTCATCAACCACCCGCAACGCACCACCGATCCCGACCGAGGCGAAGCCACCTGGGGCCAGCGCACGCGCACATTTTCCGGGCGCGTCGCTGCCGGACGCTACTACTATGTGGTAGAATCTCTGGTTGCTGGAGAAACGGGCAAAAAACAGACCGGGATGTTTATGATCATCAAATAGTACAAAGGAGATACACGTGAAACGCTTGCAAATAACACTCATCCTGGTCTTCACTGCCTTTGTCCTATCGGCAACAGGCGCAGAAGCCGGACTAAAAAAACTCGGCAATGCCGGGTTCACCTTCCTCAAAGTCTCTCAAAGCGCACGCGCCGTTGCTATGGGCGATGCGTACACCGCAGTAGGCACAGGTGTGGATGCCATGTTCTGGAATCCAGCGGGCATCACGCACATTGACCGCGCCGCTTTTAGCCTGGGCTACAACAACTGGATGGTCAACTCCCAATTTTATTCCGGTGCTTTTGCCTACAACCTGGGCACACAGGCCATAGGCATCACGGTCTTGTCTTTCACACCCGATGAATTTGAAGAAACCACCATTTTCCAGCCCAATGGCACGGGCAATATCATTAAAGACAGCGACTTTGCCATTGGCCTAACCTATGCCATCAAATTCACCGACAGATTGTCATTTGGCGCTCAGGGCAGGTATATTCGGGAAACGCTCTACACCGATATCAACAGCGGTCTGGACATCTCGATAGGTACGCTCTTTTACACCGGATTCCGCTCTTTGCGTTTGGCCATGACGCTGAAAAATTTCGGACAGGATATCGTCATCATCGACGATACGGCCTTCCGTCCCCTCATCTACAGCATCGCGGCTTCCATGGAACTCTACGGCAATCTGGGCGATCCGGTTTCTCTCACCGTAGCTGCGGAAAATGCCTTCTTTGTCGATTTTGAAGGCCGCATTCACACGGGCGCCGAACTCTGGCTGCACAATATTCTCGCACTGCGCGGTGGCTGGAAATTCAACAACGATACCGAGAGTTTTGCCCTTGGCTTTGGCCTCAAATACGCGCTCAATGAGCGTCCCTTCACCCTGGACTTTGCATATAGCGATATGGGCGAGCTATTGGACCCCACCTATCGGATAACCATTGGCGGTTCTTTCTAAAACACCTCTTATGGAATCTGGTATGAAACGGATCATTTTGCTACTGTGCCTCACGCGGGGGTTCATCTCGCCAGTCACGGGAGAAGATATCCCCGTTATGGGGCAGGGTGCCATCCCATTTTGGGTCGATAGTGCCGGGTTTTATACGCCAGACAGCCTGAACTATGGCGAACTGTATCTCCAATGCCTTTGCCAGCACCTCACATTTAGAAAATCAAATGACCGCCAGCGGGCTATCTACCGCGTAGAAGCCACCTTTTTTTCCGAGCGCGATACCATTCCCTTCAAATGGGAAAAACAGATCATCGCAGACAAGAAAACAGACCTGCGCGATCAAATGATTACAGAGGCATTGAGCTTTAAAATAGCCCCCGGCACCTACGGGGTTCACATGCGCCTGAAAGATTTGCAGGCCAACGCCGAAGGCAACTGTGAACTTGTCTTTACAATGCCCGAATTTGGCAACGCTGCCTTGACCATGAGCGACATCCAGTTTGCCCATCGGATTGACGCCGCGAACACACAGACCAGCAGCAGGCTGGTCAAAAATGGGTTCAAAATCGTCCCCAATACGCGCAGGTCAATAGAGACGACCTTAAACATCTACTTTGAACTGTACGGCCTTACCACAGGCGAGGGACGCGCTGGAACTTTCGACCTCGCCTATACCCTCCTGGATACCGCGGGACAGCGGATCAGAAACTTTCCCTCGCGCTATCGCAAACCCGGCACAACCGCAATTAAAACCGAATCTCTCGACCTCAAAGGTGTACCGCCAGGGCAGTATGTACTGGAAATTACTGCCCGCGACAATGGCACGCGAAAAATCACCACGCGCCAAAGGGTCTTTTCAATTGCAGACGTACAAAAACCCGCACTGGCAACAGACCCCGCCTCCTTAAAACGCTATTACAACCAAATCCGCTACATCGCCACAAAAGCTGAACGTGAAGCTTATACCTCCTTAAGCACCAATGAGAAAGTGAAATTTATTCTCTCTTTCTGGAAAAAACGCGACCCAACGCCTCTAACGCCCGAAAATGAGTTTGCCACCGAACATTTCAGGCGCATGCGCTATGCAGACGAACGCTTCTCTGCACGCCCCGGGCAAAAGGGATCGGATACCGACCAGGGACGCATCCACATCAAATATGGCCTGCCAACAGATATTGAGCGCAGTCCGTTTAGTGCCACCGGCAAAGCTTTTGAAATTTGGACCTACGAACACCTCAATTACTACGAGTTTGTATTTTTGGATCGCCTCGGAGACGGCGTTTATGAAATGATCCACGCCACTATGCCAGGAGAACGCTACAACCCCAACTGGCGAGACGAACAAGCCATCGGTGACCAAACTGACCCCACATCACTGCCATCTGAGGCATTTTCTCCGCCATAAAACCGCGAGAAGCCACAAAACCTATGGCAAAAACGCCATGCCCACAATATAGGTCAGCATCCTTGCCCGAACCCAAAACAAGTGGTGTAAGCCTTCGCGCTATTGTATTGGGGCTCGCGCTCGTTGTCCTGATCAATCTCTGGATGCCCTATTCAGAGTACATCGTGCGGGCATCGCGCATGAACCTCAGCCACTTTCCGGTCGCAGTATTCATCCTCTTTCTCCTCATACGCTACCTGCTCACCCCTCTACTATCAGCCTGGAACCCCACCCTCCTTTTAACCCCTTCTGAACAGTTCGTCATCATTGCAATGGGACTCGCAGGCGGTGTGGTGCCCGGATCAGGTGTCCTCGGTTTTCTCTTTGGCACCATTGCTACCCCGTATTATTTTGCCACGCCAGAAAACCGCTGGGCGGACTTCTTCCACGCCCACCTTCCCACCTATTTGGTACCGCCCAATACCAACGGCGCAATGCGCGATTTTTACGAAGGTGCGCTACCCGGCACTCCAATCCCCTGGTCTATATGGGGCGCGCCCCTTTTTTGGTGGCTTGTTTTCATCGCTGCCATTGTCTTTGTTTCGGCCTGTATTGCAGTCATCTTGCGCCGCCAGTGGTCTGAAAATGAGCGTTTGGCATTTCCCCTATTAAGCCCGACCCTGCATATTGTTTCTCCAGAACAAACACGCGATAATCCCTTGCAGTACAGAGGTCTCTACTGGGCGGGATTCGCTCTCTCCTCTGGCATTCTCTCCTGGAATATTCTCCATTTCTTCTGGCCTATCGTGCCCGATATTAAACTGACACTTCCCTTTTTTTATTTTGCCAAAGGTTATCCCCCCATCTTTCCCCGGTTCAATATTTACGTCATGGGATTTGCCTATTTTGCCAACCTCGATGTGCTGTTCAGCATGTGGTTCTTCCATCTCCTTTTTTACCAAATCCCAGGTGGCCTCTTAAATCGCATTGGATTTGACATGCCCGGCCGCGGTGACCCCTATGGTGCGCTTCACTTTTCCGGCGCGGGCTGGTTGTGTTTTGGCGCTCTGTGTTTTTTCGTTTTTTGGGGATTGTACATCTCTCGCCATCACCTCAAAGCGGTCCTTCTCAAAGCCATCAACCCGCAACACCCCATTGACGACACTCGGGAACTCCTATCTTACCGCACCGCTGTTTCGGGGCTACTTATTGGAACGCTTTTTATTTTTATCTGGTTATATCAATCCGGCATGGGGCCCTCAGCGATCGCCTTTTACATTGCGGCTACCTTTGTCATTTACATGGGCGTGGCGCGTATCGTCGCTCAAACCGGCATTCTTTTCGTGCAAGCCCCAATCAGCGCACAGGTTTTCACCATTTATTCTCTCGGTACACACGCCCTTTCGATGCCCACCATGACATCGCTCGCCCTCTCCTACGCGCTCACCAACTATATTCGCGGTCTGTTTATGCCCGCATTAATCCATATCGCCAAACTATCCGAATGGATCAAAGCTGACCACCGCAAACTTTTAGGCGCGGTCTTTTTGGGATTAGTCGTCGGCTGTCTGACGTTTATTTTATATGTCATTCCCCTGGGTTATGAAAGGGGGGCTTTCAATTTTAACGACATTCCGCTCAAATCGGGTATCAATCGGATCTATCCGGTGATCCTCAGCAAAATTGTCAATCCCTTTGGTCCCGACTGGCAAAGGCTGGGATTTTTTGGCGGCGGCGCAACATTGATGGGATTGCTCACATTCTTACAATATCGCTTCCCCTGGTGGCCCCTGCATCCCATTGGCCTGACTGTTTGCAGCACCAATGTCGCCCGCAGCAATCAGGTTTCTATTTTTATAATTTGGGCATTCAAATTGTTCGTACTGCATTTTGGCGGTGTTTCTGCTTATCGTCGTTTCCAGCCCTTCTTCATTGGCCTACTTACCGGTTATGGCCTGGGAGTCGCGCTGTCTTTTATTGTCGATGCCCTGTGGTTTTCCGGTCAGGGACATTACGTACACAGGTGGTAAGCAAACGCACGAAAAACAGTTCCGAATATTAAAAAGCCGACGTAAAAACATCGGCTTTTCTTGAAAATCGCCCTATCTACCTCAAAAGGCGACTGTCAAACTCATGGGCGCAGGCGCAAAAACCACGCTATCAAACAAATTCAGAACCCAAATCGCACTGAGGACACCGATCAGAATATTCACCCGCTTTTCCTGAGGCTTAACCTCTCGATGGCGCGCCTCCCACTCGGTATAGCGCGTCCCATCGTCATTTGGATATCGCTGGTTTACATGGTGAAATATAGTTGTCTGATTGTAGTGATTGCGGGCACTTCTAAAATTCTGATACTGAAACCTCAGCGCGACAGACGTCGCAACCACTGCGCCGAGAAACGCATATCCCTTTTTCTTATGACCCCGGTAATACTGACCCCATCCGGGAACGACCAAAGACCGCATCGCAGCAGACAAGCGTTTGGTCTTCATGCGGCGTGCCTCCTCCTCACCGTGCAACAAAGCCCACCAGAACGCGCCGGAATCTGCATTTTCAAGATAGCCCCGATCCAATCGGTTATTCAAAGCAAAAGCCTCTCGAAATGCCCAATCGGCCTGCAGAGAATCCCCCGCCGCGAGATAACAACACCCAAGATCAAAAAACAGACGCGCACGCGAATCTCGATTCATCGGCGTCAGCTTCGGCGAGAGTTGCGCCACACCCGGTACAGCCAACAAATACCCTATCGCACCCTCATAATCACCCTGTTTGTAGCGCACCTCGGCCTCTCGAACATAAGGCGGAACATCCTCAGCACCTGCAAAACCAAAAGCGCCGATAAGCGCGACAAAAATAAAAAATCTCATCATATCCCCTCAATCAATCCGGATCGGCCTGGACAAAAGGCACCAGGAACGGAGGTGCACTCACAAACACAACTACACGATTTTGGGCATCCCATACATAAACACCGCCATACTGAGAGGCAACCAAACCCACAGGATCTAAAACCAAATCATCCAGAACACGCCACCGCAATACAGGCTGCCCGTCAGCATTAAAAACCATAACTCGATCGCGAGCCAGTACAAATACAGCCCTGGGACCACTGCCAACCCATACGGGAAAAACACCAGCGGGCAACACAACCTCCTCCCAAACAGGCTGTGACCCCAGGTGGCTTGTATCCGTTCGAAACACCTCTCCCAATGTCGTCACCATCCAGATATCAGGCCCCAAAACCGCAAGACTTTGGATCGCGCCTTCAATGCCCGTATCATAAGACCCACGTTCAACAATGGTATTTACATTAAATGAGAATGTCTTTAACCTTTGTCCAACACCCACCCAAATCGTGCCATCGGGTGCAACCGTCATCGCAGTAGGCAACTCAGAATCCGCAATGCGCCAGTCCTCGTATTGCCAGGGAATCTCAGAGATTCTCCACTGAGACGAAGTAAGCTGCACCTCCTGAAACGCAGAAAGTTGCACCTCTCTGGTCTCTGACAAAATGCCGCCAAGCAATACAGTGGGAATAGCACCGATTCCAGTAGAGACCGCGGCAACAGAAAGAGATGCTAATCGCAACCCTTCGCGGTTGGGCACGGGCAGTACGCGCGTCCTATACGTAGAATTGGTCTCGCGTATGGAAATGGCATCGGATGTCGCGAGTAATACCAGCGCGGGACTTCTTACAAAACCTGCAGCAGGCGCCAAAGCCACAAACACATTTGTGGCTTCGGCAATATTAAAATTGAATCGCCGTTGATACGGGTATATAAACATATCGCGGCTTTCGAGAACCACATCGCGATCCATCGTATTCCGCAAGCGATACGTATATTTGCGATTGCCCTCTATGAGCACATCGGTAAAACTCGCAACTTCGGGATCTTCAGACTGGAAAATCACCTGCGCCGCCGCATCATCCACAGAACGCAACAACTCATAGCGACGGGGAACACCTGCCGACAAATGCCAAGTGACAGTCGCTGTACCCTTTTCGGGCAAAAACTGGATATTTTCCAATAGCGCCCCGGGAATCTGCACCGCGCCTAAAAGTGCTCTTGCTGGTCGTTTTCCGGCGGTTTCTGTATGCAGGCTATAACCGTACCTTTCACCAGCCTGGATATCAAAATGCGCTATCGGCATCATCTCCCACACATCTGCACGGCGGTTCACTTCTCGCAACGGTGCAGGCAAATCCTGCCACGGAAACCTGCGCCATCCATCGCGCTCACTGCGCCAAAATCGATAGCGCGTCGCAGGTTCAATACCCAGATATTCCCAATCAATTATAACGGCATTCTGCCCCTCGTCATATCTCAGATCAAAAGGGACCACAACCGGCGAATTGGCCGGATCAGTAGCGAGGTCGCGCCGGGAATCACACCCGGCGAACAACAAAAGACAAAACAAAAAATATGTGGCACTATTTCCCATATCGAAACACAATTTCCTTTGAAACACGACGTTGCGCATTTAAGTCTTCCACGATAATTTTTAACCGATTGCGCCCCTGTTTGGCCTTTGCCAGATCGACAAACTGATAGACCTGCACGCTCGGCTGTGTATCCACCTGTTCAAACGACATCGACACTTCGGGATTGACCTCCTGCCCAGTCAACAGCTTTCGCAAACCCTCTACCTGTTCCAAAGCCGCAATCTGAATCGTAACGCGATAGCGCGTCTGTCCAAACTCGTCTGCCATTAGATTATAAACCTCAAAATACAAACCCATCTCCTGCCCAACGAGAAACGCGCGCGTGGGCAAAGGCAGCACGCGCAAATTTTTTCGGCGAAAAGAATCATCCACATCCGTCTCATCAATCTGCGCGGCCAGTACCGGATCGCTAATCTGCAATTCCGAATCGCCATAAGGCTCAACCGCAATAACTTGCCGCAACAAACTGACGCGATTGGCACTGACATTCTCCGCCTTCACCGTCAAATAATAAGAGCCAGGCGGCACAGGCAAGGTCAACAAATCGGTCAGCATAGCATTCGAATCAGATGGTATGTCTTTCCGCGCAACCGTTCGACTCGTGCGAAACGCGCGGTTCGCAACCGAATCGTACAGCGCCATAGCCAGCGTCAAATCGCCTCTGCCGATCTTCTCCACATCCAGCGGCAAACCATAAACCACATCCACCCGTGTCATGAAATACCCCCCTCGCGCATCGGCCACATCGTAATAAAATTCCAACTCGCGCGTTTGCCACCACGGTCGGTATTGCTCTGGCATCTCGCTCACGGCCTGTCTATAAGCCGTTTCCGGCGCATTTTCATGAATCCGCGCTATGGACCGCATCCCCAGCGGCTGGCGCAGCGGAATCGGCGCGAAATTAAAATGCCCCGATCCCATCTCATCCGTAAATGTAATCTCCATCCCCCCGCCAACCGTCACATACACCCACGATTCCCAGGGTACGAGGCTATTATCTTCCGCAGATGTGACGGGCAAATAACCATCGCCCATCGTGTGGGTATCCGCGTCATTTCTTCCCATCAGATCAAACGAATCTGCGAACATCGCACGCGAACTCCGCACCGGAAACACCGTGCCCACCAGCGCGCCCTCTTGCGGACGAGTGTACAACTGCGCGTACAACTCGTCTTTCACCTGCTGCACCGCAACACTCATCACCCCTGGCGCGCGACCAGAGCGCGCGCGATAATCCGGCTCTCCATAGCGCAAACACACCTCACCTCGCCGATCCCATGGATATGCAGACCCGGCAAAATATTGCCGCGCCATCCACACGCGCTGATAGTGTTCTTGCAACCGCTCATTCACTGCCGTAGTAGGGTCCAGATCCTTTTGCATCCAGAATCGATCGATAAAATCTTGCTTCTCCGCATCGGAAAGTGCGTTGTAGATCGCGCGCTGTTCATCTGACAAAATAGGGCCTGGATCGACGTACAACGCCAGCGTCTGGGCATCAATCCGTTCTAAGAACTGATTCCAATACACCGAAGCGCGTTCGTAATCCCCCGCCCGATAAGCCCATTGTGCCGCAACAGGCAACAAATTGGGCGCCTCGGGATGGCGTTCGATAAATGGCAAAATCTGTCGCGCTATCGCCTGCTGGTCTTCCATGCGCAACAACACAGCACCCAGCTTTGTAACCGCATCAACATCATCCGGCTCCAATGACAAATAGCGCGTATAATATGCAGCGGCTGTTGCATTGCGCTGGGACAAAGCGTAAAAATCATCGCGCGCAAACCAGTCACCCAACAACTGATATGGCGCGCTATACGTCGAATCAATCGCAATCGCCCGAGACGCCATATCCACGCACTGATCTGTCCCGATATCAAAATAAACCGACGCCATCTGGTAATACAAATCTGCGCGCGTCGTATCCACTTCCAAGGCGCGATAAAAATACGAAACAGCACGCTGCCGCAGGGCTGGGCGTCGCGCATAAACCCGCCCCAATCCTTCATAAGCCAGCACCGCGCTATCCTCAAAAGGCTCGGCTTCTAAAAATGCCTCTTCAGCATCGCTCAAAAGCCCGCGCTCCAGCGCAACCATACCCCGATTCACCCAGCCCGGCCCGTCTTGTGGCTCCGGCTGATTAGCCCAGGAATCCGTCTGAGCACCCGATTTAACCTTTGCCAATCCCGCGACCAGATCTGTGGCAATAGTCTGCGACAAATCGTCAAACCGATCCTTGCGCCAGATGCGCCGCGCATTGGCACTGCCCGCCCACAAAATATGCCCAGAAGACGTATCAATCAGCCGCAGAGCAACCCCCACAGCATTGATCGCATTGTCTTTGCCAGTAGCCATCAAACTACCGCATAAAACAGCATCTGCCTTATGCGCCAACAACATTCGATCCGCAGTACTCAAGCGCGCGCCTACCGGCTGTGACATATCCAATCCATCGAACAACCCATCACCCAGCATACCCTCTCTAATCAACCGCTCATACCCTCCCACCAGCGCTTTTTGCGAAGTGTGCAACGGCGCGAATACCACCTGCAACGGCCACTCACCTGACCGCATCATCTTACCATGCCGATTGGCTTTCTGAAAGCCGAGTTGCGCCATCAAATTGCCCAGTGCAATCTCTCCTATATCGCGCTGGGCATAGATCCACTGCCATTCGACATCATCCCGCGCCTTGCCCATCCAAATGGGTTCCCCAGTGTCCAAATCCACAAGCCGCACATGCAATGTGCGCGTCCCGGCATCAGAAACAAATCCGATCAACGCCTGATCTGCGCGAGCCGCTGTTTTCAACAAAAATAAATCATAGTCTTTCAACGCTTGTTTTCTCCCCACCATCCACTTCATCTTACCCCGTGGAATCGTATCTGGCTCCACCAGTTCAAACCAGCGCCCCTGCCAGGCGGGGATATCCCGATGGCGCATCAACTCATCCACCAATCGGTCAGCCATAAAAACCCCGTAATCGGGATCTTTCTCCGAAAATAGTGGAAACACTGCCAGACGAGGAATCACTTCGCGCTGCGGCAAATCCTCACACTGCACCGCTGCGGAAAACACGAGCAATAATATTAGAAGTGGATATCTCATTGAAGTTCTCTCGTTTTGGTGAAGTGTTTATGACTTGGACATCAATATACTGCCGACTGTCTCAAGGCGATACGCGAAAAGGTGAAGGAATTTGAGGTAAAAACGCATGCCATGTTTTCTCTATAATATTCGTGCAATATCCGAATCACCATCTTGTGCCGGGCATGCCCCTGCATAGTTTAAGCAGGGGCCACACCGCGATGACGGCTCTACAGCGCCTGATTTGCTGACTACTGACGCTGACCGCTGATGGCTCTTTTAATTGTTAATCGCCTGTCGCGTTGCGTCTAAGAACGTTTCGTATCTTTGAGGACCACCGCGCAATACGCGGACAATCTCACCTTTGGCGTCAATAAAAAATGACCTGGGAATACCAGTGTTCTCATACGCATTGTTCACTTCTCCCGCCGAGTCGAGAACAAAAGTCCAGGTGTAGCCATATCTTCTGATAAAACGTATCTCCTGGATGCGCGTGTCTCGTACGCCAATGCCGACGATCTGGATAGAGTCACCCATAGTATTTTGTAACTTTTGCATGTCGGGCATTTCGGCAACACAGGGACCACACCAGGTTCCCCAGAAGTTGAGGAACACGGGTTTGCCGCGTTGTTCATAGAGGTTGAACGATTCGCCAGTGAGGGTTCTCAGCGTAAAGTTGGGGGCTTGCATCCCAACTTGCATACCAACGGGAGCGTCGGTGGTTGGCGGAGGGGTTGGCGCGGTGGTTGTCTGCCCGTAGAATTGGACAAAAATGACAAAGTCCCGAAAGTTGACTGCGCCATCCCCATTCAAGTCAAACTGGGTCTGGTTTGTCCCATATCCCTGTGAAAATGCGATAAAATCGGCAAAATCCACTTTGCCGCTGTTATTGAAATCGCAATCTGATGCGGTTGGTGCTGCGTGTACATAGGCAGGTAGGAGCAGGAAAATCAATGTCATGACATACTTCATGGCATACCTCCGTTCACGATGTCTTCGTTTTCTGGATGGGGCATGGGCATGCGCGGCTCTTTCTTCTTTACTGCGGGCTTTAACGCGCCAAAACGCACATCAATCCCTCTGTCCTGAAGGGCTGGAATATGCGTATTGATTGATGTATCACTCAACGGATTATTCCGTACATCAACCCGATCTCCACTGCCCAATCCCGTATTTGCGACCAGGGGCGAAAGATCCGAGATGTTGTTACTGGAAAGAGACAGCGACCTTAGATTGGTCAAGCCGGACAGTGCAGATATATCCGAGATGTTGTTTCTGAAAAGACTCAGCGATAGCAGGCTGTTCAAGCCGGATAGTGCAGATATATCCGAGATGTTGTTGCCAGAAAGAGTCAGCGATGTCAGGCTGGTCAAGCCGGACAGAGGTGTGATGTTCGAGATGCTGTTGTTGTCAAGAGCCAGCGTTCTCAGACTGGTCAAGCCGGACAGTGAGGACACATCCGACATGCTGTTGCTGCGAAGAAACAGCCGTATCAGATTGGGCAAGCCGGACAGTGAGGACACATCTGAGATGCTGTTGCGGGAAAGCCACAGCCATTCCAGATTGGTTAAGCCTGACAGTGGGGACACATCCGAGATGCTGTTGTTGTCAAGATCTAGCTGTTCCAGCCTGGTCAAACCTGACAGTGCAGATATATCCGAGATGTTGTTGTTGTAAAGATACAGCCGTTCCAGATTGGTCAAGCCGGACAGGGGCGAGAGGTCGGAGATGCTGTTGCGGAAAAGCCACAGCTGTCTCAGATTGGGCAATCCTGAGAGTGCGGACACATCCGAGATGCTGTTGTTGTCAAGGTACAGCCTTTCCAGATTGGTCAAGCCTGATATAGCACCAAATAGTGCAGAAAGGTCTGAGATTGAGTTGCCGCCAAGAGCCAGCCTTCTCAGGTTGGTCAAACTCGATAGGGGCGAGAAGTCGGAAATATGGTTACTATTAACATAACCCTCACCAGACACAAACTCTGTGCCGAGGTCCAAACTCGTCAGACGGGTTGCCAACTCAAGCCCGGTCAAGTCCCTGATGTTCGAGTTCGGAACTTCAAGTTCTGACAAAAATCCCATCTCAAAATCGGTGATCGGATCACCTGATACCTTGCCCATAGCGATCTTAATCGCCGCACGCAAGTTCGCATCCGGGATATCTGCTTCTGACAGGTTGAACAGGCGCGACAGTACTGACCTGTCCCCAATCATAGTACCGTCGTAAAGACTCAGAAATGTCAGGTTGGTTAGACTTGATAGAGGTGTGAGGTCCGAGATACTATTATAGGAAAGATTCAACGATGTCAGGTTGGTTAAGCCCGACAATGGCGAGATATCTGAGAATAAATTGCCGGAAAGAATCAGCAATGTCAGGTTGGTTAAGCCCGACAACGGCGAAATATCTGTGATGGTATTATAGGAAAGAATCAGCGTTGTCAGGTTGGTTAAGCCCGATAGAGGTGTGAGGTCCGAGATACTATTATAGGAAAGAATCAGCGTTGTCAGGTTGGTTAAGCCCGACAGAGGTGTGAGGTCCAGGATGATATTATCGGAAAGGTCCAGCCGTGTCAGACGGGTAGCAAATTCGAGTCCGGTTAAATCGCGAATATCCGATGCCGATGCCTCAAGGCTTGTCAAACTCGCCATCTCTGCCCTCGTGATCGGCGCATCTCTCGCCTTATCCAGTGCGGTCTCGATTGCTACACGGAGGTTCGCATCTGGAATAGTAACCTGTGTTTCCTCTCTACCACCACCGGCCTCTTTGCCAAAGTTGCTGCTAAAGATCAGAAAATCGCCAAAGCCAATCGCGCCATCGTTGTTCAGGTCGTATTTTGCTTCATATTTCCCATCGCCCTGACTGGTCCCAAACTGCCCCACAAATGCCAGGAAGTCGGTAAAATTAACCGCACCATCGCCGTTAAAGTCCAGAGTAAGGACTTGTAACTTTAACTCAACGCTCGTATTCAGGGTTATAGTCTCAAATCTCCCACCCCGACCGAGTTCTGCACGTACCAGCCGGATCGCTGTGCCAGAAAACGCGGCTGTCGTGCGAAAGCGAGCCGTGCCAACCAGACCGCTGTTGGTCGTGGCTTGACCGTCCAGAGACGCAATGCCTATTTCGACAAAAGTCGGATTCGTGCCTTGCTCTATGAGTGCCTGGGCATTGGGCAAGACATCGCCCGGGTCGAAGCCTTCATAAGTCACTTGACTTGCGTCGTATTCAAAACGCACGGCAAGGCCGATCGCATTCTGAATATCTCGGCCAAATATCTGAATGGCGACAACTTGATCCGCGGACACGTTGCCAGATGTGATCGCTTGATCACCTGCGGCGCCATCCACATCCAGTGAAACGGAAAAGCTGTTCTGCGCCAAAAGAGACAGGGGGTGTATCAAAAGTGCGAGTGTTGATAAAGTTGACAGAATCAGGTTACGCATCGGGTTCTCCTGCTGATGGCCTTCTCACATTGGTTTCAGACGTGTCCTCTTGACAAAATATAACGGGTCAAGGTCAAGTCCAGTCACATCATCATTATTTATTGTGAACCTCTAAAAAAATGAGACACTCCCAGTCCCTTATTTTCACTCATCTCGTAACGCATCCGCCGGGTTTGCGCGTACAGCTTTGAGGGTTTGGGTGGTGACAGTTGTGAGTACGATGAGGAACAGGACAAGGCTGCCGAGTAAAAATGTGCCAATACCCAGTTCAGTGCGATAGGCGAAAGTTTGTAACCACTGATTGGTCGCGTAATAGGCGATTGGGAATGCGATAAAGCTTGATAGGGCAATGTAGAGGACAAATTCCCGTGAGAGCAGGGATAAGATTTGCGTTTGCGATGCGCCCAGGACTTTGCGAATGCCGATTTCTTTGGTGCGTCTGGCTGTGGCGAGTGCAGCGAGTCCGAATGCGCCGAGTGCGGCGATGAAGATGGCGAATCCTGTGGCGTATTGAATCATGAGGTTCCATCGTTCTTCTTTATGATATTGTCTGTCTATGTTTTCATCGACAAACGAAAATATGAATTCCAGAGCGGGTGCGATTTCTTCCCATTTTTCTTTCATAAATGCGATGGTGCCGGGCACATTTTCGGGATGGATGCGAACCAACAGGCTATGATGGCTAATTGTGGAGAGGGGCATAATGACAGGCCCAATTTCGTGATGCAAAGAGCGAAAATGAAAGTCGCCAACGACGCCAATGATTGTCCTGGTGCGTGAAATAATACGCTTTTCGTGTGGTTTATTTTTTTGCGAGACTTTTCGGACCTCTTTGATCGTTTTGCCAATCGGGTCTTCTATACCCAGTTTCTCGACCAGCGCCTCGTTGACGATGATTGATCTTCTTTGATCGGTTGGAAATTCTTCAGAATATTCCCGACCAGCAATGAGTTTTATGTCGAATGTCTTGAACACATCGTAAGCAATAGACATCATTTCAACCGGTTGTTCTTGAATGTCTTCATAACTCACAAAAATATTAGGAGGACGCGGAGACGCGAACATATTGCCGGATAAATCGCCACCATCAAACCAGGTTGTGCTGATCACTCCCAGATAAGACTGTAGCGCATCCCGAAAAACAGGGGGCAGGTTTCTGTATTCCGGTCTGAAGACCATATAAAAGGTCGAAATCGAGACGAGGTGTTCGGCCTGGAACCCCAGGGGTTTGGTTCGCAAATAAGCGAGTTGTTTGCCCATCATCAGGGTGGTGATGATAAAAAATATGGATAGGGCAAACTGAAAAATGACCAAAACGCTACCAAAGCGATTGCCCGTTTTGACTTTCAATCGGCTCGCTATAATTTGGGTCGGCTGCAATCGGGATAGCACAAAGGCGGGATAACCCCCTGCTGTGATGCCAGCTACAGTGATAAGTAGAACGAGAAATGTGAGTGTTGTGAGATTGAGGCCGTCGCTCATGGACAGGGATTGACGAGATAGGGTATTGAATGTTGGCAGGGCGAGTTCTGCGATGGTGATGCCAGCAATGCACGCGATGGTAATGAGTAAGAGCGATTCGCCGATAAATTGTTTTGCGATCTGCATGCGTCCTGCGCCGACGACTTTTCGCAAGCCGACTTCTCGCGCCCGCGTTGCCTGCCGTCCGAGGGTCAGGGTAGTGAAGTTGACACAGGCGATAAATAGCACGAGTAGTGCTATGCCCGATAAGATGTACGTATAAATGGGATTGCTGGCATTCGAGGTCTGGACAATTGGATTAAAGTGCATTTGTGTGAGTGGCTGAAGTTTGAGTTGGTTTTCGTTCTTTTCTCCCCACCAGATTTTGGTCCATTTGGGAAATTGCTGTTCAAGGCTATTGGGATTTACATTTGGCGCGAGTAGCATATACGTGTCCGTCCTGAAGAAGTTATTGTCTGTTATCCCGAGTTGTTCAAAGGGCAGTAGCATGTCAAATTGAAGCGTAGAGTTTTTGGGTAAGTCTTTTAGAATGCCCATGACGGTGTAATTTTTAATTTCGTTTTTACGCTGTGTGGGATTGAAACGCTGAATGGTAATCACCTCGCCAATCGCATTGGCATCTTTGAAATACTTTTGAGCAATTCTTTCGGTTATAAGCGCGGAATACTTGTCTTGAAGAGCAGCCTTGCCACGGATGACTGGAAATGAAAATATTTCGAGGCAGTTGGGATCGACATAACGCCACGAAGCTCGAAAAGCCCGATCTTCTGTGCCAATTTTTCCAAATCCCACCGCTAAACGAGATGTCTGCATTTCGGGGAATGCCTCCCTCAGTGACGCACCGTCAGAGACTCGGGGCTTCTCTGCGATTCCGGATGGCGTCTGCGCATAAACCCGATAGATGCGGTCGGCGTTTTTGTGAAAGGTGTCGTAGGTCCATTCGTGATGGACAAAGAGGAAGGTGATCATGCAGAATGCAAGGCCGATGGCGAGGCCGATGATGTTGATGGCGGAGTAGATGCGATGTCTGGCGAGGCTGCGGATCGCCGTTTTCAGGTAGCTATAAAATAAAGACATTTCACCGAACATTGGTTTCTCCTGTGTAGGGATAGGACTTGCACCATACAGGTAAAGTGAATCTATAAAAAATATAAAGCAATTTCTGTGCCAAAACTATCTTCTCTATGTTTTACAATTAGTTACGAAAATTTGTCTCATGAACAAAGTTTAATAAGTGTCCGATTTTGATACAGTAGTGTCCGAAAATGAACACTTGAAATAAAAACAAGCGTATTGTTTTATTATTGGAAAAAATAAAAACCATATCCTGAATGATGTTGTGCGAAATAATTAGCACATAAATTATAAAAAAATAGCCAATTAAAAATTCGTTGTCAAGACCAGCGTGCGGAATAATTAGCAGTATTTTTAAATGCACAGAAGGAGCTCCAAAGATATTAAAAAAACGCCTGGTATTGTTTGAATGTATCTCAAGGTCCTTACCCCAATCATACCATCCTTCCAATCTCCTCCACATGGCAAAAAACGGCGGTGGATATTATTTCCACTGCCGTTTTTTGATCATTGCAACTAAATTTGAAAATCAGAGTTGAAAATTTAATCCAACAGAGAAAGGTTGCTCGAGGATGCCTTCCGCCTTTGCTATGGGAATTGTCCAGAATGTATTGAGATTCAGGGCAATCCGATTAGACAAAGAAATAAGCGCCCCGATCTTTGGTTGAAAGAAAACGCCGGAATTTGCAGGTCGGTAAATCGTACCACCAGAAAGGGTATAATAAAATCTAAATCGCCCCACAATCTTATGAACATTGCGAATACCCACACCAAGCGTAAACTGACGCCTACCATCTGGTTCCCCTGGAAGTTTGATTATCTGATCACCATAAGCCATTGCAACTTCCAGGCCAATAGATGGTTTCAGTCCCAATATGCCCAAGAGCTTTATTCGAGATTGGTAACCATTAGCCGGCGAATTTGCAAATTCCCCCTCTACACCGACATAGTTGTGTTTCATCTCTGCGGCAGCAAGCGGACTGGATAGAAGCATCAAAAATATTAAAAAAAAGAGTAAATTTTTCATCTATAGCACCTCCCTTTCAGGCTTGGCGATTCGGGTTTAGAATTATTTTTTTTCAAGTATAAGGGATAGGTTGCAAAAAATAGAACGAACACTCCAGACACCCGCCCTGCACGAACGAAAAACTTCACGCTATCATTCGCCGCGAATAATAAAATTATGATAAGTTCGTGTTCAAGTATCCAATTGGTCCCAATCTGGTGGCGTTTGGTCGGGGATTTGTTTTTTCATAACAGCGTCAAACGCCTCCAGAATTTCTCGTTTGTCTTTGCCTGCATATTGGTTTTGAAAAAAGGCTGTGGTTTCAAGTTCGGCAATTTCGCGCGCAAAAGCATAAATCGCAAACTGATTCATAGACACGCCCTGTTTTTCGGCTGTCCTTTCTATTCTCTCTTTGAGGTCCTTCGGCACGCGAATGGTCAATACGTGATTCTTTTTATTCATAACGTTGTCTCCAATATCGAACAAATTGAGCTGGCGTAATGATATCGAACTGGTCAAATCTCAATTCCGTTCCTTTTGTAAAGTCATCAACATTTTGAGTAATGACATATCGCACATTGCTTGCAAAAGCCAGATCAATAAACATATTATCGTTCTCATCACGAAGATTGGGTCGCATGAGAAAGTAGATGGGAACAGGCTTGCCAATATACGCTATAAATCGAAGTACCGATTCTATCTCTTCGCGCGTTCGTTTGAGGTCCTGGAGTGTGTTTGGGCGCAACAAAACATCTGAATATTCTAAAAAGACAGGGATTGATAGGGCCAAATCGAGGCGATAAGCGCGAATGAGTTGTAAAATATAATTTGATGCACCTGCGATATTTCGCAGTGCCTGGTAGAGGACATTGGTATCCATTACAATTCTCATGTCAAAATGGTAGTATATATGCTATCAAGTGTCAAGAAAATATTGCGACGAATGCATCAGGAGAAATCGTGCCAAATCTCATTTTTCTGCCTAAAAATAAAAGAGAGGCAAGTCTCCACCGCTCTGTTACGCGACTAATCAGTCATCTTTTTTCCCTTCCCCGCTCAACCACCATCATCCAAACGCCTGGGCGGAGACACCAGAGCCATACCCCGGGTATAAGCCCAATGCCGAGCGGCTTTGACGAGCTTTGGATTGCCAGACGCGAGCATTGCATTCATATTTCCCTTTCCATCTGTTATCCCTACTCAATTCAAGCCCCGCGGTTGACTGTGTATCCAACAGTCTATATACTATCGGCATAGGATTTGGTGTCCTATGTGTCAGTGCTGCTCTATTCATCCTTACCTTTTTCGAGGACGATAGCAATGGTTGAGACGATTATTGGTATGGCTCTGGTCACCGCCTTGTGCTGGGTAGTCGCATTGTTGGTGCGGCGACAGAAAGTAAGACGGTCAGACGATCTTAAAAAATAACACTGATCGCTGTCCCATATTGAACAGACCAGCCCCCCGAAATACACATTTCGGGGGGCATTTTTCTTAGCTATTTCAACAGCGATTATTTATACGCGGCCAATTTCTCCGCAACCAAATCGACCAACTTTTCGCCTCGCAAATTTTTGGCAATAATCTTCCCATTGGGCGCAATCAGAAAAGTAGTTGGCCAGGACACAATCCCATAAGCCTTCTCGATTTTCGGATCTGCTATCCCATTGGGATATGGAATTTTGTTCTCCTTGACAAAATCTGCCAAATTTCTCGGATCATCATGAGCCAAACCGATAACCTTCAACTCTTCCGAGAAAGATTGAGATAACTTCTTGAGGTGTGGCAATTCATTAAGACAGGGCGCGCACCATGTCCCCCAAAAATCGAGCATCACGAATTTGCCACGAAAGTCCGAAAGCCGCAACGAATCGCCATCCACAGTTTGCACAACAAAATCGGGCGCAACGCTGTCTTCTCGCATATCCAGTGCGTTCAACAACTTTTCAGTTGCACCATGCAAAACCGTTTTGGAATTTGGGTATCTTTGAATAAGCTGATCAATAGCACTTCGGGCAGCAACGGGGTGATCTCGGTCTCTGTAATGTTGAGCCATACGCCACAGCAAAGATTCCCCTTCTTTGGTGCCAGGTGGCAAGTTGCGTTCATGAACCACCAGAATGCCAGTAAAGTAAAAAGGTGGTATATTATATTTTTCGCCAAAATGAGGTGCAAAATGGAGGCCCTCGTCAAGACTTAATAGAGTGTGTGAATATGTAGCGTAAGTGCGAAAAAAAATGGAATTGGGATCTACCTTTTTTACCAATTGCGCCATTTGGCTGAAATAACTCTCATAAACAGAACTTTGATAGTGTTCTCTTATTTTCGTTTCGTACTCCTTTTTTTCACTTCTCAACTTTCTCAACTCTCTCCTCACTCTATTATGAGGATGAAATCTATCTAAGAATTCGAACTCTTCTTGCAAGAGGAACTGCTCAAAATAGGGTGGGTATTGATTCACTATTTCTCGAAGCCTATTTCCCTGGTCAATAAAAGTAGAATCCCAGACATCTGAGCTTCGGAGCATTTTACCATAAGAAAGCATACCCTTTTTCCGAATATTCTTCATTTCTTTTACCAATCTCGAGAAGATCGCTTGAAGCTCATTATTAGCAGCAAATTCCGCTCTGGAAGCTCTTTTGGGGGCATATAAAGAAGGATCGAAAATGATCTCGCCACCTGTATAGACTGAACTAAATCCAATCAGTCTGCTACTCCTCTTTTTTGCATTTGAATGTCTTAAATCATAGACCTCACTGTTATTGTTATGTACAATGAAACGATACCCTTCGCCCTCCTGGACCGGATTTTCGCCCGGTAATACCCATACACTGTCTCTTTTTACCAACTCTACTATATCAGGACTTCTGACGCGCCATCGACAAAACTCACCCCACAGCTTGACCCATTCAATATCATCTTTTTTATTAAGCCCGAATGGTTCAAGATATGCTTTCACCTCTACTTGTGTGTCAGCATCTGGTACCAGAATGGCCGTCTCCAATATTTCATAACCAAAAGCGGAAACAACGAGCGTATAAAGTCCTGGTTCGAGATCAAATGCAAAATCCCGGTCATAAATGGTTTGCGAGTTTTTCGGTCTGCGTGTGAAAGGGTACCATTTTGCTGACAACAGTGGCTCGATCCCTACAAGAAACGAATCGGGAATCGTTTGACCATTCACATGAATCGTTCCCGATATTTTTGATTTCGAAGGCTTCGCGGGTTTTTGCTCTTGAGGATGTCCTGTAATCTCTATTGCCCGGTCTTGTGACATAGCGCGCAATGAATCCGTCGATGCTATCACATTGATCGAAAAACACAGCCAGAATACCAATGTCATCTTTAATACCATCTCGTGCCCTCGCAATTCTATTGCCTGACTAATCGGTCATCTTTATGAGGCAATCTATTCCTTTGGCAATTGAAAGTTGATCGGCTGAGTCATCCATACAGCTACGACTTTGCCATTGTGTTCCGCAGGCTTGAACCGCACTTGCGATACCGCATCTATAGCCGCTTGATGAAAGACCTCTGGCCCTCTCAAAACCCGCACATCGCTCACCGAGCCATCCAAATTAACTATAAACTTCAAAAACACTTTGCCTTCCAAACTATCTCTGAGAGCCTCCTCGGGGTGCACAGGCTTAACAGAGTGCAGGACCTTGGGCTTTGCCTCAACCATATAAAATTCAAGGACCTTACTACTGTCAGCATCGCCAGATGCAGGCGGCGTGGTCTGTTGCTTTGGCAACCGAAACGTGACCGGCTGAGTCATCCATACAGCTACGGGTTTGCCATTGTGTTCCGCGGGCTTGAATCGAAATTGTGATATCGCGTCTATTGCTGCCTTTTGAAATACCTTCGACCCTGTGGTTCTCAAAACCTTCACATCGCTCACCGAACCATCCACATTAACTATGAACTTCAAAAACACTTTGCCTTCCAAACTATCTCTGAGAGCCTCCTCGGGATGCACAGGCTTAACAGCGTGCAGGACCTTGGGCTTTACCTCAACCATATAAAATTCGAGAACCTTACTACTGTCAGCATCGCCAGATGCAGGCGGCGTGGTCTGTTGCTTTGGCAATCGAAATATAATCGACTGCTGCATCCGCACGGGCACAACTTTGCCATTGAGTGTCCCCGGCTTGAATCGATATTGCGAGATCGCGTCTATAGCCGCTTGATGAAATTCCTCCGGCCCTTTCAAAACCTTCACATCGCTCACCGAGCCATCCACATTGACCTTAAGCTCCAAACGCACAGTAACTCTTGGTGGATACACAAATTTAACAGATTGCAGGAGTTCGGGCTTGGCTTCGACCTCGAAAAATTCGGGGACCTCAACCTCATTACCATCAGCATCAATTGGCACAGGCGACGTGAGTAGGAGATCCGTGTCCGTGGAACCTAATGAAAACTCAATTGGCATAATCATCCACACGGGCACAACTTTGCCATTGTGCTCCGCGGGCTTGAACCGAGATTGCGATATCGCGTCTATCGACGCTTGACGAAAAATCTCTGGTCCTTTCAAAACGCTCACATCACTTACCGAACCATCCACATTGACTACAACCTTCAAAGTCACTTTGCCTTCTATCCTCTCCTTCCGCGCCTTTTCGGGATATACAGGTGTAACAATATTTATGGGATGGGCCTTTTCTTCAACCTCGTTATAAGCGAGAACCTCAACTCGCCTTCCGAAGCGAAGTAGATATTTGACATTTCCCTTTATTTCTTCGACCTCATCATAGATTACTTCGATCTCATCATATTTAAGGGCCTCAACCACACTGCTGTCAGTATTGCCAGATACAGATGGCGTGTTCTGTTGCTCCCTGAAAACTAATGAAAACTCAATTGGCTGAGTTATCCATACAGCCACAACTTTGCCATTGTGCTCCGCGGGCTTGAACCGAAATTGTGATATCGCGTCTATTGCCGCCTTTTGAAATATCGCCTTCCCTTTCAAAACACTCACATCGCTCACCGAACCATCCACATTGACCATAAACTTCAAAAACACTTTACCAGTTAGACCCGCTTTTCGGGCTATATAAGGATATACTGGCGGAACATCATGTATAAGGACAGGCTCTGTGTCAACCTGGTCAATTTGCATAACGTCACTACTATCAGCATCAGGGGATGACTGCGTGTAAGCCTCTCGAATCGAAAAAGGCACAATCGCCAAACCGATGAGAATCGGAATTGCCAACTGCCATTTGGACCGTTTCACATTGTCCTCCTTGAAATTAAGTACATGCTCCAATCGTTTCTTGAGCGCAGTTCCACGCTCGTTGAAATACAGCGCACTCAGAGCCGGTCGTCTATCGACAAATCCGAACAAAAGCCGCCCGTATTCAGCAGGCGTCAAATTCGTCTCGCGCAACACCGCCTCGTCACAGCGCAACTCGCGCAAAAAAGTCAGCCTTCGATTCAGCAGCCAGATTAGCGGATTCACGCAAAACAGCGCCGTTGCTATCGCCTGAAAAATCAGCACCCAGATATCGCGATTATCCCGATGCGCCACCTCGTGTGCAACAACACCGCGCAACTCCTCGGACGACCAGGATGACCAATGCGCTGGCAAATACAATCTCGGTTTTACAATACCGACCAAAAGCGGAGAACGCAGACTGGCTTTGGCATAAACCTTCATATCGCGCGTCCCGTTCAGCAATCCCACCTCCCGCGCCAGATCAACCGGCATTGCCAAACTGAGAGCGCGGTGAAACGCCGCATTCTTCCACAACGTCACACCCGCCCATACCAGAACCGAAATAGTCCACAAACAAAACAGATAAAACGCCAGTGGGAGCGGTGCAATTTGCACCGGTGCAACAACCTCGTATCCAGAAACCACATCGGCATAAACAGGTCCAATCGGCACATCGTCGGATACCATCAAAAACTCTGGCAGCGGAATAGCGAAAAAAGGCGGCACAAACACCTTCGCCAATGCCAACAAATAGAGGGCATACCGCAACCGCGTATCCAGCGTCATCCAACGATCCACTGCCCACACCAGCAAAATGAACAGCGACACTTCGACAAAATGCACCGCATAAAGCGGCCACCACGCCTCGGCCAAACGGATCAACGCATCCATTACGCGCCTCCTTTCTCCCTCGCCTCAATCAGTGCGCGCAACTCATCCAGCTCTCTATGCGAAAGCTCACCCGAATCCACGAGATAAGTTGCCAGCGCCCCAAAAGACCCCTCGAACATGCGCGACACCAGCGTGCGCGTCTCGTCCTGCGCCACATCTTCTCGCGACAGGGTTGGCGTGTACACATTCACCGGACCGATCTTCTGCCGATTGAGCACACCCTTTTCAAACAGAATATTCATAATCGTCTGCACCGTCGTATAAGCCTTCTCGCCATTGGGATACAGATAATCGACGACATCGCGCACCGTAACCTGACGGTCGAGATGCCACACGCCATCCATCACTTCCCATTCGGCCTCAGCCAGTCGTTTCTTCGCAGCCATAAGACCCTCCTTGAAAATATTACTAATTTTTTAGTAATATGACGAACTTATTAGGAGAAGTCAAGCAAAAATCCTATTTTTTAACGAAAAAAAGAGCGGCAGGTTGCAAAAACCCACCACTCTTTTGTGTGTTCAATCGTCCTCTTTTTAATCGTCTATCGGCAACCCCACAAATAACCGGCTATACTCATCCGTCAACGGATCGCGCTCGCCCTTTTGCGCTGCGCGGGCAAATACCACACCCGGCGTTTCCGACCTGCGTGCCCGCGCCAAAACGCCATACCCACCGGGCGCACTCTGCGTCTCCAGATCGCCCTGAATCGCTATCATCTCTGCCAGCGCATTGGCCAAACCCCAGCGCGCACCAATCGCCCGCGCAAAAAGCTCCTCTGGCGTCAGCCCCTCCCTAAAACCGTGCTTCAGAGGCGTAAACTCACCCTGATCATTTCGCGTCACGCCCTGAGGAGCCACATACAGCCTGACTTGCTGCCAATTGGCACGCGCACCACATTCCACCAGAAGCGCGGGAATCCCGAGTTCATCATCGTCATATCCGCGAAATCGAGCCAACACAGCCGACACCTCATCGGGATAATCGCGCCAGACATCTGGATCATCGCCCTCTGGCGGATCGGGACAATCAAGCGACAAACCGATAAAAGCACTCATCGATGCCCCTGTCTTGCGCGCGACATCAAAACCCCGATCCCACAATCGCGTAGCCAGATCCAATGCAGCCTTCGCACCATCGCGCGCCATCGCATCCGCCATCCAGCCCATCACCTGATACTTATCGACAAACAACCCCTTTCGCTCAACCTCATCGCCGACAATCGACGCAATCTCCTGCAACCCCTCATCCGTCATACTCATATACGCCAGGCCAAACAGCGCGTCGTGCATCGGGTGTACCTTCTCCCGTGCAATCAGCCCCGGATCCCGATTCAGATGCGCCACTGCCGACAGATGCGCCTCAGCCGACCGCTGGCCTACTTCAGTCACCGGCACAAAAATCGCCACCTGATCGCCATCAAAATCCAAATTCATCATCTTGCAAATCGCCACACACACGCGAATTGCATCACCTTCCACGCGCACCGGACGACACGCCACAAAAGCCATTGGCGAAAACGCGGGATTGCGAAGCACAACAGTCCATAACCCAGCCATAGCCGCATCCAGAGCTTCCTCCGCTTTTCTCGACCGCCTATCCACTTCTTCAGCCCCCACCTCTCGCGCAGCAAACGGCCCAAACAATGTCCATGCCATTTCCTCGGGCACACCGACCTGATCGTATCGCAATTCGGGCGCAGGCGCAGCCACCGAACGCCCGCTGAACAACGCATGCGCCTGAAATTGCAAACGCGACAACTCGCAAAATGCGCGAACCCGCTCAGATAGCGTTTCAACCGCGCGATCCACCAATATATCTGGCGCGCCATTGGCAATCATCTCACTCAAGCGGTCATTGGCCTCCCGCAATGCGCTGGGCACATCTCTCCCGCTCACATGTGTCAACGAATGCCCCGGCAGCCACGGATGCGGAACCGAGCGCGCAAGCGCGACATCCCCATCGCGTTTCAACGAAAACTCTACGCCGCGTTCATCCAGCGCAACTGCCACTCCACCTTTTGACAAATGCCCAATTAGATCATCAAACTGAGGGGACGGCGCAGTGGGGACAACAGATCCTGCAACGACGCGGTCAGATAGGGTATCAGCATCGTCTCGATCCACCGCGCACGTATTGAACAAATCGCCAATCACCCCAAAAGCACCCACTTCTCGCAACGCCAAAAACTCTGTCTCACCCAACCCTTGATCGCGTTGATCCGGCTTCACACCCATGTGAATTTTATCTGCGGCCAGATGCAACGTGCGCCCCCAATACACCCACCCCACAGTGGTGCGACGCGGCAGCGTTTCCCCATTTAGCGTCAGCGTCTCCATGCCATCTTCTGCCAGCCCATTAGCACTCAAACGAGTGCGTATCTCATCGTCTTTCGGCGCACTGAGCACGGGAACAATAACCGGCTCTCCCTCGGCTTTTGCAATGCGCCCGGCCACAGCTTCACGCACCTGCCCAATATTCAACCGCGACGGCAAACCACACACACTCACAATCAGTTCCACAGGCGTGCCATCCGACAATTTGGGCATCTCTTCATCTTTCACAATGCGCGACACCACACCCTTAAAACCGTGTCGATTGCTCAGTTTATCGCCCGGCGCAACGCGATTGGGCAACATCATCCGGTTCGCAGCGGACTCACTAATCACAAGCGCGTCTTCGTGCGCATCCCCATTCCACGCCATAAACGCGGTCAGCAAATTGTACCCCGTCCAAAAATGCGGATCGCGCGGTTCACACCCCGTTTGCACCAACGCGGGTTCCGACTCCAGCGCTTTGCCGTCATATTGCGCGTGATACATATGCCACACGCCCTGCTCATCGCGCTGCATATCGGGTCCCGGAGCACCAATCCACTGTCGCATCATATTCACACCCATCAAAACGCGATTGGTATCATTGTGTTCCAAAAACGGAACCACCGAAGCACCTATGCCCAGCCGCTTTTTAGGGGCATCGTCTTCAATCACCAGTTTGCCATCGCGAATAGTCGCCCCCTGAGCCACCTCTAAAATCCGCGCGAGATTCGGTCCCTCAGGCGTGCAATAAGGACACACGCGCCCATCGTGTGACGGATGATAGTAATTTTCTATCCCCTCATCGGCCTCACCAATAATTGGGATCAACGTCACCCGCCGCAAATGAACGTGCATATCCTGCCAATTGGTCGCCTGCAAATACTGAGAGGTCGGTTCTTCCGTAAAAAACGCATAAATCCAATCTCCCAACGGCATCCATGTTTCAACTGCTTCTCCCAGCAGTTCTGGCATATTTTCCAACCGCTCGGCAATATAATCGCGCACTTGCTCGCCCACACACCGAATTTCAGCGCACGCCAAATCCACCTCAGTCGGCGCGGGAACTACCGTTCGAAAAAAGCCATCCACTTTAAACCGCCCCCATTCATCGGGCTGAGGGATATTTTTGTACACAACCTCTTGTCCGCCCTGAACCGCGAGATGCAATTCACAGGTGTACTCATCCACCGACATCACCCGATAACCCGCCAGCGACACTCTATCCGCCAACAATTCGGGCAACCCCTTTTGAACAAATACATCCCACGAAATTTTATGCCACGGTGCCTTCACCGAAAGACTCATCAAATTCCTCCTGTCTAATTGAGGGGATGGATAAATACAATCCTAACTCCCCCGTATTTCAAAAAACCTCTCATCATACTGGGCTTTATACATTTCAGAGAACAGCCCACGTTGATCAATGAGTTGTGAAACCGTACCTTCCTCTACAAGCTCACCATTCTTTCCCACCACCAGGATTCGATCTGCATCGAGTATCGTTGACAAGCGATGTGCGATAACCAGCGTGGTCTTCCCCTTTCTCAACTGCTCCAATGCCGTTTTTACACTTGCTTCTGTAAGGGCATCCAAAGATGCTGTGCCTTCATCTATCAGCAGCACATTTGGCCTTCGAACAAATGCACGCGCAATCGCGATTCTCTGCCGCTCGCCTCCCGACAGTGATTGACCATTTTCCCCAACAATTGTCTCGTACTGATCTGGAAATCCCAAAATATCACGATGTATTTGCGCCTGCTGTGACGCCTTCGTCATTGCATCATAAGTCGCATCATTGGGTTCCATTGGATATACGATATTTCTCCCAATAGTTGTATTCCAGAGAAACGGATCTTGCGGGATAAGACATAGATGGTCCCGCACGTATTCAGGCGATAGCTTGGAAAGCTCAAGTTCACCAAGCATGATCTCTCCTGAATCAGGATCGTAAAACCGCAGAAGCAAATCAAAAATTGTGCTCTTTCCTCCCCCGCTGGGACCGACGATGCCAATGAACTCTCCCTTCTTTATTTCAAAAGTCACGTTCTTGATTGCGAATCCGCGATTGTACCCAAATGAGACGTTCCTGAAAGCAATATGCACCCCCCTATCGATTTCAAGTGCCGTATTAGGTCGATCAGCAATTGTCTCCTCTCTTCTCATCTTCAGCACATCATTGAGCTTGTCAAAAGAAATCTTGACTCTATGGAGATCTACATAGACAGAGAAAGCACCTTTTAGAGCGGCATAAGCTCTGGGTACATAAGCCATAAACGCAACCAACGTTCCCACCGACATACTACCATTCATGATTCCGAATGCCCCAACTCCGAAAAGAAGCCCGATAACGACGCTATTTATAACCTCATTGGGAAAGGCCACAACAATATGGTGAAAAGCAACTGTTTTGAGTTTTTGGGTCTTGTGCTTTCGCAGCCAATCCTGCCAGAAGCGTCTTTCCCGAGACTCGCCGGAAAGAGACCGCACCGTCTTGATACCAGCAAACGTCTCCTGGAGAAATCTGTTTCCCCTCTCTATGTGATCTGAAAGAGGTCTCTCCAGAGCTTCGGACTTTCTGGTAAGCCTCCGGGTGATTACAAACGTAACCGGAACTGCAAACATTGCGACGGCGGTTAACCTGTAATCCATCCAGAGCATCATCCCCAGAATCCCAAGCAGATTTATCCCGCTATGTGCGAGTGGCAAGACACGTTGCGCAATAAACATCTCGCCGATTTTCGCTGACTCAATGTTTATTCGGTAACTGAGGTCAGCGGTCGGTACCCCTTGCATATCTTCAACCTTTGAACTGATAACGTGCTCAAAAACAGCCTCCCTTAACCCGATCGACACATGTTCTCCAATCCAGATACGGAGATACTCATGCCCATAGGTTATTGCTAAGCCAAAAAGTGGGATCAGCACGACCCCCAAAATACAATAAACACTAAGCTGCATATCCCTATCCGGAATCGCTTGATCAATCAGGATCCTATAGATGACGGGCACAAACAAAGCGGGCACTACAGCGATTAGCATTGTTAAGAGAGTCAAAACGACGTGCCACTTTTTCTCTGAGAGCTTCGCCAGAACAATCTTCCCTGTGCCGGTAGCTAAGTAATATGAAAGTCCTGTTAGCATAATCTCCCCTTGTATCTCGCTTTTTATCTGTGTTCCTCGGTGTTTATCTGTGGTTGCTTTTGCGTCTTTGCGCTATGAACTGCTACCACAGTCATGCCCGACTCACTCGCCTTCATACCCCATTCCATACATCCGACCCCATGCCTCTGCGAGTTGCTTGCGCGCGTGGAACAGCCGCGATTTCACTGTACCCTCTGGAATCGCCAGCCGTTCGGCAACCTCTCGAAGCGTCACCTCATCTTCGTACACCATCTGAAACACCTCGCGCTTTTCCTCTGACAACGCATCGATCAACGCCTGCAAAATGCGCCGTTGTTCAGCGCGTTCCAATTGCACATCGGGTCCCAGTGCAGCCCGATCGATCATCCATCCCGGAACGGATCGTTCTTCGTCCTCCTCATCGTAAAGCGAAGGCATTTCCAGGGGCTGCTCGCGACGGCGACTTTTACTTCGCAATTGATTCAGCGACAGATTTCTCGCAATCCGAAACAGCCACCCGCGAAATGACCCTTGCCCCGACCATTGATCGGCCCGATTCCAAACCCTGAGAAAAACCTCCTGTGTCAAATCATCTGCTGCGACCGGATCCCGCGTCATCCAACGCAGGCTCTCGGTCACCTGTACCTGATAGCGCGCAAACAGAATCGCAAAAGCCTCTTGATCCCGCGCCACAATCCGCTGCATTAAAATCGCGTCCGATGGTGTCAAAAAATATCCTCCTGTGAGAATCGACACCGCCCAATGCCCAGAGGTTCAAAAAAAAGCGCAGCCCTTTGGGACTGCGCTTCAGTTACAGATACCTCCGTGCCTCTTACCCATCGTCCTTAGACTGATCTGGCAACAAAAAGACCCCCTTGAAATGGCTGAAGGACACCTCCTCTAAAAATTCAACTTCCGCCTCAAATTCGCGTCGAATCACCACGCGATCCTCTGCATCTTCAACACTGGCCTCGAGTTGTCGATCCATCAGCTCAAAAACCTTGCTTCGCACCTCCTCCCTCATTTTCCCCTCTTCAAAGCACCTCTGGCGAAACACCTCAATCTGTACATCCGATGGCAAAAGCGATTCCATATCTAATGCCAGTGCCAGAATGAGATTCCGCAGCAACCCGTCATACGTGCGCCCTTCAACAGCTATTTCCAATTCGGTCAGTGCCGCTTTGGGAATAGACCGCAAAAACGCAAACCGCCTGAGCGCGACCTGATAAGCCGCGTAATCGCGCTTTGGATCGACCAACTGGAATTCATCTTCATCGTCATCAGGGGGACGCATCCAGGTCTCTGGCACCGCATTTGCCCAGCGGGATACCGCGCAGTATTCGGACTTCAAAAACTTCACCTCGGGGCGCAGCAACATCGCCCGACACATCTGTGCCATTTCCTGCAATCGGAAAAATGCGATTTCATACCCGCGCTTTCGGCACGCTTCAAAATCTCCTTCCGCAATAATTTCCACAGCCCGGTTTAAATCACTTTCTGCACGCGCCTCCAAACCGAGATCCATAGAAATCAGCGCCTGCCGCACCCCGTGTTCCAAATCTCCACGCCTGATTGCAATACCCGACCGGTTGCGCTTGCCATAGTGCAAACCCTGCAAGCGCAAAAAGCCCAAAAGCGCGTCCCCAATATTGGGCGGCAGCTTTTCAAAGCGCGTCCCCAATTCGATAACCTGCCCTACAAAACTCTCGGAATCAATGCGAAACCGACTCAAATCCAGCGTTGCAAGTGGATTTTGTACAGAACGCCGTTCACTGTTCATCGTGCCTCCTCGCCCACGCCCCGCGAATGACGGACCGCATCAAATCGGCATCCGCATCGAAAAGTGCATCCAGAACACCCCCGACAACGGGATCCTCCAGTATCGTACTCGGTTTTTCACCCACAGCCGCTTCTTCGGAAAAGAGTCGGTGCCGGGGAATCGCAGCCCCGGCAGAACCCACGATCTCATTCATTCGCATGTCCTTCACGTATGGAGTCAGGGCTTCTTCGAGCAACTCGGGATCCACACTGTTCAGCAACTCGGCACACTTATTCGCGTCCCCCAGTGTAGATAATGCCCGAAGCCACTCAAACGATACTTTTGACCTGGCCCCGGCACTGTCCATCGGCTCTAATGTGTCTTCCACAGTGCGTCGAAAAGTACCCGGCGTCATAGCGCGTATCAAATGCGCGTTAAAATCTTGCCGCTCCGGGTCATAATCAATCAGCCCCGTCAACATCTCTGTAGGCAAATGCGCCACCACATCTGTCGAATAGCCCGGATTGCCATCTTCATCCATACCCGTAATAGACAGCACAGTCTCTGGATCTTCATCCAAAACAACGAGCGCGGCCTGCGCTTCAACTGCCAGAGTCTGCACCAGTGCCCTGGCATCTTCTTTTTTGCCCTCGCGAAGCAAGTCGCGTATCTGGCTGCTCTGCGCGGCTAATTCCATAAATCCAGTTGACCACGCACCGATTACCAACCGGTCTTCACGAACCTCGATGGGTTTCACTTCTGGTTCTTCTGCCTGAACCGCGGTACCCATCGAATGAGATTTGAGACTAATTCTCCCCCTTTCTACTTTGTCCTTACACGTCACGCACAAGCGCGTGTAGGGAACAGCCCGGAGGCGTTCTTCTGAAATAATCGCCTCGCACATGACACACCTCACCCCCGTCCCGCCATCGAGCGGCTGTTGTGCCATATTGCCCTCCATTGAGGTTTTGAAAATCCTCCGCACCCATCGCGGAGACGACAGAACCATAGCGCAGATAAATTTAATCGAATAGATACCAAATGTCAACTTTTAACTTACTGTTTATCAAAGATTTACAAACTTGACAAACAAAGCTAAGTTTGTTATATTAATACCGTAGCCGAGAAGATCGGATGTGATCTTGTCGGTATTTTTTATTTTCATATTCCATTGCGCCACAAACAAATAAAGGCCCGATTCGAAAATTCAATCGCGCCTTTATTTGTTCATATTGGACACTATATCCTATTTTCTATCGAAACAGCATACTAATATCCAGCGCCTGCACCGAATGTGTAAGCGCACCCACTGAAATAAAATCCACGCCCGTTTCTGCAATTGCTCGCACGCTATCTAAGGACACATTGCCCGAGGCTTCCAATTCGGGCTTTTTGCCTTTTAATTGCCGCACCTTTTCCACGGCTTCGCGCATCTCATTCAAACTCATATTGTCTAACATCACGCGATCCGCACCCAAAACGAGGACCTCATCGAGTTCTGATAGCGTTTCCACCTCCACCTCCACGGGCACTTCTCGGCCTTCAAAATCCATTCCTTTCCACACCGAAAGCAGTGCTGGCCCAATGCCGTCCGCTGCCTCAATGTGATTCTCCTTCATCAGCACCATATCGAACAACCCCACCCGATGATTTACCCCACCACCTGTAGCAACGGCATATTTGTCTAATAACCGCAATCCCGGCACAGTTTTGCGCGTATCCAGAATCCGCGTCTGTGTCCCCTGTACCGCCTCTACAAACTGTGCCGTCATCGTTGCAATGCCCGACATGCGCTGCAAAAAATTCAACGCAACGCGCTCGCCTGTCAACAGCCCACGTGCAGGACCAGAAACCTCAGCCAAAACATCGCCATCCGCAACGCGCTCGCCATCTTCGACCTGTACCTCAAATACAATCTCTTTCTCTACCGCTTCAAACACCCATTGCGCCACATCCAATCCGGCAATCACGCCATCTGCTCTCGCAATAATTTTCGCCTTTGCACGTTTTGTTAATGGCACGGTCCATCTCGTCGTAATATCCCCATCCCCCACATCTTCTACTATTGCCCGCTCAATCACTGGCATAATATCTTCGCGCTTTAACATGTCAAAAACCCTCTGGTATTTCAAACACCACCCCATCCCGCTTTTTTTCGTAAAAAATAATCTTTATATCTATGGATTCAGCTAAATTTTGGGAGCGATAGGTACTGGGCTTAATCGAATACGCTTCCTCTTCCACAAAACCATCTATGCCCTGGGATTCTTCATAAGGTTCTGCCAAACGATAACCGCAGCCTTTAATTTCTGATAGCTTTCGCAGGATCGCCTCCTGGAATTTGAGTCCAGTGAAGGTCTTGACAAGAACCAGGTCCTCTACCCATGATCTCACCATATCCCGGTCAATTTTGGGAAACACCACGCTGAAGTTCTCTATCATTGAAATTATTTTATCCGTCGCATTATCAATCGCATCGGGATAGTGTTCTTGATACCACACAACCCATTCTTCAAAAGTTTGCCCTGGAAATTCCTGAATCAGATCGCTCATTTGCCCAACAACTCGTTGCCGCGTACCCTGAGAATTTTGATTTGCGAGATTCATCAATTGGGTCGTGTACTTTGGAAATTCGCTGGCAGGTGCGCTCACATATTCTTGAATCTCAGCATTTTTTAATTTAATTTCCATTCATAATCCTTTGTACGATATGGGATCACTGCCCATTTAACAGATCGAGTTGAGTCTCATTTTTAGCCAAGGATTTTGAGGTAGTTTCGTTCCTACTTTGGTCGTAAACTATATCTTGAGGGTTCTCTGAATACGTGACCTCAAAGACATTATCACCAACCTCTTGCACCTCTTTTAAGCCATTCAATAAAATAGACTGTTCCTGGCTCGTCACCACGGGGTATCCATAATACCTGTTCGTATATTTTAGCGGTCCTGACGCCTGGATTCGATTTTCGACAAACTCAAAATGTTTCATCAATCTGTCGCGCAAATAATCATTTGAAAAATCGACAATCTGTCGCGCCATCGGGCAAATCGCACTGTGAAAACTTTTGTCAATTTCAACGCCAATACTATTGCGCCCCGACGTCATCGCAGCCGCCATTGTGGTTCCCGTACCCAAAAACGGATCGAAAATCACATCGCCTTTCACAGAGTACATATTGATCAGGCGATAAGCCAAATCATAGGGAAAGGCAGCACTTCTCAATCGCGACGAGTACGGACAGGTTTCAAACCTGTCCCTAACAGAAAGCCTCTGCCCAGTACCCTTAATATCCATCCAAACATCCGAATACCAAATATTCCTCTCCTCCCAAAACAAAGCACTCTCGCGCCTGTTCTGTTTTTCGCATTCCGTCTTAAATTCTCTTTTAGAGCCCTTTCGGAAAATCAAAATATACTCGTGTTCCAGAGTCACATAAGCGCCAGCGGGTAACATACCCGATCCCATAAATTTATTGGGAGCATTGGTTTGTTTTCGCCAGAGAATATCGGGGAGTGCTGAAAAACCGATACTTAAGAGATAATTCAATATCCGCGCGTGATTTGGATACAAACAAAAATCATCGCCTACCTTCCGCGTCGCATCGCCAATATTGATACAAGCAAATCGACCATCTTTTAAGACCCTGAACACTTCATCCCATACAGAATCGAGAATTTTGTGCATCAACTCATGGGCCAACTTACCATTCCCGGTCTTTAATGCCTTTTCGATCTCTAAATGCTGGCTGCCAAATATATCATCCCACATGCCAATCATAGGATATGGCGGTGATGTCACCACCAGATCGACACTCTCTGAAGGGATCTCCTTTAAATTTCTCGCATCCCGATAAAATATTTGATGGGTCGTTTTCATAAATTTTTTACGCCACCTCTGCCTTTAGTCGTGCAATCTCATCGCGATATTGCGCTGCCTTCTCAAACTCCAAATTCTCCGCCGCTTCACCCATTTTGCGCGTCAACTCTTCAATTATATCCAACTGATTGGCTCCCTTCAGATATTCTGGCGATTCTTCGGCGACCATTGGCAGGTCTTCGGCCTTCTCATCGGCCACAGCCGTCGTCTGGAGAATCTCTTCTCTGGTCTTGTAAAGCGTCTCGGGCGTAATGCCGTGTATGATATTATGATCCTCCTGCAATGCCCGACGGCGATTCGTCTCATCAATGGCGCGCTGCATCGAATTCGTCACCCGATCCGCATACATAATAACTGTACCCGCTGCATTGCGCGCGGCTCGCCCAGCCGTCTGAATCAATGACCGCTCCGACCGCAAAAACCCTTCCTTATCCGCATCCAGAATAGCAACCAGCGACACCTCTGGCAGATCCAACCCCTCGCGCAACAAGTTCACGCCCACGAGCACATCGAACTCACCCAACCGCAAATTCCTGATAATTGCCACGCGCTCGAGCGAATCGACATCCGAGTGCATATAGCGCGCCCTGATACCCAACTCGCGCATATACTCCGACAAATCCTCTGCCATGCGCTTGGTCAATGTTGTCACCAGCACGCGATCACCGCTTTCTACTCTTACCCGTGATTCTTCGATAAGATCATCAACCTGTCCGCGCACAGGCCGCACCACCATCTCGGGATCGAGCAAACCAGTCGGACGAATCACCTGCTCTACCACCACGCCTTGACACTGTTCCAACTCGTAATCCGCAGGTGTGGCCGACATAAAAACGATCTGCTTTGCCTTCTGTTCAAACTCTTCAAAATACAAAGGGCGATTGTCCAATGCCGCGGGCAACCTGAACCCGTGTTCAATCAACACCTCTTTGCGGGACCTATCCCCATTCCACATACCGCGCAACTGCGGAATCGTCACATGGGATTCATCCAGCACAATCAAAAAATCGTCCGCGAAATAATCCAGCAACACATAAGGAGCTTCCCCAGGATTTCGTCCATCGATATACCGCGAATAATTTTCAATCCCCTGACAGAAACCAATCTCGCGCATCATCTCAATATCGTAGCGCGTGCGCATCTCCAGCCGCTGTGCCTCTAACAACTTGCCCTGATCGTTAAATGCCTCCAGTTGTTTGGCCAAATCCACCTCGATCTGGACAATGGCTTTCTCAATCCGATTGCCACTGGTTACAAAGTGCTTGGCCGGATAAATGACAAGTCGATCTCGTTCCGCAAGCACCTCGCCCGTCACGGGATGCACCTCACTCAACGCATCGATCTCATCGCCAAAAAACTCCACGCGCACCGGATGCTCGCGCTCGGGCGGATAAATTTCGACCACATCGCCCCGCACCCGAAACGCGCTCGGCTCAAAAGCCACATCATTGCGCGTAAAATGAATATCCACCAGCTTGCGCAACATCGCATCGCGATCCATCTCTGCCCCGCGGTCCAGAATCACCAGATGATCTTCGTATTCGTCCGGATTGCCAATACCGTAAATACACGACACACTCGCCACAATGATCACATCTCGCCGCTCCATCAAAGCACTCGTCGCGCGCAGGCGCAAGCGGTTGATCTCATCGTTAATATCCGCTTCTTTTTCAATAAACGTATCCGTAACCGGTTTATATGCTTCGGGCTGGTAATAATCGTAATACGAAATAAAATACTCCACCGCATTATTCGGGAAAAAACTGCGAAATTCACCGTAGAGTTGCGCCGCCAGGGTTTTGTTATGGGAAATCACGAGCGTGGGCTTTTGAACAGCTTCAATCACCTTGGACAAAGAAAAAGTCTTACCCGTACCCGTTGCCCCCATCAAAGTCTGGTATGGCATACCATCTCGAACACCCTCGACGAGTTCTTCAATCGCCTGAGGCTGATCGCCGGCAGGCTCAAAAGGCGATACCACTTCAAATCGCGGCATAATGATTTCCTCTAAAAAAATTAGTGGTTAAGCTTCCGCTCCCCACCCTCTCTTGACTCACACCCCATAACTACTTTAATTTAGAAAGAGAATTACCGAAATGCAAGGTCAACCCCGCTGTTTTCACCTGCGGGTGAACACACAGGAGGTTCCCCTGAAAATTTTTCTCAAAAGTACAATTTTGTTCGCGCTATTTGGCCTGATGACCTGCGGGGGCAAAGATACGCTGGGACCGGGAGATTCGGGCAATCCTCCTGCCGCCTCTGGCGACACGACATCCGGCAATACTCAGACCTCTGGCTCAATCAATCGCGTGCCGCAAGAAGGCGGCAATTTTCTCAGTGACTTTCCTGCAGACAGGATTCTATCGGGCGGCGTACCTCCCGATGGCATTCCAGCACTCACCGACCCCCAATTTGTCGATCTCACCTCCAGCGAAGCCGCTTACCTGAGCGATGAGGATCTCGTCCTCGGCGTGGTCCTCAATGGCGAAGCCAAAGCCTATCCCCACAACATGGGCTGGTGGCACGAAATCATCAACGATGTGGTTGGCGAACAACCCATTATCGTGAGCTTTTGCCCACTGACGGGAACAGGGCTCATCTTTAACGGACAGGGCAATGACCAATCGCGCATCCATTGTGGGGTCTCCGGTTTGCTCTTCAACAACAACCTAATTATGTACGACCGCCGTCAACAGGGAACCCTATATCCCCAGATGATCCACATCTCGGTTGAAGGTGGATCAGACGAATTACAACTCCTGCCCGTAATCGAAACCACCTGGCGCTACTGGAAACAACTCTATCCCGACTCCAGAGTTATCAGTGCCAATACGGGTGTTTACGCACCCAGCAGATACCAGAGCTATCCCTATGGCAATTATCGGGACCCGAATACCGGGCCACTTTTTCCCTCATTTCCCAGTTTGCTCGACAATCCAACCGCACAGATCTTTCCGCCCAAAACTCTCACACTGGGTATCCGTTTCGGCGAAACCGCCAAAGCCTATCCCTTTTCCACCATGGGAACGGAAGCCGTCATCAACGACGTAGTCGCGGGCAATGCCATTCTCGTCGTCTATTACGATAGAGAGCAATACGCAATACCTTTTGATCGGGTGGTTGACGGTCAAACCCTCACATTTGAAAAAGCACTTTCCCGCGATACAGTCTATCCCTTTCTACTACGCGACCAGGAGACGGGAAGCACATGGAACCTCAAAGGCGAAGCCATTGTCGGGCCACTCCAAAATAAAACCTTAGAACAACTGCCTGCCCACAATGCCTTCTGGTTTGCCTGGGCAACCTTCTGGCAGAATACGGGAATTTATTAGACGGACATGTCCTTCACAAAACACAGGGCGATTCGCCTGTGTTTTGGAGCCCTCCATGCACTGCTTTTATTGGCTTGCCCTCTTCATACTCTTGCCCCATACCGCTTATGCGGGTGCCTGGACATTAAAAAAAGGCCATCTCTGGGGCAAAATCACAGGCATGGCGCAATCGACAAATAAAGAATATGTGGCCGTTGGCGGCGCAGGCCGCGAACCCGATCTCAATCGCCTCTATGAACCCGGAGACCGCGCGCACTATCGCGAAAATGGACACTACAATTCACAAGCACTCTTCATCGACCTGTTTTACGGCCTGAGCGATCGCATCGACTTCGGCATACAAATCCCCTACTATCGCCGGGAATTTGAAAACATCGGCTTCAGACCGGCAAATATCGCATCGGGTTTTGGTGACATGCGAGGATTTGCGAAAATTAACATTGCACAAACCCCTGTTGTAAGCACACTAAAATTTGGAACCAAAGTCCCCACCGGAAAATTCCAAAACCAGGAGGGGATTATTTCTGCCGGCGAAGGCCAATGGGACTTTGATTTTATGTTGCAAATTGGCCGATCTTTTTGGCCCTTACCACTTTACGCCAACATCGATTGGGGGTATCGCGTCCGCCTGAAAAACAATACCACCAATTACGACCCTGGCGACGAGTGGTTTTTTAACTCAGAAATCGGTTATAATCCCATCGACAAACTCCTCTTTGTCCTTAAATTAGAGGACATCAGAGGCAGACCTTCCCGCGTATTGGGCCTCAAACTATCCAGCGATATCAGACGCATTACCTATTTCGCGCCCACGCTCCTCATAGGACCCTTTCAAAACCTGAGCTTCGAAATCTCGGTGCGTATAACTGCTGGCGGGCGCAATTTCCCCGCCGGCCATATATGGACCGCAGGAATTTCATACTCGGGTCCCCTTTGACGCTATACCTGCCGGGTTTACGCATCTTCCCAAAAATCTGTATTTATATTGTAAAAAACTCTTCTTTTGGGTATCTTCGCACACAAGCAGTTTGAACAGCGGACCGATTACCGCCGGGCTGCTTATGGTAAACCAACCTCATCAGAAAGGATCGAAATGAGCATTTCCACACCACATTTTAACCCGTGTATAAAGTTCCTTCTCGCCATCGCCCTCTGTGCCCTATTGCCTCATACCGCTTATGCAGGCGCGTGGACACTTCAAAAGGGCCATTTTTGGGGCAAAATTACAACCTTAATTACATCAACCTCAGAAAGATATAACGCGGAAGGAACTACAGGTAGTTTTGGGCCACCCGCTGCAGCTGCTGTATATAAGTCACGGTCAGTGTATCTCGACTTTTTTTACGGCATAAACGACCGCGTTGACATTGGCTTACAAATCCCCTTTTCCAGCAATAAATATGATCACGACAATTTTAATTTTCCAGGTTTTATTGCTCTGGACGCATCGGGTATTGGAGACGTTCGCGGATTTGCCAAAATCAACCTCGTGCAAGAATCTGTTGTGGCAACCCTCAAATTGGGCTTCAAAGCCCCAACAGGCTCTTATGACGATGGGCAAGACCCCGCAGGTGCGTATAAAAATGAGGGCATGACCGTGGGATCGGGCCAATCAGATATTGACTTGATTCTGCAATTGGGCCGGTCTTTTTATCCCGCTCCCGTTTACGCCAATCTCGACCTGGGGTATCGTTTCCGCATGGAAAACAGTACCAGCGGATTTAACCCTGGTGAAGAGATAATTTACAATGCTGAGGTCGGTGTCAATCCCACCGACATACTCCTCCTCGCGCTCAAGTTAGAAGGCATCTATGGCTCAAAAGGCAGCAGGGGGAATGACGATATAGGCATCACGTATCTTGCCCCCACAGTGCTCATTAGTGTACATCAAAATCTGAGTATTGAAGCCTCGGTGCGCGTCCCAGTTGCCGGACGCAATTTCTTCGGTGGCCGCTTGTGGGGCGTAGGGCTTTATTTTCAAAAGTAATCTGTAAATGCACAGCGAGCAAATTTGAGCGGGCGGATGTTTCGCCCGCTCTTCTTTTTTATAAAATCACATGTTCGCCACCCGTACCTAAACGCCCGTGATCCCAGGGCGTAATCCAGTCTTCGGCAATATCCATTCCAAATCCCGGCGCATCCGACGGCACCAAATAGCCATCTTTCGGCACGGGCACGCCCGGCAATCGCGCGACCTCTTCCAGAGGCACTCCCACAGGTGTGCTCAAATGAAATTCACACAGGGTACACTCGGGCATCGCATAGCAAAAATGCTGCCCATAAGCCGAATTACAGCCTCCGTGCGGACTGCTCTTAATACCAGCGGCTTCGGCAATGTGGTGAATCTTCACGGCTTCGGTCATCCCCCCGCACCAGTGCAAATCGGGTTGCACGACATCCACACAGCGATTTTCCACAAGTTGGCGAAACGGAATCCGCGTGTGATGATCCTCACCGGTTGCTATTGGGATCCAGGTCATGGCTTTTCGCAATTGAATATGCCCTTCGAGATCTTCTGGAAACAGCGGTTCTTCCATCCACCGCAATTCGTAAGGTCTGAGCCGTTCTGCCAGACGAATGGCAAATTCCACATCATAAGCCATCACGGGATTGATCATCAACTCGGCATTCTTGCCCACAGTTTCTCGGGCAAGGGCGACCTTTTCTTCCATGATATTCATACCCACAATACCCTGTTCGTAATGCACGGGATTCGTAATCTTAAACGCCTCAAATCCAAGCTCCATCGACCAATCGAGATCATCGCCTGTACAATAACACCGAATTTTCTCGCGGGATGGTCCGCCGAGCAATCTGTAAACCGGCTGATCGAGCAACTTCCCCTTCAAATCCCACAGAGCCAGATCAATCGCACTTTGCGCGCAGGCAGACAATCCCAGCGACCCATGCCTTTTGGAAGCCCGCCACATCATATCATTGAGATGCTCTGTCGCAAAACAGTCTCGTCCTTCCAATAGCGGCGCGTAAAAAGCATCGACCAATGCAGCAACCGGTTCGCCAAATCCCGTCCTGCCGAGACCCCATGTGCCGTCCTCAGCCGTTATTTTAACCCACACACCCCGCCCGCCAATACCCGGCGACTTGCTCGGCACATCTGGCGGAAACTCCGGATATTTATTCATCGGCAGGCCAATCGGCGACGAAAGCCGCCAGCTCGAACGGCGTGCGGGTGTTATCGGTTTTTGTTGTGGAATAGAAACATCCACAGCTTCAATGGATTTAATCTTCATAATTCCTCCAATTCATGCGTTGACCATATAGCCAAAAATGAGAAACACGATCCCAGCCCCCACAATACTACCCACCAAAACCTGAGACACAGAATGTGCCTGTAATACGAGCCGCGCCCACGAAACCAGCCCCGCGGGAACAACCGCCCACCAACCACCATAAAGCGCGATTACCACACCACAGGCAGCCCAAAGTCCCATGGCGTGTAAGCTAATTTTCCACTGCATCGTTATCAACAGCGCGATCGTCCCCTGAACTGCAACGCAGACCATCAGCGCGTATAGCGCGGGCGGCGAGTGTATCAGATACAGGAAGCCAACACCCATCCAGGAACTTACCGTAAAAAAGAAAAGCGGTCGCAGCCGGTCGCGGCACTCTGGAATAAATAACCCGCTGATCTCGCCCCGACGGCGCATGTGCAACACCGCGAACCAGGGCGCAAAAACTGTAAAGAAGAGTGCGACCAATGCACACAAGACAATCCAGGGACCCGATCCAGATGCCTTGAGAGATACCAGCACAATCACAATCCCCAGCGCAATCATGGGATTTAAGACCTGAGAAATGTACATGGCAAACTTCTCTTTATCAATCATAAGCTTTCCCATCATTTTTAAACAAAATAACGAACCCCGCTCAGAAAATCAAAACAATGTGAAAATCAAATTTTGCTCTCGGATACGATACCTTGACAACACCTTTGCATTAAACTATTTTGCTAACATTATCCGATAACTATCACAAATAGTTATACACTTCTCAGAAAAGAGGAGCGCAACATGACACCTGAAACAGCCCTGAAAACTCGGGAAGACATGCTCCGCGATGGGTACTGCGTTATCGACGATATTTTGACAGACGAATTCATAGAAGAACTGCGCGAAGAATCCGAGCGGTTAATCGCCAATCACTATGAACACGAGGATTTCAGATATCAGGGCCAACACGTGAATGTACGCGGTGAAGACAATCCAATCATCCAAAAACTGCTTGAGTGGGAACCATCGCGGCGGGCACTCGAACAATTGGGCTTTGGAGATTTCCATACCAGCGGCGGCATCATCATCCTCACCAAAGAACCGAAAGGACCACCGCTCTACTGGCACCAGGACTGGATGCAATGGAACGATCCCATGAGTTGCTCGCCCTGGCCGCAGATCATATTTCTGAATTATTATCTAACCGATACCGCAGTAGAAAACGGCTGTTTGAAAGTCATCCCCGGCACCCATCTCAAACGCATACCACTCCACGATCAACTGGTGCCAGCACACGAACAAGGCGCCCGATTTATAGAAGAAACTCATCCCCTCATGTTTAGCAATCACCCGGATGAAGTCAACGTACCCATCTCTGCCCGCTCGCTGGTTCTGGGCGATGCCCGCATCCTGCACTCTGCCGGAAGAAATTACACAGATGAACGCAGAACCCTGATTCTCGCCTGGCACAGACGCCCCACCACCGATGTGCCAGACTACTGGAAAGGAGATATCCCCGAAGTCATAGCCAACCGCAATCCCGATCAAAAGTACGAAGGATCGCGCCTTCCCGGCGAATACCTGAAACCGTAAAAGAATAGGCAAAAATGCATCAACGTTTGAGCTACAGGAGCCATATTTTATGAAAGCCACAGCACTCATCACCTACGAAGGTCCCACCTTTGCCTGCGAAGACATCATCCTTCCCGATCCACGCCCCGATCAAATCGCGGTACAAACCCGGTATTCCGGTGTCAGCATCGGCACTGAATTTGCCGCCATTACCCGCAAGCTCGACTACGGTCCCTATCCCCTGTGTACGGGCTATCAGGCCGTCGGCACTGTCGAACACATCGGCAAAGACGCGACCGGCTTCGCTGTTGGCGACCGCGTCTATTACCGCTGGAACCGCGTCTTCTCCCTCGCTACAACCGGTCAAAAAGTCTCTGCCAGCCAGGGCGCACACACCTCTGCCGCAGTCCTGGACACACAGGGACCGCGAGCCTTTGTCGCCCACCTGCCCGATGGCGTCGATGAAGCCGCCGCCAGCTTATTCGTCATGCCCGCCGTGGGCCTCAACGGCGTGGATATGGCCAACCCCCGGATGGGCGACCGCGTTGTCGTATATGGCTGTGGCCTCGTCGGCCTGGGCGTCGTCGCTGCATGCAGCCACCGGGGTTGTGAAGTCATCGCCATAGACCTGGAAGCCAACCGCCTCGATATCGCACAAAAACTCGGCGCCGACCACCTCATTCACAGCGCGGATGCAAACGAAGCGGTTCACGACATCGCCCCCGACGGTGCCGACGTCGTCTTCGAATGCACGGGCATACCCGCCTGCATCGACCCGGCCATCGCCCTTTGCCGCACCCATGGGACCTTCATTCTTCAGGGCAACTACGGCCGTCACCCCATCTCTTATAATTTCTTACCGCCCCACGGGAAACGCCTCACCATGTACTATCCCTGCAACGACGGCGAAGCCCCCTGTCGCCGCGCCGTCATCAAAAACATGGGCACTGGCGTTCTCCCCTGGCACCACACCATCACCCATGAGGTCGCATCTTCAGACGCTGCGGATCTCTACCGGGACATCCTCAACGGCGAAGCCAAAAGCGTTATCGGTGCCGTCATCAGGTGGTTCTGAAAAAGGAGTATCACAATGGACAACTTAAAAGTTGGAATTATCGGTCTGGGCGGCATTGCCCGGTCTCACTGCGACGCCATTGAAACCCTGGACAACGTCGAAATCGTCGCCGTTGCCGACCTCATTGAGGAAAAGCGCCGCGAATACATGGGCAAATACGACATTCCCAAAAGCTATCCCTCCCACACCGACCTCTTGAAGGACCCCGAAATCGACGCTGTCGCCATCACCCTGGGCCACCAACTCCACCATCGCCTCACCGTTGATGCTTGCAAAGCTGGCAAACACGTTCTGGTGGAAAAACCCATGGCCATCAACCTGGAACAGTGCGACAACATGGTCGCAGCCGCAGCCGATAATGGGGTCAAATTGATGGTCGGCCTGACGCAGCACTACTACGGCACCAGCATCAAAGCAAAAGAAATACTGAACTCTGGCGCACTGGGACCCGTCATCACCGCCGTGTGTTATATGTCCAAAAACTGGAGCTACGCCGGTCGCCGCCCGCAGTACCGCAGCCGCTACCACGGCGGGGGCATGTGGTTGACCAATGGCGTACACGTAGTAGATCGACTCACCTGGATGATCGGCTCACAGGCAGTATCCGTCTCAGCCGCTATTGGAACCCGCGCCCACTACCAGGCCGCAGATGACTCGGCCACGGCCTTCGTCCGCTATAAAAACGGTCTCGCAGGCATTGCCATAGCCGTTGGATTTGCAGATGGTGCGCCCGACCACGAATGTCAGGTCATCTGTGCAAATGGCACATTGCGCTTTTCCGAACACGGCGACAAATACATCAAAGTCGGAAAAAACAATCAGTGGGAAAGCGTCCCCTTCGACGAGCCGCCCTCCACAATGCACAACGAGTGGAAAGCCTTTGCCGAAGCCATCGCCCTGGACATTGAACCGCCCACCCACGGCGAATGGGCACGCCACATTATGGAAATCCTATTTGCCGCCGAACAATCTGCCATCACCGGTCGAGAAGTCGCATTGGAAAGCGGACCGGGCTGGTTCAACCAGCGTTCTGGCTCGCCCGTGACAACGCAACACGGCTGGATATGAAAATTTTATTTGTCGCGCAGTATGGCCCCTTAGCCGCCAGCAGCCGCACGCGGGTCTTTGATTACTTGCCCCTGTTGCGGCGGGCGGGCGTCACCTGTGATGTCAAAGTCGTGACGCCCGATGACCTGATCAAACGCAATACTGGAGGTATTTTTTCACGCCTTCTGTACTATGCTCTGTCCTATTTTCGCGCCTTATGGACGGGATGGGCTTGCGTTTTTAAAGCGCCGCAATACGATGCCATACTGATTCAAAAAACGCTGTTTTCTTTTCCCATACCACACCTGTTGCGGCGGTACAGGCACAAAATATTTTTTGATTTCGACGACGCTATTTTTACACTCGAAAACCCCAACGAGAGTTGGATCAACCGGTTGCGAACCCGGCGGCGCGCAATGGGCGTACCCGCGATGTTGCAAATAGCACACTGCGCGATTGTAGAAAATGCCTACACCGCTGAATTTGCAGCCCGTTATTGTCCTTATGTTTCACAAATCACAGGGCCTATTGATACTGCGCGTTATATCCCTGCAAAAAAATCGACGGACAAAAAAATCGCATTGGGATGGATTGGTAGCCAGTGGACAACGCGGTATTTAGACTTGATTCGAGACCCATTGGCCGTTCTCTCGCAACAATATCTCAATTTGGAATTGCGCTTGATTGGTGCGGGTGACTTTGATGTACCCGATCTGCAAATTGCGCGCATGGACTGGGCACTGGAAACCGAAGTTGGTCATTTACAGACATTTGACATTGGCTTGATGCCCCTACCCGACGATCCTTTTACGCGGGGCAAAGGAGGGTATAAATTACTGCAATACATGGCCTGCGGATTGCCCGTAGTGGCGAGTCCAGTCGAAATCAACCGCGAAATCGTCACCCATGGAGAAACCGGATTTTTGGCTGAGACAGACGGCGAGTGGATCGAATTTTTGGGCACATTGATCGAAAATAAAACCCTGCGAAATCGCATGGGGGCTGCCAGCCGCGGCCGTGTGATCGCGCATTATGCACTCGAAAAAAGCAGCGAACAATTGCTGGCCCTTCTGCAGCGGAGCATACACCCATGCGACACGCTTTCACAGTAGATGTCGAAGATTGGTATCAGGGCATACCGATCTCCAATCAAATATCCGCGCAAAGCGAGCCGCGCCTTGAGAGAAGTTGCCATCGCTTGCTCGATATAATGGCAGAATACGATGTTCGCGGCACATTCTTTATCCTGGGACCAGTGGCGCAGCATTATCCCGACTTAATACGCCGCATAGCCGATGAAGGTCACGAATTGGGATGCCACGGTTGGTCTCACGATCTCGTCTATGAAATGACGCCCAGGCGATTCCGAGAAGAAACACAGCGGGCTTCTGCTGTGATCTCCAATGTAACGGCACAACCCGTAACAGCCTATCGCGCGGCCTATTTCTCCATTACAGCGCGATCATTATGGGCCCTGGATATCTTGGCAGAACTCGGATTTCAGTGCGATTCGAGTATTTTTCCAGTGCATAACTGGCGCTATGGAATTCCCGATTTTGATTTGGCTCCGCGTACTGTAAAAACCGCCTCAGGATCAATTTGCGAAATTCCAATGTCTGTGCGCCAGGTGGGAAAAATGCGATTGCCTGTAACTGGAGGCGCGTATTTCAGGCTATTTCCCTATTTTGTGAGCCGCGCAAATATGAGGGCCTTGGGCAAACAACGGCGGGCTGTGGTCTTTTATCTACACCCGTGGGAACTCGATCCCGATCACCCACGGATCGCATTTTACTGGAAGGCGCGTTTGACGCACTATGCCAATTTGAAAGCAACAGAGCCTCGATTGCGGCGATTATTGGCCGATTTCTCTTTTTGCCCGCTACGTGAAATAGCATTGCAAATGAGAAAAGATGAATGAGGTCATCAGAACCTATCTGTGGGAGGTACATTTCACTTTAGGTTTCTGATTGCCTTTAAGCATTCGAGACCTTATATTTAAATGTTTTGGGTGGGGTATTGTGTACCGTGTTGTAAAAGAGTGGGGATTGTATTTGTCGGAAGATATGCGCTGCTCGACAATGGGAAAGGAATAAATACATGAGGTTTTTGGTTACGGGCGGTGCGGGTTTTATTGGCTCACATCTGGCCGAACGGCTCTTGAAGCGAGACCACGAAGTTTATGTTTTAGACGATCTTTCAACTGGAGATCTGGACAATGTGCGGCACCTTGAAGGGAATCCGCGGTTTCAACTGAAAGTGGGCACAGTGCTCGATCCTGAGACGCTAAAGCCCTTAGTCGATTGGAGTGATGTCATTTATCATCTCGCGGCGGCTGTGGGTGTGAATTACGTCATCAACCACCCATTGCAGTCTTTGACCACGAATATTCGAGGCACCGAACTCCTGTTGGAATTGGCGAACAAAAAGAAGAAACGGGTACTTTTGGCTTCCACTTCAGAGGTTGCGGGAAAGAAAAACGGCAAAGCGACATTCAGGGAAGACGATGATCGGTTGTTGGGACCAACAACCGTTGCGAGATGGAATTATTCAACCTCTAAAGCCGTCGGTGAAATGCTTGGGTTGGCTTATTGGAGAGAAAAAAAATTGCCCGTAATCATGGTGCGTTTTTTCAATGTGATTGGTCCCCGGCAGAGTCCAGAATACGGTATGGTGGTGCCCCGGTTTATCAAGCAGGCATTGTTGGGACATCCTATTACAGTATATAACGACGGCGAGCAACGGCGGTGTTTTACCGATATAGAAGATGCTTTAGATGGATTGACAGCATTGATGGAACACGACCAAACGCCGGGCGAAATTTTCAATCTGGGCGGCAATCACGAGACCAATGAAATTTGCATCAAGGGCCTCGCGGAAAAAATTAAAACACTAACGGAAAGCGACTCACCCATTGAATTTGTGCCTTATGAGAAGGCATTTGCAAAGGGTTCTTACGAAGACCTCAATTATCGCGTTCCCGATTTGACCAAAATTAAAAAATTAACGGGTTATAACCCCAAAATCAGTTTGGATACCACATTGCGGCGCATTATTGAATACTACGAATCGTGATGCCCGCTTTACTTTTTTTACAAACGGCGTTTGCATTGCCCATTGGGAAGTGTAAACGCCAATTTTTGTTATGAATCGACGTCCCAAAGTACTCCATACCATGACATGGCTTGCACCCGGTGGCGGCGCAGACCGAAATGTGTATCTTTCGATGAAGGGCATGCAAAAGGATTACGAGATTCACCTGGCCGTTGGACAGCAAATCGAGCGGGACGATCTGTTAAAACTACACGGAGTTGTCGCGCATATATGCCCATATTTAGACCGGGAAATCAGACCCTGGCGCGATTTTCGCGCGCTACTGTGGTTCATGCAATTGATTCGCCGCGAGCGTTTTGATCTGGTTCACACCCATGAAAGCAAAGCGAGTTTGCTCGGGCGCCTCGCCGCGCGATTGGTCGGCTGCAAGCATATCATCTATGGGCTTCACGGTGTGGTTTTTAACGATCCAGTCAACCACATCAAACGGCGGTTCTACATCGCACTCGAAAAAATGACGATATGGGCTTGCGATTTGATCATAGCCGTTGGTCGAGACACAATTCGGCACTATCATCGGGAAAATATCGGTCGCAGCATTCCCCATCAGATCGTTTATAGCGGCATTGATGTTGTAGAGTTTGAACAGCGTCTGAACAACGTAAAAAAAGCCGCATTTCGACGCGAGATAGGCATACCTGACGACGCGCCCGTACTGGTCAATATTGGCCGTTTTTCACCCGCCAAAGCACAACATTATACGATTGAGTCATTTGCCAGATTGCAATGTCCCGGAGCCAGATTGTTATTGGTAGGGGAAGGACCAGAGCGCGCAGCATGTGAGCGACTTTGCGCCGAGTTGGGAGTTGAAGACCGTGTCATTTTCGCGGGATTTTTCCAGGATATTACACCTGCGTATGCGATTGCCTCTGTGCATGTCCTATCCTCTTTGCGCGAGGGCTTGTCCGGCGTTGCTGTGGAAGCATCCCTCGCGCGGGTGCCCACAGTGTCGTTCGAAGTCGAAGGCATACGAGAGATTGTAACACATGGACACTCGGGTTTTGTCGTACCACAAGGTGATATCGAGGCGATGGAGAAATATTTGGAAAAATTGATCGGAGATTCTCAGATGTGTCGCACATTTGGAGAACGCGCATACCAGCACGCGATTGATCGATGGGATCACCGCGTTATGGTGCAAAAATTGGATACCATTTATCGGCAAAGGCTCAAAAGATGAAATCGCGCAAAATGGAGTACGACTGCGCCAGCAGTTCATCGACGCGGGCTGTCGGGCAGTTTTTTGATATTTATGCAAAAAATTTTGATACGATCTACGGGCATACAGGACATCGAAGCGCGCTCGGCAGATGCGTAGATCGCGCATTTCGGCAGGTGATGGTGCGGCGTTTTGAGGAAACGCTTCGGCAAACGGAAAAACCAGCAATTCATTCTGTCTTAGATATCGGGTGTGGCCCGGGACGGTACACGGCTGCGTTTGCACTTCAAGGAAAAGAAGCCGTAGGGGTAGATATTGCAGAGGAAATGCTAAAAATCGCACAGAACAATATCGACACGCTCAATGTGACCGCAGACCTCGTTTTAGGCGATTATCTGTCTGTTCATTTTGATCGGGTATTTGACGCGGCGTGTCTGATGGGATTTTTTGATTATATTGAAGATCCCGTACCAATTTTGAAGAAATTGGCCGCAGAAGTAACCAGCGAGTTTTACGCGAGTTTTCCAAAATCGGGCGGTTTTTTGGCGTGGCAGCGGCAGATCCGATACCGCCTGCGAAGATGTCCGCTATGGTTATACAGCAAACGAGATGTTGAAGACGCGCTAATTACAAGCGGCTTTGCCGGATGCTACGAAATTCGCGATTTTGGCCGCGATTGGTATGTGGTCGTCCAAATGCAGAGCACCAGGTAAGCATCAAGACGCTTGCATCTAACTCGTGTAAAGACCAGAGCCGTTTTTTTATGTCAAAAGGTCTCACATTTTTGAAACTATGCGCTGCCGCGGCCTTTGCAATACTGGCGTGGATCGCTTCGGGCATCTCATTATTAGATGATGATTGGGGCCATCTCAAGTTGGCGTCCAAAGGCGTTATCTCTGCTTTGACAACGGGATGGGAGGGCCTAATTGGGCAAGGTGGATATTATCGCCCGGCGGTTGTTTTATCCTTTTATCTGGACTATTTAATCGGCGGTTATGCGCCCGCTATTTATCACATCCACAATATCTTGATTCACGCCGGATGCGCGTATCTCGTTTTCTTGTTTGCGCGATGCCTCTCCACAGACCGCGCGGTGGCCTGGGGCGCCGCGCTTTTGTTTTTTGTGCTCCCCATTCACACCGATTCCGTTTTCTGGATCGTCGGGCGCACAGATCTGCTATGTACGTTGTTTTATCTAAGCACGCTGATTTTATTTTTGAAATACCTGCAACGCGGTTCTACCGGCACGCTATTGGGGCTTGCCGTTTGTAGTGCGCTCGCTTTTTTGTCCAAAGAAATGGCCGTTTCCCTGCCCATCGCGCTCGCGGCACTGGTCGCGTATTGCAAAGCGTGGAAAACAGCACAGGCGCGGCGCGGATTGACGGTTGTCTGCATCGTATTGCTGGCGTATTTTGGCATCCGATGGCTCGTGCTGGACAGCGCCTTGGGGGGGACACCTCGCGTATCAATTCTAAATTGGACACGCGATGGTGTGAAAGCAGTGGCAAAATTTGGGATGAGTGATATCTGGTGGTTGGGCATTGCGCTGGTGGTCGGAAGTGCTGGGATTTTTATTTATCAACATGGTCGCGGCATCTTGCACAAAGGTTGCCCGTTTGCCCTATTCTTGATCTTCCTCCTCGGCGCGAGTCTCGCCCCGGCATTGGGGCATTTGCACAACTGGTATTTGTATTTGCCCTCCGCCTTCTTTTGTCTGGGTATCTCTACGATCTGGCTAAATAAAAAACAGCCAATTCTCTGCTTTCTATTTGCCGTTCTAATCCTGTATTACGGAATGGTGATCGGACGCGAAGGCTTTTTCTGGCGCGATGCATCGCAAATGAGCGAAAATGCGATTGCCAATTTGATGCCCCATGCCCAGACAACCACCGGCACGTTATTCGTCTGCAACGTGCCCTCGGCGTGGACACCCCCCGGAGCGTTCAGCGGCAAACCGCTATTTGCTTATGCACTCAAAAATGCACTTGCCATGCGCTCACCCCAACCGTTGCAAGCGGAAATCGCAATGGTGAATCACGTCTGGTTGACAGATAATTTTGCGTGTCGCATTCACAGGACAAATACGGGTTTTGATCTGGCGATTAAAAAAGGCGGCTTCTTTTCGTTTCACAGCAAGGGACGGGGACAAACACCGCCTTTTTCAATTGATCAAACTTGGGGGCGTGTAACAGCCTACACAACCGATTCCCTCTCGGTCGCGCTGAATATGCAACCGGAGGATCGCGTGATAATTTACAACAAGGGTGAGTTTGAAAAATTGTGGCCGTAAAAAAGGTACGATCATGAAAACTTTCTGGCATTGCATCCCCGCACTCACTTTGCTAATCTCAACAAGCATCGCACACGCGGGAGACGTGCGCGTGGTGGCAACGGGTGAAAACTGGGTGGAAGTTGTGGTGGATGCATCCGATATAGCTATCACCTCAGGATCGCCTTATGATCGCATAGACGTGCCGGGATGGATGTGGTTACACCAGCCGGGAGCACCTGCTGTACCTGTGCGCGGTGCAACACTGGGCATGCCTTATGGCTCTCGCGCAGTTGTTCAAGTGCTCAATGCAGACTATGAAGAAATCGAAGGTTTGGACTTGATGCCCGTGCCACAGACACAGTTGTTGGGATCTGAACAACATCCATTTTCGAGGTCGGTTTATCTGAGGGATGAGATAATTTACAACACGCCGGGATTTTATCCCGGTGCAGAAGCCGTTGTGGCGCACACGGGCATCTTGCGCGATCAACAAATCGCGATTCTGTCTTTGCGTCCAGTGCAGTACGACCCCGTTCAGCACAGACTTCGGATTGCACGACAGTTGCGCGTGCGCGTGTTATTTATCGCCGGTACAACGCCGTCACCTATTCGGCTTTTGAGAGACAGGGACGGTTTTGATCCCCTCTATCAAAAGGGATTGCTCAATCCCGAACAGGCACGCTTCTGGCGCGGACGGCGCATTCGCGCGACAAAACGCGTACAGGATTGGTACGATCCCACAGCCACGTATTACAAGATCAGAATTTTTGAAGATGGCCTCTACCGATTGAATGCGCGCTGGTTTTCCGAATCCGGCATTGTGTTGGCACCGGGAGATCTGGATCGGTTGCAGGTATTTTTAGACGGAAAAGAAATCCCGCTACTCATTGAAGATGGAGGCGATGGAGTGCTGTTTTGGGGCGCATTTCGGCGTGCGCCAGATCGAGATTTTGAAAGTGAGTACGGCACAGAACGCGTCTATTTCCTGCGTATAGGTCGAGAATCCGGCTTGCGATATACACGGGCTGAGGACGCATCTACTAACGAGGTCACGACGCATTTTTGGTCGCGCAAACACGTTGAAATCGATTCGACCTATGAAGCCCTGGGACATGCGCGAAATGCCAACCGCGACCACTGGTTCTGGCAACGCACCGCATCTCCGTCGCGCCCGGGCGATATGCCCACAGATGTCGTAATGCCCGTACCTTTGCCGGGGCTGGCGCGCGAAGCAGGTGGCAACGCACAAATTCGTCTGGGCATGCATTCGTTGACCCTGAACCAGGACATAAACCCCGATCACTACGCTATCATACAAATTCAGGATGGTCCGATCATCACAGAAGCGCGCTGGGATGGACAGGACGCCCATATAGCGACAGGCATAGTACCTGTATCGGCATTGTCAGATACCACATATATCGCGTTGCGAACGCCTGGCGATCCCTCGTTTCCATTCGATCCGATTCCTTATATCGACCACGTATATTTCAACTGGGTGGAGATTACCTATCTGCGGCGTTTTGAGGCCATAGATGGCATGCTGCGTTTTAATCCGGGCATTGTGCTTTCGCCGCGCGCGATCTCAATTGCCAATTTTGAACACGATCGGATTAGAGTCTTGAATTTGGACAAAAACAAGATTGTCACCACGGTGCGGGGTGACGAGGGGATTAGATTTGAGATTGCCGAAAGTGGCGATTTTGTCGCGGTGGATGAAACAGCAATAAAAACACCCAAACTCGCAGAACCCGATATACCTTATGATTTGCGCGGATTCTCTGGCGCAGAGTACGTGATTATTGCAGGTACAGATTTTATGGATGCAGCCGAGCGTTTGGCCGCGCATCGGCAAGGGCAGGGGTTATCGACACTTGCGGTCAATGTGGCCGATGTATATGACGAGTTTTCCTTTGGACAAGTCGATGCCGAGGCCATTCGCCGTTTTGTACAATACGGATTTCACACCTGGACGCAACGCCCCGTGTACGTATTGTTGCTCGGGGAATTCAGCTTTGATTATCGCAATTTGTTTGGGCAAACTCGTATTGCGCGTCACAACCTCGTACCGGGTATGCCCTTTCAATCTCCCAACCGCGGTCTGGCATTTACCGATGAGTTTTTTGGGCGAGTGGATGATGATTTGTTTATGGATGTATTTGTGGGGCGGTTTTCCGTACGCCGCGCATCGCAGGCCAATACAGTTGTACAAAAAGTGATCGCTTATGACGAAACGCCGTCGGCGCAATGGCGCAACCGCATCACACTAATGGCAAATTGGGATGCACAGGACCCGTCTAAATTTGCCGCTCCGAGCGATATACTGGCAACAATTACACACGCTATCGGGCTGGAGAATTTCAAGGTATATCACGACGCAGATACGCCGCCCGAACCCAATGCCTCATCCCGCGAAGTTATTCGACAGATCAATGAGGGGCGTCTAATTGTAAATTTTATGGGACATGGCAGTGCTTCATCGATGTCCAAATTCTTCGCCGGAACATTTCAGCAAGGGGCGTTCAATTACATGAGCCAAATTCAAAATGCTGAACGCCTGCCCCTGTTTATCGGGATGTCGTGTCTCAATGGTTTGTATTGGGATCCGCGCATCATTAGTCTCGCCGAAGAAATGACCAATAAACCCGATGGCGGCGCAATAGCATATATTTCCTCGTCTTCTCTCTCTTTTATCCGCATTAACAACCAACTCAACACCGCGCTATTTCGACATATATTTGAAAATGGTGTACTGGCTTTCGGGCAAAGTCTTGCACTGGGCAAAATGACCGAACTCGCGGTTCTCCCTTCGAGTGAACTCGGACTGGTGGGAATGAATTTGATCGGCGATCCCGCACAACAAATCGCAGTACCGCAAAGCCCGGATTTTGTACTTGGCGATGCGGCGTTGCAGTTAGACCAGCAAGGCGAACTGACCACGGGAGATTCGGTTCGGGTAACGCTACGCATAGATAATTGGGGTACTTTGCCCGATCGCAGCGTGGATATCATCCTGATTGATCGCAACCTGGATTCCGCCGCGATCGATACCCTATTCATGGCAGCCTTGCCGCCTTTTGGAACACGCGACAGTGTGACAGTACTCTGGCGTCTCAAGGATCGCGCCGGACGCCATATCTTAGAAGCGATAGCCGACCCAGCCAATGCGATTGCAGAAGGCGATGAAACAAATAATCGGACAGCGGTAGAAATCGATGTCTTAGGTGCATTGTCGGCTGTGCCGTTCTTGCCATTGCCGAGTCAGACCGTTGCAAATGCCCAGGTGATATTAGGCGTGCGGTCTGGGGAAGATCAATTCCACCTAACGGGCGAATTTGAGCTGAGTACATCTGGCGATTTCCAAGATGCAATGCACTCGGGCAGCGTGGCCGCCGTCGAAGGCTTCATTTTATGGCGACCGACGGGTTTGCGCGGGGGGTCTTATTTTTGGCGCGCCCGACTATCCGATGGACAGACAATAGGACCCTGGTCCGATGTGCGACATTTTGTGGTGGCATCCTCTGTACCCGAGCGGCAGGTGGTGTGGCAACAAGACGGTGCTATTGCATTATCGCGCGGCACAGGCGAAGATCTCGTGCTGTCTGATGACGGTTCTGTAGGGCGCACTATGTCTCCACCGCCGATTCGATTCAATGCGGCTGAAGCTTCTTTTTTGAGCGAAGGGGTGGCGGGCACAGCCGTTTTGTGTACGGACGGAACATACCTGTATGTGAAGCGATTCTATACACCGCAAGGCCAGCGCCAGTATCCCGGCAGCGATCTATTCGCGCGCATTGGCACGGGGTTCAATGGCACGGTGGCGGGTCAAAATTACGGAATCGTGACCGAGACACCTGTTCCGGGCATTTCTGCGACATTTCACAGCGATGGGTTTATCTATGCCGAACACCGCACAGCGCGCTCTGTATTGCGCATTTCTCCCATCACTGGGCGGGTCGATACCGTTGAAGTGCCCGACCGCTTGCTGGATTTGTTCCGCGGATTGCCCTTTGACGCCCATGCTTTAATTACCTCTGACGGCGAGTTTATATACAACGTATCCTCAGGTGTCAATGGCATACGGCGCAGCGGATGGACCGTGCGCGTCTTTGACCCGGCAAATGCATGGCGCGTCGTGCGGCAATTTACCGTTCAGCCAACAGAAACGGGATTTGGATATCTAATTACAGATGGCGCGATTGCCGACGGGCGGTTTATCTACTTAATCGAATTTGGCACGGGATTGACACATCGCGTGCGCGTGGTAGATGCACATACCGGGGCATTCGTCGAAGAATATGAAAGCGATCAGGCGCGAACAGATATTTTGGGAGGACAATTTGACTGGGTGAACAACGTGGTGTGGTTGGGGCAATTGCGCGGGGGCATGGTATATCGGTATCCGGGACAGAGCTTGCCCGAGTTTGGCACCTTAACATCTGAACCAATTGGACCAGCGAGTGCCTGGCATACGGTAACGACAGCTTTATCGGGCACGGGCAAAGCCGAAGTAAATTTACTCGGCGAGATCGATAACAATACTTTTGCACCATTGGCACAATGGCAAAATTTGCCATCCGGAACACAAAATTTGGACGGTATAGCCGTCCCGCGACTAAAAATTCAGATCAGATTGTACGGAGAGGGATTAAATCCATCTCCTGGCCTGCAAACCTGGACCACAACATATCAACCGATTTCGGATATTGGCCTGAGCAATTTGCGGGCAGAACCTTTTGAAATAACGGAATTGCAACCCGTGCACCTCCATCTCGACGTGCAAAACCGAGGTCCATTAGACCTTGCTCTGGGCACATCTGTCGCCTTTTATAGCGGCTCTCCCGCATTGGGGCGTCTGATAGGACGCGTGGCTGTACCCGAAGATAGCCCGCTCGGACGGATCATACCCCTGCGCCTGACGTGGCAAACCGCGCAATGGGCCGGGCAACACATGGTAACGGCTCGTTTGGAAAATTTTCAGAGGCAGTCGATTTTTCCCGGCCGTGAGGTAGCGCTTACAGAGCCAGTGCGGATTGCGCCCAGTTCTGACCGCGATGTGCCAACAATTGAAATCGCGGCACTGGATGCTCTCGGCGAAGTTCGACCAGAAGATTATTTGCCCTCCCAACCGACATTTCGCATTTCCATGCGCGATACAGCCGGTATTGATTTGTCCAGCATTCGCCTATCGCTTTCGGGAACGGACGAAGGACAGGAGAATCATTATGAGTCGGAAAAAATAAAAGACCGCGCTGTTACCCCCATGACACTGTCATTTGTCTATACCCCAAACGCGCTTGTCGATGGTCGTTATACACTCAATGCCGAAGCCTCTGACAGACTGGGAAATGGTCCTGCAAAAATTGCGATGTCGTTTCAGGTCTCTTCAATATTGGCGATAGAAAACGCACTGGTCGCGCCCAATCCCGTATCCGATACGGGTCATTTTACATTCATCTTATCGCGTCCTTCAGAAGTCACCGTGCGGATTTACACCCTTGCCGGGCGGCTCGTTGAGGTAATTGAAGAGCCATTTGCACGCGCGGGATACAACCAGATTTTTTGGGATGGACGAGACGCCGACGGACATGTGCTGAGCAACAACACGTATCTGTACATCTTGACAGCAGACAATGGCGAATCGCAGACGCGGGTTAAAGACAAGTTGATTGTATATCGATAAAGTGAAAAGAATTATGAAAATACTCGTCATAGGTCTGGATTGCGCGTCGCCCGATTTGATCTTTCAGCGATTTCGAGATGACATGCCCACCATCAGCAACCTGATCCAGACCGGAGTTTACGGCAACCTCAAAAGCACCATTCCGCCCATCACCATTCCCGCCTGGATGAGTATGGTAACGGGCAAAGACCCCGGCACACTGGGATTTTACGGGCTTCGCAACCGCGCCGATTATTCCTACAACCGTCTGTCTATCGCCAACTCAACTCTCGTACATGACGATACCGTTTGGGACATCATTTCTGCTGCGGGCAAAAAAGTAATCCTCGTTGGCGTGCCCCAAACCTATCCCCCCCAGCCAGTCAACGGCTGTCTGATCGCCTCTTTTCTCACACCGAGCAACAACAGTTCTTATACCTATCCCGACAGTCTAAAAGCCGAAATTGAGCGCGTATCCGATGGCTACATTATCGATGTACGCGATTTTCGCACAGATGACAAAGCGCGCTTGCTCCGCGAAATTTACGCCATGACCGAAAAGCGATTTCGCGTGACCCGGCATCTCATGCAAACCCGTGAATGGGATTTTTGCATGCATGTGGAAATGGGCACAGATCGCATCCACCACGGATTCTGGCGATTTCTGGATCAAATCCACCGAAAACACGACCCCAATTCCGAATTTGTGAACGCCATCCGCGACTATTACCGGTATCTCGATGGTGAAATCGCATCCCTAATTGCTCTAACTGGTAAAGACACAGCCATCCTTCTCGTCTCAGACCACGGTGCCAAGCGCATTGATGGCGGTATCTGCATCAACGAATGGTTGATCCGCGAAGGGTATTTGGTACTAAAAAAATATCCCCACAAGCCCATGGCTTATGAGGATCTCGAAATCGACTGGGCAAAAACCACAGCCTGGGGTGCGGGTGGCTATTACGCGCGCATCTTTCTCAATATTGCCGGGCGAGAACCGAAAGGCATTGTACCACCCGAACAATACCATGTCTTACGCGATGAACTCTCGAAAAAAATCATGGACATTCCCGATGACAAAGGCAATCCCCTGCCGACTCAGGTCTTCAAACCGGAGGATATTTACAGCACCATCAACAATATTCCCCCCGATCTGATCGTCTATTTTGGCGATCTGCACTGGCGCTCTGTTGGCACGATAGGCCATCGCGCCATCCACACCCTTGAAAACGACACCGGACCAGACGATGCCAACCACGCCCAACAAGGTATCTTTATCCTCAAAGACGGCACGCACACAGGCGAAAGATACAATCTGGAAATACGCGACATCGCACCGACCATACTCGGCCTCCTGGATATACCCATCCCCACCGACATGCAAGGCCAGGCAATAGTCAACGCGCCCTCAACGCATGCACCATCAGATGCACAGCCTGCACACACGGACAACGAGGTATATACAGAAGACGAAAAAAAGGCCCTTGAAGATCGACTCAGAGCGTTGGGATATTTGTGATTAAACATCTCTATCATCCCGGGCAATCACATCCTCTTTGCGAAGCGGTTCCTCTGTGCATATCGAATCCAGGAATGGATACGATATATGACTGCGCTTTGCTTCACGTCTTAAACGAAGTTGATAGAGTTCCCGCACACAACGTGCTTTTGTAGTTTCATCGAGTACAGCGGGGCAGTGGCGTTGAATATAGTACAGCGCGTAACCCTTCTCCACTTTGATGGGGCCAATCACCCCACCTACCTCAGCGGCAAATAATAGGGGTGCAACGTCATTGGGAAAGTCTCGTCGCCCAAGACGGCCGAGATACCCACTAACAGGACGCGTTTGTTTATCGAGCGAATATTGACGCGCCAGAGTGTGAAAATCTCGCCCTCCGTCCCTGATTTGCATGGCAATCTCTTCGGCAATATCCCGTTCATTAACCAGAATCCAGCATATTTCCCGACGTTCAGACGCCAGTTTCTGGCTTGCAAAATGAGCTTGAATCTGTTCAGTGGTGATTTGCGCTTTTAACCGCTCCTGGAGCATCTGATATTCAATTTCCCGTGCCATATCGGCAAAAGAGATATTGCGTTGCGATAAATAGTTCTCCGTATCCTCAACACTTTCCAATCTGTTTTTGTACCGCCATTGATCCATCCTCTTTTGCAGTTCATCACGAGAAATTTCAATTTTTTCTCGTTGGGCAATTTGAAAAACCAGACCGCGTTGCGTGAAGAAATCGTGCAATGTATCCTTGCCGGTCGCCCGCATGGATTTCACGATATGGGATAAACGAATTTGCGTCTCGTCAATTTGAATGATGACGGGATCAATTAAATCAGCCATCTACTCCTCTGGCGAAAGCGCGGCCATTTCGCGCAATTGCCGCAGTGGATTGAGTGCGAGCATCAAAATGGACTGGCGATCTGTTATGATTTCCGCCGTGCCCTTCATGCCGAGCATGAATGCTTTTTCCTCACCGTGTACAAAAATGGTGGTGTTCTCCAGATCAATGATGCCTCTAAACACGGTTCCCGTACCCTCATCGCCCATTGCATCAGGTGAAATCTGTCTCAAATAGCCGTGCTGGATGCCGTAGTCCTGAAAGGGAAACGCTTCAAATTTGAGCTTTACCTTTTGTCCAGATGACAGCAGACCCACATCTTTGTTCAAGATCAGGGCTTCGGCTACAATCGGTGTCGAGGCCGGTGCGATGGTTACCAGTGTCTGGCCTTTATTAACCACTTGACCGGGTGTATTGACCAGAACTTGTGTGACGATTCCCGATCCGGGTGCAAGAATCAAATCGATGTCCGCATCAACGGATCGGTTAACCGCTTGTTTCGCCCGTTTGAGTCTGATTGCTGCAATGTCATAAGCATTTTGGAAATTTGCCCCGGTGCGTTCGATTTCGAGTCGTTCTTCGAGAATTTGGCGTTTTAAGTCCTTTAGGGAAACCTCATAGCGATTGATCTCTGCCATCCGCGCGGGCAGTTCTGCCAATGCGCTCAGATAGCGAACTTTGGCTTCATTGAGGGCCGCAAGGCTGATGAGTTTTTTTTCGTACAATTTTTGGTTTTGCTCATATCGCTGTTTCAAATGTTCTACTTCTGCGGAGCGGAATTGTATTTCGATCTCAATGTCTGGGGGCTGGGAAGTTGTGTTCTGCGTTTCTGTGTGATTTTCAAGTGCTTCCCTATAGGTCTCCATCGCGGTTTGCATGACGCGAACGCGATGTTCAAGCGCAGAAATGGTCTCCTTTGCCAAAATTCTTTTTTGCGGTAGGGTTTGTTGTAAATCAAATTCAGCTTGTTTGAAAGCGATCTCTGCTTGTTCCAATTCGTAGAACTCTTTGAGGGTTTCTTGCGAGCGAAGTCTGAATAATATCTGTCCTTCGGCAATATGATCTCCCGAATGAATAGCGATTTCCTGGATTTCACCAGAACGCGGTGCCTGGATGTTCTGAACTTTTCCCAATGGGACCAGACGGAATGGGGCCGTTGCGACAATATCGACCTGACCGTACCAGGCCCATGCTATGGAGATGGCAATAAAAAGCAGTAAGACATAAATAAGTGCGCGGCTGAAAAAGGGGTGCAATGACCCTAAAAACTCGATGGTGCTTTCGGCCAGGTCAGTTTCGTGTTCAAGCGGTTCTTCCCGTGGTTTTTCAACTTGAGCTTCAGCCATTGAAACTCCATAACTGATATTAAATGAGGAGTGTGCATAATTCTTGTGTTGTGGTACAACGACGTATAGAGTTTTTTTAATATTTTTCTTTTATGCCTTCGGCGACTTCATTTTTTTGCGCGCCCAAAAAAATGAAGAAAAAAAAGGGCGCCCCTGCGGGGGGCTTGCACAGCGCGAATCGTTTGTGGGGATTGCACGAAAGAAGGTGGCCTTCATAGTTTGGATGTATAATGGATGTCTGCTGCGATACGGACTTACGCGCTGTGCGAGTTTATACGACCTGTAATTGTTGTCCCGATAGATTATAATAAAGCCCGCGTTCTGCGATGAGCGTATCGTGCGTTCCCTGTTCGACGATATTCCCGTCATCCAGTACAAGGATTAAATCCGCATCTTTGACTGTGCTCACCCGGTGGGCGATGATAAATGCGGTCTTACCTTCCAGCATGGTGTCCAATCCCTCCTGAATCGCCCGCTCGGACTCTGTATCCAGGGCATTTGTGGCTTCGTCAAAGATGAGGATTTTGGGGTCGCCATATAGTGCCCGGGCAATGGACAGGCGTTGCCGCTGACCGCCGGAAAGTCCCACGCCCTGTTCCCGAATTTTGGTTTCATATCCCATTGGCAGGTCTTTGATAAAGTCGTGGGCATAAGCGAGTTTGGAGACTTCCATCAAACGGTCCATATCGACGTCTTTGACCCCGATGGCGATATTTTCGGCGATGGTGGCATTGAACATGACGGGTTCTTGCAAAACCATCCCCACCTGACGCCGCAGCCATCCGGGATCAAATTCGCGCAGGTCTGTATCATCGAGGGTGACGGATCCCTCTGTGGGATCAAATAGCCGGGGTATGAGTTTTACCAGCGTTGTTTTGCCAGCACCGCTGCGGCCAACTATGGCTACTTTCTGACCGGGCCTTATGTCCAAATTTATATCGCTTAAGACATAAGGCTCTGTCGATCCCGATCCATACCGAAAGAACACCTTGTCAAATGCGATATGTCCCTCTACGTCTGTGAGTTGAACCGAATAGTTGCGATTGCGCGATGACTCGGTTCGCATATCGTAGATATCGTTTAAGCGGTCCAGCCCCAATTTTGCCAGTTGAATCTGCGGCCACAGGTTGATCAATCCCATAATCGGTCCCAACACACTGCCGCTGAGCATATTGAAAGCGATAAGCTGACCGACCGATAAGTCGCCCTGAATGACCAGATTCGCGCCATACCAGAGCACGACCGTGCTGCCCACAACACTGTTCAACTGTCCCAAAGACCCAAATAGCATATTTGTCTTAATCGCGGTAAAACCGATTTTTATCTCCTGAGTCAAGCGTTCTTCCCACAACCATCGCGTGGATTTTTCGACTGCGAGGGTTTTTATGACCTCAATCCCGCGCAGGGAATCGATGAGCACAGATGACCATTCCGAGCGGGCGAGAAAAGAGCGCTGGTTGATGGACTTGAGGATTGGGGTGTAGATTAAGGTCAGGACAATGCTAAATGGTATGAATGCCAGAACCCAAAGTGTCAAAGTGGTGTGGTAATAGAACATCAGGCCCAGATAGACAAAGATCATGACCGCATCTAAGACGGCTGAAATAGCCGTTTCTGTCAACAAGCTCCTCAAGTACTGGCTCTCTCGAAATCGCGTCATGATGTCACCGGTTCTGCGCAGGGCGAAAAACCGCATGGGCAAACGGAGAAGATGATGGTAGATATGCGATAACATCGAGATGCTGATGCGCGCACCCACATATCCAATCAGGTAGTTGCGCAGTGATGATGTGGCTATCCGAAATAAGGCGATGATGATCATGCCCATGAGCAGGAGATTGAGCAGACCGGTATCCTGGTGAACGAGGACTTGATCGAGGATCATCTGGGTGAACAGGGGTGAGGCAAGGCCAAAGATATTCAGCACAAGGGAGGCCATCGTAATTTCGGTGAGAATACCGAGATATGGGCGGGCGAGCGGGAAAAACCGCCTGAACGATGATTTTCTCCCCCTATATCTCGAGACCTTGTCGGTATATTCGAGTATTAAGGCGAGTTTGGACCACTTGTCTTCAAATTCTTTGCGGGAAATTTTTCTGCGCCCGAGCGCGGGGTCTGCTATCCAGGCGTATTTTGAATTGATCCGATACAGGACGACAAAGTGATAGCCTTCCCAGTGCGCAATGAGGGGCAGGTCTCTTTCTCCGATTTCACTGTATCCTATCCGCACGCCGCGCGTTAGAAAGCCCAGGTTTTCAGCGGCTTCGGCAAGTGCGGATAAGGATGTGCCTTCCCGCGAGACATTGGCCATGTCTCGCAGGCGATTTAATCCAATGGATCGCCCGTAATATTGACAGATCATGCCGAGACAGGCCGCGCCGCAATCGGTCTCATCGTGTTGCTTGATATAGGGAAATGTGATGTAGTTGCGCAGTTTTCGAGGACTTTGATCCGAGATGCTATTTTCAGGCTCGATCTCTATCGTTTTAATTCGACCATTTTGCGGCAATGTTTCGAGCGGCTCTTCTTGTTCATCCTGGGCAGTTTTCTCGAAAACCCGAATGAGTTGGGGTGCTCTTTCAAGCACGCTAACAAGGTCGATGTGCGAAAGGATGTAAAGCACCACTTCTGTTTCAGTTTCAATAATGAGCTGATCATCTGTGCCGCCAAAAAACTCACCCGGCTTTAATCTTTTGGCGGGTTGGTCCGCCTCTTTCAATCGCAAGGTTCCGCGCCCAATGAGATAGAGCCTTTTTGCTTCTTCATCCCTCCATACTGCTTTTTCCCCTGCTGCAATAACCTTTCGCTCCAGACATTGAAAGAAAAGCTGCATGGCTTCATGGAGGTTTACAGTGTCCAGTTCTATGAATTTTGTGAAGTCCCGATAGGCGATGTCTCGCACCTGATCAAGCAGGTAATATTTCAGTTCTCGATACTCTGATACGAGGGCACGAAAGTTGCTCTGAGAAATTTTCAGCACGGTTGAGGGTTCAACCGCCCGAACCGTTGCCCTGCGCGGTTTGCCCGTGAGCAACGCGCCTTCTCCGCAATGGTCGCCGGGAAAGAGATAGCTTAGGGTTTGCATCTGGTCATTGCTGTCTCTCGTTAAGACCCTGAGTTGCCCAGATACGACATAATAAAAGCAATCGCCCCTATCGCCTTCATAAAACAAGACCTCTCCGAGATTGGCCTGCATTTCCTCTGCATGAGGTCTCAGAGAGGCATATAGATCGGTTGGTTTCATCATATTCTCAAATGCAACAAATGCCTGGGGTTATGTATGAAAGGAATATATGCGATACGTAGAGGCGGTGCCCCCGTATAAAAGCACTACGGGGCAGGCTCCTGTGCCCGCCCGTTCTGATCCTTTTTGTTTCGACCCGTTTTGCATATAATCGTTTACTCAGCTTCAAATACACCCCACTTTGAGTCGGGTGAGTCCTTGATTATTTCATTGTCCGAAAGCAGGACATGAAATCTGTATCGACTTCTGCTAAAAGGCATCCAGGTATAAATGGAATAGCAACGGCGGCAAGCCGTTATCTTGAACTCTGTGTCGCATGGAATACAGTCCCAAAACCCTGCCGGTTTTCTTTGGCATCGCAGGCACTCAACTTGTTCAATCAGGTTTTTATTTCGTTCCTGGAATTTCGCCAATTCATTAGGAGACACTACGGAGCCTATATACCATACACCTGAAGAGTTGCACACCTTGCAAAGATCTTTCGTCACCATCCATCGTTCGTTTTTCGCCCGAAAAATCATCGTACACAATCAGGCAATTGTTACAAGCGAAAATGCCCTCCACGCCTGGCTCGCGGTCCTCAAACCGCCTGAAGTATTCCAGAATATCGGCCTTATCATCATCGGGCAATTTTTCATAAGGCTGTATTTTGGATCCACACTCCTCACAGGAGTAGCCAAAGAAATTCTTTGCCAATCTACCACCAATTCCCAGGAATACGATAATGAGAATGGTCAAAATAATAAACGCTTCCACGGTCGGTTCCTCATGTTAGTGGTTATTGCTACGTCCTCTGCCCTACGGTTTTGCATCCTGCTCATACTCACTGCGCTGCATTGTAGAGCTTGCACTGGAGCAATGTCACGCGCAGCACAACGCCAGTAATCCAGTGCCGCGCCTGCGCTGTAGTTGACCTTGCCTTTTCTCTACTCCATTATCCTATCTGCCTCTGGCACATGGAGATGCTACGTTCTCTGATCTACGGGTTTTCATCCCTGTTCATCGGTGGTTATCGGTGGTTGCTTTTTTGGGGTTGCTTTTATCTTATCTATTCAATCAATTCTTTGACGCCGTGAACGCGAATATCAACTTCAGGCAAGTGTTTATTCAGAATGTCTGTGATGTGATCCTGTGGTCCGACAAAGATCATGATCATATTTTCTGGCACAAAGAACTTTTCGAGAAAAGCTCGCACCTCAGCATCAGTGACTGCATCATAACCGCCTTTTCGGTGTGGTCTGTTGTAAATGGCTTTATTTACCTCACGGTCAAGACTTCGTTGGGGTGTCAGGTTATGGACATAAGAAACTTTGAGAATCTCACGTCTTTCTTTTAGTGCCTCCCAAAAACGAGGGTTATCGGAAAGTCCTCGGATGAAATCGGACATTTTTAAGATCAATTCTTCGCTGTTATGAAGCTGGGGATCAGCATAAATATTAAGATATCTGATGCCTTCTGACCATCGTATCTGACAAGAAGGGCCATAGACCAATCCCAATTTTTGTCTGAAATACCGATGAATCAGACCTTGGGCATCATCCAGAAGTGCATCTGATACGAGTGTGGTAATATAGGTTTCTTCACCAACACTACCACAGGGGATTAACCAAGAGCAGAACACACTCTTTACATTTGAATTAAAGACAAAAGCCGAAGAACCAATGTTATAATCCGTTGTTGGAAATTTCAGTGAATGCACAAACCCGCTTGCCTGCCTACCTGAGGCAGACGCAAGCAGGCCCGCCTGCCGTGTCTCTATAATTGGACTAAGCAACTTAGTAACCTCAGTGGAATCGAGATCTGAAATCACCTTAAAAAACACCACGTCTGTTTTCAGTAGTCGATCATAATATTGCGTGATGTCCTTAAGCGAGAGATTCATCAGCGTTTTTAAGGACTTGAGTTTCTTGATGCCTTTTGTTTGTGCAACTGCAAAATTTCTCATAAGCGGAAGGGGGGTTCTCCTGAGATAATTCTGGTAATCAGTAACCATCAGTTTTTTCACGTATCGCAAGTCAGACTCAGAAAATTCGAGATTATATATGAGATTGCGAACTATTTCTATGGACTCAGCGCAGTTCTCAGATAGACCATAAATAGATATTGTATGGTAAAGGGTCTGGGTAGAGACATTTAGACGGGTACCTAATGCTTCCAGTTGATCCATGTGCCCATGCTTTTTGGCAGCTTCCTGAATCAATTTTGAGACTGTTACTGCAAGCCCAATCTGAGAAGGTGGTTCCTGTTTGCTTCCCGCACCGAGGAAGACAGTCTCAATTTTTGTCAACGGGGCGCGTTTGTCGTTGGAATAAAAAATATGATGGTTGGAAATTTCTGCATAAGCGGGCAAGACGCCAACCACGTAACACAGGGCAGCGTTAAGCATCACTTTCAGAAACATATTCATTAGCCTTTCGAGAGAACTTCCGATGCATTTTTTTTCCACCCCATACCAACAATGCAACAAGACATCCCAACAGTGTTAGAAGACCTACGCATGCCAATACTATAATTCCATAGGCTAAGGGGGTTCGCGGAGGGGATTTTTTCGTTTCGGGCATGGTTAAGGAATGGGTTATCGAATTGTCATCTCTCAAGTATTGATCAATGATGCGCGGGATATCTTCTCTACGAATGGATTTGAGGTTTTTTATCAATTTGGGATATAAGAGGGGATTGTTGGCGTGAGCGAATGCCTGCCCAAATGAAGAAGCCATACTTGAGCGATTGTAAAATGTGGAATACAGTGTGGTCAACTGCTGGTTTCGAGCCGCATTGAGTTCTGTTTCGGAGATTGATTTCAGTTTTTCTAATTCTGATTGGATCATGGCATGAAGCGTATTTCTGGACGTATCATGGGGCAGTTCTGCATAGCAACTCATCAAGCCAAATCCTTTATAGCTGTTAAGCGACACGCTGAAAGATTTTGCAAGCCCTGAATCAACTAAAGAAGACCTCAATGAATTTGAGGGTTTCTCCAAAACGCGCTCCAAAATGAGCAGGCCAGCATAGTCGCGATGTCCTAAATTGGGTATGTACCAGCCCTTTCTGAATATGGTAAGACTGAAACTTTTCGAAGTGAGTTTTAATCTTTTTCCGAGCACTTCATAGTTAGGGTAGTAAGGCGCGGGCAATTCACTCGATAACTTGTCTGGTATTTGCTCATTGCCATAAGCTTCATCCAGTTTTGTCAGGACATGCTCGACATCCACATCGCCGATCACAACAATCAATCTCTTTTGCAAGCGCAGAAAATTCTCATAGTAATCTTTCAAATTATCAGGTTTGAGTTGTTTAAGAAAATCCTCCCCACCAAGGCCATTAAAATTTTTCTTTTCATAGATTAAGCTAAAAAAATAATTCGCAGATCTGCGTGTTGGACTTGCCAGTCTGCGGCTTCTTTCTGTCAGGATGATTTTCTTGTCCTTTTCTACGACTTCCTCATTGATTACTGTGTTGTAATATCTATCCGAGTCTATCTCAACTGCGAGGTCAAATTTATCCTTCGGAAAACTGAGTATGAAGCGCGTATAATGATAAGAAGTAGAGGCGTTTTTCCACCCCCCATTCTTGCTAACGATTTGGTTGAGTTTCCCATACTCATGACTTCCTGTACCTGACATGATATGCTCTAAGAAGTGTAGCCGTCCTTGTTTCCCTTCCGCTTCATCTGCTGAGCCAGCACCGTAGTAGGTCTGGTATTCAAATGTGGGAGATGTTCTATCTACCACGATAACAGCGTCGAGATTGGGATTGATGGTATAATGTTGAGCGACGAGTTCTTTAGATAATGCTTCTGTTCCAATAAGCTGGTAGGCCGTGCAAGTACCTGTCGGTAAGACGCATATAAGGAATGAGATGATCGCGCAGGTTTTTATCATGTTTGATACTCAGCAAAGTTGGAAGTGGCTGCTTCGTCTATATGTCTGGATACATTTTTACACTACACACATTAGTTTCTGGTTAGCAAATTGCTGTTGATCAAAGTCAAAGGTCTTTATGCTGATAGCAAAGGCTCAGGAGGCACCATACGACATAAATGTGGATATGGATAGGGGGGTTGGCGTGGGCTTCCTGTCGTATATCCCACCTGAGTTGTCTCAGATAGGTCACACAAGGTTTGTCATCATAGCGTTGATGGAAGTAGATAACCAGCAAGAGATAGGTGATCAACCCAGCAAGGAGTTGTATCAAGACCCCGTGTGGACTACGCGAGATGAGATGATAGACCTTGAGGTATTTTTTCCACCATGCAAAGAAGATTTCGATTTTCCACCTCAAAGAATAGATGAAGGCAATTTCCTCGGCAGACAAGTCGTCACGGTCTGTGACAACCCAGTAGGTTTTGCCACAGGCAGAAAAACCGACTAAAAAGACCGGATGAGTCATTTGATGGTTCTCATCTCCCAATAAGACCTTGGCAAAGAAGGAGATCGTGGCCTCGCCTCGTGGTTGATAGGCTCTTGGTTGAAAAGCCAATCGCTCAAGGATGTGATATTGGATGTTTTTCTTGACGCGTACGACGAAGTGCTTTTCGTCATTGATCCACGCATCGAAGCGGGCATGTTCTTGATAGCCGCGATCCATCACGCCGGTCTGTCCTTTCTCCAAGAGCAAGGACACAAAGGGTCTTTCGGCGGCCTTGCCATCGGATAGAAAAATCTTGCGTGGGATGGCTCCGTTTAAGTCGAATCCGAAGTGCAACTTGGCCTTGCGTTTGTGGCGGCTATAATCTGCCCAGGTCATGGACAAACACGCATCAACGAAACTCCCATCAATGGCGATGAGTCCCCGATGGCGTGGCAGGGCAAGACCGACCTTTTTGGCGGCTGTCTTGGACAGTCTGGAGAATAACTCGAACATCTGCTTTTTGCCCCGCGTGGTATTGGCCTCATAAAAGGTACTTTGTCCCAACCCTGAAGGCGGCACCAAAAGCTGGTTGGCAAGTCCGTCACATCCGGCGGCCTGCAACAGGTCTTGGGCAGAACTGCATGCTTCGATATGATAATACACCAACCCGCGCACTTGATGAGAAAACGTATAAGTCATCGGCTTATTACATCTTGAAGTCAACGGTGTCAGATAGGGCAAGTGCGCTTCAAGAGGGGACAGCAGCAAAGAAAAGGTTGGCGATGCTTTTCCATATTCATTTTCTTCACCCGTAGGAAATAGGGGGGACTGAGACTGGATGGACATGGCATTACTCCTTGCAAAAGGTAGAATTTTTCTTTCTCAACTCTAACCTTTCATGGAAATGCCTTTTGTTCAATCCTTTTCTTTCCTCGCTATCTCCTCCATGCAAATCCCTAACCAGAAACTAATGACTACACAGTATAAAATTTGGAGGTTCTTCCAGCAAGCGTAAAAGAACCTCCCTCGAAAATCCCAGGTTGACGAAATAGACTGCTTGCCTCAATCACCTTTACTATCTTCTATACCGTCATCTTCAAGAATATCGCCACAAATTTAGACTAATACCTGGCTGCTGTCGTCCAAATCAAAGTCCCCCTCCATACCATCCAAATCCTCATTACCACTACCGTCATCTTCCTCATCCAGACGTTGTCTTTCCTCCTCTTCACGTTGTCTTTCCTCCTCCTCCATTGCCTCTATCTCTGCCTGTATCTCTGCCTCAATTTCAGCATCTTCCGTCAGATATATGTCATAGTTCTCTGCTACAAAGTCAACTACAGAGTCAACTGCGTTATTCCATTCATCAGCTATCTCATTCACAATTTCAGATGGACCTGGGATATTAGGGTCCCATTCAACGATATCACTCACTATATCAGCAGCCGCTTCGATGAGATCAGGGGACCCTATAACTGTCCCATCTCCACTCGAACGGGATAACGACACCACTTTTCCACCTTTCGGGACTGGGTCCACGATGATTACCTCCACAGGTTCGCAGCAAGGATCTATGCAATAAGGACCGCATCCTGTCCCTTCCTCAAGCCCTCCTGGGTCGCCATCACCATTTCCCCCCCGAGCCATGCTCATTTCTTCTGGCGAAATGGCCTCAGAGAGAATGGCGAGCGGTTTGCAGGTAAGCCCCGCGATGGATAGGGTGTGTTCAAGAATATTTTCTGGCATGATACAACCTCCTGTTAAGGTTTATACTGCTTTTACGAGCAACAACGAATGGTGTACAGCCGGCTGTTCTCCAATACACACATAATAGCCATACACCCACACATAGCAAATCCATTGGGCAATCGTCGTGGAAAGTTGAAATTCCAGCACTGACGCTGTGCTGCTTGTGCGTGTTCGCACGCAAACAGGCGCGTGGGGCAGGTGGCCCCGCAGCGGAAAACAGCAAAGGGGGGTGACGCGCCCTGATAAGGATTGGCGTTGGCTGTGCGTTGGAAAGTACTGAGGAAAGATCGTGCGAAGAAGAGGAGAGATTGTGCGAATGCGGGAAATGCGGAATGGGAAAAAGGTCGGTAGAAAGAGGGTTTAAATCTACCCCCCCCCCCCGATCTTCGTAACTTCATAAAAAACAACTACTTGTGTAAATTTTAGGGAGATCGTGACATACTTCAGCCACGTTGTGGAAACGATGAATGGCTCCGCAATGGTGCGAAGGTTTGAAACAAACTGATACAAGGTCTTCTCCTTTGGATTACGAGACAAACTCTAAAACTTAGATACAAAATAAGCCCGTCTATTCGGGCTGTCAAGTATTTTTTATAAAGGCATGCAAAGCGGCAACGTATCGGATTAAAAGGTGACTGGTGAGTCGGATGGTGTTCTGCCTCTGGAGATTGGGCCGGGCTGACCGCTGACTGCTTGGGAAGGGGGTCCTATGTGTATTTCGATGGCCGCTAATTCGCTGCGGATGCGCTCGGCACTGACAATGTGGCGGGCGATCACAGCTCGATCCCTTCGCGTTTGATAATCGCTCTTAGAGAAGGCCGGCAACAGGCTATATCGACCAAATTCACTTCAATATCCGGGTCGAGGTCCATGACCGCGCCCAGGGCACGCCAGGTGTCTTCTGGTCGCAGTCCCCAGGCGGCAATATCCACATCGGACCAGCGGTTGAACCCATCCTCGTGCGCCAAAGAGCCAAAGAGCACGACCTTATCGACATTGAAGCACGCCTCAAGCAAACGGGCAGCCCGTCGCGCCAGCACCCAAGCACGCTGACGACGTACGCGTAAACGCTCCTTTTCGGCGTGGTGACGCTCGCGGGCACCTTCTCGGTAGGTAGCCATTTCAGTGGGTGTTATCATTTTCATTACTCTTGAAACCCCTCATGATGCGCAGGGTCAAAGCCTCTTTGTGAAAAGGAATAGCAGTGTATTTGCGAAAATTAAAGTTACGGCCGGGTATCAAGACAAATCCAAAACTGACTATAACGGATCGCAGCGGTTTCATTAGACCGGGATTAGATACTGACCACTAAAAAACCCGAAAATGCACGGGCAACGACGGCATCCCACTGTCCTGAGTAGTGACAAAACCACCAACGGCATTGGCTTGTTCGGCGCATATCTGCATCGGTGCGCCAGCGAGTAAATGCATGACAAATGCCGCCGTAAAAGCATCGCCAGCACCCACCGTATTCACGACCTGTTGTCTTTTCTCCACCGCCTGACAAATCCCCCCCTCACTCACAACCCGACACCCGTGTTCTCCCAGCGTCAAAATCACACATTGCAGGTCAAACCGCGCGCGAATCTCTGTCAAAAAAGCATCCACATCTTCTTCCCCACCCACATAATCGCGCAGCAGAACCACTTCCTCGTCATTTAATTTCAGCACATCAGCGCGTGTTAGAGATTCTCGTACAATCTCATAATTGTGATAGTGCTGGCGAAAATTGATATCGAACACGCGCAGACAATCCGGCGACGTAGCGTCTAAAAAATTTGTAATTGCCCGACGGCTCTGCGCCTCGCGTTGATCTATCGTACCAAAACACAAGGCGTGAGCAGATCGCGCTATCGGTGCCAATTCTGAACACCATGTAATCGCATCCCACGCCACGCCTTCGACAATTTCATAAGTGGGCTGCCCATCTACAAGAGTCACATTCACGCTACCCGTTGGTCGATGGGCATGCACTTGCACAGTATCTGTTGCTACGCCATGTCCGCTCAAAATCTCAAGTGCTGCCTTGCCCTGCGCATCGTCTCCCACACAACTCACCATAGCAGAACGCGCCCCTAAAGCAGCCGCATGCACGGCAAAATTTGCCGGTGCGCCCCCCAATCGCTCGCCATCGGGAAACACATCCCACAACACGGCGCCGATAGCGACCACATTTCGGCGCATTACCGCGATACTTTCACGGCCTTCTTTGCAGAAGCCGAACGATAAGCGGCCTCGGATAAGCGGGCGACCTGTAAAGCGAAATCAGGCGGTGAATACCCCTGCCCATTGTTGCGGATCAGATCAAAAAATGCCTGATCGGGAGTCGTCTCCTGAATATGCGGTGGAATTTCGAGTGGTTTGTCATTCAGCAAAACCGACTGCACCTGCCACTGGTGCAAATGGAATACCAGACAGCCCTTGCTTCCGTGAATGGCGATTCGCTCATCGTGATGCGCTGCATTGCCAAAGGTATTCAGCGTACCCGCTCCACCGCCTTTGAAACGCACATTGACCACCATATTGGTATCCACGACTTTTCCCGCATTCTCTGCAAAAGCCGAGACCTCCACAGGCTCCAATCCCGTAATCCACAACACAGAAGCGAGGAGATGGCTACCCGTATCCATGAACATGCCGCCCCCCGATAGCGCGGGATCCAAACGCCAGCCGCGGATACTTCCCCAATTTTGTGTCACATAAGCCACCACGCCGCGCAGATCTCCGAGTTCACCTTGCCGTATCAATTCACGCGCATAAACGTGGGGAGCCATATAATTGCGCTGGTAGGCCACCACCAGATACAATTTCAATTTATCCGATAAATTGATCAGCGACTTGGTCTGCCGAGACGCAATTGTGAGGGGCTTCTCAACCAGAACGTGTAATCCCTTTTGCAAAGACAAGCGGGCGTGTTCATAATGCAGCGCATGGGGCGAACTAATCAGCATGGCATCGAGCGCCTCATTCCGCACGAGTTGGCGATAATCTTCATAAAAAGATGCCTCACTCCCCCACTCTGCCATCAATGCTTCGGCCTGGCTCTCGTCTGGATCGACCACACCGATAATCTCCACGCCCCCATCTGCTTTCAAACGAGGCAAATGCGCCCGCTGCATATTGCCGCCACATCCGATCAAACCGAGCCGAATTTTCTCTTTTGACATCGCGCAGAACCTCCCGGTTATTGTGAATGATACTTCTTTTTTACGCCGCCGGTTCGGCGACCATCGTCTCTTCTTTCCTGCCTTCTAACCCGGCAATCACCGGAAACGTGCGCGATGAATCCGTTCCCCGCGCAATATAACGCACAGTAGGTGGAAAATAGGCGTAGAGTGCCGTGTGCCTCGAGCGAGATGAATGATTGGGACCAGAACCATGTACACACAAACTGTGAAACAGAAGGGCTGTCCCCGCCTTGAGCGGCACCTCAATCGCCTGTGAAATATCTAAATTTTTTCGATCTGTCAACTTTGCATCTTGAGGCCGCGCAATATTGCCCCATTTCTGCATGCCCCACTCGTGACTCCTGGGAATCACCCGAATGCACCCATTCTCCGAATTAGCCTCTGTCAGCGCAATGCTCACCGTGACAAGTGCGGGCGGCTCCATCGGCCAATACGCCGAATCTTGATGAAAACCATGCGAGGACCCGTGAAACGCGGGCTTGAGCATAAGCGTGCTGCGAAACAACAACAAATCGGAGCCAATCAGATTCTGAACCACGGGCACGAGTTTGGGATGTGCAGCCAAATTTTTGAACACATTGGAAAAATCGCGCGTCTGTTCGATCTTCCGCAACACGGGCAAGCCATCTTGCTCTTTGTCTCTTGCATAAGGCTCGCGCTGAAAACTGCCCGAACGCTTATCGCCATTGGCTGCCAACTCCGCTGCCAGTATGTGTAATTTGTGTATCTCTTCTTCACACTCGACCAGTTCCTCTGGCGACACCACATCTTCAACTATAAGATAGCCCTCATCGTAGAAAAATGCTTTCTGTTCTTCAAGTGTCATTTTTCTTTTCCTTAAAAATTGGTAGTAGAGTACAGAAATCATAACACAAATGCCCACGTCAAGCAAAGAAAAAGGGCGTCGGTCTATAACCGATGCCCTGGGGTATATTTGTACAATAATCTTTATTGCGAGGGACGAGGTAGCACCACAAAACCCACCGAATCCACAGACGCCGATCCAAAAATTCCTATGCCCCCATCAACGTGAAACAGCGGACGCTCAAAATTGTCACCCGCCAGGCCGCCAGGCTGAAACGCATTACCATCATCATCTTGAAAAAACTCGGGCACAGAGCGAATCAAATCAAACCAGTTTTTATCAACCGCATAAATGCGAATGACATGAGGCCCGGCAAATGCCACGGCAAACCAGGGCAAACGCAAATTGCCGTCTGGTGCTGCCAATGCCGGCGAACTGCCATATCGTTCATAATCCAGTCTATCACCCTCGCCAACCAAATCGGAATCAATCACAAAATCCGATCCCAGATCGAGACTTTCAATGGCAAGATGGTAGCCGCTGACGGGCAATGGATCAAATCGAGCCTCTAAAAACCCCGTTTGATAGGAAACTCGATTTTCAGGCACACTGAACACCGTGCTATCTTCATATCTTTTTAACACGCGGACCACCTCAAGCGTTGTCTCGTCTAATAACACCGCCTCCCGAATATCCAATCTGCCGGGCGTAACCGTCTGTGCTGTGGCTTCTCTACCCTGTGATCGCACGCGCAGATTATAAGTTGTATTTGGCAAAACGAGCGGCGCATTGGGAGGGGGCAGATAATAACCTGCGGCGAAATCTGGACTGTACAAAAACGTCTGTTCACCCTGAGTGATCACGACCTCGGCATCGCCTACACCTTCCCAACGCCCAAAATACCCCGCGTTTAATCTTACGGTCTCACTAATCAACACCCGAGGCAGGGGTTTATCGACAATCAACAGCGCATCCACAACCAGAACACCCGACGCATCTGGTCCAAAAAGACTCGACGGATCGCGCTCGACCTTACACCCCACCAGCGCGACCAGGCATCCCACCAGCAAAATGAAATATTTCATCATACTCCTCTTAAAAATTAAAATTGATCCCCAGCGTTGGTACAATAGGCAACATCTTGATCACATCTGGATCGAACTCATTAAAAATGACAAACCACTCATTGCGTCTGTTGAATGCGTTAAACACCTGGACGTAAAATTCCCCATTCACTTCAAACGCGCGAAACCGCATCTTCACACTTAAATCCAATCTCTGATAGGGCAACAAGCGAGCGCTGTTGCGGTCTGAGGGAAGTACCAGGCTTTCAGTTTGCCGGTGGGGCACCGCGGGTGAGCGCAATGAATAACGCGCAGATGCAGGTGTAAATGCCTGCCCCGTGCCATAGACATAATTTGCGCCCAACGACCATCTGCCCAAGCGGTATTGCGCGACAAAAGACACATCGTGGCGTCGGTCGTATTTGGGGGGAAATGTCTTCCCCTGATTGAGTTCGGCAAATTTGCGCCGCGTCCATCCCAGCGTATAACCTATCCATCCCGTCAATCGTCCCGTGCGACGCTGCAAAAAGACTTCAACGCCAGTTGCATACCCGGTTCCGCCACTCACAAACGCTTCTTCGGATGTCGTCGCATCGCTGCCAGCCGCAACGCGATTATCGATCGTGACCAGATTTGCCAGATCCGTATAATAGGCTTCCACAGTCGCCTGATACTGCTCAGAGGGTTCCCACTCCACACCTGCCACGCTCTGCCAGGACCGCCCTGGAGCTACTGTTTCATCCAATGGCACCCAGAAATCTCCTCCGCTAAATCCCTCGGTTGTCACCAATTGCAAATACTGGTGAAATGAGCCGCCAGCCGCCTTCCAGCGCCAGTTGCCCATGCGGTAGCTCATTGACAAACGCGGCTCGACATGAAAGCGTTTACCTGCGCTAAAATAACTGCCCCGCATGCCCAAACGCACATCGGTTGCCCTTCCCGGCTGCCAGTGGTCTTGCACATAAAGCGATAGCAAATTGGGCTCTATAGCGAGTTTAAATGGATCATCCCGATTAAATTCCCGAATAAATTCAAAATCGTAATGGGTAGCCAAAAACCCACCACTTAAGGCGTGATCGTGCGCGGCAAACCAATCGAGGTCTCCCTTGACCGTAAAATCGCGAATGCTATTGGCAAATAGAATGCGAGTATCGAGGATATTCAGATCTATCCTGCTAAAATAACTGCTGCCCGCCACCACAAAATTGCCAAATAGCGCGGGCGAAAACACATGCGTCCACTTGCCCAAAAAAGCGGTATTACCCCATCGAATCGAAAAAAGAGCATCTGTATCGATATCAAAATTCAGATTATCTCGACCAAAATACCCACTCACCTGCATTTTGTCATTATCTGAAAAATCCTGATTGAGCTTGGCATTTAAGTCATAAAAATAATAAGTAGGCACATCTGTGTCTTCATTTCGTATCAAAGACAAAAGTGGATCGATATAGGTGCGCCGTCCCGACACCATCCACGAACCTTTTGGGGTTGGGCCTTCGAGTGTCAAACGCGCGGCAATAAGGCTGATCCCCCCGCTGGCATCAAATCCCTTGCGATTGCCATCCTTGTTGTGTACGTCGAGCACCGCCCCCAAACGACCGCCGTATTTCGCGGGATAAGCCCCTTTGTGCAAACTCATATCCCGAATGGCATCGGGATTAAACGTAGAAAAAAAGCCAAATGCGTGCGATGGATTGTAAAGCGGCATTTGATCCAATAAAATCAAAGTCTGATCCGGGCCACCACCCCGGATATAAAGCCCCGAACTGATATCCGACGCGGCCTGAATACCAGGCAAAAGGTGTAATGAGCGCAAAATATCTGTCTCGCCAATGGCTGGCATCTCGCGGATTTTCGCCGTTTCTATTTCCACAAACCCCGGCTGAATGCGCTGCTCTTCCTCCTCCCGCTCGGCCTGCACCACGATCTCTTGCACGGCTATTGGTTCGGATTTGAGTTGCACATCGAGCCGCCTTGTTTCCCCCGCTCGAAAAGTCAGCGTATCCTGAAAACTGATATACCCAACATAGGAGATGGTCAACACATAAGGAATATCTACAGACACCCCTTGAATGGCGTAATACCCATCCACATTGCTCAGCGCACCAATGGGCGTACCTTGTCCTCTTAACACCACCGTCGCATAGGGTAGCGACTCGCCATTGCTCTGATCCGAAATAAACCCACTCAACGTTGCCGCTCGAACAGACAACGGCAACAACATCAACAACAGCACCCCCAAAGACTTCATTATTGCTCCTTCTAATGACTTGTGAATACACCAACCGTCCATAGTGTACAACACCTCTCGACGGTCATAGTGTCACCAGATGCTCCATTTTGTAGCAACAGCACCAGCCTCGCGCTGGGCAATTAACCGGATGCGCTCTTGAATACGCGCGAGAAGTAACCGCAACCGATCTCTATCGGCATCTGATAGCCCGTTATTGCGCCAGGGATCATCACCACTTCTTTTTTGCTTGGTCATCTGCACATTGACCTCATGAGTATAAAAATCCATCACAACCGAAATGCGCGTACGCCGAGAAACATCCAAAAAAGTCTGACTCGCATAACTCGACTCATGGCGCCAACCCGTCGTGACCACACCAGCTACGGGATCAACCGTTTCTACCGTATAGCCTTCTTCGTGCAAAATAGTCACAGTGGCATTGGCAAATGCCACGGGCGAAATTTCTTCAACCGACCCTGAGATCGACACGGGATCGACCACATTGCAACCCATCGCGAAACTCACCAAAAAGAAAAACACCACGTATTTCATAATATCCCTCCGGCTAAAAGTTCCAGGTTTTTCGGGAAAATATCTGCTCGTACTAAAAGCAGACGCCGCACTACCTTCTAACTGCAACTCCTGTGCCAGATGGATTCAAATTGAAACAAAAAACTATAAAGATATTACTTTCAACATGTTACAACAATTTTCTTATCTGATAGTTCCAAAAAATAAATGTAGCAAAAATTCACACTGTGCGTCAATACCTCACAGTCACGAAATACAACATCGCATTTTAAGCCACCAAAAAGGGCTTGTATCTGAGCGACACAAGCCCTTTCTTTATGGAGCCATCCAGCGGATTCGAACCGCCGACCGCCTGATTACGAATCAGGTGCTCTACCAGCTGAGCTAAGATGGCTTTAAGGTATTGAAAAATACTGTTTCATCTTGCAAAAAAAATACACAAAGCATTAAAAGCTGTCAAGCGGGAATCAAAAAGAGGAGGTACCAATGAAATTTGTCGTCGCTGTCGATTGTGAAGGCGTAGCCTGTGGCGTGGGATCACCTGGCGCGTCACTGAACTCTTCTCGGAATTTAGAGTTCGCCAAATTACAGGCCACGCGAGAAGCAGATGCAGCTGTTCGAGGATTATTTGCAGCCGGCGCAGAACAGGTAATTGTATGGGATAATCACAACGGGAGCCTGAATCTGAATTACGACCTCCTGGACGAGCGATGCGATATCGCGCTCGGCGTGGGATTTGAACACCGATTTCCCGGTATGGATGAATCTTATGATGGCGTGGCGCTTGTCGGTTATCACGCCATGGACAATACGGTTGATGGCGTGATGTGTCATACCTTCAGTTCCGCGACGTATCAATGGATCAAGATCAACGGACGAGAAGTGGGAGAAATGGCCATAGATGCGGCCGTTGCGGGAGAGCGAGGGGTACCAGTCATTTTTGCCTCAAGTGACGATAAGGGAACCGCGGAAGCCGAGTGTTTTTTCCCAGGCGTTGTCACAGTCACCACCAAGCAAGGGATGGGATGGAATTGTGCGGTGAGCAAACACCCCAAACGGGTGGTAAATGAGATCTATGAAGCGATCCAGAACGCCATCACAAAACGCAACGCCATAAAACCCTTTGCATTTTCATCGCCCTTGGCAATGGAAGTGCGCTACAAACGGCTCGAAGCCGCGCAGTCGGCCAGCCGCGGATTTCCCGGCGCAGAGCGCATCGACGCCTATACTGTGAGACGAACACTGCAATCCATCCAGGATTATTATTGAGAATATGCAAAAGTACAGGAGAAAAAATGGAAATTCTGCTCGCAGCCTTCAAACAAGAAACATCCAGCTTTAATCCGGCGCGCATGCCCTATGATATGTTCAACGTATTATTTGGCGACGAACTGCTCGCGCTGCGGGGCAGCAATACCGAAATCGCCGGTGCGCTCGACATCTTTGCCAAACGAAAGGACATCGACCTGGTACCCATCTATTCAGCCTCATCCGTATCCGGCGGACCAGTTGCCGACGCAGACCTCAACAGACTCATGGACGAACTGCTCACAGGCATTCGCAACAACGCACCCGCAGATGGGATGCTCATGGTCTTTCACGGCGCAATGGCTGGCGAAACCGAGATCGACCCCGAAGGACATGTTCTCACCGAAATCCGCAACATCCTTGGCGATGTGCCCATTGTCACCACCTTTGACCTGCACGGCATCATCACCGACCGCCTCATCGAGCAATCCGACATTATGGTTCCCTTCCACACGTACCCGCACATCGACATGTACGAAACCGGACAACGGGGTGCGCGCAACCTCCTCGCCCTTCTCGATGGCAATGTCAAACCCACCGTCGCGCACATTCCATTGCCCATGCTCGTGCGAGGCGACGAACTCATCACCAAAACCGGACGATTTGGTCAGGCCATTCGCTGGTGTCAGGAAATAGAAAATTCCGAAGGGGGCCTGGGTAGCGGTGTCTATATCGGCAATCCCTTCACCGATGTACCCGACCTGCGCTCTAACGTCATTGTCTTTACCGACAACGATCCCGAACGCGCACACCGCGAAGCAAAACGCATCGCCCAATACATGTGGGACAATCGCGACCATTTCACAGCACCACTCACCGCGATTCCAGACGCCATACGCCTGGCCGAAGAAACCCAGGGCCTCACCGTCTTTTCAGACGCAGCCGATGCCACATCTTCCGGCGCGTCTGGCGATAGCAACGCCATTCTCAAGGGCCTGTTTGAACACAATTACCAGGGCCGCGCACTCCTGCCCATTGTCGATCCCCCAGCCGTTGAAGCGGCCTTTAATGCAGGTGTAGGTACCTCCATAACCATTCCCATTGGCGGCGCGGTTGACAAAGCGCGTTTTTCCCCCCTCGAATGCGAAGTCTATGTCCAACTGCTCACCGATGGTACCTATACCACGGGCACGGGCACATCGGGACATGCGGGCAATACGGCAGTTCTTACAACTGGGACCTACAGCATCATGGCGACCACGCGCCCGGTAAGCATCATGGATCGCAAAGTCTTTGAAGCGCGCGGCCTCGACCCGCGAGACTTTGATCTGGTCGTGTGCAAATCGCCCAATGGCTTTCGGGTTCACTTCGAAGAAATTGCCGCCCGAATCGTACCTGTTGACGCGCCCGGCTCCACCAGTGCCAATTTAAAAACCCTGCCCTATACCGAATGCCAACGCCCCATATTCCCACTGGATGATAACGTACAACCTCCAGTAGAAATAGACGGATAGTATGATCCACCTGCTATGCCAAATCTGTGGAAAGACCTGTAGCGCCAACACCTTGCAGTGGCGCTGCACCTGCGGTGGCCCCTTTGACCTCCACTTTGAAGCCGAATTAATTGTTGACGCACTTCCGCACCGACCGCCTACCCTGTGGCGCTACCGCGAAGCCATACCCCTCGCAGACAACGCCCATATCGTCACCCTTGATGAAGGATTCACGCCGCTGACACCCGTAACCATCGCCGGCAAATCCCTCCTCGTCAAACAAGACCACTTGTTCCCATCCGGCTCGTACAAAGACCGCGGCGCAACCGTTTTGATCAGCCATGCAAAAGCATTGGGCGTTCAGAACATGGTCGAAGATTCGTCGGGCAATGCCGGTGCGGCTGTCGCGGCTTACGCAGCGCGTGCGGGAATTGCTTGCGACATCTACGTTCCCGACAGCACATCAGCGGCAAAACTCGCACAAATCCAGAGCTATGGCGCAACCCTTTACAAAATCCCAGGATCGCGGGAAGATACGGCGCGCGCAGTTCAAGACGCGGCGCAAAAACACTTTTATGCAAGCCATGTCTGGAACCCATTTTTCTTTCAAGGCACCAAAACTTATGCCTATGAAATCTGGGAACAAAACAATTTCAACGCGCCAGATACACTCATCATACCAACCGGAAATGGAACGCTACTAATCGGTGCCTATATCGGATTCACAGACCTTCTCAAACAAAATTTGATCACCCACATACCCAAACTCATCGCCGTCCAATCCGCCCATTGCGCCCCGCTTAAGCCCAACTGGACGTACAAACCCTCCGCGACCATCGCCGAAGGCATCGCCATTGCAGAACCCGCCCGCGCAGCGCAGATTGTCCAGTGCATTGACAAAACAGGGGGCACCATTCTCACCGTTGACGACGACGAAACGCGCAACGCCCAAAAACTAATGGCCGAAATGGGCTTTTACATCGAACCCACTTCGGCCACAGCCATTGCAGCTTATGTGAAATACCCCGCTCAAAGAGACGAAATCGTCGTCACTCCCCTCACGGGACACGGTCTAAAAGCTACGGGAAAATAACGATCACACCCGCCAGGAAATTTTTTCCCAATCCTCATCCTCGCACTGCTGCACGTATTCTCGCACAATCCGCATCACATCATCGGAACTCCCCGAACGATCCATATCCACCCAATTTATCGCATCGCGTTTTGCGACCATCCAGCTTTTCAAAATTTCAAAAAGAGCACCCGTCTCAAGATCTGGTTCCGACTCTGTAGAAAAGTAGAGCCTTTGCAGCGCGTGTTCTGCCGCATCCCAATCGCACAGATCTTTGCGCGCTCGCACCTGGGCAAAAGACGTGCTATCCACAACACAAAACAACTCAACGCATTCCAACTCAGCCGATGGCAGAATCAGCACCACATTTTTGAGAGTGCCCAATTCCACATCGCGCTTGTGTACGTCAACCTGCGTATTAAACTCGGGCTGGCACAACGCGATCAGTTTCGATTCGAGCAGGAGCGCTTCAAGCTCAGACCCCACCGTCTCAACCTCCATGGACCATATCCGATCCAAAATCTGCTGCGTCTTTTGCGGTCGTTCCGATCTTTTGGCAAAATAACTGCCCACGCGCTTTCGCAAATCCACCGCCTTGCCCACATAAATCACGTCACCCTCGCGATCCCGCATAATATAAACCCCGGGCAACTCGGGCAACGCGCCCAAAAACGCCTCGTCAAAAGCATACGCATCAAAATGTATTGGAATGGGATCCGGGTACAGCGCGGCGATCAACTCTCCAATCGTATCAAGCCCCTGCTCTTCACATCGTTCCAAAAGGTGCAACAAAACATCGGCCTGCAAACTGGCTTCTCCCTCGGCACCGCGATCCGACATAAAAGACAGCCCCATAGCAGAGGCCAAATCCTCAACAGAATGCAATTGGACATCGGGATAAAAACGTCGCCCCAACCGAAACAGGCAAATCCCAGAATCCACAATCGCTCTGCCCATCGTCAGACGACTCAGCCTATTCAAACTGCGCTGAATTTTTGTCCACTGAAATCCCGAGGGAATCGCATCTTTCACCTCTTCGGCATAAGAAGCCAATATCTCCTCCCGATCATCCATACGAACCTGAACAGAGGGAAACAGCGTCTCACGCCCGCGCATCTGCACCTTGCGCCCCGCGAGTGCATAAACCTCAGCATCCGCAGACGGGATCAGTCCAAAACAAAAAAAGGAAACCTCCCACAGAGTCTTGCCCTGTCCCGGAGGTCTTAAATACCACATGCCACCACCGCCGCATACAAAACGAGGATCGTCATCAATAGCCGCACGCACCACCTTATCCGCTATGGGACCGCGTGCGCCGTGTAAACCCAGAGCCTCATAAGCCAGCACCTCTGCATGCACGCCCGTACCGCGCTGCTCCAAAAAAGCGTAGATGCGATCCTTAACAGTTGTGTTCACAATTTGTCCTATATATTTTATCGAGTTTTGCGCGCAATCGCACACAACCATTCGCTATCTTCCAGCATCTCATCAAGCACCAGATTTGCCCTGTGCAGCGCCGTGCAAAGAGCCTGGCGCTCGCGGTGCAAAATCCCCCCCAAAATCGCACATCCTTCGGGTTCCAGTCGCTTTGCCAATTCTGGAACCATAGGCAATAAAATACTGCTGATAATATTGGCAACCACCACATCAAAAACCCCGGACACCCTATCAACAGAATGCTGCTCTAAAACCACCTTTGCATCCACACCATTTAAAATACAGTTGGCTCGGGCATTCTCAATCGCAGCCGCCTCAACATCCACAGCCATGACCTCAACCGCGCCCAACTTCACAGCCGCAATACTCAAAATCCCCGATCCCGTCCCAACATCCAGCACCCGATCTCCTGTGATTATCTTCTTCTCTAAACCCAAAAGTGCCAGACGCGTTGTCTCATGATGCCCGGTGCCAAATGCCATTTGAGGATCAATCGCGATTGTAAAACCGTCGGAAGGATCGGGCACTCTGTCCCATGGGGGACAAATTGCCATGCGAGGGGTTGGATAAACAGGCTCAAAAAAGGAACGCCATGCCAGTGTCCAATCCGTATCGGGCACCGGATCAAAGCAGCATTCATTGGGCATCAGAGCCTGTCGTATCTGCGCTTCAAAGGCGCGACTCTGCACCGCCTTAAAATACGCCGTCAGCCGAACTCCGTCGCTTATGTCCTCTTCCACCACACCACAACAGCCCAGCTCAAACAATTGGGCAGAAACAATTTCAACCTTTGCCCGAGGCAATACTAAAGATACTTGAAAATAGGTATTCACTTTCTCACCACGAATGCGTGCGATGGCCTTGTCCCGGAAACCAAATCTGATCGACAAAAAACGACAGGAGCACGCCTAATGCATGGCCTACGAGCAGACCCAAAAAGAAGGGACGCAAACGCCGATAGAGATCCACGCCGCCTATGCGTAAAATGATCGATTTGATGCCCCAGGCCATAAAAACAGAAAAAACCGAATGCACGGCGTGCGTCAGCGGCACAACCATGCCGATAGGCGCGAGGGGCCACCACGCAAAACGGTAGCGCATCAGACTCACCACGGCAAAAATGCCAATGCCTAACAGCAAAAACAGGGGACGCTCATTCTCCCATTTTTCTTCGCCTTTGAGTGCCGTGACCAGCGCATCGTAGGTCCGCGGAGGATAGCGCGTAAATGGAAAATCGTTGAAATTATAAGCCCCGTGCAAATAGCCCAGATAGAGCGAATAGGCAATTGCTGCGCCAATGCCAATCACGAGCGTCAGTCCAATGCCCAAAATGAGCCGCTTCTTATTTCTTCCCGCCATATCTGCAATGCGCGCCGCATGCACGAGCGGGGGCATAAACATCGCTTTGCTCTGTGAGCGAACCGAGTCAACCAGGCGCAATGCCGTCAGTGTTGACCCGTCAAATGATTTGGGTCCAAAAATAAAAGGCAAGAGGCCGCTGGGCGACATTGGCATGCTAAAATAAATCACGCCGGTCTCGGCAATCACCCGTGCCGTGCCCAGATAAGTAACAAAAATACCCAGCGTAAGAGCAATCGCAACAGCCCAGCTAATGCCCACAGCCTGGAACCAGAAGATCAAGAAAATCAGACTAAACAACAGACCAAACGCACACGCGCGGTACGAAAGCATCTCGTCTGAATCATCGATCTGCCGATCTCCGCGAAACGCTTTGACAAACACATCGCGAATGTGGAACCGCGCCATCCACAACCCGAATAAAACCATCGCCACAAACGCGCCTCCGGCTTGTAGCGAGGTCGTCGCATCGCCAGCCTCCCCTTTATTACTCAGGTTAATCCCCACGCGCCTGTAAAACATAACTTGCACGCAGTAAAACAAATAAAATACCCAGATGGAAAACAGCACATCCAGGTTGGCAAAATAGGCAAAACCCACAGTATAAAAATTAAACCGCACGTGGATGCGCGGAAAATACACGCCCATGTGCATCCACCCCGGTCCCAGGCTGATACTCGGAAATCCGGGCGAAAAATAACTGATGATATTCCAGGACAGGATGAGAAAAGGAATGGCAGCGCCAAATAGAAAAAATTTATTCTTCAAAAGGGGTACTTTGTACTCTGCTTCGGCCAGATCACCTGCCGGATGCAAAATGGGATATGCCAATCGCTCATGGTCTGCCCATTGCTTGCGCAACATAACCGCCAGACAAATGCACCCCACCACAATGGCGGCAATAAACGTCATCCATCCAAACAAAGGCACAAACCACACGCCCCAGGGAATGGGCATATCCGGGCTGGGCATCCCTTCAAACAACCACTGCATAGCCCCGCCTTCATTGGAGGGAATCAACCAGTTGGGCAAGTACTGATGAAAATAACTTCCCCACTGATTCTCGGGCGTGGCGAGATAATACGGAATAGAGATCATGCCCAAAAAATAACTCGTCAATCCATAGGCCGGAACAGCAGCCCCCACCAATCCCATCGCCAGAATCGTCCACACTTCGGTACTCGTCAATGCCCATGGGGCATGCCATCGGCGGGCGAGTGCATTGCCCAATGTCAACACCACATAAGGCGCAAACAGGGCAATTGGAAAATGTGTGATATTCATACGCGCGGTATGGGCGATATATTCGACATAAGTATTCCACCCAATAACGACCAGCGCGAGTGCCAATCCCAAGATGATCGACCGCGCAGTCACACCTTCCTGCGCGGCGAGTGCATCGCGATCAACGAGTCCCTCCCCAAGTGCCATCGTATAATATCTTCTCCCATTTTGTATGCCTGTTACATACAGGCGAATTTATCATGGCTTCAATTTTTCAAAAAACTGTTGGCGATCCCGTTGAAAAACAACCCGCACTTTTTCTGCAATCTCCACGAGATGCGCGAGTTTTTCAAAATCCAATTCTGAAAGATATGCATGCCTGAAAAAATGCCGAAATCGGCGCAATTCATCTAAAAGGGTAAACGCCTCCTCAGATATACATGCAGGACGAATACCCTCAATCGTCAAACGCATTCGACGCAGCAAATCTGTGTGATAACGCTCGCCCGCGATATTATTTTCAAAAAATTGGGCAATTATTTCAAACACCTGTTCAAAAGCGCAATAGAGGTTGTGAAGCTGATATCCCATGCTATCGAGACTTTCTGTGCGATTGCCAAATTCGGAATGTCGTTCCTCAATGCGCGCGTAGATCTGATCAATCTGCCCATAGAGATCTTCTACTTCCGCCTTTAACAGGGCGTATCTTGCTTCATCCATAAATTTTCATTCCTTTTTGCCGAAAACGATCCGCAGACATGTGTAAATCCAGATCAATCACATCCACATCCCGATCAACAGCATCTTCGACGACCTTCATCACATCCAGAACGCGACCAGGAGCACCACCGATTGCCACATCGACATCGGACTTGTGATCCCATCGGTGAAAAAAAAGAAGCGATCCAACGATAAATGCCTCGCGCACGCCATACTTCTCTCGACAAACGCGCAACGCACTCGCCACTCGATCTATAAGCACGACCCGCTCCCAATTTCTCTGCCTGCGCCGTGTCTTCAACGTTCTATCGAGAACATCCGTCTCAAACATATCGCCCACCTCACGAGAAAATTCAGGTGTCCAATATATACAAATATCCAGCGGGGAACAATGAGCAAGCAATGGGCGAGAAGCGATGAACAAAAAACTCCCGATCTCTTTCAAGACCGGGAGCAGTATTTTTCAGTGACGTCCGATATTATCTAAAGAACACCGACACGCCACCTCTTACAAAATGACGTTTGATGCGGTCTTCTCCAGCAAATAAGACCGAGTACCCATACATTATGTTCAGAGCCGTGTGTTTTGATAGCACCTGGCGCGTGCCTGCGCCACCGCCCAATTCACTAACATTGCCCCATCCCCAAAAATCGCGTGCGGCAAAGGCCTCTAAAAACGGAAAGGTGCGATTTTTAATTTTCATGGGAATATTCAACCGATAAAAACCCGACACCGAAGACCCAAACCCGTCATCCACCGTCAAATAACGCCCTCGGGCATCTATTGTTGCATTGTCCAGCACTGGCGTTAGATCGTCCCGGTCAGAAAAATCGAGACCTGCGCGCCGGTCGTATTGTCTATTGCCCGCAATAAAAGAACCGCCAATTTGATGCCATCGGCTAATCGAATAAGCCACTTGAACCCCGGCGCGATAGAACACGCTGCTACCTGAAAACCGAACAGACATAATCGGCGTCACTTCCAATTGTCCCGCGCGAATAGGACCTATATTGACCCCACCTTCACCCGTTTTTTCTTTTTCACCGACCACATCGGCCTGAGCAGGTGTGCCCAAAGCCAACAGCCCGGCAACCAAACACATCAGCCAGTGTTTCATAGTATCTCCTCCTGAAAGGTTCTACCCCGGCGTTTAGACTAAAATATCCAAAAAAAACACCGCTGTCAATGGCTCTTATTCGCAGCCAGTGCCGAGACACTATGAACTTTTTGAGAACACACATGTATTGACATAAAAACGCAACTTGACGTACCTTCGTGTTCCCCGTTAATTGTTGCGCTGGCACGAGTGCTACATTTTAGAAAGGACTCTCATGGCAAAAAAGGCATTGATCACCGGCATCACGGGACAAGATGGCTCTTATCTGGCAGAACTCCTGCTCGATAAGGGTTACGAAGTACACGGCATTGTCAGGCGTGTAGCCCTCGAAGACCCCGCACATCGCCTCGGACGCATCACCCACTTGCAGCACAAAGTAGAACTCCATCCCGCATCGCTCGAAAGCTTTCCCAGCATCTACAATGTCGTGCGTATCATCCGCCCCGACGAGTGTTACCACCTCGCAGCGCAAAGCTTTGTCGATACCTCCTTCAAAGACGCATTTTCAACACTCAATATCAACATCAATGGCACGCACTATGTCCTCGAAGCCCTCAATGAACTCGTGCCCGAATGTCGGTTCTATTTTGCCGGATCGAGCGAAATGTTTGGCAAAGCCGAAGAAGTACCCCAAACGGAAATTACGCGCTTTCATCCGCGCTCGCCCTATGGCATCTCCAAAGTCGCGGGATTTGACCTGACCCGCAACTATCGAGAAGCTTATGGCCTGTACGCCGCCAGCGGCATCTTGTTCAACCACGAATCCCCTCGCCGGGGATTTGAATTTGTCACCCGCAAAATTACCTCCCACGTCGCGCGCATCAAACTCGGGCAAATCGGCCACCTCTCGCTCGGCAACCTCGATGCCAAACGCGACTGGGGGCACGCGCGCGAATACGTCAAAGCCATGTGGATGATGCTCCAACAAGACGCACCCGACGACTATGTCATCGCAACCGGCAAAACCCATTCGGTGCGCGAATTTTGCGAAATCGCCTTCTCACACGTCGGCCTCGACTATCGCGAATACGTGCAAATTGATCCGCGATTCTTGCGCCCCGCCGAAGTCGATCTGCTCATAGGCGATTGCACCAAAGCCAAAGACAAACTCAACTGGACTTACGACATCGGCTTTGAAGACCTCGTAAAAGAAATGGTTGACTCAGACCTCAGCCTGTTCTCAAAAAATTCATAACCCAAAAGGAGCTTGATATGTCTCGCATCGGACGCGCCGCAGTGATGAGCGGCGAAAAATTTGAAATACGCGAATATCCCGTTCCCGATCCAGAACCGGGATCGATTTTGCTCAAACAAGAACTCGCCGGCATCTGTGGCACAGACCTGCACAACTGGGAATATCAGCGGTTGCAGGGCGAGATCATTCTCGGCCACGAAAATGTCGGCATCATCGACAGCCTGGGATCGGGTGTAGAAACCGATTCCCTGGGCAATCCCATCGCGCCCGGAGATCGGGTTCTCTTCGCGCCCGGCACAAATCGCGGTGCGTACGGTTTTTTGCAAGCCGAAGAAGCTCCTTATTTGCGGGGTGGTTTTGGTGAATACATCTACCTGTGGAACCCCGATACTCTGGTGCTCAAAACCGATATGCCCGCCGAAGTTGCGGTCATCACCGAGCCTTTTACCATTGGCGTACACGGCGCGATGCGTTCGGGCCTGCAATTTGGCGACACCGTTGTCGTACAGGGATCGGGAGCTATTGGCCTGCTCACGCTCGTCGCCGCCAAAGTCAGCGGCGCAGGGCGGCTCATCATGGTCGGCGGCCCCAAAGGGCGTTTGGAACTGGCCGAACGACTCGGCGCAGATCTCACCATCGACATTGCCGACATATCCGATCCCGAAGAACGCACCCAAATCGTGCGCGAAAATACGCCCCGCGGCGAAGGCGCCGACGTCGTCTTTGAATGCGCGGGATTTTTGCCCGCCATTCCCGAAGGCGTCACATTCCTGCGGCGCAGCGGCACCTATGTCGCCATGGGCCATTTTGTCGATGTGGGATCTTTTGATTGCAATCCCAACCAGATGTTTATGCGCCGCAACATGCGCCTCGAAGCCGTGTGGGCAAGCGCGCCCGAACACTTTGTGCGCGCGCTCCCCATCCTCGAGCGAAACGAATATCCCTTTGCCGACCTCGTCAGCCACACCATACCCATTGACCGCGTAGCCGAAGGGTTCAACGCCCTGCACAGCGGGTATCATCTCGACGACAAAGACACGATCAAAATTGCAATAAAAGGCGGGCTTGTCTAAATTTTCAAAGAAGGCTTTAATGCGGTAATATTGTAAGGGGATCGGGCAACCGATCCTCTTTTTTTAGCAAATTACTGAGTAAAAGTCTCCTGTAATTTAGCACCTGAATAGGTTTTTACCCGAGCGATGAGCCTTCTTCGACATCAAGTTCAACACATGCTTTGATTGCCAATGGGGTTGAAATAGACGTTGAACAGGTGTATCCCGGCGTTTACAGTAGTGTATCCCACTGTTTACACTTTATTTATTTTTATATAAATCAATCAGTTATTTGTATTTTTACTTGAATTAGCAATTACAAGTGTATCCTGTCGTTTACACTTATAACTGATTGTCGCATTTGCAACACAAATAATTATTAAAATTTATCCCTTTGTTTTTCAAGCACTTGAAGATGGTTCAAGTGCTTTTTTTTTGTACCGAATGATTTTTGGCACACATCTTGCAATAATAAAGGCTTAAGACAGTGACCGTATTAAAATTTTCACATTGTAAGGAGAGTAATATGACGAACATGCAATCCGTATTGTATGCCATAGCCATAAGTGTTATCCTGATCTCTGGACGTGTTGCTGCCCAAACCTCGCCACCGTCTGCTCCTGCTGCGGTGACAAACCTCGCTGCTGAGGCGGGGGATCAATACGTAACACTGAGTTGGGATAACCCGAACAACGCGAGCATCACGACCTATCAGTATCGTCAAAGCGAAGATAGCGGCAGCACCTATTCGCCGGACTGGACAGATATTACCGGCAGTGATGAGAACACAACCAGTCACAGAGTAGAGAATCTGACAAATGACACTGAATACACCTTCGAGATACGTGCGGTGAATGCGACTGGTAATGGCGCGTCTGTTAGCGTGAGTGCCACGCCGGTCTTGCCACCATTGACAGTGACCTGGCCTGAAGATATAAAGGGCACGGAAGACAGTTCCATCTGGACCTCATCAACATCTACTCCCCCTCAGATAACCGTATCCGGAGGACGACCATCCTATACGTATGAAATAGCCGCAGAGGGAGCACCCACAGGTCTTTCTATTGATCCATTGGGAACCCTCACAGGCACACCTACACAGAATGGGACTTTCACAACAGTAACAGTAGTTGTGCGGGATGACGCAGGTCAGAGTGTGAGTAATGACCTGAGCGTAACAATTTCTCCACCGCTGAGCATCTCACCGATAGCGTATAAAACAGTCGAACAGGGCAGCCAGATTACCCCGATCCATTTATCAGCAACCGGCGGTTGGGACCCCTATACATATTCCCTATCCGGCGCACCTTCAGGTATCTCTTTATCAAGTGATAATCGCATCACAGGCAGACCTTCACAGGATGGGACTTTCCCAATTACCGTAACCGTGACCGATGATCACGGCAATACTGCGGATCACAGTTTCGATATGAGTGTTTATTCGATGGAACTTGCCAAACTATTTTCTCCGATTTTGATTTTGACAGAACATCCAACGCGCAAGGACCGCAAAGTGATCTTCCCCGAACCCGTGGAAATAATGGGTGTAACATCTGTTGACAGTCTTTGGTTTCATTTTACTGATGAGGAATCACATATATTACCTGATCTTGATCTTTCTTATCAAAACTTAAGCACATCTGAGCGTAATGATCTCATTGCTTTTTACCAGAGGCAATATCCTGATATTAATTTTTCCCAAAATAAGTTCGCCTCTATACCTGAAGTCTTAACTTTCGATACAGAACAGTCAATAAGGGGCACTTCTGTAGGAGGTGTTAGGGCACATTTTGAATATCCTGGCGTACGTGAAGACAACGACGAAGGCACCTCTAAAAACTGGTATCACTATTATTTTTCAACTACCCATCCTAAACGTGGGGATCATCCAAATTTTCCCCATACAGCATACGTGCATATTTTTGATGAAGGAGGTCAAGTCGTAATACGGTATTATTACTTTTATCCCTTTAATGATTGGCAAAATAACCATGAGGGAGATTGGCCGCACATTAATGTTATCGTAACATCTCATGACCCAAATGTGGCAGAACTCGTTGGAATTGACTACACATTTCATGGGAATGGCCTAACCTATAACAGCATTGGTGAAAGGGTTTTTGACCCTCAAAAAGATTTTGCACCGGCTGAAGGCGGAACTCATCCGGTTGTCTATGTAGGAGCAGGTTCCCATGGTGGCTATCCTACGGGAGGTAATTATAAGGATCCCGGTGGTCATGCTATTGATTTGGGGCCAATAGAAGCGGGAGGTTGGGATGAAGGTATGACAAAGAGTGGCGTTGTCCTGAGCACCAGGGTTGAGGACACAAATCCTGATGTCGCACAATCTTATGATTTAATACTTCTGCCCAATCCAGATCCAGGTCAACCCAATAAGGGTTTGACATCAGAGATGAGTTGGTTAGGTAGCGAAGCAAGATGGGGGACACTGGAAGTTCATTCACCGGGAAGTGGGCTCCCATTTGAGAGGGCACAACAACTAAATGATTCTCCTGTAGGGCCGTTTCATAAAGATAGCTGGGGCACTTCGGGAGCGAGTGGTTATTCCAAAAGAGAAGTTCCTTATGGAAAATTTCCCAGTCCAGATCCCAGATCATCACCAAGAGATGATGAACACAGTAAACGATGGTTTCAACAATTCCCAATTGTGCAAAACGTTACCTGGCGTGATACAATAAAGCTGATTGGTGATATTGTGGTCTATCCTGGCGCGACCTTGACGATTGATGCTGGCACAACGATTAAGGCTTACCCCAATCGAGATATTCATAGCATGAAGGATTCAAATCGCGTCGATATTATCAACCATGGAACGATAATCGCCAATGGAACAAGCTCTCAGCCCATTGTATTTCGTTCCGACAGTTCAACTCCTGCGTCAGGACACTGGTATGGCATCAGGAATCACGGCGATTTGACCATGAGCCATTTTACGATTCAACATTCAGTAGTTGGCCTGGATTTGCAAGGTACGCAGACATTGACAGATATGACATTGTCGAACAATACCAGGAATAATACCACCCCCCTGGCGATTGCATCAATAGCAGATGTAACAGCGACTCAAAATGGGGCAATTACAGATATATCGGTAAGTGCATCAGGTGGTTGGGGATCTTATACGTATTCCACATCTGACTTACCTTCAGGTATCGTCTTTGATCAAGAAAGTGCTCTCATCACTGGCACACCCAAAGCAACTGGCGAATCTGACATTACAGTGACGGTACGAGATGCTGTAAATGACGAGGCATCCACAACGTTTAACTTGTCTGTTTCTGCGGCTACTCGTCCCCTGAGCATCGCGACAATAGCGGATGTGATAGCCACTCAGGATGAGGCAATTACCCCCATAAAGGTAAAAGCGTCAGGTGGTGGCGGAGCCTATACGTATTCGATAGCGAGCAACCCTGCCACAGGCTCTGGTCTTTCTATTGATTCGAATGGCCGCATTACTGGCACACCCACAGTGAGTGACGATTTCAAGATCACAGTAACCGTGCGAGATGCACCCGGCCGTGCTTTACCCATACAGACAAGTCGTTCTTGTTCCATGCACGTGAGACCGCGCGTGACAGTCTCGACAATAAGCAATATAACCGTCAAGATCAGTGGCGTGCAGACGAACAGCCCGATTACCCCTATTCAGGTCTCAGCATCAGGGGGACAAACGTCTTATGCGTATTCCCTATCCAGCAACCCTGCCACAGGTTCCGGTCTGTCCATCAATGCAACCAGTGGACAAATCACAGGCACACCAACACAGACAGGTACTTTCTCACTTACTGTGACTGTAACCGATGATCACGGCAGGACAGGAACAGGCAGTTTCTCTATGACTGTTCGTCTGATAGCTGACTTTAATGATGATGGTGTGGTCAATGTAGCAGATCATTTACTTTTTGTGGCCGTGTTTGGTCTATCCGAAGGTGATGATGGTTTTAATGCTGATATGGATCTGGATGGTGATGGAACCATTGGCACGCCCGATTTTCTAATCTTTGTAAGTCACTTTGGCTCCTCTGCATAGTTTTTTAGTGCAAGAGACAGCTTTTTATCCGGAGGAATCATCATGACACATATAGCAGCAATTGTTCTAATTTTGGGACTCTGTCTGCCTCAGACTCTGTTGGCAGGCGTGGTCCTTCAAGCTGGTGAGATTGACAGCAGCAAGGTGAAAGTCGGGGCCTATGCCGAAGTCATCTATGGAACCGGTGAGAAACTATCTACGGCACGCGGCTACATTCAGGCTGTTGATGCTGAGAGTTTGACCATTAGCCAAGGTTTGGGGAAGCGGATAGCCTTTGAGCGCATACAACAACTGATTCTTGCAGAATCATCTTTCGAAATGGACAGGCTTAAAAAGACAACAGATATACTTTTTGTGAGAAAAGAGAACAAACCCAGGCGGATTGTTGGCAAGTTGGCAGGTGGTGTCCTGGGAGGGACCCTTATTGGCCTTGCGGTAGGCTCGGCCGCTGAGAAGGCTGGTGACTGTACGGGAACATTTTGTGGCGTGGGAAATTTTGTAATTGTTGGATGGATTGGCTATCTCGTCGGCGTGCCCGTCGGCATGAGCTTCTTTGATCCGTACGATCAATTTAAGTATTCATTGGCAGGCAGCCTGATAGGGGGTGCAGCAAGTCTTGTGATATTCACAGATGTAGAGTTAGCAGAAGAAAAACTCTGGCCAGCCCTTTTTATCGGCCCCCTTGTCGGGGCTACAATTATGTCCGAGTTTTTTCGAAAACCGCCAGAGAATCGTCGTGTCTCCATCGGTCTGCTACCCGGTCCCAAAGTCAGAGTATCCGCTGTTGCCACACTTCGATTTTGAGTAGGTGACAAAAAACCTTCTGGATCGCGGCTTAAAGCATGCCGCGATGACACACGGGACGGCACGGGAACCGTCCCGTGCAACAACGGGCACGCGCAGTCCAACAAGTCCTCAACCCCTCTTTTTTGTCTGCGTTCACCTGCGTCATCTGCACCTGCTCAAGCCCTGAGTATCGCGACAATAGCGGATGTGATAGCCACTCAGGATGAGGCAATTACCCCCATAAAGGTAAAAGCGTCAGGTGGTGGCGGAGCCTATACGTATTCGATAGCGAGCAACCCTGCCACAGGCTCTGGTCTTTCTATTGATTCGAATGGCCGCATTACTGGCACACCCACAGTGAGTGACGATTTCAAGATCACAGTAACCGTGCGAGATGCACCCGGCCGTGCTTTACCCATACAGACAAGTCGTTCTTGTTCCATGCACGTGAGACCGCGCGTGACAGTCTCGACAATAAGCAATATAACCGTCAAGATCAGTGGCGTGCAGACGAACAGCCCGATTACCCCTATTCAGGTCTCAGCATCAGGGGGACAAACGTCTTATGCGTATTCCCTATCCAGCAACCCTGCCACAGGTTCCGGTCTGTCCATCAATGCAACCAGTGGACAAATCACAGGCACACCAACACAGACAGGTACTTTCTCACTTACTGTGACTGTAACCGATGATCACGGCAGGACAGGAACAGGCAGTTTCTCTATGACTGTTCGTCTGATAGCTGACTTTAATGATGATGGCGTGGTCGATACATCAGATCATTTACTTTTTGTGGCCGCGTTTGGTCTATCCGAAGGTGATGATGGTTTTAATGCTGATATGGATCTGGATGGCGATGGAACCATTGGTACGCCCGATTTTCTAATCTTTGTAAGTCACTTTGAATCCACTGCATAGTTTTTTTGGTGCAGAAGATAGATCTCTATCAGGAGGAATCATCATGACACATATAGCAGCAATCGTAATGATTTTGGGATTCTGTCTGCCCCAGGCTCTGATAGCAGGCGTAGTCCTTGAAGCCGGTGAGATTGACAGCAGCAAGGTGAAAGTCGGTGCCTATGCCGAAGTCATCTATGGAACGGGTGAGCGGGATCAAGTCGCAGGGAAGTGGGAGAAACTGGAGGAGGCACAAGGATATATTAAAGCTGTTGATCAAGGAAGTTTGACCATTAGCCAGGGTTTGGGGAAGCGGATAGCCTTTGAGCACATACGACAACTGATCCTTGCAGAATCATCTTTCGAAATGGACAGACTAAAAAAGACAATAGATACGCTTTTTGTGATAGAGACGACAGAGACGCCTTCTATGAGAATGGAGTACATGCCTGGGCGAATTGTTAGCAAGTTGGTCGGTGGCGTTCTTTGCGGAGGCCTTTTCGGATTTGTGGGGAGCCTGGTCACCGGGAAGGTGTATTGCAAAAAATCCGACTCTGGAGAGATATGCGGCCTCCTAGCTTTCGTGGTTGGTGGGACAATTGGCTATACAGTCGGCGTGCCCTTCGGCGTAAGCGTGCTTGATCCGCATGATCAATTCAGGTATTCATTTGCAGGCAGCCTGATAGGAGGCGCAGCAGGCATTGCCCTGACCCGCGCCGAAGAAGAGCTCTGGCCCTCCCTTCTTATCTGCCCACTTGTCGGAGCTACCATTCTGTCTGAGCTTACACGCAAACCGCCAGAGAATCGTCGTGTCTCTATTGGTCTGTTTCCCGGTCCCAAAGGCAGATTATCCGCTGTTGCCACACTTCGATTTTGAGGAAGCTGCCAATACCTGTCTGTTTCTGCGGCTGCCACGGTCATGAGGATCGCATCAATACCGAATGTGATAGCGACTCAAAACGTGGCAATTACGTCCATAAAGGTAAAAGCTTCAGGCGGTAGTGGGTCCTACACGTATTGGATAGGGCGCAACCGTCCCCCAGCGAACAACCCTCCTCAAGGTTCTGGCCTTTCTATCGATTCAAGCAGTGGCCGCATCACTGGCACACCCACAGCGAGTGAAGATTTCACGATCACAGTGGCTGTACGAGATGGGACTGGTAGCCGTTATTTACCTACACAGGTCAGTCGCTCCTTCATCATGCACGTGAGACCGCGTGTGACTGTCTCGGCAATCGGCAATATCACCGTCACGCAGAGCACCGCTATTACTCCTATTCAGGTCTCAGCATCAGGAGGACAAACGTCTTATGCGTATTCTCTGTCCAGCAACCCTGCCGGTTCTGGTCTTTCTATCAATTCGAGCAGTGGCCAAATCACGGGCACACCAACACAGACAGGTACTTTCACACTGACTGTGACTGTTACCGATGCACACGGCAGGACAGGAACAGGCAGTTTCTCCATGACAGTAAATGCGCCCACACCCGTTTCGTCACTGACAATCGCAGAGATAAGTGATATAACGATCAAAATAAGTGGTGTGCAGACGAACAGCCCCATTACCCCTATTCAGGTTTCAGCATCAGGAGGACAGACGCCATACACGTATTCTATGTCCAGCAATCCCGCTACAGGTTCTGGCCTGTCCATCAATGCGAGCAGTGGAGAGATCACAGGTACACCAACACAGAGAGGCTCTTTCACACTGACTGTGACTGTCACCGATAATGCAAGTACGACCGTAACTGATAGCTTCTCAATGGCTGTCAGTCTGATAGGCGATTTTAATGATGATGGTGTGGTCGATACGTCAGATCATTTACTTCTTGTGGCCGTGTTTGGTCTAACCGAAGGTGCCGATGGTTTTAATGCTGAGATGGATCTGAATGGCGATGGAACCATTGATGTTGCCGATTTTCTGATCTTTGTAAGTCACTTTGGTTCCTCTGCATAGTTTTTTTGGTGTAAGAAATAACTCATTGACTTTTGAGCGGAATCAATGAGATATATTTGTCTCAAAAGGAGAAACGCATGAAAAAATTAGCTGCTGTCTTTGTAACCGCGACCCTCTTGCTTAACGCGATGGTTCCCACACTCGCGTATGCAGCCACATACCTGCAAGGCGCAGAGGTCAATGCCGGCATACTCATTCAAGATGCTTATGTTGCTGTCACCTATTACGATAGCAAGAATAAACAGACGTTAAAAAAAGGCTGGATTGATGCTATTGACGAGACTTCGTTTACCATTCGGAATGGTTTTTGGGGAAAGAAGACGATTGCTTACGATAAAGTCTTGTCACTAATTCTGAGCGAAGAAGAAACTACGCTAAGGCAAATGAATGAGGTAGATCGGTTTATTGGAAATATGGCAGAAAGAGGAATAGAGACAGAGCAAGCCGCTATCCAACTGCTCAATCAAAAGACCATCACAACCATGCCACTTCGAGTGCGTGTATATGCCCCGTCCATACAGAAGGGACAGATGGTTGGCAAGCTCATTAAAATGACGCAAGACACGCTGGTTATACAGGCAACACGAACTTCTCAGCAAGTACGCGCAATTTCGCCCCGCCGAATTCGTGCCCCAAAGGATATCCAACAAGGAGATATAACATTTTATCAAGTACCTATTACTTCAATCTCTCATCTCGAAGTGAGCATGGGACAGTATAGAAATACAAGCAAAGGCTTGAAAATCGGTCTTGCTACCGGACTTGCCATCTTTGCAGTTTCATACGCTTATGTAAAAAACCTCGAATCTCGTAATCCTGATAATATCGACGGTCTAGCCATATTCATATTTGGGACTATAGCCGCTCCATCGGCCTTAGTTATCTCCACTCTGATTGGCGCAATAACAAAATCCGACAAATGGGTTGAAGTGTCGCCCCAACGCCTCAACTTGAGCCTTGCCCCCACATCTGGCAAAGGACTTCGCGCTGCACTCACATTCAACTTTTAGTGATGTAAATGATTCAAATATAGAGTCGAAGTGCGTCAAAACATCTCATACCTTTTCATCCTATTCCTCAGAGCCATCCTCGAGATATCCAGAAGCGCGGATGCTTACACTTGATTCCCCTCTGTTCGTCGCAATGTCCCTTGTATTCAAGTCTCAGGCTCAACATCAGGAGGAATCATCATGACACATATAGCAGCAATCGTACTGCTTTTGGGTCTCTGTCTGCCCCAGGCTCTGTTGGCAGGGGAGGTCCTTCAAGTCGGTGAGATTGACAGTAGCAAGGTAAAAGTCGGTGCCTATGCTGAAGTCATCTATGGGACGGGTGAGAAACTCTCTACGGCACGCGGCTACATTCAGGCTGTTGATGCTGAGAGTTTGACTATTAGCCAGGATTTTGGGAAGCAGATAGCTTTCGAGCGCATACAACAACTGATCCTTGCAGAATCATCTTTCGAAATAGACAGGCTTAAAGAGACAACGGATACGCTTTCTATAAAAAAAGAGAACAAACCCAGGAGAATTGTTGGCAAGTTATTCGTCGGTGTTCTTGGAGGGGGTCTTTTCGCCCTTGCGGGGGCCTCAGTTGGAATAAATGTCGATAACTGCCCTGAGAACGAAACATACTGTCCATTAGGAAATTTTTTAATTGGTGGATGGGTTGGCTATCTCGTCGGCGTGCCCGCAGGCATGAGCTTATTTGATCCATACGATCGATTTAAGGATTCATTGGCAGGTAGCCTGATCGGAGGTGCAACAAGTCTTGTGATATTCGCAGATGAAGAGATAGCGGAATATCTCTGGCCAGTCCTTTTTATTAGCCCCCTTGTCGGCGCAGCAATCAAGTTGGTGAATCTGACATTACAGTGACGGTACGAGATGCTGTAAATGACGAGGCATCCACAACGTTTAACCTGTCTGTTTCTGCGGCTACTCAAGCCATGGAGATCGCGGCAATAGCGAATGTGATAGCCACTCAGAATGTGACAATTACCCCCATAAAGGTAAAAGCGTCAGGCGGTAGCGGGTCCTATACGTATTGGATAGGGAGCAACCCTCCCCCAGCGGATGCCCCTCTCCCAGAGAGCAACCCTCCCCCAGGTTCTGGTCTTTCTATCGATTCCAGCAGTGGTCGCATTACTGGCACACCCACTGCGAGTGGAGATTTCACGATCACAGTCGCAGTGCGAAATGCTGTCGTTAGTCGTGCTCCCCACACACAGGAAAGTCGCTATTTCACTATGCGCGTGAGACCGCGCGTGACAGTCTCGGCAATAGACGATATAACGGTCACACAGAACACCGCTATTACCCCTATACAGGTCTCAGCATTGGGAGGACAAACATCTTACTCCTATTCCATGTCCAGCAACCCTGCCGGTTCTGGTCTTTCTATCAACTCAACCAGTGGACAAATCACTGGCACGCCAGCACAGGCAGGTACTTTCACACTGACCGTGACTGTGACCGATGCACACGGCAGGACAGGAACAGGCAGTTTCTCCATGACGGTAAATGCGCCCACACCCGTTTCGTCACTGACAATCGCAGAGATAAGTGATATAACGGTCAAAATAAGTGGTGTGCAGACGAACAGCCCCATTACCCCTATTCAGGTTTCAGCATCAGGAGGACAGACGCCATACACGTATTCTATGTCCAGCAATCCCGCTACAGGTTCTGGTCTGTCCATCAATTCGAGCAGTGGACAGATCACAGGCACGCCAACACAGAGAGGCTCTTTTACACTGACCGTGACTGTAACTGATAATGCAAGTGCGACTACAACTGATAGCTTCTCGATGGCTGTCAGTCTGATAGGGGATTTTAATGATGATGGTGTGGTCGATACGTCAGATCATTTACTTTTTGTGGCCGTGTTTGGCCTATCCGAAGGTGATGATGGTTTTAATGCCGATATGGACCTAAATGGCGATGGAACCATTGGCACGCCCGACTTTCTAATCTTTGTAAGTCACTTTGGCTCCTCTGCATAGTTTTTTTACTCCAGAAGATAGCTCATTGACTTTTGAGCGGAATCAATGAGGTGCATTTGTCTCAAAAGGAGAAACACATGAAAAAATTAGCTGCTGTCTTTGTAACCGCGACCCTCTTGCTCAATGCGATGGCTCCCATACTCGCGTATGCAGCTACATACCTGCAAGGCGCAGAGGTCAATGCCGACACACTCATTCAAGATGCTTATGTGGCAGTCACCTATTACGATAGCAAGAATAAACAGACGTTGGAAAAAGGCTGGATTGATGCTATTGACGAGACCTCGTTTACCATTCGGAGCGGCTTGTGGGGAAAGAAGACGATTGCTTATACCAAAATCTTGTCACTGGTTATGAGCGAAGAAGCAACCACGCTAAGGCAAATGAATGAGGTAAATCGGTGGTTTATTGGAAATATGGCAGAAAGAGGACCAGAGACAGAGTTGGCTGCTATCCAACTGCTCAATCAAAAGACCGTCATAATCATGCCACGCGGACAGATTGACCCGTCAGAGATCTCAAAGGGATGGTATGCCCACATCGTCTATTCATCTCAAGGTGCTACAGGAAAAACCATTAGTCGAATTGCCGATAAGGACTCAAGCCGTATCGCCCTCAAACATGGGTTTGATACCCATAACATAGCATACAGCGATATTGATACTCTCATTGTTGCCAAACACCTGCGAGAGATCGAGAGTTATCGAGAAACCGGTGCCAAATACAATGCTCGAGTGCGTGTGTATGCCCCGTCCATTCAGAAAAGACAGATGGTTGGCAGGCTCATTAAAATGATGCAAGACACGCTCGTTATCCAAAAAGGGCGTCGCTTTTATCAAGTGCCTATTTCTTCAATCTCTACATTCGACGTCAGCCTCAAACAGTATAGAAACACAGGCAAAGGCTTGATAATTGGGCTTGCTGCCGGGGCTAGTATGGCTATCCTGATAAATTTTCCCACGGATGAGGGACCCGATTTGCAAGGATTAGTTCAAGTATACGCCACTATGATAATCGTACCCTCAATTGTAGTTATCTCCACTCTGATCGGTGCAATGAAGAAATCCGATAAATGGATTGAGGTGTCGCCTCAACGCCTCAACCTGAGCCTTGCACCCACATCCAGTAAAGGGCTTCGCGCCGCACTCACATTCAACTTTTAGTGATGCAAATGATTCAAAGGCATAGAGTCGAAGTGCGTCAAAACATCTCACACCTTTTCATCCTATTTCTCAGAACCATCCTCGATATACCCAGAAGCTCGGATGCCTGCACTTGATTCCCCTCTGTTCGTCGCAATACCTCTTGTATTCAAGTGTCAACATCACTGGCACACCCACAGCGAGTAGAGATTTCACGATCACAGTGGCTGTGCGAGAGGGGGCTGGTAGCCGTGATTTACCCACACAGGTCAGTCGTTCTTTCACCATGCGCGTGAGACCGCGTGTGACTGTCTCGGCAATCGGCAATATCACCGTCACACAGAACACTGCTATTACCCCTATTCAGGTTTCAGCATCGGGAGGACAAACATCTTATTCCTATTCCCTGTCCAGCAATCCTGCCAGTTCTGGTCTTTCTATCAATCAGAGCAGTGGACAGATCACTGGCACGCCAACACAGACAGGCACTTTCACACTGACCGTGACGGTGACCGATGATCACGGCAGGACAGGAACAGGCAGTTTCTCCATGACGGTAAATGCACCTACATCCGTTTCGCCCCTGACAATCGCAGAGATCAATGATATAGCGGTCAAGATCAGTGGTGTGCAGACCAACAGCCCGATTACGCCTATTCAGGTCTCAGCATCAGGAGGACAAACGCCTTATGCGTATTCTATGTCCAGCAATCCCGCTACAGGTTCTGGTCTGTCCATCAATTCGAGCAGTGGACAGATTACAGGCACGCCAACACAGAGAGGCTCTTTCACACTGACCGTGACTGTAACTGATAATGCAAGTGCGACTACAACTGATAGCTTCTCGATGGCTGTCAGTCTGATAGGGGATTTTAATGATGATGGTGTGGTCGATACGTCAGATCATTTACTTTTTGTGGCAGCGTTTGGTCTATCCGAAGGTGATGATGGTTTTAATGCTGATATGGACCTAAATGGCGATGGAACCATTGGCACGTCCGATTTTCTGATCTTTGTAAGTCACTTTGGCTCCTCTGCATAGTTTTTTTGTTCAGGGACAACTCATTGGCTTTTGAGCGGAACCAATGAATTAGATTTGTCCCAAAAGGAGAATCTCATGAAAAAAACAGCCGCTGTCTTTGTAACTGCGACCCTCTTGCTCAACGCGATGGCTCCCATCCTCGCGTATGCAGCCATATACCTGCAAGGTGCAGAGGTCAATGCCGACACACTTATTCAAGATGCCTACGTTGTAGTCACTTATTACGATAGCAAGAACAAACAGAAATTGGACAAAGGCTGGATTGGTGCTATTGACGAGACTTCGTTTACCATTCGGAGCAGAGCAATTTTCGGCAAGGAGACTATTGCTTACGACAAAGTGCTGTCAGTGATCATGAGCGAGGAAGATGCCTCAAGAGGAAAGCAAATCAATGAGGTGGATCGGTTTATTCGAGAGATGGAAAAACAAGAGGCAAGAGCGCGAGAGACAGAGCAGGCTGCTATCCAACGGCTCAATCAAAAGACCGTCACAGTCATGCCACGCGGACAGATTGACCTATCAGAGATCATAAAGGGATGGTATGCACACATCGTCTATACGTCTCAAGGAGCTACAGGAAAAACCATTAGTCGAATTGCCTATAAGGACACCAGCCACATCGGACTCAAATATGGAACTGATACCCTTAACATAGCATACAACGATATTGATACCCTCATTGTCGCCAAACACATGCAAGAGATTGAGCGATATAGAGAAACCGGAGCCAAATACAATGCCCGAGTGCGTGTGTATGCCCCGTCCATTCAGAAGGGACAGATGGTTGGCAAGCTCATTAACATGATGCAAGACACGCTGGTTATTCAAAAAGAGCGTCGCTTTTATCGGGTGCCTGTTTCTTCAATCTCTAAATTCGACGTCAGCCTCAAACAGTATAGAAACACAGGCAAAGGCTTAAAAATTGGGCTCGCTGCTGGGACTATTATGACTATCCTGATAAATGTTCCAAACTGGGGCGGGGGCGATTTGCAAGGATTGGCTGAACTATTAGCCACTGCGATATACGTACCTCCACTTATAGTTATTCCCACTCTGATTGGCGCAATAACAAAATCCGACAAATGGGTCGAAGTGTCCCCCCAACACCTTAACCTGAGCCTTGCACCCACATCCAGCAAAGGGCTTCGCGCCGCACTCACATTCAACTTTTAGTGATGCAAATGATTCAAGTATAGAGTCGAAGTGCGTCAAAACAACCCATACCTTTTCATCCTATTCCTCAAAATCATCCTCGAGATACCCAGAAACGCGGATGCTTGCACTTGATTCCCCTCTGTTTGTCGCAATGCTCCTTGTATTCAAGTGTCAGCATCCGGAGGACAAACGCCTTATACCTATTCCCTGTCCAGCAATCCTACCACGGGCGCCGGTCTGTCCATCAATTCGAGCAGTGGGCAAATCACAGGCACGCCAACACAGAGAGGCACTTTCACACTTACCGTGACTGTAACTGATAATGCAAGTACGACTGCAACGAATAGTTTCTCCATGGCTGTCAGTCTGATAGGCGATTTTAATGGTGATGGTACGGTCAATGTATCAGATCATTTGCTTTTTGTGGCCGTGTTTGGTCTATCCGAAGGTGATGATGGTTTTAATGCCGATATGGATTTGGATGGCGATGGAACCATTGGTACGCCCGATTTTCTAATCTTTGTAAGTCACTTTGGCTCCTCTGCATAGTTTTTTTGGTGCAGGAGACTGCTTTTTGTCAGGAGGAATACATGACACATCTAACAGCAATCGTTATGATTTTGGGTCTATGTCTGCCACAGGCTCTGTTGGCAGGGGTGGTCCTTAAAGCCGGTGAGGTTGACAGTAGCAAGATTGAAGTCGGTGCCTATGCCGAGGTCATCTATGGGACGGGTGAGCGGGATTCGGTCTCAGGAAAGTGGAAAAAACTGGACACGGCACAAGGATATATTAAAGCCGTTGATGCAGAGAGTTTGACTATTGGACGCGGTTTTTGGAAGGAGCAGATTGCCTTTGAGAGCATACAAAAGCTGCTCCTTGCAGAGTCTGACCGCGAAATGGACAGGCTTAAAGAGACGACTGATTCGCTTTCTGAAATAGATAACAGACGACAAGGACAAAATAGAGGCGGAGGACGGATTGCCAAAAAGTTGGCAGGCGGCGTTCTTGGAGGAATCCTGTTCGGTATGGCGGGGGGCTTCGCCGGTGCGGTGATCGGTGACTGCGGAGAGAACGTTTCATTCTGCGAATTAGAAAACTTTTTTATTGGTGGATGGTATGGCTATGTCGTCGGAGTACCCGTCGGCATGAACCGAATAGATCCACAGGATCGCTTCACATATTCATTGGCAGGTAGCCTGATCGGAGGTGCGGCAAGTCTTGTACTAACGGACTCCAAAGACGAGTTCTGGACTCTTATTATCTGCCCCCTTGTCGGCGCGGCGATCATGTCCGAATTTTTTCGAAAACCGTTAGAAGTTCGCCGTGTCTCCATCGGTCTGCTACCCGGTCCCAAAGGACGAGTATCCGCTGTTGCCACGCTTCGATTTTGAGTAGGTGACAAAAAACCTTCTGGATCGCGGCTTAAAAACACGCCGCGATGACACACGGGACGGCACGGGGACCGTCCCCTACAACAACGGGCGAGCACGCGCAGCCCAACCAAAAGCGCGATTATAAAACAAACGGCTGCTAAGATATCATGGCCGGCAAATCCGTCCGCTCGCCCCGGACAGCTATTGCTTCTCGTAAACTGCGGGCATGGGGGGCTTCCCCGTTCAGGACCCGACCAATATCACCAGCCATCACTTCTGCCACCCGCAAGTTGGCATCACGGGTGCGGCCCGCAATATGTGGTGTATGGACCACATTGATTCGATTTCGTAACGGATCGTCTTCTGGTACGGGTTCTCTATCATACACATCGAAAGCACCTGCCAGCTCATTTGCAATAATCCGTTCCCTCAACGCTTCCATATCCACTGCGTACGCACGTGTGGTAATCACCACCAGCGCACCTTTTCGCAGCCGATAAATCCGCTCGCGTGACAAGATCTTCTCGGCCGATGGCGTCGGTGGAATCGTCACAACGACAATCTCACTTTCATCCACCAGGGCATCTATCTCTACACCCTCCACACCGAGCTCAACCAGCCGATCTCTGGAGATAAACGGATCATATCCCAGTACGCGTGATCCCAATGCGCTGCACCACTGTGCCATACGGCCACCAATCTGTCCCAGCCCCATCACGCCAACAGTCTTTGAACCCAATGTGCCATTGACAAAATCGGGATTATCACAGAACTGGGCATATTCAAAATCCCACAAACGTTCGCCTGCAGCCATGCGTTTGTGCCATTGCGGAATCATACGCAGTGCATTCAACGTAAGTGCCAGTGTTATTTCAGCCACCGAAGTTGCCCACCCACGGGTCGCATCAATAATCGCAATATCGCGCTCAAACATCGGATCTACCGCCAGGCTGCGAAAGCCTCCTCCAAAAACACCACCTACAACCTTTAGCGCTGGCGCCCTTACCAAACAAGCTTCAGTCAATTGACCGCCAAACATCGCAATGGCAGAGACCCTGGAAAGGTCAGCTACTTCACCAATCGGCTGATCGCGTTCGACGTTAACGACCTGGACTTCATCAATATCATTTAGCTGTTTCAGCAAAGCCTCTGGCACAAACGGCCACGACTTCTCCAGATTTTTGCTGCGTGCAAATAAAATCGCCATAACCAATCCTCCAGCAGACTCAATTGTTGATGCAGCCTGGTACATAGAACCAAAAAACGGCGATGGACATAAATCCACCGCCGTTTTTTGGTTTAAGGGTTAATCAGAAACTAATCGCAGCACTCACTATCTGCACGGGATCGGCAAAAGAAGTGTTGAAATGCTTGAACGCATAATCAATGCGAACGCCTTTCCCGGCCTCGGTTTTGTAATCAATACCGCCGCCGAACGAATAATCTTCCAGATCGTGATTGTGCTTATACCCACCGCGCAGGGCAAAACCCATCGCAGAGGTCGCGTACTTAAACCGGTATTCCAGCCCCACAAGCGTGCGCTCGTCGAAATCTATCGGACTGTCGATCTCTGTGGCGAGATTCAGATGATGCGGCGCAGGGGTTCGGCCAGCCATCGAAATTAGATCAAAGACAAAACCCAGACGGAATGACCGGGGCAACTCGAAATGCTCGCGCTGAAACTGAGACTCCCCTCCCGGACTGAAATTCCGCACACTCATAGCAATCACCAGATTCCGGAATCCCGTATTGAAATAGGTGCCGATATCCACGGCAAAAGCATTGAGATCATTTGACTGCGTTTGCCGATTGCCAGCGACAAAGACCTCACTCGATCCCAGACCCTGATGTGCATAACGCGCCATTGCCCCCACCGAGAATCGGTCGGTAATCTGAAAACCCCAGCCTGCGGACAGGGCGTAATTCGTCGTAGTAAATGTACCCGTCTCAGTAAATCCCTGGCTGGCTGGGTCGGGATTGATCGCAGTGCCGTTGATCTCTCCCGCATTGTGCGTGATAAAGCCCACGCCAAAGGTACCCGGTGCATTTGGAATTTTGAAAGCCGCGCCAGCAACCTGGTGATTCGTTTCAAAAATCCATTTGGCATGCTATGGACTCTAATTCCCATTGTCAAGCGGAAGTTTGCCCGTTATCTTATGGAAAAAAAGGGATTTATAAATATCGTATGCTCATTTATAACCCCGCGAAATCCACCCTTAAATAGGTCCTCATAAAATGAAACTCTCCAACATCAACACCACCGACATCACCGACGCAATCCGCCTGGGCTGTCGAATGATGAGCAATGTCTTCAACGCAGACGACAACGACATTCCCTTTTTCGGTTCCGAAGTCAGACCGAACCCACAATTGCGGTTTAGCGGTGTCCACTCCGAGTCGCACGTGCCCGGTCGACACCTCAACGCATTGCTCAACGCCGAAGACGCGGGCGGCATATCTGTGGATCCCGATGCAATCGAAAAACACGCCAACGCCGCGTTCTTCTCTTACAGTGGCCCGGTCGCGCTACCCCTCAACCGCATGGAGATCGATGGACCGGCCAACAGTTTCACAACCCACAACGTGCGCGAGGGTTTCCACGCCCTGTACTCGCTGGTTAAGTACAGAAATTCCGATCGTGCGAGAGAAATTGCAGAGAACAGCATCCGAGACATATTCGAACTATTCAACCCGGACTCGGGTTGGGACTTCAATCGCCTTGAGAATGAACACGGCATAGAAGTGCGCGAAAATACCTTTATCACAGGCATCGCGCGATCAATCGGTCCCCTGGTCAAATACTACCGCGCCACGGGCTACGGGCCTGCACTCGAACTCGCCGTAATCCTGCAGGAAAAAACGACCCGCGAATTTTTCCTCGAATCGGGTGCTTATGACCGCGAGAGCTTCGGAACGCATACCCATTCGACGACATGCGTCATGTCTTCGCTCGCACAACTCGCAGACCTTCTCGATGACGCGCGATTGCTCAATCGGGTCAAGGCATTTTACGACAATGGACTATGGGAAATTCGCGATGAAATTGGATGGGTAATCGAGAATAGTGGAGATGATGCGAGTCCCGATCGCGGAGAGATCAACAACACGGGCGATATTGTCGAAACAGCCCTGATTCTGGGCAGGAAAGGATATACTGAATACTTTGAAGACGCCGAGCGCATCACGCGATGTCACATTCTGCCTTCGCAATTGCGCGACAACAGTTTCATCGAAAACCCGCCGAATCCCAATAACATAGACGGGCTTCGCCAGGTCGCAGACCGGCATCTCGGCGGCTTTGGCTTCCCCGCACCTTATGGTCACGCGCCGCTCGACTTTGAGCGGATCAGTTTCAATACGGACATCGTAGGCGGGGGTGTCGGCTCACTCTGCGAAGTCCTGCGCGAAGCCGTACGCACCGAATCTTCGATCCACCGGGTGAATCTCCATTTCGATCTCGAAACCGACCATATCAAGGTCGAGTCACCCTACACAAATGACTGCCTGCGAATCACCGTCAAATCCCCTGGCCCTCTGTATGTCCGCATCCCAACCTGGGTCGATCCGTCCGATATCGCCATAGCCGACCGCCTCACCTGCTCCAATGGCTATCTCTTAATCTCCGAACCCCAGATCAACACCCCCATCGAAATACGCTTCCCTCTCACCGAGCGCGAAATCGTATTGAAACACCGCACGCGGGACATCAGAGTGCGCCTGAAAGGAGACTCAGTGCTCGCAATGGAAAATCACGACGCTGATCTGACTTATTTCGATCCTCTATAAACTCTGAGGTGAGCCTCGGCGCAGCGTCAACCGCAGGTAGTCCTCGGTCGCCTCGAATTCCGGGTCAACGCCGTTTTGCGCCCGCATCAGCGGAATGATCTTGTTCCGCACCCCCATGCCGCGCGCATCGGAATAGCTGTAATCCCGCAACGTCTCGGAGATGAGCAAATTTCGGGGAATGCGCTGCCCGGCCACCATTTTTTCGACCGTCATACCGTTTTGCAGCGCGCCGGGGCTTGTAATCTCTATGCGGTCTGCGTAACGGACCACCTCGATTTGCTCGTACCGCGTCCAGTCCCGATGCGTGAGCGCGTTGACAATGCCTTCGCGAAGCGCGTCCAGTGGATAATGCCAACGCCGTTCCCGGCGCATGGACTCATCTACCTGGCTGGCCTCCTCAGACACAAACGGCCGCATCGCATCGGCAAGGCGTTCAATGAGACCCTTTTCCACAAGTTCACGTCCCCCCGACAGTACCCGCCAGAGATCGACGAGCGGTCCTTCAATCACTTGATCGTCAAGAGCCTCATAAGTCTTTTCCTCCCCATCGAAACACATCCAGCGGATGCCGGCATGGCGCAACAGGCGTCGCGGTCGATAACCGAACAAAATCAACCCGGCAATCGTACAGGCGGGCGGGCCATCCTCTCGCTCAACCATAAATCCCAACGCGCAAAGCCGCTCGTTCCAGGCCTCATCGGTCTGCGGTACATCTCGATCTTCGACAATAGCCGTGAGATAATCCGCCAGTCGTTCCCTGCTCAAATCGCTAAGGCCACTGCCGGAAACCGGCAATAACTCTGTGTGAATCAAACCCCCAGCAGCGAAAAGCCGCGCTTGTTGCTCGCGCGAAGCCAGCCGAGACGTACTGCCGATCCGTATGTAAATATCTTCCCTGCCGCGATACCGCACGACATAGGGTTTGGTGGCACCTTGCATAACGGTAATGACCGCGACACGGCGTACATCGTCTATTGGAACTTCCTCGTAGAACGGCAATATCATTGGATGCACCACGCGACCAAACACGGAATCCATCACCCAACGCTCGAGATGATCTCTCTGTATGCCGGTGATGGAACTGTCGTCTTCCACGCCGAGAAGGACGCGCCCCCCCTGAAAGTTAGCGAGTGCCACCACCTCCCTCGCGAGTTGCTCTGGGCGCAAATCATCCCGCTTGAACTCTACCCCAGAGTTCTCGCCTCCTGCTATCAGTTCGAGAAGTTCCGAACGTTTCATTGATCTAATCCTCAGTCTTTCGTAGCCTAAAACTGGACTATCCCTGACACAACTCCGTTATCATCGCCGTATTTTCCCCGATCTGGTCATTGAATTTTTGATATATACCCACCAGAAAAATATCATTTTAATAACGCCAGTCTTCATGAGCGAGCGGTGCGCGGTTGAGCACGTCTCGATGCAAGTGCCACTGAGGCATGAACGTATCCATCAGATCCCGAAACCGATCGTTATGGCTCGGCTCAATCAAATGTACCATCTCGTGTACAAGGATGTACGCCAAACACATAGTCGGCTTTTTGGCGAGTTCCAGATTTACCCAGATACGTCTATCTTCCACATTGCATGACCCCCAGCGGGTCTTCATCTTTTTGATGCGAACCTCGGCAACCTTCACACCTATTTTTTCTTCCCATTTGGCGAGGAGTGGAGGCAGTTGATCGCGGAGATGGCGGCGATACCAGCGATGAAATATCGCTTCCCGGGCGTCTCGATTATCCCCCGGACGAATGCGTAATACCAGTGTCGAATTGTTAAGCAGATGCACACCCGGGCGACCATCGTGTTCAATCACGTTGAGCCGATAGCGTCGCCCCCCAAAGTAATGGCTCTCCCCAGTCACGAACTCCCGCTGGGATTGGCGATCCTGCTGCTCAAATTCCGCCTGTTTCCGCCGAATCCATCCCATGCGCGAAATCACAGCCAGCCTTATGGCATCATCATCGAGGCGCATCGGAGCAGCCACCCGCACCCGACCGCCGGGTGGGTACACGCCCACATGGAGATTCTTGATATCCTTGCGGACGACCTCTACCGGTATCCCTCCTATGTCGATGCGATGGCCTTCCACCTCAGTAGTCCCGTTGATTCTTCACAATCGCGAAGATCTGCTCCGCGAGGTTTTCGTCGTCGAGTTCTGACTTGATTGCGTTGCGAACCTCGCGTTCCTTGAATCTGTTTCCCCGCCAGTCTGCCTTCTTCACACTGCGAATGGCGCGATCTATGGCAAGTGCCTTCGCCTCTTTGAGATCCACAAGTGGCTCGGCGTCGTAAGATAGCGTTGGACCTCGCACCTGCAAGTTGTCGAAAAGTGCCCGCAATGCGGCACTGTCGATGCTGGAAGGATAGGAAGACTGCGTCTGCGGATTACTAACCTTCTCGGTCAGGGCGACGATCCTGGACAAGTAATCCTTGTAGTCTATTGCCTCTTGCTTGCGCTGCAGGATCAGAGCATCCAGCAACTCCGACATCTTCTCGTAGTACCTGGGGTTGACCGCCATCTCGTCGATAATGAGTCGCCGCACATTGTTCACAATCGTCTCGGCTATCGCTTCGGGATTCTTTCGGATGCCCTCGGGTAGCGCATCCACCGCTGCATCGCCGCGCTCGACAATCAGTTCCACAAGTGTTAGATCGTCAAATGTCGAAAGCTCCTCACTCTCCTCTGCGCGGATGTACGTATCGAGCAGGTGCCGCATCGCTGGTTCGTACATCTTCAGATTGATATAGTCGCCGCTGGCGAGCTTGACCTCCTCGCGTACCTTTTCGTAATGCCCCACTTCGGCCTTAATCTCACGCGCCTCATTGTCGGAGTAGCCAGCCTCGCGCATCTCATTGGCTATATTGGCATAAGCCCGCAGAAACGCCGCGGACATCTTGTAAAGTGCTATGCGTCTGGGTTCTTTATCGTTGAGTTGCCCATCGTTGTCAGCAGCGCAGAAGTAGCGCAAATAATCCGCAGTATCGCGCGGCGGCGTCACCTGCTCGCACAGTGCCTTGACCTCCTCGCGTGTCTCCTCCAGTCGCTCCCGACCCTGCTGTAGCCGATCCTTCAACAACCCCCGCACATCCTCGTCGTCATAACCTTCAAAAGCCTCGCCAGTGTAATCCCTGATTGACCGCTCCAGTGACCGGAACAGATCCTTGTAGTCGATAATGTAGCCGTATTCCTTATCCTCACCGTCGAGGCGGTTGACGCGGCATATCGCCTGAAACAGGCCGTGGTCTTGCATCTGCTTGTCGATATAGAGATAAGTCGCAGGTGGTGCGTCGAAGCCGGTCAGTAATTTATCGACCACGATCAAGAGCTTCATCCGTCCCGGCTCATCGACAAAGCGCTTTTTCACCTCCCGTTCAAACTGCCCCACCTTATTCATCGCCGTGTCTTCCGGCTCATTGAAGTGCGCCGCGAGCATCTTTCGGTAAATATCATATTGACGCAACTTCTCGGTAAGCCCCTCGCCGGACTCTTCGCCCTTAATATCCGCCGGAGCAGGTCTGTAAGAAGTCACGATGGCGCATTTATCCGCCAAATCAGTCTGCTGAAACATCTCAAATAAGCGACAGGCCGAATAAATACTTCCAGATACGAGCATCGCATTGCCGTGACCGCTCTGCAGCCGGTCGCGCGTTTCCATATCAATCAGAATGTCTGCGACGATCTTCTGCAGCCGGTCCTGTGAACTCAGCACCTGCCGCATCGTACCCCACCGCTGCTTGAGCTGTGCCTTCGCCGCGTTGGTCAACGCTCTGGTTTTAAGCTCAAACCACTGATCAATCCTGTCCTGCGAGGTGATATTCTGGTCAATATCGCGCGCCTCGTAACGCAGGTCCAACACCACATTATCACTCACGGCCTCGTCGTACTTATAGGTGTGGATGTACGGTCCAAAGGTCTCGATACTCCGCCTCTTGTCGGCTTTGAGCAGCGGCGTCCCGGTAAAGCCGATCAGCATCGCACCCGGCAACACGGTCTTCATTGCCTCGTGGAGTTTCCCGGACTGGGTGCGGTGGCACTCATCCACAAAAATGAATATCTCGCCCTTTGCACGAAAGTCCCTGGGCAAATGCCTGCGAATATCCTCCACGAACGCATCAATATCACCTTCCTCCGACGCACCGAATTTTTGGATCAACGAACAGATCAGCCACTCGCCGCCAGTATTGAGCACATGCACCAGATCAGCGCCGGTCCTCGTGCGGTAGATGTCTTCGCTGACGCCCTTAAAGACCTTTTCGATCTGTTCATCCAGTTCCGTGCGATCGGTGATGATCAGCACCCGGGGATCAGTGACATTTTCGCGAATCCACTTCGCCAGCCAGACCATGACCAGGCTCTTGCCACTGCCCTGAGTGTGCCAGATAATGCCACCCTCGCGTCGTTTCACATGTCCCTGAGCCGCTCGCACGCCAAAATACTGATTGTGCCGACAGGTCTTCTTAATCCCCGCATCGAAAACAATGAAATCGTGGATGATCTCGAGCAACCGCTCCTTGCAGCAAAGTTGGCTCAGTTCCCGCAGCAGCGGATTGTCGCCAGCGTCCGGATGCGCCTCAGCCTCCTTCCAGCGCAACCAGTACTTCTCCGGTGTCTCTATAACGCCATACCGCAATCCCTCGGTTTCATTGCCCGCCATCACGAGTTGCACCGTAGTATAAAACGGATGAATAAACACCTTTTTCTGGCTATCGAGATTCTGGCGGATACCCTCAGTCACCGAGACCGTAGAACGCTTCAGTTCCAACACACCCAGCGCAATACCATTGACATAAAGCACGATATCCGGTCGCCTGGTATTCTCTGCAGTAACTGTCACCTCTTCAGCGATGGCGAAGTCGTTGTTGTCGGGATTTTTCCAGTCAATCAGCCAAATCGTATCGGTATGCTCGCCCACATCCGGCTGCACTTTCACGCCATAGCGCAGCAAACTATAGACATCGCGGTTGACATCGTAAAGCGTCTTACTCCCTCCAAGCGCAGCCGCTTTACCCAGATCAAATAGCACCTTGTCGATAATCTTCTTGCTGTACCCCCGGCCTTCGAGCCAGTTGGAAACCATTTCCTCCTCAACATTGCGATTATTGGCACGGTCCTGCCAGTTGCCGAGATAGGCATAGCCCAGCGCGTCCTTAAAAAACGCAATCACGCGCTTCTGCGTGCGAATCTCCCGTTGTCCGACCTTACTCATCCTTCGTCTCCACTACTTTCCAATGGCCTCCCCTGGCGGGCCCGATCCGTTCAAGGACACCCATTTTTTTCAGCTTACTGATCTGCCACTCGATTCCCTTTGCTGTGATTTCGAGTTGGTTCGCCAGTTCCGCTGTGGTGATTGAGGGGTTGGCGGCGATCAGGGTCAAGATTTTCTCCCTAGTTTTCTCCCTAGTTTTCTCCCTAGTTTTCTCCCTAGTTTTCTCTTGTTCTTGGCTAGTTTTTGGGGTAGTGGCACTATCGGCTGCTTGGTGCTGCCACTTCGATAGTGGAATTCGCCTTTATAGCTAATTGGATTCGGGTAGGGATCAACCGCGATTTCCAGATATTCCCCGCCATCTTCCGACTTCAGGTTCACGTCAACCACAATGCCGAGCAATGACTGAGCCTTATTGGGGATCTCTTCGAGCAATCGGAGAATGTTCTTCACTCCGACCACCTCACCCCGGTCATTCTTGCCAATTTCCAGTACGCCGCCCTGAGCGTTGGCGAATCCACAGACCCATTTCAGGTATTCGTCCCGCCATGTCTCTTTCCATTCGATGTTCTGACTCTCGCTCATATCTCCGTACTCCCTGACTTCAGACCAGCAAGAGCAGCCCGCCCTTTGTCCGTTAATTGGTACTTTTGCAATGGGCTACGCGGTTTGTCAGGGACAGTCCTTTCCAGCAACTCGTCAGCCAATAGCCGTCTAAGCTGTTGCTCAAAGCTTCTTGTTCGGGTCGAATATCCCGCGACTATCCACAACTCTCTACTCGTTGCCGCTTCCTGAACACACGCTTGTAGTATGGCAATATCCCTGACTGACAATTCAGCTTGCACCCCAGCTTGCACCCCAGCTTGCACCCCAGCTTGCACCCCAGCTTGCACCCCAGCTTGGCCCCCTGATTGCTCTGCAAGTGCTGCTCGCCAAACCGTCGTTACAAATCCCTGGGTAACAGCGAATCCTGGTTCTGGCAAACCCGCCTTCACACAGCGACGGATCATATCCAGCGTTCCGGTTCCCATCCGCTCAATGTATTCGGCGAGGTACATAGATTCCGCCAGCAGAGGGTTGCCGGGTACCGACGTGTGCGCGACCCGCAACTTCTCCAGTGTCAGTGGCGGCGGTAGCCTGCCGGGATTCCAGACTTCCAACCGGTTCGCGAAGAGCATGACCTGCACACTACCATTGTCCGTATAGTCGCGGTGCGCCACCGCGTTGACAATGGCTTCTGTCACAACTTCTTCTGGAATTTCATAGGTTCGAGGAGCGCGGACGCTCTCGGCCCGTGTGCCTATTGACCGATTGATCTTGCTCAGCACGAAATCCACCGCCTGATCAACCAGATCGAATACCGTGCCCTTATAGACTTGGTAGGAAGGAATCGGTTTGGCGACCTCTGTCCCGTGAAAGTGGGCGCATCTGACTTCGGAAGAAATGAGATGCCGCTGAGGTGCCTTCCCGAACAGCAATACCGCCGCATTCGTCAACCGCCCGTCGTTCAACAGTTTCAGATGCTCCAGCAACTCTTCGGGAGACGACTCCTCTGTCAGCGGGAACTGTCTGGCCCTGCGTGCGGTGCGGATGAATCGAATGATTCGCTCGAAGTCCAGGTCTTCCAGCACCGCCTTCGCGCAAGGTGCCGCATCGAATGGCCCCCAGCGGATCAATTCTTTGACTTCCAGGTACTCTACCAACGCCGCATACAGCCCGGTTACCAGTTCTGCCTGGGTATTGAATCGTTTCCGAATTAGCCCCGCCTGCGCTTTACCAATCAACGCCCCCATCTTCGGATGTCGGACGTGGGTTTCCGTCCCCTTTACGAAGATCAGACGATGCACTCCCAGAGTGGTCGCGCAGTCAAACTCCCGCTCCGTTGGCGACATCCCTTCTGCGTCCTCGGTTCCATAGTCACTTCCAAATAACCCCACATAGAGATCGCACTGTTCAACCTCGTCCAGATAGAGCGCATCGGGACGCCGATCCGAGGCTGGAACCTCCTCGAACAAGAACACCTCGAAGAACCGCCGCATCAGCGGGTCTCCGCGCAGATAATCGCGCAACGCTGCTCGCTCTTGTGCGAACTCCGTTTGTACGCTGCTAATGAAAATGCGAAGTGGGGTCATGTTAAAACCTGTTCACTGGCGAGATCGAGTAGGAGCATTCCCGCCAACTCAACCGAATCGGGGTGGGTCGCGCATCGGCTCGCGCGGCGGTATATCCAGTTCCACACCACCCAAAGGCGTGAATCGATCGTGTATAGCGCGTGCGAGATTGGCGGGAGGCGCGTACTCGGTAAGCGCAGCATGCAAAATAGCCCGCGCTTCCTCTTCCATCGAATGGCCGTGCTCAGCCGCCTGGATGCGCAGACGCTGCTTTATGTCATTGCTGAGGTTGCGTATTGTCATGCTGGCCATCTTCTTTACCTCCAATTCCGAGAAAATATGCAATTTTGATGTTCTGGCTCTCGCCCCTGTCGCCTTCTTCTTTTTTGGGCTCGAGCTACCTTTCGACTTGCCCCGTAACTTGCCCTATGAGGTTGTAGTCTTCCGATCCCCAACCCCTATCTTGGCCCCCTACTTGGCCCCCTGCTTGGACCCCTGCTTGGACCCCTGCCTCTGACTCTGACTGCCTCACGACTTGACCTGTGACTTGACCTGCGAAATTATCATCTTCCGATTTCCGTACCTATCTTGCACCCCAGCTTGCACCCCTACTTGTACCCCTACTTGTACCCCTACTTGTACCCCTACTTGTACCCCTACTTGTACCCCTGTAGCGTTAATGTGTTACGCGATAGGGAGACCTCAATTTGCTGCTTCCTGAGTGTGAACCGTGGTTAATGCGTTGCCCCTCGCCCTTGCATCAGTTCTGGACATAGGAAAACTATCTCAACACCGTGCTGTTGCAACGCTTGACGGTGGTGCCACCAACCCGTATCAGAGGCATTCAGTACCTCCGGTTCTGTCCCGCTTGCCAGTGCCACAGCAACAAACTTGCGATCATCTTGATCGAATGCGCTGAGGTCGGGATCATCAGGAAATTCCTCGAATCCGCGATCTTCATGAGGCGTCAACGCAATCTTTCGGCAATACTCAGGGTTAGCCTGGTTTTGCCATAGCCACAGAAAAAAGGCATCACCGGGTCCTGGCTGTCCAGAGGGGTTAAGATTGTTCCGGTACTCGTCGATAATTCGGTTTCTATCGTCCAAGAGGAGGTGGCACTCATCCTGTATGTGACGTAACCTTTTTATGCATGCAAGAATACAACATGGCTCTGCTTGTTCGGTCTTATTACCATTTGCAACGATAGGAACATTGGTATCCATGACTACTTCCGTTTTACTCATGCTCATTCAGAAGCCCCCTGCCTTTCCAGCGCGGCCTCGCTTATAGAAGCAATCTCGCCGAACTGGTCCCCAAAGAAATCCTTCGGCCAATTGGAGATATTTCCGTATTGGTCAATTTCGAGTTGGCTAAGGCAGGACACACCATTGTCGTCCGTCGAACAAAAGAATAAGCTGACATCATCCTTCTGTATCTTACCTTCAGCAATGCGGCGTTGGAGTCTGAGAAGCAGATGCTCGCTGTGACTCTCGAACAATATCTGTACGTTGCGTTGTTCCCAGGCATCAATGAAGACATCGGCAAGGCCGGCCTGGACTGACGGATGCAGGTGAATCTCAGGCTGTTCCAGAATAACCATGGACTCTTCAGGTACATAGAGGCACAGCACCAGCACTGGAAGAATCTGAGAAACCCCGAAACCGATGTCAGTGAGGAGAACTTCGGCCGAATTAGGTGATTTACGAACTATGACCTCAAACAACCGTCTGCCTTCAGTTAAGGCCTCGACCCGAAAGTCGTAGATCAATCCAAGACGTTTGAGCCATTCAGCCACGTATTCTTCAATGGTAGAATCGGAATCTTGCCCAATACTCTCGCCCCGTTCCCGAGACGAGAGTATTGCATCTACTACGAATTCACCGACTCGACCCACATCGCTGGGTTGCCCACTTGTTCGAGCGTAGATACGATTTGGATAGACGCGGAGAGGACCGAGGTAGTACAGATCGCGCAGGAGCGATTCCAGTCCATATTGGAAATCATATCTGGGGAGGTAGGCTTGGATTAATTCATCTTCCCAATATGGAAAATGGTGAAACTTGGATCGACCAAGATAATAATCATCCTTCTTGGCACGACGAGAGCGATTGAAATCGGCCCCACTGGCAAACAGATCATAGTCTATCTGACCAGGTACACGCTGCATCCCGAACCGACGGCCATCAGTGATCCGATAGGCCATTTCTTCCACTTTCAGCAACTTGCCAGAGCCAATGTTTTCTTCTCGTATCTCGACCTCGAATCCGATTTCTTCGTCTTTATCTACAATTTCGTAGGTGTACGCATCCGGTATTACTAATGGCAGCTCAGTAATATTCCAGTCGAGCGAAAATTTCAAAGTCCGATCCGTGTCGTGTCCGTGTATGACGCTCTCAAAGTCGCCCAGATCAACGGGTGTATTGCCGTCACCAAAGTAGAGCATGATCCCACGGTCTGGCGAATCAACAGTTTGCTTCATCAGCAGCAGGGCTTGAAACAGGCTGGTCTTGCCAGAGCTATTGGAACCAAAGAAACCGGTGATGGGCTTGAACTCAATGTCACCGGTATCCTTCCATGACTTGAAGTTTTCCAGCCGTAGCCGTGTCAACATCTGAGAGCCTCCTCTCTAAGAGCGGAATATCAAAACCAATTCCGGGGAAAAGCGGTCGGATCGCGTCTCATCATGAGATGCTTTTATGCAGAAAGTGCTTGATCCTTTCGCGGTTTGCGGCGAGGCTGGAGAACTGCTTCTCACAGACGTCACTGAAGCGCGCCAGTGCCTTGCGATTGATTGATTCTTGATCCTCAAAGATGGCCAGAGAACCGAACCGGATATTCCATCTCTCGAACTGAAGCAGCGCGATCGTGGCATCTTGGGTCTTCCTATCATTGTCAAGGGCGTGAACAAAAAGCGGTTGAGGCATACCGTTGATACGGCAGTCCACGGTGTACATCCCGTTAGGATCATGTTTAGGGTCGCTCCAGTCGAAGCTCATGCGCTCTTCTGGTATAGCTTCGCTCAGAAGTGCACGAAAATCATCCATAAAAGTGGAGTAAACTCGTTCCCGTGATAGGTACGATACATCAGAAATCTTGAGAAGTGCCTGCATAAATGAATACAGCGCGTCGCCGTAACGCCCATCTGGTACTTCGAGTACCAACTCACCATCACGGTCTTCGATCTGGAACGTGGACAATGCGTTGGAGATGATTTTCTGGCGAGTGCCGCTATACAGATCCTTTTCATCAATGTCGTAGGTAAGATGCATATACGTATGCGCCTCATCGGACAACACCCACCGCGTCCCCTCCTTCTTAAGAACAATACCCAAGTGATCGCCATCCTCGAACAGGAAGGGGGTGAACACGCGGAAGCGTTCCATGCCTTCGGCACCCAGACGAATCTTCGACGAAACCTTTTCGTGAAAGTCTCGCTCTATGGTTTCGATGTACATCGCTTATCACTCCTCAAAAAGGTTGAATTGTATCTCAGAGAGGATTTCGATATTTGCGTCGTTGATAAGGCAACGAAGGGCACCGTGGAAATCGCCGTAACGGTCAGTCCGCTCTGCGTACGCGTCCTCCCGTGTTCCACGCGCCTGGTACCGCTCCGTCGCGAAATGAAGTGTGAAAGTCATAAAATGTGACATCTTCAATATGATTGGTGTGTTCGTGGCTCTTGCAGTTGTAACGCCGGAGGCGAAATATCCGGTTCGAACTCGGGACTCGAACAGCCAGGATAACCGAAAAGTCAAGTGGATTGATCTTATTCTGTCTGAATATCAAGCGGAACTCGTTACCTGCTTTACCCATCAGATCCAGTTGTCCTTCATTGTGCCCCCGTTTGGGGCTAAGACGAATTCGATTGCTCCAATCGGCAGGCGCAGGCTTGCGCTCCTGTATCAACGACTCAATCTCTTGGTCTAAGTACATTACCGCCATAGCTACTCCGGTTTGACCAGCCGTATTCGACCAGTTAGAAGTTGCTGCATCATTCCCTGCTTGATAGCACGGGCCTTGTCTTTCCGTTGTTCCAGTTCGGCGATTTCAGCATCCATGTCGGAGAGGACAGCGGCGATAGCTCGTTGTTCATCGATAATGGGAATTTTAAAACCCAGTCCACCAAAAGTTTTCTTCGAGACAATGCTTGTTGCTGTTATGCCAGCCTTGGCTAATAGGTATCGCGTGTTGAGTTCGAATAGATAGTAGAGAAACTCAGCACTATGAGCATCGTTTGGAATTATCGCATTGATTTGCTGATTACAACTACCCTTGGTCTTGAGAATCGCGTTCTTTCCGATGCTAGCAATGCATGTAACAAGTACACAATTTGCAGGGAGCATTCTTATCGAATTCAAACCTTCCTGCGTAAGCATCCGCTCAGAAGAAATCATGTCTCGCTCAGAAGAAATGTCAGTCGGGGTAATCCACGGATATTGTTCACCCCAAAAGGCATCGATATCAGTGCGAGGTGTTGCTCCAGTTACGATATCACCAAATTCAGATACTCGTTTCGTCTCCCACTTCCCAATGAACCCCGGTAGGCGGGTCTTACCGGTGAGAAGTTGCTGCATAGCGGCCTGCTTGACGGCTCGCTTTTTGGCGATCAGTGCCTCCAACGCGCCGAGCAATCCATCCACATCCGACAACGCCTCGGCGATGGCACGTTGTTCAGGCTTTGGGGGTACTGCGATCCATACAGCCGACAGGGTTCGACCATTGGTCAAGGCACGCGTTGTGTATGTTGCATTTGATACTATCTGGGATCTAACTGCTCTAGGCGCAAAACAATACTGTTTGTAGTAGTCATCAAGTCGCCCATCGCGGGGCCGGGCGCGAAGGATAAAACCACTGAATACGGTATCACTGGGATCGTCGAGCATAACGGATGCAATGCCAACCTCCTCAACTGTTTCCGATGTACGCGTAAAGAACACATCTCCCAGCCGGACCCCAAAGTTTTTAATCTCCTGGGTACTTAGGTTTACCCGTCCAGATAGATCGTCCATCCTAAGCCCCGGACTTTCAAAAACGTCCATGTAGTTGACGATGGGTTTCCCAGTACCGAAGAAATGCTTGGCTTTGTTTAGACCGTTCTTGAATACAAAGAGATCACCAAGACGCACTGCGTCCCAAGTATTGGGAAGTAAGCCAAGATCCGTCCGCTTGTAACCCATTGACTGCCTTTGGTGGACAGAAGTTTCATTCATACTCATACCATCTCTATCTTCTTCAAATACTCCTCAACCTTTGCGCTGAACGCTACGGTGAGCCTCGGCGCAGCTTCAATCGCAAATAGTCCTCCGTCTCCAACTGGACTATCCCTGACACAATTCGGCTATCATCGCCGCATTTTCGCCGAGTTGGTCGTTGAATTTTTGATACATCCCCACCAGCAGAATATCATTGGGCTTGATATTTTTTAGAGTAAAGTCAAACTCTTCGCGGATCTGATTTTTGGAGTTAATAGCGCGTCCAGCCGCGAGAACTTTGAAAGCGATGCACGGCTTATCAGTACTGCGAATAATCCGACACATGCGGTCGCGGTGTTCGCGGAGATAAATCTCGCCGAGGGGTTGGTAACCAAATTTCTGTTCAAAATCTTCGCGTGCGCCCTGCAAATAATACAGCGCAGTCATATAATAGTCGATATCCCAGTCTTCTTCCTCGGCAATCTCAATAATGCGGGGATTGTGTACCGACAACCCAACCATAACGCCTGTGTTGCGAATACGCTTGAGAATATCCCGAAGGTGGTCCAGGCGATTCTCCTGAAAGCATCGTCCACCAACACCACTTCCGTGAGGTGCCATGCCAATGGGATTGTGTTTGGCGGCTTCGTCAATCAGCGAGGGATCGTCATACCAGTATCCACCTCTGCTGAGACAGAAGTAATGAATTGCCCCCCCCTCATCCCGGTATCGCTGAAGATCGGCAGCCGAGCGTTCGGTAAGGGTATTTTGCCAGGCGTTAATACCCACTTCTTCAGCGCGGCGCAAGGTCGCCATAACCTGATCGGAAGTATTGACTTCTTTCTGATGTTCCGAGAGCAACTGATTGAAATGTGCATATCCATAGATCGGATTGTCGCCCATAATGAGACGGCTGATCTGATATTGTCCGAATTGAACAGTAGGAAGATTCATCGCATTTGATACAGACATGTTATTGCTCCTTCGCTTTATTTATAGTGCTATCCCCATCTTCTTCAAATGCCCCTCAACCTTCGCACTCAAATCATCCACCTCCCGCTCCAACTCTGGAAGCGGACGGGCATAGCGCTCATCCAATTCCTTAATACGCCCGGTGAGTTGCTGCGTAAGCCGCTGCACCTCTTCCTGAATATCGGCATAGATGCTTGCGAACCACTTGTCCTCAACCACCAGCGTCTTAATCTCAGTCTCGGTGAGCATCGCATAGCGGGTCAGCACTTTTTGATCTAGCGCGGACTGGTTATCTCTCACGGCCTTGCTCGCCCTGGACTCAATGCCAATCAGATCCAGGCAGCGCGTGAGCGCATCTCGTTCTTCGTCACTATCCGGTTCGTCCCGGATAATTTTAAGCCGCGTCGTCACTCCGGTCTTCGTGACCTTGCCTTTGTCATTGGCGGCGTCCTGCAGCAACCCCTCCTCGCCCGTGTGTTCTTCCACAAATTCCTCCACCCCGCGGGCAGCGGTCTCTTGATCAACTTGTAGTGCCTCAATCATAGCCTGATCTGCAGCGAAGTAGCGCGCGACGATCAACCCCGGAGGAATCAGATCCATTTTGTATTTATTCCGCTTAATAGTCAAGTCTGGCGTCTCTTTGATCTTCTTTTCCTTATCCTCAATAATCCCGCGCGGTTTGGCGGCCTCAACCCAGCCGTCGTCGGCAATGAGATACACATCATCCTGCATAACCTCGTCCCAATAGTCCATCAGCCGCTGGTAAATATCGTAAGTATCGAGCAATGGCAGATTGATGAAACGCGCGAGCAGGTCTTCCGACAAGGTGTGGATAATATCCCTGGGATTAGCACCTGTATCAAGCCCTTTGAGGAGCGGCTCGTGGGTCTCCCGCCAAACATCCAGCAAATCCGAAACCTGCTTCATATAGGACTTAAACTCATCGTGATCGAGAATCGCATCCTTCACCGTCTCAACCCGAGCCTCGCTGTATCCCACACGGCCATTACCTACAAATAACGCCTGACGCAATGAAGGAAAAACCTCCCAATAATCACCGAGCGCGTCAAGATCGCGGTCGGGGATACCACCGTGCAGATGTGCGTCGAGGTCGTGCAAATCTTCCAGGTCACTGGAGTCTATATAACGTGGGATATTGAGATTATAGTCATTAGCAGGACTGGCGATCTCGGCCACCGGCACCATGCGGGAATAGCGCGGCAACTCAATCTGCTTGTTGAACACATCAACAATCCGGTGTATATCCTGCGCGCGCAAGCGGTTCTTATTGCCATCCTTGAGGAACCCCTTACTCGCATCAATCATAAAGATACCCGTGCGGGCATGTGCATTCTCCTTATCAATGACCAGGATGCACGCGGGAATACCAGTGCCGTAGAACAAATTGGCTGGCAGGCCGATAATGCCCTTAATAAGACCGCGCTGGATGAGATTTCTGCGGATATTCGCCTCCTTATTGCCGCGGAACAAGACCCCGTGCGGCATAATGATCGCGCCCTTACCCTTGCTCTTGAGCGACGTAATGAGGTGCAGGAGGAAGGCGTAGTCGCCATTCTTTGCCGGGGGGATACCGTACGCAAAGCGCCCGTACTCGTCGTGCTCTGGATTGAGGCCACTGGACCACGCCTTGGCGGAAAAAGGCGGATTGGCGACCGCAAAATCGAAGGTCTTGAGCTTGTCATAAGGATCCTTAAAATACGGAGAGGCCAGCGAGTTGCCCCTATGCAACTCGGCTGTCTCATGGCCGTGCAAGATCATATTCATTCGCGCGAGCGACCAGGTGGCATTGTCCATCTCCTGCCCATAGATGGTGATGCCATTTGGAGTCTCATCCGCGGCCTTGAGCAGCAGCGAGCCAGAGCCGCAGGTCAGATCGTAAATCGTCTCGTCCTGACGAGTGTGCGAGCCGATGCCGACCACCTTCGCCATAATGCGCGACACCTCAGATGGCGTGTAAAACTGCCCCTTGCTTTTACCGGACTCAGTGGCAAAGTGCATCATCAGGTACTCGTACGCATCGCCCAGCAGATCATCGCCCTCGGCTCTATTGGCGCGGAGGTCGAGACCTTCGAATATGGCGACCAACTTCGACAGCCGATCCTGCATCTCCTTACCCGAACCGAGCTTGCTCTCGTCATTGAAGTCAGCCTGATCAATGACGCCCTGGAGATCGTTCGCCTCGGCGAGGCGGCTGATAATCTTGTTAATCTTGTCGCCTATCTCCTTGTCGCCCTTCAACTTCACCATATCGGCGAAACTACCCTCAGCGGGCACTTCAATGAGCGCGTTGGGCTTGTCCGAGATGTATTTCATGAACAGCAACGTCAGGACGTAGTCCTTGTATTGCGAGGCGTCCATACCACCACGCAACTCATCGCAGCTTTGCCAGAGTGATGAATAGAGCTGAGATTTTTTTATAGCCATTTTTTAGTCCTTTACATCAACCGCCTCAATCAAATACGAGCACCGTGCGCGCCACTTTCCCCTGAACCATATCTTCGAACGCCTCATTGATCTCGTCCAGAGGGCGAAAGCGCGATACCAACTCATCCAATTTAATCTTCCCCTGCCGATAGAGATCCAGAATCCACAAAAAATCAACGCGGGCGCGAGCAGCACCGTGCCACGAACCCATAATAGCGCGGTCGCGCAAAAGATCTGCGCCATCGACAGATATATCCTGCCCAGTTGGCTGCACCCCCACCACAATTGCGGTTCCAGTCGTCCGAACCGACGCGAACGCCTGCCTCACGAGCGCTGGAAAACCAACGACCTCAAACGCATAATCTGCCCCACCTCCTGTAATCTCCATAATTCTTTGAACGGGATCTTCCCTATCCGCATTTACGAAATGCGTCGCGCCGAACTGCTCCGCCAACTCCAGCTTATACGGCACCTTATCCACCGCAATAATCTTCCCAGCCGTAGCGAGAACACCGCCCTGAATAACATTGAGACCAACGCCCCCACAGCCGAACACAGCCATTGTCGCACCTGCTTCGACCTTCGCGCGGTTCACCACAGCGCCAATACCCGTAATAACCCCACAACTGATCAGACACGCTATCCGAAGATCTGTATCATCCGGTACCTTCACACACGCATCCGCCAATACAACCGACTGCTCGGTATATGTGGGTCGCCCGTGGTAATAAATCGTCCCATTTTTGGAAATGCGACTCGGCACACCCCCTTGATGAGTTTCACAAAGCGCCGGGCTGCCCTCGCTGCAATTCCGGCAATAGCCGCACATCGCATCGAGAGAGAGAATAATCTTATCACCAACTTGAACACTGGTCACGCCAGGACCAACCTCTCTAACAACACCCGCGCCCTCGTGTCCCATAACCAGGGGGAGTCCGCGAGGCGTGATATGCCCATCTACATAGTGATAATCGCTGTGACAAACCCCTGCCCCGACAATATCGAGAAGCACTTCTCCCTCATGAGGAGATTCGATATCCACATCTTCAACAGAAACACGGGTATGGGGTTTGTAGAGAATAGCTGCTTTCATTTTTCCTCCTATGCTAAAATGCAAGAGAATCCAGCGGATCCATATCCCGCTCCAAAAGTGCCCCCCATGCGAGCAATTCTTCATCGCAGTGAAACGGAGCGACAAACTGAATCCCCAGAGGCATCCCCGAATCGGACGCTCGTCCCGCAGGCAAAGCGATCACCGACATCCCCGTATGGGTCCACGGCAGGTTCATACAGGGATCCCCCGTACTCGCTAGACCTTTCAGAGCCGCGCCCGTCGCCGACGGACAGGCAAGGAGATCAATCCCCTCTGCCTTCATCAAAGACTCGACCTCTTCGCGCAACTCTATGCGACCAATTCGACCCGCATCGATCTCGGATTGCGAAAGCGCGCGCCCCTCCTCGACCAGCGCGCGCGTACCCGCATCGTAAGTCGAAGCGTATTTGTCGAACCACGGCGCGTGAACCTCTGCCATCTCCCCCTTCATCATATTGCGGTGTCGATCATCGATATCGGCAATATCGTCGAACATCCGCACTTCCACGACATTGTACTCAGCCGCTCGCAGAGCCTGTACCTGCGCGTCGAAATCCACCCGCGCCTGTGGCTCTGTTTGATCCAAATACGGACCCACGGGTATTCCCAACGTCGGCTTTTCCGACCTCGTAACAGAAGCACGCCATCCGCTACACAAAACAGCGGCTGCCATCTCCGTACCCGCGACATCCTGCGTGAACATCCCAATCGTATCGACTGACGGAGAGCAGTGAACAAATCCGGAAATATCGATACGCCCATAACTCGGCTTAAAGCCGACAATCCCGCAAAACGCAGCCGGACGGATAACCGAACCAATAGTCTGCGAACCGAGCGCAAGAGGACAATACCCGGCCGCCACCGCCGCAGCCGAACCACTACTCGACCCACCGGGCGTAAAACTCAGGTCCCGTGGATTGCGCGTTGGCCCCGGCTTAAAACACGCGAACTCCGTCGTAACCGCTTTGCCGAGAACGAGCGCACCCGCCTCCCGCAACGCCTTTAAGCACCCGCCTTCGGCTCCTGTAAGAACCTCTGGCGGCACACCAGAACCCGCCCGCGTCTCGAATCCCTCAACATGAAAAATATCCTTGACCGCAACCAACACGCCGAACAGCGGCGGAATCTCACCACTCGCAGCAGTCAGCCCAACAGCATCATCCAACAGACGCTGCACGCGATTCGCTTCCGGCAACATGGCCCGGATATCCCCATCCCATTCCTCTATGCGTTTGCAGCAAGTAGAGACGTACTCCTCCAAATCCCACTGTCCAGAACGCAACTCAGCGGCGATTTGAGCCAGCGGATGCGCCGCTACTTTTTGAGTGGTCCTCATTTGCATAATCCTCCCAAAATCACCAACCGTTAATCTTATGGCCCTGACCGGGAAACCAGATAAAATCCACAATTGCACCGCAGGCAATAGCCGCCAAAAAACCGACCATGAACCCCATAAAAAGCGGCGTATTGCGCCGGTAACTCTCAAGACCGCCAAAGCGCAAAATCAATGTCTTGCACAACCACACAATAAAAATCGACGAAATACCACTGCGCAAAACATCGGATGCTGAAATCGCAAAACCGATGGGATGCAGCGCAATCCCCGGAAAACGGTAGCGAAGCGCGTACAAACCCAGTGTAAAAATCGCACCAAACCCCAGCCACCCCAAACGCATCCAGTCCGTCCCTAACGCATTATCCCGAATGCGGTTGGCCGTCAGAAGCCACACCCCAATCCCCCCATCGCCCGAGCCATTAAAACTCACGCTACCAAAATTATAACTGCCCACCGTGTAATTGCCCTGATAAATGATAAACACAAAAACCGCCAGCGCGCCAGCGATAAACGCCATGCCCACAGCAGGCGGCACAAGCCTCCGACCGCTGTGACCCATTGCCTGCCCAAGCCGCGGAATATGCGCCAGCGTTGTCACGCCAATCGTCTTCGCATCGGCGAAAAACGTGTACGCCAGACCGAGCGCCATCGCATTCATCGGCCCAATACCCGTTATCCCCAAAATATGCCAGGTAAAAGCCTGTGCGGTAATCGGCGTTCGCAAATAAATCAGACCAGTCTCCACAATAATGCGCGCCAGACCGATATAAAGCACCAGCGTCGCCCCCCAAAAAGCCAGTGCAGCCCACCCCGAAAGCCCGAGTTCCCAGAAAAACAACACACTGAACAGAACACAAGCTATAAAAACAAACACCGCCGTGCGATACGAAAAAAGCTCACCCGAATCATCCACATCGCCCCCGCGCGCAGTAAACGCCTTCCGAAAAACCGCAGACAGATGATCCCGCGCAACCCACAGCCCCCATAATACAAATGCCAGCAAGCCACCAAAACTCTGCCATCCCACAGCTGGATGATAAGAACACCACGGATCAGGCGACCCCATCTCAAATCCCAAACGGTTCATCAGCCCCACTTGCAGCACCATCACCAGATGAAAAAACCAGATGCTGAACAGCACATTGGACTCCGTAAAATAACCAAACGCAATCGTCATAGGATTCGTCTTAAACCGCAGATATGGAAATCCTTCGCCAATGAAAATTTGCCGATCAATATTGGCCTGAAGCGGCGGAATCAACTCGGTAAACCAGGAAACAATATCCCATGCAAACAGACAAAAAACGACAAAAAACCCGATCTTGAAACGCGGATTGCGCAACAGATCCATCAGCGTGCCCCGTTGCCCGTGTTCCCCGGTGAGTTCCAACAGGCCTGCAGCCAGAGGAAAAGGCAAACGCTCGTAATCCATCCACTGCCGCCGAAAGACCACCATAAGACACAAATTGGCAGCAAAAAACGCTAAAAAGAAACACCCCCACCAGAAAAGAGGAACGATCCAACTCCCCCACGGAAAAGCCGTCCCTGCCGGCAAACCCTCGTAAAAAGCAACCGCGGCGTTGTGATCGGAAACAACAGACCAATCGGACAAACGCGTAAGCAGTGTATCTGCCCAGCCATTTTCGGGAGAGGCAAAATAGATCGGTGCCGTGATCACGCCGAGAAAATATCCCGCAAGCCACTCGCCCTGCGTCAAAGCAGAAACCATCCCCATCGAAGCGATGAGAATAAGCTCAGAAGGCGTAAGCCCCTTACTTTTGCGAGAAAAATGGAGATTGATCAACAGCAATAAGAGAAAAGGAAGGAGAATTGCAACGGAGAGATGCGCGTAATCTGCACGCGCAGATTGGAGGATATACGTGGTATAAGAAGGCCATAAACTAACGAGGACAGAGATGAACAACCCGATGAGAAAGGCGCGTACCGTCATAAAGCATCCTCACTCGCCAATAAAAAATGTCACAGTCTTCTCAGCGGTTTGCCCGGTATTCAAATCAGTAATCGCGACCGCAATTTCATAGCGCCCCGGTTTTGACTCGCCCGGGTCAATCTCCAGATAATTGTACTCGTCAGACACTGTGCCCGTCCGCTCATAAGAAATCGTACGCTCCTTTACCCGCACGACCTCCGCATCTGTCTCAAATCGGATATCCGACCTTTTACTCACATGCGCGGGTTCGCCATAACGGATATACACATCGCCGCGCCTGTCCCATTTCCGTCCATCTTTTGAAAAATTTTGCATCCTCGCGATATGTGGGAAATTCCCGCTGACAGATCGCTAAACGCGAGCTGCCCCGTCTTATACTCGGGCACCACAATGGGAAACACCGCCCGTCCCTGGCGGTCATTGCCCACGGCTTTGACTTCCAGAACCGCGTGATAATACCCCACTGGAACCTGAAATCGCGCGATATCATAGACAAAATGTTCTGGATCGTCGATCCGCTCAGCAGAAGAAAATACGCGTTCCCCCTCTATCCTCTTGACCGAATTGCCATCCTCATCGAACAACTCGAGACGCGGGACATAACGCGCAACAAAGAGACTATCGCCCTGTGCATCAAATGCGAGATGCGCCGCGGGAAAACGGATGACAACCTCTTCATAAGGACCATCATCTCCGCGGAAGCTACATGCATCGACTTCGAGCGCAAGACTACCCTCTGAAGATACCCATCCCTCTTCAGCGGTCGCCCGCAATGGGAGAAACACGAAAAATATGAAAAGAATTAAAAAGCGCATAGCCCCTACATCTACCTTATCTGACGGGCGGGCACAGAGGCACCGCCCCTACATTTTTATTTTCGTCCGTCTGCGATCTCAGATAATCGCTCGCGGTTGGCAGCCACCTTGGCAAACGCCTGTGCGGTCTGCTCCACCCACTCGGCAGAGGGCGCGACTGGCGTGGCAAGCCAAAAACTCATATCCTGTAACCGCTCACTCACCGGCAAATTGCACACAGGCCGCCTCGCCTCTGCCGACAAATCCGCCCACGGCCCACCCAAACCATCGAACGAAAAATCGTTGAAAAGCGGTTCCAGGTGCATCGCGCTATACCCCCAGGCCGTAGTCTCTGCGACGTACACCCCTTCTGCAACCAGCGCTTTTATGATAATCGGGAGCGAAGCACCAAACACATCGGGATCAACCGTTCCAGCGTATAGCAACATCCCGCCCCGCCTCGCCTTCGGATATGTCTTTTGCGGAGCCACACCGGGAATGTCATCGAGCAAATTATCCATCCGATCAAACCAGGCCGCCCGTTTCTCATTCAGCCCCGGCAATCGCTCTAACTGTGCGCGAGCCATCGCAATACCCAGAGGATTTGCGCGGTATTTGACACCCAGACCCATATTGCGAAGTGCCTTAAAACGATCCGTCTGCCACAGCGCATCGCACCGCCCGCACTGCCCCAGAGCCAGCATGCGGTCGTAGAGATCATCGTCATTCGTCGTCGCAACACCGGCTTCTATGCCAGACACTGGCTTTTTCTCCTGAAGGCTAAAACAGCCGATATGCCCAATAGAACCGACCATCTTATCGCCCCACATCGCCCCAGGGGCATGGGACGCATCTTCAATCAGCGCGATATCGGTCCCTTCTACAATATCTAAAAACGCATCCATATCTGCCGGATTGCCATAAAGATGTGTCACCACAATCGCACATGTGCGGTGCGTAATCCGCTTTTTGACATCCTCGGGATCAGCGCAAAATGTTTCCGGATCTACTTCGCAGAACACAGGCGTCGCATTGCAGTGCAAAATCGGCGTAATCGTCGCGTGCCATGTCGCAGTGGGCACAATCACCTCTTTCCCAGCGCATGCACCTGCGGCAAAAATCGCCGAGTGTAGCGCTGCTGTGCCATTGCACATACAAAGCGCGTGTTTGGTCCCCACAAAAGCCCGATACTCTTCTTCAAACTTGTCGAGCTGCGCGTAAGCGTCATCCTTGTTGTCCAGAACATGGTTGACGTATTGCTTCTCCAGATCGCTCATATCTTGCCACGAATCATTCATTGAAGTAGTAACAGTTCTGGGACCACCGTCAATTGCCAGATCAGACATTTTTTTATTCCTCTCAATGGACCGCTGAGTTTATGCGATATACGTTATGAACATAGCTTACGCAAATAAGTCGCAGAAAGCAATCCATCTCGACAATCAAGTGAGCTAAAAAAATAAAAACCGATCCCTATAACTTCAGAGATCGGTTTTTTGTTATTCTGATAAATATTTAGCGACAGCCCCTAACTTCTCGCTTCTTAAAACAGAATCGACAACGTCTGTGTTCCATTGTCATAGGTACTCTCAAATCGCGGCAAAGGCGCGTTAGCTGGTCCGCGCAAAACCGCCCCTGTTGTCCTGTCAAACATCGCACCATGGCATGAACACCAGATTTGTGGATCGCGTTCCCCTGGCAAATCCACCTCGCACGCCTCATGCGTACACACAGAACTCAAAACCACAAAATCTTCTTCCGCACGGCGGACAATGATCACGGGTGCTCCGCCGTTTTGCCCTTCAAAAACTTGTTTCACAGACCCTCCCACCTGTGCCAACGCAGACGCGCTGCCCACATCAAACTGCACACTCTCACCAGATGACTTCAACACATCATTCTCACAACCCGAAATCCATCCGGCGCACATACCCCCCCCCACAAGCGCGAGGGCCTGTGTCAAAAACGCCCTTCTTTCCGTCTTCTCATCCACTGCTCTGCCTCCTCAATAAATCTTACGCCACAAGTGCCTTGTAAAACGGTCTCAACAATTTGCGAAGTTGGATGCGCGCCCGAAACAGACGCGACTTTACAGTGCCCACCGAACACCCTTCAACACTGGCAATCTCCTGATACGACAACCCGTTCAACTCGCGCAGTACCAGCACAGACCGAAAAATGGGCGGCATCTGCGACATTGCGTGTGCCAGAACATCGCGCAACTCGCCTTGCTCAACCACGTAATCCGTTCGCTTTGTATCTGCAAACAGAGCTTCACCATCTGCTTGTTTGTACCACCATTCATCATCCATCTTGACGTCATATTTGCGCTGTTGCGACTTAATCCAATCCAGACAACAATTGATACTGATGCGATACAACCAGGTGGAAAACAACGCTTGGCCCTTAAACCGGTGAAGCGACTGAAACGCCTTGATAAACGCGAGCTGTGCCAGATCATCGGCATCTTCCCTATTGCCCACCATGCCAAACGCCGTATGAAAAACCCGCACATGGTGCCGCCGAACCAATTCTGAAAACGCCTTTGCATGCCCCTTTTGAGCATACCCAATGAGTAATTTGTCGTCGCATGTTGACCAATTGAACACAGAAAATCTCCGCCTAAAATTCAACAATCAAATTAAAAGATACACTTTGTCGCCTGTCGTAGTGATAAAATTCATCATTTGAAAAATTGCGCGAAATACCATATCCAAACTCCGTTGTCACGCGCTGTGTTAGGGGCAACTCCAAAAGCGCGTCAAAAAACGAATACTCATCCCGACGCAACGCGCCCCCTGGCAAAATCGCGCCACTGACATCCCGCGCCAGGTCGTCTTTATAAGACTGCTTTTCGTATCCGCCTTCCAGAATAATCCGAACCTGCAATGGCAATTGCTGTGTCAGCCGCGCGGTTATTTGATCGCCGCTATAATCGTAGCGATCCTTTAAGATATCGTCATCGCCGTAAATGAGCGCATTGAACCGCGTGGGGGCATCATTCGCAGCCCGCAAATTGATGCGCCGCTGATAGCGCACCCGCAAGCCCGTATTATCTGTCAGAGATTGCGCCACCTGCAAACCCAAAACCACCTGCCCTTCAGCCCCCTCGCGCAACTTATAGCCCAACCCCAGATCACCCCTCAATGTCGTACGCGAGGGCAAAAACTGGTTAATCTGAAAAAATGCGTAGTGATCGACATAACGCGACACATTCAAATTTGGATACGACCGCCAGTTGAGCTGATACCCCACCCGCTTCATCGTATTCTCGTCGCTATACCATTTGCCCTGCACATATCCCGCCAGTCCGGTATAATCATACACATCGTAAATGGAGCGATTTGCACGCGCAGCAAGCGCAAAACCCGCAAATATCCTATCGCGCTCACCACTGTTCAGATCGCGCACAAAATCCACACCCAATCGATTGGTCGCAAAGGTTCGGTCGCCATTGTGACCAAATAAAAACCCATCGCCTGAAAAAAAGAACCGCAGATATGAAGCGTCCATCTCCACGGGGCGCATCACAGAAGCGGAAAGTTGCGTCACAAAAGCACTCGCCCCGCCATAAACCCCATCCACATTGGTATCGTAAATCGTTCCCACAGTCACATCTGTCAGCACATCTGCATCTGCTGTTTTCAGCCCCAGGAGCAATATAAAAAAAAGAATTGATAGACGTTTCATAACGCATTCCTTTTTATAGCGGTGGATTTATCAAATGGGGAAAGAGCAAGTACCCCTTCCCCATGAACCGATGAATTATCCCGAGTTTGTGGATGGCGAATGATGGCCTCCCCGGCCACGAGGCCCACCCCGCCGGCCAGGCTTGCCATGCCCACGCTTCCCTCCTCGCGAACGCTCGGGACGTTCAACACCCCATTCCTCCAATTTCTCATCCACTGCCGCCCGAATGACTCGCCTGGATATATCCAACTCTTTCAACCCGTTAATCAACGTCTTAAGCTCTGTCTCCTGTTCTTCGGTCAAAAGCGCATCCAGACCGCGCTCAGGCCGTCCAACGCCCCACTCTTCCAACTTCGCATCCACCGCCGTGCGAATATCCTCCTTAGACGTATCCGACGCCCTCAACCCTTCAATCAACGTCTTAATCTCGGCTTCCTGCTCTTCGGTCAACACGGATGCCAGACCACGCTCGGGACGTTCAATACCCCATTCTTCAAGCTGGTCATTCACAGCAGCGCGAATTTCTTCTTTAGATTTACCCTCTGCTCTTAACCACTCAACCAAAACCCTGATCCCGATTTCCTGGTCCTCGGTCAAAAGCGCATCCAAACCCTGCTCGGGACGTTCAACATCCCATTCTTCTAACTTAGCATCCACCGCCGCACGAATATCTTCCCTCGACGTATCCGACGCCCTCAACCCTTCAATCAACGTCGTCAATTCAGTCTTCTGATCTTCAGTAAGCAACTTTGCCAACCCGGACGAAATAACAGGACGTTCAGGAAATTCAATACCCCATTCTTCCAACTTGGCCTTCACTGCTGCGCGAATATCTTCCTTCGACGTATCCGATTCTTTCAAGCCGTCAACCAGAGTTTTCAATTCTGCGCGTTGCTCTTTGGTCAACTGCGACGATGTGCCGCGTTGTCCCAAAACACCTTTGCGCCCGCGATGATACGATATTCGCACATTATCATCAATGCCATCGGCATTTTCATCCACAAATACAGGTCCTGCCGCCTGCGCGTCCTGACCGCCCCACAGGGCACATGTCAATGCCAACGCAATGCTATAGATCATCCACTTTTTCATGGCCTTGCTCCTCACTGTTGAATTTCTGTCAACCGCTCTCAAGCACCGATCCCATTTTGTCCGGCCGGAACCAAAATCCGATCAGCACCATCAACCTGCCGCACTTTGCGGCTACAGTATTTTAAACAATCAGCAGATCATTTCGTTCCCATGAAAATTGTAATAAATTGTTAAAATTGTTATAGTTTGTACACATAAAAAAGACCGGCAGGACTCGCTTCGCCACATCCTAAAATGTGGCTACACCTGTACAGCGATACCCCCACATCCATGCAGAAACGATCCCCGGTCTTGTATCTTTAGATCAGAAAATGGCCTCGCGCGTTCCATACAGGCTGAAAAAAAAACTGGCCTGTGATTGGCCGGCTATTAGCGATCACCCCATCCAATCACCCAAAATACTTTAGCCGTTGCACTTCGTTAATCCGATAAGGAAAAACCTGTTCAGTTGATTCCTTTTCCGCTTGCGAGAGCGGAAGGATCGCATTAGGTTACGCTGCGATATTTCGAGAACAACACTGGAATAGGAAAGGAGCAGATGATGATTCGACTGGGAACAATGACGAGTGTGTGTCCAGATTGGTCTATCGAGCAGATTATCGATGGGATGCAGCGCCATGGGTTTGAAGGATTGGAACCTCGCGCGGGATGGGGACACGCCTCGGGTTTTGAACTGGACATGCCTGCGGCTGATCGAGATGCAGCGCGGGCGAAAATGAAAGATGCCGGACTAAAAATATCCTGCGTAGCTACCGGGGCGAAATTTGCTGCAGAAGACCCCGCAGCTCTGGATAAATCCATCGCCGAGGCCAACGCTGCAATAGATCTCGCGGCCGATCTGGGTGCCGGATTGATCCGCACATTTGGCGGCGCACGCGGCAAAGGCGAAATATTTTGGATGGTGAACCGCACGGCTGAGGCATACAAGCGCGTCATGGATCACGCAGCCGAACGCGGAGTCATTGTAATGATGGAAACGCACGACGAGTGGTGTGTCTCAACACAAGTGCGAGCAGTGGTTGAAAAAGTGAATCATCCCAACCTGGGCATATTGTGGGACCTGATGCACCCGCAGCGCCACATGGAGCGACCCGAAGAAACCATGCAGACGATTGGAGCGATGACCAAACACCTGCACGCACACGACGGGTGTTATGACACCGAGAATGGAAAAATTACCACAGTCGCTCTGGGCGAAGGCGACCTGGATTATGTCACACCCTTAAAATTATTGCACGATGCTGGATTTGACGGGTTCTTTTCCGTAGAAGTAATCCACAAGCCCGGAAGCGATCACGATGCAGATGGAACCTTGAAAGCTTATGGCGATGGGTTCCGAAAAATTGTCGAAAATTTTTAAGTTGTTTGATCATCAGGAGAATGGCATGGCAAAACAGAATCTAATTTTATTTGGAATCGATAGTTTGTGGTCAGATCACATGAGTTGTTATGGCTATGATCGGCTCACGACGCCGCATATCGACAAATTTGCTACACAGGGCGTCTTGTTCGAAAATACATTTAGCGCACATGTTCCCACCACACCGGCCTATGCGTCAATGCTCACGGGAATGGATTGTTTTTCCACCGATGTCGTGGCACTGCGCCATCGCGGCGGGTTGACAGAAGATGTCACGACCTTGCCCGAAATTTTGAGCGGAGAAGGCTATGAGACCGTGTGTGTGGGCTTTACGGGAAATCCGAGTTCTCGCGGATTTGATGAGTATGTGAACTTCAGAGCATGGGGAAGTTGGGACGAACGTCCGCTGCACAAGGCCGAGTTGCTCAATGAAGTGACATTGCCCGAACTAGAACGCCTGGCCGCGGGCGACAAACCGTTTTTCCTATTTTTGCGACACATGGACCCACACGCGCCCTATTTACCACCGCCACCGTACGATTCGATGTTCTACAGCAAAGACCCGTGCGACCCGTCCAAAACCACTATGGAACCGGTAAAAGCATTCAAGCCGTTTCGAGATTTCCATTTGAGCTGGATGCCGCCGGGCATTACCGACGCCGATTTTGTGGTGGCGCAATACGACGGCGAAGTCGCCTATATGGATGCGTGTATCCAGCGCCTGCTCACCCGTATTGATGAACTGGGTCTGAGAGATAATACCCTGGTCGTAATCAATGGCGACCACGGCGAGACCCTCGACGAACACGATTGCTATTTTGATCATCACGGGATATATGAGTGTACCTTAAAAGTGCCCCTGACAATGCGTTTGCCCGGGCATTTGCCCGAAGGCGTGCGCGTGAAAGGCTACAATCAGCACAAAGATCTCACGCCCACTATCCTGGAACTTCTGGATGTAGAAACAGATATCGCATTTGATGGGCGCAGCTTGATCTCGATGGTTGAGGGAAAACGCCACACGCACGAATCGGAATTTTATATTACCGAGTGTACCTGGATGCGAAAACACGGCTGGCGCACCCCCGAGTGGAAGTTGATCGTGGCATTGGAACCCGATTTCCATTTTAAGCCCGAAGTAGAGCTTTACAATTTGATTCAGGACCCGGGCGAAACCACAAATCTGGCAGACAAAGAACCCGAAATGGTCGCCCTATTGCGCGGACGAATGGAAGCCTGGATTGCCAAACGCGAGAAAGAAGTGGGCCATACCAATCCCATGTACACAAACCTGAACTGGCACGGCCGCAAAGATTACGACGGGCCATTCAAATCCTCAGAAGATGCGTACAACAATATGCACATCGGTTCTGCCAGCCAGGCCGCGCGATTGCAGGCGGGGAATAAGAAGGTGGAAGGCACTGTTGCGGAAAAGGCGAAAGACGACTAAACCAAAAGGTGCAAAGTGCCGACACAGGATGAATTGAAGGCATTGGCCTCTCTCCGATTACAGGAGGCAGAGACGCTGTACAATGCAGGCCAGTATAATGGTAGTGTCTATCTTGCAGGATATGCCGTGGAACTCGCTTTGAAGGCCAGAATCTGTAAGGTATTGGGTTTGAGCGATTATCCGGATCAAGGGAAATTAAAGCCTGTCTATGCTGTGCATGACCTTGATCAACTGCTACTCCTTGCAGGTCTTAAGCCAGAATTGGATTCCAGCAATCAAATATTGTTCAATAACTGGTCAACAGCGGTTCCGTGGAATCCTCTGTGGCGATACGCAGCAACAGGCACCTATTCACAGCAGGATGCTATTGATATGTTGGATGCAATCAGAGATGAAACAGATGGGGTCTTACAATGGATCATGAAATACTGGTAAATCAACTTCGCATGCTTCTTGAGAGGTTGAGCGATAAACGGGGCCCTGTAGCACTCTTTATGCTCAATACTTTTGGGCCTGGCTTTGCACAACCCTGGCACTTAATCGTCAGTGCCAAAGAACTTGACAAGCTTTCTCGCTCTGAAGCGATCAAGGAAATGACAACGCTCGTTCGGGAACACGGCGATGAATCTTTTTGGCGACCGCTTATTCGAATCACGGTTCTAAAAACCCAAGACCCATTTGTGCATTCCGTTAATGCCTCAATGCGAGTAAGCCCGAATGAGATAGTAACGATCTCTGACGCCACCGTAGCGGGATTTGAGATTCCTTATGCTCTGTTGGTTCGTTCACAAAGCGTAGCAGCTGTTTAGTGCAGGGAAGTTGGTTGAGATTGAATAAACTAATAGCGGTTGATAACATGACTTCCGAAGCGATTAAGATGATAAATCCAAGAGTAAAAGATGTGACGCCACTTGCTGATTATCAACTCAAAATAGCGTTTACAAATGGTGAAGTTGGCATCTATGACTGTCGTCCTTTGCTGAATTTCGGGGTGTTCAAAGAACTGACAGACGAAGCTTATTTTCACCAAGTTCGAGCAGAAGATGGCACCGTCGTATGGCCTCATGAGCAAGATATTTGTCCCGATACCGTTTACTTGGACTCAAGGAAATACAAGAACAGCGAGGTTTTATTATCTTTTTAACTGGTTGAGGAAGGTTCAACCAGTCAAGCCGCGTAGTTGTAGGTAAAAATAAGAGGGTGGAATACACGTTTTCAGAAAATAGGGTGACTCATGCTCAGAGGCGTAACGAGTCGGAGTGAAACAAAGAGATGCCAAAAGCTCCTTGAAGACACACTCTCAAAGGGGTTGAACTTGGAAGTGTGTGTCAAAATTGGGCGTCGTGGTACAAGTGACATTCGTCCTGTAAAGCACAATCGGACAGTTTGGTTTACATCAGAAAAGCGCGATTGGAAAAAAAAGTTCTGGAATGTATTTGGCCTGAATCCGGATAAAAGTAAGCAAAACAATATTGTGGTCGAAATAAACATACCAACTGATGGAATAGATCTTCGTATTGGTGCAGGTATGTTTGCCGTTGATGAAAAGGGTTCTGTATTTTTGTTACACAGTGGAAGGATTGGTGGTGGTCGTAAAGGTATTAACAAGACAAACTTTCTCGCTTGGTATTCACAGTACGTCGCCCTGGTAGAGATAAAGAACAGTACAAAGGTTGTGGAAGGTATTCTGATTGGTAACATCTTTGAAAAAAAGGATTTAATCAAAGGGCTTACCAAATTTATTAAGGATGTCAATCGTTTCAAGATTGAATACGTTGGAGGTATATGACATGGCAATTGATCTGGTGACTTCCGAAGCTATTGAAGTGATAAATCCGACTGGAAGGCGCGTATTGCAACTGACGACAAATGCACGGCGATCGGTGCATGGGTATTACGATCTACCCCCGTGGTCGCCTGTGGACGGGCGCATCGCATTTAGCCGCATGGATACACCGGGTTCAAAGATGGGTGATATTTGCGTCATGGATGCCGATGGGAGCAACTTGCACAAAGTGGCAGAATCGCAGGCAATGTCCCCCAATGGCGGCGCGCTGGCGCAATGGGCGTCGGATGGATCGCGGGTGTACTTTAAGGATCGGGACCGCGAGACCCGTTTGATCGGATGGGTAGATCCAGACACGGGTATGTCGGGCACGCACCCTGGAGACCTGCGGATGATTTCACCCGCTGGACACCTGCATGCCTATCACACCATGCATGGGGATTACGCCGAAGACGACGTGCCGAAAATGAAGGATGTACACGGCGTATTTGCACAGGACCTGGAGACGGGTGAATCCAAACAACTCGCAACCCTTTCCGATTGTTTGGCACTCCATCCCCGCCGAGACGAAATTGCCGACTGGCATCTATTTGTCAAGCACACCAAATGGTCGCCCGATGGCTCCCGGATGATGTTTGTATTCACTAACGAAATTCATTTTGACCAGAAATACGGCGAACTTCCCAGAGTAAAAGATGTGTACGTCATCAATGCCGACGGCTCCAATCTCAAGCGCATAGGCGAATTTGGCAATCACCCGCTGTGGCATCCCAATGGTCGAGAAATATTGACCAACAGCCCGTTTGAAGAATCGCAGGGCAATAAACTGGTACTGACCGATGTGGAAACGGGTGAAGAGCGTTTGGCAGCAACCTGCGCAAAGGGATCGGGACATCCCTCCTTTTCCCCAGACGGCAAATACATTGTGATAGATGTGGTGAACAACACAACAAAAGAAGCCAAAATTTTGCTGGTAGATGTCGAAACCGATACCGTTGAAACGCTATTGGAACTCTCAGTCTTTGACCACTCTCATGCCGGAACCCATCTGCACCCGGTATGGCGGCAAGATAGCTCGCAGGTTCTATACGCCAGCGACGCATCCGAAATTTGCCAATTATGTGTGTGTGACGTGTAAAGGAGAACCCCATGCCCGTGAAATCCGTTTATATGATGACCGATTTGGAAGGCGCAGCCGGAGTAGATGACTGGGATCCGAGACACCGGGCAGATGCGACAACGGCAAAAGGCGTGTATGACCGCGCTGAGATGCAGCGATTGTTGACCGGTGAAGTCAATGCCGCAGCCAAAGGATTATTTGCAGCAGGCGTAGAAGAAATAATCATCAATGACGCGCATGGGGCGGGACGCACGATCTTGTCAGAAGAATTGATCTCAGGTGTAAAACTCGTACAGGGCGTCAACCGCCCCTGCTGGTTGCCGGGATTATCGCCCAGATTTGACGCACTGATCCAGGTGGGCATGCATGCGATGACCGGCACCCCCAACGGATGTCTCGCGCATTCGATGAGCCGCAATATGGTCTATCGCGTCAATGGTGTCGAAGTCGGCGAGATGGAAATGGCGGCTTATTTGTGTGGCCATCTGGGTATTCCCTGGGTCTTTACATCGGGCGATTTGCACGCATGCACCGAATCCGAGCGCTGGGTCAACCGCATTGTCACAGCACCTGTAAAAGAAGGCCTGGGAGAATTATGTGCTCTCCACATGGCGCCAGTAGATGCTCGCGCCCTCATCAAGACGCGCGTTTATGAAGCCATGGAGATCGTTGAAAATATCGAACCACTCATTGCAGAAAGTCCTGTAGTAATGGAGGTAACGCGCCCAGAACCCGGACCTTCCTCAATACGAGAAGGGTGTGAGCGCGTGGATGACTTTACAGTTCGGTGTGAAGGCGAATCCTTCTGGCAGGTATTTCATCACTATGTTTATGGCAAGCCGGATTTTCCGGTTCCCGCGTAATTTCTTCGCATTATAGGAGGATGTATGAAAGTCAAAATAGAGAATCAATTTCGAGCACCTTATGGTGTGCCAAACGGTTTGCAACTCACTGACGATGGTTTGTGGATTGTAGATCAGATGACAGACCGGGTAGCGTTAATGAGTATAAAAGACGATGATAAAGACGATTATTACGGCAATCGCCGCCTGTTGAGAGACATCCCATCGGAATCCTCAAATACCAGTGGCATGGCCGCAGGTGATGGATCGTTGTGGTTGGCCGCCAATGGGCCGGGACAACGCTGGCGGCTGTCGCGCGAGACCGATGCGCCCCAGGGTGAAATTTTGCGCGTGGATCCCTGTAACGGAGAAACACAGGGCCGCTGGGCACTACCCACTGGTGGCGGCACGCACGGCGTGGAATACGATGTGATTGAACCGGGCACATTGTGGCTGACGACCTTAAAAGAACAGACCATTACGCAGATGCGTATTGCAGATTGGTCCGTCATCCGAACATTAAAACTGCCTTTGCATCGCGCACACGGCGTGGTGCGAATGGAAGAAGATTCGATCTGGGTGGTTCATACAGGTGATCGGGTAATAGTCAAACTGGACCTGGCTACCAATGCAGAACTCGACCGCATTGTGGTGCCCGAACCGCATCCCGAACCGCACGGGCTGTCCATCTGCGAGGGTGGATTCTTGTATTGCGATGCCACATCGGGGTGGGTCTCTAAAATTTCGTGGTAAGACACATGCGGGACGCTTCTGTTATCTTTCAATTAGCCCCGGTCCTCCGGGGCTTTTCTTTCTGACAACTGAGGTATGTGATGAGTAATCGAGCGGTAATCGGCGTCGATGTGGGCACGGGCAGTGTGCGGGCAGGTGTATTTGACTTAGACGGCACCATGCTGGGCACCGCATCCTCGTCCATTCTGGAATTTAATCCCAAACCCGATTTTTACGAACAATCCTCGGAGAATATCTGGGCAGAAACCGGGAAAGTCGTTCGCCAGGCCATCGCCCAATCTGACCTCTCACCCGATGCGATAATCGGCATGAGCTTTGACGCAACCTGTTCTCTCGTCGTCTTAGATGCCGATGGACAGCCGCTGACCGTATCTGAAACGGGCGAAACCGAGCGCAACATCATCGTGTGGCGAGATCACCGCGCGATTGATCAGACGAATCGAATCAATGCGGGTGGATATGATGTGTTGCAATATGTCGGGGGCACGATGTCGCCCGAGCAAGAGCCACCAAAACTATTGTGGATCAAAGAAAACCTGCCCGAAACATGGCAAAAGGCGGGCAAGTTTTTTGATCTCGCAGATTTTATGGTGTACAAAGCAACGGGGACCGACCGCCGCAGTTTGTGTACCAACGTATGCAAATGGACCTATCTGGGCCATGAATCGCGCTGGGATCGCACCTTCTTTGACGCCATTGGTCTGGGCGATTTATTTGACGGTGGAAAAGTGACAGAAGATGTCGCGCCCATGGGCGAAAACGCGGGCACCCTGAGTGCCAAAGCCGCCGACTTGATGGGATTGACAACACAAACAGCCGTGGGTGTCGGCATCATCGATGCACATGCAGGTGGTATTGGCGTTGGGGTCAGCGAACCGATTTTGGCATTGATCGGCGGCACATCGTCGTGCCACATGGCCGTATCAAAAAATGCGCGATTTATCCCCGGTGTGTGGGGACCTTATTTCGGTGCAATGCTGCCGGGCTTGTGGCTCAGCGAAGGCGGGCAAAGTGCAACGGGCGCGTTATTGGATCACACCATCGAGCGATTTGGCATGGTCAAAGAAGAAGATCACTACTGGCATGTACTCACCGGAAAAGAAATCAATGCCGTGTACGCAGACCTCAACGCGTACATTGCCGCAAAAGGCTTGTGCTCAGATTGGACTGAGCGGCTCCATATTTTGCCCGATCACCACGGCAACCGCTCTCCCAAAGCCGATCCCAACGCACGGGGAATGATGGATGGCTTGACCCTGGATATGTCCTACAACACGCTGGCGCAAATTTATCACGCGACCATTCAGGCCGTGGCTTATGGCACGCGCAATATTATCGACGAAATGGAAAAACAGGGCTACGCAATTGAGCAGATCAATGCGTGTGGGGGCGGCACAAAAAACGAACTGTGGATCCGCGAACACGCCGACGCCACGCAGCGCCCCATTCACCTGCCAAAAGAACCCGAAGCCGTATTACTCGGGTCAGCAATCCTCGGCGCCGTCGCCGCGGGTGCTTATGCGTCAATCCAGGAAGCGATGGGCGCGATGTGTCACGCGGGCGAAGTGATCGAACCCAATCGCGACAACGCAGATTATCACGCATGGAAATACGAACAACAGTTGGCCCTGTACGACCAGCATGTAACCCGACGCAACATCGACTGATCGAAAATTCGGTTGTGTTTCGCGCCATATCGCATTAGCATGGAGTTGTTAATTATCAACCGCAGGAGGCATATCGTGAAACTCGGATACGGTACTTATGCAATGCAAACGGAAAACATCTTCGACGCGCTCCCACGCCTGCGCGACATGGGTTACGAAGCCCTCGAAATCAACACGGGTGACGACTGGCATACCGCCCCGCACAAACTCGACGCCACTTCCCGCGAAACACTCGCCAAAACCATTGAGGACCTCGGCTTTGAATCACCCGTCACCATGGCTTTGATGCCCATCTGCACACAGGGCGATGAACGCCCAGTCATCCTCGAAAAATTTGACGCCGCCTGTATCCTCGCCAATGACCTCGCCTTTGGCGATGCCCCCGGCATCATCGTCAGCACACTCGGCGGTCTGCACGGCGAGTGGGACGACGTCAAACACACCTATTGCGATCAGCTCGTCGAACTGGGCGACCGCGCCGCCAAACACAATGTCATCCTCGCAACCGAACCCCATGCGGGCCACCCACTCGACACCCCCCAAAAAGTCGATTGGCTCATGCGGCAAACCGATCACGACAACGTCAAAGTCAATTTCGACATGAGCCACTTTCACGTTGATGGCATTGACCTCCAGCCAAGCGTTGACCTGTGCGCTCCTTACACCGTCTCCACCCACATCAAAGACGGCCACCGCGTCAACGGACAAGTGCGCTACCTCCTGCCCGGCGAAGGCGACTTCGACCTCGTCGCCTATTTCAAAGCCATCGCAGCCGCAGGCATCACCGTCCCAATCACCGTCGAAGTCACCGCACAAATCTGGAAACAACCCGACTACGATCCCTGGCCCGTCGCCGAACAATGCTTCAAAGCACTCGATAATGCGCGAAGAGAAGCGGGTGTCGCATAGATACGCAAAGACAAAATATCAGAAATCCAAACATGCCCTACAACATCCTCCTCATCCTGACCGATCAACAGCGCTGGGACTCACTCGGTTGTTGCGGTGTAAGCGGCGTACACACCCCCAACCTCGACCGCCTCGCCAGTGAAGGCACGCGCTACGACCAGTGCTATGTCAACAACCCGATATGCACGCCCAGTCGCGCCAGCCTCTGGACCGGCAAACACCTGCCCGGCCACGGCGTCTATCGCCTGCACGATGTCTTGCCCCAGGACGAAATCCTCTTTCCCCATCACCTGCGCGAAGCCGGATACGACACCGCGCTCTTTGGCAAACTCCACGTTGCCGGTCACATGTGGGAAATGCAATACCGCCACCGCTTCGACGGCTACAATACCTACGAATGGGCACCCGACCCCAATGGGTATCGCGGCTGTGACACCGCGTACTTCCGCTGGCTTGCGCTACACCACCCCGATATCCGCCAACGCTGGAAACGCGACGGCAACCGCATCGGCCATGTCCGCGCCGAAGCCCATTTCACCACATGGGCTGCCGAACGCACCATCGACTATCTCCACCGCATGCGTGGCACGCATCAACCCTTCTTCTGTTGCATGAGCGTCTTTGATCCGCACAGCCCCTATACAAATTATCCCAAAGAATACGCCGACTATCTCGACATCGACGCCCTGCCCGAACCCTTTGCCGTAGATGAATCCTTCGATCATCGCCCAATCGCACACTGGCGGGAACGCGACAGACGATCTTTCCCTTCAACGGACACCCTGCGCGAAAGCCGTATCGGCTACCACGCTGCCATCACCCTCATCGACGAACAGGTCGGGCGCGTCTTGCAAGCACTCGACGACACGAACTTTGCGGACAACACCATCGTCATCTTTGCCAGCGACCACGGCGACATGCTCGGCGACCACGGCCTCACCGTCAAAGGCGCGTACATGTACGACGCCTGCACCCGAGTGCCCATGATTATCCGCGTACCGGGCGAATCCGGCGGTCAAATTATCAACACACCCTGCCAACTTCACGACATTGCCGCAACCGCACTCGCCATCGCCAGATGCGAACAACCCGACCTCATGCCCGATGCATGCGACCTCCTGGACATCAACGCCTTGCAACAACGCGGCCATGCCGTCTGCATGCACCGCAACTCAAGCACCACGCGCGGGGGCTATCACAACCCGGAATTGCACATCACCATGTGGCGGGAAAACCGCTACAAACTCAGCATCTACCACGCGCCAAAACCCGGCCCCGACAATTGCCCAGGCGAACTCTTTGACATGGAAACAGATCCCGATGAAATGAACAACCTGTGGTTCGACGCCAACATGCAAGACATACGCGACCAACTCATCCACAAACTCACGGCTTTTCTCGTGCAACAAGACGCACAGAGCCGCGCGAGAGGTAGCGAAGCCCTGCCGCCGGGATTTTGGAAAGATAGCTCATGACCAAAACCATCATCATGCCCAAATACGGGCTTCAGCAAGACAACGGCACCGTCGTTGAATGGCGCGTCAAAGAAGGCGACCACGTCAACAAGGGCGACATCCTCCTCGACCTGGAAACAGACAAAGCTCTCTTTGAATACGAATCGCCCGAAAGCGGTTACGTCCGCAAACTCGTCGCCCAAAACGGCGATGAAGTGCCAGTGCTCTCGGTCATTGCCATCATCACCGACGAAGCCGACGAACCCATCGATGATCTAACACCTGTCAGCACTGGCTCGCCCACAGAGGAAGCGCGCCAAATATCGGACACCGCAGAGCGAGAAACCGGACCCGTGCTGGAAGCCTCTACCCAGCGCATCAAACGGTCTCCTGCTGCCCGCCACCGCGCTCGCGAACTCAATATAGACCTCGCCACCATCGCAGGCACTGGTCCAGGTGGCCGCATCGTACTCGCCGATGTCGAACGCGCAGCATCTGCGGCTCCATCCCCCGCCACACTATCGCGCATGCGCCAGGCCATTGGCAAAACCATGGCCTATAGCAAAAGCACCATTCCGCACTTCTATGTCGCCACTGAAATCGACATGACCGACGCGGAAATCTGGCGCAAAAACCTCGCCGAAACCGACGCCATCAAGCTCTCGGTCACCGATCTCTTTGTCAAAGCCGCCGCAGATGCCCTCACCCAATACCCGGCACTCAACGCCAGCCTTGACGGAGATACTACCGTTATCGTACACGACACAGTCGATATCGGCCTGGCCGTTGGCACAGACGACGGCCTAGTCGTCCCGGTCATCCCAAATGCCGACCAGGCATTCCTGACCGACCTCGCCGACGAACGCGCCCAGCGCGTTGACGAAGCCAGACAGGGCAAAATGCGCGGCGATGCCAGTGCCACCTTCACCATCTCGAACCTGGGGATGTACGGCATCACCTCCTTCACCGCCATTGTCAATCCCCCCGAAGCCGCCATCTTAGCTGTCGGCGCAGCCATCGCCCGCGTTGTCCCCATCGGCGACCCCATGACCATCGCCGTTCGCCAAATCGCCGAAGTCACACTCTCCGCCGACCACCGCCTCGTCGATGGCGTGGTTGCGGCTCAATTTTTACAGGCACTAAAACAAAATCTGGAAGACGTAAACAAATTGGAAAGCTGGTTGTGAAAAGGAGCCTTTATGTCTCTACCCTCTGAAATCCTGATCAAAATGTACCGCGCCATGCTCCGCATCCGCCGTTTTGAAGAACAAATCTGGGAAGTTTATACCGGCGGCCTCATGCACGGACTGGCGCACCTCTACATCGGCGAAGAAGCCGTTGCCGTGGGCGTTTGCGCTGCGCTGCGCGACGACGACTTCATCACCAGCACCCATCGCGGGCACGGGCACTGCGTTGCCAAAGGGGGGAACCTCGAAGCCATGATGGCCGAAGTAATGGGCCGCGTCACCGGGCACTGCCGCGGCAAAGGCGGCTCCATGCACATCGCCGACATGTCCGTTGGCATCCTCGGCGCAAATGGCATTGTCGGCGGCGGATTTGGCATTGCCACAGGCGCAGCACTCTCGGCGAAAAAACGCGGCACCGACCAGGTTGCCGTCTGCTTCTTTGGCGACGGTGCCTCCAATCAAGGCATCTTCTTCGAAGTCATGAACTTCGCCGCAATATGGAAACTCCCGGTTATCTACGTCTGCGAAAACAACCACTACGGCGAATACACCCCCACTGAAAACGTCACCGCGGGCAAAAGCATTGCCGATCGCTCTCTCCCCTTCGGCATTCCCAGCACAACCGTAGATGGCAGCGACGCCATTGCCGTGTACGAAGCCACTGCTGAAGCAGTCGAACGCGCCAGAAAGGGCGATGGCGCCACACTCATCGAATGCGACACGTACCGCTATCGCGGGCACCACGTGGGCGACCCTGGAGAAGGCTATCGTTCAAAAGAAGAAATCGAATCCTGGATGGCCAAAGATCCCATCCAGCGGCTTCGCACAACAATCCTGGACGACAACATCGCCTCCGGAGCCGAACTCGATGCGGAAGAGCGCGAAGTCGAAAAAGAAATGGAAAACGCGCTCGAAGCTGCCAAAGCCGCGCCTTATCCCGATGTAGCGGAGGTCAATCAACATGTCTATGCGTGAAATGACTTATGGCGAAGCCGTCAAAGAAGCCATCGCTGAAGAAATGCGCCGCGACCCCACAGTTTTTCTCATGGGCGAAGACGTCGGCAAAGCAGGCACCGTATTCAAAGTACTCACGGGTTTGCACGACGAATTTGGCGACGACCGCGTCATCGACACGCCCATTGCAGAAGCGGGTCTCGTTGGCCTCGGCGTTGGCGCTGCGCTCACCGGCTCGCGTCCCATTGTCGATATCATGTTTGGCGACTTCATCACCCTGGCCATGGACCAGATCGTAAACCAGGCCGCCAAACTGCGCTATATGTCCGGCGGTCAGGCTATTGTGCCCATCACCATCCGCTCCACAATGGGCGCGGGACGCTCCTCTGCCGCGCAACATTCGCAGAGCTTGCACGCCTGGCTCGCGCACATCCCCGGCCTCAAAGTCGCCATACCCTCCACGCCCGCAGACGCCAAGGGCCTCTTCAAAACCGCTGTTAGAGACAACAACCCCGTCATCATTTACGAAGACAAAATGATGTATGCCCTCAAAGGCATGGTACCCGCCGAAGAAGACTACACCATACCCTTTGGACAGGCCCACATCAAACGCGAAGGCGACGACATCACCCTCATCGCCACCTCGAGCATGGTTCACGTCGCTCTTGAGGCTGCTGACATCCTCGCAGAACAGGGCATCAGCGCAGAAGTCGTTGACCCGCGCACCCTCGTTCCCCTCGACAGAGAAACCCTCATCGAATCCGTGGTCAAAACCACCCGTGCCGTCATCATCGACGAAGGCTACAAAAGTTTTGGTATCACAGGGGAAATCGCCTCCATCGTCTATAACGGCGCCTTTGACTACATCGACGCACCCATCGTTCGCCTCGGCGCAATGGACGTACCCGTTCCATTTAGCAAACCCCTTGAAGACGCCACAATCCCCACGCCCGAAGATGTGATCAAAGCCGTGCAGGACATGAAAATCAGATAGCACTCACCTGAAATACAAAGGCCCGGCGATCTGCCGGGCCTTTGTATTGTACAATAAAAAATGCCGAGGACGGGACTCGAACCCGTACGGGCGATTAGCCCAAGGGATTTTAAGTCCCTCGTGTCTACCAATTCCACCACCTCGGCACTGCAAAAAAAAGATAAAGGTGTCCTGCTTGTCAAACGCACAATTCTCTCTTTATCTACAAAAATCTCATCACAGAATTATCCATCCAACCGTTCGGCCAGCGCACAGGTGGCTGGCGTGCCATCTACCTCTGCAAACACTTTTCCAAACTCCTCCCGAGAAACCTGTCGCGTATTCTCTCCGCGATACTGAAATTGCAGTGCCCTGCGGCGATGCGGACTGCGGTTGGGAGGCGTCTGATGGGGCAGCATCGCCGAAAAGATCATCGCCCCTCCCGCCTTCATTTCCAATGGAACTGCGTCGCTATAATCCAACCGACCTTCCACAATCTGACAGTCAATCGCATGTACGTGTTTAAATGCCTCGCCCTTATGTCTGCCGGGCAACACATGCATGCACCCATTCTCCACCGTTGCGTCATCCAGCGTAATCCACGCCGTAGCAACTGCCTCTAAAGGCAACCAGTCAAAATAGGCATTGTCCTGATGCCAGGGCTTTTCCGATCCAATAAACGGCGGTTTGGAAAGGGCCATCTCGTTTTTCAAAACCACCTTCTGCCCCAGAACGCGCTCCACAAATCCCTTGATACGCGGATGTTCGACCAGGGCTTGAAACGTGGGATGAGCCTGATGATACCCATGCAGCTTGCGAAATTTAAGCTCGGCTTCGGCATTTGCCAACGATAGAGGCTCCTCAATACCCGGCTCAAAATGGATCCCAAACGGACCGTCCAATTCCTGCACCTGAGTCCCAGCATAGTTCCCTCTTGCCCCGGATTTTGCTTCCCAAACCCGCGCCCGTCCCCCGCGTGCCTCGTCCATCAACCACCCCGTGATCTCGCTCAAAGCTGTCTGAGTGGCCTCGACCTCTTCGGCGGTCAACACATTTTCAAATGCCAGATACCCATCTCGGTGAAATTGCGCCACCAGGGCATCGTCCAGGTCCTCTGGACAATCCGGCAAACACACTATCGACAAAGACATCCTGCCCTCCTGCATTATATCGCAATATCAAACACCGTTTCTAAATAAATTTAAAGCATTTCAACACGGTTGACAAGGACATCGAAATAATCAACCGGTCAATCTCATCGTCGAGACTGACCGGTTGATTTTTGGAGGTGCCGGGCGGATTCGAACCGCCGATAAAGGCTTTGCAGGCCTCTGCCTTACCGCTTGGCCACGGCACCCGATATGCTATGTGATTTGCGAAGCGTTAAAATACCGTACTTTATATCGAATGTCAAGGGGGCGTATTTATATTACCGCGCAGCCCAGTTAATACCGCGTCGCTGGATCTCTTTTGCCTCTGGTACATCAAAATCTACGGCTTTGTGCCCCAGGGAAGAGTAAAACAAGCGCCCCTCTCCCCACATACGCTTCCAAACCACCGGCATCACACAGCCATTGACCCAGGGGGCCACATCGGTCTCAAACGTCGTTGTCACCAGCACTTCATTACCCGGATCGGTATGCATATAATACTGCTCGGAATGCATCGCAAAATCGCTCAGACCCGCCACAATCGGATCATCTGCTTTTTCCGGCACAATATTGACCTCATAATCAATCACCCCACCCGGATGCGACACCCATTGCCCACCCGTCATCCACTGATAGCCCGTATTATTGCGAAACGCATCGCACATTCCACCGTGCCACCCGGCCAGTCCAACGCCGTTCTTAACCGCCCCTTGAAGCCCCTGCTCCTGCTCCTTTTCTATACTACCCATCGTCCAACACGGCACAACAACGCTCAGTTCCGACATATAATCCGCATCCGTATAAACATCCATGGAATCGCGAACATCCACGTCAAACCCATCCGCTTCCAGCAGCGGTGCGAAAACATCTACACATTCCTTTGGCTCATGCCCGGCCCAACCACCCCATACCATCAAAGCTTTCTTGCTCATCTTTGTCTCCTTTTTTGTAAATCTATCAACTGCCCAGCGCAAAGGCCAGGCCTCGTTCTTCTGCTGTTTTCTTCAGGTCATTTAACGTAACAGCATTCAAGGGTATGCCATGTGTGCGATACGCGTTGCGCCGCAGGGCTTCGGGCTCACCAGGGACAAATAGCCGATCCACCCCAGGTGCCCTTTTGCAAGCGTGAATCTGCTGAATCGCTTTGTCAACCCGCGCCTTGAATCGCGCCACATCTTCAAAAGCACCCACCCGAATAGCCGCCACAAAATGGCCATCTTCACCTGCACGTGGTCCCTCTTCCATATTGCCCAATTCGGTGCCATAGCTCGCGCCGGACAGCATGGAAGACAAAATCCCCATCACCATCGCCAGAGCCACACCCTTAAATTGCCCAATCGGCATCAGCAGACCATCTATCGCCTTTACGGGATCAGTCGTCGGCACCCCGTCCGCATCCATGGCCCACCCTTCTGGCAAGATCAGCCCTTTTTGTTCATATACGCGAATCTTCCCATGCGCAGAGCCGGAAAATGCCGCGTCAAAAACAATGGGAAATTCCCCACCAGCGGGAATGGCCACACTCAAGGGATTGATACCCAGGATACGCTCGGCACCTCCCCACGGAGCCATTGTGGGCAAGGCATTGGTCGTCGCAACCCCAATCATATCGCAATCCAGCGCCATACGCGCAAAATACCCCACGGCACCGCAGTGATTACTGCCCCGAATACCCGCGGCCGCTATACCAATATCTCGAGCGCGTGCAATCACCTGCTGCATCGCAAACGCCGCCCCGATCTGCCCCATAGAATTGCCCCCATCCACCACGAGACACGCCCCATTATCCTTCACCACCTCGGGTTTGCCATTTGGATCCACGCCATCAACCGTCAACTTCTCCACGTATTCGGGAACGCGCAATACCCCGTGCGAATGCACCCCGCCGAGGTCGGCATCCACCAGCGAATCCGCCAACAGATGTGCATCCCCTGCACGCATCTCACACGTCTCAAAAATTGCCTGTACCAAATCCAACAGCGACCGAGCAGGTACACGCGTTTCGTTCTCCATTGCACTATCCCTCAATGCTTGCAAGCCACATGCCGATCTTCGTATTTCCCCTTCAAAAACTTTTCGGGATTGAGTGCTTCGGGCAAATAATGCCATGCCGTGCTATAGCGCGTGCGATTGCTGTGATTGTCATTGGAACCGTGCAGGAGATTGGCGGAAAACAGAACAACAGTACCCGCGGGAATGATCAAATCAACAGCCCGTGATTCATCGACCTTTGTCCAACTGCCATGCCTGCCTGGGTTTCTGCGGTGCTCGACAATCTCACCCATCCGGTGACTGCCGGGCACCACCCGCAAACACCCATTCTCCACATCGGAATCTTCCAGATAAATACCGCAACTAATAATGCGATCCGTATCGGTCCCAAAATAATAATTGTCCTGATGCCAGCCCGTTGATGTGCCGCCATTGGGCAACTTCGGAAAAAACTTGGTGCCAAACAAATCGATATTTTCACCAATCAATGCCGCCACGCGGTCTAAAATCGCCGGCTCGCGCGCCAGTTCCAACACCCGGGAATCAACCACGCAAACGCCCTGAATTTTGTGCAACAAACCCGCCCGAGGCGAACCGCGCTCGTCTAACTCGAGCGTCCAGTGCGGTACCTCCTCGGTCAGATTGCGCCCCTCTGCGACCAGTTCATCAAATACCTGCTTGTAATAGGCCAATCGCTCGCCCTGGATCAGGCTCTCAAAAACGAGATACCCATCTTCTCGAAACCGCTGCACCTGTTCATCTGTCAACATAAAATCTCCCTTTCTTTTGTTTTTTCATCTGTGTTAATCCGTGTTCATCGGTGGGATAGCTCAAATTACTCGCTATCTTCTTTTGTCTTTTGGTTGTTTTCGAATTTTCCGATTCAACTTCGCGGCTTTCACCAACTCGCGCTCCAACAATTTATAATAAGCCGCAGAATCCATCGTCGCTTTTTTTTTCACTAAAGCCTGCACCTCGTCAATCGCCTTGCCATAAGCTGCAACAAGCGTGGGCGAAGCACCTTTGGGAACGCGAAAATTGAGCAAAAAACAACGATCCGCCAACATCCCATCGCCCGCGTCAATATCGGACAGACGCGTACCCAAACCATCGCCATTATCGTCCAAAATCGCGTTCTCTGTCGCAATCAGACCCTCACCCAAAAACCACGCATCTGTCAGTGAAGATGCTTGTGTGCAAATCTCCAGAAACGAAATGCGGTCATCGCGATTCTGATCAGCACTTCCATCCTCCAGTGCCTGCACAAAAAAATGCATAAATTGCGTAGCATTGCGCTGTTCCGTACTGCGCGTACTCGCACATATAATACGCCCATCTCGACTCAGAGCATTGACAAAAGGCGCGCTCATCGATGCGCCATTAACAACAATAATGCGCCGCGCGGATATCGATCTCAAAAATCCATCCAGAACCTCAATTGTCAAATCCGCACCGGGAATATTCAGCTTGCCAACCTGGCGCCGATAGCTCCCGTGTCCAATCAAAAAAATGAACACATCGTCGCTCGGCGTTACCCGTTTTGACAACTCGTGCATCGCATTTCGAATACCTCCTATTGACGACACACCATCGGCATTCTCGCCCGTCTCATTTACCAATTGCACATTTGCTGCGGGATGATCGCATCGATCAATCAGCACCCGGCGCAAACGCTGCCCCCAATCGTCAAACCGCTCGGAATACACATCCTCGCCACCACTACCGCTGATAATCACATCGAAAATAGCGGCATCCGCCTGCGCCAACATCAACACCCATATTGGGAAAACCCATAACGCGCTTTTTTTCACGGCTCTCCCCGCTTCCGTCTCAAATACCATTCAACGCAGAGCAACAACACGAGTAAAATATAAAAAGGCGGAAAATGCCACAACGGAAAACGATCTAACCGCGCATGGGCCTGGTCGGTATATGGAATCTGCTCTGCCAATTCGTCGAGTGCGTCCAACTCGACAAATTTGCCCCCCGTATGTGCAGACAAGCGCCTTAAAAAATCGGGATTATAACGCGCAGACAAAAACTCGAGATTATCTGGACGCGCCAGCACAGCCGCGTCCAACTGCCCAACATCCGCGCCATCGGCACCGCGTGCAATAAGTCTTACGCGGTGCAATCCCGCTTCTGTAGCCTCAAAGGTCGCAGAATACGCACCCACCTCGGCAATAGATTCAGAAACCGGCAACCTGATCGTCCCGCCATTCGGTATCTCGACCTGTACATCGACGGACAGCCCTTCGCGGGATTCAAAAAGAGAATCGCGCACCACAAACTTCAAATCGCGCATGTCCTCCACCACGACATCCTCGCCGCTTTCGATCATCGTCACAGGCTCGGGGACCCGCATCGCCAGCAAACGCGCCAACTGCCGCCAAAAGCGTTCGTGGGCGGCATCGTCAATATTCTGCATCATCTGCCACTGCCATGTCTCGCCCGTGCCCAGCGCCGCACTCAAACCCTCTCCATACCGCTGCCAGGCAAACAGCGGTTGTCCATCCACAGCTTCAGACTCGGTATCCACCGTCGCCATCACCGTTGCACCAGCGCGCACAGATGCAAACGCATTGACCCCGTAAAGTGCGGATAAATTCGCCCACTGCTCGGCATTGACTTCGGTATCTTCGCTCAAAGACCAGACCCCCGACAACAAGCCTTCAATCGTCGGCCTCGCGCGAAAAGCCACATCGTCGTAATCGCCTGCCGGACCCAATACAACGGGCAACATCGATTCAATAGCCGAATGTGCCCACCCGCCCTCTGAGTAAGCGCGCGGACCGCCCAGCATCAAAAAACTGCCTCCGCGTTTGGACACAAATTCCCGCGTTAAATTGAGTTGTGCAAGAGAAAAGAAATCGCGCTCAATATCCCCCCAGATCACCAGATGGTAGCGAAAAAGCTCTGAGACATCTGAGGGATACCCGCTCGCCAACTCCGATTTTGACACGCCAATGCGAATAAAAACCGCTTCGTCATAACGCGGCGCATTCAACGCCTGATCGTCAAAGCCCTCAAAAAGGGGATTCGCCATCGTCGCATCGCGTCCGCGGAATACAAACTTGCGTTCGGCACCAGAAATGCGAACCAGACTCGACAGAACAAGTTGCGGCGCCCCGTCTAAGGCACGCCTCAAAAACTTGCCCTCCCAGTTGGGTCGCCCGCTAAAATACAAAATGCGAAAAACGCGCTCGCGATTATCCACCAGAATATCTCGCGCATTATTCGCAGCAATGCGATCTTTGGTCGCAACACCCGTAGTATCTGCCAAACGCGCACGCACGCGGTGCGCCAGCCATCCATCTCTTTGCGGATCAAAATGGAGCCGAACGTAATTCTCTTCTTGCGGTCCCACAATAGAAAGCGGTGACGACGCCACCACCCGCTTGCCGTCCAGTACCTCAACCATCACATCTTCACCACCCAACCCCTCGGCCATCACCCGCGCCGTAACCGCCACCTCATCGGACCGCACGCGCGACACCGACACATCGGCCAATGCCAGGTCGCGCCAGAGATCATCGCGTCCGACCCCCACCGTAAAAACGGGCACATCGCTGGGCAAATCCGTTATCTGAACAGGCGCGGCACTTTGCTGCACCCCATCACTAAACAACACCACAGCCGACACCGCAGCACCCGACATTTGCTTGAGCACCCCGCGAACTGCGCCGCCAATATCTGATCGTCTCTGATCAAACGCGAGGCCCTCAACCTCATTTACGCGCGCTGTTGTGCTGCCAAATCGAAACCGCGCCACCTGATGGGACTGCGTCAACACGCGCTCAAAATCCGACGCCTGATACGCCTCCACAAATCGTTCTGCTCGCGTCTGTCCACCATTTTCGGACACCGTCATACTTCGGGAATCATCGAACAAAACAGGCACAAAATGCGTGCCAGGCTCCAACTTCCGCGCCACCAGCGCAGGCCCCAATAACAAAAACAACACCAGCGTTAATGCCAGCGAGCGCAACCCAATCAACACCTTTGAAAGTGTGGGTCGTCGCCTGTGCCAGAACCCCACACCCGCACAAAAAACAACGCCGAGCAAGACCAGCGCCACAGGCCATGCGACATCCAGTACAAACCGCACATCGCGATACGCAACGGCGCGATCTCCGGCCAATAAGTGTAATAACCAGTCAGTCATAGAATGCGAGTAAACAGAATTTTAAGACGACCTGGTTGGGTGTGTCAGTCATGGGGGATATACCTCTCCGGGGTCAAACGATTGACCGAGAAACCGCAAGGCTCTTTCCAAGGTACCGAAGCACGGCACATCGGCGTCTCGCAAGCGGTCAAAGTCGAGCATCTGCGTCATCGGAAGTTGGTCAAGCGTTGGTTTGTAGCTTCTATTCGGCGGAAAGTGGCGAGACAACCACTCTTTGACGCCCCTACTTGCTTCCCACGATGTGTGATCCCATATCGTTCCCGCTTTCAGACCGGGACGATCTCGTCCTGCCTGATCTTTGACCGGTTTGCCTGCTATGAGATCAAGGCAAGGCAGGAAAAGCACTTCATATTCGGGTTTTAGCAAGACGACTGAGGACGGAAAGGGGAGGTTGAGTTGTCGCAGCCAGTTCGCCATCTCTGGTCCTCGTTCTTTCGGACAGTCATCGTCTTCGTCGCGGAGTATAAGGAGCGCGCGGACATTTGCCCGTGCGCGAATGAACTCTGCTCCTTTTCGCAGGCCCTCTTCCGAGTGTAGATTTTTCCAGCGAATAGGATTTGACCAGGGAAAATAAATGCCGAGATCAGCGGAAAGTCGCGTGAGAAGATTTCCCACTGCTTGGACCTCGCCGTGTCCTTCCACCAAGGCGTAAGCTGTTCCCCCCGGGTTTATCACTTCGCGGTCTCCTGTTCCTCTTGCCGCAGTCCCTCCATTGTCATCAGTTCGCCCAACCTTAAAAGACGATCAGAGACCGCTTTGCGTTGGTATTGGGCCATAGGGTGGATGCTCGTCGCGCCATTTGTGCGTTCCACAACTTGGACTTCGTGTGGTTTTACCAAGTCCAAAAATTCGGGGCTGTGAGTTGTGATGATGACTTGGCTTTGCTTGCTGGCCTGTCGCAAATAGTCCATCAGGAGGGGTAATGCGCCGGGATGAACGGTCAGTTCAGGTTCTTCAATGCCAATAATTGGCAACGGTGGTTCTTGGAGCAGAGCTGTCAAGATTCCCGCGACGCGGAGTGTGCCATCGGATTCTTGTGCCGCATCGAACCACTGGCTCCGTCCTTTCGGCTTGCGCCGAAATTGAGCCACCAAGTAGTTTGCTATCCTATTTACCTTGATACCTCTAATATCCCCAGTGAGACGATTAAGTCCCGCCACAACCTCAGGCTCCCAGGTTGACTGTTTCTGATCTTGCAAGATTGAGACCCAGTTATCGCCGTGTTTGTGCATCGGCTTGTCTGGATTGTACTTCTGGGGCTGTCTCAGAGTATCGGGATAAATTGAATAAATCACCAATCGTGAGAGCAGATCAAAGAGAGGGGTGAACCGCTTGTCTCCAGCGACTGTTGGAAGCGCAAGGCTGGTGGGGTTTATTTTTGGCTCAAGTCCCGGCGGTCCGAGCCATCTACGCGATCCGTCATGATGATCACGCGTGAAACTCACTTCGTCTCGGTCTGTAGAAAGACGCGCCTCTTCCAATTTGACTCCGAACGCTTGGCCTTGATACGAAGCGATTTCGAATGCGTAGGAGCCTGGGCATGATTCCAGTTTAACGTCGAGCTTGATGGAAATGTTGTGTGGATCGCTTGAACCCCGATGCCTGATCGCGTCAAAGCCTCCCCGAACGCTAAGTGCGTGTGAGAGGCCCATGTGCATGGCATCGCGGACAAAGGTAAGCACATCGACAACATTGCTCTTGCCCGAGCCATTGGGGCCGACGAGAACAGTCATGGGTCCCAAAGGAATGTGCTGCTCCCGTCCTATACTTTTGTAGTTCGAGACAGTGATTCCCGTGATTTTTGTACGCTGTTCGTTCATGTTCAACTCTCTTTCAGCAAAGCATTTAGAGTCTCTAACATTTTCCGAAAACGATCAAGAGTCGATTCGTCTAACTCTTTCTCAAGTGAACTTATCTGATCGCTGAAGTAGCGAGCCGGGCGGTAATGGCTGAAGCCTGCCTTATTCGGCTTCTGCTCGATCCGCGCGATGACATCGGGCGGAAGCGGCCGGAGGTCGTCGAGCTCTCTCTTGAGGCGATCAACGGTTTCGATGATGTTGGGCATATCACTTCTCACGTTCCGTCAATGCCTTAAAATACTCGGCAACGCGGATGCGGTATTGCTCGGGAATTTCATCCGCCTTGCCAGCGGAAAGGCCATAATCGCTTTTTTGCTCTCGAATCAGCTCCGATAACTCTTCGGCAGACAGCGTCAAAGGCTTGATCGCGCGATCAAAAATCAAATCGTATTGCGGCACCGCTCCCTTGCGATAATAATCGCGCCCAATACCCGCCAGATCTTCGCGGATACCCGTCAAACGCTGTCGCAGATCCAAATCAGCCGGCAAAAGCGACTCGGCCTCGCGCAATCGATCCATCCAATCGCGAAAACCGCTTTCTGCAAAGCGGCGCAACGCATCGGGGCTTTGCGGTCCCCATCCAAAACGCCCATCGCGACCATCCGATTCTCCACCCATCACCCCCTCCAGACGCTCCTGCGCCCGCTCCAATGCCTCCAGATCGTCGCGCACCAGAAATTGCGCGACACCATCGAGTTTTTCAGCCGCCTGATCCAATTTATCCGCCACATCGCGCTCGTGTTTTTCCGATGCATTCCACGCCCCCAATCTCACCAATCGCTCGCCCGCTTGCATATCTTCAAAAATGCCCTCTCGGCTCGTCTCGCGCAGCCAGTCATTGAGCTTTTGCGCCATCAATCCCTGGCTTTCAGCGGCCTTTTCTGCCAACGCACTCGCCTCCTCCATCATATCGCGGAACTCATCGGCCGCGCGTTGCTTGCCCTCGAGCATCTCTCTCAACCCACGCTCCGAATCAGACAGCGTTCCGCGTCGCGCCTGCTGATCCTGTGCCTGCGCGACCAAACCGCGCTGTTGGGCGCGCAAACTGTCCATCTTTTCTTGCAACATTTTCACGCGCTCAGCAGCCGCCCCGCGCGATAAATTGCCCAATTGCTCCTGCACATCGCGCAATGCGTCCAAAGCGCGATTGCCCGCAGCCCGTGCTCGTTGCAACTGATCGTTCTCCAGATTTTGCGCGCTGCGACTCATTTGCCGCCGCGCACCTTCCAATTGCTCCCGCGCCCGCCGCGCCTGTTGCGGGTCCATCTCTCCAGACGCAATCTCGCCATTGACCGCATCGAGTGCGTCCATTGTCTGACGCTGCGCCTCGCGCAACTGCTCCAGGCGTCGTTCGGCCTCTTCCCGCGCTTCGCTATCCAATTTTTCCACCTCTGAAATCAACTGTGCCACATCTTCGTTAATCGCCGCCTGCCGCCTGGTCAATTCCTCAATTTTGTTTTTCGCCTCTGCCGTCTCGGCAAGTTGCTGTTGCAATGTAGATGCCTCTTCCCGAAAATCTCGCCGCTGCGCCAACTCCAGGCCATCCAACTCGCGTTGCTGGGCACCGCGCGCACCGCCGCGCTGACGCTGCCTATTTTGTACGACCTCAGCCTCTCTCGGTCTCCTCTGCAAAAGGTGCCGATAAGCGCGCTGTGCATGTCCCAATGCCCTTGCCAATGCCGCATCGGGATCGTCAAAAGACGCCTCGCTCAGTGCCCCGATAACACCTGCAAACTCGGCTTCCAAATCCGGGGCACTATTCCTCACAGAACCCTGAACTGTCTCCTGCGCTTCAATAATAGCGTGCTTCTGCTCATCGTATTCTTCCCGGTCCATCCCCGCCGCGCCTTTACGCAAATTCCAGATCGCAATAATCACCTGTTTCTGGTCCTCTGCACCACCCCGCTGTCCCCTGCCCTGCCTCTGCTGACCGCCCTCATTGCTTATGGCATTGCGATAAAGCCGTTCAAAAGGCCGAATCTCCAAAAAATAGGGATCCCCCAGATTCTCCACCTCAGACCGTCCGGGCTTGCCATCTTCTGCCCAAACCGTCCAGGTGATAAAATCGCCCGCCGCGAGATCCAGATCTTCCAATGCCATCGGATACTCGCCCTCGGCACTCTCTATCCGCGTTGTCTCCGTCTTAAGAGAAATCCGCACGGGATCGCGCCCTGCCACCTCGTATTGCAAACCGTAATCCACAAGCCTGTAATCATCTTTTATCGAAAACCCAAATGCTACTTCCTCAATTGCCGTAGCTTCGTCATCCCCGCGTGGGAAACGAACCTGGATGCGCGGCGGCTGATCGACCTTCGCCGTAATTTTATATGCGCGTGCATACTCGTTTTTTTCGCCCTCTACATCTCGCAATCCTACCTCGTATGTACCGTTCTCTGTAATAGACAGCACGCCTTCCCAAACGGCATCGTCCGATTTTTTCAACGCCATTTCTTCCCCACCATCCAATACCAGGGCTGCCTTCTCCAACACTTTATTCACCGTCACTGACACCACCACCTCCGTGCCTTCAGGAGCCGTAATATCGCCCCCATAAGGGACCTCGCGGTCCTCCATCTCCAAATAGTCGGGATAGCGATACAAAAGCCCAATCGACACGACTTCGGGCGGCGTCCACACCGAAAATGTATATACATCGGAACGATAAGACCCAACCTGCACCTGGTATTCTGTATCGGCATACAAATCGCGCAATTGATGGGCAAACACATCGCCAGTCTCTCCAGGCTCTAAAGGCGCGGTTTGCCAATCGCCACCCGATGTCCGCCACTGAATCGCCTTGCTCGCCCCTGTGAGATCTGTCGTCACCCACACCATCTGATGCGCCCCGCGCCGCACCCGCGCATCGCCCGGTTCAACAGTATAGGGCAATGGCAAAGTCGGTACAAAAAACAACCGTCCCGCAATATCGCCCAGATTAACCTGCCACAACGCCACGAGCAACACAACAGCCCCCAATCCCCAAACCCCAACAACCGCACGGCGCACACGCTTCAAAACGCGCAAATCAATCACAGGAGGAGCCTGTATCGCCGACAATTCACGCACCTGCTGAAACACCTGATCGGTCATCCACTCGGAAACCGGCGTTGACCCGTGCAGCGACACACTACTCACAATCAGATCCTCGAGCGCGGGATGGTGTGCATCGAGAAACAGCGCGATCTGCTCTCGTGTCACCACCGTCCGCTGCGGCACATACAACCACTTATACCCTGCACCAACGACCAGAATAAAAAATGTTAGCACCGGCACAATCACGGGCACGCGATCCACAAAAACCACCACAGCGCACAACCCAATCAACAAACCCAAAAACACCGCGCCAAATATCAGCCGCCCCTGCAAACGTCGCCGCCGTTCAAACTGCGCGGCCACTTCGCGGATCGCGTGTTCCAATTTAAGCGGTAGCAATGGTATCATGTCTGCACTCCCCGCGCGCTCAAATACGCGGCGTAAAAATGTTCGATTAAAAGCAAAACGATCAAAAATCCGAGTATCCAGCGACCGTATTCATACACAATCGAAAGATCAGCTAATTGTTTGCCATCTCTCTGAAATAACACGGGCGCATCGCACAGCCGAATCTCAAATTCCGCGGGCGTTATTCGCGCCAGATCGCTTTCTCGATCCGCGACATTAACGGCTGCAATTTGCGTCTCCCACTGATATACGCCAGGCGCGTAAAATATGCGGGCATCGCCAACTACAAAATCCGATCCCTCTGGTCCCATAACCCGTTTCATCTCATCAGGAGCACTTATGGCATCGCCCACCAGATAATCTGTCTCAATCTCCCGATCACCGGATAAATAGCGCAACGTCTCGTGCAACAAAGGCACAAACCGCGGCGTTCGCGCCAGATTTGACCGATCAAACCCCATCCCACCGGCCCAGATCACGATGCGACCTTCTCCTATTTTGCCTTCGACAATAGCGGGCATAAGATCGTCGTATTTTGCCAGCACCACGGCTGAACTGTCGGCGGTGAGGATGTGGTAATTTTCATAGCGCACAGATGAAAAATCGTTAAACCGCGCCCCCCTGAAAGGACGAAAAATGGGATGTTCCAAATCGACCCACGCCAGCGCGGCATACCCCGCATCCTCTACCCCTGAAACCCGGATATTCGCGCGCGCGAGCAAGGCATTCACAGACTGGATATCGGCATCCTTGCGAAGCGGCAAAAATAGCGCACCACCTGCTTCAACATATTTTACAAACTCGCTCCCAGAAGTTACATCCTCGGCAATCACTGCCGAACCCATAAGTTCTCCCGACCAGATCAAACGCCAGTCTGCGCCCTCGGACACAGCAGCCTTGAGCATAAACCGCGTGACCTCCGATGTGTTCAATACCGCGATCGGATGTCGCGGCCTGGCAATCCACGCAAAAAAACGGCGATCATCTCGCCTCAAGCCATCGCCCTGGGCAAGCGCGACATATCCGTTTATCCCATCCTCCAAAGGCGTGGAGAAAGCCACCTGCGTCGCATTGCCCTGCAACACCGTCACATCGCGCGTTTCTACCACTTCTCCATCGACCACCATTTGCACAGCAAGCGCGCCTTGCCCAGACCAATTTCTCACCCGAGCGCGAACCCGTAATACATCGTCCTTTACAGCTCGAACAGCGAGCGCGTCAACCGACGCATTGGACACAGAACTCGCCCCCACATCCACAGCTTGAAGCTCAATCGCACCCGGCAAACGCCACCCCATATCGGACAGCGGCATACCACTCGCCTGAAAATCGCTAATCACATGCACCACGCGCTGCACCCGCGCGGTATCGGCTGCAAAAACATGCTCAACCGCCTGAAGTGCCGCAGCATAATCGGTATGTGCCCATGTCACATCGGCGATCTCAATAGCGCGTCGCACATCTGCCACATCGCCCGAAAGCGGTACATCGACCAAAGCCTGCTGTGCAAATCGCACGAACCCAACCCGGTCTCCCGGTGCCACAGTCTCCAGCACGGATTTTGCCTCTATTTTCGCGCGCTCCCACACCCCATCATATCCCATACTCAGCGAAACATCCATCGCAATCACATGATCAGTCGTCCCAGAAGACGCCGCCTCAGCATTCAACAACACATCGCGGAAAGGCCGCGCAAACGCAAGTGCCAGAGCGACCAACGCGGCCATTCGCAACAACATCAACACAATATGTTGAACGCGCCTGCGCTCAATCACCTCGCGCTTGACATCGGGCACAAACATCAAACTGCTAAACCGCACGGTCTCGCGCTCGGGGCGGCGAATGCGATGCACAAAATAGGGAATGCCAATCAGCGCAACACCAAATGCAAATAGCGGGACCAGCAACCCCATCACACACCTCCCGACCGCCTGCTCGGCGCGATCAACCCATCATTGCGCCGATGTAAAAACCGGTGCAGTGCCATATCCAGAGGTTCAGAACACGCGAACTCTTCAATATCGATTTCCGCTGACAAACACGCTTCTCTTATTGCATCAAAATGTCGCCTGCGATTTTCCAAATAGGCCTCTCGCACCTCCTCTGGCACGGCAAATTGTTCGCGATTGTCCTCGGCATCTACCAGCGTCACCGACCGATCAAAAGGAAACGTCTGCTCTGCCGGATCGCTCACTTGCATCACCAGCACATCGTGACGCTGCGCCCGCAGGGAACGCAAATGCAAAATCATCTCATCTGCCGGATGCAACAAATCGCCAATCAACACCACCATACCCCTCGCAGGCAACACATCGCCCATCACGCGCAACGTCCCCGCCGTATCTGTCTCTTCACCCGCGGGTCTCAAATTGTCGATCTCTACCAAAATGCGATGCCGTTGCCCTTCTCGACGACGCGCTGGCACATGCGTAATGAGTTCCCGATGATACGCGGCAAAACCCACGGCATCTCCCTGACTCGCCGCCAGCATCACCAGACACGCCGCCAGCATCTGTGCATACCGAAACTTGCTCACCGGCCCCGAACCATAGTCCATAGACGCACTGCAATCCAACAAAACAGTACACCGCAAATTGCGCTCATCCTGAAACTGCTTCACGTGCAGCCGATCACTTCGGCCGTATAGCCGCCAATCGACAAAGCGCAAATCATCGCCCTGCGCATAAGGGCGATATTGGGCAAACTCGACCGACGCCCCGTGGTGAATACTGCGATGCGCCCCACCTTGCAACCCGGAAATAACCGTACGCGCCAAAAGTTCCAAATCGGCAATACGCGCCAACTCAGCCGGATCGAGATATGTGTACAAATTCATGACTTCTTCACCCTATAAACTATCGCGCATCTCGTTTACCTGTTCATTCTTTACGTAATGGATTGTTCTCTGGAGAAATCAAATTTACAGTCGGAAAATCTGTTTTGTAGCGCGCCGCATCTCGAGTTAGCAGGGGTATTTTTTCAACTGAGGCGTGTGCGCCTATAAAAAAATCGGGTAATGGTGAACGCCGTATTCCACCGCGCTTACGATATGCCAAAAAAGCCTTGCCAGCTAAAAAAAGTGCTTCCTTCGGAATTTGGCGCATCTGAAATCTGCCTTCTTTGTGCACCTGCTCTAACTCTTCAATATTTTCATAACCGATTGACACCTCGGCGTAAATGATCGGATTGATGAGAAACTCGTGAGTATCACGGTACTGTCCAAGCATTTGTAAAGACCAGTCTGCCCAAACAGGATCGTTTTCAAAGACATCTAAAATGACATTGGAATCCACGAGCATACCCGTCATTTTTCGCCCCGGGTCAATGCCATAATCTCATCGGTTGTCATTTTGATCGTAGCAGACCCCAACAGACTCTTATAAGGATTTCCCTTTGATTTTTTTATCAGATAAACACGGCCATTTTCTTCCACAAAATCAACTTCTGATTTTGGCCCAATTTCCAATACTTCACGCACCTTTTTTGGAATGGTCACCTGTCCTTTACTCGTCACACGCATCGCTCACTCTCCTGAAAAGTGATATGTATGCATCAGTTATATTTGTAAAATATGCAAAAATGGGCTTTAATATCACAGAAATTTCGGGACTATTGTATATTGTTCTACAAAAAAACGTCTATTACCTGTTTAGAATCAATTGAAGGAGTAAACCTATGATTGAAGTGCTCTCCAAACCTGCTGATCAAATCAGCATCAACGATATTGAATCGTTGATTGATTCGCAAGTTCCTGAAGGTGAACAAATCGAGTTCAAAGAAAACCTGCCAGCGAAGAAAGGTAACACCGATCCCTGGATCGCAGGCAAGAACCAAATTGGAGACCGAGCAAAAAACGAGATACTTGAGGAAGTTGTCGCCTTCGCAAATGCGTATGGTGGCGTTTGCCTGCTGGGTATAAAAGAGTCCCGTACGAAACCGCCAGTTGCTGCCGAAATTTCACCAATTCCGCGATGTGCAGAGTTAGCAGAAAGCCTGAAGTTGGTATTCCGCGACTGTGTGGATCCCCAACTTCCTCAGATCGAAGTTATCCCAATAAAGACCGATAGTGAAAGCGGTGTAATCATAATCCGCGTTGGGCAATCCCGTCTGGCCCCTCATCGCGTTACAAGAACTCTTGTCTGTCCCATCAGACGATCTGATCGGTGTGAAAAAATGTCAATGCGAGAAATCCAAGACATGACACTGAACATATCACGCGGACTCGAACGGTTGAAAGAACGACTTTCGGAACGCTCGGAACGATTTCAGCAGGAATTCGAACACATTCACGAACCAGAAAAATCGTTTGGTATCCGAGCAACAGCCATACCCGTGGGAGACGAAATTCAATTTGACCGCATTTTCCGCCAAGGTCGAATCATCGACGATCTCTCTGAACCGTGGCTACAAGCCTTGCACAGGAAAGATGGCACACAAATATACAATAATCCCCATACCGAACCTATCCATTGGCGACCAATACTACGCGGTGCCCGGGCGGAACTCTATAGCGAGGAAACTCATCCCCATAAGCTGTCTGAACATATCTACCGAGAAATTCACTGCGACGGACTAATTGAGTTGGGACATTTATCGGGGACTTATACGCATCAGGAAAGGGAAATCCTTTCCCTCCCGCCAGCTTATCCGCTCGTTCTATTTGCGAACTTGATTGCTCAAGCCCATCGTTTGAGAAATCAAGCCGGTGTTCCTATCGCGGAATATGCTGTTGAGGTGGAAATACATGTTAAAGGAGTCCCTGCAATAGTGCCATGGAATAGATATCGTATATCGTCAGGGAAATTAGCTCCAGGCACGATAACATTCCCTCGCTACTCGCTCGGTGATTCCAACGAGAGCAATGATCTCCTTAATCTATTTTACCGAGATTTCTTGAATTCTCTTGGTCAAGACATCGGTCCTGAGGAAAACCCGTTAGCGATACCGGATTGGACCAATTGAGAATTGGAAAAAAGGCATGCCAAGGACAATCGTTTCTGAAATTCTTTATCTGTTTCCAGTGGTCGAACTCATAGTCACTGCCCCTACACCAGATCCGCCTCTGGCGGTTGAACGGTCTCCAGCAGCCGGTTGATGACATCCTCGGCATTTACGCGATCGGCTTCAGCTCTAAAATTGGTCAAAATGCGGTGGCGCAACACATTGGGCGCAACCGCCTGAATATCGCCAAAAGAAACGTGATATCGCCCCTTGAGCAGTGCCCGCGCCTTCGCCCCCAGCAACAACCCCTGCACACCGCGTGTGCCAGCGCCCCAACTCACCCATGAAGTCACAAAATCCGGCGCCGTATCGCCCGGGCGACTCGCCTGCACCAGTTGCACCGCATAACGCGCCACAGGCTCGGCAATGGGAACCATCCTCACCAACCGGGCAAAATCGAGCATATCTGCACCCGAAAACACAGGCTCGACTTCCTCAGCATCAATCGACGTCGTGCGCGTAGCCACGTCTAATTCCTCATCTTCCGTCAAATAATCAATCCAGATATTCATCATAAAGCGATCCAACTGCGCCTCGGGCAAAGGATAGGTCCCCTCCAACTCAATGGGATTCTGCGTCGCCAAAACGTAAAACGGTTGCTCCAGCGCGTGCAACCGCCCCCCTATCGTCACCTGCTTCTCCTCCATCGCCTCCAGCAGTGCGGCCTGCGTCTTGGGCGGCGTGCGGTTAATCTCATCCGCCAGCAAAATATGCGTAAAAACAGGCCCCGAAATAAACCGCAACTCGCGATGCCCACCCACGCGATCCTCGTCGATAATCTCTGTACCCGTTATATCCGAAGGCATCAGATCCGGCGTAAATTGAACGCGCTTAAAATCCAAATCCAAAATTTTCGCAATCGTGCGCACCAGCAGCGTCTTCGCCAAACCCGGCGCCCCCGTCAACAAACAATGACCGCCGCTAAACAACACAATCAACAGCGACTCAATAACCTCATCCTGCCCGACGATCACCTTGCGAATCTGCTCCATCATCCGCGCTCGACCCTCGCGCAACCTGCCTATCGCCTCGGCTTCAAATGGCATTTCTCGTTCTTGAATAGTCTCTCCCAAAAATCACCTCAATTATTTTAATGCGTCAGCGCATACACCACAATATTAATACCCATCGGATACGCCTTGGGCGCGGAAAAATTGCGAAAATACTCGTAATTCTCGCCCTCGCGCTCCCAGCCATCGCCCAAATCCGTATTGTGCATCACCACGACCATCAACCGCCCATCCCGATCAAAAATGCCCTTGCAGTGCGCCTCAGAACCGTATTCGGCATAGCGCCCGGCCCAACCCTCATACGTCAAACCAGTCGTTTGCCAGTCCCAGAAACTGCCCAGACCCGGCACTTGCGGCACCTCCTTAATATCAAACACAATGTGAAACAGCTCGTGATCCAGCGGAATATCCACCAGGGAAAATTCATCGGGCGGCAACACCTGAGAAATCTCGTACTCCCAATTTCGCCACGCATCATCCCCCCAGAAATCATCCACGAGCAAAAAACCACCGCGCAACAAATAATCGCGCAACCCCTCCTGCTCGGACACACTCAGCGCCATCCGCCCCACTTCGAGCATATAAATAAAAGGATACTTAAACACCTCGGGATCATCGAGACGCACAACCACATGCTTAAACCGCCCGTCTTCTGTGCGATTGACATTGAGCGTTGTAATTTGAGATAACCGCAAAGAAAAATTCTCATCCGACTCGGGATAATCCACTGACCAACTGCCCCGCCGCCGCCGATATCCCCAATCATCATCGCCCGTGTAATTCGAATACTCGATGCGACAAAACGTAAACGTATTACCCGGGAAAATATCGCGTTCCATCCGCTCGATAGGACCTCGACGTCTGCGCCCAAACTGTGCATCGACATCCCACTCGGGCATCAACAGCACCAACAAACACGCCAGCAAAATTCGCATCACGGCACCTCCACCAATTGCAACAACAACTGTTGCGCGTCCCAAAAATGCGGCATTGTTTCCAACAGCGCGAGCACCTCGGCTTTTGCGGCCTTGACCTCGCCCTTTTTTGCGAGAGCCTCCGCCAGATTGAGCCGATGCGCGGCTCGTCCCGGTACATCCAGATAAATCAGCCGACGCCAATCGGCAATCGCCGCATCCCAATCCGCCAGCATCTCGTGTACCTCTGCTCTTCGCGCCAGTATCTCAACCTGAAAAGGACGCACCCCCAATGCCCGATCCAGCACAGCAAGCGCAGCCGCCCAGTCTTTATCCTTCACATAAAATCCGCTCAACACCAGACAGGCTTCAGGCGCCGTCGCATCCCATTCAACAAGCTTTTTTAATGCTTTGCGGTGCCACTTCGGATCCCCGCGCGCCATCCCGGCATCCACCCATAGCCGCAAGGGCGCATCTTCCGCAGCATAGTCTGGATACAAAGCATGTGCTTTCAGGAAAAACCGCTCTGCATCCGCCCAGTTCTTTGCTTCAACCGCCTCTTTTCCGGCATCTAACGCCTTGCGGAACTCCGAATTTTTGGACAACGCCTTGAGGGGCGCGCATCGATTGCCCAGATATTCCATAAACCGCTCATCCATAAGACGGGCAGAAACACCGCTGGCCGATATCAACGCCTCAACAGCCTCCATGCCATCGCCAATGCGGTCGAGTGCTGTCACCAGTGCATCAAGACCGTAATGATTCACGTAAAAAGCCACAAACTCGCCCGATACAAAATACCCATACATCAGATGCATCGGCGTTTCTGGATCGGCAAAAAACCGCCTGAGATCGCCTACAGAGGGAAACCCCTCGCCATCCAAAATATGCTTAAAATCTGGACTCAGCCGCTGCCCCCAAGACACATCTTTTTGCGTCTCTTCATAGACCGAAATCCCCTCCGACAACCAGCGCGGCAGGCGATTGTGGGTCTTTTGCAGCGTAATCACATGCACAAACTCGTGCCACAACACCTGTTGCCAATTCATCGTACTGGGGGGCCGTGCCCGAGGAGAATCCATCGTGACCAACCGCCCAAAACAAATACCCAAATGCCCCGCATTGCCCGGCAGACCAACCGACCGAACCATAAACACATCGTGATCGTCAAACACCTGCACCACCACGGGCGCGTGCAATTCAATATTGTATTTTCTCTGATAATACAAAGCCGCTTCATTGAGCAACTTCAACAACCCATCGGACATCACCACGGCCTCTTGCCCGGGCAATTGCAACTTGAAAATACCGCGCGATATCGTCTCAAAACCATCAATAGCATCGGCAGCCTCGAGCAAATTGTACGCCCGTACACTATATGGATCAGCCGCAAAAACCTGCTCTAATTCACGCCGTGCCTCGGCATCTTTGCCCAGGCGCAACAAATCATACGCCAACAGCAAGCGCGCCTCGACATCCTCCCCATCAATATCCAACGCGCGCCCTTGAAAAACACGCCCTTCTTCAAACCGGTATTGCCGAGACGCAATACGCCCGGGAATGCGAAAAGCCCCAGAAAAATATCCATTAAAAGCCAATGCCCGTTCCTGCATTTTTTGCATCGCCGCTGGATCGTCCAACAAAAAAAATGCCGCCGCCTTTAACCCCAGCGCTTTCAGGTGATTTGGATTAACAGACAAGATAGAATCCAGCACCGCAAGCGCGGCATGTGCCTCATTGCGATCCAGCAATTGCTCGGCTTGCAACCGCTGAACCTCTAAATGATTCGGGTTGAGGGCGAAAAGCTGCGCCATCACTTCCAAAACCCGATCATCGCCCGCGTGATAATAACACCACATCAACCCCGCCAAAGCCTCCTGGTTTTCGGGATCCAACGCGAGCGCAGCACCGTATTTCTCTGCCGCCACATCAAAAGCGCGTTTGTCCAGAGATAGCTTACCCGCCGCAATAAACACAGGCACGCTATTGGGAAATGCCTGAGCCATCAAATTGTAAAAACGCAACAGCGATTTTGGATCTTCGCCCTTTAACTCGCGCAGACGCGCAGCCGCGAGAAAATCATCGATATCAGGGCGATATTCCGACAACAAGCGCACCTGATGCTCGGCCTTTATCAATGTCATGCCATAATCACCCATCCGACCGCGCATGCGATACAACTCAGCCAGGTGCACGGTCACATCGGGCGCACTTGCCGAAACCCCTTCCAATTGCGCGATCGCCTCATCAACGCGACCTGTCAACACCAGCAATTCGGCATAATCCCGTCGCGTTGACCGCGGATGATAAGACACGCGCTCGAGCACTTTCACCGCCTCGGCATAATCGCCCCGCGCCCACAGCGTGCGATAATCCGTCTCCTGCCCCCACGCGCTTTCCGCAACGAGGCCAAAGAGGATTACACAGATTAAATATGTAATTTTAGAAAGCATAAGAATACACTATACTTTGCATTGTAAGATTCGCATATCAATTTCGACCTCAATATCATCATGTTTGTTCCCTTCTCACGTCTTGTCTCTTGGTGTCTTTGTGTGAGCCCCTCTACATCTCACCTATTATACTGAAAATGTCCCCCGCGCACTTCCCGCCACACCGCATCGCAAGCCTCTAACACCTCCTCATCTAACCGCCCATCTGCAGCCTGAATATTGTGCGTCAGATATTCCAGCTTGCTCGCGCCCAAAATCATCGAATCGACAACTGACTGAGACATCAACCACTGCAAAGACAATTCAATCATCGTCTTGCCCGCAGTATGCGCAATCTGCTTCAACGCATCAAGCGCGTCAAAATTGCGATCATGCCAGAACCTGCCGTAATAATCCCGATTCAAATCGAATCGCGTACCCGCTGCGGGAGCGGCATCTCGCGTGTGTTTGCCCGTCAGCATGCCGGCAGCGAGTGGATTATATACGGCCATTCCAATATTCATTTCACGACTAAACGCAACGCACTCCTCATCGATACTCCGCGTAATCAAATTATAGGGCACCTGCAACACCACAGGCGGTGCCCAATTATTCACATCGCATTTCCAAAGTGCTTTCATCACCTGCCATGAAGCGAAATTCGACATCCCCACATAGATGATCTTGCCCTGTTGTACCAATGTGTCAAACGCCGCCATCGTCTCTTCAAGAGGCGTATTCCAATCGGGCTTGTGCAAATACAGAATATCCAGACAATCGGTCTGCAACCGCTTCAAACACGCTTCCACCCCCCGAATCACATGCCAGCGGTGCAACCCCTGATCCTTAATCTCATCCTGCCCGACAAAATTGGCGATCTTGCTCGCCAAAATTACCCGATCGCGTTTGCCCTTTAGTGCCTTTCCCACAATTTCTTCGGACACGCCATTCACATAAGTATCTGCCGCATCGATAAAATTCACACCGGCATCCAGCGCCGTATCCACCATGCGAATAGACGTGGCCTCATCGGTCTGATCGCCAAATGTCATCGCTCCCAAACATATACGCGACACGCGAATACCTGTCCCTCTCAAAACGCGATACTCCATCTTTCCTCCTTAGAAGCTGTCTTAAAACGCTATTGATCGTTGTCCTATGGCGCGATTTTCGTAAGGACAGGTTTCAAACCTGTCCCTACAACTGTTGCCTGTGCAATCTTTTTCCGTATCTTTACCACTGTCGCTATAACATAACACCGTCTCGTGACTTCGCAATCATGATCTGGCTCTTTATTTTTTTATTTACCGCGTTTTGGGTCTATATGGGCATTGAACTCTACCTGTATTTTCGCAAACCCAAAAATCCCAACAATTGGGATGAAATGTCCGAATGGGCGTGGCGGCGCACGGTACGCAAAGCCATTGACGAGATGCTGAAGGAGAAGCGGTAGTCAGCAGGTTTTATGAACGCATTTCAAAAAACCGCCATCACCACCCTCGTTGCGATCCTCTTGCTCATCGGCGTTGGCAGTCTCGTGCGCGTTTCAGGCGCGGGCCTGGGATGTCCAGACTGGCCCCGATGCTGGGGCTGCTGGTTTCCGCCCTCGAGTATTGACGACATTGACCGGGCCTATCTCGCAGAACGCGGGCTGCACATCGAAGACTTCAACGCGGTCAAGATGTGGATCGAATACATCAACCGCCTCATCGGCATGCTCATCGGCCTCCTGGTCATCGCCACCTTTTTCCGCGCCATACCATATCGTAAAACACACCCCGCCATCTTCTACGGCTCGTTCATTGCCGTCTTCCTCGTCGGCTTTGAAGGCTGGCTCGGCGGGCAAGTCGTCAAATCTGGCCTCAAACCCGGCATGATCACCCTGCACATGGCAGGTGCAATGATCCTCTTATGCCTGTTGCTCTACGTCACATTTCGCGCCGTTGACATCCGCATTCCCGCCACATTGCCCACCCCTAAATTACTCGCCCGCCTCTCGGCCATGCTCTTTATCATCGTATGCCTTCAAATGCTACTCGGCACACAGGTGCGCGAAGCCATTGATCCCTATATCAAAAACAGCGCGGGCGTCTCTCGCAGTGTATGGATCGCCAATATTGGCCTCATGGATCACATCCACCGCTCCTTCACCTGGGTGGTCATTGTCGTTGCCGCTTATCTCGTCTATATCATACGCAAAAATGTAATAGGTGGCTTGCTCAAAGCGAGCAGCCACCTCGCATTCGCACTCATTCTGTGTCAGGCAGCCACCGGCATTGCCCTGGCTTATGGCGGGCTACCCCGCGTTTTTCAAGTACTCCACCTCGTAACCGCGGCCCTGCTAATCTGCGCGGTCTATACGCTTTGGCTCACACTGAGAACCACCAACACAAGGAGGTCTCCATGAAAATTTCCGTCTGGCACCGCGAACTCTCCGATTCGTATCTGCGGTTTGTCACCCAACTCGGCGCAGACTGCCTCGATTTTGGGACCGATACGGACTTTCCCGGCGTTGCAGAACAGGGGTATCCCGACCTGGATGAACTCTTGAAAATGAAGAAACAAATCCAGTCCTGGGGCCTTTCGATCAACCGCATCAGCCTGCCCAATATCACGGAAAAATTTATGACCGATCAACCCGGCGGCGAAAAAGAACTCGAAAATACATGTCAGGCACTGCGCATATTCGCCGAAGCAGGCGTACCCATTGCCCGACAGCGCTTCTGGGGCGATACCTTTAACGAACTGATGTTTCGCTACCAGTCTGAACACCGTGGCGGCTATCTCTCGCGAGGCGAAAGTCAGGCACTGACCAACCCCGTGCCCGAAACACCCGACTACGAAGCCCTGCAAGACTGGTGGAAACACTTCTGCATTGTCTATGAACACCTCGTGCCCATTGCCGAAGAAACCGGGATTAAGATCGCCATTCACCCCTCCGACAGCCCCAACCCGGACACCCCATTCGGCGGCCTGGGATTTCACCGCGTCATCGACGCCTTTCCCAGCGCGCAAGTGGGCTATCTCTACTGCTGTGGCACCCGCGCCGAAGCGGGCAGCACACCGCTCGTCCTCGACGAAATTAACAACTACGGCCGCAAAGGTCGCATCTTTATGGTACACTTCCGCAATGTGCGCGGCTCATTCGCCACAGCGCGCGGCTTTGAAGAAACCCTGCTCGACGACGGCGACATGAACATGTTTAAGCTCTTGCTGGAACTCAACCGCGTGGGCTTCGACGGCTGCCTGAATCCCGACCACATTCCCCGGCTCGAAGGCGACCAATCACCCATCACTGGCGGGCTGGCTTACTCCGTGGGCTACATCAAAGCGCTATTCGCCGCCCTCGCTGCCCTGCCATAACGCGACGCGCTCGCCACCTTGACAACCTATAGGCGATTTGATATATTTGCCTGCGCACTAAACTCAGGTGCCGAAGTGATGGAATTGGTAGACGTGCGGCGTTCAGGGCGCCGTGGGCTTAGGCCCGTGTGGGTTCGAATCCCACCTTCGGCACCATAAATTCTCACACAAGCAGTGTACAACTGCGACGCCTCACCAGTAATTTCAAAAGAGAGAGGGTTATGCATAATCGGCATAACCCTCTTTTTGCAATTTTATTTTTAGCTTTATTAACCTCTGGTGCAGTACTCGATTTCAATAATATAGAAAGAAGATTGCCATGAAAACATTCACAGTTGAATATCCCGAATCTGTCCTGACAACATTGAAACTCAGCCCCGAATCCTTTGAAGATCACGCGCGAATCGCAATGGCGGTGAAGCTCTTTGAAACGGGTCACTTGACATCTGGACAAGCCGCGAAACTGGCAGGTATAGTCCGCGTGGAATTTATGTTGCGTTGTCGAGAATTTGGAACGCCAAGCGTCACCTGGGATAAGGAAGAGCTTGAAGCAGAATTTAATATAGGTTCTCCATGAGAGAATGCATCGTTGCCGACACCGGTCCAATCATCGCGCCAGCCCATTTTGTTCGATAACGGAGCGCGAGAGTGATCAATTACGGCGAAGGGGTTGCACTCGGGGCGTCACTGGTTTGGGCATCTACCAGCCTCGTCTTAAGAACGCTATCCCAGCACCATCCATCTGCACTCATCACGGCTATCCGCTGTGGGATTTCTGGGCCTTTTTTTTGGATGCTGCTGCCTTTTGGTCCCCCCCTATCCTCACTGGTCAACGTGCCGATGCACGAATGGGGCCTTTTGATCGGCTCCGTTTTCATCGGCATTGTCATTGGCGATCAACTCTTTTTACACGCCATGAAAGAAATTGGTGTATCGCGCACAATGGCTCTGGTAGGCACGCTTCCAATTACCACATTGATCTGGGAGCAACTGCTGCTCGACGTACCCGTCACTCGCACCTTTATTTTTGGATGCGTTTTGGCTGCATCTGGCGTTATCTTACTCTCTCAGCGACCACGCCAAAAACGCCAGGATACGCAAGAACAACCCATTCGCCTCAAACGCGGGATAATCTTTGCGCTTATCACAGCCCTGCTCTGGGGATTGAGCACCACCATGCTCAAACCTGCGATGGCACATCTCACCAGTATTCAGGCCAACAGCGTGCGAATGCCGCTCGTAGCCCTGGCATTATTTGGTATTTGGCGACTCAATCAGGGACGCGGCAACCTGCGCGATATCGGATGGCGCACATTTGCGCTTATTGCCGTGACCGGACTTGTAGGCATGGGCCTCGGGTCTTTCTTCTACGTCGAAGCCGTTCTGTTCATCGGACCGGCCAAAACAGCAACACTGACATCTGCAACACCCGTTCTCGCACTTATTCTCGCCGTGATCTTTCTCAAAGAACAAATCACGCTCCGCATTCTCACAGGAGTTGCCCTCTGCGTGGCTGGCGTTCTGCTCGTGCTTTGATCCTTAATTGCACAGTTGACAAAGAATTACATTATGGGACCTCTTGGAAACCCAGTAAACAACCACGACAGCTAAACACAGGAGCGACTATGGACGGCATTCACGACATGGGCGGGATGCACGGATTTGGTCCCATCGTGCGCGAAGAAAACGAACCTTTATTTCACCACTCCTGGGAAGGCCGGGTACTCGCCATATCCGTAGCCACACCTGTACCGATCCCAGGAGGCTCCCGCAACAATATCGAAAACATGGACCCCGCGCACTACCTCTCGTCCAGCTATTACGAAAAATGGCTATATTCCCGAATCAAAGGGCTGATTGACGCTGGCGTGCTAACTCCGGAAGAGATGGAAACGCGGATGGCACTCTTCGAGAACAACCCCAATGCCGAAACTCCGAAACATCCCGATCCCGATGCCGTCAGAGCAGAACTCGTGCGATCTCGCCCTGCTAATCCACCCCAACAAAAAATGGATATCCAGCCGCAATTTTCCAATGGCGACCGCGTAAGAGCGCGCAATATCCACCCTGAAGGCCACACCCGGCTCCCCCGATACGTACGGGGCAAATACGGCACCATCACCAATTACTACGGCATCGACAATCTCCAGGACGCCGAACTGCCCACAGGATGTACAAATCGCCAGCAACCCTTATATGCCGTGCGCTTTGAAGCCTCCGAACTGTGGGGTAATGCCGCCGAAACAAAAAGTGTCGTCTATCTCGACATGTGGGAAAGCTATCTGGAAACGGCTTAATCATCCTGAATCAAAAAGGATTTTTTGTTATGAACAATCTTCAAGCAACTGATCAAACCGAGACTGCCCTGCGCACCAGAGCACTCGAATCGCTTCTAATCGAAAAGGGTTTGCTTACAACGGAGGTTATAGACGAAATCGTAGAAAAATACGAAAAAGACGTAGGTCCCCTCAACGGCGCCAAAGTGGTTGCCCGCGCCTGGACCGACCCGGACTATAAGCGACGGCTAATAGTAGATGGCAGAGCGGCTATTGCCGAACTGGGTTTTGACAGTGCACAGGGTGCCAAAATCGTCGTACTGGAAAACACATCAAGCGTCCACCACCTCGTCGTCTGCACCCTTTGCTCCTGTTATCCCTGGTCCATGCTCGGCTTGCCTCCGAGTTGGTACAAATCCTACGCGTACCGCTCTCGAGTCGTGCGGGAGCCAAGAGCCGTCTTGCGGGAATTTGACCTCGACCTACCCGATTCCGTAGAAATCCGCGTCTGGGACAGCAACTCGGATCTCCGCTACATGGTCCTGCCCGAACGCCCTGCCGGTACAGAAGACTATACTGAAGAACAACTCATTCCACTTGTCACGCGCGACTCAATGATCGGCGTGGCTAAGATCGAATCGCCTTCAAAGTGAGGCTCGAATGACACAAAAAACCGACGGACAAATCGCCGCAATGAGAGCAAAAATCGCCCTGCCCAGAGAAAATGGAGAACTCGTTTTTCAGGAACCCTGGGAAGCACGCGCTTTCGGCCTTGCCGTTGCACTCAACGAAAAAGACCTCTACGAATGGCGAGAATTCAGCGCGGAACTCGCTTCGAAAATCGCGGCGGCAGAACAAAATAACGACCCATCGAGCTACTATGCCCGATGGGTCGCTTCCCTCGAAGAATTGGTCATTGATAGGGGCCTGATCAGCCGGGAACAACTGGACGCCAGAACAGCGGAATACGCCTCTGGCATTCACGACGACCACGATCATCACGATCACTAAAATTTACGACCCGCAAATCAGAAAGGGTTACGTCGAGATAACGTAACCCTTTTTTTTATTAGCTATCTGTTTTTGACTTTTCATCTACGTTCATCTGTGTTCATCCCTGCTTACACCCGCAGGAACATGCCTGTGGTTGCTTTTTCTCAACGCTCTCGCCCCGACACAAACAAATCGTAAGAATTTGACTGCCAGCCGCCATCATTCACAATCCCATCATTGGTATCTCTCAGCCATTTGACCATGCGATCCTTCATGCGCCTGAGTACATGTTTGTATCCCAACCTGGGATCTAAATTGTGCAATTCCCCGGGATCGCTCTCCAGATCATATAGTTCATCTTCGCTACACGGATTGTAGATATACTTCCACTTTCGGGTCTGCACCATCCGAATCGTACACAGCGCAGGCTCATACCCGTGATGCTCTGCAAAAATATCCTCCCGCCAATCCGGCGGCGTCTCCCCGTGCAGTAAGGGCAGCAGAGAACACCCATCAACCTTATCGGGAATATCCGCACCCGCCATCTCGAGAAACGTCGGCATAATATCGACCAAACTCACAAAATCATCGCAAACACTATTGGGTTCAACAACCCCTGGCCAACGGATCGCCAATGGAATCTGGTGCGTCTCGTTGTACATATTCATCATTTTATTGAACAAGCGGTGGCTGCCCAACATATCGCCGTGATCCGAACTGTACACAACCACCGTATTATCCAATTGACCCGCTTCTTCTAAAACATATAGAACGCGCTTCACCTGATCATCAATAAACGTGCAATATCCCCAATACGTCGCGATCACCTTCTGCCAATCGGGCCATGTCAAATGACTGCCATTCCACCTGAGCATCTCCTTTTGCTGAATACTCGGTTTATCGACAAACTGCTCGTCGAAATTGATCCAGCGCTCCACAGTATCGGGATCGTACATCTCATCATAAGGCTCCGGCACACAATAGGGAAAATGCGGGCCAAAAAAACTGCTACAAATCATAAAGGGTCTATCGCGTTCCGTATTCATCGCATAAACCTCCTGATCGTTTGTCAATTTTTATCTCTCCGAAAACAAATCCAAAACAGAAACGCCCCCATCCCCGTAAGCACTGCCCCGGTCAGAAAAAGACTCGAATATCCCGCAACCGGGATCATATACCCACCGCCCAGAGCCATTGCCGAATAGCCCACCCCCGACATCATAGCAGTCGCACCCGACATCGCTGTACGCCAGCGCACGGGCACCAATTCCTGATGAAAAATAGCAAAAGCCGAACGGCGGAGCGAAGCCATCGCCATAATCCCCATCAGGCACAAACCCGCAACAAGCCAATTTGAGACCAACGCCATGAAAAAAAGAAAAAGAGCCGTAACAACCGTTACCAGAACCACCGTGCGGCGAATGCCAAAACGCGCAGAAAAAAACGGAAGGGACAGCGCAGATGGAACAGCGAGCAACTGTCCCGCGGCGAGTTGCACACTAATAAGAGAAAGACTGATATTGAGTCCTTTATCCATATAAACATTAAAAAATGTTCGCGCAGCCGCTTCGCCTGCAACGTGGAGAACGGAAATCAGTGCGGTAATAACAATAGCCGCGAGCGGAAGCGCAGGCGCGTTGGGCACACCACTATTGTCCCCCGCTTCCCGCTTGCGTCCAACCCGAGCATCCTGCGTGGCGAGCAACGCGAAAATCGCCGGAATCAGACAGAGCACCCCAATAAACAACGTATAGCGGTAAACAACGGGCTCCGCGAGTGAAACATCGAGCACATCTGCCAAATAATCCGGAACAATGCCCCCCAACATACTCCCGACAAAACCCGAAAATGGCATCAGCGCGGCCTGCATGGCAAAAACAGGATCGCGCTCAACCGTACTCGTAATACCCATCAAATAAGGCGTACCATTCACAATAAACAGCGCAATGCCCATCACACCGAGCGAATAAGTGATCAAAATAAAATAATCGCGTGTACCGGAAGAAATCAACTCCGCCTGTGAAAGCAATCCAAAACCCACCACAGACACACAAATCCCAACAACCATCGTAAGCCGACTGCCCCAGCGCCCACCCAGCATCCCGCTGGGCAAACTGGACAGGGCAAAACAAAGCGCCCCCGTCGCATTGGCCAATCCCACAAATTGGGTATTATACCCCAGGCGCAACAAATAGAGATTGTACAAAAGGGGATAAATCCCACCAAAAAGGACAAAACCAAACAGCGCATTAGCCATTAAATAGAGGCGTACATCGCGGGAAAAATGCACATTTGAAAAAAGGATAGGCATCTGCGATCACCTGTTTCTGCCCAAACCGAGCTTTTGCCATGCCGCGGGTAGATTGTCCTTCAGGAGTTCGCTTTGCATGCGGATATGTGCGGTATCTCGGTCCGCTGTGTGTGCAGCCCAAAAAGTGCTATCTCGCGTGGTTGCCTCTGGCAGAATCACAATTTCCGCTGCCTCAAAAATCGCGGGTGGCAAATCCGTATTGAGATCATAGCGATAGCAACGCGTTGTCGCTTGCGCGGTATAATCGCGTGTCTTAATCGTGCAAATTTGACGCGCAGGCAACCAGTACTCGTTGATATATCGCGTATTTTGCTGATAAACCTGCCAGTGATCTATGCCGCGCAATTGCAAGAGCGCGGAAAAATTGAGACGCAGGTCATAGCCCACAAGTGAAAAGTCATCGCGGGCGATCCATATATCGCCAAGCAAGCCCGGCTTTTGCCCGTGCCGTGGCGACACACTAATGCGCGAAACGTGAAGATCGCCCACCTGCACCGTGGAAACGCGTTCATAGTGGTAGTGTTCAAGCGCATCGGGCGATAGGGGATGCGGCGCGATTTCAAAGGACTTATTCCCCACAGTGCCCCGTGCAGGAGTTTGCGTAAGACCTGGGGAAACACTCAACCGCCACTTGCCCCAATTGCGTATGCCCGTAATATGCTGTGCGAGACTATCGGGGGATTGGTAATAGCCTTTGATCGTGTATTCAATACCCGCAACAATTTCTTCTGTTTTGCGGTTGATTACCTTCTGGCTACTGTACGCATTGAATGCGTAAGTATGCATATTGGCGTGATACGTGTGGAGATATTCGAAGCGGGTGCTCGCGATCAGGCGGCGGATTAGCTCGGGTGCCGAGAGATCCTGCACTGGGATTTCCTCGCGCAGGAGTATAGGGACGGAAGAAAGTGAAAGTTGTAGCGTGGAAATCAAACCACGCGAAAGCACGAGGGTCGTGTCCGACGGGGCATAACCCTGGTGGCGTGCCTGGATGTGGATAACTCCCGGCGCAAGTCCTTCTATTTCAATACGCCCGTGTAGATCGGTAATATGAACGCGGGGAAATTCGCCCGGTCGGCGGAGAACAACGGTCACATAAGGCAGGCTTGCATCGGTATCGGCATCGCGGCACTGCGCGTGAAGAACAGATGTTGAGTCGGTCTGGGCAAGTGAGATTGAAGGCCAGAGGAAAGCGAAAAAAAAAAGGCAAAAAGAGGATCATTGTTTTTTGCCGCGCGCGAGAATATCCCACACGACTTCGACGCGATCATTGCGCGTGCCGTAGATTTGATCGTGCAAAAATACGGTCATGTCGGAATACCCGGAAATAAATTGAATTTTATCGCCAATTTCTATATCGCTATTCGTCAGACTGAGTAAGGCGTGTTCTGCCGACAGGCCGGTTACCACAACATCTGTTCGGTCTTTGACCTCGGGCAATGAAGGATGGCTACTCGTTGTCTTGCGCCCGGCATCGGCGACTGCGCGATCGGGAGCCGCGCGACTAATAACCGTGGTAAGCACGGAAAGCGCGTGTTCCAACCCACGAACATGGAGTCCATCGCGATAATAAGTATCCATAAAAATGCCCCCGCCAGCCTGTATCTCAGTAATACCGGGAAAATCAGGGGTAAACGCGAGCGTGCCCGTGCCGCCCGCACTGACAATACCGACGCGCAACCCCGCATTCTCGATGAGATTGCGCGTCTTTGACAATTCTCCCACAGCCTTCCTGCATGCGGCTTCTTTGGCGGCATTATCCAGAGCCATCGCGTGTCCCTCATAACCCATAATCCCCGCAAAAACCACACCGGGTGCGGCATGTGCCTGCCGTGCCAGCGCAAGAGTTGGAGCACCCGGCGGCACGCCACAGCGTTTCATGCCAACATCTACTTCAATAAGCACGCGAACATCAACGCCAACATCTGTGGCCGCGTCACTTATCGCGCGGATATGAACGGGATCGTCAACCGCCACCATAACATCTGCGCGACGGCGCAGATTGACCAGACGCGCAATTTTTTGTTGCCCAACAACTTGATTGGCGATAAGTATATCCGAAATACCGGCATCTGCAAGCACTTCGGCTTCACCGAGTTTGGCACAGGTAATACCAATAGCACCTGCACGCAGTTGTTTGTGGGCAATAGCAGGTGTTTTATGACCCTTCGCATGGGGCCGCCAGTGCAACCCGCTGTCTCGACATCGAGCCGCCATCTTCTGGATATTATTTTCCATCTTATCCAGATCAACGAGCAACGCGGGCGTGTCGAGCACCTGTACGGATTTACCAATAGGAGAATAAGGCATGATGAACCTTTTAACTTTCTTACCAATTACCCAAGATGAACATTGCTATCCCGCCACTCAGAAAGCGGAGGCAAGATCCCGTCGTCAATAGTCTGGTCTCGCAACGCGGTCAGATGGGTGTAGGATTCACGCAGGGCATTGATATCGTCTTCGGTGCCTTCGGGCATGGACCAGCTCACGCCCGACGCAGACAGGGTCGCAGGCATAGCCATCATGATATTGTCAAATCCCTCGGCATTGAGATATGCACCACAGGGCCAAGAATATGACTCCCCCAGAACGCCGCGCAGCATAAAAACACTTTGTTGTGCCGGCGATTGAAACGAAGAACGCCCCCGCAGATCGATAATGCGAGCACCGCCCCCGCGTACGTGTTCTTGGACACCTGCCCATTCATCGGCACTCATACCAACGCCATTGACCGTTTCTCCAGCGAGAATATCCGTGAGGGGCGTGCCGTCAATCTGAATACCACCGATAAACACGGCCATCTGTTCGCCGTGCCCTCCGTACGTGCGGCAACCGGTGACTTTGCTTTGCAAAATACCAAAGTGTTGTGCCAGTCGGGTTTGCAAGCGCGTGCTATCGAGCGCGGCGAGGGTGGTCACGCGACCGGGTTCGAGGCCCGAATGTACCAGCGTGGTCAGCCCCGTGATATCGGCGGGATTAAAAATAATGACGACAAATTTGCAGTTTGGACAATACTGTTTGATATCGAGACCGAGTTCTTTGGCAATTTCCGCATTGTCGCGCCGCAAGTCTTCGCGGGTCATGCCCTCTTTGCGCGGCGCGCCCCCCGAACTGATAACATAAGATGCGCCTTCAAGTGCTTCGGCAACATCGGTTGTCCACGTCACATCGGCATTGGGAAAACCGCAGTGATAGACCTCCTCGGCCGCACCTTCAAGCCCCGGCGCAAAAGGATCGTACATAGCCACCCGAGACGCCGTGCCCGAAGACAGGAGCGTTTGCGCAAGGTTGGAACCAATGGCGCCTGCTGCGCCCATTACGGCAACTTTTTCATCTGTCAGATACATCGATAATCCTCTTTCATGTGATGGACTTAGAAAACCCCGCACTTTGGCACGGGGTTTTCGGATTTGAATTATTTGTCTAAATACCCACTGTGGTGAGCCGAGATGCGATGGATCATTTACTCTGGCTTCTGACTCTGAAGGGCTTCGTACATCTGAAATGCTTCGGTTGCTTTTTTTACACACTCCGCCGCAACATCACCTTCCGAGGTTTCGGACTTGCGCGCATAAGCGCGAGACAATGCCGCCCATGCTCTGGCATTACTCGCTTGCAGTTCGGTTACTTTTGTAAAAGCTTCAATAGCCTTGTCGTAAGATTCTATTTTGTCTGCGAGCAGACCAAGTTGGTACCACGAATCGACATCGGTTGGATTCGCTTCAACGCTTTTTCCAAACAGATCGAGTGCTTTATCGCCTTTGTCGAGTTGCTTATACGCGATAGCGAGGTTGAACAACGCGTCCATATTATCGGGTTGTATCTCGACCACTTTTTCGAGAATTTTGGCGGACTTTTCGTAGTTCTCAGCCTGTAAATAAATGCTTGCGGCAATATTCAAAATTTTTGGATCATCACCGGCGATAGCCAGTGCTTTTTCCGCTGATTCCGCCGCACCTTCTTTGTCGCCCAGTCGATATTGGGCAATCGCCATGTGCTGCAAAATATTGATTTCTTCGGGATCAATCGCGTGGCCTTTTTTTAACATATCAAGTGCTTCTTCAACCCGTTCGACATTCATAAGCGCGCCGCCCAGATTGAAAAAAGACTCGGCTTTTTTGGGATTGAGTTCAACTGCTTTCTGGTACATCTCAATACCTGCTTCTGAATTGCCCGTATTGAGATGCGTAATAGCCAATCCCTCATAAGCGTCGGCTTCATTGGGGTTAATCGTAATGGCGAGATCGAATTGCTCCATTGCAAAGTCAAACCTTTGGGCATTCATCCCCTTGACGGCCATGTTGTAATACCGCGTCCAGAGTTCTTTGCGATCGCTATCGACTTTCTTTTTCCACTTTTTGTCTGTTGCCAGATTATAGTGCTCATTCATCTCTTCAAAAAGCTCTTTCTGGCTGTATAGCCAACCCAAATGATACTGGACCTCGGAATCGTCGGGGCGTCCTTCCGCCGCGATTATATACTGCTCCATTGCCTTATCGTATTGGCGCTGGTTGATATACAATTTGCCCGAGCGTTTGGCTACAGAAGCCTGCCCTTTGGTCACTTCTGCCTCAGTGGACTGTACGAACAGTGGCGTCGCAGCAAAGGCCAGTGCAAAGGCAACAATAAGTCCGCGTTTACAAAATGTCATGGAAATCTTCCTTTCTCAACGCAACCGGCGCGTTCCGGCAGCAGGTTAAATAACAATACACACCGCCAATATATGCAGTGAGCAAAATCCTGTCAAGTCTCTGTGAACCACACGCCGCTATTGCCCTTATTGTTCCGAAAGAAGCGTGCCGCCTCTCGCCCAGTGATCGCGCGGGATCTCTTCAATAACGATCATTGTGCCATCGGCTTTGGCATCGCAAATATTGACCATCGCATCGGTAATAGCGCTGGCGAGTTCGCGTTTTTGCTCGTGCGTGCGGCCTTCGAGCATTTTGACATTGATGAAAGGCATGGTATCTCCTTTTAAAAAATAATGAGTTCTGGACTTTGCAACCTGGGTATTGCGGGTTTGGATGCGCCAAAGGAAAAAGCAATCGGCAAGCTAAAGCCGCGGATGGTACCCAGGGTTCTATTATTTTCGAGATCGACAATAAAGACCTGCAAATTGCCCGTTGTAGCAAAAGCGTCGAGTCTTTCGACCCCGGCGACATACACGGTTTTACCGTCGGGTGTGAGGCCGATGCTGGCCACACTTTCACCGACAAAAATTTCGGCTGTCTGCTCCCAGGTCTGTGTATCAATGACCACAATACCGCCCCAAAACGCAAGAACGGAATTGCCCAACGCATCAAAGCCCAAAAAGAGGCGACTGAGAGATGCGACAAGGCGCGTGCCATCGGCGGAAAGCGCGATATCGCGGATTTCAATACCCAGATCATTGGCCTGACCGAGCGAGAGGCTATCCGCAATCGCTTTGGTGCTGGTATTGACTTTGAGCACGCGGCCCGCACGAGTGTTATTGAGATAAAGGGTTTGCCCATCGGGCGAGACAGCCAATCGACTGACGGTTTGGCCTACAGAGATGCTGTCGATCAGAGCTGGAATACCCGTATCAATAACAGACACAGCATTGGTAGCACTGCCGTGCCCAACGTAGAGGCGCGCGCCATCGGGTGAGATGGCAATACCACTGGGCGTGGGCGGAACATTGACGATATCCAGGGACTGCCCTGCAAGTACATCAAAGACTTCGACTGCCGCACCGGATTCTTCGGTCACATAAGCAAACTGGTGATTGGGTGAAAGCACAATGCGAAACCCGCCCCGACCGATGAATGGTTCGCCGGGCGCGATTGGCATTTCGAGTGAGAGTTGAAATTCGGGAGTTCCATCTTCAGTAAATGCGTGAAAGGTATCGGTAGCTGCCACATAAAGCCGCTTGTTAATATTGGAAAACGCGATACCCCGGGGAAAAGAGACGGCAAGCATTCGGCTGGGATCGAGCAAATTGGTCGAGGTATCGATAACCTGGATACTGCCAATCAAATCGCTAATATAAAGAAAACGAGGCTCGGGTTCTGCGGGTGGAGTCGTCGGACTTGAAGACCCGCCAAAAGCACTGACAAAAAGAAGAAAATCTGAAAAGTCGATTGTGCCATTGCCGTCGAGGTCGAGTTTTTCATTGAAATCAGCCTGTCCAGCGGACTTGCCAAAACCCTGAACAAACGTCAGAAAGTCAGTGAAATCAACGGTACCATTGCCATCAAAATCAGCCGACTTTGTTTCCTGGGCATCGAGCAATGGGGCAGCCAAAAGCAGTGTGAGGGATAACGCAATTGCGGTATATTTCATAATATTTCCTTTTTTAAGAATACGTATGATACATTTGACCGTTGAGGCTGTCAATCTGATTTAATTACACTTTGGGACGCTTTCCATTCGCTTATAGTTCCAGGTTCCATATAAAATAGGAGATATTGTGTTACCTGATTACCCGACGGTTTTTTGGATTTTGGCTACCATTTCTGTAATTTTTGTCGGTATAGCCAAAGCCGGATTTGGCGGGGGCGTTGGTATTTTGGCGACGCCACTTATGGCACTCGTCATTCCCGTAGCAGATTCAGCGGCGATTTTGTTGCCACTTTTAATTGTTTGCGACGTATTTGCCATTGCACACTACCGCAAGCATTTTCATCGGCGCAGTGTAAAATTGCTCTTGCCCGGTGCTGCAATCGGGATCGGCATAGGAGCATTATTCTTTGGGTACTTCAGCACGAATGAGCGTGTGTTACAACTCGGTTTGGGGATTTTGAGTTTGTTCTTTGTAATATTCCAGGCTTTGCGCGCATTGATTACGGGCGCACTGGCAAAGCGGCAGCCACACAGTGCAGAAGGCGTTTTCATGGGCGTGGTATCGGGCTTTACGTCAACCATCGCACACGCAGGCGGTCCCCCCACAACCATCTATTTGCTTCCCCAACAATTGCCCCGCAACCTCTTTGTGGGAACGACTGTGATTCTTTTTGCCGCGATCAATCAGATGAAATTAATTCCCTACTTGGGATTGGATATTTTGCGGGCCGAACATCTCGTCGCAATTGCGATTCTATCACCATTGAGTTATGCGGGCGTGAGATTGGGCATTTTTTTCAACAAGCGTTTTACAGACCGCTGGTTTAATCTAATAGTCTATTCAATTCTATTTGTCGCTGGCGCACAGTTGATTCTGGGCCAAAATCTGATTCAGTTGTTAGGCATTGTGTAAACTGTAAAATTGCCCTATTTTTTAGAAATAAAGGGCTGGGGACTGGTGTGATCCTTTCACGTTTCACCTCTGGAGGTTAGCCATGGCATCGCGCATCTGCTTTATACTGACCTGTCTCATCGTTTTTGCCGGATGTTATACGCAGCTTCGGGCACCGCGCGTTCAGCAAAAACAACGCGCTGAATCCCCTGTCTCGCCTTCTGAGAGTTCTGTACAGCGGTTTGAATATTACTATCACAATTATTGCAATCCATCTGAGTGGCGACCTCTGCGATTTTATGGTTCGTACAATCCATATCGCCCGTACAGTTCATATCGGCGATATCCCGTGTGGAATCGGCACCGTCTCATTTGGAAATATTCGTGTTGGGCAACGGTGTACGACCCCTGGTGGCGTGGATGGTCGCCGAGGATTTTGGTGCCTCATATTGTGTATGCCCCGGCAGTAAGACCTCGGATCGAAACGGATTGGAATGAAAAGCCCAATCTGCGCCCCCCCATCAGGCACACGGGCGTACGTGGCACACCCGCCTCAGCCAGCACAATTCGGAGTGGCAGCACCAAAACAGAGAGCACCCCCACAACACAGCAGACGGGAAACTCGCGCAGCACCAAAACACAATCATCAGAAAAATCTGAAAAAAAAGAAGAAAAATCTGAAAAGCGCGAAGAAAAACGCTCAACACAGCGTCGCAGAGGGGAAATGAGATAATGCTAAACCATCTCTATATCTCGACATTTGTGCTTTGCGCCTTCGCCGCGTCTATCCATGCGCAAGAAGTCGTTCTCGATGGATTTTCCGGCATAGGTGCCCGCGCCATGGGCATGGGAGGTGCTTATATTTCCGTATCCGATGATTTTTCTGGCCTGTTCTGGAACCCCGCGGGATTGGCGCGAGCCGAGCGCGGAACCGTAAACTGGGGTGTTTCACACGACCGCTTTCGCAACATATCACAATTTTTTGACCGCTCTTCTACTCTCGAATTGCGCAGTACGCGGATTGCATCCCTGGGCTTTGTTTATCCCGTCCCCGTATATCGCGGAAGTCTGGTCTTTGCCGCGGGCTTTGGGCGCAACCGAAATTTTGACGGGGGATTACAGATCAATGCCTATGATACCATCGCCAATTTTGATAAAGCGGGATTTTCAGAAGACAAAGGTGCTCTCGGTGCGTGGACATTGGGGGCTGCAATTGATCTGATGCCGCGTTTGTCGGTGGGGATCTCATTGTTTCGCTGGGGAGGAACCAATCGTTTTTTGCAGGAATTGACCCTTGAAGATGTGCAGCGAGTACACGCCGACACCGTCCGCATTTTCCAGCGTTTTGAATCTGAGGAAAGCTATTCCGCATGGGGTGTGCAAGGCGGTATTCGGTATTGGCATCCCACGGGTTTTCAATTTGGCCTTGTGGCAGCAGCGACCACGCCCTTGCGCGTATCGGCTGAGCTGGCAGATGAATTTGAAGATGAGTTTGAAGACCGCACAGATACCTATCCACGCGAATCTTTTTCGGACGCATATGAAATTCGTCAACCCCTGACTTTTGGGATGGGAATTGGATGGTCGTCGGGCGGATTGACGGTGAGCGGCGACGTGCATTACGGCGATTTGCAAGAAGTGACTTACGAGATTTCGCCACTAAATATTGCACCCAATGTCGATGATTTCCGGCGGCAATATCGCAGCGCAGCGCGATTGCATTTGGGATGTGAATATGCCATTTCGCGTTGGGGTATCGCGTTTAGAGGCGGATACTACCGCGACCCGGTTCGCTATGTGGGAGGCGGCAGTGTCCCAGAAATTCAAATTGAGACAGACCGCGATGCGTGGACACTCGGTTTTGGCGCCGAATTGGAAAAGGCTGTAACCCTGGATTTTGCCGCTGTTATTGGCGGCTACAAAGCTATCGAAGGCAATCGCGCAGATCGCGTGCGTGCAGTGCGGGTGCTCGCGTCGGCGCGTTTTTATTTTCTCTCGGGACTTTAGGATAAAATACAAAGGAGTTATCCGAATGGGCCAGTATATTTCTAAAGCACAGTGGGCAACATTTGAAATGCAGGGATATCTTCACCTGGGCAATGTGATGGACGATGGGGAACTGGAGGCATTACAGCGGCGTATAGACGAAATCATGCTGGGCACGGCGTCCATCGACTATGACCACGTGATGATGCAACTGGATTCCGACCCCGAGCACGGTGGAAAACCCGGCCCACAGAGCAAAGGGCATAAATACGTAACCCTGGGGTATCGCAAAATTCAAAATTTGGAATTGGATTCCCACTTTCTCTCATTTTTGCAAAAACCGCAGTTTCGAGAAATCTGCGAACACATCTATGAGAAAAATACGCCCATAGATTGTTTTCGGGCAATGTTTATGAACAAACCCGCGCACGATGGCACCCCGCTGGTGTGGCATCAGGACCGCTGGACCGATCTAACCCTCGATCCCCAAATCACAATATGGACGGCTCTGGATCCCACATCAGTTGAGAACGGCTGTGTGAAAATTATTCCCAGATCGCATCGCCAGTTGATCAATCCCGAACACGGATCTGGATTTTTAACCGAAGAGCACATCGAGACTATTGTATCCCAATACGAGCCGATTGATTTGATATTAGAAGCCGGCGACTCGGTTTTGCTCCACAACTGGATGCTGCACAGTTCGGATGTGAATACCACAGATATTGCGCGACGCGCATTCAGCGTGTGTTATATGCACGGTGATACGCGCTCATTGCGCGGCAGCTCCTTCACCCGTGTCTTCGGCAAAGGCGCAGTGGTTCCCAAAGCCGTCGCGTAATCCTGTATGTCAGACCCCATCGTTACATGATCAATTCTGTGCGAAAATGGACAAGGCTCAAACTCGTAGATTAGGAGATCGTTATGTACCGTATAGGACAGCCCGAAGTCAAGCGCGTGGAAAAACTCTTGGAAAGCGGTGAAATTTTTCGCTATGGCAAAGCCGGCGAATGCGATCAGTTTGAAGCAGATTGGGGAAAGCGATTGGGCGGTGTGCAGGCGCGGATGACCACAAGCGGCACGGCATCGCTTTATTGCGCCCTCATTGGCCTGAAAGTGGGACCGGGCGATTCGGTCATTGTGCCATCGTGTACCTATATGGCGACCGCACTCGCCGTTGTTGCCGCAGGTGCCATGCCCATTATTGCCGAAGTAGATGAATCAATCACCCTCTCGCCCGAAGATGTCGAGCGAAAAATTGCCCCGCACACAAAAGCCATCATTCCCGTGCATATGTGGGGATTGCCCTGTAATATGGACGCGTTGATGGACATTGCAGAAAAACGCGGGGTAAAAGTATTAGAAGATGCGTGCCAGGCCGTGGGCGGTGGATACAAAGGGCGCGAACTCGGCTCCATCGGGCATGCCGGGGCATTCAGCTTTAACTATTTCAAAAATATGACCAGCGGCGAAGGCGGCGCGTTTGTCTCTGCCGATGAATCTGTGTTTCGTCGCGGATCAGTGGCCGCAGATTGCTGTTCTTATTACTGGAATCCCGACGAGCACCGTCCAGATGAACAATTTGCCGGATTGAATTTCAGAGCCACGGAAATCTCAGGCACCATTCTCAACGCACAACTCGAGCGCATAGACGAAATGCTGGATCGCATGCGCGGCCACAAACGAACCCTGACAAAAGTGGGCGAAGACGCGGGCTTGACATCTATTACAAATAACTGTCTGGATTGCGAATGCGGCACCCATGTCGGCTTTATCTTTGATTCTGAAAAAAATGCACGCGCCTTTGCCGGGCAGATAAAGGAATCGACAGGACGCGCTTTTTTGCCCATCGATACCGGGCGACACGTTTACACGCGATGGGATCCCATTATGCGGAAGCAGGGCGCACACCATCCCGCGCTTGATCCGTTTCAGTTACCACAAAACAAAGCATTGAATATCGAATACTCAATGGATATGTGCCCCAAATCGCTGGATATCTTGAGCCGCGCAGTACTCATTGGCATGCACCCGGACAACGACAAAGAAAAGATCGATGAACTTGCAGACGCTATTCGGGCATCTGCACAGGTCGTTAAACAATAAAAAAAGGAGCTTTTGGCATGAAAATGCAATGGATATTGATTTTAATTTTGACCCTTAGCAACAGTGTATTGGCTGCGCCGAGTAAACCCGCACCTCGCAAACCCAAGGAAGGCCAAAACGAAGCCGCTATCCGCCACCATAAAGAAGGCTTGCGCCACCGGGATGCAGCCTGGGTTTACGAAGAAAAAATGTCGGGCACAGAAGGCGAAGAACGAGAATCGTACGCGCGTTTTATTCAGGACCTGTACAATCGCGCACTGGGAGAATTTGCGAAAGCGACCGAGCAGGACTCAACCTATTATCAGGCATTTAGCAGTTTGGGATATGTCAAGCGCAAGACCGGGGATATGGACGGAGCAATGGCGGCGTACAATCGCGCTTTGACATTAAATCCAAACTACGCAGAAGCCATTGAATATCGCGCAGAAGCGTATTTGATCCTGGGACAGGTGGAAGAAATGAAAAAAGCTTATGGCGTATTGGCCGCACTGAATCGCCCTCACGCAGCGCGATTATTGACCTTTGTAACACAATGGACAGATGGCGCAACTGATGCAGATATGGCGACCTCTTTGCGCGCGTGGGCGTCTGAACAAAAAGAAAAACTCGGCGAAGTAAAAACATTTGTTGAGAAGTGGTGATACGCCATCGTATTGTCTAATAAAAAAAACTGGTAATCAAACCAATAAAACCACCAAAAACCCCGCCCCAAACAACCAGCCAGCCCAAATGTTTGTGAATCATATCCTGGACAATGGTCTTAACCATTTCGGGCGTCAACTCATTTAGACGCTGCATAACAATAGTATCAACCCTGTCAATCATTTCGTCCGTATGACTCGCGGTATTCAGCCCTCTCTGGATAGCATCGAGAAATTTGGGTGAGGAGAGCAAGAGGCGAATTTCTATCTGAATTTTTTTAACAAAGGGATCTCTGAGAGGCTGCAATGCCGTTGCACCGCCGATCATATTGATCACGCTGCCAAAAGGAGAGGTCATAACAGCCTCCATCAGACGGCTGAAAATGCGGTCGCAGTCAACGGCCTCAATAACGGGATCGGCATCGAATTTATCTGGAATTTTTTGCTCGGCGATAAATTTTTTAACATTTTCAGCGGTGAAAAACTGGTTCATAATCAAAGCGTGGATACCCGTCTTAAATTCTTCAAACCGACTCGGCACAACACCCGAACCGTAGAGTCCCGGCACTTTCTCAAAAAGCATGTGAACCGCCAACCAGTTGGTCAGGGCACCCGAAGTTGCAAAAAGCCCAACCGCGAGCAAATGATCGGAATAAACAGGACTGACATAACCTGCTCCGATCACGCCGACCGCGAGCAGATTTGTCACAAGACTTTTATTCATACTGAAGTCCTTAAAGGGGCGACAAAAAATATCAAGCGTGGAGATAAAAGAACAAAGTGGCAATCAGATTGTCAAAAACGCTCAGACGGCAGACCTCATAACCGTGAGAATTCTCTCGCGGATACCCAATAGTTGCAGCCCGAGGCACGTGACCCGTCTGAAGAACGCCCGAGGCATCGGACGCCGCGCGATCGTACACGGCGTATTGCAACTGTGTACCCGCGCGTTGAGCCGCTGCTGCGAGATCGGCAATCAGAGCCTGATCGAAATGCATCTGGCTATCTCTTGACCAGATAGCTGGGCGACCATCGAGTTGAAGTTGTTGATTTCGCGGCATCGGGGAAGAATCAACCGCGATAAAAATTTCGACCGGATTTCGCGCAGTCCAACCGCGTGCCCCAATCAATCCAGTTTCTTCCTGAACGAGAAAACACAAACAGGTAGTGCGATTGGGGCGTGTCTTTTCTTCCGCAATGCGCTGAAGCAGGCGCAACAGCGTGAGACTCCCGCCCCGGTTGTCAAATAACCACGCGGAAACGAGCGGATCTTCGGGTGGCCCCAAAAAATGGGGACCACGCACATCGGCCACTGGTACAGCAGTCGATCCAACGCGCACACCTGCGCGGGCGAGTTGATCGGGTGTCAGACCAGTAAGCAAATGACAGTAGGGCCAGGTAACACCGCTTTGCCCCGTTGCAAATTGTGTGTTGGGATCCGATGGATCAGTAGTATGCGTAGAACCAAAACAGAGATGTGCCGCAACTGTTTCCGCACCATCTGAAAGGATTTCAACAGGACATTCGCCGAGTTTCCAGGGATGCAACCCACCACTCGGGCGCACCTGCAAGGTACCATCGGCATTGATGGCGGTAATCACCATGGCGAGTTCGTCCATATGACTGGCAAGCGCGATACGCCCCAGATCGGGATTTTGCCCGGGCACTTCCACCCAAACATTGCCCTGCTGGTCTTGTTCGGGCGTATGCCCCAAATCGGCAATGAGATCCATAATAAACCGGGCCATAAGTTCTTCGCGGCCCGATGGCGCAGGAACGCGCAAAAGGTCTGATAGCAGACGTACATTGGGATCATCTTGAGGATAAGACATAAAGCGTCACCTTTTCGTTTCATGATTATTATCGACCACTAAGAATACGCTGGCGCGTGTGATTTATCAAGCTATTTCAAAATTCATGAAGCCCTTTTGGCGATTTGCCCGTCCAATGAAATAATTTGACTTAAATTTTAACCTTGTGAGAAACCTATGGACCGCCAGTCTGCCCTGTTGCCACGCATCTCAGTAAATCGCCCCGTCACGGTTGCGATGTGCCTCGTCGCGTTGCTCCTGGTGGGTATTGTGGCCTATTTTCGCGTGCCGGTGAAATTTTTTCCCTCGGGATTTACACCGGCTTTTTTGTATGTGGATATTGAATACAATCACCGCAACGCCTCGCCCCAGGAAGCCGAACAACAAATCGCCCGCCCCCTGGAAGAGCAGTTGCGCGCAGTAAAGGGCATAAAGAAAATTCGCACGTACAGCGCGTCTTATGGCGTGGATGCGCCCATTGAGTTTCAGCCCGATACAGATATGGTCCTGGCTTATAATCAGGTCGTTGACCGCCTCGAGCGTCTCAAATTAGAATTGCCCGAGGAAGTGCGCGATCAAGTCTATATATATAAGTTTAATGCAGATAGCTGGTCCATTATGTGGGCGGGCGTTTCTCTGGATACGTCCATTGTAGATCCATATCAGTTCTTAAACCTGCATGTAAAACGGCGTTTAGAACGGATCGAAGGCGTGGGCAGAGTTGGCTTTTGGGGTGTGGATGAAAAAGAAGTCATGATTGAACTCAGCCACGAGCGATTGATGACCCGAGGAGTAGATCTGGGAACGGTGGTACAATCGCTGAGATCGGACAACTTCGCGCTTTCGGTCGGGCATGTACGCGAAGGCGGCAAGCGGTTTTTCGTGCGATCACTCGCCAAATATCAAAGTGTAGATGAGATCAAAAATATTCTCATCCGTACGCCCCAGGGCGAAGTGCGCCTTGGAGATGTATCAGACGTGGTTTACGATGTGCCCGCGCGCTCCTGGTATCAGCGCATTGATGGGCGAGAAGCCGTATCGATCGCGATTTATCAAGAATCGGGCGCCAATATTGTAGAGGTATGCGAGCGCGTGGTAGCGGCTTTGCAGGAGATTGAAAACGATCCGATAGTGGGAGGGCAGATCGTGTTCAATGTGTTTTTTAATCAGGGCGAATACATCAATGATTCGATTCAAAATTTGGAAACCACAGGGCTTTGGGGTGGGCTATTTGCCGCGATGGTCTTGCTATTCTTTTTGAAAACATTGCGCATGACGGCGATTATCACCCTATCTATCCCCCTGTGTGTGATGATCACAATTACGGCACTTTATTTTCTCGGGTGGTCTCTCAATGTACTGACCATGATGGGATTGATGGTGGGCGTGGGGATGGTGGTCGATAATGCTATTGTGATCCTGGAAAATATCTATCGCATGCGCGGCAAAGGACTGCCCGCCAAAGAAGCGGCCATCGCAGGTGCCGGCGAAGTCGGGTTGGCGATCACCATGGCAACGTTGACAACCGTTGTCGTGTTTTTGCCGCTAATGCTGATGAGTGGCAATGTAGAACTGACCTTTTTTTTAGCGCGCATTGGTGTGCCGGTTGTGGTCGCGCTTGTTGGATCGCTATTTGTCGCCCTCATTTTTATTCCGCAGGCAGCATTGCGCTTTGGAGGTTCCCAGGTCAAATCCGATCCCACAATTATTCAACACGCGCGCCATTATTACACGCGCATGCTAAACTGGACACTCGCACACCGGCGCGATGCTTTTCTGATCGCCCTCGTCCTGCTCGGAAGCATCAGCTATCCAATGAACGAACTCAAGCGCGGCGATTCAGATGGCAGCATGCTCAATGATTTTCGCATCGGTTTTCGTTTTCCAAAGGATTTTAGCATTCAGGATGTCAGCGACACACTCGTGGAAGTCGAGGATTTTTTGGAGACCCGCCGCGAGAAATACGGAATTGAGACCATGCGCGTGTGGTTTAGGTCCACGTATGGATCCATTCACGTCTTTCTAAAAAAGACCGATGAGGCGTGGTGGCAGACAACCTATAAATCCGTACGCGCATTGATCGGTATTCCTGTACAACAGCATCTGTCGCGCAACGCCGTCATTGAAGACATGAAAAAGCACGCGCCCCAATTTGTAGGCGTCAAAGTGGCTGTACAGGGGCAAGGCAGGAGCGGTAGCGATAGCGGCGATTCCTCCGTATCACTGGTTCTCTATGGAGATAACGTCGATGTCCTGGCAGATTTGGTGCAAGAGGTTGACCGACGGCTAAAAGAAATCCCATCGGTCATAAGCGTAGATTCCGATCTGGAACGCGCCAATGATGAGGTGCAAGTCATTATCGACCGGGAACGCGCACAAAAATTGGGACTCGTAGCTCGAGACGTGGGACGCAGTATTGGTTTCGCGCTTCAAGGCGTACAATTGCCCTATCTCCAGTCTGACAACCACGAAATCAGGGTGCGATTGTATTTGGAAAAATTGAATCAGCAAACACTGCAACGCCTGAAGCGTTTGACTTTCCCGTCTGAGACGGGCACACAGGTTTCATTGCTGGATTTTGCCGTATTGCGCGTAGATCAAGGGCGCGGCACCATCAGGCGCGAAGATGGCAAAACGCGGTTGCGGGTACAGGCTTTTACGACCGAAGAAGATGTAAAAGAACTTTATGTAGAAATTGACCGCGCAATGGAAGGATTTGAGTTGCCGCGCGGTTATACCTGGGACAAGGGTGAAAGATATTCCAAACTGCGTGAAGAAGATTATACCATGTATTTCGCCGCGATTATGGCCGTGACCTGCGTATTCCTTTTAATGGGCGTTTTGTTCGAGTCTTTTGTCCTGCCGTTTTCTGTATTGTTTTCCATCCCCTTTGCCTTTCTGGGAGTTTATTGGACGCTGTTTGCGACCCAAACGTCTATGGATGGGTTGGCTATGGTGGGTATCATTGTGCTCATCGGTGTGGTCGTCAACAACGCGATTGTACTGGTCGATATGGTGAATCGCATGCGCGCAGAGGGCATGCATCGAACCGCTGCAATCATGGAGGCCGGTGCAAATCGCTTCCGCCCTATTATGATGACGACATTTACAACAGTCTGCGGTCTTTTGCCAATGGCTCTTGGAAGCAGTAAAGTTTTGGGACAGCCCTACGCACCAATGGGACTCACCATGATCGGCGGCTTGCTTTCTTCGACCCTGCTCACCCTGTTGCTCGTACCCTTGTTTTATACATTTTTGGATGACCTGCGCTCAGCCCTCAAAAGGCTGACAAATAGTGCCTTCAACGCACTGAAAGTTGGCGATACACAAGCGGCGGACATGGCGGATTAAAAATGTAAGACGTAAAATGTAAGACGTAAAACGCGAGAAGCACCCACGAAGCAGGGGGATGCTTTTATTTATTCAATCAAACTCTGCCTACTCTGCTCATGTACCTCAGCTTCCGGCCAGTGCGTATTCAGAATATCTTTAATATTATCCTTCGGCCCGCGAAAGATCATGACCATATTCTGTGACACGAAAAATTTTTCGAAAAATAAACGCACCTCCTCATCAGTAACCGAATCATAACCGCCTTTGCGACGTGGCGGATTATGGATGGCTCGATATACCTCACTGTACAGTCTTCGCTGTGGTGTCAATTGTTCGTGGACATGGGCATAGGCGACATTGCGATTTTCTCGCAACTCTTTGATTGCCTCCCAGAAGCGAGGATTGTCGGGAAGTTCGCGGAGGAAATCGGACATTTTTGCTATCAGTTCTTCGCTATTCTGCAACTGGGGATCGGCGGAGATTTCGAGAAACCTGACATATTCCTCTGTTCGATAACTGCTACCAGTACCATAGAGCAACCCCAACTCTTCTCTGAAATATTTATAGAGCAACCCCCGAGCGCCAGGTCGCCCAAGTGCCCTGGATATCATTGATGGAAGATAATCTTCTTCGCCTATCATTCCACAGAGAATCAGCCAATAACACCCAACATTCTTTAGGTTTGAATCAGAGACAAAAGCCGTAGGGCCAATCTTAGAATCCATTGTTGGGGATCCCAGGGTATGCACAAATCCACCTGTCTCTCGTTTTTCTGTAATTGGACGAAGTAACGTCGCAACCTCAGTAGAATCGAGATCTGAGATTACCTTAAAAAACACCACATCTGTTTTCAAAAGCTGATCATAATATTGCCTGATGTCCTCAAGCGAGAGATTTTTGAGAGCTTTTAAGGACTTGTACTTCTTTATCCCTGTTGTTTGTGAAAGGGCAAAATTTCTCATATGCGTACGGGGATTTTTCCTGAGATCGTTTTCGTAATCAGTAGCCATTAATTTTTTGACATCTTGCAAGTCTGACTCAGAAAACTCGAGATTATATATGAGGTCGCGGACTATTTTTATAGATTTGCCACAGTTTTCAGACAGGCCATAAATGGATATTGTCTGATATAGGGTACTGGTAGAGATATTAAGGCGTGTACCCAATGCTTCCAGTTGATCCAGGTGCCCCTGCTTTTTTGCCAACTCCCAAATCAATTTTGATACTGTTCTTGCAAGCCCAATCTGAGAAGGTGGTTCCTGGTTATTTCCCGCGCCAAGGAATACAATCTCAATACTGGTCAATGGCGCACGATTGTCATTGCGATAAAAAATATGGTGGTTGGAAATTTCGGCATACGCGGGCAGAACGCCAACCGCGTAGCACATAGCAAAACTAACCATCAATTTCAGAAACATATTCATTAGCCTTTCAAGAGAACTTCCTGTGTAATTTTTTTCCACCCCATACCAGCATTATGATAAGACCTCCCAACAGCGTTAGAAAACCTATGCCTGTCAATGCCAATACTGGAATTCTATATTCCGATAGGATTCTCGGAAGAAGCTCTTGCTTTTCGGGTACCGTTAGAGAGTGGGTTATCGAATTATAGTCTCTCAAATATCGATTGATGATGCGCGGAATGTCGTCTCTGCGAATGGATTCGATGTCTTTTATCAGTTTAGGATATAAGAGGGGGTCGTTGGCAGAGGCAAATGCCCGCCCAAATGAAGAAGCCATGCTCAAGCGATTGTAAAATGCGGAATACATTGCGGTTAGCTGCTGATTTCGAGCCGCATTGAGTTCAGCTTTGGAGATGGATTTTAGTTTCTCTAACTCTGCATTAATAACGGTATGGAGCTTATTTCTGGACGTATCATGAGGCAATTCTGCATAGCAACTTATCAAGCCGAATCCTTTAAAGCTGTTAACCGACATACTGAAAGATTTTGCAAGCCCTGAATCAACTAAAGAAGATCTCAATGAATTTGAAGACCTCTCTAAAATGCGCTCCAAAATGAGCAGCCCAGCATAGTCGCGATGGCCTAAATTGGGTATGTACCAGCCCTTCCTGAACCTGGTAAGACTGAGACTTTTCGCAGTGCGTTTTAATCTTCTTCCAAGCACTTCATAGCTGGGATAGTGCGGAGCAGGTAATTCGAGCGACAATTCGTCTGGTATTTGCTCGTTGCCATAAGTTGCATCCAATTTGGTCAGGACATAGTCAATATCCACATCGCCGATTATGACAATCAATCTTTTTTGGCGGCGCAGAAAATTCTCATAATACGCTTTCAAATCAACAGAATTGAGTTGTTTAATAAAATCCTCAGTCCCAAGTCCATCAAAATTTTTCTTCCCATAGATTAAACCAAAAAAAATATTCAAAGATCCGCGGGTTACACTTGCCCGTCTGCGGCTTCGTTCTGTCAGGATAATTTTCGACTCCTTTTCTACAACTTCCTCATTAATTTTTGTGTCGTAATATCTATCGCGGTCTATCTCAACTGCGAGGTCAAACTTATTCTTAGGAAATCTCATTATAAAGCGCGTGTAATGATTAGAAGTAGTAGCTCTTTTTTGTCCTCCATTCTCAATAATGATCTGGTTGAGTTTTCCATATTCATGGCTTCCAGTGCCTGACATGATATGCTCTAAGAAGTGTAGTCGCCCTTGTTCACCTTCTTTTTCGTCTGCCGAGCCAGCACTGTAGTAAGTATGGTATTCAAATGTCGGGATTGTTCGATCCACGACGATAACAGCGTCGAGGTTGGGATTGATGGTGTAGTGTTGCGCGGTGAGTTCTTTGGACAATCCCTCCGTCCCAATAAGCTCATAGGCAGGGCAGTTGCTCGACAAGCCGCATACAATGAACAAAATGAACGCGTATGTTTTCATCATGTCTGAACCTCACTAAAGTTCGACATCCACCGGAGCTTTTCGCTCGATACTATCGCAAATAGCCTCGCATATCACCATCGCCTGACACGCATCTCTCAGAGTTGGTGAACCTGATTCTCCCTTTTGTACAGCCCGTGCAAAAGCCTGCATTTGCCCCCAGTACCCGCCTCGTTTTTCCGCATTGTCGCGCACAGCGGGCGAATACGATTGAGATGGAATACCGGGCGAGGGTTGGTATCCCCCTTCGGGCGAGTGGGGTTCAAAATCCAACGTATGCAAATTCACCAGACACAAATGCGCCCGCGCATCGCCCGCCGCTTCAATCTTACACGTCCAATTTGGGGTACAACCTGTCAGCGTGATCATTCCGGTAGCACCGCTATCAAAATGCGCGGTACAGGCAATTGCAAATCGCCCGCCCTCACCGACCGACAAATCCGCGTAAACCCGCTCAATTTCCCCGCCCAAAAAACGCGCGAGATCGACCGCATGCGTTGACTGAAAAATCATATACTGCCAGCCCGCGCGATAGTCTAAATCATCCTGCCACATTGGGCTGGGCATAAAATATCGGCTTTCCAAAAAAAGCAATTTCCCAAACTCGGGCGTCGCCATTAACTCTCGGAATTTCTGCACCCCAGGCGCGTGTCGCATGTTGTGACCAATCTGCGTAATCAGCCCCCGGCCCGCAGCCATATCGGCCAACTCCCGCGCATGGGCTGTTAAACGCGCCGGTGGCTTCTCCATCATCAACGGCAACCCCGCAGCCAGCACCTGCTTGCCGCACTCAAAATGCATATCCGGCGGCCCCACGACCATAACGGCATCCAGATCTTCCTTCTCGATCATATCAGACAAATTTGTGTACCATCTTCTCGCCCCAAAAAACCGCGCATTGCGCTCTGCCAGCGCCGCTTGCAAATCACAGCAGGCATACAAATCCAATTCCGGTATGGTCGCAAAATTGGGATACCACGATGCACTCGCCTGTCTCCCACAGCCTACAAACCCAACGCGAACAGGTGCGTCACTCATTTTTCACCTCTCAGTTTATCGCGAAACGACTTGCGAAACTTTTGCACCTTGGGATTGATAACAAAGATGCAATACGGTTGATATGGATTCTCCACAAAATAATTCTGATGATAATCTTCCCCTTCATAAAATATTGTGAGCGGCGCGATCTCCGTCACAATCGGATCGGGCCACAAATCCGATGCCTCTGTCTCTGCCTTTGACCGCTCGGCAATACTTTTCTGCTGTTCATCGTGATAAAAAATCACCGACCGATACTGCGTACCCACATCATTTCCCTGGCGATTTAAAGTCGTTGGATCATGCGTGCTCCAAAAAATGAACAGAATCTCCGCAAACGAAATCACGGCCGGATCAAACACAATCTGCGCCACCTCGGCGTGTCCTGTGGTGCCCGAACACACCTGCTGATACGTCGGGTTCTCTATCGCCCCCCCCGCGTATCCCGACACGACTTTATGCACCCCAATCACATCCTGATAAATCGCCTCCACACACCAAAAACACCCGCCCCCGAGCGTCGCGGTCTCCATTGTACTGGACATATTGATACTCCTTTGTGTCTATTTGCACTCTGTAATTTTCATGCATCATATTCCTACCCGCACCTTTTGTCAAGGCGAAATCAAAATCCCACCGCGCAACGGATGGAGATTTTCTATTTGACACACGCGCACTATCCTGTCAAATTAAAACCTTGTTTTAGACCGTTATTTTTCTCGCTAATCTTAAAGGAGTGTTACATGCCCCAACGGGAATTCAACCTCAAATACGCCCCGCATCACGGCCATTTCACACATAGTGCAGGCAATGACTATCTCGACCAGCTCAAATACGCCGCAGATCAGGGCTTTACGGCCTGGGAAGACAATGGCATGCCCAAACGCGACATAGGAATGCAAAAAAAAATTGCCGCAGAAATGACCCGATTAAACCTTGAAATGGGTGTATTTGTCGCCACGGGATCTTTTTCAGATGTCACATTTGCCGGCGACGATGAAGATGCAAAACAGGCCGTGCTAAAAGATATCAAAGCCGCCATTGAAATTGCCAAGCGCGTAAATGCAAAATGGTGTACGGTCGTGCCCGGGCTTTACGACTTAAAACTCGCGTGGGATTATCAAACAGCCAATGTGATCGAACTGCTCAAACGATGCTGCGACATTCTCGAAGAATCGGGTCTGGTAATGGTGTTGGAACCACTCAACCGCCTGACGAACCACCCCCGCGTTTTTTTGGCTGGCTCGCCACAAGCATATCTGATCTGTCAGGCCGTCAACCACCCGTGTTGCAAAATCCTCTTTGACATCTACCACCAGCAAATCACCGAAGGCAACCTCATCCCCAACATCGACCGCTGCTGGTCTGAAATCGGCGTTTTTCAAGTGGGCGACAACCCCGGTCGCAAAGAACCCACCACCGGTGAAATCAACTACAAAAGTATCTTCAAGCATCTACATGAAAAAGGCTGCACGAGCATCGTCGGCATGGAACACGGCATCAGCTTGCCCGGCAAAGAAGGCGAAGGCCGTCTTGTTCAGGCTTATGTCGAATCGGATGATTTCTAAGTAAGGAGAATATCTCATGAAAGCAATTCTCGTCGGCCTCGGTGGTCGTTCGCGTCACTGGCAGGCCGCCTGTGACCAACATCCCGAAGTGGAATTGGTCGCCTATGTTGAACCCTCAGAAGAAAATAAAAAACGCGCGATAGGAGAACGCGGTGTACCCGCGACTCTCATCTTCGACGACCTCAGCGATGCCGCCTCAGTAGAAACCGACTTTGTCGTAGATGTCACCCCACCCGCTGTTCACGAAACCATCGCGATGAAAGCCTTTGATGCGGGCCTCAATCTATTGGGCGAAAAACCCCTGAGCGATAACTTCGAAGCCGCCAAACGCGTCGTTGAAGCGGGCAAAAAAGCGGGTGTCAAACACATGATCACGCAGAACTATCGCTTTAATGAACTGCCCCGCACCACTCGGCGCCTGCTCGAAGCCAGACATATTGGCGACGTGGCACAACTCGACGTATCGCTTTATGTCGATTGGGCAGACAACCCGGGCAGTCACTATGTGACGGAACCCTATATGTTCCTCACCGACATGGGCATCCACCACTTTGACATGATGCGCTATACCCTCAATGCCGACCCCGTCAGCGCACACGCCATCACCTGGAATTTACCCTGGGGCTGGCATCAGGGCGACGCCTGCCAGATTATCGTCTTCAAATTTGAAAACGGCATTGTCGCTACACATCGCGGTATTGGCTGCACAATGGGACATGTGCCTGCGGGGCACAACGGCGAATGGCGATACGAAGGGCCAAAAGGCACGCTGACGTGGGAGGGCTTTGACCTCTTTTACACACTCAAGCACAAACAGAATCCACAAATCCGCGAGCAAATTGAACTCGCCGAAACTGACGGACCGAATCCCGTGCTCAACGAATTTGTTCGCGCCCTTCGTGAAGATCGCCAACCCGAATGCAATGCCGAAGACAATCTAAAATCCATGTCCATGGTCTTTGGAGCGGTCACAAGTGCAAAGGAAGGACGGGAAGTGCAACTGTCAGAACTCTAAGAAGGGGTCTGTGAGATTCTTGAATTGACATCAAAACAGATTGCACAATTATGATTGTCCAATTTAGAGAACAGAATACCGAATATCTCGATCTCACGCCCAATCAATATTATGTTGTAATTGGGATAGAAGCCGATGATTTTAGAATCTTGAACGACGCGGGCAGGCCCTTTCTCTACGATGCTACGTTGTTTGAGGTGGTCGATTCTAAGGAGCCAGATGATTGGGTCACAGAGATTGGCGAAGATGGCGAGCGTTATGCTTACCCATTGCCGTTAAATTCGGTTGGTTTTTTTGAAGATTTTTTTGACGAAAAGAAAGACGCGATCGTCACATTCTGGCAGGTTGTCAATCATCAACTTGCTGCTGCATCGGAAACTGTTTGAGATAAAGGAGAACACATGTCAGATCTTCAGGGTGACACAAACTGGTTTACGCATGATCGATTCGGACTATTCATTCACTGGGGATTGTACGCATTGCCCGCGCGACACGAGTGGATAAAGCAGCGAGAAGAAATACCCGACGCGCAATACGACCGATATCTGAAATACTTCGATCCGGATTTGTACGATCCCGAAGCGTGGGCAGATGCAGCAGCCAACGCGGGCATGAAATATTTTTGTATAACCACCAAACACCACGAAGGCTTCGCGCTGTGGGATTCCAAGCTGACGGAATACAAGGCGACCAATACACCCGCGCGCAGAGATTTGTTAAAACCCATGGTAGAAGCGTTTCGGTCGCGCGGAATGAAGGTCGGTTTTTACCATTCCCTGATCGACTGGCACCATCCGCATTTCAGAATCGACGCCATTCACAGCATGCGGAACCATCCCGATAAGGATAAACTGAATGAACCGCGCGATCAGGCCCAATACGCAGCGTATTTGCGCGGTCAGGTCCGCGAATTGCTCACCGAATACGGCAAAGTGGATATGCTATTTTACGATTTTAGCTATCCGGCTGGCGCAAGAGGCAGGCCCGAGGGTTTTGACGGCAAGGGACGAGATGATTGGAACAGTGTCGAACTGATGAAAATGACGCGCGAGTTGCAGCCGGGCATTGTGATTAACGACCGGCTGGATTTGGACGATGTGGAAGGCGGATGGGATTATCGCACGCCCGAACAATTTATGCCGCGCGAGTGGGTCACCTATCAGGGTGAGCGCGTGTTGTGGGAGACATGCCAAACATTTTCGGGATCGTGGGGCTATCACCGCGATGAAACGAGTTGGAAAAGCGTCGAGCAACTGGTACAAATGCTGATCGGTGTGGTAAGCCGCGGAGGCAATTTATTGCTCAATGTCGGACCGACCGGGCGCGGGGCGTTTGACGATCGGGCATTAAATTGCCTGAGCGGAATGGGCGAATGGATGAAATGGCACAGCCGATCCATTTACGGTTGTACTGCTGCGCCAGAGGAATTTCAGACGCCAGAGGATTGCCGCTTGACCTACAACCCCGAGACCAATCGGATGTACGTACATTTGTTCACCTATCCATTTCGCCATCTGCATCTGGATGGATTTGCAAGCAAGGTAGAATACGCACAGTTATTAAACGATGCTTCAGAAGTGCAATTTCACCAACCCCGCGCCGGACACACGGGAGACAGCGGTCCCGGAAGTGAAACGCTAACATTGGAATTGCCCGTGCAAAAACCCAATGTGACAGTGCCCGTGGTCGAGTTATTCTTAAAGGAGTGAAAAGATGACAATGACTGAAACGACCTTACGAAAACTCAGTACCGACGAGTTGGCGGTCTATCGCGAACAGGGCTATGTGATTGTGCCAGACGTCTTTCCGTTGGGGGAACTCGCGGAAATTGACCGCGAAATCGATCGGATTCAGGAAACACAAAAAGAAACGGGGCGCAACAGGGGATGGGTCATGCAGTTGGGATTGCGATCAGATGTGACCCGTCAATTTGCACAGGATGAGCGGGTATTGGCACTGATCGAAGATATAGTCAAACCCGGCATTTCGATTTATTCGGCCAAGTTGACGGCAAAAGTGCCGCACTCCAACGACATCTGTCACTGGCACCAGGACAATGCGTATTACAACACGCGTGCCCTGAGCAAAACGCGCATGTCCACCTGGATACCGTTACAAGATGCAGATGAGACAAATGGATGTTTGTGGGTCGTGCCGCACAGCCACAAGGGCGGCGTGGTCACGCATGGGCCATTTGGCGGACAATGCCCAAAGTGTATGGGCCCAGCCGATCTCATGTTCGACGATGCGATTCCATGCCCTGTGAAAGCCGGGGATATCCTTTTATTCCACGCCTGTTTATGGCATCATTCCAAAGGCAACCAGACAGACCACGTGCGGCGGGCATTTATTGTCTCATATCAAGAAGCCACCGTGCCGCGTGGCAATGGCGATCAATATAAAATTCTGAGGTCAGCGTAGAAAGACGTGCCGAGTAATGACGCGCCTTCACACCCCCATCCGCATATTATCCTTCCTTTTCCTGTGCGCTTCCCTATTGCACGCCCCCACATGGGCGCAATCTCAGGCAACCACCGGCGTTATCCGCGGCTCTGTGCGGGATCAGTTTGGCAACCCCATTGGCAATGCCGCCATCGCGCTCAAAGAAACCAGCACCAATTACCAGCGAACCCTCACATCCTCCAATCTGGGGATATTCACCGCGACCTTGTTGCCCCTGGGTTTTTACGACATAACAGTACAGGCGACGGGACAGGCAGAAGTGCGCCAAACAGGGGTGCAGGTGCGGGTCGGCGAGACAGTGGAACTCATCTTCAAAATGGCACTGCAAATGGATGAGGTCGTCATTGAGGCGACGAGACCCGCCGTTGACATCACCCAGAGTGAAACAGCTACGCGCCTGCCCGAAGAAGCCGTGCAGGACTTGCCCAACAACGGGCGCAATTTTCTCAACCTCACGCTATTGACCCCGGGTGTGAGCATCGTGCAAGGACCTGACGGCGATGAATTGACCATTGCCGGGCAGCGCGGCATACACAACAATATCTCGGTAGATGGCGCGGATTTCAACAACCCCTTCTTCGGCGAACAGCGCGGCGGACAGCGCCCTGCCTTCACCTTTAATCTGGACGCAGTAGCGGAAATCGTAGTCGTGCCCCAGGGAGCCAATGCCGAATTCGGACGCTCCAGCGGCGGCTTTGTCAATGTCATCACCAAATCGGGCACCAACCAATTCCACGGCTCCGTGCATTTTTTTGGCAAACACGATGCCCTATCCGGCATAGCCAGACACAACGGGATGGAACGCACGCCCGATTTCAAGCAGGGACAGTTCGGCTTCACTTTGGGTGGCCCGTTAAAAAAGAACAGGGCATTCTTCTTTGCCGCGTACGACCAGCAGATTTTCAGAGACACCAGACAGAACAATATCGAGCGCGGAGATACCCGCCTGCGCCACCTCATGTCCACCGCGTTTAACCTGTCCGATGACTACGGCGCCATTGACCGCACCAATGATGCCCGCGCTTTTCTACTCAAAGTCGATTACCATCTGTCGGACGAGCACTCCGCCACCTTCAAATACAATTACACCTGGTCCGAACAGAAAAACGGCACCTTTGATGTTGACTCGTGGGCGCGCAGCGCCAATGCGATTGAAAGGGACTGGTCACACGCTTTCAACGGCAGTCTGGTATCGCTTCTTTCCACCAGCACGATCAACGAGTTCCGCTTCCAAATCGCCCGGGAAGATCGCCCGCGTCCCTACGGCGGACCGCAGAACCCCAGCACCAGGCGACCCTTTCCCGATACGGGCATGGATTTTCTACACGGCTATCGCTTTGGCATGCCCTTCTTTATCCCAGTCGAATACTACGACACACGCATCCAGTTACTCAACAATATCTCCATAAGCAAGGGCAATCATCTGATCAAAGCCGGGATCGAGTGGAACCGCGTCGAATCCGTGCAAACCTTTATCGGTTTTGCCAATGGACGCTACATCTTCAATTCCGTAGATGGCTTTCTCAACTTCGTCAAGCAGGGCAACCGTTATGTCGAATGCTCCGATAGCAGCACCAGCACCACCGGGACCTGTCCCGACGGAACGGAAATTACCGGGCCTGTCCTCATCTATTTGCAGCAATCCGGCATCGGCGGCCTGAGCGTGGAAGAAGCGGGCACCCAAAATATCCCCCAGCACGAATTGGCCCTTTTTGTGCAGGACAGTTGGCAGCCCTCGAACAAGCTCACACTCAATTACGGCTTGCGCTGGGAGGCACAGATCCAGCCCGATGTGATCACCGATCCAGACGAGGTCTTCTTCGCCGATTTCATTGGCAAAACTGTCACCAATCAGACGGGTACATACCAATTCCCCTCCAATGGCAAAATCCCTTCTGCCTGGGATATGTTCCAGCCGCGGCTGGGCATAGCTTACGATGTACACGGCGACAATAAGACCCTGTTGCGGGGCAGCGCCGGGATCTACTACGCCCGCATTCCGGGCTTGAACGTAGCCAGCACCCGCTCGACCAATGGCTCGCGCGGGCAATCCATCTTCCGCTCCAGCGCACTGACGCCCGTATTGGGTCCGCCCCCGACCTACGGCGAATTGTTGCCCGCGCCCACAGGAGATCCCTTCCGCCCCAATATCTTTGTCTTCGACCAAAATTTTAAAAACCCCCGCACCATCAGCACGCATGTGGGCCTTGAACGCGAGTTGCATGCAAAGGGGGTAGTCGGTACCTTCGGTTATACATACTCCCGCGCCGACAATCTAACGCGCTTTGTCAACCACAACGATGCGGTCTTCAATTCACCCTGGTCAACGGGTTCAGGTCCCGATGGTATCAACGGCATCGGCGACTTGGCCGTGGTCGAGAGCACAGCTAAATCGCGCTACCACGGCATCAGCTTTGGGCTGCGCCAGATGGTGCAAGACAATTTCCAGTTCCAGATGAATTATACCCTGTCGTGGGACAAATCCGACGACGACAACGAGCGAGATCCCTTCACCTTCCGCTACGTCGATGCAACGCAATTGGACCGCGAGTGGGGCTATTCAGACCGCGACCAGCGCCACCGCTTCAATCTGTGGACCCTTTCCAAATTGCCCGGCGATATATCCCTCAACAATCGCGTAAGCTACTATTCGGCACAACCGACCTCCGCATCCTGCACGGGCAAGCCCACGATTAACCCCTGGGGCGCGACCTCTGACCGTATATGCGCCGACGGCAACATTATCCAGCGCAACACCCTCCGCAAAGACAATGCGTTTTTCTCATGGGACATGCGCCTGTCGCGCCCCATCCCACTCGGCAACGGCCAGTTGGAAGCCATCGCTGAGGTCTTCAACCTGCTCAACACAGACAACTTCCGCGACCCCTCCAGCGCGGGCTTACTATTCAACTTTGACGGCACCGTCCAATCTGGCCTCGGCGACCCACGCGAAGTACAAATCGGCATACGCTACGTTTTTTGATTGCAGTAAGAGAGGAGATGAAAAATGGGTGAGTTTCAATCAGCGCAACGCGACCCGGAGCCACTTAAGCCTGAAACCTGCTTTACTCACAAGGGCCAACCGACCTCCTTTTCGGTACTGGACTTCTGGGTCTGGGCAACTTCCGACGTCTTGAACAACATTCTGCGTGGCACGGTCGCGGAATACATCGTAAGTCAGGCCACCAGGGCATGTGCGCCGGTCCGAGTCGAGTGGGATCCCGTCGATATAACGACACCCGAGGGGATTAAAATCGAAGTCAAGTCAGCCGCTTACCTTCAGTCCTGGCATCAGGATCGACCATCTGCAATTTCATTCGGTATCGCAAAGACACTTCCCTGGGATCCGAAAACAAACCAGTACGGAGAAACGCAAGTTCGCAGTGCCGATGTGTATGTCTTTTGTGTTCTCGCTCATTTGGACGACCAGACCATCAACCCTCTTGAACTGACGCAGTGGGAGTTTTATATTCTACCAACGAGCACGCTTGATTCTTCTCTTGGGAACCAGAAGACCGTCTCGCTCTCGCGTCTAAAAGGGCTGGGAGTCAGAGCACTGGGTTATGACCAAATCCGCAACGCCGTTCTGAAAGCGCACAATGATGGACAGAATAGCACATAACAACATGGAACTCGTTCGTTACGTTTTTTGACTGTTTGTAATCAAATACCTTGACAGAATCTAAAACTCGGCTACTTTGCAGTTTATATGGCGGCTTTAGCAAGCCGGGTAGGTCAAGCGAGTACAGTTCCTCGCTATAAGGGATAGGCCTTTTGCCACGATGCAACAGGGGGACCATTTATGGATACGCACGACAATAATTCGACTGATGTCCGGACGATCAAGGCATCGGAGTTCAAGACCAAATGCCTCAAGCTAATGGACGAGGTTGCCGACAGCGGCACCGAAATTGTCATTACCAAGAATGGCCGACCTGTGTCGCGTCTCGTTCCCTATCGCGAGAAGAATTTTGGCAGGGATCGGGACAAAATTCGCATTCTCGGCGACATTATTGAACCGATCGGCGTAACGTGGGATGCAGAGAAGGGGAAGACGTGGGAGGAGGAAGATGATACTGCTTGATACCCATGTGCTACTGTGGCTAAGAACAGGGGACGCTCGACTGGGGCCAATGGCTCGCCGAGTGATTGGTCGTGCAGAAAACGAAGGCGAAGTAGCGGTCTCCGCGATTTCGTTTTGGGAAACCGCAATGCTACAGGACAAGGGGCGAATTGAAATGAATGAAGATGTTGGTTCATGGCGTCGCTTGCTCCTTGACCAAGGCATTGTCGAGATCGCTGTTAACGGCGAAATCGGCATTCGAGCTGTCGGTCTAAGAGACTTCCACGCTGACCCGGCGGATCGTTTGATTGTTGCTACCGCCATGGCCGGACATCAGTTAGTGACGGCAGACCGACGAATTCTCAATTGGTCCGGTACAGTAAACCGCCTCCGAGCCGCGGACTAACTTCCGCGCCCCTTCCAGCGCGGACCTGCTGTTCAACTTTGACGACACCGTGCAGTTATCTGACTCACCAACTGTGCTACGAACTGTGCTACGAATGACCCATATTTCTAATTCTACGTAACATATCTTGTGTCTGATTCGCTTTTGTGCAAGATGATCAATTCAATAGAATTATTGTTTTATAGCTCTATAGCCATCGAATTATGCCTATCAATACCACCCAATGGGATTCAGCAGAGTACCTCAAAACTGAAGAAGATGTGCAGTTATATCTGGTAGCATGCCTTGAAGAAGCAGGTGATGACCCCGCTTTTATAGCCCATGCATTGGGTGTAATCAATCGAGCCAAAAATATGAGTCAGTTCGAGAGCATCAAACAAGGATTAACAGAAGCGATTGAGCACGCGGCAGGCCAGGAAAGTGAAGCGGTTGTGCATCCCCCACGCCCCCCTGATGTAAAATCTAAAAATAAAAAAGCCCGATGACCAAATAGGTCCCCGGGCTTAATAATCCTGGTTTCATCTACCAGCTATATCTCAGTCAATTCAGGAACATGTTCCTCTTCATATTTCTCAATCAGCACACCAATAACTTCCATCAATGAGGCGAGGGGATGATCTTCATTCTCGCCTACCACATCAATCAAATCGTCCAGTATAGCCACAAGCCGTTGATATTCGCCCTCTTCATGGGGGACGAACACCACAGAGTTTAGCACGGGCCATACATCTTGAGCGGTTTGTATTTCTGCTACCATAATCTACTCTTTCCATTTCTCTTTATCGTACTCATCGTGCATTAGAACTGCATGAATGTAAATTTTCTGTGGGTTGTAATGTATTGCTGCGATGCCCATATTGCAAGGACTCACTTTGAATCTCGACGACATATTTTAAGTGCTCATTGGAATCAAATACCTTGACAAAAGTTAAAAATCGGCTATTTCTTAGTTGGATGTAATCAATCGCTTGAGACAAAAATATGAGCCCTTTTACGAGTATCAAACAGAAGCGATTGAACACGCAGCAGGCCATGCAAGCAACGCATCATCAGAGAGGACGACAACCATGGCTATCCCAAATCCCATCGTCAAATTTACCTACGACGATTACCTGAACACGCCAGACGACAAGCGTTACGAACTTCTGGACGGAGAATTGGTTATGCCCCCTGCACCGGGAGAATTTCATCAAAGCGTCTCCATCCAACTGGGGGCAAAACTGTTCCTATTCACATCTGAACATAGCCTGGGGCGGGTCTATCACGCGCCCTTCGACGTGGTGCTATCGGATATAGATGTGGTGCAACCCGATCTGATCTTCGTCTCCAATGAGCGTGCGCACATCATCACCCCCGCGAATATTCAGGGCGCGCCGGACCTCGTCGTCGAAATCCTATCCCCTTCCACAGCCGCACGCGACAAGACCTTCAAGCGCAGCCTATATGCCAGGCACGGCATAACCGAGTACTGGATGGTCGATCTCACCACAAAAACCATAACAATATTGCGCCTTGGCGAGCGCGGATTCGAGGTAGTCGATACCTACGGCGAAGGGGAAATATTGACTTCACCCATATTGCAAGGATTCACTTTGAATCTCGACGAAATATTTTAAGTGCCTGATAGCCTTGACAACATCTAAAAGTTCGGCTATTTTGCAATCCCACTGCAAAATAGCCGCTTTTTTCTACCCAAAATGTATATTACCCGCACTCTTGAGTCCTTTGTAGCATCTTCCCGATTTCCCATCTCATCTTAATGATACCCGACCTCTTACCCTTAAAACCCTACCTCCGCGAAACCGTCTGGGGGGGACGCAGCCTGGGGACACACTACAACAAAGCACTTCCCCTAGATGTGCCTATTGGCGAATCGTGGGAAGTCTCGGCATACAAAGGGATGGAAAGCATTGTTGCAGACGGCCCACTTGCCGGACAAAACCTCGCCGACCTCGTCGCAACTTATGGCGCAGACCTCCTCGGACAGCGCGTTATCGAGCGTTACGGCACCGAGTTCCCATTGCTGATCAAACTCCTCGATGCGCGCGACGACCTCTCCATCCAGGTACACCCCAACGATACCTACACCCGTGCAAAAAACCTGGGCACTTATGGAAAAACAGAAGCGTGGTACATACTCAAATCAGACCATGGGCGCGTGGCTTGTGGCCTGAAAGACGGCGTTGACAAACACAGCTTTGAATCATCCATCCGCGAAAACCGCGTACAGGACACCGTGCAATTCTTCGATGTACAGGAAGGCGATGTGATCTTCGTACCCCCCGGCACAGTACACGCCCTGTGCCAGAACGTCATGATCTACGAAGTACAGCAATCCAGCGACCTCACCTTTCGCATCTACGACTACAACCGCCCCGGCACCGACGGCAAGCCGCGCGAACTCCACATTGACCGCGCCCTCGACGTCATCGCCTTTGACGCACCCGCGCCAAAACCGCAACACCACAGCCATCTCGCAACCGACGCAAACACCACACTCATCGGCGCGGAAGACACCGAATACTTCCGCCTCGAACGCTTCGCCCCTGCAGGCACCATCCAGCACACCTATCCCACATTCGCGGCACTCACCATCCTCACCGGTCAGGCACGACTAAACGAAACCTTCACCGCTCAAACAGGCGACACTTTCTTCATCCCGGCCAATCGCACCATCACCGTCTCACCTGAAGAACAGGTGGAATATTTGATCTCATCCTGTGGGTAAATCGCTAAACCTGTGCTTCGCCGTAGAGGTCAATGCGGGCGCGGAGGGATGGCTTGATGAAAACATCATCGAGGGGCAATTTGGAAAAGGCGTGTGCGAGAATATCGACCTGCGTGGGCACATCGAGGCGGTAATCGAGAATCAGGCGCTGTTCCCCGCGCACGACACACAGACCACCGGTACCACCCATGAGGTCTTCGCGGAATAAGGGGATATTCAGGCGATGGGCAAGGGCTTCAAATTCTTGAAGAAGTTGGGAATCGGTCATGAGGTAGAAAGTTGAGAGATAGAGGAAGTTTGTACCTGATATTGCAAATATAGCCAATTAAAAAAAAAGCACAAATGGATCGGCGAAGGCCGGTCCATTTTTTTATCAAAGAATATGTTCTTTGATATATTCTTTCAGAGCAGATAAGGTATTTATATCGCCGGGAAGGAGCGGAAGGCCGCCGATGCCATAAGACAGACTGGTATAAAAAGCGTGAGTCTGATACGCGGGATCTACCTGAGCGGGAAACAGAACAACAGCACTTTTGAGAATGCGTTGAAAATCCGTGTCTGTAACCTGACCGATAGCGTCCCTATAAGCGTGCATTTTGTCAATATCTTCGCGCATCGGAATCCACGTCCCATTGTAATCTTCGCGGCGATATTTGGCGTCAAATGCATAAATAGCGCGTTCTCCATTCGCTGTGTGAATTTCGATAATTATATCGGGCCTCAGATCATGGGTGAGCGCGCGTCCCGATGTAGTGGTATAGGTCATATTGTAGAGACAACGGATGCGGCACTCGCCGCGCAGAAGATGTATCGCAGAGGATTCGCCCTGCGCGGGAGAAACGCTCAGACCGCGGTTGGTCAGGTGAAAAAGATTATCGTCACCGATCGGAACAAAGCCGATATCGCACAGTGTGTGAACCAGCGTAAAAAAGACCCAGTATTCGTAAAGTGTGTGTGTATCGCGATAGGACAGATCAAACGGGCCACCCGTACAGGGCGCGAGCGCGCGATTGAGATCGCGGATAAGCGCGAAAGCCGTCTGGTAACGCACATCGAGATGAACGGGTATCGTGTCATCGCGTCGCGCAGGTGGCAAAGGGAGCAAACGCAAGCAGCGATCGACGTGTATTTTCAGGCGATGCCCCAGATCGGTATGTGCGATAGGTCTCGCGCGCCGAGACAAACGCTTTAAGTGTGCAACGAGATGGCGATTGAGCGGCGTGTCAATATCGGGATGGCGATGGGTTTCGCGCAAATGCGTACAGCCAATACCATCCGCTATGGGAAAGTGTGGGAGATCGGTCGCGGTATGTGTCCAGAATTGTGGCGAGCGAATCATGTGGGCAATCGCATTGGGATCGCGGCCCTGCGTGCGATCAACCGCGCGAATGCGTTGAACGGTTTTGAGACGGCGGTGCGGGCGTTTGAGAATCGCATGCAAAGTGCGGACGAGTTGATTCAGAAGACGGTCCAGCACCTGATGAAAGTCCAAATTGCTACCCCTGTCATCTATCAGACGTGTTGTGATACGGGTTTGATCGGGCAAAAGGTAAACGAGTTCACGGCTGACGCGCTCGAGATCGGCACGCATAACTTGATAATGGGTCTCGTAGTTGAGGCGCGATGGACGCACATCGAGTTCGGCATAGAGCAGATCGACATTATCTGAGCGAATGCAAAAACGGATATGCCCCGGATGATTGCCCGTAGCGAGCCGTCCCCATAGCGCATATCCATCGCGGAGAAAACCGAGCGTCTCGGCGGGTTGATCGTCGATATAGACCGAGAGATTTTTCCCATTGAGCGGACGGATGAGGCAGTTGCACTCGGTGGCTTCAACCAGGTGGTCAGAAACCACATTGCCTTGCACGGGAGAGAGCAAAATGCGGGCGTGGTCGTTTTCTGCGACAAGACCATCGAATGTCTGCGTGAAAGAAGCGCGGATGTGTTGACCTGAGTCCATTGTTCGCGTAGATTTCAGTTTTCAACCATTTTGCGGAGGTCGCCTTTAAAAAAGAATATAAGGAGGAGTTGTGATTCGTGCAATTTTGTGGGACAACGATGGGGTGCTGGTAGATACCGAAGGTCTGTACTTTCAGGCGGGACATGAGGTATTGGCGACACAAGGTGTTGAACTAACACATAAGGATTTTGCCGAACAGTCGCTAAAAAAAGGACTGAGTGTATTCGATTTTCTGCCCGTTCAAGATGCTGAATTGATCGAGCAGTTGCGTTTAAAACGCAATGCGCGGTACAGCGCATTATTAGCCAACGGCGTACAGGTCGTGGATGGCGTGGTAGAAACACTTGAAACATTCTATGGTCGCGTACAAATGGGCATTGTGACGGGTTCTCGCAGAGATCACTTCGACATTGTTCACGCACAGACGAATTTGCTCCCATTTTTCGATTTTGTGCTCGCAAGAGAAGATTACGAAGAAGCAAAGCCACATCCAGATGCGTATTTAACGGCCATGCGATTACACGGGCTACAACCCGATGACTGTGTTGTCGTGGAAGATTCTGAGCGCGGATGTATCGCGGCAGCGGCGGCTGGCTTGCGCGTGCTCGCTGTGCCAAATGCGCTGTCGAAATACGGAGACTTTTCATCTGCGTACAAAATACTGAACTCGGTGCGAGATGTCGTAAATGAGATAGAAAAGTTGGATTGAGTCTATTTTCTATCTCTTAACAAAATGAGGTATGTGTAATGAGTGCATTAAAAAACAATCCTTTACTTGTCAAAGAGGGATTGCCTCGGCACGACGAAATTGAGCCAGAACACGTTGTGCCGGGCGTAAAACATGTGCTAACAGAAGCAGAAAAACAGATTGCGGCATTGGAGCAAAACATGACCCCATCGTGGGATGGGTTGCTCGCCCCGCTCGAAGAACTCGACGTACCCTTTTCTTATGCCTGGGGTCCGGTGGGACATTTGCTCAGCGTAAAAAATTCGGATGATTTGCGCGAAGCACACGAGGCCGTTTTGCAAGATGTCGTGGCATTTGGTCTGCGCGTACAGCAGAGCCGTCCCATTTACGAAGGTCTGGTGGCAATTCGAGATGGCGAGGAATGGGCGAAGCTGGATGAGGCTCAAAAGCGATGTATCGAGCTAAAAATTCGCGCAGCCGAACACGCCGGAGTGGGATTAGAAGGCGCGGCAAAGGAACGCTTTAATGAAATTGCCAAAGAATTGTCGCAAATCAGCACAGATTTTTCCAACCATGTGCTGGATGCGACCAAAGCTTATGAACTAATCATTGAGGAAAAAAAAGAAACAGAGGGCTGGCCGAACAGCTTGCGGCAAGTGGCCGCGCAGTCATACTCCCAGGCCAATGAAGGCAGCGAAGCGACACCGGAAAATGGGCCCTGGCGCATTACACTGGATTTCCCGAGCTTTTATCCCTTTATGCAACACCATCGCGTACGCGACCACCGAGAGCAAGTGTACAAAGCCTATGTAAAACGCGCATCCTCAGGTGAATGGGACAACAGCGAGTTAATTGCACGTACCTTACAATTGCGCCAGGAGCAGTCCGCGATCCTGGGTTTTACGACCTATGCAGACAGGAGTCTGGATGCCAAAATGGCCCCCGATGTCGCCGCTGTCGAGCGCATGCTCGGCGAATTGCAGGCAGCTTCACAGCCCCATAGCGAAAAGGATTTTGGCGCACTACAAGCATTGGCAAAGGCGAATGGCCAGGAAGAGCCAGTCATGCATTGGGATACGTCCTTCTGGTCGGAGCGATTGCGCGAGCAAAAATTCGATTATACCGACGACCAGTTGCGCCCTTATTTTCCACTTCCCAAAGTACTCGATGGCATGTTTGCGTTAGCAGAACGCCTTTTTGATATTGAGATCGCGCGGGCAGACGATGAAGACGCGCACAAATGGCATGGCGATGTGCAGTTCTTCAAAGTGCTCCGCGATGGCGAGCGCATAGCGTCGTTTTATCTGGACCCTTATTCTCGTCCAGCAGAAAAACGCGGTGGCGCGTGGATGAACGACTGTCTGGGACGGCGATGGCTCAATGACGATCTTCGCTTGCCCGTGGTACATCTCGTGTGCAACGGCACGCCTCCTGTGGGTGATACGCCATCGCTGATGAGTTTTTCAGAAGTAGAAACCCTGTTCCACGAGTTTGGACACGGTTTGCAGGGCATGTTGACGACCGTCGATTATGCCGATGTGGCGGGATTGCATGGCGTGGAATGGGATGCAGTGGAGATTGCCAGCCAGTTTATGGAAAATTGGTGTTACCAAAAACCCACACTGATTGGAATGACCGCGCATGTGGAAACGGGTGAGCCCTTGCCAGATGATCTATTTGAGAAAATCGTCGCCGCGCGCACATTTCAGGCGGGGTCTTTGATGATGCGCCAGTTGTCCTTCGGAAAAACGGACATGCTGCTGCATTCTGCCTACGATCCAGATGGCGAAGAAACGGCTTTTGATGTAGAGCGTCGGGTAACCGAAGAAATGTCCGTATTGCCCCCACTGCCAGAGAGTCGCTTCTTGTGCTCATTCTCCCATATCTTCGCAGGAGGCTATGCTGCCGGGTACTATAGCTACAAATGGTCAGAGGTGTTGAGCGCGGATGCATTCGGCGCGTTTGAAGAAGCCGGACTGGACGAAGAAGAAGCCGTGAAAGCGACTGGACGCAAGTTCCGAGACACAATTCTCGCACTGGGCGGCAGCAAACACCCAATGGATGTGTACCGAGAATTTCGCGGGCGCGAACCGAACACAGAGGCGTTGCTGCGGCACAATGATCTGTTGTAAAGTTAAAAATGAAGGAAATTATAATGTTGGAGTTCATTTATAATTGGTTACTCAGCCTGGGTATCGATCCAGAGATGGCTAAAAATTGGACAGCGCCTTTGTTAGTGGGGCTGTGCATTCTGATGCTGAGTGCTATTGCCGATTTTATCGTGAAGCGCATAGCTCTGCGAACGCTGAAGTACGTGATTGAAAAAACGAAAACACCCTGGGACGATGCATTTGTGGAGCATCGGGTTCTGGACCGGTTGGCACACCTGGCTCCCGCACTGGTCATCTTCCTTTTGGCCGATTTGCCATTTGCTGAAATGACAGAAGCAGACCGGGATTATTGCACAGCGATTATTCGGGATGCTGTACAGGTTTTTATCGTGATCATCGGCGTCTGGGTAATCGCGGCATTTCTCAATGCCGCGCTATCTGTTTATCAAACATTTGAGATCTCGCGCGAAATTCCCGGCAAGGGTTTTGTGCAGGTCTTAAAAATGCTGACGTATTTTGTAGGCGGCATTTTTATTTTATCAATTTTGTTGGATCGCAATCCCGTATATTTCCTGAGCGGATTGGGCGCATTGATGGCCGTGCTTTTGCTGGTATTCAAAGATGCGATCCTGGGACTGGTCGCGGGCATACAACTGAGTGCGAATAAGATGGTAGCAGTAGGTGATTGGATTGAGATGCCAAAATACGGCGCAGATGGAGATGTCATTGAAGTAGCATTGACCACCGTGAAGGTACAAAACTGGGACAAAACAATCACCGCGATCCCAGCGTATTCATTGATCAGCGAATCGTTTAAGAACTGGCGCGGCATGCAAGAATCGGGTGGCCGTCGGATCAAGCGTTCAATTTTAATAGATATTCAAACGATCAAATTTTGCGACGAAGAGATGTTGACGCGATTCTCAAAAATCAAATACATCGCTGCCTATATCGAACACAAGAAAGACGAACTCGCAAAATTCAACCAGAAGCAAGAGATAGATGCGTCGAGCCTGGTAAATGGGCGGCGCATGACCAACGTGGGCACGTTTCGGGCATACATCGTCGCGTATTTGAGAAATCATCCAAAAGTCAATCGTGAAATGACATTTTTGGTGCGACAACTGCCGCCACAGGAACACGGCTTACCAATAGAAATTTACGTTTTCTGCAGCGATACGGTATGGGCGAATTACGAGGCGATTCAGGCGGATATTTTCGACCACATCCTATCAGTAGTGCCCGAGTTTGATCTCAGCGTATTTCAGACACCAACAGGGCATGATTTTAAGCATCTCGCTGAAAAAATTGAACCCTGAGGGAGGGCGCTGTGTCACAATCTAAATATATCACACAGTTAAAAGCTGAGGGATGGTGTCTAATTGATGGCGTGATCCCCGAAGATCGGATTGATTATCTTCGAGAACACGTCATGAAGGGACACGAAAAAGCCTTATGCGATTACGAGATATCGGGTGGATCGCTTGGGTTTCAAGCAGATGCAAATGGAAATCCGAGCACCAATTTAGTGGCTTATGTGCCCGATCTCACACCGTATTTCGGCGATAAGCGCGTGGTAGGTGTCGCAAAAGCCATGCTGGACCCGCATGTGCGCATCGCACAAACAGAATTTAAGACGCGACAATCGGGCGATCGAAATATTCATCACCGCGGTTTTCATTCCGATTGGCCGCACGATATTCTGGACCGGGATTGTGCAGGCGCGATTCTCATGCCATTTCCCAATGTAACAATGGGGCTAACAGCATTGTGGATGTTATCGCCATTTTCCGCTGAAAATGGGGGCACATGGGTCGTGCCGCGCAGTCATTTAGATATTCGCAACCCGCGCAGTCATATGGACCCCCGCAATTCTCCCGAAATGCACGATGGCATTGATCCCACTGCGCCAATTCCCGGCGAAATACAACTCCAGGGACCAGCGGGCAGTGTACTCCTGCTGGACAGCCGAATATGGCATTCGACAGCGAGCAATCCGAGCACCAAACCACGCGTGACAATGCTAACGCGCTATTCGCCGTGGTGGATCAGTCTGGAATTTGGCGGGCGGAATCGGTCAATCGTGCCGCGAGACGTATTTGAACAATTTCCAGATACAGTAAAAGATTTATACCGCCATCGGGCCGAAGAGGCGGAAAACCCTATTCGCAAACATTCTGCGCCCTGAATGTCGGCAGAAAATCGACTTTATATTTTTTAAGCCCTGCTTGACTAAGCAGGGCGTTTATTTTTGGATTCTATTCCAGATTTCAGGTTACAATTTCTTACATGACATCCAATATCGCAAAAAAATGGACACTGGGACAAATTTTGAACTTCAAGACAAACTTACGAGGTTGACATCTAAGGGTAAATAGGGTTATTCATTAGTAAGGCCTATTTTTAAGAGCGATATATCGTCTATAAAGACGCGGTTTTCAAACCGTGCGCAGGACACGCATCCATTGAGATTGCTCTCAACATAACCATTTTTCAAAGGAGTAGCAGACATGAAACACCTGCGTAAATCTATCGTTATAAGCGTCATAGCTCTGGTAGCTATGAACTTCCCCATCCCCATTTTCGGTCAGACCACAATCGCCATTCAGGGCGGCATGAGCCGGGCGACATTGGGCGGAAGTGATGTAGAAAATGCGGACGCGCGCATCGGCATCACGCTCGGTGCTTCTGCAACCATCCCAATACAAGACAAATTCAGCCTTCGACTCGGTGGCAACTATGTGCAGAAGGGGGCCAAGTTCGGAGGCAACATCGAGGGTTTTGGTGGGGGATCGGGAAATACTGATGTTGATTACATCGAGCTTTCGGGCCTGGGCGTCTTCAAGCTCGCGCCGTCTGAAAGTCAGGCTTCAGTATATATGCTCGTTGGACCATCGGTGGCATTCAAGACCAAGTGTGAAGGCTCCTTCTCAGGCTCCTTCTTCTCAGAGGACATCAACCTATCAGAGGACTGCGGCGAGGACACCAACAGCTTTGACTTCGGTATTACTGGAGGGATTGGTGCAGGGATGGCGATCTCCGAACAGATGACGTTCTCGGTAGATTTGCTGTACACCCTGGGGATCCTGTCGCTTGACGATGCAGATGACGTTAAGAATCGGGCCCTTATCATTCGGGCTGGTGTCGGCTTTCCTATCGGAAAATAGTGATAGGCAAAAATTTAAAAAAGGCGATCCATTACGCAATGGGATTTGGATCGCCTTTTTGTATATATCAATCACTCATGCCTGCCACAATTCACCGTGGACATCGGCACAAGGAAACTTCAAATCGGACACTTTATTGATAAATTCTCGACCCGTAAAAATCATAAATTTCTATAATACAATTTATAGAATTGTCACTTTTTTGAAACTTTATAAGGGACAAAGCGTGAGAAACGGAACAGAGGCAGATAGCAAAGTTGGCTGACAAGCCTTATTTTGCCTTTCCTACCATATCAGCAGCATCAACGTTTTTATTGTATCCTTATCGGGAGGGAATTGCCACGATTAATAGTGTGAACGGTTTTCTTTAAGCTGTTGACAAACAAATATTTATGCAACTTGGGATTCGGAATCTGTAAGTTATCAAAACAAATCCTTACAAATCCAAATTGCAAAACTATTCACACGGTTGATCATGGCATTTTCTTTCAAATTCTTTTCCTTCGCGCTCGGCTTTACCAGTCTGCTGAGCCGGATATCCTCGCTTTACCTGCGGTCGCTTTACCCCCAGACCAGCAGCTTTTCCCCTTCTCTGGATCTGGATAGTTCTGAAGGCGATCAAGTAGTATCCTCTCTCGATGTACCTCCCAATCACGCTGTTTTCCTTCAGATTTTCCGCACAGATATTCCAGGCCTGTACTGCATAGACCTGTCCCGTGATGATTCTACACGGGCCAAGTCCATGCGGTATGCCAGCGGTATTTCTGCGTGTATTGAATCTGATGTTACACATGTCTCGCGTTTCTGTCGTGCAGAGGGGGCGCAATGAATCACCTGCGCCCGACAGCCATTAGGCTGACAAAGTATCTTTTATCTGTGCGTTGACAGAAGACGAACTGCTATACTGACGTTGCGCTCCGCTCAGCACGCGCAGCATAACGTCAGTAATGACAGACACCTGATATTGTGCCTGTGCGTAACGTCAATAACTTCGAGTGTCATCTGATGCGGGCGATGTATTGCCCAATGCCCGGTCCCTTCAGGTCTTATTTTTGCAATCATTTGCATACTGTTGTACTATGTATAAGGGCATCTGAAGCATTCCGTTCACAGCGAAATTCAACAATGTGGGGGATGAATGGATAAGCAGAAAATTCTGATTGTAGATCATGAGCCATGTGTAATATCAGCGCTCGTAGAATTCTTGAAAGACGAACCGTATGAAATATTCACTGCGGAAAATGGACTAAAAAGCCTTGAAATTTTGAGAACAGAGAATATTGACCTCGCTGTGGTTGAGGCACATTTAGAGGATATGGATGGGATAACATTGTTGGAGCATGTGCGGGCAGAGAAAATTCAAACAGCCATGCTGATCATGACGAGTTTGGGGTCCGCAGAATTGGGCGAACAACTGATCAAGGCCGGTGCTGTGAGTGTATTTGATAAACCAATAGAGAGAGATGTTTTTTTAACCAGAGTCAAAAGATACATCTCTCCACAAAATAGTTGGGAGAACCGTCTGGAATCATTTCTCGAAGATAATTACAGCAATCCAGAGCTGAAATTTGAAGACGTCATGCACTATTTCAATTTCTCTAAGACCTATGGATATGCATTGTTCAAGCAATATTTTGGAGAGTCATTCAGGATTTGCCTGCGCAATTTACGCCTGACAAAGGCTGAAGAAGCATTGAAGAACACATCGGATTCCATTTCAGAAATTGCTCAGCGGTGTGGTTTTGCATACTTATCGACGTTTAGCAGAGTTTTCAAAGCGAAGTATGGAAATAACCCGACCACATATCGAAAATTCCATTTCAGAAATTGCCTATCAGTGTGGATTTATGCCCTCATCGACTTTTAGCAAGATTTTCAATGAAAATAATCCGGCCACATATCAAAAAAATGGACACTGGGACAAATTTTGAACTTCAGAACAAATTTGCGGGGTTGACATCGTAAGGGCAATAGTACTATTCTAAGAACTGACCATTAATAGGACTTACTTTTTTTCTAAGATGCAAAATATACCAGCAGGTCTTATGAGTAATTTTTCTTTGCAATCATTTGCATAATGTCGTACTATATACTAAGAGCATCAGAAGCATTCTATATTTTTCCGTGTAATTTCCATACGAGAAGGTATTAAACTGGAGGAGGCGTAACATGTAAAAAATTAGTTGCCATCAAGTTCGACGTTCGACGACCAGTAACTCATCGATACTTTTTCTTATCACACAGGCAAATTCTAAAGGGAGGTTCCAAATGCGTAACACAGGAATAGTATTCATGCTGGCTATCATTGTCGGCCTCGGCACTTTTACTGGCTGTGCAACGAGCCAGGCCAAGTCCCAATTGCAGATACGTGAGTTCCAAACTCGTAGTTTCGAGACCAAAGACGTCAAGGCGGTCCTCAAGGCTCTAATGAATATCTTACAAGACGAGGGATACGTGACGAAGCAGGCTAACTTAGAATTAGGGTTTATTAATGCCACAAAGGAGTATGAGGAGGGCCTGAAAGTCTCGGAACTTTTATTCATGCGTCGCGGAGAATGGTCGCGCAATTCTATCATCGACGCGACATTTAATGTCTCACAGTACGGTGAAACATGTCGTGTTCGAGCTAACTTCCAGACAAAAACCCTGAATCGTGAAGGTGGTGTTAACAAGGTCAAACCGATCGACTCTGAGCAGTTCTACATTGACTTCTTCGCCAAAGTGAGTAAGGGGATTTTCATCAATGTTGACCAGGGGCTTTGATCCAATTTGGGCCAAGGATACAAATTGATCGATAACACATCAGATGCGATCTTTTTGCCAGGGCCAGCCTGCATCAGGCAATATCGTCTAAATTGTATAGGTACTGATCTTACTGGCCATCATCAACAGAAGGAGGCGTAACATGAAAAAATTACTGATCGCAGTAATGGCTGTGGTATTCCTGTCGGGTTGCATGATGACCCCGCAGCACCGAAGAGCTGTGCGGGATGATTCTGGCGACCGGATGACTGTTGGAAAGGTTCAAAAAGAAATAAGGGTTGGTATGAGTGGTGCCGAAGTTGCCCAGGTTCTCGGATCGCCAAATATCGTTTCAACAGATGAAGAACGGCGTGAAGTATGGATATATGACAAAATTTCGACGGAAGAAGCATACTCAACCAGTCAGGGCGGTGTTGCTTCTCTCATCCTTGTAGGCCTGACCGATGTTTTGCTTGGCGGAAGTGGCGGACTGTCGGGTTCATCCGGAGCCAGTTCAACATCTCAGAGAACCCTCACTGTCATAATAAAATTTGACGAAAATAAACAGGTGAGAGACTTCGCGTATCACACATCGCGGTTCTGAGGAAGACACACCAGATATAGTAGTGGAAGTTGTGAGCCGGCTTCAAGGGTGGTCACAGATGATTTATAAAAAAAATCTTCTATTATCACTACTTGCCATAATGGTATTAGTTTTGACGAGTTGCGGAAGTAGTATTCCCAAAGGTGCTTTTAAGCTAACACCAGAATTATTGCAAAAGCGGGTTCTAAAAACGAGAAAATACGAAGGCATTTCAGAAGTTGATATTTTATCGGCATCTGCTGGCGTGCTTCAAGATTTGGGATTCAATATTGATGAGAGTGAATCAAAACTCGGACTTATCGTTGGCTCAAAGGTAAGAGATGCGACTGAAATAGGGCAGGAGGTTTGGTGGTGGACTAAGGCGTTGCTTCTCAGGTGGACGGCGTTTACTGATGAGACTGATGACTATCAAAAGTTCAGGGCGTCTGTTGTTATACGTCCAATATCAGAAGATAACGATAAAACACACTATGTTAGTGTGACATTCCAGCGGATTGTTTGGGATACTGCTGACAAAATTTCGAAACAAGAGACCCTGAATGAGCCTGAAATATATCAAGAGTTCTTTGATCGTCTTTCAAAATCAGTCTTTCTGGAAGGGCAAAAAATATGAAAATCTCCAGGATACTGACAGCCTCAATTGCCATATTAATTGGGTTATCCGGATGTGGAACATCAAAAAATCATTTGCTGAAAATAGATGAAAGCCAGGTCAAGTTGCGAAGCATGCAAACCCGTGCATTCGACACCACAGAAAAGAATAAGATGCTTAGAACCGTAATAACCACAATCCAAGATTTCGACTATGTCCTGGATAAAGCAGATGCAACGCTTGGAATGATTAGTGCCACAAAACTCGACGAACATCAATACCGAATAACGATTACTGTTCGACCGAGGGGCGAAACCCAATTGTTGGTACGTGCAAACGTACAATACAAACAAAAGGCTGTTAAAGATCCAATAATATATCAAAATTTCTTCACCTCTTTGGCAAAATCGATATTTCTGACCGCTCACGAGGTTGATTAAACGTAATTATTTAGGTTCTTGTGGTCGCGTAGGAGGGAAATCCTTTTCCCGACCTTGATCGCGGCAGGGATGCCGCTCCGACAGCATCCTTTTGTGATTTTTGTGCATTTTGTGGCTAATCATCCAAATGACCTAAATAGTTACGATTAAACGATCATCAAAGAGCCGGAGTAGTTTCGCATTCAACCTGTCTGATGGCAGATCCCAACGTATCACGCATCGCGGTTCTCAGGTGGCACGCCGGTAAAGGAAGAGCCGCTCTCCGCACAGCTTTGCGAGGAGATTAAGTATGATCATCCAGGGGAAAAGACATCCATTCGTATGGCTTACGATAATGGCACTGATTGTGGCAGGCTGTGGGAGTAGTTTGCCCAAACATGTCTTAAGACTAACACCAGATACATTACAGAACAGGTCCTTACAAACAAGAAAATACGAAGGCATTTCAGAAGCTGATCTTTTATCTGCATCTACTGGTGTGATTCAAGATTTGGGATTCATCATTGATGAGAGCGAGATAAATCTCGGACTTATCGTTGGCTCAAAAGACAGAGATGCACCTCCTGATGCAGGACAGCGGATAGGGCAAGTGCTTGGGGGAATTTTTATGTTCACTCTCGCTATAGCCGCTGCTGCTATAGACGAGGAAGACATTGCTGAAGATCTTATAGATAACATGGTTTTGTCTGTTGACGACTATCAAAAGTTATGGGCGTCTATTGTTATCCGTCCAGCATCGGAAGATGACGATAAAATACACTATGTCAGGGTGACATTTCAGCGGATTGTTTGGGATACCGAAGGCGAAATAGACAGAATGCAAAGCCTAAGTGAGCCTGAAATGTATCAAAAGTTCTTCGATCTTCTTTCAAAATCAGTCTTTCTGGAAGGGGAAAAAATATGAACCTCTCCGGGATATTGATAGTCGCTATTGCCACATTAATCGCGCTTTCTGGATGCACATCATCATCTGGAAGCACATCATCACAAGAGCAATTGCTGAAGATGGATGAAAGCCAGGTTAAGCTGCGAAGCATGCAAACCCGTGCATTCGATACCACAGATAAAGATAAAATGCTCAGCACTGTAATATCCACACTTCAGGATTTAGACTATATCGTGAATGAAGCAAATGAAGTGATCGGAACGGTTAGTGCCCGAACAACTCACATTAGATATAAATACCTGAAAAAGAAAAAATATCCACTGCTAATAACGGTTACTGTTCGTCCAAGGGGCGAAACCCAATTGTTGGTACGTGCGAACGCTCAGTACAACCAAAAAGCTGTTGAAAATCCATTAGTATATCAAAATTTCTTCACTGTTTTGGCAAAATCAATTTTTCTCACTGCTCACGAGGTTGATTAAACGACCATTGTCTCAGCCACAATACCGATAAAAATAAAAACATCTAAAGGGACATAAAATATGGCAATCTCCAGGATATTGACGGCTGTAATTGCCACCTCCATATTAATCGGGTTGCCCGGATGTGGAACACTACAAAAGCGAATGATGGAATTGGAGACAAGTCGTCAACTCAAGCTGCGAAGCATGCAAACCCGTGCATTCGATACCACAGATAAAAATAAAATGCTTAGAACTGTAATAGCCACACTTCAGGATTTAGGCTATATCGTGAATGAAGCAAATGAAGTGATCGGAACGGTTAGTGCTCACACAACCAGTAAATATATAATCTTGGAAAAGAAAAAATATCCACTGCTAATAACGGTTACTGTTCGTCCAAGGGGCGAAACCCAATTGTTGGTACGTGCGAACGCTCGGTACAAACAACAAGAAGCTATTGAAAATCCATTATTTTATCAAAATTTCTTCACTGTTTTGGCAAAATCAATTTTTCTCACTGCTCACGAGGTTGATTAAACGACCATTGTCTCAGCCACAATACCGATAAAAATAAAAACATCTAAAGGGACATAAAATATGGCAATCTCCAGGATATTGGCGGCTGTAATCGCCACCTCCATATTAATCGGGCTGTCCGGATGCGCAACACCAAAAAAGCAGGAGACAAGTCAATTTGCGAAGCATGCAAACCCGTGCATTCGACTCTACAGACGAAAAAAAGACGCTTAGAAGTGTAATATCCACACTTCAAGATTTCGACTTTCTCATAGATGAAGTAAATAAAGTACTTGGAGTGGTTAGTGCCACAAGAAGGACCGATTGGTTGCAAATAACAGTTACTGTTCGCCCAAAAGGTGAAACACAAGTATTTGTGCGTGCGAATATGGAATACAGGCAAAAGGGGGTTGAAGATCCAGCAGTATATCAAAAATTCTTCACGTATTTGGAAAAATCGATGTTTCTGACCGCTCACGAGGTTGATTAAACGACCATTGTGTCAGCTTCATCGACGCAATATCCCAGACCAGAGGAATAGAAATATGAATATCTCCAGGATACTGATGACAACAATTGCCGCATCCATTTTAATTGGGTTGTCCGGAGGTGTGTCATTTTCACAAAAAATAGAACTACATGAAAGTCAATTAGAAATTCGAAGCATGCAAACCCGTGCATTCGATACCACAGATGAGAATAAGACGCTTAGAGCTATAATAGCCACACTTCAAGATTTCGGCTTTGTCATAAATAAAGCAGATGAAGCACTTGGAACGATTACTGCCAGAAGAATCGACAAATATTCATTGCGAATAACAGTTACTGTTCGTACAAGGGGTGAAACGCAAGTGTTAGTGCGTATGAATGCGTACTATGGTCGGCCTGTTAGGAAACCAATAATATATCAAAATTTCTTCACATCTCTGGCAAAGTCGATGTTTTTGACCGCTCACGAGGTTGATTAAACGACCATTCAAGCCGTATCTCCTTTCCGATATTGAGCAATAAACCCATGCAAAAATTCATTCTTTATTCCACCTTTTTTATTCTCGTCCTCTTGCTATTCGTGCGAGATAGTCGCGCTCAAAACGCCCTTACAGGGCATACCAATGCCGTCGAATCTGTGGCATTTTCTCAGGATGGCGCGCTACTCGCTTCTGGGTCAAGGGATGGCACGATCAAGTTGTGGAACGCGACGACCAGACAAAATACCGACACCTTTGACGGACACACGGATGTGGTCAGTGCTGTGGCATTTGCCCCAGATGGGACACTACTCGCTTCTGGATCATCAGTAGATGGCACAGTCAAGTTGTGGAACGTGCTGGCAGGCACAAATATCGCCATCCTTGAGGAACATACAGATGTGGTCAGTGCTGTGGCATTTACCTCAGATGGGATATTGCTCGCTTCCGGATCCGTGAATGGCGCGATCCTCCTGTGGGATGTGGCGACAAAGACCGCCACCAACCTTAAGGGACAGCCGGTCAGTTCTATAGCGTTTTCACAAGATGGGACGCTACTCGCTTCCGGGTCAGCGAATGGCACAATCCTGCTGTGGGATGTCGCGACGGGCACAAATATCGCCACCTTTGACGAGCATACGGATGATGTCTCATCTGTAGCGTTTTCACAAGATGGAACGCTACTCGCTTCCGGGTCTGATGATAACACGGTCAAGCTGTGGGACGTGCAGGCGGGCACAAATATCACCACCCTTGAGGAACATACTGATGCCGTCAGTTCTGTGGCGTTTTCACAAGATGGAACGGTACTATCCTCCGGATCAGTGGATGGCATGGTTACACTCTGGAACGTGGGAAAAAGAAAACAGATCACCACCCTTGAGGAACATAGGGATGCGATCCGCTCTGTGGCGTTTTCCTCTGATGGAACGCTACTCGCTTCCGGGTCATTAGATGGCAGGATCTTGCTTTGGAACGTATCAGAATGGACACGGCCTCGCCCCGATATACTGAGAAAAATCTCCGGCGACAACCAGCAAGGCACACCCAGAGCAATATTGGCAAATCCCCTGATCGTTGAAGTACGAGATCAAAACGATAATCCCTTATCAGATGTGCAAGTCACCTTCAGAGTTACCGCCGGCGCGGGAAAGCTCAGCGGACGATTCACGATTGAGTACGCAACAACCGATGCCAATGGCCACGCAGAGAGGTCACTTACCCTCGGTCCCAATCCGGGAACAAACACCGTTGAGGTATCTATCGTCGGGCGCGACCCGGAGACGTTTAATGCAATAAGCATTGGAACGCCTGCGGTGCCGAGCCTGGACGGTGATTATCCAACATGGCATGTACCCGACGGTGCAATCGCACGCCTGGGAAAAGGACCTATTGGTACGGGGGACAAAGCGGTCGCATTCTCGCCAAACGGTCAAAGTCTCGCTGTGGCAAGTGGCATTGGCGTATGGCTTTACGATGTGGCGACCTCCCGTGAACTCATGCTACTACCCTCTGCGAGTGCAGTCAGTTCTGTGGCGTTTTCAAGAGATGGGATGCAACTGGCTTCAGGGTCAGTAGATGGCACGGTTGCGCTGTGGGACATCGCGACGGGACAAAATACCGACACATTTGAAGCGCGCAGGGGCAATATCTCTCCCGTAGCATTTTCACAATATGAGACGCTGACAGCTTCCAGATCAGTCGAATCGGTGGCATTTTCACCTGATGGAACACTGATAGCTTCTGGGCGAAAGGATGGCACAGTTGTGCTGTGGGATATTGCGACTGGGAACGCCACCACCCTTGAGGGGCATACAGATTGGGTCAGTTCTGTGGCGTTTTCTCGCCAGGGGGTACTGGCTTCCGGGTCTTTGGATAGAACGATCAAACTGTGGGACATCGCGACGGGACAAAATACCGACACCTTTGAGGCGCACAGAGGCAATGTCTTGTCCGTGGCATTTTCACCCGATGGAACAATACTCGCTTCCGGATCAGGGGATGGCACGGTCGTGCTGTGGAACATTGCGACTGAAAATGCCATCATCCTTGAAGGGCATACAGATGATGTCAGTTCTGTGTCATTTTCACCCGATGGAACAATACTATCTTCCGGATCTGATGATAATACGATCAAACTGTGGAACGTGCAGGCGCGCAAAAATACCGCCACCTTTGAAAAACATACAGATAACGTCAGTTCTGTATCCCTGTCTCAGGATGAGGATGGGACGCTACTACTCGCTTCTGGTTCTTTGGATGGCGCAATCCTCCTGTGGGACGCAGCGACTGGAAACGCCTCCACCCTTGAAGGGCATACACAGGCAGTCAGTTCTGTATCCTTTTCACCTAATGAGGATGAGACGCTACTCGCTTCCGGGTCTTTAGATGGCACGATTCTACTGTGGGACACAGCGAGAAGAGAGCAGATTACCACCCTTGATGGATATTCGGGAGATGTCTTTTCTGTGTCGTTTTCCCCAGATGGGAGGCTGATAGCTTCCGGGTCTTTGGATGGCACGATCCTCCTGTGGGACATTGCGACTGGAAACACCACCACACTTGAGGGACAGGCGGTCAGTTCTGTCGCGTTCTCTCCCGATGAGGATGAAACGCTACTCGCTTCTGGATCAGTAGATGGCACGATCCTCCTGTGGGACATTGCGACTGGAAACACCACCACTCTTAAGGGACAGGCAGTCAGTTCTATCGCCTTCTCTCCCGATGGGACAATACTCGCTTCCGGATCTCTGGATGGCACGATCCTCCTGTGGGACATTGCGACTGAAAACACCACCTCACTTGAGGGACATACGCAGGTGGTCAGTTCTATGGCATTTTCGCAGGATGAGGATGGACTACTCGCTTCCGGGTCAGTAGATGGCACGATTCTGCTATGGGATGTAGCCACGCGCACCACTACCGCTACCCTTAAGGGACAGGCAGTCAGTTCTGTGTCCTTTTCACCCGATGGGACGCTACTATCTTCCGGGTCTTTGGATGGCACGGTCCTCCTGTGGGACATTGCGACGGAAAACGCCACCATTCTTGAGGGACATAAGGACAACGTCTTTTCCGTGGCGTTTTCCCCAGATGGAATGCTGCTATCTTCCGGATCAGGGGATGGCACAATTCTGTTGTGGGATATGTCGCCGTATATCACACCTTCAACCCCTACGCCAGCCCCTACACCTGACTTTAATGGCGATGGAACTGTTGGTATTCCCGACTTTTTGCTATTTGTAGAGCACTTCGGGGTAAGTCAAGGGGCTGCGGGGTATGATGCACGATACGATCTGGATGGCGACGGCACAATTGGGGTGGGTGATTTTCTGATCTTTATCGATGCCTTCGGCAAATAAGGATCCTCGAATTAACAACTGCTCTAATCGCGGACCAAATGTTAGCCCTGAGTGGCAAAACTATCTACACGGTTAATCATGAAACCTCCCGTTAAATTTCTCTCCTTCATACTTGGCATCACCAGTCTGCTGAGCCTGATATTCTTGATTTACCCGCGATCACTATCCCCACAGACCAGCAACTTAGCCTTAGAGACCGCTGCGCCACCTTCTCTCGACTTTGACGGCAGTGGGATTGTGGATTTTCCCGACTTTTTGATGTTTATAAGCGCGTTTGGATCCGAGGAGGGCCAGAATAAGTACAATGCAAAATACGATCTCAATAGCGATGGCAAAATTGCCTTTGAAGACTTTCTAATTTTAACCGACAACTTTGGAAAAAACATTGTAGCACAAAAGTCTCCAACGTCATCGGATCAGGACGCGAGCACGACTCAAAGCATGGCGGAGAACACGGGGACCACCGGTGCGACATTGCCTGTTACCGCGTTGGATGAATCGGTTGTCGCATCAACACCACAGCCATTGACAGAAGCGACATTGGATGGCAGTGTGGTCAAACTGACCCTGAGCAGTGCTGCTTACGAGTCGTTTATCTTCGACATTCGAGATAACGTGAAGGTATCGGGTATTGCTGGGGTTACCTTTGACAGTTTCTTCGATGTAGATCGCGTGAGCGATACAGTGGTAACCGTTGAGCTTACATTCAGTGGGAATATGACCACCGATGGCACGCTGATTTTCACCGTGGGAGCAGGTGCCATAGCCAACTACAGTGGCTCTGCACTCACTGCGACATTGTCCGTTACCGCGCTGGAGGAATCGGTGGTCGCGTCAACACCACAGCCATTGACAGAAGCGACATTGAATGGCAGTGTGGTCACCCTGACCCTGACAGGACGTTCTTATGAGCGGTCCGTGTTCGACATTAGTGATGCGGTGAAAGTATCAGGCATTTCCGGGGTTACCTTTGACGGTTTCTTCGATATAGATCGCGAGAGCGATACAGAGGTAACCGTTGAGCTTACATTCAGTGGGAATATGACCACCAATGGCACACTGACCTTCACGGTAGAGGCAGCTGCCATAGCGGGCTACAATGGTCCCGCACTCACTGCGACATTGCCCGTTACCGCTGGCCCTGGTAATGGAAGCCAACCACCACAACCACCGCCACCGGGCGGGGGCACGCCCACTGGAAGTCCCGATCTAATTGTCGAATCGCCTACAGTCAGCGATAGTAGTCCGGGTCCAGAAGCTTACTTCACACTAAGTGCGACTGTTCGCAATCAGGGCGGCAGTCGGTCTGACTTTACGACATTGCGCTATTATCTATCAACCGATGAGACTATCACGACAGGTGATACGGAAGTAGATACGGACTTCGTGAGCCGCCTTGACGCTTCTGAAACCAGTGATGAGTCTGCTCGTTTGACAGCACCGTCGAGTGAGGGCACATATTACTACGGTGCCTGTGTCGAGTCTGTGTCTGGCGAATCCGACACAGGTAACAACTGCTCCGATGCAGTGCGTGTCACTGTTACTGGTTCTGACTTAGTCGTTGAATCGCCTTCGGTCGATAATAACACCCCGGGACCGGGGGAGTCTTTCTACCTGAGTGCGACTGTTCGCAATCAGGGCGGCAGTCGGTCTGACTTTACGACATTGCGCTATTATCTGTCAACCGATGAGACTATCACGACAGGTGATACGGAAGTAGATACGGACTTCGTGAGCCGCCTTGACGCTTCTGAAACCAGCGATGAGTCTGCTCGTTTGACAGCACCGTCGAGTGAGGGCACATATTACTACGGTGCCTGTGTCGAGTCTGTGTCTGGCGAATCCGACACAGGTAACAACTGCTCCGGTGCTGTCGCCATCACTATTACTGGTTCTGACTTAGTCGTTGAAGCACCCACAGTCAGCGAAGACATCCTGGGGCCAGAGGAATACTTCAGGCTAAGCACCACTGTTCGCAATCAGGGTGGCAGTCGATCTGCCTCTACGACATTGCACTATTATCTGTCAACCGATGAGACCATTACGACAGGTGATACGGAAATAGAAACCAGCTACGTTAGCTCCCTTGATCCTTCTGAAACCAGCGATGAGAGGGCTTATTTGGACGCCCCGTTGAGCGAGGGCAAGTATTACTATGGCGCCTGTGTCGAGAGCGTCACTGGAGAGAGTAATACGGGTAACAACTGCTCCAGTGCTGTCACTGTCACTGTTAGTGGTTCTGACTTAGTCGTTGAATCGCCTTCGGTCAGTGATAATACCCTTTCGTCAGGGCAATCCTTCTACCTGAATGCGACGGTTCGCAATCAGGGTGGCAGTCGATCTGCTTCTACGACATTGCGCTATTATCTGTCAACGAATGAGACGATCAATACGAGCGATACGGAAGTAGATACGGACTATGTGAGTTTCCTTGACGCTTCTGAAAGTAGTGATGAGTCTGCTCGTTTGGCGGCCCCTTCGGGTGAGGGCACGTACTATTACGGTGCCTGTGTCGAGGCAGTCACTGGCGAATCCGACACAGGTAACAACTGCTCCAATGCTGTCGCCGTGACCGTAGCTCGCACGATCAGTACCAATCAGCCACCGACTTTCAGCGAGGGTTCGAGCACCACGCGCAGCTTGCACGAGAACACGACAGGGACACAGGATATCGGGAACCCGGTGCGTGCGACAGATAGCGACCATGACAGGCTGACCTACAGCCTTGAAGGTACGGATATAGGGAGTTTCAGCATTACCTCAACCACCGGTCAGATCAGAACCCTATCGAGTGTAACGTACGACTATGAGACAAAAAGTAGCTATTCAGTGAGGGTGCGGGTAGATGACAGTCAAGGTGGCAGCGCGATCATTGCTGTGAGGATCACCCTGACCGATGAGAACGAATCGCCACACAGACCTGCTGCGCCCACAGTGACCGCCTCAACGTTGAATAGCCTGAGTGTGCGTTGGACGGCACCGAATAACACCGGACCTGCGATTAGCGACTACGATGTGCGCTACAAAGCGAACAATGGCAGTTTCACCAATTGGAACCACAGCGGCAGTAGCGCGACCACCACGATCACCGGCTTGACCGCGAATACCCGTTATGAAGTACAGGTGCGAGCGCGCAACGCCGAAGGGGACAGCCCCTGGTCCCCATCAGTTCATGGGACGACCACAGCCAATCAAGCACCCACGTTCAGCGAAGGTTCGAGCACCACGCGCAGATTGTACGAAAATACGACAGAGATGCAGAATATCGGAAATCCTGTGACGGCAACCGACAGCGACGGAGGCACGTTGACCTATAGCCTTGAAGGCACAGATGCGGGGAGTTTTACTATTGTCTCGGATAGCGGTCAACTCAGGACCCAATCGGGTGTGATGTATGACTATGAGACAAAGGACAGCTATTCGGTGACGATGCGAGTCGAGGACGGCAAAGGCGGCAGTGCGACCATTGAGGTAGAGATCACCCTGACCGATGAGAACGAACCACCGCACAGACCCAATGCGCCAACAGTGACAGTTCCGACATTGAATAGCCTGAGTGTGCGTTGGACAGCACCAGATAATACCGGACCTGTCATCAGCGACTACGATGTGCGCTACAAAGCGAGCGGTGGCAATTTCACCAACTGGCCCCATACGGGCACGGGCACAAGCACGACAATCAGGAATTTGACCGCGAATACGCGTTACGAGGTGCAGGTGCGGGCGATCAATGACGAAGGCACGGGCGATTGGTCGCCATCGGTTAACGGAACAACCACTGCCAATCAGGCACCTGAGTTCAGTGAGAATTTGCCGACGCGCAACGTTGTCGAGAACACGACAGGGACACAGAATATCGGAAATCCTGTGACGGCAACCGACAGCGACGGAGGTACGCTGACCTACGGCCTTGAAGGCTCGGATGCCGGGAGTTTTACTATTGTTTCGACCAGCGGTCAACTCAGGACTCAATCGGGTGTGATGTATGACTATGAGACAAAGGACAGCTATTCGGTGACGATGCGGGTGGAGGACGGACAAGGCGGCAGTGCGACCATTGAGGTGGAGATCACCCTCACCGATGAGAACGAACCACCGGGCAGACCCACCCTGCCCCTGATGACGGCCTCGACATTGAATAGCCTGAGTGTGCGTTGGACAGCACCGGATAACACCGGACCTGTGATTAGCGACTACGATGTGCAGTACAGGGAAGCAGGAGGCAATTTCGCCAACTGGCCCCATACGGGCAAGGGTCTGACTACAACGATCGCGGGTCTGACCACAGGTACGACCTACGAAGTGCAGGTGCGGGCGATCAATGATGAAGGCACGGGCGACTGGTCGCCATCGGTTAACGGAACAACCACTGCCAATCAGGCACCCACATTCAGCGGTTCGAGCACCACGCGTAGCGTTGCCGAGAACACGACAGGGACACAGAATATCGGAAATCCTGTGACGGCAACCGACAGCGACGGAGGCACGCTGACCTATAGCCTCGAAGGCACGGATGCAGGGAGTTTCAGCATCATCTCAACCACAGGTCAACTCAGGACCCAATCGGGTGTGATGTATGACTATGAGACAAAGGACAGCTATTTGGTGACGGTGCGAGCCGAGGACGGTCAAGGCGGCAGTGCAACCATTGAGGTGGAGATCACCCTCACCGATGAGAACGAACCACCGCACAGACCCAATGCGCCGACAGTGACAGCCTCAACGTCGAATAGCATGAGTGTGCGTTGGACAGTACCGGATAACACCGGACCTGTGATCAGCGACTACGATGTGCAGTACAGGGAAGCAGGAGGCAATTTCACCAACTGGTCGCATACTGGCACGGGCACAACCACGACGATCACAGGTCTGACCACGGACACGACCTACGAGGTGCAGGTGCGGGCGATCAATGACGAAGGCACGGGCGACTGGTCGCCATCGGTTAACGGAACAACCTCTGCCAATCAAGCACCCGCGTTCAATGAGAATTTGCCGACGCGCAGCATTGCCGAGAACACGACAGGGACACAGAATATCGGGAATCCAGTAACGGCAACCGACAGCGACGGAGGCACGCTGACCTACAGCCTCGAAGGCACGGATGCCGGGAGTTTCAGCATCATCTCGGATAGCGGTCAACTCAGGACCCAATCGGGTGTGATGTATGACTATGAGACAAAGGACAGCTATTTGGTGACGGTGCGAGTCGAGGACGGTCAAGGTGGCAGTGCGACCATTGAGGTGGAGATCACCCTCACCGATGAGAATGAACCACCGGGCAGACCCAATGCGCCGACAGTGACAGCCTCAACGTCGAATAGCATGAGTGTGCGTTGGACGGCACCGGATAACACTGGACCTGTGATCAGCGACTACGATGTGCGCTACAAAGCGAGTAGTGGCAATTTCACCAACTGGCCCCATACGGGCACGGGCACAAGCACGACGATCACGGGTCTGACCACGGACACGACCTACGAGGTGCAGGTGCGGGCGATCAATGATGAAGGCACGGGCGACTGGTCGCCATCGGTTAACGGAACAACCACCGCCAATCAGGCACCTGAGTTCAGTGAGAATTTGCCGACGCGCAGCATTGCCGAGAACACGGCGGCGGGACAGGACATCGGGAGTCCTGTGATCGCGACGGACAGCGACGGAGGCACGCTGACCTATAGCCTCGAAGGCAGGGATGCCAGAGCATTCACCATCGTCTCGGATAGCGGTCAACTCAGGACCCAATCGGGTGTGATGTATGACTATGAGACAAAGGACAGCTATTTGGTGACGGTGCGAGTCGAGGACGGTCAAGGTGGCAGTGCGACCATTGAGGTGGAGATCACCCTCACCGATGAGAACGAACCACCGGGCAGACCCAACGCGCCAACAGTGACAGCCTCAACGTCGAATAGTTTGAGTGTGCGTTGGACAGCACCGGATAACACTGGACCTGTGATTACTGACTACGATGTGCGCTACAAAGCGAGCAGTGGCAATTTCACCAACTGGCCCCATACGGGCAAGGGCCTGACTACAACGATCACGGGTCTGACCACGGACACGACCTACGAGGTGCAGGTGCGGGCGATCAATGATGAAGGCACGGGCGACTGGTCAATCTCGGGCGAGGGTACGACCCAGAGGGTTTCCATTCCACAGCCGACGATCAATTCGGTGCCAATGCGACAAGGAGAAGTGGCTCGCGCGCTGATCACTGTGGGTAAGGCGCAAAAGTGGTACTCCCGGGCGGGTACTGAAAATATCGGATCGGCCATTGGAGACCTCCTCATCTTCGACGGCGTGAACGATCTGAACATAGATAGGATTTGGTGGTACAACGAAGCCGACTTTCGCCTCAATCGGAATCCACTGGACCAATCTCTCGGTGGACAGGCTGACTTTAACGGATACTTCGGCTCCGGCGGACCGGGAGAGAATAAGCTGGTCTATCTCGCCACGCCTTACGGAGACCTGGCGTTGAATATCTCGGTCCACAGATCAATAGGGCCTCACTATCTGAACATCACACCCAGTGCTTCGGATGTGGCTACGCTCAATCAGGTGAGGGCCAATGATCGCGTGAATTTCGTGATTGCAGACCCGGTTATCACTACCAACAAAGCACCAGTGTTCAGCGATGTTGGGAGCACCATGCGCAGCGTTGTCGAGAATACAGCGGCGGGACAGGACATCGGGAGTCCTGTGATCGCGACGGACAGCGACGGAGGCACGCTGACCTACAGCCTCGAAGGCACGGATGCCGGGAGTTTTACTATTGTCTCGACCAGCGGTCAGCTTCAGACCGCGGCGGGCGTGACCTATGACTATGAGACAAAGGACAGCTATTCGGTGACGGTACGTGCAGACGACGGTCAAGGCGGCAGCGCGACCATTGCCGTGAGGATCACCCTGACCGATGAGAACGAACCACCGGGCAGGCCCAACGCGCCAACAGTGACAGCCTCAACGTCGAATAGCTTGAGTCTGACATGGACAGAACCGATGAATACCGGGTCAGACATCACCGATTACGATGTGCGCTACAAAGCGAGCGGTGGTAGTTTCATGGACTGGCCACATACGGGCGCGAGCCTGAGCACGGCCATCACGAATTTGCCCATGGGCACAACCTACGAGGTGCAGGTGCGGGCGGTCAATGACGAAGGCACGGGCGATTGGTCGCCATCGGTTAACGGAACAACCACCGTCAATCAAGCCCCCACGTTCAGTAGTTCGAGCACGACACGCAGCATTGCCGAGAACACAGCGGCGGGACAGGACATTGGAAATCCTGTGATCGCGACGGACAGCGACGGAGGTACGCTAACCTACAGCCTCGAAGGCACTGATACGGAGAGTTTTAGCATCGTTTCGACCACCGGTCAGCTTCGGACCAGGACAAATGTGACGTACGACTATGAGACAAAGGACAGCTATTCGGTAACAGTGCGGGCAGATGACGGTCAAGGTGGCAGCGCGACCATTGCCGCGAGAATCACCCTTACCGATGAGAACGAACCTCCTGAAGCCCTGGCCACACCAACAGTCACGGCAATCTCGCCTACGAGCCTGAAGGTAACATGGGCAGCACCGCCGAACACCGGGCCTGCAGTCACTGACTACGATTTGCAATACCGCACAGGCAGCAGCGGCAATTTCGCCGAATGGTCTCACACCGGCATCGGCACGACCACCACGATCACCGGCTTGACCACGGGCACGACCTACGAGGTGCAGGTTCGGGCGATCAATGACGAAGGCACAGGCGATTGGTCCTCATCGGGCAACGGGACACCTCAGAAGGTTGTCACTCCGGTCTGTGACCGCAGCCCGCAAGTGCGCGACGCAATCGTAGCCGAGGTCTCAGGTGTCAACACATGCGGCGCTGTGACGGAGGCACATCTCGCTGTGATTAAAAGCCTTAATCTGACTTCGAAGATCACATTTCTAAAGGACGGTGATTTTTCTGGTCTCTCGTCGCTAGAATACCTTAACCTGTCTGGCAACAGTTTAACCCGTTTGGAAGCAGGTATTTTTTCTGATCTCTCGTCGCTGACATCCCTCTACCTGAATCGCAACCAGTTGACGACCCTTCCTGCGGACTTATTTTCTGATCTCTCGTCGCTAAAATACCTCGACCTGAGCATCAATCAATTTACAACCCTTCCTGCGGGCGTTTTTTCCGGCCTCTCGTCGCTCACAGGGATTAATCTGTTTTTCAACCAGTTGACGACCCTTCCCGTGGGCGTATTTTCTGATCTCTCGTCGCTGACAGAACTCTCCCTACGTGAACAGCAGTTGAGGTCCCTTCCTGCAGGCGTTTTTTCCGGCCTCTCGTCGCTGACCTCTCTTGACCTGTCTGACAACGATTTAACCCTTTTGGAAGCAGGCGTTTTTTCTGGGCTACCAACGCTGACATCCCTCAACCTGTCTGACAATGATTTAACCCTTTTGGAAGCAGGCGTTTTTTCTGGGCTACCAACGCTGACATCCCTTGACCTATCTGGCAACTCAGTTGACCCCTTGCCTCTGACCCTTTCCCTGGAATTAGTGGAGGAAGGCCAATTCAAAGCCACGGCACTCCCGGGCGCACCCTTTAACATCGTGTTGCCTCTCACCGTCACGAATGGCACCATTGACGGTGGGGCAAGCAGCATCACGATTCCTGTCGGACGGGCGGAGAGCGAACCTCTCACAGTCTCCCGCACGCAGGGCACAACGCGTGCCGTCACCGTTGATATCGGCACGTTGCCGTATCGTCCCAGTGGCCATACAGGCTATTCTCTCGCCGAATCTGCCACCTTGCCGCTGACAGTAATCAGTCGCCTGCCGGGGAACGCCACGCCGTCAGTCTGTGACCGCACCGGACAAGTGCGTGATGCGATTATGAACAAGCTTCCGCATATAGAAAATTGCAGCTTTGTGAGGGAAGAGAACCTGGCGACGATTAATTCTCTCTCGCTTCGTCTCGGACGCGAAGATCTGACATCAGGCGATTTTTCTGGCCTGACCGCGCTGGACACCCTCCGCCTGAATTACAACGATTTCACCAGTTTGCCGAAGGACATCTTTGATGGGCTGACTAAACTGACATTTATCGAGATAGGGCGTAACGACCAACTGAGTAGCCTGCCAGATGGCATCTTTGACGACTTAATCGAACTGACACATCTCCACCTATATGACAACAGAAGACTGAGTAGCCTGCCTGAGAGTATCTTGGACGGCTTGACCAAGCTGACACATCTCAATCTGGATGGCAACAGTCTCACCAGCCTGCCATCAGACCTTTTTTCTGGCCTGACCGCACTGGATACCCTCCGCCTGTATGACAATCAACTGAGCAGTCTGCCAGATGGTATCTTTTCCGGTCTGACCGCACTAAAATTTCTCAACTTAACGTACAACACCGTTGATCCACTGCCTATTACCATTTCATTGGAAAAAGTTGAGGCAAGAGAGTTCAAAGCCAGAGCGCACACCGGCGCGCCGTTTCCCATCACGTTGCCGGTCAGCACCACCAACGGCACGATTGCCGGTGGGACTACCACCATCACGATTCCCACTGGCCGCGTGGAAAGTGCCCCCCTTACAGTATTTCGCACATCTGGCACGACAGGTCCTATCACTGCGGATATCGGCACCTTGCCAGATCTGCCACGAGGACCAGATCTGCCACCTGGACATTACCACAGGGGCTACGAACTCGTCAAATCCACCGACTTACCGCTGGAAGTCAGTGCTCCCTCTGTCAGTCAACCCGGCTTTGCTCCGGCAGATCAGAATGTTTTTAACACGCTTGTTGTTGGCAAAGTCCTATCAGTAGAGACCTATTATATCGAGTTTGGGACTGCTGGCCGTTTTGAGGAAGAAGAGGATAGATATCCGGGAAGCTATACTTATTCAAATGAGGGTGCGAATACTGGCACACTGACGCAATACTATGATGAGGGGCAGTACGGCGGTAGCTGCACAACTGAACTAACCTTCACTTCAACGACTGCAGGCACATTACGCTACAAATGTGGTGCCGAAAATTACAGTTCAACGGATCAGTGGCGGCTTTCCGACGTGCCCGACCCCAACGCCTTCAATATCGAGGTCGTTTGGGTTGGACCCGAGCCCTCTGCAACGAACAAGGCAGCCTTTGATGCCGCGGTTGCACATTGGGAGAGCGTCATTACAGGCGACATCGCTAATATTTTTATTCCTCCTGATTATGGGGTAGCCAATATTTTTAAAAATTACGAAGGTCCGGAAAAGATATTCGGTCTCATAGACGACCTGCGGATCTACGCATACCTCACTCCCATTGACGGCGAAGGTCGCACCCTGGCGTCGGCAGGACCCGTACTCTGGCGCTGGTCATCAAATCTTCCGGCCGTATCCCAAATGAAATTCGACACCGACGACCTGGTCTATTATACCCCTGTAGCTCTGCAAGATGTCGTCCTGCATGAGATGGCGCACGCTTTGGGGTTCGGCACTTTGTGGACCAAACACAGTTTGCTGCAAAATCTGTCACTCGACTCGTTTGGCCAGCCTATCGCTGGCCCACCCGATACCCATTTCACGGGCGACGGGGCGGTCACAGCATTCAATAGAGCAGGCGGGTTGAGCTACACGGGTGAGAAGGTGCCAGTGGAGAATGAGAAAGGGGGGTCGGGTACACAGGATAGTCATTGGCGACAGTCCGTGTTCGGCCCCAATGAACTCATGGAAGGATTTGCTGACACTGGGGCTACGATACACGTACCGATGAGCGAGATCACGATCCAGTCTCTGGCCGATTTGGGCTACATCGTCGATATCGGTCGGGCTGCCCCGTACGCACTACCCTCTCCTGCCGCTGCTAAATTGGCGATATTATCTAAGCACCTGATCCCGCTCAACTGCATCATATCGCAACCCATCGGCGTGATTGATGAGAACAAGCCGACCAGCCAGAAGTCTGCGCGCTTCAAAAGGCATAAGGATCAATGAAATCTCGAAAAATATATTAGCTAATTTTTTGACAGACCACTTATTGACAAACCTGTACACGGTTAATCATGAAACCTCCTGTTAAATTTCTCTCCTTCATACTCAGCATCACCAGTCTGCTGAGCCTGATCTTCTTGATTTACCCGCGGTCGCTATCCCCTCAGACCCGCAGCTTTTCCCTTTCTCTGGACCTGGATAATTCTGTGGGTGATCAAGCGGCGTCCTCTCTCGATGCATCTCCCAATCAAGTTATTTCTATTCAGATCTTTGGCAAAGATATTCAAAATGCCAATGGCTTTTCTACGCTATTTGAATACGATGCAACCCAGGTTGTTTACGAAAAATTTGATGTGGGCGATATATTGCCCAATCCACTTGTAGAGCAAGATTCGATTACCGTCTTACAACACAACGCGACAAGCGTTGTCCAGATCGACATGACGTCTTTGGATGAAGCTACAACAGCCAACAGCAGCCTGATTGGCACACTGCGTTTTCGCACCACAGATGCGTTTTCAAACACAGAGATTCGATTGGTGCGTGCTGGCCTTGACAGGGAGGGACAGTTCGAGATTGTGACCACGACCACCAGCGTTGCTTTAGGGATCGCATCACCTTCTCTCGACTTTGACGGCAGTGGGATTGTGGATTTTCCCGACTTTTTGATGTTTGTAAGCGCGTTTGGGTCCGAGGAGGGTCAAGATAAGTACGATTCAAAATACGACCTCAATAGCGATGGCAAAATTGCTTTTGAAGACCTTCTGATCTTAACCGACAACTTTGGCAAAAGCGTCGTAGCACAGAAGTCACCAACCCCACCAACGCCACCTACTTCACCGGGCCAGGGCAATGCTCGTCCTGATCTGATAGTTGAATCGCCTAAAGTCAGCGATAGCAACCCGGAAGCAGGCGATTATTTCACGCTGAGTGTGACTGTTCGCAATCAGGGTACTGGTAATTCTCCGATCCTTATGAGGTTGAGCTATTATCTATCAACCGACGAAACGATCTCGACAAGTGATACGGAAGTGGGCTGGGACCTCGTGAGCCGTCTTGATCCTTCTGAAACCAGCGATGAGTCGGATCGCGTGAGAGCACCGTCGAGTGGTGGTACATACTACTACGGAGCCTGTATCGAGGTTGTGTCTGGCGAATCCGACACAGGAAACAACTGCTCCAGTGCTGTCGCCGTCACTGTTCTTGGTTCTGACTTAATCGTCGAATCGCCTTCCGTCGATAATAACACCCCGGGACCGGGGGAATCTTTCTACCTGAGTGCAACTGTTCGCAATCAGGGTGGAGGGCGGTCATCCTCTACAACATTGCGCTATTATCTGTCAACCGACGAAACGATTACGACGAGTGACACAGAAGTAGGTACGGACTATGTGAGCCGCCTTGATGCTTCTGAAACCAGCGAAGAGTCTGTTCGTTTGAGCGCACCGTCGAGTGAAGGAACGTATTACTATGGAGCTTGTGTCGAGGCAGCGTCTGGCGAATCTGACACAGGAAATAACTGTTCCAGTGCTGTCGCCGTCACTGTTATTGGTCCTGACTTAATCGTTGAACCGCCTTCCGTCAGCGATAGTAGTCCGGATGCAGGTGCATACTTCACGCTGAGTGCGACTGTTCGCAATCAGGGTGGCAGTCGATCTGACTTCACGACATTGCGCTATTATCTGTCAACTGATGAGACAATATCGACAAGTGATACAGAAGTGACTACGGACTTCGTGAGCCGCCTTGATCCTTCTGAGGCCGGTGATGAGTCTGCTCGTATAAGAGCACCGTCAAGTGCTGGCACATACTACTACGGAGCCTGTGTCGAAAGCGTCACTGGGGAGAGCGATACAGGAAACAACTGCTCCACTGCTGTCACCGTGACCGTAGGCGGCACATCTCCCCCGCCTCCACCTCCGCCCACTCCCACACCGAGCGGATCGCCGGGCAGACCCGATGCACCCACAGTCACGGCTTCAACATTGAACAGCCTGAGTGTGCGTTGGTCTGCACCGACTAATACCGGATCTGCCATCAGCGACTACGACGTGCAGTACAGGGAAGCAGGAGGTAGTTTCACCGATTGGCCCCATACTGGCACAAGCACGACGACAACAATCACGGGCTTGACCGCGAACACCCGTTACGAAGTACAGGTACGGGCGCGCAATGCTCAGGGAGAGAGCAACTGGTCGCCATCGGGTAGTGGCACAACCAGTAGTAGTGGTGGTAGTGGTAATAATCCAGATCTAATTGTTGAAACGCCTACAGTCAGCGATAGCAGTCCGATTGCAGGTTCTTATTTCAAGATGCGTACGCTTGTTCGCAATCAGGGTGGCGGGCGGTCTGCCTCTACGACGTTGCGCTATTATCTATCAACCGATGAGACCATCACGACAGACGATACGGAAATAGGTACGGACTATTTGAGTCGCTTTTATACAACCAACCATGAGTCTGTTACTTTGCAAGCCCCGTCGAGTGAGGGCACGTATTACTATGGGGCCTGTGTCGATGCTGTCACTGGCGAATCCGACACAGGAAACAACTGCTCCAGTGCTGTCACCGTTACTGTTCTTAGCTCTGACTTAGTCGTTGAAACGCCTACAGTCAGCGAAAGTAGCCCAAAGGCAGGTGCATATTTCACGTTGAGTGCCACTGTTCGCAATCTGGGTGGTGGCGCGGCTCACTCTACGATATTGCGCTATTATCTGTCAACCGACGAAACGATTACGACAAGTGACACAGAAGTAGGCACGGACTATTTGAGTGGTGTTTCGGCTTATGGAACCAACCATGAATCTGCTTATTTGAGGGCACCTTCGAGTGATGGCACATATTACTATGGGGCCTGTGTCGAGGCAGTCACTGGCGAATCCGACACAGGAAACAACTGCTCCAGTGCTGTCACTGTAACCGTGGGCGGCACATCTCCCCCGCCCCCACCTCCGCCCACTCCCACACCGAGCGGATCGCCGGGCAGACCCGATGCACCTGTAGTCACATCCTCAACATTGAACAGCCTGAGCTTGCGCTGGACAGCACCGACTAATACAGGCTCCGCAATCAGCGACTACGATATACAGTACAGGGCGACAGGAGGCAGCTTCACCGATTGGCCCCATACTGGCACGAGCACGACGACAACAATCACGGGCTTGACCGCGAACATCCGTTACGAAGTACAGGTACGGGCGCGCAATGCCCAGGGAGAGAGCAACTGGTCGCCATCGGGCAGTGGCACGACCAGTAGTAGTGGTGGCAGTGGTGGTAGTGGTAATAACCCCGATCTAATTGTCGAATCGCCTGCAGTCAGCGATAGTAGTCCGGATGCAGGCGCGTATTTCACGCTGAGTGCTACTGTTCGCAACCAGGGCGGCAGTCGGTCTGCCTCTACCACATTGCGCTACTATCTGTCAACCGATGAGACCATCACGACAAGTGATACGGAAGTAGAATCCGACTACGTGACCCGCCTTGATCCTTCTGCAATTAGTGATGAGTCCGCTCGGATAGAGGCACCATCCAGTGAGGGCACATATTACTATGGCGCCTGTGTCGAGCCGGTGGATGGCGAATCTGACACAGGAAATAACTGTTCCAGTGCTATCACCGTCACTGTTCTCGGCTCTGACTTGGTCGTCGAACCGCCTTCCGTTAGCAATAGTAGTCCGGGGCCAGGCGCATCCTTCACATTGAGCGCAACTGTTCGCAACCAGGGTGGCGGCGCGGCTCCCTCTACTACATTGCGCTATTATCTGTCAACCGATGAGACCATCACGACAGGTGATCAGGAAATAGAAACCAGCTACGTTAGCTCCCTTGATCCCTCTGAAACCAGTGATGAGAGGGCTTATTTGAACGCACCATCGAGCGAAGGCACGTATTACTATGGTGCCTGTGTCGAAAGCGTCACCGGGGAGAGCGATACGGGCAACAACTGCTCCAGTGCTGTCACTGTCACTGTTAGTGGTTCTGACTTAATCGTTGAATCGCCTACGGTCGATAACAACACCCCGGGACCGGGGGAGTCTTTCTACCTGAGTGCGACAGTGCGCAATCAAGGTGGTAGTCGGTCTAACTATACCACATTGCGCTATTATCTATCAACCGACGAAACGATTACGACAAGCGATACGGAGGTAGATACGGACTCTGTGACCCGCCTTGATCCTTCTGAAACCAGCGAGGAATCTGTTCGTTTAGCGGCACCGTCAAGCGAGGGCACGTATTACTACGGAGCCTGTGTCGAGGCGGTGGATGGAGAATCTGATACAGGAAACAACTGCTCCAGTGCTGTCGCCGTCACTGTTAGTGGTTCTGACTTAATCGTCGAATCACCTACAGTCAGCGAAAGTAGCCCGAAGGCTGGTGCATCCTTCAGGCTGTATGCCACTGTTCGCAATCAGGGTGGCAGTCGGTCTGCCTCTACCACATTGCGCTATTACCTGTCAATCGATGTGACGATCAATACGAACGATCAGGAAGTAGATACGGACTACGTGAGCCGCCTTGCCCCTTCTGAAACCAGCGAGGAATATGCTTTTTTGAGGGCACCGTCGAGTGATGGCACATATTACTATGGAGCCTGTGTCGAGGCTGTCACTGGTGAATCCGACACAGGTAACAACTGCTCCAGTGCTGTCACCATGACCGTGGGTAGCACAACTCCCCCACCCCCACCCACTCCCAACCAGCCCCCAGTATTCAGTGAAGGCGCGAGCACGACCCGAAGCATGGCAGAGAACACAGGGGCAGGTCAAAACATCGGGAACCTGGTCAGTGCAACAGATAGCGACAGAGACCGCCTCACCTACAGCCTCGAAGGCAGGGATGCCAGAGCATTCACCATCATCTCAGGCAGTGGTCAGATCAGGACCCGATCGGGCGTGAGCTATGACTATGAGACACAGAACAGCTATTCAGTAACCGTGCGGGCACAGGACGGCAAAGGCGGCAGTGCGACCATCGCCGTGACCATCACCCTCACCGATGAGAACGAAACGCCGGGCAGGCCAGATGCGCCCACAGTCACAGCCTCAACATTGAACAGCCTGAGCCTGCGCTGGACAACACCGACTAACTCCGGATCTGCCATCAGCGACTACGATGTGCAATACAGGGAAGCAGGCGACAGCTTCAACGACTGGCCCCATACTGGGACGAGCACGAGCACGACGATCACTGGATTGACCGCAAACACCCGTTACGAAGTGCAGGTGCGCGCGCGCAATGCCCAGGGAGTGAGCAACTGGTCGCCATCAGTTACCGGGACGACCACAGCCAATCAGTCCCCAGTGTTCAGTGAGGGAGCCAGCACAACCCGCAGCATAGCAGAGAACACAGGCGCAGGTCAGAACATCGGAAACCCGGTCAGTGCGACAGATGGCGACAACGACCAGCTTACCTACAGCCTCCAGGGCAGGGATGCCTCTGCATTCACTGTCCAGTCAAGTAGTGGTCAACTCAGAACCCGATCGGGTGTAACCTACGACTATGAGACAAAGGATACCTATTCGGTAACCGTGCGGGCACAGGACGGCAAAGGCGGCAGTGCAACCATTGCCGTGGAGATCACCCTCACCGATGAGAACGAACCACCGGGCAGACCTGCTGCACCTACAGTCACTGCTTCATCTAATAGCCTGAGTCTGCGCTGGACAGCACCGACGAACCTCGGCCCTGCCATCAGCGACTACGATATACAGTACAGAACGACAGGAGGTAATTTCACCGACTGGCCCCATACGGGCACGAGCACGACAACGGCAATCACGGGCTTGGCGGAGAACACCCCTTACGAGGTACAGGTGCGAGCGATCAATGACGAAGGCATAGGCGACTGGTCGCCATCGGGTAGTGGCACGACCAGTAGTACTGGTGCTAATAATCCCGATCTGATAGTTGAATCACCTTCGGTCGATAATAACACCCTGTCACCAGAGCAATACTTCAGGCTAAGTGCGACTGTTCGCAATCAGGGTGGCAGTCGGTCCTCCTCCACGACATTGCGCTATTATCTGTCAACCGATGAGACAATCTCGACAAGTGATACAGAAGTGGGTACGGACTATGTGTTCCGCCTTGATGCTTCTGAGACCGGTAATGAATCTGTTCGTTTGAAGGCTCCATCGAGTGAAGGCACATATTACTATGGAGCCTGTGTTGAAAGCATCAGCGGGGAGAGCGATACGGGCAACAACTGCTCCAGTGCTGTCACCGTCACTGTTAGTGGTCCTGACTTAATCGTCGAATCGCCTTCGATCAATAATAACACCCCGACACCCGGGCGATTAATCCGACTGAGCACCACTGTTCGCAATCAGGGAGACGGGCGGGCTCCCTCTACGACATTGCGCTATTATCAGTCAACCGACGAGACGATTGATCAGAGTGATACAGAAATAGATACAGACTATGTTAGCTCCCTTGACCCTTCTGAAACCAGTGATGAGTGGGATTCTTTCTCAGCCCCGTCGAGTGCTGGCACATATTACTATGGCGCCTGTGTCGATGCAGTCACTGGCGAATCCGACACGGGTAACAACTGCTCCAGTGCTGTCACAGTAACTGTAAGGAGCGCCCCCCCTCCACCCGCTCCCAATCAGCCCCCAGTATTCAGTGAAGGCGCGAGCACGACCCGCAGTCTGACAGAGAACACAGGGGCAGGTCAGAACGTCGGGAACCCGGTCAGCGCAACAGATAGCGACAGCGACCGCCTCACCTACAGTCTCCAGGGCAGGGATGCCTCTGCATTCACCATCATCTCAGGTAGTGGTCAACTCAGGACCCGGTCAGGTGTAAGCTATGACTATGAGACCAAGGATAGCTATTCGGTAACCGTGCGAGTGCAGGATGGCGAAGGCGGAAGTGCAACCATTAGCGTGACCATCACCCTCACCGATGAGAACGAACCACCAGATAGACCAGATGCACCTGTAGTCACAGCCTCAACATTGAACAGTCTGAGCCTGCGCTGGACAGCGCCGACTAATCCCGGTCCTGCCATCAATGACTACGACGTGCAATACAGGGAAGCAGGAGGCAGCTTCAACGACTGGCCCCATACTGGGACTGGCACGACGACAACAATCACGGGCTTGACCGCGAACACCCGTTACGAGGTACAGGTGCGAGCACGAAATGCACAGGGCGAAAGCTCCTGGTCGCCATCGGTTACCGGGACAACCATAGCCAATCAGTCCCCAGTGTTCAGCGAAGGTGTGAGCACGACGCGCAGCACAGCCGAGAACACAGGCGCAGGGCAGAACATCGGAAATCCGGTCAGCGCGACAGATGGCGACAACGACCAGCTTACCTACAGCCTTGAAGGCAGGGATGCCTCTGCATTCACCGTCCAGCAAAATAGTGGTCAACTTACGACCAGGTCAGGCGAAACGTATGACTATGAGACAAAGGACAGCTATTCGGTAACCGTGCGGGCACAGGACGACAAAGGCGGCAGTGCAACTATTAGCGTGGAGATCACCCTCACCGACGAAAACGAACCGCCGGGCAGACCTGCTGCGCCCACAGTGATGGCCTCGTCGAATACCCTGAGCGTGCGTTGGTCAGAACCGGGAAATACCGGTCCTGCCATCAGCGACTACGATGTGCAATACAGGGAGTCAGGAGGCAGTTTCACCAACTGGCCCCATATTGGGCCGAGCCTGAGCACGACGATTAGAGGCTTGATGCCTGAGACCCCTTACGAAGTACAGGTGCGAGCAACCAATGACGAAGGCACGAGCGACTGGTCGCCATCGGACAGTGGCACGACCAGTCGTCCCGCTCCCGGCTTTGCCCCGGTAGATCAGAATGCATTCAATACATTTGTCTTTGATAAAGTCCTATCAGTAGAGACCTATTATATCGAGTTTTTATCTACTGGTCGTTTCGAGGAAAACAATCAATATCCGGGAAGCTATACATATTCAAATACCGGCTCGAATACGGGCATACTGACGCAAAACTATGATGGAGGGCAGTTGGGCGGTACCTGTACAATCGAAATGACCTTCTCTTCAACAACCACAGGCACTTTGCGCTACAAATGTGGTAGCGATGAAAACTACAATTCACCCCAGCAGTGGCGGCTTTCCGATGCGCCCGACCCCAACGCCTTTAATATCGAAGTCATTTGGGTCGGCAGCGAGCCTTCTGAACATCACAGGGCAGCCTTCAATGCCTCGGTTACGCGTTGGGAGAACATTATCACGAGTGACATCACCGATGTTTTTGTTAGCGCAGATGAAGGGGGAGAGATCGACGGCGTTAAGGTCTTCGGTCTTGTAGATGACCTGCAGATCTACGCAAGCCTCACTAATATTGACGGCCCAGGTGAAACCCTGGGGAGTGCTGGTCCTCGAGAAATGCGCGGGCAATCAAAATTGCCGATTGTAGCGCGAATGAGATTCGACACGTCTGACCTGGGCGATTTTACGCTTGAAGCTCTGCAAGATCTCTATCTGCATGAGATGGGGCATTGTTTGGGGATCGGCACTGTGTGGGAACGCCTCGGCCTGTTAAAAAATCCGTCGATTGATTACATCTTTTTTATTTTTCCCGTAGAAGTGGATGATGCCGATACGCATTTCGCAGGTGCAGAGGCGATTGAAGCGTTCAATGACGCAGGCGGAACGGACTACGCGGATGGGAAGGTACCGGTGGAGAATGAGAAAGGGGGACAGGGTACACGAGACGGTCATTGGCGGCAGTCTGTGTTCGGCCCCCATGAACTCATGGAAGGATTCGCTTCTCCCAGTGCTGCGATGCGCCAACCGTTGAGCGCGATCACGATCCAGTCTCTATCCGATCTGGGCTACATCGTCAATGTCGGTCAGGCAGACGCGTACACACTGCCCTCTCCTACCGCTGCTAAATTGGCGATAGCATCTGAGCACCAGGTCCCGATTAACTGCCTCCTGATAGAACCCATCGGCGAGATTGATGAATACAAGCCTATCGAGTTAAAGCCCAAGCGCTTGAAGAAGCGTGAGGATCAATGACACTCACCCTTCAGAGTAGGAGGTTTCTCACATGCAAAAGATCCTATTGTTCAACCTCATCCTCTCTTTTTTTTTCGTGCAGGACAGCCTTGCCCAGACCACCCTTGTAGGGCATAGGCGTGATGTCACTTCTGTGGCATTTTCGTCCGATGGCACAATCCTTGCTTCCGGGTCAGAGGATGATACGATCAAGCTGTGGGATGTGGCGACGGGACGAAATATTGCCACGCTTGAAGGGCATACGGACTATGTCACTTCAGTAGCGTTTTCCCACGATGGGAAGCTACTCGCTTCCGGGTCAGAGGATGAAACAGTCAAGTTATGGGATGTGGCAACGCATACAAATACCGCCACCCTTGAAGGGCATACGGGTGAAGTCCTTTCTGTGGCATTTTCCCACGATGGGAAGACCCTCGCCTCATCGGGAGGCTATCAAGATGAAACGGTCAGACTTTGGGATGTGGCGACGCATACAAATACCGCCACCCTTGAAGGACACACGAGGGGGGTCCTTTCTGTGGCGTTTTCCCACGACGGAAAACTGCTCGCTTCCGGGTCAGAGGACGAAACCGTCAAACTGTGGGATGTGGCGACGGGACGAAATACCGCCACCTTTGAAGAACATACGAGTGATGTCGCTTCGGTAGCGTTCTCCCACGATGGGACAATGCTTGCTTCCGGCGGGGCGAGATTTGATAATACGATCAAGCTGTGGGATGTGGCGACGAGACGAAATATCGCCACCCTTAGAGGGCATACGAGTGATGTCGCTTCAGTGGCATTCTCTCCCAATGGGACCACTCTTGCTTCCGGAGGAGGAAAATTTGATAATACGGTCAAGCTGTGGGATGTGGCTGGTCAATATTCTTTCGCCACCTTTGAGCATACGGATGCCGTCACTTCAGTAGCATTTTCACCGGATGGGACGATTCTTGCGTCAGGGTCAGAGGATGAGACGGTCAAGCTGTGGGATATCTCGGAATCGCTGGTTCCCCGTCCTTTCTCGTTAGTGATAATCTCTGGTGATGACCAGCAAGGTACGCCCGGTACCGCATTGCCCAACCCCTTGATCGTTGAGGTGAGAGACAGGGACAACAATCCCCTACCGGATGTACAGGTCACTTTTACGGTCACTGCTGGTGAAGGAAAGCTCAGCGGACAGTTTACAGTTGAGCACGTAACGACCAATGCCAATGGCCGCGCACAACGGACGCTTATCCTTGGTCCTGGTCCGGGAACACACACTTTTGTTGGAGTATCTGTCCTTGAGGGTGAGTTGCTGGTGACGTTTAATGCGGTGGGCACTGGAACACCTGATGTCCTTTTCTTGCGGAACGGCCTTACCGAAGATACCCTTGTAGGGCATACGAGTAATGTGACTTCAGTGGCGTTTTCGCCCCATGGGACATTGCTTGCATCAGGGTCAGATGACGGCACGGTTGTGCTGTGGGACGTGGCGACGAGCACAAACACGGCCACACTTGAAGATAATATTTATGGCGTTGACGCTATGGCATTTTCCCACGATGGCACAACCATCGCTACAGCGTCTATTTATAGCATCAAACTGTGGGATGTGGCGACGGGCACAAATATCGCCACACTTGAAGGAAAATTTTTCGAATCTGTGGCGTTTTCACCCGATGGGAAAACTCTCGCTTCCGCATCGTGGGATGGGATCAAGCTGTGGGATATAGCGACGCGTAAGACTACCCTCATACTTGAAGAGACGCCTTATGGCGGTGTCGAATCTGTGGTGTTTTCACCCGATGGGAAAACTCTCGCTACTGCGTCAGATGATGGCACAATTAAACTGTGGGACGTCGCGACGGGAAACGTCTTCATTCTTAAAGGGCATACGGATGATGTCTATTCTGTGGCGTTTTCCTCTGATGGGACGATGCTCGTGTCTGGATCAAATGATGGCACGAGCAAGCTATGGGACGTGGTGAGGCGCACAAATACCGTTACCTTTGAAGGGCATAAGGATAACGTCACTTCTGTGGGATTTTCACCCGATGGCGCGACCATCGTTTCCGGATCAGAGGATGGTACAGTCAAGCTATGGGACGTGGCGACGGGCACAAATATCGCCACACTTGAAGGCCATACAGATGAGGTTCTTTGGGTGCTTTCGGTGGCATTTTCGCCCCATGGGACGATCGTCGCTTCCGGATCAAGTGATAATACAGTCAAGCTGTGGGATGTGGCTGAGGCGGTTCAGCCACAACCTGCGGGGTTGATGATAATATCCGGCAATGACCAGCAAGGCACACCCGGTGCCGCGTTGCCCAATCCCCTGATCGTTGAAGTACGAGATCAGTACGGGAATCCCTTACCAGGTACTCAAGTCACCTTTACAGTCACCGCTGGTGAGGGGCAGTTCAGTGGTCAGCTCACGGTTGAGCACGTAACAACCGATGCCAATGGCCGCGCACAAGGGACACTCACACTTGGTCCCGGTCCGGGAACATACACTACTGTCAGGGTATCTGCTGGACAGGAGTTTGTGATATTTACTGTTGGAACGCCCGACACGCCGCGCAGCAGAGATGGTGATTACTGGACATGGCATTTACCCGACGGCGTAACCGCACGCCTGGGCAAAGGTTGGATATTGGATATCGCGTATTCGGATGATGGCGCGCGGCTGGCGGTGGGCAGTGGCATCGGGGTTTGGATCTATAATGCACTCACCGGTGCCGAAGTTGACCTTCTCACGGAACATACGTCTGTAATCCGCAGCGTCGCGTTCAATCCGGATGGTAGCACACTCGCCGGTGGCAGTTGGGACGGTACAATCCATCTGTGGGATGCAACCACAGGACAGCACCTGAACACGCTCACAGGACATCGGTCAGCAGTCCGCAGCGTCGCGTTCAATCCGGATGGCAGCACACTTGCCAGCGGTAGTCAGGGCGGTACAATTCGTCTTTGGGATGCCACTACAGGACAACACTTGAGAGTACTCACTGCGCTGGATGTGTTTGGAAATGCGGAGATTGTCAATAGTATCGCATTCAGCCCGGATGGCAACACGCTCGCCAGTGCTGGAAAATCTTTTCTTAGTGGTATCATCCATCTATGGGATGCGGACACGGGACAGCACATGAGAAAAATCGAAGCTTTCGGCGCAGCAGGCGGAATCTGGAGTGTCGCATTCAGCCCGGATGGGAACACCCTCGTCGGTTCCACTCAGATTCTCTCACGAGGCCATAGCGGCGATCTTTATTTGTGGGATGCGGACACAGGCACAGAGCAACGTTTAGAAAAGTCCGAGAGCGGGGATATTTTCTCTTCAGCGCCTACCTATTATTATAGCGTCGCGTTTAGTCCAGATGGCAGCACGCTGGTCAGTGGCGGCGGAAAGTTTTTTGGGGGAGGCAATATCGATCTGTGGGATGCGGACACAGGACAGCACAAGCAGAGGCTCACAGGGCATGCGTGGCCTGTGCGGAAGGTCGCATTTAGCCCGGATGGGAAGAGGTTCGCCAGTGGAGGTGGGGAAGAACTCCTTCTGTGGGATGCTACGGGACTGCTCTTGAACACGGTCACAGGACATTCGTGGATGGGCCGCAGCGTCGCATTCAGCGCGGATGGCACAATCGCAAGTGGCAATTGGGGCGGCACAATCGATCTGTGGGATGCGAATACAGAACAGCACAAGAAGAGGCTTCCAGGGCATGCATCTGCAGTCCGGAACGTCGCGTTCAGCCCGGATGGTAGCACGCTCGCAAGTGTGGCGGGAAAAATAATTCGTCTGTGGGATGCAGTCACGGGACAGCGCAAGATGAGCCTCCCCAATAGATCCTATGGACAAAGCCCTGGCTCTGGCATTGGCATCGGCATTGGTGGCTTCGGCTTCGGTGACACCAGCGGCGGTCTCACTGGCATTAGACTTGGAGGCATCACCATTGGCTTTGGCCTTGGCGGCGGTAGTGGCGTTAGTGATCCCTACGCAAATGACCCTTTTATTTATTCGGTCGCGTTCTCAAGAGATGGCAGTATGCTTGCGGCTGGGTGTGGTGGAAGAGAATTTCCTGGTTGTATTGATTTTCGAAACGCTACCACAGGAGAGTTACTGCACAGGATTACAGGGCTTGAGGCGGATGTCTGGAGCGTCGCATTCAGTCCAGATGGCACGCTGGCCAGTGGAAGTACAGACGGCATCATTCGTCTGTGGGATACGACCAGCGAACAGCCCTTAAACGCATTCGAAGGGCATACGTCGGCAGTCTGGAGCGTCGCGTTCAGCTCAGATGGGAAGACACTCGCCAGTGGGGATGCAGACGGCATCATTCGCCTGTGGAATGTCACTACTGGACAACTCAAGCAGACACTCGAAGGTCATACGGATGATGTCCGAAGCATTGCGTTTAGCCCGGATGACAACATACTCGTCAGTGGGAGTTTGGACCGCACCATTCGTCTGTGGGATACTACCACCGGACAACCGGGGCAAACGCTTGAGGGACATCTATCGGAAGTCTGGAGCGTTGCATTTAGCCGAGATGGCAGCATACTCGCCAGTGTGAGTTTGGATGGCACGATTCTGCTGTGGGACATGTCGCCGTATATCACATCTCAACCTCCTGCTCCGCCTCGACCTCCGACTCCCGACTTCGATGGCGATGGGACTATTGGCTTTCCCGACTTTTTGTTATTTGCGGCACAGTTCGGATTAAGTCGAGGCGATGCGGGCTATGACGCGCGGTATGATCTGGATGGCGATGGCACCATCGGGTTTGGTGATTTTCTGATCTTTGCCAACGCCTTTGGTAAAGAAGGATGATAGAGAATATGCGCTATGATTTGCGTTCTCTATTTGGCAAAGTCGCAGAAGGAGTTACTTGATGTGTCCTCCTGTCCACAGTGCAGCAGAAGTATCCAACCCATCTAACAGCGAGATGGTTATCTGTTGCTTAGTGCAGGAACCGGGCGAGGGCAGAGGAACAGACTCATGAAAACGCCAGCTATGAATTATAAATTTCTCTTACTGATTTTAGTCTTGGCGGCCTTCGCACAAGGTATCGGCTATGGGCAAGAACCTGTCTCCCCTGTGAATGAATCAGGGACGGATGCCACATTAAGCAGGCTGACGGCCAGCCCGGTGGACATTGTCGGCTTCGACAGCGATGTAACCGAATACCATGTCGGCGTTGCGAACACAGTAACACAGGTCTCCATAACGGCTACCGCCACAGATGCAGGCGCAACCATCGAGATAGGTAAGAGTGAGACAGATAAGAACACCGCCGCCAGTGGTTCGGTGCAGGTGATTTTGCTGGATGAGGGTCGGAACACCGTGTATGTATGGGTTACGTCCCAGAGCGGAACTATAAAGAAAATCTATACAATCACAGTGGGCAGGAGCGTCGATTCTGCGTACGGCTGGAAGGCCATTGACGACTTCAACACGCTGCGTGCTGCTGGAAACCGAAGCATTGACGGTATCTGGTCGGACGGAACGACCATGTGGGTGGCGGACGAAAGCGGCGACGAGAAATTGTATGCCTATGACATGATATCCAAGGAGCATGTTCCGGAAAAAGACATCAATACACTGGATGCCGCCGATAACGACGCCCCGGACGGCATCTGGTCGGACGGAACGACCATGTATGTCGCGGACGACCCGTCCTTCTTCGAGAAGATTTATGCGTACGACATGGCGACCGGGGCCCGGGACCGCGACAAAGACATCAATGCGCTGGAAATTTCTGGAAACGACAACCCGGAAGGCATCTGGTCGGATGGAACGACCATGTGGGTGGCGGACATCTCTGACGAGAAATTGTATGCCTATGACATGACGTCTAAGGAGCGTGTGCCGGACAAGGACTTTAATACGCTGGATGCCGCCGGAAACGACGACCCGACGGGCATCTGGTCGGATGGAACGACCATGTGGGTGGCGGACGACTGGGACGAGAAATTGTATGCCTATGACATGATGTCTAAAGAGCGTGTCCCGGACAAAGACTTCAATACACTGAAATCTGCTGGAAACGGTGGCCCGGAAGGCATCTGGTCGGATGGGACGACCATGTGGGTGGCGGACGACTGGGACGAAAAGATCTATGCCTACAACATGCCGTCCAACGGAGGCACCACAGCGGGTGTGACCGACTTCAATGGCGACGGTCAAACCGATTTGGCTGACTTCTTACTGTTTGTCGAACAGTTCGGATTAAGTCGTGGCGATGCGGGGTATGATGCGCGGTATGATCTGGATGGCGATGGCAGCATCGGATTTGGTGATTTTCTGATCTTTGCCAACGCCTTTGGTCAGGAAGGGACATAGAATTGACCTATCTCTGTATCCGCCTATTTATATTAATCAGATATAGAAATCTTGCATTAGGTTCTCGAAACTGGGTAATCGCGGCAGGGATGCCGCTCCCACAGTAAGCGAGTTGTAGGAGGGAAATCCTTTTCCCGACTCTGCGACAGCTTGAGCAGGCAACAGACCATGCAAAGTTAATTCTTATCGATCAGCTATGCGTCGCCCCCGCTGGTCGATAGCGTGCATTTCTGCCTGCCGTTCGATTACGCGCAGTGGCAACGCGATCACCCCCGTGCTGCGTCGCGTGATCCGTTGAGCTCGATCCAGTCTCTGTCCGATCTGGGCTACATCGTCAATGTCGGCCAGGCAGACGCGTACACGCTACCCTCTCCTGCCGCTGCTAAATTGGCGATAGCATCTGAGCATCAGGTCCCGATTAACTGCATCATAATAGAACCCATCGGCGAGATTGATGAGTACAAGCCAATCGAGTTGAAACCCAGGCGCTTGAGGATACGTGAGGATCAATGAAATTCCAGTGCTGAGATACAATGCTAAATCTTATAGATCACCCTTAATAACTGCACCATTTACAATTTCAAGGAGACAGCAATGAAAAACACAATTTTCAATCGAAAAGTCATTGTGTCGATTCTCGTCGTGATGCTGGCGATATGCGGCTTTCCAGGTATGAGCTATGGGTTCTTTGATGATCTTCTCGATATTTTCGTAGATATTGTCGAAGGCATTGGCAATGTCACCGTCGGGGTGGTCAACCTCGCCGTCGGGGTGACCGATCTCGCCGTTGGAGTTGCCGATCTCGCCGTCAGTCTCGCGCTCACACATGTCGGGCATACAGATTGTGTCTTGAGCACGGTCTTCAGCCCGGATGGAGCGACACTGGCCAGTGGCAGTTGCGACTTCACAGTTCTCTTGTGGGATCCCACTGGGCTAATCAGAGTCACCCTGCTGCATCAGTCTCCCGTCTGGAGCACAGCCTTCTGTCCCATCAATAACTGTACGCTGGCCAGTGGGACCGAGAACGGCAACCTGCACTTGTGGTTCTCCGACACAGGACAACTCAAAACCACGCTCACAGGGCATACCGCCGCTGTCCTGAGCACGGTCTTTAGTCCTGTTGATCACAATGTGTTGGCCAGTGGGAGCGCAGATGGAACCATTCGTCTTTGGAATGCCGAAACCGGCGCGCACCAGCGAACACTTACCGGCCATGCGGACAGTGTCTCGAGTATTGCCTTCCGCCTCGACGGCAGCATGCTCGCCAGTGGGAGCGCAGATGGAACCATTCGTCTTTGGAATGCCGAAACCGGCGCGCACCAGCGAACACTCACCGGACATACAGGGACCGTCAGGAGCGTAACCTTCAGTATCGATGGCAGCATGCTCGCCAGCGGAAGTGCGGACGGCACGGTGCGCCTATGGAATCCCCTCGACGGAGAACACCTGACCACGCTCGATCACAAGTCTCCTGTCCTGAGCGTTGCCTTCAGTCCCGGTGACAGCCTGTTCGCCAGTGGCAGTGCAGATGGCACGGCGCGTTTGTGGGACCCCCTCACCTGGAAAGTCAAGGCCACGCTGGGGCATGAGTCTCCCGTCTGGAGCATCGCCTTCAGTCCCGATGGCAGCATGCTCGCCAGCGGGGCAGAGGACGGCAAGGTACGCCAGTGGGAACTCACGTCCATAGCCGTGTGTTGTGACCGGGACTCCGATAAAGATTTCAATATGCTGGATGCGGCGAGAAACGACCACCCTACAAACATCTGGTCGGATGGAACGACCATGTGGGTCGCGGACAGATTTGACGATAAGTTATACGCATACAACCTGACCTCCAGAACCCGGGATGCAGCCAAAGACTTCAACGCCTTGCGTGCCGCCGGAAACCGTGGGCCTGAGGGTATCTGGTCGAACGGGACAACCATGTGGGTCGCGGACTCTTTCGACAAGAAAATTTATGCCTACGACATGAACTCCAGAGCACGGGATTCTGGCAAGGATTCCAATTCCCTGCGTGCCGCTGGAAACCGTCATCCAGGGGGTATCTGGTCGGATGGAACGACCATGTGGGTATCAGACATCTTTGACCATAAGATATATGCCTACAACATGAACTCCAGAGCACGGGATTCTGACAAGGATTTCAATTCCCTGCGTGCTGCTGGAAACCGTCATCCACGGGGGATCTGGTCGGATGGAACGACCATGTGGGTCGCGGACAGATTTGACGATAAGTTATACGCATACAACCTGACCTCCAGAACCCGGGATGCAGCCAAAGACTTCTACTCCCTGCGCGGCAACGGAAATACCTGGCCAGAGGGCATCTGGTCGGACGGGACAACCATGTGGGTAGGGGACAAATTTGATAGGAAGCTATACGCCTACGACATGCCGTCCACCGGGTCCACGACCGAAACACCGGTAGCGCAAGCACCGACCGATTTCAATGGCGATGGCATTGTTGATATTCCCGATTTTTTGCTATTTGTAGATCATTTCGGGTTACGTCAAGGCGATGCGGGGTATGATGCGCAGTATGATCTGGATGGCGATGGCAGCATTGGTATTAGCGATTTTCTGATCTTTGTGGATGCCTTTGGTAAAGAAGGATGATAGAGAATATGCGCTATGATTTGCGCTCTCTATTTGGCAAAGTCGCAGTCTGAAATTGCTAGCAGTTTGATACAAAGGAGGATGCCTGAGCGGGTACAGGTGGTCACCAACAAGGGGGTTGATCTCTGTATTTTTGTATAGTATTTCTACTTTATGTCACATAACTTGAGTTATATAAATTGATAATTTTTTGAGAATCGGTTGATGCGCTCATTTTTATTTTTTTTTCCTTTGTGTGTCTTTGTCTTTTTGTTTTGCACCCCCAAAGACGCGCATACCTCAACTTCGGTGACGCACACTGACAGTCTTTACAAACACGATCCCTACGATATATCGCAAGCCAGAGTTACCGACAGTACGGATGTCTATGTTACAAAAGCTTCAAAAGTGAAATATCTCTTGCGATCCCCCCGGTATATCTTGCTAACGATGATCTCTCCTTTGGAGAAATTCGCTATTCAAGTAGAGTATGCCAAACTATGGGTTCGCTACTATAAATTTTTCACCAATAAAACGGGTACATTTGGTCTTTTCCCGCACGGGCAATTGGGAGGGGAAACGGGTACAGGGGTCGGGGTGCGTCTTTTTTACACCAATATCCTGGGGCGTAAGAACGCATTGACTGCACACTATATCTATTCGGGCGAGCAGGGGCAATTTTGCGAAGGTCTGTATATTGATCCCAATCTATTGGACACGGGGCTTATTTGGGAAATTCAGGGTGGATATTTGCAAACCAAAAATAGAAATGCCAATATAAACGGCGCAATAGATGACGAATCGAGGCTTTTTGAACTCAAAAAAGTTGATGTTGAGACCTCTGTTGAATGGCGTTTGAAAACGAATGAGATCGCATCTTTTGCGCCGCAGTTTAAAATAGTGGGCAGGCTCGGGTTTTCGCAGCGCGATTTTATGCCTGTATTGGGTGGATTGCAGCCGCTTTCCGACCCGGGATCATCACCACAGGCTCGTCTGCTTAAGAGGTTGGGCACAAAATTCAAATTTTATCGCTTTGGACTTCAGGTGATGTATGATGACCGCGATTATAAAAAACCAGTTCGCCAGCTTTCTCATCCACCCAATTATCGATTTCCAGGCAGGATAGTTACACAATTTGGAGATCAGTTTTATTTTGCAAGAGATATTGGATATCCCGAACGCGGTGGATTTACTACCTTAGAAAGTGACTGGGTGACAGGTCCTGATCGCATTGCGTTCTACAAGATACGCGCAGAAGCTGCCCGTTATATCACGCTGTTCTGGAAGAACCGAATTCTGGTTCTGCACGCACGGATGGATAAAATGCGGTCAATTGGGGATGGATTTGTCCCTTATACCGAGTTGATTCAATTGGGTGGCAATGAATCGGCGCGCGGATACACACGCGGTTATTTTCGCGGACAGGGAGCATTGCAATTTAATGTGGAGTACCGATATCCAATATGGGATTATTCGAATGTGTTTTTATTTTGGGATGAAGGGCAAATTTTCGACCATTTTGGCGATTTGAGGTGGGGAGGGTTCCATTCTTCGTGGGGCGGTGGCATTGCATTTCGAACGGAGGTCAATTTGCTCGGCAAAATCAAAATTGGGCATAGTACTGCCGAGTGCTTCCTCATCGGATTTACGATGAGTCAGGCATTTTAGAAGACGCGGGGAAGACATTCTTTATGAAAAAGGATTTAAATAAATTGTGGGTATGGGTGCTTATGGCCTGTGTTGCTGCCGAGGTTGAAGCGATCGACCGCCATTTATCAACTGCGCCAATCAAGTGGTTTGATCCCGATAATCGCAGTGTTGCTCAACCCAAAGTAATTAAAAGGAATCTGATATGGGACATGGTCGATCACTCTTTTGTTTATCCAATGACTAAGAAACTGGATTTGGGATGGAGTGCGCGGCGGGTCGGAAATATTCTGAATATTGCGCCAACTCGTCAGGCAGATAATATCAATGTGCTGGATGAAGTACCCAATTCATCGTGGTACACGAATCGGCATTTTCTTGTGCGGATGGATGCAGTGGTATTGGCCAAAGGGCCGGGGCACGCGCATCCAGATACGAGCGGTTCATGGGAGATTATATCGGGAAATTTTGAGAGCCAGGCGCCTGAGTTTACAATTCAGGACGCAAAAGAGGATGTTTATTTTTTGAAGTTTGATACCAAAGGTTATGAGGAACTGGCGACAACTGCCGAGGTTGTATCGACAAAAATTCTGTATGCCGCGGGCTATCACGTACCGCAAAATTCCGTTGTTTTTTTTCGGCCAGAGTGGCTTACCATCGGTTCTGAGGCGGAGGTGGTTGATGGTGAGGGAAGGCGCAGGTCCATGACAGATGCAGACTTGCAAAATATACTGTCTTCTATTGAAAAGCAAGCTAAGGGGCATATCCGGTGCCTGGCAAGCAAGAGATTAACGGGTATTCCTCTCGGTGTTTTTGATTTTCACGGTCGGCGGAAAGACGATCCCAATGATCGCGTGAAACACCAGCATCGGAGGGAGTTACGAGGGTTGCGAGCGATCTCTTCGTGGATCAATGATGTAGATAGACGTGCAGCCAACACCCTGAATATGTTTGTGACTGATGAACAGGGACGTCAATATATCAAACATTATTTGATCAATATGGACGCGACTTTGGGTAGTAGTTCGGTGCGGCCTCACACGCCCAGGTCAGGAAATGAGTATTTTGTCGATTTTCGCTATATTGTTCCATCAGTTTTGGGTCTGGGGCTGTATCGAAAGGCGTGGGAAGATGCAAAGCCCATACATTTTCCATCAATTGGTTATTTGGAGAGCGATGTATTTTCGCCCAGACGGTGGGTTACCAATTATCCCAATCCGGCTTTTCAGCGGTGATTGCTATAATAAAGGGTAAAGAAAAAAGTTGAGTAAACAGGCCATAGTTGCCAAATTCGAAGATTGCAAAAAAACCATTTAATTATCTTCTTCGAGGAGGCAACCATGGCCAAGCATCACAAGCAAATCGAGTATGTAGAACCCAACACCTTGATCGTTGGCATTGATATCGGTAAATCGGTTCACTTCGTCAAGATGATGTTAGAAGGCAGGCAGATCGCCGCATTCAAACTCTACAATGAAGGTATGTCCTTTATGTCATTGCTCGACAAAATCCGACAGGTTGAAAAGCACCATCAGTGTGCGGCAACCCTGATTGGTATGGAACCTACTGGACATTATTGGTTGCCGTTGGCCTACTTTCTGCGGGCTCATAAACAGCCCTTCGTCCTGATTCAGCCTTCCCATGTGCGCTGGTCGAAAGAGATGGGGGACAACAGTCCCTTAAAAACAGACGACAAGGATGCTGGTGTCATCGCTGAACTGGTACGCCAGGGCAAGTCTCACAGGGCCTATCTGCCTGAAGGGGTCTATGCCGATTTGCGTGCCTTGACAGCGATGCGCTATGAAAAGAAAGATCAAATCACAGCGGCTAAAAACGTGCTTCATCGTATCCTGGATGTCCTCTTTCCTGAGTTTGTGTCCCTCTTCAGCGATATAACAGGCAAAACCGCACAACAGATCCTCAACGTAGCACCTACGCCTTTGCAGATACAAGCCCTTGGCATTGATGAACTTACTCTCCTGATCCAAAAGGCATCAAATCGTCGCCTCTCCAAAGCCAAAGCACAGGCCGTCCTTGAAGCGGCTTCCACCTCCATTGGCGTGAACCAGGCCATAGACAGTATCTGCCTCGAACTGATGCAAACCCTCTGCTTAATGGATCTGCTTAAAACCCAACTGCAAGAAATCGAAACCCAAATGAACGAACACCTACAACATATACCCCAAGCAGGATATATGTGCTCAATCCCTGGACTGGGACCAATCAGTGTGGCATCTATACTCGGCGAAACAGGCCCCTTTGAGGCTTATCAAGCACCTGAACAACTCATCAAACTGGCTGGCTTAAACCTCTTTGAAATCTCTTCAGGATATAAAAAGGGCACACGAAGAATCGCCAAAAGGGGACGCGCAAGACTTAGACGCATCCTCTATACAGCGGTCTTTCCTCTCATCTTCCATAATCCCATCTTCAAGGAGGCCTATCACCGATTTAAAGGGGCAGGAAAACCCACACAAAAAGCCATTATTGCCCTTTGCTCTAAACTCTTACGCATCCTCTTCGCGCTGGTCAATAAACAAGAAACTTTCAACATAAACTGCAACACCAAAAAGGAAAAGGTAGTATCTCAAGTAAAAAAAGCAGCTTAAGCTCCTGGGATGAGCAGGATAGAACGAAGTTGTACATACGGGCTTTGACCCTGAAGCGGTGACCTATTCGCCTGCCTTCTCAGGAGCTTGAATGAAGCAATTTAAGGGCACTGACCCTGAATGACATACCTGTGTAAAGCCCTGAGATATATCTGGCAGGAATACCTGCTCGCGCTCGAATTTGGCACTTTTTCTACTTGACTTTCTTATACCTGTACAAATCGCGATGGGTACTGGGGGGCAAAAATTGCAATGGCGTTTAGCGATGCGGATTTGGCAGCTATTGTGAAAATAGGGCATTTGAGTGACAAGAAGGCTGAAGAGAGACTCATTCAACTTTTGATTGCACGCCGCGATAAGGTGGGCGATTACTGGTTTCGACGCATAAATCCGCTGGATCGCTTTTGGATTGACAGACGAGGATTGCATTTTGAGGATCTGGCGATTGTGGGAAATCTGGCTGCTGAAGCAGAGACCCGGTATTTTTATCAATTTTTGAGTCGCGATGGAAAGGCGCAGGGTGCTGTGCGTCAACTCGATACGTCAGGGCACATACCCATACCACGCGATTTGCCGGATGGACAATATTACGGGATAGAGATTCGGACCATGAGGTCCGGATGGGCAGATAAGTACGTTCGGGTTTATTTTTTTGTTTGGAATGTCGGGCTATATCAGATTGTACGGGTTGATCGGCAGGAGTAGTTTCAATCAAAGGCCGGGAATCAAATGACAGGCATAAAATTATACGCAACCAAATGCGGCATAGTTCAAAGCCTATTTGTTTTTGTGTTGTGTTTCGGTTTTGTCTTGTTTAGCACGCTTCCTTCTTTTGCAACACAGAGACCCCGGGTCGCACTTGTGCTCAGTGGGGGAGGCGCGCGTGGAGGGGCACATATCGGCGTGTTGCGCGTGCTCGAGCGCGAAGGTGTACCCATTGATTTGATTGTGGGCGTGAGTTATGGCGCTCTGGTGGGAGGACTGTACGCTGCCGGATACTCTGTTGATAATGTCGAACGCATTATTGTAGAAACAGACTGGTGGGAAATAACCAACAATAGCCCCGACCGCCATCTGTCGAATTTGAATCGCAAACCAATGGCTGATCGTCAGATGCTTGCATTGCGCCTCGATAAATTTGATCTAAAATTTCCTTATGGGATTTTTGCCGGGCAAAAGATCCAGCATTTTCTCAATCAATTGACCCTTGGCGCAACTTATCGGGCGCGAAACGATTTTGATCGGCTTCCAACGCCTTTTCGCGCAATTGCAACAGATATTTTATCTGGAGAACAGGTCGTGCTTAAAAATGGCTCGCTCGGCACGGCAATCAGAGCGAGTATTTCTGTTCCCGGGGTATTTGCGCCGATAAGTACAGAACAAACCCATCTCGTAGATGGCGGCATTGTCAATAATCTGCCTGTAGATGTTGCATTAGACGCTGGCGCTGATTTTGTTATTGCCGTGGATTGTGCTACGCCTTTGCGCACTCAAAAGCACGAAATTGAAGATATTATCGACGTCATCGATCAAGCCGTTAGTTTTCGAATTGAAGAAAAAAAAATCGCAAATCGAAAACGCGCCCATGTGTTGATAATGCCCGATTTAAAAAAATTTGATGGAGGCGATTTTAATCTGTCATATACCTTGATTCCAATTGGCGAAAAAGAAACCGAAAAACATCTGGATGCGATCTGGAAGGCTCTGCAAACACTCGGAATTTCAAAGCCCATTGGAAAGTCAAGATCGTCGATATTGCCAGATGAGTTTGATCTTAGAACCTGGGCGAATATACCATCGGATATTGTGATTGACCGGGTTCGGATTGAGGGTTTAGAGCGCTACTCACAAAAGGCATTTACATCGCAGTTGGAAAAGTTCATCAATAAGCCTATATCGTTTCGGGAACTGGAACGCGAATCTGGCCGGTTCCATGCGACCGGATTGTTTCAAACGGTGGATTACCAAATTGTCTATCATGAAGACTATACCGAATTGGTTTTTCAGGTGCTTGAAAACCCCCCCAGTGAATTGAAAATAGGACTTCATTACGACAATGATTTTCGGGTTTCGGCACTGTGCGAGTTTACACATCAAAATGCTTATGGCCGCGTATCAGAGTTTTATTTTCGCGGCCTGTTGGGCAATTTGAATTTTGCTGAAATGAATTTAATTTTTCGCTCATCTAAGGCCCTGGGTTTCCTCGGAGAGATTCAAGGTTGGAATCAAGAACGGTTGTATTTTCAAAATGGGCAACGCCAGGACACGTATAATGAGAAACGTTTTCGCACGCGATTGGGCATACAGGTTTTGTTCCACAGTTGGGGAGGTTTCAAAGTGGGATATCAAGTTGAGCATGTCCGCATTCGCGATGCGGATCGTTCAATAGGCAATGCGTCTAAATATCTACCCGGCTTCTGGTTATCTGCAGGTATTGACACCCGAGACGATGCGTTTTTGACAAGACACGGCGTCTATTTTCAAACGCAAGCAAAATGGGTTCATCGGACATTTTCACATAAGCAGGTGCAAACAAAACTCGCGTACTTCGCCAGTCCCCATCCGCAATTGAGTGTGGGCCTCTGGTCTCAGGGAGGCTATATGACACAGTCTGCACCGATTTATGAACACTTCGCATTAGGTGGTGCAGGACACTTTAGTAACGCAGCATTGCGCGTTGTCGGTCTCAAACGCGACGAACTGAGAGTTCCCAGGTTCGTATCGGCGGGCATTTCTATTTGGAGCCACAAGAAATTTTGGGGATCCATACCGCTCAGTGCTGTCGGAATTTTCTATCAGGGCGGTCTGTACAACAATCCGAATCGGTCAAATACCCGTATCCACGGTTTTGGTATTGGTGGTTATATCAGCACAACGTTTTTAGGCCCCATTCGCATTGATATTGTGAGCACAGAAAAAAAAGATATCCAGATTTATACCTCAGTCGGATATGCGTTTTGATGCGTTAGAAAATTTTTGATCCATCCGTCCAGCGTCAGGTTATCCAAATCACCCTGAAACGAAGGGACAAACATGATATTTTCCAAAGGGAACGCTATTGTACTCTTATTGGTGTTCGCTTTTTCTGTTCCGATAGAATCCACACCTGATGAGGATTCCCCTGCTCCAGGATACAGGATTCACCGATCTATTCCTCCGCAGGGTGCCAGGACCCACATGGTGATTCCAGGGGAAAGATTCCGGGCTGGCGGGTTCAAACGCTGGTTCTACGGCAGCAATTACCGGGACCTCTGGACCACCCCTATCGAGGTTGCGGTCCTCGACCTCGACAGCGTAGGAGGTGGCTTGACGCCGCTTCGCACCGGCGGATTCGGACAGTCCATCTCGCTTCACTTTACAGGAGAAGACGGTCGCCGATATACGGTCCGCTCCCTGGATAAAGATCCCACCAAAAGAATATGGGACGAACTCAAGGATACCATTGTCGATGACGTCCTTCAGGACTTGATCAGCGCGCTTCTGCCAACAGGGGCACTCGTGGCTGATCCGCTGATGGAAGCCACGGGTATCCTCCATTCCAAGCACACGCTCGTAGTCATTCCAGATGATCCGAAGCTGGGAGAATACCGCGAAGAGTTTGCCGGCCTTATCGGAACGCTGCAAGAACACCCTTCTGAAGGGCCGGACGATACGCCTGGCTTTGCGGGTTCCCGAAAGGTCAGCGGAACCGAGAGGCTGTGGGAACACCTTGAAGAAAGTCCTTGCAACCGCGTCAATGCCCGAGCCTATCTAAAAGCGAAACTGATGGATTTTCTCATCGGTGACAAGGACCGCCATTACGGTCAGTGGAGATGGGCGCGATTTCCCGATGGCGATTGTCATACCTATCTTACAATACCCGAGGACCGCGACCAGGCTTTTATCGGCTTCAAGGGATTTGCTATGGCAGTGGCGCGCAAAAGGCTCCCCAGGCAAATCGAGTTCGGAGACAAGTATCCGAGTTTGGTTGGCCTATCCACTACTGGTTGGGAGATGGACCGCGAATTTCTGGTCGAACTCGATAAGACCGCGTGGGATTCGGTAGTAACAGTGTTTCGCAGGGACCTGCCAGATTCGGTCATTGAGGATGCCGTGCGGAAGCTCCCACCACCGTATTACAAGATGATTGGGGAAGCTCTTACAGAAGCCCTCAAATCGAGGCGGGACGCATTGCCAGAATTTGTCAGCAGATACTATGAATTGATTACTCGCCAGATCGAAATCCAGGCGACCGATAAGGACGAGTACGTCCAGTGTGAACACATGCCGAGCGGTGATCTCGCAGTCCGTATCGGTCTGATAGAAGGCACTGGTGAAGAAAGAAAGACGCCCTATTTCCAGAGGACGTTCCACCCCCAGGAAACCCGGGCAGTCCGAATATATCTTCGGGGCGGGGATGACCGTGCGGAAATATCGGGAACAAAGGGACAGATTGTCGTTCGCATTGATGGCGGCGGTGGAGATGACACGCTCACAAACTCATCCGATGCATCAAAGACCCGGTTTTATGATTCTCGTGGAAAAAATCGGTTCGCCAAAGGCAAGGGAGCAAAAATCGACGAGAGACCCTACAAGCGTCCTCCCGCACGGATTCTCCGTGCAAGGTATGCACTGGACTGGGGCATGCAGGCTATTACTGCTCCGATTCTCAGGGTAAATCCAGATATGGATATATTCGTGGGGGCGACCTACCATCGGCAGCATTTCGGCTATCGAAAAGACCCTTTCTCTTCGCAACATTTTTTTAAGGTCGGGCTGGCGAAAGACAATGATCTCAAGGGAATCAAGCCTTTTGCTTCCTATACCGGAAACTTTCGCCAACTAATGCGCGACCTCGACGCAAAAATCTACTTAGAGTACTCCGGAATCCAGACAATCCGGTTCAACGGATTCGGTAACAGAACGGAGATTCCGCGTCCGTCTTCCTTTTATAAGGTGGAACAAAATCATTTCGTTTTCGCACCGGCCCTCGAGTTTCGAGCGGGAGAACAGGAAGGAGATATGCCTCATGTTGGTATGGGGTCGCTCCGCTCGAAATTAACCATTGACTTTGGGCCGATTATCAAGTATTCAAACACACCACTCAGTTCCAATAGGGAAAAATTTATCGGTTCGCTCGATTCTCCACTTTACGGTACGGGTTCCTTCGGTCAGGTAGGCGCACTGGGTGAAATCAGTTACGACACGCGTAACAGTTTAGGGTATCCCACTCGTGGGATTTGGGTCAGGTTTGCCGGAGCCATCTATCCGGAAGTCTGGAATGTGCAATCGACCTTTGGCAGTATAGATGGGGCAGCCAGTACTTACTTGACTGCCCCTATTCCGACTACCCCGACCCTTGCCTTAAGAGCGGGTGGCAAGAAGGTGTGGGGGACCTTTCCCTTCCACGAAAGTGCCTTTCTGGGCGGGTCCGGTTTTGTCGGTAGTGGCATATTCAGTGGCAATTTGCGTGGTTTCCGGAAAAACCGGTTCGCTGGAGATACCTCGATATATGGAAATTCCGAACTGCGGCTGGTTCTGACCAAAATCAAGCTTTTGGTGTCGGGAGAGTTGGGCGTGTTCGGTGCGGCTGATGCCGGACGGGTGATTTATGACAAAGATCCTGACAATGCTGATAAATGGCACACCAGTATCGGTGGTGGATTCTGGCTGTCTTTCCTCCAGCGCCAACAGACCTTGAGCGTGGCAGTCGTAAAAGGCGATGACTTGACGGGCGTATATCTGCGCGCTGGTTTTATGTTTTAGATAATAAAGGAGGATGCTATGCTCAACAACATTATCATACGTCTCGCCATTTACTATATCACATGGCTTTTGATTCTCAATGCGATTTTTCACATCTTCCCCGAAATCCTCCATTACGTTGCCGAAGAGCGTGAACGCATATTCGTAGGAAAATCCCTTGGCTCCGGGACCGATGCGGCCATTCCACTTGGAAACATCAAAGAAGGGATAAACCGACTTGCCGATCCGGCACACACGATTCCAGTTGTGGTCGCTTTGGTACTGGCCTTCGGGGTTACCCTCCCACTTACCTGGGTATATGCCTGGACGCATCCGCCTAAGAACTACAGTCAAACCTTTGTACACACTCTGCTCGTGATACCTGTCGCCATCTCGCTGGTTGTTTTTTTGGTTAAGGGTAGTCTTGCCCTTGCGTTCAGCCTGGCGGGTATCGTGGCCGCCGTCAGCTTTCGGACCTCACTCAAAGAGACCATGGATGCCGTGTATCTGTTTATGGTCATCGGGATAGGGCTGGCGGCCGGTACCCAGCTTACGACTGTGGCCTACCTCGCATCGCTGGCTTTCGTCACCATAACACTGGGCGTGTGGAAAACCAATTATGGAGCGCAACCACCAGTACTATCCGGCTGGAGAATTGTTTCACCTGATCACTCGGACCAGGCCTCTGGAGCAAAGGCCATTACCACCGGGAATCCTTATAATGCCCGGATAGAAGTACATACAACGAAGGTCAAAACAGCGCAAAAAGCAACAGCTCAAATCCTGAAATCCGGAACCAAACAGTGGCAGGTAGCAGATGTGATCGAGAAAGAGGATGGAACGGCCATCGTTGTGTATGATGTTTCGTTAAAACAATCCGTCAATCTGTCTTCCCTTATCCGGGATATAGAAAAAAGCACAAAAAAACATATCCAAAACGCAACGCTGACAAGAGTTTAAAATTGAAGGTTGTAATCGGTATTCTCAAAGCCTTCCAATCACGTCAGGCAGGCACACTCATAACGGTATAATTGCAAATGAAGAATCACACAGATAAATTTATGCTGGGCTTCCTTGGTTTTGGCATTTTTCTCTACCTGTTGTCAATGGGCTATGGAGGGGATCCATCTTCAGATTTTAGGGAAATTTCGTCAAACATAGTTTCAATTCCAGATACTTCAATCGTCCGCCCTTTGGCGGATACGATGGCTGTATTAGACTATGAAGAGGATCTATCCTCAGATCTTAGTGGAAATCCATCAGACACAGATCCAGATACTTCGTTTTCAGATACTTCGATAGTCCTCCCTTTGGCGGACACGATGGCGGTATTACAAAGAAAAATATCTCTCGAAAGCTATACACTAAACGAAGCGACCGCGACGCACTGGAAGCTACCCATGCATCTTGAGGAGATCTCCGGTTTGGCAATGACCAGAGACAACCGACTCCTGGCGCACAATGATGAAAAAGGGGTCATTTTCGAGATCGATTATCAGAAGGGGTCAATCGTAAAATCATTCCAACTATCGGACCTGAGGAATCCAGTTGCCAGTGATTTTGAGGGCATTGCACCAATTGACGACCAGATCTATTTGGTCACAAGTTCAGGGCGACTATACGAGTGTCGTGAGGGAACTGCTGGCGAGTCCGTTCTCTTTAATGTCTATACGACTGGGGTCGGCAGAGATTGCGAAATAGAGGGCCTGGCGTATGACGAGAGCCAGCGGGCACTCTTACTGATGTGCAAGGACGCTCGCAGTGCAGACATGGAGGGAAAGTTGGCAGTATATCATTGGTCAATTGACGAGAAACAGCTAATTAAAGATGCACATGCTATAATACCTGTCGTTGAATTCTCTCGGCACATCAAGGGAAAGAAATTTCAGCCTTCCGGAATTGAGCGACACCCTGTGTCGGGAAATTACTTTGTCGTAGCTGCTCGTCAGGGGGCTATTGCGGAAATTACGCCAGGTGGTCAGGTCGTTGCAGTCAGAGAGTTTCCTGCCCAATGGCATCGTCAGGTTGAAGGTATTACCTTCGCTGCGGACGGCACACTAATCGTTGCCGATGAAGGCGCGGGGAGGAAAGCGAGACTAACCCTTTACCCGATTTCGAGTAGTCGGCAATAAGAAAAAAATAGAACACACAATGGCACATTCAAAACCCAATCTGCTCTACATCCACTCTGACCAGCACGACCCTTATGTGACGGGCTGTTATGGCGACAAAGTCGTTCAAACCCCCCATCTCGACAGCCTCGCGGCAAATGGCGTTGTATTTGAAAACTGCTACTGCCCCTCACCGATATGCGTACCCTCGCGCATGTCCATGTTATCGGGGCGCTATCCCTTTGAAAACGAAGTGTGGACAAACGGGCACATACTCAACTCGAGCATTCCCACATTTGCCCATGCAATGGGCGCGGGAGGCTATGACCCCGTACTTGTCGGACGCATGCATTCCAATGGGCCAGATCAGCTACACGGATATGCCCAGCGCCTCGTAGGCGATCACGGACCCAATCATTCCGGTGGCGGCGGCGTCAACCACGGGATGCTCTCAGGCACAGCAGGTCCTGCCCGCGTCAGCCTGACGAAATCGGGTATTGGGCAAAGTGCGTATCAGGTACACGACGAAGACGTAACCGCAGCAACCGTTGCATACCTCGACCGCCTGGGCGTCAAAAAACGCGCCGGACAACCCGCAGAACCCTTCTCTCTAACCGTGGGCTTTATGCTGCCCCACCAGCCATTTGTCGCGCGCCGCGCCGACTACAACCGCTACGACGGCCGCGTACCACCCCCCGCCATCTCTGTCCCCTTCTCAGACGACCTGCATCCCCACATCAAATACTGGCGCGAACGCTGCGGCATTGCAACCGTCACAGAAGCCGAAATCCACCGCGCGCGCACGGCATACTGGGCACTTGTGGATCGCATGGATCACATGATCGGACAAATCCTCACAGCCCTCCGCCAAAACGAATTGCTCGAAAACACCCTCATCATTTACATGTCAGACCACGGCGAACAAGCCGGCGAACACGGCCTGTGGTGGAAACAAACCTTCTACGAACACTCCGCCAAAGTACCCGCCATTCTCTCCTGGCCCGGTCACTTGCCCGAAGGCAAACACTTTGACAACGTCATCTCTTCTCTCGATCTCAACGCCACCATGATCGACGCCCTGCAATGCCCCGAACTCCCCCATTCTCGCGGACGGTCGCTCCTGCCCTTGATGCGCAGCGAAAACACATCCTGGGACAACCTCGCCTTCTCCGAATTTTGTCAGGACAGCGCAGGCGGCGGCGGACCCTTTTCGGCCGAAGGCGTGTACCAGCGCATGATCCGGCAGGACGAATGGAAATTCAATTACTACCACAATCAGCCCTGTCAGCTCTTCAACCTGAAAGAAGACCCCAACGAATTGCGCGACCGTGCAAACGACCCGTCCTGTCAAAGCCTGATCAAAAATTTCACCGCCCGCATCCTCGACGGCTGGAACCCCGACGCCATCGCATCTGAAATCTCCGCCCGAAACAAAGACACCCGCATCCTCGCGACCTGGGCACGCCACACAAAACCCGCAGATACGATCCGCTGGGAATTGCGCCCCGAAATGGATTATCTTGAGTAAACAAACCGAACTCACCAGACTCGATTTGGCCTGCTGGGGCGGGTTTATGATGTTTGCCACCAGCGGTGTTGTCACCCCAATATGCCTGCCCGAAATATCCAGAACCCTGTCCATCTCCCTCTCTGAAAGCGGCGGTCTGGAAACCGCGCGAACATGTCTTTTGCTCGTCGTCTTAATCCTGTCCGGCATCCTCGCACGCAAATGGGGCAAAAAACATTTTGTCACCTGGGGGCAATATCTCCTCGCCATCGGCCTTCTCATGATCAGCTATGCCGACAGCTACCCCATGCTCATCCTATCCCTCATGGTCACTGGCATTGGCGGTGGATTCACCGAAGCCCTCATCAATCCCCTGATCATGGACATTCATCCCAAAGACTCGGGCAAATACCTCAACATCACCAACGCCTTTTATCCCATCGGCGTCATGATCTCCGCACTCCTCTTTGGTGAACTTCTGACCCTCGGATATTCCTGGCGGCTCGTATTCCGCATTGCCGCAGCGGGCGCGCTTTTCATGGGCATCTTATTCCACCTATCGCGTTTTCCCAGACCCATAGCAGATCAGCAATCATCCAAACACCTGATTGTACAAATTCTCAAAACGCCCAAATTCTGGCTCTTTGCCATCGCCATATTCTTGGGCGCAGGTGTCGAAGCGGCATTCATATTCTGGAGCCGCAGTTATGTGGAAATCTACCTGCAAGACATGCCCCGCGCCGGCGCAATCGCAGTCGTCGTCTTTGCGACCACAATGGCACTGGGCCGCTTGCTTTCCGCAAAATTGTCTCAGATGATCCGCCTGAAAACCCTGATGCTCGGTTCCGCCATCCTCGGTGTCATCGTCAGTAGCGGCATTCCCTTCTCCGAAAACCTGATCGGATTTTATATCCTGCTCCTTTTCGCCGGATTTGCAACCGCCTGCTTTTGGCCCACCATACTCGCCGAAGCCACAGAACACCTGTCCTTTGACACCACCATGCTCTTTGTCGTACTCGCCTGTTTTGGCATTGCCGGATTTGGCCTCATCCCCTGGATCATGGGCGTCATCGGAGACAGCGCTGGCCTAAAAGCGGGCTTCGCAGTCATCCCCGGTCTCTTTATCGGTCTGATCGTTGTTCTCGCCATCACAAGGCGTTAATCATTCTGGCGGCCAAACTGTTTGTTTGGTATATGCCTCTTTCAAATCGCGCCAATACCGCCTGCCCTTGTGAACCAGATTTGTCGGCGCAAACCGCTTGTTTAAACCTCTTTCGTGACTCGACCGCCCCGTATCAGTTCGATATTGCAACGTGAACCGCATCAATTGTGCGAGCAAATCAAAACGCACATCTGCATACGCTGGATCGGCCCAAACATTTGCGATCTCACCCGGATCATTGCGGTGATCGTACAACTCTCCCTCATCCAGGCTCCCGTAAAACACCAGCCGAAAATCTCGCGTGCGAATCGCCGACACTTTACCCCCGGGGTTGCCCCAATCCCACTCGCAAAACGCCGCGTCTTTGCCATCTGCCTTGCCATTCACAACGGGAACCAAATCGCGCCCATCGCGCCCATCGGGAATGGGAATATCGCAGAGCCGACACAGTGTGGGATACCAATCGACCGATTCGACAATCGCATCACATGTCGCGCCTGAGGGTCCACCCGGATAACGCAATACAAAAGGAATGCGGTGAATCGAATCGTAAATCCCAAAATTCTTGTGAAACAACCCGTGATCACCTGCAAAATCCCCGTGATCCGCGCAATACAACACCACGGTATTCTCCAACTCCCCCACCTCATCCAAATAATCCAGCACCCGACCAATCTCGGAATCAATCGCCGTAATCAGCGCGTAATAACTCGCCAAACAACGCTTCAAGCGATCGGGATTTGGATCGGCCAGTGGATACCCACACCCATCGGCCAAACGCTTTTGCATAAACTCGGGCTTGCCGGCAAAACGACGCTCAAAATAATCAACCGCACTATTGGGCAACACCATCTCATCGGGATCGTACATATCAAAATGCTCTGCCGCAGGTGCGATCGGTGCGTGTGGTCTTTGAAAACTCATGTGGAGAAAAAACGGTCGATCATCGTCCCGCTCCTTCAAAAACGCCAGCGATTCATTGCCCGTATAATGCTCAATTGAATGTCGATATGGCAATTTGGCCGGCGCACTGCCATCCATCGTATATTCCTGCCCAGGTCTGGCCGAGCCTTCTTCGTAAAAATCCGATAACCCCAGATCTTCCAGATACTTGAAATAGTGCGTCTCGGTTGGATCCAAATGCGTCGCATCGCACAAATCCGTATATCGGATGCGCTCAAAACCATCTTCATCCCAGCGCCGAACCATGTGCGCCTTGCCAATCACAGCCGTCTGATACCCGTGTCTCCGAAACTGACACGCCAGCGTGTTGGAATTCGCTTCGGGAATCTCCGAATGATCATTGCCGAACATCCGATGCGTGTGGCAATACTGCCCGGTCATAAAACAAATCCGCGACGGCGAACAAATCGGATTATTGCAAAAAGCTCGTGTAAACACCACCCCCTCATCCGCAATGCGGTCCATATTTGGGGTCTCGACATTTGGATGCGCGGCAAATCCCGCGCAATTGGCATTGTGCTGATCCGACATCAGCCACAACACATTGGGTCTTCGCGCCATAAATTTCTCCTTTCAAAGTGTATGTGTTTGCAGACTGTGAGATAAAGCATTAAATTGTCTCTGTTTGATGAAAATGAATCGATCTTTTGCAGAGGAAAACACCATGTTTTTTGACAACATCGCGCTCGGCGTACCCAAAATTTTGCTCCCAAACCCCGAAATCGACTGTAGCAAATGGGCAGTCATAGCCTGTGACCAGTATGTACACGACATATCGTATTGGGAAGAAGTCAAAAGCCTCGTGGGAGACACGCCCTCAACCCTGGACCTCATCTATCCCGAAGTCTATCTCTACGACGATGAACACGAAGAACGCATTGCCCGCGTTCACAACAACATGAAACGCTTTGTCACCGATGGCATCTTCCGAGACGAAATCGAAGGCTTTTTGCTCGTCAATCGCATCCTCCCCTCGGGAAAATCGCGCAAAGGACTCGTCGTCACCCTCGATCTCGAGCATTACGACAGCCGCAGCCAGTCCAAAACCCTCATCCGCACAACCGAAGGGACCTATCCCAAAAATCTCGAAGCGCGTTTCGAAGTTCGGGGCAATGCCTCCCTCGAATCGCCGCATATTTTAGTACTCATCGACGATCCCAAAAAAGAAATTATCGAACCTCTCTTTGAAGAAGACTATCCAAACATCGTCGATTTTGACCTCATGATGAATGGAGGACAACTTAAATATTATTTAATCGAGAATAAAAAAGACATTGCGTGCATTGCCCAAAAACTCGCCAAACGCATTGAACCCGATTACATCCATCAAAAGTACGGTGTCAAAAACGAAATACTCCTCTACGCCATGGGCGATGGCAACCACTCATTTGCCGCCGCACAAAAAGCATGGAAAAAAATTAAATCAACACTCAATGACAGACAACGCACAACGCGACACCCAGCCAGACATGCCATGGTCGAATTGATCAACCTGCACGACGACGCGATAGATATAGAGCCAATCCACAGGCTGATCACCCGCGTTGATCCACACACCGCATGCAACACCCTCGTCGCATTGCTCAATACATCAGGCACCCACGCGCATCTGGAAAAAGTCTCATCACCCGACGTACAACATCAGCGCACCAAAGCCCTATCATCGGCATCCACCCATTGCCTTCCCTATCGCGCCGCGGGAAACCTCGGCATACTCGTAATTGAAAACCCATCTCAAAGAACCATACCCGAAACAATGGAAGCCGCGCTCGACCTGTTCACGCGAGAAGACACCGAAGCCGAAGTCGGATTCATCCACGGCGAAGACGTGATTGACGACCTGGGTAACAAACCCGACGCACTCGGTTTTTACATGCCTCCCATTTCAAAAAACAGCGTATTCGAGTCCATTGTTCGCTACGGCGCGTATCCTCGCAAATCCATATCTATTGGACACGCCGACGAAAAGCGTTACTATATGGAATGCCGAAGCCTTATCCGCACTAAACGATAATATATGAGACTTTCAATTGCAATTCGGATGTGGAGAGTGTATGACTGAGATATACGACATGGTCATTGTTGGCGCGGGTCCAGCGGGCGCGACAGCAGCGTTATATGCCCATCGCGCGGGACTCAATGTCTGTTTGATAGATAAGGCGCGATTTCCGCGGGATAAAATCTGCGGCGACGCGCTATCGGGCAAAGTCGTATCGATTTTGCACGAACTCGATTTGTTCGATCAGGTCGCGCGATTGCCGGGTGCGACCATTCGAGAAGTCGTATTTGGCAGTCCGAATCACGTGGATGCGCGTGTGGATTTGCGACGGTATGACCACCGGGATGGAGCCACGGGCAAAATACTGCCAATGGAAGGATTTGTGATCCGGCGCGAAGTACTGGATAATTTTCTCTTCCAAGAAGCGAAAAAAGTTGCGAACACCTGTTATGAGGGATTTGCCGTTAAAGACCTGATGCGAGAAAACGAGCAAATTGTAGGTGTGCGCGGCGTGGTAGATGGCCGAGAACGAGAAATACAGGCCCGCGTCGTGCTCGGTTGCGATGGTTTCAATTCAATGGTCGCGCGCAAAGCGGGATTGTACACCCATGAATCTGTGCATTGGGTCGTAGCGATTCGGTGTTATTACGAAAATGTGGCGGAATTGGGGAATCAAATCGAGTTGCATTTTGTAGATGAAGTCTTGCCGGGTTATTTCTGGATTTTTCCACTGGAAAATGGGACGGCAAATGTGGGCATTGGCATGCGTCACGACGTATTGAAAAAGCGGCGTGTGGATTTGAAAGTAGCGTTAAATGAAGTAATCAACCGCTCGCCTTACGCCTATCGGTTCAAAGATGCGCGTCCAACAGAAGAACCGGTGGGATGGAATCTGCCCGTGGGAAGCACCCGCCGGAAAAGTTATGGGAATGGCGTATTGCTTTTGGGCGATGCCGCGGGATTGATCGACCCCTTCACGGGCGAGGGAATTGGCAATGCGTTATATTCCGCGCGTTTTGCCGTGGATATGGTGCAGGAAGCCATTGCGGCAGATGATTATTCAGCGGCTTTTTTTAAGCGATACGAAGACCGATTATGGGATGCAATAGGCGATGAATTGGCGACGAGCACGCGAATGCAAAAATTGGGGCATTGGCGTCCCCTCCTCAATTTTACAATTCAAAAAGCCGCACACAACGACAAAGTCCGCGATCTAATCTGCGGCATGATGGCCAATGCCGTCCCCAAAAAACAACTTACCAATCCCCTGTTTTATTTAAAGCTATTGTTCAGTTGAACCATTTGTATTCTCATTGGTCTTTCAAATAAGTCTATTTATTAACTTAAACCAAAAGGTTTGGTTGTCATTGCGGCATGGTTTTAGCCGCAATCCAGTCTCCAGCAAGCCCGGCTGGGAAATAAGAACAACAAATGTTAGCTAATTTTTTTGAAATCCCACTCATACCCTAAAAGATCATGAAACGAATTTTAATATGCTGGATAGGCAACACAGACTTGCAAGCCTCTGAAGGACAAGATGTAGGTGTGGGGCCTATCGCCCAGGCACTGGACACACGCGAATTTGATGAAGTCTTTTTTATCACAGATTATAAAGAAGCTCGCGTAAAGCCTTACACCAACTGGATACGAGAAAGAACCCCAACGCCACACCAACTATTTTATCGACAACTTTCAAGCCCCACCCACTTTGGAGAAATTTACGAGATTGCCGCAAGCATCTGCCAAGAAGCTCTGGACCAATATGGCAATCAAACAGAACTGACTTTTCACCTCAGCCCCGGCACGCCAGCAATGGCCGCGGTATGGATCATTCTGGCGAAAACGCGCTTTCCCGCTGAATTGATCGAGTCCTCAAGGGCGCATGGCGTTCAAACCGCCTCTGTTCCCTTCGATATTTCTGCAGAATTTTTACCTACCCTCCTGCAAAAACCCGATGCAGAACTCCGCTCATTGAGCGAAGAAAAACCCACTGAATCAGCAAATTTTGAAAACATAATATACAGGAGCCAGGCCATAGCGCGCGTGGTCGAAAAAGCGCGGCGTGCTGCCGTGCGAGATATTCCCGTCTTATTTGAAGGTGAGTCCGGCACGGGAAAAGAACTCTTTGCACGCGCCATTCACCAACGCAGCCTGCGAAAGGGGGAATTTATTCCCGTAAATTGCGGCGCGATTCATCCCAACCTTGTAGAATCTGAACTGTTTGGGCACAAAAAAGGTGCATTCTCAAATGCCCATGCTGATCGCAAAGGCCACTTTGAAGAGGCAAATGGCGGTACCATCTTTTTGGATGAAATTGGCGAATTGTCCAAAGATATACAGGTGAAATTATTGCGCGTCTTACAGGAAGGAGAGGTCGTGCGACTCGGTGAATCCAAACCCAGAAAAGTAGATGTACGCATTGTTGCGGCAACAAATCGAAATCTCATCGAGGAAGTTAGTGAAGGACGGTTCCGCGAAGACCTGTTCTATCGGCTTGCAGTGGCCTATCTCAAATTGCCCCCATTGCGCGAACGAGAGGGAGATATGGGTTTGTTGATTAACCATTCGCTCGAACTGATCAACCGGGAAAATGAAATGCAACCCGGCTACAAACATAAAAAAATTTCCATCGGCGCAAGAAATCTTATTCTGAATCACCATTGGCCTGGCAATATACGCGAGTTGCAAAACACGCTCAGACGCGCGATGGTGTGGACAGACGAAGAAACCCTTACGCGACAAGACATTGAAGAAGCCCTCTTACCCGCGTTTGGGAAACGAGACGAAGATATCCTGAATCGCCCCTTTGACGCAGATTTTAGCCTGCCCGATCTGATTGATGAAGTTGCAAAACACTATATTTCTCGCGCACTGAAAGAATCCAAAACAAAAACAGAAGCCGCAGAACTCGTGGGCTTACCCAGTTACCAGACCCTCACCAACTGGGCAAAAAAGCACGGTGTAGAAATTGATCTAAACAGAAAATAGAAAAAATTTAAAAAAAATATCAAATTTTAGAGTACATTGGCACGAAATATGCTTAAACAATGAGCGTGACAACAACGTGGACTCCCGCCACCTGAAGAAATTTCTTGACAAAGCTGCTGTATTAGTAAAAAAATTAGTATCCTGACCCATTCCAAATCGGAGCGCGTTGGATATTCCAAAAGTTTGTCAACCTCAAGTGTTTCAGACAAACCTGAACGTTTTTTTCAAATTGTGAGAAATTATGGCCAATTTAGATATTAAAAACCTGGTGAAGGAACTGTTTCCTAGCAGCGTGAAGGACCCGGGGTATCAAAGGTATTTGGAAGGCTTCATTGAAGAAGGATTAAAAACTGAAAATTCTTATAAATTTCAACATCTTACATCTATTGTCATTGAAAATTTCAAGTGCATCGGCGATGCCGTAACTATTCCCATTCGTCCCATCACATTGTTATTTGGAAAAAATAGTTCGGGTAAATCAACAGTGTTACAGGCACTACGTTATGGCTACGAAATGTGGCAAGGTAAATTAGCCAGCCATATATCAATGAGCGGTGGCTTTAATATTGACTTTAGTGATTTTCCTTCCCTGGTACATGGCCATGATCTGGACAAAAAAATTCGAATTCGTTTCGAATATACCTTTGATTTCGATACCCAATATCCTACTTATGAATTTAGCGAAGTGGTAACAGGTTGGAAAGATGGACAAGGCAATATCGTGTCATGGTTATGGGGAATGAGCAAGAATAATGAGGAACTGATTCGTTGTTCCTTTGATAGCTTAGAAGCCCACACACCTGATACGATATTTGGCTCAAATGGTGAGGAATTGATCTGTTTGAAAGAAAAAAAAGGGTTCCCAAAGCTTTCTCCAGAAATATATGTGAATACTAATAATATTCATAAGGATTCTATAGATTTCCAGTTAAATATAATTAGGTATAAATTGCTGCATCAGCAAGAACTTACAGAATCCTCTAGCGATATTCAACATTTGGGCCCATTCCGTGAAGTGCCCCAAACGCTTGATAACTCATGGGAAAAAGGAATTGGAGCCTGGAATACTCTCGCGCGTGATCCGGAATTGCTAAAAGAAACAAATCGCTATATGAGAGATATTTTGAAACTTGGATACACCATCAGTGATATCACACTTGATAGTCAAGAAAAGTCAAATATCACGCTTGATATGAATAGTGAAATCATGGAAAAGTTAAAAAAAATTTGCAATTCTGAAGACATAAAAGTTGATGAATTAAAAAAACAGGTTTATGATCCTCTTGTGCTATTATCTCGCCAACCTGTGATTAAACTTCATGACGAAAACGAGAATATAGAAGTTGGTCTCTCAGATATTGGTGTTGGTATCGCCCAAATTATTCCCGTTGTGGTGGGGACATTAGACGATAGCCACGGAATTTTTTTAGTTGAACAGCCAGAGCTTCACATTCATCCTGCTGTTCAAGTGGCTTTGGGCGATGTATTCATTGACAGTATAAAAACTAAGCAACTGTTTTTAGATGATTCTCAATTCATACAAGAATGGGCTCATTCTTTTCTAGCCGGAGACGAGACCTATAAGAAATTTCGCTCCAAGTTTATCTCCAAGCTAGAAAACAGTCCGGACTTCCTTGAAAAGAAAAAAAATATCAATAACCCTGCTTCTTTTTATAACATTTCCTCTAAGATTGGCGGCCTCATAATAGACAGCATAAAAATTGGGCAAGAGTGTTTTGATTTTTCTCTATCTTTGCAAGAGGCTTCAGATAAATTTCTCTCCAAAATGGAAAATAGCTTTGATTTTTCTCTATCTTTGCAAGAGGATTCAGATAAACTTCTCTCCAAGATAGAAAACAGCAAGGAAGACCTACTTGATATTAAAGGACGGACATTTAGAAAGGAAGATCTACTTGAAAGCGTCAAAAATATCAATGATCCTGCCAATGATCCTGCTTTTTATTCTAAGATTATTGACCTCATAAAAGACAGTCATCAGGATATTCTAATAATTGCCGAAGGGTTAAACAAAAAAGTGAGAGAATTAGGCAAAAAGCATAGAAAAGATCTCTTAAGCATGGGTAAAAATAGTAATCGCACTCTACTCATTGAAACGCATTCAGAGCACCTGTTACTGAGGATTATGAGGCGGATGCGTGAGACGTTTGAAGACAGGATTGTAGAAAATCACTTCCCCGTAACCCCCGATGATATCGCAGTGCTATTCGTCGAAAGGCATGATTCGCAAACAATCATACGGGAAATGCCTGTTAATGAACGTGGAGAATTGGTAAAAGCCTGGCCGGGCGGTTTCTTTGAGGAAGATATAGAAGAGGTATTTGCTTAATGGCTTTATTTTCTGAGTATGCTGTAACACCTGATGTATTTAATGAGAGTTGTTATGATTCGCCAGCATTATGTGACGTATATTTTAGACAATTGCTGGAAGTTTTTTTTACTGAGAAGCTGTTTTAAAACTATTGTGAGTGAAGAAAAGGGTTGAAAAAGCGTATTCATCTGTCCAAATTTAGGTTAGCAAATCACCCTAAAAAGAAAGGACAAAGATGAATACGCAAAGGCAATATCCGACAAATGTCACCCAAGCGCAATGGCAACTGCTGATCCCCTTGCTGCCCAAACGCAAATGGCGAAAAGGAGGTCCCGGACGCCCTCCTGCCAATTTGCGCCAAGTGTTCAATGGCATCCTGTATCTGACGAAGACCGGCAGCCAATGGCGCATGCTACCCCATACCTTCGGCTGCTGGCAGACCGTGTATGGCTATTTCAATAAATGGCGCAAGCAAGGCATCTTTGAGCAGGTGCAACAGGCACTCACGCGGCGAGAAAGAAAACGGCAGGGACGTAAGCCTACCGCATCAGCAGGCTGCATTGACAGCCAAAGTGTCAAGACAGCAACACAAGGAAAATCAAAAGGTTATGATGCTGGCAAAAAGGTCAATGGACGCAAACGCCATCTTCTCGTTGATACCCTCGGACTCGTCATCAGCACCTATGTCTCGCCTGCTGATCTCCAAGACCGTGATGGCTTAAAGAAGGTGCTCAATCAGTATTTTGACACGGGAGAGACACGCTTACGCAAGCTATGGGTTGATGGCGGCTATCGAGGTGAAGACCTCAAGAAATGGGTCGCTGCTAAGAAGCAGACGCATAAGATTGATCTTGAGGTTGTCACCCCAAAAGGCAAAGGCTTTCAACTCGTCAAACGCCGGTGGGTCGTCGAGCGCACCTTTGCTTGGTTATTTAATTTTCGCCGACTATCAAAGGATTATGAAGACTTGACCGACAGTAGTGAAGCCTTTATTTACATCGTTATGATTTACCTCTTAATCAACAGACTCGCTTAAGCGAGGGGTTTTAAAACAGCTTCTGAGGGTCTCGTTCGAAATCTTCGCAATGGCGAATGGCAAGCGTTCTTTTCAACCCATGCAAGACCCTGGCACTCCCGTATAAAGCATATTTTGAAAAATTTGGCTGACGCAGGTCGTTTAGTACCAAGTGATCCAGCATTAAGTCATACACCTCAGACTGATCATGAATGGTGCAACGAGGCACTGGCTTCGCATGACACCTCACCTTTGAATGGCATTATAGTAAGTGATGCCATTCGAAGTACCTATCGCAGAAATCAGTTGGTTGAAAGTGTAAATAGACTATCTCAATCTACCTGCGCGTGGTGGGAACCCACAAATAGCTCGCTTCGGTTAAAGCGCACTATCTGTCAGTATAAAAAAGCTCTTAAGCTGATTCTTAGGCATGCAAAATCCATTATGTTTATAGACCCCTATATTTATCCAGCACAAAGCAACTATGCTGATTTTGTACAATTGATTAAAGCAGCGAGTAATAGACCGCCACAATCACCACGACCAATTGTTGAGATACATAGCAAAATTCGTAACATCTCTGGAAAAAATAGGGAAGATACTCGTCAGATTATGGAAAATACTTTTCGAAACGGGTTTGGCCCAGTTCTTTCGCAGTCAAACTTAAAAGCAGAAGTTTTTATATGGGACGATTTTCACGATCGTTATCTGATTAGCAATTTAGGCGGAATACTGGTGCCCCATGGATTCGACACATCAACCAGTTCTAACCTGACAACATGGTCACGGCTTGGACGGTTAGATCGAGATGATGTACAGCGCGAATTTGCTCGCGAGAGTAATAAACACAAACTGCAGTTTAATTTTACGATACCGTGAAATTGGGATTTATCGTGAAACCGGTTTACTACACGGTGAGTGTCGAGAGATACTCACCGTTTTTGTTTGTGTATGAGAGCCAAAATATGGAGGCTTCAGAAATAACGGTCCCACGGCTGTCAGATCAATCCGGAGAGAACGGCCATTCAAAAGAATAAAAAAATTTACTCTAATACAAGAAATTTTACTCACAATGCCATCCTATCCTGATTAGCAAAGTTGCCAGACACGACTTTTATCGCATTCACGGCACGGAAATTGGCACGAAATAAACAAAAAATGAAAAATTTTTATCAAAAGATCAAATTTTAGATCGAATTGGCACGAAATATGCTTAAGTAATTGGCACGACTACAGTGGAGATGTTCGGAAGTGGATCAAGACCGATGCCCACAGGTAGAAACGTCAAATTATCAGCAGAAATTTGTGTGTTCTGATGGACACAACGCAGGGAGTATTGTAATGAGTATTTTTCCGAGAGGGCGACCCAGCCGACAGGCACCGCCCAATAGACCTGGGATATACCGGTTTATATGCAAGCTGACTGGAAGAGTTGATTATATCGGCGAAGCTGTAAATATAGCACGCAGGATAATTGAGCATCTTCAATCAACCAAACCCGTATCGCGTGATACCCACTATGTCGAATGGCAGGCGGCAGATGGCAGAAGCACATCAAGAACCCGCCGAGAATATGAGCGAACTAAAATTAACAAACACAAACCACGACTGAACAAGAGAGGCGGGGGTGGAGGCCGAAGGGCCAGACGATGATTTGCAGCACTACTGGTGCCCCGGCGCTTTAAAATATAAAAGGAGCACCGAGAGGAGGTGATGTTCTATGGGTACGCTGATAAAATTGTGTTTGCCATACCTCATTCCGTTAGCTATAGATGTGATCGGAAACTGGTCGCGCATCAAGCGGTAGAAGGGGCGATGGCAGTGTCAGAGACGGGGAATCTTCCCCGTCTCTTGAAAAAATTCCTTGACAACTCGGCGTGTTGTTTGAAGAATTGAGTGGTATGTTGACCTGTTCTACAGAAACCAATTCATTATCAAACTCAAGGGTCCGTATTTGAACTCTTTTATCAAATGGTAAGAAATCATGGATATTCCCAATACTGAAATCATTAAGATATTATCTCAACAAGGTCGTGGCCGTATTACATCTATCACCATTGAAAACTTCAAGTGCATTGGCGATGCCGTGACCATTCCCATTCGCCCTATCACCTTGTTATTTGGCAAAAACAGCGCGGGCAAATCAACAGTGTTGCATGCACTGCGCTATTGGTTCGAAATTTGGAATGAGACTTGGTATAAATTGACCGAGCAAAACACTCCCGAGCGGAGTGCTATAGAAATGAGTGGAGGCTATACTATTGACCTTACAAATTTCCCTTCCCTGGTACATCGCCATAATTTGGATCGGAAAATTCGCATTCGCATCACCTATGCTCCCAATGTCACAGATAAGCAAAATCAAAGTTATCATCTTCTATGGAATGAAGTAGTAACGAGTTGGAAAGAAGAAGACACCCATGTCGAGTCAGTTTTATTGGGATGTGTCATAAATGGCGAAGAAATGTGTTTCATCATTTCAGGGGAACCGTCCAACGATGCGGTGGTTAATCCGAATGGCAGGGTATTGATTCCTAAAAAGCTGGATGCATCCGGTCAGTCTTCTGGCATGGCTTTAGCCATCGGTACAGCTTTCGGCGCAGCTTTTCCGATACTCGGCATAATAGCAGGTTTTGAAGGGTTGAGTAGTCGGCAAAAACCTCAAACGCCGGATGCTATTCAACATTTGGGGCCATTCCGAGAATTGCCTCCTCCCCATTATGACAAACTCCAAACGTCCGATGAATTGCAAAATAAATTGCGGCGATGGGAAAAGGGATTAGGAGCTTGGGATACCCTCGCACGAGACCCCAAAGTGATCAAAAAAACAAACCACTATATGCAAGATGTTTTGAAACTTGGATACAGCATTAATCATTGGAAACGCAATTCCACTAATCTTGAGCAGTGGCCTTGCCTTCATGATGAAAACAATGATATAGATGTTCATCCTTCAGATGTTGGTGTTGGTATTGCCCAGATCATTCCAGTTGTAGTGGGTGCGTTAGACGACGACCAGAACTCTATAATTTTTGCGGTTGAACAACCAGAACTCCATGTTCACCCTGCCGTTCAAGTGGCTTTGGGCGATGTGTTTATTGACGGCATAAAAAATGGCAATCGCACTATGCTCATCGAAACACATTCTGAGCACTTGCTGTTGCGATTGCTGCGACGTGTGCGTGAGACAACAGAAGGAGAACAAACAGATTACAAATTGACACCCGACGATCTATCTGTGGTCTATGTCCGACCAACGCCAGCAAGAGTTAAGTTCACCGCAATCAGTGTAACGGATGACGGCGACTTCAATGTACCTTGGCCGGAAGGCTTCTTCGACGAGCGAGTGAAGGAGCTTTTCTAAGGATGATCTGTGAATATGCATTGGAACCAGAACTTGTCGCAACTTGGCACGACCGTGAACGCTTCCGTTATTTTAGCGAACGATTCGGCTTTGACTATGATGGCCGCGCAACAGGCCGTGTGATGGCTCAATATCCCAGTAATTGGAAAAAACGGGTTTGGGACGCATTTGCTACAGACTCTGGACAACCACCTGCTGAATCCTTTGCTAAGCGAAGACGGGTCGAAATTTTGCTGGAACAGTTGGGGAGAATTCATGTCCGCCGCTCCGGCAGCGTGTGGAACGATCAATACACTTGGCTGGAAAATGCTGAAGAAGAGAATAAGCGTCGTCCATTTCATGCGATCTTGGCATACGACAACCCCCACAACAACTCTCGGGTCATGCTTGAGGACGATGTGCTGAAGATACCTCCACCTCCAAATTGGCTCGCGCCTCTTGAAACTCCGGTACTTAGAACTGCGACTTCGATGGCAACCCGCCTCGAGCCAATGCTGCGCTGTGCAACGCGCATCCTTTTCATTGACCCACATTTTAGTGCGTCGGAACTGAGATTCCGAAATCCTTTGGAAGAGTTCCTAAAAATCATTTGTGACGGTAGCCGTAAGGTCACACTCGAATACCACACCATGCACAACGATCAAAAACCGGCTTGGAACCTTTTTTTAAGAAATTGCCAAACAAAGCTCCCGCGTCTCATTCCCCGTGGTTTCACACTCACAGTCCGCCGTTGGGAAGAACGAGATGTTGGAGAGGAACTTCATGACCGCTATATCCTCACCAACATCGGTGGCGTAGCGATTCCTAGAGGTCTCGACGAAAAAGAAGGTCTCGACGAAAGAGACCGAGGTACTATTGATATCTTACGTTTAAGCTTCGAAACTTGGCAGCAACGGTTAGAAGAGTACGGTTACTACAATTCTGAACCTATTTTTGATCCAGAGAGATCCGCTTTCGATATGGAAGGAGAGGTATGTATTGCGGGCACGAAGGTATAGAGATATAAGATACAAGAAGCCAATTGAGACTTGCGTGAACAAAGGGCTGGAAGTGTTCGGGGCAAGTCTCTTTTTTAAAAAATTGAGGATGGAGAATGGGCGGGCTGACAACTGCGGGCGGGCACAGGGGCACCGCCCCTACTCCTTCCACGCCTTTTATCTGCGTTCATCTGCGTTCATACTCGCTACGCTACGTTGTAGGCTACGCCTGTGCTGTGGTTCCAAACGCCTTTTGCAAATACCCCAGATCGAGTTCGGGATAAACCGGGAACCGCGCGAGGAGATTGGCGATTCTCTGTTGGGCGTATTCGAGCACACCGTCCTGGACTCTGTATTGGATCTTGCTAAATTGGCCCGCGCTTCTGCCCTTCGTGAACTTCAGTGGCCGTGCCTGGGTGAGCACATTGCCCATGACCGCGCCGATCTCCTGCATCTCTTCTGCCCCCATACCAAGAGTCGTAAGCGCCGGTGTCCCCACCCTGAGACCACTGGTGTACCATGGCCCATTGGGATCAAAGGGAATGGTATTTTTATTCAGCGTAATCCCGGCATCGCGAAGCAGGGTCTCGGCCTGACGACCCGTGAGATTAAAAGGCGTAACATCAATCTGAAGCAAGTGATTGTCAGTCCCCCCTGTAAGAACCGTAAGCCCCGCGTCTATACACGCCTGTGCGAGCACCTGGGCATTATCGACAATTCTGGCGGCATACGCTTGAAACTCGGACGTACTCGCCTCCTGAAAAGCGATAGCTTTGGCTGCCATCACATGGGGCAAAGGACCGCCGAGCACCATCGGACAACCCTTATCGACCTGTTCGGCAAATTCTTCCGCACACAAAACCATGCCGCCTCTGGGACCGCGCATGGTTTTGTGTGTGGTCGTCGTAACGACATGGGCATGGGCAACCGGATCAAAGTCACCCGTAAAAACCTTGCCGGCAACCAATCCAGCAAAATGCGCCATATCGACCATAAAAACAGCCCCCACTTCATCGGCGATATCCCGGAAAATGCGGAAATTAATTTTCCGAGGATAAGCACTATAACCCGCTAAAAGAATCAAAGGTTTGACAGCTCTGGCCTGGTCGCGGATTTCATCGTAGTCAATCAGGCCAGATTTTTTATTCACCGTGTACGCATGCGCCTCAAACATGCGCCCAGACACATTGATGCGATAGCCATGCGTGAGATGTCCCCCGGATGAGAGATCCAGCCCCAGGAGCTTTTGATTGCCCAATTGTGTGCGAAGCGCGTCCCATGCTTTGGCCGAAAGATCAAAGGGCGATTTTTGTCCCATTTTTTTGAGCGCGACATCTTGAACGCGCCCCGAGAGAATCGCCCAAAAAGCGACCATATTGGCATCTGCACCCGAGTGGGGTTGCACATAAGCGTGATCTGCACCAAAGAGATCGCACGCCAGTTTTGAGGCCAGGCTTTCAATCGCATCTACATTATCACAACCCGCGTAAAAGCGGTGACCGGGAATACCCTCGGCGTATTTGTCGGTAAGCAGATTGCCCATAGCCAGTTGCGTGGGCAAAGAACAATAATTCTCGCTCGCAATCATCTTGAGATTCGAACGCTGGTCAGCCAATTCGCGCACAATATTTTTCGCCACATCGGGCGATACGGAAGCCACCTGTTCCAGCGAGGCCAAATAGGCGACAAATCCGGGATTTGGGGTGGGATTTTGAGACAGATAGTTGGCAAGAGGACTGGACATGGCTATTCTCCTCGTGTTTCGCCCGAATACAAAAATAGCCCGGGCTGTGTGTGGATTTTCATAAGCCCAGGCGATCGGCTATCGGATAAAGAGCACTGCGCTTCCCCGTGGTCGATTCCACGTTCATTCGCCAGTCACGCAGACCCTTGTCGAAAATCAATATACAGAATTGCAGACCAAAGTCAACGGTTTGTTGCAACAACGCCTACTAAAATAACTCACGCAACCGCCGCCATTCACGGGGCGTAAAAAAACGCCAGCCCCACAAAATGAGGGGATAGCCCGCAATAAAGATGATACGTGCAATAACACCCTCTATTGACGTATCGTGAAGATAAGGAGATAACACCACAAAAACGATGCCCCCTGCAACGCATATTTTCCCCAAACGCCCGTATTCGTAGGGAACCGGATAAAACCGACGCACGATGAGATAAAGCAAAATAGCCATCAAAACATGTGCGATGAGCGTGCTATAAGCAGCGGCAATAAATCCAATTTTGGGCAAAAGGAGAATATTGATAACGATATTCACACATGCACCAGTGCCCACAATAAACGGCAAAGATCCCGCGCGACCTTTGGCATATACGCCCGCAGTGAGAATGATATAAAGACCGTAAAAGAAAAATGCCAGCCCCACCAGGGGGGCAACCTGTATGCCCTCGAGATAGATCTGTGCATTATCGCCGGCAATCAAAACGATAATTTCGCGTGCAAAAGTGGCTAAAATCAGACAGCCAAAAATGCCGAACAATGTGAAATACGTGGTGACGCGCGCACACATCTGCCGCGTTTCGTCCTCTGTATTTTCATCCTCTGTTTCATCGAGCACGGCAGGTGCCCAGGCCGTGCGAAACGCTTTGACCACAAAAAAGAGGGGCATGCCGAGTTTGTAGGTAATGCCGTAAATACCCAGATCGTCGAGATCTAAAAAAAAGCGGATCAGGAAGCGATCAGACAAATTGATGATGAGAACCAAAAGGGTCGATGGCAAAAAAGGGAAACCAAAACGCAGAAGTTCGCGAAACGCGTGCATATCAAAAGTTGGACGAATCAAGCGCAGACCAACGGGAAACATGACAATAAGAGCAAAGAGAGAACTGATGAGATTGGCTTCAAAAACCGCGATAGGACCGCGTCCGAGACTTGCGATAAAATAAGCGGTGAGGCCGAGTTGTAGCGTGTGTTGAATCACCCGCACAATCGCATAGTGGAAAGATCGCTGTCGGGCGCGACAAAGCGTGAAAAGGGGTTCTGATAGCGCGTCCAAAAGGACAACAGCGGCAATAAGTTCGAAGACCGCGCTGTAATCCGCGCCGTTCAAAAGATGATGCGCGAGACTCTCGGCATTGATCCAGACCAAACTCGACAGAATAACACCTGTGGCGAACAGTGCCCAAAATGCAGAGCTAAATGCGGCGCGATGTTTGCCGAGATCGGTCTTGCCAGATAAGAGTCTGATCAGCGCGGGATTGAGACCAAGAGAATAAAAAACCGCGCTAAATCCGATAAATGCAAATGCCAGAGACAAAATGCCATTGTCAGCAGGCGTGAGATGTCTGGCATAGACGGGCACGAGCAAAATGGACACAGCGCGACCGAGCAAATCGCCCATGCCATAGACTGCCGTGTGTTGTGCGAGGGATTTAATTCGAGAGAACATAGTTGACCGCTCAAAGCATCGACATCGGATCGACATTGATCGCCAGGGTGACACCGCGAGATCGGCGTTTGTTGGGGGCAAATTGCGAGGCGGCTTCACGGGCGGCGGCATTGAGATGGCTGTGCGAATCGGACTTGAGCAAAACCTGCCAGCGATATGTTCCCTGGATGCGTGCAAGAGGGGCCTGTACGGGACCCAGAATTTCGACATCGGGAGGTGTTTGTTCGCGCAAAGTCTGCGCGCTTATACCAGCCGCGCGTGCGACTTCGTGTTCATCTTTGCCCTTAAAAACCAAGAGCACCACGCGCCCAAAAGGCGGATATCCCAGGCTTTGACGCGCATTGAGTTCGCGCTGTGCAAAAGTTTCAAAATCGTGACCCTGCGCGCATTGCACGGCTTCGCCATCGGGCATGTAAGTTTGAATAACGACTTCCCCCGGAATCGCGCCTCGCCCGGCGCGTCCACTAACCTGAGTCAGCAATTGGAATGTGCGTTCGCTGGCGCGAAAATCCGGCAGGTGAATGCTCGTATCCGCAGAAATGACACCTACGAGTGTCACGCCGGGAAAATCGAGTCCTTTGGCGATCATCTGCGTGCCGAGCAAAATATCGGCCTCGCCTCGAGAAAAACGATCGAGTATGCGGTCATGCGCGCCCTTGCGGCTCGTGGTATCTACGTCCATTCGCAAAACGCGCACACCGGGAAATTGCGCTACAAGAGTCTCTTCAACGCGCTGCGTTCCCACGCCGAGGAAATGAAAATTGCTGCTGTGACACGACGGGCACGCCGAGGGCGATGGCTCAATATAACCGCAGTAATGACAGAGCATCAGGCGCCGGGTCGCGTGATAGGTCAGAGTAACATGGCAGTGATCGCACTGAATACTTTCCCCGCAATCGGCGCATTGGACCGCAGGCGCGTACCCGCGCCGGTTTTGAAGCAAAATGGTGCATTGCCCCTTTTCAATGCGTTCGCGCATCTTCTCCCGAAGTGGGCGAGAAAACAAACTACCGCCTTCGTGCCGCATATCCACAAGTGTGACAGTGGGCAGTGGGCGGTTGTCGATGCGCTCTGGCAATATGAGAGAACTGAATTTTTGTATCTGTGCATTGTGATGCGATTCGAGAGAAGGGGTTGCCGATCCCAACATAATGGGCAAATTTTGCAGATGGGCGCGCATCACAGCGACATCGCGGGCATTGTATCGAGGGGCGGGGTCGTCTTGTTTATACGAACCATCGTGTTCTTCGTCGATAATGATAAGACCCAGATTTTCGACAGGTGCAAAAATAGCTGAGCGCGCACCAATAACAACTGGGCGTTTTCCCCTGCGAACTTCGCGCCAGGCATCATAGCGTTCTCCAGCGGACAAGGCACTGTGCAAAACCGCGACGCGATCGCCAAAATGGACGCGAAAGCGGCGGACGGTTTGTGGCGTCAGGGTGATCTCCGGCACGAGAACGATCGCGCCTTTTCCCGATGCGAGCGCGTGTGCAACCGCCCGAATATAAACCAGCGTTTTACCGCTACCCGTCACCCCGCGCAAAAGATGAACCCGAAAAGCGTTTTCATCAACGCTTTGTCTAATCGCCTGAATAGCCCGCCCTTGATGGGGCGTAAGCGTTACATCTTCAGGCGGGGGCAGATCGGTATCGGCGTATGGGTCGCGCACCACTTCGCGGTCAATAAAACAGATCAAATTGCGCTTGACCATTTCTCTCAGTACGCCCGATGAAATCCCTTCTGCAAACAGTTGTGCGGCCAACAAGGGATGATTTGCCGAACGCAGACGGCGAATACACTGCGCCTGGCGTGGGGCGCGTTTTTCCAGTGTAGGCAATTCCAGATCAAACCAGCGCGGGTCATTGGGCACAAGAGCCACCGCACGCTGGGTTTTGGGTTTTACTTTTGGTGCTGACATCTTTTGAAACGCGACCAGAACACCCCGCCTCAAAAGGCCGTATATCGCAGGCTGTACGCCCTGTTTCCCCAGTCGTTTTTGAAGTTGGCGCATCGATGCCGAACCGAGTTCGCCCAAAGCGGTGACGACCTCGCGCTGGCGCGGAGAAAGCATGCGACTGATCGCGGCGGCATCAAAGTTTTTTTCAAGGGCAAAATGCTGCCCACTATCCAGGTGAATGCCCGATGGAAGAGCCGCAGAAAGCACTTCCGAGAGACTGCACAGATAATACCATGCCATCCAGTTGCACAATTCGAGCATCGGCGGTATCACAAGCGGATAAGAATCGAGGATTTGGGCAATGGCCTTGACGCGATTGGAGGGCAGATCGCACGTTTCGCAAAAGCCGACGACAATACCCGTAACCCAGCGTTCTCCAAAAGGAACGAGAACGCGGTAGCCCGTTTGCAGATCGTCCTGGAGATCGTCGGGAATGCGGTAGGTAAATGTATCGAGGGACGTGCCCAGAGGAACGATGTGTGCAAAGGGATGCGCCATAGAAACAAACTATCGGCCTGTCTGCGGACCAGAAGGCGTTTTGTCGAGTTCTTCGACTTTAATGAGGGTACTGGAAATAGTCAGGCGAAGGCCGCGTTCGGGTAGGCTGGCAAATTCGAGAGGCTGGTTCTGCAGTGAAAGCGAAATCGAGCCGGCGCGCTGTATCTCCACTTGAAAGTGGTCATAGGCCAGCCAGCGTTGCTCCCTGCCGGGTGTAAGCACACCAGCAAAAACCCCGCGACCATCGGCAGTAATGGATAAATGCGCTGTTTCCCTCGCAACGCCAGAAAGAGTCATGATTTCTCCTTCAGCAATGACGCCGGGAATGGGCAAATTATATGTGGAGAGCACAGCGGGTGCTGGTTGGGAAATTGACATCTTCGCCGCAATACCCGTGTCTCCCGAAGTGCGAGCAGCCAGGGAGGATGGCATAACGGACTCTGTGCTGTCTCGTAGTTGCATCTCTTGCACGGATTTCGCGCTATCCTGCATTCCAGGCAACATCTCCTTTTCGGAAATGCTTATTTGTTCGGGTGGGATAACCGATTCCGTGCTATCTGGTATTGGAAGAGGTGATGTGGTTGTATCAAGCGGCGCTGTGAGCGGTGTTTCTTCACGCGAGTTAAAAATAATGATCCCCACTACAATCACCGCAAATGCGAGCAATGAGATAAATATTTTATTGCGGTCTATCCCGCGTTCTGGAGGGGACTGTACTGTAACCCGCTCGCGCGGCAGCGCAACGCTTCTTTCAAAGCGGAAAAGGATATCCCGAACGTCGAGGTTGAGTTCTTGTGCATAAGTTTTGAGAAACAAACGCGCGTAAGCTACGGGCAATAAATCGAATTGGCCCGCTTCGAGCACTTTGATAAACTCGGGATTGATCCGCGTGTGTTCGTAAATGTCACCAATACTCAAACCCAGATTCTCGCGCTGCGTTTTGAGTAACTCACCAATGTCTTGTTTTTTATCTGCCATGGATGTTTGTATTCCCGTTATTTGTTAGATCTATTTTCAGGTATAATCGCCCAGAGCGATTGCCCGACCAGACGGTGATAAAGGCTCCAAAAACTCGCAAGCGGCAAGCCCACCACATTATAGAAGCAGCCGGATATAGATTGAATAAATGCAGATGCACGCCCCTGCGCGCTATAAGCACCGGCTTTATCCAGAGAATCCCCAGTGGCGACATAGCGCGAGATGTCCTCCGATGAGAGCACGCGCATGGTAACGTGAGTAGTTGCAACTTCTGTGAGGGTCTGTCCTGTTTCCGTATCTGTCAGGACCAATCCGGTATAGACCTGATGGGTTTTTCCCGAAAGTTGCGCCAGCATGTCTTTGGCGTGTTTGGCGTCATTCGGTTTCTCGAAAATCGCGTTTTCCAATGCCACAACTGTATCGGCTCCCAAAACGAGCGCGTGGTCAAAACGGTGGGCAACCGCCTGTGTTTTGCGCTGTGCGATTTCTCGCACATGTTCGGCGGGTGGCAAGATAGTATCCAGAGCCTCATTGGCATTGCTCGGCGCAATCTCAAACGGAATATCCAGCAAACGCAACAAACTCGCACGCCTGGGCGAGGCAGAAGCGAGAATCAATTTCTTCATATCTCTGAGTCAATCATCAATGTGACAGGACCTGTGTTGTGAATTTCAACCTGCATATACGCGCCAAAAACACCTGTTTCAGTCTGAATACCAAGGGTGCGGAGGTGCTGAACAAATTGCTCGTACATGGATTTGGCAATATCTGGTGGCGCAGCCCGATTAAAACTCGGACGGCGGCCTTTGCGGGTGTCGGCGTGCAGCGTAAATTGCGAAACCACCAGAGCCTGTCCACCCGTGTCGAGCAGGGATCTGTTCATCTTGCCCTGGTCATCTTCAAAAATTCTCAAATTTGCACATTTCTCAGCAACATACTCCATATCCGGAAGGCCATCGGTATCGCTAATACCCAGCAGAATCAAAAGACCGCGATCAACTTGCCCAACGATTTGTTCTTCAACGCGAACCGTTGCCCTGCATACCCGCTGAATCAATGCCCGCACGCTACCCTCCATTGCTTAAAATGCATGTATCATTTATAACCTATTTACGGCATGTGTGCAAGGTGAAAGATGTGTGAAGTGTGATATAGCACCTGTGGGAACTGGCCTGCTTCTATATTCCAAATCCCCCGCGACGATGCTCAAGTTTTATTTGCGGGATGTCTTTAATATTGATCTTAAAAAAGAAACCCTTATTAAAACCTGCGGGATACCACGAAAATCGAGCTTCCCAACAGTGGAGATCGCGGTAAAGCGATAGGCTTTGCGCCGAGATTTTGGCATTGGGAAGAATATCGATATTGATCGAATAGTCAATTCTTATAAATTGGCGAGGATTGACGCCAACATCTGCTTTGACCCAGGATGTTTTGCTCATTGTATTGCCGAATCGCCGCATCGCAATATAGTGAGAAAGATTGAATCGCCACGGCTGGCTAACACCGTCGAAATCGCTGTACAGATCGCGTTCAAAACCAAAATCTGCGCCATATCCACCACCATATCCACCACCATATCCAATGTCATATTCATCAGAAAAAGCGGACTGGATAGTCGTATTGCGTCGGTCAACTTGACCGCCAGAAAAACGAAAATTGGAGGTAATAGTCAGGTTCTGCATGCGTGGATGCAAAAGCGCCCGCTGACCTGTACTGTCATAGAGCGTATGGGTCATCGCAATGCGAACATCCACGCGGCGGTCGGGTTTGAGAGACGCACTGGTGCGAAGCGAACGCCATTTTTGTCTCGGCGCGTCAAAATCGTATCCCGTTGACAGATTGAGAGTCGCCAGAGTAAAGCGTCGTACATCGTCGTCGCGCTGGGTTTTGAGCTCAAAAGTATTGCCGATATTAAAATTTATGCTGCGTCTGGCATCGTCCCATTTGCGATTGCCCCCAAAACCCAAAGTCCCCTGAAAGATGCTTCCCAATTGATTGTAATTGAAATTGATCCGGGGCTGAAAGCGATGCCGAATGCCGCGCAACCGACCGATTTGCGGTTGAAAGATGCCGTATAATGTCGTACCCGAAGTCAGTGTCGTATTGTAAGACGTGCGCCGGGTTGTCGAATCGGTATCGCTATATATAAACTCTTCGCCAAAATTAAAGCTCGGCGTGAGGTTGAGCCACCCCATGGGGCGGTGTTGGCTGTTGACCGTGACGCGATTTTGAAGAGAAACGCGCTCTGTATTGGGGACTGGATCGGGGTTGCGCGCAAAATTGTTGGACAGGGTACTCGAAAAACCGTAGTAAAAGGCGCGATACCACGGTCCCGTAACAGATGTGGGTTCATTGCCTCCAAATATGCGGCGTCTGGGTTGTCGAAAGCTAAGGCGGGGAAAGCCCTGAAAGCTATTGTTTTTTGTTCTCAGGTCGCGGTAATACGTCAGACTGCCGTCAATGCTGCGCCCGGATTCTGTCCAGCGTTTGTCAAAAGAAAAACTGGATCTCAACTGCCGATTGAGATAGCGATAAAGATTATTACTATTGCGTCGGTCAAAATTGGTACTGGTGGAAAACTGTCCGCTACCCCTGATATTGGTCGTGGCGTTGAGGCGTTGCTGGTGTTGCAAATTGAAGCGCCAATTGTGGGCGGTGTGATCACCTGAGGTATCGTGGTCGTATCCGATATCCATTGAGCCACTAAAGCGGTTGCGCCTGGCATAGGCAAAGCGCGATTCGAGCAAGAATCCACCGCGCTCGCGCAAGGTACTCTTAACCGTGGCATCCCAATATTCACTGGGCGCGAAATAATATCCCAAATTGTGTACAAAAATACCATCGCGGCTGTTGCTACCCACACCAGGTGTAAGCAAGCCCGATTGCCGCCCGCGCTTGACTGGAAAAACAAAAAAGGGAACCCAGAAAACGGGAATCGGACCAATGCGAAAAGTGACAGACCGCCCAATTGCTTTGTCATTTTGCAAAATACGCACGTTTTTGCACAAAAAATCGTAGTGTACATGGTCGCGATCACAAGTGCTCAAAGAGAGATCCAGAGCATTCAGCGCTTCTTGACCGTCGAGCGCGATGTGGGCACCGCGATAGTGTTTGCGCTGATGTGACGCGCGGCCATCTCGCACACTGCCGCGTTCTGTATCGAGATCGTAAACCATGTACTCACCCGAAATTTTCTCGCTACCGCGGGTAAATTGAGGCGGTCCAACGGTTTTTGCTCCGGTGGAATCGGACAATGCGCGTGCTGTGACATGTCGAGAGTTTTGGTCGTACGTAATATGACCGGCTTTGAGCTGCAGGTCGCGATAGCGCAAGGTGGCATTGCCGATCAATTCCACGCGCCTGGTCTGCACGTGATAAACGACCTCGTCGGCGTCAAATACTATGGAATCGCCAGCGGCTTTTTGCGGCAAAACGGGTTGGCACCATCCCGGCGTAATCGCAAATAGCAAGAACAAAACGAGCCACACGGCTTGTGTTTTATTACAGGTATTCATAATTTTTAGAAATGTATTGCGGTTTTTGTGGAATACAAACGTAAATTCGGGATTTAGAAAAGTCAACAGAGGTTCACAGCCAAATCCGCTGGATCAATGCTCTGTGCCATGTCCTGTACAAACAGGGAAACGCCCCAGTTGTTCCGTTTTTATTGATATATTGCGGCGGAACATGTATCTTTACCTTTTGCGGCGAATATGCGGACGTGGTGGAATTGGCAGACACGCCAGATTTAGGATCTGGTGGGGTAAAACCCGTGGGGGTTCGAGTCCCCCCGTCCGCACCATAAAAATATGACTTCCTTCCGTGTTAAATTTTCCCCTCTCGCGCTCGGCACTGCCATTTTGCTGAGCCTTCTTCTCTTGCTATTCCCCTGGTCGCTATCCACCCAGACCAGCAGCTTTTCCATTTCTCTGGATTTGGATAGCTCTGAAGGCGACCAGGCAGTATCCTCTCTCGATGTCTTTCCCAATCGCGTTGTTCCCATTCAAATCTTCGGCACGGATATCCAGGGGGCAAGCGATATTTCCCTGCGCTTTGAATTCGATCCCACTCACATTGTTTACGAAGGATTTGATGCCGACGACATTTTGCCCAATGCACAGGTCCTTGCCGAGCAGAATACAAGCTCCGTCCAGATCAACATCGCGTCAGATGGCGCAGCAACAGTGAACGCGGGGCTAATCGGCACAGTTCATTTTCGCACGACTGATGCGTTTTTAGAAACAGATATACGACTGGTGCGTGCGGAACTTATCCGGGATGAACAACCCGATACAGTGTCCTTATCCCTCAGCGTTGCCTTACTTTCTGCAGCATCTTCTCCGGACTTTGACAGGAGTGGGACGGTTGGTATTCCCGACTTTTTGCTCTTTGTCGATGCGTTTGGATCAAAGGAAGGCCAGGAACAGTATGACTCAAAATACGATCTGGATGGGAGTGGCGAGATTGGGATTCCCGATTTTCTGACCTTTGTCGATAGTTTCGGCAAAGAGGTAAACCGCATACCGGTCTTCACTTCAACGCCTCCCGTAACGCGCGCTATAGCTGAGAATACCCTATCCGGACAGCCCATAGGCGATCCCATCGTTGCAACCGATGCCGATGGTAATACCCTCACCTATCGTCTCAGTGGTGCCGACGCAGATAGCTTTGCCATTGACGCGAGCACTGGACAACTTCAGACCAAAGGAAAGTATAACTTTGAACAAAAGAGCAGCTACTCCGTCATCGTGATCGTCAGCGATGGTGAGGGTGGCAGGTCCAGTCTTGTTGTGACCATCGCCATCACCGACATTGACGAACTGACTGGCACTGTGCCCTCGAATGTGGTGGTAGAAGAGGATGATAGCAAATTGATCGTGCGCTGGGATGCCGTGTTAGATGAGGAAGGCAAGCCACCTGTCATAGGTTATGAGGTCGGTTATCGGGAGCGCCCAGACCCTTTCGATGCGCCACAAGAGAATAGCAATGAATGGAAAGGTATTCAACGTGTCAGCAGTCAGTTGGATAGCCTGATCATCACGGGACTGCTCAACGGCCAGGCGTATTTGGTGAGCGTCCGCACGCTCGTCGATGGGGGCATGAGTGCGTGGTCCTCGCCCGTTTTAGGCATCCCAGTGATACCGGCAGCGGGGCCAGTATTTCCGGGTGGTGGTGGCGGTGGTGGTGGCGGAGGAGGGGGTGGAGGGACGTCACCTCCGCCACGACCACAACCACCCCCACGACCACAGCCGCCGCCGTCCCCTCCTCCTCCGCCGCCGGGTCCTAATCAGGCTCCAACCTTCAACGACGGACCGAGCACCTCGCGCAGTGTGGCCGAAAACACAGCACCCAATCAAAATATCCAGCATCCGGTCAGCGCCACCGATGCCGACCGTCACAGCCTGACCTATCGCCTCAGTGGAACTGATGCCAATTCCTTCACCATCATCGCAAGCAACGGACAGCTTCGCACTCGATCAGGCGTCACCTACAACTACGAGGACAAGAATCGCTATGAGGTAACCGTAGAAGCAGACGATAATCGCGGTGGCACAGCCACCATTGACGTAACCATCTATGTGGCCGACGTGAATGAACCACCCAGGGCACCGGCGAGACCACAAGTAGCGCCGGCTTCATCGACCAACCTGACCGTAACCTGGACAGAGCCGACAAACACCGGTCCCGACATTGACGACTACGACATCCAATACCGGACAGGCAGTGGCAACTTCCTGCCCAGGCCACACAACAACACTGGCACAACCACAACCATCACAGACCTTGAGGTGAACACGCGCTACGAAGTGCAGGTGAAGGCGCACAACGATGAAGGCGAAAGCCTGTGGTCATCTTCGGGCTTCGGGACCACCAGTGCCAACCAGCCGCCGGTATTCGACGAAACCGCGCCAACAACGCGCAATGTGGTCGAAAACACCACAGGGACACGCAACATCGGCAGCCCGATAAGAGCAACCGATCCCGAGGGACGCACAGTGAGCTACAGCCTTGTAGGCGGAGATACGGGTCAATTCACCATCGTCTCAAGCAACGGTCAGCTTCGCACACAAACCGGCGCTGATTACAACTATGAAGTGAAAAATCGCTATTCGGTCAGGGTAGAAGCAGCGGACGATCAGGGCGGACGGGCGACCATCACAGTGACGATTGACATAATCGATGACGACAGCGAACGACCAGAAAGACCCGACCAGCCGACCGTGACAGCCTCAACACTGAATAGCCTATCCATTCGATGGACGGCTCCGTCCAATCCCGGTCCCAACATCAACGACTACGATGTGCAATACAGCGAGAACGGCGGTGCGTTTACCGACTGGCCGCACACCGGTCCCGGCACGAGCACGACCATCACCAGCTTGACGGCCAACACGCCCTACCAGGTGCAGGTGCTGGCGCGCAGTCCCGAAGGCGAGAGCCTGTGGTCCCAATCAGTTGACGCGAGGACCACTGCCAATCAGGCCCCCACCTTCAACGAAGGTTCGCGCACCACGCGCCGTATAGCCGAGAATACGACAGGCACCCAGGACATCGGCAACCCAATAATCGCCACCGACCGCGACGGAGGGACACTGAGCTACCGCCTCGAAGGCACGGACCAGGCCTCCTTCACCATCGACGACAACCAGCTTCAGACCCTATCGGGTGAGACCTATGACTACGAGGAGAAGAACAGCTATGAAGTGACAGTGCGCGTAGAAGACGGTCAGGGCGGCAGCAATACTATTGTGGTCACGATTAACCTGAACGACGAACAAGAACCACCCGAGACCCCAGACCCTCCCAGCGTCTCAGCAGCCTCTTCCACCAGCCTGACAGTAACCTGGGACGAGCCGACCAACACCGGTCCCGACATCAGCGACTACGATGTGCAATACCGCGAAGGCGACAGCGGAAACTTCACAGCCTGGACACACAACAGCGCAGACCGCACCGCAACCATCACTGGTCGGACTCCGGACACGAGCTATGAGGTGCAGGTGAAGGCACGCAACGCCGAAGGCACGAGCGATTGGTCCGACTCGGGCACGGGAAGCACCAGTGCCAATGGGCTACCAGTATTCACCGATGGATCGAGTGCCACGCGCAGCCTATCAGAAAACACGACAGGCGTCCAGAACATCGGCGATCCAGTCAGTGCCACCGACCCCGAGAACACCACGCTGACCTATAGCCTCGAAGGCACGGACGCAGATGCCTTCACCTTTGACACACGCAGCGGTCAGTTCCGCACCAAATCGGGGGAAACCTACGATTACGAGACACAGTCCCGCTATTTTGTGAGAGTGAAAGCATCCGATGGGCATAGCGGTGATCGCACCATCTCTGTATTCATCGATCTGACCGACATCAACGAAGCCCCCACATTTACCAGCGACGCGGCCTTCGATGCTGCGGAAAATAACCAGTTCGCTGGCCGGGTAGATGTAGAAGATGTCGATAGTGCTGACCGCATCACCGACTACACCATCACCGGCGGTGCTGACCGTGACCTGCTCGAGATCAATAGCGGAGGTGTATTGACCTTCAAGGATGCCCCCAACTTTGAAAATCCCACGGACAGTGGCAGAAACAACTCATACATCGTGGTGGTCACAGTAACCGGTGGCACGGGAGGCCGCGCAATGACCGCAGCGCAGACGATCACCGTCACCGTCACCGACGAGAACGAACCGCCGCACTTCACCAGCGACGATGCCTTCATGGTCAAAGAAAATAACAAGCTTGTCGGCAGGATGGCTGCCGATGATATCGACAGAGACGATAGCATCACTGGCTACGAAGTCACTGGTGGGGCTGACCAGAACGAGTTTGAGATCAAAAATACAAGGGAGTTGCACTTCAAAGACGATCCCGATTTCGAGGATCCCACGGACTCTGGTAGCAACAACGAATACATCGTGGAGGTCACAGCGACTGGCGGCGCGGACACGCGAGCACGCACAGTAACGCAGGAGATAACCGTCACTGTAGAGAACGACGACGAACCGCCCGGCAAGCCCGATCCCCCCACGGTGAGCGACGAAACGGAAAATAGCCTGACCGTGACCTGGACAGCACCGACCAATACCGGTCCCGATATCACGAACTACCTTGTGCAATACCGCAGCGGCGGTTCATTCACTACCTGGTCCGACAGCAGCTTGACCATACCCCGCACGATCACCGGACTGCGCTCGGGCAGGACCTATCAGATTCAAGTGCAAGCCAAGAATGACGAAGGAAATGGTTTGTGGTCCAATTCGGGTAGCGGAACCACGCTTACTGCGCCGACGGTATCGAGTGTTGTGTTCACCTCTACCCCGGCCTCGGGCCAGAACAACACCTATAAGCTGAACGACATAATTGACGTAACCGTGACCTTCAACGAAGCGGTAACAGTCACTAACACGCCGCAGATTGACCTGACAATTGGCTCCACTGTGCGTCAAGCCGACTATCAAAGCGGCTCGACCACGACCCAACTCCTCTTCCAATACACCGTGCAGAACACCGACGATGATACCAATGGCGCAAGCATCAACGCCAATGGCCTCAAACTCAACGGCGGGCGCATCCGCAGAAACGGTACTGCCATAAACGCGGACCTGGTACACTCAGCGCGCACCAATCAATCCAGCCACAAGGTCGATGGCGTTGCCCCGGCACTTACCGAAGCAGAAGTAAAGGACGACGAGTTGACACTGAGCTACGAAGAGGTGATTGACAGCAGTTCGAGACCGGCGACCGGCGACTTTGCGGTTACCGTAGATGGCACGGCGAGGAGCGTCTCTACGGTTGCGATGCGCAGTAGCGAGGTGGAACTCACCCTCGCCTCGGCCGTAACATCGGGCCAGACGGTAAGACTGTCCTACACACCTGGAACCAACCCGATTCGTGACCGGGCGCGAAACCCGGCCATCGCGCTCACAAACCTGACGGTGGCAAACCGAACTCAGGACCCGACCATCAATGTCTGCAACCGCACCACGCAGGTGCGCGACGCGATCGTAAATGCATCTCCCGTAAGCACTTGCGGTGCTGTCACGGCGGATCATCTATCTGCTATCACCCTCCTCTCCCTGTATGACGAAAACATCTCGACGCTGAAAGCCGACGACTTTTCCGGGCTGACGAACCTGAAGGGACTCTCTCTGAGAGACAACAATCTCAGCAGCCTACCGGCGAATATCTTCTCCGACCTGTCGGCACTGGAAGGACTCTCTCTGTCCAGTAACAAACTCAGTAGCCTAAATGCGAATATCTTTTCCAATCTATCGGCACTGGAAGAACTCTCTCTTAGGGAGAATGAACTCAGCAGTCTGGATGAGAATATCTTCTCCGGCTTGACAGCACTGGAAGCACTTTCTCTATCCAGTAACAAACTCAGCAGCCTGGATGCAAATATCTTCTCAAGCTTGACAGCACTGGAATTACTCCACCTGTACAGCAACGAACTCAGCAGTCTGGATGAGAATATCTTTTCCGACCTAACGGCACTGAAAGAACTCTCTCTATCCCGTAACAAACTCAACAGCCTGGATGCAAATATCTTCTCCGACCTGTCGGCACTGGAATTACTCTACCTGTACAGCAACGAACTCAGCAGTCTGGATACGAATATCTTTTCCGACCTATCTGCACTGAAAGAACTCCACCTGTACAGCAACGAACTCAGCAGTCTGGATACGAATATCTTCTCCAATCTGTCGGCACTGGAAGAACTCCACCTGGATAGAAACGAACTCAGCAGCCTGCCGGCGAATATCTTTTCCAATCTGTCGGCACTGGAAGAACTCTACCTGGAGGAAAACGACCTCAGCAGCCTGAATGCAAACACGTTTTCGGGTCTGACAGCACTGAAAACACTCTGGCTTTACGGAAACGATCTGCAATCAACCTCCTTACCGACGGGTGTATTTTTCAGCTTGACAGCACTTGAAATCCTCCGCCTGGACGAAAACCAGCTCAGCAGCCTGCCGACAAATCTCTTTTCCGGGCTGTCATCGCTTCAAGAACTCTATCTCAACGACCAACAATCCGGTCACAAACTCAGCAGCCTGGATGCGAACATATTTTCTGGCCTCACCGCGCTGATAGCACTCCACCTGGACGACAACAACCTCAGTAGCTTGCCCAATGGCGTATTCTCCGGACTGACTGAGCTGACAACGCTCAAACTATCGGGCAACACGGTTGATCCCCTGCCCATTACCATCGCCCTGGAATCAATTACCAGCGGTATATTCAGAGCTAAAGCACACACTGGTGCGCCCTTTGCAATGACCCTGCCACTCCAGGTGATCAATGGCACCATTGACGGCGGCGCAAGCAGCATAGAAATCTCCCAGGGCAGTGAGGAAAGCAATATCCTCACCGTATCTCGCATGGCCGGCACCACCGCTGCCGTCACAGTTGACATCGGAACATTGCCAGACTTGCCTCCTAACGACAGCGGCTACGCACTCGTCAAATCCACTGACTTGCCACTGGAAGTGATAGAAGGGCAACCAGGCGTGACAGTATATCCGACGGCGTTGACCATACCAGAGGGCAACAGCGACCTGTACACGGTGATTCTGACCTCGCAACCGACCGCCAACGTGACCGTCACAGTGACCGTGCCGACAAATTCGGATCTTTCCGTGAATTCAACAAGCCTGACGTTCACAGCGGATACCTGGAACATGTCGCAAGCAGTGACCGTCACCACAAACGCCGACACAGATAACACGGATGACACGGTCACGCTGAGCCACTCGGTAAGCGGTGGGAACTATCAGAGCGTGACCGCGGAAAACGTGACTGTAACCATTCCAGAGACGGATGTCAGCACCAACAATCGGCCGGTATTCACCAGTGCCAATATATTTGATGTAAAGGAAAACGAAACCGAGGTCGGCACGGTGGTCGCCACAGATGCCGATGAGAGAGATTACATCACGGGCTATGAGATTACCGGCGGTGCCGCTCAGGCGCAATTCTCAATCACGAGTGGGGGGGTATTGACCTTTGTGTCCGCCCCCGACTATGAACGGCCACCCACCACCGCGAGCAATAACAGATATGTCATCGTAGTCACTGCGACCAGCGGCACGGGCACCCGGGAACGGACAAGGACTCAGACGATAACCGTCGTCGTAGATGACGACGACGAACCGCCGGGACAGCCGCCAGCACCGATACTAACTGTTGTCAGCAGTTTATTACGGGCTATCCTAGTAACGCCAGATCGAAGCCCGCCGACAAATACGGGTCCTGACATTACCGTCTGGGAAATTCAGTATCGCGTCAAGAACACCGGCGACTTCAAAAGCTTCACCCTGGACTCGGACCCGGACTGGACGGTGGTGATCTCGGGATTGAATAAAGACACGACATACGAAGTGCAGGTGCGGGCGAAGAACGACGAGGGGGAGAGCGAGTGGTCTCCCTCAGCCGAGGCGACGATTTCCAATACCTCGCCGATAGCCAGCAGCATCGACGATGTGACGATACCAGTGGGAGGTGCTGTCGAGGTCGTGTCCGTTGATGACGCGTTCGACGATCCCGACGATTACCTCCTGCGATATACGGCATCGTCGAGCAACAGTACTGTCGCGACCGTGCAGGTGATCGGTGCCGAGGTCCGGATCGATCCACTATCCGTCGGCACTGCGACCATTACCGTAACGGTGACCGATCCCTGGAGCGCGACCGCCTCGACAACCTTCGATGCGAATATCCAGACGCCGACCTTATCTGCTCCCACCCTGAGCATCAGCGGCAACCTCTTCACTTTTGGATTCACCGATAACTTCGCGGCCAACGAAACCCGGGCGTATCAGATCAGAATCCGGCGAAAGACGCCTATCGAACCGTGGGCTACAGGGTGCTATACCGAAACAAACGATGAAGATTCTCCCAAAGCTATTACAGTAACGCTACAGAGCCTGGTATCCGATTTCTTCGAGCCTGGTACCACTTATGAGGCGGATTATGGATACCTCGGCACGGATTGTGGAAGCAGCGTAATGGGCGTTCGCTCCGCGACTGCCGAAGCGACGACCATCGGAACGCCTTCCTTCAATATCGACCTCGTCTTTGTCGGCAGCATATCCTCGAAGTACCAGTCGGCATTTGAAACCGCTGCACAGCGTTGGGAGAGGATCATCGCGGACGATATCCCCAACCATCGTTTGTCCAGTAGCCGTCGCAGCCTGTTGAACAGGCTTTATCCGGGAACCACCGCTCCCGAAGTTGTCGATGATCTGGTGGTCTATGTGGAAATCGTTGAAATTGACGGAGATGGAGGCACACTCGGACAGGCAGGACGGAAGGTGTGGCGCGTTCCGTCCTCCCTGCCAATCGCATCCGGAATAGAGCTTGACAAAGACGACGTCGGCACAATGTCGAATGCAAAACTGGCAGACCTCATTCTGCACGAGATGGGCCACACTCTGGGATTCGGCCTTGGATCGTGGGAAGATCTCAACCTGCTGCAGAACCCGTCCCTCGACGCGAATGACGACCCCATTGTTCCAGCGCCCGATACGCATTTCTCGGGTGCAAACGCGATTGCGGCTTTCAATGATGCCGGCGGATCGAGCTACACGGGCGAGAAAGTACCAGTGGAGAACACGTACGGAGGATCGGGCAGCCAGGATTCTCACTGGCGGGAATCCGTGCTCGGCAACGAACTCATGACGCCCAGGCTCGCCGGGGCTGTTTCCTTCCCGTTGAGCGCGATCACAATCCAGTCGCTCGCCGATATAGGCTACCGCGTCAATGTCACACGAGCCGACGCGTACACCCTGCCTTCGACTTCCTCTATTCGCGGGACAAGGGCATCAGAGGGTCGCCCGATCAACTGCACCATCATAACGCACCCCGACGCCGGACCAGATGAGCCAGAACCTATCATCCTGAATTTACAGCCGGCGGGTAACTAATGTTACGCACGGACGCATTTCATGGATTATGCCAATATGAAACACCGCGTTAAAATATTCCCGCTCGCGCTCGGCACCACTATCTTGCTGAGCCTGATACTCTTATTTGCCCCGTGGTCTCTTTTTTCACAGAATAGTAGCCCCCCTTCCCAGGACTTTGACCGAAATGGGGTTGTGGGTATTCCCGATTTTTTGTTATTTGTTAGCGCGTTTGGAACTCGAGAGGGCCAGGACAAGTATGAGTCAACATACGACCTGGACGGCAATGGCGAAATTGGGATCCCCGATTTTCTGATCTTTGTCGATAACTTCGGCAAAGTGGTAAAACACCTGCCGCCCACTTGCATGCCAACTTCCAATAGTCTGCACCCCAAAGTGACCCTATCGGACAGGGCTGGACAATACCAGCTAACGCTTGTGGAAGTGGTCAACGGCACCGACGCCCGCTCCGCGCAGGGTATGCTCACCCTGCGCCAGCAACCATCGGAACTCGACTCGCTGGGCAATGCAGCGACGCCATTGTACGGATTTACAGATGTAAATCTCCGCGCAGTCGGTGCTTATGAAGTCGGCGATCCCGATAGTGAAGACCCACAGGCACCGGGCGTTCTCGTACTCGAAAGCAGCCAAACTGGCGCACGCCGCATATTGTTGCGCCTCGGCGCAGACGCCAATCGGCGAGATGATGCGCTCTTCGACGGAGCTTACACAGTGCTGGAAGTACATGAAATAGCCGCTGACGGTTTTGCAGGCAACTGGCGCAGTGGCCTGCGATTATCGCGTATCGAAGGCTACTTTTGCGCGAGAAAAGAATTCTAAAAACAACGTGAAAGCGAGGAATCTGTGGCAGCATTTTTGAATGACGATCAAGTCCGAGCAATTCGAGCAGAGTTTGGGTCGCCCGTTTACGTTTACGACCAGCGCACGCTGGAAGCACAGGCCCAGGCAGTGTTGAACTTCCCCAATGCCTTTGGACTGACCGCGCGCTATGCGATGAAGGCATTGCCCAACAGCACCGTAATTCGCATCTTAACGCAAAAGGGATTGCACATCGACGCGAGCAGCGGATATGAAGCCGAGCGCGCCATGCGGGCCGGTGTGCCTGGCCCTCACATCATGCTTACGGCACAGCAGCTACCAAAAAATTTGAAGCACCTGATCGAACAGGGCGTGATCTTTAATGCGTGTTCCCTGAATCAATTGCGAACATTTGGCGACTTGTTCCCCGGGCGATCCCTTTCCGTGCGTATCAATCCCGGCATGGGATCTGGGCACAGCAAGCGCACCAATGTGGGCGGACCTGCGGCGAGCTTCGGGATCTGGCATGAATATATCTCCGACGTACACAAAATTTGCAAACAGCGCGATTTGACAGTGACAACCATGCACACGCATATTGGATCGGGCAGCGATCCCGAAGTGTGGGAGCGCGTCGCATTGATGTCATTGAAAATTTGCGTTGGATTTGAAAACGCGACCACATTGAGTTTGGGGGGTGGGTACAAGATTGGGCGCCTGCCGGGTGAGGTATCGACAGATTTACAGGTAATCGGACAACACATGGCCGAAGCCTTTGAAATGACCGCGGGAAAAACCGGACGCGCGTTGCGTTTGGAAGTAGAACCGGGGACATATCTGGTCGCAAATGCCGGTGCAATTGTGGCAACGGCAATTGATGTGGTGGATACCGGGAAAGACGGATACAAATTTATCAAAATCGATACCGGAATGACCGAAGTGATCAGACCGAGCATGTATGGGGCGCAGCACCCCATTTCCGTGGTGCCCGCCGAGGTAGAGAAACGCGGGGTTGACGAATATATTGTCGTGGGGCATTGTTGTGAAAGCGGCGACGTATTAACCCCTGCGCCCGACGATCCCGAAGGTTTGCAGCCCCGGCTATTGACAAAAACAAAAGTGGGAGACGCCGTGGTCATTGGCGGAGCGGGCGCGTATTGTGCGGGCATGTCGTCTAAAAATTACAATTCCTTTCCCGAAGCAGCCGAAGTATTATTGGACAGAGACGGCGCATTGCACTTAATTCGGAAACGACAAACATTGGACCAGGTCCTGGAAAATGAAATTGTACCAGATTTTTTGAGTACGGGCGGGTTTGAAACCCGCCCCTGAAAGCTAATCTATGACTTACGATGCAATTATATTGGGTGCCGGGATCAATGGATGCGGCATTGCGCGAGAACTCGCCGAGCGCGGGCAACGGGTGCTGGTGCTGGACAAGGGAGCAATTGGTGACGGCACATCGTCCAAATCATCTCGGTTGATCCACGGTGGATTGCGCTATTTGGAAACGCGGCAATTTGGACTGGTGCGAGAGGCTTTAGCTGATCGGTTGGAGCTTTTGGGGCGCTATCCCGAACTGGTCTCAATGCGACCGTTTTATCTGCCAATTTATCGCACGAGTCCACGTCCCGTATGGAGGTTGTGGACAGGCATCAAGCTCTACGACGCACTGGCTGGGCGACACAATATCTATCGGTCTCGCAAGATATCGCGAAAACAATTTGCACGCGAATTTCCCGCATTAAAGCAAGATGGGATTCGGGCGGTACTGCGCTACTACGACGGCAAGACAAATGATCTGGCACTCACAAAACGCGTGGCAGAAGACGCGCAAGAACTGGGATGCGTATTTCGCGAAGGGATTGACGCGCAACACCTGACCTGGGATAAAACCGGATTTGCCGTATCGGTCGGGGAAACAAAATACCGCAGTCGCATCCTGATCAATGCAACGGGACCGTGGATTGATGAAGTCACAGCGCGCTATCAGTTGCCATCGCGGTTTCATATCCGCAAAGTGAGCGGCATTCACATTTTTGCAGATGGACTACTCACCCCCCACCCCATGTTTTTGCAAACCGAAGGCAAGCGCGTCTTTTTTCTTTTACCCGAGCCAGAACGCGATCAGACAATGATTGGCACAACCGAGCGCGAAGAGCTTGGACGGGTAGATGACGTGGTGGTTCAAGAGAAAGATATCGATTATTTGATCCGGGAAGTGAATGCGTATCTGGTTCCAGGCTACCAACTTCAGCGCGCGGATATAACAAATGCCACAGTGGGCATCCGTCCCCTTGTATCCCAAAAAGGCGGTGCAACCGATCTCTCGCGGGAATACGAACTGGATTTGCACACGCGCGGGCAAACCCAATTGCTCAATATATTTGGCGGAAAGCTAACGACGTACTTATCTCTATCGCGTCGAGTCGCCAAAACACTTGGCATCAAGGAAATAGCTTCTATCGCGTTGCGGGCTTGATTGCGGGCGGGCACAGGGGCACCGCCCCTACGTCTCACCGCTTAATCGGAGAAAATAGATGCTGAAAAAATTGGACAACTTCAAAACAGCCGTTCTGCCCGAACGCAAATTTGGATTTTGGCAAATGGCGGGGCCGGGTGCCATCCTGGTCGGGCTATCCATCGGCGCGGGCGAGATCATTGTGTGGCCTCTTGTAGTCGCTGAATACGGCGCGAGCATGATCTGGGCTGCGGTACTCGGTGTGTTTTTGCAAATGTGGATCAACTTTGAGGTCGGGCGATGGACAATTGCCACGGGTGAAACGGTATATACGGGATTTGCGCGTGTGTGGCGCGGTTTTGCACCGCTATTTATTTTGATCACATTATTCTCCTGGATCGCCCCGGGATGGGGCCGCGCCTCGGGATTGGCTCTCAAGGCACTGCTGGTTGGTCCTCATGGATGGGGATCGGATACATTTTGGACCGTGATTACATTTATCGGAGTCGCACTGATATTGTTTGGCCCCAAGCTCATTTACAATTCAATGGAAAAAGCCGTTGAACTGATGGTAGCAATTGTCACCATAGGATTAATTATGGTGGCTTTTGCCGTAGGCACGGCGGAAACGTGGGTTGATCTGGGAAAAGGGGTTGTGAACATAGGCTACAAGGACCCAAATATGTCGGTGAAGGCGTTATTCATCGCCATCGTATTTGCAGGCGCTGGGGGAACGGCAAATTTGTTTTACACCTTTTATTTGCGCGACAAACACATCGGCATGGGTGCCCATGTGCCCATCATGCAAAATCCATTGCGGAGCCGCTCAGAAGCCATTCCATCAACCGGATTTGTATTTGAAGAAACAGAAGAAAACACAGCGCGGTTCAAGGCGTGGTGGGATTATATAAAAAAGGATCAGATGTTGTTCTTCTGGGGATTAAATTCTATTACGATGATGTTGTTCATCTTTGGATCGCTCGCAGTCCTGCACCCCCAGGGCATCGTTCCCGCGCGTGGCACGCTAATTTGGGACGAGGCCGCTATTTTGGGCGAAATTTGGGGTGACATAGGCCGCGTGATTTTTCTCCTGGTGGGGCTGGCAACGCTATTTGGCACACAACTCGCCCTCGTAGATGGGGTCGCGCGGTCAATCGCAGACATCGTATATACCAATTTTAAGGGCGCGCAAAAACGAGACCTGAGCTGGTGGTATCTCCTCGTCGCGGGAATATGGATTGTGGCCGGATGTGTGATCACTTTTGTGATGGAACAATACGGTGTGAGTGAATTGGGCTTTCTGTTTAATGCGGCCTACATGGGCGGATTTGCCATGGCGATTTACGTGCCACTAATGCTGTATATCAATTATCGCTATTTGCCAAAAACTGCCCAACCGGGCAAAGGTTGCACCGCGATGATGGTGATTGCATCGCTGGTCTATATAATATTTGCCATAGCCTGTATTTTGTGGGAAGTAGGCATTTTGGCTTAAAAAAGGAAGAGACCAATGGACAGACGCAAACGCTTCTTCTCGCCTTATGACTCTGTTTTTGCATGGATGCGGGCGACAAAGTCCAAGCTGGCTTTTGATGGACAGACTGTGGATGATTGGCGTCTGTGGCGTCGAAAATTCCGCGCGCGATTAACAAAAAATCTGGGACCGATGCCCGAGCGCGTACCACTTCGGGCAGAAGTGATACGCAGGGACGATATGGGGGATTACGTGCGCGAAAAGATTGCCTTTGATACAGAGCAATTTGCCAGTGTACCCGCATTTGTACTGGTGCCAAAGGGACTGAAGCCCGGCGAAAAACGTCCCGGGATTCTGGCGGCACACGGTCATGGGATAGGCAAAAATCCACTCGTGGGTTTGGACGAAGATGAAAAGCCACACGAGGATTATCAGAAGCAGTTGGGTGTCCAACTCGTGCGGCGGGGCTATGTGGTCATCGCGCCGGATTGGCGCGGATTTGGCGAGCGGATGAGTCCCGAGGATTGGGTCCGTCAAACCCGCGACAAGTGCAACGTAAATTACATGGCAGAAGGGTATCGCGGGTATCACTTTTTGGCATTGCAAATCTGGGATGGGTTTCGCACACTGGATTACTTACAGGCGCGCCGAGAAGTGGATGAGAAGCGGATTGGCTGTTTGGGCGTGTCATTTGGCGGCACAATGACGACCTATTTGACGGCTCTGGATCAGCGGATTAAATGCGCGTGTATCAGCGGGTATCTCAGCACATTGCGAGAAGGTGCGATGCCCGGAAGAGCAAATTTCTGCGGTGCACAATATATGCCTGGATTAATGGCGATCGGCGATATTCCCGATGTTGCGGGTTTGATCGCGCCTCGACCTCTGGTTGTGGAGATGGGCGAACGAGATCCGGGCTTTCAAATCGCAGATGCTGAACGGGCATTTCGTCATCTATCAAAAATCTATCGCGCGGCAGATGCACGTGATCGGTTGGTGAAGGACCGATTTGACGGGGTCCACGAATTTAGTGGCCGCAAGTGTTTGGATCTATTTGATAAATATTTGATGGGATAAGACGGCGTATCGCTGCTTTCTTCCCAATTGATTCACCTGGAGATCTTTATGCCCAGAGAGCCAGAAGCATCGTGGGAAAATGGGATTCGCAGCGTGCGCCGCGATGAAATGGGGCGTTTGTGTCAGCTACTCGACAACGTATTTTTCGACGGGCTGTCAAATATGCAACCACACGCCTTCAATGACGATAATATGCACAATTTGCGCGTGGTCGTGGAAAACGGCGAAGTAGTATCGCACATCGGCACAATTCGGCGGAACATATCCATTATGGGATGCACACTCCGCGTAGCGTCTCTGGGAGGGGTGGCGACTTACGAAGCCCATCGGGGCAAGGGCCATGCTACGGCACTCCTGCGAGATACCATGCGCCACTGCCGTAAAGATAGCGTAGATTATATCATGGTATCGGGCTATCGCAACATGTACCACCGATATGGATGTCGATATGTGGGGCGAGACTGGATATTTCACATCGCACGTGAGCAAGCGGGCGATTTTGACGATACAGCCTGGACGATAACACCAGCATCAAAAACGGATGTCGAAACGATTGGATCCATTTATCGGCGCGAACCCGTGCGCTGGTTGCGCCCGCCTTCGGACATCGCCTTTGGCATAGAGGGATGGGTGCAGAACCGCCCGGCAAAAACCTATCTGATCCATCGGGGTGATCAACCCGTTGCTTTTGGAGTCATGCAGCAAGCGAGCGAGCGAGATGCAGGGCAAGTATATTTGCTCGATTACGCAGGTGAGCGGTCTGCAATCGTCGGCGCATTGGGCAAGTTTATCGAAAAGTTGAATCGGCTATCATTGCACGTCAAGGGATTCGACACCGTATTGCGCGGCCTGCTTGAGGCGCGCGGTTTAACAGGTGAGCCTGCCAATCTACCCGGCACGACGATGATCATTCATTTCGAACAGTTGCTCGAAAAAATGCGTCCTTATTTTGTCGAGCGCGTCGGAGAACACGCCGCCCATGGGCTGGTATTTCGGGAAGACGGTGACGAATATCACATCTATTACGGAGGCGACCGCGTAGTGGCTGAAAGCCGCGGTGCAGCGGCACAACTGATTTTTGGAACCCAGGAAGAAACTGAGAACGCGATGTTGGATACCGGCGGACGCGCCGGTGAAGTCTTGCGCGCCTGCCTGCCGATTCCGGGGGTTTGGTACGGAGTGAATCATCTTTGAGTAGCCCAATAGCTAATCCGCATCTCAAACTCTATTTTATCTTGCTATCTTATATTGTGTGCCTTATAATTACGGGGTTTGCAATCTTTTGAATTAGGAATTAGTATTGTGCTTGGCCTTTTGCTGATAGAGACATGAACGGTGTTATCCCGCTTCATGTTCGCTCCAGTCGTCGTTTCTAATTTTTAATTTTCATTTGTAAGGATATTTTTATGACAGCTCCAGATGGTGATTCCACAGACATACTTTATGAGCAAGTCCTCGATTATGCGCGTCGTGAAATTGAAGACGCACTGGCTATGATGGACGAATTGCGCCAATCGATTCGTCAGATAGAAGCCCGGGTCGAAGCCGCCAAATCGATTTATAACGCCGTTACCGCGAGATTGAACCTGGAAGATGAACTCGCCGAAGAAATACAACTGGGAACCCTATCCAATCTACCGCCTGTTGAACCACTCAAAGTAGAGTCAGAACCGCCGCCACCATCCGAGCCTCCCGAACCGGCAGAACCCGTGGCGCACGATGAGGCCAAAGTGGGGCCAGAATCTCCATCTGAACAAGCAGATGATGATCCAGTGCTCTCTGAAGCCGAGCGTGCGCTGATCAGTGAGCATCTGCGATCAAAGCGCAAATGATAAGTACCCATATACCTATCATTTCAACAGAACAGGGCTTCGCATCTTGCAGAACTCCCTGTTCTTTGTATTTTAGGGGATGGCTTTTAGAAAATGCAAACACGCCAATCGAAGGAATTTTTATGAGCATGTGTGACACGGAGAAATCCGTTGACGAGATGGACGCCCGAGAACGGGCACGCTATATTGACGACCTGACGCCCAGGGGTGGTTTATATACCGAAGTACAGCGCGAAGTACATCCGCAGTCGAACAGTTCGTGGCGCGTATCGCCCGACCCGTGGTGGCTGCCGCCCCCGGTCCTATCACACCTTGAGGCATTGGGGCAACATCTCTATCAGTTTTACAAAGCACTGAATCTATTGTATTCGCAAAGTATAAGAGGTATTCAACCCACATGGGTCGCGCGGTATCTGGATCAGGGCAAATCGGAAGAAGTGATCAAATTTGGGCAAATGAGCAGATTCAAAAGCCATGTGCCCCTCGTGATTCGGCCCGATGTGATACCCACGCGGGCGGGAATGATTGCGACAGAATTGGATTCCGTACCCGGTGGAATTGGATTTACGGCAAGCCTGGCCGAGCGATATGCCAAACTCGGCGATCAAATTGTGGGCGGCGCAAATGGGATGGTCACTGGATTTGCACAGATGATCCGCGGCGTTGCCGGCACAGACGCGCCTGTTTTGGGCGTGGTGGTCTCGGAAGAAGCATCGGCTTATCGCCCCGAAATGGCGTACTTGGGCGACCGGCTGAATGCCGCTGGTCTGGAAACTTATGTCATTGGACCAGAAGAACTGTCTTTTGTCGAAGATGGACTATTTGTCGATGGCGCACATGGTCGCCGACGCATAGACGTGATATACAGATTTTTTGAATTATTCGATTTGCGGAACCTGCCCCAAATCGATTTAATTTTATACGCGGTACGCAAAGGACTCGTCAAGCTCACGCCCCCCTTAAAGGCGTATCACGAAGAAAAGATGATGATGGCACTATTTCACCATCCCTTGCTATCGGATTTCTGGCATCAACACCTGGGCAAAAAATCCGTGGCCTTTTTGCAGCAAACCTTTCCCAAAACGTGGATCTTAGACCCCGCGCCTTTGCCTCCCCATGGCGTTATTGCGGGATTGGAAATCGCCGGTCAATCCTTTTCCGATTGGCATGCGCTGGGGCACCTGGGGCAAAAACACCGGCAACTGGTCATCAAGCCCTCGGGATATTCTGAAATGGCCTGGGGCAGTCGCGGCGTGGCCATTGGGCACGACATGGCCGAACAAGATTGGCAAGGCGTGATTGACGAATCACTACGCGCTTTTGAGCAAACGCCCCACATCATGCAGGAATTTCACAACGGCGCGACTTTTTCTGTGTCGTATTACGATTACGAAACCGATCAAATCGAAACATTCAGAGGTCGGGTGCGATTGCAGCCCTATTATTTTGTCATTAAAGACAAAGCAGTACTTTCGGGCTTACAGGCGACGGTCTGTCCCGCAGACAAAAAAATATTACACGGAATGGTCGATGCAGTGGTGGTACCTGGCGCGGTTAAAAAGTGAGCGAGGATAAAAAACATGACACTTGATGAAAAACTCTCACAGCTAAATGCTTTGCTCAAAGAAATGAGCAGTGTGGTTGTGGCATTTTCGGGCGGGGTTGATAGCGCGTTTTTGGCCACAGCAGCTCATCGGGTTCTGGGGGACCACGCGCTGGCAGTAACTGCGGTCTCCGCGAGTTATGCTTCTGGCGAACTCGAAAAAGCGCAAGCACTGGCCGAGCAAATTGGCATTCAACTCGATGTCGTCTATACAAAAGAAATGGAAAATCCCGATTACGTAAAAAACGATCCCGATCGGTGTTTTCACTGCAAAAGCGCGTTGGCCGACAAGCTGGACGAGGTAATCAAACACTATTCAGGACAGTTCGAGTATTTACTTTACGGCGCAATAGCCGACGATGTTGGCGACTATCGCCCGGGTATGGCTGCCGCCGAATCTCGAGGTATTCGCGCACCGATGGTCGAATTGGGATTCACCAAAGACGACGTCAGAACATTATCAAAGCGATGGCACCTGCCCACCTGGGATATGCCTGCATCGGCGTGTTTGTCTTCTCGAATACCCTATGGCACAGCCGTCACAGAGGAAGCATTGCATAAAATTGATCGCGCCGAACAATTTTTGAAAGCGCGTGGATTTGCGCAAGTGCGCGTTCGGCATCACGAAGACATTGCCCGAATTGAAGTTCCACCTGAAGATCTGACGCGGTTTTTTCAGGATGGTGAAAACGAGGCAGTGGCTCAGGCACTCAAAAATATCGGGTATCGCTATGTCACCCTGGACCTTCAGGGATATCGCACGGGCAGCTTAAATGAAGCGTTATTAAAAATAGAGACGAAGGACTAAACTGATAAATATGGCCTTACTCGAAATAAAAAAATTCGGTTGTCCAACGCTCAGAAAAAAAGCAACGCCCGTTCAAGATGTAACCGATGAAGTGCGGCAACTTGTTGAGGACATGTTCGAAACAATGTATGAGGCAGAAGGCGTTGGCCTTGCAGCGCAGCAGGTGGGCTTTACAGAGCGACTTCTGGTACTGGATGTGCGCCCGCGCGATCCCATGTCGGAACCTCTGGCATTTATCAACCCGGAAATTTTATGGGCAGAGGGTGAATGTGTTGGCGAAGAAGGTTGTTTGAGCCTGACGGAAATTGTTGGAGATGTCAAACGCCCGGCACAGGTGCGGGTGCGCGCGCTCAATGAGAATGAAAGTGTATTTGAGATGACGCTGGATGGCATTGCCGCCAAAGCACTTCAGCACGAAATTGATCACCTGGATGGCGTGCTCATCCTCGAACATTTCAATGCGATCAAGCGCAATTTGTTGCGCGGTCAATTGCGCAAACTACAGCGCGAAGGCAAAAAACAGGCACCGGGATTGGCATACGTATAGCCCTGACCACTGACTTTCCTATGGCATCTTATATTGATTTGCACCTGCATTCGACGCAATCGGATGGCTCTTTCTCTCCAACACAGGTTGTTCAGCGAGCGGCCAAATTGGGATTATCGGCCATCAGCCTGACGGATCACGATTCGGTTGCTGGCGTGCAAGAGGCTCAGAATATCGGTCGGGATATCGGTGTAGAAGTAATTCCCGGCACCGAGTTGAGTGCGCATGAAGCCGACATAGACCTCCACATTTTGGGCTATTTTATCGACCCTGCAAATTCGGATTTGCTGGCGTATCTGCAGAAATTTCAAGATGCGCGGCGCAATCGCGCTAAAAAAATAGTGGCCCGACTCAATCGCCTGGGGGTGCGGATCACGATGGCACATGTGTTACACAAAGCAGGCGATGCTGCTATCGGACGTCCCCATGTAGCGGACGTGCTGGTCGAAGAGGGATTTGTCTTTTCTCACGATCATGCATTCCAAAAATATCTGGGATATGGCAAACCAGCGTACCAGCCCAAATTTGTATTGACGCCGCGCGAAGCGGTAGAAATAATTCACGCGGCGGGAGGGTTGGCCAGTCTGGCACATCCCGTTTTGTACCGCCGCGACGCTCTGATTCCCGACCTGATCAAACAGGGATTAGACGGTATAGAAGTGATGCATGTCAAACACAACCGCGCGGATGTGCGTCGCTATTCGGATATGGCAAAACACTATGGCTTGCTCACAACGGGCGGATCAGATTGCCACGGCGATGGTCGCGGTCAAGCCGTGATGGGAACAGTTCAGGTCCCTTCAACATTTTTGGATGCGATGAAAAAAAGTGTAGGTGCCCATCCATTGTTGTAGAAGTTCACTCCCTCAATATTTTTCGATATGAATGACATCCCATTCCTGGACAGAGACCGGGCAGATCAGTATTTTTTAAATACCCTCGAAGTACTTAAAGCCGAAAACCGCAATCCGTCGGTAGTTATGGAGGTATTTCCCAATGCCGATGGCCTCTTGTGCGGCATCCGCGAGGTCCTGGAAATTTTGCGTCAGACATTGCCCAAAGATGCAGAGATTTGGTCGCTGGATGAAGGATCACCAATGGCGCGCAAAGAAGTGGTATTGCGCCTTCACGCAGATTATTGCGCTATCGGAATTTTTGAAACGGCATTGCTGGGCACGCTCGCGCATGGCAGCGGTTGGGCCACTGCGGCGCGCGCCTGTGTGGAGGCCGCGGGTGAAATTCCCGTGATCAGTTTTGGCGCGCGGCATGTCCATCCCGCCATATCAGACCGCATGGAATACGCCGCATTGATCGGAGGATGTGCCGGCTGTGCAACACCGGCAGGTGCCGCCCTATCCGATCAAAAAGCATCGGGTACAATGCCACACGCTTTGATGTTGATTTACGGCGATACAGTAGCCGCTGCCCGAGCTTTTGATACCCACATGCCCGATTCCGTGCGACGTATTGTACTGGTGGATACATTTCGAGACGAAGCCGAAGAAAGCGTACGCGTCGCACATGCAATGGCCGGGCGGTTGTGGGGAGTCCGCCTGGATACACCCTCGGAATTGGGTGGGGTCACACCCGATCTGGTCTGGCGCGTACGCAGAGCATTGGATAGCGCGGGCTTTGACTATGTCGGTATTTTTGTAAGCGGTGGATTAACGCCCGAGCGGATTTCAGAATTTGTGCGGTTGAAGTGTCCAATTGCCGGTTTTGGTGTGGGCAGCGCGATCAGCGGCGCATCGCCAATTGATTTTACGGCAGATATTAAGCAAATCGATGGCAATCCTATCGCCAAACGCGGTCGCAAAGTGGGTATCCAGGACAACCCGAGACTTAAAAAAAATTAAAAAATCGTCTCTTGTGGAGTGAAAATTGAATATCAAAGTACTTTTTTTTGCATCTTGTCGCGATTTGATTGGCACCGGTGAGCGAAAAATGACACTGTCAGATGGCACGACAGTAACTGATTTGATATCAAAGCTCGCATCGGAACAGGCGCGATTTACAGACATGGCACCGAGTTTGATGGTATCAGTCAATCAGGCGTATGTGGAACGGGATGCGGAACTTCAAGATGGCGATGAGGTGGCATTTATCCCGCCTGTGAGTGGTGGGTAGGGGCCTACCCATTTGTCTTTAGAGGAATTATTATGGCTGACGATGTGTATAAAATCCAGGACAAAGAGATAAAACCAGATGCGTTATACAATGCGGTACTGGCAGATTCGGACGGCGCTGTGACCACATTTGCGGGCGTGGTGCGAGACAATACAAAAGGGCGCGGAACCTCTTACCTGGTCTATGATGCGTATATAGACATGGCCAAAAAAAAAATGCGTGAAATTGGAGATGAGGTAAAAGAGAAGTGGGAGGTAGATTGCGTGGGAATATTGCACCGCATAGGCCGGTTGGAAATTGGGGAAATCAGCGTGCTAATCGCGATTTCTTCTCCACATCGCAAAGCGTCTTTGGAAGCGTGTCACTACGCGATTGATCGGTTAAAACAGACCGTACCAATCTGGAAAAAAGAAGTGTGGACAGACGGGGGTGAAGCCTGGATCGAGGGCGACCCATCTGCCCTGGCCTCGCGCTGAGGAAAGGAGTTTGTTCCGTGGACCAAATCACAGTGAAGAATTTCCGATGTTTCAGGGAAAAACAAACCGTCCGCCTGGCACCACTGACCTTGCTCGTGGGCGAGAACAGCACGGGTAAGACTTCTTTTTTAGCCTTGATTCGGGCACTGTGGGATGTCGCTTATTGGCAGCGCGTCCCGGATTTCAAGGAAGAACCTTATGACCTCGGCAGTTTCGACGAAATCGCCCACTACCGAGGCGCAAGAGGTGGGAGATCAAATACCTTTGAGGCCGGGTTTGAGAATAGCCCTCATCGCTTTGAGGTGACTTTCGCGCGAAGTGGAACCGTGCCGATTCCTGTGAGAAGACACATTGCCGACAAGGATGTCTGGATCGAGGACCGCCCTGAAAAAGACCGGGCTTGGCAGCTCAGATTCGGGACGCCAAAGGGTGCATGGCAGTGCCAGTTTTCCACTTACCCCAGTCCTCGTTTGGATGCAGATCAGGACAAACTGCCCCCTTTTTTCTTTATTATGAGCATTCTACAGCATGAGGTTAAAGGCCAAGAAAGCAGCTTGTTAACCGCATTAAAAGGGCCCGAGTCGCCTACCGATAAGGATTGGGAACAGATAGAAAAACTTGTTAGTACCCATGAAATAAGAGCCTTTAGCTATCACGAAAAGCGACCCTATTCCAGCGCACCTGTCCGCTCCAAACCGCGCCGGACCTATGACCCTGCGCGTCCAACACGAGATCCCGAAGGCGATTACATCCCTATGTATCTCGCCAATGCGTATTTCCAAGATAAAAGACAATGGCACGCCCTTAAAGACGCACTCGAAAAGTTTGGGAAAGCGTCCGGTCTTTTCGATGAGATCTCGGTCAAGCCGCTGGGGAAGAAAGACAGTGAACCTTTTCAGGTACAGATCAGGAAATTTGGAAAACGAGCCAAGGGGCCACAGCGCAACCTGATTGATGTCGGCTACGGCGTCAGCCAGGTGTTACCTGTTATAACCGAATTGCTGCGCAGAGACGAGCGAAGGGATGAAGAGACGAAATCATTACGGCCCATATTTTTGTTACAGCAACCAGAGGTGCATCTCCACCCCAGTGCCCAGGCTGCTTTGGGAAGTTTGTTTTGCCAGATCGCTGGATCAGACCGCCAGTTGGTGGTTGAAACGCACAGCGACCACTTGCTCAACAGAGTGCGTATGGATGTCCGCGACAGTACGACAAACTTAAGACCCGAGGATGTTTCCATTCTATTCTTTGAGCGCGGCGACCTTGATGTTCGCATTCACTCGCTGAGAATTGATGGAGAGGGAAATATCGTTGGCGCGCCCAGGGTTTACCGAAAATTCTTTATGGAAGAGACAGCGAGGTCTCTTTGGAAAAGATAGGGGCTTTTAGGGGACTGAGGAATGTGTGCAATTGTTGATGCAAATGTCGCCGCTGAAGTGTTCGGGCCTCATCCAGGGCAAGCAGGAGAGAAGTTCTTTGATTGGATTAATACGGGAAGTGGACGCCTTGTGGTCGGTGGCAAGTTGCTTGAAGAACTCGAGGCGAGTTCGCAAGGTTTCAGAGAATGGGCACAGGAGGCGACCCTTGCAGGACGGATAACGCGCTGCAAAAATGATGCGGTGAACGCCAAAACGAAAAAACTCCAAAGCGCGAACTCGTGCCGATCTAATGATGCACATATCATAGCTTTGGCCCAGGTTAGCGGCGCGCGTTTATTGTATTCCAACGATGCCGATTTACAGCGGGATTTCAAGGACAAAAACTTGATCGATAGCCCTCGCGGGAAAGTCTATTCAACGCTTTCCCGCGAAAACTTCCAAGATAGTCACAGACGGCTGCTCGGCAATCGCAGTCTATGTAGGAGTGGGCAGTAGATCTGCCTGTTGTCCCAAGGAGGGGTTTCCCGCAGTAGCTTTAGGATAAGAAGGGTAAAAAGTTTAAAAAGAGAAACGCGAACCGCTGGACATTCTAAGGCCTGCGGTTTTTTTATGCTTTTTGCAATGCGGCGTGGAAAGTCCAGAGACGCCATTGGGCATTGTCGAAATTCGAAAGTTTGATCCGTATTTCAGAAGGCCCGGACGGAAGATTACAGGGAATACGATCAATGGCGAATCCATTATCATGCTGCCCCGCGTGGATCTCTGCGCCATTGACCCACACGCGAATCCAGTCGTCATACCCCACAGAGAGGGTGTACGCGCCAGCTTCGGGTGGGGTAATTTGTCCCACCGCATAAGCGGAGACATTGACGGGTTGGGTACCGGTATTGCCGCGTTTTCGTCCTCGAAAGTGGCGCGCAAAATCGCACCAGCCGCGTTCTGAATCCGCTTGAATGGGCAGTGAAAATGTAGCGGGTGCATTCTCACCCATGTAGATGTCAAAATCGGCGGTATATGCGTTGGGCCAATCGGCGATGGGTCTCTCGGGCCATTCGGACCGATTGAAATCTTCGCGTGTGTTGCAGCGAAAAGGCCCGGCGATTTGCCATTGGGCTGGCGTGAGAATAGGCGGAGATTCGGCAGGATTGACATAGGCGTAGATAACGCTTTCCAGATCATTCCCGCGTGAGCCAAAACGAATAATTGCCGAGTGATCAAACCATATTGGATCGGGACCAAAAAAGCGGTACATCACCCCTTCGTAACCAGAGCCTCCCGCTGTGTGTTCAGTACTTCGATGAATGTGCGGCGCGCCGACCCAATCGGTTTGTGCCTTCCATATCCCAAAGCTCATATTGAAAATATCCTCGCCGCCAATGCCGCGCAGGGCGTGTGGATCGCTTTCCCCATCGAGCAACCACAGGTCTCCGCCGGTATGATACCAACCATCAGCGCGATCCTTTACAACTACGCCTTTGACCATGCCCGCGATAAATCCACTACCCGAATAGTCAGCCATTAGCATACTACCCAGCGATTGGGCGGGGTATTCGCCGCGGTGCATAACGTGGAGGCGCAATGGGGTTAATTCGGTATTGTCATACGACGCCCAATCGGCCATAAACCAGAGCGGAATAGCGCGACCACTATTATTCGTGATTTCGAGACGCAGCGATTTAAAAGGGATGGGCAAATAACAATTGAGCGCGTTTTTGGGAAGGATTTTGATAGCCGCGCTATCAATGGGATAAATATCGTGTTCAAAGAGAATGGCAAAAAAACGAGCGATGGGGAGATCGACAATAGGATCGTCCCCCCCATCGCAATAGAGGCAGAGTTGCAAATCGTGGATGGGATCGCGCGCATCGCCTTCGCGCTTATACCCATAAGTGAGCCACCAGTGATGGATACACCCTGGACCCTCTTCATCAAAGAGAACTGTCGTTTCGCCGGGAGCCACATTGGGACGACGGGTAACGCGCTGACTTTTCCCGCGACTGGGCAATTCGAGCTCTGCGTGAAAAAGGCGATTCATCACCGGAATATTCAATCCGATTTGTGTTCCGAAGAAATAACGACAGAACCAATGACGAACAGAATCACTATAAATGTCAAAAACAGAATCATTCCAACGGGCATTGTGCGCCTCCTTTTGGCTTAATGTATTATAGAGAATCCCATTACGCAGTGAACAAAGCGACGACAGTCCAGCAAATAGCAGCCAGACCAGCGGCGATAGAAGCTTGAGGGATTTGCGTTTTGACGTGGTCCATCAGATCGCAACCCGTACACATGGAACTCAGAACAGTGGTATCTGAAATAGGCGAACACTGGTCACCGTAAACGCTACCATCTATAACAGCGGCAAAACACAGAGTCATAAAAAGTTCGGGGTGTGAAAGACCATTTGCCGTGGCAACCGCCCAGGCCAATGGCATAGCCAGTGGGAAAGCAACCGCATACGTGCCCCAACTCGTACCTGTGGAAAAAGCAATCGCCATCGTGAGAAGTTGGAGCAAAACCGGCAAGATGAAGTATGGAATGCTATCCCCAAGTTGCTCAACCAAAAAGATGCCGCCACCCGTTTCCTTGCTGATCCCACCAATAGTAATGGCGAGCAAGAGAATAACCGAGCCGAGCACCACGCCTTTGAGACCATCGTGAAAGCCCGCGACAATATCTTTGAGCGACATACCCTTGGCAAGAGCCATGCCCACGGCTAAGAGAAGCGCGATGCCAAAAGCCCATTGCACATTGGGAGATCCGCTGGTGATAAAAGTCCCAATAGCAATAGCGATGAGCGCGCCCAAAGGCAGGAAAAATTCGAGAACATGCGGCGTATAGCCTTCGGGCACATTGCTTCCCTGCAATTCTTTGGCACTCAAAGGATCGGCATCGTCGGCGTCGAGTTGTCCCGTCTCCCGAGAGCGATTCATAGCATCCTTGAGTTGCTTGCCCAAAAAGAGGGGTTTTTCAATACTGAGCAGGAACGTGCCCAGCACGGCAAAAATGGCGTAAAAGCAGAACGGGACACTTTTGAAAAAGAAGAGAAGGCGGTCGGCTTCGGTAGCTAAAAAGCTGACACCAGCGACAAAAATAAAGGCCTGAACATAGCCGGGCCAGGCGTTGAAAGCGAGTTGTGAAGCAATCGGTGAAGCGGTCGAATCGACGATGTACGCCAATTCTTCGTGGCTGATCTTTTCTTTATCGGCAATGGGTTTGACAGTCGTGCCGACCAGCACCGTACTGACAGTGCCGCCTTGAAAGAAAATGACACCGAGCATCCAGGCGACAAGCTTGGCGCTTTTGGGACCGCGAACAAAACGCACAGTCATAAATTCGGCAAAAGCTTGCGCTGCCCCCGTGCGCGACCATATCCCCATAAGCCCACCCAAAAGCCACAAATAGAGCAATAAGATACTCGCAGCATTTGAAGTCGCCAATGATGGAATTAAGACCTCGCCTGTAAAGTCATATCGCGTTAAAATAAGCGCACCCGAAATAATACCACCTAAAAGAGCTGTGACGGGTTCTTTGGTAATCCAGCACAAGAGCACGGCCACTATCGCCGGCAATAGTGACCAATAGCCCCAGTGGTGTTTTGCAAGAAGCTGTTTGTATTTTGTTTCTCCGTTTTCCACGAATGAGACAAATTCTTCTTTGATGGGAGGCGTCTCATTTGAGCCGTGTATTCTTGAGGGGTTGAGTTGGGCTTGTTCAAGCGGCACCGCATCGAAATAGGCGGGTTTGCCTCTATAGGTGTAATACATATTCCCGCTGTCGTCTGTAAGAACGTGCAGGGTGATTTGTTCAACGGTCCATGTGGGAGGCACACTTGCTCCCACGATCCACGAGACGATTATGGCGATGGCAAAAATGACAAAGTTGCGAATACCTGTGGGCATATACTCCCTCCAGAATAAGGGGTGAAAGACGCGGGGAAAAGACGCAACAAAATAACCCGACAAAATGCACTTGTCAATTGCTTTTGCGCAGGATGAGCACGGGAAAATGGGATAAAACAAGTTGACTTTGTACATAAGTTTGTTACATTATCTTCAACTTTACCCCCTGGCCATGATCAGCCCTGTTTATGGCCGAAAGGGTTGTGTGCATGGCGGGGTTTTTTAACGACGCCGGTGGATAAGAGGAGGGTTTTATGGAGCAAGCATTTCCACAGTGTTTGAAGTGCAACACGGGTATTTTGATACCGCTGTCGGATTATGGGCGCGATGGGGCATCCATCATGTACAAAGCATGGGTATGCAACAATCCCAACTGCGGATTTAATTTGCGGATTGACAACGGTGAAATTAGCACGGGCCGGAATATTACCGAGTCCTACAAGTAGAGCTGCCATTTCGGTGGGGAATACCTCGCCGAAATGGTTGTTTTCCCCTTACCGGTTTGCCGTTTTCACCTTCTCCCAAAAAGGGCGGCACCGGTTTCTTTATTTTTCCCCTTTGTCTGTTGATACACTCCCCTCATTTTCCCAACAGCTGACATAACTTATGAGCATTTCTGGTCGGCCCATTTTAGGTATTGAAACATCCTGCGACGAAACTGCCGCTGCCGTGGTAGCTGATGGGCATATCTATTCTAACGCGATTTTTTCCCAAACAGAACACAGCCTCTACGGCGGCGTGGTACCCGAGTTGGCATCTCGCAACCACATACGGACACTCCTGCCCGTCGTCAATCAGGCACTTTCAGAAGCCGATTTAGAACTGGGCGATTTAGGTGGTATTGCTGTGACGCAGGGACCCGGTCTGGTGGGCTGCCTTCTCGTGGGCATTTCCGTGGGCAAAGGGCTTGCACTGGGTTCGGGGTTGCCCCTTGTGGGCGTGCATCACATCGAAGGACATTTATTTTCGGGCAGTATGGCGCATCCCGACCTGGTGCCGCCTTTTATGGCGCTGGTGGCTTCAGGAGGGCATACGGAATTGATTTATGTATGTGCGTGGGGCAATTACGAGCGCTGGGGACGCACGCGCGACGATGCAGCAGGTGAAGCATTTGATAAAGTGGCTAAAATACTTGGGCTATTGCGCGAGGGCGAGGTCACCATGGGCGGACCGCGTATTTCGATGCTTGCCGAAGAGGGAAATCCCGATGCCTTTGATTTTCCGCGTGCGTTAATAAACGATCCGGGATTTGATTTTAGTTTTAGTGGGTTAAAAACGTCTGTACTCTATCGAATTCGCGATCTCGCCGTAGAGGATCTCGAAGCTATCCGAGCAAATATTGCGGCGAGTTTTCAGGCGGCTGTGGTCGATGTGCTGGTGGATAAGACAATCAGAGCGGCGCGGGAAGTAGGCGCAGAGCGAATATTGCTTTCGGGTGGTGTGGCCGCCAATCGTGCGCTGCGGGCACAACTCGATAATGGTGCTTCCAAACTCGGGATGGGTGTATTTTATCCGCCTACGCCTCTGTGTACAGACAATGCGGCGATGATTGCTGACGCAGGTGCTTTTCGCCTGTCCCGAGGTGAAGTTGCCGGGGGCAATTTGAATGCAGCCCCGCGGTTGCCGCTGCCCGGGTTGCGCGAGCGGCAGGTATAAAAATGCCGCGCGATATTGGGTTTTCTGCCTCTGATGGATGGCTGCTATTACTCGTTGGTTGCGCCGGAATTTATCTCGCTTTTCTAATGTATCGCTCGCGTCTTACGGGCATACATCGATTGTTGTTGGGGCTACGCATCGCAGCACTCATTTTGCTAATTGGCCTTTTGATGGAGCCGATTCTCGCGCTGACATTGCATACGCAGCGTTTGCCCTTAGTCGCCGTGCTCATCGACGACAGCGAAAGCATGAAAATTGCAGATGGCGATACCGCGCGTTGCGAAGTTGCAAAAGCCGTGCTGGCCGATCCCACACTCAAAAATTTGCGCGATCGCGCACGGGTGACGCAGTTTCGGTTTTCCGATATTTTGACGCCCCTGCGCGGGGGAGAAGAACCTACATGGACGGGGCGAGCGACCGATCTGGCAGGTGCATTAGATGGGGTGCGCGAGCGTACAATGGGTGAAGGGCTTGCCGCTGTAGTACTCATTTCAGACGGCGGACAAAATTTGGGTGGGCGCCCCGAGCGAGCTGCAGTCGATCTGGGCGCGCCAGTGCTCGCGGTGGGAACAGGTAACCCGGTTGTACCGAAAGATGTGTCCATTGTATCGGCGGTTATCGATCCTCTGGGCTATGTGGGTAGGTCGCTTGTGATGCAAGTGCGCGTGCTTTCTTCCGGATTTGAACGGGTGAGCGAGCAAGTGCGCGTGCTCTTGGATGATCGGGAAGTGAGTGCCCAAACCATTGCGCTGGCAGATGGTGAGCAGGCCCTTGAATTTGAGATTAGACCCGAGCGATCCGGGCGACATGTATTTTCAGTACAGATTGCGGCACAGGCAGGCGAGCGCACAGTGGGCAACAACCGCGTAGTGGTCTCGACAGATGTGCTCGAAAGCCGCGTGCGAATTTTAATACTTGCGGGCAGCCCAAGTGCCGATCTGGGCTATTTGCGGCGCGTGCTGCAAGAAGATGCCAATTTGGAAGTTGAATTGCTGGTACGCACATTGACGGCCGGGTGGCAAAGAGATGTGAATCGCGCGCTACGCTCATTGGACGAGCGCGATATTGTTGCGTTGATCAACGTGCCCTACGAAGCACTTGCAGGTATGACAGAGCAGGCACTTGTCGCCTTTGTGCAAAAGGGCGGGGGGCTGTTGGGCCTGGGGGGCGATGCCGCTTTTGATGACGGGTATGCACGCTCGGCATTGACCGATGTTTTGCCCGTACAGTTTTTGGGATCGTCAGACACATTTCAAGAACGCGCTTTTGCCCTTTCGTTTCCCGATTCTCGCCACCCCATTTTGCGCGTATCAGACGATCCATTAGGCGACCGCGATGCCTGGGAGGCATTGCCGCCGCTTCTGTCTTATAATCGCGTGGGGGCTGCTATTTCCAACGCAACTGTGTTGGTGCATCACCCCACAGAGCGCGTTGCTGGCAAACCAATGCCAGTGCTGGCAATTCGTCGCGTGGGCGCGGGAAAAACCGCGATTGTAGTCTATCAAACATTTTGGCGTCACGGGCTGATGATGTGGGGCGATGGCAAGACCGATGTCGTGGCACGCGCATTTTGGAAAAACATGGTGCGCTGGCTGGTCACGCGCGACGAGGTCTCCCGTCTAAAAATCATGACCGAAAAGCCCGCGTATCGAAGCGGTGAGGCGGTCGCGGTGCATGCAAGCGTTTTTGACCACCTGTTGCAGCCGCGTTCAGGCGCACGGGTTCTCGCCCGAGTCGGCGACAGTTTGGGTGTACGAGAAGTTGTCCTGCGCGATTTGGGCGGTGGACGGTATGCTGGTAATTTGGGACGTTTCCCACAAGGCGATTACGAGCTTCAGGTGCAGGCACGGGCCAATGATGGTGATCTGGGCACGGGAACGGGTCGTTTTACTGTGGGAAGATATAGCCTGGAATACGAAACCGTGCGCATGCGCGCCGAACTGCTCAGCGATATTGCCACGCGCAGTGGTGGACAATATGTAAGACCAGGTGATCTGAAGGCCGCGCTCGATTCGCTTGTTCTGGCTCCTGAGCCTGTTGTCACCCACTACCGAGTCAGGTTGTGGGGGCATGAGTGGCCGATATTTGTGCTGGTGGGGTTGCTGGTACTTGAATGGACTATTCGACGAAGATTGGGGATGGTATAATGGATAGAATACAGAATTTAAAAAATCAAATATACTCATTAGTCTGTACGCTGTTTTGTTGCACGGCATTGCTGACTCTGGATGTCTCTGCACAGGTGGTGATCAACGAGGTGATGGCACGGCCCGCCGATGAGTCAGAGTGGGTTGAATTGTACAACCGTTCGCCAGACGCGGTTCATCTATCCGGATGGACGCTATCCGATTTGCGAACAACAGGGCAATTTGAAGCGGGTGCGGTCATTGATGGTGGAGGATATGTGATCGTCACAGAAAACGCAGATGCTATTGGCCTGCAATTTCCCGGCCTCAATGTTCCCATATTATTGCTTACCCGCTGGCCCCGGCTAAATAATGGAGGCGATGGTCTCATTTTGCGCGATGCGACCGCAACACTTGTCGATAGCATCTTTTACCCAGCACAACACACTGCTATAAGTCTGGAGCGCATTGATCCCACTATGGCGGGAGATCAGAATAACTGGCTCGGTAGCCAGGATCCGCGGGGTGCGACTCCTGGGGCTGCAAATAGCGTTCTGTTTAACGACATAGCGGAAGTATCCGTGGTCGTCGCCCCCAATCCCTTTGTCGATCAAGTCACCATTACATATCGGGTGCCCTCCCCCAGACTCCACGCAAATCTGTGGGTGTTTGATCGCACGGGCAGGCGTGTGGCATCCTTGCTCGAAGGTGTTGAAGGTGGTAGTCATCGCGTTGTAAATTGGGATGGGAGCAAAGATAATGGACAAATTTTGAAGCCCGGTATTTATGTTATCTACCTGGAAGCCGGTACACCAGAAGGCAAATTGTTCCGCGCTCGAAAGCCTGTTGTGCTGGCAAAAAGAATAAGCCAATAAAACCGATGTCCCCACATCGGATATATTCTCCCCTTTGATGCTGTGAGGAACAAATATGGAACAGTCATCGAAGGCATTACCTGAGACACAAAAAGATCAACTGGCATTACCCTTTCAAATTTTGGGCGTGTGCTTGATCGCACTCGCGCTATTGATGGCTTTGAGCTTGCTATCGCACTCACCAGAGGATCCGCCCAATTCGACGCGTCCTAACGAGTTGGCACAAAATCTGGTCGGGTGGCTCGGCGCACACGTATCCTACCACTTGCTATTTGGCGTGGGCTATGGTGCTTACGCACTGATCGTTTTAGTATTTGTGTGGGGATGGAACCGCCTCAGGATGTCAAGCGTCAGATCACTCGTAACGCACAGTATCATCCTATTTTCACTGATAGTGATTTATTGCAGCGCGACAGGCGTGCTTTTTTGGGAGCGGCCCACAATGGCCTGGAAATTGGGAGGTGGGCTGGGCTTTATGCTATCGTCTTTCCTGCTGGTGCCCTATTTGGGTACTGTTGGTTCTTATATTTCTTTGGCGACGCTATTTGTAGTGGTGTTGATGGTTACCACCGACATTCCATTTAACCGAAGCCCCAAGAGGTCTTTTTTCAAAAAGCGCGCGGAGAAGTCTGAAAATAACAGGGCATCGACCGAAGTAGCACGAGTTGAGGGCATCGACCAAGCCGAAGACATCAATCAAGTCGATAATATCGATCAAAAAAATAATAGACCTGAAAAAGAGATTGTTGCCAATTCCATTTTAGGTGATTGGAAAAAAGACGAATTGGCCGAGGTACCTGAACCTGAGATCGCCGATGACATTGATGAAGAAGACATTGATGAATTGTTGGAGAAGACAAAAAAAGAGACTATTGCTGACCCCATTCCAGATATAGCTCAAGTTGATTGGAAAGAAGACGAATTGACCGAGGTGCCCAAATCTGAGATCGCCGAAGACGCTGTTGACAAGTCAGAAAAAGATGTAGCACGGGTTGAGCCGGAAGAAAACGAATTGTCTGAGGTGGAATTTGAAATAGTAGATGAAACGCCAGAGCCTGAGCCAGAACCTGTTCCGTCAAAACCCAAAAAGAAAATCAAGCGCAAGCGATCTTCGACATATTTGCTGCCCAATTTGAAGTTGCTGGAAGACCCCCCTCCGGGTGATGGGATGATAGACCGAAAAACCCTGTTTAAAGGGGCGCAGGTGTTGGAGCAAAGCTTGAGCAATTTTGGCGTTCAGGGCAAAGTAGTACAGGTCAACCCTGGGCCTGTTATTACGACATACGAGGTTGCACCTCCCCCAGGCGTGAAAGTCAGCAAAATTGTTGGACTTGCAGATGATCTCGCCCTCGTTATGAAAGCGCAAAGCATTCGCATTCAGGCGCCTATTCCCGGCAAAGCTGCGGTTGGCATTGAAGTGCCCAATCCAGAACCTTATACGGTCTTCTTAAAAGAAATTTTGGAATCGCGCGCATTTGACCAGTCCGATTCAAAATTGATGCTCGGGTTCGGCAAAACAGCTTCGGGTGACCCCTATTGTGCCGATCTGGCAAAAATGCCGCATTTGTTAATTGCCGGCGCGACCGGGGCTGGCAAGTCGGGATGTATCAATGCGTTGATTTCCAGTATTTTGTTCCGCTGCACGCCAGAAGAAGTGCGTTTTATTATGGTGGATCCCAAAATGCTGGAATTGTCAATTTACAACGATATTCCACATCTCCTGGCTCCTGTTGTCGTCGATCCCAAAATGGCGTCGGGTGCGCTCAAATGGGCAGTATCAGAGATGGAGAACCGATATCGCACGATGGCGCAGTTTACAGCGCGCAATATTATTGATTTTAATGTCAAGATGGCGCGGCTTCGACAGGAAGCACCCACCGAGAAAGACCGCGACGAGATTCCCGATGCCTTGCCCTATATTGTCGTGGTAATTGATGAATTGGCCGATTTGATGATGACTGCACCGAGCGATATTGAAAACTCACTGGCGCGATTGGCACAAATGGCCCGAGCTGTGGGCATCCATCTCATTATCGCAACCCAGCGCCCTTCAGTGAATGTGATTACGGGTACGATCAAAGCCAATTTCCCAACGCGTATTGCATTTCGCGTGGCATCCAAGGTCGATTCGCGCACGATTATTGACGCCAATGGCGGTGAAAAACTCCTGGGTCGAGGTGATATGCTATTCTTGCTCCCTGGACAACCAGAACCCATTCGCCTTCACGGTGCTTGGATCGATACCGAAGAAACCGAACAATTAGTGGCCTGGGTGCGCGATCAGGGCGTCGAACTCGATAGCGTTGAATTTGAGGGCGAAAATAACGATCTTTCTGTTGCAGATAACGAGCGCGATGCTCGGTTTGATGAGGCATTGCGATTGGTGATTATCCATCAACAGGGTTCCGCATCGCTTCTGCAGCGCCGGATGAAGGTGGGATACTCGCGGGCTGCCCGCCTTGTTGATGAACTCGAAGCCGCAGGCATTGTTGGCCCGCCCAATGGATCGAGCAAGGGGCGCGAAGTCCTCGTTGACGAAGATTATTTAGAGGAACTCGAGGAGTTGGATGTATGATGTGCAAAGTGCAAAATGCAGCACTCCACAAGCGCAGCCTGTATAAGTTTCTCGCTATTCTCGGTATCTTATTTTTCACGGAAACTGTGCAGGCCGATACACGCGGTTCAGAGGTGGTTGCGAAATTGCAAAAAAAATTTGCGGATCTCGAGACGCTTTCCGCTCACTTTGTCAAGCAACACTACTGGCGCGTAATGGACCAGCATCAAGAAGTCAAAGGCAAGTTGCTGGTTCAACGCCCCGACCAGTTTCGAATGGATTCGGATGTACAGGTGGTGGTGAGCGATGGCAAAACCGTATGGCATTACGCGCCTGCTAATGCCCAGGTCCTGGTGAGCGATTACACCGCGATGGAAAATGATCGCAACTATGAGAAATTGTTATTTGATCTGATTTTTTGGGGCGGGTACGACAAAAATTATGTGCCCGTTTATGTGGGCGAAAAAAAGATACATCGCAAGACTTGTTACGCCGTTGATCTATTGGCAAAAAAGGAAGATACGTATATCCATAAAATTCGCCTGTGGATAGACAAACGCCTATATCTGGTGCGGCAGGTAGAATATCGAAACATCCACGAGGATGTGACAACATTTGTGTTGTCGGACTTGAAAGTAAATAAAAAAGCCAAGCCCGATCAATTTACATTTCACGTACCCAGCGGAGTGGAATTGATCGATTTGCGCTAATCATAAGCGATCAGCGATCAGCTTTTAGCCCCTTCTCATCTGCCCCACTGCAACATCGCTGATTGGCCTGTTTTGCTGACTGCTGAAAGCTAACTGAAAGGAACAAATAATGGCTGTGGAAATTCAGGTGCGTGAAATTCAAGACGCGCTATCCGGTTATAGCGCGCGCGTGGATAAACTCGGGAGGTATCTTTGACCTCGATCAAAGACGGGCAAAAATTGCCGAATTTGAAAAACTCATGGAATCACCAGATTTCTGGAATAACCGCGACAATGCACAACAAATTATCGACGCCTGTAACGCGGAAAAATACTGGGTTGAAAATTGGGGAAATTTAAATGAGCAAGCGGGCGATTTGGATGTATTTTTTCAATTGGCGTGCGAAGAGGACGATGCCGAATCTCTGTCGGAAGTCGCCGCCGAATTGCCCGAGGTTGGCGCAGCTTTAGACGCGCTTGAATTGCAGCACATGTTGGGCGATCGAGGAGATCGCAACGACGCGATATTGACCATTCATCCGGGTGCTGGAGGTACCGAAGCGGCAGACTGGGCGCAAATGTTGATGCGTATGTACACGCGATGGGCTGAGCGGCGCGGGTTTCACACCAGTGTTCTGGATACGCTTCCCGGCGAAACAGCCGGGATAAAGAGTGCGACAATTGAAGTGAAAGGCGATTACGCTTTTGGCTATCTCAAGTCCGAATCTGGGGTACATAGACTGGTGCGGATTTCGCCTTATGATTCCAACAATCGGCGCCATACGTCGTTTGCGTCCGTTTTTGTTTATCCCGACGCCGGAGGCGATATCGAGGTGGAGATCAATCCCAATGATTTAAAAGTGGATACCTATCGCGCTGGGGGTGCCGGCGGACAACACGTGAACAAGACCGATTCCGCGGTGCGTATTACCCACGAACCCACGGGGATTGTGGTGCAATGCCAAAACGAGCGTTCTCAGCACAAGAATCGCAATACGGCCATGAAAATTCTCAAGGCGCGATTGTATCAACACATGCGGGAAGAAGAAGACAAAAAACGCGCCAAACTCGAAAGCACAAAAAAGCGCATTGAATGGGGCAGTCAAATCCGCAATTACGTTTTTCAGCCCTATCAAATGGTGAAAGACGCGCGAACGGGCTTTGAGACATCGGATGTTTCGGGGGTTATAGATGGCGACCTCGACCCGTTTATCCGCGCATATTTATTGTCGTCGCGCTCCGCGTGAACTGAGTTTTAAGCGGTGCTTGCAGGCGGGCAACGCGCTTGACTTGAATATATATATTGGTTATAGTTTAACAACCTTCACAACGTTTAATCTTATAGGTATTTAAAGGGGTTGGGAGGCTCCAATTTTGACTCGGGTTGTGGGACAAACGCCAGAATCTCAATTGATCGAACAGCGCCTGCAAAAACTCGACGCCATTCGGGATTTGGGCATTGAGCCTTATCCGTATCGCTTTGAGCCCACGCACTATTCTGTGGATATTGTCGCGTCTTTTGATGCGCTGAACGCATCGGGCGACGAGGTGCGGGTTGCCGGTCGATTGATTGTTACACGCGGTCATGGCAAAGCGGCCTTTGCCGATTTGCGGGATGCCAAGGGCCGCCTTCAAATTTATGTGCGGCTCGACAATGTTGGCGAGGATGCTTTCGCACTGTGGAAATTGCTGGATATTGGCGATTTTATCGGCGTATCTGGTCAAGTTTTCAAGACGCGCACCGGTCAAATATCCATTCAGGTTCAAACGCTCGTATTGTTGACCAAAGCCATTCGTCCGCTGCCCGTTCCAAAAGAAGAAATACGCGATGGCGAGCGCGTTGTACACGATCAATTTAGCGACAAAGAACTGAGATATCGCCGTCGTTATCTGGACCTGGCACTCAATCCCGATGTGCAGGCGGTATTTCGCAAGCGCAGCGCAGTCGTATCTGCGATGCGAGATTTTTTAGATACACGCGGTTTTTTAGAAGTCGAAACACCAGTGTTGCAGCCGCTCTACGGCGGGGCTTCGGCCCGTCCTTTTGTGACGCATCACAACGTGCTGGACATGCCGCTATATCTGCGGATATCCGATGAATTGTATCTCAAGCGTTTGATCGTGGGCGGGCTTGAAAGGGTGTATGAAATCGGCAAAAATTTTCGCAATGAGGGCATCGACCGAACTCATAACCCCGAGTTTTCGATGCTCGAATTGTATCAGGCTTACGCCGATTATTCAGATATGATGGCAATAGCCGAGGCACTCTACGCCTTTGTGGCCGAAAAGGTGAATGGCTCGACAATGCTCGAATACCAGGGGCGAGAAATTGATCTTTCACCTCCCTGGCCGCGCATTCCCATGCTCGACGCCATCGAAAGATACGGCGGTATTGATGTGGCGCGGTCCTCAGATGCCGACCTGCGTGCTGCGTGCAAGCGTTTTGATTCTGATATTGAACCGGGTGCAGAGCGCGGGTTGTTGATCAATGCGTTGTTTGAAGCGTGTGTCGAGCCTGAATTGATTCAGCCAACCTTTATTACCGACTATCCCATTGCGGTGTCTCCCCTGGCCAAACGCCATCGGACCAAAAAAGACCTCACCGAGCGGTTTGAAATTTTTATCAATGGTTGGGAAGCGGGCAATGCATTTTCGGAACTGAACGATCCGATTGATCAGCGGCAGCGGTTCGCTCATCAAAAAACCTTGCGCGATCGGGGCGACGACGAGGCACAGGTTCTCGATGAAGATTTTTTGATGGCTCTGGAACACGGGATGCCGCCGACGGGTGGATTGGGCATTGGTGTTGATCGGCTGGTGATGTTGCTCGCAGACGCGCCTTCGATTCGAGACGCGATTCTGTTTCCTCACATGCGCCCTAAAGAGGGCCTTGACGACCATGGATGAGTTGCTTCGCGCAACAGGTGTTTGCAAGCACTATGTCTTGGGGGACACCTATATTGAGGTGCTCAAAGGGGTTGACTTCGGGGTTGTTCGCGGCGAAATTGTGGCAGTGGTTGGTGCTTCGGGTGTTGGAAAGAGTACTTTGTTGCACATTATGGGCGGGTTAGACCATCCGGCTTCGGGGACGGTTGTCATCGATGGCGTCGATATATTTGCCCTTTCAGATACTGATCGCGCCAAATTTCGCAACCGCCAGATTGGGTTTGTTTTTCAGTTTCACCACTTATTGCGCGATTTTACCGCGCTTGAAAACGTGATGATGCCCCTGATGATTGCCGGCATTTCGTCCGATGAAGCGCGGGTACCCGCACAAAAACTGCTCCGTGATGTCGGTCTGGAAAAGCGGCTTGCACATTTGCCTTCCGAACTTTCTGGCGGGGAAGCACAGCGCGTTGCTGTTGCGCGGGCATTGGTGACAAAACCCGCTGTTATTCTGGCTGACGAGCCTTCTGGTAATCTCGATGTAGCGCGCAGTGCAGAGCTTCACGCATTAATATGGGAGCTTGCCAGAACCCGGCAGCAAACGTGTATTATTGTAACACACGACCAGCATCTGGCCGCTCGCGCTGATCGGGTGGTCGAAATGGAAGACGGTCGTCTCGTTGCTTGAATAACAAAGCGTGTGGGACCAAAAGAAACAGTGTTGAGTTTTCCTTTATAAACTGTTATAATGGGAATCAAAATCACGCTTCGCCAGATTTCTCAAGCGGTCAGGCGAGAGGAGTATTCGATGAACAGTATGTTTTCAGACCAGGTAAAGCAGGTCATGCAACTCGCTCGCGAAGAAGCAGCGCGCCTGGGACACAATTACATAGGAACCGAACATTTGCTGCTGGGCATCATACGCGGGGGCAAAAGTACGGCCGTTCAGGTACTGACAAATCTGAACTTAAATCTCGAAAGTATCAAGCAATCCATCGACGATTTTGTCGCTTCTTCCGGCAGTTCAATGACGATGGGCGAAGTGCCTTTTACGCCCCGCGCAAAGCAAATTCTCGAAATTGCAGCCAATGAAGCCAAAGAAATGAAGAGCCGAGTCGTGAGAACCAGCCATCTGCTGTTGGCTCTGTTGAAAGATAAAGACGGAGTTGCCGCACAGATTTTGGTCACATTCGGCGTAGATCACAGAACCGCCAAGGAGGAGGTGATTGCCGTTTTGCAAGGAAAATCTTCGTCGGGTAGGCGCGAAAAAAGAAAAAGCAAAACGCCTTTCCTCGATCATTTCGGACGCGATTTAACCGATCTGGCGCGGCAGGGCAAATTGGATCCGACCATTGGTCGTGATCGCGAAATCGAACGGGTGTCACAGGTGCTGGCCAGACGCAAAAAAAACAACCCGGTGCTGGTGGGCGAACCCGGCGTGGGTAAAACGCAGATCATTGAAGGATTGGCGCAGCGCATTGTGGGACGGCGGGTCCCACAAATTTTGCTGGATAAGCGCGTGGTCACGCTCGATATGGGCGGCATTGTCGCCGGCACAAAATACCGCGGGCAGTTTGAAGAGCGTCTGAAAGCCGTGATGAATGAACTTCAGCAAAGCCAGAATGTGATTATTTTTATCGATGAGTTGCACACCATTGTCGGCGCCGGCAGTGCCGAGGGTACGCTGGATGCGTCCAATATGTTTAAACCCTCTCTCTCCCGCGGCGAATTGCAGTGCATTGGTGCAACGACCTTAGACGAATATCGAAAATATATTGAAAAGGATGGCGCACTCGAGCGGCGTTTCCAGACGATTGTGGTCGATGCCCCTTCAGTGGATGAGACCATTGAAATTCTCAAGGGCCTGAAAGACAGTTATGAGACACATCACAAAGTGTCTTTCTTACCCGAAGCTGTCGAAGCAGCTGCGAGAATGGCCGACCGCTATATCAGCGATCGGCACTTGCCCGACAAGGCCATCGATGTGATCGATGAAACGGGAGCGCGGGTGCGATTGTCCCGCCTCAATCCCCCCGAAGAGATCAAAGAAATCGAGATGGCTATTGGCGAGATTACGCACAAAAAAGATAAAGCTGCAGAAAATCAGCAATTTGAAGAGGCGGCCAGCCTGCGCGACCGCGAGCGGGAACTCAAAAGCGAACTCGAAAATATGCGTCAGGCGTGGGAAGTGCAGGTGACAGATGATGTGGTTGAAGTGACAGAAGAACATATTGCCGAAGTGATTTCGAGCATGACGGGCATTCCCGTGTTTCGTCTGGCACAGGCCGAGTCCGAAAGACTGATCAACATGGCGTCCGAGTTGCAAAAGCGGGTGATCGGTCAAGAGGAAGCGGTTTCTACGGTATGTCGCTCCATTCGGCGCACGCGCGCGGGCCTCAAAGATCCCAATCGCCCAATCGGCACGTTTTTGTTCCTCGGCCCCACAGGTATTGGCAAAACGTATTTGGCGCAAGCACTGGCGCAGTATCTGTTTGACGATGAAGATGCACTCGTAACCGTAGATATGTCGGAATATATGGAAAAATTTGCAGTATCTCGGCTCGTTGGTGCACCACCTGGTTATGTGGGATACGATGAGGGCGGACAGCTAACAGAGAAAGTGCGCCGGCGTCCCTATTCGGTGGTTTTGCTCGATGAAATTGAAAAAGCCCATCCCGATGTGTTTAATATTCTCTTGCAGGTGTTGGATGAAGGGCGTTTGACAGATAGTTTTGGGCGCAAGGTAAATTTCAAAAATACCATTCTGATTATGACATCCAATCTGGGAACCAGAGATCTTCAACAGGCAGGGGGTTTGGGATTTGGCCGGTCAGACAAAAAATCGATCCGGGAAAAAATGGAAGAGCGCATCAACGAAGAAGTCAAAAAGACATTTAATCCCGAGTTTATCAACCGCCTGGATGAAACGGTGATTTTCAATCCGCTGGACCGAAAGGAAATTATTCAGATCGTCGATATCGAGCTTGGAAAAATTCTCGCTCGCGTTGCAGAACGCGATATCGAAGTACACCTCACACAGGGAGCCAAGAGTTTGATCGCCGAGAAAGGCTATGATCCGACGTATGGCGCGCGGCATCTGCGACGCGCCATTCAAAAGATGATTGAAGATCCCATGGCCGAAGAGATCATTCTGGGCCATTTTGTGGATGGCTGTAAGGTTCGGGTGAGCAAAAAAGGCGATACACTCAACTTTGAGGGAGATTCTATCGCGAAAGAAGAATCGAAAGACACGGCCGAGGTTCAGATGAGCAAAAAAGACAATACGCTCAACTTCGCCGATGAAAGCGAGGCGGATGATCTTGATAAAAAAGTTGAAGACCAGGACAAATCGGGAGATCCCGTCGGTGAAGAAGAAGTGGTAAATAGGGACAAAGCATGATCGTGACGGTGCGGTCAATACCCAAACGGCCCGGGCAGCAGTCCGGGCTGTTTGTCGTACAGTCGGAACATTTTTCTTTGTTGGGCGTTTGAGGCTTACAAATCCAAAAAGGTTCTGTTTCTTAGATAGGTACTTCGCAACGTGAAAAAATTTTGTACGTACAGTTTTTTGATCCTCATTGTACTATTGGGCGGGCGCACGGGCGCACAAGAAGGCCCGGTGATTCAGGAGATCCGCATTCGAGGCAATGATTGGGTTGAGACTTCTTTTATCGAATCCCAAAGCGGTTTATTCAAAGGGCAGAATCTGGTAGAAGGCGAAGCCGCGCGGGTGATTCGCAATCTTTACAAAAGCGGTCTGTTTTCCGACATCAAAATTTCTGTAGATAAAGTGCCAGGTGGTGTGGCCGTTATTATTGATTTGAAAGCCGTACCGCGTTTGGGTGAGGTGGTTTTGACGGGCAATCGCGCAATAAAGGATAAGACCCTAAAGCGCGAAGCAAAATTGATTGAAGGCCAGTTGATACGGCAGCGAGAAAAAAAGAGAGCGGTCAACAAGTTGGTCGCTCTCTATCGCAAAAAAGGCTATTTGCTCGCCTCAGTGGATGTGAAAGAAGAGGCAGTTGATGAAGATGGGCGATTGCCACTGACCTTTGAAATTCACGAAGGCGAAAAGGTCAATCTAAAAAAGATCCGTTTTCACGGCAATGCGGCATTGGCCGAAAAGCAACTGCGCAAGCAGATGAAAGAGACCAAACAAGACAACTGGTGGTTTGGGGGAGGCAAATATAGCAAGGAAACTTATCCCGACGATAAAGAATTGGTTTTGGCCTTTTACCGGCAAAACGGATATCGGGAAGCGGCAATTGTATCTGATAGTTTGTCCTATGGTCCTATCAAAAAAAATATGTATCTCGATATCACTATCGAAGAAGGGCCGCTTTATCGCTTTGGCGCAGTGAGCTGGTCGGGCAATGAGAAAATCACAGATGCTGGTTTTTCTCACTTTATTGTAGTCGATTCGGGCGCGGTTTACAACGAGGAGCGCGTCTTAAAATCGCGAGAGCAATTGCAAAATGCCTATATGGACATCGGGCATATTGGCTCGCAGGTTTTTCCGCAACAAAAACCCATTGAAGGCCACGTCGTCAATGTGCATTTTGACGTGGTCGAAAAAGATCCGTGGACAATTCGCAAAATTCTGATTACGGGCAATACCAAAACCAAAGACCGCGTGATTCGACGCGAGTTGCGCGTGCGGCCAGGCGATACGTTTAGCCGCGCACTTTTGGAGCGCAGTGTGCGCGAGGTCATGCAACTCAACTTTTTCACCAATGTGTTGCCCGAGCCTATCGCGGTAGAAGAAACATCAGAGATTGACCTCGAGTTCACCATAGAAGAAAAATCAACGGGCACGGCGTCTATCGGGGCGGGGTATAGCGAGCGCGACAAGCTAATTGGCACCATTGGGTTGCAAATTCCCAATTTTAGAGGCAATGGACAACAACTCGATTTCCAGTGGGAGTTTGGATCGCGCCGCGAAACCTTTAGTATTGGGTTTACCGAACCGTGGTTCCGCAACACCCCCACGAGTATATCCTCATCGCTGTTCCGAAGCACCATACGACTGGCAACTTATGGCGTGGCTGACTTCGATCAACGCACAGAGGGCGGTGCGTTTCGCCTCGGTCGCAGGCTGCGCTGGCCCGATTATTCGCGCATTTCTGGAGGGTATCGCCTTGAAAAGGTTGCTTTTATCAATTTTTCCGATAGTACAGATGTAAGCAATCCCTTTTACGAAGACAATGTGACCAGTAGCATCAGTGCAAACTTGACCCGAGACAGCCGGGATTTGCCGATTTTTCCCACATCGGGTAGCGTGACCTCCTATTCGCCTGCACTGGCCGGTGGATTTTTGGGCGGTAATAGAGATTTTCTCAAGCACGATATTGTCACGAGTTTTTACTTTCCCATATTCTGGCGATTGGCCTTAAATGTGCGGTCGCAATTGGGCTTTGTCGCCAGTTATGGCACCGAGCGTGTCCCGTACCAGGAGTTGTACACACCGGGCGGCGTTGACATTTTTGAAGGCACCATGTTGCGCGGTTATCCCGACCGTTCAATTGGCCCTCGTGATATTAGGGGTGAGCCAATTGGGGGTGTTGCGCAGTTGTTGTTTAACGCAGAGATCAGCATTCCCATTGTACCCAATCAGTTTTATGGTCTCATTTTTGCCGATGCGGGTAATGCCTGGGAAAATCTGGACCGGATCAGCCTGACGGATATGCGTCGATCGGCCGGTTTTGGCATTCGGATTGTGGCGCCTGTGGTGGGTATTATGGGATTTGATTTTGCATGGGGATTTGACCGTCGGCGTGTCGATGGTCAATCTGTACAGATGATGACACATTTCCAATTCGGTCCGCAATTTTATTAGAGGTCAGGTGCAGCTATCAGCCGTCGGGTTCCTCCCATCCCCCTGGATGGGAAGGAGGGCTGATAGCTTTATTCACGGAGGGAATTTTTGATGACACGCTGTCGCTTACTTTATGTCGCGCTATCTCTGGCACTAACTGGCATAGCCAGTACTGCTGGCGCGCAGCTAAAGCTGGGGTATATTGATTCGCAAAAAATTTTGGATCAGTACAAGCCCTATCAAGATGCTTTGAGAGAATTTAACCGTTACGAAGACGAAATCCAGCGCGAGATGAGCACCATGCAAAACGATCTGGCCAAAATGCAGGATACCTACGAACGCCAATCTCTGCTTTTGAGTGACAAACGCAAGCAAGAAGAGCAGCAGGCCATTCTGAAAAAACAGCAGGAACTACAGCGGTTTGTGCAAGACGCCACCTCTCCACAAGGCCGTCTCGCGCGCAAAACCGCGGAATTGTCCGAACCCATTATTCAAACAGTGAATGCGATTATCAAACAAGTGGCAGAAGACGAAGGCTTTGATTTTGTGCTCAATTCGACGGCCCTGGCCTATGCGAAAGAGGCACACGATTTGACCGACAAGGTCCTTGAAGCACTTGCCAAAGACCTCGAGGCCAAAGCGAAAACCGAGGGGCCATAGCAAATCATCTATATATGTTGTTTTTTCAAAGTCTCTGATTGACTCCGCGGGGTGATCGGAGACTTTTTAATGTGAACATTGGAGGATGCCGTGACTCTGGACATTAGAGATATTGAAAAAATTCTTCCGCATCGTTATCCTTTTCTCCTCGTAGATCGCGTAACCGAGTTGGTGCCTGGCGAACGGCTGGTCGCGTACAAAAATGTGTCGGCTAATGAGCCGTTTTTCCAGGGGCATTTCCCCGGCAATCCCGTGATGCCGGGCGTGCTCATTATCGAAGCACTGGCTCAGGCCGCTGCAATTTTGATGAGTGATGGACAGGAAAGCGATTTGATCCCATTGTTCATGGGCATTGACAAGGCGCGTTTCCGAAGGCAAGTTGTACCCGGCGATCAACTTCAGCTAAAAGTCGAAGTAGGCCAAAAACGCCGCAATGTATGCAAAGGGGTTGGCGAAGCCACAGTGGATGGCGAAGTCACCGCACAGGCAGAATTGATGGCGATGTTTGCAAAACGCGAGGATTTGTAGCACCAACTCGCCTGGCCATAAAAAAACTCGGCACTACACTAAAGGCCGAGTTTTTTTATGGCAAATATCCGCACGCCGCTCATTTTTCTCTTTCCAAAACTTCCCATTCCTCAAATAAGCGCTCCATTTTCTTTTGAATCTCTTCCTTTTCTCTTGCCAGTTCTTTCAGGCGGTGCCAGTCGGTAGCGAGGTCTTCCCGCGCCAGTTCTTTGGTTAGCTGATCGGCCTGGTCCTCGAGTGTTGCAATCGCTTCTTCTATTTCGGCTAAGCGGCGTTCCCGTCTTTGCTCTTGCCGCAGTGCGCGCTTGCGATTTTTATAGTCGGTTTTCGTTTTGGATGCAGTCTGTACGGTCGGTATTTCTACGCTCTGCATCTGGCGCTGGTAAGCATCGTAATTACCATCTACCAGTTGCCACTTTCCGTCGCCAAGCACGAGCAGGCGATTGACCAGACGGTTGAGAAAATACCGGTCGTGTGAAACCGCGACCACAGTCCCAGAAAAAGCCTCCAGCGCGCTTTCGAGCACATGGCGCGAGGCGATATCCAGATGGTTGGTAGGTTCGTCGAGCACCAGCAGATTGAGAGGAATGCGCATGAGTTTGGCCAGAGCAACGCGACTTTGTTCTCCTCCACTGAGCGAACCCGTCTCGCGCTCCACATCGTCTCCAGAAAAAAGAAAAGCCCCCAGAAAGTTTCTAATCTCGACTTCTGGAACATTGGGCGTGAGCGACCAGATTTCTTCGAGAACGCTCAAATTGGGATTCAGGTCCTGACGGGTTTGTGCGTAATAACCGATCTCGAGACCTTTGCCCGGAATAACGCGCCCCGAATCAGGCGCGAGTTGTTCTATAAAAATTTTTAAGAGTACGGATTTGCCCGAACCATTGGGACCTATAATGCCAAGGTGCTCGCCTCGCCACAATGTGAAGCTGAGATCGGCAAATAGAGGACGCTCAGGATAGGCTTTGGTGAGATTTTCAACCTGTATGACGCGATCTCCACCACGTGTAGTCGCGTTAAATTTGAGCGCGATATCGCGTTGTTGCACAATGCGTTCTACGCGGTCGAGTTTTTCGAGTGCCCTGCGTCGGCTTTGCGCTTGTTTGGTCTTTTGTCCGGCGATATTTCGGCGGATATACTCCTCGGTTCGCTCGATATGCGCTTGCTGCGCCCGATAGGCTTTTTGTTGCTGTGCGCGGCGTTGTTCTTTTTCCTGGATATAAAAGGAATAGGTTCCCGAATACTGTTCGACCACGCCGCGTTCCAAATCTACAATTTTGGTCACAGTGCGCTCGAGAAAAGTGCGGTCGTGTGAAATGCTGACAAAGGCATTGGCATAATCCGAGAGAAAGTGCTCGAGCCATTCTATAGCTTGTAGATCGAGATGGTTAGTCGGCTCGTCCAGAAGCAACAGATCGGGTTCTCTCGCGAGCAATTGGGCAAGAACCAGACGATTTTTCTGTCCGCCACTGAGCACTTGAGTCGGCAATTTTAGATCGGTTTCGCAAAAACCGAGGCCAAAAAGAATGGCTTTGGCACGGGCTTCTGTCGCATACCCGCCCATGTGCTCATACTGGTCGCGGAGATGCCCGTAATCATTGAGCACAGCATCGGTATTTTCACCCTGAGCCATGATTTTTTCAAGGTCATAGAGGCGGTGTTGCAAAGCCAGAATATCGGCAAAAGCATTGAGTGCCTCGTCCATGACTGTGCATTCTGGATCAAATGTGGGTTCTTGTGTCAGAAATCCAATACTGAGACCGCGCTGTCTGTGCAGTTGCCCGCTATCGGGCAGGCTTTCTTCGGTTATGAGCCGAAGCAACGTGGTTTTGCCACACCCATTGGGACCGACAAGCCCGATGCGATCCCCCGGATCAATTTGCCAATAAATACCAGTGAGCACATCGTATGCGCCGAAAGATTTCCAGATATCTTCGAGTTGAATAATCACCTTTTATCGCCTCTCGCGCTATTAAGCACCTGACGCAGATCTTCCGCAGATTGCCGGGCGGCCTCTGCAAAGTCGGTACCACTGGAAGCGTAGAGAATGCTGCGCGACGAGTTGACGAGAATACCGCTGCCTTTTCTGTTCAGACCATTTTGGACAATTGCATTGGTCTGACCGCCTTGCGTCCCCACACCGGGCAAAAGGATGGGGAGGTCGGTGGCAATCGCGCGAACAGTTTTTAAGTCGTTGGGATGTGTTGCACCCACAACGAGACCGCAGGGTCCTATTTGCGACCATTCCACGGCTTTTTGCGCGAGCACCTCATACAGCACGCCGTGGTCTGTATTGAGGCGCAAAATATCAGCCGACCCGGGATTGGATGTGAGGCACAAAAGGAAGGCACAGCCGTTTTGATAAGCCAAAAAAGGATCAATAGCATCTGTTCCCATCAGAGGGTTGACTGTCACTGCATCAACGCCGAGTTGGCGATACGCCATATATGCATAGTGTTCTGCTGTATTACCAATGTCGCCAGCTTTGAAATCGAGTACAATTGGCATGTCGTTGGGAATAGATTGGATCGCGCCTTGAAGTGCCTCCCAACCCGCTATGCCCTGCGCACCAAAAAATGCAAAATTGGGTTTATAAGCACACGCAATATCCCGCGTGGCGGCTATAATTTCCTTGAGAAAAGCGAGTGTGGGATTGGATTTCCCTTTGAGATATCCGGGAAGCTTTGTCGGATCGGGGTCGAGCCCCACACACACAAAACTATTGTTGCGTTGTACTGTATCGCTGTATTTTTGAAAAAAAGACATTCAATATCTCCATTAAGCAAATGGCGGACCCCTTATGGGAATCCGCCGTTTTTGAAACAAGCGGGCCTGTAAGCCGAGTTCTGTCGTTTGGTATCCCAAACGGATGGTCATTTATCTGGGACGCCAGTTACCCGACGCCTCTTGCAGCCTACCCGAGCGTAATAGCGAGACGGGCCATCTCTCCGCTCCTATTCGGCCTTGCTCCAAATGGGGTTTACCGTGCCGCGCTCGTCACCGAGTCGCGCGGTGGGCTCTTACCCCACCGTTTCACCCTTGCCCGCAGCGCGAGTCATCGCGCCCGCTGGCGGTCTGTTCTCTGTGGCACTTTCCATCGGGTCTCCCCGCCTGGGTGTTACCCAGCATTTTGCCCTGTGGAGCTCGGACTTTCCTCATCCCAAAAGGGACGCGACCACCCGGCCCGCTTGTAACATTTTTATTTTTCAGATGTGTCGGCACTATCTTTTTCTGCAATGCCCCGGTTTGCCAATCGGTCGGCTTCTTTATTTTGCTCTCGGCGCACATGTTTGATCTGAAAGCCGTCAAAAGTTCTACTCTGCGTTTGGGCAGTTTGATAAAGCGGCAAAAGTCCCCCGCTTTTGACTTTGTACGTCTCATTCATCTGGCGAACAACGAGTTCGCTGTCGGAAAATATTATCACCCGATTGGCTTTGAACTCTGCGGCTATTTTGAGTCCCTTGATCAGTGCGCGATACTCTGCGACATTATTGGTTGTACAGCCAATATATTCACAGTGTTCTGCGAGAAAATCTCCATCTGCTTCAATGCGAATGCCAATGCCAGCATGCCCGGGATTGCCCCTGGATGCCCCGTCAATAAATAAGGTCAATTCGGTCAAACCGCAGCCTCTTCATCACTCCAAACCAGAAGGCGACCACAATTTTCGCAGCGCATGATACTATCGGCGCGTCTGACTTCCACCAGACGTTGAGGGGATAATCGGCGGTAACAGCCGCCACAGGACCCTTTGCGAACTGGTACAATGGCAATACCACCTTTAACAACTCTGCGGATGCGATTGTACATGCTTAAAGGACTGTGTTCCACACCCGGTTCGATGGCTGATCGCTTCTTTTTCCAGGCACGCACATTTTTCTCTACGGAATTGAGTTTGGCCGTCAATTCGTCAATGCGTTTTTGCCGGTCTTTTTCAATTTCCCGGTAGTAATTTTTGTCTTCGTGGAGTTTTTCCACAATTTTTTCAACTGTATCGATACTTTCCAAAATGGCGGTTTCGTGTTGGTCCTTGCGATCGTGGAGGGATGCGATTTCGAGTTGCAAGGCATCGTATTCTTTATTCGTCTTTACATCATAAAGACGGTCCTGGTGTTTTTTCAGGTCTTCTTCTATTGCGCTGAGTTCTCTTTCGAGTGTCCGGCGATCTTTTTCGAGTTCTTTACTGCGCTGTTGTTGGGCATCGAGTTGACCGCGTGCATCTTGCAGTTCACTTTTGAGACTATTGATTTCTTCGGGGTAATCGATTTGAGATTGGTGCAACGCGTTGATTTCTTTGTCGATTTCTTGAAGTTTCAGCAAATTAACCAGACTATCTCTCATGCGCGAGTCTCCTTGTGATCGAGAAAAAAGAAAAGGTGCTACCCTGAACAGGTGCACCTTTCTATGGCCGTTTTTGCTACAATTTGAACCTCTTGATCTGTTGAGAAGAGGCATTGTAATGGTGGGCGATACTGGATTTGAACCAGTGACCTCCGGTATGTGAAACCGGCACTCTAACCAACTGAGCTAATCGCCCAATTTCGCAATAATACCGCACAGAACGGCCGACCTATTTTTTTGGAATTAAGAGAAGGACACGAAGTTTCGCAATGCATTTTAATTAACAAAAGATAGTTTGGGATGTCAAGCCCGATGTGTCATGAAATCAGGCCCTACCCGTACTCCGCATTTACGCATTTTCTTCCAACAGCACAGTATCGGACCGCTGACCTATTGATGGTGGAGCCATTAAGCGAACCTGTTGTGCCGTCAAATTTTCATAATCATCGACATTGTAATACGTATTTGCCCACGATGAGTGCCCGGGGCTGTATTTATACAGAAAGGCGCGCCGCTCGTGATCAGCTGTCCACGGCATAGTTCCATGGACCAACGCCTCTGTAAAAATTAACGCATCCCCCGCGTTCACTTCGGGCTGCACCACGTAGTGGGGTACCCGTTCATACTCCCGCACATCCTGTGGAATACTGTTCAAAAAATTGGTCTTATGCGTGCCGGGAATACAACAAAACCCACCGTCGCCTTCGTGTGCAGGTGCCGTAAAAAAGGTCACCACCGTCAACCCGGTTCGAATAACACCATCGCGGTATTTGTACCAGTGATCGCCCTCGCGCCCATTATCGCCCCCGTGCAATCGCCCTCGCGTGCCACCCTTTTGCATAAAAATGCAGTAATCGTGATCAATTCGCACCTTTGATCCCAAAAATGCCAGCAAATAAGGCATAATCTTCGGGTGATCCAGCATTTGCTGAAAAGGCATCCCCCACGTTGAGGGCCGTCCCACATTGCGATACCCGCCATTACCATCTACCGCCTTCATCTTCTCATCGGCAATCGCATTCAGTTCATCAACTTCCCGCTCTGACAATACATTTTTGATGACAATATAGCCATCTAAATCAAATACGAACTTATCTTCAATATCCACCGATAACTGCATGCTATACTCCTCTGGATAGGAACACAAAACAATCAGATTTAAAAAAAGATAACTGTCTCAATCCCCCGCGTCAATGGAGTTCCTTAAAGTGAGGTACCGTAATACAGAATGCTTTGTTCCTTGCATAAGACGATAAACCGAGGTATTTTAAAAAAAACAAAGAGCAAGTGGAATTATTTAAGGATAAAAAAATGAAACAAACCACTCTTGAAGTGCAGTTTATCCTTCCGATTGAAAACATCTCTAAAAAGCATCAAACGGAGGCCACAAAAAAGGCAAAAGCAGCCTTTGTGCTTGAACTCCTCCGACAAGGGGCCATCAGTGCTGGCAGAGCCGCAAAACTCCTCAATATTTCTCGATGGGAACTTTCAGAGTTAATGGCTGAAGCCGGCATCTCCCCTTTTGATGACAGCCTCACCTCAGAAGACTTAGCGGCTGAAGTCAATAGTGCGCTACAGGCTTTCGAGAAACCCACACCATGAAGGTTGTAGCAAACAGTACCCCATTGATTGAACTCTCAAAAATTAAGCGGTTGGATCTGCTCCGAGATGTATATGGCTCAATCATCATTCCAGAAGAAGTTTACACCGAAGTAGTCATTGATGGGGCTGGAAAACCTGGGGCAGCAGCAGTGAAAGAAGCCCAGTGAATTCTCTGTAGGTCGGTGATAGACAAAAATCAAGTCCTGATACTTCACAACCGCACACTGCTTGATTTAGGCGAATGTGGAGCTATTGTGCTTGCTCAAGAAATTGATGCAGGACAAGTGATTATTGACGACCGCGTTGCACGGCGTGTGGCAATTGCCCGGGGATTGCCCATTATCGGTACAATCGGCGTTCTCCTTGTTGCCAAAGCCCGGCACATCATTCCCGATGTCAAACCCATACTCGATAATCTTCGGGACCATGGTACGCGAATTAGCCAAAAACTCTATCACCAAACACTCACAACCGCAGGAGAGTAATTACAAAAATGCCATCAGAATTTTCAAGATTAAACGATTCATCAATCACTGAAGGGTATCTTGAATCTCTGACCTGAATGAATTGAATAAACAAAAAGGAGTATCGATGCAGAAGGATTATTCTGAAGTCAAAGGTCAACTGCGCAGTCAAGAGTGGTTCAACAACCCGCACAACATGGGCATGACGGCCGTTTATGTCGAACGCTACATGAACTACGGCTGGACGCGCGAAGAACTTCAATCGGGCAAACCCGTTATTGGCATCGCACAAACGGGCGGCGACCTCACCCCCTGCAATCGCATTCACGTCGAATTGGTCGATCGCGTCAAAGCCGGTATCCGCGACAACGGCGGCATACCCTTTGAATTTCCCGTTCACCCCATTGCCGAACAGGGCAAACGGCCCACGGCCGCCCTCGACCGCAACCTCGCCTACCTGGGGCTGGTCGAAATCCTGCACGGCTATCCCATCGACGGCGTCGTGCTCACCACCGGATGCGACAAAACCACACCTGCCTGCATCATGGCAGCCTGCACCATGAACCTGCCCGCCATCGTCCTCTCTGGCGGCCCCATGCTCGATGGGCACTGGCGCGGTCGCCTATCCGGATCGGGCACAGTTGTATGGGAAGCCCGCGAACGCTATGCGGCTGGTGAAATCGACTACGACGGGTTCATGGACATCGTCACATCATCCTCGCCCAGTGTGGGCCACTGCAACACAATGGGAACTGCCCTGTCCATGAACGCATTGGCTGAAGCACTTGGATTATCGCTTACCGGATGCGCGGCCATCCCCGCTCCCTATCGCGCCCGCAAGCAAATGGCCTATCACACGGGACTGCGCATGGTCGATATGGTCAAAGAAGATCTCACCCCCGACAAAATCCTCACGCCAGAAGCCTTCCAAAACGCCATTGTCGTCAACTCTGCGCTCGGCGGTTCGACCAACGCGCCGGTTCACATCACCGCCATAGCGCGACACATTGGACATGAACTACCGGCAAAAGACTGGCAAACCCATGGTCACCACATACCCCTGCTCGTCAACTGTCAGCCTGCAGGCGAATACCTCGGCGAAGCCTTTTACCGCGCCGGCGGTGTGCCCGCTGTCATGGCCGAACTCGTCAAAGCCGACAAACTCCACACCCACTGCCAGACCGTCACCGGCAAAACCATAGGGGAAAATCTCAAAGGCATCGCCATTGAAGACGAACGCGTCATCAAGCCCTATGAACAACCCTTAAAAGAAAACGCTGGATTCATCGTACTCAGCGGCAACCTCTTTGAAGCGGGCTTGCTCAAAACCTCTGTGATCGGCGACGACTTCCGAAAAAAATATCTCCAGCGCGAAGACGACGAAAACGCCTGGGAAGGCACGGCTGTAGTCTTCGACGGCCCCGAAGATTATCACCACCGCATCAACGACCCCGATTTACCCATCGACGAAAATTCCTTGCTCTTCGTGCGCTATTGCGGCCCCGTGGGATACCCCGGCTCAGCCGAAGTCGTCAACATGCTCCCCCCCGACCGCCTCGTACAGGCCGGCATTTCCGAACTGCCCTGCATCGGCGATGGGCGTCAAAGCGGCACCTCTGCCAGCCCATCCATACTCAACGCTTCGCCCGAAGCCACAGTGGGCGGTGGGCTTGCCTTTCTCAAAACGGGCGACCGCGTGCGCATCGATCTCAACACCTGCACGGTCAATGTCCTCATCAGCGATCGGGAACTCGTCCAGCGCAAAAAGGACTGGAAACAACCCGACCTGGTCCACCAGACACCCTGGCAGGAAATCTATCGCCAAAGTGTGGGGCAACTCGCCGACGGCGCGTGTCTGGAACTGGCCGTAAAATACCAGAATGTGCGCGACAATACCCCGCGTCATTCGCATTAAATTTTTACCCCGTGATTTTTCCGACCCCCGAAGAATACACCGTCCTCATCCTATCGCTTAAAGTGGGCCTGCTCTGCGTGGTGATCAGCTTACCCTTTGCCGTATTGTTGGGCTGGGTGCTGGCGCGCAAAAACTTTCGCGGCAAACTCATCCTCGACGGTCTGTGTCACTTGCCACTTGTGTTGCCGCCTGTAGTTGTCGGGTACCTGCTCCTCCTCCTGTTGGGACGCCGGGGTTTTCTGGGTCAAATTTTGAACGACTGGTTTGGTTTGCAGATCGCATTTACCTGGCGAGGTGCTGTATTAGCCGCTGCTGTGGTGGGTTTTCCACTCATGTTAAGAGCTATTCGCCTCGCCATAGAAAGTGTTGACCCCCGCCTCGAGCGCGCTGCTCGTACCCTGGGTGCCAATCCGCTTCGCGCCTTTTTTTCCATAACGCTGCGCCTGGCCGCGCCCGGCGTACTCGTCGGTTCTCTCCTCGCATTTGCGCGCAGCCTGGGCGAATTTGGCGCCACCATCACCTTTGTCTCTAATATTGCCGGCGAAACCCGCACACTTCCACTCGCCATTTTCACGTACATCAACCAGCCCGACGGCGAAGCCGCTGCCGTACGCCTCGTCTTACTCTCCATCATCTTATCTCTTGGCGCACTCATCGCCAGCGAGACCATCGCTCGCAAAATGAAAAACTAAAACATCATGCTCACCCTTTGCGTACACAGGCAACTCGCCGAATTTACCCTCCAAATCGATGTGACGTGTACCTATCCCGTCACCGCGATATTTGGACCTTCAGGCTCTGGCAAAACCACCCTCTTGAATCTCATAAGCGGCCTGATGCGACCAGATAGTGGCCAAATCAGCATTGACGATGCCATTTTATTTCACGCAGAAAAAGGCATTGACCTGCCACCGGAAAAGCGACGCATAGGCCATGTATTTCAAGACGATCTGCTTTTTCCACACCTGACCGTGCGCCAAAATCTACTGTATGGATATCAATTTCTCGCGCCATCAGAACGCAAATTTCATCCCGATGCCATTATCGACCTGCTCGAATTAAACACCCTGCTCGATCGCCTCCCAAATCTCCTCTCAGGCGGTGAACGCCAGCGCGTCGCCCTGGGCCGAGCCATCCTGACCTCTCCCAGGCTGCTCATCATGGATGAACCCCTGACCGCGCTCGATCAAGAACTCAAAGACCGCATCATGCCCTATCTGCGCCACATTCGCACGGATTTGGGCATACCCATGCTCTACGTTAGCCACGCAATTGGTGAAATTCTGCAACTCACCGGACAAGTCATTGTGCTAAACCGCGGGCAAGTACTCGCGCATGGAGACTTCTTTTCTATCGCTCACCAGCCCAAAATTCTGCCTCTGCTCGAAGCACACGGTTTTGAAAATGTCCTGCCCGTTAAAGTCATCGCACCCAATCGCGCGCAATACAACAATCAGATCCTTCATATCCCCCCCTGTGATCGCACATCGGGCACACATATCTTTATAGGCATACGGGCAAACGACATCATTTTGTGCCGACAGCGGCCTGTAGGTTTAAGCATTCGCAATGCCCTCTCTGCACAGGTACTCGACATCGTTGAAACGCATGGCCGACGCCTCGTTTACATCGATGTGGGCAAACGCCTCGCCGCTGAAGTCACCCCTGAAGCGATAGAAGAATTGGCTTTAAAAATCGGCGATCCCGTAATTTGCCTGATTAAAACACACGCCATTCGCATAGGTCCAGATGTCTCTTGAGATCTACGCCATCTCCGAAAAAAACAAAATTTCTGAAACCTGTTCACAACCTGCACTGTCTATTTATGTGACGTTGGGTAACTATTTTCTTACTTTTCGTTCCAAAGTGCATCCAAAGGTATGTAATAGTGAAGATAAAATTTGCAAAAAATTCCGATTTCTTCCTTGACGTATCGGAGTTCTCTAACTATCTTTTTGAAGCTGAATATTATTGTTGCAATCCATCAATCTCAAACAGGGAATCCATCGTGTATATCCGTAAACCCGCACCACAGGGCTGAGTCTCCTGGAACGACATCCCGGTAACACCTTTACATGAGAGATTTTTGTGTTCAATCTCGCCATTGTTGCCTCTAACAGTCCTATCCAGGATAGCTCGCAATTTGAATTGCTCGCGCTCTTATTGCACCTGGGGAGGACCATATGGCTTGTTGAATGCATCAAAAAGACACTGCCATCCTCGCCGGATGGCTTTTTTAATGGCCACAGCGCAAAACGAGACGCGGTGGCCCTTTTTTTAAAAAGGAGGCACTATGATTGTTTAATAAACGATTGGTAAACAAATATCTGGCTATTACATTTCTCCCCCTTCATCAGAGAAAGGAGATCTGATATGACGTCAGTACAAACAGAAAGGCCCTCACGCGAGTCTTTGGCGGGACGACGTGAGGACCCCAGATCACACCGACAAGTACATGCGGTGTTCCGCATAATTTAGGACAAATTTCTGATAACTGCAAATGAAATCATAAACTTGTGGAGAAATTAGATGCAAACCTGGAAGGATGTATTCCGCAGAAAAGAAGAATTGCAAAATCTGAAAAACATCGGATTCTGCTTTCTGATCGTCGTTGCCCTCATCACGGGGTCTTATGCCCTGACGGGGTTGCGAGACATTTTTCAAGTCTCGCTTGCGGAGCCTACCGAATGGGAAGTCACCGCAATACCTGACGATATTGACGAGTAGTGATAACCATTCACCAGAGGATACTAACCATGCAGTACGCAGAAGAGCGAGATCTGGTGCGTCGCACGTTAAATGGCGATGCCGGGGCTTTCAACAGCCTTTACAAACGCCATCACGCCCGGATTCTCGCCACACTAATTGGACGAACCAGAAATCGACACGATGCTGAAGATTTGATGCAAGTGACTTTTTTGCGCGCCTATCGCGGTTTGTCCGGATTCCGCGGGGAGGCCGCATTCTCAACATGGCTGATGCAAATTGCCCTGAATGTGTGTACCACGCACATGCGATCCAAACAAGCCCGTAGATCGTGGCAACAAACCATTGAAGATACACAACTCGGTTATCGAGATACGTGGGAGCCAGCCAGTACAGAGCGTCCCGACGATGCGTTGTCTCGAAAAGAATGCCGCGCAATGCTCGAAGAAAGCATAGCAGAACTGCCACAGCGATATCGCCATGCCGTGCGCTTGCGCTATGTAAAGGATCGATCTTATGCAGAGATTGCCAGAGAACTCGGCGTGCCAATGGGCACTCTGAAAACCTGGCTTCATCGCGCGCGACACCAGTTGCAAGAATCTCTTAACGATACGGAACTTGCGGCAATGTAAAACGTCTTACAATGTGTTATCGCAATGGCGTAGCCAAATAGCTGTTAAATTTTAATAATCAGAGGAGAAATTCATTTTATGCACTGCGACATTTGCGGGCGCGAAAACGCGCACATCCACAAAATCAATCGCATGTATGGCAAGGGGAAACACACCGTCACCATTCGCAATATTCCCCTTGCGATATGTTCGACCTGTGAAGAACGCTATTTTGCGCCTCGCACACTCGACAACGCCGATCAACTGAGGACAGTACTTCACAAACACTCAAAATCGACTTGTCTCGCGTAAACAAGTAAAAAAAAGCCGTCGGTAGCATCTCCCGGCGGCTTTTTTGTGTTCATTTTCGGACACCACTGTATCAAAACCGGACACTTGCCTACATAATTAAATTTATATGAAGCCAGATGTTTTTTATTTTATACCAATACCCCAAATTTTTAAAAAAATTAAGCGATTTATTTTCAACAGGTTAAAAAATTTAAAAGATATATAGCATAAAAAATTTGCTCGAATTATCGATCTCCAAAAAAGTTTAGCACGATTTTTGCTTAATAAAATCTAAAATTGATCTTTCCAATTCCCAAAGGAGGTTTCCCATGCTCAAAAATTACCTGACCATTGCCCTGCGAAATCTGGTGCGCTACAAAATATACACCGCGACCAATGCCCTCGGCCTGGCAACGGGCATTGCATTTTGCCTCCTCACATTTCTCTACGTGCGGCACGAATGGACTTATGATCAATTTCACGAAAAATCCGACCGCATTTTTCGACTCGGCATGTCTAGCGGAATGTTTGGCGGAAGAGACAATGCCAGAGGTGTCTGGCTATCTGAAAAAATTGGACCACTCATGCGAGAAAACATCCCGCAATTCGCCCATGTTGTGCGGATACACGAAAGAACTGTAAAAGTGTCTCACGGCAACAACACCTTTGAAGTAAAATCTCTGTTTACCGACGAAGACTTTTTTCAATTATTCACTTTTCCGCTCATTCACGGCGATCCCAAAACCGTGCTCGCAAACCCAAATAGCATTGTCTTAACCCAAAGTGCGGCACAAAAATATTTCGGACAAAACGATGTTGTGGGACAGGAACTCAGCATCCGCCATAGAATTTGGAATGAAGAAGAAAAGACTTTTGTCGTAGCGGGTATCGCAGAGGATCCCCCTGAAAATTCCAGCATTCAATTTGATCTGATTTTTTCTTATGCATCAATTCCGCCCTCTAAGCGGAGCACGGTGAGGATGTTTATATCACAAGATGGCAAAGCCGAACGCAAAGAAATTACCCCGCCCGTCTTCTCTAACCCGACTAATTCATGAACTGTAATGGTTGGGGTTGTTTGTCAGGCGGCATCGGTTCCAAGCATCAAAATGAGGGTGCTTTCTATCTTGTCTGCCGTCATAGGCGTCTTCATAGAGTTCAAGCAGCCCAAATCGTCCCCTGACAGGCTCTGCCAGTGTCAAAAGTACAGACCGGTCCCTTGCCAGTCCTGTCTGTGGATAAGTCCGTGTATTTGTAAAGTCAGCAAGTGATGGGACAGACCCCTATTCCTTCCCCGTTGATGGGTTATGGCACCGCCTTTGCCAGATTGCACAGGATTTTATCAAAAAGGTGTGGCAATGGAAATGACATAGGCAGATGGAAGGTGATCTTTGTTTTCAACTCACAGACGCGTCCGGCGACTTTAAGGAAACGATTTTGGAGGGTATTGACCTGTGCGTTTATCCACGTTGTGCCTTGTAATCCGATGTGCGCTAAGGTGTGCAACAAGACATAGGCAGCCGAATGGAGGAAGAGGCGGAACTGATTGGCTCCAAAAGCGTGACAGGACGTGCGGTCTGAGTGGAGAAAGGTTTTGTGATTTTTAATGAAGTTTTCCATCTGTCCGCGCGCACAATAGATATTTTGGTAGATAAAGGAGGCCCTTGAACTTTCAAGGTTGGTCACGACAAAGCGTGTGTTTTGGCCTCGGGTGGTGATTTCAGCTTTGCATAAGATGCGTCTGGCACAGGCCCAAGTCTGGGCTTGGTAATAAAATGAGGTAAAAAGTCGCACGGGCTTGCCGGTTTGTGCATAAAGGCTTTTGGTCTGATCCATCAGGGGCTTTGAAAGGGCTAAGAGTCGGGTATTGGCACTTTGTCCGAGGATAAAAAAGAGGTCCTTTGTCGCACAAAAGTCCTGGACTTCTGGACTTGAGAAGTGGGCATCGCCTCGCAAAAAGAGTGCCACCTTTGGCCAAGCCTGACGAATATAAGCGACTAACCGCTTGAGAATGGTGACAATCTGTTTGCCATCAGGACGCACACCCGGACGTAAAATCGTCGTGATTAGCTTGCCCGATTGCCCTTCATAAATATGCAAAGGCTGGTAGGAGTAGGCACCCAAATACCCATTGAATAAGGACAACTGCTGCGTCCCATAAACCCTATCCTGCGTATCATCAATATCTAAGATGATCGACGAAGGCGGCTTTTTATACGAAGCAATAAAACAATCGACAAAGGCACGAGCAACGCGATACAAATCGCTTCTGCTCATCTGATTCTCAAACCGACTCATCGTGGGTTGACTGGCCAAGTTCTCACCACTTATGGGCAAGCGATCACAGGCAACCTTGAAGCCGGGATCGCTGCGTAAGGCATTGCAATCATTGGCATCTTCATACCCACAGGCAATTTGAAACACGCGCTGTTTGATCAACTCTGCCGTGCTATGCGCCACATAACTTTGATGCCGATGGTCTTTAATCGCGCGACTCAAACGTGATAAAATACCCGTTTTGGCCTCCACTTCTCGAAGCAATAAGGCTCCGCTATCGCTGGTGAGAATACCCCCATCAAAGGCGAGGTTGAGACGTTTGCCGAAAATGCTTGCCAAAGGAACCTTGCAATGATTATCTTGTGTGCTCACGGTAGTTTCTCCCAAGTTCATTGTTCAATGGTTATGCGTATAACCTAATATAATACAATAACTTGAATAGGGAAACTACCTTTTTTATGAATTTTTCGGGCTAAAGGGAACGATGTCACCTATATACAGCTAATTGACAAAGTACAATTGGCAGATATAGCCCCTGTCCTGAATGCATTTGTTGAAGCAAACAAAACCCCCAATCCTTTAAGCAGGGGCAGGTCTAAACGCAAGACTCCGGACTTGAACCTGCACTTGCAACCCATTGCGGATATCCATTTTGATCGCGAAATAACAGAGGGGCTTTCAACACCGAGCAACCCCGCATATTCCTACATCCTCGCGGGCATCGCCCTCTCCGTATTACTGGTGGCGTGCATCAATTTTACGAACCTCGCCATTGCGCGGTCAGCGACCCGAGCGAGAGAGGTGGGGATACGCAAAGTAGTCGGAGCGATGCGTTTTCAACTGATGAAACAATTTTGGGGCGAGTCCTTGCTGCTCACGGGCGTGGGAATGTTACTGGGGCTTGCACTAACAGAATTTTTTCTATCGACCTTCAACGCTTTGACGCAAGTGAATTTAACACTGGATTATCGCCCTTCCCCATCCGGCGTGCTCTTTGGCGTATCGCTCTTATTGGTTATAGGTCTGGGCTCAGGCATCTATCCAGCACTGGTGCTATCGGGTTTTGACCCCATTGCCGTTTTGAAGAACCGATTCAATATTGGCGGCAGGTCCTGGTCTGGTCGCGTCCTGATCGTTGGTCAGTTCGTCGTTGCGATTTTGTTTCTCATTGCCACCCTTGTGATGTCTCGGCAGCTAACATTTTTAAAAGAAAAAAATCTGGGCTTAAATGAATCGCAGGTCGTATTGATAAACCCGCGGTACTCGTCACCAGACCGTCAGCAACGCCATCGGATACTGCAACTCTTCAAACAAGAGTTCAAACGGCACACAAATATCATTAATGTGACGCAATCGAGTTTGTTCTCCAACTTGGAAGCGGACTCAGATAACCGCAAAAGCAATATTACATTTCCCAATGGAGAAGTGGTGGAAAAGGCTGAAATTTCCGTGGATTACGACTTTTTCGACACACTGGGTATCAATTTATTGGCAGGGCGCAACTTTTCACCAGATTTTGGTACGGATGCAAAACAGGCCGTTCTGGTCAATAAAACATTTGTCGAACGCGCGCAATTGGAACAGCCATTGAACACGACATTGCCCATGACAAAGATGACGATCTCTTTTACGCCGGGAGATTTTAAGCCAGGAAGTAGCATACCTAAACCCACTCGAATAAAAGATCCCAAAATTATCGGTGTCGTAGATGATTTTCACTTAAAGTCACTGTATCATGCTCTGCCCCCTCTGGTGATATTTTTAGACGCAGCCGGCTTGCGCACAGACTTCCTGGTACGCATTCGCCCAGAACGCATACCTGAAACGCTCAACTTTATGGCTGAAAAGTGGCAGGCTATTGCGGGTGATATACGATTGGATTACGTCTTCCTCGACGAAAATTTTGACCGCCTCTACCGCGAGGAAGAACGCTGGGGTACCATTGTCCAATACGCTTCTTTCTTCGCGCTCTTTGTCGCCTGCCTCGGCGTCCTGGGCCTCACATCCCTCGCCATTACCCGCCGCACCAAAGAAATCGGCATCCGCAAAGTACTCGGCGCATCGAACCATCACATCGTTGCCTTATTATCCAGAGAATTTGTCGTACTGATCCTCATCGCAAATCTGATCGCCTGGCCCATTGCCCATTATGGCGTTGATCACTGGTTGCGGGACTTTGCCTACCGCATCGATGCAGGTATAAGCCTCTTTCTGCTCGGCGGATTACTCGTCTTTGTAACAGCCCTGCTCACCATTGGCGTTCAAGCTCTAAGGGCCGCACAACGCAATCCCGTCCACGCCCTGCGATATGAGTGAGATCAATTTTCCTATTTGACAGGATAGGACAAATCGTGAATATTTAAAAAAGAGGAAATAGAAACCGTTGTTGACCAGGAGACTCAAATGGCTAACATAGATATTCCCCGAATCGCGTATCCCCACATCGAACAGAATCCAGATATCCTCTCAGGCGAACCTATTATACGAGGAACACGCATTGGCGTGCGGCACATCGCAGAATGGGACCGCCGTGGATATAGTGTGGATGAAATTATCGCACAATATCCTCATTTGACCCATGCACAGGTTCAAGATGCCCTATCTTATGCTTTTGATCACAAGTCTGAAATTGATCAACTCATCCAGGCAAATACAGAAGACGCGGTCCGGTCAAAATATCAAGATAGTGCATGGATGCCATAAAGTTATATTTGATTACAAGGTTGGCGTTAACCCATTGATTTTTATTTTTAAAAAAGTTTAATTGTTTTCCATTAAACTGCAAATTTTTCCTTGACACCTGTTCTTTTGTTTAGTATTTTTGTGCATAGAACGTTGAGACATAATTCTTTGACAGGAGGTAATCATGGCAAGCATTGAGGTTCAGGCCGAACAGGCAATTGAGGAAATTTTATTGTCCGATTTGAGTCGGGATCTGCTCAAAGTTGCCGATCGCATTCAGGCCGAGATGCCGCATGTACCTTTTGACGCCATTCGCCCCGAAGCCATGGCGCGCGTCGAAGCCGCTGAGCAAGCCATCGACACCCTGGCCCGGGATTTGAGCCAGGGGCAAGGGGAACTCACTGAGTGGCACAGCGCCTTGACGGCTTACGAATCGGCCTGGTTTCAGGTTATTGAGTCTTTAGGCATTCGCAATAATTAAATCACATATATTTACGTTTATTTTCGGCAATAAACGACCATTGTATTGCCGATTTCCACGAAAGCAAAGGAGAGATAGCAATGTCCCAGCGAGATATAAAGACAGCAGTTCAACCTGTTGACCATATCAAGAAGCAGATTGCGGAATCCGAAGGTTTTCCCATCGGGAAGATCGATGAGTTTGTGGTATTCATTCAGAATGATCCCTACATCACATCTGCGGGTTTGCAGTACAAAATGCTACAAACCTATAAGGTTGGCAAATTCGCTGTACAGGCTGTAATGCCTTCCAAAGAAGAATACGCTCTATTGCGACGAATGATGGGATTAAAAGATGAGGAACCGCTGGTGGTAATGCGCGGTGAAGTGTGGGTTGATGGGCTTGCGCGGCCCTTTGTCGATTACGGTACCACAACGCCTAAAAATCTCAAAGGATTTGTGCGATTTTCAGATTATCCACTCGAAATGGCGACGCGACGCGCCACCAATCGGGCGATGCGTTTGGCTACCGCGACGGGGATGTGTTCTGTTGATGAGTTGCAGGTAGCCGCAGACGCCGCACAGACCAACGGCGATGTTGAAGCAGTTCACAACCATTCATCTGCTACGCAAAGTCAGATTGATCTGATTAAAAATCTGGGGCGAAGTCCACAGCTAACCGAACGAGAACGCGAGCGACTGAAAACCCAGATTGAAGATGGATTGGACAAGCGTCAGGCATCCGAATTGATTCAAAAAATAAAAGCGAGATTAGACGCCCAGCGCAAAGCCGATGCACAACCTATTGCGGCTTGATTTTGAGCCGGTTGTCGCGCGCATTCTTTCGTCAGGGGAGAGGGGAAGGATTTAGCGTACAGCCGGCACAACAAAAAAGCGGGAGCTCTTTGAGAGCCCCGCTTTTTTGTTTTCTATAGCGAACAGTGCCCTACTTGTGCTTTCGTTTCCTTTTGTGTATCATGGGGCAAATTTGCAGCCGATCAAAAAAGCGATAAAAGGCATATTGTTATGAAATCGATAATACTGGGAATTTTGTGCATTGCACTGACTGCAACAGACGGTTTGGCAAAAGATGCTTCGCCAGAGGCCATTGCCGCGGCTGAGAGAGCATATCGAGAAGGGATGAAACACTTTGAGGCAGAAAATCTGGACGCGGCACTCGTATCTTTTCAATCCGCAATTGCCCAGCACGAAAAGTACGCCCCCGCCTATGTGGGCCTGGGCCATATATATTTGAAACAAGGCGATTTGTCCGAAGCGGAAAAGGCGTTTAAAACCGCGGTCATTAAAAATAAGAAATACGCGCCAGCTTACAATGGATTGGGCCTGGTCTATAGCCGCAAAAAGAACGAACTGCGTCGGGCAATTGCGTATTTTCGAGATGCAAATCGGGCGGATAAAAAGTATTCGGAGGCGCAATACAACCTGGCTCAGACCCTGGAAAATTACGGCAGTACTGAGACCCTCAAAGCCTATCGCAATGTCTTGAAGATCGACCCCAAACACCCCAATGCAAACTATCGCATTGGGATATTGCTGGATAAAGATGGGGAACGCGAAAAAGCCGTGCAAGCGTATCGGGATCAATTAGAAGCAAAACCGGATCACCGCGGCGCGCGCTTAAATCTGGGCATTGATCTGAAATTGCTCGGACACTTGCGAGAGGCACTTCAGCACTTGCTCGAAGTTGCGACAGTTGCCAGCGATTTTCAACGTCGCGCCGTATTGGAATTGGCGCAGGTATTTCAAAGGGCAAAGGCATTTGACCAATCTGCGCGGTTATTTGAGTCATATATCAAACAGTTACCCGAAAAAGAACAGGAGACATATTGCGATCTAAACCTCGTCGCATCGGGTCCCATTCTCAAGGAATATAACGATGCCGAGACACTCCCCGAAAAAAAACGCGTTTTTAGAACATTCTGGTCGCGTTTAGACCCGGCTCCCGTCACCGAAGCCAATGAACGATTATTGGAACACTATCGCCGCATCGCGTATGCCCGTGAATTTTTTGGGACACATCGATTTCCCTGGGATGCTCGCGGCGAAGCCTATATTCGCTATGGTGCGCCCGATCATGTGAGCAATTCGGGCAATATTCAACTGGAGCGTACAAAAAAATTGGTTGACGTAAAAGAGCGGCTCATTCAAAAAGCCGGACCAGCAGTAGATCGATTGATCAGAGCGCGAGCCGATGCGGTCGCATCGAGCATGGTGGGTATGCGGGGGCAATTGCAGCGCACCGGGCAACAAAGTCCCGGCGCGCGCGGCGAACGACAGCAAGTAACCAGTGGAACCATTTTGGGATGGCCGGTATATCCGGTGGACGGGATATGGGAATACTGGATCTATGCCGATGTTGGCGATGGTATAGAGGTCGTGTTTGAACAGCGCGTAAATCAAGGGCCGTGGAATTATGCCGATATACCACTCGGCAGAGGGCGAATTGCGCGGATATGGCAGGACATGCATCCAGAAATTGTCTTGAAAGGAGTTGCAGCTATTACACCGATGACATATCGCCCCGACTTTGCGACGGGCGCATTGGATTTTTATCTTGCCTCATCGGCTTTCCGGGGACAAGAAGGTCTAACCACGCTCGAAATTTATTACGGCATTCCAACCGCGCAATTGCACTTTGTGGCCGGGCAAGATGGCGCGAGGATCGCACAATTAGACCGCGGCATTGTGGTTTACAATCAAGCGGGCGATCCCATCTATCGCACGAGCCAGGAAATGGTACTGGGTGCGTCGGGTGAAGCCGGTCAGTCACCTGGCGCGTATATGCCGGAGATGGACCGTTTGTTTTTAACACCGGGCAATTATCGCATTGCCGTGCAGATTTTAGATCGTCGTTCGAGAAAATCACAGGTGTATCACATCAACCGCGTCGTACCCGAATTTGATATAGACGACGAGTTAAAAATCAGCGACGTGGAACTCGCCGCCACCATTGATGTAGCCGACAAGAGCCGGTTCCAAAAGGGCGATATTGAAGTGATCCCCATGGCCGCAAAAGCCTATTTGCCCACACAACCCGTATTTATCTATTTTGAAATTTATAACTTAAAACGCAATGCCTTCGGCCAGACCAAATACCGCGTATCTTATGTGGTGCGATCGCGCGATCAAAAGACCATCGGCGCGCGAATTTTGGGTGGCGTAGGCAAATTGCTCAGGGAAAAAAGCGAGCAGGGCGTTGTTTCAATCGAATACGAGCAGGTGGGAACAGAAACCCAGGAACCGGGATATATCGAATTGGATATGTCGCGCTCTGAACCGGGCGAAAAGATCGTAGAAATCGCAATTGTAGATGAAACAACAGGCCAGACAGCAACCGCGACAGCGACATTTGTTACTCAATAGGATAGGAGCAAATTCGATGCGTATTTTTGACGTTGAAACCATGCGCACACACGCGCGTGAGATTTTTGATACAGCAGTCAAAGCAGTTGATGCCGAACAGTGCGTGCGGCAATTTGTATCGCTGGACGGCGATATTTTGCGCGTGGGCGAACAAAATTATGATTTAAGTGTTTACAACCGCATTTTGATCGTGGGCACAGGCAAAGCCTCGCCACAGATGGGCGTGGCTTTAGAAGATATATTGGGCAATCGCATCTCTAATGGGTCTATGAATACAAAATACGACCATGCATTGCCCTTAAACCATATCGATGTGGTAGAATGCGGCCATCCCGTGCCAGACGAATCGGGGGTTGAAGGCGTCGGGCGCATGGTGCGTCTGCTGGAAGAAGCGGATGAAAATACGCTGGTAATTTGTTTGATTTCCGGTGGCGGCTCGGCGCTCGCACCCGCACCTGCTGATGGATTGACGCTTGCAGACAAGCAAGAGACGACGAGTCTATTGTTGGCATGTAGTGCAAATATTGTGGAACTCAATGCCATCCGCAAACATCTGTCGCGCTTAAAAGGAGGCGGCCTGGCGCGTGCGGCTTTTCCAGCAACAGTCGTCGCACTGATGTTGTCAGATGTGATTGGCGATCCCATGGATGTCATTGCATCTGGCCCTACAGTGCCGGATACCGCGACATTTAAGACGTGTATGGATATTCTGGACAAATACGAATTGGTCGATAAAATACCCGCAAGTGTTCTGTTGCGACTAAAAGCCGGTTTAGTGGGAGATATTGAGGATACGCCCAAGCCCGGCGATACGGCACTGTCCAGAGTACAAAATATCGTGGTAGGCAGTAATGGCCTGGCAGTAACTGCGGCGAATAACAAAGCGATGGAATTGGGGTATAATACGCTGGTATTATCTACGCGCATCGAGGGCGAGGCGAGAGAAATCGCTTATGTATATGCGGGTATCGCAAAAGAAATTGTGACATCTGGACAGCCCGTTGCTCCACCCGCTTGCGTGATTGCCGGCGGAGAAACAACCGTGCTGGTGCGCGGAGATGGCAAGGGCGGACGCAATCAAGAGATTCCACTATCGGGCGCGATTCAATTGGCCGGGTGGGACAATGTCGTACTATTTAGCGGCGGCACCGATGGCACCGATGGCCCAACCGATGCCGCGGGCGCCGTGGCCGATGGACAAACCATAGCGCGGGCAGAAGCACTGGGACTATCCGCGATCGCACATCTTAAAAACAATGATGCCTACAACTTTTTTAAACCTCTGGACGACCTGATCATCACCGGAGCAACCGGAACCAATGTGGCAGATGTCGCGCTGGTAATGGTCGGAAATACATAATTTGGCGTATCTGAATATTCACAGGAAATACCTCCAATGTCCAATCCCACCGAACCCATTCTCAACGAAGTCGAAGTCGATTATTTTCGGCGTCACGGGCATATCGTGCGCACCGATTTACTCACCGATGATGAACGCGACGAATTTATCGCCCTATTTGACCGCGACCGCGAACAATTCAAATTTCGCTGGCATCCCTATGGCTACCACCAGCAGACCAATTACGACGCGCTCGTCACCACCCCCGAATTTGATCGCGTAATCCGTCACCCCAAAATTCTCGCTGCCATTGAACAACTCATGGGGGGACCAGTTTGCTTTGGCGAAATCGGCGCGCGTTACATGCTCCCTTACGACGGCGAACTGCACCGCGGTTGGCACCGCGACCGCCCCTATTGGGACGAGCACCCATTCCGAATGGACTATATCCAGCTCATGCTCTATCTCACAGATGTCGGCGCAGACACCCACTGCTTCTCACTCTCTCCCGAATCGGTTTACGAACCCACGCTCGAAGACAAAGAGGCGCAACTCAAACGCGGGGGCATCGCCGATATTCACGGTTCCGCAGGTACGGTCTGTCTCTTCAATGTCGCGGCACTACACACAGCCACCACGCGACCGACAAAATGCGATCGCAAAACCCTGCAAATATACTACGGACACCGCGACCGCAACTACCTGGCCAATGACTCTGTCATTCCACCCATCTTTTGGCGCGACCACAAAGACCCCGAAGTGCGCGCCTTTTACGGCAACCTCAACGAAGTCTCTAATATTTATAACAAAGCATTTGGAATCTGGTCATGACCTTCCAAAAAACACCTCTCACACCCAACTATGGCGTTGAAGTTCACGACATTGACCTCACTCAAATCAATAGCGAAATGGCCGAAGCCATTCTCGACACAGTCAGCGAACACGCCCTGCTTCTTTTTCGGCGGCAATCGCTCCACGACGAAGACATTTACGCCCTCAGTGCCGCACTTGGACCCATCGAAGAACCTGCAGCCAGAATCAATCACAGTCCCCGTTTCAAAGAAGTCAATTACATTTCGAATTTGAACAATGATAATGGTACATTTATTGGTACCCCCATCACAGACGATGACGGTGGCTGGCACACGGACCAGGCCTTCCGCAAAAATCCCGCCACACTATCCACGCTTTTCTGTATTATCGCCCCGGAACAAGGGGGCGGTACCAGCTTTTGCAGTACACACATGGGCTATGAAGCCCTTCCTGAGACACTCAAGAAACGCATTGAGAACATGCGCGTCAAATACCTGCCCGGCAAAATTCACGAAGTCGAACCCCTTAAAGTCACCCATCCTCTGGTACTCACCAGCCCGAGCACTGGGCGAAAAACCCTCTATCTGGCTCCCGGCACGCGCGGAATTCACGGGCTGGACGAAGCTGAAAGCCAAGCCCTCAAAAGCGAACTACTCACCTATCAACTCCGCCCACAGCATATATACCAGCACAACTATCGCATGGGAGACATGCTCATTTACGATAACGCACAACTTCTGCATAAACGCGACGCGTACAAAGGTCCCCGCTTTCTGAAAATTACACGCGTCTTTCTTTCCTCCCACCACTTCGCCATTCCCGACTAACCATGGCTGCAACATCTCCTCAACAAGAATCTCAAGCTATTCCCTCGCGCATCACAGGGCGCTCCGTGCTCTTTGGCGCACTCACCGCCATTGTTCTCAACGTGTACACCGACCACGCCGGGCTGGTGATGGGGTCGTCATCCCTGGTCAAATCGCAATATCCAATGGCTATGTTGCTGCCTTTTGTACTCTGGTTATTTGCCAATATCGGTCTCAAAACCTTCTGGCCCAAAGCAGCTCTTTCGGGCACCGAACTACTGGTCATCTACAGCATGTCCTGGATCGCGGGCGTTATTCCCCTCGAAGGTTGGGCAGCTTATTGGACGAGCACAATGGCCGTGCCCACCTATTACGCGTCACCTGAAAATCGCTGGACCGAAATTATCTTTAACATCTTACCCTGGTGGACCCTGCCAGATGTATCGCCTGCGGTTATTCGTCCTTTCTACGATGGATTGCCTCCCTATGGTTCCATCCCCTGGACGGGCTGGTTACAACCCGTGTTCTGGTGGACCGCCATCTCATTGGCCGTTTTTGCAGCGGGATTGTGCTTGTGTATTCTCTTTCAACGCCAGTGGGAAAACCACGAGCGCCTCGCCTTTCCGCTCGCGCAATTTGCCATAGAACTCACCTCTGGCTTTGATCAACCCGGGCGCGTCCCCGACATTTTTCGAAACAAAATTTTCTGGGCGGGTTTTTTCACTGTTTTTGGCGTTTTCGCGTGGAATATCCTCGGTTATTTTGCCACGGGCTTGCCGCGCATCAACATTTACGCCGGGTACCTGAGCAAACAAATCGACCTCGCCCGCGACTTTCAACCCATTTACCTTCGCATCTTGCCCCCGGTCGTCGGCCTGACCTACTTTTGCAATCTCGACATCCTCTTTAGTTTTTGGATTTTGCGCCTCATCGCCATAGTCAAACTCGGCATTATGGACCGCACGGGTTTCACCCTGGGCCTGGCCGACCAGCAGGCAAAATCATCCGAAATCATCAATCTCGAAAGCCACGGCGCCCTTGTTTTGCTGGCACTCTGGTCTATTTGGGTCGCTCGGGGGCACCTGTCTCGCGTCTGGCAAGCAGTTGTGGAAGGCCGACATTCTGCTCATAACGACGGCATTATATCCTACCGCATGGCGTTTATTGGCTTTGTTCTATCAACGGCCTTCATCATCGGCTGGATGAACGCAATGGGCATGTCCATCCCAATTGCGCTCTTGCAAACCGCGCTACTCTACACGGCATATCTCACCGTCGCCAAATTCACAGCCGCCAGTGGTTTTCCCCATCTCTTGCCCGTGTACAGCAAGGGCGGGGGCCTGGTCTATACCTTTGCTGGTACTGCCAACTTGACCCCCTCGGACTTTGTGAGTATCGAATTTGTCAACTCCAGTGCTTTCTTTGGCAACAACCGCATTCCCGCATGGCCTGCGCTGCCTCACCACCTGAAATTGCACGGTGCGTCGCCAAACGCCCGCGTTGCCCGTATCGCCGCGCTTGCCTTCACCGCGGGCTTGCTCGCATCCTTTATCTTTATTATCTATTTGGCCTACACGCACGGGGGGCAAAATCTGCACACAGCCCCATTTTCCGGCCGCTCAAACTCGGCCTCGGTCCGCCTCTATAGCAACATGACCAACCACATTCTCAACGAACAAAAAACTGTTTTTGATCCGTATAAAATGGCCGTATGGTTCATTGGCATCTTTGAAGCGCTCGTGCTCATTGGCTTGAGAAGCCGCCTGCCCTGGTGGCCCTTGCACCCGATTGGCCTCGCCTTTCAAAATACCTCTGGCCCAAGAATCTACAGCTTCTCCATTTTTCTCACCTGGGCGGCCAAATCACTTTTCCTGCGTATCGGCGGCATTGCTCTGTACCGCCGTGCAGCACCTTATTTTATTGGTCTGCCAGTGGGCTATGTCACCGGCGTCATCGTTTCGTCTATTGTCGATCTCATCTGGTTCCCAACAGGTGGGCACTGGACACATGGATGGTAGGCTTGAGGCTACTACAGAAAGGTTTTTCATGTCCGAACAAAAACACATTCTCATCACAGGTGGCGCGGGCTTTGTCGCTGGCATGTTGCGCCAGTACTGGGGCGCGACCTACCGCCAGCTCGCGGGATACCGCACAACTTTTTCAAAAATGCGTGGAAGCAGATACCGACTTTGCCATTGTACATGGCGTATCTGATCACAAAAAATCCTATCTCGGAATTGATGCCACCAGGGAAGTATTGGGCTATACCCCACAAGATGGCACAGCGAAAAGGCGGTAAACAGAAAGGATACCCATGGGAAAGGGAAAATTCTCATCGACAAAAACCTATCACGATCTGCCCTGTGCGCACCGTCAGGGGTATCACGACGGCCACTGCCGATTTATTCACGGATACAACCGCGAGATCACATTTTATTTTTCCTGCAACGAACTCGACGAAAATCACTTTGTCGTCGATTTTAGCAAGCTCAAGAAACTCAAAGCATGGTTAGAGCACATGTTTGACCACACGATGCTCATCAACGAAAATGATCCCGAACGCGAATTTTTTAAAGAAATGCACCGCCGTGGCCTGATCGATCTGCGAATTATGCCCAACGTTGGCATGGAAGCGTCATCAAAATTTGTCTTTGATTATGCCGACAAACTCGTGCGCGACATGACTCACAACCGATGCTGGGTCTATAAAGTTGAAACCCGTGAAAACATGAAAAACTCGGGTATATACGAACTTGTGGATGACTGAAACGCGCACCTGAATGGCGTGTTTTGTCTCTACTGCACAAAATACTGCACAAATTTTTTTGAATAACACAATAAATTGATTATAAACAATAATTTATTGTGTTATTTTTTTTCTTGACTTATGAACAAACGTTCACTATATTTTTGTTCAGCCATAACTGAGGCCATTTCACAGAATCAGACAGATGTTTCGTACAGAGTATAGGGCCTCAGAATACCACAAGGAGGAAACATGATTTCCGAAATGAACCAACGTCGCAGCCCCGTCCAGCAGGCCCTTCGCAAAGCACCAGGGCAAGGCGCAGATCGTGTTTGCACCTCACCCCAGGTAGGCGATGATCCCTCTCTGGCCTATTACTACAAGGAGATCGAGCGACACCCACTGCTCACGCCAGACCAGGAAAAAGCCCTGACAGAACAAATTGCCCTGGGCGACCTGCCAGATGCGAATGCTCGTGCTCGGCGGGCAGGAGAGCATGCCCGCGAAAAGCTCATCACCAGCAACCTGCGCTTTGTCATTCACGTTGCCAAAAATTTTAAGAATCAAGGGCTGCCCCTGGCCGATCTCATCAATGAAGGCAACATGGGCTTGATGACTGCCGCCCGCAAATTCAAACCCGAAAAAGGTTACAAGTTCATCACCTACGCAGTCTGGTGGATCAGACAGAACATCCTCAAAGCCCTCGAAGTTCAAACCCGATCCATCCGGATTCCCGGCAATGTTATCAATGACCTCAACAAATTGCGAAAAGTCGAAGCTGATATGACTCAGCACCTCGACCGACATCCCGATGCCGATGAACTCGCCCAGGAAACCGATCTACCCCTGAAAAAAGTCACACACACCCTCGAATCGGCCTACAACACCGTGTCGCTGGATACCCCAATGTACGATGAAGTCACAAGCTCAGCGCCTCGCGCTGTCACCCTTCAAGAAACTCTGTCAGATCCCCAAACATTGTCTCCAGAAGACGCCTATATCCAAAACACTATGCACAATGATATACACAACGCGCTCAGTGCCTTGCCCGATCGCGACCGACAAATTCTGCATCTCTATTACGGTTTCGACGACCCAAAGGAACGCGCCGAAATCAGCAGATCAAAACCCGTAACCTATCAACAAATAGGCAACAAACTGGGAGTAAGCCGAGAACGGGTGCGCCAACTCAAAGAAGAGGCACTCAATCGGCTGCGTCACCCCTCTCACAGTAAGCGACTTGCTACCTATTGCAGTTAAAGTGAGAAATTATACGCCTCTTGTCTTACTTAAAACACAGCCCCAACAAAATCAGAGCGTCGGCAGATCGCGTCGACGCTCTTTGTCTTTCTACTTGCATCAAAAGCCGAAACCTTGCTATTTACAATGTTCAAATGATCTCCCCGGGAAACTTTACACCGCTTATTAGCTCATAATGTGAATCAACTATGAAAATCATCATCCTCTCTACACTCGGCGCACTCATTCTGCTCGGCGTGGGTGTGTACATTGTTTTTTATATTTCAGAGCGCGACAAAATTGAAGGAAAATCCTTCTTCCGTCTTGAAAATCGCTGGCTCTACGGATTTTTGGGCTACGCATCTGTCATTGTCATCACTTTTTTGGTCCTGATTTTGCAAACCTCGCTCACGCGCCAGGAGAAAACCCTTAAAAATACTCAAGCGCGGTTCCAGCAAGAACTCACAGCTTTTCGCGAGCGACTCGGCGAACAAACCGACCGTCTCATGTCCCAAATCAATGAAAAAGCGATACTCACTGGATCTGAAATCGAGGTGCGCGGCAAGCTATCCAACGAAATTGCCCATCATCAACGCACCCGCAAAGAACGCGACGCTGCACGCGAACAATTGCGCCTCACACAAGGTGACTTAGATCGGGAAACCCGCGCACACCGCGCCTATCTGGACAGCCTCAATACCGAAAGATCGCTTCATGCATCAACCCAAAACCGACTCAAGCGCGAGGAAGCACAACACGCCAAAAACCGCGAGACATTGCGAAACACCCAACAAAAACTCGACCGCGCCAACGAGCGCCTAAATGTACAAAATCACCAGATTACAGCGCTGAGAAGAGATCTCAAACGCGTGCAGGACAACGCCGACAATGCACGCCAGATGACCAGCCGCCTCTTACAGCAATCCGGTGACCATCAGCGAGCACTCATGATCCTTCAAGCCACCGCCGATTCTCTCTTTCTAAAAGAATTTAAACGCCCCCGAATTCCTTCAGAAAAATAGACGCGGAGAAAACGCATCGTGAAACTCAAAATCCTCCTTCCCATCATTATCCTGATCATCGGCGTGCTGGGTACTTATACTATTATGATGCTGGGCGGTAGAGAAATTGTGGTAATGATCAAAAATCGGGAGGTTGTACAGACCCCAACAGAAGTCCCCCCACCGCTCGTTCGCGTTCAATCCGTTCACACCACAGACTTTCAACTCGTTATTCCAGCGCAAGGCACAGTTGCCCCGCGTACGCAAACCACGCTCATTTCACAAGTGGCAGGCCAAATCATTGATGTATCGCCCGCATTTGCCAACGGTGGCTTTTTTGAAAAAGGCGATGTTCTGCTCACCATAGACCCGCGCGATTACGAAGTCGCTGTTGCACAAGCACAGGTTCAGGTCGCACAGGCCAAATTGCGATTGGCACGTGAAGAAGAAGAAGCCGCAATTGCCCGCGACGAATGGAAACGCTTAGGCAGTGGAGAGCCAACCGATCTGGTTTTGCGCAAGCCACAAATTAACGAAGCCCGTGCGACCATTGCCGCTGCCGAAGGCGCACTGATGCGCGCCAACCTCAACCTCGAACGCACGCAAATCAAAGCGCCATATCCCGGACGCGTTCGCGCCAAAAATGCCGATGTCGGACAATACGTCAACCCCGGTTCGCCACTCGGCCACATTTACGCCATCGATTACGCCGAAGTGCGACTGCCCGTGTCCGATGACCAGCTCGCTTATCTGGACCTCCCGTTCTCCTTTCGCAATAACCCCCATGATAATTCAGGTCCCGATGTGCGCTTACACGCCACATTTGCCGGGCGCGAACACACCTATATGGGGCGCATAGTGCGCGTTGAAGGCGAAATTGACACGCGCTCTGGCATGATTGCGCTCGTCGGGCGCGTAGATAATCCATACCACCAGCGCGATCACAACACGCCGCCATTGGCAGTGGGTATGTTTGTCACCGCAGAAATCCTGGGTCATCACGCGGAAAACGTCGTGGTCATCACGCGCACTGCACTGCGCGGCAAGAATCGCGTTCTCGTGGTTACGGGCAATCGCCTCTATTATCGAACCATCGATATCTTGCGCGCCGACGCAGAAAAAGTCGTTGTTAGAAGCGGTCTAAAATCGGGTGAACAACTCTGCGTATCGCCACTCGATACCGTCGTAGATGGCATGCGCGTGCGCACCGTGTGCACTGGAGGTACGCAATGAGAAATGCCGTTGAATGGTTTGCCCGAAACAGCGTGGCGGCCAATCTGTTGATGGTATTGATCCTGGGAGGCGGCATTTTTCTCGCATCCAGCATTCGCATGGAAGTCTTCCCAGAGTTTTCAAGTGACATGATCAATGTCTCCATGATCTATCTGGGCGCTGCTCCCGAAGAAGTCGAAGAAGCCATCTGCGTGCGCATCGAAGAAGCTGTGCTGGGTCTCGACGGTATTGAGCGCATCACCTCCACAGCATCGGAGAATAGCGGTGTTGTCAACATCAAACTCGAGTCCGGTGCTGATATGCGCAAATTGCTCGACGATGTCAAAGCCCGCGTAGATGCCATCACCTCTTTTCCGGCGGAAACGGAAAAACCCATCATTCGAGAAATCACCAACCGCCGCCAGGTCATCAACGTTGCCATCTCGGGACCGACAGATGAAAAAACCCTCAAAACAATTGGCGAGCAAGTCAGAGACGATATTGCAACCCTTCCCGGCATCACACAAGTAGATCTCGTCAGCACACGCCCTTACGAAATCGCTATCGAAGTCTCGGAAAATGACCTGAGGCGTTATGACCTCACCTTTAGCGAAATTGCCATGGCCGTAAGGCGCTTCTCTATTGATCTGCCCGGCGGGGCCATTCGCACAAAGGGCGGCGAAATCCTGTTGCGCACCAAAGGGCAGGCATATCGCGGCAAAGAATTTGAATCGCTCGTCTTGCGTTCCCGCCCCGATGGCACACATCTTCGCCTGGGCGATGTCGCCACAGTTATCGACGGGTTTGCGGAAACCGACCAATCTGCCCAATTTGATGCAGAACCCACCGTGATTGTCCAGGTTTATCGCGTGGGCGATCAAAATGTTCTGGACATCACGAAAAAAGTCAAAGCGTATATCGGCGAAGCACAAACGCGCCTGCCCGATGGCATCAAACTCACCGTCTGGGCAGACTATTCTCGCATCTTAAATGACCGTCTGGAACTCATGCTGCGCAATGGTCGAATGGGCTTTATCCTCGTCTTCATCGCACTGACGATGTTTCTGCGTTTGCGACTCGCCTTTTGGGTCGCCCTGGGCATTCCCATCTCATTCCTCGGCGCAATCGGTCTGATGCCCTTCTTCGACGTCTCCATCAACATGATCTCCCTCTTTGCATTTATCGTGGTACTCGGCATTGTTGTGGATGACGCCGTCATCGTAGGGGAAAACATCTATCGCCATTATCAAATGGGCAAACGCGGCTTGCGCGCGGCCATCGATGGCGCGCAAGAAGTATATGTTCCCGTCATTTTTGCTGTCCTCACATCTATTGCCGCCTTCTCTCCCCTGCTCACCGTTGAAGGTAACATGGGGAAAATCATGAAACTCATTCCCCAGATTGTCATTCTCACCCTCATCTTTTCACTCATCGAATCGCTTCTTATCTTGCCAGCGCACCTCGCGCACGCCAAAATGGATGCAAAGAAAGACAGCGATCCCCCGCGCAAACGCGCCATTGTCACCCTGTGGCAACGCGTTCAAAACAGCGTGGCCGATGGCTTGCTCACCGCTGTTGACCACTATTATCGACCCTTTCTCGAATGGGTGCTTCAGTGGCGGTATTTGACCCTCGCGGCGAGTGTTGCCACGCTCTTTCTCACCGTGGGTCTCGTTGGTGGCGGGTGGATCAAATTCGTCTTTTTTCCCAATGTCGAGGCCGACAATGTCGCGGCCATGCTCACCATGCCCCAGGGCACACCTGCCGAGGTGACAGAAAATGCAGTGCGCCACCTGGAGGCGTCAGCACGCCAACTCCAACGCGAAATAGAAGGCGATGAATCGGGCGCGGTATTTCGCCATATTCTCGCAACCGTAGGCGAACAACCTTTTCGCTCAGCACAAAGCCAGAACTTTGGGAGCGGTGCCGCATTTTCATCGGCACATCTGGGTGAAGTCAATATTGAACTCGTGCCTTCGGAAAATCGCAACATCGGCAGTGAAGAAATTGCCAAGCGTTGGCGCGAAGTCACCGGCGCTATTCCCGACGCTGTCGAGCTGACCTACACGTCTTCGCTATTTTCAAGCGGAGAAGCCATCAATATCCAGTTCTCAGGTCCAGACTACGGTGAATTGCGCGAAGTCACCGAAAAATTCAAAAGCGCGTTGGGTGAATATCCCGGTGTCTTTGACATCGCCGATTCCTTCCGCCCCGGGAAAGAGGAAGTGAAACTCTCCCTCACCCGACAAGCCGAAATCCTGGGCATCACATTGGCCGACCTCGCGCGCCAGATCAGACAGGCATTTTACGGCGAAGAAGCGCAGCGTATTCAGCGCGGCCGCGACGACATCCGCGTGATGGTGCGCTATCCCGAATCAGAGCGACGGTCCCTGGGCAACCTCGAAGACATGCGCATCCGCACACCCGGCGGTGGCGAAGTGCCCTTCTCAATCGCCGCGCGTGCCGAACTCGGTCGAGGCTACGCATCCATCCGTCGCGCCGACCGCCAGAGAGTTATCAACGTCACTGCCGACGTCGATATAAGCATCGTCAATGCAAATGAAATCATCGCCGATTTCACCCGCACTGTTTTGCCCAGAATAATGGCAGATCATCCCCGCGTGCGCTACGATTTTGAAGGCCAGCAAAGAGAACAGACCGAAATGCTACAGGGGCTGGCCAACAGCTTTGTTATCGCCTTGCTCGTTATTTATATTTTGCTCGCTATTCCCTTTAAATCCTATGTCCAACCCCTCATTGTGATGGGCGCCATCCCATTTGGGATCGTCGGCGCGGTCTGGGGCCATGTCGCTCTCGGATTTGATCTCTCGATTCTCTCTGCATTTGGCATTGTTGCGCTTACAGGTGTCGTGGTCAACGACAGTCTGGTCATGGTCGATTTTATCAACAAACAGCGCGAAAAAGGCCACGCACTTTCCGAAGCCCTCCGCGAAGCTGGGGCTGTTCGTTTCCGCCCCATTCTTCTAACCTCACTCACGACATTTCTTGGCCTCACCCCCCTGCTATTGGAAAAAAGCCTTCAGGCACAGTTCCTGGTTCCAATGGCCATATCCCTCGGTTTTGGCGTTCTCTTTGCAACCGTCATTACCCTCTTGCTCGTCCCCATCACCTACTATATTCTCGAAGACCTCATCAATACCTTCTATCGCCTCATCGGGCGCGAACGCCGTGCATTCCGCGCAGATCTGAACAGCGCAGCAGATTAATTGCGCGTGGTGTTGTCGCAATTACAAAGGCCGATTGCTTTTGCAACCGGCCTTTTTTGCTCGCTATTGACAAGCTTTGTCGATGCGTGTACATTGCGCTCACGGTTTATAAAGCACCTGTATGGCTCAAAATTGAAAGGAATAACCAATGGCTCCCAACATCATCTTTATCCTCACCGATGATCAAGGACCCTGGGCTGCCGGATGTTATGGCAATTCAGAAATTCGCACCCCCAATCTCGACCGCATTGCCGCCACGGGTATTCGCTTCGACAATTTCTTTGTCACCATCCCCGTGTGCTCGCCCAGTCGCGCCTCTTTTCTCACGGGTCGCATACCCTCACAACACGGCGTACACGACTGGATCCGCGAAGGCAACACGGGTCCCGATGCTGCTTCTTATCTCCAGGACGAAATCTGCTATACCGACATCCTATCCGAACACGGCTGGACATGTGGGTTATCGGGCAAATGGCACCTGGGCAATAGCACCTTGCCGCAGCACGGCTTCTCGCACTGGTTTGCCCACGAAAAAGGCGGTGGTCCCTACAACGACGCCACGCTGGTACGCAATGGCGAACTCGTCGCAGTACCAGGTTATGTGACCACCGCCATCACAGACGACGCCCTCGCATTCATCGACAATCACGCCAATGACGACAAGCCCTTTTACCTCAGCGTTCACTACACCGCGCCCCACAGCCCATGGACTGGACATCCCCAGGATATTGTCGATTCCTACGACGATTGCCCATTCGAATCCTGTCCACAAGAAGATCCACACCCCTGGGCGGGAGGCTTGAGCAATAATTTGGGCAACCGCGAAAGTCTCAAAGGCTACTTTGCCGCTGTCACCGCAATGGATTATGACGTGGGGCGCATCCTCGATAAAATTGAGGACAAGGGGATTCGCAACAACACCCTCGTTGTCTTCACCTCTGACAATGGCTTTTCTTGTGGTCATCACGGCTTTTGGGGCAAGGGCAATGGTACGCGCCCCTTAAATATGTATGAAAACTCCATCAAAGTACCCTTCTTAGCCAGCCATCCCGGCGTCATCCCCGAAGGGAGCGTGCAGCCCGCAATGGCTTCGGGATACGATTTTATGCCCACTCTCCTCGACTATCTCAACCTGCCCTTACCCGAAGACCGCAACTACCCCGGCCGATCCTTCCTCGCCGCGCTCAAAGGCGAAGAAGACCCCGGGCGCGACAATGTCGTTATCTACGACGAATACGGCACGACGCGCATGATCCGCACGGCAGAATGGAAATACGTACACCGCTATCCCGATGGCCCCAACGAACTTTACGACCTGCAAAACGATCCCGACGAGCGCGACAATCTCGTTGACGACACCGCGCAGGCCAACCGCATCAAAACGATGAAAACGCAAATGGAAATGTGGTTTACAACCTACACCGTCCCCGACAAAGACGGACGCGATTACACCGTCAGCGGCGCCGGACAACTCCGCCCCGTCGGCCAAAAATGGGAAGACGACCGCAAACCCTTTGCATAAAGAGCGGTCAAAGGAGGTACCGGTGAAAGCGGGTGTGTGCAGTTACTGCTTCAATTCGATGCTGACCGAGGGTAAGATCTCTTTGATGGAGGCGATCGAATTCGTGGGAAAGGAGACTGAGGCCGACTGCTTCGAGCCCTACTCCCCATACTGGAGTCCCGATCGAGACGTGCAAGAACAGGCGCGCGAGGCCCGGAGCCTGATGGACCGGGTGGGCCTGCAGGCCTCGTGCCATGCCCTGGCGACCGATTTCGCCGTCTACGACGAAGGCGAAAATCGCGCCTGCCTGGACTGGTGTGAGAAGATGCTCCAGGTCGCCGTGATCCTCGGGGCCGATACGGTCCGCGTCGATCCCCGCACCGCCCCACCTCCCGGCAGATCCCGCGACGATATCGATCCCGAAGACGCCCTCGCCCGCGTTGTTCAAAGCATGCAGACCGTCGCCGACATCGCTACCGAAAAAGGCCTGAAAGTCGGCGTTGAGAACCACGGGCTACTGCTCGGACGCACGTCGCAGACCGCGCGCATCGTCGAGCGGGTCGATCGCCCCAACTTCGGCGTGAACCTCGACTTCACCAATTTCCGCACGGTCTTCGGAGAAGACCACGTTGAGGCGGCCCGGCTTCTCGCCAGACATGTCGTCCACATCCATGCCAAGGACTTCCACATTCGGCAGGATCCCCAGCCTGGGGAGGAGTGGCGCGAAATCCCCTCGGGCGAATACGTCAAGCGCGCGGTCGGCGGCGAGGGGAACTCGGGTTGGGCCGAGATCTTTCGCATCCTCAAAGATGCGGGCTACAGGGACGCTATCTCCCTCGAGGTCTCAGATCCAGCGGACATCCGGGGCAGTGTCGCGAAAGGGGTGGCCAATCTGAAGCGTATCATCGCGGAGGTGGAGCGGTTGTAATGCCAGAGCCAAGACGTGGATGGAAGCCACGGCGACCGCTACTGCCTTATGAACAATTTTTCGCATACAAGGTACCCCATGAAAACTCGATATTTGGAAGTGACATTTCGCAAGGGTAAACCGCTTGCAGCCTATTTGTATTTGCCGAGAGATCCCGGTGCTAAGAGTGCCAGAACAGAGCTTATGGAATCTGGCTTGCTGGTGGATTATCAGGCCGATGGTCGTCCGATTGGCTTAGAGATCACGGCACCTGACAAAGTCACATTAGATCAGATCAACGGTATTCTCAAGCGATTGAATTTACCCTTATTGGATCCTCAGGAGTTGGCACCCTTACAAGCGGCATAAGACATCGGAGAACGGATATGAATAAAAAACTGGCTCTCTATGGCGGAGAAAAAACGCGCACAGCCCCCTTTCCCTCGCGCACGCCATTTGGAAAAAAAGAAGAAGAATTGTTATTGAACGCCGTACGCAGTCAAAATTTGTTTGGCAAGAGCGGCACCTATGTCAAAGATTTTGAAAAGCAATTTGCCGACTTTTACGGGATGGAATACGCACAAAGCTCAACGAGTGGCACGGCGGCCATTCATCTGGCAGTGGGCGTTGTCGATCCCGAACCAGGGGACGAAATCATCACCGCACCCATTACTGATCCGGGCAGCGTAATGCCCATTTTAATTCAAAATGCCGTACCCGTATTTGCCGATGTCGATCCCCTGACAATGAACATGACACCCGAATCGATTGAAGAAAATATTACAGACCGCACGCGCGCAATCATCCTCGTACACTTGTTTGGCCGCCCCTGCAATGTCGAAGAAGTGGTGAAAATTGCGGAAAAATACCATATTACGCTGATTGAAGATTGCAGCCAATGTCACGCCACCAAATACAAAGGTCGCTATGTGGGAACTTTTGGGCATATGGGTTGTTTTAGTCTGCAACAGTCCAAACACATGACTACGGGCGATGGCGGGATGACGGTCACGCATGACAGAGAAACCTATATTCGTCTCAAGCTGTTCTCCGATAAGGGATGGGACTATCAATATATGGCCGATCGCGATCACGCTTTTGTCGCACCCAACTATCGCATGACCGAGATGCAGGGCGCGGTTGGCCTCGCGCAGTTGGAAAAAGTGCGCGGCGTGGTCGAGAGACGGCACGAATTGGGCGCATTGCTAAGTGACCTGATTGCCGATGCCCCGGGTATAACTCCCCTGCCGATAGAAGAAGACCGCGAGGTTTCATGGTGGAATTTTGTTTTTCACGTCACGGGTCACGATCCCGATGAATTTTGCAAAGCCGTGCGCGCCGAAGGCGTATCTATGGGGGCGCATTATATCAAAGATCCGATTTTTATGCGCGGGAATTACCTGACCGAAAAACGCACCTATGGAAACAGCGGATTCCCCTTTCACCACGGCGTAACAAGCCGCGAATATAACTACGGCCCAGAACTCGTTCCCGGTGCTGTACAGGCATTGAGTACAGTCGTTGTGTGGGGCTTGCACGAACACCTCGACGAAAAAGACATTCGCGACACCGCCGTCGCGATCAACAAAGTCGCAAACGGCCTGGGCAAATAGACGAGAAAAGGAATCCAAATGCACCAGTCTCGTACACGGTGGTATTACACCAGAGGCATTTTTGCACTCTGTATCCTGGCTCTTTCTGCTTGTGGAAGCACAACGTCGCCGGATATCACGGGGCCGGCAGAACCCGGTGCAGAGCCAATACCGGGCGGCCCAGGACGGATCGCATATATAAAGCAAAACCTGCAAACGGGCAGTTTTCATCTCCATATTGTGAATCCCGACGGTAAAAACCCCATCAATCTCAATCCCACAGACGATCTGGCTGAATATTCCGGGCAATCGTGGTCGTCCGACGGTTCACAACTCGCCTTTGCCTCAAATCGCAGTGGCAATGCCAATTTCAACATTTTTGTTATGAATACCGACGGGAGCAATATCCGTAGTGTGGTTGAAGATTCGGGAAACGAATTTGCATCGTCCTGGTCGCCCGATGGACAGAAAATACTCTTTCAAACAAAGCGCAGCGATGAGACAGCTTGGGATATTTATGTGGTCAACATCGACGGTTCTGGAGAACAGGTGCTGATCAATACAGATATGGAAGAGCAACTATCCGTCTGGTCACCCGATGGTACCAAATTTGCCTATCAGGCCGGACACCGCGGTCGTGGAATCGATATTTATGTCGCCAATGCCGATGGTACAGGCGCGATGCGTTTGACAGATGGCAATGGCACCTTGCACGCTGCACCCGCCTGGTCGCCAGATGGAACGCAGATAGCATTTGAATCCAATCGCCATCAACCCCCGTCAACAGGCACGCGAACGCCTCTGGCGCAGTACGAGATTTATGTGATGAATCGAGATGGGTCAAATATGCGCCGTCTCACGTCTTCCCAACCCCTCGAAGCATTACGCAATCCAACCTGGTCGCCCGATGGGAAGCAAATTGCATTTGAATTTCACAGTTATGCAACAAATCTAATCTCGGGATTTTCGACCGTTAAGGTCATGAATGTAGATGGCTCCAATGCTTTTTCTATTCCCAATATCCCACTTGGTGCGCGCTTCCCGCGCTGGTCGCCTGTGCCGTAAACACAACATTCATTGAACAGACCATCTGAAAAGTCTTGGATTTTATCCGAGACTTTTTTGTTTGACTTCGCCGCTTTTGTCCAATTAATTGTTTCGCAGCCGGGTATATGGTATTGCGAACCACTTTTCAGGAGGCGCGTTATGAGGCGGCCAACAGATGCTGAACGACAGGAGTGGAAAGCCAACGGAGTGTTGTTTTTAGAAAATGCAATTGTGGGGGAAGACCTATCGCGGTTGCAGGCAAAGTTTGATCGGTGTACCGCCGAGGCCAGGCGCGAATGGTTGGAGGGAATAGCAAAAGGCACGCGTCCTGCTGCCCATTTTGATATTCCAAAGCCATTGGAAAAGGACGACGTATTTATCGACCTGATCGATGATCCGGGCTGGTACGGGTTTTTGATGGATTTTGCCGATGAAGATTTGATCCTGCTCGCGCCGCAAGTGCGAACCCTGCCGGTATCACCCATCAGTTATGTGGGTTGGCATCCGGACGTGCCGCATACGACACCGCTCCACATGAAAGTACAGATTTATATTGAGGATGTCCCGGCCGACGGCGGTGCATTTGGATATGTACCGGGCAGCCATAAACCCAATGCCGGAGCGTGTCCAGTGGTTCGTCCGCTCGATTCAATGCCGGGGCACAAAGTGTATCCCGGCAAAGCGGGCGATGCGGTATTATTCAATTCTTATGGGTGGCATACCTCAATGGTCAATCGCACCTTAAAGCCGCGCAAGTCGATTATCCTCATCTATGAAAAGTGGAGCAAGGACCGCATATCGACCGATCAATTTGCAACGATTGCACATAAATGCACAACGCCAGACCGGAGACGGTTATTTAGTCTGGATGAGAGATGATAGCATGCCAATTATTGACTCACACCTGCATGTATTTGAAAAACTGTCGGATGAATTTCCCCGCGAGGTAAATGACCAGTGTCCCGCAGACAGGGCAGAGACAGCGGAAAAATTGCTGGAAGTCATGGCGGCAAATGGCGTCGATCAGGCGGTATTGACACAGATCGGTGGTACACAATTGGCGCACCACCGGTACTTACAGCATTGTTTAAAGACCTATCCCAACCGCTTCCGGGGGATCGGGTTGATTCCTCGGGATGAATGGGACGCGCCAGAAGACCACATGGATCGACTAACTGAGAACGGGGATATTATCGGCTTTAGGATTAACGAAATTGGCGGGCCTGCCGATCCCCTATCCCACATGGATGTACGGACATTTACTTCGTATCGCATCTGGAAACACGCGGCTAAAAAAAATTACGTGATGTGGCTGTATATTCGGGCGAAAGACGCGCACCAGGTCGCCTTTATGGTTCAGGCATTTCCCGAAATTCGCGCCGTGTTTAACCATCTGATGATCTGTCCAGGCGAGGGGATGTTTTCGTGGGATGACGAAGGCCGCCCGCACATCAATACCCCTATACCGCCGCTAACGCGCTACTCGATGCTGGGCTTGCACGAATACCCAAATATCTGCGTACATCTATCGGGACAATATGCGTTTAGCCAGGAAACATGGCCCTATCGCGATTTGGAGGGGTGGCACAAAACACTGCTTTCCAAGTTCGGCGCAGACAAATTGATGTGGGCGACGGATTTTCCATGGATTTTGGAAGATCCAGGATATGATAAGCTGGTACAGGTAATCGATGAATTATTGCCAGATTTGAGCGCGCAGCAAAAAACAGAAATTATGGGGAGAACGGCAAAACGGGTTTTGGGCTTTCCCGACGTGGCGGAGTGACCCTTTTGAAATTGCCCTTGTATTGTTCGAGGGCCTCCAGTGCCTTGTTATTGGGATGGGGATATATGTCGCGAGATTTCCCAAAAGACGCGACAGCGGCCACCCTCTGACCCTGTTTTTGCAGCAGGCTTCCCTTCAAGTAGTATAGCCGCGCCAGGGTTTGCTTTTTTAATGCCTCGTGTTTGAGGGTCTCCGCCCTATCTAACCATGCCGCGATTTGTTCCCAGTGTGAGCTATTCCCGTTCTCTATCATTGTGGTAGCTATGCCGATGAGACAGGCGTAACTTCTCTCTGAGAGGCGGAACAATTCCTGCATTGAATTGAGAAGCCCCGGATCGCCTGAAAAATAAATCAAACCCAAATATCGCCCGTACTGGAACAACAATCCGTTTCGCCGCACGCGTTCCCAGCGATCAATGGGTTGTCGCGCGATAAGTTGCGCGAAGTACTCCTCACCGCGCGGATGGCGTTTTAGTTCTATGGTACCCGGCTTGCCATCTTTAACCGCCTCCATGAGAAAACCATAGATCCGTCCCTGGCGATCGGGAAAAATATCGAAATCCATGGGAAAAAAGAGGGCGCGGTCGGTCGAATCGGTGAATTGTTCCAAGACCTCCTTTTTCTTTTCTTTCGGTAAAAATGGATCGTAGAGGCGTTTGCCATATACGAGTCCCTGAAGATTGTACAGGGCGACATCTGGACGGCGGTTCTCGATGTATTGATAATAACCCATCGGCCCGGTTGCATCGCCGAATACGAACAGGACCGCGTCTTCTGGCAGAATATCCAATTGCATGTCCGCATAGTGCTCGGCAAAGTCGCTATCGGATCGATCATTGGCCCGCCAGTGTTCATGCACCGACCACGCAACCATCGCCGCGCCCACCAGGGCTGCCATACCAATTTTGAGTCCCGGCCCATGGACAGATTTGGACGACAACCATTCTGCCAGCCAGTCGAACACAACCTGCAATCCAATACCCAGCCATAAGGCCGCTATACCGTAACACAACAGAGAATAGGGGCGAAAGATCGCGACCCAGAAAAAGTCAAAATCGAAACCCAGCAGGGCGATCAGCACGATGCTATTGCCCAAAAATACCAGCAATCCCGAACCCGCTTTTGCGATCTGCCGCCGCCGAAACAGCACGATCAGGCCCAACACGGCAAGTGCAAAGCCCGGCAGCGTCAATTGCCACAAAAATTCGTTGCCCAGCCATTGCATGAACCCGAACCGGTCATTCCATCCCGCGCTGGGGCTGGCATCTATATGGACATAGCCCTGCCGACTGAAATAGTGCCAAAATTCTTTCAACGTATCGATAGAACCGTAAAAATTGATCAGAGGATCCCGATGCGACCGCCAGACCATCCACGCATAAGGCAAGACCGCACTCGGCAGGGAAACCCCCAAAAGCAACGGCAGTTTCCGATACACAGTGCGCCAAATGGGCAAGATCAATAGCATCAAACCCGGCGTTGAAAGCACCATCAGCGGCCAGTGATTGGTCAAACCCAATCCATAAGCCACAGCCGCGGCAATCCAGATACCAGTGCGGTGCGGCTGGCGGATGCCGTACAAAAGTAGTGCGTAGAGGAGAAAAAAGAACAGTGCATTGAGTGCATAAACCTCGGCGATAATAGCCTGAGACCAGAAATGCTCAGAAGCGGCAAATAGCCATGTAGCAGTCAGGGCGGGAATTGGCGATGCACCCAACAGGCGGGCACACACATAAACGCAGCCGCAGGCAAACGCGCCCAATACCGCACTGGACAAATGGCCGAGGAAGGCAACACTGCCAAAGGGCAATTGGGTGAACAGATAGACAATAAGGGTATAGAGCGGATAGCCCGGCGGATGGGCCACACCGAGATGCGCGCCAGCCATGAGAAACAAGCCATCGTCTTCCAAAACAACAGTGCGCGGCATCGTGAGCACATAAAGCACGAGTGGACCGACCGATGCGGCCAACGCGATCCCGTCGCGCAAGGGCTTAAAGGCTTCAATTTGGGCATCCACGCGATTCATTGCTTACCTTCCTCCTTGTCTTCTGCCCGCCCGTTTGTCACCTCGCGAAACGTCCAGAGGGAATTGATGAAATAGTTGAATAATGTGGCAGGGGCAATCGCGCACCCCTGCAAAATGACCGATTGTACCGCTGGAAAAAGGAAGGAAAGCAAGACAAACGTGCCATAACTCAGCATGAGCGTCACCAGTGAAACGAGGTTGTACTTCAACCCCCGAACACGCTTTTTACCCGCCAGTGCGCGATCGCGGAAAGTCCAGTAGTTATTGAGCAAAAAGTTCGAGATAATCGACAGCTCAATTGCAATTGGTGATGCCAGCAACTTGTGCACACCGAGATTGAGCAAGAGCTGAAACGAACCGAGATTGACAAATACCCCCGAGAAACCCGTGAGGGCAAATTTGATAAATGTCTGAGACATAAATTTTCCGGTAAATTGGATTTTCAACTGATCAAATTAACAACGCACGCTCGAGAAATCAAGCGCGAAACTAAAAAAATCCTCTCGTGCATTCGTCCATATCAGAATACACAGACGATTTGACACGGTTTGCCCAATAGTGAAACGAGTCGCTAAAATTTTGCTCCTCTCCATATTGTTGTTCACTGCACTATGTGTTGTGCTATCCATCTGGAGGAAACCGATGCCCGATCATCCTTTTTTAAAAAAAAACGCGAGTGTTGAAGTGATTGCACACCGAGGGGGATGGCGGTTGTGGCCCGAAAATACGCTATATGCTTTTCAACACGCAGTAGATCTCGGCGTGGATATGCTGGAAATGGATATTCGCAGTACAAAAGACGGCCATATCGTGGTTTTTCACGATGAGATCGTGACGCGCACGACCAATGGCAGCGCGAGTGTGAATGATTTGACCCTTGCAGAATTAAAACAGTTAGATGCAGGATACAAATGGTCGGCGGATAATGGCGCGACTTTTCCCTTTCGCGGAAAAGGAATTGTACCCCCAACGCTGGACGAAGTCTTTGCGTCTTTTCCGAACATGCGAATGACCATTGAAATCAAGCAGAAAGAGCCGGATATTGTCGCGGCATTTGGCAACTTGATTCGCCACCATGGAATGCAGCACCGCGTGCTGGTCGCGTGTTTTGACACCGGGACATTGAAGCGTTTTCGCAAGCAGTTCCCCGAAGTTGCAACATCGCCGGGAATGACGGAAGGAATGATTTTTTACGCCCTGTGCTGGTTGCACCTGAGCGCGGTTTATCAACCCAATGTCGAGGTATTGCAGTTTCCACTAAAAATGGGACCAATAAACGGTATCCATCCACGCCTTTTATCTGGCGCGCGCAAAAACAATATACAAGTGCAAATATGGACTGTGGATGACGAAGCGAAAATGCGAATGCTGATTGAAAGCGGTGTAAATGGCATCATCACCCGCCGGCCAGATCGCCTGTTAAAAATACTCGGGAGATAACCTTTCACAAAAGGAATAAATACTATGTCTGAACAAATCAATTTGCTTTTTATATTAACAGACGACCAGGGATATTGGGCGATGGGATGTGCTGGTAATTCGGAAATTCGCACGCCGAATCTGGATCGATTGGCCGCAACGGGATTGCGCTTTGAGAATTTCTTTTGCGCGTCGCCGGTCTGCTCGCCAGCTCGGGCTTCCATCTTGACGGGCCGCATTCCATCTCAACACGGCGTACAGGATTTCTTGCGCGCGGGCAATTCAAATATCTACGGCGCAGATGATCGGGCTATCGAATATCTATCGGGACAAACAGCATATACAGATATCCTATCTGAACGGGGTTACACGTGTGGTTTAAGTGGCAAATGGCATCTGGGCTATTCGGAAAAACCGCAAAAGAGTTTTGCGTTTTGGGATGTTCACGCAAGTGGCGCGGGACCGTATTACAATCCCCCGATGATTCGCGGCGGCAAAGCGTATCAACCATCGGATTATGTGAGCGATCTGATTACAGATAATGCGTTGGAATTTTTGGAGACCCAAAAGGGTGTAGATCAACCATTCTGTTTGAATGTCCACTACACAGCACCTCACGCGCCCTGGGGACGCGAACACCATCCGCCCGAGTTATTCGAAGATTATTATCAAAATTGTCCTTTTGGATCAACGCCTGACGAACCCATGCATCCGCAGCAGCTATCAAAGACAGGATCATCGGGATCTTTGGGATTCACGAAAGAAGAGCGCAAAGAAACACTCAGCGGATATTTTGCCGCAATGACCGCAATGGACGCCAACGTAGGCAGATTGTTGGATTGGCTGGAAGCCAATGGGTTGCGGGAAAATACACTCATCGCATTTACAAGCGACAATGGGATGAACATGGGACATCACGGGATTTACGGCAAAGGCAATGGGACATTTCCTCCGAACATGTTCGACACCTCGGTAAAGGTCCCCATGCTCATCTCGCGTCCAGGTCATGTTCCCCAGGGTGAGGTTATTTCTTCACTACACAGCCATTACGACATCATGCCGACCTTGCTGGACTATCTCAACGTAGAAAATCCCGACTCTGACTCCCTTCCCGGGCGCAGCTTTTCCGCGTTGTTAGAAGGGCGAGAAATAGGGGGCGACGACCAGGTGGTTGTATTTGACGAATACGGTCCCACGCGGATGATCCGCACCGTGGAATGGAAGTACGTCCATCGCTATCCCTATGGTCCTCATGAACTTTACGATCTGATAAACGACCCAGATGAACGGCAAAATCTGATTGCAGAACAAAAACATCAATCAATCCGGGAATCGCTACAGGCTGACCTGGATGCGTGGTTTGCGCGCTATGCCGATCCCCAGCGGGATGGCTCGCGCGAAGCCGTGATGGGCAGAGGACAATTGGATATTGTTGGACCTGCAGCAAAGGGGCGAAAGCGATTTGGCGACGATGTCGTTTTTGAGCGCGATAACAAACGGAGACCTTAACAATGACCGATCTACTTTCAGAACGCATTGTACGCATTGAAAAAGTAATGTTAAAAAGTCCGCGTCCGCGCTTTGTGGGCGTAAATTCCAAAGGTGGCCCCATAGGCGATATGGTTACGGATCTCGTCGTTCGCATCCATACAGAGAGCGGGACTATTGGCGTTGGCTGGTCGCGCATAAATCGCGCACAGGCCGAACAATTTTTGGGAAGACAATTGAATGAACTCTTTGCATTGCCCACGGGCTGTTTGGAAGCAGGTGAAAGCATCGACTTGCCGCTATGGGATCTGGTGGCAAAACTCTCGGATCTGCCATTGTACAAACTGCTGGGCGCGCGCGGTTCGCGGGAAGTGGAACTCTATGACGGATCGGTCTATATCGACGACCTGGAAGCAGATGACGACGAAGCAGTGGCAATTTTTCAGAAAGAAGTAAAAACCGGACAGGAATACGGATTCAAAAATTTTAAAATAAAAATTGGACGCGGGGCAAAGTGGATGCCAATTATGGAAGGCCTGGAACGGGATGTGCTGGTCATTCAAACAATTCGAGAAGCAGCGGGACCAGACGCCAAAATTCTCGTTGATGCCAACAACGGAACAACGCTGAATATTGCCCAGGAAATTCTCAAACGGTGTGAAGCCGTGGGGATTTACTGGTTCGAGGAAGCCTTTCACGAGGAACGGGGATTCTCCGAACCCTTCAAGGCATTTATCCAGGCCTCCGGTTATGACACTTATATCGCAGATGGCGAATCTGGCCCACCACCGCCTACTTTTTTTGACATGGTAAAACGCGGCTGGATTGATATTGTGCAACACGATTTTCGCGCCAAAGGATTGACCTGGTGGAAAGCGACTGCAGATATGATCGCACCCTGGGGTGCCCAATGTGCCCCGCATTGCTGGGGCAGTATTATCGAGCGTTATGCACACGCACATTTTGCCGCTTCGATTCCAAATTTTTGTCTATTAGAAACAGCCCCGGCAGATACGCAGGGCATAGTGCTCGATGGTTGGAAATTTCGAGACGGCTACCTCATTGTGCCAGATACACCGGGAACGGGATTTGACCTCGCGCCTGAAACAATCGCACGGGGAATACGCGAAGAGGGTGGATTTTGCATTTCCGTTTAAAAAAGGATAACATGATGAATAACACACTTGGATTAGCCCAGCCCCAGGATGTCGGCATGTCTGCCGACCAACTCAAACGAGCCTTTGGCCTGCTCACAACCGCTACAGAAGCCGGGCAAATTGGCGCGGCCTCGCTGACGGTTACACGGCACGGCAAGGAAGTCTTTGCCCGAGGATGCGGGCAACAGCACCCTCGCACAGGCCAGCCGGTCGATGCAGATTCAATATTTCTCCTCGCCTCAATCACCAAACCGGTCACGGCCTGCGCGCTGATGATACTCGTAGATCGGGGTCTGATCTCACTCAACGATTCGGCCATCAATTATCTACCCGAATGCACCGGCGGTGATCGTCCCGCCGTCAAAGTGCGCCATTTGCTCTCGCATATATCCGGCATGCCCGACATGCTGCCCGAAAACACCAGCTTGCGACAGGCGCACACGCCCGTGGCGGGCTTCGTCGAGCGGGCACTTCAGACGCCTCTACTCTACAAACCGGGAACCGATTTTTGCTACCAGAGCATGGGCATCCTGCTCGCAGCCGAAATTGTCGAGCGAGTCAGCGGGCAGCGATTGCGCGACTTCGAGCGCGAGGAAATCTTCGCGCCGTTGGGAATGGCGCGCAGCGCATTGGGAATGGGCAATTGGACACTTGATGACGCGGTGTGGTGCGGAACGGACGCCGAAGAGGACGAGGAGCAACAGAGCTGGGGTTGGAACTCCCCGTACTGGCGCGACTTTGGGGCGCCGTGGGGCGGCATGCACAGCACCGGGCGCGATCTGGCGATCCTTCTGCAAACCATGCTCAACGGCGGCACTTACGGCAATCGGCGCATCTTCAGCCGCGCCGCAGTCGCGACAATGACACGAGATCAAAACGGGGCACTCCATGCGCCCTGGGGAATCGGTTGGGGTGTATCCGGAGCAAGGGTATGGGGCTTTTGGGGCGATCTGGTATCGCAGCGAACCTTCGGACACACCGGGGCAACCGGCACAGTAGCGTGGGCAGACGCAGCGCGTCAGCTCAGTTGCGTCGTGCTCACCAACCAGATGGTCGCCGAGGGAAGCCTTCTGCGACGGGTTTCCAACGCGGTCGCAGCAGCAGTGGAAGAAGAGTAGTTTTCAGCTATACACCATACCAAGGAGACATTATGAACACCGCAGCAAAAACTCGACAGACCAGACGCGACCGCGAGCGCATTGCATGGTGGGAAGAAGCGCGGTTTGGCATGTTCATTCACTGGGGCCTGTACGCGATTCCCGCGGGCAAATGGAAAGGTAAAGCCATTGAGGGCATTGGAGAATGGATTATGCGCCGAGCAGAAATTCCAGCCGCGGAATACGAACAACTCGCCTCAAAATTCAATCCGGTAAAATTCGACGCCGATGCGGTTGCCAAACTCGCGCGAGATGCGGGTATGAAATACCTCGTTATCACAGCCAAACACCACGACGGCTTTGCCATGTATGACTCCCCGTGCAGCGACTACGACATCACCGATGCCACGCCTTATGGCAAAGATATTATGGCAGGCCTCTCCAAAGCCTGCCAAAAATACGGTATTCGCCTTTGCTTCTACTATTCTCAAGATCAGGACTGGCACGACCCCAATGCCTCGGGGAACAACTGGGATTTTGACCCTGCGACAAAAGACTTCGCCTATTATCTCGAAAACAAAGTCAAACCTCAGGTGCGCGAATTGCTCACACAATACGGGCCTATCGGCCTGATATGGTTCGACACCCCCGTCTCCATTTCCCTGGAACAGAGCCAATCGCTCTCCCGTCTCGTCCACGGTTTGCAACCCGACTGTCTCGTCAGTGGTCGCGTGGGCAACGGCGTGGGAGACTACGGCAGCCTGGGCGACAACCAGATCCCCACCGGTCGCCTCGAAGGCTACTGGGAGACACCCGCCACCCTCAACGATACCTGGGGCTATAAAACCGATGACCACAACTGGAAAAGCGTAAAAACACTGCTCCACCTTCTCGTTGACCTCGCCAGCAAAGGCGTCAACTACCTGCTCAACATCGGGCCGCGTGCCGATGGCAGCGTACCTATGCCCAGTATCAATCGCCTTCTCGCCATTGGCGAATGGATGAAAACCAACGGCGAAGCGATCTACGGCAGCAAAGCCACGCCATATCCCTATGAATTTCCCTGGGGCGGCATCACGCAAAAAGACAACCGCCTCTACTTGCTCTTTACCACATGGCCCGGCGAGGATTTCACCCTTCTCGGCCTGCGCAACCGCGTTGCAAAGGCAACCTTGCTCGCCGACCAAAGTGCGCACATCGACATTTCTCAAACCCGCGAGAACGATTGCGATATTCTAAAATTGCGCCTGCCCGAATGCCCCGACCCAAATGTCTCAGTCGTCGCCCTCGATCTCGATGGCGCACCCGATGTCGATCAAACCGCCCTCCAGCAAACCGATGGCTCTATCACCATGATCGCCAGCATGGCAAACTTTAACTCGCCCGAATCGGGACCGCAAATCCGCATTGGCGAAAGCGGCGTTATCGAAGACTGGTTTGACACAGCCAACTGGATCGATTGCGACTTCAAAGTTTCCGAACCCGGCACATTTGAAGTCCGCGTTCACACCAGCGCGCTCCGCCGCGCCCGCGAATGGACAGGCGGCCATGAAGTGCGCGTTGATATTGCGGGCAGTACATTCCGCAAAACCATCACACCCGATGCCTGGAGCGACAGCCCCAAAGCGCAGTATTTCCCCGAAGCCGCAACCATTATCGGTCATGTCCAGCTCGACAAACCCGGTGTTTACACCATCGAAGTCCGCGCCGAATCCATCAACAGACAATCCCGAGCCGGATTGTCTGTCTCAGCCATTTCCTTGATGCGCCAATAGATTGTTGTAGTATGAAAAAATAGGAGGATATTATGCCACTGGAAGTATGTGCCCTATCGCCCGAAAAGATGGAATTGCGGGAATACGAAGTGCCAAAAGTTGGAAAAGGACAGATGAAAGTGCAGAGCATGTACGCTGCTGCCAAGCATGGAACCGAGTTATCGGGAATAAAAGGTCACAGCGCGAAACGCGGACCTTATGATCCGGAACTCCAGGTATTTCCAAACACGGGCAAAGGGCGGTCGTCTCGGACGGGCAATATGTTTGTAGGCACTGTGATCGGCGAGGGCGTGGATGAATTCGTAGAAGGCGATGTGGTACTGAGTTACGGACCGTTTCGAGAAGTCCATGTGATCTCGACAGAACGGTGCTGGAAGGTACCAGAAGGGTTTTCGTGGAAGTCCGCGGTATGTTTGGATCCGGCGGATTTTGCCATGTGTGCTATCAGGGATGGACAGGTGAGAGTCGGAGACGCTGTGGCCGTATTTGGGATGGGCGCCATCGGATTGATGGTCGTACAAATTGCCAAACTATCCGGGGCATATCCGATCATCGCGGTCGATCCATTGGAAAACCGCCAACAGGTAGCCCAAATCTGCGGTGCCGACCTGATCCTTGACCCCACTACCTGTGATGCGGGCGTGGAAATCAAAAAAGCAACCGGAAACCGAGGAGTAGATGTGGCAATTGACTACAGCGCCAATGTACACGCCCTGCAAGCTGCCATACGCGGGGTGGCATTTGGAGGCACCGTAGTAGCTGGGGCTGCGCCAGCACCTTATGGTCCCGGGCTGGATTTTGGCGCAGAAGCGCATTACAACCGCCCCAATCTCATCTTTTCACGGGCATGCAGCGATCCAAACCGGGAATATCCCCGATGGGACGAGAAACGCGTTTACGCCACCTGCTGGCGACTACTCACCGAAGGAAAACTAACGGGCGAATCCATTGTAACGCCCGTAGTGGCGTTTGAAGACATCGTCACAGAATATCCCAAAATCACCAGCAACCCCGAGCAAAATATCAAGTTAGGGGCTTATTTTAAATAGCTCTCTGTCTTTCTGCGGTGTATTTTGTATATATAAAAAATAATGATTCTTTTTCAGAATAGAAGACACACCATGGCTAACTTAGACCGCATTGAAGTCAATCCCAGGGTGATGATGGGAAAACCCGTGGTGAAGGGGACACGCATTCCAGTTGATCTGATATTAAGAAAACTGGGAGAAGGCGCGTCAGAAGACGATCTGCTCGACGCTTATCCCCAGCTCACATAGATGCGCTGCATTACAGCGCAAAGGAAATCAGGGAATGAGTAAAGTAAGTGATTTGCACAAGAAATAGAGCCATGACCCAGAGTACCGGGCTGCTTATGAAGAACTTGGCCTGGAGTTTGACCTTGTGCTGCAGGACAAGTCAGTGGACAAGCCTAATCACGACCAAAGTCACAGCCCACTGTCCGCGTCTCGTTCTCTGGAATAGCGAAGGTTGAATGCCTTTATCCAAGACATCCTTTCCTCGGATCGGCTAAGTATTAACGCCGGTATTCGCATCCGCCATTGGATCAATGGCCGAGCAGGCCAATGAATGTCTCCCTATCAATTTCGACATCTTTCCGAATTTTGGACATAAGGCCAACGCCGATAGTTTCACCGCGATGAATAGGCACGACCGTGCCTCGCCCATCCGGGTGCTTCATAATCACATGACTCCCCCGTTGTCTCACAACCTCGAAACCGACTTTCCTCAGAGACCGGACCACCTGGGCACTTGTTACCCTCGGCATTCTGGTCATACGGATATTCTTTGAACGCCGACCAGTTCAAGTGGACTCTGAGCGTCTTCACCCTCAACCTCAAACCAGAGTGCAATCGCCTCCTCCATCCGTTCGAGCAACTGGTCAATTGACTTGCCCTGGGTATGACAACCCGGAAGAGCAGGAACACTCCCGACGTAATACCCGTCTTCATCCTTCTCTATTACAATGGTGTATTCAGTGCTCATTGAATTCTCCCACGTTCAGGGTTCCTTCTCGCCTCCCGTCATCTGCAGATAATCTCACCCCAACACCCGCACATCCCCCTGCCGAATGGTTATGCCCTGGGTATCGAAATAATTTAACAGCGGCACGGCAAATTTGCGCGTGGTGCCGATCAGACTGCGAAAAGTCGATACGTCGATCTCCCCATTTTCTTTCAGATAATCGACCAATTGCCGCGTCACATCTTCTATCACCTCCGGGTGATAGAGCAACGTATCGTCCAGACGCACCAAATCTCCCATTGCCTGCATGGCTGACACCACATCGCGCACAGATCTTGCGTTGGTCTGGATAGCATCGGGCAACGTCTTTAAGTCCTCAGGCGTTGTCCCCCCATCTTTTAACACACGCGCAATAGCATCGCGAATCTCCTCTTGCTCGGGCGTCAAAGCAATTTTGTAATCGCGCAACCCAATCAGCGCATTATCGCTTTTTAAGATATCCGCGTGAACGAGATGTTCAACGCCGTGAGCAAACAAATCATCAGAAGGCTCACCTTTCACCAATGCGCGAAGCTCCTCGCGTCGCGCACCTGGCCGGAGGGGATACGCCTCGTGAAAAACCCGCATCGCATCGCCAATCCCGTCCAGCAATTCGCGCCAGCACATCGCGTGGACATACATCGCTTTACCCGCCTGCACATAAGAAATCACATCGCCCGAATTGACAAGCACGACGATCTGGCTCTCAATCTCGCTCGCAGACACCGCCATCTCAGATGCGAGTTGCAATGCGGTTCGCGGTTGCAATCGCGCAGCCTTTAAGCGCGTCAGCAAAACCTGCGTGGGATCGTCCTGCTCCAATTCTCGCAGTGCGTCATTAACATCGTCCCGAAACCGCCGGTGCTTCACGGGTTGCGGATCCAGCACCACGCCACCGCCCAGCGTTTGCACCGGTGAATACCGTCGGATCACAAACCGATCACCCCGCGCGGCAACGCCCGGTTCTTCCAGGCGCAACTGCACCAGTTGCGATTCGCCCGGCAACAATGTCTCACCTTCGAGCAACACCACGCGGGCCAAAACCCCTCGTGGTCCCATCAGCAAATGCACGCGCGTGCGATTTGTCACATGCGCGGGTGCATCGGGTAGCATGTGCAAACGCGCATCGATCATATACGTCGTCTCAAAATACCCCGTTTGCGCCAGAAGATCACCCCGCGATACCTCATCGACTTCGGCCCCGCTTATATTGATAGCCGCACGCGCGCCCACCCGCGCCACATCCACATCCCGCCCATGCGTTTGTACGCCGCGCACACGAACACTTTTACCCGACGGCAACACCGACAATGCGTCTCGCACGCGCACCTCCCCTGAAATCACAGTACCAGTCACCACAGTCCCAAACCCCTGCACAGAAAAAGCGCGATCAACGGGCAAACGAAAAATGCCCTGATCTGGCCGTGCTTCAACCCTTGCGATCTCCGCCTCAACCGCCGCACGCAATGTATCGATCCCTTCACCGGTGATTGACGATACGGGCACAATCGGCGCATCCTCCAAAAATGTCTCGGCAAACACCTCCCGCAATTCCTCCTCCACCAGCTCCAGCCACTCTTCTTCCACCAGATCAACTTTTGTCAACACCACAATACCGCGAGGCACGCCCAAAAGATTCAAAATGCCCAGATGCTCGCGCGTCTGCGGCATCACACCATCGTCGGCAGCCACCACAAAAAGAGCCAGATCAACCGTACACACCCCCGTCACCATATTTTTGACAAACCGCTCGTGCCCGGGCACATCAATAATGGTCACATTGTCTTTCCAATACGCAAAACCAATATCAATGGTCACGCCGCGATCGCGCTCCTCCGGCAAGGTATCAGTTTCAATACCCGTCAATGCCTTGACCAATGCCGTCTTGCCGTGATCAATATGCCCGGCCGTTCCAATAATCACATGCGCCATCAGCCCTGTGCTCCTATTTTCACCGCATCGCCCACAATACTCACTTCGTCATCTCTTATCGTGCGCAAATCCAGAAATAACCGGTTATCGCGCACATAGCAAATAACAGGCGGATCATGGCGGCGCAACCTATTGGAAAGGGACAAAATATCGCCCCCGGAAATTGCTACCGCAACGCTCGGGATATTTTCCAAAGGCAACGCGCCACTGCCGGTTTGTGCATAGGAATCGACCAATTCGCCTGAAAAACCCTCGAGTTCACCAATCGCCTGCAACAATCGTCGTCCGCGCTGCTCAAGTGTCGTCACAGGCTCTGTCAACATGCGGAGTGTAGGATGTTCGCGCGTTAATACCTCTGGATTCAGGAACAACTTCAACGTCGCTTCCAGCGCAGCATACGTCAGCTTCCCACAACGCAACGCGCGCATCAAGGGATTTTTGCGAATTTGTTCCACAACATTTTGTTTTCCCACAATAATCCCACACTGCGGCCCGCCGAGAACCTTGTCACCGCTAAACATCACCACATCTGCCCCAGCGGTAATACTATCGGATACCAGCGGCTCATAAGGCAATCCATAATCCCGCAAATTGACCAGCACACCGCCGCCCAAATCGTGTGCCACAGGCACGCCGCGTCGTCGTCCTAACACCACAATATCTTCCAGTGCTACTTCGGCGGTAAATCCCATCACCTTGTAATTGCTCGGATGCACCGCCAGCATCACTCCCGTATTCTCCGTTAAAGCGGCTTCGTAGTCGCTCAGATGAGTGCGATTGGTCGTACCCACCTCGACCAGTTGCGCCCCACTGCGCGCCATAATATCTGGAATGCGGAAAGACCCCCCAATTTCGACCAGTTGCCCGCGCGACACAATCGCCTCTTTGCCACCAGCCAGGGTATTTAACGTCAACAAAACAGCCGCTGCATTGTTATTTGCAATCGCAGCGGCTTCGGCACCGGTCAACTCACACAGCAATTTTTCCACAAGTGTCGTACGCGACCCGCGCTGTCCAGTCTCCAGATCCAATTCCAAATTGCTATACGAACCAGCAATATCAACAATATGTTTCACCGCAACATCGGGCAATGGCGCGCGTCCCAAATTGGTGTGCAGGATAACCCCAGTCGCGTTCACAACACGCCTGAGATTTGGCGCGAGCGAATCTGCCAATTGGCTCTGTACATCGGCAACAATCCATTCGGTCAACACCTCACGAGACGCACCCACCGCTTCGCCATCGCGCATCATCCCCCGCACGCGATCTATCGCCTGCCGAATCATATCGGTCAAAACAGATGTCCCACACCGCTTTGACAGCGTCTGTATCGCACGCTCATTGAGCACCCGATCCACACCGGGAATAATTGAATAATCTATATATTTTTTTGAATCACCATTCATAGCTCACTACCCTACGGCACAATCTTAAACGCAATATCTTTTTTTACATCGCGATCCGCCAGCAAATCCGTCACTTTGACGCGGACTTCTTGACCGCCTGGCTCGGCGTCTTTCAAATCCAATTCGACATACGCCATGTCCTCCGCGGTATCACCCGATTGCTCATAAGAAATCACCACTTCCCGGCGCTTCTCTTGCAAACGCAACATGCGCCCCAATCCGCGCAACGCGCGAATCGGCGCGATCCCTTTTTCCTGGGCGCGAAAAGAATAATCCACGCGATACTTCGTCCGTCCAAATTCATCGCGTTTCAAATTGTACACCTCAAAATAGACAAACGCATTTTGATCCGGGCGAAATGCCTTTGAGGCCATTGGAATAATTTTTAATCCGCGTTTTTGAAACGGACCTTGCTCGTCACTCTGCCCAACATAAAATGCGAGGGCTATATCGCTCACCAAAAGATCATCGCGCTGAGAAAAATCTGATACGGCCAATGATTGTTGATACACCTGTGATTTCCCCGACACCACATCGCGGATTTGAAAAGAGAGATAGTGCAGCCCCGATTCAACCTCAAACGCGAGCACGCCCGGGATAAACGCCCCATCCAACACTTGCTGGTCTGATGGCGCCTGAAATGTCAATTGATCCTGCACGCGATAGACCTCTGCCCACAGGCTATCAAACATCGCAAGACCGCGGTCCAACATCACCTGATCGGTTTTGTCATCAACGGGCAATCGCGCCATTTCCGTAGCGGGCAACCCATAGTAGATTTCCAGCCGCGTCGTGCCATTTTCACCGCGAAATCCAGCGGGAAAATAATAAAAATCAACGGGAAGATCGGCAATATCTGCATCGTAAACAGAGGGTTGATGCGCTGTCACTTGCCGCAGAACAATCTCGCTTTGATACGCCATCAAATCCGTTGTCAGTGACAGACTCAAGCCCTCGGGCATCGGTGCAAAGTCATACCTGTTCCCCTTGCCGCGGCGCACAAAATCAAACTCTGTCCCGCCTTCCAAATCCGCATACACCCAGTATTCCCACCACGATATCGATGGTACGGGAAAAATGGGTTGCCCGGGCCTGATCCTCAGAGCAATGCGTTTGCGATTCACATAATTTTGCCGCGCATCCTGTATCTCCCGATCCATTTCATTTTGAATATCGCCCGACTTACTCGTGTGATCGGGTTTGCCAAACCGCACATAAACCTCGCCTCGATCATCCCATGGGAACTGTCCTTGACCGTAATATTGGCGCGCATACGCCACGCGCCGATAATGCTCAATGAGTCGCTCATTTGCCTTTGTCAACGGCGAGGGATCCAGGCGTCGCCAAAAGCGGTTGATCAACTCAGCGCGTTTTTCCGTATCCGCATCCCGGTAAATTTCCAGATCATCGGGCAATGCCACCTGCGCCAAATCGCGATAGAGCACCTGCTCTTCTTCTGACAATTCTTCGATATATTCTTCAAACAGTGCCTGTGCCTTCGCATAGTCCCGAATGGACTGCGCCTGAACCGCCTGTACCAACAGCGGACTGTCAAAATCGCCATTTTGTGCCCACAGCGTTGTGCTCAACGCACACACTATCAGAAAACCCGTCAATATCGCATGCATAACAACCACCTTGTGAAATGTGGACATGCCGTATAAAACCAAATCTACCCTATAATCCCTCGACTCGCAAAGAAAAATTCCGTCATTTATTGACAAGCGACACACCTGCATGTATCTTTTCCACCTATTTTTAAAAAAATCAATGCGCTTTCGCAAAACTTTTACAATCCGCCCAATTTAATTTCTCAGAAGGAGTTTTCCATGGCAGTTGATATGGCAGTTGCTGTTCAAAATGGCATAGGCAAAATCGCAGACTACCTCGGCGATGACGCCGATGATTTACTCACACATGAAGCACTGGTAAACAAAAACCTGCTCACACTGCCCGGTCCCGACTTTATCGACCAGGTCTTTGCAGATTCCGACCGCACCATTCCCGTACTCAACAACCTGCAACGCCTCTACAGTGCGGGGCGGCTTTCCGGCACCGGGTACATCTCCATTCTCCCCATTGATCAGGGCATCGAACACTCCGGCGGCGCGTCCTTTGCCCCCAACCCCATCTACTTTGATCCCGAAAACATCGTCAAACTCGCCATTGAAGGGGGCTGTAATGCCGTGGCAACCACGCTGGGCGTACTCGGAATGGTTGCCCGCAAACATGCCCACAAAATCCCTTTTATCCTCAAATTTAACCACAATCAATTGCTCACGTACCCTTCGCAATACGATCAAGTCGTATTTGGACAAGTCGAACAAGCCTGGGAAATGGGATGTGCAGGCGTGGGTGCCACGATTTATTTTGGCTCGCCCGAATCCAATCGACAAATCGTCGAAATCAGCGAAGCATTTGCCCGCGCACACGAACTGGGACTATTTACCGTACTCTGGTGCTATTTGCGCAACTCGGCATTTGCGACCGATGACATCGACTACCACGAAGCCGCGGATCTTACGGGACAGGCCAACCACCTCGGCGTCACCATTGGTGCAGACATCATCAAACAAAAATTGCCGACCAGCAACGGCGGTTACACAGCCCTGAATTTTGGACGCACCCACGACAAAGTCTATACCGAACTCTCGTCTGATCACCCCATTGACCTGTGCCGCTATCAGGTCGTCAATTGTTATATGGGCAAAGCCGGACTGATCAATTCCGGAGGCGCATCCTCAGGTGCCAGTGATTATGCCGAAGCCGTGCGAACAGCAGTGATCAACAAACGCGCCGGAGGCACCGGCCTCATCTCTGGACGCAAGGCATTTCAACGCCCCATGCACGAAGGCATCCAATTGCTCAACAACATTCAAGATGTCTATCTCTGCTCCGATGTGACCATCGCCTGATTCACACACAAAAAGACGGAGCTTTCGGTTTATCGAAGGCTCCGTCTTTTGTTTTTTTAAGGTGGATGGGAGAGGACCGACCGCTAATATTTAAACCAAATTTTCACCGTCAAAAATCATTTTGTCCTTTTCGTAAATCGCGCCCGTTTCTTCATCTAACTCGTACTTCATCAACTGCCCCATAGACATGTGGTTGAACACCTCTTTGGAATCGCCGTATTTTTCCAGCAATTTTTCAATTGGGCCTTCAAATTCATAAATTCGGCGTTTGGGCCGTTCGCGTGCTCTGCGCTCGGTCTCTTCCTTGCTCAAAATTGGCAACCGCTCGGCAGCGGGACCTAATCGACTCGCGTATTCCTGCCGCCTGCGGTACTGATCGTGCCGCTTTTCAACCTCGTCTTTGGCCTCTTCTCGCTCCTTGGCGCTGAGCAGATCTCCCGCCCGTTCTGACCACTTTTCCTGTTCGCGCTCGCGCACATCATCGCGGCCCACTTTTCGCATAATATCTCGCAGAGAATCACTCATCTTTTAAACCCTCCAAAGCCAGATAAATTTAAGACTACCAGATGACCGAAAAATAACGCACCACATCCTATTTGTCAAAGGTAATTCTCGCTTTTAAAAATATCGGGGTTGACGCTGATCGTCTTTACAACCATATTGAAGTCATACACACCATGCGAAAGGAAATATATGTCCAATTTGGAACGACTTATCAACATCATGGCGCGCTTGAGAGGGCCTTCGGGCTGCCCGTGGGACAGAGAGCAAACACCCCAAAGTCTAAAACCCTACCTCATTGAAGAAGCGTATGAAGTCCTCGAGGCGATTGACCACAATGACGACGACGAAATCAAAGAAGAACTGGGCGATCTTTTGCTACAAGTCGTCTTTCACGCACAAATTGCCAGTGAAGAAAACCGATTTAACATAGACGATGTAGCCGAAGCCATTGCCGACAAACTCATCCGCCGCCATCCGCATGTTTTTGGCGACACAAAAGCCGATACGCCCGACGAAGTGATAAAAAATTGGGAAGCCATAAAAGCCGAGGAAAAACCCGACAAAAGGGCCTCTCTGCTCGACGGAGTGCCGCAACATCTGCCGGCGTTATTGAGGGCTTACAGACTTCAGGAAAAAGCCGCGCGGGTGGGATTTGAGTGGGGACACATTGCGGATGTGGCTAAGAAAGTGCAGGAAGAAACAGAAGAGTTGATCCAGGCTCAAGAATCCGGCGCAATAGAAAAGATTCGGGAAGAATTTGGGGACTTGCTATTTGCCCTGGTCAATCTCGCTCGATTTCTCCAAATATGCCCCGAAGAAGCACTCATAAAGACCAACAGAAAAGTTCAATCGCGCTTCCGGTACATCGAAACCGAACTGTACAAGAAGGGCAAAACACCCCATGAATCTACGCTTGAGGAAATGGATGTGCTGTGGGAAGCCGCAAAAAAAGAGAATCAGCCCCAAAAATCGTAGTGTGCAGACAATTCCAAAACGGGAATAGGGGCAGATTCCCAATCGTCAATCCAACAAATAATACTGTCACAGGCCATGTAATCGAGATTTTCGCGCTCGAAATCACTGCTGCGCAACACAGCGTGCGCTCGAATGGGCAATTCATTACTCGACAAAATATAATTGGGAAATTCCTCCTGGGATTTGAGCACTTCAAATCCCAATTTTTCGTAAATCCGAATAAATAATTCGCGGACATTGGTCGCATTTCTCACAGCGGGATACGTCAAAATGGGTTCTCGATTGACGGGGGCCAGTTGTTTCCCAATGACGTCAAGCGTGCTCTGGGGAACCGTAATCGATTTCGCATTTTTGCGCTCCAATTCAGCTTCGATCCGCTTCAGAGCCAATTCGGCGACCTCTTTGGTGTCGCTAATTGATTTGCGCACGCGCTTGCCATCTTCATCGTAGTACCCGATCCACCATTTCTTTCCCCGCTGATAAAGCCAGGCCATAGTTTGTGCTCCCGCCGCAAAACGTCAGTGTGTCTTATAATAGCCACAAAAAACGAGAAAAACAATTTGCCACCGATATTATACAATATATTGTATATCCCCGCAAAAACCAATCGCAATATATAGATACATCTGCCTGAAAAAGAAAAAAATGTGGCTATTAGCCACAAATTATCCATCAAATAATAATCTAAGCCACACTTTCATGCAATAAAAAAGGCGGGCGTTTCGAGCCTGCCTTTTTTTATTTTGGCTCTTGTCCTAATATTTGTTTATATTTCTGCGAGGCCTTTCTGACGGGGTAAAATATGAAAACATTGAATATCCCATATTCTGAAGACCTGCTCTTGATCACTGGGCAAGAACCCGAAGTATTTGAACGGGAAGCTCGCTTTCTATTGGCTTTGAAATTCTTTGAACTCCACCGGATTTCTGCTGGAAAAGCAGCGGAGCTATCTGGTTTAAGCAAGCCCGAGTTTCTCGCAAAGGTCAGTGCATTGAACATCCCTGTTGTCGATCTGGATGATGATCAACTCGACACAGAATTCGGTTATAAATGACGTGTTTCTGATCGCAGATTCCAGCCCACTCATTGCGTTAGCAGGCGTGAACCGACTCAATCTATTGCCCAGATTGTATTCTCGCGTTATTGCACCATCCGCTGTAATAGATGAAATTCTGGCCGGAGGCGAAAATGCCTCTGGCCGTTACTTTTTAGATCGTGCTGCATGGCTTGAACATTGGACATTAGAACGAACAACAGAATTGATTTCCATTGCGCTGGGGCGTGGAGAAACTGAAGCGATTCAATTAGCAAAGCAATTGCCCAATTCACGTTTGTTACTTGATGATCACCGGGCGAGAAGAGTAGCTGAAGACTTGAATTTGGAAATTATTGGTTCGGCAGGTATTCTTGTTCAGGGAAAAAGAAAACTGTTGATTCGAGAAGTGGTACCTATTCTAAAAAATATGAGAAAGAATGGTTACTATATTGGAGATCGCGTCATCCAAAGGGCTGCACAGGCAGTGGGCGAAACGGTTTAAGATGGGATGTTGCGTCAGTGTATTCACACGGCTCGGGCGCACCCCCTATCTGCTCGCATTGCCACCATTGACGATTTACAACGCCTCAAGCAGTTGCACCGCGCGGCGATTCAGGTGGTCAGTCTTGAAGCATTTCAGCATCTGTTAGATGAGTAACACGATTTCCAAAAGACTCGGTGCGTCTGTTGAGCAATGGATAATGTGAGCGGTATTGGAAGTGTTCCTGACAAAACACGGAAACTGTCTCTATGGAGATAGACAATTGCGGGATTATGTCTATATCTTTTTGCGCCTGAAAACCCGACAAAACCCCCGGGATCCTTACCGCTGCCAAACCTCTATTTCAAGTCGATGAGGATCAAACTCACCGCCAGCGCAATGCCGTTCACAGCAGCGTGAATCGCCGCGGTCGTCCAAGCAGAGAGACCGAAAACGCGCTGAAAGTGCTCCCGAATCACATTAGAACCAAAGACATCAAGGACTCTATCCACTTGACCGCACATTTCATTCATATCGCAGAGCATCTATAGGATTAGCTACTGCTATCTTTAGTGCCTGATAACCTACTATCATTAAAGCAATGAAGGCAATTAAAAGGCTTCCTGCTATGAAAATTCCAAGGCCAATATCCACACGATAAGTAAAACTCTGAAGCCACCATTGTATAGTATAATAGGATACTGGCCATGCTATACTACTCGCAAGAATGACGAGTTTCAAATGTTCTTTTGATAGCAGCATAACCAGATTTCCTATAGATGCACCCAAAACTTTCCGAATACCAATTTCTTTTGTTCTTCTTTGTGCAGTGTATAGGGCAAGTCCCCAAAGCCCTAAGCAAGCAATGCAGATGGCCAACAAAGTAAATCCTCCAATAAGAATACCAATTTTTCTATCTTGCTCATATTGGCTTTTCATTAATTCATCTAAGAAAAAATATTCAAAAGGTTTGTTGGGATAAAATTGTCGCCATGTCTGTTTGAGGTAATCTAAGGTTTCCAAAGTCCGTCTTTGTGTGGTTTTAACGAGAACGTACCGAAATTCTGAAGGAGAAATATGAAAGATAGTCGGTTCAATTTTTTGATAAAGCGTCTGCATATGAAAATCCTGAACTATCCCAATTATCCTTCCTGTTTTTTTGGACTTCCTTTGACTCTTTTTTTCTAAAACGAGTTGCTTGCCTAAAGCTTCGTCAGGTGACGACCATCCAAGATATCCTACCGCACTTTCATTTATTATGAGACTTGCATGTACATCACTCAGAACTTGATTCTTTGAAAAAACTCTACCAGCTACAAGATCTATACTCAATGTTTCTATAAAATTTTGATCGATACTATATACGGGCAAGGTAGCTGATTCGCTGATAGTCTTCCCTTCCCGTAGCACCACTCGTTTGGGTAATGCAAAGCCAGGAGGCAATCGAAAAGGCACATCTGATGATACTGCTACATCGAGGATGCCCGGATAATGCAAAAGTTGGCCTTTGACCACATCGTATTGGTTCTCAAGAATATAACCGTAAAAAGGCATGGCAATAATCTGATCTTTATTAAATTTCAGATCCTTAGTTTGTACATAATTCATCTGGTCGTATATTTTACTTGTACATATTACCAAAAATATGGTAACAGAAAATTGAAATACCACTAATGCTTTTCTGAATAGAACAGAATTAGACCCGATAAGTGATTTACCCTTTAGAATAATACTGGCTTCATAACTTGAGAGAAAAAGGGCGGGATAAGAACCCGAGACCAAACCTATTATTAGAGGAATAAACACCAATTCCCATAAAGGCCAAAGAAAATTGAACTTCAAATTTGAGCCAAAATTAAATTGAAAATAAAGTAATTCGATAAACATTATTGCCAATATTGACGCTAAAAATGACATCAGAACAGACTCGACCAGAAACTGTACTGCGAGCTGCCACCTGGAAGCACCAACTGTTTTTCTTATTCCAATCTCTTTTGACCACTCTGCGGATCGCGCAGTAGATAAATTTGCGAAGTTTATACACGCAATGAGTAAAATAAAGACTGCTATTATCAAAAAAATACGAACATATCTAATGTTATTGTACGATTCAATATCAAGATCAAGATCTGAATACAGATATATTTCAGTTAACGGTTGAAGGTGGAACTCTGGAATCCATCCATTTGATTCCAAGTAAATCTCCTTTTTCTTGACAAAATCGGTTAATTTATCCTCCAAATTTTTTGGATTATAGCCCTCAGGCAACAAGAGATATGTATATAACAGAAGTTTTTGGTTCCAGTCCCTCATTACCTTTTGGCCCTGAATGGAAGCTAAAATATTGAATCTGATATGGGAATTATGAGGCATTTCCTTTAGTACGCCGGTCACCTTATAGTCATAACGATTGTTGAATGTGAGTATCTTTCCCAAAGGGTTTTCTTGTCCAAAATATTTCTCTGCTATTTTGGTGGTTATAACAAGCGAAAAGGGTTCCGAGAGTGCAGTCTTGGGATCTCCATTAATTAAATGAAAATCGAAGACATCAAAAACATCTGTATCTACATAAAAAAAAAATTCATTAAATCGTTTATTAGCATAATTGAGAGCTGTTCGGCCCTTCGCGAATCTTATGGCATGAATAATCTCTGGGAACTCCTCACGGAGATTTATTGCCAAGGGTGGCGGAGATATAGGCACACGCTTAATCTGTCCTTCACTGCCCCTCTGTTCTTGGATTATTCTGTAAATTCTACTCCCATTCTTGTGAAAGTGATCATAACTAAGTTGGTCTTTTACAAATGCAACAATCAATAGACAACACGCAATACCAATCGATAAACCAAAGATATTGATAAAAAAATATATCTTATGTCGTAGTAGGCGTCTGAATGCGGTGATGAAATAATTTTTTATCATTGGTCAAGTCCTAATTGTCTATCCGCGACAAGGCTATTTGGAGTTACCCCGCTTTAGATGCTGTTGCCGAATTCTATGCGGCCAAAGCAGCAAAGGATGATGTTCGTGTGGTAGCCCGTGGCGTTTCATTGAGCCACTCATAAACACGTTTCAAATTTATGGCCGCCGCTGTGGCTAAATGCTGAAAGTGAACCTTAACGGGATCACGATATCGCGTTTTTCGCATCCCTAAAGCGACGACTGCCTGGGACAGCGTGCCTTCTATACCGGCCCGAGCATGATATTTTTTCTTAAACTCGGGTAATTCTTGGCGTTGTCGTGCATCTTGTATGGCTTCGTGTTCTGCCTGCGGTTGTAAACTCACGCTTCGCCCCGTTGCACTTTGGGTGCATTTGATGCGAACCGGACAGGCATTACAGATTTTTGGCGGGAAAAATGCGCGAATCATGGGATGACCATGTTGCGTCTTGCCTGTTCGCCAATAGCGATTCGTTTGTCCTTGGGGGCACGTTATTTTTTTCTTTGTCCAATCAATATGAAAATGGGTGATGTCAAAGCCTTGATCAGCCTGTGCTTGCCAACTGGTATCTGGTAGAACTGGACCGAGTAATTGGACGCCAAAAGTCTTTTGGCTCTCAACAAGGAGCGGACCACTCATATAGGCCGTATCTACAATATGCACAGTGGGTAAAAGTCCTTCTTCTTGCAAATCCTGGTGGATTGTTTGGGTTGCCAAGACATCCTGTTGAGGTGCTCGCCGTGTTTCTACGTGGACCACCAAGTTGGGTTGATCTTTCTCACATGTTTCAGTCATATGCACCTTGTAACCTAACCATCTTGTATCTCGCTTTCGTCCTTGCCGTGCCTGGCGATCATAGGGAGATGCGATAGGTAGGTGGTGGTGTCTGGTCGTTAGCGCGCCAATGCAGGTGACCCTCGACTTCGTAAAATTGTTGCACCCAGATCTGGCGTAGCGTTTCTACTGCTGGTAGAACATGGAGGCCATACCATTGTGGTTCGTCATAAATCCATTGTAAAAGTGTGCGTCCATCACGCCCAATCGCCTCAGCAAATAGGGTTCGTTCTCTTTCATCGGTGGGTAATCGCTGCTCATTGAGGGGTTGCCCATAGCGTTCTACCCATACATCTTTGACTCGGCCTTGGAGAAATGGGGGTGCAGCTTTGGCTAGTGTTTCTAAGACCTGACGCACGGCTTCGCCGACTAATTCTAATCGATTTAACGAGCGAATCGCTGCCAAGATGTGCGTCGAATCGGTTCGCTGGCGACCCCGAGTATGGACAAAGCCCCGCTGGACGAAAAGCGTGAGCATGGTATCAACCAGGCGGTGGGTTGCTTGGTGTTGAATCAAACGCTTACGAAATTTGCATAACACAGAAAAATTAAAACCCGAATCCTCAAAATTTAAGCCTAACTTCCAATCTATGCGACTTCGCACCGCGTCAGCCGTTTGCCGATCCGTCAAATTTTCAGCAAACTGCATAATCGTCACCAGGGCCAATCGCCAAGGACTCTCTGCGGATTGACCACGACGTGGAAAGAGGTCTGCGAATTGAGCATTGTCATAAATGGAGCCTAACTCATCGCGCATCTTCATATAGATATTGTCTCTGGGAAAGGCGGCTTGGGCAATGCGAACGGTCTCTTCGGGTACGGGTTCAATTGGATCTTTGGGTAGGGACATGGATCACCTCGGTCAATGAAAGGGAAGAGGCACAAGGAACCAGAAACCCTACATGATATGGTCATTATTTAATTCGGCAACAGCATCGTTATGGTGGAGAGTTTAGAGCTTGGGATTCAAGCCCGTGATTGATGTAGCTTTTAGTAAGCCATCGTCGCGTAGCGATCACCGTGTCCGCGTTTTTCTTCGCGTGAAGGCATCCAGCTCATGCCGGACGGTTGAACTACTTGCGTAGTTGTACCCCCCTTCACCAGACAGTTCGGCATAGCGCTGCGTTGTCTGCAAGTTGCGATGACCGAGTAGCCGGCGCACTGTGCCTATGCTCACTCCGCTGTTCACCAGCTCCGTCGCGGCCGTGTGCCGAAGCTGGTGGATCCCGCATTTGACCTCTGCTCGCTCACACAACTTGTTCCACTGATAATACGTGCTTCCACTCACCTCTCACGCACATACGACCTCAAAGGCCGTTATATTGCGGGTGTTCTTGCTGAACTCTACGGCTATCAGGTAAATCGGCTGATCCAGACTCCGATATTTGTCCGCGTATCCCTTTGCTTGCAATTGCGCCATCGCCGCACCATCGGACGCCAGTTCCACCACCTTGAACTCGAACAGGTAGATGTTATCGTTGAAGTGTACAGCCATATCCACACGCCCATGGCTGCTGCTATCCTCTACCGTGATATTTAGACCCAGGCCCGCGAAATAGGAATAGAACACACTAACATAGTAGCCTTCAAAATTGGCGATGTCGTTGTTGGTGTACCACTCATAAGGAATACTGGCAAAGAAGGCGTGGAATAGTGTCTTGAGTCCCTCGAAGTCGTTCGCCTCCAGCAGGCGGTAGAGTTGGACGCTGTTCGCCATCTGGCCGGACGAGTCTTTCACCAGGTAGCGCAATAGACTTCGGTTGAGGCTCTGGCGCACCTCCCGATTGGGATAACCCAGTCGGTACAGGGATTCACCGCCAAGGTTCTCCTCACTGGTAATGGTCAGGTACCCAGTCTGAAACAACAGGGCCTCAGTCGCGATTTCATCCACATCGAAGGTCGATAGCAAGTCGCTACCGCCCATCATCTCGTCGAGTTTCAGGGAACTGACACGGCGTTTGAATAGGGTTTCGATGAGGAATGTCGGCGTACCAGTCTCGAACCAATAGGCTTCGAAGCTATGCCTTCGGAACAGCAGGAGGATATCGAAGGGGTTATAGACCTTCTCCTCGCCCCGCCAGCTATAGCCGTTGTACCAGTCGCGGACCTCATCCCGATCCAGGCCGGGCAGTTCAGGCGCAAATACCGTGTCGAGGTCCTCCTCGGTGTAGCCGCAGATGGCGGAATATTGTGGATCAATGGTGATGTCTGTAAGATTGTTGAGGCCAGAGAAGAGGCGGACTTTGGAGAACTTGCTGACGCCAGTGAGGAATGTGAATTTGATATGGGCATCACTGGACTTGATCGTCGAATACAGACCGCGCAGAAAGTCGCGGTTGGCACGGGCGACTTCAGGCTCATCCAGCACATCTAAGATCGGCTTGTCGTATTCATCAACAAGAACGACAACGCGCTGTCCCGCCTGGCTATGCAACATCTGGATGATATGGCGAAAGCGTGCTGAAGCAGTATCGTAGTGGCTTTCTACGCCTGTTTCTTTTTCTACAGCGTCCAGTTGTGCCATAACCTCTTTGTGCAAGATCTCCGACTCATTAAAATTGCCGCTGCCAAAGTCGAGTCGCAGGACAGGATAGCGAACCTGCCAGTCCCAGTGGTCGTGGATGTGAAGCCCTTCGAACAGCGGCTCATTGCCCTCAAACAGTTCCTTCAGCGTGTCCAGAAACAGGCTTTTGCCAAAGCGACGCGGACGCGATAAAAAAAAGTGCGTGCCATCGTCGAGCAACTCCCGGATATAGGCTGTCTTATCGACATAGTAGCAGTTCTCCTCCTGAATTTTGCGGAAGGTCTGAATACCAATGGGCAGTCTGCGTTTGGTCATATTATGCACCTTTGTCTTTCGATCTCATCCAAAAGCGATTCTGTGTTTTTGTACTTTCGCATTCATACACTGAGCATTTCCTATTTGCCATATCCGCCCGACAAAGGCCCTTCTCCTTTGGGATCACCGGGTCCGCGTTTTTCTTCGTGCGAAGGCACCCAGTTCATGCCGGACGGTTTCAACGGTAGAATCGGCCATGGTTCCCCAGTTTTTGAATATAATGATAAATGACCTATTTGCAAATATCTGCAATTTCCTCGAAAAAATAGGGGTTTGCATTCGATGTATTTTCACGTTTAACCTCTCCATCACCGGATTTTTCCCCAAACAGCCGCCGCGGCGTGGACATCTTGAATCGCCAGACCGCTCGAATACGCAATACTTCCCTGCCCGCGCAAATGTTCCAAATATCCCAGTGCCGCATCCCCGATATTTAGTATCTCATCCTCCGCGCCTTTTACCCAGCGGGGCGTCTCATCTCTTTGGCGCAACGCGAGAAATTCGCCCGACTTCAGCACCTGCTCACCGTGATCAGGCACCACAAATCGCCGCGTCAACAATCCCGGATCCAATTGCGTGGAGCGCCCATCGCCCCCAATCACGGAAATATGCACATGGCTTTCGACATCGAATAAAATCGGCTCAGGCGTTGGCACAGAAGTAAAAATAGCATCTGCCCCATCAATACAGGTCTCGATATCTGCAACCATCTCCAGATCACAAGAAATATCCGCTCCAACAACTGCTGCATACGCCGCGCGTCTCTCGACCGTTCTGCTCGTTACACGTAAGGTCTCTGGCGCCAAAACCACATCAATACACCTGCCCATTGCCTGTGCAATACGCCCCGTCCCCAGAATCGCCGCCGTGCGTACAGGCGTCTTCGCCAAATATTTCGCGCCCAACGCGCCCGCCGCGCCCGTACGCATATTGGTAATATACTCGGCATCCAACGTGATTCGGTCGCCTCTCCGTACATCCTCCAACTCGATCACAGCGGTTCTCGAGCCCAACCGCCCTATCTTGACATCCGAACGCTCTTCAATAACTTTTTGTCCCGTAAATCTCCCCTTCCACCAGCCCGGCATCACCAGACGAAAAAGATCCATCTCCCCCTCGCGCGAAACTTCTTCTTTGCGCGGCGGATTGACCATTTTTCCGAGGCCATAAAGCCGAAACGCCTCGTCGCAACTCTCGACAAAATCCCGCGTTGTCATTACCGAAGCAATTTGCTCATCTGAAATATACTGTCTCATGTATTACCTCACGTAAGAATGGGCGAAACCCACCAAACCACCCAACGGACGGGCACGGGGGCGCCGCCCCTACATTGTATAGATGAACTGGCCTGAGAGTCGGCCAGTTGTACACCATTCCATTGACATTTGTTTTTGGTCGGTCTATTTTAGGACTACAAATGGGGATAAAATGTAACCTACTAAACCGGACGAGGTGATGAGTGAGATCATTTACACTCAAAACAGCCTCTCTAATCTTACTTTTGGGGGAGATTTTCATGGCACAATCAGCTTATGCCGATCGCCCAATGTACTCTATTTATCGCGCAGGCACGCCAATTGTAATTGACGGACGCCTGGATGAACCTGCATGGGTCGCTGCCCCAGACGTGGGAGCCTTTGTATTTCCATGGTACGAATCGGGAAAAAAAGAACAAACCATAGCCAAAATGCTGTGGGATGACACTTATTTATACGTCTCGTACATCTGTGAAGATGCACATATCTGGGCAGAACACACCGCACGCGATTCCGACGTATGGAAAGATGACACCGTTGAGGTATTCACAGCACCCAATCCCAATCAGCCCCAGGCTTATTTTAATATTGAAATGAATGTACTCGGCATCTTTCTCGACCAGTTTCACCCACAAGGCCCGGACGCGCCCGTGCCCGGCGAGTGGAACGGCGAAGGTATTCAGATCAAGACGCAGATAGTCGGCACATTGAACGATGACAGCGATGAAGATGAATACTGGATTTTGGAAGCGGCCATCCCCTTTGCAAATTTTGCACACGTCGCCGTGCATACCCCTCCAGAGATAGGTGACATCTGGCACCTGAATCTAAATCGTCTGGGCGGAAAAACCAATGAGCAATTTAGCCAGTGGTCGGGCAGCCGCACACCGCAGCCCCAATTTCATTCGCCAGATGATTTTGGGCGGGTGGTATTCTCGGATAAGGCGAGTCCATTTTGGCGGTAGAGGTCGGTTGCAAACCGACTCGCAAGACGCCCCATAGCCAAAAGGAGGAAAAACATGTCGCAGACATTGCCATTACTCGAAGTCAGTGGTTCGCCAACTGAGCGCGGTCAAGCGCATGGCGAGGCATTTAAGGAACTGATACGAGACCTTGTCGCAGTCAATTTTGAAGATATGGTACATGGAACACAGGGCTATCTGACAAAAGAACGCGTGTATGAAATTGTATCAACCTACACGGGACCCACGCGCGACTATGCACCCCATCTGTTTGAAGAGCTGGAAGGGATCGCTGAGGCAGCGGATGTACCCTTAGAAGACTTGCTCGCATTAAATGCCTTTCTGGAATTACACGACTATTATTCCAATTCATTTCTGGTATCGGGTTGTACTTCATTCATGGTTCCGGGAAGCACATCGGGCGAAGGCGCGTTAATCGCGCAGAATTACGACCTCTCGTCAATCTATGCAGCAGCAGCAATTCTGGTCAAGGTCAAAAACGATCACGCCCCCGACGCGCTCTTTTACACATCTGCCGGGATGCTGGGCTGTGCGGGAGTGAACGACGAGGGCATTGGCGTGGTCATTAACAACCTCGTCCCATCAGATGCGAGCGGCGGTGTGCTTTATCCCTTCATCATTCGGCGTATCCTGGAATCCATGCGAATCGGCGATGCCATCGATGCAGTAGTAGCAAAACCGAGAGCATCGGGTATGAATTACGTGATGTGCGATGAAAATGGCGAAATATACGATCTTGAAACCACGGCGAGAGAATACGAAGTCATCTGTCCCTTTGATGGTCCGATGGCCCATTCAAATCACTATCTGACGGACCGGCTCAAGCCCTTTGAGCGGCGTCAATGGGATCAACGCGGACAGAGCATCTTGCGCTGGGGACGTGCGACCCGGTTGTTAAAATCCTGCGACAAACGCAATGCGGACGCGCTAAAAAATATGCTGTCAGATCGGGTAAATGCCCCCGTGGGAATATGCCGCCACAACGAAATTCACAATGGCGAAGCCTGCGGTCAGACCATTGCCGGCATTGTATTCGATCCCCCGGGACGAAAAGCGTGGTTTACCAAAGGGCCGCCCGGTGAAAATGAGTGGGTCGAATACTGTGTTGGATAAGGTATTTTTTCTTCAAATCCCTGGGTGAAAAATATAGGAGGACGGATGAAGCGAATTTTATTTTTATTTGGCTTTTTGAACCTTATGACTTTAGCTATTTGTGCAGAGGATCATCAACTGGCGTTGCACCGGGCACTTCCTATTGATGGGCCAGAAAATAATCAACCCTCGGGTCTAACATTATTTCAAGACACATTGTTTGCGGTATCAGATCATCACGATGGGGTGATTTACCGGATTGATATAAAAGAAGATCACGCGGTTTTTGTCCCTTATCTGACATTTGATAATCCCGATACAACAATAACAGTAAGAATTGACCAGGAGGGCATAACTTGTGATCAGAATGGCGATTTTTATCTGGTCAGCGAGCGAGGGTTTAGACTGTTGAAAGTTTCTCGAAGTGACGGAATCGCCAGGTGGGTGGGTCCGGATATGAAGGTGCCGGGTGAAGCTGTGGGTTTATTTGCCACACGTGGCGCGGGTATTGAAGGGATCATATCCATTGCATCTGGACGGTTCCTCGTGACAGCCGAGCGCCAGCCCAGAGGATTGATAGAAATCGATTTGGAGAAGGGTACTGCTCAGGCGTTTAATTACAATGCCTCGCGTCTGACTTATCCCGAAGGACGTGCAACCGATTTTACGGGTTTGTGGCGCGAAGGCGATGTGATATTCGCGCTTCAACGCGGCGCTGAGGCCATTACTCAAGTGCGGTATGGTGGCGATGCGTTAGAAGAAATTGACGCATGGTCGTTTGACAAAACAGTGAACCGCGATGATTTGCGTTACAAGAGTGTAAAATATGGCAAGGCTGAAGGTTTGGCTATGGATGCGTCAAAGGTATATGTGATTTTAGATACCAATGGAGAATCGCGTTTGAACGATGCTGAGGATAAGCGGTCGATGTTGCTGATATTCAAAAGGCCCTGAAAGCTGGTTGATGTGGGATGCTGAAATGCAGGGGATAATCATTCGCTGTCATCTCCCTTCACTCGCCGCCGTAATAAATCGCCTCTCCCTTTGACTTTTGAGCACCTGTTGTTCAATCTCTTCTGGATCACCCCAAATTTCCAATAGCCGCTCGCGCATGGCGTCGCGTATTTCGCGGTGTTGTACCGACTCTGACAGGTCGTTAAACTCATTCGGATCTTCTGCAATATTGAACAACTCGAGCGCGTCTCCCGGGCTCATATTGAGCTTGTAATCCCCCTTTTTGAGCATACCCACGGGCCGAATAACGCCGTGCGCGAGGTATTCACAGAAGGCTTCATCCTTCCATGTTTCGGTCTCGCCATTGATCAGCGGCAAGAGGCTATCGCCGTCAAGAGGCACAATATCCATCGAAGCACCAGTGGCATCAATGATAGTAGCGACGAGATCCACGAGTGAAACATTTTGTGCGACGCGCAATCCACCTGGAACATGCCCGGGCCAAACAATCTGAAGAGGCACGCGGGAGGACGCTTCATACATATTTGATTTGCGCCACATACCGTGTTCGCCATTCATTTCCCCGTGATCTGAGGTATGCACGATAATCGTATTCTCAAGCTGGCCGGTTTCTTCGAGCGCATCGATAAACCGGCCTATTTTTTCATCCAAATAGGTGATAAGCCCGTAATAACCCGCGCGGCCCCTCCGCACGAGTTCTTCGGGAAAGTCGGCCATGCCAAACATCAGGCGCAGGCGTTTGTAAACCGGGTGCATATTTTCCAGATGGCCTTCGGGGATATCGGGCATATCAATTTGATCGCGCGGATACATATCCCAAAACCGCCGCGGAACCACAAGCGGAAAATGAGGCGCGATAAACCCCACATTGATACACCAGGGCTGTTCTTTGCGAGCGGGATCTCTGATATACGCGAGGGCGGCTTCTTCAACCTGATCATCAACCTGTATCTCAGTCGTTGTACCCGGCCCTGCTTCTGCAATACCGCCCCAGGGCTTTTTCGCTACAACAACCCCCGCATCCCAATTCGCCTCGCCGCGCGGAACACCGTCTTTTGTCCACAATTCCGCATGCAAATCGCACGCGAGTTGTGTGCGAAAACCGTGCAATTGATCAAGACCACAAAAGTGCTGCTTACCCGATATCACAACATCGTAACCGACATTTCGCAAGCGATGTGCCCATGTAACCGTATCCGACGACATGGGAAAACCATTATCATAAGTACCGATGCGATTGATATAACGCCCCGCCATAAATGACATCCGCGACGGACCGCAAATCGGCGAATTGCAATAAGCATTGTCAAACGTGACCCCCATCTCAGATAGGCGATCCATATTGGGCGATTGCACCAGTGAATGCCCGTAAACACTGCTATATTGGGGGGCATGCTCGTCAGACATAATAATCAGAATATTGGGCTTATCAGACATAGATACTCCTGTTCTTCACGCCGAAATCACATCCGTGGGTTCACCGGCTTGATCGGCGAGCGCGGTGTCAAATATATTTTCAAGCGTACACTGCGGCTCGTATCCTATCAGTGTGCGCGCCTTGCTATTGTCAGACCAATAGATCCACTGCATGGGAACCTCGACCGCAAAAAGGGGAACACCCGTTATCTCCGCGAGATAATCTGCAACCTCGGGAAAAGCGAGCGGGCGGTAAATCGGCGCATTAAACGCTTCGCCAACAGCCGCGGGATGATCGATCGCGCAAATACATGCCCGCGCAGTATCGCGTGCATCAGAAGGCGACCACATCCACGGACGCCCCTCGCGATCGGTAACAGCACAGGGTTGATCGGGACGCTCGGCGCGGTCGAGCATATCCTGCGCAATAGCCACGCCATCGGGATGGTAAAGGCCACTTTCCGGTTTATTCGCGGCTTCGCGGATCCGTCCGGCAACAAACTGAACATTCCAACGCCCGAGCACTTCTTTACCCGCAAACATGCCAGAAGGGCGAATAATGGACAATTGAAGATCGTGTCCATTCATGTACCCTTCGGCCATCGCTTCGTTGATATATTTCAGCGTGCCATAAAGTCCACTCGGACGTTTGGGATGGATTTCATTCACCGGCTGATAACAGGGTGGAATATGCTGATTGCCCATAGGATAAACCGCGTCGGTGCTAACATGGACAAACCGGTGGAGGCGATCTGCCAATGGTGCAGCCGCTTCAAAAAGATTGTACGTACCCGTAACATTGATCTCGTAAAACGTCTGATTGTCCATACCGCGCGGTGGGCCCAAAATATTTGCCGTGTGAACAACCGCATCTACACCATCCACAATATTGCGACACAGCGCCGCATCTCTGAGATCCCCTTCAATCTTTTCAATATCAAAGGAATCGAGCTTAGATTTCTTGGGATCGTCGGGCAGAATCAGCGCGCGAACATCATCTCCTCGCTCAACCAACTGCTTGACGACATTCGCGCCCAAACGCCCCGTTGCACCCGTAACGAGAATTTTGCTCATAGTTGCCTCTTCTATACCCTGGACAAGCGATGTACAACTTCAAATCGCTCCGATTCAGTCGGCTGCGACCAGAGATCACTTGCGCCGCTCATAACAGCTTCCCGCTCGGGGCTGGCGCGCCAGCCCTCGTAGATTTCTTCATTCTCCCAAATGACGAGCGTCGTAATCTTCGTCTCGTCGGCAAGGGAGTGAAGCGTCTGACGGCTAACAAATCCGGGTGCCTGACTCTGGGCAATACCGTTGCGATTCAAAAGATCGCAAGCCTCATCAACACAATCATCTTTGGCCCAGTGGTGCGTAAGTACGCCGATCATTTAAAACCTCCATTCGATATCTTCTTTTTCCTTCACACTTCCCCTTCATACTTCACACTTCTCCCCCGACGCCTGCGATTTCTCGAGCGCCTCGAGCACGGCAACGGGCGTAAGCATTGAGCTATCGGTTTCATCTGTCTCACCCGTACTGAACATGTGGCAAAAATCGAGAACACCCGTAAGATAAGTATTCTCATCGTACCCAATCACGCGATCAGTACGTCCCTTTTCCCCAATCACAGAAACGTGGAAACCCACACGGCCTTCGCCAACGAGATTCATCGTTGAAATCGCACCACTTGCAGAATAAAGCGTCGCCGTGTGATTTTGCTTCCCGCGATTGAGCTGTACATGCGTAATATCCTGATCGAGCAGGCGCACGACCATATCGACCTGATGAATCCCGTAAAAAAAGACACCGCCATATTCAGAATCAATATCGCAGGGGCCCGTCGAAACAACCGAAATAATGCGCCCGAGTTCTCGAACATCTTTTTGCAATTGCGCGAAAGACGCCTGCTTGGGCAAAACCGAAAAAGAACACACAGGCACGTCGAGTTCACGCGCTCGGGACAAAAACTCTTTGCCTTCGTCGAGACGGTAGCAAAACGGCTTATCGACAAACAGTGGGATCCCGGCCTCCAGCAATGGACGCACAGCAGGCAGGTGATATTTGGGGTGGCGATGATCCACAATAGCTGCATCGACCTGTCCGACCAGATCTTCTGGATCTTGCACAATATTGGGAATCTGCCCCCGCTCCTGTGCATCTTTTGCATCGCCCGGCGTTTCTCCCCAAACATGGGTAACACTAAAACCGGACACGAGTTTATCAATATTAATAGTTTTTGCAATCGCCACAGTATGGCTATTTTCCGCCCCAATAATACCAATAGTGGGCATAGTATTGCTCCTTTCAGTTATAAGCTTTCAGCGGTCAGCCCTCAACTCCACAGCCTGTCATTCACCTGTTCCTCATTCCACGCATCTGTCGGTTCAAAATAGCCGGGCAAATTGGGATTAATGTGTTCTTTAATCGCCTCTTCATTCAAATCAACGCCGAGTCCGGGCGCGTCGGGCACCTGAATATAACCATTTTGAATAATGGGATTGGGCAAGCCCGTAACGAGCGTATTCCACGGCGGATAATCAACGGCGTGACATTCCAGAACCAGAAAATTATTTGTCGCAGCGGCGCAATGCACGCTCGCCATCGTCGCAACTGGCGTCGCCGCCATGTGCAGCGCCATCGCAATACCGTGTTCTTCCGCGTAATCGCCAATCCGTTTGGTCTCGAGAATACCCCCCGATGTGGCGAGATCCGGGTGAATAACGGAAACAGCTTTGTTATCGATCAGCGGCTTGAAATGTTCCAAAAGATAAATATCTTCACCCGTACAAACCGGGGTCGCCGTTGCGTTTTTGAGGCGCACCCATTGATCGGTAAGTTGCCAGGGAATCATATCTTCCAGCCATGCGAGATTGAACCGCTCGAGTGCGCGCGCAAGGCGAATACACGACTCCACATTGATATGTCCAAAGTGATCCGCAGACAGGGGAATCTCATACCCCACAATATCGCGCACGACTTCCACATATCGAACGAGAATATCGATACCCTTATCGGTGAACTGAATACCCGTAAAAGGATGCATAACCTGCGTGGTTTTCAGCATACCCGCAGGAGAGGACACCGTGCCCGGAATATCCTTGAGCAAACGCACACCAATATCCATCTTGAGAAAAGTAAAACCACTCTCCATGCACGCTTTCAAGCGATTGCCCATTTCTTCGGGATCCGGCGTTGTGGGGGTGTCGCAATAGATGCGGATCTGATCGCGGAATTTCCCGCCTGCAAGCTGATAACAGGGCACGCCATAAGCTTTGCCCGCCAGATCCATCAACGCCATCTCCACGCCGCACACGCCGCCACCCTGCCGCGCATGCCATCCGAACTGTTTGATCTTGCGAAATAATTTATCCACATTGCAGGGATTTTCACCCAAAAGCTGGCGTTTCAGTTGCAAAGCGTAAATATGGCTGGCCCCATCGCGCACCTCTCCCAAACCGTAGATACCCTGATTGGTATCCAGGCGAATGAGCGTAGAGCGCATAGGCACACCGGAAATATTGACAACGCGCATATCGGTAATTCTGAGATCTGATGGGGACGAGTGGGTATTCATAAAAATCTCCTGTACCTTCTTAATATCACGGTCGCATGGGCGACCCATCCGGCGCCCGCGTTTGCGTCCACTGAATAATCTCATCTTCGGGCGGATATTTTGCAGCGAGATCTTCGTCAATATCAATGCCCAGACCGGGATTATCATTGGGATACATATAGCCTTCGCGCACCTCGGGCAAACCGGGAAATATATCATAGACGAGATCATTGAAACGGCACCACTCCTGAATACCGAAATTGGGCGCCCACAGGTCGAGGTGCAAATTGGCCGCGTGACCAACAGGTGATGTATCGCCGGGACCATGCCACGCGGTTCGCACATTGTACATATTGGCAAATGCTGCGACATTGCGCGCAGGAGTAATACCACCCATTTGGCTGACATGCATGCGAATAAAATCAATGAGTCGATCTTGAATGAGGGGCATCCACTCGTGCGGATGATTAAAAAGTTCGCCCATCGCCAGAGGCGTGGCGCACTGCGCGCGCATGTGGTGAAAATACGCATTGTCTTCCGGCGCGAGTGCGTCTTCCAAAAAGAAAAGTTTGCAAGGCTCCACATCTTTGGCAAACTGGATGGCGTCAATCGGGCGCAAACGCTCGTGAATATCGTGCAAAAGCTCGACTTCAGGCCCGATTTCAGCGCGCACATATTCGATCATATCGCACATGCGACGGCAATATTCTCGCGGGTGATAATAAGCACCATCGGGCGCACCATCGGGTTTTTGAATCGCATCTGATTGCCCTCCATACCCGCCCATCTGCACGCGAATGTGACGATATCCCTGTGCCATGTAGTGACGCACGCTATCCACTACTTCATGCTTATCGCGCCCATTGGCGTGTGCATACGTATCTGCTGCCTCTCGACACTTCCCACCCAAAAGTTGATACACGGGCATGCCCGCGCGTTTGCCCTTAATATCCCACAACGCCTGATCTATCCCCGATATGGCATTATTGAGCACAGGGCCATTGCGCCAGTACCCATTGACCATGCTCATTTGCCAGATTTCCTCAATGCGATCCACATCGCGTCCTATAACAAAGGGCTTGAGATGTTTCTCAATAGCCGTATGCACCGCGTGAAATCTCTGCGTAAATGTCGCACACCCCAACCCGTAAAGTCCGGGCTCTGACGTAATGATTTTGACAATAACAAGCCGTGAGCCCGCAGGCTGTGTCACAATGGTCTTGATGTCTTTGATTGTTACATTTTTTGACATATCTACTCCGCTTAGAGAACTCTGTCTTAGAATAGGTTAAAAAAGAAAAGGCTTGATTTAAACCAAAGCCTTTTGTGTATTTGAGAAACCCCCAACCTCAACAGATACGGCATCAAACCGCTCATCGCCGGGGCGATAAGATAGCAATTCTATGCCAATGGGCTGCCCGCTCGTTTCATCTTTAATGATAATAATGCCATCGCCAATTTCCGTACACAGTTGATTTTTGCGAGGTGACTGCCAGTAGATTGTCAGCAACTCGGCCTCAGCCTCATAGAATACCTTGACCTGGGCCATATACGCGCCTCCCTTCTTTGATTGCATCCGTTCTGTAAGCCGTAATGATAAAACCTTCCCCATTTAGACGACGTACAACAACGACCATCCAATACTTTTCTTTTTTACCATAAAATAACAGAATGTTTTCATCTCTACTACTTTCGCGCACTTCAATAGGATCTCTCAACGTATTTTTTATTTTGTCAATCCTATCCTCAATATCGGGATGTTTTGAGACAATTTTTTGCCAATATCCACGATTTGTACGAACTGTAAATCCCAGTGGTGTTAAAATAGTAAAAAGAAGGTCATTCATAAATATAACGGGTTAGAGGAACGGTGTCAGCCCATAATGATGTTATAGCAACCGCTCTTTTTTTTACGATGAGAATGCAGTATTTGATAGCCATTCCTATAGACCCTTGGGCAACGCGAGGTCAAAGCGCCTTGCGGCTTCGCGGAGTTTTTCCGCCGTGCCCACCGGAATGGGAATACCATCGGCAGAGCGTTGGGCAAGGGTGCGATTTTCGGGTTCGCCGGGCATGAGAATATCGTCAAAGCCATCTGCTCTGGGCAGTACTTTGAGTTCATCAATCAGATTATCGACGTGGTCTTTATAATCGTCCAGATCAATAAAAAAGGAAATATCAATCGCCGCGACAATGCCGTTTTGCTTTCTCGAATTTTCGCCCCCGCGCAATACGGGAACAAGCAGAGGATTATCGGCCATCAAACTGGACAAACACTGAAAAATCAGCGCCAGGCCCGATCCCTTGGGACCACCAGCCGGGCGCAGGATAACGCCCTTACGCGCATCCGTCGTCGGATTGCCCGCAGCATCGAGTGCCCAGTCTTCGCCCAGCGGCACGCCCTTGTCCTGCGCGAGTTGAAGTTTGCCACCCGCTGCCACACTGGTCGCCATATCGAGGCTGATAGGATCGCGTTTATTTCCCGGAACCGCAACAGCTATCGGGCTATTGTGTACGCCCGCTGCCTTCGCGCCAAAAGGTGCCATATTCGGCGGGCTACAAACAATGGCAATACCCGCAAAACCCTCCTGTGCCGCCATCAAAGAATAATAAGCCATCGCGCCCTGATGCGTGACATCGCTGAGCAACACCCATCCAATACCCACATTTTTGGCCTTCTCAATGGCCTTTTTCATCGCGGGAACAGTCGCCACAGGCCCAAGAGCGCGGTCACACGCAATATGAGCAACCGCTGGCGATTCTTTGACAACGCGAATATCGGGCTGGGGATTCATCGCGCCCGTTTTGATATTGTCGAGATACGTAATGACGCGCAAAACCCCGTGTGAATCAACCCCGCGCAGATTCGCCCAAATGAGCACTTCTGCTTCTATAGCGGCATCTTCGGGTGGCAGGCCCGCGTTTTCAAAAACGGATTGGATAAACGGTTCGAGATGTTCTGCGCGAATGCGAATGTCCGACATGGCATTCCTTTCTGGTATAGGTTATCAGCCCCAACCTCCCAACACTGACTACTTAGAAACCTTGACTTTGAGATTTTTATGCGCTATGCTGTCTGACAAATTAGGTTCACCTTTATGAAGCGTCAAGATAATCTCAACAGTCAAAAAGAAAAACAACTTCTGGAGGGCTTATGAAACAGTGTTTTGAACATTATCGGACATTGCGAAAAGAGATGGATGCGTGGTTAGATCAAAGCAGGCTCATGGATCCGCCGAGCAAGCATGGTGGAGGCGAAGACGAAGCGAACTATTCGCTGGCGTGGTTCCCCCACTATCTCATCACCGGGAATGACGGGGTGCGGGAACACTTTGAACACCTGCGCGATATGCTGGCCGGATGGGTGGAACGGGACTGCCTGCACGGTTATGAACCCGAAGCCGAAGCCCATCACGGAACCGAACCTTTTCTGCTCTTTTTGCCGCGTTACCTGGGATTATTTCCCGAAGATGAAAAAGCAAATGTGCTACTACAAGACGCAGCCGAACACATCGGCAACTGGGTTGAAGGCATTCCCGAATGGTTTGACTGGGAGCGCAATCGGTTTTACGGATATTATATTGGCACGCGCACAGTTGGGCGAGACGATGGCTTTGACACCGAAATTGCCGAACACTTCCGCTTTGTCCACATTGCCCTGGCCGCACACAGAATGACGGGACAAGACCGATATCGGGACTGGGCTTTGCAATACGGCAAGCGTCGGGCAGAAATGATTGTCGCCATACCAGATGGTCGCTTGCCCATTGCCTGGGATGCAAATGGACAACCGAGATTTGGCAAGCAGGCGACTGGAGAACAAAAAAAGGCGGCACAAGCCGGGCATCACGTCCCTGGCGATCCGCTCATCGGAGTCGAAGTCCTGCTGGCTTCCGGCGTCATATACGCTCTGGGCGATCTGTTCGAAGCATCGGGTGACGCTGTATTTCACCAGGCAGCGCGGCGAATTGCAGAACCAATGGTCAACGAATTGCTGGACCCGTATTCAGACCCAGGCGCAGCGGCGATCTCCTATTTTCGGCGGCAGTTTGCCGATGCCTCTCTGGATGAGGCAATTCGGGCGCAAATCGCGCGTTTTCCCAACATGCAAGAAGGCGAACTGGCCATGGTCTTCCCGCAGGCGCACCGCCGCGATTGGCCCGGCGTGGGCAAGCGCAACGACATGACCTATTGGGGAATATGGAATGGCGATGGCTCCGTAACGCCAACAACAGAGCCGAGCACTGCGGCACTAACGCTGGCCTATCAAGTGACAAGTGATGAAAGCTATGCCGAACGCGCATTAAAGCAAGCGGCAGATAAGCTGATGATGGCGCGTCGGGTGCTGCGCGGTGGTCGAGAACACGCCGATATGGGTGGCGCGGTCTGTTCGACAGCGGCCGGACACGGACGCAACTGGGGCATTGGACCCGTGACCGGATGTTACGGCCCATTGCTTTTGGGCACGCGAGAAGTAAAAAGCAAAGTGACGCCAACAGTCGAAGTGAAACACGCCAATGGCGAGCGCGGCATTCCCCATCAAATCCTTCCGCTTGTGATCCATTCGGGAACAGATGTGGATGGCGTGATGTTTTACAATGGCGGAGATTCAGATATCTCATTTTCGTGGCGTTTTGAGGACAATGGGTGGCAGGTTCTCACCGTGGAAGCCGACGCAGTTGCCAATTGTGGTGTGACAGGAGTAATGGCATGAAATATCGCACACTGGGGCAGACTGGCCTCGAGGTATCGGAAATTGGATTGGGCGCCTTTCCCATCTCTGGAAGACAACAGCGAGCAGATGGAAGCATTGAGGTGTGGTCGGGCACAAGCGATGCAGAATCCATCGCGCTGATCCATCGCTGTGAAGAACTCGGTGTGAATTTAATCGATTCTGCGGAAGGCTATGGCGACGGGCACAGTGAAGAACTCGTTGGACAAGCACTGCAAGGACGGCGAGATAAATGGATCATTGCGACCAAAGTGCAGCCAAACCGGGACATCGACCAAAACGATGAAAAATCAGTACACAACCGGATTGTCGAAGCCTGCGAAAACAGCTTGAAACGCATGCAAACGGATTTTATCGACATTTATCAACTGCACGCGATTCCGCACGAATGGGCCATGCCCGCCGTGATGAAAACCCTTGAAAAATTGCAACGAGAAGGCAAAGTCCGGTGGTACGGTATCTCGACCAACAATCGAGAAGCCATTGATAAACTACGGGTATTGGGCCCCATCCACATTTTGCAGATCGGATACAACTTGTTGGAGCGCAGTGCCGATACGTTATTGCATTGGGCAAAAGAACAGAAAATAGGCACACTGATTCGCGTGCCCCTGGCAAAAGGCCAATTGACCGGAAAATACTTTGGACAGAATGCCGAGCAAATACCGCAAAACGATTTGCGATACGAGCGATTTCAGCGTCCCGAGGTGCAAGAGGGATTAAAAAAATTGCCCGAACTCCTGTTTTTGCAAACACCGCAGCGAACCATGGCACAGGCATCTCTGCGTTTTGTATTGGATCACCCCGGCGTTTCATGCGTCATTGCCGGCGCAAAAAACCGACAACAAGTTGACGACAACACAGCGGTATCAGAGATGTCACCGCTCACGCAAGAAGAATTGGATCGCGCCCTTCCCATCGCAGATGCGATTGGCACAGCAGGGTGGATAGGATGAATCAGGAGGATTATCATGAAAATCACCGCATTAAAAACATTCATTGCGCCCACAACGGGAAATTTTTTCGTCAAAGTCGAAACAGACGAAGGCATTTACGGCCTGGGAGAAGCGGGCGTAATACGTCGCGGAACCGCGATAGCCGAAGTGATCCGTTCGTTTTCACCAGACGTTATCGGGCAAGACCCCTTTCGGATCGAGCATTTGTGGCAGGTCATGTTTCGCGGCGGATTTTTCCCCGGCGGCGTCGTACAATCATCGGCAGTAAGCGCCGTTGATATCGCGCTTTGGGATATCAAAGGCAAAGCCCTGGGCGTACCTGTCTATGAACTACTGGGCGGAAGAACCCGCGACAAAGTGGCGTGTTATCCGCATATTGGCGACCGGAACAATATCGATCGGCTGGTCGCAAATTGTAAGCAACGACAGGAGGAAGGCTGGAAATTTGCCCGATGGAGCATGAGCGATCCCACAGACCCCAATGTATTTGAGCCTTCGCGTGCCGTGCGCTACGGCATCGAACAGGTAAAAGCCGTGCGCGAAGCATGTGGCGATGAACTGGAAATCTGCGTGGATGTTCACACGCGACTGGATCCCGCCTGGGTCATTGCATATTGCAAAGGCGTGGAACCCTATCGTCCATTTTTTATCGAAGACCCATTGCGCAGTGAAAGCACACAGAGCCTGCGCCTCGTGCGACAAAATACGCATCTGCCCTTAGCCATTGGCGAACAATTCGATAGCAAGTGGAAATTTCAGCAGGTGATCGAAGAGGACCTAATGGACTATTGTCGTGTTGATCTCTGCATTGCCGGTGGTTTGACCGAAGCCAAAAAAATCGCGGGCTGGTGCGAGACACATTATATTAATCTGGCTCCCCACAATCCGCTGGGACCCGTGTCAACAGCCGCCTGTTTGCACCTGTGTTTATCCTCTTCTCTCGTCGGCGTGCAAGAATTGCCCAGACCTCCCATGAGTACCTTGACAGATGTGTTTCCCAAACAAATGCCCTACGCCAACGGACATCTGCTCGTCCCCGAAGGGCCGGGATTGGGCATTGAATTAAACGAAGACGCGCTCACAGACATGGCCCCTCCCGAGCCATCTACAGGATCGGGTTTCCGCCGCGAAGACGGATCGTACACAAATTGGTAAAAAAACAAAAGGGATTTCACCATGAAAGTGCGAATCGGCATCATCGGGTGTGCGCGAATACTAAACGCCCATTTGCGCGGCTATAAAATTCTACAGGAAAATGGTTTTGGCGATCTCTTTCAGATCACGGCTTTGTGCGCGCGCAAAGAAGAAGACGCCCACCGCTTCCGCAAACGAGGCGAGGGTCTCGGCCCCCGCCCAGCACCGGTTGACGCGCCTGGCGACCCGCTCAATGCGCCGCATTCGTTTATCAGTGACCTGCATCCCGATAGCGATACAGAAGTGTACACCAATTACAACGAAATGTTGGAAAAGGGCAAAATCGACGCAGTAATCATTCTGACCGGACACGACAACCACCACAGCATCGCCATCGACGCAATGAGAGCCGGCAAACACGTCTCGGTCGAAAAACCAATGGCAATCTCTGTCAAAGCGGCTCAGCGAATGTGCGAAGTCGCCGACGAAACCGGACAAATCTTGAGCATTGACGAAAACGTGAATTTCAATCCCGCCACCTTGGCCAGCCAATGGGCTGTAGAAAAGGGCTTGATTGGCGATGTACAAATGCTTTATCGCGGCGTCATTGGATTTCGCAATTCGCGTCCGGACCTCGTGGCTGCGCGAACGCCCTGGCGTCAGAGCAAATTGGGCGCGGGCGGAGGTGTTGCCATCGATTTGGGCGTCCACCTTTTTAACGGAGTCCGCACGATTTGTGGTCCCATAAAATCGGTACAAGCCCTGTGGCGAACGCTCGAACCTGTGCGCGTCTTGATGTCCGACGACGACCGCGCTATAGTCGATCAAATCGAAAATCAAGTAGATGATGCTTTTTTTGCCAACTTTGAATTTGAAAACGGCGGCATCGGACATATGGCCGTTTCGAGAAGTGCGCGGGGAACACAGGTCGGCGTACCGGGCGGCACGAATATTTGGGGCAGCAAGGGAGCGATTTCAGACGGGCAATTATTTGGCGAAGATGGGGAATCGGAAAATGTAGAAGACCGGTTTCAACGAGAAGCCGATACATCGCACCTGCGCGAAGTCATGCCGCGCGGAATCACCGATGCATTTGCGCTTGAGAACTTGAACTGGCTGCAAGCCATCGCAAACGGCAAACCCATCCAGATGAGCGGCGAAGAAGGCACCATCGATCTGGCATTGAGTTATGCAATTCTCGAATCTGGCTTGCTCGGACGCGCCGTCACTTTAGACGAAATGTTAAAAGGTGAGGTGGAAGGGTATCAGAAAGAGATCAACGATTACTACGGACTATAACCCTGGATTACGCGATGAAAATCTCACCAGAAAATCGACAACAATTGAATGAGCAGGGCTATGTGATCATCCCCGATGTACTCTCTGAATCCGAGATATCGCACTATCGGGCACTGCTGCTACACCTCGCCGAACAAGAACGCGAAAAAGGTTCGGGCCGAGTACATACCAGTGGCAAAGGCCAGCATGTGCGGTGGCTGGTGAACAAGGGAAAACCATTTGAAAAGCTGGTAGCGCATCCCAAAGTCGTGCCCTATTTTGAATATATGCTGGGCGAAGATTATACGCTCAGCACACTCACATCAAATGTGATTTATCCGGGCGCCGGAGACAATGCGTTTCACGTCGATAATGCGCTGGGCAAAATGCCAGAGCCGCTGCCTTCATTCCCGATGTTTGTCAACAGCCTGTGGCTCCTGAACGATTTTACCCCGGAAAACGGGGGCACGCGCTTTGTGCCCGGCAGCCATCGGTTCTTAAAAAAGCCCCCGCCAACAGATCATCCTCACGCACTATGCCATCCCGACGAGATGCGGCTCTCAGCCCCAAAAGGATCGGTATTTCTGTTCAATGGCGCAATATGGCACGCCACGGGATCCAACCGAACAGATGACGCCCGCGTGTGTCTCATCTGCTTCTGCTGTCGCTCATTTCTAAAGCCGATGTTCGATTTTGTACACCACCTCAAACCCGAGGTCGTGGATCGAGCCACGCCGGAGATGAAGCGCATCTACGGATTTAATTCTCAACCCCAGCCACCGGACGTGCGCGATTAAACTGATCTCACAGGCATCAATCGCACCCCCGGTTCGCTGTTGAATCGGGGATATTTTTGGATCATTCAACAAAAGAGACGAGCCATGAAAATCACCGATGTCAAAGCGACAACATTGAAGGGTTACAAAGATTGGAACTATGTAAAAGTGGAAACCGATGCCGGCATATCGGGCGTGGGAGAAGCACATCCGGGCGAAGGCATAAGCGATGCGGTGACAAAGCGATTGCGCCCCATGCTAATCGGACAAAATCCCCTGAATGTCGAACCGCTCTACACGCGGATGCTCGACCGCAGCACCGGGCAATCTACCGCCGGGATACTCCTCGGCGCAATCGGCGGCGTGGAAACAGCACTTTGGGATGTTGCGGGCAAAGCCATTGGCGTACCCGTCTATCAATTGCTCGGCGGAAAGTATCGAGACCGACTGCGGATGTACGCCGATGTGGGCAGAGGGCGAAATCGAACAAACACCCCCGAAACATGGGCCGAACGCGCCAAAGAGGGCGTGGCGGACGGATTTCAGTCCATCAAGTTCGACATCGACGGATCGGCAAACGAATTGCAGCACGACCCCGTGGATCGCGGGTTATCACTCGCCGAATTGGACAAAATGGAAGCCATGGTTTCCGCAGTCCGAGACGCCATCGGATACGATATTGACCTGTGTATTGACTGCCACGGAAAATACAATGTGCGCGACGTGCTCTTACTCGCCCAACGCCTGGAAAAATTTAACCTGATGTTCCTCGAAGACCCCGTACCCCCAGAAAACATCGATGCCATGGGCAAAGTGACTGCTTCCACATCCATACCAATTTGCACGGGCGAATGGGTCCACCGCAGAGACGGATTTCGCGGGCTAATCGAGAATCAGGCGTGCGACATGCTACACATTGATATTTCGGCGACCGGAGGTATGCTGGAAGGGAAAAAAATCGCCGACCTGGCAGATCTGTACTATATGCCCGCAGCATTCCACAACATCGTGTCGCCATTGGGCATGGTGGCATCCGCACATGTGGGCGCAACCGTGCGAAATCTCCACACCCTGGAACTGCCCTATCACGCAGATCAGATAGAATGGCGATGGGACCTCGTGATCAGCGACGAGCCATTGATTCAGGATGGACAATTTATACTTCCTGAAAAACCGGGACTCGGCGTCGAATTCAACGAGGATTTGGCACGCGCGCATGTAAAAGAGGGATATGATTTCTTTGATTAGATGTCATGGAAACAGTTTCTCCTTGTTTTATAGTATCGTTATTAGTATCATAAACTCGCCAAGGCAATCGAAAACGAAAGACATGCAATGAGTGACCACTACACCTACCGCATCACATGGTCTCCTGAAGACAACGAGCATGTGGGTCTATGCGCTGAATTCCCATCACTAAGCTGGCTTGCACCTACTCCCGATGAGGCTTTGGACGGCATCCAGCGACTTGTGCGCGAATGCCTCGAAGACATGCATGCAACTGGAGAAACAGTACCGCAGCCAATAGCTGACCGCACCTACAGCGGAAAATTCATAGTACGCCTGCCACCGGAATCGCACCGTGCCCTTGCTATACAAGCGGCGGAACAAGGAGTGAGCCTGAATCGCCTTGTGAGTGCGCGACTTGCAAACACTACCTGATTGATATTGCAGAATGATGAGTTCTTCTTGTGAGAGGAGTTCGTGATGAAAGCTATTAAAAAATTTGAACTGGATTATAAAACAGAGAGTATAGGACAATCGCTGATCTTACAGGCAGATTGTTTTGAATGGTTCGGCCGGATACCTGAAAATAGCATCCATGCAGTTGTAACTGATCCGCCTTATGGCGTTAAAGAATACGATTTGAAACAACTGAAAAAAAGGCAAGATAATAATGGAGGGATCTGGCGTATCCCGCCCTCATTTGACGGTCATAAACGCGCACCTTTGCCCAGATTTACAGCGTTAAATCAGAAAGAGCGCGAGACCTTAGAGCGATTTTTTGTAGAATGGGCGCAGCTGGTAGCCAATGCACTGCGACCAGGTGGTCATGTATTTATTGCAACCAATGTGTTTCTCTCTCAGTTGGTTCTTTCGGCACTGGTGAAGGGCGGATTGGAGTTTCGAGGTCAGTTGATTCGGCTTGTGCGAACACTTCGTGGTGGGGACCGCCCTAAGAATGCCGAAAAGGAATTTTCCGAGGTATCGTCTATGCCGAGAGGTTGTCACGAACCCTGGGGAATTCTACGAAAGCCAATGCTTCCAAAGATGAAGGTGAGTGACTGTCTGAGAGAATTTCAAACAGGAGGACTGAGAAGGCGTCCTGATGGCACGCCATTTGGCGACGTGATTATGAGTGAACGAACTCCGCGAAAGGAACGAGATATTGCGGATCATCCCAGCCTAAAGCCGCAATCGTTCCTCCGTCAGATCGTATATGCAGCACTTCCGCTTGGAGAGGGTGTGGTTGTTGATCCGTTTATGGGGTCAGGATCCACAATTGCAGCAGCAGAGGCCGTGGGTATCTCATCTATTGGGATAGAAAGACATCGAGAGTATTTTGAGATGAGCAGTGAGGTGATTCCAAAGTTGGCAGTTTTAAAATCTCCGGGTAGTATTAGTTTGGATGCACAACTTCAATTATTGTAAGTCAGGTGCTTTATAGATCCAGTTTTCCATCATTTTTTGATAACCTGAATTGGCTACACTGGCAGTGATCGTCCTGCGACTGGTACTGCTTCGACCAGAGAACCGCCAATCGTCTTTTGTTAGAGATGCTCCGACAACCATAAGAAATCGAAAGGGCATTGGGGCTATCCCTTTTGAAGCGTCAATTGGCCGATTGCTCTCAAATACAAATACCAAAAGCCAGCTATCCTCCGGGTTGTGACCTTGCCATCCTCTTAAATAGCGCGATGCTTTGACTTCAATACCCTCATCGGCGTACTGGACAGCATCTTCAGGGAAAATGCCAGCGGGGAGTAAGTCTGGATGTCCATTGTGATATAGGTTTTTAACAAGACCGGGGCAATATTTAGGAATATTGGCATTCATGAATTCACTTACCATACTACTAAAATTTGCTGGCATTAACATAGATTCGAGACGTGGTATTTTTTTTACGTGAAGTTGCTCATTGACAAATCCCAAAAAGTCGATAAACACATTCATCGCAAGCTGAATGTGTTGCGTTTTGCATCCGTACGGCAAGTGTGCAGCAGGATTAAAATTTTTGGTCTCAACAGGTTGCGGGCTACACGCTATTGCTTCAGCGTTTTGGCTCATGCTAAATTTCCCTCCTGAACTATAATGTGTATCACATTGGTACCAGATAAGCAGATTGATCAAAGTTACGCCTGATATTTTCAATAAGTCAACACCTTTCTCTGCGAGATTTGAAAAGCCGACAGGCAGGAGGTAGGTCAAGCGCGCCCTTGTTTGGTTTTAGTCGTTGACAAGGAATGGCAGATTTCTATATTCATGCGGCTTTTGAGAAACTATAGACGCACATAGAACAAGGAGGGATTATGGAACTCAACATCGGCATGATCGGATATTCATTCATGGGCAAAGCGCACAGCAATGGATTCCGCCAATTGCCCGCATTTTTTCCCGAACTCAGAGTAAAACCCGTATTAAAAGTAATCTGTGGGCGCAACCACGATGCCGTAAAAGATGCGGCTGAAACATATCAATGGGAAGAATACGAAACCGACTGGGAAAAAGTCGTCGCCCGAGACGATATCGACGTCATCGACATCTGCACACCCGGCGACCAGCACCTGCCCATGGCACTGGCAGCACTGAAAGCAGGCAAACACGTCATCTGTGAAAAACCTCTCACAAACACCCTCGCAGAAGCCAGAGAATTGTTGGCAGTGGCTGAAAACACGGACAAAAAAACCATGGTTGCATTCAACTACCGCCGCGTGCCCGCTGTGGCATTGGCGCGGCAATTGATCGCCGAAGGGCGGATTGGGGAAATTTATCACTGGCGCGCCGTGTACTTGCAAGACTGGATCATCGATCCCGACTTCCCACTCGTCTGGCGATTGGAAAGAGACAAAGCGGGTTCGGGACCGCACGGTGACTTGAACGCACATATCATCGACCTCGCCCTGCATCTCGTAGGCGACATCGACAGTGTGGTCGGCGCAGATACCACCTTCATCAAAGAACGCCCAATGCTGGAAGCCGTTGATGGGGGTCTGGGTGCTCAAGGCGGCGAACAGATGGGCAAGGTGACAGTTGACGATGCCACAATGTTTTTGGCCCGATTTCAAAATGGCGCGCTCGGCACATTTGAAGCCACGCGATTTGCTGCCGGGCGGCGCAACTACAACCACTTTGAAATTAACGGAAGCAAAGGAAGTATTGCGTTCAACCTCCAAAAAATGAACGAATTGCAATTCTATTCGCGCGACGACGAAGATCACATTCAGGGCTTCCGCGAAATTATTGTAGGTGAAGGCAGTCAACCCTTTATGGACGCGTGGTGGCCGCCGGGACACATTATCGGCTGGGAACACACATTCACGCATGAATTCAGGGATTTCTTTGAAGCGATTGCACAGGATGGAACCTTTTCACCTGACTTTACCGAAGGCACAAAGGTGCAGGCCGTCCTGGAAGCCGTAGTCGATTCGGCAGCGACAAAAACCTGGCAAGACGTACCCAAAATTTGAGATAGAACAGGAGTGAAGAAATGGCAAGACCAGTTACGTTATTCACCGGACAGTGGGCGGACTTGACACTGGAAGTCATGTTGCAAAAAGCCAGAGACTTTGGCTATGACGGCGTGGAACTCGCCTGTTGGGGCGACCACATGGACGTGCGCGAAGCCGCATCGAATGACGGCTATGTACGCGAAAAAAAGGAATTGCTCGAGCAATACAGCATGCAGTGCTTTGCCATTAGCAATCACCTCGCTGGGCAGGCGGTATGCGACAACATCGACGCGCGGCACGAGGCGATTTTGCCGCCCCATGTGTGGGGTGATAGCGACCCCGAAGGCGTGCGACAACGCGCCGCCGAAGAAATGATGGCAACAGCCGAAGCTGCAAAAGCCATGGGCCTGACCGTGGTCAATGGCTTTACCGGATCCTCAATCTGGCATCTGTTGTATTCTTTCCCCCCGGTTTCACCCGATCAAATCGATGCGGGATTTAGCGACTTTGCGGATCGCTGGAACCCGATTCTGGATGTCTTTCAAAAGAACGATGTGCGGTTCGCACTCGAAGTGCATCCAACGGAAATCGCATTTGATATTGCTTCGGCTGCTCGGGCATTAGAGGCACTGGAAAATCGACCAGAATTTGGCTTCAATTACGACCCCAGCCACCTGGTCTATCAAAATGTGGATTATGTTGGTTTTATCCGCGAGTTCAGCGACCGGATCTATCACGTCCACATGAAAGATGCGTACCTGTCGCCCAACCCCAAACGAGCGGGTATATTTGGCGGGCATACAGATTTCGGCGATCCAGACCGCAGTTGGGACTTCCGTTCAGTGGGTCGCGGCAGCGTGGATTTCGAAGAAATTATTCGCGCATTAAACGACATTGGCTACGAGGGACCGCTCTCAATCGAGTGGGAAGATTCGGGTATGGACCGCGAACACGGCGCAACCGAATCCTGTGCCTTTGTCAATGATATCGACTTTGAACCCTCAGATGTGGCATTTGACGCGGCATTTGAAGAGTAGTACAGTGATCAGCGATCAACAGTCAGCCCTCCCATCCACCACCCAAATAGGGCGGGATGGTGAGGGCTGACATTTTTTTGGGGAACACACAATGGCACGCTATCTATTTCTCGCAATATTGATGTTAATAACCGCTTGTGGACAACAAACCGGGAACACGGTTGTTTTTGGGCGCGGTGGCGATTCCGTGGGATTGGACCCCGCGCTGGAGACAGACGGCGAGTCGTTTAAGGTATGCGACAATATTTACGAGACACTCGTCACATTTGTGCCCGAACGCACCGACCTCGCACCCGGATTGGCCGCTTCCTGGCAAGCGTCAGAAGATGGTTTGACCTGGACATTTCGTTTGCAGGAAAATGTCGTCTTTCACGACGGCACACCCTTTAACGCCGATGCCGTCGTTTTTTCACTCGCGCGGCAATTCAAGGCCGATCACCCTTTTCACAAAGTAGAAGGCGCGTATCAATACTGGTCGAGCATGTCCATGAGCGATATTGTAAAAGATGTCCGCAAAATAGACGACCTGACCGTGTCCATTGATCTAAAACGCCCCAATGCGCCTTTCCTCTCAAATCTGGCGATGAATTTCTGCGCCATCGTCAGCCCTGTTGCCGTAAAAAAATGGGGGGCTGATTTTGCGCGGCATCCGGTAGGCACGGGTCCGTTTCGCTTTGTCGATTGGATCAAAGATGACCGCGTGGTATTAGAACGCAATCCCGATTATTGGGGACCAGCACCCAAAATTGATCGCCTGATTTTCAGAAGTATTCCCGAAAATTCCGTCCGACTCATCACCCTAACCCAGGGGTCTATTGATGGCATGGACAACCTGGTGCCAGACTTTTTGCCGACAATTGAATCGGATGAAAATCTCGCATTGCTGTCTCAGCCGGGGATGAACGTGGGCTATCTGGCGATGAACATGGACAAAGAGCCATTCCAGGACCTCAATGTGCGGCGTGCCATAAACCACGCGATCAACAAACAGGCACTAATCGATAACTTATATCAGGGCCTGGCCATTCCAGCGGTCAATCCAATTCCGCCAACGCTCTGGAGTTATCGGCAAGAAACACCCGGATATAAATACGACCCAGAAAAAGCCAGAGCAATCCTATCCGACGCGGGATTCCCAAACGGATTCAAAACCACCCTCTGGGCCATGCCCGTCCCCCGGCCCTACATGCCACAACCCCTGAAAATCGCCCAGGCAATCCAGGCCGATTTACAAATAGTCGGCATCGAAGCTGAAATCGTCACTTATGAATGGGGAACATATCTGGATAAAGTCCAGCGTGGGCAGCACGACATGGCATTGCTGGGATGGACCGGAGACAACGGCGACCCCGACAACTTTCTCTACGTTTTGCTGGACAAAAGCGCGACCAAAATGCCGGCCAATAACATTTCCTTTTATCGCAGCGATCCGCTGCACGACGTATTGGTGGCTGCCCAGAAAGAATCCGACAAAGCAAAACGCACGGCCCTGTATCAACAGGCTCAAGAAATCGTCTTTCACGACGCCCCCTGGGTACCCCTGGTACACGCAACCCAAACAGCGGCATTCCGCACCCGCGTCAAAGGCTTTAAGCTACACCCCACCGGGAGCAAATGGTTTCACGATGTGATGATTGAAGAGTAAACGATCAGACGGGAATGGCGTAAGAAGGGGCAACCTATCGAAAAAAATGGAAACTGGGACAAATTTTGGACAATAGGACAAATTTTGGGCATTGACTTTGTCAACGCTTGTATTATCGTACACCAATACTGTAGAACAGTTTTTTATAGATGTGTTAAAAAGTACCGTTCACGCAGATTAAGGTGTCTTAGATGTGATGCCAACATGCACTATTTAAGCCCGGCAAATCTGTTCACACTATTGTGTGGCTGAAGTCTAAAATGAAAAGAAAAACCAATGCGTAACCTGATTTTGTTCACACTATCCACACTCACGCTTTTGATACATCCGCTGTCTCTTCCAGCGCAGAATAGCTTTTCTTTTTCCATAGATGCGAACACTGCGACGGGTGATCAAGCGGTCACATCTGTTAATGTATCCCCGGACTTTGATGGCGATGGTATGGTTGGCTTCTCTGACTTTTTGGCGTTGTCAGGTCTGTTTGGGGCACGTCAGGGCGATGGGAGGTATGAAGCGAAGTATGATCTGGACAGCGACGGCACAATTGGATTTTCCGATTTTCTGATCTTTAGTGCCAGCTTTGGCAAAGAGGTATCTTCCCCTGGGGGTGATACAACGCAGGTTGCCATCCCTGATGCCAATCTGCGTACTGTTATCGAAGGTAGTCTCGGCAAGTCAAGCGATGCGCCAATCACTCAGACAGAGATGGCGAGCTTAACTCACCTTGCGGCCCCGAACAAGAATATTCGCGATCTGACCGGGCTTGAGTTTGCTATTAACCTGATAACGTTAGACCTTGGTGAAGCGGAAGTAAGCGGGTATATAGTGAACAGCAACGAGATATCCAACCTTTCGCCGCTATCTAATTTAACCCGACTGGAAACGCTGGAGCTTTCCGACAACAGCATATCGGATGTGACACCGCTATCTAATTTGACCAGCCTAAGAGTGCTGGATCTTAGCATCAACAGCATATCGGATGTGTCTGCACTGTCAGGACTGACCAGCCTGGAGGAGCTGAGTCTCGTCGGCAACAACATATCGGATGTGACACCGATAGCTAACTTAACCGGCCTAAGAGTGCTGCAGTTTAGCAGCAACAGCATATCGGATGTGACACCGATAGCTAATTTAACCAGCCTGGAGGGGTTGAATCTTATCGGCAACAGCATATCGAATGTGGCACCGATAGCTAACTTGACCAGACTGGAATGGCTGTCTCTTGACAATAACAGCATATCGAATATGGCGCCGCTATCTAATTTGACCAGACTGGAAACGCTGGGTCTTTCCAACAACAGCATATCGGATGTGACACCGCTATCTAACTTGACCAATCTGGAATTGCTGTTTCTCTCCAGCAACAGCATATCGGATGTAATGCCGCTATCTAATTTGACCCGTCTGGAATTGCTGGAGCTTTCCGACAACAGCATCTCAGACCTCGCGCCGCTGGTGGCAAACACAGGATTGGGTAGTGGAGATGAGGTTAGGGTGGAGAACAACCCCTTGAGTGCCACATCAATCAACACACACATCCCAGCCCTTCAGAGCAGAGGGGTTAGTGTACTCTACTCCCGTAGCGGTGGCAGTGGCGGTGGTGGCGGTGGTGGCAGTACAATGAACGTTGTCATTCTGGATGCGAACCTGCATGCGGCCATTGCGGCAAGTCTCGGCAAGTCGATCCATACGCCAATCACGCAGGCAGAGATGGCTACCTTAACTCGCCTTGATGCATCGAACCTGAATATTCGCGATCTGACCGGACTTGAGTTTGCAATTAACCTGACAGAGTTGGTCCTCGGTGGAAACGAAGGGGGCTTGTGGGAGGGAAACATCAATGAGCTATTCAACAACCTTTCGCTATACTTGACCAATCTAATAGAACAATGGATTAACTTTTCCTTCAACTTTTCTGTCAACAGCATATTGGACGTGACGCCACTATCTAACTTGACCCGTCTGGAATTGCTGGATCTTTCCTACAACAACATATCGGATATGACGACGCTATCTAACTTGACCAATCTGGAAGCCCTGGATCTTTCCGGCAACAGCATAGCGAATGTGACACCCCTATCTAACTTGACCAGGCTGGAACGGCTGTCTCTTTCCGGCAACAGCATAGCGAATATGTCTGCACTGTCAGGATTAACGAGTCTGGAAGTGCTGATTCTTTCTGGCACAAGCATATCGAATGTGACACCGATATCTAACTTGATCAATCTGGAAGTGCTGGATCTTTCCTACAACAGCATAGCGAATGTGACGCCGATATCTAACTTGACCAATCTGGAATGGCTGATTCTTTCCGGCACAAGCATGGCGGATGTGACACCAATATCTAACTTGACCAGGCTAAGAGTCCTATCTCTTTCCGACAACAGCATAGCGAATGTGACGCCGCTTGTGACGCTTCTATCTAACTTGAATAACCTGATATTTCTGGATCTTTCCGACAACAGCATATCGAATGTGACGCCACTATCTAACTTGACCAATCTAAGAGCTCTGACTCTTTACGACAACAACATATCAGATGTGACGCCACTATCTAACTTGACCCGTCTGGAATGGCTGGATCTTGAAGACAACAGCATATCGAATGTGACGCCGCTATCTAATTTGACCAGCTTGGAATGGCTGGAACTTGACAACAACGGCATATCGGATGTGACACCGCTATCCAACTTGACCAATCTAAGATGGCTGGAACTTTACGACAACAGCATATCGGATATGACGCCGATATCTAACTCGACCCGCCTGGAATTGCTGTCTCTTTCCGACAACAGCATATCGGATATGACACCGCTATCGAACTTAATCAACCTGAAATTGCTGTCTCTTTCCGACAACAGTATATCGAATGTGACGCCGATATCTAACTTAATCAACCTGACAGGGTTGGAACTTAACAACAACAGCATCTCAGACCTCGCGCCGCTGGTGGCAAACACGGGATTGGGTGAAGGAGATGAGGTTGATGTGAGGAACAACCCCTTGAGTGCCACATCAATCAACATACACATTCCAGCCCTTGAGAGCAGAGGGGTTGAGGTAGATTTTAGCGCATCGAAGCCCACGATAAAAAACAAAGAACTGAGGATACCCCTCCGGATGATAGAACCGTTGGGGATGAAAAAATGGAAGGTGGGCGATAATTTGAGAAACGGTCGCTTGAATAATTTTTGATTCTTCATCCCAGAGAATTAACACCATGCCAGATACTACAACACAGTTGCATCCCGACCCCAAAGCCTGTGCTGTCGCCCGTGCGGTCTGCGACGTGGTCCACCCCAATACCGTCATCCTGTTCGGGTCCCGCGCCCGGGGCGACTTTACGCCCGATTCCGATATTGACCTGCTCATTATCACTGACTCCCAGCAGCTAAACCGGCAGGAATACATGCGCTCCAGTAAGGCGGCTCGCCGCAAAGTCCAGGAAGTTTACGGTCACTCCATGGGCGTTGACCTGGTCCACCTGAGCGAGGACGCTTTCCGCGATGGTCGCCGTGCCCGAAACCATGTCGCAGGGCAGGCTGTCCGCGACGGCGTCGATATACATGGCGCAAAAATAATCTATGACAACCCGGAACCGACCAACTGGCCCGATATACGACAGAGAATCATCAATGCCGAACGTGAACTCCGCGTTCTGGAAGATCTGGTAGAAGCAAATTCAGCACCGGAAGCCATCGGCTTCCACGCCCAACAGGCTCTTGAAAACGTCCTAAAAGGCTGGATTTCAGCACTCGATACCGATTACAAAAACACCCACGACCTATCCGACCTATCCGCCATCATCCGAACCCATTTCGAAGAGATCGACACTCCCGCCAGTGAAAAGCTAACATGGCTGACCGACTATGCCGTAAGATACCGCTATCACGGCATAGAGGTCTGCGTGGAAGATCGCTTCGAGTTGCTCGCTGCGGTAAAAGAAACCGTAGAGATCATCATCGCCCGCATTCGGACACTGAGTAAAATGACTGGGTAGGAAAGTGATGGGTAGCTTACTGATATGAATTTTACATTGATAAAGAATCAGGATTGACTATATTTTCCACTGGTCCGAAAATTCTGCGCATCAGGTATCGCTAACGGACTATCATTAGGCTATTGGAGACAATCATGCTGCCAGAAAATCGTATTCCGACGCATCCAGGAGAAATCCTTTTGGAAGAATTTCTGAAACCTCTGGGAATGACTCAAGTGGCATTTGCCAAACACATTGAAGTGCCACTTCAGAGGATTAACGAGATCATCCGTGGCAAGCGGGGCGTAACCCTTGAGACAGCCTGGTTATTTTCTCAAGCACTGGGCACAACGCCTGAGTTATGGATAAATCTTCAACGGAATCACGATTTGGCTAAAAACCGACCAAAGAAAAAGATTCCAAAGCTTCAATCAGTGGATGCGCTGAATCTGTCACAACCTGAATGATAAGATATATGTAACGTCTGTTACTTTGCTAAAAAATCTGCCCTCACAAGAAAAGGGATGCACATATATTTGCATCCCTATTTCATATTGCACTTCAAGCGCGTTCTGTGAACTACTCTCCAAAACTGTGATCAATTAGAATGGCGACGGACATGTGGATATCGTGGTTGACGATGCCGCCAAAAACTTAATCCAGGAGAATGACAGGACTGGCACATTTCGGCCGCGATAGGCGCAGAAGCCAATCAGAGGAAGGATAGGCAATGTATAGGCAGACATTTTGGGGACAAACACAATAGTGTAGCACGTAATACGGTTTGTTGACACCCTTTTGGATTTGGGCTATATTGCTTGAAAGATTACTCTAATTTTTTCAAGACACGACCTTATAGCACACGGATACAACAGATGATATAGTTTGTAAAGGAACAAAAAATAATAACTTAAAATCGCTCATGGAGTTTAATAATGGCAACATTTACTGTTGATGAATTGGTCAAAGCTGCTGAGCAATTGCCTCAAATAGATTTGGAAAATTTGACGGCGCAGGTACTTACACTCAAGGCAAGACGCACAGCACCAGAATTGTCGAAAAATGAGGCTGAGTTGCTCCTAAATATCAACCGGGGAATGCCCGATGAGTTACAGAATCGATATCGGGAACTTATTGCTATCAGACGATCAGAAACACTGACCGAATCTGAACATGCCGAATTGCTTCACCTGACAAATCAGGTTGAAAAATATGATACAGAACGGCTGAAATATCTTACCGAACTGGCACGTATTCGAAAAATTTCTCTGACAGAGCTTTTGAATGAACTCGGCATCGAGCCAGCCTACACATAAACCGTGAACGCGAGACTGAAACAAGCTGTTATTCATCGTGCCCAGGGATGCTGTGAATACTGTCAGAGCCAGGCTCGTTTTGCAACCCATCCATTCTCTATTTCTGATCACAATAGATAAATCGCCATAAAACTCCTTCAAAAATTGCTTGCATTGGCAAACACAAAAAGCCCAACGGCCACCTCTAAACCGTTGGGCTTTTCCTAATGGATATTGCGCGTCGGTCAAATTTGTCGGATATTGCTTGTGCGTATCCAGGGTGCTTCAACTCTTTTTTCTCTCTTCAAAACAACTACCCATGCACATCTACATACTCAAAAGATTACTGGCACTAATTCCCACACTATTGGGCATTACAGTGCTGGTTTTTTTTATGGTACATCTCGTACCTGGAGACCCCGCCCAGATCATGCTGGGCGAACGGGCAAGTGCCGAAAGTCTGGCGACACTGAGACGCGATCTGGGCCTGGATCAGCCGTTACATGTGCAATTTGGACGCTATTTATCCGACCTGATGCAAGGCGATCTGGGGCGATCAATTAAATCGCACGAACGGGTATCCGTCGAACTAATGGCGCGTTTTCCCGCCACAATGGAACTGACCTTCGCAAGCATGGTATTTGCCTGCATACTCGGCATTGGTGCAGGTATTGCATCCGCGATTCGGCGCGGCACCTGGTGGGATTATATTGGCATGACGGCATCGCTGGCAGGGGTATCGGTACCCATCTTCTGGCTGGGATTATTGCTCATCCTGGCTCTTGCTGTCTCCCTACCGTTGTTTCCCGTCTCCGGACGACTCAGTTCTCATGTATTTATACCCACATGGACTGGATTTTACCTCATAGACAGCCTGATCGCAGGTGATCTGCCGAGTTTTGGCGACGCACTCTGGCATTTGATTCTGCCCAGTATAACGCTGGGCACCGTACCCGCCGCTGTTATTGCACGCATGACTCGGTCGAGCTTGCTGGAAGTCCTGCGCGAAGATTATGTGCGCACTGCCTGGGCAAAAGGCTTATCTGAACGGGTCGTCATTTTGCGCCACGCAATGAAAAATGCATTCATCCCCGTATTAACCGTAATCAGCTTACAGTTCGGTTATCTATTGGGCGGCGCAGTCTTAACCGAAAGTATTTTTGCCTGGCCCGGGGTCGGGCGCTGGTTGCTCCTCTCCGTTTACGCCCGCGATTTTCGAGCAATTCAAGGGGGCGTACTGATCGTCGCTACAACCTTTGTGGTAATCAACTTGATCGCAGACCTGTTATATGCCTGGTTGGACCCACGGATCAAATACAGCAAAGAGTAAACGACACACAATGTCACATATCCAGGACACCTTACAAACACCACCGCAAACCACCTCGCTTTTGATCTGGCAGCGATTGCGTAAAAATCGTCTCTCCATTGTGGGAAGTGTATTGATCGGCGGCTTTCTGCTACTGGCTCTCACAGCACCTCTAATCGCCCCCTCCAATCCAATGGCGCAGGCACTCTACAACCGCTTATCACCCCCAACGCTCGAACATCCATTCGGCACAGATGACTTTGGCCGAGACATATTGAGCCGCGTCATCTATGGTGCGAGGATCTCTCTGCGCGTCGGGGTATTTGCCGTAATGATCGCCCTTGTACTGGGCACTTGCATTGGGGTCGTCGCGGGCTATTGGGGAGGATGGATAGATCAAATATTGATGCGTCTGATGGATCTGCTACTCGCCTTCCCGAGCATATTGCTCGCAATCGGCATCGTGGCTATTTTGGGACCCGGCCTGGAAAATGCGATGTTGGCCATCGGTATTGTAGCAGTGCCGCAATATGCGCGCCTGATTCGCGCATCCGTCTTAACCGTGCGAGAAACCGATTACGTCATGGCCGCACGCGCCCTGGGGGCATCCGATTGGCGCATACTATGCGTGGCCGTCTTGCCCAATTGCCTCGCCCCATTGATCGTCCAGGCGACATTGGGATTGGCAACCGCGATCCTCGACGCTGCAGGACTGAGTTTTCTCGGCCTGGGCGCGCAACCCCCCATCCCCGAATGGGGCGCAATGTTGAGTCAAGGACGCGAACTGATTGTGCGCGCACCCTGGGTACTCACCTTTCCCGGTGGAGCGATCTTTTTTACAGTACTGGCGTTTAATCTGGTCGGCGATGGTCTGCGAGACGCGCTGGATCCAAAGGCTTAATTCAATTTCGCCATCGGACCGAGTGCGACAAGCGCGGGATCCGCATCGAGAGGATATTGTTCGAGATAATCGGCAATGCGTTCTGGCGTGACGGCATCGATCTCCGCACGTTCTTCCTCGAGCGTTTTGAGTGGCGTATTAGTGCTCAAGCTACCCACAATTTGAGAGAAACGAGAAAGACCGTTTTCACCGCTGCAAATAATACCCGTAGCCTGTTTGGTCTTGGCGCGTTGGAGCGCGTCGCTATCAATACCGTTCTTTAAATCCGCCATTTCGCGCCGCACAATATCGAGAACCTGAGACGCATTTTGCGGATCCACAGACAGATAAACATAAAAAAGCCCGGCATCGCTAAAATTGATATACTCTGCCGACGCTTCATCGGCCAGACCCTCTTGAATAATAGACCAGTAGAGCCGGCTATTGGTCGATGCGCCCAAATAAACAGAAAGCAGATCTGCAGTAGCGGCATGATCATCGGATGACGGCGGCGCGGGAAGCGCGAGCGCAATGTGTTCGCGCGCCACACCATCGCGTTGCACAACGCGGTTTGCAGCGTGAAAGGCAGGGATTGATTGCTCGCGCCCGCGATCAGACACCTGCCAGTCTCCGCAATGTGCTTCAACAGCCCTAATGATTTCATCGCGATCAAACGCGCCTGTAATGACAAACGTGAGGTTATTGGGACCATAGCGCCGCTGGTGATATTCTGCCATCAGATCGCGGGTAATGGACTTCACAGTATCCTCTGTGCCCAGCACACTCTGCCCTAAGGGATGATCGCCAAAAGCCTCTTGAATGAGATCGTCAATAATGAGCGCGTCGGGCTGGTCGTGATACATCGCAATCTCTTCGAGAATAACCTTCTTTTCCATATCAAACTCGTCCGATGGCAAATTGGCGCGCATCATATCGCTGAGAATTTCGATAGAATCCGTTGCCCGATCACTTTGCACCCAGTGAAAATAGGCCGTGCCCTCCCACCATGTGTAGGCATTCCACATAGCGCCCAAATCATCGACATCGAGCGAAAGCTGCCGCCAGTCGCGCTTGGGCGTACCCTTGAAACACATGTGTTCGAGAAAATGTGAAATACCCAAAAAGGCCGGAGATTCATCGCGCGATCCCGTTTGGGCAAAAAACCCCAGCGCAGCCGAACGAATGCGCGGAATAGTTTCAAAAACAAGCGTGAGACCATTGTCGAGGGTATGCGTGGAAAAGGGTGAAGACATGAGTTGCTCCTGGAGAAAGCGGTGAGACGTAAAAAGCTGATAGCTTATAAACTCTTTGCCATTGCAATCGCTTCGTGCTCGGGCAGATAGGGCACATCAGTGCGATCCCAACTGCGCCTGCCAGCGACACAGTGGATACCCATCAGTTGTCGTTTTTGGGGGGTATCGGCCCAATCGACAATGCTTTGTGGCGGTGGACTCGCGATCCATTTTTTTACAAAAAAGGGCATATAGCCATAAATAACCATGCGCCGATCCATCGCACTGGTATTGGCACATCCCGTATGCCAGCAGACCACATTCCACAGCACGGCATCGCCGGCATTGAGAGCCATCTTCTTCATATTGGGCATGGTTTCCAGAGCATCTCCCGAATAGTCTTCTTTGGGCGGATAATCCGGATTTGTATGTGTGCCAGGTACCAATGAAAAACATCCCATGTCTGTGGTCTGATCGTCGATAAAATAAAAAATTTTAATCTTGAGCGTATATTGCGGGTGCGTCCATGGCGGCCAGTCTCGGTGCCAGGACGTATGGGCGGCAGTGCCTGCATGGTGATTGTGATAGAGCATTTCCATCGCCTGATAATCCGGGCCGACGATATTTTCGACATAGGGAATAACACTGGGATTATTGGCCAGGTCGAGAATGGTCTCATCTGTGTCAAAGTCCGGGCGAATAGTATGCGCGTACGGTCCATTGCCATAGCCATTTCTGAACTTGCCGAGCCGAAGCTCTTTTTTTCGCTCTACAAGCATTTCTGACTCGCGGCGTTCAAAAGCCCGTCGCACCCGGTCCAGACCAATGGGTTCAATAGCGTTTTTGATCACCTTATATCCATTTTCATCGTAAAAAGCGCGCTCTTCATCGGTTGGTGCCGAATATTGTATTGCATCGATCGTTGCCATAAATTGCTCCTGTGAGAACTGGGTGGCGTTATGCGCTACATTATCTCTTTATTTTCCAGCGGTCGAGGCCCCAAAACCAGTAATGTACCAGGTGTTGGGGGAAAAGTTTCAATATATTGCGGAATCTGACCGAGGGTAACGGCATCAATACCGGCGGCAATTTCGTCAATCGTTCGCACGCGGCCCTCGAGAAATAAGTCTTCGATAACGCCACCAGCGCGGCCCTCGGGCAAATCGCCAATAGTAAAAAGGCGTCCCTTGAGCACTGTTTTGGCACGAATGAGTTCTTCAGTGGTGACATCGCGGCGCAATCGCGCGAGTTCCGATTGACATACATCCAGGGTCTCCTGAGCGCGATCAGCAGTGGTACCTGCATAAACAGCCATCAGACCGCCGCCGCGGTATGCCTGATAAAAAGCCGACACACTATACGCCAGGCCGCGTTTTTCGCGGACCTCTGTAAATAATCGGCTCGATCCACCGCCGGAAAGAATGGCGATGGCGAGTTGTCCAGCGTAATAGAGGTCGTGACCTCTTGGAACACCACAAGAAAGCAGACAAATATGGGCTTGTTCCGATGGCTTTTCGTGATGTACACTGCGGTCGGCAACAGAAATGGGATGGACACCCTCGCTGTCCGGTGATTCGCCTGTCCACCCGCCAAAAACATCGCTAACAGTCTCGATCACAATTTCCGCATCCAGACCGCCTGCAACCCCAATGAGCAAATGGGCTGGCCTGCAATGTGCATCCCAATGGCGGCGAACGCCCGCAGGTGTAATAGCCGATACTGTATCGGGTTCGCCGAGGGGGATTCTACCCATCGGTGAGCCAAGCCCCGCCTTATAGGTCATATACATGGCCTGTTGTATGGGGTTGTCCTCCATGCGTTTGAGTTCCTCAAGGGTGATGGTCTTGGCGATTTCGACCTGGTCACTGGGAAAAGACGCACTGCGAAAAAGTTCGGCATAAAGTTCAAGTGCGGGTTTGAATTTGTCGGGCAGGACTTGTGCAAAAAAAGAGGTATGTTCGACAGAGGTCGAAGAACTGCGCCTTATACCAAGACCGTCAAAAGCGTCAAATATAGCGCGGGCGTCATGCCTGGGCGTACCCTTAAAAAGAACATCTTCTGCAATGCGCGTAATGCCCAATCTGTCGTTGGGATCGTCTTTCGCACCAAAAATAAAACGAAATGAAACAACAAGCGATTGCGCGCCGGGCATGGGTTCGGCCACCACGCGAATCCCATTGTCGAGAGTATAAATTTGTGGCTCAGACATTGTGGTCCTCAAATAAAATGTAGGGGCTGTGCCTCTGTGACCGCCCAAAGAATGCAGGGGCGATATCTCTGCGCTCGCCCAATCGGTTTTTCATGTAACAACAAGAATATATATTGTCAATAGATATTGTGACACTTATCCCCTTTCAGGAGGTCATCATCTTCATGAACGTCAAAGTTGAAAATTTGCGTGCGTTATGCCAGTCTATCCTGACCGATCGCGGACTCGACGCGGCTGACGCGCATATTGTGACAGATATTTTGATTGAAGCCGAATTGCGCGGGCGTTCAACACACGGGATGATCCGCTTGCCCGGCATTGTCGAGCGCGTATCTCAAAGTAATCAATCACCCATGGTCGTAGAAAAAGATGCGCCGGTTTATGCTCTCATCAATGGACGGGATAATCTGGGCTATCTGGTAGCACATCGGTGTGCGTGCACCGCAATTGACAAAGCCAAACAGAGTGGGGTGGGCATTGTGGGCGCGCGCGACACGAGCCACAGTGGGATGCTGGGCTATTACGCCTCAATGATAGCCGATGCGGGACTGATCGGACTGGTTATGTGCAACACAGGCCCGCGCATTGTCCCCTGGGGCGGGCAGCAGCCCGTGCTTGGAACAAATCCCATCGCGGCGGGATTTCCCGCAGCAGAAGGCCAGATACTGGTCGATTTTTCGTGTGCGGCGATTACCAATGGCGAAATATTGATGGCACTCAAAGACGGCAAAGAAATTCCCGCAGGACGCGCATTGGGACCAGATGGCAAGCCTACAACTGATCCCGAGCAAGCGCGCGCAGGCGGGGCATTGCCCTTTGGCGAACACAAAGGATATGCTTTGAGTGTGATGATTCAACTCTTTTCTGGCGTATTGCTCAATGCTGCACCCGTGCCTGAAATGGGAAAAAATTATGGAATTTTTATGCTGGCTATCGATCCTGCAATTTTCTTGGGAATGGACATCTTTCAATCGGGCGTTGGCGAAGTCATCTACACCATTAAAAATTCAATGCCCGCAGAAGGCGTAACCGAAATTTTGATCCCGGGCGAACGCGCGTTTAGAGAACGCGCGATGCGGATACAGTCGGGTGTGGATATCGACGATGAATTAATAGAAGAACTCCAGCAATTAGCGTAGAGATCACCTCTTTACCCTTGACAGCCCGAATGGGGTTGGCTACCTTTCCGTTCCGCAAGGGTAGAGGCGCGAGCGATCATCAGTATGCGGCACAAGAGGCGAAACGGGATACTGCTCCACTGTGCCGACAAAAAGGGATCGTTCGCCGAAGTCCTGACCTGTTTCGCCGCAGGGCAGGGCTGGTTCAGTGAATAATATCTGCTGAACTGTCACGGGAAAGGTTTCCGTGGAGTGCTCTCTTGTTCGCGAGATTTTCTGCTGTGCTTAGCGTCTGGCGATACCCTTGAGAAGCCGGCGCTTTTTTTTTGCAAAGTGCAGAAACTGGAGGTTTTTATGTTAGAAGGATGTCATACAGCGTTAATCACACCCCTGACTGCTGACCAGGCCCTGGACCAGGACGGTCTGGAAAAACTGGTAGCATTTCAGATTTCTGAAGGGATTGACGGCCTTTTGGCCTGCGGCACGACGGCTGAGAGTCCAACCCTGAGCAGTGATGAACAAAGTTTGATTACGCGCGTGGTGTGCAGCCAGGCCAGAGAGCAGTGCCGTGCCATTGGGGGGGCGGGCAGCAACTCGACGGCAAAAACCTTAAAAGCGGCCGAATACGCCGCGCAAGTGGGTGCGGACTCCATCCTGCTCGTCGATCCCTATTACAACGGGCCGAGTTCTCTGGAGATTCGCAAAGAATACGTCGAACCCGTAGCCCGAGCATTTCCCGAATTGGACATGATACCCTATGTCATACCCGGCCGGTCCGGCACGAAATTGCTCCCGGAAGATCTCGGCGTCTTGTCTTCCGAATACAAAAATGTGAATACCGTAAAAGAGGCCACAGGCGATTTGGACAACATGGCGCGCACCCGCGAATGTTGTGGCGATGCGTTCTCGATCATGTCGGGTGACGACGACAAAACATTTGACATGATGACCATCGGCCAGATTGACGCCGCGGGCGTAATCAGCGTAATATCCAATGTGGCACCCGGGCCTGTGACAAAAATGGTACACGCTCTCCAAAGCGGGGATATGGACGAAGCGGACCGCCTGCACGCCGCATTGAAGCCCTTATTTGGGATGGTCGGCGTTGTGTCTGAAGAACAAACACCTTATGGTGTGACAGAAGTCAAGGCGCGCAATCCATTGCCGATAAAAACCCTGATGAATATTTTGGGCATGCCAGCCGGGCCGTGCCGCCAGCCATTGGGAAAAATGAATCGCGCCGGACTGGATATCGTGCTGGGCATTGCCCGCGAAGTACAGGCCAATAGCCCAGAGGTATTTGCACCCGTAGCGTCATTTTTTGGTACAGACGTGGCGCAACGCCTGAACGATGATTCGGTAATAGAAGGACTGGCTTACTGATAGTTTTTTTGGGAGCAATTATGATTAAGGTGGGTATCTGTGGTATTGCCGGGCGGATGGGACAGCGAATATCTCATCTGACCCTCGAAGCCGAAGGATTGGATTTGGGCGGCGGTGTCGAATTTGCAGGTCATCCCGTAATCGGAAAAGACATTGGCGAAGTCATAGGCGTTCCTCTCAAAGGTATATCAGTAGTGGATACGGTCGAGGCGATGGCGAACAATGTCGATGTAATCACGGCATTCACCGCGCCCCCCGACCCGACAGTTGTCGCAGCAGAAATAGCGGGACGTGCTGGTGTGCCGATGGTCATTGGCACAACGGGTTTGTCTCCCGATCAGGTAGAGACCATGACACAGGCCCTGAAAAATGTCGCCTGTGTATTTGCGCCCAATTTCAGCGTGGGAGTAACGGTGCTGGTACAACTCGTAGAAGAAGCCGCGCGCATTCTGGGCGGCGATTACGATGCAGAAATCGTCGAAGCACACCACCGGTTTAAAACCGATGCGCCTTCGGGAACAGCTTACGCACTGGCCGAAGCCGCAGCAAGGGGATTGGATCGCAACTTGCAAGAGGTGGGTGTATATGGTCGCCATGGCGATACGGGCGCGCGGACACGCGAAGAAATCGGCGTACACGCCATTCGCGCCGGCGATATTGTCGGCGAACACACAATCATGTTTGGGGGCATTGGAGAAACCATCGAACTCGTCCATCGCGCTCAAAGTCGCGATACATTCGCCTCCGGCGTGATTCGGGCCATCCCCTTTGCCGTCGAAGCCGACCCGGGGATGTATGACATGCGCGATGTATTGGGATTGAGGTGAGAGAAAGGTAAGACGTAAAACATAAAAGAGGAGGAAGTTCATGAGTGTTGATGTGCATGCGGCATTTGATGCCGGACAAACCCTTGCTGTGGCAGATCGGATTTTGATTTCACCACAGGCGGGTTCTTTGCAGAGCCGCGTAGATGAACTCTTAGACGCAATTACAAATAGCGGGGCCTCTGGCGATTTGATTTGCAGAACATTGGTTCAGCTGGGCATGAATTTTGTCGGACGCGATGCCGAGATTGTTGGATATGGTGCTGATGAAATAGACGCAGCACTCGACAATGTGTTGGGCGCGCTCGATAATTTGGAAGGCGATCACGCCACAGGTGTTGTAAATGGCTTTTTGGCCGACATGAAATCCGTGAATCTGGCCGATAGTCTTTCGGGATTATTGGCCGAGCGGATTGAGTCAAACCTGGACGCTGGCAATCCCGCCCGATCATTTCTGGAATTGCTCAAAGCCAATATGCGCGGCGGTGTGTATTGGCAAATGATCGGTGAAAATGTCTGTAAATTTGGCAATGACTTTGCGCGAGGTCTGGAGTACTTGCGACACTATGGCTTCTGTCAGGTCTCCACAAACCCGGTATTGGCTGCCAAAGCATTTGACGAAGATCCCTCGCTGGACGATGAACTCAAATCAGAGATCGCCAGACACGAAGAGTGGAAGGCCGATCCCGAAAAATATGCCGATGACATTGTAATGGCTGCCACACTGATTGCGCTGTGGCCCAATCTTTCAATCTTTCGGCCCCTGGCGATGCACACGGGACTAAAAGACTACATGGTGAGTTTTCAACTCAATCCCAATATCGCAGATCAGGCCGATGCCAGCATTGAAGATGCGCGCAACGCATATCGCATTGCCGATGATTATTTGAAAGGATATGACAAATTATTGGGCGTCAGTAATATAACCCTGGATCCCAATATCGTATTCAAGGTCGGCGGTGGACACGAAGCCGCACGAAAAATCACGACCGTACTCAACAGCGAAGGCATTGGCACAAATAACACAGTCGTTTACACAGTTGCCCAGGAAGTGCAACTCGTCATCGATGCATTTGAGGGCAAAGCCAGAGCGGCGCAGGCGGGTAAGCAAGTGGTGAGAACTTATGAAACGAATATGGGAGGGCGGTTTGTAAGCCATTTGCGCGAAGTAGAAGCCGAAAAACTATTCGGCGCATTATCAGAAGATCGCGCCAGTGAATTGCTCGCCGAACTCGCTTCTGATCTGGAAGTCGATATACCCGAAGGGACATTGGTCGAACAATCGACTGAAATATGTTCTTATGCCCACTTGAAATCGCTGGATCATCCGGTAATCTTAAAAGTTGCCGAAGCGGCCGGTCAGTCTTCAGAGGCAATTGTGCAACTCGAAGCCGATCTAAAAAAAGCGGGAACGGTCATTGCGCGGCGCGTACATTGGATTTTTTACGCGCCTGAAAATCGCCCCAAATGGGTTGCCTACTTGTCGGACACCTACGGTTTACCAGAAGATCAGGCACAGTGGATTTTGGCGTCAATGGATGTGTTGCCCGCGTCCAAGCGCGTTCCCGATGACACGCTTCACGCACTGGGCGAAAATATGTGCCATACAGAATTTCCCAATCATCAACGCGCCGTTCAACTCGTCTCAGAAGAACCCGATTTTGACCTGGACGAACTCAGGGGATCAATCGGTCATGAATACGAACCCGGCGTGGCACAGCGACTTTATGAATTGCCCGATTTTCAGAAGGGCTACGATCTGACGCCCTCGCTGAGGGATTTTCTCGAGAACGAAGTTCAAATTGATCTGAGTGGCTGGCAGACGCGGGGCATGGAACCCGGTGACTGGCCCGAATTTGGATCGGTTCAAAAAACCACCACTGAGTTCAAAGCCGCGTATGACGCATTTTTGGTGCGGTGTGTTGACCTGGCCAAAGAAGTTACTGGATAGGCATAAGGCAGATAGCAGCGGGGATGAGGCCGTTCCCCCAGAATTCGTATTACTTATCCCCGCTTTTCATCTGTGCGTCTAAAATAGCACCTATTCCTTCCCGATTCTCGACGCGTACAAAATACGATTCTTCGTGCCCTTCTGCCGAAAGCACCATCACATCCCGCATATTTTCGCCGCTCTCATCCCTCTGTTGCTCCAATCGCCACATCATCACATATTCTGTTCCCGGATCGCGTTGCCAGGGCACCAGGGGATCTACATCAACCAGCTTTCGAGGTTCTGCCCCACTAAAGTCTGCGCCTGTAGCAGTATGCACGGTAAACTTAATCTGTCCATTGCGCGTATCGTAAACCACCTGCCCTTTTTCCGAAAAATTTCGTTGGATATGAGGCTCCATCACCGCCAGTGAATACGTACTGTCGCTGAGCACGAGAATTGTAATTTCTCGCTCCAGATCATCTTCTCCACGCCGCCCGGTCTCGCTCCCTGCATACATAAACCAGGCGCCCATTGGCGTGTCCAATTTTTGTCGCGTCCCAATCTGCTCTTTCTTCTTCTGCTCGCCAGCGCATCCAGCGATCAGACACAATAATACCACACCCAATACCTGTTTCATAAACCCTCCATATATAAAAGCGGCCCAAACAAAAATTTGGACCGCTCGCCTGTTTTCCGTGTAATGTACACTACCCTCCAAATGCTTCTCTAACGCGATCAAAAAAACCTTTTCCACCCTCTGGCGGCTGTATGTTTTCCAATTTGGCAAGCCTGGCAAACAACTCCTCTTCCTCCCGGCTCAATTTTGCCGGCGTCCAGACCGCCACGCGCACGAGTTGATCGCCCGTGCGATATCCATCCAATTCGGGAATGCCCTTGCCTCGCAATCTAAAAATTCGCCCCGATTGTGTACCCGCAGGGATCTTCATACTCACGCGACCGGTCAGGGTTGGCACTTCTATATCTGCCCCCAGAGATGCCTGGCTAAAACTGATGGGCAAATCGTACACAATATCGTTACCGTGTCTTTCAAAATATTCGTGTTCTTCTTCTTCGACAAAGACCATACAATCGCCCGCTGGTCCGCCATTTGGCCCTGCATTGCCCTGCCCCCGCAACGGAATATAATTGCCTTCGGAAATACCCGCGGGGATATTGACCGAAAGATCCTTTTGCTTCTTCACTCGCCCCTGCCCCTGACAACTGCCACATCGCTCCCGCACCACGTTCCCACTGCCATTGCACTGCGGGCAGGTTGTGACATTGACAAACTGTCCAAACAGGGAGCGCGTGGCCTGCCGAATCTGTCCCACGCCACCACACATATCGCATGTTACGGGCGCACTTCCCGGTTTTGCCCCAGCACCTCCGCACGTATCACAGGTTTCCAAACGCGATAGCCGAATGGTTTTTTGAGCGCCCTCGGAAATCTCCTCTAAGGTCAAACTAATCGAAATCCTCAAGTCCTCACCGCGATTTGACCGCCGTGGGCTGCGCCGGCCAAACAAATCGCCAAAGATACCTCCGCCAAAGATCTCATCCAGATTGGAAAAAATATCTTGAAAATCACCGGCGTGCGAAAAGTCTGACCACTGAAAGCCACCGCCCCGGAAGGTACTGCTAACACCTTCGTGCCCAAAGCGGTCATACGCCTGTCGCTTTTGTGCATCCATCAGCACTTCATAAGCCTCGGCGCCTTCTTTGAACATTTCCTCTGATTGTGGATTGTCCTTATTGCGATCCGGGTGATATTTCAGCGCGTGCTTGCGATAAGCCTTCTTAATCTCATCTTCTGAAGCCCCGCGATCCACCCCCAGTATTTCGTAATAATCTCTTTTGGCCATTGACCTTTCCCATCGACAAACATGTAAAAAGAGCCGCACAGTTGCGACCCTGTTCATAGTCTAACTTTTGTCTGCTTCCTCGCCCCCTTCCGGGGTCTCCTGTGTGGGTTTGCCCTGGCTTACCACCACTTTGGCCGGACGCAACACCTTATCGCCCAGGCTATATCCTTTTTCAATCTCATCTGAGACAATACCGGCATCGTGAATTTCCGATGGCATTTGCATCAATGCTTCATGCACAGTAGGATCAAATGGTTTGCCAATCGTCTCAATTTCTTTCAAATTGCGATTGTAGAGCACGCGAGGAAATTGCTCCATAATCATTTTTATGCCTTCTTGAAACCCCTCCGACTCTGTATCCCCATTTTCGCTGTGTGCCAATGCGCGACCAACACCATCTAAAATGGGCAATAAATCGCGAATCACATCTTCGCTGGCAGATTGTACAAGAGTCTCAAATTCTCGCGCCCTGCGTTTTTTGTAATTTTCAAACTCAGCGGCGAGGCGTATCCACCGATCTTTGTACATTTCGGCTTCTTCGCGGGCCAAAAATAATGGGGTAGCCTCTATCTTCTCCTTTGGCTCCTCCAACTGATCGGCCTCACCATTAACTTCATCTTTCGCCACCTCTGACTCTACCTCCTCCACATCTGTATCTTCAACTTCCACAACTTCTTCTTCCAACGGTGGTTCTTCTTTTTTTTCTTTCTTATGCGCCATGATTTTTCAACAACTCCTCAAAAAATGTCGCAGGAGACCCCTGATGAAAGCGCGAGGATGAATGTGCGAGCACGCGAGCACGCGGTCATGAATGCGACGATTAAAATGATTGACACACCGCAAAAATGTGAATATCCTACTATTCACAGATTCCAGAAGTTCTGCACGAAATACCCTATCTCCAGTGCAGGTAAAATCTGTATGGTCAAGCCACAAATATAAGGTGGTTTGAATATAATGACCTGTCTGTATTGACAGGTATCTGGGTTATCCCAGTAGTGGGTGTCCGGCGCACCCCGCAGTCTTGGCTTAATCGCCATACGGTCTGCAAAGCCGCAAGTTCTCGAAAAGTAGTCCCTGAAGTTTAAGGGCTACCTCCGGAATCCTGCGACTTTAGTCGTGGGAGCACGTCGATTATCTGCGATCCAACATCTCTTCTGTCAGATTTGCCATATACTGCACCAGGGGAACGAGCCGTCCATAGGGCAATCGCGTTGGCCCAATAATTCCAATAACACCCGACACATTGCCCACCGAATACGTAGAAGTCAGCAAACTGCAATCCTTGAGCGCAGGCGATTCGTGTTCATCGCCAATCGTGATAGAAATACCCGCATCGCGCGTGCGGTCACTCAACAAATGCGCCACGTATTCACGAGCTTCCAGCATGCCAATCAGCCCGGCCAGGCGTTCACTGGAAAAATCGGGCTGACCAAAAAAGTTGCGCGTGCCATCCATATGCAGATCGGCACTGCTCGGAAATCTGAATAGATGATCGGCACTATTGGCAAGCAAACGCAACAGCTTGGGAGACCCGGACGATGCAGACGCAAGCCGTTCTTTAACAGATGCCATAATCTCGCCTATCGTAAGCCCAGAAAGCCGCTGGTTGACCACCCGCCGCGTTTCTTTCAACTCATCCTCTTCAATTTCTGAGTCGATTTCGACAACCATAGTCTTGACCAGTCCAGACCGAATGGTCATCACCATCAGCAGCTTGGACTCGCTCAATTTAAGCATTTCTAAACGCTCAAAAATGCCCTGGGTGAATTGGGGTCCAAGTGCAATGCCCAGATTGTGCGATACATCGGCCAAAACTCTGGACACTTGTACCAGTAAATCGTCGGCGTTGCCCTCTCGCAAACGCTCAACACTATCCCGAATAGACCGCTGTGCAGCCTCGGCGAGTTCCTCCCGATTCATCAACATATCGACATAGTACCGATACCCCTTATCGCTCGGCACTCTACCCGCCGAAGTATGAGGCTGATACAAATAGCCTTTTTCTTCGAGATCGGCCATCGAGTTGCGAATAGTTGCCGCGCTGAGTCCCAAATCCATCTTGGAAACTGTGCGCGACCCCACCGGCTCGCCTGTCGTGACATAAGTGCCAATCAAAATGTCGAGAATTGCTTTTTCCCGAGGTGTCAGTTCGGTCATTGCGCGTCTCTCTTCACCTGGAAGAACAGAAAAAAATAGCCTATCCGCATTGATACAAACCGAATATGCGAAACAGTTTAGTTATGATATAGGAAGACCCACCGATTGTCAAGCCCCATCAAAAAACGGGCTGGCCGACTTATCTGACCAACCCGTTTCCGATCTCAGACATGCTTATTTTTTAATTTCAACCCACGGGCTTGCCAAAAGCATTGGCAAATATCAAAAAGTCTGAAAATGCGACTGTACCATCCCCGTCCAAATCAGCAGCAGCATTGTATCCCGGTCCCCCCTCGCTCGTGCCGAAAGCAGCGACAAAGAGCAAGAAATCGGAGAAATCGACATCCCCGTCACTATCCAGGTCAGCGCTGGGTGTCTGAGAAGGTGCCTGGCGTATCACGATTAAAGCTTGAATTGCGGTCTCGGAAAGAGGAACTCCGAGAAAGGAAACAGTATCACCCGCCATCAGATCGGTAATAGGGAAAAAAAGTTTGGCGAGATCCTCAACATTGCCAGAAAAAAATATTGAGATAATATCCTCAACATTCGTCTGATCGAGGGTAATCATCAGAGCCTGTGAGACATCCACGCGCACCTGCTGATCATTGCGTTGAATGAAAAACGAATTATTTTCCACATCTACACTTTGAACGCTCACCTCTCGAATGTCAACGGGTTCCAGCTCCGTTTGCAGCATGACCTGTAAATCAGTTACACTGGCACCATCGACAACCTGAATCAGTGTCGAGGGATCAACCCCTCCCATTATATTAATTCCCACAAAAGCACCTAACACAACCGTGTTTCCCTGTGCATCCATAACCTCTTGATTCAGAGCCAGTGCATAAGACCCATCCGGCACATGTTTCAACTCAAACGCCAGTTGTTCTGGGAAGGATTCCAATACACTGAGATTGGCAACGCGAACAATGGCACGCTCGAACGGGTCAGTTCCATCACTTTCCGTCAGAGCTTTTGAATATAATTCAGAATCAATCAGCACCGCTACACCAGGTGTATCGGACAACGTAACACCCTCGGGCAAAATACCCACGCCGGAAACAACGGCATCTGAAAGTTCCACTGTGCCCAAAAAATACTGATGTAGTTCAGAAATATTTGGAATCGACTCGAAATCCGAAATGCCAATAAGCACCTGATAGGTCGTTCCCTCGGGCAAATTAACGCTGCCCTTCAGTTTCATGGGATCGCTGGTATCTGGTGCAATTGCAAACAATCCAATTGGAAATGAGGTGACAACCCCCACATTTTCAATATTGATCCCCCCTGCTGGGTTAGGCGTTACCCCCTCTAAAGGGACATTAAATGTAATCTCAAACTGCTGCATCCCACTCGGCACGGGCGGATTCTTCACATCTTCCTGAAGCGTCACACCGCCAATCACAAACGAAGTCAAGGCAGGCATAATAGGTTGCTGTTGTACAAAACTATTGGGATCGCCGGGATTTGTCACCTGAATGCTCGCATCTGTCATACCATCGCCATCCGGATCACCCAATTCCTGACCATTGGACACGCCATCGCCATCTGAGTCGAGCATTGCGAGCATGGCATTCCATTGAACGACGCCAGTGCGACCACTCGGCATGAGATAATTGTTCTCGATAGCCATACCAAAAGGCGTGCGAGGCCCACCTCCGCCTGGGTTCACATGGCACGAAGCGCACCCGAGCGCACGACCATTGGGTATCTGATCTACCCGCGCTGGACGGGCATCGGCCTGTCCCCATCCAATAAAAACAATGACCAGGACAGCAAGCAATCTATAAGACTTTAATCGCGACATAAACAATCCTCCTGAAGAGGGTAATAAATGGAGACAACACGACGTTGCGTCTCATCTTCGGAAAATGTAGAGCATGTCCCATTGAAAGGCAACCGCTTTCTCAGTAAAAAAATTGTCTTGCAACTTATAGAGAAATGTTTATAATTGAACCTTGTTTTTTTATCATTTGTCTATAATTGGATCTTGTCTTAGGGGCATCATCGCCCGACTGTGTAACACATATTTAATACATGAGAAATCACGCTGAAACAAACACCATCTATATTTCCTGCCGATATTTCGGGTCGGCAAACACTGCCGATCCTTTCATTTTTCAATACAGGCCACTTTTCTCACAATGAAAGGAGCAGAATATGGCCCAAACGCCACAAGACGTTCTTGCAATAATCGCAGATCAGGGCATTAAAGTTGTCGATATGCGCTTTACCGATTTTCCCGGTCACTGGCAGCATTTTACTATTATGGCCTCCGAAATCGAAGAAGAAACCTTTGAAGATGGACTCGGCTTTGACGGATCCAGTATTCGCGGCTGGCAGGCCATCGACGAATCGGACATGCTCGTCATGCCCGATCCCGCCACGGCGTTTATCGATCCTTTCCTCGAAGAACCCACGCTCGTAATGATTTGTAATATTGCCGATCCCATCACCAAAAGCGGCTATTCGCGCGACCCGCGTTCGGTCGCCCAAAAAGCCGAAGCCTATTTGCAATCCACGGGCATTGGCGATACGGCATTCTTTGGTCCAGAAGCCGAATTTTTTGTTTTTGACGACGTGCGCTTCGGCGAAGGGTCAAACCACGCCTTTCACAGCGTGGATTCAATTGAAGGCTACTGGAATTCCGGCAGAGATGAAGGCCCCAACCTGGGTTACAAACCCCGCCATAAAGAAGGCTACTTCCCCGTGCCCCCCCACGACACGCTGCAAAATATACGCACGGAAATGGTGCTGACAATGGAAAGCGTTGGCATTGATATTGAAGTTCACCACCACGAAGTGGCAACTGGCGGTCAGGGCGAGATCGACATTAAGTTCTGTCCAATGGTCACATGCGCTGACCGAATGGCATGGTATAAATACATTGTAAAAAACGTGGCGCTCAAACACGGTAAAACCGCCACCTTTATGCCCAAACCCCTTTTTGAAGACAATGGCACGGGCATGCACACGCATCAAAGCCTTTGGAATGGCGATGACCCCCTCTTTGCCGGATCGGGATACGCGGGCCTGAGCGAAATGGCTCTGCACTATATCGGTGGCATTCTCAAACATGCCGATGCACTGATTGCATTGACCAACCCGACCACCAACTCGTTTAAGCGTCTGGTGCCCGGGTATGAAGCCCCGGTCAATCTGGCCTATTCGCAGCGCAATCGCAGTGCTGCAGTACGCATCCCAATGTATTCTCAAAGTCCCAAATCCAAGCGCGTCGAATTTCGGTGTCCAGATCCAAGTGCCAATCCCTATCTGGCTTTCGCGGCCATGTTGATGGCTGGCCTGGACGGCATACAAAACAAAATTGACCCGGGGGAACCACTCGACAAAAACCTCTACGACCTCGAACCCGAAGAAGCGGCATCCATTCCGCAGACACCGGGTTCACTGTCCGATGCCCTCGACGCACTGGAAGCAGATCACGACTTCTTGCTCAAGGGAGATGTCTTTACCGACGACGTGATCGAAACATGGGTCGAATACAAGCGCGAAAATGAAGTTGACGCCATCAACCAGCGTCCCCATCCACACGAATTCGCTCTTTACTACGATGTGTAATATTTAAGTCGTTTTTAGTGACACAGAAAAGCAGGTGGTTGTATTCCGACCACCTGCTTTTTTTACCTGTCCAGTCCCTGTCTCTCTCAATCCCTCAACTTCGTCTTCTCATCCCACCTCACCAGATCCAGATGTTTTTGTGAAAAGCCAACCGCATCCCGAACATCGGCACCGCGCATGTCGGCATTGTCAAACTGGGCTTTGTAGAGATCGGTTTTTTGCATGCGGGCGCGCTGGAGATTGGCCTGGCGCAAATCCACTTTGACGAGATCGGCCTCCTGGAGCTTAGCACTTTGCAGGTTGGCCCCCTTCAAATTGGCATCGGTCAAATCCGATTTTCTGATGTCAGTTGTACGCAAGATGGCATTTTCGAAATCCACTTTGACCAATATGGCCTCTGACAAATTGGCCTTGTAAAAATTCGCATTTTTGCATTTGGCCCCGCGCAAATTACACCCCACCAGTTTTGCTTCCTCAAAATTTGCGTTTTCCATATTTGCACCGCTAAGATCTGCCAATTCCAAATCAGCCGGCGATGCCTGCACGCCTTTCATATTCGCTTTTGTGAGGATCGCATTCTGCAAGAACGCCCCGCTCAGATCAGCACCTTCGAGGTTTGCATCGCGCAAATTGGCCTGCAAAAGACGCGCGCGCTGTAAGTTGGCACCCGATAAATTGGCCCCCCGCAACTGCGCGCCACTGAGAATAGCTTCGCGCATATCGGCATGTTGTAATGCAGCATTTTGCAATTCTGCTCGGTTTAGATTTGCACCGGCCAGATCAGCGCGCGCTCCCTCTGTCCCATTGGACGCTATCCAGGCCTGATGTCGTGCAAGGATCTCGCGCACCTGTGCAGGTGAAAGAATTATAGGCATGTGATTTCTCCCTTCGCTAAATTCTGATGACTTCGTTTTCGGTTATGATCAAATCCATCTTCACATCGTGTGGCTCGGCAGGCACGCGATCTATGATCTGAAAACCATAAGATAAACCGATTCGAACTGCTTCAGTCCGTACCAAAAAACGGTCATAATATCCACCACCCGATCCAATCCGATGGCCCAGGCGATCAAAAGCGATGCCGGGAATGAGGATCAGGTCAATAGTATGAGGTAACAGTACCATTTTGGGATTTGGAACCGGTTCGCGCAAGCCATAATGTACAGGCCGCAGATCGTTCAATCCCGCAATCGCTTGAAAATCCATGCCTCTATCTGCCCGTGTAACAGGTACTCCCACCTGCTTGCCGCTGCCGATTGCTTTTTGGATCACTGTTCTTGTATCCACTTCATTTTTTATCGACACATAACAGGCAATGCACCGTGCAAGTTGGTATGCTGGCATATCGATCAACCGGCGATAAATACGCAAACTCTTCTCGCGAACAGCTCGTTCGGGCATTTGGATACGCTCGGCGCGAAGGCGACGTTTCAGATCTGGCTTTGTCATAATAAGTTTCTCGCTTCTCGCTTGACTTTAATAAATTAAACTGTTAAAATTTCACAACATTTTTAATCATATTTTATCTGCATTTGGGCGGGCAAGTTGAATTTTTCATCGTTAATAATATGGAAGACACACACATGAACCACTCTCGCGGTTGTAATCAGCTTCAAGATAGGCTGAAAATGCGAGGCAACCTGCCGTCGCACATAGCAATAATAATGGATGGCAATGGACGGTGGGCGCAACTGCGAGATTTGCGCCGCACAGATGGGCATCGGTCTGCCCGCGAAACCGTGCGCGATATTGTGCGTGCCTGTGGCGAACTCGAAATAGACATTCTCACCCTGTTCACCTTTGGTACAGACAATTGGCGCCGGCCCTGGTCAGAAGTGTTATCACTGATGCAATTGTTGCGCGACTGTTCGCACGAAGAACTCAATGAGTTGCAAGAAAACAACGTGCGCCTCATTGCAACGGGCGATACGGAACGGCTGGTCAAGCACTCGCGTAAAGCACTTAAAAATGCCATTCGCAAAACAGCTAACAACACGGGGCTTACGCTTAATCTCGCGTTGAGCTACGACGGTAAAAACGATATTCTTCAAGCCGTGCAAAGCATTGCTGTCGATGTCGCACAGGGACGCATTTCAACAGACGCGATTGATGCCGATTTATTTTCCCAACGCCTTTATACAGGTAATTTGCCCGACCCCGATTTGTTAATCCGTACCAGCGGCGAAGTTCGCTTGAGTAATTTCATGCTCTGGCAGTGTGCTTACACCGAGTTCTGGTTTACAGATGTACTGTGGCCCGATTTTAAGCGCGAGCACCTCTACGAAGCCATCCACAGTTATCAAAACCGAGAACGTCGGTTTGGCAAAACAGGACTTCAATTGCGCGATGAAACGCTCGCAAGCGAAACCAATGGGTCTTCGGAGGACTTGTGGCAAAGTCCAATCTAATTCAGCGCGTGTTGGCAGCCGCTGTTTTTGGTCCAGTTTTAGTGGTGCTATTCTGGTTGGGTGACTATTGGCTATTTGTAATGTGGTGTGGTGTGGTCTCTATAGGCACCTGGGAATTTTATCGCCTGCTATCTCAAAAAGGGCTGCAACCCTGGACGGGATTTGGCATTGTTATATCCCTCTCCTGGTGTGCTGTGGCATTTGTCATTGGGCCAAATGCTTTCGCATTTTTTTTTCTCGTATTATTGCTTTTGATGTTTAGCGTAGCTCTGTTTCGAGACACCACAGGCTATCGCATGCTCAATGCTGGAGGCACACTTTTAGGTGTGCTTTACGTCGGTTTTTTGGGCAGTTTTGTTCTCATAGTGAGAAACTCATTGCCCTTTGGTGCGTCAGAACTTGCTGTTCTCATCTTACTGGGGATTTGGGCCAATGATACGATGGCCTATTTTTTTGGACGGTGGTTTGGTCGATGGCACCCCTTTCCCTCCATCAGCGCGGCAAAGACTGAAGCCGGATTCATCGGTGGTCTTCTATCTGCTCTTCTCGTCATAGGACTTGGCGCGCAGGTACTTGAGTTATTTAATATAACCCAAAGCCTCATACTCGGCCTTCTCATTGGCATTGGGGCATCTTTGGGGGACCTCGTTGAATCCATGATCAAACGCGATATGGACGTCAAAGATACATCGGACTTGATCCCCGGGCACGGTGGCGTGCTGGATCGCTTTGACAGTGTTTTTTTTGTTTTTCCGCTTGTTTATATTTATTTTCAACTAATAGCCAGTAGCCAGTAGCCAGTTTCCCATACCAAAAAGTATTACAACTGACAACTGAATTTTATGATAAAACGCGTTGCCCTTCTCGGATCCACAGGCTCTATCGGTACAAACACACTGCGTGTTCTGAATAGCCTACCCAACCGATTTGAACTGGTGAGTTTATGTGCCGGAAGCAATGCCGAGTTGCTGTGTAAACAAGCCGAGCACTGGCGCCCTAAGCGCGTTTGTATTGCCCAGGGGGCAAAAGAGGTGCAGGCGCGTCTTGCCCCACTGGGCATTGAAGTACTCGAAGGCAGCGCGGGCTTACAGGACCTATCAGTCGATCCCGATGCCGACCTGATAATTAACGGCCTGGCGGCAGGCGTGGGGCTGCGCCCTACGCTATCTGCTGTGCGCGCGGGCAAAGATGTGGCAATTGCCAACAAAGAGACGCTGGTTGTCGCCGGGCATCTGGTAACTGCCTGGGCCAAACAGACGGGTGCCACATTATTGCCGATTGACAGTGAGACAACGCCGCTGTGGCAATCATTACAAGAGACGAATCGAGAAGAGGTCAAACGCATTTTACTGCCCGCCTCGGGCGGTCCCTTTTTTGACTATACGCAAAAACAAATGGCGAGTGTTTCACGCGATCAGGCACTCAACCATCCCACCTGGCAGATGGGGCCAAAAATTACGATTGACTCGGCTACATTGATGAATAAAGGCTTTGAAGTGATCGAAGCACAATGGTTTCTCGATTTGCCAGTCTCGAAAATTGATGTGATTATTCATCGGCAGTCTATTGTGCATTGTCTTATCGAATACGTGGATGGCAGCATGATGGCGCACCTGAGTACACCCGATATGCAGTTGCCAATTCAGCAGGCCCTGGTGCATCCCGAAAAGCTGCCCACACAGGTTGAACCCCTGGATCTGACAAAGGTCGGCACATTGAGTTTTTTTCAGCCCGATACAGAGCGATTTCCCTGTCTTCAATTGGCATATCAGGCCGTAGAACAGGGCGGAACTGCGCCCGCTGTACTCAATGCTGCCAATGAAGTCGCCGTGTATGCTTTTCTCGATGGCCGCATCGGATTTCTCGATATCCCTCGTGTGATTGCACAAGCTCTTGATGAGCACGAGGCATACGAAGATACCCTCGAGGCGATTTTTGATGCGGACCGCTGGGGACGAGACCGCGCAAATGAGCTGATTTGTTCACTTGAATCATAGAAATGAGGTTTCCCGTGATCGTCGATCTTCTCTACTTCTTTTTTGTTTTAGGCGTGCTGGTTTTTGTTCACGAACTTGGGCATTTTTTGGTGGCTAAAAAATCGGGCATCAGGGTTGAAGCCTTTTCACTGGGATACCCGCCCAAAGCCGTGGGTGTGCAAATTGGTGAGACCGAATACTGCCTTTCGTGGTTGCCATTAGGGGGATATGTCAAAGTCGCTGGCATGGCCGATTTCGGTCACGAAGAAGGCAAGGGAAAGCCCTGGGAATTTCAGTCCAAGCCGCGATGGATTCAGATGGCAGTGATGGTTGCCGGTCCGGCAATGAACTTTTTTTTGGGCTTTTTACTATTGCTCATTCTGCGTATGGCGGCAGGTGAATACGCTTTTTTGGACGATTCACGCGTGGGTGAAGTTAAGACAGACTCGCCCTTCTATACGGCTGGGCTAAGGCCTGGAGACCGCATTTTGACCGTTGGAAATACAGCGATAAATGACTGGGAAGAAATGTCAGATGCGTTTCTCCTTCACGCCGGTGACGTCGTGCCCGTTGAAATTGAACGCACACCTGCCTACCAAACAGACAGGACTGAGCGATTGACGATTTCTGTCGATTTGACCTCCCCCCCTCGCGAAGGCCTGGGACTGGGATATTATATGACCACAGAGGTTGGAGCCGCAATGCCCGGAATGCCAGCCGCAGAAATTGACCTGCAACCGGGCGATGTAATTACATCGGTCAATGGTGTCCCGGTGACGATGTGGTGGGAGATGAGCCGCGAGATTTCTGCGCAACCCGGTGTGGAAATCTCTTTGACCTGGCAGCGCAATGGCGAAGAGATGACGGCGCAGATTATTCCCTCTTCTCAAACTTTTAATGGCGAAACCGTAGGCCGCATTGGCATTGATTCGGCCTCCAAACGCAACCCCATTCCCTTTTTTAAAGCCGTGCGCCGCAGCGCATCAGAAACCATCATTTTGTCAACGGCTATTTTTGGATTTGTCAAAGACCTGGTCATAGGACAACAATCCAGCAGTGCTCTGGCCGGACCTGTGGGAATTTTCCAGATGGTGGGACAAAGTGCTGAGCGCGGTTTTTCCTATCTGCTGTGGTTTATGGCCATGCTCAGCATTAACCTGGGCGTGCTCAACCTGCTGCCCATTCCCATGCTCGACGGCGGCCATCTCACCATTCTCACGATAGAAGGCATTATTCGCCGAGATTTATCTGCGCGACACAAAGCCTGGCTTCAGCAAGCCGGATTTGCATTTTTGCTCTTCCTGGTTATTTACGTAACCTTCAACGATATCGGGCGCATTTCCGGATGGTTTGGAAACTAAAGCTCCTTAGATATACCAGAGATTGAACGACAAAATCCCCCGCAAAAAAATGTGGGGGATTTTTTATTTCCAAACAGCAGCCCACCCAGCCTCCAGTCCCCAGCCTTTCACGTTTTACGTCTCACTTCTCACCCTTGTTTCTAGTCTTTTGAAATGCTTTCATCTCACGCTCTGCGTTCTCGCCAAATCGCTGCTGAATCAGGACAATAAGCGCATCCCATTTTTCAGGATGATCTCGACAATCTTTGAGAAATTTCTCAATATCGGCTTGTGTAACACCATGGCGTTTGAACAATTTTTTTCGTTCTACCAGCAGCGAATCGGGCGCGTGTACATAATGGCGATGAAGTTCCATAGCATCTGAAAATAGCTCGATAAATTTCTTATCCGATAGCTTTGGCGATGAAGCGATCGCGCATCCAACCGCACTGAGCAAAAGGCACCAGAGGAGCAGTTTTTTCATAATAGAGTTCCAGGGGAATCGCACGGCGGCCCTTACGTAACACCTTCAAAATATCCTGTAATAACACGTACATATAAATAACTTATTTTTTCTATATAAAACAATTGACTTTTGAAACGCGAATTACTAAGTTAAGCCAAGTGTCATATTGTGGTGGATTGTGGTGGATTGTGATTTTTAGCATATCACTTTGTAAAATAATAATTTATCTCCCTCAGGCTTCCCAGATGTCCGATAACCGTCCACAGTTTTATGGGGACTTTGAAAATATCCCTATCGATACCAAAGGTCGCTTAATCGTTCCCGCAGCGTTTCGGAACGCGCTACCCAATGGCGTTACTTCAATTATCGTCACGCAGTGGTTTGATGGTTGTTTGGCCGCGTTTGACCCCGATGGATGGCGGCGGCTCATTGATCGACTCCGTAACATGGGATACTCACAAGTCCAGTCAAGACAATTAGTTAGAGCAATGGCAGGGCGTGCATCTGAGGTAAAACTCGACCGCCAGGGACGTGCATTGATCCCCCGAAAGCGTCTGGATTCGGTCGGTATTACAGATCGCGCAACGCTGACAGGCGTTGTTGATTGTATTGAAATTTGGGATCCCGATCAGTATAACGAAGCTCAAAATGACGTCGATATGGAAGCCTTAGGAGAAATATTAGGACGGTAAAGAATATTCCAATATTCAGAATAAATATTCAGAATAAATATTCCAATCATAGATAATCAAATTAAAAACAATAAATTATGCACAAAAAGGCCCCAGAGTATCACATTCCGATCTTGGGGCCAGATGTGTCAAAAAGTCTCATAACCGACCCCAATGGAATTTATGTCGATGCGACTTTGGGCGGAGGTGGACACGCTGAAATTGTGCTCAAGCATCTGGGACCTGATGGCAAATTGATCGGCATTGACCGCGATCCCAAAGCCATCGAAGTCGCGACAAAACGTCTGACTCCATTCAAAGATCGGGTTTATACAGTGCAAGCACCGTTTTGGAATCTCCGACACATTTTGGCAGAACAGGACCTTGCGACAATCACGGGCATTTTATTTGATCTGGGTCTCTCATCTCACCAGATTGACAATGCCGACCGAGGGTTCAGTTTTCAGCAACGCGGTGCGCTCGATATGCGTATGGGACCCGATGCAAAATGCACGGCCCACGAGGTGGTCAATTCGTATTCGCAGAAAAATTTGACCCGCATCATCAAAACTTATGGTGAAGAACGCGCTGCTGCCCGCATTGCCCGAGCAATCTGCGAAAACAGACCTCTTAATTATACGGACGACCTGGCCGATATAATTGTGCGGCACAGCTATGGGCCTCGAAAACAAAAGACCCTTGCGCGAGTATTTCAGGCACTTCGCATTGAAGTGAACGACGAATTGACACACCTTGAAGACGCGCTCCAAACAGCTATTGATCTGCTCAAACCCGGTGGGCGCATTGGCGTTTTGTCTTATCATTCGCTGGAACACCGCGCTGTCAAACGGGTTTTTGAACTGGGCGTGCGCGATTGTATCGGGCCTGTGGATCTGCCCTTATGTGCCTGTGATCGCTTGCCCGTATTGACCTTGCCGAGAAAGCGAGTCATTCGACCAAATCAGGCGGAAATCGCCCAAAATCCACGGGCACGCAGCGCAACACTTCGCTTGGCGCAACGTCTCGGTGTTTCCGCTCAGCCCTGGTTATGCCATCGAGGACCTCTGTCGTGACTTCGGAACCGCGCCCACCCTGGGGGATTTATCGTTCTGGTTTTTTATCGGTCATTCTCCTCGTTGCGGGATTGCTGGTTTATATGTCTGGACATGTACAAACCCTGAATCAGGGGCGTGAAATTGATCGGCTGCGAGCAGAAAAAAAAACCCTTTTGCATCAGCAAGAGCGACTCCTGGCACGCACAGCGAGTTTGAAGCAGAGCAATCGCATTCGCGATATTGCCGTTCGAGAATTGGGGATGGTGTTCCCAAGTGATCCACCGAAAAATTTATATTTGAGTCGATAATGAATAATCGCTTAAGAATAATCGCGCTTTTCGGTATGGGATTCGCGCTACTTTTGGCGTTTCGACTGGTTTCTCTACAAGTCTGGTCAGTAGAGGCATACACAGATCAGGCGCGCAGTCAGCATGTTAAGAAGCGGGTTCTACTGGCAGAAAGAGGACACATTTTTGACCGGCGCGGCCGAGTAATGGCGACAAACTTCGAATCCCAATCGTTCTTTCTCAATCAAATATCCGATAAGGACAGCCTGCGCGCACTCGCCGTTCGGTTTTCTCGACAATCTGGGCACGATGAAGCAGCTCTCCTGAAAAAGGTCGATCGATCGCGCTCCTTCGTATGGCTCGCCCGTCAGGTCATTGATGCACCTACCGGATTGCCAGAAGGGATCGGGCGCATTGTCGAGATGCGGCGCAATTATCCCATGGGGACTCTGGCGGGTCAGGTATTGGGATATACCGATACCGATGGCCTGGGAATTGAAGGGATTGAACGCGCTTTTGATCCAATCTTGAGAGGTGAACCAGGTGAATTATCCGCACGCGTTGATGCGCGAGGTCAAATGCTCAGCACGCTCGGCGCAGTTCGACAGAGGCCAAAAAATGGCGATGATATCACCCTCACCATCGATGTCGATTATCAGGCCATTGCGGAAGAAGAGTTGCTAAAAGGCATGCAGAAATTCAATGCCAAAAGCGGCGTTGCCATTGTGATGATGCCCCATACGGGCGAAATTTTAGCACTGGCAAACGCGCCTTTTTATGATCCAAATGATTTTTCAAAATCAGAACTCTGGATACGGCGCAATCGGGCGGCGACCGATCAGTTCGAGCCGGGTTCTACCTTTAAGATTGCGGCATTTGCCGCCGCGCTTGAAGCCGGTTTGGTTGAGCCGGAAGATAAAATTTTCTGTGAAAACGGCAGAATGCGTATTGCTGGCGGCAAGGTACTTCGAGATTCACATCCCAGTGGCTGGCTGACCGTCCGAGAGGTGATGGAAGAATCGAGCAATATTGGCACGGCTAAAATTGCACGTAAAGTAAAAAAAGGTCCCTTATTTCGCCAGATGCGCTTGTTTGGCTTTGGCTCCAAAACAGGCGTGGATTTACCGGGCGAAGTCGGCGGTCAACTTCGGCATCCAGATGCGTGGTCTGCCCGATCTCTCGAAACCATTTCTATTGGGCAAGAGATCGCCGTGACCGCCCTTCAGGTCGCCACTGCTTATGGCGCGATAGCCAATGGGGGGCGCTTGATGACGCCGCGTATTTTTTTAAAAGCTTCTCGCAAAGATTCTACAACGGCCGAAGGATCGCCCAGACCAATTCGACGGGTGATATCGCCCGAAACAGCGCGTACACTTACCAGTTTCCTCGAGGGCGTTGTCAGCCACGGCACAGGTAAAAATGCGCGCATACCCGGTTATCGGGTCGCGGGAAAAACCGGAACAGCACAACAAGTGAAAGAAGGACAACCCGGATACGATCCCAATCGCTACATTCCGTCTTTTGTGGGATTTTTACCCGTCGAGCGCCCTGAACTGCTGTGCCTGGTGGCCATAGATAGCCCCCAAAAGGTCCACTATGCCAGTCAGGTTGCCGCACCTGTATTTCGCAACATTGTAAAGCGAATTTTGAGCCTGCGGCAAACCCCTCTGCGCCACAGTGCTCCTTTGCTCGATGAACAGCCGCCTCCGCCTCCACGCGCCGACATCCATCTGGTGGGCCTTTCGCGCAAAGCTGCAACAGATGCTTTGAAACGCCTGGGAATGACCTATCAAATTGCGGGTGAAGGGGACCGCGTTGTTGGACAGCATATCGACATTGAAGAAAATAATGTCTCGTTGTTTTTGGCTTCTGCACCAATCGCCACCCCCGATCACCGCACAGAGGTCAAAGGTTCAGAGTCGCTTTACATGCCCGATTTGCGCGGAGTACCCGTGCGGCAGGCAGTTGCAACTGTGACACAGCTGGGGTTTCAGATCAAAATTTCGGGTAGTGGGCGGGTGATCGCACAGTCGCCCGAACCGGGATTACCCGTAAAACCGGGAACAGTGTGCACGGTCGAATGCAAACGAGAAAGCTGAGATATGCGCCTGCGAGAATTGCTATCCGACGTGCCAGATGTCGTGAGGATGCGTGGGAATAACCCCGATCTTGGAGGTATCGCAACCCATTCGGGGCGCGTCAAAGAAGGCGATGTATTTGTCGCGCTCAGTGGCGATGGCGACATTGCAGATCGACATCCATTTATTTTTCAGGCGATTCAGGCGGGTGCCCGAGCCGTTATTGCCGAACGCGATGTCGATTTGGGAAATACGGCTTTTGTTCAAACGGCCAACACGCACCGCGCACTTGCACACATTGCCCGTCGTTTTTACAGCAAGCCGAGTGAACAGTTGAAGATGATCGGTGTGACGGGCACCAATGGCAAAACATCGACCGTTTATCTCATTCGCGCGGTGCTCGATGCGGCTGGTTTTGCACCGGGTTTGATTGGAACTATTGAACATGACCTCGGCACAACACGCGAAATATCGCACAATTCTACGCCGCAGGCACACGACTTACACCGCATGTTTCGCGCAATGGTCGATGCGGGCTGCCGGGCAGCTGCGATGGAAGTGACATCACACGGGCTGGCGCAAAACCGCGTGTTGGGCATTGATTACGAAGTTGCGGTATTTACCAACTTGACGCGCGATCATCTGGATTATCACAACACGCCCGACGCCTATTTGGCTGCTAAGGCACGGCTCTTTGACAATCTCAGGTCGGATGCTTACGCAGTCGTCAATACAGACGACGCGGCATCGAAAATATTGATGCAAAAATGTTCGGCACACTTGTTGCGCTATGGGCGCGCAGAAGATGCGACAGTGCGCATTTTGGAGGGTAGCACTTCACAGGACGGTACACGACTTTGCTTGCAAACACCACACGGACAGATGGACCTGGAACTGGCACTTCGGGGCGATTTTCAATTGTACAATGCCACTGCGGCTGTCACTGCTGGCCTCGCATTGGAGATCGAACCTGACATCATCGCAGATGCTTTGCGCGAGATTCGGATTCCAGGTCGTTTTGAAGGCATTGATTGCGGGCAAAATTTTGGGGTATATGTCGATTATGCACACGCGCCAGACGGACTGAAAAATGTGCTTCAAACCGCACGCGCATTTGCCCGCGGGCAATTGATTTGCGTATTTGGGTGCGGCGGGGATCGCGACAAGGGCAAGCGCCCTGTAATGGGCGACCTATCTGCGCGGTTGGCCGATCTGTCTGTGGTAACATCAGATAATCCACGTACTGAAGACCCCGATGCCATCATTGCCGATATTTTGCCCGGCCTGGGCGATGCCCCGCACATCGTTGAACCCAATCGCCGACGGGCAATTGAAAAGGCCATTGCAAAAGCGCGAGCGGGCGACCTTGTGCTCATTGCGGGCAAGGGGCATGAAAATTATCAGGAAATTAATGGGATTAAAACCCCCTTTGACGATCGGGAAGTTGCACGAGAAATACTCAAGTGCAAAGTGGAGTGATGGGTTATATGGAAGGATTAACGCTATCAGATGTAATTGAATCAACCCGAGGCCACTGGACCGGACAGGGTGATCCCACCGCTATTGTGCCAACAGGGGTCAGTATTGATACGAGGACGCTCAAACCAGGCGAAATTTTCTTTGCATTGCCCGGCGAAAAGGTCGATGGTCACCAATTTTTGGACGCTGCATTTGACAGGGGAGCCTGTGCTGCAGTGGTCACCAGGTCTGGAGTTCGAGAATCGCGGCAACTGATCGCCGTCGATGCACCCGATTTGGCTCTGGGCGATCTGGCGCAGTTTTATCGCAGGCGTTTTGACATTCCCGTTATTGGTATTACGGGTAGCAGCGGCAAAACCACGACCAAAGATATGGTCGCAGCTGTTTTGAGCACTCGGTATCGGGTTTTGGCGACACAGGGAAATCTCAATAACAGACTGGGGGTGCCGCTCACCTTATTTAACCTATCGGCACATTGCGATGTCGCAGTTATTGAAATGGGCATTACCGAACGCGGTGGCATGCGCTATCTGTGCGAAATTGCGCAACCGACCATCGGCATGATAACCAATATCGGACCAGCACATATCGAGTTTTTCGGCTCTGTAGAGGGTGTGGCAAAAGCCAAAGGGGAACTTCTGGAATATCTAGACGAGTCTTCTATGACTATCTTGAATCTCGATGACCTGTTTTTGTCCAAGGAGAGAGCAAAAGTTAAGGGGAGACTCCTGGGCATTGGCATCGAACAGATATGTCAGTTTCGTGGGGAGGGACTCAAACTGGATCAGAAGGGCTTTGGTCATTTCTCTCTACAGGGCCATTCTTTTCACCTGTCAATTCCGGGCAAGCACAATGTGTATAACGCGCTAATGGCTGCAACGGCAGGTCGGGCACTCAATGTGCCCCTACAAGATACGGCAAAAGCACTTGAGAATTTTACGCTGACCAAACTGAGAAGCCAGGTGCTGGAACACAATGGGATTCGCATGATCAACGACACGTACAACGCCAATCCCGCGTCGATGCGGGCAGCACTTGAGACCCTATCACAAATTGAGGTGGATGGTCGGCGGATCGCAGTGGTGGGCGATATGCGCGAATTAGGGGCAATGACCCACGACGCACATCGGGCGTTGGGGCGCGAAGCTGGTAATCGGCACATTGACGCACTTTTCGCGCTGGGCGACCTGGCACCGGTGGTCGTTGAAGGGGGGCGCGAAGCAGGTATAGATCAGGCGTGGGCTTATGCAGACCGAGATGCGTTAACCGGGGCATTGCAGGCTTATTTGAAACCCGGAGACTTGATGCTCATCAAGGGATCGCGCGGTATTGCAATGGAAAGAATAGTTACAGCACTGGGATTTGAAATGTGAAAGGCGTGACATGTGAAACGCGAGACGTAAGAGGGCCGCCCAACCACCCTGCCGGAAAGACGCGAGGGGTGGGGTGGACTTCTCACTTCTCACTTCTCACCTCTTACTTCTTACCTTTTTTATGACACTGACAAACGAACAAAGAGATGATCGAACCTGGATTTTGCTGCTCCTCATTGTGGTTATGCTGGTGGGCTTTGGTACGGTGATGGTGTATAGTGCCAGTTCTGGATTGGCGCAACTGCGATTTGACAACAGCAATTTTTTTCTCAACCGCTGGGCCATTCGCATGGCCATCAGTCTGGCGGTGATGGTTCTGCTAATTCACATAGACTATCGAGTCTGGCGAAAAAAAGCGCGCTTGATGCTGATGATAGCTTTTGGTTTTTTGCTCGTGGTACTCATCCTCAAGCTATTTGGCATTGGTAAGGTGCGAGGTGCGTATCGCTGGATACCATTGCCGGGGGGGCAATTCCAACCCGCCGATATGATGCGCATGGTACTGGTGCTTTACCTGGCCGATTCCCTGACGCGCCGCCAGGAATTGATTGAAAATTTCAAATCGGGCTTTTTGCCGCATGCCGTGGTAATCGGCACGGCAATGGTGATGATTGTGATACAACCCGATTTGGGTACAGCGGTGGCGATTGGGATAACCTGTGCATTGATGCTCTATCTGGGCGGTGTGCGGCTGCGACATCTTATGGCAACGTGCGCGGGTCTTTTGCCCGTCCTGTATGTGATTGTTTTTGTTTTTGGGTACCGCCGTGAGCGCGTGATGACCTTTATCTCTCCCAGCGACGATGTGCAAAATACGGGCTATCACCTCGCGCAATCCCTTCTCGCCCTGGGTAGTGGTGGATTTTGGGGCACGGGCTTGGGACAGGGCCAGCAAAAATATTTCTTTTTACCCGAGCCTCATACCGATTTTGTATTTAGCATTGTGGGTGAAGAGCTCGGTTTGTGGGGCACCATGCTCGTTTTGATTTTATTTTTTATTTTTGGGCGGTGCGGATTTCGCATTGCCCGCACAGCCCCTGATACCTTTGGTTTTCTATTCGCTTCTGGTATTACCATTACGATTCTGATTTATGCTCTGATCAACATGGGTGTGGCCACCGGGTTGCTGCCTGTCACGGGACTTCCCCTTCCCTTTATCAGCTACGGTGGTTCATCCTTGATGTTTACACTCTCCGCGACAGGTGTGCTCATTGGTATAGGACGGGCGAATACTCGAAACAAAACCCGTCACTCACCTGCTGCATCGCAAACCGTTCCCCGGCACGCGATGTACAGACGACAGCACCTCATCATTCCCCGACGTTGAACGATTTTAAAATGGTCTCATTCGACGCTGGAACCCGAGTGCATTTTATTGGCATTGGTGGCATAAGCATGAGCGCGTTGGCCGAATTACTCGCCGCACGAGGATGCCTCATTTCGGGTTCTGACCGGCAGGATTCACCGCTCATTCGGCGTTTGGAACAACTCGGCATTCCCGTTCGAATTGGACATATGCGTAGTGCCATCGCTGGAGCCGACTGCGTCGTTTACACATCGGCGACGGATTCTGAGAATCCCGAGAGAAAAGCCGCGCGTGAAAAAGGCATCCCCCTGTTGCGCCGCGCCGAATTGCTTGGTCAACTCGTGAATCCACATCCCGCGATATGCGTGGCGGGTACGCACGGCAAGACCACCACAACGGCAATGATTGCGACCATGCTCATCGCCGCAGACCATGCCCCAACAGCTCTTGTAGGGGGTGTGATTTGCGGCTGGGAAACCGCGCTACACATTGGCAGTGGCGCGCTCTGGGTGGTAGAAGCCGACGAATACGATCGCTCTTTTTTGACATTAAAACCCAAAATTGCCGTGGTGACGGCACTGGAAGCCGATCACCTCGACTGCTACGAAGACATGAACGACATTCGCGCGACTTTTGAACAATTTGTCAATACTCTGCCCGACGATGGCTGCGCTGTGTTGTGTGCCGACTCCCCCGAGATACGCATGCTCAGTCTCGATGGGCGATACCAAAAAATAACCTGCGGTTTGACAGGTGGCGATCTTCGCGCAACAAGCATTGAACAAGACGGTTTTGGGATCGCTTTTGACGTGTTGGAAAAGAATACCCGGTTGGGGCGCATACGCCTTCAAGTGCCGGGCAAACACAATGTGGCCAATGCCCTCTCAGCACTTGGGGTTGGCAAGTATGTCGGCCTCAATTGGGAAGAAATTTGTCGTGGTATCGAAGCATTTCGAGGTGTTCACCGTCGGTTTGAAATGCTCGGCGAAGCACAAGGTATCGCGGTGGTTGATGACTACGCCCATCACCCTACAGAAATTGCCACCACACTTCAGGCTGCGCGGGCGGGATGGTGCGGCCGCCTTGTAGCCGCTTTTCAACCGCATTTGTACACCCGCACGCGGGATTTTGCGCCCGATTTCGCCCGAGTGCTACAACGAGCCGATCGCGTGTGGATCACCGATATTTATCCCGCGCGGGAAGAACCCATTGCGGGCGTTGATGGAAAGTGGCTTGCCGATCAAATTCCCGACGCAAATTACGCACCTGCACTAAATGATTTAAAAGCGGCATTGTTAAACGACTTGCGCGCTGGCGACCTGCTACTGGTTATGGGTGCTGGAGATATTGAAACAGTTGCCCGCGATATTTACCAAATCCTTAGAGAAGTATAAGGCAATGTACAATGTACGACGCGATTTGCTCGCGAGAGAGATTCAACGCCAATGCCGGGGAAAGCTCAAGCGCGATGAACCCCTCGCCAAACACACGACATTTGGATTGGGCGGTACTGCGGACCTCTTTTTCGCACCAGCCGATCTCAGTGATCTGGCCATTGCTGTACCGCTGATCAAAGACGCCGGGCTTCCGATTTTTCCGCTGGGTGGGGGAACAAATACCCTCGTGCGCGACAGCGGATTCCGCGGGTTGGTCATTTCACTGACAGCGGGCGCGCGGCGCATTGAGATTGGGGATGACGAGGGCGTCATACAGGCTGGCGCGAGCACGCAGGTGGTATCTCGACAATGCCAGCGAGCAGGCAAAACAGGATTGGAATTTGGGTGCGGGATTCCCGGCACCATCGGCGGCGCAATATGGGGCAATGCCGGCGCCTGGGGCGGTGAAACGATGGATCGTATAAACTGGTTGCGCGGTATTGATCTTAGAACGGGTCGGGAAATTCATCTCGAGCAATCCAACATTTCTTTCGGATATCGACACACTGACTTGCCCCGTGATCTGCTCATTGTCGAAGCAGGATTTCGACTTGTAGAAGGCGATCCCAAAACCATTGCCACCGAGATGGTTCGCATGTTGGCAGAGCGCAAGAGTACGCAACCGCTGTCAAACCGCAGCTCTGGGTGCATTTTTAAGAATCCACCGGGGCATTCTGCGGGAGCACTCATCGACAGTGCCGGATGCAAAGGAATGTCGATAGGGGCAGTGAAAATTTCGGATGTACACGCCAATTTTATGGTCAACCTCGGTGGGCATTCCACCGAAGATGTGCTCGCGCTGATCGCGCGGGTTCAAAAGCGCGTTTTTCAGGTTCACAAAATTGAATTGGAGACAGAAGTAAGAATATTGGGTGAATAATGAACTTTTCTCAGGAGGATTTTATGTCTGGGTATAAACCAATCTACATATCTCACAGGTCTGAAAATACACAGGACGCGGTGAACGCGACCCTGAACACAACGCCTACACCGCAGAAGCGTCCGCGAAAATTCGCACGCTGGGTGATTGTTATGACACTGATGAGCCTGCTGGTTGTGGGTATCCAAAATGCCTATTCATCGCTGGCAGATTCAGACTTCTTTCTCATGACACATATTCGGATCCTCGGCAACTCCCTGATGTCTGAAGCTGAGGTCGTGGCTCTTTCGCAATTGCAGGTGGGCGCAAATCTGTTTACCTGTGATATAACATCTGCAACAGAACGCGTGGCACAACACCCAATGGTCAAAAAGGTGTTGCTACATAGAGAGTTACCGGAAACACTGGTCATTAGCATTGAGGAACGCCAGCCTGTTGGGCTGTTGAACACGCCCAAAGGTTTGATGGGACTGGATGAGTCCGGCAAAATTTTCCCCCTGTCTCCTGCTGCGCAGGTGGATTTGCCCATTCTGACGGGTGTTGATTTGCAAAGGGATAAGGATGGCTCTTGGGCAAGTGCTCTGGCGGGATTTGTGACGGAATTGCAAATCCGTACACCGGCGTTTTGGCGCGAAATTTCAGAAATCTGCACGGACAATCCATATTCTGCTACGGTTTATCTGGTGGCCGATGATCTGGCCCTCAAAATGCGTTTTGAAAACCCCGAAAAGCAGATTCGGAATTTCCGCGCCTACACCCAGACCACATCTGGACTTGGCACAGACCTCGCGTATATTGACCTGCGCTATCGAGATCAAGTAATCGTGGGTAGGCGGCAGTAGTTCATTAGTGAAAGGGACCCACAAGATGGATCGAATTGTTGGACTCGATATTGGCTCCACCAAGATCTGTGTTGTTGTAGCTGAAGTGGAAGATGACGGCACGCCCAAAATTACGGGATTGGGCAGTAGCCCCTCCCAGGGCCTCAAGCGCGGTGTGGTGATCAATGTGGAAAAGACCGTGCAATCTATCCGCACAGCTATAGAAGAAGCTCAGGAAATGTCGGGCACGCGCATTGGTGCTGTTTATGCGGGCATTGCCGGAGATCATATTCGCAGCGTGAATACGCGAGCGGTTGTGGCCGTGTCGGGACCGGACAATGAGATTACGGCCAATGATGAAGAACGCGTGATTGAAGCAGCCAAAGCGGTATCTATTCCCATGGATCGGGAAATTGTTCATGTGCTGCCACAGTCTTTTGTGGTTGACGACCAGCCCGGTATTAAAGACCCCATTGGCATGTCGGGTGTGAGACTCGAAGTCGATGTACACATTGTAACCGGCGCCGTAACTTCAGCACAGAATATCTGCAAAAGTATTCGTCGCGCAGGTGTAGAGGTGGTGGACCTGGTGCTCGAACCCATTGCTTCGAGTTATGCGGTATTGACACCTGACGAAGAGGAAATGGGCGTGGCATTGGTCGATATCGGAGGGGGCACGACCGACCTGGCAGTATTTTACGACGGTGCTATTCGCCATACAGCCGTTGTGGGATTAGGGGGGACAAATGTGACAAACGATATGGCCATTGGTTTGCGAACGCCCTGGAAACAAGCCGAAGCTATGAAGAGAGAAAGCGGCTGTGCATTGCAATCGCTGGTCAGGCCCAACGATATGGTCGATGTACCGGGAGTTGCCGGACGCCCTTCTCGCAAGGTGTCTCGGGCGAAAATGGCCGCGATTATTGAGGCGCGTATGGAAGAAATTTTTGGTCATATAAATCAGGAGATTCACCGCACCGACTATGCCGATCTGCTGGGGGCGGGCATCGTGCTCACAGGTGGAGGTTCAATGCTCCAGGGTTGTGCTGAACTGGCCAAAGAAATTTTTGACTTGCCCGTGGCGATTGGCAAACCCCGAGGGATAACGGGGCGGGCCAATGCCGTGAGCGAACCGCTCTATGCCACCGCTGTTGGGCTGGTGCAATTTGGGCTGTTTCACCAAAATGGTAATTTTATATCCGATGACGGCGATTTTTTTGATTCAGTTTTTGGTCGTATGAAACACTGGGTTCAGAATTTTTTTTAAAGAGTTTCTGTCTTTACTAATGTTGTGCGTTGCATGTGCTCGCACACACATCTCCCCGTTGGATGTTTGGGTTGGGCTAACGGATGTTTAATAGCCTATAAATTCTTATTACTTGTTAAAACAGGGGGTTCTCATGGTTACATTTTCCATTGTTGACGCCGATAGCCAGGCCAAAATCCGAGTCGTAGGCGTCGGGGGGTCAGGCGGTAATGCGATCAATCGCATGGTTGAGTCGGGGTTGCAGGGCGTTGAGTTTATTGCCATCAACACCGACGAACAAGATCTCGAACTTTCACAGGTACCACATTGTATTCAAATTGGGCGCAATGTGACAAAAGGGTTAGGCGCGGGTGCCAATCCCGAAATTGGCGCAGAAGCAATTGAAGAAAACCGAGACGAGGTGGCCGAGGCATTGGCCGGATCCGATATGGTTTTTGTGACCGCTGGCATGGGGGGTGGCACGGGCACGGGTGCAGCACCCATCGTCGCCGAAATTGCTCGCGATGCAGGCGCGCTCACTGTGGGCATTGTGAGTCTGCCTTTTAGAATGGAGGGCATGCCGCGCATGCGCAATGCTCAAGCGGGTATTGATTCCTTGAAAAGATCTGCGGATACTGTGATTATTATCCCCAATCAGCGGCTTTTAGAAATCAGTTCAGAAGATACAACACTGACAGAGGCGTTTCTCATCGCCGATGATATTTTGTTGCAGGCCACGCGGGGTATTTCCGATTTGATCACCATACCCGGCGAGGTGAATCTCGACTTTAATGACGTGCGTACGGTAATGCAAGCCGGTGGCGATGCGCTAATGGGTACAGCCGAGGCTTCGGGCGAAAATCGGGCGATTACAGCAGCCGAAAAAGCATTGAACAGCCCATTGCTCGACAATGTATCTGTTGCAGGTGCTCAGGGGGTGCTGGTGAATATTTCGGCCAGCAGCGAACTGAAGCTGTTTGAAATGGATAAAGCTGTGAATCTCATAACCGATGCCGTGGGCCACGAAGCCAATATTATATGGGGCACAGTACTCGATGATAACCTCGGGGACGAATTGCGCGTCACAGTTATTGCCACAGGCTTTAATACCGGTTCACCACCGAAGCCCAATGCGAACATTTCTTACTCGAAATTCACACCCGAACCTCCTGTTAGCACAGATATCCCCGCCTTTATACGCAAAATTGAATCTGAGGATACCAAGCCTACAGCTACAGAGGAAGAAGTTGAGGAAAAATTTGAGAAAAAATTTGAGAAAAAATTTGAGAAAAAATTTGAGAAAAAATCCGAAATCGACGCTATATCTCTAAACGATCTGCAATACCCCACATTTCTTCGCAGACAAAGACAACAAGAAGGGTGAAAGGTAAGACGCAAGACGCAAGCTCCCCCTTGCGTCTTATGCCCCCCCAAAAACAGGCATATATCTACGCAATTTCTGCCGTCTTTCTGTGGTCAACGGCAGCCACGGCATTTAAGCTGTCGCTGCGCGTTTTAGATCCCATTCAACTTTTGTTCTACGCTGTACTTGCGTCGTCCATTGTTCTGGGCCTGATTCTAATGGCTCAGGGCAAATGGTCGGCGATTTTTTTATGTACGAGACGACAGTATTTGCAATCTCTCGGATTGGGATTGCTCAATCCGTGTGCCTACTATCTGGTATTGTTGCGCGCTTATGACCTGCTACCCGCGCAGGAAGCGCAACCTCTGAATTACACCTGGGCAATAGCACTGGCACTATTGTCCATTCCCCTTTTGAAACAGAAATTGACCCTGTGGGATGTGATCGGCGGGATGGTGAGTTATGCAGGAGTGTTTGTAATTTCTACTCGGGGAGATGTAATGGGATTTCGATTTTCCAATCCCCTGGGAGTGGGGCTGGCTCTTTTCAGCAGCTTTTTGTGGGCGCTGTACTGGATTTTCAACAAACGGGATACGCGAGATCCGGTTGTGGGAATGTTTTTGAATTTTGTTTTTTCATTGCCTTTTGTGCTAACAATCTGTATCGCATTTTCAGATATTCGGATCAATATACAGGGGTTAGGTGGCGCTATTTACGTCGGATTATTTGAAATGGGCATCACATTTGTCCTGTGGTTGTCGGCGATGAAGCTCACTGATCATATCGCGCGAATCGGGAATTTGATTTTTTTATCCCCATTCTTATCTCTCGTCTTTATCCACTTTTTGGTGGGAGAAGATATACTTCCTTCCACTTATGTCGGGTTGATATTAATCATCGCGGGCTTGATTGTGCAGCAAAGAAAGTCCCAGAGTGTTGCCTGAACCGCTTTACACTGTACACATCTGGCATTAATTTAATCCGATTCCACAAATGTTAATCAAGGAGGGTTTATGTCTGAACGTCCAAATATCCTGATTTTGCACAGTGACGAACACAGTTTTCGCTTTTTGTCGGCTCGTAGCCACGAGCGGGGTGGTGAACCCTGTCACACGCCCACATTGGATGGTTTGATCGCACAAGGCGTCAATTTTGACGCAGCCTATTGTCAGATGCCTCTGTGTACACCAAGTCGTATTTCGATGCTTACAGGGCGGCACGCTCATCGGTGTGGCGCGTGGACCAATGGGTCGATTTTAGACCCCGATTTGCCCACTTATGGCAGTCATTTTCAGGCCAATGGGTATGAAACAGCGGTCGTAGGCAAAACGCACTTGGGCGGGTCTTTACAACACGCCGGATTTGGCGCGCGGCCCTACGGCGATTTTGGTGGTCCGTGTTCTCATCAGCCCGATCCATTGGACAAAACAGAAGATGGTTTGCGAACGCGTACAGTTGATGCGGGAATCAGCGAGGTACCCGAATCCCTCTTGCAAGAAAATATGATTGCGCGCGAGTCACTTGCGTGGCTGCGCGAGCATCGCCATGCCAATCCCGACAAGCCCTGGCTGGTCTATACGTCATTTAGTCGCCCGCATTTCCCGTTGACTGCGCCGAAGCGATTTTTCGACTGCTATTATCCCGAAGGAGTGACACCACCCTGGGTGCGCCGCACGGGCGACAGTGCCGACCATCGAATGACCGTGGGCGCGATCAAGGGATTTCGCACCGAAGAGATTGCCGAAGACGAAATGATAAAAGCGCGCGCCGCGTATTTTGCAGCGGTCGATTTTCTGGATGAAATTTTGGGCGATTTTCTAACTTTGCTCGACCGCGATGGATTTTTGGACAATACGGTCATTGTATATACATCCGATCACGGAGAACTGGTGGGCGAACACGGGATATGGTGGAAAAATACATGGCACGAAGCCGCCGCCCACGTGCCTTTTATCTTTTCGCTTCCCGAACATCGCAACGGTAGCCTGAACGCGCGAGAAATACGCACACCCGTAAGCCTCGCCGATCTCTTTCCTACACTTTGTGGATTGGTAGGTCTAAATTGTCCAGATGAGCTGGATGGTGTGAATTTGACGGATGTATTAAAAGGAGAAACGACTTCCGCGCTCGATAACCGCGCAGGCGTGATTACCGAATCGCTAAATCCGCGCTGGGGCAAGGGCACGGAGTTTCGGATGATTCGCTCCAGGCAGTACAAATATATCGCGTTTCGAGATTGTGAAGATCTCGCCTTCGATATGGAAACCGATCCCGACGAGCAACGCAATTTGCTAAAACATGATCCCGACAATGCCGACTTAAAAGCGTTGCGGGAAGCGGTACTGAATGGATTTGACTTTGACGGAGTAGAAGCCCTGCGCGAAAAACAAACCGCTGAATTGCGTGCCAAATATCCAGCGCGGGTTAAAATGCGTACTCCCAATCAGATTCTGCGGGGCGACGGCAAATTGGTCGAGGTCGATGCACCTCTGTACGCGCCCAAAGTGATCAGCGATAATCCCGCACGAGACTTTGACGATTATCCCGCTCGGTAGAATAGTTAAGCGTTCAACTTTTTTGGAGGTTGCAATGACAACTCTTTCCCGCGTTTGTGAAACACCACCAGCTTCGCCTGATGAGATACGCGAATACTTCTCTTATAAGTTGCGATGTGAGACCGATCCGTTCGATGTAAATGCGGATATGGAGAATGGAATCGATGGTTTTGAGTTTATTGATGTCCGCGATAAAGAAGCATATCTCAACGGTCACGCTGCTGGCGCCATTCACATTGATCACAATGATATGACCGAAACGCGAATGGCTGAGTTTCCCAAAGACCGATTGCTCGTGGTGTACTGCTGGGGACCGGGGTGTAACGGAGCGACAAAAGCCGCTGTGAAATTGAGTGCCCTGGGATTTTCCGTGAAGGAAATGATCGGCGGGATTACCTATTGGAAAGAGGAGGGATATCCAGTAGTATCAGGTGGTTAGGACACAGCCATAAAATAATAGCCCACTAAAAAGATCGGTGGGCTATTATTTATATAGTTTTTAAAATCAACTGGTTATTCTGTTAGAAAACTCTCTACTCTTATTTGAATGCTTGCATTAAACGTTTTCATTTTTTGTTAAAAGGCCAAGGCAAAAATCGGTGCATATAACCTATTTGAAAGAGTACTTCTGGGCTTCGATACGAGCCTTTTCCTATTGTCAGACCCGTTTCAAGGAAAAATTTACCCCAGTACAGGTTATAAGCCAACCCTATGTATTTCCATTCAGAGCGAGATTTCACATTCCCCACGAACTGGATATCTTCAGAGCTTTCCCATGAAAATATGCCTCCAATTATGCCTAAACTATGGCTCCTTTTGGGGTTTTCCGATAGGAGATATCCACTATTAAACTGAACACCTCGAGCCCAGTTGCCATAGAACATGCCTGACAAGCGAAAATTAACGGGACCATTCCACCGACCAATGGCGAGGTTAATTATCGCAGGTGCGCCAATAGTTACGCCTATTTCTCGATATGATAAATCTTTGAGAGAAATACTATTTATACGCTCGATTTTGTCGTAAGTAAAAACGCGTTCACTGTACCCATCCATCAGGCGTATTACGACTTTTTGATCGGGTATATTTTCGATAATTGTGCCGAGAACTCGTGATCCATCTTTCAGATAGATGATGTCAACGGCCTGGGCAGAATTATTCGAACTGACTATAACCGAAAAAATAAGAGCCATCGCGAGGATATTCACTATTCTCATTTCATCTCTCCTTTGAGCCTTGATCTGCTCGTGCAAGCAAGTGCTCGAAGATGCGATCAAAGACTGTATGGGGCATTTTTTCGGGATGAAATTGCACGCCGATAATGCGGCCATCTGGCGTTTCAATGCCTTCTATGACACGATCTTCACTACGAGCACTTATATTGAGTTCTCCGCCAACCGTCTCGAGTCCTTGCAGATGAAAGCTATTGGTCGTGCATTCGGTCTTGTCCAAAATAGACGAGAGATGGGAATTGGGGGCAAGCGAGACCACATGGGAAACGGGATCTTCTGTGCGCTTGGGTGAATGAAGATCGACATCGCATTGTATTTGAATATCGGCATAGATCGTGCCGCCAAATCGAGCGTTGATAAATTGCATGCCATAGCAGATGCCCAAAACGGGCATCTGTTTTTTTTGCGCGTATTCAAAAGCGCGAATATCATTTTCATAGCGCGTGGGCACAACCGCGGGCAGGTCTTTTGGCAACTTGCCAACCAAACCTTGCGTAATACCGGGACCGCCTGTGATAATCAGGCCGTTGAGTAGCGCGAACAGCGGCGCGAGGGTTTCTTGTTGCTCTGTCATAGGCAGAATAAGAGGACAGCCACCCGCGCGTTCCACGGCAATCACATATTCGTAATTTAGTGATTGCTGTTTACTTTTTGAAAGAAAGCTGGTCGTAATACCGATTATTGGACGTGACATTTTTAAAAATTGAATTAAAAAAGAGTGTGAAAGTGGCAATGCGTTTTTCTACCTTGACGGATGCACAAACATGTAGCATTATTGAATTGAGAACAAGGTCAAAATGTAGCGGATGAACTGCTGACCTCGGCGAGCTCAATCGAGCTGCCGCAGTTGTATAACCGCTTGGAGCAAGGACAAACAATATGCCATATTTGATGCAGACTAATAAAGGCGAGGAACTCAATAGGCTTTATCCTGAAGATCGCTCTATAAACGACTGGTATCGTTTTGTTTTGTCATATCCGCCACATCTCGTCAAGGATTATATTGCGCGTTTTGAACTTAATGAAAAAAGTTCTGTTTTAGACCCCTTTTGTGGCACGGGTACAACTTTAGTAGCCTGTAAGAAACAGGGGATAAAGAGTATTGGCATTGAGGCAAATCCCGTTGTCAAATTCGCCGCAAGTGTTAAAACTGATTGGAATATAGACCCCGATGTTCTCATTGAACATGCAGAACTTGTTGCATCAGAAACAATAGAGCTACTTTTGTCGGAAGGCGTTGATGACGATCCCCTCTTTCAACCCCTGGATAAAGAAGATCCCATAGAACTACGGACACTCAGCCCTGAGCAGGAAAAGTTAATTATTACAAACTCAATCAGCCCCAAACCGTTACATAAGGCTTTGGCTCTTATAGAAAAAATCCACGCATTAAAGCACAACAGATGTTATGATTATGAACGTTTAGCACTCGCCAAACAGTTGGTTTATACGGCGAGTAATTTGCGTTTTGGACCAGAAGTTGGCGTAGGCAAGGCAAAGCCCGACTCGCCTGTGGTTGGGCCCTGGTTAGCTGGCGTTAGAAGTATGTGTGAGGATTTAATCAAAGTCAGACAAAATGCCTATATTCCCTCGGTCGTTCATTTTGGCGATGCCCGCAATATGAGACAGCTTTTAGAACCTCAATCTATTGATGCTGTGATCACGTCGCCTCCATATCCCAATGAAAAGGATTATACTCGAACAACGCGCCTGGAGTCTGTATTATTGGGGTTTATGACAGATCGACACGACCTGAGAACCCATAAAAATAACTTAATAAGATCCAATACGCGAGGTGTTTACAAAATAGATACTGATAAAGACTGGGTAGCAAAATTCGATAGCATACAGAAATTGGCAGAAACAATAGAAAATCGTCGGATCGAATTGAACAAAACATCGGGATTCGAAAAATTATATGCTCACGTTGTTCGACATTATTTTGGAGGCATGACTCGGCATCTAGAGAATATGAAACCAATTTTGAAACCAGGTGCTTGTCTTGCCTATGTGGTTGGCGATCAGGCTTCTTATTTTCGTATTCTAATCAAAACGGGAAACTTATTGGCAGAGATTGCAGAGCGATTAGGTTATAAAGTCATAGATATCGATTTATTTCGAAAAAGGTTCTCGACTGCCACTCAGCAATATATCAGGGAAGAGGTTGTTCTGCTGCGTTGGGAAGGCCAATCTAAAGGTTAAAAATATGCTACCAAATAACGATCCACGCTATTCACAGATTATCGCAAAAATCTTCGAAACAAAATTTCGAGAAGGTAGAAGAGCAATCCGTTTTGAAAGAACCGAGATTGTCAGTGCTGCGAGAGAGTTGGAAATTGAATTGCCAAAAAATCTGGGAGATGTCATTTATTCATTCAAATTTCGCAACCAACTTCCCGATTCTATAAGAGAAACAGCACCGGACGATAAAGAATGGGTAATTGTAAATCGGGGAAGATCTCAATACGCATTTGAATTAAAAGAAACATCGAGAATTTTGCCCGATACAATGCTGACAATCACCAAAATTCCAGACGCGACCCCTGGCATTGTTGTCAAATATTCTTTCGATGACGAACAAGCATTATTAACCAAACTTCGCTACAATCGAATGCTCGACATTTTTACAGGTGTCGCCTGCTATTCTTTACAGAATCATTTACGCACAACTGTTCCTGGAGTCGGACAAATTGAAACTGATGAAATCTACGTTGGAATAGATAAAAAAGGGGTTCACTATGTCTTTCCCGTTCAGGCAAAAAGTGGTAAAGACACGCTTGGTGTTGTCCAGATTGAACAAGATATAGCATTGTGTAACCACCGATTTCCCACTTTGATTTGCAGAGCAATTGCTGCTCAGTTTCTACAAGAAAATGTAATAGCTCTATTTGAATTAGAGTTAATAGATGGCGAAGTAAGAAAAGCCTCAGAAAGGCACTATCAGTTGGTTCCTCAAGAATATCTTACGGATGAAGAATTGATGAGTTATCGTCTGAGACTTGATAATCCATAGTGCATCGCAGCGTAAGTCATACCCCATATGGAGTAAATTTTCTGTTACTCTGATGCAAAGTATGTGCTAGTGAAAAATGGATTGCGGCTCAAAAACATGCCGCAATGACAAGCGTAAGATCGCCTTTTTTCAAGATGCAATAGTTATTAAGTCTCTGAACAACAGGAGGCGGAAATGAACGCGGGAGATCGAGCGGCTGTTGAAGCCGCATGGAAGAACGGCGTAGGCGTCTTACACAACTTGCTTTTGCAAGATGAGCTGGATGCAATCCGCCGGGAATTAGAACAGGCGTACCTGGACTTGGATATGGGACCGGGTGAACCCGGCAGCCGGGATAGTCTGCGAAATGAACCGCTGTTAAATTATCCAGCCCTGGGCTGCTTATTTTCCCATCCTCGCATTTTGGGGATCGTCTCGGCGATCCTGGATGAGCCGCAGCCTTTTCTCTTCCAAATGAAAACCAACCGGTACACGCCAGAATACAAAGGCGTGGGGCGGCACTCAGACGGCAGCCAGACGGATCTCGCCACGCCCTTTCAGTGGCTGGCGACAATGATTTATCTGGACGATATCGACGTCAACTCCGGGGCATTGACCTACGTGCCGGGCACGCATTTGTACCATTTTGCATCTGCGTGCGACCCGAGCCGGATACTGCCTACAAAAGAAGATATTCAGGCGGGTGACTACATTCCAATCGAACTGAAAGCGGGAAGCGTCGTCTTTCGCGTACCAGAGGTCTGGCACGGCGTAGTGCCCATCCATCGGCTGCGGCGATATATCACAGGGCTTTACACATCTCGGACAAAGGGAAATGCGCCGATCAAAGAGCGTATTCAGGAGGTTCGGAAAAGCCGAGAAAAAATCCCAGAGACATCCATTCCCGAGCACGTCAGAGAATACTGGCAGTATTGAGCGGCGGATGCGGATCAACCCAAAAAGCGGTCCAGCACATTCTTTGTAATCGCCGAAATCGACTCATCCACCGGTAGAGAACTTGGATAATTGATCGACCCCACCGAAAACACCTCTCCCCCGCTCTCGGTGCGGTGATATACGATCTCCGCGCCTCCCTCATCGGGGTTTAAGCCTTTGGCCAGCAGATGTGCGTTTTTCGGCGAACTCTCTGTCATCTTATCTGTCTCGTGTCCAGATGCACCGCCCGGACACCGCATATGCAGACACTTCTCTCCAAAAATATCTCCCGTCTTTAGGCCTGTCCCCTCAAAGATATCGTGCGCTCCATCCACCACCCGATAAGGCGCTCCGGTCATAATACCCGTCTCCGAACAGGTTACACCCAGCAGTTTCGCCTCTGACTCGTGAAACAGATGGAATCGACTCTCCAATCCCAACTTCTGTAGATGGCTGAACCCCCCGCCTTTATCTCCATTTCGCACCACCATCGTATATTCATCCGTAAACACCACCTCGCAATTCAGACCATTTCCACCCAGATACATCAGCTTGCCGCCCCGCTCAAACACCCAGGTCTTCAGCTTGTAGTACATATCCGCAGACCAATACTCCGGATGCGTGCTGATGATCAATACCCGGTAATCATCCAAATTTAATACCCCGGAATGGAACTGCGTCTCCGCATAAAAATCGTATCCATATCCCTCCCGCTCCAGCCACCCCAGCAACCGCCACTCCGCCGGGGCCACATGGCAGTTGGACCGCCCCTCAATCGGATCGGTAATCTGCTCTTCCTCTGCAATAAAATTGATTGACTCAGGGCGGTCAAACGACAGCGGTGCATATTCCTTTGAAGTAAAAAGCAAATGCCTGGGGTCCGTATATCGCTTGAGATCCAATCGCGCATTCACGGTGGGCTTGGACGGTAATTTCTCCGCGTGGATATAATTGCTGCGCCCCCCAAAATTATTATACGCATTCCAGTTTATATTCGACGCCAGCACTGCAACGTCGGCACTCGGCTTTGCCGGTGCGACAATCCACGGAAACGAAAAAAACACACCTGACTCCGTTTTGGCGTGCAGATAATACAATCCCGACCGTTCGGGTGCTGTTACATATTGCTTGTGTGTCGGGCTGGTATAACCCTGTGCATTCCATTGAATGCCGGTCTGCGTATAATCCCCATCCGGCGTAATTTGCATCGTCGCCCGGGGGCCGTGTTCATCGTACCATCCAATTGGACGCACCAACTCTTTATGCCACCCATACCGCCACAGCGACAGCTTGTACGCCTCCACCGCGTGTACCCTGAACTCTGACGGCTGTCCGGACTGTACCCACTTTGGCCACATATATCCCAGCAGTCCATCAGTCAACAGCCGGAACTGATAGGGGGCCTTAGTCGGTATCTTAAGCGGTACTGTTTTGAAGCCATAACCCGGCTTGTAAAATGTCACTCTATACTTGCCGGAAGGCAAATCCGCATAAACCGCTCCAGTCGCCCGCGAACGCGCCTCAAATGACCCCGCCTCGCCTTCAAACTCCAGCAGCACCTCCGGCACTGCCACATATCGCTCATCGCTCACATATCCAATCAGCATATTGTTCCCTTCTGTTCAGCGATCTATCCGGCGTGTGACCCGCTGAACAAAGTGTATTCGCCCATCAGGTCAGATTCTCCACGCGCTCAAAATAGAAAATCCGCCCATCGTACGTCCCTACAAACAAGCCCCCTTCCACCACACAGGGAGGTGCTGTAATTGGCGATCCGAACACCACACGGCCTCGACATTTGCCGGACGCGGCATCTAAGGCGTACAAACACCCATCACAGCCGCAAATTAGCAGACAATCCTCGAAATAGACCGGCGCAGCTAAAATGCTCCGCACGCCTCTGCGATAGGGAACCATATCCAACAAGCTGTCTTCCGTTTGAAACCGCCACCGTAGCGCCCCAGAATTGAAATCAAAACAGAGGGCCTCTCCCTCCGGTGTGGCGGCATAGATCAGGCCATCCCGCACGAGCAGTCCGGTTGGGTAACTGGACGAGAGAATCGGCTTATCCCACACGACCTCTCCCGAAATTGCCTGTAACGCGGTTAAATGCGATGTCTCTCCTGACGAGTCTCCCCCACTTATCAGCAAGTCTCCAGTCACAACCGGTGTTGGATATGGATACTCAACCCCTATCTGCTGTTCCCACACCGCATCTCCGCTTTGCCGGTCCAATGCCATCAGTCCCCGCCGCTGCACGAGCAGGAGAAGCAGGTCCTCATAAACCTGGGGGCTTGCGTAGCACGACCAGTTATCACTGTCTTCGACAGGTACATACCACTGCTGCTCCCCCGTTTTGAGATCGAACGCCGCGTAACCGGCCTTTGCCCCTGCGTACAACGTCCCATCTGCAATAACCGGAGACGTGTAAACCCAGCGGTCGGGATACCCGGGCAGATTCGCATGCCACAGCAGGCGGCCCGACGCCTCCTCCAGCGCATACACCCGCCCGGTAACCGACACAGCCCCGCAGATGCCATCTGCCACAGCCACGCTGTTTTTCACCGTCGCATCCGTGCGTGCCTGCCACACCAGATCCCCACTGCCCACCTCAATACAACAGACCCCGTTGCGGGCGGGATAGCCCTCGTCCCGCAGGCTCAACAGCAGCCGATCTCGCGCCTGCACGGGTGCCGCTCGGTGCAAGCCCCCTGGAAGTTGTTGCTCCCATCGAAGACGCAGCCCTATTTCGTCCAACGACACCTCCACCGGCGTATCCTCGGAAGGTAGCGAGACGCCAGTGGATTTAAGCGCGCAGAGTTCCACTTCCGCCCCCTCCTCTCCGAACCGCACGACGCGGTAGCCTCTCGGCGACGTATCGATCCCACCAAAACAGAACGGCGGGGTTGCGGCCACAACCATCTCTCCGTAAGAGAACACCTTGCTGGAATGCCAGTGCCCGTGCAGCACCAGGCGGACATTATATCGGCTCAACGCCTCCAGAAATGAAACCGGGGGGTGTGTGTGAACCACCACCACGATCTCCCGGTCCGCAGGCTGTAGTTCCAGATCTGTCCAGAACCACACCTCCTTTCGCGCCTGGTCCTCAGGCGAAAAAAACGACTGCTCGTTGGGATAAAACACAAAATGGCGTCCCCCCCAATCAAAGCTGTAATACGAGGGGCCGAGCACCGCTTCGAAATGCCGGGTAAACGTATGGCCCGCCTGTGAGACCTCCCCGTGGCGTTCCTCGTTCCCGTCGTGTCCACCGAACAGCGAAAAAACCGGCGTTGCAACCGTCTCAATTGCCTCTCGAAAACGGGACAACTCGGCAAGCTCTCCCCTGTTCGTGAGATCTCCGCTCGCCACAATCAGATCCGGATCGGCTTCCCGGACAAGTTGCTGTAACGCCTCGGCGAGAACCTCTCCGGACGTCAGCATCTCCCCCTCTACCACAACGTGTGTATCGGTAATCTGCACAAGCGTAAACTGCCGTGCAGCCCGCTCAGGTGCAGGCTCAAGCCAAAAATCCACCCCATCTTGCGCGCCCATCCAGTTCCGTGTAGACGAATAGAACCCCGATGTCGCTCGAAAACCATCCGGAACGGTCACAAATACGAACCGGTGCGCCTCCGGTTCCACTGCAAGCGCGTACCTGCCCTCCTCGTCCGTCTGCACAATCTGCTCTCCATTGGAAACCAAAACACCTCCCAGAACGCGTCCAGACAGATCTTCTATCACCCTTCCTCGAACCTCAATCGCCATAGCGTACCTCTTTGTTCGCAGTTATAGGCAAAATACAATATTCACACCACGAGGCAAAATAAACAATGATTGCCTACCATATAAAGATTGTGCATAATAGACAAGCTCTTATCCAATGGTAGAAGATGTTAAAAAAATGGAGGCTGAGCACATGAACGCTGTTATTCAATCGAAAGATGAGATGCTCTCACTTTTAAAAAAAAATCAAATCGAAATAAAAAAATATGGCATTAAGCGTCTGGGGCTTTTTGGCTCGTTTGTAACAGAAAAGCATCGTGTTGATAGCGATGTTGATTTGCTTGTTGAATTCAGGTCTGGACAGAAATCATTTGATCACTTCATGCATCTGTCATTTTTTTTGGAGGATATATTGGGTCGGCGCGTTGATCTGGTGACGACGGATGCACTGAGTCCCCATCTCGGTCCACACATATTGAGTGAAGTTGAATATGTCATCTTCGATTGAATTTTTGCGTCATATTCTGGATGAAAGGAAGGAAAATGAGTGAAAGACCCAATATTCTGTGGTTATCCTTAGAAGACACAAGCCCGCGATTTGGGTGTTATGGCGATGACGTAGCGCGCACGCCAAATCTCGACAAACTGGCATCGGAGGGATGTCGGTATCCCAATGCATTTTCAACGGCGGGCGTATGCGCACCGAGTCGCGCGGCAATTATCACAGGCATGTATCAAACGGCCATTGGCGCGCAGCACATGCGCACGCGCCACACCAATGCATACGCGCCGCAAATGCCCACGCCCTATGACGTAGTACCACCTCATTATGTGAAATGTTTTCCAGAATATTTGCGGATGGCCGGGTATTACTGCACGAACAACACAAAAACCGATTATCAATTTACCCCGCCGATTACCGCATGGGATGAATTGAGCGCACAAGCCCACTGGCGCAATCGCCCCGATGGCGCGCCCTTTTTTGCGGTATTTAATCGCACCGTATCGCACGAAAGCGGCATGTGGCCCGAGAAACGGACAGAAGTAGAGACCGATCCAGATTCGGTCACACTACCGCCCTATATCCCCAACACACCCAAAGCGCGGCTGGCATTGGCGCGACATTACGACAACATCGCCGACAATGATGCGTGGGTTGGCGAGATGTTACAGCAATTGGAAGATGATGGATTGGCGGACAACACTATTGTATTTATCTGGAGCGATCACGGCGAAGGACTACCCCGAGCCAAGCGCTGGCCCTATGATGCGGGCATTCGCGTACCGTGCATCGTGCGCTGGCCGGGTGAATTGGAACCGGGTAGCGTCAATGAGCGATTGGTGAGCATGGTCGATCTGGGTCCGACCGTACTATCACTCGCCGGCGAACAAATCCCAGCGCATATCCAGGGCCAACCCTTTGTGGGGCCACAGGAAAAAGACCGAGATTATATATTTGCAATGCGAGATCGGTACGATGAATCTTATGACATGATGCGGGCAGTGCGAGATAAGCGATTCAAGTACATTCGAAACTACATGACGGAAAACCCGTATTTATTGTGGATACCCTATCGCAATCGGCATCCCGCATTGCAGGAAATGTGGCGGCTTCATCTCGCGGGCAAATTGGAAGGCGTGCAAAACGTGATGTTTCAAAAACGCCCCGTAGAAGAATTGTACGACACGGAAAACGATCCGTTTGAAGTGAACAATCTGGCGGACGATCCCACACACGCCGAAACATTGAACCGCTTGCGCGAGGCACTGGACGACTGGCGCGAAAAATACGACGTATGGGGCGATGTGCCCGAGGATCAGATGGTATTTCGCATGTGGCAAGGAACAGAGCAACCGCAGACCGGATTGCCGGTTTTTGTGCCAATATGTGAAGAAAGCCCCGGGCGAGAGGCCGCGCCCGAAGGCGGAACCTTTAAGGGACCGATAATCGTACAGTTTTACTGTGGCACACAGGGCGCGTCAATGGCATATCAACTCGCAGGCGATGAACACTGGCGATTGTACACCGGACCCATTCCCCTGCCAAAAGGCGAGACCACGATTCGCGCCAAAGCTATCCGGATTGGATACAAAGAAAGTGAAGAAGTCGAAGCGACTTTTGTCGTAACCTGATCGCGAAAGTACTCAGATGCGAATTGCAACTTTGACATGTCCGGTAAAAAACCTGGGCTGAAATAGGAGGTATATGGTGCACAGGATGCAAATACTGAATAACAGCATTTCAGCACATGCTTTACTGCTCTTATTGGTGGGAGTGGCGATGATCTCTACATCGCAAGCACAAGACCTCATGGAGCGATTGCGAGAACGTATGGTAAAGACACAGATTGAAAACCGAGGGGTTAAAGACCCCGCTGTCCTGGAGGCGATGCGAAAAGTGGAGCGCCACCAGTTTGTGCCCGAGTCTTATGCTTCACGAGCATACAGCGATCATCCATTGCCCATTGGCGAGGGACAGACCATTTCTCAACCATATATTGTCGCGCTAATGACCGAAGTGTTGAATTTGAAGAAGTCGGATAAAGTGCTGGAAATTGGGACGGGATCGGGATATCAGGCGGCGATTCTGGGCGAGTTGTGTGACAGCATCTACACCATAGAGATTGTGGAAGTGCTGGGCAAGCGCGCCGCAAACTTGCTCAACACATTGGGATATGACAATATCAAAGTAAAAGTTGGCGATGGGTACAAAGGATGGGCAGAACATGCACCATTTGATGCGATTATTGTAACGTGTTCACCAACGCAGGTTCCCCAACCCCTTCAAGAGCAACTCGCCGAAGGTGGGCGCATGGTAATCCCGGTTGGAAAACGCGACGCACAAGAACTCGTGCTATTGACCAAGCAGGAAGGCAAATTGCAACAGAAACACATTATACCTGTCAGATTCGTGCCAATGGTAGATTCCACCGGAGCGACGTATTAGCCTCACCCCCTCACCTCTCAATCCACTTATACGCAGCTTTTGAATTCTTCCAGAAGAATTTTTCCATCGCTTCCGGTCCCTTGTTCTCAATATAATGGGTAACAATATTGAGCACGGTCTCGTATGGGGCTGCGCGTTCGCACACGAGCCAATTGCTGCCATAGACCAGGCGGTCTTCACCAAAAGCATGCCATAAAACATCGAGCGTGGGCACATAATAAGCCGGATCGTCGGGAGCGGGTTGTTGGGCTGCGCGTTCAACCATACCAGATACCTTGCAATACACATTGGGGTACCTGGCAATGATTTGAATACCCTGCACCCATTCGGGGTCGGGCGCTTCACCCGTCACTTCAACATGCGCCACATGGTCAATAACAAGGCGCAGATTGGGGATTTGCTCGGCAATAGCAGCGTTAATCGGCAACTGTTTGCCATTGGTCATCAGATCGAGTTGCAGATCGCGATCAGCCAATTTTTGGAGTTGTGGCATAATGGCATCTTGATCTTCCAGACTGCCCCGCTGAAGACCCAGGCGAATCCCGCGATAGAGTGGATTGGCTGAAAAGCGGTCGAGATTTTTCTCAAAATCTTCTGTTTTGGGATCCAGACTACCCACAAATCCAACAATACAGGGATTATCTGCTGCGAGATCCAGGATCCACTGATTGTCTTCAACGAGCTTGCTGGCTTCAACCACAACCGTACCCGTCACACCCATCTTTTCAGTGCGTTCAACAAAATCTCGCGGCAAAATGGGGCGATAGAGCAATTCATTATCTTCGGGCGGCCAGGGAACGCCGCCGGGTCGCGTCGTGTCGTAAAAATGAACGTGCGTATCAATGATCATGGGCATATCCTTTCCGATCAAACAGGTAGCTTATTTAATTCCCGCCATTTTCCTCAGCACTTCGACAATGGCGGAGTTGTCCTGTTCTGCAAGACCAAGCGCGACGCCCGTACGCAAAAGTTGGGCGTGCAGCCCGGTTACCGGCAAAGGCGTTTCCGTGCGCGCGCCGAGGTCCAGGATGAGTTCCACATCTTTTAAGTGCTGATCCAATGCAGCCTGAGTGGTAAAATCTCCGGTGATCATTTTTTCGCCTTTAATATCCATTACGCGAGAATACGCACCGCCCATCTTAAAAACATCGAGCAGAACATCGATGTCCACCCCGGTTTTTTGTGCGAGAACGAGACCCTCGGCCAATACCAGACGGTTGAGACCAAGCACGAGATTGACAATGAGTTTGGCTTCGGCACCTTTGCCCGAAGGCCCCATGTGAAAGGTCATGAGAGAAAAAGCTTCAAAAATATCCGTACACAGTTCAAAGACGGGTAACGTGCCGCCGACCATCACGAGAACATCTGATTCGCGCACCTGCTTGCTGGATCCGAGAATGGTCGCGTCGAGAAAGCGAATACTTCTGCTTTCAAGACGCCTGGCAAGAGCAGTTGACATCTGCGGATCGCCTGTAGTAGTATCTACGATAATTGCGCCGGGAGATGCCGCAGACAAAATGCCCCTCGCGCCTGTAACCACATCGTTGACAACATAAGAGTCGGGAAGCGAAAGGACGATGCGACGCGCTTTATCGGCGACATCAGCGGGAGATTTGCAGGACGTAAAACCGTCGCCTTCATGTGCCTTTATTTTTTCGGGATCAATATCATACCCCGCAATTTCTAAACCTTTGGCGCGAAAGCGCTCAACAAGTGCTGATCCAACAAGTCCGAGTCCGATAAGACCGAGCATGGGACCTCCTGTAAAAAAAAATAATTTCAGAAGCCGTATCGCGCACGGCAGGAGAATATATCAAATATTGAGACAATACGGGCCTTTGTAGGGCCGGTGCTTACAAAAATACTGTACAATCAGATTCTTGCCAAATAAGAAAATAGTGTTGAATCCCTGCGGACATTGTTTATCTTAAGATCACAAAAATATGCCTGAAAACATCCAAAATAGGAGCTATAGATGAGCTTGGAACCCATTCAAACACCGGACATAGAACGTCCACCAAAAGCACTGATTGACGCGTTATCACATATTGGCAGTGCCACAGCCAGTGGGGAATTATTTAAGCTGGGCATCCGCAATGCCCAGATTTTGGGACCACTTCCCCGAACGCCGGGCAAATCAATTTGTGGCCCGGCACTGACGCTACAATTTATGCCCAAACGAGAAGATTTGCATTCATCGGGAGAATATCAAGGACCAGAAAGACAATTGCATCGCCATGTGCTATATCACACACAACCGGGCGATGTGGTCGTAGTCGATGCTCGGGGCGACATGAGCAGTGGCGTTTTTGGCGAGATGATGCTGACCTATTTTTGCGGTCAGGGCGGTCAAGGCGCAATTGTCGATGGTTGTATTCGCGACTTTCCCCACGCGCAGGAATTGGACCTCGGCTTATGGCTTAAAGGAACAACGCCCAATTTCCACGCACAGACCAATATCTTTCCCCACGCCGTGAATGTCCCGATAGCGTGTGGTGGCACACTTGTAATGCCCGGCGATATTATTGTTGCCGACGACGATGGCGCCGTGGTAGTGCCGAGTAAACTCGCGCCTGAATTGGCAGAAAAAGCGACCGAACACGCCGAATGGGAAGTCTTTAGCCGCATGAAACTCGCCGAAGGCGGCGACCTGCGAAAATATTATCCACTGACAGATGAAGCGCGGGTTGAATATGAGGCCTGGCAAAAGGAACAATAGTCTGCCCTGTAGTGCCTGCTCACACCCTTAATGCTCAATTCGTTAGCGGTCAGACTTCGCTTATTGCGTATCTTTACGCCTGCGCGTGTCTGGCCGCGCCTAAAATCCCCGCATCATCTCCCAATTCAGCAGAAACAATTTGCACATGTTCTTTTACACCAACAGTACCGCGATCCCAAAAAGTTCGCATCGCCGGTTCAAAAATCCAATCACCCGCCTGCGCCAATCCACCTGTTAGCGCAACGCGATCCACATTCAATACATTCACCAAACTCACCAGCCCCACGCCGAGGAAAAACCCCGTCTCCTCAAACATCTGCATCGCAAAATCATCACCCGTCTCTGCCGCTTCAAAAATAACCTGTGTGGTCAAACCCTCGGCTTTCAGAGACGTTTCCAGCTTTTCCCCTTCAAGCCTTTCCAACGTACGGCGCACCATGGCCGTGGCAGATGCATACATCTCCAAACATCCAAAATTGCCACACGGACAGCGCGGTCCATTGTGATCCACTGTAATATGCCCCACCTCCGCCGCATTGCCATTAAACCCGTGCATAACCCTCCCCTCGCTGATCCATCCACCGCCAACCCCTGTACCCAGGGTCACGCACAAAAAGTGATCAACACCTCGGCCAGATCCCAGCCATTGCTCGCCATAAGCCGCTAAATTTGCATCATTATCCACCACCACGCCCAAATCGAGCAATGCCTCCAGACGATCCTTTAACCGCACACCGTGCATACACTGCAAATTCTCGGGCGATATAATCACACCGTCAAACGGATCTAATGGGCCTGGCGCACCAACCCCTACCCCCTGTACCTCTCTCAGTGAAATCCCTCCATCTCGCGCAGCCGCACGCGCACATTCGGCAATGCCATTTACCACGCCCTCAGCACCCAGGTGCAACCGCGTCGGTCCCCGCGCCCTACCCACAATCTCACCAGACGCTGTCACAAGCCCCGCGCGCGTATTGGTGCCCCCTAAATCCACGCCAATCGTCACACTCATTGTTCTGCCCGCGCCTGCGCCACGGCATCTACAAACGATCTTGCCGTCGCCGTCAAAGATGCCCAGTCTTTATTTTCCACAGCCGTCTTATCGACCATCGCGCTGCCAGCCCCCACAGCCACCGCGCCATTTTTGATAAACTCAGGCGTTGTTTTGGCATCCACTCCCCCAGTGGGCATGAGCTTCACCTGTGGCAAAGGACCCAGAATATCCTTAAAATAAGACGGTCCCCCCACGCCAGCGGGAAACACCTTGACCACATCGGCCCCTGCTTGCCACGCCGTCAAAATTTCTGTAGGCGTAAACCCGGCGGGCATCACGGCCTTGCCATACCGCTTGCTCATCTCAATCACCGCCGTATTCAAAATAGGACTCACCACATATTCTGCGCCGGATAGAATCGCAGCCCGCGCCGTCTCCGGATCGAGCACAGACCCCACCCCAATAATCGTATCTTCCATCTTTACCGACGCTTCTTCAATCACCTTTAGCGCACCCGGCACCGTCATCGTCACCTCAATCGCCACCACACCGCCTTCGCGCAACGCCTTTGACACATCCATCAACTGCGACGGATTATCTGCCCGCAACACAGCGACCACACCGCAATCAATAATGCGATCTACAGTACTTGCCATTTTTTTCTCCCAAAAATTAAACCTCTCTCCAAAATAGAGAGAGGCGTTATGTATTATTAGCGCATTCATCTCAGACTCTATCGTCTAATCCGCGCACTCTCACCCTTCATTGCACTCTCGGCTTCCGCGCGCGTAGCCCAATTCACATCCCCCGGGAACGTATGTGCCAGCGCAGAATAAGCACCTGCAAAATCCACGATATCCTGAGCGGGCTTGCCCTCGAGCACCCCGGCAATAATACCAGCAGAAAAATTATCGCCACCCCCCACCCGATCTACCATCTCCAAATTTTCATAAATGCGCGACAAATAAAACTCATTGCCATCGTAAAGCAACGTACGCCAATCATTCAGCAATCCAGTCTTTGCAACGCGCAGGGTTGTGCCAACAAGCGTCACATTGGGATATTGCGATACAGCCTTGCGCGCAACATCTTTATAGCTTTCGGGATCAAGCGCGTCGTAATCGCCCGATGTGCCTTCGGCTTTAAGCCCCATTGTCTTTTCAAAATCCTCTTCATTGCCGATAAGCACCTGCACATGCGGAATACACTTTGCAATCATCTCCTGCGCTTGTTCTGCGCTCCACAATTTGGATCTGAAATTGAGATCAAAACTCGTAGTCACACCTGCACCGCGGGCAGCTACCAGCGCTTCTACAGTAGTCTCTGCCGCACCTTCAGACAACGCGGGTGTAATCCCACTGACGTGAAACCACTTGCTCCCTTCAAAAACAGATGCCCAATCCACCATCCCGGGTTTGATATTCATAATCGCGGTATGGCCTCTATCATACGTCACGGCACTCGCACGCGGCCCCACGCCCACTTCCATGTGATAAAATCCATTGCGCTCAAGCCCCACACCATCAAAATCCGTCCACAAAATATTGGACATATCCACCCCGTGCTCGCGCCCCTTGTTGCGAATAATCCAACCCGTCCAATTATCAACCAACCGGGACACCCACGCCGCCTTCAATCCCAAATGCGCGCAACCGACCGCGACATTGTATTCCCCCCCACCGATCTCGACATCGAGCTTGCTCGCATTTTCCAATCGGCGGTATTCTGGCGAAGACAACCGAATCATCGCCTCGCCAAAAGTCACTACATCGCACATATGGTCCTCCCTAAAAATTAGCAGTCAGCTACTCATCCGAACCGCCCAGAAAACCCGCCATCCAGGCAAAACGCAACAACTCCAAAACCGCCACCAGTGCTGATGCAACATAAGTCAGCGCAGCAGCATTCAAAACCTTGCGCGAAGCAGGGACTTCCTCAGGCGTCAAATATCCGCCATCGGCCAAAATCTGAATAGCCCGACTGCTGGCATTAAACTCAACCGGCAGAGTAACAATACTGAAAACCACAGCCGCAGAAAAGAATACCATACCCAAAAAAACGAGTTCAAAAATGCTAAAAAGAAATCCAGCAATAATAAAAATCCACGACAGCTTCGACCCAATATTCGCGATTGGAACCAGGCTCGTCCGAAGAGACAAAGGAACATAGCCCTGTGCGTGTTGAAACGCATGCCCTGCTTCGTGAGCAGCCACGCCAATCGCCGCTAAGGAGCGATTGCCATATACACTTTCAGACAGGCGCAGCATGCGATCTCTCGGATCGTAGTGATCTGTCAAATGCCCATGCACAGGCTCCACGCCCACCGGCAAACCGCCTCGACGCAAAATATCTCGCGCGACATGATCCGCAGTCGCACCGCTTCGCGCAACAAATTTATCGTATTTGCGAAACGTACTTTTCACCTTGAATTGCGCCCACAGCGTAATGGCTAATCCCAAAAACATCACCATCAAACTTTCCAGCATGACCATCTCCTCCTGAATCGATTAACCAAATCTCTCCCCGACCTCAATGCGATATCCCCGCACGAAATCAGCACCGGACATGCGCTTTTTACCTGCTGGTTGCACCTCTTCCAGCGCGAGAGCACCCTCGCCCGTTCCCACAATAAGTCCGCGTTTGCCATCTGCCTCAATTACAGCACCCGCTTCTCCCATCCCCGTGTCAACCGTTGCCCGGTGAACCTTCAGCAATTTGTTGCGCCACAGAGTAAACGCCCCCGGAAAAGGATTGGTTCCCCGAATGAGATTGCGAATATCTCCAGCACTTTTTGACCAATCAATCCCGCCGTCCTCTTTTTCTAATTTGGGGGCGCGACTCAACCCTTCATCCGTTTGCGGCATGGGCATAACAGAACCATCTGCCATGCCATCAATAGCCCGAATGAGCAACTCGGCGCCCTTCATTTTCAACCGCTCATAAAGTTCGCCCGCCGTCTCATCGTCCCCAATTACCAACCTTTGCTGAACTAAAATATCGCCGGCATCCACGCGCGGCGACAGTTGAAAAATGGTCACACCCGTCTCGGTCTCACCATTGATAATTGCCCATTGAATAGGCGCTGCCCCGCGGTATTTGGGCAACAGGGATGGGTGGACATTCACAGAACCCAATTTTGGAATCGCCAGCACAGAACGCGGCAAAATCAGAAAAGCCACCACCGCGAGCAAATCTGGTTCCAAAGCCTGCAACTGCGCGTGAAAACTCTCATCTCTAAGCGACTCGGGCTGCAAAACCGGCACATCCAATCCCAGCGACGCAACCGCAGCCTTCACATCGGTTGGTTGCATCTGCTGACCCCGACCGCGTGGCCTATCTGGCCGCGTCACCACGCCCACCAGATCATGACCGCTTTGAGCCACGCCCACAAGCGACGGCACCGCAAAATCGGGCGTGCCCATAAACACCACCCTCATCACCAATTTTCACCTTTCTACTTTTTTTTTCTATTGCGCTCATCCACTCGCGAAATAGACCCCCGCGATACCTCAATTTGCACCTCTTTGGCGACCTGCACCATCAAAATGCCCTCTTGTTCCTTAATTCCTATAATAGTCCCATGCATCCCACCTGAAGTCACAACGCGGTCGCCTTTCTTCAAGTCGTCAATCATTCTTTGCTGGTCTTTTTGTTTTTTCTGTTGCGGGCGAATAATCAAAAGATACAGAATCACAAACATCAGAATGAACGGAAACATCGTCACCAGCATATTGGGCGCTTCGCCCCCTTCTGGCGCAGATTGCCCACCGCCAAAGGCAAAGGCTTTAGCCGTAAACAACAAAACACCAAACACTCCAACAAGAAACCCAGCCCCCCACTTTTTGAATATTGTCTCCACACGCTCACGAGCGCAGATCTTGAATTTCTCCATCTTCATTTCCTTTGTAAAAATTTAAGAAGGTCCTCTGCCATTGTGCAAAGTCACCCTCGATAATTGCCTGTCTCATCTGCCGCATCAAATGTAAATAAAAATGCACATTGTGAATTGTAGATAACCGCAACCCCAAAATCTCTCGCGTATGATGCAAATGCCGAATATAAGCCCGCGTATAATTTCGACAGGTATAACACGCACATCCCGAATCGAGCGGCTCAAATTCTCGGGCATGACGCGCCGCGCGAATGGATAATTTTCCGCGTTGTGTAAACACCATCCCATTGCGCGCATTGCGCGTTGGCATCACACAATCAAACATATCAATGCCGCGCATCACGCCCTGGATCAAATCTTCGGGCGTCCCACTGCCCATCATATAATGAGGACGGTCCGCGGGCAAAATAGATACCACAGTCGCAATCGCTTCCCAGGTATCTTCTTTTGGCTCGCCTACACACGTGCCCCCTATCGCGTAACCCGGAAAATTGAGCGCGACTGTTTCTTCGGTAAAACGCTCGCGCAAATCGCAATACGTACTCCCCTGCACTATGCCAAACAACGCCTGTGCGTGTCCCGCCAAACTCTTTCGCCCATATCCCTCATAAGCATCCAAACACTGCTTTGCCCAGCGCACCGTACGCTCGCCTGCTGCCTGTGCGTAATCCCACGAACTGGGATACGGCGTACACTCATCAAACATCATCGCAACATCTGCGCCGAGCACATGCTCTATTTCAATCACCTTCTCTGGCGTAAACAGATGCGTTGACCCATCAATATGCGACTGAAACACCACCCCATCTTCGGTAATTTTATTTAAATCCGCCAAACTATGCACCTGAAATCCGCCGCTATCCGTCAAAATCGCCCGATCCCAGTTCATAAACTCGTGCAAACCACCCGCCTCAGCCATCAGATCTATACCCGGCCGCAAATAAAGATGGTATGTATTGCCCAGAATAATACGCGCATCCAAATCTCGCAACTCTTGCTGCGAAAGCGTCTTAACCGTGCCCAGTGTACCTACCGGCATAAAAACTGGGGTTTCTACAATCCCATGGGGCGTGTGGAGAACCCCTGCACGCGCTTGTGTTCCGGCATCGGTGGCAACCACCTCAAACCGGAAGCCATCAACATCAATAACACACCTCCAAAAACGCTAAAAACAATCGCTTAAAAGAAACGCGGCTCAATATAACATCCCATCTCTCATGCGTCAAGGAACACATCGGTAAAACGTAAGAAGTAAGACGCGAGAGGATATTGGGGCGGTGTTGGGTGGACTTCTACCTTCTCACTTTTCACTTCTCACTTCTTTTACAGCCTCTTCAGCCAGCACAAATATAAACCCCTGTTCTGCCAACTCGGGTAACATGCGTTGCAGTGCATGTAGCGTATTGGGCTTTGCATGCCCAATGCCAATCGCCGTGCCTTCATGCCGTGCGCGTGCAGCGAGCCTGTACAGTCGTTTGACCACCGCGTCTTCGTCTTTGACGATATCCAAAAACAACGCATTGCGATCACTGGGGATACCCATATCTCGCGCGATTGCATAAGCCACTGATTGGGGTGACGTGACACTATCTATAAAAAAGAAATTCCATCGTTTCACGACCCGCAGCACCGCTTTCATCGCTTCAAAATTTTGTGTTACGCGAGACCCCATGTGATTATTCATTCCCTTTGCATAGGGCACGGATGCGAGGGCATTTTGGGTCAACTCAGCAATCTTTTCCGGCGCGTAATCCGAGAAAATCGCATGGGGACCTGGATCGCGCGCTGGATAGTCTATCGGTTCCATAGGCAAATGAACCATCACACCGTGATTTTTTTCAATAGCCTGTTGCGCTATCCAGGCCGTATGCTTCTCCCCGGGAAAAATCGAAAATGTAATCGGCTGCGGCAACTGACAAAAAGACAGAATTAAATTCTGATCCTGATATCCAAAATCATCGATCACAATGGCAATGCGCCCCGCGAGTCGCTCGAGTTCTTCACTCTGCTCGAGCCTGAACAAATTGGTCTGTTTATCATTCAAACCCACGCGAAGCCACAACACATTGCCCTGTCGGTCTTCGCTACCTTCAATTACCGTCCCACCCAATTGATGCGCCAGATGGGTCAAAGACAGATTGCAAACAGATAGTGGCAAAGCATCGGGCACTTTCGATTGCACTTCCCAACGCAAATGGGGATTCTCGTCTTTGGACAAACGCACCTCCTTAATCACTTCAGGAGGAACCCCCAGCCCAATCAACACATCTTTTGCCTGCACGACCATTGTATCGGCAAATGCGACAATATCTTCTGGGCCAGCTTTCCATTTGGGTATCTCTTCTACGGGAAGTGCATCTTCGAACGATCGCGAAAAATACGACTGCGCGCGCCAAAAATAGGCAACTAATCCACCGGCGATCAGAATTATTATAACACAGGGCACAACCCATAACCGAAGAGATCGCCGCTTGCGAGCCATTTCCAAAGGTCTTTTTTTGGACAAACGTTTCGCCATTTTGCAGACTCAGTAAATCTGAATTGGATCGGGAATAAAACACAATACAAAAATAGCCAGCGACGCGTACCCAAGCCACCGCCGTGCGGGATCCAATGCAACATCGGGATTTATAGGCGGTGGATGATGTCGCCCCATCAGCGCAGCCAACCCCAGCCAGACCAGCCAACCGATCCAGCGGGAATCATACCACGCATCAAACATAGATTGTGCATCCCACCAGTGGTAAGGCGGTGCCAATAACCACATCAATGCCAACCCCACCATTGTCGCCCGAGAAATTAACCGGTGTTTCCCGCCAAAAATCGCATAGACAATATGCCCACCATCAAATTGTCCCATCGGCAACAAATTCAATACCGTCACAAACAACCCCAACCAGCCCGCAAAAGCCACCGGATGCATCATCACATCATAACCCTCGGGCAGATCACCGATAACGCTTATACCCAACCAGCCCGACAACAGAGAATTGCCCAGCGCGAGTGTCCCTTCTGATACATCGCGCACTTCAATTACTTCCGACATATGCAGACCAACACCCAACGCAATCACAGACATCACAAACCCGGCAATAGGTCCAGACGCGCCAATATCGATAAGCGCCCGTCGGTTCGGAATCTGAGATCGCAATTTGATCACTGCGCCCAGGGTGCCAATAAACGAAGGGAAGGGAATAAAATAGGGCAATGATGCGCGCACGCCCCACCAGCGCGAAGTCACATAATGCCCCATCTCGTGTATGCCCAAAATGATCAGCAATGTCGCGGAAAACGGCAAGCCATACACCAGATAACGCGGATCGATCAAAATGTGCCAGCTATCGGGTATTGATGCCCATTCAGGCGACATAAACATACCCGCCACCGTCGTCGTGTACGCAGTTGCCAAAAACAACCCAACATGCAGTCTCAAATTCTCCTGCGCCTTAGCCGAAGGCGTCGGCTTGAGAAAATACCGCCTGTCATTCAAATCGTCTGACACAATTACTCCTCACCTTATCCCCACTGCAATGCGATGCGAATCGCCCAACCCATGCGATGCAGGCACAAAAGCGTAATCCACCCGCCAGTTGCGCCTCGTAATACCCAGTCCAAACGACAACATGCGCGTATCGTGCCCAGTTTGAATTCCACCGCGCAAAAACAACCTGCCCATCACCCCGTATTCCAAACCGAAATTTGCACCTCTGTTACCCACCGCTGGCAGGCGTAAATCGGCTGTTGCTATCCACGCACGCCAGGACCAGGCTGCCCCCGTGCGAAACACCCGGGGCAAAGGGATACGCTCTCGGTCTAACTGCGCCATCCGTCCCAAATTTCGATACGACGCCCCCAGCATCAAATTCTCAGACAAGCGATACAACACCCCTCCATCTGCGCTCATTCCCCACGTACTCTCTGGCCCGATATTTTCATGCAATGCCCGAACCGAAAACCCCACATAAATACGCTGCCCTATCTTCTGTGCATAAGACAACCCCGCATTGAGATCGTAAACGCTAAACGTACCCGCAGGCATCGCGGTCGGTTCCCGCCGCGCTTCCAATCCCCCAGTCCCATAAACGCCCAAACTCAGCGCAAGCCCGCGTCTATCATTACCATAAGCCCAGCCTCCATACCCCTGCTTGATCCCCTGAAACGATCGGTGGTGCGCCAGGACAAAATGTTTGCCCCGCATAGCCGCCACACCTGCCGGATTCCAAAACGCCGCAGTCTGCTCACCCACCACAGCGGTCTGCGCTTCACCCATCGCAGCAGCACGCGCGCCAACCCCCTCGCGCAGCAACACAAAACCGACCTTGCGCGCCGAAGTACTGGCCTCAGCAGAAAATAAGTAGCATGTTACAATCAAAATACCAAAAACAACGTGCTTCACAAAAACCTCCTGCTTGTATATGCTCTAAAATCCAGCACAATTACAAGAGTAAGCAAACGAGCAAAATGTGTCAACTGCCCATTATCAAAATGGACCGTCCCAAGCGCGCAATTGACAGGACCTTATTTCCTAATTACATTTGTTATGGCAATCTTTCTCGCACCACAAAAGGAGCTTATCAAAGTAAAAAAAGATGCGCCTACAGAAGACCACAGCGACAAGAGTGGAATGGCTTTACGCCTTGTGAAAGCTGAGTGTAGCAATGATCGCACTACCCACGGCTTGATTCTCAGATAGCTGGCAAAAAATAGAGGACAACGTGAAGCTAAACGAAAATCAGTATCTCGAAACCTTTTTGGCACCAGTAAGGCAAAGCAAAAGCTACCGACCCAAATTTGGTCATAAAAACAAAAATCAAGGATTTTCCCTGAGTGAATTCAAAACACTTTACGGTTCCGATCCCTTCTATTCATGGGTCGGTTTTGATACAGACCTGATGGACGCAGCTCACCGGGCAGCAGGTGGTATGACTTCCGTGTACCGTCAAATTGGCATTGGCTGTGAACGACTATTCCGCACGCTACGGAGTGCTGAATAATGGACATGAAATTTGGGCAACGGTCAGACTACACCTTTAAATACAATAAACAACTTGGCAGACATGGATGGCTGCGTTTGACACCCGCCTATTCGGTCAAACTGGTAAAGGAGATCATTGATAACGTTCCAAAAGACTCCTTCATTCTCGATCCGTTTTCTGGTACAGCGACAAGCGGTTTGGTTGCTGCTGAACATGGATTATCTGCACATTGTCTCGATATAAACCCATTTCTTATTTGGCTTGGAAACGCCAAATGCCGGAACTATTCAAAAGCTGAACTGGAAAGATTAAAAACCAAAAATGATAAAGTCCTTGTGAATTGTAGGGATATTGCGAACAAAGATAATTGGATACCAGAAATACACAATATTACGCGGTGGTGGTGCCAACATACTTTGAAAGTACTTGCAGCACTCCGCAAAGCTCTTGTGAATCAGTTTGGAGAACCCAGAGCAGACTGTGTTGCGAACCTTGCCTGGATAGCGTTTTGTCGCCTGGTCATTGAAACGTCTTCGGCGGCATTCAACCATGTATCCATGTCTTTCCACAACAAAGTGACAACTTATGACATTGAACAGATTGAGGTCTTATACAAAAAAATATTAAACGCAATAGTCGAAAGTGCCTGCAAAGACCTTGCTGGCTCAGCATCGGTGCATTTTGAGGATTCAAGAGAACCCGTTTCAATCGATGGCGTGAAGTATTCTTATGTCATCACTTCTCCGCCCTATCCAAACCGCATCAGTTATATTCGTGAACTTCGTCCTTACATGTACTGGACAAAATTTCTCGATTCGGCTCGAGAAGCAGGTGAGTTGGATTGGAAAGCGATTGGTGGAACATGGGGGGTTGCAACCAGCAGGCTTCAAGCTTGGGAATCGAATGGACTTGAACTTCCAGAATCATTGAAACCCGTTGTGTTTCAAATTTTGAAAACAGAGGAAAAGAATGCCTTACTGATGGCAAACTATGTCTGGAAATATTTCCATGACATGCACCTTCACCTTCAAAATTTGCGAAAAAGTCTAAAAAAAGGCGCAGTGCTTTCATACATTGTTGGCAATTCCAGTTTCTATGGAGTGCCTGTTCACACAGAAAAGCTACTTGAAGACTCACTGAAAAATCTTGGATTTACCAATATAGGAAGTAGAATAGTCAGAAAACGCAACAGCAAAAAAGAGCTTTTTGAATACTGCGTTTATGCCACCTATAAGGAAAGCAGAAATTACGAACCACAATATTTTTCTGACACCAGGCATTTAGGTCAGCAACTCGCACTTTTTTAGTGATGTACAGGAGTCATCATGGCACAAGCAGAAATAGGCGACCGCGTGTTGGTTTATTACAAGGGAGTCCTAAAAGACGGAACCGTAGCCGAAGGCACACCTGAGAATGAACCGTTTGAATTTACAGTGGGAGACGAATCTGTAAAAGACATATTCACGCGTCTTGTACACGGCCTGGAAGAAGGTGATTCTCGCACGGTCATCCTATCCCCAGAAGATGCGTTTGGCCCCTATAATCCCGACTTTGTAATCGAAGTTGCGCGATCGCAATTTCCTCCTGATGCACTCCTTGAAAAGGGAATGCGTATGGAAGTACAGTCCGACCCCAATGGTACACCCATCGAAGTATCTGTAAAAGAAATAACATCCCAAACCGTGACATTAGACGGCAACCATCCCTTTGCCGGTAAAGAAATCACCATGACGATTCAGTTATTAGAGATAGTAGTATAGTTATACGAGCGCGTTGCAAAAATTTAAAAAACTCATCCATGATACTTTATTTTAGCACCTCATTTACACAAGCTGACCATGCAATCTGAAATATTTGAAAGGAGACAGCCCGTGCAAACTCCAATAAAAAAAGAGAATAAATTATCGTCGGAACAGATAGGAAAAAATCCAACTGCTCAACGCATTATCAAGGCAATGGAAAAACCGCCTTATGTTTCCTGTGAAGACATCGAATCACTTCTACAGGTAATTAAAGAAGCAAAGAAACCGACACAATTTGAGTCTCCCTTCGAACTATCTTCAAAAATCAGGTAAAAACATGTGGCGTCAATTGGGAATCATCGCGATTTATCTCGCGCTATTTGCGTGTGGACCCGATGTTCAATTGGTAAAAGATGGACACGAAGAATATTATGTATATTGGGATGACGGTCACAAACGGTATTTCAGACATGGGGTGTATCGGTCATTTTACGAAAGTGGTCGCCAGCGCTCGGTTGGCAAATACGAACACGACATAAAAGTGGGCGTTTGGACACACTGGTATGAAAACGGGCAAAAACAAGGGGAAATGGATTGGGTCAACGGCAAGCCCAAAGGCATAGTAACAGAATGGTACAAAAATGGACAGCAAAAGAACACAGGAACGTGGGAAAATGGTGGGCGGCACGGTCTTTCGACCTGGTGGTATGCAAACGGACAAAAGGAAAAAGAAGTGACCTACATAGAAGGAGAACCCGACGGGATCTGGACATATTGGGATTCGACGGGTGTGATAACAAAAAAGCAGTACTGGGATCGCGGTGCATTTTTGCGGGTTGAAGAATCGCATTAACCCGCGCTGAAAGGATCAGAAATGGCAGACAAAACCCTGTATTTATTAGACGGCATGGCGCTGGTCTATCGCGGGCATTTTGCAATGATACGCAATCCGCGTATGACATCGAAAGGGCTGAACACCTCGACGTTATTCGTTTTTGCCAATACAATATTAGATATTTTGGGCAACACAAAGCCCTCGCATTTGGCCGTGGTCTTCGACACGCCAGAACCGACGTTTCGGGATGAGATATACGAAGAATACAAGGCACAACGAGAAAAAATGCCCGAAGACATAAGTAGCGCGCTACCCTACATCGATCAAATGTGTGAAGCGTTCAATGTACCTGTCATCCGCAAACCCGGCTATGAAGCCGACGACGCAATCGGCACACTCGCAAAAGCAGCTGAAAAGGACGGCTTCACAACGTACATGGTAACCCCCGATAAAGACTACGCGCAACTCGTCTCAAACAAAACATTCATCAGCAAACCCGGACGCACGGGCGATGGCGCTGAGATCCTGGGCGTGCCAGAGGTACTAAAACAATGGGAAATTGAACGCGTGGATCAAGTAATCGACATGCTGGGGCTAATGGGCGATACCAGTGACAATGTGCCGGGCGTGCCGGGCGTTGGACCAAAAACAGCTCAAAAATTGATCGCGCAATACGGCAGTGTGGAAGGCTTACTCGATCACGTCGATGAATTGAAAGGCAAACAAAAAGAAAATGTGGAGACATATCGAGAACAGGCATTGTTATCAAAGAAACTGGTCACCATCCATCTCAATGTGCCGATGGATCTTGGATTGGATGATCTCGCGGTAAAAAAACGGGACGAACAAAAATTGAAAACCCTGTTCGCAGAATTGGAGTTCAACACCCTGGGCAAACGGTTATTTGGAAATGATTTTAATGTAGATCAGCAACAGACCTCGCTCTTCGACGATGAAACAGCACTGCCGGGCGTGTCAAAACACAAAACCATTGCAAATGTCGAACACGAATATCACCTGATAGATACACGGGAAAAGCGCGCAGCATTGATCGCAAAATTGGCGCAGCAAAAGACGTTTTGTTTTGATACAGAAACAACGGGGCTAAATCCGAAAACCTGTGAATTGCTCGGTCTCGCATTTTCATTTCAACCGCACACCGGATATTACGTACCAATGCCAGAAGACCCGGATGAAAATAAGGCGGTATTGGAAGAATTTCGCGGAATTTTGGAAAATTCGGACACTGAGAAAATCGGACACAATCTCAAATTTGACCTCGCCGTATTATTGTGGCAAGACATCAGGGTTCAAGGACCGTTTTTTGATACCATGCTCGCCGCTTATGTGACCGCACCCGAAATGCGTCGCGGTATGGATTCCCTATCGCTGGCATTATTGGGTTATGAACCCATTAAAATTGAGTCTTTAATCGGCGAAAAAGAAAAGGGCAAAGAACAAAAAACCCTGCGCGAAGTCTCCCTGGACAAAGTAGCAGAATACGCAGCCGAAGATGCGGACATCACCTTGCAACTATCCGAAGCTCTGCGTCCCAAAATCAAAGAAATGGGACAGACGCGCGTGTTTGAAGACATAGAATGCCCACTAATATCTGTGCTGGTGCAAATGGAATACGAAGGCATTCGCATGGACGCATCTGTTATCGAGGTACTTTCTGAAGATCTGAAAGATGAATTGGTTGTCATTCGAGAGCGCATTTACGATCTGGCTGGTGAAACATTTAACTTAAACTCACCCAAACAATTGGGCGAAATCCTATTTGACAAATTAAAACTGGACCCCAATGCGCGGCGGACAGCCAGGACAAAGCAGTATCAAACAGGGGAATCTATTTTGCAGCGATTGGCGCACAAACACGAAATTGTGGAACAGATTTTGATGTATCGAACATATTCGAAACTGAAATCGACATATCTGGATATGTTGCCGGGAACCGTATTTAAAAATACCGGACGCGTCCACACCCATTACGAGCAGGCAGTCACGGCCACCGGGCGGTTGCAATCGCACGGGCCAAATTTGCAAAATATTCCCATTCGCACAGAAAAGGGGCGCGAAATTCGCAAAGCCTTTGTGCCCCGCAATGAAAATTACACGCTCTTGTCAGCAGACTATTCGCAGATAGAATTGCGCGTAGCGGCCGAACTGAGTCGCGATGAAGAGATGCACAGGGCATTTCGGGAAGGTCTGGATATTCACGCGGCAACCGCAATGAAAATTTACGGATTGGATGAACGCAATGTAACCGACGATATGCGACGGCAGGCAAAAACCGTGAATTTTGGCATTATTTATGGAATTTCGGCCTTTGGCCTGGCGCAACGCCTGAACATTCCGCGATTTGAAGCCGGCAAATTAATTGAGCAATATTTTGAGCAATTCCCCGGCGCAAAAAAGTACATGGATGACACCATTGATTTTGCGCGAGAACACGGGTATGTGGAAACCATGACGGGACGCAGGCGATATTTGCGGGATATCCACTCGCGCAATGCCACTACGCGCAAGGGTGCCGAGCGCAACGCAATTAACTCGCGCATTCAAGGCTCAGCGGCCGACATGATAAAAATTGCGATGCGCCGCGTTCAGGATGCCCTGTTTGAACAGGACTTAAAAACGCGCATGTTGCTGCAAGTACACGACGAACTCGTCTTTGACATGCACAAAGATGAAGCCGATATAGTGATGCCTCTAATCGAAGACGCAATGAAAAATGCCCTGCCAATGTCCGTACCAATTGTGGTGGAAATGGGCATGGGAAATACCTGGCTGGAAGCGCATTGAAAAATGGAAGACACATGTTCAACTGGCTCAAAAAACTATTCGCCCCTCCTATCGGACACCTGCCCCAACTCGAAATGTTTCGCGATCACCTCAATGACCTGCCCGAAATTCAGCAAATTACCGGTTATGCCACACGCACCTATCGTTCGGGTGACGAAGCCGCCTGGTGTCGCATCATGGAAGGAAATGTGGGCAGCGACTGGACAACGGAGAAATGCCGGGCGCAATTGATCCGCGATCCCCGCTTCCAGGCCGAAAACCTCTTTTTTATCACCCACAACGACGACGCCATAGCCAGTGCGTGCGCCTGGAAAACACCCGACCAATCTCCGGAAACAGGCGAAGTTCACATGGTCGCCGCGCATGCAGACCACCGCGGCAAAGGACTCGGGCACCTGCTCAACGCCCTCGTCCTCCATCGCTTAAAAAATCTGGGCTATCAGAAAGCACATCTCAAAACCGATGAATGGCGCCTACCGGCCATCAAAACCTACCTCGACGCGGGCTTCCAGCCTCTCAACACCCACGAAAGCCATCCCGAACGCTGGGAAGCCATCTACGCCAAGCTAAAAATTTAAAAATAACCCCCTCATCCCATCAATGATTTATACTCCATCCCCATCACCCCCTTGACGTACTCCAGCGTGCGTTGTCCTTCAATACGCGCCCTCGAACCGCCCAGATTCAAAATATCGCGCACCAAATCGGACTGTTCTTCAAAACCCTTGCGGCGTACCCGAAACGGCGTCATAATCTTGCTCTGACCATCTGTGCCCTTTAAGCGCGTGCCATAAACGCCATCGGGAATGGGAAACACCTCGCCATAAATCCGATTAAATCGCGCAGCCACTTCCTGTGCCAATTCAATATGGGGTCTTTGATCTGGCCCCACCGGCACATAGCGCGGACGGAAAAGCAAAATATCCGCCGCCTGAGACACCGGATACCCCACAAAACCGTAAGGCACCCGATTCCCCAACCCCATCTTACCCATTTCCTCCTTAACTGTTGGATTTCGCAACAAACGCGGCAACGTCACCAAATTGGAAAAAATCATGGTTAACTCTGCCAGTTGTGGCACCTGTGATTGCAAAAAACAAACGCTTTTTTCGGGATCAAAACCCGCCGCCAGATAATCCAGCACCATTTCCCTGACATGATGCTCCAAATCCTCTGTCCGATCCCGATGCGTCGTCAGCGCCTGATAATCGGCAATCATAAAAAAACACTGAAACTCATCCTGCATCTCAAATCTATTCTTCAACGACCCAACATAATGCCCCAAATGCATTCTGCCTGTTGGGCGATCACCTGTTAAAACAATTGTGCGATTCATCTCTGTTCCTTTCTTGAGCTATTAAAATCCATGTCTTCAAAAAAAAAGCGCGCCACCTTCCGGCAGCGCGCGTTGCAAACAAAGATCGCCAGATATCCGGTGGTGGACATACATCTCCCATCGCGCCTGTCCACCACCAGCGTCCGCCAATATTAAATAGCTCTGTCATCGCATTCAAAAACATCGCATACTTCCCACAAAAAAAACCGCCGTCAAAAAGCCGACGGCGGTCAAATTTTTCAAAACACAAAAAAACCGTCAGCAAACCCACACAGCGGACCACCAACCACGGACGGTCTCAGACACACGGGGAGCCAGCACCCTATAGGGCATCGCATCAGTCAAAATGTGATCGTGCATAGTCATAAAAACTCCCGTGATGTATCGCCGATGAAAATAACGACTTCAACACCTCAAGTCAAGCCGTTTGATCTTCTTTTTTACCACGCGTTCCCCATAAGACAACTCGCACGTCCCCGTATCGTACGGAGCGGCTGCAGCAGGCATCAGCTCACGAACCGGAACGAGTAGAGCTTTGCCGACCGCATCACGACGCGAAGCCGCAGCGGCCCCCGATCCGTGGGGATCCGGCGGCCAGCCCCCTGCCACGACACGCCTGCCTTGATTGCGTTGGCGACAATCGTCTCGCACGTCTTCAGCGTGTAGCCTTCCACGGGGCGCCCCTCCTCGTCCTGCAACTCGACCAGCAGCCAGCCGCCCCCGCCACAGTCCACATTCAGCTCGAGCGCCTGGCCGTCGAACGCCAGCGGCGGTGTCACAAACTCTCCGCCAGAGAGAGACGCATCCGCCGAGACGAAACCGTCCCGCCTCAGGATCGCCCGGAACAGACCGGTGTTCCAACCGTCGGGAGCCTCATCATTGTGCCGCCCTCCCCGGCCCGAATAGTAGATCCACATCTCGGTCTCGGTAAGCACGGGCCAGACATTGGCCATCACCATGCCACCCGATGGCCCCCCATCCAGCCCCCGGCGGATGAACGGCTCCCGGTCTCCCTGACGCGACCATATGACTCCGTCACGGCTCGTGAGGAGCCGGACGTCCATCGTGGCCGGGAAATCGGACGCTTCCCAGTGGTAGTAAGCGGCGGGCATCATGAAGTACGCATCATCCGCCTCGGGATGCTTGTAAACCGCGTTCGTGTAGTAGTCGACCTGCGGCCTGTCCATCGACCGGGGAGGCAGAGGGGCTTCCAGGTCCAGCGCATCCCCTTCCAGGACGATCAGCGTGGGCTGCGACCAGGTCTTGAAGTTGGGCGACGTGATCCGGCCAACGGACCGGTACCGCTTTCCGAGCTTCATTTCCGCCGCCTCGTCCCGTCGCTGGGTCTCGTGTACCCGCGTATAGCCGACATAGAGGTCTAGGCTGTCATCCCAGAAGAAGACATTCTGGGTGTCGCACATCTGGTTGGGCGGATTCGGCTGGCCCTCATCATACGTCCAATGGATCCCGTCGGGTGAATGCATGGCCCAGAGCCCCGGCTGAACACCGGCCTCGATCTCATCATCCCTGGGCTGGTACTTCGACCAGAGCCGGTAGCGCGAATCGGCGGGCGCGCGTTCGTCTATATAGACCGTCGCACCCTGCATGCTCTGACGCTCATCCAGCGGAGCGACGATGTTGTTGGCGGTGCTGCCCTGGAACGAGACGAGGTGCATCTCCGGCTTCTGCCAGGAGACCCCGTCTTCGGACTCCGCATAGCAGAGACGGACCGCCCCTTCCTGCGGACCTCCCGATTTCATCTGTGCGCCGTACCAGAGCCGGAAGTGCCGCTCCCCTTCCCGGATCACCGTGTTGTACCCCCCAATCCCGAGCTTCTCCCACGGCTTGTCCGCCCGGAGCACCGGCTCGGGGGACTGCAAAGGCGGGTTCATACGGAGGTTGACGCCGGAGGCCCGATCAAAGAAGCGCGCGTCGATGAAAAGCTGCTTCCGGCTTCCGACTTGGACTGTAGCGGTCATGAGGTACTCCTTCCTGTTGTCGATGCCAACTACGAAAAGTCTGCCTGAGCCTGATTCCGATCCATCCTGTACATCCCTACTCACACGCAAGGGCGGCCAACAAGGCTTTGATATACCCAATTGAGTAGGCGAGCGCGTGGGTGTTGCCAGCAGGCCCATCCCCTTCGAGCGTCGGATAGTGGTCGGGGTTCAGGCAGCCGTCGTAACCCACCCGCTTCAGCTCGCGCAGGATCTTGAACATGTTCATGTCCCCATCGTCAAGCAGGACCTCCTCGAACGCACCGGCGGTTGCAAAGCTGGCCTTTGCTGACCGGCTCAACTTGTAGTCCCGAACCCGATCAGTGCTACTCCCCTTCTGGATGGCGGCCGCCGAGCAATTGAAGCAGGCGATCGCTGGCAGACACCCGCGCATCTTCGGGAATGGGCACCCGGTTCATCCACCCGAACCGCCGGAACGCCCAATCGACCGCGTACTGCGACTGCATCAGATACCGCGTGCGATCGGACCTGTTCGGCGCCCCCCGGTGCCAGCACTGCGGATCCTGCACATAGATGTCCCCCGCCTTGCTGAAAACGGATACAGGACCTTGCCCCTCGAACTCCGGATTCTCCTGACTGTTCGGCTCCTTGCCCGAAAGGTGGCTTCCGGGGACGTACTGTGTGGGACCGTGTTCGATCCGCTCGATATCGCTCAGCGCCATTTGCACGGTAATCCAGAGTACCGGCGGTCGAATCCGGGGGTTGTGGCGGGGCACGCTCTCCGGGACGGGAAAGTGGACCGCGCCATCCACGTGCCACCTTTCGATCGCCACGCCGGACTGGTTTCGCAGCACGTTCTGTCCACAGAACCGGCAATTGGGTCCGACGATCGCCTCGGCAAGGCTCAGGATCGGTTCCCGAAGAAGCATCTCCCTGAAAATCCCGTCCAGCGCGATCGTGTTCCGCAGGATAAACGGTTGATCCCCCTCGCCGTGCATTTGCACGTAGCGGCGGTCGTGCAAGCCGAGGTCTTCCTCTTCCGCAAGCAGAGGATCATCGAGAAGCGCATCCGTTCGGTCTCGCAGCGCCTGCATTTCACCTGCTTCGAGCACGCCGGGGATGTGCGCGAAACCGTCCCTGTGGAAGCGGTCGATGATCTCCTGAGTGGTCTCTTCTCCGAATGGCTCGCCAGATTGGATCGGACTCGACAATGGAATCCTCCTTGAGATGGCCCCGGAAGGGCGTTGGAACACCCCTCTATCGGAAGCCGGAAGGTACGTTCGGCGTCGTCCAAACGGAACCGGAATGTATCATCGAAGAAAATAACGACGTCAACAATCCCTGTCAAACCGTTTGATCTTTTTTTGCATCTGCCACGCGCTCACCATAAGACAACTCGCATGTCCCCGTATCGCACGCCACGCGACCTGAAAGGTGGCGATATCGCGCAACCAGTGCATATCCCGCCCGAAAAACGAGATGCAAAACCGGCACGCGATACAACCATGCAAACAGATGGAAGGGTGGCAGCCTGCGATAGATATGATACACGGCATCCGCACCCGCATAAATATCCTCTTTGCCCACCACCAGGCGCATACCCGTATTGAAATCCGACGACGCCAGCTTTGGAAAATGGTCTTCAATCCTCTGCGTCTGCCTGGGCAAATAGTCAAACTGACTGCGTTTGTCTTTCTCTTTAATACGGCGGACACTCCAGGTACAAAAACGACATTCGCCGTCATATACAACAATCGGTTTTTCCATCACGCCTCCGGGAAAAAACCTAACTCCTCGGATAAAACACATCCACCAGAGTCTCCACATCGTCCCATGCACACAAAAATCGCTCTTCAAAACTGCGATGGATATTGCGCTCAACCTCTGTCTCGTCGGGCAGCGGAAACACAATCGTCTCTCGATTGGCCTCAATCGACGCATTCACCGCCAGACTCATCTCCTGATCCAACCGCCCCAGCGCAGCCCCGTAATCCGGCTCGCGATCTTCTCGAACGGCATTGGCGATACTCAACAACTCATCAGCCACAGCCACTTGCCCTTCACTCAGCGCATAGTTTGCAAATGGATTCTCCCACGCAATCGCACCGCCGGGCAACTCATAGCGAATCTCGCGCAACACATTTACTCCATCTACCGTTTCCGTCACGCGCACGGGTTCATAAGCCACGCCCTGTGCCCCGGTTTCCAATTCATCCTTTGGCACTATATACACATTGCCATCCACAATGCTACCCGCTGTCCCGTCAATCTCATCCATACCCGCCTGCTTGCGCCCGAGTGAACGCGCGTGAATCACATTGGAATACACCATAAGAGCAGCCACATCATTGTCAAATTCCAAAAAACTCAAACTCCATCTTTCCCGGTCGTGATGGCGCTTCATGCGATCTATATGCGGAATCACGGGCGTTGTATGACTCAACCCAATCACCTGCCTGGGATTACCGCCAGCCAAAACGCGCAACAAACTCATGCCGTGATACCCGCCCTCGTGGCATATTCGATAGATCCGTCCAATCTCTCCAATAACATCTGATACGAGCACCTGCTTCTTTAACCGCTCAATCGGCGCGCGATAATAATTTTCGGCGATCTCCAGATAAACGCCCGCATCTCGCGCCTCTCGAATCATCATATCTGATGCCGGTCGGGTCATAGCAATCGGTGTCTCCACAACCTGATGTACACCCGCTTGCGCCAAAAAACAGCAAATCGCATGGTGTGCCACGCCTGGCACCACCACATCGGCAACATCGATATCTTCATTATCGACCAGGTCGCGCACACTCGTATAAGCCTTTACCCCGTGTTCTGCAGCCAAACTTTGGACTGTTTCTTCATCCTTATCGCAAATAGCGACAAAGTCAAAAACATCTGCCAACTGCATAATTACGGGCAAATGCGCCCCCGCGCCGCGCCGTCCGGCACCCACAAGTGCAATTTTGAGACGGTCCATAACATCCCTCCAATAGAAATGGTGTTTTCGCCATTCTGCCAATGATCCAACATCAATCTGCTTGCGGAATTCTTATCTTAACCTATCTTTGCGATAATTCAAACAATAATCAACACAAAAGAGGAGCAGGTCATGTCGCAAAACAAAACCATCGGAGGTGGGGGCTTTCACCATGTTGCAATTCGCGCCCACGACTTTGAAGCATCCGTAAAATTTTATACCGAAGCGATGGGATTTCAAAAAAAAATCACCTGGGGTGAGGGCAAAAGACGCGCCATCATGCTCGACACCGGGGATGGAAATTACCTCGAAATTTTCGCCAATGGCACAGATGAACCCAAACCCATGGGATCGATCATTCACTTTGCATTGCGCACCAGCGACTGCGACGCCGCTATCGAACGCGCCAGAGCAGCCGGGGCCGAAGTCACTGTAGAACCCAAAAACGTCGAAATACCCAGCGAACCCCACAAAACCCCGGTGCGCATTGCCTTTTGCAAAGGCCCCGACGGCGAAATCATCGAATTTTTTCAAAACGAACTGACTTGAAACACGAAAGAATCATCATTATCCCGCAATCTATACGGGGAACCCCGCTTTGTCCCTAAACGTCTTACACAAGACACCACAACCGTTATTGCATTTGCCGCGAAAAGGAAAAATTATGAACAAAATTATACCTGTTTTGTGTCTGATATTTGCAATCGCCGCATGCGGTGACGACAACCCCGCCGATTCTGGCCAACCCGTCGTCAATCAAACATTTGATCTACCGGGCGGAACACTTAAAGACTTTAGCTTTACCGTTGACACAGATGTACAGCAAAACGTCATTCTGCAAGGTGAATTTAGCGTTGATAACGGCAGTATTCAGATGGCTGTTATGAACGCATCCGAGTATCAAACCTGGCAAGAAGGAGGCACGCCCGTCGTGCTTTATAGTCCGGGCGAAACATCTGGAGAAACCTTTCGCTTGCCCATTTATGACAGTGACACCTACTATATCGTTTTTCGCAACACGGGTACAAATGCCGTAACAGTCAAAGCCGAAATTTTCCTGCTCAGTATCTCTGAGGAGGAACTTTAGAATTTGGTTCTTATGAGCAAAGGGACTGTGGTTTACTACAGTCCCTTTTTTATTTTATCCAAAGATATTTGGCTTTTTTTTCTTTGGTGTATCTCTGTGTTCAATTTTCCGATTGACGATATGAGAAGGAAAAGTTATAATTACCTTTGTCCGTTATCAATCACAGTTAAATGAGGTATTTATGAACATCCCCAAGCACGACGTGCTCTTAGTAGGTGGAGGGGGTGCGGGCCTGCGTGCAGCAATCGCCGCATCTGAAACTTATCGTGGTGCAGATATTGGCGTAGTCTCCAAAGTCTATCCCATGCGAAGTCATACCGTCTCTGCCGAAGGTGGCACGGCAGCGGTCATGCGCGAAGACGACAATCTGGATCTGCATGCTTATGACACCATCAAAGGCAGCGACTACTTAGGCGATCAGGATGCGGTCGAAGCCTTTGTCAAAGAAGCCGTCGATGAAGTCATCCAGTTAGAACACTGGGGCTGCCCCTGGAGCCGCGACGAAGACGGCCGAGTAAGCGTCCGCGCATTTGGTGGCATGAGTGTCAAACGCACGCTCTATGCCGCTGACAAAACCGGCTTCCACATGCTGCACGCTCTCTTTCAAACATCTCTCAAATACGACGCCATTACCCGATACGACGAATGGTTTGTCACCTCTTTGCTCGTCGAAGATGGCAGGGTATGCGGCGTCACTGCTCTCAACATTCGCTCTGGCAACATTCACGCCATTGGCGCGAAATCCGTCATTATATGCACGGGTGGCGCGGGCAAAATTTTTCCATTTACCACCAATGCCGCCATCAAAAACGGCGACGGAATGGCTCTTGCCTACCGCATTGGCTGTCCTCTAAAAGACCTCGAATTTGTACAATATCACCCCACGGGCCTGCCCGGCACGGGTATCTTAATGACCGAAGCCTCGCGGGGCGAAGGCGGTCACCTCGTCAACAGCCAGGGCGAACGCTACCTCAGCGAATACGTGCCTGGCAAAATGGAACTCGGTCCGCGCGACATCTTATCTCGCTCCTTTATTCACGAACAGCGCAAGGGCAATGTCTTTGAAGGTCCCGATGGCAGCTACGTTCACCTCGACCTTCGGCACCTGGGTGAAAAAGTCATCGACGAAAAACTGCCCTTCGTGCGCGAACTCACCCGCAATTACGTCGGCATTGACCCCGTTCTCGAACCCATTCCCGTGCGTCCAGTCGTCCACTACTGCATGGGCGGCGTACATACCGATATCCATGGCGCAACACCTATCTCTGGTCTTTATGCCGCAGGCGAAGCGGCTTGTGTCAGCCTCAATGGAGCCAATCGCCTGGGATCCAACTCACTGACCGAATGCCTCGTCTTTGGCGCGCGCGCAGGTCAAGCAGCCGCACAACACGCCGCCGACACCGACTTTGCAGATTCGGCCTCAATGGTCAAAATGGCGCAAGACGAGCAAAAACGCATTGAAACTCAATTCTTTGGCAACAACGGCAAAGAGCGCGTGGCCAATATCCGCGATGATCTCCGCCAAACCATGGAAGAAGGCGCGGGTATTTTCCGAACTGAAGACGCACTCAAAGCCACATGTGACACCATTCGCACCCTCAAAGAACGGTATAAAAATATCGGCATAGACGACCACTCGCGCGTCTTCAATACCGACCTCGTCAATGCCCTCGAACTGGGTTACATGCTCGACGTCGCCGAAGGACTCGCACACTCGGCCCTCTTGCGACGCGAATCTCGAGGCTCTCACGCGCGATCAGACTATGAAGAGCGCGACGACGAAAACTTCCTCAAACACTCTCTGGCCTATCAAACCGATGGCGACCCCCGCATCGAGTACCTGCCCGTAACACTCACCCGCTGGGAACCCGAAGAACGAACCTATTAAAGGAAAATTTATGAGCGATCACAGAACCATCAAAATCACGGTATTGCGCTATCGTCCAGAAGAAGAGGACGCGCCAACCGAACAGACTTACGAAGTTGAATTTCGCGACGACTGGGTCGTTCTCGACGCGCTCAACCACATCAAAGACCACATCGATGGCACGCTTTCATTCCGCTGGTCTTGCCGAATGGGCGTGTGCGGCAGTTGCGGCATGATGGTCAATGGCGAACCCAAACTCACCTGTGCCGCGATGTTGCGCGACTATTATCCCAACGAAGTGCGCGTGGAACCCCTGGTCAACTTCCCCATTGTCCGCGATCTCGTCATCGACATGACTGACTTTATGGACAAACTCAAAGCGGTCAAACCCTGGATCATTCGACAAGAAGAAAAACCCGTATCCGAAGGGGAATACCTCCAAACGCCTGATCAGCTCAAAGATTACAAACAATTCAGCCAGTGCATCAACTGCATGCTCTGTTACGCAGCCTGCCCGGTCTATGGCCTCGAACACGACTTCGTCGGTCCGGCCGCAATTGCGTTGGGCCACCGCTACAACCTCGATTCCCGAGATGAAGGCCATCAGCAACGTCAACACGTTATTGCCAGCAAAGAAGGCATCTGGGAATGCACGTATGTCGGTGAATGCTCCGTCGTTTGTCCCAAACACGTCGATCCCGCAGAAGCCATTCAACAGACCAAAGTGGCAACCACAACCAACCGCTTCAAATCGCTTGTCATGCCCTGGAGAAACAAAACATGATGCTCGATTCCGAAACGACCAAAACCTATACGCGCCCCATATCCAAAGCCTGGTGGCTGCGCGACCGCGGACATTTTAATCGCAGATATTTCATGTTCTTGATCCGCGAACTCACAAGCGTATTCGTCGGCCTGTATGTTGTGCTCTTTATCTACGAACTTTTTCTTTTGACAAAAGGGCCAGATGCACACGCTGCGTTCCAGGAATCTCTCAGATCGGGTCCCTTTATTGTCTTTTTTGTCATCGCCCTGCTCTTCGCCCTTTACCACAGCTGGACATGGTTGGGGCTAACGACCAAAATGCAGGCGGCTGGGCGTGGGCTCGTTAAAATTGGCACAAAGACCTTGCCTCCCATTTTTGTCGCACTGGGGTCTTATGGCGCGTGGATTGTTGCGACACTTGTCATCGCCTACCTATTCCTAACTCTTTAGATCGAGGATATCGCTGTGAATTACAAAGAACACAAAAGCGAACCCTTCTGGTGGGGTATGTTCTCTCAAGGTGGTGTTATTGCCGCACTCCTCATACCCATCCACATTTTTTTATGTGGTCTGGCTGTTCCACTGGGGCTTATAGACCCCGAACTTCTGTCTTACGAGCGAATAACAGCACTGCTCCAAAATCCACTTGTCAAACTCTACCTCTGTGTTCTGCTCATCTTCCCCCTCTACCACGCGGCTCACCGAATCCGCTTCACCCTCGCCGAAATCGGATTGCACAGCCTCGCCAAAGTCCTGCCCGTTCTCTGCTATGGCGGCGCACTATTAGGCACAGCGGTAGTCCTCTACATCTTGTGGGTATTGCTCTAAGCCATCTCAACAAAAAAAATAAAAAGCTCGGATGAATTCTGAAGAAGTTCATCCGAGCTTGTGTTTTGCGGCAAAAAACCGATTTCTATGCTTGGGGGACCAGAACGGCTCCATCGGCTGTTGTGGCCTGAAAAGCAAACGCCCAGCCGCCATGATTGGAGCCCTGGTCGTTACTGAGCTTGAGCACGATGGAATTGGCACCTGCCTGAAGCGTCACCGGAATGCTCTGGGCTCGAAAAGCGGAGTGGTGCCCCAGATCGAAAACCTCATCGTTTACGCGCAGAATCAAGGCGTCATCCCAGGCCACACGCAGGTTTGCCGTCATATCCGCAGGTGCAGATAAGACGCAGCGGGCAAGCGCTGCGCCCACATCGGTATTGCCCACACCCGGGCCCCAGGGCCGAAACACGTGGTTAAAATCGACAAATCCGTGGTGGGCGGCGCGTTTGACCCAACGCGCTACGTCCCGTCCCCGTTGTCGTGAGCCAGCGGTCAACCAGGCCGACTCTTCACCGTGCAAACCATCAAACGTCGCTTCTGGCTGAAAGGCCGTCTCCGGGGGCAAGGTCGTTTCCAGCGCTTGACCGTTGTGATTGGCGAAAGGGCCGCATAGCCACCATTCGCCGCTGGTCGGCAGCGGCAGATCATGGGTGCCGCGCGGCAGTTCGACACCGGGCAGCAGCTGCGACCAATCAGGCACGGCGAAGAACGGTCGCACGGCGTCCTGCTGGTACCAATAGACGGTAGAGCAGATATCGTTGGCCATACAGCCGAAGCGCATGTGAATCGATTGCTGGAAGGGAAGTGAGTCCTTTTCGAAGAAGCGGTAGCCCACCAACCGTTGCGCCGGCCGCGCCTGCCCCACATCGTCATGCACATAGTAAGGCATTGCGGCGTAGTGATGGGTTTCGGGCGGATGCAGGGCACCCCCGTAGCCGGCGCCAAAGGTATCCTCGCCCCCAATGCCGCGCAAAAAGGCCGGGTGTTCGCCCTCTCCATCGATGTAGATATTTTCAGCCCCGCCGTGGCTCCAGCGATCGACATCATCGAGCAAACGCACGCCGTACACAAAGCCCAACAACTCTCCCGGCCCGTCGGCATCCAGCATCAGGAAATCTTCACCGTAGCGCTGGGTCGGCATTTCTCGCCGCCAGCGGGCGCAAAAACGTCGCTGTTCGCTCAGAGTCTGATTGGGGTAGCGGTGCCAATCCACCTGCAAGTAGGCGCGGTTCTCTTCAGGTCCGGCTTCAAACTCAATCCGTGCGGATCGGGCGAAGGGCATCTGGAAGTAGCAGTTGTAGCCAATCCAGGCCTTGACCGCCAGGAAGTGGGTGTCTATCGGATACCAGCCCTGGCCATGCATGACCCCAAAAAAGTCACCGACGGGCGCCTCAACATAGGGGATCGGCTCATCATCAAAATAGATGCGGATAAGCGCTTTGCGGCTGGTCATAGGTATGCGCTCTGGCCGCGACAGTACGACCCAAAGGTGCTGAATACAGCCTGGCCCATCGAGTTCGGCATAGACGGCTTTTTGGTTGGCCAGCAAAGGTCCGGTCATACTGACGCGGTCGGGGATACCAACTTCAGGGAGTTGTAAATCCATAGCAGACTCCATTCTTGTTTATGCCCTTTTACTCGCTTCGCACCCATGCCTCGCCTGAAGATAGATCTCGTCCAAGCGTCCACGTTTTTTCAAATGCCTCAACAGTCAATTCAACGCGGTCATCCCCAGCGCGAAATACCTCGGACAATTCGGTTGCAACACCGGGAACATCTGTCCCGCGATAGGGCACCACCACAGTCAAAAATGCCATGGGCGCCTGCTCGTTCAGCGCGAAACGAAATGCCTTGCGCAGCATGCGAGAACCATAAGTCCATGCAAACCAGCCCTCTTCTTCTGCCATAGATACCGCGCAATTTGCCAGCACCAGCACATTTGCATCGTCAAATTGCGTAAAAGCACGCCTTCCCGCCTCGTCAAATATCACATCGCCCGGCGCAAATTGGAAATGCAAATCCAGTTGACCGGGAACATTGCCAATCGCTTCGTCCAAAAACGCGAAAAACTGCCGATTGACAAACCACACCGAACGGCGATGAATCAATCCCGGATACGATCCATTTTCCACGACCAGCACATCGCTATCAGCCCCTTCCGACACCCACAATAAATGCCGCCCATCATCGGACGTATCACCGCCGTCCAATGTCAAAGTCTGATGCACCGTCGTTTGTCGGTGCCAGGCGCGGCCTTCTGCATCGTGACCATAAGTATAAAAACCCGTATCAGACATCAACCAGCGCCCGTAAGCGTACAATTCAAACGTCCCATTATCCGGTTGATCGTGGCTCGAAATAGCGGGCGGCGAACAATGCAGCGCCATGTGAATCTGATCGGGTCCCCAATCGTCGCGCATCACATACAAACCCGCCTCTTGAAATGCACAACTCTTGTGATCGGGCAACAATTTCCTATCCAAAGTCGCCCGCGCAGCGTATTTGGGATCTCCCAGCAATGCTGTAGCCTCGATAAGTGAGTCATAAAGTCCCCACTTTGAACGATCATCCGTCTCCTTCAATGAACGCGACCCATCGCCAAACATCGGCGCACCCAAATCGGGTGACGCAATCCAAAAAATATAGTCGTACATCAACCGCACGCGCTCTCGAAACGCCTCTGGAATTTCAATGCCAAAAGTATCCATGCGGCCAAAAATTTCCACAGCATCCCGCAACACCCCTTGATGATATCCAAAAGACCACTCTCGCTGAACGCCATCTGTTGTTGTCTGCGCCAGAAAATTTTCTTCAACGCGTTCCAATGCCAATTCCATCCATTCATGCGATTCTGCAAACTCGCGGAATGTATAGGAAATATTGATAAATCCCCGCTGTTCAAACACCGCCTTGTTGTGAATCAGGCCCATTGGAATCAGCTTTGTCTTAACCTGATGGTCGTAAAGACTTGCCAGCAACAGACCGAGAAACTCGGGCGTAAATGCCTCGGCATGAACCAAACTGCGAAATGCCGAACAGATATTCGTCGCCCGAATGCCCGTCTGAATATCCAGCCAGACAAACCCCTTCCAGTACGTATGAACGGGATGGGTTTTGGTGTGATTTTCCAGCGGATGTTTTGAAATCCAATCGGTCGTCATCTCCACAAATGTTCGGGCGTATTTTTCATCGCGCGTCGCAGCATAAGCCTGTGCGAGCGGTGCAGCCCAATAAAAACGGTACACAGCCGCAACCCACTCAATATCGCCGCGAGGATCCCATTCCCAGTCAAAATCATCGCCATAACGCGCCTCTTCATAAGGCCCCCACTGAATAATGCGCTGGCATATTTTGTCGGCTGTTGTAAAATCGCCTTCACCAGACGCCTCACCTATTGGATATTTCGCCCGATAATAATCGCGCAATGCTGCAAGCGCGCCACTTCGATCCCCAGCATCCGCAGCCCGTTTTGCCACCTCCAAACCCGTCAGGTCTAATTTTTCCAAAATCCGTCCAGAATCAAACGACTGCAGAGGCATCTCGTGATCAATTTGATCCGCCCCTTTGGGGTACTCCAGTACTGAACTCATAGCCATGCTCTCCAATTACTTCACGTTGTGATAGTTTTTGTGACTTATTTTTCGCTTCTAAACACCAGTTTTATCACCACACTTTGAAAAGGTTGCAATTTCATCGACACACCTTCATCCGTCAGCGCGATACCGGGGCGATCAGAATCCGAGCCATCAAAAAATTCATAAGTATCGTACGCGGGAACCCGATCTATACGCAATAGCAAAACATCTGGCAAGTGATGTATTGGACAAACAACTTCCCTGACAAAACGCGCATCCAAATTGTGAGCCACCAACAATCCCGAATGCCGGGTATAGCGCGTATAGGCAAAAACGCGGTCTTCAGAGTCGGTATTGCGGTGAAAATAAACATGCCCGGTTTGCAACTCAGGACGCTGGCTCACAAATTGACGCAAAGCCTCATAAGCGGCAACAAGCTGTGAATGGGGTTCTCGCTCTGCCCACTCTGGATGCAACAATGTGGATGCTTCAAAATCAGTGCGCGCCTCCTCGCCCCATTCTGAGCCCCACTCTAAAGCATACGCCAAATTCACATAATGCGCCGTACCCGCCGTCGCATTGATCAGCGAACACTGGATATTGCACAGCAATGCCAATGCCCGGGAATGATAGCGTTCTCGCCAAATTTTTGTCGCGCGCGGGCTATCGTGATTCTCAAAATAGGCCATCGCCACAGTGCGGGGGGCAAACGCGCCAGAAGTGCGCTCTAAAAAATCGGCATACTGATTTCCGTATTCAGCATCCCGATGAAAATCCACTAACAATGCGTAAATCATATCCACCGGAATATCCACTGCCTCACTTAACTCGCACAGAGTTTCGCCCAAAACGAGCGCATCGGGTTTAACCGCATTGATGCGATTTTTAATCTGCTTCAAAAATGGCCGATCCACAGTTTGGCTCGCGTCAATACGCACCCCATCCAGATCACAAGTACGCATCCAAAAAGGCGCGATTCCCGACAAATAATTTTGCAAGGGCCTGTTAAAAGGCAAATCGAGCAACGCCACATCCGAATACACCAGCCAGGCAATCTGATGAATTTTTGGCTGCCCCTGCTCATCCATCACATACCAGTCGGGATATTGTTCAATCAACGGACAATCTCGGCTGGTCTGCATCAATACCAGATCAAAAATCACCTGCTTACCCAGTGCGTGTGCCCGCCGCGTTAGCGCGCGCAATTCCGCACGCCCAATCAACTGTATCAGCGTATCGCGCCCGACCCAATCAATCAGTTCTTTGAATGTGCGAAAATTGTTAAAATCATCGACCTTGCGCAACCTCGACAACTGTCGCTCGTGCAATAACATCTGCAAATCCAAATCGACAATCAGCCCATCCGACACCAGCGAAAGAAAATCCACTTCTTCTGGCGGCGTAACCAGATCGGGATCGATCCGATAAAAATCCCGCACGGCATAAACACTGCCCAACGCGCCTTTTCGCACATCCTGTCCCGTGTGCAAATCTCCAAATCCGAGTTCAAAAAACGGGAGCAAATACACCACATCTGTCTGCATCTCTTCAATACGCGATGTCACATCGCAAAATGTACCACTCACAAATTGCCCATCTGCATCCAGACGCGCACCAACTTTTCGCACGCAGACTTCGGTAATTGAAAGACAATGGCGAACCCGTTCGGGGCTGATCGCGATTACTCCATCTCGATTCAGTGCAATATCATTGACCGAGATCCACGCCTTTGAAGCATCCGACAGTGCCTTATCATCAGCCGAAAACTCGACCGTATAGTGAAAAACACCCGTCTGATCGATCTGAATCACATCCGATTCGAAAACCAGATTATTCCCCGAAAGAACGGGTTGCCCTCCCCCATCCACAATCATACGCATAGAAACATAAAAGCCTGTACCTGTGCGAAACTCACCCCGCTCATCTACAAAGCCGCGATCATTCACATCGGTCCACAAACGAGCTTCTACATCGCCCGTGCGACAGGAGGCGAAATCGATATCCACAACAAATAACTCAGCTCGAACACGCGCTTCTACTGCACGATCAGGCATCATAAATGCCCGACCCATCACTGTATCATATCGAATACCATCCAACTCAACCGTCAGATTACCGGCCCAGACATCTGCGTTGTCATACGCCTGAACAGCATATCGCTCGTGCAATTTGTATTTAAATTCTAAACGCTTATCCACAGATCCTCCCGGTAAAACAACTGCGTTCTCGCATCCGGACAATATACGAAAGTTTATGGGGTAAATCTCAATAAACGTACTGATATGTAATACACATTTAACAGATAAGAAACGGTAAAGAAATATATACTCAATATATTCAATCGTCAGTTTACGCCACCCCAACTATCTCAGGGAGGAGTTCAGTATGAAACTCATCACAGCAGTCATCCAGCCCCACAAGCTGGACGATGTGCGTGCAGCACTCGGCGACATCGGCATCCGGGGCATGACCGTTACCGAAGCACGCGGTTTTGGACGCCAAAAAGGACACCGAGAAGTCTATCGCGGTGCCGAATACATCGTCGATTTTCTACCCAAAACCAAGCTGGAGATCGCCGTCAATGACGATGAAGTTGATCGCGCCATTGATGCGATAGAGAATGCTGCCAAAACGGGCAACGTAGGCGATGGAAAGATATTCGTTGCGGATTTGGGACAAGCTGTTCGCATTCGAACGGGCGAAACCGGGCCCGATGCACTGTAACACAATCACATATCAGGAGAATACAATGATTAAACGCCATAACATCTTTACCCTGCTCATCGGCCTGGCATTGTTGCTGGCCTTGCCCAACATCGCTCTTGCCGACGAACTCAGCTCAGGCGACACAGCCTGGATGCTCACCTCAACTGCCCTGGTGCTATTTATGACCATACCCGGCCTCGCCCTCTTTTACGGCGGCCTCGTACGCACCAAAAATGTCCTGTCTGTTCTCATGCAGTGTTTCGCCCTCACAGCCATCATGACCCTTGTCTGGGTTATCATAGGCTATAGTCTCGCCTTCAACACCGATGGCATGGAAGCTGGCTCGACCAACATAAACTCATTTATAGGTGGTTTAGGCACCATGTTCTTATCCGGTGTGACCGCCAGCAGCCTGTCTGGTACCATTCCAGAAACAGTTTTCATCACCTTCCAGATGACCTTTGCCATTATCACCCCGGCCCTCATCGTCGGTGCTTTTGCAGAGCGCATGAAATTCTCGGCCATGATTCTATTTTCGATCCTCTGGTCCATGGTTGTCTATGCACCTATCTGCCACATGGCCTGGAGTGGTGACGGTTCTTTCTTTGGCGATATGGGCGTACTCGACTTTGCAGGTGGCACGGTTGTACACATCAACGCGGGCGTCGCAGCCCTTGTCGCGTGCATTGTCATTGGCAAACGCCAGGGCTATCCCAACACGCTTATGGCCCCTCACAGCTTGACAATCACCGTTATAGGTGCGTCTATGCTATGGGTCGGTTGGTTCGGCTTTAATGCCGGAAGTGCTGTTGCAGCCGATGGAGCCGCCGGTATGGCCATGCTCGTCACACAGGTAGCCACCGCATCTGCAACACTGGGCTGGATGGCCGCCGAATGGATCAGACTCGGCAAACCCAGTATCCTGGGTGCAGTCACAGGTGCTGTTGCCGGCCTCGTCGCCATCACCCCAGCTTCGGGCAGCGTAGGACCGATGGGCGCGATTGTCGTTGGCCTGGCCTCTGGCGTCCTCTGCTTCTGGGCCGCTACCAGTCTCAAGCGCGCATTGGGTTATGACGACTCCCTCGATGCTTTCGGTGTTCACGGCATAGGCGGTATTGTGGGTGCGCTCCTTACAGGCATCTTTGCCGCTGAAAGCCTCGGTGGACAAGGACTCAGCGCCGATTCTATCGGCGGACAATTCGTCGTACAGCTCATCGCCGTCGTCTTCACCATTGTCTATTGCGGTGTCTTATCCTTCATCTTGCTCAAAATCGTCGATGCCATTGTTGGCCTGCGTGTCTCGCAAGACGAAGAAACCGAAGGACTCGATATCTCACTCCACGACGAGCGAGGCTACAATTATTAAAACTGTCAGCCAAACCAAAAGAGCGGGCACTATGTGTCCGCTCTTTTTTTAAAAAGGTACACCTAAACCCTACCGTCAGGTATTTTGCATAACAAAAAATGCCGTAGCCATTTCTATCCTCAAGCGCACTTCTCCACGAAGTGCGCTTTCTTTTTTTCTTTATATTCCCCAAATCGGGTTTTATAATACACTTCTTCTGAAAAGGATCGAAAAGCGATCCCGACCACACACTTTATGAAGGAGGAGTTCAGTATGAAACTCATCACAGCAGTCATCCAGCCCCACAAGCTGGACGATGTGCGTGCAGCACTCGGCGACATCGGCATCCAGGGCATGACCGTCACGGAAGCACGTGGCTTTGGACGCCAAAGAGGACACCGAGAAGTCTATCGCGGTGCCGAATACATCGTCGATTTTCTACCCAAAGCCAAGCTGGAGATAGCCATCGATGACGATATGGTTGATCGCGCTATTGATGCGATAGAGCATGCAGCCAAAACAGGCAACGTAGGGGATGGAAAAATTTTTGTTACAGATTTAGGACAAGCTGTTCGCATTCGAACGGGTGAAACCGGACCCGACGCACTTTAGAACCACAAAATTTTGGAGGAAACACAAACATGAAACGCCACATTCCCATCTTTGCAAGCCTCATGCTCGTCTTAGGACTCCCAGACCTCGCGCTTGCCGATGGACACGAACTCAACGGCAGCGACACAGCCTGGCTACTCACCGCAACTGCCCTGGTGCTATTTATGACCATACCCGGCCTTGCCCTCTTTTACGGCGGCCTCGTACGCACCAAAAATGTCTTGTCTGTCCTCATGCAGTGCTTTGCACTCACCGCAGTCTTGAGCGTCGTCTGGGTCATCATCGGTTATAGTCTCGCCTTCAACACCAATGGCATGACAGCCGGCATGACCAACCTCAACTCCTTTATCGGTGGTCTGGGCACCGCGTTCTTATTCGGTGTGACAGCCGATAGCCTCTATAATACGATTCCGGAAACGGTCTTCATCACCTTTCAAATGACCTTCTTCATCATCACACCTGCGCTCATCGTCGGGGCTTTTGCCGAACGCATGAAATTTTCAGCCGTACTCTTATTCTCCGTGCTCTGGGGCATTCTCGTTTACGCGCCTATCTGCCACATGACATGGGGCGGCGACGGTTCCCTCTTTGGCGACATGGGCGTACTCGACTTTGCAGGTGGACTTGTTGTACACATCAACGCGGGTATCGCAGCACTTGTCGCGTGTATTGTCATTGGCAAACGCCAGGGCTATCCCGACGCACAAATTTTGCCCCACAGCCTCAGCCTTACGGTTGTTGGCGCGTCCATGCTGTGGGTCGGTTGGTTCGGCTTTAATGCCGGAAGTGCTGTCGCCGCCGACGGAGCCGCTGGCATGGCCATGCTCGTCACACAGATATCTGCCGCAGTCGCCACCTCCACCTGGATGTTTATCGAATGGATCAAAAACGGCAAACCCAGTATCCTGGGTGCGGTCACAGGCACGATTGCCGGATTGGGTGCTATTACACCTGCTTCGGGCAGCGTAGGTCCCCTGGGGGCTATTGTCATCGGCCTTGCTGCCGGTGCTATTTGCTTTTGGGCATCCACGGTGCTCAAACGAAGATTGGGCTACGATGACTCCCTCGACGTCTTCGGCGTCCACGGCGTGGGCGGCATTATTGGCACCTTGCTATGTGGTATTTTTGTCGCCAAAAGTTTGGGCGGCCAGGGATTGGCCGAAGGCATGACCATGGGCAGTCAATTTACCGCCCAATTGACCGCGGTCATTATCACCATCGTCTATTGCGGCGTGGTATCCTTCATCCTGCTCAAAATTATCGACGCCACTGTTGGCCTGCGCGTCTCGCAAGAAGAAGAAACCCAGGGACTCGATATTGCCCTCCACGACGAGCGCGGCTACAATTATTAAACCTGCTTAACAAAGCGGATATAAAAAAGCGGGCACATTGCACCCGCTTTTTTTATTGTTGCAATTTATTTAGACACCTTTATTTTTTCACCGACAACAGTCATAATCCACCCATAGAAAGGATTTAAAATGAAAATTGTTTTACACCCCCCCGTTGATGAAGACCTTTGCCAACAAGTTAGAGACACGGCTCCCAATGCCGACGTTGTCATGGCAGATGACCAAAATATCATTGAAGCTGTCGCAGATGCCGAAATTATATTTGGAAATTTTTCATCTGAAATTGTCCGTGCAGCCCCCAATCTCAAATGGATTCAATCCACAAGTGCCGGCATGGACAAAGCCCTGATCCCAGAAATCGCCGACAGCGACATCACGATATGCAATGCCAGCGGTGTCCATGCCGTTCAGGTCGCCGAACACGCCTGGGCACTCACCACAGCCCTCACGCGCGGGCTACACGTTTCTTTTCGCCATCAACTCGACCATGCCTGGAATCGCCCACCACTCGCCGACTTATTGGAAGCCACCATTCTCATCGTCGGATTTGGCGGCATTGGTCAATACTATGCACAACTCGCCCAGGGCTATGACGCGCGCCTGATTGCTCTGGATATCCAGGGCGGCGACAAACCCGATTATGTCGAAGCGATCTGGGACATGGATCGTTTGGATGAAGGTCTGCAAATAGCCGATGTCGTATTTATCGCCGTGCCGTACACACCCGAAACCGAAAAACTCATCAATGCCCGCACCCTGAGCCTGATGAAAAACACCGCCTTTCTGGTCAACACCGCACGCGGTCCCATCGTCGATGAAGCCGCTTTGGCCGAGGGCCTCAAAAACGGCGAAATCGCCGGCGCTGGCCTAGACGTGTTTGAAAAAGAACCCCTGTCTCCCGACAGCCCACTCTGGGACATGGAAAACGTCATTATCACCCCACACGCTGCCGGCGGGTCTCCCAATCGACACAACCGAACCGTTGGATTCTTCTGCCAAAACCTGAAACGCTATCAGGCTGGCGAACCGCTCTTTAACGAAGTTGACAAATCCCTCGGATATCCAAAACGGGAACGACGCGTCAAATGAGTTAAGGGCTAGGGACTAATTGCTCTGTCAAATAAGTTTCTTGTATTATATCACTCCTATCAACAGAGCCGTCATTGCGGCATGGTTTTAGCCGCCACGCCGCACGCGAAGCATGGCGTAAGCCCACGCGCAACGAAGTAATCCAGTAGTTTTGCCTGTCATCACGGCATGATGTTGAGCCGCCACGCGCAGCACAACGCCAGTAATTCAGTCTGAAAAATGTTAGCTAATTTTTTTGAAATACCACTGAGGAAATTGAATGCGTCTATCGTGGAATGAAATTCGCATCCGTGCGGCTCAGTTTGCTCAAGACTGGAAAGATGCTGGCTACGAGAAGGGTGAGACACAGAGTTTTTACAACGAATTTTTTGACATCTTCGACGTGAAGCGGCGTACGGTTGCCCGCTACGAGGAGCACGTCCAGCGGTTGGATAACTCTCGCGGCTTTATCGACCTATTCTGGCCGGGGGTGTTGCTCGTTGAGCAGAAGAGCGCGGGGGTCAATCTGGCGGCGGCTCGCAAGCAGGCGGGCACCTATTTCGACGCCCTGCCGGAGCGCGACCGTCCGCGCTATCAGTTGCTCTGCGACTTTCAGACCTTTGAGCTGCTCGATCGAGACGAGCGCGAGGAAGTCTCCTTCGCCCTCGCCGATTTGCCCCAACACGTCGAAAAGTTCGGTTTTATCCTCGGCGTCCAAAAGCGCACCTTCCGCGACCAGGATCCGGTCAACATCGAAGCATCCGAGCGCGTCGGTCAACTTCACGACGCGCTGGCCGCCTCCGGCTACACAGGCCACGATCTCGAGCAGTTCCTCGTCCGCATTGTTTTCTGTCTGTTCGCCGATGATACCGGCATCTTTGAGCCACGCGACATTTTCTTTGACTTTTTGGAGAACCGCACGCAAAAAGATGGATCGGACCTCGGCGGCTGGCTGGCGCAATTATTCCAAGTACTCAACACGCCCGAAGACCGTCGCTCGACCACCCTGGACGAAGACCTCAACCGTTTTCCCTACATCAATGGCGACCTATTCCGAGATCCCTTGCTCATTCCGTCGTTTAATTCCGAGATGCGCCAGCGTCTGATCGATGCCTGTACCTTTGATTGGTCGAGTATTTCGCCGGCGATCTTCGGTTCGCTCTTTCAATCCGTCATGGACAAGGACGAGCGCAGGGCACAGGGAGCGCATTACACCACCGAAAAGAACATCCTCAAGGTCATTGAACCGCTGTTTCTCGATGCTTTGCGTACTGAGTTCCACCACCTTAAGTCTCGCCGTGACAGTCGGCGCATCCCCGAAATGATTGCCTTTCAGCGACAGCTCGGTGAGTTGCGCTTTTTCGATCCGGCCTGCGGCTGCGGCAATTTTCTGATCATTGCCTACCGCGAGTTGCGGACGTTGGAAATCGAGGTGCTCAAGGAGATTCGTCCCCGTGGTCAACTCGATGTTCTGGCGGAGTTGCTTTCTGTTGTCGATGTGGATCAGTTCTACGGGATTGAGTTGGGAGAATTTCCGGCGCACATTGCCGAAGTCGCACTGTGGATGATGGATCACCTGATGAACAATCGTCTGAGCCTGGAGTTCGGCCAGACTTATGCACGTATTCCGCTGGAAAAATCGCCGCATATTTGGCACGGAGACGCGCTGGAGACCGATTGGAACGACCTTCTTCCGTCCGGCGAATGTTCTTATGTGCTGGGTAATCCGCCGTTTGTGGGTGCAAAATACCAATCGCCAGCGCAACGCGAACAGGTCCGCCACATCGCCGCGTTGGGCAAAAGCGGGGGCACCCTCGATTACGTCACCGCGTGGTTTATCAAGGCTGGTGAATACGTGCAACAGGGCGCGGCACAGATCGGTTTTGTAGCGACCAATTCCATCACGCAGGGCGAACAAGTGGCGCAACTCTGGCCGATTCTATTTGACCGTTACAAGCTGGACATCGCCTTCGCGCACCGCACCTTTGCCTGGGGATCGGACGCCCGTGGTATGGCGCATGTTCACGTCGTGATTATCGGACTGACCAAATGGGGCGATGCGCCGCGAGAGAAGCGTTTATTTTCCTACGACCATCCCAAAGGCGAGCCACACGAGAGCCGCCACGCGGCCCTTTCGCCCTACCTGTTCGACGCGGGCGGACTCGCCAATCCGCGCATTGTGGTAAAATCTGAACACCGGCCGATTAACGGACTGCCGAGATTGATTACCGGCTCCAAGCCCATCGATGGCGGACACTACATTTTCGACACCGATGAACGCGCTGCCTTCCTGAGCGAAGAACCTAATGCCGAGCCGTATCTGCGCCCCTTCGTGGGAAGCCGCGAGTTTTTGCAGGGCGGAAAACGTTGGATATTGCGCTTGACCGATGTGCCACCCCAAGTCCTGAGAACGCTACTGAAAGTCCGCGAGCGCATAGCTTCCGTCCGCGTCTATCGGTTGGCGAGCAAAAGCAAGCCCACCCAAGCTCTCGCCGAGACGCCGACGCTCTACCACATAAACGTTATTCCCACCACGCCGTTTTTGGTCGTGCCAGAGGTCAGTTCCGAACGGCGGGAGTATGTGCCGATTGGATGGCTGGAGCCACCGGTAATTCCGAGCAATCTCGTCCGCATTATGGAAAACGCCAGCAAACCTCTATTCGCCTTGCTCACTTCTGCCATGCACGTAAGTTGGCTGCGCTACATTGGTGGGCGACTAAAAAGCGATTACCGATACTCCATCGGCCTTGTGTACAACACCTTCCCCCTCCCCCCTGTCCCCGCAGACCGACTGCAACGCCTCGCGCTCTATGCCGAAGCTGTACTCGCCGCCCGCGCCGCCCACCCCAACGCAACCCTTGCAGACCTCTACGACCCCGACCTCATGCCGGTCAATCTCCGCAAGGCACACCAGGCCCTTGACCGTGCGGTTGACCACCTGTACCGCCGTTCCCCATTTCCCTCTGACCGTGAGCGTGTCGAACATCTGCTCGTCTTATACGAAAAAATGATCGCCCCCCTCTCCGCCCCAAAACCAAAGCGAAGACGAAGGTGATCATAGAACCACGGCGCCAGCTACATTAAGTACTCAAGAGATGGCGATTTTACGGTTTGTTTTTTCATATCATTTTGATATTTTTTGAAGGTGATATGCCATGTGTGAGAGCGATGAATGTCGTAAACTTCCACTGAAAGGACTGTATAATGGCTGACCAGACTGCTAAGACAAACACTGTGGAAGAGGAAATAGAGGGTCTTGATGACAATGAAGACGAGGCGTGGAAAGACTATCCAATAGACACGCTACTAATTCGAAACGAGAATCGCACAATTTATGAGGTTCTACGAAGAATCGGGCAGAATGCTTATATCATGGACCCGGACTTTCAAAGAGATTTTATCTGGCCGGAAGACAAACAGAGCAAACTCATTGAGTCCGTACTGATGCGGGTCCCCCTCCCGGTTTTCTATTTGGCTGAGGACGATCAAGGGCGCATGGTAGTCGTAGATGGATTGCAACGCCTTTCGACATTCAAGCGTTTCGTCAATGGCGATTTGTGCTTAACCCTTCCGAGCCAGGAAGAATTGCACAACAAGCGATTCGGCGATCTATCCCCCAAGCTCAAAAACCGTGTCGAAGACTGCAATCTGATCTTTTACATTATGGACGCTAAAGTACCAGATCGGGCCCGATTGGACATATTCGAGCGCGTAAATGGCGGGGTTCCTCTTACCCGGCAACAAATGCGCAATAGCTTGTACATGGGCGCGGCGACCCGTTTTCTCAAAACTGAGGCAGGTACGAATATTTTTTTGAACGCCACAGGACGTAGCCTGAATAAGGATACGATGCGAGATCGAGAGTTTGTCAATCGATTTTGTGCGTTCCAACTTCTCGACCTTGATGAATACAAGGGAAATATGGATGATTTTCTCGCACAAGTACTAAAAAAAATGAACGATATGACACAGGAAGCCTTATCACGTCTATCAAAGGAATTTCGGAGAGGTCTTGCAAACAATCACAAAATTTTCGGCATACATGCTTTCAGAAAACACAGCAGTGGACAGGAAAAACGCGGTGTACTCAATGCTTCGCTTTGGGATGTGATGTCAACCGGATTGTCGCGCTACCCGGAAAAAGTAGTAGAATCCCGTATGGAGGCCCTTAAAAATAAGTTTTATCCCTTAATGGACGACGAGGAGTTCGTTGCATCCATCACTTATGGCCCCAGTAGTACGGGAAAAGTTAGACGCCGGTTTAGCATTGCCAACGAGATGTTTGAGGAGGTGTTCTGTGCTCACACAACTTGATTTGCGGCATTTCAAGTGTTTTGAATTGCTTCATCTTCCGTTGCGTTCGCTGACGTTATTGGCGGGTACCAATGCGAAGGGAGAACGCACTGCCGAGGGACATAAAATCTATCAGAAGCACTTCGCTGGTCAACGCGCATGGTTTTCCGATTCATCAGATACTGAGAAGCGCGATTTCCAAAACAATCTGACCTTTCTCCTGAACGACGGGACCTCGTTATTTTGTCCATGGCATGGGAAGGTGAATTTTCACCCTCCACTCCGCATTCATTTTTCGTGGCCCGTAACAGCGGTTGATCCATTGTATATAGTGTATGTTGGCCCTAAACTCACACTACAATAATGGTAACCAAACTCCTTTCTCGCAACTCAGTCTGCCGCGCATGGTCGTCGTGCAACCAATGTGTTGTAACGTAATCCCTACCATTGGAGAAAACACTGTGACAAACCCCAATATCATCGTCATTCTCGTAGATGACATGGGCTATTCGGATCTCGGTTCTTATGGTGGCGAGATCCGAACGCCCAATCTGGATCGCCTATCGGCAAATGGCCTGCGATTCACGCAAAGTTACAACTCTGCCCGCTGTTGTCCTTCGCGGGCTTCCCTGCTCACAGGGCTGTATTCTCATCAGGCTGGAATCGCCAATTTTACGGGAAAAGACCAAACCGCCGAATTGGGACCGGCCTATTTGGGTCGGCTAAACAACAACTGCGTGACATTGGCAGAAGTCCTCAAAACCGCGGGCTACAGCACCTATGGCGTGGGGAAATGGCACGTTGGCGATCAAAGTAACCCAACAGACCGGGGATTTGACGAATACTACGGATTCATCAAAGGCCACAGCGCGCCGCAATGGGACCCGTCTTATTATCATCGCTATCCCGAAACTCGAACACCCGAACTTTCTTTTACCGACGATGCATTCTACGCAACAGAAGCATTCAACGATTACGCCGTAGAATTTATCGATCAGGCACAACAAAAAGACAATCCCTATTTCCTCTACCTCGCCCACTCGGCTCCGCATTTTCCCTTACATGCGCCAGCAGAAACCCGCGATTCATATATCGATATTTACCGTCGCGGTTGGGATGTATTGCGCCGTGAACGCTACGCACGCCAGCAGGAATCCGGCATGGCAACAGAAAACTGGCAATTCACACCGCGTTCAATTGTCCCCATCGAAGAAAATGATGCCATAGCAAATGGGTATAGCGGCAAACAGAATCCCGCGTGGGAAGATCTATCACATGACCGACGAGAGGACCTCGCCTACCGCATGGCGGTCTTTACGGCCATGATCGAGCATATCGATCGCGGCATAGGCAGAATCATTGACCACCTGGAAGAAACAGAAGAACTGGACAATACACTCGTCCTATTTACAAGCGACAATGGCGCGTGTTACGAATGGGGACCTTTTGGATTTGACGAGCGCAGCAGATTGGGTGTCACCCATCTCCATACAGGAGAGGACCTGAAAAAGATCGGAGGACCGGACACGTATCACTCTGTGGGCAGCGCGTGGTCCTGCTTGAGCAACACACCGCTGCGCATGTACAAACACTACAACCACGAAGGCGGAAATTGCAGCCCATTCATCGCCCATTGGCCCGAAGGGATTGTGCAACCCGACCGCTGGGTCCGCACCCCCATGCACCTGTTTGACATCATGCCAACCCTGTGCGAAATTACAGAAGCCGAATATCCCGAAACACATAATGGAGAACACATTCACCCGCAAGAAGGGACGAGCCTCGTACCCCTATTCAACGCCCAAAGCCTGCCCGAACGCAGCCTGTGTTTCGACCACTTTGACGCCAGTGCCATACGCAGGGGAAAATGGAAATTGCTAAAGGGAAATACCCGATATCCCAACAGAGATTGGGAACTCTACGATATGGAAAAAGACCGCTGTGAAACCAGCGATCTATCAGCAGAACATCCCAAATTGGTAAAATCACTCGCGCGAGAATGGACCGAATGGGCCGTACGAGTCAAGGTGCATCCTTATTACAAGGAGGGACCAAAATGAACATAACCCAATTTACAATGGAAGAGGTGCGTTGTTTTGCCGAACGTCAGCAATTTGACATTCGGCCTCTAACTTTCCTGGTCGGAGAAAACAGCACTGGCAAGACAACAGCACTGGCGTGTTTTCAGGTGTTGGCAAATTATTTGAAAAGTGGAGAAGTCGATTTCAATTCAGAGCCTTACTCAATGGGCATCTTTCGGGATATTGTGAGAAATAGCAGACCAAAAGGCAACGCTTTTAAGTTGGGTTTTACTTTTACTGGTGATCAGGAAGATGTCGAATATACCGTTGAATGTGTTCAAAAAAAGGATGGACTTGAGCCTACCGTCGAGTCCGTAACAATAAAATTCACCGACGGGGAGATCGTTTTTCAAGTTTTTCAAAAAAAAGAGACATCAGGAAAGGGTATATATTTAGCCTCTTTTGATGAAGATCGTAATCAATATTATGTAGATGTAGCCTTTTTAGATCAGGTCCCTCTCTCCTTACTTCTAAATTATTGTACTAACATAATAGAACGGCAATCTGAGGGCGAAAATCCTTTAGCAGAATATGTACTGAAAAAGTATAAAGATATTGGACGCCTGGGAAACCTCCGCGACATATCCGTATTTAGTACATCACCGGTTCGCTCACGACCCAAACGGACTTATGATCCGACACGAGAATTTAATGACCCCGAAGGAAGCGATGTGCCCATGCGACTCATGCGGATACAAACGATGAAAAAAAAGGAATGGGAAGACTTGAAACAGCGGTTGGTCGAATTTGGGAAGGGTTCTGGGTTATTTCAGAATATAGAAATTAAAAACTTCGGCGGGTCTATGGGGGACCCTTTTCAACTGAAAATCAAGGTAAGAGGGCCTCATGCCAATATCATTGATGTGGGCTATGGTATCAGTCAAATTTTGCCAATTCTGGTGCATATTTTAAGTCCTTCTCCTCTTTCTCAATGGCAGAAGACCTACTTCTTATTACAACAGCCTGAAGTCCATCTACACCCAACGGCGCAAGCCCAACTCTCTTCTTTACTGGCGTCATCTGCAAGCCATGGTGATCAGTCTTTCATCGTTGAAACACATAGCGACTACATGATTGACCGCGCACGCATTGAAATCAGGAAAGGCACCATCAGCCCCAAAGATGTGTCGTTGATCTATTTGGAACCCAAGAGACGCTTTGTTAAGGTGCATAATATCGGTTTTGATAAGATGGGTAATATGGTTGGTGTGCCGACGCATTACAGAGGATTTTTCATAAAAGAATACCGTCGGCTCATGGGTTTTGAGGAATAATTATGTGTGTTATTTTGGACGCAATATGTTTGGCGAATTTAAGGATCAAGACAATGGAGATATGCAACCCGTGTGGAATTGGTTAGAAAAAAAGAATGGCAAAATAGCTTATACCAATACCAGGAAATTTGATGAAGAATGGGAAAGAGGTGGCGTAACTGATTTGATAAAACTATTGAAACAAGCTGAGAAACTCAAAGAGATACCTGCGCCAGATGTGCAACAAAAAGAGAATGAACTGACAGGTAAAATAGAATCTGATGACCCGCATATTATTGCATTAGCTATTGTCGCAGACGTAAAAGTACTGGTCTCCAGCGACCGGGCATTGCACCAGGACTTTAAGAATCGCAATCTGGTCGGTGGCAAAGTATATCAAAACAAAAAACATGCACGCTTGCTAAAAAAAGATACCTGTCCTTAGTTGCCTTCATCTTACTTTCTCAACAAACGGCCACATAAGATCGCTATAGAAACGGTGGCCTGCGGCGCCGTAGTGGTGTTCGATATGGTCGGGCACGCCAGCGATCTCGTAGAGACGCGCGATACCTTTGACCGCGCGATCGACTTCGGGCACGGGAAATAGCCTATCCTGTTTCCCATTCACAATACAGAGATGGCGCGGAGCAATAAGACCCACAACATCCCAGATCTCACCAAAGCGCAAAATGCCGGGCACCGCATTGCAATCGCAATGGTGAATCAAACCGCTGGCACCCACAAGCGTGCAAAAAGAACAACTCGGAACAGCAATGGTAACGCGGGGATCAACTGCGGCTACATAACAGGTAATAACCCCACCGCCAGAATTGCCCATAACCAGAATCGTAGATGTATCGATTTCGGGCATATCCTGTGCCCAATCAATAAGGCGCATCACATCCCACACGCGCTCACCCGTCGCAGTGCGCCCGGCGAGCAAAGCGTGCATAAACTGGCTGCGGCAATCGCGGTCGCCGTGGCGCTTGTTAATATCGGGAATAGCTGTGGTACTCGTACCGCGTGCAGCAGGAGCAATGGCGGCAAACCCGCGCTTGACCGCCTGAACAGCAACATCGCGGTCTTCCGCCTCGATCTTTTTGCGATGATCGTCATCGCTCGCTTTTCCAATATACGTATCCATCCCGTATTTATCGTGCCCGTGTGGCAAAACAGCGAGTGGAAAAGGGCCATCGCCCCTGGGTTGGAGATACCAGAACGGCAAACCAAAATGCGGTTCGGTAGTAATAACACCCGGCTGCAACGTATAATCGCCCATATCTTGCGCTGCACCGAGTTGCACCTGAATCGTGTGATCGCCCAGAGACGCACCAATACTTTCGAGACCCAGCATGTGCTGAAGCACCGGACGCGCCTCCTCTTGCCATTGCAGAAAAGATTCGCGATCAGTTGCTCGACACGCGACATAGCGCAGTTCGTCGGTATAAAGATAGTCGAGATAGGTGCGAACAGCACCACTGTGTTCGGGATGTTCCATATTGAATACCTTTCAAGGAAAAAAAATGGCAGACACACTGCGTGAAGTACTGGATTTTGCAACAGATGCCGCCTGGCAAGCCGGACGGATCACGCTGCGATATTTTCAGACCGGCGTCGAGGTAGAAGAAAAGGCCGATGAAACACCTGTAACGGCTGCAGACAGAGGGGCCGAGACAAAATTGCGAGAATTGATTGAAGCGCGTTTTCCCAACGACGGCATTGTGGGAGAAGAGCACGGAGAGAAAAAAGGAACAACCGGACGGCGATGGATTTTAGACCCCATTGACGGCACAAAATCATTTGTACACGGCGTACCGCTCTACGGAGTACTGGTCGGCGTGGAGGTCGAGGACGAACCCGCCGTTGGCGTCGTTCATTTTCCAGCACTAAATGAAATGATTTGTGCTGCCAAAGGATTGGGTTGCACGTGGAATGGTCGCCCCGCGAGGGTATCTGATATATCGGATATCCGGGACGCGACCGTGATCTTGACCTCTCCTGTGCATAAACACGGCCGAGACGAAGCCATGAACCGGATTTGCTCACGCGCCAAACTCGTGCGCGGCTGGGGCGATTGTTATGGTTACATGCTCGTCGCAACCGGGCGTGCAGAAATCATGCTCGACCCTATTATGAACGTATGGGATTGCGCCGCCCTCGCACCCATCTTAGAAGAAGCGGGCGGCACATTCACAACGTGGAGCGGCGAAGCGACCATCTGGGGCAACGAGGCCGTGGGCACAAATGGGGCGTTATTTGAAGAAGTGATGGCCTTGATAAAGGGTTGATCGTTTTACCCCGCAAATATCGAGCGATTCGATATGCCGCAGATATAATCTTCGCGCATGAATCCAGGCACAAATTGGGCGGTTCGACCAGAAGGTGCCACGCCTGTATAGTAGCCCGAGAATTGTTCATTAAAAGTAGTCAAACGATCGCGCGAAGCCTCACTACTTTCCGCAGCGACAATGTACGCATTATTAAAAACTCCATTTTCTTTTAGCCCTGTGCCGCCTGCTGCTTTGATATAACCATCAACCGTATTGAGAATAGCGTCTGCATCATCGCCGCCAACGCCGCTTACGAGCACCTCGGATACCCCCTGTCGCCGAATGGCCGTCCATGTACTGAAACCATCGACTATATCTCCCGAGCGATCAAGGGCGACATCGCCAGTGACACAGCGCGGTTGGGGTTCAACAATGCCATCGAGATTGGGAATGCGCGAGACCGGATAAATTCTACCGGCGGGACGGTGGTCGCCAAAATAATCGGCAATTACTTCGCGCACGGTTTCAATGCGCGTCCAGGTTGCCGAAGGATTGTCATCAATCGCGACCAGAACCTCGAGATACGCGGTTTGCGTTTTGAAATCCACATTGTCAGCCGCGAGCTTTTTTTCGTACTGTTCTACGAGCACAAACTCCATCTCTTGTTTGAGATCGTCGCCGAGTGTCGTAACAGTATTGCCTCCGGCATCGGTGTGCATCACCGACGCGCCACTGGGTTGGTGATCGGTCCACGCACCGTATTCGATCTTCCCATCGCCAAAGGAAATATCCTCGCCTTTGACCGCTTTAATTTCCACCTCAAAAAGTGCCCTGGGATCTGGAAATCCTTCTCCATGGGTAAAACGCGCCATGCGATTGGATTTGAGTTCGCACCCCGTCACAGCATCAATCATAGAGCCATATACGGCATTAAACGCATCTCGGTAAGCCTCGCAGTCGTCACGGCTATCGGATGGCGTCGTCCACAGGACATCGGTTTTGTACACATCACCCCAATTCGCGCCTCCGCGAGCAAGACCCAGACTCAGGTTTTCAATAGTGCCAAACCACTCTGATCCGAGTTCATTGGGATACTGCGTACCCACATTGCCGCTGGGTTCAACGAGACGCACGACCTGATCGTCGTCATAGGTCATAACGACTTCGGCTGTGCTACAAAAAATGGGAATGGGCTTGTGACGGATGATATTGACGCTTGCCATAGTGAGAAATCCTTTGTGTTGGGGTTACCAGATATCGCTGAGATCCAATACAAATCCCGGTAAAATGGGATCGGCGGATAGAGAATTGGGATTTTCGAGGACTTCAACAGGTACCTGCGAGCGGTAAATATAGACGGTTTTTTGCGGTGGCACAATGAGCCAGCCGAGTTGCAGACCGTTTTCGATATACTCTTCCATTTTCTCTTTTAAGACGGGAATACGGTCAGAGGGCGATTTGAGTTCAATAATAAAATCTGGACAAAGGGGCAGAAAACGCTCTTGTTCCCTATCGGTCAATTCATCGTAACGCCACCGCAACACCCACGAGGCATCCGGTGATCGAGTGGCCGTATTGGGCAAATAAAATCCGGTCGAAGAATCAAATGCAATGCCCGTGCCATCTCGTTTTGCCCATAAATGCAACTGCGTTGTAAGCTCTGCATTTCGATTGCCCGTTGCTCCTCCGGCTGGTGGCATAATGAGTATTTCCCCTTCTGCATTGCGCTCAATACGCACATCGTGGGTGCGCTGGCAAAATACAAAGAATTGATCTTCTGTCATATCGATAAAAGGCGTTACATTGGTCTCCATTGTCGATGCCTCTGATGGTATAAGAACGATCTCGCTATCTGCATTGCACGCAATACGCATCTCGCCATTGTGCTCCCAGATTTGAAAAAATTGATCTTCTGTGAGTTCCAGAACGGGCTTTGTGTCGAGTGTGGTTGCCATTGTAAATACCTCCAGTGTGCTCTCTTTTCCAAAAGATAGAGCCAAAAATACGCGATGTCAATGTACGCGGAAGATCAGCCACCTTTAGATTGAAAAAACGCCCGCGCTTTGGCGAGAGATTCGCGATTGCCAATATCGAGAACGCCGCCTTCAATATTGTACGCATAAACGGTTTCGCATGCGTGCAACCACTCCAAAAAATGCCCGGGCGCATCGGGATTGCCTCCGTTATCGACGTATTCTTTGAAACGGGGCAGTATCGAAGCAGGATAAATATAAACGGGCGATGCCGACCACTCGGATATGGGTCTATCGGGTTTTTCAATAAATTGCAAAACGCGATTATCTTCGTCTAACTGGACATTGCCCCTGCGCTTGCGGTCATCGTAGTCGGGATTGTGGCGCACAGCAATATGAGATGCGGGATTGGATTTGAATGTATTGACCAATTTTTGGAGAGAAAACAGCAGAATATTATCCGCAGCGAGAACGAGAACATCGTCGGCAATATCGCGCGCTTCAATCGCAAACTGGATATCGCCCACAGCACCCAAACGGTCGTCGTTGGACGTCGTACCATCGTCGAGTATCTCAGTCTCCAACCCTGTATGTATCGCTCTATTTGCACGCGCCCAATCGGCAAAGCGCCCGTAAAACCGGTGATTGGTCACCACATAAGCACCATCGATATCTGCAATAGTTTTAATCTGTTCAATCAGATGATCGAGAATCGTCTTGCCACCCACTTCGAGCAGAGGCTTGGGAAAGTTTTTGGTGAGAGGATACAGCCGCGTGGCGTATCCCGCCGCGAGAATAATAGCTTTCACAGAATCCTAACTCCAGCGTCGGGTTGACAAATAAAGACCGGGGCATTTTTTGATAAATCGGGATGTTTGGCTCCATAAGCCGATTGAACCTGTTCAATCGCTGCACTGGATTTTTTGGGATTGACCAGCGCAACACAACAGCCCCGGAACCCGGCGCCGCTAAACCTGGCACCGTAAATCCCATCGGTTTCAATGAGAATACGATAGAGATCTATAAGGGGTTTGCTGCCGCATTCGTAATTCTCAATAGAACTGCGCCCCGACTCGGCGATCAGCCTGCCAAACGTCTTGAGATCGCCAGCACGCCAGGCATCAATACCCAGACGTACGCGCTCAGATTCCAAAAAAAAATGTCTGGCGCGTTTGGCAAGGGCGCCGCTCAACAGGTGTTTGTGCGTTTCGTATTCTTCAAAGGTAATATTGCCGAGCAGTGGTTCTCGATCAGAACGCCCCACGGCATTGAGCAATATTCGCGCTGCACGGGCGCATTCATCTACCCGCGTGTTATACCCCGTCGAAACCAGAGCCTCGCGCAAGCCCGATTGGGCAATCAGAATATCAAAGTCTGGCATAATATTGGACCGGGGGATCAATTCGTGCGTAGCCGAAGCGCAATCAATCACCGCGAGAAAGCCCTTTTGCGACAACAGAATCGCCGATTGATCCAGAATGCCATTTCTGAGACCGAGATAGCCATTTTCAATCGCCTGATCGAGCCGAATATTATCTGCGGGCGACAGGGACAAATCATTGGCATATTCATAAGCGAGCAAATACGCCACGCCAATAGCGGCCGAAGAACTCAAGCCCCCTTCGTTCATTCTGCCCGCCGTAAGCCCCGTAATTCCGCACGTGAGTTTATGGCCTTCTTGCTGCAATGCGCGCACTGCACCGCGCGGGAAATTGCCCCAATCCCCATCTATTTTGTCGGGTACATCGTCCAGTGCAAAAGAGACCTCACCCTCAAAAGTAAGACTCTGAAGATGCGTATTGGCATCGCCCGATGGCGCAAAAGCGAGGTACACAGCCTGATCAATAGCCATAGCCGTAACCTGCCCGAGTTGGTGATCAATATGCGCGCCAAGCGGACATATCCGATAGGGCGATCGCACAACGCGCACATCGGTAGGCGCAATACCAAATCGGCGATACATCTCGGTTTTGAGCTGGTCTGTCATAAGAAGTCAGTTGTCTGTTGTCAGCAATCAAATACATTACCAAAAAAGGAGAACAACCGCAATGCCACAAATCAAAATAGGCAAGGGTATTGGCGATATCTCAGAACAGACATTGCGCTTTTATCGGCAAATTGGGGTCGATGCGGTATCGATACCAACGCGATGGCGCACAGAACCGGGAACTGGCGAACGCAAACTGGTACCGCCGACACAGACGGGACCTAAAGGCGCGCAAGGAGGGATATGGGATGAGCGGGAATTGCAACGCATCAAAGCGAGAATCGAATCGTATGACCTGACGCCTCTCATCGCGGGATTGGGTATTTCAGGGCGCGTATTAATGGGACAACCGGGCAGGGAGGACGATTTAGAAATTATAAAAGCCAATATCGAAATCGCAGGGCGGCTGGGACTTCGGGCATTGAATTACAGTTTCACAGCCCTCAGAGCATCAGAAGGATATGCGGCGCAGCGAGGTGCAGGACGCGGCGGTGCAGATTTGCGGGATTTTGACAACGAGCGGATAGCCAATCTACCACCTCTCAATTCAATCGGGCAAATTGGGATGGATGAAATGTGGGACAATCTGACCTATTTTTTGGAAAATGCGATTCCAACAGCAGAAAAAGCGGGTGTACAATTGGCCGCACATCCCAATGATCCACCAGTTCCAGAATATCGCGGCGTTGCCCAACCCCTGGGCGACATCGCGGGCATGCAACGGTTGATCGAAGTGATAGATAGCCCATCAAATTGCATTTTTTACGACACGGGCGTAATGACGGAAAAAGGTGCAGATGCCGCCGAGATGATTCGCTATTTTGGATCGCGGAATCGCATTGGAACCGTGCATTTCCGAAATGTGAAAGTGGAGATACCCCGATTTAAGTATATCGAGACCTTCCACGATGACGGCGAATGCGATATGTTTGCCTGTGTTCAGGCATTTCAAGAGGTGGGTTATAACGGCATGATTGACCCCGACCACACGCCGGGCATCCTGGGCGATACACCAGATACGCGCATTGGCTGGGCATATGCCATTGGTCAAATGGTGGCGATGCGAAATGCCGTAGAAAGAAACAGATAAAAAAAAGCCCCAACGCGGAAAAGCGTTGGGGCTACGTGTGATATTGTGTGTCAGAAATTGAGAATGCCATAAACCAGAGTAACCACAAAAATTACGCCTATAATGCCCATGGCGACTTTGAATTGCAAGCTGATTCTATCTTCTTCCCGGTCGCGCAGTTCGTTGAAAGTCTGCATGGCTCTCCCCCTTTGAGTAGTGCGAACGGATATGCTTTATATAAATAAAACTAATTTTTTATATTAAGTCAATAGACAAAATACGACTCTTGACAATTTATACAGGTAAATCTATCGTTTGCGGTAGCTTTTGCATGAATGTCATACTCGGAGAAATATACCCATGAAGCGCGCATATCGAAATCTGATGCCAGCTAATATTGAATCTATTGTCGCTTATGTGCGTACATTGGCACCCGTTGACCATATTCCACCATAGAAACGGGAATTGGGCACTGGCAAAAGCAGTATTTCATCGGGCGTTTCAGGCAATTTGCCGGGGCAAAAGCAAAGCACATTCTATTGCAGGATGGCATGAACAGCGTGATGCCCTGGACGATGTACGCGGGCATGACAGACGAAGACCTCAGCACCATCTACGACTATCTGAGCACTGTTGCGCCAATCCGAAATGCCGTTGAACGGTTTGCAGAACAGTAAAGAGGAAAATGGGGCTGGGCGGTTGGACTGGCTGACCCCTGACTGCTGATCACTAAAAAAAAGAATGGCCGCGATCCCTGTTATCGCGGCCATTTATGTACTACAAGTCATAGAACCTCCTATGTCAGCCGATCGGGTGAGAGGTCCTAACACCCGACCGCTGGGTACAGATTGGTGGCATAGTAACCTCCTCTTGTGAGTATTGCGGCCCGTCACACCCACCCGCGGTTCGATGAACTTTCTATGCCCTATGTGTTTGTGCGGTGGCCTTTGCAGAAATTGCTTTCCAAGTCGGGTTACCGAATGGCGGTAACGAGTCCGACGCGCAAAAGAGACCAGATTAAAACACGCGGGCGAGAACCCTCTCGAGCGGAATGCCGCCTGACGATTCATATCGCCTGTTATTGAAATATAACCCGATAAATTGTGGGATGTCAAGAGCCAATTTGAAACTTTTTTTTACTATTGTTAGGAACAATTATGCACTATATATCAGTATCCAATCCGCGCTAATCATTTTAGCCATAAAATAGGAGAACGCAGATATGGGATATGGCAGACAAGAAGATCCGAAATTATTTAACGACGAGCAAATGCGTCAATTTATCGCAGACGGGTACGTAATTTTTAAGCCAAATGTGCCCGATAACCTGCACGAGACCATCAGGCAAAAACTGCAATTTATGGTAGATGAAGAGTTCAATTACGGTAACAATGTGCTGCCTCGCGTTCCCGAGATGGATCGCATCTTGAACAGCCCAGAAGTGCGGGGCGCGCTCATAAGCGTACTCGGCCCGGGATATATCGAACACCCACATCGGTTTTGTCACTACATCACATCCGACGCAACACAAAGAACACTCGCCCAAAATTGTCATCAAGATTCTTACACACCCCTGGGACGCCCGCGACAACACTACCCTCGCTTTGCGCGCATCATGTACTATCCGCAGGATTCACCCGTTGGAATCGGTCCCACGCACGCGATTCCCGGCACACATTATCACAAGCGATTAACCGATAAAGACCGCCAAAACGCCATTCCAATAGCCGGTAAAGCCGGCACAGTATCAATCACGCATTTTGATATAGGACACGCCGCAGGCATCAACGCGCTTCGTCAACCCCGGCATATGATTAAATTCATTTACGTGCGCGCAGAAGAACCGACCGAACCCTCGTGGGATTGTCAGGATCATATCTGGCAAAATCCCGAGACATACAAAGCACCACATGATCTGCACCTGATCTGGTCGCATATATGGGATTGGCTATGTGGCAAAAAGGATCGATACGAAAGTTTTCGCGCATCAGACCCCGCAATTTGTGAATTAGAAGACTTGCATCACGACAACCTGGACAAACAACTCGCAGCTATGCATTCAATAGCTGCAACAAAAAATGCCGATGCAATTCCAGCACTGATTCACAAGCTCAATTCCGACGACCAGTGGACGCGCCTCGCGGCTGTATATACCCTGGGCGCAATAGGTCAACCCAAACCCCTAATAGAGGCACTCTTGGATGCTGCCGCACACAAAGACGATGATCCCGTACCCCAATCATGGAATGAAGGCTCCATATCGATGGAAGATGCTGCCCATGCACTTGTTGCCATAGGCACACCTTCACTAAATGCGCTGATTGAATTGCTGGACAATCAAAGCGAATGGGCACGCATCAACGCGGCCTTCGCACTCGGTGAAATGGATTCTCTGGCGAAGCAAGCCCTGCCTGCACTCACGCGCTGTTTGGACGATGCGTCTCACTGCGTTGTGCGAACAGCCACAGATGCGCTGGGCAGTATTCGGCGCAACAGCGAAGAATATATACCCGTACTCGAGAGGCTACTCAAAGTCGGACGTCCCGAATGGCAAATGCCCGACCGACGCAACTGGACGCCCTATGATCAGGTCCGCATCAACGCCGCAATGGCATTTACGCGCCTGGGCAAAGATGCCGCATCTGCCGAAGCCCTCCTGCTCGACACATTATCCGACCCCAACGGTCACGTCGCTGCATTTGCCTTAGAAGCATTGCGGCGGATAGGCACGCCCTCGGCAATGGATGGCGTCCTGGAATATTTGATGACGCGGCGGTGGGATGAAAACATTGAGAAAGGAAGACTATTTTGAATGCACGACACTTGATTTCGGCGCAGGGATCGGACCGCGGCACGGGATATAACATGAGCGGGAAACTGATTCGGCGCGACGGCAAATTATTCATCGGATGGTTGGATGCCCCGCCAGCAAAGGGCACACAGGCGAGGATCATGATAGGCGTTTGTGACGAAGTATCTGGCGAGATGCATCGGGCATTTCAAATTGGCGAAGGCATTGACAACCACTGTGGCCCCGCCCTGGTACTGGACGGCAACGGGCGATTGCACGCCCTCGTCGGAGCGCATCACGGACCGTTTTTTTATCGGTGGTCAGACAACCCGGAGGACCCGAATACCTGGAGTGAAGCAGAGGCATTGGGCACATTGGGCACATATCCCAGTTTCGCAGTAGATCAGCAGGGAACACTTCACCTCGCACATCGCGAGCGCGGGGACAGATGGGCTATGTGGTACCGAAGAAAAAAATCAAAGTGGGAACCACCGCGTGCGATTGCCGTAAGTCCGGTCGCAGGATACAACCATTTCATGCAATCTCTGACAACAGGACCAGACGGAACCCTGCATCTGATATTTCAATTTCACTTTGCGGAATCTGGTAATGCAGCAGACTGCCGAGGACGCGCAGCAGTACATGCATATTCAGAAGACGGCGGCGACACATGGTTTAACGAAGGCACGCGCTTTGAAGACCCATTGACAATGGAAACAATGCGAGCCGTTTGTCACGACCCGCAGGGCGGAGATGGTCAGCACAGTGTGCGCGTGGGCAATCACGTAGTAGATGCAAACGATCAACCGTGGTTCTTCTGCTCATATCCCGGGTATCAAAGCGGCGTATTGTGGCATCGCAACGACGCGGGATGGGAGCCTGTGGATCTATCCCCAGTTCTCAATGGCTTGAACATGGAAGGGGGACGCGCGACATCGCTATCCCGAGATCACAAAGGCAGATTGCACTTTGCATTTGCAACACATCCGCGTAAAAAACGTTGTGAATGGTTCAGCCCCGAACTGGAATTATTTTATGCAATACTCGACGAAAAAGGCGCGTTGATTTCCTTAGACCAACTCACGGAAACCGACGGCGCGGCAGCAAACTGGTTACCCGCACTGGAGCAATGGGACTGGACGCGTTCCCATCAAAAGTTCGATAATGGTCACTGGACAATGTACACACGCGGCTTAAATGCCGGCGGCATTGGCGGCGACAATCAAAGTGCGTTGAAGACAGAAATTTATTTGACCCGATGACCTTGGTCTGTCAAAAAAATTTAATAACATTTGTTGTTTTACCTGATAGACTGGATTGCGGCTAAAACCATGCCGCAATGACACCCGTCATTCGTCACTCCGGCGAACGCCGGAGTCCAGTGGATTAAAACAATAAACTTATTTGACAGACCAATCTGCCATGCAATAAAAAAAGATTGACATACAAGACCATTTACTCTATTTTCTTAATTAACTCTAAAAAATAGAGAACTCTAAAATCCTTTAAAGAAGAAATCAAATGCAACCCACGCAAAAATTTGAAGAGGACGTAGCCTTCGTCCGCGAGGCTGTTGAAAAGCGCGATCGAATGCAATACAATTCCATTGCCATAGCCGTGCTCTGGGCCATCATCCTCGCCACCGGTTACGCGCTCAACGACTTTCGTCCCGAAGTGAGCCATCTTTTTTGGCCCATTGCGACCTTTATCGGATTCCTGCTCAGTTTCTGGATCGCCAATCGGGCAATGCGGGCGAGAGGCATCACAAAACGCGGCGGTGGGGCCAAATACGGCTGGCACTGGGGCAGTTTATTTGTCGTTATTCCCGTTGTTGTATTCATTGGTGTGCGGCACGGTATGGCCCTGGAACCCTTATTGATAAACCAGTTCATCACTCTGATCGTTGGTATCACCTGCTATTTTGCCGGGCTGCACCTGGACCGCCGCTTTATTCTGCCCGGCATCGTACACATCGTGGGTGCCCCTGCTGCTGACTATCTCGCGCCCTACCCCTGGACCATGGTAGGCCTGGCCATCGCCGCCAGCCTGATCATCAGCGCCTTATGGATGAAACCTCATGACAAAACCGCCCTCTGAAAACACCTCCGATAGCCTTGCCCAACTGGACAAACTACTGGAACACCGATCGCGACTCGGCGTCTGCGTGCTCCTCGCCGATACCGATGCCATAACCTTTAGCAGTTTGAAACAATTATTAAAAGAAACCGACGGCAACATGGGCGCGCACTTGCGAAAACTGGAAGACATGGGCTACGTCGATATAGATAAGCGATTCGAAAACCGAAAACCCGTCACCTGGTACAGCCTCACAGAAAAAGGCCGCATGTCTTTAACCACACACTTAAAAGCCTTACAAACCTTAATCCGCAGTGCCGGCATCGACTGATAGGCGTACAGAACATGAAACACATCCCCACATCCACAGCGCGATGGACAAAGGTCATCGTCCTCCTCTGTTTCGCTATGCCCACCTTTGCACAGAACCAGGCCTTTGTCCAGGGCCAGGTGCTCGACGAAACGGGCCGCCCAATGGCCTTTGTCAACGTGCAAATCACGGGCACGCTCGACGGCGCAATCACCAATCGCGACGGCCTCTTTGCCTTTTCCACGCAGCACATGGGCAAATGCAAACTGCATGCATCCTTCATCGGCTTTGATCCAGCTCAGCAGGCCCTGTATCTAACGCCCGGTGATACTACAATCGTTCGCCTGATCCTGCGCCCCACCCTCATCCAACTCGACGAAACCATCGTCACGGGCAGCACCTATACCACTGGGGAAGACGAAACCGTAACCCTCTCCCCTCTGGACGTCGTAACAACACCCGGCGCTTCCGCAGATATTTTCCGCGCATTCAAAACCTTCCCAGGCGTTGCGACCGTTGACGACGGCGCCGGCCTCTTTGTGCGCGGAGGCGACGTAAGCGAAACCGTCATATTGCTCGGACAAGCCACAGTGGTACATCCCTACAAATACGAATCGCCCACCGGTGGCGTCTTCGGCACCATCTCCCCCTTTATGGTACAGGGCACGACCTTCTCCACCGGCGGATTTCCCGCACGCTATGGCAACGCGCTTTCCGCTGTGCTGTCCATGGAAACCCAGAACATGCCCGTGCAAAAAAGCTACACACTCAACCTGGGCCTCGCCGCCGGCTCTCTCGGCCTCCACCTGCCCCTTGTGTCCGACAAACTCGGCGTACGCTTCACGGGCAATCTCAGCTTTACCGATCTATTGTTTCGCGTCAACCGTCATAGCAGCACATTCACCACCACGCCACGCGGGCACGACGCCAACCTCAATTTGATCTACCAGTACTCGCCGACTGGACGCCTCAAATTCTTCAATTTCAACGCGAGCGACCGCCTCGGCGTGCGCGTCACAGAACCCTCCTTTGACGGCATTTACAAAGGCAGCACCAATAGCGCATTGCACAATCTCCAGTGGACGGACGTATTCGCCAATTGGATCATACAGACCAGCGCCTCGCTCAACCACCACACAGCGCGAAAACAACTGGGCAATCTGGATATCTCGCCCCGCGACCTGACCCTCAAACTTCGCACAGACATAGAACGCGCCCTCACCGCATCTGGATTCTTGCGCCTCGGTGGCGAAATCGAACACACGGACAACCGAATCGTCGGCAGCATTCCTCAAGGCGATATATTCGACCCCCAGGCAGAGGTCTTTGAACTCGACACATCCTACGGAGCAAGGCGTGCGGGTGCCTACTTTGAAATCGACTTTGAGCCTGCCCACCGCATCGTCGTCAATCTCGGCACGCGTGCCGATCACCACAACCTGGCCGACCAGTTTGTCATAGACCCGCGCGTATCTGCGCGCTACCAGTTCACCAAGCACACAGATGCACGCCTTGCCTGGGGCATCTATCACCAATTTCCCGACCCGTCCAAATACAATTCCACCAGCGGCAATCCCGACCTTGAACCTCAACGCGCACAACACAGGATCATAGGCCTGCACCACGAACGCGACCAGTTCATGATGCGGCTGGAAGCATACCACAAACCCTACCGCAACCTCGTACTGGATCATCCCGACCTGAACCTCGCAAACAACGGCAAAGGCAGTGCCTCTGGCTTAGATTTCTTTCTCAAACGCGGCGATTTTCTCAGCACGCGCTTCAGCGGATGGATGGCCTACAGCCTGCTGAGATCGCACCGCTTGCAGGTGCGCCACATCGGATCAGAGATGCACTACGAAGAAGCCCCATCGCCTTATGACATCACGCACAACCTGACACTGGTCGCAAAAATGCGGCTCATAGACGACCTCAGCGGCGGCCTGACCCTGAGATATGCCACCGGGCGTCCCATCACCCCAATCGTGGGTGCAATTCCCGTAGCAGATCAGAACTACTACCTGCCCATTGAAGGGCGCGTCGGCTCAGAACGACTGCCGTCCTTTCAGCAAGTGGATGGGCAACTGAGCTATTTGCTACCCTTTGGTGCAAATCACCAGGTCATCTTCTATCTGGCGATCAACAATTTGTTCAACCGTGCCAACGTGCTCGACTATGATTACTCTCTGGACTACAGCCAACGTCAGCCCCGCACCACTACCTTTCGCCGATCCATTTACTTCGGTGCTACCGTTATCTTAAACCCATAAACTCAGGAGAAAAACCATGCAATACATTTTACTCGCATTCGTCGTCTCCCTCATCATCTTCACCAAACTCGGATATGCGGCTGCACGGCAACCAGCTAATGAACAAAATCCCGACCTCACCGAGCCGGCTGTTGCATCTGACGAACTTGCACAACCCGCCGCCAATCTCCTCATCAGCGGCAAGAATATCCTGCAACAGGGCGTAAATGAGGGCAACCTCGACGCAATGTACGCCGCTCGGGCGACATTTGAACGCGCTCTGGCCGATAAAAACCTATCGGCATGGAGCCATTACTACATCGCCCTTACCGACTACCGCATCGCCAACTATCTATTAGCTCAAGGAAAAAAGAACAAAGACCAGGCCTCTAAACACCTCAAGGAAGCGGCTGAGCATTTGGAAGAAGCTACCCGGAAAGATGTCACCCGAGAAGATACCAAAGCGATCGCTGCCGAAGTCTATGCACTGCTCTCAAGCGTGTACGGACGGCAAATCAGCCTGAGTGGAATCAAAGGCATGTTCCTGGGACCTAAATCTGGCAATCTCTTAAAAAAAGCCGAGCAACTCGCGCCCGACAATCCGCGTGTGGTCCTGAGCGCAGCCATCAGTGCTTTTAACACACCCAAAATGTGGGGCGGAAGCAAGGAAAGGGCGATGGAAGGATTCCAGCGCGCCGCATATCTCTTTGCCCAAGAAAAACCGACCGATCCCATCCATCCCGTTTGGGGACACAGCGAGACCTATGCCTGGCTGGGCATCGCTTATCTGGACAGGGAGGAAAGGGATGAGGCGCGAGCGGCTTTTGAAAAAGCACTCGAGATTGATCCAGATAATGGCTGGGTCAAATATGAGCTATTGCCGAAGGTCACAGAATAGCATGAGCAACGCATTGTAAAAAAAATGACCGCGAATCGAAATATCTCGCGGTCATTTTTTTTAGAAATCGGTTGACAGTATCTTCAATCGCCTATTACATTTGATCTCTTCCAAACAGAAATGGCGAAAACTCAACCCACAAAGGAACGCACATGTCCAACGACAACATCATTCGCGTCGCCATCGGCGGCCAGGGTCGCAGTGGATACAACATCCATGCCAACCAATTGCGCCAGATGCCCGACAAATTCAAAATTGTGGCTGTAGCAGATCAATTGCCCGAGCGTCGGCGCGATGCCCGCGAACAATTTGGAGCCGAAGCTTATGAAGACTGGCAAGACATGATCAAAGCGGGTGGATTTGATCTCTTTGTCAATGCCCTGCACCAGCCTCTACACCCCGTCGCCAGCATTGCCGCTCTCAAAGCGGGTGGCCATGTCGTATGCGAAAAACCCACCTGCAAAACCGTGGCGCAATTCGACGACATTGTTCAGACAGCCAGAGACAACAACCGCGTCTTTGCCCCCTTTCAGAACAACCGGTTGCAGCCCTACTTTGACAAAATACAGGAAATCATCAACTCGGGCGTTTTGGGCAAAATTGTGTACATCCGATCATCCTGGGGCGGTTTTTCGCGGCGCTGGGACTGGCAAACCCGTCAGGAAAACTGGGGCGGCGGCCTGCTCAACACAGGTCCCCATCCCGTTGATCAAGCCCTCTGCCTCTTTGGCTTTGACCACACACCCAGCGTCTTTGCCCGAATGGACTGCAACAACCCCTTTGATGGCGATGCCGACGATCACTGCACCGTCACATTGTACGACCCCGAACGGCAGGCACCCCAAATCGACATCGTCGTGAGCAACTACCTGCATTATCCGCAAAACGACACCTACACCATTAACGGCACCTGCGGCGGTCTCACAGGGGGATCATCAGCACTCAAATGGCGTTATTTTGACCCCGAAAAAGCACCCAAACACGACATGTGGACATGGTCGGTAAATCGACAATACACCCGCGAAGAACTCGACTGGACCGAAGAAACGTGGACACTGGAAGAAGAAAAGAAAAACAACAGTTCTCCCTCCGTCTCACTCGAAAGCGGTCCCGAACGCTTCTACAACAACATCTACGACGTCCTCAAAAACAACGGCCAACTCCTCATCACACCCGCGCAGGTACGCCAACAAATCGCCGTGATGGAAGAATCCCATCGGCAAAATCCACTTCCCACAAAATAAGGTGCAGCAAAGGAAAACCCCATGAGCATCCCCATCTTAGACACCCATCAACACCTCATCTATCCGAGCAAATATCCCTATTCGTGGACCGATGGCCTACCGCCACTCAAAGGCAATGCCTTCCACATCGAAGACTATTTGACCGTCACAAAAGGCAGCGGCATCACGCGCACCATTTTCATGGAAGCCTCGCCCAATGACCCCCACTGGCATGACGAAACGCAATTTGTTTATGAACTATCCGAACAACCCAATGCCATAATCGAAGGCGTCATCGCCAACTGCCGTCCCGAATCCCCCTCTAAATTTGAAGCCTATATCGAATCTGTCCAGCACCCCAAACTCGTCGGCTTCCGCCGCATCCTGCACACCATGCCCGACGACCTTTCCCAATCGGATCACTTCGCGGCAAACATCCGCCTCCTCAAAAAATTCAACCTCACCTTCGACCTCTGCTTCCGCGCCGACCAACTACCCATCGCCCGCGATCTCGCGCAAAAATGTCCAAACGTCCAATTCATCCTCGACCACTGCGGCGTGCCGGATATTGCAAACAACGAGACAGATCCCTGGCGTGACCACATCGCGCAAATGGCCGCCCTCCCCAATGTCGCCTGCAAAATCTCGGGCGTCCTGGCTTACTGCGCCGAGGGAAATGCCACCACCGAAGCGGTACGCCCCTATGTAGAACACTGCATCGCCAGCTTCGGCTGGAATCGCGTGGTCTGGGGCAGCGACTGGCCCGTTTGCAACACGCGGTCTGATCTTCCAGCCTGGGTCCAAATATCGCGCGAAATCGTCGCCAATGCCGACGAGGCAGACCAAGAAAAACTCTTCCACAAAAACGCAGAACGCATCTACCTAAAAAAATAATAACGATCACCCAACACGCGCGCTCAATCCCCCATCCACCGGAAGCAAAACGCCCGTAATATACTTCGCCTCATCTGAAGCGAGGAATAACGCAGCGGCAGCCACATCCCAGGCCGACCCCATCTTTTGTTCAAGAGGCACCTGTGCAGCGCGCTCCTGGCGAAGCGCATCCCGGTTGACACCCTGATCTTGAACGCGGGATTCAATCGCCATAGGCGTATCCATCAGACCGGGCAAAATCGCATTTACCCGAACACCATAAGGCGCGTTTTCAAGCGCGAGACTCTGCGTGAGCGCATTGATCCCCGCCTTGGCGATTTTGTACGCAAGCGTCCTGGGGCGAAAGCACACAGACGCCGTAGAAGAAATATTGATAATAACGCCATTTTTCTGCGCGCGCATAACGGGAAGTACATATTTACAGGTCAGGAACAGCCCTTTGAGATTGATATCCATAAGTCTCTGCCAGTCTTCACTACTCAGGCCAACAGAACCACCGTCGCCCCTCAACGTACCGACATTATTGTGCAAAATATCGATACGCCCATAGCGATGGACGCAAGTCTCGGCAATAGCCTGACAATCATCTTCAATTGTAATATCCGCGCCGAGTACATAAGCGATCCCATCCTCTTGTAAAATCATCCGCGCGGTCTCCCCAGCAGACGCGATGTCTTTATCTACCAGAAGCACCCGCGCCCCCGCCCTGGCAAAACGAATGGCCGTTGCCCGTCCATTGCCAATGGTCTCGCCCGCCGACTGCCCTGCGCCAACGACAATCGCTATTTTGTCTTTAAGCTGCATATTCACTCTACCGCGCACGCATGCACAACATCCGACGCCATATTGATAAACGTATTCCCTTCAATCACCGTTCCGCGCGCTTCTCGCTCGATCGCAATCCCCACCTTCTGCCTTTCTGCTCCCGTATCCTCAATCCGATTATCCCGAATCTCCACATTGTATGTCGTACCGCGAATCTCAATCCCATATCCATTCTCGGCAAAACCATTATCGCGAATCACACACGAATGAATCGCATTCCTGTGCGCTCCTCGAAACTCGGATAAAGGCGTCCGAAACAAAATGCCGACCTTGTGATTACCCACAATCTCGCAATTGACAATGCGGTTATCCGTATCTCTGTGCCCAATTGAAATACCAAAATCCCGATTGTCCAAACACGCGCAATCCTCGGCGATGCCATCCGACACCCCCCAACAAAAGAAAATACCCTGACTATTGCCCGTTGACCGACACAGACGAAACTGCGGCCGCTGCGATCCACTTCCCGGATGAAACCCCAGATTGGCATTGTTCTTCGACACACAATTTTCAAAAACAAAATCATCACAAACCTGAAAACTGAACCCATCGCCATTGTAATTGCGCGCCGTCACATTCCGAAACGTATAGCGGTGGCAACGCTGCAAAAACACCGCACCTGAATAATTCCCATTGATCTCTTCATTCTCTTCCATATTGCCATCCAGAACTATATTTTCAATATTTACATCGCAAACCCCTTCTTCCGCCGTCAAAATGGGGAAAATCGTCGCCAGCGTCGCCCGTTCATCCAACCACATATTTTTATACACGCGCTTGCTAAGCGAAATCACCCGCCCCTCAATCGCCGTCACAGTATCTTTCACCACCGTCATCCCGGACTTGCCATAAGACCGCAACATCACCCCGCATCCCACGCTGAACCCGCTTGTGTCCTCCACCTCAACCTGCGCCTCATACCAATCGGAATCCCGCACCAAAGGGGTAACAACCCCCTCCGCCTTCTTCAGCACCGTCGCACTACCCAACCCGCGCACAGTCAAATTTGGATGCAAATAAAGCGCGTTGCGCATCGTATATATCCCCGGCAAAATCTGCAAAACACCGCCGCCCAGACGGTGCAAATAATCCACACCAGCCTGCAAAATCCTATCATCGCCCCCCTGCAAATCCCCCTCGCCCTGCCCCACCGTCAACACCATATCCCGCCGTGTTGTCATAGGCCGATTAGCAGAAAAATCCGACATGTCGAAGCTCCTCAAATTCATAAGTTATCTCACACGCACAAATCCAAAGATAAGAATGGATTATCCTGCATCCAAAGACAATGTGTAATGTCAGATAAAAAACAAAAAGCTCCGGTACAACACCAGAGCTTTTCTGTTCCACTTGTCCAGAAAACGCGACTATTTGGTCAAGAACGGCTCACTCGTTACCACGAGCAGGATCAGATCTTTCAGACCATAGCCCTGTGATTTCAACTCATGTACGATGCGTTCTACCTCGGCGCGGTCGGTGGCTTCCAATGTGCGACCTGTCGCATAGGTCAGCATCTTTTCGGTCAGGCAGTGGGCAAATTGATCCTTCTTTTCAATACCTTCGCCAAAAAAGTATAGTTAAAGGCCATCTCTGCGTGTATGTTTAAAGCATTTTTTGGATTCCTCGGCCTGCTATATTTTGGCTGGCGATGAGGTTGTAGTGACCAAATCAGGGAAGCAGACCTATGGTTTAGGTCGGTTTTTCTCGTCGCTTTACAAGCGTGCCGTGCCCGGCGTATGCTTTTTTTCATTCGCGCTGATCAATACACAGACGCGGCGTGCCTATCCTGTGCTATGCCAACAAGTGCTATCGGATAAAGATAAGGATGAACAGACCACCCCGTCAAAGAAAAAGCAAGCAGAAGCAGAAAAAGCCTCAAAAAGTCCCAAGAGGAAGCCCGGCAGACCCAAAGGGAGCAAGAATAAAGACAAAAGAAACCCCGACTTGTCACCCTATTTGCGCTTTATCCAGACCCACCTTAAAGGACTCATACAACGCATGGGCACAGCCTTACCTTTCACCTATCTCGTCTTGGACGGTGCCTTTGGACACAATGATGCCCTCCAAATGACCCGACAATGCAAGATGCATCTCATCTCCAAACTCAAAAGCAACTCGGCCTTGTATTTCCCCTATCAAGGCCCTCAAAAAGAGAGAGGCCAAAGACGCATATACGGCGATAAAATAGATTACGACAACATACCGCATACCGATTTGAAAAACACAACCTATCAACAGGCCATTCAAACCCAAATTTATCACCTGATCTTGCGACATCAAAGCTTTGCCGACCCCATAAATGTCGTGCTCATCGTCAAAACGCATCTCGAAACACACAGAAAAGCCCACGTTGTCTTATTCAGCAGTGATCTTAACCTATCCTATGAGACACTCATGGACTACTACGCTTTGCGCTTTCAAATTGAGTTCACCTTCCGCGATGCCAAGCAGTTTTGGGGCTTGGAAGATTTTATGAACATCACACAAACTGCCGTCCATAATGGCGCCAATCTCGCTTTCTTCATGGTCAATATCGCACACATTATCCTGCAAAATGTGCGACAAGACACCGGCATAACCGATTGGAGTGTCCAAGACCTCAAGGCGCGGTTCACTGGCCTAAAATATGTCCGCGAAACATTAAAATTGCTTCCGAAAAAACCACATCCTATTTTTATTCGCCATATTAACACACATATCGCCACATTAGGGGCTATTCGCGCCGCTTAAATGGCGAAGGTATTGTTCAAGAGCGGATCATTTATGCAATAAGTAGCATAAGGGAAGTCTGCGATTGATAAACGGCTGTTTGTGGCCTGAATAAAGGCTCTGTAAGTCCTATGTTTATTTGTATCGGGACAGAATTCGGAATTCGGCAACAGCATCCAAAGCGGGGTAACTCCACATTCGTGGCGTAAGTCATGCCCCATATATAGAGAGTTTTCCATTCTCTGCAAGAGACAAGTTGTCCACTAAAATAGTTCAATCCGTCCACGTCACCGTTACAGTGAATGTTTGGCTGGATGGTACCCCCTCATCAGGGGTCACTGTCACTGTGATCATTGCATTGCTCGCACTCATTGGCGTGATTGCCACGACTGAACCTACCTGGTCCACCACCACACCCTCACGGGAATGGTCTGCGTAGCCGTTGTGCCATCCGTAGAGGTCGCTGTCACTATGATCTGGCACTCCTTTATAAAAGGTTGTATCACCAGATCAGGGGGAACCTCGCTCGTCGCCTGGATTGTCACGTTTGAACCGCGCACTCTCACCGTGGCAACGTCTTCATCGGATGACGTTGCGCTGTAGGCGTCTATACGCTTGTTATACTTCACTTCGAAGTAGTCCGACATGTCCACAGTTGCCTCACTACTGAACCCTGGAAATGGCGATCTCACATGTAGGAGCACCCTATCAATGCTGTTCTTAGACAAAACAGTTGGCACTGAAAGCAACCACGTACCTTTAAGTGTTTGCCACTCTGATTTAAGATTATCAAGCCAAGCCGGAACGTTACCAAGACGCAATTCGAGTTGTGCTTCAAAAAGCGATTCGGGTTTAACCGCGCTGCCGTTGGATTCGAGAACTTCGAGGGTGCTTTCTCTAAAACTGGCTGAATCGCCGTGAAAACCAACAATAATAGGTTTCACATAATAACCATAACTTCCAGAACTCGGCCAAAAATTATAATATTTTTCACTACTGACATCATGCGTGAAATTCCAGATCACCAGATGCCTGTAGTGGTTTGGCATATCCTTTTCAGCACCACCACTTCCGTCCAGTTTGCCGCGATTAATGCGATCATACAGATTGGCATAGGGTCGGGAAGCATGGCAATCAATTGGCTGATCTCTACTCTGATCAGCACGCCAATAAACATCACCAGTCGTGGAAGACATCACATTTATGCCATGGATGTGATCTGCGAGGTCTTCTACAAGCCCAAACCATATACCGTAATTACCCACAGACCTCATAGAATAATGGGCATCATTGCCTGCTGTCGTGACCTGATAAACGGAGATGGCTGCACTATCCTTAACTTGAAGAGCGCGATTGACGTTGACAAAGGAGAGACGCCGCGCCCAAGAATTGACGCATCCGCGAAACAAGACCAAACTCCAGCCACTATTATGCCTGTCATTTTTGTGATGTTCAAAATCCTCCAACCACGAACCGTGAAAACTGATGTCTTCAACCCCAACTTCCTCGAGAAGAGGCGAATAGTCCCGCACCGTCCAACCATGATCTGCTTCGATCCGAAGGGTATGTATAGGTTCATTCAGGCGCACCCGATTGTCCCGAATTTCGGCAATGCTGTGCTTTTCAGTCACAGCAACGTCACCCCATGAGTCGCGTTTCGAATATGGGGCAAAAAACTCATTAGTGACTGTGTTACTTCTCATACTCAGCACAATCCACTGATCCACCCTGAGTTGGGACGTGTTCGCCACTGTGATCCAGAAGGTTTCTCGAGCAGCATCTTCTGTAATCCTGGCTAACTCGGTGCTCGTCTCGTTCCATTTTACCCAGTAACTGTGCGGCCAATTAGAGGGCTTAAAAGTGAACATATAGGGATTTGTGTAAAGTGTACCGGGAATGGATGGGGGCAGGTGGTTTACCTGTCGTATGACCGTGCCTCCACTTTCACGGCCGCTTCCCCTCAGAACGATATTACTCTTGCCAATGTAGATGGGTTTGTTGATCATATTGCCTTCGCCATCATCTTCTTTATCAGTATTGGTACTGACCAAAAATTCACCGGGTGGAAAAAAGATAATACCACTGCCGTTGGCCTCTGCCGCATCAATGGCAGCCTGAATAGCACTCTGGTCAGACATATTATCATTGGGTACAGCACCATAATCTGTGACGGCGAACTGTTGATGCGTGACATTGGGAACAGGTCTTTCAAAATAGTGATATCCCGAGTAGGAAAAATCGGGTAAAATGGGTTGTCTCTTATTCTTTTTGGCCTCCATAAAATCTGCCCAGGTGAACGATATATCATCTGCTGAAACCGAATGGTTTTGCGCCCATTCTCTGGCGAGTACCTCTTTTTCACGCTGATTGCCAAATTCCTCCCAAGTAACACTTTCATCACCATTGAAGTCCGCTTTCAAGACGGGTAATTGGTCCGATGTCCCAAAGGTCCAGGGGGCGTCAGTGTTACCATCATTATCTACATCTTCATCGTCCCAGGTCACGTAAATGGTCGGGTTCGCATCGGTCGGAGATCTCATCTCTGATAGCCACTTCCGCCATATTTCTATTGCTGTTCCATCACCAACGCCATCCGATCTGTAGCCATTTCTTTCCTGCCAGTAGTTGTCGCTAAAAGTTGTTCCTGAACGGGGATCACTCGCCCCGCCGAAAAATCCACCAACACGACCACTCCTATTATCCCACACCCTACAAGTCGTGTAGCATATTCTGACGGTGCCAGTATCATTGTTCCACCCAACTAAACCACCAGCGTTCCTTGAGGTATTCACTATCCCCGTTGAATAGCATGCCATCAAAGTACCGTCATTCTGCCCAACCAGCCCACCTCCGTTCTCGGCATTGTCCACACTCACATTTGCATAGCTCGTGTAAATTCTGCCTTCGTTAAACCCTACCAGACCACCAACCACCCCACCACCCCCCACTTGTCCCGTCACATAACACACAAAAACCTTACCAGTCATATGACCGACCAAGCCACCAACCCATTGGCGGCCCGTCACATTGACCCCGACGAGTCCCACGTTTTTGATCTCGCCTGACGACTTGCCAAACAAACCTGCTTCGTAGCTGTCTCGTTGAATGAACAGATGGGAAATGGTATGACCATTCCCGTGAAACGTAGTCGTGAATAAGTCTGAAGCGGTCCCTATTGGCTCCCATCCATCACTTGATTTTATGGTCCAATCTGTGTTCACACTCCCTGAAGCATAGCTATCTGAGTCATTGAAATCCAAATCCTTCGTTAGTTCGTAGCCCGTGCAGATAGACGGACAGCCCATCCCAGAAGGCGCAAGGGGAAATGCCAAATCATAACTATTCGCATTGTTCGCATCGTCAACTGCGCCGTTACCATCCAGGTCATAGCGGATGGCGTTTAGCTGCTCCAGGTTGGATACCTCAATGAGGCCATCATCGTCATCGTCGTAGTCGTCAAATAACGTCGCTCCTTCCAGTTCAGACCATTCTCCCTGCCCTTCTCCATTCGTTGCCCGCACCTGAACATCATATTCCGTAGCTGCATCCAAATCAATGAGTGTCAAGTACGCAGCCTTACCTGTATAATTCCCATTAGAAAACACACCCAATCTACGGAATCTATATTGCACTTCGTAATCGGCAATATCAGCCCAATGAATTGTATTTGTAACATCGTCCGTCCAATATATCCTATACCTTCCGCCATCGAGAACAATATCCTGCGAAGATAAAAGTTCTGAGGTAATAAAATCTTCAACATTGCTTCCGTCAAGATCAGCACGCCGAATTACATTTCTATTGCTACGGTCCGTCCAATACACCTTATCCCCGAACAAGTCCAATGCAATTTTATCTGCATTTATTCTACCTGATCCGCCCGCATCGTTGCTCATAACAATATCTTCGATATTACTCCCATCAAGGTCAGCACGTCGAACTTTCCGATCAATATGATTATTCGTCCAGTAAATCTTGCCCCCTGAAACATCCAACGCAATATCCCGTGGAAAACCAACATCAAGGATAATTTCACTATTACTCCCATCAAGGTCGGCACGTCGAACACCATTCACGATGTTCAAACCCTCGCTATGTGTCCAATAAATCTTGCCCCCTATAATATCCAATGCGATGTTCGCCACAACAGTTGGCCACCCTGTAGGCACAATATCTTCGATATCGCTTCCGTCAAGGTCAGCACGTCGAACTTTACCCGCTTCTGTCCAGTAAATCTGGCCCCTTACAAAATCCACCGCAATGTCTCCAGGACTATTCAACCCCGTAGTAATAATGTTTTCAATATTGCTTCCGTCAAGATCAGCGCGTTGTATTCTGCTTCCGCCACTATCTATCCAATATATTTTATTTTTCAACAAATCCAACGCAAGATCACGCGGCTCAGCCAGCGGAGTAGATAACTCATACGCCATAGCCATCATCAAGCTATTCCAAGTTGACCCCGTTACCTTCAGTTCACTAAGCGCAGGTGCCGTCACATCCGAAACAGTAACGGTAATCGCCTGTTCTGTCGTCAATGATTGATCCCCTAAATTATTTGTCGCCGTGACCTCAACGATATATGAGTTATCCATATTATCATCCGACGCCATTTCATAGTCCGGTGCAGTCTTGAAGGTCAACAAATCTATATCTGAAAAAAATGAAAACTTATCCGCATCAACTCCACCCGTAATGGCGTAACTACTCGCATTACTCGCGGATACTATACCCACAAAAGGATTGTTTTCACCTACATCAAAACTCGTAACATTGAAAGACGGCGAAACCCTTTCTCTCGTCATACCTTCACCCGATTGAGACCATCCACCCTCCGCTTCCGAACTCACTACACGCACCTGTATATCATACTCAGTATTGCCATCCAAACCTACAATCGTCATAGTGTTATCCGTACCCATATAATCCGCATCGGCAAATGTATTCGCCCCACTAATGCTATATTGCACATCATAGTCAATATCAAGATCAGCACGTCCAATCTTACGCGTCCCACCATCCGACCAGTATATCTTGTTCCCCGCAACATCCAACGCGATACCCCGTGGATTATCCAACCCCATAGTGATAACATCTTCAACATTGCTCCCGTCAAGATCAGCACGTCCAATCTTACGCGTCCCACCATTCGACCAGTATATCTTGTTCCCCGCAACATCCAACGCGATACCCCATGGATTATCCAACCCCATAGTGATAACATCTTCAACATTGCTCCCGTCAAGATCAACTTTCCGTATCTTATCTGTCCCAACATCCAACCAGTATATCTCACCATGCAATATATCCAACGCGATACCCCGTGGATTATCCAACCCCATAGTGATAACATCTTCAACATTGCTCCCGTCAAGATCAGCATACCGAATCTTATTTGCATTACTATCCGTCCAATATATTTTTCCCCCTGCAATATCCAATGCAATACCCTTCATAGAACCCGACGTAACAATAGTTTCCACATTACTCCCATCAAAATCGGCTCTCTGTATTCTATTCGGACTGGTCTCCGCCCAGTATATCTTCTCCTCAGAAGTATCCAACGCAATATCCAGTAGATATCTATCACCGATAACCTCTTCAACATTACTCCCATCAAAATCAGCTCTCCATATTCCCGATAATCCGTCCGCCCAGTATATCTTCTCCTCAGAAGTATCCAACGCAACCGCAAGCAACCCCTGAGCCTGAGAATCAAATTCAAATTTTGCGGTCTCCCATGTTACCGTCACACTGCTTGGCGTTGTCTCCGTAACTATTGGGGCATTCGGTATCTCCGGCACATGGCGCACATCCACAACGACAACTTCAATCGTATCCGTCGCGGTCAGTGTCCGAACACCCGCACCACTTGTCGCCATAACCACCACTATATATTCATTGTCTTCTACACCACTAACAGGCATAATGCTTTCAACATCTGTGGGTAACTCATAATTTGGAGCAACTTTAAATCGTAATGCACCTGTACCTGAAACAATTGAGAAATGGTCTTGATCAGCACCGCCAACAATCGCATAACCTGTAACGCTATCCTCACTATCAGCATCATCAGCGACGACTACACCCACATTTATCTTATTTTCCAGTATGTCGAACCTCGCGATACTGGTGAAAGACGGTGCGCTGTTCTGCGTTGTTATCCCTTCAACTGTATCTGACCACGCACCTGTACCTTCATCATTCTCTGCGCGCACCTGTATATCATAGCCCTTGTTCTGCGCCAAGCTACTAATCGTGTATTCAAGACTGCCACTTGTCCAGGCATCTGTAACCACTGTCCACCTGGTATCATCTGCTTTATCTGTTGCACTTGCATTACTGGGAATATGGCGCACATCATAGGCACTGATCGCTGGCCCTGTATTATCAGGTACTGTCCAACTCACCTTCAGACTGTTAAGCGTCACTGCTGCTATCGTCGGAACAGATGGCTTACCTGGTGCTTCGTTCACATCACTCACTGTCACAGTAAGCGTCTGTGTCGTTGTCAGAACACGATCACCTGCCCCACCCGTCGCTGTAACGATCACGATGTATTCATTGTTATTGGCTGCATTGGCTGGGTCTGCGCTGACAACATCCTCTGGACGTTCATAATCCAGCGCAGTCTTGAAGCTCAACACGCCCGTATTTGAAACAATCTCGAACTGATCCTTATCTACACCACCTGTGATAGCATAGCCTGTGATAGTGTCATCACTATCGGCATCTGTCGCTGTCACTGTCACAACCGATGTGCTGTTCTCATTCACGGAGATCGCTGATACGCTTGTGAACACGGGTGCTACATCGGCCTTTGTCGTCCCTGCAACGGAGGTTGACCATCCACTCGTCCCTTCATCATTACTCGCACGCACTTGAATATCATAACCTGTGTTCTGACTTAGGCTGCCAATCGTGTATGCAAGATTACCTCCATTATTACTCGTCCACGCATCCGCAACCTCTGTCCACTTCGTATCATCTGCCTTATCAGAGGTACTGGCACTACTGAGGATGTAGCGCATGTCATAACTACTAATATCAGGACCTGTGTTCGTCGGCGCGCTCCACTGCACCTTCAGGCTATTCAATGTTACTTCTGCCACTGTCGGGGTATCAGGCACACCGGGTGCTTCGTTCACATCACTCACTGTCACCGTAAGCGTCTGTGTAGCGGTCAACGCACGATCACCTGTACCACTCGTCGCTTCTACCACCACAATGTACTTATTATTCTTCTCAGCATTGGCTGGGTCTGTGCTGACAACATCCTCTGGACGCTCATAGTCCAGCGCAGTCTCGAAGCTCAACACGCCGGTCTGGTCATCAATCTCAAACTGGTCCTTATCTACACCCCCCGTAATCGCATAGCCCTTGATGCTATCATCGTTATCAACATCTGTCGCTGTCACTGTCACAATAGCACCTGTGCTGTTCTCATTCACGGAGATCGCTGATACGCTTGTGAACACGGGCACTACATTGGCCTTTGTCGTCTCTGCAACCGACGACGACCAACTACTCGTCCCTTCATCGTTCTTTGCACGCACTTGAATATCATAGCTTGTATTCTGACTCAGACTACCAATCGTGTATGCAAGATTACCTCCATTATTACCCGTCCACGCATCCGCATCCACCGTCCACTTGGCGTCATCTGCCTTATCTGTCTCACTGGCACTGCTGAGGATATAACGCACATCATAAGCACTGATCGCAGGTCCCGTGTTCGTCGGGGCTGTCCAACTGATCTTTAAACTATTAAATGTCGCCTCTGCTACTGTCGGTGCTGAAGGCGTGCCAGGGACTTCTGTCTCATCTGTCACCGTCACGGTAAGCGTCTGCGTCGCTGTCAACGCACGATCACCCGCACCACTCGTCGCTTCTACAATCACGATGTATTCATTATTACCCGCTACATTGGCTGGGTCTGCAACCGCGACATCAGTGGGCGACTCATAGTTCGGGGCCACATTGAACGTCAGCACACCGGTTGCTTCCACAATAGAGAACGCTGACCCATCTGCGCCACCTGTAATCTCATACCCTGTGATCGTATCATCTGTATCTGCATCCGTCGCACTCACCGTGACAATAACCCCTGTGATGTTCTCACTGACTGACAGAGGCTGGACAACCACGAAGACTGGGGCCTGATTCTGCGTGGTCATACCAGCCTTTGTAGCTGACCAATCACTGGTCCCCTCATCATTCTCTGCGCGAACCTGCACATCATAGCTTGTGTTCTGACTCAGACTACCAATCGTGTATTCCAAAGAACCACTCGTCCACGCATCTGTCACCTCTGTCCAATTGCTATCATCTGTTTTATCTGTGTCACTCGCACTGGTCAAGATATAACGCACATCGTAGGCACTAATATCAGGACCCGTGTTCGTCGGCGCACTCCAACTGATCTTCAAGCTGTTAAACGTCGCTTCTGCTATCGTCGGTGCAGCAGGCGCAGCAGGCGGTTCAGTCACATCTGTCACTGTGATGGTAAGCGTCTGTGTTGCTGTCAGTTCCCGATCACCTTCACCACTCGTCGCTTCAACGAACACAATGTATTCATTGTTGTCCGCATTATTCTCAGGATCAGTTACTGCTACATCCTTTGGATCCTCATAATTGGGCACTGCCTTGAACGTCAGCACACCGGTAGATGCTCCAATAGAGAACTGCTCCCCATCCGCGCCAGTAGCAATCCCATAACTTTCTATATCATCACCCGTATCTGCATCACTCGCCGTCACCGTCACGATATCCGCCGTGCTGTTCTCACTCAGAGTGAACGATGATGCACTCGTGATAACTGGTGCGACATTGGCCTGTGTCATACCTGCAACAGTATCTGACCAACCACTGGTCCCTTCATCATTCTCTGCACGCACCTGCACATCGTAGCTTGTGTCCTGGTCCAGACTGCCAATCGTGTATTCGAGATTACCACCATTACCACTTGTCCACGCATCCTCAACCTCTGTCCAGTTGGCATCTACATTCTCATCTGCACTGGTCGGAATGTAGCGTATATCATAACTACTGATCGCAGGTCCCGTGTTCGTCGGCGCACTCCAACTCACCTTCAGGCTATTAAATGTGGCTTGTGCTATCGTCGGGGCTGCGGGCTTACCGGGTGCCTCATTGTCCTGATCCGTCACGGTGATGGTAAGCGTATCTCTTGCCGTCAACGCTCGGGCATTCTCCCCACCTGTCGCTTCAACAATCACGATGTATTCATTATTATCCGCTGCATTGTCATTATCTGAATTGTTCGCATCAGTAAAAGCCACATCCTCAGGATCCTCATAGTTTGGGGAGGACTTGAACGTCAATACACCGGTCGCTTCACCAAGAGAGAACTGTGACCCATCTGCACCAGTAACAATAGCATAGCCGGTGATATTATCATCACCATCTGCATCCGTCGCAGTGACTGTCACAATGGCTCCTGTGCTGTTCTCATTCACTGACTGCGGCTGGACAACCACGAAGACTGGGGCCTGATTCTGCGTGGTCATACCAGCCTTTGTAGCTGACCAATTACTTGTCCCTTCAGCATTCTCTGCGCGCACTTGTACATCATAGCTCGTGTTCGAAGACAGGTTCTCTATTGTGTAGGTCAGATCACCACTCGTCCACGCATCATCCTCCACCGTCCAGTTGGCGTCCACGTTCTCATCCTCACTGCTGAGGATATAACGCACATCATAAGCAGTGATAGATGGTCCTGTGTTCGTCGGCGCACTCCATTGCACTTTTAGGCTATTAAATGTCGCTTCTGCTATCGTCGGGGTGGCAGGCGTGCCTGGTGCTTCGCCAGCCACATTACTCACTGTCACTGTAATCGTCTGCGTTGCCGTCAACTCACGATCACCCACACCACTCGTCGCTTCTACAATCACGATATACGCGTTATCCGTATCACTATCCCCTGGACGCTCAAAGTCCGGCGCAGTCTTGAAAGTCAACGCACCGGTCTGGTCATCAATCTCAAACTGAGACTCATCTGCGCCACCTGTAATCTCATACCCTGTGATATTGTCGTCCGTATCACTGTCTGCTGCTGTCACTGTGACAACATCTGCTGTGCTGTTCTCACTCACTGAAATCGTTGACGTACTCGAGATGACTGGTGCGACATTGGCCTGTGTCACACCTGCAACAGTATCTGACCAGCCACTGATCCCTTCATCATTCTCTGCACGCACTTGCACATCGTAGCTTGTGTTCTGGTCCAGGCTACTAATCGTGTATTCGAGATTGCCACCATTACCACTTGTCCACGCATCCTCAACCTCTGTCCAGTTGTTGTCATTTGCTTTATCTACGTCACTTGCACTACTGAGGATGTAACGCACATCATAAGCAGTTATAGATGGTCCTGTGTTCTCAGGGGCGGTCCATTCTACCTTCAGGCTATTAAACGTCGCTTCTGCTATCGTCGGCGTAGCAGGCACACCGGGTGCCTCTGTCTCCACATCACTCACTGTCACGGTAAGCGTCTGTGTTGCTGTCAGTTCCCGATCACCTGCACCACTCGCCGCTTCTACAATCACGATGTATTCATTATCACCCGCTCCACTTGCTGGGTCTGCAACCGCGACATCAGTGGGAGACTCATAGTTCGGGGCTACATTGAACGTCAGCACACCGGTTGCTTCCACAATAGAGAACGCTGACCCATCTGCAGCGTCAACTATCCCATACCCTGTGATGTCGTCCTCAGCATCATCGTCCGTCGCACTGACTGTCACAATGGCTGTGATGATGTTCTCACTCACGGTGATCGGCGCGACAGCAGCGAAGACCGGTCCCTGGTTTTCTACCGTCACCCCTGCAACAGTATCTGACCAGCCACTTATGCCTTCATCATTCTCTGCGCGAACCTGCACATCATAGCTTGTGTTCTGGTCCAGGCTGCCAATCGTGTATTCCAAAGAACCACTCGTCCACGCATCTTCTACCACCGTCCAGTTGGCGTCATCTGTCTCATCTGCATTCGTCAGGATATAACGCACATCATAGGCACTAATATCAGGACCCGTGTTCGTCGGCGCACTCCATTCCACCTTCAGACTATTAAACGTCGCTTCTGCTATCGTCGGCGTAGCTGGCTGATCCGGTGCCTCATTCACATCCGTCACGGTCACTGTAATTATCTGTGTTGTTGTCAACTCACGATCACCCGCACCACCCGTTGCTTCAACGAACACAATGTATTCATTGTTGTCCGCATCATTCTCAGGATCAGTTACTGCTACATCCTTTGGATCCTCATAATTGGGTGATGCCTTGAATGTCAGCACGCCCGTCGCTTCAACGATGGAGAACTGTGACCCATCTGCACCGGTAATGATCGCATACCCTGTGATGCCGTCATCCTCATCTGCATCTGTTGCTACTACTGTGCCAACTGTTGTGGCTGTCGTGATGTTCTCCGATACGGTGAACGATGAGACACTTGTAATGACTGGCGCCTGGTTCTGTATCGTTGTCCCTGTCACCGATGAAGACCACGCGCTTGTCCCTTCATCACTCTCTGCACGCACTTGCACATCGTAGCTTGTGTTCTGGTTCAGGCTGCCAATCGTGTATTCCAAAGAACCACTCGTCCACGCATCTTCAACCTCTGTCCACTTCGTATCATCTGTCTCATCTGCACTGGTTAGAATGTAGCGTATATCATAAGCACTGATCGCAGGTCCTGTGTTCGTTGGGGCGGTCCAACTGTTCTTTAAACTATTAAACGTCGCCTCTGCTATCGTCGGTGTAGCAGGCTGACCCGGCGCCTCGGTCACATCGCTCACAGTGATCGTCAGTGTATCCCTTGCTGTCAGCGCTCGACTATCCGCACCACCCGTCGCCTCAACGAACACAATGTATTCATTGTTGTCCGCATCATTCTCAGGATCAGTTACCGCTACATCCTTTGGATCCTCATAGTTGGGGGCTACCTTGAAGGTCAACACGCCAGTAGATGCACCAATAGAGAACGCTGACCCATCTGCACCTGTAGCAATCCCATAACTTTCTATATCATCATCTGTATCAGCATCACTCGCCGTCACCATCACGATATCTGCTGTGCTGTTCTCACTGACTGTAAACGATGATGCACTCGTAATGACCGGAGCCTGATTCGCACTCGTTGTCCCACTGACCGTATCTGACCATGCACCCGTCCCTTCATCATTCTCTGCGCGAACCTGCACATCGTAGCTTGTGTTCTGGTCCAGACTGCCAATCGTGTATTCCAAAGAACCACTCGTCCACGCATCCTCAACCTCTGTCCAGTTGGCGTCATCTGTCTCATCGGCACTGGTCAGAATGTAGCGCACATCGTAGGCACTAATCGCAGGTCCCGTGTTCGTCGGTGCGTTCCACACTACCTTTAAGCTATTAAACGTTGCTTCTGCTATCGTCGGTGCTGAAGGTGTGCCAGGGACTTCTGTCACATCTGTCACTGTCACGGTAAGCGTCTGTGTTGCTGTCAGTTCCCGATCACTTGCACCACCCGTCGCAGAGACCACCACGATATATTCATTATTACCCGCTACATTGGCTGGGTCTGTAACCGCGACATCAGTGGGCGACTCATAGTTCGGGGCCACATTGAACGTCAGCACACCGGTTGCTTCCATAATAGAGAACGCTGACCCATCTGCAGCGTCAACTATCCCATACCCTGTGATGTCGTCCTCAGCATCATCGTCCGTCGCACTGACTGTCACAATGGCTGTGATGATGTTCTCACTCACGGTGATCGGCGCGACAGCAGCGAAGACCGGTCCCTGGTTTTCTACCGTCACACCTGCAACAGTATCTGACCAGCCACTTATGCCTTCATCGTTCTCTGCGCGCACTTGCACATCATAGCTTGTGTTCTGACTCAGACTGCTAATCGTATATTCAAGAGTACCACCATCACCACTTGTCCACGCATCCGCATCCACCGTCCACTTGGCGTCATCTGTCTCATCTGCACTGGTCAGAATATAGCGCACATCATAGGCACTAATATCAGGACCCGTGTTCGTCGGCGCACTCCATTCCACCTTCAGACTGTTAAATGTCGCCTCTGCTATCGTCGGGGCATCGGGTGTGCCGGGAGCCTCTGTATCCACATCCATCACTGTCACCTTGATCGTATCCATTGCCGTCAGTGCGCGCGCACCTGCACCACCCGTCGCAGAGACGATTACGATATATTCATTATTGCCTGCAACATTGTCATTGGCAGAATTGTTCGAATCGGTAAATTGAACATCCTCAGGAGCCTCATAGTTGGGGGCAGTCTTGAAGGTCAACACGCCAGTAGATGCACCAATAGAGAACTGTGCCCCATCTGCATCGTCAACAATAGCATAGCCGGTGATATTATCATCCTCATCTGCATCCGTCGCAGTGACTGTCACAATGGCTCCTGTGCTGTTCTCATTCACTGACTGCGGCTGGACAACCACGAAGACTGGGGCCTGATTCTGCGTGGTCATACCAGCCTTTGTAGCTGACCAATCACTGGTCCCCTCATCATTCTTCGCGCGTACCTGCACATCGTAGCTTGTGTTCTGGTCCAGACTGCCAATCGTGTATTCCAAAGAACCACTCGTCCACGCATCCTCAACCTCTGTCCAGTTGGCGTCATCTGTCTCACTTGCACTCGTAAGAATGTAACGCACATCGTAGGCACTAATGGTAGGACCCGTGTTCGTCGGTGCGTTCCACACTACCTTTAAGCTATTAAACGTTGCTTCTGCTATCGTCGGTGCTGAAGGTGTGCCAGGGACTTCTGTCTCATCTGTCACTGTCACGGTAAGCGTCTGCGTTGCCGTCAACTCACGATCACCCACACCACTCGTCGCTTCTACAATCACGATGTATTCATTATCACCCGCTCCACTTGCAGGGGCTGTGCTAACAACATCAGTAGGTGCCTCATAGTTGGGTGCTACCTTGAAAGTCAACACACCCGTCGCTTCAACGATGGAGAACTGTGACCCATCTGCACCGGTAATGATCGCATACCCTGTGATGCCGTCATCCTCATCTGCATCTGTTGCTACTACTGTGCCAACTGTTGTGGCTGTCGTGATGTTCTCCGATACGGTGAACGATGAGACACTTGTAATGACTGGCGCCTGGTTCTGTATCGTTGTCCCTGTCACCGATGAAGACCACGCGCTTGTCCCTTCATCACTCTCTGCGCGAACCTGCACATCGTAGCTCGTGTTCTGGTCCAGGCTACTAATCGTGTATTCGAGATTGCCACCATTACCACTTGTCCACGCATCCTCAACCTCTGTCCAGTTGGCGTCATCTGTCTCATCCACACTGGTCAGGATATAACGCACATCATAACCACTAATATCTGGTCCTGTGTTTGTCGGTGCTGTCCATTCTATCTTCAAGCTGTTCACCGTTGCTTCTGCTATCGTCGGGGCAGCAGGCGTGCCAGGGACTTCTGTCACATCACTCACCGTCACTGTAAGCGTCTGCGTTGCCGTCAACGCACGATCACCCACACCACTCGTCGCTTCTACAATCACGATGTATTCATTATTACCCGCTACATTGGCTGGGTCTGCAACCGCGACATCAGTGGGCGACTCATAGTTCGGGGCTACATTGAACGTCAGCACACCGGTTGCTTCCACAATAGAGAACGCTGACCCATCTGCAGCGTCAACTATCCCATACCCTGTGATGTCGTCCTCAGCATCATCGTCCGTCGCACTGACTGTCACAATGGCTGTGATGATGTTCTCACTCACGGTGATCGGCGCGACAGCAGCGAAGACCGGTCCCTGGTTTTCTACCGTCACCCCTGCAACAGTATCTGACCATGCACCCGTCCCTTCATCATTCTCTGCTCGCACTTGCACATCATAGCTCGTGTTCTGGTCCAGGCTGCCAATCGTGTATTCGAGATTGCCACCATTACCACTTGTCCACGCATCCGCATCCACCGTCCATTTAGAATCATCTGCCTTATCTGTCTCACTTGCACTGCTGAAAATGTAACGCACATCATAAGCACTAATATCAGGACCCGTGTTCGTTGGCGCACTCCATTCCACCTTCAGACTATTAAATGTCGCCTCTGCTATCGTCGGTGTAGCTGGCTGACCCGGCACCTCGTCATCCTGATCCGTCACGGTGATGGTCAGTGTATCTCTTGCCGTCAACGCTCGGGCATTCTCCCCACCTGTCGCTTCAACGAACACAATGTATTCATTGTTGTCCGCATTATTCTCAGGATCAGTTACTGCTACATCCTTTGGATCCTCATAATTGGGCACTGCCTTGAACGTCAGCACACCGGTAGATGCTCCAATAGAGAACTGCTCCCCATCCGCGCCAGTAGCAATCCCATAACTTTCTATATCATCACCCGTATCTGCATCACTCGCCGTCACCGTCACGATATCCGCCGTGCTGTTCTCACTGACTGTGAACGTTGATGCACTCGAGATGACTGGTGCGACATTGGCCTGTATCACACCTGCAACAGTATCTGACCAATCACTTATCCCTTCATCATTCTCTGCGCGAACCTGCACATCGTAGCTTGTGTTCTGGTCCAGGCTACTAATCGTGTATTCGAGATTACCACCATTACCACTTGTCCACACCTCCTCAACCTCTGTCCAGTTGGCATCTACATTCTCATCTGCACTGGTCGGAATGTAGCGTATATCATAACTACTGATCGCAGGTCCCGTGTTCGTCGGGGCTGTCCAGTTCACCTTCAGACTGTTAAACGTTGCTTCGGCTATCGTCGGGGCAGCAGGCGCAGCAGGTGGTTCAGTCACATCCGTCACCGTTACTGTCAGCGTATCTCTTGCTGTCAACGCTCGGGCATCCTCTCCGCCTGTGGCCTCAACATACACGATATATTCATTATCACCCGCTCCACTTGCTGGATCACTCACCAAAACATCAGTAGGTGCCTCATAGTTCGGGGAGGCACTGAAGGTCAACACGCCACTATCTGCCCCAATAGAGAACTGCCCTCCATCTGCACCTGTAGCAATGCCATAACTCTCAATGTCATCACCCGTATCTGCATCACTCGCACTGATCGTCACGATATCACCCGTGCTATTCTCTGCCACACTAATCGCATCAATTAACGTAATAACTGGTGCAACATTCTCTGTAGTCATACCCTCAACACTGTCCGACCAGCCACTTGTCCCCTCATCACTCTCAGCAAAAATCTGAACATCATACTCTGTATTCTGAGCCAATGGACTGATCGTATATTCAAGCGCGCCACCAGTACCACTCGTCCAGGCATCTTCTACCTCTGTCCACTTCGTATCATCTGCTTTATCTGTCTCACTGGCACTGCTGAGGATATAACGCACATCATAGGCACTGATCTCTGGTCCCGTGTTCGTCGGGGCTGTCCAACTCACCGTCAGGCTGTTAAATGTCGCCTCTGCTATCGTCGGTGCTGAAGGCGTGCCAGGGACTTCTGTCTCATCTGTCACCGTGACGGTAATCGTCTGCGTTACCGTCAACTCACGTGTACCTGTTCCACTCGTCGCCTCAACCACTACGATATACTCATTATTGCCCGATGCATTCACAGGATCTGCACTAACAACATCCCCTGGATGCTCAAAGTCCGGCGCAGTCTTGAAAGTCAACGCACCGGTCTGGTCATCGATCTCAAACTGTGACCCATCTGCGCCACCTGTAATCTCATACCCTGTGATATTGTCGTCCGTATCACTGTCTGCTGCTGTTACAGTGACAACATCTGCTGTGCTGTTCTCACTGACTGTGAACGTTGATGCACTCGAGATGACTGGTGCGACATTGGCCTGTATCACACCTGCAACAGTATCTGACCAATCACTTATCCCTTCATCATTCTCTGCGCGAACCTGCACATCGTAGCTTGTGTTCTGGTCCAGGCTACTAATCGTGTATTCGAGATTACCACCATTACCACTTGTCCACACCTCCTCAACCTCTGTCCAGTTGGCATCTACATTCTCATCTGCACTGGTCAGAATGTAGCGTATATCATAAGCACTGATCGCAGGTCCCGTGTTCGTCGGAGCCGTCCATTCTACCTTCAGACTGTTAAACGTTGCTTCTGCTATCGTCGGTACAGCAGGCGCAGCTGGCGGTTCAGTCACATCCGTCACAGTGATGGTAAGCGTATCCCGTACCGTCAACACTCGGGCATTCTCTCCACCTGTCGCTTCAACAATCACGATGTATTCATTATTATCCGCTGCATTGTCATTATCTGAATTGTTCGCATCAGTAAAAGCCACATCCTCAGGATCCTCATAGTTTGGGGAGGACTTGAACGTCAATACACCGGTCGCTTCACCAAGAGAGAACTGTGACCTATCTGCACCAGTAACAATGGCATACCCTGTGATACTATCATCTGCATCGGCGTCTGTCGCACTCACTGTGCCAACCGTTGTGGCTGTCGTAATGTTTTCACTCACGGTGAACGACGATGTGCTTGTAATCACTGGGGCCACATTCACACTCGTCATCCCTTTAACCGTATCTGACCAATCACTTGTCCCTTCATCACTCTCAGCAAGAATCTGAACATCATACTCTGTATCCTGAGCCAATGGACTGATCGTGTATTCCAGCGCGCCACCAGTACCACTCGTCCAAGCATCTGTTATCACCGTCCAGTTAGCATCATCTGTCTCATCGGCACTCGTCAGGATATACCGCACATCATAAGCACTAATAGCAGGTCCCGTGTTCGTCGGCGCTGTCCAGTTCACCTTCAAGCTATTAAATGTCGCCTGTGTTATCGTCGGGGCATCGGGTGTGCCGGGAGCCTCTGTATCCACATCCATCACCGTCACTTTGATCGTATCCATTGCCGTCAGAACACGCGCACCTGCACCACCCGTCGCAGAGACGATTACGATATATTCATTATTGCCTGCAACATTGTCATTGGCAGAATTGTTCGAATCGGTAAATTGAACATCCTCAGGAGCCTCATAGTTGGGGGCAGTCTTGAAGGTCAACACGCCAGTAGATGCACCAATAGAGAACTGTGCCCCATCTGCATCGTCAACAATAGCATAGCCGGTGATATTATCATCCTCATCTGCATCCGTCGCAGTGACTGTCACAATGGCTGTGATGATGTTCTCACTCACGGTGATCGGCGCGACAGCAGCGAAGACCGGTCCCTGGTTTTCTACCGTCACCCCTGCAACAGTATCTGACCATGCACCCGTCCCTTCATCACTCTCTGCACGCACTTGCACATCATAGCTTGTGTTCTGGTCCAGGCTGCCAATCGTGTATTCGAGATTGCCACCATTACCACTTGTCCACGCATCTTCAACCTCTGTCCACTTCGTATCATCTGTCTTATCAGAGGCACTGGCACTGGTCAGAATGTAGCGTATATCATAGATAGAGATAGAGGGCCCTGTATTCGTCGGGGCTGTCCAACTCACCTTCAGGCTGTTAAATGTGGCTTGTGCTATCGTCGGGGCTGCGGGCTTACCGGGTGCCTCATTGTCCTGATCCGTCACCGTGATCGTCAGCGTATCTCGCGCTGTCAACGCTCGACTATCCGCACCACCCGTTGCTTCAACGAACACAATGTATTCATTGTTGTCCCCATCATTAGCCGGGTCTGTAACCGCTACATCGGTAGGTGCTTCATAGTTGGGTGCTACCTTGAAAGTCAACACGCCCGTCGCTTCAACGATGGAGAACTGTGACCCATCTGCACCGGTAATGATCGCATACCCTGTGATGCCGTCATCCTCATCTGCATCTGTTGCTACTACTGTGCCAACTGTTGTGGCTGTCGTGATGTTCTCCGATACGGTGAACGATGAGACACTTGTAATGACTGGCGCCTGGTTCTGTATCGTTGTCCCTGTCACCGATGAAGACCACGCGCTTGTCCCTTCATCACTCTCTGCGCGAACCTGCACATCGTAGCTCGTGTTCTGGTCCAGGCTACTAATCGTGTATTCGAGATTGCCACCATTACCACTTGTCCACGCATCCTCAACCTCTGTCCAGTTGGCATCTACATTCTCATCGGCACTGGTCAGGATATAACGCACATCATAACCACTAATATTTGGTCCCGTATTCGTCGGTGCTGTCCAGTCTATCTTCAAGCTGTTCACCGTTGCTTCTGCTACTGTCGGGGCAGCAGGCGTGCCAGGGACTTCTGTCACATCACTCACCGTCACTGTAAGCGTCTGCGTTGCCGTCAACGCACGATCACCCACACCACTCGTCGCTTCTACAATCACGATGTATTCATTATTACCCGCTACATTGGCTGGGTCTGCAACCGCGACATCAGTGGGCGACTCATAGTTCGGGGCTACATTGAACGTCAGCACACCGGTTGCTTCCACAATAGAGAACGCTGACCCATCTGCAGCGTCAACTATCCCATACCCTGTGATGTCGTCCTCAGCATCATCGTCCGTCGCACTGACTGTCACAATGGCTGTGATGATGTTCTCACTCACGGTGATCGGCGCGACAGCAGCGAAGACCGGTCCCTGGTTTTCTACCGTCACCCCTGCAACAGTATCTGACCATGCACCCGTCCCTTCATCATTCTCTGCTCGCACTTGCACATCATAGCTTGTGTTCTGGTCCAGGCTGCCAATCGTGTATTCGAGATTGCCACCATTACCACTCGTCCAGGCATCCGCATCCACCGTCCACTTGGCGTCATCTGTCGCATCTGCACTGGTCAGAATATAGCGCACATCATAGGCACTAATATCAGGACCCGTGTTCGTCGGCGCACTCCATTCCACCTTCAGACTGTTAAATGTCGCCTCTGCTATCGTCGGTGTAGCTGGCACACCGGGTGCTTCGCCAGCCACATTACTCACTGTCACCGTAATCGTCTGCGTTGCTGTCAACGCACGATCACCCACACCACTCGTCGCTTCTACCACCACGATATACGCGTTATCCGTATCACTATCCCCTGGACGCTCAAAGTCCGGCGCAGTCTTGAAAGTCAACACACCTGTACCTGACACAATCTCGAACTGTGACTCATCTGCGCCACCTGTAATCTCATACCCTGTGATATTGTCGTCAGTATCACTGTCTGCTGCGGTCACTGTGACAACATCTGCTGTGCTGTTCTCACTGACTGAAATCGTTGACGTACTCGAGATGACTGGTGCGACATTGGCCTGTGTCACACCTGCAACAGTATCTGACCAACCACTGGTCCCCTCATCATTCTCTGCGCGAACCTGCACATCGTAGCTTGTGTTCTGACTCAGGCTACCAATCGTGTATTCCAAAGAACCACTTGTCCACGCATCTTCAACCTCTGTCCAGTTGGCATCTACATTCTCATCCGCACTGGTCAGGATATAACGCATATCATAACCACTAATATCTGGTCCCGTGTTCGTCGGGGCTGTCCAGTTCACCTTCAGGCTGTTCACCGTCGCCTCTGCTATCGTCGGGGCAGCAGGCGTGCCAGGGACTTCTGTCTCATCTGTCACTGTCACTGTAATCGTCTGCGTTGCCGTCAACTCACGTGTACCTGTTCCACTCGTCGCCTCAACCACTACGATATACTCATTATTGCCCGATGCATTCACAGGATCTGCACTAACAACATCCCCTGGACGCTCAAAGTCCGGCGCAGTCTTGAAAGTCAACGCACCGGTCTGGTCATCAATCTCAAACTGAGACTCATCTGCGCCACCTGTAATCTCATACCCTGTGATATTGTCGTCAGTATCACTGTCTGCTGCTGTTACAGTGACAACATCTGCTGTGCTGTTCTCACTCACTGAAATCGTTGACGTACTCGAGATGACTGGTGCGACATTCGCACTCGTGGTACCACTCACGGTATCTGACCAGTCACCCGTCCCTTCATCGCTCTCTGCTCGCACCTGTATATCATACCCTGTATCAGGCTCTAATGAACCAATCACATATTCAAGATTACCACCAGTACCACTCATCCAGGCATCTTCCACCTCTGTCCAGTTATTGTCATCTGCCTTATCTGTCTCACTGGCACTGCTGAGGATATAACGCACATCATAAGCACTGATCGCAGGTCCCGTGTTCGTCGAGGCTGTCCAACTGATCTTTAAACTATTAAATGTCGCCTCTGCTACTGTCGGTGCTGAAGGCGTGCCAGGGACTTCTGTCTCATCTGTTACTGTCACTGTAAGCGTCTGCGTTGCCGTCAACCCACGATCACCCGTGCCACTCGTCGCTTCTACAATCACGATGTATTCATTATCACCCGCTCCACTTGCAGGGGCTGTGCTAACAACATCAGTAGGTGCCTCATAGTTCGGGGCTACCTTGAAAGTCAACGCACCGGTCTGGTCTCAAACTGAGACTCATCTGCGCCACCTGTAATCTCATACCCTGTGATATTGTCGTCAGTATCACTGTCTGCTGCTGTTACAGTGACAACATCTGCTGTGCTGTTCTCACTCACTGAAATCGTTGACGTACTCGAGATGACTGGTGCGACATTGGCCTGTGTCACACCTACAACAGTATCTGACCATCCACTGGTCCCCTCATCATTCTCTGCGCGAACCTGCACATCGTAGCTTGTGTTCTGACTCAGGCTACCAATCGTGTATTCCAAAGAACCACTTGTCCACGCATCTTCAACCTCTGTCCAGTTGGCATCTACATTCTCATCCGCACTGGTCAGGATATAACGCACATCATAAGCACTAATATTTGGTCCTGTGTTTGTCGGTGCTGTCCAGTCTATCTTCAAGCTGTTCACCGTTGCTTCTGCTATCGTCGGTGTAGCAGGCGTGCCAGGGACTTCTGTCTCATCTGTCACTGTCACTGTAAGCGTCTGCGTTGCCGTCAACTCACGATCACCCACACCACTCGTCGCTTCTACCACCACGATGTATTCATTGTTATTGGCTGCATTGGCAGGGTCTGTAACCTCAACATCTGCAGGTGCCTCATAGTTGGGTGCCACCTTGAAAGTCAACACACCCGTTTGATCACCAATCTCGAACTGTGACCCATCTGCATCATTAACAATGCCATAACCCTCTATGCTGTCATCACTATCACCGTCTGTCGCTGTGACTGTACCAATGTCCCCTGTGCTGTTCTCACTGACTGAGATCGCCGATACATTCGTGAACACAGGTGCCTGATTCTGCTGCGTCGTCCCCATAACCGATGAAGACCACACACCTGTCCCCTCGTCATTCTTCGCTCGCACCTGTATCTCATAACCCGTGTTCTGCTCCAGGCCCGTGATCGTGGCACTCAAACCCGTGCCATCGTGAGGCCAAGAAGTGAAGTCACCACTGTTGCCGACCCGATACTGCACATCGTAAGCTGTGATCGCAGGTCCCGTATTCGTCGGCGCTGTCCAACTTATGGTCAAGCTATTTAGCGTTGAGGCTGATACTGTCGGTACTGCTGGCTGACCCGGCACCTCGGTCACATCGGTCAAGGTGATCGTCACATCTATGCTTGCACGCCCACCTTGACCATCCGCCACACGCACCACCACTGAATAGCTATCTTTCACCTCATAGTTATACGTCACACCGTCCGTCGTCTGAAGCTGCCCACTCGTTGAAACAATGGCAAAACTCGCTGCATCAGCCCCTTCCAGGCTATAGGTCAATGTCCCACCGTCACTGTCTGTCGCAACTACCGCGTCCCCTATATTCTCCCCCGCCACCGTGTTCTCAGCAAAACTGCGCGCTAGATCGACCTCGCTGAATATCGGAACCTGATTGGCCGATTTCACCTCTATGGAGAATATGAGTTCGGCACTGTTCCCGGCGCCATCCCTCGCTTGCCATTTATATTCCCTTGCCTCTGTTGCAACCCTCGGCGTGCCGCTAATCGTACGGGTTCCTACATCTATGATCAGACCATCAGGCAATGCCGGCGTGAGGGTATAGCCAATCGCAACATAGCCACCCGTCGCTTCGGGCAGTTGGAGATCGGTAATCTGTGTCCCTACTGTGTAAGTCTGATCCGGTAATGTCGCACCATCAAAACTCAGTTTCACATCCGCCTTGTTCACCGTCACTGCAATAGTCTGCTCGGCAGTCTGATTCGAGCCTGCTACATCTCGCGCAATCACTGTAATCGTCGCCGTGCCCTCAGCCACAGGTGTGATCGTCACTACAGAACCCGACACATCCACCTTTGCAATGGCGTCATCACTCGACGCTGCCACGTATGTCAAATCATCGCCATCAGGATCAGAAAACCTGGCCGATACATCTATTTTCAAGGCTTCGTCACCCATCTTCAGCGTCTGTGCCGCAAACCTTCCCACCGCCACAGGTGCGCGGTTGACACGCACGCCGCCAACCCCAAAGAGAGAGAACATATCGGTATAACCGCAGACCTCATCACCAGCCACACGCTGCCGCTCAAGCATTTCCCAGGCACTCTCGTAATGGACAATGACAGGATCAGAAATATTCTCAGGCACAGTCAGACAAATCTCCACAGATGCTTGCAACGCATCGCCGATATCAACATCCTGGTTATCGACCTGAGCCTTCAGGTCTATATCAAAAAGGGATGAACTGGCAGGAATGGCAAAACCCGCCTGAGCAGATACATCCGGGGCATCGGAAACCGCTATCTTGCCGACTTCTGCGAAGACGCCCTCGATCTCCTCATGCGGGATACTAACAGGAAGAGCGGCGCGAGTGACAATGATTCTGCCCCCTTCACCTGTAAAAGGAGACAGGTCAATAACCGCATATGCTCTATCGCCCTCACCCTGAAATTGTGCAAGCTTCGGTTCCTCTTTAGGTGGCTCATAGACCGGCGTACCCGAAACAGGCTCAGACCAATCGCTTGCGCCATCACTGTTCCATGTGCGAACACGAACCTGATACAATTGACCATTGATCAAGTAGGGATCGTGATAACGAGGAACTTTTAACTCATGATAATAAACAGAGGTATTGGTACGACCATAGATAGTCTTTCGATCCCCCCAGATGCCGTCTTCACCCTTGCGAATCTCGGCATGATACCCCCTTACTGGCGGTCTCCCACGCTCATCAGGCACCGTAGCGTAGTGGACGGTGAGGGACTCGTTGGCCGGAATAACCAGAAAATTCGACGGCGGTGAAGAGGGCGGTTCTTTCAAATCGTTAATTTTGATGATCACCAAAAGGCGCGCTGTCCCCCCCTGACCATCGCTCACCTCAACAATCACGGAGTAGGTCGTCCGATATTCATAGTCATACGTGATGTCTTCCCGCGTCTGAAGCTGACCCGTGCGTGTGTCAATGGCAAAAAGATCGACATCCGTACCGCTGAGGTGGTAGGTCACAATATCGCCGTCAGCATCGGTCGCAGAGATAGGACTACCTATCAGTTCACTCCCCGGCGTGTTCTCATCTATAAAGTGTGTCACATAAGTCTCTGACGTGAAGACCGGTGCGTGATTTATCCATTTGCCATAGCTCTTGATAAAAATCAAGAAATCGTCTAACCCAATCTCACCATTCCCATTCAGGTCGTATTTTGCCTCATACTGCTCTTGACCTTCTTGATAGCCATACAACCCGATCAACAAAGAAAAGTCTTGAAAATCCACAAACCCACTCCCATCAAAATCCGGGGAAGGTGCTACAGCGACCTGTAGCACGACACGTATGTTCAACATCACACTTTCAACTTGCCCACTGCGGCTAAGTTCGGCACGCACCAATAGAATCTCGGTCTGTGAAAAGGCATCTGTCGTGCGAAAGCGAATCGTGCCAACAAGACCGCTGTTGACCGTTGCAGACCCACTCAAAGAAGCTATGTTGATCTGCACAGAGCTTGGATTTGTACCCTCTGATACCCTCATATCAGGATTGGGCAATACATCACCTGCATCAAAATCCGTGTAAACAACCTGAGTGACATCGTATTCAAAACGTGCGGAAAGACCGCTCGCATTTTGAATATCTGTGCCAAAAATCTGAATGGAAACATCTTGATTGGGGGATACATCGAGAGAGTGGATACCCTGATCACCTTCAGAACCATCCAAACTTAGAGAAAGGGAAAAACTGCTCGTCTGTGTGGATACAGACCACGGAGACATCAAGAGCATATAGCCCAGTAGGCTGGTAATACCAAGCGCGAAAGAGAGCGATTTAACCTGGAGTGTCATCTATCGATATCTTCAAAGAAGGGCTACTTGTAATGAGCACGATGTGGTTTACGTTGTGCATTTGGATCGAACGGGATTTGTCTGGGGTTGTTTGGCAGAACCTGTGAGACTTCGATAAGACAATCGTTTGTAGTCAATTATACAAACGACTGTCTTAGATCAAAATATATATATAGGAACGTCAGGTGTGTCTTTCTCAATAGTGTGACTCCTGATGAATGAGGCAAATAGTGCGCTACAAATAAGAAAAACCGAGTGCCATCACCTATGACACCCGGTTGATTCATTGTTTATGCCGGTCAAATGCCACAGGCTGTTAGACTCTCTCTATAGCTCAGATTGAGTTCGGTCCTTTCGGAAACCGAAACCATAGCATTTAACCGGCTGGAAATAGATCAAATTATACCTGGTTCTTTCCAGCCGGAGCTATAAATAGAGTCTAACGATCTTATATTACAAAATTTAAATAACGTTTGCAAGAGGAAAATTACCCATAAGACAAATTGCCCTAAAAAAATACCCGGCGAGAACCGGGTATTTTAGCACGTAAAAATAGTCTGTAAGTCTTTATACCTGAGCACTGACCTCACACACCTTCAAATTCGCATATTCGCCAATCAAAGGTGCCATCTGTCGAAAACCAATCTTGCCACCGCCCAGCAAAGGTCCATACGTCTGACCATCATCAACCCAGTGGAAAATCTTCAAATCGCGAATATAAAAAACAACCTCTGATCCGCATTTGATCAGCGTAATCGGGTATGGCGGTCTGGCATCGTCAACTGAAGGTAGAGGATCGGCACCTTGACAGACCATGTGAAAACCATAACTCTTGCGCAAATTGCAAACCTGAAAAGCGCGTTCCTTGAGAGCCTTTCGCCGAAAATAAGACACGTGCAACGCATTGATATCGCTGCTGTGATACTGCTTGTATTCGCCAGCCCGCGGCGCCAATGACGAATCAAACACATCTTCACCCCCTCGCCCCAAAGCAGAAAAAAACAAAATGCACAACCCCGGCTCGCGCACCGGCCAAAAATCCCACGTCACGGCAATATCCGCTGGAAAATCTTCAGGACACCAGAAAACAAAATTTGCCGCCTGCCCTTCCCCGGGATCGCGGCGGTTCTCCATTCGCATGCGACCATTTGGAAAAGTGATTGCAGCATCTCCCTCCATCCGAAACCCTTCAATATCTGACGCTGAAGACAGGGGATTGTCGTAAAGCAATTCGCCAAATTCAAAATTATCCATAACACCACTCCTGATGCGTTGACGTATTGGGTTCTTCGCCGCATGAACAGCCTGCCTCAAAAACAGCGGCGCACTGCCAAAAGATACAGAAAACAATACCATATTGCTGCATTTTATAAACGCCCTGCGCGTCCATTCCATCATTTTATCTCTCGTGTTATTCAAATATCACTTTGGAAGTGGGGTCTTGCGAAGCGTTTCCCATTCTTTGTGCAGCGTATTTAGCCAGATAGGCAGCTTTCCAAGACGCAAAGCGAGTTGGGCCTCGAAAAGAGATTTCGGCTCAACTGGACTACCGTTGGATTCGAGAACCTCAAGCGTATTTTCATTGAAGGTGACGGGATTGCCGTGAAATCCCACAACAATCGGATGCAAAAATCGAAGATACCCCTGCCAAAAATCGTAGCGCGTATCATCCCCCCCGTGATTGAAATTCCAAAACACAAGATGCCTGAGATGGTGTGGCTGAACGCCGGCACCGCTGCTGCCATATAGCCTGCCGTTATTCACGCGATCGTACAAATTGGCATAGCTCGGTTTGGTCTTATGGATATCGAGCGACTGTTTGGAACCCATATCAAAGCGATAAACCACATTGCCGGTCGTGCTATGGCTCATGCCCACGCCATGGAGTTGATTTGCCAGGTCTTCCGAAAGTCCAACCCATATCCCGTAACTGCCCTGACTCTTAATCGCATAATGCCCCTTATTGCCCGCCACCGTGACTTGATAAACGGACACGGCTGCACTGCTGAGTATGTCAAGAGCACAACTGATATTAATGAAAGAGATGCGCCGAACCCATGAATTAACGCATCGGTTAAATTCGATCAAACTATAGCCCCCATCGTGGATGGCATTTTTGTGATGGACAAATTCCTCCAGGAACGAGCCGTGAAAGCTAATGTCTTCAACACCGACTTCCTCGAGATGCGGATAGACGCGCACACGCCATTTATGCGCGGGATTGACATGCGCGTGCAGGGGTTCATTGAGACGAATTCGGTTGCCCTGAATTTCGGCAATACGGTGTTCTTCATCTATAGTAATCCCTTCGTCGAAAAGTTTTTTCCAGCGTCTTTCGGGCGAACGCGGGGCAAGAAACTCATCAATAGCCTCAGGACCCCTCATATAGACCTTGATCCACTGACCAACTTCAAGCCTGGAAGCATCTGCCACTGTAATCCAAAAAGTTTCTCTATCTGCACTTTCTGTAATGCGCGTTATATTTGGGGAGCGTGTCTTACTGGGTTTAAAAATGAACATATAGGGCGTTGAAAACAGTTGATTGGGATTTTTTGGAGGCAGATGATTAACCTGTCGAATGACCGTACCTCCCCTTCGGCTACCGCTGCCTCTCAGAACAATATGGCTGCTATGGATGTAGATAGGCTCATTATTATCAGCATCGGTATTAACGAGAATTTCACCCGGCGGAAAGAAGATAACACCGCTTCCATTGGCCTCTGCTGCTGCAATAGCTGCCTGGATAGCCTTCTGATCAGACAGAGCATCATTGGGTATCGCACCATACTTTGTGACATCGAAAATGGGATGCGCGACATCGGGCACTGGCTCGCTGAAGTAGTGATATCCCGCGTAGGAAAAATCGGGCAAAATGGGTTCTGTCCCATTCTCTTTGGCCTCCACAAACTGTTGATAAGTAGTCGAGATGCGTGAAGGACGAGCATTGATTTCCGCTGGAATATTGCCTTTGTGGTCATTCTCTACTTTTACATCAGAGGTGACAGTTCGATCGCCTTCAGAACCATTCAGGTTCAGAGATGGTTGAATCAATACAGCTATAATTGCAAAAGTCAAAACATGTGCGAAACGCACGCGATGTAGCAACTCGGGCATCTTGTACTCCTCTTATTAGGGACGTTCAATACCCATTTTTTTCATTTTGCTATACAGAGTAGAAGGCGGTAATCCCAGCAGAGTCGCCGCACCCTTTGCTCCCTTTACCCGCCAGTTCGTGTCTTTGAGCACTTCGATGATGTAGCGGCGTTCAAATTCCTCCAAAGGCACGACTCTGTGGTCTTGATCTAAGATGCTCCTCTCAAGATCGAGAGTTGTATCTTCGATTTGAGAACCGTACAGTCCCAGATCCCGCACTTCAATTTGAGAACCACGACACACAATTACGGCTCGCTGTATGACATGCTCCAGTTCTCTCACATTTCCCGGCCAATGGTAGGCTTGTAACGCCTCTATAACCCCTGACGTCAAGGAGCCGATTTGCTTACCCAAATGCGCTGCCATGCGATTCTTGAAAAATTCGGCCAGGCGCCGTATATCCTTCTTGCGCTCGCGCAAGGCTGGCAGATGAATTGGAAAAACCTGGAAGCGATAATAGAGATCCTCGCGGAAAGCTCCCGCGCTGACTATCTCTTTCAGGTCACGATTCGTCGCGGCCACAATGCGCGCCTGTACCTTCAGCGTCTCGCTGCCCCCAACGCGCTCAAACGTGCGCTCTTCCAGCAAGCGCAACATCCTCGCCTGTGTTTTCGGAGCCATATCCCCGATCTCATCCAAAAAGAGCGTGCCATCTTTCGCCAGTTCCACCTTGCCCAGCCTGCGGAAAACTGCGCTGGTAAACGCCCCTCTCTCGTGACCAAAAAGTTCACTATCGATCAGCGATTCGGGTAAAGCACCGCAGTTGACCTGTATAAAAGGACCATCGCAATGGGCACTCAGTGCGTGTAACACCCGCGCAGCCACCCCTTTGCCCACACCCGTCTCGCCCAGAATCAGCACCGTCAGATCAGTGGGAGCCACCTCCATGAGTTTGATTTGAAACTGATGCATAGCTGTGCTCTGACCGATAAACTCCTTGCCAACGCCATCAGCGCTATTGAGTACGGCGGTCAGTGCGCTGATGTGCGGATCCACCTCTACCGAAAGCCGCGCCTGTGCCATCTCCGAGTAATTGAGATCGCGATCTATAGCCCTGACCTGGAATGTGTAGTCTCCTGGTAGCAAATCCCGGTAACAGACTCGCATCTCTCGGGTCGCTGGTTGCCAGTCGGAATCATAGCCCTTCAAGCGATAGACATAGAGCATGTCGCGGGGATGGGTGGAAAAACTCATACCTTTGTACTCGAAAATTACCTGCTGATCCGTCGTAGATACGATGACTTCCTCTAAATTCTCATAGACCTGATCGGCCATGACCTGGAGCAGCCGAACCATGGGCGGAATGTGCCGCAAGCGGTAGCGTATTATGGCCCCTCCCGCAGTGCCAAACCAGAAGTCCCCTTTGCGATCTTCGAGTATTTGGAGAATCGATCCTATATGCGGTGACTTGATGGTCTGGAAAAACCGACCATCGTAGTGAGCCACGCCCCCGTCTGCGCCGAGCCAGAGGTGTCCACGCGAATCCTCGAACAAGCAATGGATGCGGTTGCACGGCAAGCCATCTTTGGTGGTAAAGTTGCGAAAGACAACACCATCAAAACAACTGAGACCTCTTTGAGTAGCGATCCACAGGTTTCCATGGCGGTCTTCCAGCAGGTCGGTGATCCGGTTGTCTAACAACCCATCTGCGACAGTATAAAAAGAAATGCCATCTTCTGGATGCCACCGCCCAATGCCCTTGCCACTGCCGAAGGGATTGTAGGTACCTACACTAAACCAGAACTCGCGGTTGCGCCTGACGATCAAGGCACTAATGTAATTGCACCAATCTCCTTTTTTTTTGAAAACAGTATGGCACTGCCCGCCCCGGTAGTAAACTATCTGCAATGGGCTGGCAAAGCGACCTCCTCTTTTTTTAGTCGTGCCATTTTCCCACTTTCCGAAAAGAAGTTGCCCTGCCTGGTCCTCGGCGATTGCGCTGACCCCCACCTCACCAAAACTTGCGGTAGTGTCCATTTTTTCAAAGCCCTGTCCATCGTAGCGGAACAGGCCGTTACCGCCTCCAAACCACACATGACCGTCTCGGTCTTCGTAAATAGCAAAACAACTGTTGAGATCGAGACCCTGTTCTGCGCCAACAAGTTCAAAGTACTCGCCATCGAAGCGCACGAGGCTTTTGGTTGCGGGCCCCAGAAAAGGATCGGAAAACCCGATCCATATATCTCCGCGTCGATCTTGCCGCATCTGCGATATTTTGCTATCGTCTTCGGGAAAATCTGCGCTGAAATCGAAAATGCTGATACTATGCGCATCGTAGAGCACCACACCGCCGCCCCATGTGGCAAACCAAAACTGATGCTCGCGATCCTGAAATACGGCGTTGACAACGGGATGAGGCAGACCATCGGCAGTGGTAAACTTGCAAAAACTGTCACCCTCCTGGTAGAGCACTCCTGCTGAGGTACAGAACCACATCCGACCTGTACCGTCACTCTGAATTTTGCGTAACTCACCACCCAAATTTACCTCAACAGACTGAAAGGTGCCATCGACATAGCACCAGAGTCCATCTCTGCGTTGAGACCGACCGATCCATACCTTGCCGGTATGATCTTTGCCCACAGTATAGCTACTCTGGTCCGGTGGAAAACCCTCATCCTCTTCGTAGCGGTGGAAGGACTCGCCATCAAAGCGGATGAGGTAGTCAAAGCCAAACCACATGTGACCTTCCATATCCTGGGTAATACCCCAACACTGGTTGGTCCACTGAGGAGAAGGAGGCTGCTCGTAGTGCTGCAGATAGAGCGGAATCAAATCGTGGAAAGCTGTGCCATCGTAATACCCCAGAGTACTGATACCACCAAACCATATACGGCCCTTATTATCTTCGTATATAAATAGCACGGATCGGCCTGCAATGCCGTCGTCCTCCAAATGGTGGAAAACCGCCCCATCGTACCAGCAGACGCCATTCATTGTACCGAACCATAGCCGATCCTGGCTATCCAGGTGGATGGCAAAAACTCGGTCACTACACAAACCGTCCTGTTCGGTAAACGTCTCGAACTTGTCCCCATCAAAATGGCTGACACCACTATCCCAGGTAGCAATCCAGAGACAACCCTTGTTGTCTTCGGCAATATGTTCGGTGCGCACTCCAGCCAGGCCATTGGCAAGGGAATAAGTCCGCCAGGTGCCCTTTCTATCGAGTGACTTGATCATGGCAAAGAAACCTCATGATATGGGTGAAAGAAAACCGGATAGATGTCACTACTCCTCCCAACAAATATCACGCAACGTCCCAGCCAGAATATTTTATCCAGGTCAGTAAATTCTGTCCCCAGGGTGATAGGTAGCCCTATTATTTTTGACGCTTTACTTCTCTAATGGTTCGCACACTTTTGATAGATTTCCAATTAGGCGATTGTACTTATAAAACGTTACTTTTAATCAAGATATAACTTTCAAAAAATAAAGAAGCCAGATTGAATTATATTTTAATGAACGACATATCGTCCATTAACAGTCAATCTGGCTTCTTTGAGCCTGCTTATACTGGGTTTTATAATAAAAGTCTCTATACCGTCCGTGTTCATCTGTGGTTGCTTTTTGCCACATCGGCAACCGCTTCAATCGTCGCATCGATCACGTCATCTGTATGCGCTGTCGATAAAAACCACGCGCCTCGCTCCAACGCGCGCACGCCTTTGTAATGAAGTGCCTCTGTAAATTTGATATACCGCTCGCGATCGGCTTGAAGCGAACTGCGATAATCGGTAACTGGAGAATCAACGCCAAAGCCGACGTGAAAAATCTGCGGGAAACCCGCAACCCTGGCTTGAATACCGGCATCTCTTAGTGCGCACGCAATACCTTCCATAAGCCGATTGCCCCGCGCATTGAGCACATCAAACGTCTCTTTTTTGCCCAACTCGGTCAGCGTAGCGATCACCGCGGCCATAGAAGCGGGTTGCGCATTATAAGTGCCTCCGTGCATCACACCCGCGACGAGCATATCCATCAAATCGCCTCGCCCGGCCAAACACGAAACCGGAAACCCATTGGCTATCGCCTTGCCAAACGTCGCCAGATCGGGCGTCACCCCAAAGTATTGCTGCGCGCCGCCAGGCGCCACGCGAAACCCCGTAATTACCTCGTCAAAAATGAGCACCGTTCCCGTATCGGTACACACCTCCCGAACCCCTTCCAAATAGCCCTCAGCGGGAAAAATCGCGCTGGTATTACACATCACAGGCTCCATAATAACAGCGGCGACATCCCCGCGTTTCAGACGCGCACGCAGAAGCTCCAGATTATTCCAGGGAAGCACCTCAGTGTGCCGACCTGCCACCAGATCTTGTCCTGCACTGGCGGGAATGGGGATGGGCGCGTCAGCCGGGCCATACTGATCGGACGGGGGCGCAATAGACCACAGCACACTGTCAAACCAGCCGTGATAATGCCCCTCAAATTTGATCGCAATTAACCGCCCCGTAGCCGCCCGCGCCAGGCGCAAAGCCGCTTGCACCACTTCGCTACCCGTGCAGTTAAACCGCACCCGCTCCGCGCACGGCACCATATCGCAAACCATCCTGGCTGCCTCTTGCTCAATCGCTGTCTGCCCGGCAAAAAGAATGCCCGACTTGAGCTGTTCCCGAACAGCAAACAGCACGGATTCCGGATTGTGCCCCAGAATCATCGGCCCCATGCCCAGATAATAATCTACCAAACGATTGCCATCCACATCGTAGAGATACGGTCCTTCGCCGCGTTCAAAAACCAGAGGCGAGGGAACCATCCCCAGTCGAAAATTGCTATTTACACCGCCCGGTAAATATCGCGAGGCCTCGGCGATCAAACGCCTGGATTTTTCAAAACTTTTCATGCGAGTTCCTAACAGAAGGCGGGGACAATGGTTTGAAAAATCATGATAATCCACAATCCGCTGAAAGTCGATAGGTTTTCGACCGCGTTATTCAGATTTTGTTACCTGGGATGATTCTTGATCGAGTTCCATAAATCGCACACGCGAGGAAACATCTTCGAGAAGAGCGCGGTTGGTGGCGATGAGATCGGCGACAATACCGGTGAGAAACATCTGAAATCCAGCGAGCAGGAGGATGGCGGCGAGAATGAGCGATTGAATGTGGAGCGCGCCTTCGTCGGTAAAAAAGAAAAAATAGAGAAATCGGAGACCGATTAACGTGCCAAAAGCGAATACAACAGCACCAAAAGCTGAAAAAATGCGGAGTGCTTTGTAGCGTGCGTAAGTCCGCAGACTAATCATGCCCGACTTAAAAACAAATACGCCCGGATTTTTGAAGAGGCGCGATTCGCGCGTTTTGGGATTTGTGCGAATGGACACAGTTTCGACAGCAAGACGGTCTTGACCTGCTTGCACAACGTGCTCGGCAGTGTGATCAAAATCCGTGAACATCGACAAATGCAGGGCGGCGTCTCGAGAATAGGCGCGAAAACCACTGGCAACATCGGGCACCTCAATATGGGCGAGGCGACTGATGACGCGGCTGCCCAAACGCTGTAACCATCGCTTAATAAAAGAAAAGTGGCCGATGCCACTTGTCTGCCGATCTCCAATCACAATATGAGCGCGTTTCTCGATAATGGGCTGAACGAGTACGACAATATCGGGGCCATAGTACTGGTTATCGCCATCGGTATTGACAATAATATCAGCACCGCGTTTGAGGCAGGTGTCAAAACCCGCTTTGAATGCATGACCCAGGCCGCGATTTTTTGGGAATTTGACAATATGATCCACGCCGAGGTCGCGCGCGACCTCAGACGTGCGATCCGTAGAACCATCGTCAATGACCAGAATCTCGACTTTATCAATACCGGGAACTTCGCGCGGAATATCGTTAACCGTATCGGGCAGGGTTTCTTCTTCGTTGAGGCAGGGGATCTGGACAATTAGTTTCATTTTTAATCGCCAAAGATAGCAGCTGAAGCGGCTTCGGCCTTTTCCATTCTTTCTTCATCGGATAAATCGCCCATCGCTTTGTAAAAAATCTCATCGTAATCGCGCGTTTTGATAACCACGGGCATGGGGACTGCATGCCCAAATACAAGGGCTTGCTGTTTGGAATCGAGACTGGCCAGGACACTGCGCAAGCCAGAGGCATTGGATACCCCTGTGAGCACCCCCTGGATGTCTTTTTCGTCATTGAGCAAAGCCGTGATTTTTGTGCCGAGTTGTGAAAGCACTTCTTCGTCAATGCCCGAGGGACGTTGATCAACCACGAGGAGCGAGACGTAGTATTTGCGCATTTCCCTGGCAATCGTGCCAAAAATGGTTTGCCGCGCTGTCGCGGGGTTGAGAAACTTGTGGGCTTCTTCAATGGTGATGACCAGAGGCCGGGGCTGATCTTCGGGATTTTGCGAGGCGTAAAATTTTTCGCTTTTTGTGACGTATTGTTCGTGAATACGACGCGAGAGAATATTCGCCACGAGCAAATAGGCGAGCATACTGGTCTGCCGACCAAATTCGAGCACAATGTGAATACCGCGGTCGATGTAGTCCATCATTGTATCGACAGCATCGGCACCATTCAGACTGTTGACCATAAAGGGAAAGGTCTCAATGCGTTTGAGTTTGCGGTGCAACGCGGAAAGCGAGCTTTTATTGGCGCCAATATCCTCGGCAAATTGCTCGACATCGGGACCGTCAAGAGAGAGCAATTGGCGCAGCCAGCGGTTTTTGTACATCGCGTAAACCAGATAGGCAGATTCAGAGGCCGTAGGATTGAGTTGCAGTTCGTCTTGCAACGCAATAACATCTTCAACGGCGATCTGATCGTAGGTAATGTACACCTCGTGATCGGGTTGAATCCCGCGCTGTCGAGACGATTCGGGGTCGAGGGAAAATAGGGCGACCTGATTCCCAAAAAGTTGTTTGAGACCCTTGACAAAGCTATTTCCTTGACCGCCCTCTTTCATAGCGCGAAAACCGTATTCGTTGTGCATATCAAAAATGAGATTGACGGCTTTCTTGTTTTTAATCAGACCACACAACACCAGGCGCGTGAGAAAAGATTTTCCCGTGCCCGTTTTGCCAAAAATGCCATTGCTGCGCTCGACAAAGCGATTGAGATTGATGCACACCGGCGTATCCATGTCCAACGGCGTACCCATGTTGAAAAACCGGTCGTCTTTCTCCTCGCTGCCAAAAACGCGCGATACATCTTCTTCATCGGCGTCAACGACTTTAGAAAAATGACTGGGAATGGTTTTCACCGGACGCGGTTCATCGACGATTTCTTCGCCCTGTTCCAGCATGAGCATGGGGCGCAGTGCAACGGTGACGTAGGTGCTGGAACCATTGAGAACGCTGTGCAACAACTGGTCGCCCTCGCGCGGCGGATAAAGCAAAATTTCGGGATTGGTCGCATCCAAACTCAGATCGGTAATCATAGAGAAGAACTGATTTTTATAGCCATCAATAACCACAAATTTGCCGGCTTTGACGTCTTCCACACTGCGGTCGGGGTTGAGTTTCATCTCAACGCCCTCGGTCAAAGACCCCTGCGTGACAACGCCGATTTCGCCGCCATCCTGAATATTGGGCGAACCATTTAGATTATTCCAGAGATCGTTCATAAAAGTCAGTGGTTAATAGTTAGTAGTCAGCCCAGCCCCCAGTCCCCAGCCCCTCTTTTTTATCTGCGTTCATCTGCGTCATCTGCGGATCACACTTATTGCGAAATCCGCCGCATAATAGAACTCAGCCGGTCGTAGTCATCGCGGATGAGGCGACACAGGTCTTTGCCAATGCCCACCAGATAGGGCATATCGAAAGCGCGGGCTGCCCACGCATTTCGCACCGAGGCGATGATGAGATCGTCGGCGGGCAGGCGGTTACCGCATAAAATGCTGCGTAGAAAATCCCCGCTATTGGTCAAGGCTTTAATTTCAGACTCAGTACAGGGAAAAACAAAACTGTGAATGCCGGGCGGTTGCGGGGGCAAAACCTGTTGCGGACCTCGGTCGTCGCCATAGCCAATAATAACAGCTTCAAATTCTGTCTTGAGAAGTTCAAAAATTTGCGGTTGTTCTTCGCGCAATTCTTGCTCGGTAAGCCCATACGCCGTGGCGCGTCGGTTGGGTTCAATAGAGTGCGTACACACATTGAAAACCAGACCATATACAGGCAATGCGCCAAGGGTCTTGACAAAGGAGCCGAATGGCGGCGCGCCATTTAACTCCCGGCTTTCAGAAGTAAATTGTGAAGTAGAGCTTTCTACAATTTCGCCGATATATTCAGTGCTGATATCGAGTTGCGCGAGTGACATACGGACCTCTATCGTGAAAGGATATACCAGTCTGATGCTGTAATTTCGCGTTCGAGAATCGCTCCAATTTCTCGGACCATGAACCGCAATTGCGGAACAGAGTATTCAGAATTGGACGGAATGGATAATCGGTGATTTTGATAGGTCATAAACTGGTGACGTGTACCCGAATAGGGACCATCAAATCCGAGTTTACGAAGACGACGAATAAAATCGCGACGTTTACACGGTGTCCAACGATTCATACATGGGCACCTTGTTTAAGTCAATATCATTAATTACAGGAAGTGTATGTCCAAGCTTAATACCCACGAAAATCCAATCTTCGAGTGTGGAATGAAGTTCCGATTCACAATCGCGAAGCGAATTGGCAAATGCCACTACACCTTTGCATAGAGGAATACGTCCACCGAATGTACCATCTTCAAGTTTGTCGTATTCGGCCTGCGCCATGAGGTCGTTAATATAATCCGTGAGGATAAATTGAGTAGCCATTGATAGCCTCTCTACACTGCTGCCGCTATTTTTTTTAGTTGTTTGAGCGACTGTTCGGTTTTGATATTATTTTTGACAAAAGCGTCTTTCAAGAACTTAAAAAATATGTCGCGGTCAGCCCCGCGCACAATGGCGCGTTCGTGGGATTCGGATAAGACGACGGGATATCCGCGCCCCTTATCGACCTGATCGACAATCGTGGCGTGTACGAGATCGAGCAACTCGCGGTCTTTGGCAACCCATTCGGGGATTTCGACGCGCCCAATTTCCCAACCCGTGTGTACGTAAAAAAAGCAAATGCGGTGGGGACCATAGTCCTCGAGAATTTTAGACGCGCTGCGATAAACACCACTGCGCTCGCCGCGTTTGAGTTTGCGGGCATACAGCATATCGTCGGTAACACCGGCGATGGGTTCACAGGGAATGGGTGCAGGCGGTTCAGAATCGCCATCAAAATCGAGAAGATGCTGCGCCTCGGCTGCTTTCCACGGGCACTTGTCGCAGTTGGGGGGCTGTTCGGGACAAAGTCCCACGCGCAGGGCATTGAGCACATCGGCACTGCCGGGATCTGAAATATACCCGGCAATGGGAACGCGGAGTTCGCGCAGATGCTCCAAACCGGCGAGCGTGGCCTGGAGAGTTTCGCGGCGGAAATCGTAGGGTTTGCCTTCGAGCATCCACAAAATCAGGGTTCCATCGGTCAGCCCGACACAGGTTCGACCTTCTGCGTGCGCTTGAGCAGAGAGGGCGACGACCTTTTCGAGTTCCATGGCATTTCGCCGCACGCCAACGACTTCTCGGGTGATAGGGCTGCGCTTGCCCGCCCATTCCTGATAGAGGTCGTCTTCATCGTAAAAAAGCGTTGGTTCGCTGTTTAACACGGGGCGTTCTCCCGTGCCATAATGAATGACGACATAGCCAATATTGATCAAAAAACAATTGGCGACTTCGTGCCGGTCGGGGAAAATCTGAGATCCATCGGCGGCAATAACAGTGAGTTCTTTTGGACGGTCGGATTTTGGACACGCCTCGGTAACCGGCCCACCGAGTTGGGCAACCAGCCAGGAAGTGCGGCTGCGCGCAATTTTAATACCCAGAGTCTCCCAGGCATCTTCCCAGCGATCCATCTCGGAACACGCGAGATCAATGCGAGCAAAAAAGTCGTCTTGCAGAGTACTGGCATCAACCGCCATCTGGTCAATCTGGCGTTTGAGCAACCCGTAATCGAGCATAAGAGGCTCCAATGACGTGGCTCGTGACTATACGATTGATTCATAAAAGAATTGCCGGCCACCGCCGGGTACACTGCCATCGCGCACACGGCACACGAGGCCCATTTTTTGAAGGGCATTGAGCCGATTGCATGCGATATTGATATTTTTGTGCAGTGCATGGGCAAACTCGGAAGACGTGCCTTTTTTTCGAGTCAGGACAACGTCAAGGGCTTCCCGAATGGGCGTTTTGAGCACACCAAGCACCTGAATATCGCCTTCGTCATCTTTGAAAAGTGCGGCCAGGTCGCGCAATTTGAGCACGGCCTCAAAGGTCTCGCGCACGGAATCATTGGCATTTTGGATAAAAGAAAAACGATTGCCAAGCTCTCCACTGCCAATACGCATGAGGAGTTTGCAGAGCAACTCGTCGGCACAGGAGATATCGATAAACGAGACATTGGTAAAGTCGAGAGGCGTAACCGCATCGTCATCGGCTGTTTGCATAAATGCCATAAGCTGATTGAGCAGGACTTCACCTCGATCGCGCCCACTCAGAATACCCGTAGGCGTTTCAAAAACAAAAGGGGGGGTTTGTTCAGGCATCTCATCGTCCCTTAAAATTCGGTTGAAATTCTATTTGTGGGGGTTGGGGGAACGATGGGGAAGAAAACTTAATTGAATTCAGTTAAGTTGTTGAGAAATTAGGCGTTCTGAAATAATATGTCAAGTATTTTCTTTTATCTGGTGCATTACTTGCAAATACGGCGCGTGTGAGATATATTTCTTTAACATCATAGACGACTGCTAAAGAGCACAACTTCATAAAGGCTTAAATGTGAACCCTCCGGCATCCAGAGATCAAATGCCCGTTTGGCGCGGCGATGGCGAGATCTTGCAAATCAATGAAATTTTCTATTCTATAGAAGGTGAGGGCCTGCGCGTGGGACAACCCACAACATTTGTCAGGCTTGCGCGTTGCAATTTGCGCTGCTTCTTTTGCGATACGGAATTTGATTCTTTTGAAGAAATGACTATTGCTCAAATTGTCGATGAAATCATGCATCACCCGGCAAAGTGGGTGTGTTTGACCGGGGGAGAGCCGCTGGGGCAAAATATCACGCCACTGTGCCGGGAACTCGTCAGCGCGGATTTTCGGTTGCACATCGAGACAAATGGAACGATTGATCCAGATTCAGCTTTGTGCGATCTAATTGAACACTGGACTGTATCGCCCAAACGGCAAAAAATTGCCGATGGTCTGACGCATATCACCGAACTCAAATACGTGGTGGGCAAAGCGTTTTGCGAAAATACAGTCGATGAAAACCGCGCAAAATATATTTATTTACAGCCCGAATCGAGCAAACCCCAATACATTCACAAGGCATTGGAAATTTTGTCGCGACATCCCAACTGGCGCTTGTCGTGTCGCATTCACAAAATGTTGCAATTGCCTTAAGGAGACAGGTACATGATCAAATTGGGTATGATTGGATGTGGCGGCATGGGAGGTGCCCACATGCGGCGGTTTCACACACTGAGCGATCGGGTCAAATTGGCCGCCGCCGTCGATGTTGTGCCAGAACGCGCAGAAGCAGTCGCGCAGCAATTTCCAGGAGCCTGTGTGGCGACAGATTATCGCGAGATTTTAGACTCGGTAGATGCCGTATTGCTCGCACTACCCCACCATTTGCACTTTTCCGTGGGACATGCGTGTCTCAATGCTGGCGTTCATGTCTTGCTCGAAAAACCCATGGCAAATTACGAAGTCGCCTGCAAAGAACTGAACGAGGCATCTGAAACCTCGGGCAAAGTGCTAATGATTGCGTATTGTATGCGCTTTCATCCAATTGTACAGCGTTTAAAAGCATTGCTGAATGAAGGCGCGTACGGCGACGTATTTCAAGTGTCGATCTGGACCGAACAACTCACTCGATATCCCCCCGATCACTGGGCTTCGAGCAAAGAGCGGTTGGGCGGGGGGCAGTTGTTTAGTCACGGCTGTCATTATATCGACTTATTGCTCTGGTTTTTAGGACGACCCGTGCAGGGCATGCACATGGGCACAAATTTTGGTACGCCGTGGATGGAGCGAGAAGGCACGAGCAATGTGACGATGGAATTTGAAGATGGCCGTCTGGGATATCACTTTGGCACCTGGGGCGCACGGGGCACCCGGTTGCGGTACTCAATCCATGCGCATTGCACAGAAGGTTTGCTCGATGCCGATCTTTCAGGTGGCAAACTCGTGCATATCATACGCGGTCAAGAGAAAGTTTTGTTCGAAGCAGAGCCGGGCAAACACACAGAAAATGAGATGGCCCATTTTCTCGATTGCATTGAAACCGGACAAACACCACTGACAGATGGCAAAAGCAGCTTGCAGGGATTGCGCGTGATCTGGCGGTTATATGAAGCTGAGCAAGCAGGGAATATTGCAGATTTGACGGGATTGGGTTTGGATGAAGTCTAATAAGTTTCGAAAATTCAATGAATTGAGGTTGTGATTCTATCTCCGCAATTGGGGAATTTCCGCTTGACACTCCGATACTCTTATTATAGATTTACCAGACTTTGGCAGGTTTCTATCTTTTAATCTTCATTGCTGAGGGATATCTGCGGGCGAAACTGCTCACCGAACAGTTCCACGATTTCACATCTCGCGCGCCGGCAATTCCCGAGCGCGATTTTTTATGGCCGAAAATCATTCCATAACCATTACGCTTCCCGACGGTTCAACCAAAGAAATTGAGCGCGGCACAACCGTGCTACAAGTGGCCGAATCCATCGGTGCAGGCCTTGCCCGCGCAGCACTGGTCGGGCGGATTGATGGTCGAGCTGTGGATTTGAGTTACCCGGTTGCTTCAGATGCTGCGGTTGAGATTTTGACTTTTTCCGACGATGAAGGCAAAGAGGTTTACTGGCATAGCACAGCACATGTGATGGCACAAGCCGTGCAGGATTTGTTTCCCAATGCCAAAGTAACCATTGGTCCGCCCATCGAAAACGGATTCTATTACGATTTTGATATCGATCGGCCATTTACGCCCGATGAACTGAAAAAAATTGAAGCGCGAATGTTGGAAATTGTCAAAGAAGACCAGCCCTTTTCTCGCGAGGAAGTCTCGCGCGATGAGGCGTCCTCGCGTTTTCGTGATTTGGGTGAATCCTACAAACTCGAGCTTTTAGATGCCATTGCGCCCGATGAGACCGTGAGCATCTACAGAAATACCAGGTGGTTTGATCTGTGTCGGGGACCACACCTACCGTCAACGGGGCGCATTAAGGCCATCAAATTGTTAAACGCATCCGGGGCTTATTGGCGGGGCGATGAAAACAACAAAATGCTGCAACGCATCTACGGTATCTCGTTTCCTGGCAAAAAAGAATTGCAGGCATATCTCGATAAACTCGAAGAGGCCAAACGCCGAGACCACCGCACTTTGGGCGTGCAGTTGGACCTGTATTCAATAAATGAAAATGTAGGTCCCGGCCTGGTGCTCTGGCATCCTAAGGGAATGCGAATTCGACACGAGGTTGAATCATTCTGGCACAGCGCCCATTTCGATGGCGGATATGAACTCGTCGGTTCCCCCCATATTGGGCGGTCCAACCTGTGGGAAACGAGCGGGCATCTGGATTTTTTCCGCGAAAATATGTACTCGCCAATGGATGTCGATGGACAGGAATATTTCGCCAAACCCATGAATTGCCCTTTTCACAGCATGATTTACAAAAGCCGCCGTCGAAGTTATCGCGAGTTGCCATTTCGCTGGGCAGAAATGGGAACGGTTTATCGCTATGAACAGGCGGGAGCGCTACACGGGCTTTTGCGGGTGCGAGGATTTACACAGGATGACGCGCATATCTTCTGTCGCCCAGACCAGGTCGAAAGTGAAATTAAACGGACCATAGATTTTACACTGTTTATTTTGCGGTCATTTGGTCTCGAAGATTTTAAGATCGATATTTCCACGCGACCCGAAAAAGCCGTAGGTGATCCTCGCGATTGGGATATGGCGACAAATGCCTTAAAGGCCGCGATAGACGCACAGGGCTTAAAATATGGCATGGACGAAGGCGGCGGTGCATTTTATGGACCCAAAATTGACGTGCAAATTAGAGATGCATTGGGGCGCGAATGGCAGTGTTCGACAATTCAGTTTGACTTCAATCTGCCCGAGCGATTCGATTTGAGTTTTGCCGGGCAAGATGGCAAGATGCATCGCCCCTATATGGTACATCGCGCACTTTTGGGGTCAATAGAACGATTTTTTGGCACGCTCATCGAGCATTATGCTGGTAATTTCCCCGTGTGGTTGGCCCCTGTGCAAGCCGTTATTTTACCTGTATCGGATCGTTTTATCGACTATGCACAGCAAGTTGCCAAACTGCTTCGAGATGCTCAGGTACGCATTGAAGTGGATGATCAGGATGCCAAACTGGGCTACAAAATTCGCGAGGCAGAAGTTCAAAAAGTGCCCTACATGCTTATTGTTGGCGCGCGGGAAGTTGAGAATGGCACAGTATCTGTCCGCCGTCATGGACAGGGGGATTTGGGTGCGCTGAGCCTGAAAAATTTAATCGCGCGTATTCAGAAAGAGGTCGAATCCAAACAGTTGTCATAACGCACCAGGCGTTTGTGATATACCATCGAATACATCCAATCTGGAGGTGGTCACAATCAATAGAGGTTCAAGAAGTCGAGATACCAGACGAGAAATCGGGCCGCGCGTGAATCGGCAGATTCGCATTCCACAGGTTCGCTTGATCGGTGAATCAGGTGCTCAAGTTGGTATTGTAGAAACGAGCAAAGCTCTGACAATGGCTCAGGGGGCCGGGCTTGATCTGGTCGAAGTCGCGCCAAATGCACGCCCACCTGTTTGCCGGATTATGGACTACGGTAAATACAGGTATGAGCGAGGGAAAAAAGCCAGAAAGAATCGTCAGAGTACCTCGCAATTAAAAGAAATTCGGATGCGTGTTCGAATCAGCGATCACGATTATCAATTTAAGCTCCGGCATGCCGAGAAATTTTTGACCCAGCGCCATAAAGTGCGGATTGTTATTGAGTTTTTTGGGCGAGAAAATGCACATCGCGATATGGGCCGCGATCTATTGCAGCGCATTGAAGACCATTTGCAACATATTGGACAGATCGAAACCCATCCCCGCGACGAAGGGCGAAAGCTCGTGATGATTGTCGCGCCCAAATCTCAGTAGTAATCCTGTTTTAACCGATCTTTGATGTTGTTCTCAAAGGAGTTTGTCGTGCCCAAAATGAAAACCCATAGCGGTGCCAAAAAGCGTTTCAAAAAGCGCAGTTCTGGCAAAATCAGCCGTCGCCAGGCCACTGCAGCGCACAATCTGACCAAAAAGACGAGCAAGCGCAAAAGAGGCCTCCGTCAAACTGTACATGTTCACGACGCTGACCAGAGCCGCGTCAATCGCCTGCTGGCGTCTTGACAAGGGTTGGTGATCACTGTTAATTGGAGATAAAAATGTCGAGAGTAACCAACAGTCCTGCATCGAGACGCAGGCGAAAAAAAATTTTGAAACAGGCTAAGGGCTATCGGGGGGGGCGCAGCAAACTGCTTCGCACAGCCAGCAATGCCGTGGATCGCGCATTGCAATACGCCTATCGCGACCGCAGACAAAAGAAAAGAAACTTCAGAGCATTGTGGATTGCGCGAATCAACGCTGCGGCAAGGCAACACGGATTGACTTACAGTCGATTTATGGCGGGTTTGAAACGCGACGGTATCGATATCAACCGCAAAGTATTGGCTAATCTGGCTGTAACCGACGCCAATGCATTTGCCGCCCTGGCCGAAAGAGTTAAGCAAAACGCCTGAGTATCTCATTGATTCCAAAAAGCGAAATCCGGCATTGTGTGGATTTCGCTTTTTGCATGAGGGTCAAATCCTCGTGGGGCGAGCTTGACTTTCGGATAAGATGATGTTAAATTGCCTCTATATTTAATAGCTTTTGATTTTTTTAAGGAGCAGACTATGGATATTAACCCCTGGACCGTTAGAAACGCCAAAAAAGTAGAGGAAGTTGATGAAATAGAGGAAGTGGAGGGCAACGCCGAGGCAGCTGAAGACACCGAAGAAGTAGAGGAAGTTGATGAAATAGAGGAAGTGGAGGGCAACGCCGAGACGATCGAAGACGCCGAAGAAGTAGAGGAAATGGCGGAGGAAGTAGATCTGTTGGATATTAACGCTGGGGCAGTGGCGGAAGGAGTGGATCGGCTCGTTGAAGCAATTAACAACGCCGTTGCAACCATTGAAGATTTGCGTCGTGAAAATGCCGAATTGAAGCAACAGAGTCAGGCATTGCAGTCAGATATATCGCGCCTCGAAGAAGAACGGGTGGCTCTGTGTAGCGAGCGAGACCGACTGCAAGACATTTACAACGACAATGTGCTTCTGATAGACAATAAGGCGGAAATCCTGGATAAGGTCGAGGCGATGTTGCAGCGCCTCAATTCCTTAAACCCCCAAAAAGATGAGTGATGCCTGTTTTGTCCGACGTGCGCGTTCAGATATTTGGCTCAGAATATCGCATTGCCAGTGAAACTGATCCCGAACATATCCGCAAGGTGGCGAGTTATGTCGATCAGAAAATGCGAGAAGTAGCCAGTGCCCTTGCACTCCGCACCAGATCAACAGTAGCTGTATTGACGGCTGTGAATTTGGCTGATGAGCTTTTTAAGATCGAGGAAGAAGGTCGTCGGATAGATCAGATTTCACGCGAGAAAGCCGATCAACTCGCAGACTCGGTCAACCTTTAGCGCACGAGCGAAGCGAGTAAACCGTACAATGCGAGTGTGAGACAAGCTATCTCACGGGATTGTGAACCCCGCCGCGTTTGTCCTTAAAAATGAGCACAAGCGCGGTGGGGATTTCTTTTAATACTACTATTTGGAGAAAGTCATGGAAATCGTATCTGTAATTGCGCTATCTACCGGGCTATTGGTGCTGGGATTTGTTGTGGGTTGGCTGATCAGCAGTAAAATTGCTCACAAGCGCTTTTACCGCACTGACGCCTCAATTGAACAAATTTTGGAAGATGCTCGAAGAGAAGCAGAAACTGAAAAACGCACCGCGTTTTTAGAAGCTAAGGATCAGATTTATCACGAGCGCGTACAAGCCGAAAAAGCACTGGAAGACCGCAACAATGAAGTGGAACGCAAAGAAGAAGAATTGGATCGCATGTCGAACGAGTTGAATCGGCGTGCAGATCTGCTCAACCACAAAGCTGGACAAATGGAAGAACTGGAACAAAAATTGGTACAGCAGCAGGATGAACTATCCGTAAAAGAACTGGAATTGGAAGCGATCTTGGAGGCTCAAAATGCGCGATTAGAACGCATTGCAGCCCTGACGCGCCATCAGGCCAAACGCGAGTTGATGGAAAATTTGGAGGCCGAAGCCCAGCGCGAAGTTGCCTGGCACTTAAAAGAGATTCGGGAAGACGCACAAGCGCGGGCCAATGATGAAGCGAGAGAAATTATCGCAAGTGCCATTCAGAGACTGGCAGTCGATTATACGGTAGAATCAACGGTGACAGTTGTCGATTTGCCAGCCGATGAAATGAAAGGTCGAATTATCGGGCGCGAAGGGCGCAATATTCGATCTTTTGAGATGTGCACAGGCGTGGATGTGATTGTTGACGACACCCCCAAAGCCGTAGTGCTGTCCGGGTTTGATCCCATTCGCCGCGCGGTTGCCAAGACAGCTTTGGAACACCTTGTAATGGATGGACGCATTCATCCTGGTCGAATCGAAGAAGTAGTTAAAAAATCGCGAGAAAATATGCAGGAATTGATCCGGCAAGCGGGAGAAGAGGCCATTTTTGACATGGGAGTGCCCGGCTTGCATGACCGCCTGATTGAATGTCTTGGGCGATTAAAATTTCGGACGAGCTATGGGCAAAATATGTTAAACCACAGCAAAGAGGTGGCTTTTTTAGCCGGGATGATGGCCACGCATTTGGGGCTGGATGCACAACTTGCCAAACGCGCCGGTTTGCTACACGACATCGGCCATGGAATCAGCCACGAATTTGAAGGCACACCCGGCCAAAATGGTGCTGATATGGCAAAAAAATACAATGAGGATGAAGAGGTAATCAACGCAATTGAAGCTCATCACGGAGAGGCGGACCCAATCTCGCCAATTGCAGTGCTGGTCGATGCCGCAGACGCCATTTCGAGGGTTCGTCCGGGCGCGAGGCGCGAGGTGTTGGAAAATTATGTACGTCGATTGGAGCATCTGGAGCAAACCGCCCGAGAAATAGAAGGAGTAGATGCGGTTTACGCCATTCAAGCGGGTCAGGAGATTCGGGTGGTCGCCAACTATGGATTAATCAGCGATGAAGACACCGAGAGACTATCTGCTCAAATTGCCGAACGGCTGGAAAAGACGATGACGTATCCGGGGCATATAAAAGTGACCGTGATTCGCGAGGTTCGCTCCGTCAATTTTGCGCGATAAAAAATAGCGAATGAAAATTTTATTTGTAGGCGATGTTTATGGCAAGCCCGGGCGACGGGCCGCCGCACATTTGATTCCTCAACTGATCGCACAGCACGCCATTGATTTCTGCGTTGTTAATGGCGAAAATTCTGCTGGCGGTTTTGGTATTACCGCCAAAATCGGACAAAAATTTCACGCTTATGGCGCCGATGTAATTACCATGGGCGATCACGTCTGGGATCAAAAAGATTCGGTTGACTATATCCAAACGGGCGACCGGGTTTTGCGTGCAGCCAACTTCCCCAAAGAGGTTGGGGGTGTTGGTGCAGCGGTTTTTTCAGCACGCAATGGCGTGTCGGTTGCAGTGCTCAGTCTGCTTGGGCGAACATATATGAAAATGGCGTTGGACTGTCCCTTTAGAATAGGGCAATGCACCGTAGAGCAACTGCAAAAGAAAACGCCTATTATTCTCGTCGATTTCCACGCCGAAGCAACCTCGGAAAAAATTGCTTTTGGGCACTATATGGACGGCAAAGTCAGCGCGGTTTTGGGCACGCATACCCATGTCCAAACAGCCGATAATGGGATTTTACCCGGCGGAACCGCGTATATGACAGATGTCGGCATGACAGGGCCTCACGATTCGGTTATTGGCGCGAAAAAAGACCCTGCGATTCGCCGATTTATAAACCAGATGCCCGTGCGTTTTGAGCCAGCTACAGGCGATATAAAACTCTGCGGAGCACTCATCGATGTGGATGAACGCTCCGGGCGTGCGCGACACATAGAGCGACTACGGCTCGATTTAGAGGAGGGATAAGTGGAACATCCGCTTTCCGTATCGGACGTCACACAAGCGGTCAAGCAAACCCTTGAGATGCAATTTCCTCCCATGTGGATCGTCGGTGAGTTGACCTCCTTCTCTCAGCCCTCATCTGGACACCGGTATTTCACGCTCTCAGACCCGCACAGTCAATTGCGCTGTGTGATGTGGCGCTCGCGTTCCATAACCGGGTTTCGTCCCACAGCGGGGATGGCAGTGTTGGCTCAGGGGCAGTTGACGGTATATGAACGGCGGGGCGAATACCAGTTTAACGTGTCACAACTATTTCCCGCAGGGGTGGGACAACAGCTAATCGCCTATGAAAAACTGAAAAAAAAAATATCAGAAGAGGGGCTTTTTGACGAAGACCGAAAACGCCCTTTGCCCGAATACCCCAGAACAATAGGGGTTGTGACTTCGCAGACAGGCGCAGCTTTTCGAGATATTTTGGACGTGTTGAAGCGGCGGTTTCCCTCTGTTCGCATTGTTTTGCGTCCCGCCCTGGTGCAGGGATTGGACGCGCCAGAAGATATTGCACAAGGCATTGCCGAACTCAATGACTTTGGCGAAGTAGATATACTGATTGTTGGACGCGGCGGCGGCTCCGCTGAAGATTTGGCGGCATTTAATGACGAGACAGTGGTGCGGGCAATCGCGGATTCTGTAATCCCAGTTATTTCAGCCGTAGGACACGAGATCGACATTTCCCTATCGGATCTAACGGCTGACGTGCGCGCACCAACCCCTTCTGCTGCTGCAGAAATTGCCGTACGCGATGTTTTAGAGGTGCGCGAACAAGTCGGGCGGCTCACACTTCGCACACGGGAGGCCATGCAGCGGTTGTTAGACGAAAATAAAGACCTGCTGGAAGCGTACGAAGGTAGTTATAGCATGCGGCGGTTGTCCGATTTGATCTTTCAGAATGCGCAACACGTCGATGAATTACACCGCGATTTATACGCGCTTCTGAGGCGACTATTTGAAAGCCGATTGGCCGACTATCACCGCATGACCGGCAAATTGGGATCGCTCAGCCCCCTATCGGTGCTCGAGCGAGGATTTGGCCTCGTACAACGCGAAGACGGTTCGGTCGTATCTGATGCAGGGGGTTTGACACCCCGTGAACATCTGCACATTCGATTTGCAAAAGGCGAGGCAACCTGTCGAGTAGAAAAAATAAAAAGGTAAAATGAATGCCAAAAAAAAAGACAGAAGAACCTACATTTGAAGCAGCTTTGAAGCAATTGGAGATAGCTGTGGATCGTTTAGAGGAAGGTGCACTACCCTTGTCAGAGGCACTAAAAATTTTTGAAGAAGGTCTAAAAGCATCCAATCAATGCCGCAGTTTATTAGAAAATGCGCGGCAACAGATTGAAGTGCTCGTGCGCGACAGCGATGGTGAATTTGAATTGGTATCCATAGATTCCAATAAAGGGTTTGCAGACGAATGAAGTCCATCGGTTTGTTTTCGAACCCGACCCAACCGGGCATGGGCGTTGCGGTTGATCAATTGGCCCAGCGCATCCATCAAAAAGGCATTGAGGTGCTGATCGCCGATAACCTGCGAAAAATTTGCACCTCTGATTCCAATTGGTTTTGTCCGGTCGATCAGTTGCCCACACGCGCTGATATCATTGTGGCGATGGGCGGCGATGGCACCTTGTTGCGGGCAGCCGATGTCGTTTATCCGCACAGTACGCCAATTTTGGGCGTGAATCTGGGGCGGTTGGGGTTTTTGTCGGGCGCTGAACCCCGCGAATTAGACGATGGTCTGGATCGGTTGTTGTGTGGCGATTATACCGTTGAAGAGCGGATTGCACTACACGCAAAAACCCGTACGCAAAAAGCGTTCGCGCTCAATGAAGTCGTAATCGAACGCAGTGTCACGGCGCGTCTGGTCCAGGTCGTGATGCTGGTTGAAGGTCTGCCCGTAAGTTCTTTTTCTGGCAATGGGTTGATTCTGGCAACGCCGACGGGATCCACCGGTTACAGTTTGTCTTCGGGCGGCCCAATTGTTCATCCAAATTTGTCTGTGCTGGTCGCTACGCCTATATGCCCGCATTCGCTTTCTCTGCGTCCAATGGTGATGCCAGGCGAGCAGTCGGTAACAGTTAAGGTGATAGCCGACCAGTCTGATGAAATTATGTTATCCACAGATGGACGCACTGTGTGTTCGCTTTCGGTTGAAGAACCCGTTACAGTGCAGCGGGCATCTGCGCCAGTGCGCTTTATCAATATGCAGGGGTTGACTTTTTACGATTTGTTGCAGCGCAAATTAGACTGGGGCCTGGATTGGCGAGATGAGTGAAGGAGTCGTGCCTTGTTGTGTCAATTGCATGTGATAAATTACGCCCTGATCGACGACATGGAAGTCGCGTTTGGCAAAGGGTTAAACATCATTACCGGTGAAACCGGCGCAGGGAAGTCCATTCTGGTCGGGGCATTGGGTCTAATGCTGGGTATGCGGGCGAGTCCCGACGTGATCCGCACAGGCGAAAAAAAATGCACGGTAGAAGCCATTTTTGAACTCTATCTTCAACACCCAGCACTCAAACTCCTGAATGACATGGGCATTGAGACAGAAGATGGTGAGCTGATTTTGCGGCGGGATGTACTATTAGAAGGGCGCAGTCGGTGCTATGCCAATGGCCTGTCCATCCCCGTGCGTGTACTTCGAGAATTGGGCCGCGCGTTGGTCGATTTGCACGGTCAACACGACCATCAATCGCTTCTGAATATCGATCAGCATCTGGACTTTTTAGACGGCTTTGGCGGCTTGCAAACAGCACGCGCACAGGTCGAAAAATCATATCATCAGGTGGTGCGGCTGCAAAACCGGCTGATCGAAAAAACTGCCGTTGCCCAGCGTCAGCGAGAAAGGCGCGAACTGTTGGACTTTCAGATCAAAGAAATCCATGCGGCAAAACCGGAGCCTGGCGAAGACGAACGCCTACAACGCGAACAGTCCATGCTTTTGCATGCAGAACGGCTACTCGAGATCGCCTATCAGATCGAACAGGTGCTTTATGAAGGCGAACAATCGGTGGCCGATCAACTCGGCGAAGGCGCACACCTCTTAGATGAGGCCGCACAAATGGACAGCAGTTTGGCGCCGATAGCCGAAGAACTCAATGGTCTGCGGTATGGGGCAGAGGAACTGGCTCGAGCCTTTGGCGATTATGCCAATCGCGTAGAACACAATCCTCAACGCCTATCAGAAGTAACAGAGCGATTAGAAACGCTGAACGCGCTGAAAAAAAAATACGGCGGCGATTTAGAAAGTGTGCTGTCTTATGAAAAAAAAGCCCAAAAAGAATTGGAACTAACCGACGAACTCGAAGCATCTCTCAAGAAAATTCAGATTAAAATTGACGATGCGATGCAGACGTTCGCGCTCGATTGTGAGAAATTGTCAAGAGGAAGGCAAAAAGCCGCTGGCAAATTGTCAAAAGCGATATGCCGCACATTGCGCGAACTGGGCATGCCCGATGTGCAATTTGACGTTCAACTGGATCGGCGCCCAGACCCCGAAGGCTTGATTGAATGCGATGGGCAGCGATTTGAAGCGGGACCTCGGGGCATAGAGCGCGGCGAATTTTTTATTTCGACCAACCCGGGCGAAGCCATCCGCCCGCTGGTAAAAGTGGCATCGGGCGGTGAAATTTCGCGTATTATGCTCGCGATGAAAACCGTGCTGGCGCATACAGATTCGGTGCAGGTGTTAATTTTTGACGAAATCGACATCGGAATTTCCGGGCGTATTGCAGAGGTCGTGGGCAAGAAATTGCGCGACCTATCAGAAACGTATCAAACCATTTCAATTACGCATTTACCACAAATTGCAAAAATGGCTGACCGGCATTTTTCAGTCAGAAAAGAAGTGGTTGAGCAACGTGCAGTAACCCGGGTGATCCCACTGGATGAAGAGGCACGCGCCGGCGAACTCGCTTTGATGATGGGCGGCGAAGAGATTTCAGAACTGACCATGCAACACGCCCGCGAGATGCTGGCGGAAAAGCCGTAGAACAGTATAAGGAGCATAGTGTGAGACCGATAATTCCCAACGATCTCCGAGACATCGAAGAAAAAGTAAACCTGGGGCAACGGCTTTCTGCCGAAGATGGCATGCGGCTGTACGAGACGCCCGATCTCAATGCCGTGGGGTATTTGGCCAATATCTCGCGCGAACGCCTGTGTGGCAATGTGGCGTGGTACGTGCGAAATCAGCACATTAACTATACCAATGTGTGCAACAAGCTGTGCCGATTTTGCTCCTTTTATGTCAAGCCAAAAGACGATCGGGGCTATGTATTATCCCCCGAAGATATTCAAAAGCGCGTATTGGAATACATCGACCTGCCCATTTCTGAAATCCACATGGTCGCGGGTATCAATCCCAAACTTCCCTATTCGTATTATCTCGATATCGTGCGCGCAGTCAAAGACGTGCGTCCCGATGTGGCGGTAAAAGCATTTACCGCAATTGAATGGGTGCAAATTGCGCGTATCGCAAAAAAGCCATTGAAGGATGTCATGATCGAATTAAAAGCGGCCGGCGTATCGTCCATTCCCGGCGGGGGCGCAGAAGTATTTAGCGATCGCGTACAGGAAGATTTATTCTGGACCAAAGCGGACTCCGAAGAGTGGCTCGAGATAGCGCGCACGGCGCATGAAGTCGGCCTGCCTACCAATGCGACAATGCTATATGGGCATATTGAAAACCCGCGAGAACGCATCGATCATCTCGTGCGATTGCGCGAATTACAAGATGAGACCGGCGGTTTTTTGACGTATATTCCCCTATCATTTCATCCCGAGCGCACCGAATTAGAGCATTTGTCCGGCCCGACAGGCATCGCGGATTTGAGAGAAATTGCCGTGGGGCGATTGATGCTGGACAATTTCCTCCACATCAAAACGTTCTGGATTATGAATACCATTGAAATTTCACAGGTAGCTTTGTGGTATGGCGCAGACGATATCGACGGCACAATTCAGGAATATGAAATTACGCGCCGTTCATATTCAGAGACGCGACAGGTGCTCACGCGCAAGCAACTCGTAGAGCGCGTTATAGAAGCCGGACGCGATCCCGTCGAACGGGATAATTTATACAATATTTTATCGGCCGAGCGAGAGATTGTCGAAGAAACACCCATCGGAATCCCAGGTGAAATACCAGTGATTTCGTAAAACGCCCCTCTCCCATGGCATTATTTTAGCGAGGTGTGTGATGGCAACAGACATTGTGATTCCCCAAAAAGAGCGATGGACCTATGAAGACTATCTCCATCTCATCCCGCCAGATAGTTTTGGATTTGAAGTTTTGAGAGGAGAACTGGTCGTGTCACCTTCGCCAAACCGAAAACATCAGCGAACTGTTCTGAGCCTTGGCAGGATTCTCGATGTACATGTCAATACGCAGAATTTGGGCGAAATATTCGTCGCACCTTTTGATGTTGTATTAGATGCCGATTCCTCCGTATCCGAAAATATAGTACAGCCGGATTTGATGTTTGTCTCAAAAGATCGCCTGAATATAATCACAGATGATAATATTCGGGGCGCACCCGATCTGGTTATCGAAGTACTTTCCGATTCGACTGCGCGTTACGACCGGGTGGGAAAGATGCGTACATACACCGAATTTGGCGTGAAGGAATACTGGATTATTGATGCAGACCAAAAAACGTTAGAGGCTTTCGGCTTAACGGGCGACGAGCCTGTTCTTCAAGCGACTCTGGCTGAATCCGATGTGTTTGAGCCGAGGTTATTTCCGGGATTGGCAATCGCGCTTTCTGAACTCTGGTATCCTGAGTAAGCGGAAAAGTGGGAAGATTGGAAAGTGAAGATGACAACCCATCTGGATGATACGGAAACCCATGAGGTGTGTGATGGCAACAGACATTGTAATTCCCCAAAAAGAGCGATGGACTTATGAAGACTATCTTCATCTCACTCCGCCAGACAATTTTGGATTTGAAATTTTGAGAGGAGAATTAGCAGTGGCTCCCGCACCGGTACCGAGACATCAATGGGCTTGTGATGAACTAACGAGTTTGGTGCGTATATTTGTGAAACAGAACGACCTCGGGCGGGTTTTTAGTTCGCCAATAGATGTTATTCTGGGAGGACAGACAGAGGCAGAAAACGTCGTTCAACCGGATATCCTGTTCGTAGCCAAAGATCGCCTGGATATTATCACTGAAACCAATATTCTCGGCGTACCCGATTTGATGATTGAAGTTTTGTCTGCTTCAAGTATCCAACGGGATCGGGTCGATAAAATGAAAATATATGCCGAATTTGGCGTGAAGGAATATTGGATTATCGATGCAGATGAAAAAACGTTAGAGGCTTTTGACTTAACGGGCGACGAGCCTGTTCTACAAGCGACCCTGGCCGAGTCTGATGTGTTTAAACCAAAATTGTTTCCAGGATTAGAAATCTCACTCTCTGAACTCTGGTATCCCGAATGATGGGCGGCCCTACGCTCTCACGTCTCACCTCTTACCGCCTTATGGAAAACGACATGATCGACGACATTGTTGAAAAAGTATATAACGACGAGCGCATTTCCACAGATGACGCCACGCGCTTATTTGCACACCCCAATGTGACCGAATTGGGCTTGTTGGCCGATGTGGTGCGGCGGCGCAAATGGCCCAAAGACACGGTAACTTATAATATCGGGCGAAATATCAATTACACCAATGTGTGCTGGGTAAGATGCGATTTTTGTGCATTTTATCGCCCGCCGGGATCCGACGAAGGCTACATATTGCCCAGAGAACAGATCTTTGAAAAAATTGACGAACTCATTGCCGTGGGCGGCGACGTGCCAAAAGGCAGCGAGATTTTGATGCAAGGGGGCCTGAACCCAAAACTGCGCGTGGATTATTACGAAGACCTGTTTTCTTCGATACGCAATCGCTACCCCCAAATCCATCAGCATTGTTTATCTGCCACAGAGATTATTTATATCGCGCATATCTCGCGTTTGTCACTCGAAAATTGCATTCGCCGCTTGCGCGATGCCGGGCTGGATTCTATCCCGGGAGCTGGCGCGGAAATTTTGTCGGACGAAGTGCGCGACATCATCGGTTTTCGCAAAGACCGCGTCCACGAATGGCTTGCGGTGCATCGCATTGCACACGAATTGGACATGCACACATCGGCGACCATGATGTATGGACATGTCGAAACCATTGAACAGCGAATAGAACATCTGGAACACATTCGCAATTTGCAGGATGAGGCGGGGGGATTCACCGCATTTATCGCGTGGAATTTTCAGCCGGATTACACGGCTCTTGCCAATGATCAGGGGCGATGGGATGGCGTGAAAGCCACCGGATTTGACTATTTGCGAACCATTGCCATCGCGCGCCTGTTTTTGGACAATATCAAAAGTTTTCAAGCCTCGTGGGTAACGCAGGGTGCCAAAGTCGCACAGGTCAGCTTAAAATACGGCGTAAACGATTTTGGCAGCACAATGATGGAGGAAAACGTGGTCAGCGCAGCGGGCACGAGCCATACGGATACTATGACACTCCAGGAGATGCAACGGCTCATTCGAGATGCGGGATACGAGCCTGTGAGGCGAAATACGCGGTACGAGATTTTGAATTAGGGGTGTGTAACGATGCGTGTGCGTTTGGGCGTGGTGTCATACTTAAACACGCGGCCACTGGTTGAGGTACTGCGCACGGGTGCGATTGGTCGCGATTTTGAACTGATCTACGATGTGCCCTCGCGATGCGCCGAACGGTTGCACATGGGTGAAACCGATGTGGCGTTGATCCCCGCTGTAGAAATTGGACGCGGACAAGACCCCTACCGGATTGTACCCAATGTCGGCATTATTTCAAACGGGCCAGTTGGCAGTGTATTTATCGCACTAAACAAAGAACCCGAAGAAATTCAAACACTGGCTCTGGATCGCGGATCGCGCACATCAGTCGTGCTGGCGCAGATCATCCTGGCGCGGCAATTTGGCTGTCGGCCAGAGGTATTTTTTCATCCCCCAGATATAGACGCAATGCTCAAATGCGCCGATGCCGCCTTACTGATAGGCGATCCCGCGCTGGCATTGCAACGCTATCGAATCCTGGACCTGGGCGAAATTTGGACGCAAATGACCGGGTTGCCTTTTGTCTATGCCTGCTGGACCGGGCGCCCCGATGCATTGACGCCATATCATATTGCCAAACTGATTGAAGCCAGGGAAAAAGGTAAGCCGCTTATTCCCAAAATCGCAAAGGACTATGCCGCTGAAACCCGCACCCTATCGCCCGCTTTTTATGCCGAATATCTAACCAAAAATATCCTCTACGATTTGGGCGATGCAGAACTGGAAGGCTTGAGGCGATTCTATGCTTATGGTGTAGAACTGGGATTGTTGGACGCAGTGCCAGATATCCGCTTCTATGTTTAAATCTAAAAAAATCGGCCTATTGCCGATTTTTTTATCCTCTGGAGAACTTGTGATGCCCAAAAAAAACAAACCACACAAACCGATTCGCGTGGGAGTCGTCGGCGTTGGGCGCGGGCGATCATTTATGCGGACGCCAACGGGGATGGAACTGGTTGCAATTTGCGATACCTGGGAAGAGCGATTAGAACCCGAAGGCAAAGCACTCGGTGTATCGACTTATGTGGATTACCAGGCATTTTTGGAACACGATATGGATGCGGTAGTACTCGCCAATTATTTTCACGAACACGCGCCCTTTGCCGTTAAAGCACTGAACGCCGGGAAACACGTCATGAGCGAAACCGCTGCCTGCCATACATTGGGCGAAGGCGTCGCACTTGCGCGGGCCGTAGAGCGCAGTGGCAAAATTTATATGTTTGCCGAAAATTATCCCTGTACGGCGTATAATCAGGAAATGAAGCGGCTCTACCAAAAAGGACATGTGGGGGAATTTAAATACGGAGAGGGCGAATACGTGCATCCCGATCCGCCAGAAGTGAAATTGGGGCGCAGTTGTGGGCGCAATCACTGGCGCAACTGGATTCCCTCGACCTATTATTGCACGCATTCGATTGCACCGGTAATGTACATTACCGATACGCGTCCGGTGAAAGTGAACGGATTTGTTATCCCCTACGATTTTGGCGATATGACCAAAACCCTGCACATGAACCGCGCGGATACAGCAGGCGTGATCATCTGTCGAATGGACAATGACGCCGTCATGAAATCCCTGCACGGCGCGTTGCGCGGGCACGGCAATTACGTCAGAATCCACGGCAACAAAGGCGTGATGGAAAACTGTCGAAACGGCGATAAATATCGGCTGCGTATATGGAGAGAACCGTGGGAAAAGCGAAAAGAGGAACCGGTAGAAACCGTTTACAGACCGGATTTCCCAGTGCATCACGATCGCGCAACACAAGCCGGGCATGGCGGCGGCGATTTTTTTACGAGTTACCATTTCGCCGAAGCGATTCGCACGGGTGAGCAACCCTACCTCGATGTGTATCGCGGCATCGATATGAGTATCGCGGGGATTCAAGCGTGGCGGTCGGCACTCAGTGATTCAGCACCGATGGAAGTACCCGATTTTCGCGACGAGTCCATAAGAAAAAAATACGAACGAGATGATTGGTCGCCCGATCCCGCTCGCAAAAAGTCGGGACAACCGCCGAGCAGTATTCTGGGTGATATCGAACCATCTGATGGCGCCAAAGCACTGGCAAAAAAAGTTTGGGCAAGCCGGGGATACTTTGGAAAATGAGGATCTGGTCATGATTGAAATAGCACAAGTGGTACTGGCGATTTACGGCATATTGTTGATTGTGGGAGGCATCGTGGGAAAGATGAAATCCGAGAGTTCTGCCTCCCTATTCGCAGGCGCGATCTGCGGTATTGTTGCACTCGTTGGATTCTGGCAAAGCCTGAGCGATCCCGCTACTGGATTTTTGACCGGCGGATTGGTCGGATTGTTGCTCACAGGCATTTTTATGAGCCGATTTGTCCGCACGCGAAAATTTATGCCCGCGGGATTGGTGCTGTTACTCAGTATTCTGGTCGGTATTTTGACAATGATGGCGAGACAGGAATATTTGCTCAATCAAGACAAACCAGCAGAGGAACTGACAGACAAAAAAGGGCCAGGAACAATGTCCCTGGCCCAACGTCTGAAGGGTCACAGCCTGAAAATCAGGCGCTCACCTCCGAGTTAAAATGTTCCACATTAACCTCCTTTCGATATGCGCGACTCCGCTTCCGGAAAGCGTTTTGCGCGGTGAATGCCAATATATCAGCAAACCGCACCAACCTGTTGGCTCGGTTACATAAACACTGGAATGGATGCAGTTTTATGCGGCGTACATCGCCTTTTTTTTATAAGTCAATGTAGCGAGTTTTACGAGATCACAGAGCAGTTGATCAGGTGGGAGCACGGGCTAAGATCGCAAAAGGGATTGACCTGGTAGAAATCGCTATATATTTTTTTTGCAAAAAGACAAACGGTTGTGTATATTTTTTTCCAAAAAAGACAAACGATTGCCAGTCAAATAAAAAATAATTCCTTAATACCGTGAATGCGTCCCTCGGTGCCAACACGCCAACGAGCTTTGATCCCGAAACCTATATCCAGACAGATACCAATTTCAATTTTGCCTGTTCTGAGAAACCCATTTTCACACCCTTATCACAGGAGGTACACGATGCAACACAAATGTCGTTTTTTGTCTCTCTTACTCGGCATGGCTGCCATGCTCATTCTGTATGGACCTGCCGTGTCGCAGGAAACGCCGCGTTCCGAAAGCACAGATACGACATCTGTCTTTTCGGAAGTGATCATCCTCGAAGAATTGGTGGTCATTGGTTCCCGAGCAAAACCGCGTTCCGTCGTCGAATCGGCCGTGCCCGTTGATGTGGTTACCAGTGCAGAGATCGTCAAACAAGGCGAAGCCGATTTACAAAATCTGGTGAGAACGGTTGTGCCTTCCTTCAATATCAACACCCAACCCATCAGCGATGCCTCCACCCTTGTCCGTCCGGCCAATCTGCGCGGCCTGGCACCCGACCACACGCTGGTACTCATCAACGGCAAACGCCGCCATCGCAGCTCTCTCGTCGTTTGGCATGGCAATGGCGTATCTGATGGCGCGCAAGGGACCGACATATCGGCCATTCCAGCGATTGCCCTGAAACAAGTGGAAGTCCTGCGCGATGGTGCCTCCGCACAATACGGTTCTGACGCCATTGCCGGCGTGATGAGCTTTCAACTCAAAGACCACTACCGGGGCGGCTCAATAGAAATCAAACCCGGTATCTATCAGGCAGGCGATGGTTTTAAGTACAGTGTTGCTGGCAATATCGGTCTGGGAAGCGAAAATGCGTGGGCCAACCTCAGCCTGGAATATGGCAACGCAGAGGATACTGATCGATCTGCACAACGCGATGACGCCAAAGCTCTCATTGCCGCCGGCAATACCGATGTGGCCGATCCCGCCCAAATTTGGGGTTCGCCCATCATTAGAAATGACCTTAAATTTTTTGCCAACTACGGCGGAAGTCTGTCGGAAAACACCAAATTCTATGGCTATGCCAACTATGCGAGCAAAGAAGTGGAAGGCGGATTCTTCTTCAGAAATCCCAATACGCGCGGGGGCGTCTTCAGTACCGATGGCGGTCAGACATTGCTCGTGGGCAAATTGAACCCCAATGCGCCCGATCCTCCCGCTGTCAACATAACCAACAACGTGGCAGACCCGAACGCGCTACAACAGGTTTTAAATAATAAAAACGACTATTTCACATTTCGCGAACTCTTTCCGGGGGGTTTTACTCCCCGATTTGGTGGCACCACCGCCGATTATGCCCTTCTCGCGGGTGTTAAAGGCACAAATTTTGACCCGATCTGGACATGGGATCTCAGTGCTTATTACGGAAGTCACGAAGCCGATTTCGTGATTAAAAACACGGTAAATGCCTCTTTGGGACGCGATACCCCCACGGAATTTAATCCCGGATCCTATATCCAAAAAGATTTCAATTTAAATCTCGACTTTACATTTCCAGTAAGCAATCAGGTCTTCTTGGCCGCGGGTCTCGAATACAGAAATGAAAAATACGAAGTTGTGCAGGGACAACCCGAGTCCTATCAAATAGGTCCTTTAGCCCCTCAGGGATTCAGTGCTGCGTCCAATGGTTTTTCCGGCTTTAGCGATATTGCTGCTGGCGACTGGAGTCGGTCCAATTATGCGGCTTATGGGGATGCCGAATTAACCCCGTCGGACAATTGGTTGCTCGGCCTCGCGCTGCGCTATGAAAACTTCAGTGACTTTGGTTCGACCCTCAACTACAAAGCAGCTACCAACTTCAGCATCACAGAAGAACTGAAATTGCGCGGCAGTTTCAGCACCTGTTTCAGAGCACCCACACCTGGTCAACAAAATTCTTTTAACGTATCAACTCGATTCGATCCCGCGTTAAATGATTTGGTCAATAGAGGTACCATTCCATCAACCCACGCCGCGGCAGAACTGGTGGGCGGCAAGCCTCTCAACCCTGAAAAGTCGAACAACTTCACGGCTGGCTTTATTTTGGACAGGGCAAATTTCAGTTTAACCGTTGATTATTTTCAAATTGACCTGAAGGACCGCCTGGGTATTTCAAAGAACTACTCTCTGACCGATGCCCAGCGCGACCAATTGATCGCTTCGGGCATAACGAGCGCGAGAAATATCCAAACCTTCCGCTTCTTCATCAACGACTTCGAAACCAGAACCCGTGGCGTTGACATCGTTTTTGTCACGCCTGTGAGAAATGGCGATTTCAGCTTTGTTTACAACCTCACAGACACAAAAGTAACCAAACTCACGGAAACATTGAGCGAGACACGCGTTCGGCAACTGGAGGAAGCACTTCCCCAAAGCCGCGCCAACGCGACCCTGGCGCAATCTTTTAACGATATGTGGGATATCTTGATTCGCATGAGCTATTACGATTCCTGGTGGGATAGAGACAACGATCAAACATATCCCGGCGTATGGTCGTTGTTTGATATTGAAACCCATATCGCACTGAATGAAAAAATGCGGATCACGCTCGGCTCCCGCAATGTCCTCAATACCTTTCCAGAAGAAAATAAGAACAAAGGTTCTGTGGGTGAAAAGTACAGCGAGTACACTCCATTTGGTTTTAATGGGGCATTTTGGTACTCAAAAGTCAGTTATAACTTTTAGCCATTGCCAGAACCACACCGTATTTATTGGCTCTTTTCTCTCTCGTCACGCTCATCACTGGAGTTACCCCGCTTTAGTGTATAGTGTAGAAGGTTCCACCGAAGCATCTATTGAATACAGACGTATGTGTAAACCTGATGTAAAAGTAAAAATAACTGCTAAACGGGTACAGGTTCTGCCAGACAAATCCTGTTCGGCCCAAATGCACAACGTAAACCACATCGTACAAAAGAAATTGATAGATGAAACACGCTATTAAATCGCTCTCTCTTGCGCTCGGTACCATCAGTCTGCTGAGCTTTCTGCTTTTACTATTCCCGTGGTCGCTATCCACCCAGACCAGCAGCTTTTCGCTTTCTCTGGATTTGGATGGCTCGGAAGGCGATCAAGCAGCCTCCTCTCTCTATGTCTTTCCCAATCGCACGGTTTCCATCCAAATCTTTGGCACAGATATTGGGGCTGCAAGCGATATCTCCCTGCGCTTTGAATTCGATCCCTCTCAGGTTGCTTACGAAGGATTCAAGCGGGCAAATATCGTATCTGGTACCTCTGCGCTTACGGGCAAAGATTTTGCAAATATCGGGATAACGTTATCCAATAGTAATGCAACCAATAGCGGTCTTATAGGCACCATTCGCTTTCGCACGAGCGAGGCGTTTTCTGGCACAGACATACGTCTAATGCGTGCCAAACTTGTGCGAGAGGGAAAAACCGAGACCGTATCGATGGACCTGAGCATTACCTTGCGGCTTGCTAAACCGCCTTCTCCGGACTTTGACAGGAATGGGACGGTGGGTATCCCCGACTTTTTGCTCTTTGTCGATACATTTGGGTCCGAAAGAGGTCAAGATACTTATGAGTCCAAATACGATCTGAATGTGGATGGCGAGATAGGGATCCCCGATTTTCTGATCTTTATCGATAACTTCGGCAAAGTAGTCAACCGCGCACCTGTCTTCACGTCAGAACCACCCGTGACGCTCTCCGTAGATGAGAACACGCCATCGGGACAGGCGATAGGTGATCCTATCACAGCCAGTGATGCTGAGGGCCATACGCTTACCTATCGCCTCAGCGGTGCCGATGCAGACAGTTTTGCCATAGACGCGAGCACAGGACAAATTCAGACGAAAGGGACGTACAACTTTGAGCAGAAGGACAGCTATTCCGTCACTGTCCATGTTAGTGATGGCGAAGGTGGTGAGGCCAGCCTTGCTGCAGGTATTGCCATCACTGACATCGACGAACCTCCTATGCAGCCTGCCCCACCGAGTGTCTCGGCGATCGCGCCCACAACCCTGACGGTAATCTGGGCAGAACCTTCCAACACGGGTCCTGAGATCACGGACTACGACGTGCAATATCGACAAGCCGACAGTGATGTGTTGACAGATGCGGATTATGACGGAACGGAACGGTCAGTGCGTCTAACGGGACTGTTTTCAAGTACGCGCTATGCGATACAGGTGCGGGCGACTAACGAAGAAGGCACGAGTGCGTGGTCTGAGTCGAGTGAGTGGAGCACCTCTGCGCTGTCGATAATACCGGGAGGCGGCGGTACACCACCGCCTCCACGACCACCACCACGACCGCCTCCACGGCCTCAACCACCACCACAACCACCGGGTCCTAATCAGGTGCCAGTATTCACCGACGGACCGAGCACCTCGCGTAGCGTGGCTGAGAACACGGCACCCAATCAAAACATCCAGCATCCGGTCAGCGCCACCGATGCCGACCGTCACCGCCTGACCTACCGTTTGAGCGGGGACGATGCCGGTTCATTCACCATCCATGCAGGCGGTCAGCTTCGCACCCGATCAGGCGTCACCTACGACTACGAAGAGAAGAACAGCTATGAGGTGATCGTGCGCGTAGAAGACGGTCAGGGCGGCACAGCCACCATTGCCGTGACGATCCATGTGAGTGACGTCGATGAACCCCCCGAAGCTCCGGCGCGGCCCCGGGTCGAGCCCGCCTCTTCAACCAGCCTGACAGTAAGTTGGACCGAGCCAAACAATACCGGACCCGGCATCGACGACTACGACATCCAATATCGGACGGGCAGCGGTAGCTTCATCCCCTATCAGCACAACACCGGCACGACCACAACCATCACAAACCTGCAGGTGAACACGCGCTACGAGGTGCAGGTGCGGGCGCACAACGACGAAGGTGAAAGCCTGTGGTCCCCCTCGGGCTTCGGGACGACCAGTGCCAACCAGCGACCGGTATTCGACGAAACTGCGCCAACGCGCAGCCTGGTCGAGAACACAACCGGGACCCACAACATCGGCAACCCCATAAGCGCGACCGACCCGGAGGGCCGCACGGTGAGCTACAGCCTTGCAGGTGGGGACACGGATCAGTTCACGATTGCCCCAGGCATCGGCCAGCTTCGCACACAGACCGGCGTGGATTACAACTACGAGGTGCGAAATCGCTATTCGGTGACGGTCGAGGCACAGGATGAGCAGGGTGGTCGTGCGACCATCACAGTGACGATTGACATAACTGATGACGACAACGAACGGCCAGAAAGACCCGACCGTCCCTCGGTGACGGCCTCAACACTGAATAGTCTATCCATACGTTGGACGGAACCAACAAACACCGGTCCCAACATCAATGACTACGACGTGCAGTACAGGAAGGCCAGCGACTCGTTCGATGACTGGCCGCACAATGGACCCGGCACGAGTACGACCATCACCAGCCTGGAGGCCAACACATCCTACCGGGTGCAGGTACTGGCACGTAGTCCCGAAGGACAGAGCGATTGGTCCGAATCCGTTACTGTGAGCACTGTCGCCAATCAAGCTCCCACGTTCACCGAAGGTTCGAGCGCCACGCGCAGGTTGGCAGAGAACACGACGGGTACCCACAACGTCGGCAACCCGATCACCGCCACCGACGGCGACGGGGGGACGCTGACCTATCGTCTCGAAGGCACGGACCGGGCCTCCTTTGCTCTCGATGACAACCAGCTTCAGACGGTAGCGGGCGTCGCTTACGACTACGAAGAAAAGAACAGCTATGAAGTAACCGTACGCGTAGAAGACGGTCAGGGCGGCAGCAACACCATCGAGGTGGCGATCAATCTGACAGACGAACAGGAACCGCCCGGGGACCCGGCAGCACCCAGCGTCATACCGGCCTCATCCACCAGCCTGACCGTGACCTATGACGAGCCGGCCAACACCGGTCCCGACATTGACGACTACGACATCCAGTACCGCGAAGGGGACAGCGGCGGCTTCACCTCCTATACACACAACGGCGCGGAACTCGCCGCAACCATCACCGGTCGGAGCCCGGGCACGAGCTATGAGGTGCAGGTGCGAGCGCACAACGACGAAGGCACGAGCGATTGGTCGCCGTCGGGCACGGGAAGCACCGACCCCAACCAGCCGCCGGTCTTCACCGACGGGTCGAGCGCAACGCGCGCCCTCGACGAGAACACCACGGACGTGCAGAACATTGGCGATCCGGTAAGCGCCACCGACCCGGAGAACACCACGCTGACCTATAGCCTCGAAGGCACGGACAAAGATGCCTTCACCATTGACACGGGTAGTGGTCAACTTCGGACCGACCGCGACGAGACCTACGATTACGAGACGAAGCCCCGCTATGTTCTGAGGGTCAAAGCGACCGACGGGCACGGCGGCAGCAGCACCATCCTCGTGTTGATAAACCTGAACGACGTCAATGAGCCGCCGGCGTTCACCAGCGACGCGGCCTTCGAGACTGGGGAAAATGGCACGAGGGTCGGCGAAGTGGTCGCCCGCGATGAGGATAGTGCCGACGATATCACGAATTACACCATCACCGGCGGGTCCGACCAGAACCTGTTCGAGATCGACAGCGGAGGCGCGTTGACTTTCAAGGAGGCCCCCGACTTCGAGAATCCCACGGATTCTGGAAGTAATAACACATACATCGTCGAGGTCACAGTGACCGGCGGCACGGAAGGCCGCGCACTGACCGTAGCGCAGACCATCACCGTCACTGTCACCGACGAGAACGAACCGCCACATTTCACCAGTGATGCTACCTTCACGGTACAGGAAAATACCCAGTTTGTCGGCCAGGTGACCGCCGATGATGTCGATAGCGGCGATGGTATCACCGGCTACGCGATCACCGGTGGGGCTGATAGGAACCTATTCGAGATCACCAACACCAACGAGTTGCACTTCAAAGAGGACCCCGACTGGGAGCGTCCGGCGGCTGCGGGAGGCGACAACGAATACATCGTCGAGGTCACGGCGACCGGCGGCACGAACACCCGAGAGCGAACAACAACGCAGGCGATAACCGTCACTGTGGAGGACGACGACGAACCTCCGGGTAAACCCGACGCGCCCACGGTGAGCAACGAGACGGAAAATAGCCTCACCGTGATCTGGACCGAGCCGACCAATACCGGGCCTGAGATCACGAACTACCATGTGCAATATCGCATAAATAGTGCGTTCACGGATTGGCCGGACACCGGCCCGTCCCTGACCCGCACGATCACCGGCCTGCGCTCGGGGACCTACCAGATCCAGGTACAGGCGGAGAACGACGAAGGGAAGGGCGCGTGGTCCAATTCCGTCAACGGGACCACGCTCACCGCGCCGACGGTATCGAGTATCGCGTTCACCTCGACGCCGGCCTCCGGGCAGAACAATACCTACAAATTGAACGACGTGATCGACGTGACCGTGACCTTCAATGATGCGGTAACCGTCACCGGCACACCGCAGATCGACCTGACGATAGGTACTACCGTGCGCCAGGCCGACTACAAAAGCGGCTCGACCACCACCCAGCTTCTCTTCCAATACACCGTGCAAGCTGACGACGAGGACGCCGACGGCGCAAGCATCAACGCCAACGGCCTCAAGCTCAACAGCGGAAGCATCCTCGGAACCAATTCCACAATAAACGCGGATCTGGCACACGCGGCACTCACCAATCAGTCCACCCACAAAGTCGATGGCATCGCGCCGGGGCTTATCGACGCAGAAGTAATGGGCGACGAGTTGACACTGGCCTATGACGAGGTGCTCGACAGCAATTCGAGACCGGCGACCAGCGATTTCGCGGTAACGGTAGATGGCACGGCGAGGGACGTCTCAGTTGCGATGAGCAGCAGTGAGGTGACGCTCACCCTCGCCTCGGCCGTAACATCGGGCCAGGCGGTAAGACTGACCTACACGCCGGGGACCAACCCGATACGCGACCGGGCGCAAAACCCGGCCATCGCCCTTACAAACTTGACAACGGCGAACCGAGTCCAACCAATCGTCAGTGTCTGCGATCGTACCGATCAGGTGCGCGACGCGATTGTAGAGGCATCTCCTGTTAGTACTTGCGGTGCTGTCACGGCGAAACATCTATCTGAGATCACCCGCCTCATTCTGAGTTTTGAGAGTATCTCGAAGCTGAAAGCCAACGACTTTTCCGGGCTGACGGCACTGACAAGGCTCGATCTGTCAGGAAACGGATTCAGGACACTCCCGGAGAATCTCTTTTCCAGCCTGTCGGCACTGAAACAACTCATACTGCCCTACGGCCGACTCAGCAACTTGCCGGCGAATATCTTCTCCAACCTGTCAGCACTGACATGGCTCGATCTGCGCAGCAACAAACTCAGCAGCTTGGATGCAAGCGCGTTTTCGGGTCTTACAGCACTTGAATGGCTCCGGCTGCAGAACAACGAACTCAGCAGTCTGGATGAGAATATCTTTTCCGACCTAACGGCACTGAAAGATCTCTCTCTATCCCGTAACAAACTCAGCAGCCTAAATGCAAATATCTTCTCCGACCTGTCGGCACTGGAATTACTCTACCTGTACAGCAACGAACTCAGCAGTCTGGATGAGAATATCTTTTCCGACCTAACGGCACTGAAAGAACTCCACCTGCACAACAACGAACTCAGCAGTCTGGATGAGAATATCTTTTCCGACCTAACGGCACTGAAAGAACTCCACCTGCACAACAACGAACTCAGCAGTCTGGATGAGAATATCTTTTCCGACCTAACGGCACTGAAAGAACTCTACCTGGAGGAAAACGAACTCAGCAGCCTGAATGCAAACGCGTTTTCGGGTCTGACAGCACTTAAAATTCTCACCCTGTTCGGGAACGATCTACAATCAACCTCCCTACCGACGGGTGTATTTTCCAATTTGACAGAACTTGAAACGCTCCGCCTGGACGACAACCAACTCAGCAGCCTGCCAGCAAATCTCTTTTCCGGGCTGTCATCTCTTCGATTACTCCATCTCGGCGACCAACAATCCGGCCACCAACTCAGCAGCCTGGACGCGAATATCTTTTCCAACCTATCGGCACTTGAAACGCTCCACCTGGAAAACAACAACTTCAGCAGCCTGGACGCGAACATATTTTCCGGACTGACTGAGATGAGAGAGCTCTCTCTGGGCAACAACCAACTCAGCAGCCTGCCCGATGACATATTTTCTGGACTGACTGAGATGACAACGCTCAAACTGGCGGGCAATACGGTTGATCCCTTGCCCATTACCATTTCCCTTGAATCAATTACCAGCGGTCTATTCAGGGCCAAAGCACACACCGGCGCGCCCTTTGCGATGACCCTGCCACTTCAGGTGGTCAATGGCACCATTGACGGCGGCACAAGCAGCGTCACAATCTCCCGGGGCAGTGTGGATAGTGAGATCCTCACAGTATCCCGCATGGCCGGCACCACTGCTGCCGTCACCGCTGACATCGGAACATTGCCAGACTTGCCTCCGCGCAACAGCGGCTACGCACTCGTCAAATCCGCGGACTTGCCACTGGAAGCGTAACAGAGGGCAACAGCGACACGTACACAGTGGTTCTGACCTCATGTACACAGTGGTTCTGACCTTGCAACCAACCGCGAACGTGACGGTCACCGTGACCGTACCGTCTGGTTCGGATGCCTCGGCGTCCCCGTCGCCACTGACATTCACGGCGGACAATTGGAACGATTCGCAAGCAGTGACTGTCACCACACAGGCCGACATAGACGACCAGGATGACACAGTCACACTGAGCCATGCAGTAAGCGGTGGGAACTATCAGGGCGTGACCGCGGAAAACGTGACAGTAACAATTGCAGAGGTGGATGTCAGCCCCAACAACTCGCCAGTCTTCACCAGTGTCAATACCTTTGGTGTAAAGGAAAACGAAACTGAGGTCGGCACAGTGGTCGCCACAGATACCGACGATGCGGGAGACGACATCACTGGCTATGAGATTACCGGCGGTGTGGCTCAGGCGCAGTTCTCAATCACGAGCGGGGGTGTATTGGCCTTTGTGACCGCCCCCGACTTTGAGCGGCCACCCGCCACAGCGAGCAATAACGAATATGTTATCGTGGTCACGGCGACCAGCGGTACGGGCAGCCGTGAACGGACAACGAATCAGACAATTAGCGTCGTCGTAGATGACGTAGATGAACCGCCGGGACAGCCGCTGGCACCAATATTGGCTGTTCTCAGCAATGATGTATTGAAGCCTATCGAGGTAAGACCGAACCGGACAAGCCCGACGAATACGGGACCTGACATCACCGCCTGGGAAATTCAGCATCGCGTCAAAAACAGCGGTGACTTTATCAGCGACCCTGTGAATCAGGCATCGGATTGGGTGTTTGAACTCAAGGGTTTTTATCGAAACACGACCTTCGAGGTGCAGGTGCGGGCAAAGAACGACGAAGGAGAGAGCGAGTGGTCTCCTTTGGCCGAGGCGACGATTTCCAATGCCTCGCCGATAGCCAGCAGCATTGACGATGTAACGCTTCCAGCGGGAGGTGCTGTCGAGATTAGCTATGTGCATGGCGGGTTCGTCGGTCCCAACTTTATATATGGCGGGTTCAACGTTCCCGACGATGACGATAGCGACTTTGTGCATGGCGCGTTCGACGATCCCGACGATAGCGACTTGAGGTTCACCGCGACATCGAGTAACAGTACAGTCGCGACCGTGCAGATAATCAATGAAGTGGTCCTGATCAATCCGCTATCCGCCGGCACTGCGACCATTACCCTAACGGTGACCGACCCCTGGGGCGCGACCGCCTCAACAACCTTCGATGCGAATATCCAGACGCCGACCTTATCGGCTCCTACCCTGAGCATCAGCGGCAACCTCTTCACTTTTGGATTCACCGATAACTTCGCGGCCAACGAAACCCGGGCGTATCAGGTCAGAATCCGACAAAAGACGAATATTGGACTATGGGCTACAGGGTGCTTTGCGGAGACGAACGATGAAGATTCCCCAAAGTCCGTTACGGTAACGCTACAGGACCTGATCTCCGATTTCTTCGAACCGGGCACCACTTATGAGGCTGATTACGGATACCTCGGCACGGATTGTGGAGATAGCGTAATGGGTATTCGCTCCGCGACTGCTGAAGCGACGACCATCAGAACCTCTTCCTTCGATATCGACCTTATCTTTGTCGGCAGCATCTCCTCGAAGTACCGGTCCGCATTTGAAACCGCCGCCCGGCGTTGGGAGCAGATCATCACGCACGATATCCCCAATCAGCATTTGTCCCGTAGCAGTCGCGATTTCTTGAACAGTGTTTATCCGGGAACCACCGCCCCCGAAGTTGTCGATGATCTGGTGATTTACGTGAGAATGGTTGAAATTGACGGAGAAGAAGGCACCCTCGGACGGGGGGGAGTGCATAGGTGGCGCCTCCCGTCCTGGATGCCAATCGCATCCGGCGTCCAGCTTGACCAGGACGACGTCGGCACAATGTCTAATGCAAAACTGGCAGCCCTTATGCTACACGAGATAGGTCACACCCTGGGATTCGGCACTAATTGGGACTACCTGCTGCAGAACCCGTCGCTCGTATATGGCAATGCCATTGTTCCCACGCCCGACACGCATTTTTCGGGTATAAACGCGATTGCGGCTTTCAATGCTGCCGGCGGATCGAGCTACACGGGCGAGAAAGTGCCGGTGGAAAACACATTAGGAATATCCCGGGACGGTCACTGGCGGGAATCCGTGCTCGACAACGAACTCATGACGTCCAGGGCGGCCGAGGCTGTTTCCTTCCCGTTGAGCGCGATCACGATCCAAGTGCTGGCCGACATGGGCTATCGCGTTGATGTCACACAGGCAGATGCTTACACCCTACCTGCGACGTCCTCTTCCTCTAATACCGGCGTAAGGGCGTCCGAGGGTCTCAACTGTACCATCATAACACATCCCGACGCCGGACCCAATGAGCCTGAGCCTATTACCCTGAATCTAAAGCGGGCGGGTAACTGATGTTACCTCGCGCATTATATGGATTATACCAATATGAAACACCGCGTTAAAATTTTCCCACTCGCGCTCGGCATCGCCAGCGTATTGAGCCTTTTGCTCTTGGTATTTCCCCTATCCACACAGACCAGCAGTTTTTCCCTCTCTCTGGATTTAGATAATTCCGAAGGCGACCAGGCAATCTCCTCTCTCGATGTATTTCCCAATCGCGTTGTTCCCATTCAAATCTTCGGCACAGATATTGGGGCTGCAAACGATCTCTCCCTGCGCTTTGAATTCGACCCCGCTCAGGTTGCTTACGAAGCATTTAAGCGGTCGAATATCGTATCGGGCACCTCTGCGCTTACGGGAAAGGATTTTACAAATATCGGGATAACCCTATCGGCAGGTAATGCATATAGTGGTCTTATAGGCACGATTCACTTTCGCACAATGGAGGCATTTTCAGGTACAGGCATACGATTGGTGCGTGTCAAACTTGTGCGAGATGGACAAACGGAGACCGTATCGCTGCTGGACCTGAGTGTTACCTTGCGGCTTGCGAAACCGCCTTCTCCAGACTTTGACAGGAATGGGACGGTGGGTATCCCCGACTTTTTGCTCTTTGTCGATACATTTGGGTCCGAAAGAGGTCAAGATACTTATGAGTCAAAATACGATCTGAATGTGGATGGCGAGATAGGGATCCCCGATTTTCTGATCTTTATCGATAACTTCGGCAAAGTGGTCAACCGCGCACCTGTCTTCACGTCGGAGCCTCCTGTGACGCTCTCCGTAGATGAGAACACGCCATCGGGACAGGCAATAGGTGATCCTATCACAGCCAGTGATGCTGAGGGCCATACGCTTACCTATCGCCTCAGCGGTGCCGATGCAGACAGTTTTGCCATTGAGGAGAGCACAGGGCAAATTCAGACGAAAGGGACGTACAACTTTGAGCAGCAGGACAGCTATTCCGTCACTGTCCATGTTAGTGATGGCGAAGGTGGTGAGGCCAGCCTTGCTGCAGGTATTGCCATCACTGACATCGACGAACCCCCTATGCCGCCTGCCCCACCGAGTGTCTCGGCGATCGCTCCCACAACCCTGACGGTAATCTGGACAGAACCTTCCAACACCGGTCCTGAGATCACCGACTACGATGTGCAATACCGACAAGCCGATAGTGATGTGTTCACAGATGCGGATTATGACGGCACGGAACGGTCGGTACGCCTGACGGAACTGTTTTCAAGCACGCGCTATGCAATTCAGGTGCGGGCGCACAATGAGGAAGGCACGAGTGAATGGTCTGAGTCGAGTGAGTGGAGCACCTCTGCGCTGTCGATAATACCGGGAGGCGGCGGTACACCACCGCCTCCACGACCACCACGACCGCCTCCACGGCCTCAACCACCGCCTCCACCTCAACCACCCCCTCCACCTCAACCGCCGAGTAATAAGCCCCCGACCTTCGACGACGGCTCAAGCACCACGCGCAGCCTGGCCGAGAACACAACCGGGACCCACAACATCGGCAACCCCATAAGCGCGACCGACCCGGAGGGCAGGTCCGTGAGTTACCGCCTCATCAGTGGGGATACGGAGAGTTTTGCCATCGACCCGAACACCGGTCAACTGCAGACCGGGACAAGCGTCGCCTTCGACTACGAAACGAAGGATCGCTATTCGGTAAGGGTAGAAGCAGCGGACGAGCAGGGTGGACGGGCGACCATCACAGTGACGATAGACATAACTGATGACGACAACGAACGGCCAGAAAGACCCGACAGGCCCACGGTAACGGCTTCGACGTTGACGAGCCTGACCGTACGCTGGACCGAGCCACAGAACACCGGTCCTGCCATCAACGACTACGACATCCAGTATAAGGAGAGCGGTGGCACATTCACCGACTGGCCGCACAATGGACCCGGCACGAGCACGACCATCATCAGCCTGGAGGCCAACACATCCTATGAGGTGCGGGTACTGGCGCGCAGTCTCGAAGGACAGAGCGATTGGTCCGAATCCGTTACTGTGAGCACTGTCGCCAACCAGGCGCCCACGTTCAGCGAAGGATCGAGCGCCACCCGCGCCCTCGACGAGAACACCACCGGCGTCCAGAACGTCGGCGATCCGGTAAGTGCCACCGACCCGGAGAACACCACGCTGACCTACAGCCTCGAAGGCACGGACCAGGCCTCCTTCACTCTCGATGTCAACCAGCTTCAAACCAGAGCGAGCGAAACCTACGACTACGAAGAGAAGAACAGCTATGAGGTAACGGTTCGCGTAGAAGATGATCAGGGCGGCAGCAACACCATCGAGGTGACCATCAACCTGATTGATGAACAGGAACCGCCCGGGGACCCGGCAGCACCCAGCGTCATACCGGCCTCTTCCACCAGCCTGACCGTGACCTATGACGAGCCAGCCAACACCGGTCCCGACATTGACGACTACGACATCCAGTACCGCGAAGGGGACAGCGGCGGCTTCACCTCCTATACACACAACGGCGCGGAACTCGCCGCAACCATCACCGGTCGGAGCCCGGGCACGAGCTATGAGGTGCAGGTGCGCGCGCACAACGACGAAGGCACGAGCGATTGGTCGCCGTCGGGCACGGGAAGCACCCACCCCAACCAGCCCCCGGTCTTCACCGACGGGTCGAGCACCACCCGCGCCCTCGACGAGAACACCACCGGCGTGCAGAACATCGGCGATCCGGTCAGTGCCACCGACCCGGAGAACACCGCGCTGACCTACAGCCTTGAAGGCACAGACGCGGATGCCTTCACCATCAACTCGCGCAGCGGTCAACTTCGGACCAAATCGGATCAGACCTACAACTACGAGGCAAAGCCCCGCTATGTTCTGAGTATCAAAGCAACCGACGGGCACGGCGGCAGCAGCACCATCACCGTTTTGATAAACCTGAACGACGTCAACGAGCCGCCGGAGTTTACCAGTGACGCGGCCTTCGAGACTGGGGAAAATGGCACGAGGGTCGGCGAAGTGGTCGCCCGCGATGAGGATAGTGCCGACGATATCACGAATTACACCATCACCGGAGGCGCCGACCGCGACCTGTTCGAGATCGCCAACACCGACGAGCTGCACTTCAAGGACGCCCCCAACTTCGAGGATCCCACGGACAATGGCAGAAACAACCAGTACAACGTGACCGTCACCGCCACCGGCGGCGTGGGAGGCCGCGCCCTGACCGCACAGCAGACGATCACCGTCACCGTGGAGGACGTCGACGAGCCGCCGGGGAAGCCCGATCCGCCCACCGTATCGGACGAGACGGAAAACAGCCTGACCGTGACATGGACCGAGCCGGTCAACATCGGGCCTGACATCGCGAACTACCACGTGCAATACCGCATCAGCGGCACATTCACCGATTGGCCGGACACCGGCCCGTCCCTGACCCGCACGCTCACGGGCTTGAGTTCGGGCAGCACCTACCAGATCCGGGTACAGGCGGAGAACGACGAAGGGAAGGGCGCGTGGTCCAATTCTGTCAACGGCACCACGCTCACCGCGCCGACCGACGCGCCGCCGGAGATCAGTGCCTCGACCTTCACCGTCGATGAGGGGAAGACAGCGGTGGCGACTTTGACCGCGGAGGATCAGGACACCGCCGCGGCGGACCTGGAGTGGTCAAAGGCGGGCGGCGCCGACGCGGGCCGGTTCACGCTGAGCACCGCCGGCGTCCTGGCCTTCGCGGCGGCCCCCGACTACGAGAACCCGGACGACGCCGACGGCGACCGGACCTATGAAATCACCGTACAGGTCAGCGACGGCACCCACACGGATACGGAAGACATGGTCGTGACCGTCAAGAACGTGGATGAGGACGGCACCGTGTCGCTGTTCCCGGCGCAACTCCGGGTGCGGACGGTGGTCCGGGCCACCCTCACCGATCCGGATGGCGATCTCAACGCCGTGTCCTGGCGGTGGGCCGAGTCCTGGGACAAGACCACCTGGACCAACATCGACGGGGCGACCCGGGCCGATTACCTGCCGACGGAAGCGAGATGGGGCAAGTACTTGCGGGCCACGGCAACACGCTACAGGGACGGCGAAGGTTCCAACAAGACTTCACGGACGGAGTCGAACGCCACGGTCGGCGAGCGGGAGCCCGGCCCCGAGCTGTCGGTCAAGACGCTGGTGTCCGGCTTGAGATTTCCCTGGGGGATCGCCTTCACTCCCGACGGGACGATGCTGTTCACCGAACGGGATGGCCATCGGCAGCAAGACCCACTTCCCGACCCTCCCGAAGGGCTCAGCAGCCGGCTCACCGATGGCACGCTCCAGACCGTGTCCGCCGACTTCAGCGACCTGGATACCGACGAAAACGGTGGGGTGATGGGGCTCGAAGTCGATCCCGACTTCGTCGACAACCGGCGGATCTACATCTGCCAGCAGCGTACCGGCTCCGTGATACAGGTGGTCGCCTGGACGATAGACGCGACCTACACCACGGCCACCCGAGCCAATGATCCCCTTGTCGGGAACATCCCGAGGGTGGACAACCACAACGGCTGCCGCCTGCGCTTCGGCCCCGATGGCAATCTGTGGATCTCCACCGGTGACACCGAGGCTATCGGGACCGTCCCGCAGGACCTGAACTCGCTCGGCGGGAAGATACTGAGGGTGGACCCCTTGACGGGCGTCGCGCCCGCGGACAACCCGTTCCCGGGATCGTTGGTCTACTCGTACGGTCACCGCAACCCGCAGGGCCTGGCCCTGAGGCCCGGTACGAGGCAGATGTGGTCGGTCGAGCATGGCCCGACGGTGGACGACGAGATCAACCTGCTGGTCCGCGGCGCCAACTATGGCTGGGATCCAGTGCCCACCGACGAGAACGGCGATCCGACCTCCGGCTACGACGACACCGCCCCCATGACCGACCTGGTGAAGTTTCCCGGTGCGGTCGAGGCCAGGTGGTCGTCGGGTAACCCGACCCTGGCCACGAGCGGGGGCATCTTCCTCGAAGGCGAGCAGTGGGGCCTCTGGGAGGGCCGGCTGGCCGTGGCCACGCTCAAGGGCCGATCATTACGCATCTTCGAGTTCACCGAAGACGGGACCTTCGTGAGCCACGTCGTTCCGGAGGAACTCGACCACTTCGGTGACCGTGACCACCGACTGCGGACTCCGATGATCGGTCCCGACAATGCCTTGTATCTCTCCACTTCTACGAGGGGTTGGAGGGATGATATCCTGAGGGTCACCCCTCAGCAGGCGCCTGAGTTCCCGAACGCCGCCGACACCCGGCAGGTGCCCGAGAACACCGGCGGCGACATGGTCGTCGCCACGGTCGAGGCGACCGACTACAACCACGACGAACTCACCTACACGCTGGGCGGCACCGACGGGGAGTCGTTCTACATCCTGGACGAGAACATCGGCGAGCTGCGAGTCCGGTCCACAACGCAACTCGACTACGAGACCAGGCGGACATACGAAGTCACCGTCACCGCCGACGACGAGCAGAACACCAGCGACACGGTCACGTTGACCATCGAAGTCACCGACGTCGAGCACGAGGGGACGGTGATCCTTCCCTTGACCCAGCCCCGGGTCGGCAGCCCGGTCCAGGCCAGTCTGTCCGACCCCGACGGTGGCGTCACCGGCACGACCTGGAAATGGGAGCGCTCAGACGACGGCGTCACCGGCTGGGAGGACATCGACGGGGCCCGGTCGGCGTCGTATACGCCCGGCACGGACGATATCGGCAAGTATCTGCGGGCCACGGTCACCTACACCAACATCCACGGACCGGACAAGACCGCACAGAGCGTGACGTCCGGCGCCGTAGGCACCGCGCCCAACAGCAACCCGGAGTTTCCTTCAGCGTCGCTGGTCCGCCGTGTGGCCGAACACACCGCGGCGGGCCGGTCCATCGACTCACCGGTCGAGGCCGACGACGCCGATGGCGATCCCTTGCAGTACGCACTGTCGGGCATGGATGCGGACCTGTTCGACATCAACAGTTCAACGGGACAGTTGCTGACCAGGGCCGCCCTCGACTACGAGGTGGCCAACGAGTACGAAGTCGTCGTCTCGGTCAGTGATGGCAAGGACACGAACGACTTGCCCGACGACAACGAGGTCGACGACTCCGTCACGGTGACCATCGAGGTCACCAATGTCGACGAGCCTGGGTCCGTGTCGCTGCTTCCGGCTCAGCTCCGGGCGTGGACGGTGGTGAGGGCAACGCTGAGCGACCCGGACGGCGTGGATCTCCACGCCGTGTCCTGGCAGTGGGCCGAGTCCTCGGACAAGACCGCCTGGACCAGAATCGACGGAGCGACCCAGGCCGACTACACGCCCACGGACAGCGTCCAGGGGCAATACCTGAGAGCCACGGCGGGCTACACCGACGGCCAGGGCACCGGGAAGACCACCGAGGTGGTGTCGGATCATGTGGTCGGCGAGCGGGAGCCCGGCCCGGAGCTGACCGTCGTCCCGCTGGTCTCCGGCCTGAGCGTTCCGTGGGGGGTGGCCTTCGCGCCCGACGGGACGATGCTGTTCACCGAGCGGGGAGGCAGGCTGAGCAGTCGGCTGACCGACGGGGCGGTCCAGTCCGTCAGTGCCGACTTCGACGACCTGCTCGTATCGGGAGAGGCCGGATTGATGGCCATCGTCGTCGACCCCGCGTTCGCTTCCAACCGACGGTTCTACACCTGTCAGGCCCATACCGGGCCGGAAGTGCAGGTGATTGCCTGGACGATAGACGCGACCTACACCGCGGCCACCCGCGCCGATGACCCCCTCGTTGACAACATCCCCGCCGCCAGTCAGCACAGCGGCTGCCGCTTGCGTTTCGGTCCGGAGGGGTATCTGTGGATCGCAACCGGCGACGCCTCGTCCGGGACAGTCCCGCAGGATCGGAACTCGCTCGGCGGGAAAGTGCTCCGCGTCAACTCCTCGACGGGCACGGCGGCGCCGGGTAACCCGTTCGGGACGCGAGTCTACACCTCCGGCCATCGCAATCCACAGGGGCTGGCGCGCCGTCCGGGCACGAACCAGATGTGGTCGGTAGAGCACGGCCCTACGGTGGACGACGAGATCAACCTGCTGAGCGCGGGCGGCAACTACGGTTGGGATCCGGTGCCGTCCTACAACGAGGGCGTGCCCATGACCGACCTGGTGAAGTTTCCCGGTGCGGTCGAGGCCAGATGGTCGTCGGGAAATCATACGTTGGCCACCAGCGGCGGCATCTTCCTGGAGGGAGAAGACTGGGAGGAGTGGAACGGGCGGCTGGCGATCGCGACGCTGAAGGGGCAGTCGCTGCGGGTCTTCGAGTTCTCCGCGAGCGGCGCGTTCATGAGCCATGTCGTTGCGCCCGGCCTGGACGGTGCGTACGGCCGGCTGCGCACCCCCATGCTCGGCCCTGACGGCGCCCTGTACGTGACCACCTCGAACGGCGCTGGCGCGGACCGGATACTCCGGGTCACCGCCAGCCGGGCGCCCGCGTTCCTGACCAACACCCAGATTCAACATGTGGAAGAGAACAGCAGCACCTCGGATGTCGTCGCCAGAGTGTTGGCCCTCGACCCGAAGGGCGAAACGCTCACCTACACGCTCAGCGGCCCCGATGCGCCATCCTTCAATACCGCGGATGCAACCGTCGGAGAGTTGCGTGCCAAAGTAGCGCTGGACTACGAGACCCGGAGTTCATACGAGGTCATCGTCACCGCCACGAACCCGGGTGGTTTCAGCGACAGCGTCACGTTGACCATCAACGTCACCGACGTGAACGAGCCGCCGGGCAGGCCCGATCCGCCGACGGTGAGCGGCGAGACGGAAAACAGCCTGACCGTGAGCTGGGACGAGCCGGCCAACACCGGGGCCGACATCACCAATTACCATTTGCAATACCGCATCAGCGGCGCGTTTACCGATTGGCCGGACACCGGCCCGTCCCTGAGCCGCACGATCACCGGCTTGAGTTCGGGCACGACCTACCAGATCCGGGTACAGGCGGAGAACGACGAGGGGAAGGGCGCGTGGTCCAATTCGGTCAACGGCACCACGCTCACCGCACCTACAAATTGAACGACGTGATCGACGTGACCGTGACCTTCAACGATGCGGTAACCGTCACCGGCGCGCCGCAGATCGACCTGACGACAGGTACTACCGTGCGCCAGGCGGACTATAAAAGCGGCTCGACCACGACCCAACTCCTCTTCCAATCCACCGTGCAGGCTGACGACGAGGACACCGATGGCGCAACCATCAACGCCAACGGCCTCAAGCTCAACGGCGGTAGCATCCGCAAAAAGGATTCCACCATAAACGCGGACCTCGCGCACGACGCCCAGACCGATCAATCCGGCCACAGGGTCGATGGCGTTGTGCCGACGCTCATTGACGCGAAAGTGAAGGGCGACGCGTTGACGCTGAGCATTGTTCCCGCGCCCGATACGCATTTCTCAGGCGCAAACGCGATTGCGGCCTTCAACGCTGCGGGAGGGACGAGCTATACGGGTGCAAAGGTGCCGGTGGAGAACGCTGTTGGGGGATCGGGCAGCCAGGACGGTCACTGGCGAGAGTCCGTGCTCGACGACGAACTCATGACGCCCAGAATTAGCGATCGCGTTGCGCACCCGCTGAGCGCGATTACGATTCAGTCACTCGCCGATATAGGCTACCGCGTCAATGTCACGCAGGCCGACGCCTACACGGTGCCCGACCCATCTACGCGAGTGGCCACGGCGTCCGCGGGGGATTCGGTTCCGATCAGCTGTGCGATCATAACCCACCCCGGCACCGGGCCGGATCGGCCTGAACCCATTGTCCTGAAGGTGAAGCCGGCAGGTAACTGATGTTACGCACTGACACACTATGGATTATGCCAATATGAAACACCGCGTTAAAATTTTCCCACTCGCGCTCGGCATCGCCAGCGTATTGAGCCTTTTGCTCTTGGTATTTCCCCTATCCACCCAGACCAGTAGCTTTTCCCTGTCTCTGGACTTAGATAATTCCGAAGGCGACCAGGCAGTCTCCTCTCTCGATGTCTTTCCCAATCGCACGGTTCCCATTCAAATCTTCTGCACAGATATTGCGTCTGCAAGCGATATCTCCCTGCGCTTTGAATTTGATCCTGCTCAGGTTGCTTACGAAGGATTCAAGCGGGCAAATATCGTATCTGGTACCTCTGCGCTTACGGGCAAAGATTTTGCAAATATCGGGATAACGTTATCCAATAGTAATGCAACCAATAGCGGCCTTATAGGCACGATTCACTTTCGCACGACAGAGGCATTTTCAGGCACGGACATACTTTTGGTGCGTGCAAGGCTTGTGCGAGGAGGACAAACGGAGACCGTATCGATGGACCTGAGCATTACCTTGCGGCTTGCTAAACCGCCTTCTCCAGACTTTGACAGGAATGGGACGGTGGGTATCCCCGACTTTTTGCTCTTTGTCGATACATTTGGGTCCGAAAGAGGTCAAGATACTTATGAGTCCAAATACGATCTGAATGTGGATGGCGAGATAGGGATCCCCGATTTTCTGATCTTTATCGATAGCTTCGGCAAAGTAGTCAACCGCGCACCGGTCTTCACCTCAGAGCCTCCTGTGACGCTCTCTGTGCCAGAGAACACGCCGTCGGGACAAGCAATAGGGGAGCCTATCTCTGCGACCGATGGCGATGGCCATACGCTTACCTATCGCCTCAGCGGTGCCGATGCCGACAGTTTTGCCATTGAGGAGAGCACAGGGCAAATTCAGACGAAAGGGACGTACAACTTTGAGCAGAAGGACAGCTATTCCCTCATCGTCTATGTTAGTGATGGCGAAGGTGGCGAAGCCAGCCTTGCTGCAGGTATTGCCATTACTGACATCGACGAACCTCCAGGACAGCCTGCCCCACCGAGTGTCTCGGCGATCGCTCCCACAACCCTGACGGTAATCTGGACAGAACCTTCCAACACGGGTCCTGAGATCACCGACTACGATGTGCAATACCGACAAGCCGATAGTGATGTGTTCAAAGATGCGGATTATGACGGCACGGAACGGACGGTACGCCTGACGGAACTGTTTTCAAGCACGCGCTATGCGATACAGGTGCGGGCGACTAACGAAGAAGGCGCGAGTGAATGGTCTGAATCGAGTGAGTGGAGCACCTCTGCGCTGTCGCTACCACCAGGAGGAGGCGGTACACCACCACCACGACCGCCTCCACGACCACCACCACGACCACCACCACGGCCTCCTCCACCTCCTCCACCTCCTCCACCTCAACCGCCGAGTAATAAGCCCCCGACCTTCGACGACGGCTCAAGCACCACGCGCAGCCTGGCCGAGAACACAACCGGGACCCACAACATCGGCAACCCCATAAGAGCGACCGACCCGGAGGGTCGCACGGTGAGCTATAGCCTTACAGGTGGGGATACGGAGAGCTTCACCATCGATCCAAACATCGGCCAGCTCCGCACACAGAACAGCGTGGATTACAACTATGAGGTACGCAATCGCTATTCGGTCAGGGTAGAAGCAGCGGACGAGCAGGGTGGCCGTGCCACCATCACAGTGACGATTGACATAACTGATGACGACAACGAGCGGCCGGAAAGACCCGACAGGCCAGCGGTCACTACCTCGACGCTGAATAGTTTATCTATTCGATGGACGGAACCAACAAACACCGGTCCCGACATCAATGACTACGACGTGCAGTACAGGAAGGCCAGCGACTCGTTCGATGACTGGCCGCACAATGGACCCGGCACGAGTACGACCATCACCAGCCTGGAGGCCAACACGTCCTATGAGGTGCGGGTACTGGCGCGCAGTCCCGAAGGACAGAGCGATTGGTCCGAATCCGTTACTGTGAGCACTGTCGCCAATCAAGCTCCCACGTTTAATGAGGGTTCGCGCACCACGCGCAGGTTGGCGGAGAACACGACGGGCACGCAGGACATCGGCAACCCGATCACCGCCGCCGACAGTGACGGGGGAACGCTGACCTATCGTCTTGAAGGCACGGACCAGGCCTCCTTTGCTCTCAATGACAACCAGCTTCAAACCAGAGCGAGCGAAACCTACGACTACGAAGAGAAGAACAGCTATGAGGTAACGGTGCGCGTAGAAGATGATCAGGGCGGCAGCAACACCATCGAGGTGACCATCAACCTGATCAACCAACAGGAACCGCCCGAGACGCCAGACCCTCCCAGCGTCTCAGCGGCCTCTTCCACCAGCCTGGCTGTAACCTGGGATGAGCCAAACAATACCGGTCCCGACATCGACGACTACGACATCCAATACCGCGAAGGGGACAGCGGCGGCTTTACCTCCTGGAGACACAACAGCACGGACCTGACCGCGACCATCACCGGTCGGAGCCCGGGCACGAGCTATGAGGTGCAGGTGCGAGCGCACAACGACGAAGGCACGAGCGATTGGTCGCCGTCGGGCACGGGAAGCACCGACCCCAACCAGCCGCCGGTCTTCACCGACGGGTCAAGCGCCGCGCGCAGCTTTGACGAGAACACCACCGGCGTGCAGGACATCGGCGATCCGGTGGGCGCCACCGACCCGGAGAACACCGCGCTGACCTATAGCCTTGAAGGAACAGATGCGGATGCCTTCACCATCAACTCGCGCAGCGGTCAACTTCGGACCAAATCGGATCAGACCTACGACTACGAGGCGCAGCCCCGCTACGTTCTGCGTATCAAAGCAACCGACGGGCATGGCGACGAGCGCACCATCACCGTTTTGATAAACCTGAACGACGTCAACGAGCCGCCGGAGTTTACCAGTGACGCAACCTTCCAGACTGGGGAAAACAACCCGTCCATCGGCCGTGTGGAGGCGCGCGATCTCGATAACGCCGATGACATCACCGGCTACACCCTCACCGGCGGTGCTGACCGTGACCTGCTTGAGATCGACAGCGCCGGCGCACTGACCTTCAAAGATGCCCCCAACTTCGAGGATCCCACGGACAACGGCAGGAACAACACATACATCATCGTGGTCACGGTAACCGGCGGCGCGGGAGGCCGCGCCCTGGCCGCACAGCAGACCATCACCGTCACCGTCACCGACGTGAACGAACCGCCCCGTTTCACCAGTGACGGTGCCCTGCGGGGCAAGGAAAACATCCGTTTTGTCGGCCGGATCGTCGCCGAGGACGTCGATAGCGACGACCACGTCACAGGCTACGAGGTCACCGGCTGGGCCGACCGGGACCGATTCGAGATCGCCAACACCGACGAGCTGCACTTCAAGGAGGCCCCCGACTGGGAGCGTCCGGCGGCCTCTCATAGCGGCAACCAGTACCTCGTCGCGGTCACGGCGACCAGCGGCACGGGGACGAGGGAGCGACGGGGGCAACAGGGGATAACCGTCATCGTGGAGAACGTCGACGAACCGCCGGGCAAGCCCGATCCGCCCACGGTGAGCGACGAAACCGAGAGCAGCCTGACCGTGACCTGGACCGAGCCGGCCAACACCGGTCCCGACATCGCGAACTACCACGTCCAGTACCGCATAGGCAGCAGCGGTGCGTTCACCGATTGGCCGGACACCGGCCCGTCCCTGACCCGCACGATCACCGGCCTGCGCTCGGGCCGAACCTACCAGATCCGGGTACAGGCGGAGAACGCAGAGGGCAAGGGCGCGTGGTCCAATTCCGTCAACGGGACCACGCTCACCGCGCCGACGGTTTCGAGCGTCGCGTTCACCTCCACCCCGGCCTCCGGGCAGAACAACACCTACAAATTGAACGACGTGATCGACGTGACCGTGACCTTCAATGATGCGGTAACCGTCACCGTCACACCTCAGATCGACCTGACGATAGGTACTACCGTGCGCCAGGCCGACTATAAAAGCGGCTCGACCACGACCCAACTCCTCTTCCAATACACCGTGCAGGCTGACGACGAGGACGTCGATGGCGCAAGCATCAACGCCAACGGCCTCAAGCTCAACGGCGGGGGCATCCGCAAGAACAACTCCACCATAAACGCGGACCTCGCGCACGACGCGCAGACCGATCAATCCGGGCACAAGGTCGATGGCGTTGTCCCGGCGCTCACCGAAGCGGAAGTAGAGGGAGACGAGTTGGCGCTGTTGTACGGCGAGGTGCTCGACAGCAGTTCCCAACCGGCGACCGGCGATTTCGCGGTAGCGGTAGATAGCGAGGCACGGAGCGTCTCTGAGATTGCGATGAGCAGCAGTGAGGTGAAGCTCACCCTCGCCTCGGCCGTAACATCGGGCCAGGCGGTAAGACTGACCTACACGCCAGGGACCCATCCGATCCGCGACCCGGCGCAGAACCCGGCTATCGCCCTCACGAATCTGACGGTGGCAAACCTAACTCAGGACCCGACCATCAATATCTGCAACCGCACCGCGCAGGTACGCGACGCGATCGTCGCGGCTGCGCCGGTAAGCACCTGCGGTGCTGTAACGGCGGACCATCTATCCGCGATTACCGTCCTCGACCTGGATGGCAAGAGCACATCGACGCTGAAAGCCGGGGATTTTTCCGGGCTGACGGCACTGGAATCTCTCGACCTGTCTTGGAACAGACTCAACAGCCTGCCGCAGAATATCTTTTCCAACCTGTCGGCACTGGAAAAACTCAAACTGTATGGCAACCAACTCAGCAGCCTGAATGATGCGGATATCTTTTCCAGCCTGTCGGCATTGAAAAGTCTCGACCTGAGAGGGAACGGTCTTCGCAGCCTGGACGCGAATATCTTTTCCAGCCTGTCGGCACTGGAAGTACTCTATCTGGGAGATAGCAACATACTCAGCAGCCTGGACGCGGATATTTTTTCCAACCTGTCCGCACTGGAAGAGCTCTACTTGAACGACAACGACCTCAGCAGTCTGGATGCGAATATCTTCTCCAACCTGTCGGCACTGAAAACACTCTGGCTGAATAGAAACGACCTCAGCAGTCTGGATGCGAATATGTTTTCCAGCCTGTCAGCACTGAAAACACTCTGGCTGAATAGGAACGACCTCAGCACCGTGGCTTCGGGTACGTTTTCGGGTCTGTCAGCACTTGAAACGCTTCGCCTGGACTACAACGACCTCAGCAGTCTGGATGCGAATATGTTTTCCAGCCTGTCAGCACTGAAAACACTCTGGCTGAATAGGAACGACCTCAGCACCGTGGCTTCGGGTGCGTTTTCGGGTCTGTCAGCACTGGAAACGCTCTATCTGGACGGAAACGATCTGCAACCAACCTCCCTGCCGGTGGGCGTTTTTTCCAGTTTGACGGCACTTGAAACGCTTCGCCTGGACGACAACCAACTCAGCAGTCTGCCGGCCGATTTCTTTTCCGGGCTGTCATCACTTCGAGAACTCTTTCTCAGCGGTCAACAATCCGGTCACAAACTCGGCAGTCTGGACGCGAACACATTTTCCGGTCTCACCGCGCTGACAAGGCTCCACCTGGACGGCAACAACCTCAGCAGTCTGCCCGACGGCGTTTTTTCCGGACTGACCGCGCTTGAAGCGCTCATACTGGCGGGCAATACAGTCGATCCCCTGCCCATTACTGTTTCGCTGGAATCGCCTGGCAGCCGTATATTCAGGGCCAGAGCGCACACCGGCGCGCCTTTTGCAATGACCCTCCCGCTCCAGGTGGTCAATGGCACGATCGGCGGTGGCGCCAGCAGCATCGAGATTCCCCAGGGCAGCGTGGAAAGCCGCCTTCTCTTCGTTTCCCGCACCGCCGGTACCACCGCTGCCGTCACCGTCGATGTCGGCACATTGCCGGACTTGCCCTCAAGCGACAACGGCTACGCGCTCGTCAAATCCACCGACTTGCCGCTGGTAGTGATAGAAGGGCTACCGGGTGTGACAGTTTATCCGACGGCGTTGACCATACCGGAGGGCAACAGCGACTCGTACACAGTGGTACTGCAATTGCAACCGACCGAAGACGTGACGGTCACAGTGACCGTGCCGGGAGGTTCGGATGCTTCCGTGAACCCCGCGAGGCTGACGTTCACGGAGGACAATTGGGACGATTCGCAAACGGTAACGGTCACCACAAAGACGGACACGGACGACGCGGATGACACGGTCACGCTGAGTCATGCAGTAAGCGGCGGGAACTACGAGGGCGTGACCGCGGATAACGTGAACGTGACCATTGCAGAGGTGGATGTCAGCGCCAACAATCGGCCGGTCTTCACCAGTGACGATATCTTCGACAAAAAGGAAAACGAAACCGAGGTCGGCACGGTGGTTGCCACGGATGCCGATGCCAGAGACCCTATCACCGGCTATGAGATTACCGGCGGCGGTGCCCAGGCGCAGTTCTCGATCACGAGTGGGGGCGTATTGACCTTTGCGACCGCCCCCGACTATGAGCGGCCACCCGCCACCGCGAGCAATAACAAATATGTCGTCGTGGTCACGGCGAGCAGCGGCACGGGCAGCCGGGAACGGACAGCGACTCAGACGATAACCGTCAATGTAGATGACGTAGATGAACCTCCTGGACGGCCGCCGGCGCCGATACTGAGGGTTTTCAGCATCGGCAGTGGATTCGAGCCGGTCGTCCTGGTGCACGAGGGCCGGACAGCGCCGGCGAATACGGGTCCTGACATCACGGCCTGGGACGTTCAGTATAACGTCAAGAACAGCGGCGCCTTCAGAGCCACCATTTTGAACAAGCCACCGGATGTGGTGCAGGAAATCACGGGTTTATTCCGAAACACGACCTACGAGGTGCGGTTGCGGGCGAAGAACGACGAAGGGGAGAGCGAGTGGTCTCCTTCGTCCGAGGCGACGATCCCTAACGCCTCGCCGATAGCCAGCGGCAGCATTGACGATCTGACGATGCCCGCAGGGGGCGCCGTCGCGGTCGTGTTCGTGGATGACGCCTTCGATGATCCCGACGATTTTCGCCTGCGATATACCGCGACGTCGAGCAACGGCGCCATCGCGACCGTGCGGATGATCGGTGGCGTGGTCCTGATCGATCCGCTATCCGCCGGTACTGCGACCATTACCGCAACGGCGACCGACCCCTGGGGCGCGAATGCCTCGACAACCTTCGACGCGACTGTTCAGACGCCGACCCTGTCGACGCCCACCCTGAGCATCAGCGACAATGTTTTCTCATTCGGATTCACCGATGACTTCGCCGCCAACGAAACCCGGTATTACGACGTCAGAATCCGGCAAAAGTCGCCTGTCGGACGGTGGTCCGGGGCATGCATCCGCACCACGAACACGGCAGATTTCTCCCGGAACATCGCGGCGGCGCTGGATATCCTGGCCTCCAACTTCTTTGAGCCGGGCGCCACTTATGAAGCGGATTACGGATACCTGGGCGCCGATTGCGGCGGCAGCGTCGTGGGCGTTCGCTCCGCGCCTGCCGAAGCGACCACCGCCGGAACGCCTTCCTTCGATATCGACCTGGTCTTCGTCGGCAGCATCTCCTCGAGCTACCAGTTGGCGGTTGAAGCCGCCGCCCGGCGCTGGGAGCAGATCATCACGCACGACATCCCCCACCATTCCTTGTCCGATAACGCGCGCATTTTCTTGAACGAGCTTTATCCGGAGAACGCCGCCCCCGACAACGTCGATGATCTGCTGATCTACGTGAAAATCGTACCCATCGACGGAGAAGGAGGCACACTCGGTCAAGCGGGATCGGATGTGTGGCGCATTTCGTCCGCCTTGCCGATCGTATCCTTCATAGAGCTTGACGCGGACGATCTGGATACATTGTCCGACCGACTACTGGCAGCCCTAATGCTGCACGAGATGGGTCACACCCTGGGATACGGCCTTGAACCGTGGACAGATCACAATCTGCTGCAGAACCCATCCCTCGATGTGTATAACAACCGCATTGTTCCCGCGCCCGATACGCATTTCTCAGGCGCAAACGCGATTGCGGCCTTCAACGCCGCAGGCGGTTCGAGCTACACGGGCGCGAAGGTGCCGGTGGAAAACACGCTTGGGGGATCGGGCAGCCGGGACAAGCACTGGCGTGAGTCCATCCTCGACAACGAACTCATGACGCCCAGAATCAGCGATCGCGTTGCGCAATCGCTGAGCGCGATTACGATTCAGTCACTCGCCGATATAGGCTACCGCGTCGATGTCACGCAGGCCGACGCCTACATGGTGCCCGACCCATCGACGCGAGTGGCCACGGCGTCCGCGGGGGATTCGGTTCCGATCAGCTGTGCGATCATATCCCGCCCCGGCGCCGGACCCGATGAGCCTGAGCCTATCATCTTGAATCTACAGCCTGCGGGTAACTAATGTTGCGCACTGACACACTATGGATTATACCAATATGAAACACCACATTAAAATATTCCCGCTCGCGCTCGGCACCTTCGGCTTGCTGAGCCTGATACTCTTATTTGCCCCGTGGTCTCTTTTTTCCCAAAATAGCAGCCCGCCATCCCCGGACTTTAATGACAATGGGACGGTTGATATCCCCGACTTTTTGCTCTTTGTCGATGCGTTTGGGTCTCAGGAAGGCCGGGAAAAGTATGATGCAAAATACGATCTGGACGGTAATGGCGAGATAGGGATTCCCGATTTTCTGATCTTTGTCGATAACTTCGGCGAAGTAGTAAAGCGCCTGCCGCCCACCTGCATGCCAACCTCAGGCCACCTGCACCCCAAAGTGACCCTGTCAGACAGAGCCGGGCAATACCAGCTAACGCTTGTAGAGGTTGTCAACGGCACCGACGCCCGCTCCGCACAGGGCACGCTTACCCTGCGCCAGCAACCATCGGGACTCGAATCGCTGGGCAGTGCAGCGACACCATTGTACGGATTTACAAACGTGAATCTCCGCGCAGTTGGTGCTTATGAAGTCGGCGATCCCGATAGTGAAGACCCACAGGCACCGGGCGTTCTCGTGCTCGAAAGCGATCGCGATGGCACACGCCGCATATTGTTGCGCCTCGGCGCAGACGCCAATCGACGAGACGACATGCTCTTCGACGGAGCCTATACGGTACTGGAAGTGCGGGAAATTGCCGCTGACGGTTTTGCAGGCACCTGGCGTAGCGGCCTGCGATTATCGCGTATCGAAGGCTACTTTTGCGCGAGAAGAGAATTCTAAGAACAACTTGAAAGTAAGGAATCTATGACAACATTTTTGAATGAAAACCAAACAGTAGCCTCTGCTGTGGGAGTCACATCCTATTTCCAGACGCGAGATACCACACACATAAACTTCTATAAGTTAATAAAAAACAAAGTATTACCCCCCCCCCCCCGCATTTCTCACACCTGGTATATCAGTTTACTGAGCCTTCTGCTCTTGCTATTTCCCCTATCCACACAGACCAGTAGCTTTTCCCTGTCTCTGGACTTAGATAATTCCGAAGGCGATCAGGCAGTCTCCTCTCTCGATGTCTTTCCCAATCGCGTTGTTCCCATTCAAATCTTCGGCACAGATATAGGGACTGCAAGCGATATCTCCCTGCGCTTTGAATTCGATCCCTCTCAGGTTGCTTACGAAGGATTCAAGCGGGCAAATATCGTATCGGGCACCTCTGCGCTTACGGGTAAGGATTTTGCAAATATCGGGATAACCCTATCGGCAGGTAATGCATATAGTGGTCTTATAGGCACGATTCACTTTCGCACGAGCGAGGCGTTTTCTGGCACAGACATACGTCTAATGCGTGCCAAACTTGTGCGAGGAGGACAGACCGAGACCGTATCGATGGACCTGAGCATTACCTTGCGGCTTGCGAAACCGCCTTCTCCGGACTTTAATGGCAATGGGATTGTAGATATCCCCGACTTTTTGCTCTTTGTTGATGTATTTGGTTCCCGAAGAGGTCAAGAGAGTTATGAGGCAAAATACGACCTTGATGTGGATGGCGAGATAGGGATCCCCGATTTTCTGATCTTTATCGATAGCTTCGGCAAAGTGGTCAACCGCGCACCGGTCTTCACGTCAGAGCCTCCTGTGATGCTCTCCGTAGATGAGAACACGCCATCGGGACAGACGATAGGTGATCCTATCTTAGCAACCGATGGCGATGGCCATACGCTTACCTATCGCCTCAGCGGTGCCGATGCAGACAGTTTTGCCATAGACGAGAGCACAGGACACATTCAGACGAAAGGGACGTACAACTTTGAGCAGCAGGACAGCTATTCCGTCACTGTCCATGTTAGTGATGGCGAAGGTGGCGAAGCCAGTCTTGCTGTGAGCATCACTATCAACGACATCGATGAACCTCCAGGACAGCCTGCCCCACCGAGTGTCTCGGCGATCGCGCCCACAACCCTGACGGTAATCTGGACAGAACCTTCCAACACCGGTCCTGAGATCACCGACTACGATGTGCAATATCGACAAGTCGACAGTGATGAGTTCATCGATGCGAATTATGACGGCACAGAACGGACGGTGCGTCTGACGGAACTGTTTTCAAGCACGCGCTATGCGATACAGGTGCGGGCGCACAATGAAGAAGGCGCGAGTGAATGGTCTGAGTCGAGTGAGTGGAGCACCTCTGCGCTGTCGCTACCACCAGGAGGCGGCGGTACACCACCGCCACCACCGCCACCACCGCCACCACCGCCACCACGACCACCACCACGACCTCAACCACCACCGCAACCACCACCGCCAATCGCCAGCATTTGTGATCGTGTGCCGCCGATACGCGACGCAATCGTGAACGCGATTCCCGACGTGGATGCTTGCAGAGACGTGACGGAAAGCCACCTGGCCGAGATTGCTTCTCTGGACGTGAGACACAAGGATATAAGGGGACTGGACGCCAGCGACTTTTCCGGTCTGACGGGCATGGAAGATCTCGTGTTGGAGCATGTCGATATAAGGGTGTTGCCCAATGGCGTTTTTTCCGGCCTGATCTCCTTAAAAAAGATCAAGATATACGACGGCCGTCTGAGCGAATTGAACGCCGATATCTTTTCCGGCCTGCCCGCGCTCGAAAGCCTCGACTTGCGTGCCAACTATCTGACCACCTTACCCGCAGGCGTATTTTCCAGGCTGCCGAGCTTGAAGTCGATCTTCCTGTGGGGCAACAGATTGAGCTCCCTGGATGCTGGTACTTTTTTGGGTCTGCCGGTGCTGCAAAACCTCTCCCTGGCCGGCAACCAATTCAGCACCTTGCCGAAGAATGTGTTTTCCAATCTGCCGGCACTGGAAAAGCTCTACTTGTCTTACAATCAATTCAGCACCTTGCCAGAGAACATATTTTCCGGGCTGGAAGCCCTGAAATGGCTTGATCTGGAAGGCAATCCCGGCACGCCCTTGCCCATTACGGTGTCGCTGGAACAGGTTGGAGCGGGCCAATTCAAGGCTAAAGCGCACGCCGGCGCGCCCTTTGATATCGCGTTGCCGATCAGTATCGCCAACGGCACCATTGACGGTGGGACAAGCAGCATCACGATCCATCAAGGTCAGGCCGAAAGCGATGTCATCAGGGTATCTCGCTCCCCCGGCACCACCGCTGTCGTCACCGTTGATATCGAACAGTTGCCTGCACTGCCACTGTTACATCAAGGCTATACTCTCGTCAAGTCTGCTGACTTGCCCCTGGTCGTTTTGGAATGAACCGCGAGGTAAACGAACCAGCAAGGCCGCTTACATCTCACCGGGATGAGAGTCTCTATGGTCTTATTCCATAACGCCTCCTCTGCAAAGCCCAATAATACAACTTTAATTTCTCCAACCCCCAAGAGGTATTCATGTCCAACAAACCAAACTGGAGTTACCCCGCTTTAGTGTATGGTACAGAAGGTTCCACCGAAGCATCTTATGTCAACTGTTATACACCAAAACGAGTCAAGACCGGTCTAACCTCACCATACACCCCGCCGCGAACAATCAAGGGACAATTCTTTCACCATGCCGCTCAAATGCATTGCGGGTCACCTTGTCGAAGCCGAAATGGTCGAAGTACCGGACGCTTTCCCTGGCGTCATGGAATCGACAATCCTCAAAATACGGGTAATCGGCGAACGATGAACCACCGAGAAACGATGATATCTTACCCGTGGGCTATTCAGAACTACAAATACCCAAAGCTACCTAATAGAAAACGCCTGAGCTATAACACTCAGGCGTTTTTTTAATTTGTGATGGCAATGCCGTGTTTGCGGCAGAGTTTGCGAAGTTTTTTCACAGCACCACCCACGGATTTTCCGTTTCGCGTAATGCCGAACAAATGCTGGCTGACCACCCTGCGCGAAATACCCATAATTTCTGAGATTTCTCGCTGGGTCTTGCCGTATTTGAAATACAATACAGCAGCTTCAAATTGTTTTTGCGTAAGCGATCGATTTAAGAGGGTATTGATCTGTGGGATGAGACGCCCAATCCGGTCTTCATGTTTATAGCGCAAATTTTGGTCTTCGGGCGATTCGTACCACAGGCCAACATCATCCGGCATCATTTCCAGGTCTGATTGATCTAATTGAACTTCCCAAAAATCAGGATTGTACATTTGTCCGTTCGTCTCCTCCAGGGAATGAATATGTCGGGCGAAAAACTACCACACATACCAGACCCGCGGCTCCGGAGGAACGACAATGCTACGACGGACAGATTGTGAACGACCAAACCGCCGTCAGCACCTTACCGGAGGCGAACCGGGTATGTTATTTGTCGTAACCGCGAAAATTAAAGCCTTCATGTTGCCTCCTTTCAAATAGACATGCTGATAAATAAACAACCACCCCAAAAACTGCGGGAATCTTGCTGCATTGTCAAGACATACGTCTCCGCCCTTACACCAGCATGGATGCACTTTTGGGCGCGTTATCAAAAAGATTTTTTCTTTTTCAATTCATCCCACCAATCCATAAGTGCGCGAATGTGTTTTTCATAGCCGCGATCTGTGGGATGATAATAAGTGCGGTCTCTCAAGTTATCGGGAAAATACACTTGCTCAATATAGCCATCCGGATCGTCATGTGCGTATTTATACCCCTTGCCGTAATCGAGATCTTTCATGAGCTTTGTCGGCGCATTGCGAATATGCAGGGGCACGGGCAGATTAGGATGCTTTTCAACATCGGAAAGTGCGTTATTATACGCGGTATAAACAGCATTGCTCTTGGGAGCTGTGGCGAGATAAACCGTCGCCTGAGCAATGGCTAAATCGCCTTCGGGACTGCCCAGAAAGTCGTAGGCTTCGCGGGCATTGAGCGCAACTTGCAAAGCGCGCGGGTCGGCAGTGCCCACATCTTCAGAAGCAAAGCGGATCATGCGCCTCAAAATATAATGCGGATGCTCACCCGACGCCATCATACGAGCGAGCCAATACAGCGCGGCATGTGGGTCGCTACCGCGAAGACTTTTGTGAAAAGCCGAGATGATATTGTAGTGTTCTTCGCCAGTTTTGTCGTAAAGATGAGCCTTGCGACCGAGGATTTCGCGTACCATTTCGGGCGTGGGGTCGCAACCTGTAGCTTCAACAGCCGCAGCAACCGTTTCAAGCGCATTGAGAGATCGGCGGGCATCGCCCTCCGCAGTCTCGGCGATGAGATCCAAAGCCTGGTCATCAATCTGCAAATCGGGAAACCCGTGTTCCGAATCGGCAATTGCGCGGTCCAGCACCTGGCGAATATGGGACGTATCGAGCAAATTGAGCACAAAAACGCGAGTGCGTGAAAGCAGGGCTGAATTGACCTCAAAAGAGGGATTTTCAGTAGTGGCGCCAATGAGCGTGATAACACCATTTTCGACATGGGGCAAAAAAGCATCTTGCTGCGCTTTGTTAAAACGGTGAATCTCATCTACAAAAAAGATGGTGCGCCTACCCAGGCGCCGTTCTTCTCGCGCCCGTGCAATAATTTCTCGCGCCTCTTTGACACCCGCGGTAACCGCGCTAAAGGATACAAAACGACTCTGCGTCGTCCCGGCAATAACCCGAGCCAGCGTTGTCTTGCCCGAACCCGGTGGTCCCCAGAAAATCATGGACGGCAAGCGGTCGCTTTCGATAAGCACGCGAAGGGGCGCACCCGGCCCAACGAGGTGATCCTGCCCCACAATATCGTCCAGCACCTGGGGACGCAGGCGTTCGGCCAAAGGCGCGTCTGTAATCTCCTGCGCGGTTTGTGATACGGGTTTAATAAAAAGGTCTTCGTTCATAGCTCTCACCTCTCGCCAAAATATACTCAGATTTCCATACTTTCGCCAATACTCGGAAAAGTGCTTGTGAACGCATCTGGTTTCGCTATTTTGAAACCTATTCTCCCATCCCAATTCTGAAAGGACCTTATGATAGAAAAACACGACATGACCGAAGAACAAATTCGCAGCTATTACGGCTGGGCAGAAATTGACCCAGACCGAGCGGTTGTCGCCGGAGAAACGGGCACATGGCGCATTGTATATCACGTGGGCAAATACGGAATAGACGATGGCGGTGTGATCAAAATCGCTTGGCGCGACGTAAGCGACTGGCAACGACCGCAATTTGAAGATCCTGCCGCGCCTGCTTATGCATCGGTCTCGACCACAGGACCGGCGACCTTAAAAGCCGTATTTGACAGACAGCGCTATATTCGACCGTGGCGATATTGCGTGACCATCGATGTATTTGACGATTCGTTATCCGAAGGCGATACCGTAACGCTGGTATTGGGTGATACATCGGGCGGAGGTAGCCGCGCGCAAACCTTTTGCAAAGATGCGTTTGAATTTCGGGTATCGGTTGACTGGTGCGGCACATGGGTATATACAGAAGTACCATCCCCCAAAGTACCAATCGTAAGCGGCGCGCCCAATAAAATCATCGTACTGGGACCTTCTGAAACAACGCCGGGAGAAGCGACCTGGATCGGTATAAAAGCCGAAGACATGTGGGGCAATCCGTGTGCGAAATACAGGGGCACGGTAAAAATCGACGCCGATGGACTGGACGGACTACCCGAAACATTTGCATTTCAGCCAGAGCATCGCGGCGCAATGCGATTTGAAAACGCGACAGCACCGACAACGGGCATTTATCGCGTACGGGTTCGGGATGAAAACAATGGATTTGAGGCAGAGTGCAATCCGCTAATATGCATTGAAACGCGCAAAGACGCGCAACCCTTTTGGGGAGATCTACACGGGCAAAGTGAAGAAACAGTGGGAACCAATCCAGTATCGTCATACTTTCGTTTTGCGCGAGAAAAGGCGTGGATGGATTTTGCAGGACATCAGGGGAATGACTTTCAGATTACAGAAGCAGTCTGGAATGAAATCAAACACCAGGCCAATACACAAAATACTGCGGGCAAATTCGTGGCCTTTGTCGGTTGGGAATGGTCGGGCAACACACCTTTGGGTGGCGATCACAATGTCTATTATCCCGGCGATGATGGACCATTGCACCGCTCCAGCCATGTCTTGATCGAAGACAAGTCAGATATAGATACAGATTGTCAGCACATAACCGACCTCTACCGCGCACTCAAAGGAAAAGACGCGCTGCTAATACCGCATGTGGGCGGGCGCTATGCCAACCTGACCTGGCATGATCCAAATCTGGAGACTGTGATTGAGGTCCTATCGGAATGGGGCGAATTTGAATGGTTCTTAAAAGAAGCCCTTGAAAAAGGCTATCGCATCGGATTTACCTGTGGCAGTGACGATCACAAAGGCCGCCCGGGTGCAGCACATCCAGGCAGTGGTGCATTCGGTATTTACGGTGGAATCACATGTGTATATGCAAAAGAACTGACGCGAGAAAGCTTATGGGAGGCAATAAAAACAAGGCGATGTTATGGCACCAGTGGACAGCGCATCCTCATAGATGTCACCGTAGGTGGACAGCCCATGGGATCGGACCTATCAACGAATACGCCACCCGAAATCGCCGTCAAAGTTTGGGGCACTGCGCCAATAGAAAAAGTGGATATCTTCAGAGGCACACAAATTATTTATACACATCCCCAAACCATTCCCCGGCAACAAAATCGCATACGCATCGCGTGGTCGGGGCAACGCATCAGGGCGCGCAACCGACTCGTGCGCTGGGATGGCGAGATAACGATAGACAAAGGGAGAATCGCAAATGCCAGAGGCTTTGCCTTTGACTCGGCATCCGAAGGCATTCAATCTGCCGACGACCAATCGGTCGCGTGGACATCGGTGACAACCGGCGATGCCGACGGTGTGATTTTAACTCTAGATGCTCCGCCCGATGCAACAATCAATTTTGGAACACCCGTCCTATCACAAGCGTTAAAACTTACAGAAATAGCAAAAGGGCCGGTTGTAATCGACGCAGGTGGTATTGATATGCAGGTGGTATTTGAACAAATGCCCATAGGCATTGGACGCGACATCGCATTTACTTATACCGAAAACCAGTTACATCCCGGCTGTCATCCCTATTGGGTGCGCGTAACGCAAATAGATGGTGGAAAAGCGTGGGTGAGTCCGGTGTATGTGCAGAACGGTGTATAACTGGTCGCAGTCCAGACCAGTTCACTAAAAAAAAGGAAATATAACATGAACGAATACGCCGTAACATTCACCGAACGCGAAACCGCAAAATTGCTACCAGTTGAAATCGATACAGACGCGATCGGTGCAGACGAAGTCGCAGGTCATACCCTTGCGACCCTCATCAGCGCGGGCACGGAATTAAACAGCGGGTATCTCGGCAACAATTTTCCCAGACAGTCGGGATACGCAGCGGCCTTCAAAGTTGAAAAAGTAGGGGGAAATGTCGCGGGTATTTCGCCGGGCGATCTCGTCTTCTGCCCGGGCAATCATGCATCCTATCAGCGAAAGCCCGCCTCGCAGGTGATTCGCCTGCCCGACGGCCTCGCGCCAGAAACATCTGTATTTGCCCGCATGATGGGTGTCTCAATGACCACTCTAACAACCACCTCGGCGCGGCCACCCGCCAAAATTCTCATCACTGGGCTCGGCCTCGTCGGCCATCTGGCAGCCAAAAACTTTCAGGCCTGCGGCTACGAAGTCTATGCCTGTGACCCGGTTGCCTCGCGGCGGCAAATTGCCTCAGAAACGGGGATTCACAATGTGCTGGATGCCGTGCCATTGGAAAATCCCGACCTCTTGGGCCAATTCCAACTCGCCATTGAATGCTCGGGACACGAACAAGCCCTGCTCGATGCAGCAGGCGCCGTGAGAAAACGTGCCGAAGTCGTTTGCATAGCCTCCCCCTGGCGTCGATATACAGATCTGCTCATACACGATTTGCACCGCCTCATCTTCTTTAACTACGTCGCCATCCGCAGCGGCTGGGAATGGGAACTGCCGCGCCAGCCAGAAGACTTTCGCACCAACAGCGTTTTTGAAAACTTTGCCGGTGCCCTCAAATGGTTGGCCGAGGGCAGCGTCACTGTCGATGGCATCTACACAACATACGATCCCGAAAGATGCCAGCAAGCATATCGTGACCTTTTGCACAAAAAAACTGAACGCCTCGCGGTCGTCTTTGACTGGACGACTTGAGATTGGCGATTAGAGATAACTTCAAAAAATAGGGAGGGATAACCGAACCGACTCCAGGTTTGTTTTTCACAGTTCACCGTTGGGCGACTTGAGATCCGCGGTTAGACACAACCTTAAAAAATAGTGAGGTGACAACCGAATTGACTCCGAGTTTGTTTTTCGCAGTTCACCGTTAGAGCCGGGGGAACCTTAGTACAAGGAGGGTTGTCATGTCGAGATGTATTCGCAGTATCGTCGCGATCTCACTCGCCGCAGGCGTGATGTGGAGCTGTAGTGGCGAGCGCGTGACCCAGTCGCAGGTACCAGATGAGGCGGACCACCATATATCATCCGCTGTGGTGATGGCTACTTTGCGACAGGATGACGCGCTCGTAAGCGGTGCCACAGTCGAACTTTCGCGTTCTGTTGCAGGTCAGACCCCAGATTACGCATGGTCTGGGACCACCGACGACAATGGTCGGGCGCGAGTGGAGATTATGTCACACAATGTGACGGGTTATTACCAGGCACGCGCCATGAAGGACGGGAACACAATCGGTTCCTGGTCGAGCATACCAATTAAAGGAGGCTACGAGGTGATGCTCGACTTGTCCGTTGAAGGAAAAGCACAGGTGATGGGTTCGGTCCCAATAAAACCAGAGGAACCGCCAACCCAATTTACCGTGCGTATTGAGAACATTTCACCTGTTTTTCCCTATATAGCGAGCGGGATTTTTATCGTACCATCGGGCGCTGCCGGTCCCGGTCCACTCCCGCCGGGCCAATCTTATGGATTCTCGTTTGAAGCACCGCCGGGAACCAGATTATTCTTTGTCACGAAGCTTGTACAGACCGACAGTCTGTTCTATGCCCCCAGTACAGATGGCATCGCGCTTTGGGACGATGCGGGCAATCGCATCTCGGGCGATGTGACAGATCAGATAATGGTGTGGGATATCGTCGCAATATTGAATCAAGCGTTCGGCAGGGGTGCAGACCGCATCATCATGGGCGACGACATTCCCGCAGTTGACAGCGTTATCCGCGTAACAATCACGCCGTCTGAAGATTCTGCTACGGGTTTTGGCGTGCAGATTGAGAATGTGTGGAGCGGAGAGCACCCGCAACTACTGACACCAGGCGTATTTGTTATCCATACGGAGTCTGCACCGCTATTTACACCGGGTTCGCCCGATACGGGCATGGAAGCACCCGCTGAAAATAGAAACCCGGATCGCCTCACGGAGATGTTCAGCATGCACACAGGCGTGACCGGAATACTGGCACCGGGCGTGTTTGCCGTACATCGGGAAGCTGGCGTGTTATTCACATCGGGTTCGCCCGATCGGGGCGAGGGCCTCGAAGCACTCGCCGAAGATGGCAACCCGGGTGGTCTGGCAGAGGCACTGGCAAGAAATGACCGCGTATCGACCAACGAGGCATTTGCCGTGCCCGAAGGAGCAGGTGGTCCCGGACCTTTGCCCCCTAACGGCGCGTATGTCTTTAGCTTCAGCGCGTCAGCGGGCGACCGCCTGTCCTTTGCCACGATGTTTGTCCACTCCAATGACCTGTTCTTTGCCCCCGGCGAGGAAGGTATCGCTCTCTTTGGAGAAGACGGATCGGCAATAATGGGCGATATTACGTCAATGGTCCAGTTGTGGTATGCCGGTACAGAAGTCAACCAACCCCTCGGTGTTGGTCTCGACCAGGCGCCGCGTCAATCTGGCCCCAACACGGGTGCTCCAGACCCGGACAATACCGTGCGCCTTGCCACGGGCGACCACATTCCCGAGGTTGGCAGCATAATCCGCGTGACGATCACACCGGGTAATTAACTGACGTTACGCAGCAGATATATCAAGGGGCGAGTCTTCGGACTCGCCCTTTTTGCGTATATCAGATGTGCATACGCAACATAGGACGGCTGAATGAAACAGGCATGTAATCCCCAGTTCTTTTGCGTTTTGTACCGGGGATCATAAAGTGGATGGCAAAGGCGCGACGCTGGCGGTCTGTGTGATTGGGCGGTGTGTGATGCAGGGTTTGGCAATGGTGAAACATAACGCCACCGGCGGGCAACTCGATAATTTTGGCTTTGGATATATCCACCTGATCTTCGATATCAAACAGCGCATCGGTTTGAGATGAACGCTCATGGGTGAATGGGCGAAGATGAGAGCCGGGGATGACGTGCATAGCCCCGTTTGTCACATCGGCATCATCCAGAGTGAGCCAGCATGAGACGAGATTGGCAGGCATACATTGCCAGTACCCATTGTCTTGATGCCAGAAAACCGCATCTCCATTATGTGCGGGTTTGAAGAGCGCCTGATCGTGGAAGAGTTGAATATTTGGACCGATGAGTGCCTCGGCAATATCGAGTATGGGGTCATAGTAAATGAGTTCCCTGTAGTGCAGATTGCGCTCACACATTTGCATGATCTGCAGCATTTGTGTGGACGCGTTGTTTTTTTCACTGAGATCATCGGTATTGCTAATGGCGAGATTGCGAAAGCGGTTATTCTTCCGCGCGGCTGCAAATTCGCGGTCGTATTCCCGGCGCAATATCTCGATGTGTTCATCCTCGAGAATTTTGCCAATCGCGATATAGCCATTCTGGTGAAAAAATTCGATTTGCTCCGAGGTTAATGCAGACATTGTGTACTCCTGATAAAAATTAACTCAACAATTCCTCTGTATAAGCAAATAGCGCAGGCGTCCCGCCCGTATGCACCATCACCACAGTTTCATCTTTGCCAATCTCGCTGCGGTTCACCATATCAATCAACCCCGCCAGCGTTTTGCCCGTATAAATTGGCTCCAGCAAAATCCCCTCTGTTCGCGCCAATAGCCTTATCGCGTCATTGCCCTCGGGTGAACAATACCCATATCCCTGCTCGCCGACATACCGATCCACATTTTCAATCATAGATTCATCAAACGCGACATCCACATCCAAAATCTCCGCCATTTGTCTCAATACACCCAAAAATGCGTCTTTGAGATCATAAGACCACAAAATGGGCCTCACGCCCACAATCCGCACATCCAATCCCAAAACGGTCTTTCCAAAAATCAAACCCGGTTGTGTACAACTGCCCGAACACAAAACAATGGTTGTGGGCGTTTCACCTATTGCATCGAACTGATCCATCATCTCGGCCATACACAGCGCGTAACCCATTGCGCCAAACGGGCGATTGGCCGCTTGCATCACCACAAAAGGCTTTCGCCCTTTTCGCTCAAATTTTTCTATCAGTACCTGCTTGGCATCGTCCAATAACTCCTGCGTTTCAACATCGATCAGTTCAAAGTATGCACCCAATAAATTATCCAACAGCAAATTGCCCTGCGTACTGCCACTCTTGTGATCCTTCACCAGAACCAGCCCACAATCCACCCCCAGCTTTGCCGCTGCCGCCGCCAACTGCCGGCTGTGATTGGACTGAGACCCCGCACCGCCGATGAGCACATCCGCACCGCGAACCAACCCCTGTGCAATCGTAAACTCCAACTGCCGCGTCTTATTGCCGCCAAACGCCAGGCCCGTACAATCATCGCGTTTGATATAAATCTTTGGACCTCCAACCGCCTCTGTCAACCGCTCGCAAAACTCGAGCGGCGTGGGCAAATGCCCCAGCGACACACGCGGGACCTTCTCGATGCGTGCTCTCAATTCGTCACGGGAAATAACAGCCATTATAGACCTCCAGTAAAATCACAGTCAGATGTGTATATCAGCGCAATCGCAAGCCTATGGAAACGAATATACACGCATGAAGCAAGCGAAAATGCCATTGACATTTCTCAAGATAGCGAATTATTTGTTAAGGGCAGTGCATACGGGGTTTACATCACAAAAAACCATCGATCAAACATCCAAACCGCAGCAAGAGGCTCCCCATGAAAATACTCATCACCGGAATCACAGGGCGTATCGGCGGCAATTTAGCAGCGCAGCTCGTTGAACAGGGGCATCGGGTTCGCGGGCTTGTGTGGCCCAAAGATCCGCGCGTAGAAAAATTTGAGGGCATCGACCTCGAACTCATCGAAGGCAGTCTCACCGAATACGAAGACGTGCAAAAAGTCACCGACGGCATCGACGTGATCTATCACCTGGGCGCGGCCTTTCAGGGTGGTGGCCCATTTACGGACAACGACTACTTCGAAATCAACCTGCGCGGCACATTCCACATGCTCAAAGCCGCAACCCAACAGGATAACCTCAAACAATTCATCTTTGCAAGCACAGACGCGCTCTACGCCAAATATCCCCCTGAAGGAATGGACAAACCCATCCGAGAAGACGCAATGCCCCGAGAACCGCGCGGCTGGTACGCCCTATCCAAATCCGTCGGAGAAGAAATGTGCTACGGGTACTGGCGCACCCACCAACTGCCCATCACCATCTTGCGCTTTTGCATGGTCGTTGGCGCGGGCGAAATCCTCGACTTCCGCCAATTTTACCTGAGCAAACTCAAAGAACTTCCCGAACTCAGCGCCTTATGGCGAGGGGAAGAACGCCTCCTCCTCCTCAAAGACATGAAAGGCCGTTCCTACAAAAAACACATCGCCGACGTGCGCGACATTGCACACGGCTGTATCTGCGTATTGAACAAAACACAAGCCGCCGGACACGTCATTCAACTCGGCGGACCGCGTCCATTCACATGGGCCGAAGCCATCCCGTATCTGTCACAACGCCTGAACATCCCCTATCAGGAAGCCATTATACACGGCGCGCCCACACATTACGAATACGACCTGACCAAAGCGCGCGACCTGATCGGCTTTAATCCACAATACGACATCATCCGCATGATCGAAGACGCCATTGCCTATCGAGAGGGGAAAACCATCGACGTCTTGCCCACGGAATAGGATCGGGATGGGCAGGATGAAAGGATAGACAGGATACACCCTGCCTCCCACCAAAACCAAGAGGAAGTAAATGTCTCAACCCAACATACTCATGATCATCTCAGACCAGATGACGCCCTTTCTCACGGGTGCTTATGGACATTCCGTCGTCCAAACACCTGCGCTAAACTCATTGGCAGAAAACGGCATTCGCTTTGATGCGGCCTATACCCCCTTTCCGCTCTGTTCACCTGCACGTGCCTGTTTCATGACAGGAAACAATGCCGCAAAAATCGGAGCGTATGACAACGGTGCTGAACTCCGCTCAGACATCCCCACTTTTGCCCACCATCTCACCCGCGCCGGATATGACACCGTCCTATCTGGCAAAATGCACTTCATAGGCGCAGATCAACTCCACGGCTTCAGCCGCCGCCTCACCACAGACATCTACCCGGAAGATTTCCGGTGGGTCAAACCCGAATGGATTCACATCAAGGAAACCAGAGGGCAAAATTACCAGGCCATCATGGAACAGCGGGGCAGGTATAACGCCGCCAATTACGACGGTCACAAGCTCCAAATCGACACATGGCACGGCCCCCTCAGCTACGACGAAGAAACGCATTTCCGTTCACTGGAATACCTCCACGCGGTCGGCACGCAAAAAAATCCCAAACCCTTCCTCCTGTGCGCGTCTTACCACCATCCCCACGAACCCTTTTGGCCGCCCCAATCCTATTGGGATATGTACGAAAATGCGGACATCGAAATACCCACCCTGCCAGACAACCTGGACGACACATACTCCATGATGGACAAATGGCTCAACGCCTATCACGGCACGCGCAAACACGACCTGCGCGACCCGGACGCACTCTACAAACTGCGCCGAGCATATTACGCACTCGTCACATACATGGACGACAAAGTGGGAGAACTCCTCGCCTCCCTAAAAGAAAATGGCCTGGACGACAACACCATAGTAATCTTTTTTTCCGATCACGGCGATATGCTCTGCGAAAAAGAAATGGTACAAAAACGAACCTTCTACGACTGGTCCAGCCGCGTACCCTTCTTTATCCGCTTTCCAGATCAGTACAAAGCCGGCAGCACAATCGACCAGCCCGTCTCGCTCATTGACCTGTTGCCCACCTTATGCGATATGGCGGGATTGGAAGATCACTACCCCTGCGATGGCACCAGCCAGATGCCACTCATTGAAGGCACAGAAACAGAAGATCGAGAAATTTTTGTTGAAGCCCACGAAGCTGTTGGCGCGCCCTGCGTCATGATTCGCAAAAATAATTACAAATACAATTATATCCACGGGCACGAGCCGCAACTTTTTGACCTCGACGCTGACCCCGGCGAATGGAATAATCTCAGCGGTCAGCCAGACCATGCCGAAATCGAAACCTATCTTCGCACGCGCATCCTCGACAGCTATGACCTCGACGCCATAGCCGAAGCCAATTTAGACAGCTTGTATCGCAGGCAACTCATCCATCAAGCAATGCAAGCCAATGGTACATCCTGGGCGTACAATCCCAGCTTTGACCCAACCAAAAACGCGCAGGCACAATATCTTCCATGAGAATAGGGGGAAAAATGTCCAACAACACACCATTTATCGTCGATAAAAACCTCGGCGCCAACATGACCGTCGAACCGGAAGACCTCACGCAAACCAACGCCGATGGAGAACCTGTCATCGCGCCAACGCAAGAAGAAAAATATCTCTTTGATGCGCGCGGTTGGTTGCTTTTTCCGGGCGTCCTATCCGATGACGACATACGCGACATGCGCGAATTTGCACTACGGGTCAAACACAACCCGCAATCGCTACCAGAACACGAACAATCCTACGTGGCCGGCCCATTACAAAAACTTGCCGACCACCCCATAGTCGTTGGCTTTATGAACGAATTTGTCGCACATCCCCATCTCGCCAGCCCCGATGGCTATGGCTTTCGCATGGAGGCATCCGGCATTCGATTCCGCTCGACGCGCACCGGCGAAGTCGGTGGATTTCGCCCGCACAATGGCAACGGCCTATTTCGCTTTGCAATCGACTCGCACCATTATCAGTGCATCCCCGGCAAAGCGTATAGCGGTCTAACCCGCGTGGTTTGGGAACTCGCCCCCGTACAAAAAGGCAAAGGTGGAACCCTCGTGGTCAGCGGCAGCCACAAAGCAGCCTTTGCCGCGCCAGAATCCATTCACGACCCGAACTCACCCATCTGGGACACCTACGAATGCCCAGCCGGCTCACTGCTCTTCTTCACCGAAGCCATCACCCACAGCGCCACCCCCTGGACGGATGAAACAACCGACCGCGTCGGTATCTTCAACCTCTACAACACCATCGGCTGCAAATGGAGCAACTGGCATCCACACCCGGACCTCCTCGCATCCATGCCGTCCAAACGCCAGAGCCTGTTTCGAGATGTCCGCTGCTCAAACAACCGCATTGGCGGCAACGGCCACTATCACGGTGCAAATCTCAGTGAGATGAAAAAATAAGCAGGTCGTTAAAACAAAAAATTCTGGAGACTTTTATGCCGAATCTATCTAATCGTCCCAACATCCTCTTCTTTTTTCCCGACCAACTTCGCTTTGATTGGATCGGCAGCAATCCCGACATTGCCGTACGCACACCCAATTTGGATCGCCTGGAAAAAAACGGAGTAACATTCTCCAAAACCGTCTGTCCCGCGCCAGTATGCGCGCCCAGTCGCGCTTGTGTTGCAGCCGGCACAGAATACGACAACTGTCCGGTCAAAGGAAACAGCGACGACTATCCCACAGACCGCGCCACCGTTTACAGCCTGCTCCGCGACAGCGGGTACCACACAATGGGCTGTGGCAAATTCGACCTCAACAAAGGCACCTGCACATCCAACTTGCCAGCCTGGGGACTGGCTGGCAAACACCATTTGAAAGAATGGGGATTCTCGGACGGCATCAACAACGAAGGCAAAATAGACGGCGCCAACAGCGGACGCGAAAAACCGCAAGGACCCTATTTGCAATACCTCGAAGTGCGCGGCCTGCGACAAATACACCTCAAAGACTTTTCCAACCGCAAGGGCCAGAGGAGCACATTTGCCACGCCACTGCCCGATGACGCCTATTGTGACAACTGGATCGGACAAAATGGCCTGGACCTCATTCAAGCGGTCCCCGCGGACAAGCCCTGGTTCATACAGGTCAATTTCAACGGCCCCCACTTGCCCCTGGACATCACGGAAAGCATGGCAAAACTCTACGAAGGCGTTGACTTCCCGCAGCCAAACCGCAACGACCAACTCACGCCCGATGAACACCTCGGAGCCAGGCGAAACTACTCCGCCATGGTCGAAAACATCGACCGCTGTGTTGGTCTCTACCTGGACCTGCTCGAAGAAAGGGGCGAGTTGGACAATACCCTCATCGTCTTTTCCTCGGACCACGGTGAAATGCTCGGCGACCACAACGCCTGGGGCAAGGGCAAACCCCTGCACCCCTCGGCCAGCGTGCCCCTCGTCATCTCGGGACCGGGTGTACAACAGGGCATAACCCATGACATGCCCACGACCAACCTGGACCTCACTGCCACCTTCCTCGACTACGCAGGCTTAGACATTCCCGACGACATGGACAGCCGCTCCCTCCGCAATCTCCTCGAAGGCAATACCGCCACGCATCGGGACATCGTCCTCTCCGGCCTTGGCAACTGGCGCATGGCTTATGATGGCCGCTACAAATACATCGAAGGATTTGGCGACACACCCATGCTCTTTGATCTCGACACCGACCCACTCGAAAACAACAATCTCATCGACGACCCGGGCGTCTCAGCGCATGTTGAGCGGCTGAAAGCAGAGTTGATATAATGAATAACCATCGTCCCAATATCCTCTTCTTCTGCTCTGACCAGCACCAGACCGCTGCGTCGGGATGTTATGGTCACGCAGAAGTACAAACCCCAAATATCGACCGCATTGCAGCATCTGGCATCCGCTTTAACAGAGCCTACTGTCAGTCTCCCGTCTGTGTGCCCGCACGCGGCTCGATCATCACCGCGCAATATCCCCACACGCACGGCGCGCGCATCTTACAAGATGCCCTATCCCCCGACACGCGCACCATTGCCCATCACTTTGCCGAACACGGCTATCAAACCGGTGCCATAGGCAAAATGCACTTTGTGGATGAAACGCAAAAACACGGATTTGATTATCGCCTGGAAATGGGAGACTTCCGAAAATCACTCACAGATAGAGAATGGCGGGAACTGCGGCGAGATCAGGGCGGTGGAGGTGGCACCTCGGGACGACCGTCCAAATTGTCTGCGCGCTATTTTCAAGACACGTATTACGCCGACGAAACCGTGCGGTATTTGCGCGAAAAAAGGGATCCCGACAAATCCTTTATCCTCTGGTCATCCTACTTCATGCCGCACACGCCACTCGTCCCCATGCAGCAATACTTCGACCTCTACCATCCCGAAACCCTCACCTTGCCCCAACGCAGTGACAACGCGCTTGAAACCGGCTTTGAAGGCCATTCCATTCGCGCCAAACAGCGGGGGTGGTACACGCAAACAGACGAGGAACTCGGCCGCGCACTCGCCGGATACTACGGCAACATCAGCCAGATGGATGCGTGCATCGGCAAAGTACTCGACGCACTCTACGACCTGGGCCTCGACCAGGACACCATCATCGTCTATACCTCCGATCACGGCGAAATGGCCGGCGCACATCGCATGTGGACCAAACACAACATGTATGAACAATCGGTCTGCGTGCCGCTCATCATCCACCTGCCCGGAGACATCGACGCCAACACCTCGCACAATCACCTCGTCGAACATGTGGATATCTATCCCACACTCGCCGAATTGTGCAACTTGCCCATCCCGGAAAATATCCACGGACGCAGTTTTGCCCCTTTGTTTGACAACCGAATCTACCAGCCGCGCGAATGCGTTTACTCCGAATACGATTTTTGTCACGGCGTCTTCACGCGAGACAATCGGTATGTGGGCAAACCGCCAATCCTCATGGTCCGCACAGATCGATGGAAACTCAATTATCTGAGCTGGGCACGCTCTGAACTCTTTGATCTCGAAAACGATCCGAATGAATTTCGCAACGTCATTGACGACCCCGCAAATGCCAGTATCGCACGCGAACTCATCGCCATAGCGAAACGGATGTATGAAAACTGACGCATCAACACAACAAAGGAGCGCATTATGCCTACTTTTCAAATACCCGACGGCACAAAAGTCAGGATGAGCGGGAAAGAACTCACATTTGGGGAAACCATCTTCTCGCCGAGGGAATCCAACGATATCCTCACAGACACGGAAGCATTGAGACAGCGAATGGAAGAAGACGGATATCTCATCATTCGCAACTTCCACAACCGCGAAGACATCATGAAAGCGCGAAAAGAAATTGTCGATCACATGGAAAGTCAGGGCCTGCTCGCCGCGGGATCCGCACTTGAAAATGCCATCATAGGCGATAAAAATCGCTCCACGCGCTTCAAAGACAGCCTGGTCAAAACATGGCCCGGCTTTCTCAACATTGTAGATGGTAAAAACACAATGGACTTTTTTGGGCGCTTTTTGGGCGGTCCCGCTCGCTCGCTCGATCACAAATGGCTGCGCGCCATCAGAACGGGGGGCAATGCGGGGATGCACTGCGATATTGTATATATGGGCGCGGGCACCAATAATCTCTATACCATGTGGACAGCTCTGGGCGATATCACGCTCGACATGGGACCACTCGCCCTCTGCATGGGATCGCACAAACTCGAACGCCTTCGCAATACCTACGGCGCATCGGATGCACACGACGACTTGATCCAGGGCGCGTTCTCCAACGACCCCTACGATGTCATGGAAACCCTCGACATCAAATGGGCCTCCACGCCATTTCAAGCCGGTGATGTCGTCATTTTTGGCATGTACTTCATGCACGCCTCTCTCGAAAACACCACCAACCGCTTTCGCATCAGCAGCGACACGCGCTATCAACTCGCCACAGAAGTCACTGACCAGCGACACATGGGCAAAAATCCCGACGAAATACCCAAAGCAGATCTATCCGAACGCAAGTCCATCGAGGAATACCGCGTGGAATGGGGATTGGTTAAGGAGACCTCTTGAAATGTCAGGTATCACACAACACAAACCCGACAAAGCTTATGAAGGATACACCCTCTTTTCAGAAACCTTCTCGGAACCAAACTGGGAAGTCGGCAAAGAAGCCGTGGTGTACCTCATCGACATGAACGGAGAACCCGCCCACAAATGGCACCTCACGCAGCACACCGTCCAGTCCCACTGTCGATTGCTACCCAACGGCCATCTTCTCGTGCCCACCCACGATCGCTCGGGCGTCACGCAGTGCAACAATGTCGGCATTTTTGAATACGATCCCGATAGCACACTCGTCTGGCGCGTGCGCTGTCGCACCGACCACGACTATCAGGTGCGCGACAACGGCAATCTGCTCATCCACACGCTCAACGAAACCATGTGCCCGCCCCTGGGACCTGAACTCAAGCGCCACCCGTATATGATTGAGATTACGCGAGACAAAGAACTGGTCTGGGAGTGGAAAGGCGAAGAGCATTTGGAAGACCTCGAAGCATGTCTGTCTCCCGAAGCATGGCAACACGTTCTGGACCGCGCCACCGGACGGTTTGCCTTTGACTGGGCGCACAACAACACACTCCAGCTCATCCAGCCCAATAAAAACGAAGGTGACGCGCGCTTCAAACCCGGCAACATCTTCTTCTCCTATCGCAGCAACGACGTCATCGGCGTAATTGACTACGACACTGGCGAAATTGTCTGGGCATGGGGACCCGGCATCATCGACGGACAACACAAACCCCACATGCTCGCAAACGGGAATGTACTGATCTTCGACAACGGCACCCTGCGCGGATATTCTCGCGTAATTGAACTCAATCCCCTCACCGAAACCATCGAATGGGAATACGTCGCAGAACCCAAAGAAGCGTTCTTCAGCGCGGCCATTTCCGGCGCCCAGCGCCTGCCCAATGGCAATACCCTGATATGCGAAGGCGGCAAGACCCGACTTTTTGAGGTCACGCCAGATGGGGAAATTGTCTGGGAGTTTATCAACCCCTATCGCCATGAAAACGGACGCCCCGTCATCTATCGCTGCTTGAGATATTCACCCGAATACGTAGCCCCTCTTCTAGCCTGAGTGATCTTACTGCGCCATAAAACCAAGGAAAGTAGCATGCGCTTCTTCAACACTACCGGTCCCGTCCGCCCCAAGGAACATTACAGCATCCCGCCGTTGGACCGCCTGGACCTCGAAAATATGCTGACCCTCATCCGTCAACAAAAGTACTTCGCGATACACGCACCGCGGCAAACGGGCAAGACATCCGCCCTCTTAGCGTTGCGCGATCTGCTGAACAGCGGCACCGAAGGGGACTACCGCTGCGTGTACGCAAATGTCGAGGCCGGGCAGGCAGCGCGAGAAAACATTCAGGAGGCCACGCGGGCGATTCTAGACGAACTGGCCTTGCGCGCTCAGTTGACACTCAGAGACGACTTTGTAGATGAGAGATGGTTCGATATCTGGACGCAGTCCGGACCCAATAGCGCGCTCAGACGGGTCTTAATCCAGTGGGCGCAAGCCGACCCGAGGCCGCTGGTACTGCTCATCGACGAAATCGACGCGCTGGTGGGCGACACGCTGCTGTCCGTACTGCGCCAGTTGCGGTCCGGCTATGACCTCCGTCCAGAGGCTTTTCCACAAAGCGTCATCCTGTGTGGGGTGCGCGACGTACGAGACTACCGCATCCATTCGAGTTCCCAAAACGAAATTATCGCTGGCGGCAGCGCGTTCAACATCAAGGCTGCCTCTCTGCGCCTCGGCGACTTTTCGCGGGCCGAAGTCACGTCATTGCTGGCGCAACACACAGCGGAAACGGGGCAGGCATTCAGGCCAGAAGCTCTGGATAGGGTGTGGACGCAATCACAAGGCCAGCCGTGGCTGGTGAACGCGCTCTGCGCCGAAGCCTGCTTTGGGAACAAACGTGACCGCGACCAACCAATCTCGGAGGACGACATCCTTGAGGCGCAGGAGCAACTCATCCTTCGCCGCGAGACGCATCTGGACCAACTCGCGGACAAGTTGCAGGAGGACCGCGTGCGTCGCGTGGTCGAGCCGCTGCTGAGCGGTGGTGACAAGCGCGATTTTTCCGCCCGCGATATCGAGTACGTCCGCGACCTCGGTCTGATCGCACACGAAGATCCGCTTCATATCGCCAATCCGATTTACGCGGAAGTCGTACCGCGAGAACTTAACTACTTCGCCCAAGCGGGTCTCGTTCAGGACACTGCCTGGTATGTAGATGCCGATGGCGGCCTGGATGTGGTCAAGTTGCTGACCGACTTCCAGGCGTTTTTTCGCGAGCACTCCGAGCATTGGGTTGAGCGATTCGAGTACAAGGAGGCTGGCCCGCAACTGCTCTTACAAGCGTTCCTGCAGCGCGTGGTAAACAGCGGCGGTCGCATTGAGCGCGAGTACGGCCTGGGCCGGGGGCGCACGGACTTGCTCATCGTCTGGCCGCAAGGGAACCGGACGCGCCGGTTCGTGATTGAGTGCAAAATTCTGCACAAAAGTCTGGAGCAAACCATCGCCGAGGGAATCGAACAAACCGCTGGCTACATGGACCGTTGCGCGGCAGAGGCGGGCCATCTCGTGATTTTCGACCGCGGCGACAGCCCATGGACAGACAAAATCTTTCATCGCCATGCGCTGGTGAACGGTGTCCGCATTGATATTTGGGGTATGTAAGCGGCGCAAAGAAATTTCATGAAGAAATCCCAAAATCTGCCTCAAACGGAATAGTGGTCAGTGCTTTGCTGCACCATGCATTTTATATAAGGAGTTTATCTATGCCTTCTCCCAACGTAGTCTTTGTAATTACCGATGATCAGGGCTATGGCGATCTTGGATGTCACGGCAACAACATCATCCAGACGCCCAACCTCGACGAGCTTTATACCGAAAGCGTGCGCTTTACCAATTACCACGTCGGCCCCACCTGCGCGCCCACCCGAGCGGGCATTATGACGGGACGCTATTGCAACTGCACAGGCGTATGGCACACCATTGCCGGACGCTCGCTATTGCGCCAGGACGAAACCACCATCGCCGATTTTTTCAAAGCAGCGGGATATCGCACCGGCATGTTTGGCAAATGGCACCTGGGCGACAACTACCCATTTCATCCACACAACCGGGGCTTTGACACGGTAGTTTACCACGGCGGCGGCGGCGTACACCAGACCCCTGACTACTGGGGCAATACCTATTTCAATGACACGTACTTCCGCAATGGCGTACCTGAAAAATTCAGAGGCTACTGCACGGACATCTGGTTTGACGAAGCCAAAAAATTTATCGAAGACTGTGACGACACGCCCTTTTTCTGCTATATCCCCACCAACGCGCCGCACGGTCCCTTCAACATAGCCGACCACTACCGCGAACTCTACAACGGCGAGGGCTTGCCCGGCCAGCGCGACCGCTTTTACGGCATGATCACCAACATCGACGAAAACGTCGGCCTCATGCGCGACTTCCTCCGCGAAAAAGGATTGGAAGAAAACACCATCTTCATCTTCATGACTGATAATGGCACGGCCAATGGCTGCAACCTCGACGGCAATGGCTATGTCACAGATGGCTTCAACGCTGGACTACGCGGAAAAAAAGGCTCGGAATACGAAGGCGGACATCGCGTACCCTTCTTTTTTCACTGGCCCGCGGGTGGATACACCAGCGGACGGGACATCGATACCCTCATTGCCAACATCGACTTCTTGCCCACCCTTTGCGACCTCTGTGACGTTCCCATCTCCGATGACGCCCGCGAACGCATCAATGGCATCAGTGTCAAACCCCTTCTCGAAGACACGGACGACTGGCCCGACCGCACAATCGTCACAGACTCACAGCGCGTGGAAAATCCCATCAAATGGCGCAAATGCGCGACCATGACACAGCGCTGGCGGCTCATCAACGGCGAAGAACTCTACGACATGGACATCGACCGCGAACAACGCCACAATGTCGCCGAGCAGCATCCCGAAGTCGTCGCCGAACTGCGCCAACACTACGAAGACTGGTGGACACTTGTCTCCGAACGCTTTGGCGAAGACGTGCCCATCATCGTCGGCTCTGAACGCGAACCCGTCTCTGTGATCACCACCCACGACTGGCACAATGAAAACAGCGAATCGGCCTGGAATCAGGCCGCGATCCGCCGCGGGATGGAATGCAATGGTCGCTGGGCAATTGACGTGGCCGAAGCGGGTGATTACACCTTTGAATTGCGCCGATGGCCCCGCGAAGAAAACCGAGCCATCACCGAAGGCATCCCCGGCAAACTCACGCCCTACTACGGCGGCAACGCGATTGTCGTCAGCACCGCCCACATCAAAGTCGCGGGAGAAGAACAAGCGCAATCCATCGGCCCAGAAGACAGAGACATCGCCTTTACCTACACCCTCCAGGCCGGTGAAACGAGCCTCGAAACCGAACTCACTGATGAGAACGGCATTTCGCTGGGGGCGTATTACGTGTATGTGGAAAGGGTGGGATGAAGCGAGGGGCTGGGGACTGGGGACTGGTGGGTTGGGACTGGGGACTGGTGGGTTGAGTGGTTGGGCGGGCTGACTGCTGACCGCTTGGGATGGATGGCGGAGGGGTTGAGTGAGCTTTCACCTATAAGAGAAACACAATGGGCAAAGGGTTATTACTCATCTTCGCGCTTTTCTTCGCGAGTTCACCTTCATGGAGTGCGGAATCTCAGCCCGATTCTCTCTCATTGGACCGCCGCGTGCGCGGTGCGGTCTTGCGGTCTATCGCGCTGCCTGGTTGGGGACAATTTTACAATGGCAAGCGCGTAAAAGGCAGTATAATTGCGACCGCCGAGGTAGCTTCGGCTATCGCATGGGTGGTGCGTCGCAAACAAATCAAAGATCAAGGTACTCAGGAGCGGAACCTGTACCTCTTCTCGACCATTGGAATTGTGCTCTATAGCGTGGCGGATGCTTATGTAGATGCCCATCTCAGTCGGGTAGATTGGGCTGAAGTGGAAGCGGGTATTGGTGAAAATGGCACAGCAAAATTTCGGTTAAAGTTTAAGTTTTGATGGCATTACGTCCCTTAGACATACCGGATATTCTTCCCCAAAGTCGCCACCATCTCGCCACTTGATACCATTGGCAGCAAATTCTCCGACCAGAAAATCGATTCCTCTGGCGCGCGCAATGTCTCGAGCACAGTGCCAAATGGATCGGTAATATCTGCAACGGGATCGCCCTTTTGCAAATGATCGTAGTGTTGCGCGTGAAACTCTATAAATCCCCCTCGATTGGCCAACACCGTCAAAAACCCATCCACCACCACTTGCTTCTTGGGTATAAACGGCTCGCCCGGTATGACCCCGTAATACTTCAACACATTCTCAACACCCGTAATACCCTTTTGAATGCTCTCTCTATCCCAGCCGAGACACCCACCGAGTTCGGGGTCAATCGTCGGGATCCCCTCATCGGGTGCAGATCGCGCGAGTTGACCTGCGGGACCGCGCTGGTCGAGAATATAGCCAATGCCAAACACCTGAGCCATCTCCATACACGCGCGATGAATGCGCTTGCGCCGATCCACGCGCACGCGCACCTCGTCAATCATTGGTCGGCGCCCCCCCTGGTGCAAATCAACACAATAATCGGACTGCAACACCGCATTGTGAAATAACCGATAGGCAATGCGCTCGCTCGACGTGCCATCTTTCCGCCCGGGAAAACACCGATTCATCTTTTTTTCATCCACCGGACTAAATGCCTGATGCGCGTGAAACGCGTGGAAATTGACAATCAACACCGCAATAACCCGCCCGCTCATCACAGTCGGGTCCAGCCGCTTCAACACCTGCCGAATCACGCTGATGCCATTTAACTCATCCCCATCGCTAATCGCCTGTAAATAAAACGTTGGACCTTCCTGAGCACCACTGACCAGGGATACCGGAACACGCACAGGCGACCCATCCTGCATCTCGGCCACCTTCAAATAGCCATCCGTGCGCTGCCCCGGCTCAGCCCGAAGATGTTCAACGCGAAGCAATTCACCCATAATATTTATTGCTCCTCAAAAAAGCCTAATGCCTCTTTAATTCTCCGTGTAAAAAAACGAGTGAAACCATGTGATGTCAACCGAAAAGAACCTGATATTTTTTTGTTTAAATTTGACAACTGTCATGTGGCGCATTACATTAAAAATTATGACTATCCCCAACATCCACAAACGCGAAATCCCGCCAACGCATCCCGGCGAGATGCTCCGAGAAGATTTCATGACCGATTATCATTTGACCCCAACCTCTCTTGCCTCTGCTCTGGGCGTTTCGCGTCAGACAGTTCATGACTTATTAAAAGAAAAACGCGCTGTAACACCTCTTATGGCCCTTCGATTATCTCGTTTATTTGGCAATTCCCAGAATTTTGGTTGAAAGCACAGCAGGCAAGAGATCTGTGGGGATCTGAACAACAATATCTCGATGATCTCGATCACATTCATCCGCTTACACCGCAGTATTGAAGTAAATATAAAAAGAGCCGATCCATTTCCTGATCGGCTCTTCTTGCGTTCAGCATTCAGCGGGCAGCCTCCCAACCAGCCCCCAGTCCCCAGCCCCCGCCTTTCATCTACGCGGGCTTCACCAGCGTATCGCCTCAGAAATTTTTTAACGCATCAAAACGCAAATCCGACTGCGGTATAAATCCGGATATCTTTTTTTTCTGTGCTCACAATATCAATGCGAATGGGGCCAAAAATCTTTGTGTTGATATAACCACCAATACCAAAACCGTGAATACGGGTATTTGGCTGATCCGTCTTGGGAGGCCTGTACAGACCGCCCTGATAGAAAATGCCAACAGCACTGCGCGGTATGGATTCCCAAAATTTCAGGTGGCTCCAAATAGAAATCCCCGCCGATACGAACCTGGAAGCTGCCAGTTCATCTCGTTTGAGACCGACAACGCGCAATGCCGCGTTACTAAAGTGTCCTGCACCGCCTAATAAGAAATTTTCATCAGCCGGTGCAGGCTGTGTCACATAGCCTCCGTGAGACCAGAGGCCCACACTCAATTGCGGATGGGGGCTGGCGAAGTACGCGAGTTGTGTTTGCACCTGCTTGTGTGAAAATGTCCGATGAACCCATTTCCCCCAGGTTTGAAAATAGACGCCGTGTCTCGGCATAAACACATCGTCTCGCGTGTCAATACCTGCAGATAACCAAAAGGCGGGTAGATAGTCAGACGCATAGTCTATTGAATAGACCTCATTGCGAATGAGCATATGCTCAACTTGATACCCCACGTTGAAACCTCCCCAACTGTGGAACAAAACCTGCATGCCCAATCGCGCGCGAAGACGCCTCTCATTATACGTATCCTGGGGTTGCTCATCAGAATCAATATAAGCCACCCGATCTTGATTCCAGCCTTGAATCTCCCCGAGAAAACTCAGGCCCTTAAATGAGCGAAAAATTAAATTCATTTCAGCAAAATTCATAGTAGTGCCCAACAGGCCGCGCAAATAAAACTCTACTACGCGGTCATAAACATTTTGATGTACAAGCTCGGCCAATGCCGAAACTCCAAAATCGTTGTCGTAACGAAGTCCCATTTTCAACTCACTGGGATGGGTTTCAAGCACCTGAAAAACCAATTCGGTATAGTCTTCATGGTAGAGAACCTGGTAATCCACTGTTTGAAATAATCCGGTCGCATATAACCGGCCAGATTCGTTTTCCAGTTCCCGAAACGATGTCGGCTTATTGATGAACTTTTCCAACCGTGCAATGGAAATACCTCTTGTGTAGCGCTCTAAACCCTCAATCCGAACCCGATCAATCACAATATCCGATGGTATATCCGCCCAGGTTCTAAAATCAAAATCATCTGGCAATATCGACGGTCTCGACTTTTCAACGCGCTTTGAAATTCCGTGCTCTTGCAGAGCCTTCCTGATCTCATCTATATGTTTTTCGGCTTCTTTTTCACCAATCGGGATCACTGTATGTGACCGATTAAAATTGCCGCTATCAAATCCTTTTAAATCGGGCACCATCAACACATGGGCGAGTTTTCGATGTGCCATTTTTTTTTCTTCAATTCGAAAACTAACAGCCTGATCGATAACGTCGATAAAATCTTCAAATTCGTGCTTTTGAGTGCGCAAAGGCGTGGCACAATCCACGGCAATCACAAAATCAGCGCCAGCATCTAATGCGACATCTACAGGCAGATTATTGACAATGCCGCCATCTACGAGAAGGGTTTGTTCTGTACTCACTGGCACAAATATCCCTGGGATAGAAATACTCGCTCTGATTGCCGTGCCGAGCGAGCCATTTTTAAGCACGACTTGTTCGCCAGCTACAATATCTGTTGCAATTGCGCGAAAAGGCGTTGGAAGCCGATCAAAATCGTTTCGCGCCCGATAAGTTGCGCCAATGGTCAATTGATAGAGAAAATGCTGGATTTTTTTTCCGGCAAAAATTCCATAAGGCAATTTTAGATCGAATTTATCAAGGCGCAATGCAAGCATCTGGCGATCAACTATTGGTTTGCGATGCAAATTCAACAGACGGCGGTCAGGGCTATTGCGGGTCATTTCCGACCAGTCTGTTTCTACAACAATGCGTTCGAGATCATCAACAGAGTATCCGGCAGCGTACAATCCTCCCACCAGAGCGCCATAACTCGCGCCCACGATCAAATCAATGGGTATGCCTTCGCGCTCGAGCACGCGCAACACGCCGATATGTACCCCTCCACGCGCGCCTCCCCCACTGAGCACCAGTGCGACCTGGGGCCTTTGTTTTGCAAAAGAAGGAAGCGTGATAGACAGGGCAAAACCAAAACAAAAAACAAAAACAAATAGGCTTTGAACTATGCCGCATTTTGTTGCGTATAACTTTTTGTCCGTCATCTGGTTTTCTCGGCTTTGAAAGATTGAAAAGAGCCAATCCATTTCCGGGTCGGCTCTTTAATTTATGACACCAATAATAGACCCTCTCTAACCCTCATCATAATCAGTCAATGGACGGATCCAGATATTGCGATAGCGCACTGGATCGCCGTGATCTTGCAGCATCAACGGCCCGGTAGGCCCGTGCGGCGTGTCATAAGACGACACATTTCTGTGCCCGGTCGGTCCCATAGCCTCTTTGCGGTTGTGCAGCACAACACCGTTCAAAAACACCGTCAAATACGCGGGCTTCACCAGCGTATCGCCATCGTATTCCGGTGTTTCAAAAACAATATCATAAGCCTGCCACTCACCCGGTGGGCGCGTCGCATTCACCAGCGGTGGAAACTGACTGTAAATCGCGCCTGTTGTGCCATCGGAATACGTCGGATTGTCATATCCATCCAGCACCTGCACCTCGTACTTTCCGATCAAAAACACACCGCTATTTCCCCGCCCCTGACTGCTGCCGCGCACTTCTGAAGGACAAGCAAATTCTATGTGCAACTGCGCGCTATCAAACTCATCTTTTGTCCGGATATTCCCCGTTCGAGGATTCACCTCTACATACCCATTCTCCACTGTCCAGGTCGGATCCCCACCATCGAGACTCTGCCAACTGGACAAATCTGTACCATCAAACAGCACCACGGCATCCGATGGTGCATCACCTGCATTGGCACCCGGCGTCACCACGCGCGGAGCTGGACGATTCTTATCGTGGACGCGCCACGGTTGATTGGGCAACATCGGCGTATCGTCATACCCCACCGGCGTGTGTTTTTCTGCTGCCATTTTGTTTCCTTTCTAAAATGAAGTGGACATTTTATCGTAAAGCCATGATCATAAAAATACAGGAACGTGTCAAGCGGGATTGCAAATATCAATCATGATCTGTCAAAAAAATCTGCTAACATTTTTCCTGATAGACTGGATTGCGGCTAAAACCCTGCCGCAATGACAACCGTCGTTCGTCACGCCTGCATGTTTTAAGCAGGCGTCCAGTGGATTCAGTCAAGAAACTTATTTGACAAACCAATCAAGCTCGCAATTTATCACCCAAAAAACCATAAAATGAATCATAAACCCGTATTTACCTGTCCATATATTGAGACACCCAAAATAATTTGGTTTATTGCCCAAACGTACGTAAGGAAAAATCATGACAATTCTCCGCACAGAACAAAACGTTCCATCTCTACCCAAACCCAACCAGTGTCGCGTTGTGTACTCCGATGAAATCCCGCCCGTTGAATTAATTACCGCAACATTTGTATATGCGTTCGACGGAGATCGCTTGCTCATGACACATCTCAAATCGCGCGGCTGGGACCTGCCCGGCGGCCATGTTGAACCTGGTGAAACGCCTGATCGCGCCGCTCGTCGAGAAGTCTATGAAGAAACAGGTGCCCGTTTAAATCAGATGGACGTTTTTGCCCATATCCACATGCACATTGACGGGCCTAAACCCGGTGATTATGCTTACCCTTATCCCGATTCCTATATGGTCTTTTACTGGGCACATATTGACACACTTGAAAATTTTAAAGAAACCGACGAAGTACGCGAACGCGATCTATTTTTTCCAGAACAAGCGCGGCAAACTCATTATATCACGAACAACCGTGAACTCTATCGCGCTGCATTTGAATGCGCCGTTGACCTGACCCCTAAACCCGAAGCCCCATGGAAACACAAAGCCTTTGCCCTCATCCTTCGTCCAGATAATTTGGGATACAAACTCCTCGCTCTTCACTTTGACGACACACCTGCGATGCCCCTGCGTTTTTCCGGCGGAAATTTGGATTCGGGCGAAACACCAGAAGAAGCTATGTATCGCGAACTCTATGAAGAATCGGGCCTGGGACGCTTAAAAATCCTTCGCAAACTCGGCATTCACCATTATTACAAATACTACATCCAATCCAATGTCGAACGGCATGACTATCTACTCCTCGCCTCGCGCAACACCCCCGACCAATGGTCTCATGTTGTCACAGGAGAGGACGCCGACGCCGATTACACCTTCAACTACCAATGGATAGGAGCAGACGATATCGATTGCCTCTCCGACGAACTCAACACATTTGTCACACCCGAACATATTCCCGAACTGTTTAATAATAAATCCCGCTGATATCCCACCCAAAGACAGACACATCCACCCATCCCGTACCGGTCACCCCCCCTGTATTGATCTCAACACCCTCGCATTCCAGCAACACCCGCTGATTATCCACATGCGGAGTCAAACACCCTTTTGAATCCAAAATGCGATGCAGGGGATACGTCTGGCCCGCCACGCGCTTCATATAGGTGGGCAACACGCGGTAATGCGAATGCGACACCCCTAGAACATCTACAATCTGCTTATACGTCATCACCTTCCCAAAGGGAATCTGCTTTACAACCCACAAAAATCGATCAGAGGTGCGATCGGACACAGGATCATAACGCCTGGACAAAACCCTGACCGGATCGCCTTCACAAACTATACCGCCGGTCAACACCACTGCCAAAAACCCTCTCTGATTCTCCAACGACTGGATCGGCTTCACTCCCAACGTCCCGATATACTTGCACACCTCGCAATGATACGTCAGCCGAACTGTAGCGGAATCGCCGAGTTGCAACACCGAACCCGATGGCAAATCGTCCAGCGACAACCCCGCGACGACGACATTCTCTCGCAAATCACCCGGCTGCAACTTGAACTCCTGCAGAGTCTCCATCGCAACCAAAAGCACCTGCCGTGGACCAACGCCACCTGCATTCGCATCGCCTTCAATGCCAAACCGAGCACGCAGCAAAAATTTACCATCACTCGGTTTGGACAAAGGCAACCCCTTCTCTATCTTCATAAACAGAGATATGACGCGCCCCTGTGTATTTTGCGCTTTTTCCATAACAAAGCCGACCCGCCTCTACCTCGACATCCATCCGTACGCAACTCGTGCCACCTCTTCCATCACGGGTTCATCGGTATTGCGCCGTTTCAGGATCTTAAAACCGTGATCCGCGGTATCCACCACATGAAGCGTCGCATTCTTCAGATTATCCACCACCGGCTGCAACAGTTCTAAATTCGCCATCTTATCCCGCTGACCCGATAAAAACAGCATCGGCACGCGTACATCCCTCAAATGCTCGGCGCGCTCTGTACTTGGCTTACTCGAATACAGCGGAAAAGCGAAAAACACAATACCCTCCAGCCCGTCAACAGGTTCTTCGGCACAAGCCATCGATACCATCCGCCCGCTCATCGAATGCCCGCCAGCAAAAACCGGCAACCCGCGCGCCTGCTTCATCCCCATCTCTATAGCCGCACGCACAGTAGCCAACCGCACCTTCTCGCCATCCATACCACCACCGCCCCTCTCGGAATAGGGATAATTGAAGCGCAAAGTCGCAATCCCTACATCATTCAACGCATCGCTCAGTTCCTGCGTGACTACTCCCAACGATAGAGCAGTTGGGCTTCTTGGCGGTTAGGTCGCCTGACGTTGTAGCCCCAACGTCAAAATGTTTATGGCAGCATTGAGGTCTCTGTCTGCTGTATAGCCACACGCCTTGCAATTGTGTACACGATCAGAGAGTGCTTTTTTCTCTCTATGTCCGCATGCCGAGCAATCTTGTGAGGTGTATTCAGGATTGACAGCCTTGAATCCAATACCAGCCTCTTCCGCTTTGTATTCGAGACAGTGCCGAAACAGTGACCATGCTACGTCTGCTATTGATTTAGACAATCGCCTGTTCTTTTGCATCTTTTTTACTTTCAATTTCTCGACGGCTATGAAGCCGTGACGATTGACAATTTTTCTTGATTCTTGATGGGCAAAGTTATATCGCTTATTACGGATACGCTCATGCACTCTGGCAATGACTTTACGACGCTTTTCTCTTACGGCGTCGGTCTTAGGTCTTTTTTTCACCGCGTCCCATTTGTGCTGTGCTTTGGCAAGCGTTTTTTGCTCTTTTCTAAAGAATCGCTGGTTGGCTATTGTCTGTCCGTCACTGGTGATAGCAAAGGAATTGAGACCCACGTCAATGCCAACGGCAGAGCCAGCGTCTGCTTTCTTACTTATGTCGCCTATATCGCAAGAGATAGTAGCGAACCACTTGCCCGTGGCTGTGCGCGTGACGGTGCAAGACTTAGGCATACCCTCAAGTGGCCTGTGCTGGACAATGCGAATACAGCCTATTTTGCCTAATCGCAAGCCCTTATCGTCCAATCGGCATCCATTGGAAAACTGAGGATAGGTGATAGAATCATAGCGATTTTGACCCTTGTATCTGGGAAAGCCTGCTTTCTCGCCCGTCTTTGCACGCTCTTTGAGACGACGAAAGAATGCTTTGAATGCCCAATCTACTCTTGTGGACACCTGTTGCAATACCTGACTATATACTTGCTTGAATGCAAGATGCTGCTGCTTCAGCAATGGTATTGTTTTGGTCTGTTCATAACGAGACAAACTTTCTTTATTCTTTTGCCATGCTTGGACTCTCGCACAGACAAGCTGGTTATATAGCAAGCGACATTCTTCAATATGTGCCAGCAAGATTTTCTCTTGCTTTTTCGTTGGGCGCAGTCTGTATTTGAAGGACTTAAGCATAATAAAAATATATACTTATGAGCATATTTTGTCAAGCTATTTTTCGTAGAATTAACGGACGAATCACAATGATGAAGTGCTGGCGCACTTGTACACCGCTCCACCGCCCATATCGCCTTGAGCGATATGCCCAATGCTAAAGCACCACACCATAAAACCAGAAGCCCTTCGCCATGCGGCCCACACCTGAAGGGTGAGGGTTTTACGGGCTGTTTGATAAAACGATGCCGCATATTCGTCCCCGACCCGTGCCCCAACACCAATAATGCCTTTGCCCCGCGCGGTCGCGCGTACAAAGCCGACACATCACCCTTTTCTTCGGTCGCAATAAATTTCAACTCTCTGGATTCAACAGCCATTTATGTCTCCTTTTGCCAGGTAATATGAGAAGCGCACGGCGTAGCGCAAAGTGGACCACCGCGATCATCCGTCAATTTTAACCTTACAACAATGGGATCACCCGATTCAAGCGCCCGATTAACCTGCGCCCAATCGAGATGCCCAAGGCGAATTTTGAGCCGCCGAAACATCTCAAAATCACCCGAATTTTGCACCACACCCCAGGAAAGATAAAAAAAGCGATCCGCGGGCCTACCCTGTGCATAAGGACCCAGAAAATTGGGCGAACCATCGGGTTTCTCACCAACCCTGAACTCGGGAAAAAATACGACCTCGCGGCGATCTGCAGGAACCTGTTCAACAACCTCTTTGCCACACTGTATGCCGAGGTAAACAGGTTCTTTAATTTCGGGATCATGACTATATGGATCTTCAAACCGCGTACCGGGCAATTGAGTACAAACCACTTTTAGTTTCAAGTATGTGTTGGTTATTTTTCGCATACATAGCCTCATTAATCTACTGAAATTAGAAAACAGCGACCTGGATATATCCATCTTTTTGATTTTTGGGTTTCTGCTTTACGGTCAAGGTAACATTTTGATCCAGTTTGGTGAGCCAGCCCATCAAACGATCAAAAGTAAATCGTCGAAGTTCACGGCCTTGTTTCAGTTTTGAGATGTAAGACTGATCGGTGCCGAGAATTTGGGCTGCTTCAATTTGTGTTAGCCTTCGTTCCTCGATAAGCCTGAGAATGGCCACCGCGAGTTTGGCTTTTGCCTGCATACCATCTGAATCTTCGACATTGAGATCGGCAAAAATATTACCACTACTTTTTTTTATTGTATTTGCCATAGTTTATGCTCCTTTTCCATATTTAATTATGGCCTAAAAGACATAAAATAGCAAGTAAGAAAAGAGCTATTTTGCCGTTCCTTTATAATTCCCGCGTAACTTCAAAACTTGCATCAATTGATAGAACTGCGTATAGTGTGTATCTAAAAATTCGGAGTAGGCTCGGCGCAATCATCGAAAGGAGACGCATGCAACCCAACATCATCTTGATCAACTGTGACGACCTCGGCTACGGTGACCTCGGCAGTTACGGCTCTAAAATTAACAAAACACCAGCACTCGACAAAATGGCTGCAGAAGGCATCAAATTCACCGACTTCTACATGGCATCTCCCGTGTGTTCGCCCTCTCGAGGAGCCATGCTCACGGGCTGTTATCCCCCGCGCATTGGCTTTGGCTCTTTCGACGGGCGCTGGGTCCTCTTTCCCGGCCAGGGTGTGGGATTAAATTCCAGCGAAATCACCATCGCCAAACTCCTAAAGAACAAAGGTTACGCCACCAAAATTGTCGGCAAATGGCACTGCGGAGACCAGCGAGAATTTCTGCCCACTCGTCACGGATTCGACAGCTATTACGGCATTCCATATAGCAACGACATGGGGATACAAAAAGAAGACGACCACAATCCACCTCTGCCCTTATTGCGCGACGAGGAAGTCATCCAGGCACAACCCGACCAGCGCGGCATCACCGAACGCTACGTCGAAGAAAGCGTCCGCTTCATGCGCGACAACAAAGACCAGCCCTTCTTTCTCTACCTCGCCCACATGCACGTCCACCTGCCCCACTATCCCCCCGAAGCCTTTGTCCGCGAATCTGAAAACGGCGTATATGGTGCAGCAGTCGCCTGCATTGACTGGGCGGCCGCCGTCATTTTCGACGAACTCAAATCTCTGGGACTTGACGACAACACCCTTGTCATCTTCACCAGCGACAACGGCTCTCGCGCCCGAGACGAAGGCGGCAGCAACAGCCCTTTGCGCGCCACCAAAGGCACCACATGGGAAGGCGGCCAGCGCGTGCCGTGCCTTATGCGATGGCCCGGCAAAATTCCCGCGAGCGAAGTGTGCAACGAACTGACATTATCCATGGACTTTTATCCCACGCTTGCAGCCCTCGGCGGTGCAGAAGTGCCTACCGACCGCATCATCGACGGCAAAGACATCCGCGCGCTCATGTTCGCAGAAGAAGGCGCGACATCGCAACACAAATCCTTCTTTTACTACAAACGCAACAGCATCGAAGCCGTGCGGAGCGGCAAATGGAAACTCCACATCCGCAAAGACGATCAGGAAATCCAGGAACTTTACGACCTCGAAGCCGACATCGGTGAAACCAATGACATCAGTGATCAACACCCCGACATTGTGCAGAACCTCATGGCGCAAATTGACGCCTGTCGCAAAGACCTCGGAGACGATGCCGCCGGCATAACAGGCGAAAACATCCGCCCTGCCGGCCGCGTTGAAAACCCCGACACCCTCACACATCTCGACCGCGACCATCCCTACATGATCGCTATTTACGACTTGAAAGAGCGGGGTTAATATGGCTCTTACACCCGAACAGAGTCTTCTGGCACTGCAACATCCTGCACGCAACCTCTCAAAACACCAGCAACAACATCCGCTATGGCCTTTTCGCCCGCCTGCCTCATAAAGACCAGGAGACATTCCGAGATGAAATTCCCGATGACCTCTGGAAACGCTGGCGGATTTAACAAAAAGGAGATTTGACATGTCAAAAATCACCATCTACCACAACCCCAACTGAAGCAAATCCAATGGCGCAATGGACATTTTGCGCGCCGACAACGTCGAGTTCGACGTGATTGAATATTTAAAAACACCATTGAGCGAACAGGACCTGAGAAAATTTCTCGCACTCCTGCCCGGTGAACCCAAAGACCTGATTCACCCCAGTTCTTTTGAAGACTTAGGACGCGACATGGATGACTACAATACGCCCGATGCACTCATCGATTTGCTCCTGGAACACCCCGAAGTCATGAATCGCCCCGTGTGTATTCGCGGGGACCGTGCAGTCATTGCCCGTCCCTCAGAAGCCGTGCATGAACTCCTCACTTAAAAAAATAGCCGCCGAGACCTGAACCTCGGCGGCTATTTCTACTACAGCTTCTTTAGCTCACGCACCCTCCATCGCTTTTCTCAACTCGTCGCCGCTGTTTCGCCACCACGAATGCAAAATTGAGATATCCACCCCGATATTGAAATGCCGCACACCCATATCGAGATATTCCTTCGCCTCATCGGGAGACATAATCTCTGCGCGAGGATGCACACCCATACTCAGCGCAGTCTTAAACACCTCATTCTTCGCATCTGCCACAGCAGGATCACCCCGCTGCCCCGCCTTGCCAACACTCATCGAATAATCCGAAGGCCCCCATTGCACCATATCCACGCCCGGAACCGATAGAATCGCCTCTATATTTTCCACCGCCTCCTTCTTTTCAATCATCAAAACGACAACCGTCTCCCGCATGGCTTTGACATAATCAGCCCCCCCGCCATATCCCATATACGTGTTGCGCCGCGTGTACACACTGTACAAACCGCCATCTTCCGGCGTATCTGGAAGCGTAACGCGCACACACGCTTTGGCGTCTTCTTCTGTGCGACAATCCGTAAACAAAATACTCCCAAAACCAGACCCTATCGCCCTTTGCGACAAATAGTGCTGATGGCTACGGTCAATTTTGAACATCATGCCCATATTGTACAACTCGGCTGCACGGCACATATTGTCCAGATCGTAGAGGTCAAACGTACCGTATTCACCAACGTACTCGACATAGTCGTAAAGTCCCGTATGCCCAATCGCCTCGACGATCGCCGGCCAACTCGAATGAATGCGCGTGCCAATAGTGGGTTCGCCCGCATCCAATTTTTCTCTAATTCTATTGGGTTTCAAAATAAACTCCTTTGTTAGTGGTTAGTTTTCGGTTATCCGCTATCACCCAAACAACGACTGAAAAACCCGCTTTGTTTTGTCCAGCACATCTTCGGGTAATACTTCTCCATCTGAAATTTTCACATTCTCCGCAAGATGATCCATGTTGGTCGATCCCACAATCGCAGTACACACATCTTCGTGAGACAGCGTAAAACGCAACGCAAATTCAATCAGCGGCATATCGCCCGCCAATTCCCGCAACGGTATCTGCTGTGCCCGATTCCACGGATCGCCCATATACGAACCGTCTGGACGCTCGGATCTGAGATATACCCCGTTGGCAATCGGACGCTTGATAATCGTCCCCATATCCCGATCGCGCAAAGTGGGCATCAAATTTTCAGCAGAATCCTGGAACAACACATTGTACGTAAATTCCTGCGTATCCAAATCCCACCTCTTCGCCGCCTCAGCCGCTGCCGATCCATCAGCCGATACACCGATAAACTTCGTCCATCCCCTATCCTTTGCCTCCAACAACGCATCAAACGCCGCGTTCCAATCGTCCGCTTCTCCCGGCAACCCGTGAAACTGCACAATATCGATCACATCCATCTTCAGCTTTGATCGACTCGTATCAATCGTCTTCAAAATACCCTCGGGCGAATAATCCTTCACAATCTCGCGCTTACCACCATTGATCACCCGATAATCGCCGCACTTTGTCGCCAGAACAAACTCGTCCTGCCGATGGGCGATAAACTTCCCGATCCGCTCTTCGCTATCGCCATACATCGCAGCCGTATCGATAAATGCGATACCCAAATCGAGCACCTTGTTCAGCACCGCTTCGACCTGCGATTCCCGCAGCGATGGATTTCCGATCTGCGCCGCGCCAAAACCGATTTCCGAGACCTGCAACCCCGTCTTTCCCAGCGTCCGAAATTTCATTTCACTCTGCCCTCACGCATTCCGATATTTGCACAAGTCACCCAAATGTCGTATATAATACAACCAAAATCCACTAAAACCACCAAAAAATCTCCAGGACAAACCACGGATATAAACTCGCTTGAGGAGAATTGATATGGACCTTGGATTGAGAGGAAAAGTTGCGGTTATTACGGGCGGCAGCGAGGGAATCGGCAAGGGAATCGCATTGCGGTTCTTGGAAGAGGGAGCGAAGGTCGCGATTTGTGCGCGACGCGATGATGTCTTGCAGCAGGCAGCGGAGGAACTTCGTGCGTTGACTGGTGGTGATATCCTTGCTATCTCTGCTGACGTGACCAAACCGGAAACGCTAACGAACTTCATCGACAGAGCGGTCCAGCATTTCGGACGGATTGACATCCTGGTCAACAGCGCCGGCCGGTCTGCCACGGGCGCCTTCGATGAGCTGATCGACGATGATTGGTATGCGGATTTAGATCTGAAACTGATGGGGGCTGTGCGTTGTGCGCGCCTGGTCATTCCTCAGATGAAACTTGTCGGCGGAGGACGGATTATCAACATCACGCATCCGGGGGGCAAACAGCCTGGAGCAGCTTCTTATCCAACCTCCGTGAGTCGCGCAGCGGGGATAGCGATGACCAAAGCACTATCTAAGGAACTATTGCCTTACAATATCCTCGTAAACACCGTGTGCTTGACTTCTATCAAGAGCGCGCAAGGAGAACGCGCCTGGAAAGCGGAAGGTTCTCGTGGCACTTTAGAGGAGTATTGGATTGAGCGGGCTGAAGAGCATCCGTTAGGACGTTTAGGTGAACCTTCTGATGCCGGAGCTCTTGTCGTCTTTCTTGCTTCGGAATGCGCTTCTTTCATTACAGGCACGGCGATTAACCTTGATGGCGGATTGTCCAACGTAGTATAGACGCGTGTCAATATCCTATGCTTCGCAGATAATCGCGGTTAGACTTTGCCGCTTCTGCCGGGGGTTTGGGAGGATACGGGCGGTCGAGCTCTACAGACACCCACCCATCGTAGCCCACTTCTTCCAATTTCTCCAACGCCGCCCGCGCGTCAAACCCCATATTCCCCGCACCGAGTTCTGCAAATCGCGCTTCCTCATTAAACTGCCCCGTGCGGTGATTCCACGTCGCGGGATCATTGGCATGCACATCCTTCAAATGCACATGTCCGATCCGATTCCGCAACACATCGCGTTCAAAAACCTGCATCGGATCGCTACCCGCCGCCAGCATATGTCCCGTATCGTAGAGCAACCACAAATCGGGCGCAGCCGTCATCAATCTTTCGGCATCCTCAACCGTCTCGATCAGCGTCCGCATGTGTGCGTGGTGAAAACCCTTCACATTGTGCGCCTTGCAATATGCCAGCACCTCATCGAGCGAGCGAGCCGCATTTTCAACATCTTCATCGCTCGGATCATCGCCACCCCACATCGCACGACGACACGACGGCACCTCTGCCGCATCATTGCCCAAAGCGATATTGTACCGAACCCGATCGAGCGGAGTCGGTCCCCCCACATTGACCAGATGCAAACCATTCTTCCTCGCCAGATTGGCTTTATAAACCAGATCATCGCCGCTATCAATCTTCAACCCCTCAACCCCATCCCACCCGGCCTCGGCCACTTCTGCCAACACCTTCTCGGGATTTTCGTGCTGCTCACCCCGAAACTGAATCAAATGACAAGCCACTCTAAATTTGCCCATATTTGCGTCCTTTCTGTAAGAGGAAAATCCTTTTCCCGACTAATCTACCGTCCGATGCGCGAAAGCATTCCACACACCCGCCAACTCGTGAACGGCCTTAAACATCGGATACAGCGCGTCCCACATCTCATCTCGCGCTTTGAATGCGGCATCTATATCGCCCTCTGCAAATGCCTTCTTAAAAGCTGCAACCTGCGCGCGCTGCGTCTCTGCTGTCTCCTCTACACACGCAACAAAATCTTCCACAGATTGCAAGTGTTCATCTGCTCTTGCGTCTGAATCAACGCTCAAATCCAGCTCCTGATCATAAGAAGAAGAGTTCGCAAATCGCGGTGGCTCCTTCTCTCCCCCTGCCGTCCAATAAGTATGCGTAGGCAAAATATGTGGCGTCACCGACAAATACATAATCACCTCGTCATCGCCCACATTGCGTACCGTATGCGCCTCATCTGTCAGAGCAATACACATCTGTCCCGGACCCAACACTTCCTTGTGCCCTTCGATATCAAACTCTGCCTGCCCTTGTAAAATCAGAAAGATCTCCTGCCCCAAATCATGCGTATGGCTCTGATTGAACTGCCCCACCTCCATCTTCAAAAATCGCGAACGAATCTGGGGTGTCACCAGCATATTGGTAATATCTTTGCGATAGTCAAAAACTTGAAATGGCATGATACCCTCCTTATATTAAAAGTTAGAAGTAAGAAGTTAGAAGTCCACCCAACACCCCCACTGGATCGCGGCTCAACACCATGCCGCGATGACAATTGCCTTTCACTTCACCGTGAACTGGTCTGGACTGCGACCAGTTGTACACCGCTCCACACTTCACCCTTCACCCCAACTGAAAGAAATGCATGAGCTTACCCAATCCCGCGTCACAGCCTGACCCCGCGTCACACATCACCACCCGCGCCATTATCGTTGGCCTGATCCTGACCATTATTATCTGCTATTTCGCCACCGACACGACCTATCGCCTTCGCGCATCCCGCGTATCTCTGGGCCACATGCCCATGTCATTGTGGCTGCCTTTTCTCCTCATCTTCCTGATCAATCCCCTGCTCAAAAGAATCCGGAAAAACTGGATGCTTCGCCCGCATGAATTGGGCCTCATCCTATGCATGGGATTTATTGGCAGTGTTTTTCCCACCAAAAACGTCGCAGGCCGCCTGATCGCCGTTCTCGCCAGCCCCTATTACAAAGCCACGCCGGAAAACCGATGGGCGGAATTTACCCACGAACACATCCAACCCTGGGCTGTACCCAGCAATCGCGCGGGTGACATCACCTATTTGTGGGAGGGATTGCCAGCGCATCTTTCCACCCCCTATCACGTCTGGGCCGCGCCGCTCTTCTGGTGGTTCACATTTTTCTTCGCGCTATTTATCGCCTGTTTGTGTATCACCGTCATCTTGCGCAAACAATGGGTCGAACACGAACGCATCACCTTTCCCCTCGCACAATTGCCCATACTGATGATTCAGGATACAGCGTCGGGACAAATCGGATTTTTGAAAAACAAATTGTTCTGGACGGGATTTGGCATCGGCTTATTCATCTTATCCTGGAATATCCTGCCCCTCTTCTGGCACAATCTCCCAATCATTCCCATTGGTCCCACCCATAGCACCACCATCTCATTTGGGCACGACTTTCCCCCACTCCAAATCAAATTCAACTTTGTCATGACGGCCTTTGGGTATCTCACCAACCTCGAAGTCCTGCTCTCCATCTGGTTATTTCACGTACTCTCGCTTATCGAAATCGGCGCATTAAACCGCTTTGGCATCACAGTGGGCAGAGACTTTGGCAGCGGCCTATTGCTACAACAAGTCGGTGGCTTCATCGCGTTTGCCCTGTTTGGCCTCTTCATGGCACGGCAACATATTGGAACCGTCATCCGCGCACTCTGGCAACCCGATGCCCAGGACAAAACCGAACTCCTGTCTTACCGCACGGCTGTGATCGGCTTGATCATCTCGCTCATCTATGCCAGTGCCTGGATGTACGCACTGGGCATTTCCCTGCTGGGCATTGCAATACAACTGAGCCTGCTCTTGATCTACTTCATCGGCCTGGCCAAAATCGTCGCGGAAACCGGCCTCGTATATGTCGAAACCCCACTGCGAACCCAGGAACTCGCCGCTGCCGCGCTCGGCACAACCGTGCAAACCCCCGACCACGTCGGCATGGCACTATCGGCCAACAGCGTGGAAAGCCACCGCGAATACATCCTCCCATCTCTAACTCACACCGCCAAAATCCACGACGTATTTCGCTGGCCGCGCAATCGCATGGTCGCGGCCTTAATGCTCGCCTTTATCGTCGGCTTTGCCATCTCAATTATCTATACCCTCAACCTCTGTTACGGCGCGACCGGTGCCGCCAACATCCGCCACGTCTTTGTATTCGGCGGATACAGCCAGCGCATGTTTGACCGCGTTGTCTCCTGGGCATCAGAGCCGACCTCTTTTGGTCGCGTTGAATGGCAATTCCTCGCCGCGGGCGCGCTCGGCACCCTGTTTTTGAGCCTCATGCGCCTGCGCTTTGCGTGGTGGCCTCTCCATCCGGTGGGATTTACAGTGGGATATGTCTATCCCGTCAGAGTCACAGCCTTCACCGTCTTTCTCGTATGGGCATTCAAATCCATCGTACTGCGTATCGGCGGCATTCGGCTCTACCGCAATTTGCAACCCTTCTTCATCGGCCTCTTGATCGGCTACACCCTCGGCGTTGGCCTTTCCACACTCGTGGATCACATCTACTTCCCCGGCAACGGCCACATGGTGCATTCGTGGTAAGTTATATAAACGCCAAAAAGGGTCGCCATCGCGCGATGACAACCCTTTTCAATTCAGGCTGGTTCTCGAAGTGCCAGTTCCCTGATAGTATTTACATACGGATGCCCCGTCTCCTCCAACCAACTCAGAATGCGGTCTCGCATTGATGCGGCACGCGCGCGATCTCGATACGCCAGATTGTGTTCCTCATGGGGATCATCCGCCAAATTGTAAAGCTCGTCCAAATCGCGCTCGCCATCTGAAGGCTTCCAATTCAGCACAAATTTCCACGCTCCCTGCCTGAGCATCACGCCTCGATTCATCAAATCCGTAAAAATCTCCTCACGCACGACATCGCGCTCCCCCCTCAAAATACCGCCCATACTCTCGCCATCTACCCTCTCGGGAATATCCACACCCGCCAGATCCAGCAGCGTGGGCATCACATCCACACTGCTATTCAAAGAAGTGTTCACAGACCCCGCTTCAATTCGCCCGGGCCACCGCACCAAACACGGCACCTTCATCAACGTATCATAGCCACAATACGTCAACTTATACACCATGCCAAACTGCCCCACCATATCGCCGTGATCCGACACAAACATCACAATCGTATTCTCCGCCTGCCCATTGGCATCCAGCGCGTTGAGCACCCTCTCGATTTGTGCATCGATATAACTCACATATCCCCAATAACGCCGAATATAGTCCCGAACCTCATCTCTTGACCAGATATCGCGCACATAAGTGCGATCATGACCCGATTGAAAACGCGGCTTGTCCTCCAATGGCGCGTCGTAATTATCGGGCAAGGCTACATCGTCCAAATCGTACATCGAATCCCACGGTTCGGGCGGACAGACAGGCAAATGCGGTCCGTAAAAAGACAACACCGCACAGAATGGATTGTCCCGATTTGCATTGAGAAACGACACCATCTCATCGGCAAAAAAGTGCGCCATGTGGTGATCCTCCCCCAACAAACTCACGCTGTGCTCCCGGTCTGGGGCACTCGGCGCTGCCTGATGATTGCCCACGCGGGGCAAATTTTTAACCTCATCGGGCAAATCGGTCGTCTGCAAATACGCTTTGAAATGATTCCATCCCCCAACCCAGTGATCAAATCCACTGCGGGGGACATCTTCGCCCGTGCCGCCCTCCACTTGCACAAATTCAAAATCGCGTGTGCTATCTACCCGCTTCTTTACCCAGCAATTGTCAAACGGACCGCGTCCCGCAATCCCGCGATACATCTGCCCTCCCAAATGCCACTTGCCAATCCACGCGGTTTGATAACCCGCATCGCGAAATGTATTGCCTATTGACGGCAACGCATCATCCAATTCCACATCGTTGACCATCACCCCGTGGTTGTGCGTATAGCGACCGGTCAAATACGTCGCTCGAGACGGCGTACACGCAAACGCCGCAATATAAAAATTGTCAAAACGCATGCCCTCGCGTGCCAGGCGGTCTTGCGCGGGTGTTTTTACAACCGAATTGCCATAACAACCGATAGTCGATACCGGTTGCTGATCCGTCATAATCAAAAGCACATTTGGACGATCACTGGACATAGGAAATACTCCTTCTATCCCAAAAACTTCAGACAAACGGGCATGGGCACTTCCACGACATGCCCTGTCTCTGTCAACTTTCCGGTCTCTCGATCAATGGCGAAAGACACAATCGTATCGCTACTCTGATTCTCTGCGAGCAAGTAGTTGCTATCGGGCGAAAGCGCGATATTGCGAGGCGTTTGTCCACCAGTGGAATGAATATCGACCAGCGTCAAATGACCGCTGGACTCATCAACCGCAAAAATGGCGACACTATCGTGACCGCGATTTGATCCATACACAAACAGGTCATCAGACGAAACGTGAATATCCGCCGTATGGCTCGTATCTGAAAAATTGCCGGGCAATGTGGCGATGGATTGCAACTCGGTTAACGCACCGGTCTCTGCATCATAGGCATACGCATTGACGGTATTGCCAATTTCGTTGATCAGATAGGCGTATTGTCCCCCGGGGTGAAAAGCAAAATGGCGCGGACCCTGGCCCGGCGCGACAGATACAGACGGCGGGTCATTTGCAACGAGTTTGCCATTTTCGAGATCGAGCTCAAAAATCAACACCTTGTCCAAACCGAGATCGGCAACATAAACGCGTTTGTTATCCGGCGAAATATTCGCAGAATGGGCGTGGGGACCTTGCTGCCGTTGCGGATTGACACTACCGCCCTCGTGCTGAATAAAATCCGACGCCTCGCCCAACGCGCCGTCTTCCCCAATGGGCAACATACAGGTACTACCCCCGCCGTAATTTGCCACAACAGCATAACGACCCGTTGCATCGATATTCAAATGGCAGGGACCAGTACCCCTTGTCGATTGCCGGTTGATAAATGTGAGATCTGCGGCTTCTGCATCAATAGCAAACGCGCTAATCGCCCCGGCGCTCTCGCCATTGTATTCACTAATTTCATTGACTGCATAGAGAAATCGTCCATTGGGATGAATGGCGAGAAATGTCGGATTCTCACTCTCGATGCTATTAGCCGGGGCGAGTTCACCGGTCTCGGTATTGAATCGGTGAATGTAAATGCCTTTGCTACCAGTGCGGGTATAGGTACCAATAAAAGCGATGATATTGCTCATGGAAAATCTCCTTTAACGACTTAAAATATCGACGACCATATCGCCAAAATCACTGGTCGATAGAACATTTTTCGGATCGGTTATTTCCGAGGCAAGCTCAGAAGTGGCATATCCTCTTTCGAGAATATCAAACATAGCGTTCCACAAAGCGTCGGACTCCTCTTTGAGACCCAGACATTTATCCAGCAGAAATGCAATACTGCCAATCATCGAATAGGGATTGGCGATATTTTGCCCCGCGATATCGGGTGCCGAGCCGTGCGCCGGTTCCACATAGCCCTTTTCAGGTCCCATACACGCCGAAGGCATCAGACCGAGAGAACCGAGCAAACCACCTGCCTGATCGGTGAGAATATCGCCCTGCATATTTTCCAAAAGCATAACCCCGTTGAATTGCGTGGGATTTTTGACAAGTTGAAAAGCCGCGTTGTCAACGATAATTGAGACGCACTCGACATCGTCGTATTCTCTTGCCATATCTTCGATAATCGCATCCCAAAGCCGGGATGTCGCCAGCACATTGGATTTGTGAACATGGGTCATCTTGGTGCCGAGGCGTCGGGCTTCATCAAACGCAATCTTTCCAATAGCGCGCACCTGCTCTTCGGTATAAACACAATCATCACGCGCGTATTTCATACCCGTGGCAGTACCTTCTTCTTTCTCACCAAAATAAATACCACCAACCAGTTCCCGAATCATGAGAATATCAATGCCCTCTCCGACGACGCTATCGCGCAGGGGTGAAAATGACGCGAGGGACTTGGGCAGCCTGACCGGGCGATAATTGGCATACGTATTAAAACGCTTTCGCAAAGGCAGAATAGCACCGAGTTCTGGGCGCGACTCCTGTGGAATTTTCTTCGTCTCTTCAATGGAAAGCCCCACCGGACCTTTGATAATCGCGTCTGCCCGATCACACAGGGCTTTTGTCTCATCGGGAAATGGACTGCCCTCGTCAAAATACGACGCCGCACCAAAAGGCGCGTATTCCAGCACAAATTCGTGATCGAACTTTTTTTCAATCGTGCGAAGAGCTTTAATCCCTTCGCGCATAATCTCTGGCCCAATGCCATCGCCTTCAAGCACGGCGAGGGTTTTTTTCATGGTAAACCTTTCTGTTTAATTAAAAATTACGGATTAAGAACAGGACTAACCACCGATGCCGCCTCTCTATCTAAAATAAACGTACAATCTGAATGTGTCTGTAAAAAACTCGCCGGACAGGCCGGATGTTGGGCATCATGAACAGCGCGGGCAATCGCTCTCGCCTTATCCTTACCCGTCGCCAGAAGGAGAATGCGTTTCGCCTCGCAAATCGTCGCAATCCCTGCGGTGAGTGCCTGTTTGGGCACATCTTCGAGACGATCAAAAAAGCGACTATTCGCCGCAATCGTGCTCTCGGTCAAATCGACCAGACGGGTGCGAGAATCGGACCCGCTGCCGGGCTCATTAAAAGCAATATGCCCATTGCGACCAATGCCGAGCAACCACAAATCCACACCGCCACACGCCCGTATCTTAGTTTCAAAAGCCTCGCACTCGAGATCGGCATCCACTGCCATGCCATTGGGTACATGCGTATTCCACAGTTGGATATCCGTACTCGCAAAAAACGTGTGATTCATAAAATAGCGATAACTCTGCGGATACGTGCCATCAAGCCCCCAATACTCATCGAGATTAAAGGTGGTCAAGCGCGAAAAATTCAGACCCTCCCGATTTGCTCGCACGAGTTCGGCATACGTCCTCACCGGCGTTGACCCCGTCGCCAAACCGAGCACAGCATCTGGCTTCTGGCGAATAAGCGCGGCAATTTCCGATGCGGCGGCGCGGGCCACATCGTCGGGAGTATCGCAAATTTTCACTTGAATAGGCATAGTTCGAAATCACGCTCGGCGCAGCACCTGGCCGGGCAACGCACCTGTGGGTTCCCCATTAGCAATGACAGACTGACCATTGACAATAACATGCGAAATACCGACTGGCGGCAGCGTGGGGTTTTCAAAAGTAGATCTTGCAGCCACCGTATCGGGATCAAAAACAACGAGATCCGCAGCCTTGCCCACAGCGAGTTCGCCCCGGTCGGGAATATTGAAACGCCGCGCGGGAAAACCGCTCATCTTGTAGATCGCTTCCTCAAAGGTCAGCAACTCGCGCTCGCGCACAAAATGCCCCAGCACGCGCGCAAAACACCCAAAACCCCGCGGATGTGGATGCGGAATATTAAAAATGCCATCACTGGCAATCATCATACGCGGATGTGTGGCCGTGCGCGTCACAGTCTGCGCGGCATCTTTGGGATCAACCTGCCAGGGAAAAATAACAGCATGGTATTCGCGCTCCCGAAGCATCAGATCGTAAGCAAAATCTTCGATAGATGTATTTGCCCGAGCCGCGAGATCGCACAGGCGTTCTCCCGCGTACTTGCCCGAGGCAGTGTAACCCACGATTTGATCGCCGCGCCCGAGCCATGTTTTCAGTTCGGCGACGGACTCAGCGCGAATACCCGCGTCTTGAAGACGCGCGTTGACCTCATCTGGGCTACCGACCTGAAATTTCATGGGCAACATCAGGTACAAATGGGTCATCCCTGCCGGATAGAGATAAGATTCAAATGTCAAATCGATATCTTCGCGCTCGATTCTTTCCAGCAAATCGGCATTCTCGTCATTGACCCGCTCGTGCGAGATATGAACTGGGATATTTGCAGCGCGGGAAAGCGCGATGGTCTCTTCCCATGCGGCAACGCGCCCAATCGTGTGATAGCGCACATGAGCCGCGTAAATACCCCCGTATTCCGCTGCGACTTTGCAAAGAGCAACAAGCTCCCGAAAATCAGCATTGGCACTCGGCTGATAATCCAGACCCAGATTGAGCGCGCCAGCCCCCGCCTCCATCCATTGGCGCGTGAGATCCGCCATTTGTACAATCTCATCATCTGTTGCTGACCGCGCATCCCATCCACATGCAGACAAGCGAACCGCGCAATGAGGAACTTGCGGATACACATTTGCCGCGCTGTTATTGGGAAATAAACGCAAATAATCCTCAGGCGTTTGCCAGCCGATTGGTATATCGACATCGCCAACAGAAAAGCGCGTATATGCCCACAATTCGCGCGTGCGATCGGGCGACAGACCCGTCCACCCAAACCCATCGGGCGTCAAAAGTTGCGTGGTAATACCCTGCTGCACTTCGGCATAACGGTGAACACCTGTGAGAAGGGCGATCTCCGAGTGGACATGCACATCGATAAAACCGGGACAGACGATATGTCCCGTCGCATCAATAACCATATCGGCCTCTGCCTGAGACAAATCGCCAATAGCTTCAATGCGATCCCTGCAAATGCCAACATCCGCCCGAAAACCGGGCGTTCGGCCCGTGCCGTCTATCACTGTGCTGTTGCGAATGAGGAGATCAAAAGTCACTTTTTACCACCTGTTGAGTTTGTGTCCATCGCCTGGAAAAAAAAGCGCATCTACAACAACGCCCAATGCAATACCGGCAATTTGACCGGCCAGCATCCCCAGAAACAAAGGCGCGATTTTGCGATAGTATTCGAGACCGCCAAATTTGAGCACGAGTGATTTGATCGCCCAGATAAAGAAAATAGAAAAAAAGCTACTCCGCAAGACGCCCGACGATGAAATCGTAAATCCAATCGGATGAATAGGAAAGTGGGGAAAACGATAGCGAATGTAGAGCAATATACCTGTAAAAGCGGCGCCAATACCCAAAAAACGCACGCGATTCCAGTCCGTACTCATCGTCCCGGCGTGTACGCGGTTGGCGGTATAAGCCCACGAACCCACGGCACCGTCACCGGACCCATTAAAACTAACCACCCCAAAATTATAGCTGCCAATACCGTAATAACCCTGATAAAGGGTAAACGCAATAACAGTGGTCGCGCCGATCAAAGCACCTGTGGCAATCGCGGGAACAAAAGCGCGGCGGCGTTCGGCGGGCACAACAGCGGCCAGACGCGGAACATGCGCGAGTGTTGTAATCGCAAATGTTTTGGCATCACAAAAAAATGTGTAAGTCAGCCCCAGTGCAACCGCACTCGGTGCCCCCATACCCGCAATACCCAGTACGTGCCAGGTAAATGCCTGAGCAGTAATAGGACCGCGCAAAAAGACCAGGCCACTCTCGGCAATAATATGCGAAAGACCGAGATAGAGAATCAGCGTGGCACCCCAAAAGGTGAGTAAAGTAAGGACATTCATACCCGATTGCACGAGAAAGAAAACCATGTATATACTGCACAAGATCAGAATAATAAATGCCGTGCGGTAGGATAAAAGTTCCCCCCCATCATCTATCTGCGCGTTGCGAGACCACACCTTGTGCCAGACATCGCGCAAATGTGCGCGCGCCATCCACAGCCCCCACAAAACGAGAATAATAAAACCGCCAAAACTCTGCCACCCAATAGCCGGGGCCATAGAACACCACATATCGGAAGCGCCAAAATCCAATCCAAAGCGATTGAAAATGCCAACCTGAAAAATGGCGAGCAGGTGAAAAAACCAGATGCTGTATAACACATCTGATTTCGTAAAATAGGCAAATGCAATCGTCATCGGTTGAAAGACAAACCACAGCGGTGGGAAACCGCGACCAATGGGGATATTGATCTGCCTCATAACATCCAAACGGGGCAAAGCCGTGATAAACCATGAGGCGACATTCCAGCAGAAAATGCCAAAAATGAGCGCAAATCCAATCTGAAAAAAGCGCGAGCGAATAAGGTTGGCAAACGCATCTTTTGAATCAGACGTACCCGTCAGCTCGAGAAGTGCCGTGGCAATGGGAAACGAGAGCCGTTCGTGTTCCATCCACTGTTTGCGAAGGAGAATGACCACACAGAAATTGGCGAGAAATACAGCACCCAAAAATAGGACCCAGCCGGGAAAAAACGAGATCCATGCATTCCAGGGAAAAGGGGCACCGGGCGGTAGCCCTTCGTAAAATCCCGTAGCCGCAGCGCGGTCTGTCAGCACATTCCACTCGGCAAAATACGGCCACAGCCTTTCTGCCCACATATTTTGTGTTGAAGCGAAATAAATGGGCGCAGTAACAACGCCGAGGAAATAACCCGAAAGCCACTCGCCTTGCATATTGGCAGCCACCATGCCCATGCTACATATCGCGATAAGTTCAAAGGATGAGAGACCCCTGAATCTGTGCGAAAAGATGTAATTGAAAGCGAGCACGGCAAAAAAGGGGATGAGAAAAGCCACTGACAGATGGGCAAAATCCCCACGAGAAGAACGCAGAATCAGGCTGCTATATGCAGGCCAAAAATTCACCCAAACAGATAGACAAAGGCCAATGATGAGAGCGCGAATGGTCATAGGGCACAAAATATGAAGAGAAGATTGAGACCAAAAAAACGGGCGTCTATGATAACACGGAAGATAGGGCTGGTCAAGCTGAGTGAGGGGCTGGAACTGTTGGGTGGCCCTCTCACCCCTCGCCTTTGGGTGAGAGGGGTAAATGGCTACTGACCACTGGCTACTATTTCAATGCCAGATCATCGAGCCATTGTGCCACGCTGTGTTGATTGCCCTGGATAAAAACAGGCGCAAGAGATCCACGGGCGTGCAGGGCGTGGATGAGGCGGTCAATGGCGATGAGTTGCTCACCGGGGGTTTTGCACCGAGGCCATTGGCTCACAAATTGGCGAATGGGCGCGAGATTTCCCGTGTGTGCATATCTGTCGTATTGTTTTTTCCACGATTGCCATGTGAAAGCGTGACCACATGCCGCGCAGTTTAAGTATTCGACCTTGCGTTTCTGCCGTTTTGTGAAAGCCTGCCATTTTTTTTCATAACCACAGTGCGTGCAACAAAACATAGCGGACTTGTGTTGGCCTTGCCTTTTGCATTTGGGACATGTGAGATTCCAATGAGAAGACGCCTTTTTTGTATTGGATGATCCCGATTTTGAAGATGGTGGCTTGCGTAAGGTGTTGCTACAATGCGGGCAAGGGAGTCGTACGCGGTGTTTGATGGATTGACGATATTTCTGCCATGTCCAGATCTGTTTGCAGGAAGAACAGGTGAGCGTGTTAGTGCTATAATTCCATGCCAATATTTTGCGACAATCAAAGCAACGCGGGTGGTTGCGAAGTGCGTCTCTGCAGTCGCGCCAGGTTACTTTTTCGGCACAGATTGGACATGAAAATTGTGATGTGGATGGTTGAGCAGATGGTCGTTGCCGATAGAAGTTCCGCCGATAGACAATTTGGTCGCACTGTGGACAGGGTACTTGACCTCGCATGGCCTGTCCAAACATCAAGACTGCTTCGCCGCGTGCGTAGAGGCCCCACCCAATGTGCAGGAGTTTGTCTTCATCGAAAATACCATGGCGTATGCACTGGTAGAGTTGGCGGACGCGCCATGGTTTAAGACGAGGTACCCATTGCATGGTCATATCCTTTGTTTGTCGCGTAAAGAGGAGGTTCTGATTTGAAGATACAGCGCAAAAAGTCCTCGCACAAGTCCCCCCCTTCCTACGCCGATACCTTGACAAGAGAGAAATGGCGATTTATCATGAGCGTCCCACCATTCAGCAGCAGTACACATAGACGAGGCTTATTATGCGCCAGAATTTCTCGGGCATCCTGGAAGAAATGACCATTGACGACGTGCGAGCACTCGCGCCCAATGTAGCGGTCATCCCCATAGGCTCCACTGAACCACACGGACTTGCACTGCCCTATGGAACGGACAGCTTTCAAGTGGAATACGTCGCTTACGGGGGCACGCGCAAAGCCAATGAATTGGGCGGACGCATCGTGTGTTTGCCCACACAGAGGATGAGCTTAAACAACAATTTTCGCGCCTTTCCATTTGCGTGCCGCATGCAAGTACCCACATTTATGAACCTATTAAAAGACCTCGTGGCAATGTGCCGTGCGGAAAATGTACACCGCATTGTATTCATCAATGGTCACGGCGGCAACCCCGACGTCATCCGCGCAGTACAGCGCGATTTGGCCGCACAAGATAACCTCTTCACATGCTTGATCAGCACGGGATCCTGTGCATCGGAAGACGCAAAAGCCATTTGGGAAAATCGCAGCGATCACGCCGGCGAAGAAGAAACCTCCCAAATCATGTTCTTGCGCCCCGAACTCGTGCGCGAAAACCTGATTACCAACAACCCTCCCCAATATCCCAAACTGAAAACACTACGGGAATTTAACATAGACTTTGTGCGCCCCTGGCATTTGTATCTGCCCGCATCTGCTGGCGGCGATGCGCGAAAAGCCTCAGCACAAAAAGGCGAGACCGTCTTAAACTCAGCCGTGGAAGGAACCGGGCGATTCCTAACCGAACTATCACAGGCAGAGGACTCAGAGACGTTTCCTTATTGATCTCATAGAAAGGACCTTACAAATGATCACCTACGACACACTCGGCGTAAAACCATTTATCAACGCGAGTGGCACCATTACCACACTCGGCGGTAGCTTAATGCCAGATGAAGTGCTGGAGGCGATGTGCGTGGCGGGAGGGTCATTTGTCGATTTGAACGACCTGCTTGTAAAAGCAGGTGAATATCTGGCAAAACGCATTGGCGTACCTGCGGCCTTTATTTCGTGTGGCGCCGCCAGCGGTGTACAATTATCCGCTGCGGCGTGTTTGACAGGACCTGACATAACAAAAGCGCGCCAGTTGCCACATACACAGGGATGGAAAAACGAATTTGTAATCAGCCTGGTCGATAGCCATACGTACATCCATCAGGGCATTGAAGTCTGCGGTGGCAAACTCGTGCGGGTTGGCAGCGAACATGCGGTAACCAGTGAAGACCTCATTGGCGGAATCGGTGAAAAAACAGCGGCTGTGGTACATTTCCTGGGCAAACAGAGCAAAGAACAGCTTGCAGAAATCATTGTCGGCGCCAAAAAAAAAGGCGTACCCGTCATGGTAGATGCGGCTGCACAGTTGCCTCCCCGTTCAAACTTAACCGAATTCGTCGAAATGGGCGCAAGCCTGGTGACATTCAGCGGCGGCAAAGGATTGTGCGGGCCTCAAAACAGCGGTCTGGTCGTGGGCAAAGAGGATTACGTAGAAGCCGTGCGGATCAATGCGAGTCCACATTCGGCCATTGGACGCGGCATGAAAGTAGGCAAAGAAGAGCTCCTGGGATTAATCGCGGCTGTAGATCTGTTTTTGAGCCGAAGCGATCGCGAAGATCACCAGCGCTGGCACGGACAAGCTCGCGTTGTCGTAGATGCGGTCAAACATATCGCAAACGCTTATGTGATGACCGAAGGACAGGACGCCGCGCCCGAGTTCGCGCCGCGCGCATACATAGACCTGCCGGATGAACAGCGCGATGCCGTGATACATGCATTAAAAGAAGGCGAGCCGTCAATTGTCGTGCGGCGAAGTGCCAGAGGGATTTTGATCGACCCGATGACCATGCAAATGGGTGAAGAGGCCGTAGTCGCTAAAAAATTGCAGGAGGTATTGACATGATCGACGCACATTTGCATCTCACGCACAACGGCAGATCGGTTGAAGAAACCATCACACATATCGAAGCCATCGGCGCAAAAAAAGCCGTGATGCTACCCATTGAAGATGGCGACGACGAGTTTGGTTGGATGACCGAAGACATCGTAAAGGCGCATCGGGATCATCCGGATACCATCATTCCCTTCTGCCATGTAGATGTCACGCGAGAAGACGCCGTGCCCGAACTGGAAAAACGCGCCGCCAGTGGCATTTTTAAGGGCTATGGCGAACAAAAACAGCACCTGCGACTGGACGATCCGCGATTGGAAAAAGTATTGGCAGTCTGCAATGAATTGCATTGGCCCGTAACATGGCATTTTCAAGAAGGCAAGCGGGGATATAATCAGGGGATTGAACACCTCGAAGTGCTCCTAAAAAAATTCCCAAATATTAAGTTCATCGGCCATGCCCAATCGTGGTGGACGCATATCAGCGCCGACGTACCCGCTCCCGAAGAGACCCTGTATCCCACAGGCCCGGTCAAACCCGGCGGCTTAATAGATCGGCTATTGGCAGACTATCCCAATATGTTTGCCGATTTATCAGCGGGTTCGGGTTTGGGTGGCCTCACGCGAGACGAAGATTTTACCGCAGGATTTCTGGAGCGGCATGGCAAAAAACTGATGTTTGCCACAGATTGTCCATGCAGGGATGGCAAAGGTGCAGGCCTCTCCCGCGGCGCGTGTTTCGCGCAATTGAGCCTTCCATTCCTCAACCGCATGCTCGCCCCCGGCGCACTGGAGGATATCTTGCACAACAATGCGGTGAGGATTTTAAATCTGTGAAAAGCAGACTATCATACAGGGGCGTAGTTTGAAAAAAGTTTATGTGTTGCTGACAATGGACTGCGAGACGGCCAAGTCCGACGTGGCCCCCCATGCCAGGCGGATGTCGGGCAGTGGCCCTGCGGATTACCGGGAGAGTGAACGGTCAATCTATTTTTACGTTGAGACAGCAAAGGCGTACGGGTTTCCTGTCACGCTTTTTGCGCACCCGGAGGTAGCGCTGGAGAATGCGGATCTGCTTCAGACGCTGCAGGATCAGGGCGCGTGTTTGGGGCTGCATTTACATCCATACAAGCTCAGAGGAGGAAGATACAGATACGATCTGGGCGCATATTCTGCGCGTGCGCAGCGCGAGATTATTCAAGAGGCAATGCAGGTATGGGCGTCTGCGCTGGGCAAGACGCCCCGTTATTTCAGAGCGGGTTATTTTTCGGCCAATGATTGCACATTCGGCGTGCTGCGCGAACTGGGATTTGTGGGCGGCAGTCTTTCAAATCCGGGACGGATTTTGCCCGCGCACTGCAGTGTTTGGGCCGGTGCAGAGCCCTATCCCCACCGGGCGCATCTGGGGTTTCGTTTGATTCGAGGAGATAGCGACTTTATCAATGTGCCGGTATCTGCAGCATTTGGCAGACCAGTTGCGCAAGGCCATGCGGGCGAACGGGGTTATGAGTGGTCCTATGTTCCGCACACGTACGACCACAGGGCGGTTATTCGGGATGTGCTGAATCGTTTTCGGACCGAAGATTCCCAGTTCGGCACCCTTGTGACGGACAGCCATAATGATCAGGATTATTCCGACCCCAGGCATCCCGCAAGGCAGAACCTGGAGTTGATACTCAGATCGATTGGAGATTTCTGCGGGCAGATGGAAATGATCCCCAGGGGGATTACGCTCGATGCCCTGTGTGAGCTTGTTCTGGCGGATGGGGATGCGTAGCGCGTTATTGAACAGGAGGAGACCGTGCGAATCGATTCTCACGTACACGTATGGACAATGGGGGCACCGCCGTTTACCCATAATGATGATATGACCACGCAACGGCCCGATTATCCAGGGCTGGTGGAAAATCTCGTCAGGTACATGAACCTCAATGAAATCGACCGCACCGTGCTGATCCAGTGTATGTATCACGGGTATGACAATCGCTATATGTGCGATTGTTTGAGGCGATTTCCAGATCGCCTGCACGGGGTGGCGCTGATCGATCCCCTGAAAACCGACGCACCCGAAACGCTGGCGCGCCTGCACCGGGACCACGGGGTGCAGGGGATGCGATTGTATCCGATTAAAGATCGGGATGCGTCGTGGTTGTCAGGCCCTGGGCAGCATGCGCTTTGGGAGACGGCACAAAGGCTGGGCGTGCCGTTTACATGGTTTGGACGCTGCCATCAGATTCCACTACTGGAGCCGATGTTGCAGCAATTTCCCGAGGTAAATGTAATTGTAGATCATCTGGGCGAACCGATCCTGTCCGAGGGGCTGGATTTCGGGATTTTGCTGGCAGCGGCAAAGTATCCCAATCTTTTTGTAAAAGCGACCCGGATTGATGGGATTTCCGAGCAGCCCTGGCCGCACGAGGATGTGTATCCCTATGTCAGAGCCGTGTACGAGGCTTTTGGGCCTGAACGGATGCTGGGATGTACGGGTTTTCCGGAGAATCCGCAGCGCGGGGAGGCAGTTGGTTTTCGCGTGGTTGAAGCGATGGATTTTCTGTCAGATGAAGACAGAGCATGGATTTTGGGCAAGACAACCGATGCACTCTATGGCGCATAAGGGAAAGGACAACATGAAAAGCGCGTACAAACCCGGGGATATCGAAAACGCCCGGCAAAATCTATCTCGCTACAGTTGGGCGCAGGAAATCGTGAATAGCTGGGCGCAAAGCGTTGCATTTGCCATGCAGCAAGATCGAGCGTTTTTCGACACGATGATCCCCGAATTGACCCCTGGCACGGATTACGGTCAAAACTGTCCAAATTGTGTGGGCAAGCAATCGTTAATGGGCGGCGTACTCTTTGACTGGCACATTGACAGTCCAGATGAAATTACGTGTCGCGCCTGTGGCGCAGTTTACCCCAATGCGCAGTATCCAGAGACCGGCGTACTCGTATGCCCGCGGATGGGTCAACAGTTCACCTATTACGAGACGCCCGAAGAAGTAGCCGATCCCGAAAATCGCGCAAAGCACGCGCTCAAATGGCTCGGGGACCGCCCTACAATGACGAGCTTTAGCGGTCATATTCGAGATCGCAAAGTGGGCTGGGCACGAAGCCAGGCATTAACACTCGCCAAGCTGTACGCGGTGACAGGTGAAATTGGATACGCGGAGCGCGCGATGTGGATTCTCGACCGCATCGCCCGGGTATTCCCGAATTATCTCTACCATTCCTACGACGGAAGTGTTGCGGACTGGCCGCCTGCAGAGGTGGCGGCCAACATGGGCAAAGAAGAGGCAGAGGGTGGCCCTCGCGGGGGGCGTTTTCCAAAAGATGCGATCTGCCATGCCTATGGTTTGCACCAGTTTGAGGATTATTCGACGATGAACAATGGATTCTGGGGTGCGGGCCGCATGAACGTCCACGGAAAGGGAAGCGATGCCGGGGCACTATTTGTATTGACCGTTGCCTACGACCTGATCCGCAATGCAGAATACGCGCCTGGCCGCCGACTGATAGACAGGGATACAGAGCGGCGCATAACAGAGGACTTAATTCTGGCCGGATGTGCGGACATGATGCATTGGAACTCCCTCAGCAATAAGGGCACAGCCGTTTTTGTATTGAGCGCCGCAGTGGGAATGCTTCTAAATCATCCGCAGAAGGTGCGACACGCACTGGACGGCTTCAATCGGATGCTGGCGGAGCGATATCATCACGATGGCTTTTACTCGGAGTCGCCAGCCTATTCGGCTCACAATCTTTCCAACGTGCATGAACTGGCCGATTTGCTACACGGCTATAGCGATCCTCCCGGTTATCAGCCAGAGGAAGGCGAGCGGATTGAACACCTGGACATGTTTTCAAGCGGACGTTACCCGCTTTCCCTCCTATCTCTGGCGAGAATGCTCGCGCCCGGCAACCGCATGCCAATAATTGGCGATACGCGGTACGATACCGAAGCGGACCTTCTTTCCGCTGAGATTCTCGCTGCCCGTCTCGGTGGTGCGTACGCCGGTTTACTGGAACTTGTTCAGGGGGCGCCTTTATCCGAAAAAGGCCGAGAATACGCGCTGTGGTACCGCCCTTATGATCTACGATCAGAGGCAACGACGCTACCCATGCATACCGAGTGGTTCCCCGGCTGGCATGTAGGCGTCTTGCGCGGCGGTCGAAATGACACCGCGCTTTATCTAAATGGCAATGAGCACCTGTGGACTCTGCAAACCAGTCACCGGCAGCAAGATATCTTGAGCCTGAGCTATTACGCTTATGGGGAGGAACTCGCCTCGGACCGCGGTTATTTTTCCGGCAGCAGCCAGCAGCTTCCAGACGGACGCAGTGGACAGGTCTGGGTGAAAAGCAGTCTGTCGCACAATCTGGTGGTAGTCGATGAAGAAGAGCAGAACAACACAGCTTGCGGTTCCAACCTGGAGTTATTTGGCACAGCACCCGGCATTGAAGTCGTACAGGCTTCGGGCGTAAATGTGTACCCCCAATGCCAGGAATATCGACGCACCTGCGCGATGGTGACAACGCCAGAGGGGCACACTTATAGTGTGGATCTTTTCCGGGTCAAAGGCGGGCAGATCCATCAATACAATTTCCACTGCAATGGCTCACCAACGGGCCTGAAACCATCAAAGCCATCGCCGCAGGCAGTAGCTTTAGGAGACGCCTGGAATATGTGGCTCGAAAATCCACAGGCGATTGCGCCCCAGAGACCGACCACATTTACATGGCAATTTCGGGATGTGAATCTGGATCTGATGTTGCTGAATGTGCCACACCGCATTATTCTCGCAGATGCGCCGGGCTGGCGGGTTGGAACACCTGAGGAATTGGAAAAACCATTGATCAGACAAATTCTGGCGGAACACTGCGCCGCGGAAGGCAATGAGGCACTTGCAAGCCAGTATGCCGCTGTGATTGCGCCCTACAAAACCGAAAGTTCTCCACTACTTGGGGCGCGGTTGCTCACAGACGATTCAGACGCTGGTGTTCTGGCGATTGAAGTAAAATTATCGGACCGCACCGATTATATTATTTCGACAAAGGACGAAAAAGAGCGACAATTCGGCCCCGTAACCGCTGCCGCGCAATTTGCATTTGTGTCGGTAAATGATCAAGGCATACAGGGCTATTTGTTGAACGGCACAGTATTGTCGTGTGGCGATCTGAAAATTTCACTCACAGAGGCAAGCACCACTCTGAAGGTGCAGTCCGTGGAGGAAAGTGTATTTCATCTCGCAGAACCATTGCAGAACCCACATGCTGTCGTCGGCTCTTATTTGCTGGCCGGAGAGTCACCCCAGACGGGTTTTGAAATTGCATCTGCCACAGAAAACGCGATTACCGTGCGGGACTATCCCGCGATTATTTGTGACGAAGTCAGAATCTTAAATTCCGCCTGGGCGCATGTCGCGCCTTAAAATAGGAAGGGATTTCACATGCAAATTTTTGATCAATATTCAGATCTCCTGCAATGGATTGAACAAAAGGGACACCCATCCCGCGTGCTCGGACATACGCCGGATGGGGCACCGCTGGTATGTCTCAGGACCGGAGGAGAGAAAACACCGGCTATTTTTATCAGCGCGGGCAGCCATTCGACAGAACAGGCCGGAGTCGGAGCGGCAATGGGACTTCTGGACGCGCTCGACACAAAACACCAGGTCTATGTGATTCCCAGCCGCGATCCAATGGGAATGAACGGATATGCGTACGCGCTGAGCTTGAGCCTCGGCGAAGAGCCGGAATTAAACTCCATAGAGGACGTCGAGAAAATTCTGAAGGCACGCGGCGAGGTGCTTTACGAAGAAGATGAAACAGTACTCGCGATTATAGGCGAATACGGATATTCAACGACGGGACTTCTGGGAAAATTCGAGGTAGGAGCCGAATTTCTAAAACCGCTCTTCGGGCGGCGCATTTTCTATCCTTCGAGTGCCGAAGGCATTGAAGGCACTGCCCCCTGCCAGAGAGCCTATACGCTAATTGTCAGTCCAGAAGGCGAGGTATTGCACATCAATCGCTTTCACGATACAGCATGGTCACCTTTGGAACCGCGTTGTACGCGCAATTTGATGGCCGAAATTCAACCCGGACTGACGCTGGATCTGCACGAATACGGAGGAGACGGCTTCTGGTTCTCTGCCCGCCACCAGCGCAATGAGGATGATGAAATATGGGAAAAACGGATGGCAGATGCGATAATTCGTTCGGTTGCCGATTCCGGAGCTAAACTATCTCCAGAAAATTATTCGCCCGGATCGTTTTTTGAGACAGGAGAACGCGGCGTATTCTGGTTGATCGCCCAGGAACGAGGAGAGGGTCTCAATCTGGCCGATTACGGAGCGCATCAGTACGGTCCGTCGTTTACAATTGAGACGGGAATGACCATGCAAGGCGGTTATCAGGAGCGAGTGCAAACGTCTATGCTGGCAGCGCAAACCGCGATTTCGATTTTTGAAGAACGCTGGCATAAATAAGGCGATTGCATGTTCATGCAGGAGATCGCGATTCCGCGATTAACGAACGGAGTGCTTTGTTTACAGAATTGGAATCGGGGAAATGTTGTTTTACATCTGGATCTAACATAATAGAACCGTCTTCCTCTATGAAACAGCGGGTTTCTATTGAGCCATCCTCTTTTTTTATTTTAACCGTATGTCCTTCACGGTAAGCCTTAAAATGTTTTCCCCGAACCCCATCAGAGAAATCGTATTCCGATCGCATTTTCTTATCTTTATTGTCCTTCATAATTGCGTTGCTCCCTTCGGGTGGCTTCTCTACTGCTGATGAGACGTATTCGTGACCCTCTTTCTGTATAGGATACTACGAGAAATCTTCCCTTTGATGAAAGTCCCAAATCAATATATCGATCTTCATTTATCGAATGATCTGGATCATAAACTGTAATAGCAAAAGGATCGTTAAAGATTGTCTTGGCTTCTTCGAAACTGACACCGTGTTTTCTCTCGTTTTTCCTGGATTTATTCTCATCCCATTCAAATATCAGTGACAAAGGTACATCTCCATTTTGCTTGATTTGTTACATTTGTAATATTTCAATAATAGCCAAATTTTACGCGTACTACAAGAGAAGAAATCAAAAGGGCGAATAATGGACAATATCTTCACAGATATCCCGAAATCACCAAAAGATGAATTTTTTGAAGTCTTGCTAACTGACAAAAGCCTGAAAATAGAACGCATTGTTTCACGCGGGCATCGCTCACCTGCTTCAGGCTGGTACGACCAGGAGCAAAACGAATGGGTGATGGTCGTACGCGGCAAAGCCACCATTTCGTATAAAGACGGCTCGTCAGTCCACCTCAAAACAGGAGATTATATTAACATCCCCGCCCACACCGAGCATCAAGTGACATGGACGGATCCCGACAATGATACGATTTGGCTGGCTGTGCATTACCCGTGAGGGGCATCGCGTTATGAATTTAATTCAAAAAATCGCGCTATATGCATTTGTCGCGCTTATCGCGTGTGGTGGAGATAATCCCGCAAGTCAAGAAGGCGGAGATAATCCCACAGATAGCGGTTTGGATGCACACCGCTTTGATATTACGGAAAATCAGACCAGCGATTTTGGCATGAACACGCCTGGGGGACGCGGGGGCAGGGTCATTCGAGTGACAAATCTGTTGGCGAGTGGACAGGGATCACTGGATGCGGCACTATCTGCATCGGGACCGCGTATTGTAGTATTTGAAGTGGGAGGGGTAATTGATCTGAACAAAACGCGGTTGAACATTCGCGAGCCGTATGTAACTGTGGCGGGACAAACCGCGCCGAGTCCGGGCATTACAATCATTCGCGGTGCAATTTTTATTCAGACACACGATGTAATTTTGCAACATATTCGGGTGCGCCCAGGCGATGCGGGGGAACTCAAGAGAAGCGGATGGGAGCCTGATGGCATCTCCACAGCGGGTGGTGATGCGTACAATGTGTTGATCGAGTACTGTTCGATTTCATGGGCAGTGGATGAAAATTTAAGCGCATCTGGTCCAAATACCGAGGGACCAGATGCGACTTCCCGTCGCATCGCGTTTGTCAATTGCATTATCGCCGAATGCCTGAATGATGCATCGCACAGCAAAGGCCCGCACTCCATGGGATCGCTGATCCACGATTTTTGTCGAGAGATCGCCATTATCGGCAATTTGTATGCCCACAATGCAAATCGCAATCCGTATTTCAAGGCATTTACAACCGGGGTGATCGTGAACAATTTGATTTACAACCCGGGGTCTCGGGCGATTCAACTGAGTTTTTCAGATAGCGAGTTTAGCGATACCAATATTATCCCGCAAAATGCGCGCGTGAGTGTGGTGGGCAATGTGATGATTCACGGTGGAAATACGCGGTCGGGACTGGCATTGGTGTCCTCAAAGGGCGATGCGTATCTCGAGGATAATATCGCGCTGGATCGAACGGGTGCTGCTGTGCCTTTGACCTCGGGCAATATCCGCATTTTGAATGAAAAGCCGATCTGGGGTAATATCACACCATTGCCCGCATCGGCGGTTGTGGATCATGTAGTGCAGAGTGCGGGTGCGCGTCCGAAAGACCGCGATGAAATTGATAAACGGATTATAAGCGAGTTTCTCGCGCGCGAAGGTCGGATGATCGATAGCCAGCAAGAGGTAGGCGGCTATCCCCCGATCAATATGGTCAGGCGACCGCTGGATATTCCCGCGGATGTGGATGCGTGGTTGGCGCGACTCGCGGCAGAGCTTGAAGGGAATTAACCGTTAAAAAAGAAAGGATCGGAGAACACACAAATGGAAAAACGAACACTTGGACGCACTGGACATCAGAGCACTGTAGCGACCTTTGGCGCATTCTCGGTGGGATATGTAGATCAGGACGAGGCAGACCGCGCCATACAACTCGTCCTTGACCACGGCGTAAACCACATCGACATAGCGCCGAGCTACGGACACGCGATGGAGCGCGTGGCTCCGTGGATGCCCGACATACGGGACAAAGTATTCCTCGGCGCAAAAACAACCTATCGCACGCGCGACGAAGCGTGGCGAGATGTGGAACAAATGATGAAACGACTAAACGTCGAAAACTTCGACTTGTTTCAACTCCACTCAGTCGGCAATATCCCCGAACTGGACAAAGCCATCGCATCGGGCGGCGCACTTGAAACCCTGATAGAAATGCGCGAACAGGGTCTGACCAAATGGCTGGGCATCACCGGGCACGGACCGCAGGTTCCGAGTACCATCCTGGAAAGCCTGAAACGCTTCGACTTCGACACCATCATGTTCCCCCTGAATCCGGCAAGCATGCGGGACGCGAATTATCGCCGGGACGCCGAAGCACTACTCGCCGAGGCAAACGCACGCAACATCGGCATCCAAACAATCAAAATGATCGCGCGCGGCGGCTGGGCTGAAAATTCAAAAGATTGCCACACCTGGTACGACCCGCACCGGGAACAAGAAGCCATTGACCGTTCCCTGTGGTGGGTCCTATCCCAGCCGATACACACCGCTCCCACCTGCGGCGAAATCAGCTTACTGCCAAAAGTCCTCAACGCCGCCGAGCGATTCGTCCCCCTCACTCCTGACGAACAAGTAGCCGCCATCGCCGCACAGCGCCCACCCCAACCGCTTCCCGCACTGGCGATTCCCGAAATGTGAAGATCCATCCGTAAGGACGCAAACTTTGCGTTGCCAACCGAGCAAAACTTTGGCATCATGCAAAACCATCCTTAAAACAGAAAGGAGTTTATCATGCTCAAGCAAATAATCGGCGCAATTCTCACTATTGTGGGAGTGGCTGTTGCCATCCACACCATCGCTGAACCACTCTATCACGCCTCCAACGACGAGTAACGTGACGCAGCTACTATTCATAGCCGGCGGAGGTGCCCTGGGAGCCGTATTGCGCTACGGGATGTCTATGGGCATACACATCCTGTTCGGACGCGGCTTTCCCTATGGCACACTCACGGTCAACGTCACCGGATCGATCCTCATGGGGTTACTTTACGTATGCCTGTCTGAATATATGGATATGCCCTGGCGCGATGGCCTGATAATAGGTCTCCTGGGGGCGTTCACAACTTTTTCGACCTTTTCCATCGAAACCCTGTACCTGCTCGAAACAAATCACCCTGTACTGGCATTGATGAACATCATCTTAAGTGTCACCCTCTGCATCGCGGGGTGCTGGATCGGCATTGTAATCGGGCGAGCAATATAGAGGAGTTATCATACTAAAAAAATTAAATCCAAAAGAACGCCCTGGCGAATAGCGTGTAAAAATAGAACAGACAGAAGCGATTTACAGATATTTACACAAGGGAGAAATTTCATGGTCAAACGCATTACCGCCATCGGCGTCATCTATTTCTGCATCGCAGTAGGCTGGATTATTCTGAGTGCAACCGTCCACTTCCGCACTGAGGAACAGGACGACAAGCTCAAAAATGCTGTGGGGCAACTCTGGGGCACAGCGCAGACCCAGCGAGTACCTCAAATCTACTGGCTGGACCGCGTCACCCGTATCGAAACCAACGCCGACGAGTCTGTCTCACGCACGGTAGATGAGAAACACTTCCTGAATCTAAAAGCCAGTCGCATTGAAGTTGACCTGTCTCTGGAGCACCGGCGCAAAGGCTTGCTGTGGTACTCCACCTACCAGGTGCAATTCGCAGCCTCGTACACCCTGATCAACCCCACCGACCAGAACCGGCACCTGTACTTCGACCTAAAACTGCCCGCCCCTCGCGCTGTGTACGACGACTTCACTTTAACCGTTGACGGTCAGTCCATTGCCGAGCTCCCGATCCGCAACGGTCATTTAATCCAACCCATCCATCTATCACCAGGGCAGGAACTCTCCATTGACCTATCCTATCACTCCCAGGGCCTGGACGAATGGCGGTACAGTTTTGGAGACCATGTCAACCAGGTATCAGACTTCGAACTCGTGATGCACACGGACTTCGCCGCCATAGACTTCCCCCCAGATAGCATGTCTCCCACCTCAAGGACCCGCGATGGCGACGCCTGGACTTTGACGTGGAAATACAATCATCTCCTCACCGGCACCGATCTGGGAATGACCCTCCCGGCCCGCCTCAATCCCGGTCCCTGGGTCGGCAAAGTCGTCATCGCCGCCCCCATCTCCCTCTTTCTTTTTTTCTTTTTGCTCTTTATTTTTTCCATTGTGCGCCGCCTCGACCTGCACCCGATGCACTATTTCTTTATCGGTGCCGCCTTCTTTAGTTTTCACCTGCTGCTGGCTTATCTGGTTGACCACCTGATCATCCACTACGCCTTTGTCCTATCTTCGGCGGTCTCCATTGCCCTCGTCACCTCGTACATGAGATTGGTCCTGGGTACGCGCCTGGCCTTTGTCGAAATTGGTCTGGGACAATTTGTCTATCTCGTGCTATTTTCCTACACCTTTTTCTTTCCCGGTTATACCGGACTCGCTGTCACCCTCTTGTGCATTACGACCCTGTTCGCCGCCATGCAATTCACTGGCCGCATCGACTGGAATGCGGTATTTAACAAGGAACCATCTTGATGGGTATTTCAGTAGAAAAAATCGATCTCAATGTTTTGAACATGCACACGCGATTTCCGTTTAAGTACGGGATCGCATCGCTCGTGGCATTGCCCCATTTATTTGTGCGGGCGCGGGTCAATATCGATGGAAAAAAAGAAATCGGGTTGGCCGCAGAGGGATTGCCGCCAAAGTGGTTCACCAAAAATCCAGACGCGCCGTTTGAGTCCGATCTCGATGAAATGCTCACCGTTATTCAAAATGCCTGTGATATCGCCCTGCAAAGCGATGCAGAAAATTCGGTATTTGATCTCTGGCAAGCGATTTATACCAAACAGCGCGCCTGGGCAAAAACAACAGCCTATCCGCCGCTCCTATGGGCATTCGGCGTCAGCATGGTCGAACGCGCACTGATCGACGCCTTCTGTCGGGCAAAAGGCGTGACATTTGCACAAGCTATAAAAGAAAATGTGCTGGACATTCGCCTTGCAGATATCCACAGCGAATTGCACGGCAACGAACCCGGCGACCTCTTGCCACACGCGGCGCGGCGATCAATCACCGTGCGGCACACCGTGGGCCTGGCCGACCCATTGACCGATGAAGACATCGCAGACGAAGATCGCGTAGATGATGGCCTGCCCCACTCACTGGCAGCAAATATCGAAGCCTATCAGTTGACACATCTAAAAATTAAGCTGTGCGGCGATGCAGAACAGGACCTGAATCGGCTCCGGCAAATAGCGGACTTGATGCCCGATCAATGCGCTTTCACACTCGATGGCAACGAACAGTACACAGAGGTCGAACCCTTCAGAAAACTCTGGAACACCATTCAAGGCGATACGGTGCTCTCGTCTTTTATGAAAGGACTGATCTTTGTCGAGCAACCACTCCATCGCGACATGGCCCTCAGCGCAACCGTCAAAGCCGTACTAACAGATTGGACCGATCGCCCCCCGATGATCATCGACGAATCGGACGGCGCCCTCAACAGCGCAACGCAGGCATTGGATTGTGGCTATGTGGGCACGAGCCACAAAAATTGCAAAGGCATTTTTAAGGGCATTGCCAATGCGTGCTTAATAGCCCATCGCCAACAACGCGACCCCTCGGGAACATATATCTTGAGCAGTGAAGATCTCGCCAATGTCGGTCCTGTGGCTTTGTTACAGGACCTCGCGGTACTGGCTGTATTGGGCGTGGATCACTCGGAGCGCAACGGGCATCACTATTTTGCGGGCTTGGACATGTATCCCGACGCAGTACAGAAACAGGTGATGGCGCATCACAGCACCCTTTATCGCCAACACGCGCGGGGCTTTCCCATTCTAAATGTGCGCGAAGGCTCGCTCAACGTAGATAGCGTAGTCAATGCACCCTTCGGCTATGGCTTCGAACTGGACACCCTTCAATTTACCCCCCTCGCGAACTGGACCATAGATGAACTGGCCTGAGAGTTAAAACAATGATCATAAACTGGCACCATATCGAAAAAGAAGTAACGAATTTTTTACAGCACCTGATTCGGTGTAATACGACCAATCCCCCGGGCAATGAAATCCTGTGTGCAAATTATATTGCCGATGTATTGAAGCACGAGGGCATTGACCCCTTGATTACAGAATCAGAACCTGGACGCGGAAATGTCACAGCGCGCTTAAAAGGTGGAAACGCGCCCGCGCTCATGCTATTGGGACATACAGATGTCGTCGCAGTAGAACCCGATAAATGGTCGCGCGATCCCTTTGGCGGGGAATTGCACAACGACTATATCTGGGGACGCGGCGCACTGGACATGAAAAACATGGTCGCAGCAGAACTCATAGTCTTCTTGCTCTTGAAACGGCAAGGTGTGGCACTAAACCGCGACGTGATCTATGCGGCAACCGCAGATGAAGAGGCCGGCAGAGGAAACCACGGCATTGGTTGGCTCATCGATCACCATCCCGAACAGGTCAATGCAAAATACGTATTAACAGAAGGCGGGGGCGGCGATTTTTATGTAAATGGAAAACACTTTTATACGTGTCAAACTGGACAAAAAGGCATTTTTCGCTTTCGTCTGAAGGCAAAAGGACAGCCAGGCCACGGTTCTCGTCCCCACCGCGACAATGCAGTCGTCAAACTCAGCCGCGCAATTGCTGCTTTGGGACAGGCAAAACTGCCAATACATTCCTCTAAAACACTGCGCGCGTTCTTAGAAGGCATTGCAGCGACACAGGACGATGAGACCGCACAACAATTGCGCCGAGTACTCGATGCAAAGCACAGTGAGAACGCATTGCAACAACTGCCCCTCGCGCCAGATATGATCGCCTCACTGCGCGCCCTATTGCACAATACGGTTTCACCAACTATTTTGGAAGCGGGCAGCAAAATCAATGTCATACCCGCCGAAGCAACTGCGCGGATTGATGGCCGGCTCGCGCCCGGTCAGACCAATAAGAGCTTTGAAGCCGAAATCCGATCCTGCATTGGCAATGAAATTGAACTCATCACAGATCAATACAGCCCCCCTTTAGAGGCGAGTACAAATTCGCCCCTGTACGAGACCATCGTTCAGATAATGGCAGAACGCGATCCAGACGCCACCGTAGTCCCCGCACTGATGACCGGAGGTACAGATGCCAAACATATTTGCCCGCGCTGGCCCGACGTGCAGGTTTACGGATTTATGCCCCACCGGCAAGCGCTGGGAGAAGAAGAAATGGATTTGATACACGGACATGACGAGCGCATCTCAGTAGAAAATCTCGTATTTGCAACGCGCATTTTGTACGATATTGTAACGCGCTTTTGCGGGAGCTCAACAGGAGATAAGGCGTGAAAATTCTGGTGACGGATTATGCATGGGCAAATCTGGACGTAGAAAAAAGTGTTTTGAATGAAATCGGTGCCGAACTCGTTCCCGCACCCGATGACAGTGAAGAAACACTTGTCCGTCTGGCGCAGGGATGTTGTGGTATCATGACATGCTGGGCGCAAACCACGCGCGCAGTTATCGCATCCGCATTGCCCGATTTAAAAGTAATCGTGCGATACGGTGTGGGATTGGACAATATCGATGTGTCTTATGCAACAGAGCGAGGTATTCCCGTAGCCAATGTGCCCGATTATTGTTTTATCGACGTAGCCGAGCAAACCATGGCCCTGCTATTGGGGCTTTCGCACAAAGTCGCGCAATTTGATCGGCTAATTCGCGGCGGCACATGGGATATCCAGGCGGGCTTGCCCCTGCGGCGTTTGACAGGGCAGGTACTCGGCCTGATCGGATTTGGGCAAATTGCGCGCGAAGTCGTTCCCCGTGCACGGGCTTTTGGGCTACATGTGTTGGCCTACTCGCGGACTTTGACACCAGAACAAGCGCGCATCTGTGGCGTCGAATCCGCGGATTTGGACACCCTGCTTCGCACATCGGATTTTGTATCGCTTCACTGTCCATCTACCGATGAAACGCGAGGCCTGATCAATGCCGATAATCTGGGAAAAATGAAGCCAACAGCGTGTTTGATCAACACATCGCGGGGCGACATTGTCGATGAGGCAGCCTTGCTCGCGGCATTAAAAAATAAAACCCTTGCAGGCGCTGCCCTCGACGTGCGATGCCAGGAGCCGCCCAAAGCAGAGGATCGTTTAATCCAAATAGATCGGGTAATTCACAGCCCACATTCGGCTTTTTATTCGGAAGAGTCGCTCATTGAATTGGAAAAAAAAGCCGCCTGGGAAGCGCGGCGAGTCCTGACGGGAAAAGCACCCGTGCATCTGGTCAACCCGGAATACGAGAATCCGTAACCAAAGGAGTATCAGTGTGAACAAACCAAAAGTCGGTATTGTGGTTCGAAAATCACTCAGAGAAAGAATTTTGAGTGATTGGGATTTGGAAATCTTGGAAAATTTTGCAGATGTGACAATCAATGATGAAGACCGCGATATAGTAGATGAAGAAGCGGCTGAATTTTTACAGGGCATGGACGGGGCGATGACGAGTTGGAACTCCGGAGACTTGACACCTGCGATTCTGGAAGGCGTGCCAACGCTGAAGATATGGGCTTATGGCGCGGGCACCGTAAAGGGAAAAATCTGCGATGAGGCGTGGGAAAAAGATATTGTAGTAACAAGTGCCGCGCCCGCAATTGCCGATGATGTCGCGGAAATGACTCTGGGATTCATGACCATGGGATTGCGCCGGGTATTTTCTCATTCACGCGCCATGCGGGAAGGTGAGAGAAGGCCGGACAAGACCGAATCGCGCTCGCTGTATCGGCGCACAATCGGCGTCATTAGTGCCAGCCAGGTCGGGCAGCGCGTGATGCGGTTGTTGCAACCCTATCAGACGCGCATATTGCTCTACGATCCCTTTGTAACGCCAGAGCGAGCGAGCGAGGAATTTGGCGCGGAACTCGCGGATTTGGAGACAATAGCACGCGAAGCAGAGGTCGTAACCGTTCACGCACCAAAATTAGATGCGACATATCACCTCTGGAATGAGACGCATTTTAAACTCATGCGCGACGATTGCGTATTTATCAATACATCACGCGGTCCCAATATCGACGAAGCCGCGCTAATCGCAGAATTGCAAAAAGGGCGATTCTCCGCCTTTTTGGACGTGACCGATCCCGAACCACCTGCTATGGACAGCCCACTGCGCCGTTTGCCCAATGTGATCTTAACGCCGCATTGTGCCGGGCTACAATCCTATCGCATCGGCGCACTGGTAGTCGAAGAATTGCGCCGATTTTTTGCGAGCGAAGATCAACTGTTTCAGGTCAAACGAGAAATGCTGGATCGTCTGGCATAAAAAAGGACGCGGGGGATTTTAATGCAAAAACGCGTAGATTATTTATCGTGGGATGAGTACTTTATGGGTGTGGCTTTGCTATCGGCGCACCGAAGCAAAGACCCCAATACACAGGTAGGCGCGTGTATTATCAATGAAAAAAAGAAAATTGTGGGCATTGGATACAACGGATTGCCCATTGGATGTTCGGACGATGATTTTCCCTGGGGTAGAGAAGGCGACTTTCTCGATACAAAATATCCCTATATCTGCCATGCAGAATTGAATGCGATTTTGAACAAAATCAGCGCAGACTTACATGAATGCACGCTTTACGTCACCTTATTTCCGTGCAATGAATGTGCAAAAGTGATTATTCAGTCGGGCATTCGCGAAGTGATCTATCTGGCAAATAAATACCCAAATTCCAATTCCGTAAAAGCCACTTGCCGCATGTTTAATAGTGCGGGTATTCGCTATCGCGCGCTGGAGGAATACCGAGAGCGCGTTGTCCTTGATTTCAGGATCTGAGGCAGTCATGGCATCTCTGGTACTTCAAGATAGCATGGACACGAAGGCATTGCCCAACGCGACCGATTTGAAGCGCGCGCTCGTGGATATTTTATACCGCAGGCATTTTGGGGCATTGCTAATTTTTGGCATTGATTCCCTCAATCGGGCACACGGGAACAATGGGGATCAGGTGCTTAAAGTGCTAAAGTCTATGGCAGAATTTATTCCCACCCCCAATAGATTTCGCATAGCGGATGACAAAATCGCCGTGCTTTTTGATGCTGATGATGCGCGTGTGCATGAAATCCCATCATCCCTGCCTGTCGTGATTGCCGACCAAACAGGACACCGCGTATCTTGCGGTGGTGTTAAAATCTCGAGCGAGGATTATGGCCTGCATCCCCAAATGTCCGATATGATCTTTTCCACTGCCCAATGCGTACTCGCTCGGGCGCAACAACACGCAATCCCGCATGTGGTCTGGTTGACCGAGAAATCCGCAGATGATATATTATATCTAACAGATATTTCCCTGAACTTTTTTCGAAAAATTGCGCGTATCAATGCCGCGCTGGTACAGAGAATGACATTGGAATCGCGCACAGATTTTTTGACTGGTCTTTACAATCGGCGCGGTTTTGAAGTGGTATTTACACGTATGGTGCGACGCGCAATTCGCAATGGAAACCCCCTCGCGCTCTATTACATAGACTCCGATTCGCTCAAAGCGATTAACGACAGCAAAGGACACGATGCGGGCGACCGATTCATTGTAGATTTGGCGCAAGTATTAAATGACATGCTGCGCGCATCGGATTTGTTATCGCGGTGGGCGGGAGATGAATTTGCTGCGGTGGTTGAAAATACGTCGAGAGCGCGTGCTTATGCGATAGCCCGCCGTTTGAACCGAGCCGTTGATGAGCGCACTGAAGGCACGATATCCATTGGGGTTTATCACGGCGTACCCGAATCAACAGAAGACGCACTCAGAAAAGCAGATGCCGCCCTGTACCGCGCAAAAAACCGCGGAAAAAATGATATTGAATTGGCTGACCCGGTTTAGAAACCCGAAATGGGTTTGCATTGTCTTATTAAAGATTATGAGAGGAACCCGCCCATTTGCAAATGTATCCTAAAATATGTAGGGGCGGTGTCCCCGTGCCCGCCCGCTCATTTTAAGGAGAAGTATCATGCCCAAAAAGAAAGGCTATGGATTAAATAAATACCAGAAAAAAGCAAAGAAGGCAGGCGAACTTCGGTTGCGGCGGAAAGATATTCCGCACTATCTCGCGCTGGCAGAAAGCGACAACCCGGCAGACCGACACGAGGCCGCTGCCAATTTGTGTCCATGCCATGTGCGGCATCCCGTTCCCGAAATACAGACCGCGCTATTCAGACTCATGGAAGACTCCGATTCAAACGTGCGCGCCCGCGCCTGGCACACGCTGGAAGATGGCGGCGTACCCGACGACCCGAAAATGGATGAAATTTTTGAACGCGCCCGTCAAAATGAAACCGATAAGACAGTGCTGAACTTTATGCGGCAGGTGCAAAACGAAAATTACGCGCACAAAGAACGCACCATGCTCAAAGTCGCAGCCCAATCGGAATACAATCAGACTGGCCGATGCGATTTTTGCGGTGCAACCGGCAGGGTAAAAACGGACTTTGACACCGAAATACCCGACGGTGGGCAGATGCGTTTTGCATTGGTATGTGAAGACTGTGGGTGACTACTCCCAACGATAGAGCAGTTGGGCTTCTTGGCGTTTAGGTCGCCTGACGTTGTAGCCCCAACGTCAAAATGTTTATGGCAGCATTGAGGTCTCTGTCTGCGGTATAGCCACACGCCTTGCAATTGTGTACACGCTGAGAGAGTGCTTTTTTCTCTCTATGTCCGCATGCCGAGCAATCTTGTGAGGTGTATTCAGGATTGACGGCCTTGAATCCAATACCAGCCTCTTCCGCTTTGTATTCGAGACAGTGCCGAAACAGTGACCATGCTACGTCTGCTATTGATTTAGACAATCGCCTGTTCTTTTGCATCTTTTTAACTTTCAATTTCTCGACGGCTATGAAGCTGTGACGAGTGACCATTTTTCTTGATTCTTGATGGGCAAAGTTATGTCGCTTATTACGGATACGCTCATGCACTCTGGCAATGACTTTACGACGCTTTTCTCTTACGGCGTCGGTCTTAGGTCTTTTTTTTACCGCGTCCCATTTGCGCTGTGCTTTGGCAAGCGTTTTTTGCTCTTTTCTAAAGAATCGCTGGTTGGCTATCTTCTGTCCGTCACTGGTTACAGCAAAGGAATTGAGACCCACGTCAATGCCAACGGCAGAGCCAGCGTCTGCTTTCTTACTTATGTCGCCTATATCGCAAGAGATAGTAGCGAACCACTTGCCCGTGGCTGTGCGCGTGACGGTGCAAGACTTAGGCATACCCTCAAGTGGCCTGTGCTGGACAATGCGAATACAGCCTATTTTGCCTAATCGCAAGCCCTTATCGTCCAATCGGCATCCATTGGAAAACTGAGGATAGGTGATAGAATCATAGCGATTTTGATCCTTGTATCTGGGAAAGCCAGCTTTCTCGCCCGTCTTTGCACGCTCTTTGAGACGACGAAAGAATGCTTTGAATGCCAGATCAACTCTTGTTGATACTTGTTGCAATACCTGACTATATACTTGCTTGAATGCAAGACGCTGTTGCTTCATCAATGGTATGGTTTTGGTCTGTTCATAACGAGACAAACTTTCTTTATTCTTTTGCCATGCTTGGACTCTCGCACAGACAAGCTGGTTATATAGCAAGCGACATTCTTCAATATGTGCCAGCAAGATTTTCTCTTGCTTTTTCGTTGGTCGCAGTCTGTATTTGAAGGACTTAAGCATAATAAAAATATATACTTATGAGCGTATTTTGTCAAGCTATTTTTCGTAGAATTAACGGATGAATCACAATGATGAAGTGCTGGCGCAGTTGTACACCGCTCCACCGCCCATATCGCCTTGAGCGATATGCCCAATGCTAAAGCACCACACCATAAGCATGTCCCTGCGAAAGCAGGGAGCCAGAAGCCCTTCGCCATGCGACCCACACCTGAAGGATGTGGGTCTTACGGGCTGTTTGATAAGACGTGAAACGTGAGAGGATTTTTTTATGCTCGAAGAAAAATCAGAGATTGAGTATCCGTGTTTATGGAATTTTAAGATCATTGGCCGCGAAGAAAAACACATGCGCAGGGCAATTGCCGAAATTGTGGGCGACGGCGATTATACCCTGACCTTTTCAAATCAAAGCAGGCACGGAAAGTATCGCAGCTTAAACCTGGATATGGTCGTCCTCGACGAATCCCACCGCCTCAATATCTTTGAGGCACTCAGACACCATAGCAGTATTCAAATTGTGCTGTAAATCCGCTATTTCTTCCTATTTTATCTTGACAATCCACCCTATTTCTTGCACTATTTACAGCTTGCAATCTTTGCTTATTACGGTGCTGTTGTAGTGGAATTAAACAACCACTACGATTGAGGAAAAGCCCTCACACGTTGGGACTTCTGTGTGGTAACCTATGTACAATTTTAACTTTAACGTGCAAAATATTGAAGATGGTCAGGGCTTGGGCATTGCGCTGACCGGAATGATCATTGTATTCTGCGTTTTGACATTGATCAGCGTATTTATTGTATTATTGCCCAAAATATTAGCTGTTGTAGCAAAGAAATTTCCCGAATCTGCAGGACATCATGGTATGCCTGTACAGGATGAAGACGACGGCTCTGCACTGGCCGCAATCGGTTTTGTCATGCACATGAGGCGCAGTACCGAAATCAAACAGAAAGTTTAGAACAGTTTCCCAGGTATTTGATGGATATATTTTACGATTTTTTGAATACGACTGGATTTGCCAACTTGAGTTGGGGCAATGTCATTATGATCGCGATCGGCATTGTGTTTATCCACCTGGCGATCACCAGAGATTACGAACCCCTGTTGTTGCTGCCAATTGGTTTTGGCATGATCGTGGGAAATATCCCTGCTATTCCGAGCATGGCCCTCGGCGTTTACGATGAGGGCAGTGTCTTGCGCTATATTTACTTCGGCGTGACATCGGGCCTGTTCCCGCCGCTAATCTTTTTGGGAATTGGCGCAATGACCGATTTCTCAACGCTACTATCCAATCCCAAACTGGTATTGTTAGGTGCTGCGGCGCAAATGGGAATATTCCTGACCCTGATCGGTGCGCTATATTTGGGCTTTTCACCTGCAGAATCCGGAGCCATTGGGATCATTGGTGGGGCTGATGGACCGACGGCAATTTTCTTATCGGCCAAATTGGCTCCTCATCTTTTGGGAGCCATCGCCATTGCCGCGTATTCGTACATGGCACTCGTGCCAGTGATTCAGCCGCCGATTATGAAGCTATTGACCTCAAAACGCGAGCGACTGATTCGCATGCCCGAACCGCGCAAACCCTCCAAGCGCGAACGCATCATTTTTCCTATAGCTGGCTTCTTAATTGCAACCTTAATTGCACCGGGCGCATTGACCCTACTGGGCATGTTATTTTTTGGCAACTTGTTAAAAGAGAGCATGGTCACAGACCGATTGGCAGAGTCCGCACGCACGGCAATGGTCGATATCGTGACAATCTTGCTCGGTTTCTCCGTGGGCGCCAGCACAGAGGCACAGACATTTTTGACCCCTGATTCGCTTTTGATTTTTGGCCTGGGCGCGCTATCTTTTGCAGTGGCTACGGCAAGTGGCGTCCTATTTGCAAAATTGATGAATCTGTTGACAAAAGAAAAAATTAATCCCCTAATAGGTGCCGCAGGCGTATCGGCAGTACCCGATTCTGCGCGCGTCGTGCAGATGGTGGGGCAACAAGAAGATGCACATAATTTTTTGTTAATGCACGCCATGGCACCCAATGTGGCCGGCGTGATCGGCTCAGCTGTTGCCGCGGGAATTTTGTGGTCGGTGCTGGTTCATTAAGTTCAGCATTTGTTGAAGGATTATAAATATGGCAAAGAAAAAAGTAATATTTATGTGTACGGCATTTCGCGATGGTTTTCAGTCGGTTTATGGGGCGCGGGTGTTCACATCCGATTTTTTACCTGCGGTAGAAGCCGCACGCGAAGCCGGGATTGATTATTATGAAGCCGGTGGTGGGGCGCGGTTTCAGTCCCTGTACTTCTATTGCAATGAAGATGCGTTTGCAATGACCGATGCGTTTCGCGAAGCCGCAGGACCAGACGCCAATTTGCAGACCCTGGCGCGCGGGGTGAATGTGGTGGGGCTGGAATCGCAGTCGAGCGACATCATCAAGCTACACGCCGAATTGTTCAAAAAACACGGCATTACGACCATTCGCAATTTTGATGCCCTCAACGATGTCAACAATTTGATCTACAGCGGGCAGTGCATCGCAGATGCGGGATTGCACCATCAAGTATGTGTGACCTTGATGGAATTGCCCCCCGGCTGCACAGGCGCACACGATGCGGATTTTTATGAACAAACACTCCGCGAAATTTTAGATGCCGATATTCCATATCACTCAGTGTGTTTCAAAGATGCCTCGGGTACGGCTGTGCCTGCAAAAGTGTATGAGACCATTAGACGGGCGCGCCAACTGCTGCCCGACGGCACATTTATCCACTTTCACACCCATGAAACGGCCGGGATCAGCGTACATGCCAATCTGGCTGCGCTGGAAGCGGGAGCCGATGCCATTGACCTATCGCTGGCACCGTGTTCAGGGGGCACATGCCAGCCCGATATCCTGGTCATGTGGCACGCACTTCGCGGCACAAAATACGATCTGGATATCGATATAGAGAAAGTCCGCGACGCCGAGGAAGTGTTTAAGGAATGCATGGCGGATTACTTTTTGCCACCAGAAGCCACAGCGGTCGAACCCATGATTCTCTGGAGTCCAATGCCGGGCGGCGCGCTCACGGCCAATACGCAGATGTTGCGCGACAATGGCATTATGGACAAATATCCCGACATGATCAAAGCCATGGGCGACGTAGTGGCGCGGGGTGGTTTTGGAACATCAGTCACGCCCGTATCGCAATTCTATTTTCAGCAGGCATTTAACAATGTGATGTTTGGCCCGTGGGAAAAAATCGCCGAACCTTATGGGCAGATGGTACTCGGTTATTTTGGCAAAACCCCGGTGCCGCCCGATCCCGAAATTGTGAAAATCGCGTCAAATCAACTGGGACTTGAACCCACAGACCAGCCGCCTTTGGAACGCAATGATGCCGATCCCGAAAAAGGAAGAGATGCTGCGAAGAAACTGTTGGACGCCGAGGGGATTGAGGCGACGGATGAGCACATCTTTATCGTAGCGACGTGCGGCGATAAGGGAATGGACTTTTTGAAAGGCAATGCCGAAATCGGCGTACGAAAAATTGAAAAGCAGAATGAGGCACCCGTGCCAGTTACCGACGGTGCAGCAGAATATAAGCTACAGGTCAATGGCAAATCCGTACGCGTGCAAATTGACGGCAATATCGCCACCGTAAATGGCACAGCTTATACAGTAGATATAGAAGATGCGGTACCTGCACAGGCGTCAACACCTGCCAATGCCGAACCCGTAAGCGCGCAAATGCCCGGAAAAGTCATTCGGATTTTAAAACACGCAGGGGATCACGTCCAGGCGGGCGAAGCGATTCTCATTCTGGAAGCAATGAAAATGGAAGTCCAGATCACCTCTCCAAATGCGGGCACAGTCGGCGAAATGCCCGTCAACGTCGGCGATCAAGTATCCAATGGACAGACGCTTGCGATGGTGGGGTAAAACGCCCCCCTTAAATCGCCGCAACATCGCCTGCCCAAATCTCGCTCACCCGACCGTCTGACCCGCGCAACAAAAGCTGACCACAGTCGCCAAATCCCATGAGAACACCCGTTTTCATATCATCGCCTTCGCCAACCGAAATCTCCTCACCAATATAAACACAGCGATGCTCCCATGCTGTGCGGAGTGCTGGAAATCCCTCGTTTTCCCAGCGATCAATCCAGGGAGCAATGCCTGAGAGGATTCGCACGAGCACTTGTTCGAGATCGTACTCGTGTCCCGTTTCAAGACGCATAGAAGTAACGGGACGGTCAATAAGAGCCGCAGTCGTCGCATCCATATTCACGTTGAGACCAATACCAATAACAATTGCCGTACCATCGGGTTGTTTTTGGTCGCTGCGCTCGAGGAGCATGCCGCAAATTTTGGCGCGGTCAATCAACACATCATTGGGCCACTTGGTGCGCGTACTTATCCCATAAGTTTTCAGTGCATCGGATACACCCAGCGCAATGGCAATGGGAAGGGAAGCCAATTGGGGAAACGCGACTTTTGTGATAAGAAGAAAGGAAAAAGTGAGATTCTCATTGGCTCGTGCGATCCATTCACGCTGGTAACGCCCTCGTCCAGCGGTTTGCTCCCGCGCAGCGAGGACAAAGCCAGAGGAAAGCCTCTCACCTCGGGATAGACGTTGAAGAAGGTGCGTATTGGTCGAAGCGAGTTGGTCGTGCCATTCAGGCGTTAGAAAATTCATAGGAATTGGATGCATAAATAAATGTGATAAAATCTGACCCGTGCGCTCAGGTATTATCACATTTTTTTCGTTTGTCTCATAAGGGGTAAACACAGGTCTGCCTGTTTGCCCGCTTGACAATAGAATGGGAATGACACATACTTCACAAGGGCAGACGTAGAGCAGCGTATAGGCGCGCCTGTGTGTCTGCCCATCGCCGTATCTGCCTTACACATTTTAACAATTGGAGCCTGCTTATGAAAACAGTTTTGTTCGCGCTGGTATTGAGTTTGTTGGTTGTCGCAATGCCATTGGCAGATCAGCCCAATTATAAGGGCCATGCAATTTCGATGTATGGCGACATGAAATATGGGTCTGATTTCACACACTTTGATTATGCCAACCCCAACGCACCCAAGGGTGGTACCGTGAAAATGAGTGCCAGTGGCACCTATGATTCCCTGAATCAATTCATCCTAAAAGGTGTGTCGGCTTATGGCCTGGGGTTGATTTACGATTCATTGACAGAGCGCTCGCTGGACGAACCTTTTTCCGAATACGGTTTGCTCGCAGAGTCGATAGAAGTGCCACCGGATCGTTCATGGGCACTCTTCACTCTGCGCTCTGGGGCGCGATGGCACGACGGCAAACCCATTACCCCGGAAGATGTCGCTTTTACTTTTCAAACGCTTCAGACCAAAGGTAGCCCCAGATATCGCAATTATTATGCGGATGTCAAACAGGTTGAAAAGGTTGGCGAACGGCAAGTAAAGTTCACATTTGGAGGAAAAGACAATCGGGAATTGCCCCTCATTGTCGGGCAGATGTTGATTTTGCCCAAACACTATTGGAAAGGCAAAAATTTTGAAAAAACAACACTGGAATCGCCGCTCGGCAGCGGACCTTACAAAATTGAAGCACTCGATCCCGGGCGTTCAATCACGTATCGGCACGTCGAAAATTATTGGGGCGCGGATTTGCCCGTGAACAAAGGACGTTATAATCCAGACGTAATTCACTACGATTATTACAAAGACAGAACCGTTGCAACCGAAGCGCAAAAAGGCGGCGAATTTGATTTTGCCTTGCAAAACATCTCCAAGTCGTGGGCAACCGCTTACAATATTCCGGCTGTGGCCGAAGGCAAATTAATTAAGGAATTAATCCCCCACGAAAATGGCACCGGGATGCAGGGATTCTGGTTTAACACCCGACGTAGCAAATTTGCCGATCCCAAAGTGCGACACGCGCTGGCTTATGCATTTGATTTTGAATGGACCAATACCAATCTGTTTTACGGACAATACACGCGTTCAACGAGTTATTTTTCCAATACGGAACTCGTCTCGTCGGGATTGCCCCAGGGACAGGAACTCGAAATTTTGGAAGCATTTCGCGGACAAGTGCCCGAGGAAGTATTTACCACAGAATACAAACCGCCCACAACAGATGGGTCGGGCAACATTCGCCAGAATTTGCGCGTGGCCGCACGGATGTTGAAAGCAGCCGGGTGGTCGATAAAAGATGGAAAGCTCACCAGCGATGCATCGGGCGAAACCCTGGTGATTGAGTTTCTGATCAACAATTCGCCTTCATGGGAGCGCATTGTAGGGCCGTATATTCAAAATTTGGAACGTTTAGGTGTCGTGGGCAATATTCAAATTGTGGATACATCGCAATATCAAAATCGCATTCGAGAATACGATTTTGATGTCATCGTATCCTCCAGGGGACAGTCGCTAAGCCCCGGCAATGAACAGCGCTATTATTGGACATCGGCAGCTGCGGATGAATCCGGAACGAGAAATTATGCGGGCATTAAAGACCCCGTCGTGGATGCGCTGGTAGATCAGCTAATCAACGCGCCCGACAGAAAAACCCTCGTGGCGACCACCCGAGCATTGGATCGCGTCCTCCTGTGGGGTCATTACGTGGTGCCGCACTGGCATATCCGCGCACACCGCGTGGTATATTGGAACAAATTTGGCAAACCCGATATTTCGCCCAAGTACCTGGCGTCACTCTGGCTGTATTTTCCCGATACGTGGTGGGTTGATGCTGCAAAAGAAGCAGCATTAAAGAAAAATTAAGTGTCATGGGATCCTATCTTTTCAGACGCTTTTTGCTATTTTTTCCAACCCTGCTCGGCGTAATGGTGATCAATTTTCTGATCATTCAAGCCGCACCCGGTGGGCCTGTTGAGCAAACCATTGCGCAGATACAGGGACACGATGTGGATGCGTCTGCCCGCGTGGGCGGCGATGGAGGAGAAATATCATCCACTCAAGCCCAGCGACAGCGCAGTGAGGGATCAACGGGCAAATACCGCGGCGCGCAAGGGCTTGACCCCCAACTGATCGCGGAATTGGAGCGGATGTATGGCTTTGACAAACCGGCTCATGAACGCTTCTATCAGATGACATTACGCTATTTGCAATTCGATTTTGGCGAAAGTTTTTATCGCGATCAAACCGTCGTCGATATCGTCCTGGACAAAATGCCCGTGTCCATTTCCCTCGGTTTGTGGACGACATTGCTGGTTTACCTGATCTCCATTCCACTGGGTGTGACCAAAGCCGTGCGTGACGGATCCAAATTCGACGTATGGACATCGGGCGTGATCGTCATAGGCAATGCCGTGCCGGGATTTATGTTTGCAATCTTCTTAATCGTGTTATTTGCCGGTGGCAGTTATTTCGACTTTTTTCCATTGCGGGGATTGACCTCCCCCGAATGGGATCAGTTTGGCCTATTTCACAAAATCACCGATTATTTCTGGCACCTCGCACTGCCCATCGCATCCATGGTAATTGGTGGATTCGCCGGATTGACCCTCTTGACCAAAAATTCGTTTTTGGATGAAATCAACAAACAATACGTCATGACGGCGCGGGCAAAGGGACTGGAAGAGCGTCGCGTATTGTACGGACACGTTTTTCGCAATGCCATGCTAATTGTGATCGCGGGATTCCCGAGTGCATTTGTCAATATCTTGTTCACCGGTTCGCTATTGACCGAGATAATCTTTTCACTCGATGGATTGGGCCTCCTGGGCTATGAAGCCACGGTCAACCGCGATTACCCGGTCATGTTTGCCACGCTTTACTTTTTTACCTTGCTGGGATTGGTAATGCAATTGGTAAGCGACTTGACTTATACATTGGTAGATCCGAGGATTGACTTTGAAAGCAGAGAAGTATAGCACTCACACCGAGCGCGAAGATCGATTTTGGGGTTTTCGGATATCGAGACTCACGCGCCGGCGCCTGGACAATTTTAAGGCAAATCGACGTGGCTATTACAGCCTGTGGTTTTTTCTCGTCCTGTTCGGATTGTGCTTGCCAGCAGAATTTATCGCCAATGACAAACCCCTTTTGGTTCGGCACAAGGGGGTATTTTATTTTCCAGTATTAAAAGCCTATCCCGAAACGCTTTTTGGCGGCGATTTTGAAACCGAAGCCGAGTACCGCGATCCATTTGTGAAAGAATTAATTGAAAAGGACGGATGGATCGTCTGGCCCCCGGTCCCGTTTCGTTACGATACAATCAACTACGACCTCAAGCATCCAGCCCCTGCACCGCCTTCTACACAAAACTATCTGGGCACCGATGATCAGGCACGCGATGTAACCGCGCGATTGCTTTACGGATTTCGGTTATCGGTCTTATTTGCCCTCGCGCTCACAGTATTCAGTTCTGTGGTAGGCATTGCAGCCGGCGCAGTGCAAGGTTATTTGGGAGGATGGGTCGATCTCATTTTTCAAAGATTCATCGAAATTTGGGGCGGATTACCCACCCTGTTTATCATCATCATTATCGCCAGCATTATTGAGCCAACTTTCTGGACTCTCTTGATCATTATGTTACTATTTTCATGGATGCGCCTGGTCGGCGTCGTACGCGCCGAGTTTTTGCGAGCACGCAATTTTGATTTTGTACGCGCCGCACGCGCTTTAGGTGTCAATGATTTGACAATTATGTGGCGGCACGTTTTGCCCAATGCCATGGTGGCAACCCTGACCTTCTTGCCCTTTGTGCTGGTGGGGTCTGTCACCGTATTGACCTCGCTGGACTTTCTGGGCTTTGGCCTTCCGCCACCTTCTCCCTCGCTGGGAGAATTGCTCAATCAGGGCAAGCGCAATTTGCAGGCACCGTGGCTGGGTTTGTCGGGGTTTTTTGTTCTGGCAATTATGTTGTCGCTACTCGTATTTATCGGCGAGGCCGTGCGCGATGCGTTTGATGTGCACAAGACCTTGTCGCAAACGGAGGGCAAGAGCGCGTGAGCTTGCTAAACGTTCAAAATTTGGGCGTGCATTTTCATCTCGAAGACCACATAGTCGAAGCTGTGCGCGGCGTATCGTTTCACATTCAAAAAGGCGAAACCGTCGCGCTGGTAGGCGAATCGGGTTCAGGCAAATCCGTCTCGGCGCTTTCCGTATTGCAATTGCTGCCCTATCCACGCGCCTCGCATCCACACGGCAGCGTACAATTTGACGGAGAGGAAATGCTGGGCGCGCCGCAAGAGCGACTGCAACAACTGCGCGGCGACCGCATTGCGATGATTTTTCAGGAGCCGATGACCTCCTTAAATCCGCTACACACCATCGAGAAACAGATCGGCGAAACCCTGATGTTGCACCGCAAAATGACGCGCGAACAAGCGCGCGAACACACGCTAAACTTATTGCAAAAAGTACACTTGCCCGATCCCGAGACGCGCCTCAAATCGTATCCTCACCAGCTATCGGGCGGTCAGCGGCAGCGCGTGATGATCGCCATGGCCCTGGCCAATGAGCCGGATTTGCTGATTGCCGATGAGCCTACAACTGCGCTGGATGTAACGATTCAGGCACAAATTTTGAAATTGCTCAAATCGCTGCAAGACGAATTTGGCATGGCGATTTTACTCATTACACACGATCTGACAATCGTGCGGCACATCGCTGAACGAGTCTATGTAATGACGCAGGGGAAAATTGTAGAAGAAGGAAATACCGCGCGCATCTTCGAGCAACCGCAACACACATACACGCAAAAACTTTTGAACGCACAGCCGAAAGGGACGGCATCCGCGCTGAATGGATCGGCACCCACTGTGGTCGAGGCGGATAATCTGAAAGTGTGGTTCCCCATTCAGCGGGGATTGTTGCGGCGCACCATCGGACATATAAAGGCCGTGGATGGCATCTCATTAACTGTCCGCGCCGGGCATACCGTCGGTGTCGTAGGCGAATCTGGCTCGGGCAAAACAACACTGGGATTGGCCCTGTTGCGGTTGTTGAGCAGTCAGGGACCGATCGAGTTTAACGGACAGGGTATTCAGAGCCTGCCGAGCAAGGTACTGCGCCCCCTGAGACGAGAGATGCAAATTGTCTTTCAAGACCCCTTTGGATCGTTAAGCCCGCGCCTATCGGTCTTTCACATTATTGCCGAGGGGTTGCAAGTTCACAACATGGGAGGCAGCGATCACAAACGCCGACAACTCGTGGCGCAAATTATGGATGAGGTGGGGCTTGAAACTGAAATGATGGACCGATTTCCACACGAGTTCTCGGGCGGTCAGCGGCAGCGCATTGCCATTGCACGCGCCATGGTATTGCGTCCCCGATTTGTGGTGCTGGACGAACCGACAAGCGCGCTGGACATGACCGTTCAGTCACAAATTATCGACTTGCTTCGGCGCTTGCAAAAAGATTACGATCTGGCTTATTTATTTATCAGTCACGACTTGCGGGTCGTGCGCGCACTGGCCAATGAACTCGTCGTGATGAAGGACGGCGTCGTTGTAGAACACGGCACAACAGAAACCGTATTTGCAAATCCACAAACAGATTATACGCGAGAATTGATTGCAGCGGCATTTGATATCGATGTTGTCGATGGGGAGGTCCAATGAATCAACTCGTTGATCAAAACGGTCACTTTATTCCGCTCACTTCGCTGACAGAGTGGAAAGAAAAACGCGCGAAAATTCTCGAAGGCGCGAAAAAAATAATGGGTCTTTTGCCGGGAGACGAAAAACGATGTCCGCTCGCTGTGGATTTGGTAGAAGAAGTGGATTGCGGCACTTATATAAGGCGGTTGATCACTTACGCCGCAGAACCCGGCGACCGCGCACGGGCGTATTTGCTAATCCCAAAACAGGCTCTGGACGGACGGGCGTGTTCAGCCGTCTTGTGTCCACACCCCACGCATGCGACTTTGGGATACAAAACCGTAGTGGGATTGGGCGATCGTCCCAATCGCGGCTATGCCAGCGAATTGGCCGAGCGCGGCTTTGTCACCATAGCACCGTCTTATCCCATGCTCGCGGGATATTGGCCCGATGTGTTTGGTCTGGGCTATGAAAGTGGAACCATGAAGGCGATTTGGGACAACATCCGAGCAATTGATTTGCTGGAAACACTGCCGTATGTAAAGCGGGGATCCATCGGGGCAATCGGGCACTCTCTGGGCGGGCACAATTCGGTTTATACCGCCGTCTTTGAGCCGCGCATCGGCGTTGTCGTATCGAGTTGTGGGTTGGATTCTTACATAGATTACAAAGACGGCAATCTCGCTGGATGGACGCAGGATCGGTATATGCCAAAATTGAAAAATTACGTCCATCGGCTGTGGGATATTCCCTTTGATTTTCACGACTTAATCGCGGCTCTGGCACCTCGCCCGTGTTTTATTGCCGCGCCTTTGCGCGATAGCAATTTCAAATGGCAAAGTGTAGATGCTGTTGCCAACGCTGCCTCGCGCGCGTATGAACTTTATGGTGCAACCAAAAATCTAATTGTCGAACACCCCGATTGCGAACACGATTTTCCCAACGCCATGCGCGAACAGGCGTATCAATTATTTAAAAAACATCTTTGATGACCAGAGAGACGCCATGCAAAGCAAAGTTGCTGTTCTCCGCACATCGCCGCAAACTGTTTTTGAAGACTACCACCGCTTGCTCAATCTGGCAGATTACCAGAATGTAATTGCCAGAGAGGTGGAAACCGCGCTCAAGATCAACATCTCATGGCACTTTTTCTTTCCCGGATGTTCCACAACACCATGGCAACTCGATGGTGTTATCCGCGCTATGAAACGGGATGGCTACGATCCCGATCTCATTCACGGCTGCCACAACCGAACCGTGGTCATTGATGCGCGTTTGGGCGAAAAAGAAAACAAGCACCTCCCTGTCATTGAAGCGCACGGCTTGAAAAATATACATCTCTACGAAGGCGAAGAATGGATCAACGTACGCGATGCCATAGGCGACCTCACCGCAAAATTTCTCTGCCTGAACGAAGTCTATCCCAAAGGCTTTCACATTCCCAGACGCTTTATCGGTGAAAACATCATCCATTTTCCCACCGTCAAAACCCACGTCTTTACCACCACCACAGGCGCCATGAAAAATGCCTTTGGCGGCCTGCTCAACGAGCGCCGTCACTGGACGCATCCCGTCATTCACGAAACCCTCGTCGATCTGCTCATGATTCAAAAGAAAATCCACCGAGGTATCTTCGCAGTTATGGACGGCACTTTTGCAGGCGATGGACCCGGTCCGCGGTGTATGATCCCCCACACCAAAAACGTCATCCTCGCCAGTGCCGACCAGGTCGCCATCGACGCAGTCGCCGCCAAAATGATGGGCTTTGATCCACTTTCAATTAAATACATCCGCATGGCACACGACCTCGGCCTGGGATGCGGAGATCCCTCCCAAATCGAAATTGCGGGTGATTTAGACGCCGCAGAAGAGAATTGGGATTTTGTCGGCCCGTACAAAAAAATGACCTTTGCCGCCAAAATGCAGCACAAGATCTATTGGGGATGCCTCAAAAAACCCATCGAATGGTCGCTCAAAACCATCCTCGCCCCCTGGGCTTATATGGCTTCGGTGCTCTACCACGACAGTTTCTGGTATCCTTTCCATGCGAAAAACAGGATGCAGGATGTACTCGATAGCGACTGGGGGTGCCTCTTTCGCAACTGGGAACACCTCACCCCCAACGCGCAGGGCTTTCCCGATGTGGGCGACACCTCTTCCAAACTCAAAAAAACGAATCTGCAAGCCTTATGGGATTCGCTCGGCATCTTACGCGATTGCATTGTCGAAGCCCCTGAATTCATCCAGTCTAAAAAAACAGATCATCGAAAATAATAAGCGGATAATCGCAAAGATCATCCGCCCATTCTACTTCAGCACAGGAAAAGCTATTTAGTGAGATCAAATTTCTTCTGGCAAAGGGGGATGCAGGATTAGTCCTTCCACCCGTTCAAAATGCCGACGATTAAAAGTACAGAGTGCCAATTGATGATGAAGCGCAGTAGCAGCAATCAAAACATCAAAGTGTTCCAATCTCTGCCCCTTTTGCTCTAAACGCACTGTCCACTCAGCAAATAACTTACAAATTGGTCGCGTAACGTCGAGTACTGTAACTCCGTTCATAAAATTTTCCAATCCCAATTTGGCCTGTGCGGGTTTTTGAGCATGCACTATTCCGATCTCCAGTTCTGCCATGGTAATCATACTTACGCCCAGCCCTGCGGGTCTGAGTTCCTCAAGACGAGCAACTACTTGGGTCTGCCCACGCAAATATCCGATTACCCAACTTGTGTCTAATAGATATGCTATTACCACGATTCTATCTCTGGGCGGGTTCTCAAGCGGCGCAACCTATAGATGTCTTCTTCAAGATGTTTATCTGTAATCTCTTTCCAACTACCAGCAGCAGCTTGGAAACATCGTATTTTTTTTTCTTCTGAAATATCAGAGCACGGCTCTATAATTATCATGACGTTTTCACCTTCAGACAAAACAAGAGGTTCTTCTGGTTCCAACACACCGTTCCGATACATTGCTTTGATTTTTATCGATTCCATAGTGATTGTCCTTTAAAAAATACTGCGCATAATATTCTTTCCCCAAAATATACAACTATATCTCGAATGTCAATCTGTGATCTCCGATTGATTTTTTCTTACGACTTGTATTCCGACTGCCATGACCGAAATCATTCACTACCTGTTCCGCGACAAACTGCCAGAACAGCGCATTGCAAAAATCGAATCGCTCTCGGAAACTCGGGCGCACGCAGTCTGGAAAGTCACGACAGACCGATCGGTATTTGCTGTAAAACACCACCTCTTTGCATCGCTCACACACGGCAAACCATACCACTTGCTCGCCGTTGAACAAAAAGTTACAAATCACCTGCTCGCCAGCGGCGTCCCGGTCCCCCGCATCATCACAACCGACCCCAATCGCGGCATAGTCATCTACGAATGGTGCGGAGATCATACCCTCGATGACATCTGCCAAACCGCTGATCCCAAACCATTCGCCCACAGCGTCATCCATACCCTATGCACGCTTGAAAAAGCGTTTTACAATCACGCGACCAAATTCATCCCACACATTGCGCCTGGATGTAGCGCAGATGACTTGCGAGAACAGTGGCACAATATCACCCAATCACTGTCTGAAACGCTTCCCGATCTCGTAACGCACGATCCCAATGCCTCAGATCTTCTATCGACCTGGGAAACCCTCGTAAACGAACTTATCCACGTACCGCCAGTGCTCGGCCCCACCGACTACAACGCCCGCAACATCGCGTGCCCAAATTCAGAGATGGCAACTGTTCTCGAACTCGCCAAAATTGGCTATGATTGGCCCGAACGTCGCCTGGTACAATACACGACATCGCTCGGCGCGCACAATCCCCGCGGTCGCATTGTTGGTCTCCTCACACCATCGCTTGCGCGGCACTATGCGCGTTTTGCATCAAAATTGTACTCGACGCCAGCCGAGACCATCCGCCTGCGCCTCGATGCACATCACCTCATCTATCACCTGTTCGCAGCCCATATATGCCTGACAACGCCACACTGGCAAAATATCAAAACCCGCCTGGCACAGCATAAAAACCAGATATCCCAGCCCTTATCCGACCACCCCCTGATGAACAAATTCCGCGCGTATTTTTAAAAACAAAGGCGATCCCATTCCAGGAATCGCCTTTCCCATATGCTACAAAATACTCGCACCTACGCAGTATTTATCACCCGTTCAAAAATCGCCCGCGTCTGTGCCATATCGTTCTTTAAAACATCTTCAAACACCTCAGCCGTATCAAACCCCATAGCCCGGGCCACTGCTGTCAACGCGCGGTCTTCGGTGGGCAAGTGGGTGCGTGCTTGCTCGTCCTGGCGTCTGATCACTTTTTCAACGGTGCGCAAAAACACAAATGCTTGCTGAAGACGTTGTGCATCTTCTGCCTCCAAAAACCCGCCTTCTACCAATCTTCCCAGTGCCTCAAGCGTATTGGCGCTGCGTAGCCCCGGATGATCTTTGGCGAACTTCAACTGCAAAATTTGTGCAATAAACTCAATATCTACAATCCCCCCCGCATCTGTTTTGATACTCACCACTTTACGAGATTTTTGCCCATCTTTGCGCTCCATCTTCTTGCGAATATCCAGCATGGTGGCAACTTCTGCATCTGAAAATCCGGTACCCACAATAAAAGGCTCAAACAAATTCAGCAGCTTTTCTCCCAGAACCGCATCGCCAGCGACGACCCGGCTGCGAGACAATGCCATGCGCTCCCAGGTTGACGCGCGCGTCTCCAAATAGCGACTATAAGATTCCAAAGACAGTGCCAAAAGCCCGCTTGCCCCCTCGGGACGCAACCGCGGATCCACCGGATAGAGCTTCCCCTGCGGGGTATTCTGTTCCAGCATCGCGATCATCTGCTGCGCCAGATCGATAAAAAATTGCAAATTTCCCTGTGGTCTCGCACCATCTGTTTCGCCATCTTCGCCATATACAAATACGATATCCAAATCCGATCCAAAGTTCAATTCGCCCCCGCCCATCTTGCCCAGACCCAGCACCACAAACCCGACCTCCTCACCGCTGCGATTGCGCGGCACCCCGCGCTTTTCAATTAGTCGCGCATAAACCACCTCATAAACCGCCTGCACAATCACATCGGCCAACATCGTCAGTGCCTCAAATGTTTCAAACGTATCGGTCAAGCCCACGAGATCGCGCGTGCCAAAGCGCAGCAACTCCCGATTTTTTACAGCATTTATCCCCCCCACCAATTCGGGTGTATCACCATACCGCTCAACCTGTGCGCGAAGCTGTTCTCGCAAAGCGTCCATACCCGGACTGAGATGCAAAACCTCTGCTTCTGGATCCAGATACAAAACCTCTGGGCGAACCAGCCAATCGAGCAATCCGGGGTTGCGCCTTATCACTTGAACCAGAAATTGGCTACCAACACACAGTGACAACATAAGTTCGCGAAACCCTTGATTAGATGCCAAAATTCGAAAAAACATATCGCCCGCACCATAAGCAGACACCAGACTTTCCAGATTGCTCAATCCCTGATCGGGATCGGCTGACTCCTGGAGTGCTTGCATCAATGCCGGCGCCAGTTCTGTAAAGCTCTGACGCGCCCGTGTGCCCCGAATCCGCGGCACGTGCCCAAAAGCCAGATAAATGAGATTGCGATGCGCTTCGCCCGGTCGATCAAACCCAATGTCTTCTAATAACCCGCTGGCCTCTGCATCGCCTATTTCCATATTTACCAGCGCGCCTATGGAACGGCCCTCGCTTTCTCTCGCCTCCGTAAAGACCTGGGCATAAACCTCCTGCACAGCCTTCAAATGGACATCCAGTGTTTTGCGATACGCCTCAGCAGATCCCATATTCATTGCGCGCGCCAGTACGCCCTGTTCATCCTCCCCTTCGGGCAGCGAATAAACAATGCGGTTGTGCATCATCTGCAAACGGTGTTCCAAACGTCTGAAAAATACGTAAGCAGCCTTTAGCTGATCCGCTTCTTCCCCCGACAGCGCAGATACCCGTTGCAACTGCCGGATAGCCTCAAGCGTATTGTCTGACCGCGCATTCTCGTGTATGCGCCCCACCAACAACTGCAAACACTGCACAATAAATTCGATATCTCGGATGCCACCAGAGCGCAACTTCAAATGCGTTTCGCGCTGCCCCATGCTTCCAATGCGATCTTCAATACGCTCCTTAATGCGGTTGATCTCCGTTGCCGGACTGGTGTCAAAAAAGCGCGGATAAACAAAGGGTTGTACCATCTTCAAAAATCGCTGCCCCAGGTGTTCAGACCCGGCACAACAACGGGCCTTGATCAACATCTGCCGCTCCCACAACTCGCCCCGCCGCATATAATAGACCTCATATCCGGCAAGAGGCATCACGAGTGCGCCGGCCGCACCATCGGGACGCAGGCGCATATCCATGCGATACAAAAATCCTTCGGGGGTCACCTCTGTCGCCGCACGCACAATTTGCTCACACAATCGGGTAAAAAACTCCTGATTGGTCACAGGCCTTGCACCATCTGTATTGCCCTCGGCGCTATAGACAAACATCAAATCGATATCCGAACTAAAATTAAGCTCCATACCACCCAATTTGCCCAACCCAAAAATCGCAAACTCCACGGGCTGTCCATCGGCATTTCGCGGCATGCCATAACGCGTTTGCAGGTCGGGCAACAAAATATCAATCAGCTTTTGCAAACACACATCTGCCAAAATCGACAAATCAGCCGCAACATATTGAATGGCGCGTCCACCGGCCAGATCGCCCACGCCAATACGCAACAACTCGCGCCGCGCACTTCGCCGAACAGCATTGAGTTTGTCTTCGCGCGTATCCACAGCCTCGACAGCCCGATCAAAAGACGCCAACAATTGTACTTTCTCACACGACTGTGTAATGCGATCAGGGGCATCTGTCAACCAGTCAAAAATATCGGGATCGCGCACCAGCATATCGGCCATAAAAGGGCTACCACCCAAAACACTCAACAACATGCGGCACAACTCGGGATGCGCTTTGAGCATGTGTAAAAACGCTGTGCGACTGCTCGTCGCCTGCACGATGCGCGCAAAATTATTCAGCGCCATATCGGGGTTGGGCGCATCGATCAAGACAGAAAAAAAATCATCGGGGAATTGCCCATCAACCTCTAAGCCAGCCAATTCTTCGAGATTGTGCAACGCGCGTACAACATCTCGAAATCCCGCCTGTACAAGCGCGTCTTTTGCGTCGAATGTGTTAAAATCAAAAATGTCCATGACGAACCTCAACTTCACAGCGCCGCTTCTCCTGTTTCCCGCGTGCGAATGCGGATCGCTTGTTCAACGGTGCTCACAAAAATTTTCCCATCGCCGACTTCACCTGTGCTGGCGGTTTCTAATATAGCTTCAATTGCGTTTTTCAACTCGTCGTCAGCAACCACCAGTTCAATTTTTAGTTTCGGCAGAAAATCCACATGATATTCGCTGCCTCTGTAAAACTCCCGATGCCCTCGCTGGCGACCAAACCCCCGGTATTCGCCAACCGACATCCCCACCAATCCCAATTCGGTGAGTGCTTCCTTCACTTCATCCAGTTTAAAAGGTTTGATAAATGCCTCAATTTTTTTCATTACAACCTCCCAAACACAATGTTGACACCGCATAAAAAAATCTATATTCTGTACCCATTCAAAACCATCACCAATACGCAAAAAAGGAACCGCTATGCCTGTTACCAGACTATCGGAAACCACAGCCGAAGAATTTCCCTGGGGCACCCTCAACTGGCTCATGGGCCAGGCCATTGATCCCGATGCCAAACAGACTTTTGGCCTGGCAGTCATTGGACCCGGACAGCAAAATCCACCGCATTACCACCCCAATTGCGAAGAAATCCTTTACGTCGTCTCCGGAACATGCGAACACACGTACGGCGACGACAGCTATCAACTGGAACCGGGCGATAGCATTCGGGTTCCCGCTGGCGTGATCCACCACGCGATTAACAACGGCGATGAACCGCTGCGCGCAATCATCTCCTTTTCATCGGGCGACCGTCAAACCGTATTTCTCGAGTAGGCGAACAATGACTATTCGGGCCATCATCTTTGATATGGACGGTACGCTCACAGAATCTTATATCAACTGGCCGGAGTTGCGATCAAAAATCAATTGCCCGCCCGAAAAAACCATCATCCAACACATCGACAACTTACCCGCAAAACAACGCAAACAGGCCAATGATATCCTTCTCCAAAAAGAGTGGGAAGCAGCACAGCATGCCGCCATTCGCGTTGGCGCGACAGAACTCATCGACACGCTTCGAGCGCGCAACTACAAACTCGGCCTGGTCACCAACAACCACGGTGCTGCCATGCACCGTGTTATCAACCGACTCAATCGCGCCTTTGATGTCGTCTTCAGCCGCGACGACGGCCCCATAAAGCCCAATCCCTATCTCATCCAAAAAACACTAAAAACCCTCGGCATTTCCTCAAACGAGGCCATAAGCATTGGCGATAGCCGTTACGATCTCATGGCTTGTGCTGCCGCCCGCGTGCGCTGTATTCACTTCACCGATGGCGCATCCGACCTCGCGCACGATCTCCAGGTCGCGTCATTGGATGCGATCATACCGCTTCTGCACCGCCTCTGAAAGAGGCCAACTTTTCTGCACACATTCGGATGCGCGCCAGAGCCTTTTCGATATTTTCCACAGAATTCGCGTAAGAAAACCGCAAATACCCCTCGCCGTATTCGCCAAAGTCCGATCCCGCCAGACAGGCCACATGTCCCTCATTCAAAATCACATCAGCGACTTCCGCAGATGACTTGCCCAATCCCGTGACATTTGGAAATGCGTAAAAAGCGCCCTCGGGCATTGGACATGTAATCCCGTCAATCGCATTCAAACCCTCTACAATAATCGCACGCCGTTTGCGAAATGCAGCCATCATGGTCTCAACAGCATCCTGCGGTCCCTTCAATGCGGACACAGCCGCCATTTGTGTAAACGCAGCCGTACACGAATTGCTATTGACCATCAACCGGTCAAAATGCGGGACGAGATCCATCGGCATCACACCATAGCCAATGCGCCAGCCCGTCATAGCATACGTCTTGGAAAACCCATCGAGAATAATCAACAAATCGGCCATACCTTCACACGCCGAAATGCTGTGAAACTCATCGCCATAGACCATTCGAGAATAAATCTCATCGGACAATACGGGAATCTGATGCTCAACCGCCACCTCGGCAATCGTCTTCAAATCACCTTCTGGAATCACACCCCCCGTGGGATTTTGCGGTGAATTTAAAATAATCAGCTTTGTGCGTTCCGTCACCAGATCGCGCAATTGATCCGCATTTAGGCTAAACCCGCGATCCTCCGTCAAAGGCACGGGCACGGGTTTAGCACCCGCAAAGCGAATCACCGACTCGTAAATCGGAAAGCCCGGATTCGGATAAATCACCTCATCGCCACGCTGGGCCAATGCGAGTATGGCATAAAACATAATCGGCTTGGCACCGGGCGTCACCACCACCTGATCGGGATGCACGTCAATCTGTCGCGTAGTCGAAATCTCTTCGGCTATTGCCTCCCGCAACTCGGGCAATCCCACGGGAGGACCGTAATGCGTAAACCCATCTGATAATGCTCTTTGCCCTGCCTCCACAATATGCGCGGGCGTATCAAAATCTGGCTCACCAATTTCCAGATGCACCACATCGCGTCCCATGGCTTCCAGCACACGCGCCTTCACCAGCACCTCAAAAGCAGATTCCGTGCCCAACAGCGACATGCGATTTGCAATATTCATCATCTCACCTTTCACGCCTCACCGAATAACAATTGCATGTGCGACTTCGGGACCATGCACACCCAGCGTCAATCGCATTTCAATATCTGCGGTTCGGCTCGGTCCAGAAATAAAAGTTGCCGTTGCATTTTCGGGATGATCCAGATAAAACTGGCGCAACGGCTCAGCCGCATCCTTCAAATTTTCCAGCAGCGTACTCGCCTTAAAAATACCGATATGTACGCGGGGCAATGTCGAAACAAGACGCACGGCATCATCCAGAGCAAACTCGACGAGACTTCCCGACTCGGCCACCCCAAAAGCCGCCCAGGACACCCCCACCTCGGCAGCATCAATCGCGTGGGGCAATTCGGAACTATCAAAGGGCGGCACATACACATCAATCCCCGCATCCACACACGCACGCTCAATAGCATCGTCTAACCCATCTGGCAACTCGGCGAACACAACCCGCTTACAACCGCCCTCCCTGAGCACATTGACCACAATGGGCGCAACCGCATCAACGCCATCGGCCACATGCGCGATACCAGACAAAGACGCGTACTTTTCGACAAATGCATCAATTAACTCATCACTCATAATCCACCTATCATATAAAAGTTTTAAAGGGCATCAAAAGTAATGCGAAATACCTTTTCACGCAAGTACACATACAAGTAAGCCCCTAATTTAAACTTTACACTTTGCACTTTGCAACCCGTCCATTATCTTAAATCTGTTCCCGTACAAACTATCCATTTTTCACTGGTAACTACCATGCGCTCTCCAATACGCATCGCACAAATCGGCCTTGGGCCACTCGGCCAGATGCTCACCCCTTATCTGATAAAACGATCGGGCATTGAAATTGTCAGCGCCGTTGATATTGACCCATCCAAAACAAATCGCGACCTGGGCGAAGTGAGCCAATGCGACCAACCCCTCGGCATAGCGATCACCGATGATCTCCGCAGAGGATTGGCCGACGCAGATCTCGCTGTGGTGACAACCGTATCAGAACTTCAACGCATAGCCCCTACATTAAAAGAAATTATCAACCAGGGCGTCAACATCGTCTCAACCTGCGAAGAACTGTCTTATCCCTGGACAACACAACCCGAATTATCCGAAACCATCGACACCTGGGCAAAAGAACACAAGGTCTCTGTACTCGGAACCGGCATCAACCCCGGTTTTCTCATGGACTTTTTGCCCACAGCGGCCACGGGCGTGTGTCACACCGTGCAATCCATACGCATAGAACGCATCCAGGATGCCTCTGCGCGCCGTCTCCCTTTTCAGCAAAAAATAGGGGCTGGCCTCACCGTTGAAGAATTTCAGAGCCTCGTCGCACAAAAAAAAATTCGCCACGTCGGCCTAACCGAATCCATGCATATGATCGCAGCGCGATTGGGGTGGCAACTCGACCACACCGAAGACATAGTGGAACCCGTTGTCGCAGAAACGGGGCGTTGTGCAGGCGTATTGCAAACGGGACGGGGATACCACAACGGACGGGAAGTCCTCACCCTCATCTTCAAAGCCGCCGTCGGACGAGCGATGCACAATGGCGATTCAATCGAATCTCAGGAGCGCATCCAGATCAATGGCACACCCGCTTATGACCTCATCATACCCGGCGGCATCAACGGCGACATCGCCACCTGTGCAGTTATCGCCAATGCCATCCCAATAATCGCATCTGCCGCGCCCGGGCTACGCACCATGATTGACATACCCCCACTTTCCTGCGCGCAAACAATTCATGAGGGATAGATGCCACCTGTTATAGGCGATTTTGACCTGCACCTGCACAGCGAAGGCAATCACCATCACATCTACGATTGCCTCGGCGCACACCCCACAGAAAACCAATCGGGCGTGCGTTTTGCCGTGTGGGCACCCAATGCCCGGCGTGTAAGCGTGGTTGGCGACTTCAACGCCTGGAATGGATGCCAGCACCCCATGCGAAACAGGGGCAGTACGGGTATATGGGAGCTATTCATCCCCGATCTAACGCCTGGCACCATCTACAAATACGAAATCAAAACCCAAAACGGCGATGTCTTTACCAAGAGCGACCCCTATGCCTTCTGTATGGAACACCGCCCGCGCACAGCCTCTGTTGTGTACCAGCCCGACGATGTCTTGTGGTCCGATGCCGATTGGCTGCAAACCCGCCGCGAAAGAGACCTATACACAGAACCAATCGCCATATACGAAGTACACCTCGGATCCTGGCGGCGTAACCCGCTCGAAGACAACCGATCACTCACCTATCGCGAACTCGCGCATGAACTAGTCGAATACGTCCTCGAAATGGGCTATACCCACATCGAACTCCTCCCCATCATGGAACATCCCTTAGACGAATCCTGGGGGTATCAGGTCACGGGCTATTACGCACCAACCAGCCGTTTTGGCACGCCAGATGATTTCAAATATTTCGTCAACCATTGTCACACCCATGGCATTGGCGTCATCCTCGATTGGGTACCCGCACACTTTCCAACAGACGCGCATGGACTCGCGCAATTTGACGGTTCAGCCATCTACGAACACGCCGACCCACGGCAAGGGACACACCCCGATTGGGGTACTTTAATTTTCAATTACGGACGCAATGAAGTGCGCAATTTTCTAATTGCCAATGCCCTCTTCTGGATCGAAAAATATCACATCGACGGCTTGCGCGTCGATGCAGTTGCATCCATGCTCTACCTCGATTATTCGCGCAAAGAAGGCGAATGGATACCCAACCGCTATGGCGGCAGGGAAAATTTAGACGCCATCGCCTTTATGCATCAACTCAACACCCTGATCCACGAAAAGTTCCCGGGCGTCTTGATGATCGCCGAAGAATCGACCTCATGGCCCGGCGTCTCTCGCCCCGTTTATCTGGGCGGCCTCGGATTTGGATTCAAATGGAACATGGGCTGGATGAACGACACCCTGTCCTATATCTCTAAAGAACCGATCCACCGCAAATACCATCACGACAACCTCACCTTTGGCCTCGTCTATGCCTTTCACGAAAACTTCATCCTCGTACTTTCCCACGACGAAGTCGTTCACGGCAAACGCGCACTCATCGACAAAATGCCCGGCGACCGCTGGCAGAAATTCGCCAATCTGCGCGCCTTTTACGCTTTTCAATACGCCCATCCCGGCAAAAAGTTGCTCTTTATGGGCAGTGAACTCGGCCAATGGCAAGAGTGGTATTCACAGGAGAGCATACACTGGCACCTGCTCGCAGAACCCGATCACGCGGGCCTGAAGCGCTTTGTGAGAGACCTCAACACGCTCTATCGGGGAGAACCTGCGCTTTACGAACGGGATTTTGACCCCGAAGGATTTGAATGGATCTCGCTTCACGACGCCTCAAACAGCGTCCTATCCTTCTTGCGCCGCGCGCGATCACACGATGCCCCTTTGATCTTTGCCTGCAACTTTACCCCTGTCCCAAGAGAAAATTATCGCATTGGTGTGCCCACCCCGGGCACCTACCGCGAACTCATCAACAGCGATTCCGAACGCTATGGCGGCAGCAACATGGGCAATCTCGGCACTGTTCACACCGCCCCCATCGCAAGTCACGGACATCCGCAATCCCTGCAAATCACCCTTCCCCCCCTCGCTGCTGTCATATTCAAGCCCGAGTAAGATCCCTTAAAAAAGAGGTTTTTTTATGATCAGATCACTTGACCGCACAGGCATCTGGCGGACTTATTCCATAGACAGTGGCCTTCCAGGGCAATGCATTGAATACATTGCCGAAGACAGCGAAGGGTATCTCTAGTTCGCCACCTGGGATAACGGAGTTAGTCGCTTCGATGGGGACGAGTTTCAAAATTTTACACGACAGGACGGTCTTGTTAGTGACCGCGTTTATTTTATTCAAAAGGACAGTCAGAATCGGTTGTGGTTTGGTACATTAAATGGGGTCTGCTGGTACGACGGAGCAAATTTCCACCATCTGGAGGACGATGGGATCGCAGGCCGTGCTGTGCAGTTCATTTACGAAGATCGTGAGGGTCGTATATGGTGTGGTGGGCACAGGACTCTGGGATATTACGACGGCACTATGTTCCACGATTTGATTCCGCTCTATCTCCAGCACTACGAGCGGCCGCCTTCTCCTATGTGGCCCAAACAGTGTCGGGGTATTACTCAGGATCCGGAAGGTCATCTGTGGTTTGGCTTTAACTACCTCATCCGTTTCGATGGCATATCCTTCCATCGCTATGAGGAGAAAGAGGGTTTTCCTCGACGCCAGACGAGCTATGCCGTGGGACAGGACCATACCGGCAAGGTGTGGATCGGTCAGCGGGAAAACGAAAACCAACTCTGGTGCTATGCCGATGGCACCTTCCAGCCTGTTGAGGTAGATTTGGGTGGGGTCCTGCGCAGCATTCAGTGTGACGGTGAAGGTCGGATGTGGTTTAGCACTTCCGAAGGTGTGCTCTATCATGACGGTGATGGGTTCAGCAGGTTTACCCTTGCCGATGGCCTGCCCCATCCCGCAGTCAAAGCCGTATTCCAGGATCGCGAGCATCAGTTTTGGTTCGCCACCTGGGGTGGCGTTGTGCTCTACGATGCACATAGTATCAGCGTTTTCGATCTCGGTAAGGAATTCGGCTCAATCAATTATGAGATCTCTCAGATTGCACAAGACCGGCGAGGTGATCTATGGATCGGGTATGCGTCTTATGATTACAGGTCTATGAAAGAAAGCGTCGGTCGCTTCAATGGCGAGCACTTTGAATTTGTAGGCACTGAGGATGGCTTGGATATCAACAACTGTTTCGCCATCTGTGAGGACCACGACGGAACTGTGTGGTTCGGCGGCCGCAACGGCTTGTTCCGCTACGAAGATCAGCAGCTTAAAAAAATAAAAACAATTGCAGGTTTAGGCGAAAAAACGGTCAGCGCCATCGCGCAAGACAGGGAAGGACAATTTCTTTTTGGCTGTTGGGAAAGCGGCCCCATAGGAATAAAAGAAGAGCTTTATACCAGCCCATTGAAGATCATTTACCAGCAGGGCGATCAGTTCCAAACTATTTTTCAGGATAATGAGAAGAAAGATCCTTTCAGCCGCATCGGCACGGTAATTGCCGGGCGCAATGGCGAGGTCTATTTTCATCTCGTTCACCAAAATTTCTCCAATAACGACAAGGGTTTCGCTCGCTGGCATCCCGAAGAGGGGCTTAAATTTTATGGAATTGAAGATGGGCTGATAGACACCAATGTCAACGACCTGCTATTAGACCGCAATGGCAACCTGTGGATCGCCACTCAGAGGGGTCTTTGTTGCTTTGATGGCAGTGCCTTCCGCAACTTCACGGCTGAAGAGATTCTGCTAAGCAACGCCATCCATTGTTTGTTCGAGGATCGGAAAGGACACCTCTGGCTCGGCACAGACAGGGGTGTGGTTCACTTTGATAGTCGGTTTTTCCAGACCATCAAGTCATCGCACATAGGAACGGTTTGCCAGATACTCGAAGACCGCGACGGAACGTTCTGGTTTGGTACAGTCCAAAACACCCTGGTACGCTACCGTCAGCGGCAAATTCCGCCCCTGATTCGCCTGATTCAAGTTGTCGCTGATCAGGTCTATGAGAACCCGCAGGACATCATCATATCTACCACAGATCAGCAGATTACTTTTGAGTACAAGGGCATGAGCTTTTCCACCCATCCCCGCGACATGCTCTATGTCTATCGCCTGAAGGGATATGACTCTGACTGGCAATCAGCGACCCGAAAGATGCGGGCGCATTACCGGGACTTGCCATTGGGAGCCTACACCTTTCAGGTCAGGGCTATAGATCGCGACCTCAATTACTCAGAGAAAGCGAAGGTGCAACTCTGGGTAGAGCCGGACCCGCGTATCGAAGCATTGACGGACGTAATCAACCGTCGAGGAAGCCAAAAGTTTATCGGGCATAGCCCTGCTCTGCACCAGTTTCAAACCAAACTCAGGGAGGTAGCATCCACTGATATAACCGTGCTGATTCTGGGTAAGACAGGGGTGGGCAAGGGGTTGGCTGCTCGGGCGCTACACGCGCTGAGTGCCCGTAGCGATGGACCTTTTATAGAGGTTAGTTGCGGAGCATTGCCCGGGACGTTAATCGATAGCGAACTGTTTGGTCACGAGGAAGGGGCTTTTTCCGGTGCAGTTTCCCGCAAACTAGGCAGGGTGGAACTGGCGAAGGGCGGTACGCTCTTTTTGGATGAGATCGGCGATATGGCACTGGACACGCAGATCAAGCTGTTGCGCTTGCTGGAAGAAGGCACGTTTGAGCGGCTTGGGAGCAGCGAGACGCTGAGGGTGCAGGCGCGTATTGTGGCCGCGACGAATCGCAATCTTGAGGAGGGGGTCAGCACGGGTGCTTTCCGGGAGGATCTGTATTACCGCCTCAATGCCTTTCCGATGTATTTGCCGTCGCTGCGCGAACGGAAGGAGGATATCCCTGAGTTGGCCGAGTTTTTCAAGCATCGCATGGCGACACATCTGAACAAGCAAATAGATCCTTTGACGATAGAGGTGATAGAAGCGCTGCAAGCCTGCGATTGGCCAGGCAATGTGCGAGAACTGGAGCATAGGATAAACCAAGCAGTGATCGTGTGTCAGGGTTCTCGAATTGAAGTTGGGGACATCGGCCTGATAAACAGCAGCGCTCCTGTTTCTCCAGACAGCGAAATCGTGCCAATGGCTGAATTTGAACGCCTCTATATCCTGAAAGTGCTCAAAGCGACCAACTGGAAAATAAAGGGCATCGGAGGAGCAGCAGCATTGCTGGGACTAAACCCTGGGACGCTGTATGGGAAAATGAGAAAACTGGGTATCAAACGCCCGGATAAAGAACATATATGATCTTTTAGGACCATATATGTTCTTTTATTATTAAAGTACTATTATTAAAATACTTAAGAGTCAGACTGATTATTTTTGGGATCATATATATTCTCAAAAATAAAAAAATAAGTCTGGCTCTTTTTTTGATAATAATTCTATCCTGATTAAAAATAACATCTTACGAGTATGTGTTTGGATTCCACTCACAGTGGCACACTTTTTGCGCTATATCTAAACCTTTAGTGCCATAAAGGAGAAGATTTAGACATCAAGCATTGATGGTTGCGTTTAACTGGGAGAGGAAGGCGTTATCCCGTTTTGGATGCAGTTGCCGAATTCTGCTCCAATTCAACGAAACACAACTTACTCAAGGAGGCATCTATGTGGAACCGTATGATCTTAACCATTTGTCTGGTGTTTGTGTTGACAGGTCCGGCATCGACTGGAGACATGACCCACATCCCGGACAGGGACTTCGATACGCTACGCGCCGCAGGAAACAGAAACCCCACAGGGATCTGGTCGGACGGGACAACCATGTGGGTGGTGGACAGGAGCGCTAAGATTTATGCCTACAACCTGAGGACCAGAGCACGTGACCGAGGCAGGGACTTCAATACGCTAAAAGACGCCAGAAACGAATCCCCTGGAGGGATCTGGTCAGACGGAACGACTATGTGGGTGGTGGATCATGCTGACGGTAGGATTTATGCCTACAACATGAGATCTAAAGCTCGTAACCGGGACAAGGACTTCGATCTCGCCGTAGAACACGACGTCCCTGAAGGAATCTGGTCGGATGGGACAACCATGTGGGTGAAAGAAAGCTCTTACCAATTCGATAAGATTTATGCCTACAACATGAGATCTAAAGCCCGTGATCCGAACAAGGACTTCAATACGCTAACAGACGCCGGAGAACAAAGCACTGACGGGATCTGGTCAGACGGAACGACCATGTTGGTAGCAGACGGATATCGGCATAAGATTTATGCCTACAACATGAGATCTAAAGCCCGCAACAAGGGCCAGGACTTCGATCTTGCCGCAGGAAACACCTCCCCTACGGGTATCTGGTCAGACGGAACGACTCTGTGGGTAGCGGACTACGGGGGCTACATTTATGCCTACGGCGGCCTGGGCGCCACCAGTGAGCAGGACATCCAGGACTTTTCAATAAAAATCAGAGGCTCGACGGGAAGCCTTAAAGTTTGCGTGCGAGACCACGAGTGCGAAGATGGCGATAAGATCCGCGTTGAGGTAGATGGCAGGAGCATATTTTCCGGAGAAATTGACAACGACTGGGACTGCTACACGCTGGATGTGTGGGCAGGAGAGAGCTATGCGGTAGAATTGACAGCCCTCAACGGTACGGGATACAAGGGAGACTGTAGCTACAGAGATGAAAACACGGGCGAAATCCGCGTTACCGGAGAGAATACAGAAACGCAGGTATGGCGTCATCGCGGTGGTGCCGGGTCGAAAGCGCGAATTATCGTTGAAACAGCCCGGTGATAGCAGACAAAAATTGATGAGAGGAGAGACAAGATGTATCGTCACTGTATTTGTATATGTGTATTAATTCTTCTGAGCCTACCCCTTTGGTCTCAACAGGACACCGGGAATAGTGCGCCTTCACCAGGAGAGACTTTTCAAGACTGTGATGAATGTCCCGAGATGGTTGTCGTGCCATCGGGAATTTTCACGATGGGATCACCCGCGCGTGAGGGAGGTGATGATGATGAAAGACCGATGCGCAGGGTGCGTATAGATTACCAGTTTGCGGTGGGTGTATATGAAGTGACATTTGACGAATGGTATGCCTGTATAGATACAGGAGGTTGTGGAAGCTACGTTCCGGATGATGAGGGCTGGGGCCGCGGGAATCGTCCTGTGATCAATGTGAGTTGGGACGATGCCCAGTCTTATGTGCGCTGGTTGTCTGACAGGACGGGTAAAACGTATCGTTTATTGAGTGAATCGGAATGGGAGTATGTGGCACGCGCGGGCACAGAGACAGCATATAGCTGGGGTGATAGCATCGGTGTGAACCGTGCCAATTGCGATGGATGCGGCAGTCAGTGGGATAATGAGAAGACAGCACCAGTGGGATCATTCGCTGCCAATGGTTGGGGCGTTCACGATATGCACGGCAACGTAGAGGAATGGGTGCAAGATTGTAGGAACGAAAATTACGAGGACGCACCTACTGATGGAAGTGCGCGGGAGTCTGAGGAGGGATGCTGGCGTGTGCAGCGTGGTGGTTCGTGGCCCCGCGAACCGAGGGGCTTGCGTTCGGCGTATCGCGACGATAGTCCTCCCTACTTTCGGTACAGCTTCTACGGTTTTCGAGTTGCCCGGTCTTTTTAGCTCCTGATTCTTTACAGAAACACCAACGAAAGGAAGGTGTGTCATGCAGAGCATAATCAAAGGCATTCTTTTTCAGTCTTATTGGGATTTTTCACGGTTGCAGTAGCCGAACAACTGTCGCCAGAAGACCTGATAGATAAATACATGATTAAGGCAGAACTGTTACGTGACGCAGGAAAACACAAGGAAGCCCTTAAAGTGATGAAGGACTCGGTCCTCACGCTGACAAAAGAGGACAGCCTTAAATTTAAATTGCCAGACGATTTTCACTTCAAGTATGCCCTTGTCGCCCTATCAGTAGATTCATTCGATGTCGCTAAAGATTCAGCAAAGAAGTATATAAAAGCGAAAAAAGAGGAAAAGGGACAGTTCTACTATGATGCACTGAGGTTGTTGGTTGAGGCTGAAAAGCAAGAGAAGATCACGCCTGTGAGCTTTTCTGACAGGTTTAGGGCAGATAAACATTTGGTTTTGGCAGAGCAGTTATATGCCGCAGAATACTATGTGGAGGCTTTCAGCGTGATGAGGGACTCGATATGGCAAAAAAGGGACAACCTTACACTTATATCGCCAGACGAATTTCCCTTCAAGTATGCAGAGATGGCCCTAGCAGCAGATTCCATCAAGGTCGCGCTTGAGACACTGGAAGAATATCTATCAAAAAAGGAAAAGGGACAGTTCTACGAGGACGCGCTGGTGCTGTTGGTCGAGATCGAAAGGCAAGAGAATATCGTGCCTGTGGGTTTTCTTGACAGGCTTATGAGCCCTCTTGTCTGGTTTAAGGGTCTTCTTTATTGGTCTATGGATATTGTTACAAGGTTTTATGTTGAGGCTCTTGGTTTTATTATTTGCGTTGCTCCATTTGCTCTACTTTTAATATGGGGCATTGGTAGGATACCACTTGAATACAAAAAATACAAAAAAACTATTTCTTCTATACTTTCAATCGTAGCAGGGGGCGGCCTTCTTCTTTCCTTCAATTATTATACAGTCTATTCTTCTACCAATAACGTATTCAAGGAGCACACAACGAATCGTTACATACAACAAATGGACTCGCCGGCACTCAAAGAAATGCAGAAAACTATTGTGGACTCAATGCAAGTAAGAGAGAGGCGTCTTGATAGTAAAATAAAAAACCTGCAAAATTCGGTACGCGATCATTCAGATAGACACCTTCGCCTTATAAAGGCGGAAATCGCAAAACCTGGCCGCTAACCAAACAAGCAGTGACCTGGTAAAAGGAGACACACCATGCGAATGCTTATTGCTTTTTTCATTGTGGCCTTATTGGGATTCTTCACAGTTTCAGCAACCGAACTACCCCCGGAAATCGTGGCTGATAAATTTCAGCAGCGGGCAGATCAGCTTATAGACAAAGGAAACTATGAGAGTGCATTCAAAGTGATGAATCATATTATCACATTGCAAAAGGAACACAATCTCACCTTGCCAGAAGAATACCATTTCAAGTATGCCCAGGTTGCTTTGAAAGCAGACTCGCTTCCGACCGCGCTTGACGCGGTAAAGAAGTATCTATCGGCAACGGGGAAAGAGGGACAGTTTTACAAGGAGGCGTTGGCGTTGTTGAATGAAGCGGAACAGATGCTACCGCCTGTGCATGAGATGGTGGTGATACCTGCGGGTAGTTTTAAGATGGGCTGCTTGTCGGGTATAGGCTGCTCGAGCTATCAGGTGCCTGTGCATGAAGTGAGGGTAGAATCGTTCGAAATGTCGAAGTATGAGGTGACGTTTGAGGAATACGATGCCTTCACAGACGCGACGGGACGCGAGCGGGCAGACGATAATGGTTGGGGACGAGGTCGGCGTCCCGTGACCGAAGTTTCGTGGCGTGATGCGGTAGCCTATGCGCGTTGGCTATCGTCTCAGACAGGAAAGCGCTATCGTTTGCCGACCGAGGCGGAGTGGGAGTATGCTGCGCGTGCAGGGACAACAACGGCGTATAGCTGGGGGGATAGTCCTGGATTCGACCGCGCCAATTGTGAAGTCTGTGGCAGTCAGTGGGATGATGAGCAGACAGCGCCAGTGGGCTCATTCGAGGCCAATGGCTGGGGCCTTCACAACATGCACGGCAACGCGCAGGAATGGGTGCTCGATTGTTGGAATGACAATTACGAGGATGCACCGACAGATGGTTCTGCATGGACGCTTGGAGACTGCTCTAAGCGCGTGGTGCGTGGTGGTTCTTTTAACTTCTCTCCGAGGATCTTGCGTTCGGCGTATCGCTACAAGTGGTCCATCAATGTCGGTTGGAGCTGGCTCGGTTTTCGAGTTGTCCGGTCTTTTTAGCTCTTGAAAATCGCCTTACGCATCTAACAGATGCTGAAATGCTTCAAGGCTGGCCACCTGAATCGCCGCGCGGTGCAACTGCTTGAGGCGATGCAGATCCAGGATACGACATCCTATATTAAACCGTTTCGCCCACCGCCTGTGCAGCCCTTTGGATGACGCGGTCTCCAATATAATAACCATTCTTTTTCATATTTCTCAGAAGGGGAACCACTTCCCGAATCAACTGTTTTCTTTTTGCCTGAACAAGAACACCCGCTGAGCCAATAATTTCCAAATTCAGGTCTTCTGCTACCCTTCTCGCCCGGTGATCATCCAATAACAAACGCGAATTGGGCAATTGCCTGGCCAATTGAATCGCTTCGATTTCTCCAGACCCCAGTGCAATGGAAATCAATTCTGATGTTTGTTCCAATGTCCAGTGTTCAAGCCATGAAACGCGATCTAAAAAGTTAAGGCCAGAGGCTTTTTGGCCTCCGGCCAGAATTTCATCTATTACAGCGGATGGTGCAATAACGCGAGAATACAATCTGGGCAATAAGTTGAGTCGGTTCACGCCCGCCAATGCAATGAGTGGACTGGAATCTGCGATCAGAAACACGTCATTTATAACCAAATTCTGTGTCGAGTTGATCATCATCCAGATCAACAACAGGGATGTTCAATGCACTGACCTTTGCGAGAAACTCGGGCTTGCTTAAACCGGATAGCTCCGCGGCTTTTCCAGCAGAAACCCGGCGGAGTTCAAAGAATTTCAAAGCCAATAGAAAGCGCGCTTCTCGTTCAAATACTTCGGGTTCTTGCCCGGTGATCAAGAGCAGGTCTTCAGAATATGGTATATTCAATGTTTTCATATTTTACCCTGTCAGATCGGACATAAGACTAAAAAACATTTAGTTACTCGAAAATGGCAATATCCCAATTATATCAAAAAGGCCCTGTATTATCAAGGGCTTCTTGTTCGGCACCAACTCCCCTTTCTGGAAATCGCGTCATTCATCTAACAGATGCTGAAATGCCTCAAGACTGGCCACCTGAATCGCCGCGCGGTGCAACTGCTTGAGGCGTTGTAGATCGTCAATAGCGGCAATGCGAGCAGATAGGGGATCTGTCTTGAGGAGATCAAATCGAATCTCCAGCACGTCGAGAATACTTTCCCGGAGTCCTTGCTCTATGCCTTGTTCAATTCCTTTTCTTTGCCCATCCTGGAAGCGTTTTTCAAGATATCTTTCAGTCTCAGCACGGATTTTTTGAACTGGGACGATCATGAGATTTACCCCCTCTATAATGAAGAATGCTAAAGTGATAGCAGAGAGACCTATGGATCCTATAATACTGATTACCGTAATAATTGCATCGTAATCAGGTTTAGTAATTTTGTACCAATTGTACCAAAGGACCAGTGCCAGAGAAGAGACAAAGAACAGTACTGCTAAAGCTATCAGCCATGTTCTTTCTGTATCTCCGGTGCTCCAAATCGACACCCTTTCTTCGTCTGTTTTCTCCGCCATTCTGTTGTGCCTTTTCACTTCGATATACTTCCCTAATATAAGTATAGAGAAAATAGATTTCTAATGCAATTTCGGCCTGGGTATGGTTTCAATGTCTGCCATAAGAGATGACTCAGGTCTGAGAGTTGGTCGTACTCTGGACGAACGCAACAGTCAGAACCCAAGCAAATATCAGGCCAAAAATGCAAACATCACAAAATTGCGCGATAAAAAGGCTCGAAAGAAGTTCAGGCACCTTTATTATGCTGTACTGTGCTCTTGTTCACAACTTGAATTTAAAAATCGCCTGTTGAAGCGGGGCTCAAGCATTGGCGGCAAAAGTGTATATTTTGAGCAATAAATGAGCGGTATGGTGAAAGAATTGTCCCTTGAGTCAGGAAGAAAAGTGCCAGGGCGCGATTGAGATGACAGGCAAAACCTGTGAGATAATATCAGAAAATATTTACAGACGCTATATTGCTCCGTGTATTCAATTTCCTTATATTGATTTGACTCAGGCAAGTTATTGCCCAATTCCGCTGATTGGACGATGGATAAAACGGCTATTGAGGAAAACCTGTGAACACCACGATTCATACGATAGAATATTTCGTTCGCATTCGGGGCGATAATTCTGAGTGGCCTGATGTGCCGCGTGATATGAACTCGCACTCAAGAAGGTAAATTAGAGAAAGGTTGTGACGTGAAAAATCAAGAAATTACAATTTGCGTAACGCCAGAGGCTGCTCGTGTTTATCAGTCTGCATCAGTACAAGATCGGCAAAAATTAAATGTTTTGTTAAGTCTGCAATTGAGTGGTTTGAGAAAACCGGCACGTCCAATTGAAGATATTATGCGCGAAGCCAGTGAAGAAGCGCGAAAAAATGGTTTGACGCCTGAAATATTGAAAGAACTGCTTAATGAGAAATAAATCGCGCTATGTATTCGATACGAATGTCATTGTTAGTGCTCTTCTTTTTGCCCAATCAACATCTGGTCGTTCATTAAAAATTGCGCTGAATCAAGGTGCGTTACTTCTTTCAGAGGCAGTCGCCGAAGAATTGGAAGAGGTGCTTCGAAGGGATCGTTTTGATCGCTATGTGAAAAGAGAAACACGCGAAGAATTTCTTCAATCACTCATTCAAAGCGCAACATTTATTGAAATAATAGCGCACATAGAGATTTGTCGAGACCCCAAAGACGACCAGTATTTGGAACTGGCAGTCAATGGTAAAGCGGACTGCATTATCAGCGGCGATGCAGATCTCATTGTTCTAAGTCCTTTTCGAGGAATTGACATACTGCCACCTCATGAATTTCTAATGACGCTCGGTCCCAAGTAGAGCACCTACCTCACATCTCCTGATATTGTGGGCGGGACTGCGGTCGTGATTCGTTTTTTTATCTCTGGTCATTCTGGGCCAATCATCCGTTGAGCGTATTTTGTCAAGCTATTTTTCGTAGAATTAACGGACGAATCACAATGATGAAGTGCTGGCGCACTTGTACACCGCTCCACTGCCCATATCGCCTTGAGCGATATGCCCAATGCTAAAGCACCACACCATAAAACCAGAAGCCCTTCGCCATGCGACCCACACCTGAAGGATGTGGATTTTACGGGCTATTTGATAAGAACGCCCCGGCATTTTTGATGCTGGGGCGTGTTCTTTGTGTTGGGCAATTGCGTCACGCATCTAACAGATGCTGAAATGCCTCAAGACTGACCACCTGAATCGCGGCGCGGTGCAACTGCTTGAGGCGTTGCAAATCGTCGATGGCTGCAATGCGAGCAGATACAGGGTGTGACTCGTGCATATTAAATCGAATCTCTAACACTTCGAGGATATCTTCGAGCGTGCTTTTTCTTTCTCCTTGCTCAATGCCCTCCTCCCTGGCTTCCTCTCTGCTTTGTTGGGTAAGGGATTGAAAAAGAGATGATTCATTCGCGGATGAGGTCCATGTGGGCTTCTCCTTGTAAAGTGTTTTATACTCACTGACCGTTTGTTGTACTCCCATTTTGATCTTCTAAGGTAGCGCGTATGGCTTCTATGTCAATATCCGGATGCATTTTTTTAACGATAGCAATGGTTTCCTCATGGCCTTTTCTTTGCCCATCCTGGAAGCGTTTTTCAAGATATCTTTCAGTCTCAGCACGGATTTTTTGAACTGGGACGATCGTGAGATTTACCCCCTCTATAATGAAGAATGCTAAAGTGATAGCCGAAAGACCTATGGATCCTATAATACTGATTACCGTAATAATTGCATCGTAATCAGGTTCAGTAATTTTGTACCAATTGTACCAAAGGACCAGTGCCAGAGAAGAGACAAAGAACAGTAGCGACTCCAAACGCTATGGCGGCAGCAACATGGGCAATCTCGGCACCGTCCAAACCGAACCCATCGCAAGTCACGGTCATCCGCAATCCCTGCAAATCACCCTCCCCCCACTCGCTGCAGTCATATTCAAACCTGAGTAAACGACATACATGTTCTCCTTGCACATGAAGCATAACGTTAGTAAAATATCGACATAGAAAACTATATTGCGCTGATCTCTGTACTGTTTCAAACAATCTCTCCCCACAGTATCTCTTTCGTCATATAAAATTTTATTTTTTCTGGTTCCATACTCATAATTTGGGGGATACAATGTCCAGAAGTGCGAGCTTTCAAATCGCGGATGTAATGCTATTTAACCAGGATGTTTTGGAATTATATGATAGCTGGAAAACGCCAGATGTGATTGTTTCTGATGGAGTTTATGGTGTATCCGGCTTCAAGAAAGATGCCAAAGAGCCTTCAACACTAACAGCCTGGTATCAACCACACATTCAAGCCTGGTCCCAACATTCTAGACCAGGTACGACACTCTGGTTTTGGAATACAGAAATCGGATGGGCTACAGTACACCCTCTTTTAGAACGCTCTGGATGGGACTATGTGTGCTGCAATATTTGGAATAAGGGCATACAGCATATAGCTGGAAACTGCAATCTTCCAGCTCTAAAAGGTTTTCCAATTGTCACAGAAGTCTGTGTACAATACGTTAGGCGTCCAGAATTTCAAGTTGACGACCAGATATTGACCTTGAAGAGATGGTTGCGATTTGAATGGGAGAGAACCCAACTCCCTTTATACAAAACCAATCAAGCATGTGGCGTTGCCAATGCTGCAACACGGAAGTATTTTACAAAAGATCATCTATGGTACGCACCACCTCCCGAACTTTTTGCAAAACTGGTGTCCTATGCAAATCAACACGGCGAGGAAAGTGGTAAACCTTATTTTTCCGTGGATGGAAAGGAACCGCTTACCCAAAAAACGTACGAACATTTCTTTGCGAAATTTAAGGGCAAATATGGTATAACCAATGTTTGGGAGCATCCTCCGCTTCACAATAGTGAAAGAGTCAGATTGCCAGGATCGTCAAAATATGCCCATCTAAATCAGAAGCCGCTAAAGATAGTAAAAATGCTGCTGGAAGTATCGTCTGAGCCTGGTGGCATTATTTGGGAGCCATTTGGAGGTCTATGTACTGCTGGATTGGCTTCATATCTTACCGAAAGACACGCTTACTGCGCCGAAATTGAAAGTGAAATTTACCTGATAGCCGTTGATCGAATAAAGTCACATTCCATCCCACTACTTGACGTACAAAAAAATAAGACAAACAGAGGAGCCGTAGATGCCTATGCTTGATGTTCCGATAAAGTTTGAACCAAACCCCGAATGGCCCCACTTCAAGATGTGGGAGCGAATAGATGATATTATCTACTCAATTCCCGCTGGTCAAGTGCTATTTTTAGTTGAAATAATCGAGGCCGGTGGTTTCAATCAGCAGCAAGCGCGTCTTGCCAGTCTGTATCGAGTTTCAAGTCCTTCTGCAGTGCGCGCCTGAGCTTGGGCAGGCTTCGGAAGCCTTTAACCCTTCGCAAGCGCGGTTCAATATCCAACAGCGCAGTGGCTAACCAGCGTGTGCGTTGATTCGAGTTTGTCCATCGCTTCACATGAACGTGTCTGGAAAGCGACACGTTGTACACCATCCCTGGTGAGTTGTGCCACCATAGAGTTGAGGGACTCAATGCAGTTAGTGGTACGGAAAGACTGCTTCAACTGCGGCATGAGTCTTAGGCGATGCAGGCTCAGGGTTTCTTCAAGACCTTCTTCAAGGCTTTTTGTCGCGTCTTCGTTGATCAAAGTCAATTCAGGTTTAAGGGCATCAAGAGCAGCTTTAGCTTCCCGATAGGTGGGCAGATCGTAGGCATTTTGGAGGGTCTTTTTGATCTCATCTTGCTTTCCTTTAGGCAGATAGGAAATGACATTCTCACGTTTGTGCCATTGGCAACGCTGAATGACCACATAGCCATCAAGTGCCTTTGTAAGGGCAGCATACAAGCCTTTTGAGCCGTCAATAAGACACAGCAGGCCCTTGTGATAGACCAGATCACGCTTTAGGAGGGACCGTATAAACTGTCGGCAGACACGCTCGTTCTCGGTCGCAGCCTGGACAAAGCCGAGGGGGATTTTGTCTCCTTCTATCGTTACGCCAAGGGCAATGATCATCTCCTGATCCGCAAAGGTCTTTCCATCTATAAATAGGGCGACGAGGTCATACTGTGCTAAAGAGCGTTCCTTGAACTGTTTCAACTTTTGTGCCGACGCCTTGATAAAGCGTCTCGATACGGTAGATGAGGAGAGCCCAAAGGCTTCGGGTATCGCCTCAGCACAGGCTTGATAAGCGCGTGTGGCAATGCCTTTTATCATACGCAGGAGCAGCCCTTCATCCATCCTGCGGGGGTGCTGAAGATGATGATAGGTCTGTAAGGAGACTTCCTCATCGGTCACCACATTACGTATCCTGGGAACAGGTATGGGCACTTTCTGATCGGAGAGATACACAGACCCTTGTTGACTGCCCCACCGACGATTGGGGTTTTGGGTGTCTTTGCGTGTGTATCTGTGACCTGCCAAGCGGGTCACTTCTTCTTGCAATTCTTCTGCCACGGCGTCTAATCCTAATGGGATCAAGGGCTAAGTCAACGCGATGCGTGTATCCAGTGCGCCCACTTCTTCTTCAAGGGGTGTCTCTGGCGTTGCATCGTCTTTGTGGATGGCCTTGACTTTGGGGGCTTTGTGCGATACTTTTTTCATCACGGGCTCCTTTGGTTGAGGACACAGCGTTTTCACGGTTGAATCTGCTGTATCCAATTTACATCGGAGCCTCTACTATTTCAACTAAGATAGGCACATCGTCTTCCCGCTCACTTCGAAACAGAATTGCTCATAAAAGGAATCAATGTCACTGATATATTTTCCGTTGGCAGCGCGTTTGCTTCAATTGTCGAAAACCAAGTTGTAAATATACTCAATCGTTTGCGGAATATATGGGACCCGGATAGCGAATATGCTGATTATGCATTTGTTAGACAATCTCAGACTTTTCCCGATGTTTTGCTGAGAGGTCTTAGAGATGAAAATGAGATACTATTCGGTATCGAACTCAAATCCTGGTATGTACTCAGCAAAGAAGGTGAGCCGAGTTTCAGATATCAGGTGACGCCTGAAGCATGTGCTACTGCTGATTTCATTGTTATTATTCCCTGGCTATTGTCAGAAGTAATTTCAGGTACACCCAGACTTCTGATTCCGTACAAAGAATCGGCCAGATTTGCTGCTGAATACCGAAATTACTATTGGCAAAAATCACGCCAAGAGCGGGATCAAAATCCCGACATCCAAGCACCACCTGAAGAGTATAGACATCCTTATCCGAGCAGCAAACAAGAATCGTCTGATAAAGCCGCGGCAGATAAGGGTGGGAATTTTGGCAGAATTGCTAGATCAGGGATTCTCGATGCGTTCGTAAACAAGATCAAATCGCTTGATTATTTGGGAATAAAAATTGGCCATTGGATTATGTTTTTAAAGGCGATTTCAGAAACCAGTACAGACGAACAAATTGGCAAAAGACTACAAACACTAAAATCTCACATTCAGACTGATATAAGTGAATCTGAACAAGATAAAAAGAGCTTTGAGTATAAAGAGTCGTTCTTTGATTTAATACAACAACTTGAAGATCTATGGCAAAAATCTTCGTGAAACAGCCGTGGGTTCATCAAACGAGAACCCAATCTGATCGAACAAACATCTCACATTCAAAAGAGGCTGCGATGAACAACACCGCCACAATACACACCCGTGCCTGGGCGAGCGATGAAGCCCTCACTCTCACCTTTCCCGAAGGCTGGACTGTCGAGACCTTTGGTCCAAAGGAATGCTCTCAAGTGACCGCAGACCAGATCCAAACCGCCTTTGACAACCCCATCGGTACACCCCGGATTTCAGAACTCGCCAAAGGGAAAAACAGCGCCGCAATTATCGTAGATGACTTAAGCCGTCCCACACCGGCTGCCGAACTCATCCCTTACGTCCTCAAAGAACTCGACGCAGCGGGCATTCCCAAAAATCAAATCCGCTTTGTCGTAGGTGGAGGGTCTCACCGTCCAATCGACCAGGAGGAAATCGACAAAAAAGTGGGGACTGATATCGCCCGCGCGTATGAAGTCACGAACCACAACTTCATGAGCGGCGACCTTCGCGCACTGGGCAGTCTGGACAGCGGCCTGCCCATTTACATCGACAGAGTTGTCGCAGACGCCGACTTTAAGCTCTGCCTTGGCGGCATCTATCCCCATGGCAATGTGGGTTTTGGCGGCGGTGCCAAGCTCATCGTACCGGGCGTCTCGGGCTTTGCCACCATGTTCTACTTTCACACCTTTTACGCAAGTCGGGGACACGCCAATATTGAACGACAGGGCGACGAACCTGACCATCGAGACGCCGCCGAATCAGTCGCAAAAGTCCTGGGCCTCGATACCGTCGTCAACGTGACACTCAATCGCAAACGCCAGATCAGCGGTGTTTTTGTGGGCGACTTCATCCAGGCGCAGCGCACCGGTGCCCGATTCGCGCTAAAAACCTACGCAACCCAGGCACCAGAAGCAGAGCCTGATCTCGTCATTGCCAACTGCTATCCGCTCGACTACGACCCCATTCAAACCGGCAAAGCACTCTGGCCGCTTCGGCTGTTCAAAAACGCCTACAAAGTCGCCATCAATCCAGCCACCGATGGGATATGTCACCACGGATTATTCGATGAAATAGACTACGCGCGGTTTTGCAATCTGAAATCAGAACAGCCGCAACAAGAACTCCCCGAACCCAAAATCGAAGGCACGCACCAGACCCTGATGTGGTCTGAAAACTTTCCGGTTGACGACTTTTACAAACGCAACCCCGACGGTGTCCTCTTCCGCGACTGGGACACACTCCGCAATCAACTCATTGAAAAATTGCCCGATAATGCCCGCGTTGCCGTTTTTCCCAATGCGGCCATTCAAATTCCCAAAAAATAAGGGTCTAAAACGCAGAATTTTTCTTTTTTCAACGCGCCTATCATGCTATATTGGGCCAATGCAATTATTCAAAAAAATCACGCAAGAGAACGGGGAGGCATAAGGACCGGGGGAGATCCTTGTAAATCCCTTGTTCTCTTGCGTTATTATATTGGAGGTCACCATGCTGACACAAGAACAAATCGACTTCTACCGCGAAAACGGATATCTCAAATGCGAAGCACTCTTTACCCCTGAAGAGACCGCTGAACTCGGCTCGGAAATGGTTCGCATCATTGAAAACTGGGGCAATGAGTCCATTGGCTGGCGGGGACCCTGGCGCGATCGATACTTGCCCGAAGACGAACGCCTCAACACCAAAGCGGTCTTTATGCACAATCCCCACTTCTACTCCGCAACCTGGGGGCGCGCCATCTTTAACGAACGGCTCGTGGCCTGTGTAGAAGACCTGATCCGCGACACCGTTCAGTGGCACCACACCGTGCTCCATGCCAAACCGCCAGAACTCGGCACGCCATTTCCCATGCACCAGGACTATCCCTTTTATCCTCACGACGGCCCCGATTTTGTCGATTGCTTGCTACACCTGGACGACACCCCAATAGAAAGCGGGTGCTTGCGCGTGGTGCCCGGCAGCCACAAAAAAGGCCCGCTCGTTCACGTCCTGGGTCCAGACACCTCTCCTCATCTGCCGCCAGACGAGTACCACCCCGACAAAATCGACTCCATCTTAATCCCGGCAAAAGCGGGAGACGTCATCTTCTTTAGCTATCAGATCATTCACTGGTCCGATTGCAACCGCACCAACGAGTGGCGAAAATCCGTTCGCTTCGGCTACCACAGCACCCAAATGCAACCCGTGGGCCGCGCAGAAGACGATCCCTATCGCATCGACTCCAACAATATTTTGGAACGCAAAGACAGCACCATTGTGTCCGGCTTTAGAATGAATGAAGTGAATTAAAGGGTTTACATATGAATAAACCCAACATCATCATCGTACTGGCCGACGACATGGGCTATGGCGATTCCAGTGCGTATGGGGGCTGGATTGACACGCCTGCGATGGAACAAATGGCTCGCGAAGGACTCAAATTCACCGACTTTCACTCCAGCGGTGCCGTTTGCAGCCCCACGCGCGCCGGGCTACTCACCGGACGCTACCAACAACGCGCAGGCGTGCCCAAAGTGATCAGCGCCGACCCCAAAAACGCCGACTACTATGTGGGATTGTATCCCTCTGAAATCACCTTTCCCAAACTGCTCAAAAAAGCCGGCTACACCTCGACCATCTTTGGCAAATGGCACCTCGGGTACGACAAAAAATTCAATCCCATGCACCACGATTTCGATCGCTTCCGCGGGTACGTCAGCGGCAACATCGACTACATCTCGCACTACGACCGAATGGAAATTTACGACTGGTGGGAGGGCCTTGAACACATCGAAGAAGGAGGCTATACCACACATCTCATCACCCAACATTCGGTACAATTCATCAAAGACCATAAAGACACGCCCTTTTGCCTCTACGTTGCACACGAAGCCGTACACACCCCATTGCAAGGACCCGACGACCCCGCCATTCGCGGTCCGGAAAAAGCGAACTTTCATCCCGACGATCCCAAAGAGACCTACTGCCAGATGATGAAAGCCATGGACGACAGCCTGGCTGAAATTATGAGCACAGTGCGAGAACTCGGCATTGAGGAAAACACCCTGGTCTTCTTTTTTTCCGACAACGGCGGCACCCGTCAAAATCCCGAATCCAATGCACCGTTGCGCGGGAACAAGGGCACAGTATGGGAAGGCGGCCACCGCGTGCCCGCCATTGCATGGTGGCCCGGAACAATTGCCCCCAACAGCGTCACCGACCAACTCGCCATCAGCCTCGACCTCTTTCCCACCATGTGCGACCTCGCCAATGCATCTGCGCCCGACAACCACTTTGACGGCATCAGCCTTAAATCCATCCTCCTGAACGAGAGTGAACCAAATCCACGACAATTGTTCTGGAATGGCCTTGCCATGCGCGACGACAACTACAAACTCGTAATCGACAAAGGCACACCGCATCTATTCGACCTATCCCCTGACATATCGGAAAGCAATGACCTCGCATCGCAACAACCCGATCGCGTCCGGCAAATGTGCCATGCAATCGATGCCTGGAAACGAGACGTAGCCGATGGCGCAACACCGCAACCTGAACGCGATGCGAAAGCGAACGCAAGTATAGTATAATATGGAGTGGATCATGGTCCTGAATGCACTCGCCGCAGGCGATACAGAGACAGTGCTCGCGGTGTAGATGGCGCATTGACTTATTGAGAGAGTCAGCGTTATATTCCACCATCTCAAAACTTTCGCCACAAAAAAAGAGGTAATAACGCTATGTCCCAAGAACGACTCGGCAACCAACTGCACCTTCCGAGCCTGTCTATAAAGGGATTTCGGGGGATTGATGCGCTTACCATTGATCGGTTGGGCCGCGTAACCCTGATCGCCGGAAAGAATAGCGTCGGCAAAACGACCATCTTAGATGCCATTCAGGTCTATGCGGCACGGGGGCATTATGATATTCTGTCTCAACTCCTAACAAGCCGCCAGGAAGTCTCTATTGCTACCCTCTCGGATGTCAGCGATCAAAGAAGATTTGTACCCGATTTTCCTGCCCTATTTCACGGACGCGATGCGTCGGAATGTGCCCGCATCGCAATTGGCCCGAAAAACGACACGGACCAACTCAGGATAGAGGAGAGTTTGCCGAGCGATAAGTCGGCTTATCAAATCGAAAAATATCTATCTCGGTCTGTTGCAAGAGGCTACACGCAAACATTCCGTGTCGTCTTTCAAGACACAGAACAGATACTTCCCTGGATACTCCCTATCCAGGGATCGGATGCGGCCAGAACCGTAGAACGTTATAGCGTTAGCGCGTGCTTATACTTAGAGAGGTTATTGGACGAAGCTAAATGGTCGTCTCCAATAGGATGTCAATTTTTGGGACCGGGCCTGTTGAGCGACGAAGAAATTGTACGATCCTGGAATGCCATTGCGCTGACGGAAGATGAGGACCGAGCAGTGCAAGCCCTTAGGCTGATCTTCGGCAACGACCTGGAGCGCGTTGCGGTGCGCCGAGATGAAATATCATCTAGTAAAGAATATGTCCAGCGAGTGGTAGCAAGGATCCGCGGTCAAACCCGTCCAGTCCCTTTGCAAAGTCTTGGCGATGGGGCACTGCACCTGGCTGGCGTCGCTCTGGCACTGACCAATAGCCGCGACGGTTTCTTGCTCATTGATGAAGCGGAAAATGGCATTCACCATTCTGTACAACGCGATTACTGGCGCATGGTATTCGAGACCGCAGAGGCAAACAACGTACAGGTTTTGGCGACAACGCACAGCTTTGACTGTCTGCGCGGCTTCGCACAAGCGATGATCGATTGTGAGGAGGTTGATGGTGCGCTCGTGCGCCTTGAACGGGAAAATGGTACCCTTCGTGCAGTTGAGTATTCAGAACGCAATATCAAGGCCGCTGCGAAACAAAGCATTGATATTGAGATGAGGTAGGTGGATGGATAATAATGACTGCGTTCTTCTCGTCGAAGGGACAGACGACGAGCATGTCGTCAGACATCTTTGTCATGGACATCAACCAATGCCAAAATTCAGTATTCAGAACAAAGAAGGAATAAAAAACCTTCTCGACGACATTGGCCTGGAAATTTTAGCTCCCAGCCGCAAAGCTATCGGTATCATCGTGGACGCGAATGACGATTTGGACGCCCGCTGGCATGCTGTGGCAAACAGGCTTCGAGAAGAGAACATTGAAGTGCCCAGCAGTCCAGAACCAACCGGCACGATTATATTCAGCACCCCTCGCGTCGGCTTATGGTTGATGCCCGACAATACATCGCCAGGCGAACTCGAAAATTTCGTCTCCGAAATGATTCCCGACGACGATCCGATATGGCCGCGGTCCCAGTCCTACATTGACGGCATTCCAGAGTCGGACCGAAAATTTACCGAAAAAAAGATATTGCGAGCCAAGGTCCACGCCTGGTTGGCGACCCGAAGGGACCCCAGGCCGATGGGCACCGCCATTCGCGCACGAGATTTGCACATAGATGGAACACTCAGCACAACATTCGCAAAGTGGCTACGGCAGCTATTCGAGTGAGCAAAATTTCCGCTTCGCGTCTGCTTTTTTGTGATTTGAATTGGCTATCGCCAGTTTTACCCCGCTTGCGCTTTTTTTGGCAATTCGATTTTGATTTTTTAAACAAAAGGTGGATTAATGTTAGGATTACACGCGCTGGACTTTGCGTCACTCGCCATCTATTTAATCGGCATTATGATTGCCGGACTCTGGGTCGCCCGCAAAATCAAAAACACGGGCGACTATTTTATGGGTGGACGCAGCTTTGGCAAAGCATTTATGATCATGCACGCCTTTGGCACCGGTACCCACACCGATCAGGCCGTCACCGTTGCAGGGGCATCCTACAAATTGGGCATGGCGGGAATATGGTATCAGTGGCTCTATTTATTCGCCACCCCCTTCTACTGGCTCATCGCGCCAATATGGCGAAGACTGCGCTACCTCACCATCGCGGACTTCTTTGAAGACCGATTCAGCAATTCGCTCGGTTACTTCTACGCCCTCTATGGCCTGCTCTACTTTGCCATACAAATTGGCATCATGCTCCTGGGCACCGGCAAAACCGCCAGTGCCATGACTGGCGGTGCGATCTCTCCCGAACTCGCCATCGGTGTTATGACCCTCCTCTTTCTCTCCTACGGTCTGTTAGGCGGCCTGCCCGCGGCCATCATCACCGACTTTATTCAGGGCATCTTCATCATCGTCCTCTCTTTTCTCCTCGTCCCCTTTGTTATCGACAGCGTCGGCGGCTTCACCGGCCTTCACCTGCAAGTGCCCATTGAAAAATTTAGCCTCGAAGCCCCCGGCGACCCACCGCCCGGATACGACCGCATCACGCCCTTCTTCATTGTGATGGTCGTCATCAACGCCCTCGTCGGCATCATTGCCCAACCCCACCACATGGAAATTGGAGGCGCGGGCAAAACCGAACGCGAAGCCCGCGTGGGATTCACCTACGGCAACATGATCAAACGCCTCTGCACCGTGGCCTGGGCATTTACCGGCGTGGCCTGCATTGCCCTTTATCCCAATATTGACGACCCCGAACACGCTTTTGGGCTGGCCTCGCGCGACCTCTTGCCCATCGGCCTCGTCGGCGTCATGCTCGCCTCAATGATCGCCGCGGTAATGTCCACCTGCGATTCATTCATGGTCGATGGCGCCGCCCTTTTTGTCGAAAACTTTTACAAACCCCTCTTCAAACCCGAAGCCGACGACAAACACTACCTCGCCACAGGCCGCATCGTCGCCCTCATCCTCGTCGTATTTGGCATTATTATCGCGCTCTATTTCACCTCGGTCGTCGCGATTATTCGCCTCTCCTGGTCGCTCGTGGCATTCTTTGGCATTGCATTTTGGGGAGGAATTCTCTGGCGCAGGTGCAATGCGCCCGGTGCCTGGGCGGGCCTGCTCGTCTCGGCATTGTTATTCGCCATATCCGGATCAGAAATCATCAATTGGGAAAGCCTCGGCATCTCCATTGGTGGCCTCAACTGGGAATTGCCCTATCGCTACGTGCTCTACATCACAGGCGGATTTGCCGCACTCATCATCGTAAGCAAACTCACCAAACCACAAGACAAGGACCGTCTCGACCGCTTTTACACCTTGCTCCACACACCCGTTGGACAGGAGTACAAATTGCGCGAAGCGGGCATAAAAGTTGTTCTGGAATAGGGAGAAGTCGTCATGCGCCTCAGGGCCATCTTGCGCCAACTTATTATCGTCGTATTCTACGCGAGTTTGGGGTATTCCCCCCAAGCTGCTGACCCTGCACTGCATCTAAAAATTGACCGCAGCAAGACGCAAACCCTCCCCAAAAGCCTCTATGGCTTCAACACGAACATGATGAGTGGTGACTACGGTTATCTCGACTCCAACTTCGTCGCGCTCACAAAAGACCTGCAACCCCAAATATTGCGTTTTCCCGGAGGCACAATCGGCAATTTTTACCATTGGGAAATGGCTGGATTTATCCAAAATGAAATGAGTTCAACCAGCAACGAGCAACTCAACAGACGAAACAGAGGCTATTTTGTCAGACTAAAAAAAAGGAGAAACGGGAGACTTGCATTTGACGACTTTATGCAGATGTGCAACGCGATAAAAATAACGCCCATCGTAGTCGTCAACCTGTGGACGGGAAGCCCGGAGGAAAGTGCCGGATGGGTTCAATACGCAAAAAACAAGGGATATGAGATCGCGTATTGGGAACTCGGCAACGAGTATTATCTGCCGTGGTACGCGGACAAATATCCCTCTGCCGAAACCTATATCGCGCAAGCCAAAAAACATGCGCAGGCGATGAAAGCCGTTGATCCAACTATAAAAGTCTCGGTTTGCGCAAGCCCGGTTGCCTTCCACAAGAACGGCTTTGAAAAAAACGTGGATCAACGCAAATGGGATAGTGCATTGGCGGCTGCAGATCAATTTTACGACGCCTATACCGTTCACGTCTATGCTTATCGAACCGCTCGGCAAAAAGAAATAGAGGAATATCGGGGCTATCTCTTTGGTTGGATTCACTGCGATTTCGATGATGCCGTGGATTACTATAAAAAGTTATTCTCCAGCAAGGAAATGTGGATAACAGAGTGGAATATCGCCAACCCCGCAAACCGGGTCGCCAATACGCAACTCCACGCCATGTACGCGGGCGACTTCTTTTTAAAAATGCTCACGCGACCGCGCATTACCCATGCAAATTTTCACGTAATTGCTGGCCTCGGCAAAGGATTTCCCGCATTTTCTCCGATCACTCCTCCATCGCCGAGAACCAATTGGAAATACGGAGGTGAACCAGAGGCGGATTATGGAAAAACAATTCGGCGCGCTGCCTACTATCCCCTTCAGTTAATTGGAGAAGCATTCGCGCAATCAGACTCGAAATTCGCCCTCTCCATCCAAAATCCACCCATCCTGGACGGACAACTCGAATACGAGGGAAAACAAATACCGGGCATTCAAGCACAGGCGGTCGGAAATGCCGCGCACCTTTTTGTCCTCATTAGCAACCGCACTGCAGACGACCTGTCGCCAAACCTCACCATTGATGATAAAAAATTTAAAGGTACGCTCAAATATCGCTACGTAGCCCATGAAAGACTCAATGCATCAAACGGAGGCAATGCGGAAATGGAAGGCGCGGGCAAAATAGAAGTCGCGATCCGCGAATGGTCTGGTGCCTGCACTAATCTCTTGATTTCCAAAAACAGTTTTGGCATTTTAGAGTTGTCGCTCAAATAATTCCCGAGGAGGCAGTATGTTTGGCCTTGAAATTCGCAAACCATCCAAAGAAACGGTCATCGGATTCATCGTCACATGGATCTGTGTAATCGGCATTATCTTTCTCACACTGGCCCTCGTCCGCATCGGTGCGTAAAGGACTATCCCAATGATCCGACAATACCGCTCTGAAGACCTCGACGCCCTCAAAGAAATCACCGTTATCTGCTTTGATGGGGTATCAATTGACCAAAATATTGAAAAAAATTTCGGACAATTTGCCGACACAGATTGGAAAACCCGCAAAGCCAAACACATAGACGCAGACGTTGCTGCCAATGCCGAAGGCATATTTGTTTGGGAAGACAACGGCAAAATCGCGGGCTACATCACCACGCGCATTGACCATGAAAGCAAAATAGGCGGCATACCCAACCTCGCCGTCTTGCCCGAATACCAGGGCAAAGGAATCGGCAAAGCATTGATGACAGCCGCCTTTGATTACTTTGAAGAACAGGGCATGGCCGTGGCAAAAATCGAAACCCTCGACCAGAATCCCGTTGGACAGAACTTTTATCCGCGCTCGGGCTTTACCGCAGTCGCCCGACAAATCCACTACGCAATGCCCATGAAAGACCGCAAAGTGTAAAAGCGTAAGACGTGAGACGTGAAAGGGGTAGGGTGGTCCTCTCACCTCTTACGTCTCACCTCTCACCTGCCTTCTGCCACACCGTTGGAAAGTGTTCCCCCCGCAAAATCTCGCCATCTTCCACGGTTACAAACTCTTTCATCACGTGATTACCACTCGCATCGTAATACGTATCCTGCGTCATGTAGTGAATCGCAATCGCACGTCGAGGTCGCTTGCTGCGATTGTCGTGCGAACCGTGCCAGGTCAGTGCGTGATGATAATGCACCTCACCCTTTTTTACTGGTCGGCGCACCACAGATATGGGACGGCCTTCAAACTTTGACGGCATAGCGTCAAAATCCTTTACCTGTCGCACAAACGCAATCTGATTGCCCCACTTGTGCGAGCCTGGCACCATACTCATACACCCATTTTCCACATCCACATCATCCATCGCCACCCACGCGCTCACCTCTGTCATCGGTCGAATAATCGGCCACAGCGGCGCATCCTGATGCCATCCGGTCGTCCCCCCAATTTCAGCGGGCTTGTACTGAATCTGATCGTGCCAGATACGCAACTCCGTCGCCCCGGTCAACTGCGCCATCTCCTCTACAATCTTTCCTGAATACATCAAATTCTTAAACGGCGCGCTCGCTTCCCAGATATTCACAATCTGCCAGACCGGCGCCGAATCATTACCGCCCAAATTGCGCAACAAAACCGGCTGCGACACATCATCGCGATCTTTATTTTTAATCACCCGGTACAATTCCTCGCGCAACACCTCAACCTGTGCGCCGTCCAGCACCGGACCCCCATTCAAAAACCCATTTTCGTGAAACTCCGCCACTTGCTCTTGTGTCAGCATAATTCAGTCTCCTGTCACTCTTCACACCAAATTCCCCTCCGCCCGGCTATTTCTTCCCACAACAGCAACAGCCTTATCCATCCCTACACACAGATTGCTACTAATCAAATTATAGTCGCTCGCGCCACTTTCCTCAATACCCTTCAACTGCGTCGGCTTTTCCTGATCGTCTGCACACCGATTGCCCTGCACAATCGAATGGGTCAAATCATGCACGCGGATACCGGGATATTTCCCCTTTTCCGCCCGGGAATTGCTCAGCAGCAAATTCCCCGTAATCACCTGCTCATCCCCTCTATTTGCATCTATACCACACATCCCATTGTACGAACACACATTATTACTCACAATATTGTGGTGATCCCCGCCATTTGCCACACCGCCAATCCCGTGTTGTCCATTTTCGGAAAACACGCTATCGCTACACACCGAATGATGCACCCGCGCGCAAAAATAATACCCATCACCTCCATTCCCCTTCCCGATATTGTGCGACCACACACTTCGCGCCAACCCCGTTCCGGGATGAAACCCATGCCCGCGACACCCGTGTGCCTGACAATGCGCCACCTGGGCATCACAACCGCGCTGAATCCCAAACCCATCGCTGGGCCATCCAAACACCGAACAATTCAGAATGCGCACGCGCTCACAACCCACAATATGCATTGCCGAATACGTAAAATCCCACCAATCACCCTCGTAATCTTCAGGTCCCTTAATCGTCAAATCTCGTATTTCAATATCCGTCTCACCCTCTGCCCATATACCGGGAAACAGATTCACCACCCGAGCATTGTCACGCGCCAACAATCGCCGATTAAACGGCACACTCATCCACACGCGATTGCCCACAACCCGCTCGACCTCCCCATGCGTACCCCACCACCCCCTGTGCTTATCGTCGCAAACCCCAATCCCCTCACCCACGCGGAAAGGCGGCTCAGTCTCGCAGGTCAACACCCGACCACCTTTGCGAATATCTTTTGATAAATACGCGACTTGCAAAGGCCGAATCCTCAACACCGTCGCTGGCCCATCGCCGACCAGACTCACCCGACTGGGCACGTACAGCGTCTTGCGCAACAGATATGTCCCCGACGGAACACGCACCCGGCCACCGCTCTCTGGCAATGATGCAACCGCATCTTCCAAACCGCATGTCATCGACTCTCGATCAAAAAAATCCGCTGCATTCACCTCATCTCGCGGCGCGTCGGGCAATGGAATTTCTCTTGCTGGCATTGCAGGCATGGTATCACCCTCCCGAAGACATCCCACTCAAATTTAAGCACTCTCCAAAAAGACCGTCACTCCCATATCGGCGTATTTCTCGCGCGTATCAGGCGTCCGGTTGCGATGACAGACCGCCACGCCAGTCCCTTCCAAAGACTTACACAAATACGCGATCGTATCATCCACAGATTTCAACCAGTGCTGCGGATGTGCTTTAATGCTCATAGACAAATCTGTCGGACCCATCGACAAACAATCCACACCCGCCTTCGCGAGCAAATGCCCGCGCGTTGCGGCCTCTACCGACTCAATTTGCAACCACAAAACCCCAAAGCTATTCCACCAATCGGCGTATTCCTCCGGGCTTTGGTCTCCCGCGCCTCGCCGGTGTCCCCCGCCAAAACTGCGTCCCCCAGCCGGTGGATAATAAAAATAGTGCAATGCATCATCAACCGTCTCTTCCGTCTCGGTCTGCGGAATCTCGATCCCGCACGGTCCCAAATCGAGATAATTGCCAATCAAATAGGCATTGCGCGTGTGTTTGATCCGAAACTGCACGAACACATCGCGCTCGGCAGCCATATCGCAAAACGCCGCGACGCGCTCTTCGCTCAACGGCGTATGCTGGCTGTCAATAGACACGAAATCGTAATCATCTCGATCCATAATCTGGTCAAACCGATCCGGCGGCGTATTCGGTGCCATAGACACGCCAACAATGCGTTCACCATTGCGATATTTCTGTTTTAGTCCAATTGCATTTTCAAACATGATCATCTCCTTTAGCTGTGATTGCTCTTTTCCCATTCCCGAAGTTTATCTGCATTTTCGCGCACCTTGACAAATGCGCGCGACATATCCCGCATTCGCGTTTCAGAAGTCAGCAAAGCCCTCTGGCTTATCGACAGCCGTTCCCTGCAATACTGCTCGACCTTTGGCAAGTGCAACGAGCGATAATCCTGCGCCGTATCTGTCCACGCAAAGGGCGTGTAATCACGAGCTTTCCAATCCTCTTGAAAAACCGGATGTTTGTAAACCGGCGTCTCGTATCCCGTGCTCACCGGCACCCCTTCAGCGCGTATCGCCTTGACAAATGCATCGCGAGAAACGCCCTCAAACGCCTCGGATAAATACCTCGCACCATACACATGCCAATTGACGCGGGTTGCATCTTCCAACCGGTGAATCGGCTCAATACCCTCAATCTCCGACAACGTGCGCGTCAACATCGCCCCATTTTGTTCGCGGATCTCCGTATGCTCGGGAATGCGCTTCAACTGGCACAATAAGACCGCAGCGACAAATTCCGTCATCCGGTGGTTGCCGCCCCATTGTCGAGATTCCTCCGTACGACCATACCGCGACCGCCCGACATTGACCGCACAGCCAATCGCATCGGCAATTGCCTCGTCATTGGTCAGGGCAATGCCCCCATCTCCCCCCGTCATATTTTTGCTCTGCTGAAAAGAAAACCCCGAAGCCAGTCCCCAACTGCCCAGTCCACGATCCTTATAGGCCGATCCCCACCCGTGCGCCGCATCTTCTAAAATCGCGAGATTGTGTCGCTCGGCAATATCCAACAACCGCTGGAGATCACACGCCAACCCACCAAAATGCACCGGCATAATCCCCTTCGTGCGATCTGTAATGAGATTTTCGACCTCCGCCACATCGAGATTATTGGTCTCCGGATCTATATCGCAAAAAATAACCGTAGCACCTGCTTTTAGAATCCCCGAACACGTCCCAATAAACGTATAAGCACTCGTAATCACCTCATCGCCTACCCCAATGCCCGCCCCGCGACAAATCATTTCCAGCGCCACAGTGCCACCCGTACATGCGATCCCGTATTTCGCATTTTGAAATGCCGCAAATGTCTCTTCAAATTCCTGGCACTTCGAGGAATTGTACCACGCCCGACTCTCCAGCACTTCAACAAGCGCATCTCTTTCGGCCGCATCGTACATCGGCCATAAAATATCATCCTTTTCTTTCACCTCACGCTCGCCACCCAACAGCGCTAACTCTGCCATATCATCCTCCTTGAATTCAGTCCCGCTGCAAACATTCGACCAGCAAATCTAATGCCGCCTGGGCGAACAATTCCATATTTTCGCCCCGGTTCTCGCTGCCCGTTGCGATCGCAATCGCTTGCTCGGTATCTGGCCCCACAACGCCGATACACGTATGGCCCGGCGGATCGCCATACCGATTTCCCGTCGGACCAGCCGCACCCGTCTCGCCGATACCCCAGTCTGCCCCCAAACGTTCGCGCGCAGCGCGTGCCAGATGCAGTGCATGCGTTTTTGTCGCAGCCCTCGCCTCGCCCATTGCCACATCTGAAACAGCCATCAATATTTGCTTTGAGTCACCCGTATAACACACCCCACCACCCTTAAAATAAGCCGAAGCCCCCGGCACAGCCAAAAGTGCTGCTGAAATAATTCCACCCGCCGATGACTCGGCCACCGCCACTGTCTGCCCGTTTTCTTTGAGCAATGCACCCACATCTGTAGCCATTGTCTTAAAATCCGTCATATTAGACCCCTGAATTTTTTCTATTGAATGTGTGCTGATGGCACAACAAATCGAGAATACAAGTCGCACAGCCTGCGTTCATCTGCGCCATCTGCGGATTATTTAGCCTTTCATCTGCGTTCATCTGTGTTCATCTGTGGTTGCTTTTGACCTTCTATCTCCCACTGGAGCCTCAACGCGAATCGTTACAATATCCGTATCGTGATACTGCTGGTGGCGCACAGACGACGTGAAATGCTGAAGCAGTCGCAGCGAGATTTCATGCTCTACCGGCATCTCGTCTGTATGTTCTCTAAGATAGGCCATGCGATCCTCAATATTTCCCTCACCAGTCGAAGCGATAAACTCGAGTTCTGCGCCATGACTTCCATCGCTGCACACAATGAGAAGCAGGCGTTTCTCCGCTTGTTCGCCCTCCCCCTGTTGAATGAGAATCAGGAGGGTTTCTTCCGCAGATAGACAGAGACGATTTGTCATCCCGGCATCCCAGCCCCTGCGCGAGGCGAATTTTTCAAGGAAAGTCATGATCTCTGGCAAAGCCTCGACAGTGAGCACTGTCTCAATGCGCTGGCGGCGCGGTGCTGTCAACTCCATAAACAGTGTCAGGAGAATCGCCGTGAGGCCGCCGGCCGTCATCCCATTGCCGAGCAGCGCCCCCCACCACTCGCCGAGATATTCCGCGAAGATGGCTTGATCCTGGAAACCCACCCCAATCCAGAACGCGACCCCTGCGATCATCCCCTTGCGATAATCTACCCCATCCTGGACGACGATCCGCATACCCACGACAAAGAGAAGTGCCAGCAGCACCGTCACATAGGCTCCGACCACGGGATTGGGAATTGCCAGAAGGAGTGCCGACACCTTGGGAAGAAAGGACGCCGCCACAAATACGATGCCAATACACACGCCGACGCCGCGTGCGGCAACGCCGGTGAGATCCGTGATTGAAACACTTGACGAGTAGGTCGTATTTGGAACTGTCCCCGCAATACCAGAAAGCAAATTGCCCACACCGTCTGCGGTAACTGCGCCTTGTACCGCGCGAAAATCGGGCGCGTGGGACGTGCGCCACGAAACCTTCTGGATAGCGATAGCATCGCCTATTGTTTCGATAGCACCGACCATGGTCACAAATATGAAGGCGGGAAGAAGCGACCAGAAAACAGGACCAAAGCCGAGGTCAAAACCCGGCCAGCCGCCTGAGGGAACGCCAACCCAGGGAGCTTCGATAACGCGCTGGATGTCGTACAGCCCAAAAAGCGAAGCGACAATACACCCCACAATAATCCCGATGATCGGCACCCAGAGACGCCACATACCCGAAACCCGCAGCGCGAGCACTACGATGACGAACAAGGTTGCGATGGCACTGGCTGGCGCGGCGGGCGGCGGCGTTCCCTCGGGCACATCTGTCAACATATTAAAGACAATGGGCATAACGGTTACCGCGATCAACATGATCACCGTTCCAGCCACGGTTGGCGTAATGATTCGCCGCAGCAGCGAGAGCCGAGTCGAGAGCGCGAATTGGAACAACGACGAGATAATGACCAGAGTTGCGAGCATCGCTGGCCCGCCCTCGACAAGCGCCGTCACGCAAACCGCGATAAAAGCGCCAGAAGTGCCCATAAGGAGAACGTAGCCAGCACCAATGCGTCCGACGCGCACAGCCTGCAACACCGTGGTCAACCCGCTAACTATAAGCGCGGCAAAGACCACCCACGATATATAAGGCTCGCCCCCGCCCGCGGCTCTCACTACGATAACAGGCGTGATCGCAATGGGCGCAATACAAAGCATGGCAGCCTGAAATCCGAGTGCGAAAGTGATAGTGTTTGGAGGCCGCTCGTCGGGTTCGTAAAGCACATTTTGGTCGCGGCGGTCAGACTCAGATTGCATCATTCAAATCCTTTTATTAATGTTATGCCAGCAACTCATCCCCATAAGCAAATAGCGCAGGCGTTCCACCCGTATGCACAAACACAACCGTTTGATCCCTACCATACCACCCCGCGCGAATATGCTCAATCATTGCGCCATAAGTTTTGCCTGCATAAACGGGATCGAGCAACAGCCCTTCGGTTTGCGCGACCAACAACACAGCATCTCGTGCCTCCGGCGTCAATACACCATAAGCCGATCCTGCGTATTTGCCATAACTCTCAAAATCATCTGCCGTAAAATTCAGATCCAAATTCAGAATTTTGCACACCTCATTTGCCACCTCGGCGAGTTGCACATTCTTTTTTACATCGTCCTGTGGACTTGGACTTATGCCAATAATCCGCATATCAACACCCAATGCTCTTGCCCCAACGACAAGCCCGGTATGCGTATGCACGCCCGCACACACATATATTGCATCGGGGGTCACATCCATGGCCTGCACCTGCTCCCACAATTCCAAAAACCCATCCACATAAGACACGCTGCGATAATAATACCCATCCGAGCTCGTGTTATAGACCCTGTGTCCATCGGCCTTTAACTTTTCAATAACAGCTTTCTTCTCCTGCTCGCTCTCAATCAAATGCACCTCTGCGCCAAAAAGATGCGTGAGCAGCAAATTGCCATTCACGGGGTCTGCATGATCATCCTTGCGCCCCACCATCACCGCCTTCAGACCCAGCCTGGCCGCAACCGCCGCGGTCAACCGCGATTGATTCGACTGCGATGCCGCGCCGTGAAGCAACACATCATACCCTTCATCCACAGCGGGAGCTACGGAATATTCAAACTCGCGCACCTTATTCCCCCCAAACGCCAACCCCGTCTGATCCTCGCGCTTGACCAGAATGCGCGGCCCGCCCAACTTCTCTGCCAACCTCGGGCAATCCGTCAACGGCGTGGGCAAATCGGCAAGCGATAATCGGCTGCACGTTCCCAATGCCTCTCTAACCTCTCGAATTGAATAGCTCAAGGATATCGCTCCTCTTCTAATGTTCTATCTCCACTGCCTGAAGCAGGGCTTTGATGAAGCCAAATTGGAAGGCAAATGCCTGTTCGAAATGCCCTTGCGCCTCGTGGCCGGGCGCGTGATCGGGAACGATCATGTGTGGATAGCCAACTTCTTTGAGCGCTTTCACCAGGACAAACATATTCATATCGCCTTCATCGGGATAAACTTCCTGAAACTTGTTGCGCCCACCCGTAATATTGCGAAAGTGGATGAGGTGAATTTTTTTTCGCTTGCCAAAATAGCGAATAATATCCGCGACCTCATTGCGCGGATCCACAACGCTCTCGGCCATGCAACCCAAGCAAAGATTGAGGCCGTGATAAGGACTTGGACAAATATCGATAAAACTCTTGAACCCATCGTACCCACCCAGCACGCGATCAACACTCTTATACCCCGGCGGCAACCAGGGATCGCACGGGTGACAGGCCATACGCACCTTGCATTCGGTGGCAACGGGAATGACGCGCTCTAAAAAGAAAGTGACATATTCCCAATTTTGTTCCGCTGTAACGGGTTCATCATACCGCGGGATATCCGCATCGGCTTTGGACAAATCCCATGTGGAATAGCGTATGCCCCCCCGCCCGAACGGAACGCTTTCCGTGCGCTGATTTTCCATTTCGCACAGAAAATACTTCAGCGCGGGAATACCCGCATCTGCGGTAGCGCGAACCATATCGCAGGCGATCTCGATTTCTTTTTCGCCGTCTTTCATATTGCCGCGCATAAACTCGGGCACAAAACTGCCATTGACATTGAGGTGTTGCACAGGCAATGCCACCATTTCCACGGTGATGCCGTGTTTTGCAGCTTTTTCTTTTTTCTCAACGAGTTCTTCAACCGTCCAGCCGCTACTTGGATCTGGCGTAATTTCCCTGGCATCGTTGATCGCCATATTTGTGACACCACATCGCGCGAGAAATTCGAGATGTTCATCCGACGTGGAAAAACGCTGTGTGCCAATGTGCATACGCGGGTTTTCCGGATCCCATTCTGCACCTGCATACATTTCGGCAGCCATGGTCAAATCTCCTCACTCTTCACACTTCTTGTGTCTTTGTGTCTTTGTGTGAGGCCCTCTCACGCCTTATGATAATGCAAGAATTTCTGCATAGCAACATGATTGGGGATTGTGAGAGGTGTAAAATTGTGGTATCTTCTCACTCTTCAAACCCACCCTTAGAAGCTGTCTTAAAAACTGGAGCTTTTTATGCGAGTCGAAATCAACAAACATGCCCTGGATCGCGTGCCACTATCGATAATTTTTGATGACTCGACCGTGCTGGTAAATCTGAATTATTTTTTTATGCGAGATCGCCAGGCTGTAGATGGAACGGATTATCGCTGGGAAGATGTGCCCGTAGTACATCCCGAATCGTTCACGCGCGAATTTGCCGAGTTCTGTCTGGAACACGATGTAAAGGGCAAATTCAGCGTGGTACCTTGCCCCGCCGCACTTGGGAGAATAGATCACGGACTGTCCCTATTCTCTAAAGCGCAGCAAGAAAGCTGGTTGACAATGTGTCGGGAACTGATTATGCCCAACTACGACATCACGCCGGAAATGATCACACACACCTTTGTGGTTGACCTTGAGACATTGCAACCCATCGATCCAAATTTGTGGGAACAATGGGGATGGAACAATTTGCCGACCGATAAAGAAGAGCTGGTAACAAATTATATCGCGCTGGCGTGTGAGATCCTGCACAATGTGGGCCTGACACCTGCAGGTGTGACAAGCCCAGGGGGATTTGGCAATCCAATAGACTTTTATGCCAGATGTGCGGAAAATGCCGTGCGAAGGATAACGGGTAATCCAACACCGTATCTGTTTAAGCGGGTGTCGTCCAGCGGTGCGGTAGATTGCCCGGTGTGGTATCCCAAACCCGAGCGCGGCGAGGCAATGGGTGAAGTGATTGCCGCGACGGGTGATCGCACGGGATCGTGGACCGGATATGGCGAAGTAGATGTAGATTATTACATCACATCGGACCTTCAGGGTGGACGTTTGCCCGAAGTCATCGACGCGGGCGACCCGGCCGTCATGATCAGTCACTGGCAGGGATTTTACGGGATTCACAATGAGGATAGGCGTGGCTTTCGGGCATTTCAGACCATTGTGCGGCGGCTCAAAGAACGCGATCCCAATGGGGAGAAATCTCAGTGGCGCAAATGCAGTGAAATTACCAATTATGCCATAGCGCGCGAAATGGCTGATGTCAGGATAGAAGAACAAATAATAACACTCGATTTACCCGTGCAAGTCCCCGAATTCACATTGCGATTGCGAGATATAACAGTTGCAGGCGTAAAGATAAACGGCAAACCCCTGACACCCGCGCTGACAAAAGCGGCCTTTAGAGATGGTACATTTTATCGAGATGGCGATGTAACGCTGGTGGCCTTTACGCCCGAAGACCGGAATATAAGAGTTGAGATAGAAAACCGCGAGACGTAAAAGGAAAAAGATACGTGATTCCAAAAACAGTAAAACTCAAAAAAGAAATCGGCTTACTCGGCGTTTATGCCATAGCGACGGGCACGACCTTAAGCGCGGGATTCTTTTTATTGCCGGGGCTGGCTGCCGAACAGGCCGGCGCTGCAATTGTACTGGCGTATATCGTTGCCGCCGTTCCACTCGTACCGGCGATGTTCAGCATTATTGAACTGGCAACTGCAATGCCCCGCGCAGGTGGCGTGTATTATTTTTTAGACCGGTCGCTCGGACCGTGGATGGGCACGCTTGGAGGCGTTGGCACATGGCTGGCACTGGTATTAAAAGTATCATTCGCACTCGTGGGCATGGGGGCATACATCGCGCTTCATGTACCCGAGTTGCCAATAACCCCTGTGGCAGTCGCAATTGCAGTTGGCCTGGGCATACTGAATCTGTTGGGCGCCGAGAAAAGCGGTGGGTTTCAAATGGCGCTGGTGCTGGGGTTGTTGATGATTCTGGGAATATTTATCGGGGGAGGCGTACCCAATATTGAACGCGTGCGATTGAACGCGATATTTGAAGTAGATACCCAAACGATTTTATCCACAGCAGGACTGGTCTATATCAGTTATGTCGGCGTAACAACCGTAGCGAGTTTATCAGAAGAAGTAAAACATCCCGAGCGCAATTTGCCTGTGGGCGTCATCTTCTCATTAATTACGGCGGTTCTGGTCTATGCTTTGGGCACAGGCGTCATGGTCGGTGTATTGCCGCTCGAGCAGTTGGTGGGTGATTTAACGCCTGCAGCTTCGGCGGCCAAAGCCGTATTTGGCGATTGGGGTGCCATAACCATCTCTGTCGCTGCCCTACTCGCCTTTACATCGGTCGCCAATGCCGGAATGCTTTCGGCTTCTCGCTTTCCCCTCGCCATGAGCCGCGACCACATGATGCCGAGATTTTTTCAGCATTTGAATACCAAAGGCGCGCCCGTTCAAGGGGTATTGGTGACCATGGGCGTGATTATTTTAATCCTCATTTTTCTCGATCCAACCAAAATTGCCAAATTGGCCAGTGCTTTTCAATTATTGATGTTCGCACTGGTGTGCCTCGCCGTAATTGTCATGCGCGAAAGCGGATTGGCTTCCTACGACTCGGGATATCATTCACCGCTATACCCGTGGATGCAGTTATTCGGCATGGTATCTTCGTGTACGTTAATTGTCCAGATGGGCTGGTTATCATCCCTGTTTTCTGCCGCGCTGATCCTGCTGGGAACGATTTGGTACTTTAAATTTGCCCGAGACAAGGTCAACCGCGACGGTGCGATTTATCACATGTTTGAACGCTGGGGGCAAAAGCGGGACACCGGACTGGATGCCGAACTGCGGGGTATCTTGAAGGAGAAGGGATTGCGCGATAAAGATCCTTTCGATGAGATCGCGGCGCGAAGTCTGGTCATCGATCTGGATCGTCCGGCTGAGTTTGAGGCGGTTGTGCAGCAGGTATCGGAATGGTTATCGGGTCGCGTTCCGCATACCATGGATGAAATCGAGAAACAATTGCTGGACCGTACGCATATTGGATCGACACCCGTGACACACGGCGTGGGATTGCCGCATCTGCGGATTGACGGAATTGAACACTGCGAAATGGTCCTCGTGCGATCACTGCCGGGCATTCACATCCAGTTTACAGATCCACTGACCGGGCACGAGGTAAAAACGCAGTTGACAGCGATCTTTTTTTTATTCAGTCCAGAACGCGATCCGTCACAACACCTGCGTATTCTCGCACAAATTGCGCGGCGTGCAGACGATGAAAACTTCTTGCGCGAATGGCACTCCGCCAGCGATGAAGTTGAATTGAAAGAAGCCCTGTTGCGCGACGAAGCCTTTTTATTATTAACATTGCGCCGCGATCATGCAACCGCCGATCTCATTGGCCATGCGCTGCGCGAGACAGATTTTCCAGAAGGCTGTCTCGTGGCGATGTTGCGCCGCGGCGGGCGCATGGTGATTCCCCGCGGCGATACCGTGCTGCGAGAAAATGATCGATTGACAATTTTGGGAAACAGTAAAGGATTGCGCGTCCTCGAAACGCGATATGGCGGGCGGTGAGTTTCGGCAACGAGATCACCCGTAGAGGCGGTTAACAGCCTCGGGGTGTTGGCGGGCCTCGCGCATGAGGCGATTGCCCCAGGTTGTGGGATATTTGCCCGTGACACATCCCAGGCACAGGGTATCTGTTTCACATCCAATGCTGGTACCCAAATCGGAAACATCGAGGTACTTCAGGCTATCGACATCGAGTTCGAGAGCCATTTTTTTTTGCGTTTGTTCGCTGGGTAAACCGCGGTATCGCACGGGAACGTGTTCGGGAGCAAAAAGTTCGTCCAGGGTGGACATATCAATGCCATAAAAACACGGCGCGACAATGGGCGGACAAGCCACGCGCACATGAACTTCGGCCGCACCGCCGATATCGCGCACCTGATGGGCAAGAGTGCGAATCGTAAGGGAGCGCACAATAGAATCTTCGACAAGAAAAACGCGCTTTCCCGATAAAACAGAGGCCAATGCCGTGTATTTGCTCTGGGCACTCTGCGTGCGGGTGGTTTTGGGCTGGATAAAAGTGCGCCCCACATAGCGGTTGCGAATCACGCCTTCCATGCAAGGCATATTCAGATGATGGGCATAGGCATCGGCTGCTGCTTTGGCAGTATCGGGAACGGGCACAACCACACACGAATCGTCGATTTTCTGGCTTTCTTTCTCGGCCAAAATACGACCGGCATCAGCGCGAGAAGTATAAACGCTGATGCCGTCAATTTCACTGGCAACATTAGAAAAATAGACCCATTCAAAAAAGCAGCGGGCTGTTTTTTTCGGATCCGCATAGCGCGCAACGCGCAGATCGCCATTTTCGACGATTACCATTTCGCCGGGTTCGAGCCATTTGACATCGCTAAAACCGAGATTGGAAAGAGCGGTTGATTCATTGGCGGCGGCAAAGAGGCGGCCTTTTTTTCCCCAGCACATGGGATGCACCCCGAGCGGATCCCGCGAGACGAACATGCGTCCTGATGCATCGAGAAATGCAATATTGTAAGCACCGTCAAAATCGCGGGAAAGCGAGCGCATCACATCGTCCAGGTCGGGTGGATTTTCACCCTTCAACCGATACGCCAGGGTATGCATGATGATTTCAGTATCGATATTGAGGGTAAAGTGATACCCGCGCTTGGACAACAGGCGTTCGCGCAACTGCGTGTAATTGGCAAGGTTGCCATTAAAAGCCAGGCTAAACCATTTCCAGATACGCCCGTGCTGCCGTTCAAATGGCTGTGCATATCGCACATCGTCTTCGCCACTGGTGGCATAGCGCGTATGTCCAATAGCGGCGACCCCTGCATATTCGTTGATAATGGACTGGTATTTGCCGGGATGCGACATGCGAAAGGCTTCGGTAACGCCGCCCAGATCTTTGAAGGTGTTTAGAATGTGATCGCGGTTGGGGTTATAGGAACAATACCCCGCGGCGAGTTGTCCCCTGTTTTGAAGGTCGAGCAACATGCCCGGCATAAATGCTGCAACATTTTTAAAATCATCGGCATCGGCATTGCCGTTTTCTTTGAGCCAGTAGAGGGCTGCCACGCCGCATTCGTGACCAATATCTTCGCTCATAAAAATCTCCTATCCCAACGCCTGATTCTGCATATATTGAATCCCCGCAACGATTTCTTCGCGCGGCACATCATCTCGCGGCACAATTTTTCCGATCCGCTCGGGCAATACAAATCGGATGACACCATCCCGCGCTTTCTTATCGCTCATCATCCGCGTCAACACCTCATTGACCTTCAAATCCGGCACACCTTTGGGAATGCCCAGACGGGTAATAAGTGCATTTTGCCGCTCAAATGCATCCTGCGACCACATCCCCTTTTGCACAGCGATATACCCTGCGGCCAACATCCCCAAACACACCGCCTCACCGTGTTTATAATAGTCGTAATGCGTCACCACTTCCAGCGCGTGTCCCACCGTATGGCCATAATTCAAAATTTCGCGCAAACCCTTCTCGGTTTCATCAGCAGCCACAACCCCAGCCTTGATGCGACACTGTTGGGCAACAAGCCAATTGATCTGATCCGCAGACAGGCTTAAATTTACGGCACCTTCAATATGCTCTTCCAAAAATGCCACCAGATGGGAATCGCGTATAATCCCGTGTTTGATCACCTCCGCCATACCCGCTCGCACTTCGCGTTTGGGTAAGGTATCGAGTGTAGCTGTATCGATCAACACCAACTTTGGCTGGTGAAAAGCACCGATCATGTTTTTTCCCAAAACGTGATCCACAGCTGTTTTGCCCCCCACACTCGCATCGACCTGCGCTTCCAGCGTTGTGGGCACCTGAACAAAATCAACACCTCTCAAATACGTCGCAGCGACAAAGCCTCCCATATCGCCAACCACACCACCGCCCAATGTCACAATACAGGATTTGCGATCCAATCCCGCCGCGATCAAATCGCCGTAGATCTGCGCGGCCGTCTCAAATGTCTTGTATTGCTCGCCATCTGGCACAGTTACGACCACAACCTTCACACCGGAGCGCGCGAGACTTTGCTGAACCGTATCGAGATAGAGCGCGGCAACTGTCGGATTGGTCACAATCGCCGCTGTTTCTCCCAACCCGCGTTCCGCATACAGATCGCCCAAATCGCGCAAACAATCGCGACCGATCAAAATATCATAACTTCGGTCACCTAAATCAACCGTCACCGTTTCCATTATCAATCCCAATCAGGATGTAAGGATTTAAGGATGTTCAGGATACCCATACTCCGCCACCCAAAAACTGGGGTGTGGGGTATCCTGTGATATCCTGAAAATCTTGTCAATCCCGATCCAGAACGCGCTGTAATTCAATAAGAGCTGTCTCTGCCGTGTCTTCGGGCGTACAATCATTTGTCGAAGTTGCAAACGCATCTGCACGCGCATAAAAACGCTCTCGATCCGCCATCATCTCTTCAATTTTGTTTTTCAAACCCTCGTCATCCAGCCCCGATAGCAAGGGCCTTTCATCGCGCTTGCGACTGACCCGTTCAAAAATCGTATTGACAGAAGCGCGGAAACACAAACACACGCCGGTTTTGCGAATGACCGCCCAATTCCGCTCCTGAGTGATGGCACCACCGCCGAGAGAAACGATCACATTGCCCATCTTCGATGCCTCGATAACCGCCTGGTGTTCCAACTGGCGAAATGCGGTTTCACCACCTTCCTCAAAAATTTCCGGAATTGTTTTTCCAGCAGCATCGACCACCAATTCATCTGTATCGACAAAGGTCCGCTTCAACCATCCGGCCAAAATGCGCCCGACTCTGGTTTTCCCCGTTGCCATAAAACCGGTGAGGAATATGGGTTTATCAGGTAGATCAAACACAGTGCTCTTCCACGATACAGTATCACATCTGTTCTGGCGCTTTCATCCCCAGCAAACTCAGGCCCGATGCCAGCACCGTCTTAATCGCATAAACCAGTGCAACGCGGGCAGCCGTCAAATCCGCTTGTTCAGAAATAACCTGATGGGCATTGTAAAATCGATTGGCGACCGTACACAATTCAATCATAAGCGTTGTCACCACAGAGGGTTCGTATTCATCCGCAGCCTTTTGAATCTGCCCTGGAAATCGCGCAAGACATTTGACCACTTCAATAGCTTCTGGCTCATTTAACAACGCAAAATCAACATCCCGCGGCGGCAAAATGCCGTCATAACGCCGCAACACACTGCAATATCGCGCGTGGGTATATTGCAGATATGGACCGGTTTCGCCGTTGAAATTTAGAATCTCGTCCCAATCAAACACAATATCGCGCGTCCGTTTGGAATCCAGATCTGCAAAAATAATCGCACCAATGCCCACATCTCGTGCAATCTGCTCGCCATTTGGCAAATCGGGATTTTTATCGGCAATGATTTTTCGCGTCAATTCAATCGCGCGATTCAGCACATCTTCTAAAAAAACCACATTGCCCCTGCGCGTTGAGGCCCCACTGCCATCTTTGAATCGCAGCCGCCCAAATTGCACATGCGCGCATTTTTCTCGCCAGTCATATTCCATCAATTCCAACACCTGAAACAACTGGCGAAAATACAAAGATTGCGCCACATCCACCACATAGAGCAGTTTTTCAAAGCGATATGTTTCCCACCGATACTCCAGCGCGGCCAAATCGCGCGTACCGTACAATGTCGCATCGTCGCTTCGCAATGCGATCAAAGGCGGCATATCCCATTTTTCCAAATCCACAATCGTCGCGCCTTCACTCTCGGTCAGCAAACCCTTTGCTCGTAAGCGATCCAAAGTCGCGGGCATCTTATTCTGATAAAAACTCTCTCCAGCAATCGACTCAAATCCAATGCCCAGCATATCGTAAACGCGATCAAACTCCTTAAAACTCACATCCACGCACACCTGCCACATCCGCACGGCTTCTTCATCGCCGTCTTCGAGGCGGCGAAACCAATCGCGGGCTTCTTGTTCGAGTTTGGGGTTGTCCTCAATCTCTTCGTTAATGCGAACATAGAGTTCCAGCAACTTCTGAATGGTAATATCCGCCGTCAATTCGCCATCACCCCAGTAATTCCACGCCAGAATCAATTTCGCAAACTGAGACCCCCAATCGCCCAGATGATTCACCCCAACCACTTCGTAGCCCAATGCCCGATAAATATTTCTCAAGGCATTGCCAATGACCGTTGATCGCAGATGGTGAATGCCAAATGGTTTGGCAATATTGGGATGCGAAAAATCGATCACAACCGTCTTTCCAACACCCTGATCTCCGCGCCCGTAATCCGCACCATGGTCGAGAATCGCAGAGAGTGTCTCCCCGACCAAATTGGCCTTTGGGACAAAAAAGTTGAGATAAGGACCTGCTGGACGCACCTCGGCTATGTGGTCTCCCGTCGCAATTTGTGCAGATAGGTCTTCGGCAATTAAATGGGGTGCTTTGCGAAAAATTTTAGATAGAGCAAAACACGGCAAAGCGTAATCGCCCATCTCGGGTTTTGGCGGCGTTTCGATCAGTGCCATTACCTCATTAGAAGACATCTCGGTCGCTTTTGACACCTGCAATACAATTTCATCGACAAAAGGATTAGTCACAAAATACCTCGCAAAGGTCCCTCTCCTGCGAGGAGAGGAAAGTTAAGGGATAAGTAATTCTCCCCTTTTATCTGTGTTTATCCGTGTTCATCTGTGGTTGCTTTTTGTTTCTCACTTATTTCAAAATATCCAAATCCAAAATTTTCTGCACATCGGCCTTCACCTGCGCGGGCACGCGAAACCTATAGCTTTTTCGTTGAGAAATGAGTTCTAAATCGCGCTCTGTGCGCCACACATATCTCGAAAAACGCTGCCAGGGCATGTAACGCATGCCCATCAGCAATCCGCGCGCACTCATAGTTACGCGAATAGTAGCATAAGCGATATAAAAAAATTCAAGAGAAAGCAAAAAACCGAACAATTGCGGCACGAATCCCACGCCATCTGAGATCGCAGCCCCCCGAAACAGCACAATGCCCCCCGTCACAATCAATAGTACATCCCATCGCTTCTGCAAAAAAACCACCACAGGCTCTTGTGTATTGGACACATGTCGCCGCAACCGCCAATAGGCCACAATAGACGCGCCCAGTAAAAGGGGAGCGAGAACCAACACGATTTGTATAAGTGTCAAAGACATATTACGATTTCGACGCCAGATAAATAGTTGCAATCCCAAAGCTCAACCGAACCGCCTGTATATTGACAAATCCCGCATCGGACAACCGCCGGCAAAAATCATCACCTTCGGGAAAACGCATCACAGATTCGTACAAATAGCGGTAGGCATTTGGGTCGCGGGAGACCATGTGTCCAATACGAGGCAAAATACGCTGAAAATAAAAATTGTAAAGGCCGCGAAACACAGGGGTTCGCGGCCTCGAAAACTCCAGCACAGCCACGCGCCCACCCACCTTGAGCACGCGACACATCTCACTCAGAGCCGTTTCCAACTCGGCCACATTGCGAATGCCAAATCCGATTGTCACGCCGTCAAATGTCCCCTCACCAAACGGCAGACACTCCCCATCGCCACACAGAAACGCGACCGGATTTGCTCGCGACCCATTTTTTTTTTCGCCCTCGCGCAACATCGGCACCGAAGGATCGACACCAATCACCTGAATATCGACAGCGCGTTTGCCGCATTCAAACCCCAAATCGCCCGTGCCCGTAGCCAGATCTAAAATTCGCCAGTTCGGCCCGGGTTGCAATTGATCAATAGTCTTTTTTCGCCAAACAATATCAATACCCATGCTCAACAGGTGATTGAGCAGATCGTATCTGTGGGCAATCCCGTCAAACATCTGCCGCACAAAAGCGCGCTTAGCTTCAGGTTCAAGCAGCACATCGCGCGCGATACCTGTCGATCGTGGGCTATGCTTGTGCTCACCTCTCATTTTTTGTGCCGACCCGTTTGACAACGACATTTTTCATCACATCAGTCGGTGGCTCAACACCCGTCCAGATAGCAAAAGATCGCGCCCCTTGAAAGACCAGCATATCCAGTCCCCCAAAAGCCGGCGCACCAACCGATTGAAACGCGCGCATCAACTGCGTTTTCAGCGGATTGAACACCGTATCGTAGAGCACCAAATCCAGATGGACAGCGCGCACATCGGCAAGAGGCGAAGCATTGACCTCGGGATACATCCCCAGCGAAGTGGTATTCACAACCACGCCCGCATCGGCAAACGCCCGGCATTGTGTATCGGCATCCAGCGCGCCCACATCCATTTTTGTACCCGTTATTTTTTCCATATCCATCGCCAGAGCCTCCGCGCGCTTGATCGTGCGATTCAAAATCGTCACCCGCTGCACACTCTCTTGCGTCCCCAGCGCATACGTCACAGCGCGGGCAGCCCCACCGGCGCCGAGCACCACGCAATGTGCGGGAAATGTCTTAATCCCCGCAATATCGCGCAACGCCGTCAAGACGCCATAGACATCCGTATTATATCCAACCAGCTCACCATCTTCGCGCGAAATAGTATTAACCGCACCCACAGCCAGTGCTTCTTCTGAAATGCGATCCATGTGTTCCATCACCGACAGCTTGTGCGGAATAGTCACATTTAATCCGCGAATATTCAATCCGCGCAACCCCTTCATCGCCTCGCTCACGCGGTCGGGCAACACGTGAAAAGCCACATAACAATAATCCACATCTAATGCGGCGATTGCGGCATTGTGCATATCGGGAGAAAACGAATGAGCCACCGGGTCACCAATAACGCCCAGTACCTGACTTGTTGCGCGAATATTCATCAAGATTTCCGATTGCCATCCAGCAAATCATTCACAAACTCATCGGCAATATCAAAACTTTCCTTCCACGAGCAGTCATAAGTATAGCGTATAAACGCCACACCGCCCAGGATCATCAAAATCGCACACATCGCGAGCTTAAAAAGTATTCTCATATTTCACCTCTTTTGTTGAACAAGGTTCGATAAACACGCAAATAACCCGGCGAAATCGCGGCACATATCACCCGTATTTGACACCTGAGTTTCGCCCTCGGCTGCCAATCCTGCCAGTGCAAAGGCCAATCCCGTACGGGCATCGCCGCCGGCATCGACCTCTGTTCCCTGAAGGCGCACAGGCCCCTGCACCACCAGGCCATCGGGCATTTCGCCTACCTTAGCCCCCATTTGACGCAAATTTTGAATCACCAGTGACAGGCGGTCGATCTCCCCCTGTCGCAAGCCCTCTCCATCTCGAATAACCGTTTCGCCCGCGGCCTGCGTACCCAGCACAGCGAGAAAAGGCACTTCTCGAATAAATAAATCGGTCTGCTCGCCCCCTATGCGCGTGCGCCGCAATTCAGACCCCTGGACTTTAATCGTACGCGTCACTTTTGCCTTTGATCGCGTCACCTGAATGTCCAATTGCGCATTCAACCGCCGCAACAAATCCAATGCGCGTCGGGTCTTCCAATCGTCGCCCACGCAGTGAAGAGTCAAATCCGACTGCGATAACATCGCCGCAACACCGAGCAAATACAGCGTGGTCTCGGGATCTCCCGGTACATCGCATTCCCCAATAAGCCCACGCGCTTCTTTTACCTCATACATACTGCTCTCCCTAACGCAACCGCACTTGATAACCCGCATCTCGCAAAATTTCGACAGACCGCTCGGCTTCCTCCTGTTGCCCAAACCCCATCCGAATCGTCCCCCCTTCGCCCTCGCGCACTTTCAGGACTTCAATATCTTTGATATTGATCCCCTCGGCAGATAGACGCGATGCAACATCGGCAATAATACCAGGTTTGTCTTCTGCCACCAGCAAAATTTCGTGAAGCGGATGCAAAAAACCCTTGGAATCTCTGGGAATCTCCCCCCGAATGCGATTGGCATAGTCAAAATCTTCCGATAGTGCTTCTCGATCCACCTTCTCTCGTATCGCCGCAAGCGCGTCGAGATACGCATCGATCATCTCTCGAATAGGACCGGCATTCGTCTGACAAATATCTCGCCACATCGCAAACGGACTGGAGGCAATGCGCGTCAAATCGCGGAACCCACCCGCTGCCATTTGCAGGGGGAGACCATCGGCCTCATTGAGCCTGCCCACCAATCCCACGAGAGTGGTAGCCATCATCTGCGGCAAATGACTCACCGTCGCCGCGACCCGATCATGCGTCTCGGCATCCATACGCATAGAACGCGCCCCAATGCATTGCACCAGTGCTGCAAGCGCATCCACAATTTTGTTGGGAACACCGCTTGCGGGCGTGAGAACATAAAGCGCGTTTTCAAACAAAAAGGGATCGGCTGCACCCACGCCGCTCTTTTCCGATCCCGCCATAGGATGCCCGCCCACAAAATGGACATCTTCACGCGCGACCTGTTCTGCACATGCGACAATCGCGCCCTTTGTGCTGCCCACGTCTGTGATAATGCAACCCGGCGAGGCCGCTTGTACGACCGCGGACAACTGCTCCAGAATACGCACAATGGGCGAACACAAAAATACCAGATCTGACCGTTTTACGCCATTGTCCATTTCGTCGTATTCATAGCCACTGTCAATCACATCGAGCGCACGGGCCTCTCGCAGGGTCTCCGCGCGGCTAATACCAATAATCTCGCGCCCAATACCCAGTCGCTTAAACGCCAACCCCAATGACCCGCCAATCAACCCCACACCCACAATGGCAATCGTCGCATCTCTAAATAGAGGATCGTTCATATTGGTGACCCAATTTCTAAATCCAAGGCAAATAAGATAGCGTTTTTGATCTCTCTCATCACATTATCTGAAAGTTTGCCAAGCCTTCTTTCAAGCCGAACTTTCGGTACAGAACCGAGTCCCTGTACATTGGCATAAGAATCTTGATTCAGAAACCTCAACTTTGGCAGTACCACTTCGTAGGGACTTTCCCTGTATTGGGTTGTTAAAGGGATATAAGTTATCATAGCTCGTGGTGGGTCTGAATCGTAGCGAGATACCACGAGAACAGGTCGTGTTTTTGCAGCTAAACCGAGATCCGCTAGCCAGATCTCACCGGGTTGTGGGTTCATCGAGTAGATTCAAAACCTCCTGTTCTACGGAACGCGATTGCATTATATCCAGGACATCCTGGTCTGCGAGATCGATAATTTCCGCAATGCGTTCCCTAACTTCCACTACAGTATTGGGTTTCCATTCGCGTAATTTTGCGTCTAATTTTTCAGCTAACACATCCATTGCCTTTCCTCCATTAGGCTGCTTGCGGTTTGACGTAAACTTCGACTTGCATCCCCGCCAGCGTCAGCATATTAATCAATTTATCCACGCTAAACCGACGAATATCTCCCTGCATTAAATTACTAATGCGCGGCTGGGATTCGCCAAAAAATGTAGCGGCTTGACTCTGGGTCCACCCCTTCGTTTCAATGTACTTTCTCAAGTCAAGCATTAAATCAGCCCGAACTTTTAAGCTCGCGGCTTCTTCCCGATCAAAACCGATATCTTCAAATACATTATCGCTTCCTTGAGTCACTTCCATAACGTCGTATCCTGTTCATTGGTTTTATGACGCTTCTTGACCGAAGTCATTGGCAAAAATCAGAAAGTCACCAAATCCAATCACGCCATCGCCATCCAGATCAAACCGCGCGTCATACCCCTCATCGCCCCGACTTAATCCGAACTGTGCTACAAAAAGCAAAAAGTCAGCAAAGCCAACAACACCGTCGCGATCAAAGTCGGGATTGGGGATTTGAGGAGCGATGTTAGACGACATATCCCACAGCAAAACCGTGCCATCGTCTGCCCCCGAAGCGAGAGTTGTACCATCGGGCGAAAACGACACTGAACGGACCCAACCATTATGTCCAGCGAGGGTGGCGATATTTTCTCTTGTCACGACATCCCACATCAAAATCGTGCCATCGTTTCTCCCATAAGCGAGAGTTGTACCATCGGGCGAAAACGACACTGAGAAGGCCAAATTAGACGGAAGTGTGGTGATCTGTGTACCCGTCGCAACATCCCACAGGATGATCCCATCAGTATGCCCAGAAGCGAGAATTCCATCGCGAGAAAACGAAAAAGAAAGCGGCCGCCCAAATCCAGTCTTTCTTGCGCTAAGGAGGGTATTCGTGCCTGTCGCCACATCCCATAGATTGAAGTCATGACCAAACCACCCGGAAGCGATGGTTGTGCCGTCGGGTGAAAAAGCCACAATTTCAATTTCCTTCGGATTAGGTCCAAAGCTGGTGGATATTCGTCCCGTTTTCACATCCCATAGCTTAACCGTGGCATCGCTTGACCCGGAAGCGAGCATCGTCCCATCGGGCGAAAACGACACCGAAATGACCTGACTTGCAGTAGGTAGCAGCGCAAGGACACGAGACGTCGTCACTTCGTACAGCCACACGCCAATACCACTTGCCACAGCAAGGCGTTGCCCATCAGGCGAAAGCGTCACCGACTGACTGCTCTCGCCCAGGAGTCCTTTTCCCAAACTCAAGATTGCTCCATCGGGTAAATGCCATTTCTGAAGATCACCGTCCTCGCTTGGCGTAGTCAGCGTTCCAATACCCTTCGCATTAAATGTCACTGGCTCACGCCCAGCGATAGTTACTTCAACGATGTTTGCTCCCGGATTAGTACCAAGAGTAAGAATACTCTCTGCTCGACCATTGGCATTGGTCGTTGTTTGCTCAAGGGAGAACTGACCGCTGAGTTTCCCATCGCCGGTGGTAACCATGAAGGTGACTTGTGCATCTGGTAGAGGGTTGCCGGACTGATCTCTGACTTCCACGATCAGGGGATGGGCCAACGTCGCCCCGGGCCTGGCCAGCTGCTCGTCGCCGGAGACTTTCATAATCGTTGGTAGCTCAGATGCATCTTCCGATAGTTTAAAAAATTCTAAGTTGATATTCCCGGCCATATCAACTGCTAAAACAAGGAACGGACAATTAGGAATTTGGGGAAAACCCGTAAAGCCAGAAAACCCAAAAAAACCCTTATAATCGAAAGTAACGACGGTATTTTTTTCTTCCATAAATCCACGACACTCCACCATCGCGGAGTATCCGTAGAAAGAAGATAGTAACACTTGATAAAGCCCATCTGAATCGCTGACTTCGAGTTGAATGGGGACGCTCTTTGAGCCTACTGAATACTCACGCGGTGAGATAAGTTTGATAGTGGGTGGTGGCGTCTCTTCAATTGGGATATCGGGATTGAAGTAGGGATGCACGGCCAAAAATTTGGCATGACAGGCAGATAACTGTGATTGACTCAATCCCAGGCCCCATACGACATGAGGTACGCGTTATCGCGGAAATCGTGATACAATCCAAAGGCATGCCCAAATTCATGTGCCGTTATATGTGTTACATCCTCTACATATGCAATATAACGATGGGCAGGCATCGCGGCGAATCCACCAATTTTTCCCTGCGGCCTCCCCGCGGCGTGAACACTCCACTATTGTCAATGGCAACAAAGTAAATGTTTGCCTGTAGATCAAATACCTGTCCAATCTCCTCCTGTACAGTATAAAAAGGTTCGCCAAAATAGCCGCTATTGGGGTGTTGACCATCCACGCGATGAACCACCGGTTCATCCTGAGCATCGGTTTCAAAGCGAAAGGTCTTGCTCCCATACCCATGCGCCTGCATCTGTTCCGCATAAAAGGTCTGAACTCGGCGAATCGCAACTTTCATAGAATCAACCACTTCCTGACGAAAAGGACGATCATTGGGCAAGAAGTAGATCAATCGCACCGTGCGAGGTTCGCCTACGTTCAGATTCGCCAGTCGCTTGGCGGCAGGGCGCGGATGATCGCGCCGCCACTGCTCGTAATCGAACGGCAGACAGAAATGCACGCTATCGGCTGGTGAAGAAGCATAGACGGCAGCCATCGGCGAGAGCACGAGGATGACCAAGACAAAAAAGGCAGGATGAATAATGAATTTTTTCACGAGTCTATTATCCTATATAACTTCGGTTAAACCAAACCCGCCAATTCCTTCACAAACACTTCTGTATCTTCCCACCCCAGGCATGGATCAGTAATCGATTTCCCAAATATCCCCTCTTCGGGTTTTTGCGCGCCTTCCTCCAGATAACTCTCCACCATCAACCCGCGCACCACATTGTGAAGAAGCGAAGAATGGCGTCGGCTGCGCATCACCTCCAGGCCAATGCGCGGCTGTTCGGAGAACGTTTTATTTGAATTGTTGTGATTGGTATCCACAATAATCGTCGGATTGCTCAGCTTCCGCGCCAGATATTGCCCGGCAATATGGACCAAATCTTCGTAGTGATAATTGGGAAGACTTCGCCCGCTATATGCCACCCCGCGCAACACCGCATGCGTCAGCGAATTGCCCGACGTGCTAACTTCCCAACCATTGTGAAAAAACACATGCGGAATTTGTGCTGCATAAATGGCATTGAACATCACATCCAAATCCCCACCCGTTGGGTTTTTCATACCCGCAGGCACATCGACACCGCTAATAGTCAAGCGATGATTCTGATTTTCAACAGACCGCGCCCCCACGGCAATATAACTCAGCAAATCCTCCACATAAGGCAAATTCGAAGGATAGAGCATCTCATCGGCAGCCGTCAAATGCGACTCGCGAAAAGCGCGAATTTGCATCTTTCGAATGGTCTTAATCCCAACAACCATATCGGGCGTACCTTCGGGATCGGGCTGGTGGGCCATGCCCTTATACCCCTCGCCAGTCGTGCGCGGTTTATTGGTATAAATCCGCGGCACGAGCACCAATTTATCCACCACCTGCTCTTGAAGCCGCGCCAGGCGATTCACATATTCACACACCGCATCGACATTGTGGGCCGAGCACGGGCCAATAATCAACAAAAACTTATCGCTCTTGCGCTCAAAAATAGTCCGAATCTCGGCATCGCGTTCTTCTTTCTTAGCCTTCAAATCATCGGGCAGAGGCAAAGCGTCTTGGATTTCTTCCGCGCTGGGAATGGGCTGAATCCGTTTGAAACTCATAAGAATACCTTTTTTACGACCTGATGTTACGCATGTCTCGCGTTTCTGTCATGCTGAGGCGGGCGCAATGAATCTCCTGCGCCCAACACCCGATAGGCTGACGAAGCATCTTTTACCTATGCATATCGTTCAGGCAGCAGATTCTTCGACTCCGCTGCGCTCCGCTCAGAATGACAGGCGCATTATATTGTGCCTATGCGTAACGTCAGTTACGACTCTGAATCTGCGTGATCTTCTTCCAACCGCAATGACTCATCGATAATCTGTCTAAAAATGCGTTGCGCTGCTTCGTGACTCAAAGGACCGCCATTCAATTCGCGAATGCGGTTGAGAATCAGGGTTTCCCGTTCGGGGGCATGCAGGGGCAAACCCGTGGTACGCTTAATTTTTCCCACAGACAGGGCACACCGGGCACGCTCATTGAGCAACTCGAGAATCTGTTCATTTAAGGCATCGATTTTCTCGCGCCAGAAATCCAGATCCTTCTCCATAACCTACACACCTTCTCTCAAAGGGCCGATCAAAGACCCGACAAAAGCACCGACCTTTGAAACCAGATCGACATCGTTTTGGTACTCTCCCACACGACGTACAATCGCGCTACCAACCACAACCGCATCGGCATACCGCGCAATTTCCGACACATGCTCAGGCGTTGAAATACCAAACCCAACGGCGATGGGCATATCTGTATGCTCGCATATCGCAGACACCTTATTTTGAATTTCATCGGCCAAAAAATCGCGTTCTCCCGTCACCCCGGTGCGCGATACATAATAGACAAAACCCCTGGTATGCGACACAATCATCTTCATCCGATCATCGCGCGTGGTAGGCGTCATGAGAAAAATCGTATCCAGCCCGTGTACATCCATCTGCGCTTTGTAATCGTCGCCCTCTTCCGGAGGCAAATCCAGTATCAGTACGCCATCTACCCCCACATCTGCGGCGCGTTTTACAAAGCGCTCCACCCCATAGCGATGAATCGGATTATAATACGTAAACAGCACAATGGGGATTTCGGTCTCAGCCCGCAACTCTGCAACCATAGACAACACGCCCTCGAGCGTTGCACCTGCGGCCAAAGCGCGTTGTGACGCCTCCTGAATCACGGGGCCATCCGCCAAAGGGTCGGAAAAGGGAACACCCAATTCCAGGACATCCACACCTCGCCGATCCAATTCCAATACTACCTGATGCGTAGTATTTAAGTCCGGATCGCCCGCCGTAATATACGCGACAAAGCCCGTCCTACCCGCTTTTCTCAAATCTTTAAACCGCTGTCCAATCCGCGTCATCTCATTCCTTCTATAAATCGCGCCGCTTGTTGCACATCTTTGTCCCCACGTCCCGATAAATTGACAATCACAATCTGATCTCGACTCATCTCGGATGCCAACTTGCAAACATGCGCAATAGCGTGTGAACTCTCCAAAGCGGGAATAATCCCTTCGGTATGACTGAGCAACTCAAAAGCACTGAGTGCTTCCTCATCCGTCGCATACGTATAAGCCGTGCGCGCCATATCCCGCAAATAACAATGCTCTGGCCCCACGCCCGAATAATCGAGACCCGCCGATACCGAATGCGTCAATGCGATTTGTCCATCATCATCTTGCAACACATAAATGCGCGCACCGTGCAAAACCCCCAAATCGCCACCATTAAACCGCGCAGCGTGCTCGCCAGACGCAATACCGTGACCGCCGGCCTCCACACCGATCATCTGCACATCGGCATCATCCAAAAAAGCGTGAAACAACCCGATAGAATTGCTTCCCCCGCCCACACAGGCGACGAGCACATCGGGCAATCGGCCTTCTCTCTCCAAAATTTGAGCGCGGGCTTCAACGCCAATAACCCGCTGAAAATCGCGCACAATCATCGGATACGGATGCGGTCCCAAAACCGAACCAAAGATGTAAAACGTATCCTCCACATTGGTCACCCAGTCGCGGATGGCCTCATTAATCGCATCTTTCAGCGTTTTGCTACCCGAATGGACGCCCGTAACTTTCGCACCCAAAAGTCGCATGCGAAACACATTGAGCGCTTGCCTTTCCATATCTTCAACACCCATGTAAATTTCGCATTTGAGACCGAACATCGCCGCCACAGTTGCCGTTGCCACGCCGTGTTGACCGGCACCTGTCTCGGCAATAATCCGCGTTTTGCCCATTCGGTTGGCGAGCAAAATCTGCCCCATGGCATGATTGATTTTATGCGCGCCCGTATGGGCGAGATCTTCGCGCTTGAGATAAATTTTAGGCCCGCCGAGTTCTTCTGTCAACCGCTCGGCAAAATAAAGCGGCGTGGGTCGTCCGACATAATCGCACAAGTATCGATCCAGTTCAGCCCAAAACTCCGGATCGCGCTTTGCCTCCCGATAAGCCGCCTCCAGGTCTTGCAACAGCGCCATAAGCGTTTCGGGCACATACTGCCCACCATAAGGCCCAAAATGCCCGCGCGCATCGGGCAAATCACTCGCGTTTACAGCCATATTGTATATCCCCTTAAATATCGCTAACCACACGGTCGTAAAATGCCAAATACTGCTCGCGGTCATCACCATCGAGCAATGCCATTGCCTCGCGGGGATGCTGGTTGTGCTGGCCGGTGATGTTATAGGGAACCAGAGGCCCCCACTTCATTTCTCGGCGCAACTTGACAAAATGATCCTCCAACAACCTATAGACCGGACGGATCTTAAACTTGGGATTCCGCAAAAAACCGAGCAACAATTCCATGGGACAATTGCCGGCACCGCGCCCCAATCCATCCACTGTGGCATCGACCCGATTGGCCCCTAAAATAATGGCCTCAATAGTATTGGCAAATGCCAGTTGCTGATTGTTGTGCGCGTGAATACCCACCTCTTTGCCCGTGCCTTTGGTTGCTTCCATATATTTTCGCACGAGCATATCAACTTGCTCGCGGTACAGAGCACCAAAACTATCCACAACGCAAATCGTGCCCACAGGGGTTTGCATCAACACTTCTAATGCCTGATCAATCTCGACATCTTGCACAGTCGAAATCGCCATAATATTACAACTCGTTTCATACCCCTTCTCATGGGCATCGAGCAACATTTCAACCGTCTCGGGAATCTGCTCGACATAACACGCCACGCGCACCATATCGACCACACTCTCACTGGATGGCAGAATATCTTGAGCCCAATCGCTCTTGCCCGCATCGGCCATAATTGCGAGTTTCATCCCCGTCGCTTCGGGGTCGTGATCTCCCGTAATTTTGCGAATATCCTCTTCATCGCTGTGGCGGAACGTACCAAAATCTCTTTTGGGGAACATCTCCTTGGAATTTCGGTACCCAATTTCCATATAGTCAACACCCGCCGCGACACAGGTTTCATACACGGCTTTCACAAAATCATCATCAAAATGATGGTCATTCATCAAACCGCCATCGCGGATTGTACAATCGAGTACCTTGAGTTCCGGGCGGTAGGTAATCCAGGGTGCTTTCATAAAAAAATCCTTCCTTTGGGGTTACGTAGTTGATCCAAATAAGTTCAGTGATCTGGCTCGTCAAAAATCTGTCTTCTTTTGCCTATTGTAGCACCTACCCAGTCACACCAACCACCTCACCAAAAAGTAGCGGCGTTTGCCGCGGCGGATGACCAGATATTTTCCAGCCAGTCTTTCATCAGGCGTTAAGAGCCCGTGGCCCTCTTGCCAGCGCTGCCCATTGATATAAATGGCACCATTCCTGATATCTTCGCGCGCCTGCCGCCTGGACGATGAAATCCCGGCTCTCACGAGCAGATCAATCAGAATCACGCCACCTTCAGCATACAGAGTGCCTTTTCTTTCAACTTCATAAGACGGCACATCGCTACCAAATGCTTCTTCGATCTCCTGTTCATTCAAATCCTGCAAATTGCCGTAAAACAGCGCCTCGGAAATATGCACGGCGCGGGCCTTTGCGGCTGCACCGTGGATAAACGTCGTCACCTCTTCGGCCAGCACGCGCTGTGCCTCGCGCTTTTCGGGTCTCGCCTGCACTTCTCGTTCCAACTCTTCTATGCGTTCACGGCTCAAAAAAGTGAACAATTTTAAAAATTTCACCACATCGCGATCTGCTGCATTCACCCAAAACTGATAAAATTGATAGGGCGATGTCTTCTCGGGATCGAGCCATAATGTTCCCGTCTCGGTCTTCCCAAACTTTGTCCCATCCGACTTTTCCAGCAACGGGAAAGTCAACCCATACACAGTCTTATTGAGCATGCGCCGGCTCAGCTCTATACCCGCCGTAATATTGCCCCACTGATCGCTACCCCCAATCTGAAGCTCACAGCCATACTGTCGGTACAACTCCATAAAGTCATACGCCTGCAAGACCATATAACTAAATTCGGTAAACGAAATCCCGGTAGAAAGACGCGACGCCACCGACTCTTTGCCCAGCATATACCCCATTGAAAAGTGTTTGCCCACATCGCGCAAAAACTCAATCGTACGCAACTCTGAAAGCCAGGTATAATTGCTCACCATCTGCGCCGGATTGTGCACAGTCTCAAAATCCAAATACTTTTCCAACTGCTCCCGCTGACGCTCTGTATATCCCTGCACCACCTCCAATGAATTCAACTGTCGCTCTTCTGCTTTCCCACTCGGGTCGCCGATCAATCCCGTACCACCGCCCACGAGTGCAATGGGCTTGTGCCCCGCATCTTGAAAGCGGCGCAATCCCATAATAGGAACCAGACTGCCCGCATGCAGACTATCGGCTGTGGGATCAAATCCGCAATACAATGTCATCTGCCCCTCTGCCAAACGCCTGCGGAGCTTATCTTCATCTGTCATCTGAAAAATATAGCCACGAAATGCCAAATCGTCTAATACATCCACGTTTTTATCTCCATATTCATATCACGCCTTTACGCGCGCCAAAAAATCCCTCACTTTTTTGTGATCCTTCTTCCCCGGCTCGGCTTCTACGCCACTACTCGTATCCACCGCATAGGGACCAACTCGCTCAATCGCCTCCTGAACATTATCCGGATTTAGCCCACCGGAAAGAATAATGCGCCCATACCCTTTTGCCTCCACCGCCTTTATCCAGTCAAATGTCTTTCCCGTACCGCCGTAAGAACCCGCTCTCTCTGTATCCAATAAGAATGTATTGACCAGATATGATCGCATGATCTGCACATCAAAATCGCGTCCCACGCGAAGCGCGCGAATCACAGGAACCGCATGCCCCAGACATGCTTCGGGAGGTTCATCCCCGTGCAATTGAATCGCCCGTAGCCCCGCCAACTTCACGGCAATATCAATCTCCCGCTCCGACGCATTCACGAACACCCCGACGGGCGTCACAAACGGCGGCAAATCAAAAACAATTTCTCCTGCTTTTTCGGGCGCGATATAGCGAAGACTCTTCTCATAAAAAATAAACCCCAGAGCATCTGCGCCATTATCAATCGCGCATAGCGCATCATCCCGATTTGTAATCCCGCAAATTTTAGCTCGTACCATACCCTATCAACTCCTGCAACTTGGCGGCAATATCCGATTCGCGCATCAAACTCTCGCCCACCAGCACGGCATCTGCACCCGCATCTCGAAGTGCGACAACATCCTCGCGCGTATAAATACCACTCTCGCTCACCGTCAACACGTCATCGGGGATGTGATCGATCAACCCATAAGTCATATCCAGAGACGTATCAAAAGTTTTCAAATTTCGATTATTAATTCCAACAATCTCCGCACCCGCATCGAGCGCGACCATCAGTTCTTCCCGCTCATGCACCTCCACCAGTGCATCCAGACCCAGCGCACGGCTCGTCGCTATAAATGAGGACAATTCTTCGGGCGTTAAAATCGACACAATCAACAACACAGCCGAAGCCCCAATCGCGCGCGCTTCGTAAATCTGATAGGGATCAATCGTGAAATCCTTTCGCAAAATGGGCCGATCAACAACTGTTGAAATCTGAGTTAAATAATCCACCGAACCCTGAAAAAATTTCTCATCCGTCAATACCGAAAGCGCCGAAGCCCCATTTCTCACATAAATTTTCGCAATACCCACCGCGTCAAAATCCCCGCGAATCACGCCCTTAGACGGCGATGCTTTTTTTACCTCGGCGATCACAGCAATATCGTCCCCATCTATCAGCCCATCAAAAAACGAAGGCGATCCTGGCGCATCTTCCGCCAACCGCGCCATCTCCTCAAACGGTGTCTGCGTCATACACCTGGCGAGGAACTCGCGTTTATACGCCACAATTTTATCGAGAATATTGCTGGCCATAAAGTCCCACCATCCTCAGACAGGGCTAAAGCCACGACCGCGGGTCGGGAACAGACACCCATCCATTTTCGCGCACCGCCTGCAACCCCGCAATACCGGGCAGTGTCATATCCAGCGCCTGCATCAAATCTATCGGTGGTGGCGATCCATTCACAATCGCCTGCACAAAATCCAAAACAATGAGCATACTCGTTTTGCCATGCCCCGCACCGAGCGCGCCCGAAAACTGGGGCAACTCGGGATGGCAACATTCTTCTCGCGTCACCTGCTCCTTATCGTCCAGAGAATAATAACACACCGTTCGTGCTTCGCGAAATCGCCCCGTCTCGAAAGAACCTTCATCGCCATAAAAACTCAAAAAATGGCTCATCCCATGCACATTCTGAAACGAATTTGTCAACCTGAACACCGCGCCGTCTGCAGTACGGAACAAAGCCGTCTGCACCCAGTCTGCTTCATACCCTTCTAAAAATTCATCTCGCCCTGAAGCCGAAACAGCCATGACCTCAACCAAACGGTCGCCCGTCATCTTCAAATACGGCGATGTCCCATGTGTCGGATAAATAAGGGGTTGTAAACTATTCCGCCAGGTGGGTCGCCCATCGGGATGTCGCCTCAACGCTTTTAGACCGTGAATATACTCGGCCTCGGCATAGTAAATACGCCCCAGTTTCCGCGCTTCAAAAAGTGACCTGGCACGCACCACACTGGGTTCATAGATCCAATTCTCCGCCATCATATAAATGCGGTCACTTTTTGAAACGACCTCAACCAATGCCTTTGCTTCATCCATTGTCAGCGCAGCGGGCACGGCACACAAAACGTGCTTACCAGCCCGAATCGCTCGAATCACATGTTCTGCATGAAGCGGCGCGGGAGTAAAAACAGCCACCGCGTCAATCCGTTCATCAGCGACAAAATCATCAAAAGCCGCATAACAAGCATCGACACCCAACAGCTCTTTCGCCTGACCGCGTCTCTCCTGCTGGATATCACAAATAGCGACCAAATCAGTCTCGGCATACGCATCAAATACCCGCGCCCAGGACATGCCAAATCGCAAACCCGCAACACCTACCGAGAGACCCATTTTACCTCACTCCATCTCGAAAATCATTCCTGGCTCGCTTCTTTCAACCCTTCCAACTTCTCCAACGCCTTGCCCGAATCAATCACTTCAGCCGCGACCTGCACACCTTCTTGTAAATCACGCGCCTTATCTCCCGCCACAATTGCCGCAGCCGCATTCAACAACACTATATCGCGCCGAGGACCTTCTTCGCCATTCAGAATCGACCGCGTAATCTCTGCATTATAATCGGCATCCCCTCCTTTTAGCGCGTCGGCTGTGGCTTGTCCCAGCCCAAAGTCCCCAGGTGATACGTCATACGTCGAAACCGATCCAGCCTTCAATTCGCTCACCTTCGTTGGACCTGTCAACGTCATCTCATCCAAACCATCCAAACCGTGAACGACAAACGCGCGCTCAGATCCCAGAGTTGCCAAAACACCCGCGAGTGTCTCGGTCAATGCCGCGCTGTAAACGCCGACCACCTGCCGCTTTGCACCCGCCGGATTGCTCAGCGGTCCCAGCGCATTGAAAATTGTCCGCGCACCAATTTCCCGACGCGGCCCAATCGCGTATTTCATCGCCCCGTGCAATGAAATGGCGAACAAAAACCCGATACCCACATCGTCCAGACACCTGCTCACCGTCTCGGGCGATGCCTCAATATTCACACCCAATGCACTCAGCACATCCGCACTGCCACTTTGACTCGTCGCCGCGCGATTGCCGTGTTTGGCCACACACAAACCCGCCCCAGCCGCGACAAATGCCGCCGTTGTCGAAATATTAAATGTGCCCGAATGATCGCCCCCCGTGCCACAAGTATCGACAATCACATCGTGCTTTGTCACAATAGGCGTCGCCTTCTCGCGCATCACAGACGCTGCCCCGGCAATCTCATCAACACTCTCGCCCTTCACGCGCAACGCAATCAAAAACGCACCAATCTGCGCGTCCGTCGCCTCGCCCGACATAATCTGATTCATCGCATCCGTCATCTCACCTCGGTGCAAATCTTCGCCTTCGATCACTTTTGCAATTGCTTCTTGTATAGTCATGCTCAGCTCCTCGGGTAACAAATCACGTATCGAGAAAGTTTTGCAGCAAATTCTTACCTTCACCCGTCAAAATCGATTCGGGATGAAACTGCACGCCATCTATCGCCATATCTCGATGGCGCAAACCCATAATCACGCCATCATCGGTCTCAGCCGTAATCTCCAGACAAATGGGAAGACTTTTCCGCTCCACCACCAGCGAATGGTAGCGCGTGGCAATAAACGGATCGGGTAGTCCCTCAAAAATAGACTGCCCTCTATGATGAATCTCCGACACCTTCCCGTGCATAATTGTCGGCGCGCCCACAATTTTCCCGCCAAATGCCTGCCCAATGGACTGATGCCCCAGACAAACCCCTAAAATCGGAATTTTCCCCGCAAAATGCTGTACCAAAGCCACGGAAATCCCCGCTTCATTTGGTGTGCATGGCCCGGGAGAAATAACGATCTTCTCGGGCGCGATATCCGCAATCTCTTCAAGTGAGATTTGATCATTGCGATGCACCACCAACTCCGCACCCAGTTCCCCGAGATATTGAACGAGGTTATAAGTAAAAGAATCGTAATTATCAATGACGAGAATCACAACAACTCTCCTCCTTCAGCCATTTCTACCGCCCGAAACAGTGCCCGCGCTTTGTTCACAGTCTCCTCATATTCGTATTCCGGCTCTGAATCGAACACCACGCCACCCCCTGCCTGCACATACGCTTTGCCATCCTTAATCACCAGCGTGCGAATGGCAATACACGTATCCATATTGCCCGCAAAATCGATATAACCCACCGCACCGGCATAAGGCCCGCGGCGCGTTGACTCCATCTCGTCGATAATCTCCATCGCCCGAATTTTTGGCGCGCCCGACACCGTGCCAGCCGGATAACAGGCAAAAAGCGCGTCCAGCGCATCGACACCCTCGTGCAATTCGCCGCGCACATTCGAAACAATATGCATCACATGCGAATAGCGTTCAATCGACATCTGCTCGGTCACGCGCACCGTATCAAACCTGGAGACACGCCCCACATCATTGCGCCCCAAATCCACTAGCATAATATGCTCGGCGCATTCTTTTTTATCGGCCAACAAATCCTCTGACAGCACCTGATCCTCTGCCTCTGTTTTGCCGCGCCACCGCGTACCCGCAATGGGCCGCACCTGCACCACTCCGTCCTCTACCCTGACGAGCAACTCGGGCGACGCACCCACCAATTGATGGTCCTTCAAATCGACGTGAAACATATAAGGCGACGGATTCACCGTCCGCAACGCCCGATAAATATCCAGCGCATCCACCGTCACATCCATTGCAAAGCGCTGCGAAGGCACCACCTGAAAAATATCACCGGCCACAATGTATTCCCTGCAACGCGCCACCACATCCATATACGCTTCTTTGCTCGTATTTGAAGTCACCTCGCACGAACTCGTGCCCGATTTCAGAGACGCATCCACCGGTTGCGCCAGTGCCTCAATCAGTGTATCAATCCGTTTGACTGCATCTGCGTAATTCGCCTCCAGGTCGCCCTCTGTATGCACATTGGTCATCACATGCACTTTGTGCGTCACATTGTCAAAAGCCAGCACTGAATCGTAAAATGACAAAAATATATCGTCCAGACCGAGATCGTCTTCAACCGTCTCGGGAATGCGCTCAATCAAACGCACGGCATCATAGCTCACATAGCCCACCGCACCACCCGTAAATCGAGGAAACCCTTCTACGTGTTGCGAGTGGTATTTTTTTAACAACCCGCGCAATTCCTCAATTGGCTTCCCATCAAATTTTCGCACCTCACCCGTCGTCGTATGTTCAATCGAAATTTTTGTTCCGCGCGAACGAAAAATCAGAAATGGATCCACGCCCAAAAACGAATACCGCCCAATCTGCACACCGCCCACCACACTTTCAAACAAAAACGCATGCGATGATCTGGCGCGAATTTTCAAATAGGCCGAAACGGGCGTCTCTGTATCCGCGAGAAGTTCTCTTGAAATGGGAATCAGACCACAGCCTTCGCTCAGCTTCTTCACAGTTTTGAAATCGGGTTGAATCACTGGAAAATCCTTAAAAAAATAAAAAAGGTCGTGAGCAGTTTGCCCACGACCTCGTACTTTCATTCACTTACATCACACTTAACACGCAGGACAAACCACACTCTTGGACGGGCGGCGATAATAATAATATCGACCGTCAAATCGACGCCAAAAATACCAAAAATGGGTTGCAAAAGCGTTCATCACACCAAATTCCTTAAACAAGAGTTATGTCAGATGCGCCAAAGATAACAAATTCTAAAACAAATTGTCAAGTAGGAAGTTTATTCGTGGCCGTCAATCGTGCCCACCTCAATTTTCAACTCATCGCGGTCAATAATGCGATCTACGCGGCCATCGCGCACCCACACCACGCGGTCGGATACCGACAGCATCTTGTGATCGTGCGTCGCTGAAATCACGGTCACGCCCGACTCCTCGTTCATCCGGCGCAACAACTCAATAATCTCCCGCCCCGTATTCAAATCGAGATTTCCAGTCGGCTCGTCAGCCAGAATAATCGCTGGATCGTTGGCAAAGGCCCGCGCAACAGCCACGCGTTGCTGCTGACCACCTGAAAGCTCATAAGGCTTGTGCATCACGCGCTCGCCCAGACCGACCTGTGTCAACAACCCTACGCCCTTGTCGCGCGCCTCGTCGCTCGTCAGCCCGGCAAACACCATCGGCAGGGTCACATTCTCAAGCGCCGTCATCACCGGAATCAAATTATAAGATTGAAAAATATAACCGATCTTTCGGCAGCGCAACCACGCGAGTTCATAAGCGTCGAGTTGGGCGACATCTACATCGTCGATATAAACCTTGCCTTCGGTCGGCTTGTCCAATCCACCCACCATATTAAACAGAGTACTCTTCCCCGAACCAGAAGGTCCCATGATGGACAGGTATTCGCCCTGCGTCACTTCCAGATCCACTCCTCTGAGTGCGTGAATCTGCTCTTCGCCCATTATGTACACCTTCTTCACATCTTGCGTGCGTACAATAGTTGCCTGTTCGGCCTCTGCATTTGTTTCTGTTTTTTCTTCGGCAGCCATAAAATACCTCACAATCAGTTTGTCATTTAAACTTCCAAAGACATCGCATCAACCGGCTCCATCTTGGCAGCGCGATAGGCCGGCAAAATGCCACCAATCAGCGACAAAAAAGAACCAATGACAATAGCTTTAACACCATCTTGAAGGATTTGAACCATGGGAAGATGATCGAAAATCACCGTACCAAAACTCGACATATTGAGCAATGCAGTCAGCAAAAACCCAACGATCACGCCAATAACCGTGCCCGCTGCACCCATAAACGTCGATTCGAGAATAAATAACTTAATAATAAATCCGTCCAATGCGCCCATACACTTCATAGTGCCAATCTCGCGGAACCGCTCCGTAACAGACATCAGCATGGCATTGGCAATACCCACCAGACACACGAGCAGCGACAACACCACCAGCCATGCATCTTTTGACCGTTGCTGGATTGCGGCGGCACTATCGGGATCAATTTCAACGCCCTTTTGTTGCAAGATCAAATTGATCTTGGGATCACTGGCAGCCATCAAACCGTCAATAATGGAATTGCCTGCCCAAATCGACATCAAAAAAGCGATGGCAAGCACAATACCACTCACCGTAATCAAAGACCGGCCAAATCGGATCTTAACGCTATTAAAACTGATCTCAACCGCTTTGGAAAGCGGAAGAGATATCTGGGTATTGAGTTCGCGCTGCTCTGCCATAAACGCCTCCAGTTTCAAAAAAATTGCACAAACCGCTGCTCAACATAAAAGCCAATTGCCCCTCTGTCAAGCCAAAATACCAGACTTATTTATTATCGGCGTTGCCCTTTTTTCGCAAAAAATAGAATGTCAACAATTGCTTCATAAACAAATAGTACTCAGTCCAGTTCAATTTGCTGCTACTATATTGCCGGTTGCGAAACACAAAGGGCACCTCTATAAAAGACTTATAATGCCCCTTGACCAGAATCTCCAGCAAAATTTTATACCCCGGGGAAGTCAATGCCATGTTTTTAATAACGCGCCGATGCAAAAAGAAATAGCCCGCCAGTGGGTCTTGCACGCCAGTTAATTGCCGGGCGAGAAATACTCCCAATTGAGAAATAATTCTGCGGTACCAGGCCCATTGTTCGACGTGACTATCCGCATCAAATCGGCTGCCAATAGCCAGATCGTGATCTCGCAACCCGTAAATGAGCTGAGGCAAAACAATGGGATCGTGGCTCAAATCGGCATCTATCACCCCCAAAAGATCCCGCTCTGCCCGCTCAAACCCCGCCATCACAGCACTGCCCAATCCCAATTTTCCTGCGCGGTGAACCACCTGCACCGGATAGCGATCCACGAGTGATTCGGCCACCTCTCCCGTGCTATCGGGCGAATTATCATCAACCACAATCAATTCGAGATCGATGTCGGGATAGTCTTTCAGAACGTCGAATATTTCTTCCACCAATAAAGAAATATTCTCGCGCTCGTTATAGGTGGGCGTAATCAGAGAAATGTGGAGTTTATTATCAGACATAGGTATTAGCGATCTTGTGAAAAACGCCCTTTAGTTGTCTCAAATTATGCTCAAAAGAGGCAGGTACAATATCACATAATGTTCTGGCGAGTGCGGTTGTCAACCCGGCTCGCAGCGGGCGCTGTGCGAACTGCCCAAATTCTGCAGAAGTGATGGCAGACACCAGCGAAAAATCAAGCCCCATCACCGCACAAATCTGCTCAACCATTTCAAAACGCGTCAAAAAATCCGCCCCGCCAAAATGCACCACACCGCGGAAGTCAGTGCGGCAAAGTTTTAAGATAAATGCGGCAAGCTCATCGACAAAAGTCGGATTTGCCCACTCGTCTGTCACCACGCGAATCGCCTCTCGCTCCGCCAGCGATGAAATGGCCCAGGTCACAAAATTGGGCCGACAAGACGGGTGAAAACCGTACAGTACCGCCGTTCGCACCACAATGCCGGGGCAAAGTGCATTCAATAGAATAACTTCGCTTTCTAACTTGGTCTGCCCATACACATTCACCGGGTGTGCTTCATCGACCTCGGCATAAGGCCCTTTCTTTCCATCAAACACGTAATTGGTCGATAAGTTTACCAGACCACATCCAACTCGTTCACACGCTTGAACCAGATTGCGCGTTCCATCGACGTGTATCGCACGCGCAAGCGCGGGATTTCGCTCGCATCCATCAACGCTTGTCATAGCTGCCGAATTGATCACCCACTGAGGGCGCACCTGTGCTACCACCTCGTGTACCGAAGCGGGCTGTGTCAAATCTACGACGAGATGACCCTTTTGACCGCTACGCGACGCAGGTGTCCGCTCCCAATCATCGCAGGATACATCGCAAAGTGCGTGTCCCAAAAAACCCGATACGCCGACAATGAGCAACCGGTTATTAGCCATTAGTTTTCGCTTTCCCGCACAAATAATGCCAATGCGCGATTCAGAGCACCGGCATATCCAATACGATCTATATTGGGTGCAATTAGAGCTGTCAAAATCGCCTCGGCTCGATCTCGATAGCGCGGCATTTTTGTATGCACAAAAAGCCGCATAAAAACCTGCGCCGCCACGCCATTTCCCGAAGGCAGCCACCGATCAATAGCGGGCGAACTCGCGACCTCTGCCTCCGGCGTTCGATCTCTCAAAGCGCCCGAAGAATCGGCAAAAGCTGTCATCACCCGATCTGCATGCGTCCGCGCAAATAACAAATCGGCCTCGCGTTTCTGCACCTCAAACAAATCGAGGGCCGCGCGAATGATTAAAACCTGATCCAGCAAAAAATGGGGCGTATTTAAAGATCGCGCGTGGGCAAACAGGCTATCGTCCTGTACAAATCGCGTCTTAACCTCTTCAAAAATTCGCCGCCCAGCATCTAAAAAACGCGCCTCTCGAGTTTCGAGAAACGCCGCGCACAAACCCGAAACCGCCAGTGCATTCCAGCCCGAATAAATCTCTGCATCCCGCAATATATTTCCCGCCCGATCTTTAAAACCAGCCAGCCCGGCCCCCAACAAAACATTGCCAGATACGGCAAACTTTTCGAGCATCGCATCGGCCAGATCGCGGGACAAATTTACCCGTGCAAATGCCCGCAATAATTGGGCATTGACCGCCATGTGCTTTTCCGAATCAATCACAGGCCCGCGATGTGTTAATACCCCCAACACATAAATGCCATCTGTATCGCGCCGTGCGCTGTGTGCAAAATTGACCAAAGGCGAATCAATACCCGCTTCTGCAAGCGCAAGAAGGCCTTCGGGACCTGGATCAAAGCCGCTTTTTGCTACCGATTTTAAACTGTCGCGCACGCGGTGCAAAAGCGCTGCGTTGGGTTTGATACCAGGGCGCAGATCTTTCTTTTTATCGAATTCTACTCGCCGCTTCAACTCTGACCGCTGCACCTCGAGCCTGACGAGCCTATCGGGATTGTCGTACAAAATTTGCACCCACCGCAACAGATCTATCATATCATCGGGATCGAGATAGGTGCTGCCCGTAATCCATTGTCCATCGGGTGTCAAAAAAGAGAGCGATGGAACCCCGCCCAGACCAAAACGCTCAAACAAATCGGGCCGTTGATCAGCATCAACCCATATCGGCAGGGTGTAACGGGCAATCGCCCGCGCAATTTCTGAATCTTCAAAACACCGCGCTGCCAGATCGCGACACCAAACCGATCGCTGCGTGTACAAAAACAACAAAATGGGGCACTCGGTAATTCGGGCAGAATCTCTTTGGCTCCATGTCCGCCAGCTTATTTTTCCGCCATCCAACGCCATTACATCTAATTTGGTCGTCTTATCTCCCCCACCACATGCTAAAAACCCAAACACGAGCGCGATCCAGATATTTTGCCGCAAAACGACCCGCAAGAGACCACTATCACACAAATTTTTTAAAAAAAAAACATGGAACTCGCTGCATGGGAAAACGTCTAAACCAAACAAAAAAGGCTTGACACATGGGTAGGATTTGTTGAAGTTCTAAAATACTTCAGAAACAGGGAAAAGACTATTGAGACACGAATTTGTTTAGCGGGATGGCTTCGTCGATCAACATAATGGGAATCGCGTCCTGAATGGGATATAAAAAGATGCGATCTTCGCGCACCAGGCCCCCATCAATCGGCAGTTCAACTTTTTGTCCGCCTCGGTTTTTAACCTCGCCTTTTGCAATCGCGCTGTTGATGGTGTCAATCAGCGGTTGATCGGCTAATTTCACGGGCGTTTTGTTCTCTGGGCAAGCCAAAATATCGAGTAAATCCCGGTCAATCACGTTCTTTCCTTTCATCAATCAAAAATTCGTGATCTGAAAATAGGCAACACGCGGGTCTCAAACAAGCGGTTTTTTATTTATTCTCACCATTAATCAGGGAAATTTGTCTATCGCATCACCGCTAAAGCGCTGTTTTTTGCATCAGTAAAATCCCGTCGGCTACTTTGTCCGATATCCGAAGATGTGCCTGCTTTAGCGCGCGATGTTAGAATGCCCCCCCGGTTGGCGGCGCGTTCACACGCGCTCACGGCCGGGTTTTTTACTTGTTTTGCAGGCTTTCCGGCCAATTCTATAAAGGAGAGTTTCAATGAAATACCGTTTTCTCGCCCTGTTCGCACTTGGTATTGGCCTGCTCAGCACCCCAGCTTATGCAACGCCAGAAAGCCATGCTGCAGCCACTTTTTTATTGTTCGCACCATCGGCTCGCGCAGCGGGCATGGGCAATGCTTATGTCGCTATTGCCGATGACGCCAATGCTACGTACTACAACCCCGCCGCACTGGCCTCGTTACAAATTCACAGTCTCAGCACTACCCTGTACAAACCCGTTCCCCGACTGGCCACCGACATCTTTTCGTCATTCGGGGCTTACACACACCCGTTTAGTGGCATTGGCAATCTGGGATATAGCCTCATTTACAGTTCTTTAGGCGAACAACAGCGTACCGATGAGGAGGGAAATCTTTTAGGCACATTTAAGAGCTACGGCATGGCCCTGGGTGTATCTTATGGCACGCATCTCTTCAAAAATCTGGCCCTGGGCATCACAGCTAAGTTCATCCATGAAAACCTCTCCGACATAGGCGCGGGTATTGAGCAAGGCAAAGGTACAGCGACTTCTTTTGCCGGAGACATAGGTCTCATGTGGGCAGCTACAGATCGGCTTAGCTTCGGTAGCGTATTGCGCAATGTTGGCCCAAACATGACTTTTATCGATGCCGACCAGGCAGATCCATTGCCACAAAATTTCGTTTTCGGCATTGCATACAAAGTGTTCAAAAACAACTCGTCTTCCCTGATGCTCACCGCAGATGTTTACAAACCCCTCGCCTCTGATAATTTCTTCTCCTTTATTTCGGGCTGGAACGACGACACCTTTGGCTGGAAGCCCAACCCGGGCGGCAATGGTTTTACGGAATTTGACGATATGGATTACCGCGTCGGTGCCGAATGGATGTACCATCTTTCTGAAGATTCGGCTTTTGCCCTGCGCAGTGGCTATTCCTATGACAAGGATGGCAAACGCAACTTTCCCACCTTTGGGCTGGGCTTGAAATACAACTGGGCAAATTTCGATATTTCGTATTTTGTGCCGACGGAAGATACGCCTGCCAGTAATACATTCCGCTTCACGGGTGGATTTATATTTTAATTCTCCAGGTTCAGCAACTGGCCCTCTTGCGATGAAGAACTATCCGTTGAAATACAATGCTAAATCTCTTGAGATATAATGCTAAACCTCGTCTCCTCGCGCTCGGGACCGTCAGTTTGCTGAGCTTCATGCTCTTGATTTCGTCTCTTTTTTCGCAAAATAGTAGCCCCCCTTCTCCGGACTTTAATGGCAATGGTGTTGTCGATTTCCCCGACTTCTTGCTCTTTGTCACCGCGTTCGGATCTCAAGCCGGTCAAGAGCAGTACGATGCGAAATACGATCTGGATGGCAATGGCGAGATTGCATTTGACGATTTTCTGCTATTTGTCGGTAGCTTTGGCAAAGCGGTATCAACACCAACGACACCACCACCCAGCGATCCACGCCTGGCGCGGATTGAACTACCTGAAGGGTTCCACATTCGCGTGTACGCCGAAGGGGTAACTGGCGCTCGCTCGATGAGCCTCAGCCCAGACGGCACCCTATTTGTCGGCACCCGTCCCAGCGGCCGCGTGTACGCACTGCGCGACGAAGACGGCGACCACAAGGCAGAACGGGTCATCATCCTCGCCCGCGGCCTGAATAACCCCAATGGCGTCGCCTTCAAGAACGGCGACCTGTACGTAGCCGAAATCAGCCGCATCCTGCGCTATCGCAACATCGAAGCACAACTCGACAACCCGCCGCAGCCGGAGATCGTCAACAACGCTTTCCCCACAGATCGCCATCACGGCTGGAAATTCATCCGCTTTGGTCCCGACGGTTTGCTATACGTGCCGATCGGCGCGCCGTGCAACATCTGCGCTCGCGGCGATCCGTACGCGTCGATAGGAAGATTGGACGCCAATGATACCTTCAGTATCATAGCGCGAGGCATTCGCAACACCGTCGGCTTCGATTGGCACCCAAAAACGGGCCAATTGTGGTTCACGGACAATGGAAGAGACAGGATGGGCGACGATGTGCCCCCGGACGAACTGAACAGAGTAACCGCCGATGGACAGCACTTCGGCTATCCCTACTGCCATGGCACCAACATCGCCGATCCTGTATTCGGCAATCAGCGCAGTTGCAACGAGTTTATCGCGCCAGTCCAGAATCTCGGTCCGCATGTAGCGGCTCTGGGAATGCGCTTCTATACCGGCGACATGTTTCCCGAGAAATACCGCAATCAGATCTTCATCGCCGAACACGGATCCTGGAATCGCAGCAGCAAGATCGGCTACCGTGTCACTCTGGTGCGTCTAAATGACAACAAAGCGATCAGCTACGAGCCGTTCGCAAAAGGCTGGCTACAGGGAGAATCGAACTGGGGCAGGCCAGTCGATGTGCTCGTCATGCCCGATGGTTCCCTGCTGGTATCGGACGACCAGGCCGGCCTGATCTACCGCATCAGCTATTCTCACTGATCTCGCATTATGAAACCGAACATACGCTTGACTATGACCCTTCTACACAGATGCGAGATACCCGAACAATTCAAAGCGCATACAGGAGTCTTTTGCTCAATCCTCCTGTGTCTTGTAGCCCTTTTTGTACAGCCCATTATGGCTGCCGACACCTATCGCGTCTTAGCCGTGCGCGTCTCTTTTCCTCCCGAAGACCCCGACAACGAAACCACCAGTGGGAACGGCACATTCAATCTCAGTACAATCGAAAGTTCTGATCGCATCTATCCCTTTGACGCGCCCCCCCACGACCGCACCTATTTTGAAGCCCACCTGCAGGCACTTTCCAATTATTACCGCGACATATCCCGCGGTCAACTGACCATCGAATACGATGTCTATCCACAAGATCTCACCGCGAGTTACGTCCTCAACACCCCCTTGATCGAATACGGCAATGGACGCACGAGGCGCGAAATAAATGAGCGCGTCACGCGGCTCTTTCGAGATGGCATTCGCGCCGCAGATGGCATTGATGGCGCAACCATAGACTTCTCAAAATACCGTGCTTTTGCAGTATTTCACGCGGGTCTCGGCGGAGAAGCAGGGCAAAAACTCAACGACATACCCTCGGCCTTTATTTTTCAACGCGACCTCATCGAACTCGCCGACGGCGCGATTTCCGTCAACAACGGTAATTTTCAGGTCACATCGGGCATGCTATTGCCCGAAGCTATCAGCACAAATGGCCGGGGCGGTCTCAATGGTACGCTCGCCCGATTTTTTGCCTCGCAACTCGGCTTGCCCGGTCTTTCGGACTTTGAAAACGATCTGCCCGCAATTGGCGACTGGAGTTTGATGGATACGGGCGCCAACAATCAAATTGATGCCGCGCGCCTGGATCTTCAACCTCTCAGAAATGATCCCGAATCCACCAGCACAAATTTGATCGGATTTTTGCCCAGTCGCATGATCGCCTGGTCGCGCATGCAACTCGGCTGGATCGAACCACTTTTGATCACCCACAACGACACCGTAGAAATCGCCAGTAGCGCGTCCGATCTTCCGCAGGCTATTCGCGTGCCCATCAGCACCACCGAATATTTTTTGATCGAAAACCGCTTCTCGCGCCTCAATATTGAAAATCGCATTCCGCAAATCGAATTTTCCACCCCTCATAATGTCTGGCTTTCCGCAGACGATTACGATGCGTTCATACCCGGCTCGGGCATTCTCATCTACCACATTGACGACGCCGTCATTCGGGCCAGCGACGAAAAAAAACACATCAACAGCCATCCCGATTACAAAATTGCACCTGCCCAATATCGCCGCGGCATTGCCCTCGAAGAAGCCGATGGCCTGCAAGACATCGGCAATGTATCGGCCAGCCGCATCATTCAAGCTGGTATCATCTCATTAAGCAGTATTGAAGGCTCGCCAGAAGACGCCTTTTACGTGGGCAACAACACCGTATTTGGACCCGATACCTCGCCAAATACTCGCAGTAATTTGGGCTATGAAAGCGGCATAACCATCGAAGTGCTCAGTCCTCCCGGCGAAGTGATGGCAGTTGCAATCCGTTTTGCCAATCGGATAGATAACTGGCCGATTACAGACTTAAATCCCACGCGAATAGCACCTCGCGTCATCGACCTCGATGGAGATGGAATCAAAGAAATACTACATAGTTCTGGCGCGTGGAAAATCGCGGGCACACCGCACGGCACGGACGAGGTGTTTGCCACAACCCCTGCAATTGGCGACCTGGAAACAGGGGACGGATTCATCTACCATCGCGGAGAAACAACCCGCACGCACTGGCGTCCCGGTGGTACAATCCACGAAACCGTCGATATCACCCCCCCCATATTTCTCTCTTCAACACCCGTCATTGCAAAATTCCCCACAACGTATGTCGATATCTGGGGATGGCGTGATGGGAAAATCGAATGGGGTAATTTTCTATCTGAAATCGCGGGCAGTATCACCCTGAACGACGGCATCCAATCACTCGCCGTGGGCAATATCGACAGCGATTCGGACAATGAACTCATCGCCATTACCAGCAGCGCTCAGATCCACCTCATTCACGGCACCGGCCAATCTACGCCACTCGCCACATTCGCATCTCCCATCATCGGCGGCCCGGCAATAGGCGACCTCGACCGCGATGGCGATGATGACATTGCAGTCGTCACAACAGACGGTAGGCTCTCCATCCTCGACGCCAACGGCCTCGCCTTTGCGAGCGATCCCGTGCCCGGCGGCGCGCATTCATCCCCTGTTGTCGCCGACCTCGACCAGGACGGATTTGTCGAAGTCCTCTTTGGCGGCAACGGCAAACTCTATCTCTATCGCTTCAACGCCATCTTACAAACCGAAGGCGCAATCGCCTTCCCCATAAAAGACGATGCTGGCCCCATCGAAGCACCGCCCATTCTCGCCGATATCAATAACGACGCATCTCCCGATATTTTCATAGGTACACGCGGTGGCCTCCTCTACTGCCTGACCGCCGAAGGACATCCCCTACCGGGCTTTCCCCTGCTACTGCCCGGCCCCATTTTCTCATCACCGCTTATCGACGACCTTGACAACGACGGCACCCTGGAACTCATTATCTATACCGCCGACGGCAGCGCGCAACTCTTCCACATGGAAACAATTGACCCCTCTTATACCGGCAACAAAATTATCTGGGGGCAACGCGGTGGCGGACCGGGCAACGCGGGCAAATTGCTCCAACAGCCCGACGAAATCGCAATCCCAACAGAAACCTCGCTTTTACCCGCGGAGCGAGCATACCTTTACCCCAACCCGGTCCGCAATGGCGACAGAGCGCGCATTCGGTTTTTTTTATTAGAACCCGCCGAAATCAGTATGACCATTTACAATCCCCTCGGTGAAAGAGTCGCAGACCTCACACACAACAATCCCATGCCCAACACCGACAACGAAATCGCGTGGGATGTAACCGATTATGCCAGCGGCCTCTATATTTGTCGCCTGCAAGCCAGCAACAGCACGCGCACAGAGGTGCAATTTATCAAAGCCGCGGTAATTAAGTAACCACCAACACTATGTCTCACAAATTCACACAAATAATTCTCATCCTCCTGATCCTGAGTACACAGGCTCTCGCGCAATTTGACGCCAATCATCCCGAACTGAACTGGCGCGTCATTGAAACCGAACACTTCAAAGTCTATTACCATCAGGGGCTGGAAAAATTGGCTCCGCGTGCTGCACAGGTCGCAGAAGATGCTTACGGCCCAGTCGCGTCCTTTTACAATTTTGAACCCAATAGCAAAGTCCGCATCATCCTCAAAGACACCGAAGACTATGCCAATGGCGCGGCGTATTATTACCACAACACCATCGAAATCTGGGTCTCCAACCTCGACTTTGCACTGCGCGGCAGTACAGATTGGCTCCCAAACGTGATAACGCACGAATTGACGCACATCATCTCGCTCCAAATCGCCCGCAAATCCTCGCGGCGCATCCCCGCCATCTTCGTCAACTACCTGCAATATCAGGGCGAAGGCAAACGCGACGACATCCTCGCTGGTTATCCCAATGTCCTGGCCGCTTACGCCATTCCCGCCACCATCATTCCACCCTGGTTTGCCGAAGGCACGGCGCAATACATGGCACCGGGCGCACAACGCGACCGCTGGGACTCGCACCGCGATATGGTCTTGCGCCAGGCCACGCGCAATGGAAGCCTGCTCACCCGCAATGAAATGTCCGTCTTTGGCGCCAAAACAGGTCTCGGATTTGAAAAAGTGTACGACCACGGCTATTCGCTTACCCTATTTATTGTCGATACCTTTGGGCGCGACAAACTCCCCGAATTATATCGGCAAATGAAAGTCTGGTGGCGCACGGATTTTGGCGGCGCAATCCGCGCAACCCTGGGCATCTCTGCAAGCGAATTGCACACGCGCTGGGTCGCATCGCTCAAAAAACGCTATGCGGATCAAATCGCACAGATCGAAACAAACCCCGCACAGGGCGACCTCATCCGCGAAGACGGCTACCTCAACCTGCACCCCCGCTGGTCGCCCGACGGCACAAAACTCGCCTACCTCTCCAATAAAGGGCGCGATTATGGGCGCACGAGTTTGATGGTCTATACCCTCGCCGACAGCAGCGTGGAACTCGCCGCCCCCAGCGCAGTCACGGCCTTTGACTGGTCAACCGATAGCGAACAATTCCTCTACGCGCGCCACAGCCAGCCCAACAAATATGGCGGGCGGCAATGGGACCTCTACACCATAGATCCCAAAGCCGCAAAATCGAGCCTGTTTCAAAATGTCAAAACCGCCATTGGCCTCGCGCGTGCCACCTTCCCGGGTGAAACGAGCCTCAGCACTGGCTCGCGCGGCATTCACCCGGCCTATTCGCCAGACGGAACAGAAATTGCGTTTATCAAAAACGGCGGGGGCAGCACCAACCTCTGCATCCTCGACATCGCGGCAGACACCATTCGCTACCTCACATCCTTCGACGACGGCTCACAGGTCGCCACTCCGCGCTGGTCGCCCGATGGATCGCAAATCGCATTCTCGCTCTACCGAAGCGGCACCTCGCGGGACATCGCCACCATTCCCGCAACAGGTGGCGACTACACAGTGCGCGTCGCCTCCCGAGAAACCGACCGCGACCCATGCTGGACACCCGATGGCTCATCCCTCGTATTTGCCTCTGACCACGACGGTATCTTCAACCTCTATCGCGCCAATCTATCTAACGGCGCAATAGACCGCCTCACTCGCGTGTACGGCGGCGCATTTCAACCCCATGTGCATCCAGATAGCAACCGCATCGCCTATGCCCACTACGGCAAAAAAGCCTACGAAATTCGCGTTATCTCTCAGCCATTAAATGAACCCGTGGAAGCCAATATCTTTCGGATTGAACCCTTTGCGCCCGTAACGCCCAAACCCGCAATAGCGAGCCGTCCATACAAAAATGAATTTGCAACCACCACCATACTTCCGCGTCTGGCAATCGACAGCGGCAAACTCAAACTCGGTGCCATAGCGGGATCCGACGACGTCTTGCGAAAACAAACCTTTTTTATCAGTGGACTGCTTGCCCACGATCTGGACATGGATTTATACGCGCTTTACGAATACCGCAAAAAACGCCCCACCTTTTTCTTGGAAGCCTACCGTTTATCGCGCCACGTTGAAGAAGATGTAATCAGCCGCGACGAAGACTTTCGCATCTACAACCGCACCTTCGCACTGACGGGCATTGAAATAGGTGGCAAATACACCCTGAGACGCGGCGGTATTATCGACGCTCGCCTCGTGTACAATCGCACGGGCGCGGTTCTGGATCAGGCGCGATTCAACGGCCTCAACCGCGATATAGTGGGCGCCACTACCCTCAACGGATTTGACCTCGCCCTCACCTATCGCCTCAATGCCATAGGCCGCTCGCGCGACTCGGAAATCAATCCCCGATCCGGACGCCGTCTCGCGCTGCGTTACGACCGTTATTTCAACTGGTTCATCAGCGGCTTTGAGGAAAATATCTCGCTGATTGTCGAAACCTATGATCGCTATTTCTACAACCAACTCTCCCTCGATTGGAACGAATTTATCCCGGTTGCCCCCGGGCGTAGTGCGCTGAGCTTCCGCTTTTTTGGCGGCGTAATCGACAGCGAAGTTGACGACGCCTTTGACTTCTTCCTCGGCGGCTTGCCCGGCATGAAAGGATATACCTTTTACAGCATGGAAGGTCGTCGCGCCCTGATGTTGCGGTCGGCGTATCGCTTTCCCATCTGGTCGCACATCGATCGACAAACCGGCCCGATCTACTCCGACCAACTCTACGGCGCATTCTTTGCCGGGATCGCACGCGCCTGGGATGGCACACCCGATGATGCAATACTCAAACGCGGCTGGAAACGCGAACTGGGCGCGCAATTGCGCTACGACGCCACCTCGTTTTATCTTTTTCCCACACGCGCCAGCCTCGACATAGCCTACGGTTTCGACCATGTGCCTTTGCAACGGGCTGGCGATCCACTTGAACGAAGTGGCTTAAAAGTTTATTTTACATTGTTATTTGGATTCGTTACGGATGTTGGGAAGGGCCACTTTTAGCTAAGAAGCTGTTTTAAAACTATTGTGAGTGAAGAAAAGGGTTGAAAAAGCGTATTCATCTGTCCAAATTTAGGTTAGCAAATCACCCTAAAAAGAAAGGACAAAGATGAATACGCAAAGGCAATATCCGACAAATGTCACCCAAGCGCAATGGCAACTGCTGATCCCCTTGCTGCCCAAACGCAAATGGCGAAAAGGAGGTCCCGGACGCCCTCCTGCCAATTTGCGCCAAGTGTTCAATGGCATCCTGTATCTGACGAAGACCGGCAGCCAATGGCGCATGCTACCCCATACCTTCGGCTGCTGGCAGACCGTGTATGGCTATTTCAATAAATGGCGCAAGCAAGGCATCTTTGAGCAGGTGCAACAGGCACTCACGCGGCGAGAAAGAAAACGGCAGGGACGTAAGCCTACCGCATCAGCAGGCTGCATTGACAGCCAAAGTGTCAAGACAGCAACACAAGGAAAATCAAAAGGTTATGATGCTGGCAAAAAGGTCAATGGACGCAAACGCCATCTTCTCGTTGATACCCTCGGACTCGTCATCAGCACCTATGTCTCGCCTGCTGATCTCCAAGACCGTGATGGCTTAAAGAAGGTGCTCAATCAGTATTTTGACACGGGAGAGACACGCTTACGCAAGCTATGGGTTGATGGCGGCTATCGAGGTGAAGACCTCAAGAAATGGGTCGCTGCTAAGAAGCAGACGCATAAGATTGATCTTGAGGTTGTCACCCCAAAAGGCAAAGGCTTTCAACTCGTCAAACGCCGGTGGGTCGTCGAGCGCACCTTTGCTTGGTTATTTAATTTTCGCCGACTATCAAAGGATTATGAAGACTTGACCGACAGTAGTGAAGCCTTTATTTACATCGTTATGATTTACCTCTTAATCAACAGACTCGCTTAAGCGAGGGGTTTTAAAACAGCTTCTAAAGGAATTTCCCCATGCGAACATTCACACTCTGCACGCTTGTTTTCGCGCTAATATGCGGGCAGGCCACCGCGGAAAAATCGCCTAAAACAGCCTTTTTTCTTTCATTGCTCGTACCGGGTTTGGGTGAATTATATGCCGGGGCTAAAATGCGCGCAGTCGGGTTTATGGGCGCAGAAGCCCTCACCTGGACCGCCTATGTCTCATGGCGAGGCAAAGGCAATGATATTAAGGGAGAATTTCGAGCGTATGCCGATCGGCATTGGCAGGAAGCGCAGTACAGCGCCTGGCGGGAATGGAACAAAAGTCAGCCCGAACCGTATTACGAAACCCATGCCCTGCCCTCAAAAAGTGAAGACACGCAGCAGTATTACGAACTCATTGGCAAATACCATCAGTTTGTCTATGGCTGGGACGATGTGACGGCTGACTTTTCCACCGATAACAAGAATGTGCCATCGTCCCGCAGGCAGGACTATGAAACCCGTCGCAACGACAGCAACAAATACCTCAAGCGCGCGTCACTTGCCACTGGCCTGGCCGTACTCAACCACATAGCAAGTGCCATACACGCCTCGGCCTATACGCGCGCGCTCCAAAAACAGACCGGGCCGAGCTTGTGGATCGACATCACGCCGGTCGATAGCCATGGGCGGTCCATGATTGAATTGAAAACGAGATTTTAAGCATCATGAAAACACCATCTCAAATCCTGATCGTCTGTGCCTGTTTGCTCGCGCCATCTGCCGCAATCGCACAAGAAGCGAAATCACCCAAAAAAGCCGCCTTTTTATCGATTCTCTTACCCGGCCTGGGCGAGAGGTATGCGGGCGGACGAAAATCCGCGAAATTTTTCCTCTTCACCGAAGGCATGTTCTGGACGGGATTATTTGCATTTCAAAAACTCAACACCACGCGAGAAAACACCTTTCGCGCTTATGCCGCGGCACGCGCTGGCGCAGCCACGGACAAAAAACCCAACTCCCATTACGACCACCTGTCCAGCTACAACAGCATCTACGACTACAACGCCCGACTGCTATATGTCGAAGGCACATCGGCCAACCCACTGCCAGAAACACCTGAAAACTTTTGGGAGTGGGATTCGCCAACTTCCCGCGAACACTTCCGAGAACTGCGAAGCAAAGCCACCTGGGCACGCACACGCGGCTTTCTCTTTGTGGGCGCACTTATCTTCAACCGCTTTGCCAGCGCGTTAAATGCCGCCAACATCGCCACCAAAACCCGCCCCATTGCAACCGTCTCCCCCAATACCTCTGGGGACTTGCAGGTACAATTTCTGGTTCGGTTTTAACAATGTCTCCGCCAACAACTCCCAAACGCAATTTGCGTTGTATTTTTTTTACTATTGCATGCTGCATTGCTCTTTCTTGCATCACAGCGCACGCCCAACCCATCCCCCAGAGCGGAACCCACCTGATACCACGCCATACCGCACCCTACCGCCCCGCAACCAAAATACCCTTCTCCACGCCTTTCCGTGTTGGCGATACACTCACGCTGCCCGCATACAGTTTTCAACTTGTTGGCGGCGGGAAATACCACACCACAACAACCTGTCGCTATGTGGGCGACCACTGTTACATTTTTGTAGAAGATGACATGTGGAACACCCCGCGCGTAACACAATCGGGCATTGAATCCCTCGCACGCGCGTTTGATCATTCCACCGCACGCCATCCCGATCGCGGCATTTACGAGACAGTCACCGACCTCTTTGGCGATCCCCCGGATGTCGATGCCGATCCCCGCATACTCATCCTCGTACTCGACGTGCTCGACAGTCCAATCACAGGCATCACATTTGTCGGTTATATCGATACCGACAACGAATTCCCGCCCGTCTCGCGCGAAATCATTTATATTGACGCCCGTCCCCTCGACATTGACAGCAACCTCGCACGAGCCACACTCGCTCACGAATTTCAGCACCTGATCCACTGGAAAGCCGATCCCGACGAAGCCAAATGGCTCGACGAAGGGTGCTCGGAATACGCCGAACTCGCTTGTGGATACAAAGATACGACAGCAGCCGCGACCGAAAATTTTCTCTCGCTCGCGGCCAATACAGACCTCACCTATTGGGAAGATCAGTTTTTTGACTTTGATCAGGCATATCTCTATATGGCGTATTTCGCACAGCGCTATGGCGACGGCGCACTCCGAAAACTCGTCGCAGACCCGGACAGCAGCATTGCGAGCATTGACAATATTCTTCAATTGCTCAACGCGCCCGAACGCTTCGCCCACCTCTTTGGACAATGGGCCGCGGCCATGTACCTCGACGTCGAGGGCGACCTCGGCTATCGCGCCATTGACCTGCGCCCGGTAAAGCGCGAAGTCCTCACCGTCCCGACCAACAATCTCACGCGACGCGCCACGCGCTGGGGCATAGACTATCTCGCTCTGGGCGAAACACCCGGCCTCGCCTTCACAATTAAATCCACAGGTGACAACGATCTCCTCGTCACACTCATCGCCGAAGGGGATACCCCCTTTGCTGCGCCGATCCCCGTTTCAGCCACACAGAGCAAACGCATTCACACATCTGGCACTATTGCCAGAAGCCTCGCCATCACCTCCACATCTGGCACAGCAATCGGTTACACCCTCTCCGTATCTGAACTCGCGTCCGGTCCCGCAGCCGCAGACTTTGACGGCGACGGTGAAATAGGCTTCTCGGACTTCCTCGCCTTTGTCTCGGGCTTTGGCAAAACCGCAGGCGACGTTGGCTTCGACCCCACCTTTGACCTCGACGGCGACCTCCAGGTCGCGTTCTCGGACTTCCTCATTTTTGTCCAAAACTTCGGCGCAGACTTTTAGCAGTTAAAAAAACGAAAGGTACTCCCATGCCAATTACTACCCTTATTCACTCAGGCAAGATCATCGACGGCACCGGCAACCCCTGGTTCTACGGCGATATCGCTCTGGAAAACGGCAAAATATCCGCCATCGAACCACCGGGGACCATCCCCCGCGATGGAATCGGCGAAATCGTCGATGCGGCCGGTCACATCGTCTGTCCCGGCTTTATCGACATACAGAGCCACTCCATCGTCCCACTGATGCGCGACGGCCGATGCCTCTCCAAAATCACCCAGGGCATCACGACCGAAATCATGGGTGAAGCGTGGACACCAGCACCTGTTGGCGGCTCCAACACCCTCTCGCGATCTCTACCCAAAAACTGGCGGGAACGCGCGCGGAACTGGCATCGCTTCGGCAACTGGCTCGACGCCATGATCGAAGCCGGCGTCTCGCCCAACGTAGGATCCTTCCTGGGCGCGGGCACCCTGCGCTCGCTGGCAATGGGCATGCGAATGGGCGAGCCGACCCCCGACGAAATGAAAGATATGCACCGCATCATGGCCGAATCCATGGAAGACGGCGCCTTCGGTCCCTCCTACGCCCTCATCTACCCGCCGGACACATATACCAGCACAGACGAAATCGTCGAAATCTGCAAGACAGCGGCGCGGCACGGCGGTATCTACATCACCCACATCCGGTCCGAGGCCGACAAACTTCTCGAGGCCCTGGACGAAGCCATCGAAATCGGACAGCGCGCCAACATCCCGGTCGAAATCTACCACCTCAAGGCCGTCGCCGAGCGCAACTACCCCAAAATACACCGGGTCATTGAGCGCGTGAACCAGGTACGCGCCGAGGGCCTCGACGTCACCGCCGATATGTATCCCTACCCCGCCAGCGGCACTGGCCTGGCCACTGTCCTGCCCACCTGGGTGGCTGCAGACGGCAAGTTCTTCGACAACCTGCGCGACCCCGACATTCGCGCAAAAATCGTCTCCGAAGTCAAAGGCGTCCGCGGCGAAATTCCCCGCCGCCCCGACCAGATCGCTCCAGTCGCGTTCACCAAACCCGAGAACCAACAGTACATCGGCAAGCGCCTCTCTGAGATTGCCGAGATGCGCGATCAGGACTGGGTAGAAGCCACCATCGACCTCCTGCTGTCGGAGAACCAGCGCATCTTCACCATCTACCACACCATGTCCGAAGACAACGTCCGCCTCCAACTCCAGCTCCCCTGGGTCAAGGTCTCCACAGATGCGGGCGGCGTCGATCCAGAATGGGCGGCTGCCGAGGGACCACTCCACCCGCGGTCGTACGGCACCTATCCCCGCGTCCTCGGCCGCTATGTCCGCGACGAAAAGCTCATGCCACTCGAAGAAGCCATCCTCAAAATGACCTCTTCAGTCGCCAATCGCCTCTCACTATGGGACCGCGGGCGTCTGCAGCCCGGCTGCTGGGCCGATGTCGTCGTCTTTGACCCCGACACCGTCGCCGACCACTCGACATTCGACGACACCCACCAACTCTCTATCGGCATCCGCGACGTCTTCGTCAACGGCATCCGCGTCCTTGAAAATGGCGCACACACAGGTGCGACTCCAGGAATGTTCGTCAAAGGTCCGGGTGCGTAAACGGGATCACAGCTCACTTAAACCCTTGTGAAAGACGACTAATGACCGGAACAAAAAATACAGATCTGTTGCAGCGTGATTTCATCGACATGCTCAAGGCGACAGGTAGTTTGAAGAATAAGGCAATAGAACATGCCCTCCAATCGACACCAAGACATCTGTTTGTTGATCGAATCCATGCATTGGGAAAGCAGAAAGGCCTAATTGAAGTAGATCCGAGATGCCCCACCTCGAGCCAATTAGAGAGAATTTATTCCGACGAAGCTTTGCTCAGCCACATCAATCCACCAAGCTCGACATCGCAGCCTTCTCTCGTCGTTCACATGCTGGACGTTTTATCTGTTCGCGCAGGCCATCGCGTATTTGAAATTGGCGCAGGCACCGGATGGAACGCCGCTCTATTGGCCCATCTCGCAGGTCCTGACGGACATGTTGTAACGATGGATATTCAATCTGATGTCACTCGCAGGGCACGCCGTCACTTGAAGCGACAGGGCACAAAAAATGTTAGTGTAATAACGGGTGATGCATCAAAAGGCTATGCGAAAGAAGTGCCTTTTGATCGGCTGATCACTACGGTTACGTGTCCAACCTTATTCCCTGCCTGGTGGGAGCAACTATCGCCCAAAGGCGTAATGGTATTGACGTTGAATGACTTCCCAGGTGAGAGCCAGTGCCTCATGTTGAAGTTACAAAAGCGAAAAGATCATCTCAGTGGGAAGGTAATTTCTCTTCCTGGATTTATGGTGTTCACAGGCAGACATGGAATAACCCTTCAGTGGGGTCAGGCTCAGAAATTAGTCGAAGAATTTGCCGGAAAACGACCAGCCGCCAAAGAGCGCGCTTCCTGGGCGGATATTCTAGACGGAAGGGGAAGCTGGACTTTACGGAGGGATCTGGCGTTCTTTGCTCAACTTCAAGGATTAACCGTAATACCTATGCAGAATGCTTTTGTACTCACCACTCATAACAGATCGAATATCTGTATCATACACGAAAATCACATAACTGCATACGGAGGAAGGGAGTGTTTCGACAAACTCAAAGAAGCGCAAACAAAATGGCTGCGTTCAGGTTCACCATCCCGCCAGGACTACTGCGTAGAAGTATGGCCGAGTACCGTCCATCAAAAAAATAGCTGGCAGCTACGCCACAAAGACGTAACCTTTATTTTTACCCTAAAATGACATGGACGCAGACAGACCAAAACCTATGTGATCACACCGCGCTTGCGAAGCATATCATCCACCTTATCATCGCCTGTCGCTTTGTCGGCAAAGTTGAACTCCGATTCCGCATTGAGCAGCAACTCAATCACCCCGGCGTAATCGGCATCTGGAACGGGATGATTTGCCAGAAAATACATCGTTGAACCAAGTGCCGTACCACCAAAATCATTTTTCAGCGCAACAGAAGCCCCGTCCCCCAGAAGCATCTCGACCGTATCTCTCCGACCGCGTTGTGATGCCAACACCAACCCCGTATTATTTGCCCCACCCTTTGCGTCTATATCCACGCCACGTTTGAGAAGACATTCTGCCACCTCGGTATGTCCATACTTGCAAGCGCACCAAAATGCTTCTTCCAACTCTCTGCTGGATATACCTCCCTTATCGACGAATCTCTCGACCAGTTCAAGCTCTCCCAAACCAGCAGCGATTTCGACATTCATGATCCGTGCACCGCATTCAAGAAGAGCCTGAACCGACTCGGGATACTCAAAACCAAGCGCGAGCCTCAAAGGTTCACCATCTCCCATTATTCCATCTACTCTGGCACCTGCATTGACGAATACTCTCACAAGCTCAGCGGCAACCCCTGATTTATGTGGATGAAAACTGGTCACCAACGACACAAGAGGTGTAGTCCCCGACTTCCCATCCAGAAAAGTAGCATCTATTTCGGCACCGGCATCAATGAGTATATTTGCGACATCGACAGCATTAGCCGGTGTACTCTGCCGTTCATCTTCCACACCATTTGCCGCCACATAGTGGATCAACATCGCTCTATGCGCTCTGGATGATCGCATGCGAATCAGATCAGGTTCCTGCTTAAGTAGCGATTTAAGCGTCTCCGTATCGCCGGAAATCACGGCATCAACTGCTTCCTCAAATTCCTTAGCCATCTTTATTAACCCTTTTTAGACGTCCAACGGTTAGAATTGCAAAATCGGTCGAGGTTTGCGATATTATGCAATATGTCTGATCAATGTATAAAGGGAATTCAAAATGAAATTCGACCGTATAACCTTTGATCCCAAAATCATGGGGGGACGCGCGTGTATCCGCGGCATGCGCGTAACGGTTTCTCTTTTGGTCAATTTGGTTGCAAATCGCCTATCAACAGAAGAAATTCTTGAAGCTTATCCCTATCTTGAAGCCGAAGATATTCAACAAGCACTGCAATACGCTGTGCAAAAAACCTTATAATACGGTGAACCTATGAAAACAATTCAAATGGAAATTGACGAGGATCTATTGGCCGAAGTTGAACGTGCGATCAGAGAAAGCGGTACAACCCGATCTGAATTTATTTGCAATTCACTCAGATTGGTACTCAGAGATTCGCTCATACCGGCGTTAGAAAAAAAACATCGAGAGGGATATAAAAAACACCCCGTGACAGAAGGTGAATTTGACGTCTGGGAAACAGAACAAGTTTGGGGTGATCAATGAATCGAGGAGATGTTTACTGGTACACATTTAAGCAACCAGACAAACGCCGTCCAGTACTAATCCTCACCCGCACCTCTGCTATATCTCACCTTACATCTATTACCGTAGCACCACTTACCACAGCGATTCGCGGCATTCCCACAGAGGTCATCTTGACTCCTGACGATGGAGTAGAAACAGCCTGTGCAGTGAATCTCGACAATCTTCAGACCATTTCCAAAAGCAACATCGGTGCTTTCATCACTCGTCTGCCTACTGCAAAGATGCACGAAGTTCGTCTTGCTATTTCTTTTGCGTTAGGATTTGATGCTCTGACGTAGATTATTCACACCCCTTCATCCCTCACCACTTCCCCATCGAGCAGATGCACAATGCGTTTGCTATAGCCCGCCCACTTTTCAGAATGCGTCACCTGCACAATCGTTGTCCCTCCTTCGTGCAACCTGGTGAACAAATTCATCACATGTTCGCCCTGCGTCGAATTTAAGTTTCCAGTAGGTTCATCAGCCAGGATCACGCGCGGTTTAATCACAACGGCGCGCGCAACACCTACGCGCTGTTGTTCGCCGCCAGACAATTGGTGGGGAAACAAATCCTTCTTTTCCACCAGATCAAACTCATCCAGCATCGTATTCACCATCTCCTCGCGTTCATCGCTCTTCACCTTTTTGTATAACAAAGGCGTCTCGATATTTCCGTACACGGTCAGTTCGTCAATCAAATGATAGCTCTGAAACACAAAGCCGATATTGTTTTTGTGACAATCCGACCGCTCGCGCTCGCGCATCTTATGCACGGCTTTGCCATCAAACAAGTATTCCCCTCTATTCGCCGAATCCAGCATACCCATAATGTGCAACAAAGTGGATTTACCAGATCCAGAAGGCCCCATAATGGACACAAACTCCTCGGACGAAATCTCCAGATCAATCCCCTGCAACACAACCGTTCGAATAAAACGCGACGAATACCACTTTTGAATACCCGACATCTTAATCATCTCGCACCTCCTCGATAAGCTAATTCTGAACAACGGATCAAATTGTAACTCCCATCCTATGCAATATTCGTGCCAAAATATATATTTTATTATTTTTCAGCATGTTATCACAAAATGGCTAAATTCCACAACGCCACAAGTGTCCGGTATTGATACACAGGTGTCCGAAAATGAACACTTAAAACCAAATTTTTAACCGATTACTCAGACGAAAATTCACTATACCTTCACCTTCAACGCACCCGGAACAACCTCAATCTTCGCGGGAATCTCACACACGGGTTCGCCATCGGCAAAAATCCACAAAGGATCATCGGACTCAATCCGCAAAGCCCTGGTCTGCACAACACGCACAGCAGAATGACCAATATGTGCGCCGGAATACGCGCTCAAAAACATCCGCAAAACCGTCCAGCGCGAAACATCTGCCACAATGCACACATCCAGCATCCCATCATCAACAATGGCATCAGGTGCAATTTTAATCCCACTCCCATAAAAAGGCGCATTCGCCGTTGCCACCAGCAAAATACGCCCTTCAAAAACGCCAAAATCTCCTCGCAGACACACAAAAGGAGATCGATATCCAAATAGTGTTCGCAAAACTGTCAGCCCGTATGACACCGTTCCCCCCGCCTCCAAAGCCCGTGTGAGAATGTGCATTGAACCAGTCCCCTGATTCCGCATCCTTTGCGCCACCGCCGTATCGAAACCCAAACTCGCAACAGTCACAAAAAATCGGTCGCCCACTTTCCCCAGATCAATCGCGCGATCCACCCCATGCACCAGCGTATTGACCACATCCTTCACATCTCTGGGCAACCCCAATGCCCGCGCCAAATCATTCCCGCGACCACAGGGCACAATCCCCAAAACCGCATCTGAATTTGCGAGACCATTGACCACTTCATGAACCGTCCCATCCCCCCCACACGCAGCAACCTGTCGCGCACCCCGCGCCAACACTTCTCGCGCTATCCGCTCGCAATCGCCCGGCGCCTCCGACACCATCAAATCGGAATTTACACCGCGCTCGCGCAACAAATCCGCAACCCGCTCACCCACGCGCCTTGCACGACCGCGTCCCGAAACGGGATTTGCAATAATTGTCCAGTGATTTGACATAAGCTCAAAAAGAAAACTCACCTCTCTATGAGATGAGTCAATAAATAATGCATCTAAATGGTTCTCCTCATCGGGAAATTCTTCGCAGAGAGAACCTAAAAAAGACCATACTCTTGCTTCAATCTTTGAATCCGATTAAAGGATTCGCAAATGCGTTCTTCTTCAACAACGCCATCTGCTACTGCCTGTACAATGGCATTTTTTACATCGTACACCTGTTCAATATTGTATTCCCCAATCTGGTTGGCGAGCAAGATCATATCAACACCTGCTTTTATAGCTTCAACAGCCGCCTCTGCCAACCCATACGCTTCAACAATCGCCCCCATTTGCATATCATCGGAAATAATGACCCCATCAAAACCCATCTCATTCCTGAGGATCTTCGTCATAATATCATGCGACAAAGTTGCCGGTCTTCCACTTTTATCGAGCTCCCGATTGACAATATGCGCGGTAATAATCGGATCGTCATAGCCTTTTTGGATAAATTTTTGATACGGCAAAAGCTCTTTTACACGTTGGTATGTCTCCGTGACATCGGTAACACCGAGATGTGTATCGCCCGCCGCACTTCCGTGTCCGGGAAAGTGTTTCAGAGTCGGTATCACCTGCCGCGCTCGGTGTGCGTTGACAAACGCATTGGCATGCGCTACCACAGCCCTCGGCACATCGCTAAATGACCGTTCTATCGCGCCAATAGCCGGACTTTTGGGATCTATATTTACATCGACAACCGGAGCAAAATTCCAGTTAATCCCCATATCTTTCAATTCGCGTGCAAGTGCGCCTGCCACTCTTTTTGTCCTACCTGAGGACTTCCTGCCGAGTTTTTGAGCAGAAGGCACAGATACAGCAAATCCATACTCCTTTTTTAGTCGATTGACATACCCACCTTCTGCGTCAACCGCGATAAAATAGGGCACGGTTGCGACAGCCTGAAGCGCTGAGGTCAATGCGCGAAGTTGCCGCGGGGACGTGATATTCCGCACCACCTCACCTTTGCTCGGCAGATCGTAGTCAAAAAGCACCACCCCACCGGGTTGAATATCCCGCAGTATCGCCGCGATATCCCCATCTAAAACATCACCGCGAAAACCGATCATCAGCATCTGCCCCACTGCTTCCTCTAACGCGGGGAAGTCAGGGTGAAGCTTATGAGACCGCGTCATTGGCTCCAAAAAATTCTCTTTGAACGCAAACGTCGCGCCTTCGCCCTCCTGAATCGGAATTTCAAAATCAGCGGGCATCACACCATATCCTCCAACCCCTGATCCCTCATCTTCCTCTTCACCAGCCACTCGACAATTTTGGGATGAATCAATTGAAGCCAGGGCAATGCGCGGTGATGCCGGGGAAGCACCAATTCGCGCTTCTGTTTTCGCATCGCTTTCAAAATTGCCATGCAACAATATGTAAGAGAAATCGACTCTTTGTTGTGCCGCTGTGAGGAATCGCCCAATGCTTCACCATCTTTCCCAAAGGCGTGCTGTCTCAAATTCGTCCCCTCAAGCCAATGCGGCAATACCGTCAACACATGCACCTCTTCCACTTCCAGACGCAGAGCGTTTAGAAAACCCAGCACCGCGTGCTTTGACGCCCCATATCCCGTATGCAAAGGCACGCCAAATTTCCCCTGCACAGAGGCAATACCTACGATCATACCCTTCGAAACTTTCAAATGTGGCAATGCCGCATGCACACAATAAACCAGACCGAGATAATTGGTCTCCATCAGCTTGCGAAACATCCCCAAATCTTCTACCTCGTCAAACCGCGCCCACATACTGATCCCGGCATTGGCAATCAAATAATCTATGCGGTCAAATGCTGCAATCGTCGCCTCAATCAATTGCTCGCAATCTTCGATCCGTGTAACATCCCCCACCACTGTCACCACCTGTGCGCCCAACCCCCGACACTGCTCAGCCGTCTCGCCTAACTTTTCCTCTCGCCGAGCAAACAATGCCAGATGTGCGCCCTGTTTCGCCAATTCCAGAGCCAATGCAGCCCCAAGCCCCGAAGACGCGCCTGTAATAATCGCTACCTTATCGCAAAACATTGCGCCATTCAAAATCAATAATTCCTCTCTATTTAGCTATATTGAGGAGGTCTGTTAAATGAATCCATCCCGTACAGCCTGGCTTTCAAGTGCTCGTTCGAAACTAACGAGGCGGCGAATGAGACTGTTGTAGCGGGAGTGCGTATCTCCAGGATATATGGCACCAAGAGCCTTATAGAGCGCGAGTTCCGGCTGGTCTGGCAACGCCACCTGGGGAACCTCCAAACCAGCCGCACGCAGACGTGTCGCACCAATGGCGACGAGCAAGGCTTCGACCGTCATCTCACCGCGCTGCAACGCTTCAATGCCCGACATTACGAGATCTGCACCGGGCAAATTTTGGGGGACTCTATTCATTGCTCCTCCATCGCGTTCACCGCATTCTGCACCTTCTCGCGGAAACACGCAGCATCAATCGCGGGATAACGCACCAAACCAGGCTCAATCGCGTCAAAGAGCGCGATCAGGCGCATCGGCTCAATCAACTGTTCCCGGTGCATCGCCTCGACATCGCGCAGGTCCTGTTCATGCCCGCGCTCAATCTTCGCGAGTGCCTGCGCGTAGAAGTCATAATGAAAAAAATCGACCGCCCCGTATCGAGCGATGAACGCGCTCCGCTCTTGCCAGTTGGGAAGGGGAGGAATAAAATCATCGGGAGCCGCCAACTCGACATTTATGTTTAAGATATTCTTAGCGCGAGCGATCGCATCAAAAACACCGATGGGTTCCGGATCGAGCTTGAGATCGACATCTACAGTGGTCGCTCGCCAGCCCAGCAGCACCGCTGAACTCCCTCCAACGAGATAAATTCGGCCTTCGCCTCGTGCCTCTGCACCGAGACGCCTCATGAGTTCCTGCACCTTCAGGGCATCGGTCGTTTCTCGCATGGTATTGGCGTTCCTCTCACTGTCATTTTCAATCCCCAAACGCGCCATTGCCAATGGCAAAAATATTATTTGGATCCATAGCCTTTTTCATTTGCCGCAGCACTGCAATGCTATTTTCGCTTTGAATCTGAGACAAAAATCCACTGCGGAGCTTGCCCACGCCGTGATGGTGCGACAAAGACCCGCCGTGGTCTAAAATCTCCTGCCGCAACTGGTGCTCAATCTTGTGATAAACGCCAACCGCATCCTCAAGCCCCTGTGCGCAAAAACCCATGGTAAAATAAATGCACACACCCGTGTGATAGGTCTGTGTCACGCGATAGGCCAGAAAGGGTTTGCCCGGCACGCTGTATTCTTCACACAAAGCAATTAGCTTCTTTTCCACCGCACCAATAACATCGTGAATATTAGTCCACGGCACAGAAGTTTCAAATGTCTCGCCCAAAATGTGAAACTGAGTAAAAAAATCGCGAATATACGCAATCCCAAACGTCAGCATATACCCCCGCTCGCCACGGCTCGCCCCGCCCGAAATACCGCCGTACTTCTTCACCAAACGAAAAATCGTCTTTGCCTGCTGCCTGACCTCGTCTTTTGTCCCTTCCATCACAATCGTACAAGCCACCATCTGCTCTGGATCAAAACCCTTGACCTTAAACAAAAAAAATCGCTGAATACCTTGCTGGAGCTTCTCGAACCCTTTCGCCTCGGGCTTCAGCGCCTGCCCAAGATGAAATTCCGTATTGTTCACCAGCCGAATACTCGCCGGAATTTGCCCCGTCTGCCGAAGTGCCTTTAAGTAATCTACACCCCGTTCAAATGACGGAAACACCAGCGAGCCAAACGCCTGTGCTTCGGGCTGTTTGTGAATCTTCATAGTCGCCCGGGTAATAATCCCCAAATTGCCCTCACTACCAAACAAAAACGACCTGGGCTGCACACCTGTCGAATTGCGCGGCGTCGCATGGTGAGTCTCCACCTCCCCCGTTGGCGTCACCAGCGTGGCCTCTATCACAATATCCTCAATATTGCCATACCGATTCTTTTTCATACCACTGGCATTGGTCGCAATCCATCCCCCCAGAGTTGAAAACTCCAAACTATCTGGATCGTGTCCCGACGTGTACCCCCGCTCATTCAGCGCAATCTCCAATTGCTTACCCGAAATACCCGCTTGCACACACGCTTGAAAATTCTCTTCATCCACCTGTACAATGCGATTCATGCGACGCATATCCACCGACGCGACCATTCGCGTCTCTAAAGTCGGAATTGCGAGCGCACCGCTCACATTCGTCCCGCCGCCATAGGGCACCAGCACCACATTGTGATCATTTGCAAGTTGGACAATAGCCTGAATATCCGCGTCTTCCTCCGGGAACAACACCACATCCACCAGGCGTTCGGGAGGTCGATGGTACGAAATTTGATAAACCTCATCCACACTCAACTGCCCGTGACTATGCACCAGACGCTCTATGTCCTCCTGAGAAACGCCATCTTCATCGAGTGCCTCGCGCACCGCCCTCAAAAATTCATCATTTGCCACGGGTTTGGGCAAATCGCGGTGCTCGACCTCCTGCCCCATATCTTCGAGCCTGATCGGCAAATCAAGCACCTTTTCGACAAAAGGCAAAAAATACGGCATCCGATAGCCACACAACGGATATCGCGTTCCCGTCACCTGCACAGTCCTGTCATCGTCAAACTCAAACCGCGTATCCTTATACCCCCACTTGTGTGCAAACCGCTCGCCTTCTGTCCCCTCAGAAAAACGGTCTTTACTGGCAAAAGCGCGACGCCCTCGAACGAGCAAAAATACCAGCACCAATAAAAAAGCGACAACCATCAGTTCATTCATCACATACCTCACAAAATGTTTTCAAGACTCTTCCGGATTCAACAACGTCGCAATATGCACCGCTTGAAACAGCGCGGCAGCCTCGGACTGAATCCGCAGCGACCGTCTTTTGGGCAACAGGGTCGTCTCCCCCAGCATCGGCGGCGAAACCCACACATCAACTTGCCCCGGATTGATATTGATATTGCCCTTTGGACACTTGGGCCACAGCGCGTGAAGCCCGCGGTACGCAATCGGCACAATCACCACATCCTGGGGCAATTGTGCAAACACTCCGTGTTGAAGCGGAAATTGCTGAACTGCAAAAGCCGCCGTCGTCGCCATGGGATAAATAACGCCCGGACGCTCTGTCAATGCCTGTGCCACGCGCTGTGTCGTATGGCCCGCAGCATGGGATCGCTCGAGCATCACATAGCCATCGACATTTTCCAGAATCTGATCAAATACCTCAGACGTCATCCCAAACTGCGTAATCTGTTTCGACCCAATTTTAATACCCGAGCGCGCCAGCCCAGTACGCGCCAGAATCACACAAGGTTCGGGTCTTTCCCATCCCATCGCGTCCAAAAATTCTCGAGACTGCAAAACCTTGTACAAAACGGGATGGTCAAACAAACTCTGATGCGTCGGCAAAAAAATAAGACGCCGATCTTCCGCATCGGCTCCCAAATCTCGTACAATGGCTTCAAAATGGGGATCGATATAAACATCAACGCTAATATCAAAAATATCCAGCGTGCGACGTCCCCAATCGAGCCAGGTGCGCCATCCGGCTTCGCGGCGACGGATGGGATCGGCTTCTTTTTCCAACAATTTCTTTTTTTGACGTCCCACCTTGAGCGAAGTCCCCATCCACCGGGCAAAACGCATTCCTCGCTGCAACTTCGAAAATTGCCCCCGACGTCCGACATTGGGATATTCCAAAAATCGTCCTCGCGCCGTATCTGCGAGCAAAGCGGGAATTTCTATACGCGAAACTTTTTGTCCAACACGATCGATTTGCGCGTTCACATCGCATATCAGCTTAACTGACAAATCAATCATATCCCGCGTCAAATAACTATACTCCTGCCCATACCAATACAGCCTGGGACGCAACTTGGTGGGATCCTCCTGATGCGCGTGCAAAAATTCAATCAACAACGCCTTGATGTGCAACACATCATCATCTATCCCATCCAGACCCACATCGCTCACCTCGCGCAACCGCGCCAAAGCCACTTCCGCATCCACAATAACCTTCCACACCGACACACCAAACCAGCCAAAATTTGTCAAATAATTATACCGCGTTGACAGCAACCCCCCCGCAGCGATCAAATTGAGCGTGCGCTGTGCCACATCTTGCAGCAAATCGCGCAAAGATCCCTCAATCCGCTCGCCATCTCGTTCACAACTGTACTCCTCGGCCCAGTGTGCGTCCTCATCCACCGCCACATTGCCAAGAGCCTCTGCAACGGCGCGGGCGTGCGACATCGGCACCTGTGTAATATGCACCTGAGCCAGTGCCTCTTCCACGGCTTCGGGCGCGTGTAACTCCGCCTGTGCCAGAGCCTTCAAATACAGAGACTGATACAACTTCAAAAAATCTTTCGCATCCCCGCGCCCTCGTTCGACAAATTGTCGCCTGAGTTGCAAATAAATTCGGCTGCCCGTGTGATATTGCGGAAGCAACTCCGAAAAAGGCCGATACGCCTCGTCCAAACGCTCATTGCGAACCTCGGGCAGGCCCCGAAAAATCGCATCCACAAGCTGCGCGCGAAATTGCAGTGCCTCCATATCCATCGCCCCGCTCTGACTTTTGGGCCAGATCAGCGCATCTGGATCGAACTCGTCAAAATAGCCATCGTGACGCACGGCTTCGAGCATAAGCTGAACCGATTGGTCATAAATAGCCAACATCTGCTCCAGATCGTCGAGCAGTGTTTCGTGCAATGGACGAGTATCTGATTTATCGCGTGTAGTCATGAGAGTTACTCAAAAAAGACTAAACACCTGTCTTTAGCACATGGCGTTGCAAACCGGGAATATGAATATCTTTTACGTAAACGGGCCAATCTATGCGCGAAACATCACAATTAAAAATTTCTTTATCTTCTGCATCCATGCTGTCAAATAGCCGATTCATATTGTCATTTTGAAACACGCAATCCAGAGAAATATAAGAGCCGTAAATATCGGTAAGCGACAGCGTATTTTCCAGCGTCGCATTCAAAATCGATAAATGGCGTTTGCGTTTTGAAACATTGCCCATCGGCACCCAATCCAGTGCCCATTGCAAAATTTTGAGTGGCAATAGATACTTATAGCGCAACTTTCGACGGAATTGTGACAGCGTCGGATAGGTCCACGGCGTCACTGCAATGGGTTTGCCATTGCGATCGCGCATTGGATTGTTCACAAAATACTCATACACATACTGGACGAACTCACCCACCGTCACCGGGTTCTTTGCACTTGTTGTCACATGATAAACCTTCAAATCGGCATTTTTACGGATGGTAGGCAAAACACCGATAATCACATTGATAATAATATCCACGGGAATAACGTCTAAAACCGCTTCTGGACGCGCTGGAAAATCCGTCAAACGCCCCTTGCCGTAGTGTACAATAAGTGGGTCGGCCACTTTTAGTCCCTCCAGCCAGCCAGGCTCTGGATCGGACAAACTGCTCTCAATAATAGAAGGACGCACGATCACGGTAGGCAAATCACCTCGGATCTTGGCAATCATCTGCTCACCCATGGCTTTGGTAAAAGAATAACTGTCGTGCCAGCCCAACTCTCGCCCGCGCTTTATGCCGCGCGCGACCATTTGTTCCCGCACCCAGCGCTGGCGCAAAGCCTCCAACTGATGTTCCCGTCGATGCGCTGTAACGCGCTTGCCACGATCCTGTCGGTCGAGCAACCGCGTAAATTCCGCAAATCGCTCGGGGCTTCGCGACGCCGCCTCTACTTCGCGGCTATACGCCAAAATATCTTCAACCTCCGAATCCAGACTATAATCGGGCGCGCGACCATTTCCCATCTGTTGTGCCACCGTTTGATCGGGCACGGGCGCGTTTTCAGAAATGACCCTCTTTTGCCGCCCATTGACATAAGCCGTTGAAACATGCACGAGCACAGCATCTCGACACGCTTTGGCAAATTCGACAACGCGCTTGGCCCCAAGTGTATTTTGCGCCAAAGCCAGATCCAGTGGTGCGTCAAAAACCACATTGGCCGCGCTGTTAATCACAACATCGACTTCACGGGTCAACCGCGCATATGTCTCGGCATCCATGCCGAGGTGATCTTGTGTCAAATCGCTCGGCACGGCAATGACTTTTTCGCGCATCACAGCATCAAAACGATCCCCGAGTTCTGCGCGCAATCGCGCAAAAGCACCAGATTGCAAAATCTCCTTTTGCAGTCGGTCTTCGGCACTAATGGGCTTGCCCCCTCCCCGCCTTTGAGGTCGCACCATAAGATAAATGCGCCCAACATCTGGCACCTGACAAAGGATTTTTCCCACCAATCCCTTGGCCAGAAAACCAGTTGCACCCGTAACAAAAAGAACCTTGTGGTTCAAAAATGGAATAACAACACTCATAAAAAGACCCCGGCGTCCAAAAAAATTAAAACGCAACAGCGCGAAAAAGTATCTCCTCAAAGTGCCCTAATTAAAGACGTACATTGGACTTGTGTCAACCTCTTTCTCAGGCAGTTCACAAGCGCAAATCCTTATCAAAAATGAGGTTGACAAAAAAAAGGCCAACTCCTATCTTGTCCATCTTCAGGCCGGTATAAGCCGTATTTCTCCACACGGAGTTTTATGCATGGAATGCACCCTGCTCATCGTCAAACCCGACGCTGTTGCACAAAATGTAATCGGTGAAATCATTCGCCGTCTCGAAGAAAAAAAATTTCGGATTGTAGATCTGAAAATGGTTCGCCTCACGCGCAAACAGGCCGCCGAGTTTTATGCAGTACATCGCCAACGGCCTTTTTACAACGACCTGCTCGATTTTATGACCTCTGGCCCCTGTGTGCCCATGGCACTCAAACGAGACAACGCCGTCGCATTTTTGCGCGAAGCCATTGGCAGCACCAATCCCGAAGAAGCCGCAGAAGGCACCATTCGCAAAGACTTTTCAACCGATATTCAAAACAATGCCGTACACGCCTCAGATTCACTGGAAAACGCGGCCAAAGAAGTGGCTTTCTTTTTTGAGTAAAGCGGTCAACTACCTTATGAAAATAGACCTGAGAGATATACGGGAAGGCGAAACCGAATTCGCGTTTGAAGAAACGCCAGCCGACCTGCACATTACCGAAGAAGACACCCAATTTGCAGGTGCCATAAACACCCGTCTCGTCGTGTACAAATTTGGCGACTCGCTCTCGGCCAAAGGTCAAACCACCTGTCTCGTGCGCCCCGAATGCGCGCGGTGCCTGGAATCCATCGAATTTCCCATGGCAGTCTCATACACATTCGTTTTTCAAAAAGGTCGTCCCGACCAGATGAACGATGACGATGACGAAACGCTGATCTGGCTCAATGAAGAACCCGGCGAAATAGACCTGGGCAATCACGTAAAAGATTATATTTTGCTCGAACTACCCATGATTCCAACTTGCGCTGCATTGCCTTCTGGCCCTTGTGAACGCTATGAGCAAGACCCCCACGAATTGCTGGAATACACGCGCGAAAAGAGCACTGACCCGCGTTGGGATGCTCTCCGCGCACTCAAAGAAAGCGAACAGTAAACGGAGCATTAATCAAAAAGGAATACCCTATGGCAAACCCCAAACGAAAAAGTTCACGTTCTCGCACAGGTAAACGCCGTGCCAATTGGAAGCTGCGTCAACCCACCTTTAACGAGTGCCCCAACTGCGGGCAACAAAAAATACCCCATCGGGTCTGTGGAAATTGCGGTTATTACAATGGGCGCGAAGTGGTTGAAACCGATGGCTTTTAATTTGGGTCTAATGTCGCGCAGACTTTGAGGAGCAGAGTAATTATCATGTATCCCCTTACAGCCACCATCAGCGGGATTGGGCACTATGTTCCAGAACAAAAGCTGACCAATACCGACCTCGAAAAAATGGTCGATACATCCGACGAGTGGATCACATCCCGCACCGGCATCAAAGAACGCCGCATCCTCGACAAAGGATTGGGCACCTCTTTTATGGCCCTAAAATCTCTGGAATCTATTCTGCACAACAAAGGGCTCAATGCCAGAGATCTCGACCTGATCATCGTTGCGACCATCACGCCCGACATGGTATTTCCGGCAACAGCCTGTCTGGTACAGGACCAAATTGGCGCCACAAATGCCTGGGCTTTCGATCTATCGGCAGCCTGTAGCGGTTTTCTATATGCCCTGATAGTGGGGGGGCAATTTATTGAAACGGGCGCACACAAACGCGTAGCCGTCATTGGGGCAGACACAATGAGCAGCATCACAGACTACACCGATCGCGATACCTGTGTGCTCTTTGGCGATGGCGCGGGCGCAGTTTTACTCGAACCCGGCGAACCCGGTTTGGGGCTTAAAGACTTTATCCTCTATTCTGATGGCAACGGCGTAAAATATCTGCGGCAACCCGCTGGCGGCAGTCTGCATCCGGCCTCTCGTGAAACCGTTGATAAGAAAATGCACTATATTTATCAAGATGGCCGCGAAGTTTTCAAATTTGCAGTTCCCAAAATGGCCGAAGTTTCCGCTCAAATTCTGGAACGCAACGGCCTTGTTGGTGAAGACATCGCGCTTTTTGTGCCGCATCAGGCCAACAAGCGCATCATCGACGCATGTGTTAAACGCACAGATATACCCAAAGACCGCGTCGTGGTCAATATCGACCGCTATGCCAACACCTCGGCTGCCACCATTCCCATTGGCCTGTCTGAAGCGGCCGAACAGGGCCGCCTCAATCGCGGTGACAATGTGCTGCTCGCCAGTGCGGGTGCGGGATATACCTGGGGCAGTACTCTGCTAACCTGGGCTTATTAGATGAATAAAAAAGCGTTTCTATTTCCAGGACAAGGCTCCCAATTTGTTGGCATGGGTCACGACCTGTACAGAAGCGCACCAGAAGCACACAAAATTTTTGATCTCGTCGATGATGTGCTCGACATAGACATCAAATCATTCTGCTTCAACGGTCCTGCCGAGTCACTCAAACAAACCGCAGTCACACAACCGGCAATTTTTGCCCACAGCATTGCCGCCCTTGAAGTAATCAAAAGCCGGGGACTGCACCCCGACCTCGTGGCAGGACACAGCGTCGGAGAACTCGCCGCGCTCGTTGCGGCAGGTGTTATGCGCGTTGAAGACGGCTTTCGGGTCGTCAGTGTTCGCGGGCATGCCATGCAAGTCGCGGGAAAAATTCGACCAGGCTCCATGGCCGCAGTACTCGGTCTCAGCGACGACGTGATGATTCAGCTTTGCAAAGACCTCAGTTCTTCGGGTCATGTCACAACAGCCAATTTCAATTGCCCGGGGCAAGTGGTCCTATCTGGCGAGGAAAGCGCCGTTGAAAAAGCACTCGAAAAAGCCAAAGCACTGGGAGCCAAACGCGCCGTGCTCTTGCCCGTGGGCGGCGCATTTCACTCGGCCTTGATGCAACCAGCCATAACAGCACTGACAGATATACTCGACGATGTGCCATTTGCTCGGGCGCAAATCCCCGTGATTCCCAATGTCACGGCTGAACCCACATGCGATCCCGTTCTGCTCAAAGACCTGTTGATTGAGCAGGTTATTTCACCCGTTCGCTGGACCGAATCCATGCAACGGCTCATAGCAGAAGGCATAACCGAGGCCCTCGAAGTGGGGCCAGGCAATGTGCTCAAGGGCCTCATGCGCCGAATTGACCGAAATATTTCAGTCCGCGAAGCTGGCACATTGGAAGCTATTGAACAACTTTAGAGCCTTTAACTGACAATTACTCATGAACCGACTCACAGGTAAAACAGCTCTCGTAACAGGCGGATCTCGCGGCATTGGCGAGGCCATTGCCCTGCGCCTTGCGCGCGAAGGGGCCAACGTCGCAGTATGTGCCAGCCAAAGCACAGAAGCCGCAGAAGCCGTGGCCGAAAAAATCCGCGCACAAGGCCGAGAGGCCATAGCACAACAAACCGATGTATCCAATGCCGAATCGGTTGAAGCCCTTGTCAAGACCGCCCTCGGCACCTGGGGCAAAATTGATATACTCGTCAACAATGCGGGTATCGCCCGCGACAATTTGTTGATGCGTATGAAAGAAGACGAGTGGGATGCTGTCCTTGACGTCAATCTCAAAGGTGCGTACCATTGTATCAAAGCTGTTACCCGTCCCATGATGAAAGCGCGAACCGGTCGTATCATCAACGTCTCATCGGTCGTGGGTCTCATGGGCAATGCCGGGCAGATCAATTACGCCGCGTCCAAATCGGGCCTTATTGGCTTGACCAAATCGGTAGCCAGAGAATTAGCCAGCCGCAATATTACGGCCAACGCCATTGCGCCCGGATTTATTCCAACGGACATGACCGCCAAACTCAACCCTAAAATACAAGAACAATTAATCGCTCAGATTCCACTGGGCAAACTCGGCAGCCCCGAAGATGTCGCCGCTGCCGCAGCCTTTCTCGCTTCTGACGACGCAGCCTATATTACCGGACAGGTTCTCGTTGTCGATGGCGGAATGGTGATGTAAATAATCACTACACACTACACAGGAGGCTCACATGACCGATGACATTCAACAAAAAGTTACCGACCTGATCGTTGACCAACTCGGCGTCGATGCCGACAGCGTCAATGCCGACGCCCATTTTATTGACGATCTGGGTGCAGACTCGCTCGACACAGTCGAACTGGTCATGGCTTTTGAAGAAGAATTTGACATGGAAATCTCCGACGAAGACGCCGAGAAGCTCGAAACAGTTGGCGATGCCATCGCATACATAGACGAACGTCTGGATTAACTCGGAAACTGGAGGCTGGAGATAGACCCTCGATCCATTACCAATGGGTGTAGGAACAACTCTCAAGTCTCCAGGAGGTCATTTAGTGAACAGACAACGCAGGGTGGTCATCACCGGCATGGGCGCACTTGCCCCCAATGGCAATACCACAAAAAGCTATTGGGAAGCATTGTGCAACGGACAAACAGGTGTTGGCCCCATAACAAAATTTGACGCCACCGATTTCCGCGTGCAATTTGCCGCCGAAGTCAAAAACTTTGATCCAGAGCACTTTGGCATTGACCGTCGAAGCCAGCGGCGCATAGATCTTTTCGCGCAATACGCCATTGCATCGTCTGTTCAGGCCGTCGAACATGCAGGTCTCGACATCAGTGCCAAACAAGCCGAACGCATCGGGGTTGTATTTGGCTCGGGCATTGGAGGTATCAAAACCTTTGAAGACCAGCACGATGCCTACCGCAAAGGTGGTCCACGGCGCATCAGCCCGCTTTTTGTGCCCATGATGATCCCCGATATGTCCTCGGGTCAAGTATCCATCCATCTCGGTGCCAAAGGCCCCAATTATACCATCGTCACAGCCTGCGCCTCGGCAGCCCATGCCATTGGCAATGCAGCCCGCGAAATTTGGGACGACGAAGCCGATGTCATGATCACAGGGGGAGCCGAAGCCGCCATTACCCCAATGTCAGTCGGTGGATTTGCCTCGGCGCGAACGCTTTCAACGCGCAACGACGCCCCAACGCAAGCCAGCCGCCCTTTTGATGCAGACCGAGATGGATTTGTAATTGGCGAAGGTGCCGGCGGGCTTATTCTGGAAGAACTCGAACACGCAACACGACGGGGGGCGACTATTTATGCCGAAGTGGTCGGTACGGGATATACCGGCGATGCCTACCACATTACCGATATGGCACCTAACGGCGAGGGAGGTGCCCGCGCCCTGTGCCGTGCCATGCGACAGGCGCAGATCAATCCAGAAGACGTATCTTATATCAACGCACACGGCACATCAACACCTGTGGGCGATCTGGGAGAAACAGCCGCCATCAAATCCGTATTTGGCGACTATGCCAAAAAACTCGCTGTCAGTTCCACAAAATCCATGACCGGACATCTTCTGGGCGCTTCGGGTGCGATTGAAACCATCGCAGCAACCCTATCAGTTTACCACAATGTAATACCGCCTACGATCAACTATGAAACACCCGATCCAGAATGCGACCTCGATTACGTGCCCAACGAAGCCCGGGAAATACCCGTTGAAATAGCCATCAGCAACTCCTTTGGCTTTGGCGGTCACAACGCAGTCCTCATCCTGCGTAAGTTTCGCAACTAACGAGACCATATATGTTACGCGAATTGAGAGGGGGCGGTCTTATCCGACTCGGAACCGTCTTACAAACGATCAAACGCTGGTCCGTAGGCAGCAGAGCGCGTTCTCAAGAAGAGCTTCAACGCAAACTCGGTTATACCTTTTCCAATACTGCTTTGCTCGAACAAGCACTCAAACACCGGTCTTATGTTTACGTCACTCAGGAAGGCAGTATTGCTTCTAATGAACGCCTGGAATTTTTGGGCGATGCCGTGCTCGATCTCATTGTGACAGAATATCTCTACAATCGGTTTAAAAACAAAAGAGAAGGTGAACTCACGCAGATCAAGTCTCTGCTCGTCAGCAAGGTGGTCTTGGCCGAAAAAGGTCGCAACATCCGACTCGGAGAATATCTCTATTTGAGCAAAGAAGAAATCTCATCTGGCGGGCGCCAACGCACCTCGATCATCGGCGATGCTTTTGAAGCGCTCTTAGGTGCGATTTACCTCGATGGCGGGCTTGAAGCTGCCCGCTTATTTGTCGAACGCACAATTCTAACCAATGTTGACGAAATCCTCTCCGATGGCAACTATCTCAACTTCAAAAGCCTGCTTCTCGAACACACGCAGAGTACAGGCAAGGGCCATCCGCGATATCAGCCCATATCCGAGGAAGGTCCAGATCACCGAAAAATTTTCTTTATTGAAGTAACCCTTCAGGGCGATCGATTGGGCGAAGGACAGGGACGCAGCAAAAAAGAAGCCCAACAGATGGCCGCAAAAGACGCGCTCAGACATTTGGGCCTACACTAACCGTGACAAAATGCAATCCACCCACATGGCGTTTCCTGAATACCCAACAGGGAAACGCCTTTTTTAATATGGCAGTAGATGAAGCCCTCGTGCGCTCGATCGCAACAGGTGCTCGGCCTGCCTTTCGCGTTTACGGGTGGCAACCGCCCGCGGTCTCCTTTGGGTATGCACAGCGCATCAGTCGCGAAGTCGATGCCCAAAAAGTTCGCGAGCGCGGTATCGACATTGTCCGCCGTCCCACCGGTGGACGCGCTGTCTTGCACTGGAACGAACTGACCTACAGCGTTGTCTGCCCTGCCGACAATCCCGTGATGGGGGGCAATATCAACGAAGCCTACCGCAAAATCAGCGAGGGCCTTTTGGCGGGTATTCGCGCGCTTGGTGTTGATGCAACCTTTGAATCCCGCCGCCAAACACAGCCCTCGCCGCGCGGCAAAGAACTCACCTCGCCCTGTTTTACCAGCACGGCGCAATACGAAGTCACATTCAAAGGGCGCAAACTCATCGGCAGCGCGCAACAGCGCATCGGCACAATGCTCTTGCAGCACGGATCACTCCTGCTCGGCCCAGAGCACAAACAAATCGCCGATCTTCTGCCCAGCGACAAACCTGGCCTGAAAGAGCGTTTTGCACGAGAACTCAACCGCCACACTACCTCGCTCTCTGAAGCTCTCACATACCCCATCGATTTCGACACGGCGGCCACATCCATCCGGCAAGGTATTCAAAACACCTTTAACATCCAACTTGTTGAAGCTACACTCAGCAAAACCGAAATCGCCGAAACCCAACGCCTCATCGCCGAGAAATACGCAACCCATGAATGGAACGACAAATATTGACTCTTCAAAGACCTGGACCTCACATCCCTTGCGCGAAGAGCCTTTGGCAAAATCTGTTTTACTCGTACTCATTATCCTGAGCGTCGCGCTTATTGTCGGCATGAGCTTTCAGAGCATCACCTTCGCCTTTCTTTCACTCGTATTGCTCACCGCGGCGATGTCCCGTTATTTTTTTACAACGCGCTATGTTCTCGACAATCGAGGTTTTACCATTTCACATATCGGTACGCGCAAGTACCTGTGGACAAATTTTCGCCGCGCTACAATCCATCCCGACGGCATCTTCTTAAGCCCTTTTGCCAAACCGCACCGCCTCGACACCTTTCGCGGTCAATTCCTGCGCTCGAAAAAACCCCCTGAGATATACCATGTCGTCCAAAAACACATCAATATTGACCCGACTTAAGAATTATTGCGCCCATGCCTTTGCCGTCTCCCCGCCTGAAAGCGCCATCACTGAAGACGATGAAATTCTCGCCGAAAAAACCGCCGCCTTCATCGTGAGGCGCAGACTCACAGCACCAGCTATTATGTTACTTGAAACCGGGCGACCCTTTAACTATATTGGCAGCCAACTTTTGACTTTCTTATCGCCCTTCGTATCTATCATCTTTTCCTCAACAACTGAGTTTGATCGCTTCACGCGCTTTCTCGAAAAGCGAGAAAGCATTCCCTGCCTCATTCGCCACATTGAAACCCTGGAAAACAAAAGCCATGGATAAACTCGATGTCGTCATCGCTACCGATTGCGGCAGCACCACGACCAAAGCCATCCTGATTGAAAAAAAGGACGATGTCTATCGCCAGACCTATCGGGGCGAAGCACCAACCACGGTTGAAGCCCCCTATGAAGACGTCACGCGCGGCGTTCTCAATGCTATTCAAGAAGTCGAAGAACTCTCAGGCAGGCAAATTCTCGATGGCGAAACCATCATCACACCCGCAGAAGACCATCGCGGAGTTGACATCTACATTTCTACCAGCAGCGCAGGCGGCGGCCTGCAAATGATGGTTGGCGGCGTCATCCAGACCATGACCGGCGAAAGCGCGCAGCGTTGCGCGCTCGGCGCAGGTGCCATTGTCATGGACATCCTCGCATCCAACGATGGGCGGCTTCCCCACGAAAAAATCGAACGCATTCGCCAGTTGCGTCCCGATATGGTTCTCCTTTCGGGCGGCACAGATGGCGGCACCATTTCGCACGTCGTCGAACTGGCTGAATTTATCTCGGCAGCCGACCCCAAACCGCGATTTGGCTCGGGATATCAACTCCCCGTCATTTATGCCGGAAACAAAGATGCCGCGCAGGAAATCGAACGCACCCTGGGCGACAAAACAGCCCTCACCATCTCGGAAAATATCCGCCCCACGCTCGAGGCAGAAAACCTCGGTCCCGCCCGCCACGTAATCCACGACCTCTTTCTCGAACACGTCATGGCGCAAGCACCGGGCTATCGAAAACTCATCTCCTGGACAGGGGCGCCCATCATGCCCACGCCCGGCGCGGTTGGCCTCATGATGCAAACCGTATCCAAACAACAAAATATCAATGTCGTGGGCGTTGACATAGGCGGCGCCACCACCGACGTATTCAGCGTCTTTGAAGATATTTTCAACCGCACGGTATCGGCCAACCTCGGCATGTCCTACAGCGTATCCAACGTACTCGCCGAAGCGGGCCTCGACGATGTCATGCGCTGGGTACCTTTCAAAATCGACGAAGCCGACCTGCGCGACCGCATCAAAAACAAAATGATCCGACCCACCACAATTCCGCAAATGCTCGAAGAACTTCAGGTCGAACAGGCCATTGCCCGCGAAGCCCTCCGTCTGGCCTTTGTACAGCACCGCGCACTCGCCGTAGGTCTCAAAGGCATACAGGCCGAACGCACCCTGTCCGATGTATTTGACCAATCCGCAGGCGGCGAAAGCCTCATCAAAATGCGCGACCTCGACCTCCTCGTCGGAAGCGGCGGCGTTTTATCTCACGCCCCGCGTCGAATGCAAACGGCCGCCATGCTCATCGACGCCTTCCAGCCCGAAGGCATCACGCGCCTGGCCGTTGACAGCATCTTTATGATGCCACACCTCGGCGTGCTCTCATCGGTCAACGAAATTGCCGCCACACAGGTTTTTGAACGCGACTGCCTCATTTACCTCGGCACGTGTATCGCGCCCATCGCCCAGGGCAAACAGAGCGCATCCTGTACGCAATACGAAATTGACCTTCCCAGCGGAACCCAATCGGGCACCCTGAATATTGGCGACTTTCTGCACTTCCCGCTCGAATCCGATGAGGAAGCACACCTCATTTTACAACCCGAGCGCAACACAGACGCAGGTGCCGGAGCGGGCCGAGAACTGAACACCACAGTCAATGGGGGCACCGTCGGGCTGATCCTCGACGGACGCGGTCGCCCCATTGTATTTGCCGAAAATCGATCCGAACGCGCCGATCAAATAAGCCGGTGGAGCGAGGTTCTCGATCTCTATCCCCGGTAAGTGAAAGAGCAAGGCAATGATCTTCGGAAATATTTGATTTATTTTTCTTGTAAAGTAGCCCTCGCATTGTATATTCCGTTACCCGTAACCCCAGGTATTACTCTATGGCACACGCATATACACCCGGCCTCCGCGTTACCCCACAGACCCTTCTTCAACGCCAGCGCCAACTTCCTCTCAAAGGTGAGGTCGTCGTTTCACAAGGCGATAGCGTGACGCGCGATCAGGTCGTTGCCCACACGCACCTGCCCGGCAACGTCACTACCCTCAACCTCGTCAACATCTTGAGCTGCACACCGGAAGAACTGCCCAATTACATGCTCAAACGCGAAGGCGACCCCGTCGAAGCCGGTGAACCCATTGCCGAAACCCGCCCCTTCATCAAATGGTTCAAAACCACCGTTAAAGCACCCATCAGTGGCACCCTCGAAAACATCTCCAAAATCACCGGGCAAGTCATCTTTCGCGCGCCCCCGCGCCCCGTTCAGGTCCAGGCATACATAGATGGCAACATAGTTGAAATTCTGCCTGAAGAAGGCGTCATTGTCGAAACCACAGGCGCTTTTATACAGGGTATCTTTGGCATAGGCGGTGAGACCTGGGGACCTCTGCACGTCATCTCCAAAGAGCCAGAGCAAATTTTAACCCCCGATCAAATCGACGACTCGTGCACGGGTAAAATCGTCGTAGGCGGCAATTTGCTCACCCTCGATGTAATCGACAAAGCGCGGGAAAGCGACGCCGTTGGCATCATTGGAGGCGGTATCCGCGATTCCGATTTGCGCGAGTTGCTCGGTTACGACCTCGGCGTAGCCATCACCGGCACCGAGAATATTGGCCTCACCGTCATTGTCACCGAAGGCTTTGGCTCCATCGCAATGGCGAGCAAAACCTTTGACATCCTGAGTGAAAACAATGGTAAAGAAGCCTCGATCTCTGGAGCCACCCAAATTCGCGCTGGCGTTTTGCGTCCCGAAATCATCATTCCAGCATCCAACATCGGCGAGCAAGTCCAAGAATCCGATCATCCTGGCCTCGTCGAAGGGGCACTCTTGCGCGTGATTCGCGCACCCTATTTTGGTCATGTGGGCAAAGTCACTGCCCTACCATCCGAATTGCAAACAGTCGAATCCGAAACCCATGTGCGCGTACTCGAAGTCGAATTTGACAATGGTGACCGCGCCATTGTCCCGCGCGCCAACGTCGAACTCATCGAAGAGTAAACGACCCATCGGGAGATTGCGTATGAGATATTGTTCAATCTGCATCATACTGGTGCTTTGCGCGGCACAGGTGTACGCACAACAACCCACCGGTGTCAAAGCCGGAGACACCCCCAACGACTCGGGAGGCAGCATCACCGTCACTTGGGTCCCCCCAGAAATCTCCGAGGGAATCAAATACACAATTTTAATCAGCGAATCTGAAACAGGTCCTTTTCATTCTGCCAAGATCAACGCGGGTGATTTGCAATCCAGTGATCCAGCCACCTTTGGGCATGGCGAAGAAACATTCCACAAGTTCTTTGCCAGAATCGCCAAATATGTTGATCCCGCCGACTCATCTAAAAAAATCGCCATAGAAAATGGTAAAACCTATTATGTACAGGTGATATCCATCTCCCCCTCTGGCGAATCATTTCCCTCTGCAGTCGCAAGCGCAGAAGCATATGAAAATCTCTTCAACACGACAAAAACCAACAACTTCGTTCTCGGCACGATCTTCTCTCTCATCATTTTAGGCAGCATTTTTCTCGCGCAAAAACGCGAACTCTTCATCCGGCGCATCGCTGGCCTTGAAGCCCTCGACGAAGCCCTCGGCCGCGCCACGGAAATGGGCAAGCCCGTGCTCTTTGCACACGGATTGGCGTCTATGGGCAGTGTTTCTACTATTGCGGCAATCAATGTTCTCTCTCGCGTGGCGCACCGTACAGCCGAATTTAATACCGAATTGCGCGTGGCCAACAATGACCCCGTAGTGATGGCCGTGAGTCAAGAGGTCGTCAAAGAATCTTATCTCAACGCCGGTCGTCCCGATGCCTACTCAGAAGACTCGGTCTTTATGGTCGCCACCGAGCAATTCAGTTATGCCGCAGCACTTGACGGCATGATGGTGCGCGACAGACCAGCCACCAACATCATGATGGGTTACTTCTACGCCGAATCTCTACTTTTAGCAGAAACCGGCGCATCCATAGGCGCAATCCAAATCGCAGGCACTGACTCCTATACCCAATTGCCCTTTTTCATTACCACCTGCGACTATACGCTCATGGGCGAAGAACTCTATGCAGCGAGTGCGTATCTCGCCCGAGAACCCAAATTGCTGGGCAGCCTCAAAGGGCAGGACATCGGCAAAGCAGTGCTCTTAATCGTCATAATTTTTGGCACGCTTCTCGCAACCCTCGGAAATCAAACACTCACGCATATTTTTACCGCATATTAGCAGGGGATTCTTTTATGCTTTTTTTAAGACGGACATTTCCGCTGATCATCGCCTTTGTAACGGGTATGATTGGCATTCTCGTTTTCTATATCCCACACAGCGGTGCTCAAAGTCTCGAACAAGAATTGACAAAATGGGATCGCATTGTCGCGGCCTTTGCCATGGTGTTGGGGATTTACAGCTTGATGCGCTTGCACTGGAACCGCGTGCGACGGCAGCAAGCCGCCTGGGGATATAGTTTTCTCGTTTTTGCCGGTTTCGCAGTCATGTTTATTTTAGCCATCTACAACGATGGGCAAGGCCCCCACAAACCCCAGGTAATAGATTCGGGTCCTTTTGTGTGGATGTTTGATAATGTACAGGTACCTGCCGATGCCACCATGTTCTCCATTCTCGCTTTTTTTATCGCCTCGGCGGCCTACCGCACCTTTCGCGCACGCACACCCGAAGCGGCAATCCTGCTCATAGCCGCCATCATCGTGATGATCGGTCGCATACCCATTGGTGCCCTCATTTCCGATTGGGTGCCATGGCTTTCCCAATGGCTCATGGCCGTGCCCAACCTGGCAGCCAAACGCGGCATTTTGCTCGGCGTCAGTCTTGGCGCTGTCGCCACAGCATTGCGCATCATCTTTGGCATCGAACGATCCTATCTCGGCGGAGGTGAAGAATGAAAGGGCTTTTGCTCAATATCGACCGCCGCATCATCTTCGTTTTTGTCGCGCTCGGCGTCATCATTCCCGCGCTCACTTCCTTTAACCTGCCTATCAATCCCACTCCAAATGTGCAATCTATATACGACACAATTGAAGAAGTGGGAGCAAAAAACGGTAGCATCCTCATCTCCTTTGATTACGGTCCTGGATCCTTTCCCGAAGTACAGCCCATGGCCCTTGCAGTTTTGCGCCACTGTTTCAAGCGCAATGTCAAAGTAGTGGGCATGTGCCTTTGGCCCCAGGCGGTGGGGCTGGCCCAACAAGCCCTCGATACAGCCTCAAAGGAACTGGGGGCAGAATATGGCAGCGACTATGTCTTTCTCGGATTTAAAACGGGATATCACTCGCTGGTTATCAACATGGGCCACGACTTCCACGGCACTTTCCCACAAGATTTACATGGCAACAACACCACCGAATTACCTGTCACAAAAAATATAAATGGATTGGCAAACTTCGACTACGTGCTCTGCCTGGCAGCGGGCAACACGCCAGATGGTATCTGGATACCCTACGGACAAGAACGCTACAAATTTAAATTTGGCCTCGGATGCACGGCTGTTATGGCACCCGATCAATTTCCCTACTTACAGTCGGGTCAAATGAACGGCATGATGGGAGGATTGGCCGGTGCCGCCGAATATGAAACCCTCGTGCAAGCTTCCGGTACTGCTACTGAAGGCATGCGCCCCCAATCTGTTGTGCATCTCATTATCATCGCCTTCATCATCCTGGGCAATGTGATGTACTTCCTCTATGGTCGGCAGAAAGGAGGGGCGCAATGAGCCGCGATCAGATACTTTTTATTGCCTTCTTGCTCGTCTTTGTCGCCATCAATATTTACCTTTTCGGCTCAAGTAGCCTATCCGTGGATTGGACCGGCTTTGGCACGTTTATCGCCGCTGGCATTACCCTATCGCTTTACAGCTTTCTCTATAAAGACAATCCCCTCTTCAAATTTGCTGAAAACCTCTATGTAGGTGTAGCAGCAGCATACTCGCTCACCCAGGTTTGGTACACCGTTCTTTTGGCTGATGTCGTAAATCCCCTCTCCGAACTCAACGGGGAAAGCCTGAGCAATTTGTGGCTCATCGTGCCCACATTGCTCGGCCTCTTTATGCTCACCCAACTCTCCTCGGCGAAATTTAGCTGGCTCAGCCGAATTGCATTCGCATTTGTGGTCGGCCTGGGTTCGGGACTGGCTATTCCACGCGTCATTGCGGCCAATGTTTTGGCCCAACTGGAACCGACTATGCGACCTATAACAGCTACCTGGGAGGGATTCGATCTGCTTATTATTCTGGTCGGCGTGGTTACGGTACTCGTGTATTTCTTTTTCTCTGTCGAACACACCGGTCCCGTAGGTGTGGCGTCCAAAATTGGTATCTGGTTCCTCATGATCTCGTTTGGCGCGTCATTTGGCTACACCATCATGGCACGTCTTTCACTGCTAATCGGGCGCGTCGGGTTCTTGCTCGAAGACTGGCTCGTGCTCCCATTGCCTTATTTTTAACTTGGCGAGCAGTTGGGACTGGGGGCTACTGACCGCTGACCGCTCATTTGAAAAAAACCGGGAACGTTCAACCCTTATAGAAGTCCAAAGAAAAATCGTACATGCCCAATTCCGTGCTGACAGTTGACAATCTCCAAACGCATTTTCATACAGACAGCGGAACAGCGAGGGCGGTAGATGGCGTATCATTCACGCTCAACAAGGGCGAAACCTATGGCCTTGTTGGTGAATCGGGGTGCGGGAAAAGTGTCTCTTCGCTGTCAATCATGCGATTGGTACCTCATCCTGGTCGCATTGAAGGTGGGCATATTTTTTTTGAAAACCGAGACCTGGTATCCCTGTCAGATACCGAAATGCGCGACATACGCGGCAATGACATCGCCATGATCTTCCAAGAACCCATGACCAGTCTCAACCCGGTTTACACCTGTGGGTTCCAAATTGATGAAGCCGTAAGGCGGCACCAGGGATTAGAAAAAAAAGACGCGCGCAAAAAAACAGTTGAAATGCTTCACCTTGTGGGCCTTCCAGATCCCGAGCAACGCGCAAACGAATACCCGCACCAATTATCTGGCGGCCAACGCCAGCGCGTGATGATCGCCATGGCCCTCTCGTGCAACCCCAAAGTGTTGATTGCCGACGAACCCACAACAGCACTCGACGTCACCATTCAAGCGCAAATCCTGGACCTATTGCGCGATTTGCAACAACAACTCGGCATGGCCGTCCTGCTCATCACACACGATTTGGGTGTTATTGCCGAGGCCGCCGATCATGTCGCGGTTATGTACGCAGGCAAAATTGTAGAAACCGGTCCAGCAGACGCGATCTTTCACAATCCCAAACACCCCTACACACAGGGGTTACTCGCATCAGTACCCCGTCTGGATATCGCGAACAATCGCCTCAAAACCATTCCGGGCACGGTACCCGAAGCCACGCAATTCCCATCGGGATGTCGATTTGCAGATCGATGCGAAAAGGTCGATTCAATTTGCAGAGAAACCATCCCACAACTGCAAACAATTAACGGCGATCACCAGGCCGCGTGTTGGATGGCGTGAGAGGTGAACATACTATTGATCCATGCTTCTTAAAGTTCAAAATCTAAAAAAATACTACCCCATTTCTCAGGGACTTTGGGGACGCGACGCCGGGCATGTCAAAGCAGTAGATGACGTGAGTTTCGATATCTCTCCCGGCGAAACCCTCGGCCTGGTCGGCGAATCCGGATGCGGAAAAACCACAACCGGACGTGCTATTTTGCGCCTTATTGATGCGACATCAGGCACCGTGCGATTCAAAAATACCGACATTCTCTCCCTGGGAAAAAAGCAACTCCGCGCACTGCGCCGGCACATGCAAATCATCTTTCAGGACCCCTACGGATCGCTAAACCCCCGCCTCACCATCGGCGGCATCCTCTCGGAACCCCTGAAAATCCACGGCGACAAAACAAAAGATCGAGTCGCCGACCTGCTCAACACAGTGGGCTTATCTCCCGATGTCGCGCGCCGCTATCCCCATGAATTTTCCGGCGGACAGCGACAGCGCATTGGCATTGCACGCGCATTGGCCGTAAAACCGCAATTCATTGTCGCGGATGAACCCGTGTCTGCACTCGACGTATCGATTCAGGCACAAATTGTAAACTTGCTCCAGGATTTACAGGCTCAGTTTGGCCTCGCCTATCTCTTTATCGCACACGACTTGAGCGTGGTCAAACACATCTCCAACCGCGTGGCAGTCATGTACCTGGGCAAAATTGTCGAACTGGCCGAAAGCCAGGAACTCTACGACAATCCGCAACATCCCTATACGCGCGCATTGCTTTCGTCAATTCCCGTGCCCGACCCGCGCATCAGAGGATCGCGCACCATTTTAACAGGTGATGTGCCCAGCCCGGTCAACATCCCTTCGGGCTGTGCATTTCATCCGCGCTGTCCCGAAGCAACGCCGGACTGCGCCCACCACAAACCAGCACTCTTAGACATAGAACCCGGCCACAGCGTGGCCTGTATCTTGCGACACAATTAATACGCCGGCGCCGAACCTGCGTACCTAACCACCCATTATTTTAAGGAGTCATAAGTGAAGGTCTTAAGAATATTAACGTTGCTGTGTCTCATCGGCCTCATATCCCACACCGCTCAGGCACAGCCCCCCTCTTTAGGCCCTGCCAAAGCCATTGGGGTTGACCTGGCCAATACCCTGCTGAACCGTCCGTCTCCCGATCAAAAAAGCTACACCTATTGGAAACCCGAAACAGCCGACGGCTTTTTCCCATCGCTTTTGGGACTGCGTACGGCTGGCGCTCAAATGATCCGCACCAGATATTTCAATATCTACTTCTCTACTGCCGAAAAAACCGCTCGTCACATTGCCGATTTCTGCGATGAAATTCTATCGAATCTCATGCGCCATTACCCCACCTTTGTCGATCGCATTGCACCCATCCACGTCGTCGTTGACGATCAAGCGGATTATTTGGGCAATGCCTTTGCTGTGTACAGCGCCAATTACATCCACTTTTGGACCAATCCCATCGACTGGGAAATCCGCGGCACCAGCGACTGGGTACGCAATGTTTTTGTCCACGAACTCACCCACATCGTAACATTGAAAGCCGCCTATAAGGGCCTGCCATTCCAAATTGGCATCATCAACGCCTCTCGCGCCAATGAAAATCCCGATTTCAGCTTTACACTCGGCCTGTATCACCTCGCCGTCAGTTCGGGTTTTGCCGAAGGCATCGCACAATACGAAGCCTCCCAATACGGCGACGACCGCTGGGACACACACCGCGATATGCTCCTGCGCATGGCCGCGCTCGAAAATGATCTGCTCTCCCTACCCAGCATGGGGCAACTCGGCGGCAAGGGCAATTATCACGGCGAAATGGTCTATAATCAGGGATTTGCCATGCTCAACTACATTGGCGAACGCTTTGGACCCAATGTTGTCAGGCAAATTTTTGAACACAGACCCATTATCAACTTCAACTCCTCACTCAAAAAAGCCACAGGCGTATCGGCCAAACAACTCTATCGCGACTGGAAAACGCAGATTGGAGAACAATACAGCGCGGTTCAAAGCGACATCCAGGAAGCCGGCGAACGCGAAGGCGAATTGATCGTCGATAGGGGCAATTTGGACTATCACCCGGTCTATTCCCCGCAAGGCGATAAGCTGGGCTTTATCTCCAACGACGACAGCGACTATTTCATCACCGAACTCAAAGTGATGGACCTGACCACAAAAAAAATTAAAAAAATAGCCGACCGCGTCGATAATCGCTTTGTCTGGACAGCCAGCGGCGACAGCCTGATGTACATCAAAGCCGTAGGTGCGCGTTGGGACATCTTCACGTATGACCTAAAAACCAAAAAAGAAAGCCGTGTCACCGTGGGATTGCGCGGCAAAGACCCCACCCTCTCACCCGATAGCAAACAAATCGCCTTTGTAACCATGAGAGACGGCACAGCCAACATCGGCCTTGTAAATATCGACGGTACCGATGTGCGATACCTCACACATAACAACGACGCCACACAGTATTTTGGCCCAAAATGGTCGCCCGATGGCAAACACCTGCTCTTCAGCGTATTCCGCACGGGCGAAGACCGCGACATTGCCATCATCGACGTGGATGCCACAACCTGGAAAAAGAAAGAGGGCAGGCGTTCGCTAAAAAAAGAAGAAGTTGACACACAACTCGACAGCCTCCAGCAAGCAAAGGCCGACAGCCTTAAAGCATTCCCCGACAGCCTCGCCTATGCCAACAATGCCAACTTCAAAGCCATCGTACACTCCACAGCCGACGAACGCGATCCCGTCTGGCTACCCGATGGCAGCGGATTTGTCTTCAGTTCAGACCGCACGGGCATCTTCAACCTCTACACCCACGACATGGCGACCGGCGAACAAAAGCAACTGACCAATGTTGTGGGCGGCGCGTTTTTGCCCACTATTTCTCCAGATGCACAGGATGTGATCTACGTGGGGTATCACGCAGCGAACTACAACCTCTATAGCATACCCCTGTCCGAAGCCATTGCCGTTGATCCCCCCGAAAGTGTTGAGCGAGACTATGCCGAGATTTATACCGGCAAATCCATCACCGACCTTCACGACATCGGGCGGTATTCCACGCGCCTCGTCTCTTACGGGATCACCCCCATCGCATTGCTGGGGCCCACATTTATCGGCAACCGATTCGGCCTGGATCAAATCAGCGCGGGTGTTCAATGGGCCTGGGGCGATCTGCTCGGCAACGACGTCTTTGTATCCACCGCCCTGATCGGCAAAAACTTCAAACGACAACAAGACTTCAACTCGGAATTTGCCTTCTTTTACCAGAACAGCCTCACCCCCATTCTATCTGAACAAAGCGCGTATGTCCCCCGCATTTTCTTTGGAGGCAGCAGGCAAACCATCAACAGCATCGTGGATTTGGGTACTGTCCAGGTCGTGCGCGATACACTCAGCGGCACACTGATCACCCAAAACGACGAGGGGCAACAGGTTCTGATTCCCAATGTTACGCAGCACTTAGACCTCACGGTTACAGAAGAAGACGATTTTAAGGATGTATTCTCCGACTTTACGATAGGCGCCGAAATGGGGGCAGGCCGCGGACACTATTTCAGCCTGGCTTATGGCTACCGCAAGTATTCTGAGAACCTGCACGCCGTCCAGGTCCTCCACGACAGCTCTCGCGTCTTTCAGACCAATTTGGGGACCGGTGATATTGAAGACATCACCGATCAGATCCCCGGTCCGGGCTATGCATCGCAAGAAACCATTCTCGACGACTTTCTCTATAAAGAACTCGATTTCTTCAAAAGTAACGAATGGATGGCCGGTTGGAGCTACATCACCCTCAAACCCGCAACGGACCTCTACATCAACCCATCGGGCGGGCGCGCATTGTCCTTCCGCTATCGGCGCATCAATGCAACCGTGATAGATTCACTGGCCCGCACGCCAGATCTGAATGCGGATTTTACCCCAGACCCCATCGGCGAAGACCTATCACCCGCATTTTTCCGAGGCGATAAAGTCAATGTGGGATACAACGAATACATCGCCTCCCTCAACGAATTTATCCCGCTCGTCGGCCGCTCAACACTCGCCCTACAGGTCTTTGGAGCCTACAAAGACAGCTATGTCAAAGAAGTACAACAAGAAGGCGGCACATTCGAAGGCGTATTCTATTATCCCCTGCGCTATTATCTCGGTGGTCTGGGCACCTTGCGCGGCTATCCATATTTCACAATCTCAGGCGGCAAAGCCCTCTTTGGTCGGACTACGCTAACCCTGCCCATCTTTAAGCACATCGGCGCGGAACTGCCGCCCATCTTTTTCGACAAAGTTTACGCCTCGCTCTTCTTTGAGTTTGGAGGCACATCCAATGCCGCCAGCATCGGCGATATTTTTGACGTAAATGAAGAAGTACACAGTGGGCGATGGGACAAATTCAAAAACTCTTTCCTATTCGACTACGGCGCCGAAATCCGATTCCAGATATTTTCATATTACCGCTTACCCATGTTCGGCTATTTCATCGTCGCCCGTCCCACCAAACTCGAAGTCCCAGCCCGCAATGCCCCTGACATCATCGAAGAGGTAAGTGGGATGCGATTCTATTTTGGCCTGTCATTGTAAAGCCACCTGTCTTACTCGCAATCCAGTGCTCCGCCTGTGTTATAAGGCGGGGCACTTTTCGCTATTTTAACGCTTATGTTGCAACTCATCCACGCGATGCGCCCGCGCGAATGGGTCAAAAATGTCTTTGTGCTGGCCGCACTCGTTTTTACCAAACGCATTTTTGAACCCGACGACCTCCTGCAAGGCAGCCTGGCCTTTCTCTGTTTTTGCCTCATATCTGGCGCAGCGTATCTTTTTAACGACATTCGAGACAGGGAAAACGACCGCCAGCATCCCCTGAAACGCCATCGCCCGATAGCCTCGGGTGCGTTGCGTATCTCCGTCGCCGCCATCGCAGCTGTCCTCCTCGCCCTGAGCGCTCTGATCGGGGGATTTTATGTGCATCCCCATTTTGGCCTCGTTCTTCTGATCTATGCAGTACTGAACATCGCCTATACGCTGTACCTGAAACACATCGTCATCCTCGATGTCATGATCATTGCCGCGGGATTTCTTCTGCGCGCCATCGGCGGTGCAGTGGCGATTCAGGTCGCCATCTCCTCCTGGTTCATCCTCTGTACCATGCTACTGGCTCTTTTTCTTGGCTTTGCCAAACGCCGGCATGAAATCGCCCTGCTCGAAGGAGATGCCAGCACCCACCGCCGCATCCTCGAAGAATATTCCCCACAATTTCTCGACCAGATGATCGCCATCGTCACAGCCGGCGCACTGGTATCATACGCGCTTTATACCATGTCGCCCGAAGTCATTGAAAAACTCGGCACCAAATACCTCAACCTCACCATACCCTTTGTGGTCTATGGTATGCTGCGCTACCTCTATCTCATCTACAAAAAAGATGGAGGCGGCAATCCCACCTCCACCGTATTGGGTGATTTCCCTCTTCTGACCGCTTGCGCGCTGTGGTTGCTAACTTTGGGTGTAATACTCTACGTTTGATCGCACTTGAGAAAGTCGGGAAAAGGATTTCCCTCCTACTCGATGACGCGATACGCAGATCAGAAAAATGACGCCATTGGAGCGGCATCCTTGCCGCAATCACAACTCGGGTTATCGCATACAACCGATGACTGGCCTGGACATCAGCCAGTTCATCGGCTTTTGTTTTTTACCCCCTGCACGCGGGCATTGTGAAAAGACCTGGTATTTTGTATTTTCAATTCGCTGATCGTTTTTAATCTCTTCACACAAGGAGTTCCCGAATGGCAGAGCGACCAAATATCTTGCTGATTATGAACGACGATATGGGCTATTCTGATATTGGATGTTACGGAGGTGAGATCCACACGCCAAATTTAGATCGACTTGCTGCCAATGGGTTGCGACTCACCCAATTTTACAACACAGCGCGGTGCTGTCCCACGCGGGCATCGTTGCTCACGGGATTGCATCCTCACCAGGCCAGTGTAGGGCACATGATGGATGACCGGGAATACGAAGGTTATCGGGGCGATCTAAACTTTAGAAGCGTAACCATTGCCGAAGTGCTCAAAACAGTGGGATATGCGACCTATATGAGTGGCAAATGGCATATCACGCGGCATACAGATGCGGATGGCCCCAAACACAGTTGGCCCTGTCAGCGCGGATTTGATCGCTTTTTTGGCATCATTACCGGTGCCGCCAATTATTGGAAGCCGCAAACACTCACGCGGGACAACGAGCAAATTACAGTGGATGAATTTCCAGAAGATTTCTTTTTCACCGATGCCATCAGCGATCAGGCGGCGGATTATATCCGCGAACACGTGCAGGCAAACGGGGATCAGCCATTCTTTTTATACACCGCATATACCGCACCCCATTGGCCCTTGCACGCGCATGATGAAGATATTGCAAAATACAAAGGTCGATTTGCCGGGGGATGGGATCAACTGCGCGAAGAGCGTTTGGCGCGCATGCGCGAAATGGGCATATTGAAACCCGAATGGGGATTGAGCGACCGCGACCCCTCTCAGGTGCCCTGGGAAGAAGCCGATCACAAGGCGTGGCAGCAGCGGCGCATGGAGGTTTATGCCGCGCAGGTTGACCGCATGGACCAGGGAATTGGGCGCATCGTCCAATCCCTCGAAGAGACCGGGCAACTGGACAACACCCTGATCGTATTTTTGGCTGACAATGGGGGATGTGCCGAAGAACTGGGAGGTAGCATGCGACGCAGCGCAATTGCACCGCCCACCACGCGCGATGGTCGCCCAGTCCAACGCGGCAACGACCCAAACACAATGCCGGGTGACGAAACCACGTATCAAAGCTACGGCGTACCCTGGGCTAACGTATCCAACACGCCATTTCGCCTGTACAAACACTGGGTTCACGAAGGCGGCATTTCAACGCCCTTTATCGTACATTGGCCCGATCGCGTAACAGACGGCGGCGCATTGCGCGAGCAACCCGGCCAGCTTACCGATGTCATGGCAACCTGTCTCGATGTAGCGGGCGCCGAGTATCCCGAGACCTATAATGGACACTATATTTTGTCGCTGGAAGGCACGTCGCTAACGCCGATCTTTGACAACCGGGACAACGGCAAAGAATATCTAATCTGGGAACACGAAGGCAATGGCGCGGTTCGCAAGGGAAAATGGAAACTGGTAAAGCGCTACCCGGGCGATTGGGAGCTATACGATATTGAAGCCGACAGATCGGAACTCGACGATCTGGCAAATGAAAATCCCGATGTAGTATCCGAACTCGCGGCAATTTACGACGCCTGGGCAGAGCGTTGTGGGATAGAACCCTGGGATAATATCCTCGCAAAGCGCGGGTAAGTACCGCTAAAAGGAAAAAATCATGACACCAACAGATATCACAGATGAAATGCTGGCAACATACCGACGCGATGGCGTGATAAAAATTTCGCAGATTATCTCGCCGGATGAAGTGGCGAAATTCCGTCAGGCATCGCTGGATATACTGGAGGCAATGCCAAAGGATCCAAACCGGCCATTTAATCAAAAAGTGAATGTATGGCGGGAAGACGAAGTATTGAGAGAATTGACGCAACACCCGAACGTCGCCGCAGTCGCAGAGAAAATTGCGGGTGTGCGTTTGCGGATCTGGCACGATCACATTTTGGCAAAAATGCCAGAACTCGAGGTGCCAACGGCATTCCATCAAGACCTGGTGAAATGGCCCTATAATCGCAATTCCAATGCCCTATCGGCGTGGGTCGCGCTACAGGATACACCTGTAGAGATGGGGTGTATGTCATTTGTACAGGGATCGCACGAAATGAAAGATGTGCCGAACATGGCGACAAATAATCAAGAGGCATGGCGGGAATTCGCGCCAGAAATTGCGTGGCGTACCCGAGTAACGCATCCGCTTCAGGCGGGGGATTGTACATTTCACCACGGAATGACATTTCACACCGCGGGGCCAAATCAAACCGATGATTGGCGGGTGGGATACGTGATTATTTTTATCGATGCGGCAGCGAAATACACTGGGAAAAAGCATGTAGTCACAGATCCCCTGAGGCTGGCCCCCAATACATTGCCACCAGATAATTATTTTCCACCCGTAGTTTATGGAGGCTAAAAAGAATGAGCACCCCCAATATAATTTTAATGATGTGCGACGACCTGGGATATGGCGATGTGGGATTTAACGGAAATGAAGTGATTAAAACCCCAAATTTGGATCGGCTGGCGAACAATGGGATCCGATTCAAGCGATTTTATGCGGGAGGACCAGTGTGTTCCCCCACGCGGGGGACGTGTTTGACCGGACGACATTATTTTCGATATGGCGTAACACACGCCAATCGCGGGCACTTACCCGCACAGGAAATAACATTGGCGCGGATGTTGAAATCCTTCGGCTATGCGACCGGACATTTCGGCAAATGGCATCTGGGAACGCTGGACCCAAATTTTTCGGGCAAGCCCGGTCGCAATCCAGCGCGCAATTACGCCCCGCCGTGGGAGCGAGATTACGATGCATCTTTTGCCACGGAGTACGCAGTTCCCACATGGGATCCAACCCTGGACATCAATCAAAAGACCGGAAAGCGTTTGGACCAACCCTGGGCATCTCCGTATTACGAAAATGGAAAACTGGCAACGGAAAATCTGTCGGGATGCGATTCCCGGGTATTGATGGATCGCGCAATTCCATTCATTGAACAGGCTGTTGAAAATGGCGAACAGTTCCTTACGACAATCTGGTTCCACGCGCCGCATACCCCGGTCGTTGCCGGTCCAGAGTATCGGGCGATGTACGCCGAATACAGCGAAGATGAGCAACACTATTACGGCTGTATCACCGCGATAGACGATCAGGTAGGGCGATTATATCATACTCTGGAAGCATGGGGCGTAGCCGATAACACGATGATCTGGTTCTGTTCGGACAACGGGCCAGAAGGCCGCACGGGTCAAGATGGTCGTAACCGGGGATCAACAGGTGGCTTGCGCGGGCGAAAACGGTCTCTATTTGACGGCGGCGTGGGCGTACCCGCGCTATTGCACTGGCCGAATCATGCAGGCCCCGGGCGCGTGGTGGAAATGCCGTGCAGCACACTGGATTACTTCCCAACAATCGCCGAGGTCATGGGATATGAAATGCCCGATGATCGACCAATTGACGGAATCAGTCTGCTACCGGTGATTGAAGGAAATATGACAGAACGTCCCGTCCCCATCCCATATCGGTTCATCAGCCCAAAAGCCGCGATGTTTGACGCCCCAACCATCTCAATGATCGACAATCGGTATAAATGTTTGACCAACCTATCGGGCAATGGCAGCGAAGATTTGTGTTTTGATATGATTGAAGATCGCGCAGAAACGACAAATTTGGCGAATGAGCAACGCGAGCGGATGGGGCAAACGCGCGAGACCCTGCGCCAATGGCTCCGCTCCTGCGAGGCCAGCCACAACGGTGGGGATTACGACGAGGCTTATGAACCGGTTGCGCCATTTGAAGAAGTCTCCGGAGATTGGCCCTCAAGAAGAAATAGAAATTAGAGGTAGCGAATGGCAACTCAATTTGGCGATGAACGCGATTGGTTTTTGGAAAAGCGATTTGGTCTATTTGTGCATTGGGGAATTTACGCGATCCCCGGATGGCAAGAACAGCACCAGTGGCGCGGACGTATGCCCGCAAATGAATACGTAAAATTGGCCGAGCAGTGGAATCCCACAAACTTCAATCCCGATGCGTGGTTAGATCTCGCAGAAGAAGCCGGGATGCAATACATCATCGTCACGACCAAACACCACGATGGATTTTGCTTGTGGGACACATCACATACGGCATTTAACACAATGAATACGCCGTACGGAAAAGACCTGATGGCAATGCTCGCCGATGCGTGTCACAAGCGCGATTTCCCACTGGGCTTTTATTATTCAATTGCCGACTGGCACCACCCCAATTACCCCAATCAGGGACGGCATCACGAACTGCCTCAACCCAAGCCGGGAGATGATCCCGATTTGATAAAATATCTGAAATTTCTGAAGGCGCAGGTGTGGGAGTTGTGTACGCATTACGGAAAATTGCACGCATTCTGGTGGGATATGAATGTGGATGAACTCTTCGATCCATCCGTCAACACGATGATTCGGTCGCTACAACCTGCGGCAGTAATCAACAATCGGGGATTTGATCCCGGTGATTTTGGCACGCCCGAGCGCGATTACGAACAAGGCATAGATACCCAGCAGTCATTTGATCGGCTGACCGAAGCGTGTCAATCCGTGGGAAGCGAAAGCTGGGGCTATCGGGTAGATGAGGATTATTATACAGATCGCCATTTGATACGGAGCATCGATCGGTATCTCGCGCGCGACGCAAACTATTTGCTCAACGTAGGCCCCAAATCCGACGGAACGATTCCAGAGACAGCGCAGCTCATTTTGAAGCGCATTGGAAAATGGTATCGCGCAGTAGAAGAAGCGGTTAAAGACGTAGAACCCGCGTCGCACTTAACGCGCAATCGCGATATATTATTGATGCGCCGAGACAATGTGATTTATGTACATCTGGTAAACGATCCGCGAACAAGCGGCGTAAAACTCGACCCAATTGCAATCGCACCAGAGAAAGCGACATTGCTAAACACAGGTGAACCTGTGGATTTCACAGTGGATTTGGTGCCGACCAATCACATAGAGCACAAACCCTATTTGCGGTTGCAAAACCTGCCAGTGAATGAACTAACCAACACCGTAATGGTAGTAAAACTCGAATTTGACAGAGCACCTGAGTAGAACGATCCGCAACTGAAGATTTGAAAGGTTTAAGGAAAATCATGTTTGAAGAAATCCGAAATAAAAACGGTGAAAAACTGGATTATGCTTTTCCCTGTGGAAATCCCGAAAGCAAACACATCGTCGTCTTAGGCCATGGCGTAACCGGCAACAAAGACAGGCCATTTTTAGTCGCGCTATCACAGGCATTGGAAGCCGAAGGATTCAATGTTCTGCGCTTCTCTTTTGCTGGCAATGGGGACTCAGAAGGTCGGTTTGAGGATGCGACCATAACAAAAGAAGTAGATGATCTGGGTTCAGTCCTGGACGCATTAGACGGATATACAATCTGTTACGCCGGGCACAGTATGGGAGGTGCCGTAGGCGTATTGCGGGCGGGCACAGATGCGCGCATTCAGCATCTCATCTCTCTGGCGGGCATGGTAGATACAAAGGGATTTGCACAGCGCGAGTTTGGAGATGTCACCCCCGACAAAGGCAACATGTGGGACGACCCGGATTGCCCGCTATCCAGCGCGTATATGGACGACTTAACGGCGATTGACACTGTCGTAAATCGCGCATCTCAAATCTCGGTTCCATGGTTACTCGTACACGGCACAGAGGACGACGTGGTGCCCATTGAGGATTCTCAGGTGATCTTTGAGCGAGCCAACGAACCAAAAGAACTGGTCATCCTGAACAGGGCAGATCACGTATTCAGCGATGACGCAACACCCGCCATGATTCAGACCGTTATCAATTGGATTGCGAAACAGGAGTACTAATGTCTTCTAAAACATACCGAGCCGCGGTAATTGGTCTGGGGATGATCGGCGGTGCTGATCAGGTTTCAGGTGATGTATTGGGTCAGCGCGTGGACAGTATGGATGGCACGCATACCTTTGCGTATCAGAACCATCCGCGTATCGACCTCGTGGCCGGTGCAAGCCGCGACCAGGGGCGACGCGAGCGCTTTGAAACACGCACGGGTGCTATAACTTATGAGAGTTGGCGTACAATGATCGCCAACGAAGCACTCGATATTGTCAGTGTAGCGACCTATACTCCTACCCACGCGGAAATTGCCATAGCCTGTGCCGAACACGGAATTCCCGTCATCTATTGCGAAAAACCCGCGGCAACCACGGTGGTAGATGCCCAGCACATGCTCGAGGCTCAAAAGCACGGGTTATTGGTCTTTAACCATCAACGAAGATTTGATCCCAATTACCGCCGACTTCGTGCGCTAATTGCCGATGGAGAACTGGGCACGCTTATTTCCGCTACCCTTCAATGGCCGACGGGGCGATTGGGCAATGTGGGGACACATGTAATTGACGCGCTCTTAATGCTTACCGGGCATCGCGTCCAATCGGTTTCTGCAACGCTTGATCTGGCGGGAAAGCCAGATTGCCGCGGCGAGACATTTCGCGATCCGGGCGGTTCGGGTGTGATGCGTATGGACGGCGGGCTGATGGTGACAGTGAGCGCACCCGATTATTCCGCAGCACCACCGCGAATGGAAATTAACGGGCATAAAGGACGAGCAATTATTGAGGCAAAAGGCGTCACACTTGAATACTGGACTGGTGAGACAGAACAATGGCCGCCTCATGAAGATGGCGTTTCGGGAATGGATCGCGCCGTATCGGAAATCGTAGCCTATCTGGATGATCGCGCGCCATTTCCCTACAATGCCGAAGAAGCCATTCATACACTCGAAGCCATTGTCGCTTTCCACGCTTCTCATAAACAGAACGCAGCCTGGGTTGATCTCCCCTTGTCGGGAAGCGACCGCGAGATTGTCGTGCTAAGCGGATAATGAAAGGAATCTATGCCGACCATTGGAACACCGCTTTCACCAACTGCGACCAGAGTACTTATGTGTGGCTCTGGCGAATTGGGAAAAGAAGTTGTAATTGAACTACAGCGCTATGGCATTGAGGTAATTGCCGTAGATCGCTATGCCAATGCGCCCGCAATGCAGGTAGCGCATCGGTCGCATGTAATCACCATGCTGGATGGGGATGCCCTGCGCGAAGTCATAGAAAAAGAACAACCCGACTTAATCGTGCCCGAAATTGAGGCAATCGCCACAGACACACTCATCGAATTGGAAAAAGAAGGATTCACAGTAATCCCAACAGCCAGAGCAGCCCGACTGACAATGAACCGCGAGGGCATTCGCAGATTGGCCGCCGAGGAACTGGGATTAAAAACATCGCCTTACCGATTTGCGTCGAATTTAGAAGAATACCGCGCAGCAGTCCGAGAAATCGGCGTACCGTGTGTAATCAAACCAATCATGAGTTCATCGGGCAAAGGGCAAAGCACCGTCAAAAACATGGCCGACGCTGAAAAATCGTGGACCTATGCACAAGAAGGTGCGCGAGGGGGTGCAGATGCAGTCATCGTGGAAGGCTTTGTGGATTTTGACTACGAAATTACACTATTGACCCTGCGCCACGAAGGAGGCACGAGTTTTTGCGCGCCAATAGGACATCGACAGGTAGATGGCGACTATCACGAATCCTGGCAGCCACAGCCAATGAGCGAGGCGGCACTTGCAGAATCACAACGGATGGGCAAGGCCATCACCGACGCGCTGGGTGGACGCGGCATTTTTGGAGTGGAGCTATTTGTAAAAGGCGACGACATCTACTTCAGCGAAGTATCACCTCGCCCACATGACACGGGCATGGTAACCATGATATCGCAAGACCTGTCTGAATTTGCCCTGCATGCGCGGGCAATTTTGGGATTGCCAGTTCCAAATATCAAAAACCACGGCCCGGCAGCTTCGTATGTCATCCTGGTGGAAGGGCATTCGCAACAAGTGAAATACGGCAACCTGGGCGCATCACTCACCGCACCGGATACACAGATCCGCTTATTTGGCAAACCCGAGGTACAGGGAGAACGGCGAATGGGAGTCGTCCTTGCGAGAGGCGCGTCACTACAAGAAGCACGCAAAAAGGCAAAAGCGGGGGCAAAGGCGGTCAGTATCGCGCTTTGAGAGACTCTTTTGGTTTTTCCAGATGGAAAGTAAGAAGCAATCACAGGTGGGAGAGGTCCGAAGATGTAAGATACCTTAATCTGCGTGAACGGCACTTTTTTTAAACATCTATGGAAAACTGTTCACAGTATTGCAAAGGGAAGTATAGAGATAATCCAACCACATTAAAAAATGAACACTGGGACAAATTTTGAATGTTAGGACAAACTTTTGGGGTTGCAACGTCAGAGCAATAGTATTATTCTTTAATTTTGGAAAATTACCAGTAGATTCAAGTCAATCATTGACGTTACGGAATTTATTATATTATCTTTAGACGTGCTTAATTGATTCCAAAATTCCAAGGAGGTTACTATGTTCGGAAATATTCAAGGTGTAATAGCACTACTTATCATGGCAAGGTTGGCATCGTGTGGTGCTGATGGCTGTTCCGTTGGAAAGGTGGTAACTCCAGAGACAACTGGGAAAAATGGAAACTCATCGCTTGTAAGCGAAAACAGGGCACAGGCTATTATGAACGTTACTGTGCGACAAGGTAACACGCCCGTAAGCGGTATAAGAATAGAGTTTTCGCGTTCTATTGTAGGGCAGGCCGCAAATTATGAATGGTCTGCGACCACTGATGAAAATGGTCACGCGCGAATAGAGATTGCGCCGGGCAAAAATGTGTCAGCTTATTATCTTGCAAGAGCTATTCAGAACGGTAGCCAGATTGGTTCATGGTCAAGTATTTTAATTAAAGAGGGTTACGAAGTAATGTTCGACTTGCCTATCGGTGGTGAGGCACAGATCACGAGTTCATCCATCCTGCCGAATCCAAACATTACTGTTAGAGGGGAGAATATACTTTTAACTGAATAACTCTTATTCGCTATTCGCAATCAATAATCCTCTAAAACCGACTGTTAAAAAAGTCTGGCGTCTTAGGAGATTTTTTAAGTAATATATGGGATGATCCAGATCGTCTTTTGCCCATAGCTTATGTTGGAAAACTGCCGCGTTTATTGCGCGGCAGTTTTTGTTTAAGACAGAATCAGTTCGGCAACAGCGTCTTCATTAAGAGTAATACCGAGACCGGGTTTTTCTGTGAAAGTAATATGCCCGTTTTCAAGCGACAAAGGTTCTACAAGAAGGCAGTTGCCAAAAGGACCGCGCGCAAAACCGCTGGGACATTCAGAGATAAAGCAATTGGGGGTAGCAGCGCCAACATGCAGACCCGCCATAAGGTGAATAGGAGTACTGGTACTCACATGGGACGCCCATGACACGCCAAAAACATCGGCTAATTGTGCGATACGCAAAGTTTCAGAAATACCCCCAGCCCGGCAGACATCGGGAAGAACGAGATCGCACTCTTTATTCAGCAAACGATCTCGCACAACATAGCGGTTGCAATCTGTCTCCCCCACAGCGACTCGAATAGAAGTCGATTGGGTCAGCTGTCGATACCCCTGATGGTCTTCGGGAAGCAGTGCATCTTCAAACCATTCTACATTGCCGAGATCCTCAAGCAACCGGACAAAGCGGAGGGCGTCTTTAATATCGTACCCGCCATGCGCGTCAACCAGAAGCCTGCCGCGATCTCCAACAGCGCGGGACATCTCGCGGACAACGTGCATTTGTTCGTCTATCGTCCCGCGACCACAGGACGTTTTCACAACAGAAAAACCATCGTCCAAAACCTTTCCAATCCCCTCGCAACGAGATTCAACAGTCTGGCCCGGCGTACCCGACGAATACACGGGAATTTGCAAGCGGTAAGGACCGCCAAGCAAACAATAGATAGGTTCGTTGTAGTATTTGCCGCGTATATCCCAAAGTGCGATATCGACCCCCGCAATCGCCTCCAGCGTAAACCCCTGCGTATGGGAGCGCAGGCGCATCGTCGAAAACATGCGTTCCCACAAAACGTCCTGTGAGCGCGGGTCCTCCCCGATGAGAACAGGGCTTAACAGATCTTCTACAATCGTTTTGACAACGCGAGGCGCAGCCGGGGCGTGGGCTTCGCCAATGCCCTCAATACCGTTATCTGTACGCACGCGAACAAGCGCTGTCGATCGCCCCGAGGGATAGACACACAGGTGTCGCGTATCGGCTCTGCCGGAAAAGACCTGTGTGGATTGGGGCGCGACTTGCGGAAATTTTAATCCAACGGTATCTTCATATCGCGTCGCACCCTGCTGGTGAGCGGTAGAGAGAATATCGCAGGTAATAGCCGTGATTTTCATTTGTGCCTCTTGGGGTGTGTTGTAAAAAAATACGGATAGATATGAAAATAGGGTGGAAACTTGCTATTTGCAAATTTCTATCAACACTGTGTAAGAGGATTTGATGAATACGATTGAAGCCCATATTGACCGAGCCACCATCCAGGCCATAACGCGACTGATTGTCGAACGCTTTGATCCGGAGCTAATCATTCTCTTCGGCAGCCATGCACGCGGAGAGGCTAACGAGCACAGCGATTTGGATCTGCTGGTCGTGATGCATGCAGATACAGGACGACGCCAGCACGGCAATCCTATTCGTCGAGCAATTGCCGAGCATTTCGTGTTGCCCGTTGATGTAATTATTCGCTCTCCTCAAGTCTTTGCCGAACAGCGCAACAATCCATACTCCATGATTCACAAGGTGCTGGAAGAAGGAGAAGTAGTATATGAACGGCGAGTCGCCTGAACAGGATTGGTTTGAGAAGGCAGATCAAGATGGAGAATGTAAAGTGAATATAAGAAGACCAGAAAAGGAGGAATGCTTAGAACTGCGGAAAAGATTGCAAAAGGCAAGATATCAGGTCTTGGAAGACGGAGAAAACTGGTTAGGAATAGCGCAGGCAATTGAGGCAGTGGGAAATGCAATAACGAAAAACGAGAAAAAGGTCGGAACAGGACTGAGAAATGTGGAGGCAGAACTTCAACAATTTGTAAAAAAATGTCACCCAACAACAGGCCAAGGACAATATGAGGCAGAAGAGGGGCCCTTTGAGAGCACATTTGAAAACCTCTTGGAAGAGGTAAGAAAAGCGAGAAACGACGAGGCACACACGGGAGTGACAGCACGGGCAGCAGCGAGAATAGCAGTCGTAGTAGGAATCTATCTGGAGGACACCCTGATGGCAGCAAGCGGTGCAGAGAAGGACGTGAAAGCATATATACAAGAAGAGGTAGTACGAACCTACAAATGGCAGAGGCTGGGAGAGTGCAGGCGACTGATGCTGACACATTCTTTCTCATACCTACCCCTAAAAATAGAAAATGAATGGAAAATGTTAGCAGACGCGGACTTAGCAGAATATTTGGCGAACACAGGATGGAAGGGACGGAAGGAGACAGTAGAAGATGCAATAGCCAAAGTAGCCAATAAACTGAAAATAAAAAAAGCAGCCATAGTGGAACTAAACGACAGCAAAAAAAAAGCTCTAAACAAAATGGAAGGAAAAGCAGCAGTTGTTATAAATAAAGAAAGAGACCTCGTGGGTATCATAACCCCATTTGACTTGCTTTAGAGGAGGCACGCAGAAGCAGCAGGGGACGGGGATTCATTTTACAAACAACTTGCTCAATATCGCTTGCAAATTCGGTAAATTGGTTTCTAATCCCTAATCAACAAACTTACAAGAAAATTTTTAACAGGAGGCAAACAGTGGTTCATCAATCACATTTATTAAACGACGAGGCGATATTGCATTTTATTGCGCGGGGATATTGCGTAATCAAAACAAATGTCGCGCCGCATATCCACGCACAAATTTTGGCAGATGCAAAAAAGGCGACAGCAGAGGGAAACCCGGGCAATGACATATTGCACGCCGCACCGGGCTTGCGCGAAATTTTTGACGACGAAGCAATGGTCGGCGCACTATCGAGTCTCCTCGGCGATTCCTATGTCATGCACTGCCACAGACATTGCCATCGCAATCCCGCGGGCACAGAAGGCCGAACATTTCATCAGGACGGTTCAACGCGCCGATTTGCCGGCTGGAGCCGACCGTGGCGGCGGCACCATCGCCCGCGAACCGTAATGGCGATTTGTTATCCGCACCAAACACCGATTGAAATGGGGCCCACTGGCGTAATCCCCGGAACGCAATATTACAGTGCGAAACCAAAAAATGAGTTCGATTACGAGTTCCCATTTGCGGTTGTCGATCCCGGCGATGTCTTACTCGTACATTTTGATTTATTTCATCGGGTATCCAGCAATACGAGTGACCGTGACCGGTATATGATGAAATTTTTATTCAAACGCACCGAAGAGCCAACAGCCCCGAGTTGGCATGCCGCATCGGAATTTGACCCCGATTTCGACACCCTTGCACACCGGATAGAACCCGACCATCCATCCGACGTATTACTGCGCCATCCCCACGTATGGGAATTTATGTGGCGCTGGATGCGCGGTGAACCCCTGCCCGAATGGGGGGATGACGCGCCCGTCTCTATAGACGATATGATGCACGAATTGAACAGCGACGATCCAGGTGTCGTGCTAAATGCGACATACTCGCTGGGACGATTGGGCAAACGCGCAGTACCCGCATTGATGGATATATTACTGGGGCCAGATGAAGCACTTCGAGAGCGGGTTCCCGCAGCACTATCAGCAGCAGGTGGGCACGCCGTAGATGCGCTCGTCCATACATTAACACACTCTGACGACTGGGTGCGCGCAACCGCTGCAGATACCCTGGGCGATATTGGTCTGCCGGCTCTTGACGCGCTACCCGCTATTCGCAACGCACTTTCAGACCGCGACGACTGGGTGCGCCACAATGCCACGCGCGCATTGACCATCTGGAGCAAAGCTGCTGAAATCGCCCGCAATGATTTGCTCACAGCACTAAAAGACCAGGAGCCTTTTGTCGGCTTCAACGCGCTAACTGCTCTGGAACACATGAACTGTGTTGACGATACACAGGTACTGCCATTGTTAAAAACAATGCAAAACCACGAGCACAGCCGATTGCGCTACCATGTGAACGAAATGCTACAGCGCGTCGCCTGACCGAATGTTGAGGAGGTATAATGTATTCCAAACGCGAGCAGTTAATTCAAGATGGATTCTGTGTATTTGAAAATGTGCTCACCCCCGAGATGGTTGAGCGCACAAACGAGGCATCCAATCGCCTGTTAGACGCGCAAGATGCCGAATACTTTGAAGCACAGAAATCCACGGGAAGTTTGATCAGCATTTACCAGGACGACTTTTTTGCCGAACTGGTCACCTGGCCAAAAGCACTCAATGCTCTGCGAGAGATGGGCTTTGACCAACCTACTTTCTCATCCGGTTTTGTAATTAGCAAACCCCCACACAGCCCACCCCTATTCTGGCATCAGGATTGGTGGGGATGGAATGATCCCGTGAGCTACGAGCCCCTACCACAACAGGTGTTTTTAATGTATTATCTCGTAGATACCTCGCGTGAAAACGGATGTCTGAGATTAATCGAAGGCTCGCACTTAAAACGACATCCCCTGCACGACCTCGCCCCCGAAGCACATACCGAAGATTTGCGGCGCGTATCCGACCCAGACCATCCGGCCTATCAGTCGTATCCCGACGAGCGAGATGTTCCCGTGCGCGCTGGCGATCTGGTCATCGGTGATTCGCGGTTATTGCACAGTGCACGCGCCAACAAAACGGATCAGCGGCGGACAGTGATCACACTATGGTATCACCCGATATATAACGAACTGCCCGAAGCCATGCGCGCCCGCCTGGCGAACCGACACCCGATTCCAGATCACTGGTCTGAAGACGCGGCGCAAAAAATCGCGCCATTGATGCCCATTTACGAAGGCGAAGGCGAAGAACTCGAATGGAACCGCATTCCCGGACCTGCATTGGTGTGATAGGAAGAAAAGACAAAAACATGAAAATCGCCGTTCTCATCTCCGGTGGTGTCGATAGTTCAGTGGCTTTGAACATATTAAAAAATGAAGGCCACGACCTGACGGCATTTTACCTAAAAGTATGGCTCGAAGACGAACTCACTTTTTTGGGGGAGTGTCCCTGGGAAACAGACCTGAAGTTTGTCCGATCCGTATGCGATCAACTCGATGTACCACTACAAGTAATCTCCCTGCAATCGGAATATCTCGAGCGCGTGGTATCTTATGCACTCGACGAATTGCGCGACGGACGCACACCCAGTCCAGATATATTTTGCAATCAGCGGATCAAATTCGGCGCATTCTTTGACCACATAGACAGCAGTTATGAAAAAGTGGCAACCGGACACTACGCACAGATTTCACAGCGCAACGGGACTTTTCATCTAAAACGCGCACCCGACCCCGTCAAAGATCAGACCTACTTTTTATCCGGCATGTATCAATCACAAGTCGCGCGGGCATTATTTCCCATCGGCAACATGATGAAACGCGAAGTGCGCCAACTGGCACGGGATTTTGACCTGCCAAATCAAGCGCGAAAAGACAGCCAGGGAATATGCTTTTTGGGCAAAATCAGATATCCGGATTTTATCGCATTTCACCTGGGCGAAAAAAAAGGCGATATTATCGACCGAGAAACCGGACAAATTCTGGGACCCCATCGGGGCTACTATTATTACACAATTGGACAGCGGTATGGCCTGGGATTGAGCGGAGGACCCTGGTACGTCATAAAAAAAGATATCGAGCGCAATATCATCTTTGTATCCCACGCCACGAGACACAAAAATACATCGCGGAACCAATTTGTCGTGACAAATCCCAATTGGATTGCAGAACCACCTGAAAAAACTGCCCTGCAATTAAAACTGCGCCACGGCCCAGAATTGATCAACTGTGAAATCGAAGCAATGGATAACGACCAATTATCCGTAACCATGCAAGAAAAAGATTCCGGCATTGCGCCCGGACAATTCGCCGTATTCTACGATGGCGACCTCTGCCTCGGCAGTGCGGTAATTGATCACTGAAACGAAAGAGCATAGGAAACCCAACATGAACAAAGTAGGACTGGTTCAGCATCCCGATTTTCAAAAACACGACACGGGAGGCGCGCATCCCGAGCGACCCGAGCGATTAAAAACACTGCATGCCCATCTGGATGCAACGGGCCTGACAAAAGACCTCATAACACTCGAACCCAGACACGTCGATACCTCCTGGTTAGAAAAAGCACACACGACCGAGCATATTGCAAATGTAAAAGCGCGATGTACGCAAGGCATCACATATATGGATGATTTCGACACCAGGATTTGTCCGCTATCTTTTGACATAGCCCGACTCGCTACTGGCGCTACATTTGAAGCGATTGACGCGGTTATGGACGCACGCGTACACACGGCTTTTTGTGCCGTGCGCCCTCCCGGGCACCATGCCGAACGCGATCACGCAATGGGATTTTGTCTGTTTAGCAACGCGGTCATTGCCGCGCGATATATTCAAGAAACATATTCCCTGGAACGCATAGCAATTGTAGATTGGGATGTACATCACGGCAATGGCACACAGCACATTTTAGAAACCGATCCCTCAGTATTCTTCTTCAGTATCCACCAATACCCCCATTATCCCGGCACGGGATGGACTGACGAAACCGGTATTGGCGCAGGAGAAGGATTCACATTAAATGCACCCGTGCCCGCAGGCAGCGATGACGCAGTGTATTTGCGCATATTCGACGACGTATTTTTACCCGCCATGCACGCATTTAAACCGCAATTTGTCATTATCTCCGCTGGATTTGACGCGCACCGGTCCGACCCCTTGTCGGCCACTCAAGTGACAGAATCTGGTTTTGCCGAAATGACAAAGCGCGTGATGGCTGTCGCAAAAGATCACACAGATGGAAGGCTAATTTCTGTCCTGGAAGGTGGTTATGATCTCGGCGGCCTCTCGCGCAGCGTCGAATCCCATATAAAGGAGCTAATGAATGGGTGATACAAAAAAGATAATAGTAGCATTTCAAGGGGAACACGGTGCATTCAGTGAAATGGCCGCGCGTTCGTACTTTGGCAAAGATGTCGAAGTCGTACCGCAACGCGATTTTTCAGCCCTGTTCGCGGCTGTCGCACAAGGAGAGTGTACGCACGGCATGGTACCAATTGAAAATTCATTAATGGGCAGCATTCACGAAAATTACGATCACCTATCGGCCCACCATTTACAGATCATCGGCGAACTGAAATTGCGCATCGTACACAATCTAATTGTAAATCCAGGAGTGAAATTAGAAGACATCCGCCATATCTATTCCCAGGCACCTGCACTGGCTCAGTGTACAAAATTCACGGCATCTCTATCGCAGGCCGAAACGGTTATGACCTCCGATACCGCAGGAGCCGTGAAGGCATTGAAAGCATCGGGCGCACGCGATGCGGCTGCTATAGCGAGTGCCCAGGCGGCCTGGGATTACGACCTGGAAATTTTGCAGGCGGGTATTGAAGACGACCATCAAAATTACACGCGATTTTTGGTCGTCACACCCGAAGCGCTATTACCTGAAAACCCAGACATCCAAATGCCTGCAAAAACATCAATCGTATTCGCCATGAAAAATGTGCCCGGCGCATTGTTTAAAAGTCTGAGCGTATTTGCATTGCGCGACCTCAATCTGCTCAAAATCGAATCCCGCCCCCTTGCGGGCAAACCCTGGGAATACGCCTTCTCGCTCGACTTTGAGGGCCATATCCGTCAAGAACCCTGCGCTCGCGCCATTGAACATCTGCGGGAAATCGCCACCTTTGTAAAAATTCTCGGTTCTTATCGACAAGGAGACATGGTCGAAGGCAAAGTTTGGAAACGTACAAAAAATAAAGTGTGAAAGGATTTTACATGGCAAGCCAAAGATACGAAAACCTGTATGCTCAAATAGAAACAGCACTGCGGGAAAAACCAAGACGCACGCAGCTTTACAACGCAGTCAAACGGGCGCGAGATGCACGGCGCACGGCAATTGATATTTTGCCACAAGGAGAGGCATTTCGAAAAGAAGTCCGCGAAATCAAAGTGCGGTGCCTGCACAAGCTGGACGACCTGGTCAATCAATTTGCCGCGAAAGTTGAATCGCGTGGGGCAAAGGTCTTTCTCGCAAAAGACGGTGCTGCTGCGATTGACTATATCTTAAAACTATCAGCAGAGAAAAACGCCGGGACAGTGGCAAAATCAAAATCGCTAACAAGCGAAGAGATCGAAGTCAATCACCCGATGGAAGACGCGGGCTTAGAAGTAATTGAGACCGACCTCGGCGAGCTTATTATCCAGAAAGTCCACGAAAAACCATTCCATCTGGTATTTCCCGCTGTGCATAAAACCGCAGTTGAAGTGGCCGATATTTTCAAAAAAGCAACAGGTGAGGATGTCCCCAGCGATGTGGATGCGATTATGAAAATCGTGCGCAAATACCTGCGACCGATTTTTCTCAACGCCGATATCGGCATGACAGGCGCGAACGTGGGCGTTGCCGAATCGGGCACAATTCTGATCGAGACCAACGAAGGCAATGCCCGTCTGGTATCGAGCATTCCAGATGTACACATCTGCATTATGGGACGCGAAAAAGTAGTGGAAACAGTAGATGATGCGTTGCAAATGATGTTGGCACATCCCGTCAGCGCAGTCGGTCAACATACGACAACCTATGTAACGTGGATGAGTGGCAGGTCGCCTTTGGGGCAGGGCGAGGGACGAGCACCGCGAGAATCGCATATCATTATCCTGGACAATGGTCGCACCAGGATGCAAGAAGACCCCCTGTTTTCGGACGCACTCAACTGCATCCGCTGCGGCGCCTGTATGAATATCTGCCCGACCTACGGCGTGGTCGGTGGCCATGCATTTGGGTACATATACCCCGGGCCGATTGGCATACCCTGGACGGCTGAAGTTCACGGCTTAGATAAAGCAGGCGACTTCGCCCCGCTGTGTATTTCGTGTGGGTTGTGTAAAGAAATATGCCCGGCAGAAATCGATATCCCGATGATGATTGCCGGGGTAAAAGACCGCGACAGCGAAGTGAATCCGCATCCGCGCGTCAATAAAATGCTGATGGCCGCTGAAAAAGCCGCAAAAATGGGCAGTTTGACAGCCCCCATATCCAACTGGATGATAGGCAATGGGCTGGTGCGATGGGTAATGGAAAAAGCAATGAGCATTGATCGGCGGCGCCAGCTACCCAAATTCAGCCGAAAAACACTCGTGAAACGCTTCGCAAAACGCGGGCCGTCTCCCGTATCGAACCCCGTTCGCAAAGTGGCCTTTTTTACAGACCTATTTGCCAATTACAACGACCCCGACCTGGGAATGGCGGCAATCGAACGCCTGGAAGCACTCGGTTGCGAGGTCATCATCCCACCTCAGAAAAGCAGCGGATACCCCTATATCGGCTACGGCGACCTGAAAAATGCGAAAAAAACTGCGCGCGAGAACGTGGATCTCCTCTTGCCCTATATACAGCAGGGCTATGAAGTAGTTGCAACAGAACCCACGGCAACGTATTGCCTGAAAATTTCATACCCCAAATTGCTCGATAAAGCAGACGATGTCGTTTCTGTCGCCAATCACACGTATGAATTCTTCGAGTTTTTATCCCTGCTCGAAAGCGATATTGCAGATGGTGAGCAGGATACTCTGCGCGGACGAGCATTTGGATTCCACATCCCTTGCCACCAGCGTCCTCTGGGTGAAGGGGAACACGCAATGGCATTCTTGCGCCAGCGCGGTGCAGACGTCGCCCTCATCGAAACAGGCACCTGCTGTGGTATGGCGGGAACATTTGGCCTGAAAGTCGGACCCCTCGGTTACGAACTCGCGCAGGCTGTTGGAGAACCACTCTTCGAAAGTTTTCGCGAAGCCGATGTAGAAGCCATCATAACAGAAAGCAGCGTGTGCGCCATCCACCTCTCAGAAGGAACCGATCTCGCAGTCTGGCATCCGTTGAATCTGCTTCGTCTCCTGAAGTAGAAACAAAAAGTGCAATCCATTAAAAAAAACTTGCATTTTAACACAAGTGTATTATATTAGTAATACAGTAATTCACCTATAAGAGAATACCTCATGTTGATCTCGATTGACCATCATAATGGCATCCCCGTTTTCCGTCAGATTATCGACCAGGTGAAATTTCATGTGGTCAGCGGGCTGCTCGCGCCGGGTGACGAGTTGCTCTCAACCCGTGCATTATCGGGGCGACTGGGACTCAACCCAATGACAGTGAGCAAAGCGTACAGCCTGTTGGAAGCAGAGGGATTGGTCGAGCGGCGGCGCGGGCGACCTTTGACTGTAAAACCCTTACGAGATCAGACCGTACACGCTGAAAAACTGGCACAACTCAAACCACAACTCACGCAATTGGCAACAATGGTTCGACAGTTAGGGGTTGATCGGGCGGAAGTCGTGGATCTTTTCATCTCCATATTAAATGCCCTGGAGGAAGATAATCATGATACCTGACCAGACATCTGTATTTGAAGCCACATCTTTGACCAAAAAATTCGGTGACACCATAGCTCTCAATTCCGTAACGCTCTCTCTTGGGGCGCATCGAGTAATTGGATTGATCGGACGAAATGGCGGAGGCAAAACCACCTTAATCCGGCACATGATTGGCCTGTATTTGCCCACAGAGGGAACGTGTAAAACACTGGGACGCGCGTGCGATCAATTGGGAGCAACCGAGCTTTCGCGCATGGGTGTGGTACACCAGGAAAATCAATTTTTCGAATGGATGACCGTCGAACAGCATCTGCACTATGTAGCCTCGTTTTACGAGGTCTGGGACCGCGATCTAGAAGCGCATCTGCTGCGCGAACTCGAACTGGAAACATCCGCGCGCGTGGGCAACCTGTCTTCGGGTAACATGCAAAAACTGGGCATTATTCTGGCAGTGTGTCATCATCCCGAGCTATTGATCTTAGATGAGCCAGCCAGTGGCCTGGATCCTATCGCGCGAGAGACATTGTTGAAATTTTTGATGACACTTTTGGCTGAGGACGAAAACACAATTTTGATCTCCTCGCATATTCTGCGAGACATCGAAAAAATCGTGGATTGGGTCGTATGTCTCGACGAAGGTAAGGTCAAAGCCGACAAATCGCTGGACGATCTGCACCAGACCTATGCGAAGTGGACAGTAACGGGAAGCAATTTGCCCCAGCGATTTTCTGAACCTTATATCCTGTCGCAAACAGTGAACGGGGTACAAGCACATTTGATAGTCAATCAAGCACTGGGCAATGCAGATCAATTCAAGCAAACTCATCGGGCTGATATCACCAGTCAGGCACTGAACCTCGACCAACTATTTCCCATCCTGATTCGAGAGGGTATGTAATGGGCATTCTTCCATTTTTCACATTTTTGCGAAGCCCTGTTTACATTCTCATCGCACTTTTTGCATATCTGTTGCTCGCCTATGTCTTGTCGTCTTCCCAAGCAGATCGGATCTCTGTATTCGTTTTGTTTTTCTTTATTGAATTTTGGGGCGGGACTATCGGCAGTATGGTAGGAGAGAACCAGTATCGGATGCTCACATGGACCCTGCCGCATTTTCGCAAGCGTCTGCTAATCTGGTCGGCAATAGTCGGACTATTTTCCATTATAGCGTGGACGGCTGCGCTGACGTTTGCACCCCTCAATGCGTCCTGGTCAACGATTTTGCTATTGAATCTGAGCCTCTTTTGTATCGGATTTGCCTTTTCAGGAGGTTGGAGCTTTGGTATCCAGCACCTCAGATTGGTTTCCATGTGCCGGACCTTCATCGTGTTCCTGGGGCTGGCATTAGCCTATTGGTGGCAAGAGGTACTCGCTTTTGGAGAGCAACAAAAGTTGGGGTTGGCTCTCATCGCATCCGCTATCGCAATTGGAGCTTATTATTTCGCCTTTAACCAGACAACTTTTCGGAGGAAGCCATTTTTTTTCGTTCTTCCACTGCGCTTAACCCTTTTTCCTCAAACCCGAGAGATTTGGGAAAAAAATAGATTGAACAGGCGAAAGGTGAGTACCAGGGTATGGCATCTCGATCACATCGGTACAGGCATCTTCAATTGGCTGCGTGCTGGGCGGTATGAAAGTTCTGGTCTGGGTGGGTGGAGATGGCCTCTTTCCGCGTTTACTGCAGTATTGGCAATGGTGTTTTTCTTCATTGGCATGATAACGTCTATGTTCGGGTTGTCGGATCGGTCTCCGTACGATTTTGAGACGCTATTAAAAACGATTTATCACATGATTTTTTATTTTGAACAGTTGGACTCCAAGGTCACAGGGGATATATTCGGCGCAGTGTTTGTCGGCATTTGTATGTATCTCTTTATTCCTCCTATTTCATTAAACAAAGGGTACGTCTATCCGCTTTCTCGCACCCAGCGGATGTGGATTCGGTATAGCAGTTTGCTGCTGCAAAATATTTCTTTTTTTGCAGCATCTATTCTGGTATTGGGTGTTCTGGGCATCCTGGCGGGAGCAAAGATCGGGTTTGTGTCTGAAGGAGATATTTCCCTGAGAATACTTTGTGTCCTTGGGTGGTGGGTCGTTCTGTTACCGATGTTGCAGTGGTTACAAGTCAAATATGACCTGTATGAATTTCAAAGAACTCGGCGACAGATATGTGGGATGGCTTTTCTGCTCCTGGTCATGATTTTGTCTTTTGGAATCGCTGGTTTTACCAGTCTGATGCGTACCCGATATCCCGATTTGATGTTGACCTATGAAGCGCCGATCCTTTTTGTCTGTTTTATTTTTCTGCAATGGTTCCTATTGAGTCGGCTCAAACGGTATTATGCGACACAGGATCTGGTTTAGTAACCAGGTGGTTTAACTTTATCAGGAGGGAATGTGAAATGAAACGTATAATTCTTTTTTTGGGGGCATACCTGTTGAGCATTCATGTGGCAGTAGCCCAGGATACAACACAGGAAACACAAAATATATGCCAGCTTAATTTTCACAATTTCGAAATTGAAGATAGCAAAAAAGAAGAGATAGAACGCGGCGTACGAATGATGATCAAGATTTACAAAAATGTCTTTGATTTCAACGTATCTAAAAATTTTCAGATTGCGTTTCAGATATTTGGTGACCGTAACGATTATATCAAATATCGAGATGAAAATAGTGGTTCGAGTTCTGGGGTAGGATATTATGCTGTTGGAGAGAAAAAGGCAGTGATCGGACAATATTGTGATCGTTGTAATTGTTACATCAAGACCATATATCACGAAGCAAGTCACGCGATCTTGCATGAGCATTTATGGCATCCCAAATGGCTGCAAGAAGGCATAGCAGAGTATTTTGAGATGATAGAGGTATATGACGATAAAGTGGTTATTGGTTTTTCACCCGATCGTGACAAGGCGTGTCAAGAGTGGCTGGAAGAAGATCAATTGATGCCATTAAATGATCTCTTAACCCTGTCTAAATCTCAGTTCAACAAACAAAATTCCAAAATGCGGTCCCAGGCATGGTCATTTATTTATTTTCTAATGTCATCAAAAGAGGGGCAAAGCATTCTCAAGAATCTAATCTGGGAGATGAATCAGGCAGCGGGGGCGAAACCGAGTATATGGAATAGGCTCAGATTTAATTTCCTTTACGATAATCGGGAAATCGTGGAACGCGCAATACCACAGGGGATTGAGGCTTTGGATCAAAAATGGCGGGCATGGATACCACAGCAACGAGAGAAACAGGAGTTTCTTTTTTAGCGTTCAGTAAACTCACATTGGGAGATTGAGATGGCGTATCCAAATCTAAAGCAGTCTATTTGGCTGCTGGTATTGAGGACGAAAACACAATTTTGATCTCCTCGCATATCTTGCGAGATACTAAATCTCGACCAGCTATTTCCCATCCTGATTCAGGAGGGTATGTAATGGGCATTTTTCCATTTTTCACATTTTTCCGAAGCCCTGTTTACATTCTCATCGCACTTTTTGCATATCTGTTGCTCGCCTATGTCTCGTGGACTGCCGACAGAGATCAGTTCTTTGTGTTTCTCGTATTTCTGTTGTTTTTCTTCAGTGGATTTTGGGGCTATACTATCGGCGGTATTATAGCGGAGAACCAGCATCGCATGCTCACCTGGACCCTGCCACATTTTCGCAAGCGTCTGATGGTGTGGTCAATAATTGTCGGACTATTTTCCGTTGTAGCGTGGACGGCTGCGCTGACGTTTGCTCCCCTCAATGTGTCCTGGTCAACAATCTTGCTAATAAATTTGAGTTTTTATTATTTCGGATTTGTCTGTACAGCGGGTTGGGATTTTGGTGTTTATCATTCTATGTTGATCCAGGCAGGTCAGACCATGCTATTTTTTTTATTTCTCGTATTGGCTTTTTTTTGGCAAGAGGTGCTCGCCTTTGGAGAGCAACAAAACTTGGGGTTGGTTTTCATCGCATTTGCCATCACAATTGCGGCTTATTATTTTTCGTTTAAGCAGACAACTTTTCGGAGAAAGCCTCTTTCCTTGTTATGGTCACCGAGATCGGTTTTTTATCCTCATATCTGGGAGATGTGGAAAAGGGATGCGATGAAGAGGCGAAAGGCGAGTACCAGGGTATGGCATCTCGATCACATCGGTACAGGCATCTTCAATTGGCTGCGTGCGGGCCGGTATGAAAATAGTGGTGGCAAGCTATGGCTATGGCTGCTTCCCGGGTTTAGTGCAGTATTGGCAATGGTGTTCTATTTCATTGGCATAATGACGCATGGATTCGGGATATTGGATCGGTCTCCTTACGATTTTGAGACGGTATTGAAAACGGTTTATCACATGACCTTTTATTTTGACCAGTTGGACTCTAAAATCGCCATCAATATATCTCTTTCAGCGTTTGTCGGCATTTGGGCGTATATGACGTATATTTGGAGTCATCCTTTTTTTCTAAAAAAAGGGTATATTTATCCGCTTTCTCGCACCCAGCGGATGTGGATTTGGTATTGTGGTTTTCTGGTGCAAAATATTTCTTTTTTTATAGTATCTATACTGGTGTTGGGCGTTCTGGGCATCCTGGCGGGGGCAAAGATCGGATTTGTATCTGAAGGGGATATTTCCTTGAGAATACTTTGTGTTTTTGGGTGGGCAGTGGTTCTTTGGCCGATGTTTCAGTGGTTACAAGTCAAATATCACCTGTATGAATTTCCAAGAACGCGGCGACAAATATGGGGAGTGGCTTTTCTGCTCCTAATCATGATTTTGGCTTGTGGAATCGCTGGTTTTGCCGCTCTGATGCGTGTCCGATATCCCGATTTGATGCTGATCTATGAAGTGCCGATTCTTTTTGTCTGTTTTATTCTTTTGCAATGGTTCCTATTGAGTCGGCTCAAACGGTATTACGCGACACAGGACCTGATTTAGTAACCGCGAGTTTTTAAGTAGATTGATAAATCAATCGGATGGTATAGTGATTGCGATGCGTTCAACTCGAATCTCGTAGGACTAAAGGCATAATTTTGGTATAATTATGCATATAAGCATTTGTTTTCTCATAGATTTTTTAATTTTTTATACACGTTAATAGCGTTTAAGATTTTGGAGAGGGTTATCCATTCTTTTACAAACGTATGTATCCCCATACCTGAAAAAATAACGTGTATGTTTAAAAACGGCACCATTCTCGACAAAAGATATCAAATCCAGGCGCACCTGGGAACCGGGGGCATGGGCGAAGTTTATCGGGTTTTAGACCTGGATCAAGGCCAGGCGTGCGCGCTCAAAATTTTGAATACAATGGTGGATCAGAAGGCTGTGCATCGCCGTTTTCACAGAGAGTTTCAAGTGTTGAACCGATTCCAGCACCCGCGCCTGGTCCGCACATACACCTGGGGCTTTGCCGAAGATCGTCCCTATTTTACAATGGAATATTTGCCCGGAAAGACATTGGAAAAAATAATTGCCGATCAAGCACGGTTAGGGCAATTCCGAGCGTCTCACTTTTTTGCTCTGGTACAACAACTTGCCGAGGGATTGGCTTATATCCACACGCAGGGGGCGGTGCATCGCGATCTCAAACCATCCAATATTATGGTTTTGGAAACAGAAGAGGGGATTGAGACCACGATCCTGGATATGGGACTGGCGAAACTCAGGCATCTACATAGCGTTTCCATTACGCAAACGGGCGCGGCGATTGGTACCGCCGAGTATATGTCGCCAGAGCAAGGTAAGGGTCTCTGGGTGGATCATCGGTCAGATTTGTACTCATTGGGCATAATTTTATATGAGATGCTCACGGGCGCGCCGCCATTTTCTGGACAAAACCCAATATCTGTTATTATGAAGCATATTCGAGAGTCACCCCCACCAATGGGTCAAGTCAATATCGCTGTTCCCGAACAGACGCAACAAATTGTGCTGAAGTTGCTGGCAAAAGAGCCTGTTGATCGTTATCAGTCGGCAGAGGAGGTGTTACATGCCTTACCATCGGAGGTTGTGTTGCCGGGTGATGAGCTGCGCGATGTGCGCAGGAAAGTTATGCGGCCACAATTTATCGGGCGCGAATCCGAAATGAAGACGTTGCGCGCAATGTTGCAGGATGTACAGGCTGGCAAACAGCGCGTAGTGCTGATCTCTGGTGAGGCAGGGGTGGGCAAATCGAGATTGGTCGAAGAACTATTGGGCGACGCTCTGATCCATGACTTTCTGTGTTTGAAAAGCGCAGCTCAGGAAGAGGGCAGACAAATATACGGTGCGTTGATTGATGCTTTTCAGCGAGTAAAAACGACGGATTTGGTGGGAAGGGAAACAGACAAGTTTTCTGTTATGGAGCGTTGGTTGCAGTTATTAAAAAGTCTGCGACAGAAACAGCCCATTGTGTTGTGTTTGGAAGATATTCAATGGCTTGATGAATTGACCCTGGAATTTTTACAGTACGCGATCCAGAACCGTGCCCGTTTTTGTTATGCCTGACTTGCCGATGGTCTAACCTGGAACCCCTTTCAGAGGAAATTGAAAAATTTATATACAGTAATGAATTTGCCGAGACGACCCAGATGCAGTTGGGAAATCTGTCACAAGAAGCGTCGGGATATTTAGCGGCGTCGATGTTTGGGGAGCGAGCCATACCGTTAGATGCATTGCAAACCCTGTTCAGAGAAACAGGTGGGCTACCCCTGTTTGTCGTGGAGGCTGTGAGGACACTGGTAAATGCCGATGTGGTTCGGCAGAATGCGTTCGGCGATTGGCAGTGGGGAGAATTTCCCGAAACTTTGTTGTCCGATGATTTTGCAGAGGTTTTGTACAGGCGCATAGTTGCCCTGCCTGCTGTGCAACAGCGGGTGCTGGAATACGCCTGTGTTTTTCTGAGTGATTTTCCTTTTGAATTATTGGCTGCTATCTGGCGCGGCGATGAGTTGGAACTGTTGGATGTACTGGATGAATTGATTGCAGAAGGGCTTTTGACAGCTTGTGGAGAGGATGAAGATCGATATCGATTTTCACAGGCGTTGTGTCGGCGTGCAATTTACGATCACATGCAAAATGTGCGGCGACGTCTGCTGCATCGAGAAATTGGCAGTGCTTTGGAAAAGATGGAGGATGCAGAAGAACTGACGGAAGAATTGGCGGATCATTTTGCGGCGGCAAAAGAACAAGATAAAGCTGTGAAATATACACGCCTATCAGGCAAAAAAGCATTGGAGGTACAAGCCTATCGCCAGGCATTGAGACGGTTTGAGGCTGTGCGAGACTGGGCAGCGGATGACGCTTTTGAATCACCTGCAGATGTAATTGACTTTTTGTGCGATTATGCAGATGCGTTGCGCAATTGCGGTCAGCACAATAGCGCACTGGAACTTTTAGATGAGGCACAGGCGTTATTGCCCGATGATCGGAACGATTTGAAGGCACGTATTTTGAGGAATATAGGTGGTATTCATACCGTACTTCAACAGGGAAAAATTACAAAAAAATATATGTTGGAGGCATTGCGACTTTATCGAGAACTGGGTGATTTTGAGGGTGAAATTCAAACGTTGGGGAGTTTGGCTTATTTGTACGACATGTCTGGACGACACGAAGAAGCTATTGCATATATGCGTCGGGAAATAGAGAAACGTCGTGCGCTACGAGAACCACAAAACAGAGCTTTTATACAGGGGCGAGAAGGTCAAGCAGCATTGGTCGGATTTCGATTTGAGACAGCTAAGGGGTATTTGGAAACTGCTGTAAAGGCCTTTAAGCAACCTGGTCTGGAGCACCATCGCATTTGGGCACTTAATTTTCTTCCAAGAGTTTATTTCTATCTAAATAATTTTAATCGTGCAGAAGCCATTTGCCACGAAGTCATTGGTGAGTGGCAGAAGCGAGGGGTTGTGTACTGGGAAGCAGTGAATCTTCTCTGGCTTGGGGAATTGGCTCTGGAACGCGGTGATTTTGCCGAGGCATTGGAATATGCCGAGACCTCAGCAGAGCGTTTTTTGGAAACACCGAGAAGAGATTATGTCTATCGCGCTTATGCAATAGCGGCAACAGTTGCTGCGAGAATGGGAGATGCAGAAGTAGCACTTGAATGGGCAGAAAAAGCCAGTGAAGGTACGCAACAAACATCGGGTATGTACACGGGTATATTGCCCCTGGTGTATTGTGGTATTGGTGTTGCTTTTGCTCAAGCAGAGCGGATTTCTGAGGCTGAAGAGGCTTTTGAGCAGGCTATTGAATGCCGAAGAGAATCCAAAGGCGATCACTGGGCACGTGCGTTGCTGATGGCAGGGGAGTTTTATCTCGAGCGCGATGATATGACAAAAGCTCAAGAGTATCTCGAAGCGGCACAACAGGCTTTTGGAGAAATGGAAATGTCCTATTTTTTGGAGAAAACAGAGGTGCTATTAAATCAATTATCTCGCGACAAAGATGGTCACGGCAAGGATGCCGCTCCAACCCCCAGTTCTGAGATTTCAGTCGATACGTTGTCTGTTGATCGCTTGCGCTTGCTTTACGATGTGAGCAGGGAATTAACCACAGAGCGCGATGTCAAAGTGTTATTGGATCGAACTTTGGGTAATTTACTGGCTGTTTATCCCGCAGAGCGAGTACTTATTGCGGTGAAAAATGAGGCTCCAAAAGGCTTTGTGGTTGATGCGGTACGTTACCACAATGTAGAAGCTGATGATGCAGAAGCACTGAGTCGGAGTATTATTCGCCGCGTTATTGAAACAAATGAACCGGTTTTGAGCGTTGATGCCCAGGCAGATGGAAGACTCAATCGGTATCAAAGCGTGATGGACTACAACATTCGGTCTGTATTGTGCGTACCCCTATTTCATGTTAAGGAAGGTGTGATGGGTGCCCTATATGTGGATCATCGCGGTATCGGCAACGCATTTTCTGAAGCAGATCAGACGTTTTTACAAGCATTTGCGAATCTGGTGGGGGTAGCACTGGTCAATGCGAGGATGTACGAACAATTAGAAGATAAAACGCGATATTTGCAGCAACAGATCGAAAGGCGGTACCAGCTTGACGATCTGGTTGGGCAAAGTGATGCGATGCAGGCCATCTACTATCTTATCGAACGCGCTTCACAAAGTGATATACCCGTACTTGTGCAGGGCGAAACAGGTACAGGCAAAGAATTGGCTGCGCGTGCCATACACTACAATAGCAGACGCAAAGACCAGCCATTTTTGTCGCAAAATTGCGCTGCACTTTCACCAGAGTTGTTGCAGAGTGAGTTGTTTGGGCACAAAAAAGGGGCGTTTACTGGCGCGACAGCAAATCACACTGGGATTTTTGAAGCGGCCAATGGCGGTACGGTTTTTTTAGATGAAATCGCTGATGCTTCACCACAGTTGCAAAGGAGTTTGTTGCGGGTGTTGCAAGAGGGTGAGGTGCGGCGCGTGGGAGAAACAGTGGATCGCGCAGTGGATGTGCGCATTATTGCAGCGACCAATCGAGACTTAAAAAAAGAAGTAGAAAACAGCTCCTTCCGCGAAGATCTGTATTACCGGTTGCATGTGATTCAGATCAATATGCCGCCTTTGCGAAAACGCATTGAAGATGTGCCATTATTGGCTGAACATTTGCTCATTCGGGCAAAAGAAGATGCAAACAAGTCGGTTGGGGGGCTGACAGTAGGTGCGATAAAGACCCTTGCAAGTTACAACTGGCCTGGTAATGTACGCGAGTTAGAAAATGAGATTCGGCGTGCGGTTGCATTGGTAGAAGAAGAGGGTGAAATTACGCCCGATTTGTTTTCAGAAACTGTCGGGTACACAGTGTCAGATGTCCCTGTCGAATCCCAGGAACGTTTACAAGACCGTGTCCAGGAGTATGAAAAACGAGTGATTCGAGACGCACTCGAGAAATGCGAGGGCAATATTACCCATACGGCTAAAGAACTGGGGATAACGCGTGCTGGTTTACAGAAAAAGATCAATCGTTTGGGATTGAGATAGTCGGTGAACAGGTGCATCCAACTGTATGCAGTGCATCCTGTCGGATGCACTTTACCTATTCTTATATAATTCAAATATTTATGTTGGTTTTCTTTAAATAAGCACTTATAGGTGCATCCTGTCGGATGCACTTGCGCCAGAATCTCGCAGGTGTAGCACAAATAATCCTTAAATTTTATCTCTTTTATTTTCAATCACTTGAGAATCTTCAAGTGCTTTTTTTGTTCTGAGGACGGTTTCAGGCACGCCTTTTGCGGTATGAAAAGGGCGAGACAGTGACAATATGGGATTTTCGCATCGTAAGGAGAGTAATATGGCAACGCGACGCAAGTTGGATCTGATCAATGGAACGATAGATACAGAAGGTGGTATTCTTATGTATCGGGCTACGAACAGTTTTGAGGTTGGCTGTATGCCTGGTGATATAGCCGTTCCCCCCCTGCCCTTTCCCAATGACGATGACGATTGGGACAATTTTGAGCAAGCTAAGTGATTTCGATTCTCAGGAGTGCTTGACATGCTATGCATTCAGAAATGTGACATGCATCTTTTTCAAACAGAAGAGCAAAAACAGCCTGTTGTCTATCAGGTTGAGACGGGTCTGTTTTTTACACTGGATCCCCTTTTGCAGGCAATTTTAGCGTGTTGTGAGGGGATATCTGCTTCACAGGTTGTTCAGATGTTGGCTGATCAATACGAGGCAGAAGAAATCGTGGAGGCTATCCAAGAATTGGCTCAGGTGGGTTTGATTTCGGATGGTGCTCTACCTGTGGTATCCGATGTACCGACGACAGAAGGGGTGGCAGCCTGTGGGGTATCGCAGACAGATCGTTTGCAGGTGTCGTTGCACGTTTCGCATACGTGCAATATCCAATGCGCTTATTGCTTTGCCCACGGCGGGGATTATGGCGGTAAGGCCATGCTGATGCAATCAGACGTTGCCGAGCAAGCCATACGATGGATTGTCACCGAGGCTCAGACATTGGGGCGGTGCCAGATTGATTTTTTTGGCGGGGAGCCGCTTTTGAATTTTCCACTGATGCGCAAGCTTGTCCCATTTGCCAAATCCCAGGCAGCGCGATTGGGTGTGCAGGTTGGTTTTGGCATTGTGACCAATGGCACGTTGTTGACTGACGAGATGAAGCAGTTTTTAGTTGATGAAAAGTTTCAGATTAAGGTCAGCCTGGATGGTGGGCGTGCAACACAGAACCGCATTCGCAAGTTTCACAATGATTCAGGTACTTATGATGTTGTGGCAACGAATGTAAAAAAGCTGACTGCTGAGGTACCTGAGCGCGTGTATTTGCAGGCTGTTATGACAGCGTATGATATGGATGAGGATCAGATTGCCGATGCGTTGCGTTCTCTGGGTACTGAAAACGCGCTGGTTGGCCCGGCGGTTGTCTCCCCCGATAAACCTTATGCTATTCGAGAAGAACACATACCCGCATTGAAGCAACAAATTCACAAGCGGAGCCGGCGTGCGCTCAAAGCCATTTTAAGTGGTGAAAAGGGTGAAGATGAAGAGTTTGATCCGAGGATTCAAAAACTTTTGACACGCAAAAAATCTTGTCACGGGTGTCTCGGTGGCAAGCAGTATTTGGCTGTTGCAGCAGATGGGTCAATTTATTTTTGCTCGAGTTTGGCCGATGCGCCCGAGTTTAAGATGGGTGATGTGTTTGCGGGTATTGACCGCGAAAAACAGCATTATTTTGACGCGCAGTTCAATGTGAATAATCGTCCTGAGTGCAAAACGTGCTGGGCGCGCAACTTATGTGGTGGCGGATGTCTTTGGGAGGCGCGGACGACGACGGATGATCCGATGTCTCCCAACCCGGTTTATTGTGAGCAGACGCGCTATCGTTATGAACTGGCAATGGAAATGTGTATGGAAATTGCAGAAGCAGATGCGTCTTTGTTGCAGCGACGTTATGATCTGGAAGTGGTATCATAAGCAGAGAAGTGAGGAATGCATAAAATTTTAGACTTCAATTGCATGGAAAGGAGCAATTGCAATGAAAGCGATCTTGTATGTGGCTATGGTGCTGTTTCTTACAGCCAGTTCTGGCATGGCAGAGCGAAAGACGCTCGACAAAATACATCGTCAAATACCCGTTGGCGCGTCAGAAGTGCTTGTGCCGAACCCAAAACGACAAGATGGTTACGATCAGATTATAAAAAATCATGAGTTAAAATACGATAAGAAGACAGGGCTTTATACCTATCGATATTGGCAGACAGATAGCACGTATGTCGATTTGCTTTATGAACCCTCCAACCGGCTTGATGTGACGGTTGCATGCTCTGTGGTCTATGATGGAGAAACGGACGAATACACCTATACTTATCACATCCTAAATAGCAAGGAGAGCTTACAACCTTTGTGGATATTTGCTTTAGATATAGACCGCAGCCTGGTACTTCGTACTGAAACACCTGAACCATGGTATTATTCTTCTACTCATGAGCCTCCGCCCGGCTCACCTCGATGGGCATTTTGGGGATCGTTAGGCAGGTATGTGCCCCCAGGCGAATCTATTTCCTTGAAGCTTGTGAGCAAACACGGTCCGATCATCGCTACCTGTTACTCCAAAGGTCGTGCTCGAACTTTTGATCATCCTGTTGTTGTCGATGCTTTGACTTCTCATCCACCAAATAAAGAGGGTGTTACAGGTCAGACGCTCGCGCCTGGTATTCTGAATGCTGAAAATGCACAAGCACAGATTGAGGCATTTCTCCAGACTGCTCAGACCTGGGGGTGGGTCAGCACAGAGAAGAAAGGTGCGGCACTTGTTCACCTTTCCAAGGGATTGGATAGAAATACCTTCAACGCCTTAAAAAACGAACTGAATCCCAATCCTGGTGAGGTTGAAAGTGAGATGGCTGCGTTCTTAGAGCACTTTGCCAATAAGCAGGGATTTGTGGATGATTAGCATCTTCTGCATTGGGGCAGCATGCCCCCTCTCGCAGCAAAATCAAGCCAGCACAGAAAGGCACTGAAGAACGCTATTATCGAATATTTGCTTAAAAACGGCATCCAAATGGAGAGCACCCCGTTAGATGCCGTTTATTTTACTTTTCTGGTGTGGGATTCTCGACAGATTGTTGGTGATGGGAGGAATATATCACTCAAAAATCCGGCCTCGATAAATGGCCGCTCATTGGACAGCACCCCTCACTCTTAGACGTACAAAAGCGCGCGTACCGCGTGGCGAATAGCGAATTGCCCGTCAACATCAGTGGAGAGACTGGCACAGGCAAGGAATTGCTCGCCCGTTATATTCACGGAATTAGCCACCGCAACAAGGGACCTTTTGTAACCGTTGACTGCGGCCTACTCTCTTCTGAAATGGCGCGCAGCGAGTTATTTGGACATGTTCGAGGTGCTTTTACCGGCGCCAGTCAAACGCGCACCGGACTGGTTGAATCTGCCCAAGGCGGTACGCTATTCCTCGATGAAGTGGGCGAATTGCCTGCCAACCTCCAGTTGCAATTGCTTCGCCTGGCACAGGAACAGGAATTTCGCCGCGTAGGCGACGCACCCATGCGCCGATCCAACGTGCGCCTGATCACTGCGACACACTGCAATTTGAAAAAAATGATGCGAACAGGAACTTTCCGAGAAGATCTCTATTACCGCTTAAATGTCGTACCCCTGCATTTGCCACCCCTGCGGAAGCGACTGAGCGATTTGCCACTTTTGGTCACGCATTTTTGCAAAAGTATGAAAGGATACACGCGCGCGTTTTCCCCCGAAGTAATTCAAAGGATGTCGCATTATGCCTGGCCTGGCAATGTTCGAGAATTACAACACGAAGTCGCCCGATTGATGGTCATGAGCGAAGGTAAAATTATCCGTGTATCCGATCTGAGCCCTCGCATTCGAGGGTCCAAAGCAGAGGTTGATGTATTTGACCTCCCGTTTAAGGAAGCCAGACAACTGGCGAATAGCCGGTTTATGCGGGAGTATCTCCACAGAGCTTTACAGCGAACACAGGGCAATGTATCACAAGCAGCGCGAGAATGCGGGATTGGCCGACAATATTTCCAGTTGCGTATGTCCGAACACGGTCTAAGGTCGGCATTTTACAAGGAAAAATAATGCCTCTTCCGGCTATGTATTAAACGATAAAAAACGTCAATGAAAAAACCCATTGACGTTTTTCTTTGCAGGACTTTTCTTGAGCTTATCATGCAATACATCGCCGACATACACCTGCATTCGCGTTTTGCCCGCGCAACCAGCAAAACCTTGAACCCCGAAAATCTGTATCGGTGGAGCCTCATCAAAGGTCTAAACGTGGTAGGCACTGGAGATTTCACCCATCCCGTATGGTATGAAGAACTGCGCGACCAACTCGAACCAGCCGAAGAAGGGTTATATCAATTGCGATCAGACCTCAGGCGAGGTATCGACGCCGAGTTGCCGCCAGCCTGCCGCGGACAAATGCGGTTTGTGCTCTCCGTCGAAATCAGTCTCATCTACAAAAAAAACGACAAAACCAGAAAAATTCATCACGTCGTTTTAATGCCAAATTTTGACGCCGTAGCGCGTTTGAACGCGCGACTCGGTGCAATAGGCAATCTGAAATCGGACGGACGCCCCATCCTGGGCCTGGACAGCCGGGACCTGGTGGAAATTTGTCTGGAAGCGTGTGAAGACGTACTCTTTATACCCGCACATATCTGGACCCCTCATTTTGCGGTCCTGGGCGCGAGTTCCGGGTTTGACACCCTCGAAGAGTGTTTTGAAGACATGCTACCCCACATTTTCGCCGTAGAAACCGGCCTGTCTTCCGACCCACCGATGAATTGGCGGCTATCCATGCTGGACAACTACGCAATCGTCTCCAATTCAGACGCGCATTCTCCGCAAAAGCTGGCCCGCGAAGCCACCTGCTTTAATACCGAATTATCCTTCCGCGGAATGTATAACGCATTAAAAGACCGCGACCCAACGCGCTTTACGGGCACACTGGAATTTTATCCCGAAGAAGGCAAATATCACTTCGACGGACATCGAAAATGCGATATATGCTGGAAACCCGGACAAACCCTCGACGCAGACGGAATCTGCCCGGTATGTGGCCGCAAATTGACCGTTGGTGTATTGCACCGCGTTGAAAAACTCGCAGACCGCGCAGAAGGCGATCGCCCCGACGTGACAATGCCCTTTGAAAATCTGATCCCACTGCCAGAAATCATCGGCTCAGTCCTCCAGGTGGGACCTGCGAGCAAACGCGTACAAACCGTGTACGAGCAAATGCTTGCAACACACGGGGCAGAACTAAAAATATTGCGCCAACTACCCATCGAAGAAATCGCAAAAACCGGAGACCCCCTCATCGCCGAAGGCATTCGACGCATGCGCGAAGGAACGGTTCACATCGCCCCGGGATACGATGGCGTGTACGGAAAGATTCAAGTCTTCTCCGACGAAGACCGCGCACTAATAAGCGGCCAGGAATCGCTGTTTCACATACCAGCCGCGGAGCCTTCAAAAGAGAAAGCAGAGAACGCGAGCCAGGACAAAAGCACAAAAACCGCGCCGGACAAAGATTCTCCCTTCACACTTCCTCCTTCTCCCATCTCACTTCACACTTCCCACTTCACACTTCTCACTTCACATCAGCAAGCAGCCGTAACCATGGACAAAGGTCCTATCATCGTAACCGCGGGACCAGGCACAGGAAAAACCCGGGTACTCACCCATCGCGTAATCGACCTGATTCAAAATCGCGGCATATCACCCGCTTCTGTAATGGCCGTAACATTCACCAACCGCGCCGCGGCTGAAATGTGGGAACGCATCGTATCACTATCCTCGGGAGGCGAAGAACTGGTACCCATGCGCGTGGGCACGTTTCACCGATTGGCACTGGACCTCTTGCGAGAACACGCCCCCGATCGACTGGGCGCAATTGCCGATCGCGGAGAAGCCCGTGCCGTCTTGCAAGAAGTAATCGCCGATATCGATACCAAAATACCAGTCGATGACGCGCTCTCCCAAATTTCGCTATGCAAAGCTGAGGGACAGGAACTATCCGATATCGCCCCCCCTGAACTCCAAACCATATATACAAATTATCAACACCGCCTGACCGCTTATGGACTCATGGACTTTGACGATATCTTGCTCATCCTCCACGATGTACTCTGCGGCGATATTCTGCGGGCAGTGCAAGCGCGTTTTTCCCATGTACTCGTCGATGAATTTCAGGATGTCAACGCCGTACAATACGCCCTAATTCAAAAATTAGCCGGAGAAGGTTCGGGACTATTCGTCATCGGCGACCCCGATCAGGCAATCTACGGTTTTCGAGGCGCGAGCGCGGGATATTTTGCACAATTAAAAGCGGATTTTCCCGGAGCAAATGAAATAATCTTACAACGCACATTTCGCTCCACCCCTCAGATCATCTCCGCAGCATCCAGCCTGCTTCGCGGACGATCGTACGTTCCCGTGCGAGAAAACGGCCCAAACCTGAGAGCCTTATCCACACCGGGCGAAATCGGCGAAGGCATCGCCATCGTAGATGAAATCTCCCGAATGGTCGGCGGCGCAGACTTATTGCAAGCCAACGAAGAGGGCAAACGCAGCCTGGACGATTTCGCCGTCTTATTCCGCACCGGACGCCAGGCCGACGCCCTGGAAACGTGCTTCTTACAGGCCGGAATCCCCTATCGTGTCGTCGGACAGAAAAATTATCTGGAAGCGGCTTCAGTACAGTACGCACTATCGTTTTTTAAGTATGCCTCGCGGGATGATATTTCCACAGACGCCCCATCCACCAGCGAAACCCACGCCTTAATCGACCTTCTCTCCATCCCCGCATTTGACCCGGGCCGAGAAGCCCGCGCATCAATACGCCAACAAATTCAAAATAACGCGCTATCAGACACTGTGCAGGAAAAGTTGGACGCCGCGATGGAAGCTGTGAATCGCTTCCGCAATGAAATATCGCACCTATCGCCCTCGGAACTCATAGCGAAGTGGACAGACGAATTTGCGACATCAGACGATATCGATATCGAGCGATTGGGCCTTTTGGCCCAAGGCGTGGATTCCATCGCAGAATTATTGGAAATCGTCACCCTGGGACAGGATGGCGACTTTGTGCGTCGTGGAAAAATTGCGCGTCCCGAAGCCGTCACACTCATGACCTTGCATGCGTCTAAGGGCCTGGAGTTCCCCGTGGTATTTATCTGTGGGGTTGAGGAGGGATTGATACCACACGCCGAAGCGGATATCGAAGAAGAAAGGCGGCTATTTTTTGTCGGCATAACGCGCGGACAAGACGAAGTAATCTTAACCCGCGCCCGAAGCCGCAGACGGTTTGGCGAACGCATCGCACCCGAAATATCGCGCTTTGTAGCCGACATTCCCGAAGACGTAATCGACTTTGTCGATTTGCGAACCGAAAGACGCAAACCCGCCGAGCAATTATCCCTATTTTAAAATATCGAGCATCTCGTGTACAGCATTGTGAATGCGGTCTTCTGTATCTGCCACAAACGGACCCGTGCGTTTCCAGTGTTGCTGGTTGAACCAGACCTCGTATCCCCCTTCTGGAATCTGGCGTTTGACGGGGATATAACCGACAATATCATTTGTATAAGCCGTCACCAGAAGATTGTCAAAATAAGGCGCCAATTCTTTCTTCAAACGCAGCCCATGCTCCACGTTCATCTCACCGGCAAGCCCGACAATAGCCAGCGCATTGCCAAAACGCACCGTCTGGATCTCAAACGGAAAGCTGGTAGCGACGGGAATATTGTTTTCAACGCTCTCGAACAAATGTCGCGCCCATGCCTGTACATATCCCGGACCTGCGTCCAGGCTGGACTTGACGAGATCCATATCAATGGGTTCAGTCTCTATATTCAGCACCGTCTGAGCAATAGAAATCGGACCGCTTATGGGCCGCAGGGCATCCGAGGCGAGTACCCGGGTAACGGATTCACCCAATTCGGTGCCAATATCGCGGATCTCATCAACCTCCCGCGGTATAAAAGTACCTGACATCGGATCAACGGGCTTCGTCTTCTGATCTCCGGCACAACCCTGCAAAAAACAAGTCGCGATATCGGGATACATCGCTTCAATATGGTCATATGCAAAACACACGTAATCCCCCCCAATAAGCGTTCCGCTGCGGCTGGTGGGGTGACAGGCATAAGAAAAAATAACACATCGCAACTCGCCTTCAGGAGATTCGACTGCGATAACCGGAACATCGTGGTCGTGAGGCGCATTCAAAGTGGGTATCCACTCTACGCCGCCTTTTCCATCTGGCTTTCGACGAGATACCGCGATATCACAGTTCCCCACACCAAAACTAAGACGCGCGGGAGATCGTGCCTCCCAGGCTATTTTTGCACAGCGCGCGACTTTTTCAAAGAGATCTTCGAGATAATCGTCGTCCAGTTCCCCATGCCGCTCCCTGTCCATTTCCCGGATACAGGGACCGCAATGGGTATGCGAGCCATTGAGAATAATACGCGCCGGATCAATACCCGTAACCGCGTTAATTCTGCTTCTCACCGCTTCCGTGCGTTCGTAAAAACCCAAAATCTCGGCACCGACAATAAGCAGCGGCGTCTGACCATCATCTATCGCGACCGCCGTAGCCTTCAGAGGATGATAAACTTCAGTAGAAGGCTCTTGCCGCGCCGCGAAACCAGCCAGATAAATCCCCACGGGCGGGGTAATATCGACAGTGCTAACGCCGACCTGATAGATATTATTCGATGACATGTCATGTATTCCTTATGAAAATCGCGTAATTTGATAGGCATCAATACCAGTCTCGAGATCTCTCCCCAGAACGAGATCCGCGATAAGTTTGCCGCTATAGGGACCGAGTTGCAAGCCAGTGGGACCGTGTCCTGTTGCGAGATAAATATTTTGAATACTGGGCACCTGCCCCAACACCGGCAAATGGTCCTCCGTGTAAGGACGCAACCCAACCCGGATCTCTCGGACCTCTGCCTGCGCCAGACCCGGCGCAACCCGCAGGGCTTCTGCGAGAACCTCGAGCACCCCCGCGGCAGTCGTGCGAGCCTCAAAACCGGATCCAGTTTCCCGGGTAGCCCCCACAACCACGCGGCCATCCGGCCAGGGAACCATATAATGACCCCGCACAGCACTGATAATGGGCCAGGACGACGTATCCGTATCGCCCAAACCCAGATGAATAATCTGACCGCGCTGAGGCTCGACCGGGATATGAACGCCAAGCTGATCCCCGAATGCCTGCGACCATGCCCCACCCGCGATAACGACTTTACCGGCGGAGATCGTTTCTCCGTCTGTTATAACACCCGTAACCGAATCATCCTGGATACATAGCTGATCAACCCCAGCGTATTTAACCGCCAGTCCCTTCGCCTCCGCAGCCCTGTGCAAAGCAGCCGATAAAAGCCGACCATCCACGCGAGCGGCATCGCGGTAGTAAATAGCACCGCGCACATCCCCCAGAGCGGGAAAGCGCCTGCGCGCCTCATCCGATGAAATCTCGTACAGATCTTCCTCAGCCGGTTCACCGCGTTGATCCCGGCGATTGAAAATATGTTGTCGCGCAATAGCAAAGGATTCTATCTCATCGTACGAAACAGCGACGAGTAGCATACCGCAAGTTGCAAAACCCGTATCCCCATCCTGTTCCGCCTGCAAATTCTCCACCAATTGCGGATAATATTCAAAAGCAAACGCGGCAAGACGCAGCCAGGGATCCGGATCGCGGGTATTACTGGCGTTGTGCTTCGCGTGGGTAGCAGGCGAAAGAATACCCGCCCCTGCATCCGTAGCGCGCCCAGCATCCCTCCGGTCAATAAGCAGGGTCTTCGCGCCGTCACACACCAGATGATACGCGGTAGAAATCCCGACAATACCGCCGCCGATAACAATAGCGTCATAGGTCATTGTGCACTCAAAATCGAAGGCATCTCACGCAAAAACGCAATGGTAAATTCGCCCTATAAGCTGGCATAGAGCAACCCCAGCACGGCGATGATGCCTGTGGAAATAAGGCCCAGTGTAAAGGGTTGAATCCCTCCGGTCTTGAGGGCGCGAAATTCGGTGATGAGACCGACGCCAGCCATCGCGCAGGTGATGAGCCATTTACCGGCGGTACCCAATAGGACAGCCAGGTTCAGGGTGCGGTCGCCGCCGCCAAAGATGAAGCGATCGGTCATGTGCAGGGTGATTTCAGGCAAAAATCCGGTGGTTCTCAGAAAGGCCAGACCGAGAAAGAAGATGACAAACGTGGGGATCAGTTTGGCGTAGTTGACAGTCTGCCCCACAAAGGCTTCCTGCTTGCGGCGCTGGTGGGCATAGACGGCACTGAAGATAAAGATGGTGGGGCCGAGCAGAGAAATACGGGTAAGTTTGACAACGGTGGCGATCTCGCCTGCGGTCTGGCCGTTGGTAGAATGGGCAAAGCCAGCGGCGATGACCTGCGGGGTGGCGTGGATCGCCAGGCCGCACCATTCGCCGTAGATCTCGGGAGAGAGCAGGAGGAACGCGCCCAGGATAGGGAAGAGCAGCATAGCCAGTACGCCGAGCAGGTTGATGGTGGCAATGGCAATGGCGATGTCTTCTTCTTCGGATTGGATGACGGGTGCAGCGGCAACAATGGCGGAACTACCGCAGATAGCGGTACCGATGCCGATGAGCAGGGAAAGCTGGTTTTTGACTTTTACAAATCTGGAGAGATACCGGGTCGTCAGGATGATGAAGGCGATGATGAAAGCAGCGCCGAGCAGAACGCGCAGGCCCACCTCAAGCAGGTTGTAGAAGTCCAGACCCGCGCCAAGAAGGATGATGCCCAACGGCAGGATTCTTTTGATGACAATATCTACACCGGGTTTGAGCTGTGCGGATGACGGCACGAGGTTGCGCAAAATGAGGCCCAGGAGCAGGGCGAGCAGGACAGCACTGACAGGGTGCTGGTTGTTGGATAAGGTAAACGGTGGAAAGGGCGCGTTGTGAAGGTAAAATGCAATCCACGTGAGCGCCGCGCAAACGATGATACCCGGCCAGTGACTGGCCTGATCCCACATGGCGAGCTTTTTTCGGAACTGCCTTTCAAATGCCTGTTCTCGGCGGTTCAGGTCCAAGGGTCTTGTTCTCCTGCGATTTCTTTCCGGGCTATAACAGCACGCCAGTGTTGTATTCCTTCTCCTGTTTGAAATATTCTTCTACGCTGAAATAGCGTGTCCCGGTGTCGCAGAGAATGGTCACGACGTTCTGATCGGGGGAGAGGCGTTCGGCAACTTGACGGGCGGCAACCACGGCAGCGCCAGAGGAGATGCCAACCAGAAGGGATTCTTCTCTGGCCAGGGCTTCGGTCATGTTAAAGGCGGTGCGATCTTCTACGGCGATGACATCGTCGATGATGTCCAGGTTGAGGATGGCGGGTATGAATCCGGCGCCGATGCCCTCGATAGCATGGATGCCGGCAGATTTTCCGCTGAGGATGGCAGAGGCAGCTGGTTCGACGGCGACAATCTGGATATTCGGGATTGCATTTTTCAGGACTTCACCCGCGCCGGTAATGGTGCCGCCAGTGCCTACGCCAGCGACAAAAGCGGCGATATTGCCGTCTGTGGCCTGGAGGATTTCGGGACCGGTGGTTTGACGGTGAATTTCGGGGTTGGCCGGGTTTTCAAACTGGCGGAGTTCAATGCAGTTGGGGTTTTGTTCGACGATTTCCCTGGCTTTTTTTACAGCACCTGCCATGTCCTGATCGCCGGGAGTAAGGATGACTTCTGCGCCGTAGCGGGTGACGAGGGCGCGACGCTCAAAACTCATGGTTTCGGGCATCGTGAGGATGAGGCGGTAGTTGAATCGGGCGCAAATCATTGCCAGGCCAATGCCGGTATTACCGCTGGTGGCTTCGACAATGGCCATACCGCGTTTTAACCTGTGGGATTTTTCAGCGTCCTGGATCATGCTTAAGGCGATGCGGTCCTTAACGCTACCACCGGGGTTGAGGTATTCGAGTTTGCCCAGAATCGTGGCGCCGCCGGGTGGCGAGAGATTGTCCAGACGCATCATCGGGGTTCTGCCAATGAGTTCGGCGATCTGGTTGCGGATTGCCATGGAGTTGCTCCTAAAAAACATAAAAACACCACAGAACCACACGAAAAGACGATGGACGGCAAATACCGTCTTTCTTTAAGTAAGCAACAGGATAGCGAGAAAGCTGGGGGGTGTCAACCCATCTGAAAAGCACCACAGAACCACTTAGAAGGGTATTTTGGGCTGTGAACGGGTCATCCCGATAGACCCCATATCTCAGCCGCGGTACCGCCCAGAATGCGTTCTACATCCCCCTCCGTCAAAAAAGAAAGCCCCTCGCGAATAAAGCGAAGTTCGTCAGCAAGCGTGGGCCATTTGTGTAAGACCCGGTGATGCCCGGGGTAACCAGTTCCCCAAACCGTGCGCTGTGCAGTAAAAACCTCCAGCGCTGCCACAATATAGGGATGTACATCTTCGTACGGATGAATTTTTTGCGAACGCCCAGCGACATCCGAGAGTTTAAAAAACACATTGTCAAAACGCGCCAGATCAAGGATAGGCTGATAATCGGCAAGCGGACGATCTATTTGCGGGTACCCCATATGGTCTAAGATGAGAACAGTATTCGGATACCGCTGAGCAATCGCAGCGACCTGGTCGGCATCCTCAGGCCGCAGGTGAAATTGGATCACAGCGTCGAGCGCGGCGATCTCCTCCCACATCGGACCATTCTGTTCGGTAAGCAGAATCTTTTCATCGAGATAGTACATCGGATGCAGACGAAACCCAACCAGACCGCGCTCCCGAACCCAGTAGCGCACCTGCTCGGCATTGTCGGGATCCTGGGGATCAACAAGACCATGCCCGACAAACCGATCCGGGTATCGAACAACAGAATCCGCGATATAACCGTTGTCCCAGGTGGACCAACTCGTCTGCACAAGCACTGTCCAATCCACCCCCTCGGCATCCATCTCGACCAAGAGTTCCTCAGCAGTGCCCGGTTCATCCGGATAGCTATTCCACGTCGGCGCAGTGGGACCAATGGGATACTTATCTGAAATTTCCCAGATGTGAACGTGCGTATCGACAATCATAAAGAAGTCCTATCTTTTTTATCATCACAGGAGGATGATCATGCAACATCAAAACTGGAAATGCCTGAAATGTAACCACACAGATTTTGAAACCGATGAATTTCGAGCAACGGGTGGAATATCGAGATTCTTTGATATTCAAAACAAAAAATTTACAACGGTAATATGCTCGCGATGCAACTACACAGAAATCTACCGCGCCGACTCCTCAACCATAGGCAACATATTCGACTTTTTCACGAGCTAAATGGAATGACTCATTTGTAGTTTGTTCTCTCGTGTTTCTATCGAAAATTTAAATCCTAATCCATATAGAATTTTGCCCATCGTGTTGAGTTGCGGATTTCCATTCTCAGAAAGGGCTTTATAAAGTCCCTCACGGGTCAGGCTAACGCGCTCGGCTAACTTAGACATGCCACCTTGCGCCTCTGCGACATCTCTCACTGCCAGTAAAAACGCCTCTATATCCCCATTTTGCTCATAATCCTCAAGCGCAACGGAAAGATATATCTTCGCGTCCTCTGGATCGCGTAGTTGCTCAATATGATAGTCCTTGAAGTTTCTATAGTTACTCATTTTTTGACTCTTTTGAATTAGGCTCTGTAAAACAAAAGCCCGATAGATAATCGTTCCATCGGGCTTATTCATATATGTACATAATTCCATATAATCGCGTCATGCATCCAACGCTTGCTGAAATGCCTCAAGGCTGGACACCTGGATCGCCGCGCGATGCAACTGCTTAAGGCGTTGCAAATCGTCAATGGCGGCAATGCGAGTAGATAGGGGATGCGCTTCGCTCAGGCCAAATCGAATCTCCAACACTTCGAGGATATCTTCGAGCGTGCTTTTTCTTTCCCCTTGCTCAATGCCTTGCTCAATACCTTGTTGCTTAATGTATTGTGCAAACGATGATTCGCGCATAATTGCATCCATAAGACCCTCCTGTGATAGAATACGATTGATTAGTGTTGGATCATACTCTAACCCACTCAATATCATCAACCTGCCCAAAAAGTCAACCTTTATTGATTCATCCACCGGCAGCGCATTCGTCGCGTCAACACACGCACGCAACCACGCCTCTGAATCTATTCCAACAGGACGTTTCATCAAGGGGGCAAACGGAAACAAGCCCGAAGGCCCGCCATCAATAATGTCCTGTCCTTCTATCTCACTGAGCCGAATCACTGTGTATTCTATCAAAACGCGATGGCCGGGCAAATCCTGGATATAATACCCCGGATCGCGCCGACCTACACTGCGCCGTAAATAGATCACACTGGAATAAATCGGCAGGTCGTGATGCTCAATCGCACGTATAATATAGCCAGCCATGCGGAGCGGCATAGACGGATCGTCAGTCGTTTGAAACTCGTGATGTATCAATGCCTCCTTGCCCGCGATATTGACGCGGATGAGGCTATCGGTATGTCGTGTTTCAACCGTGGGTTGCTCTGTGTCGAGTATGTCGAGGACTTCTACATCCTCATGTCCAAGTGTGAATTGGATGAAGTCTTTGGGATAGGTCTGGATGAGATGTTTGGAGATGGTGTCGTATTCGGCCATGTGGGATGCCCTGGGTCTGATAGGTGAATTTTACATGCAACAGTCAGACTCTGAGCAAATATCAAGCCAACGCCACAGAATTGAGCGATGAATTGTATGGACAGAAATTCAAGAACCCTCATCATGCTTTTAATATGCTGTATTGCGACCTTAACTTGAATGTAAGGATCGCCTTTGGAAGCACATACAAACCGAACCCGCCGGGATGCAAAAGTGTACGTTTTGATCCATGAATAATGGGGTATCGTGAAAGATTTTTACATTTGGGAAAAAATAGCGGTCTGCCTAAGTGAAATGACTCATTTGCAGTTTGTTTTTACGTGTTTCTATCGAAAATTTAAATCCCAGTCCATTCAGAATCAGGAAAAATACCCGTCGCTGGTGTCAAGAATAGACAGACCAAACAGGTTCAAGCCATTGTGATCGACGAACCCGGCGAGAAAACTCTGCACGAGTTTATCAATGATCGTGTTGAGGATGGGACGACTGTGTACACGGATGGGTCATAAGTCTATAACGGACTCTTAGGATACGAACACGAAAAAGTCATTCACTCGCGGGGGGAATATGTGCGCGGAGATGCACACACCAACAGGATTGAATCATTCTGGTCAATGATAAAACGTGCCATTATGGGCGTCTATCACAAGATCAGCCCCAAATATTTGTGGCGATATGTCGTCGAGTTCGTTGCTAGACAGAACATGCGGATACGTGACACCATTGACCAGATGAAAATAATTGCACAGAAGTTTGAAGGCAAAAGACTCAAATACTGCGAATTGATTACTTAAGTGGACGTGTCTGGTTTGTTTCGGTTGTCATGTTCCATGTGATCAAAAGACTTGTGTCTTAAAATCACCATAATAGTTTCTTGGCCTTTTGTATTGATTGCTATACCTGCGTGTTTCACGCGGTATCCCGACTCATACAGTCGATTTATGTTTTGTTCCATTTCTGCAGCACTGTTCCGAGTAATGCACATATAAGGGGCAAGTGGTGGTTGAACCATATTAAAACTCCTTTTTATCAAGTTTGGACAACGCGGATGTAAGCCATTCCCAATTAGTCTCATAAGGATTCTCGCCTATGGGAGTGTAAGGTTTTCCCCCACAGGCTTGTAACAAGCTCGCTCTGACTCATTGACTTCTGGCCTTAATTGTGGTAAATTCATAACACATTTTCTTAAGGAAATTGTTTGGGTTTGAAGAACCGAGTCGCGGCCATGCTTCTCGGTTCTTCGCTTTTGTAGGGGAAATCTACCAGATTCAAGGATTCTGAACAAGCGAAACATGCTGGCCGTCACAATGGAACCTGTGGCCGACGGCGGGCTTTGTGAGTGGCCCCGGCGTTGGGATTTCTTGTGATGTCGTATCAACGACATAACCAATATCGGCCATTTGAGGTGCGCCCCAAAAGTTGAACCGGTATAAAGGCTATCGCGGATCCGCAGGTAGATGCCTATGTTGCGGGCGAGTTAGTGAGGCTCCAGAAAGCCCCCTTTGAGGCGTATCGACGCTTTGTGAAAAAACGAAAGGGGATAAAGACATGAATCAGACCAAGAAATGCAAATTCCAAATTTTCATCGGTGACGACAAAGAATTTTGGTGGCGGTTTGGAATTGTCGGTGCTAGCGGGAAAATTGTAGAAATTATTGCAGTTTCTGGTGAAGGGCATAGGCTGGTAAAGGACTGCCATAGAGATATTGCCATTATCAAACAATTTGTCCCTAATGCCCCCATAGACGAACCGAGTTCAATGGCACAAGCCCTTATTATGCGACAAAGGGGCACATAATAAAAGCCTAAAAAAGCTCGGTTTCACCATCGAAACCAGGCTTTTACTTTATCCTTTCATGGCCACTATTCTACATAATTCCCTATTTTTGATAAAATTTTTCGGCCTTAGCCTCGAGCCATTTCCGTAGCCTATCCATCTATTCGTCTTCCTCATCACTCAAAATCTCCAAAAAGGTATTAATGTCTTCATAGTTATTGTCAGCGGAGATCGAAATGATTTGCATATTATAGTCTTTCCTCCAACGGTTACGTTCAGTGACCCCCGTAGTTTCGTGTGTCATAAGGGCGTAGTGTGGTATCCCCCCTTCGGGAAACGCAGCATTAATATAGTTTAAAAGTAATTTCAGTTCGGGATCTTGCAAGGAGCACCCAACGAATATTACCGAATACATTGTAAATATTGATTGCAATGCACTCTGATAGCCCGGTTCCTGATACAGGAGCCGTCTATAGTCCTTATCGGTTAAAACAATCTTTTCCGCCGCTGTTTGTGCATCACCATGTGCTTTCAATAGGAAAAACTTTCGATTGTAAAGCTGGCTCTGGATAGCATGCGCTTCATAATATTTATATGCTGATTGATATTTTTTTTGATTTACAAATGCTTTCTCAATCAACAGATCATAGTTGGTCGTAATAATGAAGTTGCTGCGTTTGAGACTAACCAAGAGGTCATGCGTTGGGCTTGGGGTAACATCCTCCCTTGTATAGGCCTCTTCAATAAAGGTCTTAAAGCCTACACCTCCCAAGACATCTTTCATTTCCTCCGCAAGCATGAGGTATTTGCCTGGATCTTCGGCAAGTTCACGGCACTCATTAGCACGGTCATGTGCAAAGGCGTAATCCGTTTCCGCTTTTTGGATAAGTCCTAACAGTAACTCTTGCCAGGCAGGATATCCCGCAGCTTGAGAAAGACCCGCACCTACGAAGAAGCCACATTTCTTATCGATATAGCTCCTTATCAATTCTCGTGGAATATCTTGATGTTCAAGAGCCATTCTTCACCTCTAATGCTGTCTTGAAGCGCCGTTTTAGAATTTCATTTCTTTGTTTTAATTTCTTGCTCTCACCGCCGGATATTCTGAAGGCAAAGATATAATCGTAAAGGTCTCGTTGTTTTTGTGTTGGTTTTCCACTCAACAGTTTTTCCGGTTCCACCGCGTGTTTGAGGCGTTGTTGGTCGAATTTCAAATAAGTCTCTGCAAACTCCTTTGGCCTGATCTTGTTTAGTTTTGCCTTGTTTTGGTAGAGAAGATAAAACAAATCAACAAAGATCCATTTTTGCTTAATCCGTCTTGAGGTGTATTCGTTTACTTTATCGAGAAAAGTCAAAATGTTGTTTGCTTCAGCCATTACCGGAGTATAGGTATTACTGTCTGTAGATTCGTAGTCCCTCATTAGCTGTAGTGCCTTTAAATCATGTTTTGCTCTGTGGATGCAGATTGACGTTGTGTGTGCAAGGTAATCCTGATGCTTGAAGCGAGCAGAGGGAATTTTTGAATTTGAAAAGAATGGATGAGCATGAGCTACTCCATCAATCGCATGGCGGAGACCAGTTTGCACAGCATTTCTAAGCTCTGGAGAATTCAGGTGAACTCCCATTTGCATCCGGGAAAACAAGCGTGAAATCTCTAGCCCCTGTGCATCCTTAACAAAGGCAATAACGACTTCAAAATCAGTAATCTGGTTCTGGAGGGTCTTTGGTAGATCGCAATACACCTTTCCTGCAATATCGATATCTTCGATCTTATATAAGTCTTTTGTAAGTGCATATTCCCCATCAATGAAATTCCAAAGCGAGCGGAGACGTTGCTGTCCATCAACTACTTCATATTTGTAAGGGATTTCGGACGTGCATTCTCGTAGATAGATCATTGGAATGTCATATCCACGCAAAATGGAATCAATCAAGAGTGCCTGCTTAGGAATAGACCAAACCGATCCCCGTTGCCAAGCCGGATTTAGATGAATTTCATTCCGAATTCCTATAAGATAACTGAGTTTCTTTGCCTGATGAGATATTTCCATTTACACTTCTCCTCATTATCCTGATTGTATGCGGCTTTACTTTATTCTTAGAACTTCATCTAAAGCGTCAGAAAGATTCCAGATTTCGTCCTGATCGCCATCGCGTAGCATTTCTACAACATGGGGGACCCCCGCAGCAGCCAGACCATTGGCTATGGCTATCATGCGCCGTGGCTGTCCCACGATTTCAACCTTTCCATCAATGGCGATGGCAACAAGCATTATTGCTTGAACTCGCCAACTATCGCTATTGAGGACTGAACCTTCATGGAACTTGAAGGTTCTCTGATCTGCCAAGTCAACTGGCGTAAGTCCTTTTCGTGCTGCAAGCGACAGTCCGACAAACCAGAGATCGACCATGCGCGGGAAGGGGCTTTGATCAATGACGGCACGCCCTCCTGTTTGGCAGTACCTATCATAGACATCGCGTTGCTCAATAGGCACAATTAGATCAATGCCAGCGAATGGGTTAGGATATCGCTGTGTCATTCCTACCCTCCTAAAGATGTCTGTTGCATTTCTATTTCTAGTTCTAAATCCATTCGTCGCTGGCAAACCGGACATTCCATGCGGTGATTGCACTCGCACCTCAGAACCGTATGTTCATTTACCATCGGGTCATTGATCAGCATTTGGGGATAATGTGCTGGATTTGTCATCGTGATTATTTGTCCTGCTTCGGTATCCAAAATGTCCTCGCAGTCTGTGATCTCAGAGCGTGTGAGAAACAGGACAAGTTGTGAACTTTCGCGTATAGAGGTCTTAAGTACCGACCGCTTAACATAGCCACTCATCATTCCAAGCGGCGTATCAATCACATTGGGGGCCTCAACCTCACTCACCTTGGTCAGAGCGAGAATGAATGCCAAAGTCAGTGCTCGCCGAGAAGCACCATTCAGATCTCGATCAGGATTTAGAGTCCGATCATCCGGACCATAAACTAAAATATCGAAATCTTTGCTAATTTTCGCCTTTTGAATAATTGCGTTCTGTTCAGGATCGGCACCGATCATTTCTAAAAAAATGGTGTTCATTAACTCACTGACCTTAGTCAATTCTTCATTCGTGATCCGATTATAGGAATTCTCCAGAACTCGTTTTACATCTTGCGTTACTTCAAGCTGAGCTAATATGCGATCTCCTCTCCTCTGTTTTCGAAGAAGGTTGTTGCGCTGTGTGCTCAGAGAAATTTCTTCTTTCTGTAGCTCTTCGAGCAGGGTTTCGCACCGCACCTTCTCCTCGTTGAAGCGATTGCGCTGTTCTGCATATTGTCGCCTAGTATCACGAAGACCCTGAATATCTGTATCTGGGATATCATCAAGTTTCGCTTCGAGAGCCTTTAGTCTATCTTCTTGCTGTGTGAGTCTGAGGTCTTGCTCATCGCGGTGCTTGAATACCTTGTCATATGCACTGAGCCACCGTTCTTTATCGATGACATGATCCGGCTGAAGCGACTGGGAACCAAAATAAAGGTCAGTAATTATTTTTTGTAGTTCATCAGCCTTCCGGCTCTCATCAATCAGGCACTGGATATGGTCTCTTCGGTGCTTGCCATCAACATCATTTGGATCCAGCGACTCACCGCAAATACAAATGGTACTCTTGAGGCGTTCTTCGAGGATGGGAATTGTCTCGTTGGGTATCTTGCCTTGGACATGCAGCTTGTTCAACTCTCCAAGACTTTTTTTTAATACCGGAGCGAGCAAGTCACGCGAAAGGGACAAACTGCGAAACAAGTCTGAATGCTCTTTACCTGTGGTCTTAATTTGTTCCTTGATCTGCTTTATCTGCGACTCAGTTTGTTCGATATCGCGCTTGAGTCCTTCCCTATCACCTTTGATCAAGGCTTCATCGATCTGCTTTTGAACTTCGACGTACTTTTCATCAAATACCGAGGACTGAGTCTTAGCATCTTCGCTTCTTTTTTTTAGATCTGCCGAGTCTTTATCAATCTGGTCTAATCGAGTCGTGATACGGTTAAGTTGCTCATCGGTCCCAACATTCTTTGCTGCTTTATTGACCTCAGATGCAGCTTTTTTAACATGCCCGAGGGCATCCTCAATCACGCCAAGCCCTAACAGAGAACGGATCGCTTTTTCAACGCGGTCGCGCTTAGTTCTAACAGCCACATCTGCCTCAATGAAGCTCAGCACACGATCACCGTCTGTGAAGAATACTTCCCGCAATTCAGATGGCAGTTCCTCGTTAATATATGCTTCAGGTGGATCAATCGGCACACTGCCAGTATCATCTAAAAGAAACAGCTTTACCGTTGACGGGCTACGTTCCCATTTCGCTCCATTCAATGTCTCGTAAGAGAACCGGATAATGCGGTACTGTCTTTTGGTTTCCGTTAAGCCCCTTGAACTACGCCGCAATGTTGTCGTTTCAAAATCTACCTCTGCGGATATTTGAACTCGACTGTTAGCCGATGCCTCCCAGTCAATTGGATGAAGGCGGTAATCCCGTCCTCTATTGGGCAGTGCATTCTCTCCATAGAAAGCCCACTGTAGGCCGTTCAAAATAGTGGTCTTTCCAGACTCATTTTCTGCCCGGATAACTGTCAATTTTTTTGCGCTATCTGTGGAAAAATCCAACTCCAGATGGCGCAAAAGGCGAAAGTTTTCAAATTTAGCGCGGATCAGCTTCATTGGATACTCCCCTCAACCATTTTGGTTTGACTCCGCTTCTCCGAGAGGAAATGGCCAGCCGCATTACACTTGTCGTTTATCTTTTTTTGAATATCCGTTCTCGAGACGCGATGTGCTCTTTCATACTGAAGGATATCAGAAATCACTTCGATCATCTCTTCCTTGTATCCGTCGCATCTCTCCTCAATATTTTTACACTCATCAAGAATGATCGTGATGATCTTTCGTTCGTTGAGTGGCATTATTCCCTCCCTTATACATAAATTGCATTAACGAGTTGATCAATTATGCTCAATGGTCCATCAGGTCTGCCGGCATTCCGCGCAAGGCTGGCAAATTCCTGTACCCTTAAGAGTTCCGAGCGAATAAGATTACGGGCTTCATCGTCGATATTATCTAAGTCAGGCGGCAATGCGATAAAGTCGTGAATTTCGCTATGCGTCTTGCCAGTCTCGCTACATGTGCGGAGAAGCCTACCACGACGCTGTATCCACTGCCGTTCCACGGTGGTGCTTGCAAGGATAAAGGCTTTTTTGATCTGAGGAATGTTTACTCCCTCATCAAGCACGCGCTTCGCAGTGAGAAAGCGGTATATTCCTTCTTGAAAGGACTGGATAATTTGCGCTGTCTTTTCACGATTTGCTGTCTCTTCATGTGTGATTTGATGAAAGAGTATCCCATGTGCTTTCAACAACGCATTAACAGCTTCAAGTTGTTGAGGAGCTTTGTCCGAAGCATAAATCAACGTGTGGCAAAGTGTCCGAAGGTCTTCTCGTTGCAGAGCCGCTTCTAAGACTTCAATCTTGTTTTCAGCGTTTTCTAAAAGTGCCCGTCGATCCCTTAATAGCTTCGTGAGATACTCATTTGGTTCCCCGTTCTCCTGACGCCAAGCAATCGCCTTAATCTTCGCTGTGAGATCATACCATTCGTCCATTTCATACTGTGTGAGTTCTACCGGATGGACGTAGTAATCGTATTCAACTAAGCAGCGTCCAATCGCCTCGTTGAGCGTGAACTGGAAGACAACCGGGCCAAAAAATGAAAACAGACCTTCTGTCCCTTCGTCGTCGTATTGACGAATAGGTGTTGCCGACAGCCCGAGCCTATAATCAAAGAAAGAGGGTGGATCGCTAATAAATCCCTCGCTTCCCAGATTGTGGGCCTCATCGGCGATGAGCAATGTTGTACAATCAAATTTCTCAACTTCAGCCTTAAACTCGCTACTGCAAAGAGTGCTATGAGAAACAACAACGGCTCCAACATCAATTGTTTTATTACGAAATCGCCGTTTGATCCTATTAAGCTCACGCGCCCGTCCGCGGACTCCGCCAGCCGTGGTCAGATTAACTGGCTTCAGTCCAAAGGGCATGATCTCATCACACCATTGTTGGATCAGGGGGACGTAAGGCGCAGCAACGACAATCAACAGTGGTTTGTGAGCTTCATAAAGTCTATACGCACAAATCATGGCCGTGATTGTCTTGCCAGACCCAGTAGCCATTTCCAAGACACCCTGATAATCGGCTTCACACCAAGCATTCACAGCTCTGCCTTGATGTTCAAACGGCCCGTCCTCGAATCGAAGTTTTTCCGGTATGGCAAACAAATCGTACGAAATTGGGGGTAACTCGTAAGGTTCAAGAGGTTTTTCCGCAACTCTGGTTGCACGGCGATAGATTGCCTGTAAATCCGCTTCTGTTGGGGAAGTACCGGACTGGTAGGCCTGCAATAGCCTTTCCTGAATGGCCTGCGGCATTCCAACTACGACGCAACTATTATCCTTGTTCTCCCAAAGGCGTGCAAACTGGTCGCAAAATTTTTCTGTAGTGTAGCGTTGGTTGGGATCTTCCCAAGATTTAGAAACGGCAACCTGCTCTATGTTTTTCCAAATACCGGCATGAGTTACATTACTCGATCCATGCGCTGCCAGCACATCATCGTCTCTATGAAAGAGCCAAACCTTAGGATGAAAAAGAGCGTCTTTCATCAGCGCGATCTTAATTTCGATACGGCCTGTACGCAACAACCATGCAAGACATTTTAGCGTGTGTTCCTCAATCAGGTCTTCAGTAACAACGATCTCTTTCATCGCAGCATAGGCGATATCTTCTGGTAAACTCACACCTTCTTCGATTGCAGTCCTATCTTCGTCGCGGAGAAAAGGACTGATGATTAGGCGAAAACTTTCTTGTGAGCAATTTATAAAAGTAGCGAGACCTGGAGCTAAAGACACCAAGACCTCGCTGGAAAAGAAGCCTGCCATGCAATCAACTTGGTCGGCTATCTGAAAACCTGGTATGAGCACCTCTTCAGCCAATGGATCCTCAGGCAACATGTAAAGTGGCTTGATATCAGATGCTGACCGAAGATTCTGGACAACTGAGCTACTAGCGGGCTTTCGCCCAGAGCCAACTTTTCTCACTTCCAGATTTCGCAAATCATATTCTGGCCGAAGTTCGTCCTGCATTATTGTTTTATCCTTACACTCTGCCTATGTGCGTACATAACTGACTACAAATGACAAATCGCACACCCCTCAGTCTCATCAATCACGGGCAAGTCTCTGAGGGGTTGATCTGCAATGTCGTCTAAGGTTTTACCATCCACCCAGGTAAATTTCTTCCCATTCTTCATCTGCTCGTACTCCTTTGCTTTCTCAAACAAATCGGGATGTTCTTGTTTTAACCTCTGCCACTCCCCAATCTGCTGATAAAAACAGAAGTAGCACCCTGACCGAGACCGCCACTTGTAATACTCAGGCAGTCCCAAACCCGATTCTTCCAAAATTTGCACAATATCCGACAGGCCAAGCCCATCGTCCTTAAACGGATAAACGGGAATAATATTGGGCTGTTGAGAAATCGAGGGTGGTTTTTTTGAGATGTACCCATCCCTGTCTTCATCGCCGCGGATGCCAATATAGCTATACGCCCGGCTATCGCCAACGTAATCTTCAAAAGGTTCAATCTTCAACACGCGCGTACACCACCGCGATCTCGGGCTGGGCAAATAGCCGCTGTATATCTCATTTAAATACATATCAAAAGGATTACGCCCGGGCTTCTTCTCCACCCCCAAACTGTCGAGCGCGTTTAGACGGCGAATATCGACGCCAAGCAGAGCCTCTAAGCACTCCAAATACTCGTACGTTTCATCTAATTCACATCCGGTATCACAAAAAACATACTCCGCAGGGATTTGGGGATAATTCTGCCGCATATAAATGGCGAGAGCCGCGGAATCTTTACCCCCTGAAACACTGACGATATGCCGGATGTCATCAGACAGATTGTTCAACGCCTCTTGTATGGTTGCCATGTAAATCCTCTCCAGTGTTGTCTTCAAGAATATGTGCAAACAACTCACGCGCTTCTTTCGGGCCAACAATATCTGTCAAACGTTCATACATTATATTCATACGTTCTTGCACCAAATTTGCCAAACCATTTTTGACTGCTCCACTTACCTTAAACTCAAATGACAAAGCGGATTCCTCAATACGTCTCACTGCACTGTGAATTTCCCGATCAAAATTTGCGATGCAGCTATCATCCCATCGGTTAATCGTCTTTTGTAGGAATAAACCCGAAAGCGAATCAATAAGTTTGGCATCAGATGGATACGGCATAAGCATACGGGACAGAAGACCTTTAGACTCATTATCACTTAGCGCATCAGATAGTTCATCGGGAAAACACAATGCCCAGCGACGGGCTATTTCCTTTACCTGTCCATTTTCAGATTTCCAGTTCAAGGATAGCGCACGGCGCAAAGAAGAAATCGCTTTTAGCTGATAACTATCAATGACTTCAGAGAGTTCATCTTTGCATTTTTCGAGTGACTCCAACAATACATGTTGCTCATGAATCGAGCAGTCCAATGCTCTTGGAATGCGCTCAAATAGCAGTTGCACCGGATCAGACGATTGACGAATTACTGTTTGGAAGCGACGGGTTCGCTGTGTCAAATATCTTGTTGAAAGTGCACCAGCAGGAAGCCCCATCTTCCAGTTTTCAAGCGCGTCATAGCAGGCCCGAATAAGATCATTTCCAGTTGTTGACCTTGCTTGAGAGCCAAAGAGTTCGTGAACAGCGTTGAGATAATCAAGTTTTGTCTGATCAAGGTCTAAGACAATAAATTCATATTTCTCCGGTTCACGACATAACTGCTCAATCTCAGAAGGCAAAATATCAGATACGTAACCTCCCCCCTTATAGCGTAGCAAATACACACTGGGAAACGCTTTGAGACCTGCGGCGAAGAGAATAGGGAGCAAACCAGCGCGAACCCCGAAAGGTGGTTTCATCAGTTCATCAAAGAGATCTGGGATATCCTTGGGCTTTTCCGATGAATCTGTGAAAAACTGCTGAATCTTGCTCCATACCTTTTGAAGTCCAGGGTCCTTAACCTGATCGGGTAAAGCGTATTTCCAACCTTCACCCTTATCAGTGTAATATAGACCTGTATGAAAGAGAATGGTTCGGAACATGGACGCTTCCGGGGGATTGCCTTCTATACCTAGCATCTCCTGACCTGAACGCTCAAGAATACCGAGCAAGAGCTTCTTACGCGAATTGACCAAAGTAGGAGTAGGCTTGTGCCGAACAATCATCTCGTTATTGATCTTGGGAGTATAGAGAAAAATTCTCTGCATGATCTTGGACAACTCGTTCCGCAAATCATAAGCATTTTTAACTTGTAACTCACTTCCCTTATAAAACCAGCGTGGCCCTTCACTACCCGGCAGGATCAACCGATCAAGGAGCTTTTGAAGATGGCTACGGGCATCATCTGTCATCTGTTGAATTTCAGACAACACCATCGGATCTGATCCCACCAGCTTATCATCTCCTTGCATCTGAGTTAAACACCATACTTCCAAAGCTGCCTCAAACAGAGGAACGGGTGCCCTGGGCATCGCAAGAATAACCCGTTCATCATGCAGGTAATTGGCAGCAACTCGCTCTGCTTCCTGAAGCTCCTCCATTGTCTCGGCAATCACATATATAATTTTGCCATCACATCCAACAGGTACGTCTAAGCATTCGTCCAGTTTTTCCAGACTCCAATACTCTCCCTGTAGAAAACGTCTGATATGGAAATCACTATTATATCTGACCGGCCGCCAGACAGGGGGATTGGCCTCATCTATCAAAAAAGTAATAAAATCAAATGTTCTCCGCTGCCGTGACTTCTCTTCTTCAAGCCTGCCCCGAAGATCGGCATCCGTCCCATGCCAAACAGAAACCTCATCACTGTGTTTTCTGTGTAAAAGGAGCTTCTTGTCTATGAGTTGATCAACAACCTCTTCTCCCTCCTGTGATCCATTACTGACTACCCCAGCACCTGCATAGCCGCGCAGGGCAAATAGCAGCAAATCGCGGGACGTGCGGGACCGCTCGCCATTTACGCCAAAACCCAGCAGACTTGCAGTTCTCAGTGCCGTTGCCGCCAAGTCATCATCGTCGAGCTTTGAGAGAGCATTCTGTGTTTCAAGCCATTGTCTATATGTTCCGCCTACAGCCGTATCTGTACGCATCTCTGGTGAAAAGTATTCGTAGAGATGATCCGGCTTAACATGATTTTGAAAGTCTATAAAATTGAGAAAACTGAACAGCGTCCTTTCATTTTGCGCGACCCGACCAGAAATGCGTGGTAACAAGTACAAAGTGGTGGGTTCCAGGGGATATGCACGGCGCAAGAGCGACTGGAGTTCCGATACAGTAAAGTCGGAAAACAGCCCAAGTTGCTTGCACTCTAATGCAGAAGATTTTACTTGTTCATCAGGCAAGATATTAGAGCAATTCTGTTCGGAAACCACTTCTGATAGCAAGCGGTATATTTCCTTGCTATCGTCGATATACTGAACGGTTTGGAAGCGACCCTCAATTTTTCTCCATTCTGCACGAACCGAAGCAGGTGAGTTGCTCACATATTGCAACAACTCCTGATGCAACAACAATCCGAGCGTTACGGGAATGGCCTTAGACCGACTCACACTCTCAGCTAACAATTGAATTTCACTCAAAGCAGCAGAACGCCCCTCGGCAATTAAAGACTCAATATGGCGTCCAAACTCATCCCACAAAATCACAACTCGGTCACAGCCCGCCGCACGCGCCTTATCCCGAACCGCGCCGAGCAATTCTATTGCCTGATCAATCGTCTCACACTGCATGGATTCAATTGTACGCGCTTGACGACCCAGCTTGATACGCCCCATCCCTTTGAGCGCGGCATCTTTTAGACTCTCGCCCAAATTTTGACAATAACCCTGCAATGCCAGCACAAGCCCTTTGCTTTTCTCGCTACGACGTTCTTTAGAAAACTTGCTCAAATCTGGGCTAACTGCTTCCAGCTTGTCTTCAACGACAGATAGTGTTTCATCGGCATCAGGGCGATTCTCAACCAAATGCAACAAATAGGTCGCTGTAATTGATTTCCCTGTTCCATAGGGCGCAACAACAAAAAACGCCCTGTCTTGTTCAGAACCGAGCAGGGATTTTATGAGAGGGACACTCTTGGCCGTGGGCTGGTAGTGTGCAATCCGATTCGGATATTCTGCATCGTATTGTATGTTAATAGAACGAAGAAATACTTCCGCATCGAACTCGACTGTTTTCTCAAGCTGCATGCTGATCTCTCCATTGGATCATGTCGTAGTGATTTCTCAGCCAATCAACGGGTTGCATTCGCTGAATGCGTATTCTTCTGTCTCCTGCGAGACCGTCCACCTGGATGTTCTTATTTAGGTCCACTTCTTCGGCCTGAAGGGCAAGCGATAATAGGGATTCACTCGTCAATACAAATGCCTTGCCTGGACCGCTCGGGCACGTTACCGCCTCTCTCAAGGATATAGGGAATGTATCTTTTCCTGTCCTGGCCTCCTCAAATACCATAGAGAGAGCATAGCCCAATAGATGAATGGGAATCTCCTTCTCCCCTTGATGTACTTGATAATATCCTGATGTGCGAAAATTGCTCAATAACCCCAATTCGACGAATGGACACTCAAGCGCATCTTCCGGATCTTTGTTCTCTGTTGGAATAACTCTGGCATAGCTCTGCAATAGGCAAGCAACATCTCGATCAATGGTATTTTCACTGGGTGGTCGAGATCGTAAGTTATCTACATCGCGCATTAGACGATCTATGCACATAGACCTTTCAAATCGGGAGTGAGTAAAAGTATTGAAGAACCATTTCCATGTATATACCCGCGTTTGGGGGGCAACCAGATTAACGTGCAAAGCCCACCATGTCCCAATATCAATAAAATAAAGGTCTCGCTCATAAATAAGACTGCCAAGTTTCGTTTCTTTTAACCGAGGCTGACGCCCTTTGCCTTTCACGCGCTGGGCCAATCCCGTTACCTCCAGCCAGTGACGAATAGAACGAGACATATTTTTTCCAACACCGAGCCAATCCGCAACATATTCATGATATAGCAACTCGGGATCCTCAATGAGCAGCTTGAGACCTTTGTAAAGCCATCCCTCTCGAATTGCAAAAGTTTCATGTCCACTAAATTTCATCATTTCACCTCTGTCAAACTTGTATTGACATGGTTAAAGTCAATAAGCGACAACCGCCGCCGACTGAACCTCCGCAATTGTTCACACAACCGCGCCAGATGTACAACAGTCTCATCGACATCTTCAATTGTATTGAACTCTGAAAAACTAAACCGGATACTCGCATACGCCTCGGACTCAGACAGACCCATAGCTCGTAACACATACGAAGGCTCGGGCCGCTGATTGGTGCATGCCGAACTCTGTGAACATCGAACCCCTTCTTGATCCAACCGTGCCACGAGTGCCTGACCATCCACATCTCGAAACATCAAATTCGTCGTATTGCAAACCCGCACATCGGGATCACCGTTAATCTCGACATCGGGTATTTTAGTAATGACAGACTGCTCATAATCATCCCGAAGCGAAGCCATAAGCACCTGCACATCTTCTAACCGATCCAACCGCAACTTGGCCGCGGTACCCATTCCAATAATACCCGGCACATTCTCTGTCCCTGGCCGCAATCCGCCTTCTTGCGATCCACCCCAAAGCAAAGGCACCAACTCTTTGGACGACCTCACATAAAGTGCCCCAACGCCCTGTGGCCCGTGGAATTTGTGCGCGGTAAAAGTTAAAAAATCAACGGGCAATTCTGTTACAGAAATGGGCAGTTTTCCAACAGCCTGCGCCGCATCAGTATGAAATAACACACCTCGGGATTGACAAAGCCGGGCAATCCGCTCAACGGGCAAAATCGCGCCTGTTTCATTATTCACCCACTGCACAGAAACCAGATCAGTGTCTGGCGTAACAGCCTCATTCAGAGCTTTCCAATCCAACTGTCCGCAGCGATCCACTGGAACAGACACCACCTCAACGCCTCTCGCACTGAGATAATCGTTCATCTTTACAATTGACGAGTGTTCTACAGTCGTCGTCACAATGCGAACCCGTTTTCCCGCTTGGGCGCGTTGAACAACAGAATTAAAAACCGTATTATTCGCCTCAGTCCCACTCCCCATAAACACAATCTGATCCGACTCAGCCCCCACCAAATTCGCAACAGCTTCACGCGCTGCAACCATTTCTTCGCGCACCCGGTCACCAGCCGAATGTGCGCTCGACGGATTGCCAAAATCCTCGCCCAATACACGCATCATGGCCTCGCGCACCTCGGGCAAGGGTCGCGTCGTCGCATTATTGTCTAAATACACTTCTCGCATGATCAACTCTCAACAATGGCAAAATTCGTACCTGGAATTAAAACTTTTGCTAAATTTCTGGATTGCGGCTAAAACCATGCCGCAATGACAACCAAAACTACTGGATTACTGGCGTTGTGCTGTGCGTGACGACTAAAACCATGCCGCAATGACACCCCTCTGGCGAATGCTGGAGTCCGGTGGTTTAAGCCTCGCCTGACCAATAAACTTATTTGAAAGACAAATCAGAGCGTTTATGGTTAAAAAGTTTCAACTGATTTGCATCGGATTGATCAATAGGTTCAATCCGATTGGCAAATTGACGAATCTCTTCGGCCTCAGCAGAAGTGAAGAGAACATGCTTATTACGATACCGATGCCCAGCAGGGACTTTGCCTTCATTCCGCCACCGCCAGAGCGTTTGGCGCGACACATTCAAATCACCTATCACTTCAGTTGCTGAATAATAGGTGATACTGTCAATCTGAATCGGCATATTGACGTCTCGCAGTGTTTCAAATCGTTGCGTATGTCTCTGTATGTAACATGCGGTTCTATGCTAAGACTCAAACGTGCTGCCGTCAATAACAATTTGTATTGCTTAACTGCTCAAATGTTCACCAATCAATATACACAAGGGATTGAAATTCCGCAAGTTGACAGGCAGATCAATACACGGCTACAAAAAATAAAGCCCAATGGATAACTGATCCACCGGGCTTTTGTTTTTTTTATTATCCCAATCTATTCATGCCGCAGTGCTTCCACTGGGTTGGACAGCGCCACGCGAAGGGCGTGGAAACTCACAGTAAACAACGCAATCGCCAATGCGACCGCGCCACTCAAAACAAATATCCACCACGAAAGATCCGTGCGATAGGCAAAGCCATCCAGCCAATTTCGCATCGCAAAATACGCAACCGGCCATGCAAACAGATTGGCAATCAAAACCATAATTGCAAATGTTTTGGAAACCAAAATCACAATATTTGATACACTCGCGCCCAAAACCTTTCGCACCCCAATCTCTTTCACGCGCTGCTCAATCGCAAATGCCGCAAGACCAAAAAGACCCATACACGCGAGCAAAATCGCCATCCCCGACGAAAGCAATGTAAGCGCCTGCGCCCGTTGTTCTGCAGAGTACATGTATTCAAACTGCTGATCCCACATCATATATTCAAAAGGCTGATCTGCGGGAACAAATCGCTTCCATGTCTTTTGAAAAAAAGCGAGCGTCTCTTCCATATTTTCCGCCTTGACGCGCACGCCCAAACTGTAAAATTGCTGGTGCCGAAGCGTCAGCGCGACAGGGCCAATTTTTTCTTGCAGCGGACCGTAGTGAAAATCTTGCACAACGCCAATCACCGTCCCCTTTCGATTCCTCTCCCGATCAACCCACTCAAAAGACTTGCCAATAGGATCATCCCAACCGAGCCGAGCCACCGCTGTTTCATTGATGATAAAGGCTCTCGACGTGTCTGTGGGAAATGCAATCGGATCAAATTTTCGCCCTTCTACCAGTTCGATTTGAAACACATCGAGATAATCTTCATCGACCTCCAGAAGGGGCATGCGCCAGTCTGTACCCTCGTGTCCCTCTGCCCGAATGGTTCGGATAATACCCCCACTCCATCCAACCCGCCAAGCGATACGCCGTTGCTTCGAGCGCGTTAGGATGGGCGCGAAATGCCTCTTTCACCGTAGCATAACGAGCGGCGAGCTTTTGCCCCGGATCTGATTTTGTTTCCTGGTCGAGAACAAATATGGGCATGAGGACCATCTGCTCCATATTAAGACCCAGATGCTTATTTTTAATATAGTCGAGTTGCCGATAGATCACCCCCGTACTCGCAAGCAGAATAATTGAAATTGTAAATTGCGCCACCACCAATCCCCTCCGAATCCACTGTCCCCGAGAACCCGCGCGAAACGTTCCCTTTAGCGTTTCTGTGGGTTCATACGCTGAAAGAAAAAACGCGGGATAGACACCGGCCAACAGCCCGACGAATACAGCAATACCAATCAAAGCAATTGCGAGCAAAGGATCACTTGACAAATTGAACTCGATCTGTTTGTAAAAAAAGGCGTTAAACTCGGGAAGCACGAGTTCGACGGCACTAAGCGCGAGAACAAGCGCAATCAATGCCATGAGAACAGACTCGCCTAAAAACTGACCCATCAGTTGTGAGCGATACGCCCCCGACACCTTTCGCAAACCCACCTCGTGCGCCCTGCGAGCCGATTGTGCCGTGGTCAAATTTGTAAAATTAATACATCCAATCGCAAGCACCAGAACTGCAATAGCACCAAATTGATAGACGCGATCAATATCGCCGTACCAATCCAGATTGTAGTCCTGTCTCGAATAGAGATGAATGTGGTCAAGAGGCTGGAGATGATACGCATTTGTGCGCGCGATCTCCGCACCCATATAGCGATCCATAAATTCGGGGAGTTTTGCGGACAGCGCCCTGGGATCCGCCCCTTCTCGCAGCAGAAGATATGTATTGACAGGACGCCAGCCATCGGTTGGTATCCAATCTTCCCAGAGGTATTTCGCGCCTTCGGACGCGAATCCGCCTGTTCCGATATAATCGATATAATCGGTTTCACCGTAGCGGCTGAGTGTAGAGTTGCGGGGCACATCTTTTAATACCGCTGTAATGGTGCGCTCGCCTCCGTGGTGCTTGCTTTCAGAGGTTATGGTCTTGCCAATCGGGTCTTCATCTCCAAACAACCGCTTTGCCCCCGATTCTGTTATAGCAATGGCATTGGGATTGGGAAATGCTGTTTCGAGATTGCCACGCACAAATGGAAAATCTAAAATTTCAAACAACTCGGGATCGACAATACAGATGCTCAGTGGAAATTTTTTTTCTCCCAAGCTTACGTCTATGAAATCGATCCATACGCGCACGACTTTCTCCACTTCGGGAAAATCCCGCTCAAGTGCCCCTGCCAGCGCGCCCGACGTATCGGGCAAATAATTCGATTGCCCTCCGGCTCTGGTCTCCCGGATAACCCGATAGATCCGATCTCCTTTTGCATGCCAACTGTCAAAACTCAACTCGTCCTGAATATAGAGCACGATCAAAATGCACGTGCTCAGACCAATGGCAAGCCCCAGAATATTAATAGCACTAAAAGTCTTTTGCCGCTTGAGATTCCTCAGCGCGATAATCAGGTAATTTCTAAACACGATAACCCTCCCCCGTTACAAATAGTACGAATTAAAAACTATTAACCCATTAGACACACCAGAAAAATAATGGGGTGGAAAGTTTTCCACCCTAAAAGAAAGCAATTTCTGTGCCAAAATTCTCTTCTCTATGTTTTACAATCAGTTATAAAAATTTGTGCCATGAGCACAGTTTAATAAGTGTCCGATTTTGATACAGTGGTGTCCGAAAATGAACACCTAACATAAAAACAGGCACATTGTTTTGATTTCAATGTGCCTGCTGTATTATCCGTAGAACCATTATTTACTGATGTTACGCATATGCAGAATATAATGCGCCTGTCATTCTGAGCCTTTCGACTTCGCTCAAGATAAACTCCGCGCAGCGGAGTCGAAGAATCTATATACTTCAGAGGTAAAAGATGCTTCGTCAGCCTATCGGCTTCCTCAGCATGACAGAAACGCGAGACCTGCGTAACATCAGTTATTTATTACAATGACAAGGGTCGGAGGGCGAGTTGTTGGGGGTAAAGAGAGACGAATTTTCTGGTGAATGGCTACTTACCATGTTGGTGGTTTAAAAAACATACCGGCAGCGTCATGTAATCGATATAGATACTTAAAAATTTAAGAGTAGATACCTCAGTATCTACTCTTAAGCCCTGCTCCCGAAGCAACAGGGGGGATTAAGTGTAATGTATAAAATACAGACAAGAATCAAGTGCTTTATTGCAGGTTGCTCATAGAATGTAAACCACACAACATTCAAATCACCAACCTCTTCATCTCGTGCTTTTTAGCGAAATACACATTATTTCCCATCACAGGACCGGGGATTTGGAAGGCGTCTTTTTCTTTGTATAGGGAAGTAACAGCGCGGCGGGCTGGGTCAAATTCATAAAAAGAAGCAGAAGTAAAACCGTATATCTTCCCATCTGGTCCCGTCTGAAGCCCCAGATCCAGGGGGCGGCCATCCGGCAGGGGAATCGCATAAAGGAACGCCCGCGAAACAGGATCAAAAGCAAACAAAACAGATCCCTCATCGCCCAGAGCCGTACCGTACAACAAACCATCTTCCCCGACAACAAGCGCATTAATCGCTGAAATCCGCCTATCGAGCGTACCCTCCCACGCCTTCTCCTCCCGCTCATAATCCCACAAAAACAACCCCGCCTGTGAAACCCGCGGACGGGTACCGGACCCCCCGTTAATCGTCGTCCCCACCGCAAGCAAATCCTGACGAGATAACCACGCCAGCGACCAGCAACTCGCCTCCCCGGCAATATCGCGATAGGTACCAAACGCCTCCGTACCCGGATCAAACCATGACAACGGACCACCCCACAAACCGTAATCCGGAACAGAAGCTATCCACACCCGACCCATCGGACCAGTCACCATCGCACGAGGGCGATAAGACACCTCATCTATACGCCCTAAATCACGCGGATTGCTATCAGCCTCCATCCCAAATTGATATGGAAGGGAAGGATCGTACACCGACAGCCTGGCACCGGGATAGGAACAAATATAGAGCTTACCATCCAAATTCCCCATCGAATACGCCTCTCCAGTCGCCGTAGAACAAACCCCCAGATCCGTCATCGCACCCGTAGAAGGCACATACCGAAACAAATGCAACGGCAAAATACTCGACCCGTATATATTGTCATCCGGACCGCGATGCACCAAAAACAACTCGCTCCCCGCCGATTTGTATGTAATGGGCAACCGCCTCGTCGCACCCGTCTCGGGCTGTGTGATCTCAACCACGCGGTACATCTGCGTATCCCGATCCGCAAAATCAACAATCGCGCCATCGGACATCGTCGGCAGCGGCGCCGGTTCGGGAAGCGCCGCCACCCGAACCGCCTCAAAACCCGCCAAACGAAAATTGCCCTCAGACGACTGAATATAAAGCGACCCATCAGACGCCCGCATCAACGACGACGCCCCACCATCCTCCTTCGATACAACCGGTCCCACCGCCTGATGAACACCCGTCCTCGGATCTAACACCACCACATGGGGCCGCGTCATCTTAATATCGCATGCAATCGTCCCATCCGGCGCACACATCGGATAACAATACATATCCGTCTCATCCATCCGCCCATACCGCACAAACACACCAGTCTTCGGATCATAACTCGTCAGCCCCGCCGAACCATAACACCCGATCCACAGCACCCCATGAGCATCCTCATCAATACGACACGGAAACGTATCATACGGCAAATTAATCGCGCCCAAATTATCCAATCGCCCCGCCTTTGGATCATAGCAAAACAAATAACCGGCGTACGCCGCCCCAATATAAATCACACCACTGCGACTCAGAAATGTAGCCGTCGGATAATGCGCCGAAGGCACCGTCGCCGTCACCTGATCTGTCTCACCCGTAACCGGATCGACCTTCACCACAGTAAAACCATCTGCCTGCTGGCCCATCACAGCCACCAGACAATCGCGATCCTCTGCATCCAGCGCCGGAAAAATACGCACCCAATTGACACTGCGAACCGGCACGCCAAGAGTATGGACAGAAGACACTACACACCCCCAAAAAAATATGGGATGACCCGTTTTCTGGATCATCCCACAGAAATCAAAACTGATATTCCCGCTTAGTCCTGGGCTTATTGGGTTGATTGGGCGCAGTCTGCGTATTCGAAGTATGCGTGGGACACGGGCGTTTGGGTTCTGTACCCGGCTTAAACACCTCCATATAGCGCTTAGAACAATAAATAGACGCCACCTCGTAAGTATCCCCACAAACCTCCACCTTTGGGATATCTTTCGGCAACACAAAATCTTCAACCGGCAGCCTCAGTGCGGCATGGGCACGCTGCATAAACTCCGCCCAAATCGGCAACGCCACAGCCGCGCCCGACATGCGTCTGCCCATCGACACCTTCGAATCAAACCCCACCCAAACCCCACACACAATCTGCGGCGTAAACCCGATAAACCACGCATCGGCATACTCCTGCGTCGTACCGGTCTTCCCCGCTGCTGGCCGACGAAAACCAAAAGCCGTGCGTGCTCTCCGCCCCGTACCGGACAAAACCGCGTAATTTTCACCCACCCGCATATCCAGAATCGACTGCATCAGATTCACTGTCACAGCCGCAGTCTCTTCACTCAACACAACGCGTTCGCGCCCCTGCACATTCTCCTCGAGCACATTCCCATTCTTATCTTTAATCTTCAAAATCGACATCGGCGTCACGCGAATACCCTTATTCGCCAGCGTCCCATAAGCCGACACCAATTCCAACAACTTGACCTCACTCGTCCCCATCCCCAAAGACAAAACCGGTTGGATCTGCGAATCAATACCTATCTTCACAGCGTATTCCACCACCGTCTTCGGTCCCACCGCTTGCAACACCTTAGTCGTCACCACATTGCGAGAACCGGCAAGCCCCTCGCGCATCGTCATCCACCCCAGAAATTTTCGGTCGTAATTCTCCGGCTGCCAATACGTCCCGTCGAACATCTTAATCGACACAGCCGTATCGGGCAACCGCCAGGTGGCCGTATAGCCCTTATCAACCGCAGCCGTATAAATAAAAGGCTTAAAAGAAGACCCTGGCTGACGCAAAGCCTGCGTTGCGCGATTGAACTTACTCTCTTCAAAATTGCGCCCACCCACCATCGCCAAAATATGTCCCGTATGCGGATCGAGCGCGACCAATGCCCCCTGCAACACCAGATTGGCCAGCGTATCCTGCCACGTCTTAATCTTCGCAAAAAATGCCGCACTCGGGGGATCCCGCTTCCAATTGGCCTCCACGCGATCTTTCAGCCGCTCCATCAAATTGCTCAACACCACATCTTCTGCAATCTCCTGTAACCGACTATCCAGCGTCGTAGTTACAGTCGCACCATCGTAAAGCACACTCAGACCATAGGTATGTTCCAAATACTTGCGAATATCCTCTGTAAAATAGGGCGCTTCTCCCGCCTCCTCGCGATTCTCCTTCAAAACAATCGGACGCTGAGCACTCGAATCGTATTCCGCCGCCGCAATCTTACCCGATGCCCGCAAATTGTACAACACCACATTATTGCGCCTCTCCAGCGCGCGGTCGGGGTGATAAATCGGCGAATAGGGCGTCGGACCCTTCAAAAGTCCAACCAACAATGCACCCTCATCCAGTGTCAAATTTTCGACATTCTTCCCGAAAAAACGACGCGCAGCAGTCTGAATACCGTACGCACTATTGCCAAAATACATCTGATTGAAATACATCGTAATAATTTCGCGCTTGGTATAAGTGCGCTCCAAAAGCACGGCAGTCATCTGCTCCTGAATTTTGCGCTTCCACGTTGGATCCAGCGTCAAAAAAATATTGCGCGCCAGTTGTTGCGTCAGCGTACTCGCACCGTGTCCTTTTAAAGTACCCGACGTATAAACATTGCGGAACACCACGCGGATAATATCGGGAACGCTCACACCCCAGTGCCCCCAAAAACGCTGATCTTCTGTCACGACCAGAGCGTCAATCACCGTATCTGGCAACTGCTCAAACGCAATGGGGTCGCGCCTCTGCACCCAGAACTTCTTCAACTCCACCCCATCTCGCGAAAAAATATTAGTCGTCTGCGCGGGATCCACATCCTCCAGCTTATCAAAAGACGGCAAGCCATCTTTGTACCCATAAATCACCGCAACAGCAATGGTTAAATACCCCACCGCACAAATCGCACAATAGATCGCCATACGGGAAAGATGGGGCCTTATCCCATAGATATACGGCTTGAGCTGATCGATATATGGTTTTATGCGATCAATATATGGTTTTATCCTATCCATCCTGATCTAATCCGGGTAAAGCCACGGCACGCGACTGATGAGATAATCGCGTTGTTCCTGCATCATCACCTCAATCACAGTAGGACCTTCCAAACCCAGCGTATCGGCAAAAACCGCTTCAAAACGATCGGGATCATCCACGCGGATACCCCGCGCACCCAGAGACCGCGCGAGATCCGCAAGACGAGGCGTCTTCATATCCGTATCGATCACCCGCCCATCAAAAGCCTTGGCCTGAGAGCCGCGAATCGCAGAAAGACTGCCATCATTGGACACAACCGAAACCGTCCCAACACCGTATTCAGCCGCAGTAGCCAGTTCACTCGCCGTCATCTGAAACCCGCCATCGCCACAAAATGCGACAACCTGCTGATCTGGACACGCGAGCTTCGCACCAATAGCAGCGGGAACCGCAAAACCCAGCGTAACCGAATGACTGGGATAGAGAAACGTGCGCGGAATAGTAATCGGATACTCGTCAAACGCGCGATACCCAATAGACGTAACATCCACCACAATAATCGTATCTTCGGGAAGCGAATTGCGCGTAACGCCCATAATCGGCACCGGCTCGCGATTAGACGCGGCTTCGGCCCGCGTGCGATCAATAAAATCGCCCCAATCAGCCGTATAACCAGCCGCTACCTCGGCGAGTTGGGGAATCGATTGCGCCAGATCGCCCGAAGCACCTGCCTCAATCGGATACTCGCGCCCAAGCTCCCGCGGATCGGGATCGAGCTGAACCTGGCGATCCGGCAAAGGCAGCGACCAACCCCGCGTATCAATCTGCGTAAAGCGACAGCCAATCGCCAAAAGCAAATCAGCACTTCCGAGAATCGTCTTACCCGCCTGCGCCGAACAATGCCCCACAGTCAGGGGATGACCATCTGGTACAACTCCCTTTCCCAAACGGGAATAAACAACGGGAATCTTGAGACCCTCTGCGAGAGAACGGAGCGCATCGGTCGCATTGGCGTGAATAACCGCGCTACCCACAAGAATAGCCGGGCGCACAGCCGTGCGAAGCACCGCGGCCACGCGGTCAATATCCGCGCTATCGGGACACAGGCGATCCCCCTCAACCACAGGTGGAAGATCCACCATACCCTCCTCCGCAGCCACATCAGTCGGCAACTCAATAACCGCAGGACCGGGACGCGGTGCGCGCAATGCTTTGAACGCACCGACCACAGCATCGGGAATTTCATCAATAGATTTGGGACGCGCAAAAAAGTGCGTAATCGACTTAAAAAAAGTCTCCTGATCCAAACCGTGAAAACACTTTGCGCGATCCCGCCCGTCAAAAGCAACCTCTGTCCCCCCGGTAATCAACAGCACGGGAACGCAATCTGTATGGGCATCCACCAGCCCCGTAGAGGCATTTGTCGAACCGGGACCCGGAACAGTTAGCGCGACCCCAACGCGCCCAGACGCACGCGCATACCCGTTCGCAATCAGAGTCGCCCCCTGTTCGTGGCGGATAAGCAGATGGCGAATGCCACCGGCGCGCAGCACCGCATCGTACAGATGAATATTCTGATTGCCGGGCATCCCCGTAAGCGTATCAACACCCTGCGCTTTCAGACTTTGGATAAGTATATCAGCACCGGTCATAAAAAAGTTCCTTCCGTAATAAAACAGACAAGACATCTTAACCCACAAAAAGATCGAAATATTCTGCAGCAGTCTTATCCCATGTAAACTCAGAACGCACATAATCGCGGGCTTCGCGTTCTATTTCCTCGCGCTCTGTTGCGGGCAACTCAAAAAATGCGTGAACTTGATCGACAAACGCCTGGTAATCATTGGGCGGGATCAAATAACCGCCCTTGCTCACACTCTCCGTAAGCGCATCCACAGCAAAAGCAACAACGGGCGTACCATCGTACATACATTCGAGATGGGTAATGCCAAACCCCTCCACATCGTTGGGATAGGGCACATTGGGCATAATGAAAAGATCGGCGTCTCCTCTGATAAAACCCAACTCTCCATCGCTGAGATAGAGCAACAACACCCGGTCGTAAAGACCGTTTTCTTCCCAAATCTCGCGAATGCGCTCGGCATCTGGCCCAGAACCGCTAACAATCAGTTTAATATCTCGATCGAGCAAAGGCACGCCGCATTCCAAAAATTTGGCCACGCCTTTTCGGGGCACTTGCCTGCCAAAATTCAGAACAATTTTATCCCGCCCAAATTGAATACCGTATTCGGCTTCAAATCGCGCTTTGAGTACCTCGCGCTGCGCTTTGGGAATACTGGGCGGATCAATACCGAGATAAATAATTTCAATTTTTTCAGCGGGCACACCAGCCTGAATAGTAATTTCCCTGGTAATTTGACTGATAACAGACACCTTATCACAAAACGAAACACCAAAGCGCATCATGCGGCTAAATATCGGATTGGAATACGTCATCTCCAAACCGTAAATAGTCACCACAAAACGCATGCGCGTAAACAGCCTCAAAAATGGCGCAATAGAACAAATCACACCATCGCTAAAATAAATCGCATCCACCCGCCTGAAAAGAACAGAAAAAAAAGACACGAGAAACGCATAAGGCACGAACCAGATAAGATGCAAAAGCGAGTCTCTACCCAGCGCGACCAATTTTACCGAGCACATCTCAATCAAGCGATGATAGAGATTATAACAATGCGTCTGAATACCGCCCACACTGGGCGGGTAGCGACGCGCGAGAAAAAGGATGCGGCTGTTGTGTGAAGAAGACATAGCTATACAAGATCCGCCTGCTTACTGCGCTGGGCGAGTTCTCGTTCCGCTCGCTCGCGATCTGCTGCGTTTTCAAGCGGAATAACAGTCGCGCCGGGACAGGGTTTGGGATACAAAATGCGGCTGGCGCCTGCCTGTTTCATAGCCTCGACAACGGGTTTTGTATCGCATGCAAGCGCAATAATCGTGCCGCCACCCCCTGCGCCAGCGAGCTTCGCGCCAAGTGCCCCGCCGTCCAATGCAGCCTGAATCAGCCGCTCATTATCCGGTCCCGATCCGCCCAGATCGCGCTGAATCTCGTGGTTCTCAACCATAAGCGCGCCCAAATGCGCCCAATCTTTGGCGAGAATCGCGCGTTTGCCCATGCGCGCCAGATGGGCAATCCGCAAATAACAACGCCTGACCTCTCTATCGCCCTCTAACCATCGCTCTCGAATCGGCAGATGAACGGCACCCGACGAGCGCTGGACACCCGTATGCCCCAACACAAAGGGATAATCCCCGACGTATTCGTGGAGCGGTTCAACAGTAGCATAAGGTTCATCGCCAAAAGCGCGATAAAATTGCTTGCCATTGAAATCCATATAATTCAAGCCGCCAAACATGCACATATACGCATCTTGATACCCGCATAAAGCCATATAGTTCAATTCAATATGCCGCGCCATCTCAGCGCAAAAAAAAGGATGCTCATCGCGTCCCAGAAATGCAAAAATCGCGTTGAGAATAGACACGCTCATAGCAGATGAACTGGAAAGCCCGGCGGAAAAAGGCACATTGCACGCCCAGCGCAGAGAAAACTTCGCACTGCCGAGATCCAGAAAATGGACGATAGCCTTAGCCACATCGAAATAGCCGCCATCCGGATACAGATCTTCGGGACGATGCACTTCAAAGCACTGACCGGCAACTTCAAAACTGAGCACATCAGACGGCTCAATCAGAACCGCGGCGCGTTCTCGTGTCGAACACGAAATAACGCTGCCGCCGTACATATCGGTGGGATTTCCAATAATGCCACAGCGCCCTGGGGCAGTGGAAAAAAACGCATGGGTCATTAGAATTGTCTCAGGCGCTTTTGCAGGTACTGGCGGAGAAGGTACCCATAGCGCTGATCAAAGAGAGTAAAATCGATGAAAGATTTAAAATACGATTCAAAATCGCCGATATCATAGCGCAATTCTTCGGGATACAACTTGATACAGCGAACAGGGTGCCCCATTTTAATAAGCGTCGAAATCGCATCTGTAAGCTCGAGCTTGCCCCTGTAACTGGGAGATGTTCGCTTGAGTGCAGTAAAAATTTCGGGATTAAAAATATAACGCGCGGCCACACCGAGATTGCTCGGTGCATTTTCCGGTGCGGGCTTCTCCACAATATGCGCGATCTCAAAATCGTCTTCAGACTCGCCGTTCACAGGCTCGACAATACCATACTTGTTCTCTTCGCCCTGGGGCACTTCAACAACGGCAATAGTACAACTGGACCCATTTTCACGGTGCGATTTGATCATCCGCCGCACGAGGCCCGCATGATTGCCCGACTTTATAATCGTATCGCCAAACGCGACCACAAATGGCTCGCCTGCAACAAAGTCCTCAGCCCTGCCAATGGCATCTCCTATGCCCGCAGGCGTAATATGACCGGAAGGGATAATTTGTCGGGTATAAAAAAATTTAACGCCTTCTTTTTCATAATCGAGTTCATCGAGCAAATTATTTTGATCGCTTTCCGAGAGATAATTCTGCAATTCCGGATCCCGGTCAAAGTGATCTTCTATCGTGCGCTTGTCCTTTCCCGTCACAAAGAGTATCTTCTTTAATCCTTGCTCAACCACCTCTTCAACCACATACTGAACCACGGGTTTTCGCCCAACGGGCAACATCTCCTTGGGCTGAGATTTGGTGGCTGGTAACAGACTCGTACCCAAACCGGCAACCGGAATAACGACTTTTTCAATCTCCATAGCGCGATGCTCCTCCAAATGCCAAACACTTGACAGAGTGCAATCTGTCCCTTAGAATAACAGTCAAAATAACAGGAGAATCTTATAGAGCGCAAGGTAAAAGAGTTAGCTGAGAAAACATCATGTTAAACAAACAAATAACAGATCCTCGCGCGTGGACTGCCGAGACAATTGATGCGTCTTCTGAATGGTATTACACCTTATCCGAACGCTATTTATCTGCATTGGATAGCGAAGTGCGAAAACATACGGGCGCAATATCTGATCTCCGCGTTTCCGATACCATCGCTTGTGCGCCCTGTCTCCAGCCCGTTCTGAACGGATTGCACACAGGACGCGGATTTGCCATCATCGAGCATTTGCCTGTAGAATATTACACACTGGACGAAGCGCGCGCCGCATATTGGATGATCGGACAGTGTTTGGGCGTGCCCTTTGAACAAAATATCGAAGGCACACTACTCTACGATGTGCGAGACACCGGGCGAGATGTAAAATCGGGCGCGCGTTTTTCTGTAACCAATGCAGAAAGTTCGTTCCACACAGATGGTGCATTTGGAACGCAAGTACCCGAGTTAGTAGGCTTGCTATGTATTAAAACCGCGCGTTCGGGTGGTCGCAGTCAACTGATCAGTGCCTGTGCAGTACACAATATATTACACCAGCAAGCGCCCGATGTTCTAAACGCGCTTTACTCATCTTTCTATTTTGACCGACGGGGACAATATCTCCCGGGCGAAGCACCAATAACAAAAACGCCTATTTTTTCCTGGGATAAACAGACACTAATGATGCGCTACCTGCATTATTATATCCAGATAGGACATCGGGAAGCAGGTATGCCACTCACACCAGAACAAGAGCGCGCATTAGAAGCTGTTGAAGACGTATTAAAGCGTCCCGAAATGTGCGTAGAATTTAATCTCGCACCCGGACAAATGCTATTTACCAACAACAAATGGATACTGCACAATCGAACGGCCTTTGAAGACCATCCAGCCCCAGATCAAAGACGACACTATGTGCGGCTATGGCTAAAAAACAACACAAGGAGATAATAATGTCAACTTTTACAGTTGGTTTACTGAGCCCCGGAGACATGGGACATGTCGTCGGGCAAGTGGCAATAGCCTCTGGCACTCGGGTAATAACCTGCCTGAATGGCCGCAGTGAGCGCACGCGCAAACTCGCAGAAATAGCAGGTATCGAAGACATCCCCACATATTCCGACCTGGTGCGCGAAGCTTCACTCGTAATTTGCATTCTCGTACCCGCAGCAGCAGAGTCGGTAGCCGCTCGCGTAGCTGACGCCCTGAAAGAAACGGATGAACAGATTGTATATACCGATTGCAATGCAATAGCCCCGGCAACAACTGTGCGCATAGGAAAAACAATTGAAAACGCGGGCAGCGTATTTGTCGATGCGGGTATTATCGGCGGACCGCCGCGCCAACCGGGTGGCACGCGGTTTTACTGCTCGGGGCCAGACACATCGGGCTTTGAAAAATTGAACGATTACGGGCTGGACGTGCGAAAAGTCGGCGATGAGATCGGGCAGGCATCGGGCTTGAAAATGTGCTATGCCGCGCAGACTAAGGGAACGACCGCACTACAAATAGAATTGCTCATCGCCGCGCGGCGCATGGGCCTGTACGAAGGATTGATCGCGGAGTGGGAAATGAGCCAGAAAGACCGGTTGGCGGGTATGGAGCGGGGCTTGCCGGGAATGCCGACCAAAGCAAAGCGATGGATAGGCGAAATGGAGGAAATTGCCAAAACCTTCGGGGATTTGGGACTCACGCCAAAAATATACGAAGGCGCGGCAGACATGTACCGACTCGTCAGCGAAACACCACTGGCAGACGAAGCACCTGAAACGCGAGATAAAAGCCGAACACTCGCACAGGTCATTGATATCTTTGCAAAGCAATCAAAAAGTGAATAGATCTCCTGAAGTGATATCAAGAAAAATTCCCTCTCCTATTAAATGGTAAAGGGAATTTTATTTTTTTTCACAATGCCCCCAATGGGTAAATTGACTTTTCTATGCCTACAAGCTATATTACGCGGTTATAAAAATAGTGGGTGACTTTAGACCGGAGAGACGCAAGTGAAAGCAGCACAAATCGTCGCATCCAGACGCATCGTGGTCGTCGAAGCAGACGAACCACAACTCATGGGTGCCGGGCAAGTAAAAATTCAACTGGAACGCGCGTGTCTTTGCGGTTCAGACGTGCCGTTATGGGATTACGATCACAATGAACTGGCAGAAAGAGCGCGACTCAATCCGCGCAAAGCAAAACGCGCACCATTTGTCGATTATGTCAATGGGGACCCGTATCCCCTGCGCGTCGGCCTCTCGATTCACGAATGCCTTGGCACAGTCGTTGAATCGACATCTGACCAATTTCAAACCGGCGATTTTGTACTTGCATTGCCCGATGCACAAACGGGATTGCGCGAATATATTTGCGCCCCCGATAGCCGAACCATTCCACTTCCAAAAGGCGCTGTACCCGACGAACAAATTCTGATGACACAACCCCTGGGCACAGTCGTATGGGCATGTCAAAAACTGGGCAATATCGTCGATAGTGATGTGGCAATTGTCGGACAAGGCCCTATGGGATTGATGTTCACGCACATGCTGGCCAATTTGGGCGCGCGAACCGTAATTGGACTCGACAAATTGGATTACCGCTTACACACCGCAAAAAAAATGCACGCAACCCATACTGTCAATGTCGATAAAGTCGATGCCGTGAAAGCCATCCGCGAGATCACCAACGGCAAAATGGCGGATCTGGTGGTCGAAGCGGTCGGCCATCAGACAAAAACGCTCAATTCATGCATGAAACTCGTGCGCCACATGGGCACACTGCTGTGCTTTGGCGTACCCGATGATGCGTATTACCCATTTGCATATCCCGAGTTTTTTAGATTAAATCTCAACCTGATTTCCACAGTTGGGCCCAATGTAGTGCCCAATTTTTCTCTTGCCCGCGACCTGATCGCACAAGGACGTGTTGACATGGCACCTCTGGTAACACATGTGCTGCCCTTTGAAGAGATTCAGCACGGGTATGAGTTATTTACCGATCGCCTGGATGGGGCCATTAAAGTGGTTATCGATTACAACTCGCTGCGAACCTGACCAGCGGGACAACTTTGACAAACACAAAAGGGGGTTTTTACTTGTGGCAGCAATGTTTGAATACGGCGCAGTAGTTGGACAACCCGAATCTGATTCTGCAGCTATAAGCATATTGAAAAAGGGCGGTAATGCAGTCGATGCTGCTGTAACAGCGGCATTTCTCGCGTGTATTTTAGCGCCTAAATCCTGTGGAATTGGCGGTTATGGCGGCGCGATGACCGCTTATATTGATGGCAAAGTCGTCTGCATCGACTTTAATACTGTCGCGCCCAAAGAGGCCCATGACAGAATGTTTCGCGTGACGCGCTCCGATGGGCGATTTGGTTCTGCTGTCAGCGGTTATGCCAATGCAATAGGTTATAAGGCTATCTCTGTTCCCGGCGTACTGGCAGGTCTTGCTCTGGCTCTGGAAAAGTTCGGCAAAATGCCACTATCCGAAGTACTCGCACCCGCTATTCGCGCATGTGAACGCGGTTTTCGGGTATCGGCAAACTACGCTGCGGGTGTTGCCCAAAGCGAAGCGCGCATTCGCGAATTCCCAGAAACAGCCCGCTTATTGATGATCAGTGGCGAAGTGCCCAAAAGTGGAGACCGCGCACAAAACCCCTATTTGGGCAGAATGCTCAGTCAGGTTGCAGACAAAGGGGTGCGTGAATTTTATGAGGGACGCATCGCAGAGCGTATTGTCAAACACATTCGGGATAACGGTGGGATTTTAACCCGAGATGATCTGGCAAATTACGAAGCTCAGATCGTTGACCCTGTACAAACGGCTTGTATGGAATACGATGTGTACAGTTCGCCCCTTTGCAGTGCTGGATTGAGTCTGGCACAAATGTGTGCCATAGCCGACGAAGCCGAATTAGATCTCTACGCGCGAGATTCTGCCCGATTGGCCCACGGCATGATTGAAATTATTCGCGCAGCATGGATGGACCGCTATCGGCATTTTGGCGATCCAAAGCAAATACCTGTAGATACAGACATGCTGATGTCGGATATCAATATCGGTGCAAACGCCAAAGAAATTGCCACCTATATTGCCGAAGGAAAACGCGGTCAATCATTATTGAGACCGTTTTATATGGGTGGCACGACACATATTTGCACAATAGACGCGCAAAGCAATATGGTCGCACTGACCCTCACACACGGACCGGGCTATGGGTCTTTTGTAACAATTCCCCGCATGGGTCTATTGCTGAATGCGGGCATGTCGCGATTTGACCCCGGGGGGGGCTTAAAAAACTCAATTGCCCCCGGCAGAGCACCAATTATGAACATGTGCCCAACCATTGTGTTGCAAGATGGCGAGCCTGTCCTGACTGTGGGCGCATCTGGTGGCACGCGCATCCCATCGTCTGTCTTTCAGGTTTTGGCGCGAAGATTAGTACTCGACGAAGACCCCGAATGGTCCATCGCAGCCCCTCGAGTACATTCCGAAGGCAATGAATGGGTAGGCATAGAAGAAGAGTTCGGCGAAGCTGCGCCAGACTACCTCAAGTCAACCGGTTACAAAATAAATACAAAGGGCGCAGTCGCCGCCAATGTTCGGATGATTGAGATCGTGGAAGAAGGATTGCTGGCCATGTACGATCCGCGCATGAAGGCGCGAGAAAAAGGGTATTAGAGTGGTCAGCCTAATTCGAATACTCAGGAGATAAATCACATGGAGAGATATCCCTTTGGCAGTGGGCGTCCCGATCCGGCATCGTTTCCCAAGCGGGAATTGGCCGAAGCTGCCATGCGTATTTTGCCCGAGATGGGCAATGAACTGGCACTTTATCCCGGCACATTGGGGTATCAACCAATGCGGCAGGTCATGGCCGATCGCTTGTTGCGGCGCGAAGGAATCGCCCCTCGCATTGAAGAAATTGCATTGACCAATGGCTCAATGCAGCCCGTGACCTTGATGGCACAGATGTTTATCGATCAACCCGGTGACGGGGTGGTGATGGAGGAATTTTGTTATTCCGGCACAATTGGAGCGTATCAAAAAGAAGGCGCGGAATTGGTAGCCATTCCCGTGGACGAGCACGGCATGCGCATGGACGCGCTATCCGACGAATTAAAAAAACGCGCCGATAAGGGAAAGCTGCCCAAATTCATCTATGTACTGGCGACATTCCAAAATCCCACGGGTGCGATTATGCCGCTCGAACGGCGAAAAGAATTGTTGCAAATTGCCGCACAATACGAGCTCCCTGTCGTCGAAGATCACTGTTATGCCGATACGGTGTACGAAGATGATTATTATGTGCCTTCGCTCTATACCCTACCGGCAGAAGTCCCCGTGGTACATATAGAATCCCTCTCCAAAATTTTGGGGCCGGGTGTGCGCCTGGGGTGCTTTTTCACCAAACAACCTCTCCTGGGCAAAATTTTGCAAATTCGTCGAGATGGCGGCACGAGTACACTTGCCGCAGCTATTGTGTACGAATATTTCCGCGAGCACCTGTGGACCCATGTCAATCACATCAATGCAATCGTGAAAGAAAAGCGCGATTTGATGTTTGAAATGCTGGGACAATGTCCCGACGCTTTTGAATGGTTCAGCCGTCCCAAAGGCGGGTTATTTATCTGGGTCAAATTGCCCGACGCCACCGATGTGATAAAATGCGAACAAGTCGCCGAATCTCGCGGGATTGATTACGCTACCGGCAAGGCATTTCACGTCCATCACGACGACGTGCCCTACCTGCGTCTCGCATTTGGCTACGCATCACTCGCACAAATCCGAGAAGGCATACCAAAACTGGCAGAATGTGTCATGGCGACACAGAGTTGAGGTCGCATTTTTAAGCCGCTTATTGGTCTTTCAATAATGTAGATGTCGCTATGGTCCCAAGTCTATCTCCCCACTTTCTCTCGCTGGACCTCGAAGTCGGCAAGCAAGATCACCGCATTCGCGCATTCGCCGCGGTGCGTCCAGATGTTGATCACCCTCTGGTCTTCCACGGCGGCGACCTGGCAGCGGCGTTGGCGAAACTCGACGACTTCGCTGCTGGCGCAGACTTTCTGCTTGGCCACAACCTGATCGCTTTCGATCTACCACATCTGAAAGCCGCGGAGCCAGTTCTACGGATATTGAACCTGCCCGCGGTGGACACGTTGCGGCTCAATCCCCTCGCCTTTCCCCGCAATCCCTATCACCACCTCGTCAAGCACTATCAGGATGGACAGATCAAACGCGGGCGATTGAACGACCCGGAACTCGACGCCCGGCTTGCGCTGGAAGTCTTCGACAGTCAGCAAACCGCGTTACGCGATGCGCCGCTCAGCTTGCTCGCCGCGTGGCATTGGTTGACCGGGACTGGACCCGACAGCGCGGGGTTCGACGCCCTTTTCGCTGCTATAAGGTACGCGCCCCGGCCAACCCACGCGGCAGCGAACGCAGCGATCCGCGAGCGACTTGCGGACATCGCCTGCCAGAATCGCGGTCAAGAAATTCTCAAAAATACCACCCAAAGTGGCTGGCCACTGGCTTATGCGCTGGCCTGGTTGTCAGTTTCCGGCGGGAATTCCGTGATGCCGCCGTGGGTACGACATCAGTTTCCAGAAGCCGGTAAGTTGGTTCGCCAACTACGGGATATGCCCTGCGGCGAGTCGGACTGCGATTGGTGCCAAGAGAGACACAACCCGCGCAAGGAGCTTAAACGCTGGTTCGGCTTTGACGATTTTCGCTCGGAACCGAAGGACATGGATGGCCAGCCCATGCAGCAGGCCATCGTCGAGGCTGCAATGGCCGGGGAACACATTCTGGGGATTCTGCCCACCGGCACCGGCAAGTCACTCTGCTACCAGATCCCTGCCCTGTCCCGCTACGACAAGACCGGTGCTCTCACGGTGGTGATTTCGCCTCTGGTCGCGCTCATGGCGGATCAGGTGGCAGGGCTGGAGGCTCATGGAATCGGCTCATGCGTGGCCATTAATGGATTGCTGTCCATGCCCGAGCGAGCCGATGCGCTGGACCGGGTTCGGCTCGGGGACGCAGGCATCCTCATTATCTCACCTGAGCAACTCCGCAATCATTCCCTGCACAAGGTACTGGACCAACGTGAGATCGGTGCCTGGGTGCTGGACGAGGCCCACTGTCTCTCAAAGTGGGGGCACGACTTCCGGCCCGATTATCGCTACGTGGGGCGCTTCATTCGCGAAAAGGCGGGACAGAACCCGATCCCGCCGGTGTTATGCCTGACCGCGACCGCCAAACCTGACGTGATGGCGGACATCAAACAGCATTTTCGGGACGAACTCGGTGTAAGACTGAAGGTTTTCGACGGCGGTTCTCATCGTACCAATCTGGCGTTCACAGTGGTGCCGACGACCGGGGGAGAGAAGTTCTCGCACATCCACCAGATTCTAATGTCAGACCTTCCGCAGGAGACCCCCGGAGGTGCCATCGTGTATTGCGCGACGCGCCGTCAGACCGAAGAAGTGGCGGAATTCCTGCAGGTCAAAGAGGTCGCGGCAGACTATTTTCACGCGGGGCTACCGCCCGAGAGAAAAAAGAGCGTGCAACAAGGCTTCATCAGCGGCGAGTTGCGCGTGATCGCGGCCACCAATGCCTTTGGCATGGGCATCGACAAGCCGGACGTACGACTGGTAATCCACGCCGACATCCCGGGATCGCTGGAGAACTACCTACAGGAGACAGGTCGCGCCGGACGTGACCGGCAGATGGCACACTGCATACTGCTCTATGCGACGGACGACGTGGAGAGACAGTTCGGCATGTCGGCGCGCTCGCGGCTCACCCGGCGAGAGATTCACGGCGTCCTGAGAGCGCTGCGTAACCTGGATCGGAAGAAGCGTCTGGACGGCGAGGTCGTGGCCACCGCTGGCGAGATCCTCAGCGAGGACGACGAGAAGGTGTTCGAACGAGACTCGGCCACCGACGATACCCGCGTGCGAACCGCCATCTCCTGGCTTGAAGAGGCGGTACTGTTGACCCGAAATGAGAACCGGGTTCAGGTGTTTCCTTCATCTCTCCGGGTGAATTCGATGGAGGAAGCACGCAGTCGGTTGGCGAAGGCGTCCATGACCGACGACTACCGGAGACGGCTGCTCAGAATTGCCGAGACATTGATCGATGCCGATTCCGACGAGGGCATCTCCACCGACGAACTGATGGGCGTATCCGGCCTGAGTGCCGAAGGCGTACGCGGTGCTCTGTACGACCTGGAGCGGCTGGGCATCGCCAGCAACGATACGGTGCTGACCGCCTTTGTCCACGCGGGAGTGGCGCGTAACTCGCTCAAGCGCTTTGATGAGGCGGCGGAGTTGGAGACCGCCCTGATCGCGCAGATGCGCGAAGCGGCACCGGATATGGGCAAAGGAGACACCTCAATCCTGCATTTGCGCGTCGCCGCGCAAACTCTGCGAGATGAGGGAGTGGCCGATCCCCTGCCGGAACGGCTGTGGCGCATTCTCCGCAGCATCGCCGGCGACGGGCGCGGCGAAGGAGGCGACGCTGGCAGCCTCGGGGTACGGCGGCGGGATGCTGAGACGGTGCAGGTGATGTTGCGACGCGAATGGTCGGATTTGGAGGAGCTCGCGTCGCGTCGGCGTGAGGGGGCGAAGCGCCTGCTGGATCACTTGCTCGCCTGTCTGCCGCCCGGGAGTCGGGGGACGGATCTTCTGGCCGAGACCACTCTTGGCAAACTACTGGAAGCGATCACGTCCGACCTGTTTCTGAAGAGCAGGAACCCCGAGAGGTTGCTGCATCACGCCCTGCTATGGCTGCACGATCAAGAGGTCATTCGTCTCAATAAGGGCTTGGCAGTATTCCGTCCGGCCATGACCATCCGGCTGGAGGAGGAAAATCGTGGCTTTGCCAACGCCGACTTTGCACCACTCGATTTCCACTACAAGGGGCAGGTGCTACAGATCCATGTAATGGTGGAATTCGCGCAACTGGGCCTCAACAACATGGCTGACGCTCTGCATCTGGCCATTGACTACTTCAGCCTGAATCAGGAAGATTTCCTTCGCCGTTGGCTGCCAGATCGGGATAAGGAAATTGCGCGGGAGACCACGCCCGAATCGTGGCGAGCCATCGTCGAAAGCCTGAAGAATCCCATCCAGCAGCGCATCGTCGCGGATGATCGGGAGCAAACGAACGTGCTGGTGCTCGCCGGTCCCGGCTCCGGCAAGACGCGAGTGCTGGTGCATCGCATCGCCTACCTCGTGCGCGCAAGGCGCGAAAATCCCCGCGGCATTCTGGCCCTGGCCTACAATCGACACGCAGCGGTCGAGATCCGGCGACGCCTCATAGATTTGATCGGCGACGACGCCCGCGGGATAACCGTGCTCACCTGTCACGCGCTGGCTATGCGACTGGTCGGTGTCAGCTTTCAAGAGCGAGAACGGCTGCTCGACGACGATGCATTCCGAGAGGTTTTGCGCCAGGCAGTGGCACTGCTGCGCGGTGAGGGGCTGGAGCCGGAGGAAGCGGACGATCAGCGGGAACGGCTTCTCGCGGGTTTCCGCTGGATCCTGGTGGACGAATACCAGGACATTGGCGCAGATCAATACGAGTTGATATCAGCCCTGGCCGGACGGACCCTACAAGATGAGGATCGCAAGCTCACCCTCTTCGCAGTAGGCGACGACGATCAGAACATCTATGCCTTCAATGGTGCTTCGGTGGAGTTCATCCGTCGTTTCGAGGCGGATTACGGGCCGAAGCCCACCTACCTGACCGACAACTACCGTTCCACCGGCCACATCATCGCAACGGCCAACGCGCTGATCAACCCGGCGCGACAACGGATGAAGACCGGACATCCCATCCGCATTGACCGGGCGCGTGCGAAGAATCCGCTCGGTGGCGACTGGGATGCGCTGGACCCGATCGCTCGCGGTCGAGTCCAGATTCTGTCCGCCTGGCGCGACCCTATCTCGCAAGCGCAGGTCGCCATGACAGAGTTACAGCGCCTCGCCGGACTCTCGCCGAATTGGGATTGGTCCACCTGTGCGGTAATCGCACGCGAGTGGAAATATCTGGATCCGGTACGTGCGTTCTGCGAAGTCCACCGCATCCCGGTACAGATGGGGAACGAAGAAATCCCGAGCTTCTGGCACCTGCGGGAAACCCGGGAATTTGTTGAATGGCTACGTGGACGAGATACCCGCCTGGTAGAAAGTGCGGATTTGGCCGATTGGGTAGATGCACATCCCCCAGGACCCTGGATTGAGCTACTGCGGCAAGCCCTGGACGAGCACGCTCTGGAAACTGGCGGCGCAGAAGTGCCGGTGGATCACTTCATTGAGTGGTTAGCCGAGTGGGGGCGAGATATACGTCGCCGCCAGCGTGGGCTCTTGCTCTTGACCGCACACCGCGCCAAGGGATTGGAGTTTGATCATATAGCGGTACTAGACGGAAGCTGGAACAAAATAGATAGGGGCGAAGACCCGGACGCACCGCGCAGGCTCTACTACGTGGCCATGACGCGCGCCCGACAAACTCTCGCGCTCGTGCGTTTTCAAGGATCGCGATCAGCAGGAGGTACACGACCAGATTTCGTAATGGAGTCTGAACCCCCGGTGTACGGACGCTTGCACTCGCTACCGTATGCCTTTCCAAACAACGGCTCGATTCTACACCGCACATCCGGTGACTTGCAGCCGGAAACTCTGGAACTCGCACGTCAATATCGGCGGCCCAGTCTGCGCGAGATCAATCTGGGATTCGCAGGGCGTTACTACACCAACCATCCAGTGCATCGTGCAATAGCCGCTCTGTCGCCGGGCGATCCGATAGAGACGCGGATTGCCAAAACTGGCTCCTGGGAATTGCTGAACCAGTCAGGGATGGTGGTGGGGCGTCTTGCCCAGGCGTTTGAACCTCCACCGGGAATGCGGTGCAAGTCTGCTGCAGTCTTCGCCGTCGTGGATTGGAGCCGCGAAGCATCGGAGCCTCAGTACCGCGACCACGCGAAATGCGATGCCTGGGAGGTTGTGGTGCCAGAACTGGTATTCGAGCCGGAGCACGAGTAGCACATCAAAATCTGTTTACTCAGAATTTTTCTTGATGATTTGGCGTCTTAATGGTACACTTTATACGTGATGTGTGACTTCAAATTGGAGGTAAAGAAGATTGGCCAGCATGACAATACGTAATCTTAGCGACGACATTAAGCAGCGTCTGCGCATCCAGGCGGCTGAGCATGGCCACTCAATGGAAGAGGAAGCGCGGATAATTTTGCGTGCTGCGCTTATTGATCACACGCCTCCCATCAATTTAGCACGCGCTATACACGATCGATTCGCGCCCCTGGGAGGTGTGGAACTGGATATACCGCCGCGCGAGCCGATGCGCGCCCCACCCCGATTCGGTTGAGTTATCGAATATGATCCTACTCGATACCAACGTTGTCTCGGAGTTGATGCGCTCCAAGCCCGATCCCGGCGTGAAGATGTGGCTTGCTAAACAGGACACCGCAAATGTCTTCATCTCGGTGATCACAGAGGCCGAGCTACGGTACGGCGTCGCTATTCTGCCAATGGGTCGGCGGCGAGATCAGATCGCAGCCGAAGTCGAAAATATGCTCAAGGAAGATTTTGCACGACGCATTCTACCTTTTGACAGTAAGGCATCACCCATCTATGCTGAGATTGGTGCTGGTCGCCGGGCCGCTGGCCTGCCGATCAGCCACGCGGACTGCCAAATAGCAGCTATCGCCCGTTGTCGCGGGGCGGCCATCGCTACTCGCAATGTCGGGCATTTCGAGCACTGTGGCATTGAGGTAATCAACCCTTGGACCGCTCTTACAGGTCTTCAGTCAGAGAGTACAGAGACATGAGCACTGTAGGACAACGGGAGATCAAGACGGAATAAGCTATGGCGAGCCAAATTCACGTTAGTTCTAAGGCGGTTCAAGTCCCTGAGATAGCTTCTGAGCTTGATAACACAACAGGCATGCCCTCAAGCACTGCTATCATCTGGCAAGAATGGACACAAAAACGCGCCCAAGACGCGCCGACTCTTGAACAGGTACAAGCAATCACCAAAAAAGTTAAACTCAATGTGACACAAACCATCTTGGAAGAACGTCGGAAATCGTAATGTCGTCGTATGATCCTGAAAATCCTTTTCCCTAATTAAAAAATAGGAGTTGCTCATGGGACCTAATGGCCTTCAAGCCACCATTGAGAAATTGCAAGACAAGATTAGGACACATTACTTTTACCTCCATAACATTGAAACAGCCGTTCGGCAAGTGCTGATTGATCCTCTGTTATTGGCGTTAGAGTGGGATGTTTCGGATCCAGAGCAAGTCCGGTTAGAGTGTCCCATAGGAAATGGACGACAAGCCGACTACGTCCTGGTGTCAAACAATAAACCTGTAGCCGTGATTGAAGCGAAAAGTTTACGCAATAGCCCATTGGATGCAATCATTACGGACGCTCGCGTTTACGCAGATACTCTTGGTACTAAATATATGGTTATTACCAATGGCGGGGAATGGCGAATGTACGACGTTTCCGCCCAGCCACCAACCATACTCATGTGGTTCTTGATAACTCAAACGCCAGTTCTGGAGAGCTCGTTGCAAGCATTGCGGATGTGGAAACCAAATCTTGCTTCCGGTAATCCCGCTCCCGCCAGTACGTCTCCGCCAGCATGGGTTTCGCTGACAATTTCCATAAACATAACCAGTCATAATTCCAGCCCTGTGCTCATCAGATTTCGTGATGGACACACTGAAAATATCAGCTCATCTTCCGCCGCGCGAGATATTCTAATAAAAACAGCGAAGTGGCTCACAAATAATGGCTATCTAACATCTGCAAACGCTCAGTTACTATACCCATGGACAAAAAAGGGACCCTGGTATATTTCCAACACACAGCCACAGCATCCTTGTGGCCAAGAGTTTTCAAACTCTCAATTAGTAGGTGATGGTGTGTACATCGAAAAAGATTGGGATCCTGAAGAGCGTATAGTCGCCGCGAGGGCACTTCTTGAACATTGTGGGGTGGATCCAGACACAGTCCAAGTCAGTTTTGAATAGGAAATCATGAAAGGAAGAGAATTTGTCAGGCGTGCCAGACGCTATGCGAGAGAGACAGGTGAGGAGTTCCGATTTGATCGACGCCGCGGCAAGGGCAGCCATGGTACACTCTACCTCGGCAATCACCACACAATGGTTAAGCACGGCGAAATTTCCAAAGGCGTTTTGGCAACCATGCTCAAACACCTCGGCATTGACAGGAAGGAGTTCTGATTCATGCAATACGCTTATCCATGCAATCTGATTCCCGACCACGAAGAGGGCGAGGGATTCATCGTGACCTTCCCAGACGTACCCGGAGCCATAACGGGGGCGCAAACCAGGGAAGAATCTCTTTTCTTAGCCGAAGACGCCCTCGTTGCCATGCTCGCTGTGTACGTCCAACAGCAACGAGAAATCCCAAGGCCAAGCCCTGTTGCCGACGATCAGGAACTCGTCGCAGTCCCGCCTATCGCCGCCGCCAAGCTGGCTCTCTATACGGCCATGCGCGAGCAAAGAATCACTGGGGACGCGCTCGCCGTTCGTCTAAACCTGAGCGATTCTGCCATACGTAAGTTGCTCGACCCGGACTGCTACTCTCATATCAGTCAGATCATGAAAGCACTCCGAAATGTCGGGCGCAGCCTGGTCATAGAAGACAGAGCGGCGTAATCGCCCATGATTTTTGTAGTGTAAAAAACTTTCTGGATTGCGGCTTTAAGCCTGCCGCAATGACAAAGACACGAGCCTGCCCCGTAATGCCTGCCCCTGCCTGCTTTAAGCAGGGGCCGCGATGACGGCTTTCAGATTCAGCACATGTAATAAAATAAACAACAGGAGTGCCATGTGAGCGCACCACCAATTCCAGAACGTCCACCCATCCCGGGAGTCAAACACATCGTCGCAATCGCCAGTGGCAAAGGCGGCGTGGGCAAAACGACGACCGCGTCAAATTTGGCTGTGGCAATGGCACAGTCGGGTCACGCGGTGGGATTGATGGATGCGGATATTTACGGTCCCAATGTACCGATCATGATGGGCAGCAAAGCACAACCGCAAATGACACCAGAGCAAAAAATTGAACCACTTGAGCGGTACGGTGTAAAAATGGTATCTTTGGGACTGATCGCCGGCGATGGCGTACCCATTATCTGGCGCGGGCCGATGTTGGCAAAAATGGTAACCCAATTTGTGCGCGATGTGGCCTGGGCACCGCTCGACTGTCTGGTCATCGACTTGCCCCCAGGCACCGGCGATGTGCAGTTGACTCTGACCCAATCGACCCCTTTGGATGGCGCTGTCATTGTGACAACACCCCCTCTGGTCGCCCTGGAGGATGTGCGACGCGGCGTCGAAATGTTTCATACCGTTGAAGTACCCGTACTGGGTGTAATCGAAAACATGAGCACTTATATATGTAGCAAGTGCGGCACAGAAACGCCGATCTTTGGTCAGGGGGGGGGTGAGCGCATGGCAAAAGCCTATCACATCCCGTTTTTGGGCGCGATTCCCCTGCATCTACAGGTACAAATGGGAAGTGACGCGGGAGAGCCGATTGTGGCCTCTGATCCCGACTCGCCTCTAACAAAAATATACCACGATATCGCCGATAGCATCTGGCGATCTCTGGAAATGTGAAAACTGCATCCACAATCGCGTATCATAAAAAGGTGGTCGTTATGCGAGCGCCTTTTTTTCTTTCTTTCTTGAAAACTACACATTCGTTCAGTATATTTACTGCTGATTTCCGAAACCAGTCTTCCCGTTGGTGCGTCAAAGGTCTTGTAGATTTCAGGCATATTCCAACCTGTGAGGAATAAATGATGTTGCAGCGTATATCGGTTATACTTGGGATTCTGATTGCTCTTTGGGCGTTTTCCGGTTGCAGTGAGGAAGCTACTGCTGACAAGGCATCTTCTGATAGCACCGCAAAGACCAGTTCGGCCAAGGCTGATTCAACCAGGGCTGATTCTGCCAAAGTTGCCAAGAATCGCAAACGCAAAAAACCGACCCCAAAGGCCAAAAATCAAAAGCCGAGAGTCGCCGAAGGGGTCCCCGTAAAAGTATCTGTCGTGGAAACGGGCAAAATTTCCCAGCATGTACTCTACAGTGCCACAGTAGAAGCTGAGGAGACCATCGACATTTATGCGCGAGGCTCCGGGTTGGTGCGGCGCGTACTGGTCGAAGAAGGGGCGCAGGTGCGCGAGGGCCAGGTAATGGTTGAGCTGGTTGACGACGAGTTAAAGCTCAACGAGGCCGAGGCGAAATTGGCGCATCAAAAGCTGGAAGGCCAACTCAGGCGAAAAGAGGAGTTATTTAATCGACAACTTTTGGCAAAAGAAGAATACGAGGACCTCAAGATCAATGTTGAACAGAGCAAAATTCGGTGGGAACGCGCCCGGCTATCCCTCGATTATGCGCGCGTGCGTGCGCCGGTAAGCGGAGTCATCTCAAAACGCTCGGTCAAGCTGGGCGACCGCATTGGGGCCAGTACAAAGCTCTACGAAATGGTCAACTTGAGTCGCTTGATCGCCTATGTACACGTACCGGGGCAGGGCATGCACAATTTGGCAGTTGGACAGCCCGCACTCGTGACAACAGATTTTTTGCCCGGAACAAACTTTCAAGGAAAGATATTGCGTATCAGCCCCGTAGTCGATCCCGGGTCGGGCACGTTTAAAGTAACTCTGGAACTGAAATCAAAGAATCGGCTGCTGCGGCCCGGCATGTTCATCAATGCACACATCGTCACAGCAACCCACCCCAGGGCCGTGCTCGTACCCAAACGGGCTGTGGTGTACGACGATGGCATGCCACATGTATTCGTCGTGTCGGACAGCACGGTCAACAAAATCCGCTTTGAAATGGGTTTTGACGACACCGAATTTGTCGAGGTGCTCGCGGGTGTGAAAAAAGGCGATCAGATTGTGGTAGTAGGGCAAAATGGTTTGAAGGATAAAGCCAAAGTACGGATCATCGAAGGTGAGGGGTTACGCATTCCCGCGAAGCCAGATTCAACTCGGGAACAAGCAGAAAAGACGTGATGAGAGATTTATTGTTCGCGGCATAGGTTCGTGGCTGACGCAATCGCCGTCCCATGAACCTGTGTTGCCTGTCGTTGTGTGAAAATAGCGAATCGCAGACTTTTAATATGTGGGCGGTTCGCTGATTTTTTATGCGGAGCGATACATGGAGAACAATATGGAATCGGAAGTTCGGGACAATGTAAAACGGGATTTTTCTCAAACATTTGCAATTACGACCCGGCGGCCCGTAGCGATCTTTATGGTAGTCCTGGCCGTTGCCGTATTTGGTTATGTGTCATATCAGCAATTGCCGCTAAATATGATGCCCGACATTTCATATCCAACGCTAACAGTGCGCACCGAATATCCCGATACCGCACCCGAGGAAGTTGAAAATTTAATCTCAAGGCCAATTGAGCAGCGCCTGGGAGTGGTGAGCAACCTCGTGAGTATTACATCGATCTCCAGACCTGGCATGTCCGACGTGATTTTGGAATTTGGCTGGGACACCGATATGAATGATGCCGTGCAGACAGTACGCGAAAATCTCGACCGCCTCAATTTGCCACGCGGGGTCAATCGCCCGTTGATTTTGCGCTACGACCCAACGCAAGACCCGATAATGCGCGTGGGGATTTACGGTAAAGAAAACATGTATGTGTTGCGCCATATTGCCGAAGAAGAAATCAAACAAGAACTGGAGGCACTCAAAGGCGTAGCTGCGGCGCGTGTGAAAGGTGGCCTCGAAGAAGAAATTCGGGTTGAGATCAGCGAGCGGAAATTGGCACTGATGGGACTCAATATCAACACCATCAACAGGCGGTTGCAAGAAGAAAATGTCAACCTCGCCGGCGGCAGCTTGTTGGACGGACAAACGCAGTACCTCGTGCGTACTCTGAATGAATTTCGCACCATCGATGAAATTGCCAATCTGGTGGTGGGCGACCGCAACAATATAGAAATCCGGGTAAAAGATGTGGGACAGGTTGATCGCACGCACAAAGAGCGGGAGATCATCACACGGGTCAATGGCGTAGAAAGTGTAGAAATCGAAATTTTTAAGGAAGCCGACGCCAATATCGTGGCGACGGCACAGCGCGTGCGCGACCGCCTATTTGGCACGCCCGAACAATTGGCGTACATAGAAAAAGTCAAAGCGGGCGAGATCGAAAAAGCCAAAGCCAATGACCGGCAGGAACAGGTGCGGCAATTTGTGCAGATGAAAGAAATGACGAGTTTTATTGCTTTTACATTACCCGAAGACGTGGCTATGGAAATGCTATCCGACCAATCGACATTTATTGAATCCTCGATCAATGAGGTCAAACAAACCGCGCTATTGGGTGGGTTGCTGGCGATATTGGTTTTGTACATCTTTCTTCGCAATCCGTCGCACACGGCCATAGTGGGCCTCGCCATCCCGATTTCAATTGTAGCGACATTTGCCCCCATGAACATTTTTGGCGTATCCTTAAACATCATGTCTCTGGGCGGATTGGCACTCGGTATTGGAATGCTGGTTGACAATGCCATTGTGGTATTGGAAAGCATTTTTCGATGCCGCGAAGAAGGCGACGATATGGTTTCAGCCACCATCCGGGGAACGGGTGAAGTCGGCGGAGCGGTTTTTGCATCCACGCTGACAACTGTGGCGGTGTTTTTTCCCATTGTATTTGTCGAGGGCGTGGCCGGGCAGATTTTCGGCGACATGGCACTAACCGTTGTTTTTTCACTCCTGGCATCTTTGGGCGTCGCGCTGTTTTTTATTCCCATGCTGGCTTCGCGGCAAATGCATTTGTCGCGCGGCGATAGCGAAGAGCAAGGCGCGCGTCTGATGCGATCCGAAGTGTTGCAGTTGCGCTCGGTAGAGTGGTTGCTCGAGGGCATGGGACTAAAAAAAAGGGGCGAGGATGCTCTTAAATATCACGCCATGAATTTTAGCACGCTGTTGATGCGCGTGCCAATTGGCTTTGTCTATTTGTTGGGCGAATACATCGTCCGCGTATTGTGGCTTACAAGTGTAATCGCGGTCGTGGCACTCAAAGCCGTATTTACCGTATTGGCGGTTCTTCTATACCCCATTATCTATCCCGGATGGGGATTTTATTGTTGGCTCGGTTCTGGACCAGCATGGCGTCAGGAAATAAATCGCCTGTGGGGACCTCTGTGCGCCTGGGCTGCGGAACAAGACCTGTTTGGCAAAGCATGGGTGCGGATAATATGGGACGATTTGCTGGTGTTTGTAACACCCCAAAATTTGGGACGCGACCTGAGTGTGCAAACGAAATGGACAGGAAGAACACTGACGCGTCTGTTCCGCTGGGTTTGGAAGCACGCGGTCTGGAAGCGCGTTTTGGAGCTCGTACCCGTATTCTTGGGCGCAGTGGGCGTTTTGTTGCTATTTGTACTCGGCGCAGTTTATTTTCTTCTACGATTCCTGATTTTTACCACACTCATATTAACCGGCAAAATACTGATCTTGACACTCATGTTTTTGTTTTTGACCGGATTGGTCACATTGCTGGTCGTCGCCCTTGTCCTGTTGCCCATCCTCGCGCCAGTCCTGTTTTTGTTTGAACGCGGTTTTGGAGCTGTTCGGAACGCTTACACGCCTTTTATCCGCTGGGCTTTGCACAACAGGCTGAGCATTGTAGCAGGTGCTGTGGTACCTTTTGCGATATGCTGGATGGTCTTGTTGCCCCGATTGGGCAATGAATTGATCCCACAGGTACATCAGGGCGAATTTAATGTGGATATTGGTTTGCCCGTGGGCACGCCGCTCGAAATGACTGACGAGACCCTGAAGCTCATCGAGTCGCGGGTAATAGATGCATATGATGTGGGCGCGATTTCTTCGACAGTTGGCGTGGATAAAACCGATATCGCATCGTCTGATCAAGGCGAGCACACCGGGGTAGTTTCTGTGGTGCTGGAGGATAGCGAAACAGAGGACAGGAAAAATGTACTGGCGAGTTGGGGGCAAGACCTCCTGACATTGCCCGCACGTATTTGGGGCGGCATCAAAGGAGAAAGCGTTTTGGCACAACGCGAAGATGCATTAATGGCTGATTTGAGAAACAGGCTCTCGGATTTGCCGCAGATAAAAGCCGATTTTTCGCGCCCCGCACTATTTAGTTTTAAGACGCCTATAGAGGTGGAAGTTCGCGGTTATGATTTGCCAACATTGACTCAATTGGGACGCGAGGCCGAGCGGGTGATGAGCGAAATTCCCGGACTTTACGATGTGAAATCGAGCCTTCAGCGTGGCAACCCGGAAGTACAAATTGTTTACAAGCGCGACTTGTTAGCCAAATACAACTTGAATGTGCGTCAGGTAGCCTCGCTGGTGCGCGAAAAAGTCCAGGGCAATGTGGTGACGCGATTTCGAGAGGCCGACCGGCGCATTGATGTGCTGGTGCGCATAGATGAGGCCGACCGCGCCGGGGTGTCTGAACTGCGTCGGCTGGTGGTGAACCCGGGGCGACAGCAAGTGCCCATTCGCCTATCTGCGGTAGCCGATATTGAAGTACACGAAGGACCCAGTGAAATTCGGCGCATAGATCAACAGCGCGCGGTTCTGATTTCGGCCAATGTGAGCGGTGTGGATTTGGGAACGATGACAGCTATGATTCAGCAAGCATTGGAAACAATGGAAGTACCTCAGGATGTATCGATGGTCATTGGCGGACAAAACAAGGAAATGGAGACATCTTTGAACAGTTTGACCTTTGCATTGGGTCTTGCAATTTTTCTCGTGTACATCGTAATGGCCTCGCAATTTGAATCATTCCTCCATCCATTCGTCATTATGTTTAGCATCCCACTGGCACTAATTGGCGTAATTGTCATTCTATTTGTCACCGGCATACCTCTTTCGGTCGTGGTCTTTTTGGGCGTTATCATGCTGGCGGGCATTGTCGTGAACAATGCCATTGTGCTCGTAGATTATATCAACCACCTGCGGCGCAGTGGGTTGTCCAAAATAGAAGCCATTGTCCAGGCAGGCGAAGTGCGGTTGCGCCCTATCTTGATGACCACATCGACAACCGTGTTGGGATTATTGCCCATGGCACTCGGCCTGGGCGATGGCGCAGAAATCCGCACGCCAATGGCGATTACCGTCGTGGCCGGGCTAATCAGTTCCACCCTTTTAACGCTGGTAATTATTCCAACGGTATATTCGCTGATGGACCGCGGCGAGTAACCGAACACCGTTGCCAGTAGGGGCGGATCCCTGTGTCCGCCCGTCCTAAAACAGGCGTCTTAAGGTATTGCGATACAGTAAGTTCCTTAAAAGTCCCACCCTCCCCCCGTCCCCTGCCGCACTGCCCGAGGTTTTTTTTCAATTGACTTTTGACAACTTTTTGTTTTCTTAAGCACTTGTAGTTTTTATGACAAAGCAAGCAAATACTCGGTAACTTTTTGGTCTTTTTTTCGTCTAACCTTTGTAACAACAATAGCCACCTCATTTGTAGAAATATGGAGAATTGGATGATGCATTGTATTAAATATATCGCAGTATTGGCAATTGTCCTTGCCTGCGTGAATACCAGTGCCCAGGAAGCGCGAAGGGAAATGCGCCTCACGCTGAATGAGTGTGTGGAGATCGCGCTGACGAGTAGTGCCCAAATCGAGCAAGATAAGTACACCGTTGCGATTTCTGAGACCCAGGTAGATAATGCGCGAAATAGTTTTTTGCCGAACACTTCGAACATGTCATGGGGTATCAGCAGAAATGTTCAGGGGCCGCGTGAAGGACAAGTTCTGGATCCGTCAACGGGTACACTGGTGCAGCTATTAGGGGAAGATCGCGTTAGTGGCGCACAAAGCTTCAGTATTACTGGATTGACAATGCCGGTTTATGATGGTCGGCTCATCTCCCAGCTATCGAGCGCGAAAAACAGTCTGATGCAGACGCGAATGCAACAAGCTGGCAATCGCCAAACGATCACTTTTCAGACCAAACAGCGCTACTTTCAATTGTTACAAGCCATCAAACTATTGGAAGTTCAGCAAGAGCGCGTACGAGTATCCGAAGAAAGCCTGCGCAGGGCAGAGACATTATACGAGATTGGATCCGTGGCAATTTTACAGGTGACGAATGCAAGATCGGCTCTGGCGGGTTTGCGTGCAACCCTGATCCAGCGAGAAAATGATGTGAGCATTGCGCAGTCGAACCTGGCATTTACAATGGGTCTGGGCACGGATATAGATATTATTCCATCAGAAGAAGAGTTTGAACTTGCGTCTCCAAAATATTCTTTTCTCGATGCACTATCTATCGCGCTTGCAGAACATCCCGATATCCTGGGTAGCAAGTACGATATGCAGGCTTCCCGAGACGATTACAATGCAACAAAAAAAGGATTGTACCATCCCAGGATTACGATGAGCACCAATGCCTATAGCTGGAGCCTTGGTAAGGATGAAGAGTTTGGCGGTCCGGAAGATATCTTTCTCAAGAACTATAGCTATGGTATTAGTCTCAACGTAACCATGCCCCTTTTTAACTTTAACACGAGCAATACTTTGAAGCGGCTAAAGTTGCAGTATTTGCGCAGTCAGGAGCAGTTAGATCAGGCCAAACGGCAAAAAGCATTGACCATTCGACTGCGCTATCTCAACCTGGAGCGCTTTCGGCGTTTGATCGAGGCGAATGAAGTAGCCGTACAAGCGGCTGAAGAAAATTTTAAGCTGGAAGAAGAGCGGTATAATTTTGGCGGGGGAACTTTTCTCGAGCGGTTGACCGCTCAGAGCAATCTGTACAATGCACGCAATAATCTGGTGCAGTCAAAATACAACTATTTGGTCGAAATAGCGAATTTGGAAAACGAAATCGGCACACCTGTTGTCGGAAATCCTGAATAGTACGGAGGCGAGTTTATGGGTATGTTTTATCGAATGATCCGCTGGCGCAGTTGTACAAGTATGGGATTGGTTGTGGTTGCCCTGCTCTTGAGCATGGCGGTCCCTGCCCAGGCTGTGGATAAGGATTTTTTGATGCGATCAAAATTTCACGGCGCACTGATGCTGGGCCTTGGCGGCGTTCTGGTTAAAGGAGCGTTCGATGCAAAAAAAGAGGCCAATGATGCTTATGATCTTTACAAACAAGCCGGTACCTCTTCATTAGCGCGAGAATTTTACGATAATTCCAAGCGCCATGACACCCGCGCTGCAGTGTTGGGAGTAGCGGGTGGTGCAACCATTCTTTTTGCCGTGCATCTGTTTCTGAAAGAAGATGAGGGGGGGTTGCCTCCCCCAAAGATGAATCGGGGCATTGTGAACATCAAGGGTGTCGCATTAGATATAAAAGGCGATGTGTTTCAGAGAAAGATGCAGGTCCAGATAAAAAAAGGGTTTTGAAGTATAAAAAATAAAAAAAGGGTCAATGCTCGCGTGAGTGTTGACCCTTTTTTGCATGGTATTTGCTGGACTTAAGTTCAACTGCCCATGCGCGTTGGGCGATTTGTGGAGGGCGTTTGACATGCCGTCGGGTAAGACACATACGCGGATTGATCTTTTTTTACTGGTGGTCATTATCGGCATAGGAGCCTGTTTTTGGGGATCTCTCGTCGAATTTTTTGGACGCGATGAGATAGTCGAATACGGAACTGTTTTTGTGATTGCCTATTTATTTGGCACGTTTTTACTATCGCCCGATCTGGACTTAAAGGCCAGTGACCCGTTGAAGAACTGGGGAATTTTGCGTTTGCTGTGGCGGCCTTATTCCCATATTTTCAAACACAGAGGGCTTTCCCATGTGCCGATTGTGGGCACTCTGACCCGCGTGATTTATATTTTCGTGGTGGTGTACGCACTCGCAGCTATGGCCAACGCATTCTTTAATTTGGGTTGGGAAATGTCGTTTGACGACTTGAAGAACATGGATTTCAAAATCATTATATGGGCACTTGCGGGGCTGTGTTTGCCTGATCTCTTTCACATTTTGGCCGATCACACACTTAAAAACGCCCGTTGATTTCTGGTATAATGCCCTTTATATTGCACACCCGCAGGCTCAAAGCATTGGGAGACGTGTTGAAACGCAAAAATTTTTCGGTGCTGGTCATTCCAGACGATGGCTCGAGAACCCTGAAGTTTAAGCTCAGTTATCCCATGCTGTTGGGGATAGGCCTGGTATCGGCCTTTGCGCTGTGTATGGTATTTATCGGTCTGTTCTTTTTGTGGCAAGCCCTGTATTGGAAACACACCGCACAAAATCTTGAACGGGACAATGAACGCCTGTACGCTGACGTTACCCGCGTGGATGAATTGGCGCAAGTGATAACGCGCATGCAGGTCGGAGAGCAAAAACTGCGTTCTATATTGGCGGGCCACATCGGCTTGTCGCCAACACCCGACGAAGTGCGGTACATTGAGGGTGACTATGCAGTTGCAACGCTATTGGTGCAAAGCAATCAGCGCGTTGGTCTGGATATCCACTGGGTTCCCGCAATCTGGCCAGTACCCCCTTCTCTTGGATGGGTGGCACGCGCGTTTGAAGCGGAAGACAACTGCGTCAACGGGTTATCTCCGACGAGCATATTCAAAAATCGCCATTCGGGGATTGATATCGCCGCCAGTGAAGGGACGCCCGTGCAGGCCACAGCCGATGGACAGGTAACATTTGCAGATTTCGATCTCGAGTTGGGGTATATGGTGGTTATTGATCACGGTGGCATTTATACGACGCGGTATGGTCACAATCGCGCACTGCTGGTCAAAGAAGGGGAGTATGTTAGGCAAGGGCAATACGTTGCACTGGTGGGCACCTCAACGCAAAGCCGTGAGCCTCATTTACACTACGAAGTTATCGAAGGGGGACGGGCATGCAATCCGCGCGATTTCTTACCTCGAAAATAGCCATGTTTAACAAGCAAAACCACGTAGAAGCCATCAATACGATTGTGGGCGAAGGATCGGTTGTGGATATGACGCGCGTTTTTTTTGTTTCTCCAAATAGCTAACCCGCTGATACTGCATCTTGTTCAGCACAGGCTCTGATAACGACCATTGGGCAAAAGACGCCGTGCATTGTGTTGGCTGAGTTTGACCTCCATTAAAACATCGTTGCCTTTGTAGTCCGTGTGCAAAATTTCGCCAATTCGGTAGAGTTCTGACAGAAGTTTGCCCTCGCGTTGCGGAATCTGAACCACGAGCGTCAGGCGGTCGCCCTCAAGGTGATTGTAGATCGCCCACCGCAGGTCTTCGAGTCCCTCGCCCGTCTCAGCGGAAAGCCAGACCGCGTCGGGATATGTCGCTTTTAGATATTCGCGTCGGGCCCGATCGTCTAACAGATCATTTTTGTTAAACACCAGCATCGTCGGCCTGTCAGCTACGTCGAGTTCGCCAAGCACCTCAATCACCGTGGCGATGTGTTCTTCACAAGCTGGATGGCTGACATCAACGACATGGAGCAACAGATCGGCTTCGATTGCCTCTTCAAGGGTACCGTGAAAAGAAGCGATCAGATGGTGGGGCAGCTTTTTGATAAAACCAACGGTATCGGACAAAAGAATATCGCGGTTATAACCGAGGGAAACGCGCCGCGTGGTGGAATCGAGGGTGACAAAGAGCCGATCCTCAATCAATACATCGGCACCGGACAGGGCACGCATAAGCGTGGATTTGCCCGCATTGGTATAGCCGACAAGCGCTGCGCGAAAAATATCGGTGCGTTGTTTGCGGGCAATTGCGCGTTGTCTGGCAATGCGGTCGAGTGCTTGTTTGAGAATGGTAATGCGGCGATTGGTTGCGCGTCGATCTACTTCGAGCTGCGTTTCACCCGGACCGCGCGTACCCACGCCGCCAGTGCCACCAGTACCGCCAGCCTGCCGCGAAAGATGGGTCCATTGACGGGTCAAACGGGGCAACATATAGATAAGTTGGGCCAACTCGACCTGTGTTTGCGCTTCTCGGGTTCTGGCGCGGCTGGCAAAAATGTCCAGAATAAGTCGGCTGCGATCGATGATTTTAACTTCAAGCAGAGTTTCGAGATTGCGGGTTTGTGCTGGCGAGAGATCTTCGTCAAAAATAACGACTTGTGCATCGTATTCTGCGACCTGTTCGACGAGTTCTTCGGCTTTACCACGACCAATGAGATACGCAGAGTCCCTGCGCTGGCGTTCCTGAAGCACCTGCACGGCAACGTCAACACCCGCCGTATCCGCCAAAAGGCCGAGTTCGTCAAGCGTGTCTTGTGCTTCATCGAGTGAGATGCCGGGCAGAGCCAGCCCGACGAGTATGCCCCGCTCAATCGCGTGTTCTTTAGTGAGATCGTGCATATTTGCCATATATTGTCCCATCTGAATTTACTACGTCTTAAAATTCGGCCTTATAACAGAAGCTATTTCTTCCGCCCGTTCCCATGATACGGTTACCTTCTGCTTCATACCCCCATCTTTTGGCTGTAAGGCAGCGATATGCGGTGGTCCACTCCCCCAGTTGCTCAACTTACGACGCGGTACAACGTGAATGTGAAAATGCGGCACTTCCTGCAAACTGGTCACGCCGTTATTCTGATACACAGTAATGCCATCCGGGTTAAACGTTTCTGTAAGTGCTTCTGCTGCTATTCGGACCGTCTTCATAATTTCACGAGCCTCATCATCTGTCAGGTCTAATATCGTCGGCGCGTGTCGGCGAGGGATAACGAGAAGCTGACCGACTTCAAACTGCCTGGGATTGAGCAATGCAAGCGTCTTTTCAGTCGAATATATAACATGCCTCATTTCGCCGCGTCTGGCAACTATCTCACAAAATGGACAGGGATCCCACGTCGGCATCTCAAATGGGGCAACAGTATGACTCATCTTTATTCATCCTCATCTCGTCCGCCCTTGCCTGGTCTCCTACTGATGGAAGTCTAATAAAGCATCTATATATGCACCAGTGGATTTATGCAAGCGTTCTATCCTCTCTTTGGGAATAGGACCGTGATCTTCTTTGACACACAAATCAGATATGATGCGAATACCGACATATTTAATCTTATTAATCGCACAAACATCCACAATAGCCGCTGATTCCCAATTCACGGCTATGGCTCCACTCTCTACGGCGATTCTATCTCGCACTTCGCGATCATAAACATCCATATCTCCGCAAATCACAGAAGCTTCCCTGAGCTTAGCACCCGAGTTTTTTGATAAACACTCTGCGAACCTGTCTATCGAAGCGGAGGAGGCATTGAAAAGACGCGATCTCCATACATCTTGCTCGCTCTGAATCTCCGGCCTATTTGGTACATCGTGCTCAGAGACGCCAGTAACTACGACAATGTCTCCAATATTTAAAAATTCTATTAAGCCACCCGCAAATCCAAACTCGAAAAATGTATCTACTTGATACCTGTCTATTATCATTTGGCACATCGAAGCCGCACGCACTTTGCCCATACCCGACTGCATGACGACCCATTTCTCATCTCCATCGCACCACGCAAACTGCAACCTGCCATTCCAGTCAACCGAAGCGCCCGCATCTCGCCCCAAAACATCGAGAAGCGCCCGCGTCTCATCCGCATAAGCTGTCATAACGCACAGCCTCGAACTCATAAATTTGTCTCCATTTTCATCGCAACAAAATATTCGTTAAAACCTATCTTCCTCCAAAAGTTCTGGCCTTCCGAGTTAGTTGCCACGACATCGAGAGCTATAGATTGAATGTCTTTGGGAAAACGTGTGTCTATTAGAATCTGGAAGGCCGCTTTACCCAAGCCAAGGCGACGATGAGAGCGTTCAATATAATACTGACGAATATAAATTACCGCCTCCTCTGGATAATAGTAGTCCTTACGCTCTTGATACACGGAATAGCCTATCATCTGTCCATCACTCAGAAACACATCTACCGTCCATATATCGGTATCTAACCACTCGCGAAATCGTACCTCATATTCTTCCAGTGAAAACGGATTCTCGCTGCCCTGGTCATCCACGAGGCAACTATTCATTATAGCCAACTGAGGCAAGTCACTTAATTGCGCAGCGCGAACGGCGACTGACATGATACCCTCACTGTCATTTTTTTAATAATTTCTCAAAAGAAACAATAGTCATTCTGTCGTTAACCTCTTGAGTGGCTCCCGTTCTCCTGTAGCCCATTTTCTCATAAAAATAACAGTTGCCTTCCTCTTGTAGAATCGTCTCAAGTTCCCAGCACTCCGCATCAACAACATCCTCAACAAGCGCGATAGCATCCTGACCATACCCCTTCCCCTGATGCTCTGGGACGATAAACATGGGACTAATCCTCGCTCGCCTGATCTCGTCATCGTAGATAATTCTGATCGCTCCGATTTGGACGCCATCAAGCATAATAAAATAGTAAGTGGTATGGTGTTGCTTTAATCTATCAATAATACGTTCAACGTCTTCATTAGCCGGATTCGTTCCGTAATCCCGATACTTGCGGAGCAATGGCAGAAATGACCCAACCTGAAGCCGGTGAATAGCTTCCGCGTCTCTCATAGATGCTTTGTTTAGACTGATTCGCATAAGTAGAAATATACCTCTTTCACCTGTTTTTACGAGCCTCCCATTCACAACGCAATAACCCGCACCACACCATGTTTTTAAATTCGCCTCTCAGATAGATATCCTGGCGCAGGATACCTTCACGGACCATGCCGATCTTCTCCATTACCCGGAGAGAACCGACATTTCTCTCATCGGCCGAGGCTCGAATGCGATTCAACTCTGGATAGACCGAAAACGCTTCATCGCTAACAGCACCCGCAGCTTCCGTGGTCAACCCCTTTCCCCAAAAGCGTCGGGCAATGCTATAGCCCATTTCGCCAACGCGATTATCAAAATCAAACCTTATATTGATTCCACCAATAACAGAACCAGCGTGTTCAATCGCCCAGGATGCGCGTGATTTACGATCCTTCAACAGTTGACCCGCCAAAAATTTTTCGGCATCTGCTCTCGTGTAGGGTTGGGGAACCGGAAGAAAGCGTGCCCATTCCGGATCGGATGCGTATAACAGGATATCTTCAACATCCTTGAGGCTAAACAGCCTGAGCTTCAACCGGTCTGTTTTAATAAGTTCTGACATCATTCTCATATCTCTTTTTTTGAATGTCATGAGTCAGAGCGCATCCTCTTTGTTTCCATACATTGGCTGCATATATTAAGCCTATTTCAGGACTGCTGAGGATTGGAACTAAAATTTCCGGGCACAAACTTGCGGCTCCCGCCATAGAGGCTTGTGCCAACACAATGACATCTCCTTATAGATAGTGTTTTTACCACGAAGATTTTCTAATCTTGTGACAATTCTAGCGGCAAAATGGTTTCTATATTGCAAAGAATGTTCACGATACAACTCAAGAGGGCTACGGAGATTTGCGATATCCCGATCCGTCATCCGCGTAGCGAGTTGGGCGGAGGCGCGATTGCGCCACAACAAAAACCGCTGTATTACACAATTGCAACACAGCGTACTGAACCTGGACAGCTTAATTCCATCTCATTGAACATTCAGTGGGAATAGACTACCGCTCACGCAGCTGTGGTCTGCCTAATTTCCCAACCGGGGAAAACGAGAACAGCCGGATGGCATTGCAACGCTCGAGCGAGTACCTTGGCGCGCTCAACCCCAACCTGGATGCGGTTATTTTCGATGGCCGAAATAGTCGATTGGGGAATGCCTGTACGCCTGGCGAGTTCATTTTGACTAAGTTCCTGAAGTTCGCGGATAATACGGACGGATTCTCCTACGGATACCTCAACCTGCTTCTTGGCACGACGGTAATTTTCCATTTCACTATCTCCGGTAATCATGAGCTGTTAGACTTACAACCTGTACGAGAACTCTGCTGGCTTCGGTTTTGGAGATTTGCGATATACCAAACCATTACGAAATGTGCATATCCACACCGTATATCTGCAATCCCAGCTTTTCTGCGACGCGTTGAGAGGCTTTATTATCCCAGGAAGTACTATAAAGAGGAATACGACCTTGTTCTCTGACAACGCCAGCCCATCCTGCCACGACCTGTGCTGCATAGCCCTTCCCCCGATGCGACAGTAAGGTATCTACCCCTGCCTCCTCTGCCTTCTCTGATTTCCGCACGCTCTGGCAAACCGATACTGCTTTGTCTCCCTCGACAATTGCCACAACAGGCTGGCAGTGATCCAATTCAGGAATCAGGTCGGAAAAACCAAATTCAAGGAGATATGCTGTACTCCGATCAATCCGCACGACCTCGGGGGAGCCCCCAAGCGAGTCTGGAAATCGATAGGCGGGGCCAATCCATTGCTGGTCCGTTGTAATATATGGTGTAAGCAAATCCTTCACTGTAGCCAGACACGAGGGGCTTTCATATAAATTGCCAGACGATAGTTGAGCTTGAATGATCGCCTGGACTCGCTGACAGAGCGCCTCTGGCACATCATAGCGAAAACGCACGACCGAACCGCCTCGAGTTCGTCCGATGAAAACAACAGGAGCAGGATGGTCTTCCGGTCGATACGGTTCATTTATGAAACGGAGACGTTCATCATGATCATGAACAAAGAGCGTACCAACCTGAATTTTCATGAGTGATAAATCGGAAATCATAGATTTGAGTCACGTGATCGTATCAAAGTATCTATCCCGTATTTTCCTGAGCCGATAACCACAAACATCCCTGTAATAACCAGGTACAGAAACGCCATCTCCTTCGTGCTAAATGGATCCGCTGCGTGTTGAAAGAACCCGGCCACCAACATGGTAGAGCAGATAAAAAACGCCCCTGGTCGCGTGAGTAATCCCAGTGCCAGCAATAGCCCGCCGCCAAACTCCGAAAAGGCTGCTACCCAGGCAAAAAACTCGGGAACAGGAAACCCCAGATCTCCCGTAATGGTCACAAACCGCTCGGAAGGTGGGAGCTTCCCCAATCCATGTCCCAATGCCATACTCAACCCTACAAACACCCGGAGAATCGCCAATCCGACATTTGCCGGGATCGACTCAATAACCGCTCCGCCAAATAGAAGTCGCTTAATCATATTCCACCTCCTAATTAAGGTTCACCGCCCTTTCCTCAGAGAGTTCAATACCTTATTTCCACTCCTGAGCATTACATACCCACTATTCAATCATTGTTCAGAGTTCGCAATAGAATTTTTGAGACCCTCGTTTTTAGAATCTTCAAGAGGATGAAGGTCAATCGGTGTGAGAACCCCGTAAAAGCCGTATTTAATACCCGAGTGATCTCCTCTCCCCGGAGGGAAATATTCTTCTATAAGCGCCAATAATTGACGACCAAATTCCGATGCCTGTTCTTCAGAAAGTCGTGCGCGATTGTGGTTAACTGACATCTGAAATGTCGAGCTATATAAACCCTCGGCAGCTTCGCGAAATGCCTGATTGAACTGACTGACAACATCAGTCGGCATGGCCTCGGCAATTTGGTCATTCGTCGAAAGAGTCTCTCGAACGCGAATTCTGCCCGCCGCTGGCAAACAAAACCACTCCTGGAGACCAGCCTCATCTTCCTCCAAATGCACAACACCTGTTTGCGCCAGTCGTTTCAAGTGATACAGCACCCGGGCATCGGTAACGTCCAACGCCTGCGAAATCTCCGCCACCGACTTCCCGTCTCCAAGAATTTCGAGGATGCGCCAGCGAAGTGGATCGGCGAGTATATTCGCACGATCATCTTCGACAACGAGCACTGTGTCCTTTAACGCTGTGGTCGGGAAGGTCAACTCGCGCCATGTACTCATTCAAATTCTCCAGTCGTATAGTGGTATAATTAAACCAGATCCGCGTGATCAGGGCTTAACCTCATATCAATCCTTAAGATATTGATTGAACCAGTTGAGCACGCTCTCGTAATAATCCCTGGTATCCTCAGCTAACCAATTAGTCATAACATGGCCTTCACGTCGATATTCTCGCATTTCCACTCGCTTGCCAAGTCGCCTGAGACCGAGGTATGTCTCACGTGCATTCACCGATCCAGGCACATCTTTGGTTCCGCATATAACCAACACCGGCGCTTCGACCTGGTCGAAAGCAAAGAGCGGCGAGTTCTTAATATAGGTATCTCGTTTCTCCCATAGACTTCCACCATTTCGCGCTTGCTTTCCCTCGCACCACCCTATTCTCTGTACATCTACAAAATAGGTACTGGTCATGTTGATTCCGAACGGCGCATTGGCAACTGCGGCGCGGAAAGCCCGTGTATGGGAAACCAATGCCATCACACCATAAGCACCATAACTATGCCCCCAAACACCGATTCGATTTCTGTCGGCAAAACCCATTTCTATGACACGATTAACAGCGGGCAGTGTTACGCCCACAATCTGCTCAATTGGATTATTGTCCTCCATAATCGAATCTGGATATAGTGCAGCATAACCGACGCTGGTGAGTAACCGCGCTTCCGAGTTATACCTATTACTCCTTGAAAAATTACTCCCAGGATAGATAGTAACAATCAGGGGTAGTCGGTCTTCTGCCCGAGCGTCTCTGGGAAGGAAAAGAGCCGCCTTCTGTACACGACCATTCGCGTCCTTAAACTCTATGACTTTGCGCACCGGTTGTTCCACATCCCGTCGCCAGGGATTGATCTTAAGTAGTGTCGTTGCCTCCCCACTGTCGAGAGGGTACGCATGTACCGCCTCTCTGCCGCGAGCAAAAACGAAACGTTCGGATGCTATCAGAGTGAACTCATCAGGACTTGAAAGTGGCGCGGGACAAACCGTGGTCGTCTCGCCTGAAACGGAATGGATGCGGACGATATATTTCAAGTTATCGCGTTTGTCAATTGCGTGGGCAAGAATATTGCCCTGATCATCCGTATGAAGAACTGATTCTCCGTGCCGTTGCGCAATCACATTTATCCTCATCTGATTGTCAGTCGAATCCTTCAACAACCGACGATTCTTACCGTCCTCAATAGATAGATGATACAAACATCCTTTTTGCAGCCATATAAGGCGCGTGCCGTCATCGGTCCACCAGGGTATTTGAAAGTTACCCAGGGACGAAGTGAATTCTGTCACCATTGTAGGCTCAGTTGATCCGTCCGCTGGTGCGAAGTAGAGATGTTGAGGGTCACCCCACTTTCCACCGGTGACATAGGAAATTGTCTGACAATCGGGCGACCACGAAAAACGACAGGCATAACTGTTGACCGGTACATTCCGAGCGACCGCATAAGGCTCGCGACCATCAAATGGGATGATATTCACATCGGCAATAGTGTGGGGACGATCCACCGGATATGCAATTTTATTGAGAAGTGCTACAGCTTGCCCATCAGGAGCCACACGTGGGACAGTGAACGTGAGACCGGACGCAAACTCCGTCACAATGCCTGAGCTTACCTCCACAACACCGACGCACTCACCAATACCCGACTGTTTAAAGAAAGATCTATGCTGGCCTGATGCGGACTGTTCCGGAGTGTATGATTGTACAATGATGTCAGAAGATTTTGTAGAGACACGGGCACTCGGGATCAACGGCACGATGATGCGGCGACCGTCAGGAGTCCATTGAGGAACGGCGCCCCACCCGCGGATCACAGCGTTGGATACGAGGAACACTTCGTGCGTCTGTCTGTTCCATAATCCAACACAGGCATGAGCATCTTGTGTGACGACATACGCAGCAAGCGTTTGTCCATCTGGAGACCAGCGACCTGCCCAGCTCATCCGTAGATCAGAAAACGGCTCTATGGACTCACCTGTTTCAACGTCTATAAGGACAATGTATGCGCCGTTCTCACCATAATTGGTATCGCCTGGCAAGCGACGCTTCCCCTGACTGAGTGTTACAGCAAGCAATCCGCCATCAGGCGAAATATCCCACGGGCAACGACTGGTAAACTGGTTGACGTTCAACAAGTCATCAACAGTGAATGGTCGCAACATATTTATCTCTCCTGGGGTTTACTGCTGTTGAGTTCCGTTAAAGACGACTGATGGTTTGGGTTCTGATACAACCACATCTGGCAAATGTGGCCCCTTGGGATTTCATTGCAGACTCTCGAGATCGGAAACCGCCGCACCCAGAAATTCAGGCGTTTTAGGATGTAGAAGACGACCGCAGTCCCAAAAAAACCTTATTCCCCGGAGATTCGCGACAATTGACAGTAACTTCTCCTCTACAGGCGATAACTCCATAAGGGGCTTTTCGATAACGGCATTGTAGGAAGATCGAAAAGCATCAACATATCCGGGTTCGGAATGCTCTGAACTCGGCCTGGCCACATATTCTCCCTCCGCTTGCCGCAGGTCATGAGCCGCGATCCCCCAGCCAGCCGATTGGAAATCATGGACGTTTGAAATACGCAGTGCATTGCCGTTTTCCACAAGCACATTGTGGAGTCCTGCTTCGCCCCACAGAAATACGTTGTCGCCATGCACCCTGACTTCGGGCACCGGGTCCGTGGCGACCAATAGCCTGCCCCAGAGTTCCGGCAGAGTTGCTGCCAGGGAGAAAGCCAACTCCTCGTCTCCAAACATTGCTTCCCGGATCGTCACTTCCCACGACGCAAGATCTCTCGTTTTCTGTGATTGAAGCTCTTGCGGACATTGTTGCCTATGCACATGTGCAACAGTCTGTCCCAGAAGCGCGCCCAAATGCAATCGCTGTGCCCGAGATGCGCCCAGATAGTAACTGAGACCCGACTCCCCCGGCTCACATGGGATCAAAAGACATTCAAAAGCAAGTGGTTCTCCATCGTCGTCGTACACCAGAGATTCAGACACCGGAACACCGGCGATACCGCGCAATGCCCTTGTGGCGACGAACTCGGTTTTCAAACTGAAACTGAGGGATTGGCGAAACTGGGTCTTCAAGATTACCCGGCCGTGGGCGCGAGTCTCCACCTGAAAAATCTGGTTTATGAAATTGGCTTCCAAACGCTTGATTGACCAGGACGAGCTGAAACCATGTTTCTCAAAAAGCACATCGATCTGTGCGCGGGTTACATCCGGCTTATCGCGGAATAAAGCTCGGATATCCTTCATGCTGGCGAGTCTTGTGACCATGCGGTGCTATCTCCGCGGGATATTCTGACTAATGGGATTTCATTTTGACTCATTCACACGTTGATCAAATCGATAGCAGAAGGACCGGTTTGTACCTTGTAATATGTCCTTGTCTTATCCGCAAAATAGTCCTTGATACGCTCGACCTGCTTCGGGAAGGTGTTACTCGGGATACGATCTAATTGAAAGTATTCGATCTGGTCCGCCTCATCGGTAAGTTGGACCGTGCCTCCCGTAACCTGGCAAAAAAATGACAATACGATCTCATTCTTATCTGGTTTACTATACACCCCACTAAGATAGACGGGCACTGCTCTCAAACCCGTTTCTTCTTCTATCTCCCGCACTAGAGCAGCCCACGGACTCTCGCCAGCCTCAACCCCACCACCTGGCAAATTCCACAGATCGAAGTCGCGTCGGTGGCACAACAAGACGCGGTCTTTGTCATCGGTAATGATTCCAAAAACGCCAATTGTGAACACGATCAAATTCCCTTTTTGCTAACTCGAACATATCCCAACTCAGCTTCGGAGATACCCATACTTCAAATAAAATCGAGATATAAACGACTGGATTGAATACCCGTGTTGTTTTGATATTTGCCACTTTCGTAGGTCTCGAAATCGCCATCCAGGGTATGATAGTAAATTTGACAGATTTCCACATTTGGATAGATCCGGATGGGCCGAATACAAAACATCTCCAAAGTCCAGTAGCCAGCAAATCCCACATCACCAAAACCTGCGGTCACGTGTACAAACAGCCCCAATCTGCCCACTGATGACCGCCCCTCGAGCATGGGGACATAATTATTCGTTTGGGTGAATTCTGCTGTCCTGCCAAGATAGAGCGTTTGGGGTTGCATCTCGTACCCATCATCCGAAATTTGAATGGATCGCGTGCGATTTTTCTTTTTCATATCGAGAACGCCATCCTCGTATATCATGAGTTCATTGGCAAGTGAAAGATTATAACTATTTGGATTGAGCCTGGCAGGATCAAACGGCTCAATAATAATGTCTTTTCCCATTCGCTCGTGAATCATTTTTCCCGACAAAATCATAACGCGCGCCCCGACTATTCTACTTCTGGAAGATCTCTGTACATTATGTGCATATAGTCTGTAAATCCATGCTTTCTCCAAAATGAATATCCAACTGTATTCATAGAAGCCACCCGCAGTTCGACTCTGTCTATTCCCCGAAACCGAAACCAATCCAACACCTCTTTTACCATCAACTCTCCAAGTCCTTTTCTCCTGTGTTCAGAAGAAACAGCCAAATCTTCAATAGTGCCACAGGTTTGCTTGACGAATACGGGAGGATATTTGTCAATTCTTGCTATTCCGAAGCCCATTGGCTTTGTATTCTCGACCGCTATAATCACAAGGGCATCCTCAGCCGCGATCAGTCTTGCCAGATTCTTACCCATGCTTTCTTCCGCATCATCAGACAGGGTATATCTCGAATCAAACGGAACATGAAAATCCATGAGTTCTTTCCAGATCTCGAGTATAGCGGGTATGTCAGATTTGCGGGCTTTAACAACTTCCATTTTCATTCTCTCCAATATACTATGCGTCATTGACCACCTGACCCAAATTGGCTTCCTCAGTCACCTGCGTATATACTTCTGTTTTTGAAACCTCCGAAATTGCGAAATCGAGAAAATCCATTGCCTCCTGTCTCGCATCCAATTCAATACCGTATTGCCACTCCTGAGCACTGCCTACCAAATTACGCCATCTCTCTCCATAGTTCTCCTTCACCCATGATGCAGCCATCTTCTTCGAGCCAACTACGGAGCAAATCACAGTATGCAATATTCGACACAGATTCAGGATAAAATACGATTCTTGGTGGCTATCCTTAAAATACTCCGAATTGGATTTTTTGGGCACCCATTCCTGAAACAAATCGCGCACGCATGCTTTTCGCACATCCTCAATATCAACCGGGGGCGACAGCTTTTTAAAGCTCGGACCAAATAGCGCGATGGAATGACCATAAAGAAAATATTTGTTGATTATCCATTCATTCCCATAAGGTGCCTCTGCATAAAGAGTACAATCACCACCCCAATACCATGGTCGAGGCTCCGTTGGAGGCATAACGCCTGGGAGCATTTTAACAGGCGTGTAAGAACACTCTAACCGCCGCGCCCATTTCTCGAACTTCTCTTCCATCTCTCTGTGTAAACGCCCAATTGAATTGAGTTCGCATCGAGAAACAGGTCGATGCACAATCACAGTAATATCAATATCACTGCTATGGTAGTTAAACGCCCCATAGGACAGCGAGCCAGTCAGATATATCCCGAGTACGTTTCCATCGAGAACGGGAATAACGCTTCTAACAAAAAAATCTATAATCTCGTTTACATCGGGATATTTTGTAAGGTTGCTTGCAATCATTGAATTGTCTTCATCTATACTGTCACGCCAACTTGCGTTTCATGAATATGGCAACTTCACCCTCAACATCACGGTTGGTATAATAGGATAGATCCACACCATCGACTTCAAAACCGACACTGCGATAAAAGTCAATGGCTGGCACATTGGTATTTTGAGTCTCACAAACCAAAATCCTCAACCCTTCAGCTTTGGCGATTTCTGCTACCTCCTCCATCAATTGCCTACCGACACCCTTTCTCCTATATGACGCAGCAACCCCAAATTCCCGGATCCATAGACTCCTATTCCACTCTATCTTTTCCGAAATAGCGATACCCACAAGCTGACCAGCGTCGTAGGCTCCCAACGACAGACCACGATTGACAAGTTCGCTGTAGTTCCTGAAATCCTCATCTAACATTGACCAGCGTTTCACATAGGATTCATTCAGCTTTTGACGCTTCAGAATAAAGCAGAACTCATCAGCAGTCTCAGTCTTCGAGACATGGTATCTATCAGTTGAAACATAGCCATCCATTATTTGTAGATCTTCGCGCCGTAACTGCTTTAATTTTCTGATTTCGATCATGTATTTCTAAGCTCTTTCGCCTAATATCCATAGGTTTATTTTGATCTATTATCTTCCAGCCAGCCGACCGTGAAATCCACGACATCACGCTGTGGCATGAACTGGCAACTCGCGAGACCAACCCTGCCCTGACGCACAACTTTCCCTGCATCCGACCGCAAAAAATCCTCACCTATGCGATCAAAATCCGAACTATCGATATCAACATCTTCAAAGGTAGCCCAGGTCCTTGAACCCGACGCAGAGATCGGAGCGCCCTCCTGCACAATGCGCCTGGTAGAAAAAGTCGCCCGATATTCCGCAAGGTGCATAGACGTATTGTTTCCAGGCCCCACACCGAGAAGAAGGACAAAACCGTGCAAATCGTAGATTCTCGCAAGCGGTGAATGCTCACCCATGCCAAAAGCCAACGAATGATCATTTACGACATACGACGCTTGAGGCCCACGCGCACAAAATGAGTCCAGCGGATGTGAACTACGAAGAACCCCTCTCTGCTTGCGAAATGTCTCCGCGATAATACCCATAGCACGAGTTGGCGTAAGATCTGGATCGTAAGCCGGCATATTCTCGCGTATTACCGGCCACCACGACTCGGGGACGGGCGGACTTTCCCACTTGCTCGGCTCGCTCAGACCGGATGAGTGCGCGGGCATTACAAGCGTTCCAGTAGATCCCAAAACTCTCTGAAGCGCGATAACAACCGCCACAGATCCTCCGCACACCCATCCCATCGCACTCAAAGACGAATGCACCAACACGACCATCCCCGGTCCAACGCCAAGCGCACTAAGATCCGTCTGCAACGATTCAATCGTAGCGGGCGTTTTTGTTTTTTGAACAACCTTGTCTTCACTCATTATACGTCACCTATTTCGCTGCAATCGCGACCATCTCCACAAGCGTCTCTCCCTCCAGCTTAACCTCCACACAGGCGCGCTGAGGCCAATTGTCGGCACCAATCCATGTGTCCCAAACCGCGTTGAGGACGGGTTTCTTTGACATATCTGTGATATAAATCGTGACGGAAAGAAGACAAGACTTATCGGTCCCAGCCTCGGCGAGATTCGCGTCCAACTGTTCGAGTGCCTGTTGAGTCTGACCCTTGAGGTCTGCGGACACATCCGGTGCGGTGACAACTGTATAGACGATGCCATTGTGCTCAACGGACTTGCTGCGGCCAAATGCCTTTCCCGGATATCGATTGATGGCCATAAATGCTCCAATAATAGATAGCGTTTTACGACAGAATTTTTACTAATCCTGTGACGATTCTATTAACAGGATGGTTTCTATGATACACGCGATAAATTCTTCTGGAGGGGTTGGCGCGATTGGCGTAAGAGTCCGCGGATTGCCAAACGCAGACCGAAGGATGAAGGGAGGTTTGGGTGGGTTGGGTAAGGCGGGAATTGGTGTATTAAACGCTGGTAGCCTCTTTCTCACTTTATCGGCTGGAGGCGGTCATAATCCTCAGCACGAGTTGAAAATTGAACACTTTGAGATTTCTGATTCATAGTATAATACCCTATCACTCCGTGTACAAAACATCGGAAAGACGAACTCTATTTCCTAAAGGCTATATTAATTGCATCTTCACAACTTGCAGAAAAGCGGTGTTGCTCAGGAGATGATATAACTGAAAGTATTCGATCTGGTCCGCCTCATCGTTGAGGTTGATCGTGTCTCATGTTTTCGTCCCCATGTTTAATCTGACTGGCGTACTTCCTCACGACCTTCATACACTGCCAATTCTTCATGTAGGCGTGCAATCATCTTGCGGATACCTGCCTTAGTGAACCCTTTAGAGCCAATCGGGTGGCTTTTCTGTAACCGCGCCAATCGTTCTTCAAGATGACGAATCTCTTCTTGAGCCTTTTGATATTCTGTCAGGTTAGCAATCATAATTCAATCTCCACAAGTCCTTTGAGACGTCCGTCAACTTCGCGAGTACGGCTGAAGAACGCGACCCAATCATCCCAATCCGTTTCATCTTCGGCTGCGAATATTTCTTCAGGATGGCGTGTTAGGAGCATGTCTTCGAGTTCAAGGGCAGCTTCAATACCTTTTTTGATTTGGTGCTCAAAATCGGGTGGAAGCCAAATAACAGCATCAATGTCATTGGGCTCATCTTTTGCTGTGACAAAACTCCCATCAATCAACAGCCGAATCGCTCCAACTTGTCTGGCGATTACCACCCAGCGTCTCATCCTGAGAACCAAATACCTGCGCCTCCGGTTCAGTGTTCCGAATCGGAAGGTGGCTTGTGCTTCCGTAGCGAAATGCAATCCTTCGGGCAAGTAACCGTCAGATCGAAATTTTGGGATCATCTGTTTCCATTGGAAGTTTCAGGTGGTTTCATTGACTTCGAGATATTCCTGTATGGCTATCTCAATATTTGCAATTGCCTCATCTTTCGTATCTCCTTGCGACCAACAGCCTGGCAAGCCAAGCACTGAAATACTATAACCATCTTCGGATTTGTAAAGGGCAATTTTGTATCTCATTAGAACCTCCTTATAGAAGTTATGTTTGTGTTGACACAAACAGCATCATTGATAACATCAAGCACCGCTTTCACCTCACACCACGGAACCTCATGGGGCAACCTATCCGACAGAGCGGCTTTAGCCGCACAAACGCCAGCAGCCTGTCCCATTGCCACGGCGTTTCCAGTCACCCGGTAGCTCGAATGCGCTATAAAATCACCACTAATACAACGCCCTGCCATCAGCAAGCCATCGACATCCCGCGCGATCAGCGCCCTGAGTGGGATATCATAGGGCTGTGACCGGTGCGGCTTGGCCTCTACAATCTTTGTTTTCTTTGGGTCAGTCGAATGTACATCAATCCCCATCGTGACCCGGCAGACTGCATCCTCAAACCGCGCACCCCGCAGAAGATCCTCCCCCGTCACCTCATACCGTCCGTGAATCCGCCGTCCCTCCCGAATGCCAATCTGCGCGCCCGTTGACACCACGCGCATATCCGACCACACATCGCCGTACGCCCGCAAAGCAGCCACCTGTGTATGAACCTCTCGACGTGCGCGGATCATCGCCTCTGTAATCGCATTGGCATCATCGCATTTCACGCCATATTGGTGATTCGCCATCAGCGCGAACAGATTATCCCTGATGCGAAATAATGTCGGGTGACCATACGAAGGCGAAACACCGATCTCGTCCATCAGCGCGAACAGCCGCTGCTTCGGCTCTGCCATAGACCCACCTACGTAGGGTTCAATCTGATCGAACTGCAACCCCGTAATCAGCGCCATCAGACTCATCGGCTGGACATCCCCGGTCTCCGGATGACCGACATCAAACCCACATCCGCAAAGCGCCCCCAGATCACCGTCGCCAGTTGTGTCGATAAAAGCCTTCGCATGCCATGCCTCTCGCCCGCTTTTGGACTCTGTAATCACGACTGAAAGCCTGTTCTCGCTATCCCGCGCTGCCCCGACCACGCGCGTCAACAGCCGAATCTCAACACCCGCCTCGACACACATCTCGTCGAGAAGCAACTTCATCTCTTCGACATCATACGCGTAGTTCTTTCCGCCCTGAGCGCGAAGCCTGCGCGCATCTCGCGCGTCGAGCCGAGACGTGATCTCCGCCATAATGCCGGGCTTGTCTGCCGAATCGATAATCCAACTCAACGCACCCGTCGTCCACACACCCCCCAGGCTACCGTGCAACTCAATCAGCCGCGTCCTGGCACCCTGCCGCGCACACGCGATCGCAGCGGCAATACCAGCCGGACCACCTCCACAAACCACCACATCCACGTTTTCCACAATCGGAATGTCTCTTTTTTCTTCTCTATGAGTCAACACGGCCTCTCCTTGACATTCGACATTAGGCACATGCCCAGCCTCCCATTCAGCTACAGTACCTCTCCAACCACGACAACATCCTATCGAGATATTCCTCGTGCAGTGCCGGGTGGCCGCTCTTCCTGAACCCGTGAGACGATTTCGGAAAGCGCACAAACTCCACCGTCTTGCCCCGTCGCTTCAGCGCGACAAAAAACTGCTCGGCCTGCTCGATTGGACAGCGGTAATCCTCCTCGCCATGCATCAGCAAAACCGGCGTCTGCACCTCAGATACATACGTCAACGGCGATCGCTCCACGAGCGCTTCCACATTCTCCAGAACCGAACCTCCCCACTGATTCTCTCCAAACGACACCCCGATATCCGACGTACCGTACATACTGTGCAAATTAATACACGGAGCGCCGATCACCGCTGCCTTGAACCGATGATCGTGCCCGACGATCCAGCTACTCATAAAACCGCCATAGCTGTAGCCGTGAACCCCCAACCGGTCCGCATCCACATAATGCCGCTCGCACAGCAAGTCAACCCCTGCCATCAGATCCAGAAAATCTTCCCCGCCCCAGTCCCCCAGCACCGCCTTCAGAAAATCTGGCCCGTAAGACGACGACCCCCTCGGATTCACAGCCAGCACAATATATCCCGCGCCCGCCAGAATCTGATGTGTGACATCGTACGAATCCGAGAAACGGCCATTTGGTCCGCCGTGAATATCCAACACCAACGGATATGACCTCGCCTCATCAAAATCCTGGGGAAACAGCACCCGCGCCTGAATCGTCTCGCCCCCCCGCTCAAACACCAGCTTCTCCACACGCGCACCGGGATGAGCCTCCAAAAACTTAGCGTTCACAGCCGTCACCGCGCGTTGACGCTTCGCATCCACATCCATCACCACCACATCGCCCGGACAGACAGGCGAAGTCATCACCATAGCGACACACGCGCCCGCGCGGTCAACCGACAAACCCGTACAAACCTGACCACCCCCATCCACAAACTCGGTCTGCAAAGAAGAGTTATCGGGATTCACCCGACACAAAAACGACTCCCCCGCCCTGTCACCGATAAACAATATCCCACCCCTCGGCGTCCAGCACCGCGGCGCAAGAGGTTGCACAACCGTATAAACATCACCCGCCACGCACACCGGCGCCTCGTCTTCCTCGAGCACAAACAGCCACGACTGCCTTGAATCCCACACATCCGCGTCATGCGACCCCGCAACCACCAACCGCATTCCATCCGGCGACCACGCCACACACTCCGCGCGGCTCAACCCCCGCGACCAGCACCGCGACCTCCCGCCCGCCTTTTCCATCACATGGACCTCTGAACCCCGCACAAAATCGCGCCCCTCAACGCAATCTGTCACAAATGCAATACGACTCCCATCCGGCGACCACGCCGGCGCCTCGTGATTGCCTTCCTCCTCCGTAATCTGCTCCGCCTCGCCCGTTACAGCATCCACCAGAAACAATTGCGAAAATGCATCGCCTCGCCAGCCATCCCCGTCATCGCGATACCGCACGCGACGGGCGACCTGCGTCCTTGGCACCTTCTCCTCGCCTTCTTCCACGCGATCTGGATCCACACGCGACACAACGACAAACTCCGAACCATCTGGCGACCACGCCATGTCTCTCACACCATCGGGAAGCGTCGTCACCTGTCTCGTATCCCCGCCATCAACCGGCATCACCCAGACCTGCTTCTTATCATCCTCTCCCGAACGCAAAAAAGCCAGGGTCTTCCCATCTGCCGAGAGCCTGGGTGCCGTATCCCCGGTCGCCATATCCACAGCATCCTCATCCGCAAGCGACTGCACCACAATCCGCGACTCTCGCTTCATCGTCTCCTTGTTGATCTCCTGCCGCACGAAAACCACAGCCGACCCATCCGCCGCGATCTCCACTGCAGATACTTCGATCAAATTGTATGTATGCTCGGGTTTAATTGGCGACATATCTATCTCCCACGCGACGTATAAACGCGACCGCCCTTGATGACCGCAACCGGCACCAGATTCCGCCGACCTGTCCGAACTTCTCCGCGCGAATCCTCAAGCCGAAACTCTCCTTCTCGCAACTCAAACACGACGGCATCTCCAAACGCCCCCTTCGCCAGCGTCCCCACCTCGCCCTTCATTCCAATGACCTCGGACGGCACAGAAGTCACGCGCGAGATCGCCTCTTCCATCGACAGACCCAGGTGCAGAAACTTTGTCACTACAGATGCAAGATCGTAAACAGGACCATTTACATTGTAAATATGCAGATCCGATGAAATCGTATTTGGCAGAACATCCTGCGACATCGCCGCCTCGACAATCTCCCACGAAAAAGACCCCGCCCCGTGTCCCACATCGAACACAACGCCCCGCTCAATCGCGTCCAGAACCGAATCGCGGATGCGGCCTTCGCCATCGAGAATCCCGCACGGAAAATCGTGAAAACAATGCGTTAAAATATCTCCGCCTTTCATCACCTTCAAAATATCGTCAATCGAATCGCACCACGCATCCTGCGGATGCACCATAATGGGCAACCCAGCCGCGTCTGCCGCCTCTCTCGCTCTGTGTAGAGGCAACATCCCGGACCGCTCGCTGACGATGCTATTCCTCGTCAATCGGACCTTCACCCCGAGAACAATGTCGCGGTGCTGTTCAATCATACGGCACGCCTTATCGACATCCGCGTATTCGGGAATCTCGAACTCGCCAATCTCAGCAGTCAGCATACCCTGCGACGAGATATTCATCTGCGCCAGAATCCGCGTCTCACTCACATCGATCACGTACTTTCGGAATCCCGGAAAAATGTCTGCGCCAGCAGATCCCGCATCGACCACAGTCGTCGCGCCTCGGGCAAGACATGTGGGATCGGGTTCGATGCCGAAATGGCTGACGCCGGCAAACACATGGACGTGAATATCGATCAACCCCGGCGTCACCACACAACCCGTCGCGTCAATCACCTCGCGGGCATCGCCCTTATCCAGATCTTCCCCAACAGCAGCAACCCTGCCCTCCGCGAACGCCACATCCCGCACGCCGCTGAGACCTTCTGCCGGATCGACCAGCGTCCCTCCCTTGATGAGCAAATCGTACCTCATCGCAAACTCCCTTCTCTTGAGAACTGTCCTACTACACTCACCCGGCGTGTACACGCGGCATAATCAGGCGGCGGTTGCGCGCCAGAGGCAAACCGGCAAAAGCGCAGCGGTTATTCCACTGATCTACAGCCGCGGCACTTTTGTATTCATTGATAATGGCGTGGCGGCCCCTCTGAGTGTAGTTGTGCCCAGCCCGGTGTACGGCCAATACGTGAATAATCGCCACATCGCCGGGTTGCGCGCTCAAAACGACCGGACGTTCGGGAGCAATCAATTCATCTGCAATTGAGTGACCCTTGTAAGTGGGAAACTCACCCTCTCGATGGGAACCGGGCACGACCTCAGTGGCCCCGGCTTCAAAATCAGTGGGATCGAGGTACGTAATAGCCGCGGCCAAATCTGGAATCGTGTGACGCTCGTACGGCCAATCCTGATGCCAGCTCTGCTCGCAGAAAAATCCAGGCGGTTTATTGCGGATCTTCCCATTGTGAAAATCGAGATCAGGCCCCAAAAGATCGACCATAACCGAGACAATGCGCGGCTCGGTAAACTGATCAAACCAATAATCATCAGCCAGCGTCTGATCCATCATACCCACCACATTCTTCGGATTAAAAGGATCGGGCTGATACCCCTCGGGCACCTCCATAAAACTGTAGCGCATATTTTGGGGGCGTCCTTCAGTGCGAGTGACCAGATCGTGGAAACGGCGGCGCATCTCCTCCATTTCCCGGGAACTGTAAAAACTCTCCAAAAGAAGGAACCCATCGTCGTCAAACGCGCGCTTCTGCTCTGGTGTCAAAATTAAAAGGTCGGACATAACACAATCCTCCTACAGAATAAGCAAGGCCAACGTGATGAACAGGTGTTTTGTCAATGGGGATGGGATATTTCCTGGAAAACAGGCAGCAAATAGGCGATAGCAACACTCACGATCAGACCAAAAGTGATCTTTGCAAAGTCGGAAAGCACCAGACGCGACACCTCCCGGTGGCTGCGATGCTTCTCATTCCAAACAATGGCAATCTCGCGTCCAGCCAACAGCCCGACAAAAACCCAGGTCGTGCTCATCGGGAGGTGGCTGACCTCCTTGAACAGGAACAATACAATGCCGTAGATCAAATCTACGAATGTCGCCGAACGGATATCCGTGGTATTCGTCTTCGTCAACACCACCTTCTGGATCGCACCGCCATGCGTGTAAAAGATAATGGCTTGCATAGCCAGCATGGCGACGATGGATGCAATGAACCATCCCACGGCCAGTTCTGGTATGCGAGTGACCGGGTCGCGCGGCAGAAAAACATAGATATTGGCCAGATCCTGTATCAGCCACTGGCTCCAGAGAAAACCGGTTGAGCACCACTGCGCTACCACCCACCAGGGGTTTGTCGGTCCATCCGTTTGCCTGAAGCGGGACTCGATCCCCCGCGTAACCAGCCTGTAAATGAAGATGGCGGCCACAAAGGCGGTCGCATACCCCGCCAACGACTTGATTAGCATGCTCGGCAGTGCTTTAGGTGCAAACACCGTCAGAGTCAGAAAGGTGGTGCTAACCGGGATACCCCCGCGTGTCAGCAAGAGCAAGACAAAAGCCGGGACGCAGTAAACCCAGTTAAAGTGGTCTGGAACTGGAATCGCTTGCAGTCTGCTATAAGAGACATCGCTATCATAGACCACCCATCCATACATGAGGACCACTGTCAGGATGCCGCCAGCAAAGAGCCATAGCACCCACCAGGGACGGTGAGAGTTGGAACTGAGAAACGTCCCCAGCGTCTGAATTGCGTCGTTGCCGACAATGGAATACGCGCCGAGCAAGAACCCGACGACCATTAAAACTTCCTGACTCATAGTGAACCCTTCCTGTAAGGTCGTGTCAAATGTCCATTACCCGAGTCATGGCAGACATTCAACAAACGGTTGCGATGATAACGATATCACGCAATCGAAAGATCAAATATAGCATGCGACTGATCGGGTGCAGCAGTAAATATGACGTTCGCCGTGGTCTCTATGATCTCAACGGCTCGCTGCGCGATATCCGTCTCGATCCCAATCTCCATTCCATCCAGACGCCATACACCCCCTTCGAACACAGCCGCATCGGCTCCAGGCGAAAAAATCTCGAACGCAAACTCTCGCGGGTGTGCGGCCTCTGTCTGCTGTTCATCTCTGATCTCAGCCTCAATCGACAGACGGCCCTTTTCCGCCTTCGCCGCAATCTGTCCAATATGCCGCAACGCGAGCCAGCCGGTCTCTCCATCTGACCTGCGCCAGTGGATCGTCGCCGGATGGTACTGGAAGCTGCGACCAGAATAGCCACCCGAATCTTCTGCCCCGATCATGTAATGCTCATCCAACCACGCAGTTGCAACGCGCTCAGCCGTGATCTGTTTCTCGACACTTCGTGGACCTTCAAACGTCGAGAAGGCAACAGCGATCTCTGGCGGAGCATCAACCCCGAGAATCGCAAGACACGGTCCATAGTTGAACTCGGAATTGATCTCCTCTCCACTCGGAAACGGGGTCACCTCACGGCCAAACGCGAGCCAGATATGCAAACTCGTAAGCGCGGTATAGTGCTTCATATCCATCCCATAGCTGCGCGAAAAAGGCCCGCACAGATTGCCCAACCCCGCGTGGTAATAGCGCGCAATATCCCGCCAGAGTTCTGCCTCCATGTACGCGCCCAGTTCGTGGAGCGAACTATTCTCCAGGTAGCGTCGCCAGAAGCCAAGTGCGTAAAGGTTGACGCCGTAGTACGTCGGTGAGTTGTACTCGGCGAAGGCATTGTTCTGTGCGAACAAACGATGGACCTCACCGCCAAACTCTTCACCGTATAAAACCATCTCATCGTTTCCGATTCGCTTCCCAACCCACACGGCCATCGCAGCCTTCATCAAAGCGATATTCGAATACGTCGGCGGACAGCGATCCGGCGGCTCGCCCACCACAGCCATCTCCAAAGACCGGATCATTCGATCGATCAGTCGCTGGGGCAACCGATCCCCGTACTCCTCGAGCGCAGTCGCAAACCCAAGCCCGATAAACTGTCGCCAGTTCGGATCGTAAGCTCGCCACATCACGGCATCACCCTCTGACGGATGCGGCTCGCCCACATACCGATAGAAAGTACCGTGGTATGGCGTCCCTGGCTCGTCGAACTGATTGTCGATAATCGCGTCAATTGTGCGACACGCTTGCTCAACATCGTCACCCCGATTGCGAAGAAGAAGCCCCACCGCAAACCAGACCGAATTTCGAACCATTAGCACTGCATCATTCTGGCGGTGAGACCACAACAACGCGCTCTCGGGATCCCAGAATCCCTCTGACCATTCGAGCGACTCCGTTGCGAGATGCCTTGCATGAGGCGACAGATCGTATAAAGAAATTCCTTCAGACATCGCGTGTTCCCGGGTTCAAATTTGAGTGCTTCATAATATACACTTTCATTGCAAATCCTTTACCGAAAAATTTCCGTTAAAAATGGGCTACGACCGCGCCTTGTATTGCCGCAACGCTTCGGCAATGCGTATGAAGCGCGTATCTTCGGGAAACTGCTCGAGCCACTCCATCAATGTCTTGTTATCCTCTGTAAACTTCGCATCGGGATCGGCGCCGCCCTCCAAAAGCAACTCTACCGTATCGAGGTGCCCGTGCCCACCCGCGCAATACAAAACCGTATGCCCGCGATCATTTGTGACATTGATATCTGCGCCATGCGCGATCAACAGATGCACGATTTCCGTATCGCCATTGCGTGCTGCGTGATGAATAGGCTGATCGCCGCGCCCATCTGTCGCCGTCGCCAGATGGGGATGCCTGTTGAGCAATGCTTGCACCCGTGCTACATCCGCGAGAAAAACAGCCCCCAGAAACTGCCGCGACAAATCATCAGCCGGACGAACATGGGGATCCAGAGCACCGTATTGAATAAGCAGCGAAACAATATTTTTATTATTTGGAACCTCGCCAGCATAGTGCAACACATAGCCATCATGAGCCGCCAGATCGGCACCCGCCTCAATAAGCAGTCGCACAACATCCTCACGTCGCCAAAGTCCCGCATGAAAAATTGGCCGCCATCCGTATTCATCATCTGCGTCAACCACAGCGGGATCGGCTGCAATCATTTCGCGCACAGCCCCGATATCCCCCCGTCTGCATGCCTCGTGAATTGTCGATATATCACTCATCGTTTACCTTTCTCGTCTTCTCAAAAATGCCTCGAATTCATTCATATTGGTCACCCCTTCTTCTAAAACAGCCCGATAAATATCTTGACTTGTAAAGGACCGGCGATAGGCAGGATCTTGCCAGCATCGCGACTTAATCCTGAGGATACTCAGACGTTAAAATCGGCGGCGAGCAATAACAGAATGAAAACAAATACCATCTCGGGGTTCTAATCTGCGATAGTATTCCAACCTGAATGACTTCTGCAGCACTTTCAGAAGTGTCTCTGTCCTTCTCAAAGAGAAAAACCGCTTTGGTTCGTACGTATCTCGCTCCAAAATGCCCTCGAAATCATCGCCACCCCACACGCCAACATACATCAACCCATCCTCCACGAGCCGCGCTGCAATCAAATCGAAAATCTCATCTATATCTGCCTGCGGAATATGGAGCAGGCAATTCATGGAATAAACCGCATCAAAAGTCTCGCTCATCTGATCGAGATTATAGCAATCCAAAACGCGAGCGGAAATACCCTTTTCTCTCGTCAGCTTTACCATCGCAGGCGCATTGTCAACTGCAAAAACCTGGAAACCCTGCTCTTGAAAAAACCGTGCATCATGGCCGGGTCCACATCCCAGTTCCAGAATCGAACTTCGCTGTTCGTTTCTCAAGCACTTCAAAAACGCGCTTCTCTCTCGCGCCTTAAACTCATCTGGAGAACTATGCTCCCTCTCCAGAGCATGCTTTTCATACGAGGCAATCAGGCTATTGGTGAACTTCATGAAAGCCTCCTCAAAATGGATTGGCAGATAGGAAATAAGAGCATTGATTCTTGATTTTCAGTCACAGCCTTCTTATTATGCCTTGCAACTTCCACAAAACCAAAGACATTTTTTATGTATGCATCAGATCTTTCTGGAGATGAGGCAAAGGACTTTATGACAACAGATCAAATCAGAGCGCGTCTTGAAAGCGACAAAATAAAAAAAATTAAACTCGCCGGCTTCGATATCGATGGCGTTATGCGCGGCAAATACATATCGCTCGACAAGTTCTTTTCTGCCATCGAAAAGGGCCTGGGCTTCTGTGATGTAACATTTGGCTGGGACATAAGCGATCAACTCTACGAACAACCGACCGTCACAGGCTGGCACACCGGATACCCAGATCTCCTCGCCAAAATTGACCTGAATACATATCGCGTAATACCCTGGGAGCCGAATACCGCGTTATTTTTACTCGACTTTTACGAAAACAAAAATCAGCCACTTGCGGTATCCCCGCGCCAACTGCTCCAAACAGTCGTTCGCAAAGCGAATGACATGGAATTTCAGCCATTCATGTCAGCAGAATACGAATACTTCATCTTTCGGGAAACGCCCCACTCCCTTGAGGACAAAGGATTTGAAAATATGACGCCACTCTCGCCCGGCTGGTTTGGCTACAGTGTGTTGCGGGCATCTGCGGCTTCAGAATTTGTTCACGCAATAATCGATGGAATGGAAGCGTATGACGTTGAACTGGAAGGGATACACACCGAAACCGGACCCGGCGTATATGAAACCGCGATTCGTTACGACACGGCATGCAACGCCGCAGACAAAGCCGCGCTATTCAAAACGGGTGTGAAAGAGATACTCTCCAGACACGGACTCGTGGCAACCTTTATGGCGAGGTGGAGTCCAGACTACCCCGGCTGCAGCGGACACCTGCACCAGAGCTTGTGGAATTTAGAGGGAGATACAAATCTATTTGCCGATGAATCAGATCCACTGGGTATGTCTCAAATAATGAAACACTATATCGCGGGACAAATCGCTACAATGCCCCACATGATGGCACTGATATGCCCGACCATCAACTCCTACAAGCGGACAGTCCCCGGAGCCTGGGCGCCAACCAACGCCTCCTGGGGCATTGAAAATCGAACCGCATCTCTCCGCGCGATTCCCAGTACATCCCCTGAATCCACACGCACCGAATATCGACTGGCCGGCGCCGACGCCAATCCCCATATCTCGATGGCGGCCAGCCTTGCCGCTGGGCTATACGGCATAGAGCACCAACTCGACCCCGGTGAACCATTCACGGGAAATGCCTACGAAGCCCCCGAAGGGCGATTTGAGCCTTTGCCAAAATCACTTGAAGAAGCGACAGACCGGTTAAAAAATAGCGAAATTAGCCGTGCCTGCCTCGGCGATGCATTTGTAGATCACTTCGCAATCACACGCGAACACGAAATTGCGGAATATCGCCGTGCCATAACGGATTGGGAACTCAAACGATACTTTGAGATCATCTAATTCCTAATTCCCCTACCAAACACCTCTACAATATAATGTCCCACCCGCAAGGCATTTGCCGCAATCGTCAAACTCGGATTGACGCCGCCAGATGTGGGAAACACGCTCCCATCCGTCACAAACAAATTGCCAATCCCGCGAAACTGGCAATTTTCGTCCAGCACACTCGTCTCTTCATCATCGCCCATACGCACTGACCCCACGCCATGAGAAAAGGTGTCAATGCGATACGTATGAAAAAAAACCGCGCCCGACGCGCGTAAAATCCCCTTGGCCTTTTCCACCAGATAATTGCGGCGTTCGCAATCCCGCGCTGTGTACTGATGCACGACCTGTGCGCGGCTAATTCCATAAACATCCTTCTCATCTGCCAGCGCGACGCGATTTTCAAACTGTGGCTCATCCTCGGCAACGCACAACAGATTTTGCAAAAAGCCAGCAGCCATTGCCGTGAGATTTTTAAGTCCAAAAGGCGCGTGGTACTTCAGCGCTATGGGCGGCGGTGTGTAAATATCCTGAATCACCCCAACAGCGCGACCATCCTGCCCTCGACAATCCTCGTAAAAATCCGAAAAACACACTTGCTTGTGAAACACCCGCTCCGGATTCGTGCGAAACGGAAACACGCCCGCCACAACGGCATTGCAATGGCGCATCAGAAAACGCCCAATCAAATCGCCCTGCGGAAACGAATGCAACTCTGACCGCAACAAAATAGCCGGACTTTGCAATGCCCCCGCAGCGACAACAGCAACAGATGCGGGCACTTCAAACGCCCTTTTTGTTCGCCGATCCACACACGCCACAGCGCGCACGCGCCCCTTTTCACAAATAACACGCGCGACCTGCACGCCCGTCAAAATCTCAGCCCCTGCATCTTGTGCCAATTTGAGCAACGTCATAGTCAGATCATTTTTAGCCTCAATTTGACACGGAAAACCATCGCAGGTCAAACATCGGATACACACGGTTCGCGCCCGATCCGAAAAATTGATCGCCAATGGCATGCGAAAAGGCCGATACCCCAGCGCACATCCAGCATCCCAAATGCGCTGTGCAGGGCGGGTGAGTTCAATAGGCGGATACAAATAGTCCCCTGTGCGCGGCGGCTCGCACGGATCGACATCCGCCTCTCCATGCACTTCCAACAAGCGCTCGACACAATCGTAATGCGGAGCCAGATCCCCATACAAAATTGGCCACGCGACCAAATCTTCTTCGCGCAGCCTCAGCGATGCCCCACCGTAAAACACGGACATCCCACCAACCACTTCATTCTCGACCACATCTGAAAAATCGCGGTCCTCATATTGCCTGACGCGAAGCGGTGATGGCCCCTGATAGCGTTTCTCAACCAGCACAGAACGGGGATCCCAATCCTCTGCATCGCGTCTTGCCCAATCGCCCCGTTCCAACAGTAAAACCTTCATGCCAGCCGCAGCCAACACATAAGCGCAGGCACTACCTCCAAATCCCGTACCGATAATAACGGCGTCGTAATCGTTAAAATTCATTATACCTCAAACACAGACAATACAATTAAACCAATAATAATGACAAGTGCCCCGTAATGAAATTTTTCTCGGGTATCAATACACCGCTGAATCTGCGGCAAATCGGGGCGAAATTTACCCGACATAGTACGCTGAATATAAGTCTTGTAATACTCCACAACAAAACGCTCCAACCCACCATTCATATAAACCAGAAATCCCAACGATATGGGATACACGGGATCATTGAGAAAATAGAACAGCGGCGAACAAATCGCCAGCACCAGGCCCGACCGCTGAAACTTCAAAATTTTAAATCCCTCAAACGGCGCGTCTTTATACGCCCCGCCAAGCGACACCAGCAGGCCCGTGATATAAGCCGTCAGAAGAAATACCCAGAACATCGTCACAGGCGCGGGAATCAACAACACGGCAAAAACGCCCAGCACCAGCACAGTACCAACCGCATAACGCAGCAAATCGCTCGCAACATACCGCCCAAAAAACGTAATGCGCGAAGGCACAAAATACTTATCCTGATCTTCCGTGCGAAAAAACCCCTTGTAGAGCTCGGCCAAGAACCGCTCCAACCCCATAATCAGAAAAAAAATCTGAACCCATCCCAATGCGAAAAAACTCGCCTCAAAAATCGGTACAAAATACAACACCGCAAAAATCACAACATGAAAATAAATACTCCTCGGAAACGTCCTGGGCTTAAAATCCTCATAAGGCGAATCCTTGAACGCCCCCCACAAAGACGTATAAAGTCCAGATACAATACTCACGCCCAGGCCAATATAGAAATTCATAGCTATAATTCCGATCCGAGTGATTCCTCTACGTCACCTTTTTTCCCTCACGCTCATTGCCGCCCTCTCCACGTCGCATCCGCCCCCCTTCAAGCACTTCCAAAATAGCGGGCAACACCAGCACGGCAGCCACAAAACAAGTCCACAAACCAATCAACGCCAATCGCCCAATCGAATTGAGGCCGGGATGTGCCGCCATCATCAACCCAAAAAAGCCCACCATCGTCGTCAGCATGGAAATGAACATCGCCCCACCAGTGCTCCTGATCACCACAGGCATAGATCCGGGACCCTCCTCTCGATACCGGTGATAGAGATGTACCCCATTATCAATTCCCATACCAATGATAGTGGGCAACGCGACCATATTGTAGAAATTGAGCTTCAAATCCTGCAAATACAGCGAACCACACATCCACACAGTACCGCAGGCAAGAGGAAAAATCACCAGCAAAGCAGAGCGTAAACTGCGAAAATCAGCCAGCACAATGAGCAACACGACAATCACCGTCAGCGAGATCGCACGCGGACTATCGCGCAGCATCAAGCGCAACATATCGGCAAAAATAATATTAGAACTCGACGAATAAAACACCTTTCCCGATGCGGTGTGAATCTCGTGTGAATCTTCGGCAAATGCAATGGCATTTTTCCCATCGCGCAACTGCACACTCGGTAAAATTTGTGCAAAATACGCCTGACTCCCATCAATAGTCTTAAATTTTCTCAATAAATTTTCGGGCAAATCCTCAACCGAAAGCCTTTTGACATTCAACAAATCGCGCAGAGAATCGAGCTTTGCCTTTTGCTCTCCCTTGATCAAATTCGCGCCCTCGCCATTGGTCAACGCGCGAATTTCCCCAATAATATCCAGCTTCTCATCTTGACCGCGCAGCTCTGTCCAGAGTGTTTTAACTTTGTCAATCGTCGGCGTTGGATCATCTTCCGATATTTTCTTTTCCAATGCGGCCACAATTTCATCGAGTTCCGCTTTGCTATCCGCCAGCACAATGCCATAAGACTGCGATTCACTGCCGTATTTCGGAATCGTCGCCATCTTTTGTTTTACTTTCACCGATGCGGGCAAGTTGGAACGCAAATTGGTAAAATCGTATTCAAAATCTATATCGCGCAAATGAATACCCAGATATATTGTGAGGATCAACGCACCGGCAAGCACCAACTTTGGATATGGAAAATGTCCCCTGCTACCGCCCCAATTGTGTCCCCACACATGCCGCATGCGAATCCACATGAACTTTTGATCCGCCAGCACCAGCACAGCGGGCAATACAGTCGTCATCGATACCAGCGACATCAAAATACCCGTGCCCACAATAAAACCAAACTCGGAAAACCCCCTGAAATCTGTCAGCGTCAGAAAAAAGAACGCAATTGACGTGGTTATCGCCGCCGTCAAAATAGCCTGTCCAGTCTGACTCAGCATCGTCTCTATGGACATCCGTACATCCGTCTTATCCATGCGAACTTCGAGATATCGCGCAAACATGTGAATACCAAAATCGATCCCCAGTCCAAACAAAATCACAAATAGAAAAGCCGTCATAGTATTCAAATTGCCGATAACCCAATAGGTAATGGCAAACGCCCAGATCAAGCCCATTGCCAGCGGAATAGCCACAAAAAAAGCCGCCAATGGTTGGCGGAAATAAAACGTCAAAAGCGCGACAATACCCACGACACCAAATATCAACGTCGAACGCACATCGCTTAAAATGGTATCGTATTCGTCAATTTTATTCTTAAACGGTCCCCCGTATTCAATCAACATCTGAGGATGATACGCGCGCGGATTCACCTTCTTGACCGCCTGCTGGATCACCTGCTGCATATCTTTGGCAAAACCGATATTGCTCACCGTACCTGCTGCCATCGCCTCCAATGCCAGAATGGTGCGGTCGGGATTGGTATAATACGTCTCATCCCCATTATCTGCCGTGCGATACTTCGACTCAATATCCGAAAAATCGAGCACGGCTTCTTCTTCATCAAGAGAAATATACAACGGCGACAGCTTCAACTTTTCCTGGATAATATAATCATCTATGCGTGTGAGAATCTCATCCAAATCATCCGTTTCCATAAACAACAGCGCATTTTTGCGATAAAATTCCGCATCTCGCTTGTAATCGACAAAGTTGATATAGGTCTCGTATTTTTCATCCTGTAATTCATGTGCCAGATCCTCGGCAAAACGCCTATTTGCCTCAAAATCGGGACTCTGTACCAAAACCACCAAACTGCCCACACCACCCACGCGCTGTTTGATCTCATTGAGCGTCTTCACACTCTGATAATTTTCCGGAATCAGAGCAACGAGATCCGTCTCGAGTTTGCGTCCGAGCCTGTACACAAAAATACTGCAAAAAGCCGTCAACAAAATCGACACCACAAGAATACCTTTGTAGTGCCGATAAGTCCACCCCGCCAAAAAACGAAGCACCACTTCAACCAATGAATGCCACCTTTCTAATCCGACGTATCTTCACCCAGTTTTTCTTTTAACTTATCCATCAAGCCAGCAAAAGAAGACTTGCGAATCTCCCGGCGAAACTGCGACCGGTTGCTGCGCGCAACACTCAACTCATCGATGACCATATCGTAAATCAACCACTTGCCATCAACGAGATGCAATTTATAGTCAATCGTACTCGACTCGCGCCTGTAATACACCACTGTTTTGACAATCGCCTGTGTGCTATCAACCTCGACACCCGTATAGTCGATCTTTTCTGCTTTCGTATATAACGCGGGATCGGCGTAATTTCTCTCGATCAACTGCCTGTTCACAGCCACAAAATCGGCTCGCTCTTCTTCTGTTCGCGCCGTCCAATCTCGTCCGAGGGACTCCCGGCTAAATGTTTCAAAATCGAACAACTCACCGACAATAGCTTTAAGCGCAGCGCGCTCTTCAGCCGTACCGCCCCCGGTTTCTGAACGCACAATATCCTGAATCGCCCGATCGCGGCTCTTCACCATCTCGAGCAGCGCATCGCCCTGATCAGACGCACCCGCCACACCCATCAAAACGAGCGTCAGAAACGCAGGTCTAAACAATGAAATCATAATATATCGCCTATTAATATCAACAACTTGTTTGCAGACGGAATCTCCGTCGATTTTAATATCTTTCCCTCCCAAAGTCAAGGCAGCGGCAATTTGTCTTTGAGAAAGAGAGCTTAAGTATTAACAAAAATAAAGAACGCCTATTTTGCAACAAAATTCTCTAATGATCTTTAAAAAAATACAGCGAAAGATTTTATCGGGATAATGGCGTACAAACAAACTTCTGTTGAAGTTGTACACCGCTCCAACAGAAGTTTATCCCAATTCAGACAGGGTTTGCATCAATCAGCTTTCTCTCCCAACTTCCCCTCATCCACATTCAAAGCACCGCGCGCGCGAAGCATCTGCCCGCCAAAGCCAAAAATACCCGCCGTCAACAGCGCGGAACCAATCACGAGAAACCAGTACATACCCTCAATACTATTGGCGACAGATAGTGTGCAAAAGAAAGCGGCAAAAAAATCGCGGCGACTCACAAATTTGAGCGACATACAAAAACGGTGAAAAAACCCGCGTTCACTCTCGGGAACATCGCTCGAAAACGCCATATTAAAACTCACAATACTGCCGGACCCCACCACTTTCATATAAAGAAAAATCAGCAACACCCCCAACACATCGAGAAAAACCATCACACCGCCCAGCAGGGGATAAAATGCCTCGCCCGTATATTCGTACATCCCGGCGAGCACCGCGATAAAAAACACGAGATAAGATACATTATCCGCCAGCGTATCGACCCACTCGCCCAGGCGAGAACCCATAAATTTTAATTTGGCAATCTCGCCATCGCACCCATCTACGATAGACGCAAACTGAAATAACAGCCCACCCAGTGCCAGATGCAAATAACTCGCACTCCCCTTAAAAACCAGCCACGCCGACAAAAAACTCAACAACATCGTCGCAATCGACAACTGATTTGGCGTAATAGGTGTATGCACGAGCAGGCGAGAAATGCGCGTGGAAATTTTGCGATTGAAATAACGCGACACAAAGCCATCGGTCGGCTTGCCAAGCCTGCGAAACATCTCCTGCTCGGCGTGGACATGCGCCTCGGGCGTATCCACATCGAGCCAAAACGCGCCATCGATATCCGCAGTCCGCATACTGCCTTTCTCAGCCAAAACGCGAATTCCCCCCGACAATGACCCCTCGCCCTCTGCAACAGACTGCTCAAGCGCGCCAAACAAAAACGGACTGCACAGAAAAATCCCCGTATCCACCGCATTGAAATCGGCCAACTCTTTTCCAATTTTGACCACGCGATGATTCTGTGTCATCACCTTCGTGGCATCTTCCATATCAAAAATGCCATCGATATCTGTATCGACACACAGCACAGCTTCATCCCGTCCAACCGGCATACGACGCAACTTGACCAGTATTTCGGGATCAAACAGATGATCGGACATCAAAAGAATAAACGGCTCATCGACATATTCCCTGGCACTCAATACCGACACCCCATTGCCGCGCGCCCATTCCTTATTTTGAACCCAATCAATTGCCACACCCGAAAGCTGAGGATCATCGGCAAGCGCGTGCATAATCTCGTGGCACCGATACCCAACCACAACCACAAACTCTGAAATACCCGCGCGCATAGCCGACAAAATCGTGCGCTTGAGCAATGGCACGCCGGCCAGGGGAACGAGAGGCTTGGGCAAATCCGCCCCATAACCTCTCAACCGACTACCCATTCCGGCGGCAATAATTACAGCTTTATTCACCATAACTCCTGCAACCTTTCGCAATATCCCGAGCGAATTACAAAAGACTGCGCCCAACAGCCCGTTGTAATCTTACCCAGGATCGGTTAAAATTGAACACTGCTTCGTAATATTTGGCGCGAATAATGCCGTACTCTTTTGCGGCATCAATCATATCCGAAGCCTCTTCAAGCCCGGCATTAAACCCATCGCGAACCGATACAAACCACCGGCGGGTCGCCCGCCGCGCCTTGCTGGCAGCCGCCATATTCTTCTGTGCCTCGATCAACTCGCGGTAAATCTTCTCAATTTCAATTGCCACGCCCTTCTCAGCCAGTTGCTTCTGATACACCAACTTCTGATATTCCAAACTCGCTTTCCGCGCCTTCGCCGACGCAAGCCCAAACGACAGCGACTGCCGAATACCTATCACCGCCCCTGCCTGCAAAATATTGAAATCATCTCTGGCGAAAGGACTTAGTTGATCGTCGCGGTTCGGTGCATAGCCATACTTAAATTGACCCGCAATAAATATCTGGGGATACTGCTCGCCTTTTGCCACCTGCACCAGGGATTCACGCACCTGCACAACAGCCTGCAACTGCTGCATATCCTCGCGCGCTCCCGCACGTTTGAGATAAAACTCAAGCGGCTCAATCTCCACATCAACCGGCGTTAAAGGACCAGCAAGAGTCAGCGAATCCCCTTCGCTCAATCCCAAAAGCAGGCGCAGGGCAGACTCGGCAAGAGCTTTGGTTTTCGATACCTCGTGTAATTTTTCGCTCACATCAAAGGCAAACCGATCAATACGGCCCAGATCGGCATACGTAAAATCGCCTTCCTCTGCCTCCAGTTTCTCCGTCACAAAATCGCGCGCCGTTTGAAAATCACTTTGCGCCTCTAATGCCAGCGTCCACAAATCCTGCGTCAGTTGCAACCCAAAATACACCTCGGCAACCTGAAGCTCCAGATCGCCCCGCGCCTTTCGCAGTCCCGCCTGCCGAGCCGTCACCCCTGCCATAGCTGCTGCTTTGGCCCCGGATAACTGACCAAATGTGAACAGAGGTTGTACAACCGTGGCCTCCGTACGCGTAAACACACTCAAATGACTCAGCATGGTATTGCCATCGAGCGCGTCACCGCGCGCTTCGGGCGAGGGACCAATAACAGACCGCAATTCAAACTGCGGCAAAAAGCGAACGGCATTGGCCTGATCTAATTGCGCCCGTGCAATATCGACATCAACCACTGCTGCACGCACGCCGGGATGCACGCGCATAGCCCGTGCAATACTCGCAGACAAATCATAAGTTTCGGCGTGTACAGAATGCACACAGATAAAAATCCCCAACCCGGACACACACAGCTTTAGCATGTGTGAAAAAACAACACACCTGTGGCATTTTAACAACATATCTCTCCTGAACTCCGGCGAAAATTCAGATCTATAAAAATATATACCTATATAAAACAAATATTTAGAAATAACATTCAACAGACACATAATATCTTCCCCTATATAAGCGAAATTCGTGCCAACGTAAAAATCTAAAAAAAACCGGACAAAAGCCCGGTTAGCTACCATCAACCTTTAGAGTTCAGCTATACTAACGTTTTGCTCCGCGAGTAGTTCCCTTCCATCCGCTCCAGGGCAAAACAAAATATTCACCGCCGCACCGCCATCAAAACAAATCCAAAAAACACCCAAAAAATTTTCCGAATGCGCCGAATCAATGCAACGCCCAATCCCAATTCGGGTGTCAACCCCAACAATTGAAAAAGAAACACATGCCCGCTCTCAAAAACACCGACACCAGATGGAATAAAGAAAAACGCCGTATTGATAATCAACGCCAAAGACACAAACAAAAATGCGGTCAAAAAGGGTTGTGGCTGCCCCAACAAGTTGAGAATCGCATACACTTCAAAAGTTCCCAAAACCCAACTCAGCATGTGCAACGCCATACACAGCCAGAACCCCAGGCGATTCTGCTGGTAAAATGCCGCAATCGTCCGATCAACTTCTTCAAATTTTTCACGCCTCGACTCCAAAAAAGAGAGACGCAACTTTTTTAAAATATCCAGCATCCATACAGACGCCCGTTGGCGCTGAGACACATAAGCCGCCACAATCCCCACCGTACCCAACACCAGGGCAACCCCCAATCCAATCTGCACTTCTACTGGAAGTGAAAACATACCCACAGCCAACCCCGTGCCAACCAGCGCGAAAACCAGGCCGCTCACCATTTCAACCGTCTTATTGATCACCAGAGAGGGTACGCCCTGCGTCACAGAAACCCGATCGCGCAACATATACGCTTTGGCCAACTCACCGCCCACATGGGAAGCCGGTGTGACATTGCCAACAGCTTCTCCCGACAACTTTGTGCAAAAAAGTGACCAAAAATGAGGCCGATCGCCATCAAAACACATCGCCCAGGCCCACGTATTGCTCACATGCCAGCCCAATGCAATGAGCAAAACAGGTACATAGCCCCAACCCATCTGTCGCACTTGCGACCATGCGGCCATAATCCCAACCTCGTAAATTAACACCGCCAGCAGTGTTAACCCAATTCCCCAGAACATCACTCTGCGCGCAGTTCTCATTCACTATCTATCCCAAAAGAAACGGCGACCAAAATGCGCCGCCGTTCGTCAAAAAATATCTTCTAAAACACCGTCAATTAATCCGCATAATCACGTGATAGCCCAGAGGGGTTTTGATAATCCCGCTGACTTCATTGGGTTTGAGCTTCATCACTGCGGCTTCAAAATCTGGGTGCAAATCGCCCTTAGAAAAAAATCCCGTGCTTCCGCCATTTTCTTTTGAAGGATCAACAGAATAACTCCTCGCCAAAGCGGCAAAATCTTCTCCGGATTTGAGCTTGTTCAAAATTTCCTGAGCCTCAATTTCCGTCTTCACCAGAATATGCCGCACCCGCATCTTGCCCGCCTGAATCGACTTAATAATATCCAGATTGCCCTGTGCATCGCGCAGCGTATTGGCATCCTTGCTCTCTGCCATTGCCGTTTCATACGCTCTTCGCGCCTTGTCAAAATCTCCCCGAGACGAATAAATAAACCCCAAATTGTTGTGAACCTCGGCATCTTTGGGATCAATCGCCAATGCCTTCTCGTAAATCACACCCGCAGAATCGACCTTCTCTTCGCCCAAATACAGCAATGCCAACCGTTTATAGGGCGCAATCCACCTGGGCGCGCGCGAGATACAGGTCAACAGTTCGGCCTTGCCCTGTGCAATATCGCCCCTGGCCACATACACTTCCGCCAGCCGAAATCGCACCAAATTGCCATCGGGCGCGCGCTCCAAAATGCCCAGCATCTCGCCAATACTGGCGTCAAATTTACCTCTGGCCGCGTACAACTGGGCAAGTGCATCGCGCACCTCGAGATCATCGGGAGCGAGATCGCGCACCTTTTCCCATGCTGTCTGTGCCATATCCAAAGAATCCACTTCTGCACCCATAAAACCGAGCGCGCGATATACCGACGGATCTTCTGGCGCAGCAGCAACAGCTTGTCGATATGCCGCAAAAGCCTTCTGCGTCATCCCCAGCGCGTGAAAAACCCCACCTCGATTGACCATCAACATCACATTGCCCGGATTGGCAGCAAGACCGCGATCCATGGCGGCGATTGCATTGAGTGTATCTCCAACCGCAATGTGGGTCAGCGCCAGAGATTGATACACCTCAATAAAATCGGGACGGCGTTTGAGTGCCGCTTCAAAATCGGCAATAGCTTCTTTGGGCTTGCCCAGATCGCCATTGAGAGATGCGCGCTCTGCCAGAAGCAAAGCGGGTTCATCGCTTTGTCCAATACCCCGATTCAGCGCAGAAAGAGCCTGAGAAAATTTGCCTTGCCGGGCGAACACCAGCGCCAGATCGCGATATCCTCGAACAGAACTCGGTTTTATCTCCACGACCTTTTGAAAAGCGGCTGCAGCAGCGTCCATCTGTCCGGCCTCTGCGTAAAGCGTACCCAAAAAACCGTGCGCTGCCATACTATCGGCATGTGCCTCGACAAAAGCGCGCGCCACCTCGAGAGCGTCGTCAATTTTGCCGTCGCTATAATGCGCCTCAATCTCTTTCAAAAAGTCCCGCGCATCCACAACCGGGGCCTGAAAAAATATCATACCCCATACAAAACACAGCATCCTCCGTTTCAAAATTTGACCTCCATCCTTGACAACATCAATACAACACAATATACTCACTTTTTGTATCTTTGCATCTTTGTGTCTTCATGTCTTTGTGTGAGACCCTCTCACTTTTCACCTATGAAAAATATCAAACAAAACGCCGTTCCACTCATAGCCTTTCTAATCGCGGGAAGCACAGCGATACTCGCTTACGACCACTTGCCCTACGTGATTCCCTTTGTGGTCTTTAAGTATCCCATCGCCATTGTCGTACTCTACGCATTTTTTCACCTCATCGCTTATGCAGAGCGTCGCCGCAGTGCCCAACTCGACGAAGTGGGCTTGCTTCGGCCCTTGCGCGATGGCGCATTCCTCGTATGCCTGCACGCACACCTGCGCGACCTCGGTATAGACCTGAGCCTTTTATCGTCGGCATCCAGCATACACCTCGCCCTGTTATCATGGGCAGTCGCCCTCATCGGATATTATGCCATTGAGCAACCCGGCGGACTACCCGGTCGCTTAATCAATATCCTGTCCTCTTCTGCTACGCGCATCACAGTCTGCCGCGGACTCATCATCTCGGGACTTCTGGGCGTGATCGGCACATTCGCGGCAATCGCGCAGCCTCTCTGGCTTGGCCTACCCCTGCTTCTGGTATTCATTCGCGCCTATCAGCGGTCCGGAGACGGATCGTGAACGTACAGAATGAACGCCTCAACACCCGCGCCGCCCTGCTCAACCTCTTGACAGCAATCCTCTGGGGCGGAAATTCCGTATCCATCAAAATGGGACTATCTGGTATTCCGCCGCTTTGCCTGGCTGGCATGCGTTTTTTTCTCGGCGGACTCGTCGTCTATATTTGGACGCGCCCCCTGAAACTCGACCTGAAACTCAAACGCAACGAGCGGCGAAGCATTGTCGGCCTCATTTTTCTCTTTCTCACGCAAATCTACCTGCTCAATGCGGGAACTGCTTACACCCTCGCCAGCCGCTCGACCATCTTTATTTCGGCCTATCCCTTCTTCACCGCCTCGTTTGCACACATCTTTATACCGGGCGATAAAATCAGCACACGCAAAATGATCGGCATGGTATTGTCTTTTCTCGGCGTCGTGCTCATATTTGCCGAAAGCCTATCACTTGGCGAATATCAACATCTCCTGGGCGACATCCTCGTGATCGCAAGTGCCGCTCTGCTCGGTGCCCGCCAGGTTTATCTCAAGCGTCTCACCCAGAACATGCACCCCGGAAAAGTCTTGATCTGGCAATCCGCACCCAGCGTACCCATCTTTTTTCTTCTCAGCGCGCTTTTTGAAACACAGGCTATCCAACTCGATATCCGCGTCCTGAGTGCCGTTCTTTATCAGGGGCTTGTCGTCGCGGGCTTCTGCTTTATCCTCCTCACCAGCCTGCTAAAACGCTATTCGGCCAGCCGCCTCTCTGTTTTTGGATTTATCACCCCAATTGTCGGCGTCGTCATCAGCAATTTCCTCCTTGGCGACCCCATCTCACCCATCATCCTCCTCAGCCTCGTACTCGTGGGCATCGGCATCACCATTGTCAATACGTCACAGTGAGTCTCTCCCAAACGAACAGCCCATCAATTTAGGCGGTCTCATTATACGCCGCAAGAAAAAACTGGTTTCAGCTTCAGAATCTAAGTTTTGATCCGAATATCCGGCAACTCAAAATCATCGCCCGTGTCTTCAATCCACTGTGCGAGGCGCTTGTGGCACCTCTCCTTCTCCTTCTGAAAAGCTTTGTTATAAACGTAATTCGCCTGTTCGCATGGATCATCCGCTGTATTAAAAAGCAACCAATCATTCCCCGGTGTACAGGCGTATTTCCACCCATCTCGCATCACCACAGCCCGCCACGCCTTGTTTACAGTGTGCGAATGCATCTTTCGGGGAATCTGCTGCAAATATGCCGAATCGGGTTCTGCATTTCTATCGGGTTTGCCCTTGAACTCGGCGGCATTGCTGGAAATACAATGACCCGAATAATCGTGCCCGACCATGCCCTCGGGAACGGGAATACCACAAAGTCCCAGAGTAGTAGGTGCAATATCGACGTGATTGATAACCGCATCGGTAGATCCCGTATTCATATTAGAACCGCCCCCCACTTTGCCGATAATAAACGGAATGCGGATCGACTCTTCCCACGGCGATGATTTGCCAGTCTGCGCGTGGCTCCACAGCATATCGCCGTGATCGGAAAAGAAAATCACATAAGTCTCCCGATCAACACCCATATCTTTGAGAGCCATGCGAATCCGCCCCACATTGTAATCCAGATTTTCTACCATCGCGTAATATCCCGCATGATCCAGGGCTGCCCGCTCGCGGATCCAGGGAACATCTGGCACATTGCGCCGAAGCTGAATATCCGACGGATGAATCCGAGGCGCACCGCGATCCGGATTGGTGGGCGGCACATAGGGATTGTGCGGCGGCTGCACCGAAAGCACGGAAAAAAACGGCTGATAGTCTTCTTTATCACCCACATGATCCGCGAGATGGTCTAATAACAGCGAGGTCAGGTTATCGGTTTCGTATCCAGCCAAACGCTGGGGCGTTTCGCCCTCCGAACCATAAACATAGCACTCGTTCTGATTATTATTGTTCTCATACCCCATCCAGTACTGAAAATTCCCCCTGCGCTCGGGAGGAACATAGTTCTCCCGAGCATTGGACCCATCCAAATGCCACTTGCCGATATATGCCGTGTGATACCCCGCATCATTAAAAGGCATGGCAACGGTCGGAATCGCCGGATCCAGCGGAGACGGCGTCTGCGTCACGCCATTCTGATGCGGATAAGTACCCGTCATTAGCGCACCGCGAAAAGGCGAGCACCACGGCGCACCGGCCACCGCGCAATCAAAGCGCAGGCCTTCACGCGCGAGATTGTCGATATTCGGCGTAAACACATTGGGATCGCCTCGATAACTCAATGCATGCGCGCGGTGCTGATCGCCAAAAACCCAGATCACATTGGGTCTGCGAACAGGGCGAAACGAAAATTGCTCATTCATCGTAAAAACCTCTCTAATGCTCGTGCCCATGATCGTGCAAGGGCGTATGGTCGTGATAAATACCTTGCTTGTGCATCTGCTGATGCAAGCGATTGTGCGCGGCCTCCAGCGTAGCGCGCATCTGTTTCAGGCGCCTCGCCTCAGGTCGCGGCGCGAGCGTATCCAGATAGGCAATTGCCCCTTCGATCTGTTCCAAAACCGTCGTAGCATCCGCCTGTGAAAAAATCGGTTTCTCCGCCACAACCACCTGCACAGCACTCGTATGTGCGGCAATCTCGCCGTGCTGTCCCTTATAACTTCCACGCACCCGAAGTGCAATCCACGTCGAATCCTCCACCCTCACCTCTGCACTCCCCGACGCCACCAGACCCTTATCCACATTCACCTGCTCATGCGTCAGCCCGCCCACAACGATCTCGACCTGATCAATCGGCAACCGCACCGACGCCACTTCCCACGTCACATTGACCGTCCCACCAGAAGCTGGCAATTCCACCCGTGAGCCGGGAGCCTTCCCCTCCACCTGAATTTCTGCCAGAGGTCCCACCGTCACAAACGTATGACCCGCTTTTGTCGCCGCCATCCAGTTTTCATAGCTAAACTCGCGATCTTTCAAATGCGTATAAGTACGCACCCCGCCGAGCTGCGACGCAGCCGCCATCTTATCCGACCCGCCCACAACCGGTATGTGGTATCCCAAATTCAAATAGCGATACCAATCGGCAATCCCATAGGGATTGATCTGAGCATTGTGCGGATTAAACGTCATCATCTCCATCGCGTGGATCAGACCCAGCACAATATCTGCTGCGCGTTCACACTGTGGATTTGGACCGTGCGGCATCACCACCAACCCACCCTGATCAATGCACTGTTGCGCCCACTCGGCCATCGTGACTTCCTGCGCGTCGCCCAGTGCGGATTCCGACGGCCCGCCCGAACACAGCGGATGAATCATAAGTCCCGAATAGCCCAACAGCGAAATATGCCCGAGCACCTGCATGCGATTCTCGGTTCCAACGCGCACGAGAAACTCGCCATCCCCACCAAAATCCCGCGCGCCAAAGGTCGTTTTCCCATCAAAATCCGACACATTGCTGAACATTTCACCCCACTGGCTCGCCAGCAAATTCACCACATTCACGCCCTCGCCCTCGCCTTCCAGACGCGCAGTTTGCGGACTCAAAAAATGCACATGCGTATCGGCCGTCACCCAACCCTTTTCCCGCCACTTGAGCACGCGGTCAATTTCAAATGTTACCACATCAGTATCGGGCCCAACCGTGAACTTTTCGCGGATCGGCGCAATCTCATATCCCTTCTGAATATCGATATACACCTCGCCCAAAGGCAAGTCTGCCACGCATTCTCCCGGGATATAACAATACTGATTCAATCCATTGATATGTTCGCCGTAATTATCCTCAAACCAGTGCGGGTTCACCTTGCGATGATACCCCTTCGGCGGCAAATATTCCCCAGCCTCGCCGTGCATGTGCAACCGCACAGCAACCGGCATTTCTGTTCCTTTCTCCACCACGCGAATTGCGACCGGACGATGTGCGGGTCGCACCTCGACAATCTCCCTTGCATCTGTTAGCTCGTAAACACCCCCTTCTACACCCACGTAAAGCCTCGCCTGCGGGTGTGCGATATACTCGACAACCACAGTGGAAGAAGACCGCGCGGGCTGTACATCCACATCTGCGCTCAACCAGCGTTCCGCATCGTAATCCAGCACAGCCCGCGCCGACATCACCACGCCCAGATCAATATCTATATCTTCAACCTCGCCATTTCCGTTCAAACGCGCGCGCTCGGGCAATTCCAACTTCAATTTTTGGCGCACACCCGGTCGCAACGGATGATCAACGACCCGTGTGTGCGTTATCCCCAGCACCAGCGACCGCTCATTTTTAGGAATGAGCTTCAGATGCCGAATGGGTTTTTCCGGATTGGGATTGGGCAGCGCATAAACCCACAGCTTTATGCGCCCGCCATCTCGCCCCGAACTGTGCCGCGTCTCGGCGCGCCCATAAGCCGATGCAGGACGCCGTCCCAGACCGTGTTCATCCGTTGCACCCATCACAATCCCTGGTTTCGCCGCAGGCATCGCTGCAAACGCACTTGCCCCCCACGAAATACGGGACTGCTGAATCGCAAACCGGCGCAAAATGCGCGTCGCCTCGGCCTCGCCATCTGCGTATTCCAGCACGTAATCCGATACGTGATCACCGAGTTCATTGCCATCCATAGCAAAATCGGCCAGCCCATCCTGATAATTACTCACGCGATTTTCGACCCCGTGTAAAAAAATCACATAGCTCGCCTTCACACCGCCCATGTCAACGCGCACAGCATCGCTGTCGAGCAATATACTGTTCGGCTCGCCTGGCGCACCCAGTTCAAAAGGCATGCCCAGAATAGACTGACCACCATACACCGCGCCCAAATCTTCGCCACCAAACCCATCCAATTGCACGCGATCCACATTGTAATTTTCCGCCAGCGAAATAGGCGTAAAATGTTCAGATGGAGGAATATTCATAATGCACCTCGTCTATAAGAAATACCGCTCATTTTTTACCATAACTTCAAACTCCTCTCTCGCCTTCTGTACCTCTTCCACCGTCGAAACCTCGGCAACCGGCACATCCCACCAGCTCTCGTAGCCCGGCACGCGCACCTCGCGATCTACCTCCACCGCAATCACCGTCGTGCAATCCATCGTTCGCGCTTCTGCAATCGCCCTCATCAACCCTTCTCTGCCTTCGGGCCGCAACACATAAGCACCCAAACTCTCGGCATTTGTCGCCAAATCGGTCGGCACATTCTCGCCATCTAATTGCCCGGTCTGCTCATCGCGCATCCTGTACTCTGTCCCAAACTCATGCGCGCCCACAGCATCTGACAACCCCCCAATACTCGCAAATCCGTGATTGTCCAGCAAAACAATATTCAGCTTAATCCCTTCCTGCACCGCCGTCGCAATCTCCTGCGCCATCATCAAATACGATCCATCCCCAACCATCACATACACCTCCCGAGAAGGATCGGCCATCTTAATGCCCAACCCCCCGGCAATCTCGTATCCCATGCACGAATATCCATACTCGAGGTGGTATCCCTTGGGATTGCGCGTTCGCCACAACTTGTGAAGATCGCCCGGCATACTGCCCGCTGCACAAATCATGACATCCTCGGGTGCCGAACCCTCATTCACCGCACCAATCACTTCACCCTGACTCAAAATGGGCCGATGCCCCAAATTGTAAATGCGATCTACTTCTGCCTCCCACGCCTCCCGAAATGCGGCAACCCGCTGTGTCAAATCCACCGGTACGCGATATCCCTGCACCGTTTCTGCAAGTTCCTCCAACACCACCCGCGCATCGCCCACCAGCGGCAGTGCCCCGTGTTTGGCCGCATCAAATTCCGCTACATTAATCGCGATAAATTTCACATCTGGATTTTGAAACGCCGTCTTTGAAGCCGTCGTAAAATCGCTCAATCGCGTGCCAATCGCGATCACCAAATCCGCTTCTCGCGCAACAATATTCGCCCCCGGTGTCCCCGTCACGCCCACCGCACCCAAATTATTGGCGTGGTCGTAATTAAGCGACCCTTTGCCCGCCTGTGTCTCGCCCACTGGAATACCCGTCTGCTCGACAAATGCCGCCAGCGCATCTGTTGCCTCGCTATACAATACCCCCCCACCCGCAATCACCACAGGTTGCACACTCTCCCGAATCCACGCCGCTGCTTTTGACACCAGATCGCGATCCGCCCGATTGCGCGGCACCACCCACACCCGTTTTTCAAACAACGCTTCGGGATAATCAAACGCCTCTGTCTGCGTATCCTGCGGACAACACAGCGTCACAGCACCTGTCTCAACAGGCGAGGTCAAAACCCGCATCGCCTCGGGCAATGCCACAATCGCTTGATCTGCCCGATTCAACCGATCCCAGTACCGCGACACCGGCTTAAAACAATCATTCACAGAAATATCCTGCGACGCATTGGACTCCAACTGCTGCAACACGGGTGCCACATTTCGCCGCGCAAAAATATCACCCGGCAGCAATAACACCGGCAAACGATTAATCGTCGCCGTCGCCGCACCCGTCACCATATTCGTCGCCCCCGGTCCAATCGATGTCGTACACGCCAATGTACCCAACCTATTTTTCATCTTGGCATAAGCCGCAGCCGTATGTACCATCGCCTGTTCATTGCGCGTCTGATAATATCGGAACTCATCGCGATACTGATGCAACGCCTGACCAATCCCGGCCACATTCCCATGTCCAAAAATACCCGACATCCCCGCAAAAAAGGGCTGTTCAACCCCATCGCGCGAAACGTACTGCGCCTTCAAAAACTGAACAATCGCCTGTGCCATTGTCAATCGTCGTGTCTTTGCCATCTTATCCCTCGTGTTGAGATATTTACACCAATACATCTGGCCGGTCGTGTACGCCGGGAAGCGTCAAAATCCGCTTCTGTTGCTCAGTCAACCCCTCATAAACCGAACGATCGTACCCCTTTGGCGCAGAAATCAAATGCCCTGGACCGTATTTGTAAAGCAATACCCTGCGCTCGTGGTCTGCCCGCCACGGCAGTGTGCCGTGTACCAATGCCTCCGTAAAAAAGATCGCATCGCCCGCTCTTGCCTCTGGCTGGACAACATAGTGCGGAACCCGATCAAACCGCTGCACATCGCGCGGCAAATCCATCCTGAAATTGCTCTTGTGACTACCCCGCACACAGGCAAATCCCCCATCTCCCGCATCTGCATCCGACAACACATATGTCAACACCGACAAACCACACTGCATCACCCCATCTCGATATCTGTAATAATGGTGAAACAACTTCGGCTGGCCGCCGTGCAAACTGCCGCGCCTCCCATTCTTCATCATAAAAATGGCATAATCGTGATCCAGGCGGAACTTCGGTCCCAGAAATTCAATTAGATAAGGCAACACTTTGGGATGATCGATTAAATTCCGACACGCCACATCCCAATCTATAATACTCGGTGCGCGACGCACACCTTTAGCATTGCCAAAAGCGCCATCTGCTTCCACATCGTCGTAATCCCTGGGAAATTCTCGGTCCGCCACCCCATTGAGCACCTCCAATTCCTCCTGGCTCAACACATCTTTAATCACCAGATACCCGTCGAGATCAAACATGAACTTTTCTTCTGGGGTCATATCGCATACTCCTATCGATAGGGCAATGGCTTGGGATCGAGCCATTCTACAATTCGATCTTTAATTGCCCATGCAAAAAAGAAATTCCCGCGCGGCGTATGATGCCCAATATAATACGGTGCCAAAAACGCCTGCACATCCCCCCGATATGTCGCGTATTCTTCCCGAAAAGCATCGCGCAAATCGATCACCGGCACATTCTTTGTCGCCAACCAATCCAAAAACGTCTGGTCAAAAAGCGGCTCACCTTCTAATGCCCGAGCCACATTGCTCGAACCAAACGACAAAATCACCAGCAGCTTCTTCCCATTTGTCTTCGCAAAAGCCTCGGCCTTTTCAATCACAAACCGCGTCGCAAACAAAGCCGCCTCGGTATGCAAGCTGTAAACCTCGGCATCTGATTCCGCATTCTCGAGTTCTCCCCCCATCTTTTCCGCCATTGCCGACGCATCTTCCAAACTGCCTTTGCGCGCCATAACCGCGTGCAAAATTGGATCGTCGCCAAAGGACTCCCACACCCAATCCGCATCGCATAGCCGATAGAGTTCTTCGGGAGCCTTGCACAAATTCTCGCGTTCCTCCACAGTGCCACTTTCCAGATTCACGCGCAAATGCGGCAGCGTAAACCGCCCTTGTCGCCCCATGCGAATGGACCGCCACGCATCCAAATTGCGAAAGTGATCGTCGTCCCACACATTCAAAATCACGTATTCGGCGGGATACTCCCTCTCCACAAGTAACATTCGCCGATACGCCTGATACACACTGTGCCCACCAATGCCGTAATTGCGAACAGGTTCCAGCAGATGCGCGGCCAAATACTCCTGCCATGTCTCCCCATTACTCACCTGATCGCAATGCGTAAAGCTATTCCCATACGTATGGATACGGCACGGGCGATCCGCATAATTGACCACCTGCCGCGCACCGTCTTTCTCATAAGCATAAAACCCGCGCGAATCATCCACGCTACCGCCGCGAAACCCATCGCAAACCACCCATCCGATATCGGGATCAAACGCCGACTGTGCATTATTACACATAATCCTCGCCAACTCTGCCGGCACATCTGCCCTGACAGGCGTCACAAAATGATCTACCATCTCGCGCGTTGGCATAATTGATTCCAAATATTCTCGTCCTGTCATTGCCATCTCCTCGTATCTTTGGGCGGGCACAGGGGCACCGCCCCTACGTCTTGTATCTTACGTTTTACCGGTGTTTATCGGTGTTCATCTGTGGTTGCATCTCACGCCTTTCTCATCTCGCTTCCTGATCAATCGAGCCGGTGTACCTCCAACCACCGAATACGGTTCCACATCGCGCGTTACAACCGCGCCCGCACCCACAATACTGTGCGCGCCAATACGCACCCCGCCAATAACCACGGCATTTGCGCCAAACCACACATCATCTTCTACGACAATCTCCCGCTTTTGCACCTTTTGTTCCACCATCGGAATATCGATTCGATCGTACCCGTGTCCCACGCTCGCAAAAACCACATGTGCCGCCACCGCCACATAATTGCCAATGGTCAAAGGCCCGTACAACACGCTATATGGCGCAAAATGCGTGTGGCTACCAATATCGACCCACGCGCCACAGGGATTCACAAAAACCCCATTGTGAAACGCCACATCGTCGCCAATACGCACCAATTCTGGATGCCAAATATCGACCAGCGGATCAAAATGAACCGACTCCCCAATCGCCTTAAACGCCGATCGGTCTATCTCAAACATAAGCGCATCCTCAAAGCGTCCCGACACGCGACCATTGGGGCATAATGAAGTTGCCATTGCTATTATGCATTCAATCTGATTTAAATATCTACTGTAAGAACTTTGCCCACTTCGCGTAGAGGCGTTTCACCTGCTTTCAACTTTTGTGTCACATCTTCTAAATACTGCATCGTTTGCCGGTCATAATACCATTCACCACACGTCCCGCAAACCGGTACATGGATCGGCACATAGACGATATCCGAACCAACTTTTACCTCTTCCTTGACATCCATAGAACAAATATCATCGCTGTGACATACGATACACTCAAGCGGCATATTCAACGACCTCCAACTTCGATGCCGTATCAACCGCTTCAAGAATTGTTTCGACGCGTTCCATCACAAAATCATCCAACAAAAATTCACGACACTGACTGCATTGATGGATGGGCAAGTCTTCGACAATCACAATTTTTTTGTAGCTCACTTTAAAAGGCAAATTTGTCACAACAGACTCCAATTTAGCCCCACAGACATGGCATTTCATAACGATTATCTCCTTGTTTTGAAATCCGGCTCCCACTCTTCTATATCGGGAAAATAAGCTGTTACAATCCGAATATTTCGATTTGCAACATCAGTAGCAAATAGGATATGAAGAGGCCGCTCCCCTTGTTGTGCATACACAAGATAGCTTGGTAAGTATTTATCATCGGGATAAGATTCAATAATCTCGTATGTCTCAACAGACTCCAGAATCATCTGGCGAGTCATAGACCGTTCTCTGAGACGCATATTGATATGGTAAGTCCATAGAATTGATCTTTGCTTGATGCACTGTTGAATAAATTCCAATGGATTTTCTGGTAGCATATTTTAAAGCCTGTGAGTTCTCAATCAAACGCTTCTTTACCAAACGCCTCAATATGAAACCGAATGGCAGATTTTACATCTGTCAATGCCTCTTCATAAGTATCTCCCTGCCCAACGACGACCCCCTTCATACCGAACGGATATCCCACATAACCATCGGAATATCTTTCAACGATAATTCTAAAATTTTTCACCATATCTCCTTATCTGACAAAAGGCAAAGTGTTTCACAGCACCTTTGTAGCGTATTCCAAAACACCATTCACATCTTCAACTGTCAGTACCGGATACGCCTCTACAACCGCTTGATGTGACATGTTGTTTGACAACAAGCCTAATATATGCTCAACACTCAATCGTGTACCTTCAACAACCAGTTTCCCACCCAGAATACCTGGATCTGAAATAATTTCCTTCATGTTTTATCTCCGACCGAATTCAATCAACACCTCGCGCAAACGCCTTGCAACGATCACATCCTCTCCCGACTCCATCATATAGGACATCACTTCCACGCCATTATCGTGGGTGAACATCTCAATGCGCGGATCGCCATCTGACAACTGCTGCTGGATCTCCTCTGGCGCAATCGGCAATACTGTGCGATCCCAGTGAATCTCCAGAATCGGCGCCACATTAGACCGCCCGGGGTCTCGCATCCGCATCGTCACCGACGGCAAATCCGCAACCGCATCGCCAATCACCTGCAACCATTGCTCCCACTCTGCCCACTCGGCATCGTGATCGCGCAGCACCCACTTCTCCACCGCAGCCAGCAATCCCATCACCTCCTCCTTACCCGCCTTCATCGCCCGCCCCAGCGAATGATGCGGCGCGCCATTGACAAACGCCGCCTGCAAAATATCCTTTCGCCCCAGCACCAACCCCGACGACTGAGGACCCCGCAAACACTTGCCCCCGCTATAAGCCACAACATCTGCGCCCGCTTGCAAATACGTATTGGGCACATCTGGCCGCTCTGCTGCGGCATCCACAAATACCGGCACACCCTTGCGATGACAAATCGCCACCACATCTTCAAGCGGAATATCGCTATTATCCGTTTGATCCCCAAAAAACGCAAACATCGCCGTGCGATCATCAATCGCAGAAGAAAGCGCGTCGTGATCTTCCACCTCCACCATCTCCACGCCCACCGCCCGAATCGCATGCGTATAAATGTGCAAATGCCCCGGCTGATACAACACCCGATTCTTCATCCCCCTTGTATCGGGCAATTGCACGATCATATCCGGATCATCCCCCGCCACACACGCCGACGTCACCTGCGTCAGCGCCGCGGCGCATCCATTTGTCACCAGCCCCCACTCGCATTGCATCAACTCGGCAATGCGCGCCCCCACCGCATCCATCAACTCATCCAAATGCACATACGCCTTCGCCGCTTCCATCATCGCCTCGCGCACCTCGGGCAACATCAGCGAACCACTGATAATCGTATATGTCCCGCGACAGTTAATCAACGGTCGCACGCCGATTGAACGATAGGTAGGAATAGCCATAGTCGTCACCTTCATCGCGCATCAGGCAAAATAGCGCATGTATAAAATATAAATAGCCAGACCAATCATCAGGAGAAAACAGAACAACAACAACATATCGGTTTTCAAAGACGGTTTCAGACGCTGGTCGAGATGTCTGTATCGCAAATACAACGTCCCCCCGGCAATTAGAGGAAACTTGATAGCCCCAAACAAATGCCCTATGGTCAGCATCCAAACCGGATTTTGAAAAAAGAAATACGCCATAGAAGTCACCAGAGGAGACACCACCGCCCAAACGCGCAAAATTCGAACCCGGGTCTTGTAATCATTGCGCTCGATCAAACCCATCACAGACATCCCATCGGCAAAAATGCGCACACCACCGCCCAGACCGGATATCGCCGTCGAATAAAGCACAAAAAAAGCCCCCACCATAAACAACCAGAACGCCCATTCGCCAAGCGTCTGCGTGTACATATTGGAAAGCACGGAAATGGTCTCCAGGCCATCGGGTTGTTTATTGAGCCGATACAACACACCCGCGCCCAGCATATAAAACGGAATCGTCGCACAGGTCAGCAACCCCAGTGTCAAAAGCACATCGGTTTGCATCACCCGAATCCATCCCCTCGCGCGCTGCACCCAGGCATCGGACTGATCCGTCGGTCCAGAAAAACGCGCATAGCCCTTTTCCACACACCAATACGTATAAGCCATCTGTTCTCCCGAACCCACCCCGGTGCCGCCATACATCGCCAGCGCGGCCAGCAGGGCAAAAGCCGGAAAACCAAACGTCAGCCCACCGCGCACCTCTTCCCAGGTAATCGCATATTCGGTCAATTGCAACAAAACAGCACATGCGACCGTGATAAACGTAAAAACAACCACCAGAACCGTCATCAGCCTTTCGAGAAACCGATACGTCCCGGTCAGAATAATCACAGACGCCGTACCAGCGAGAATAACCGTCCACCATTCCGAGCCGAGAGAAGGCAGAGCCGTGTGAATCGCCTGACCAGCACCCCCATAAATACCACCGCTGATCAACTGACCGGGAATAATCCAGAGCAACCAAAAATAGATATACCACGACACCTTCCGCCCGTTAAACGCGGGCAATTTCCCGGGCAATCGGTTAAAAGCGTGCAAAAAAGGTTCGCCAGAAGCAACCGAAAAACGCGCCAGTTCCGCCTGAACAATATTCTTGCTCCAGCAACTCACCAGCACAAACCAGAGCATTGAAAACCCAACAATAGAACCCAAATTCGTCGTCAGAATAATCTCACCAGAACCCACCACAGACCCCACCAGAATCAGCCCTGGACCGAGAAACTTCAGCGTACCGCGAAGTCCTCGTGGGGGTTCCTGAACTGCCCGTGGATCCAGCGCGTAGAGATCCGGATTTTCATCTTCTCCCGATGGTTGCACAGTTTTGGATTCTTCTGGCATATACCCTCCCTGTAAAACAAAAAGCCACCCGGCATGCACAGCGCATTTTCAGGCAGTCCCAGACCATTGGCACTACTGACGTTGTGCTGCACATGCGACTCACGGGTGGTTATTTACGTGCCGATTTTGAGTATTTAACGACGGCGACGCGACCTGCGTCCACCGCGGCCAGGGCGCCGACCTCCGCCTCCTTGCGTGTTCGGAGGAGGTGGGCCACCTGTTCCAGAATCGCGGAATGTAATGCGCCCCCGGTTCAGATCATAAGGTGAGGTCTCAATCGTGACCGTATCGCCCACAACAATGCGAATATTAAAACGGCGCATTTTGCCCGACGTATAACCGAGAATCTGATGCCCTCCCTCAATTTCAACCTTGTATTGCCCATCGGGCAAAATATCGACAATCGTTCCTTCGAGTACAACTTTTTCTTCTTTTGCCATAAAACCTCCAACTATGGGATGGATAAACCGACCACTATCCCTTTTACACAAATTGGGATGCACGCGGATCGACGAATAAAGCCCAAACTTCACTAAGATATAAGAGAAAATTTATGTCCACAAGTATTTTTGACACGCGACTAATTTCCAAATTTTATACCAGATCGCACAACTCAAAAAATGCGATACCTCAGAGCAAAAAGAAGACTCTGTCTAAATGGCGACCCTTCTTCTTTGGAAATTTGCTCAATAGCTGTCAAGCTAATTCTATTTTCGACAAAAAATGTGAAACTGATATTTGAAATATGTCTAAACCTCGCATCCTGCCCCTGTTCTTTGTTGATGTGCAGTGTATTGGAGGTCACAAAGGCAATTCTATTGGTAATTTCGTAGATAAAATCGACATTCTGCCTGATATTATACTCTCGCCCAAAATAGTCTCTCTTGAATGGGGTATCCAATTTGAAATCCGTGTTGACCTGCATCCGCCAACTGATAGGTCGGGAATACCGCACATTAATAGCCATAGCAGGAGGAGGACGATCTATGTCTTCATCTCTGGTCTGTAATTGATACTGAACCCCCGCATTGACATCCCAACCAAAAAACCGATCGCTGATCTGCTCCTGTGTGAGTACCTCGCGCATACGAAAGATGCCAATAGGACCGATATTGCCGCCCCCAGTCACAAGACCGGTTTTGTCAATTTCGCTGCTCATATCTGCATACCAGGAGGTCAGGTAGTCACGATCTCCGTAGATATTGCGGTACTCAGCTTCTTTTTCGATAATTTGCCCAAGCGCGATCATCGTGTCTTTGGGCAGAAAATCGCTAATAACGCCTTCTTCGAACAAAAAATCCTCGATACGCACGGCTTTGCGCAGGGCGGTAGCATCGATAAATCGGCCATAACCAAGGCCCAAAAAGACATCAGCCTGCGGACGATCAAAGCCTTTACGCATCAAAAACTCGGGACTGACAAAATAGAAAAACTTATTGGTTTCCCGAAAATACTTTTGAACCTGTATATCGAGATTTGCTTCGTAAGTGCCCGTGCGATCAGAGCCTTCAAATGAAAATTGGCGGAAATATGAGGCTGAACTGTGTGCATCGATAAAATACGCAAAGGGCAGAGAACTGTAGAATTTCTTGTACACAAAGCCGATTTCGCCCTGTTCGTGTACAACTTCTTTACCCTCAGTCGTCAAATTAAAACTCAAAACATCAATGCGTAGATTATCCACCCGACTCACCGGCACTTTGTAGTCAGTGACCGAAACATTTTGCGCCTTTGCCGGTGCTGTAATCAACAGTACTACAAGCATACATGCCTTTAATAGGTATTGTGCATTCATGGATAGCCTCCGCGATAAGCTATTTGTCTGTCCAGCAGGTTGTTCCCAAGATGAACGAACAGGATATCCGTTCTTCATTCTGTATTCTCCGGGTTCTTTTCAACTGTGGGCCTTGGAATAATAAAGATAATATCATCGTAATCAGCTTCGACAACTGTTTCCGTATTATTTGAATCGGTGAGCAACCCCAAATAATCTACTGGACGGGGATCACCACCGAACAGACGGCGATAGTCTTGATATGCATTCACTTCTTCCCAAACCCATTTCCCCAGATCGTCTGTACCGCTGCGCAACACAATCATATGTTGTCTGCTACTCGAAATAACCGTGCCTTTGGGAAGTGTTTCGCTCCAGATGTATTTGAGCGATTTGCCCGCCAGAGGATTCAAAGAACTCTTTCCTATGATCAGACGTACAGCAGCGGCACTATCATTTTTGTCATCGTCTGTTTCATCAGACCCCTCTGGAAAATTGTGTACGCGCCAGCGCCAGCGCAATTTCCGGAATGAACGCAAACTGGCTTTGATTTCTCTGCCGCGATACGTGATCTTTGCTTCTCTCCCAAAATTTACAGCACCGCCTCTTGTCTTCGCGTTCAGATAATGATTATTGTCTTCTTGTAGGATCCGATAGTAAACATCTTCTTTTTTAGTTTTGCTAAATCGCCAGCCCGACCGTCCCTCCCAGATCTTGTCGGGATAAGAATTCAAAAATCGCGGATAGTCAAAGGTATCGAGAACACGAGTGGAGTCCCCCGCAGGCGTGACCCAGTGGGTAGGAGGCTGTGAGGGATCTGTTATTTCAAGTGTGATCGAAGGATCGAGACCTGACCTGGACGGATCGGTCATCGCAGGATCAACAGCCGTAGAATCAACAGGTACAGAGACAACCGGTTGAACGCCCGTAGAATCGGGACCGGCAGCAAAGCATGTGCTGGCATACTTAAAGCATGTAGCAAATACCACGAGTACGCACAGCCTGAGAACCATGCTTATCAAGTGGGAACGCAATCCCATCATCCAACCCCGCCGTTACCAATAAAATATCGACTCTTGTGAAGTTGATTTTCCGCATTGCTGGTGACAGCCGATAGAAATCCAGAACGGGCTGCGGCTGCACCCCAATTGCCATATTTGTCAATGGCGATATAGGCCATCTGAAAGGGGCGCGCAGAGGGAACGCGCGCAATGAGATGTTGTACAACAGCTTCGCAGGCTTCCTGCGGAGATTTGCCCTGCCGCATGTGTTCAACAACAGCATACGACCCACAGGTGCGAGTGATCTCCTCACCGCGTCCAGTAGCCGCGGCAGCCCCTGCGTCATTATCTGCATAAAGACCCGAGCCAATAAGCGGTGAGTCGCCAACGCGACCGGGCAACTTAAAAGCCGCACCACTTGTGGTACAGGCTGCCGCGAGATTTCCGCGCTGGTCAAGCGCGATCATGCCAATGGTATCGTGGACATCTGCGGGAGGACCTGTTCGCTCCCTTTTCCACTTTTCCCAGGCTTCTCGCCCATGCTCTGTAAGCATATTGCATTCTTCAAAGCCCTGTGCACGAGCGAATTTCAGCGCGCCATTGCCCACGAGAAAAACGTGATCGGTTTTCTCCATCACGCGCCGCGCCACAGCAGTGGGCGTGGCAATCTTTCTAAGCCCAGCCACCGCACCATAACCGAGGGTGCGTCCGTCCATAACCGCGGCATCGACTTCGACCTCGCCCTCGGCATTGGGATATCCGCCGAACCCAACGCTCTTGACCGCAGAATCGCGTTCCGCCACTTCAACACCCCGCACAACAGCATCGAGCACAGAGCCACCGCTTTTCAAAATTTCCCAGGCGGGCTGATTAGAAGACAAACCAAATCGCCATGTGGATACAACAATGTGGGACATCGCCTTCTTTCTATCTGAAATTTTGAACCTTTCCTATTCTCCCATCGCCCGGTAAATCGCATCTCGCGTACCTTCGAGATCAAAACACTCATACTGGTTGTCGTACATCACACGCGACGCAATATGCATAGCCTGTGACTCGGTCAAATAGCCCTCTTCTACTTCTGCTTCGAGGGTTTTATCAAGCCAGAAACGGGTTTGAAATGCGTAAGCAGCGGCGCTGGTGGGCCAGCGCGTATCGCCGCCAAAAACAAAAAGCTTGTTGATAGGAGCACCGTGGATAAATCGGCGGACAAAGTCGCCTGAAGCATAGGGATTGATAGACCAGGCCCAGCACAGATCTGCCCAAACATTTTTGTAGTGCTTGGTCAGCGCAATGAGTTCATCGCTATAGGGATAGGCAATGTGCATCAGCACAAAGCGGGCGTCGAGATACTTGGCCAAAAGCGCGCAGAGATTGCCAGCTTTGATGCGGTCAACGGGCATGCGATTATTGCCGGCGTAATAGCCTGTGTGGAGTTTGAAGGGCAAATTGTGTTCAATAGTCAGTTCCACACCGCGTGCCCAGCACCAGTCGCCAAGGCACAATCGCATGGACTCGGAAACATTGTTATTCGAGCTAAGCGTGGCGTAAAGCGCGCGTTCGACATCGCCGCGAGCGCGCTCTTGCCAATTGAGGGTGCGATTGTACGCATGTTGGGCTTTAACCGCAATGGCACAAGGCGCGTGTTTCTCAAATATAGCCTCCATCGCCTTCTGAAGAGAATCGAGATCAACCACGGTAATACCGGTATCTTCAGCAATGGATTTTTGGTCTATCTGTCCACTGCAAAACCCCGCCCATGAGAGATCGTAAAGAAAAAAGTCGGGACCTGATTCGTCGGGAGCGCAAGGCCAGGAAGAATCATCGGTTTGAATATGGTCGAGATTCGCGACTTCGCGCAGCAAATTGTAGCGACCGCCGGGAGTACGCAGTTCGGTCAGTTTTTCCTGTGCAGGCGCGAGCACATCGGGCGTGAGTTCGTCAAAACCATACACATCGGTGACAATGCGCCGCACAGCCTCGCCATAACCCGTGTATTGCGTGGCCTCCCACGCCGCGCGAACACCTTCAAAACGCCCGGCAAGATCGGGATCTGAGGCATCTGTGAGACGACTCAGGGCTTCTTGTGATGCACCGGCCGTAATGAGATCAGCGGGCACATAATTGCCAAAGAGATCCTGTAATACATCGGGGCCATGATCGATCCAGTCAGGCTCCCGACGAAGATGCTCGTGCGTATCGCACAGCGCGGTTTGTTTGATATGTTCAGACAGATTGGTAGCCATGTTCTTAGTCCTCCCCAACTGATTTTATCATCTCGCAATTTTCAACCAATACCCTCCATCCACACTCAACACCGTCCCCGTAATATAGTCGGCAGCATCGGAACAGAGAAACGCGGCGGCATTGGCAATATCTTCGGGCGTACCCAGACGCTTCCAGGGCAGCGTGGAGGCAGCCTCGCGGATTTGTTCTTCAGTCGCATATTGACGCTCACCGGGCGTGTCGATATACCCGGGCGTAATAACATTGGCGCGAATGCGGTGATCGGTAAGCTCGTTGGCAATAGTAGCCGACATCTGATTGATCCCCGCCTTCGCCGCATTATAGGGCAACGATGTCGGAAAGGGGATATTGGACAAAACAGAACTGATAAAGAGAATCGCACCCCCTTCGCCCTGTTTGACCATCTGGCGAGCGCCAGCTTGAGCCATGTGGAAAGCCCCCCAAAACGTGACCTCAAGCGTGCGCCGCGCGCCATCCAATTCCAGATCGAGAAAAGGTTCGCGTTTGCTGTAATACGCATTGGAAACCACAATATCGAGACGCCCAAATTGCTCAACCGTGGCGGCGACCATCGCATCTACCGCATCGCGGTCAGAGACATCTGCTCCATAGACAAGCGCGTTGGACCCCGCATTGCGAATCTCAGCAGCGACCTCCTCGGCCTCGTCGGGATGCGTGCGGTAGTTGACCGCGACCTTTGCGCCCGAACACCCCATCCGAAGGGCTATGCCGCGCCCAATACCGCGCGACGCGCCAGAAATAAGCGCGACCTTTCCATCCAAATTGATATTCATAAAGAACTCCTTGGCAGACCGGTCCCCGGCCACTGATCATCACTGGACGTAATATCCACAGTGATGCCATCGGGGTCCTCTACTTTGAACGCACCCTCTTCGAGCTTGTCTGCAGCCAAAGGTTCCTTACCGCCCAGACCATCGGAAAAAATCTCGTAGCCCATCTCCGTCAAACGCCGTGCTACTGCTTCCAGGTCGGGAACGCGAATACCAATATGCAAATAATCCAGCATCCCGCTGACATGCCCTGGGCGAGAAGGCCCATTGTGCTGAAAAATGCGAAAATTGTGATATCCATCGGTCAGATCAAAAGATTGACCCCGATCTTGAACAAGACGCAAACCCAGGCCATCCCGCCAGAAGCGGATGGTCTCATCGAGATCTGTGGCGCGCACGCCAATATGAACAAGTGTGGTATCCATAATAGTATTCCTCCTCTTAAAGTGTAATCTGCCCAACCCCTCTTAGCCTCTCACCTTTTCATCGGTGTTCATCGGTGGTTGCTTTTGACTTTCCCTCACCGCTGATCCCACAATTGTCGCATCTCCGCACTCGATTTGAGCAACTCGTCCAGCGTCCCCACGCCCTCAATATGACCATTTTTCAGAACGACAATTTGATCTGCGCGGCGAAGTGCGGGACGGCGGTGAGAAACCACGAGACAGGTAGCCCGGCGATGTTCAAAAACGCGCTGCCAGAGAATGCGCTCGGTTTCTACATCCAGTGCAGAAGACAGATCGTCGAAAACCAAAAGTTCGGGACCGCGAATAAACATACGGGCGGCAGCAGTGCGCTGAACTTGTCCGCCGGAAAGTTTGACACCGCGCGGCCCAACAACCGTATCCAGGCCGTCTTCAAGGGTGGGAATATCGGTTTCCATGACGCCATTGTAAAGCGCGTGTTCGAGTGCTTGTGGGTCATTGGGCAATCCCAAAAGGATATTATCGCGCAGAGACTCGCTGAAAAGACGCGGAACTTGCGGCGTGTAAGCACAGCGTGGAGGCACAAAAAAAGTTTTGGGATCCGCGACTTTTTTACCATTCCAGTAAATATCCCCGCTCGCAAGCGGAAGAACACCGATAAGCGCGCGGATAAGCGTGGTTTTTCCAGAGCCGATTTGTCCAGTAATAACCGTAAACGATCCAGCGGGAATGACGAGATCAATATTGTAAATGCCATTTTCAGACTTGGGATAGGTATATGTCATATTGCAAATGGTGAGTGTTTTCAGCCTGTCCGATTCCTCACGGGATGGCAAACGCAGTTCGTCGGGTTCTGTATTGAGATAAACATCCGTGTGTTGAGAGATGCGTTCGCGGGGAAGATCTTCAATAGTATAGGCCATTCGAAAATAAGAAACTTCGGCGCGCTTGTGATTGGTGAGAATAGTCCCAAGCAAAGAACCGCTTCGGGCAACCTGACCGACATAAGTGGTAAAAAGTGCCATATCGCCAACCGTGAACGCGCCCGATTTCATTTTTTCCGCCACGAGGATCAGGATAACGCCCGTGGCAATATGACCGAGGTTGAAATTGATGGAACTCAGGATCTGAGTAAAGAGATTATCTATAAGAGTAGATACGCGGCGCGCATCATTGAGTTGCCGAAAGCGATCAATCACATAGGCTTGCGTGGTGGAAACTTTGACAGCGAGAATAGATTGAAACATCTCATTGATAAAATTGGTGGAACGCTCTGTTGCAAGGCGCTGCGCGGTGCGGTATTTGTGAATATAATTGCGAGCAAAATCGACAACAATAACCACGCATATCGCCGGGATAATCGTGATAAAAGTGATATAGGGATCGATTTTCGACATATAAGAAATGGCGAGTGCTGCAAATACGAGATTGCCCCACATATGGATATATCGATCGAGATATTGAATAATGCCCAATACATCGTCTCGAAATCGGTTGGTCACTTCGCCGGAAGCAGTGGAAATTCGCCCCGGATCTCGAACCTCGAGAATAGCGGTCATAAGATTTTTCCGCAAAAGCGTTTCAATAGCATACCACCAGCGCGGCCAGGCAAAAGCCGAACCGAGAAGGGAGATGCGGTCGCCAATCTCAACAGCGACAAAAAGCGCGACAAGCGACCAGGCAGTGAACCCCGCCTCGGCCTGACCGGTGAGCGCGTCAAAAAAACCCTTCATAATAACGCCCGCGAGAAAGGGCGCGACATCGTCAATACCGCGAAAAAATATCGTGGTAAAAAAAAGTCCGGGACGATACTTGAGCAATCGCCATGTCGTTTGGCCCATCGTCATGCGATAAGTTCCTCCAAACCGGTATTGAGCAGGCGTGAAAACTGCGAGTTTGGATCTGCGACGAGTTCTGTGCGAAGGCCAGATTCCCGCACCTGCCCGTCGTCGAGAATGAGGATATTATCCACGCGCTCTACAGTTTCAAGGCGATGCGCAATAATAATACCCGTGCGATCCTGCAACAGGCGTTCCACTGCAAAATTGATATTCTGCTCGGTTGCGGGATCGAGCCGCGATGAGGGCTCGTCTAAAATGACCAGGCTGGGGTCCTTGAGGAAAACGCGGGCAAAGGCGAGCAATTGGGCTTCACCGGCCGAGAGGCTACTTGCGGAGAGTTCTGTCTCCAACCCCTCGGAGAGAGACGCATACCATGCACCGAGGCCGAGGTCGTCGAGTATGGCGACGATTTTTTTGTCCGAAAAATCGGGCCGAAAAAGGGTGAGGTTGTCGCGTACACTCGCGTTGAAAAGTTGCACATCCTGCGTAACGAGACCGACGTGCTGCCGCAAATCGTCGAGAAAAATGTCCCGGATATTTTGATCACCAATGCGGATTTGTCCACGCTGAATATCGTAAAAGCGAAAGAGCAAGCGGGTAATGGTGGTCTTGCCACTGCCCGTGCGCCCCAACAGACCGAGGGTTTTGCCCGGGTCGAGAGAAAAGGAAATATCCCGCAAAACCGGATCGCCGGGATTGTACGCAAAATGGACATTGTCAAACGCAATGCCCAAAGGCATTACCTCGAGTTTACCAGAAGGAGTAGCTAATTTCTCTTTCCCATCCTGAATGCGGGTCTGGATACGGTGCAATTCTTCAATGCGTTTGAGGCCAGCGGTGGCGCGTTGTAAATCGTTGATTTGCTGGCTGATTTGAAATAGCGGCTCGCGCAACATCGACGTGTAGTGAAAAATGAGAAAAACCGCGCCAATTGTAAACGTACCTTCCCGATAAAGCCAGATGCCCATGCCCATTGCAAGCGCGTAACCGAGCGCGAACATAATGCCGGTAATGGCACGCAATCCCTCGCTCATAAGCTCAGATTTTTTTACACGGGCAAAAACGCCGTTATTGACCCTGTAAAACCGATTCACGGTATAGTCACCCGCGCCATTTGTGCGGATGTCTTCAAGGCCGAGCAATCGCTCTTCGATAAAGCCGTACAAACGCGCATAACTTTCGCGTTCGGCCGTGTAAATGGGCACGGCAATATTGCGCGTCAGATTAAAAACAATAAAGGCGAGAATCGAAAAAGCGGTCAGAGCTGCGCCCACGCGCCAATCTTCGCGGAAGACGAGAATGAGGACGCCCAAAAGAAAAAATGAGCTTCCAATAACATGGAGGACAAATTGCGAAAAAAAATTGGAAAGTGCCGTCGTATCGCCGTCAACGCGCTCGATCATCTCGCCCGGGGTGTGCTCGTGGTGAAAGCCCATATCGAGATTGAGACAGTGGTGTGCGAGCGTATTCCGCATCTGATTCGTTGCGCGCCAGCCCACGTCTTGGCCGAGATAAGAACTCACAATTTGCACGCCCTGGCGAATAATGCCAATGGCGAGAAAGGCAATACCCGCCCATACCAGATTTTGCACGGCACCATCTGCCTGCGCCGTATCAATAAAATATCGGATGATCTGGGGATTGAGCAGATTGAGACCAATGCCCGTGAACATGAAAACGCCTAAAAGAACAACGCGCTTCCAATGAGGGCGGAGATAGTGTATCAGGAGGGAGGCATAATGCCTGAGGGGGACGCGTTCCAAGAGGATTCCCGAAGTAAAAAAAGAAAAACCGTCGCCCGAATAGATCAAAGTTCTTGAAAATTACCATGTCGCATGTTAATTTCCAAACGAAATTTGATCACTAACACTATAATCCAACAAAGCATCTGGCTCAATGCAACCCAAACTCATCCCCATTCTAAAAAATACGGGTCTCGACATCCATTGGGAAAAATCCGCCGCAACATTCCCCGGCACCCTCCCTTTTCTGCAACCCGAAGCCATCCGCGAAAACGGCGACTGGGCAAATCTGCCACCCGACGCCATAGACTTCGCAATCCGCACCGCCCAAAAAATCGCCTCTGATCCCGACCTCGCGCTTATGGCATGGCATGCCCATCGCCTGCTCTTCATCGACAAAAAGGCAGCCCGCGATTGGCCCCTCCTCTCGTCCATACTCGGCAATTTCGGCGGCGCCTTTTATCTCCTCATCGCGCTCTCGGGCATTCCACGACTCCGCACATACCACCAATCGCGCAACATCCCCGAACACATCACCCGCCTCACCTGCCGCGATACGTACGTATGGGCGCAACAATACCACGACATTGGCGTTTCCAAAAACGATCGTTTCTTTCACCCCGGCGACCCCGGCGCATGGGGGCTATGCACGCGCATCTTGCCCTGGCTGCTCGGCCATCTCAACGGCGACCTCTACCGCATAGGACGCTTGCAATATAAAATTGGACCTTTTCGCCAAAAAATGCGCGCGTACCGCCATCGCACCTCTGCATATCTGTGTCTCCTGTGCGAATCGGGCTTGGAATTTCGCACCGACGGCAACTTCAATGGCGCGGGCGGATGTGAAGATCCGCATGCATGGACATCTGAACTCACCGAAACCTCGACCCATATTATCGGCAATCCCATTCACCCCAACGGCCATGCACAACGCCAGCCGGTCAGCCTCTCGCGTTCTCACTGGGATTGCGTCCTCACCGAAGATGATCCCATCCTCGAAATTCACATCCCCGAAGACGGACCAATGGGATTTGAAAATTGCGGCGACTCCCTCCGCCATGTCGCCGATTTTTTTCCCAAACACTTCCCCGACCGCCCCTTCAAAGCGATCTGTTGCACATCCTGGTTGCTCGACCCCACATACCAGCACTTGCTCGCCAAAAATTCCAACATCGCTCGCTTCCAGCGCGAATGTTACCTCTTCCCACTCAACTCACGCAGCAGACACAGTGGCCTCGAACGCATCTTCGGCCCCTATGTCCACGACCTCTCCACAGCCCCACGCGACAGCAGCATGAGAGCCGCAGTACTCGATCACATCGACAACGGCGGCGCACTCATCAGCGGCGGCGGCCTCCTCTGGACAGACCACCTCGACAAATGGGGCACCCAATTTTATCTCCACTACTCTCCCATTCCCCAAAGTTGACATCTTCCCAACCGCACATTACCTTTTTCCCCAGCCTCCGTTATTTTATCCCCTGCTCTCAATACAAAACATCTTCATAAGGAGTTTCACAATGACCTACCAACTTCCCGAACTCGCCGAACCCGAAGCACTTGAAAAGAACGAAGTCGTACTCATCGCCAACGGCGACCTGCGCTTATCTGCCAACCAGATGTGCTGGCCCGCACAAGAAGCAATGGAAAAAACCATTATAGCCGCAATCCAACGCGAAGGATGGAAAGTCCGTCGCGGACACCCATATAAAAAAGACGAGGAACACGGCTTTATCGGATCGCAAAAAGAGGGCATGCAAGTCTTCAAAAATATTCACCCCAACGCCCCCCTCATCGTGGCCGAAGCCGTCTGGCAATACAGCCACCATGTGCTTCACGGCCTGATCTCACACCGCGGTCCCATCCTCACCCTTGCAAACTGGTCCGGGCAATGGCCCGGCCTCGTCGGCATGCTCAACCTCAACGGCTCCCTCACCAAAGCCGGCGTTGAATATAGCACCCTGTGGAGCCTGGACTTTACCGACGACTTCTTCAAACGCGGCCTGCGCGAATGGCTCGCCAGCGGCAGCGTCACCCACGATACCTCTCATGTGCGCGACGCCAACACCTTTCGCCTGCCCGAAGCCGAAGCCCAACTCGGACAGGCACTCGCCGCACAACTCCAGCGCGAAAAAGCTATTATGGGCGTCTTTGACGAAGGCTGCATGGGCATGTTTAACGCCATCATCCCCGACCACTTGCTCAATCCCACAGGCGTCTTCAAAGAACGCCTCTCACAATCTGCTCTCTGGGCAGAAATGCAAACCGTCACAGATGCAGAAGCAAGTGCTGTTCGCGCCTGGCTCGAGCGCAAGGGCCTCACCTTTGTCACCGGCACAAACGCCACCGATGAACTCACCGACGACCAGATCGCTATGCAATGCAAAATGTACATTGCCGCCGTACGCATTGCCGATGATTTTGGTTGCGCCACCATTGGCATTCAATATCAACAGGGCCTCAAAGACCTGTGCCCGGCATCTGATCTGGTCGAAGGCATTCTCAACAACGCAGATCGCCCCCCGGTCAAAGCGCGCGCCAATGGCCAGGTACTCTACGAAGGCGAGGCACTCCCGCATTTTAACGAAGTCGATGAATGCGCGGGCCTCGATGGTCTGATCACCAACCGCATCTGGAAAGCTTTGGGACAGCCACCCGAAAACACCTTGCACGACCTGCGCTGGGGCGAACACTATCGGGGAAATGGCATTGACGACTACGTATGGGTCTTCCTCATCTCTGGCGGCGCACCTCCTGCACACTATATCGACGGCTACAAAGGCACCTCTTCAGAACGCCAGCCCAACATGTATTTCCCACTCGGCGGCGGCACCTGCAAAGGCGTGAGCAAACCCGGCGAAATCGTCTGGAGCCGTATCTTCGTCCAAAATGACGAACTGCACATGGACATTGGTCGCGGTGGCGTCGTCGAACTTCCTCAACGAGAAACCGACCGCCGCTGGCAAGCCACCACTCCGCAGTGGCCCATTATGCACGCCGTCACCTATGGGATCTCCCGCGACCAGATGATGGCTCGCCACAAAGCCAACCACATCCAGGTCGCTTATGCCGAATCTGCACAGGCCGCCAACAACGCGCTGGCCGTAAAAATTGCCCTGATGCAAGCATTGGGCGTCAAAGTCCATCTATGTGGCACAACTAACGGATTGGTGGTTAAATGAACCGTGTTCGTATTGGCGTTATCGGCGTGGGCAATATCGCTCGCAATTACCATTTACCCCCTGTACACGCACTCCCGAATGCCGAACTCGTCGCCGTTGCAGACCTCGACGAATCGCTGAGATTAAAAGCACAGAAACAGTTCGGCTTTCGCGATGCGTACACCGATTACCGCCGTATTTTAGACCGCGACGACATTCACGCCATCATGCTCCTCACCCGCGTGAATACACACACCGAAATCATTCCTGCAGCCCTCGAAGCGGGCAAACACGTCTTCACCCAAAAGCCCTTTGCACTGACAAATGAAGACGCTGAATTTCTTGCTCAGGCAGCCAGACGCACGGGCAATCGCCTTGTCTGCAGCTTCATGCATCGCTACTTTCCGCATACCCAGGGGGCGCGTCGAATCCTGCAGGAAGGCAAAATCGGCCGACTTGAAATGGTGCGCCATCGCAACTGTATTGGCAGTCACTACGACAACGCCGTCCGTTTGTGGGGTGGTGTCCTCGACATTGGTACACATGGCATAGACGTCATCCGGTATCTCACCGAACAGGACGTTGTCAAAGTACAGGCCATGATGGATCCGTATCTCACCAATGCAAACCTGCCGATAGACCCCACCATCAACCGCCCCAATGAAACCGTGGCCATCATGAATTTTGAAATGTCCGGCGGCACCCTCGTCACCTTTGAAATGCACTGGACCCAACGCGGTGGCGCAGGAGCCTATTATGCCGAACACTACGGCGATGGAGGCTCGATGTTCATCAAACATCCCATTGCGCCAGCAGCCCTCGTTTACACCCAGGGCCGCAAAGGCGACTGGATCCAACCGAACCTCGAACAACATCCCAAAGGCCACCTGCACCACAAAACCTTCATAGACGACATCCTCAACAACACCTGTGAAAGTGCCACTCCCGAAGACGCCCTGGCCACCGTAAAAATTATCAACGCCGCTTACGAAGCGGCACAAACTGGAAAAACAATTACCGTAGGCTAAAAAAAGGACACATTGCCATGAGAATCGCGCTCGTCATCCGCCCGTTCACCAATGAAAACCTCCAGACCGCGCTTCAAATGGGCGTGGAAGACATCGTAACGGTCTTACCCAATGCTGGTCCCGTCTGGGATTACCTCGCCATCTTGCGCCACAAAAAACGCATTGAAGACCAGGGCTTACGCTGGTCTGTTGTCGAATCTGTTCCCATCTCAGACACCATCAAACTGGGTCTTGAGGGTCGCGACAAAGAAATCGACCAATACTGTCAGACCATTCGCAACCTCGGCGCAGCGGGCATTCCCGTGATGTGTTACAATTGGATGACCATCTTTGACTGGATGCGCACATCTATGACCACCCGCACGCGCGGCGGTGCCCTGGCCAGTACTTACGATCACAGCGATATGGAAAACGCGCCACCCATCACCGACTATGGCGACATCACCGAAGAACGCCTCTGGGAAAACCTCGAATACTTTCTCAAAAAAGTTATTCCCGTTGCCGAAGAAGCCGGCGTCAAACAGGGCTTGCACCCCGACGACCCACCCCTCTCGCCCATTCGCGGTGTTGCCCGCATCATCACCAGCCCCGAAGCCTATGATCGCGTCATCTCTTTCATTCCCAGTGAATACAATGGCCTCACCTATTGCCAGGGCAACTTCAAAGCCATGGGTGCCGACATTCCAGCCACCATACACCACTTCAAAGACCACATTCACTTCGCCCACTTCCGCGATCTTCACGGCCAGGTACCCACCTTCTCCGAATCCTTTCACGACGACGGCGACACCGACATGGCAGAGGCTATTCGCGCTTACAAAGCAATCGGATTTAAGGGCGTCACGCCCACGTTTGCAATTGACGAGGAGGATGTAGGAGGCTACAACTTCCTCGGACGGCTCTATGCGGTCGGTTACATGCGCGGGCTTATACATGGGACAGAGTAAAAATCCAAAAATTGAAAATAAAAAAAGGCTGCGATCTTTCGACCGCAGCCTTTAGTGTATCCGGTGGGAGCTTCTTAAAACCCAAGCCCAACAGTCAACCAGTGATTATCCTGAAAGAACTCGGTTTTGCCATAGGCATAATCCACCTGAAAACCCATATTGCCCATGGGCACATTGAGACCAAAGCCAAACGTCGGGCCGAGAATATATTCCTTCTTAAACCCATTTGGCAGGGCATCACCCGTTGGAGAGGTCACATATCCACCGCGCAACTGAAGTATTTGCTTCATCGAATACTCAACGCCAGCCTGATACTCGTCAGTCGCCAGATTGTTATTGCGGAAGGTAGCGGAAAAAGTAGCTTTGCCCAGCGCGTCTTCGTAGAAATTATAGGAAAAACCGATTTCTATGGACGTGGGCAACTCAGCAGTCGCCAGTGCCGTGCGGAAAGTGCGCGATCCGGCTTGAGGATCAGCCTCTGGGACCGCGTCTTGCAATCTCACCACCCGATCCAGATCCGGACCATCAAACCGCAGGTCTGGACCAAAATTTTGCATGGCAATACCCAGCGTCAAACCTTTTAGTGCGGTTTTATATTGGAAACCAAAGTCAAACGCCAGACCATTGGCGACCTCTCGCTTAATCCCCTCGTGGATATACTTGATCGTGGTGCCAAATGACACGCGGTCTGTCAACAATTGTGAATACGTAAATGTCACGCACGAAAACCTCGGAGAGAGTATCTCGCCCGTGCCTTCGGGCGCTTCCTCGGTGGTCACAACAATATCGCCCACCGCAAACACGCGGGCACTAATCCCCACCGAAATATCATCGCGCAGACGCGTAGTAATCGCAAAATAATTCACATTCATATCCGCGATATAATCCAGATATGAAAACACGGCTTCGCGCTTGTGCGTTCCAAATACCAATCCCGAAGGATTCCACTGCAATGCCTCCGCGCCTTTTACATGGGCCAGTATAGCCCCTCCAAGTGCTGTACCGCGCGATCCAATTGGAATACGCAACTCTTGTGCCGCGGCTGTGCCGATGCGGCTCTTATCGCCTGCACGAGCATCCTGAGCAATCAATGCCAGCGCGGCAAACAGAAAAATCATCTGTCTGAACATAAGTTATTCCTCCATAAGCCAGAATCTGTGTACAACTGGTGAACAGCTAAAGCAGTTGTACACCGACTCAGCAGGTCGTTAAAATGAGTTCAGCGTCTCCGCTTCCATGAACACCGCGCACTTGATAAAATGCGTACCGAGATTTGGCGCGTCAAAATGCGCGATATAAACGCCGCTGGCGATCAGCACACCCTGATCTGTTTTTAGATCCCAGGTATCAAACGACAAACCGTTATTGTGCTCAATCGTTCGCACCAGATCGCCCGACAGACTGAAAATTCGGATCGTACATTGCGCGGGAAGATTGGTAAAACGCATCTGGCGTGCAAGCGAACTAAATTCATAAGATGAACGCCCCAGATACGGATTGGGCACCGCCAGAATTTTTGTCAAATCTTCTACGGCCAACTCTTGATCGCCCCGGATAGCACCCTGCGTACCAAATGAAAACACATCGTTGGGGCCATTGACGTGATTCGCCAAAATCAAAAACGAATCGCCATCCTGCGGGAACCGCGTTGCCCCACGGCGCCCAGCAAAAATGATATACATAATAGGTGGTGCCGGATTGCCATTAATCAAGCCCTGAGACAACTCCGCCACATTGGAATCATCGCCCGGCTCGGTATAATCCCGATCAAAAATGAACAACCACTCGCGCGGTCCACCGCCAGCCAGATTGCTGACATCGTTGTAAAATGCCGGACCATACGCCCCATTGACCAGGCCACCGGGTTGGTTATTCTCCAGCCAACCAATTTCGAGACGGCGGTTATTTTCCATGTCCCAGGCCGAAAGCGCGATTGGATTGCGTTCCTGATACACATACACACCGGGGCCTGATGTATTGATGATATAATTGCTCCAATCATAAGGCACTTGTGTGGTCGTCTGATCTGCAGGTGCAGGAGGAGGAGCACCTGCGCCGCGCAAATACCGATACCCATAAGACACATTGGGATTGGTCAGGTCAATGGGTTTGTACTGATCTTCGCCTTCATCTTCAATCACACTGGTAAACCGCAATTCCACATTGACCAACCGCGAAGGCGACACGCTCGTCGGGCCAAACCACATATGGGCAATATCGCCCGTCATCGCACCGCGGAAACCTTCGGCACCCCAGATGTTATTTGCCCAGGTGTACCACCGCGCACCCGACGGAATATCCCAATCTTTGATGCCTAATGGGGGACCGGTCACGCGCACGAGCAAACCCTCGGTAACAGGATTGGCAATCGCCGCATCCAGTGAGGCGTGCTGCTCCATATCTGAAAGCACGGCCTGACCGCTCGACAGATTGATCAGATCCCATATCGTTCCCGCATCAGTATCGCGGAAGCGCACTTCGTAAGACGCCCCCGTGACCTGTGTATCGTCAACCACATCCACAGCCACGATACCATCGCTTGAACCCGATGTGTGCTCAACAACACTATCCACACCCACGGTATTGAATCGCGTACCCGCAGTGGGCCCGCGCGGCACAATGCCATTGGCCGGAATCAACTCATCCGAAAGAGGCTTAAACGTCATGCGCCCATCGGCCAGAGCCGAAATGGCTGTTTCGAGTGCTTTGGGCGACCTGCTCTCATTCAACGCATAGGCCGTCACCGCAAAATAATAGGTTTTACCCGTCACCAGCCTACCGCCCAAAACCTTATCTTCTTTAAGTTCGATATAGCGCCGAATGCCCGAATCACCGCCAAATTGCACGGGAGAGTTGACCACCACACCGGCACGTTCATCGAACTGATTGTCAAAAATGATGGCCGAGCCATTGACCACGTCATAAGTCGCAAGACGTCTCCAGGGACCAGCGATCGACTCGCCCTGATACACGTTATAACCTTCAAATCCATAATCGCCTGATTGAACTTCTGAATCGTTGCCCCAGGTCAACTGAACTTTGCCATTGCCCATGTGATCGCCCGTCACAGCTACCGACACTTTGGGTGCGGGCGGAGGCGATGGCAATGCAAAATTGGCATCAAAGGCCGATTGTGCAAATGTATCGTTAAAACGCGCGGCTGTAATCGATGTGAGCCGATCTTGACCTTGACCCATAATAATGGCACCCACCACTTCCTGCGTATCGCCGGGCGCGAAGGTGAACGGTCCCGCCGTGAGCATCAAACGGCGGTCAGCCGGGTTTTCGTCGTTCCAGCCCGTGCCCGCAACCGGATCTCCATCGACCATAAAAGCCTTCACCTGACCCGTAATCGGGTCGGTGTGCAGGGCTACGCCGCCATCCGGGTCAACACCTTTCATATAGTTATAGGTCTCTCCTGCAGTGTGAGGGTCCGTGCCGTTGATGTATTTGTTAAACGACGTCATGGGCAATTCCACACCGTCATCGCCAATCGGACCTTTAAAAAAGTCATACCCTACGGCCGGCGGTGATGAACCATACTGCGCGTCTATGTTTGACCCGTTATAACAAAATCCAAAGCTCGTCTCCACATCGCAACCCACCAGGTCGTTATCGGCCTGCCCCAGATCGGGATCAGACCAAATCGACACATAAGTGCTATCGATGGTATTGCCACCCTTGTTGATGATCAAAAACTTGATGAACACCACATTACCGAGCGGACCTGTGCGGTTGAACGCAAAAGTCGTCTGCTGTATTTCAAGACCCAAAGGCGCGGTCTGCATATTGGTGTGGGAACCCGGATCGGCATCATTATACACCGCCCACAGGGTCTGATCGCCCAGCACCATCGGCGTGCCATCGGGATTGACCGGCGCACCGTCTTCAACCGGCCACTGTGCGTAATCCGGGTTTTCTAGGCCATCGCCCTTGTTGATCTTATAAACGCGATAGCGGTCGAGTTGAGGATCGGCAGGTGTACCGTCGGGCAAAATCGGCCCGGGCGCATACTCAAACGAATACTCGGCAATCGCCACGCGAATCTCGCCATTGACCTTTCCGGCAATCCACGGACCGGCTGCAAACACCGAAGTTTTGCCCGTGCCCTTGGGAAATTCGAGGCCCGAAGCCCCAGTACCCAGATCCCAGGCAAATGAACCCTGGTTGGTCACAAACATCGCGATATTGTTCACATCGATCAGTTGATCATTGCTAATTTTACCCAGCCGCGGCTGTTGCGAGGGCGATACAGCCAGCGCAATGCCAGCCATGCCCACGCTCATCAAAGCCAGCGTCATAATTGTGGCTGGAATCACGCCACAACATGTTTTCAAAAAGCTTTTCATGTTTTAATCTCCCATTTAGAAGCTGAGCGCGAGTCCAAAGCGAACCTGCCGCGGCGTCTCAAAGTTGAACGGACTTTTCTCTTTGAGCTCGTATTTGTCTGCTCCCAGTTGTCCAAAGCGAGCCACAAATTCGCGACCTTCGTCTGTATTCAACCAGCCCGAAGTCGTTGGGCTACCTGTGCTCGAATACACGGGGTTGGTTGGGTTGGCGCGGTTGAACAAATTGAGCACCCACACGTATAGGTCGCCCTGAAGTCCCGCGATTTTGAAGCGCTTGTTGGCCTTCACATCGGTCCTGAACGACCAGGGACCATAGCTGGAATTTACAGGACCCGAAGGACGTGAAAACGACGCCAGCGTGGTCACTTCATTATACGTAAACGTGGGCGTATAGGGGAACCCACTCCCGGCGGTGAACAACACATTGATCCCGGCATTGGACAGCGGCCGACCACCCAGGAACCTCGGGCCATCTTTATCTACAAAGCGATAGTCGATCGATGCCGAAATTTTGTGGCGTTGATCAAAGTCGAGTGGTGAGGTCGATTTGGGCGGCTCATTCACGCCGGGTTGGAATGTCCACGCGATCTGTCGCTGGGTTTGTGGCGTTGATCCCGTGCCTGTCGCATAAGCGAGAGAATAAGACAGACGTACAGTTGTGCGTTCTGTACGCCGCATCAACAAACCAAAGTCCAGACCCTTAATGGTTCCGTAGTCGTTGTTGCGGAACGTGGAAAAGGCCGTGGGATTAGACGGGATTGTCGCCACCTGAACGAGGTTTTCCACGGCTTTGTAATACGCCGTCACATCGACACTGGCATGGCCGCCCACCTGCTGCACCAGACCCACTTCATAAGCCGTGGTTTTTTCCGGCTTGAGATTCGGGTTGCCAAAGGCGTAATAATATCCCCCCAAAGGCACTTTGTATTCCAGATAATCCAGACCCACATACAGATCTTCCAGCTTGGGTTGCTGGTAGAAAATGCCGTAATTCATGTGAAACACGGTCTTATCTGTAACGGGAAACCCAACGCCCAGGCGCGGGCTGATCTTGTGATACACGCTATTGCCAGCGAGATCCGACGGATCCAATGTCGAGTCGCCACCTAATGGCACGCCATCATTGGCAAGCACATCGGTACTCGCATTCAAATAATCGTAACGAACGCCTGCATTGATGATCAACCCATCGTATTCCATCTTGTCCTGTACGTAAAACGAGGCCAAAATGGGTTCTTTTTGCGCGTCGCGGGTCGCATCCAAAGGCTCGACCATCTGATTATCCCAGTCGTACTGATACCCGTAGCGGTCCACATCCTGAAAACCACCCCTGTCGTCTGGGCTTATGAACGGTCCGCGAAAGGTCAAAATGGGGGTCAGATGACGATAATAACGCAATCGATGCATCTGCACGTCAAAACCGAGCTTAAACTGGTGATTGCGGCTGATCTGGCTGGTCAAATCAAAGTCGATAGGCGTGAGATAAAATGAGCTACTTTGCGTAAAGCTGCTATACACGCGCCCTTCATCGCCTTCAAAATACGTTATAGAGCGGTCATTGATGGTTTCCGTTGTGCTCGTAATCTCGGTGGAATCCACATCGCCGCGTGCAAACAAACTTTCCGCATCATAACGCGGATTGCCCTGGGGCCGGGAATAGTCGTGCAAATTGTCGAAATGAATCCCATCGCCCGCCTTGAAATTCTGGTCGAACATACTCGTTTGCAAAGTGAAGAAGGTCTTTGCACCGAGCGTATAAGTCACGCGGGCAAACGCCGAGTTGTTATTCCTTTTGACACGCGGCGCATGCCGCAAATTATAGCGATATGAGTGAATATAGCTCAAGCGATCTGTTTTTGAGCCTACAATGCCGGCTTTCAGACCGATTGCGTCAGACAACCGATACGAGAGCTTGGCCTGCCAGCCCCATCTGTTGAGCGTATAATGCGGCAATATGCCCTCGCTGAGCAGGTCGTAATCTTCCTGTGACAACAGGTCTTTTTCCCAATCGTGTACTTCCACCCCCCACTTCGGGCTGCGGTCGAGACGATCAATGCGTTCTCCGGAGACAAAAAACGAAGGCCCGTTCGTCCCGGGAATGAGTGGCCCCCCCAGTGTCGCATCGGTAGTGTTATACCCATAAGAAGGCGCACCGGCCCAACTGCGGTCATTCATTTCATCTGTGATATATTCCACAGATCCCGAATAATTCTGCCCGCCTTCGCGCGTCACCACCTTGACAACGCCCGACATCACGCGACCATACTCCGCTTCAAACCCACCCACAATCACGGATACCTGATCGATGGCACCATTGCTCAGAGTCGTGGTCGATGAGCCGAATTGCAAATCTTTCTGCGATACCCCATCAACAATATAATCAACTTCTGAAAACCGTCCGCCGCGTACATAAATTACGCCGTTCCGAGTCGTCACACCCGCCTGCAAGGACGTGGCCGCTGCATATCCGCGCACAGGCATATACTCGAGTTCTTCGCTGGTTACGAGGCGCATTGAACTGGTATTGTCTTTCTGCACCAGCGGGCGCACCGCCACCACTTCAATAGCTTCGGCTTCCAGGGCTTGTGCTGTGAGCACAAAATCTACTTCAGTGGTCAAATCGGGCAACACCTTGATGCCCTTGAACACTACGTCTTGATACCCGATAAAACTGCATTTTACGTCATACGTACCTGCCGGCACATTCAAAATCGCAAAATGGCCTTCGGGATCTGATGTCGCACCAAAGACGCTGGACAGGCCCAGAACCACCACATTGGCACCGGGCAATCCACCACTGCCGTCTTTGTCAACAATCTGACCCGCAATTTTACCCGTCACCCCGGCCATCGCGGATGCGGATAAAAACGACATCGCAACAAGTGCGATTATCCATCTGGTCATGGTCAACTCCCTCCTGAAATAATTTTGAAAACCAGACTTATAGACGCTCACACGCCTCTCATTCATCATCCCCTCACGTAAACCGTTTGCAACTGTGTCGCTGCATCACCTCCTTGCACCAACAAATCATTGCGAAAGCTCTTGCCGAACCTCGCTTGCGGGAAATTCGACTTTTGCATAAATCTCGCGCAAAGACAACTCGCAACCAATTGAAACGAAATTGAGCACATCGTCGTGCTTGCTAAACTCAGTCAGCAGCCACTGTGTCCCTTGTCGAAGATAGTGTTCGACGCGAACACAATTTTGTGCAACTAAAATGTATTCGCTCAGGGACTCGACTTGACGATATTGCGCAAATTTCTCCCCGCGGTCATAAGCCTCTGTAGAAGAAGAGAGAACTTCTATAAGAACAGTCGGATTGAGGAGCGTGTCGAGTTCGGCATCCTCAAAGAGCGGTTCATCACAGACAACGACAACATCCGGGTAGGTGTATAGTTCTGTTGGACTAACCTTCACGCGCATATCGTTGATGTAGGTCTCACAAGTCCGCGCCTTCAATTGGGAACGGAGCTCACCGAATATATTACCCGCGATGAGATTGTGCGCCCGACTGGCACCAGCCATCGCATAGATCTGACCCTTAAAGTATTCGCTTCTGCTCGTTGCCTCGCGTTCCAAAATGAGATACGCCTCTGGGGTCAGATAGGATTGTACAGCGACAGATGCCATGATGGCCTCCATACTCGTTGTTCCAATTTTTACCTATAAGGAAAGGGCAGTGGCAGCGCGACCTTCGAACCAGAGGTACCACTCCCGTAATGATCGACAAAGATCAGAAAATCGGAAAAGTCAATCATGCCATCGCCATTGAGATCCATCTGAGCATCGAAACCTACATCTCCTGAACCTGTGCCAAAAGCCACAACGAACAAAAGAAAATCGGAAAAGTCAATCATGCCATCGCCATTAAAATCGCCGGGATTGGTGTCATTGACGCGATTGGCCAGAATCAAAAACGAATCGCCATCCTGCGGAAACCGATCCGGTATGCGGCGCGCGGCAAAAATGATATACATAATGGGCGGTGCCGGTGCGTCGTTGATCAAGCCCTGTGACAACTCCGCCACATTGGAATCATCATCCGGCTCGGTATAATCCCGATCAAAAATGAACAGCCACTCGCGCGGTCCATTGGTATTCAGGTTGCTGACATCGTTGAAAAATGCCGGACCATACGCGCCGTTGACCAGGCCACCGGGCTGGTTATTTTCCAGCCAGCCAACTTCGAGGCGGCGATTATTTTCCACATCCCATGCCGAAAGCGCGATGGGATTGCGCTCCTGATACACATATTCACCGGGGCCTTCTGTATTGATGATATAATGGCTCCAGTCATAAGGTGCTTTTGTAGTTGTCTGCTCTGCAGGTGCAGGAGCAGGAGCACTTGCGCTGCGCAAGTACCGGTATCCCCACGACACATTGGGATTGGTCAGGTCTATGGGTTTGTACTGATCCTCGCCTTCGTCTTCAATCACACTGGTAAATCGCAATTCCACATTGACCAACCGCGCAGGCGACACACTCGTCGGGCCAAACCAATACTGGGCAATATCGCCCGTCATCGCACCGCGGAAGCCTTCGGCATCCCAGTTGGTATTTGCCCAGGTATACCACCGCTCGCCCGATGGAATATCCCAATCTTTTATACCAAAAGTGGGGGGAGACGGAGGCGGAGGCGGAGGCGTGGGCGGAGGCGTGGGCGGAGGCGTGGGAAATACAACAAAATCGGCATCAAAAGCCGATTGTGCAAACGTATCGTTAACCCGCACAGCCGTAATCGACGTGAGACGATCTTGACCTTGACCCATAATAATCCCCACCACCACTTCCTGCGTATCGCCGGGCGCAAAGGTAAACGGCCCCGCCGTAAGCATCAAACGGCGGTCAGCGGGGTTTTCATCGTTCCAGCCCGTACCCGCAACCGGATCACCATCCACCATAAATGCCTTCACCTGACCCGTAATCGGATCGGTGTGATCGGTCACGCCGCCATCTGGATCAACGCCCTTCATATAGTTATAGACCTGTTCTGCGGTGTATGGATCGGTACCGTTGATATATTTGTTAAACGACGTCATCGGCAATTCCACACCGTCATCGCCAATTGGACCCTTAAAAAAGTCATACCCCACGGCTGGCGGTGACGAACCATACTGCGAGTCTGTGTTCGATCCGTTATAACAAAACCCAAAGCTCGTCTCCACATCGCAACCCACCAGGTCGTTATCGGACTGCCCCAGATCGGGATCAGACCAAATCGACACATACGTGCTATCGATGGTATTGCCACCCTTGTTGATGATCAAAAATTTGATAAATACCACATTGCCAAGTGGATCTGTGCGGTCGAACCCAAATGTCGTCTGCTGTATTTCAACGCCCAAAGGCGCGGTCAGCATCTCAGTGTGACTGCCGGGATCGGCATCGTTATACACCGCCCACAGGGTCTGGTCGCCCAGCACCATCGGCGTGCCATCGGGATTGACCGGCGCGCCGTCTTCAACCGGCCACTGCGCGTAATCCGGACTTTCCGGGCCATCGCCTTTGTTGATCTTATACACGCGATAGCGGTCGAGCTCTGGATCGGCAGGCGTGCCGTCGGGCAAAATTGGCCCGGGCGCAAATTCAAAAAAATACGCGGCAATCGCCACGCGGAGTTCGCCATTGACCTTCCCCGCAATCCACGGCCCCGCGGCAAAGACCGCGGTTTGCCCGTGCGTGCCCTTGGGAAATTCAAGGCCCGAAGCTCCGGTCGCCAGGTCCCAGGCAAATGATCCCTGATTGGTCACAAACATCGCGATATTGTTCACATCGAAGAGTTGATCAGTGCTAATTTTACCCAATCGCGGCTTTTGCGAGGGCGAAGCAGCCAGCGCAATACCGGCCATGCTCACGCTCATCGAAGCCAACGTCAGAATTGTGGATAGCATCACGCCACAACATATTTTGAAAAAACTTTTCAAGGCCTGATCTCTCCATTCCGTCTTTATGCTTCTCACTTCACACCGATGACAGCGATATGCCCTGGTGAATGGGTTTTCCCTGTGACCGGCGCACCTGAATGAGTTCGGACACAATACTCACGGCAATTTCTGCGGGTGTATCTGCGCCGATATCCAATCCAATCGGCGCGTGAACCGCATCCAATTTTTCTCGCGGAATGCCCTTAGCTTCAAACTCTTTCCACATCAGCGCGATCTTGCGACGGCTGCCAATCATACCAATATACGCCGCAGAGGTATGAATAGCCTGCTCGATAACCGGCTTGTCGTGCTGGTGCCCGCGCGTCACCGCCACCACATAAGACAAATCGTCAATGACCAGATGGTCAAAAACCGTCTCCATCTCCAGCGTCAGCGTTTCACTCGCCATGGGAAACCGCTCTTTATTGGCAAACATAGGTCGGTCGTCAATGACCACAATCCGAAACCCAACCGAATGCGCGACCTGTGCGATGGCAAAGGAGACATGCCCCCCGCCAAACAAGAACAACGTGGGTTCTGGACAAACAGATTCCAAAAAGACCACAACGGGTTCTGTGCCGATTTCTATGACTTTGAGCAAACTCTCCGGAATCGTCTCAAAAGCCGCCACCTCTTCGCGCACAAGAGTTTCGGCAAGGGCATGGCCCAGACTACCCACTGTTCTGCCATCGGGATGTATCAATAGCTTCGCGCCCACCTGAGCGCCACCCGAAACCAGCGTTGCCAACACGGCCGAACCGCGCACTTTGAGAACCCGAGCTATATCGCCGAGCATGTCATCTGCGCGACCAGGCAGCAGCGGTTCGGTAAAAATCTCGACATTGCCGCCGCAATTGAGGCCATTTTCGCCCGCGTGTTTTTCCGTCAAAATAAACTTCTGCAATGTCGGCGCTTCGGTTTCCATCACATGACGGGCTTCGGCCCACACATCGGCTTCCAAACACCCGCCGCCCACAGTACCTATAATCACGCCATCGGGACGCACGAGCATCTTGGCCTTTTTGCTCATCGGCAAAGACCCCTTGCTCGACACAATAGTCGATAAGGCGGCTTTTTCGCCCTGTGAAATTAGGGTCAACGCCTCTTGAAAAACATCTTGACCAGCCATAACGTCACCTATTGAGAAAACGCGCACAAACGCAGCCTACTTCCAAACAGACCGCAGTGTTCGCGCCAGTTGGATCAAACTCTCCAGATTGTGTGCAGGTAAAAAATAATCCAGATAGGGCAATGCTGTCTTCATCCCCAAACACAGGGGCTGATATCCCGGCGTGCCCAAAAGCGGATTGAGCCACATCAACTTATGCACGCGCTTTCGCAAGCGCGCCATCTCTTGCCGCATCAAATCGGGATCGCCCCTGTCCCAGCCATCGCTCACAATAATCATCACAGTGCGCGAATGCAACATATCGCGTGCAAACTGGTCGTTAAACTCGCGCAAACACCCGCCAATATCTGTTCCACCTGCCCAGTCGTGTACTGTATCAGCCACTTCCACGAGCGATTCTTCAATGCCCTTTGTTTTCAATAGTCGCGAAATTGCGGTCATCCGCGTGGAAAACACCCCGACCTCCACATCTCGGATTTCGCGCTTGAGCGCGTAGATAAAGCGGATTAGAAAGCGGCTATAACAATCCATAGACCCGCTAACATCACACAACAACATCAGCCTGGTTTTTTTTATGCGCCGCCGCTTCATCATCAATTCGACACCATCAGAACCATATATCGCATTGCGCCGCCAGGTGCGCCTGAAATCCAGTTCAGCCCCCCGTTTTTCGGGCACGCGCCTGCGACTGCGGCGATTGGCAATAATATTCACAATTTCGTGGATCACCTTTCGGGCCTGCTCAATCTCTCGATCGGACATTGCGGCCAAATCTTTTCCCATCAAAGCCTCATCGGGGCTATACCCGACCTCCTCGGATTCGCCTTCCCCCTCGGCTTCTTCCTGCAAATCTGCGGTATCCACCACCTCATTGACATCTGCCTGAACATCGAGGTCCGGATCTCCTCCGGCCTCCGTATCGGTCAGCGTCATATCGTCGGGCAAAATCGGCCGCGCCCAGAAAGACCTGAAAACTTCGTCAAAAGTCTCCAGGTCGTCATAGCGCGACACCAGCGTTGCACGCGCAGCAGCATAAAAATCGCGCTGATTATGCATGCTAATATATCGAAAACTGTCGCACAAATCGATGAGATTGCCCGCATTGACTTCAACGCCTGCAGTGTGCAAAGCCCTCGAAAAACCGACAACTCGTCCCAGCATAGTTCTTGGCATGTGATCTCCTAAACACCAATTTGTGTGCGTTCTTTTAGCAATCGAGCCTTCTCAATCAGTTGTGGCAAACCGTCTTCCTGAATTTTTTCAATATCTTCTTTATACTTCAAAACACATCCCAATGTCGCATCAACTATATGCGGGTCCAATTCTTCAACTTTCATAGCCATCAGAGCCAGTGCCCAATCAATCGTTTCGGCAACGCCGGGTTTTTTGTAAAAATCGCGATTGCGCAACAATTGCATAAACCCGCAAACCTGTTGTGCCAATTCGTCCTGCACACCCGCCACACGCGACCGCACAATATCCATTTCTTTGCTAAACGTGGGATAGTCGATCCACAAATACAAACACCGACGCTTCAGCGCGTCGTGCAATTCGCGCGTTCGATTGGACGTAAGTACGACAAACGGCACTTGCATCGCTTTTATCGCACCAATCTCGGGAATCGTAATCTGGAAATCGGACAACACTTCCAGCAAAAACGCCTCAAACTCTTCATCCGATCGATCCACTTCATCGATCAACAAAACCTGTTGCTTTTCTGCGCTGCCCTCAAGAGCCGCCAAAAGGGGGCGCTTGAGCAAAAAATCTTCGCGGAAAATATTCTGACCAATTTCGGCCTTGTCGATTCCTCGCGCTTCTTCAAGCCTTAACTCCAGCATCTGGCGCGGATAGTTCCACTCGTACAATGCAGTATTGGCATCAATGCCTTCATAGCACTGCAATCGAATCAACTCAGTATCAAAAATACTGGCCATGACTTTGGCCACTTCTGTTTTTCCAACGCCTGGTTCCCCTTCCAGAAAAATCGGTTTGCCAAGTGCCTGTGCCAAAAAAATCGTCGTTGCCAATGTGCGGTCAGTGATATACCCCTGCCCGGCAAACCGCTCCTCAACATCTTCAATAGAATTCAGCATAATAACCTTTCTTTTTTGTACATTTAGCCATACTGCGCGACCCAAATTTTTAATGCCTCTCTGGTCGTGTCAAAGGCCAGATCATTCCAGGGAATATCCCGGGGTACAAATGTAGCCACAGCCTGCGATTCAAAATTGCCCTCCAGCTTTCCGCCCACAACCCGTCCGGTATAAACAATCAGCACCACCCGCTCCCCTTCATAAGACAACACGCCGAGCAATTTGCCAATCTCAACCTCTAACCCCACTTCCTCGCGGGTTTCGCGCACAGCCGCGACATCGGTTGGCTCACCCGCATCCACATATCCGCCGGGAAACACCCACTTGCCAAACCCGGGGTCAATATTGCGCTTGAGCAAGACAACGCCACCATCGAGAGTGACAATAACCCCGGCCGCTACCTTGGGGTCGAGATAAGCCACAAATCCACACGCCGGACAACACGGTCTCTCCCGATCTTCAACTGCTTTTACAACCAACAAAGTCCCACAGCGCTCGCAAAATTGGGCTTCGGATTTTATGCAATTGGGCAAAGAGATCAACCACCTTACTTTTATTAATACTAAACAGTAGTATTTCAAAGGGTAAAATACATAGGGATGTGTTTCGGGTCAACGAAAAAGCCCCGCATTCAAATTCGGGGCAAAAAAAATGGGAACCGGGTCGCGGACCGGTTCCCAAGAGGGAGAATACGTCGTGCTTTGGATATAATATCATTGCCGTGTTACAATCGCGTGTCGCTCGCGTGACAGTGTTCGCGACGAAGATACGGTGGGGATTTAGCGCAATTCCTCCTTTTGATGTCTCACAATGCGTCCCTGAACGAGATAGACGGCATTTTCGGCAATATTGGATGAATGATCGCCTATGCGCTCCAAATGCCGGGACACGAGAATAAGCAAAATTGCCTGATCTACAGTCGAGGGAATCCCTGTGTTTAAGTACGTCAACAACTCGCGAAAAATTTGATCGCGCAAGGCATCCATTATGTCGTCAATTTGGCGCACCTTATTGGCCAATTCCACATCGCGATTGACAAAAGCATCTAAAGCATCCTTAACCATGCGACGCGCCAACTCGGCCATTCGAGGAATATCAATCAGCGGTTTCAATTGCGGCATCTGATTGAGCAAACGGGCGCGCTGGGCGATATTCACCGCTTGATCATTGATGCGCTCGAGATCGTAATTGATCTTCATAATGCCCGCCACCAGTCGCAAATCGCTGGCCACGGGTTGCTGTATAGCCAACAACTTCAAACACTCTTCTTCTATCGCCACTTCCCAATCGTCAATGTGATGCCCACCTTCTTCAACCACATCGGCGAGGTGATTGTCGCGATCCACAAGTGATTGCACCGCCTGTTCAATCGACTCTTCCACCGCACTGCTCATCTTCAACAGCTCACTTTTGAGGTGGTCGAGTTGTTGGTCGAGGGTACGCTCCATAATCATCACTCCCGTTCTTAGCCAAACCGCCCCGTCACATAATCTTCGGTTTGTTTGAGCTGCGGATTGGTAAACATCGCGCCCGTCTCGGCCATCTCAACCAAACGTCCCAAATAGAAAAACGCCGTATAGTCCGAAACACGCGACGCCTGCTGCATATTGTGTGTTACAATCACAATCGTATATTGCTTTTTCAGCTCTTCAATCGTTTCTTCAATATGCCCTGTCGCAATCGGATCCAACGCCGAACAGGGTTCATCCATCAAGATCACCGAAGGCTCAACAGCAATCGCACGCGCAATGCACAATCTCTGCTGCTGGCCTCCAGAAAGCCCCAGAGCACTGTCACCGAGTCGATCTTTTACCTCATCCCAAAGCGCGGCAGCTTGCAAACTGCGTTCCACTACCTCATCGAGTACTGCCCGCCGATTTTCACCTGCAATTCGCAAACCATAAACGAGATTCTCATAGATCGACTTGGGAAAGGGATTGGACTTTTGAAACACCATACCGACCCGGCGTCGCAGCGAAATCACATCGTATCCAGAGCTGTAAATATCGTCGTTGTCAATTTTGATCACACCCTCAATACGCACCGAATCAATCAAATCGTTCAACCGATTCAGGCACCGCAAAAGCGTTGACTTCCCGCATCCAGAAGGACCGATAAAAGCCGTCACCTGATGCTCGGAAACCTGCATGTCAATGTCAAAAAGGGCCTGCGTTTCGCCGTAATACAGGCTCAGATTCGACACGGTGACAATGGGATTCTGAACATCTGGAACAATTGCTTCAGGCAGTGTATTTTCAGGTTCTGCTTCAGCCATCATTATTCCTTTCCCCTCTCACATCTCACCTATTTAGAACGTCGCACCACCAACGCGCTTGCGAAGCCGATTGCGAACCAGAATCGCCACCAGATTCAGAGCCAGCACAATCCCTATCAGCAATAAGGTCGTCGTATATACCATGGGGCGAGCCGCCTCGACATTGGGCGACTGGAACCCCACATCGTAAATGTGAAAACCCAGATGCATAAACTTGCGTTCCAGATGAAAAAAGGGCCAGATACCATCCACGGGCAACGCAGGGGCCAATTTCACAACGCCAGTAATCATCAGCGGAGCCACTTCACCAGCACCCCGTGCAATCACGAGAATAATGCCCGTGAGAATGCCCGGCAGCGCGCCGGGCAAAACCACGCGTAAAATAGTCTGCAATTTGGTCGCCCCCAATGCCAGCGACCCGGCACGCACATCACTCGGCACAGTAGAAAGTGCTTCTTCGGCTGAAACAATCATCACCGGCACCGTCAGCAATGCCAGAGTTAACGACGCCCACAGAATGCCGCCAGTACCAAATGTGGGACTGGGCAATGCTTCAGAGAAAAAGAGCTGATCGATACTTCCACCAATGCCGTAAACAAAAAACCCCAGCCCAAACATACCAAAAACAATAGAAGGGACACCCGCCAAATTATTAACCGCAATGCGAATAAATCGAACCAGAGTGCCTTGCCCGGCGTATTCGCGCAAATAGAGCGCGGCTAAGATGCCAAATGGCACAGCCGCCAAACTCATTAGAAAAACCATCATAACAGTGCCAAAGATCGCGGGAAATACACCGCCTTCTGTATTGGACTCACGGGGTTCATGAAATAAAAATTCCTCAACGCGCGAAAAATAAACGCTCGTTTTCCCCAAAATCCCCAGTAGGTTGGGACGATAAGCACGCACGATATCGGCTGTGGCAATCTGTCGCACTTCGCCGCCAATAAGACGCACATCTATGCGATAAGTCTCGTTGGCTGCACGCAATTGCACCAGCTGGTCGGCCAGTTGCTCATAAGCTTCCCAATAGGTTCTGCTCTCTCGGTCAATCGCGCCAATGGCATCGGCATTTCCACCACCCAATTCTATCTCGCGTTTTTTTAGGCGCAGGCTCTCAATTTGCCGATTTAAGTCGCCAATGGCATCTTCTTCAATTTGCCGAATCTGTTCGTGTCGTTCTCGTGTTTTATCCAATTGTTCTTGCAGAACATCCCAGGTGTTCGACACGCGGATTTCACCTTCGTACAGAGCTTCGATAAACCCGTAAAAATTACCCCACTCGCGCCGCTCAAAAACCACCACATCTTTGGGATAGTCCGTCGATTGAATATCCGATTCATCGATCCATTGAAAATCGCTGCCATACACATCGCGATTGCCCACTTTGAGCTGAATGCGAAATTGCCCAGATCCCGTTCGATTCGATTCGGGAATCTCCTGCTTGTTCCACCGTTGCCCCATCGCTTTCCGACCATCTTTGAGTATCACAGCTTCGATATCCGAGGGCCAGAAAAATCCGATGCCATTGTACAAAACCAGCGCGATCAACCCTGTAATCATAAGCAAACAAAGCGCCAGCGCGCTGCCAGTCAACCAGATAAATGGCACACCTGTTTCCCAAATATGTGCTGAAGGGCCTCTATTCAGTAAATTTTTCACACCCATCTCCAAAACATCAAATTCTGCTATACTTTTCGCGCAAATGCTGCCGCACCACTTCTGCCAGCGTATTCACCAAAAAAGTAATCGCCGCCAGTAAAACCCCGGTCAAAAACAGCACGCGATAAAGCGTACCTTCATGAGGGGCTTCGGGAATCTCCACGGCGATATTGGCAGACATAGTGCGCATGCCATTAAAAATGGTCCAATCCAAAATCGGGGTATTGCCCGTGGCCATCAGTACAATCATCGTTTCACCCACAGCGCGGCCAAATCCAATCATAGTCGCGGAAAAAATGCCCGGGCTCGCCGTGGGCAACACCACGCGGATAGCCGTCTGCCAGAGCGTTGCGCCAAGCGCGAGTGACCCGGCGCGCAGATGCTGCGGCACACTGGACATGGCATCTTCACAGATCGTGTAAATAATGGGCACCACAGCAAACCCCATGGCAAAGCCCACCACGAGACAGTTGCGCTGGTCGTAGCGCGTACCCGTTGTGCCGAGCAGCCAGCTTTGAAAATTGCCGCCAAACAAAAGCGATTCAGCTACCGGGCCGAGTGCAAACGACAGATAAAGCGCGAGCAACGCGATGCCCGACAGCAAAGTTAGAATCCAGAGATCGGATACTTTGTGTGCAAGATCTTCGGACACCTGCCCCCACGCCCACGCACATATCACCACGATAATGGGCACACAAGGCAGCAACAACAGCGCACCAACAATTCTCGTTTCCAGCAGCGGTGCCAACCACAAACCAGCCAAAAAGCCCAAAATCACGCTGGGAAGCGAAGCCATCAACTCCACTACGGGTTTGACCAGATTGCGTACGCTGGGAGAGGCAAATTCCGATGTGTAAATCGCTGCCAGAATGGCCAAAGGCAGCGCGAATAACATAGCGTAAAGTGTGCCCTTAAATGTGCCAAATATCAAAGGTACAATACTAAACTTAGGTTCAAAATCATCTGACCCACCCGTAGATTGCCACACGTAGTGAGGCTCCGTATATCCCTCGTACCACACTTTGCCAAAAAGCGTTTGCAACGTCACTTCGGGATGTGGATTTTGAAGGTCAAAATCCGTCACCTGACCCGACTTACTCACAGTCAAAAAGCCATCCGCTTTGGGTGCGAAAGACAGGGTTTGAATGGGATCACCGCGCAATTGAAAAAATGTTTGTTCCGACGTCATGTGATGCAACGCAACCACCCCCGATACATCGCCCGATAAAAACTGTTTGTCTCGAGCAGACGACGCCAGTGCAGTCACCGCCGCCGGATGAGACCGCAAGGTGTGAATCTTCTTAAACGTCCTTTTATTGTCGCCTTCGCGCGTCCTGACGGGCATCCAGGCAGACACCTGGCCGCCTACATCGCCCACGAGGAGCGACACATCGCCCAGCACAAAGTCCAGCGCAGTCACCGCTTGATCGGAAACCGGAAAATGATCCAATAGCCTGGGCTTGGAACTCGCCCGCCCGACTTCCCATCGAAACACATCACCGCGATCTGTGCCCACCAGAACATAGCGTCCCGATTTCGCCACAGCCCCCACCCTGGCGCGCCCTTTGATGTCAGCGGTCAAATCGTATGTGCGAACAATTATTTTGCCATCACCCAAAAGACCGCGCTGTTTTTCGGAAATTCCCAAAACGAGTTGCCCGGAATCCGCAATGCCAAGTGCTGTGCTTCGGGATCCTCCATCGTGCCGAAATACGATATGCACAAGTGCCTTATCGGTTAAATCCATCGACGATTCAACAGAAAAAGACGGTGTCACAATCCGCTTTCCCTCCGCATCGTAATCCACGGTAAATTTCACGCGGCAACTCAGCATTGTACCGTCGTTCAGCCCCAGGCCAACGTGCGTGTTATCCAGGGCGCGATAAGCCGCCCGAATGCGCCGTCCCTGTAGTTCGGGGACAGACACCGACTTTGTCACCGATTTTGTGGTCATATCCAAGAAATCAATCCCCGCTTCATGCACGACAAACATCACGGCCTGATAGGGATCAACCCCCGTACAAAGAACGGGCTGACGGTGCGAAAAATCAAAGGTATGCGCCCTGGATACGCTCGGCTTAAAAAATAGGGGATAGGACTCCATCAAAACAAAAAGGAAAATGCCCAGCACAGACAGAATCACCCCGATGCCGCCAGCAGTGATCACCCACCGCCCAGTGCGATCCATCAGACGTGCGCCTCGCGTAATACCGGGCAATTGTCGCTTTGATATTGGTTTTAACGGAAGTAACATAATAAGAATAGATAACCTGCATCAAAGGCTAACTACTGTAACTTCTCGAGCTCCTCTTTAACCACCTGATAGGGCACGGGCATATAGCCATCTTTCACGACAATCTCTTGCCCTTCTTTGGAAAAAATGAACTTACAAAATTCCCGCACCAGCGGATCGAGAGGTTTATTGGGCATCTTGTTGATGTACAAATACAAAAAACGCCCCAGGGGATAAGACCCATCTATCACATTTTCTATCGTGCCCTCTCTGAAGGATTCGCCAGTTTCCAACGCCAGAGGTAGGATGCGCACGCCGGAAGTCCTGTAACCTATGCCACTATAACCAATGCTGTACCTGTCTTCGGCCACGCCCTGTACCACCGAAGCAGACCCCGGTTGCTCTTTTACTTCATCTTTGAAATCGCCCTTAAACAGCGCGTGATCTTTGAAGAATCCATAAGTGCCCGATGCTGAATTGCGACCGTAAAGGCTGAATGCGGCATTTTTCCAATCGCCTCCCAAATCCAACTGCCCCCATCTCACAATATTTTCCTTATAATCACCGCGTCGCGTCTTGGAAAAAATCGCATCTACCTGCTGCAAAGTCAACCCCTTAATCGGGTTATCTTTATTGACAAAAATAGCCAGTGCATCCAGCGAGGCACTCAACACTGTTGGTGGATATCCAAAATGCTCCTCAAATTTATCTATTTCCGAAGCCTTCATCGGGCGTGACATCGGCCCGAATTGCGCGGTACCTTCAATGAGCGCGGGAGGCGCAGTACTCGAACCCTTGCCCTCAACCTGAATTGTTACATTGGGATAGTACTTGCGGAAGCCTTCCAACCAAAGGGTCATCAAATTATTCATCGTATCTGACCCAATGCTATTGGCACTTCCGGAAACCCCACTCACTTTTTGATACTCGGAAACAGACGAATCTTGCTGCGCCTGAACTGCCTGAACCGCAGCCTGGGTCAAAACAGCCACACATGCAATCATACAAATAAATCTGGTCATTCAATCTCCCTTCTATCATGCGACTTGCACGACGTAGTGTTGTAGGGGTATAGGGTGCGAAAAATAAACCTGTATCGTGTTACAATAGTGTGACGAAAGCACGACATTCATGTGATAACTCAGGTTCAAAACTTAACATATAGCGTTAGCCGGGGAACCACCTCAATAAGACATCGCTATAATGTTACAAATCACCTCCAAAACGGTTACGTTTTGAAGACTAATATTTTTATTTGACAATCTGCTCCATATCGTATTATAATACCTGACATTTAACTCAATTCCGCCGCCTCTTCCCCGGAGTGTGTTATGGACCTCGGCGATACCAGTCTCTATTTTAATAGAGAGCTCTCATGGCTGCGTTTTAATCAGCGCGTATTACAAGAAGCCCGTACCCCCGAAAATCCCCTGTTGGAACGTGTCAAATTTCTGGGCATTGTGGCCAACAACCTCGACGAGTTTTTTGAAGTGCGCATAGCGGGCCTGCTCCAACAAGTAGAAGCGGGCATTTCTGACTACGGCCCCGATGGCCTCCTGCCCGAAGAACAAATTTCAGCCATTGCAAAAGAAGCTCATCGCATGGTTGAGGAGCAATACGCCTGCTGGAATGACGAACTCCTTCCCGCATTGCGCGATGCAGATGTTCGCATACGCACCGTCAGTACGCTTTCTGCCCGCGAAAAATCCTTTCTCGACGACTATTGCCACGCAGAATTCTACCCGGTTTTAACCCCGCTCACCATCAGCCCTGCACACCCATTGCCACGCCTGATCAACAAAGCCCTTTGCATCGCCCTTTTGCTCAAAAACCGCGAAGGTGAAACACTGCTCGGCGTCGTGCAGGTTCCTCGTCTATTGCCGCGTCTGATTCGCTTGCCCCGAGAAGAAGACAGCCAGCGCATCGACTTTGTCTTCCTTGCCGATATTGTTCAGGCACATATTCCCGAACTTTTCCGGGGATATCAAATTCTCGACACCGCTGCTTTCCGCATCACCCGAAATAGCGATCTTTATCTGGACGAAGAAGAAGCCGACGACTTATTGCTCGCCATTGAAGACGAATTGCAAAATCGGCGCAAAGGCGATACGGTCCGTCTCGAAATCGAAGCCGATGCCAGCCGGGCACTTGTCAAGCGCTTACAATCGACATACAGTCTGAAAAACAATCAGATTTATCAGGTCAACGGACCGGTGAATCTCAACCGTTTGATGGGACTTTATAGCGCGACCCCCAGACCCGATTTGAAATATGCACCCTATCACCCGCCCGACCAGACTTATGAAGAAATCGAAACCCTCTTTGATCAGATCAAGCAAAAAGATATGTTGCTCCACCACCCCTACGATGCCTTTACACCCGTTGTTCAATTTGTCAATTCAGCGGCAACCGATCCCGGTGTGCTCGCCATCAAACAGACGCTCTATCGCACCAGCGAAGATTCGCCCGTTATCGATGCTTTGATTCGCGCTGCGGAGGCGGGGAAAGAAGTAACAGTGGTTGTTGAACTCAAAGCGCGATTTGACGAGGAATCCAATATTCGATGGGCGCGCCGCCTTCAGGATGCGGGTGTATGCGTCGTATATGGCGTCGTAGGCCTTAAAACGCATTGCAAACTCTCGCTGCTGGTCAGGCGCGAAACCAACAATGGCCTGCGGCGCTATGCCCACATCGGCACGGGCAATTACAATCCCTCAACAGCCCGACTTTATACGGACCTGGGGTTGTTCACAGCACGCGAAGACATCACAAACGATGTAGCCGAAGTTTTTAACCTGCTCACCACGCAATCTGCACATCCCCAGGTCAGCAAGATGCTCATTGCGCCCTATACCATGCTCGATTCCATCCTTCAAAAAATCGACCGCGAAATCGACCATGCACGCAAAGGACGCACCGCCCACATTGTTGCGAAAATGAATTCACTTCAAGACCCCAAAGTCATTCGCGCGCTGTATCGCGCATCGCAAAACGGCGTGCAAATTGACCTGATTGTGCGCGGTATATGCTGTCTGCGTGCGGGTGTTCCCGGTATAAGCGACAACATCAGAGTACGCAGCATCATCGGGCGATTTTTGGAACACAGCCGCATCTACTACTTTGAAAATGATGGAAATCCCGATGTGTACATTGGCAGTGCCGATTGGATGCCTCGAAATTTGCGCCGCCGCGTAGAAACGCTTTGCCCCATCGAAGATCCGGACTTAATTACACGGATAAAATCAGAACTCCTCAGCACATGCTTTGCCGACAATGTCAAATCGCGCAAACTACTGCCCGATGGCACAGACCGTCACATTGCACCCGCCCCAAACGAACCTTCATTCTGCATGCACGACATGCTCATGAACCTGTCTCTGGGCGAACCCGTCGATATCCCGGACTTTTTTCCCCAAACACCATCCTCAGTCGGATCGGCTGCTGCCACTTAAATGCAATCCCACCAGACGAGCTACCAGCACCGCCAGATAGGTTTGTCCCCAAACAGCTTCCAAAAGAGCCAGGTTTTTCGCCATCCGGCTCACAGGCATTATATCTCCATAGCCCAGAGTGGTCATTGTTACAAAAGAAAAATAAATCATATCTGAAAACCCACCCTGGACATGATCCGAAAACAAAATCGCATTCTGGACCTTTACTCTTTGATCTCTCCACGCTGTCCTCCATTTGCTCTTCTCACCATTTCTGGACTGTTCTCCATTCCCAGCACTGCCCTCAATCACCTATTTTAACGTCACGCGCCTGTACCAGTTCTGCAGCACATCGTACAAATGCGCTTGTTTCTCGTTATAATTGGGATCGCGTAGCAGATTATTCATCTCGTAGGGATCATTTTCCAAATCGAACAGATGTGTTGCCTCAAAGCCTTCTTTTTGCACCACCAGCTTAAACGCGCCTTCGCGCACCATACACCAGGGCTGCATTTCTGAAAACACCGGTCGTTCTAAGCTTTGCGAAGGATCGCTCATCAGAGGCGCGAAACTATCGCCCTCTACCGAAGGCTCGGGGGGCTGTCCAGCGCAATCTACACAAGTCGCAAAAAAATCCACACCAGATACCAGATCATCCACCACTGCACCTGCTGCACCACCCGGTGCGCGAACAATCAGGGGAATGCGACTCGACTCCTCCCAGGCCTTGCCCTTATTCGTCTCTCCGTGACTACCCTGCAAATCTCCGTGATCCGACGTAAACATCACCACCGTATTATCCCGCAACCCCATGCGATCCAGCGCATCCATCATCCGCCCCACATTTGCATCCAACTGCGTCACCATCGCGTAATACGCGCGCAGATATTCATTCAGATTATTGCCATAGCGTTGATAAATCGGATCATTCTCCTGGGGTTTGGGACTCGGCGGGCTGTGCGTTCTCGTATAGGGATCAACCTCCTCGCAATTTGGACGTCGCGCAATGGTCACGCCCCGATACATCTCGTCGTATTCATATCCCGGTTGCTCGGGATAATGCGGATTCTGATAGGACACAAACAGTGCGAAAGGCGCGTTCTCCGCCATCTTCTCCATTCGCTCAATCGCAATATCACTTGTCACATCCGTTCTGTGATGACCGTACCAATATTCATCACCTGCTTCATCGTAAAACTTCACACTGTGCAAAAAATCATTATAACACTGATACCCGATAAACTCCGTGAAATCCGCCCGCAACTCGGGTGGTATCCACACATTACCCGTTGCGCCCAAATGCCACTTGCCCACCCAACCGGTTCGATATCCCGCATCATTTAGCGTGCCTGCCAGTGTGCGCGTCCCCTCGGGAATATACCGCCCATTGCGCAACGTATCTGTCTGCGATCCATATTGCCCCGAAATGAGCGTCGCGCGAAACGGCGTACAAACCGGCGCATTGGAATAACAATTTCGAAACAAGACCCCTTCTCGCGCCAGCTTGTCCAGATTTGGCGTGTGAATATCCTCCGTTCCCATACACCCCATCGCAAAAGCGTGCATCTGATCGGCAAAAAGAAAAAGAATATTCGGTCTATCGCTCATGCGTTGCTCCTTTTTGATTAGCGTCATCCGTATTTGAATTTTACAACCTAAAATCGCGATCCTTCAAATTGCCCAAACTGCGATGAAACGCCGACACTATCGCCTACCTGTTGCAGCAAATCGAGGTGCTCATCTGCCATAGGAATACCGATCTCGCGGTGCTCTTTTTCCCATTGCCATTCCATCCCGCCAGCCAACTCTGCGCGATCGTGTCCCGGCAGGGGTTTCGTGGCACGCGCTTCGCCGATATAGCGATCCATCTCTTGCTTAAACGTCTCGACATCTGCAAATCGCTTCACGTCAAACACCGCAATAAACGCACCTTGATGTGGCGCTGCACCTTTGCCTTCACCGGTAAATTCATACCCTTCATTCCAGATACCAGCCAAAATCCCTCCCATCGCCTGTAGCACAGCCGCCAGCCCCAACCCCTTGAAAATCGCGGCGGGAAATTTTGCGAATGATGCGTTATCATAAGGTATAAAGTTCGCCGCCATATCCATAACCAGCGGGGGTTGTTCACCCGCGGGCACGGCAATACTAATCGGCGACCCTCCCGACGCGCTCATAACCGTCGCCTCTGGACGCGGGTGATAGCGATGAGAAGACAGCGCCATCCCAATACAATCGCTGGCAAGAGCCATGCGAGAATAATTGCCCGCTGCGCCAAAGTGGAAGTGATTGCGCGTTATCACCGTACTCACACCCACTTTTAACGCCTTTTCAATCGCCATCTCTGTTCCCCAATGCGACGGGAAATACCCCAACCCGCCATCCCCATCCAGTATAGCCGTCGCCGCTGACTCGGACACCACCGTCACATTGGGCTGCGGATTGGTATGCCCATTTTTCATTTCGGATATATAGCTACGCACCTGCCGCGTACCGTGACTGAACACACAGCGCAAATCATTTGCCGTCAACGTGACCGCCATATGCTGCGCGTGTTCTTCAGACGTACCCACGGCGAGAAAAAGCGCGCGAACATAAGCTTCCATCACCTCACATGGCACGCGAATCCCGTGGTCTGGATGTGAATTAAATAACCGCGAAGGCATAATTCCTCCATAGGAGAAATAGCTTAATAGTGGTATAGTATTTGCTACTTATTGCATGCAACGAAAAACAGTGGTATAATAGAACATATTGTTTCAGAATCATTTATGGATGGTTGAACAAAATATTCTGAAATAGCCATTTAAGGAATTATTAAAACACTAAATATTTCAAAAATAGGCATTGACAAATATCCCAAAATAGGATATAATATTGCTATGAATTTTGCTCAGATTGATCTTTTTGAGGCCACCATGAAGAAAAAAAATAAGCGAGTGCAAGGCGGGAACTCTACTTCAAATGTAATTATGTCTGCCCATGTTCATGGCAATGCTGAGGTCTTTCCTCAGATTCTATCTCTGCATGTTCCCAAAGGTTCTGTTGTTGCTGATGTTACCTGGGGTAAGGGTGTTTTTTGGCGAAATGTGCCAGATGGGCTATATGACGTAAAAGCTACAGATATATCAATGGGGGTTGATTGCAGGGATTTGCCTTATACGGATGGTTATATTGACTGCGTTGTGCTTGATCCTCCATATATGGAAGGCTTTTATAGAAAATCTCCAGCGCATAAAGCAGGTTCGGGTTCACATTCATCATTTAGGGAAGCATACTCAAATGGCAATGAAGTAAATACCAGATTCAAAGGTACGAGAAATTGGCACGGTGCAGTGACAGATATGTATTTTTTCGCAGGCAAAGAAGCGTTTCGAGTTTTAAAAGATAAAGGAGTCTTGATCGTCAAATGCCAAGATGAAGTCAGTGCAAATAAACAATGGTTAACACATGTAGAAATCATTAATGAATATGAGAAGATGGGTTTCTATACAAAAGATCTCTTTGTAGTAGTTCGGCAAAACAGACCATCAATTAGCAGACTTAAACGACAAGTTCACGCGCGAAAGAATCATTCGTATTTTTTGGTTTTTATCAAAAATGCTTTTCCAAAAAGGTCAAAAGGTTAAATGACGATAGGATCGGAGCCTTCTCCTTCTTCTGCCATTTTATCAAGCAAAGAGCGTATGTCTGAGTAAAATGGAGGTTCTGGAGGCCAAATGATGGTTATTAGACTGGCGATCAAATTCTCTCTTTGGTACTGAGTATATCCTCTATATGTCGAGCAAGGAAGGTCCTGATTTCGCGCAAAAACAAAATTCCATTTCTTGTTGAATGCATAGCAGTTTACTGCCAGAATGTCAAACTCACCCCTCCGTAGGAGTGTGGTATTCAGTTTCGAGCCATCAGGCAACGTAATAATACGCCTATCACTTGCATCTACTTGAGCTTTACCTGACCAGCGAGAATTTTCTTTTTCATATTTGATTGAGGATGTTTGAAGTGATTTTGATTCTAAATTGAAAGCGCGATTTTTGTATAAAATATAAAGATCTCCTTTCTTTTTTCTATCGTGATCATCGAATTTAGTAATGGAAGAAACTTCGGGAAATGTGACTATCCTTTCTTTTAATTTTAATTCAGCAACATATCCAAGTAGCATACCGCGTAAGCTAGGATTCTCGTCAAGCAGATCGGTAAGCTGTTCAGGCGTGATACCCCATTCTCTCAAAATTGTCACGATTTTGTCTCCTCTTTCAGCTTTTTTATTATTTCGCAGGGATCGATATTCAAAGCCTCTGTTATTTCGAGAAATTCGATTACATCGAGACGTCTTTCTCCATTCTCATATTTTGATACGAAAGATTGAGGGCGTCCAAGAAGCCGGGCGAGTTGCGTTTGTGTAATTGATTGAGACCGCCGATGTTGCGTTAATAAACTGCGGAATACCTCATATTTGGGCGTAAAGACGGATTGTGTCATTTTTTCCTTTCTTTAATTTTTCAGAAAATATAATAACCCAACATAGAATATCCCGAAAAAGGATAAAAGGCGACTAACTTTAGCCATCTGGTTTGTTTGCGGCGAATTTTATCTAACAACTGTAAGACCCAAGCGTTTTTAACCTTGGGGTAAAAGGGCCTTACCTTTATGGAGCGGAGCTTCAGCATGGGCACCCCGCACAAAGCGATGTGGGTGGTGCGTCATTAAGAATCATCCGCATCTATCACTGCTTTAATCAGGCGTATCAAAGGTTACACAGCACATTGTCTGCGTCAAGAGTTTCCCAAACTTAAAAGCTGGCTTCCGTCCTTGTGCGTCGCAAATTTGTTTCAACAGTAGGCGAGGTAACTTTGCCTGTTTTGATGCGCTATGTGGAAAACCAAAAAGGTGTATAATGGACTATCTCACCTACAAATACAAGCTGTATAGTCAGTGTGATCGTAACAGGTATATCCATCAAGATATAGACGCTTTTGCAGGCGTGTATAATCATTTCATAGCGTTGCATAAGCGATACTATCGGCGGTTTGACAAGTATCCAAGCAAGTTCACGCTGATTAAGCACCTTGCAAAGCTGAAAAAGACAGCGCGGTTTGCTCACTATTGTTTGTTGCCGTCCCAGGCATTGCAGAATGTGATAGAACGCATTGACTTTGGGTATCAGAAGTTCTTTGCAAAGGACAACAAGCGACCGCCTAAGTTCCGATCACGGTTCAAATACAAGTCCTATACTCTGAAACAATCAGGCTACGAATTTTTGGATGGCAACAAAATTCAAATTGGTTTCGGTGTTCGTGGTAAAATCAAACGCATATTTCGGTATCACAAGAGCAGAGACTTCGATGTAGAAAGCGTTAAAACGGTCACAATTAAACGTGACCGCGTAGGTGATTTATGGCTGTGTATTTGTGCGAAGGCGTCAAGTTTCAAGTTGAGCATTGCTAAGACGGGTAAAACCGCAGGCTTTGACTTCGGCTTGAAAACATACTTGACCGCCTCAGACGGTACACAGATACAATCACCTCGGTTTTTCAAACGCAATTCAAGGAGGGTCAAAAAGGCCAACCGTATGCTATCACGCAAGCAGAAAGGGAGCAACAACCGTCGCAGAGTAAGAGTTAATCTTGCCAGAGTGCATCGGCGTGTTGCCAATCAGCGTGAGGCATTCCACTGGTGGCTTGCCCATCACCTTTGCAAGCAATATGACGTGTTGTGCTTTGAAAAGTTGAATATCAAAGCGATGCAAAGACTATGGGGTAGGAAAATCAGCGATCTTGGCTTTGCTGACTTCTTGATTATCCTGAAGTATGTGGCAGAAAAGACAGGCAAGGCAGTTGTGCAAATCGGCAAGTGGTTGCCCTCGTCTAAAACATGCTCTGTTTGTGGCACGATCAAAGATAGCCTTGAGTTGCGAGAAAGAACCTTTCGTTGTTGTGAATGCGGTTTTGTATCAGATAGAGACCTCAACGCAGCGATAAACATTCACAGGTGGGGGCGTCCACCTCTGGAGGAGGTAGCGTAAGACGTGATGATCAGGATACCTAAACCTATCTTGTGAAGCACGCTACTGCCATTGATACCACAATCTCTTGCTGAAGCATCGAGCACGCGCAAGCATGCCGTAGGCACATCACAATGCTTTAGCTTTGGGAGTATGTCAACTACTCACGCATGCCATTGAATCTGGGGCATATCGGATTTTGGGGGTGGCGGCCAGTGTTGCCCGCGCTGGCTGGTAAGCCCCCGATTGGGACCGGGGTGATACGGCTGGTCTGGCAGGCCCACCAATTGTCCATTCTCGACCCATGCTTTATCCTCGCCGTAAAGTTCGCCAATCAAAAGCTCTGTCAACCGCGCCAGAATCTCGGCGTGTTGCGGGTCGCACGATAAATCCACGAGTTCCTGAGGATCAGCTTTCAGATCAAAAAGCTGCCGACAATTTCCCACAGAATAGTAAATCAACTTGTAGCGTCCATCGCAAATCATCCGCGTCGCGTGGGCATCTTCGCCGACCTCGCCGTAAAACCAATCCCGCTCTTGTTCGCCAACCATCGACATTCCCTCCACAGTATCGGAAATATCTATACCCGCCAGATCCAACAACGTAGGCATCACATCTTGCCACCCCACCAGGCGATCATCCACGCGATTGAACCCGACTCGTTCATCGCCAGCCGTACCCAACAAAATCATCGGAATATTAGCCGAACCCTCGTAGAAAAGACGCTTCGCCAACATATTGTGATTGCCCAACATATCACCGTGATCCGACGTAAAACAAATAATCGTATTGTCGAGCAATCCTTCCTCCCTCAGCGTGCCAATCAATACGCGCAGGCTGTGGTCAATATGGGTACACAGGGCATAAAACGCACGCCGCGCCATCTCGATTTGAACTGCACTGTGCTTGTCTCCTCGAGCAGTCATCGATTGAAGACTATAGGGAAGATTTCCAGACTGAACCCAATCGCCCATAAACGGCGTATCAATCTCCATATCCCGATAAAAATCCAGGTACTTTTGCAACGGCACAATCGGCGGATGTGGATGCCGATAAGAAACAAACCAGAACGAAGGGCGCGAGGGATCTCGCCTTTTAATAAATCGCACCATGTTCTGAGTCGCCCAATTTGTCGCATGGGTTTCATCGGGCAAATGCCAGGGCATCGCGCTATACTCGTTATTGCTCATGCCGTGATTAAAGTGCTCGCCCGCATAGCCCTGATCGCCTAAAAAAAGCTCGTAATCGTCGAGAACCCCGTACTGCGTGCGCCCCTCTTCGTCTAAAATCACATCGTCAAACCCAATGCGATCCCGCTGCGGATACACATGCAACTTGCCCACAGCATACGCCTGATATCCCGCATTGCGAAACGTCTGCGCCATCGTTGGCATATCGGGCATTTCGAGCGTCTCCACAAACACCCGATCCCCGTGCGTTCGCGGCGTGGTGCCCGTCATCAACGTGCGCCGCGCCGGAATACACACCGGACATTCGGCATAACAATTGGAAAACCGCACACCACTTCGCGCCAATTCATCCAGCGTCGGCGTCTGAATTACAGGATGGCCAGCACATCCCAAAAGATGGGCTGGCCAGTGGTCTGTTGAAATCAACAGGACGTTCGGTTGTGTAGCCATAAAATACCTCGCGTTTCGGTTAGCCTTCTCATCTCTTTAGCGGGCTGTGATACAGGGACTTGACACCGTGCAAAAGGTTCGCTAAGTTCGAGTATTAGCTGTTAGTTCTCTTTGAAAAAGCCGTGTTTTGTGGAGATTGCCATGGCGACAATTGTTGATGGCAAAAAAAGAATTCCATTTTTGCGAGGCATGCTGGCACATTATTTAATCGAGCATGGATTCGCATTTCAAGAGGCATACAAATTCGCAGACGGCATCCGTCGGTCGCTTCAAAAAGCGAAAGACATCAAAGCCGAAGATATGGCCGATCTGGTGCGAAAACAGGTACAGCGCGAATTTGGTGACCGAATGATTGGCGATGCCATCTTTTGGGAACCCTCATCGCGGCAAATTTTTATCGAAGAAGGCGAAGATAGGGCATTATTTTCTATGGAGCGGCTCGCCGATTCGCTCGAAGCCATTGGGCTGGATCACGATCTCTCACACCAGATTGCCTCTGTGGTTGCACAAAAACTTTTGAGTTTACAAAGCAGAGTAATTAAACGACCACAACTTTTTAAGACAACGCTGAAAATCTTAAAAGACAGCTATGGATCTCAGTATGCCGAGCGCTATCAGGCATGGTATCGGTTTCGCAAGGATCGACAACACAAGCCGCTCGTCATTCTCATCAGTGGTGCAAGTGGAGTGGGTAAAACCTCTGTGGGATTGGCACTGGCCAATCAGCTAAAAATTTCGCGCGTCGCATCCACCGACGCCATTCGACAAATTATGCGATTGATGATCTCACCCGAACTGATGCCCGCTTTGCACGCCTCCTCGTTTTCTGCCTGGAAACATACCGGCGCAGAATTGGGCGGTGAGCACCCACCGGTTGTGCAGGCATTTCGCGAACAGGCTGTTCGCGTTGGTGTTGGCGTGCGAGCAATGATTGAGCGCGCCATTGAAGAGCATGTCAGCCTGGTGATTGACGGGGTGCATCTCTTGCCCGATTTGATCGATTTGAATGCGTACAAAGATCGAACAACATTTATCTGGATGATTTTGTACTTAGATGACAAAAAGCAATATGCCGAGCGTTTTGAATTTCGCAGTGAAGAGGCAATGCAAAGGACATCGCACCACTATGTAAAAAATCTCGATGCCATTTTGGAGATTCAGCAACATATCTTAGAAGTGGGCGAAGCATATCGCATCGTGACTGTTGAGAATATAAATTTTGAAGAAACCGTGCAATCGCTCTCTGCACATATTATGGATGTGTTGCGAAAACGCTACTGATTCCCCACTCATTTTCTAATAATCACGGCGTATTGAAGCGGGTCATCGCCGATATTTTTTATCCCGTGCAAAATACTGCATTCAAGATGCATGGCTTCACCCGTATTGACCGGATGTGTTTGATCGCCGTACAGAACTTCGCCATTTCCTTTGATAACGTAGAAAATTTCCCACCCATCGTGCCGGTGTGGCGGATGGGCACTCTGGCCTGGACCAACTTCTGAGACATGCAGGTGGAGACGATCGGCATCTGTACCTTCGGTAAATAGAAAACGAGAAATGCCCTTGATATCAGTGCGAGTTGTGACAGACATACATAACTCCTGAAGATTAATGAGGGTGGTCGTCGCAGTCCGGACGGTTGGGATCGTCGATAAACGTACCCGTATCGAGATATTCGAGAGCTTTGGTATAACTACGGCGCTCGAGAAAATGTCTGAGCTGTGCTGGCGTATTGCGGTCAAGGCCGCGCTGAATATCGTCGAGTTTGAGCAAATGCTCGGCGATATTTTCTTTATTATCAATAGCCTCAAACATCGCAATAAGTGTGGATCGAATATCTGTAGCTTGATCTGTGGTCATACGCCCTCCATTGTGTTTAGAATTGTCAAAAATAGGCGTGTATAAAGAACGCCCGTCAAAATGAACTGCGACCGCAGTTGTAAACCTATCGACGGGCGTTTTGCTGTTTTGATCTCACGCTTCAAACTCTTGCGAGGCTGGGTCGGTCTTTGCAGCCGATGAGTCACTTTGCCCACGCCTGAATTGTCGGACTTCGATCCGTGTACATTGGAGTGCGCGTTTTAAGTGGGTCAAAGCGCGCTGCGGTTTGGTCTGCGTGCCACAGGTGAACAGGTCAACAGCAGCAAAACCCTGCTCTGGCCATGTGTGGATGGTCAGGTGGCTTTCCTGAATGACCACAACACCCGATACACCGAAAGGCGAAAAGTGATGAAACATGCTATTGATCACCGTAGCACCTGCGCGGTGAGCAGCTTCAATCATAACCGCTTCAAGCGCGGTGACATCATTGAGCAAATTAGCGGAGCAATCGTACAGATCGACGAGCAGATGTTTGCTCAGTGAATGGGACATAGACTTTGGAGGCATTTATGATAGGATTTTTTCGACGTATTCACGCGCAGCAGCACAAGCCTGGGCTGGTTCACCCCAGGTGACTTTTTCAAGTTCGATGACGAGTTCACCCTCATAACCTGCGCCCTTGAGAATACCGATAACACCTTCAAAAGGCAAATCGCCCTCGCCAAAAGGCACGGGTATTTCCCCCCTCTGATCTCTCAGGTGAACAAGGCCAATGCGGTCGGCAAAAGCTTCTGCAAAAGCGCGAACATCCACGCCTGCTGAAAGGAGATGACCCGTATCCATCAGCACCTTGACGCGATCGGGAAGCTCGGGCAAAATGCTCTGATAATCTTCGATATTCTCGAGCAAATTCCCCTTGTGATTGCCTATGTTGAAGGTAAAGTCGGAAACGCGCCCGAGCACGTGATTAATACCTGTAATAAAATCTTCGCGCGCTTCGTCTGTGCGATCACCGCCTTTGAGATTGGCACACTGTAGCCGCAGGGCGCGAGAAAGATGGATATCCCATTCGACCTGGCGCATATTGTATCCCAGATCGCGTTCGTCCTTGGCGGTATTGCGCCCTGTGATGTTGCGAATATTGAGACCCGTGAGTGTCACGCCTGCATCGTCCAGACGCTCGCGCACCATACGCACCGATGTATCTGCATGAACAGGTGAACTCTCGCTCCATGTACGAAATAGTTCAATCCGATCAAAGCCCGCTTCTGTGGCAACATTCAGAGCATCGGGCAAAAGTAAATTGGGACAAACGGTGGTGCTAAAGGTAAGTTGCATAAGGTTTCTCTTTAAAAAGTTGTCAGTAGCCAGTGGTCAGTCCACTAATCCTCATCTCCTCACATCTCACCTCAGATAAAGCACAATATCATCATCCTCGGCCTCCACGCGATAGGTACGCACGCGCAAATCGTCATCCGTAATGGATTTGCCGGTCTTCAGATCAAACTCCCAGTTGTGCCAGGGACATTTGATAATTTCGTTTTCGCGTTCATGGCCGATATTTGTTGAACCGAGCTTGAGAGACTGCCCATTGTACACCTCTTCGCCCTCCCATACGACGAGCGGTCGCACGCGGCCCTTGCAGAGCGGACCCAGGCGGTGAGGGCAGATATTGCGCAGGGCATAGAGGTTGCCATCCACATTGAGAATACCGATTTCCCTATTGTTGATAGTCACAATTTTGCGCTCGCCGGGTGGCAGATCCGCTATTTTTGCTACCCTGTGTTTCGACATCAGAAAAGCCCAAGTATCTCGGCGGCATTTTCGCCCATAATACGCTTTTTCAGATCGTGGTCAATATTGCGAAGGACGTGACCGGGTTCATCCCAATCCCAGTGTGGATAATCACTGGCGAAAACGAGAGTGTCTTCGGCGTGCATCCAGCGAAGGTATGTTTCCAGGCCATCTTTCCCACCGGGTATATCGGGCATGGGTTGCGTACCCAGGCGGATATGTTTGCGGATATATTCGCTGGGCAGGCGTTTGACCCACGGTGTGTAGTCGCGCAACGCACGCCAGTCGAGATCGAGGTGCCACATAAGACCCGGCAGCCAGAAAGTGTCCATCTCGACAAATATAAAGTGGGAATTCTGGAATTTCTCAAACACGCCCTCCACAACGAGACTGGTGACATGGGCCTGTGCAATTTGGGGCCGCGCCATGCGCATTTCGAGATAATAGGTGGGATATCCCGCAGCAGTAGGCGGTGATGCAAGACCAGCACCTTCACCCCCGAAGTGAACCGAGACTGGCAACCCGTGTCTTTCACAGGCTTCGTAAATGGGATGGTAGTGGCGGTTGCCAAAAGGCATGCGGGCGCCCGCGGGCATCATAACCTGCACAAAAGCAGGATCGGGACCCAGGCGATCGATTTCCTTTACCGCGAGTTGCGGATCTACGGGGCAAATATGAATCGAAGCCCGAAACCGCGAATCGGCACTGATCCAGTGGTCTTTTGTCCAATCGTTAAAAGCACTACAATAGGCCGATGCGTAGTCCGGGTTATTATGAACGGCTGCTGCATAAGGCCCACCCGTGAGAACCGCATAATCTATATCATACACATTGAGGTGCTTCTCAATACAAGCCTGTGGCTGATGGGCGGGATTTTCCTTTGGATCTTCCCACAGATCTTTTCGCGCACCGCCTCCCGGCATATTGGTGTACCCGAGTCTGGGCATCATCGTACCAAAATCTTTGATATACTCGACAAAGTGCCGCGGCATATACGGATAGAGCGCATCGTCAGTGCCCGGAGAATGGTGTACATCGCAATCTACAATTTTGATTTTTGTAAGAGAATTAGCCTTGCCATTTGTGCGCGGGACAGTTGCTGTAGCAGACATCGTAGCCTCCTATGTGATGGTCAGGAGAATAGATTACTTCCTTTTCAATGTCAAGTCAAACGATATCAAACGTGCGAGCCACCACCCAGTCGGGTCGGGGATTTTCTACCGCACGGGGCTTATTGGACATGGCATTATACGCGATGATAAATGTTTTGCGAGGCAATGGCGACATGTTGTGACCCGAGCCATGCACGATATTGCAATCAAAAAACAGCACATCGCCCGGTTTTCCCGTAATGTGCTCAATATCTTCTTCGCAGATTTTTTCTTTCAAAGTGTCTGTATCAATACACCACTGCTTATAGCTTGTCGTAGTCGTGTCCGCATAGTGCTCCTGACGTCCCCATTTATGAGACCCCGATACCACCATCAAACAGCCATTGTTGAGCGTTGCCCGATCGAGAAAAACCATAGCTGATACGAGACGCGGATCAACGCCATCCCACATCCAGTACCCATAGTCCTGATGCCATAGCCAGACCGTACCTTCAAACGCATCCTTGACATTGAGTTTCGAATGCCAGATATACACGTCGTCTTTGAGAATCTGCCGAACGGGATGCAGGATTTTGGGATAACTGATGAGATTCTGAAAGGCATCAACGCTCCGATGGGCGAGATAAACCTGACGCACTGCACCGCCGCGTTCGCGTTCCCGATGCAACTCGTCGTTCTCTCCATTGAGCAAAAGCGGAACATCGCCGTTGAGTGCATCAACCTCGTCGGCTGAGAGCAAACCGGGCATAAAAAGATAGCCCTGTTCATTGTATTGTGCGAGTTGTTCATCTGTCCATTTCATGGGTAACTCCCGGGTATTGTTAATTCCCAACCACGCGTATCCGAAGCATTTGAGAACCTTCCAAAAATAAATCGACATCTTTCTCCATAGAAACAGGTGCAGTCGCGGACTGAATACCGAGAAAATCAAGCGGCAAATTGCTTGGGAAATTGTCTGGCAAACTGTCGCGCAACGCGCTTTCCCCAACTGGGATATCAGATGTCAAACGCGCTTTTAAGATGACATTTTCATCTATTCCATTCACGCGGGCAAAAAAATCTTCGAGCGTTTCATCGCCCCCAAAAAAATCAAACAGCCCAAACAGCCCACCATCTTCCCCAGCAGAACTTTCCCCTAATGTTGCAGCAGAACCCACTTCGAGCTGGTAAACACCCACAGGAAGCGTATCGGGTATGCTAAATGCCAGCTCGATTTCCCGATCCTCACGCCGCCCCACGCGTAGCGAAGTCCTGATAGACAACGTACTCCCAGCACTGATAACCGTATCCGCAGCAACCGCTACTATTTTTCCAAAACGAGATTCGGGCAGCATATCAATATGAATCTCCGCCTCGCGCATCTGCAAGACGTAATCATTTCTTGTCATGAGTTGCGAGAGTATCCCTCCCAGGTCAGCAGAGGCATTAAAAATTAAAGACAAAAGCTGCCCTTCTGGCTCTGCATAGAGGCGGGAGCGAGCCAATTTTGAATCTGTTCCAACAAAAGAAATATCCGTCCTGACGCGCACACTGTGATTTGGCTCGTTTTCAACTCGGTTAAGCAAAGGCGAGGCCAAAGCCAGCGCAACAAGACCTGCTGTAGTAGAAGGGTCAACAGTTGCCAACCTGTGCGTAAGCTCAAGCACATTCCCTGAAGAAAACGTATATACACTTCGGATAGGTATCAATTCTGGACCCTCGCCAAGCATACCGCGAACCGCGGGCAAACGGTCTTCGGTCAGCGTTCCTCGCACCGTTGGATTCAGCGTCGCAAACTTAAATGGCGCAGAGAGATTGGAGATTGGACCGAGCACCACTGCTTCTATAATAGGCAGTTCTACCGCACCCGAACCGGACATCGGATGCCCAAAACCATATATCCGATTGCCATCGACGTATGATATGGTTCCCAACGAAGCGATCGTAACCTCACCCAGCATCAAACCAATCGCCAGTGGCCTGCCCGCCTCAAAACTATCCTGATGTTGCGCGGCTCTCCCGGCTGGCGTCAACTCACCCTGGAAGGGCGAATCATCTGACGGGTAGGCAGGATTGAATCCCGTGCCCAGCAAGGGAATAGTCAGGGGTGTAATACCACTCTCCTCCCAGGTGGCTGCGCTCTTAGCCAATGGCATCGCTCCCCGGTTGCCAATCACCCATTCTATCGGTGTTGCAAAAAAATAATATGGCGGACTGTCTTGTTGATTAAAACCATAAGCAATAGCACCCCATGTGCCTTGCTCGGTAAAAATGGGAGAACCACTCATACCCTGGGCAATACCCCCGAGCTGTATCAAAACGGGGTCGGAGGCTTCAACCATATAAACAGGCATTGGCGGCAAAAAATCGTCAACCACCTGTATGAACGTCATTTCGAGATCTGCGAGTTGACCATTGGCAAATTCGGTCCGCATGAATACGGGCGTACCCGTGGGCATAGAACGAACCGAATCAACCGAAACAATAGATGAAAGATGCCAGGGTAGTAAATCCCCCGTTGGGCGCACAACATCTTCTCCTGGAGCAGTTGGCGAAGAATCATTGCCACATCCCCATAGACATATAGCAAGCACAAACAGCAATAAACGGATCAACATGATATCATCCTCAGTTATCCCCCCACCTTTTACTGCGCGAGTTTGATCTCGAATAATTTTGGCCACCACTTGCCCGTAACAAAAATTCGGTCAGTCACGGCATCGTAGGCAATGCCATTGAGCACGCCAACGCGATGGTGCAAGCGATCAGTTTGAGATAAAATGCCCGTGAGATTAATCCATCCTTTAATCTTACCACTTTTGGGATCGATGCGGGCAATGCGATCGGTTTGCCATACATTGGCGAAAATCTGTCCATTGATATATTCAAGCTCATTGAGATAACGAACAGGGCCCGTACTATCTGTCACTTCAATACGCCCAATTTCTCTAAATGTATTGGGATCCCGAAAATAAATAATATTCGTGCCATCGCTCATAATCAGCTTTTCGCCATCGTGTGTAAGCCCCCAACCCTCCGTGGAATATGTAAATTGGACTTGCAACTCAAACGTGTTTTTGTCGTACACAAAGCATATACCCGATTTCCACGTAAGTTGATACAGGCGATCACCAAAAATCGCGATACCCTCGCCAAAAAAATCGGATGCAATGCTTTCCTGCATCAAAACTGCACCTGTAGCGGGCGCGACCTTGCGAATAGTTGAAGCACCGTAGTGTCCAGTACTTTCATAAAAAAAACCATCTTCAAAAACCAACCCCTGGGTAAAAGCATTGGAATCGTGTAAGTAGGTATTGACAATAGTGTAGGTATAGATGGACGGGAGCGCAGACTCAGAAGTAGAGGAATCAGAACCCGGAAGGGGCGGCGTATGGTTGCATGTGAAAAAAAAGAATATGCAAAAAAAAATAAAAAAATCGCGAACACATCTTTTGGTATTGGCAATCAATGGTTTAATCCCAAAAATTTTCATATGTTTGGGCAGTTGGTGCGACAGGCCTCACACCATACCGTTCTTGTTAAATATACGATTATGGCGCATAATACTCAAGTGGATGAATTTCCAAAAAATGCGATTGGAGGTTGGTTATGAATGGTAAATTTGACCTGCTGTTAAAAGGCGGGCGGGTAATTGATCCCGCCAATGGGGTGAACGGATTCTGCGATGTGGGAATTTCGGATGGCAAAATTGCAAAGGTGGAAACGGATATCGCCGCAGAAGAAGCAGACCATGTGGTGGATGTGTCAGATCTGCTAATAACGCCCGGGTTAATCGATATTCACATCCACGCCTATTTCACCCGCGCACCAGGAGAGGGCCTCTTCAGTTCGAGCCTGAATCCAGACGCACATTTTCCACTCTCTGGCGTAACAACATGCGTGGATACGGGATCCGCGGGATGCGAGGAAATAGCGCATTTTCGCCGAACCGTCATGGAGCATGCAAAAACGCGAGTGCTGGCTTATGTAAATATTTCTGCACCCGGTATGGGCGCGCCAGAGCAAGATATCCGGACCTTTGACGTAGATAGCGCTGCAAAAGCCGCCCGCGAACACAGCGAAGTGGTCGTCGGTATCAAAACAGCACATTATTGGACAAGCGCGCCATTTGACGAAATGCACCCGCCCTGGGAATCGGTGGAAAAAGCAGTCGAAGCCGGCGATGGATGTAGCATGCCCGTCATGGTCGATTTTTGGCCGCGTCCGCCCGAACGGTCCTACCCCGCGTTGATACTCGACAAACTCCGCCCAGGTGATATTCACACCCATGTTTATGCGCGGCAATTCCCCGTAGTAGATAACAGCGGAAACGTCGAGCCATATATGTTTGAAGCCAGACAACGCGGAATCTGGTTTGACCTGGGGCATGGCGCTGCGAGTTTCTGGTATCGCAACGGCGCGCGAGCCATTGCCAATGGATTTGCCCCCGACTCCATCAGCACAGACCTGCACATGGGCAATATTTCTGGTACCGTATTCAGCATGCAAGACACCATGTCAAAATGTCTGGCAATGGGCATGACCCTCGAAGATGTGGTTTACAGATCAACCGCGACGCCAGCCCGTGCAATCGGGCGGCCGGAATTGGGCACGCTATCAGTGGGTGCAGAAGCGGATGTTGCAGTATTAGCCCTCGAAACGGGCAAGTTCTCATTTCAGGACTGTGGCTATACGCGAATAGATACGGATCAACGCCTGATCTGTCGGCTTACAATTCGCAATGGACAGATCATTTTTGACCGAGACGCGCGCACCGTGCCCCATTGGGAAGACGCGCCCCCTGAATACTGGCCGGTAACGGAAACACCCGTCAGGGTTCCCAGATTGTGGCGAGCCTGAGTGATTGGCACAAACAAAAAGGCGATTCATCGCGCGCTGGATCGCCTTTTCTTTTTAGATTATACAAACGTCCCTTATTTGTTGCGTCAATAGCATTTCGTGCGTCTCCAACCCGTGCATAGCTCCTGACTCGATAAAATACAGCCCATATGCGAGGGCAATCCCCACGAGGAACGACACAGTGAGCTTGGCGCGATCATGACTGTGGAAATGGATCTCCGGCAGCAGATCGCTCAGGGAAATACACAGAAACGCGCCGGCTGCCAGGACCAGCACATAACCGACCACCTGCTCCTCCCACTGCCCCAGGAACCCAATCCCCAAAAAAGTCAACAAGGCCACCACCGGGCAGAGCATGGCGAATCCGATATTAACTGCCATACGAGTACGGACGCTATGGCCAGCGGCCTGCAACAAACCGATAATGGAAAACGCGTCGAGTGGCTTGTGCAAAAGAATCGCAAGAAACACCCCCAGTCCTGCTAAACCGGCTTCGCCCCCATGTATTTCACCAACCCGAATGCTGGTACCCAGGGCGATGCCCTCGGTCACCGTATGCAGTCCCAGACCCAGGCCGATGCCCATCAACCTACTCTCGGAACTGCCGTGGGCATGATCGTGCGCATGCTCGTGGAGGAAATCACCGACCTCGTCGCTGAAGTCGTGCTGATGAAAGTGAAAGATACGCAGCAACAACACCATCAGTATGATGCCGAGCATCATCAATCCCACGGCTTTTTCGACAGCACCTGGCTCGGGAATCAAAACCAGGCCGTGTGGCAGGAGATGATACAGAGCGACGCCAAGTATAAAACCCGCGACAAAACTCATCACTATCTGGATGCGCGTATGCGTCATGGTAACAATTGCCGGCAGATGTCCACCGAGCAAAGACGCGGCAATAATAGCGACGGAGTATCCTATGAAAAGTGGTAGAAAATTCGAATCCAAGTGGTTTAAACCTGAATTAAGCTCAAATGATCTGAGCTGGGTTGGGATATATGTCAAAGCTTGAACAGGGGGCGGAGATTAAACAGCAGATCCTCATAGCCGCTCTTAAAAGCACCTGCGCGGAATCGCCAGACGATCAGGGCGATCAGGGCAAAGGCACTACCCCATTGTATGAGCTGAATGGTCGTTGACTCCGAGGGACCGAGATACAGGGGAACCGTCACGTCGATGGCGAAAAGCAGAATATCAATTGTGATACCCAGAACGACAGTCACTGCAATCACTGCTGAGACATAGATGGATGCAAAGCGTGACCCGAACTGGCTGACGATGATCGCAATAGTACCCGTGTTAGTCGCCGGTCCAGTCATGAGAAAAATCATCGCCGCTCCAGGGCTGAATCCCTTGGCGACCAGCGCGGCGGCTATTGGAGTACTCGCGGACGCGCAGATATAAAGAGGTACACCAACCAGCACCATGACGGGGTAGGACAACCAGCGCGCATACTCATTTGACATCAGATCGCTCGGAATTACCAGGTAGAGTACGCCGCCCAGTGCGACGCCCACGAGCAGCGCAAACAGAATATCGTCCGCTATTTCGACAAAGCCATAGCGGAAAATATGCCTGACGACTTTTTTAAAAGTCAGATCGTCCGCAGAAATTTGTTTGTCGTCGGCTCGAACCATATCGCGTTTGTTATAACCGATCGCGCCGGTGATCATCCTCATCCAGCTAAAAAATAACGCCTTCAGTTGTGAGGGACTAACGTAGCAATCGTCGCTTCCAGGCACCAGAGCTTCGTGCCCATGGTCGTGGTCACAGTCATGGTCGTGATCATGGTCGTGATCGTGCTCTTTTGCCCTGGCCTCGTCGCTGTCATCTCTTATGAGGCCGATACAAAAGATACCAGCTACCACCGCGGTAATAAAGCTGATGAAGGGCCTGACAATAGCAGCGATGATTCCAAAGAACGCGTTCGTGACCAGAATCGAATCCGCACCTGTTTCCGGCGCCGTTATCAAGAAAGACATACAGGACGAACGGGACGCGCCCTTATTGCGCATCTCGGCAACTACTGGCACAACCGAGCAACTACAAAGAGGCACGGGCACGCCAACAGCCGCACTTGTGCTCACGGATTTCAAGCTATCTTCGCGCAACCATCGCAGAATAGCCTCACGCGAAATAAAAACATGAATCAGACCAGAAAGAAATAGCCCCAGAATTAGCATAGGTGCTAATAACAGAAACGACATCAAAAGAAAATCAAAGAAACTGGTCAATATTTGTATTAAGCCAATACTTGTACTAATTGGAGAATCAATAGCCCTCACCCCTCTGATGGGAAGCATAATGTTTTGATCACATATAATAATAATTCGGATTATAAGGTAATATCCCCACACTGCAAGAGCAAAATATAACAGCGTTTACTGCCGTCGCGTTTCGATCCACTCGTAGATCACCGGCAGCAGCACGAGTGTCAGCAAAGTCGAAGTGATCAAACCACCGACCACCACCGAAGCGAGCGGACGCTGCGTTTCAGCACCAACACCCGTCGCCAACAACAAGGGCACCAATCCGAGAATGGACGTACTCGCGGTCATCAAAACTGGACGCAAACGCAACTCCGCCCCCCGTCGCACAGCCTCTGCGACACCGAGTCCTTTTTCCCGCAACCCATTGATAAAACTCACCAGCACAATGCCATTCAACATCGCCACGCCAAACACCGCGATAAATCCAATCGCCGAAGGCACGGACACGTATTGTCCACTGATAAAAAGAACTACCATCCCTCCAATTGTCGCAAACGGCACATTGGCGATAATCAGCGCGGCGTACTTAACCGAATTAAATGCAGTGTAGAGCAACACAAAAATAAAAAAGATCGTCAATGGCACGATCACCGACAAACGCGCCAACGCCCGCTGTTGATTCTCGAACGCACCACCCCACTCGATCCAATAGCCCGGAGGCAAGTCAATCTGTGCATCAATAGCCGCATTGGCATCGCGCACAAAACCATCGACATCGCGCCCCCGAACATCCATCTGGATCACTGCGTAACGCTGCAATTGCTCGCGACGCACAAAAGAGTAGCCTTCCGCAACGCTGACATCTGCAACAGTCGCGAGTGGCACAATCGCACCATCGCTTGTTTTCAATGGAATGCGCTGAATCGACTGCACTGACGCTTTTGATCGGTCATCGAATCGCGCCGTAATATCGAAGCGGCGTACGCCGTCAATCAAAGTCGAGACCGGCTCATTGCCGATGCCGGTTCGGACAACGGACAACACATCGTCTGCATTCACCCCAAACCGAGCGAGTTGATCGCGTTTGACCTGAATGCGGATCTGTGGCTTGCCGACATTGGCCTCAAGCGATAGATCTGCCACACCCTCAACTTCGGCAATGACGTCTTTGACTTCCTCGCTCAACCGATCGAGCACTGTTAGGTCCTCACCGTAAATCTTGGCGGCAAGCGTGGCGCGAACTCCTGAGATCAGTTCCTCTACGCGCATCTGAATCGGCTGAGTAAAAGCGATAACAGCCGTCGGTACCACCACTTCTAACTCCTCGCGCATAGCCTCAGCAAGGACCTGGATATCGCGGTCTCCAAGCCATTCGCTCTCGGGCTTGAGTGCCGTATAAATCTCCATGTAATTGGCGTCGGCGGTTTCGCCTTTCTCGGCACGACCGATCATTGCCACGGTGGTTTCAACCTCCGGGAATTTTGACAGTGTGTTCTCGATATCCTTGGAAATCTCGATTGAATGTTGGAGCGAAGCCGAAGGTATCGAAGTCACGCGCCACATGATTGACCCTTCCTGCAGTTGCGGCATGAACTCTTTTCCGAGGAGGGGGAACAGCGCCATGCTCGCAACGAGCAAACCCACTGCACAGCCAACAACCACTTTTCTATTCGCCAATGACCAGGAGAGCAAGGATAGATAGCGCGGTTTAATAACTCGTATGAGCCATGTTTCGCGTTCTCTTTGCGGTTTTAATAACAAGGCCGCGAGCACGGGAATCAGCGTAAGCGCGAGCAATAAACTTCCACCCATGGCAAACGTGATATTAAACGCCATCGGCTTGAACAGCTTGCCCTCCAGTCCCTCGAGCGCGAACAAAGGCAAAAATACCACCATAATAATTAAGATGGCAAAGGTCACCGGATTCACGACTTCGCGGGCGGCAGCCAACACCGCAGCAGTGCGATTGACCTCTTCGTTCTCTGCCCTGCGTTCTGCCATGACGCGAAATGAATTCTCCACGACGACCACTGCTCCATCAACAATCATGCCAATACCAATAGCGAGGCCGGCAAGTGACATGAGGTTGGCTGAAAGGCCCGCTTCATCCATGAACACAAATGTAATGAGCATCGTGAGCGGAATAGAGACAATCACAACCACCGCTGGTCGCCATTCGCCGAGAAACAAAAACAGAATCACCCCCACCAGAATCGCGCCTTGAAATAATGCATTCGTAGCCGTACCCACTGCCTTTTCAACGAGATCGGTGCGCTCATAAACGGGTCGCAGGACGACGCCATCTGGCAGCGACTGATCGATAATGGCGACCTTTTCCTTCGTCGCTTCAACCACCCGGGCGGCATTCTCACCGATGCGCGAGAGCACCATACCGAGGACAACTTCCTTGCCATCGCGTGTCACGGCACCAAAACGGAGTGCCCCCCCCTGGCGGATTTCGGCGATATCGCGCAAATATACTGGCGCGCCGCCTTCAACCTTGACGACCATATCGCCGATGTCGCGCTCGTTTCTGACCAGGCCAAGGCCGCGCACGAGGTATTGCTCTGAGCCGAGATTGATGTACTGACCGCCAACCTGGCGGTTGTTGGCCTCGATCACTTCCATGACATCGGTAAAGGTCAGATCGTATTTGAGAAGACTCAGGGGATCCATCACAACCTGAAATTGTCGCTCCTGGCCCCCCCATGAAATGACATCATCAACGCCAGGGGCAGTTCGCAAGATCAAACGCACGTTCCAGTCGTGCAGCGTCCGCAAGTCCATGTCGGTAATCGCAGCGTTGAGCTTTTCGTCGGCACGCTCCAGTGTGTACCAGAAAACCTGACCGAGTCCTGACGAGTTGGGACCCATCTCTGGCGTGCCATAACCGTCTGGGATACGCTCCCCTACCTCCTGCAACCGCTCCATCACGAGACGTCGCGCGAAATAGATATCCATATCGTCTTCGAAATAGACGGCGACGTAGGACAAGCCGAAGAGGCTCACAGAGCGGATCTTCTTCACCTTCGGCAACCCGGCCATGCCGGACTCAATGGGAAAAGTGAGAAGTTGCTCCACATCCTCAGCAGCAAGCCCAGGCGACTCGGTGTAGATATTGACCTGGGTGGGCGTAACATCTGGAAACGCATCAATCGGCACGGTTACAACCGCGCGCCAACCCAAAAAAGCCACGATTCCAAAGGCGATCAACACCAGGAATTTATAGCGCAGCGAAGCTTCTACCAGTGCTTCTAACATGCAGTTCTCCTAATGTACATGACCTGCGCCAAGCGAAGACTTGAGCATCAATGACTTGAGGTGGAAAACACCACTCACAGCAATCTCTTCACCTGCAATAAGCCCACCGCGAACGACCGTCCACTCGCCCACCGTGGGACCGATCTCAATAGCCTCGGCATGGAACTCGTGTCCGTCCTCGATCTTGAATACAGTCGGTGAGCCTTTGATCATTATCAATGCCGCACTCGGCACAGCGAGTGCTGGTGCGCGCGTCCCGGTGACAACCTCTACTTCGACAAACTGACCCGAATGCAAGCGATGAGCTGTGTTGGGCACCTCAATGCGCAAGCCCTGAGTTCGAACCTTTTCGTCGTGGTAGTGATGGCGTTGAATGACCGTGCCTTGAAACCAGTTGATACCATCGGGGCTGACCCGCACATTGGTGCCAGTATCTATGTCGGGTGACGTGGTCAGCACCATATGTGCTTCCACCCACATCACCGACTCGTCGCTGATATTGACGAGTATCCGGCCAGGCTCGATCAATTCGCCGACAATGAAATCGTCCCGTAGCACCGTGCCCACCTGTGGAGCCAGTAAGTCGAAGGTACCGGTCGCCTTGCTGGCGTCTCCCGATTGCATAAGCACCTCTGCCTGAGCCATGGTCATGCCGTAAGCCAGCACTTTGGCGAGGGCCTGTTGTTGTGCAACCTGCGCTTCGGTATAGCGCTGCTCAGACACGGCCTGCCGACCGAGAGTCTTGACGCGTTGCCAGTCGCGATTCGCGACAATTAATACCCCTTGCGCTTCAGCCATCTCAACACTCGAGAGCGCCACAAGGGGTTGACCGACTTCGACTTCATCGCCGAGTTTCGCATGACGCGCTACGACTTGTGCTGTGATGCGCGGGGTAACGAACACAGACCGGTAGGCGTTGATCACGACCTCGCCCGGAATCCGCAAGGTCTCGTTGAGTGCGCGAGGTGCAACCGTACCGATAGCAATGCCCGCCGCACGTTGTTCTTTTGCGCTCATCTCGATTGCCGCACCTTCATGACTGGCCTCCTCGGCATATACCGGCTGGATCAGTGCCAACCCCAGACACACCGCCCAAAACTTTAACATTATCATCAGGGGGCCTCCAATACGGTTCTTTGTGTGTTGTAATTCATTCGCTTGCTCGACCAAGCCAGGCATCCACCTGACCCGATGCGCGGAGCCACTCGAACCAGGCCTGCCAGACCTGCTCATGCAGATCGAGGGCACTTTCTCGTACGTCTATCGTCTGCCCCAATTGTCCAAAATAGTCGGCCATATCCATATCTCCGGCCTGCCAGAGTCGGCGCAATTGCTCTCTTTGTCGGTCCAGGCTTTTCCGCCCTGTCTGTTCCCACTCATCCCAGGCAGAGCGCGATAACTCGTAGCACTCTGCCGCACTGGTCAGAAAGGCCCGCGCCATCTGCACCGCATCATCGGCGAGTTGCTGTGCCCGATCGCGCTCTGCCCTGGCTGCGGTAACCTCATGCTTAAAGCGGTTCAGGATCGGAAGCGAAAAGGACAGGCTCAAACCGATCAACTTTTCACCGTCTTCGTAGCCACCGGTGAGACTCAGTGTCGGGTCTGGGCGCCGTTCGCGTCGCTGCACTTCCACCAGGGCGTCAGCCGTATTGACCTGGTGTCGCGCGGCTACAACCTCGGGTAACGCCTGCACCAGGGATTGTGGATCAGTGCCTTGCTCAAGCACCTCTGGTAGTTTTTCAGGAAGAAAAGGCCACTGCGCCTCGGGTGTGCGCGGGCCAAGGCTGTACACCGCTTGTCGCGCTTCGGCCAAATCCGCAGCTGCCATAGCTTTTTGAATGCGCGCCTCTGTCAAGGCAAGGAGAGCCTGATCGAGTTCCACCAAATCTAACTCACCGACCTCAAACCGACGCTGCGCCAACGTCGCAAACTCCTCCATCAACTGCTGACGCAACTCGGCCAGGCGATCGCGTTCAACGCCAGTCTGGTATTGCGCGAGACCATTGAGCAAATCTACCGCGACCGCCCATCGGGCAGTCAGATATTCCATCTCAGCAACGAGACGGTCTAATTCCGCCACCGCGGTACGCGCCTTGCGTTTGCCACCCCAGTCCAGCGTCTGACTGATCGCGAGTGTGCGCGTCTTGGCTGCTGCATTCTCAGCGTCGAGTGAAAACTCGGGATTGTAGAGCGGGCGCGACGCGGCATCTCTAAGCGCACTGCTCGCTTCTAAACCCGCGCGTGCCGCCTGCACGCGGTGATTGGAATCGACAACAGCTTGCACAAAACGCGTTAACGCGACACTGGCCCGGGCATTTCCCAGTACCGTTGTCTCGGCGACCAGTGTCGTCCATGACATCAATATCAGGCCACACAATACGAAGGCGTGTCGATAACATAGTTTTGGCATCAATCATCCTCCTAATGGTGACAATCAAAATTCCCTGCGAATCAGCGCAACATATAATTATATACCCAAACCACACCCAAGTGTCTATTAACAATTTGTTAAAAATTAAATCTGGTGCTTTTTCCAATCGCCCTGGGCGAATTTGCGAACGGTAAGTGCGCCCTGTACAATACTGTAAACAATGAGCGCGGCCCATATACCATAGATATCAAACCCAAGTATAAATCCCAGAACATAAGCGACGGGCAGGCGAACGAGCCATTGGGCAATCAGAGTATAATACATCGGAGGCATCGTATCGCCGGCACCTCTGAGACTACCGCTACTCGTATTGGCCGCACACAAAAATGGTTCGGCAATAACCATCGCGTAAAGGTAAATAACACCGGTGCTGATCACCTCTGGTGCATCGGTGAATATCGACATAAAAGATCCCGCAAACAGCACGGCGGGCAGCGACAGGGCGATATTGGTCACAACTGAAATAAAGAGAATAGTCCAACCGTGGCGCTCTGCACCTGCGGGATCTTTCGCCCCCAAATGCTGCCCCACCATGGCCGTTGCAACCGTGCCATAAGACAGCCCGGTTCGCCGCAAAATGTGTTCCACTTGATTCCCAATGGTATAAGCTGCAACCGCAGTTGTAGATAATGCGGACATTGCAATGAGTTTAAAATAAACCAGCCCTGAGCCGTTGCGCAAAATGCCTTGCAGGCCAGAAGGCACGCCAATTTTGAGGATGCGGCGCGCAACACCCCAGTTAAATCGGTAAGATGTATCGGGCAAAAGTGTGAGTGCAAAACGCCCGCTATAAAGACACCCAAGTCCTATCAACGTTGCCGCACTGCGCCCCAAAAGACCACCCACAGCAGCCCCCACAACGCCCAATTCTGGCAAACCCCAATGACCAAAGATGAGGAGATAACACATTACAATTTGAATGCTACTACTGATCAAGCTCAAATAAAAGGGCGTGCGCGTATCCCCAGCACCCTGAAAGCAACTCGCAATAGCGCGATTCAGCGTCATAAAAGGAACGCCGACAAAGAAAACCTGTAAATACGGCGTACCCAAAGCTGCCACCTCGGGATCAGAGGTCATCATCGGAATCAAAAAAGGCGACAGAATCAAACTGCCCAGACCAAAAACGATACTAAACAAAAAAAGCAGGGAAAACGCCTGCTTCGTCGCTGCACTGGCTTCGCGCATAGAATCTGCGCCAATCGCCTGTGCGACCATCGTGAGTGCGCCTCTCGAAATAGACATCATCGCGGTAAAGAGAACGCGCGTAAACGCCTGGGCAATACCCACCGCAGAAAGAGCGACAGGACCGAGCATCCCAATCAAAATGAGTTGAATCATGAGTACAACACTCTCGATCTGGCCTCCCAGAGCAACCGGGATGGTCATTCCAAGGACCTTTCCTGTTAGCGAAAGATCGACTTTGCGCTCGGTGGATTCTATTGTCGTTTCGAGTGGTTTGGACATGAAATTAAAAGATCTTCGGGAATACCCTGTCCCAAGCGAGGATGCCGGGAACGGCCTGACTGTTGAGAATAGACGAGATCGCGCTGTGGGAGAGAAATGTGTCTGGCGTAGCGAGTGCAAAGATCAAAAAAATAACGGAAAAACCCGCTGCGGCGCCAGCTTCTGGAGAGCGCGCAAGGCGGGTGCGCGCACCACGCTCTCTCGGATAGCTTCGGGATCCGGGCACGTAATGCCAATGCCATTGACCTTATTTGCAATAGCGTCATCGAGAAAATTGGGCATATCCGCAATTGAAAATGTGGGATTACTCAGCCATTGCACATCGACATCATAGCGCTTGGCCGCATCTTCCATACCCTTGATCACGACATTCCAGAATGGATTTCCCGGTCCACCATGCGTGACAAAAGCAAATTTGTAGCGTTCCTGAGCGATTGCGGGATGCAGGCAAGAGAAGACAAAAAAAAGCGCGAGAACATAGCGAATAATCATTGAGAACTCCTATCTCGAAATGATGGCTTCGCAAGATACACGCCCAAAAAGATCAAGTCAAGCCAGACAAGCAGGCATGCGTGTATGGTAGGGGATCTATGCCCGTAGCGAGTTTTGTAGCGCGTGCATGGGCGAGAAGAAAATCGAGTTCCTCTGGCGTATCCACATCAAACCAGGGGGGAACGAGACCGAGCGTACGTCCAGCACGCTGAACCCTGTCAATGGTTTGCGACAGAACGCTGGGAGTGCTCCATTCCACATCCTCGAAAATTTCCGGCGTAGATCTCGAGACACCGACGAGATAGTATCCGCCATCCGTACTCGGACCTAAAACAACATCCTTTGTACGCAACAGATCGAATGCCTGTGTAATATGGTGGGCTGGAAGAGAAGGGATATCCGTCCCAATGAGAACGACCGCTGATGCACCTGCGTCGAGTTGTTGAACAAGAGCTTCTCGCATGCGCGCACCGAGATCATCCTGCACCTGGGGAACGTACTGCCATTGCGCCTTCACCCCCCCACCAAAAAGTGCGCGAACCTCGAACTCTGCATCGGGCGGATCAAAAGCGATCACCCGTCTATCGACATCAATACTCTCTGTCCGCGCCAACACATCGCGCACAAACGCGGCGTACAGGGCTGCAACCTGTTCTGGTGCATAGCGCGTCTGCAAGCGGGTTTTGACTGATCCGGGAATTGGATTTTTGACAAAGACGATGAGGGCTGTCATATAAGAGTTGATAGACTGTTTACGCAAACATCAAATTTGTGTATCATAAAAAAGCTAATAAATGACATAGTACCGGAAAATGATCTAAAAATCAAAGGGAATTATATACAAGGTAATCCTACACGTATTAATCCTTCAAAGAATGGAGAATCTATGTCTCAGAATCGACCGAATATTCTTTACATCATGGACGACCAGCACCGATGGGATTATCTGGGATCAATGGGTGCTGATTTTGTCAATACACCCAATCTGGACCGGCTGGCCGAGCGTGGTGTTCAGTTTACACAATGTACAACAAATTGCCCGGTATGTGCGCCATCTCGCATCGCGGTCGCATCAGGTCTGCAACCCGTTCGCCTGGGAGCGCTGGGGAACAACAATTTTCTGCCACGCACAGCCACAACGTATTATCAACGGTTACGCGACCACAATTATTACGTAGGCTGCGTGGGCAAACTGGATCTGGCAAAACCCGATGGGTACAATGGACGCGATGGCGATAGGCCAGCTACGTATATGTGGGGATTTACGCATCCCGTTGAAGTTGAAGGCAAAAGCCATGCTGGCAAGAGCAAAATTCCCCAGGGACCTTATAATCATTTCTTAAAAGAAAAAGGATTACTCGATGCATTTGTCGATGATTATTCAGCGCGAAGTGGCCCCAGAACATGTCATGATTCGGTACTGCCGACCGAAGCGTTTGCAGATACGTACATCGGACAGCGATCTGTACAGTGGATCGAAGACATTCCAGACGATTTCCCCTGGCATTTGTTTGTGAGTTTTGTGGGGCCACACAGTCCATTTGATCCGCCGACTAAATATGCCGATCGCTATCGCAATGCCGAAATGCCAGCTCCGATTCCAGCAACAAGCAAAGCTAAACCCAGAAATGTTGAAAGTAGCAGAAAAGGTCTGACCGGGGCTGAGATTCTAAAGACGCGACGGCAATATTGTGCGTATATCGAACTGATTGACGCTCAGATCGGCGAAATATTAGACGCGGTTGAAAAGCGGGGAATGATGGACAATACGTACATTATTTTTGCCAGCGATCACGGTGAAATGCTGGGCGACCACGGGCTTTATGGCAAGAGCGTGCCCTATGAGGCTTCATTGCGCGTGCCGCTTATTGTGGCTGGACCTGGTATTGAAGGGGGCAGGGTATCGGCTGAACCGGTAGAATTGATCGATACCAACGCGACAATCTGTGAATGGGCCGGGTTACCACCACAGGAAAATATCGACGCACAGTCACTGGGACCCGTTTTGAGAGGCGAGACGGATGACCACCGTACAGAATCGGTCAGCCAGATTCGTCATTTCAGGTTAATTCGCACAAAAACGCACAAACTGGTCGAAAACCAAAACGATATTAATGAGCTTTACGATCTGGAGAATGATCCGAATGAACTGAACAATATTGCGAGTGAAAATCCAGATATTGTGAAGGAACTTGGCAGGCGGTTAAACGAGCGGTTTAAAGAAGGCGCATGGTTGCGCGGTTAAGGGTTATCATACTTCGTAAAAAGGTATATCATTCTAAAAACGCACAAAAAATCCGGATCAAGATCATAGAGGAGGCATCATGTCTGTCATAGATCGTAAGCCTTCAACGCCAGTGTGGTGCATAAACAAGAGCAATCGTATCAAGCGACTCATTGGCATTGGGCGATATGTTTGCCAGCCGATACTTCTACACATCTGTTTGCTTTTTGTGTGTGTTGGTATTCTCGCACTGATTCCGAATGTATATGCAGAGGATATTCCATCTATTCCAGCATTTCCGGGTGCCGAAGGTTATGGCGCAATGACGCGCGGAGGTAGGGGTGGAAAAGTCATCATTGTAACGAATCTGAACGACTCCGGACCAGGCAGCTTGCGCGATGCCTGCGAAACTGAAGGACCACGCATCGTTGTGTTCGAGGTTTCTGGAACGATTACCCTTGAAAAGCGCTTGAGAATCTCCAATCCTTATATCACCATCGCTGGACAAACTGCCCCAGGTGATGGGATTTGCATCAGGAGATATCCGCTCTCAATTAATACCAGCGAAGTTATTATCAGGTATATAAGAGTAAGATTGGGAGATGAAACCGGAGATGATTCAGATGCCATATCCAGCAGGTATCACAAGAACATTATCCTTGATCATGTGTCAGCGAGTTGGAGCATTGATGAAACGGTGTCTATTTACCATTGCGAAAATGTAACCGTTCAATGGTGTCTGATATCGGAAAGTTTGTACTATGCTGGTCACGCTAAAGGTGCGCATGGATTTGGAGGAATATGGGGATCAAACCGTAGCACGTACCATCACAACCTGCTGGCGCACCACACCAGCCGGAATCCGCGTTTTGCTTCTGGTTGCGGATATAACGATTTCAGAAACAACGTAGTGTACAACTGGGGTTATAACAGTGCCTATGGTGGTGAGAAACAACAGGAAGACGATGAGAAGTTTAACTTTTCCATTGTCAACATGGTAGCCAATTACTACAAGCCGGGACCTGCAACCCGTTCGGGTGAGGTGACGTACCGCATTGTTAATCCTTCATCAAATGATTCAGCAGATGGTTTCGGCAAATGGTATGTTGCCGATAATGTGGTTCATGGCAATTCCGCAGTTACTGCGAATAACTGGGATGGTGGCGTGCAGCCTGAGGACGGTAGTTCACATATTCCAAAATTAAAACTTGAGCAACCTTTTGACTCTATACCTATCAACCAGCAAACGGCTGAAGATGCCTATCATGCTGTTCTTGAGAGTGCAGGTGCCTCACTGCCCAAACGCGATGCAGTGGATGCACGCATTGTTGACGAAACCCGTAATGGCTATGCCACTTATGAAGGCGGAACATACGAGAAGAATAACCGCGTGCCTGATGAATTAAAAAAATGCGGTATTATTGATTCACAGGCAGATGTTGGTGGGTGGCCCGAACTCAAAAGTCTGCCTACCCCGCTTGACAGTGATGCGGACGGTGTGCCAGACGAATGGGAAAAGAGATACGGGTTTGATCCGCATGACGCTGCCAACACCTCAAAGGACAAGGACAACGACGGATACACCAACATTGAGGAATACCTCAATGGAACAAATCCGACCGAGTTTATCGACTATACCAGGCTCGAGAATAACGTGAACACGCTGAAGTAAATCAAGCGAGACAAAACTTCATGCTGGAATCGGTTTACCTCAACTCAATTTCTCCCGCAACAACTGACTGGCTTTTTGGGGATTGGCCTGGCCTTTTGGCTTAGGAATGGGACGACCTAAATTTTTCGCCGTTTCAATCCATTCTTCGATAATGAAATCAACTGTGAGAGGTTATCGGGCTATAAAGGAGGAAATTTACAATCATGGCAAAATATATTAAATATTTTCTTTATCTGATAGGCATCCTCCTGATTGGTGTCTTTTTTATTCTTTTTATTTGGCCGCTAGCACCTGATGTCCTGCTTTGGAGGTTCTCAGATTCGATCCTTGCTAATTCTGATGATGCTCTTACAAAAAAAGGGCAATTTGGGGACTCGTTTGGAGGGATCAATGCGCTGCTTTCTGGGGTCGTTTTTATTGGAGTTATCATTGCAATAATATTGCAATGGCTGGCACTTAAAAACCAACAGCAGGAGATGAAAGAACAAAAACTTGCGATGCAACAAGAGACATTCGAACGGACCTTTTTTCATCTTTTGGAAGCAATCAAGGAATGTTATCATTCAACAGAGCACACTAAATTTGTGGAAGTACCTCTCGGGGCCGATGTAGCACAACACCAGGAAGACATTCTTCAAAGCTACAGGAAGATCAATAGTCCGAATCCTATTATAGTTTCTGAGCCTTTTACTGATCTTGATGGTGTGCGTGGAGTAAATGTCACAACAGTGGGAGATACGGCTTTTGTATCAGTGATTAAAAATAATAGAGTGTGTATCAAAAGCAAGGCGTATGAAGGGTATAAGAAATAGGGAATTAGAATCGTGTGCAAAACATGATAGGACTCCTATATTGGCAAACATTCCGTTAGCAAAACCATGTTTGCTTTCAAAAGGAGCCCTACCATGATGACAATATACGAAAAAGAAGCCTTGTTTGACCAGTTGGATGAAGAGTTTTCTCAAATCAAAAGGTTCGTTTGCCAAGCCGCAGGTCAAGTCGAAGTGCATGAAGTAGAGGGGAAGGTTTTTCGCCAACTTCAAGATTTGGGTCGCCAACTATTATCCCGTTTTGTCCAATTATGTGGCACAGGGTATGAGGCAAACGGTTTCAAAGAGCAAGGTAAGGGTCAAAAGATGCGCTACAAAGGTTGCCAATCGGTCTCGTATCTGTCCATCTTTGGGTCTATCCCCATCTGTCGTGCGGCCTATGCCCGTGCCGATGGGAGCTATTTCTACCCCTTAGATGAGCACTTGAATCTGCCAGCTCACAAATACTCTTATCTGCTGTTAAAATGGTTGGCACAAGATGCGGCACAGCACGACTTTCGCCAGGCGGTGGCACGCTTCAATCAGATTTTCGATCTGTCTTTATCCGCCTCATTACCGCAGCGTTTGGGGGATGAGATCGCCGCATATGTCACGCCATTTTATGACGCACAGCCCGCGCCTGACCAGGATTTGGAAGGGAGCCATTTGGCTATGAGTGCCGATTGTAAAGGTGTACGCATCCTAAAATCTGAACGGGCAGAGGGCGCGCTGGACACACCTGCTTGTGCCAGACGAAGGCGCGGTGAAAAACCGAGCCTGAAGAAAGATGCGGTTGTCGTAACCGACTTTTCATTTTATCCGCAAGCACGCACCGCACAAGAGATAGTCAAAGGCCTCCTCAATCAGTTTACCCAAAAAGAGAAAGACCAAGCCCGGAAGAATCGCCAAAAACGCACCGCATTGGGACTTTGCCACCCCCGCGAACCCATCCACAAGCATGTCTTTGCCACCATGAACGGGAAAAAAGAGGCTTTCGAGCATCTTATACGACACGTCCATAAACGAGACCCAACCCTTGAAAAACCGATCATCGCCCTAATAGATGGCGAACCGGCTTTAGAACGCAGACTCAAAGAATGTCTCGAAGCCTACAACATGACGGATCAACTTGATGCCATTATCTTGGATATTATCCACGCGACGGAATACCTGTGGGATGTCGCCACCTGTTTGTATGGCGAAAAAAACAAAAAACGCACCGATTGGATGCAAGACAAATTATACGCCTTGACAAGCAGACCCGTCGGGTATCTCATCGGCGCACTCCGACAGATGATGACCAAGAATAAAATCCGATTTTCTACCTCACAGAAACAGGTGCTAAAAAAGACCATCACCTATTTTGATAACCACCGTCATATGATGGACTATGCCACCTATCTGAAAAAAGGATATCCTATCGCTACTGGCGTCGTCGAAGGAACCTGTGGCTCCTTAGTCAAAGACCGAATGGAACAATCCGGCATGCGATGGTCTCTCTCTGGTGCACAAGCCATTCTTGCTCAACGCGCTGTTGTCAAAAATGACGATTGGAACGCATTTTGGAACTTTTATATCGACTCTGAACACCAACGGTTATACCCCAAGGTAGGATACAAAACGCTATACCAACGAGCTGCTTAAGCTTGCCTGTCATTTTGTACACACTCAAAATAATATAAATACAGGCACTGTTAATATGAATGCTGTGGACAGTATGTACTTGGAGCCTTACTTTTTTTTAGTATTTTCTGCTCTTAATTTGGCTTACCAAATTAAATTTTGTGAAACCTTTGAAGAGAAGAAGTTTTATACTGATATATTGCGTAGCCAAATGCCAGACTGCGGTGTGCAGGCACTTTGTATGTATCTGGCGACTGATCCGCCAAGATTGGATGAAGATGAGTGCCATGGTAAAGTCTTAAAGGAAATAATTGAAGAGCATGCTCTGTTTGCGAATATTAGGGGGCCCAATCTGATAAAAGAGCATATTCTACAGTATAAAAGAAGTGCATTTGGGAACAACCGTCCCGATATTGATAAAATTTTTGATGCTGCTCAACAATCTGGCACAGAAACAGAAGAAGAGGATTAAATGAAACTGTGGAGTTGCCCCGCTTTAGATGCTGTTGCCGAATTGGTAGAGAGTGAGTCTGCGGTTGGAAAAACGGCTGTTTGTGGCCCGAATTCAAGCTCTGTAAGACCTATGTTTATTTTCACAGGGAGAATTCGGAATTCGGCAACAGCATCGCTTTAGTGGATAGTGTAGAAGTTTCAACCCAAGCATCCTGCGCTGCGCCAGATGCTTGATCAACTCACATGAACTGCTGTCGCAGTCAGGCTCAAATTACTCGCCTTCATACACCGCTTCGAGGGTGGCGAAGAAGCTTTCGAAAATCGCATTGTCATAGCAGCCTGGGTTTCTTCAGCAAGCTCCATAAGTCCTAATGCCACAAAAAACAGGAGCTGTGTGCCTACGTCCAACTTATAGTCCAACTGCGGACTTAGATAACTCTGCAGTCAACATTTTTACAATCTCAAAAGAAAGTGAGCCACCAGCACTGGCTATTTTATCTTTTACTTTTTCCCACACCTTATCCTGTCTAGCGTTATCCAGAAACTCATGGCCTTCCCAACACAGCCTGATTCTCGAACTGGAAAAAAAGAACCATTTGTCCTGACGGGATGCATCGGTTTCAGAATCGTCATAACACTTCTCTGCCAGGCCGCCATCAACCAAAATACCACAGTGCGCTGAAACTTTATCCCTATCCTTGTCAGAAGAAGTTATGTATTTGTTGTCTTTCAGCCAATCAAGGACCTCACCAAAGTCACAACCTCCAATAGTCTCCTTCTCCTCTATTGCCAAAAGAATTCCCCTAACCAGGTCCATATCTCTTTTCATTTATTGCTCGTGGTCATTTATTTTTAATGCCTGATACAGGCTATCCTTAAACTTATTTTCATCTTCGTTGTTGTAAAACGGCACGCCTATCAAACGGTATTTCTCGTTCTCAAACGTCAAGGTTTTGCAGTCAAACTCGGAAGAGATCTCCTGTAAGAAGTTTTCTTTCCAACGGTCATTCTCTTTCAGATGCTTGCCCTTAGGTTCAATAAACATCTGATAGGTAAGCAGGTTTCCATCTTGCTCGCGCAGGAACAGTACAAAATCTGGCTCAAATGCCTGTCCATCGTCAAAATTGTAAATTTTGAAATGCCTTTCGTTTCGCAGCAGATATATCTCGTCGTAATCTTCTGTTAGCGTGACCATCTGGCGGTCGAGCATTCGCACAAATGCCTTTTCTTCGCTCGTGCCGTAAACTGTATTGAAGGCAAACCAGTCTTTGGAAGATACGAAATGCGCGAATTGTGCGTCTTCTTCAGCCTGCGGGTTTTGAACGTCAAATTTTAACACTTTATCCTTGAAGACGTTATGCACCCTATCGTTCCTGAAATCTCGCGAGCCTTCGTATTCGGTAATTTGCTGACGAATATCGGATTCGATTTGATGCAACAGTCCACACATAGCTTCCCGTTGTTCAGCGCGGTTGTCTTGCAGCGCAGACACCTGGCCTTCAAAGGTGATCTCCAGCCCTCCAAGATAATTTTCAGAACTAATGAAGTCTCTGATAGATGCTATATTGGGGAAATAGCGTTTCAGAGATGCGAACGTAAAGAAAGGATTGCGTGCAATAGCAGATTGAACAATGTTGCGCCCGAGGTCTTTAACCTTGACGTCTCGACGGTTTTCATCTTTCACAATTGTGCCCTGATGCTCGTTTTTCAAAACTGTTTGTGTGCCGCCGTGACCAGTGGCAATGGTATGAACATAGTTTTGCGCCTTCACGCCTAAATCATCAAAAGATTGCACGCTCTGGTAATTTTTGGGGAGACGACCATTGAGCCAGACCACACCGTATTTGTAGAAGTTGGTTTGCTTGAACGAGTCTTTGAGGTTGAGTTCACGTTTTACTCTGTGTTCTTCCATCATGCCTTCTTCGATCAACGCTTTGCGAATTTCGGCAATATAACTCAAATTATTGATGCTATGGTAATGCAATTCTTCCAGTACACGCAGTTCGTTTTCGAAATCATCATCGAATTTACGGCGAAAACGGTCAGTAATTTCGCTTAAGACGAAAGGAAAATAACGCGCTCCGCGCCCAATGAGTTGCGCTTCGGATACGGTTGTTCGCCCAATTCTATTCCCTCCCGAATCGCGTGTCTCGTAACAACGGACGATGTCGAACAAATTGAGCACGTCCCATCCCTCGTTGAGCTTTTGAACTGCAAATATTGCGCGGATGCGGTTGTTGCGGTCTTCGAGGGTGTTGACCAAAATCTGATGGTTTTCTTTTTCTTTTTCTTCGTTAACCGAGAGACAAAAGTCTTCCTGAAATTCCTGCTTCAGGCGCTCCACCAACTGCGCGTCGCTGATATTGTAACCATCAAAGAATTGAAATGCCCGCTGAACAAGGCGAATATTTGATCTGCGAATGCGAGCAATATGTTCTGCTGTGAGGCCATCAATGAGTGTGTGAAAGTTGTCCTTGTTCTCTTCCGATTGTTTAATCGTACGCTGTGCTTTGAACAAAATCACAGGTTTGAGATTGATCTGATATTGCGCCGCCACTTCCTGTTTGTACTGGCTGAGAATCAGTGCTTTCAGAATGCGTTCGTTCAGATTGAAGTCGGATTGCACAATAACCACATCTTTTGAAAAACGATCGTTGCGGAACTGAAGCAAGTCATAGCGATATAACACCTTATTGTGGTATTTTTCCACCATCGCGGGTGTCTCGTAATCGTGTGTGGCGGTGAACTCCAGCAGAAGGTTGTCTGAGTTCTGATGAAAGATGCGCTCAATGGTGTTTTCCCAACTCTCGAACATCTCCCGCTGAGATTTGGTCGTGACGTTTATGTGATGGGCTTCATCGGCAATCAACACAATCCTGTGCTTACGAAAGTCTTCAAAGGTGATGGCATTTTCTTTTTCAGTGGTCAGATCGGAGTGTAGTTTTTGGATGGTGGTGAAACAGATATTGACGTCGTTGGGATTAACCGACTCAAAGTTCTCTACTGGCGTGATCCGCACTGAGTGGTTGGCGATGTGCATGTCCCTGTTGAACAGATATTTGATACTGGCAGAGTTGAGAAAATTATCCCGCGTCTTTTCGATGATATTAGTGGAATTGACAAAAAAGAGAAAGTTTCGATAGCCCTTTTCATACAAGTAGAGAATCAGCCCCGCCATGATAAGAGTTTTGCCGCTGCCTGTCGCCATGTTGAACAGAAAATGTAGTGGTCGTTCCTGGTTTGTAAAAAGCTCGCTATTAAGACAAAAAAAGAAACGGGCAAATGCCTCTTCTTGATAGGGGCGAAGTTCAAATTTAGGGTTTAGATTGTCTTTGAGGTAGGCGGGAATTTCTTTGTCTAATCCCCCGTATTTGGAAAAGGAGTCCAATTCTTCATACAAAAAATTATTAGCCATCATATCTAATCCCTGTCACTTCTCGACGATGCTTGTCAAAGTGAACAACAATCTCCCGCACATCAAACAAATAATTCCGCAATTTCTGGTCTGTGTCATTCAGGCCGATTTTCCGTATGCCACAATCACCTAAACCGTCGCTGGATCAACAGCCACAATTCCCTCGGGTGCATAGCGGGCAAAGTCTGCCGTGTTGAGGGTCAGGATATGCGTTGCACCATGAGAAATCATCGCGGCAACCAATCGAGCATCGTGAACTTGAACCCCTGATACACCATAAGTCATAACAAGCCGTCTCCATTCGGAATACATGGAAGGCAAATCTGGAAGCAAAGGAAAAAGTCTCTCTGCACGCCGCAAAAGTCTATCTGTTTCCAATGGCGTAAGTCCAAAACCATTACGGTTAATAGGACGAGTTGATGCGTTCCAAAATTCTGTGAAATTCTGCGATGTGGCATATAGTTGATGATCATTTGCCCGCAATTTACGCACAGCGGTTCGAACGATGGGATAACCTGGATCAGCGCGATATAAAAACCGCAATAAAATATTGGTATCGGTCAGATAAATCACGGCTATAAATGATCCTCGTAAAGCCCTTCGCGGCTAACCGCGTAATCGGATAACGGTGGGCAATCAGGACCAACGTATTCCATAAATTCGTCAGCCAACGCATCGGCCAGGCCCTCGAATTTATCATCAGATAGCTGTGTTGAGTTATTCATTGATGACTGCAAAATCCCCAGCTTTTCAGCGACTTTCTGCATAAGGGCAGTTTTGCCACCAGCCTCCAAATCGGCAAGGGATTGCTTAAGTTCTTCAACGAAGTCATCGCGCAATTCCAGCCCTTCATCGGGATCGCTCATCATTTCTGAGAGTGTTTGTATGACAACTTTCTGCACAAGTTCTCTAAACTCATTAATTGTTAAATCAGCTACTTTTGTTGCGCCTGTCGAAACATTCGAAGAAGTCATTTTTTAGTACCTTTCTGCGATTTATGTTGGAATGACCTTACGAGTCCCCATAAAAAGCCCTGTTCAGTGCTTTATCTTCCTCACTGACGCCAAATTCCTCGTCGTCAATTTCCGTAAGGTTGACATAGAGTTGGTTCTTATCCAGCAGTTCCGCGAGCCGTTTCTTCTGTTTGTCCAACCCGTTTTTGCCTTCGCCGATGGCGATAAAATCATCAACCGCATCTTCCGGGATTTCAGAATTCACATACCAGTTCAAAAACGAGTTTTCGGCAATATCTCTCCAGAGTTCTACAAGCTCTTTAGAAGATTGCGCGGCTTGAATTTTATCCATATAGGCTTCGTTGTACTGCATCAGTTCACAATAGATAAAATCACCGCCGCCCTGCCAATTGACGGATTCGGAGATACCGCCAGTGTCATATTCAATTTCTTCAGGTAGCTTGTTCTCCGCCTTTATTCTTTTCCCGATAACTTTCTTCAATCGCTTAAGCGTGATGGTTTCCACATAATTCATCTGTTCAATGCCGATATACTGACGCCCTGTTTTATGAGCGACAGCGCAAGTTGTCCCAGACCCAAGATGGAAATCTAAAACAATATCCCCTTCCTTAGTTGTGTATTCAATAATGCGTTGAATGAGTAATTCAGGTTTTGGATAAGCAAACACTTTGCCCCCGAATAATTCTACAATTTCATCCGTGCCTTTCTTGTTGATCACACTCTTCAGCAATTCATCCATCACTTGATTGAGAAAGTTTGATGATACGTATGTTTTATCAAAGTCATCTCCTTTTTTTTCAATGTCTTCCGACTTAAAAACTCGCATAGCAGGACGTTTTATATCGAGAAAATCATAATCTCCGGGAAAAACTATTTTCTTTTTTTTCAAATATTCATCAACAGTATCAATAGTAATTGCCCAACTACGATTGGGATTCACAGGGAATTCGTCTCCATTTCTCGGATTTACCAGTGTAAAATTTGAATTGGAACGTTCTTGAATTGTAGTCTGCTTTGTAAGGTCGCTCGTTCTCCATTCATCGTCAGGAAAATCAGGTGTTTTGTGATACTTTCTTGCAATGGTGCGTCCGAAAAGCGCATCTTGTTTTGATGTTCCTTTTGTGTACATCAGCATCCAGTCAAAATCTTGCGATAGTTTGTAAGGCACATCACTTTTTCCACTTCGTGTCTTTCTGGGAACGGTTGCGATAAAGTTGTCTCTTCCAAATATATCGTCAGCAACGAGTTTCAAATAGTGCATTTCCCGGTCATCAATGTGAATGAAGATAATCCCGTCATTCTTCAACAACTCTCTCGCCACTTCCAGGCGATTCTTCATAAACGTCAGCCAGCTTGAATGTTTAAAATTATCGTTATATCCAAAGCCATCACCATTGATGTTATAGGGCGGATCAATGTAAATCAGCCTCACTTAGTTCTGGAATTGCTTCTTCAGCGTATGCAATGCCAGCAGATTATTGCCCTTTATAATCAGATTCTCGCGGATCGTGCCGCTCTCATCTCGCTCAAGTTCCGTCACCTTCTGCTCACCGTCAACCGTATAGCGTTTCCAGTTGGTCAGTACCTTTGAGTCAAATAGACGGTCAATTTCATCCTGTGCCAGAATTTCATTAAAGAAAATCTCTTTGCGCTTTTCCTCTTCCCTGGTCTGCCCGCCTTCCAGAACGCAATCTTTGTACGGCCACGCCAGGGACACTTCGCCCCGCTCCCGCAGAAATTTATCGTCGATATTCAAGCCGATCCTATTGCGGAATCGGGTGTATGAGTCGGCGAGAAATTTCTTATCGGAAACGTATTCAATGAAGGTGTTGAGATTGAAAATCCAGTGGCCTTCGATCTCGTCAAAGAATTTTGTCTTGATATCCGCATCACCAAGCAGTAGCCCCACCAGATCATGGTCAATCTTCCACGCGCGATCAATCACCGCCGCCTTGACCAACTCGCCTTCTTCATCAATGAAACGGACGTCGGTTTTGAGCAATTCGATCATTTTTTCATTAAAGTTTTTTGGCATGTTGTGGTCCTTTAATCTTTATTTTTTTGGTGTCATCGGTCGTTTGTAGCTTTGAAACTAAATCATTTACAGCCGCTTGCACTACTGATCAGGATATTTGATAAGTATCAGCATCTGGATATATTTTTGTATTCATCTGCTCATATGGATGAATAAGATTTCTAAAATCTCTCAATGCATGTGAAAACTTTTGAACATCCGTATTGATCCAACCAATTTGATGCGCCACATCTATCATTTCAGCAAGTTTCCAATCGGAAAATTTTTTTATTTTTTGCGTTTTTAGGCCTTTGGGAGCATTCGCACATTTATTGGCTTCTGCAGGGTACTGTTGAAAAATCCCTAACAACAACCCTTCCAATATGCTACCCATGATAATTATTGCCGATAAATATGCCCCAACTGTACCACAACGTTGGGCTTCATCCCATCTATTTTTCAGGATCTTATCAATCTCAGGCTTTAATCCAATTGACAAAAAATCTGGAGATTGAAACAGCTTCATCTCTTTTGCAACCTCACCATCATCTGAAAAATCTACGGTGATTTTCTCAAATTTTGGTTCATTTCCATCAAGTATTATTTTGAATTCTTCAAAATAAAATATTTTATTTAATTGCTTAAGCGCAGTTCTAATCTGCCCCTGATTACCACCGTACTCAAATGGTGAGGCCAGCCTTTTAAATACAAGTGCAAGTTGTTCCCTGTCACACGCTTTTAGTGTTTCTAAAACCCACAGCCGACGGGTTGAGCCATCATGAACAAATTGAGGCAATCCCGCTCTTTGAAAGAATTTAGTTAGTTCGTGACCAGATCGATAAGGATAACCACAAATAAACTCGGCAATTTCATTGAAAGTACTCTCATCCATTCAAAACTTCCTCAGGCACTACAAAAATTTACATCTATATTTATTTTCTCTATCCCAATTTCTCCCGCAACAATTGACTGGCTTTTTGGGGATTGGCCTGACCTTTTGTGGCTCTCATAAGCTGGCCCATAAAAAACCCCATAAGTCTCTGGTCACCGCCTTTGAACCGTTCAACCTCGTCGGGATTATCCGCAATAATCTGGTCGATCACGCCATCGAGTTCATCGGTATCGCTAATCTGTACAAGACCCTTTTTCTCCACAATAGACGATGCACTCTCCCCTGTTTCAACCATATCATCGAAAACCGTTCTGGCAATATTGGTACTGATATCGCCCTTGCCGATCAAACCAATCAATTCCGCGAGGCGTTTGGCTGAAACACGCAAATCGCCAATCGCGATCTTCCGATCGTTGAGAACGCGCATCACATCGCCCTGTATCCAATTAGCCGCAAGCCTGCTCAGCACACCCGCCGCAACAGTGGCTTCAAAATAATCGGCAATGTCTCGATCTGCGGTAAGCACATCGATCTGATCGGCGGAAATATCGTAATTCTCTGCAAAACGCGCGCGTTTAGCCTCTGGCAATTCTGGAATCTGACTCTGAACGCGCTCGACCCAGGTGTTATCTACAACAAGTGGAACCAGATCGGGATCGGGGAAATAGCGATAATCGTCCGATTCTTCTTTTGTACGCATAGCGCGCAAAATATTGCGGTCGGGATCATAAAGCATAGTCGCCTGTTCAATCTCACCGCCGGTTTCAAGCAAGTCAATCTGGCGCTGAATTTCGGATTCAATAGCGCGCTGACAATTGCGAAAAGAATTGACATTTTTGATCTCAACCTTCGTGCCGAGTCGGGTCTCTCCAACAGGCCGAATAGACACATTCGCATCAATCCGCATATGTCCTTTTTCCATATCGCCTTCAGAAACACCCGTGTACACGAGCAGTTGATGCAAGCTCGTGAGATAGTAAAAAACTTCCTCAGAAGTCGAAAGATCTGGCTCACTCACAATTTCGATAAGTGGCACGCCACAGCGATTGACATCCACGAGGGACTCCCCCGATGCGACAAAGTCTTCCTGGTGGATGCTTTTGCCGGCATCTTCTTCCATGTGGATGCGCGTGAGGCGAATTGTCTTTGTGTCGCCGTCAGCCGTGGGCACGTCAACACCTCCACCAGTGGCCAGAGGCATTTCTTCATTAGATTGAAACTGCGAGATCTGATACCCCTTGGGCAGATCGGGATAAAAATAATTTTTTCGCAAAAAACGACTGCGGGGTTGAATCGTGCAACCTGCGGCCAGCGCAATGCGCATCGCCAGTTCAACAACATTTTGATTGAGCACGGGGAGCGCGCCAGGCAAGCCCAAACACACCGGACAGACATGGGTATTGGGATCGGCGCCAAATTCGGCACTGCATCCGCAAAAAATTTTGGTAGTGGTTGCAAGTTGGGCGTGTACTTCCAGACCGATGACAGATTCGTAAGTCATAACGCCAATTCTCTTTCAACAACCGCAGCCGCGCTCAAAATGGTTTCTTCGGCAAAGGCATCGCCGAGCAATTGCAAGCCCACGGGCAAGCCCTCGGTCGATGTCCCACAAGGCACTGAAATGCCGGGAATACCAGCGAGATTAACGGAAACAGTATAAATATCGGAGAGATACATCTGAAGCGGATCGTCGAGTTTTTCACCCAGCTTAAATGCCGGGGTAGGCGATACGGGCGAAGCGAGGATATCGCAGGATTCAAACGCGCGGTCAAAATCCCGACGAATAAGCGTACGCACCTGTTGCGCTTTGCGGTAATACGCATCGTAATAACCCGCACTCAGCGCATAGGTCCCCAGCATAATTCGACGCTTGACTTCCGCGCCAAATCCCTTGCTGCGCGTTTGAACATACATGTCGATCAGGCTTTTCGCCTCATCGCGGAAGCCGTATTTCACCCCATCATAACGCGACAGATTCGACGATGCTTCAGCCGTAGCAATAATATAATATGCGGCAATTGCAAAGGCGGGATGTCCGGCAGTTGGCAGCGAAACTTCGCGAATAGACGCGCCATTTTTTTCCAGAACTTCAATCCCTTGCATAACGGCATTGCGAACGTCGGATTGGAGACCCGCGCCAAAAAATTCTGTCGGCAAGCCAATGGTGAGGCCATCAACGCCTCTTTGACAAGCCAAAAGACAATCGGGTACCGGCACATGGGCAGAGGTAGAATCGCGGGGATCGTGCCCGGCAATAACACCGAGCAGAATGGCCGTATCTTCGACAGTACGCGCAAATGGGCCAATTTGGTCGAGCGAAGAGGCATAGGCGATCAAGCCATAACGAGAAACGCGACCATAAGTGGGTTTAAGGCCCACCACACCGCAGAAAGATGCGGGCAAACGAACAGAACCCCCTGTGTCAGATCCCAGGGTCATAAGGGCCTGACCGGCAGCGATAGCCGCAGCAGAACCACCGCTGGATCCGCCTGTCACGCGGGTTTGATCGCGTGGATTTTTGACCGCACCAAAATGGGAATTTTCGCTGGAAGAGCCCATGGCAAACTCATCCATATTGAGTTTGCCCAGGATAATTGCATCGGCTTGACGCAGGCGGGTAACAACGGTTGCATCATAAGGCGGGATGAAATTGTCGAGAATCTTTGAAGCGCAGGTCGTGCGTAGCCCTTTGGTACACAACACATCTTTCAGCGCAATCGGGACGCCGACAAGGGGGCCAAGGGCTTGGCCCGTCGCTACCTTTTGATCGACGGCATCCGCTGCTTCGAGTGCACCTGCTTCATCAATGGTGATGAAGGCATTGATATCGGGATTTGTATTTTGGATATGCGCGAGAGTCTTTTCCGTTATTTCGCGGGCCGTGTGCTTTCCCCTGCGAATGTCGTGTACAAGCCCCCGCGCTGTTTGGGCGAAAAAAACAGAATCGTCAGCCACCCTACCTCCAGATCACGATTTTGTTTCTGTACCCGATGTGGTCTGTGTCGTCTGTGTCGTCTGTGTGGGTTGTGGTTCGGGGGGCGGAGCAGTATTGACGTTATTTTCTATTTCAGTCTGAACGTCCTTTACCCCGCGCTTAAATTCGGTAATGCCCTTGCCGAGGGACTGGGCAATTTCGGGAATGCGTTTTGCACCAAACACCAGCAGGACAACGACCAAAATCAATATGATTTCCCACGGTCCCATGCCAAACATGTCACACCTCCTGAAATAAACTCAATAGGAATACTTGACGTAGTACCAGGCTAGCCCAATACCGAGAAAGCTCAACACATTGAAGTCGAGCGAAAAACCCAATGTAAGGGTCATAATGATCAAGTTGATCTCAATGGGATTGAGCTTGTAAACATAAGAATCAATAAGCACTTTTTCGACCACATTATTTTCCAGGCTAAGGCCGTTAAAAATAATAGCCAGAACCTGACCAACTACGTTGCCGGCAAGAATGCCGATCAAGATCGCAACAATGAGAATCCCCAGACTTTTTCGACCCATAAACCGCGCTTTCAAAATAAAACAGGATGAACTCTTAGTCCCTCACATCTGCCACTTCGCGGTCTGTGATGGTGTAATACAACCATCTGAACAGGCCAGATAGGGAAACGGCGAGTGCCATGGGAAAGAATACTTCATAAGTATAAAAAAACATGAGCACAATAACACATAGCAGAAAAATCAAGCGGACGCGACCGCGCCTGGTTTCAATAGATAACCTCGAAAACGCACTGTATTCGACTGTGCTGATCATGAGAAATGAGAGTATAACACACAGGCCGATAGCAAGATGAGGTGCGTGTGTGCTACTCTGCCACACACGTTCTGTAAAAAGAATATATGCGGCCAGGGTACCCGCTGCCGTTGGAATCGGGAGGCCAGAAAAATTTTCTTTGTCAAATCCCTTTAATTGTGTATTGAAACGCGCCAGCCTAAGCGCACCACACAACAAAAATAAAAAACAAACGACAAAAGGCAACCAGCGAATAACCAGCAAGGTATCGAGATAGTACAACATGAGCAGCGCCGGAGCCACGCCAAAAGAGCAGACATCGACAATGGAGTCAAATTGGACGCCAAAGTTGCTGGACGTATGAAAGTATCGCGCAATTTTTCCGTCACACGCATCGAGAAATCCCGCAATAACGATGAGAAGGGCTGCACCGATAAAACGCCCATTCACAGCATAGTACATAGATAAAAAGCCACAAAACAAACTGCTAATGGTAAACAGGCTGGGCAGGGCTGCTTTGGCATTCATTAACATAGCTCCAATCGAGGATTACTCATTGCGCGGGTCGGCTTCTAAGACGAGTTGGGCATCAAATACGCGGCCTTGACCGCGCAAAATCTTGCGCAAAATCTTGAGAATAAATGTATCGCCAACAGCCGCGTGCCGAAAAGCATCTACGACATCATCGGCACTACTGGTATTTTTGTTATTGACCATCACAATCACATCGCCGGGCAACAATCCAGCACTTTCGCCCGGGCTGAGGGGATCGACGACGGTGATCAAAGCACCTTTAATTGTCAAAACCCCAAGGGTGCGAGCAATGTGCTTGTTGAGGTTGTGAATATCCAGCCCGGTCCAGAACTCGCGGCTACCCTGGTCAATGAGCTGGCCGGCCACCTGGATTGCGCGATCAATGGGCACTGCAAAACCGATACCCAACGATCCGCCCTGTGAAAAAATAAACGAATTAACACCTATAACTCGGCCGAGGCTGTTCACCAGAGGACCGCCGCTGTTGCCCGGGTTAATTGAAGCATCCGTTTGAATCATACCTTTGTACGCGCGTTCGTTTTGCTCTGGGCGAACAATGCGATCTACTGCACTAATGACACCAACCGTAACGGTGGGGTTGAGATCTTCAAAGTGCAAGCCAAAAGGATTTCCAAGCGCGATTGCCCATTCGCCAATAATGACACTTTCGGATGTCCCAATCTCGGGAACATAGAGACTATCGGCATCGATCTGCACAACTGCGAGATCCCATTGACGATCTATAAAAACGTCGAGAACATCAAAACCACGACCGTCGGGAAAAATTACAAAAATTTCCTTAGCACCATCGACAACATGGCTGCTGGTCAGGATATAACCATCGGTCTGGATCACGAACCCCGAGCCGATTCCGGGAATGCGCTGCTTGTCGGAAAAGTGTTCAAGGGGTTCAAAAAAGCGATCGGGATATCGGGGATAATCCCGATCATAAACCGTATTGATACTAACGACTGCTGGCGCCACATTTTCAATTGCTCGAACAATGGCATTTCGGCGCGAAGTCTCAATACTTGTACTCACTGCGCTCGTGTTGGACGAAGACCGATTGAGCAGGGGAAATAATGCCAGACCAATGCACAGGCCCAATAACAAAATCAGCAGGGGGTGCTTCACGGCACTCATCCTCACGGGAGTTCATCGTCGTAAATCACCCTTTCGAGAAACAAGCCCTGGGCAGGAGCGGATTCTCCGGCACTTTGGCGGTTACGAGCACCGAGAATATCGTGCATAGATTCGGCTGACCGCGCCCCTCGACCCATTTCTACGAGGGTGCCAACGATACTGCGCACCATTGCGCGTAAAAAACGATTACCGGAAATATGAAATATGAGTCCGTCGCCCTGCCGTTGCCAATCGCAGGTATAGACCTGACAGACTCGATTTTCTTTTTCATAGGCCGCCACACAAAAAGACGTGAAGTCGTGCCGACCAATGAGAATTTTGCTCGCCCGTTCTATCACATTCAGATCGAGTTCACTACGCATATACCACGCATAGTGCCGGCCGATGGGCTGTTTGTTATGCCGGATGCAATAAAAATAATAACGGCGCTGGGCATCGAAACGCGCGTGAAAGTCAAGGCCGACATAATCGGCACTTTTGACAGCGACATCGGGTGGTAACATGCCATTGAGTGCATGCTGCAAGCGATCGAGCGGAATATCGCGTGTAGGCGTGAAATTGACGACCTGCCCGAGTGCGTGAACGCCGGCATCCGTGCGGCCAGATGCCGTAACCGAGATCGGTGCACCATAGAGCTGCTCAAGGCGTGCCTGAAGTTCGCCCTGGACCGTGCGCTGGTCGGGCTGAACTTGCCAGCCCTTAAAGTCGGTTCCATCGTATTCGAGCGTCAGGCGAATCTGCATGATAACGGCCCGCACCAAACGCGAAGAGAGAACGATCCTAACATCCACAAAAAGCATACAGTTTTGCAAATATACCATCTCACATGGGGAAAGTCAATGACGAAAAGGGAGAACATTTTTTTCAGACATGTGAACAGTTTTTTCCTCAAATGGCGAAATAAGCCTGCCATGAGAGACGGCACGAAAATTGCCACAATATGGGTTCGAGAAAGGATAAAACATGAGAAGACCCGCATTGTGGACTGCGCTGTACCTTGCTTTGGGAATCGGTTTACACAGATATGTTGGAATGTCTCCAGTACCCACCATGCTCTGCGCCTTTGCGGTTATTTGTCTTTGCGGCGTGGGGCTGTGGTGGCAATGGAATAAAGGGAAGATGAGCATCCTTTTCGCGGTCCTTATCGTTTTGCTGGGTGCATTGAACGGCGTGCAAAGTCTGGAACGCGCTGTAGATCACTTTGCCCAGTTCTTACCTACAGACCGCACACCTGTCGAAGTCGAGGGATTGGTCTCATCGGACCCCGAACGCATTGACGGCGATTATCGCATCGTCTTTGACGTACTTCAACTCGTCGTCAAAGACACGTCACGCGCGGTAAGTGGCAGGGCGCTGATCAGGTTTAAGGCGGGTACCGCATTGCCCGCCTACAGGGACCGAATGCAATTGCAGATGCAACTTTATCAACCGGATCCCCCGCGAAATCCGGGCGCATTTGATTACCGTGAATTTTTGAAGCGAAGGGGCATTGATGCTTTGGGCACGGTGCAAAAGCGCGCTCAGATTATTGCACATCGACAAGAAAAAGACGACTGGTGGGCGCAGATCGTATTACCCGTCAGAAATCTCATTCGTCGGGCAATCGAGCAAAATCTTTCCGGCGGGCCTGCTGGCCTCTTAAAAGGGGTGCTTTTGGGTGCAAAGCATGCGGTGCCCGAAGAAGTTAAAACCACTTTCGCGCAAACGGGTATCAACCACGTCTTAGCAGTGTCTGGACTTCACGTGGGATTGATTGCTGGGGCTGTATTTTTTATGCTGAAGATACTGGGGATCGGACGAGGTATCACTGCCGCATTGACGATCTGTGCGCTGGTATTTTACGCGCTGATAACCGGGTTGCCCCCCTCGGTCGTACGCGCTTCGACAATGGGATGCGTAGCACTTTTGGGTATGGTGGGGCAACGCGATATAGACGGTGGAAATATCCTGGGCATAGCGGGTTTGGGGTTGTTGATCGCTCGACCACAAGACTTGTTCGATGTGGGTTTTCAACTATCATTTGTAGCCACGGGCGGCATTTTGATTTTTTATCGACCATTGCGTGATCTCTTACCTGAAAAAGAGGGATGGTACAATACCTGTGTCGCAGGGCCGCTGGCGGTTTCTATCGCCGCTCAGGCAACGACTCTTCCCTTTATTGTGGGATATTTTGGTCTGGTATCGGTTATTGGCTTAATTGCAAATTTGATTGTCGTGCCGCTCATAGGCATAGGCGTTGGACTGGGACTCCTGACCGTGTTGGCTTTCGCCTGTTGGGAACCCATGGCGACGATATTAAACGCCGCGAATTGGCTAATTTTGAGCGGATCAATCAAATGTGCGGAATTTATGGCCGAGCCAGAGTGGGCTGCCTTTGAAGTTGCGCGTCCTTCCTGGGTTATCTTTGCTATTTATCTGGTCCTGATTCCTCTGATTCACCCTACTGCCAGACGGCGTTGGGGTACTTATTGTGTCATAATCGCCCTTGTTCTGGCAAATATCGGGGTTTGGAAAAATATCTTGCGAACAGAGTCAGCCCTTAAAGTCTATTTCCTCGATGTCGGTCAGGGCGATGCTGTTTTTTTTAAATATCCGAATGGGCTAACACTTTTGGTCGATGGTGGCATTCGCACGCAATACACCGACATGGGAGCGCGCGTGATTCTGCCATTTCTCAAAAGTCAGAGTATTGATCATATCGATGTCGTGGTGGGATCTCACCCGCATGCCGATCATATTGGTGGCCTGATATCCGTTTTGGGACAAATGTCGGTAGGTCATTATCTCGATGCAGGACAGCATGTCGATTCTTTTTCCGGCAAAAGGCTGCAAAAGATCGTAAAGGCAAAAGGCATCAGATATCATACTGTGGCTGCAGGAGATAGTCTGGTGGGTATTGGCGGTCTGGTGCTACATCCAACATCGGCTTATGTTTCCGACTTGGGACCAGCACCTGATGGCTTGAATAATGGTTCGGTCGTCATTCGAATCGTCCATCAAGAGATAGCGATACTGTTGACTGGAGACATAGAACACGAGACAGATGGCGATCTGATGCGCTGGGGCCATCGCCTGCGCTCAGACATCCTCAAAGCAGCGCATCACGGCTCGCGCACTTCCTCGACACCCGAGTTTCTCGCGGGTGTCACGCCCAGCATTGTGGCCATATCGTGCGGAAAAAACAATAAGTTCCGGCATCCTTCGCCAGAAGTTGTACAGCGCTTTCGCGATATGGGGATACAAATTTGGCGAACCGATCATTCGGGTGCAATCGCAGTGAGAATAGATCGCGGACACATCGATATCGTGCCGTGGATCAAAAATGATAAACCTGAGGCATTGTTAAACGGAAATTAAAGAATAACGCGATGTGTATTTAATCCCCGCGCACAAAAAAAAGCGATCCATATAGGACCGCTTTTTTTTGTAGTGGATGAAGGCGTCTTTTCCATCAGCCTCCGCATATTGGGATGCATTGAAACAGGGATGCAATTTCCTTATTTTTTCGGCCATTACTATAGTATTATCTCCCCCGGTAATACCATAGTTTAACCGTTAAAGGCCAACCCTAATTCCTCCTGGACCAATTCAGGGCTTGAAGGTTAGAGCAACCCTCATCCACCAAAATATAAATACCCATAACCATATTAAAAATATGGAGATATGAGAAAAATTTCTTTCGAATCACAAATAGAATATATACAGTGAAAGTCCGCGCGTCAACTACTAAATTGACCTTTAATGTCGGTTTTTTTTGGGTGATTGAAATAAGGTCTTGAAACTTAAGAACATTGCTATCTAAAAAAAAATTGCGGGTTTTCTGCACGGATATGCAGGCTGGATGTACGATCCCGCTATTTATGAGATTCTTCCCAAATCCCCATTCGATTGAATTTTTCAACCCGTAATTTTGAAAGATTTTCAGCGGGTATTTTAACAATCTCTGCAAGAGCGTCTGAAACGGATTTTTTGAGATTTTGCGCGGCCAGATCAAAGTTGCGATGTGCCCCCCCATAAGGCTCTGGCACAATGCAGTCAATAACACCGAGGTCCAGGAGATCATCGGCCGAAATTTTCATGGCTTCTGCGGCTTCTGTGCGTTTGTCGCGGTTGCGCCAGAGAATGAGCGAACAGGATTCGGGATTGATCACGGAGTACCAGGCATTTTCGAGCATGAGTATTTGGTCGCCTACCCCAATGCCAAGTGCCCCTCCGCTCGCGCCTTCACCGATAATTGCAACGACAATGGGAACGGGTAGCCGTGCCATCTCAAAAAGGTTGCGAGCAATGGCTTCTGATATGCTTCGCTGTTCCGAGGCCAGGCCGGGAAACGCGCCCGGCGTATCGATCATACAAAGCACGGGCCGACCAAATTTGGCAGCCAATTGCATCAACCTCAGGGCTTTGCGATATCCTTCCGGATGTGGAAGGCCAAAATTGCGCTTGAGATTCTCGCTTGTATTGCGCCCTTTTTGTTGCCCGATAACGAAGATGGGTTGGTCTTCAAAATACGCCAACCCCCCGATAATCGCCTGATCATTCCCACTACAGCGATCGCCGTGCAGTTCGATAAAATCAGAAGTTATACGGTCGATATAGTCCAGTGAATATGGTCGCTGAGGGTGGCGCGATAGCTGGTATTTTTGCCACCGCGTGAGATTGCGAAAAATATCGCGTTCGAGTTTCGCGCTGCGTTTCTCGAGAACTTTGATTGCGTCAGTCACATCCAGACCTTCTGCTTTGGCCCGTTCCCGAAGCGCGGCGATTTTCTTCTCTAACTCGGCCAGTGGCTGTTCAAAGTCGAGATAAGATCGGTCGCTCATAAATGATCGTCCTTTATGAAAGTGCGGTCAACGCCGCTTCAATGCGGTCCATGCCCTGGGCGATTTGCTCGGGCGATGCGGCATAGGAAAACCGCAAATACCCCGGCGCCCCAAAACCCGTGCCGGGAACACAGGCGACGCGCGCTTCTTCGAGCAGAAAATTGCAAAGCGCAACATCGCTGTCAATATGCCCACAAGACGAAGACTTGCCAATATATTCAGAGATATCGGGAAAAACATAAAACGCGCCCTGGGGCATATTGCAAGACACACCCGGCATCCGATTGAGGCGAGAAACGATTTGATTGCATCGTTTAACATAAGCTCGCCGCATCACTTCGACGCAGTCTTGAGGGCCTGTAAGTGCTTCGAGCGCGGCGTATTGGGAAATGGTGCAGGTATTTGTGGTTTCCTGAGTTTGAACTTTGATCATCAGGTCAATCAAATTCTGAGGACCCGCGCCATACCCGACGCGCCATCCGGTCATCGCATAGGATTTTGATACGCCATTGACCGTCAGCGTTCTGTCTGCCAACTCCGGCAGCAAAGCGCCAATAGACACATGCTCGGCATTTTCGTAGAGGAGCTTTTCGTAGATCTCATCGGCAATCACATAGACATTAGAACCCGCAATCACATCGGCCAGTGCATTCAGATTTTCACGGGTATAAACCGTTCCTGTTGGGTTACAGGGGCTGTTTAAGAACACAAATTTTGTTCGTGGGGTAATGGCATCTTGAAGTTGCCGCGCCGTCATGCAAAAATCCGAGTCTTGTGTAGTCGGCACAATGATCGGATCACCACCCATTAAGCGCACCTGATCGGCATAGCTCGTCCAATAAGGGGCGGGAATAATGGCCTCGTCCCCTTCCTCTATTAAAGCGATAATGGCGTCAAAGATGGTTTGTTTTGCCCCACATGTCACGATAATTTGTGAAGGCGTATAATGCAAATTATTGTCGCGCTCAAATTTATCGCATATCGCGCGTTTGAGTTCGGGAATGCCCGACGCGGGATTGGTATATCGCGTATGACCCGCTTTAATAGCGCGAATCGCAGCATCGCGTATATGCTCGGGGGTCTCAAAGTCGGGTTCCCCTGCAACGAGGGAAATAAGATCAACACCCTGTCGTTTCAGTTCTCCTGCTCTGGCAAAAGCCGAGACAGTCGCAGATGCCTGGATATTGAGAACGCGCTGTGTAAAGGGAGATTTCATTTTTCTCACTTCTATGTCGTGTATTCGGCATTTATACGGACGTAGTCGTATGTCAGATCACAGGTATAAATAGTGGCGGATGCCTCGCCGATGTTCAAATTGATGTCAATATCTATATCGGAAGCACCTAAAGCTTCGATAGCGCAGTCCTGGTCAAAGAGAAGGCCACTGCCGTCGGCGTAAATGGGGATACCGGCCATCGAAACGGCTGTGCAGTCGGGATCAATAGCAACGCCAGCATAACCCACCGCACACAAAATGCGACCCCAATTGGGATCGCGCCCAAAAACAGCGGTCTTGACCAGACTTGAATTGGCGACAGACAACCCCACAGTGCGTGCATCGGTCGCGGTAGCTGCGCCATCAACGCGAACGGTGATAAGTTTGGTCGCACCCTCGCCATCGCGAGCAATTTGTTTGGCCAGACTAATACAGACTGCATTGAGCGCACTCTGGAAGGTACAGAGGTCTTCGCCCGAAAGTTCGCGCTTGCTCGCTGCGCCATTTGCCAGAGCCAGGACCGTATCATTGGTGCTCATATCGCCGTCAACGGTAATGCAATTAAAAGATTGTGTAACAGCTTCACAAAGCGCGTTTTGGAGCACACCAGGAGAAAGGGCTGCATCCGTGAGCACAAAAGCGAGCATAGTCGCCATGTTCGGCGCAATCATACCCGCTCCCTTGGCGATCCCGGCAATCGTGATCTCGCTACCATCTATTTCACATCGCACAGATGCTTTTTTCGGCACGGTATCCGTAGTCATAATCGCCTCTGAAGCATCGTCCCACCCCCCAACATTGAGTTGCGGAATGATATTTCGGATACCCCTTTCAAGGCACCCCATCGGAAGAGGCACACCGATGACCCCCGTCGAATTGACGAGCGCGTCTTCTGGTGCAACATCCAATCCACCGCCCACCCATTGCGCCATCTGGCGCGCATCGGCCATGCCCTGATCTCCAGTACACGCATTGGCATTTTTGCTATTGACCACAATGGCTCGCGCCCGTCCATTTTGCAGATGTTCTCTATTCAGGTGCACAGGTGCTGCACACACGCGATTTGTCGTAAACATCCCCGCTGCCGAAGCCACCCGATCAGAAAAAATAAGCGCGAGGTCCTTGTCATCCCCTTCTTTGAGACCGCAATGAAGCCCAGCGGCCTTATAACCTTTTGGGGAATAGATGGTCGTTTCTGTAATGTTCACAAAACACCTCAATTGTAATAATTCAGAATGTTTATCTCACAATATCAGTACCCAGGTACGCCGGTCTTATCGCCAATCCAATCAATCATAACGCGGAATGCCGGGCACTGTTCTACCACCTCTCGCAAGTCTGCATTTCTGAGAATGGCATTGCCATCCGAATTTTCAAGATAGGACCGCTTAAGATGTCGCCGAAAGAGTTCCTCAACGATTCGTTTGGGGGGCTTGTTTTGGTTCTGATCTTCTGGAGGCCGCCGCCAGCCGCTGGGGCTGTTCTGCATCTTGAGTCGGGATTGAAGTTCACTCGGCGCAGCGAGGAGCAGCACTTCCAAATCGTATTTCAACGCGCTGGCATAAAAACGCGCCATGTGACTGTCAACTTCAGCCCTTCTGGCCTGCTGTTGCAAATTCTGTTTTACGAGTTGCGTTTGCACATCTTGAAGTTGTTTCAAATTGTCGTGCTTGTATTCCGTATTCACATAGTCTCGATTTGGGTAGAGATCGGGTAATCCCACAGCGAGATCGCTGGTATCATGCAACAACTTCTCGGTCGCTCGGGGTCCAATATTTCTGAAATATTTGGACTTGTTTTCGAGAGAGATTAGCTGAATGCCCCAGCCATTCTTGCCGAGTTTCTGCGTCCAACTGCTCCACAATGCCGACAGTGCCTTAACTTCCGAATCCCCTTCCACAAAAACCCACACCTTCATACGCCGGCCTCCAGTTCGCCGGAACGGTGTAGATCGCCCAGAGTTTCGCTTGAAACATCTTTAAGCATTTGCACAAGTGTCTTGCGATTCGCGGGACGATGCCACACGACCTTTGCATCATCTGCGTTCCGTGCCATTACGGCAACATCGGCTATATCGAAACAGTTGAGCAGGTCTGGACTATGTGTCGTCACGAGCACCTGTGTGCGCTCCGCTGCTACCTTGATCATCTCAGCTACAATCGGCAACAGGCCAGGATGCAAGCCCAATTCCGGTTCGTCAATCGCCACCAGTAGCGGAGGTCGTGGATTTAACAGTGCTGTCGCCAGACAAAGGAAACGCACCATGCCGTCCGATAATTCCCCCAACTCCATAGAGCGGGACATGCCCTTCTCGCGCACTCCAACGAGCACTTGTGGCGGCGTTCCATACGTGGTATCGCAATGAATTTCCTCAAATGCGGGATAGGCTACGCGCAGAAAATCGCGCAACTCCTCTGCTGCTGAACGGTAATCATATCGGGTCAGGATTTCGTGCAGCACGGTACCCAAGTTGTCGCCGTTGGCCGATAATGTTGTAACCGGCTTGATATCGGCGGCCCTGGTGCGGAGCGCGGAAGACCGTGTCACATCGAAACCCGGATAAAATGCCATTCTCTCCAATAGAATGCGTACCCAGGAAGGAACGGGAAACTCGTTGAAGAAGCGCATTTGCGAAAGCAACAACGCAGGCTCCTGTTGTGCGGGTTGTTGCAGGCCGCTTTTCAAGGTGGCTTCCGCCGAATCGGACTCGCGGACGACATTAGGCGCAGGATGCGCGTCATCAAACGGTATCAATCGGCCTTGTTTTTTGTCAAATATTCGTCGCCGATCCGGGGTTGCCTCCAGCAATATGGAGGGACCGCCATATCCCGGTATTGGTTCTTTAGTCCCGAGAACCTCTAATTGCGGGTACATCTGGCCCAGTGTATCAGTGTGAAGAACGACCCCATACTCCAAGAAATTTCCCTGTTCTAACGGATTGTGAAAAGTGATTTTCCAGACCAACTGCCGATTCCTATTCCCTACTGTAAGAAGGGATGCTGCCCCCCCATGCCAACCAATCGCGGTATTTAGCGGAAAAGTACTACACTGGGCAATCAGTTGCAGACAGTCAATCAGCGTGCTCTTGCCAACGGCATTCGCGCCTATTACCACTGTTAGCTGTGTGAGATCGGCCTCAAACTCGTCGAGAAGCCGGTAGCCATTGATATTGATTTCTGTAATCATGATCTATTACCCTGTTTTCACCGGGACAAGCCTGTGTTTGCTTTTCTGCGTATTAAAACAACGCGCGTTTGACATTGCGCACAGCCTGGCGGATTCTGTGTTCATTTTCGACTAACGAAATGCGTACATAGCCCTCGCCCATATCGCCAAACCCAATACCGGGAGAAACCGCGAGTTCTGCCTCTTCCATGAGTTTGAGGGAAAAATTCATAGAACCGAGATGCCGATATTTTTCTGGAATAGGCGCCCAAACAAACATCGACGCTTTGGGCTTGTTGACGGGCCACCCGATGCGATTGAGACCTTCTACCAGCGTATCCCTGCGGCTCTGATACATAGCGGCCGATTGCTGTACACAGTCTTGCGGGCCATCAAGCGCGGCAATTGCAGCGACCTGAATAGGGGTAAAAACGCCGTAGTCGTAGTAATTTTTGATAATAGAAAGCGCTTTGATGACCTCTGGATTTCCAAGGCAAAACCCGACGCGCCAACCGGCCATATTATAGGATTTGGACATGGTGTAAAATTCAACACCGATTTCTTTCGCACCTTTAACCTGTAAAAGACTGGGCACGCGGGTATCGTCAAACGCGATATCCGAATAGGCCATGTCGTGAATAACAATAATATTTTGGCGGCGGGCAAAAGCCACAATCTCTTCAAAAAAAGAAATATCGACAGTTGCTGTCGTAGGATTGTGAGGAAAGTTGAAAATCATCACTTTGGGTTTGGGCCACAGTTCCCGCGGGATCATTTGCAGATCGGGCACAAATTCTTTTTCCGGACGCAAGGGCAAGCTGAAAACATTGCCATTGGCAATCGCAACGCCATAGAGATGCAGGGGATACGCCGGATTTGGCACAATGGCGAGATCGCCCGGATCGAGAAGCGCGAGACAAATATGCGCCAACCCCTCTTTCGATCCGATGGTAACAATGGCTTCTGATTCCGGATCGAGATCAACGTCAAAACGGCGTTTGTAATGGCGACAAATCGCCCGCCTCAAAGCCGGAAGACCCGCCGATGGCGAATATCCATGCGTCTTGGGATCGCGGACAACTTCGGTGAGTTTGTCAATAATATGTGGCGGCGGCGGCTGGTCGGGATTGCCCATGCCCAGATCAATAATATCAACACCCTTGCGCCGCAGGTACATTTTGCGGGCATTGACCTCGTGAAAAACATAGGGCGGCAAGCGTTCAATGCGGCGAGAATTGATTTGCATACGATACTCTTTGAAAAGGGTCAGTCGATGGCGATGATGCCGTCGAGCAACAATTTATAAGTCAAACTATCGACCAGTGCTGTCCAACTGGCTTCGATAATATTTTCAGATACCCCCACAGTATTCCACACGCGCCGCCGGTCGGAGGACTCGATCAGCACCCTCACTTTGGCCGCCGTACCATCGGCACTGGATAACACGCGCACTTTGTAGTCTTCGAGACGCACATCTTTGAGCGTGGGATACACGCTTTCAAGTGCCAGGCGCAATGCCGAGTCGAGGGCATTAACAGGACCATCGCCTTCGCCAACCGTGTGGTAGATCTGTCCGTCAATCTCTATTTTCACAATGGCTTCTACTTCAGAGCCTGCAACACTTTTGCGATTGATCGTCCTGTAATTGATGAGTTTGAACGGTTTGCGAATACTGCCCAATATCTGACGGGCGAGAATTTCAAACGACGCTTCGGCGGCTTCAAAAACATAGCCTTCGTATTCGAGTTGCTTAATTTTTTGCAGCAACTTTTGGACGGTTGGATGGCGTTTGTCCAGGCCCGGAATAAGATGGTGCAATTTTGCTGCAACAGCCCCGCCGCCCGATTGTTCTGAAAGGAGAAAACGGCGCTGGTTGCCCACAGCTTCTGCATCGCAATGCTCATACGTGGTGGGTTGTTTGAGCATCGCATCTACGTGAACACCCGCTTTGTGTGCAAAAGCACTCTCGCCCACATAAGGTTGGCGGTGGTCGTGATAAACATTGGCGATTTCGCTGACAAAACGCGATAATTCCATGAGTTTTTTCAGATTTTTCGCGCCAATAGCTTTCATCCCCAACTTAAATTCAATATTGGGAATCACCGAACACAGGTTGGCATTGCCACAGCGTTCCCCATAGCCATTGATAGTCCCCTGCACATGCGTGGCACCCATTTCGAGTGCGACAATGCTATTGGCCACGGCCATTCCCGCATCGTTATGTGTATGAATGCCCAAAGGCACATCGAGCCTGGGCTGAATGGCACTGATGATCTCCTGTATCTGATACGGCATCGTGCCGCCATTAGTATCGCACAAGACGAGCACCTCGGCCCCGCCTGCTTGCGCTGCCAACAAAGTTTCCAGGGCGTATTCGGGATCGGCTTTATAACCGTCAAAGAAGTGTTCGGCATCGTAAATAACTTCTCGTCCGTTTTCCTTGAGCCAGGCGCAAGAATCCACGATAATTTGCAGGTTTTTGTCCAGTGTTGCCCGCAACACATCGGTTACATGAAGCGTCCAGCTTTTCCCAAAGAGCGTGATGACCTCTGTTCCTGCCTTGAGCAAAGTGGTGAGAGTGGGATCGTCTTCGGGCGGGTTGTCAACCCTGCATGTACTGCCAAATGCGACAATTTTGGTATTGTGAAATTCGAGATCGCGCACGCGGTCAAAAAATTCGAGATCCTTGGGATTCGTCGGATTGGGCCAACCGCCTTCAACATAGTGAATGCCCATCGCATCGAGATACTGCGCGATCATGGTCTTATCTTCGGCGGAAAATGAAATACCCTCGGCCTGCGCGCCGTCTCGAAGGGTCGAATCGTAGATTTGTATATGCGTATGCATAATAACTCGCAAAAAAGCCCGCGAGATGCGGGCGTAAAAAAGGTTAAAAGCCCGTAACATAGGGAAGTTTATTGGCAACCTCCCGCACCGCACCGCGGCCTTCGAGGAGCATGCCCGTTGCATCCCACGCGCCTTCGATGAGTTGGAGCCGATTGCCTTCGGCAATTTGGAGATCGACTTCGATATCGCCAAATGTCAATTTTTTTTCTTTGAGATCAATCGCCATTTCCCGTTGCGGATCTGCTTCGGCTGCGTCCTGTATTTTGACAATATCCTCGGTTGAGGCCGTCAGACAAGGCATGCCCATAGCCGTGCAATTGCCCAGAAAAATTTCGGCAAAAGATTCGCCGACAATGGCACAAATCCCCCAGCGCATCAGAGCCTGGGGCGCGTGTTCTCTCGAAGACCCACACCCGAAATTGCCATTGGCGATGAGTATGGATGCGCCCTGATAGCGCGGATCATCAAATGGGTGATCGGGATTTGATTTGCGGTCGTCTTCAAAGGCGTGCTCACCCAGGCCATCAAACGTAATAGCGCGAAGATACCGCGCGGGAATAATGCGATCGGTATCGATGTCATTTCCCCGAACGGGAATCACGCGTCCTTCTACATACTGGATCACAGATGAATTCATAAATAACCCTTCTTTCACATAGCGCGTACGTCAATAACCTCACCGGCGATGGCCGCGGCTGCAACCATTGCGGGACTCATCAAGAGCGTGCGCCCTGTGGGGCTACCCTGACGCCCTTTGAAATTGCGATTGCTCGACGACGCACATACTTCGCGTCCCTGCAATTTGTCGGGATTCATAGCCAAACACATCGAGCACCCCGCACCGCGCCATTCAAAGCCTGCATCTTCAAAGATGTGGTGCAAGCCTTCCGCTTCAGCTGTCTTGAGAACGGATTTGGACCCCGGCACAACCAGTGCTTTGACGCCATCGGCCACCTTATTGCCCTTGACAACTCTGGCAGCTTCTCTGAGGTCGGAGATACGGCTGTTGGTACACGAACCCACAAACGCCACGTCAATGGGCATACCAGATATGGCCGTGCCTGGCTTTAAGTCCATATAATCATATGCTTCGGCGGCAACATCGCGCTCATCATCTGGCAGATCCGTCAAAGCCGGCACTTTTTCTGATACGAAAAGGGCCTGCCCCGGCGTGATGCCCCATGTCACGGTAGGCTCGAGGGCAGAGCCATCGAGGTGATAAACATCGTCGTAATCGGCATCGACATCGGAAGCCATAGAACGCCACCAGGAAACCGCGCGATCAAAGGCTTCTCCCGAAGGTGCATAAGTGCGTCCCCGCAGATAGTCATAAGTCGTTTGATCGGGATTCACGTACCCCGCGCGCGCGCCGCCTTCAATGGACATATTGCACACCGACATACGCGCTTCCATATCCATAGCTTCAATAGCGGACCCGGCATATTCGTAAGCATAGCCCGTGCCGCCTTTTACGCCGAGATTGCGGATGATATTGAGAATAACATCTTTGGCGTAAACCCCGTTGCCCAGCGTGCCGGATACCTCAATGCGGCGCACTTTGAGGGGGTCTATTGACAGGCACTGCGTAGCGAGCACATCGCGCACCTGCGAGGTGCCAATGCCAAATGCAATGGCGCCATAAGCTCCGTGCGTTGAAGTGTGGCTATCGCCGCAGGCAATGGTCATGCCCGGCTGTGTCAGACCCAGTTCGGGACCGATAACGTGGACAATACCCTGACGCTCGTCGTCGAGACCAAAAAAAGAAAGGTCGAACTGTCGGGCATTTTCTTCGATAGCGAGCATCATGTCCTCAGCCATCTCGTCGGCGAATGGACGGGCAACATCGCTTGTGGGCACAATGTGATCGACCGTGGCAAAAGTGCGTTCTGGATATGCAATAGTGAGACCGCGCTCTCTGAGCATATCAAAAGCCTGCGGGCTGGTAACCTCGTGAACGAGGTGCAGGCCGATAAACAACTGCGTTTGCCCCGATGGCAACGTTCGCACCGCATGCGCGTCCCAAACTTTGCGAAATAAACTTTGACCCATCTATGGCCTCTTTTCTTAAAATCCTATGGAACCACAGACGGGCAGGCACAACGCACTGCCCCTACATTTCATCTGCGTCCATCTGCGTCCATGATACTAAACGGTTGGTTCTCGCTCTTTGTGACTGTCTTGCTGAATCGCCAGGCGATTGAGAGCGTCGAGAAAAGCTTTGGCACTGGCTTCAATAATATCGGTTGAAACGCCGCGGCCCCTGGCTATGCGACCATTGCACGACACATTGACCGTGACTTCTCCCATCGCTTCGGCACCCCCGGTAACACCGCGGATAGTATAGTCTTCCACTTTTGTATTTGTATGATCCGTGGCTTTCTTAATTGCCCGATACGTTGCATCTACCGGCCCATCGCCCCAGGCAGACTCCTGAACGTGGTTTTTGCCGTCAATGCCAATGCGAACCGTTGCAGAGGGAACCGTGCCAGTACCGCTCACAGTATGCAAATAGTCGAGCGCGAAACGCACGGGAAAGTCTCGAATTTCATCTTCCACAATAGCCATGAGGTCTTCGTCATAAACTTCCTTCTTCTTGTCGGCGACTTTGACAAATCGCTCATAAGCGATATTCAATTCATCCTGACTGAGCTTAAAGCCGAGTTCTTCCAGGCGATGGCGCAATGCGTGGCGACCAGAACGCGCCGTGAGCACAATGCTCGATTCTTCCCATCCCACAGACCTGGGATCGATAATTTCAAAATTTTCGCGGTCTTTGAGCACCCCGTCTTGATGAATACCAGAACTATGTGCAAATGCGTTGGCTCCTACAATGGGCTTGTTGGGCGGAACGACAATACCCATAAGGCGGCTGACCAGACGGCTTGTGTTTACGATTTCGCGCGTTTTGATATCCGTATAGAGATCGAAATAATCCCCGCGCGTTTTGACGGCCATGACCACTTCCTCAAGCGAGGTATTGCCCGCGCGTTCACCCAACCCATTGACGGTGCATTCGACCTGACGCGCGCCATTTCTGAGTGCCTCGAGAGCATTGATAGTCGCCATGCCCAAATCGTCGTGGCAGTGGACACTGATAATAGCCTGATCGACATTGGACACTTTCTCGCAAATATTGCGAATAATGCGACCAAACTGGTCGGGTACTGCGTAGCCCACGGTATCGGGAATATTGATCGTTGTCGCACCCGCTTCGATGGTAGCTTCGATAACATCGAGGAGATACTGCGGCTCTGTACGCGCAGCATCCATTGGCGAAAATTCCACATCCTCGCAATGCGATTTGGCTCGTGCAACCGCATCAACGGCCATTTGCAAGACCTGATCGGGCGTTTTGCCAACCATGGAAATATGGAGCGGCGAAGTGCCAATAAACGTGTGTATGCGCGGTCTTGGCGCGTCTTTCAGGGCTTCGCCTGCGCGGTCAATATCTTTGAAAATTGCGCGGGACAGACCGCAAATAACAGGGCCTTCGACCTCGAGTGCAATACGCCGCACAGCATTAAAGTCCTGATCGGACGATATGGGAAATCCGGCCTCGATAACATCGACATTGAGCCGCGCGAGTTGATGGGCAATTTCAACTTTTTCGCGCAACGCGAGCGTAGCCCCCGGCGTCTGTTCCGCATCTCTCAAAGTAGTATCAAAAATAATGACGCGGTCTTTGTTTTTGGCGTTTGACATTTTTTTTCCTTAACACATGCCAGAATCGAAGTGGAAATGGGCAGATGGAACGCTCTGGCTGTCTTTTTCCATCTGCCAAACAAGAACGAGTTCTTCGGTAAGATCACCGAGATCGGGATCCATCTGCATCACCTCCTTATTATATAGCGGAATCTCGCAACAGGGCAACCGTGCCTGTGCGTGCGATTTCTTCGATGCCAAAAGAACTGAGCATGCCAATGATAGCCTGAATTTTATCATTTTTGCCCGTAACCTCTATGGTCATCGACCTGGGACACACATCGACGATATGTGCGCGAAACACTTCGGCAATTTGGATGATTTCTGCGCGTGTTGTTGTATCGGCTTTGACTTTGATCAACATGAGTTCGCGTTCGACAAATGCGCCCTGTGTAATATCGATCACGCGAATAACATCAATAACGCGATCCAATTGCTTGACCACTTGCTCGAGCACGCTATCATCGCCACCGACGACAATGGTCATGCGAGAAATACTCGGGTCTTCTGTCTCACCAACAGACAGACTATCGATATTGAATCCGCGACTGGAGAAAAGACCAGCAACGCGACACAGAACGCCAAAATGATTTTCGACCAGGGCACTTATCGTGTGTTTTTGGGCCATTAAACATTTCCTGAATACATGAGGTGACAACGACCTATGAGTAAAGTCACAGGCTCTATCCGTTTATGGGCGTTGTCGCAAGAGTTGGGGAAAGAGCCAGAGACTAATGAGCGAGAATGGGTAGAGAAAGGCTCACGAGCAGGAGAAGGTGCAGAATGAGCAGAGGTACTCGTCCTGCAATAGAAAGGCGCGAAGATCGGGTGTGCAGTTGTACACCGGTGAACTGCTGTCGCAGTTGTACACCGCTTCGCATTGTGAAAATCGCCAATGTGGAAATTGAGCGCATAATAGAAGACTTGGGAATAGAAGTAATAATGTATTTTAGATTGAATAACTTACGCAATCTCAGTGGAATATGTCAAGAAAAAATATCATTTCGCAGTCAGACCACCCCGTTCCTACCTATAGTCCTATATCACCAGATCCCGACGCACCCCGCGCATATCCATCTCAAATTCAATATCGACCACTGGCGGCCGGGTAAAGTGCCAGCGAAGGCCGTGCCGCCGAGCAGGTCCCATGCGATTGAACAAAATATCCTCTAACAGCCCGTCCAGAGGATGCACAGTGTACACATCCACAGCATTGATCAGCCCCCACGATCCACCCAGGCCGAACAGGCGCTCTGCCATTACATCCACCACATAACTAACTTTCTCTCGCATAGCTCCTTCACTGGTATCTCCACTGCGGATAATACCCTGCTCTACAAGCATCCCCTCGCGCAATTCCCCGGCACCGGCGACCACCAAAGTCCGGGGAGTATTGGCCGCTGCCGGCACCGTATAGGAAAATGCGTGCAGCATCGGCTCCCCGGGCGGATCGAACAGCGGTGCCACATTGGTGCGAGCCACTGGATTCAATTCCCCCACGTACAGATCCCAATCTCTGAGCACCCGACAATAATCCCGATTGAAGGCAATAAACCCCGCCATGGTAAAAGGTGCTGGCGAGCGCAACTCCATGCCACACAATGCCTGCCGATCCCGCCCGACCTCCCGTAAATGCGCCTCGACCCGGTCAAAGCCCTCGCGCCAAGGCAGGACCTGTTCCAGAGTGACATGGACGATCTCCCAGCCGGGGTCGGCAATAACACCACACGAATAAGGGTCAATACCCTTGAGAAAATGGTAGTGTCCTTCTATCTTGGCAATCAACATTATAATGCCTCTATATTACAATCTTAACCGCCCATTCGCCCGCAGCGTGAGCAGTGTCCCCAACGTCACCCAACCGCGCCATTCGAGTTCGCAACTCGGACTCACGGCTTGCCAGGTAATATTCCATCTGGACAGCGAATATCCGGTTCAAGCGCATGCCCAAATCCGCCATCTGCGTTTTGATACGCGGAAAGCACTGTGAGTACCTGCTCTCGCGAACCACCTTTGAAATGAAATGCAAACAACTGCCGCTCGAGCAGTCGCGCATTGTTATAGATAAATTTTTCAGCGCGATTAAAAATAGTATGCCCCATAGACTATCTTCCATACTAATTCAGACAGTTTTACTCCAACCCAATAAATTTGAGAAATGTCTTTTTGCCACCTGCCTTTTTACGCGCGTTCCACGCTTCAACTTTGGCATAATAGGGTTCTTCTTCCCACGCTTCCCATTTTGCAATGGCCTTGATTTCGCCCAATGGATTGTACCCATCGAGTTCATACGGACAATCGGTAGATTGGTTAATACTGAGCAACTCGATATCGTCATTTTCGTCAAACTCGAGATCAAATGGATACCTTCGACAGGTCACTGGGCGATAGTCATAAATGGTACACAAATCGTCTTCGCCCAAATATTGACATCCGCTCTCGGTTCTACGCAATCCCATAACGCGCTGGCCAGACTTCAAACGTATCCAGCCAGGCTGGTCTTCGCCCCATTCAATTTCGCTGGGCTTATAAAAATCGACAATATCATAAGCGGCCTGATTTGTACCATCAATAATGCGGCGCACATCTTCGTCAGTAACCAGAACAATGGGGTCTCGACAACAATTTCCACAGCGAGTGCAGCGAAAGTTGAGCAAATGTTTCCACTCTTGCGCCATATTGTCTCCAATGGTCAAACGGCCCTTTGTTCCAACCAGTCTTTCGTAATTTCAATACCAAAGCCAGGAGCATCGCTCGGAATGAGATAACCGTCTTTGATCACAGGGGTTCCCGGCAGTGCAACGCGTTCTTCCAGAGGAACGCCCGGAGGTGATACCCCTTCAGAGCGCTCGCCCCACTGTATCGCCGGCATAGCATAAGAAAGGTGCTGCCCGTAGGGATAATTCATACCCGCGTGGCTGATGACCGTTAGCCCGTGCGCCTCGGCAATATGGCATATCCTCATCAAGGCCGTGATACCACCAGCCCACTGAATATCGGGTTGCAAAATATCGACAAGCCCCTGGCTCGCGGCTGTGGCAAAGGGATGGATGGTGTACCAGTGTTCGCCCGTTGCGAGGATTTGCCCGGGGACGCGTTGGCGCACCTTCATATAGCTTTCCATATCTTCGGGCAACACGTAGTCTTCAAGCCACTTGAGGCGATACGGTTTCAGGACTTCAACGAGGCGAACTGTGTATTCGACATTGAGCGACATCCACGCATCGAGCATGAGTTCGACATCATCGCCGATCTGCTCGCGCGTTTTTGCAACGAGTTCTTCTGTCTTGTTTATCCCCTCAATACCGGACTCCGGCCCATATCGCGCAAAGAGCTTGACCGCCTTAAAACCCAATTCGAGAAACCATTCAATGCTATTTTCCGTACCATAAGATATATCTGTATTGCTGGCATAACAGAAAATTTTGTCTTTTTGCGGACCGCCCAAAAGCTCGTAAACAGGACGCTGCAAAATTTTTCCTTTCAAGTCCCACAAGGCATTATCCACAGCACTGATGGCATAGCTGGACAAACCCGCCGTATGATAAGGCGAAGAAGCGCGGCGCATCATGTCCCACAGCTTTTCGGTCGCCATGCAATTTTGCCCTTCGAGCAAAGGGGCGAAGTGATCGTTGATAATACTGAGCACCGGCCCACTGTGATTGGTAAAACCAACTCCCCATGTGCCGTCTTGCGCAGTCACGACACAGGCCGTGCGAGTCCAATTTGGATTCCACTTCGATTTTTTAAATTCGGGATATCGCGCCATAGGGCTGATAAAACCATCTGTGGGCAACTTCGGAACGCGAGGTTCTGTTTTTTGAACGGGAGTAATATTGACAGCAACTGCGCGAATATCTTCGATTTTCATAGTTATTCCTTCTTAAAAAGCAATGGCATATCCATCTCGCCTGGGGTCTGAACCGCCCATCAGGGCACCGGTTTCGGGATTGATCTGAATAGCCTGAGCATTCCCCGGCCCACCCCAATCTGAGAGGATGCGAAGGTCGTGACCTTTCTGGCTGAGAGTCTGGCGGATGGTGTCGGGAAAACGACTTTCGAGTTGAAGCGCGTCTTCGCAAGTATGGGGAACAGTGGATTCCATAGGGTTTTGCAGTGAACGCCAGCGAGGGGCTTCAACTGCCTCTTGTGGTGTCATGCCAAATTCCAGAATATGTGTCACCAGTTGCAAATTGGTCTGCACCTGTGTATCTGCGCCCGGCGTGCCGCATATCAAAACGGGTTTGTTGTCCCTGGTTACAATAACGGGGTTCATCGTGTGGCGAACCCGTTTGCCGGGCATCAGACAATTGGGATGATCTTTTTCGAGATGCCAGTAAGTCATACGGTTGTTGAGGAGAATACCAGTATCACCCGCAATAAGACTTGACCCCCAGCCAGATTGAATACTCTGCAGTTGACAAACCGCGTTGCCCTCGCTATCGGCAACGCAGAAACAGGTGGTATCTTCGACCGATTCCGGGATACCGAAAGGGACGTGGGCAGCAGCGCGTTCGAGGTCGATGTATGAAGCGCGTTCTTTTGCATAATCTTTCGAGAGAAGTCCTTCAATTGGCACATTGACCCAATCTGGATCGGCCACGTATTTTTCGCGGTCTGCAAAAGCGAGTTTTTTGGCTTCGACCATAAGATGGATACTCTCGGCAGTATTGCAGCCCAGTGCCCCAAGATCAAAATTTTCGACGATATTGAGTTCTTGAAGTAAGATATGCCCACTCGAATTGGGCGGCGTTTCATATACGGTATAACCTTTGTAGGTCACGGCAATGGGATCGAGAATGCGGGCGCGATGGTTCTTCAAATCGGCTTCGGTGAGCAACCCATCTCGCGACTGGCTGAATGCAACAAGTGCCCGGGCTATTTCACCCGTGCAATAGGCGTCGCGTCCTTCTGAACCGATTATCCGCAAGGTCTTACCCAGGTCTTTCTGATAGACGATATCTCCGGGACTGAGGGGCCGACCATCATTGGTGAAGACCGCCCGCGTATATGAATCGGATGCAAAGCGTTTTGTTTCCCCCCGCAAGCTGTCCGCCAATTTGTGACTGAGCGGAAAACCATCTTCACAAAGGGCGATTGCCGGCGCAAAAATATCGTCGAGCGGGCGCGTACCAAAACGCTCGTGAGCAACGAGCCAGCCATCTACCAGGCCGGGGATGGAAACACTCAGAATACCTTTCATCGGGATGCCACCGCGTTTGAGATAAAACTCTCTGGTCGCGCCTGTTGGGGCTGCGCCAGTGGCATTGATAGCGGATACCGCACCTGTTTTGGCGGAATAGATCAAGATAAATCCATCGCCGCCTGCGCCTGAAGATTGCGGTTCAACCACGCCGAGCGCAGCGGCTGTAGCAATGGCGGCATCAATGGCATTGCCTCCGGCCATCATGATCTGGATACCTGCTTGAGAAGCGAGATGGTGTCCCGATGTGACCACGCCATTTCTGCCCATGATGGATGGCCTGAAGGCGGGATGGACGATTGCATGGGGTGAAGACATCACGTGCTCCTGAGACGGTTTTTAATAAAAAATGATGGAGGTATTGTGTTAATTTCTTTCAAACGCCCGCACACGTATTCTGATATACGCCTTGACAAAATACCATGAGGCCACTAATTTGCAATATCTTCCAGCCCTGAGTAATGCTATTAGGGACGGGCGTATTAAACTGCGTAACATCCTGTTTCCTCTTTATTTTCTCTCTTAAATGGCAACTATTCTTCTTCTCGCAGACGAAGCCTACGGCGCGCGTCTCAAATCAGACCTCGAATACATCGGGCATCAGGTTGAACATGTGATCCTGCGCGGGCGGAGCAATTTGCCTCCCATACCCGCCAATGGCATTGATTTGACCATTATTGACCCCGAATCCTCTCTCGATCGCCTCGCACAGGCCATTGCGCACCTTCAACAACAGCCTCCTGCCAACGACTGTTCCCTGCTCGTCATCACCGATGAAATGACCGCACTCAATCTCGATTTTTCACTCGGTATTTCAGATTTTGTCATCAAGCCCTACAGCCTGCGCGAGTTCGAAGCACGCCTGCGCCTGGCCCTTTGGAACGACGACCATCCCCCCGACGACCACACCCTCAAAATAGATGACCTCGTCATCAATATGGCACGCTACGAAGTGCGCGTCAAGGGCAGCATTGTCGAACTCACACTCAAAGAATACGAACTACTCAAACATCTGGTCACCCACGAGGCCCGCGTATTTACCCGATCAGACCTGCTCGACAGCATCTGGGGCTATGACTATTACGGCGGCATGCGCACCGTTGATGTCCACATTCGCCGCTTGCGCTCCAAACTCGGCGAATCCGGCAAAGCCATTACCACAGTGCGCGGCGTCGGCTACAAATTTGATCCCCCTAAGATTTAAAAATAACTCCTGACACACCACAAACCCCAGAAGCACGCTCCTGGGGTTTTATTTTTTTAATATTTAAGCTCGCGCCTGTGACCACGCTCGCAACGGAACATCATCCCAATTTTTTGTCAACCAGTATTGTGACGAAGGGTGAAAATCTGGTTCTGGTCCCAGCGGGTTTTCTCCCGATGCCAGCGCGCCCAACAACTGACGCCGAACCGGCGAACTCCGTTCAATAAGCTCGATATCCTGCTCGATATAATCAGTCGGACGAAGCCACCGGTAATTATATCCCACATGCATAATCTTTCGCGTTTTTCTCGACAAATTGGGCCCCACGCAATGCCAAACAGCGGTTCGCCACAACACCGCAGAACCAGCCCGCAACTTGAGTTCAACCGCCTCTTCTGGATTGACCTCGCGCCCCATTTCCCGCAATTCTTCGGGCTTGCGCTTGTGACTGCCCGGCACCAACCACAGATTGCCACAATTGGATTCGGTCATATCGTAAAGCACGTAAAAAACCTTGATCTCCATAAACGGGAGACGTCCATCGAGCGAAGGTCCCAGAAACAACATATCGCTCGCCAAATCGGGATGCCATGCCACATTGCGGTACCCAACCGCCTGATCTTCGCCCTTTCCAACACCAACATCACCTGCTTTCAAACCCTCGGGATACGGTGGTCGATAGTCCAGGTGCGTAGTTCTGATCTGAATATTCCATCCAATCGCATCCACCACCAGAGGCAACATCCGCGGATGATCGATCAAATCGAGAAAAGCCTCGTGCTGCGACAGGGCATTGCGCACGGCAAAAGGCTCATCAGGCCCCAACTCCTCGGCATCTCGAACCCGCTCTGCCACCTCGTCAATAGCCAGCAGAAGCCGATTGACCTCGTCCTGAGTAAAAAAATCCTCGAGAATAATAAATCCCTTTTCATCAAAATCTTTCTCCTGCTGATCTGTCATTGTAAGAGCCATAAACCCCTCCTTTAACCTGCATATCCAGGTATCTCGCCAGACCGAAGAATATTTCAAATCGAATATACTCATCACCCGCGAATAATTCAACAACTGATTCAAAGAACCTCCCAACCTCTGCGTATCACATCGCCGGCTCTCTAAAAAACAAGCCCCGAATGTATCAAAACATCCGGGGCTTTGCCGTCGGCAGATTAACACTCACTGAATTTTACAGCAAGAGGGCAACTGGGCATACGCATCGGAATCGGCCTTTTTGTCATTAGCCGCATAACCCACCTTGACAACAGCCTGCTCCAAAGCGGGAACACTGGTCACCTTGTCATCAAAAGTCACCTTCGCTGTTTTGGCCTCCAGATCAACTGCCACGCTCTGAACGCCATCGACCTTTTTCAGCGCTTTCTCCACAGTATTCGAGCACATAGAGCACTGCATCGTTGACAACTTCACCTCGACAGTCGTCGCCTCCGACTTTGACGCACAGCCAACCCATCCCGCCATGCCTATCGCGCCAATGACCAATAATGCGAAAATACGAGACTTCATAACACACCTCCTGATAAGTGAATAATTTTGGGTTTTACCTCTACACAAGGCACCACCCCTATCTCTTCTCTTTCCACAACGCATAAATCGCCGGAATCACCAACAGCGTCAAAATCGTCGATGACACCATCCCCCCCACCATAGGCGCTGCAATGCGCTTCATCGCCTCGGACCCCGTGCCCGTTGACCACATAATCGGCAACAGACCAGCCATCGTTGAAAACACCGTCATCAACTTGGGCCGCACCCGCCCCACAGCGCCGGACATCACCGCCTGATTTAAGTCTGTTAGCGTCAACACATCGCCTTTTTCGCGTTTGATACTCTCATAAGCCTGATCCAGATAAATCAGCATCACCACCCCCGTCTCGGCAGCCAATCCCGCCAGCGCGATGAACCCAACACCAACGGCAATGCTCATATCGTAATCCAAAATATACATCAACCATATCCCACCGACCAGTGCAAAGGGCAGAGAAAGCATCACAATCGCGCTCTCAGCCACATTTCTAAAATTCAGATACAACAGCAGAAAAATGATCGCCAGCGTCACGGGCACTACAACCTTCAGCTTTTTCTCTGCCCGCAACATATATTCATACTGACCACTCCAAATCGCGGTGTACCCAGGTGGCATCTGCACCTGCTCCAGTACCGCCTGTTGCGCCCGCGCGACATAAGTCCCCACATCCACGCCTTCAATATCGACATAGACCCACGCATTTAACCGCGCATTCTCGCTCTTAATACCCGGTGGACCCTTCCGAATGCGAAGATCTGCCAACTGTCCAATGGGAATCTGCGCCCCCATCGGCGTGGGCACCAGCACGCGCCGAAGCGCGGGCAAATTGTCGCGCAACTCTCGCCCATAACGCAAATTCACCGGATAGCGTTCCAAACCCTCCACAGTATGCGTGATATTCATCCCGCCCAATGCAGACATAATAACATCCTGCACATCCCCAACCGTCAGCCCATAACGCGCAGCAGCCTGCCTATTGATCTCAAAATCCAGATAATTGCCACCCACAGCGCGCTCGGCAAACACACTCAGCGTACCCGGCAGATCGCGCACCACCGTTTCGATTTTCTCGCCCAACATCTGCAATGTCTCCAGATCATCTCCCACGACCTTGATACCCACAGGCGTCTTAATACCCGTTGAAAGCATATCGATGCGCGTCTTAATCGGCATAGTCCACGCATTGGTCAGTCCCGGAAATTTTACCGCCTGGTTCAATTCTCGAATTAATTTTTGAGGCGTCATGCCTTCTCGCCACTCGGACTCGGGCTTGAGCATAATCGTCGTCTCAATCATCGACAACGGCGCCGGGTCTGTCGCAGTCTCTGCCCGACCAATTTTGCCAAATACATGTTCAACTTCTGGAAAAGTGCGAATGATCTTATCCGTCTGTTGCAACAACGCCCGCGCTCTCGTAATCGATATCCCCGGCAATGTCGTGGGCATATACAACAAATCGCCCTCGTACAGAGGCGGCATAAATTCAGATCCAATTTTTTCCATAGGAAACAGCGCGTCCAATTTCACCAGTGCCTTATAAGTCAAACTCTGCGGTCGATCCGAAAAACGCGACACCACCATATCGCGAAAGGGAAACACAGTCACAAACAACACCAGCCCACCCAACACCATAGTCAGCACCCGATTTCGCAACACCCAATCAATCACGGGTCGATACAGATAAATCAAAACGCGACTGATGGGATTCTCCGACTCAGACCGAATTTTGCCGCGCACAAAAAAAGTCATCAGCACCGGCACAACCGTAATCGCCAAAAATGCCGCCGCCGCCATAGCATAAGTTTTGGTATATGCGAGCGGCTTAAACAACCGCCCTTCCTGCGCCTCCAGCGCAAAAACCGGCAAAAACGACAGCGTAATAATCAACAGCGAAAAGAACAGCGCAGGACCCACCTCTTTTGAAGCGGCAATAATCATTTCACTGTGCGACTTTGTACCTCCATCGCGTTCAATATGCTTGTGTGCATTTTCGATCATCACAATAGCTGCATCCACCATCGCTCCAATGGCAATCGCAATACCGCCAAGTGACATAATATTCGAATTGACACCCTGGTGATGCATCGCGGCAAACGCTATTAAAATCCCCATCGGCAACGTGAAAACAGCTACAAAAGCACTGCGAAAATGAAGTAAAAAAACAATACACACCACAGCCACCACCGCGATCTCTTCAATCAGCTTATTCTGCAAATGATCAACCGCACGCAAGATAAGTGCCGAGCGGTCGTAATTGGCGATCACCACCACACCTTCGGGAAGACCGGGTTTGAGCGACTTCATCTTCTCTTTCACCCGATCAATAACTTTGAGCGCGTTTTCCCCATACCGCATCACCACAATACCCCCCACCACCTCCCCCTCGCCATTCCACTCCGCCAATCCCCTTCTGAGTTCTGGCCCCACCTGCACAGTCGCAACATCTTTTACACGAATTGGCGTACCGTGTTCACCCACGCCAAGGGCAATCTGCTCGATATCCGCCAAAGACTGGATATACCCCAACCCGCGCACCATAAATTCCGTCTCCGCCAATTCGACCAGCCGCCCTCCCACGTCATTATTGCTGCGCTGAATCGCCGTCCGAATCTTCTGTAAGGGAATATTGTATGCCAGCAAGCGATTGGGATCCACAACCACCTGATACTGCTTCACAAATCCACCCACAGACGCCACTTCCGACACACCCTGTACACTGCTCAACTCATATCGCAAATACCAATCCTGAATCGACCTCAATTCTGAAAGATCATGTCTTCCAGTCGTATCCAGCACCGTATATTGATAAACCCAGCCCACCCCCGTCGCATCTGGCCCCAGCTTCGGCGTCACCCCCTGTGGCAATCTATCAGACGCGGAATTGAGATACTCCAACACCCGACTGCGCGCCCAGTACATATCCGTTCCATCCTCAAAAATCACATACACATAAGACAGGCCAAAAAACGAATATCCCCGCACCGTCTTTGCATAAGGAACGGACAACATCGCCGTCGTCAGCGGATACGTCACCTGATCTTCCACCACCTGCGGCGCCTGCCCCGGATATTCGCTAAACACGATCACCTGCACATCCGACAAATCGGGAATCGCATCCAGTGGCGTATTCAGCATCGCATACACCCCCCATCCAATCACCATCAAAGTGGCGATCACCACCAGAAATCGATTCTTCACACTCGCTTCAATAATTCGATTTAACATCGCGTTATAGCTCCATTAAAATGCGCACTTCAATGCCCACCATGTCCACCAACATCCCCACGCATCCCCGCCAGTGCAGCCTTCAAATTGCTCTCCGAATCAATCAAAAATTGCGCCGAAGTCACAATCTCTTCCCCCGGATTTAGCCCGCGCAGCACCTCATAGCCATCTTCGGCCTCGACCCCGATGTGAATCTCGCGCGGTTCAAACCTGCCGTCTCCCTGGGCCATCACAACAACCCTGCGCGTCCCCGAATGGATCACTGCCTGAGCGGGTATCACAACACCCTTACGCGCAACCTCAGGACGAATCACCACATCGGCATACATATCCGGTTTAAACGCACCATCTGCATTGTCAAAAACCATCCGCACCTGAACCGTGCGCGTCTTTTCATTCATAAACGGAAAAATATAATCCACTTTGCCTTCAAATTGCTCGCCCGACAAATAAGACAGCGACACCTCTGCGCGCTGCCCTTTGGAAATCCATGGCATCTCGTATTCATACACATCTGCATAAATCCACACCACCGACAGATCCGCAATGCGATACAGATGTTGCCCCGACCCGATGTACGCGCCCTCCAGCACATCTTTGTGCGTCACAATGCCCGACCGAGGCGCCAGAATGGGCATTGTTCGCCCAACCTGTCGCGTCTTTTCCAACTCCGCAATCTGCCCCGCCGAAATATCCCAATACAACAATCTTTGCCGCGCAGCAGCGAGCAGGTCATCGGCACTGCGCGCCACATCTCGAGCCGCACCATCGCGCATTCTCTCCGCATAATTCAGAGCCGTCAAATACTCCTCCTGCGCCGCGACCAGTTCAGGGCTATAAAGCGCGAGCAAAGGCTGCCCCTTTTCCACCCACTGACCGGTATAATCCACATATAACTGCTCAACCCACCCGGCGATCTTGCTATTCACATCCATAATTCGCGTCTCGTCATAATCCACCCTGCCCACCGCGCGCACCGTGCGCCTCAAAGGCTGTTTCTTCACCACCATTGTCTTCACACCAATATTCTGAATCGTCGTGGGATCGATCTGCACATTTCCACTTTGCGCTGACGACGCATCAGCCTCCTTTTTCACCAGATCCATACCACAAATGGGACAAGACCCGGGCTTATCCGATACCACTGTCGGGTGCATCGGACAAATATATGTTTTCAACGCCTGCACCTGCTCTGTATGCGTATCTCCCGAAATCCAGACTCCGCCAACAAATCCCGCGATCAATACCGCGATCAATGCTAAAATTGGAAGGAGGTATTTCATATCTCAACTCCTTGTTAGAGGGCAGGCACAGGAGCCTGCCCCTACCTTACACCTAACGCCCCACCGCCGCCGCCAGATCTGCCACCCGCTTTTCATGCTCAATCACATGTCGATAATGTGCGATCTCAAAATTCAACAGCGTCATCTGATTGTTCAACAAAGTCAAAAAATCCACCTTATCCACCCGATACCCCGACAACGCCGACGCCAGCGACTGCCCTGCTTGAGGCAACATCGCCGTGCGAAACAACTCGGCACTTTCTCGGTGCTGTCTGGCCTCGATAATTAGACGCTGAATCTCGTAGTGAATCCCCTGGCGTTCAGCGGCCTTTTGAGCCTCAGCCTCTCGCATATTGGCCCGCGCTTCTGCAATCTGCTGGCGTTGCTTGCGCCCGCCAAACACGGGCAATGGAATGCCGACGCCAACAGATATAAAATCGCTTCCTTTCACTGGATCATTGGGCATAAACACGCGCTGGCGATACCCCAAATTCACCGTCATATCCGGCCAAAGATTTTTTTGTGCGACCTCAACCTGCGCCTGCCACATCAAAATCGATTGCTCCATTGCCTTCAGAGATGGATGTGCCTCATCGGCCTGCGCCTGCAAGACATCAACCGTCAACGGCACACTCGAAAGACCAATAGTATCCGGCGGCGCGCCCAGAGGACTTTGCGGAGACCGATCCAACACCAGATTCAAACGCGCCTCTGCCAATTGTTTTTTAGCCCGAAGCGCAATCAACTCCGTATCCAGTTCTGACAGCGAAACCTGAGCTTTTAACACATCTTGTAGCAAACCCTTTCCAACGGCGTATTTCGTGCGGGCAATGCGAACCAGATCTTGCAACAACACCCGATTTCTTTCCGTTATAGCAATGGCGCGGGTCACATAAGCCAGTTCTAAAAAAGGTTGCTTGACCGCATTGGCAATTGCCAGTTCTCGGTCGCGCAACAACCATGCAACAGACTCTGATGCAAACTGCGCTGAACGCTCGCGCGCCCGCTGTTTTCCCGGTAAAGAAAACTTCTGACTAAGCACAAATTGATTCCCACTCATCGGCGTACTGCTCAAATTGAAATTATTCAGCGGCACATTGCTCACCTCAAAGCGAAAAGACGGATCTTCCAGCGCGCCAGCCTGGGGAATTTTTGCTTCAAAAGCAGTCAATCGCGCCCGCAAAACCGACAAATTGGGATTATTTCTCAAAGCCTCTTGAATCAGCACATCCAGATCCAGTTCATCTGCCCGCACAGGCAAAATAGATATACCCATGAGGCATAGTCCGATCATGGCTCGAATTGCATACACAAGCCACCTCCAGAGAATTTGTCAAAAAAAGAAAAACATCCGCAAAAAAGACATCATGCGGCAGAAAAAACGACCGTTTGGGAATATTTTGTACACACCTATCCCCAAACGCCATTTAAGCGCAGGAAGGAAAAATCAGATGAGAAATGTAGCGTGGAGAAGGTACAGATCGGGCGGTGATTGCAAAGGTCTCTGGCGATCATACGCCACAAAAGGAAGGAAATTACTCTGGGAAAGAACAACAGCGGGATACAACGTCACACATGTCAAATCCAACTTTGGATTTTGCCATCCACCGGGCAAAACAGCCACATCGCCCGCCGGCATCTCCTGATCGACTGCCGCCTCTTTGCTACAACAGCAATCTTTCATCTCTGCTGCAGCATGACATTCTGGCATCGAAGCCTGATGCGCCCAACACAGACAGGGCGCAATGGTTCCAATGAGCGTCAGCGCGACAACCGCACGCAGCACAATGCCAGTAAAAATGTGAGTAAAACGTCGCAAAAAGTATCCCCTATTTCTACCTGAGCTATATTTCCCTCAGCTCAGGCCATTTAATTTTTTTTTGGGTATCTGGATTGTAAAGTATCAATCCCCCTTGTGCAGCAATCTGTTCAAGGGTTAAATCGGTTAATACCGGTGCGATATGCTGTATCAGATCGCCATGCACGGATTTAAAGGCCCTTTTTGTTCCGTAATGTAAATCTACTGAAATCCTCGCTGGAATCCAAGACTCATCATACATCTGTTTGAGTTTCTCGGCAGTTTCTGTTGATAATCTGAATGTTTCCTGGTTATCAGAAATACTGCAATGAATCACTATCCACGGGTCTTCTGAGCGCCACCTGGGCGGCTCCGGCGATTCTAACAGACGCATCGCCCGTTCCGTGAGGGCTTTGTACTCTCTTACTTCTTGTCCCCGTAAGCCATAAGAGACTCCAAATTGAACGGCGATATCTCGATCAGAGTAAGTAAAAGGTACATATTTCTCTTGAAAATGTTGTTTAATATCGTGTTCCTTTTGTTCAAGGAAGTCCTGGATGTACTCTTGATCGAGATCTTCCTTGCCAACGATATCGACAAAGCTGAGAACTGCATTATTTCTCGGCACTAAATCTACAGATTCTGCGATTAGTTTGCCTGGATTCTCATAGACGATCTGGTCAATGATATTTCTATTGTCTTGCATATCTTCGGGAAGTTCACGCTCTTCGTGCTGGTGGAGAAAAGCATTGATACCGACCTCAACCTTCTCACCTTTTATTCGTCGAACCCGGTGAGCTATGAGATACATCAGGCCACCTCCCTAAACATGCGAATCAGTTTACTGGAATCGGAATCTCTACAGACTTCTTCATCACCCCAACCGCTATGCGGTAAAGTTGTGCTGGTGTTGTGATCTGGTAAAAGCAAGTATATTTGATATTGAAGTTCACGTAGTTCTTCAGCGATCTCTGGATGTGGATCCTGACTGAGGGCTTTGGTTACGATTTCCCTTGCCTTTTGAGGCTGGTTGCAGTCTAATGCCAGTGTTCCAGCACTGCGGTGTAATACCGAGTACGTTGGTTCGATTCGTTCCTCTGCTTCTAATTTAGAGATTGCCATAAGTTCATTTTCTAATGCCTTCTCAAAAAATTTGATCGAATCTTCTATGTGGCCTCTTATTTGCGCCATAAAGGCGCGTTCCGCAAAATCCATGGCTTTATTGTGAGAATCGCTAACACTCATTTTTTCTCAACCTCAGCAAGGGGATGTCCAAATTCAACTACGATTACATAAGCTGGTAGTGACCCGTCTGATCGGTTGGTCTGTTTTAGCTTCTGCCTTATTCTCGCTTTTACGTCCCTTTTGCTTCCTCTGCGAATACCCGATATTTCCAGTCTCGCCTTTTTCTGGAAAAGATTAGATTCCTCTCCCAGCCAGTAATCGAAGCCAGTGTCTATTCTTGAACGCTCAATCACTGTGTAGCCGATCTCCTTCTGCGCCAGTAGAACCGCAATACCCATTGCACCGAATTCAGTGGCCTCCCTTGGATCATTCCAACACCTGCGGGTCTGATCAGTAATTGTAGGCCATGTCAGGGGATAGCTATTATTACTGTACCCTTGAACGCTAAGTTGGACACCTTGCTCATGATTCTGTGATTCCAAGCATACGCCACCTGCCTGTGCCAATCCCATGCCGAATTCCGATGTGATAGCTGGGAGGCCATAACCAAGATCATTTAAATCTAACATATACTCAAATTATTCCGTTACTGCGGAAGAAAACACGACCTGCGATATCTTATGCTTGCTCTTCAAGTAATTTTCACTGGACATTTTTGCCACCCTTGCCGGGGTGGACAGCCAACTAAAGAATAGCCAGAAATGATTATTCCGTCAAGCATATCCTATCTTTTTACCACCACCCTCGCCGTCGGCCTCGCCGCCCGCGGTCATTTTCCCGGTCTTCGGGTGTCTCGCCAATCACAATATCAAAATTTGCCGTCAATTCGCCAATCTCAGATTCGGGCAATGGCTTAAACGGTACTGACAGCAAATCGTGAGAAGCGCGACCAGAATTTCGAAATATAGAATCTCCCTCATTATCCGGATTGTCTTTCACGTACAACTGCGAGGTCAACAGCCGGTGTCCATTTTTGTTGATCGCAAAATGAATATGAGCGGTCCGCGCACCTGAATACCGCACGGGCTTAATCGTCCGAAAGCGGTATTCACCCGTAGATCCCGTCTCAAAACGCCCAAAACCCTGAAAATTTGTATCGCGCCTATTGCGCCGCGGAGCATCAGTATGAATATAAACACCATTGCTATCGACCTGCCAGATCTCCACTATGGCATTCTTTACGGGATTGGTTTTCACATCCAAAACGCGCCCGGTCAAATGCGTAATCTCCCCCACGGCTGGCGTAATTGCATCGTTGATTATCACGAGATCATTATCGACATCCAGCGGCATCTCATCCGGATAAAACGGTCCCTCGGTCTGCCGGGGCGTTCGTACCAGTTGCTCGGCAAAAACCCCTGGTGTCACAAAAACCGCCGCACCTAATGTGGCGGATTGATAGAGAAAACGTCGGCGATTAACAGACATCACGGCCTCCTTATTTCCACATACCGCTCCAGACGTGCGACTTCGCCATCATCGACGTACTTGCCGATTTCGCGCCGGAACTGCTCTATACTCGAATACGGACGATACTCCTGAAACTCGCGTGCCATCCGCCTTCCCACACCGGGGATGGCGAGGATTTCCTCTCTGGTAGCTGTGTTCAAGTCGATAGGCACAAAAACATACTGCTCCATCCGAGCGACCTCGGTATCATCTACGTATTTGCCCATCTCACGGCGCCATTGAGCGATAGCCGTATAAGGACGGTACTCCTCAAACTCGTGCGCCATCCGTTTTCCCACGCCAGGCACCAGAAGAATCTCCACCTCGCTGGCAGTGTTCAGATTAATCGGAATGAACATCTGAACGTAAAGTTTCTCGGCCGCCTCCTGGTCAAGATGCTGCGTGACGACCGGGTGCAATGCTACCATACCGAGGAACGGACGCTGCTCCATAATCGCGTCAACGAGTTCCTTGCTCATACCGGGAAGCGCGCCGAGTTCATCGGCTCCTGCGAAATTTGGATTGACAACCACCATCGCGCTACTCGCGGCTTCTTCCGCGGGAGCTGTCTCATCTGCATTCGCCCCATCAGAACTCCAGATCAGCGCAAAACACACAAGTAACACCGCTATGTTGGTAAACTTCACGCTTCTTCCGCAAATATTCATATCTCCTCCTGAGAATTCCTCGCCCCGCCGGAACTCAAACCGGAATGGCGAAAACAAACCGCTAAACCGAGCAGCCCGAGAAGTGTCATCGTACCTGGTGCCAGCGACGGAGTAGCACCACCCAGAGCCTCCCAAACGAGCTCAAGCCCACCGCGGGATGGATACATCTCCAACTCGAACTCGACGTTTCCCTTGTAGTGAAGCCACTGACCGACAAAGCCCGAAACAACGAACAGCACCATCAAAATCTGAAAAACGCGGACACTCGTCACGCCAGGTGCGACAAGAAGCCAGCCAGCGCACGGAAGTGCCGCCACAAAGAGCACGAGGGGCACCCACTGCCAGAAATCCTCCATATGTTCAAGGAGGACAAGCTCGGCTCCCGTGCCAACAATTCCCATTATCAAAATAACGAGAATGAAACGCCGAAGCATGTCGATGTCTTCTCGCCGAGATCGTTGGGTTGAGGTATCCAAAACGCATTCCTATTTTTTCAGCACTGATCCTTAGACCACGCAATACGCCAAAACGTTCCCATCCACCATCGTCCATCCCATATCTAAATCCCTTTATTTTTTCGCATTGAGAATTATATTTAAATGTTCACAATTCATTCTCAAAAGGAGACGACAATGAAAAAACAACCCTTCACCAGCAAACGCGGCAACATCCCCAAATTCCCCTACTCGCAAGCCATAATCTACGGCGACCTCATCTTCATCTCTGCTCAACCCCCGGTTGATCCGGAAACCGATGAAATTGTCGGAGACGATATCAAAACGCAAACCCGGTGCATTCTCACCAATATCTCGGGCATTCTCGAAGACGCGGGAACATCGCTCGACAACGTTCTGAAAGTAACAGCCATCCTCAAAGATCGCTCTCTTTTTTCGGACTTCAACGACGCCTACGCCGAATTTTTTCCCGAAAACGCACCCACGCGCACCCCCATCTTCGGCGATACTGGCGCACATCTGGTACTCCTCGACGTCATTGCAGGGATGGAGTAATCTGAATCGCCAACTTACTCCCCACGCGAATCGCCTGCAACATATTCACGGCTTTGGCAACGCCCTTGCCCGCGATATCATAAGCCGTACCGTGATCCACAGACGCCCGCACAATCGGCAGCCCCAGCGTCACATTGACGGCCTCATCAAACGCCACCAGCTTTGCGGGCACATGACCTTGATCGTGATACATCGCCACCACGCCGTCGTAAAGCCCATTATAAACCTTTAAAAAAGTCGTATCTGCAGGCAACGGACCGTCAACGCGCCAGCCTTCGCTCAAAGCCTTTTCAACTGCGGGACGGACGATCTCCGTATCTTCGCTGCCGAACAAGCCATTTTCGCCCGCGTGTGGATTTAACCCGCATACCGCAATCCTCGGGTCTATCTTCCCCATGCCGACAAGCACATCGCGGGTCAGCCGAACAGTCTCGTAAATCAGATCGACTGTAAGCCTATCTGGAACCTCGTGCAATGCAATATGTCCCGTCACATGCGACACATTCATGCGATCAGATACCAGCATAAGATGTGCGCGTCCTGCACCTGATTTTTCAGCCAACAATTCCGTATGCCCCGCGTAGGGATAACCCGCCAGATTCATCGCCTCCTTATTTAAAGGCGCCGTCACAATACCGTCAATTCGATCCGCCATCGCCAGATCAACCGCGCGAATCACCCACTCAGCCGCTGCTCTTCCCGCCTCGCGACACACCTCGCCCATTTCGACCTGATCCACATCCACATCCACCGGGCACCAGACGTCAACGCACCCAAATTCAAACGCGCCATCTTCAGGTCCATCCACCACCCGCACATCCAGTCGCACACCGGCCATAGCCATATCGCGTTTCAATATTTTCGGATGCCCAATAACCAATGGCTTGCATACGCAATAGCTTTCCTCACGCGCCAGAGCCTTCAAAATCACTTCTGGCCCTATACCACACGGATCGCCCATCGTAATGCCCATCAGAGGGCGTTTGTCCAAACCGTCTTTCTCAAGCATAAAAAAATCCCACAAAAAAGTGGCGACCCCAAAGCCGCCACAATCGTTATTTCTCCTTTCCCTGCCACCTCACTACCAGAGCCGCAATTATATACACAGCAATCAGGCTAATCACTATTTCCATTACGCATCCTCTTTAAATAATCAATCATCGTCAGCAGCATCGTAAGCCTCACCACCAGCGCGAGAGGCAAACACGCCCGCACCCAAACGCCGAATCGCCAGACGCAAATCGTCGAGCAAGGTATAAAACAAAGGTACGACCAGCAAAGTCAGAAATGTCGAGGCCAAAAGCCCGCCCATCATCGTGCGCCCCAAAGGCGCGTAAGGCGTACCCATTGCATTGCTATCACCCACAGCCATGGGCAGCAAACCAAATACCGTTGTAAACGTCGTCATCAAAATGGGGCGAAAGCGATTGCGCCCCGCTTCCATAATTGCATCAAAGCGATCCATGCCATCGGCACGCAAGCGATTGACCATATCCACCAGCACAATCGCATTATTCACCACCACCCCAATTAACACAATCACCCCCACAGACGCCATTCCATCCATGGGCGTGTCTGTCAAATACAGCGTCCAGTAAATACCCAAAAAAGAAAATGGAATTGAAAAAAGCACTGAAAACGGCAAAATAAACGACTCAAACAAAACGCCCATCAACAAAAACACACACGTCACCGCCATCACAATTCCCAGTCTCTCAGAGGCTGCGTCCTCTTCAAGGCGTTTGAAACGCTCTCCCTTGTCCCACGAATACCCGCGTGGCAACTCGAGACCGGCCATCACTTTGTCAATCTCCTCGGCCAGGCCCTTAATATCTGCCCGCGTCGTATAAGCCCTGACACGCAACTTGACCTTGCCATCGTACCGCGAAATACGCCCCATACCCCGCGAGACCTGAAAAGAGGCGACCTCGCTCAAAGCCACTTCTGCACCATCGTCGGTCTCAAACGGAAAATTGCGCAACTGATTCAAATTTTGTCGGTCTGCCCTCTCCAAAAAAAGCCGCACCCGCACCTCGCCGTCATCGGATTTAAACCGGGGCAACGACACCCCTTGCAGGCCATAAGAAATATAGCGCGCAACATCCCGCACAGAAATCCCAAGCCGTTTCGCCCGTTCCCGATCAATCACGACCCGCACCTCGTCATCGGCAAGTTCCAAATCCGTGTCAATGCCGACGAGAGACGGGATTTGCCTCAAACGCCGCTCCACCTCATCGACGAGACTGACCAGAACCTCGGTATCATCGCCCTCCAGATAAACCGACACGCCCGGCTCGCCACCACCGCCCCCATCGCCACGCCCTTCCACGGAATGCCGCACACCCACATATTTGGGCATATTTTTGCTAATATCTTCCACGATCTCAGCCCGTTCCATTGGCCCTGCAACGGGTATCTCCAGTGCATTGCGCGCATTTTTGTACGCCACGTACCACCACGGGTTATCGCTTTTGGCCGGCATATACAAGCTCAGAGAAGCACGGCCTGGTCGATAAAAAATGCGCAGGGTTGCATAGCCGTATTTTTCGCGCCGCGCCTCCAAAAATTCCTCAACCTCTGCCACAATCGCTTCGGTTTCTTCTATCGAAAAGTGACGCGGCATCTTCAACCGCACGCTCAAATCGTTAAACTTGCCCCCGCGGTGGCGGTCTGCGCGCTTCAAATTATCCATGGGATACATCGTCGTAGCTGCAAGTGCCAGCGCGATCAATACCGCGTCCCGGCGGTGTCTCAATGTCCAACTCAACATGCGCGCATAAATTTCCCGCGCCTTCACAATGATTTTGGGATTGGGACGCACCCGACCTTTGCCCAATCGCACAGACGCCAGGGGAATAAATAACAGCGCCACAAATAACGACCCCACCAGAGCCACGCCAACCGGAACGCCCATGCGCGTCATATAAAAAGTCATAAACATATTGCCGCTAAACAACATCATCGGCAAAAATACCACCACCGTCGTCAACGTCGCCATAGTAATGGCCTGCCCCACCTCGCTCGCGCCAAATATGGCGGCATCTTCAGGCGCCTCGCCATTGCCCCGCCGGCGATAAATATTCTCCAAAATCACAATGGCATTATCCACAACCAGCCCAATCCCAACCATAAGACCCATCATAGTCACCACATTGAGCGACCAGCCGACAAAATACAACGCAGTCATCGCAATCATCACACACAGCGGGATAGCCAGTGTAATAATGGCCGTCATCCGCACAGTACGCAAAAAGAACAACAACACCAGCGCGGCAAATAGCCCACCCCAAAGCCCGGTCTCTTGAAGATTGCGAATCGATTCCTTAATAAAAAAACCCTGATTGAACATCACCTGAAACGACACCTGCCCGGCCATGCGCGGATCTTCTTCAATGGTTTTCAATTTTGCCATGACGCGATCGGTAACATCCACGACATTTGCACCCGATTCCTGTCTGATACCAAAACTAATAGCTGTTTTGCCATCAATGCGCTGCGTCCACGACTTTTCGGGCACCTCGAAAACCACTGAAGCCACATCGCCCAGGCGCACCTTGCCAGCCCGCGATTGAATCTGGATATTTTCAATTTCTCGCAACGTGACATACTGCGCCAGCGACCGCACGTAAAATTTCTTTGTGCCTTCGCGCACATAGCCCCCGGCAAGCGCGAAATTGTCGCTCCTCAAGGTCGAAACAATCTCGCCAATGCGCACACCGCGCGCCCTCATGCGCTCTTGATCCACCTCCACCATCACTTCCTTGCGATCTGCGCCAAACACATCCACGCGCCCAACCCCGTCCACACGCTCCAAAGGACGCTGCACAAAGGTCTCGATAAACTGAAAGGGTTCCGTAATGGCCTGATCCACCGACACAGCCACATACATAACAGACCACGAATCCTGATCGTATTGTGAATACGCACGTCGTCTCGCGCCTCTTCCGGCAGCAGAGGCTTGAGGCGCTCGAGCCGATCTGAAACCTGATTGTAGGCGGCCACCATATCTGTATATTGGCGAAATTCCATATGCACGCGCACACCCCGAGAGCTCGAGCTACGCATGGACTTAATACCCTTTACAGTACGCAGCGTCTCTTCCAGCGGCAGGGTGATCTGTTGATCGGTCTCCTGCGGAGAGGCATTGCGAAACCCAATGGACACAACCAAAAATGGCGGCGTCAAACCATTGGGCATCATCTTGACGGGCATACGCACATACGCCACCGCCCCCAGCACTAATAGCGCGATGAGGCACATGGTAACGGACACGGGTCGCAACACCGAAATACGCGGCAAAAGAGAAGATTTGGAATGCATGGTAAACTCAGTGGTTAGTTAGCGTCACCAGAGTATCGCTCTTAATTATCGAAGATTTGAACAAATTTGGCAAACAGAGTTTGTGATGCCCTGTCAGATGTCCGTCGGTTAAAAAATTAAACAAATTAAAATTTCCCTTCTAATTTGAGTTGCATTCTAATATCATAAAGTACATAATTATTGCATAAGAGATTTGAAAACCATCAAGAAGACTATCTCCCTCAAAGAGAAATCGTCCAAATCTCCTCATTAACACAGGAGCATGCCATGACTGACCAGATTGCAGAATTGCGCGTATCCAACGACGCGATCAACGATACGGAAGAGTTGCGGCGGCGCATCCGCGAAGAGGGGTACCTCTTCTTTCGCAAATTGCAGAACCCGGACAAACTCTGGGATTTGCGGCGGCAAATGCTCAACAGAATGACACCATGGCTCGTCGAGGGAACCGATCCCATAGATGGCATTGCCGATATATCCAGGCAGTGTACTGAAGGCGACCCCGAATACACCGACGTGTATCACAAAGTGTACAAACTCGAAGCCTTTCACCGCATTGCCCATGAACCAGAAGTGCTCGACTTGCTCGAAAAAGTAATGGATGGCCCTGTTTTCTCACATCCGCACAAAGTCGCTCGCCTGTGGTTTCCCAAATACACGGCGCACACCACACCGATTCACCAGGACTTCGTACACTTTCAGGGAAACTTCGACACCTACACCTGCTGGGCACCTGTTGGCGACTGTCCCATTGAACTGGGTGGCCTCGCCGTACTGCCTGGCTCTCACAAAATCAATGCAGTCATGGAACACCACTTCTCCCTGGGCGCGGGCAGCCTGTGCATCCACACCGACGAATTGGAAGGCCAATGGCACAGCACCAACTACGAAATCGGCGATACCCTGATCTTTCCCGCACTCACGGTACATCAAGCCCTGCCAAATCTCACCGAAGACCGCCTTCGCGTCTCCCTTGACAACCGCTATCAAAAACTCGGCGACACCCTATCTGAGCACATGCTCGAACCCCATCTGAATATCTTCAACAATCTCACCTGGGAAGATGTGTACAAAGACTGGGAAACCGACGATCTCAAATACTACTGGAAAAATCTAAACAATCGCATCATACCCCGCGACCTCAGCTATTCGGAGAAAGGTTTTGCAGAAGCACTCGAACTGGCTAAAACGGGAGATGAACGCGCACATATTGCTATGAAACGCGCTCTTCGACGCGATCCCAACTCACCTCAAGCCAAAGCTGCCAGGGAAGCCCTAACACTTATTTGATCGGAACAGTATTTTAACACAACGCTTTTTTCACCAAGGAGGTTTTTTTTGAAGCACATTCGCAGTGTAGTTGTCATAGCTCTTGCCGCAGGACTGATGTGGAACTGCGGCGGCGAGCGCGTGACGCAGTCAGATACCGGGGCAGATGAGCAGGTTGCCCGCCCCCTGAGCAAATTGGCAGCACACCAGCACGCGGCACAGGCAGTGGTAATGGTCACTTTGCAGCAAGATGACGCACCAGTGAGCGGTGCAACCGTCTCATTTTCGCGCTCTGTTGCCGGACAGGCTCCAGACTATCAGTGGTCGGGCACAACCGATGAGAATGGTCAGGCGCGGGTACAAATCGCATCGGGTAATGGTTATTATCAAGCGAGAGCATCGCAGGACGGGATTGAGATCGGTTCCTGGTCGAGCATTCCAATCAACGCGGGCTACGAGGTCATGCTCAATTTGCCCATCGGAGGACAAGCACATGTGACCGGTTCATCCATGCGAGCCTTAGTCACGATTGGCGAGGGCGAAGCCGTTCAAATCCGTTCGTTGCTCACACATACCATCGCGGCGTCGCTTGGTGTGCCGTCGCGGAACGCCATTGAGTTAGCCGTGCGTGACTTCGGCATGATCCACGGTCACGCGGTTGAACTCGGCGAGCCAATAGACGGCGGGTGTGGACCGGAAGGCGGACGCATGGGCGCAGAGCAGATTATTGCCGACCCGCAGGTACTGGGCGTCATCGGCACATCCTGCTCCGGCGCGGCTGTGGCGGCCTCACCGGTGATCAGTGCGGCGGGTCTCGTGATGATCTCGCCATCCAACACCTCGCCTTTGCTCACGTCCGACCTCGCAGGCAACACAAATCCCAACTATCACCCCGGCTATTTTCGCGTTGCCGTCAACGATCTCTATCAGGCGCGGGCTGTCGCCGACTTCGCATATAATGAATTGGGCCTGCGGCGCATGGTATCCCTCGACGACGGTGACCCGTACACGACAGCCCTCGTCAGCGCGTTTGGCGATGCGTTTAGTGCCATCGGCGGCGAGGTCGCGGTCAGTGCCCAAATCGAAAAAGGGCAGACGGACATGACATCCGTCCTCGCGGAATTTGCAACAGCCACACCAGACGGCATCTTCTTCCCGCTCTTCGACGAGGAAGGCATACCTTTCGCCAAGCAGGCGCGGGAATTCGAAGGTCTGGAAGGCGCGACACTCATCACGGGTGCGGCCCTCCTCGATTCGAAGTTCCTCGCCACACCGCAGTCAGAGGGCATTTACGCTGCAGGACCGGAGACGGATCTCAGCTCAAATGTCAATGCTATAACCGGCAAGAGCGTAGATGAAGTGCTCGCCGCATACTCAGCCGCTTATGGCGGATTTCCAGGCACGCCTTACTGGGCGCACTCTTACGACGCCACAATCCTGCTACTCAGTGCCATCAAGACTGTTGCGAGGGTAGATGGCGGGAAGTTCACTGTAGATCGCAATGAGCTACGCCTGGAACTCAGCGCGACATCCGGCTTTCAAGGGCTTCTCGGCACGCTCACCTGCGACGATTTTGGAGACTGCGGCACCGGACGCATAAACATCTACCACCACACAGATTTGAACATTACAGACCCCGCACAATTGCCCGTGGTCTATCGGTTCACGCCGTGATGATTTCTATGTTGAGACAAATTCGCAGTGAGACAACGCTTTTTTCACCAAGGAGGTTGCTATGTTGAGACACATTCGCAGTATTGTTGTCATAGCTCTTGCCGCAGGACTGATGTGGAACTGCGGCGGTGAGCGCGTGACGCAGTCAGAGACCGGGACAGACGAACAGATTGGACGTCCCCTGAGCAAATTGGCAGTAGCCCATCACGCGGCGCAGGCTGTCGTCGTCATGGTCAATTTGCATCGTGATGGCGCACCAGTGAGTGGTGCAACCGTCGCATTAGCACGCTCTATTGCCGGACAGGCCCCGTCCTATCAGTGGTCGGGTACGACCACTGACAATGGTCAGGCGTGGGTGGAAATCTCATCGGGCAATGGCTATTACCAGGCGCGTGCCTCACAGGACGGGGTCGAGATCGGTTCCTGGTCGAGCATTCCAATTAACGCGGGCTACGAGGTCTTGAATTTACCCATCGGAGGGCAAGCACAGGTGACCAGTTCATCCCTGCGCTCTTTAGTCGCGATTGGCGAGGCCGTACAAATCCGTTCGTTGCTCTCGCACACCGTCGTGCCAGGGCTTGCTGAGGGGTCGCGGTACGCCGCTGAGTTGGCCGTGCGTGACTTCGGCATGATCCACGGTCACGCGGTTGAACTCGGCGAGTCAATAGACACCGGGTGTGGGCCGGAAGGCGGACGCGCGGGCGCAGAGCAGATCATCGCCGACCCGCAGGTAGTCGGCGTCATCGGCACGAACTGCTCGTTTGCGGCTGTGGCGGCCTCACCGCTGCTCAGCGCGGCGGGTCTCGTGATGATCTCGCCGTCCAACACCTCGCCTGTGCTCACCTCCGACCTCGCCGGCAACGTGAGTCCCAACTACCACCCCGGCTATTTCCGCACCTCTAACAACGACCTCTATGAGGCGAACGCGGTAGCCGATTTCGCCTACGGTGAATTGGGCCTGCGGCGCCTGGTGGCCATAGACGATAGCGACCCGTACACCATGGGCCTCACCGTCGCGTTCGGCAATGCGTTCCGCGCTCTCGGCGGTGAAGTTGCGGCCACCGCCAGGATCGCGAAAGGGCGGACGGACATGACATCTGTCCTCACGGAATTCGCGGCAGCCGAGCCGGACGGCATCTACTTCCCGCTCTTCGATATAGAGGGCGCGCCCTTCGCCGAGCAGGCGAGGAAATTCGACGGCCTAAAAGACGCGACACTCATCACGAGTTCGGCCCTCCTCCTGACAGAGTTCCTCGCCATGCCGCAGTCGGAGGGCATCTACTTTGCCGGCCCGGAGCCAGTGATTGGCTCAAACGTCAATGATGCCACCGGCAAGAGCGTGGACGAAGTGCTCGCCGCATTTGCAGCCACGTACGGCGGGTCTCCGAACACGCCTTACTGGGCGCACTCTTACGACGCCACAACGCTGCTGCTCAACGCCATCGAGACTGTTGCAGGCGAAGCTGGTGGAAAATTGTATGTAGATCGCACCGCGCTACGCGGGAAACTCCACGCGACATCCGGCTTTCAGGGTCTCCTCGGCACGCTCTCCTGCGACAATTTCGGAGACTGCGGCACCGGGCGCATAAACATCTACCACCACACGGATTTGAGCATCACAGATCCCGCGCAGTTGCCCGTGGTCTATCGGTTCTCGCCGTGATGATTTTTATTTTGCGACAACGCTTTTTTCTTGGGAAGTTTCCATGTTTAGACACATTCGCAGTATCGTTGTCATAGCTCTCGCCGCAGGGCTGATGTGGAACTGCGGCGGAGAGCGTGTGATGCAATCGGAAGTCGGAACAGAGGAACAGATTGGACGTCCCTTGAGCAAATTGGCAGTAGCCCATCACAAAGCACAGGCTGTGGTCATGGTCACATTGCATAGTGATGGCACACCAATAAGCGGTGCAACCGTCGCATTTTCGCGCTCTATGCTCTCTGGCTTTTATCCGCAGGCACCAACAGACGGATAACCCAGTTGATATAAAATAAAAAAAGCCGCGAGCATAACTCGCGGCTTTTTTACATACATACCCTGACTCAATCGCCCACGCGCTGCAACCCCGGTCCCTTCTCGTAATAATAGCTACCCGGAAAAAACTTTTCATTGCCGGGCATCGATTCGACCAATCGCACCTCTGCCGCACACACCTTGTACTCGGCTGTTCCCGTCACCGCATCGCCCACATCATTCGTCAGCACATTGGCACGTGCCTCGGCAAAATGCAACGGCATCCAGATACATCCGGGTCGCACCTGCCGCGATAATACAGCCCGCAACTGAACACTCCCACGCCGCGTCGCCACCTCTACCATATCCCCGTGGCGAACACCCCGTTTCCGCGCATCGCTCGGATGTAACTCCACAAAAGCCTCGGACTGTTTTGCATCCAGTCCAGACTCTCGGCGCGTCTGCGTTGCGGCATTGTAGTGATACAGCGTGCGTCCCGTTGAAAGAAAAAGACCGTAATCTTCATCCGGCAATTCTGCCGGCGGGATATAATGCACGGACGTGAACAACCCCTTCCCGCGCAAAATCCCATCTTCGTGTAAAAATTTTGTACCCGGATGATCTGCATCAGAGCACGGCCACTGCAGGCCCGTTATGCTGTTTTCTTCTGCTACGCGATCTATCTTCTCCAACTTTTCGTGACTGATACCGGCAAATTGAGGAACGTCTTTAACCATCTCGGCATACACCTCTGCTGGATCTTTGTACGACCAATTCGCGCCCATTTTATTCGCAAGCATAACCAGAATTTCCCAGTCGGGAAGCGCTTCCCCAGGGGGTTCAACCGCTTTGCGAACCCTCTGCACGCGGCGTTCTGAATTGGTGAACGTCCCCTCTTTCTCGGCAAACACGGCGGCGGGCAAAATCACATCGGCAAAACGCGCTGTCTCATTCATAAACGCATCCTGCATCACGATAAAATCAACTTTATTCAATCCCTTTTCCAACTCGAGAACGTTGGGTTCGGACAATACAATATCTTCACCCATCACAAAAAAGCCGCGCATCTGTTCACCCACCGTCTTCATCATCTCATTGAGATTCAGACCCGGCACAGGAGACAATGGAACCCCCCAGGACTTTTCGTATTTTGCTTGCACCTCGGGATCATCCACGCGCTGATAACCCGGATAAAACATCGGCGTGGCACCCGCATCATTCGCGCCCTGCACATTGTTCTGTCCGCGCAGGGGATTCATCCCGGTCGATGGTTTGCCCAAATGTCCCGTCATCAAAACCAGATTTGCAAGCGCATACACATTGTCCGTACCGTGTGCGTGTTCCGTAATGCCCAGCGTATAATATATACCCGCTTTTTCCGTCGTTGCGTACTGCCGCGCCGTCCAGCGAATATCATCTGCTGAAATACCCGTTATCTGTTCCGCCTTTTCGGGTGTATAAGACGCAACGGCCTCTTTGACCTGCTCAAAATTTTCCGTCTGATTTTCGATAAACTCGCGATCGATCAAATCCTCTTTCACAATAACATGCGCCATTGCATTGAGCAACCACACATCTGTTCCCGGATTGAGTTGCAAATGCTTTTTCGCAATAGACGTCATCCATATTGCCCTGGGATCGGCGACAACGAGAGTCGCGCCTTTGCGAACAGCGCGCTTCATTTCCATAGCAATAATCGGATGCGCTTCACTCGTATTGCTGCCAATCACAAACAGAAAATCAGCATCGCGTATCTCGCCAATTGAATTTGTCATAGCACCTGCACCAAACGTTTCGACCAGACCGGCCACAGTTGGCGCGTGTCACGTAGCCGCGCACTGATGGACGTGATTTGCCCGAAACAGTGCGCGCGCCATTTTCTGAACGAGAAAATTTTCCTCCATCGTACACCGCGACGAACTCACAAAACCCAGGGCATCTGCGCCGTGTCGCTCCGCAACGCCCAACAATCCATCCGCTGCTCTTTGAAGTGCATCGTCCCATGTGGTTGGATGCAATGCGCCATCATCTCCGCGCACCAGCGGCTGTGTCAACCGATCTTTGTGGTGAACAAAGTCATAAGCAAAGCGACCTTTGACACACAAATTGCCATCATTGGTCGTCGTGCCCGGCGGTGGACTAGTCACCTTGACGATTTGCCCCCCGCCATCTCGTCCTTCTAAATCCACATTGAGATCGAGCTGACAGCCCACCCCGCAGAAGTTGCAGGTTGACCGCACCTTCACCAATTCGCGCTCGGGTTTTTGCCCGCGTGTAAGGGGCAATTTTTCATTCATTGCGCCGGTTGGACACACATCAATACATCCACCGCACAACTCGCACGTCGTATCCAGCAGTGATTTTTCTTCCACCGTAGAAATCGTCGTATGCGACCCTCTACCCGCAAGAGTAATCGCCGAAACACCTTCTACTTCCTCGCAGTAGCGCACGCATCGAGCACACGCAATACAGGTATCGGGATTAAAATCCACATAAGGATTGCGATCCTCTCTATCTCCCCGCATCGGCTGCATCCACCCCCAATCCATTGGGGCATCGAACTCAGCGGCCATATCCAGCAATAAATTCGGCGAACCGACTTCCGATATTTCGCGCTCGTGCGGATGATCCGTCATATACAAAGCCATCAGGGTTTGGCGGTGTCGATCAATGCGCTCATTCTCGGTCGTCACAACCATACCGTCTTGCGCCATGCGCGCACAAGCCGGTGTCATCAATCGTTCTCCCGAAACTTCCACCAGACAAGAGCGACACGCACCCGCGGGTTCTAAACGCGGATCGTGACACAAGGTCGGAATTTCCAATCCCTGACGAGATGCAATATCCAGCAAGGTCTCGCCTTCGGCAAAGCACACCTTCTGTCCGTTCAATGTCAGTTCATTCATCAAATTCCTCGGGGAAAAAATTTTGGGCACTCGTCAGGGGGAGAGAAGCAATTTGCCCAAGACCACATATCGAACCCTCATTCATTTGCCACGCCACGTCTGCCGCGTGTTGCAAGTGAGGTTTGTGGCCCTGTTCCCGATTGCAAATGCGATTTTCAAGTGCCTCGTGTAAATACCGCGTACCAATGCGACAGGGGGCGCATTGCCCGCAGCTTTCATCGTGAAAAAATCTCAACTGTTGACTGACTGACCATTTCATATCCACCGTGTCGTTCAACACCACCACGCCAGCCGAGCCGAGCAGCGAACCCAATCCATCCATTGTCTTAAAATCCAATGGCTGATCTCTGTATTTAGCCGGCAAAAAGCCCGAACTCGCACCCCCGGGACTAAACGCTTTCGGATTACCAACATATCCACCTGCCTCTTCGACCAGCTCATCTAAAGTCACGCCCAGTGGCAACTCATAGACGCCCGGGCGTTCCACATGCCCGCTAATACAATACACTTTTGAACCCGCTTCTGTGCGTCCCAAATTGCGAAACCAATCGCCACCTCTTGAAATAATCGAAGGCACGCACGCAATAGTCTCCACATTGTGAATCAGCGTGGGTTTTCCCCACAAGCCGTATTCTGTGGGATAGGGTGGGCGCAAACGCGGCATCCCCCGCTTGCCCTCCAATGCCTCTAAAAGCGCGGTCTCCTCACCACAAATATACGCACCCTGTCCCGAGTGCATGTGAAAACGGATATCGGGAAATATATTATGCGATTCAAACTCTGCAACTGCTTTTGCCATCACAGCCTTTGGAAATGCGAACTCGCCCCGCAAGTACAAATAAACATCTTTTGCCCCGATTGTATAAGCCGCAATCGCCAATCCCTCAATGACCAGATCGGGACGGCGCATCAAAATCTCCCTATCCTTAAATGTACCAGGCTCGCTCTCATCGCCATTTAAGACCACATAACGCACGGTCTCTTTTTCTGAACACACGGCATTCCACTTAAAAGATGCAGAAAAACCCGCACCACCGCGACCTTGCAGTCCCGATTTTTCTATTTCTTCAATAATTTCTTCGGGACGCATCTTCGCGGCCTTTCCAAACGCTTTACCCGACCAATCGGCCTGACCCAACAAATTGATCGCCATGGTATCTGGATCATCCACCTCTGGCCCCACATGCCCCAACCAGCTTTTGCCATTGGATGCTATTTCTGACCTGAGACTTGTCCAATCGCCATCTGTCCGCACCACATCTTCGACCGATACAGCTGGCAACACATCGCGGTCTCGCAATACCGCAGGCGGACGATCACAAGCCGCCAGACATGAACACCCCATCGCGGGCAGACCCGCATCTTCCATTGCCTGCAACACCTGATCTGCACCCGCCATGCGACACGACAAACCCGTGCAGACCCGCACTTTTTTGTCTGCATCAGTCAACAAATCAAAAAAGCTACCCACGCCATAGACATGCGCTTCGGGAACACCGGTTTGTTGCGACACCTCCCGCGACACGCCTGAATTTAATCCGCCGCCAATCTGGAGCAAATCGGGCACATCGGCCTGTTTTTTATTCATCTATAACCTCTCATTCGCAATGCGAATTTGATCCATCAACCTTTGGGTCGCCTCAGTGGGATCGGGCTGGCAACACACGGCTGAAATCACCGCAATACCGTGCGCCCCTGCGCGCATCACCTCGCCAGCATTTTCTATTTCAATGCCCCCAATGGCAATAATTGGGATCGGTGTACAACTGCGCCAGCAGTTTATACGTACCCCATTGACCATCTCGCGCAAGCCCTCCAGACCTTTCACCATGCCCGCATCGGCCTTTGAACCAGTTACATAAATCGGACCAAAACCGATGTAATCCGCACCTTCAGCAACACACTGCTGCGCCTGCGAAAGCGTCTTTGCCGTCCCGCCAATCACTGCATCTTCACCGAGCAGATCGCGTGCCTTTTCAATGGGAAAATCATCTTGTCCCAAATGCACCCCATCAGCCTCTGCGGCAATTGCCACATCAACCCGGTCATTCACAATCAAAGGCACATCACCATACGCATTCTTCATGGCAATGGCGGTCTCAATCAACGCGCGCGTCGAGCCCTCTTTCTGCCGAAACTGAATGGTATCCGCCCCCCCAGCAACAGCCATTTGTGCCAACGCGCTGTGTGAAAAGCGGTCTTGCAAAACAACATCGGTTATGACGTGAAGTTTACCAATTTTTTTCATGTTAAAGTCGAAAAAAATAAAAATGATTCGTAGGACCTTTGCCCTTGCCAATATTTAAGCCATGCCGGATAGCTTCGGTAATATAATTTTTTGCCCTATCTATCGCATCGTGCAACCCGTATCCCAACGCAAAATTAGCTGCTATCGCCGATGCCAGTGTACAACCTGTCCCATGTGTATTCCTGGTATCTATGCGTTCACTTTCAAAAACTGTTTCACACGTCCCATCCCACAACACATCCACCGCTTTCCCCTCTAAATGTCCCCCCTTTACCAACACGGCACACGCGCTTAAATCGGCAATTTTACGCGCAGCAAATCCGGCATCTTTTCGCGTCTTTATTTTTGTCTTACTCAATAATTCCGCTTCGTGGAGATTGGGCGTCACCAGGGTAGCGAGTGGCAACAAGCGGTCCATAACGCATTGTATGGCATCGTCCTTGAACAACGAAAACCCACTCGTCGAAATCATCACCGGATCGACCACGAGCGGTTGCCCATTGCGAGCTGTCAACTCATCGGCCACAGCCTCTACAATCGCACGCGAAGACAACATCCCCGTCTTGACCACAGCAATCTCAAAATCGTCAAATACAGCACTTATCTGAGCGCGGACAATCTCTTCGGGCAAATCACAAGCCGCACGCACCTCTTGCGTATTCTGAGCAGTTACCGATGTAATCGCAGACAGACCAAACACACCATGGGCGTGAAATGTCTTCAAATCCGCCTGAATGCCCGCGCCACCGCCGGAATCCGAACCCGCAATTGTCAGGGCTTGTTTCATTCCCAGGCCTTCAAAAATTCGCATACCGCTTTAGCCGGATCTTTCGCTGCCAAAATACCCGACATCACCGCGACACCCACACATCCCGTTGTGCGACATTTGGCTGCGCGTTGGGGTGTTATACCACCCAGCGCGTAAACGGGTAAACGAGAATATGTCACCGCATTTGCCAATCCCGCAAGCCCTGCTACCACACCATCATACCCGGGTTTGGACCCCGGTGTAAAAATAGGGCTATAAGTGACAAAATCTGCCCCATCAGCGCAATCTAATTCCGCATGGGTATGTGTGGAAGAGCCAATTAAAAATGACGGCTCGACCCGATCTCGGACCGCCCGAGACAATGTACCACCTGGCAAATGCACACCCTGCGCGCCAATTTTTACGGCAATATCTGCTACTGAAGCGGTGTACAACCGCGATTCATTAATCAACAGCATCGCATCATAACGCGCTGTCAACGACAAAACCTGCTCAGCCAGAGTTTCTAACACATCTCTGTCCAGAGCTTTTTCTCGCAACTGCACCAGCCGCACCCCGGCATCCAGCGCACGCGCGAGTACATCTAACATCGGTCGATCACCGCACGTTGCCCGGTCGGCAATCAAATAGAGGGGGGGCAATGAAATCAAATTTCCACCCGTCCTTCCATCGCTGTCGAAGCCGTTGCGTACAGCTTTCTGGGAATCCGCCCGGCTTCAAAAGCATACCGCCCGGCTTCAACCCCTTTTTTCATAGCCAGCGCCATCTTCACCGGATGCCGAGCGCCCGCGACTGCCGTATTCAACAACACGCCATCACAACCCAATTCCATCGCCAGAGCAGCGTCCGAGGCGGTTCCCACCCCCGCATCGACAATAACCGGCACATTGACCGAATCCAGAATAATCTGAATATTGTACGGATTCCGAATCCCCATTCCCGAACCAATGGGCGCACCCAGAGGCATCACAGCGGCACATCCCAAATCTTCCAACTTCTTACAGGTAATGGGATCGTCATTACAATAGGGCAACACGGTAAACCCATCGCTCACCAGTGTCTCGGCAGCCTGGAGCAACCCCACCACATCTGGAAACAAAGTGCGTTCATCGCCAATCACCTCTAACTTAATCAGATCGGTTTCCAGCGCTTCACGTGCCAACCGCGCAGTAAGCACTGCATCCTGAGCGGTAAAACAGCCAGCAGTATTTGGCAAAATAGTGTACCGCGATCGATCGAGCAAATTGAGAACACCCTCGCCAGATTCGTCATTCATATTGAGTCGTCGAATGCCCACCGTTACAATCTCTGCGCCACTGGCTTTAACGGACTTCAGCATCACCTGCATATTGGGATAACGCGCAGTACCTATCAACAGCCGTGAACAATATGTTACGCCTGCTATCTTAAAATCGCCAGTCATAATATCCTCACAGTTATTCCCCACTACCCCCAGCCCCCAGTTTATCCCCCCTGAACCGCGTGAATAATATCCACCCGGTCGCCATTGCACAACCGCGTATCTGCCCACATCGCACGCGCTATGACCTCGGCATTTAGGGCCACGGCAATGCCCTTTTGTTCGGCGTTAAAATTCATCTCAATCAGTAAATCGAGCAGCGTTGACGCATCATCCACTGATTGCTCTTGACCATTCACTGTAAGTTGCATGGGCTACAATCCAAATCGGTCAATCCCAAAAGGCCGAATAAGTGCCGGGGTGCGCTGCTCCAAAATTACTTCTGCAATAGATAGCGCAGTCAACGGCATCAGCAAAATACCTTTCCGATAATGGCCTGTTGCCATAATTAAACCCTCGATAGGCGTCTTGCCCAAAATAGGCGCGTCATCCCGGCTACCCGGGCGCAACCCCGCCGCGGACTCCACCAGAGGCAAATCGTAAACCCCCGGCACCACTTCCCATGCGGCGCGCAACAGTTCAAACATCCCCCCCGCGGTCACATCTTCATCAAACCCCATCTCTTCTGACGTAGCACCCAAAACGAGATGCCCATTATCCTTGGGCACGAGATACGCCATCGTAGAAGTCGCCACCCGCGAATACCAGACCATCGTATTGAGCGCGAAGTCCTCCGTCATGGCCAGGCGCATAATCTGCCCGCGCACAGGACGCACCGGAGGCCTGGCACAATCGGGCAACCCCGGTATCAGACGCGACCAGCATCCCGAAGCCAGCACCACCGTATCACCCTCAAAAACTTCCTCGCCAATCCGAACCCCGCGCACCCGCGTCCCATCTATCAAAAGTTCATCTACTGCCATCTCTTCAAACACCTCGCCACCTGCCGCCACAAACCCCTTCTTCAACGCCATCACCAGACGCCGATTATCCACTTGATGATCGCCCGGACACCACACGGCAGCACTCACCTGAGCCGACAAATGCGGCTCTCGCTCCCGCGCCTCATCACCCGAGAGATAGGTAACAGACAATCCCAAATCGCGCTGATAGCCATACCGAAATTTTAAGTACTCCAGATCATCTTGCGTAATACCCACCAGCAGCACCCCATCGCGGCGATAGCCCACACAGCACCCGGTGTCCGCCTCCAATTCACCGACAAACTCGGGATAAACCGCCAGCCCCTTCAGGCCGAGATGCAACAGATCTTCCTCTTCAAATTGCACCTCTGACAGCGGCGACAACATACCCGCCGAAGCCCAGCTCGCCGAGCGTCCAACACGGCCCCGATCAAACAGAGCTACAGCACACCCCGCACGCGCCAACCGCCAGCCAATCGCCAGCCCAATCGCCCCACCACCCACAATGAGCACGCGCTTTTGCACCATCACAACCTCAAGGTAAAAAAAACCACCCTTCGCATAGAGTCGAAAAGTGGTCTCACCATCCGTTCAACAAACTCCCTACGCCGGCATGATCCGGATCAGGTACAAAGGGTATAATCTCAGCTCACAGCAGCAAGCACCCCTGTCTTCTTTTAACTTTGCAAAGATACCATTTTCACATTCCCAGGTCAAGACGTTCCCTTTATAGCTTGACAGACACCAACATATTCCTTACGTTTCCAAAACAACGCTGACCGTACAGGGGTGCCGAAAGGCTGAGAACACACCCTACGAACCTGCTCTGGGTAATGCCAGCGAAGGGAACACGGCTCATTATGGAGATACAAACCGCCGATGCCTTCGCACACATCGTCGGTTATTTTTTTCTAAGGAGAAGGCCATGAGCAACCAGAATGGCAACAATGCTACAAAAGTTTATCTCAAAGGCAAACATGGAATTCGCGTCCCTGCCCGCAAAATTTCTCTCACAAATGGTGAAGATCCCGTTTACGTCTATGACACCAGCGGGCCACAAGGTGGGGATGTGCGAAATGGCCTGTCTCCTTTGCGCGAACCGTGGATTCGGGCGGGGGGCGATGTCGAAGATGTCGCGCCGACTTATATTCCGCAACCCGGGGCACCGGAAATCCCGGAAAACCTGCGCCGCAAAACCGTTCTTCGCAGCACGGGCAACGTCACGCAGATGCACTATGCCAGGCGCGGTGAAATCACGCCCGAAATGGAATTTATCGCCATCAGGGAAAATGTCGATCCCGAATTTGTGCGCTCAGAAGTCGCGCGAGGCCGCGCCATCATCCCGGCAAATATCAACCACCCCGAAAGCGAACCCATGATCATTGGGCGCAACTTCCTCGTCAAAGTCAATTCCAATATAGGCAACTCGGTGGTCACTTCATCTATAGAAGAAGAAGTCGAAAAGATGCAGTGGTCCACCAAATGGGGTGCCGACACAGTGATGGACCTATCGACGGGTAAAGACATCCACGAAACCCGCGAATGGATCATTCGCAACTCCCCCGTACCCATTGGCACAGTACCGATTTATCAGGCTTTGGAAAAAGTGGGCGGTGTTGCTGAAGACCTCACCTTTGACATCTTTATGGACACCATCATCGAACAGGCCGAACAAGGCGTTGATTACTTCACTGTGCATGCTGGCGTACTGCTCCGTTATGTGCCCCTCACCGCCAAACGAGTCACGGGCATCGTGTCTCGCGGCGGCTCCATCATGGCCAAATGGTGTCTCGCCCATCACCAGGAAAGTTTTCTCTACACCCGTTTCCGCGACTTATGCGAGGTGATGAAACAATACGATATCTCATTCTCTCTCGGCGACGGGTTGCGCCCCGGAGCCATTGCCGATGCCAATGATGAAGCGCAGTTTGCCGAATTGCAAACGCAAGGCGAACTCACCAAAATCGCCTGGGAATACGATGTTCAAGTTATGAACGAAGGCCCCGGGCACATCCCCATGCACCTCATCAAAGAAAATGTCGACAAACAAATGGAGTGGTGTCACGAAGCCCCCTTTTATACCCTGGGGCCGCTCACCACAGATATTGCGCCGGGCTATGATCACATCACCTCGGCCATTGGTGCGGCAATGATCGGATGGTATGGCACAGCTATGCTCTGCTACGTCACCCCCAAAGAACACCTCGGCTTGCCGAACAAGCAGGATGTAAAAGACGGCCTGATCGCGTACAAAATTGCCGCTCACGCCGCCGACCTCGCCAAAGGACACAAAGGCGCGCAAGACTGGGACGATGCCCTGTCAAAAGCGCGCTTTGAGTTCCGATGGGAAGATCAATTCAACCTCTCGCTCGATCCCGATACAGCCCGCTCTTATCACGACGAAACACTACCTGCCCAGGGTGCCAAAATCGCACACTTCTGCAGCATGTGCGGCCCCAATTTTTGCAGCATGAAAATCACGCAAGACGTGCGCGCCTATGCCGAAGAAAAGGGCATAGAATCAGCCGAAGCCCTCGAAATTGGCATGGCTGAAAAAGCGCGAGAGTTCAAAGAAAAAGGGGCTGAGATTTATCAGATCGCGGATTGAAGCAAAAAATAAAACCGAGGAATGAGAACAGGTATTGCTCAAAAAAATAGAGCAATACCTGTTAAAAAAGGGATGGAGCCTCAGCGACGATCTTCTACAACAGGCGGGGATCCGACGAAGCCCGAGCTAAGCGGCTGAGTTGCCCTCGCAGGTATCGTCGTATTCAGTACTTCGACATAAGCATCGTAGAAATTCTGAATATTTCTGACATAGTGTACGGGCTGACCGCCTCGGCAGAAACCGTATCGCGCCCGCTCGTAGTAGTCCGGTTGGGACAGCAAGCGCATCGCCTTTTCCACATGGCCAAACCAGCGGTTGGGATCCCATCCCATTTCCCGCGCCAGGCGACGAGCGTCGAGCATATGGCCGTATCCGACATTGTAAGAAGCCAGCGCAAAGCGAATCCGCTCTTGCATCGGGAGCTTGTGGTCGAACCGGTTGATAAGCTGACGCATATACTTGACCCCTGCGTGAATGCTCTCCTGGGGTTCATGAAGATCGGTAAATCCCAACTGCTCCCCCGTACTCGGCATCACCTGCATCAGCCCCTGCGCGCCGACCCAACTGACAGCCTCTGGATCGAATCTGGATTCCTGGTACATCTGTGCGGTAATCAACCGCCAGTCCTGCCCGTATTGAGAGGCGTATTTTTTTGTTAGATCATCATAAGGTGACAACTGACCGCTCAAACCGACCCGCGTTGAATCTTTAGCTCTGGCGACAGCGCGCGTGCTCTTAAAATACCTCTTTTTCATCATATTAAAAAACAAACCGCCTTTTTCTTCTTTTATATACTTGTTGAGTGCTGCCAATAACTCTGAATTGTCCTTGCGAACCGCCCAGCCCAGTGCCGTGGGCTTGATACTCAAAGCGGCTTTGAGGCGGCGACCATACGCGCGTTCTATATCGAGCAAATGGGAATCGCACATCGTGAGGTCATAAATACCCTCTTCAACCCCGGCCAATATATCTTCGGTTTCTACATTGTCGGGCACGATCGCAATCTCGAGGCCTTTGATAGAATCCCGCAACGCCATCAGCGTCGTATAAAATGAAGAACTGGCTCGCACATGTATCGTCCGCCCGGCCAGATCCTGAAGACTGCCAATCGAATCGTCATCCGCATGCACCACCACCAGTTCACTTACTTCATTATAGGGTTGCGTAAATGCCGCCTGCGCTTGCCGTTCCTCAGTGATGGTCATTGCCGACGACACGATATCGCCCTTGCCTTCGTTCAAATACGACAACAGTTCGGCGTGACTATTCGGAATGACAATTTCGAGGCGCAGGCCGTGCTGCGAGGCAAATCGCTTTATAAGCTCGTATTCGAATCCTATCTGCTGTCCCCGATAAATAAAATAAGTCATCGCATTGTTGCGCGTGATCATGCGCAACCGGCGGTGTTCTTTCAGGCCGGGCAGATCGTCTGTAAATATTTCTTGGCGCTGACGCGTAAATTGATGCGCCAGCAAATACTCATCCACCTTGACTTTGAGCTTTGTATCATTTAGGCGCATCATCAAGGCAAGCGGACGCTCTTCGGCCACAACGAGCGGCGCGACGAGGTTATCGTAATAACTGGCAATGGCATGCCACTGATGCGCGTCGCATAAAGTCGCTTTGTATTGACCCTGGGCAATGCCTTTAATCAGACCCTCGGTGCTGAGCGTATCTGACACAGTGTGGATGCGTAAAGACGGCACTTCCTTTTGAACATCAATCAAGGTCTGATAATACGAACTGGACTGCCGTACACTGATCTCCATACCGGCAAGATCAGCTACTGTCTCGGGCAGGCTATCTGCCCGCGTTGTAATCAAATATTCATCGACATATAAATACGGAACAGAAAACGCTGCCAGCTTTTCTCGATCCGGCGTAACAGTCAAGCTGGAGGCGATAATATCGCCCTCGCCTTCGAGTAGTTTTTCCAACATCTGAACATAATTATCGGCCTTTACAAGCTCCAACTTCATCTTGAGAGCCTCGGCCAGACTATGGGCGATATCGTAGTCCAGCGTCACCGGCTCTGCCTGCCGGGGGATATAGGTGATCGGCTCCTGACTAACGATCACCCGCAATGTGCCGCGAGCCTGTAATAGCGGAAGGTCGCCCGTATATTTGGGCGGCGGTAAAGGCACGGGTTGTTTTTCGCTGCACTGTACAAAAGCACATAAGAAAATCAGTGCTGGGGGAATCATACGATGCAACATGTATGTATCTCCTTTCAATATGTGGCCTCATCGCCGGGTCGATGAGGTATTACTTTGCGGTATTTCCTCCCAAAAGAAGAAGGGATTGCGATATAATCGCACCCTTTTTTATTTGTGAAATACAGATGATAGTTTTGGGGCGATTTATGTCTTCCGTCTCACCGGCGGGTCGGATACAAAGCTTTCGATAGCCGCGTCAACGGATTCCAACGTGCGAAAATGCGACGACAATTTTCCGACCATCATCAAACTCTCCATCCGGTTTGCAATACCGGCCAATCTGAGATCGCCCCCGGCATTTCTCAACATCTCCAGGCTAACTGCCAACACGCCTAACATCGTGCTGCCAAACCATCTCACCCTGGAAAAATCAACCACGACATTTGTAATGCCATCGGCCATGACCTCTTCGACATAGTGCTGAAAAGGAACGACTGTAGGACCGCTCATCAGGGTACCCGATACAGTCAGAACCGCGACGTGATCGCGAATGTCAACTTTTATTCTCATCAAAAAAAACCGCTATGCGTCATTATCTGCAAAACTTTCCACAGCCCGATCTACCGTAGGTAGGGTCTTAAAAATATTCGCCAACTGCGTAACCATCAAAATACTTTCAATCTTCCTGGTAACGCCCGTCAATCTCAAATCGCCGCCTTCACCGCGCAGCGTCGTCAAACTCGCCGTTAGCACGCCCAACATAGCACTGCCAAACCATCTCACCCTGGAAAAATCAACCACCACTTTTTTTACACCCTCATTTGCAAGTTTCTTAATATGATCTTGAAATGGGGCAACCTCGGGACCGCTCATCAATTCACCCGATAGGGTTAAAACCGCGACATCCCCGCGGATCTTTTCCGAAATTCTCATACAAACCTCCAAAGCCCAGAACTCATTGAACATCGCATGGGGCACTGAAAATACGGCTTAACAAGAAAAAAATCAAGAAAAGGCGTATTCAATCACCATTTGCAAGGCAGCATCTGCTATCGCATTGCGAATGGCATCGCGATCCCCATCAAACTGAAAGACCTCACAAACCACACCTTCTGCACCGGCAACTGCGATATACGTCGTGCCGATGGGCTTGGACGACCGTCCGCGAATGGGACCAGCGATCCCGGTCTCGGCCAAGCCCAAATCTGCACCACTCACTTTTCGCACGCCTTTAGCCATTGCACGCACGGCTTCTGCGCTCACTGTACCATACGTATCCATCACCTGCACATCTATCCCCAGCATCTCGCGTTTAGACAACGCGCTATACGCAATAACCCCGCGCTCATAATAAGCCGAACTGCCCGGAACCGAAACAATGCGGGTGCTGATCAACCCGCCTGTTGTGGTTTCTGCAACTGCAATAGTCCAGTTTCGTTCTCGAAGCAATTTTCCGAGCTTTACTTCCAATTGTTCAGACATGTTTGAAACCGCATATCACCGCTGATCAATAACCACAGGGGAACCCGATTTTGAAGACGCATAAGCTGCGCAAAAGAGCTCAACAGACTTTCGGCCCTCTTCACCCGACACCACAGGGGCCGTGCCTTTGGTGATTGCAGAAACCATATCCTCTGCAATATCGGCAGGCGCATCGGGCACTTCAAAACGGCTCAAATCTACCAATTCCTCATCCTTTGTCATCACTTCTATACCGCCGCGTTGATCCCACCGTACAGTGCCTTCCGTGCCGCTGATCTCCACTTGTGTCCCCAAATTTGGATAACTCGATGTCGTGGTCGTAATCAGCCCCCACGCGCCGCTTTGAAATGTCAACTGTGCAATTGTAATATCTTCAGTTTCAATATCGTGTGTCATGGTTGCACTGCGCCCATAAACTTCCTTTACCGGGCCGAGCAACCAGCAGATGAGATCGACAAAATGCACACCCTGATTGGCTATCGAGCCGCCCTCTGTCTCTTTGCGGCTACGCCACCCCACGGGAAAGCCCCCATTGTAATAGCTCTGCTCGCGCCACCACTTCATCTTCACATCACCCAAAAAAATCTGTCCAATGATCCCCTGATCAATGGCGGCCTTCAATTGCTGGTTTACCTTAGAATAGCGATTCCCAAAATCCACTGCCAGAACCTTCCCCGCATCTTTTGCCGCCTGAATCGCCGCATCGCACTTTTCTACGAGAATATCCATCGGCTTGGTGACAAATGCATGTTTGCCTGCTTCTATCGCTTCAATGGCGTAATCGCAATGCGTGCCACTAGACGTATAGATACCGATCGCATCGATATCATCGCGCGCAAACATTGCCTTGTAATTCGTCGTCCAGTCGCATCCATACTTTTCGGCCTGCTCCACGGCCTTGTCTTCCTGTAAATCGCACACGCAAACCAACGCACTGCCCTCTGCTGCTGCCACCTGTTTTGCTGCTTCGCGGCCGCGCCCCAATCCCATAATACCAAATCTAACGCTCGACATTTGAATCTCCCTCTGAAAGCACAGCCAGATTATCCCGCAACTTCGATAGCGTCTCCCGATACTCGCGCTCGCGCTCGCGCTCTTTTGTCACGACCTCTGCAGGGGCATTGTTCAAAAAACCTGCATTGCTCAACTTCTTTTTTAATCCGCCCAGTGCCTTTTCCAATCCCCCAATCTCCTTCTCCAATCTCTGGCGTTCCACAGTGAGATCAATCACACCGGCCAGAGGTACGAAAATTTCCACATCGCCAACCACAGCACTCGCAGACGCTTCCGGGCGTTCCAAAGCCGCACCGAGGGTCAAATTTTCAATGCGCCCCAACGCCTTCATATAGCCCTGAACAGACGCCAAAATCGCACGCGTCTCCTCAGAACTCGTCTTACAAACCACATCCACGCGCTTGCCCGGTGGAATACGCATTGTACCTCGAATATGGCGTACAGCACCTACCACATCCCGCATCAAAGCCATTTCTCGCTCGGCTGCTTTATCAAATTGCGTTTTGTCGCATTTGGGCCAGGACGCGACAATAAGTGCTTCGCCTTCGCGTGGAAATGTTTGCCACAACGCCTCAGAAATAAAAGGCGCGATAGGATGCAGCAGGCGCAACGTGCCTTCGAACACAACACACAAAATCGACTGCGCGGTTTGACGGGCGGTTTGATCATCGCCATACAGGCGCACTTTCGCCATCTCCACATACCAATCGCAATACGCGCTCCATACAAAATCGTACAGCGCACGCGCCGCTTCGTCAAAGCGATACGCCTCCAAAGCCTCTGTAACCTGCAACACCGTGCGGTTGTACAAACTCAAAATCCATCGATCAGAAAGGTCCGTAATCGGCTCGGGTGCCGTCTGCAACGCCGCATCGCGGATGTCGCGATCATCCAGATTCATTTGCACAAACCGCGCGGCATTCCAAATTTTGTTGCAAAAATTGCGACACATTTCGGCGATAGGCGAATCTTGCAACTTATTGTCCTTCACATCGGCATCAAACCGAATATCCTGCGCACTGCCGCATTGATACAAAAGCGACAGGCGCGTGGCATCTGCGCCATAGCGTTCGATCAATTCGCGCGGATCAATCCCAGTACCCAGCGACTTGCTCATGCGCTTGCCATCGCGCGTTTGCACTGTGGGATGAACCAGCACCGCCCGAAACGGAATCTCGCTCACAAATTCAACAGCCGTCATAATCATCCGAATTACCCACAAATACAAAATATCCCGCCCTGTAATCATCAAATCTGTCGGGTGAAACAGCTTCAAATCCTCTGTATCTTCGGGCCACCCCAGCGTTGCAAAAGGCCACAGCGCCGAGGAAAACCACGTATCGAGCACATCCGGGTCTTGCGTCAACTGCTGGCTGCCACACGTTGTACACACTTCGGGAGGCTCTGCATTCACAATCACCTCACTGCAATTTTCGCACGTCCACACTGGAATGCGGTGTCCCCACCACAGTTGCCTTGAAATACACCAGTCGCGGATATTCTCCAGCCATGCAATCGAATATTCCCGAAACCTATCCGGCACATAAGCGATCTTTTTTTCGCGCATCAGGGGCAAAATCAAATCGGCCAAATCGCTCATCGCCACAAACCACTGCTCCATTGGCATCGGTTCAATCACCGTGCCACAGCGATCGTGATGCGGCACCGCGTGGGTATAATCCTCAATTTTTTCCATCAAACCCAAATTGCCGAGTGCCTCGACCACCGCCTTGCGACACGCATACCGGTCCTGCCCGGCGTAAACACCCGCATTCTTCGTCATCTGGCCGCTCAGGCCAATAACCGCGATTTCGGGCAAATCGTGACGCTGTCCTATCTCGTAATCATTGGGATCGTGTGCCGGCGTCACCTTCACTGCACCGCTCCCCATTTCCGGATCGGCATAGTCATCTGCCACAATGGGAATGGGGCGATCCATAAGCGGCAACATCACCATTTTACCCACGGCATCTCGCCATCGCGCATCAGATGGATGCACCGCCACCCCGGTATCGCCCAGCATGGTTTCCGGGCGCGTTGTCGCCACAACCACATCGGGCGCAGCATCTATCCCTTTGTATCGAATATGCCACAGATGGCTATCAATCTCTCTTTCTTCCACCTCGAGGTCGGAAATCACAGTGCCACACTGTGGGCACCAGTTCACCATGCGTTTGCCCCGATAAATCCAGCCCTTCTCGTAAAAACGCACAAATGTCTCCAACACCGCCCGAACGTACTCCTCATCCATTGTAAACCGCTCGCGCGACCAATCATAACTACAGCCCAACTCGCGCAACTGTCGCAAAATTGTACTTCCGTATTTTTCCCGCCAGACCCATATCCGCTTCAACAAGGCTTTGCGCCCAATTTCGCGGCGCGTCTTTTTTTCGTTTTCCCAGATCTCCTGCTCTACCTTCATCTGCGTGCCAATACCCGCGTGATCCGTACCGGGCAAACACAGCGTGCGAAATCCCTGCATCCGCTTGTACCGAATCACCGCGTCGTGAATCGCGTGCTGTAGCGCGTGGCCCATGTGCAACTCCCCCGTCACATTGGGCGGCGGAATCGTCACCGTATAGGCGGGACCCGTCTCGCGAAACTCCGGGCGAAAATATCCCTTCCTGTGCCAGAAATCATACCATGTCTTCTCAATATCTTTTGGATCGTAGGCACGCTCCAAAGCTTTATTCTTCATCGTCTCCATTACTCCTTATTAGCGGTCAGCCCTCAGATCCTTCTTTCCTAAACCGAATAACTTCGCCACCCCTCATAAATCGTTCGCACAGATACTTTAATCACCGCTGTTGTGGGCACGGCCAATAACATGCCAACTGCGCCAAACAATTCGCTGCCGACGAGCACTGCAAAAATGACGAGCAGAGGATGCAAATTAACACTGCGCGCAACCACTACGGGGGCGACAAACACATTATCTACAATCTGTACGATGAGAAAAACAATAATCACTGGCAGAACCACGCCAAAACTCAGGGCAGAATATTGCAATACAGCGGCAATAACACCGGCAACAATTCCAATTAAAGGTCCCAGATAGGGAATCACATTGGCCAAACCCGCGAGAAGGCCAATCACCAAAAAATGTTCCAGATCGATGATGTAAAGCCCGGTAATTGATAAAAGCGAGACAATCATCACAGACAACACCATACCACGTATATAGCCGCCCAATTGCCCGTCAATGCGATATAACAAATTTAATACCAGCTCAAAATATCGATTTGGCACCAACTCGATAATCGCGCGCTTAATCGTTCTGCCCTGTCCCAAAAAGAAAAATAACACAAAAGGCACAATAATGAAAAATGTAAGTCCCGATAGCAATTGTCCAACCAATCGGGGGGTCTCCTTAAACAAATCTGTGGCGATGCCCCGCAAACGCGCATTGATCGCATGTAACACATCTCTGCTTTCGAGCAGGGGCATCCATTCTTTGAGCATAGGCATCCATTTTTCGAATCTGGCATGAAAGGTTTCAATATAGGCTTTTACAAATACCAGATATCCCGTCTTGTATTTCCCAAACGTATGTTGTGTTGCCGACATTAAAATTTTAGATGTCCCAAATTGAACCGACTCCGTGGGTTCCATAGCCAATGAGTCTGAAACCGATGATACACCCTCAATATTCCCTCTAAGTGTCAACACAATGGAATCTTCCCGCCCACCATAAAAACCGTACAATCTCAAAAACGCCTGGCGAGACTCATGCACGTGTGGAGAAAATACCACACGCAGTGTGTCTCGTCCACCAACGACTTTTGGACTGGCCTGTGGAGGCCAGGAAAAGACAGCGGATTCCACGTCTCGCCCACCGGGTGCCAATTTCAGGGGCAGGCCATCGACCTTAAAATCCTCGAGTTCGCTCTCAAAACGATCAATCGTCACCACGGCATCGCCCGTATTTTCCACCACACAGTACCATGTGCCCTGCTCACCAATAATGCGCTCGACCATATCCTCGGTACTGCGCACAATCACAGGCGCGACCACAATGAGGGGAATGAACACAATTGCAAAAACAGTGATCAAGACCACAACCACAGCGACCAGACGATTTAAGCGATACGACTCGAGCAAATCGACTAAGGGCATTAACAAATACGACAGCACAAACGCAAGAAAAAAAGGAGCCAGAGTACTCCGAATGGTATATAACAGCCAGATCATCACAACGATGAGGCCCAAAAAAATCACAATACGCAAAATCTGAGCCGTGCCCATGCCGCCAGAAGAGGGTTCATTCATGACTCGTCTTCCCCGTCCTCTTTTTGTTTAGAAGCTGTTTTAAAACTATTGTGAGTGAAGAAAAGGGTTGAAAAAGCGTATTCATCTGTCCAAATTTAGGTTAGCAAATCACCCTAAAAAGAAAGGACAAAGATGAATACGCAAAGGCAATATCCGACAAATGTCACCCAAGCGCAATGGCAACTGCTGATCCCCTTGCTGCCCAAACGCAAATGGCGAAAAGGAGGTCCCGGACGCCCTCCTGCCAATTTGCGCCAAGTGTTCAATGGCATCCTGTATCTGACGAAGACCGGCAGCCAATGGCGCATGCTACCCCATACCTTCGGCTGCTGGCAGACCGTGTATGGCTATTTCAATAAATGGCGCAAGCAAGGCATCTTTGAGCAGGTGCAACAGGCACTCACGCGGCGAGAAAGAAAACGGCAGGGACGTAAGCCTACCGCATCAGCAGGCTGCATTGACAGCCAAAGTGTCAAGACAGCAACACAAGGAAAATCAAAAGGTTATGATGCTGGCAAAAAGGTCAATGGACGCAAACGCCATCTTCTCGTTGATACCCTCGGACTCGTCATCAGCACCTATGTCTCGCCTGCTGATCTCCAAGACCGTGATGGCTTAAAGAAGGTGCTCAATCAGTATTTTGACACGGGAGAGACACGCTTACGCAAGCTATGGGTTGATGGCGGCTATCGAGGTGAAGACCTCAAGAAATGGGTCGCTGCTAAGAAGCAGACGCATAAGATTGATCTTGAGGTTGTCACCCCAAAAGGCAAAGGCTTTCAACTCGTCAAACGCCGGTGGGTCGTCGAGCGCACCTTTGCTTGGTTATTTAATTTTCGCCGACTATCAAAGGATTATGAAGACTTGACCGACAGTAGTGAAGCCTTTATTTACATCGTTATGATTTACCTCTTAATCAACAGACTCGCTTAAGCGAGGGGTTTTAAAACAGCTTCTTAGCCGCCAGCTCATCTCGGGCAGCCTGCAAACTGTGATTGGTTTGCCGCAATCGCTCGGCGACAATCCGCGCGAGTTGAATGGCAATTTTTACCCCCAGATGCGGCCGCTGTTCCGCCAACTGGCGCAGCGCATCTCGCGAAAAAAGTGCCAATTTGGTATCTTCTACCACCACTGCTGCTGCTGTTCTCGGCGCATCTTCCAAAAGTGCAGTTTCACCAAAAAAGGATCCGGATTCAGATTGGGAAAGCAGCACTTTCTCACCGTCTTCGCCATCCTTCTGAATCACATCTACACACCCTTTTAACACCACGTAAACCCCGTCTCCCGGAGCACCCTGTTCAAAAACTACATCGCCTGTTGAATACTTGCAAATTTTTAGAATTTGCACCACCGCCTGCAACTCTCGGCGATTCAGTTCCCGAAAGAGTGGAATAGCGCGCAATTTGGGAAATAGCGGCTTTTCGCGCTCTAACCATCGCTGTAAAAATCGATTCATCACAAATCCTATACCCCTGCGCGATACGGCGCCACAGGTTCTGCTGCCCTTAAGCGTTCAAAAAAATCCAGTGCCTTTGGACGATAGCGCGATTCAATGTGTTGATCAAAAAATGCGCGCAATATTCGCGTTACCTCTGTGCGGTTTACTCCCCGCAAGAGGGAAATATCAATGCGGTCGGGGCGCCCTACTTGTAGATGCGCCATAAAATTTACCGTCTCAAACTGCACGCGCATGCCCGCCCCTGCGTGCTTGCCACACAGTGTACCGCCCAGGCCGGGGCTGAACCCCAGGCGGTGCCCCTGGAGCCGAGCACCACATTGGACACACCCACTCATATGGGGGCGATAACCCACCGCACCCGCAGCGCGAATCTGGAAATACCACACCGGCACATCCAGCGCTATTTCAGCAATACCCCCTACCCATTGCATCGCTTCAAGTGCAATGCTAAACAAAAGTGGGTTGCGGTCTTCATCCTCAGTAATATAGTCCAGAAATTCGCATATCGCGCTTCCGGCTGCCATTCGACCGTAGTGTTGTTTTACCGGTTCAAAAGCGTGTACAATATCGCCTTCGCTCAATATTTGCAACTCTCGATTATCCTGCCGATAAAAAACATAGCGCCCCCATGTCATGGGTTCAAGGCTCGCGCCAAATTTGCTTTTGGGCCGTCGCGCTCCTTTGGCGACCAGACGCAACTTGCCGTAATCGCGAGAAAACAGGACCACAACCTTGCTGCTTTCACTCATGCGAAAACCGCGCAACACCAACCCATCGGTCTGGCAAATCACGGCGACTCCAATGCTGTTGGTGGATTGGGATAGATCATATAAATCGATTCATTGGGATACACCATGCCATAGCGCTCTCGGGCAATGCGTTCAATCTCATCCAAATTGTTTTCCAGCAGCTTCGCCTCGCGTTCCAACATCGCATTCTGCTGGCGAATAGTTGCAATTTCCCGTTTCAATTCGGCAATTTGCTGCTTGCGCATTACGAGTTGAAAAAATCCACTGTCTCCTACAACAAATAAATAAACGGAAAGCACCACTGGTGCAAATATTAAAAATTTATTCAGGCGTCGCCCTGCACTTCCCGGTAATATTGGACTATTTTCCGGCAACACCGTACTTTGTCCCCGATAGAATGAGCGCATAACACAATCTCCAATGTCGGTTGTCCTACCTCCGATTTAACACAACCATATCATCTCGATGGATAACCACCGCGCCATTGTTGATCCCGAGAATTTCTGCAACTTCTGGCGTTTTTTTTCCGCGAATACGTCGCACATCATCGGCGCCAAATCGCGTTAAACCGCGCGCGATCTCAACGCGTTGTTCTGATTCAACGCCAATGAGTTCACCAACTTCAAAATCGCCAATAACGCGGATAATACCCGAAGGCAACAAACTTTTGCCCCCATCACTCAAAGCAACTACTGCGCCATCATCTACAACCACACCCCCTCGCTTTCGGGAATGCGCCAACCACAAATCTTTGCTGTTCAAACTGCGATTATCCGCCCCAAATAACGTGCCGCAATCTGCTCCATCCAAAATTTCGCGCAAACCGTTTGTACATCCATTTGCAATCACCGCCATCTGTCCACCTTGTATCACAGCCTCGGCTGCCCTGAGTTTTGTGCGCATTCCCCCGCGCCCCAGCGCACTTCCCGAAGACCCCACAGTGGCGTAGATTTCTTCAGGCATCCCGCGCACAAACCGAACCAATTGCGCGTTTGGGTCTTTTGCGGGATCACTTGAAAACAACCCATCAACATCGGTCAGCAACACCAGCATGTCCGCATCCACCAGATGCGACACCATCGCAGATAGGCGATCATTTTCGCCCACAGACAATTGCAATTCTTCCACCGCCACGCTATCGTTCTCATTGACAACAGGCACAACGCCATACCGAAACAATTGATCTAATGTATTGCGCGCATTCACATATCGCGTGCGATTGTCCAGATCATCCGATGTCAACAACACCTGCCCCACCGGAATACCGTGTGCCTCAAATGCCCGTTTGTAAGCATCCATCACCAATCCCTGCCCCACCGCAGCCGTAGCTTGCAAATCGGCCAAACGCCTCGGCCGATTACTCAGCCCCAATTGCCCCATGCCGGCACCAACGGCTCCAGATGTCACAATTGCCACCTGTAAACCGCGATCTCTCAAACACGCCACATCAGCGGCCAGGCGGTCAATCACCGCAAGATTCAATGTATTGCCATGTGCCGTCACCACGCGCGTACCCAATTTTACCACCACCCGCCGCACATTGGCAAACAGAGCTTCGCGGTTGATTTCGTGTTCTTTCGTCCCACTCATGTCAAATCAATTTCGATTTTGGGGCGCACTGGCACCCCGCGTTCTGCGAGATACGTTTTGACTTCCGCAATACTGTATTGATTGTAGTGAAAAATCGACGCAGCCAGTGCCGCGCTCGCCTTGCCTTCGGACAATACCGCGTACATATCCTCTGGCCCACCAGCACCCCCAGACGCTACAATCGGTACATCCACGCGCTCGGCAACCACGCGGTTTAGCTCAATATCGTATCCATCTTTTGTACCATCTGCATCAATACTGTTCAAAACCAATTCTCCCGCGCCGCGATCCACCAGTTCTTCAGCCCATTCGAGGGCATCTCGTCCAGTATATGTGCGCCCGCCATTGATGACCACTTCCCAGCACACATCCTCTATTTGATCGGGATTTGGTCGTCGAATTGCATCTATTGACCCTACAATTGCCTGCGAGCCAAAACTTTCAGCCCCCTGCGTAATAATTTCAGGCGTGTGTATGGCCGCCGAATTGATCGACGCTTTTTCCGCGCCCCCTTCGATAATTGTGCGAATATCCTGATATGTGCGAACACCCCCGCCAACCGTAAAAGGAATAAACACCTCTTCAGACACACGACGCACGAGTTTGCCGACAATATCGCGCTTCTCCGCCGATGCTGTAATATCGTAAAACACCAGTTCATCTGCGCCTTCTGCATCATAGCGTCTCGCCAGCGCAATGGGATCGCCAGCGTCTTTATCGGCTGAAAACTTGACCCCGCGCACATTGCGACCGTTTTTTACATCTAAACACGGGATAATTCGCTTGGCCAACATCCTACACTTTCTCCGCAAAATTCTTTAAAATTTTCAAACCCGCATCCTGACTTTTCTCGGGGTGAAACTGCACACCAAAAGCCCGACCATTTCCGGCAATTGACGCATAATCAATCCCGTAATCCGTCACCCCCACCACATCTTCATCGCGCTGGGACACCACAAAAAAAGAATGGACAAAATAAAAATAAGACCCATCGGGCACGCCATCTAATAGTGATGTCTCGCGCTGAATTCGCACCTCATTCCACCCAATTTGCGGAACGCGCTGCCCTTCGGGAAAACGCTTCACTTTTCCCGGCAAAATGTCCAATCCCCTATGCTGCCCCATTTCTTCACTCTCGGCAAACATCAATTGCAATCCCAAACAAATACCCAAAAAGGGTCGGCCTTCTAAGATAGCCCTTACAATGGGCGCAATCAATCCCGATGTTTTCAGATTGTTCATCGCATCGCCAAACGCCCCCACGCCGGGCAGCACAACGCGCTCGGCGGCATCGATATCCTCGGGTCTATCGACAATAACAGCCTTCGCCCCAACGTGTTCAAACGCCTTTTGGACACTTCGCAAATTCCCCATCCCATAATTGACAATCGCAATCATCTCATTCCCCCAACGCGCTCGACCGCTCTGTCGCAGCCAAAACAGCATCCATCAAAGCGGCGCGCAAACCGCCCTGCTCCAACGCGTGCAAACCCGCAATAGTCGTCCCACCCGCCGACGTCACCCGATCTTTCAAAATTGCCGGATGTTCGCCGCTCTCGGCAACCATACGCGCCGCCCCCAACACGGTCTGCGCCGCCAGTGTCAACGCCATATCTTTTGATAAACCCGACCGCACCCCACCATCTGCCAGCGCATCGATTATCGCGTACACATATGCAGGCCCGCTGCCCGCAAGACCAGTCACCGCATCCATCTGCGATTCTGAAACAACGACTGCCGCGCCAACTGCGTTGAACAAAGACAGCACCAGACTCAGGTGATCTTCACCCACATGCGTGCCAGCACATACCCCCGAACCCGCAGCACCGACCTGCGCCAGAATATTGGGCATCACGCGAACGACGGGCAATGAACCCAATTCCGCTTCCAATGCTGCAATTCGCACACCCGCCATGAAGGAAATAATCACCTGATCACCGTGCAACAAATCCCGAAATCCCACAACGGTTTGCTTCCAGAACTGCGGCTTCACACCCAACACCACAATATCCTGATGGCCCACTACTTCGCGCGCATCCACTGCAACATGGATCCCCAACTCGCGCCTTCTCTGATCCAATACCTCAGCAATCAGATCCACCGCCGTGATATTTTCAGGCGCGATCTCTCCCGACCGAATCCAACCGGCCATTAGCGCGCCCCCCATATTGCCTGCACCAATAACAGCAATTTTTTTATTTTTCATAGCAATCAGCTTTTTTTTCTTACCTCATCAAACATACGTCAACCAGCCGTGCTTGTCTTCTGCACGCCCTTCCACAACGGAAAAAAAGGCGTCCTGTAACTTCCTTGTGATTTCGCCCCGAGAACCACAGCCGATATCGATATGATCAATAGCCGTGACAGGCGTGATCTCTGCCGCACTACCCGTAAAAAATACCTCGTCCGCAATGTACAGGGACTCCCTTGGAATCGGTCGCGCCGTCACCCTATGTCCCAAATCTCGGGCAAGTGTAATAACCGAATGGCGCGTAATACCGGGCAAAATAGACGACCCGGTGGAAGGCGTGTAAATTTGCCCATTCTTCGCCATAAAAATATTCTCGCCGCTGCCTTCGCTCACATAACCCTGTGTATCCAGAGCAATGCCCTCGGCATATCCATCGGCCATCGCCTCCATTTTAATCAGTTGTGCGTTCATGTAATTCGCCGCCACCTTGGCCAGCGAAGGCATGGTATTGGGCGCCAGGCGATTCCACGACGCAAACCGAACCGACACGCCTTTTTCCAGAGCTTCTGGACCCAGGTACTTGCCCCATTCCCACACCGCGATCACCACCTCGATCGGGCATGGCATTGGGTTGACCGCCAATTCGCCAAATCCCCGGAAAACCACAGGTCTGATATAACACGCTTGCAAGTTGTTAATCCGAATCGTCTCCAAAATGGCCTCTTCCAGCTCATCTTCCGTATAGGGAATTTCCATGCGATAAATTTTAGCAGAATCGTAAAGCCTTTTCACATGATCTCGAAGCCTGAAACACGCCGGTCCTCTGGCGGTCTGATAACATCGTATCCCCTCAAAAATACTCGAACCGTAATGCACCACATGGGACAACACGTGAATTTTGGCATCGTCCCAACCCACAAAATTCCCATTAAACCAGATCTTGTCTGACTTTGAAATGGGCATAAGAAAACCCTTTCTATAAAACTATCTCATAGCCAATGCGCGGCAAATCCGTTCAAATCCATCTATTGATATGGTTTCAGGACGCGCTCGACCATCGATATTCACTTCCATCAAAATCTCGTCATCTATAAGGCCAGCAAGTGCGTTGCGCACCATTTTCCTCCGCTGCTGAAATGCGGCGCGCACCACGCCAAACAAACGCCTTTCATCTACAATATCATAAGCAGAATTCGCTTCAAAATCCAGCATCAACACAGAAGAATGCACTTTGGGCGGCGGATAAAAATGCGCGGGAGGCAGATCAAACAACTGTTTTGCGACACACCGCACCTGTATAACAACCGACAGCACGCCATACCTTTTGGTGCCAGGCTGCGCAACCATGCGTTGTCCCACCTCGCGCTGCACCATAATCACAGCGCGTTTCCAAATCCTGCGAGCATCCGTAATTTGCCTGATGAGCGCACCCGTAATATGGTAAGGTAAATTACCCACCAGAATCGCCTTTTCTCTTTGAAACATTTCAACAAGTGCGGGCAAATTGACCCGCCGCACATCATCTGATACAATTTTTAACTGCGAACCAAATCGATCAGAAAGCAGATCACACAATTCCCTATCAACCTCAATAGCGACCACCCGATCTGCCTGCTCAACCAAGAATTCGGTCAACGCGCCCCGTCCAGGACCAATTTCTACGACCAGATCCTCTTTTTCAATCTGTGCAGCCTCTACAATTCGCTCGATAGATGCACCATCTGTGAGAAAGTGCTGACCCAGCCGCGTTTTTCTTTTCACGTTGATCCCAACCCAAACAAGGTCTGAGCATTTTGCGTTGTCTGCCGACACACATCTTCAGTATCCCCGCACCCAGCATCGGCCAGGCACTCGGCGACATAGCGCACATAAGCCGGCTCATTGCGCTTACCGCGTTTTGGCACCGGTGCCAGAAATGGACAATCCGTTTCCAAAAGCAACCGCTCAGCGGGCACATCTAATGCGACCTTCAATGCACCCGAATTTTTGAAAGTGACAATACCGCCAAAACCAAGATAAAAATTGAGATCAACCGCACGACGGGCTTCTTCGACATGCCCACCAAAACAGTGCATCACACCGCCCACTTCCGATCCTCCCTCTTCCTCCAACACATCTAACACCCGCGTTTCAGCACCCCGGCTGTGCATAATCAGCGGCAAGCCCATCTCCCTCGCCAGACGGATATGTGCCCGAAACGCCCGTTCCTGAACCTCGCGCGGTGCGTAGTCGCGATAAAAATCCAACCCCGTCTCTCCGACCGCAACAATTCTGGAATGCTTCAAAAGCGCGGGCAATTTTTTCAAAGCCGACTCATCCGCCTTGGCGGAATCTGACGGATGAAACCCCGCCGAAGCATATACATCAGCCTCCGCCTCAGCAAGCGCAATGGCCGCACGGCTCGTATCCAAATTTGTCCCCACATTCACGATTTGCCCCACCCCCGCGGCACGCGCCCGAGCGAGCAGGCCGTCCAAATCCTTCCTGAACTGTGGAAACATCAAATGCGCGTGTGAATCGACAAGCATGTGAAAATCCTGTAAAAGCGAATTTTAACCTCTAATTGCTTCTTAACTCACCTCAGCCCCATCGCCAATCTCGCTATCAGGCGTTACGAGAGTGAGACCGTGATCGTCGGAAGCCGCCAGCAGCATACCCTGGGACTCGACACCGCGAATAGTCGCGGGTTCCAGATTGGCAACCACCACAATCTGCCGCCCAACGAGCGCATCCGGCTCATAATACTCGGCAATCCCGGCGACGATCTGGCGTTGCTCATCGCCCAAACTAATTTGCAAACGCAGCAAGCGATCTGCTCCTTTCACGCGCTCGGCTGCGTCAATATTTGCCACGCGCAATTTGAGCTTCTGAAATTCTGAAAAAGAAATCAAATCTTCCTTCGCTTTTTCTTCTGCCACATTGACCTCCTCAATACGCGGGAATACTGGATCGCCAGGTGCAACTTTCAAATTGGCATCCAGACCTCCCCATGATTTTAAGTCATCCAAATGAACATCTTCCGGCGATCCCTTTGCGCCGAGTTGCCGCCAAATCTCACACGCCTTTGAGGGAATCACGGGAAATAGCAACACAGATAGTTGTCGCATGGTCTCCAGCAACGCATAAATCGTCACCTCGAGTTCGGCCCTTTTGCTTGCGTCCTTCGCCAAATGCCACGGCGCCTGCACCTCGACAAACCGGTTGGCCTCCCGCACCAATTGCCAAATCGCATCCAGCACCGCATTGGGATTCATCGCATCAATAGCTTTGCCCACCGCATTGAGCGTCTCCTCCGTCTGCGCTTTCAAAGCGTCGAGTGCCGCATGATTACCATCAACAGCAGGTACAACACCATCCAAATATCGCGCAGCCATAACCACCGAGCGATTCAGCAAATTGCCCAACTCATTCGCCAACTCGGTATTATAACGCTGGACAAAAGCCTCTTCGCTAAAATCGCTATCTTGCCCCAGCGTCATATCGCGCACCAGAAAATACCGAAACGCATCCACGCCGTATTTATCCGCCAAATCCAGCGGTCGAATCGCATTGCCCAGCGACTTCCCCATCTTTGTCTCATCCACGAGCCAAAATCCATGCCCCATAATCGTTTTGGGCAATGGCACACCTATCGCCTTGAGCATCGTGGGCCAATACACGCAGTGCGTAGTCAAAATATCCTTACCAATCAGATGGCAAGACGCCTGCCACCAGTGCTCAAAACGCGCGTCATCGGCGAGATAGCCCGGTGCCGTAATATAATTGATCAGGGCATCGAACCACACATAACAGACATAATCTTCATCAAAAGGAAGCGGAATCCCCCACTCCAAACGCGCCCTGGGGCGAGAAATACACAAATCGCCCAGCGGTTGACGCAAAAACCCGAGAATCTCATTGCGCCGCTTTTCCGGTCGAATAAAATTGGGGTGTGTCTCAATATATTCAATGAGCCAGTCCTGGTATTTGCTCATTTTAAAAAAGTAATTCTTCTCCGAAATCTTCGCCGTCGGCCGCCCACAATCCGGACAATTCCCATCAACCAGGTCCTTTTCCGTCCAGAACCGCTCGTCTGGGATACAATACCAGCCCTCGTAATTGTCGGAATAGATCTCGCCCGCATCGTAAATGTGTTGCAAAATCTCGGAGACAACGCGCTTGTGCCGCGCTTCGGTTGTGCGAATAAAATCATCGTTTGAAATATTTAAGATCTCCCACAACGCCTGAAATCGCACCACCATTTCATCCGCATGTGCCTGCGGCGACAGATTGCGTTCTTTCGCAGCCTCATCCACTTTCTGCCCGTGCTCATCCGTACCGGTCAAAAACAACACATCATCGCCGGCCAGGCGATGAAAACGCGACAGCACATCGGCCATAATCGTCGTGTACGCATGTCCGATATGGGGTTCATCATTGACGTAATAAATCGGTGTTGTAATATAAAATGTGCCCATTTTTCTACACCCACTCAAAAGGACTTCATCTGCCGCCAGAGCGAGATCAAGCCCAGATTCATATTCACATTGCGATGATTCATCTCTCGCAAAGATTCAATCTTTTTTATCGTTGCGGTCAGGTGATCGAGATCAAAAACCTCCGCCAATCGCCCGACATTGTCCTCCTGCGCGGCATTGACAATATGATCGCCCCGACCGCATTGCAACAACAGCGCGTCTCTGAGCCAAATTTCTGCACCTGCCAAAATATCCAATGCCTCTTGTCGGTCGAGTTTTGCAAGTGCTTCAAACGTGCGCTCGTCCTGCCCCCACAGCAAGGCTTCCAAAAACCTAAAAGAGCGATCTTGTCTGTCTGCAATATGGCCGTCGGTCATATCCAATGCCCGGCGAAAGTTGCCGCTACATGTGCGTCCAATAAAATCTGCCGTTGTTTTATCAACACCCTTTGCCACTAACTCGGCACTGATATCATGCGGTGAAAGCACGGGAAATTTCACAAACTGACACCGCGACACAATAGTGGGCAACAACGCATCGCCATGGGATGCAATCAAAATCAGCAACGACCGAACAGGCGGTTCCTCCAGGATTTTCAACATGGCATTGGCCGCCTCTGCGCGCATTTGATCTGCGTGCAAAATAAGCGTCGTGCGCCAGCCCCCCGCAAAAGCACTATGTGTAAACTGCCGCTGCATCTGCCGAACGCGATCAATAGTAATCCCCACATTCTTGTCGGGCAATGGATAGTGATAAGGCGATTGCCACACCTGCAGCAGTGCGGCTTGCCTAACTTCCTCTTTCACGCTCCGAGAAAAAGGAAAGAGCATCATACTATCCGGATGGTTGAGATTTGTCACCTTGTGGCATGCGGCACAACGCCTACAGGCCACAGCACCATCTGTCTGGCAATGCAATGCCTGCACAAAATCCAAAGCTGCCGCCACTGCACCCGTACCAGAAGTGCCCAAAAACAACAGCGCGTGCGGGACTCGATCTCTTTCAATCAATTCGGTCAAAAACCGAACCGCTCGCCCCTGTCCAATCACCCGTTCCAAGATATTGCCTCTCATGATGAAAAGCCGCTGGAACGGAACATTCCAACGGCTTTTTTTCTAATGCAAACGACTAAAATGATCCGCTATCCATGCTCCTGCTCACAATGGGAATGTACAACATGTGCAGCCCGTACAGTGACGGGCATCGGCATTTGCATTGTTGGCAAAAAAAACAACATGGAACAGCTCCATAATCAAAAGTTATTCGCAATGCGATGGCAAATAATATACCTTATCCACCCATTTGTCAAGACTTTATTATTAAAGTTGTTTTACCTCTAAACTGTTGACACTTGCGATACAATTTTTTAAGTTTGACGAACAATTGTTTGGATATATGCAGGACTCATTGAGCGAGAAAATGCAATGCAAATAGGAAACAAAGAACTCGTCGTTATTGGCGACCGCGTTTTGGTCAAGCGGGAAGATTTGGAAGAGCGGACCAAAGTGGGGCTTTATTTGCCTCAAACTGTGGTCGAAAAAGAGGAAGTACAGAGCGGTCGCATTATGGCCACGGGGCCCGGTCTGCCGCTGCCAGAAACGCCCGAAAACGATGAACCCTGGCGCAATACTCCAAAAGAAACGCGATATTTGCCCCTGCAAGTTGAGGAAGGAGATTTTGCCTTATTTTTGCAAAAAGCCGCGATGGAGATTTCTTTTGAAGGCGAGAAATATCTCATTGTACCCCAGGCTTCTATTCTCGTTGTGATTCGAGAGTCGGATACCGTGGTGGGCGGAGACGAGGTATTGGATGAACTGGAGGGTTTGGACGATCTCGATCTGTGATGGTTTTTCAAATGGTCATTCCCCAAAAAAAGCCGCTGATTAGCGGCTTTTTTCTTTAAACTCACCATTTACTCTTGTTTCGTCCGTGCTTCAGTATCCGGCCTGGCGCACCGGAAACCCAGAGAAGGATAGGTTTTATCGGGCTTTTCACCCCGCCGTCGGGCCATGTGGATGTGTGGAGCACTCCAGCCCCCGCCCCTTATCACGCGCTTTTTCCCGGCCTCTGGCCCCGTGGGATTATTGAGGAGAGAGACGCGGTAATATCCTTCGTCAAACCAATCCCAACACCACTCCCACACATTGCCCGACATATCGAGCAATCCTTCACTGGTAGCACCCTCGGGAAAGGTTCCCACAGGCAGCGGGCGCCGGTTTCGGGTTTCTCGAGTATTTGTTCGCGTGACATCAAAACGGTCACCCCAGGGGTAAAGACGGCTTTGTGCCCCCCGTGCTGCGCGTTCCCACTCTGCTTCAGTGGGCAGTCGTTTGCCCTTCCATGAACAATAGGCATTGGCGTCATTCCACGAAATACCCACAACGGGTTGGTTGGGATCATTGTATTTGGCCTCGCCCCAATACCGGGGGGCCGCATGCCCTGTGCTCGTCACAAATTCGCGGTACTGGGCATTGGTTACCTCGTGCGTATCAACCCAGTACGCATCGAGATAAACCTTGTGTACAGGTGCGTTTTTATCTTGGGTATCTCCCATAAGAAAATGGCCTGCGGGAATTTGCACCTCCATTTTACCTGTACTATCAGAAGACACTGCCGCACGGGGTCTGTGCTGTTCAAAAGGAGAACGTCCATCAATTGTTTTGATACTCAACTTGGAAATTTCGATCCGGCTGGAAGATAGCTGAAGCGTAATAGAAGTCGCGGTCTCTCGAATCAGTTCGCCTCGCACAACACGACCCGATTTGAGAACGACTTCAACGGCCTCAGTTGTATCGGCCAGGCAAGATAAGACCCCAAACACGATGAAAAATATTCCCATAATATACCGCCGCATTTTGCCTCCTTGGCGATTGGATTATCGCTTGTTAGTTCCTACTTTGAAAGTAATCATTTCGCGGTATTTTGTCCAGTCCCGCAAAATATACCCAAAGTGATTATAAACATAAAAAAGCCCAACCTTAAAAGGCTGGGCTTTACGACGGTTCCCTAAATGCGGCGATTGCTAAACCATGTCTTTCAGTTTTTTGAGAGCTGAAATTCTCACTCCCGACGAGGCGGGTTTGGCTGAAATTGTTATTTTTTCGCCAGTAAAAGGATTGACACCTTCTCGTTCTGCGCGAGCTGGTTTTTCGACTCTTTTGATTTTGAGCAGACCGGGCAATACAAATTCACCGACGGAATCTTGTGCGACATGGCGGTGAATGGCGGTGCCCAATTCATCGAGAACACTGCCCACATCTTTCTTACTCAGCCCGGTGCTTTCTGCGATCGCGCCTACAATTTGGGCTTTGCTCCATCGTTTTGTTACAGCTTCAGCTTGCGGCATAATTCTCTCCCTTTGTGAAAATGGATTTATAATCTCAAACCTGTGCCCCCGCGAAGGCAGATAGGTTGAAGGCTTGCATGTCTTAATTATAGTCCAGCATACTTTGATTTGTCAAGTACAGATTGCCCTTTCCCCATTTTTTGTGTCTCTTTGGTTTACTCCACCCAAATATCCGGATGCGTATCCACCCCGTATTTCTCAAATATCGCATCAATAGCACACTTGTCGTCTTCGGACAGCGTCAACTCTAATGCTCCCATATTCGACACCACCTCTTCGGGTTTACGCACGCCAACCAGTGCGGTGCTAATCACGGGATTGGACAACACCCACGCCAATGCGAGGTGATATATAGCTGTACCGCGATCCGCTGCCATCTGTTTTAATTCTTCCACCACCTTCAAATTGCGCGGAAAATTATCCTCAGTAAACAAAGGCATATTAAACAACCCGCCCTTAGAGCGCCAATCTTGTGCATCGAATATCGTATTCTCATCAAATGCCCCGGTGAGCAACCCATGCGCCAGAGACCCATACCCCATCATCCCAATGCCGTGCGCTTCGCAATATGGAAAAACATCCCTCTCCATACGCCGATCAAACATATGATAGCCGTATTGCCCCACATCTACCCGCCGCGTTTTCATACACGCATCGATCTCTTCGGCCTTGAAATTCGATACCCCTCCAAACCGCACTTTGCCCTGCTGAATCAAATCGTCCAGTACCTGCATTGGCTCATCAAAAGGCGTGTGCCGATCGGGCCAGTGAATCAAATAGACATCGATATAATCCGTATTCAAAAACCGCAAACTATTCTCTACCGACGCCATGATCCGCTCTCTGCGACTGTCGCGCCCCTTCACCCGCCCCGAATCCGTATATCCAATACCGACCTTTGTCACCACAATCACATCCTTGCGTCTATTCTCCAGGCCACGCGCGAGCAAAGCCTCTGATTTACCCATCCCATAGCCTTCGGCTGTATCAAAACAATTAATCCCCAAATCCAGTGCCTTGTGAATGCCCGCAATCACCTCTCCTTCGTCAAAATAACCATAACTTCCGCCGAGTTCCCAGCACCCAAATCCAATCGCTGAAACGTCCAACCCGGTCTTTCCAAACGGCCTGTATTCCATATCGAACCTCCGGTTAAAAATATTGTTTAATCACCGCCCCATCCATCCGCCATCCACTGTCAAAATCGCACCATTGACATAATTGGCTGCATCCGAACACAGAAACACACACGCGCCTTTCAGATCATCCGGTTGCCCCCATCGCCCCTGGGGAATGCGCGCTAAAATTTGCTCAGAACGGACAGAATCATTGCGCAAAGCTTCGGTATTATCTGTTGCAATATAACCCGGTGCAATAGCATTGACATTTACCCCCTTGCTCGCCCACTCATTTGACAGCGCCATCGTCAAAGTCGCAATACCCCCTTTGGCCGCGGCATAACCCGGCACTGTAATACCCCCCTGAAAACTCAACAGAGACGCTGTAAAAACAATTTTGCCACACCCGCGCGCCACCATCTCTTTGCCAAACTCGCGTGCGAGCACAAATTGCGCGTTCAGATTTACCTCAATAACTTTATCCCAGTATTCATCGGGATGATCCGCCGCGGGTTCCCGCAAAATAGTGCCCGCGTTATTCACCAATATATCGATCTGAACGACATCTGCTTTCACCTGTGCTATAAAAGCGCGCAAAGCATCTCGATCGGAAAAATCACATGCATAAGGGCGAAAACTGCGGCCCAATGCCGCGACATCCCCTTCTACTTCACTTCCCGACGCCAGCGATGCACTCACCCCCACAATATCGGCACCTGCCTCGGCCAATCCCTGAGCAAAAGCACGACCAATACCGCGCCGACACCCCGTAATCAGTGCAGTCTTACCGCTCAAATCAAACCGCTCCAAAATTCCCATAATAACTCCCGTTACGCCTGACAGTCCAAAAGCACCTTCATCACCTCGCCACCCGCCACCATCTGTTCAAACCCTTTTGCCGCATCATCCAGCGGCAGCGTATCCGTAACCAGCGCCTTTACATCCACCGCGCCAGATGCCGCCAATCGAATTGCCCGCTCAAAATCTATGGGTTCGTACACGCGACACGCCACCAGATGCAATTCCCGCCAAAAAAAACGCTGTAAATCCACAGGCGGTGGTTCAGCGTGTACCCCAACCAGCACAATAGTTCCGCGAACCCGTGCCAACTCTGTCATGGCCTTTGCACCGGGCGCACTCCCACTCACTTCAAACACGAGGTCTGCGCCTGCACCCTCGGTCCAATCTTCTGTATATGCGATAAGATCTGTTTCCAATGGATTCACAATCTCAAAGCCCAATGCTTTTGCTTTTGCCAAACGAAAAGCATTCACTTCGGAAACCACCACCTCGGCCCCATCCAATCGCGCCGCCATTGCAACCAGCATCCCAATCGGGCCGCCGCCAATCACAATCGCGCGGTCACCCAATTCTACTTTGGCACGCCGAACATCGTGGACAGCGACTGCAAGCGGTTCAATAAGCGCGCCGGCATCGTCGTCCAGTGCATCTGGTACGCGGTGCAGGCGATCGAGTGGTGCATTCCAAAAAGCCTGAAATGCACCTGCAGAATCAATACCCAAAAAATTTAGATTCTGACAAATATGCCGATGCCCTCGCCGGCAAGCCGCACACGCCCCACAGGCCACCGTGGGTTCAACCACCACGCGATCTCCCACTTTGAACTCGGTCTCTTTCGGAACATAGACAATTTCACCGCACATCTCGTGCCCCATCACCAGAGGAATTTGTACCCGCTGATCCATATGCCCCTGATAAATATGCAAATCCGTGCCGCATAAACCCGCCCGCGCCACCTTGATAAGCACCTCATCATCACCCGGTTTGGGTTCCTCAATATCGCGCAATTCAACCCGCTCAGGTCCCAGATAAACAGACGCTTTCATCACACCTCCACAATAACCCTTGAAATTCAAGGCTTTGTAATGTATAATTTACATCAAGTCAAATCGCCACTATATCAGAGCCGATCGGAAAATCAAAACCGGTCGGCATTTATGATACCGAACAGAAATCAAAGAGTCAACCCAAAGCATTCAGGATCTTTTCATTCTCCATGTCCATTCTCCACACCTTCATAGCTCTCGACCTCGAAACCACGGGTCTGAATCCAAAAGAAGCCGAAATAATCGAAATCGGTGCTGTCAAAGTCAAAGACGGCGAAATTATCGATCACTTTCAGACTTATGTGCGCCCAAAAATGGGGGTGCCCGAAGAAACAACGCACCTGACGGGCATAGCATTCAAAGACGTGAGAAATGCACCCCGCATCAACGCGGCAATCGAAAACTTTATGACCTTTGCCGGCGACCAGCCCCTCATCGTACACCAGGGTCGATTTGAAACCCGCTTTTTATCTGAAGCCTCTGGCCTGCCCTTTGGCAACAACATACACAGCGTGCGCGATCTCGCCCGCGTTGCCTTGCCCAGTTTATCCGATCATCGGACGAATACGCTTGCAGACTTTTTTCAAGTCGAATCCCGATCAGCGCACAAAGCACTTTGCGACGCCGAGCAACTCGCAGGCATATACTCGGGCGTCGTCGGGGTCTTGCGCGACACCTCATTCCGCACCAAACAACAAATACTCCAGCTTTTGCAAGGCACAAATAACGCCTTGCTCAATATTTTTGTCGATCTGGGCAATGAAGCGGCCAAAAGCGAATTTATGAGCCGCATTCGCGGTGGCGGGGCAGATGGCCTCCCCCTCTCCAATGTGGGCGGTGAAGAACCCCGAACGGAAGCAGAGAACAGCGAGCTCCTCGACATCGACATGCTCTGCACCCTGTTTGAATCCGGCGGCACCTTTGACCGACAAACCGAAGGATATGAAGTTCGCACCGAACAAATCGAAATGGTGCGCGCCATTGCCGATGCCTTCAACAACAACCATCTCCTCGTCGCTGAAGCGGGCACAGGCGTGGGCAAATCCATGGCCTATCTCACCCCGGCCATTCACCACGCCGCACAAAATGGCCGCCGCATCATTGTTTCCACCAATACCAAAAATCTTCAGGAACAATTGTTTTTCAAAGACCTGCCCCACCTCGAACGCACTCTGAATGTACCCTTCAGCTATGTCCTGCTCAAAGGTCGCAGCAACTATATATGCCTCAATCGGTGGCATGCAGCACTCGCCAATGTAGATACCTTCTTTACCGAAGACGAGCGCGCCGGAGCCTTATTCCTCGTTATATGGGCAGAACAAACGCAAACCGGCGATATTTCGGAAAACAATGGCTTTGATATGCGTCGTCATGCCGGTCTGTGGGCAAAAGTGTGTTCCGACTCGGGTTATTGCCGCTCGCAAAAATGCCGCACCAACGGGCAGTGTTTTGCCAACACCGTGCGCCGCTCTGCCCAAAAAGCACATATCGTGGTTGTCAATCACTCCCTGCTTTTTTCCGACATCGTCTCGGAAAATGCCGTGCTGGGCGAATACGAAGACCTCATCTTGGACGAAGCCCACAACATCGAAAAAATTGCCGCACAATATTTGGGACGCGAACTCAATATATGGCACGTCAAAAATTTTTCCGATCAACTGCGCAGTCCGGGCTTTCACAGCACCGGCACCCTGCCCGCATTGCGCCACTGGATCGGTGTAGCCGATCTCAAAGACAATATCTTTGCCACCTTTGACAAAGGCATTGGGCGGGCTGTGAACGCCGCCGAAGACATCTATCTCAAAGCGCAGATCTTCTTTCAAGATCTCACGGAATTTTTGTACGGCAAACAGGGCAGTCGCAAATTTTACTACACGCCAAAAGAGCGCTATCGTCCGGGTGAAAATACGTTTGAAGCAGTTAGAGAAAGCCTTGAGGACTTTGCCGAAGCGGGTTCAGAACTCAACAGCAGCTTAAAAAATCTGTGTGATTGGCTCAAGGACTTGCCCGACGACACCTTTCCCAACCAGGACGAACTCGTCAGTGAACTCGACGGACGCACACAGGAATGCAGCGACCTGATCGCAACCCTCAACCACTTGACCCATCCCGAAGACGAACAATGCGTTTACTGGTTCGAATTGCCAACCCGGGAAAACAGCAGTGACACGCGCCTGTTTTCTGCGCCCCTGCACGTCGCCGATGTATTGCGCGAGGCACTCTACGACAAAATGCGCACCATCGTCTTCACATCTGCCACTCTGGGCATTCGCGGCAAACTCATCTACTTTCTTCAGCGCATGGGGCTCGACACCATGTCCGACGGTCGCGTGCAAACAAGTTGCCTTGGTTCGCCCTTTGACTACGATTTACAAACCCTTGTCTGCGTACCGCAATTTATGCCATCACCCAAATCCCCCCATTTTCAACGCGCCGTTGACGATTTGCTGCGCCATCTCGCACGCGAAGTCGGACGGGGCACGCTGGCATTATTTACGTCCTACAGCATGCTCAACCAGTCTTATGACGCACTCAAAAACGATCTATCGTCCGATGGTATCTTACTCCTGGGCCAGGGTATAGACGGTGCGCGCGGCAGCATTACCGACCGCTTTAAGACCCATCGCCGCGCAATGCTTCTGGGCACCGACAGTTTCTGGGAAGGGGTAGATATCCCCGGTGAAGCCCTTGAAATACTGGGCATTATTCGCCTGCCTTTTGCCGTGCCCTCTGAACCCCTCGTTGCAGCGCACATGGAAGAACTCGAAAAACAGGGTAAAAATCCATTTTTACACTATTCTGTACCCGAAGCCATTCTCAAATTTCGCCAGGGTTTTGGCCGCCTGATTCGCAACAAATCCGACAGAGGTATTGTTATCGTCTTCGACAGTCGGGTTTTATCCACCTTTTATGGACGAGCCTTTCTCGAAGCATTGCCAGTTCAACATCGGGCGTTTCGAGCGCCAGACCATTTATTACAAACCATCAAAAGCTGGTTCGACAAAGTGAGCGCAGCGTGAATACCAAACACCTGATTGCCATACGCGAGCCTCTGGGGAAATTGCTGGTACAAATTCCTCAGCGCTATCATCCGCTCGTCGGGCATGCCTATCACTTCGCCAATGCCAGCCATGAAGGCCAGGACCGCGACGCCGGGCAACCGTATATCACCCATCCCATTGGCGTAGCCCTCATTCTGGCTTCTGAATTGGGCTTTGCACGCGACGCGGAAATGATGGCGGCGGCACTATTGCACGACGCCGTTGAAGATTCTGCCCTGGAACTCCACGACATTGAACCCACCTTTGGAAAAAATATTGCCACCCTCGTCAGCGGCGTTACAAAAGTAAGAGGATCACAAGCAAGCCGCACCACGCGGCGCATTGCCACCTTACAACATCTGTTCACCCATGCCAGACGAGACCCGCGCGTACTCATTCTCAAATTGGCTGACCGCATGTACAACATGCGTAGCCTCGACGGCATTGCAGAACTCGACAGGCGGCAACGCATTGCGCGAGAAACCATTGATATATACGCGCCCCTATCGCACCTGTTGGGCATGGCCCGCATCCGCCGCGAACTTGAAGACAGCAGTCTTTTCTGCCTCAAACCTCGCATTGCAAATCAGATACAGACTACATTTAAAACAGAACCGACCGAACACCTCGTGAAATTTCAGGACAAAATTCGCAACTTGCTCAACGCCAATGGCGTGCGGACAAGTGTGCGCGTGCAACAGAAAAGTTTGAGCAGCATTTACCGCAAATTGCAACATCGCCCCCTCAATCAAATTCAGGACCGATACGCAATCGAAGTCATTGTCTCGCGTCGTCATCTATGTTATTTGACTTTGGGCATTTTGCACGAGCACTTCCTGCCCGTAATGGAGCGTTTCAAAGACTTTATTGCCCTGCCCAAACGCAATGGCTATCAGGCTCTGCATACCCGTGTCCACCACAGGGACCAACGCTATGAACTCCACATTCAAACCCCTGCAATGCATCGCCTGGGTGAATTTGGCATCGCCGCATTGCGTGGAGATGTACAGCACGAAGAGCGCCGCACGCGCTGGTTGCACGATTTTGTCGATTGGTACGACCGCGCCGACGCCACCCATCACCTGATGTCTGAACTCAAACGCATTCTCTTTACCCGAGAAATTGTCGCACTCACGCCCAGAGGTGATCCCTTTATTTTACCCGAAGATGCGACTGTTGTCGATTTTGCCTTTGCTGTACATACCGACCTCGGCTTGCAATGCAAAGGAGGCCGTATCAACGGCGCGCGGGCTTATCCGTTCTCAAAACTGACCTGGGGCGACACCGTTGAAATTGACACCGATCCGAACCAACATCCCAAAAAGAGTTGGGTCAGCCGCGTTAAAACCTACCGCGCTCGTCGTCACATACAGCACTATTTCAATAGTCAATCTCAATAGTCAATTTCATGCCTCGATTTCTTTTTTTTCTCGTCATCACCCTGATTTTCGCATGTTCGGGAACCAATCCCGTTCTCGAAAGTCAAAAAATGAAGGTCTCACAAGCTCAAAAGGCACTGCGCGAAGAACGCATCCGTCTGCAAACCCTGCGCGACAGTCTGAAAAGCGAAATTCATCGCAATATCGCGCTGGGCATTCCAAAAGACCAGGCAGAAAAAATAGAACACACCCGCATCAAAATTCAGGAAACCATTGTCGCAGCATCGGAAAAAAATTTGGAGGCGCAACAAGCTCTACTCGATTCACTCACAAAATATTCCCCCTGAGGCTTCGCACCCCGCAATATTAACTTGCTCTAATAGCACAAATTTGTCATATTGCACTATATATAACAGCATCCCGAAAATTTACATCAAGAGGAGGAGCATCCGTGTCCAATCGCGAACACTTTCCTGTTGCGCCCAAACTTGCGTATGCATCCACGGGACTCGAACCGTATATCCCCTCGGCAGAACAGCCGTGGGATGAGCACCGGGCGGCACACCTCTTGCGGCGCACCCTGATTGGCCCAACGCCAAAAGAAATTGCAGAAGCCGTGCAAAGCACGCCAGAAGCCGTTGTAGATCGCCTTCTGGAAATGCCTTTTTTGCCCCCCAATCCACCCGATCGATGGGTCTATGACGATCCATTTCAAAAACCCAATCGAGATCAGCGCAAAATTGAGCGCGCGCGCGTTGACCAGACCCGCGCCTGGTGGATGGAACTCATCGTCAATCAGGGGTTCTCAATTCAAGAGCGCATGGTGCTCTTCTGGCACGATCACTTTGCCACCCAGGCCAAAGATGTCAGACGCCCGCAGTGGATGTATCTTCAAAATTTCCTGTTCCGCAAGCGTGCCGTCGGCAATTTTAAAACAATAGTTGAGGGCGTCACGCGCGATCCGGCCATGATCTACTACCTCGACAGCAACACCAGCAGAGTGGGTAAGCCCAATGAAAATTACGCCCGAGAACTCATGGAATTATTCACCCTGGGCGAGGGCAGCACCTACACAGAACACGACATCGGAGAAGCGGCTCGCGCGCTCACAGGTTGGGTTGTCGTAGGCAAACAACCCGTTTTTAGAGAGAATCGGTTCGACAAAGGGCAGAAGACCTTCCTGGGGCAAACCGGCAACTTCAATGAGCAAGACATTATCGACATCATTTTCCAGCAAGAAGGCACAGCCGAATTTATATGCGGCAAACTCTACCGCGAATTTGTCTATGAGCATCCAGACAAAGATGTCATCTTGGAACTCGCGCAAATCATGCGCGACAACAACTACGAAATCAAACCTGTGCTAAAGGCATTGTTCCTAAGTGCGCACTTTTTCGATCCAGCTATCATCGGCGCCAAAATCAAGAATCCCGTCGAACTGGTCGCCGGCACAGCGCGCAGTCTCGGTTTCAAAGCTGGCAGAGGCAGGAGCATCAGTTCCGAGTACCTCGTTTACATCGCCCAGGTGCTCGGTCAGAAACTACTCGATCCTCCCAATGTGGCCGGGTGGCCGGGGTATCGGATATGGATCAGCACGTCAACATTGCCCGAACGCCACAAAATGACCGACGAAATTGTCGATGCCAAACCGCGTAATCCCAACCGTTACACCATCCTCAATCCGGATACCGTGGGATTCGTCAAGGCATTTCCCGAGCCCTACGACGCGGAAAAACTCGTTCGCGCCATGGGAGAATGTCTGACGGCCTTTCCAGTTGACGATTATCGCCGCGAAATGTTTTTGGAAACGCTCCTCGAAGGTGCCGATGTCTATGACTGGAATCCCGACGCGATTGCAGCACCCCGACGCATCAAGAACATTCTCAAACTCATCTTTGAATTGCCCGACTATCAACTGAATTAGACTTGAGGCCTGCCTGTTCTACCCCCGTCGGGTGGAAATAGCCTCCAGAAGGAGCTCGTTATGAACAGACGCGACTTTATGAAAAATGCGACCCGCGGTGGTGCCGGGTTTGCGCTGGGCGGTTTTATGACGCGGGCTTATGGGCGCGCCGAAGCTGTTGGCCCCCTGGCAGCCGCAGCCCTCAGCGAGACCGATCGCGTGCTCGTTATCATTCGCCTCAATGGCGGTAACGACGGCCTCAATACCCTGGTCAATTTTGAAAACGATGCCTATTATCAGGCCCGCCCAAAAATCCACATCAAAAAAGAAGAAGCCCTCAGACTCACCCCAACACAGGGCCTGCACCCCCAACTCACCGGACTCAAAGAACTCTATGACGAAGGTCAGTTGATGGTCATGCAGGGCGTGGGATATCCCAATCCCAATCGATCGCACTTCCGCTCGACCGACATCTGGCTGACCGCATCGGATTCCAACGAATTTCTAAGCGATGGTTGGCTGGGGCGCTATTTTGAATCCCAAACTCCGGGCTTCCCAGACATCCTGCCAGAACATCCTCTCGCAGTTGACATCGGCCCCGTACTTTCCCTTGCCCTGTTGGGCAAAAACGGTGCCATGGGCATTGCACTGCGCAACCCCAGACAATTTGTCTATCTCGTAGAGCGGGGCAACCAAATTATCGAAGACGGTAAAATCCCCTCACCGGCTGGATATGAACTCGACTTTATCCGCCGCATCAATTTTGAATCTCTGCAATACTCCTCACAAGTCCAAGATGCCGCAAATAAAGGCGCGAACAGGGTTGAATACCCTGCCAATAATTCGCTCGCCAACCAACTCAGTCTGGTCTCGCGGTTGATCGCTGGTGGCTTACAATCCAAAGTGTATCTGGTCTCACTGGGCGGATTCGACACACACGCCAATCAGCTCAACCGCCACAACACCCTGATGAGATATCTCAACGGAGCAGTCACGGCTTTTGTGCAAGACCTGCGGCAACATCAATTGCAAGACCGCGTGCTCGGCATGAGCATTTCGGAATTTGGTCGTCGAACAAAAGAAAACGGCAGCGCAGGCACCGATCACGGCACATCAGCGCCCATGTTCTTCTTCGGCCCATCGGTCAATGCGGGCATTGCAGGCCCACAGCCCAACTTTGAACGGGTTGACAGGCGCGGTGACTTTCACTACGATCAACACTTCCGCCATGTCTATGCCTCGGTGCTCAACCAGTGGTTTGACGTGCCAGAAAATGTTATCTCGAGTATCTTTTCATCCAATCCCTCGCACATTCCCATTCTCAGGCCAAAGCTCGATCTCGCCCAGGTTGACTTTAATGCCGACGGCAAACTCGACTTTACCGACTTTCTCGAATTTGCACAGGCTTTCGGCAGCAACGAGTCCAAATTCGACTTAGACGGTGATGGCAAAGTTGGTTTTAGCGATTTCCTGAGATTTGTCGATGCCTACCGAAACCGTTAAGCATTCAGTATCGTCTGAAACTAAAAAAGCCCCGGTCACACACCGGGGCTTTTTACTAATGGGCAACAGAGACGAGGCAAAACCATGCAAAAATCCAAACGCGAAATCACAATTTCCAATCGCTATCTCTACTACTACGCCAGCCTGATCAAACGCATCTACGGTCTGATCATCCGAAATGAACACAAAAACCAACCCGACGAGCGTTATATAGGTCATCTGGACGAAGACTCGGTACTGAGTTCCAGGGATGCGACCCATACAAAAGGCAGGCTACCCGGCACGCCTGTTCCAGATGAAATTATCCTGTTTCGCTTTCGAAAGCGTCTGCTCCTGGGAACATGTCAGGCCGTCTTATCCCGCAAAATTTCCGAAATCACAGTTTTATCAGAAGATGGCCGGCGCCTCCGCTTTCACCACACCAACCTCGTTTATCTCACCGGAACCTCATCGTGCGATGTATCCCTCAAAACTTACACTATGGCCGTCCGCGCTTTGAGTCGGGAAATAGACCTCGAGGCCGTCTGGGAAATCGCCGTTGAATCTGCAACCCCGCTTCCACTTTCAGAAATCGCCGACCTCTTCTACAACACAGAAATCGATGCCACACAGTGGATCGCCCTCTATCTTCACCTGCACCATGCCTGTCCTTATTTTCAACCTCAATTTTCCAACTCGTATTCGCCCTATACGGTTGATCAGGCATACTTCCGCCGTCAACACAACAGCCGCAGAAAAGATCGGGATGAAGAACGCGAAGAATTTATCCACGCCATGGCAAACAATGCCGAATCCATTGCAGGACATACCCTGACCCAACGCCAGCAAACCTATCTGGAACAGATCCGACAATACGCATTGTGGAGCAGCGAATCCCAACACGCAACCCAGGCTCAGGCATTGATCGCGGAAATTTGCAAAACCCGAAAAAACCACCAAAAATCTGCAGTCGAATTGCTCATTGAAAAAAAGGTCTGGAATCGCAATCAAAACCTCGACTTGCTCCGCGCCGAAATTCCAACTGCATTTTCAGACCTCGTCATCCGCCAGACAGAAACACTCGCGCCCACTTGTGGCAACCGCAAAAAACAACCCGTCTTTGTGATACACCTGCCCGATCATCCGAACATTGCCATCTCATTCCGTCGCAGGCTCTTTAGGGGCGCAGAGTTTGGCGTACACATTCCAGATATCGGCGCACTCATTCCCAAAGATTCACACATTGACCGCGACGCTGCCGAGCGCATGGCACATATTCCCTTTCCCGATCAGCCCATTCCCATGCTACCCACGCGTTTTGCACATGACCTGGGCCAATTCCAAAGCGACAAAGCGCATCCAGCTCTCAGCATCTTCTGGCGCGTGAACCGGGCTGGCCGCCTCAAAGATTTTTGTATCGCCCAAACGGCCGCAACCAACAAAGCAGACCTATCACCTGAAAACATCGATCGAGCATTGAACAGTCCCTCTCATCCGCAGCATCGCGCCATACGATTCTTCTCGCAATTATCCACGCGCCTCCAAAAAAATCGGCAAACGGACATTTACGACCTTGAGGAACAATCACCCCAAAATCACGCGCTTCGCATTGCCCGTGAACTATCCCTGCTCGCTGGCATCGCTGTCGGTCGGTGGTGTCACAAAAAAGGGATCCCCGCAATTTACGAAATGCGCGATCCCATAGAAAATGCCGAGTCCATCATACAAATCCCCCACCCCATCGTCCGCCGCCACGAACTTCACCGTCAAACCCCGAACATCGACCTCAACACAACACCAGAAACACATCACGGCTATGGCATTTCGCATTATTGTCCCATCACCCAACCCAGCACCCGATACACAGATCTGGTGATGCAACGCCAGATCGATCACTACCTTCAAGCCGAGCAATACCTTTACTCGGTTGACGACCTCAATACCCTGCGCTATCGCATGTGGGAAACGCAGGACCTCATTGACGGTCTGGTTTATCGCCATACCCGCAAATTGATGTTACAATCATGGGAAAATAAACTCGGTCGGGAATTTCGCGCCGTTGTTCTTCACCACAAAATGCGCGGTGTCCTCGTCGAACTCCTCGACCATCCCTTCAAAACAGTCATCTACCCGGGTTATCCCGTAGAAGTAGGCGACGAAATTGACCTGCGCCTGACGGGTATTGATCGCTGGAAAGGCTGGGCACACTTCACGGAAATAAGCGGTCAGCTATCAGCGGTCGGCTTTTAGCCTTCGCGGCAGGGATGCCTTCTTACTTCCCACCTTTACCTTCCCACGCCGGATACAAATCGTGCTCAATATCCAATAAACTCAAAATTCGGCCAACGACGAAATCCGCTAAATCGTCGAATGTCTCCGGCTTTTGATAAAATGCTGGCATCGCCGGCACCACAACAGCACCCGCTTCAGCCACCGCCACCATATTGCGCAGTTGGATCAAATTCATGGGCGTCTCGCGCGGCACAATGATGAGCTTGCGGTGTTCTTTCAACGCGACATCAGCGGCACGCTCAATCAAATTGCGCGATAACCCATGTGCTATGCTCGCCAGTGTTTTCATCGAACACGGCACCACCACCATGCCATCTGACCGCGCCGAACCACTCGCCAGCGTTGCGGCGAGATTCTTAAGTGGATGCAGTGCCATATTATCTACCGGAACACCGTAAAGTTCCTGAATAAACCCGCCAAAATCTTGCTGTTTTCCCTCAAAGCCCGCCTCGTCTCGCAGCAGCATCCAGCCAAATTCGGATATCACCACATCTACCGCAACCTCACGCATCAGCAATGCGCGCAATGTGCGCAACGCATAAATGGCCCCACTTGCCCCCGTAATTGCAACCGTAATTTGTCTCATAGCAAACAGGCCCCCAAAATCCCAGACAAAGCGAATTGATTACAACAACAAATCGGCCAGCGTCCCCGCAAAATACACCACACTAACCACACCATTCATCGTCAAAGACGCCATGCCCGCCTTTGACAAATCCCGGTGTCTCACCAAATAATGCTCGTAAATCAGCAAACCGCCCACGCACACCACGCCAGCTACATAAATCATCCCCAGTTCAAATACCTGGCCCACGCACACCATCAAACCAAAAGCAATCAAATGAAATATTCGCGCAATCCACAACGCGGGACCAATCCCAAATTTCTGCGGAATCGAATACACACCAAACTGTCGATCAAACTCGGCATCCTGACAGGCGTAAATCACGTCAAACCCCGCGACCCACATCAACACCGCGCCGCCGAGCAGCAAAATTTCCGCATCCAATTGTCCCGTCACTGCAATCCACGCCCCCACTGGCGCGACCGACAATGCCAAACCGAGAAAAAGCTGCGTAGCCCACGTAAATCGCTTCGTATAAGAATAAAAAAACACAATACCCAATGCCACGGGCGACAGCATCAAACACAGTGGATTTAACTTATAAGCCGCAAAAACGAGTAGCGCAGAAAAAACGCACACAAACACTTTCACAGTACCAGCAGAAATAATCCCCTGGGGCAACTCGCGATTGACCGTGCGCGGATTGGCCGCATCCATTTTCCGATCCACAAGCCGATTAAAACCCATGGCCGCACTTCTCGCGCCCACCATCGCCACCACAATCCAGAACACCTGTGCGGACGAAATCCCGTGTCCAGCCGCCGCCAATGCCGCGCCCGAAAGCGCGAATGGCAAAGCAAAAATACTGTGGCCGAATTTAATCATCCGGCCATAAGTGACAATACCCTCAACCATCCCTGCACGCCTCTTATCTTTGCCTGATAAACTTTTGCAATCGGCCATCAGTCTGCACTTCCCCCACGTACAAATCGCCGTGTGAATCCAGCCAGATACCGTGCGGACACTTTTTGAACTCACCCGGGGTATCGCTTTCAACACCGCGCCCCCACTCAGACAATTTCTCGCCATCAACCGTCCAGATACTCACCCGCTGATCCAACTCCGCGATATAAACTACGCCATCCTCGTCATCAATATAAACGGTATCGGGTTGGTGTAAGCCCGTCCACTCGCCCTGGAAATTGCCCTCGGTATCGAAAAATTGAATGCGATTATTGCTCCGATCTGCCACCCACAAACGGTCATCTTTATCGACCCGAACACTATGCACCAGATCAAATTGCCCCGGCCCGGTACCCGGTTCACCCCAGGACTTAATCAACTCACCATCGGGTGTAAACTTGTGCATTCTCGCATTGCCATACCCATCGGACACATACATAAACCCCTGAGAATCAAACGCGACATCGGTCGGCAACCGAAACGGCTCACCCTCATCGCCTTCCCGATCGGGCGTCCCCACCGTCATCAACAACTCGCCATCACAGCTAAACTTTCGCAAACAATGCGTATTGCGCTCCACACAATAGACGTGATCCTCTGCGTCGATATAAATACCGTGCGCGTCTTTTAACACATCTTCGCCCCACGAAGACAAAAAATTGCCTTCGCGATCAAATACCACCATCGGGTGCTCGCTGCGGCTGTACACATAAACGCGGTCCTGCGAATCAACAGCCACCGCCGGTACCCATCCAAACGACCAGCCATCGGGCAGCGTCCACCAATTTTCCTCCACCGTATAGACATAATCACCTTGTCCAAACGTCATTACTTCCTCCTTGTCAGGTAAGAGAGGCATCCCTGCCTCGACATTGTAGTTTCACACACTCGCACACCAGTCACACGCCATTGCAATATACACCACAATTTGAGGCTAAAAAGAAAAAAAGCTCTGGAAATCCAGAGCTTTTTTTCATTCTTTGAGATTATCGCATATTACGCGCTTACCGTTCTTCCGAAAACACTGGTAAACAAAATAAAATCGCCAAAATTGACCTGTCCATCCCCATTTAAGTCAAAACGCGCATCGGGATTCTCAGCACTAAAAGCGGCAACAAACAGGAGAAAATCGCCAAAGTCGATCTTGCCGCTACCATCGAAATCCGCTCGACCGGCTATCTCCCGCAAAGGCAGAAACACAGCCGGCTGAGAGCGCACCGCTATACCGCGCGGCCTATCCTCAAAACTCAGTGTTCTCAAAATCTGAAGCGACTCCGCGTCAAAAATAACCAGATCATTCGATTCCTGGTTCGCTACATACACCTGCGAACCGTCGCGTGACACATACAAATCGCGCGTCTCTTCACCTTCAGGCAAAACTTTTACAGTATTCACAACGCGATTTTGCGCCACATCGACGACGACCAATTGGGCATTCGAGCGGTCTGTTGCATATAACCGCGAGCCATCTGGCGATAAGGCGAGACGAAATATCCCGGCATCTATAAGAATCGTTGTCACCACAGACTCCGACTCGGTATCAATCACCGCAATACCGCCGCCGCCATCGTCACCGAAGTCCCCCCCCGACACATACAACCGCTTTCCATCTGCAGATATAACCAGTGAGCGGGGTTCCTCAATCACATCAATGCGCCCAACCGTTGCCCTGCGTGCGGTATCGACAACCAGCACTTGATTGCCGTCAATATCTGTGACATAAAGCCGCTTCCCATTTGGGTGAATCGCCACGCCATAAGGGCCGCGTGCAACTGGCACCCGAATGCGATTGCGCACAGTCAAACTCGCCACCTCAATAACCGAAATACTCTTAGACTGTGAATTGGTGACATAGACCCACTGCCCATCTGCGCTCAAAGTGAGATCCAAAGGCGCATTGTCAACTTCAATGCTCGCCGCCACCTGATGTGTGGCGGTCTCGATAACAGTAACCCGATTCTCCGATGTATTGACGCCCCCCCCCGAATTGGCGACAAACAAATAGCGCTGATCCGGCGTCATCAAAACACTTAAGGGATCCGAACCAGTGGGAATGCGCGCCACCTCTTCGCCCGGTCCCATATCGATAGCGGCCACTACATCTTCATCTCGCAATGCAACAAAAAGTATGGGCGATCCAGAAAGGGATATTACATCGAATTGTAACATGGGCAATTCAGATGTCGGTGAAGGCGTTTCATTGCCATCGCCATCTCGCGCAATCACCCGATATTCAACCCTCGATCCCACACTCTGTCCGTCAATTTCAACGGCAAAAATATCGTTACTCGTCTGGACCATTGGCAGCACCTGCACACCCCCACCATTGATCTGATAATGCAATTCGACATTTGTAACCCCGTTATCATCGGTCACTCTTGCCGAAAAGCGATAGGGGCCATTGGGATCGGGCGTATTAGCTGGAAAAATAGTCTCCCGAATAAAGGGCGCGCCTGGCGCAGAAGGCCCAATTGCGAAGTCGATGTTTTCTATCACGCGATCGATTTCAACGCGTATAATTTGGGCGTTAGGCTGCAAAAACGCATTATTATAGTACTCTTTGTCTAATCTTTCATCAAATAACGTCTGAAAAATACCGCCAAAATTATCAGCAGAAATTGCGCGATGGTGTGGCTCAATCGCAATGTGGTAATCGCCCGGAGGCAACCCGAGAATTTCATACCGACCATCGCCATTGGCTCCCTTTTGATCACCGGCCGTCCCCGACAGAGAACTCGCCACAAACATCTCGGTTCCCGCCTGATAAGCCACCACATGCACGCCAAATACAGGTCCATCGGCATCCAAGACCTGCCCACGCACCCCACCGGTCAGTCCTTCCACCGGATATATTGCCGTTATCCCGGCGAGGTCATCGGGTTCCAGAGAACGCTCCTCACGCGGCGCCGAGGCCGTATTATAGGGATACATCGTAGGACGCTCTTCGGGTTCTCCCACCAGAGGAGAGTGATCCAGCCCCAAAAGATGGCCGATTTCATGCGTCATCACACCCTGAAGATCGGTCAGATCCTCAGGCGTGTTATTTTCCTCAATCGAAAACTGATGATCTCGCCCATTAAAAACAATATCCACATCCGTAATAAAACCGTCGTCGTTATTGATGACCCGGGCAATTGCAATGACCCCTGAACCCTCGGGTGCTCCTACAACCTCTCCCGTCGCATCGTAAATAATCACATTGCGATTATCATTTCCCGACGCTTCAAGCTGTGCTGTACCTTCATATTCAAATGTAATAAATGCCGATGGCACTGCACCCCAGTCGTTAAACCCCTGCTGTGCAATCCGTACCACCTCGGCTTCGGGAAAGGGAAAACTCCCGGCATTGACCACAAAGGGAATACCAGCCCCAGCCCGAGAAGGTGACCAGCGCTTTGTCACAATACGCCCACGAGAATTTTGTTCTGTTAGAATCACATACCCCTCTGCACCAACCCACAGAGCGAGCAGAAGGCCAAAAACGCACATTTTTTTCACAATATTAATCCCTATTTTGGAGTACTGGTTCCGATTCCCTTGCATCCACCACCCACACCTCGGCTTTGCCATCTCGATCAAAATCCGCTTCCGCATACGCCACGAAGCCATCCTCTGAAACGGTCACCCGATAGCGAAATCGTCCGGGCGCATTATTGAGTTGTAAAATACGACCGTTAATTTTTTCATCAATAGGCAAATAAGTGCCGTATTCTGCGCGATATGCATGTTCTAAAGCCGCAATGCGTTGCAACATAATACGGGCGCGTTCCCGCTCTGCGTCTTCGGGCGTGCGATATGTAAATTGATAAATCAACACCACACACATCAATACCACAAGACCAATAACAATACCCACTTCATGCAACTGATCTCGATATTTCCAAAAGAACATCACGGATTCTCCTCACTGGCTGGCAACATCCACCAGATTTTGGATTCCAACTGTCCGACCTCCGTCTCCCACCGCGCCCGCACCTCTACCGTATCGGCATGTGCGATCAGAGGCTCTGCGGGCAAAAACGGATGGATTTGTCCAGACATCCACTGACCATTGCGATCGCGATCTAAAAATCCAGAAATGCGATACGTCCCCGGAAGCAAATTTGTCAAACTAAACGTCGTATCCTGCAAAACCTGTTCCCGAAAAAAATCATGTGCCAATCCCTCCACCCATACTACCACATCAGCAGAAGACATCGTCCCAGAAACGCGCCCCAGTGCCGCGGTGTCCATCACAGAAAAAACAAACGAAATTGGTTCAGAGAGGACATTGCCACCAATATCCAATAGCCTTTCGCGATTTCCAATGAGTCGGATCGTCTCACCACTCGTCCACAGATTATCCGGTGTAAACACGAGATGATTGGGCGCAACCCATTCAAAATATCCCTGGGGAACAACTGTCGAATCCGACGCCATCCAAAAGTCGGACACGGGATATAGACGCATCGCATCGGAAAACAACATGCGAATTACAGCCGTGGGCAAAACGTTCTCTGCATTCTCTGCCGGCGCGATAGCCAGCACCTCTGGCGCGCGTCGATCGCGCGTACCATCGCCTCGCACGGTTGCATCTGTGGTATCGCGATTGCCCCACCGATCTACAATATCAACCCGCGCCGTGTATTCCACACCCTGAGTTTGCAGTCCGGTAATCAACCCCACCCCGCTCGAGTCAACGGGATCTTGATATATCTCCAACACCGATAGGTCAGATATTTCAATGTCTAAAACGCGCACCGGTTCATCAAATCGCATCAAAATATGCTGTTGATCGGGTGTGCGCGCAGCAACGAGAGCAGGTGCTGAGGTATCGCGCACCGCGAGTTTGAGATCGCCCAGGCGAACGCGCCCCTCATCGGTGAGCACCACATCGCCCGGCGGAAGAGCCAACCAGTCGCCAGATGAATACGTGCGATCATTATTCTGATCGCCAAAAGCAAATATGCGATAGTTCCCAGAACCCAAACGCGGCAATACAAAATGACCCATTTCATCGGGCTGCGTCACATAAGTGGGGCGGTCTCTTCCCGGATCGGGTGCCGCCACCACAGAGAGATCATAAGCCCAAACAAAAACCTGTCCTGTCTGTCCCTTAGACTTCAACACCCGCCCGTTGAGTTCCCCGCGATTTAAGCGATCCCCTGTCGCAAATCCAAAACTATAAGAAGACCGCATGCGGTTGCGCCACTCATCCGCGCTTTCCTGCCCCACCGTGACCAGATACGTTCGGTCAGCTTGCAAGCCATCGGGCAATCGAATCTCCAACACATCTCTACGCCATCGAAAATCGAGTTCCCGAGCGCTCTGCGGCGAAATAAATAATGCGCGCTCGACCGACCTGCGATCCATCCCCTCTGAAAAGCGAATGCGAATCGGCGTATCCAACCCGACTCGCACAGAATCATCCGCAGGCACTGTATCAACCACCCTCGGCGGCGTTTTATCGGGTGGTCCCCCCGGCGGAGGCATCTGCCGCGCACAGGCAAAAAAAAGAAAAAAGAAAAAAAGGTAAGACGTGAGACGTGAGATGGGAGATGCTCCCCCAAACCCGCCCCGTAAACTTATCGCCAATCCCCGTTCATAGTTCATGACTCGCCACACTCGTTGTAGGCTTCGCCTGTGGCCTACTAACTGATGTTACGCAACTTAAAGAAGATTTGCGTTGCTTGTCAAAAGCATGAGGTGATAATTCCACCTTTTTTATCTTTGTTCTGCCTTCGGCGACCTCCTTTTTGTCAACAGCCACAAAAAGGAGGCAAAAAAGGCCGCTCTCAATCGCCGAGGGGCTAGCACAGCGCAAATCGTTTCTGTGGCACAACATCATGTTGTGGCCTTCAAAGTTCAAAAAAATTGGTGTTCGGTGCGAATCGGACTTGCGCGCTGTGCGTAATGGCTTTGACTGATGACTTCTGTGATCGTGTGTTTTGTGATGGCTTATCTGAGTACTGCGTAACATCAGTTCCCAATTGCCTTTCACGCCCGTGGATGCGCCTGTCGATAGGCTCTTTTTAAGCGTTCAACACTCACATGCGTATAAACCTGTGTGGTTGAAAGGCTCGCATGACCGAGCAATTCTCTCACCGCATTGAGATCTGCTCCCGCATCCAGAAGATGGGTTGCATAGGCGTGGCGCAATGCATGGGGAGACAAAGACCGTCCAGTCGCTTTGCTGAGATATCGGGCAACGCGACCTTGAATACCACTCGGACTCAGCGGACGCCCAGATCGCGCCAAAAACAAATGCCGCCGATCAGCCGTCTGTTCAGAAATCAGTTCTCCTCGCCGCATCAAATAAGCCACCAGCGCAACCCGAGCCGGTTCCCCGAAAGGAACCAATCGCTCATTGTTGCCCTTGCCCACAACCCGCACCAGTTTATCGGCCAGATCCACAGCCTCAATTTTAAGACCTGCAAGCTCGCGCAATCGAATCCCAGCGCTATAAAATAACTCCAATATCGCCCGATCGCGCAATCCCAATACCGTATTGGGCGACGGCAGGGACATCGCGCGGGCAACCTCATCAACATCCAGATAAACGGGCAAGATCCTATCCTGCCTGGGCGGGCGCACATCGAACGCTGGATTCTGATCCAAATCGCCCACATTGCACAAATAACTCAAAAACGTTCGCACCGCCGCCAGCTTTCGGGCAACAGATCGCCGACCAAATCCCCTATTGTGCAAAAATCCCAAAAACCCCCGCACCGCATTCCGATCAATCTGTTCCGGGCGATCCACCTGACGCGCATGCAAAAAAGCGGCGAACTGATCCAGATCCGTATTATACGCCGTACACGTATGATCGGACAATCGCCGCTGCCGCGACAGATGATTGAGGAATTGAGTAATGGATGTTTGCATGTTGTCTCTTACCTCGTGCGTCTTCTTCTCGACCTTCTCCTATTCGTCGCCGGGTTTTCCGCAATAATTTTCTCGCAAGCCGCCTGCGTCAAAGACGACGCCTCCACGCCCTTTGGAATGCGGTAATTATTCCCATCGTGTTTGATATAAGGACCATAGCGTCCGGCAAGAACCTGAATCCCGTCAAAATCGTGAATCACCTGCTGCGACTGCCCGCCGCCCGCTCCGGGTTGCATAAACTTTTCGAGCGTCTCGCGGTCCAATGTCGCCGCATCCATCCCCCTGGGAATCTTGTAATTTTTACCATCTTTGCGAATATAAGCACCATACCGACCATTGAGCACCTGAAAATCGTCAAAATCGCGAATCACATTTTTGGCTTTGCGATCTTCTTCAGCAGCCGCGATCTCCAATGCGCGAGCCAACGTCACCTCAAGCAGATCCTCTCCCTCTGGCAGAGAAAAAAAGTTGCGACCTATTCGCACATAAGGGCCATACCGGCCAATATTGACCTGCACCTCATCACCCGCATCATTTTGCCCGAGTTTGCGCGGCAATTCAAAACACTTGAGAGCATCGGCCAATTCAATATCAAAAATACTCCGATCGGGGGGCAAAGATGCAAACAAGGGCTTCTCTTCTTCATCCGCACTACCAATCTGAACATAAGGACCATACTGACCAAAACTCACACTCACCTCGCGCCCCGTATTGGGGTCCTTTCCCAACTTGCGCCCAATTTTATCGACCGACTTTTTGTCTTCCACCCGCTTATTAAACGGCGGATAAAACGCCTCCAACATCGCCTTCCATGAATTTTTGCCCTGGGCAATCTCGTCAAAATCGTCCTCGAGGTGCGACGTAAAACGCAAATCGATAATATCGGGAAAGTGCGCCGTCAAAAAATCATTGACCACCTCGCCGATATCTGTGGGTTTGAGTTTCTTATCTGTTGTGCTTTCCACATACTCCCGGCTCTGAATGGTTGAAATCGTCGGCGAATAAGTCGAAGGACGCCCAATACCCTCACTTTCGAGCTTCTTCACCAGCGAAGCCTCGGTATAACGCGCGGGCGGTTTGGTAAACAACTGCTCTAAATGCAACTTCTCCAAATTGAGCACCTGCTCCTTTGCAACCTTTGGCAAAATCACATCTTTGTTGCTAACATCCGCATCTGGATTATCGGATCCCTCGGCATAAACCCTCAAAAACCCGGGGAATAAAACGCGCTGGCCCCTGGCTTCAAAAATCAATTCACCCGCTTCGCCAGCCCGAATGCGAATCGTCGTATATGCAATGCGCGCATCGGCCATTTGCGTCGCCAACGTACGCTTCCAAATCAAATCGTAAAGCCGAAATTGTCGGGGATCGAGATGTGCCCTAACGCGGGTGGGTTTAATCGACAAATCCGCCGGACGAATCGCCTCATGCGCTTCCTGTGCCCCTTTGGTCTTATTGGCAAATCGTCGGGGCCTCTCCACGGTATAATCCCGGCCAAACTCCTGCGCGACCACCTCCCGCGCCTGATTCACCGCCTGCTCGGCCAAATTCACCGAATCGGTACGCATATACGTAATCAAACCGCCGGTATATCCGGGAATTTCAAAATTGCCTTCGTAAAGCTGTTGTGCAACCCGCATTGTCTGCGACACGGAAAAACCCAGCTTGCGAGACGCCTCTTGTTGCAGCGTCGATGTCGTAAACGGAGGCACGGGCCGCCGCACGCCCTCGCGCTCGACCACCTCTGCCACGACAAATTGCCCCTTCAGCGCACTCGCTTCAACAGCTTTGGCCTCGGCTTCATTCTTGACAGCAGCTTTTTTTCCATTTTGTCGCGTCAATTCAGCCTGAAATTTGGGATCCTTAAAATCGGATTTAATTTTCCAATACTCCTCCGGCTTAAACGCCCGAATCTCCCGTTCTCGATCAACAACAATCCGCACCGCCACACTCTGCACGCGCCCAGCCGACAATCCGCCCTTTACCTTTCTCCACAACAAAGGCGACAACTGATAGCCCACAGCGCGATCCAAAATGCGACGCGCCTGTTGTGCATCGACCAAATTTTGATCCAGTTCGCGGGGATTTTCAAGCGCGTGCAAAATCGCAGATTGGGTAATCTCGTGGAAAACAATCCGCTTAATGGGCTGATTCTTAAGCCCGAGAGCAGAAATCAGATGCCACGAAATAGATTCCCCTTCGCGGTCTTCGTCTGTCGCCAGATATACAGTCGTGTCTTTGTTTATATCCTTTTTGAGCGCCTGAATCACACTGCGCTTGTCTTGCGATACGACGTATTTGGGATCAAAACTCTCTACATCAAAGCCCAATTCACGTGCGGGAAGATCGCGCACATGCCCCATAGAAGCAGCGACTTTGTAGTCTTTGCCCACAAATCGAGAAATTGTCCGCGCTTTGGCAGGTGATTCGACAATAATCAAATTTTTCGCCATCAAAACATCCTAAGAAATGTCGCAGGAGACCCCTGATGAAAGCGCGGGGAGGAATGCGACGGTTTAAGGGCTACCTCCGGAATCCCGCGACTTTAGTCGTGGGAGCACGTCGATTGTCATTCAAATGAAGTAAGGGGGCACCTCTCTACTCGCCCACTGCAATGCAAAAAAATACGCGCACCAATTACAAAAGTCAAGGTTGTGTCCCGCGGCTCGTGCGCGCAGACTGCGCAATGAGCATCTCTGCGCCCACCGCCACCAAGGCTGCCAACAACACCCATCGCCAAAGCTCCTGACCGTGCCTTTGGGAAAGGATCGCCTCCTTCAAATCCACCTTGCCATCCAAAACGCGCAAGCGGTCTTTACCAAACAGAGCCTCGAGGCGCGCCATCGGAACCGGGGTCAAATCGGGTTCGCGCTCATCAGTCTGAACGGCAAAGCGATCAGAGACGCGCTCGCGCGCAAAAATCTCCCACAGCCCTGGCGCATCCACCACGCCAACCGGCCACACCGATTGCAAGCCTCGTTGTTGAGGCCAAATTGTTCTGGGTTCTCCACCTGGCACTTGCAAAACAGCTTCAGAAGCATTTTCCCGCCGGATATCTCTGTACACGACCTGACCGACGCGATAGTCAGATTGGCCAAACGCCCCGGCCGCCAGATATCCGCTCAGGCGATGCACAAATGGAACAAAAAAACCGGAAAGCGGCGCGTCATTCCATCCCAAACTCGCGCTCACCGAAGACGCAAACAGCACGACGCGCCCATTGCCCTTGCGAGACTCGATAAGCGCGGGTGCCCCCGAAGCAAAGGACAACACAGGTTGTGCATTTTGCGCGGGCAAAACCCGATAAGAAACGAAAAAACGCGGACTTTGAAATGCCCCTTTGAGTTCCAGGCCCGATAGCATGGGATGATCGGGCAAAACCGTCTGAAAAGCCTGATAAGCACCCGACAACGCGCCCCGCGTACCGAGCAACTTGGCGGGAAAAAGCGCGGGCAACACATGCTCATTATAATATCGGACGTCAATTTGATCCCCCAAAAAAATAGCCAGACCAACCCCGCGCGATATCCGATTTTGCAAAGCGGCAATCGCACCTGTAGAAAGCCGCGCTACATTGCATAAAAAAACCACATCAACACCTTCTAATACCTGATCTGATACGCGCTCGGGTTTAACATGCACCACCTCGCTTGAGACAACGGACAAAGCCTCTGCGAGATAATAAGAATCGTGGGACGCCTGGCTCACCAGCAAAATGCGAACGCGCTCTGGAACGCGCAACACCGTCACGCGCGTGTTATCTGCCTCGAGATCGTCTTTCCCTATTTCCACGCGCAGGGCAACATCCCCCCCTGTTTTGGGCACAAACGACGTATGCAATTTGCGACGCCCACCCGCAGGTACATGGGCAATATCCTGACCAATGCGCCGACCATCCAAAAATATCTGCACAGGTACATCGCCTCGATTTGCTTCGCCATAATTGATCAGTTCGATTCCCAATGCGGTTGAACGCCCGACCTCTGGGGAAGTGGTATTGATCTGCCCAATGCCGATATTGGCAACTTGCGAAGGCCGCTCGGCAATGATATACACCGATACATCGTCCAAATTAGACAGTGTATCGGGCAAATTCGTCCATCCATTATACGCGCGATCCGTTACAAAATACAACTCGCGGTTGGGCATCTGTGATCTGGACAAATGCGACAAAGCCAATTGCAATCCCGCCTCAAAATCTGTACTGCCAAATCCGGGTTGCAGCGCATCCATAAGCAACCGCAACCGCTCTGGCGAAACCACATCGACCTCCTCGACACCTTTATCGATCAGTGCCAGACGCACATCGTCGCGCTCATCAAACAGGGACAACAGAGCCTGCACCCTGCGAAGCGCCCGCTCAAACAACGTACCTTCTGCTGTGCGATATTGCATACTCAACGAACGATCGAGCAAAATAAACGCCGACGTACCCGCATCGCCCACCTGCCCACTACCCCCGCTCAAAGTCGGACGCGCAAAAGCCAGCACCAACAAAATAATGAGCAGGGTTCGCAAAATGAGCAACGCGAGATGCTTTAACTTTAGCCGCCGCATGCGGTCGTGCTGGAGTTTTTGCAAAAGTGCCACATTTGAAAACGACACCGTTACCGTACGACGCCGATTCAGCAAATGAATCACAAGCGGCAACAGTGCCGCCCACAAACCGTGCAACAACATTGGATTTGTAAATGAAAGACCGAACATAAAAAAAAACGCTCAAACAAAAAAACCTGCTTCGCAGAAAAGCAGGCATTGGGTTAAAACTTATGGAATTTATTAGTATTTCTTATCTTCTGTTTCAATAATCGCCAGAGCCTCCTCGCTATTGCGAATGCCAATCAAACGCTGTCTAAAATCTTCTCCTTTAAGCACCCTTGAGATACGCGCTAAGGCTTTAATATGTGGTCCCGATACATCTAGAGGCGAGACCAAAAGAAAAAAAATATAGGTCTTTTTACCATCTAAAGCATTAAAATTGATACCTTCTGACTTGATGCCCAGCACACCACCCAGCGTCGTGGCATATTCCGACTTCCCATGGGGAATGGCAATACCGTGCCCGATACCCGTACTCATAATATCTTCGCGATACAAAACCGCCTGGAGCACCTTATCTCGGTCAGTAATTTTATCGCCTACTTCGAGTTCATTAACAAGCTCTTCGAGAATTTCCCGCTTGTTTTGCCCCTTAAGCCCGATAATGACCGATTTACCCGACAGAATCTCCATCAACGTCATAAATGCCCTTTCATTCGAGTGAGAGCATAGACATCTCTGCCTGCGCGCCTATCCGCACGCATCGCTTTCAGACGGAAAATAAAACGCCCCTTCAACTAAGTCAAGAAAATTAGAGATATTTATACCTGTGCAGCCTCATAAGTCGCAAAAGTCATTGAGAAATTCGGCAAAAGTGTTTAACGTTTAAAAGAAACCGAAAATCCGAACAGGCGTGTAAAAACTACCGCGACACTTAAAGGACTATCCATGCACAAAGTCTTCTACTCAACCATTTATCTGCTTCTCATCAGTTTTGCAAGCACGGGATTCGCGCAAAACCGCGACCTCCACGACGTCATCAACCGGTTGAAAGCCGATCTGGCTACCGCGTCTGATTCATCGGCGAGCTATGCGCGCATGGGCCTGCTCTATTTGCGCCTTGAAGAAGCCGACAGCGCCGAAGCAGCCTTTCAAAACGCGCTCGTCTTGCGCCCCAACCTCGCAATTGCCCACACGGGCCTGGGTCGCGTTTACCAAAACCTGCGCAACAAACCCGACCGCGCGCTGTCACACTATGAAAAAGCGGTCGCCATCGACACCACAGATGCCGACGCCCACGACCGCCTCATCAAAACCCTGCTCGCACTTGAAGATACGGGAAGCCGCGCGCGAAAAGCAGCCTCGCAAACCATTGCGCGATTTCCCGACCTGCCCTCTCCTTATCTCCTGCTCGCTCGCGCACATCGCAAAGAAGGCAGCGCGCATCAGGTCGCACTTTACTACTACAAAAAATACCTCGAGCGCAACCCCGAAGATCACGAAACCGCATACCAATTTGCCTACGCGCTATACGAAGCCAAAGAATACCGCGACCTCGAAGACATCACATCTCGCATGCGAGACCCCCGCGCCCTTCCATTGCTCGCCCAGGCCCTCATTCAAAGACGCGACCACGAAGGCGCACTGGCGGCATTTCAACGCTATCTTAAAACCCTGCCCAAAGAGGAACAGCCCCTCTTTGACGACATCTCTTATATCGGCTCAAAAGCCGAAGCCCGCGCTTACCGCCTCGCGTCGGCTTCAGACGACAAGACACAACGCGAGCGTTTTCTCACACGCTTCTGGTTGCAAAAAGATCCCTTTAAAACCTCGGGAGGCGCACTGCGCCGAGCCGAACACTATCGCAGGGTATGGCATGCGCGAACCCACTTTGGCAAAAAGTGGCCCTGGGATCGCCGAGGAGAAATCTACATCCGATATGGAGAACCCGACTACATCTCGACCTCTCGAAAACTCAATGCCATTGTCCCACTCGATGTACAGCGCATTCAAGAACAAAGAGCGTATGCAATTTACGGCGATGCGGGCATTGAGGCCAACTTCGTCGGTCCCGTCTATCCGATTCGCACCATGGAGCAAGGCGGCACAGGTCGTGTGGGCAATATAGGTTTTACCGACTACCGCCCCGTCACAACGACCAGTGGCTGGACCTCTGTACCCTGGGAAGTATGGCTATACAAAAACCTCGGACAAGGCGCAGAATTTACATTTACCGATGAATTTTTGGGCGGAAACTACGACTTTGCCCCCGTCCCATCGCTGACCGAAGAAGATCTCGCCAATGCCGAATCCTCCGGGCGTTCGTACATGAGCGTGATTCAACGCCTCAACGAATTTAACCCTGCCACCCTCGCCCAATCGCTCGCGGCAATAGAACCCGAATTGTACAGCATAGAAGCTCTCGAACCCCTCGACTTTTACTTCGACACCCTCACCTTTCGGGGACCGGAAAACAAAACCGAATTACAGGTCATATTTGGCCTGCCTTTAGACAATGTAGCCCTGCCTACGGACCCGGACACCACTGTGGTCATTGAGCGCCGCACCGCGCTTATCTATCCCCGCGCACTCGATTTTCAGAGCACCAAAAGCGCATTGGCTATCGACATCACAGACGACCATCGCGGTCGCGGTTTGCAAGCCCTGAGTGGCGTGCGCCACATCGCCGAACCCGGCGAATATGAATTATCCGTCGAAGCATGGCGTCAAAATACCAACCGCATTGGCGCCTATCGCCAGCCCGGTCTTCACCTGCCGGCCTATCACGACAAAAGCCATCTGATGATGAGCGACATTCAGGTCGCCTCCCGCATCGTCGAAGCAGATCGCGCACCCGACACATCCTTTGTGCGCGGCGACCTCTACATTCAGCCACAACCCTCGGCAACCTTTGTCCCCGGCATGTCCATGTACGTTTACTTTGAAATCTACAACCTCAAACGCGACGAATTTGGACAGACGCGCTACACCATCTCCTACGAAGTACAAAAACGCCAGGAAACCGGTTTCGCGCTCGTTTCCCTCCTCGCCAAATTGGGCACAAAAAATACTGAGGCCGTTGGCCTCAGCTTTGATCAAGTCGGTACGAACCCCGACGAAAACACCTATCTCGAAATGCCCCTCACCAACCTCGCGCCCGGACGCTACACCCTCAAACTCACAGTCACAGACAAAAACACCGACCAGAGTACAAAAAAAGATGCTGTCTTTTTTATTCCTGGCACCCGGTAATTTTCACCCCGTTCTAATCACATAAGTCTCTGCCACGCGGTCGTGGATCCCCTGTCCATCGGGGTGGCGACGTGCCAGATAGATCAGCACCAGCCAGCCCACCGTGCCGATCACCATTGCAATTGATGAAGCCAGAACCGATTGTGCATCAACTTCAACGGCATCCATCACTTCTCCATCCACAGGACCCTGGTACAATTCCTCTGGCGTCAACAGTGCCATCACAATAAACAGCATAAAAACCGGCGACCACTTCACCACCGCACGCCGAAACGTCTGCACATAATCCAACCCACCACCATGGGCATCAATCACGCGCAACCCCAATAACATTTTGCCCGGCGTCTGGCCCGTAATCCCCAAAAATACTGCGGAATACACCACAATAAGAATAAAATCCACCATCCAAACGCCCGCAGGCGATAGCAGCATATTGCGCAGGACCACCGTCAACGCAAGGTGCAAAATCACAAAATCCAGCACCGTTGCCAACAGACGCCGTCCCATACCGGCGATTTCGCTTTGCATCAACATATCTTCACCTTATCTCTCTACTCGCTTCTCGCAATCAACGCTTTTGTCGTTGCGACAACAATCCGCCGGGGTAATAAACGCACGGTAAAAGCCAGCATCTTATTAATCAACCCGTGAATAGCGACCCGCTTTCCCTTTTGCATAGCTCTATACCCATATTTTGCCACATCGGCACCCGTGGGCAATCCGCGCATATCAAACAAGCGCGAACCCGTTGCACCCGCAGCGCGTTGAAACCCCGTCTCCGTTGCCCCTGGACACAGCGCAGTCACGCTCACGCCCGTGCCTTTTAGCTCATTGGCAATCGCATCTGAAAACGACAACACATACGCTTTGGTCGCAAAATACACAGCCATCCTCGGACCGGGTTGAAACGCCGCAGTCGAAGCCACATTCAAAATTTTTCCCCGACCTCTATCAATCAAATCTGGCAAAAACAACTTGGTCAAATGCGTCAAAGCGACAATATTCACCTGCAACATATCCGCTTCGGCCATCCAATCTGTTTCCGCATAAAAACCATAGACCCCAAACCCGGCATTATTCACCAGATAATCCACATCCCATCCCATTTCCACGACCCGATCATAAACCTTTTTTGCCTCGCCCGGCACCGACAAATCGGCTGTGATCACCTCGGCCTTCACACCATATTTCTCCCGCACTTCTCTTGCCAGCGCGTGCAACTTATCCTCTGACCGCGCCGACAAAATCACATCAACCCCATTAGCTGCAAACACCCGCGCCAATTCCAAACCAATACCACTTGACGCGCCCGTAATCAGTGCTATAGCCATAAGACCCGCCTCCTTTTGTCCCTCAATATGCAAAAAAAAATGCGCAATGGCGAACATCTTATCATCCCTATCGCGAACCATAATCTGCTTTACAGGTAATCCAATTATAACTATTCTTATTTCTTTCCTTCACCAGATGGGCAGCATATCTGCCCCACAATCACCGAGGCAACTATGAAACTACTGCAATTCGCACAACCCGAACAAGGATCTCGCCTGGGGCTTGTCAAAGGAGACGATATCTTCGATCTCACGGCCTGCGCTCCACATCCAGTTTCGCTTCACGACCTTTACTACCGCCGCGGAGGCAACAAAAATGGCATTGCATCCACAGTAGAGTCAATAAATACCCGCAATGCGCCCCGCCTCTCACTCCGCGACCTCTTAAACAACACGGACGACCCCGATCAACCGCACCTGATCAGCCCGATAACAGCACCGGCAGATGCACCGCACAAATTGCGTATCTGGCTGGCTGGGGTCACCCACGAAGACAGCGCGAAATTGCGCGAAATCGAAGCCAAACAGGCCACGGGTGATGCCGTCAACGTCTATGATCAAAAATATCGGGAATGTGCACAGGGCGGCATACCCGAACTCTTTGCCAAAAACGACACCGCTGCCCTCGTCGGACACGGCGGCTCTATATCCCATCCAAACAACACCCAACGCCTCGTACCCGAAACAGAACTCGTAACCATCTATGGCCTCAATGGCACAGGTCAAATTGAACGCCTGGGCTACACCGGCGGCAACGATTACACCGACAACGGCATCGAAGCCGAAAACCCACTCAACTTACCCCAGGCCAAAAACTGGTCCCACGGCTGCGCCAGCCTCGGCCCGCTGATGGTCACCGACTCGGCTTATGACGACAATGGCGTGGCTGTCTCTTGCGAAGTGATTCGCAACAATACGCGCATTGCCTACAAAGAAGGACATACCGGACAAAACCATCTCAACATGCCCGACGGACTCTTTCACCTCGAGCGATCGCTCTTTTCCCGCTTACCCCTTGAACCCGACACCCTCCAAATCCTCTACTGGGGCACACCCATTGTTTTTTCCGACGACGACCTCGAAAGCGGCTTGCGCGAAGGCGACCGCGTGTGCATGACGTTTGAAGGCATTGGACCTCTCGAAAATCCCATCGTCGCTTTTCCACAAACAGATCAACTGCAATGGCTGGATAATCACAGATAAAAAAGGAGGCACCATGCACCGCACACTTCTCATCGCACTCGTTCTCACACTCGGTTCCCTCATCGTCACCGCATCTTTCGCCCAAATTCCCGACACCTACACCAACTTAAAAGTGCTGCCCAAAGACATCAAAAAAGCGCAACTCCTGCAACACATGAAAGAATTTAGCAAATCCCTGGGCGTGCGCTGTCACTTTTGCCACAAAGGAGAAGAAGGCCAATCCCTATCCACTTACGACTTCGCATCAGACGAAAACCCCCGCAAAGACATCGCACGCCTCATGATCACCATGACAAAAAAAATCAATGGCGAAATCCTCAAAGACTTCAAAGAAGGACAATTCACCCAGGTCACCTGCCAGACCTGCCATCGGGGACAACAAGTACCGGACGCCTGACACTTGTCCAGCGGAATATGTACGGGCAAGCCTCCTCTCTTAGCAGCCCATTCCTGAGATCCATTATAATCTTATTCTACATTTTTTCCATACTTTACCAACCGGTCAACTAAATATACTATTTTAAAAATTAACAATATCTTATACAAATTCATCCCCTTAAAAATTGCCTTTCTCTCCCGCAGAAATATCCTGTACATTTGACAAAATTCACTATCCCTCGTAAATTTCAAGCTCAGAATAGACATTTGGATACGCGCGTATATTATTAAATACCTGTCATTGCACTCCAGAACAAAGGGGTTTTACCATGGCCGATTCTGTCGCACCAGGTACATTTCGCGATACCGATCCCATCGAAACCGAAGAATGGATCGAATCCCTGGCTTATGTCCTGCAACGCGGTGGGCCAGAGCGCGTGCGCTATTTGCTCGACCGCCTCGAACAAGAAGCCCAGGAAAGTCTGAGCGTTGACATTCCCTTCGCATCCCATACACCTTATGTCAACACCATCCCGCGCGACAAGCAACTGCCCTATCCGGGTGACCGAGAAATTGAGCGCCGCATCAAAAGTCTCGTGCGCTGGAATGCCATGGCTATGGTTACCCGCGCCAACAAAGAAGCCGATGGCATTGGCGGTCACATCTCCACCTTTGCATCGGCTGCCACGCTATATGAAGTGGGTCAAAATCACTTCTTCAAAGCACCCAATGGCGATTTCTCCGGAGATCAGGTCTTCTTTCAAGGCCATGCTTCACCCGGCATGTATGCCCGCGCCTTTCTCGAAGGCCGTTTGAGCACCGAATACCTCGAAAACTTCCGCCGAGAACTCCGCAATCCCGGCGGCCTGTCTTCCTATCCACACCCTTATCTCATGCCCGACTTCTGGCAATTTCCCACCGTCTCAATGGGACTTGGCCCACTCATGGGCATCTACCAGGCCCGCTACAACCGCTACCTCGAAGACCGCGGCCTCAAATCGACTCGCGATTCCAAAGTCTGGGTCTTCGTTGGCGACGGCGAAACAGACGAACCCGAAACCCTCGGCGCCATTAGTCTGGCAACCCGCGAACAACTCGACAACCTCATCTTTGTGATCAATTGCAACCTGCAACGCCTCGACGGTCCCGTGCGCGGCAATAGCAAAATCATTCAAGAACTCGAACAAGTCTTTCGAGGCGCTGGCTGGAATGTCATCAAAGTTATATGGGGTGACGATTGGGACGCACTTCTCGATAAAGACACCCAGGGCCTGCTTCAGGAACGCATGGAAGAAGTCGTCGATGGTCAATACCAGAAATACACCGTCGAATCCGGCGAATACATCCGCCGCGACTTTTTTGGCACCCATCCCGACCTGCTCAAAATGGTCGAACACCTCTCGGACGAACAACTCCAAAAATTGCGTCGCGGGGGTCACGATCCCGAAAAAGTGTACGCCGCATTTAAAGCCGCTGTGGAACACAAGGGCGCACCAACTGTTATCCTGGCCAAGACCATTAAGGGCTATGGCCTGGGCGAAGCCGGCGAAGGCCGCAACATGACCCACCAGCAAAAAAAGCTCGAAGAAGACGAGATGCGCGAATTTAAGCGGCGCTTTGACATCCCCATCTCCGATAGCGAAGTGGGCAAAGCACCCTTTTATCGTCCCCCCGACGACAGCCCCGAAATGCAGTATTTGCTACAACGCCGACGCGACCTCGGCGGCTATTTGCCCAGCCGAAGCGTTCGGGCCAAACCTATCCAAGCACCCTCACGCGACGTATTTGACGAAGCCTTCAAAGGTACAGGTGACCGCCAGGCCTCTACAACAATGGCTTTTGCACGCCTGTTTGCCAAACTCGCCCGAGACAAAGACATCGGCAAACTACTCGTCCCCATCATCCCGGACGAAGCCCGCACCTTTGGTATGGATTCCCTCTTTCGGCAACTCGGCATCTACTCGCACATGGGGCAAATATACGAACCCGTTGACGCGGGCAACATCAGCTACTATCGAGAAGCGCAAGACGGCCAAATCCTCGAAGAAGGCATCAACGAAGCCGGTGCCATGTCCTCATTCATCTGCGCTGGCACAGCTTATGCCACGCACGGCGTCAACACCATCCCATTCTACATCTATTATTCCATGTTCGGTTTCCAGCGCGTGGGCGACCTCATGTGGTTGGCCGGCGATATTCGCTGCAAGGGCTTTCTATTGGGCGGTACAGCCGGGCGCACCACACTCAACGGCGAAGGTCTCCAACACGAAGATGGGCACAGCCACATTCTGGCCTCATCCGTTCCCAATTGTATCGCCTACGATCCGGCTTATGCTTACGAAATTGCCATCATCATCCAGGACGGCATTCGACGCATGTACCAGGAACAAGAAGATGTTTATTATTACATAACCCTGGGCAATGAAAACTACGAACATCCCCCCATGCCCAAAGGCGTTGAAGAAGGCATTGTCAAAGGCATTTATCCGCTCAAGACGCACGAAATGCAACAGGGCCAGCACAAAGTTCAGCTCTTTGGCAGTGCATCCATCCTCCGCGAAACCCTGCGTGCGCAAGAAATTCTCGCCGCCGAATACAATATTTCCGCCGACGTGTGGAGCGCCACCTCATACAAGGAATTGCGACGAGACGCGCTTGAAGCTGAGCGGTGGAACATGCTACACCCAACGCGGCGGCGAAAAAAGCCGTATATCGTCAAAGTGCTCGAAAAAACCGATGGCCCAATAGTCGCCGCATCCGATTACATGAAATCCCTGCCCGAAATGATCCGCCCCTGGGTACCCGAAGATATGACCGTACTCGGCACAGATGGATTTGGGCGCAGCGACACGCGCCAGGCTCTGCGCCGGCATTTTGAAGTTGACGCCGAGTGCATTGCTGTGGCCGCGCTTTACGCCCTGGCCAAACAGGGCAAAATCAAACGCGAACAAGTCGCCACAGCCATCGACGAACTCGGCATTGATCCGGCGAAAGTCGATCCCGTATCGGCAGGCCCCATCACGACGTATTATTAGTTTCTGGACATGCTTGTTCAATAGAGGTTCACACCAATGAACACAGTTGACCGGCCAAACAGAGACGCGCTCAATAGTGCGTTGGACATCTACCGCGACGCCATGCGCCCGTTTATTGTCCGATGCCTGAAGAAGATTCGAGGCACACAGGTCGAAGATGTGATACGCAACGCGTTAAATGACCGGCAGGCGGAGCAGTTCAGCCAAAACCTGCGTCAGAACGATAATATTGAAGCTGCTATAGACATCGATGAGTTCCCATTGCTCATCAGTAGAAACTGGCGCGACATTTTCTGGGAGCAGTTTGATGGGGAAATGACCGTGCAGAATAGGCTATGGCTGATTAAGGAGGCACGGGACAAAGCAGCGCATCCCGGGCAGCAGGATATGGACGCAGAGTACGTCCGAACCAATCTGTATCAAATCGTCGATGTGCTCGACAAAATCAATGTACCGACACAGAAGCAGGCAGTAGAAAAGATCAGGGATCAACTCGTCAACCCTGCCAGTCAAAGCGATCTTGCTATCGCACCGGCACAGGAGCAGAGCGAACCCACAACGCAACCCTCCCGTTCAAGTGGCAACCTCACACCCTGGCGCGAAGTGATTCGACCCAATACAGATGTTCAGCAGGGAATTTTTCAGGAAGCAGAGTTTGCAGCAGACTTGCAGCAGGTATATGATGGACGCGCCAGTGCCACAAATTACGGCAACCCGGTCAGTTTCTTCAATCACACGTATATCACCCCAGGCATCCGCACATTACTGGTAAACACGTTAAAGCGGCTTAGCGGCAATGGTGGCGATCCAGTTATCCAAACCAAAACGGGCTTCGGCGGAGGCAAGACCCACAGCCTGATCGCGCTCTATCACCTGGTGAACAGCACCGATGCCTTGACCAATCCTACTGGAAATGGGCAATCCGAGCAGACCTACAATGAAATACACGGCTTGATGGAAGAGGCTGGGCTGGACACAAGCAGCGGTATTCAGGCTCGCGTCGCCGTGCTCGATGGGACGTATCTTTCATCCACCGATACAACAAAGACCAGAGAAAAGGACGACCCGCTAAATACACTGTGGGGGATGATGGCTTACCAGTTGGGTGGACAGGAGGCTTACGACATCGTAGGTCAAGCCGCACGCCAAGGCACAGCACCCGGCGGTGCTCAACTCGATCAGCTATTCGAACATGTCGCACCCTGTGTCATTCTTATTGACGAACTTGTAGCGTATGTACGCAATGCTGAAAGCGCACAGGACAACATTTACACCTTCGTCCATGCACTCACCCAATCTGTCCGCAGGAACGACAAAACTGCTCTGGTTGTAACCCTGCCCGAAAGCAGCATTGAGGCGGGAAGCGATGCCGGTATGGAAGCCCTCAGTCGGCTTGAGCACCTCCTGGGTCGCATCGAAGCCGTGTGGGAACCCCTTGAAGTCAACGAGGCATTTGAAGTGGTGCGCCGACGGCTCTTTGGCAATGTTATAGACGAAGCGGAAAGAGATCGCACCTGCGAAAGATTCTCGAGGATGTACAATTCTCGAGACTACCCTCAAGGAACCAGTGAACAGCGTTATTTGGAACGCATGAAGGCGTGTTATCCCATTCACCCTGAGATATTCGACCGCCTCTATGAGGACTGGTCTGCTATTCCTCAGTTCCAACGCACGCGCGGCGTACTTCGGATGATGGCACATTGCGTCAGCCGCCTGTATCTCAACAGCGATTCTTCTCCGCTGATCATGCCGGGCAATCTGACCTTAAGCGATGCAGCATTGGCCAACGAATTTGTCAGGTTGCTTGGTAGCCAATGGAGTCCAGTCCTATCTGAGGTAGATAGTGACGGCTCCAGGACCGACAATATAGACCGTTCTTACCAACGATTTGCCAATGTCGGAGGCGCAGCGCGGCGCATAGCTCGTGCCATATTTCTCGGCAGTTCCACAAGCGGTGCCATGAAGGGTATTGATGCCCGCCAGATTCGCCTGGGCGTCGTCCAACCCGGACAGGGCGTCTCGCTCTATAACGAAGCCCTCAATCGCATGAGCGGCGACCTCTACTATCTCTACAGCAGCGACGACCGGTACTATTTTCACGTAGAGGAAAACCTCAATAAAGTCGTCACAGATCGTGCGGGCGCATTGAACAATAGAGAAATCAACGAACACATAGTCAATGAAATACAAGAGGCTGTCAGACGTCAATCGCAAGTTATAATATGTCCAGATGATTCCAGTGCTGTGCCCGAATCGGATGAGGTGCGCCTGGTGATCCTGCCGCCTGACAAACCCCTGCCAAGCAGGTCAAGGGAACGCGACGACGCCACACCAGAGGCATTGCACATCCTCCAGAACCGCGGCGACGCAAGTCGGATTCGCAGAAACACCCTGCTCTTCCTGACCGCCAAGAATGACGAAATTCGCACCCTGCGCAATGCGGTCAGGCAATATCTGGCCTGGCACTCCATCGTCAATGGCGCAAATCGGCTCGAAAACCTCTCAGGCGACCGTCTAAGACAGGCCCAAAACAGCATCAGAACAGCGGGATCAGAGATACGGACCTCTCTGGTCAGTGCCTACCGCTGGGCCATGGCACCCGTGCAAGATGACCCGCAAAAAGCCGAATACCGAATGAACGAATTGCAGATCAATGCCCAGGATACCGGTGAGATTATCCAGAGTGCGTTCAATATATTTATCAGAGAAGATGCTCTCGTCGAAAACATATCTCCTTCCGCACTTACCAGTATGCTGAATCAATACGTGTGGAAAAATGAGACCTACCGCGACCACATCGATATGGATACCCTGTGGAATATGATGACGAATAATGTTTACATGCATCGTCTGCGGAATAAGGACGTTCTGATAAGATGCATTGAGCAAGGCGTGACTGAGCGCGAATTCGGATATGCCGCAAGTCACTATAAAGACGATTACAAGGGTCTCCGTTTTGGCGAACCAATGTCTGATGTGCCAATTATAGCAGATAGCGATTCAGGGCTTTTGGTCAATCCCGAAATGGCCCTACTCATAAAGGAAGAAACACCAGAGGAAGAAACGCCGACGCCAACTGACGACACAGAGACCTACACCACCGAAGAACCTACCGAAACCGACCATTCTGTAACACCACCAACACAGCGCGGTCCCAGGCACATCACTGCCACCAAGACGATGCAGAGCGATATTTCCCTGGATGATGTCAACCTATTGCGCGAAGAGATTATCCGTAACCTGCGCGACGATGGCGGGGAAATAACCATTAGCATTACCATCAATGCCAAAAAATTAGATGGCTTCTCTGAAAGTATTGCTCGCTCCGTGCGAGAGAACAGCACCCAGCTTAGTATTGATTTTGAACAAAAGCTATGAAATACTATTTAACCCGTGGAACCTTTGGAGCGACCGATCTTGAAATCGATGAAAACGACTACGAGGGCTACAACGAATCAAATAAGATACTCACAAGCTGTTTGTCGTTTGAAAAAAGCTATGAAATCCTGATCTTAAACTACATCGATCTGGAAAATGAGCGGTTATCATGGGCAACGCTTGAGATGGTAAGAGTCGTGCCGACAGATGACTTTTTGAACGCGACACTCTCTTTAGATCGGCGAATGATAAACTTTTTATCAACGGCTCGTCTGCATATTGAACATCTTCAAAAACGGGGAGGAGACTGCGTGAGCGGTCAGTCCATTGAAGATGTCAAAGCTGTCATTAAATGTTTCTGCGATACCGAGAAGGCCAATAAGCCTGAATATAAGTTCATGTGGGACCTCCGAAATGAGGTGCTGCACTCGAGCTTACCAACTCGCTGGGTCAGTTTCTCTTCAAATCGGACGAACCCGTTTGATGATCCAAATTCAAAATTCGAGTATTCGCTAAACTTTGGATTGTTGAAATCGTTAGCCATGGGTTTTAAGCAGAACGAACTCGAGTCCATATCAAGCAATGACAAAATCGATTTGATGTCGGTTAGCAGGGTTTATATGGAATCACTCAGCACTATTCACGTAAAGTTTAGAGATTACATCGCAGAGTCGGTTTCTCAAGCGCGTAGCAAAATAGAAGAAGCGTTCCATCGGTACAAAAAAGTGTGCGAAGATAACCTAAATGGCCTGTATCTTTTGAAAGTCAATGACTCGTCTGATATTGTAGAAAAGCCATACTTGGTAGAACAGTCATACTTGTCTTTGTTCCATGATGATCGGCGTATTCAACTGCAAAAAAAGAATCGCAAGCTCGTCAACTTGCGTAATAGCCATGTAACTGGGAAACAGGCCGAGTGACGAGGGATGAACGGGTATTTCCTGTCAGAAGAATCTATGAAGTATGATAAATTACTATGCCGAAAATCGTGATAACGACTAACCGCATTAATGAAGAAAGAATGTTATGACTACCCAACCCCAATACCGCCGTAAACTCATCGAAGTTGACCTACCACTGGATGATATTAACCGCGAATCCGCACGCGAAAAGTCCATCCGGCACGGCCATCCCTCGACCCTGCACTTGTGGTGGGCACGCCGGCCCTTGGCCACCTGCCGTGCCGTCATTTTTGCCAGTATGGTAGATGACCCTTCCGAATGTCCCGACGAGTTTCCCGACGAAGAGACGCAACGCATTGAGCGCGAGCGGCTGCATGGGATCATCAAAGAACTGGTTAAGTGGGAGAATACGGACGAGAGCAAACCCGATGTGAAGGTACTCATAGCGGAAGCGCGGTACGAAATTGCTCGCTCAGTGGCACGCACACACGGCGAAACTGCACCTAACGATCCGGCTAAAGTGCTACGCTATCTGAACAACAAGGCTCTACCCATCTACGATCCCTTCGCTGGCGGTGGCTCTATACCCCTTGAAGCGCAACGGCTTGGACTACGTGCCATTGGCTCCGATCTCAACCCGGTGGCTGTCCTCATCAACAAGGCATTGATTGAACTTCCACACAAATTCAGAAATCGTCCACCCGTCAATCCCGATGCTGATTCGATGGGCATGACCGTGGGCAAGGGCAGAAGGGCACAGCGCGTCCCCTGGCGTGGTGTGGCAGGACTCGCAGACGATATCCGCTACTACGGCCAGTGGATGCGCGAAGAGGCGTATAAACGTATCGGTCATTTCTATCCAATGGTAAAACTGTCCGATGGTAGCGAGGCTACCATAATCGCGTGGCTGTGGGCGCGAACTGTTCCTTGCCCTAATCCAGCCTGCGGGATAAACATGCCGCTTATGCGAACATTTCAGTTGTCAAAGAAGCGCGGCAACGCGCACTGGACGAGGCCCATTGTTGATCGAGAAACAAAGACCATATCGTGGATCGTACAGGACAATTCCAATGGCGTTCCAACCGGCACGGTGGATCGCAACGGCGCAACCTGCCTCGGCTGCGGCGGCGCGGTAAAGCTGACTTATGTGCGCGAACAGGCGCGGGCCGGTAACATGGACGAGGTTATGACGACGATAGTCGCAGAAGGCGACCGCAAGCGGCTATTCCTATCGCCCACTGACGAGCATATTCAAGCAGCGTTGAATGCAGAACCAGGATGGCGACCAAGCGGAAACTTACCTGAAAGGGCGTTGAGCTTTAGAGTACAGGCGTATGGTTTTACGAATTGGTACCAGCTTTTCACGGAAAGGCAATTGACTGCGCTGACTACGTTTAGCGACTTGGTGCCTGAGGTTGGCGAACAGGCGATAAAAGACGGGGCTGATGGGGCGTATGCCGATACTATCTGTACTTACCTTGCATTGGCTATTGGAAGAGTTGCGAACGGGAGTTGTGGATTCACAGTGTGGAACGCCCCTGGAGAAAAAATTGAGGGGGTTTTTTCACGCCAGGCAATTCCAATGGCTTGGGACTTTCCTGAAGTCAATCTATTTTCAAGCTCAACGAAAAACTGGTTAGACCTCGTTGGTGCGATTAGCAAGGTTGTAGAGCGTCTGCCCGCTGATGTGAACGCAGGAGAAGCATATCAAGCCGATGCATCTACCACAATTTACGCCGAAAGTGGCCCGGTGATCGTTACCGACCCTCCTTATTACGACAACATCGGCTACGCCGATTTGTCCGATTTTTTTTATGCGTGGCTACGCCCGATGCTTAGGGACATCTATCCCGACCTATTTGCAGGAATTCTTGTTCCTAAAGATGAGGAAATGATTGCTACTCCGTTCCGGTTTGAGAATCCACGCGAAAGATTCGAGGACTTGCTGAATAAGACTTTGCGATTGATACGGGAGCGCTGCTCGCCGGAGTTTCCATCGTCCATTTTCTACGCCTACAAGCAACAAGAAAAGAAGAGGGGCGATAGAACATCAACAGGTTGGGAAACGATGCTTACGGCACTCGTCTCGGCTGGCTTTCAATTAATCGGCACCTGGCCGATGCGGACTGAGCGTCCAACCGGTGTCAAAGTAGGTGCCAATGTGCTCGCTTCGTCCGTCATCCTCGTCTGCCGTCCGCGTCCAGATGATGCACCTGTTGCCACGCGCCGTCAATTCTTTGATGCACTGGAGAAAGAACTGCCTGAGGCCCTTGACCAACTCACGCAAGAAGGGCATATCGCCCCGACCGATCTCGCGCAAGCCGCCATCGGACCAGGGATGCAGATTTACTCGCGCTACAGCCGCGTAGAGACCATAAGTGGCGAGCCGGTGCCGGTGCGCGAAGCCTTGGCAGCTATCAACAAAGCCATTGCCGATTACGACGAACGGCAAGAGGGTGACCTGGATTCGGAGAGCCGCTTCTGCATGGATTGGCTGAAAACTTATGGCTATGGAGAAGGACAATACGGCGAGGCAGAGACGCTGGCACGCGCCAAAAATGTAGCCATCAGCAACTTAAATTTGTACCGCTTGCTCACTGCTGAAGGAGGCAGGGTGAAATTGCTGCCAATTGACGAGTTTGGAGACAGCCGACCACTGACCCTGGGCAATATGACGGCCTGGGAAGGATGTTTCCGAATGGCATATCATATGAACCGCGAGGATGGTGGAGGCATTAAAGGCGCGGGCATGGTTGCGCGAGCGATGGACGGCAATGTGGAATCTATCGAACGACTGGCGCGCATCCTCTACGGACATTATGACCGCAAAGGCGACTCTCAAAACGCGGTTATCTTCAACAACCTCGTCACGTCCTGGCAGGATATTATCACGGAAATGCAGAATGAAGGTCAAAGAACGCTGGAGATATGAGTGTGAAACACGATAGCAGTTCAACAACGCCCTTCGCCCTGAAGTACCAGCTTGAGCAGGATATCCGTCCGTTCAATCGGGATAGCGTGCGCAACTTACCAAAAGATCGTTCAGGCGTGTACGCAATGTGGCTTCCCATCGGTGACGAAGGCGATTACGACTGTTTGTACGTCGGCATGTCTCGGGTCTGTGTGCGGCAACGCCTCTTGCAGCACCTCTCCGATGAAGACAATCCCGAACTTCGACGCCAGCTTCGCATGTTCCGCGACATCGTCCAGTTCTCAGCAGCATTTACCCAGGGTGTGCAACAGACTCGTGCGCTGGAGGCCTTGGTCATCCATGACTGGCAACCAGAAACGAATAGGATCCACAAGTGAACGGTGGACACAGCCTGAGAGAGGTGAGGAAGTGAAGGTAGGATCGGTGCCTGAGTATCCTATCAAGACAAATGGCAGTACAAAAAAATAGACGCCCCTTGCGGAGCGTCGGGCCAACGATACTATCGTTGGGGTAGTAAAAGAAAATCTACTAAAATATGTCATTCCGTCAAAAAAAGTTCTATAATAAAGAAACGCCCCTTTCGGGGCGTCGGCCCAACGATACTACTCGTTGAGGTGGTATGATAATAATACTCAACGTAATATAATAAGTCAATATTTGTTTCACTTTTTTTCTGGCAGGAGAGGCCATTGATACAGCGAGTGTCGGTGTACATTGACGGGTTCAATCTCTACTACGGCCTCAGATCCAAGGGCTGGCGGCGTTACTACTGGCTTGACCTTCGTCGTCTGGCTGAGAAACTGCTAATCCCTGACCAGCATTTGGTGGCGGTCAGGTATTTTACCGCTAAGATTCTGCATCAGACCGACGACCCAAAAAAAAAGAGACGGCAGAATACCTACCTGGAAGCACTGGCTACGCTTCCAGACCTACACATCCATTACGGTTACTACCTTTCAAAGAACAGAACCTGCTCGCAATGTGGCGCGACCAGGCAGACCTACGAGGAAAAAATGACAGATGTAAATATTGCCGTTGAGTTACTCAGCGACGCTCAGGATGATGCTTTCGATACGGCAATCATCATCTCTGGCGATAGTGATTTGTCAGGCCCGATAAGTTCTGTCTGCCAACGTTACCCAAAGAAACGGGTAATTGTAGCCTTCCCGCCAGAACGCAGTTCTTTCCAGTTGCAGCAGATGGCAACTGCATATTTTACCATAAGCCGCAAGAAACTCAGTGACAGTCAATTACCGGATCGGATCACCAAGACTGATGGCTACGTCCTCAGCAAGCCTCTGAAATGGCGTTAATGACAGAACCTAAAAAAGAAACGCCCCTTTCGGGGCGTCGGGCCAACGATACTATCGTTGGGGTGGTAGAAGAAATCTACTTAAGTATGTAATTTCGTCAAGAAAAAGTTCTATTGGCGAATCGAAATTTGGCACGCAAGAATGCAATGACATAAAGTGGTAATATTCTTACATTTTATATTCCTTATGTCTATACCCCGTTGCATAGAAAGGAAATCTTGTGGCAACTGAATTCAAACTACCCGATCTCGGCGAAGGTGTAGAAGCCGGCGATGTTGTCGGCGTACTCGTTGCCGAGGGCGACACTGTTGAAATCGATCAGGGCGTGGTCGAACTCGAAACCGACAAAGCCCTCGTCGAAGTACCCAGCAGTGTTGCTGGCACCGTCACAAAAATACACATTAGTGCCGGAGACCGCGTGCCCGTGGGCAGCTTATTGATCTCTGTTGAAGAAGACGAAAAATCCGTCCCGACAGCCCCTGAGCCGGAAGCCGAAGCACCCGCACCAAAAGAAGAAACCCAAGTTGCCGAAGCACCCGCACCAACGCCTTCCAGGCCACCTGCCCCCACATTCAACGGCGACCCCATTCCCGCAGCGCCATCCACGCGGCGGCTCGCGCGAGAACTCGGCGTAGATCTCACCCAGGTCGCTGGCTCTGGACCCGGTGGACGCATCTCACAAGACGATATCAAAGCCGCTGTACGCAACCGGCAAACAGGTGGTTTCGCACCAACAGCACCCGTCGAATTGCCCGACTTCTCGAGATGGGGCAACATCGAACGCCAACCCCTCAGCAAAGTTCGGCAGATTATTGCAAAAAACATGAGCCAGGCCTGGCAACAGGTGGCTCATGTCACTCAATTTGATCGCGCAGACGTCACAGATCTCGAAGCATTTCGGCAGCGCAACAAAGAAAGAACCGAAGCTTATGGGGCCAAACTGACGCCGACCGTCCTCGCGCTAAAAGCAATCATCACCGCGCTTAAAACCTTTCCGCAATTCAACGCCAGCCTCGATGCCGGAGCCAATGAGATTATTCTCAAGCACTACTATAACCTCGGCATCGCCGTTGACACCGAGCGCGGCTTACTCGTTCCCGTCATCAAAGACGTCGATCGCAAAGACATCCTAAAATTGGCTCTCGAACTCGGCGACATCAGCAACCGCGCGCGCACCAACAAAATTGGCCTCGACGAATTACAAGGCGGCACATTCACCGTCACCAACCTGGGCAGCCTGGGCGTGGGCGAATTTACCCCCATTGTCAATCACCCCGAAGTTGCAATTATGGGGCTCGGGCGTGCCAGAGAAGAAGCCACCGTGCGCGAAGGGCGCATCGAACCCCGACTCATCATGCCTCTGGCATTGTCTTATGATCACCGCGTTATTGACGGCGCCGACGGTGCGCGATTTATGCGAAAAATCGTCGATGCCCTCGAAAACCCAGAACTCATGCTCATGGGCGGATAAACTGGAGAAATCACATGGCCGAAACGCACAAAACCGATCTCCTCGTCATAGGCGGCGGTCCCGGCGGATATACAGCGGCCTTTCGCGCTGCTGACCTGGGTCTGCATGTCACCCTCGTCAATGCCGACGACAACCTCGGTGGCACCTGCTTATTGCGCGGGTGCATCCCATCCAAAGCCCTGCTCCACGTTGCCGAACTCATCACCGAAGCCAGTGAAGCCAGAACTTATGGCCTCACCTTTGGCGATCCCAAAATCGATCTGGACGCCCTGCGTAGCTGGAAAGACAACATCATCACCCGCCTCTCGACCGGTCTATCTGGCCTGGTGCGCCAGCGCAAAGTCACCCACCTGACGGGCTACGCGCAATTCGAGAATTCGCAAAGCGCGTCCATCACAGGTAATGGGGATATCGACCGCGTCGATTTTGAACACGCCATCATCGCCACGGGCTCACGCCCTGTCGTCCTCCCAATTTTCGCGCTCGACACCCCGCGCATTTTGGACTCTACAACAGCGCTCGATCTCGACGAAATACCCAAAAGCCTTCTCGTCATTGGCGGAGGCATCATCGGTCTCGAACTCGGCAGTATTTATGCCGCATTGGGAAGTGCCGTCACAGTCGTCGAAATGACCGACACCCTCTTGCCCGGCACCGATCCCGATCTGGTCAAACCCCTCGAAACCCGATTGCGTCAGGCATTCAGCGCCATACACACCCGCACGCGCGTCACGCATATCGAAGAAGTCAATACCGGTATTGAAGTACACTGCGAAGGCGTAGGATCGAAAATATCTGAAATATTCGACCGCGTCCTCCTCTGCATTGGCCGACGCCCAAATACGGATAATATTGGCCTTGAAAACACGGACATTGAACCCGATGACCTCGGGTTCATCGAAGTCGATTCACAGATGCGAACAAACGATCCCCGCCTCTTTGCAATTGGCGACGCTATCCCAGGCCCCGGCCTTGCCCACAAAGCCGCGCACGAAGGCAAAATCGCCGCCGAAGTTCTCGCCGGTGAACCCGTGTCTTTTGACGCACTCATTCCCTCAGTTGTGTACACCGATCCCGAAATTGCATGGGTGGGCCTGACCGAAACCGACGCCCGCGAACAAAACCGAAAAATCGATGTCGTACGCTTCCCCTGGGCTGCCCTGGGCAAAGCGCATGCAATTGGGCGCATCGAAGGCCAGACCAAGCTCATTGTCGATCCCTATACCCAGCGCGTGCTCGGCATGGGCATCGTGGGACCAAACGCGGGCGACCTCATCGCCGAAGGCGCGCTTGCCATTGAAATGGCTGCTGTTGCCGAAGACATTGCCCACACCATTCATCCCCACCCCTCGCTTGCCGAATCCATCGGCATTGCCGCTGATATTCACCTCGGCTCCGCGACCGATGTGTACATGCCTAAAAAATAGCCTCACACACTTAAATCCCCATACTGCGCCTGCAACCTTCGCAACTCCGCCTTCAACTCCGCCACCAAACCTGCATACGCTGCATCTTCGTACACATTCCGCAATTCATTGGGATCTTCTTGCAAATCGAACAACTCCCAGTAATCGCCCTCGGCATAATATTCAATCAGCTTGTAGCGATCTGTACGCACGCCGCGGTGCGGGCCAATACGGTGCGGCGTAAAATACTGGAATGACGGTTCTGACATCGCCTCTGCCCCCTTGCCGTGCAGCACCCACGAATCTTCGAAATAAGCGTAATAAACAGACTTGCGCCAATCATCGGGTTCTGTCCCCTGGAGCAACGGGCGCAAACTCTCGCCCTGCACGCCTTCGGGAATCTCGACCCCTGCAAAATCCAGAATCGTCGGCGCAAAATCCACATTCATCACCAGCGCATCGGTCACATTGCCGCTTATACCTCCATTTGGATAACGCACCACCAGCGGAATGCGGATCGACGGCTCGTACATAAACCTCTTATCGTACCATCCGTAATCGCCTAAAAAATACCCGTGATCCGACGTGTAAATCACCAGCGTATCGTCAGCCTGATCCGTCTCATCCAGATAATCCAGCACCCGCCCCAGATTTTCATCTACACCGTAAATCGTGCGATATCGATCCTTCACAAAACGCTGGTAAATCCAGTCCTTCTTTTCTCGCTCATTCAAATCTTCGGGTATATCGTCATAATCGGGCGCCAGACTGATATCAAACTTCATATCTTCTGCCAGAGCCGCAATTTTGCGCGTGGCAAAATCATCCCCATACGTCTCCGGTTGGGGAATCTCAATATCTTCAAAGAGATCCGCATGCCGGGGTGCTGGCGTAAACGGCCGATGCGGCGCCTTAAACTGATACACCAGACAGAAGGGCTGTTCGCCATCCAACCCCTTCAAAAATTCAAGTGTCATATCCGTCGTTATATCTGTGGCATACCCCTCCTTTACGACTTCCTTCCCATTATCGATATACGTCGGATCAAAATACACGCCCTGCCCGGGATGAATACACCACGTATCAAATCCGCGCGGATCCTGCCGGATATGATACTTGCCAAACAACGCGGTCTTGTATCCCGCGGCGCGAAGCAATTCGGGAAATGTCGGCACATTCGGATCCAGATCCTCAATCGCATCGGCTCTCTCGGAATTTCCCCGAATACCGTGGACATGTGAAAAACACCCCGTCAGCACCGTGCCCCGCGCAGGCGCGCACAGCGCATTGGTCGAAAAACAGTTGTTAAACCGCGTACCCTCATTCCCAATGCGATCCAGATTGGGCGTATGCAAAATCGGATTGCCATAACTGCTCATCTCGCGCGGCGTGTGGTCATCGGTCATCACAAACAGAATATTCGGTCGCTTCATTTTCACTCCTTCACAGGTTGGGCACAAACATCAACACAAGACTTCAAATCTCGATAATAGCGCAATTTCTCAACTCTCGGCATAGGCAGCGCACCGCTCGTTGACGGTGCGAGAAACAGCTTCGCGCCTTCCAACGTCTCATCTTGCAAGCCGTAATCTCGCTTCCCGCCCATCACCTTGGCATATCCGCTCTTCCCATTAAAACAAATCACCCTCGGTCGATACAACCGCATTTTTTCTCGCAACAGTTCAAAACCCGACACATAATCACCATCCGTCAGATCTCCAATCCCCCGCGTCGCGCGTCCCTTCACAATATCTGTCAGCCCGATATTATACTCCAAAATAGTCGCATCTTCTCGCGGCGCCAGCAATCGATCTGTCAGCCCGACCTCGTACAAAAACGGCCAAAACTGATTGCCTCGCCCGGCATAATAATAACCAACTTCCGCAGACTTTAAGCTCGGATTAAACCCCACAAACACCAGATTCAGTCCCACACGCAAATAATCCGGCAACACATATTCCATATTCCACACCCTTATTGACACGTTTCCCACAATTCGGTTAAATTACAACCTCGGAAAATAAGACAAATCCAAAGTTTCATCTATGAAAGGAAAACTTCAATGACAAAATTGAATAAGTACAGCTCTCAAATTACCCAAAAAAAATCCCAGGGCGGATCTCAGGCCATGCTCTATGCCACGGGACTAACGCGCGCAGACATGGACAAAGCACAGGTCGGCATTGCCTCGGTCTGGTACGAAGGCAACCCGTGCAACATGCACCTCAACGACCTCGCCGCCGAAACCAAAAAAGGCGTCACCGAAGCCGGGTGCGTTGGCATGCGCTTCAACACCATCGGCGTATCCGACGGCATATCCATGGGCACAGATGGTATGTCCTATTCCCTTCAATCCCGCGACCTCATAGCCGACTCCATCGAAACCCTCATGGGAGCGCAGTGGTACGATGGCCTGATCGCATTGCCCGGCTGCGACAAAAACATGCCCGGCGTGGTCATAGCAATGGGCCGCCTCAACCGCCCGGCCCTGATGATCTATGGCGGCACCATAAAGCCCGGTTGCGCCACTATCCAGGGAGAAGAACGCAAACTCGACATCATCTCTGCCTTTCAAAGCTACGGCGAATTTCTCACAGAATCGCTCAGCGATGCAGAACGCCAGGAAATTGTCGAACACGCCTGTCCGGGCGCCGGTGCCTGCGGTGGTATGTACACCGCCAATACCATGGCCAGCGCCATCGAGTGCATGGGCCTCTCCTTGCCCTATTCTTCGTGCACACCCGCCGAAGACCCCGACAAACGCGCCGAATGTATTCGCGCCGGCCACGCTGTTCGCGCCCTGCTCGAAGCCGACCTCAAACCGCGCGACATCGTCACCAAACAATCCTTTCTCAACGCCATCCGCCTCGCCGTTGTCACGGGCGGATCCACCAACCTCGTGCTCCATCTACTCGCCATTGCCAGAGCTTATGAAATAGACCTCAACATCGACGAATTTCAGCAAATATCCAACGAAACACCCCTCCTGTGTGACCTCAAACCCTCCGGGCGTTACGTCATGGAAGAGCTTCACAACATCGGCGGAACACCCGCAATGATGAAACTCCTTCTCGACGCCGACCTCATCGACGGCGACCAGATGACCGTAACGGGCAAAACAATTGCCGAAAATCTCGCCGATATAAAAACCCTTCCCCCTTATGGCACAGGTGAAGGACAGCAAGACATCGTGAGACCCTTTGGCGATCCCATCAAACCAACGGGACACTTACAAATTTTACGAGGGAATTTGGCACCGGAAGGTTCAGTCGGAAAAATCACAGGCAAAGAAGGCGAGGTTTTCAAAGGTGCGGCCAATGTATTCGACTGCGAGGAAGACATGCTCGCCGCCCTTGAACAGGGCAAAATCGAAAAAGGCAATGTCATCATTATCCGCTACGAAGGACCCAAAGGCGGACCCGGCATGCCGGAAATGCTCACCCCCACATCCGCATTGGCCGGCGCGGGATTGGTGCAGGATGTGGCACTGATTACCGATGGGCGTTTTTCGGGCGGATCGCACGGCTTTCTCATCGGACACGTCGTCCCCGAAGCCATCGAAGGCGGACCCATCGCCCTCGTCCAAACCGGCGACGAAATCACCATCAACAGCCAAAAAGGCGAGATCGACATGGACGTCTCTGCCGAAGAACTCGAAAAACGCCGTACCAACTGGATCCAACCACCGTACAAAGCCAACCGCGGCACCCTTTACAAATACATCAAGAACGTAAAAACGGCTTCTGAGGGATGTGTGACAGATGAGTAATCAAACACCATTTTCCACAAACTCTTTGAGAGGCACATCTTGCGCTTGTGGGATATAAAAACTGAGCGGATCGGAGACCGCGCCTAAGAGTTGTTTTTGAATGGGATTTGCTCGAGCAACGAGTTCATCGGGCATATTGATATAATCCATAGGCTTGACCCAGCGATACGCATAGCCCATAAAAATGGTCTTCCGCGGAAAACCCGACCAATTTCTGCCAATACCGTGATACGTGCGCTGTTCAAAAATGAATGCCGAACCCGCTTTGACATTCATATTGAGCGCACCTCTCGGATGGCCCGTTGCCGGATCAATCGCAGGCCTGCCAAATAGTCGATTGCTTCCGGGCACGAGTTGCGTCGCCCCCGATGCGGGATCTGTCTGATCGCTGATGGCGTAGGCAATTTTGAGCAGAATACGCGGATGGGGTTCTGTCATTTCCCGAGAAGACGAACCGCCATCGCGGTGATACCCACCCTTGCGCTTTACCTCTTCCGGAGGCTCTGGGCCAGAGGGCAAAACAATGAGGTGCGACGTGATCATCTGGATATTCCAATTGAGAATCTGCCACGCCAGGGGAGCCGTAGCTGGCCAGTCGAGCAATTTGAGAAAAGCATCGTGATGCACAATGCAGTTCCGCAAATTGAGCTTGCCATTTTGCTCCAGACGATCAGCAGCCTCTTCGCGGTCGTAAATCTCATCCGCCGCCGCGTTGAGTTCGGCAACAACATCGGGAGGCAGCGCGTCTTCGATCACGAGATACCCATTGTCGTCAAAAAACTGGCGCTGTTCATCTGTGAGAACAGCCCAATCGGATTGAATTGTCATAGTAATCATCTCCTTTCATTGACTTGCAAACATACACAAATAAATTTAAGACCAGAACCCACGCAAGGCAAGCCATACGCGCCTTGCTATCTATGGTGAATCATCCTGCGCACGCCATTGGCCACAACATCTACTGCTATTTGCACATCCCCTTCAAATGGCACGATCAAATCGGCATACTCACTTGTCGGCTCCGTATAGATGCGATAATTGGGCACGACATCCCGGCGATACCATGCCACAGCATCTTTCAGCGCCATCCCACTCGACGTATTCCGCAACATGCGCCTGAGCACCCGCTCGTGTGTATCCACATATAGAAACAGCTTGATATCCAGCAAAGACCTCAGAGCCTCCTGCGAAAAAATCAAGTGACCCTCCACAATAATTAGTCTATCGGGCGCGACCTTTTGAGAATCATCGCCTCGCCGAAAAGCGCGCGTATCGGGCGGCGGAATATCAATTGCCTGCCCCTCGCGCAGACATTTGACATGTGCGATCAAATGCTCCCACAGCACAGCGCGCGGATGATTTGCCGTTCGCCTGATCTCGCGCACATCTTCTGGCAGCACTGACCAATCGCGGAAATAGCTGTCCTGATTAAGTACAACGGGACCAAAATCTGCGAGCCTATCAGCCAGCATATCCGTAAAGGTCGTTTTGCCGGCGGCAGATCCTCCCGAAATACCGATCACTATGGGCTTGAATCCGTTTTTCTTATTCATACCGCAATCCCATTGCACAAAATATACACCTGGCGTATTATAGTTTTATAGAATACATCTGACAAGGAAATCCAATTCGGATACACAGCCAACGGACTGGGAAATCTTCGTGTTTTCACCACGCCAGAAGTCATCCACGCTGGCGGCATCAATGCCCTGGCCCAGATCGGGCGGCCTGCGGATTTGCAGGTGGAGATAAAGGAAAGGATATTGCCTTGTAAGTGGAAATTCGGTTAATTATGTATCAGAATGAACAAGCCCAAGTCAACGCTAAAGGAAAGAAAGCCTCCATGAACATTGCTGAACAGATAGACCGCCGGTTGACCCATCTCGAAACTGGGCAACGAGAGCTTCAAGCAGGCCAACGATGGATTATGGGCCTGGTATTCATATCATGGGTAACCACGATGGTTTTGATTGCGTTGGAGATATAAAAAATCCGTTTAGTCTGGCACATTGTACAGGCAGAGGAAAAGGAATTATACACAATAGTGCAAAAAGTGTTTGACAATGGTGTGTGGTTTATATTATAAATCACTAAACATTAGTAATTACAATTACTTATATTTACTCTATAGGTGGTGCAATTCAACAAAAGGAGTAAATTTGATGGAAACAATCACGCTTTCGATTGATAGATTCGACAATCAAGTTGAGTCTAAAAAGGAAAAGGACGGGACGGTGAAGCCTCAAGTTTTTGCGGAGGCAATCACAAAACTCGTTCTCGAAAAGAAATACAATGTCAAAGCTGTTATGAATCCCAGTGATCCGCCTGATTTGATATTTGAGAAGGACGGAAAGTGTATTGGCGTGGAAGTGACATGTTTGTATGATCAAATAAAAATTGGCAATGACAAGATTTCAGAAAAGGGGCTTAAGAAAGAGGTTGAAATAGGTATTGTAAATCGAGTTCATGCCCGTCTTAAACAGGACGATTCTATTGTTTATCCTGACAAAAAGCGATTCAGGATAAATCCCGACATTCATGAGATCAAATTTGGCGAAATTGATTGTCATGAGGATTTCAAAGGGATGAAAGATGAAATCGTTTCTTTGTTATATGAGAAGGTGAAAGAATACTTTGCGGTAAAGGGTTATCTGTCTAATCCTTATGGGTGGTCTTTTCGGTTGATAGCCAGAAAAGGACTTGTAATTCCCTTTGAAATTTTCGCTGTTCCAGATAAAAATTGTCACAGGGATAATGTCTTTTTGGAATATACCGAGTTCGATTCCGGCGGAGTAATGGGAAAATCGATAGGTGACGGCACTTTAGAATTTAAGGGACCTATTAAGGAAAAAGCCGAAAAAATTAATGCCAAAAAAGCTGAAGCTGAAACGTGGCCCTATGATGAATTATGGCTTTATATCGATGATAGGAAAGGTGAAAGAGGTAATAATTCGGCTGGCGATTTCACGGCATCCATTTCTATTTCTGCGGGTTATAGCAAAGAAAATGAAAGAGAGATAAAAATTCGCTGGCAAAAAGAGTTCTCTCAAGAAGAATTGAATCATCCGTTTGCAAAAATTGTTGTATTCAATACTCTTTCTTCCCCCAAGGGTATCAGTTACGATAAGAAAACAGGCATGACTGTAAATGAACTCACTGTTTACGGCAAAGAAGTTGACATATTTGATCCCCGAGAGTTTTGGGATGAGAAAAAGTTGCTTGAAATGTCTTTGCATGAGTTGAGAGAAATTTTGTCTGTGGAAGAATACAGGGGTGTAAAAGTCCAGGATCATCTTGAAATTATTGGTGATAAGCTCCTGGATTTCCTGAAAGGTGACAAGGCGATAGACCCTTATTCCCTAAAAAAAATAAATGAAATTGCAAAGTATATATTGGCAAGATTAGAAGACCTGGAAGATGAAAGTTTCTTCGCTAATTACAATACAACATTTTGTAATCCTTTTGTTGTGCCAGCGTTCGAAACGCCATCTGTTCGCAGGGATACTTGTAGTTTTTTAGTCCACAGCGCAAGTCGGTGGCAGAAGTTAGAAGAAAATACATCGTCGGGAATTTCAAAAGCCGAATATCTGTCTCTATTTTCAGAAGCGATAAAGTCGGGGTCTAAAAACAAGAAAATCGCTTTGTCCTATTTTTGGGAGAATCTTGGTTTTATACATCATTTTGACAAAACGTGGGCAGAAGAAAACCTGGTGGACTACTTTGGCAAAAAGAATGCACTGCACGAATTTGCGTGGTCTTGCTATTTCGGAGGGCGTATTGACGGGAAGTTTGTGCCTGAATTTTTGCATGAGAAATTTTTGGAAGTAGCGAAGAATCTGAATGAGTACGAAGTGCGTTTTCAAGCCAAGTTTCTTCGTTCATTTGTTTTCAATCTTTGCCTTAATTTTGATATTGCTGATCCCAAATCCTGGCTCTCTAATCTCTTCCAGCATCAGGATAATGCAAAAATGAGAAAAGAATTTTGTCGAGAGGCTGAGATATTATTGTTGCAAATAAGGAAAGAAGACCAAAAAGATATATTGGAAGATTGTTGGAAGGGCTGGATCAAAAAATACTGGCAAGACAGATTGGCTTCAGGAGATATTGATGATGGTGAGGGAAAAGAGATATTCAACTGGGTTTTTGCTGTCAAGAACGCCAAAGCGATTTCTTTGGCTTTGCAAATGAAGCCTTATGCTCCAAAGGATACCCTGAGATGGAATCAGTTTGATGACAAATTCATCGCCGAGTATCCAAAAGACGTGGCGGATTTGTTTTTAAAGGTATGTGCATCGGACTTTTTTCACGAAATGCGCCGTGATTTAGCCTACAATTGGATTATCAATGAAGCTCGAGAAATCATTGAACGTCTCCTGACTTACAATCAAGAAAGGGAACAAGAACTTGGCAAGGTTCGAAAAGAACTCTCAAAAGTCTGATTCTGAAATAATTGACGACTCAGAGGCTTTGTATTACAGAGCGGGAGCTTCTTTCGAGCTTTTTCTTCACGGAATCAAAGTCGCTGTGCCTCATCGGGAAAAATTCCAACAAAAATATATCGGTTTGTTGGATATTTCTCATCATCTTATGGGGACTTGTATCGAGCAACATATAAAATCGCTTCTTACTCTCCAAAGGATTGACTATCAATACTCCCATGTGTATCAGGACCTATACAAGGAATTGCCTGATGACGTAAAGGCGAAAATTGAAACGGCGTATCGTGAAACCATAGAAAATTACCCATTGGAGAGAGAGACGATAAGCCGGGAGAACTTTAATGAAAGTTTTTCTATCATCGCTGAAGAGCATGATAGGATGTCTAACTTCGAGGATTTATTGGAATTTTTGAGTATTGATATTCGCATAGAAAAAAAAAGATTCTCGCCTTATGATGATGAAAATTATATCAAGGGGGAGTTTTTTCATATCTTTTTTTCCTATCTCGATCAAATTGTCAAGAGAGAAATAGAGGATTTTAAGAAGCTGTTTTTAAAGCAATGACTATGCAATTTGCGCGCACGGGCACAGACGGACTGGAGAACCCCCGTATCTTCACCACGCCAGAAGTCACCCAGGCCCGGGGGCATCAATCAATGCCCTGGCCCAGATCGGACAGCCTGCAGAATTGCTGGGTGGAGATGAAGGAAAGGATATTTGCCTTGTGAGTGGAAATTGGGTAATTATGTGAATGCTGATTCTTTGCAAACTCGGAAGCCACCCTAACATCAGCCGCGAGTTATCTGGTGGGCCATCCATTCTATCTGCCAAAAGCGTAACGCAAAGGTTTGTCGATTACAGAGGTTCTTATAGTAATGATGAAAGGCTCACGCGAAGGTGGAAAGATGCAAAAGAAAAAAGAACTAATGCCATCCGCTGATTCTGCTACAGAGGAACTTTTTGAGCGCGTTGCTCAAATCATCGAATCGGCTCGTTCAAGTGTTGTCCATACAATCAATCAGGAACTGGTCCAAGCCTACTGGGCGATTGGGCGGGAAATCGTCCTGGAATTGCAAGAAGGAGAGGCGCGTGCGGCGTATGGAAAGCAAGTGATTCGGAGACTGTCCGAACAATTGACTGAACGATTTGGAAAAGGATTTTCGGTATTGAATCTGCAATTATTTCGTCAGTTTTACCTCGCCTACTCAGGAACGGATCAGATTTATTACACAGCGTGTAATAAATTGAAAATAAAACCAGAAACAGAGAATGGACCGCGTACCCAATCCGGATTCCAATTTCACCCGAAATTAAGCTGGTCGCACTACCGTATTCTCATGCGAGTGGAGAAACTCGAAGCGCGTGCTTTTTACGAGAAAGAAGCTGGGGAAAACGGCTGGAGCGTGCGTCAACTCGAGCGGCAAGTGGGTTCTCTCTTTTACGAGCGCCTGCTCAAGAGTCGGGACAAGACCGGGATGTTGACCGAAGCCAATTCTGAAGCCAATCAAACGCAGGTGGTAGATGTAATCAAAGACCCATACATGCTGGAGTTCCTTGATTTGCCAGAATCGCCGCGCCTACAAGAGAGTGATTTGGAATCGGCCTTGATTGGAGCACTTCAGGAATTTCTTCTCGAATTGGGTAGCGGCTTTGCCTTCATAGGTCGCCAGAAACGGATCACGCTTGATGGCGATCATTTTTTTCCGGATCTGGTGTTTTATCACATTCGACTCCGGTGCTACGTGATTATTGACCTCAAAACGCGAAAACTCACGCATGGCGACATCGGGCAAATGCAGATGTATGTCGGGTATTATGACCAAGAGGTGCGCCGAGGAGATGAGAATGCCACCATCGGGTTAATTCTCTGCTCTGATAAAAATGACACCGTTGTCAAATACGTCTTGGGCGAACAGACTGAACACATCTTTGCCTCTCGATACAAATTGGAACTCCCCGACGAGGAAACGCTCCGCAAGGAATTGGCACGTGAGCGTGAGCTTTTGGAGAATAAACGAATTTGATATTTCTTTTGATTGACACAAGCTCGAAATTGTCTATCGTAAGGAAATGGCATGAACACTTTGACATCTAAATCGCCGACCTCTGTTGTCAATGTTGAAACAGATGAGACGCATTTGACCGTCTTTCTAAATGACGGTCGTCGCATATCTGTTCCTCTTGAATGGTACCCCAGATTGTATTACGGAACAGTAAAAGAAAGAAAGGATTGGCGCCCCTTTGGATTTGAAAACCGTGCAATCGCTTGGGATAGTCTCGACGAGCATATTTCTGTTGAAGGATTGTTAGACGAGCGTCCAAGTAGCGAAAGTCCGCAATCAATTCAACGGTGGCTTTTGTCAAGGGGGCAAAAGTGCGAGAATGAACTGACCGTGTGACAAGTTTGTGGCTTGCTTTCTGAGAATAAGCGCCGAGAGCCTCTTAAAACACAGGCTTTCGGCATTATTGTATATAATCCCAAAAGCGAGCCTATCGGTTTCTGATGTTGTTAATCGCGGGGTAAATGAACAGGCTGAGCGCAAGATAGAAGTTTCTTGAATAGATAGAGCAACGACCATGACGACCATCAGTATAACCATACCCGATTCGCTTCACGCAACAGTCAGGGATATTGTCAAGCGTGAAGGCATATCATTCGAACAATTTATCCTGCTCGCAATGGCCGAGAAAGCATCAGCTATTGCGACCGAAACATATCTTGAAGCGCGTGCTAATCGCGGGAGCAAAGAGAAATTTCTGGCTGCAATGGCAAAGGTAGCAGACGTCGATCCGCCGGATGAACAGGATAGGCTTTAATCAGAGATAGCAGAACATGAATAATACGATCAAACCACCGAGATTAAAACCGGGTGATACTGTGGGGATTGCCTCGCCCGCTGCCTCATTTTTTTCTTTTACTAACAATTGGCTTTCCCGTGCCCTGACGGCCATTGAACGTCTCGGTTTGAAAGTTCAGATAGCGAGTAACGCACTCCATCAACGCGAACATTTGAATCCAGCCCCCCAATTGCGCGTCAATGATCTTCACGACCTATTTGCTGACTCGAACATCAAAGCGATTTTTTGTCTCTCAGGAGGATCTGGTACCAATGCACTCCTTCCCTTACTCGACTGGAATTTGATTGCACATTCCCCTAAGATATTGATGGGATACAGCGCGAATACGGCCCTGTTACTTGGCATCTACGCACGTCTCAATATAGTCACTTTCCACGGGCCAACCCTACTCAACGGTCTTAGCGAATTTCCCAAACCCTTGAGTTATACGCTCGAAAGTATAAAAGATGTCCTATTTACACCAACCGCCCCGGGCTCATTGGAGGCACCGGAGACCTGGACAGATGATGGGCCCAGTGAAAACAGCCCGCGCAAAATGAAAAATAATACTGGTTGGCACTGGCTCAAAGGTGGCAAAACTCAGGGACCTCTTATAGGTGGCAATCTCCATACCGTGCTGACATTGGCTGATACGCCATTTTGGCCTTCATTTCACGGTAAAATTCTTTATCTGGAAGAGGCCAATATGGGAAATACCGTTCTTATGTATGCCGAGGAAGCCCTTGCACAATGCCAACAGATCGGTCTTTTCAGGAAAATTTCTGGTTTGGTCATGGGGAAAATGAACAACCTATCTCAAGACCAGGAAGAGTTACTTCAAACGTTGATAGGTTATTACACATCGGCATTTGATTTTCCCATCCTGACACAAGTAGATATCGGGCATACAAGTCCTCAAATGGTTCTTCCAAATGGTATCAAAGCAACGCTTGACTCTGAACAAAATCTCTTTTCTATAGATGAAGCAGCAGTCATCTGAAGCACACCAAACGCGCTTGCGTTCTGCACATCTAAAGAAACAAAAGGTCGTGAGGGGTTATTCCTCATGACCTTTTTGATATCTGAAAAACAATATATTTTTTGGTGACCCCGAGGGGAGTCGAACCCCCGTCTCCAGAGTGAGAGTCTGGTGTCCTGGGCCACTGAACGACGGGGTCACTCACAAGAAGATGGCGACAACCTAATAAAGTTCGATAGTTTTGTCAAGCCTCCCTACTCAACAAGCGCCTCATAAACCAGAGGCTGGAAAGGCCTCACAATATTGCCCGACCCGCGCAACTGGGTCCACACCATAGAAATCATCTCATTTTGGGGATCAATCCAGAAATGCGTCTTGGCAATACCAGACCAATAATACGTCCCATTCCTATCCTCCCACGCCGTCTCCGTCTCATCCACAATCACAGAAAAACCATAGCCAAAACCATCGCTCTTGCGCTGGCGGTGTCGGTAACGTGCCGTCTCGGGCAAGTGATTAGCCGTCATAAGCTGAATCGTTTCCGGTTTCAAGATGCGCGTACCGTACAACTCGCCACCATTGAGCAACATCTGGGAAAATCGGAGATAATCCCGAGCCGTACTCACCAACCCGCCGCCACCGGACTCCCGTGCATCGCGCCGTGCATTGCTCCGAAGGCTGCGCGCCTCAAATTTGTCTTCCTTGTTCTTCCCATACACTTTAGCCAGGCGGTCGCGCTTTTCCTCCGGCACATAAAAACTTGTATTGACCATCTCTAAAGGCACAAAAATACGCTGCGAGAAAAACTCGCCCAAAGACATATCAGAAGCGACCTCGACCACACTGCCGAGGATATCGGTAGCTACGCTATAGAGCCATCGGGTCCCAGGCTGAAAACGCAAAGGCAATTGGGCGACCTTCTGGGCATATTTGACATTTGATTTGGACGCATACAGATTCGCAATCCGATAAAGCGTATCGACAGATGTTTGCCCAAAAATGCCATACGTCAAACCAGATGTATGCGACAACAAATCCGCAATCGTTATCGCGTGCTCGAGCGGCACCAGAACTGGATTCTCCGTCCCGCCACCCGTATAAACCTTTGTCTCGGCAAATTCGGGTATAAACTTAGACACCGGATCGTCCAGCTTCAGCTTGCCCTCTTCGTAGAGCATCATAATAGCAACACTGGTAACGGGTTTGGTCATAGAATAAATGCGAAAAAGCGTATCCTCCGTCATCGGCTTATTCGATTCCCTATCGCGCAAACCTGCAGTCTCGAAATGCACAATTTTGCCTTTTCGGGCGATCAGCGTCAAAACACCCGCAAACTTCCCAGAATCCACAAGTGCCTGCATTGCGGGTTGGATCTTCGCAAGACCTTCTGCAGAAAACCCCATCTCTGCGGGATCTCCGTGGGGAATTTCAGCAGCAAAAATTGGGTGAAAAGACAGAAGAGCAATGAGCAGAACAAACAGGCTACGTTTTAGAAAGCGCGTCATGTAAATACTCTCCTTTATTTTCTATAAAAAAAGGGTTACACCGTTGAGATGTAACCCCTTCTCTTGATCTGGTGCGGACGCCAGGATTCGAACCCGGAACCGTCTGATCCGTAGTCAGGTGCTCTATCCAGTTGAGCTACATCCGCTAAAATCAAGCACTTAAGTATATTTGTGACAGCACAATGTCGCAAGACCTGCAAAGATATCAAAACTGCCAGATACTGTCAAGCGGAAATGGGTTATTATCCCAGATTGCCAAGAGTGTTTTGGGTTGCCCCCAACGCCAGAATGTATAATCATAGTGCAAAGAAGGGACTAATCGGGCGGGCACAGGGGCACCGCCCCTACATATCTTAACCGAGGAACCACTCATGAACCTTGAAACGCAATTGATCCATGCAGGTGAAGAAGAAAAAAAATACGAAGGGGCGGTCGCGCTGCCCATATTTCAGAGTGCCACATTTGCATACAGCAGTGAAGACAGTTACCACGACATAAAATATCTTCGCCTGAACAACACCCCCAATCACACAGTAGTTCATGAAAAACTGGCGCAAATTGCGGGTGGTGAAGCCGCCGTAGTCACCGCATCGGGCATGGCAGCGATAACCACCGCCCTATTGACCGTATTGAAAAAAGGCGATCACCTCCTCGCACAAAATTGTCTCTATGGCGGAACGCGCGTTTTTTTGGCACGCGACATCGCCGACTTTGGAATTGACGTTGATTTCGTGTCGGGAAACGCGCCAGATGAATGGAAAAGATTGGTGCGACCCGAAACCCGCGCCATCTATGTCGAAACCATGAGCAATCCCCTGCTGGAAGTTGCCGACCTCCCATCCGTCGTCACCTTTGCCCAATCCCATAACCTCATCTCCATGATCGACAACACCTTTGCCTCGCCAGTGAACTTTCGCCCCTTAGACATGGGCTTTGACCTCTCCTTGCACAGTTGTACAAAATATCTGAATGGACATTCGGATATCGTAGCTGGCTGCGCGATTGGGTCACGCGATCTGATCACCCGCATTATGCACCGTCTGAATATCATGGGCGGCTGCCTGGATCCACACGCCTGCTTTCTCTTACTACGCGGCATGAAAACACTCGCCCTGCGCATGGAAAAACAAAACGAAAACGCACACGCATTGGCTTCTTTTTTAGAAAATCACCCGGCCGTAGAACGCGTAAATTATCCGGGCTTATCCAGCCATCCACAACACAACTGTGCCAAAAAGCTATTTAAGGGATGTGGCGGGGTATTGAGTTTTGAAGTAGTCGGCGACAGCCGCGTGGCTGATGCGGTAATATCGAGACTAAAATTGCCAATCTCCGCACCCAGCCTGGGCGGCATCGAAACACTGATCACCCGACCCGTACAAACATCACACTCGGGACTAACCGACGAAGAGCGACGCGACGCGGGGATTTCCGAGCGATTGATCCGCGTAGCAGTCGGCATTGAAGCCGCGGAGGACTTATGCGCGGATTTTGGGCAAGCTCTGAGATGCGTAGAAAAGGAGAAACAACATGGATAATAAAATCAAAATTGGAATGTTAAAAGCCATGCCACAAAAGTGGGATGTCGCGGAGAATTGGGCGATATTTGAAAAACAATTTGAGACACATGGGGGAGATACAGACGTATTCATAACCCCGGAATGTTTCCTGGATGGATACGCAGTCACAGAGAAAAATTGGACCGCAGAACACTTTGCCGAAGTAGCCCAGGACGTCGAGCAGAGCGCGTACATCCAACAGGTATGCGAGATGGCGCGTGCATCGCGCACCCATATTGTCTTTGGATTCACTGAAAAACGCGCGGGATATTTTTACAATGCTGCTATATTAGTGAACCGTGCGGGAAAAATTGTCGGGACATATTACAAAACGCATTTGCAATCGCACGACCACCGTTTTGTGCGCGGCAATGACCTGCCCGTATTCGATCTCGACTTTGGCACAGTAGGCATGGTCATTTGTGCGGATCGCCGATGGCCCGAGTCAATTCGCACATTGCGGCTCAAAGGCGCGAAAATCTGTTTGATGCCAACCTATGGCATGTGGCATGAAGAAAATGAGTGGTGGATGCGCACGCGATCCTACGAAAATCAGATGTTCGTGTGTTTCACACATCCCAACGTAGCCCTCATCACAGATCCGCGCGGCAAGGTAGCGGCAAAATTGCAATCCAACGTGCCAGATGTGTTGATCCACGAGATCGATACAGAAGACGCATCGGATGAAAACCATCTGAGCGACCGGCGCCCCGAACTCTACGGGGTAATGGGAAAAGTTGATCACTGGTCACAGCAGCCCGAATTTTCATCGCCAACTTACAGAGGGGAGTAAACCATGTATCGCATTGGACTAATTGGCAATCGGGCGCACCAGAATAGTTACGGCCCGATCTGGCAGGGACGAGAGGATTGCAAAATCGTCGCAGCGGCAGAGCACCACGCGGGCAAAGGCGAGGCCCTATCTCAACTCTACGGCCTTGAAGTCGCCCGAGAATACGACGCAGTTCTGGAAGACCCAAATGTGGATATCGTCTCCATCTGCACGGACTTTTATCTCAAGCGCACGCTAATAAAAAAAGCCCTCGCCTGCGGCAAACACGTACTGGTCGATAAAGCCATTGCGCGAACCGTTGTCGAAGCCAGAGAAATTGTCGATACTGTCGCAGGCGCATCAAACAAAGTGATGCTGACCTACCCCTCGCGATTTTCACCGACAATGATAAGACTCAAAAAAGCCCTTGACCAGGGCGAATACGGACGTATTTCCGCTTATGCCCACAACAGCGTAAAACAATTTTTTGGCGACCTCATGGCTTATGTGAGCTATCCGGCACCAGCCATACAAAATGGCGGGGGTGAATTGATGAATTTGGGCAGCCATACAGTGGATGCTCTGCTCTGGTTTTTTGGCATGCCCAACAGGGTGAGTTGCCAGATGCAAAATCTCTACTTTGAGGAATACGAGCAATTTGGCACAGAAGATATCGCCACGCTCTGGTGTGAATATCCCGATTTTACAGCAACACTTACCGCGGGAAGGTCAAAAGCGCGACGCGAAGATGCCACATTCGATTGCGTCAACATCACGGGCGAAGGCGCGTGGGTTCAGGTAGATCGCCTGGGATATGCTGTCAATGGAGAGATCGTCGATAATCCACCGCCCAGGGCAGCGGGACTGGCAGCCTGTGTAGCCCATCTCATCGACTGCATCGAGCAAGACGCGACACCCGTCACCAGTGCAGAAAATGGACTATCCGTTGCCCTGCTCACAACAGCCGCCTATCAAGCCGCACACACAGGCGAACCTGTCACCTTGCCCTTACAAAATGAGCAACACCCCCTCATCGCCGCAGAAGACCACATCGTTGACCGTTTGCTGGATTAATCAGGAGGTATCAAATGAACACGTACCGCGCTGTTATCGTGGGATTGACGGGCATTGGAGCCAGCCGCCCGCATGAAACTCGGGGACCAGTCTTTGGCGCGATGCCGCCATCGCACGCATCGGCATATCACAAACACACTCAAACAGAAGTCGTCGGCGTATGCGACTTGCGCCAGGAGGCGTTGGATGACTTCTCCGAGCGATGGGGCGATGTCTGGCCCGACATGAATACTTATACAGATTTCATGGAAATGCTGGACAAAGAGCAGCCCGACCTGGTCAGTGTCGTGACATCTGATCACGCACACGCCGATATCACAGTAGCATCCGCCGAGGGATCGGCACGGGCGATCTTGTGCGAAAAACCCATTGCGACAACCATGGCCGATGCCGACCGCATGATCGCAGCCGCAGAAGCAAATAACGTACTGCTCTCAATTGAACACACGCGCCGCTGGTATCCGAGTTTTCTACAAGCCCGGGAAATGATCCGGTCCGGCGAATTGGGCCGTTTGCGAACCATAGTCTGCGACCAATTTGGAACGCGCGCCATGATGTTCCGCAACGGCACGCACATGATCGATATGATGTGTTTTTTTGCCGAAGCGAATCCCGAGTGGTTGGTCAGCGAACTGGAACCCGGATTCGAGCACTTCACCGAATACAAAGGCGATGGCGGGCACGATCCAGCGACCGATCCTTATGCATCTGCGTACATCCATTTTGACAATGGCGTACGCGCATTTTACAACTGCCGCAAAATGGCGTTTAACGGATCAAAATTTTCTCTAACGTGTGAAAATGGACGGATCGAAATCTCAGATCAAAAATTCGAGGTAATCACACAAAAAAACCCGCGCTGGTGGTCGCATGCAGAAGTCCCCGTAGATCCGTATATAGCGATCCGACAAATTGGCGCAGTCTCAGAACTCATCCACGTCTTAGAAAACGGTGGCACACTCGTCTCACCCGCACGCGAAGCCAGAAAAACACTTCAGATCATGCTGGGCATACTGGACTCTCATCACGCGGGAAATATGCGGGTCGATCTTTAGGGCCTGTTTGAAGCAGATAAACAGGAGTAAATCATGACCAGACGCAGACTACCCATCGGCATACAGACCTTCCGCAAAATTTGGGAGGAGAACTGCTATTACGTTGACAAAACCCCTTACATTCAGCGGCTGATAGATGAAGGCACACATTATTTTTTATCCCGCCCGCGCCGCTTTGGCAAAAGCCTTTTCCTTGACACGTTGAAGGAACTATTCGAGGGCAATGAACCGCTGTTCGAGGAGCTTTACATCCATGACCTCTGGGATTGGGGGGTGCGCTATCCCGTGCTGCGGCTCGACTTTGGCAGCGGAAGTTACGTAGAGCCGGGCGATTTGCACAAAGAGACAATGGCGCAGTTGGACGCTATTGCAGAAGAAGCCGGGATCGAACCCCGTTACGACACAGCAGCGGCTCGCTTCCGCCATCTGATACAGGCACTGCATCGGCGGGATAACCAGCGTGTCGCCGTGCTGATCGACGAATACGACAAGCCGATCCTGGACGCGCTCGAGATGCCGGAGATCGCACGCACCAACCGCGACTACCTGCGCGGACTGTATTCGGCTATCAAGGTAAGCGACGCCCACGTCAAGTTCACCTTCCTCACCGGCGTCAGCAAATTCTCCAAGGTCAGCTTGTTCTCCGGCCTCAACAACCTCAAAGACATCACATTGGATGCGCGCTACTCGGCCATCTGCGGCTACACCGATGCGGACCTGGACACGGTATTCGCACCAGAGTTGCCAGACCTGAACCGCGATCAAATCCGCGACTGGTACAACGGCTATAGATGGCTGGGAGAGGAGGTCTATAACCCGTTCGACATTCTCCTGCTCTTCGACAAGCGACAATTCGGTGCCTACTGGTTCGAGACCGGTACGCCCACGTTTCTGATCAAGATGTTAGTAGATCGCGGGGTGAGTTCTATAGACCTGAACAATATGCTGGGCAGCGACGAATTATTATCCACATTTGACGTTGACGATATCGCCACCGAAGCACTGCTGTTCCAGACCGGCTATCTCACGATTCGCCAAACCGAGCCGCGCGGAGAGCGGATGTTCTACAGACTGGGCTACCCGAACCGTGAGGTACGGCAGAGCTTGCACGAGAGCCTGTTGAGCCATCTGATTGGACACTCGTCGCGCAGCGTAGAACACAGTGCTCGTCTTTACGACCTGTTGCTGGTAAACGACTTCACCGGCCTGGAAAACCTGTTCAATGCATTCTTCGCCAGCATTCCCTACCAGTGTCACACGAACAACGACATCGCGGATTACGAGGGCTACTACGCCAGCGTGTTCTACTCCTACTTTGCGTCAGTGGGATTGGACATCGTTGTAGAGGACAGCAGCAGCCACGGGCGTCTGGACATGGCGGTTCGCTTCAACGGCAACATCTATCTGTTCGAGTTCAAAGTGGTAGAACTGGCACCGGAGGGCACCGCGATGGCACAACTAAAAGTGCGGCAATACGCCGACAAATACCGCGACCTGGGCGAGCCAATCCACCTGATCGCCGTAGAGTTCAGCCGAGAAACCCGCAATCTGGTGGTGTTCGAGACAGCTCTGGCATGAGGTACAACTACCCATCGGATCTGGAAACTAAATAGTGCCACAGAAAGAGCAGATATTACAAGTTGAGCGAGTAGTCTATGGGGTTTGGAGGATGAAACTTGAACTGGCACGACAGAGCAAAGTTGAAGGATTAACCTGTCCAGAAATACTGGGTGAATTGGCAGAAAAACTCACCACCAAACTCAATAGGAAAATAAATAATGGAGATGGGATTTTCACAGGGACAAATCGTGGTTTTGAAGTCTGATTCTTCTGTGAAGGGAGCGGTTGTTGAGGTATTGCCAGGTGGGGATGAGGATCGGGTCAGGGTTTTTACAGAGGGAAATATTCAAACGTATTACGCCTCTCAGTTGAAAACCGGAGAGCAACCCGATGACGACTTTCAACTTCTTTCGCGTGATCAGTTTCACGCCTACCTGACCGCCCTACAAATACGGCATCCGAGCCTATCGAATTTGTATTCACTCAATGCGGCTCGCGTTGACTTTATACCCTACCAGTTTCGCCCGGTGCTAAGATTCATTCGGTCAGATCGTCCGAGACTTCTGATTGCAGACGGCGTAGGAGTGGGTAAGACAATTGAGGCGGGATTGATCCTCCGGGAGTTGCAGGCCAGACGTGACATCAACTCTGTACTCATTATATGCCCGCGTCCATTGGTGACCGAGCGCAAATGGGAGAGTGAGATGAAACGATTTGACGAGCGTTTCACCCATCTCGACGGACCTACCTTGAGATACTGCATCAATGAGATGGACCTGGAAGGCGTATGGCCCCAACAGCATCAGCGAACAATTCTTCCTTATTCGTTATTTGACGAGGTGCTCCTTCACGGTTCAAAGAGAAGGGGCAGAGGAAAAAGCAGAAAAGGTCTGCTGGATTTAGACCCGCCTCCACGATTCGATCTTGTAATTGTCGATGAAGCCCACCATATTCGCAATCAGATTACTTACTCTCACCAGGCTGTGCGATTTTTCTGCGATCACGCCGAAGCCGCGATATTTCTGACCGCTACGCCTATCCAGCTTCGTAGCCATGACTTGTTTGTTCTGCTGAATACGCTCCGTCCCGATCTCATCCTGGATCATGAGAGCTTTGAGCACATGGCAGAGCCAAACCCATTTATCAACCAAGCTGTGGACTATGTACGCACACAGGAGCAGGATTGGACTGCGCGGACTATAGAAGTCCTTGACCAGACAACCCAAACTGCTTGGGGACGAGCGATTCTCCGCGACAATCCTGAATTTAAGCGGGTACAAGAACGACTGGCTGAAGGTCGTATTACCTCTGATGAAAGGGTGCAACTCATCACGGACATTGAGTCATTGCATACGTTCTCGGGAATTATCAACAGGACGCGACGGCGCGATATCGGTACGTTTACCATTAGAAAATCGGAAACAGTCAACGTTTCATTTACCGCTTCACAGCAACCACTACACGACCAGTTGCTCGAGGTACAAGCAGAGATATTTCGTAGGCTCCATGGGAATATAAACGTCAAGTTCATGATGACCACAATCCGGCGACAAGCCGCGAGTTGTTTGTATGGATTAGCTCCTTTTCTCGAAGATATTTTGAGCCGCCATCTCGACGAATTAGAATGGGACGAAGCCGACGATATGAGAGCCGTGCCATCAAGCGATACCATTGATTCCATCCAATCGCAAATCCAAGTGATTCTCGAGAAGGCACGATCTCTTGATCCCTATGATCCGAAGTTGGAGGCCTTTCGCAAAGTCATCCGGGAAAAACAGAGCTTGTCCAACAACAAAATTATGTTGTTCAGTAGCTTTCGACACACACTTAGATATCTTTACAAACATCTCAAGGCGGATGGCGTTCGTGTCGGTATGATTCACGGTGGGACGCCCGATGAAGAGCGAGTTGCTCTTCGAAGCCGTTTTGAGAAGCCGCGAGAGAATAGCGATACTCTTGATGTCCTATTGTTTTCGGAAATCGGTTGCGAAGGATTGGACTACCAGTTTTGCGATTGTATTGTGAATTATGATCTGCCGTGGAATCCAATGCGCGTTGAGCAGCGAATTGGTCGTATTGACCGCAACGGCCAGCAGAGCGAAACCGTCGCCATTGTCAACTTGATCACTCCCGGAACAGTTGATGCAGACATTTATGAGCGTTGTCTTGTTCGCATAGGTGTGTTCAATAGTGCTCTTGGCAGCAACGAAGAAATACTTGGGGAGATCACCAGAGAGATCAAAAATATCGCGGAAAATTATTCTTTGACCGAAGAGGACCGAAGGGCCAAGTTGCAGCAGTTGGCAGATAACAAGATTCGATTGGTACAAGAACAAGATAAACTGGAACAGAAGCAGATGGAGCTCTTCGGTATTCGTCTTCCTGAAGATCAGATGAAGAAGGAAATCGAAGATGCCTCAAGCTTTTGGTTGTCGCCGACCTCCCTGCAAAGACTCGTCGCGCTCTATCTACAGCAAAAGTGCGGGGAAGCTCATGCTTTTATTCTTGGAGAGAGGCCCTTGAAAACGCTCCGCCTTTCACAAGATGCCCGCAATATCCTTTTGCGCGACTTTCGGCAACTTCCCCGCCAGAACACGACAGCCTATCGCGATTGGGAGAATTGGCTAAAGGGCGGAGACCCGCACTTGTCCATAACCTTCGATCAGGACTGCGCCACGCAGCATCCCGAGGCCGCTTTCGTCATGCCGCTCCACCCTTTGGTAAAACAGGCGGCGAAGTCATTCGATACGAAGGAACGAGTTATCGTAAGCCTGAAGGCACAAGCCAATGAAGTACCTGCTGGTCGTTATGAATTTGCCATTTACCAGTGGCGGTTCCAGGGTATCAGGGAGGATTTGATGCTCAAGCCAATTGCCTCATCAGAGACCTTAACATCACACTTGAGCCATCTTCTTGAGAAAACCGTAGATGCAGACAATAAAAAAAGAAGCACCGCTGCTGTGTGGGATGAATTAGACGCTCATCATTACAAGTTGTGGTCCGAGGAACGCACAGATCATCAGCAACGAAATCAGGAGTTAGCGAAATATCGCAAAGAGAGCCTGTCAACGAGCCACCAGGCACGCATGGCACTTCTTGTCGAACAACTTGCACAGGCAAACGACGAAAAGATACAGAGGATGCGCCAATCGCAGATCAAGAGCGCAACTGCCGACTACGATAGACGCATCCAAGAATTGGATAACGCCATAGATAAAGCGGATATTATTACTGAGCCTGTGGCTTATGGTGTTCTGAATATTGAGGAGGTAAAATGAACCTGAAAGAATTACGACAGAAACGTTTAAAGTGGGTAGCGGCGAATCGAGAAAACGGCTTTGATGATGGCATTAAGCGGTTATTGACAGACCTATATCCGGATAATGCACACTTCATTTATGAACTTCTTCAAAATGCCGAGGATGCAAGGGCATCAAAAGTCCAGTTTATTCTTACCGATGATAGAGTTGAATTTGAACATAATGGAGACCGTCTATTCTCCATAGAAGATGTAGAATCCATTACAAGTATCGGTATAAGTACGAAGCAAGATGACCATACCAACATTGGCAAGTTTGGTGTTGGCTTTAAGGCTGTATTTGCCTATACCTCCACACCAGAAATTAAATCAGGTGAATATCACTTCCGCATCTGCGATTTAGTTGTGCCCGATACGAAAGGTTTGTCCCCAATAGAGTGCAAAAAAGAAAAGACCTGTTTTATCTTCCCGTTCGATAATCCCGACAAAAGCCCAGAGATAGCTCGTGCTGAGATAGAAAGGAATCTTCGGCAATTAAACGAAAGTTCGCTGCTCTTTCTTAGTAATATTAAAAAGATCGAATACCTGCTACCTGATTCAACTCTGGGTTTTCTTGAACGAAAAAAAATAGATGAAAACCGAATTGAGATTCTTGTCCAGCATCCAGGAGACTCGGAGCCTACTTCAGTCGTTTTCCTTCGTTTTAGGAAGACTGTTGATGTGAATGATGAAGACAATAACCTCAAACCTTGCCGGATTGCGGTTGCCTTTGGCTTAGAGAAGACTCAAGAAAAAAAATGGAAAATCAAACTTTTGGACAGAGGTCAAGTTTGCATCTACTTCCCTGCTGAAAAGGAAACATCCAACCTGAAATTTCACCTACATGCGCCTTTCGCCTCAACCGTTGCCCGTGATAGTGTGCGCGATTGTGAAGCCAACAATGACTTGCGCGATCAACTTGCAAATTTAATTGCCGAATCAATAGCCGCCATACGCAATCAAGGGTTATTGACTGTGGAATTTCTAGCAACGCTTCCCAATGACAGAGATAACCTATCTTCATTTTACAAACCAATCCTGAATAAATTGATTGAGGTATTTAAAAATAAAGAATTGGTTCCGATGAAACAGGGAGGACATGCTGCTGCAAATAATATTTTCAGAGGATTAGCACAACTGTCAGATCTTATCAGCGATAGCGATTTGGTAACAATTCTTGAAGAGGATTACTATCCTCCAGTGTGGATTGCTAATCCTCCACAAAGAAATCAGCGTGAATATAATTTTCTATCCATGTTGGATATCCCAGAATGGACACGAGAAGACCTTGTAAATGAATTGTCTGCTGAGTCTGAGACGATAATGAAATGGCTGGCAGAAAAATCCGATGAATGGCATCAAAGACTCTATGCATTGCTGGGTGATTTCCTATCAAATGCTCCGTCATATCCACGTTATGTCGCAACGGAGCGTAAGGACAAGTTATCAAACCTTCGCATCATTTGTTGTAGCGATGACGAATACAGAGTCGGGAGTGAATGCTACTTCCCCAGCGATGGGATCGAATATGATGAATTAATGCCCCGCGTCGCCAAAGGTATCTATTCATCGGGTAATAACAAGCAGGAACAAGAGAAAGCCCGCAAATTTCTTGAAGACATTAGGGTTCGCGAAGTCGGTGAGGTAGAACAAATTGAGGCAATTTTGAAGCAAAGATATTCAAAAGGCTCAATTAAGCCACTTGAGCAAGATATAGAAAGGTTTATTGGACTTATAGAAAAAGAGCTAGAACACGCAAGTTTATTCAGCGAATATTACATCTTTAAATTAGAAAATGAGAAGTGGGGAAAGCCAAGAATAGTCTTCCTAGACGCTCCTTATCTCAAAACCGGCTTGAGAGTTTACTATGAGGCACTTGGCGAAAATGCGAACCACAATCAGGCCCTCTCGATGAAGTATTATAAAGAGTGTGGAATTAGTCCCGAAAGAATCGGAGAGTTTGCAAAAAAAGTTGGTGCACAAACAAAACTAACGCCGAAGAAACAGGAGATTCCGTATGGACATCTGGAATGGAGTGAATTAAAAGATGACGGGAGGTGGACTCACCTTGGAATAGATAAAGACTTTGATATACAGGAGTTTGACGTATTATTGATCGAGCCTAACCTAAGAAAGTCTAAACTCATTTGGGATACTATGAACACATTGCCTGATAGCTTTCTCGAAGCCTCGTATCGTTCAAATCGTCAGTATCCTATTAAAACTGCCAATTCCACACTTGTCCACAAACTAAAAAAAAACAAGTGGGTTCCACAAAAGGGCAATGAGTTTGTACGACCTTGCGATGCTTCTCCTGATCGGCTCCTCAAAGGATTCCCCTTTGATAATGGACAGAAGTGGCTCGCAAAAGTTGAATTTGGCGCATCTACCAAAAAACAGAGTGAGGAAAACAACTACCGTAATCAATACGCCAAGAGCATGGGCTTCGACTCTACTGAGGATGCCGAGAAATGGGCGAAAGTTGCTAAGTATTCGGAAAAAGCACCGGATGAATTACTCGATGAAATCAGTCGCCGAAAACGACGTGAGGAGCGGCTTTTTATAAATCTTAGCGAGACCGAAGAAAAAAGTTACGAAATTCGAGCCAGAAGCATTAGGTCCACAAGAGGCACGATTGACCCTAGGACTCACCTTAGAGCACAATATACAAGAGACAACAAGATGGAGTGCCAAATGTGTAAACAGGATATGCCGTTCAAGAAGCGCAATAGCGAAGATGATTACTTTGAGGCAGTAGAGGCTCTCCGAAGAGATCATTTTCCCAAAGAGCATGAGGCTCAGTACTTGGCACTGTGTCCGGAGTGTGCAGCAAAGTATAAGGAATTTGTGAAGCGCGATCCGGCAACACGAAAAGCCTTGTATAACGCCTTGAAAAATTCCAATGAACCCGAAGTTTGCATGGAATTGAGTAATTTAAGAATACGCATTCAGTTTGAAGACAAGCACTGGCGGGATATGAAAACGGTTTTATACTATTACGATAATTTATACGGTACCGAAAATTTAACCGATTAGACGAGGGCATACAATGGTGCAGCGCGGGAACGCGATGAGAGAGGCAAAACCATTGTGTCCGAGATACTATAAGGAGAAACATGCCCTATACTAATTATACGTCTCAGGAAGTCGAATCACGCGGTGAAGCAATTTATGCACAACAGATCCGCGACAAAGTGGATCCCAAGCACAAAGGCAAGTTCTTGGTCATAGACATTGAAACAGAGGAATATGAAATCAACGCTGACGATTTGGTCGCTACAAAACAGCTACTTGCCAAACATCCCAATGCAGTCATTTACGGTTTGCGAATCGGGTATCCAACCGCCTACCACATTGGTTTGTAGTCGCCCAGGAGTTTTCTGGAAAAAACAAACTGGATTACTGGCGTTGTGCTTGCGCGTAGCGGCTAAAACCATGCCGCAATGACAGGGGAAGTAACATCAGGTCGCTTTTTTTATCCTATGCTGCTACGCACAGCACCACATAGTAATGGTTATCTTAATGGAGAAATCAATATGGCACTGACCGCACAAGAAATCTTTGCCGAAACCGTCCAATCCCTACCACCTGACGAACAGTTTCGTCTCGCAGCCCTGATTTTACAAGAGCTATCCCAACCTGGGATTACGGTTGTGGATCGGAGAGACACCTGGAGTGAACAAGATAAAAAAGATTTAACCACGGCCTCTTTACAGTACGGGGCGGCACTTTATCCATAGACACAACACCAGTAATGGCAACCAAAACCACTGGATTGCGGCTAAAACCATGCCGCAATGACGGCTTTGGTGATGGGGCTGAATGATCGCCACTGCGCGTCCCGCCGGATAGTTGACTTCACTCAAAGAATCCCTCATCGTGAGGCCGCAAATCGATCTCGAAACCCCAGGCACCTTTGTCCTGTTGCACCAGACTCCAATAGGCATCGGCCACGGCGTCGATATTCAGGAGAGGTTCGCCCTCCTCGACATACCCTCCCTCGCGCACCAGGGGGGTATCCAGCACCCCGTCTATGATAACGTGGGCCACGTGAATGCCTTCGGGCCACAGCTCGCGAGCCAACGCCCAGGCTAAACCGCGCACCGCAAACTTGGCGCTGCTGAAGGCAAGGGCACCTGCCCGGCCCCGAATGGACGAGGTGGCTCCGGTGAAAAGGATGGCGCCGCTACCCGCAGATAGCATATCGCTGGCCGCTTCCCTGGCGCATAGAAAGGAGCCGTAGGCACACACGCGCCAGGATTGTTCAAACTCATCCAGGGTCAGTTCGTGGAAGTTTTTCCAGGAAGCGTTGCCGGCGTGGTTGATCAGGACATCAACCGGACCCAGTTCCTCGCGCACTCGGGCAAAACTCCGGATCACCTGCTGGGGATCGGTGATATCCGTGGGTACAGCCAGGGCCCTCACACCTCCTTGCAGCAGTTCTTCGGCTAATCCCTGGATATAATCAGGGGACCGGGCCAGCAACCCTACCTGGTAGCCTTCGCTTGCAAACTTCCTCACCAGCGCGGCGCCTAAACCAGAGCCGACTCCTGAAATAACAGCCGTTTTGGACATGGCACTCTCCTATTTTTAAGGTTGACGATTGCGGGATGACACGGTTTTCGAAGTTACCCTACTAATCATTGGATGCGGACCATAGGTCATCACGCCTTGTCGCGCGTGGGCATAAACCGCATCCTGAATCTCGAGAATACGCACTGCGTCAACAATTGTCGGCTCAAACGCATTGCCCTCACGGCTCGCGTCGAGAGCTTTGCCCATCACGCGCTGCATTCGTTCACCGTGCGAAATATCCCCACTAAACTGGACACCCTCAGTCGTGTGAACCTCAATCAAAGGTTCGCCATTGCGACCGTACTGCTCAAAAACCGAAGCCTTTGTACCGATAAACCGAAAAAAATGATCGCCACTGCGCGTACCCGCCGGATAAGTATAACCGGACTCAACGACCCCGGTGATCCCGTCATCTGTTCGCAACACGCCGATACCGCTATCCTCCACACCCCGGCTGTACATCGCATTGGACATAACCGCACCAACGACGTTAATACTTCTATCACCAACAAATTGCAAAAACGTATCAATCCCATGCGCCGCCTCGACTGCCCAGCACCCGCCACCCGAAATACTCGGATCATTGTGCCACGCTGACGGCGTCGGATCATAACGGGACGGCGGACCGTTATTCAACCTGCTGCTATACAGCACCAGATCGCCCAAACTGCCATCTGCAACCATATCTTCCACCACACGGACAATTCGGCTCGCGCGATTTGGCAGCACCAGCGCACTGAACACACCGTACTTCTCCGATGCCTCGGCCGCGGGACGCAAGCGATCAGCACAATCGGCAAACGGTTTATCCAGAAGATAGGGAACGCGACGATCGATACATGCTTGCACATGAGACGGCATCTCAACATGTTTTCCCGCAACAAGTGCCGCATCAGGCTGGCACGCATCGAGACACGCGCCTGCCGTCTCGAAACCACGGCATTGAAACTCATCCGCCAACTGTTGCCTGGGACCTGCATCGCCATCCATAACACCGACAATATCGTGACCCAATCCGTGTGCGGTACGCGCCATACCTCGCCCGTGGTGACTATAGGAAAGAACGACCAATTTCATATTTTATCTCCTCGTCTTAATCCAACGCCACGATAGACCGACACAGCGTTTTGCCGTGCTCTGACAGAGAATCGTAAATAGCGCGGGGCATCTCTCCATCTCGTCCGGTTCTGCGAAACCAGGGCGGGTAATAGCCCACACTCGTCATAATACGCACATCCCGAGACATATTGGCCGTGCCCCCGTGCCAGCAGCGCACATCTCGAACAATGGCCGACTTACTCGGCGCGCAAGCCACGGAATGCTTCATCCAATCGGGTTCCTCTTCCAGACTGGGAATAGGATGGCGCGAGCGGTGGGTGCCGCGGATAAATCGCGTAGCCCCATTCTCCACACTAAAATCAATCATGGGAAAATTGACCACAATAAACGGCACTGGAAGATCCAAAATCGTCACCCGCTGCTCGGGATCATTGATCATATCGGACATATCGCGATGAAGTTTCTGAATTTCTGCACCCGGCAGCGAATAATCGCCGCCAGCACCACTGCACACAAACTGATTACTATTGAAAATAGCTTCAATAATAGGTAGAATAGTAGGCAGATCAACCAGCATCGCCCATTCGGGGTGATGGATCTGCGAACCAAACGAATAACGCGCAAAACCCCTGTTCGCCTTCTCCAGCGGAATCGCGCTCGTCTGTTCTGCAACAACGCGATGCGCGCCCTCCACGAGAAAGGCGAACTGTTCATCAGTCAGCGCATCCGTCACAACGGCAACGCCATCGCGGTGAAAAACAGAGGCTGCGCGGTCAACTTCTGACGGTTCAATAAGTTCAAGGTCGAGCATAAAATCTCCAAAGGAGGTTGTTGTGATAGAAGAAACTGATATCTTACAAGACACGTACGAGCCTGGCGAATACGACCCCGCGCTTTACAACCACGTCCGCATCGCCGAATGTGTTGACGGCTTTGAAAACGTGAGCGATGAACACATCGCACAATTTCACGCACAGGGCTTTTTGCCAATTCAAGGCGCGTATTCCAGCGCACAGATCAACGACGGCATGGCCGCAGTAAAAGAATTAATCGCAGGGCAAAATCGCGAGTTCCGAGGCGTACAATTCGAGCGCGGGCGCGCCCAACAGGTCAAACAATCAGCGGGTCATGCCCGCGAACTACTCGTGCGAAAACTCACCCGATTTGTCGGATTTGATCCGCGTCTGGACGCATTTGGCGAAGACCCTCATCTCCTGAATATCTTGACGCGCATCATGGGTGAACCCCCCAAATTATTCGCCAACCAGGCCATGTTAAAACCGCCCGGCATTGGACGCGAAAAACCCTGGCACCAGGATCACGCCTACTTTGATCTGCCCATGCACACCTGCATCGTCAGCGCGTGGGTCGCCCTCGACCCCGCGGATCCCGAAAATGGGTGTATGCACGTCATCCCCCAAAGCCATCGAGCGGGTCCCGTCATACATTTCAAAAGACGCGACTGGCAAATATGCGACACCGACGTCGCCCGCAACCGCATCACCGCCGTAGCCCTGCAACCCGGCGGCGTATTGCTCTGGCACGGACGATTGCACCACGGCTCTCCAGCGAACCGAACAGACCGCCGCCGTCGCGCCCTGCAACTGCATTACATACCCGCATCCATAGAGAAAACTTCCTCGGAAGAACGCCTCGCCGTCTATGGCAGCGAAGGCAAAAATGTGACGTGTTAGACGTGTTATCAGACCTTTTTCGCGTCTTCCCTGGGACATATTGCCTCGCCCCCGGCAATAGCGACGCGCATCGCAATAAGACCGTCTTCGTGCGTGACACTAAATGGCGCATCGTCGATACACTGCGCAATAAAATACTCGAGTTCATTTTTATACGACTCGCCAAATCGGGTGATAAACACGGGCACATCGGGACCGTAATCCCGCAAAGGGATAGATTCTTTGTAAATCACGCCATCGCGACTGTAAGCCTCAACCTCAACCTTGCGCGGATCTTCCTGAAAATGACCTACGTGAATCACCCCGTCATCGCCATAAATCCAGGTCGTGTTGCGATACCCTGCAACGTGATTGCGGCTGACAATGACCTGACCGATTAAGCGATCGGGAAACCACATCTGCAAAAAAGCGTCGTCGTAATCCTCTTTGACAGAACTGATGGTACTATTGTAAAGATTGGATCCAAATGCGGCGACATATTCGGGCAGAGAACCGCCGAGCAACCACAGAATCTCATCGCAATTGTGAACAGCCATATCGCTGAGTAACCCCGCGCTATTATAACCATCGGGCGGTGGAATTGGGTCTTCCAGCACCGAGACAATTTTGAACACATTGCCGATGGCCTTTTGCTCGAGCAATGCCTTGGCCTTCAACAACGGAGCGTCAAACCGGCGCATAAAAGCCAGCATCAGCGCGTTTTTGCGCATAGGATCCCGGTTCAAATCGGCAACAAAAGCCTCGGCAGACGCGAGCGAATGAGTCAGCGGCTTCTCCAAAAGCACGCGACAACCCGCATCAATAAGCACTCGCGCATCGCGTTCATGATCTTCTGTGCGCGACGCAATAAGCGCAGCATCGATCAAATTCGACGCCGCGAGATCAGATACATCATTAAATGCTTGAATCGCAGTCGCCTGCTCTGCCTGAAGCTCTGCTGCAACGCGACTGGCCGTATCGCCATGAGTATCGGACACAGCGACGAGTTCACACACACCCGTTTCCCGGGCGAGTTCCTGAACATGCCGGGCGTGAAAGACGCCAATGCGTCCAACACCGACCACGGCCATGCGGATGGGTTTATTCATAAAAAATTCCTCTACGACAAATTTATGCGGAAATTTGAACGACCTCTCCCGTTTCAACACTATGGCTAATCGCCTCCAAAACGCGCATATTCTGATAGGCATCTTCAAGACTCGAGTGAGGCTGTATGCCAGCTTGCAGCAACTGCGTGGAGATCTTCATTTTTGAACATCTCATTATAATCGGTATAGTGGCGGAGGGCACCAAATCTGCGCGCATTTGATCTCGCCTTCTCTTCGACGAGGTCGCAGGTAGCGACAAATTCAAACTCCGGCACCAGCGGTATGCACCGTTGCAATTGCGACGACATATTACCACAGCCAATAAATGCCACTCGGATTTTGTCCATGATATATTCTCCGTGAAGTCTATCGTTAAAAATATTCTGTTGCGTGTGAATGAATAGCGATGCATAACCTCTGTCAACCCTATTTTGGAGGTAAAAAATGAAAGCAGCTGCAATATTTGATGAACGCAAAGGCGGCGTAATAGACGTGCCAGATCCAAAGCCAAAAGACAACTGGGTACTGGTAAAAATTCACACCGCACCGATGTGTACAGAATACAAAGGATTTGTAGGCGGCAGAAAAACCACCTCTCTGGGACACGAAGCCTCCGGTGAAGTCGTTGAAATCGCCCAACCCGGGCGCGTATCAGTCGGCGACCGCGTGGCCGTAATGCCCCAATATCCGTGTGGCATCTGCCCATTATGTGTCAGCGGCGATTATATCCACTGTCAGCAAAGCGCCAACTTTGCTCAATTTACGGGCGGAGACCAGGGCCGTGCCACGATGGCGCAGTATCTTTTGAAACCCGACTGGCTGCTGCCGAAAATTCCAGACGACGTATCTTACGAACACGGGGGAATGGCCTGCTGTGGCCTGGGTCCAACATTCGGTGCCATACAGCGCATGCAAGTAAACGCCTATGACACATTCATGGTCACTGGCCTCGGCCCCGTAGGACTTGGGGGCGTCATCAACGGCAAACACCTGAGCGCGCGTGTCATCGCCGTGGATATCAACCCCTGGCGACGCGAAAAAGCCCTCGAATTGGGCGCAGACGAAGTAATCGACCCGCTCGAAGAAAACGCCCTGCAACAAATAATGGACCTCACCAACGGCGTTGGCGTGGATGCTGCCGTAGATTGCTCGGGCGCCGTATCCGCACACCGCCTGTGCATCGATGCTTCAAGACGACGCGGACAAGTCGCATTTGTGGGCGAATGCGGAGAAGACACCCCCTTGCGAATCAGCCAGGACATGATCCGAAAAGGCATCACACTCGTCGGGTCATGGCATTACAACTTAAAAGACGTGCCAAAACTCATGCAAGTCGTCCGCACAAACACAGACAAATTGAATCGGTTAATCTCACATACATTCTCACTGGACGAAGTGCAAAAAGCCTGGGAATTGCAAACCACAGGCGCGTGTGCAAAAGTCGTATTGAAACCGTGGGGATGACGTGAGAGTATCTCACACAAAGACACAAAGACACCAAGAAAGGCTAAAGGTGAGAAATGCTTAAATGTGCAATAATCGGCGTAAGTGGCGGGCGAGCGCGGGGATTGGCGGAAGCGTATCAACACGTAACGCACGGCAAACTCGCCGCAATCTCCACGCGAACAGAAGAAAATCTGCACGCATTTGGCGATACATTTGACGTCGATATGCGATATTTGGACTATCGGGAAATGTTTAAAAAAGAACAGCCAGACCTGGTACACGTAAATACCCCGCCCAGCGTACGACTGGAGATATTCGAAGCCGCGGAAAACGCCGGTGTACCCGCTGTACTCGTGGAAAAACCCATAGCAATTCAGGGAGAAGACTGGCGCGCGATCAAAGACTTTGCGGCAACTGCGAAAACCAAAATTGCGGTAAATCACCAACTCCACTTTCACCCGCGCAGGCAGCATTTACAAAATATCGTACAGGAGGGAAAAATCGGCGACATCCGATTTATCGAAGCGAGCTGCGGCATGAACCTGGCGTATCAAGGCACCCATGCATTGCAATCCATAGCCGCCTTTCACCCAAACGGTCTCCCCGTAAAAGTGATGGGACAAGCCTCTGGCACAGACGGCCTGGAAGACACGCCCAAAAAGCATTTCGCGCCCGACCAGTGCATCGGAGCGATAGAATATGCCGACGGCTTGCGCGCCCAACTCATCTCGGGACCATTTGCCCCGCGCGTAACAAATGAAGACCGCACCAATGTTCACAAGCGGATCGCCGCCTATGGCACGCGGGGATTTGTACACTGGACCATGTGGTCGTGGGAGGTAGGTATCGATGGCCGCATCGAGCGGGGCACGCACGAATACCCGGACGAAGACATACTCGGACAAGCGGCCATGACAGATGCCATGTTACAATGGATTGAAGACGACGCAAAGGTCCATCCTCTGAACCTCGACCTCGCCTTGCGAGACTTCAATATCATCCTGGGAATCTACACAAGCGCATTGGAACATCGGCCCGTAGAACTACCCTGCGAACCAGCAGATGATCTGATCCATGCCTTGCGAACGCGCCTTTAGACCTCTCAATCCCAGGTATAATCCGTCGCACCTTCTTCACACGCAAAAGCCGACTCGATCATCGTATTCAAATCGCCTTGCGGACAATAATCAATCAGGCTCTTGGCTTTGCCAATGGCATGGTCGTACATGTATCGGAGGGGAACCACAACCTCGAGCGGATCAACCCCTCTTTTTTCTCCAATCAACCGCGCCCCTTCGGGAAATGGAAATGGCTCTGGCGCACCCGCATTAAACGACTCGCCCAGCGCCGCGCCAGAATTCAGCGCGCAAACCAGACAATGGGCAATATCGCGGGCATCCTGCGGCTGATAAAGCCATGGACGTCCGTCTTCATCGGTAATACTACACGGTTGCTGCGGAGAAACCGCTTTGGCTTCAATATCGTGCCAGAGTTCCGTACCGTCGGACATATAGAGTTCAGTGCCGGGCTTGCTCTGGCTTTTCTTCAGCGTATTGACCACGCGCGCAACACTGAACTGATTCAAAATTTTGGTCCCGGACAAAACGTGACTCGGGCGCACAATCGAATAGCGCAAACCCGTCTCTCGAGCCGCGCGTTCTGCCATCACCTCGCCGAAATACTTGGACATAGAATACTCGCCATCCGGCCGTTTGGGATGCAATTCATCAACCGGATGATAAGCACACGGAACATTTTCGCCATTATTGGGAAACACACCCGAAGAACTGGTATAAACATAGCGCTCGAGACGGTCAGCAACGCTCTCACACGCGCGTGTAACCTGAAGATTGATCTGATTGTTCAGTTCAAAATGCGGACCAACCAGATTGGCGGTGTGAATAACCGCGTCCATGCCTTGAACGGCATCTTTAATATAGGCGAGATCGGTCAAATCCCCTTCGCGCAACTCAATATCGACACCATCGAGACGGCTGCGCGCGGGATCGTCGGGAAGAATGGTCCCCCGAACTTCACAATTTTGATCGAGCAACTGGCGCACCAGCCGGCAACCGACCTGTCCGGCAGCACCTGTAACGAGAACTTTCATAAAAACTCCTTTGTAATTTTGATTTTTTGATGCCGTTTCAATCCAACACTGCCTGGAAGGGCAGAATAACGCCAACAGGCCAATCCGTCAAGTTAATCCGTCCCCTACGGGCGGGCACGGGGGCACCGCCCCTACGATGATATTGTTAATCCGGTTTGTAGGGGCGACCCCTTGTGGTCGCCCGCTAACTGCTGACCGCTGATCGCTACTTGCTAATAAACGAATTTAGAAGTAAATTATCCCTTGAACTAACCAAAATAGGAAAGGACCGTCTATGCGTATCTTGTACCTCGATCTCGACGCCTTAAATCCCACACACCTGGGCTGTTACGGATATCACCGCAACACATCGCCGACAATTGACAAAATTGCAACCGAAGGCATTCGATTTAACCAGGTTTACACAACAGACGCCCCCTGCTTGCCATCGCGCACCGCATTTTATTCCGGGCAATTTGGCATTCATTCGGGCGTAGTAGGGCACGGCGGCACCGCGTCAGAACGGCGTAATAATGGACCAAACCGCGGTTTTCGAGATCGACTCGCCAATGAGGGACTGGCCGGATTCTTACAGCGTCAGGGCTTTAAAACATCCATGATCAGCCCCTTTGGACAGCGGCATGCCGCGTGGCATTTTTACGCGGGCTTCAACGAAATACACAACACCGGCAAAGGCGGCATGGAATCAGCCGAAGAAGTAACACCCGTAGTCGAAAAGTGGCTGAATGACAATGCCGCGGGCGACAACTGGTTTTTGCACATCAACTACTGGGATGTACACACCCCCTACCGCGCACCTGCGCATTATGGCGAACCCTTTGCCGATGATCCCCTGCCGGACTGGTTGACCCCCGAATTGCTGGAAGAACACAAAAAGCTCGTCGGACCCCACACCGCGCAAGACATCATGATGTGGAATGACCGCCCCAATCCGCGCTTTTCCCGGCATCCCGGGCGCCTGGACAACATGGACGATTTGCGGCGGATGATCGATGGCTACGATACCGCGATCCGGTACGTAGATGATCAAATTGCCATCATTGTGGAAATATTGGAAAACAAAGGCGTCCTGGACGACACGGCGATAATCATCAGCGCAGATCACGGCGAAAACATGGGCGAACTGGGCATATACGGCGAACACGGCACAGCCGATCAGGCGACCTGCCATATTCCGATGATTGTAAAGTGGCCGGGCGGGCAGTCTGGAATCACAGACGAGGGCCTGCATTACAATATTGATTTGTCACCCACATTAGCCGATCTTGTAGGCGGACAGAAACAAGCGTTGTGGGATGGCGAAAGTTATGCCACTGTCATTACCAAAGGCGCAGACGCCGGGCGCAGCGAATTGATCTTGAGCCAGTGCGCGCATGTGTGTCAGCGGGCTGTTCGCTTTGACGACTGGATCTATATCCGCACCTATCACGATGGATATCGGCTTTATCCACGCGAACTGTTATTTAACCTATCAGACGACCCCTGGGAAATGCGCGACGTATCGGCTGAAAATCCCGATATATGCCGCGAGGCTGCGTATCGGCTGATGAACTGGCACGACCACATGATGGAAACCATGCCGCGGCCTTACGACAACGATCCCCTCTGGACAGTCATGCAAGAAGGCGGCCCAATGCACACCTGGGGTGCTTTCGAAGACTATTGCGATCGCCTTGCAGAAACCGGCCGTGCAGAAGGCGCGGTCTTACTACGCGAAAAATTTGGAGATAAATACCGCCATCTATAAAAGCAACCACAGAAAAAACGCGAGTAATTTGAGCGTTTTACACAGATGGACACAGATGGTATCTTGCAAATCCTGTAGAATGATGTACAACTGAACTTTTGTTGAAGTTAATCCCAATCCAGGGGGCGGGGTGGTATCCTGTGGCATCCTGTTAATCCTGTTAATCCTGATCCAAAAGGAGTAAAACATGCTCACGCAAGAACAAATTGCGTTTTATCGCGAGCACGGGTATCTCGGTGTAGAGAACGTGCTAAGCGACGACGAGGTCAATGACCTGCGGCGGATTACCGATGAATTTGTAGAAAAATCGCGGGAAGTCACAGAACACACCGCAGTATTCGATCTCGAACCCGGGCACACGCCCGAAAACCCAAAATTGAGACGCTTAAAAAGTCCGATCTTGCTACATGAAGTATATCGCAAGACCCTGCATCACGAGAAAATTTTGGGAATCGTATCGCAATTGATCGGATACGGCCTGCGGTGCAATGGCAACAAACTGAACATGAAGCAACCCGGATACGGCAGCCCGGTCGAATGGCATCAAGATTGGGCATTTTATCCACATAGCAACGACGATTTGCTCGCCGTGGGCGTGGTGCTCGACGACATGACAAAAGAAAATGGCCCCTTGCTCGTCATTCCCGGCTCGCACAAAGGGCCTGTGTACGACCATCACCTCGACGGCCATTTTTGCGGTGCCGTAACCGATTCGACCTTTAGCGACAAAGGCGCCGTACCCGTAATGGTAAAAGCAGGAGGCATCACAATCCATCACGTACGCATGCTACACGGGTCAATATCCAATACATCTGACAAACCCCGTCGGTTGCTCCTATTTCAATATTGCGCGATCGATGCGTATCCCCTATCGGGTATGAACAACTGGGAAGCGTTTAATGAGACAATCGTGCGCGGTGAGCCGACCAATATCCCGCGCGTAGAAGCCGTACCCGTGCGAATGCCCTGGCCGGGCGCACTCCGAACCGGATCCATTTACGAATCGCAAACCGTATTAAAAGAAACGAAATTTACCCAAACACAATACAAATAACGAACGTCTCAATCCCGATAAGTAACAGCCGTGCCACTGGCACTAACCATAAGCATATTGCCATCGCCAACAGTCTCGTAATCGAGATCCACGCCTACCACGGCATTGGAACCCAGATCGCGTGCCTCTTCGGTCATTTCCGCAATGGCAATATCTTTGGCTCTGCGGAGTTCTGCCTCATACGCGCCCGAACGCCCGCCAACAATATCGCGGATACTCGCAAAGAGATCCTTAAAAAAATTGGCACCCAAAATGGCTTCGCCAGTCACAATGCCCTGATAGCTATCAATTGTTTTTCCTTCAATATTGGGGGTTGTTACTACGAGCATAAAAGCCTCCTTTTATATTGTTTTTGATGGTCTCATCCGCAAAATATCGCATTGTATATCATCAGGCAAGGGCATAGGTAAAAATCGACATCTCAACCAACCACGCGAAAGCGCGTCCATCGCGTGAGGACAGCATTAAAAACACAGGAGCTTTGACATGAACCAATTGAGCAAATCCATGCGGCAACAGTGGCAGGAACAGGGGTATTTACACCTCAAAAATGTAATCCCCAAAGATGAAGCAGAGGGATATCTCGACGCCGCCAATAAAGTAATCGCGAAGTACGAAGCCAAATATCCCGAGGTGCGCGAAAAAGGCGTCTATACCATCATCCAAACGCTCTTCCGAACGAGCGGAATCGATGGGTTGATGGACCACCCCAACTTATTTGGCATTATCCTCGACCTGATGGGACCTTATCTCCAGATCATGGGCTCGCAAATTTACGTGCGCTATCCAAATGACAAAGCCGATAATTTGATCGGCTGGCACACCGATGCCGGACGCTCATTGGCACAAACTCGGGTCACGCCAGATAGTCTGCCATTGAACTTCAAAATTCAGTTCTTCCTCACAGATATACCACAAGAGAATTGTGCAAACTTCTGTCTGGTGCCCGGCAGCCATCGCCGCCCAATGCCCAAAGGGGCGCGCAATGAAACGCCACCAAGCGGGATACAACTGATTGCCGAAGCGGGAGACTGTGCGATCTTTCCAAATACCATGTGGCACGCGGTCGCGCCAAATCATACAGACGTCGTACGGCGCAGCATCACCTTCCGATATGGACAAATGTGGTGCCGACCTTATGATTACGAAAAGTGTCCCGAAGAAGTGCTATCCCGCATGACACCGCGCCGCCGCCGATTAATGGGCGATATGGGCGAGAACTACACGGCGACAGATTATTTCAAGCCGTCCGATCAGATAAAAGTCATCATGGATGGCCTGGACTTTAAGTGTCCCAATGCTTAACAGCCAGTAAATCAAAAGCCTCGGATTGTTCCGAGGCTTTTTTTTTTATCCATACGACACTTTCGGGATGCAGACTCGTCTTTATAGTAAAACACGTGTGGATTGATTTCTTCTGGAGCAATTCGTGGAACAGATTGAAGACAGCGCACTCATCGCCCGGATTCTGGATGGCGATCGCAAAGCATTCGCGGTTTTGGTGCATCGCTATTCGCGATATGTGTATGCCCAAATTGCCCGATCTGTGCGACTGGTTGATGACGTAGAAGACCTGGTCCAAATCGTATTTGTCAAAGTGTACGAAAATCTGCATCAGCTTCGCAATCCCGACCGATTTAGACCCTGGTTACACAGCATCGTACGCAACGCCGTCAATTCTCATCATCGCTATCGAGCCGTGCAATTGCGGTTAGAAGAGACACTTTATCCAGAGCCTGCAACGCACGCTGAAGAAGAAATCAAACATGTTGTGCGCGCCGCGCTTCGCATCCTATCGGCTGAACACCGCCAGGTAATCGCCCATCACTATTTCAAAGGGTATTCTTACGCGGAAACAGCCGACCTCCTGAACCTCACGGTGGAAACCGTGCGCGGGCGTCTGAGGCGTGCGCGTCTAAAATTGAAAGGAGAGTTGCACAAAATGTCGGATACTCAAATGCAAACAACTGAACTGGACCGCGCAGATATGGACGCGCTAAAAAAAGTAATCGGTTTTGTAAGCGACGACGAAAAACGCCCGATCTTGCAGGGCGTGTGTCTCGACATAGGCGGTCGCGCGACTGCGACCAACGGGCATATCATGATCATTCGCACATTGAAAAGCCTCACTGGACTCGCCGCACCCATTGTCATCGGACCCTGGTCAGGCACTCAACTGCCCGAACAGGCCACAATGAAAATTGCGGAAACGACCGTGGAAATCCAGAGTAACGGCACAACCCTTCAAGTGCCCTTAATCGAAGGCCCTTATGTCAAATATGAACAGGTCATCCCGCAAGAAGATCCCGCAATGCGAGTTTCTATCTCCTCGGCTCTTCTGACACACGCACTGGACTTACTACAAAATTTCATGGAAGCGCGGCATCCAGAGTCGGACATGTGGCAATATCGTCCTCGGATAGATCTGCATCTCTCGCCATTGACCCAGACCATAACTTTTCTCACATCGCGGGATACGGGATATACCCGAGAGGATAATGGCAAATTCCAATATCTGCTTGACGCGAAAAATGACGACTCGCCAGGAGGCGTTGCAGATTGGATATTTCAAGTACCGCTCAATGCCAAATTTGAAACATCATCAGAAGACACGCTCAGGTTCGCCGTGAACTTCGCGTATCTAAAAAAGATCCTGCATGCGTTAGATTTCGAAGACAGCGATGAGATAATGCTGGAATTTAGAGAACAGGAAAAAGCGATCATCTTTCGCACGCCCTTGAACGCGGAATGGCTGGCATTGTTAATGCCGTTGAGGCTGAAGTCAAAGGATTAAAAATAGGCTTATGGTCAAATCACACCTGCATTCTCCAATGCCGCCTGAATCTGCCCCTCCTGCTCGGCAGACGACGGTGGCATTGGAGGTCTTGGCACACCCCCATCACGCCCCTGCAGCTTCATCGCATACTTGGTATTTGCGGGCAAATTATCATCAAAAATCGCATTCCAAATCGGCAGCAACTTTTCATGTAAATCCAACGCCTTTTTATGATCACCTGCACGACACGCATCCCACACCGCCACACACAACTCAGGCACCGCCGTCAAAATCGCCGCAATCGCACCGTGCGCACCCAAAACAAATGACGGATACAACAACGCATCTACCGCAGTCATAATCCGCGCTCGATCTCCGGCCATCAACAACAAATCAGCCAGCAACTTCATATCTCCCGCACTCTGCTTCACCCCCACCACCCCTTCCACCTCGCCAATAATCCGCGTCAACAACTCCGGCGACAAATACGTCCACGGCACCACATTGTAAATCATCACCGGCAACCCCGTCCCCTCACACAACGCCTCAAAATGCCTGACCATCGCATCATCGTCTGGCCGAAACAAATAATGCACCGGCGTCACCTGTAACGCCACCGGACCCAAATCGGCCACAGCCTTCCCCCGCTCAATTGCCGACTTCGTACTGTCCGTAATAATCCCTGTAATTACTGGCACCCGCCCATCAGCTTCCTCCATCGCCCATTGCGTCAACTGCCTCATTTCATCATCCCCGAGCGTATGCCCCTCTCCCGTACTCCCCGTCACCGCCAACCCGTGCACCTTCGCCGTCTCAATCATATACTGAATTTCCGCACGAAACGCCCCCTCATCAAGTGAGTCATCCTCCCGAAACGGCGTCACCACTGGCGGCACAATCCCATAAATAGAATCCATCATCTCCTCCCAATATCTTCTGTCAAAGCAACCACATCTAAAAGTTTGATGTCTTTATCTATATCACTTCGCCTTTTTTTTATTGAAAAATATTCCTATATGAGTATATTTAATGCGAGAGGATATTATAGATGAAGACGACGCCATACTTTCGCAACCGAACACTTAGAGATCGACCTGAATTACAAAAATATCTGAAAGAAATTGCGGATGCAATAAACCATTATCATGCGATTGAACAGCAAGCAGATGGTCGCACACGGCGATGGATTTACATCGCTGAAATTGACAAATATGTTCGCGTCGTTGTCGAAGCCGATGGAGAAACGATTCACAATGCATTTCCGGATCGCACGTACACGAAAAAAGAAAAACGAAAGGATCCTTGATATGAAATCCCTGGAGTATTTTCCCGAAACGGATACGCTTCATATTACACTGAGTTCAACATCTGCATCTGGTGGCGCAGAAAATGCCGGATCAGATGGCGAACATCCGGACATCATTTTGTCCTATAATGATAAAGATAAATTGGTATCTATTACAATTGAAAATGCCAGTAAGGGTGTGGATCTGAACGATATTCTTTCGGGACACGCAAAAATTTTACATGGAAAAATAGAAACCATTTATTCAATTTCAGAATTAGCGGAAAAATTGGACATCACACCACGCACATTGCGCAATACCATCCATTCGATGCGGGCTTCGGGAATAGACATCGGCAAACAATACGGGCCTACATATCCCATTATCCTATCTGAACCTGACGCGCAAAAAATTGTACAATGGCGCAGTGAACACCCAAGAGGCAGACCTAAATTGGCATCCGTTTAGACAGAACGCTCAGGCATTCAACAGTCCCTGAGATTTGCAACATCACCCTGGAACCTAAACAACATGGCAACTCTTATGTCATAGCATTTAAGGATGAAGACATGGAATCTCATTCTGTTTGGCAATATTTGGCACCGGCTGACCGCGAAACTTTTGTTTCAGGTACAATTTGTTGGCTTATGGATCCAAAAGGAGACCATGGTTTAGGTAATCAATTATTATCTGTGTTACTCGAAAAATTGGAATTATCAGCTAACACAAATTCAGAATTGACAATAAGACCCGAAGTAACCGAGGGCAGAGATAAACGATTCGATATTTGCGTATATGAAAATGACAATCTAATTGCTGTTTTTGAGGTCAAATGCAAAACATCCGGAAGTCGAGAGCAAATTGAAAACTATGCACAAACACAGATAAGACTTGGAAGAATTGCATTTGACGAGTGGAATTTTCCCGACCTTAGTGAAGATAATCGCACGAATTACCCTCTCATAACCTTTGCAAAGTTGGCCAAAATTTTAAGCCAAATATCATCCGTAGAGAACAATCCATTTGTCTTCTCATTCGCAACTCATCTTCGGCAAGAGGCTGATTTCTTCAAAAAATTACAGGGTTTTTTTATTGAAGAAACAGAAGAAAAACCTCCCCAACTTCCAACCGTTCATCGTTTTTCTGAACGATTTTGCAATCAACTATTCTGGCATTGGTTCAAAGAACAGAGCTGGGAAAAAAATCGGTTAAATACCGAGTGGACGACGAGATCCGAATATTCCGGTGTATGGTTCGCGTTTGAGGAAATAAGAATAGCAGAATCTCTATCGCTATCCGAATTAAATCTGACATTGTCAGGCTCATTTTCGTACTGGATTCATATTGAATTAACAAATGGGACAGGTGGTATATTAGGCGAAAGAGGCGCGGAAGTTGGAAAAATTGAAATGGGAATTTATAACGATACAAACTGTCGGAATGATCTTTTCGATCAGATTCAAAACGCAGATCTTGGTTGTAAGTTTCATTCAGCCCAAAAGCGTCCTGCTCCAACATACTCGTACTGGAAAGCTCTCCGTTGCCCTTTAAAATTAGAAGATTTTCGTTTCTCAAAATTACACAAATTGATCGCATTGCTTATACCACCAGAGTAAATCGAAGCTTGACGAATAGGGAAGTACTCTGCCTTATCTGGAACAGGTCGAATTGGTATTTGTGCTATAAAAAAAGGGGGATTATATTCAATAGTGCCGGAAAACAGTCCACTATTTATTCGCCAAATTTGAAAGAGCAACTTTAAGAAAACCCTTCTGATTCCGAATATAACCATTCAAATCAGAAAAAATAGAGCGAGCAGTTAAATTATAGTATTCTTTTAAAACCATCACAATCGGCTCTTTTTTCTCAAACGGTATATCAAATATATCAACACAATCTTCATCTTCTCTAAGAATCCCATTTTCAAAAGGACGAATAAAAATACTCGACTGAAATTGGCTGTAACCACTTTTGGGAGAATGAAGAACATCATTTCCATTTCTATTTTTTCGGTCATGATAATAAATTATGGGTCAAGTCCAAAAAGTTCTGTAAAAAGGTAGCTCCGTGATAGGGGTCAGTGATTTTGTTTCAAGTACGTCATGTCCAGATAGCGTCTGCCAGCGATCCACTCGTCAGACCACTCCATACACAAGGCGCCGATCAGGCGTTCACAGGCTTTCTCGTTGGGGAAGATCTGGACGACATCAGCCCGTCTTTTGATCTCACGATTGAGTCTTTCCAAAAGGTTGGTGGTACGGATGCGTTTGCGATGCTGTTGTGGAAAGTCCAGGCACGTCAGGCAATGCGCCACATCGCGGTCTATTTTGTCCACGAGTTTGGGTAGTACATTTTCATAGGTATCCATCATGTCTGATAGGCGTCGCTGTGCGGTGTTGCGATCGGGCGCGTTAAAAACGTCTTTGAGCGCATCGGCGACCTCGCGTTGATGCTTAGGGGGTGTGATGCCTCTGATATTTCGGTGAAAATGGGTTTGACAATGCTGCCAAGAGGCCCCTTGGAAGTGTCGTTTGATGGCGTTTTGTAATCCTTCATGGTGGTCAGAGATGACGAGTTGCACGCCCTTTAACCCTCGCTTTTTAAGGTCTTTAAACAAGGACGTGTAGGTGGCTTCTGTCTCGGTGTGTGCCACATCGAGTGATAGGATGTCTCGGTGTCCACTCTCTGAGATGCCAGTCACGATTAAGACCCCCTCAGAGACGACCTGTCCCCCAGATCGGATGTAGAGATAGGTCGCATCAATGATCAGGTAAGGGTATGCCTGTTCAAGCGGTCGCGCTCGCCAAGCCTGGATGTCTGCATCAAGTTCTTGACACAGGTCAGACACCTGAGACTTTGAAAAGGAGGTACCACACAACTGTTCTGTAATCTTAGTCACTTTGCGTGTGGAGACCCCTTGCAGATACGCCTCTTGAAGGGCAAGAATCAGGGCTTTTTCACTGCGTTGAAAGCGCGCAAATAATCCACTGTGGAACCGTCCTTCTCGATCTTGAGGGACGCTCAGTTCGATACGGCCAACGCGCGTTTTGACAATACGGGGTTTATATCCATTACGGTAGCCCGTACGATCTGTCGTGCGTTGGTAGGGTTCTGCCTGTAAAAACGTGCTGATCTCCGCTTCGAGAAACTGCTGGAGGAAGCGTGTCACGGCCTGATTGAGAAAATCAGGATCATTCAAAAGTGCAAATTGCTCTGGCGAAGAAATTTTAATATCTTTGGGGTAAGTCATCGTAGCCTCCAAGTTAGGGTTTATACTACTTTGTCACCCCTATTTTAAGATTTTTCTCGGAGCTACGGTGACTTTTTCAATTTTACAGAAATATATGGACTCTATCAAATTATGATACGTCCATCACCTTCCTCATCTCCCAAAAAACTATCAGGAGTATGACATGCAAAAACCAACGCAATATTAATATCCTTTGTAAAATCTATCAAATTAGTCACCCCACCAAGATGTTGAATTTCAGCAAAATACTTAACTAATTGAGAGGGCATATACCCCTGATTCCGCCATATATCCACATAAGACCTATCAACACCTTCAAAAGAAACAATATCCCGTGCAATAAGTTCTTCAGACTTGACTATAATACGATTTTTCATCACATAATCTAATGCGTCCCAATCATACACATCCGAAAGAAAACGATACAACCCAGAAGATATATAAGAATACTTTTGAGGCTCTCCCCTATAAAGAACTTCAATACCCAAATCTTCTCCGCATCGTTTTTTCGATAAGTCAACAATGCTTTTAACCACTTCCGAATAATAATCAAAAAATTCTTTACTCATTATTTCTTATCTCGGATTTACTGATAGATACAAATTTGCAACTCTCTCGGCATACCTCTCTGTTTGCTCCAATATCGCATCCTCAACATCTGTCCAGATGTTCGCATTGCATACATAACCAAAATACCCGCCACCATCCCATAAAGTAACCGTTTTTCTATAAGGCTTATCACCTCGATAAAAAATAACTTCTTCCTCAAGACTTAATCCAATCGTATATGCAGCACTTTTATTATCTCCATTTACTACTTGCACAGAAAAGTATATATAACTCGATGACCAAAATGGTGTTAAAGGAATACCATAGCGTCTTAATAACAACTCAAATTTATCTCTTACACGCTGTTCGGAAATTATTTTCTCAGCATTATCATTAAGAAATACTACGACCCTCAACTCATCTATATTACTAAAAATTGTCACATCAGAGGCAGTAGTAGCATAATACTCTGATCTAAATTTCTCAAATGCTCTTTTGTATTCTTCAGGTATTTCAGCAGGAATTTCTACCTTTTTTATCACCTCTTTTTCAATCAAAACAGTGTCACGCAAAATAACTTCTCTATCCACTATCAAAGTATCTACTTTCAAAATTGTATCTCTTACTGTTACAGTATCCACTAATCCCAGAAAATGCGACCAAGAACCTTCTTCTTGATCTCTTTTGCTACAACTCACCAGTATCAGCAATCCCAACACTATACCAGTTATCCGAAAAAAATCTAATAAATTATTCATAAAATTATCCTATCACAACCTTTTGGCACTATCGTATATAATTTTGAAAAAAAGCCCTGGAGAAATCCGGGGCTTAATTCGTAACTTTTTACTCACAACATCTCAAACATTTGTGATCGGCGCGTAGTGTAATACGGTGACTACTCCCAACGCTAAAGCTCTCTGCGAGTGGGCTTCTTGGCGGTCAAACCGCCTGACGTTGTAGCCCCAACGTCAATATATTTATGGCAGCATTGAGGTCTCTGTCTGTTGTATAGCCACACTTTTTGCAATGATGCACACGCTCAGAGAGTTTTTTCTTTTCTCTGTGCCCGCATGCCGAGCAATCTTGTGACGTGTATTCAGGCTTGACGGCCTTGAATCCAATACCAGCCTCTTCCGCTTTGTATTCGAGACAGTGCCGAAACAGTGACCATGCTGCGTCTGCTATTGATTTAGACAATCGCCTGTTCTTTTGCATCTTCTGAACTTTCAATTTCTCGACGGCTATGAAGCCGTAGCGATTGACCATTTTTCTTGATTCTTGATGGGCAAAGTTATGTCGCTTATTACGGATACGCTCATGCACTCTGGCAATGACTTTACGACGCTTTTCTCTTACGGCGTCAGTTTTAGGTCTTTTTTTCACCGCGTCCCATTTGCGCTGTGCTTTGGCAAGAGTCTTTTCTTCTTTTCTAAAGAATCGCTGGTTGGCTATTGTCTGCCCGTCACTGGTTACAGCAAAGGAATTGAGACCCACGTCAATGCCTGTTGGCGGGCGTTGCTCGTCACAAGGCTCTGGCTCGCCAATATCACAAGGGATAGATGCAAACCATTTACCCGTCGACGTGCGAGTGATAGTGCAAGACTTAGGAATACCTTCAAGTGGTCTGTGCTGGACAACGCGAATACAGCCTATTTTGCTCAATCGCAAGCCCTTGCCGTCCAATCGGCAACCGCTGGAAAAATTAGGATAGGTGATAGAATCATAGCGATTCTGTCCCTTATATCTGGGAAAGCCCGCTTTCTCGCCAGTCTTTGCCATCTTTTTGAGTCGGCGAAAGAAACCTTTGAATGCCAAATCGACTCTTGCTGATACTTGCTGCAATACCTGACTATATACTTGCGTAAATTCAGCATGTTGTTGCTTCAGCAATGGTATCGTATTCGTCTGGTCATACTGGGACAGAGACTTATTCTCGTTTTTCCATGCTTGTTTTCTGGCGCAGAGGAGTTGATTGTAGAGAATGCGACATTCGTCAATATGCGCCAGCAAGATTCTTTCTTGCTTTTTCGTTGGTCGCAATCTATATTTTAATGACTTAACCATAATAAAAATATATACTTATGTGCCGTTTCTGTCAAGTAAAATCAAAGGACGAATCTTGTTGATTCACTGCCACCGATAGTCCCTTGTGGACTATCCCCATGGCTAAAGCCACCCCATAAATTCTAAGCCCTTCGCCATGCGACCCACACCTAATGGTTGTGGGTTTTACGGGCTTGTCTGATAAACTGATTGGGACGTAAACCAACTGATTCATAGGTATGGCCTTCGCGATCACAAAATTCAACTTCAAACGCTTGACCATCCGAAAGCACCTCAACAATTGTTCCAACCTGACCCTGACAGAGGCCATACTCGACAATATCTTCTGTCAATGCAACCACATCTAAAAGTTTGATGTCTTTATCCATATCATTTGGAATGAACATAAATAGTAGGGATATGTGATTTTCTTACAAAATAGACAGAAATTTATAAGCTGTCAACCATCGACAAGTGTTATATCCTGCTGCAAACAACAACACCATTCTAACACCGTCTGGTGTTCGTGTTGCAGATTTTAAAAAAGGGATTATTTTATACAGGTTCGATTTTTAGCATTTAGAAACCTTTTTTGGAGGGTTACACATGAACATCATTGTCGTAATGTCCGACACCCTGCGTTACGATCATCTGGGGTGTCATGGAAATCCATGGATCCGCACGCCGCATATAGACGCATTTTCCAAACGCTGTATGGTCTTTGACCGCGCGTATCAAGCATCGTTTCCAACAATACCCACGCGCACAGACATGATGACCGGCAGACTCACCTTTCCCTTTCGGGGCTGGACGCCACTTCCCGAAGATGAAGTCATCCTATCCGAACTGCTCACAGACGCGGGTTATGTAACCATGCTCTTATGCGACACACCGCATCTGGTAAGAGACGGACATCGGTTTGATCGCGGATTTTTGGGCTGGGAATGGATTCGCGGGCAAGAGGGCGACCGCGCAATCACAGACGATGTCCCCGTCCCCCTCGAATCAGTCCCCGAAAAAATTCGCACGGCTGAACGCATGCAACAACATCACTATCTCTGGCGTGCAGTACACTGGGAAACAGAACGCGACACCTTTGTCGCCCGCACCATGCAACGCGCCGCAGACTGGCTGGAAGCAAACCACACCCACGAAAAATTCTTCCTGTACATCGACACCTTTGATCCCCACGAACCGTGGGACCCTCCCGCGCACTACGTCAATATGTACAACCCCGGATACACAGGTGAAGTCATTGACCACCCCGTTTACGACTATTGCGATTATCTGAGCGCAGAAGAAATCAAACACACGCGGGCGCTATACGCAGGTGAAGTCACGCTCATGGACACCTGGGTCGGTCACCTGTTAGAAAAAGTAGAAAACCTGGGCCTCTGGGAAGACACAGCCGTGATCTTCATGTCCGACCACGGGCATTATATCGGCGACCACGGACGCATTGGCAAAAGCGGACAGGGACCAGATGGCGACTGGCCCTATTACGAAGAAGTATCCCACACAGCCTTTATGGGATATGTGCCCGGCAGCAACGCAGCGGGAAAACGCACGAAATTCTTGACACAACCCGTCGATTTCATGCCCACAATTCTCGACCTGGCAGGCATAAAAAAACCCGATGGACTACACGGGGTATCAGTCGCCCCCATTTTAAAAGGCGAAAAAGCAGAAGAACGGCGGAAAGTCGCCGTCACATCGGCAACCCTGCCCGTGCGCGAAGACCGCAGCGTGTGTTCCAGCATCACAGATGGCAACTGGACATTGCACTATCGCGGACCCAACTGGCCGGCGGAATTATACGATTTGCGAACAGACCTCGCACAAAAGAACAACGTGTATAACCGCAAAAACATGGCCGTAGCACAACGCCTGCACAAAGCGTATCTGGAAGTATTAAAACACGCTGAAACACCCGAAGAAAAATTCGCGTTGCGAACACAACTGCCCAATGTATGATCAGTACATGGGTTCCCATTTTAGACTCTGAGATTTACAATACAAAAAAGCCCTGGAGAAATCCGGGGCTTTTTTATTCGTAACTTTTCGCACACAACATCTCAAACATTTATTTCGTACACTGCTTCCAATTCCCGTATTAGAAGATCCATCTGCTCAGGCTCTTTTTCGTACGTATTGAATGATTTTACAGCTTCTGTTGCGATCTCCACCGACCTCTTTTCCTTGTCAATCCCGATATATCTTCTTCCCTCACTCAATGCTGCCAAAGCAGTCGTGCCGCTTCCTATAAAGCAATCGAGCACAATTTCATCAGGTTCGGTAAATAGCTTAATGGCTCTACGAGGTAACTCAACTGGAAACTTAGAATCATGATCTGAATTGCTGCGTACAGAAGGAATTTCCCATACGCCTCTGGAACCCCAATTTACCCATTCTTGTTTTGTAAGCCTTGATCTATCAACCTTCGTTATACCCGGCTTCCAAAAAATATAAATATATTCTGACTCATCTACAGAACGGTATGATATGGTATGCCATCTTGAATTCTCCCAGGCAGCGTCTTTTACCCATATACGCCGGTCATACAAATAAAAATCTGCATCTGTAGCAGCTTTTTCTATTAATTCCCCAACGAGATAGACCCTTGTTTGGGATTGATATTTCCCACCTCTAATATTGTTACCGTTAAGCCGCCTATCTATTGTTTGCTCGCTGCAACCAAAGTGTTCTGCAAGTTTGTACCTATTCCAATTGGGATGCTGTTGTACAACCTTAAGTATGTCTTCTTTTGTAAGATTAATTTTTCGACGAGAAATGTTTTCTGCCATAATTTTGGGCATCGTCTCATCCTTAAAACACAATATATCGGCAATATTGATCACTAAAAATCCACCGGGTTTTACAATAGGAAAATGAAGTTTAATCACCTTTCGCAGAAGATTTTTCCAATCTTCAAATGATAAATCCTTCTCGTATTCTTTCCCGACGTAATACGGAGGGGACCAGATACTGAGCGCAATAGATTCCCGCTCAATTCTCCCCAAAAGCTCCTGCGAATCGCCGTGATATATCGCGTTTGGTGCAAGTGACTTAAACAAGTTTACGATTGCCATGACCCTATACACTCCTGTCCGTCTTCATCATAGGTAAGCCTTTGTACTCGCCACGAAGCCTTGTCCTTTAACCTGCTAAAGCCTACTCTTACCCTGAAATCTTCACCCCGTGTTGGTGCATTTCTACCAGCCAGCCAGATACCATCATCAACCGTTGGATTATACCTTGCTTGCAATTTTCCATTTGGAATTGCTACCATAGTCACTTCATGCAAACGGTGATGACCTGAAAGATCATCGTAGCTGAAATGAATAAGGCATGTCGTTGTAAGGTAATTTTTATCTCCATATCTGGATATTTCTGGCAAAAACCCTTTTTCATTAACCTGGGCACCGGATCGCCGTTGTCTCACGCACATGGACGTTTGTGACATCTGAATCGTTGCAGAACGATTTTCCTTCTCTGCTTTTGAGTCAATAAATAATGCCTGTCTGACGGTTTGATCAGGGAGGATCACGTATCTTGCTTTTTTGTAATCGACTGTTCCATATACCCTCTGTTGCACATTGAACCCTGAAAGCCGATCAAGCAATTCTCGAGTTATATCTTCAGCAATATCTTTAACACTATCAGGCGATTTAAGGAATATTTCATGTGCTTCCATTCCGAAATCATAAACCGCTTGAAATATCCAACGCAACGTGAGCTTTTCGATTTCCTCGATTTCATCCAGGGATAAAATTTTGGGGTCTTTTTCTGTCATGTATTTACGTGGTATGTGACTTCAAAATGGATATTTGATTTTGCTACAAACATAGACAGAAATTTATAAGCTGTCAACCACCGACAAGCGTTATATCCTGATACAAACCATAACCCCATTCTAACACCATCTGGCATTCGTATTGCAGGTTTTGAAAGCAGAATGCGATCATTCAAATGGCGCCGTCGCTTCGGAGTTTCTCAATCTCTGGTATTGAATATCCGAGATATTCGCCCAGAATCGGCTCGTTGTGTTCTCCCAGTGAAGGCCCGCGCCGGGGTTCAACCGATCCGCCGCCGACCTCTATGGGACTCGCCACCACCCGGACGGCTCCGAACTCCGGATGCGGCAACTCCAGTATCATCTTGTTCTCGGCCACGTGCGGGTCGGCAAAGGCCTGCTCAACCGTATTCACGGGCGCGCAGGGCACCTTGCCCTTGAGCAGCGCCAGCCAATCGGCGGTTGTCTTCTTGCGGAAGAGGTCCTTCAGTATCGAAACCAGAATGTCCCGATTCTCCAGGCGATCCGCAAAAGAGCAGAACCGGGAATCTTCCGCCAGTTCCGGCACCCCCAGAATGCGTACCAGATTTCGAAAGAACTTCTCCTTTGCGCACATTATCACGAGCCATCCGTCCCTGGTCGGCACCACCTGCGACGGGATCTGTGACGGATGAGAAGAATCGGGCGTCCGATGCGCCTGATACCCTTTGGTCAGGAACCACGCCGCCACATATCCCAGATTCGCCAGTGCCGTGTCGAACAGATTCACGTCCACGTCGCACCCCAGGCCCGTCTGTCTGGCGCGGAAGATCGCGCTGACCATGCCCAGGGACGCCATTGCGCCCGCGCCGAGATCCACGAGGGAAAGTCCTGTTTTCGTCGGTGGACCGTCGGGCTCGCCCGTAAGACTCATCCATCCGGCATATCCCTGCATCAGATAATCGTATCCCGGTTCGCCCGCTCGAGACCCCTGCCGTCCGAACGCGGAAAGTGAGCAGCATACAATTGAAGCCTTGACCGCACCCAGCGCCGGATAGTCCAGACCCAGCCGGGCCGGAAGGTCTCCGCGCAGATTGTTGAACACCCCATCCGAAATCCCCACCAGCCGATGCAACACCTCCCTCCCTCCCGGATGCCGCAAATTCAGCGTCATACTCTTCTTGTTCCGGTTGAAACTCTGGAAATACACGCTGTCCTGTTCAGCGGTATAGGGTGGCACGTAACGCGCGACGTCGCCACCAGTCTCGGGATTCTCGACTTTGATGATTTCCGCCCCAAGATCCGCCAACATCATCGTTGCCCATGGCCCCGCCCCGAACTGCTCCACCGAGACAATCCTTATTCCATTCAGGGGTGGGTGTTGGTGTTGATCGTGCAAGTAACCCTCTCTTCTTCTTTAATCGGCCTGCCGGTCATTGCGCTCTTCCTCGAGACGATCCAGGATCCATCGAGCCCGTTCCAGAACCGGCCTATCTACCATCCGGCCATCCACGGTCGCCGGGCCTTCGTCCGCCCGCCGTTCAAAAGCTTCAACAATTCGCCGGGCCCATCTCTCTTCGACCTCCGTGGGACTGAAGATTTCATTCACCGCCCCAACCTGACCCGGATGGATCACGGCTTTTCCAGCAAACCCCAGATCCCGGGCCTGCCGCGCCTCCACGGCCAGTCCGTCAGGATCGTTTATGTCCGTAAATACCTTGTCTATAGCCCGGATTTGTCCGCTTGCCGCAGCCACCGCCAGCGCCGATCGGGCGTAGTTGACCAATCCCTGTCCCAGGTGCGAAAAGAGGCCCAGATCCAGCGCGAAATCCTCCGCGCCGAACATGAGCCCCACCAGCCTGGGTGTGACGGATGCGATCGCAGGAGCCTGAACCAGGCCCCGGGCGCTCTCAATGGTTGCCAGAAGCCTGACGCCTCCGGATGGAATACCCGCTCTGGTCTCGTGCCGGTCCAGCCACCGGCACATCTGAAGCACATCCTCCGGTCCCTGCACTTTGGGCAACACGAGTCCCTGCAGCCCCGCACGCGCGATCACTTGCAGATCGGCGTCCAATTCGGAGGATCCGGCATCGTGAACTCTAACGAATCGCGTTGAGCCGCCACGCACGCTGTCCAGCGCGGTAGCGACACGACTGCGCGCAACGTCCTTCTCAGCCTCCGGGACGCCGTCCTCCAAATCGAATATCAGAACATCCGCCGGCAGGCCCAGGGCCTTGTCGATCATCGGCTGCCGGTGCCCCGGCACAAAAAGCCAGGACCGCATCGACTTCACCCGTCTTTCTCCTCGTGAATTTCGGGAAAGGCATCCTCCGACGGCGCGTGCGCCCTCTTATAGATCATCGCGCTGCGAGTCAGATCTATGACGACGCGGCCGTGCTGATTCACTCCCCGTGTGCGCACCTTCACGATGCCCGCTTCCGGAAACGACTTCGACTCCCGCCTGGCGAGCACCTCCGTCTCGCAATAGAGCGTATCTCCCACAAATACCGGGTTCGGAAGCCGGATCTCGCTCCAACCCAGATTCGCCATCGCCTTCTCGCTCACGTCCGGGACACTCATTCCCACGACCAGCGCGAGCGTAAACGTGCTGTTCACCAGGATCTTTCCCCACCGCGTCCGGCGGGCGTACTCCTCGTCAAAGTGAAGCGGATTGGTATTCAGGGTCAGGTGCGTGAACAGCTGGTTGTCAGTCGTCGTCACCGTCCGCCCGAACCGGCTTCGGAAGACTTCGCCCACCTCGAAATCCTCATAGCATCTCCCGGTCCAGCCCGGTATCACTTTTTTCTCTGTTTTCTCCATACCAGATCCCTTTGCGTCAATAACGCCCTAATGTGATTACTCCCAACGCTAAATCAGTTGGGCTTCTTGGCGATCAAACCGCCTGACTTTGTAATCCCAAAGTCAAAATGTTTATCGCAGCATTGTGGTCTCTGTCTGTGGTATAGCCACACTTTTTGCAACAATGCACACGCTGAGAGAGTGTTTTCTTCTCACGGTATCCGCAAGCAGAGCACGCTTGAGATGTGTATGCAGGGTTTACGGCCTTGAATCCAATACCAGCTTCTTCCGCTTTGTATTCGAGACAATGCCGAAACAGGGACCACGCTACGTCTCCAATCGACTTGGCCAATCGCCTGTTCTTTTGCATACTTTGTGGTTCAAGTTTCTCGACTGCTACGAACCCATGACGATTGACTACTCTTCTTGCTTGCTGGTGGGCAAAGTTGTGGCGTCTGTTTCTGATGCGCTCGTGAATTCTCGCAACAACTTTGCGCGCCTTCTCACGTTTTTTGGGCAACGCTTTCTTAACCTTGTCCCACTTGCGTTGCGCTCTCTTGAGTGCCTTTTCTTCCTGCCTGAAAAACCGAGGGTTAGACACACGCTTACCAGCACTGGTAACAGCAAATGCGTTCAGCCCAACATCAATCCCAACAGCGGTGTCAGGATGATTGGGAGACCGCACAGGGTCGCCAATATCACAACTGATAGACGCATACCATTTGCCTGTTGCTGTCCGCGTGATGGTGCAGGTCTTAGGGACACCTTCAAGGCAACGATGCTGAACAATGCGTATGCAACCAATTTTGCCCAACCGCAAGCCCTTGTCGTCCAATCGGCATCCGTTGGAGAATTGCGGATAGGTGAGCGAATCGTAGCGGTTCATACCCTTATATCGTGGAAAACCCGCTTTCTCGCCCGTCTTTGCCTTTGATTTGAGACGGCGAAAGAAGCCATCAAACGCTTTGTCAACACGCACAGCCACTTGTTGCAAGACCTGACTATATATTTGCTTAAGCGCAGGACGTTGTTGTTTCATCAAGGGGAGTATTTTAATCTGATCGTAGCAAGACAAAGACTTTTGCTCGCTCTTCCACGCCTGAACACGGGCACATACCAACTGGTTGTAGAGTAGTCGGCATTCTTCAATATGCCCTTGCAGTATCGCAGCTTGCTTTTTGGTTAGACGCAAGCGATATTTGAAATTTCTGACCATTGCAATCACCAAAGAGAAAGCCCGTCATGGTTGTCACCTCAAAAGCATAGATTTTAAGACCAAAACGGGTCAAGTCCAAGGTGACAGTTACAAGATACATTTTTTGGGGTGCGAAGGGCAAGTGGAATTAGCGGATGAATCTTGTTGATGCACCGCCCAAATCGCCGCTTTGCGATGTGCCCCAACGCTAAAGCACTACCCCATAAGCATGTCCCTGCGAAAGCAGGGATTCGTAAGCCCTTGCAAAACAACGCTCGCTAACTTGCGTCTGCTTCCCAGCGCTAAAGCCGATGGGTTGTACGGGCTATCTGATAATATTTGCTTCAATCCGATGTCCAGCGCTTTCGAACGCGAAAGGATGTCTCTTGCGAAACGGACTTACGCGCTGTGCGGATGGCTTTGGCTTATGTCTTTTTGCATATGGAATGGCGTCAAAGAAACGGCTTGTCGCGTCCCTTGTGCTGTCATTGCGGCATGGTTTTAGTCGCAATCCAGTTGGTTTTTCCCGACTTTCCATTATCTTACAAAACTCATAGATAGTGACTTAATCCGCCATCAAGATGGAGTTGATCATTGAAACGTCCACCAATGCAAGAACAAACAAGTGACCGGCCCGCCTGGGGAAAGTACGAGTCGCCGCATTGCTACCATCGCCTTGAACATCATTGTGCCGATGTTGCCGCCTGCTTCGAGATACTTCTTCAGGAACCGATCTTGCGCCGCCGATTTGAACGGGTATTGGGAAACATCAGCCTCTGTGCTGTAACAGAAGCGCGATTGACAGCCATAGCATTCCTGCACGATTTCGGAAAGTTGAATGCCGGCTTTCAGTTCAAGGTTCGCGACCGAAGCGAACTACCGACTGCCCCGCCACAGAGCAAAGGTCATGTTGTAGAAGCTTTCTTCTGCTGCCAGCAAGACCACATGTGCAAAGCACTCGGGTTCTACGACATGGCGGCCTGGGGTGAGGGCTTAGAACCATTGCTAATAGCCGCACTCGCCCATCACGGGCGTCCAGCGCAGCCTCCCCATAGCGGGTCTGGCCCTCCGGAAATCTGGTCGCCTTTCGCTGGCTACGATCCAGCCAAAGCCGCTTCACTCCTCCACAATCGTATTCGCGAGTGGTTTCCGGCCGCGTTTAATCAAGGACCACCGTTGCCCGATTCACCTACGCTTGTACATCTCTTCGCTGGGGTTGTTGCCCTTGCGGATCAAGTTGGCTCCGCGGAGGAGTTTTTTTCTTTTGAACCCGATCCCGACCCGGAATACATCATTCGTGCGCGCAAAAAGGCACGAGAGGTATTGGGAGTACGAGGTCTGCGCCGCGCCAGTCATCAAGCGTGTCCTGAGCAGGCTAATTTCCAGACCATGTTCGGTCACTCGTCGCCTCGCCCCTTGCAACAAGCTGTTGCTGACGCGCCACTCGACCGTCCGCTTTTGATCCTGGAAAGCGAGACAGGTTCCGGCAAAACAGAGGCGGCGGTGATGCGGTTCGCTGCATTGTGGCGGGCGGAGATCGTTGATGGGCTTTACTTCGCAGTGCCAACCCGCGCGGCGGCAAAGCAACTGCATGGTCGCATCTCAAAGGCGTTAGAAAGCCTGTTGCCATGGACCCCAACAGTGCTTGCTGTACCTGGCTACTATCGTGCCGACGAGGTGGAAGGGCAATATATCGGCAACTTCGAGGTCTTCTGGGAGGACGAACCTGATGAGGAGGAGCGTGCCGCCCGTTGGTCGGCGGAGAGCACGCGCCATTACCTGAGTTCCACAGCGGCGGTAGGCACCGTAGATCAGGCACTCCTCGGTGCTCTCAAGGTCAAATGGGCACACCTTCGCGGCGCGTCCCTTGCCCGTAGCCTGCTCGTGGTGGATGAAGTGCATGCCAGCGATTCTTACATGACGCGGCTGCTACACACCCTTCTGCGTGGACATCTCGATCTCGGAGGTCATGCACTCCTCATGTCTGCAACTCTGGGGGCAACTGCCCGCACAACATTTACTGGATCTTCAATTCGCGATCTACCTGCACCCGATGAAGCGGAGCAAGCCCCGTATCCCGCACTCACATTGGCAGGCAATGGCACACCTGATATCTGCCCAATCGGACACACCGAGCAAAGTAAGGCAGTCTCCATGCGGGTAGAGGCATGGATGTCTGACCCGGCACAGATCGCCCGATTTGCATACTCACAAGCACGCGAAGGTGCCAAGGTACTGATCATTCGCAACACCGTTGCCACAGCGCAGGAGGTCTTCGAAAATCTACTTGACCAAGATGGCGGTGAACTGGCCCTGACGGTGGAGGGTATCCCGACGCTACACCATAGCCGATTCGCCGTAGAGGATCGCAGACTGCTTGATGACGCTGTAGAACTCGTGCTGGGAAAAGGTGACAGACCACGCAATGGGCAGGTGGTCATTGGTACTCAAACCCTCGAACAGTCGCTGGATATTGATGCCGATATAATGATTTCCGATCTATGCCCCGTGGATGTCCTCCTGCAACGGATCGGACGTCTGCATCGGCACGCAGACACGGTGCGTCCTCGCAGATTCTCCACACCGAATTGTATTGTACTCACACCTGAGGACGGATTGGAAGTCGGGCTGGGAGGTGACCTCTTGCGTCATGGGCTTGGTATATCCGAGAACGGAGGCATCTACCGCAACCTGCTCGCAGTGGAACAGACGCGAAGCCTAATTGTCGATCACGCTGTTTGGCGCATTCCCGACATGAACCGAATGCTGGTGGAACAGGGAACCCATCCGGAAGTGCTTCGCGAACGAGCCAATGTGCTCGGCGATACCTGGTTGACCCACGAACAGCAGACCTGGGGGTTAGCGGCTGCAGAAGACCAGGTCGCTAGACGCCACGAGCTTGATCGACAGGAATTGTTCGATGAGCAGAAATTTCCTGATCTGGATGAAAAGGTACGTACACGGTTGGGAGAGGATGGGCCGCGAATCAACCTCGATCAAGCGATATCAGGTCCGTTTGACAAACCTGTGAAAACTTTCAATCTACCAGCCTTCTTTTTCAAACAAATCCCCACGAAAGATGAAATTGAACAAGCGCGTGCTGAACAGATAGCTGGTGACTTGACACTGCATGTAGGAACACAGGCGTTTCTATACGACCGGACGGGTATCCGGCCAATGGAGGCAGGGGAATAGTATATGGCAAGCCTCGGGCTTAACCTGAGTGAATCAAAAAAATTTATTTTTAACTTGCGCGGCGCAGCACAGATTATGTATATTTGACCTTCCATCACCCAAGGAGGCCAAATATGAAACGACAGGGATCCCTCGTTATTGAACGAGAACGCATTACTGAACGCATCAGTTTCCAAATAGAGATTTGGGAAGACGATCACAGATTTCATCCCGCAGAAAAACAGCCAAACTCAGGATCCGCATCCTCCGACTCATCGGAGATAGTCCATTGCGAGGCGCAGCACCAGCACAAGGACTCTCGTTTCCCCGCCCAAGCGGGGTTTCTACCACTCCCGAGCAGAAGTCATAACAGGCGAACACCATGAACCTTCTCACTGACAGATTGATTCGCACTCGCTTAACCGATGGCGAAATCGAAATACAATCTTTACCAGAAGTGTACGCGACGATGGCACAGGACCGCGTAGCGGCCTTTCCCGCACTTCGCCCCCACCAACGCCATGCATGGCATGCATTTTTAGCGCAACTGGCAACAATCGCCAGGCACCGGACAGACACAAGTCTGCCGCCGCAGACATCGGCAGACTGGCAAGCTCTGCTCCGCGGCCTGACATCAGAGTATGCTAACGATGAACCCTGGTGCCTAATTGTGGAGGATCCGACGAAGCCCGCGTTCATGCAGTGTCCGTCACCCAATGGCCTCAACGACTATCGCGGTCGTGTTACGACACCCGACGATCTCGATGTCTTGGTCACGTCCAAGAACCACGATGTAAAACGGACCATTGCACACGGGGGAGCACCTGAAGACTGGATATTCGCGTTGATTGACCTTCAGACCATGGCTGGCTTTCTCGGTTCTGGGAATTACGGCATCGCCCGTATGAACGGCGGTTTCTCGGCACGTCCTTGCCTGGGCCTGATTCCCTCAAAGGGTTTTGCCGGCGCGCATCTATTCCACGATGTCCAGCGCATGATAGCGGGACGCGATCAATTGTTGGAGGACTATGGCAATTACTACGCTCCAGCAGATGGACTGGCCTTGTTGTGGATAGAACCATGGAGCGGCACCGAGCAAGCAGACCTGCGAATCCTTGACCCCCACTTTATCGAAATCTGTCGGCGCGTGCGGCTGCGATCAGAAGGCGACCAACTCATCGCGTGGACAGCATCTTCAAAGCGTGCGCGGATCAATGCAAAGGCTGCAAAGGGAAATCTCGGCGATTTCTGGACGCCCGTAGAGAATAAAGAGAGCAAAGCCCTGTCTTTGTCTTCAGTGGGATTTCCTTACAAACGGCTGGTCGAATTACTCTTTAACAATGAGACATATAAAAAGCCTCCGTCAATGCGGGTGAATAGTGGCACCGGCGACCAGTGGCAATTGGTTGCCCGTGGTATCGCCGGCGGTCAGGGCAAAACAGAAGGCTATCACGAACGAACCGACATTGCCTTTGCTAACAAAACAGCTTCAGGTTTTTTTAGGACCGCTGAAAGTAATAAACTGGCCGAAATCGCGCAGGCACAGATAGAAGAGATAACCGAAGTGACAGGTGCGCTGCGATTCGGCATTGCCATCGCAGCGAGTGGAGGAAAAGAGCCAGGCGACCTCACCAAGTCTGACCGAGCGCACGCCACATCCTTTGCAAAACGACTCGAAGTGGTGGCGGATACAGAGTTCTTCGCGATGCTGCAGGATCGTTTCCTTGCCGAGGATGATGCCACGGCTGCACGCCATCGCGCCAAATTCGCACGTCTTTTAATTAATTCAGCGCGAACACTACTCAACGAGGCAATAGACAGCGTACCGTGCGCGTCCATTCGCCGTCACCGGGCGAGAGCGAGAGCGACCAGTGCTTTTGAGGGCAAAGTGCGCGGAGAGAAGAGTATCTTCAGTGATCAGCCCGAGATATTCAATACCAAGGAGACAAATAATGTCGGTTAAAGAACCTCTAACTGCACCGAGAAAGCAAGCTGAGACTCACAGCCTCGGTCAAGTGGTTTCCGGACTGGCTGGGGAGATTGCCAGACTTACACCGGGGCCTGCCGCAGCACTCCGGCGTGGACCCTTATCAGGAGCTGGCGCGGCGGCCTTCTGGCAACTTATGGCTATCCATCAACCAGGAACCAATGACGAGGCGGGCTGGGCAGCACTCATTCAGGGAATCGCGATTCTAACACCCAAAGGGACAGACCCAGACCCCGAAAAAAAATCGGCGCACGAATACCGTTTCCCCATGGGTTCCGTCCTTTCCAAAGCCGAATTCTCAGAACTGCGGCTCGCTCGTCTCTTGAACGCCCCAAAAGAAATGCGGCGAGACCTCGTTATACGCATGTGTCGGCGGCTGTCTAGAACCGAGTACAATCGTTTCAATCTCGAAACGCTGGCGCGGTTTATTCTCTTTGCCGACGACGAAACAGATCGCCGAATTGCCCGCGATTACTACCGCACTGATGCGGAATCAAAACCCGCATCCACTGAATCTACAGATTAGGAGATTTTCATGCCCAACGTTCGTTTTCTTCAGATCCACAGCCTTCATGGCTACCCCGCCGCACTTCTCAACCGCGATGACTCGGGTCTTGCCAAACGCATGACCTATGGCGGCACGACCAGGACACGCATTTCCTCCCAATGTCTCAAGCGACACTGGCGCGTCTCGGACGATATCTACGCTTTAAGTGGCATAGATGGCGCAACCGCCGCGACCCGTTCGCGCGAGATCGTGACTCGGCGAGTCATTGAACCGCTCATAGAAGCGGGCCATGATGAGGAGATCATCAAAGTAATTGGAGAGGCATTTCAACTCTCAGTTTACGGCGATAAAGGTGGTACCAGGCAGGGGCGTCAGCCGCTTCTACTCGGCGAACCGGAAATCGAGTATCTCGCCCGCGAAGCCCAAAAAATTGCGGATACCCATGGCAGCGACCCACAAGCAGCAGAAGAGACCGCTAAGGATTGGCGCAAGTCCGCCAATGCCAACATGAAAACCTTGCGCGAAAATTGTTCACTGCCAGGAGGCTTGGTTGCCGCCATGTTTGGACGTATGGTGACTTCAGATGTAGAAGCGAACATCGATGCCGCTGTTCATGTAGCCCATGCTTTTACCGTCCACGAGGAAGAGAGCGAAAGCGACTACTTCACTGTTGTCGATGATCTTCACCGTATCGAAGACGATGCTGGCGCGGATCATATCGGCGAGTCCGAGTTGACCTCCGGTTTGTTCTATGGCTACGTCGTACTCGATCGCGAAATGCTGCTTTGCAATCTCGGTGGCGATACCGAAATGGCTGATGAGGTTACAAGACGCCTCGTACATCTGATCGCCATGGTGTCCCCAGGAGCGAAATTGGGATCTACCGCTCCTTACGACTATGCGAGTTGGCTACTCATCGAAGCCGGTGAATATCAGCCGCGCAGCCTGGCCGAGGCGTTTCGCAAACCCTGCAAGGCACTGGTGGATGAAGCCGAAGCCGCAGTGAACACTCATATCCAGAAAATAGACGCCGCTTATGGTACAAACGAGGCACGCCGTTCAATGAGCTTGACGGGCACACCGATTTCAGGAACGGAACTTTTGCCCCTCTCCGATCTCGCGGCATGGGCAGGCTCCGCTATTCAGGAAGGAGTTGCGTGATGCGCTGGTTGCAAATCCGGTTCCATGCACCACTCGCATCCTTTGGTGGCGAAACTATTGACGTTCATGGTGTGATCCGTGATTTTCCCGCCCAATCCATGTTGACGGGGCTGTTCGCCAACGCTCTTGGCTGGACCCGCGCTATGCGGGTAGAACACCAGACACTCCAGGACAGGATCATCTATGGCATGCTGCATGAGGAGGAACCAATGCTCGGTCGTATAACGGACTATCAGACCGCGCAACTTTCCAAGAACGACAAATCATGGACCACACGAGGAGTGCCCGCAGACCGGGCTGGTGGTGCCGGCAGTTATAGAGGAGCGCACCAGCGTTGGCGTGACTACCATGCGGACTTGCGTATGCTGGGCGTCGTTCGGCTCAATTCTGGCGACGTAGCACCGACCCTTGATGATCTGGCAAACGCGCTGGAGCATCCCGCACGTCCGTTATTTCTTGGACGCAAGCCTTGTCTGCCCTCTGCCCCGATCTTCAGCGGATGGATGGAGGCACCGGATATGCACACAGCACTTCGCAACATAGCACCTGAGAGTGGGAGACTTTTTCGAGCCTTGTGGCCTGCGTCAGAAGGGCCGGAAGGTTCGGATAGAACGACATTCGTAACCGACGAGCGCAACTGGATAACGGGACTGCATGGAGGTGCGCGTCGCATTTGCGAAGGCAGGATTTCCGGTAGGGAGGCTGAGTAATGACCACTTATATGATCCACGTCCCATTGGACATGCGTGCCTTTAATCGGTGGGCGGGACAACGCGGACTCATCCGAAGAGGCGTGTTTGACGAGGGCTATGCACTACACATTTTGTTGACAGGTATGTTTGGCCCAGGCGTTTTGCGACCATTCCGTCTATTTGCTTCGGAGCGCCGCCGCAATGCTTCTCTCTACGCATACACCGATGCGGACCAAGCCGCACTGCAATCTATGGCAAATCTGGTTGCGACGCCCGATTGCCTGGATGCGCTTGATCCTAAAAAAATACGGTCAAAGGAAATGCATACTGAATTTACGGCTGGTCAGCGTTTAGGGTTTGACCTGCGGGTTCGTCCGGTACGGCGGCTCAGAACCGAAATACACGATCAAAAATCGGGTAAGACGATTGGGAAAGGCGCGGAGATTGACGCATTCCTCGTCCATGTGTTTCGCCATTTTCCCGATGGTGGCGCAGATGAGGCTGTCAATGCACGATCGGCAGGACAGACGCGAGAGAAAATCTATACAGAATGGCTCGCCGAGCGTTTTGATGGCGTCGCAGAAATCGAGCAGGAGGCGTGCCGCGTTGCCGCATTCAAGCGCAGTCGCTCTCTACGCGGTGACGGATTTTCTCCCGAGGGACCGGATGTGACCTTTCACGGCGTTTTGACAGTTGCAAATCCGGATGAATTTGCTGTCCGCATAAGAAATGGGATCGGGCGGCATAAGGCTTATGGTTATGGCATGCTGCTTCTGCGCCCACCCGGGAAAACGGTAGCATATTAGTAAAAAAAAAACAGATAATATTGTGGGGTTTACTATGCTGATGAGACGCCTTGGTTTGGAAACCGCCCGAATACCTCATGCAGATCGGGCTGGCTTGCTCTGGTTGTCTCGCGGTGCCTTAACCGCCCGCGATGGCACCCTAACATTCGAACGCAATACAGAACGGGCTGACAACGATCCACTCGATCCGGGGTATTATGCGATACCATTGCAGGGCGTCTCCATGATCCTGCTTGGTCCCGGATCCACAGTCAGCCATGACGCGCTACGCCTCCTCGCTCGACAAGGTACGGCTCTGGCTGCGGTGGGCGAGGATGGCGTGCGTCACTACACCGCGCCGCCACTGATTGCTAACCGATCCGGCCTTGCACGGCGTCAGGTGCGGGCGTGGGCCGATCCCGATACGCGACTCAATATCGCCCGACTCATGTATGCCTGGCGCTTTGGCACTGTTCTGCCGCATAGCGATATTAAGGTACTGCGCGGTATTGAAGGGGCGAGGATGAAGAAAAGCTATAAACTGATCGCTACGCAGGTTGGGATCAAGTGGCACGGCAGACGCTACGACCGGTCACAGCCTACCGCGGGAGACCTGCCCAATCAGGCATTGAATCATGTGGTGAGTGCTGTGGAGGCTGCCGCTGCCATTGCAGTATCAGCCACATCAACTATCCCACAACTTGGTTTTATCCACGAGGATCCCGGTCAATCATTTGTACTGGACATTGCCGATCTCTATCGAACCACGGTCACCATCCCCGCTGCTTTCCGCGCTGCAAAGCAGGCAGAGTCCCCGCCCTATGGGAACATAGAACGTCTTGCCAGACGGGAGGCTGGTCGCGTCCTTGCCAGCGAAAAGATCATACCACACATGATTGAGCGCATCAAGAAGATGTTTGAAAACTCAGACGATCAGGAGGATCCATAGTGCCCATGACTGTTGTGGTCACGCGCGATGTCGAATCGCGTTACCGTGGCTTTCTGGCCTCAGCGATGTTGGAGGTCGCGCCCGGTGTGTACGTTTCTCCCGACCTTTCCCATGGCGTGCGCGAGCGCATTTGGGCCGTAATCAGCACCTGGTACGATGTTTTGAACCGCGGTGCCATAGTCCTGATGTGGCGTGATAGCACCGCATCCGGCGGCCTCGCCCTCCGTCATCTCGGCGATCCGCCCAAGGAGATTCGCGATGCGGATGGCGTTTTATTGGTGAAAAGACTGTAAAGATAGTCAGAAGATTCCCCGTCTATTTACGGGGTAAGAAGAAGTATACGTTTGTACAGGTTTCCCCGTGTGTACGGGGATAGACCCAGGTCGCCATTCACGAACAGCTGGATTTCCGAGGTTTCCCCGTGTGTACGGGGATAGACCCTCGTGATGTCGTGCGAGGTGTTCGCGGTGGTGGGTTTCCCCGTGTGTACGGGGATAGACCCAAGCCCTATTTTGGGACAAAAAAGCCGGCTTAGGTTTCCCCGTGTGTACGGGGATAGACCATACCGCGACTGGGCAATGCGCGAGGTTATGGAGGTTTCCCCGTGTGTACGGGGATAGACCTTGTGGAGCTTTGACCTGGACGGCCTCAGTGTGGGTTTCCCCGTGTGTACGGGGATAGACCATACCGCGACTGGGCAATGCGCGAGGTTATGGAGGTTTCCCCGTGTGTACGGGGATAGACCCCGCCTGAACGCCGCCGCTTTTGTGACGCCGTCGGTTTCCCCGTGTGTACGGGGATAGACCTCCGTGTGTTCCAGTAGCGCGGGCGATCATATCGGTTTCCCCGTGTGTACGGGGATAGACCGTGGGCAGACATTAGCATGATCAGCTCGCGGCTGGTTTCCCCGTGTGTACGGGGATAGACCCGTTGTAGCTCCTACTGGGTTTCCGCCACCGTAGGTTTCCCCGTGTGTACGGGGATAGACCCGTGTGCGTCGAGCGGAAACAGGCGATGTCCGCGGTTTCCCCGTGTGTACGGGGATAGACCGCGGAATATAGCGGTTTCGCTTTTTGGATATGCGGTTTCCCCGTGTGTACGGGGATAGACCCCAAGTCATAAACGTTGCAAACATCTCCACAGGGGTTTCCCCGTGTGTACGGGGATAGACCCCTCGCGCATTGCGCGTTTAATTCAGGGGGCTTGGTTTCCCCGTGTGTACGGGGATAGACCCTTTTCATACGCCGCCGCAAAGTCGATGACGTTGGTTTCCCCGTGTGTACGGGGATAGACCCTCATCGAGGACCGATTCAAAGGCGATCAGCGGGGTTTCCCCGTGTGTACGGGGATAGACCACACACTATTGACGCGCTGGCCTTGCTGTGCCAGGTTTCCCCGTGTGTACGGGGATAGACCCTCGGCGGGAGCAGGCAGGGGCAACGCCAGGTGGGTTTCCCCGTGTGTACGGGGATAGACCTTGTAAAGCGGAAGCGGTAGAAGAATACCTTGAGGTTTCCCCGTGTGTACGGGGATAGACCTTTGGAAGTTGTAATAAGGCAAAAATGGGATATGGTTTCCCCGTGTGTACGGGGATAGACCCCTTCATATTCCGCAAAGGCGGCGTTATCGGTGGGTTTCCCCGTGTGTACGGGGATAGACCTTCTTTAGATTGTCGCTCGCCCGCGGATAAGAGGGTTTCCCCGTGTGTACGGGGATAGACCTTTGACAGAGCTTTCTTGGCTCGATCTTTATGAGGTTTCCCCGTGTGTACGGGGATAGACCCCGGCCCGCCAAAAGCATCTCGGCCTCCGCCTCGGTTTCCCCGTGTGTACGGGGATAGACCGGTTAAAGAGAGCTATAGATGCACATTCTTGGTGGTTTCCCCGTGTGTACGGGGATAGACCCAAGGGGATGTGGGTCATAAAAAATCAGGGAAAGGTTTCCCCGTGTGTACGGGGATAGACCCTTGCTTTTCCGTTTTGGCGGCGGCGTTAGATAGGTTTCCCCGTGTGTACGGGGATAGACCATAGCCGGGCTTTCACCTTCAAAGCGGCTATCGGGTTTCCCCGTGTGTACGGGGATAGACCCTGACCAAGCAGGCGAAGGTCAAGTCATCCATAGGTTTCCCCGTGTGTACGGGGATAGACCCATCTTGTTTATCTATCACCGCCCCCAAAATGGGGTTTCCCCGTGTGTACGGGGATAGACCATAGCCGGGCTTTCACCTTCAAAGCGGCTATCGGGTTTCCCCGTGTGTACGGGGATAGACCCTGACCAAGCAGGCGAAGGTCAAGTCATCCATAGGTTTCCCCGTGTGTACGGGGATAGACCCATCTTGTTTATCTATCACCGCCCCCAAAATGGGGTTTCCCCGTGTGTACGGGGATAGACCCCGTTAATGCAGGTTGCGAGTATTTTCCGGACGGGTTTCCCCGTGTGTACGGGGATAGACCTCGACTTTTTAGATCGGGGGAGGGCGTGTTTTAGGTTTCCCCGTGTGTACGGGGATAGACCCTTCAAATACAGTTTGAGCAGATCAGCGACCTGGGTTTCCCCGTGTGTACGGGGATAGACCTTGATCCAACTTGCTCTTTTCCTTTGCAAGTGGGGTTTCCCCGTGTGTACGGGGATAGACCTTGAGCGTTGATGTCTATAAATGCCAGGTCGCCGGTTTCCCCGTGTGTACGGGGATAGACCGTAGGCCAATCAAGGTCACGGTAGCCATTTAAAGGTTTCCCCGTGTGTACGGGGATAGACCTTCGATTTCTTGCTTGGTGATTCCGCCGACCATGGTTTCCCCGTGTGTACGGGGATAGACCCGGCCTGTCTTAGGCCACCAAGCCGAGGTAAACGGTTTCCCCGTGTGTACGGGGATAGACCCTACAAATATTACAATGGGGGGAATGATGTGTCGGTTTCCCCGTGTGTACGGGGATAGACCCCATATGTATAGCGAGCTCGGGATGTATAGGGAGGTTTCCCCGTGTGTACGGGGATAGACCCGACTGGGTGCTGGTAACGGACCCGATGAAGCAGGTTTCCCCGTGTGTACGGGGATAGACCCACGCGATACTGGCTGTGAGCAAAAAGTGCCACGGTTTCCCCGTGTGTACGGGGATAGACCTTCGAGGATTTTATGGATATAGCAGCATGGGCAGGTTTCCCCGTGTGTACGGGGATAGACCTGACGCTCTTAACATCGTCGGGGAGCAGAGAGTGGTTTCCCCGTGTGTACGGGGATAGACCGTTTCCCGCCGACAAAGGGACCCAATCTTAGCTGGTTTCCCCGTGTGTACGGGGATAGACCTGGGCTGCCGAACTTGGTTGCTCGTCTGGTACGGGTTTCCCCGTGTGTACGGGGATAGACCCGACCAGCTACGCACCACTGTTGACTTGACCATGGTTTCCCCGTGTGTACGGGGATAGACCCTCTCGTTGGGCTGTAGCAATATCCCTCCTTTTGGTTTCCCCGTGTGTACGGGGATAGACCCTATCAGCAGTACAGCACCCATCATGGCGCACCGGTTTCCCCGTGTGTACGGGGATAGACCCCGTTCTGGCATGTACGGAGAGTATTTCTGTTTGGTTTCCCCGTGTGTACGGGGATAGACCATAGTCTTCGTTATAGACGCCCTTGGAAAAGAAGGTTTCCCCGTGTGTACGGGGATAGACCTTTCTCTTTCCATATCCAGAACCGATATTGTAAGGTTTCCCCGTGTGTACGGGGATAGACCTTTGTGAGCATCATAGGAAGCCATAGCAAGATTGGTTTCCCCGTGTGTACGGGGATAGACCTTTCTGACTCCTCATTAGCACGTATATTAAGCGGGTTTCCCCGTGTGTACGGGGATAGACCTCCGGATATGACGGACGGCGACGCCTACGTCATGGTTTCCCCGTGTGTACGGGGATAGACCTCCGGATATGACGGACGGCGACGCCTACGTCATGGTTTCCCCGTGTGTACGGGGATAGACCTTTTACCGGCTTTGATGAGTCTTGCGAGATAGGGGTTTCCCCGTGTGTACGGGGATAGACCCCCTTTAAACATGGCGCTGCTGGCATCGATGATGGTTTCCCCGTGTGTACGGGGATAGACCCGGGCTTTGGACCGTTTCAGCGGTTTAAATTGCGGTTTCCCCGTGTGTACGGGGATAGACCTCCACCCCTGGATCCGCTGCAAATTCGCGGAAGGGTTTCCCCGTGTGTACGGGGATAGACCCGATATACGCTTGACTTTGGACAAGCGCACGTGGGTTTCCCCGTGTGTACGGGGATAGACCCAGAAGGGAAAATCTAAACCCCATCGCGTAAGGGGTTTCCCCGTGTGTACGGGGATAGACCCCTAGGTGTGTTTATGCTCAATAGTTTGATCATGGTTTCCCTGTGCATGCGGGGATAGACAAAAAAAGTCACGTTGCCATTTGTATTTGCAAGGTTCTCAAGCCATACGTCACCGCACGCAGATAAAGAAGGTCGTTTATGGTAGGTCACAAGTATTCTAAAAATAAACCCCGCTACAAGATTATCTCGCAGCGGGGTTTTCGTAAAATATGAAAACTTATCACTCGTTCGTCTCTCGGCGCATTTCAAAGATACGAACGACAATGTACATACCGAGCGAAACAATGAAGAAAACGAGCAACATCCACGCGATAGATTGCAGGGATTCGATAATCGTGCGATAGATCTCGAGCACCCAGCGTTCGGTAGTCAGTTCAAAAGGAGGAATATCGCGGGATTCACCTTTGGGACTGAAATGCTCTTGCGGCAAAATATAACGCTCCAGCGAGCGGACACGCACACCGCCAGAGATACCGACCACATAGATCGCGAACTTCATATAGCGCACCCATGCACCTGCTATCGCATCGTCAATAAGCCGGTGAAGAATACTGTTAATCGCACTGCTAAACGCACGCACTGTGATAAAAGACACGAGAGCGGCGACTACGAGGGTAATGATGAGAAGCGTGAAGAACATGGGAGGACCTCCAAAGTAACGATGACAACCAAAACCACTGGATCGCGGCTAACACCATGCCGCGATGACGGCGCTTCGCCTATGAATTAGCCTGGGGATGGTGTACAACGGATCGTATCCCAGACCCGTTCAACGGTCAGTTGTACACCTATTCATGCCGCAGTATTTCCACGGGATTGGTATGCGCGACCCTGAACGCCTGTGTACCAACCGTCAAAAGAGCGATTAAGAGTGCGAGCAAGCCCGAAAACACAAAAGGCCATAAACTGAAAGATGCGCGATATGCAAAATTTTGCAAATAAGTATCTGTCAAATAATACGCAACGGGCCAGGCGATAAGATTGGCGACAAGCACCAGCTTCAAAAACGCTTTTGACAACAACAAAACCAAACTTGAAACAGACGCACCGAGCACCTTGCGAATGCCGATCTCGCGCTTGCGGCGTTCAGCCGTAAAAGCCGCCAGCCCAAACAAGCCCAAACAAGCCAGCAAAATCGCCAACCCGGCAAAAGCGGTAACAGTCTGCCCCAAATCTCTTTCCGCCCGATAAATTGCATCGAGTTCTTCGTCCAAAAATGTAAACACAAAAGGCTTATCGGCTGCCATAAATGTGTCCCAGGTCTCTTCGAGAAAAGGTCGAACCGCTAAAAAATCGCGCACGCGCACTGCCAGATAATCGTAAAACCACTGGCGATAAGCAAAAACTGCCGGCCCAATCGGTAGCCGCAGAGAAGCGTAGTGAAAATCTGAAACCACACCAATCACAGTACCTCTGGTATCGTCTTCTGAACGCGCCCGTCCAAAACGCCGCCCCACGGCATCCTGCACCGTCCAGCCAAGCGCGCGCACAGCGGTCTCATTGAGAATATAGCCATGCGTGCGGTCGCGCGCAACCTCGGGCGAAAACGTGCGACCAGACAGAATAGACACACCGAGTGTCCCAAAAAAATCTTCATCGGCCTCCTGCACCGGCATCCGCCACTCTGTGTGCTCCTGACCTTCTGGCTTGACAATCCGCACAAAACCACCGCCATCGCGCCCGGGCAAAAAGCGAAACGCAGACGCCGAAACAATATTGGGATGTTCCAAAAACGCCTGTTTTACAGTATTGTACCGCACCACAAGCCAGGGATCATCATTGGTCTTGAGCCGGCGATCCAGCTTAAAGATAGGCAACAAAACGAGATGCTCTTTATCAAAACCGAGATCCTTGTGCTGAATATAATCCAGCTGCCGATAAATAACATCCGTAACAATCATAAGCAAAATAGCAATGGCAAATTGCGCGACAACCAGAACCTGCCGCAGACGCGCACCCTGCAAATGCGCTATGCCCTTGAGCACATCAGCCGGTCGAAAAGCCGACAAATAAAACGCGGGATACATCCCCGCCATCAAACCCACGAACACGGCAAGCGCGAAAAGACCGGGCAAAAGCCCGAACAGCATCGGCGCGGCCAAAACGTAATGCGCGGCCGTCCGCGCGCTGATTTCCAACAACACAACGCGCGCGATGGGCACAGCGATAATCAGCGCGAGAAACGCGAGCAAAACCGTCTCGCACAAAAACTGCTGAATCAACTGACTGCGCCGCGCGCCAACCACCTTCCGCATCCCCACCTCGCGTGCGCGATACATCGAACGCGCAGTGGCGAGATTGACAAAATTAATCGCCGCAATCGCCAGAACCAGCACCGCAATCGCCGCAAAAAGATAAAGAGCGTGGACATTACCACCCGAAGACAAATTGTAATCCTGAACCCCATACAAATGCAACCGCACAAGAGGCTGCAAGCGATACGAAAGAATGCGCCGCACATCCGCACCCAGGTGCCGTTCAATAATACCCGACATCTTCGCTTCGAATTCACTCGCGTTTATCCCATCGCGCAAACGCACAAAAGTCTCTATACCCGCCTGTTGCACCCGCCCCTGCCACAGCGTCCAATCAAAAATAGCCTCCTGTGTCCGCCCATCGGTAAAATGCAACAAATCAAACTGAAGGGACGAAGACCTCGGAGGCGTTTGCAAAACAGCGGCAACCGTATAATCGCCGCCGTAATACCGCTCGCGAATCGTAATAACTTTGCCTATGGGATCGGCATTGCCAAACAACTGCTCAGCCGCTGATTGCGTAATCGCTACGCGATACGGCTGTTCAAGCGCGTCGGCATCGCCAATAGCAAAAGGAAAGTTAAACAGCTCAAAAAAACGGTCGTCAACCTGACCTTGCACCAGCGTAAGCTCTCGGTCCTCAAAACGCACCACAACCGGATAAATGCGATTTTTAGACGCCAATTCAACCTCGGGCATCTCCGCTTCAATCGCGCGAGCAAGCGCCCCTGAAGTCAGCCACCGCACCTGCGTTTGCTCATTACTCACCCGCTCCCGCAAAACGCGATAAATGCGACGCACATCCGGATGAAACCGGTCATAGCTCATCTCGTAATGAATAATCACAATCGCCATCACACAACACGACAGCCCCACAATAAGACTGAGCAAATTGATCAGCGTATCGCGTTTGTGCGACCACAAGTTGCGGCATGCAATGGTAAAATAGTTGGAGAACATGAAAACCTAAATAAACACATAATCCTCGGGATCGGGCATTCGCGTTTGCTTCCAAAACTCGTGCATTGAAAACGGCCAATTCTGCGTCACCCGCCCGGCCTCATTCTTATACCAACTCCGAACATTTGGCGCGCCCCAGGCCATCTCCAGATTACCCGCATCAATGCACTCATTATACCGATCGTGCACATCCTGTTTGCAATCCATCGCAGCGCGTCCCGTCTCAATCAGAAGCTTGATACACCCCAGGATATATCTCATCTCGCACTCGGAAAAAAAGATAATACTGCCATTCACAACAATATTGGTATTGGGACCATACATACAAAAAAAATTGGGAAATCCCGGAACAGAAACACCTTTATACGCGCGCGGATCGCCATCCCAATGCGCCTGTAAATCCCTGCGCCCAATCCCCTCAAACGTCATCGGCCACAACATCCGACTCGGCTGAAACCCCGTGCCGTAAATCAGCACATCAAAATCATAGCCATCGCCCGACCGCGTCGCCAAACCGGACTCCGTAATACGCGCAATCGGATCCGTAATAAGATGCACATTCTCCCGCTTCAGAGTATGCAACCACAAGCCATTATCCCACAACATGCGCTTGCCACCCGGCGGAAAATCCGGAATACACTTCTGCATCAACTCGGGATCGTCGCCCAGCACAGACTCGATATACTCTATAATCCGCTGGCGCACCTTGTCATTCGCCTTGCTAACCGCGCGGTCCTGATGAGGCCATGCCGGATCCTTTTTCGCCGCGCCGAGCATCCCCTCAGCCGAACGCCAGAACATAAACAGCCGAAACCACTTGGCGTAAAACGGCACATGATTCAAAAGATAATGCTGTCCCTCTGGTACATCCGCGTGATAATGTGGATTGGGCTGAATCCAGGGCGGCGTGCGCTGAAACACAAAAACCTCGCGCGCCTGCTTTGCAATCTCTGGCACAAACTGAAATGCACTCGCGCCCGTACCAATCACACCAACGCGCTTATCCGTCAAATCGCACTCCCGCGGCCATCGCGCAGAGTGAAATGCAACCCTCCGGTATTGCTCGCGCCCAGCAATATCCGGCAACTTGGGGCGATTGAGTTGCCCCACAGCGCTGATAATGGCATTCGCCTCGAGCGTTTGACACACACCCTCTTTATCCTGCACCTCAACTTTCCAGACCTTGCGCTCTTCATCAAAACGACCACACACAACCTCTGTCTGAAACCGGACATGCTCGCGCAGGCGAAAATCCGCTGCAAATTTCCTGAAATAATCGAGAAGCACCTGCTGCGTAGAAAAATACTGCGGCCAATTTTCAGGTACGAAAGAATAGGAATACGAATGATTCGGACTATCAACGCGACATCCGGGATACGTATTCTCGAGCCATGTCCCCCCCACATCGGCATTCTTTTCCACCACAGTAAACGAAATCCCCACCTCTCGAAGCCGATGCGCCGCCAGCAGCCCGGACATCCCCGCCCCAATAATCAAAACCCGAAAATCTCGCCTCTTATCCCCGGGCAAATCATCCATGCCCACAGGCACAAACGGATCTTCGCCATTTAAGGACAACTCCCCCTCCAAAAACATCCCGTAATCTTCGGGAATCTCCTCCCCGATCATAAAATTCATCATCTCCCAAACCCGCGCCCGGCTCGGTGCAGGTGGCAAAGTACAACTGCGATCTCGATAGGCTTTCAACACCTCAAAAGCGACCTCCCGAACAACCGCCTGCTCTTCCGCTGTCACACCCGCCTGCGGATCCGCCAGATTCCTCGCCCTTGGGCGAATCTCCCCCCGCACAATCCCCATATCTCCGGTCAAATGCACCAGAGAAACCATCAGTGCGGGAATATTCGCATCCTCCAACGCCGCCCTGATCGTCTCGTCATCCTCAACAATCGGTCTCCATGTATCAAACGTCTTACCAGCCATCGTCCTACTCCGCTCACGAAACAGGTTGAGGTACCACTTGACCCGGCACCTCTTCTCGCTCCCGCTCAAGCTGCCCCTCGGGATCGACCCATTGACTCACAATCAACGAAATCAGTGCCAGAACAGCACCGCTAAAGAAAATCACCTGATATCCAAAATAGTGCCATGCGAAACCACCCAAAAGCGGTGCCGCAACAGAAGCCACATGATTCATCGTCACACCCATCGCAAGCGACGGCTTGAGATCCGACTCGGGCGCGATCTTGTGCAAATACGTCGTCAGTGCGATCCCACCAAAAAAGATAATATTATCAACACAATACAAAACGTACAACGTGGGACGATGCGTCACCACCGCGTATCCGAAAAACACAAAGGTCAACCCGATATAACTGAACGACAGCATCTTCCGCTCGCCGTACTGATCCACCAGCTTACCCATCGTCGGCGCAGTCAGCGTAATCAACGTCTGATTTATCAGCACCAGAATCATCGTCGTATGCACGGGCATCCCGTGTATCTTCACCAGAGCAAAAATCGCAAACGTAATAAACATCTGCTTCCGCATACCCTGCAGAAAATTCAGCGCATAATACAGACCATACCGTCGCTTAAAAACAAAACCCCGCTCGTCGGGTGGCCGCTTGCGAGACGCAAACAAAATGGCAAAACCACCGCCCACAGTTGCAGCACCCGCCATAACAAACAAACCATTGTACCCGACAAAATCGTAAGCCAATTTACAAATCAAAATAGACAACAACCACGCCACACTATTCACACTGCGCAACTGCCCCAACCACTTCCCCTTCTTTCCTCCCGGCGAAAAAAGCAAAGCCATCGACTGCTCCATCGGGATCCAGCAGTGAAACCCCACACCCCACACAAACGAATACACCGCCAGCAAAAAAACCGAATCAACCTGGGAGTATGCCATAATGCCCACACCCATAATCATCAGCGAAATCGCAGCGACAACAGGAGGTGCGAACTGCACCATCAGCGCGACAAAAAACGCATTCATAAAACCCGACACCTCGCGCAGGGCTTCCACATATCCCAATTCGTGCGCTCCGATATTCAGGCGATCAACAACAAAATTGTTGTAAAGCGTCAACTGCACGCCAAAAAAAATCCCCTGCGAAGCAACCGCAAGCGCGAGCAAACGAAAGTCCCGATTCCACTCAGAAATTGGATTATTCAAAAAACCTCCTTTAATTTCCCAATGGCTCCCACACATCGCCAAAAATAGACCGCAACTGCGCCATATCTTCATCCGGCAAAGGTGGGCCGAGAATCGCCTTCACATTTTCTTCCAGATGATCGATATTTGCCGTACCCGACAGCACCACCCCCATAGCGGGATGCGCATTCACATACTTGTAGCCCGCCGCGGGCAATGACGTAACATCGCCCTTGACCAGCCAACCCAACGGATCCTCATCTTCCAGCGCGTCTCGCGCAATCAACCCCTTATCCTTCGCATACGCAATGCGTTCTTTGAGCACATCGGGCCGAGCCAATGCCCGCCGAACAGCAACCATGCAAATCACGCCAACATCTCGCTCCTGACACATAGGAAAAACCTCGTGCTCGGGCGTTGGACTCAACAAATTGTAACCCACCATAGCCGTATCGAACAAATCATCCGACAAAGCCATAGAAAACATCTCGTGCTTGTGGTCTTCGGCATACGTCTCACTCACCCCAGTAAAGCCAAACTTCCCCTGATCTTTCAACCTCTCCACCGTGGGCCACAGCCGCTCAATAGCCTCAGAATAATGGTGTGAACGAACACCGTGCCACTGCATCACATCGACATAATCGACCTGCAAACGCTTCAAACTGCGCTCAATAGAATCGACGACACCCTCTGGACTCACACGCTCATCATTGCTGTGATGATGGGCGTGAAATTTAGTCGCCAAAATATAATCATCGCGCGGCACACCCTTAAGTGCGTTTCCGAGAATCGTCTCACCCTCGCCATACGCAGCAGCCGTATCGAAAAAATTTATACCGAGATCCAACGCGCGTTGCACCAATCGATTCACGCCCTCTTGATCGACACCCGTCTTTTGTCCCATTTGCGTAGGCCCACCGCCGCCAATACCAATAATCGAAACCTTCAAACCCGTGCGTCCCAGTGTGCGATATTTCATAAATCCTCCTTTGAATATGGTATCCAATATAGGGCATCGCAACACCCCTCGCCATTGTTTTAACCAACCCAAAAATCTCCGACAATCTACGACTGTCGCCTTGACAAATCCCACACGTAAAAGTATATTCGTACTACATATTATACAGGGTCGTGCCATGATCCCTGAAACGCACTATTTATCCTAAGGAGGCCGCGTATGGCACGAGGAGTCAACAAAGTTATCTTGATCGGCAATTCTGGCGCCGATCCCGAACTTCGATACACGCCAGGAGGCACAGCCGTATCGAACTTTAGCATCGCCACCAACGAGAGTTGGACCGACAGCAGCGGCGAAAGACAAGAACGCACCGAATGGCATCGCATTGTGGTGTGGGGCCGTTTGGCCGAAATTTGCAACCAGTATTTGCGCAAAGGCAGCAAAGTCTATATCGAAGGCAAGTTGCAAACGCGCAGTTGGGAAGGGCAAGATGGGCTAAAGCGCTATACCACCGAAGTGGTCGCCCGCGATATGCAAATGCTCGATACCCGCGGCGAAATGGGAGGTATGGATGGTAGCTATGGCGGTGGCTCGTCCCAGGGCGGAGGGCAGGCAAAACCACAGTCAAACGCTTCTGCATCGGACGACACGACCGCTTCAGAGCCACCTCCTTATGCCGCAGACGACGACCTGCCATTTTAGGCGCGATACAAACGACAAAGCCCGCACAGAATTGTGCGGGCTTTTTATTTTCGACTTTGTACGGGCGGGTTTCAAACCCGGCCCTACTGACCTCTTCCATCCCCATAAATCTTCTGTATAGCATCAACCAGAAAATCTTCGACAACTTGAAAAATCTGCTCGCCCATCTCTGCCGTCGCAGGACGCGGATCTCCCAACCCCCCGTGCTCGGTATTCTGATCAAAACGCTTGTACAGACGCAAACCCGGAATACTCTCCTGACGGCGCTGACCATCCTTGTGTAAAGCATCTGTTTTCACCAGATCGGGATCCATCGCCATAATCATAGCAGTTTCACACTCACCCGCATGCCCGGATCCCGTTGTTCCCAGGGTCAGAACATCATTTATATTTTTATTCGACGGTCCCGCATACGGCGTCGTCGTGTAAAGATCAACATCTTCATGCCTCTCCATAACGCGCTGGCGCAAAACTGAAATATTGGCTTCATTGCCCCCGTGGCTATTAATCAGAAGAAATTGCGTAAAACCGTGTTCAATCATACAAACGAGAATATCGTTCATAATCGCCAGATGCGTCTCGGACGACGCAGAAACCGTACCGGGATACTTCATATGATGCTGCGAATACCCCAGCCACATAACCGGGAGAATAAGCACATCCTCAGACAATCGCTTCTCAATGCGATTGACCACTTCCTGAAGAATCATCGTATCGGTAAACACAGGCAAATGCAGACTGTGTTGTTCGAGCGAAGCCACGGATATAATAACCAGCAAATCCCGCGACAAAGCATCGACATCGGGAGAGGTCATATTGGCGAGAATCATAAAAGCTCCTTAAAAGACACGCGATAGAGAAAAAACTATTCCCATTATACCCCTAACACACAGCATTGTTTATTCAAATTATTTGTTTTATATTACAAAAACCGACAAAAAAATATCCTGGAGGCACCTATGGAAAGAAAAAAAGCGTTGACACTCACGTATAAAGGCGAACCACTGGGCCACTCGCCGGACGACTTTAGCGGCTTGCGTACATCCAATGACGCGATAGATGATCGCGGCGAACTCCACCGCCGAATGGCAGACAATGGCTATTTGTTTTTTAAAAATCACCTGAACAAAGATGAGGTATTAGCCGCTCGTCAGGAAGTCATGAACCGACTCATGGGCGCAGGTGTTTTAGACGAACGGTATCCGGCAATCGACGGCATTGCAGCGTCACAGCGAAAAATTGACGGACGCGCAACCGGATCTTTTATGCCCTTGCTCGCGCGCAACAATCCCCCCCTGGACAAAGTAATCCACGAAGGCCCGATTATGTCGTTTTTTGACCTTTTTTTAGGAGGGCCTGCGCGCTATTTTGACTACACCTGGTTTCGAGTCAAACAGCCCGGACTGCACACCGTCACCAATCCACACTGCGACATCGTCTATATGGGACGCGGAACAAAAAACCTCTACACCGCCTGGGTTCCCTATGGCGATGTGCCCTACTATATGGGCGGATTGATGCTGCTCGAAAACTCACACAAATTGCACGACCTGAAAGCGGGATACGGATCAACAGACGTCGATCTGTACTGCAAAAACAAAGACGATGCCCAGACAATCGTAGAACGCGCACGCGCCGAAGGGCGAAACTTAACCAATCAAGAGCGGGCCTCCGTGCAGTGGAACTCGACCGGATCTTATTCCTCCGATGCGATTTCCACGCGCAAAAAACTGGGCGGACGCTGGCTGGTATCGGAATACGAAATGGGAGACTTGCTGATATTTTCAATGCACACCCTGCACTCAAGCTCCGACAACCACTCCAAACAGTACCGCATATCATCCGACACCCGATATCAACTCGCATCGGAACCCGTTGACGAACGCTGGATTGGCGACGACCCGCCTGCCCATGGCATTCGCGCCAAACGCGGGATGGTGTGTTAAATGAAGTGAGAAGAGAGACGTAAGACGTAAGACGTAAAAAGACCCCGCCCAAAACCCCGAAGAGCTATTCTCCGGGGTTTTTTCTCTATTACTCCACTGGTGAATTTAGAGATTGATTAAAATTTCTCGACACAATATAATGCACACCCAACGCAAATCAAAGATTCGCGCACCAACGAAAATGTCCCATGATCATTTGAGGAGAAAATCCAATGGCAAAATTGAACGATGCACACCTATCCCCAGAAGAACAAGCGGAGGGATTCGCGCCCTTATTCAATGGCAAAGACCTGAACGGCTGGAAAATTATCGGACCGGAAGAAGGCTGGGAAGTCCAAAACGGATTAATGGTATGCAATGGCGAAGGCAGAGGATGGATTCGTCCCAAAGCCACATACACAGACTTTGTATTGCGCCTTGACTATCGAAACAGCGCGGGAGGAAACAGCGGGATATTCCTGCGGACAAGTGAAGAGGGACGCCCCGCCTATCAGGGAATGGAAATACAAATTTACGACGTACCGCACGACCCGCTCAACACAAAATCAAATGGCGCGATCTACGATGCGGTCGCCCCCACCGTTGATCCGTCTCACCCAGCGGGGGAATGGAACTCGATCGAAGTATCCTGCCAGGGAACAATGGTACACGTCATCATCAACGGGCGCGAAGTCATATCCTGTGACATAAGCAAACATCCAGACCTGAAAGACCGCTTGAAAACCGGATACATCGGCCTTCAAAACCACCGCAGCCCCATTGACTTTCGCAATGTTCGCATCTTGGTACCGTGAAAAAACCACTGGATCGCGGCTAAAATCATGCCGCGATGACACACGGGAGCCTGCCCCGTAGTGACTCTATACAGGGGCACGGGAGCCTGTCCCGTAGTGCCTTTATACGGGAACCGTCCCCTACAACACCTGATCACCTGAATATTTAAGCCTTAAACGCTGTCAGAACCCGATCAAAAGCCTGAGCCGTTTGTTCGATATCCACATCGCTGTGAACAGCAGAAATCACGCCACCGGGCCAGGGCATCACATCGACCCCCTCTGCCATCAGACCACAGCGAATCTGGTGAATCTGCTTCATCGAAGCCCCGCCCTTGAGAACTGCATGAGGCACGGTTCCATCGTAGATATCCGAACATGTGTACGTCTGATCTTCGGACAAAGGCAAAATGTGAAACCCCGAAAACTCGCCATACACAAGCCAATTCATCCCGTGTCTCTGAATCGCATCATTGAGCGCGTTTCTCAACACCTCGCCATTCCGATTGGCGCGCTCGGTAATCTCATCGTCTGCAACGATCTTAAGCGCAGTCAACCCCGCACGCGCTGAAACGGGATTGGAATTAAACGTACCCTGGTGTGGCACGCGGTACCTATCATTCCACGAAGCATCGTCGCGATACGTCATCACATCGAGCAAATCCGCGCGCCCTGCAATTGCGCCACCGGGAAACCCACCCGCTACAATCTTCGCAAAAAGAGCCAAATCGGGCGTCACCCCATAATATTCCTGAGCACCGCCGGGCGCGACGCGAAAGCCCGTTATCACCTCATCAAAAATAAGCAAAACCCCGTACTCGCGAGTAACCGCGCGAAGCTGGCGCAAAAATTCGCCCTGCGTGGGCACACGCCCAAAACTCGCGCCCGTCGGCTCCAGAATAACCGCAGCAATATCATCCCGACTATCGAGCGCCTGCGTGACCTGATCGATATTATTGGGTTCACACAACACGGCATTTTCGATATGATCCTCCGTAATACCGCTCGGCGGTGTACCGTCAAAACCGGGCGAAGCACCAAAAGCCACCTGATCGTGCCAACCGTGAAAATTGGTCGTAAAACGCAAAATCTTAGATTTATTCTGAAAAGCGCGCGCAACGCGCAACCCCAAAAGACTCGCCTCTGTACCCGACGAAGTAAAACGCACCTTATCCGCGCACGGCACCATCCGAATAATCTGCTCTGCCCATTCCAGTTCCAACTCGTGCGACGCGCCGTAATGCGTTCCCCTGCTCAACTGCTCCCGCACAGCTTCGGTCACCTCCGGATGATTATGCCCCAAAATTAGCGCGCCGTGCCCGCCAAAATAATCGATATATTCACACCCATCCACATCCCATTTGCGCCCACCCTGTGCCCGATCAACAGAAAGCGGATAGGGCATCAGATAGCGCGTATCGTGCGTCACCCCACTGGGAAAAGTCTCGCGCGCCCGCTGGTACAAAGCGCGTGACTTTGGCGTTCTTGCCATATATTTTTGGACCAACAGATCGCTCATTTTTTGTCCTTTCGGTTTTTCAGTATCTACATAATCTCCCAATACAAAGATACAGTTCTGAGCATGTGTAGGCAACCACCTTGAGGCTGGGCATTACTGACGTTGTGCTACGCGTGCGGGACGGCACAGGGACCGTCCCCTACGATGATATTGTGAATCCGACCTGTAGGGGCGACCCCCTGTGGTCGCCCGCTCACCTTTTACCCTTCATTCACACTTGCGCGTATTCACAGACCTTATTATTTTATATAGCTGTATTTGAATCCGTTCAAAAGGAGAACCTATGCATCTTGCGCTGGAGAACAAAGTCGCTATTATTGTGGGAAGCAGTTCGGGAATGGGAAAAGCGACCGCGCGATCTTATGCCCAGGCAGGTGCCAGCGTAGTACTGGCAGCGCGAAGCAAAGACAAATTAGACGACCTATCAGCAGAAATAGGAGACCGTGCAATCGCCTGTGCAACAGACGTGCGGGATATAGCGCAGGTAAACCACTTAATTCAGACGACACTGGATGAATTCGGGCAAATTGATATACTGGTTTACGCCACGGGAACAAATATCCCGGACCGCAGCCTTGAAGTATTGACCCACGAAACGTGGGAAATGATGATCGGCACAAATCTAACCGGCGCATTCAACTGCACAAAAGCGGTTTTGCCCGCCATGCGAAAACAGCAATCGGGCCTCATTATTTATCTCTCTTCCGGATGCGTACAATCGCCCGATGTATCTGGCGTATCTTATCAGGCATCCAAGCACGGCATGTCGGGACTGGCGCACGGGACATTCAAAGAAGAACAGGAAAACGGCATTCGCACCACAGTAATCTTCCCCGGGTTGTGCGACACCCCCATCGTCTTGCAGCGCCCCACCCCCACGCCACCAGAAGTCATGGCCAAAGCATTAAAGCCAGAAGACGTAGCCGATGCATGTCTGTATGTGGCGACCACGCCCGCGCGAGCGCGAATACCCGAACTCATTCTTTTACCTGCGGGATTATAATATTTATTTAGATGATGAGAGTTTTTGTTTCATGCGAGCAACCACATCTGCGCTGAGACCATCTTCTGGCTCAACGCTTTCTCGTTCATCCAGTACTGCTCGAATCTCACCAAAAGATGCGCGACCCAATTTTTCAAGCAAAACGGCATACGCAACCTTTTGCGAAGCGGTGTCGGATACTGGTCGAACAGTGTAGGCGACTGTAGCTTCACGAGTCAGTGCATAAACAATATATTGATTGAGTGAAATACCTTCGTGTTTTGCCTGATCGGATAATTGCTTATGAAGAGAATCCGGCAGGCGTAGTGTTAAGCGGCTCATATCTCTTCTTCTCCTTCTAACAGGTGTAAGATAGCCTCGACTGGTGTGAAAACTCGAAGCCCCAAAGCGATCCTGGCAGATTGAAAATCTCTCAGGTTGGATGTAATCACGACTGCACCAGCATTCATGGCACAGTCAATTACGTGATCATCTCCAGGATCTGGTGAAATGGGACGCCAGGAATAGTAGATCGTAACAAATCTGGCCCGATCCAGAAGCGTTTCTAAAACTGGTCTCAATTGTTGCCAGCGGTGTGGCGACAGTTGTCGGGAGAGCACTTCCGCATATTCGTAGGCAAGGGCATCTGAGACACATACGTCCAGCATTCTGCCCAGCCAGGCATCGATCAACAATCCAGCAGCTCCGCCTTTTTGGGTCAAACCTTCAAAAAGAACATTGGTGTCAATTACGCAAGGAAATTCACTCATGACACTATTATAGCATCTTATTTAGTGTCATGCAAGCCAGAATATTTCTGAAATATCTTTACAACCTTTCAAAACCTCGGGATATTTCCATGTCACAATCTATTCTTGAACCAGAGGATACAAAGCATCTCACACAGGCGCAGGTCGCGCAATTTGTGAATAACGGATTTGTCGTCGTTCCGGGTCTGGTCGATCCAGACCGTGTGAGCGCGGGACTAAAAGAATTAAAAAATAAAACCAGTATTGTACCCGATGAGTCAAAAACATGGCCTAAAGACAAAAATGGTATGCATGTGACTCAGGAAGGCATTGCGATTGATCGGTCGGTGTGTATCTCACCCCAACTAAAAGCCGTCGTACAAGAACTCGCCGGACCGGCTGTCACCTGTGAGCGGGGATTGTCACCTATATTGCGGTTTCCGCAGTCGGGTATCAAACAGTTTGAACCGGGTGGCGGGCATATCGATGGCACGCGCCAGGGCAACGGCCTCACCGTATATCCCACCCATTTTCTTCTGCTGGTAATGGCCTATCTGACAGATACAGACGAACACGACGGAGCCTTCACCGTATGGCCGGGCAGTCCGCGACAGGTATTTTCGTGGGCGTATTCCAACAATATTGACCTCGGAGAAAAGTGGCGCACAACGGGCAGCACCGGCGCACCGGACATCCCGCTCAACGATCCAATCCCCGTTGTCGCACGGGCAGGCGACGTGGCGATATGCCATTATCTAATGGTACACGCCAACTCCGCCAACCGGGGCGACCATGTGCGCGTTGGGCTTCACGGATGGCTCAAGGCAGTTCCCGAATATCAATATATCCCGAAAACGGGACCGCCCCAAACGGACTGGACCCCGTTGGACTGGATATTGAGAACGGACAATTTACACTGAGAAAGGAGGTCCTTTTAATGCCGAGATCTGATAGTTTTGAAGAAGGAAATTCGAGTCGTTGGCGGGAAAATCCCACACGGGAACATCCTCGTCAAAACCACGAACAAAGGAGTTGACAAATGAAGCGAATGTGTTTGTTGAGTATGTTTGTCCTTTGCCTGGTATCTCAAGCTTTTGCAGGTACCACGGGAAGGGTTGTCGGCGTAATAAAAGACGCCACGGGAGAGGTATTACCCGGCGCAAACATCGTCGTAATAGGCACCCGCTTGGGCGCGACCACAGACGCCGATGGTAACTATTTTATCCTCAATGTCCCACCCGGCCTGCTGGAAGTGCAGGCGTCAATGGTGGGATATACAAAGGTCACGCAGACCGAAGTTCGCGTAAAAATTGATCAAACCACAAAACTCAATTTTACATTGACCGAAGAAACCCTCGAAGCTGCCGAAATATTGGTAGTGGCCGAGCGTCCCCCCGTAGAACTGGACCTCACGGCGAGCAAGCAGACAATGACGACGATGGACCTGGCATTGAGCTGGGCCAATTCCGTGGAAGAGGCTGTGGAAACCCAGTCTGGCGTAGGGGTTCGGGGAAGTATCCGGGGCGGATACGGCTTCACCGCCGCCTATATCATAGATGGGGTGGATGTGCGGGACAGCAACACCCAGTCCAGTTTTGTAGTAACCAATACCTCAGCCATCCAGGAGATGGAAGTGCTCTCGGGGGGATACAATGCGGAATATGGCCAGGCCAACGATGCGATCATCAACATCGTAACGCGGTCGGCACGAGACCGCTGGCACTGGAATGCAAAGACGCGCATGCGCCCGCGCGGCAAGTACCATTGGGGCCGCAATATTTACAGCGAGGAAAATGTTGAAAACCAGGTGATCACCAAAGAGTTTTTCGACAACAACGATATGGGTGCTTCCTGGAATAACTACTGGACAGAACAGGGCCAAAATCCTACACCTGAGTTCAACTGGCAAAAGTACCAGGAATTCACCACGCCACCGGAAGACATGGGCAATTACGCCGATCTGGACCAGTGGGAGTGGGAAGGTGCTACGTTCGGTCCCATCTCCTCCAATATGGATCTGTTGTTAAGCGGCAAGTATTTGCGAGGTGTAACCAAGTGGCCGAGCGTTTTCAAATACAGCCCCGAATGGAGCGTGCTTGCCAAATTGAATTACAACCTGACCCAGAATACCAGAATCACGGCGTCGTTCAATCACCAGGGCACCGATAACAGCGGTCAGCCCAGGTTGACTTATATGTCGTCCGACGATATGGGCGGTTCGATGGGGAATCTTCCGTCGGGAGGGATACGAACGCCTTTTCAGAGAGAGAAATGGAATTCGAATGGCAACTCCGTAATTACCGGCAATAACTCGCGCGTGCCTCCTCCTCAGTATATCCGGACGAATGCGGCAATGTTAAAACTGACGCACGTTTTCAGCCCGCGCACATTTGTGGATTTCCGCATTCAGCACTACCGAATGGATTACGACGCGCATTACGAGAATCTGGATACGAATCCCGTCTTATTCCAGGATCAACTTGATCGAACCCCGGTGTTTTTGGAACCGACGTGGTTTCCCAGCAGTCCGGTCAGCACTGGCGGACGGCAATGGCAATGGCCGAGAGATAACGCCAAATTGTTCGCCAATACCTCGCGAACATCGATCAAGTTCGATCTGACCAGCCAGGTCAATGAACACAATCTGGTCAAGGCGGGCCTATCATTCGAGCCGCAGTATATCGATACCTGGTACGGTGGGCAGTTTGGATCGGCTTCGCAACCGTTTAACAAAGTGCCAAACCGGGATTATAGCCCGTGGGATTTCACCGCTTATGTACAGGATCAAATTGAAGCCGAAGGCATGATCGTAAATCTCGGATTGCGTCTGGACATGTTCAACGCCAACCGGAAGGTAAATTACACCCTGTGGGATCCCTACGCGCTGTCGAGCATCACCGATGGAAATATCGCGGGTGGGATTCTGTCCTTCGACCCGGAGGGTCCCCATGCCGTTGACACGCCGCTTCAGGTCGCGCTCTCACCACGCGTGGGCATCGCGCATCCCATTACCGCGAGCACTGTATTGCACTTTATGTACGGGCATTTCAATCAGCGTCCGCCCTGGGTAAAAATTGCCGGAAATAAAGCTATCTGGAACCGCGGGGCACCCTCTGATCCGAGCGTTCAACTGCCGCCCAACTACGATGCAAATCCCAACGAGGATTACAACTATATCCACTGGTGGGGCACAGGCGGCAATCCGGAGATCGGATTCGAAAAGATGATCCAGTATGAGGTTGGATTTGATCAGGACATTGCCGGCACACTTGGGTTGGACGTAACCATGTATTACAAAGATGCCAAGGATCTGACAAGGCGAGGTTTCCGGCAGGGACGGGAGGAAGAAACCGGCAACAGCTCAACGCTTCAGCTCAATTTGTTTATGGATCCCAACAATCCACAGAAGCAAACGCCTCAGAGTGGGTTTACCAACCGGGGCGCGTGGTCTATGCAAGGTGCGCGCCTCGATGCCCGCGGCCTGGAATTTGAATTGAGCACCAAACGCTGGCCCCATGCACAATTCCAGATCAAGTACGACCTATCCTATTCCAGCACGGGCGCTTATGGTCCCATAAGCCTCTATATTCCCATACCACAACCAGATGGTTCGATTAAGCAACTCGGACGAGATAGATATCAAGGGTCCGGTGAGAACAATCTCGAATTGTGGAATCCACACAATACCTTAAAGTTCAATGCATTGCTCAGCACGCCCAGCAACTTTGGCCCGGTGATGGGTAACTGGTTCTTGAATATGCACTACACCTACGCTTCGGCGCAGCGATACACCTATCACCCGCACGAAGATACGAGCACCGAGCCGCTGAACCGGTCGTGGGAGCCTTATCACCGCACCAATGCGCGCCTCTCCAAGCGTTTCGAACTGGTGGGTGGAATGAAAGGCGAATTCGCACTGGATGTACACAATGTCTTCAACAACAAAATCTTGAAACTGTTCGGCGGACAGGATTTGTTCAACTACATTGAAAAAAGCGAAATGCCCGTGGTAAAAGCCTCCTATCTGACGCCAGATGGTGCTTCATCCGAATGGGTAGAGCCGAATCAGTGGACGATTTACCGCCCGGATCTGAACCCGAGAGAGTTGTTCTTCTCGCTGTCGATTGATTATTAGCCGAACAACCGGATGTCGTCGCTAATGCGCGACATCCGGTCTTAGAATTTCCAATATTTTCAAATAACAAAGGAGTTTCTGATGAAAGCAATACGCAGGCTTCTCCCACTCTGGGTGATGTGCCTCGTGCTGATGTTACCGGAGGTTGTAAATGCTCAGGTACCCGAAAGCCAACTCGTGGGCAACAACCCAATCGAGTTTACCGCCGGAAGATTGTGGTGGGGCACGAGTACCGCGGCGAATTACGCAGAGACGGCGATTCCCAACGTCATTTCGTATCCCGGCTATTACCAGGCCACCGACCACATAGATATGATTGCGCCCTGGATATGGATCAACAATCAGGGGCGGCGGGTCAAGCTCAACTTAACAGAACGAAGCATTGTGTCTTTTGGCGGTGCTGTACAGCCCATGGTCAACAATTACAATTACAATTTTGTGGGACCAGGCGGCACCAACGAGGCCGAGCAATGGGGCGAAGGAATCTTCCAGACGTTCAAAATGGATCCAGCCAGCCCTGCCGATGCAATGGGGGCAATGCAGATCACCACCAAGACAATGGTATGGAGCGTCCCCAGGTACGATGACTTTGTTATCCACAAAATCAAGATCAAACATGTGGATGACGTACCCTTTGAAGATTTCTACATGTGTTTTCCCGCTCAGGTGCAATACAACAACGGTCAGCTTGTAAACAACGCCTTCAAGTTCAAGAACGACATGCAATTCGACTGGGATCCCGAACGGAAAATTTTCATATTCTACGACGATGTACAGTGGCCCACCACGGAAAGCTCGCCCATTTCGTTTGGCATATTCGAGCCGCCGGGAGACGTGACCGGCGATGGTGGCGATCCGGGCAATATCACCGAGTCGGGATCTCTGGATCGCAGGCTTTACGAACCAGAAGCCAGGGCGTGGGGCATTCTAAATCTGACTTACAACGGTCAGCCCGAAGAACCCCATTACAATATCCTGGCTGCGGCTGAATCCGGAACAAGGACAGGCAACTTCGCAGGGAGGATGAGCGATGCTCGCGTACCAGCACGCGAATCCGGGCGTCTGTGGTCTGGGCAAGCCTGGGAACAGGATTTGCTGGCATTTTCACACGATCAGGAGCGGGCGAATTGGATTGACCTCTGGAACGACCCATCTCGCCCCAAAGACGGATCGGCGGATGGCAATCTCTTCGAGCGATCCCCCATGTTGTATTCCTACATTGGCCCCTACACTTTTCAGCCCGGCGATGAAATTGAACTGATCATCCTCTATTGTTTTGGCGAGATGGACCGCAATGTTTCGCAACGCGGCGGATTGCAAGCTGTACAACGATATCAGGCAGAAGGTATTGCCGCGTTGAAGCAAAACTGGGATTCTGCCCTGGAACTGATCGCCAATAACTACAAGTTGCCCGCCAATCAGTATCCGCCTCCAATCGTGGGTTCGCAGCCATTTGTTGATGACGGATTTCCTAAGCTGGAGGCTGAAGCATTTGCCGACGCCAGTACCGGGTCGCAGGGCTTTGACTTGACCTGGCAGGCCGTGCCGGACAATTACCAGGATCCGGGCACAGGTGAAAATGACTTTGCCGGATATCGGATTTACCGGTCAGAGATTCACATCACTGGTCCCTGGGAACAGCTTGCGGAGATTTCCGCTGCGGAAGCCGCAGCTTATAAGCAGGGCGATAAGATCGTTTTTCGAGCCGAGACAGATCCCGGTATCCCCTTCCGCTTTGCGGTGACCTCCTACGATACCCGCGGACTGGAAAGCGGCATAACGGCCTATACGTTTTTCGCTACGGAAGCCCCCAAGGCACCTTCAGATGATATGACCCAGATCCGCGTGGTACCCAACCCATTCCGCCAGCGAAGCGGGTTGCTGGATGCATCTCAGAACAACCGCCTCGCCTTTGTGAATATTCCGGCCAAATGCACCATCCGGATTTATACATTGGCGGGCGATCTGATAAAAATTATTGAACACGACGGTTTTGGCGAAACCACCTGGGGCAGCCAGGCCAATGGCAATTATTTGCAGACGGACTTTTCTGAAAGCCCGGCCGCTGGTCTTTACATCTATCAAGTAACCTCTCACGTACCGGGACAAGAAGGCCAGTCTCACGTTGGGAAATTCATGATCATTCGATAAGCGGAGGCTATAATGAAACGTTGTACATTTAAATGGACAATAATCCCAATCCTTTTGCTCGTGCTGGGATTTGCAAGCGACGGGTTCGCGCAGCGACGATTCGAAGCAGAAGTGGGATCGGGTGTTGCGCCCCTGCCCTATAGCCGCGTGGGACGGTCGGGCTGGCAATTTGCCAAATTGCCCACCTCGGCGCGCATGGCGAGTCTGGGCGGTATTGCAACGGTGTTGGGCAAAGCAGATGCCAACGGCGCATTGACCAATCCCGCCGCGATCTCAGACGTAACAAACATCAGCCTTTCGGGCAGCAGCATGAACTGGATTGCCGACATCACCTATTATTCTGGTGCTGTGGTCAAAAATTTTGACCAGTGGGGTGTTTTCGGTCTCAGCATCAGTTCCCTCGATTACGGGGAGATGGTACGCACGGAAAACCAGGAACTATTTGGTCCCGGTGGAGAAACCCTGGGCCGCACACAGCCTGTTATAGAAGGATTGGGCACGTTTTCAGGTGGTGACCTCGCCGTGGGCATCAATTACGCCCGGCGCATCACAGACCGCTTGCAGGTGGGCGGCACGGTGAAGTACTTTCAGGAAAACTTAGACAATGCCACCACCGGCAACTGGGCCGTGGATATCGGCACGTACTATCACACCGGAATCAAAAGCTTGAGGCTTGCAATGCTCGGGCAGAATTTTGGCCCCGATACCCAGTTCACCAAATACGACGAACAGATTCAAATTCCGCCATCGCAAGTGCGAATGCCCATGGTATTCAAACTCGGTGCGGCGATTGATCTGATCGAACAATCAGAGGATCAGCCCCATCTCCTCACGGTGGCAACCGAGTTTACGCATCCCAATGACGGCGACGAAAAAATGCACGTCGGTGCCGAATACGGATTGCGAAACATGGCCTATATTCGCGGCGGGTACCGATTCAATTACGACGAAGAGGGCCTGACCGCCGGTGGAGGCCTTAATCTGAAACGCGATCAATACGGTATCAGCGTGGATTACGCCTATATCGAATTTGGCCGTCTGGGTTCAGTGCATGTCGTGACGGTCGGATTTGAATTCGGACAGTAAGACCGCGTTTGCATCCGTCGTAAACAGGGCGCCTGACGGAGTACACTCATCCGTCGGCGCCTTAATTTTGTACTACAAAAACTCTTGACAGGAGGGATTGAGGAAATATATTGTCGAAAGTATTAAAATTTATTTATATCATAGATTAGTGGTCTTGGAAAAAAGGGCTTATCTGATAGATTGGATCGCAGCTAAAATCATGCTGCGATAATAACCAAAACCTTCTGGATCGCGGCTTAAAACCATGCCGCGATGACGGCGCTTTTGATAAGTTTGATTGATGTGTAAGATTAATACATTGATGACGGCTCTGTTAATAGTGATGTGTAAGATTAATACATTTCTCATTCAGCTTTGAAAGACCATTCGGAAAGGAGAAAGCCTTTTTGATGAGACAGCCGCGCTACTTAAAGAATGTAAGCGCGGTTTTTTTATTTGAAAATCACTTTGTTTGCGAGAAACACCGATGAGTCAAAAACCAAATATACTGATCATCACGAATCACGATTCGGGTCGCCACTTCGGGTGTTACGGGGTAGAAACCGTGCATACCCCGGCGATTGATGCACTGGCCGCTGACGGGCTGAAATTTGAAAACTATTTTGCAACCGTACCGCTTTGCAGCCCGAGCCGCGGGGCAATGCTCACTGGTCGCTATCCGCAAAGCACCGGGCTGATGGGATTGACGCACGCGCCCTGGCACTGGGCCCTCAACGAGGGAGAACAGCACCTATCGCACATTCTTCGCGACGCGGGTTACCACACCGCGCTATTTGGGTTGCAGCACGAAGCCGCCGATGTGCAAACACTGGGCTTTGAGGCATTACACGCCCAGCACCGGGATGAAGGCGGGCGGTGTACAGCCGATGAAGTTGCACGGGCGACAGCCGAATTTCTAAAAGGAGAAGTTCGCGCGCCTTTTTACGCACAGGTGGGATTCTTTGAAACACATCGCCCCTTTGACTTCGGAGACGTGACACCCGACGACAGCAAAGGGGTTTTTGTACCGCCCTTCCTGGCCGAAAACGAGACGGTAGTCGCGGATCTCGCACATTATCAAGGCGCACTCCGAAAAGCGGACGAAGCAGTGGGAATTATTGCAGAGGGACTTGCCGAAAGTGGCCTTGCAGACAATACCATTATCGTCTTTACCGTAGATCACGGCATCCCCTATCCCCGGGCAAAAGGCCATGTGTACGATCCGGGATTGTCGATTCCCTTAATCGTGCGATGGCCCAACGGTGGGATTCAAGGCGGTAAAACATGCGACTGGCTCTTGAGCAATGTGGATTTTCTGCCCACCCTGCTGGACCTGATCGGAGTGCCAATACCCGAAAACGTGCAGGGCGTGTGTTTTTCCGGTGCTCTCGGAAAAGGCGAAGCCGAGCCGCCGCGAGATGCCATCTTCGGATTTATGCAATCGGGCGAATTGCGCTGCATTCGCACAAAACACCACAAGTTGATCCGCAATTTTGAACCCCGCAGGCTATTTGCCACGCCTGTAGATGTATCGGTTTCGGTATCTTCCCGGTGGCCGAACACGGCATACCTCGTAACATCGGAAGAATGCCCGGCAGTGCAACTGTTCGATTTGCAAAAAGACCCGAATGAGTTTCACAACGTGGCAGAAGATCCGAATTACGCAGATGTGCGCGCCGAACTGGACGGACGGTTGTGGGCCTGGCTGGAAGAGGTCGGCGACCCAATCCTGAAAGGCTCGGTGCCCACGCCGTATTACCGCCGACTGATGGCCGAAGCCGGACGCGGGTAATTTTTTTGAGAGGAGGTGGAAACCGGAACTGAGAAAGATGTCGCGTTTTACAAGCATTCGCAGTTGGAAAACAGTCTCTGAGACTGAAAGGAGGTTCTGAATGAAAAAAATGGCAGTTGTTATAACCTGTGTGGGGTGCTGTCTGGGATCGTGGCAGACAGCAGACGCTCAGGAAACAGGACAGTGGGGTGTGGGGGCCTTTGTCGATTATGCCAGACCGACACTGGGGCTGGCCGATAGGTGGGCCGGCGTGCCCAAAGGCGGGATAACGCTGACCTACACAGCCAACCCGAAGATCTCGGTAGAAGTGGAATATCACTATTCCCTGTTCGGCGATGGGTCCCTGGAGACGACGCCATTTACCTGGGCGGTAGATAAGCGGGATTATGTAAGCCCAAGTGCGGTACACGAGATGCGGATTAACAGTTTTTTGTTAAACACCCTCATCCACTTTCAGGAACGCAGCCGCAATACGGGCTTTTCGTCCTATTTCGCGATAGGTACCGGGCTTTACGCTTACCGCACGAAAGTTCAGAACCTGATCTTTCCCGGTCAAGCCGTGGAGCCGCTAAACCAGTCGCTACACCTGCCCGATCAGACCGATGTTCGCACGGCACTGGGTGTAAATGTGGGCCTGGGCGGAAGTTTGCCCGTCGGCACACAACTCGCCCTGGATGTGCGGACGCGCTATAACGTAATTTTCGGTTACCTGAGGCCGCATCTGGCCTGGGGAATTGCTCAGACCTCGTTCTTTCAAATGCTGGATCTGGGCGTGGGTCTGAAATACTACTTTTAAGAGGAGGTTGCAATGAGAAGACTTGTCTTATTGAGTCCTTTTCTGCTACTCCTGATCTGTCTATGTGCAAGAAATGCCTGGAGCGGTACAACGGGCAAACTCACCGGCGTGGTAGTAGATCAAAGTGGGGAGCCGCTTCCCGGCGCCAACGTGGTGATCAAAGAAATGCGGCGGGGCGCGAGCACAGATTCGGAAGGCAGATATTTTATTTTATCCGTGGACCCGGGCACATACCGGGTAGAAGCATCTCTGGTGGGCTATCAGTCCATCGCACAAGAAGATGTGAAGATGATTGTGGATTTTACCACAACAGTGGATTTCCGCCTGGTGGAAATGGCACTTGAAGGGGCAGAAATCGTAGTTGTGGCCGAGCGGCCCCTTGTTGAGCCGGACAAGACATCGACCAAATACGTGGTGACCTCCGAGGAGATCGAGGCATTGCCAATGGTGCGCAGTGTATCCGATTTTGCCGAGTTGCAAGGCGGTGTATCAGTAGATGGCAACTGGACCATCCGGGGTGGAGACGCGCCGGATGCCGCGGTGATTATCGACGGAGTCCGCCTGGTGAACAACGACCTCAGGGGATTTAACCGGTTTATGGGTGTAAACACCAACGCGATTGAGGAGTTGCAGGTCATCACCGGTGGGATGGAAGCGGAATACGGCAACGCGCAGGCCGGGATTATCCGGATCGTGACGCGAGACGGCAGCAACACATTGAGGGGCCTGGCAGAATACCGCAACACGCCGCCCTCTAAAAAGCACTGGGGACCAAATATCTATGAGCATCCGACCGTGCTTCAACAGGATCTCCCGGACAACGCCTCTTTGCTGGACTACACGAGCACCTCAGGTCACGAGGTAGATCTAAGCCTGTCCGGACCGCTGGTAGGCGGTCTGCAATTTTTTGCCAGCACCAAGTGGGACGGCAGGGCACCGCGGTTTCCCGGGCCAACAACGCGGGTGCCGTGGAATACGCAGAATCACATGAAGTTAATCCAGCAGGTCAACCCCAATATGAAAGTGCGTGTAGGAGGTCTTTTTGAGCGGCACAAAGGCTATAACGGCGATTCCCGCGGCGTTGGAAGCAGCTTCCGCAATTTGTTCCTGCCCGATGATTTTGCCACAGCCGGCCACCGCTGGAACCAGGAAGACCTGATTTATTTGTCTGCTACGCACACGATCACTTCTCGCACGTTTTACGAAGTGCGACTTTCGCGTTCGCACAGCAGCATAGAGACGGAGAACGGCCCGGAAGCCACCACAAAGTGGACCAGAAACGGTTATTTCAATATGGACCGCGCCTTTTTCCGCCCAGAGGATTCGGAGCGGATCCGGTGGAATCTGAAGACGGACATGTCCAGCCAGATAACGCGCTCCAACCTCATTAAAACGGGTCTGGATATTACGTATTACAACGTGTGGTGGACCTGGATTCAGCATTCCACTGAAGCGAACCGCACCATACGGTTTATCGGCCAGGACCACACCATCGGCGAAGGGGTGCACCCTCTGGAAATCGCTCTGTACCTGCAGGACCGGATCGAATTTGAAGGCATTGTACTCAATGCTGGCATCCGGTTGGACCGCTTCGACTTCCGCAGGGACGAACCTCATCCCTACCTGTGGGGAACCACGCCGATGTACGTGGGCCTGTTGCGCTTCCGCAATGCGCCGACCGAACCGGCCGAGCCGATGATTCGATGGAGCCCGCGCCTGGGCATCTCCCATCCGATTACCGCAAAGTCAACGCTTCGGTTTTTCTACGGCAAGTTCACCCAGCCGTTGCGATTTGATCACTGGTATCAGGAAGAGTGGGATTCCGGCACCACGGATGACCGCAATGGAGACGGCGTGGTGCAGGACTACGAATGGGGCAGTGGATATGTCAAGACACAGGGCCTGCTCCACGGCCACTCGGCATTCGCGCCTTATGAGCAGACCACGAGTTTTGAAGTGGGACTGGACTGGAACTTCGTGAGCGACTACGTGCTGAACCTGACCACGTATTACAAGAGCGCGATTGACCAGTCGCGCGCGGGCAGCCAGACCAATTATCGCGACCCATTGAAGAACGGAAAAAACATCGTGGGACCTTCCCACAGGATGGCCGGGTATTCAGAGGATAGTCGCGGGTTTGAAGTGAGCCTGAAAAAGCGGTTCTCTCACCACTTCGCCTTCCAGGTGGCATATAACGTGCAGTGGGCCACCGAAGACCAGTCGGGCTGGCGCGGCGCTTCCGCCTTCCCGGACTCGCTATTTTTCGCCAGCGGTCTGTTCTGGCGGCAGCATACCTACGACCTGAATACCGGTGTGGAGACGCCCGTGCCTATGCCCGAATCCGAGATCCAGAAATTCGGCTCTCAGGCGAACAGGACATTGCGCTCCTGGCAGGCTGGCGAGGTCAGCCTGGCGCCTTTCCGCAAGTCTTTCCCCGATCTGATGTATGAAGCACCCAACGGGGGCAAGATGTGGCTCTTCATGACGCTTTCGGGCGGTCGTGAATCCAGGCCGCGCATCAACGCAGACCAGCGCGCTTTCGGCAGCATCCAGGTGCTGGTATCCACCCCTGCGGACTTCGGTCCCACAATCGGGGAGATAAATCCGCTGGGCAATTGGCGCTCAAACATCATCTACCGCCTGGATACGGGTACGCCCTTCCAGTACTCGCCCCCCGACGGGCCTACGGTGTGGGCAAATTCCCCGCTGAGGACCCGCGCGGACATGAGTCTGGAACGCAGTTTCCAATTGGGCAACCGCTATGAGGCTGTCTTTTATACGGAAATCAACAATTTGTTTAACACCCAGGACTTGCGCAACAACAACCAGTTCGACAACAATCAGCCTCCTTTCGACTGGATGCAGTGGGGTTTGACCACGCCGCGTCCGGGCAATGCGAAATTTGAGCAATACGGAGATGAGCGCGTGTTGAACCGGTATATGGGCGCCCCCCGGCATGTGGCGCTGGGTTTGAGGGTAAAATTCTAACGGCGACAACCTTTTGTTGTCTCAATTACAAGGAGGTAGGACAATGCGATTCAACGCACGTCCAATGTTATGGGGCCTTGTGGGAATACTGGCGCTGATGCTGTGCGCGCCGAGCATTGTGCAGGCCCAGAGCATGGAATATCTCAACCGGAGCAAGCTGTGGGATGGCGTGGTTGAAAACGGTGGATCCGGGATGATCTTCAACTACCAGAAGATTTACGAGCGGATCGGCCTGGCTTATCCGGGCATGCTACAGTTGAGCGGTTCGTATGGGGCGCGGAGTACCAAATGGTACCAGTCCTCTGGTCAGGGCGTCTGGATTCTCCTGAAAGATGGGGGAACCTACGAGGTGTATTCCAGCGGAGGTCCGCGCTACAACAGCGATGGCGTTTTCCAGGTAGATTATCCCGCAGATCAGAGAGAAGAGCTGCATCAGGGCTATGACAACCAACCCATCAGCGACGACCCCTCGCTTTTGGAAACGCATGGCTTGCCGAGTTTTGTACAGCCCAACTACTGGGCCGGCGTGGCGCCGCCGAGTGCGCGTCCCGTAAATATCCACAACTGGACCTATGGGGAATATGCGACCCCGGATAAGGACAGCTATGGCGAGCAGGTCGTGATCGCCCATTGGCGGGCAGGCGATATTCTGGGCACGCGCAAAGGCCGGGTGTGGAGCCATCCAGATTACGACGACTTCATCATTTACGAGTTGACATTCGAGAACGTGGGTGACAAACCCTTGAATGACACGTACTTTGCGATGAACAACATCTTTCGGCCCGCCCAGCCCGGGCATATTTTTACGGGTGGCTATCCGCTCTGGTATGCCGGAAGCAATACGGCTGCCTATGACGACCACTACAAATACACGGGATCGCCGAGCTATGTGGGGCCTCCAGGTGTATCTGCCGGGGCCATTGCAAAGGCGCGGATGAGCTACAGCTATGATGGGGATTATCCCCTCAGTCCACACGATGACAGGGGAGAGCCGCTGGTCAAATCGCGTGAAAGCCCGCTCTATCCGCCGCAGATCGACCGCCCCGAAGGCACGCTGCTGTCGGCCGTGTACATAGGCTTTGCCACCATCGATGCAGACCCCACCGACGGGTTTGCCCACGAGCCGGATGCGGCGTCTAAGTACGTCGCGCCAAAAGTGGCTGAACAGCCTGTTTCGGTCAATTGGTACCAGGTGCGCAATCGATCGGACTACGACGACCCGCACGAAGCGCAGCACTCGGACGAGCAGATGTACAACATGATTACGGCCTCAACGCCAGCCGACCCCACAGAAGTATCCGCATACGCTCACACCCAGGCCTGGGGACCTTATGATCTGGGACCGGGCGAGAAAGCCAAGGTGGTGACGGCTTATGTGGCTGCTCAGGCGTCTGGTCACGATAAGTACAAAGACCAGGTTCAGCCCTATGATTGGTACTGGATGTTTGAAGGCAAGAAGGACGAAATCGACCTGGGCGAAGAAGTGCTCTTTAAGCATCTGGAGAGAGCGCAAAGTGCCTACGAACTGGACTACAACGTGCCCAACCAGCCGCCAGACGTGTACTTCGAGATCCGCAGCAATGCCGACGGCAACTTTGCCGTGAGCTGGTCTGGCGACGTGATGGATGCGCGCGATCCCGACTACACGGGCGCTGAGGCTCAGGACATAGCTGGATTTCGCGTCTATGTGTCGCGTCAGGCCTTTTTCGGTCCATGGGATCTGGCCGTCGAGGTAAAAACCGATCCCGCCTCGGGTCCCCTCAACCTGCCCGATGGCGTGACCTATGACGGTTCTACCAATTTCTTTTCCTGGACAGATACCGAGTCGCTGCCCGGCTTTGCCTATTGGTACATTGTGCGGGCTTTTGACAAGGGCCACGACCACTGGACAGGTGCAAATGGCAAAACCTTAGCCGACCTGCCCCCCGATGTGCAGGATAATGTGCGCATGGGCCTGGAAGGCGGACACAGTTCGCAAAACCAGATCAGCTATCACAACGGCGTCCGCCCCGTGGTGATTTCCAGTTCGGCATTCGACCGCATGGAAGTGCCGATTCAAGTGGTGCCCAATCCATTCCATCTGACGGACGAGGCCGGCCACTACAAGGCATCTAAAAATATGCGATTCACGGGGTTGCCGCGCCATGCCCGCATCAGCATCTACTCTATATCGGGCAACTTGATCGTCACCAAAATCCACAACAACGCATCGCAAGGTGAGGCTGTGTGGAAACAGAACACGATGCATTCGGGCAACGTGACCGAGCGACTCGGCAGCGGCGTGTATTTCTGGGTGGTGGAGTCCTTAGTTCCGGGCAGTGAAGGCAAGACACAGACCGGCACATTGATGATTATTCGATAATGAGGAGGAGGCCAAAACATGAATAGAAAGACCCTCTTAATCGGACTGACTATGGCCCTTATGGTCGGGCTTTCGGCCCCTTCCGCATTGGCCGAAGAAGTCAAGTCCGGTTTTCGGCGCACAGCTTCTACCGGCTTTGGATTCCTGCTGGTGGGGCAGAGCGCTCGGGCCACGGCGATGGGCGAAGCCTATATGCCTATTGCCAACGATATCAACGCGATCTTCTGGAATCCCGCGGGGCTGGTCGCCATCGAACGCGGGGCTTTTTCCGCCACGTACACGCGCTGGCTGGTCAACTCGAAGCTGTATTCGGGGGCCGTGTCCTATAATATCCCATTCGGGACATTGGGCGTCAGCGTCATTTCGTTTGCACCTGAGCAATTTGAAGAGACTACGATCTTCGAGCCACAGGGCACGGGCGAGATGGTCAACGGCAATGGCACGGCTATCGGGCTTGTATTTGCCAAGCGCCTGACCAATAAATTGTCGTTTGGGTTGGAGATGCGCTACTTGCAGCAGAACCTGCACAGAGAACAGATCACCCACGTCGATTTCGGGGTGTCCAGCATGTTTGCCACCGGCTTTGCCAGCAGCCGCATCGGCATGTCGCTGAAAAACTTCGGCGCAGACAAAGCCGTCGTGACCGACGATCCATTCCGGATGCCAATGGTATTCAATTTTGGTGCCGCCATGGAAATTATCGGCAATTTGGGCGATCCCATTTCATTGACATTATCGCTGGTCAATACCTATGATCTGGAGGTAGAGAAAGAGCAGTTCAAAGTGGGCACAGAGCTGTGGTTGCAAAATATGCTGGCCCTGCGCGCGGGCTATAAGTTCGACAAAGGTCTCTTTGGATACAACAGAGATATCTATAGCTGGTCTATTGGCGCGGGGGTAAAGCAGAGTTTCGCCGGGCGGAGTCTCACGGTTGACTTCTCGTATGCGGCCGTGGATGAAGTCGCGTTTTCCGCGCCGCTGCGATTGACACTTAGCGGGACATTCTAATGCGCTCATTCGCATAAACGCCCATGCATTTCTGGCGGCGGTCCAGTAAGGATAGGGCCGCCGCCTCTTTATTGATCGGCTCGATATTAAAGGATCTGTCGTGGCGATTTCCGAACGCACAACTGAGGCACCAGAAGCAGTTGTAGAACCCCATGGCGTGACGCTCAGGGCCTTTGTCCTGGCAATGATCACCATTGCCGGGGTGTGTCTTTTTGCGACCTATTACGGGCGGAACTTGATGAAGAGTTTTTTGCCCGTAACCGCATTGCTGCCCCTCGTGGTGTGGATCGGGATCAACACCGCGTTAAAACTGACAGTGCCCCGATTTGCATTGTCGCGCAGCGAAGTGGTGACGATTTTTGGGATTGTGTGGATGGTATCTACGGTGCCCGCGATCGGATGGGTGGGGTATTTGATCACGGATATTTCGGCACCAGCGGCATTTTCCTCACCCGAAAATCGGTTCTGGGAAGTGGCGGGTCAGTACCTGCCCCGGTGGTTATTTATGGATCGGGGCAGCGAAGTGGTAGAGCGGCTATACGTGGGATTGGGCCACAGAGACGAGATCCCCTGGGCGCACTGGGTCGTTCCGCTGTTCTGGTGGTTTGTGGGAAGTCTGTCTCTGGTGCTGGCCGGGTTTTTTGCCAGCGTGCTGTTTTACAAACAGTGGCTGATGCACGAGCGCCTATCATTCCCCCTGGCGACCGTACCCCTGGCACTTTTGGAAGAAACCGAGGGCAGCCGGGTTCCCGACGTGTTCAAAGACTGGGTTTTCTGGATCGGGTTTGCGTGTACAGCCGGCGTGATTTTCTGGAATATCACTGGCTATTTTGTCTTGACATTGCCCCGCATCACGATCTACGACCACTGGCTGACCACAGCGGTAGATACGGGACAGTATATCCCCACGATCTATTTGCGCATTCACCCCCTGATGATGGGTCTGGCCTATTTGTGCCCGCTAAATATTTTAATGAGTTTCTGGTTTTTTTTTCTCGTCAATGCGTTTAAGATGACGGTGATGAACCGCACGGGCTTTACCATCGGGTTGCAGGGCCAGACAGCCGCTCCCGAAGAGATATTGATGCTGGAGGCTCACGGGGCACTGGTTTTTCTGGTTATCTGGTCGGTATGGGTTGCCCGGGACCACCTGAAAGAGACGCTGCAGAAGGCTTTCGGAGACCTGCGCTCACAAGACGATGGGGTGCCGGTATCCTATCGCACGGCCTGGCTGGGGCTTTTAAGTGCCACGGTTTTTTTTACGGGTTTTTTGCTCTCAATGGGCATCAGTCTGCCCTCGGCAATGGTGCAGATGGGGCTTCTGTTCATCATCTACTTTGGGGTAACCAAGTTTGCGGCGGCCACGGGCTATGTGTTCCTCGCACCCCAGGGAGAAAAAGGCTGGCAGATTATGAAGGCGCTCTACGGGACATTAAATATTTCGAGCCGGGATCTGACGGGTTTGATAGTGGTGAGCCGAAATGCCCTTGCCGGCGCGCCAGCCCGCATGCTATCTGTGCCAGCAATTCCCCATTTTTTTAAGCTCCTGGGCAATGGGCTACAGCGTTCCTGGGCTATCGTGGGCGTGTTGCCCGTTGCCCTTTTGGGAGCATTTGTGGTGGCCTGTGCCGCACAACTTTACGTATGTTATATGGAAGGCGGATTGAATTACGCCTATATGCCCGACTGGCGACACATGGTCAGACAAGTGTCGCTGATCGAAGGAACACAGCCGGCGTATTTCGATCTGGACAAAACCATAGTGTGGTTTATAGGTATTGCCGAGGCGGGATTACTGACGCTTTTGGGCATGCGATACACAGCCTGGCCAATTCACCCATTCGGTCTGGCTTTTCCAGACAACCGATTTCGCTACGGGTTTGGGATTTTTATCGTGTGGCTGGCCAAGTCATTGACATTGCGCTTTGGTGGGGTGAGTCTCTACCGCCGATCGCTGCCGTTTTGGTATGGTATTGTGGTGGGATATCTGGTGGGAGTGGGAGCTTCGACAGTGGTAGATGCGATCTGGTTTCCATTGAACCGGCATTTCGTACACGGATGGTAACGAGCGATACAGGAGGTGTGTCATGGTGCGTCTTGCATTTGTGGTAATACTGATGTTCTCCTCGGCAACGGCCTTTGCTATGACCAAAGCGGATTCACTAACCGCGCTGGGTGAAGAGCAGATGGCGACTGGTTTATTCGAAGCGGCAGTCGAGACATTTGGGCAATTGGCCAGAGCCAAACCCGAAGATGTCGAGGTGCAAACGCAACTGGGGTATGCGTACTTGAAAGCGAAAAATTACGAGGCTGCCGAGAAGGCCTTTAAGGCGGCCAAAAAACTGGACAAGACCTTTGTCCCCGCCTATGTCGGGCTGGGGATGGCCTATGTGGAAGGACCGGCAAAGGGTTTGGAAGCCGTATATCACTTTCGACGCGCAGTGGGGGAAGCCAAACGGTCGACCAAACTCGACCCGGATTACGCGCCGGCCTATCGACTTTTGAGCGAACTCTACGAGCGGTTTCGAGAGGACCACGAAAAGGCGATCACATACTATTTGCAATACCTGAAACTGGAGCCAGACAACCCGGAGGGGCTTTATTCTTTCGGGCTGGTCTGCATTCAGGCAGGGCAATACGACAAAATCGAGCGGTATATCATCCCCTATCTGAAGACCCATCCCGACGCCGTCCAGCTCCTGCCTCTAACTGCGCAGAGCTACTTCTTTCTGGAACATTACCAGGCTGCGCTGGAACATTTTGAGCGTTATTTGCAGCACCAGGACGAGGCGGAGCGGGCGCATTATATCGATATTTCTCTCGTGGCCTCCGGAAAAGAGCGCCAGGCCTATAAGGCCCTATCCGATGAAGGCGAGCGACAGACCTATCTGAAAGGATTCTGGAGGCGACGGGACCCCGATATTCTGACCGGGATCAACGAGCGGATCATTGAGCACTATCGCCGGGTGTGGTACGCGCGGACATTCTTCTCCAAATACGAACAACTCTGGGACAAGCGCGGGGAGGTCTATATCCGCTATGGAGAACCCGATCACCGCGCCCGGTCTATCGAGCGGCAGGTGCGTGTAAGCCCTGAGGTCGAGGCAGTGCGCACACAAATGGCGGTCGATATGTACGGCCCAGAGGCTGCGTACCTGACGTTTAGCGGTCCGGTTTTTCCGGTAAAGGTGCAGCGCGATCCCTATAGCACCAGCGTGACATTCAACGCCCCAGACGAATTGCTCGAAGCAACGCTGGCTCGCCCGGGAGGAGAAGCGCCCGCGTCAAATCTGGACGGGGAAGACGATGTGCTGGTGACCCAGGCAGAACAGGGGGGCCTGGAGAGCCTCGAAGCCCAGGTATTTCAGGACGTACCTGGCGAATCGGAATTCGTGAACCAGCGCAACGAGGCCTGGCGGGTGAATCCCCGGTTTGGATTTGAAGATTACGCGCCCGTAACGCTCGACTCAGAATTACAGGCTGTACCCTGGGAGGCATGGACCTACACACAACTCGGGCGCGGCGTGGAGTTCACCTTTACCGACGAACTCTCCAGCGGTCGATTTGAATTTGCCCCAATGCCAACCACGCCCACAGGAGAACGGGTCATCAGCAAGATCGGACGCCTGACCGAACACGCCCCAGCAGTGATGTTCGAACGGGTCCAGAACAAGACGCCCGATTATTACCGCCCGGGAATAGGCAAAGCCCCGCTGCACTTTTTTTACGACCTGGCCGCTTTCCGAGGACCCGGCGAGCAGACCACGCTGGAAGTCTATTACGGCGTGCCACCAGGAGAAGTGAAAATCGGACAAGCAGAAGAACAGGACTATATCCGGGTACAGGCGGCATTGGCACTGGCCGACGCGGGCCATACGCATATTTACAGAGAAGCCGAGGTCTTTTTGTACGAACGCCCCCAAAACGAGGGGTTTAGCCGGGCTAAAGGCGTATTTGTGCCCGATGTATTGACACTGAATATTCCGCCGGGCAAATACGAGCTTCAGGTACAACTCAAAGATATGAATTCGGGACGGGTGGGGCTTTATAAACAGGCCGTGGATGTGCGGGATTACGCGCAGGAAACGCTTCAGATTAGCGATATTGAACTGGCTTATGACATCGGCGAGAAGCCGTCGAACACCCGGTTTTTGAAGGAAGACATCTGGGTCGTGCCAATGCCTTCTCGAGCGTATGCCGGATCGCAAAAGGTTTATGTTTATTTTGAACTCTACAATTTGAAGCAGGACCCATTTGGTCAGACTCGCTATAAAGTGCAATATCTAATTCGATACAACCCCAGGGCAATATCTGGTATTCTGGGTTCGGTTGCCACGGGATTGAGCGCGTTTATCAAATACCGCAAACCGCAGGTATCCGTGAGTTATGAACAGGTGGGCACGGATACGCGCACGCGCGAATACGTCGAACTGGACTTACAAAAGGTCAAGCGCGGTGTTAATGTGCTGGAGATTCAGATTACGGATCTCGTGAGCGGTGAACAAACCAGTAGAGCGGTGAGTTTTCAATATGGATCCGCAGATGACGCAGATGAACGCAGATAAATAAGAGAGGGGCTGGGGGCTGGTTTCGCACCATCATTTAATAGGCACCTGACGGAGCGTATCTTATCCGTCGGTGCCTATTTTTTTCTTGAGCCTTATCAGATAGCCCGTAAACCCCATCGGCTTTAGCGATGGTATAAAGAGTGGCTCTACGAATCCCTGCTTTCGCAGGGACATGCTTATGGGGTGGTGCAAGAGCGTTGGGGCACAATCATCAAGGGATTGTGGGCGGTGAGTCATTGTGATTCGTCCGCTCATTCCACCTGCCTGTGCGTCACCGCACGCAGACAGGCGAAAAATGGGTTGACGAAATACGCTCATAAGTGTATATTTTTATTATGCTTAAGTCCTTCAAATACAGACTGCGCCAGACGAAGAAACAGGAGAAAATCCTACTGGCTCACATTGAAGAATGTCGCTTGCTGTATAACCAGCTTGTCTGTGCAAGAGTCCAAGCATGGCAGCAAAAGCATCAGTCTTTGTCCTGCTATGACCAGATAAAAACCATTCCATTGATGAAGAAACAACGACCTGAATTTACGCAAGTGTATAGTCAGGTGTTGCAACAGGTCGCGGTACGGGTTGATCTTGCATTCAAGGCGTTCTTTCGTCGTGTTAAAGCGCGGGCAAAGACGGGTGAGAAAGCAGGCTTTCCCAGATACAAAGGTCAGAATCGCTATGATTCTATCACCTATCCTCAGTTTTCCAACGGATGCCGACTGGACGAGAAGGGCTTGCGATTGGGTAAGATAGGCTGTATTCGGATTGTGCAGCACAGACCCCTTGAGGGTATGCCTAAGTCTTGCACGCTCAGGCGCACAGCCACGGGCAAGTGGTTTGTTACTATCTCTTGTGATATAGGCGACGCGCCTGAAAAAACAGACGCTGGTCCCGCCGTTGGCATTGACGTGGGGCTTGATAATTTTGCTATGTTTTCTGACAGAGAGAAGATAGCCAATCCTCGCTTTTTTCGGAAAGAGGAAAAGGTGCTTGCCAAAGCACAGCGCAAGTGGGACAAAGTGAAAAAAGCGTCGCCAAAGAAACGAGAGAAAGCGCGTAAAACTGTTGCCAGAGTGCATGAGCGTATCCGTAATAGACGGAATGATTTTGTTCATCAAGAAGCTCGGAAAGTAGTAAATAAGTATGGCTTTATTGCAACAGAAAAGTTAGACACTAAAAAGATGCAAAAGAATCGTCGCTTGTCAAAAAGCATCTCAGATGCAGCGTGGTCACTGTTTCGGCATTGTCTCGAATACAAAGCGGAAGAGGCTGGTATTGGATTCAAGGCCGTTGATCCTGAATACACCTCACAAGATTGCTCTTCTTGTGGGCACCGCGAGAAGAAAGCACTCTCTGATCGTGTGCATCATTGCAAAAAGTGTGGCTATACAGCAGACAGAGACCTCAATGCTGCGATAAACATATTGACTTTGGGATTACAAAGTCAGGTGGCTTGACCACCAAGAAGCCCAACTGCTCTACCGTTGGGAGTAATCACCGGTCTTTTGCCGTATATACTCCGTATTCGTTTTATATCTCTTCCTTTTTTATTCAATTCATGGCTCAATTACAAACGCCTATTCGCGTTGAAACCCCAGATACAGAATCCGAGAACCGGGTCCGCAAGACAGCTGTATTGGCGATGGTAGGTACGCTGGTATTTGCGTGTGCGATGTCAACTTATGTGGAATTGAGCACGCGATCCGGTCTCCTGGCAATGTCCAATCTGCCAATGACCGTATTATTGCCCTTTGTATTCTGGCTTTTGGGCAATTCGGTATTGAAGCGTTTCTGGCCCCAGTTGTCCTTGTCTGCAACAGAGATGCGGGTGCTATTTTGTCTCTTGTGGGTAGGCGGTTTGTTCGCCGGTTTTAACTGGGCAACGCAGTGGGCCGGCATGATGGCTGCACCGCGTTATTTTGCGTCGCCAGAGAACCGCTGGGAAGAGTTATATTTTGACGATTTGCCCAACTGGATGCTGCCGTTAGACACTCCGGGTGTAGTCGATGGCTTCTATCAGGGAATATGGTCCGGCGTGCCCTGGGGCGCGTGGTTGGGACCGATTTTCTGGGCGGGATCTATCGCCCTGGCAATCACGGCCATTGGATTGGGATTAACCGCATTATTTCAAAAGCAATGGGCGCAACACGAGCGCCTGGTCTATCCCCTGGCCGAAGTATCCCTGGAACTCACCGAAGGATTTGATCGAAAACCGGGTTGGCCTGCCTTTATGCAAAATAAGGCATTTTGGGCGGGATTTTTTATCGCAGCACTACCCCTTTTGTGGAACATCGGAGAATATTTTATCCCCGATTTTCCACGCATTGCAATTTTTGACCCCATGTTCGGGCGAACCGGGCGCAGAGGGGCACCCCTGTCCCGGTATTTGCCACCATTTGCCTTCTCCTATCGCATTCTGCCCACCCTGATGGGATTTACTTTTCTGTGCGATCTGAACATTCTGTTCAGCATCTGGTCGGTTTATCTCGTAGGACTGGGGGCACAATACGCCATGAATCGCGTGGGGTTCACAGTGGGAATGAGCGGGCAAGAAGCCGATGCAGGCGTCATTGTGAACCTTTTTTCGAACGGGGCGATGTTGGGACTAACTCTCTGGGCGATATGGGCAGCACGCGGGCATCTGAAACGCGTGTGGAGACAGGTTCGCAGTCCAGTTGCAGGAGAAGCGTCCGAGACAATGATTCTGTCTCCTCGAGGAACTTTTCTGGTGCTTGCGAGCGGATTGATATATATGGCATTCTGGCTTTATCAGTCGGGAAATAGCCCATCAACACTGATATTGTGGATGGCGGCATTCTGGATCGGCCTTTTTGTATCGATGAAGCTCGTGGCTGCCACTGGTTTCGCCTATTTATTTCCCTTTTGGGCAGGTGGAACGACCATACTGGGCGATATGTTTGTGGGCACGCGCAATATGTCCACACCCACGCTGGTAAGCACGCATATGGTGAATCACCGTTTGCTGGCAGGCTGGCGCGTGCCGACAGCGCTACCCAATATAGACCGGACAATGGCGGGCTCGACAAAGACAAACCGATTGATCTGGATCGGCGTTCTTCTCGGAGTGATCATTGGCGCTTCTTATACGGTCTGGCTGTGTTATACCTGGGGCGGTGCCAGCTTTCATTCCTGGGCATTGGAGGGTTCGGCACGAGAACGGTACAATATTATCGCCGGGGCGGTTGGCGATACAGATCGGTCTGTTCCAGATCTGGAAAAGACCGGCGTGTATTTGTTGGGTACTCTGGGGGCACTAATATTTGCCGTACTTCAGGCGAGGATCCCCTGGTGGCCCCTCCATCCCATGGGATTAATGGTGATGTATAGCTGGTACATGCGCATTTATATTCTGGACATTTTCTTGGTATGGCTGGCCAAGCTGCTGGTGCTACAATTCGGAGGGATCTTGCTCTACCGGCGGGTGCGCCCGTGTTGTTATGGGTTAATCGTGGGATTTGTATTTGCGATAGGAATTGCATTCCTCGTAGATGTAATCTGGTTTCCAGACCAGGGGCACGGGATTCACGGGTGGTAATACGAAACAAACAAAATCCGTTTGTTTATCAAGTATTTTTTGGGTATTATTTAAAGAGACCATATAGCCATAAGATAATTCTCAAGTAGAAGTCGATAACTGCAATATGGTTCTCAAATAAGAAAGCCATCCCATTCTGTTTTACGACATTAAACTCCTGTCTCTAAAGTTTTAGGTTTTCTACCCATCGCAGGCCAATAAGGAGATTTACTGTGGGATTATTTGATCGCAAAAATCAGCACAAGCAAACAGATAACACAGCATCAGTTGATCATAAAAATCTGTACCGGCAACCACAAATCTCTCCCCTTGCTTCATACACACCCGCAGTTTCAGGATTTATAGGTGGCCTGGTACTTGGCAGTCCCTTTGGGCCAGTGGGAATTGCCATCGGAGGTGCTGTCGGTGTTTTCTGTGGATACAAGGTTGGAAGCAGGGGATAGATGTCGCTTACCATACAAAAAATCGGCCTAATTCTCGGTGCATTACTTTCGATTATTTACACCTGTATCGTCTTTTATAAAAAAAAGAAACCTGACCTTCCACAAATCATTACGATCATTATGGCGAGCGTCGGGCTTATGACAGGGATATTTCTCGGATACACTGCTATCATTTACGATGATACAGCACTTGGAGAACTAAGTGAACACAGGCTACCCGTTTTTGTGGGTGGCATCGCTATTCTTTATATATCTGTGGATGGTATAGTCAGATGTTTCAGAAAAGCTACGGATAAACAGTAATATCGGAAATGGAAGTACAGGAAGACTTCAAAGCATTTATCTTAGGAGAGGAAAACCATAGATACGATCTTGCTGATCCTTGCTATAGGCGTTCTGTTTGCGTATCAAGTAGTGGGATATATAAAATGGCGAAAAGGTCAAATGTCTTTCCGTCGTTTTATAGGTTCTCTTGGTGTTCTCATAGTGTACCCGCATTGTCCTTGCCTTCAAATTGGACCCTGGGGATACTCGTAGCAGCGGTAATCATATTTGGAATCGCCTCTTTCAGAGACAAGCGCACTCAGGGATAACCTGTGGTCGCCTGCAGGGTTTACAAAATTTGATGCACCAAATTTTTAAGGGGATCGATCATCCGGTCCCCTTTTTTAATATGCGCTTCAATGCAAGAGACGGAATCGAAGGTCTCGGAAAGCTGTTTTACATTCCCATACATTCAGCGCAATCGGTCCTGATTGATAGCTAAAATCGGTCACCTGATTGACCAGCTTGCCATCAATATATGAAGTAAGAGACGCGCCCCGGGCGGCGATTTGCACATCGTATTCCTGTCCATGTTCAATGGGATAGTTGACCACACTGAGCTTTGTTAGTCCCTCGGGAGTGACCTTGCTAATGGCGACAGCCTGCCAGCCCAATAAGAAATCCAGCAAATACCAGCACCGTTCGTCTTCGGACATTCTAAAGAAAACCTGAGCATTGCCGCCTGAAATGGGTGTGATGAGAAGCGACAGCTCATAACTTCCCCAGGAAGAATCACCTATGATAAGCGGAGAATCGTTGTCACTTGAAGGGTCTGCTTCACCCACGATGCCATCGTCCGTGCGCGTCCAAACCTGATGCAAAGACGCTTCGGTATGTCCCTTTGCCGGTCGCCAATCTGCCAATCCATCTCCCTCAATCAATTTCTGCCAGTGGATAACCCCTCTCATTCCACTAATGACCCTGCGTCCGTAATCTTCCTGGTTTTCACCATCGACAAATGTTCTATTTTCCATGACTAAAAGCCTCCTTTTGAGTTGTTTCCGCGATCTGTGTAACCGACTCTTGACAGTACCCACCGGAATACCGAGGATACTGGCAATCTGATTCTGCTGTAATCCAACCAGATAAAAAAGCGTAGTAACCGTCCGATCCGCTGGAGAAAGCAATTTGAAAGCCCGCTTCAGAGCAGATGCGTACTGTGGCGCCACCGCTTTCTCAGGATGCACAAACTCAAGCTGTTGGTACTCCTGCACCCTTGATAATCCCCGTGCCTCAAGCGTTCGCTTTCTCACCCATTTGAGAGCCACGTTGCGCGCAATGGTATAAAGCCAGGATGAGAATTTGCCAACATCATCGAGTTGGTTGAGATTCCGATAGGCGAGAATAAATGTTTCTTGAGTCGCGTCTTCGGTATCATCAGCATCTTGCAGCACAGCCCATATAACGCCAAATACCAGAGATCGGTGCTGGTTAATCAGGTCGGCAAATGCGCTCTCATCGCCACTACAGGCTTTATCGACCAGGATCTTATCGCCTGATAATAAATCATTCATCAGAGTACTCCGATTCGCGCGTTCATAACAATAGATTCAGTTTTTGGCATAAGGTTCACGAATTTTTCACAACTCAAGTGCGAAAGAAGCCCCATAAATCAAAAGCATCTCAAGCATTTCTCTACGATCAAGTGTTCATTTTCGGACACCACTGTATCAAAATCGGACACTTTTTAAGACGCTAAAATCAGGTGATTTTTCGTAACCTATTGTTATATCAGTATTTGACTTTTTCGGCACAGTTTTTGCTTAATAATTGTATAATCCTCAGCTATGCTCAGTAATGGTAAAACACAGTGGAGGCCCAATATGATCTGGAATTATCTCACCGTTGGATTCAGAAATCTGCGCCGGCACGCCTTCTATTCACTCCTGAATATCCTCGGATTGGCTGTGGGTATTGCGTGCATGTTATTGGCGGTATTGTATGTGGGTTATCAGTTTCGTTTTGACCAGCACCACGAAAAGAGCGACCGCATTTACAGAGTCATCCGAAAACTCCAGGATGTCAGCGGCGAACGCTACGACCTGGGAACAAAGCCCGTCGCCCCTCATTTGCGCGACAAATTTCCCGAAGTTGAGGCAGTGACCCGGATGCTCGTAAGAGATATGTGGGCATCTAACGAAGATCGCGGTTTCAATACGCGCGTTTGCATAACCGATGCGGAGATGTTCGACATTTTTACCCTACCAATGGTGGTCGGCGATCCCAAAACCGGACTAAACGATCCCCATACCGCGTTTCTCTCCCAGACATTGGCCCACAAATTGTTCGGCGATGAAGACCCGATAGGCAAGACCGTCAATATTCACTACAAATGGTTTAAGGGCGATTTTACGGTTACCGGTATCCTGAAGGATCAACCAAAGACATCAAATGACAAGCTACAATTCGATTTTCTCACCACCACATATCCACAACCATCGGATAAATATCCAGAAAACCGATGGCGAATACAGGTGTGGGAAGAGTGGCCCTCGACCTGGTTCATCGGACCGTTGCGGACCTATGTATTATTACGCCAGGGAGCCGATGTTACTGAACTGCAAAAAAAACTACACGCTTTTGCTGCCGATCACCAGCTTGCCGGTCCTGAACGCTATGATTTCTATTTACAACCGCTCGACCGCATCCATTTGTACTCGATGCAAGATTACGGCACCGCGGAGCTCAAAGCCGGGGACATCACGCGCTGCTATATGCTGCTATTCATCGGGCTGCTGGTGCTGTTGATCGCCTGCATCAATTACATCAATTTGATAACGGCGCGGTCAGCCAACCGGCTGCGCGAAGTTGGCCTGCGCAAGGTCGTGGGTGCAACGCGGTTGCAATTGATGGGTCAATTTTTGGGCGAGTCCCTGCTCATCGTCTTATTGGCAGGTGTGTTGGCAGTCTTGTTTGCCATCGATGCCCTGCCCTTTTTTAATAAATTCATGGGTATCGATCTGCATTTGACCGACGCAGGTTCGGCATTCGTCCTGGCACTGTCGCTGTGTGTATTATTGGGCACGGGCCTGCTCGCCGGAAGCTACCCGGCATTTGTCTTATCGGCATTTGAGCCGGTTCGCGCGTTAAAAGGCACGCTGCAATCTCGGCGCATGGGTTTGAATCAAGTGATGGTTGTCCTGCAGTTCGGTGTGGCTGTGGTCTTGATCATCACGACACTGGTGGTGTACAGTCAGCTTGCGTTCGTGCGTAGCAAAGAACTGGGATTTGAAAAGGAACACACCGTCATTCTGCCGTTCTTTTTGAAAGACCGCGGACTGCGGCCACAGGCGAAAACAATCCTCAATGAATTGCGCGCACAGCCGGGTGTGTTAAAAGCATCAGCATTTCACCTGACGCCTGGGCAAATCGGTCCAGATAGACGCATTCTGCGCGCCGAAGGGCATGGCGATGAGACATTCAAGTTCTACTGGAACGGCATTGACGACAGTTATCTCGATCTGTTTGGATTGTCCATTGCATCGGGCAGGAACCTGATTGGTATGCCTGCCTTTCGCCAAATCGACGAGAACAAATGGGAAGTTTCCGCGCTGATCAATGAGACAGCCGCGCAGGAACTCGGATGGGACGATCCTGTGGGCAAGTCTTTTTTTTCTACTAATGGCCGGGTTCAAAGCCGGGTAATCGGCGTGGTCAAGGATTATCACAACCAGTCGCTGCACTATGGCATTGCACCCATGATCTTGCAAAACTCCACCAGTGTGAACCGGATTGCCGTACACCTGGCACCCGGGGACCTGAGGGCGCAACTCGCCACGCTGGAAAGCGTGTGGAAGCAGTTTTTGCCAACCCGACCTTTTGAGTATCAATTCTTCGACGAAGTACTCGATGCGTATTACCGATCGGAGATAACACTGCAAAAGGTATGCGGGATTTTTGCCGCGCTGTCAATTTTTATCAGTTGTTTGGGGATGCTCGGATTGATCGCGTTTTCCGTACAACAACGCACCAAAGAGATCGGCATTCGCAAGGTACTCGGTGCTTCGGAGGGGAATATCATTCTGTTGCTAACCCGCAATTTTCTGTGGCTAACTATCATAGCCAATGTGATCGGATGGCCGGTAGCGTATTTTCTGATGTCCTCCTGGCTCAATGATTTCGCCTACCGCATCGAACTGGGACCACTTATGTTCATTGCCACGGGACTATTGACACTGGGAATTGTGCTCGTGACCGTGGGCGGACAAGCCTGGCGTGCGGCCTGCGCCAATCCAGTTGACGCGCTGCGGGATGAGTGAACGGAGAGGCAAAGATTTTGAGGGCATTTTTTTTCATCCACCTGCTCGACTGAAAAAAAGGAGAAGATAAAATGTATAAAACAATTAAAGTATTTGTTTTTCTGCTCGCCTTTGCACCATTGAATACCGCATTTTCTACTGAGTCCGCGGAAACGGTTTTTAATCAAGGGATTGATTACCTCTACGAAGGCGAATGGGAAAAAGCCGGCAAGTCATTCAAAAAAGCTATCGAATTAGATCCAAATTTTCAAAAAGCCCATGAATATTACCAGAATGTCGAGTTCTTTTTCTTTGAGAGAAAGGAAGAAATACGCACCGAATACAGAGAACGGATCAAAAAAGACCCCCACAATGCTGTTCTATATGTTCTCTTAGCTCTGTTCTATATGTTCTCTTAGCTCGTATTCTTGATCGGAATTCTGACGAAAGAATTGAATTACTGGAGCAAGCAATAGGTATAGATTCAACCTTTACGTCCGCTTATACTCAGTTGCTTTCGGCATACCGTCCGAATTATGAAAAAGCTCAAGATATCCTTTCAAAAGGATTAAAAATCCAGCCCCATTCAATCGAATTGATTATGGCACAAGCAGGGTTGTTTGCATCCATGGGAGAACCTGAGCGCGCACAAGACCTGTATCGTAAAATCATCACGTCATATCCAGATTCAATTGATGCCTGCAGGGCTTATCGCGAACTTGCGTCTTCAGAAGAAAACGACGAAAAAAGAATAGAATTGCTGGAAAAGACGATGACTTTAATGGAACAAACGGATTTCGTCTTTACTGATATATATTTGGATTTGTATCAAGCTTATGAAAAAACAAATCCTCAAAAGGCTGTAGATCTGGCCGAAAAAATAACCCAAATCCGTCCTCCTTTTTTCGATCGCCGGTCACCATTATTCGCATACCAATTTCTCTATGACCACTGGATCAAATCGGATACAACCAAAGCAACAGATGTAGCTGTTCAGGCTTTGAATTCCAATTCAAGAAACTTCAACATCTATTCATATCTGGGCTTTCAACTTATACAAATAGAAAGAGAGATTCCATTAGCGATCCAATTGCTTAACAAGGCTAAAAAATTCAATAATCCAGGCCAGTTGTGGGGACGTACTCACGGAAGTGATTACCCGCGCAGCCAAAGCGAATATTCAAAGACCTCTGAAGAATTGTATGCGTATTATGAAAGTTTGCTTGGACGTGCCAAATTTGTCAAAAAAGATTACACTGAAGCGATTCAGCATTTGTCGTCAGCAATTGGTAAAATGGGCGATTCCGCTTTAGATGCTGAAGGCTATTTCTGGATGGGCAGAGCATACGAAAAGATAGAAAAGTGGGATGATGCACTGGTCGCATACGCAAATAGTTTGGCAGAAAGAGAAGATAAGAATGTGCGTAAGTTTGCCGAGCGTTTGGGAAGCCGAATTACTGGGCTTAAGACATCTGTTCCTGAAAAAAAGTCGTCACTATTGATGAACTAATCTCGGAAGCACAGATCAAAAAAAGTATGCCTGCGCCAGATTTCCAGGCGGAGACCCTTAAGGGGAAAAAAGTCTCTTTGTCAGACTATCAAGGCAAAGTTCTAATACTTGACTTTTGGGCTACATGGTGTGGACCCTGTTTAGCAGAATTGCCATATTTTCAAGAGTTAGTGAACCTTTACAAGGACGAACCATCTGTTGCTTTTCTCACAATTAGTCAGGATCGATCCAAAGATGTCGTCCGAAAATTCATGAAAAAAAAGGGTTACACATTTCCCGTTATTTTTGATACGGGTATGGGCCAACTTTTCGAAATTGAAGGCATTCCCGTCTTAATAGTTATTGACACAGAAGGAAAAATACGATACAGGCATTTTGGATTTGATCCCAACAATGTTGACTTCATCCAACTGATGAAGAAAGAGATACAGATCGTCCTGATGAAATAACCCGGTCGCTTATTGATGCAATACAGAAGCCTTGAGACGGGGCCTTCTTTCTCCTCACATTATGGCAGTAGTCAAGAATTCCCTTGCAGGAAGAAGACCCAATGGAACATCCATCAAGACACCAGACCACTTTGGGAGACGATGCGACGTATGGACTTGGCGAAATCACGCTTCAACATCCACCCGAAACGTCTCCTATTACCCCAGCCACTCGTATCTCAATCGAGGCCATCGGCGTACACAAACACCTGTTTCAAGGCATTGGCATCGATTGGGGATGCGGCGGCGGATGTCTCTCCATCGCTGCCAGTCGGATTCAGGACGTGAACCGCGTGGTTGGATTTGACATTTCAAAAGACAATATGGCGACAGCCAGCGAGAACGCGCGGTTGAACAAAGTCGAAGCAAAAACCAAATTCATGCGCTCTAACGCCTTCGAGCCGTTTTCCGATACGGACCGACGTGAATTGGAAAGCCTGAAAGGAAAAGTGAATTTTATATTGGCCAACCCACCGTCCAGTGAGAACGATGACGGATTCGAGTTCAGGAGAATCGTTCTGCGCGATGTCAGAGAATTCCTGGTAAGCGGAGGTTGTGTATTCCTCAGTATCTCCTATCAGTACGGCATGCCACGGATTACCAATTTGGAGAAAGACGTTCCAGGATTCCATCACGAAGGCGTTCTGGCGACCACGGATTGTGTTCCATTTGATCTTGAGCGATCAGACCTGATGCACTGTTTGGAATCATACGCGCTTGAAGAAGACAGAGGTGGACTCGAATACACCTTTTGCAACCCATTGCAACCATCTGAAAGCCTGGACGCACGGGCCTCTTTGAAGCTATTCAATCAAACGCAGCAAAGCCCCTTATCGAGATGGCAAACCCATCTATTCAGGTATTCCTGATCAACCTTTTGTAGAATTGAGTTCTCCAAAGGAGATATTAAGATGTTTCGCAATTATATCCTCATAGCAGTTCGAAACTTGCTCAAGTATAAATTTTATTCCGCTATAAACATCATTGGACTCGGAATAGGTATCGCCTCTGTAATCTTGATCATGCTATTTATTCAGGATCAAGATAGCTATGATAGCCAGCATGTGAATCGGGATCGAATTTATCGTGTGATTCGAGCATATAAGTCTGAAAATGGGGAAAAAGTATATGATTGGAGATTGTCTGGCGCGACAGGCCCTGCACTGGTTCAAGATCTTCCCGAAGTTGAGGCAGCCGTTCGCACTATGATACGTCGTGAATGGATTCAACACGAGGATAAGATTTTTAATCAAGCCTTTTGCCTCGCCGATCCCAATTTTCTGGATATTTTCACGTTTCCTCTTATTCGCGGAGATAAAACAGCGTTATTACAACCCAACTCGGTTTTGATAACCGAATCAGCCGCAAAAAAGTTTTTTGGCGAAAAAGACCCAATTGGAAAAGTGATCAATGTAGGGGAAGGTTACGTCGAGGGTGATTATACGATTGCCGGTATCATGCGCGATGTCTTAACGCATAGCACATTGCAATTTGATTTTCTTTCCTATTCTGTTCACCCAGAATTTACCACCTGGCATGAATGGCGGCCCAGAGCCAGATGGCGTGCGTTTTCCATTTTTGTACTATTGAAAAAGGACATTTCTCCAGCCTCTCTCGAATCTAAATTTTCCGCATTCATTGAACGTCATATGGGACGGGAGATTGCCGTAACCATGGAGTATTTCTTACAACCTTTAGAGGAAGTTTATCTTTATTCCAAACGGGATTACGATCTCAGGCATACGTATGCATCAGAGGGTAAGATACCCCAGGGTAACATCACACAAATTAACACAGTATTTTTTGCAGCAATTTTTATTTTGCTTATTGCTTGTATCAACTTCACAAATTTGGCAACTGCACGGTCCGCAAACAGGGCCAGGGAAGTTGGCCTTCGGAAAGTCGTTGGTGCCAGTCGAAAAAATTTGATATGTCAGTTCATAGGAGAATCATCCTTACTGGCAGTTATAAGTTTAATTATTGGCATTAGCATCGTAGAACTCGCACTTCCAATATTTAATACCTATGCGGGAATCCATCTCTCCCTGGATTTCAACAGTGGTTTAATACTGGAGTTTCTGGGATTGGCTCTATTGGTAAGCCTTATAGGAGGATTTTATCCGGCGTTTTATTTATCACACTTTCGACCTATAGAAACACTGAGGGGAAGGCTTAATACAGGATCCCGAGGTAAGGTGCTACGGCAAGCCCTCATCATATTTCAATTTGGGATCTCAATCGTCTTGATTGTTGTGACATTTATTGTGCTCGGACAGGTACACTATATTCAAAATAAGAACCTTGGTTTCGTCAAAGACCAGGTAATCGCAATGCCGATCTTCTGGGAACATCGCAAATCACCAGACGGCATGAACGATTCCCTGAATAAAAGGTATAATATTGTAAAACAAGCATTTTTGCAACATCCGAACATTACCAAAGCCACCATATCGCGTTTTAAGCACGGCATAGATGCGCCTCTTAATTCCTTCAGTGCTTATCAAGGTGAACAAAACGAGAGGTGGATGCAAATAAACGAGGTTGACGAAGACTTTATTCCGTTTTTTGACATTGAACTAATTGCGGGCCGAAATTTTTCAAAAAATGCTGTAAGTAACTTTTTTTCAGGAGAACAGGAATATATCCTCAATGAGGCAGCTATTAAGGCACTGGGATGGACAGCACCGATAGGCAAAAGATTCGGATTTAAAGAGCAGAAATCAGGTGTCGTTGTAGGTGTCGTAAAAAACTATCACACGCAATCTTTGTATGAACCTATTGAACCTATGGTATTATGTCCCAGTGATTATGTTGCTAAAATACTCTATCTCAGAGTCTCACCTGAATACTTCGACGAAACAGTAGCATTTATGAAGCAGACTTGGGAACAGTTTTTACCTTCGCGTCCCTTCAGTTATACTTTCCTGGATGATGATTTAATGCTGCAATATGAAAATGAACGCCAATTGAGCAAAGCTATTGGTGTGTTCTCTATGCTGTCCATCTTTATAGCTTGTTTGGGGCTTTTGGGCCTTGTTTCATTTTTGGCCGAACAGAGGAGAAAGGAAGTAGGGATTCGGAAAGTACTGGGTGCGTCAGAAACCAATATCATCATGTTAATGCTTACAGAGTCTTTTAAGCTTTTTCTAATTGCCTACCTATTGGCAGGACCCATCTCTTATATGGCTATCATGAGCTGGCTACAAGGATTCGCATATCGCATTGACATGACAATATTTCCTTTCTTAGTAGGCGGAATATGTGCGTTTACGATATCTATATTTTCTGTGATACCTCAGGTATTGAAAGCTGCTCATATTAATCCTGTGGAGGCATTAAAACATTAAATAACCAACGCTTCAAGATGGGAGGTCAAAATGGTTTTGAGTTATCTCCGCACATCTTTCCGCAATCTTTTTCGGCACCGCCTTTACACGCTCGTCAACATCCTTGGCCTTGCCGTGGGGATGGCGGCTTGTATCCTCGTTGGTCTGTTCTTGCAGCACGAGTTCAGCTATGACGCCTATCATCGGGACATAGACCGCATTCATCGCGTGCTAAGGCTTGTACACCCATCAGGTGGCAACCTTCCATACTATCCATTCGGCACTCAATATCGGGCTGGCTCCACACTTGTCAATGAATTGCCCGAAATTGAAGATATGACTCACTTCATCACGCGGCCCATGTGGGCTGGTCTTGAAGATCGCGGCTTCGATGTGCGCGGTACTGTGGCCGATCCCAACTTCCTGCGCTTTTTCACCTTTCCCTTGATCGACGGCAGCCAGCCACCCGAATTAACACCTGGAACCGTCTATATCACAGAAAGTTTTGCACAAAAGCTCTTTGGCACCACTAAAGTTATCGGGCGAACGCTCAAGATTTACTACAAGTGGGTGGAAGGCGACTTCAACATCGGCGGTATTCTCCGCGATCAGCCAGCTACCACGTCGGGTGAGTTTGTGTTTGACCTGTTAGTCACTTATGAGGGAATCCCCGATTCCGCAGGTCCACCCTGGAGAAGGCAGTGGTCTCCCACAACAAGATTGCTCGTTCTAAAAACCTTTGTTCGGCTCGCGCCTGATGCTTCCCTATCATCTCTTCGTCCCAAGCTGGATGATTTTGCACGCCGCCATCTGGGCAATGGCGCTGATCCGCGTGACACCTACGACCTTATGCCTTTGCGTCGTCAGCATTTGCATGCCCGACGCGATTTCCAATTGCAGATGGGTGTGTTGGACCAGCAGGACGGCCTTGTGCAGGGGGACATCAACCGCTGCTATGCTTTTGGCCTTGTAGGGGCAATCATTTTGGCGCTGGCATGTGTCAATTTTGTAAACCTCTCCACAGCACGGGGAGCGAACCGCGCCCTGGAGGTTGGTGTGCGCAAGGCCGTGGGATCCACACGCGCCCAGCTTGTCACCCAGTTTCTCGGAGAGACTATTCTCCTCGCCGGGATATCGGCTATTTTAGCACTTGCCATTGTCGAACTAACACTTCCCATAGTGAATAGCGTACTAATTTCTTCTTTACAAATAAACATCTGGTCCGTCGTTGGTGCTGCATTGCTCGCGCTCTTTGTCGGCCTAACTGCTGGTGCCTATCCAGCGGTATTCCTATCATCCTTTGTCGCGGCACAAGTCTTAAAAGGATCAGGACAGAAGATCGGCGGACAATCCCAACTCCGGCGAAGTCTGGTAACTCTTCAGTTTGCCATTTCGGTAGCCCTCGTCATTGGTACCCTCATTGCCTGGCAGCAAACAAACTATATCCGCACACGCGACCTCGGGTTTGCAAAAGAGGGCTTGATTACAATGCCCCTGCTTAAAGAAGATCGACGCTTGCGTGAGCACTTTGAAAGCATTCGAGACCGTTTTGAAGCAAGTCCCGACGTTCTGGACGCGACTGTTTCTCAGGCTCCGCCCGGTTATGAAAATAATACTGATCGCTCGCTAATGAGACGGCTGGACCTGACGGATTCCGTGAATGTCCACTTCTTGTCGGTGGATCATAAATTTACCGAGGTCTATGACATCCCCATCCTCGAAGGCAGGCCGTTGGCCCTAACTGACAAGGACCAATTAAACTTGCTCCTGAACGAAACAGCCGCTCAGACACTGGGCGGCGTAAAACCGGGTACCGTCCTGCGCGTTTGGGGGAGGGATTTCACTGTCGTTGGTATTTTCAAAGACTTTCACAACAGCAGTCTGCACAATCCCGTGCGTCCCTTGATGCTTAGATATCGACCAGATTACGATTATGTCACCGTCAAAGTACGTATGGACAACCTGCCCAAAACACTGGATTTTCTCGCATCAGTCTGGAAGGATTATGTACCGGCTCACGCCTTCAAATTCCTCTTTGTCGATGAGTTTCTAAACAACTTCTACCGCGGCGAGATGCGTACCCAGAACGCCTTCACCTATCTTTCGGGCCTGGCCATTTTTGTCGCCTGTCTGGGGCTTTTGGGTCTGATTGCCTATACCACAGAAGTCCGCACCAAAGAAATCGGTGTTCGCAAGGTCCTTGGTGCATCATCTGGCGATATTCTAATTCTCCTCCTGAAAGAATTTGCGGTGCTCATCATCGTCGCAAGTCTGCTGGCATGGCCTGCCGCATATCTCTTCACCCGGTCCTATCTCGACCGCTTTGCCTACCGAATTGATCTGGATCCAGGCGTGTTTCTCGCCGGAAGCCTGCTGGTGCTTTTGATCGCGTTCTGCACCATCAGCTTTCAAGCCGTCCGTGCTGCACGCGCCAATCCAGTTGACGCGCTGCGTTATGAGTGAATGGAGATGCAAAGATTTCGAGGGCATTTCGATGAACCGCGCTTTACCAAGACCACGACAATACTGGGATGAATACGCATCCAGATTCAAGAAAGGAAACAACAATGTCACTTGATATTAAAGAAATGCGTATCAGACTCAGCGAATTTCTTGAACACTCGCAGTCCAATCCCTTATCGTCAGATGATTCTCCGTTACGCCAAATGTGTCTGGAAGTTGAGACTGAAATTGATTCCTGCTTGACGCCAGAGTTAGTTCATTTAGCCGACGACATCTACAGGTATTTGGGACAGGAAGGATTGGAGAAACGCATTTCTCTTCATCGAACATATATCGATGCTGCGCCCAATGTAGAGGAGCGATTCTGGTCAAACTGGCATTTGGTTGATACGCTCGCAGTTATGAGACGGAACAGCGAAGCAATTGAGGAACAGAACGCATTTTACAAATGGGCGCGTGAGGAATTGACCATTGGTCACATGGTGAAAACCCTGTTTGATAGTACTCAAGCCAGATGCTGGATAGTAGAAAACCAAGGCGAAGATTGGTTTAAGCTCTACTACAATGTTTTGAGAGAAACGGAATCTGCCCAAATTGACCGGCAGGATCTTTGCATATTTATACGTACAGGATCTGAGGTCGCGGCAATGGCAGAGAAATTTCCTGAAGCTATGACGGAAGCCAATCGACTTGACGAGATAAACCGAGACCCTGAATGGAAGCATTACATACAGTTCTGGCTTGGAGCAATTACGACAAAACTTGAGGTCTATCGCAAGCAGAGCTTTTGGGATCAATATGACCAGCTTTCTGAGGAAATAATTTCTCTCGTTGAGAGAAATGCCATAAATCCTGAAAAGAAAATATCCGCATCTGATCTTGCCTGGATAGCCCATGATTTGGGTGCGTGTCTCATGTGGGCAAAAAGATATAAACAAGCCAAAAGGCTTCTGGAAATAGCCATAGAGCAAAATGATAGCGGTGGGTCGCATTTTTTTCTTGCCGCCTGTATCTGGGCTTCCGAAAAAAATCGAAGTCAGACTTTGTATCACCTGAGATATGCTCAACAAACAACAAAGCGCAATGTTTTAAATCGAGGAGGATATTATAAATACTTCCTTGATCTTTCTGAATTTGAAGACGTAAAAGATGATGTGGATTTTCTTGAAGTCTTGGGACAGAGATCAGAAGATTAACCCCCGCCTCAGTACCAATCTTAGTTGATGAGCATTTAAAAAATGGACGAAAACTTGACAGCCTGCACAGTTTATGGAGGATGTGATGTTCAAGAACTACTTCACAACTGCGTTGCGTAATTTCTCGCGACAGAAGATGTATTCATTTATCAACATGGCGGGGCTTTCTGTTGGGCTGGCCTGTAGTTTTTTGATCTTTATGTGGATAAAGCATGAGATTACGTATGACCGATTTCATGAACAGGGCACTCAGATTTATCGGGTGATGCGTAATTTCTCTGCAAATGATAAAATCTATACCTGGTCTTCTGCTCCCATGCCACTGGCCAACGTGTTAGTAGAAGAATACCCAGAGATTACCCATGCTATTTTAATAACCCGGCAAAGACATCTCTTATCTAAAGGCAATCAATTATTTCGAGAAGCTGGTATATATGCCAGTCCTTCTTTTTTTAATGTTTTTACATTCCCACTTTTGCAAGGTGATGCTCGAACGATATTGGCAGAACCCAATGCCATTGCGATTTCAGAAAAATTGGCTGGTAAATATTTTGGACCAGATTGGGCGAGTCAATCGATTCTCGGGCAAAGTTTGACGGTTGATCATCGCAAAGAATTTATCATTAAAGCGGTGTTTAGAGATGTACATAGCAATTCCTCTCTGCGTTTTGAATTCGTGCTTCCAATAGAAGATTATGTCGCCGAAAACAAGTGGCTTGAGCATTGGGGCAATAGCAGTTTGCAACTTTATGTGAAACTGCGAGAGGATACTGCCCTGGAAGATGTAAACACAAAGATCGAGCGTGTCCTCTTAGACCATTACAAAGGGACAACTGCCACGGTTTTTTTGCACCCCTTGTTGGATATGCACCTGTATTCTAAGTTTAAAAATGGCAAGTCCGTTGGAGGGCGCATTGAGTATGTGCATATGTTTACATTTGTTGCGCTGTTTATTTTATGCATTGCCTGTATTAATTTTATGAATTTGGCTACGGCGCGATCTACTCAGCGCGCACGAGAGATTGGCGTTCGTAAAACCATAGGCGCCAGTAAGCGGGAACTCATAGGTCAATTTATGGGTGAGTCGATGTTGATAACGGTTTTTGCCTCAATTTTGGCTTTAGGTTTGGTTGAAATTTTCTTGCCTGTATTTAATGGTCTGACACATGAAGAACTTGCACTTGATTGGTTGGATATACACATTTTGCCGGTCTTTTCAGGTATTACATTAGTAACAGGTCTAATCTCAGGAAGCTATCCGGCGTTTTATTTGTCGGGTTTTAACCCAATCGGCGTATTGCGAGGTTCGTTGAAATCGGGATCGGGTGCTGTTTTTTTACGCCGAGGCCTTGTGATTTTTCAGTTTGTATTGGCAATTTTGATGATTATTGGCACACTGACGATTTATGAGCAGATAAATTATATCCTCAGCAAAAATCTGGGACTGGACCGTAAGAATGTGGTGTCTGTTGGTTTGGAAGGGCCAATACAGCAACAATTGGAAACAGTTAAGCAAGAACTTCTGCGCCAGCCCGGCATTCAAAGCGTGGCGGCATCCAGCCAAAATCCACTATCCGTTAGCCATTCAACGAGCGATCCCAAATGGAATGGAAAAGACCCAGAGTCCCAAATTGTATTTCACATTATCAACGCCGATTTTGATTTTGTTGAAACTATGAAAATGAAAGTGGTACACGGCAGAGCGTTTTCTGAGGTGGTTGCAACCGATTCCTCAAATTATGTTGTAAATGAACAAATGGCACATGTGATGGGAATAGACAATCCGATTGGCGAAACTCTGAAATTTTGGGGAGATGAAGGTGAGATAATTGGCGTGGTTGAAGATTTTCATTTTAGTTCGGTACATACGTCAATTGAGCCGCTGATTATTCGTATTGATCCAGCCTCTTTCAACAAACTTTATATACGCACCAGGGCAGGGCAAACAGCCGAGGCATTGGCAAATTTGGAAAAGGTTTTCAAAAAATTCAACCCCAACTATCCACTTGCATATCGGTTTATGGATGAGGACTTTGAGCGAATGTATCGCAGAGAAAAGATGCTGGGACAATTGACCACCACTTTTGCTGTTTTGGCAATTTTTATCTCTTGTTTGGGATTGTTTGGTTTGGCGTCTTTTACAGCGGAACAGCGCACCAAAGAGATTGGGATTAGAAAGATATTGGGTGCTTCCGTTACCAATTTGATTTTATTGCTGTCTAAAGAGTTTATCAAGTTGGTGGTGATTGCGTTTGTATTCGCCATACCTTTGGCCTATTACTTTATGACAATTTGGTTAAACGCGTTTGCCTATCGCATCAATATAGGGTTAGAAGTTTTTGTTTTCGCAGGTGGGGCATCATTTATTATTGCTTGGTTGACCGTGAGCTATCAAGCACTCAAAGTAGCCTCTGCAAATCCTGTCGATGCCCTACGAAATGAATAAAAACAAAACAACGAGAGACATTGTCAAATGTTATGGTCACCTTCACCGATCCACACCCATTAGTCTGTCTCGGTTTAAAATTGCTGGCCTCTTCTCAAAACGCAAAAGGTTTAGGGGAGAGGCCAAAAATTTGAATCACTGGGCAATTTCAGGTGTATGAAATAGAGAGAAGACTCGAAAATATTAAAGGAGAAAAAACCAGTGCCAACTTTCGGAGCCAGTGCAGTAGTTGTCTCAGACGAGCAAGTCCTGCTCATTAAGCGAGAGGATGTCGAGGTCTGGGCATTACCCGGTGGTGCAATTGATTCAGGAGAATCCGCGGCACAGGCAGCTATACGCGAAGTCAAAGAGGAAACGGGGATCGACATTGACCTTGTGCGCCTGGTTGGTATATACTCGAGTCCAAACTGGCGCTCAGGCGGTGACCATGCGATCGTTTACGCGGCCATTCCGAAGAATGACAAACCGGTAGCTCAGGTGAACGAGGTTTTAGATGTTGGCTATTTCAGTCCAGATCGGTTGCCCGAACCGTTTACGTGGTGGCATCGTCGAAGAATCGATGATGCCATGCGTGAGGTCACAGGCGTTTCTTGCGTACAGGACAGAGTATGGACACTAGATCCGAACCTGAGTCGCCGAGAGATATACGACATGTTGACCCGTTCAGGTTTATCGCCCAGTGACTTTTATGAACAGTATTTCACTAAAATAGGACAACCCGGGGAGAAAATCGAAGTTGACGGTGTTTCAGTTGGATAATCAGACACTTTCGAGAAAGGAATAAATAAAACAAATGGCTTCGAAACCTGAACAGTACGCCCCCGATCCAGCTATCCTTGAGTACTACGGGACCTATTATAATGAAATTGCCCGATTCAATAAAGGCACCCATCGCCTGGATTACGTGCGCTCGAAACAGATTCTGGAACGGTACTTGCCCCAGGCTCCCGTCAACATCCTCGATGTCGGTGGCGGTCCAGGTGCATACTCGTCCTGGCTCGCAGAGAAAGGACACAAAGTCCATTTGGTTGATCCCGTCCCTCGACATCTCAAGGAAGCTGAGGAACGCGCAAGAAAGAACCCTCTGGAAAGCATCCAGAAGGGCGATGCCCGTAGCTTGAACTGGTCAGACGAAACCATGGACATCGTCTTGCTCATGGGGCCTCTATATCACCTGACTGAATCCGATGATCGGAAAATGGCACTTCGCGAGGCCAGGAGAGTCCTGAAATCCGGGGGACTTCTATTTGCAGTTGCAATCACACGATTTGCATCTCTACTTGACGGACTAAGATCAGGAGCGATCCTCGACCCCGCCTTCCGAGCAATTGTGGCGCGTGACTTGAAGGACGGTCAACATCGCAATCCCGAAGAAAGCAAAGATTACTTTACGACTGCCTACTTTCATCGCCCAGAAGAACTGGCTGTCGAAATCACTGAATGCGGATTCACCCAGTGCCAGACACTTGCCGTAGAAAGTGCCGCCTGGTTGCTCGGAGACATAGAAGATCAACTGGAAGACTCGGAACGCCGCGAGGTACTTTTTGATGCAATACAGAGACTTGAGACGGAGCCTTCTCTACTCGGCGTTTCTCCCCACATTATGGCAATGGCCAGGAAACCTTGAGTATTTTCATCCCTAAAAATTATGCGTGATGTACATCCCAACACAAGAGTGATCCTCATCGGAGGATCATCTCACTCCGGAAAGTCTGCCCTATCTGAGTCGATAGCTGCAAATCTGGGATGGAACCGAATCTCCACAGATACCCTTGCCCGTCATCCCGGTCGCCCGTGGAGACCTGAGCCAGAGAAGGTACCAGACCATGTGGCAGAACACTATCTCTCCCTCTCAGTTGAGGAACTGATCAAAGATGTGCTCCATCACTACAGGGTCAATGTATGGCCGAAGGTTGAGGAAATTGTCGCGTCTCACATCAACGATCCTTCCCGAGGAGGATTAATCATAGAAGGATCCGCTCTATGGCCCGAACTTGTAGCAACCCTGGACTTCTTCGACAATATTGTCTCATTATGGCTTACAGCAAGTGAGGCGGTTTTTCAGCAGAGGATTCGCGATGAAAGCCTGTATCATTCGAAGTCGCTTCAAGAACGCAGGATGATCGATAAGTTTCTGGAACGCACGCTCGTCTATAACGCACAGATGATAGAGATTGCCAACCAGCATGGGTTCATTCTCGTAGATGTTCTGCAATCCAATGTGGAGGAGCTAACTAAAAGGTGCCTGTCGATACTCTGAAGTTTCCTCTGGCAGATATTTGCAAATAGGTTATTTATCATTATATTCAAAAATTGGAGAACCTTGGCCGATTCTACCATCTTTAAAACCAAGGCCCTGCGCGGAGGGTGGTCGATTCACCCAGTTCAACGGCGCATCCAAGGAGGCACGACGCGATGAAGAGAACATTGACCATTGACTACGGCGACGAGGTCCTGCTGGCCCTCGGATATACACCCAAGCAGTTCAGCGAAGAGGCCAAGCTCCTCATCGCCATCAAGCTCTACGAGTTGGGCCGTTTGTCCTCGGGGGGGGCAGCCAAGCTGGCTGGCATTCCCAAACCCTTATTTCTGACAAAGCTCGCCGAATACGGCGTTGATACCTTCCAACTGACCGAGGATGACCTCCAACAGGACTTAGACAGTGCCCGTCGTCATCTGTAATACTTCTCCGATTCAATACCTGTACCAAGCCAACGTGTTGGAACTCTTACCCACAATGCAAACGAAAATGATTCAAATTCGCGTTAGTTCTGAAGCCGCTCAAGCCTATGAAATAGCTTCTGAAGCAGAACAGCGCAAGTTAGATGCTCTCCTTAGTCTCAAGCTCAGTGAAGTAGGGCGAGCGAAAAGGCCTCTTGAAGTAATTATGAGTGAGATTAGCCGTAAGGCACAAGACCGAGGCATGACACCGGAAATTTTGGAGTCCATCCTCAATGAACGGTAGTACTCGTTATGTTTTTGACACCAATGTGCTTGTGAAGAAAAATATGCGTTCCCGCTGAATAGACTATTTAGCGGGAATTTTTTATTAGTGAGAGACCTGTCGGCTGACATCTCAACAAAATTAAAGGAACAGACAATGATTTTAGAAGTTGCAATATTGGACGTCACGCCAGGGCGAGAGAAGGAATTTGAAACAGCTTTTGGTGAGGCGCAAAAAATTATATCGAGTATGGATGGCTACATTTCCCATCAGCTACAGAAATGTCTTGAAAAAGACAGCCGGTACATTCTCCTGGTAAACTGGCAAACGCTTGAAGATCATACCATTGGGTTCAGAGGGTCCGAACAGTACCAGGAGTGGCGCAGGCTGTTACATCATTTTTACGATCCATTTCCCGAAGTAGAGCACTATACGAGCGTTTATGGTGGTGATCAATAATGAGGGAATGCTACTGATTAGACATACTCAACCCCAAGGAGGAAGATCATGTATTCAAGATTCATTATGAGAACTCTGGGGAGTTTTTCAATTCTCTTTTTTTGTAATACACAAAATATAATGGGGAGTGAGTTGAATATAGCGGCAGAGATCGGAGATACCACTAAAGTAAAAAACTTACTAAAAAAAGGCGTAAATATAAATGAGCGAGATAGATTCGGACGAACACCTCTCATTTATGCTGCCCTGAATGGTCATGATCGCATCATAAAAATGCTACTTGAATCTCATGCTGATATTCATGCCAAAGATCATTTCGACCAAACGGCATTCATTGCAGCAGTCACTGGAGGACATGTGAACACCGCTGAAATTTTGCTAAAAAATGGTGCTAATCCATCGGCTCCCAATGGTGAGGATATGCTTCCTATATTTATAGCCTTTGAACGGGAAGACTTCGAAATGGTAGATTTATTATTAAAATATGGAATCAAAATCAACACTATAGACAAAAAAGGAAGGACAGTTCTTCAGAAAATTATTGAATCAAATGATGCAGAACTCGTGCGAACAATTTTGAGACGTGGCATAGATGAGAGATATATCGTACATCTGGCCGCTGGCGTGGGTGACACAACATTGTTAAAGATATTGTTAAAAAATAAAATAGATATTGACAAAAGGGATCCATTGGAAAGAACGCCATTGCTATTCGCTCTATTATATGACCGCACGCAATGTGCTAAAATGCTATTGGACCAGGGCGCAGACTTTTCGCTTAGAGATAATGATGGTAAAACGCCATTAATGGTGGCTGCAGAACGAAAAAATATCGAAGGCCTGAAAATTCTTCTGCATGCAGGAGCAGATGTATTCGCACAAGATAATCGGGGCTGGCTTGCTTTAACATACGCAGCATTTGTTGGTAATAGGCATAATAGCGATAAGTGTACAAAACTGCTCAAATCTGTTATGGAGGATAGAAGGATTAGATAGGGACCTGATGGCTTTGATCGAAAGCGCAAAACCATGCAAATCGAAAATATCAAGCACCACCTTGACGCCATTGACACGCTATCAGAGGCACAATTTGAACTGTGGGGCCCTCTTACTGGTCGAAACACGTTGGAAGAATATCGCAAGTTACTCCACTTCGCCGCCGAATCCGAGAGCCTGCCGACCACGCTCGTTGCCGTAGAAAACGCAACCGTCCTCGGCTCGGTAAACGTGCTCGAAAACGATTTGCCACTCCGTCCTGATATCGCGCCCTGGTTAGCACAATTATTTGTATTTCCTAATTTTCGAAGTCGGGGTGCAGGCGCATTCCTAATTGCGGGTGCGATTGCAGAGGCGCGCAAGCTGAACAAATCGATACTCTATTTGTACACATCGGGAACACTTCCGAATTATTACGAGAAACTCGGATGGTCTCGTACGGAAGAGATCGCGTACCTGGACAAGCGCAGAGTGATAATGGCCTATCCCATCCACAAAAAAAGTCTCCCAACCCACCCCTCCCGCGCAATATAGAAACCCTCTGGCTGATAGAACTGTCAAAAGATAAAATCTCCGTCTCAAACGCTATCTATCATTGAAGGGAATAATAGTAATGGATACACACATCAGAGTCAGTACAAAAGCTCTCATTCTTCGAGACAACGCTATTCTACTCGTGGAATACGATGACGAATCGGGGCTTCATTACAACATGCCAGGAGGCGGTGTCGAGCCGGATGAGACTCTGGAAGAGGGACTTAAAAGAGAGGTACAAGAAGAGACTTGCGCCGAGGTCGAAGTCGGTCAGCCACTCATCATTACGGAATACGAGCCAAAGAGAAATGCATTCTGGGGAGGAACGCTTCACTCACTCACAGTGATCTTCGAGTGCAGGCTCACAGGTGATACAGAACCCCGGATGCCGCAAATCCCGGACCCCAATCAGACAGCGGTCAAATGGATTCCCCTCGTTGATCTCGAAAAAGTGGAATTACTTCCACACGTTACAGATCACATTCTGGCCTACGCGAACATACAGGGGAATCACTACCCAATTTATCTCTGTGAACCCATCAACCCCGACAAAGTGCAGAAATACCTTTGATGTCCTCATAAAAACAAAAGAACGGTTTAGACTATGGCAAAATTTGAAGAATCCCGATGGGGCGAAACAGAATGAACCGTCCCCATGTGCAAATCGAATCTGAGAACAAAATCTCTACGCTCCTGCACCACCTCGAAAAGATGCTGCCCAAATTTGAAGCATTGCCTGGTGTCGTAGGCTTAACGTGGAGATCCATTCTATCCAATTTGTAAACTTGAGGACGATCAACTGATTTTTGATCCCCAGGCGTTTCTCACAATTGATGAAGACGATATGCATGATTGGCACTATGAAGTCCTGAGGGCTGTGAAAAAAAATCTCAAGAATGATTTCTAAACCACTTGATCGCAATTCGACATGGCACGGCTTGATAGACGGGAAAATGCCCCCTTTTCCCGCGGCAGTTGTGCTGGATGTCCTCACTCGTTTTGAGATTAAGAATCCAGCCAAGTTAGAAGCATGGCCTTTCGGCCCATTTGACATTCTAACTGCCTTTGAATATCGCAATACTCCCTATCTCTTAAAGGGTCGTCATGTCGAACAACGAGGCGTCAAGTCACTGTTTCAAACACAGGACATACAAAAGCAACTCCTTCAACTGGGCTTTCCCGTATCAGACCTCCTGGCTAATTCCTCCGGCGAAACTCTGGTAGAAGGCCCCGACTGGCAGGACGAAGGAAACATCTTCTATGAAATTCAGTCCATTCTTTCCGGAGTGCCATTCTCTCCTGATACGCACACAGCTTCCTTAGCAGGAAAATTGCTCGGACAACTCCATTTCCTCGGACAGGAAATTCATTCAGATCTCCTGAGCAAGTTTTACTACATTGATACGTTCGTAGATAGATTTCTCAATCAGCTACAGGCATTTCTTCAAGATGATAGGAATTTGCAACGTGGGGAAAGCCAGGAAATCAAAGACTCTATATCGCGATTATCGGATGCTTCGACACGTTCTTCGCTTACGCATCGCTTGACACATGGCGACTTTACACCCGATAATCTTCTGATGAATCAGAGTGAACTTTTCTTGATCGATAATGACGAACTTGGATTTGGCGCGGCGGCGGTCGATGTTGCGTGGGGACTAACCTATCTATTTGGTCTGAACATCGGATTGGGACAAATCTTCCTGAATGAATACAGAAAGCACGTCCCCGAATTTGCCGAAAACGATCTTCTGGCTGTTAAAGACTATCTACTCGCCTTAAACATACAAGCGTACAATGTGTCAGAACTGTTAGATATCCTGCATACATTACTCTCTATTTAACTAATAGCCCGTAAGTTCCATCGGCTTTAACGATGGGGCGCATGGCGGAGGGCTTACGAATCCCTGCTTTCGCAGTGGGCATATCGCTCAAGGCGATATGGATGCGGTGCGCCAACCAGATTCTTCCTCTATTCCCACGAAAAATGACTTGACATAATATGTTCATAAATATATATTTTTCTTATGCTTAAGGCCATTAAATACAGGTTGCGCCCAACGAAAAAGCAAGAGAAAGTCCTACTGGCGCACATTGAAGAATGTCGCTTGCTGTATAACCAACTTGTCTGTGCAAGAGTGCAAGCATGGGAGAAAAAGAAAGAAAGTTTGTCGCGCTATGAGCAACAGGCGACATTGCCAATGCTGAAGCAACAGCGTATATCTTTTTCTCTTGTATACTCTCAAGTTCTTCAGCAAGTATGCCAGAGAGTAGATTGGGCGTTCAAAGGATTTTTCCGCCGTCTCAAAGAGAGGGCAAAGAAGGGCGAGAAAGCTGGCTTTCCCAGATACAAGGGTCAGAATCGCTATGATTCTATCACCTATCCTCAGTTTTCCAACGGATGCCGACTGGACGAGAAGGGCTTGCGATTGGGTAAGATAGGCTGTATTCGTGTTGTGCAACACAGACATCTTGAAGGAGTGCCCAAATCTTGCACAGTCACACGCACGGCTACTGGTAAGTGGTTCGTGTCTATCTCTTGCGATATTGGTAGTGTGCCAGAAAAACGGGATGATGGCTCTGCCATAGGCATTGACGTTGGCATTGAAAAGTTCGCCGTGTTTTCTGACGAGACAAAGGTCGCTAATCCTCGCTTTTTTCAAAAAGAGGAAAAGGCTCTTGCCAGAGCACAACGCAAGTGGGACAAAGTTAAAAAAGTGCCGCCAAAAAGACGCGAGAGAGCACGTAAGGTTGTTGCCAGAGTGCATGAGCGTATCCGTAATAAGCGACACAATTTTGTGCATCAAGCGTCTCGAAAGATCGTGAATAAATACGGCTTTGTTGCCGTAGAGAAGTTGAAAGTTAAAGCGATGCAAAAGCGTCGCGGTTTGTCTAAGAGTATTTCCGACGTGGCGTGGTCACTGTTTCGGCATTGTCTCGGATACAAAGCGGAAGAGGCTGGTATTGGATTCAAGGCCGTAAATCCTAACTATACGTCGCAAGACTGTTCAGCTTGCGGACATAGACAGAAGAAAGAACTTTCTGATCGTGTGCATCAGTGTAGGCAATGTGGTTATACCACAGACAGAGACCACAATGCTGCGATAAACATATTGACTTTGGGATTACAAAGTCAGGTGGATTGACCGCCAAGAAGCCCAACTGCTTTAGCGTTGGGAGTAATCACTTTTAGAACTGAGGACATACCATGCCAAACTTAGACCGCATTGAAATCAATCCCAAGGTGATGATGGGAAAACCCGTGGTGAGGGGGACGCGCATTCCAGTGGACCTGATTTTGAGAAAACTGGGGGAAGGAGCGTCAGAAGACGATTTGCTTGACGCTTATCCCCGGCTCACATTAGAAGATATACGCGCTGCATTGCATTATGCAGCCGCTACACTTGCCCATGAAGAAACGGTTTTTGTAACACCCGTGAGATCGTGATCTGATAAATTTTCTCGCCGATGAAAGTTGTGATTTTGCTGTGGTAAGAGCATTGCGGAATGAAGGATATAATGTAATAGCTGTAGCAGAAGTGACACCCGCAGCAGATGATGAAGATATTATTGGCCTTGCTTACAGTGAGGCCAAAATTCTTTTGACAGAAGACAAAGATTTTGGACGACTGGTTTATGCCCATGCACATCCTTCAGGTGGCGTAATCTTAATCCGTTTCCCTTCAAATATCCGTCGCACCTTGCCCAAAGTTATTTTGGATTTGGTGCGCGATATGAAACAGCGATTAGTGGGTTGTTTTGTTGTCGTTGAACCCGGGCATATTCGTATCAACAGGAGTACTGTTGAATAAGGAGCAAGTCATTTGAAAGCAGTTGGTAAGTTTCAAATAGGGGTGTTTTATGTTATATGTTGAATGAATCACCATATAGAAAACCGAATCATGGCATGATCACTGGCCTTGCCGACAAATACTTTGTCGATGTCAAACAGTTGGTGATGGTTGGAGATACAGAAATTGACCAGCAGGCGGCTCAAAATGCCGATATTGGTCGTTTCATTTGGGCCAGGGACTTCTTTGAAAGACAAGACTGAACTCCTGATGAGAGGAAAAACAAACATGTGGACGCCGGTTGAGACTCAATTTTACGCCAAACAGAACCCCATTGGCATAATAAACATCGGAGACTTTCAAAAAGCTCATACAATCCGAACATTTGCTGAAGAGCTAAACCTGGCAGTCAGATTCTATGGAATCGGAACACCGGGTGATTTATAGGTCTCATTGCAAACCGCGAAAATATTAACCGAATGTCCCCTACCGAGAAATCATGGATACGATACCCCGCATAGTCAGGATAGAAGCCGATGATTCTTACTCTGCCGGCGTCCGACTGGGCGAGAGTCTCGGCCATAGTTTTGGGGCCTACCTTGAAGATTACCTTGCTGCCCGAATTCTGGCAGCGAAGAACTGTACTAAGTCCTCGGAAACTCATGCTGTAGCGTGGATCAATGCTCTACCCCAGCATATATGTGACAGGTTTCGGGGCCTCTCCAAAGGAAGCGGGATCCCGTTCGAGCGCATAGCAAACTGGGGTTATCTGGAGATTGCGCTCAGTCAGGGCTGTAGCAGTATCATCTGTCGGTCCAAAGGCAAAATCTGGATTGGTCACAACAACGATACCTTTGTACCCGAGCTATGGGGATACATCACCGTCCTGGCGATCAAGGGCCGCATCCCAACCATGTATTTCGGGCTTGCGGGAGATATCTGGGCGACCGCTGGATTCAATAAGGCGAAGGACGATGTGCCTATCTTAGTTGAAATAGTAGAGGCTCCAATGTAAATTGGATACAGCAAATTCACCGCAGAAAACGCTGTGTCCTCAACCAAAGGAGCCCGTGATGAAAAAAGTATCGCACAACGCCCCCAAAGTCAAGGCCATCCACAAAGACGATGCAACGCCAGAGACCCCCCTTGAAGAAGAACTGGGCGCACTGGATACACGCATCGCGTTGATCCAGGCCTTGATCCCATTAGGATTAGACGCCGTGGCAGAAGAATTGCAAGAAGAAGTGACCCGCTTGGCAGGTCACAGATACACACGCAAAGACACCCAAAACCCCAATCGTCGGTGGGGCAGTCAACAAGGCTCGGTGTATCTAAGCGATCAGAAAGTGCCCATACCTGTTCCCAGGGTACGTAATGTCGTGACCGAGGAGGAAGTCTCCTTACAGACCTATCATCATCTTCAGCGTCCCCGACATATGGATGAAGGGCTGCTCCTTCGTATGATAAAAGGCATTGCCACACGCGCTTATCAAGCCTGTGCTGAGGCGATACCCGAAGCCTTTGGGCTCTCCTCATCTACCGTATCGAGACGCTTTATCAAGGCGTCGGCACAAAAGTTGAAGCAGTTTCAAAATCGGTCTTTAGCACAGTATGACCTCGTCGCCCTGTTTATAGATGGCAAGACCTTTGCAGACGAGGAGATGATCATTGCCCTTGGCGTGACCATAAAAGGAGACAAAATCCCACTCGGCTTTATCCAGGCCGCCACCGAGAACGAGCGCGTCTGTCGGCAGTTTATACGGTCTCTCCTAAAGCGTGATCTGGTCTATCACAAGGGCCTGCTGTGTCTTATTGACGGCTCGAAAGGCTTGTATGCTGCCCTTACAAAGGCACTTTCTGGCTATGTGGTTATTCAACGTAAAGAGTGGCACAAACGCGAGAACGTCACTTCCTATCTGCCCAAAGGCAAACAAGATGAGATCAAAAAGGCCCTCCAAAATGCCTACGATCTGCCCACCTATCGGGAAGCTAAAGCTGCTCTTGATGCCCTTAAACCTGAATTGACTTTGATCAACGAAGACGCGACAAAAAGCCTTGAAGAAGGTCTTGAAGAAACCCTGAGCTTACATCGCTTGGGACTCATGCCGCAGTTGAAGCAGTCCTTTCGTACTACCAACTGCATTGAGTCCCTTAACTCAATGGTGGCACAAATCACCAGGGATGGTGTACAACGTGTCGCTTTCCAGACACGTTCATGTGAAGCGATGGACAAACTCGAATCAACGCACACGCTGGTTGGCCACTGCGCTGTTGGATATTGAACCGCGCTTGCGAAGGGTTAAAGGCTTCCGAAGCCTGCCCACGCTCAGGCGCGCGCTTCAAAAGGACTTGAAGATAGATACGGACTGGCAAGACGCGCTTGCTGCTGATTGAAACCACCGGCCTCGATTATTTCAACTAAAAATAGGACTTGACCAGGCGAAGCTCTAGCTGCACGTTGACCACTTGCGGGTGACCGATAGGCCAGATAACGGCAAAGTCATTCTACCGACGTATGGCTTCATCGTTGAAGCTCTGGAGACGTGTGAAACCATTGATGATGTGCAGGATCTCCTGAACGAAATTGACAGAACAGAAGGTATGATCCTGATCGCTGCGGATGGCAAAACAGATGAAGCAGCCATCTTTGAATGCTCATGTTCCAAATGGAGACTGGAGAGAGTCAAAACGGATTGGGCCGTGAGAACAAACCACGCCATGATAGGACGAGGGAGCAAAAAGACAGGAAAGCGACCACTCGACACCTGGAGCAGATACAATCGCCTGGCGCAACTTCTCGAAAACACCTGCAATAGCGGCGGGGACCCAACACCATCGGACTTGAAGACATATCTCGCCGACGACGGAGTGGAGCGAAGAAGCGAGGCGTTCGCAACCGCATATTCAGTCGTGGTATGCCCCGCTACCAGCCGGATTGAGTTCACACTGGGCGGACAACCAGCGGCCAGTTGTGGGAACTGGTCGCATATTGCGTGGCTCTGGCACTAAGAGCTTGCTGGAGATTTGTCAACCAAAACGGGTCAAGTCCAATCAGTTTATAGCGTCGTAGTACTAAAGAAAAAAAAGAAAGGCTACATAATGATCGGTAGATATTTTGTCATTACTTTAAGGCGAACATTCAGAGATAAAACCTTCTCTTTGATCAATTTAATAGGACTTTCTATTAGCATGGCAAGCGTAATACTCATTATGGTATTTATGTTTAATGAGTTGACCTTCGACACCTTCCATAAAAACTCTGATCGCATATTCAGAGTGTTGAGAGAAACTGAATCCTTAGCAGGAGCACCCCAGATTTCACCAGGGACCTCAGGCCTGTTGGGGCAGAGTTTAGTGGCAGATATTCCTGAAATTGAGAAAGTTACTCGTTTTTTTAGAATTAGCAAAAACTGGGCAACCAACGAAGAGAAGGGATTTTTTGTAGAATTTTGTGCTGTTGATCAAGAATTTTTGCAGATATTTTCTTTTCCTTTCAAGATTGGCGATCCAACAACCGCATTGAAAGACAAATTCTCTGTCGTTATAACAGAAGAAACGGCAGAAAAATTTTTCCCCAATGAAAATCCCATTGGTAAAACAATCTCTGTTGATGGCAGGTATTTTGGCGGAGATTATTTTGTCTCTGGCGTTGTAAAAGATATACCGCAAAACTCCTCTCTGCATTTTGACATATTGACATCTACTGTTCACAATGAAATACCATTGACCGCCTGGGAGAGATGGCAACCAAATACATCCTGGCGACCAATCCAGACATTTGTCATGTTGTCTGATGCTGCGTCTCTGAAAAACATAGATACCAAACTTCAGAACCTTTTAAATCGTTATATGGGACCTGATGTAAGTGAACGCAATCGATATATTCTCCAACCTCTGGAAAGAATGTATTTATACTCTAACCTTGAATATGGAATTAGAAGCGGTGGGGACATTACATACGTCTATATTTTTTCGGCAATCGCAATATTTATCGTACTTATTGCCAGCTTTAACTTTGTAAATCTATCTATAGCGCGATCTTCTGCCAGACTAAAAGAAATTGGCGTGAGAAAAACCGTCGGTGCCCATAAGAGTAGCCTCATTTTTCAATTTATAGCCGAAGCTGTTTTTACGGCATTTTGTTCTTCTCTTCTGGCCTTTTGTATTGTAGAAATCTCTCTTCCTTATCTGGATAGCTACATAAATCAAGAAGCCAAATTGGAATTCAGCGGACATCTATTATTTTTTATAACATTTCTTACAGCCCTTGCTATAGGTACCATATCCGGACTTTACCCTGCGCTTTTCCTGGCATCTTTTCATCCCGTCCAAATACTAAGACGTGAACTCCAGTTTAATAACTCTGGAAAATGGCTGAGAAATGGCTCTTTAATTTTTCAATTTGCTGCTTCTGTTGTACTTATCATCAGTACGATTGTCGTTTATGAACAAATGGCGTTTATTCAAAACAAGGCGTTGGGATTTGATAAAGAGCATATTGTCGTATTACCTCTTTTTACGACTGACCGCTCTCTAAATGAGCGATATCGAGTTATTAAGCAGGAATTTTTGAAACACCCCAATGTGATCTCTGCATCTGCATCCAATTCTACTATCGCCTGGTTTGGTGGTGCATTCCATACTGTCTATCCCGAAGGTTTTCAAGGTAGCGAATGGCAGATGAGAATATTGGGTGTTGACGAAGACTTTATAGATTTGTATGGGATAACACTGTCAAAAGGCCGGAACTTTTCAGCGGAGATCCCAGGTGATGCGACAGAAGCTTATATCTTAAATGAAACAGCAGTTGAGCAACTTGGGTGGCAAAATCCGATAGGAAAACAGTTCGAATGGGTATATTGGAAGCGAAAGGGCGTTGTGATTGGTATTGTTGAGAATTTTCATAACCGATCTCTCAAAGAACCCATCAGGCCAATTGCTTTATGTATGTGGCAGCCCAAGTACAATCTTCTTTCTCTAAAAATTAGGGGTGAAAATATCAAAGATACAATGGCTTTTTTGGAGGATCAATGGAGCCGATTTATTCCCGACAAACCATTCGAAGCCGCCTTTTTAGATGAACACCTGAACCAGCTATATCAAAATGACATTAAGTTCGGGCGTATATTTGGTGTATTTGCATTGCTTGCCATTTTTATCGCCTGTTTGGGCATGTTGGGCATGGTATCTTATGCTTTAGAAAGAAGAACAAAAGAGATTGGAATTCGAAAAATTTTGGGCGCTTCGGCCTGGCACATTATTGTCCTGATTTTCTCCGAGTTTTTCGGAATCCTTGTTGTTGCTAATTTATTTGCGTGGTTAATTGCATTTCTTTTGATGGATAATTGGTTGCTTTCATTTGCTTACAGGATTGAACTGTCACCTCATACTTTTGCCCTGGGAACGCTATTTGCAATTGCAATTACTTTTGCAACTGTAGCCTGGCATTTGATACAGGCCGCCTCAAAAAATCCCATTGACGAAATAAGATATGAATAGACATGGAATCAAGGGAAACGACATAATGGGGTTGGTTTGACTGTCCTTTTTAAAACGCGGAGGGGCATTAATGTTCAAAAACTATCTCGTCATCACGATTCGCCATTTGCTCAAATACAAAATGTACTCAGCGATCAATATTGTTGGGCTGGGTATTGGCATAGGGTGTGTCATATTGATCGGTCTATTTGTGCAAAACGAGTTGGCCGTTAACACACAACATCCACATACTGATCGCTTATATCGGGTCATTGGTGAGTTTCGATCAGAAAATGGTCAGAAAACATACGACTGGCGCATTTCGGGTGCAGTAGGCCCCACTCTGGCACGCGATTTTCCCGAAGTTGAAATCTCCACACGAACAATGCTTCGCCAAGCCTGGGTGCAGCATAAAGAGAAAGTCTTGAATCGGGTATTTTGTCTCGCCGACCCGAATTGCCTGGATATGTTTAACTTTCCAATGATACAGGGTGACAAGTCCGCTCTTTTACAGCATAATTCTGTTTTTATCACCGAATCTATGGCACGCGATTACTTTGGCGATCAAGATCCCATCGGCAAAGTGGTTACTGTCGAAGGGGCCTATATCGGGGGCGATTATACTGTCGCGGGTGTGCTTAAAGATTTGCCCAGGCGATCTTCGATTCGTTTTGACATGCTTTCAGTCTCTGTCTGGCCTGCTTTTCTTTTTCAATACTGGAATGCCTATTTGCCAACAGCACATTGGCGAGGCGGAATCACGGTCCACGTACGGTTAAAAGAAAACACGGCAGTTGAAAAATTGGCTTTAAAAATACCCGCGATGGTAGAACAGTATATGGGACCGGAAATGGTAGCACGCACGACGTATCACTTCCAGCCCATGGATGAAGTGCATTTGTACTCGCGACGCGATTATGGACTTCAGGACGTATTCGACATTCAAGGGCCAGTGATATATGGCAATATTGCACATGTCTATGCTGTATCTGCTACAGCCATTCTCATTTTTTTAATTGCGGGCATCAACTTCATCAATTTGACTACAGCCCGATCAGCTAACCGGGCACGTGAGGTGGGATTGCGAAAAGTGGTCGGCGCACAGCGGGGACAACTCGCTTTGCAATTTCTGATTGAGTCAGTGATTTTCTCTGCATTGAGTTTGATTGTGGGTTTAGTTATTGCTTCTAATTGCTTACCACATTTCAACGATTATACGGGCAATTTTTTGACATTGGATATCACGAGCAATATGGTGCTCGCTCTGGTTGGATTGTCATTGATGACAGGACTTCTTACGGGGCTTTACCCAGCATTTTTTTTATCGCGGTTTCGGCCTGTTGAAGTGCTCAAGGGCACACTCGCAGCAGGTGCTCGCGGTGGGTTATTGCGCAAAGTACTGGTGGTTTTTCAGTTTAGCACATCTATTGCGCTGATTGTGATCACATTGGTTGTGTTTAATCAAATGTCGTATATCCAGAATAAAGACCTGGGATTTGACAAAGAGTATGTTATTGAGTCTCGTCTTTTGTGGGAATCTCGCAACTCTCGTTTGCGTGAAGATCGCTTGTGGGAGCGGTACAATGTTGTCAAAGATGCGTTTTTGCAGCATCCCAATATTACGGCTGCAACGATTTCGCGTTCTTCACACGGACGCACTGCGCCACAAGCGACTTTTAGTGCTTATGAACCGGGCAAAGAAGAATTGCGTATAGGCAGGAATGAAGTGGATGAAGATTTCCTGAGTTTTTTCAATATTGAACTTGTTGCGGGCCGAGACTTTTCAGAAGACGCAGCGAAAAGGTATGATTCGGAATCGTTTGTGCCCCGAGATCAGTTGGATCAACTAAAAGTTCACGGTCAGGCAGAATACATTCTCAATGAAACCGCTGTTAAAATGTTGGGTTGGACAGACCCCATTGGCAAACCATTTGGTGTGAAGGGGCGAAGACCAGGGCGTGTTGTAGGCGTGGTTAAAGATTTTCACTCGCGCACATTGCACGAGCCACTGGGCCCCATGGTTTTATATGCGAATAACGCGGTACCCAAGACACTTTACCTGAAGATAAGCCCTCAAAATCTCGATGAAACCATTGCACACATGGAAAAGGTATGGAAACATTTTTTGCCGATTCGCCCTTTTGCTTACACGTTTATGGATGACAATCTGAATCAGCGCTATACACAAGAGCGACAGTTGAGCCACACAGTGAGCGTCTTTGCTGCTCTGGCTATTTTTGTTGCGTGTCTGGGGCTATTGGGGCTGGTTTCATTTTTGACCGAACTGCGCAAAAAGGAAGTAGGCATTCGGAAGGTGTTGGGTGCATCTGCAGGTCTTGTCGTAGGACTGTTTTTAAAAGAGTTTATTCGTTTGGTAATCGTGTCATGTTTATTGGCATGGCCGATTGCCTATTGGGCAACCAATGAATGGTTACAGAATTTTGCCTATCGCATTGAGACTTCGGTACTGCCGTTTTTAATTGGTGGTGCGTTTATGGTTTGCTTGACAACAATAACAGTAGCGTATAAGGTGATCAAAACAGCCCAGGCAAATCCAATAGAAGTCTTGCGGCATGAATGATTAAATGGGATTTAACGAATATTTTGTTTCAATGAAAAAGGAACTGAAACAAGAGTAACTCACAAGCCACGCCTATCTTCTGTGAAATACAGCATTCTTTACTGATGAGAGGAAAAACAAACATGTGGACGCCGGTTGAGACTCAATTGATTTGTCAACTAAAACGAGGTAACTCCATCACATCACTCTGGTTGTTTTATTTTATTCGTACCGAAGCGCATCCACAGGGTTTGAACGCGCAGCTTTCAAAACGTGATAGCTCACCGTTAAAAGGGTAAGAAAGAGAGTCAGAAAGCCACTAATAGCGAACGCCCAAATTGGAAAAGATATATGGTATGCAAAATCGTTTAACCATTGCCCCACAGCATAATAGGCAATTGGCCATACACAGAGATTAGCCACCACAACCAACTTTATATACCCTCTAAAAAATAAAAAAACAACGTTCCAAATTGATGCTCCAAGAACTCTACGGATCCCTATCTCTTTTATGCGTTTGTTCATAGCTAAAGCTGCAAGGCTAAAAATTCCAATACAGGCAATAAATATTGAAAATATAGAACCTGATCTACTTATCCTTTCCCAGCGTTCTTCCGCTCGATATTGGTTACCCAGGTCCTCGTCAAGAAAAGAGAATTGAAACAGAAGATGCGGATTTAATTCTGTCCACTTTTTTTTTAATAGATTCAAAGTATGTTGAACTTCTACAGGACTTATCCGCACATAAATATATTGGTATCTGTCGGGACGATCCAACTCGAACACAGCAGGCTCAATCTGATGGTGTAGAGATCGAGAATGGAAGTCTTTGACAACACCCACAATTTGTCTATTTCTAAATTCTGGAAGCATTTTGCCTATGGGCGATGTCCATCCAAACTCTCTAACCAATGCCTCGTTTACAATAATACTGCCATGCAAATCTGAATTCGAATCCTGGATAAATCCTCTTCCTTCACTTAATTTTATCCCAAGCGTTTCAATAAAATTGGGAGCAACATCGAAAAATTGAACCTCAATCACAGAACCCTTGCACTTAACGCTCGTCGTCCAAATCAATCCCCCAAAGTGTACAAAAGATGCCGTAATACCCAGGACACTGGGATAACGGGATAATTCAGATTTATAAACTGTATAAAGATCTGACCTTTGCTCCTTATCTGGTTGGGATGCATCAATGACTACGACTTGTTCGTCTTGAAAACCTCGATCTTTTGTTTTCAAATAATCTATCTGTTTAAAGGTGACAATCGCAAAAATGATTAGAAAAATTGATACCGAAAATTGAGTGGCTATCAGAGCTTTACTGAAAAAATTAGAGCCGCCAAGTTTTAAATTCCCTTTGAGCGTGTTAATTGGAGAATAGCCAGACAAAACGATCGAAGGGTAACTGCCGGCAATGATTCCAACAAGAATAGATAGCACAACGAGAGCAACAATCACTTCACTGCCATAGTCTAAGACCAGCTCTTTATTGGCGACACTGTTAAAAAGAGGTAGAGCAAGTTCCGCGAATGCGATTCCGACAAATAGCCCAATAAGACTTAATAACAGTGCCTCGCCCCAAAATTGTTGCATAAGTTGCAATCTCTCTGCTCCTACAATCTTACGTACACCTATTTCTTTAATACGAGTAGAGGCTAAAGCCATAGAAATATTGGCAAAATTGATACAGGCAACCAATAGAACACCAAGAGCGATTCCAAGAACTACAAATGAGAATATTCTGTCTCCTATTGGCAATAATCCGCCAAGGATATCTGCATTCAAGTGAACATCGTAAAGAGGCTGTAAATCCAATTGAAGCGCATCATCGCTTAAAGCCAGCGCATCGTATTCTTGGTATTTTTGAATAGTTGATTGATAGTATTTTTGTATGAACTCGGGAAATTTTGGGATGAGTTTCAAAGCATCGGCATTTTCCGATAGCAGTACATATGATATGACTCTGGAACTTCCCCATAGGTCAGCATACCTCTCATAATTTGGTTGCATTTCAAATGGCAAAAGAAAATCAAATTTTAAGCTCGAATTCTCAGGTGTCTCCGATACGACACCTTTTATTACAAAATCGATATACTCTGCGTTTATCCTCACAGCGAGCGTCTTATCAATCGGATTTTCTCGATCAAAATACTTATGAGCCATCCTTTGACTGATTACTATTGATGCTCTATTATGGAGGGCTGTTTTGTCTCCATCCAAAAGGGGAAATGAAAAAACTTCAAAAACATCAGGACCTGCAAAGAGCATATTTTCGACAAACATTTTGTCTTTATATTTTACAACACATTTTTTTTCTCTAAATCTCACGACTTTTTCTATTTCGAGAAAATCGCGCTTTAATGCAGCAGCCAAGGGCGTTGGAACGCGTGCAGAATTTCTTATCTCTCCATTAGGGTTCTTTCTGATCTCATAGATACGATAAATTCGATCCAGATTCTCGTGGAATGTATCGTATGTCCACTCGTTGTGAATGTAACGAAGGGTCAAAATGCAAAAGGCAATCCCTATGGCCAGGCCGAGGATATTAGTGAAGGAATAGACTTTTTGTCTCCAAAGATGACGAAGTGCAACTACCAGATAATTCTTGAGCATAATCAACTCCCTATATGTATCAGTAATATCTACAATAAAGACACTCACAGAATGCTAAAAGTGTCGGTTTGTACCTCGATATAGTAAATTTTAAAAGGACCGGACGACCCGGTCCCTTTTTTTAAAACCGTGTAATTTCTGTACTCACCCACAACTTTTGAATGCTCCTAAGTGTTCATTTTCGGACACCACTGTATCAAAATCGGACACTTTTTAAGACGTCAATTTCAGGTAATTTTCGTAACCTGTTGTTATATCAACATTTGACTTTTTTGGCATAATTTTTGCTCAATATTTGTTTAAGATGGGAACTGGTCTCATATTGCGTGGATGTGGCACTAAGGGCTTTCCAGTGATCTGTCAACGGAGGTCTCTCCATGTGGAAAAATTATCTCACCATAATCATTCGAAACATTCGCAATCACAAACTTTATTCATTGATTAACATAGTAGGATTAGCGGTGGGTCTGACGAGTTGTGGCCTAATCCTCCTATGGATACAGCATGAGACAAAATATGATCAACACCATCTCAACGGCGACCACATTTACAGGGTATTGAGACAGGTTAAAAATAAAACGTCTGGGGATTCCTACTTCAATTATGGCACCCTGGGACCTGTAGGCCCTGCTCTAAAAGCCGACTTTCCTGAAATCGAAGCGATGACCCGAATATTTACCCGTAATGCGTGGATTCGGTACAAAGATAAGGGATTCCAAGAGAACTTCTGTGTTGCCGATGGTAGTTTTTTCGATGTATTCACATTTCCTTTACTAAAGGGCGATCATCAGGCACTACTGAAACATCCTGCTTCTGTGGTTATTACGGAAACGGTTGCACGAAAGTATTTTGGTAATGAAAATCCTGTCGGCAAGGTTGTTACTGTAGAAAGTCGTTATACGGGGGGTGATTATGAAATTGTAGGCATCTTGAAAGATTTGCCGAGTCAATCAACACTCCAATTCGACATACTGACGTTTACTATTCCTTCTTTACCACTGATGCATGCGGTTTGGGAAAGATGGCGTAAATCTTCTTTTCGTCCTGTCCAAACTTATCTATTGCTTTCTGAAGGCACTTCCTCTGCTGATTTAGAGCGTAAACTACCGGACTTTACCACCCGCTACTTTGATCTTGAAACGCGTGCGAACACAACGTATCACCTGCAACCTTTTCGCCGGATCTATCTCTACTCACGTTCAGACTACGGTATAGCAGGTGGTGGAGACATTACATATATCTATTTATTTTCTGCGATCGGTACTCTGATTCTTCTGATCGCTTGTGCGAACTTTATGAATTTGGCAACAGCGCGTTCAGCCAAAAGAGCAAGAGAAGTGGGCATTCGCAAGACCGTCGGCGCACACAAACTTCAATTAATCAACCAATTCTTCAGTGAATCGCTATTCATATCACTCCTGTCTTTGCTATTTTCAATTTCACTGATTGAGCTTGTCCTGCCAACATTCGAACAATTTGTGGGCATAGACTTGCGTTTTGGCGTCTCTGATCTCTTCTTAATGATCGCTCTTACCGTACTGATGGGATTACTCGCAGGAAGCTATCCCGCTTTCTTTTTGTCGAGTTTTCAACCTGTACAGGTATTAAGCGGCAAGCACTCAAACGCCTTAAAAGGTGTTCGCATACGAGAGGTCCTGATCGTCTTTCAGTTCTGTGTGTCTATCGCCCTCATAATTTGCACTGGTGTAGTCTATCAGCAACTGAATTACATAAAAAATAAAAAACTTGGCTTCAACAAAGAGATGGTGGTCATGATGCCGCTATTTGCAACAGACCGCTCCCTCACAAGTAAGTATAAATTGATCAAACAGGAATTTCTCAAACATCCCAATATTCACCGTGCAACCGCATCTCAAATCACACTCTGGTATGACGGAGGACGTGAGCTTGTCATTCCAGAAGGAATGGATGGCGAAGAGGTCAGAATGAGGCATCTGGTAGTAGATGAAGACTTTTTGGACACATTCGAAATCGATGTGATAGCCGGAAGAAATCTGAATAAAGATATTGCAAGCGACTCTTTCGAAGCATTTATTCTCAACGAGACGGCTGTTAAACAACTCGGATGGAAAGATCCTGTTGGAAAGCAATTTACCTGGCCTCTTAATAATCGTCGCGGAACAGTAATCGGGGTCGTGCGCGATTTTCATCTGCTGTCTCTCCACGAAGAAATAGAGCCAATTTTCATTTGCAAGTGGCAGACACAATGGAATTGGCTATCAGTCAAAATTGGACGAGAGAACATATCATCAACAATAGATTTCATGGAGTCAAAGTGGAAGCAATTCATTCCAAACCGGCCTTTTGACAGCTCATTTCTAAGCGAAAATCTTGAAAGATCTTATCTAAAGGAAATCGAGATCTTCAGTGTCCTCGAAATCTTCACGCTTCTCGCTTTTTTTGTCGCTTGTATGGGATTATTTGGCCTTGCAAATTTCAGTGTCGAACAAAGAATCAAAGAAATTGGCATCCGCAAAGTACTGGGTGCAAACCTTGTAGATATTTTTACATTACTTTCAAAAGAATTCCTGAAGTTAATCGCAGTTGCTTATGTCTTGGCTCTTCCCCTCGCCTATTATGCCGGGGAAGAATGGCTACAAAATTTTGCATACCGAATAAATCAGAGCATCCTTGTTTTTATTATAGGAGCAGTCTCGGGCATCATTGTCACCCTATCAATCGTAGGCTATCAGGCTGGCAAAGCCTGGTCTGAAGACCCGGTTAAAATGCTCCGGCAAGAATAAACGACTCCCCACAACATTATTCTATTCGATGATCTCAAATGTCTCTCGTTAAAAATCAGGATATTCGCATCTTTTATGAAGTTGTAGGGCAAGGGCAACCTCTCGTTCTATTGCATGGATTTGCTGGCAATTCAAAAGACTGGAAAAGAAACGGTTATGTTGAAAAATTAAGCGATGATTACCAGCTCATTCTCATTGATGAAAGAGGACATGGCCTAAGCGATAAGCCGCATGATCCGGCAGCCTATGAAATAGAAAAGAGAGCTTCTGATCCTCAGTTGGCCAGAATGAATAGCTGTCTCGTGGATGATCAGGGTAGCGAGAATCCGTTTTCATTGACAGAATATGAGGACCGGTTTCGCGAGTGGTTAAATACCAATATATGGACGGTAGATGTATTTCTACATGATGGACAGATAATAGGCTATTCTGTCTATCAAGAGCGTACTGACTACTATGATCCAAATGAGACGGTAATTTATATCCGACAGTATTACATTAAACGCTCTCATCGTCGGCTTGGCCTGGGTAAAGCGGCCTTCCAGATTTTGATAGACACGCGTTTTCCAAAGGGCGTTCAATCCATAGCTCTCCATGTCATGGCAACTAACTCAGTAGGCCAGAATTTTTGGAGAAAGATGGGCTTTAACGAATATTTTATTTTGATAAAAAAGGAACTGAAACAAGAGTAACTCACAAGCCGCGCCTATATTCCGTGAAATACTGCATTCTTTACTGATGAAAGGAAAAAACAAACATGTGGACGCCGGTTGAGACTCAATTTGACGCCAAACAGAAGCCCATTGGCATAATATGCATCGGAGACTTTCAGGAAGCTCATACAATCCGAACGTTTGCTGAAGAACTAAACCTGGCAGTCAGATTCTATAAAATCGGAACACCGGGCGATTTTTTGAAGGTCATCAGTCAAGAATCTGAATTGCCTCCCTGCATCATTATCTGCGGTCACGGAGATGAGAATGGGATTGTCTTTGGCGACTATATGGAGGGCATTGATACATCAATACTAAAGGACGAGAGCATGCCTCCAGAGTGTATTGAAGAACATGCAAATCTAACTGATCGAATTTTTGTGAATACGTGTTGTGTAGGCGGGACAGACGCAATGGCAAGCGCATTTTTGAAGAGTAATCCGAGATGCTACATTGGATCTTTGGATTATCAAAATGCCGTGTCAACGTCCATCTTCTTGACATTATTTCTGGATCAGTTATTGCGGAAAAATAAGCCAGTGCAGGAAGCGTGGAATCGGGCAGCCTCTTATGATGGTGAAACACGTCACTTTGCTTTTTATGATTCCAATGGACGTCAAAAAATCGAATAGGTCTCATATTGCGTGGCCCTGGCACTAAGGAATTTCTAATATTGCGGGTAGGTCAGTCAATGAACTGATTTCGTAATCAGCTTTAATCCCAGTGTCATTTGTCAGACCTTCGCGATTTAGCCAAACCGTATGCGCTCCGGATGCACCCGCCCCTGCAACATCTTGTTCCAGGGAATCTCCGACGTGTAATAACTGCTCCAGCGAGCAATACGCCCTTTGTGCAGCGATCTGAAAAATTCTTCGATCAGGCTTCGCAACACGCACATCCTGAGCAAGGACAACAAAGTCAAAACGTCTTGCAAGTCCACAGCGTTCCGGGTAACTATTCCCGTTTGATAAAAGTCCGATCTTGAAATGAGGGGCCAAAATATCAAGCGCAGGTACAACATCCTTATACAACTCAATATCTTCGAAACGATGCTTTAGATAGATTTTATTGAGATGCATGGCCAGGTCACTGTCCGGATATCCAACATATTCAAGCGTTCTCTCAAATGCCAGCCGTCTGATTTCCTCGAGATTCCAGACCTCGCCTTTCACCTCCTCAGCAAGCCGATTGCGAATCACAATCATATCCTCAACAGTAAGGTCTAAAGCGCGTTGGGTCGAAACATGCCTGCACAATTCCCTCAATGTATGCGTTAACGAATGTCGCATGACCTTATAAAAGTCCCACAAGGTCATATCACCATCAAAAGAAATCGCTGAAATTCGCAAGATCTCCTCCTCTCAGTGTTCATTTTCGGACACCACTGTATCAAAATCGGACACTTTTTAAGATGCCAATTTCGGGTGATTTTTCGTAACCTGTTGTTATATCAATATTTGGCTTTTTGGCACAGTTTTTGCAGTAAAAATGAGGACTCCTGATACTACTGTAATTGCCTATATGGAAAATAGAAATGCAAAAACCACCATCATCTCTACCCGCTTTTTTATGGCACTTCCTACGTCCCCACAGACTGAGCGTTTTGGGATTAGTTGGTACGGGCGTCTTTTGGGCATTGGAAATGTCTTTCAAACCCTATTTGGTCAAATTGCTCATTGACGGCATTGTGGCTTATGGGGAAACGGCGGAAAATTTATTTAATCTGGTCGTTTTACCGGCAATTTTCTATGTGGCGTTATTGGAAGCGAACAATTTCAACTATAGAATGATGGATTTTATAAAGTTGCGGCTGATACCCAATTTAGAAAGGGATATCTCTGCCAGCATGTTCGATTATCTGGAGCGACATTCGTACCAATATTTTCAGAACCAATTTGCCGGAAACCTTTCAAACAAGGTTATGGATATGGCAAGGGGAGCAGGAACGATTGTGGAGAGAATGGAGACATTTTTTTCTCACTTTACTGCACTGATTATTGCATCCATTCTGCTTTTCTTTATTCATCCATTTTTTGCACTCGTTTTTGTTCTTTGGGCCGCTCTTTTCCTATCCGGTACTGTATTTCTTTCAAAGAGATCACACCAGTATTCAACCATTGCATCCGAGTCGCGCAGCATTGTAATGGGGAAAATTGTGGACAGTCTTGCCAATGTCATCAATATACATCTCTTCGCACGCAACAAGTACGAAAAGGAATATCTGCATGGGTACTTAAATGATGTAATGGAAAAAGACCGACGACTGAGGTGGTACCTGTTCAAGATCAAATATCTACAAGGATTTTCAATTACTTTGCTGGTAGGGGGTTGGCTCTTCTGTCTCGTCTATTACTATTCCCGGGGGCTGATCACCATTGGGGATTTTACGTTTGTCCTTACACTGGCAATGACGATTGTATGGGAAGTATGGAGATTGGCAGACTCACTTGTAGGATTTTCACAAGAACTGGGGATTTGCCGACAGGCCATTGCCATCGTAACAATTCCTCACGAGATTGCAGATGTTCGCGGAGCCAAACGGCTGAACATTTCAGATGGCGCGATTGTTTTCGACCAGGTCAGCTTCCACTACGTTCCGGGACGTGATATTTTTGAGGATAAGACAATAGAAATTCAGGGAGGTCAGAGGGTCGGTTTGGTTGGATCTTCCGGAGTCGGTAAAACCACATTTGTCAATTTGATTCTTCGTTTCTTTGATGTGCAGAACGGGCGTATTCTGATTGATGGACAAGATATCAGTCAAGTCAAGCGAGAGTCACTCCACGAGCAAATAGCGATGATACCCCAAGATCCCGGTTTATTTCACCGCACATTGATGGAGAACATACGCTATGGTCGATTGGATGCGACAGATGAAGAAGTGATTGCGGCTTCTCAAAAGGGACACTGCCACGAATTTATCGAGCAGATTGAAGGCGGCTATCAGGCACTGGTTGGTGAACGCGGCATTAAACTTTCGGGAGGGCAGCGTCAGAGGATCGCCATTTCAAGAGCCATATTGAAAAACGCTCCTATTCTCATCTTGGATGAGGCGACATCGGCCCTTGATTCAATTACTGAAAAATACATTCAGAAAAGCCTGGAAGACCTCATGAGAGATCGGACAACCATTGCTATCGCCCACCGCCTATCAACGCTTGCCACGATGGATCGCATTCTGGTGTTCAAAGATGGACAGATTGTTGAAGATGGTACGCATGTAGAACTTTTGGAACAGAAAAGCCACTATTTCCATTTGTGGCGTATGCAGGTCAGAGGTTTTTTGCCGAGAGAATCGAACAATGGTGAAAATTAGTTTGGCATTATTAATAGTGTGAACACACCGTTTCTGATGAAAAAAAGGAAGTTGATAGAATAAGAAGGGATTCGCAATGTTTGAAAACTATCTAAAAGTTGCAGTTCGAAACCTGTTTAAGTTCAAGATGTTTTCGTTCCTGAATATCAGTGGTTTAGCTATTGGGATGGCATGTTGTATTTTGGTTTTTTTATATATACAGGATGAAATGGGGTACGACCAGTTCCACGAAAAAAGCAATCGCATTTACCGGGTGCTAAGAGAAAGGAAAGCCAATAGCGGCGAATTCCAGACGCATCCGGGTACGTCAGGTGCGCTTGCACCGTCTCTGTTGAAAGATTTTTCAGAAATACAAAGTGCTGTCCGGACCTGGGACATTGATACGTGGATAAACTATAAAGAGAAATGGTTTCAACAAAAATTTATGATGACCGATTCTAAAATCTTTGAAATCTTCTCTTTTCCTTTCGTAAAAGGCGATCCGGGGACAGCCCTGATGGAACCCTATACCGTTGTTCTCACTCAGGAAATGGCGAATAAATTTTTTCCCGACGAAGATCCCATAGGCCGAACAATCACCGTTGAACATCGATATTTTAGAGGGGATTACAAAATCACAGGTGTCCTGAAAAACATTCCAATAAATTCGACAATTCAATTCGATTTTCTCGCTTCGTCTGCTTCATCGGAATGGAGACAAAAAGAATTTGCTGGCATTGTGTGGGAAAGGTGGCAACGCGAGAGTGGTTGGCTGCCAATAGAAACTTTTATTTTGCTACAAGAAGGGTATCCACCTTTCAAATTGGAACAAAAATTGAGCGATTTTATGCTTCGTTATATGGGGGAGGAAGTCCAATCACACAATGTATATCACCTTCAACCGCTTAACCGCATTCACCTCTATTCTAACGTAGATTACGATATGACCATGTATAGTGACATCTCGTATATCTACCTACTCTCTACACTTGCCTTTTTTATTTTGTTCCTTGCCTGTATCAATTTTGTGAATCTCGCTACGGCACGCGCCACCACCAGGGCAATAGAAGTAGGTATGCGGAAGGTGGTAGGTGCTGACCAGCGGATATTGATTGTACAATTTTTGGGAGAATCCTTTCTGCTGTCATTACTCGCCCTCTTGTTGGCATTGAGTTTTGTTGAGCTTTTCCTGCCTACCTTTAATGCCTTTACACTTAAGGCATTATCACTAAGTATCCAGAACGGATCTCTATTGGTCGGATTATCCGGTATTACGGTATTGGTCGGCCTATTTTCCGGAATTTATCCTGCTTTTGTTTTATCTGCCTTTGAGCCTATGGATATTCTCAAAGGAGGCAAGTTAGTTGCTACTAAAAACAGCACTCGATTCCGAAAAGGATTGGTTATTTTTCAATCCTCAATTTCTGTTATATGTATCATCGGCACGATAACCGTCTTCAATCAAATGAACTATATGAGGAATAAAGACCTCGGTTTCGATAAAGATCACGTCATGGTTCTGGAGTTATACCAGACAGATCGATCATTGGCGAGCAATTATCGCGCAATACACCAGGAATTTCTAAAACATCCAGATATATTGGCGGCAACGGCTTCTCATTCATTGCCCAATATTTGGTCGGGAGAGCACTGGGTGGTTTACCCAGAAGGAAGCAATTCGGATGGTTGGGAGATGAATATATTGGCTGTTGATGAGAACTTTTTGGATTTTTTTGACATCGAAATTAAAGAAGGCCGAAATTTCTCAAGCGACATTGGACGCGACACCACAAGTGCCTATATCCTGAATGAAACGGCGGTCAAACAACTGGGTTGGGAGAAGCCAATTGGCAAACGGTTTGAGTGGAATGATAGGCCCGGAAAAGTAATTGGCGTCGTCGAGGATTTTCATCTGCTATCTTTGCACGAAAAAATAGGACCTGTTTTCGTCTGCATGTGGGTTTCCAAATGGAATAATCTCTCCCTCAAAATTCGGAAAGATAATATTGCCAACACGATCCAATTCGTGGAAAACCAGTGGAAACGACTAATCCCAAATCTTCCCTTCAACTTTTATTTTTTAGATGAAAACATAGATAAATTGAATTATGAGGCTGAAATAAAATTAGAAAAAATGCTCCGAGTAGCGTCATTGATTACAATTTTTGTAGCCTGTCTGGGCTTATTTGGGCTAACTGCCTTTACCGTACAATATCGCACCCACGAAATGAGTATCCGAAAGGTACTGGGTGCTTCTAAGTTCAACATTTGGTGGTTGCTCGTGAGGGATTTTTTAAGACTCCTTTTATTCACCAATATCATTGCATGGCCCATAGCTTTTTTCGTCATGGAGGCCTGGCTGCAGGATTTTCATTATCGCGTTCCTGTGGATCTTATAACGCTGATCCTGGGTAGTGGGATATCCCTGGTGATTACCCTGCTTACCATCGTCTATCATACCCTGAAAACTGCTTTGTTAAATCCCATTCATCATTTGCGGTACAAGTGATTGCTCCTGGGTTGCAGTTGTCATTAAAACTGACGGCCTCCGTGTTAGTGGATAAGGAATGAAGCCAATGAGCAGTAAGAAATCCGAACCCAGCAAACAGCCTTTACTCGGTTTGAAGCGTGGAGAGTTGTCCATTTCCCCTTATCGGGAAGAATGGAAAACCTTATTTGAAAGAGAAAAGAAGGATATTGAAAAAGCTATTGGAGATTATATCGAGGATATTCAGCATGTCGGCAGCACATCAATTCCAGGCATGTCTGCCAAGCCGATTCTGGACATTGCAATCGCTGTCAAAGACTTTGAGAAAGCCAGAATATGTATAGAACCGCTTTCTAAAATGGGATACGCTTTCAAGGGCGAGAATGGCATACCTCGCAGACACTATTTTCTAAAAGGCGAGCCATGCACCCATCACATCCATCTGCTCGAAAAAACCAGTGAAGAATGGGAGAAATTGATCTTATTCCGGGACCACCTGAGATCGAATCAAAATACCGCCGAAGATTACAAAAAATTGAAAATCGATCTATCTGAAAAACATCGAGAAGACCGGAAATCCTATCAGGCCGCAAAGAGTGATTTCGTTGAAGCGGTCATACGAAAAAGCCTTCTGGATTGCGGCTAAAACCATGCCGCAATGACAAACGGGAGCCTGCCCCGTAGTGACTCTATACGGGGGCACGGGGACCGTCCCCTACTACCACGCCGCGATGACGGCGCTGTTGAACTGAGGCATTCTAATCACCCGCTCTTGAAGGCCGCATATACAACGCCTCAAAGCGATCCCTGGCCTCCCATCCCAACAACCGCTTCGCCTTATCGGGCCGATACTTATCGTGCGGCAGCCGCGCGCAAATAAAAAAATTCTCATAAAGCGACGGCATCTCGGGCGCTCGCAGCCCGCACAAAAACGCCGTACCCGTATCCTCCCACGACGTCGAATAGGGATGTACACCGCGCCCATGTTCCTCGGGCAGCACCTCTCCCGGCCGAAAACTCGTATAGACAAATGTAAGCACCTCCAGGCCCTCGCGCTCGGCAAAAACGCGCGTAACATGCCCGCCCAGATACTTGGTCACAGCGTAGAGATCATCGCCTGGATGCAGCGGAATATCGGCTTCCAATTGGAAGTCGTGCCAATAATCGGCATTGTGGTCCAGCGAAGTGTGAAAAGGCCCGGTGTGAATCAACCGCTTAATCCCACATGCCACGCAGGCTTTGGCCACATTGTATGCACCGACCATATTGACCTGAAAAGCCAGCACCGGATGTGGCCGAATGACAGAAACATTGATCGCCGCATCCATCCCCTCGCACGCAGCCAGCACCTGTGCATAATCGGTAATATCGACAACCCGATTTTCGTGCGGCGGTCCCAACACCTCTGGAATCGGCGCCCGGGGACTTTGCGGCGGCGAAACCGCTATCTCTGTCATCGGACGAAGATCGGTCACCCGCAAAGTATAATGGTCTTTAAGCGCAGAAATCGCCGCTGCACCCACCGGACCACCCGCCCCAAACAACACCACATTGCCCTCATTTACAGTTCCCATAACATCTCTCCTCAAGCAAAGCGCCCACTCGACGCCACATGCGCCAGCGACCAGTGGTGCCCCTCGCGCTCGGCTATAAGCGCCTCCCGAACCGCCGCCACCGCATCCTCTGCCATCGTCTCCTCACCCAACGCACCAAGGCGCAAACAGCGCACTTCGATCTGACCCGTACGGGCAATCTCTCGCCCCACCAACTCAGCCATAAGCGGCGCCAGAGACCCGGCCTCCGCTCGCGGCAGCGCATTCCACTGCGGATCAACGATATATTCCTCCGGATAATCCCGCACCAAATCCAGACAACTCAACAGCACCACCTTCTCAACACCGGCGGCACAGGCAGCCGTCAGTGCCACATAAGCACCCCTCGCCGCAGCGTCGAGCAGAACCTGTTCGCTATCACCCGTCGAATCACTGGCCGCCGCGTACACAACCGCCTCTACGCCTCCCAGCACCGGGTCCAACGACTTCCGCTCAAGCAAATCCACCTGTCGGTACCCGTCCAGACCAGGGGCATCTTCCGAACCAATCGCCACCACCTCAAAGCCCGCGCCCAACCCATCCGCCAACAGTGCACCCCAGGGGCGATCCGCGCCAATCACTGCCACATTCATGGTATCTCCTCTCTGAAATCTGACTCACCATCCCGCAATATACGCGATTCTCTCCGCGGAACGCAACCTTCAAAAAGCGCGAATATCTATTTGTCTTGCTCCTGCATCTCAAAGGCTATATTTTGCCATCAATTAGACCGCATCATCCACCAGCTATTCTTTCAAGGAGAACCGGACATGGACCGCGAATCTATGACCAATGCAGAGAATCACTTCTTCGACACCGAAGGCTATATCATTGTCCCCGGTGCCCTCACCTCGAAAGAAGTCGATTCCCTCAACAACACCCTCGACAAAGCCGGACCCACCGACAATCTCCTGACACTATCCGCTCCTCTGCGGGAACCCTTCCGCGACCTTCTGGTCCATCCCTTACTGGTCTGGTACCTCAACCAGATCTGTGGCTCCGGCTTTCGCCTGGACACAGCACCTCGCCTGATCGGAGAAACTGCTGGCGACGACCCCAACGCCCCGCTACAGGGCAACAACGAACCCAGAGATACCGCCCGGGCCTACTACTTTCAGAACCACTACCGCGTCTGCCACGGCGTACGCGTCATCTGGGCACTCTGCGATGTCAATGCGGACGACGGCGGCGTGGTCCTGATTCCGGCCAGCCACAAAAGCAATGTAGAAGTGCCCGAAGACCTCCTCACAGGCGCAGACGACATGGACCTGGTCAAACAACCCGTGCTCAAAGCCGGCGATCTGCTCATCATTGCCGGAACCACCCTTCAGGGCCTCCGCCCCTGGAAAGGGCGCAATCCACAGCGTCTCCTCGCCTGTGAATATGCCAACCGCGCTGTCCTGCAATCCAACGGGCCAGGAGCAAAACCAGAACCCAGACCAGAATGGATGGATGGCCTGCCGCCCGAACATGTGGCCGTCCTCTCCAAACCCGGATACAAAGACACCACCGACCCGCCGCCAAGCCTCAATACCGATGGCAAAAAGACCTGGCTGGAAAAATCGCCGGACATTATCCACCCCTCGTTTTACAAACCCGATCCCGACGCTGGCATTGACCACAAAGAACTCTACTTCTGGGACCTCACCGGCTACCTCATCGTGCGCAATGTCATGGACGAAGAATGGCTGGAACAGGCCAACGAAGCCATCGACAAATTTTCCGATCGCATTGTCGTGGGCGAAGAACTCGCCCGGGGATCCAAAAGCCTCCGGGGCACCGGACGCCCCACCCTCAGCGGCCTTCTTCACTTGCCCGAACCCTATTGCGATCCCTTCCGCAAAATGCTCATCCACCCGGCCGTCATCGGTCGCCTCAACTGGATGATGGGCAGCGGCTATCGGTGCGACGGGGCAACCGCCTTCTGTTCGGTCAAAGGATCCACCGGGCACTCCCTCCACGGCGGCAACGAACCCCTCACACCCTCCCGAAGCTACGTCTTCCAGAATGGCCGCAGCCATGCCGAATTTGTCCGCGCTGTCTGGCAATTGCACGACATAACGCCCGGCGGCGGAGGGTTCGTCTGCGTCCCGGGAAGCCACAAAGCCTATTATCGCATGCCCGAAGGCATCCGCACCAGCGACGACGACATGGGCACCATCCGCCAACCGGTCCCGAAAGCCGGCGACATCCTCTTTTTTATGGACACCGTCCTCACCCACGGAGCCTGGGCCTGGAAATCTGACATCAGCCGCCGGTCCGTCTTCTTCACATACCAGTCCCGCCACCACTCCTGGAGCGGCGGCGTCATCGAACCCGAAGACCGCTGGGGAGAAGACATAGTCGAAGGCATGACCGACGCCCAATTTGCCGTCATGCGCGGCTCCACCCGCGACGTCCGGAGTAGAAACACACCCCGCCTCGTTGTAGAAAACGGCCAACTAAGCGTCTCCTACGACGCCATGGGAGACCCTTATGAATACCCGGTCCGAAAACCGGACGACAAGAAAAAATAAAAACACGCGACACACCAGAATGGGATCGCGTCTTGTGGAGACATGTTGATTGCTTGTGTACCGTGCCGGATTGACCTGGAATTACAACGCGCAAAGGGGATCATGGAATGAGTAAAGTAAGTGACTTACACAAGAAATGGAGTCACGACTCTGAGTACCTGGCTGCTTATGAAGAACTCGGCCTGGAGTTCGACCTGGCCCGTGTGCTGATTGAGGCCCGAATTGGTGCCAAGCTCACGCAAGCGCAACTTGCCAAGCGCATGAAGACAACGCAATCGGTCATTGCCCGGCTTGAGAGCGGGGATGTCGCCGAGCAGCCAGGCTTCACCCTCTTCTATGGCAATACAAAACCGGGTCTCTGGCCTGGAATTGCACGCATTCAGAACTCTGAAAAGTTCCTGACGAAATACTTTCAGACATTTATCATCCAGGTCGCAAACCACAATCACTGCTGCTGAATAGTTCGCCGGGTAGCTGGCAAATGTCTTTCCATGTCCTCTGAGCAACCTGATAAGTTGGTTGAGCAAAATGCGCTTACTCGCATCGGTACTGCTCTTGAGATTTTTGGGAATATGTCCGATTCCCCGGTATTCAATAACCCTGAATGTATGCTGATCACCGATAATCTTTGGAATCAGAATATCGAGTGCCTTCTTACCGGACAGGTCTTCGACGAGTACTTCAAAGTGCATCCAATCACCTCTCGTCGAAATAATCGCTGTACCAGAGGCCTCCCAATGGCAAACCCTCTGCGACCATGTTATTCACGATTGGATCCTCACTTGCCCGGCGAATCGTCGAAAAACCATCTGAGCCCTTTTCCAGAATCCAGACTTCATTCGGCTCAAGGGCATTGACCAAATACGGCTGGTGTGTAGTGATAAAAACCTGCGATCCACCGGGAACATCGGCGTGTTCGCGAAACTCATTAGCCAGGGTCTCCAGCAGCTTGTGATACAGGCCGTTCTCCGGTTCTTCAATACAGAGAAATGGAGGCGGACTCGGATCTTCCAGCAGCAAAAGATAGGCAAACACTTTGAGCGTTCCATCGGACATTTGCTGCGCGTAAAAGGGATCTTGAAAGCCTTTGTCATTGAACCTGAGCAGCAACCGTCCGTCACTGGTTCTCTCCGTATCGATCTTGTCTATACCCGGAATTTTCCCGGCAATATTTTTTAAGATAGCCTGAAAACGATCTGGATGTTCGCGCTCCATAAATTGCACGACATTGCCGAGATTGTCGCCATGGATATTGAGACGGTTCTGTGGACCCGCCAGCGGCAGACTACGCGCTGCATCCGGAGTGAAATAACTCAGATACCACCCTTCAATAAAGCGGCGAAACGCGGAAATACGCGGATGTTGTTTCAAAGCACCGAGTGTCGCAATGCCTAACTTGCGCCGATCTTCCAATTCGACGAATTCAGCATCTTTGGGACCTTTCCTTTCTTTTACCATCGGGGAAACATCGAACCCTTCTGTTTCATCGATTTGACCAACTGCCTCGCTTCCCTTCCACACAAAGCCATAGCCTTCCACGAGAAATAGAAAAAACAGATTTAGGTTATTTTCCCTATTCTCTTGCATCTGTTCTCGCAACACATAGGGACGCCCGAACTCGTCTACACCAATGTCGATTATGTAGTTAATAGGCCGTGCGTTTCTCTGCTCTCTATAATACACTTCGAACTCAATAGGACCTGTTTGTCCCTGCGTCCGCAGTTTCTCGAACCCACCGCGCCCCCGTGCATCACAAGCCTCCTCAGCGCCGAACTTGAGGGCATCTGCAAGGAATCCAAACGCATCGAATAGGGCACTTTTTCCCACGCCATTTTTTCCGATTACCGCTGTCATAGGGGTAAGCGGTTGGCTATCTCGTTGATTCCACAGGGGACCCAGCGTAACATCCTTGAGCACCTTAAAATTTTTGATTCTCAAGCCTTCTATCCTGGCCATTTTACAGTCCTCTTTGGCGTTGTCTTCTTCAAATTTTTCTATTTATGATCGTCAACTCCTTAAAGCTGCGTAACATCAATGATTTAAGCAAAAAAACCCGTAAATGCAAATTTTAAGGATTATCCTCTGCGGAAATGCGGGAGAACAGCATGCAAAATCGGTCTTGATAAATTCCAATTCTCAATATATCCTCTTTGAACCCCTGTGCAGGGGCTAGTTGGACAATCTCTCGCCATTTTTTATATTGAAAGGCGGTGAGACGTAAGACGTAAAAGGTAAGACGACCACCCATCCCCTCTCACGTCTCACGTCTTACCTCTTACCTTTAAAGAAAGGACTCGCAATGGCCGTTGAAATACTACCCCTAACAGAAAATCAGATTGACCAATACCATCGAGACGGTTTTTTACTGGCCTCGGAATTGATTCCCGAGGCTATTGCACGCACGGGCGAAGCCGCGATGTGGGAAATAATGGGCATGGATGCAAACGATCCGGAAACATGGGACAACTTTTCGGACGAAGCGATTGCTTCGACGTTTCAGGCGGGATTTAAACCCAAATCGAAATTGTTCCAGTTCTTCGGCAATCAACACCCCGACCTCCTCGCCTGTTACACGCCCGAAATGATGGCTGCAATGGCGCAATTGAGCGGCGAAAGAGTGGATATCTTTCATCCACCAGACGGCACACTCATACAAAACATCTTTCCCTCAGATGAAGAATGGGCGTGGCGAGGGGCGCATTTTGACGGTGGTGTAAAAGCCAAAATGCACAAAACACTCCCCGGCCCATTTATCATCAACTCGATCATTTATCTCAACGATATTGAAAAACACGGCGGGGGAACATTAGCGTGGCCCGGTGCCCACAAACCCGTTCGCGCACTGGCAGAATCCGACTCCGAAAAATACGAATACATGTGGCGGCTATCACAAGACCTGCACACCGTCGATATCGGCGACCCCGTAGAACTGGAGCCAAAATGCGGCGACATTCTTTTCTTTGCCCATTTCTGCGTCCACGCCGCCAGCAATAACGTGCGCGACACACCCCGCCTGGCACTGCGAAGCCGGTGGTAAATGGAGATTTCTATTGGCTCTTTCTTCTGCTCAAGAAGCAATATATCCAGCAACTGAACCAAAACTGGTGTCGTGGAAGGTCGTAGTCGCGGGACTGCTGTTAATTATCGCATCGGACTACTACATCAACTGGTCCACAGTAATCTTGAGGGCGTCCAAGAACAACAAAGCCCTATTCCCGATGGGACTGTTCTTCCCCTTTGTTGTACTGGTGGGCGTCAATCTGCTACTCAGCCGGATAAACCTGCGGTGGGCACTGAACCGGGGGCAACTGTGCGTAGCCCTGGGCATGGGACTGATCGGATCGCTATTCCCATTCTATGGCCTGGCATCCTACGTAGTCGGCACCATTGCCGCGCCCTATTATTTTGCCACACCGGAAAACGGCTGGGCAGAACTGCTGCACCCCAACATGGTCTCCTGGCTGGTCATGAACAACGAAGACCAAGCCGTAACCTGGTTCTACGACGGCCTGCCCCCGGGCCAGGCCATACCCTGGAGCGCCTGGGCCGTACCGGTATTCTGGTGGATGACCTTTGTGGCCGCAGCCGCCTGCGTGGCCCTCTGCCTGATGGTAATATTGCGAAAACAATGGGTGGAAAACGAACGCCTGGAATTCCCGCTAATGGAAGTGGGCATGCAGGTGGCTCAGGTAGATAAAGGCGATACAGAAACTCCCCCCTTACTCAGTCAACCGCTCTTCCGCGTGGGTTTCTGGATTGGGATCTTTGCAGTATTCTGGAACATCATCTCTTATTTTTATCCCTTAATACCGGGGCTGCCAACCACGCACACCGAAGGCCAGTGGTTCCGCTGGCTGGAAGGCGCCAAACCCTTCTGGGTTCAAATCAGCATTTACGTCATAGGTTTTGCCTATTTTGCACGGGTCGAAACCCTGTTCAGTTTCTGGCTATTCTTTCTCTTTACAGAAATTGAAGTAGCGACATTTGACCGCCTGGGAATCGCGGCAGGGCACGGAGGTGGCGAAGCCGTACGGTCACAAAATTTCGGTGTACTATGCGCCTATGTCATGTTCGGCCTGTGGATGGCGCGTGGACATCTAAAAGCCGTATTTCGGAAAGTCTTCAAAGGGGCTTCCGATGTAGATGATTTCAGAGAAGTGATGTCGTACCGCGCGGCAGTAATCGCCCTCGTAGCCTCCCTGCTTTACATGGTAGCGTGGTTGCACGCGGCTGGCATGGAAGTCAGAGTAGTCCTCCTGTACCTGTTTTTCACCGCAGTAGCCTACATCGGAATGGCCCGATTCGCTGCAGAACTGGGCCTGCCTTATGGGGATATTGCCTACCATTCAATTACCTGGACACCGCTCCACATCATGGGCGGGCAAACAGTCACAGCATCCACATTGACATGCCAGGGCTATCTCTGGGCCATGTTCGGAAAAACCCGGGGATTTCTGGGACCTCCAATCGCGCAAATGTTAAAACTGACCACCCCATTGCGCGTCGAGCGGGGGCGTTTGTTCGGCGTGATCGTCCTCGCCGTAGTAGCAGGCGCCACATTTGCAATACTCCATGCGATATACATGGGCTATTCCTCCGGCGGCTTCAACCTCAGAGCCGCGTGGAATCTGCTGATCGGGCCTCAGCGCTCCTACGATGCATCCGTAACCTGGATCCGCAACCCGGAAGCACCCGATGTGGAGCGAATGTTATTCATGGGGTCTGGCGTATTGATCACAGCCGTACTCACCTATTTGAAATACCGCTTCGTACACCTGCCCCTCCATCCCGTAGCCCTGATGCTACAGGGCACCTATATGGCGCAGAAAACAGTATTTTCAGTATTTCTGATCTGGATCTACAAATCAACCATACTAAAAATAGGCGGGGTGCGCCTCTACAGAAAAGGACAACCGTTTTTCATCGGCCTGCTGATCGGATATGCCATAGCGACATTTTTATCCTGCGTGATAGACAGCATCTTCTTCTTTGGACAGGGGCATCTGGTACACGGGTTTTAAAAGGAGATAAAATGCCAGATAAACGCCCCAACATCCTCTACATCATGACCGACGACCATGGAACCGGAGCCTTGAGTTGCTATGGCAGTCAGATCAACCACACCCCCAATATGGATCGCATTGCCCACGGGGGAATGCGCCTGGACAATAGTTACGTAACCTACTCCTTGTGTTCGCCCAGCCGCGCCTCCATCTTAACCGGAAAATACGCACATCTTCACGGACAAACATCCATTGGGGGGAATATTTTTGACGGCTCACAGCAAACATTCCCCCGTCTATTACAGGACGCGGGATATCAAACCGCGATTATCGGAAAATGGCACCTGCACAGCATACCAACGGGCTTTGATCACTACAGCGTAATGTGGGGACAAGGCTCTTATTTTGATCCCAAATTTATCGAACCCAGCGCGCACGGCCCCGTATGGAAAGAAAGTCGGGGATATTCGACAGACCTGGTAACCGACAAATGCCTCGACTGGCTCAAAGGACGAGACGCTGAAAAACCCTTTATGCTCTTGTGTCATTTTAAGTCCCCCCATTACAACTGGGAGCCGGATGAGAAACACAAAACAATGTTCCAGGATGAAACAATTCCCGAACCAGAGACATTTGACCACAATTTTGGAGACAGCCCCGTTTCTCCCGAAGCCTTGCAAGTCAAGCTGGAAACCGTACATGAACAGTGGAATATCACACACTGGGACGCGATGCCCGAAGGATTGTCCATGCAGCAGCAAAAACACAGGAACTACCAGTATTTCATCAAAGACTACCTCCGCTGTGTTGCCTCGGTTGATGATAATATTGGGCGGCTTCTCGACTACCTCGACGAACAGGATCTGGCCGAAAATACAGTTGTAGTCTATACCTCAGACAACGGGATGTTTCAGGGCGAACACGGCTGGGTCGATAAAAAAATGATGTTTGAGGAGAGCCTGCGGGTCCCATTCTTAATCCGATATCCCCGAGAAATAGCAGCGGGATCCCATACAAATGACATGGTAATCAATCTCGACTATGCACCGACCTTTTTGGAATACGCCGGGCAGCCCATCCCCGCAGACATCCAGGGAAGAAGTCTGGTATCCCTCCTGAGAGGGCACACGCCGGATAATTGGCGAACCGCGTTTTACTACCAACACTTCGACATCCATCCCGACGGCGAAATGGCAAATTGCGGCGTACGCACCAAAAATTTCAAACTAATCTGGTACAACCACAACTACGACCATTACCAGCTCTTCGACACCCAAAAAGACCCCAGCGAAACCCGGGATGTATCCGAAGATCCCGAATACGCCTTGACAGTATCCGAAATGAAAGCCTTGCTGCGGGATGAACGCGAAAAAGCGGGCCTGACAGATGAAACAGAACAACAAATTTTTAACAGCGATAACATACCTCAGACGCGCAAGCAGATGAATGCGTTATTGCAAATGGTAGATACCAATACCGCTAAGGAGAAACAATGAAAAATGCCAAACTCCGCTATAGACAGATACACCTGGATTTTCACACCTCTGAACACTGCCCAAATGTCGGTGGCAAATTTGACGAAGACCAGTTCATCGGCGCCTTAAAAAAAGGACATGTAAATTCCATAACCATCTTTGCACAATGCCATCACGGCTGGTGTTATTACCCCACAAACACGGATATGGAGCATCCCAACCTGCAAACCGACCTCGTTGGACGCATGCTCGCCGCAGCCAAAAAAGCCGACATCAACATGCCCGTCTATATCACCGTACAATGGCAGGAAAAAGCCGCGCGCGAACATCCTGAATGGCGCGTCAGGCGGCCCGATGGAAACTACGTCGGACGGCCAACCATGCATCCCCATACTCCCCTGCCACACGGCGGATGGTATCGCTTGTGCTGCAACACGCCCTATCTGGACGCGAGCGTCTTGCCCGTATTGACAGAAGTAATGGACATGTACAACCCCTCTGGCATATTTCTCGACATTACCGGTGAAGAAATTTGCACCTGTGATTGGTGTATCGCCAGTATGCATGAAAAAGGGCTCAATCCCAATAATGCTGGAGATCGGGTTATTCACTCACAGGATGTGTACAAAGATTATTTAACAAAGACTACAGACATCATCTGGAGCCGAAATCCGGACGCGACAATTTATCACAACGGCAGCGACAAAAAGGGTCGCCACGACCTCTACCCCTACTGGTCGCACCACGAGATCGAATCGCTACCAACCGGTATGTGGGGATACAACCACTTCCCGACAAATGCGCGCTACTTCACAAATCTGCCCGACTGCAACGTAATCGCACAAACGGGCAAGTTCCACCGCATGTGGGGCGAATTTGACGGCTTCAAAAATCCAGTCGCATTGGAATACGAAGTTGGACAAATCATCTCATTAAATTGCCGTTGTATGGTCGGCGATCAACTCCATCCAGAAGGAGAGATGGATGAAGAAACCTATCGCATTATAGGCGAGGCATACAAACGCGTTGAAGAACGCGAACCCTGGCTCGTGGATGCCGAACCTGTGGTGGATGTGGCGATTCTCGCACCCTCGGGTGTACACAAAGATAGGGAGTTGGAAGACAGCGAAGTTGGCGCTGGGCTAATGCTAATGGAAAACCATATCCCATTTTTAATGCTGGACGAAACAATGGATCTATCGCCCTACCAACTGCTGATTTTACCAGACAGTGTGCGCGTGGATGATGCGCTAAAAACAAAAATCGATGCCTTTCTGGCAAATGGCGGGAAATTACTCTCATCCGGCGAAAGCGGCCTGGACCCCGCGGGAAATGGTTTTGCGTATGACATTGGCGCGGATTATACCGGACCGTCCCCAAATGATATAGAATACGTAATCGTCGGAGACGCCATCGCCGCAAATATGGTACGCACCCCATTCCTCGTCTATGAATCTGGCGTAACGACAAAAGTGACAGACGGCGAAATACTCGCAGCCGCGTGGAAACCGTACTTTAACCGCACTTATGGAAAATTCTGCTCCCACCGAAACACCCCTTATGAAGGCGACGCGGGTTGGCCCTCTGTCATACGCAAAGGCAATATCATACACATCGCCCAACCCATCTTCAGGGTATATGACGACCAGGGGATGCAATTGCATCGCGACCTGGTAAAAAATTGCATCGATTTGCTCTACGACGATCCCTTATTGCAGGTCTCCCTACCATCGTGTGGCCGCGTAAACGTGACGCGCCAACCCCAGGAAGGAAATCGGCTAATCTTGCATCTGATGTACGCCAATCCCATCAAACGGGGCGATACACAAGTAATAGAAGACATTATCCCACTGTACGATATTGCGGTCTCCCTGAAAGCGGACCGCGACATATCTCGCGTGTATCTCGCACCCGAAAATGAGGACATTAAATTTGCAGTAGCGGACGGGCGCGTGTCATTTACCGTGTCAAAAGTCGAAATGAATCAGATTGTCGTGATAGAATAAAAAAAGGAGATACCTTATGGCAGAAACAAAAAAAATCGTCCGATCGGAACCCTTTGTAATCAACAAAAACATGGGCAGCCCGCTGGCGATATCCGCCAGAGATCTGACGCGCAAAAATGCAGATGGTCTTCCAGTGGTCTTGCCGACAGAAAAACAAAAATACGATTTTGATCGCAATGGGTGGCTTCTAATTCCCGGCGTACTTTCAAAAGACGAATGCGACGAAATGCGAACCTTTGCCGAGCGATTGGCCAAAGACCCCGAAAGCATTCCCGAACACGAACGCTGCCCACTTGGCGGACCATTGCAAAAATTGGCCGATCATCCCGTTGTCGTAGGATTTATGAATGAATTTTTGGCATACCCACCCCTCGCCAATGACGAGCGATATGGATTCAGACTGGAAACATCCCACCTGTTTTACCGCAATACTGAAACGCCCGGGAAATTTAGCCCACATAACGGCAATGGCCTGTTTCGCATGCCCTGGGATTCCCACTTTTACCGGTGCATCCCCGGCAAAGCCTGGAGCGGTCTAACGCGCGTAATATGGGAATTTAACCCCGTCAAAAAAGGCCAGGGCAGCACATTATTTGTAACGGGCAGTCACAAAGCCGCTTATCCAGCACCTGAAACCGTCCGCGACCCCGACTCAACCATGTGGGAAACCTATGGCTGTCCGCCCGGATCGCTGTTGTTCTTCACCGAGGCAATCACGCACAGCGCACATCCGTGGACCAATACCGAAAACAACCGCCTCGCCGTATTCAACCTCTACAATATCGTCGCGAGCCGATGGCATTCGTGGTTGCCACCCGAAAAACTCATCGAATCCATGCCACCCCTCAGACAAACGCTCTTTAGCGAACCGTATAACGAAAAAGTGGATACATTTTTCCCGCGCACAACGGCGTATATGGACGGGTGATTGAAAAGGAGACCGACATGAACGGCAATAGAACAGTAACACCTTATATCATCGACAAAAATCTGGGTAGCCCAATGGACGACTACTCAGATGTATTGCCAAAGAAAAATGGCGATGGATTAGACATCATCGAACCGACCGCAGAGCAGAAGTACCGGTTTGACAAAGATGGCTGGTTATTGGTCCCCGGCGTATTGAGTGAACAGGACATCAAAGAAATGCGGGAATATTGTATTCAACTGCACTTCGATCCCCAATCGCTCCCCGAACACGAGCGCACCCCGCTGGCAGGTCCAACGCAGAAATTGATAGATCACCCTCTAATAGTCGGCATGATGAATGAATTTATGGCCAATCCCCGCCTGTCAAGCCCCAACTGTTATGGATTCAGTTTGGCTGCCAATGGACTCTGGTATAGAACCGCGCCCAATCGGCGAAATGACGGCAAAAGAGAAGCCCGTCAGTTTAGCCCACACAATGGCAATGGACTATATCGCCTGCCCGGCGATGCACATTTTTACAACGCCTTTCCCGGCAAAGCCAACAGCCCGCATACGCGCGTGGTTTGGGAATTGAATCCAGTCAAACACAAACAGGGTGGCACACTGCTCGTAACGGGCAGCCACAAAGCTGTGTACACCGCGCCCGACGAAATTCAAGACCCCGATTCCGGCATCTGGACGACCTATTCATGTCCGGCAGGCTCAGTCCTATTTTTTGCAGAAGCAACCACACACAGCGCGTATCCGTGGATCAATGAAGAAAACGATCGCATCGCGATTGCCAACCTCTACAACTTCGTGGATGGCGGTCACGCCAGACTATTGCGACCCGACCCCCGCATCCTGAACTCCATGCCCCCGATTCGCCAGACCCTGTTCAGAGAGCGATTTGCCGGTCAAAATGTCGTCAGGTGAGAACATCATGGACCAGAACCGACCAAATATCCTGTTCATAATGACCGATGAGCAGCGATTTGACCATCTGGGACGTGTAAATCCCGCGGTAAAAACACCGCATATAGACGCCCTTGCCGATGATGGCGTTCTATTCACCCGGGCATATACGCCCAATCCGTCGTGCGTGCCTGCGCGGGCGGGAATATTTACAGGAAAATATCCGCACCAGTGCGCGGCACCCACCTTTATCACCTATTTGCCAGCGCACGAAAAGACATTCATGAGTTATTTGCAGGAAGCGGGCTATTATACCGCGGTAATAGGCAAGCAACACTTTGGCGAATCGGAAATTGAACGCGGTTATAACTACGAAGATATTATTGACAGCCACAGCCCCGCGCCTCAGAATCCAGATCGCAACTCCTATAATCAGTGGTTATGGGACTCCGGGTTTAAGCACCGCAGCGAATTGATACAGGGAAATTCCGACATCAGAAGATATTCGGAATGGAAGGCAGACCCAAAATACCACGTCGATCACTACGTGGGCGACCGGGGCCGCGAATGGATCGAAAGCGGAATGCCCGAAAATCGCCCCTGGTTTTGCTGGATCTCATTTCCAGGACCACACGGTCCCATTGACTGTGGCAATTTACCTCAGGCTGACCTGTACGACCCGGCTGAAATTGACATGCCAGAAACGAATTTTGAAATGTTAGCACAAAAGCCACCGCACAATTCACTTCGAGGGGGACCCGAGCACCAACAGCCTTTTACAAACGATGAGATTCGCAAACTTCGACACGCTTATTACGCAAACGTAACACTGATCGATGAAAAAATCGGCGCAATCGTAAAGGCATTAAAAAATAGCGGCACCTATGACAACACCCTCATATTCTTTACCAGCGACCACGGCGATTTCATGGGTGACTTCCAGTTAATGGCCAAAGGGCAAAACATCATGGAAGTCCTCATGCGCATTCCCTTTGTAATCAAACCACCCAAAGACGGTGTACGCGGAAAAGTGGAAACGTCTCTAATCTCGGCAATTGATATTGCAGCCACATGTTTAACAGTCGCCGGCGCAGAAGTACCCGAACACATGGCTTCACGCGATCTGTCGCATTATTGGTCCCATGCAGAAGACCTGGATGACCGGGATGAGTTGTACATGGAAGCGGCGGGCATTCGGTGTTTGCGCACCCGACGCTGGAAAATAGGGCATTATTGGAATAAACCCTATGGTGAACTCTACGACCTGAAAAACGACCCGTGGGAAAAAGAAAATCTGTGGGATTGCGAAGAACTAACAGAGTTGAAATGCGAATTGCAAAAACGATTATTGGACAAACTAATTGAATTAAGCCAGCGGTCTTATATCGCGTGGAACCACGGCGCACCTGAATTATAAGGGACTATAAAAAACGCGTATATCAGTGACAACCAAAACCCCTGGATTACTGGCGTTGTGCCTTCGGCGTGGCGGCTAAAACCCTGCCGCAATGACGGCTCTGTTGACAGGTTAATTGGTGTGATAGGAGGTGTCACAAAATGAACGGATTTCGGATTGGAATTGTAGGGTGTGGTGGGATAGCGCATCGGCATATTGCGGGATATCGGAAAGTCGCACACGACCTGGGAGAAGTCGTCGCGGGATGTGATATAGACAAAGAGCAACTGAATGGCTATTGCGACACATACGACATACCCAATCGCTTTACAAATGCGGCGGATATGATCGCATCGAGAGAAGTCGATGTCATCAGCTTATTAACACCACCTGCTGTGCGCCATGACGTGATCTTCCCCGCAATTGAAAAAGGTATCCATCTCCTGGTCGAAAAACCATTTGGCGAAACATCAAGCGATGCGGTATCCTTTGTCGAAGCCGCGGAAAAAGCAGGCGTAACCCTGGCGGTAAACCATCAATTGGGATTTATGGAAGACGTCGTCGCAATGCGCAATATCGTCAATTCGGGTGACATTGGCGGCATACGTTATATATCGCACGACGAACTAAAAAATCGGACGCAAGTGCGCGGATGGCGAAGCCGGGAACAACGCCTGGAAATCAGTATCTTTAGCATACACCTCATCGACCGCATCCGCACATTGGCAGGCAGCCCTCCCCAAAGCGTATCAGCCGTAACGCGCCATTGGAATCCAGATGTCAAAGGCGAAACCTTTACGAGTTTGACAGTACAATTTGAAAATGGCATCGTCGGAACCATGATATCCAACTGGCATTCCATGACCCTGTCAGAATGTCGATTGCGCGTAGATGGCACAAGAGGATCGGTACTATCCGTCAAAAAAGTCGTACTTGCCGACGCAGCCACATTGCATATCCATTCCCTGAATGGAAAAAAGGAAACACGCGAATTCAATCGCGAAGGAGCATTCACACACGCAATGGGTGAAAGCATGAATCATTTAATGGATTCAGCGCGGCGCGGCACAGAGCCAATGCACAGCGGACGAGGAAATTTATACACCATGCAAATTGTCGATGCAGCCTATTTGTCGGCGCAACGCGGCGGACAAATGGTAGAAATAGCAGAAATAAAATAATACTGGAGGAATAGCAATGACCACAGACTGCCCCACAACCCCTGAAGATGTCGCGCAATATCAAAAAAGAGGATTCATTAGCTATCCCAACTTCTTCACTCCCGAAGACCTCCGGGAACTGGCAGACGCGCTCGACCACGCCGTAGAAATCAACCGCGCCAGAATCAAAGGCGCAGAAAACGCGGGACGAGGCAGACCCGAATACGAACTCGTATTTAATCAAATGGTCAACCTCTGGACCGACTATGCAGGCGCGCGAAAAATCGCCCTGAACAAACGCCTCGGGGAATCCGCTCGCCAGCTATCACAAGCCGAAAAGATCCGCATCTATCACGACCACGCACTCATAAAACCACCCGGCGTCAAAAGCCGGGAAACCAACTGGCACCAGGACTTCCCGTACTGGTCTGGAATGGACCGCCCGGGCGCACTCTCCGCCTGGATCGCCATCGATGATGTCTATGTCAAAAATGGCTGCATGCACTTCGTCCCCGGAAGCCACAAATTCGGCAAACAAGAAAGCGTGAGCCTGACCATTCAGGGCGAAAGCATCGTCGAAAAAATGCAAGAACGCGGACACACAGTCGCCGAACCGGAAACCATAGAACTGCCAGCCGGCGGCGTCACCTTCCACCACGGATGCAACTTCCACTATGCAGGACCAAACCTCAGCGACCATCCTCGCCGCGCATTCGCCATCATCTACATCCCCGACTACGTCCTCTTCACCGGGAAAAATGACGCAGCGGGCGCGCAAGACGAAATGGAAATTGGCAAACCCTGGGATCATCCCCTGCATCCCGTAATCGGAGAATAAAGGAGGCCAAAAATGTTAACCCCAGAACAATGTGAATCATACCAGCGCGATGGATATCTTCTGGTCCCCAATCTCTTCTCAAAAGAGCAATTGGCACCCGCGCTCAAAGTCGCAGAAAAAAATGCTTATGGCAAATCCCACGAAGAACTCAACGCCGAAATAGATACCCATCCCGAAATCGCAGAAACGCTCATCACACCAAAAGGCCGTCGCAGAATGGGCGGACCCCGAGCGGAATTTCACGACATCCCAACGGGTATTGACGCTATAGATCAGACCATTGAACACGAACCATTTTTAGACGCCCTCTCCCAACTCTTAGACACACCCGACATGCACTACCATCACGGCTTTGTCTATGTTCGCAGCGGCCGCTTAGACCGGAGAACCCCTCAAGAACCCTGGCAAGGATTTCACATCGACTGGGCAAAACCCCTGCTACCCCCGCACCCGGAATGGCAACGCTACGGCCACATCCAGGCCTGGGTTTATCTGACCGACAACGATCCAGACTGCGCCCCTGTCCGCGTATTGCCCGGTGCACACAGCAAAATGAACAAACTCATCCGCAACCCACTCGGCACAGAACACGCATCTTATCGCTTTGACGACATCCGCGAACTCCCCTTCAAATTCGAACCCGTCACCGCCACGGGAAAAACCGGAACCGTACTCTTTTACAGTTCGCACATGCCTCATTCGCCGCAGGCATTCACCAACCCCAGAAAACAACGCGCCGTCCTCTTCTACGCAGTGGGCCGCAGAGACACCAGCACCTGGACACTCACGGAAAAACGAGACATACAAGAACGCGGACGCCTGCGCCCCTTCTTGACAAAAACCACAGCAAGAGTTCGCAGCCTCTTTGGCTGGCCCAACCCCGGCGACGACTTTTACACGCCAGAAACGCTCAACCTCATCAAAAACGCCTATCCAGAAATGGACCTGAATCCGTACTATTAAGGAGCATCGCGTATGGCACAACACCCCAACGCGATCCTGATCTTAACCGACGATCAAGGATATGGGGACTTGAGTTGCACGGGCAATCCGGTATTGAAAACGCCACATCTGGATCAATTATACGACCAGAGCGTGCGCTTGACCGATTACCATGTAGATGCCATGTGCTCGCCCACAAGAGCCGCGCTCATGACCGGGCGATATGCCGCGCGCACCGGCGTATGGAGCACCTTGCGAGGCCGGTATATCATGCGCCGGGATGAAATCACCATAGCCGACGTATTTTCAGATTCGGGATATCGAACCGGCATCTTTGGCAAATGGCATCTGGGCGACAACTACCCCTATCGCCCTTTTGATCGGGGATTTCGGGAATCCCTGAGCTTTGGCGGTGGCGTAGTTGGAGAAATCCCAGACTACTGGGACAACGACAACTTTACCGCCACATATCTCCGAAATGGCGCATGCGAACAGCATTCCTGTTATTGCACAGATGTGTGGTTCAACGAAGCCATGCAATTTATGGAGACAGATCGAGAGACTCCATTTTTCTGCTATATCTCCACCAACGCCCCCCATGGCCCGTTCAACGTACATGCGAAATACAGCGAGCCTTATCTGCAACAAGGGATACCGAAACAGCGCGCGCGATTTTACGGCATGATCGCAAACATCGACGAAAACATCGGGCGACTCCGCCAGTGGCTCGCGGACAATAATCTGGCAGAAAATACCATACTGATCTTCATGGGAGACAACGGCACATCCATGGGGACGGGTATAACCGCGGATGGATTTCCAACAGATGGATTTAACGCGAGAATGCGCGGCAAAAAAACCTGGGTCTATGACGGCGGCCATCGCAACGCGTGCTTTGTACACTGGCCCGGCGGAAAATTGACAGATGGGCGCGATGTCGATCACATAGCAGCCCACATCGATATACTGCCCACATTGATTGACCTCTGCGAACTGAAACCACCAGACGTGAAATTCGACGGCATTAGCCTCACACCTCTATTGAACAACTCTCATAGCGACTGGCCCACGCGCACCCTATTCGTACACCAGCAACAAATTGATCACCCGGTCAAATACAAAGACTTTGCCGCCATGACCGACCGCTGGCGATTCGTATATACGGGAACATGGCGCGAGCCACAAAACGAACTCTTTGATCACAAACGCGACCCTGAGCAGAGACGTGACATAGCAGAACGCCACCCCGACATCGTACAAACACTGCGCGAAGCTTATGAAAATTGGTGGACTGACATCTCCCGGCGATTTGGCGAATACAGCGAAATCGCAATCGGATCAAATCGCGAAAACCCCACAACACTCACCGCACACAGTTGGCACGGAAAAGAAGGGATCTACAGCCAGCGGCATGTGCGCCAAAAAGAGCGAGACAACGGATTTTGGGCTATCGATATCGAACAAGAAGGCGAATACGAATTTGAACTTCGCCGCTGGCCCATTGAAATCGACACACCGATCTGCGCCGCACTACCGGGCAGAACAGGTGTACCTTATGTAGATGATCTATTACCAGGAGAAGCACTCGCCATCAAAACGGCAAAATTACAAGTAGGCGATGTCGTCCAACAAAAAGCAGTCAGCGAAAAAGACAAATACATCACCTTTCATCTATCACTCAAAAAAGGCTCAACCCGCGTACAGACCTATTTTGACGATGGCATTGACGCGCCACTTGGTGCCTACTATGTTTATGTAAAGAGAATCAGTCTCGCTTAGCCACCTGGGACTACACAATCACATCTCGCTTTTCAAGGTTCATATATCGAGAAAGGAGATCATAATGCAGACCAGACTCACATTGCAGATGGATGATAAATTGGTTGCACTGGCCAAAGCACATGCAAAGAAACGCGGAAAGTCGGTTTCGCAACTCGTTGCAGATTATTTCAAATTTTTGGATAGATTGGAAAAGAGTAAACAGAAACCACCCGTAGAAAAAAAATATGGCCCCATTACAGAGTCTTTGAAGGGTGCGCTGAAAGGTGCAAAAGTAGATGAAGAAGACTATTATCGATATCTTGAGGAAAGATATCGATGAAGATTCTTTTTGATACAGATGTGGTTTTGGATGTTTTGCTAGATCGCCCACCTTTCGTTGAAGCCGCGTTGCTCCTGTTTAATCGCGCAGAACAAAAAGCGATTCATGGATATCTTTGTGCAACGACGATAACGAATATTTATTATATCGCAAGGCCCAGGGTTGGCAAAGCCATTGCACTGAATCGCATCCGAGAATTGCTCGATATTTTTGAGATTGCATTGGTCAACCGTTCTGTGTTGTCAATGGCTGTTGACGGCAGCTTTTCAGATTTTGAAGATGGTGTTTTATATGAATCTGCTCGCCGTGTTGGTGCTGAGTTTATTGTCACGCGCAATGTATCTGATTTTGAAAAAGCCGAGATACCTGTTTATTCTCCAGATGATTTGAATGCATTAATAGATTTGCGCGACGCAGAAGAAGTGGATACAGGAGGAGTTTAGAAATGGTGTCACGCATAACGGGTGTCCCTCGACCGGTTGGTATATCTGTTTACGATCCCGAGCGTAGCTGGAATGGCTATACGGTCTATGCTGGCGGTGAGTTGATCGATATGAACGGCAATCTGGTAAAGCATTTTGATTTGTCACAGTTGGGCAAAGTAATGCCTGGGGGGCATATTCTCGGTGACCGGCGTTACAACGGCCCTCGTATGGAACGGGGGCGCGAGCTTGTTCAGTTGGATTGGGATGGGAATGAAGTTTGGCACTATGATAAGACTGAGCAAATCGAGGTTGATAAGAAAAAAATCTGGTCGGCCAAGCAACACCATGATTTTGAGCGCGAGGGCAGTCCAACCGGGTATTATGCGCCGGGTTTAGATCCCATTATAGAAGGCGGAAATACAATTGTGCTTGCAGCAAAGGAAGTTGAAAGGCCACATATCGCACCTGGGGTGCTGCATGGCGATTGTATTTTGGAAGTGAATTGGGACGGTGACATTGTGTGGGAATGGCAAAGTGTGGATCACTTTGATGAAATGGATTTTAGCGAGGAAGCAAAAAATGCCATTTACCGGGGTGGCCGTGTCGGAGCAGATCCTTATGACTGGGTGCACTCCAACAGTGTATCGTATTTGGGGCCAAACAAGTGGTATGATGCTGGCGATGAGCGATTTCATCCAGATAATTTTATTTGGGATGGGCGACATACCAATACAATCGCAGTGATCAGCAAAGAGACTGGTGAAATCGTGTGGAAGGTCGGGCCGGATTATTCACTGACGTCCGAACTGCGGGCATTGGGTTGGATTATTGGGCTGCATCACGCACATATGATTCCAAGAGGCTTGCCCGGTGAAGGAAATGTCCTGGTATTTGATAATGGCGGTGCTGCTGGATATGGTGCACCGAATCCAGGTGCTCCGAACGGGAGGATGAACGCGGTGAGAGATTATTCTCGTGTGGTAGAATTCGATCCGGTGACACTGGAGCTTGTGTGGGAGTATTCCGCGCTGAAGGCGGATGGCGACCGAGTCCGCGCCTGCCGTTTTTATAGTCGTCCGTGGAGTTCTGCACAGCGCTTGCCCAATGGCAATACACTGATTTGTGAAGGGGCAGGAGGTCGGCTTTTTGAAGTGACTCCCGAACTTGAAATTGTGTGGGAATTTGTCAGTCCTCGCGAAACGTGTTATCGCGCTTATCGCGTGCCCTATGAGTGGATTCCGCAACTGGACAAACCAGAGGAAATAGCTATCGATGTTAAGAAATAAAGGAGCATAAACGAATGAAAATCAGCGATCTACATGTCATGCGTATGGGTACGCCGGGGCAGGGTGGCACGAACTGGACATTTGTGAAAATCGAGACCGACGCCGGCATATACGGATTGGGCGAAGCCAGTCTGCAATATAAAGACGAAGGATTAATAGCAGAATTTGGGGCATTCAAGCGATTTCTGATCGGCAAAAACCCCTTTGAAATCGAGCGACTATGGACATCGCTATATCGACGAGTCACATGGTCTGGCGGACCAGTAACCACAAGTGCAATCAGCGCCATTGACCTCGCGCTATGGGACATCAAAGGCAAAGCACTCGGCGTACCCGTATATGAATTGCTCGGTGGCAAATCGCACGATAAAATACGCATGTACGCCAACGGCTGGCCCAGAAAGGGAAACACCCCCGAAGGCATTTCCGAAGGCGTAAAACAAGTCGTAGATCAGGGCTATACAGCGTTAAAATTCTATCCCTTTGGTGGCGAACAGGTCGCAAAAATCGACCGAATAGAACACGGCGTAGCACTCGTAGAAGCCGCCCGAGAAGCCGCCGGACCTCAGGTCGAAATCGGAATTGATATACGCGCCCGGTTAAACATCTGGAGTGCGCGCCGGGTCGCACAAGCACTCGAGCCATTTAACATCGCCTGGATGGAAGAACCCATCTTGTGGGACAACCCCGAAGCCCTCGCGCAATTTGCCCATGAAGTGCGCGTACCCATTGCAACGGGCGAACAATTGTACACGCGCTGGGGCTTTCGCTCATTATTAGAACTGAATGCCGTGGGCATCATTCAGCCGGACATCTGCCATGCGGGCGGCATCACCGAACTAAAAAAAATAGCGGCACTGGCCGAAACCTATTACGTAACCGTAGCACCGCACAACTCCAATGGACCGATATCGACCATCGCCAGCCTGCATCTGGACCTCTGCATTCACAACAGCTTGATGCAGGAAATATTCCTATCATCCATCAACCTCTACAACGAAGTCCTCACACAGCCCATCGAAGTAATCGATGGCTATTGCGTACCACCCGAAGGACCTGGCTGGGGCGTGGATTTGAAAGCGGATATCCTCGCAAAATATCCGCCAAAACCATTTACGCCCATTGAGTCAGAACCTTATGTGGCGTTTTGATAACTATCACCAATTTTCAAAGGAGAAACCATGGCAATACAACTGCCCGAAGGACCTTTTAAACCGAATTGGGAATCGCTCTCAAATTATCGTGTTCCCGACTGGTATCAGAACGATAAATTTGGCATCTTCATTCACTGGGGCGTGTATTCGGTTCCCGCTTATGGAAGCGAATGGTACCCGCGCAACATGTATCAACAAGGCTCCAAAGAGTTCGCGCATCACAAAGCGACCTATGGCGCACACAGCAAATTTGGATACAAAGATTTCATCCCCATGTTCAAGGCGGAAAATTACGACCCCGACCACTGGGCTGACTTATTCCGCAAAGCCGGCGCCCGCTTTGTCGTCCCCGTAGCCGAGCATCACGATGGATTTGCCATGTACGACACCGCTCTATCGGACTGGTGCGCGAGCAAAATGGGACCAAAACGCGACCTAATTGGCGAACTCGCCGAAGCCGTACGCAAACAATGGCTGATATTCGGATTATCGACACACCGCGCAGAACACTGGTGGTTTATGGACGGCGGGATGCAATTTGATTCAGACGTGCAGGACGGACAATACGCGGGCTTATACGGTCCCGCACAACCGAGGGACAGCCAGCCCAACGAAGAATTTTTAGACGACTGGCTCGCGCGCACCTGCGAATTGGTCGATAAATATCACCCGCAAATCGTATGGTTTGACTGGTGGATTCAAGAACCTGCTTTCGCGTCTTATGTGCAGCGTTTTGCGGCGTATTATTACAACCGCGGCGCCGAATGGGATCGCGGCGTGGCAATCAATTACAAATACAACACATTTCCGCCCGAGGCCGCAGTTTACGACATTGAGCGCGGGCAATTAGACGACATCAATCCGCACTTCTGGCAAACCGACACCTCTGTGGCGAGAAAATCCTGGGGATACATAAAAGATGAGCGGGGATACAAAAGTGCCTCACAACTAATCGGCGACCTCGTGGATATCGTAAGCAAAAACGGCGCGCTCTTGCTCAACATAGGACCGCGCGCCGACGGAACAATCCCCGAGGAAGAAGAAGCTCTGCTGCTCGCAATAGGCAAGTGGCTCACCATAAATGGCGAAGCAATCTACGACTCGCGCCCCTGGAAAGTATTTGGCGAAGGTCCAACAGAAGTCACAACAGGTGCATTCACCGATACAAAGCGACAGATGTTTGGCGAGCGCGACATCCGCTTTACCACGCGAGGGGATGTCCTCTACGCAACCGTATTGGCAATACCCGAAAAAGATAAAGTGATGATTAAATCGCTTGGTTCTTCCCTGCGTCTGCTGACCAAGCAAATCGACAAAGTAGAACTATTGGGCGCGGGCGCATTACAATGGTCGCAAACAATGCGCGGCTTAAAAGTCAAATTGCCCGCAGAAAAACCATGCGAACACGCGCTTGTAATAAAAATTACGCCAAAATAGGCGTGCCCTGTATCCGCCTGTTAGCGAAAGAACTGGGGAATAATATTGCGTTGCTTTGTTGACGATAATTCCACCTTTTTCTTTTCATGCCTTCGGCGACTTCATTTTTTTGCGCGCCCAAAAAAATGAAGCAAAAAAAGGGCGCCCCTGCGGGGAGCTTGCACAGCGCGAACTGCTCAGGAGCATACACGCCATGTGGTGGCCTTCAAAGTTGGATGCAAACAAGCAGGATAGTGGTTGACGGAATAGCGCGCTGTGCTGTACATAATGGCTTTGATTGATGCCGTTATGGAAGGGTGCGTTTTGATGGCTTATCTGAAATACTGCGTAACATCAGTTAATAAGACCATACAGGCTTTTGGAACGCGAAATCAAGGAACAGGGGAGACAAGGATGTCGGCCAAACATAGGACCGTAATTTTTGTTATTTTTAGCTGTATCAGCATAACCGTTATCTTTATCGCTATATGGCATGAGATAACGTCCGGCACAGGGAAAACGTCCGGCATAGGGACGTGTGAAGATATTGCGGTGGCAAAGGGGGTCGGGAGCGCGGTGTTTGAGCGTAAGATACCAGGTGCCTCTGTTGTCAAGATAGAGCTAAGAGCAAACCCGGTGCCTAAAGAAGCAGGCCATATACGCGATATATACTTTTTTTCTGTTTACTACTCTCAGAATGGCATAAAAAAAGGGGCATGATGGGTGTCGATAAAGCAACATGTCGTACCGTTGTAACTCCCGATTTTCCCTAACCTCAGTGCTTAACAGACACTGGTATATCACTGATCCAGAAACAACGGTCAAGTCCTATTTTTAGTTGAAATAATCGAGGCTGTTTAATCAGCAGCAAAAGCGTCTTGCCAGTTTGTATCGAGCTTCAAGTCGTTCTGAAGCGCGAGCCTGAGCCTGGGAAGGCAACGGAAGCCTTTGATCCTTCGCAGGCGGGGTTCAATATCCAAAAGTGCGGTGGCTAACCAGCGCGTGCGTTGATTAGAGTTTGTCCATCGCTTCACATTTCTCGTCAGTTGCGCTACCATTGAGTTGAGGGACTCAATGCAGTTGGTGGTACGAAAGGATTGCTTCAACTGCGGCATGAGTCCCAAACGATGCAGGGTCAAGGTTTCTTCGAGTCCTTCTTCAAGGCTGTTTTGCGCCGATTCATTCATCAAAGCGAGTTCGGGTTTGAGGGCATCAAGAGCAGCTTTAGCTTCTTGATAGGTGGGCAGATCATAGGCATGTTGTAGGGCCTTTTTAATCTCATCTTGCTTGCCTTTGGGCAGATAGGCCCTCACATTTTCTCGTTTGTGCCACTCTTTACGTTGAATGACCACATAGCCTAAAAATGCCTTTGTCAGAGCGGCATATAAGCCTTTTGAGCCGTCAATAAGACACAGCAGGCCCTTGTGATAGACCAGATCACGATTTATGAGGGACTGTATAAACTGCCGACAGACGCGCTCGTTCTCGGTAGCAGCCTGGACAAAGCCGAGTGGGATTTTATCGCCTTTTATGGTCACACCAAGGGCAATGATCATCTCCTGATCTGCAAAGGTCTTCCCATCTATAAACAGGGCGACGAGGTCATACTGTGCTAAAGACCGATTTTGAAACTGCTTCAACTTTTGTGCCGACGCCTTGATAAAGCGTCTCGACACGGTGGATGAAGATAGTCCAAAGGCCTCCGGTACCGTCTCGGCACATTCTTGATAAGAGCGTGTGGCAATGCCTTTTATCATCCGAAGGAGCAGTCCTTCATCCATCTTTCGGGGATGCTGGAGATGATGATAGGTCTGTAGGGAGGCTTCCTCATCGGTCACCACATTACGCACCCTGGGAACAGAGATAGGCACTTTCTGATCGGCGAGATACACCGAGCCTTGTTGACTGCCCCACCGACGATTGGAATTTTGGCCCTCTTTGCGTGTGTATCTCTGCCCGGCCAAGCGGGTCACTTCGTTCTGTAATTCTTCTGCCACGGCGTCTAATCCTAATGGAATCAAGGCTTGGATCAACGCGATGCGTGTATCCAGGGTGCTCATCTCTTCTTCAAGGGGGGGCTGTGGCGTTGCATCGTCTTTGTGGATGGCCTTGACTTTGGGGGCGTTGTGCGATACTTTTTTCATCACGGGCTCCTTTGGTTGAGGACACAGCGTTTTCACGGTTGAATCTGCTGTATCCAATTTACATCGGAGCCTCTTTTATTTCAACTAAGATAGGCACATCGTCGAAACAACAGGAGGAGAAGTGAAGATAGAAAAGATAGATTTCCGTTTGCTGGATGCCTCCATAGAACTTGATGTGTTGGAAGAACACTTACAACTTATCGAAAATCAGATGGAGCATATTGAGAGGACAGAACGGAATAAGACTGAGACATACATTCGTAAAGAGGGTCTATGCCCAGATGATCCAGAATGGCACATTGCTTGGCAGAAGTACGACTATCGTATTGACCAACTCCCAAGATTTTTCCGAGGGACTTTTCTTGTGGTACTCTATGCCGCGTATGAATCTATTGTCACTGAAATAGCCCGTTTAATTCAAGTTAAGCAGTCCCAGAAGATCGCGATCAACCATCTCAAAGGGGGTTTCTTAGAAAGGGCTAAGAAATACTATAAACACATCCTGAAATTTGATCTCTATTCAGAAGAAAAGGTATGGCAACAGGTCAAGATGCTGTCAACACTCAGAAATGCCTTTGCACACGCGAATGGTCGCTTGGACATGCTCAACGAAAAATCAAAAAAGGAAATGAAAAAATGGAGAAAAGAAAAACGCGGAATCTCGACGTACTACGGTTACATAATATGTGAAGCAAACATAGTCTCTGATATATTCAGTGCAGTGCGTGATTCTCTGGAAGATCTGATTGAAAGGTATAAGCACTGGGACGATCAACATGGGCACACATAGTTCTCTGAGACGGACCGCCGCTCAGCATTAGGCGATAAAGAAGAATCAAAAAATGACAAAAATAAAAAGCTTATCCGAGGAATCACAAAATGGTAAATATAAAGAGATGTCAGGCGATGAAACGATCTACGACAAACTGGCTATGGCTGCTATGTGCTGTAGTTCTCGTATTTATTAGAACTAATCCGGCGAACGCCCAAACTACACAGGAGATCGCCAAGCAGGCTTTTGGTTCTACTGTGCTGTTGGTTATGGAAGACGCAAACGGCCAATCGCTTTCCCTTGGCAGTGGTTTTTTCGTCCGTGACGGAGAGATTGCCAGCAACCTGCATGTCGTCGAAGGGGCGGTGCGCGGATACGCAAAGCTGGTTGGCCAGAAGACAAAGTATGACCTTGAAGGCATCACAGCAGTTGATCCCGAACGGGATCTGGTAGTGCTCAAGATTGTATCTACTGGCTCGCCGGTGCTACCCCTTGATAATAGCGACGCCGTACAGGTTGGAGAATTTGTTTACGCCGTAGGCAACCCGCAGGGATTGGAGGGCACGTTTTCGCAAGGAATCGTGAGCAGCATCCGCGAGGTTGGCACTGACAAGCTTCTCCAGATCACGGCTCCGATCTCGCCAGGTAGTAGCGGCGGCCCTGTATTAAATGCAAGAGGAAAAGTAATCGGTGTTTCAGTGGCGACCTTTAGAGGAGGGCAAAATCTGAACTTCGCAATCCCGGTGAACTATCTGAAGGTCTTGCTTGAAAAATCTGGGCCGGCAAAACCACTGGCACAAGCGAAACCCACCAAGTCCAAACGGTCAATATTGTCAGGTCTGGGCGATAAAAATTCGGAAGGTATCATTGGAACTCAATTTGTTTGGTGGTCCTTTGTCCAATACGAGTTGACCTTTCCATATGATGGGCGATATTCATTGTCTCTGAGAAATCAACTACGTGAATCTGTTAAAAACGTTTATATGTTGGTAGTATTCTATGATTCACAGGGCAGTCCTCTTGATGTCAATGTCGTCAGGTATTCAGGATTGATTCCAGCGGGTTTAGCCAAACGCGTCTTTGGACAAACTGATGGTAGTGTTCAGAAAATTACGACCCCGAGAAGAAGTGCAACCCCATCTACAAAAGTAGAATTTCGTATTCTCGATTTCGAAATTGCGGATTGATTACAAAATTGCCTAACCCGCAGAGTAGGCAGCGGAAATATGATAGAAAATCTCAAGGAGGCCAGCCGCGTATGGCACGAGGAGTCAACAAAGTCATCTTGATCGGCAATTCTGGCGCCGATCCCGAGCTTCGATACACGCCAGGAGGCACAGCCGTATCGAACTTCAGCATCGCCACCAACGAAAGCTGGACCGACAGCGGTGGTGAAAAACAAGAACGCACCGAATGGCACCGCATTGTGGTGTGGGGCCGTTTGGCCGAAATCTGCAACCAGTATCTGCGCAAAGGCAGCAAAGTCTATATCGAAGGCAAATTGCAAACGCGCAGTTGGGAAGGGCAAGATGGGTTAAAGCGCTATACCACCGAAGTGGTTGCCCACGATATGCAATTGCTGGATTCACGTAGTGATATGGGAAGGGACATTGGATATGGCGGTGAAGAGTCTCAACCCCAGGGCATACCACAGCCTCAGACAGCAACGACTGAAAAGAACGATACGACACGACAACAACTTAATGTGGCACAAGGGGTAAGGTGTGACGAGTGCAAGGCGGTTATACCTGAAGAACGCCTCAAGGCCATTCCTGACACACGATTGTGTGTGAAGTGCAAGGATAAGAACGAAAAGATTGTTGGTGAAGAAAAAGAACTTATGCGACAAAGGCGTAAACAATGGGAGAGTGGACGCTACATCATTGGGCCGTATTCTCCGCCACCACCGACGTAGTTTCATCAATCAAATTTCCCTCGCAATATTGATCTAATGCGAAAGGGCGGCTTGTTGTGTGGGTTGGCTTGGTTTTGTGACGGCTTTGACCTTGAGTTGCAAGCCTGTCTGTTGCTGAAGGCAGTGGATGACCGCAAAGAGGGTATGTGCGTCAAGACTGTCCTCGGATGTGAACATTTGCATCAGGCTATCGGGCGATTTGGCGATCAGCTTGCCCAACTTTTGAAAGCCAATGGTCGCCCTGATGTAATCGTACAACATCACTCTGCCTGTGCCCACTTCGCCTTCAAGCAGGCACTCGAACATGACGTTGAGCAGTTCCGCGCCGAAAGCCGGCTCGCGCTCTATGCGCTCCTGGAGCGTTTTCCAAGAAGGTCGCGTTAAAGGGGGCATCTCAAGTCTCCTATCGTTTGCGGCGTTTGTATTCGCGCCAGAGTTGTCGGGCAGTTTCGATATCCCATTGCTGTCGCTGCTTCGTTCCGCCACCCAAAAGGATGATCAAAACATCGCCTTCCCTGCCAAAGTAGATCCGATAGCCGGGGCCGAAGTCTATCCGACATTCCAAGACCCCGGCACCCACACCTCTTGCGTTGGAAAAGTTGCCATCCTTCATCCTGGCCAGTGCTTTTGCCACTCTAACTGCGGCTTGTCGGTTGAGCCGATTGAACCATCGGGCGTAGGAGTTGCGTCCGTTAGCGTCGATGTATTCTACGCTTTCGATCATAAATGTTCCGGGCAGGATACGATTTGGCAAGTCTCTACGCCGAGCGTTTACGGTGGCAAGAAGATGTGAGATAAAAATTAAGCATGTAAATAAAGTGTTGCAAATAAAAAATTGAAGCCATTGTATATATATTTGATTGAAAGGAACTTACCCAATGAAACTATCCGATCACATACACTGGTCATTTCAGTACGATGGCAGAAGTCAGACGCCGCATTTTGGCAAGCAATTGATAGAGATACTGAATAGAGGCACTTCAGCACATGCACTGAGCCAAACAGCGCGAGCATCTGAAAAAAAATACACAGTTCTCCCGAACTATTGGAAAGGGTATAAAGGACGTGCGGGTGAAGAAGCTGTGCGCGACCTGGCAATTGGCGAAGTAATAATCAACAGAAAGCGCGAGCCATCGAAAAACTGGTGTTACGATATTCAATTTCTGAACACCACAAGTGGCGAAAATTTGCACCTCGACTTTTATACTGCGGACGACGACCTCCGCACCCTGCGGGACACCTGGCGCGTAACAGCGACCAATGGTGCGGGGGATAACTATCGCCAATTTGCATGCGAAGGACACATCACATCACAGGGAGACCAACAGCAAGTCTCCCTCGTAGTCAACAACACAACCTTACCCATCGGTCATTTCGAAAGCTCCCACCCCATCACCTGCAACTGGACGCTATTTGACGCAATCCCAAACCTCGCCCACCAGTTAAAAGCATCTGGCGAACAAATTTCTCTCGCCATATTGGAAGACCTCGAAAAAATCCGCACACCCGTGCGTATTGGCTATATGGAAGACAGTGCTCTGACACTCGACGATGGAACCCTGAAACTCTCCGGCTTCTTCGTCTATGGATCGGGAACACTACCCTCGTACTGGTGGCTGGATCAACGGGAACAGGTCATAATCGCATCGACCACATTCCAAACCTTCGTACTCTCAGGAGGCGCGGCATGAGCGAGCGACCCAATATCCTATTCATCAATACCGACCAGCACACCTGGGACGTGATATCCGCCTACGGCAACACACATGTAAAAACGCCACACATCGACCGCCTGCACAACAACGGCATATCATTTATGCGGTCTTATAGCAGTGACCCGGTCTGCGCCCCTGCGCGTGCGAGTTGGATGACCGGGCGATTCACCTCAGAAGCCGGCACCCCGTTCAACGGCGGCTATTTGCACGAAGACATACCCGACCTGGGACAGATATTACAACAAAGCGATTATCGCGCAATCCACTGCGGCAAATGGCACGTAGATGGCCGAAACGTGTACGATAGTTTCGACGTCCTGTACTACGGTCAAAAGCGAATCGGGGCAGGCGGTGGCGAATACTACGACTCGGCAATGACCCATGCTGTCGTGGACTTTTTGACGGACTACGACAAAACCGATCCATTTTATCTCCAGATCTGGTATGTCAACCCGCACGACATCTGTGAGTACGGTCACAACTTTGAAACAAAAGAAATGCCCGACGCCGTGCGCCGGGGCATGCTCAGCGAAGAGGACTTACCCCCTCTACCTGAAAATTTTAATTACGACACCCGCGAAACCGTCTTGCATCGTGTATGCAGGCGCGTAGATGAATGCCTGATACACTGGCCGATCTTGCGAGCCATGAAAACATGGGACGAACTCCAATGGCGAACATTTATATGGAATCATCACCGCTTCGTAGAAAAAGTAGATGGCGAAATCGGCCTGATCTTAACCGCACTTGAGCAAAGCGGCCTCGCGGATAACACTGTAATTATCTTCAGCGTAGATCACGGCGAAGCCTTTGGGCAACACCAGATGTTCCAGAAATTTTCCCTTTATGAAGCCAGCATTCGCGTACCCTTTATTGTCTCCTCACTCGGACACAACTTAAACATTCCCAAAGGCGCGTTTGACCACAAACACTTTGTATCCGGTGTCGATCTCCTGCCCACCGTATGCGACTATGCCGGGATTGACCCACCCGAACATGCACGGGGAATGAGCGTACGCCCCCTTGTTGAGGGACAGGATGTGCCCTGGCGCGATTTTGCCTTTGTCGAAAGCAACTACTGGGGACGCGCACTGCTCTTTGACCGTTATAAATACGTCTGTGAGTATATTCCCTACGGCCATAAAAAAGACCTGCTCCCACCCGGCCCCGATCCCGAACGCATTGGCCTTGAGCAAATTTTTGATCTACAGAACGACCCGGGAGAAACGCAAAATCTTGCCTTTGACGAAAACAAACGCGCTTTACTAATGCAATGCCGCCAGGCATTATTGAATTTTGAAGCGGGATTGGAACGGCGGCAAATCACACACGAGCGACCCGTCCGTCAAATCGGCACATGGGGACAGCGAATTCGGGCGCACTGGGACGCACACCCCGAATTGGAAGCCATGAGAATCCCCCCGCAAACAGCAAATTCAAACAGAAAGGACATTTCACCATGAGCGACACACCAGATTACACATCACTCGTACCGCACTACACATTTCCAAACACACTTGAAGAACAGCGCGAAGCCCTCGCCACAAATCCGCTATTACAGCGGATGAATGAATCGCGAAAAGGGTATGAAGGCGATCCGCACAGACCTATCTATCACTATGTAAATCCAGAACACACCCTCAATGATCCCAATGGGATTTGCTTCTGGCAGGGGCGATGGCATCTGTTTTACCAGGCATATCCCCCCGAAGACCCTCGTCAGCACTGGGGACACGCCATCAGCGACGACTTGATCCATTGGGAAGATCTGCCCTATGCGATTTATCCCAATCCCGAACGCTGCTGTTTTTCCGGCGCAACACTCGTGGAAGACGATCGCGTCATCGCCATGTATCACGGCACCATGGTTGGCAACATGGTCGCCGTATCGAGCGATCCCCTGCTATTGAACTGGGAAAAAGTAACCGGACAAGCCGTAATCCCCATGGAAAATCCCGATGGCTCCACACCGCCCTATCGGGTATTTGATCCCTGTATCTGGAAAAAGGGAGATTTTTATTACTCGCTCTCCGGCGGCACCCTGCCCGGACTGGGTGGCAAGCGCACCCGCGCGAACTTCTTGCTCCGCTCACCCGATCTGGCGAACTGGACATATTTGCATCCATTTGTCGAAGACGATCTGTTCACGCTCGTTGGCGACGACGGCGCCTGCCCCTATTTCTGGCCCATTGCAGATCGCCATATCTTGCTGTTCTACAGCCACATGAGCGGGGGGCAATATCTGCTGGGCGATTACGACAAAGAGCGCGACAAATTTGTGGTGACAGCGCATGACAAATGCAATTTTGGTCCCTCGGGTCCCTGTGGCGTACACGCGCCTTCAGCAACCCCGGATGGAAATGGCAATATCATTGTGATTTTCAACATGAACCCTGGCAAGCCGACAGAGAATTGGAACCAGATCATGACCCTGCCCCGCAAATTAATCCTCATCGGCGACGAGGATTTGCGCGTAGAACCAGCGGGCGACGTGGAATCTCTGCGCCGCGATCACCAGCACGTAGATGGCATGACACTCGCGGCCAATACTGAGGTCGTACTCGACAATATCCAGGGCAACGCGATGGAGATCGTCGCTGAAATCGATACCAAAAACGCGCCCATGGTCGAGATGGACGTATTGCGGTCACCGAACAAAGAAGAAGTCACACGCATTATGTTTTTCAAAGACCGCGGGTTCAGAAATCGAGAACTCAACACACAAAAGAGCTTGATCACCATCGATTCATCGTGTTCATCAATTCTACCCGACGTGCGCACCCGCGCACCAGAAACCGCTTCGGTCTATATCGCGCCGGACGAAACCCTGAAATTGCGCGTATTTGTCGATAAAAGCGTCGTAGAAGTATTTGTAAACGACAAACAATGCGTGGCATTGCGCGTCTATCCCGGGCGCGAAGACAGCACTGGCGTCTCCCTGCGGTCACAGGGACAGGACAGCGAACTCCTGTCTCTCGACGCCTATCAAATGGAGAATATCTACGAATAATAACCGCGGACATCCCACCCACAAACAAAAGCCCCCGACGCCATAACCGCACCGGGGGCTTTTCGCTACTGTACAGCCTTCACGACATAGTCTGGAAGCGTTCCCAAGATTCACCAGCCGCTGCCGCTTGCCGCTCCAACTCACCGCGCCAACCGATCACCTCACCGGCTTTGACGCGCTTAATATCAAAACCCGGATACCGATCCTCGAGCGTATCCCCGAGTTTCGTTTTCTCAGCCCAGCGATCCCACGCCGTCTTCATCCACTCGTGTGGTAGTGCTTCTCTCACAGCGGGATCGAGTTGCCAGGCATGTCGCACATCGCTCACAGATGGCTCCTCCGTAGATGGTCCCGACCACTTCGACCAACCAATTGACAACGTATTGCGCTCGCGATCGGGAACCGTGTGCCCCGTATGGATCGTCGTCCCATTGCGGATAAGAGCTTCCCCAGCCTTGAGCCGGATCGCCACCTGCCCCGGCAATGGGTCTTTGCCATTCCAACTCGGCGTATGCGGCACCCCCTGCTCCTTCACCGCCTTCGGCAAAAGCACATCGTGTTCAAACGGCGTACGCCACCGATTGTGGCTCCCCGGTATGAGTTCGTGACACTCGTCGTCCGCCAATGCCAAAAACATACTCACGCCATTCCGCTCCACGAGAGACTTCGCATTATTTGCGCGGATCTCTTCCCAGCGTTTCCTCTCAACCTCCTCAGAATACGCCTCTGGATCTTTACCCCGCTCGTCCCGCTGTGCAAAATAGCGCTCCCCCGTGCCCCACCACGTCACATCCCGGTGCCAACTCAGCTTATTCTCCTTCTGCCGGGCATTGCACCAAAGCAGCAACCCACCCAGCACCATATCTTCGGACTGCAGCCCGTCACACCACGAATGAACAAAATTCAGAAAATCTGGCGAACCGTGAAACTCCGCAAAACACGGCTCCCCGAAAGCGGGATGGACAAGTCCCCGAATCGCCCACGGTTCATCGTTCCCCGTGCGGTGTACATAACCCTTCGAACAGTCGATCTTGCTGTACCCATTCTCTGGCGCGCACGCCTCGGTCACGCGGCGACCCGCCTCGCGGAGAACGGGAATCCACGGATTATCGACAAAATCGGTAATAATCACAAAACCGTGCTCCTCCAGATGCGCCAATCGCTCTGGCGTAGCCCCGGGAGCCGCAAGCTCTGGCTTAGAATCGGCAAAAGCCGGAGCGCGATACGACGTTGATGGTGATTGAGAATTGGACATCTTCATTCCTTTCGCCCCGTGCCAGATCTATGGTCTCAGCACTGAGGGCATCGTAAAGGTGATAAATCTGCGTTCCCCACTTCCCATTTTTCTATATAAAAGAAATTTGGCATGAAACAAAAAATTTATCAAGAGCTATCGGCAGTCAGCAATCAGCGGGCGACCACAGGGGGTCGCCCCTACAAACCACAACATCACCGTAGGGGACGGTCCCTGTGCCGTCCCCAGCAGATCTTGATTTACATCATATCTTCTAACATAGTAAAAATGTTGCTTTTTTTAAAAAGTGGTATAATTTTGGATGATGTGAAACTGGAACGTGAATTTGAGGAGATCGCAGAGGAGACCGCAATGGAATTAACCGAAAGCCAAAAGCAATTTTTCTACGAGGAAGGCTATCTCAGAGTCTCGGGTGCCGTATCCCGCGTCATGGTAGATGCGGCGCGACAGGCGATCAATGCCGAAATAGGCAAAGGGAATACCAACCCATTTCCCGAAATCAACGCCACACCAGTCATTACGGACCTATTCAACGAAACACCCGTATTTTCCCTGCTCGAATCCGCATTGGGAGAAGGCAACTTGCAGCGCAGTCAGACAGGAAGTATCAAACTCAATTTTCCGCGCCCGCCAGGCAGTCTTCCGACAGGCACGTTGACGAAAAAAATTGGATGGGGTATAAGCGGCGGGCACCTGGACGGCATTAAAGCCGTAGGCGATCGGTTGCGTGGGTTGCGTGAAGACGGTACGTATAACCGGAATTTTACATCTTTTGCGGTCGTATATCTGGATGATGTGCAGGTTCCCAATGGCGGCAATTTTACAATATGGCCCAGGTCGCATCATTTTTTTCAGGACTATTTCAAGGAACACGGGCATCAGATTTTGGATGACCACATGCCCCATGTCGATTTGCCCGAAGGTCCGGTATTTGTAACTGGCGAAGCCGGAGACGTGGTCTTTGCCCATCACGCCATGGTGCATACGGGCTGCCCCAACTCCTCGCCAGACATTCGATACGCCGTGATTTTCAGAGCCAAACACACACAGATCAGTGAAATCGGATTCGATGCCTTCACCGATATATGGCGCGAGTGGGATGGTGTGCGCGAGGCCGTAGCGTAAAACCAAATAACAGAAAGGAAATTCAGTATGAAAACAGCATCTGACTTTGATCGTGAACTACTCGACCTCTACGATGAATATGTCCACGGACAAACAGATCGGCGAGGCTTCTTAAACCGCGCTGCGAAATTCGCAGTTGGCGGCGTAACCGCTGCCGCTTTGTTGGACAGCCTAAAACCCAATTACGCGCTTGCACAGCAAATCGCCAAAGACGACGAGCGCATCACCGCCGAGTACATAGAATACCCATCTCCAGAAGGACACGAAAAAACGCGCGGATACCTCGTCGCGCCAGCACAGGCAGAAGGCAAAGTACCCGGCGTCGTTGTCATCCACGAAAATCGCGGCTTAAATCCCTACGTAGAAGACGTTGCCCGGCGTGTGGCAACGGCCGGCTTTCTGGCTTTGGCCCCCGACGCGCTCGCTCCTCTGGGCGGCTATCCCGGCACGGATGACGAAGGGCGACTCATGCAGCGCGAGATAGATCGCAATAAGATGACAGAGGATTTTATCGCCTCTGCGCGTTATTTACACACACACGAAAAATGCACCGGAAAAGTCGGCGTCGTGGGCTTCTGCTTTGGCGGCGGCATGTCAAACACCCTTGCCGTGCGCATCCCCGATATTATCTCTGCCGCAGTCCCCTTTTACGGCCGCCAACCCGCCGCCGAAGACGTGCCAAAAATAAAAGGCGCCTTGCTCATCCACTATGCAGAATTGGACAGACGTATCAACCGGGGCTGGCCCGCTTATGAAGCCGCACTCAAAGAAGCAGGCGTGAGTTACACGGCTCATATATACGAAAACGTCAACCACGGATTTCACAACGACACAACGCCGCGTTATGACGAAACCGCTGCAAACCTCGCCTGGCAACGCACGATTGACTTTTTTAATGAGACATTGAAGAAATAGCTTCTTAACAAGGAATTTTCATGAACGGCATTGAATATATCGCTCGCATTTTGAAACAAGAAGGCGTCGAATGGATCTCCTGTTTTCCCAGCAATCCTCTAATTGAGGAGGCGGCCAAAGAAGGCATCCGCCCAATCGCATTTCGCCATGAACGCGGGGCAGTAATGGCCGCAGACGGCTTTAGCCGCACCAGCAACCGACAGCGATTTGGCGTCGTGGCTATACAATCACAAGCCGGTGCAGAAAACGCAATGGGTGGAATTGCCCAGGCTTATGCCGACAACATCCCAATTCTGGTCCTTCCCGGCGGCGTAAGACTCAGTCAAATCGCGGTTCGTCCCAATTTTTCCGCAAGCCACACATATCGCGGGTGGGTCAAACGCGTTGAAGCGATCTATCGACCAGAAGATGTTGGCACCGTGATGCGCCGCGCATTCCACGCGCTTCGCAATGGCCCTACAGGTCCCGTAGTGGTCGAAATGACCTCCGATGTCTGTGCAGAGGAAGTACCTGCCGACGCACAAAATTATCACTCGCCACAACGCGCACGACAGGTGCCCTCGACCGGAGACATCAAAGATGCCGTCACAGCACTGCTCGCGGCAAAAACCCCCGTACTCTGGGCGGGACGCGGGGTATTATTTGCCGGTGCGACAGATGAATTAAAAGAACTGGTCAATCTAACCGGCATACCCGTATTTTGCACCATGCCCGGCAAATCGGCCTTTGACGAACGCCATCCCCTGGCTCTCGGCGCTGGTAGCGGCGCAACCACGGGACCTGTACACCACTGGCTCAAAAATTGCGACGTACTGCTCGCGCTCGGATCCAGTTTAACCCGCACGCCTTATGCACAGTCCGTCCCACCCGCCAGGGTACTCATCCAAAACACCGATAATCCAGATGATATCAACAAAGACGAAGCCGTAGATATCGGATTGATCGGCGATGTCAAACTCACCTTGCAAGCTATTATTGACGAAGTAAAAGCTCAGATTGGCGAACCCAATAATTCTGATCGAGTCGCCGCTGAGATCGCACATGCCAAAAAAGAATGGCTCGACACATGGACGCCCCTGCTGACCTCCAATGAAGAACCCCTCAATCCCTATCGCGTAATCAACGAAATCAACAACACACTCGACCGCGAAAACAGCATGGTCACGCACGATGCTGGCGCGCCCCGCGACTCAATTGTGCCATTTTATACCGCAACCACGCCCCACAGTTATATCGGCTGGGGCAAAACAACCCACCTGGGCTTTGGCATCCCGCTGATGATCGGCGCCAAACTGGCCCATCCCGACAAATTCTGTCTCAACATGATGGGAGATGGCGCCTTCGGCATGTCCGGTCTGGACCTTGAAACATCTGCTCGCGCAGGCATTCCCATTACAACCGTGCTTCTGAACAACGGGGGCATGGCGACATATCCCGGCGGATTTCCCGTGGCGCGCGAACGCTATGGCGTTTCCTATATGCAGGGCAACTATGCCCAGATTGCCGAAGGCATGGGCGCTGTGGGCATCACCGTTAAAAAAGCGGGCGAAATGCGCCCCGCATTACAAGAAGCACAGCGATTAAATGCCGATGGCAAAACCGTGTTGATCGATGTGCATACCAGCATGGAGAACAAACAATCGCGGTTTTGATCACTGTCGAAAACATCAGACATAAACCAAAAAACCACGCCCAAGGGACGTGGTTTTTTAGTTTATAGAAGATGGCGTGGACCTGACCTGTTTTGGTCGTTACTTGAGTTTTTTACGCAATCTTGTCACATCGTCCAAATCTATCCCTCCATCTTTAACCAGTCGCGCCAGCAGCAGTTCGGCTGAACCACCAAACAGTTTTTGAATGATGTATTTCAGTGCTACAGATTGAACCAACTGTTGTTCGATCACAGGACGATACACATTGGCGCGTCCTTGCTTTTCGTGCGCCACATAGCCTTTGTCTTCCATAATCTGCAACAGTGTGCGAATGGTTGATCCTTCTAATTGGTCGGGCAATTTTGCCTGGATCATCTTGACGGTTGCCTCTTCCTGTTGCCAGAGTACCTGTATGAGTTCTATTTCACGGGTGGTCAATCCCTCTTGTCGTGGTCTTGCCATTATTTGCTCCTTTTTGTTTCGAGCAAAGGCCGAGACAAAAGTCGAGAAGGTCATTTACTCTATAACCCGAAAATAGACGTATTTCCTATCTGTCTGATCTGTCTGTTGGTCCTTTGCCAATACCGTCAACTGATAAATCCCCTCAGGCACTTGATTCACGTCGATCTGCAAATATGTAAAGTCATTTTCTCGATTGCCTTCGTAATTGGCTGTCACGGTGCGCGTCAAATCACCATCTTTTGATCGCTTAATTTTCAAGCCCTCAGCAGCAATGTGATGCACTCGCCCTCCACTCGTATAAACCTTTGTCTCACCCAACATATTGCTATCGGCAAATACGCTATCGGCAAATGCGCTAATGCCCACCTCACTATCCTCTGATCGATCTATCTGCAAACCTTGAGCCTCTATATAATCTGTTTGACCACTCCGCAGATCAATCTCTGTTTTACCCATCGTCTCAATCAAACTTTGAGAGGCAAACAGGGTCGGAGACAGCGTATTTACCTCTGGCTTGCCGATGGTGTAGGAGATCTCGTACTGCGTGTTGCCAAAAGCGTCGCGCTGGAGATCATACAGTTCCAGATAGACAAAGACCGGTTCAGATGGTGAGAATGTGCGAACTGGATTGGGTGCGATGTGCAGATCATCACGGCTTTCTATCAATGCATTGCGCGCTTGAATATCGCTGCAGACCAGCAGATCACTCAGATGAAAAGTCTCCTGGTTATATACGAAGGGTTTCTCATCGCGTGCCACACCAATGAGACCAGATGTTTGATCCAGCAATTCTACTGAAAAATGATAGCTATCCTGGCGTACAGATACCGTGCGTGAGATCAACAGGTGATCGTTGCGATGTCGTATAGCGGCGTTTTGTGCTGGCTTTTGCGGCGGCAAAGAGAGGGTCCTGGATTTGCGATCGTTATACAGATCATTCCACTGCTGATCAAAGAAGAACACGCCATCCCAAAAACTCACCTTGCCCGTTTCAAGATTTTCTGTTAATCGGTCTTTTGGAATCATATAGCTGAGTTCGACGCGCATCCTGTTTTGTTCTTCAAAGGCAGCGATCTGATAAGGGAGTGTATATTTTCTCTCTAAATACGGGTCAACAAAGCGTTGGGCTGTTTTTCGGAAGATATGATGCGAGGCGTCTGTCAATATACGTGGTACATAGGAAGACGGTCGTTTTTGTGGCACAGGAGCGTTGAAATCGATATCAAAGGCACTGGTTTCTACTGCAGGGACCAGGCCTGGGGTCTCGACCATAGAACCGCCGCAAAAATTCCAGATATCATCCCTGGTGCCACAAAATTTGAACTGAAAGTTTTCGTAATACCAGAACTCCATCATTGCAGCAGTCAAAACCTCTTTAGAATCCCATGTCGCTTTATAGATTGACATGCGACGTCTATATCTTCCGAATTTGATATAGGTCTTCCCCATGTCTGTCTGCCAACCCTCAACATTATCTGAAAATCGCCTGAATCGCAAATTTGCATAAGCCATACGACCAAAGTGTGCCATCTTTCTTTCGTTGAAATCAGACAAATAGAGCGGGTCCTGACTCTTCCAAAACATCTCGCGTTCCAATAGCTCATCAATCGTTTGAGTCGTATCGCGGGATGCATGATCTTCCTGGGACACAAGCAGGTCGATAGAATCCAGCAACTCGCGCTCTTCAATACTCATCAAGTCAAGAGCGCGTTGATAGTATTCATGCGACTTATTGAATTCGCCAATCTGATAAGCAGCAAGTCCACAGAACAAGAGCGCATTTTTGTCGTCTGGATATTGCGCGCGCAGGGCTTGCATCAGGGCATGGAAGGCATCCCAGTATTTATCTTCAAAGTAGAGGATGCCCAACAAATAATAAGGTTGCTGATTGGTCTCATCCAATTGGATGCTTTTTCGCAGGACCTGAATTGCCTCTTGTTTGGCTTCCTGGGCAAATATCTTGAAATCTATGGATTTTCTCGATCTTGTGATTTTTGAATAATGTATAGTTCTTCTATCTTTCTGTGCCAAGAAATCATACACCCAGAACATACCCAGACCATTGAGAACATCCGTATTTTGCGGATGTTTTTCGATCACGTCCTTGAATTGGTTCAAGGCCCGTGACCGAAAGCCTTGATGCCACAAAATCTTTCCGCGTGTCAGCCGATACTCAATATTGTCGGGGCCAATTGCGATTGCCTGCTGTATCATTCTCATTGCGCGCTGTCGGCCATTTACGCTGTAGTCCAACAAATGCAGTTTGGCCAATTCGTTGTATGCAGGTGCATAATCTCTATCATTGGAAACAATTTCCTCGAATGCCACGATGCTTTCCGCACGACTCACCTGATCAACTCGCTCTACTGCCGCCTGAAATAGCGTGTCTATTGTGGTTTCGCCTCTGGCCAAGCCAGTGCCAAATATGCAAATCAGCAGTATAAAACCTGTATAAATCGCTGATCCTGCTTTCATGTTTCCCTCCGTATCTATTGCGAAACCCGAAAAAAAGAATATGAAGCTCCCTGCCCCTATTTTACTCCATCCGCAAGGCATCCACTGGATTCGTCCGGGCGGCTTTGAGGGCTTGATACGTCATGGTTGCGAGTGCGAGCAAGAGCGCGAGAACACCGCCTATAAGAAAATACATAACGTGCAGATCGATGCGATAGGCAAAGTCCTGCAACCATCTGCCTGCAAACAGATAGGCTATGGGACAGGCGATCACACAGGCGATTATTACGAGCTTGACAAATTCTCTGGCTAATAAATTGAAAATACTGAACACCGATGCGCCCAGGACTTTCCGAATGCCAATTTCTTTTGTTTTTTGTTCTGCGCGAAACGAAATCAGGCCCAATAGCCCCAGGCAGGCTACGAAGATTGTCAGTCCAGAAAATACTGTTAGTGCATTCCCCATGCGGATTTCATTTTCATAACGCACGCGTGTCAAATCATCATTCAAAAACCAGAAAGTAAATGGAATTTGAGGCAAAAACTCATGCCATGTTTTCTCTATAAATGCGAGGGTTTCCGGTATGTTCTGTGTGCCCAATTTGAGATAGAGATGTTTGGCTCCTCCCGTAAAAACTCTGAATACAACGGGTCGAATGGCATTGTGCAGTGTTTGAACGTGAAAATCTTTCACCACGCCTATCACATATCCCTCAGGCCCATCTTTTTCCTTAAAACGCTTGCCAATTGGATCGTCCCATCCGAGATGCCTTACGGCTGTTTCATTTAAGATGAGAGGTCGGCCTTTTTCTCGATATGCTTGCACTTTTTTTTCATATTCTTGCCACTCCTCAAAACTTTTTATTTTTTCTGGTAGCTTTGGTGGTTCTGGTGCCAGACGGCCTGCTGCCAGTTCGATGTTGAAGAAGTCCAGAAAATCGCGGTCAATATCGAAAAGACCCATCTGCCAATCGGCATCACTGCCTTCGGCCCGAAACGTATCGGTCGTATGAGATCCACCTTGAGGGAAACGCGTAGCTGTTGCTTTCAAAATATTTGGGTGCGCCATGAACGTCTGTTTTACTGTGGGAATGCGCCGTCTCAGATCTTCTGAGCTACCGTGATGCAGTTGCCGAGAATAGATGAAAATCGGTATGCCGACTATGAGTTCTTTGTCAAATCCGAGGTCTTTATTTTGGATATATGCCAGTTGCTCTTGTACGACAACAGTACCTGTGATGAAAGCAATCGAAATTGCAAATTGGAAAACCACCAGTGCCTTTCGCAGCCAGTAATTCAAAAGAAAAATCACTCAGAAACACACAGGCGTATTCCAGCACCCGCTGTTGTACAGCAGGCAGGGTAGCTACGCGCCTGTACAAAACCTCTGAAAAATCATCGGACAACAAAGTTTCGAGAAATTCTCCCCACTGCCAATTGCCGGACACATTCTGCCTAACCACATCGGCATTTACCAGTGTCCTCACGGCCTCCACGACAAACAAGGGTTGTCCACCCGTTTCTCTGAACAGGGTTTGCAATGCATCTAACGGTATGGACCGCTCCCCCAACATCGACGCCGCTAAATACCCCATCTCTTCACGTGATAGATTCTTCAACTGAATATGAGTCGCCCCAGCTAATTCATTGTTGTGTATAAAATTTTCAATTTCCTCTGCAAGAGGTTCCAGGTTAGACCATCGGCAAGTCAAGCATAACAAAAACGGGCACGGTTCTGGATCGCGCAACACATACTGCAAAAATTCCAATGTCAATTCATCAAGCCATTGAATATCTTCCAAACACAACACAATGGGTTGTTTCTGCCTCAGACGCTTTAACACCTGTAACCACTGCTCCATAACAGAAAACTTATCCGTCTCTACTGGATCCGGCATCCACCCCATCAAATCCGCCATCCCATGAAAAGCATCAATCAACGCACCGTATATTTGTCCACCCTCTTCCCGTCCTGCACTTTTCAAAGATAGAAAATCATAGACCCGAGCATCGCCCAATAGTTCTTCAACCAATCTCGATTTACCCACCCCCGCCTCACCAGAGATCAGAACCACGCGTTGCTCACCAACCAGTACATCCTTTAACAGCGCGCGCAACGTCTTCATTTCGGATTCGCGCCCGACAAATTGTGGCCGCATGACTTTCATGGGCACACCGCTCTGCTCGTCATCCGGTAGCACAAACCCCGATGGTAAGGCACGCGCCACCTCCTCTGCCGACTGATAACGATCAACAGGCTCCTTTGCCAGCAACTTCAGCACAATTTGTTGCGTCTCTTCGGGAATAGCGGTATTGACTGCTCCCATTGGTGGCGGTGACTCTCGAATATGCTTCAGAATAACGGATATTGGATTTTGTCCAGAAAAGGGCGGCGCGCCCGTGAGCATCTCGTATAAGACTACACCCAATGCGTACAAATCTGACCGATGATCCACCCAGAGACCCTTACCTTGCTCTGGCGACATATATTCTGCCGTACCAATCGCCGCGCCCGACTGCGTAATAGAAGTGCTATGCAGATGTCTGAATTTTGCCAGCCCCAGATCCAGGATCGTGGTCTCAATCCCCTCTTCTGTTTCCAAAACCATAATATTGGATGGTTTGAGATCGCGATGCACCATCCCCTGCGCGTGGACATAAGCCAACCCCTCGGCAATTTGTTGCATCAGAGCAAAAAAGTGAGACGCCCGGAATTGTCCTAACAGTACTTGATCGGCAATTATTTTTTCCAATGTCTTTCCGGGTAAATATTCCATTGTAAAATAGGGACGCTCTTCGGCAAATCCCCAGGCATACGTGCGTACCAGGCGCGGGTGCTGGAATCTGTTCAACACTTGAAATTCTCTGTGAAAACGGCGGCGCACAGCCTGCTCATCCATCATTTTACTCAAAATTTTAAGCGCGCACTCCCGGTCTTGTTCCAGGTCCAAAACCCGATAAACTTCGCCCATGCCTCCGGCTCCCAGATGCGCCTGGATTTGATATTTGTTGTCGAGAATTGTGCCGGTTTTAAACATAAAAGCAACCACGGATGAACACAGATGAACACGGATGAAAAGGCAAAACACTGGATCGCGGGACGGCACGGGAACCGTCCCCTACAACACCATAGCCTGCCCCTGCATGGTTTAAGCAGGGGTCACGATGACGAGTGCAACTCGCTAAGATATAATTAGTAATCATTATATTAATATAAACTTAAATTTAACAATTATTATACTTTCTATTATGCGTACGATTCAGGATTTTTTCAACCTTTTTTTTCACCCGCGGCGCAGTTTGTTCTGTGGTATTTTTCAAGCTAACTAAGAAACGATGAGCATGCTCATCAAACGATAAATGATGATGCTCGACATGCGCTTCCAACATATCCAGATCGCGCAACACTTCGTCCTGTAGCGCGGGTAGTGGCATCATCCACAAACGCCTCAACAGCGCCTTCAGAATCAAAATCGGGTCATCTGGATTTTGAGCCAAACGACTGTAAAAAGCCTCTAATGGCAACTCCCAATACAACTTCTGCACAATAAGCCCCAGATATTCCCGATTCTTTTTGGCAATATCGCTCGCGGGAAAGCGATCAGAAGCCGAACCCCGATCACCCTCATGCATGCGACACCGAAGCGTGGGTTGCTCAATCACACCTATCTTAAACCCAGCGCGTATCATGCGAATCCACATATCGTAATCTTGCCCGCGAATCAAACGCTCGTCAAAACAGCCAACCCTGTCATAACACATCCGATGGGCAACCACGGTTGGACTGCACAATTCAAACCGCCCGAACAAATACATCACCATCTCGCCTTTGGGCGGCATCCTCGCATCAAAAGACCGCACGGGCAAATCACTTCTCTCCCCCTCTATCGATTCATAGCCCGTATAGACAAATCTCAAATCCGGATCTTCTGCAAACTGCGCCGCGTGCAATTCGAGCTTATTCGGCAGCGCAATATCATCATCATCCAAAATCCAAACATACTCACCCGTCACATATTTCAGCCCCAGATTCACAGCAGACGCCTTCCCACCATTTGCCTTTTCAACATAGCAAATCCGATCCCGAAATCGTCTGATCACCTCTGCCGTATCATCCGTAGAACCATCGTTCACCACAATGAGTTCAGAGCCACGATACGTCTGTTGCAAAACGCTCTCAATAGCCTCCGCAACATAATTTGCGCGATTATATGTTGGAATAATGACCGAAAATTTGGGATTTTGCGCCAAACTACACCTCTTGGGAAATGTGTAAATGCAACCACAGCACAGGCGCAACCTACAACGAAGCGCAGCGAGTATGAACACCGATAAACACAGAGTGAAAGACTAGCATGTAGCGATATGGACAGCCTTTTTTGCCATGATACACTATAATAAAAACAAAAGGCCGTAAGTGCTGTTCATTTGCAGCAAAAACTTACGACCTTTGAAGAATGATATGGTGAAGCCACAAACATGGATAACCCGCTCCCAAAGTTATTAAACGCTATTAATGCTATTAATGCTATTAATGCTATTAACCTTTGGTGCTAGTAGATAAGAAGTTGTAAGTCGCCAGAAGTTTACCTATGCTGAATGAGTTAGCACCTCATTCATTCACAGCAGGGAGGTAAACTTCATGACGACTGAAATGCTGATCATTGACCTGTTCTGTCGGGTAGATGATCAAACGCAAGACCTTGAGAAACATCCTCAAGCCAAGCTCTATCCCAGCGAAGTCATCACGTTGGCCTTGCTTTTTGCGATTAAAGGGGTGGGCAATCGCGCCTATTATGATTGGCTGATAAACGATTGGCAGCACCTGTTTCCTAACTTACCTCATCGCACGCGCTTGTTTCGCCTCTTTTTAAGGCATCAACACGCCACAAGCCGATTTTTAGCCGAAAAGAGCGTGTTGGGCATCATTGATAGCTATGGCATTGAGTTGATTCATCCGATCCGAGAAGGCAGAAGTCCTGCTCAGATCGGGAAGAAAGGCAAATCGAATTATCGCTGGATTGTCGGTGGCAAGCTCTGTCTGTTGATCAATCAATGGGGTCTCATCGTGGATTGGGACTGTCAGACAGCTAATGTTCACGATACCACCTTCCACCATCTCATCAAGCAGGTGCAATCAGACATGGTCGTCTTTGCCGATGTCGGCTTTCAAAAAGCGCAAGACAACCCAGAAAACTTAAAAATCTGTCCGCGTGGCACTTGGAATGAGCGCATGGTGGTTGAAACCATCTTATCTATGATGACGCTCGTGTGGCATTTTAAGAAAGTCATGCATCGGGTCTGGAGCTATTTTGCAATGCGATTGGCTTTTACCATGGCCGCCTTCAATATCTTGGTACAATGGCAGGGCTTTAAACCCGATGAAGATGGGTTCATTAACCTTGCCATCGCACACTTCAGAATATAACACTAGTGCATCCTGGCAAAAGAAGCTGGTCATATCAATTTGACTTGCGATTGTCATTGCGGCATGGTTTTTAGCCGCAATCCAGAAGGTTTTAAACCGCCACGCGCAGGAGTGACGGTCATCTATATGGCCTATGACTTACGCCACGATGTACTAGCACCAAAGGTTATTAATGCTATTAATGCTATTAATGCTATTAACATGCAAAAAAATTTAAAAAAATCTATGAAAAAACAAATGCTTATATGCATAATTGTTTTATTATTTTTTTTTAGGCATAATTCCAGATAGAGAGTCTTCCAGGTACCAGCGAGCAGCGTTTTCGTCTCGCGGTCTAACCCGCGCTTACGTTTGTAAGTACCCGCCTTACCGATATATCGAATGCAGGCGGCCTACGACCTGGCTCAGGCCATGCAGAAGGCCGACGAGATTCGAGTTGAGCGCGTCGTAATCCCTACACCATCCGACTGATTTATCAGTCCACTCCCGCTCGTAGTCGAAAACATCATAAGTATGGAACAAAAAACCACGCCTGAAGGATGTGGTTTTTTATTTTTAGACTGGACCCGTTTTAGTCGATAACAGAATTTGAATCCACCGCCCAAACGATCAGTGCCTGAGTAGAACCTTCACGCATATCCACTAAAGCGAGGTAAACGCCACTTAAACGCTCTTAATTGCGCTTAATTGCGCTTAATTGCGCTTAATTGCGCTTAATTAACATATAAATTAAATAAAAAAACCTATGAAAAAACAAATACTTATAAAATTAATTGTGCATAATTATGCCAAAATTATGCTTTTTGTCCTATTATTTTTTTTTAGGCATAATTCCAGATGGAGAGTCTCCCGGGTACCAGCGAGCGGCGTTAGTGTTCCCTACTTTGTGGATCTGTCCCTTAATTCTCAGATCTTGAAGTAATTTCTGAACCTGGACGTACGAGAGAGACGGCAGTACTTGCACAAGTTCCTTCAACTGACTCCCTTCTTTTCGGTTATCGCGAATGTGTTTCAGTAACAACGCCTTGTTTGTCTCGCGGTCTAACCCACGCTTGCGTGTGTAAGTCCCCGCCTTACCGATGTGCCGATAAAACCGTCGGGAGAGCATGAGCCGCAAGCCCCGCCCGCGTCCTACGCGCTCAATGATTCCCTGTTCCAGCAGATGATTAACCCTTGACTGCAGGTCGTCGGGAACAGACTGCTCGCGGTGGACGAGATCAACCACCAAAAAATCGTTGATACCGAATGTGGCCACTCGTTCTTGACCAATCTCTTCCAGAAAACGCAGAAACTCGGGGTCTTGAATCTCGCCCTGCAGTGTGAGCGATACGGAATGGGCATCTGTATGGGAGAAGTCGGGCAACGGCTTGCTTTGTCGGATGCTCTCGCTAAAGATAAAGTCAAATCCTTGCCCGGCGCGTTCGACCAATCCGCATTTGCCAAGGGCTTCGGCGATACGACGATTGCGCGGATTTTGTTGCCGAAGAATATTGTCAGGTGTGATGCCAAGCGGGAAACCACCGGGGCTGACAATCTCAATGCGTCGTGGGTACTGTCGAATGAAGACCGATCCTCCATGGCGATAATCGCGGTGACTCACCGCATTCAAGACAGCCTCGCGCACCACACGCTCATTGAAAGTGGGCACATCCCACACAAAGAGTCCTTGCTGGAACGATTGTCTGTCATTACGCAGGTTAATAAGTCGCCAGATTTCGTCGAGCACTGAGAGAAATCCCTGCCGGAACTCATGTCGTTCCGCCGCTGGTCCCGGTGCCTCATTGGATCGGTACTCGAAGATGACCTCCGATTGGGCAAGATATTTGCCCAGAGCTTCCCGCTTGCCAAGCAGGATCAATGCCGCGTAAGTCACCCGGCCATCGACTACCAACTCGGCATCTGACAAGAGTTGCTCTATGGGACGATTCGATATATCCTGGTCCGACGACTTAGACTGCCAGAGTCGGCGCAAAATCTCCACAGCATTTGGATCGAGATCTCCCAATTGTGCAGACGTACAAATCTCCGCCGAGAAATCGGGACCGGACTCGACAAAAATGCGTTGGAGCAAGTCAGGAGTCATTGGAATAAGAGCTTCACCTCCACGCATCCAATACGCACCTTTATACTGTATAGGCATACCGATTGAGCGAGAGGGAACCTGAAAGACCAGAACCCGGCCATCTGGATGCTGAATCTCCTCGACATCCATGCGAAGCCGCAACCGTTCAATCAGACCGGCCTTTGTCTTTTCGAGATTGGGAAAAACCCGGGTGCCAACTACTTTACGCGGCAGTTTATCCGTTACGCCCAATATCATTCTTCCACCGCCTTCATTGGCGAGGGCCACGCAGTACTTTACCAGGGTCTCAAAGTGGAAATTCTTCTTTGCCTCTTTGAACTCCAAGTGTTCATCTTCCCTGGCGTTCATCTAGGTCTGGAGTATGTTTTTGCAATGGTTCGGACACTTTTCGATAGATTTTTAACCAGCCAAAAACTCTAAGTTTCTATAAAACAAAGGTTTATAGAATGACCTGTTTTTTTATCAAACTCAGGGTGCAGACCTAAGTTTAAAATAAAACATCTGGCCTCATCTAACTTGTTGATTTCAAAGAACCTTCTACAGCCAAAAACTGTCCGAAGTATTGTTTTTGGAAACGGTCATGTTGCCTCTTAAAAAACTCCGGTCTGGCTCTAAAATAGCTTAATAGGTTATCGCCGGGTATCCAAGCCGGATAGACTTTTTGCTGCATACGCTCTGTCAAAAAATCTCAAGTCTCGATTTTTTTCTCCTCAGACATCCATCACTTCCCTAACACCTGCAATAATATTATCTCGATCTGGAAATACATGATCTTCCAACTGGGGCGTGTACGGGATGGGCACATGGAGGGCGCAGACGCGTTTGACCGGCGCTCTCATCTTTGCAAATGTCTCTGCATCTTCAGTCGCCACAGCGGCTATCTCGGCTGAGGCACCCGCTGTGGGACCCGCTTCATCGGCAATGACCAGCCGCCCGGTCTTTTGCACAGACGCGCGAATAGCATCGCAATCGAGCGGAACCAACGTACGCGGATCCAGCACCTCGACCGAAACACCCTCCTTATCCAGCACTTCAGCAGCCGCCAACGCTTCGTGTACCAACCAGGCCAACGCGACAATAGTGACATCTGCACCTTCGCATTTGATATCTGCTTTGCCCAGCGGCAGGGCATAAGGCTCTTCGGGAACCTCGCCTGCAAAATCCATAAGGCGATTGGACTCAAAAGAAATAATCGGATTATCATCCCGAATAACAGTTTTCAGAAGCCCCTTCATATCGTAGGGCGTCGAAGGCAATATCATCTTTAACCCTGCCAGATTCATAAACATCGAATAAGGACTCTGCGAGTGTTGCGCCGCAACCCTTCTGCCGCCACCGACCGACGTGCGGAAAGTAATCGGGAACTTGACTTGCCCCCCGAACATATAGTGGATTTTAGCTGCCTGATTCACAATCTGGTCCATCGCCACAAAAGAAAACGTAACCATACTCCAGTTAATAATGGGGCGTAAGCCAGACCCCGCAGCGCCAACAGCAATCCCGGTAAGCGCACCTTCAGCAATGGGCGTGGCGCGCACGCGCTCAGACCCAAACTCTTCGACGAGCGCATCGGGCGCATCGGTTGACAGATGAAACGTCGTTGGATCGCGCCTCATTTCTTCTACAAGGGCTTCCATCCCGGCCTGTGCATAAGATATTTTTCGCATAGTATTATCCTCGAGATCACTCGGCAAATACATCTTCGACAGCGGCTTCTAAATCTGGAAATGGACTCTCTTTGGCAAATTGCACCGCATCTTCAATCCCCGCGAGAATTTCTTCATCCATCTCTTGCCACGCCTCCTGGGTAATACAGCCCTGATCCATCAGACCCGCGACAAATCGCTCAATGGGATCTCTCTCCTGCCATGCGCGGATCTCGCTTTGTGGCCTTGGATCAGCCCCACCAACCCTTTCCGTATGCCCACGCCAACGATAAGTCTTGCATTCAATCAGCGTTGGACCCTCGCTATTGCGCGCGCGGGCAACAGCCTCCTGCGCCGCGTCATAAACCGCCGTCACATCATTCCCATCCACAACCACGCCCGGGATATCATACCCCGCAGCACGCGCGGCAACATCGCTATACGCCAGCGTGCTCGCCGCCGGAGTACTCGCCGCGTAGAGGTTATTTTCGCAAACATAGAGCATGGGCAACTTCCACGCCGCAGCGATATTGATCGACTCGTGAAAAGGACCTGCATTTGACGCCCCATCGCCAAAAAACGAGACCGCAACGCGGCCCTTGCCCTCGAGTTGCGCAGCCAGACCAGCACCCGTAACAATGGGTATGCCACCTGCAACAATGCCATTTGCACCCAGCATACCAATACTAAAATCGGCAATATGCATCGACCCCCCTTTGCCCTTGCAATACCCGGTCTCCCTCCCATAGAGTTCGGCCATCATGCGCTTCAAATCCGCGCCCTTGGCAATACAATGCCCGTGCCCCCGGTGCGTACTGATAATCTGATCGTCCGGATTGAGCGCGGCACATACACCTGTGGCAACGGCTTCCTCCCCGATATAACAATGGACCACGCCGTAAATATCACCTGCGCGATAATCATCAGATGCGCGCTCTTCAAAGCGTCGGATAGTTTGCATAATCCGCAGCATCTCTCGTTGCTTCTCTTGTGTAAAAGCCATACTATATTCTCCACTATGCGGGTCTATCACCCTTTTTAACCGGCGCTGTTCGACTATCAACGCCCGGCAACATTTTTGATGGATCTCTCGTAACAATAACATCGATAATCGTAGGGATATTGCGACTGGCAATGCCCTCGGCAAAAGCATCTCGCAACGCCTCGGGATCATCCACGCGAATACCCTGACAGCCGAGCGCGCGGGCTGTATTGGCGTAATCGGTCTCGCTCAGATCGCTCGATTGATAGCGCCCTTCATACATATTGTGCTGGAGAGCTTTGACATAGCCCGAAGCCGCATTGTTCACAATGGCAAGCGTAAAGCCGAGTTCAAGACGTCGAGCCGTCTCCAATTCGCCCAGCACCATATTGAACCCCGCATCCCCAGTCAAGCCAACAACGGGAGAATCACCCGCTGCGAGTTGCGCGCCCATCGTACCCGGCAACCCATAACCGATCGATGCAAATCCGCGGTTGGCAATATACGTGCGCCCAGACCGGGTTGAATTGTAGAGCAAGCCCGTCCAATGCGCGGCAAATCCACCATCCACAACGAGAATACCGTCTTCGGGCATCGCGTTTTGCAATTCGCGCACTACCCGCGCCATATTGACGGGTCTTTCGTCAGAAGCATAACGCGGTTCTGCTTCGGCTCGCCAGGCAACCATCCGTTCTGAGATCTCGGTCAGATAAGCCGCGCGCATCTCCTGCATCGCCACCCGATCAGAGAATAAACTATCCCGAAGATCGCGCAAGCCCTCAGCCGCATCGCCCCAGAGTGAGACTGTCGTAGGCGTCGTGCGCCCGATTTCTTCAGCCACGATATCGAGATGAATAAAAGGCACATCGCGCGGAATCAAATCATAGCGTTTCGTGGCGATCTCGCCCATCTTGCATCCAACAGATAGAATACAATCAGAGGACTCGATCAAATCATTGGCAATCCGCGACCACCGACCAAATAACCCAACGCTAAGCGGATGAATACAGGGAATCGCACCTTTGCCACTAAGTGTTTGCGCGACTGGAATACTAAAAGCCTCGGCAAAACTCTGGAGTTCGCAATACGCCCCAGAAAGATGGACACCACCGCCAGCGAGAATAATCGGCCGCCGAGCATCGCGCAAGCGCTCCGCCGCGCGCGCAATCGCATCTCGCCCCGGGCGCGGGCGCTGTGCGGGAATACTCAGCGTTTCTGGATCGACAAAAAAATCCGCTCTGGGATAATCATACTCCCCATGAGCAATATCTTCGGGAACATCGAGCACAACAGGTCCCGGTCGCCCAGATGTGGCAACAGCGTACGCGCGTCGCACAAGCTCGGGGATGCGATTGCCGCTCTCGATCCGAATGAGAGCTTTAGCCGCTGGCGCCAGAATCTCCGTCTGACGCGCCTCCTGCGTCATATTCTTCCATGAATGCTCGCGATTGCTATTGCCCACAACAACAATAAGTGGAACACCCGCATTCAGAGACTCAACCAATCCCGTAACCAGATTCGTCGCCCCAGGACCGAGCGTGCCATCGCATATTCCGGGACGACCAGTTACACGCGCCCAGGCATCGGCGGCAAAAATACCACAGCGCTCATCATTGATCAACGTATGTGAAAGCCCCAACTCGCGCACGGCATCGTAAAAGGGCAAAAGTTGGAACCCCCCCATGCCGAACATAGGCGCCGGATTGTGAAGGTGAAACATCTCAGCAAGCGCCTGCCCGCCATTCATGTGTACCACTGAAGACATAGAAACTCCACGAATTACTCACTAAGCCTTTCCCCAAATTCCGGAACCGTCATCTCTACAGTAACACCCCGTCTTTCCGCCTGTAAATTGACATACGACAGAACACCGCTCTCCCATGCGGAAACCGCATCGCCGATACAGGCGGTCATCGCATCCACTGTACCTGCGGGAATACCGGCGCGATCCAGAACCTCAAGACGCCGAACACCTGCCCGATCAATGCCGACCCCTGCATCGTTAAACACCGCGCCCCTTGCCTGCGCCGCGATACCATAATCGGGCCTACCTGCAATCACTCCACCGTGCGATCCAGTAATGATAAATGCACCTGCATCGTCAGGCGCGACGAGTGATGCAGAGTCACATGCAATAGTGAGCACAGGCACCTCTTGCAATACAGAGCGCGCTTCCTCGTAGCCCGGTATATCCCCTTCATAAGGTTTGCCATTACACAAAACTTCAGCCGCTTCTCGACACATCTGCCCTTCTTCACAGCCGAGTAAATGGGCTATTTTATTGCAAAAACTAATGCGCCCGCGTTTGAGCATATCTGCCCCATCTCCAATGCGCGCAGACGTATGTGCAATCGTCGCAGCCGGGAGCCCGAGACCTTGCAGATAATCGAGCGACCCAATCCCCGCATTATTTTTTCCAACGCCCGCATCGTTAAAAATAACGCCCCGAAGACCAGCCAATGCTGCGAGATACCCGCAATACCGCCCCCCGTGAGAAGCGGCAATTAGCACCGTTCCACGCAACTGCGAGCCGAGCTTTGTAATACTGTCGGCGACTTGAATCGCGTCCATAATAGCCTCTAATTGTACTATTGTATATATTTTTTTCACTTTTTATACCCATTTTATACCCATTTTATACCCATTTTATACCCATTTTTTCTATTTTCAAATCTATATAAAACAAATACTTAAAAAATTTATTGCGCCTAACTTATGCCAAACTTATGCTTTTTGGCCTATTATTTATTTTTACGCATAATTCCAGATGTTGATCCCCCTGGATACCAGCGAGCGGCACTGGTGTTCCCTACTTTATGGATCTGTCCCTTAATCCTCAACTCTTGAAGTAATTTCTGAACCTGGACGTAAGAGAGGGATGGCAATACTTGGACGAGTTCTTTTAACTGACTCCCTGATTTCCGGTTATCTCGAATATGTTTCAGTAACAACGCCTTGTTCGTCTCGCGGTCCAATCCGCGCTTGCGCGTATAAGTCCCCACCTTACCGATATACCGATAGAACCGACGGGAGAGCATAAGCCGCACGCCTCGTCCACGTCCCACGCGCTCAATAATTCCCTGTTCCAGCAAATGATTAACCCTTGATTGTAAGTCGTCGGGAACAGACTGCTCACGGTGGATGAGATCAACCACCAACAAATCGTCAAGGCCAAATGTGGCGACTTGTTCTTGACCGATTTCCTCCAGAAAACGCAGAAACTCCGGATCTTGAATCTCACCGTGCAACGTGAGCCATACGGAGTAGGCATCTGTATGGGAAAAGTCGGGCAATGGCTTGCTCTGCTGAATGCACTCGCGGAAGATGCGGTCAAACCCTTGTCCCGCGCGTTCGACCAATCCGCATTTGCCAAGGACTTCGGCGATACGGCGATTGCGCGGATTTTGTTGCCGGAGAATATTGTCGGGTGTGATACCGGGTGGAAAGCCACCGGGACTGACAATCTCGATGCGCCGAGGGTACTGGCGAATGAACACCGACCCGCCGTGGCGGTAATCGCGGTGACTCACCGCATTCAAGACAGCCTCGCGCACCACGCGCTCGTTGAAAGTGGGCACATCCCAAATAAAAAATCCTTGCTGAAAGTGTTGCAGGTCATTGCGCTGGTTGATAAGTCGCCATATCTCGTCAAGCACAGTAAGAAAACCCTGTCTAAATTCATGCCGTTCCGCCGCTGGCCCCGGCACTTCGTTGAATCGGTACTCGAAGATGACCTCCGATTGGGCAAGATATTTGCCCAGGGCTTCCCGTTTGCCAAGAAGAATCAATGCCGCGTACGTCACTTGATTATCAACGAGCAACTCGGCATCTGCCAGAAGTTGTTCTATGGGACGGGTCGAAATGTCCTGATCCAATAACTTGCGCTGCCAGAGTTGACGCAGAACCTCCACAGCATTTGGATCGAGATCGTCCAATTGGGCAGAGGTACAAATCTCCGCCGAAAAATCGGGACCGGACTCGGCAAAAATGCGTTGGAGCAAGTCGGGTGTCATGGGAATAAGGGCTTCACCTCCACGCATCCAATACGCACCTTTATACTGCATCGGCATACCGATTGGGCGAGAGGGAACCTGAAAGACCAGAACCCGGCCATCTGGATGCTGAATCTCCTCGACATCAATGCGAAGCCGCACTCGGTCAATCAGACCGGCCTTTGTTTTTTCGAGATCGGGAAAAACCTGGCTGCCAACCACTTTACGCGGCAGTTTATCCGTTACACCCAGGATCATCCTCCCACCACGTTCATTGGCAAGGGCGACGCAGTAATTCACCAATTCCTCAAAGTGAAAATTTTTCTTTGCCTCTTTGAACTCCAGGTGTTCATCTTCTTTGGAGTTCATCCAGGTTTGCAGTATGTCTATGGAAACGGTCATGTGGCCTCTTAAAAAACTTTTGACGGGTTCTAAAATGGGTTGATAAGTTACCGCCGGATATCCGTGCCGGAACAACAAATGCTGAACAATTTCTGATGAATGCTGTGCAATTTATGGACAGTTATAGCTATAAACAAGGAATTTACAAAGCGCGTGTCTATTCCGGTGGAGAATACGTCTTTGCCGGTGTCGCCCGATAAACCTCGAGCTTCTCCCGATCCAGTCGGTCTCTGATTGTGCTCAAGTGCGTCTCGATCAAATCTCGCCGGACAGATTCCAGATCAGGATCCTCAAACACATTGTTCAGTTCGCAGGGATCGTTTTGACAATCGTACATTTCAACCGGCTTCTCAGATATAAGTGAGTCTTGCCCACCAGGGCAGTATGATAGCCCGCATCGCGCACATTTCGCACATGACTGGGACCGTGCTGATCGGCCTCAACGATATTCTGCCAGACACCGTGTTCCCGCACATACTGCCCCGTCATCATCGTCGCCCGTGCAGGCATACAAATCGGCCCGTTGGTATAACACTGGCTAAATACCACCCCTTCGGTCCCCAGACGATCCAGATGTGGTGTTTTGACCACTGGATGCCCAGCGCACCCCACCGCATCACCGCGATGCTGATCCGAATATATGAAAACGATATTGGGTTTTGACATACACACGCCTCCAGTAAAGAACCCGGTCAACTCCGTCTTGCAATACTTCGATCTGTTCCTATTGCACAAAGGCGGATAATGCGCTATATTTTTTCATGAAATTTTTGAATTGGAATTTTGATAAGAACAAGCAACTTCAAAAAGAACGCGGCATATCTTTTGAAGAAATAGCTCTTCTTATTGAAGCGGGTCACATTTTAGGTATTGAAACAAATCCAGGATATCCAAACCAGAAGATATATATCCTCGAAATTAATCACTATGCAATTATTGTCCCATATGTTGAAACAGAAACAGAAATTTTCTTAAAAACAGCTTTTCCAAGTCGAAAATTTACCAAAAAATATGGACTAAAGGGGTCATAATGGACAAACAAAACAAATTCCAACCGTTAGATGATGAGGAAAAAGAACTCATGGCTTCAATCGAGTCCGACACCTGGCAACCTGTTCCAAATTTTGACGAAGAAAAACAAAAAGCCATTGAAGCAGCACGTCGTACATTAAAGAAAGACAAACACATTAACTTGCGGCTTTCAGAAAAAGATTATCGCCAGATACAGATACGCGCTATGCAAGAAGGCGTGTCGTATCAAACACTTATCTCAAGCATCGTTCACAAATATCTCAATGGAACGCTCGTGCCCGAAAAATAAACGATTAGAGAATCTGCTTGACAACATTTTTATATCCATATAGCTTTTTGATCGTATCAAGTCGTGTGTTCTTTCAAATTAGTGGGCGATTAGCTCAGGTGGTTAGAGTGCTTGCTTGACATGCAAGAGGTCACTGGTTCAAGTCCAGTATCGCCCACCATTTTATCTTTTGTAATAACAAGGGCTTGCAGCTTTCGTGCTGCAAGCCCTTACCCTTTGGTAAGGGCCAGGTGTTGCCAAAGTGTTGCCATTTGCCCCAAATCCAGAAATCATATAGACATAGATGGATGTAAATGGATCTACGTTGCTGCATCATCCTCGTCCTCAAATTTGACCAGATTTGCATATTGCCTGAACGACAGGGCTTCAGTATGGTCGTAGGTCTCCCAGGTCATTTTGCTAGATGTGTGACCCAAAAGCCGCTGGATCACATCAATGGGAACACCCTTTTCTCTGAGATACGTCACGTAGGTGTGCCGGAGGGAATGCAGGCTGTAGTGGTCGGGAAGGCCAGCTTTGGTCACCATCTTCTTGAACTCATCGGTCACATAGCTCGGATGCCAGGCTTTGCCTTTATCCCGGGCGCCTCTGCTGTTGTTGTCCGTTTTGAAAAGATACTGGCCTCTTTTGATCTCCATCGTCCGCAACACATTGTACAGCGCGTCGTTGATCGGAATTTTTAGCCGGACCGGTCCACCCTTCCGCTTGGTCACCGTGCTGACCTGATACCGCTTGCCGTCCACGTCCCGGTAGTCTAAAATCCATATGCCGCTTTTGCTGTCGCTCCTCTGTCGTAACCTCGCCATCACTCCTCCGTTCAATCTTTCGTAGCAGAACGGAACCCCTGGTGCATCCAGTCGTCGATCTCCTCTTTTCGAAACCGCACGGATTTCGAACCCGGCATCTTGTAGTGCGGAATCTTCCCCTGGGAGACCCATTTCCTCACCGTGTTCACCTTGATGCCCAGGTATTCTGCCACATCTTCGGCGCAAAAATATCCTGTCTCAGTAGCCATCGTGTGATCCTTGACAGATAACATCTCACTGACATGATCTAACTTGGTCTTGCCATCGCCTTGCGGGTCATAGATGCGATAGTCAATGATCCAAAACCGGTCTTGTTCGGGATTGACATATACGCAAGTGACCACGCCGATGCCATTGATGACCCCTTTGGCGTTGCCACTATATTGACGGCGCACAAGGGCAATTTTTCGTGCATGGCGTTTGTCCAAGACCGTATCATCGAAGATCACATAGCCTTGTCGAGTCACTTGTATGTGCGCTTTGACGTGTTCCCAGACCAGGCGCGGGGCAATGCGATCACCGGCCAGATACCGATTGATCATATCATGGCTGAAGGCTTCGCTGTGGTCTGCAAAATGCCTGTCTGCCATCTGCACAGGCAGGCGTCAGCGTATAGTTGATCGGGCTGCTAAGCAAATACTGACAGTAATCCAGTCGGGCCTGCCTGTGCGTGTACGCACGCAGACAGGTCGGTTTGTTCATCAAAACGCCTCCTCCTTCAGGTTGTGCGACTATAACTGAAGTTTAAGGAGGGAATACGATTTTGGCTATTCCTTTTTGCGTAAGTCCTGATTTATAACCTTATCCCCATAGACAATCTCTTCTCTTCCCATTGGATAAGGTGTTCTTCCTTTCCAATCTCTCGCCCACTTTTTTGCAGACTGTCGAAAAGTCTCCTGGATCAGACGATTGATTAAACCCACACCATGCGGTTCATTTCGCACGGGCGATAGGATTTGCCAATCCTCTATCTTGCCACACGCGCCAGGTTTTTCATTCTCCCCAGCCCTGAAATAGATCCTACCATTGTATTCATGTCCGCCGAGAGATTTTTCAAACGTTTCTGCATCCTCAATGCTATCCAGGCCCAGAACATCCACTAAAACATCCAATAGCTTCTTACGAAGATCTTCAGCGTTTTCCCATTGAACAAAGCGCAAATGTGCTGAATCGCAGTCTTCTTCAATTCGAGACCAGATTTCATCGGCACCAGCATCCAGCACACGCCCACTGAACCATTCTGCCAGAAGCGTATCATCGCGCGACTGGCCAGTTTGAGTACGCTGGCGCATACTGGATGTCAGTTCAGCATCTCAACCTTGCCCACTTTTACCTCACTGACGGAGCTTCGTGTCGACTGGAGAAGGTTGTCCCTATTCTAATTCAACTCGGTTTGCTGCCATCCGAAGAACCAGGCCGAACGTCTGAAGAGGGTGTCTTTAGCAGGCTCTTCGAGGTTGAAACACCTGCTAAAGTGGAAGCCTTCCGACAGGCACTTACAGAGGATCCCGCTTCATAGTGCTGGCCGAAGGCGATGATATAGCCATCGGGATCGGGACCCGCGCTAATGTGGCAGGTAGTGCTCCGTGAAACTCTCCTTCACGACTTCCCTTTTGACCAGGTCGTCGATCTTTTCCTGAGAGTATCCGAGCTCAGACAGAATCTCTCTCGTATGTTGACCGAGCCTTGGATTGGGTGTGCACAGCTTCAGCTTTGCATGTTTGAATTTGGCATACGCCGGCGGGCCCAAATCCACGGCGCTTCCCGAAGGATGATCTGGCATTCTGACAACCGAAATGGACCGACCGTCATCCCAGTCGCCCTTCAAGCCCGAAGTGACTTCATGGAGATACGTATCGCGAACGTCATCGAGGCAATCCACTCGATGGCATCCCAGGCCTGCCGCCAGAAACGCTTCCACCCAGTGTTTCACAGGCTGCTCGGATATCTTTCCCTCCAGGAAGCTTACCCTCTCCGACTCGTCCTCCTCGCCGACTACGGGGACACCCGTGAGACCCGGGACGGCCGATAGCAAACCGACTTCGGACTTCTTTCCGGCCAGGAACAGCGATCCGTCACTGGCTTGGTAGATTCTGTGCAGGCTGTGTTCGCCCACGGCATCCTGTCCCTGCGGTTCGTCGCCAGAGGAGGCCTTTTCAGACGAGTATATGAAAGGTGCTTGAACCAGCTGTCCTCCCTGGGCAAGGGAAGTCTGGACATACGCGCCTCCATTCGATGCGCCACTTCGCTTCAGCCTGAATAGCGCGAGTGCCGATCCCAACGTACCGGAATAGCCGGTAATGTAGTCGATACAGGATGCCCAGCCATGGAGGATAGGCCTGTTTCCTTCTCCTGCGTACCGCATCTGAATACCGACAGAACCCTGAACCATCGGGTCGAATCCTGGATAGTGCATCCAGGGCCCAGGCTTGGGTCCACCCAGCGCGGTCATGTTTGAATAAACGATGTCCGGTTTATCCTTGCTGACCTCATCATACCCGATTCCCATTCGGTCAGCGACTCCGGTCCGGAAATTGTGCACGATCACATCTGCGGAATGGACCAGGTCTTTGAAAACCTTCAGGCCGTCATTCTCTTTGAGATTCAGAAGGAGGTGCCTTTTGCCCGGGCTCGCTTCCATCGGAAACCAGCAGAAGATCCGAGGGCCGAACAGCGGGTCCATCGTGTCAATTTTGATGACTTCCGCCCCATACTCGGCCATCGAATGAACCTGCAAATGAAGGCTTCCTAATACTGAAAAAATTTATAAGCATCACTTTCTTTAATTAACAGAGTTTTGCTTGACATATTGGTTCAGTATATATATATAGGGATTATGATTATATATAATTAGGGGTTATATCTGCACTAAAAACTAAAATTGATTGTTTAAGACTTCCAAGAGGTCGGTGTTTCCCAATTAGGGGCTTCTAGAAGGAGGGTGAGTATGAACAGATTTCTCGCAACATTTTTGTCGCTGCTTATTGCGTGTGGTCTGGCAAGCGAAGCTTTTTCTGCTTCCACCGGAAAGATCTCCGGTAAGGTCGTCGGCACAAATGGCGACCCACTACCCGGTACGAACGTTGTCATTGTAGGCACCACCCAGGGCGCGTCCACCGATGGGAACGGGGATTACTTCATCCTGAACGTGACGCCGGGGACCTATACCTTGCAGGTGTCGTTGGTGGGGTACACGACGGTGACGCAGTCGGGTGTTCGTGTGAACATCGACCTGACGACTCCGGTGAACTTCTCTGGCCAGTTCGCGATGGCGGAAGAGGCGCTGGGTCTCGACGAGATCACCGTTATTGCGGAGCGTCCTGTGGTTCAGGCCGACATATCAGCGAATGTTCAGAATCTGACCGAACAGGAGATCGAGACGCTTCCTATCACGTCAATCACGGAAGCTGTCGAGCTGCAGGCGGGGGTTCTGACGAACCTATATGGTGACCTTTCCATTCGCGGTTCGGACCTTTCGGAGATTGCCTATACGGTGGATGGCCTGTCGATGCGCGACGGTCGTGACAATACTCCAATGTCCACAGTAAGCGTGACGGCGATTCAGGATGTGAAGGTCCAGACGGGCGGGTTCAACGCGGAATACGGGAATGTTCGTTCCGGGCTGGTGAACATCGTGACGAAGGAAGGCAGGAAAGACCGGTATTCATTCGATGCGTTCTTGCGGTATAGTCCTCCGCAAGAGGAGTTTTTCGGTCCGCATCCGAACGATATGAATGACCCCGGATATCTTCTGAAGCCTTTTCTCGATCCGAAGGTTGCCTTTCCTGGCACGCATACGCCGGAGAGCGGGTGGGACGTCTATTCTCGCCGCAACTATCCGGAGTCAACGGGCTGGAGCAATTTCGCCCTGGACCTCCTTGCTCAGCCGAGCAATCCGTATTATGGCGTCGGGATCGTAGACGATCCGAATGTCGATGAATCGACGCTCGATCCATCAGAACTCAGAGTGAACAACGACCTGCTGGACATCATGCTTTTCTACTTCCGTAAGGATTTCACCGTAAAGCCATCGAAACACGACATCGATATAAGCCTTGGCGGTCCTCTGTTGCCTCCGATGATGGGCGCGGATCTGGGCGGCCTTCGGTTCTTTGGCTCCGTGAAACGGGAACGTCGTCCTTACCTCTCATATTTCCTGATCAATTCGTATATGAACGACTTCTGGCGGATGAAGGTGACGTCGGATGTACGGACGAATATCAAGGCTTCTGTCGAGTTCATGATCAACCGGGAATCCGGCTTGCAGCAGAATGAGCGTGGTTTTCCGCAGATCTTCCGGGGCAATGGGGCCCTGACGACCGTTGGCGACCCAACGGACAGGATTGGGGGCGGCTATTACGAGCCCCTGTATACGGATTCCTACTTCGGCGTCAGCGATCGAGAACGGATCAATGTCGGATTCAGCATAACGCATGTGCTGAGCCCGAAGACGTTCTATGAATTCCGCGTTCAGCGGATGCATTCGGCCTTCGACCTGGATGTGCCCGGGGACAGGGACTTACAGACGGTTGTGAAGCGTTTTCCGAGGAATCCTGATTTTCCAGCTCCCGAGCCGATTCAGCAGGTTGTCGAAGTGACGCAGAACGAAATCGGCCTGGCTGAAACCCCGTTTGGTTTTAGTTTGATTAACGAATCGTATAACCGAATGGAATTCGGTCAAGGATGGGCCGAAGCCCGTGACAGCTCGAAGGTGACGGTGTGGACGACGAAAATCGATATCACGTCGCAGCAGAATCAGGTGGCGCAGTTCAAGGCGGGCTTCGAGTATATCTTCAGCCAGTATCGAATTGGCCATGGCCATTTTGAGTTTCGCAGGGCGAATAAAACGCCGGGCTACGACTGGGACCGAGACCCGGCCCAGATCGCGGCGTATGTGCAGACGAAGCTTGAATTCAATGCGATGATCGCGAACCTGGGCCTTCGGTTGGATCACTGGAACGGCCGTGGAGACTGGTGGGTCTATGATGATTGGGCTTCTGCCTTCGGTGCGAAATTCGGGGAGGCCGAGTTACCGAATGTGCTGGAGCAGGCGCCCATCAAGAAGCAGACCTTTATCAGTCCGCGCCTGGGTGTCTCGTTCCCGATGACTGCGGACAGCAAGCTGTTCTTCAACTACGGTCATTTCCGTCAGATGCTGGATGCCCGCAATCTGTTTTCGATTTATTCCTCCGACAGTTTCGCCATCATGGAAATGGGGAATCCGAATCATCCGATGCCTCGCAGCATCAACTACGAGCTTGGTTTCGAGCAGAATCTGTTCGATCGCTATCTTCTGCGGTTGAGCGGGTATTACAAGGCGAACGACGAGCAGCCGAATCTCGTGTCGTATACGAACCTGGATCAATCGGTCAATTACTCGTTTTCGGAGCCGTTGAACTATGACGATATTCGCGGCTTCGAACTGACGATTCGCAAGCGTCGCGGCAAGTGGGTTGGCGGGTTCGTGAACTACACGTTCATGCAGACGAAGGATGGGAATTTCGGCTTTGGTTCGCGGTTCGAGAACCGGTTGTCGCAAGCTCAGTTCATTCGAGACACGCGTTTTCATTACCAGAACAAGCCTGTGAGCCGTCCGTTCGGGAGTGCGGCGCTCGAGTTCTACACGCCACGTGACTACGGGACGAAAGTTGCGGGCTTCCATCCTTTGGGGAACTGGGAAGCTGCTTTTCTGGTGAACTGGCGTGCCGGTCAACACGAGGACTGGTTCGGTCCAGAAGAAGTATCGCTTTCAGGCGTGTCGAACAACGTGCAGTGGAGAGATTTCTGGAATTGGGATCTACGACTGACGAAGCGATTTGGGAATCTGGCCACGCTGTACATCGATGTTGAGAATCTGTTCAATCAGAAGCGCCTGAACCCGGGATCCTTCGGTGGTCAAGGCTCGTTTGGCGACCGGGGCCTCTATATGGCGTCGCTGCACCTGGATCCGGAAAAGGCGTTCGCGGGTCTGACGGATGCTGAGATTCCGTATGGGTTTCCTCCTGGCGATGACCGTCCTGGCGATTTCCGAACGGACGATCGGTTCGTGCCGATCGAAATCGTGGGGAAGGCGGCCGATCTGCCTGCCGACGGACTTCCTGGTACTGCAGAGATCACTCCGGGCCTGCCTACGGGACTGGAGCCGGACCGTCGCCTGCTGTGGTATGTCGCGGACTCAGATACGTATCAGGAGTACCGGAACGGGAGTTGGGGCGTTGCGGATCCGGGCTTTCTCAAAGAGGTGCTGGACAAGAAGCTGTATATCGACATGCCGAACCCACGTATGGGGCGTTTCCTGTTCCCGCGGAGAGTGTTTTTCGGCCTCCGTTTCTCCTTGTAATCAGATCGTAGGGGCGAACCTTGTGTTCGCCCCTTTTCCGCCAGGACGTTTCGAAATCCAGGAATTCGAACCGAATGATCAACCGCAACAGCAGGAGGTTCCAGATGAGTAAACCAGTAAGGCGTTCTGGACTGATTGCCTTTGTATTGGCAGCAACCGGCGCACTGTTCTTTGGACTGCCGGCAGATGTATCGGCACAGGCAGATTTAGTATGGTTGGATGTTGGCGACTTCCACTACTTGTATTCCTCGACAGGGACGGAACCTTCAGGTATGTTTCGATCTCAGATCAAGTTTTGGCCCGGCATCTACCATCTTGAAGGGGGCACGCACGTTCGGACTCGGATGTATATCGCGGCACGCGATTGGACGGATGATACGGGGCAGCTCTGGCCTTTCAAAGCCTCCCGAGCAAGCCCTCGTAACTTCGATCTGGGAGAGCATTTTGGGTACACGATCGAGCTGGTTGGTAGGTTTCCCAAGCCGGATGTCTTCGTGGATGGCTTCCAGTCGTTTCTTCGTCCGACGGTGCTGACCCGGGTGGATCCGACGATCAAGGCGGACCGGATCGCAATCAGATCGGCGAACGCGGATATGGGCATTACCTGGCATACCACGATCTATGCCTTTTCGAACGAACATCATGATGATTATCACATCCGTGAGATCACGTTTACCAATACCGGGAATGTGGATGAGGATGAAGAGATCGAGTTGCCGGACCAGACCCTGAATGAAGTCATGTTTCATTTTGGGGGCAAGGAGCACTACTGGGGTCCCCGTCGTGTGACGAACCAAGGTGGGTCCTCAACGATGTGGGATTATGTGGGGGACGGGAAAGAAGATTACGGTGAGAAGTGGGCCGGAATCCGAACGATGCTCGGTTGGCTCAGTAACGGTACTCGCGTGACGTTTCTGAACCGCATCGGCGGTCCTACCTGGCGAAGCGTTTCAGGCCCTTCGCGTGCATCTGGCAGAACTGTGGAAGCCGATACGCTTGGTCGCCTGGGTGCCGCCAACATGATCTTCCACGGCACCCTCCATGCGGATACGAGTCCGTCGGATGAAACCAACGATATGAATCAGCCCGCGCATACCGGTTGGCTCCGGGGTGGTGATCCGCTCACCAATCCGGACCTCCACAATGAAAGCCAGTACGAACTCACGTATGCCTACCTGCATCCGGACATGGACTACGCGGAATACGGGAGGCCGGGCATCGATGGGCATGAGTATCCCCATTCTGCGGATCGGGCTGCTCCGGAAGAACCCGTAGGGCCGTGGGATTCGGAGCAATGGTTAGAACGGATGGGGAATCAGACCGATCTGTCTCTGATTGGGAGCAGCGGCGGTCGCTGTCCGAGTTGGGCCACCGGTCCATATACGCTTGGTCCGGGAGAAGATATCAAATATGTCTGGGCGACGGGAATGGCGGGACTCCAACGGGATGTGGCCGTCAGCGTGGGCATCGATTACAAAAACTCCGGATGGGATGACGATGCAATCATCGAATATGAAGGTCAGGCGATGACGAAGAATCGCTGGGTCCTGTCGACGCGGGACTCGGTGCTGTCGAACCTGCGGAAAGCGGAAGCCAACTGGAAGTCGGGCTTCAACATTCCGCATCCTCCGCTGCCGCCGAGCCGGTTCGAAGTTGTGTCTGGATCGGATAAGATCGCCCTGTCCTGGGAGGTCTTCCCGAATGCGGATCACACGGGCTTCGAAATCTATCGTACGCGGAACCTGTATGAAAGCAGCGCCGAAGACCTGTGGAAGTACAGGTTGATTGCAGAACTTCCGGCCAGTGCTCGAAGCTACGACGATACGGAAGTCGTGCGCGGTAGGGATTATTTCTACTATATCCTGTCGACCGGCCCTGTGAAGACCGATCCAACAGGGACGTCGCCCCCGACGGCGTTGAAGAGCAGCCGCTATTATACGCAGACCTATGATCCCGCCAACCTGAAGCGTTCGCCCGGAAGTACGTTGGCTGAAGTTCGGATTGTTCCGAATCCGTTCGTTTTGGAAGCCGATCAGAATATCCGCTGGCCGGACCAACAGGACAAGCTGGCGTTCTTTGAGATTCCAGGCAACTGTACGATCAAGATTTACAGCGAAGTTGGAGAATTGATACATCAGATTGAACACTCTGATGGCACTGGCGATGAATTCTGGAACCTGACCACAGAGTCCAATCAGGTGATTACCAGCGGTATCTACTTCGCCGTGATCAGAGATCTGGATTCCAACGAAAAAATCATTCGGAAATTTGCGATCATTCGATAACAGGCCAGGAGAAGATTCCAATGAAAAAGATCACTGTATTGATGATGTGTATGCTGGGACTGCTCTTCTATCTGCCTGCCAGCGCGCAGAACGATGCGGATGATGCTGAGCCTGTTGTCATTGAGCCAGGTCAGGACATCCCCAGGGAGCGAAGGGCGCAAACCGGATTCAAATTTCTGGGCGTATCGCCAGATGCGAGAGCAGCTGCCATGGGGAATGCTTTTTCCTCCATTCGAAGCGGCTCTACGGCCATGTTCTACAATGCAGCTGCGATGGCCTATTACGATCGCAAGTTTGATGTGGCCGGCGGCCAGGTCCAGTGGATCGCTGACGTCAATTACATCACCGGTAGCGCAGCATTTGTGACCAACTTCGGCGTATTCGGCCTTTCTCTAGTCGCGGTGGACTACGGTGATTTTTTGGGAACAGTACGCTTTGACAATGCGAAAGGGTTCATAGATACCGGTACCTACAGCCCTTCCGCGTTTGCACTCGGCTTTGGCTACGCCAGAGCCATTACGGACAGGTTTTCCGTTGGTGGCGACCTCAAGATCGCCAGACAGGATATGGGTGCAGTACCTATATCAATTACGGGGACGAACCCTTCTCTCAAGGACTTCAAAGAAACAGCAGTTATTGTGGATTTCGGGGTTCTTTACTGGACGGGATTCAAGAGCCTGAATTTCGCCCTTTCTACGCGCAATTTTGCGACCGAGAGAAAATTCAGTGAAGAGAGCTTTGAACTGCCGCTCACGTTCCGTATGGGATTATCGATGGACCTGGTTGATCTGACGGGGGTTGACAAGGAGATACATTCGTTCCTGTTTGCAATCGATACCGAACGACCTCGCGACTTCAACGAGAACGTCAAGATGGGGGCGGAGTATACAATTATGAAGACCCTTTCACTGCGGATGGGTTATACATTCCCATCTGACGAGGAAGGCATTTCCCTGGGTGTTGGGATGCGTCGCGATCTCGGTGCAAGGGACGTTGGATTTGACTACGCTTACACCGATTTCGGCGAATTTGATGCCGTTCATCGACTGGGAGTCCACGTAGGTTTCTAGGTGAGAAAGGACCTCACTGTGGGTTGAGCTCTGTACCGATGTGGAGTAGAGCGTGGATAGGGGAATTCTAACTCAGGTCCGGTTATCGTAACCTTGGCAAATCAACCGTGTGAATAGGAGGCAAAAGTGGCCAAGAAATTGGAAGGCAAGGTCGCCGTCGTTACCGGCGGTAACAGCGGCATCGGGGAGGCCACCGGCAAGGTGCTTGCCCGGGAGGGTGCAAAGGTGGCACTGCTGGCTAGACGTCAGGACAAGGGTCAAGCCGTGCAAGACGAGATTCGCGAGGCAGGTGGCGACGCCACCTTCATTACCTGTGACGTCAGAGACCATGAGGCCGTCGAGGCGGCAATAGCGCAAACCGTCGAAACCTACCGAGCGATACACATCCTCGTTAACAATGCTGGCGGCGGGGCGTTTGGGGGAAAAGCCGGGGAACCGATGCGGTTGGAGGACAACGAGACATGGGACCGCGTAATCGCCGTCAACCTGACAGGCCCGTTCTACGTAACCCGGGCCGTGTGGCCGCATATGGCCGCCGCCGGCGGCGGCGTAATCACCAATATCTCATCCGGCGCCGCCGGGTCGGGCTTCACCGAGAAGATGCTGGAGATTCGCGGCGGTTTCGATGTCTCGAGCTACGCCGCGGCCAAGGCCGGGCTCGAGGGCTTTACCCGCGTCACCGCCAGCATGGGTGGGCCGGAGAACATCAGGGTCAACACCATCCGGCCGCGCCTCATAGTGGACAAGGAAGGGCACCACTGGCTCGAACACGTACGCGAGTACGTCCAGATTCTGGAGGGAAAGGTGCAGGCCGAAGATATCGCCAATACCGTGCTCTTTCTCAGTTCCGCGGACGCTCGCTATGTCAATGCCGCGACTTTGGAGGTCGGCGGCGGATGTGTTTCCAACATATAGCGCGCCGCAGCCCCACCTGGCCACCTGCCCTCGCCCAAGATACGCGAGCTGCCGCTCACGTTCCGGATGGGTTTGTCGATGGATCTGATTGATTTGACGGGGATTGACCAGGAGATCCATTCATATCCATTATGTTGCCACACCTCACCAGTTGTTCAATCTGGAAGACGATCCCGAAGAACTTACTAATTGCATCAACGCCCATCCAGAAGTCGCGTCCGATCTTGAAAAAGAGCTTCGGAAAATTTGCGACCCCGAGTCGGAAAGCGACCGCGCTGAAGCCTTCATCGAGGCGCAACTGGCAGATATGACCTGATTTTTTGGGGCGTAAGAACAAAGTGCTGTGCCCACTGTGGCGCGAACCTAAAGAGATGCAGCATCTCAGGCCCAACGTTGGGACCGGGGGTGAACGGGTCGTGACTTCAGAAAATTTCTGGATTGTTTAACCGACATTGTCACGAGCTGAAAATTCTCAACGCATGAGTTTCTCAAAGAGGCGAAATGGTAGAACTTGGTTCGGGAGGCTACATCTACGAGACGACAGGTGAGAATTGGGGGAAACTGGAGGAAGATGCGACCTACAAGGAGGCGACAGCGGTAGCGGTTGACTCAGATGACAAGGTGTATGTGTTCAACCGCGGCACACATCCGATGATCGTTTTCAATACAGAAGGTGAAATTCTGGATACGTGGGGGCACGGGGAATTCACGAATCCACACGGTGTGTCGGTCGGGCCGGATGGGTCGATCTACTGCGTTGACAATGGTGACAGCACTGTGAAGAGGTTCACCCCCAAAGGAGAAAAAATCACGGAGCTCCAGGCTGAACATCCTGCGAAAGATATGAGCGGCGATCCATTCTGCAGACCTTGTCACCTGGCGGTCGACGAGAACACGGGTAACATGTTCGTGGCGGACGGATACACCAACGCACGGGTGCACAAATACGATCCGGACGGTCGCCTCCTGATGTCGTGGGGTGAGTCAGGTACCGGGCCTGGACAGTTCAACATTGTCGACAATGTCATTGTCGACAATGAAGGGCTTGTTTACATCGCAGATCGCGAAAACCAGCGCGTGCAGGTGTTTGACACAGACGGGAATTTTGTAACCCAATGGAATGACATGTCACGAGTCGCAGCGATCTGTTTTGGTGTTGGGGACGATTCGAACCTTTATCTGGGTGAATATTACTGCGGTATCGGAAGCAACTCGATGGGGACGAATCTTGGCCCACGCGTGTCAGTGATGGACCGGAAGGGGAATGTCCTTGCGCGTGTGGGGACGAATTCCTACGGCGATGAGCCCGGCCGATTTTACTCTCCTCACGGGATCGCAGTCGATTCGAAGGGAGACATCTACGTTGCTGAGGTGTCGTGGAGTGACTACGGGAGCAGATTGGATCCGCCGCGTGAACTCCGGTCGATGCAGAAGCTGAACCGGAAGAGATAAAATCTCAACCACGAGTGACCTGCACAGGAAAGTACAGAGGGCACTGTGCCAGAGTTAATGGGGTTACCTGAAAGCTGCAACTGACCGAAAGCATTGTTAAAGGTAACCACGTATGTCTGCGGTTGATGGCTACTTGAGAGTAGCGGGCCAGTGGTGAGATACCTTACGGCTAGAGAGTTGCTTAAAGATGCTGGGCTGGCTGGATCGCTAAACAATCTGTATGTCGGTGTTGACTGCCTGTCCAATGATCCCGATCGCCTAATTGCCAACAACATGCGTCGAGATGCATCCTTGTTCGGGGACGATAACTTCACGGTTCTTCTCGACACTTACAACGATCGACAGAACGGGTTTTTCTTCTCAATCAATCCATTGGGGGCCCGGCGGGACGTGGGACTTCGGGAACGACCCCGGGAACGGCTATTGGGGACGCGTCGACTACAGGGGTGCGCTGGTCGAATGGAGGGCAATCTTTCTCGACTATGAACGAGCTGCCCCTTACGTTACCCAGCCTGAAGTTGAAGCCGGCGACGCGCTGATATTTACTGAGGCTCTGATCCATGGAACGCTAGCCTGGACGGCTGACCACGAGCGGAAGGCGCTGCTTTATAAATACAGCCCAGGTCACTCTTCCTGGGCAAAGGAATATTATGAATCAGGCGAATACGTGAATCCTACCGAACAATTAAAAAGAATCATGGCCGCTCCCTCTGTAGGAGGTAGACCGACTCCGTTGAAGTTCCTGCTTGATAAGGAGAACAGACAATGACACCTGAAGAAAAGTTTATTTTTGACCTCCAGGGCTACATCGTAATCAAGAATATCTTGTCGCACGAGGAAGTAGACACGCTCAACACGATTGCTGATGAGCAATTGAAAGTTCAGGAAGAAATTAATGATGGGTTGAAGATTCCCAAGCGAGTATCGCTTTGGGGACGCCCCTATCAGAACCTGTTCGATCACCCCAACATCATCCCTTATTTGGACGAGCTACTCGGACCAAAATTTCGAGCGGATCACGATTATGGAATTTTCATGCGGCGCGGCTCCCACAAAGGAGGCCTTCACGGCGGAGACTCCGGAGCTTTTGACGGTCGAGCTAGCCATTGGTACAAATACCGCGATGGTGTCATGCGTAATGGCCTCACCGTTGTCGTGTATTTTCTCGCCCCCGTCCGAAAGGGAGACGGTGGATTCTGTTGCGTGCCTGGATCGCACAAGTCCAACTTTGGTGCGGATCTGCCAAAAGACGTCCGCTCCTTCGATCGCGTTCCACACTACATCGCTCAGCCAGAGGCGGAGGCCGGAGATGCCCTGATTTTTACGGAAGCGACGATGCACGGGACACTCCCCTGGACCTCCGATGAGGAGCGTCGTACGCTACTTTACAAGTTCAGCCCGGGTCATTCAATCTGGTCACAACGCTTTTACGATTTCGACGAATACGATGGCCTGACCGAACAACAGATGCGTGTCATGTCACCCCCATTTGGTGTTCGACGTCCGGACAGCATTCAGGCCGTTTAAGCAATAGGGGAACTGCCATGACCCCCGAAGAGAAATTTATGTTCGACCTCCAGGGATTTCTCGTTGTGAAAAATGTACTCTCGGGTGACGAAGTTGCCGAACTGAATGAGATATCTGATCGATCAAAACCGGATGAGTACGAAACGTATCAGGAAGACGGTTTGAAAATCGCCCGAAGGGTTTCCCAATGGAGTCCGGCTTGCCAGAATCTCTTCGACCATCCGAAGTTGGCGCCCTACTTGGTTGGACTCGTCGGCCCAAAAGTGAGGGTGGACGCGCTAACACCTGCTCGAAAGGGCGACGGTGACTTTTGCTGCGTACCGGGTTCACACAAATTGAGGGGGTGACGCTCATACCGTCCGGCAAAGCTTCAAACCATTGAGCTTCAAACCTCAGAGCAAACAAAGTCTTACAGCCAGAAAGCCTTCAGGCTCCGCGTCTCTTTTCGGATTTATCCCTAAACCTTCAAAATACTATCGCGAAGCCCCAGAGATAATTCACTCCGGGGCTTTTTATAAACCCTATAGGACATCTTCGATAATGCCCAAGCGATCTTCACGCAAATAATTTCTCAATTTGCGATAATATTGTTCGCGGACTTCTATGCTTTTCATATTGGCATCAATGGTATAACCCACGGGCTTAAACACAATAAACATCACTTTCCGGGGAAGTGTGTCAATATTGATAGATGCGCCGTGGACCATCGCCGTGGTACAAACCGTCATCTGCCCCGCCTTTGCAAGCAAAGGAACCGGATCTGCAAAGGGCAACTCGGAAAGTTCTCGAAATGGGACTGGATTCTGAATATAAGTCCCATACTTTTCCACATCCTCTGCAATCAAACGGTGGCTGCCTGGCCGGTACATGAGAGGTGCCCGCTTTTCCGTCACATCGCTCAACCAGAGCAGACAACTGCAAAGCATCTGTTTGGGTGTGGCATCCAGATCTGAAAGGCTATATTTAATATCCACATGTTCGGAAAAACTGAATGTTGCGCCGGGCTGTGGATAGGAAGTAACAACAAACGCATTAAAAAAGTGTACGGCATCGGCCCTCAATGTCTTTTTGGCCACAGCTTCCAAAAACGGATCCTGGATCAGATCCAGTAATTTGGGCTCGAGAAAATACCGTTGTCCCACGCGATACTGGGCCGGTTTCCCATCTTTCGAGCCTTCAAACGGCAGCATCCGATCAAAAACCCCCGAAACGCGATCCAGCCGCGCTTTACTAAAAGGCGTGTCGATAGTTACCGCCCCAATCTCTTCAAATTGTGCGATTTCAGACTCGCCAATCATAACATACCTCCTATATCCTTCTACGCATCCAGCCATGCGTCCTCAAACACCCGACATCCGACCCCTTCCTGCCCCATAGAACTGCAGGCGTAGAGGGTGATGTACTGGGATTCATTAAGGGGACCAACGGTACTGTACGAAAAGGTCTCTGGCTCGATGACCTTGTGGCGCCAGGTTTGGCCTTCATCATCGCTAAAATAGATAGCACCGCGTTGGCGCTCGGAGGCGTGCTGCCGCTTGGATTCGGGCAGACCAGAACCATTGGGAATAGAAAACAGCAAACGCCTCCCGCCCCGCGCAAGTGTGCCGTGACAGAGCACGCCGCTAATATCGACGAGAAACGGCCGGGACCACGTCTTGCCACAATCCGCCGAGGTATGGGCAATGCGCTGCACAGGACCGGGACGCACCTCCGAGAGCGGGACATGGGCTTTAAGCATACCCTGTGAATTCAGCCTGCGGACGAGCAACAGTTCCTCACCGCGGTTGACCGACACAGCGGAAGCTTCATTGGCAAGATAGTCCGTGATAAAACCATCCACGCGCCAGGTCTCACCCTGATCATCGCTGTAGATAACGGCAGAACCGGACTGAGGATGGTTGCGAAAATGATTGGTGACGGCTTCCCCCTCGGGCACGACAGTGACGGGTCCCCCCAGAACGTATCGCCCCCGATACGGACCCTGAGTAATCGCGTGGACCTGACCCACAGCGTTGAACATAATCAGCGTACCATCGGAATAGCGATGGTTCAGAGGCGACCGGTCCCCGAGCAACGTCTCCATAGTCCAGGTGTCGCCGTCGTCATCCGAGTCGAACCGGCAAAGAACCATAGGCGTATCGCGCCCCACGGCATCGATATCGATACCGGACTGCTCCCGCATCTCGCCGTAATCCTTGTCGTAAATATCCTCCGTACCTCGCAAATCAACCATAGACAGAACAGACACATGCTCACGTCCATCTCGTTCGGAGAGATACGCAGACACCGCGTAGTGAGTGATCCGACCCGAAACAGCCCTCGCTGGCGACCATGTCGCGCCCCAATCCCTGCTTTTGCTCGTCAGGATCACCTTTGGATCGTCGTCGCGGCCTCCGCGCAACCTGCCCTGACAAAAGGCGATCAACACACCGTCGCGCGTGACGACATACGACGGCTGAAACGTGCGACACACCACCTCACCGTGTACCTCAAACCCAGGCACAAAAGCCAGCGTCCGTTCACTCAATCCGTTTTTAAGCTTCCTCATACGGTCTTCTCCTGAATACATCTTATCCAGATCCTCCATCGCGAAACCGCAGCGAATAGAGGCCCACGTTCTTGAGGTAGAAGCGGAGGAACACAGGCATGCCCACGAGTTCGGCCATATCCTGCTTACTTTTCCACGTCACTTTGTGCTCGACAAGGTCAACAGCCTGTGTGGTGCAGTCGGCAAGGGTGAAGCCGGGCACGGGACTCGGGGCACCGCTCTCACCGAAACGCAGCACTTCGACAGCGAATTCGGGCGGAACAATCGCCGTGGCCGGATCGCTGTTATAACCGTCGGCCACGGTCGTATTGACGATCAGTTCCGGTGCGGCAACAACCATTTCGCGGGTAAGCAGGAAGCCACCCGTGTGCGCACCCATCTGCGCGACGAATCGATCCCGGAGGAATTGCGCCCGGCCGATGCCCGAGACATTGTTCCTGTTGCCCTGTGCCTGGCCGTGGCGGGATCCGCGATAGTAGATAAAATCCGTATTTCCCATGCTCACAATGCCTCCGGCCCCCGAGGTGGAACCCGAGTCGAAGGCGTCGGAGCCGCCATGGGGAAGATATACAGACCGGTCGGGCAGCATATTCCAGTGCAGACCATCGCTGCTAAACGCCAGATGCAGATGGAATGCCATGTGCGGCGGCGGCCCCATACTTCCGATAAAACCGATGAAATGGCTACCTACCCGAGAAACCACCATGTGGTCGATATCCGGATCATCTACTTCTTCCGGCCACATCACCACCCGGGGCTGGCCAAAATCATACGGCGTCTCCCCGACCATCACCGCCGTCCGGCGCTTGTAGTTGTGCTCCGTCGGTCCACCCGGCACATCCCCAACGCCAGCGGTACACACGGGCCGCGTGAACATCAGCCAGCGCTCCCGAACAGGGTCGAACACCATGTTTTGCCATGTGTCCCGCAGACCGATGAAAGCCGGGTTCGACGGGTCCTCCCGCCAGTGAATCCCATCATCCGAATAAGCCAGACACAGACACCCATAGCCCTCGGCCAGATTGTCCTTGTAAGTCATCAGAAAACGGCTCTGCTGCACGCCACCGAGGGGGTTCCACATCACGCGCACCCCCTGGGCCTTTTGCTGTCCCGTGACCACCACATTGGTCCTCTCATATTGTCCGTACGGCTTGCCTTCCAGCATCGGCTTGTCCCAGTGTACCCCGTCCGGGCTTTCGGCATAGCAGACAAAATAGGGATACCCGTGCCGCTCCGCCTGCCAGTCTTTGAAGCGAAACTGGTGCATCCACGCGTTCCAATCGGTCCCGGTATACCACATGCGGAACACGCCAGCTTCGTCGTCGTAAATCACATTTTGCTGACCCACCCCATCTTCCCACGGCCTGTCGGGCATGAGCACGGGGTTGTGCGGATCCTTAATCGGCACATTCAGCACGCGTCTTACCTCCCAGCGGTCTTCCACAGTGGCATTGTCGATCAGCAATACGGTTTCCGTACCAACCTCAAGTGGCTCCCCTGCGCAGTAGGATTCCAGATTCATGTCACAACTCCTTATCCTCAAATTCTTCCCGTTTAGAACGCGACCTCAGCCATACATCACGCAATTAATGCGATCTTTTCAGGGGGTCAAGCAAATCGTGGACTTCCCAGCTATAATTCTTTTCCCCTAATCAAAAGGCTGCTCCGTGTGATAAATCTCCTGATCTGCCTCCAACAGAAACGTACCGTCTGACTGTTTAATCCACTGCGGAACATCGGAGTGACCTTCTTTATTCGGCACAAACCCCATCAAAATGGGATCTTCTGTCTCCTTGAGAAACGCGGTTAATTGCCGCTCCATATCATCGCGAACCTTTGAAAAACGCGGATCATCTGCAACATTGTTCAACTCATACGGATCGTCTGCCAAACTGTAAAGCTCCCGGTCCGGTGCCGGTTTTGAAAAAAGCTCCTGAACAACCTCTCGTCTGTTCTGAAAACGATTCACCCACCCATTATCGACATAATTTGGCACCCGCGCAAAGTTGCGAATCAGCTTAAATTGATCCGACCGAACACACCTCATCGGCGTGTAATACCAGTTCCCAGAACGCCGCCCCCAGGTTTGCTCGCCAAACACCACAGACCGGCCAGCCCACCCTTCACCGGAAAACAATCCCCGAAAACTCCGACCCAGAATACCATCCGGTTTCTCCATGCCGCACAAATCCATCAACGTCGGCAGCAGATCCAGGTTGCTAATCAAATCGCCATACACAGTTCCAGCGGCAATCTCAGACGGGTATCTCATAAGCAAAGCCGTACGGATACCCGCATCATAAAGTGTGTGTTTTGCCCGCGCAGTCGCCACACCGTGTTCGGTAGTAAACACCACAACTGTTTCATCGGCCATCCCACTTTCATCAAGTGCATTCAGAATCCGTCCCACTTTTTTATCCAACTCCCCAATCTGCTGACACAACGCGGCGAGATCTTTACGCACTTCCGAACAATCGGGCAGATACGGAGGCACAACCATTCTTTCCGCAAGATCTGGATCGTAATCCAGACCAAAAGGTCTATGTACCTCCGTGAAAGAGACCTGCAAAAAAAAGGGACGCTTGATAGACGGTGCTTCTTCTCGTAAAAAACGCTCGGCCAAAACTTCCACACCTGCCTTCCCTTCCAGCACACGCGCAAATCCCGCCCAGGATGGATCATTCAAAATCATCAACCGGTTGCTCAACACCGTCTCATAGCCCGCATCCTGGAAATAACGCGCCATGCACACAGCACCATCATCATAGGGAAATTGTCCCAACACACCGATCATGTGCGGCATCTGACTGCAATACAAGCCAACGCGACTGGGAATACAAATGGGTGCCGTCGCGATAAATTGCGAAAACCGGGCACCCTGAGAAGCCAACCGATCCAGATTTGGCGTTGATACATCAGGCCGGTCATAACAACCGAGCCAATCGCCCAGATCGTGACAGTCGATGAACACTACATTGAGTTGTTTCATATTCTGGTTCCTCTATATCATTAAAGAGCGGTGACATATCTCTTTCGGCATATTCATCTGCTCCAAAGCTAACATTTAGAAATTATGCACATTTATGCTGCCGTCAATACAAGTCGCTCGGTTGCTAAATAGGCCGTTGTAAACTATTGCTCCATAAGCACAGAGGAAAAAAATAAAATCTCCGCAAGAATGGGGATTGAAGGTTTTGGCCTCTATATAAAAAAACCTGATTGATCTTCCTTAACTCTTTGTGGTCGGAGGAATATGTTTTTCCTCTATTTGGGTTTGCTGCAGGATTTCATGCAGCAATTTTACCAGTGCAAGACGAGCCTCCAAAGAGTACTGCAAATCTATAAAATAGTCCTTGATTTCAGGCCATTTATTCTGAAGCATATCGATAGGTCTTGAAGCTTCAATAAGATCCTGAATTTTACCACTTAATCTCTTTTCACGCTCAATAAATCTATTCCAAAAATTCTGTAAATTTCCTCCTGAAGGTTGAACAAGCCTAACATCACGGTCAGGGATTCTAATTTTATTGATAATTAAGTCTCGGGTTTGGGGCTTAAGATCAAGCTGTTGTAGGATATCTTTCATTCTATTTTTGTCCTCAAACAGCCACTGCCAGAGAGACGGTTCTTTAGAATTCTCCAACTCAGCAGTCAGTCGATGCACTTCATAATTTAATTTTTTATTTTTATTTGTTTTATTTGCCAATTTTCTCTCGATATCTGATTTCATCACGTTTAGGCGCGCTTGGTCTTCCTTTAATCTGGTAACTTCCTCCTCCAATACAGATAATTCGCCGGATATCGCGTGTTTTTCAGAATCCCATTTGGCTTCACCATCTTTATACTTTTTCTCCCAACCAGCTTCTTTCTCTCTGAATTCCGTTGTAATATTCTGGATAGTCTGATCTTTCAATGAAATAATCCCACTTAGCTGATCTATTTCTTTTTCTTTCACTTTTATTTCTTTATTCGCAGTTTTCAACGATTCAGTCTGTTCACCAATTTGCTGTTTTAGCTGCGATATATCTTTCTTGAATTTCACCACTGAACTGGACTGTTCGCTTCGCACAGATTTTGAATCGGCTATTTCCATTTCTAAGGGAGTTTCTACTCCCATCAAAACTTCAGCTTGCTCGCCTGTAAAGTTGATTGGACTGAATAATAGAAGAAAGATTCTTTCTTTGAGGCCCCATCTTGATGAAAATTCAGTGAATTTTTCATCTGGCAGGGCATATTCATCTGATGCTATATCCCTCGATCCAATCCAATTGTCATACTCCTCAGATTGAAAATAATCATCAAGTTTCTCTTTTATCTCTTTCCTACAATAATTCTGATACCAAACCATGAAAAATCTGACCTCAATTGACTCGGCGAGATCAGCGCGCCTCCTCAAGGCCATTTTCACACTCCGGATACCATGATCCCATAAAACCTTATTCCAATTGAATCCTCCACGTTCAAATTCTTGTCTCAAAGTTTTGAATTCACGGATAATCCTGACAAAATCGCTCCATTTGACAGAGCGAAAAAGAACTCCCAGTAAACGTTCTCTATCCGGTGAAACTTTAACTGCCCCCTCAAACATCGATCTGCAACTCCTTCTGGATGTATTCCCTCAATTGCTGTGAGACAGATTCAATTTTTATTTTAAAAATTGCACCTTGTATTTCAGAATATTCTTCCATGTAATAATCTTTACCAAGCCTGTGTGGAGCTACTTTTTGTAACAGTTCCAAGGCCTCGAAATAACACTTTCGGCTTCTTAACATTCCAAGTCGATGTTTTACCCATTGGATGTCCTGCTCCAAGAAAATTTCTCGATTCTCAATAGGCCACTCATACTTTCCATTGAAATCAAGAAGTCGGTATTCTCTGTTTCTTATAGCAAATGCTTTAGCAATCAAGTATGTCTGTCCCTCAAGACTGTGACTATCAATATCAATTCGAAATTCCTTCTGTGATTTCATTTCGGGCCTACACCGAAATCGCTTGGCTCCAATGCATTTGCCATCAGCAAGAATGACAAACTCTACGAAGTCAGTAAAAGGGCCCGTAACTCTATTATATCCAACAACCTGTCCGAGGGTTAGATGCTTGCGGAAACCTAATTCTTGGAACTCTGTATCAAAATTAATCTGGAAGCCATATGTATCCCATCCATCTTTGAGACTGGCCTGTATAATTGGTTTGAATTGTTGCTTTGGTGATGAAATGCTGAACGTTCTAACACCAGGAGAAATTTCTTCAAGTTGTTCTATCTTGCCCTCTGAATAAGTTATTTGTCCACTATATTTCGGATTGCTGATGGCAAGAAAGCGAACGGCATCCAGTCTTCTTTGATCAATCACTAATAACTCTGAGATTGTTTGATTTATCGTATCCCACACTTTAATTTCCCGGACCATTGGGCAAAGCTCAAACAGCAGTTTTTCTTCAAGATATGGCACATCATAGTTTCTAATAAAACAAGGATGGTCAATCTGAATTTTACCATTATTTAAAAAAACATTCTGCCGGGCACTGCTGCTTTCAGATTCTTCTGTATCATACAAAAAGATCTGTTTCTCCTCGGAACCTTGTGCCCATTTTAACTGCAACGAAACAGCCTCTCCCTGCGTCAGGTCAGGAATTCTTGTTGATATTCCCGGGAACAGTACCATACGAACACTATCAAATTTTTCCGACTCAACCCCCAGTGAAAGAGTAAGAGCAAAAGGAAACCGGGTTGGATACATGTCAAATCCCGCGAGAGATAAGATATGTTCTAACTCATCTCCTGACAGCACCAAATTACCATCCTCAACTCTGCCTGATGCACACTTCTTAAAGGGGATATGCACAGCATCTTGATCGTCAATTTCGACAGCCCATTGAAGATAACTCTTTTCTGCATCCTCAGGGTTTGGAATAACTAATAGCTCAAAGTCTGTAAGCGTCTTGGCCTGATATGGAGCAAGTTTTACTCCTGCTGGTGCAGTAGTACGCAACCTTCTCAATTCTAATTCAAGGTCTATAAATCCGTCAAATTTCCAGATGTATTTATCTTCTTTAGAAATACATTTGATATGATCTGACAGGGATGTTCCCCGATGCTGGAGTGTTAACATTCGATATTGACCATATACTTCCTCTTTCTCGATCTCAAAATTATGCAGTACCGGTTCAACATTTAAGGTCTTGGATATAAACAATAAAAGTCGGCCCTGACCACTGGCTATCAATGGATGACCCAGATCACCCTCTGGAATAAGTTTGCCGGGTTTCGACGAGAAAAGCATTATAGGCTTGAGTTCCAAAGTGCCAAGCTGTCGAACTTCCAATTCTGTTTTTGCAGAGAAATTGTACTTTCCCGGACAAGGATTGGCAAAAATTAGATCTCTTAAGTTTACTTTACCATTTCCGTATTTATCAAGACGAACTCTACCAATAGAACGTGTTCTAGAATCAACCGCTATTTCTATTTTTTCCTCGGAAATTTCTGCATTCTTGAAAGCTACTTTTAGATTTGTGGCATAGAGCCTGAATATCTCGCTCCTCCAATTCCACAGACACCTCAAATGAGGAGAAAAGTTTACTGTATATTCCCCCTCGTATTTCCCAACTTGCTTACTAGAGGTAAATATCTGAATTGTCGAATAACGGTTTCGTCTTACAAAACCTATATTTCCCGCAAATTCGCTGTTCAGATACAAAGGTTTTACAAGATCTCTGCGAACTATACCATCAATTTCAGGAGTTATCTCATCTTTCGATTTTAAGAGTAAATAACCACCGACACGAATAATTTTGTCGAAAGGCAAGTTTCTAAGCCGTTCCAATCCAAGGGAAAGATCAGGGACACACGTTAAGGTTCCACTTGAATACTTATAAGAACCATAATAAAACGGATGGCAAGCTTCGCGGGTTCTGCTTGTTCCATCTGGAAGGATTATCTTTTCTTTTTTATCAAGCTCAGCTAACACCGACACGAAGCGTTTGGGAGTGATAAGAGAAAAAACCTGAATCCATATTTTATGTAGGCGACTTTCATTTCGAATAATTTCTCTCGGATCAATTCCACATTCCTCCTGGATCAATCGATAATTAGCCTCCACATCGCCTATTTTGAGATCAGGGCTTTTCTCAATAAATGAGACGATACGAACCAGACGTACAATTCTCCTTGAAAATGCGGATTTGAATTCTCGGACACGCGGCACTATTGTTCTAAGCTTTGCCAAGTCAGAATCAGGAACATCTCCATCGAATATCTCCCCTTCGCCCACCAGGTCAATCAACTTCTCCACATCCTCATTTCGGAAATGGCGCCAGTATATAAGAAAAAAATCAATCAGGAACCCTTGGAGTCCACGAGGTATACCAGCTTCGTGAATAAACGAATCGACAAATTCTCGTCGATTGGTGCGGTTCAGTTTAATCCCTTCATTTTTGAATCCTTCTTCCCAGAGATCATATGTATAATTGTCCTGCCGCCATCCTATTCTATTTCCATATATATCCCAGAAAGTTTGCACATAATGATCTTTGATAAGCTGACACACACCGGACAATGCAACTGTGAGAGCTTTTCGTTTGACAAAAGATGTAAAAATTAGCCGTCGGCGATAGACTCGGGATTGGAGAGTTTTTTGGATAGACATCAAGTCATCAAGGTGGGCAGACATATCTATTTCTTCGAATGTAATCCTTTCGGGCATTTTTCGACCAGTTGCGTGAATTTCTTTTTTTACTATCTCCCGTTTCTTCTCAATTATCGCATGCAGTTCATTTACCTTATTCAAAAAGGTGTCAAAATTATTGATTATATTGATATTAGACATGACGCTGGACCTGTCTCTTAAATCACATTTGACTCTGTAAAACAAAAAGCATAGCATATTCTCTTGCTAGCTGATTGAACTCCTCTTTACAAGCTTTGTGAATGCATACTCCAAGATAGGCATTGGCCCTGGAAAAACTCACGTAGTTGAGCTTCCTGGCTTCAATGGAAACCAGCTCTTCAATATCTGTCACAATTATTACTTTGCTTTCCAGACCCTTAAACTTCCACACCGAAGTATAACGAATGGAATGAGATGGGTTAAGCCATTCCCGATCAACTTGAATAAGCCTATTGCCAGCAATGCGATCATGATCTGCCAGCACAGATTTCTCTGTATTTTTTGCAGTAAGAAGGATAATTTCATCAGGTTGGATACCATCCGAAAGAAGACGAGAGACCATATTCTCAACTTTCTTGAATTGGTGTTTGACGCCTCTGTAGTATATTTTTTCTACCAAGGGACCACTCGTATTCAGACACTCCTGTGGCTCTGTCCCTGATACAAGATCGGTAAAAGTAGCAATCGGCCTTGTATTTCGACAATTTTCTCTCAATCTAATGTTGCCAGTGCCATATTGTGTTAGATCAAACACTTCATCACCTGTTTCGACGTTAAAGATCGCCTGCTTATCATCCTCAAACCAGGCCCATCGTCCATCTTTCAATCCTCCCTGAACAAGCCAATCTACTAACTCCACATAGGGCTTGTAATATTTGAAATCCTGCCCTTCATCAATAATCATAACTTCAAAGGGAGAGTCATCATATAAATGACAGAACGCTTCGGGAAAATACTCTGGTAGCGTCTTCTGAAAAAAATGATGGGTTCCCAAATCTTCTTCAATATCAGAAACCAATCCGGCTTTTTTGATTATGTTAAGGCAAAATGCATGAAGAGTAGTAACCAGAATCTGATCCTGTAGATCTTCATCCTGTACACTTTTTTTTAGAGATGACGCCAGAAGAGCATTGAAACAGATAAAAATTACTCGTTCTCCCTTTCGCGCATGGTTCCGCGCTTTCTGCATTGCAAGGAGTGTTTTTCCTGTTCCTGCACCACCTCGCACAACCACCCGGTCATTTTCCAACGTATCAAGCACTTTGAACTGCCTATCGGTCAGTTTTATCATATTCTGATAGGATTGATTTACCTGGGTACTCAGGGTGGGCACCAAGTCAAAATCCCGTCTCAGATGATCGCGTAACTCACGAAGGCGAGTGTTTGAAAGTTTGACGGGAAGATGTCCAACAACTCGTTCATGTTCTTTTATTCCATAACTATACATCTCCTCCACCAAGGAACTTATACTGTCTTGAAGACTGGCTCCATCATAGACCTTTTTCAGATTCCATTCTGGGGATACCTCTTGAAAAAGAATATCCGTAAATAAGACACAATCGCTGAAAACAGTTCTGCCCTGATCAGAATCTTTGCCGAAGTGATCCCATATATTCGCTCGCAAAGCATACATGGCTTCTCTCGCCTGTTGCATGGGAGACCTTCGTCGAGAATCCGTCTCATCATAACGATTGGTGAAATACCACACACCCATCTCATGGCGGACCCGACCACCCTTCACTTCTAATACAAGGAGACCCCGTTGGGAAACAATGAGAAAATCAATTTCTGAGCTAAAATTTCTTCCATGCTTGGCGAGACCAAGCGAATGCATCACAATATAGTTTCCGTCCAGTTCTTCCTTTAATCTATCAAAGAGATATCTTTCCGCATTACTTTTACAATCAGGATGGACAAATTCTGGTATCATTACTGCCATGATCTATCCTCTGAGAAATATCCCATTTTTGGGTGTTCGGGAGTACCTGTTACGAGCCCCCGATCCAGAAAACTATTCATGGTCTCACAGGCTGTCTCTGGAAGTAGCGCACAAGAATGACAAGCACCAAGATTAAGAGAGTCCATTCCCTGGCCCGTCGATTCAATACAAAGAGGATCGCTAGAACACCATCTGCCCTGTTCGAGTGCTTCCATCAATGTAGATTCAAATCGAGTTTGTTTACCCTGCTGTACCAATCCTCCTAAGCTACCTTCAGAATCAGACGCAGCGGTAAAAATTAAGAGCCCCAGCATGGCCTTCTGACCATCATCGGGGTTGGCTGCATAGATACGCTCCTGGAGCGCTGAGGTGGAATATCCACAGTTAATAGTCAGAGTTCTGATAAGAAGATGAGAAAGACTATGGAGTAGAATAAATTCCGGCGTTACTATCTCATTATGGATCAATCTGTTTCTTGCAGCAAGTAGCTTTCTTTGGGATTCAATTATCTTTACACGATCCTGTAGCACCACGCTGTTCTGGCGAAACCAATTTTCTACTGCCTCCCGACTTAATGCCAAGAAAATTCCTTCACCCAGCACTTCTGTAGCAGGTAGCCAGCCAATTGAGGACTTTTTTATACGTGCAGATAGTTCTCTATTAGGCTCTATCCGATTGAAGCCTGTCAATGCCGTAACTACTCGAAGCTTTTTTACCAGAACGACGGTCTCTATCAGACTGCTGAAGTCAGGTGGCACAGGCTCTGGTTGTGCAACAAAATGGTCTTCTTCAGCAAAGTCAATCGGATCTTTTAGAACCCTGTATTCTGCTTCTTTGAGATCCACACTGTCTTCCCTCTCTTCCTCTCCTTTATGGTGAAGATAGGCTTGCCATAGATCATTGGACGAAAGATTTTCCTCTTTTGCAATTTGTTCAAGAAACGGCTTAACAATATCTTCTATTTGGACGCCAAGGTGGGCTCTTACCCACAACTCCTCGACTCTTCTGTAGGCACTGTTTGAATATGGAGGTATGGAAATGGCAGATACTGTATTGGAAAAATGTACGCTTGTTGCACTTCTCTGCAATACTACAACCGGTTGGTCACACGGTTGCTCATCTTTAAGCCAGGGGCGGGCACCGGAGCATGTAAATCCTCTAAAAGATTCCGGATTGAAGACATCTGCCATAGTTTTTTGTGCCTCGCACCGACCACAGGAAATTAGAATACTGGAAAGTGACGTAGACATTCCTTCATTCTTGATACTCAGTTTAGGTCTTTCACAGGGACAACCAATCCACCATTGCCAGGGAAAATCATCGATATGACCTCTGCGACAACACAGAACAAAACGAGTCGGAACCAACCGGGCACCATCTGGGTCTTCCTCTCTGCAACGTTCACAATGAGTCCCTTTAATACCTCCACCAAATGTGTCAAATGGAGCAAGACGCCTGCAAATCGGACAGAATACATATTGAGGAAACCGCACACACGGAATCCCATCATCTTTAGCAATTCTACCAAATACGTTTTCTGAAGGCCGAGGCTGTCTGAAACCGGATACATCAAGAAATCGTCGCAGCCGACTCTCCGTAACTTCTTCAAGATTTGAAGGAGGCCAGAAATCAAGACCAGATACCATTACAGAATAATCAGCCAGATCAACAATGGCACCAGTACTGAATGTAGTAATAAGCTGACTCCTTCTCAGTTCACCAATAATATCAGGCATATTTCAATCCAGGTAGAGGTTAACTGTGGCATCCACATTGCGCAGGTTGTTTAAGGTTCTAAATCCTCTATAATATCCGGTCTCCTCAAATCGGAGCAGTAGGGATTGGTGCTTTTCTTTTTCTAAGTAGTAATAAACAGTCCCTTCTCTATTTTTTATTTCTTCCCAAGTATTAACAATGCTATCAAGCATCTGCTCTACAGCATTAACCTCAATATAGTCGATATTGTTAGCCCTACTAAGAATTTCTTTTTTAATATCGACGACTTTACTACGGTCAAATTTATTTGCATCACTATTTTCTTTCATATTATCCAGAAGGTGCCGTACAAGCGTTACAAGAATCGCGTGTAGTCCGCGTTTTCTGGCACCAATTGAAAATGGCGTTACGCTGGTTGCTTCGACTTCAGCATAAAGTCTGGAATGATAAAATTGAAAACGCTCGTAATGGGATCGGTCTCTTGATCTCATATGATTGTATAAGGTGACTACAAGGCCAGGATATTGTCTTCCAACCCGGCTGGTTGCTTGAATGTATTCGGCGGTGGTTTTAGGCTGACCGATGACGGACATGAGCCCCAGTCTCGGTACGTCAAGACCAACAGATATCATATTTGTCGCAAGAACTACCTCCAGAGCATCACAGTCAGGATACTGGTACCAGAGACGTTCCCGAATTTCCTTAAGTTCCTGTTCATTTCGCCGACTGGTTAATTCAAACACTTCCTCGATCTCCCTCATGCTCTCGTTATCTCTTTCGGCACAAAAACGCAGGTAATCTTTTACGTCATCCATAACCTGGACCCGTGCACTGCCCAGTTCTCGAAGGCTATTGAAATATCCCATAAATGTCCAGTATGGATCTCTAATTTCATCATTAGCCTTCAGCTTTTTAGCGGAATGAAGCAAGGAAGCAGTAGATCGAATGAAGGTGGTGGTTCCGGTTTTCCCCGGTGTGAAAATTCCTACATACTTCCTTGCAGGTTTTTCTCGATCTTCACGGGCAAAAAATGAGTCTCTGGCATCAAGAAACGGAGGAGGAAACTGTGCAAATTGACGGTCAAAAAGGGCCTGTACCTGACTCGCTGCATTTTTTATAGTAGCAGTGGATGCAATAATCTTAGGACGATGAGAATTTCTGGTTGATAGCAGATCTACGGCGGTTTCATAAAGACCAGCCAATGTGCCTAAGGGACCAGAAATCAAGTGTAACTCATCCTGGATAATCAGATCGGGTGGAGGTGTCTCGCCATCTGTTCCAAAAAAGTTACCTGCGTTCTCTACCCAAGGAAGGCGTGCAAACTTATCGATTGTTCCGATAATTAGAGATGGCCGAACTTCGTAAATATCTTCATCGACAAAATGAACCGGCAATCCGTCGTGAAAGCAGCAGGATTCGTCAGGACATCTTACTTGAGGGAGGTCGTTATCATAATCTGCAGCAGAAATCTCTGTGCCACAATAAGGACATTTGGTCAATACCATCGGATTGGGCATTCCGGGTTCAGGTGAACCCTGTTGACACTGACGCATGAGCTGTCGATATCCCTTCTCGTAGTTATTATTAATGTTGATTTTGTTCGGAGTTCCTCCCCCTCCAACCCACAATCCAATCGATATAGGAGCAGTCTTCTGAACGTCCAGTTCTTCTCTACGGACTTTTTCACAGGCACAGATCATAGCTGCCGAGCGTTCAAACTGATCCGCTGTCAGCAACCGCAAAGTATATCTGGTTATCACTGATGTACCGCCGCCATCATGGTGTTTCTCTTTTCCCCTGAGCCGGCGCAAAAAAAGTGCAAAGGCGGTAAGTCCAAGATACGCTTCAGTTTTGCCGCCTCCGGTAGGAAACCAAAGAAGATCTGCGATCGATCTATCATCCGACGAATTGTTTCCGACCGACTCAAGGCAAAGTAAAATAAAAGCAATCTGGAAGGGATACCATTCATGGCCTGAGTTATAGTCAGGCTTGCCACTATATTGTCTTTTTTTCCAATCCGACAATGCGAAGACGATCAGCATAGCTTTGTGTGCAAGCTGAAATGCTCGGAGGATTAGAGGATCACCGAGAACATTAATCCCTTTCTTCATTCTTTGTAGAGCCTGTAAACAGGACTTCTGCTGTTCTTGAGCAACGGCGATAAAATCATCGTTTATCTTTTTATTTTTACTGACAGAGATGTTCTCGATTTCTTTTGAATTTTCTTTAATCCAATTCTCATAGATGTTGGTAATATTGCCAAAGAGGTCTTTAAGATCATCTGGACTGGCATTGGCAATTTCGCTTAGAAAGAATGGGGGAAGATTTAGATCCTTCGGAGGAGTCAGAGGATATATATCATATTCAGGGATAAAGCAGCATTCAATTCGTAAACATCTATTTTTCACTGGATCATCCCATTTTGCTGAACACCCATGTCCGGTTGCAAAATTTTTCTGGTGGCGATAAAGTAGATAAAAGGCTTTATTTTCGTCTCCTCCTTCTTGGCGTCCATCAAATGGCCTCTCGGTGAATATCCGCTGACCATCTTTCCCTGAAACTGAGAAATGAACCTGATAGAAACTGTTTTCGGCAATGTCCTTAAAAGGGACGAAACTGCTTCGGGACCGTCGAGAGTTATCATCTTCATCTCTCAAAGGTTTCACTACATTCCTGTTAATTAAGGATATAGTAATAGAAACCTGGCCTTCCTGTGACGGCTCTCTATATTTTATGTAGGCATCCAAACCGTCACATACTTTCACACTCTTTTTAGTATTTTTACGAATAATAGGAAGTTCAAGTTTTGATGCTCCTGTACTTTCCACCCAGTCTGGTGTGATACTTTTTCGTTTCCACTGTAGATCGACATCCTTATCCTCAGACGGAGTAAGTTCGTAACGTCCTGCATCCACTTCCAGCATGATAGACCTGGTGTCCTCTGAGCAAGTAAAGGTGATCCCATAGCAGGATGGTCTGCGGACATTACTCTGAGCAAGTTTTCCTTCACTTTCTCCCGATTCACCGAACTCGTTTTCTATATCCTCGTCATCTTCTATTGAAGTTAGTACTTCAGGAGGAAAAAGAATCCCTGTAGAGTATCGATGCATGGGTGTGTCATCTTCATCTCTGTAGGCAATAGTCTCGTTCATTCCATTGTAAGGTCCAAAAAAATCTCTTTTCAGGAGTTCCAGCATGCCCCCCCTAAAATCTTCATGAGTTTTGATATCTTCCATTGCTAAATCTCCTTCCAGTCCTTGCAAAATCCTAAGCCCATAATTCTGACTCCTGACCACAAACAGGATGTCAGAAATTTTCGAGGTACTACTTCCTTCATACCGGCATCTCCAATCTCAGTAACAATATCTCTAATCCAGAGCCCTGTGATCTGGTGGGGTACTTTCTTAACCACATTTCCAAATCTTGTTTCGGAGATTGACTGTCTAAGTGCATAGCCAAAATATCGATCAGTTGTACCAATGGATCTCTGTTGATCAATTTCACCTACACAGATGTCATATATGGGAATCCGATTTTCACTGATCAAAAATCTCAGGGTTACGGAATCTCCGTAATTGAAATTTCGTATTCTTTCTTGGTTTTCATAGATTTTTTTGACAGAGCCATATTTTTTTTCAGAAACAAAGGAGTGAATATCAATATCTCTTTCCAGCCCGACTTCAAGGCTTTTTAGAGGTTGCCAAGGTCCGTATCTTCCATATACGAACGGTGTTTCAACCCATCGATTCACTTTGTTACGACGCAATCCATCCCGTCGTCCTGCATCCAACCTGTAAAGTTTATTCCTTGCGCGTGTCAAACCTACAAATAAAACTCGCGTTTCATCCTCAGCATTTTCATCAACAAGAGGTTCGTCAGAGTCAATTGCCTCCTCAATACCCTGATCATCTCCGACCACAACTGCCACTTGATCAAATTCCCTCCCTTTGGATCGATGGATGGTTGAAAGGATGAGGTCATGATCTGTCGATACCTCTGTCTCAGGAAAAACAGCATCTGTTCTCAATGCCTGGCGTAAAAGATTGAGATCAAGTAATATACTATTTTTTCTTTGTCGTACGATTCGCAGAAGCGCGTCCCACATTTCTTGCGAATCCATACTTCCATCTCCCAAGCGTTCCTCAAAAAGTGGGATGAAATCACGCTTACGAATTTCCGAAGACGACCAGCCCAAGAATAACCAGCCCACCCAATAAGGCACAGTTTTTTCATCTCTCCTTTTCTGGATTCTAAAAGACCTATCCATACTTTTCAGACAGGAAGCCAGCCGATAGACTTGGCCGTTGTCTCTACAGAGAAAGCAGGATCTATTATTTCTAAAATTATTCGGAACTGAGGGATTGGATAGCTCTCCAAGAGATTCGAGAAACTGATATTCTTCGAATAGGTAGGCGGCTGCCATCGGTTTATTGTTCAAGATCAGTTTTCGCCCTTTTTCAGATATTTCTTCAAGCACCGGATTGTCTCTAATGCGATAATTCCTCTGGAATTCTATGTTAGTATCCAGTTCAGGGAAAAACTTCCTTACCTGATTAAGGAATTCTGTAGATGTCATTGCATCTGGCTGTTTACTGATCTGAAAATCATAGATACCCTGTGCTGAATCACCCAGAAGAGTAAAGCCACAATCTACCTGCCGGAGTATCTGTAGGGTCATCTCTGCTCGTGAGCCTACCAAGTCCTGAATTTCATCCACCAGTACGTGGCGATACCTCTGGAGCTCTTCCATTGCTTTTTCATTAGACACTATGAGTTCGGTAGCTTTTTCGATTCTGGATTCGTAATCCCAATCCCCTGCGAGGGATTCCCGGCCAGTGACATCAATTATGAATCGACTGGCAAAAGAGTCGAAAGTCCGTATTTGTGTTCGAAGCAAGTCTTCTGTAATAGATTCCTTTTCAACTGCATCCTTAAGTCGAGATTTAACTTCAGCTACTGCAGCAACAGAAAAACTCAGCACCAAAATTTCAGAACCTGGCTCTAACTCTTCTTCCTTAGCCAAAAATTCAAGACGTTTCAATAGACAGTGTGTCTTACCTGTACCGGGACCTGCTTGAACAAGGAGTTGTGCCGATGCCCTTGCAAATACCACCTTTTTTTGTTCACCGGTGAGATCCATGATCTATCCTGACTTCAGGTTGTGTTTGTAATATTCACAGTTTGAAATGAATTTATCAGACAAGTTCATCTCACGGACTCACTCTTGCTTGCTCCAGTACCTGGTGGACAATAGCTGCAATCTGTCTGGCCAAAAGAGGCGGCACTGCATTACCAACCTGAATGTATTGTGATGTACGTGGACCGCAAAAAAAATAATTATCCGGGAAGGTCTGAAGCCTCGCAGCCTCCCGGACAGTGAGACTACGGCACTGTGTCGGGTCGGGATGGATATAGTAATGCCCGTCTTTCGATATATGTGAAGTAACTGTAGTCGCGGGCCTGTTGCCAATCTGTACTCGAAATCGATCACTAAAAAGAGGTTTTCCGTTTGCAGCGCGTTTTGCATTCTTATGGGCAGGCAAAAGATCGGTGGGAAAATCTTCTAATTTTGGAGATTGACCCTCAACCTCTGCGAAGCAAGCAGCATAGAAATAGCGATATAGATCACTCACCATATGTCCTCGAGTGGTGTGGTTGCACACTCCTCCTATACGGGAATCGAGAAACCAATTGGGTTCATGGCTGATATCCGTATCACAAGAGATGAACTCACCACCGCGACCAGCACTATGTCGAATTTCTTTCAGTTTAGCAATCAGTTTTTCATGAATTTTTCCATTCTCTTCTGTTTGCAGCGCAGCAAACCAAGGACACTCAGCCATTTTATACAGCCAATTACGCCAGGCATCAGCACTATCTTTTTCTCGGGATAATCCGCTTCTTACTTTGGGTAAATCGTCCAAAACTCTCCTCGCATTAACAACAGGACTCTGTTTTTTGAGAGTTTTTGGCGGGATCTCAATATCTTTATGGATTCCGAGGATAATGACGCGATGGCGTGCCTGCGGAATGCCGAATTTTTCCATATGAACCACAAAATCAGAGAGGTTTGCATTACTGATTTCATCAGGTTTTACCAATGAATATAATTTGTATCGACACGGCTTGCGGGCCTGTACAGGTGCCCGAACAGAACGGTCCTCACGTTCGAGGGCTTTCTCTGGTTCCTGAAGGTCCTCATACATACGTTCAAAGATGTACTGATCCTTTAAGGTAGCAGACAATAATCCTTTGACGTTTTCCATCACAAAGATGGCTGGTTGGTGTTCCGCAATAATTTGTAAGTATTCTAAATATAAATATTGCCGGTGATCTTTCTCTGCCTGATAGTCGGAGTTCCCACGATTACGAGACCTGCCGACAACAGAGTATGCCTGACAGGGAGGACCACCGACCAACACCCACTCGCCACAATCCTCTAAAGCATCCTGAATCCATTTATGAATTGTATGAGGATCATCTTTTCCTAACTCGGCAAGACGTGCTTCTTGTTTAACTTGTTTGTATTCTTCGGGGTACCGACTGAACAGCTTATTTCGCCGCTCATCTTCCGGAATATCAACTTGGCGCAGATAGTCATAGTAGGCATCCGGGACCTTGTCATGGGGAAACTGGCGAAAGAAGCTACGCAATTCAAGTGTCTGGTGAGCCGCAGGATCTTTTTCTATAGAGAGTTTGATTTGAAAAGGCTGCTCACCAGAATCTGCATAAGCAGAAAACCCCTCGCCCAGTCCGCCCGGCCCAGCGAACAGGTCTATAACAGGGATCTCTCTCGGATATTCTGACAAGGTTCTTCTCGCTTATCTGAGAATGATTGAATGGGATTAGACACAGAGCGAAGTGATTATCAAATATGCATCTGATAATATTTAATGAGCTTTCATTTTATAGCTAATCTAAAAAGGCGTCAACACCAATCTGTATCTAATGCTGACTATTGCTATTACCATCGAATTTATCTTTAAATCTTTGGAATCCCATCATGGAAGCCTCGGAGTAAATTATCTTCGGAGTTTTTTGTGTAATAATATTGACAAAAAATTATAAATAGATATACTTTAACACATGTCTAAAAATTCACCTGAAAATCAAGTTCTGGAACTGGCACAGCAAGGTCTCTTGAGAGTTTGCGATCTGACATCCCGGGGCCTTCACCCCGAATATCTGCGCCGGCTGTATCAGAAGGGACTGGTGCGACGAGAGGGAAGAGGCCTGTACATTGCAGCCGACGCCGAGATTTCGGTACACTATGGGCTGGCGCAAGTAGCAAAGCGCGTTTCCCACGGGGTGATTTGTCTGCTCTCAGCTTTGAGCTTTCACGAAATCGGCACACAGCTACCGCATCAGGTCTGGATGGCCATTGACCGCAGAGCAGCCAAACCAAAGATGCAATTTCCTCCTCTGAGGGTGATGCGGTTCTCCGGTGCTGCACTGACTGAAGGGATCAAGACATATCAGATTGAGGGCGTTCCCGTTCAGATTTTTAACCCCGCCAAAACAGTTGCAGACTGCTTCAAATACCGCAACAAAATCGGCCTGGATGTCGCTCTTGAAGCGTTGAAAGAATGCATTCGCGACCGTCGCACCACAATGGACGACCTCTGGCACTTCGCACAAGTCTGCCGAATGACCAATGTGATGCGGCCCTATATGGAAGCTATCGTAGCATGAAAAGAGCGCGTCCCAAAAACCTGCCCGTATCCGTCCATCAACGACTTCTAAACCTGAGCAAGGAAAAGGGCGAAGAACCCAACCAGGTTTTCTTGCGCTATGTTAAGGAGAGAAATACAATCAAGTATGGCAAGACGGTGGTCCTTGGGAAAAATAACCTCAGATTAATCTCCTTCAGAAAGTATTTCGGCAATTTTATCCAGATATGCTTTCAGAGACAATCCGTGACTTCTTGCCAGAATCCCCAGCGTATCCACCTTTGTCCGTTCTCCCTTTTCGATCCTGCGCACATGGCGTTCCGAAAGGCCCTGAATATCGGCTTGCTTAAGCCCGCACTGTTTTCGAAATGCGGCAACAACCTCTCCGAACCGAATGTCAGACATCAATCTTTCCCGATCCTTTTTCTCCCGCCACATATCATCTTTCAGGTAGCGAACAGCATCCAGATCGATATGTACATCAGCCTCAGGCCAATGGATATAACTGCCTTCGCTTGAGAGAGTAAATGAAGAACGCTGTTCTTCTGGAATACGCTTGAGTGCGGGCATTTCTTCAAAGCCAACTCTGAACAGGGTATGGTCACAGGCCACGACAAAAAGCTCATCATCAATAACCTGTGCAGTGGCAATTAGCTGATCTGGACACCCAAGACTCCAGGCCGTGAGCACGCGCTTTGGCACATCCTTATCCGAAAATATTGCGGGTCATTCTCAGTTTTGCCTCATAAAGTGGTAAAACCTGAGCACCTTAGTCTTCTCGGACAAAAAGGGTTCGAAGATAGTTTCGGTGATTGGCAGCACGCACAAATTCAGTGACAACAGGCAGATCGGGAACAGAAGTGAGCACAAAAATATCCCGAGAATTTACCCTTCGCAGTGATTACTCCCAACGCTAAAGCAGTTGGGCTTCTTGGCGGTCAAGCCGCCTGACTTTGTAATCCCAAAGTCAGAATGTTTATCGCAGCATTGTGGTCTCTGTCTGTGGTATAGCCACACTTTTTGCAACAATGCACACGCTGAGAGAGTGATTTCTTCTCACGGTATCCGCAAGCAGAGCACACCTGAGACGTGTATGCAGGGTTTACGGCTTTAAATCCAATACCAGCTTCTTCCGCTTTGTATTCGAGACAATGCCGAAACAGGGACCATGCTGCATCACTAATTGATTTCGCCAATCGCCTGTTCTTTTGCATACTCTGTGGTTCAAGTTTTTCGACTGCTACGAACCCATGACGATTGACTACTTTTCTTGCTTGTTGATGGGCAAAGTTGTGTCGTCTGTTTCTGATGCGCTCGTGAACTCTCGCAACAACTTTGCGCGCCTTCTCACGTTTCTTTGGCAACGCTTTCTTAACCTTGTCCCACTTGCGTTGCGCTCTCTTGAGTGCCTTTTCTTCCTGCCTGAGAAACCGTGGGTTAGGCACACGCTCACCAGCACTGGTAACAGCAAATGCGTTCAGCCCCACATCAATCCCAACAGCGGTGTCAGGATGATCGGGAGACCGCACAGGGTCGCCAATATCACAACTGATAGACGCATACCACTTGCCTGTTGCTGTCCGCGTGATGGTGCAGGTCTTAGGGACACCTTCAAGACAACGATGCTGAACAATGCGTATGCAACCGATTTTGCCCAACCGCAAGCCCTTGTCGTCCAATCGGCATCCGTTGGAGAATTGCGGATAGGTGAGCGAATCGTAGCGGTTCATGCCCTTATAGCGTGGAAAACCCGCTTTCTCGCCTGTCTTTGCCCTCTCTTTGAGACGGCGAAAGAAGCCATCAAATGCCCTATCAACACGCACAGCCACTTGTTGCAAGACCTGACTATATACTTGCTTAAGCGCAGGACGTTGTTGTTTCATCAAGGGGAGTATTTTAATCTGATCGTAGCAAGACAAAGATTTTTGCTCGCTCTCCCACGCCTGAACACGGGCACATACTAACTGGTTGTAGAGCAGTCGGCATTCTTCAATATGCCCTTGCAGTATCGCAGCTTGCTTCTTGGTTAGACGCAAGCGATATTTGAAATTTTTGACCATTGCAATCACCAAAGAGAAAGCCCGTCAGGGTGTCACCTCAAAAGCACAGCGCTTGTGGTGAAGTGACAGTTACAAGATACATTTTTTGGGGCGCGAAGGGCAAGTGGAATGAGCGGATGAATCTTGTTGATGCACCGCCCACATTGCCTTGTGCGATGTGCCCCAACGCTAAAGCACCACCCCATAAGCATGTCCCTGCGAAAGCAGGGAGCCGATGGGTTTTACGGGCTATCTGATAAAAATCTAACTTTTTAAGTATAATATCAAGCCTGTAGTTGTAGAAATTCGTCTTGCAGCCATTGGTTCACAAAACTATATTCATTTTGAGTGCGCGTGACATGGATGATAAGGAAAGAAGACAACATGCACGACGATAAAGAAATTCCAAAATTCGACAGCTACGAAGAAATGGCAGCGTTTTGGGATACACATAGTCTTGCCGACTATTGGGAACAGACGGAGCCTGTTGATTTCGATTTCGCGCCAGAAGCACGGCGGCAATACCTAATAGGGGTTGACCGTGAGGTATTAGCGCGTGTGCAACGTCTTGCTCGAACACGGGGTGTAAGTATTGAGAGCCTGGTTAATTTGCTCCTTGAACAACGACTCCTGGAGATTGAGAATCCACCCTCAAATGTGTAACATGTACTAAACACCATCCACCTTAAAAAGCCACTCCGAATTTCAGGAGTGGTTTTTTCGTCTTGCAGCTATTGGTTCACAAAGCTACATTTATTCGGATTTCTCAACCGTTCTATACGTTCGCTTGTTGTTCGGCTTGAATTGAAGATGACAGGAGCATCAAATATGGCAGATAATATACCAATCGAACACCGGTTCCATTTTGACCTGAGCGGCTTTCTGGTCCTGCGCAATGTATTGACACCCGAAGAATGTGAAACCACTCTAAATGTCCTGTCTGATTTGGAAAGTCAGACATATAAAGATGAATGGATGGCTTCTGCACCCACTTTTGGGAGACCAAAACCACTACCAACTTGTGATAAGAGTCGAGAATTTCAGATCCGTTTGAATGGTCTTTTACGGCTTGATCCCGTTTTTGACCAGATGATCGCACATCCGAAAGTCGCGCCTTATCTGAAGGCATTTATGGGCGAACCTCAACTCATCAACACCTGGTCGATTTCTAAATTCAAGGGTGCGCAACAGGGAGGGTGGCATCGCGGCGTGCCAACAACGGATTATAGTTATCGAAACGGCGATATTCGCTCTCGGATGCTCAATACCGTGTATTTTTTAACAGATAATGGACCCGATGACGGGTGTGTGGTGGCTGTACCGGGTTCACATAAGAGCAATTTTGATTTGAGCTGGCAGGAGTATCGGGGATTGGATCTTCCAGGTGCCGTCGCAGTAACGGGCAAGGCAGGTGATGTCTTACTCTTTTCCGAGACCGTCATCCACAATGGACTGCCCAAGACCACAGAGCCAGTGCGATCCAATCTGTATTTCAACTACACACACGCACATTATAATGTGATGATGCGTGAGCCGCCAAATGGATACCACAGATGTCTTCCGCCAGAGATCCGCGAGCGATTTAATGAAGCGCAAAAAGCGATGACGCGGTGGATGGAATTGGCAAGATGGGATGTGTAGCACTGCGTTGGATTCCGTTTTCAAGCCTCCTCATACGGACCTCCCCTGAATACATCTTAAACCAAATCAATGCGGTACACGCCCGCGCATTCACCGTGAGCACTGGCAATATACAGACTGCGGCCATCCGGTGTCCAGGCCGGGTGGAAGTGGGTGCCGCTATCGTTGGAATAGTCGGTATAGTCGGCCACCAGCACATCTTCGTAAGACTCCTCCTGCAAATCGTAGAGCCGCAAAAACACATGCCCCCGGTCTCGCACCGGGATATCCACCGCCAAATACCGGCCCTCTCCCGGCTGAAAACTGGGATGCCCGGCACCTAGCCAATCCAGGCCCAGAGCGCGGGGTGGCGTGCCGTCAAGCGGGTAGAGCATAAAGCGCGTGATCCCCTCGTAATCCGGGACAAGCGCAAAATAGTGTTCGCTGTCCGGGTGCCAGCACGGGTGCCCGGCACCGTCTCCCAGGTACTGGATTTCGGTGCCGTCGCGCAGAGCCACGAATTTTTCGTGACGCCTCGGTTCTTCGGGGTGGTGGCCGGTGTAGAAGGCATTGGAGAAATTGAACGCAATGCGTTGGCCATTCGGGCTGAACAGGGTCTGTTTGAAACACATGTGCTGATGTTGCGCCCGGCTGGCATCCGGGTGTATGGCCAGTACGTCGGCCACGCTAATGCGGACTTTCTCTTTGCCAGTAGTGTAGTCAATGATGGAGGCTGCTACCTCTTCCGGGGCCAGGGCCCGACCTTCTTTCTCCGCCCAGAGGTGGACCTGTTCCGGGGTCTGGATAAACAGATCCCGGCCTTCGGGCGCAAATTCGCGGGCCTGGCCTTCGCCTTCCCAGCATTCGTCCGTGTCCAGATCGATGACGGTCCACCCCTGGCCGGTGTTCTTCTCACGGCTGCCGTAGTGAACAAATCCCACCCGGTGCCCGGGACCGACCCATTGTTGCATCACACCCTGAGCGACCGAGGCGTTGTCCAGGTCTGCGATAGGACGCGCGTCTGAGCCATCGGCACTGGCGACGATAACGCGCCCGGTGAGAGGACGCCCGGAATTGCGATTGGGGTGTGGATCGTCGAACGCGTAGTAAGTGATCAACGCGCCATCGGCCGACAGTGGAGACATGGTATAATATCCGTGTACACAGCGCCGGTCCGCCGGTGTCAGACGTACCACAGGACGCGAGGCACGCAACCCCGGCTCAATCTCCTGAAAACCGGTTTCATCCACCGTGTGGAATGCCTGTTTGCGATCGGTTGTCCAGGTCTGCATTGCAATCCTCCCTTCCGCTATTCAATCGGAGCAACACGCTCCAGCCACTCTCAAATTCGGCCTCATCAAACCGTGAAGAGGTACAGATCGTCGGTCGCTTGAGCACCGGCGAAAAAGACGGGCAGACCGTCACAGATCAAATCGGTCTTGCACACGTCGTGGATCGTCGGGGTCTTGGGATATCCGTCGCCGAAATCTCCGTAGGGAAACGCAAGCCTGTCGGTTTCGTGCAGAAGGTCGCCATCGATATCAAAGCGACGCACAATATTCCCGGATCCGACGATCAAGCACTCGCGGTCCCGGTCGAGATAAAGCCCCGTGCAGGTCGTGGAACCGGTACAGGGGTAATTGCCCAGGAACTCCGGGGCATTCGGATGCTCCACATTGAGAACTGTGACCGATGGATCCAACAACCATTCCCTCTTGGGATCCTGGATCCTTGAAATACCAGTTGCCACATAGGCGCGCTTCCGGTACAGGATGATGCGGTTCGAAATGTTCATATACCACCTCGAAGGCTCACCTCCGTTGGCAAGCGTCCAGCCGCCTGGATCGGTAAATCGTCCATCGTCATCCACAGCGTCTGGAAAAAGGCCGAGAGGGGTCTCTACCTTGCCATCTCCTCTGAATCCCGTCACGCCAATTAGGGATCCTTCATGGCTTGCCCCATGGCAGCGGGCGAGCACGTCTTCGCGCACTCCGATTTCAGTCAGCCGGCCATCGTCCTCGACGCGTACAACTTTGATGACATTTCGCTTGCTGATGGCGAGCACCGTGTCGGCAGCCACTTCGAAATCGTTGACTTCCGGGGCAAACGCGCTACAATCGACGGGGACGAGATCCGCCTTCGAGAAGCGCATGCTTTCGATCCCGCGATCACTTCCCACCATCAGATATCCGTTGCAGAAGGCGACTGACTGGCAATCGGGGCGGTCGGGCAAATCCGCAACCAGTTCAGGGCGTTCGATGTCACTCACATTCCAGAACGTAATGCGATTACCGTATTTTGACGGTGCGGCCACCAAACCGTCTCCGAGATACGCCGCCGCGTGCGGCCCACACCCTGGGTACCGCCAGTAGTTTTGTATGCGCATATAAAACCTCCAGTAAAGTGCGATCGTCTCAGCCAGACCTGCCACAGAAAATTCGAATTCACTTCCCGATACGCGAAAAGACCGCGCAAAAAGCCCAGAGCCACCGGATCACGCGATCCCGGCAAGCCATTTCACAATAGAAGCGATCTCGTCCGCTTCGGTCTCCTGTGTTTCGATCAAAAAACTCTTCTCCGCTTTCAGATTGGCATAGGTCTCAGAGGCCAGTGCGTAGTCGGCCTCAATTTTTGCTTTTTCGCAAACGTCAAGCCGTTCATCTACCGCATTGACAAGAGCCACGGGATGTGGTGCCAGAGCAGCGGCCAGATGGGGCAAATCGTAAGCCGTCGTCACATTCGGGACCATATCGTAGAACCGAACGTGATAAACAGGACCACGAACCACATCCATATAAGAGGAAAGCGTACGCCAGGCGCAGACGGCTGTAACAGCGTCGCTCAAAACGGATGCGTGCAATGCCTGAATGCCACAGCCCCCCCGGCCGATGAGGACAACTTCCCGGCCGAGTCCAAGATCGGGCAGGGCGCGAATAGTCTGTAGCAAATCGAAAATGCGCATCCCAATAAGAGTATGCCCCGTATGTCTGGCTCCGTACCCATAGCCCATGCTCTCCACGCCCAGAAGCTGCGCGACAAAACCGCCCTGTCGGTCCCGGTTGCTCCAATTCGTCGTCTGCGTCTCGCCATAACCCCGCAGATCTACCGCAACAGTCGGATGGCCCGCCTCGACCAGCAAGCGAAACAGTTCGTTGCAATTTGCAACCTTACCCCGGTCGTCGGTCAGGATCACCGGCAACCTTTCCGGCGCTGAGGCTGGACCCTGTCCAATGAGCATCGGCAGAAAGATCTCGGGTTCACTTTCGAGAATGGCCTGGCGGATCTGCATATTGCCGTACATCTCAGATGCGACAACCTCGATAGAAATCTCCTCCTGGGGTCGTTTTATTCCCGTGCGATTCAGGACACACTCGGCAAGCTTATCGCGAAGCGCGCTCGCCTCGGCTACACTTTGCACCGCCCGTCGCTTTGGCAGGGTCTCCTCTGTGCGACGAACACAGAGGTCAGTGACCCGATCCGAGTGATAACTGGTGAGGACCTGGCCAGTGGGCGACACCTGGAGGTCTGCATCGGAGAAAATTTCCAATTCGAGTTCACGCCAGTCCGCTTGAGGATCTCCCAGCCAGCGATTCATCCATTCCATCATCGGTTCCCGCATCTCCCGGAAATAGCCATGTTCCCGGATCGTTTCCACAAAATCCATCTTCTCGCCCTGGCCGAGGGTCTCGTAGAGCCACCTAACTTTGTGAAAAGACATGCGCGTATTCACAAAGACGCCATCGCGCGTCTCTTTGATCAACCGGTACGGCCGGGGATACGCCAAACACATCATCGCCGCATGAGACAGGCCGGTGAGCATATCATCCGGCATGTTCTGCTCGGAATCGCCCCCGCCCCAGGTGCCCACAGTCCCGACCGGAACCGCGACCTTGATGCGGGGTTCCAAAGGCGTGTACCACAGCGTCACCGTGCCACCCCCCGAATTTCCGGTGATCCCGAGCCGTTCTGCATCGACTTCGGTACGGCTTTCCAGATAATCAAGCATCCGGATCGCATCCCAGATACGGATAGCCATCAAATGGAGTCCGGTCAGAAGACAGATATTGCCGCATTTCATATGTTCGGATGTGGGAGCCAAAGAAAGGGATTCCCCGGTTTTGGGATCTTCGAGATATTGAAGACGCTCGCCTTGCCCGACCGGGTCAAAACACAGAGCCACATAGCCCCTCAGTGCCAGAAACTGCGCGGCACTCTGGTAAGTCTCCACAGCCTTGCCATTGGCCGTATGGCCGCAGGGAATCAGCACGCCGGGCATTGGCGTCGGGCGATTCTTGGGTACAAACAGATTCGCAGTCACATAAAAATTGGGACGGCTCTGACAGACGATTTTCTCAATCCTGAACTTCTCGCGTTCGATTGTGCCGGTAATCTCCGGATTCAGTGGCGTTTTCTCTTCGGGCATAGGCCCCAGCGTCTCGCGATAAGCTTTGAGCAGACGAGCGCGGAAAACTTCAAAATCTTCCACAGTCTTGATCCCGGCCAGATCTACATCGTGCTGCCAACCGTATTTGCTCTGAATGCGATCCAGATACTTATCGATCATAATGCCGGCATCGCGGTATTCCGACATGCCGCACAGGACACTGGCGGCGAGATGGTCCAGCGTCGGTTTCTCTGAAGCAGAATAGTCTTTTGAGGCCATTTCCATTCTCCGATTATTGATCCGAATGCCAAACCGCACAAATTCTATTTAAGAGGATGAACGATCTCCAGCGGGTCATTGGTCTCCTCCTGCCATGCCCGCAGCTTGTCGTAAAGGTCGTCGATGATGGGTCGATATCCGGAGTCCCGAAGCACGCTTCGGCGTTCGAGAGGATCGGCGACCAGATCATACAGTTCCGCCGTATCTCCGGGACTCAGCACCAGCTTCCAATTCTCAGTGATGATACATCGAATATGCTGATGCAGAACATCCTCGAATATCGGGTTTCGCGCATGCATGGCTTGCAGAAAGCCATTCCATTCAGAAATAGTGAAGTCGCGAATACCGCTCTTCCCGCCATCCAGGACCGGAACCCTGCTGCAACCCTGAAGGTGTTGTGGTATCGGTAGGCCCGCCATATCCAGAAAGGTTGGAAGAATATCTACGAGATTGACAACTTCTGACTGCCGGCTTTCTGCCCTTCTTTGGGGATCTCGAAGAATGAACGGGACCTTCACGGATTCCTCGAACATCATCCCCTTATCCACGATCTGGTGCGAGCCAAACATGTCCCCGTGGTCGCTGGTGAATACCACGACCGTGTTCTCCGCGAATCCGTATGCTTCCAGCAAATCGAGGATCTTGCCCACGCAGGTATCCACCTGGGTGATTAATCCATAGTACCGGCACAAATTGGTGCGCACATCCTCCGGATCGCTCGTGATAATATTGTGACCGCAGTCGTAATAAAAACTGCGAAACCGTTCGGTTCTACGGGACCATCCCGCCATTTCTTCCTCGGATACATCGTAATTGTCCGGCAATTTGACCTGATCGAGATCGTACATGTCATCGTTCGGTCCGAAGTAGGGCGGATGAGGCTCCACAATGCTCACGGTCAAAAAAAATGGTTTATCCGAATTTTGCGAACGAAAGAACTCATCGGCTTGCGCCACGAGGAAAGCGGGCTTCGAGAGTTCCTCCGGCAGGTCGCACGTCTCCCGGGGGTTAAATGTCGGACCGCCGCTCTCGGACTTCACGCCGCGGTCTCTCAGAAACCGGTCGTAGGTGCTGCACATGCCCATCTCCCTCATTGACCGACTCACATACTTTCCCTCCATCGACCGGAAAAAGCCTTCGAAACCTCTTTGCGGCACATTCTCGTTTCCACAGTGCCACTTGCCCACATACCCGCAGCGATAGCCGTGTGGTCCAAAAATTTCACCGTAAGTGGGGATATCAGGCGTCAGGACCTGATTGTTCCGAACACATCCGTGGGTGTGTCCAAAGGTCCCGGTGAGTAGGGAAGCCCTCGAAGCAGTGCATACGGGTTGGGCACACACCGCATTCTCAAAAACGACCCCCTCCTGAGCAAACGCGTCGATCCGAGATGTTCTCACGACCGGATGCCCGTAGCACCCCATCAATTTTTGCTGTTGCTGATCGGTGAAGATCAACAGAAAGTTCAGTGGTGAAGCCATTTTTCCTCCTGAGCAAATCGAATCCACCCTTCCCTACTTGAAACGCAAAGAGAACAGATCTGCATCGGTCAGACGGAAGCGCAGTCGCACGGGCGATCCTGCCAACTGCCCGAGATCGGCACCATCTCTCCAGCGTACGGAACGTTCCAGATCGTCTCCAAGCACCTCGACGCAATCGGCCAGGGCAAATCCGGGGATGGCCACACCCTGCATATCCTGCAATTCCACACAAATGCTACCTGCGGCGGAAGCCGAGAAATTGAGCACGAGCTCCGATCCGCTGAAGATCAATGGATGGGTGAAAACTTCACCGCCATGACGGGAGGCACGCACAGAAGCAAACCCATCCACTCGAAGAGTATATCGCCGGTACACCTTGCTGTAATGATCTCTCCTGCTTCCTTCCGACAGGTAGAAGGTGAGTTCCTCTGGAGCACCCTCAATGTGAGAAGCCGTTGTAACCATTCCCCAGTTCGCGTAGTTATCGCCGTAGATCCAGTTGTCTCGCGGGCGCAAGCCCGGTGGAATAAACGCTTCATCCCAGAGGTTGAATCGGACGCCATCCCGGCTGGACATGAAAACGGTATCGGTCAGTGCCGAACCAAAGCGCTCATGCCCGGTGCGTTCAACGATCAAGCGGCGGCGGTCTGGCTCTGGCAGGTCCTCGACGGCTTCAGACCATGCGCGGGCAACATATCGCGAAGGCAAGCCCACGAGTATATGAGGGGCGCGGTAGTAGGGAATGACCTGGTTGGTATAGAGTTCCTCGGTTTCAGCCCCCGGATAGTACAGCCATTGGGGATTGCTCCAGTTCAAAAGGTCGCCGGAACCTGCGGTTTTGATCCCCCTGAACCGCCTCCCTCCCGGACCATCGAAAAAGTCGCGCCAGTAGGCGCGATATTCACCCCGTGCAGCGTCCCAGAATCCGAGGTTCTGAGTGTCGAAGGCTCCGTCGGTAATCACCGGATTCGGAGTGAACACAGACCAGTGAATGCCATCGGATGAGCTGAGGACCGAAAGCCCTTTCTCGCCTTTTCCCATGAAGCGGACGACAGCTTTGTAACGATGCTCCAGATCGCAGTCGGGATTCTCATCTTTGAATGGAGAAAAACTCACAGCGGCTTGACGGCCGGTGTCATCCTTCCACCAGACAATATTATTGTCCCGCGATCCTTCGAACTCGAAGAGCCCCAGGTTCGGGGTCTCCCATTCGATTCCGTCCCTGCTCTCGGCATAATAGAAGACCCTGGTGTGCCTGTCCTTCTCGAAGAAGAATCTCGAGACTCCGTAGTACATCCGGTAAACACCTTCGTCATGGAATACAGTCATATATGCGTGGCCAGCCCGCAAGCCGTTGCCATCTTCTTGAACGACCGGATCGGACTCGTTCGGGAAAACGATCTCGCGAGCAACTGGCCGGTGCAGATGCAGCGCCGCGCTGCCCGAGAATCGCTCAATCAGGTGATCGTCCACCATCAACTCCAGCCGTGAGTCTATATCGATCGGTCCAGGAGTGCCTGCTGCCATTGTGATTGTCCTTTCAGCAATTGAATAGGGGTGTTGCATTCGATATAACATAAGGCCTTTTCCGCCGAGTAGCACTAACCGGCACGCCAGCCGAGCCTGACCTCTGTGATGACCTGGGTTGCGAGCGATTCGAGACGGGGCAGGATGGTCCTGATCCGGGCGACGCTGGGCTTGAACTCATTATGAATCCGAAGGGCTGCATCCAGCAGATCGTCCGCCTCCGCTTCATCGATGTCGATCAGCCAGTCGCCGAGACCAATGTCATCAATCATCCACGCCTTGCGACCCGCCTCTGCAAACTGGATGTGCAGCACCGGCGTTTCCACGCTCAGGGCCAGGATCATCGTGTGCATATGTCCGACCACCAGTCTTGCCCGCCGGTAGAGGGAACAGGCCTGTTCCGGCGTCCAGAAAGCATCCCTGCACACGCACTTCTCCCGTGCGGACATAGAAAGCGATTCGTAGAAGGCCCGGTCTTCAGCAATCTCCGGTCTGCTTTCGGGACAGATCACCACTGGAAGTCCCGTCTCTTCGATCCATCCCTCCACAAACGCTTTCCACCTTGCTGCGTGGACGGCTTCTCGGGCTGATTCGTCCGATCTGCCCGGGATTTTCGCCCGGTTCACCATCACCAGGAACCCGCGATCTTCGAGACCGTGTTCAGCCATAAAGGCCTCACCCCACGATTCATCGAATTCTCGAAAGAAGAAGGTGCTATCGGGCCGAAATCCCGAGCGGGCATTCAGCAGCCCTTTCTGTTTCAGATAGGCCAGCGAGTCGGTATCCCGACAATAGACAAAGCAGGCGTCGTCGAAGAGCTTCCGGAAGATGAGCTCGACGGGCCAGTCAATAGCCTCAAAGGAATGGTTGTTGATCCCATATGGAATGCCCAGAGCTTTCGCCATCACCAGCGGCATGGCAAACGGCAACGTCCCATCCCAGAAGTTCCGCGCACCGCCTCGACCAAAATTCAGCACCGTACCGGAATTGTAGATCACAAATCCCGCATTTGAGAACGCATGTGCGGTTGTGGGCATCTCGCGCTCAATTTGAGCGAACAAATCAAGGGCAAAACGGCCCAGCAAATCATCGGTGATTTCCGCTGCGGTCCGTGCCGATACCGAACCCGTTTCGAATGCGCGGAGACGATGTTGGCCCCAGCGTTCGTGAAAGGCGTACCAGGCCGTATCCGGCGTTCCCGGTTCACCCGGCCTTCCCAAACGGGCCTTAAACGGATTGACCGTTGCGTCACACCCGGCGAGAAAACAGGGGAAATAGTTTCTCAGCCACTCAAACCGTTGCCCTTCATCGAAAGGCAACGTCAGAACCGTAACCCTCATTCCGGGATCGACATCTCGGATCAGTTTCAGCAGTCCAGGAGCGATGGCGATCCCCCCCAGATCTGCCGTACCCCAGCTATAAGCAACCAGCAAATGACGTGTGTCCAAATCGTCCTCTCCAAAGTTAGTGTTTAGAAATTATGCACATTATGTCCCTTCAAAGGGAACCAGATAAGATCCGCGATAAAAACGATCGCCGTACTCAATGCCTGTCCTGCCAGAATCCCCACAAAAACCGGTTTTCCCCGTTCGTAAAGCTTCGCGCCCCCCAGATTCACAATCAGCGACTTGACCATCCAGATCAGAAAAATCGAAAACGCCGGTCGCGTCACACCTATATGCCCCTGAATCGCCAGACCAATGGGATGCACGGGCCACCAGGGCACCTGGTAGCGCACCTGAGTCAGAAGCGCCATCGCGGCCGCGCCGACCACCAGCCACATCACGCGTCCGTCTCCCCCCATTGACGTGGGATTTCGAATCGAGGACACGGCGCCGTTGAACGTGCGCTGGTTCACGCTACCTCTCACTTCCATATTGTAGAGACCCAGCTCGTACCCGATGAACAGATTGTTGCTCAGAGACACGACAAATGCAAAGCCGAGCGCGAACCAGAGCATTCTGGTGATGCGTCTGGGCGCGATGACGCCTCTGGCAACCCTGACGGCCTGCGCGAAGGCCGGCATAACAAATCCCTTTCCCGTCGTCTTGATCACTTCCATAAACGCCAGAGAGGTAATGCTCGACGGGGACAGCATGCGGCTTCCGAATGCATGCAAGACCACTTCGTGGGGCTGCACCTGATAATAGACAAATGCCAGGCCCAGCTCGGCCACCACGCGAGACAGACCGAGGAACGTGAGAAGGGCCGTCAAAAGAAATAATGGCGTCAGCCAGAGAGCCATTCCGGCCGCGTAAAGCCAGCCCCCGGCGAACAGAATGGCCACACCGAACCCGAGCACGACCGTACGGTAGGCCAGCAATTCATCGCTGTCGTCGATCTCGCACCTGGGATCGATGGCTTTGCGGCAGACTTCGCCCAGATGCCGCCGCGCCATCCACATACTCCATCCGGCCAGAAATAGCAATGCGCCCAGGCTCTGCCAGCCCAGAGCACGGCTGCTCCACTGTGCGTGTGCAGCACCGAGTGGGTACCCAAACCGGTTGAACGCGAAGACTTCGAAGGCCGTGGCCAGGACAAAGATCCACACGCTTGAGAGCACGTCCAGACGCGCGAAATACCCGAACCCGATCGCATAAAAGTTGATATCCCGAAACATCAGTGGAAAATCCGGTACAACCTGAATAGAACCGATCTTCAAAGGAATTGGGGGCATTCTCGGAGAAAAATAGGAAAACAAATTCCACATCTTGATGCCCATCACCAGCCCAAACCCGATCCAAAAGACCGGATCCTTCAGAAATTGGGGCAAACGCCCTTCGCGCTCCGTCTCCGTCAACATCTGCCCCACCTCGAGCAGCGGATACGTGAGCCGTTCGTATTCCACCCAGGGTTTGCGTAGCGCCACGACCATGCAGAAAGAAGCAAAGGCCAGGGCTGCGAGAAACCACGCCCACCAGAATAGAGGAGTTACCCAGACGCCAATGGACGGAAAGCTCCCTTTGGCTCTCCCCTCCACGAAGGGAACCATTGCACCGTGGGTATTTTGAGGCACAAGCCAGGTGGGAATGTGATCATGCAGGTATAGCTCCCAGCCGTTTTCAGGGGACGCGAAATAGTAGGGCACGGCCAGCGTCTGAATCAGATACTTCATAATGCCATCATAGGGAATGGTCATCCCCACAAGACCCATTCCCAGAACCACCAGAAGTTCCCCGCGAGACAGCCCGGCCCCGGGCCGCCACCGATTGGCCAGGACCGAAAGTATGGCCACGGTCAGAAATGGAAAAAAGAGGGCCATCGGGAAGTAACTGCGGGTGACCTGTGAGCCATCGAAATAGTAAGACGACCATTCGGTCCACAGGATGCCAAAGGTCACCACAGTCAGGGCCGTGATCACCGCCTTCAGCGTGACGGCTTTGCCGGGATGGCCCCCTGCTTCTGAAACCTCGATCACTTCCCGCTCGAGCTGCGAGGCTGTATCTGATTCACCCATAGAGTAAGTCCCGGGCTACATGGTTTATAACATTAGATTAGATATATTAACTTTATATATAAAAATACTTGATTTAGGTTTTTAATATCTTTAAATTATTATTGTCATGTCAACAATTAATTTCGCCAAAATACTCGAGCCGGTTTCCAGAAGAACCCTTTCACAAGAGGTCGTGGCAATTCTCAAGAGATTTATCCTTGTCGAGAAGGGGACAAACTTCCCCTCGAACGTGAACTGGCCGCATCTATGGGCGTCAGTCACCGCGTGCGGCTCCTGAAGTTGTACGAATAGAATCAATCCGCTAAAAAAAAGGCCGTTAGCCTATCACTCTGGCAAAGGAAGGCTAACGGCGGAAACGCGCAATATCATATCTTGCGCAGGTATGAAATGTAAGAGAGATCTGTGAAAACATCAAGAAAAATTGGTGAAGAGAAAGGAGGTGAAAGAATTATAAAATTTTAATAATTAGTTAGTTACACACAGAAAACGGTACATTTGAGTGTGTTCTTACGGGATTCTCCACGGTGTATAATCTGCGTCTGAACACAAAATAAGGAGGTGGAATTGTGCGACATAGATTGATGAAAGTGATTTTAACCATTTTGGGCTGCCTGTTCCTGGGTATGCCATCCATGGCCCAGTCGAAGCAGCTTTGGGGCTTCGGAGCGTTTGGGGGATACAGCTTACCCGTATTCGGGATGGGCAAGCAATTCTCGGGATCAAACCAGTTTGGAGCGACCTGGCAATATCAGTACAGCCCCAAGCTACTCCTGGAAGTGGAGTACCAATATTCCCAATTTGAAGATAATGAGGCATCCACGCGGACCTTTTTCTGGCCAGTTGACAAAAAAGACTACGCAAGTCCACAGGCGGTCTCGGAGATCAAATTCAACAGCGTACTTTTGAATCTCATGATCAGCCCGAAACTTCCTCAATACCCCTCTGAGAAGCTGATCCAGTATCTCATTGTCGGGACAGGGATATATGACTACAGGTTTGAACGCCGAAATTTCATCTACCCCGGCCAGACTATCGAACCTCTCAATACGTCTCTGCACCTGGACCCTCAAATTGACGAACGAGCTGCACTGGGCATTCACGTAGGATATGGTGGACAATTCTTCTTCCGCGAGGGTTTTGCCCTGGATTTGCGGGTTCGCTACCACCTCATCATGGGGGATCTGCGCCCAATGGCGACCTGGGGTTTCGAAACAACTACGATGCCCCTCCAGATGTTCGAAATCCGTGCTGGCCTGAAGCTCTACTTTTCGAAGTCATAATTTGAGGAGACCGACATCATGAACGTAAATCGAATCTTTATAATCTGTATCGCACTCCTGTTCTGCGCGCTTCAAGGGGTGCGATCTGCCCACGCCGGTACGCTTGGAAAAATCAACGGGGTCGTCCTTGACAATGCGGGGAATCTCCTGCCCGGCGCCAATGTGATCATAGAAGGTACCAGGAGGGGGGCAACAACTGATGCAGAGGGTTATTTTGTGATCCTCTCGGTCGATCCCGGCGAATATTCGCTGACGGCGTCTATGGTGGGCTACAGAAAGGTCACACAATCGAACGTGCAAATCGGAATCGACAAAACGACCACTGTCAACTTCGAACTTCACGAACAGACTCTTGAGGCCAGTGAAATTCTGGTCATTGCGGAACGGCCTTCCGTCGAACCCGACAAGACCACATCCAAGTACACGATAACGGCGGAAGATATCGAGCAACTCTCCATTGTCCGATCCACGGCAGAACTCGTCTCCTTGCAGCCAGGTGTTTCCCAGGATGGGCTGTTTCGTCTGCGGGGTGGAGATGTGGGTACCGGGGGATGGTCGTATCAATACCGGCCGACCGATGTCGCATTTGTCGTGGATGGCGTGCGCGTGGAGGCCAACGATGGGCAAAACAACCCGATGTTTTCCGGGGTGAATCGAAGTGCCATACAGGAAATCTCTGTGATCACGGGTGTGACGGCTGCGGAATATGGAAACGTGCAGGCGGGAATCATCAATATCGTGACAAAAGACGGAGGCCAGAGCTACCACGGATGGGCAGAGTATCGGAACACCCCTGCACACAAAAAGCACTGGGGAGAGAATGTTTACGATGCTCCGATCCATCGCGCCAACATCAAATGGAACGACCCGACGTGGGTTAACGAAACAGACCCAGAGACGGGACGGGTGGTGCATCAGCGCACCGATTATACGGGCGTAACAGGGCATGAGGTGCAGGCAAGTACCTCTGGACCATTGGTGAAGAACATCTCATTCCTCCTCTCTGGAAAACACACCCGGGATGCCAGTCCCCTTCCCGGACCGGAAAAGTACGGTTTCACCCAGAGCGCCCGCTTTGTACCTGCACCCAATAATTTACAGGGATCCGCCGCCTTGACGTGGTTTGCGACCCCGAACATCAAACTCAAGACGGGCTTTCTATACCAGGGCTACAAATCGTGGTTTAGCGGGGCCGGACAGGGCGGCGATGTATTCGGATTCTCCGCAATTGCCAACGCCGGCGGCGTGCGGGGCATTGGAGACAATTTCAGGAACCTGTTCTTGCCGGATAAATACTCCTCATCCGGACAGCTCAAGTTCCGGGAGGATCTGGAATACGTCGTCCTGACACATACGCTGACGCCGAAGACGTTTTACCAGGTGCGCCTGTCTCGCAGTCGAAGCTTTCAGGATACGCTGAATATATCCACGGTAAACTCGACGGTCCGCAAGGATGCAGATAAGCGCTTTAACCTGGGTGCAGAGACAATCGCCTGGGAGATTTTCGATCGGAAACGGCAAACGCTAAAGGTTGACCTTTCCAGCCAGATCACCAAAGGGCACTTCGTTAAAACAGGCGGAGAACTCACCTTTTTTGACGCCTGGTGGACGGCGCGCCTGGATCCGGCGCCCAGAAACAATATGATTGAGTATTTCGGGGGTGACCGCAAAATCGGGGAACCGGTCAATCCGATCGAAGGAGCGCTCTATGCCCAGGACAAGATGGAGTTCGAGGGGATGGTGGTGAACGCGGGGATTCGGATGGACTACTTCAATCCCCGAACGGAATGGCCCGTGGAAACCACACTCTTTGATCGGGCGGATACGCGCTACTTCACCCTCCAGGAGAATATCCCGATGGAACCGGTGGATGCACAGTTCCATTTCAGCCCGAGACTCGGAATCTCTCACCCGATCACCGACAAGGCCGCGATGCACTTCTCCAGCGGGGTGTTCCTCCAGCGCGCAGGTTTCTACGAGTATTACGGTCAGACCTACGAGTCGAACAGAAAGCCGCACTCCCTGGACCTGAACAAGGATGGTGTAATCGGCCCGGAAGAGGTGTGGAACAATATGCAGTCGCGGCGCCGGTACTGGGGAGATCCTCGAATCAGGCCGGAACGGTCTCTGGCATTCGAGGTGGGAGGGGATTGGAATTTCGTAACGGACTACACCCTATCTCTGACGACCTTCTACCGGGCCGAGTGGGACCAGATGGGCGCGCCGCTGACATCGTGGCGAGATCCCTTTAGAAGGGGAAGAGGCGCAAATGTTCGTTCGAATATGCGGGCCGAAGATGTCCGCGGAATCGAGCTTTCGCTGCGGAAGGATTTCAGCCACAATTTCGCGTTTCAACTGGCCTACAATATGCAGTGGAGCGACATCACGCACGTCGTTGGACGGGGTGGTGTCTCCCGCAGAGTAGCACCGGATTCCAAATATATTGTAGAAAACTGGACGTATAAATGGGATATCGATCCGAATACCGGGGCCCGCATTCGGGTACCGCTCACCGATGCTGACATCCAGAGGTATGGGACCCGGGCGGATAACCATATCAAATCTCTCCAGAGATTGCTGGACATCCGCTCTGGGGGCGGTGGGGTACTGGCCGGATACTGGGATATCGGATTCCAGATGGAAGGACCTGAAGGCGAAAAGGGCCTCTATTTCTTCGGCCTCAGCCAGATGCGCGGCATCCACACCTGGGGAGGCAAGCCAGGGGACCGCCGCAACTCCGGGAAGATCCAGTTCCTGTTTTCCACGCCGCCATCGTCGGAAGGTAGCCCGGCCGGCAGAATATTCAGCGATATGAATATCAATATCCTCTACCGGGTGCAAAACGGTGTAACTTTCGAGTACTCGCCGCCAATCGGGGGTGCCAAACAGTGGCGATCCGGCCCCCTTCAGAGCCGTTTCGACATAGAGGCTCAGAAAACATTTCGATTGGGCAACACCATCCAGACTTCGCTATTTGCGTCCGTATTCAATCTGTTCAACGACGGCAGTGTTTCTCGAGTTGACTCCTCTGTGGACTGGGTTCAGTGGGGGCTCGATCAGGCGCGCCCTGACAATCCAGACCTGAGAACCTACGGGGATTTGAATGATTATCGGCGCTTGGTAAACAAACCCCGAAACATCGAACTCGGCGTAAGACTGCGCTTTTAAGCAGAAATCGGTATAAGGAGGATACAGGAATGAAAATACGAGGAATTCACAAAATCGCGGTGCCTGCCATTGCAGTCGCATTGCTTTTTGGAATCGCGGCACTTGCCAACGCACAGACCATTTCTCGCTCGCTACTGGCTACTCGGCTCTCAAACGAGGGCCGCGACGGCGGCACGGCATTGAACAACGCGCAGACGCGGCTGGCCTACCCACGACACTGGAACAATTCGGGGGATACCGGTAGAGCCAAAGCAGGGCCGTCCAGCCGGGGCTATTTTGACAATTCCACAGGTCACGGATTCTTCATCATGACACAGATGGGCGGTGAGGCCCAGACAACCTGGACGGGGCCTCGTAACATGACGGGCAGTTTCGGGGAAATAAACGGAATGCAGTACAATCCCGTAACCGACGGACCGGAAGCCCACCTGGGCACTGAGGTATTTGAGGTGAGAGGTTCGACCTACCGCATCGGCAACTGGTGGCAGGGCCACGAGCCAGTAGATCCGAACAATCCAGTGGGATTGACGATCGAGAATCACCGGTTTTACGAATATATCACCGACGATACCTTCCCGGAGCAAATCGCGATCAACAAGTGGACGACCTCCCAGGGGATCACATTTGTGCGAAAGGCCTACGCCTGGAGCTATCCCAACTTCGACGACTTTATCATCCAGCGCGTAGAATTTACCAATACCGGAGACAGCGACGGGGACGGGGAGCGCGATTTGCCCGAAGAAATCTTGAGCCCGGTCTATATCGCATTGGCCAACTTCTTCGGCGCCTCTGGAGGCGAGGCTCATAATTACAATGAGTCCTGGTGGCGGCATGGACCGCGCGTCAACGACGACTGGCTGGCCTATTCGGACGCGCCCAATTATCCGGTAGATCTCTATAGTCAGACGGGCAAGACAGTTCCGCCCGGCCTGAAACTAACCTACGCCTATGATGGGGACCATCCAGATGTGCCCTTCGATGACGCGGGAGGACCTCTGCTGTTCAACTTTCTGAGCACCCAGAAGAAGGCCGCGCGCATCGCAATCGAAGACGGACAGTTCGGGGCATTCCAGTTCATCGGAATGGCACCGATCGCCTATGCCAATTCCGGCCCTTTCGCATTCGGACCGCTGGATGCAGGGAAGAGTTATGTGGATCCGGAAGGAGACCAGCCTGCGGCAGTTCGGTGGTATCGATCGCACAGTACCACAATACAGGACGACCCGAATCCCGCTATTCACAATCCCCAGGAGATGCAGGAGATGCTCTTGCATGAAATCTCGAACAATCCCACCGAAGTCGGTTATTTCTTTAACGCGCAGACATACGGTCCATACACGCTGGCACCCGGCGAATCCGGAATGATCGTCTTCGCCTATGTCGCAGGTGCTGGGTCTCAGATGGTTGGCGAGGATATGCTCACCTGGGCGCTCAAACACAAAAAAGAGGAGCTGCCTTTGGGCCTGGACGCGATGCTGCAGAATCTGGAAGCGGCCAAATTTGCCTACCGCGCCGAGTTCGATATTCCGGACGCTCCTCCCGATGTGGCCTTCCACACCCGCATCACGCCCGATGCTCACATGGAGGTATTCTGGTCGGATAAGACCGACAATGCCACCAACCCGGACTACTCGGGTGCCGAGGCTCAGGATGTGATTGGATATGAGATCTGGCGCGCCGAATGGATCCCGGTCGGCCCGTGGACGAAGATCGCAGATATTGCCGCAGGGTCAGCCGTCGGAGGAGAGTATTCGTACGAAGACAAGGACTCGGTTGCAGGCTTCCTCTACCGATATGCGGTTCGAGCAGTTGCCAAAGGCCACACCGCCTGGACGAACGGAATGCAGACCCTGTCAGACCTGCCGGCACATATCCAGCAAAACGTGCAGGCGGGGCTGAAGGGCGGGCGGCGTGCCCCCTTCCAGCAGGAACACGGCGACACGTCTCCGGAACTGCCCTCTGCTGCCTATCTTGACGCCCTTGAAGAAAAGGTCCGCGTGGTGCCGAATCCCTACATTCTCGACCCGAACGGCCCCCACAGGTATCCGGGCGCAATCGAGAAATTCCGGTTTGTCGGTATTCCCAGCAAGTGCGAGATCTACATCTTTACCACGACCGGAGACCTGGTCATCAAGCTGGATCACGATAATCCAAACATTGGAGAAAAGTCGTGGGACCATAAAGTTCAGAACCTGATCACCCTGGCCGGCAGCGGCGTTTACTATTACGTAGTCAAGTCCCTCGTGCCCGGGCACGAAGGAAAGATTCAGCGGGGCACCTTTTTTGTAATCCGGTAAAGGAGGTATCAGATGAAAGGTAAGACCTTATTCGCAACAGCCCTGCTGGTAATAGGGCTTTTATTTCCCACCATCACCCGCGCACAGCCGCCGTTCGAGGTTGGGGTGGAAAAAGGCATGGTGGCGGGAAAGAACGACATCGGGAAGGACCAGGAACGGCTCGCAACGGCTGGTCTGGGATTTCTCAAAATCAATCCGAGTGCGCGGGGAGCGGGAATGGCTGACGCCTTCAATTCGGTGGCCAACGACGTATCCTCCGCCTTTTGGAACCCGGCAGGCATCACGCACGTAGATAAATTCGCCTGGACATCATCCTACATGCAGTGGCTGGTGAATACGCAGATCTATGCCGGCGCTCTGGTATATAATACAGAAGACCCAAGACTGGGCTTTCTGGGCCTCACTCTGGTATCGATGATACCCGAGGAGGTCGAGGAGACCACCATCTTTCAGCCCACGGGAACCGGGCGGAACATCGGGGCTTCGAATATGGCCTTAGGGCTTATCTACGCGATCAAATTCACAAATAAGCTTTCGTTTGGTGTGAAGGTCGATTGGGTCCGTGAAACGATTCTGGACCATTCGCTCAACACGATCAAATTCGATATAGGAACGTTGTTCTATACCGGTTTCCGAAATGTTCGAATGGCGATGTCTTTGAAGAATCTGGGACGGAACGAGCAGTACGAACAGGTGAAGTTCTGGATGCCGCTAAACTACTACATGTCCATTGCAGATGAGATTTTTGGCAAACCGGGTGAGCCGGCTTACCTGACCATAGCGGCCGAAACGCTCTATGCAATCGACTATGACCAGCGATACCATGTCGGAGCGGAACTGTGGTTGGGGAACATCCTGGCCTTGCGGGGCGGCTACAAATTCAATTACGATGCGGAAACCTACAGTATTGGCGCGGGATTGAATTACGAAATCATGAGTGGCCGCAAGATAATGCTGGACATCTCGTACACGGACTTCGGTAATTTGCTGAATACGCCTCTTCGGGTTTCTTTAGGAGGGACCTTTTAGATCGAGGTGGAGGACACGTGGTCTTGAACGTCTGGTTTCACAAAATGGTTGTCTGTATGGTTCTTCTCACGATCTCCCGGACTGAAGCTGTGCAGCGTGTGCCGATCCATTTCGAAGTCCCTCCCGAAGCAGATACCTATACTGGAATCCAGCCAGCGACATTCGGGATTCCATTTGAGAAGGGACAACTGCGTATCGGCGATGGCATGCAGATCGTCGATAGCAAGGGAAAGACGATGCCGGCTCAGTTTGAAGTGACCGCCACGTGGGGGCCTGAATCCACAGAGGTGCGCTGGCTTCTCGTCGATCTGCTCGTGCAAATCCGGGACGGCCGCGCAAAGGATGTCTTTCTGGAATTCGGACCCAAGGTAGGCCTTGAGGACTCAGATCCCCTGGCGAGAAAAACGGGCGACCGCATTACCGTCAACACGGGTGCACTGGAGTGTGTGCTCGATTCCGATGCGGGTGTCCTGGGGCAGTTTGTCCTGAAGGACGGATCTGGAAAAGCCTTTCGCGCCACAACAAAAGGATCCGAAATCGCGGTTGAAAAATCGGGTCCAGTGCGTGCAGTGGTGCGTATGAAAGGTGACTACCTCGCCGAAGATGGCCAGAAGCTGGGTGAGTTCATCACCAGGGTTCGTTTCTGGAAGGGCCAGTCCTATGCTCGCATCTACCACACGCTGGTCTGGGGAGGCGATCAAACCAGCGAGATAGGATGCCTCACCTTTGTGCCAGAAGCAGTCCTGCCCGGTGCTCAAATAACGGCGGGAGTAGATGGAGCACGCATTATCGAATCAGATGATCTTCTTCTGAGGCAGACCGATTGGAACGTTGTACAGGGCAGCGCGATGGGCAAACATATAGATGGCTGGATTCAGCTTGGGAAAAAAGAAAAGTCCCTCTTCCTGGCCCTCAGATGGCCCTGGCAGCAGTACCCGACGAGCATTTCGGGAAAGAATGGCAGAATCGAACTGAGCCTTATCGGCCCTGACAAACCCATGGACCTCACTGCGGAGGAGGTGGCAGTTCCGTATGTCAGGCCCGGAATGGAGAAGTGGAACCTGAGGATCTTCGACAGCAGCAAGCTGTGGCATGCCGACTATAACGGCCCGTCCGCCCGCCCACACATTTCTCCGAGGGGTGTGGCGAAAACCTTTGAGATCCTGATCTGGTATGGCGAGCCTGATTCGGAGACAACGCCCGAGGTAAAGAACACCTTTGCCCAGCATCCCGTATTGGGTTTTGCCTCGCCGGAATTCGCGACAAAGGCGATGCTGCCTTCACCGATGTCGCCCAAGGACAAAGCTAATTTCCCGCTGATCGAGGGCGCGCTGGAGCGCGCCTTCCACTGTGTGACCCGGGAAAACGCATTCGATGGGGACTATGGAACCTGGAACTTCGGCGACATCCAGTGGTCGTGGATCGGGCGTCTGGGTTACACGACATACCGATACTGGATGAATCACGGGAAGGGCTGGTCCATCGTCCCCTGGGTCCTCTGGTTGCGATCTGGAGAGCGGGAGTATTGGGAGAACGGCGAGGCCAACAGCCGTCATGTCATGGATGTAGATACATGTCACATCCCCGAGTGGGAACCTGCGCCGGATGGAAAAATCCGGGGAGGTCAATACCACTACTCGGCACTGCACTGGGGATACGGCCCCCACGTTTCCTCCTTTTTTATGGATTCGGAGTATCTGCCCTATTGCTATTACCTGACCGGGTATGAGCGGGCAAAAGACATCTTGCTCGACCGCGTCGAGGCCCTTGCGCGGGATCCGTGGAAAGAACGGGTGCTATATTTCCGTCAAAATCCGAAGAAACGCTCGAGACACCTGTATGTCCTGGTCAAAGACCTGGCGGTACTCTACGAAGCCACCTGGGACGGTCGCATTCTACCCTACCTCAAAGAGTATCTGGATCTAACCCTCGACGCCCAGATCAGCAATGGCAGATTTGCGAACATCGTCTCCAACCATTACCTGGATCAGCCGCTGAATATCGCACTGAGGGTATTTCCAGGCGAAAAGGAGCGGATTCTCAAGGCACTCTATGAGTTCCAAGAATACCAGGGAGGGCCAGTAAGGAGCCGGAGCGGAAGTGCGGGAATCGGGCCGATGTCCTTGTGGACGACGCACACGCTGTCGCAGGACCGAAACAATCCCCTGTACCTGGAGACTATTGCAATGACCTCGATGGGTCAGGCTTGGAGTGTGGCCGAGAATGAAACGATCTGGAATGGATTGACCGAATTCGACGCGCACCTGGCCGGTCCGATGCTGCGGGACTGGGTCATCGCAATTGCAGATCAGGCGGAGAGAGGAAAGAATGAGGAGTCTCTGACGACGGGACCTCCGCTCTTTTTCAATGCCCAGCTCCCGTTACCCGAGGGCGAGGATGAGGGCTGGGAAAAGAGCCGCGGTCGGCACCTGGTCCTGGCACTCGTCAAAGAGGGACAGCCGCTCACTGTGAATCTTCATTTTATGATGCACAATCAGGGCCGAAAAAACACCCTCCGTGTTCGGGTCACCGACCCTGAGAATCGGCGAGTGGCTGACATCTTGCGAGAGATCGAGAACAGCTATACCGAACCGGAAGCGGTCCAGGGCATTGCCGTACAGATTCCAACAGGGCCTGGAGGGGTGTACGCCATTGAGCTCTGGTCGAAGGTAGGAGCCTATCCGGTACGGGCCGAATCCACAGATGGAAAAGTCGTCCACGTCCTCCCACCCGGCAGAAGGGCTGTCTGCTCGCCGACATTTGGCGGCCAGGGCTGGTTTCGACCAAAAGGAAACGGCGAGATCCTCATTGGCTATCCGGGTAATTTCCCCGGGGCACGAGTAATTGCATTCGATCCTTCGGGACGGATTGCGGGTGCCAGCCAGATTCACAGTACCCGTCTCGTAGAGACGAATGTGGGACCTCTGCAAAGAAGAAACCATATGGCGACCGACACACGTCCCAATTTCATTCTGGTGATGAGCGACCAGCAACGCGGGGATTGCCTGGGCGTGGACGGACATCCTTGTCTTCTCACGCCGAACCTGGATGCGCTGGCAGGTGCAGGCACCAGATTCCCCAGAGCCTACTCGACCTGTCCTTCCTGCATTCCAGCTCGACGCGCGATGATGACCGGGCAGTTCCCCTCGAGCTGGGACGAGACTACCCGGGAATTTTTCCTCACATCCAACAGGACCGGTGATTCCATGGCACAAGGAAGCTCGCACTCGGAAGACGGCGTGCTTTTCAACAGCAGGCGTTTTCTCCTCGACGAGGATGTTCTACCCGGGTCCATGTTCAGCGGTACGATTCCTCATCTGAACAACGGCAGAAGCATCGCGCGAAATGGTGGCGGCGCCTGGTTCTGCTGTTTCACCATCGATCGCAAAGAGCGGCCCCTCCCCGTTCGACAAAAACGCGACTGGCAGATTCTGCTCGCGGTCTCGAACAAGCCCGTTTTCCAGGGTTCCGCCTTCCCTGAGCCGGTCATCCTCGTCGGTGAATCCGGATCTCTCTTCTCATCCGGAACCAGTCGATTGGGAAGTTCCAGCCTCGTTATCGACCCGTCTGACCGCCTTCACCTCTTCTACGAACAGGACGAAGATATCTTTCACCTTCACGCCGACGCATCCAGTCCAGCACCCAGGGAACGTCTTGCCGATCGTTCCGCCTGGTCAGGGCCTGAGGCAGTAGCCGAAGGGGCCAGTCTGGGAGACATCTTCCTGGATACGCAGGACCGTTTGAGGCTGGTTTACACGCGGAGAGGCGTCCTTTACCAGTTGCTATTGGGCGAGGGGGGAGAGCAGAAAATCTGCGACGGTGGGATCCATCCCTCCGCCCACCTGGACGGTGATGGAACCATCCACCTGGCCTTTGAGCGTGATCGAAGAATCTTCTATCTGCGTCAGGGCAGTGATGGACTATGGACCGATTCCACAGGTACGCCCGGACCCGAAATGGTTGCTTACTTCTGCAGCTCCTGGCCCTCTCTGGCCACAACGACTGACGGGAAAATCGTTATCGCTTATCAGGGCGAAGGAAAGACGGACCTCAAGCAGTATCCTCCCCTCTACGCGCCGCTCAGGGTAGCTGGCGGATCTACCGTTTCCTATGCGGTCCACAATGGAGAAAAGTGGTCCATTCACGACTTCCTGAGATCCAGCGAGATCCTGCTGAAGCGACGTCCGCACCATCGACATCCCCAGGCCGATCCCACCTTCCTCCCCTTCATGGAGGAGTTCTGGCGTCCCTCCCTTTCGGTTGACCCTCACGGCGTCGTCTGGATGTTCTACGTCAACTCCACCCGCAGGCACATCTACTGGTCCCGGTTTCAGGGGAAAACGTTCGGCACTCACCATGAGGCGCGTGGTCCCTACGATGTGATGACCCGCCTGATGTGCCTCCAGAAGGAAACCTCGAGTCGTCTCGGTATCGGCTATCTCACCTTCGCATCGAATCAGGTTTACTTCGATGTTATCCAGGTCTCGGAGTATAAGAGTAGAGATCGGAGGCGGATCGTCTTCCTGGATCATCTGGAGGTTGACCACATGATCGATCTGGAGCCCTGCATCGGAATGTGGGAAAAGCATCCGGGTCCCGTATTTGGGTGGGGAATCACGGGAGATACTGAAGACGACAACATCGCCTGGTGCCACGTTCACCGGCGCGAAGATGGATTTGAGATGCATTACATGGGACAGGGTCCCGAACTGCGCAGCAACGCCCTTCCCGGACGGGCCTTCAGCAGCGACGGGGGCCATTGGGAGAAACGCGAACCCGTGGTTGAATCGGGTTTGACGCTGGATGATCGACCCATGCCTTCGACCTTCTGGCGTCCCATTTACCTGGAAGACCCCGACGAGGAGGACCCTTCACGTCGTTTCAAGGGCCTGATCGGTCGGTATCGGAATGACCGTGGACTCGAGCTCCGCGTCTGGGACGTCATCACATCGCCCGATGCATTGCAGTGGCATACGGTGGACCAGCCGAATGTGGTCGGCGGGGACATCAGCATCGCTTCACACCTCTATCGCGATGAGGAGGACCCCGAACCGATGCGTCGCTACAAGTTCCTCGCCGTGACCGGATGCAATTCGGGCCGGGGTGTGGCCGCTTTCACCAGCCCCAATCTGATCCACTGGGACAGAGCTGTCTATCTGAGGGAGAATACGGACGACCTGCTCTCCCCTCTCTGCCCTTATCCGACCGGGCCTCAGCCTATCGATCCCGACGCCGCGGAGAATCCGTGGGAGGAGGAGGTCCACGACGCCTACATCTGGCGCGAGCACGGCATCCTCATGTTCCATTACGACGCCTTCTATTTCGGAGCGAACCAGCACATTGAGAAAGCGCTCGCCGTCTCCCGGGACGGACGGCATTACTGGCGTGTCCAGCGGGGTGCCATCGACATGCCGCATGGAAATTGTGGCGAATGGGACTCGGGCCGGAACCGTACCGCAGTGCCGATCCGTGTTGGAGACGAGCTCTGGATCTTCTTCTGCGGCATGCCTGCTCAATTCTTCGGCGATTCCGACACAGAGGGATACATGCCGCCGTTGTGGGTCGATGCGTGGACCTTTGAGAAAACGCGACTACGCCAGGAGCAGCGTCCGTGGAGGGTAGGCCTGGCGAAGTTGCGCGTGGATGGCTGGGCTTATCTCCAAGCTGTGCGGGAGGCCGGGTGCGGATACCTGACCACCATCCCATTCGGATACACAGGTGGAAACCTGGTGGTCAATGGATCGGGATTGGGTCCGGGAGGAATACAGGTCGAAATCCTGACGGCCGAAGGCCTGACCCTGGACGGTTTCGGCAGGGACCGGTGCCGGTTCAGCGAACCGGACGCGGTGACCTCCAGGGTGGCATGGGAAGGCGTTGGCTCTCTTCCTCACGGAAGATATCGTCTCAAGTTCACCTTCGAAGACCTGGAAAGCCGCCTCTACGCCTTCGGCTTTGAGGACTGAAAATATTCTGGGTCGCTAAGGAGATCGTGGATGGAAAACAACAAGGTGATCAACGGTGGAATCGCGGCACCCCAGGAACCCGTACAGTCCGATTGGGTCGTGGGCTGGGAGGGCGGACAGGACGCCGAGCAGGCTGCCCGTGAGATGGCCAGAATAATGAGCCGCATTCTCGACAGAGAGGTTGCTGCTGCGTCCTGGTGTGCGACAGCGGCGCGGCACACATTCGTGGTCACGAATGCCGATCGCGCGCCCGCCGAGATTGCGGCGCGCCTGGAGGGCAAGCGGCTGGACGCCTTTGCGATTCGATACCCGGTGAAACTGGAGAATCGCGAGGTCTGCCTTTTGGTTGCGAAACACGAGAAATCCTGCGACCTGCCGGTCTACGCCTTCCTCACCAAATACCTGGGCGCAGAATGGGTGGGGCCCGACCCACTCGGAGAGGTGCTGCCGTCGCTTCCGAACTGGGAGATGCCTACGGTGATTGACGATTTCGAAAACCCCGCGTACGAGCACCGCTTCTGGCAGTCTCAGGGGATGAACGCGCGGAGGTGGCTGGGGTCCTGCTTCCACATGCAGTTCCACCACAACCTTCGGTCGGTGTTCGACCCGGACAAGTACGGCGATCGGGAGGAGTTGTATCCCTTTTACGGCGGCAAGCGTCACGTGCCGAGGGACGAGGAGAGCAAACGAGCGGGCTGGCAGCCCTGCACGAGCACCGACGAATCTGTCGAGGTGGCGGTACAGTACGGCCTGGATTACCTGCGGGAAAACACCGACAAGGTAAGCTTCAGCCTGTCGGTGAATGACGGCGGAAAAGGCTCGTGCATGTGCGAGGCCTGTATTGCTCAGGACCCTCCCGGCGCCCTGGACCGGGGGCAGCCGGACCTGACCGAGCGCTACTTCAAATTCTACAACGCCGTGGCCGAGCGAATCACCCGGGAAAAGCCGGACGCATACGTCGCGGTGCTGGGATACGGACGGTGTAAAAGCCCGCCGAAGGTGCTCAAAATCCATCCTCGGATCGCAGTGTTCAACGTGTGCAGCAACACGGAATGGGAGCCTAACGTGGCGGTGCGGCAAGAGGAATGGCAGGCCGCGGGGGCCATTCCCTGCCTGTATCAATGGCTCTGGGATACCGGTTTCCTGACAGTTCGCCACTTTCCCCACGCAGTCCAGGATGTGGTCAACCTGTCGCACGCGATGGGAGGTTTCGGATACTACTGCGAGGATATCACGATCTGGGCCGCAGGCGGACCGAAATTCTACACGCTGGCGCGGCTACTCTGGGATACGAAAACGGACGTAGATGCAACAGTCGATCAGTATTTGCGCCTTGCTTACGGAGAGGCGTCTGTCCCGGCCATGCGGACCTACTTCCAGCGTTGGGAGAAAATCTGGGAACGCGGGGGCGAAGACATCCGCTATAACACCGGCCGTGGCTGGCGGTCGAAGGCGCATCTCGAGGACTTGAAAAGGGACGATCTGCTGGTGATGGATAAGGCGATTACCGAGGCATCGGCCGCGCCGGGGACCCTTGAAGAGAAGGCGCGAATGGACTACGTACAAACCTACTACCGGTGGCTTCGCATCAATGCCGATCAGTACCTCGTGACACAGGAACTCTCGGATGAGACGTGGATCCTGGCTCGGACTCCCGAGGAGGTGATGTTGGAGGCGGAACGCGGCATCGGCCTGACATCTGCGTTCGAGGCCATGTGGAAGGAGATCATCTCGAAAGACCGCACGGGATGGCTGATGTCAGTTCGGTACTCGCCAGAGGAGACCTGGGACCGGTTCCTCAGGCCGCTGCGCCGAGAGGTCCTGGCGGGCTTCGACCCGTCGGTGGATGTGGCGTTCGACGCCATCACGCATCACATGCTGGAATCACGCTCAAAGGAGGAGGTCGCGACTTTCTGGAGGGATCAGTTGAACTCCCACCCGGTCCTGGCACCCTGGATCCGCACGCAGATGCATCTCCTCGAGACAGGACCCGGCGAGAACCTCGTGGAGAACGCGGGCTTCGAAACGGGAGTGCCTGGACCGCCGCCCGAGATAGCGGGATGGGAGCCCCACGGGGCCTGGCAAGATGTCCCCGCCATTCACGCGTGGAGCCCGCATGCCAGCCGGAACGGGAGCGAAGCCGCGGCTGTAGGGCGGGCCTACACCGGAGGGATTCGAACGAAGGTCCCCACGGTGAAAGGGAGGCGCTACAGGGCTTCTGGATGGTACCGTTCGGACTGGGAGGACGAGAAGGGCGAACAGCGGCGGCCAATGTGGAGCATCGGCGGGATGCGGTGGCCGCTGCCACCGACGAAAAGCCAGTGGCGGCCATTCTACACGACCTTCACCGCAGACACCGACGGCACGGTCATCGACCTGATCACCAACGGGTTAAACCGGGAGGAGTGGACGTGGTTCGATGATGTAGAAGTCGTTGAGATCTGTGGGAGCCCCTGACCTTGATCAATGGCAGGCTTTTTTAGAAGACCTTTTGCCCCTGATAAAACGCACCGACACCGCGGAAAACCGATCACCGCCCCCGACCATAGGAAAAGACCACCTCCCGAGATTCGGTCTGTCTGCTTACGAGGTCGGTAACTGTAACCTCGAGGGCTTTGAACCCTAGATTAGTCTTTCTAAGGTCGAGTTCAAAGTAGGCTGTTTCAACGTCCTCAGACGAACCAATCTGTTCATAATTGATCGCCACCTGTGGTTTGCGGTTTCTGAGAAGCGAGCGCAATCCAGATGTCAATATGCCGAGGGCGCCGATAGATGATTCGGATACTGGCCGGACTCGAAACTGCGTTCTGTACCGGGTCTGACCAAATTCATCGCTTTTCAGGTTATAGATTTCAAAAAACACAAAAACCTTCTGACCTTCGCCGTAGGTACGTGTGGGCATGGGAATAATCCAGACATCTCCCTTTCTGAATTTCTCCACCGAACCCGTATCGGCGATTGTTGCAGCCATCTGGATATCGCTGATACGAAGATGCTCATCGGAGAAGTCGGACACTTGCAGGGATTGCCGATAGATTCCGGTTCGACTGCTGGAAATGTCCTTCACCTGGACCTGAAGTTCGTACTTACCTGGCGGGACCTGTAGCCGAAGTATTTCGGGCATGAAGGATCCCTTTTTCTCATCGAAATCACTGGACACCCTGTATGTCTGCTCAATGGCGTTTCTGTGAATCTCTCTGAATCCGCTTGAGGCCAGAGCAACGGCACAACGGGCATAGGCAAACGCGGAGTCCGCATCCTGGTGAAGTTGAATCTGTTCGCCTGGAATTGCGTAGTAGATTTCCAGGTTCGTGCTCCCCTCCTCTCCGCGGAATCCAGCAAAGTCATAATAGAAGTCCAGGGGGGCATGCTGAAAAGAAGGACGGTAATGATCGGGAATGGTAGCAACCGCGTTCTGGAATACGACATGCGGTGCGAAATCGGAAATCAGCGCCAGTTGTGAAACATCTGCATCCAGGTTTGGCGGAGGAATTGGAGCAAACCCAAAATTGCCGGTGCCCCGGTCATCCGTAAATGTAATCTCGAACCCCCTCCCAATCCCGGTATAAGTCCACGTCTCCCAGGGAATGGTCGCCGATTCATTTCCCAATGTAACGGGTGAATAACCCCCAAAATTCAATTTCTTTTCCAGGTTGCCGATCAAAAATTCGTTCTCTGTTTTCTGGGGTATTTCCTCCAGTTCTTCTTCTGGATCCGGAAGAGCCGGGATATCGGCATCCAGTTCCTCAACGGAGGATCCAGGTTGGCTGGATACGTCTGATTGTGCATCATCCGAATCGGCTCCAAATCGCACCGCCTCGCCAGGACTTCGGCGCGAGCGGACAGGAAAAATCGGACCCGTAAAGGTCAGATAAGCCGCATCGGGGCCGTACAGAGCCGTTGCCATTCGCGTGCGGACCGTTTCCACATTGGGATCGGAAGTAAAATGTCTTCGGGTTGACATCGAGCGATAATCGGGTTCACCATATCGGACATAGACTTTGCCCCGCTGGTCCCAGGGCCGAATACCATTGAAAAAAAAGGTCCGAGCATACCAGACGCGGCGGTAATGCTCAATGATTCTCTCATTGATACGGGTGAGAATATCAGAATCACGCTGATTCCAGAAATTCTGCAAATAATCCGTTTTATCCGATTCCGGCGTCGCGCGGTATTCCTCGAGTTCTCTATCGGAAGCTACCATAGAGATATCTGTATAGAACATTCGTTCCGACTCATCAAGTCTTTGGAGATACCGCTCAAATACCTCAAGCGCTTGAACATAGCGTTCATTCAAAAAGTGGGACTGAGCTACAATCGGTAAAATCTTCGTCGCTTCTGGATGGGTGTTCAGGAAGGGCGCAATGAACCGATCGACTTTCTCGTAGTCCCCGGCCCGCACGCAGGCCAGGCCGAAATAATAGAGTCCGTCGGGATTGTCAGGTTCCAATAAAACATATCGCGTGAAGTATCCAATCGCTTTTTCAGGGTTTTCCTCGAAGCGACTGTAAATTTCACCCAGGAGTCGATAAGCAGGACCATATGTGGAATCGATTTTGACGGCCTGCTTTGCCTCTCTTATGGCCCGACGATAGTTGTAGAATGCACCTAACCCCCGTGCGGGTTCTTCCACGTACGCAATCCCCAATCCGACATACGCTTCCAGGTAATTCTCATCAATCGACTTTGCCCTTTTGAAAGCCCTCTGGGCCTCCGCATAATGACCTGCCCGAAGAAAGCTATTTCCCAGTTGGGTCATGAGTTCGGCTTCATTGCGACCAGATTTCAGGAGAAGGCGCAACGTCTCACCAGCTTCTTTCTCCTGATTTACCATAACCTGGTGTTTCCACAAGGCGAGAAGGGAATCGCTCTCCTGGGGACTGATGGAGATAGTCTTAGACGACTCCCCCGATAGGGGAATTAGAACCCAAAAAATCAAGATCAAGACTCCCCGCTTTGAAAACATTTTTAGCCCTCTCAATTTCTTCCCGTGATCTCCTGCAACGCTTCAATATCCTCCTGGAAAATCTTTCGCAGTGAGTCCCACATCCTATTCCTATCCAATCGCTGATCGCTTTGGCAGCGCGGCTCTAAACGCCGCCACACTCTCCCATTCAGGACCCAGCGCGTGCCGCGAGTATATCGGATCTGGATGCCGATACATCAGATGCGCAGTGCGCCGAATCCGCTGCGTCTGCCGGACAGTCCCGCAGTGATAACTGGCAATATTGAACACCACCGCAGACCCCGCCGGAGCATGGACATCGGCCCGACCAATACGTCGAGGATTTGTGCGACCAAAAGAATCTGTCCAGATCGGTTTATCCGGATCGACATACGCCGTCTCACTATCGGCAATCCGCAAAACACCCTCACCCCATCCGCTCTTGCCATCCCGCGTCTTGGGCAGTTGTCTCTTGGTCTCCGCACTCTCTGGAATAAGGCTCGTACAGTGGGACTCGGCATCCACATCGTCCAGATAGTAAATCACCTGTATCGCCGGAGCGAAAAACTCATTTCGATCAGCACCCTCCACAATACCGTTGTACTCCCGGTGCCACTGCCGCGAGAGACAGAGCGGATCGCCGCCGTCAATATCCTCCGGCGGCTCGGCAGCACACGGCTCGCGCCGCAAAAAACTCAGACTGCTAAACTGAACACCCTCTCCGAGAATGCGGCGCACCAGTGGCGCAATCGACGGATGGTGAACCACGCCATCCAGCGCCTCTGTCCTGTGCATCAACTCCGGTGCCCTGCAGCCTACCGCTATATGCCCCGGACGCGGTCCAGGCTCCCATTCCTTTGGGTGCGCGGCCACATCGGCATCAATCCCCTCGTTAATCGCCGCCACCTCCTCCGGTGAAAGTGCCCCCTGCACCACGACATACCCATTCTCCGCGAAACATCTCAGTTTCTCGTCCATCGCATCGCTCCTTTAAAAAGACACCGTATCAAACCGAATATCTCTCAAGAACATCCCGATCAATCTCAATCCCCAGCCCGGGACCCTGAGGAACCGCGAGAAAACCATCCACGGGCAAAATAGGCTCTTTGGCCAATTCTGTTCGAAGCCCATTTTCAGTCATATCGCATTCAAAAAAAGAAGGGACTGGATTCATGGAACCGAACGCATCTGGCATCGACGCCTGCCAGTGCAGGGTAGCGACAAGGCCAACGACTGCCCCCCACATATGCGGCATAACCTGGATATAATTGGCACTGGCCATCGCCACAACCTTTCTCGCCTCGGTAAACCCGCCGACAATCGCAATATCCGGCTGCACGATATCCACTGCTCTTCGCTGTATAAACTCTCGAAATGCCCACCGCCCCTGCAAACCCTCGCATCCCGCAATCCGCATCCCGAGCGCCCTTTTAATTTCTACATACCCGGCCACATCATCCCTCGAAATCGGTTCTTCAAACCAGAACAGATCGTACGCATCCATCTTGCGTCCCACCTCTATCGCCGTACCCACATCATAGGCGAGATTTGCATCCACACACAAAAGAATATCATCGCCAATCGCTTTCCGCACAGCAGCCACATTCTTCTCATCATAAACCTTCCCAAGCCCAACCTTCATCTTCATCGCGGGAAAACCCTGATCCACATATCCTTTGGCCTCATCCATCAATGCCTGTGTGTTATCCGGCCTGTCTTTCCTAAACAACCCGCTGGCATAGCAGGGGATACGGTCCCGAAATGCGCCCCCCAGAAGGCGATAAACCGGCACATCAAGCGCCTTTCCCATAATATCCCACAACGCAATATCCACGCCGCTGGTCGCGCCCACATTTCTCAGATTCCTCGCATTATTCAGCGCGTCCCAGATCACTTCGCAATCGAACGGATCCTTCCCAATCACATGCCGCTGAATATCCGACTCACTCAGCGACCCCGTCCCCTGCCCCCATCCCGTAATGCCCGCATCGGTGAAAACCTCCGCCAGAATAGATGACCGCGCCGTATTCCACGTAAAAGAATTTCCGTACTTCTCGGTCACAGGATAGCGCAAACGATGATATTTAACCTCGGTAATCTTCATATTCTCCCCCAACGACTATACATCCCCAAAATCCACATCCGCCGCATCGGTACAACATATAAACCCGCCCGAAAATACAACCCCATTTTACCAAAGTCAACCAACACCGAACTTCAGAATTTCCCTCTTTCTGATCTAACTTGCTATTCATTTCGACCTTGCCCATATTCTAATAAACAAACCGATCCAGAAATCTCCATCGCAAGGAGAACGCAATGGCCGAACCCAGAGGCAAAGCCTTTCAGACCGTGCGAGATACCGCTCCCAGAAATACCTATCGAGGCGCTGTTATAGGATGCGGCAGAATGGGAAGCACCATTGACGACGAACACATTGGAATGCCCCATTACCCATGGCCCTGGGCACACGCGCCTGCAATGATTGAAGCCAGGGGAATTGATCTCGTTGCCGCCGCTGATGAGGATCCCGCTAAACTCGAGGACTTCAAACAGCGCTGGGACGTATCAGCCCTCTACACCGATTACCGGGAGATGATCGAAAAAGAACAGATCGACGTGGTCTGTCTGACCACCCGCCCCGAACCTCGCGCTGAAATCACGGTCGGTCTGGCCGAACTGGGGGTCAAAGCCATTTTTGCCACCAAACCGATGTGCCGCACGCTGGCCGATGCCGATACCATGATCGATACCTGCGCCAGGAACGGCGTCATCCTCACAATGGCCTGTCATCTCAACTGGTATAGCTACTACACAAACGCCCGCCGGCTCATTGCCGACGGCGCCATTGGTCCCTTAAAATCAATGATCTGCCACAGTCCCTCGAACCTTTCCAATATTCAAAGCCACACCCTATCCTTACTCCGCCTCTTTGCCGGTGCTCCAGCCCAATGGGTAGTCGGCCTTATCGACACAGACAAACAAGCCCAGTCTAATTCCGACATTCCAGGATCGGGAATCATCGTATATGAAAACGGCATCCGCACCATCTTAAACTCCCGCTCCGAAACCATGCCTTTTGCCTGGTCCCTGGAGTTCATCGGCGAAACCGGCCGCATTATCTCCCGCAACGCCCATGCCCAGTTTGAGATATGGACCCCACATCCCGAAACCGGTGCGCCCACCCAGACGCACCTCCCGGGACCCTGGCATCCCAGAAGCTCAATGGTTGACGCCATCGAAGGCGTCTGTCGCTCTATTGAACAGGGGCGCGAAGACATCTGCCCCGGCGAGTTTGGCCGCGAAGCTCTTGAAATCGGCATTGCCATAAGAGAATCTCACCGCCGCGGCAACATCCGCATTGACCTGCCCCTTGAAGACCGCAGCCTCCGGATGGGGTAATCTGATCTTGTCAACTGTTTAAGAGATATATTTCTGAAAAAAGTCAGTAATCTTGCGGTATTATTACTCGCAACCAACATGTATAACGTCAATTTCTTATCTGGACTTGCTACTTATACCGACCTTGCCCATATTTTAATGGACAAACTGATCCAGAAATTTCTGTTGTTCACCCTCTTTACACAGGATTAGTAAAATGGCTTCCTGGCAAATTAAGCAACTCGAAAAAATGAGCGAAACGGATCCCGATTTGATAGATGATGTACTCCATCATTTCTACGAATCAAACCCCGTACGTCTTGAAAAACTTGTGCTCGGTGCTTATCTCGATCGTGATATTAACCTCAGCAAGGCAGCAGAACTTCTCGGTCTCCATCGAGAAGAACTGCGACAACGCTTCCTCAAACAGGGCATTCCACTGCGAGAAGGAAGCCAATCTGTTGATGAACTAAAAGCTGAAATTGCTGCTGCTGATCAAATGGGACGTTCGAAGTGATCATTATTGACAATACCGTATTGTCTAATTTTGCACGTACAAACCACCTTCAACTATTAGAATTATTCTGCCGCAGTCGTGGATTGATCGTTCAAGCAGTCAGGGAGGAGTTTCAACGGGGTATCAGCAGAGGCTTATTTCCTGAAACAGACTTATCGTGGATGAATCAAATCGATATCACAGACCCCAAAGAAATCTATCTTTCACAACGTTATAGATTGGAGTTGGGCAACGGTGAATCTGACTGCCTGGCTATCGCCGTATGCCGTAACCATGAACTGCTCACTGATGATCGCAAGGCTCGTCAGATCGGATTTCGTGAACAAGTACGTGTTTCGGGAAGTGTTGGTGTTCTTGGTTCGCTTGTCAGACGATCCACCATCTCGTTATATGAAGGAAACCGGGTGTTAGCAGAATTTATTAACGCGGGATATTTCTCACCCATTGAGGAGCTTGATGATTTGATTTGACAGACAAAGTTACAGACAGATCAATTATCCAACGAAAGATCCATTGGTTCTATCTTGGTTATGGAGCATCTCTTACTTTCCGGAATGAAAATGATCGTCGTATATGGAATTAAAGAAAAATTGAACCCCATAAAAGCAAAATTATCCGATGTGATCCACGGGTGTATGCAATCCGTCCTCGGTATGCCAGAGGACAAGCGAGCGCATCGCTTTGTGCCCATGGCCAAAGAGGATTTTTATTATCCCGGGGGTCGCACGGATGCATACACCGTAATAGAAATCAACATGATGGCTGGTCGCCAGGTGGAAACCCAAAAGAACCTGATCAAAACGCTATTCAAAGAAATCGAGAGCCAGTTATCTATTTCTCCCATAGACATCGAAATCACCATCAAAGAACAAGCACCGCATTGCTGGGGATTTCGGGGCATAACGGGTGATGAAGCCAACGACCTCAAGTACAAAGTCAACGTTTAACAGGGCAATTGCTGCTAATCAAAGGAGAAAAACCATGGCTACACAAACACAACAAGCAGAAATGGATCAGGGATTGTCCCTTGCTCAGCGTCGTGCCTATATGAAGTTGCCGCTTGCAGAACGCCGCAAGCGACTTGCAGAGCAAGCGAAACAAATGGTAGAGTACTACGAGCAGGAGCCGGAACGGATAGAACGCGAAGCTTGGCAGGGAGGCGACATTGTTGAGCCATAGCACTTCCACCCCGCGACGAAGAGAGATATGGCTTGTCAATTTTGACCCAACTGTAGGCAGGGAGATACAAAAAACCCGTCCTGCGGTGGTGGTAAATTCTGATGCGGTTGGACGTTTACCCATCAAGCTGGTTGCCCCCATTACGGACTGGAAGGCGTATTTCGCACCCAATATCTGGCATGTGCGGATTGCACCGGATCCTACCAATAGCCTCACAAAAGTCTCCGCTGTCGATACTTTGCAGTTGCGTGGTATGGATAGGAGACGCTTCATTCGGAAATTGGGAGAAGTCTCGCCAGAAACGATGGAGGAGATTGTTCTCGCAATTACTGCTATCATTGAATATCCGTAGATGCAGGTCCAGCCTATCCCAACAAAGGGTGGAATCGTAAACTCGCCAAGGAGTCTCAATGAATACCGAACATGAAAAACTGGAAACAGTCGAAACAACCCAAACATCCCCCGAAGGATTCTTCACCCTCGCAAAACTCGGAGAACGCTGGATTCTACTCACGCCAGAGCGACAGCCGTTCTTCTCAGTCGGACTGAATCACATCGACTCCTCTCCACTGCTGTATCCTGAGAATCTGCCCCGCTGGAAACAGAAATACGACAACAACAGCATCAAATGGATCTGCGAATCCGTATCTCCCAACCTGCAATCCTGGGGTTTCAACACCGTCGGCTGGGTACAGGATGTGACCATCTTAAAACACGCGCACAGTCCGAGTTTCACCCTGGAAGAATATCGCGCGCTATCAATGCCCTACTGCCACCTGCTGCCCTTCATCGAAACACATCAGTGGAATACATGGCACAGAAATCCCGACATCTTCAGCAAAGACTTCGAGGACTGGTGTGATTATGTCGCCAGATCCGAATGCGCGCGACTGAGGGACGAACCAAACTTAATCGGCTATTTTTACTCGGACTGTCCAACCTGGGTTCACGTCCGAACCCCACACACGGCATGGCGCGGCCCCATGTTTGATCCCACGCGACTGGAATCACAAGCAGGCCGGGCTGAACTATTCAACATGGCACAGCGATACTACAAAATCACCCACGACGCCATTCGCCGTTATGATCCCCACCACTTGATCCTGGGAGACCGATACGAAGCACTTGCAGCACTCCCAATGGAAATTGTACAGGCTGCCGAACCGTATGTTGACGTACTCAGCTTTCAGGACTTCAGAGATCCGGTCACACACATGCACGAATGGCACGCAGCCACGGGAAAGCCGGTTCTATGGGCGGATGGATCTCGCCCGCGGGAAACCATCGCGGATGACAGCGGAAAATATCTGGATGGGGAATATTATCTTGCAGATGGGAAATGGTATGCTGAGGCCCTCTACGGCCTCCTGAAAAATCCCGGCGCAATAGGCGCGCATCTTTGCGGCGGTTATGTCCGAAACCGTTTCCGCCGAAAAGGACTGATCGACGAAAAAGAGCAACCCGACCACGAAGCCATCTCCGAAATTCAAAAAGGCAGTGGGGTTGTCGCGCGCTGGCTCGATAATTTGGAATCCTGAACAGGCTTGAATGCAGGAGATCAGAAATGTCCTTGACTGCACGCGGCCCTGCGCTGTACACGCTCATTTTTGTCGTGGCAGTAGCTCTTGTCGCCGCTTTCGTTATTCTAATCCCGGAAACAGAAAACAATGAAATTGCCGAATTGCGCCGCACCGCTGAGCAAGGTGACGCCAAAGCGCAATACAACCTCGGCGTAATGTACTATAATGGCATAGGTGTTACTCAGGACTTTTCTAAAGCCCTCGAATGGTTCCACCACGCTGCTGAACAGGGTTTCGCCGATGCACAATCCGACCTCGGCTATATGTACTCCAACGGCAAGGGCGTTATCCAGGACTTTTCTAAAGCCCTCGAATGGTTCCACCGCGCTGCTGAACAGGGTGACGCCAAAGCGCAATGCAGTCTCGGCTGGATGTACGCCAATGGGGAAGGGGTATCCCAGGATTTTTCTGAGGCCGTTGAGTGGTATCGTCGCGCTGCTGAACAGGGTAACCCTAAAGGGCAAGACAATCTCGGCTATATGCACTACAAAGGCGACGGGGTCCCCCAGGATTTTTCTAAAGCTGTTGAATGGTACCGTCGCGCTGCTGAACAGGATTTCGCTGATGCCCAATACAACCTCGGTTCAATGTACTACAATGGGGAAGGAGTCCCCCAGAATTGCTCTGAAGCCCTCAAATGGTATCACCGCGCTGCTGAACAGAGTTATGCTCCTGCGCAATACAACCTCGGCTATATGTACTACAACGGCGAAGGCGTTACCCAGGATTACGCTGAAGCCATTGTCTGGTTCCGTCGTGCTGCTGAACAGGGTTTCGCCGATGCCCAGTTCACCCTTGGCTTGATGTACACTAACGGCGAAGGGATTCCACAGGATTATGCTCAAGCTGTTGAATGGTACCGCCGTGCGGCCGAGCAAGGCAACGTCAGGGCGCAATACACCCTCGGCGTGAAGTACGCCAAGGGTGAGGGCATTTCCCAGGACCTCTCGGAAGCTGTCGAATGGTATCGCCTCGCTGCTGAACAGGGTCCCCCACAGGCCCAATTTGCCCTCGGCCTGGCATACGCCCAGGGCAAGGGCGTTCCGCAGGATTATTCTAAAGCCATTGATTGGTATCGCCTTGCCTCTGGACAAGGTGACGCCGATGCACAATTCAATCTCGGCTATATGTACACCGATGGCCTGGGTGTGCCCCCGGATTATATTGCCGCACACACCTTTTTTCTTCTCGCCGACACCAACGGTCATGAAGATGCGGGAAAAGCCCGTGACAGGCTTGCCGCGAAAATGACGGCTGAGCAGATCGCCGAGGCTCAGCGCAGAGCACGCGCATGGAAGCCGAAGACATGGGAAGAGTTGAAGGGACAGTTGGATCGGTTAAGATGATGGGATATGAGACCATGCCATTAGACCTCATTACACCTGCTATGACCGATGAAACACCTGGCCCGGGCAAGCGTGTGCGTCAAATCGCGCCAGAGTACAGAGGGACCGATGTACACCACGCGCTATACCTTCCCATAGACTGGCAACCCGGGCGCAAATACCCCGTCATCGTCGAATACACCGGCAACAAATGGGAACCGTGCAAATCAACGGGTAAGGTAGAAGATGCGAACCTGGGCTATGGGATAAGTGGAGGCAAAGGATTTATCTGGATAACCATGCCATATATAGAAAAAGGCAAAAAAGAAAACGCCGTCACATGGTGGGGCGACACAAAGGCAACCGTGACCTACTGCAAGACCAATCTCCCGCGGATCTGTGAAAAATTTGGAGGCGACCCGCACAACATATTCATCTGCGGCTTCTCGCGCGGTGCTATTGGCACCAGCTACATCGGCCTTGCAGACGATGTAATTGCAGCCTTCTGGAAAGGCCTCTTCACCCACGACCATTTTGACGGCGAACGGAACTGGGATTACCCACACAGCGATCGCGCATCCGCTCTCACCCGCCTCACACGTCTCAAAGGCCGGCCCGTGCTCATCTGCGGTCTAAAAGCCAGCAGGATAAGAGATCAATACCTCAAAGCGCACCTCGACCTGGCGCGATTCACATTCCTGAACGTGCCAACGGATCAAATATTCAACATTCCCGAAGGCAATATCGTCCACCCACATACCGATTTGTGGATGCATAGAGAAAGTGCGTATCGCAAGCGCGCCAGAGCATGGCTTGAAAGCGTGCTAAAAGAAACGCACTACGCCCAGGGATGAAGCACGATCTTCGCGGCCTCGCCAGCAGCCAGAAGACCGAAAGCCTCCTGAATTTTGCTCATCGGCATAACATGACTGATCAGTTTATCGATAAGAGGCGATTCCGCGATCACCTGCATCACGCCCTCATAATCCTGCATATTATACAGCCAGTTTCCCGACACCAGCAACCCTTTGCGAATCAAATCCGGGCTCACCCTGATCGGCAAATCCTGGGAACACTCGCCGACAAACGCCACCCGTCCGCGCCGCCGCACCGCATCAATACACAACCGCTCGCCCGCCACCGAACCAGAACAATCCACCGCGCAATCAACCCCGCGACCATCTGTCAATTCTCGAATACGCGCAAGCGGATCATCCTGCGGATGCAACACCACCTCTGCGCCCAACTCGAGACCGAGAGCAGCGCGCCACGGCGCAGGCTCCACCGCCAGCACCCGCGCCCCGCGAAACCGCGCATTAATAATCCCACCAAGCCCCACCGGACCCAGACCCGTAATCAGTACCGTATCAAAAGCACCCACGCCAATAGCTTGCATGCCCCCAAAAGAAGCGCCGATACCGTCAATCGCCATCGTCGCCTGCTCATAAGTAACCCGCTCCGGAATCGGCAACAAAAGCCAGGAAGGCTTGACCACATAATGGGCAAACGTACCACTACCATCGCGGCTCCCCGTAAACTCGGCAAAATTATATGTATCCTCACAATAGATATAATCGCCAGCGCGGCACAGGGCGCAATTCCCACACGGATACTGCGGCATCACCGTAACCCGGTCTCCCACCTTCACCCGCCCCGGCTGCGCCACCGCCACCACCTCGCCAGCCCCCTCGTGCCCGATCACCTCGCGCCGATCACCCGCCATCCACGTCTTGTACTCAGTACACATCGCCGAAGCGTGAACCTTCACCACCGCCCAATCCTCCTTCGGCTCTGGCACTGGTGCCGGCACCACATCAGCCTGTTGCTTTCCAACGATCCTTGCTTTCATGTTCGTTCGCCTTCCTAATCAACAGTTGAGCAGTTTGATGATTTTCGGGAACATCATCAAGCGGAAAGTCATTATGGGTACTATCACTTGAAAACAACTCGGGATTATCAAGTTCACTATAAATATCAGCCAGATTATCTTCCAGTTTTTCCAGAGTTTCGCCCTGTGTCCAATAATCTGAATAATCTACAAGATATCCCAGATACCAAGAATCAGAAACCCAATAGACATATTTTAGAATTGTTGCTTCCTCCTTTTTATGAACTGATGTTACGCATGTCTCGCGTTTTTGTCATGCTGAGGCGGGCACAATGAATCTCCTGCGCCCAACACCCGATAGGCTGACGAAGCATCTTTTACCTCTGAAGTATATAGATTCTTCGACTCCGCTGCGCTCCGCTCAGAATGACAGGCACATTATATTGTGCCTGTGCGTAACATCAGTTATGAAGTATGACAACTCAATTTTCTAACGCTTACCAGGCTACGGTCAACGTTAGTAGAGGGGCTATTGAGGTGCGCCCGCTTCTGTGAGAACCTGAACCACCTCACGGAGCTTATCCTTATTCTTAATCCTCGAACGCAACGCAGTCATAAGCGGTGTATGTCCCGCACTATCTCGCAAATCGACTTCCGCGCCGTGATCGAGAAGCAGAGAAACGACCTCCACAAAACCCGCCCTCGCCGCGCAATGCAACGCAGTCTGCCCCTTGTAATTTTGCGCATTCACATCCGCACCACGCGCGATCAAATCGCGGATACGATCAACACTGCCGCCGCGATCGCCGCGAGACTGAAAAACAATCGGCGGCCACCCATCCTCTGCGCGATTCGGATCACAATCCACCCCGCGGCTCGAAAGCAGGGCAATAATATCGGGATTGGTGACTACTCCCAACGCTAAAGCTCTCTGCGAGTGGGCTTCGTGGCGGTCAATCCGCCTGACGTTGTAGCCCCAACGTCAATATGTTTATCGCAGCATTGTGGTCTCTGTCCGTCTTATAGCCACACACTTTGCAATGATGCACACGCTGAGAAAGAGATTTCTTTTCCCTGTGTCCGCATGCCGAGCAGTCTTGTGACGTATGTCTGGGATTGACGGCTTTGAATCCAATACCAGCCTCTTCCGCTTTGTATTCGAGACAATGCCGAAACAGTGACCACGCTACGTCTGCTATTGATTTAGACAGTCGCCTGTTCTTTTGCATCTTTTTTACTCTCAACTTCTCTACGGCGACAAAGCCGTGACGATTGACAATTTTTCTTGATTCTTGATGGGCAAAGTTATGTCGCTTATTACGGATACGCTCATGCACTCTTGCAATAACCTTACGTGCTCTCTCTCGCCTCTTTGGACAGACCTTTTTCAATGCGTCCCATTTGCGCTGTGCTTTGGCAAGAGTCTTTTCCTCTTTTCTAAAGAAACGAGGATTATCAACATGTTCGCAGTCACTGGTCACAGCAAAGGAATTGAGACCCACGTCAATGCCAACGGCTGGCGTAGCGTCACTCTTTTCAGGCGCGTCGCCCATATCACAAGAGATAGACGCGAACCACTTGCCCGTCGCTGTTCTCATGACTGTGCAAGATTTAGGGATACCGTCAAGAGGTCTGTGCTGGACAATGCGGATACAGCCTATTTTGCCCATTCTCAAGCCTTTGTCGTCCAATCGGCATCCGTTGGAAAACTGAGGATAGGTGATAGAATCATAGCGATTCTGTCCCTTATATCTGGGAAAGCCAGCCTTTTCGCCCGTCTTTGCTTTCTCTTTGAGACGGCGAAAGAATGCTTTGAATGCCAGATCAACACGTACCGCGACTTGCTGCAAGACTTGACTATATACTTGCACAAAACCATTGTGCTGCTGTTTCAGCAAAGGCAACGTCTTTTGCTGGTCATAGCAAGACAGCGATTCTTTGCCATTCTCATAGGCTTGTATCCGAGCGGCAATAAGCTGGTTATATAGTATGCGACATTCGTCAATATGTGCCAGCAAGATTTTCTCTTGCTTTTTCGTTGGTCGCAATCTATATTTGAAGGACTTAACCATAAGTAAAATATACACTTATGTATCATTTTTGTCAAGCGATATGGCAACGCTCATATACACTAAAGCTAAGAAAGGAAGCCCTTCGCCATGCGACCCACGCCTAAAGGACGTGGGCTTTACGGGCTGTAAGGTAAGACCGGAACGGGGTAGTTCAGCCATCGTCGGATCGAGACCCGCGTCGAGCAACACCTTCAAAATATCCGCTCGCTCGCGCCAAATACAAAACCGCACCAGCCAGTCACCGCAAAGCCGCGGATCTGCACCCCACTCAAGCAACAAGCAAACAATATCCAGATAACCGGCACCAACCGCGTAGTGCAACACCGTAGCGCGGACATTCGTATCGTACTGTACCCTCTCCGCAGTGGCGAGACCCGGATCGCGGCGCAAACACGCGGCAACCGCATCCCCATTCCCCAGATACGCAAACGTGTAAATATCAGCAGTGGCACCTCGCGCCCACAACAAATCGGCAACCGCATCGTGATTCTTAAACCGCGCCGCGCAATAAGGCGAAATATCCACCAGCAACGGCGTAAAATGACAGCCCCACGCATGGACATCTGCGCCCTGGTCGAGCAACCATTCGACCATCGCCAACCGCCCCCGGTACGCCGCTTCCCACAGCATCGTCCGCCCGTGCGACCCAACGCGCAACAACCAATCTGGCCTCTCCGCCAGCACCGCCAGCACAGTCTCCAAATCGCCGCGACCAGCAGCCGCAACACCGATCTTCAAAAAATCGCTAATTTTACCCGTAAGCAGTGACATCGATTTCAATCGAGATGCAAGCGATAGTGTCTGGGGCCGATTTTTTCTAATCTACCGTCTTCCAACCACTGCGCCCGACGTTTCAACGCCAACTGAATCAGACCCCGACGTGCATCCGCATCTCGAGGACGACGACGGGGCGGGCGCTGGCGTCGCTGCGTGCGTTGCTCGAGTTGATAGCGTCGCGCACGCGGTCGTATCTCTCGAACGTGCTGATCAAAGTTTACAGTTTTCAACCCCTGTCCTCCTCTGCCTGATTTCTGAACGCAATCAATGCCTCCAGCACGCCTTCTGTTTGCGCGCGGGTTTTAAGATATGTCCAATCAATATCTTGTTGGTATAGAGCCATGAGTTCCTGCGCCCAATTTCCATCATCGGTTGAATCCCAATGGACATAAGCATCCAGCCGATCAATGATGAGATCTTCCACACCGATGATATAGACAGTCAAATCCTCAATCTCGACCCGTGTCACCTTATCTTCAGATCCGGCGAGAACATCATCGGGAATCTCAATCGCAATATCCAGCCCCACATGATGCCAATGCCTGCCCATCTGATCAAACCCCCAGCTTTCCAACAAATTGCCAATTTCGGTTCGCCTTGTACTCACGAGATCGACATCCACAGTGGCATAAGCACCAAGCGTGTAGAACTCCAGGGCATTGTCACCAACGATGACATAAGGAAACTTTTTCGCTTGCGGCAATGCTGCGACCACAAGCGCGCAAACATAGAGCCGACGGCGCAATGGATCGGCAATTGTTTTCGCATAATCGAGTTTTGCACACCATTTTGTTTTTGACATACGCAATAAAACCTTTGCTTTTTTCTCTACACCACATCCTCGTCGCGAACCATCACTTCACCGGTATGGGATTAACAGAAAGGGACAGCGCGCGGTCGCGCTCGCTGCGATAAACAGCCTGAGACAAAAAACCGCGCGCGAACAAATCAGACAGAAGCGCATCGCGGCGCTTCAGAGCCTCAATGGGATCATTCATCGGAAGCTCCGCACCCTGCGCGAGATCGCACAGAATAAGCACTTCGCCAGCCGTGAGTTTGGAATGGTGAATATCAAAATGATATAGGGAAGCCCGCTCGAGACCGCGCACGGGACCAAACTGTGCCTGATGCAAAAATGCGGCAACGCGCTTCTCCCGTGATGTGGACACCAGAAAAAGTGCAAAAACCAAACGGCGAATGGGCTGTTGGGGCGCGAGGGCTTCGGACACGGACCACAGGAGATCTGATGCATCTGACCGCGTGTGATAAGCCGTGATCAAATCGGGTATATCGGCGGCATAATGCGAAGTTGGCGGCACATCGAGGGCGCGGTGAAAAGCATTTCGGTAATCCAGGAAAATCGCAAAAACGCAGATCCCCAAAACGATTGCAGCAATTAGTCTAAAAACATGTCGCACCTTGAAAATCACACATCCTCCACTCACAGAGTGTACTCAGCCTGTGTAATATCCGCACCCGTAATCTCATACACGCGAAAGGAATGGGGAGAATCGCGAAAAGCACGCGCCGTCGCAAAAGATATATGGCCTTCTGCCATAAGATCCTCCCCCTCGTGATAATGCCCGCTAAGCACGAGTTTGCGGCGCGAATCTGCGAGCAATGCAGCTTTCAACTCCGCCACATCGCCATAATTATATGGATATCCTCCGCTGTGCTCGGGAAATATCAAATAGTGTTGCAAGTGAATTTGCGGGCGCGGATCGCCATCTGACAACACAGATTGAAACCGCGCTCGTTCCGCTCCAACGCGCTGCGGCACATTGTGATCTCCCTCCTCATCGAAAAAAATGATCACGCGAAAACCCTGCACATCAAAATCAAAAGGCTGATCGGAAAAAACGCGGCGAAAAGACGTGGGATGATCGTGATTGCCATGCACATACGCAACAGGACAGGAAAGACTGTCAAAACATTCGCGCACGAGATGGAGGTCTTTTTCCCCCAGCGCAACCGTATCGGGATCGTCCAATGCATCGAGAGGATAATCGACCAGATCACCCGTAACAGCGACCAAATCGGGAGAATGCGCGGCAATATGACGCGCACCTTCGGCTATGAGATCAGGCCCGCACCTGATATTCTCACCAGCGAGATGGTGGCGAAGATGGAAATCGGAAATATGTGCGATTTTCATGTGTAATCCTCAGTTATTAGTTGTCAAGTCCAAGATAAACAGAACAAGGGATGTGGTAAAGGTCTGTTTCTCGCCCTTTTTCCCACTGGATTTACACATCCCGTTTGCCTATATTGCCACCGTCTGTCAACACTTCAATTTTTTTCAGGAGGTCATATAATGCTCGCTGTTGGTGATACCGCGCCTGATTTTCTGGTCAAAGACCACACAGGCAATGAAGTAAAACTCAGTGATTATCGCGGCAAAACCGTCGTACTCTGGTTTTATCCCAGAGCAGGCACGGGTGGCTGAACGGCTGAAGCAGTGGGATTCCAGGAGCGAATCCAAGACTATGCAGCTAAAAATGTGCAAATTCTGGGCGTGAGCACAGACAGCGTTGCCGCCAACGCCAAATTTGCCAAAACACAGGAATTTGAATACCCCCTGTTGTGCGATACAGAACGCGAAATCTGTCTATCTTATGGAGCTTGTCAATCGGCATCGGACCGCGCTGCCAAACGCATGACATACCTCATCGCACCCGATGGCGTAATCTCGCAAATCCATACCAACGTGGATGCGCGAAAGCATCCCGAAGCATTATTGCCCACAATTTAGGGATGCATCGACTCGCGGCAGACGGATTGTATTCGTCTGCCGTTTTACTTCACGTACACAGAGCGTGCATGAATACCTTGCCCAAAGAAAACGAAATAGCTTTGTTCCGCTACAGAAATCGGCTCATGGCGGGTGTGTGTGTCAACATCTCACATACCAGAGCCAGATTTGCGGTATCGGCGCGTACGTCTCACAATGTACCCCTCGAAAATATTCTTCAAACAACCGGGCATATCGGAAACGACAAATCCGCCGGCACGACGTGGCTCAATCGTGCAGAAACCACAAGCGCCGACATTGACCTTTGCGACCTGTGGGAACTCGTCGTAGAAGAAGATGAAATCTGGCACCTGAACGAATTGACCGAATTGTATTACAATAACACGCCGACATCGGAACAAATGTCGGCATTTTTAGTCGCATTGGAAACAAGTGCTCACTTTGATGCCGAAGGACGGGGATTTAGTGCAGTTGATCGAACAGAGGTCAATCACAGGCTGGAAATGGTCGCCCGTGACAAAGAGCGAGAAGCGGAACGAGAGGCATTTTTGAAATGGCTCCAATTTCAGGGCACCAGCAAAGACGACTGGATCGACCGGCTAAAAGACATCGCAATATACGGCGATCAGAGCAAATATGCACACTGGCTGAAACGTCTAACCGGCGAGACCATCTCTGCGCGCAAAGCCTTTGATCGCTTAGTTGCCGAAGGCGTATGGGACCGGCATGCCTTTGTCGAATTGATACGCGAAGATATACCTCTGAATTTTCCCGACCTGTTGATCAAAGAAGCGGACGAGATCCAGGCAATGTACAACAGATCGCTATTTGCAAATCGTCAGGACCTGACGTATATGGATACCGTGACCATTGACGACGCATCGACAACAGATATGGACGATGCAATATCGGTTCAATTTCGGGAAGACGGCAGCTATCAAGTCGGCGTGCATATCACCGATGTCTCCACACTGATCCCCGCGCATTCAGCTCTCGATGAAGAAGCCAGAAACCGCGGCGCAAGTCTATACTTGCCAGAGGCAAAATACCCCATGTTGCCGCCCGTCCTATCGGAAAATCTGGGCAGTCTTATCCCGCATGAAAATCGGTTGGCCGTCAGCCTCCTGTGGGATGTGGGACCAGATGGCATAATGGAAATCCCGACCTGGACACTCTCCGTCATCCGGTGTTGCGAAAAACTGAGTTATGACGAGGCAGACGCAATACTCGACGACATAACGCACCCCCAGCACGCGATGTTATCGGCCCTATTTGACGCGGCAGAAACGCTTTTGATACACCGCGTAGAAGCTGGTGCTGTGGCAGTTGACCAAATTGATCGCCGCGTGAATATCTCGGCAGACGGAACCGTAAATATCGAAATAAAAAAACGCGACTCCAGCGCCGATTTGCTGGTCAGCGAACTGATGGTCAAAGCCAATGTCGAAGCCGCAAAATTGTGTGTTGAACAAAACGCACCCGCGATCTTTCGCGTGCAAAACGCGCCCGACCTCTCCGACTTAGAACCCACGGACATCGAGCAATTGCACCGGTATCGGGTATTGACGCGCATGCGCGCAGCGACGATCTCATTAGAACCCGGCCTGCACGGTGGCCTGGGGGTAGAACCCTATTGCCAGACCACATCTCCCTTGAGGCGATTTCTGGACCTGATATCACAGCGACAACTCGTCGCCATCATCGACAATAAAGCCTTGCCCTATTCTCTGGACGACCTGACAGAACTCTGTCCCTACGTCGAAGAACGCCTCCGCCTGATCAATCGCCTGGAACAGCGACGAGAGCGCTACTGGATATTCCACCATCTCTCGCAACACAGAGGACAGGTATTTGACGCACTCGTACTAAATATCTGGGACCAGCGCGCCCGGATCGAAATCCTGGACTACGCTTTACAAGTTGACATGCGCATATCGGGACAAATCAGCGCGGGTGAACTCATAAGCGTGCGCCTGACGCGGATAGATCCCTGGGCGGATGATATTCAATTTGTAATGGAAAAGTGAGACGAGAAAAGCAACCACAGAAAAAACGCGAGTAATTTGAGTGTTTTACACAGATAAACACAGATTAAAGACATCAGTCCTGGAGCGGAAAAAGGTAGCCCTCTCACCTCTTACGTCTTACCTCTCACCGCCCTGGTGTCTGTTTTGTTTTTTATTTTTCTCTCTTACCGCACACCTTTGGGCAGACGTGCCCAACGGAGGGTTCGAACAAATAACAGCATCTCAGATGCCTATAAACTGGGTACCCGTACCCGATTCTACGCGGGTCATGGTCGAACGCGAACGCGCCCAAAGCGGCAAAATCTCAGTCCTTATGCTGGGTGGCCCGCGGGGTGAACCCACCGCACTGATCAGCGATCCCGTCGATATTCAGCCGGGGGCTGTTTATGTCTTAACCGGATGGGCGCGAGTTGACAGCGCAAAGGCTTTTGCACGCATCCGATGGCTGTCAGAAGATCAGACCGCGGTGGGCGAAAGCAGCACAACAACAGAAGTAACAAACGCGTCGTGGATACAATGGACAGGAACTTTTTTAGCACCCACAAAAGCCGTGTTTGGGCGTGTGATTTGTCTCATACACGGAAAAGAAGCGGCTTTTGACAATGTGCGTCTGCACAAAATCGCACCGCGAATGCCCCTCGGCCTTCAAGTAAAAGCAGCAGATTTTCCCATACGTGGCGTGCGCGTCTCAAGAGTGCGCGTGACCATACAAGACAGTATTATTGCGCTGCCTCACCACATGCAGGCAACGGGACAGAACAGTGTGGTTTCTCATGATGGAGCCGTGGTTATTTTTCAAGCGAGTCGCGGGCAAATAACCCCCTGGGCACCAATAAAAAATGGCACAGCGACAGCCACATTGCGCGACGCCGATGAAAATGTGGGCGGCATCTATGTGCGGGCGCGGTTGGCTCATCTCAGCGCCCGGGCCTATGTTGGCGACAAAAAAGCGGCCCGATTGCGCGGTCGTCTTTTTAACACCGCGACCGGACAACCCCTATGGGGCCGGGTAATCGTCGCCGATTCTCTGGGTACTATTTTACAGACGGGATTTATAGAAAGCGGTTTTGTTGCCGACAGTGCATTTGCAATTGATGTGCCACCCCAAACAGTCACCGTATCCGCAATACGCGGTCTTACGCACTTGCCGCCAGAACCACAGGTCTTGCACCTCGAAGCTGGTCGAGAACACATGGTAGAATTGCCCTTCGAGCCATGGGCAGACCTCCATGCGCGAGGATGGGTGGCGGGCGAATTTCTCAATAGCACTGCCAATAATGCGCGGGCACGCGGACTGGACTGGGCAGCCTTACCAGTGAATGCGAATGGAAATTCGATACTGACACTACCCGGCAAATATGTTGAAATTCGCGGGGGAAAACAATGGGTGATGGGCACCACGGGGCTATTTACCCCTGAAAAAAATGGATTCGAAGTGCATGCCCAGGCGCATTTAGATCGCGGTATTATTGGCTATACAGATATTTTCGGCACATCGAATTTATTCGACATTCTCGCTGGCCCGGCTTTTGACGCACTCGATGTCACGCATCCCGATGCACAAGTACTATGGTTTGCACTGCTCAATCGGGGATATCGCATTGCGGGTACAGCTTTTTCCGACGAACATTTTCGCACATACACACAAGTACCCGGGGACCTCACCGCCGATAGACTGATGCGCGCAATTGCCAACGGACAAAATATGATAACCAATGGGCCTCTAATCTCATTATCCGTCTTTGCAGCCGGACCTGGCAACCAATTGCCCGCAGGCCGTAAAAGACGGGCAACAATTCACGCCTGGGCAGCCGCAAAATCCGATGCGTATTTGACGCGCATTGAACTGGTTCGCAATGCACGGGTAATCCAGAGTTGGAATTTGAAAGAACAGCCGCGAAAATATCGGATATCAACAGCACTCGAAGATTCGGTCAATTGCTGGTACCTCGCCCGGTGCTACGGTGCAGATACGTCGCGCGTGGCATTGACGAATCCAATCTATTTCCAAACAAAAAATTTCGCGCCTCCCCAACCTGTTCAGGCTATTGTGCGAGGCAAAATTGAAATGACCGACAGTTCTTCTGTCCCCAAAGCCGTTGTTCGAGCGGTTGACCCCACTGGCAGAACAGTCATGGAAACAGCAGCTCCACGCGGAACATTTCAAATTTGGGTGCCTGCGACCAGCCAGATTCACATAGAAGCAAAAGGCTACGAAACACTACCCCAACGCATTTTTGACCATCGCGATATTCAGCGTCTATTGCAAACACCTGTCAACCTGTCCGAACTAAGCGCCTTAGATGAGCTAACCGAACAATTGCAAGCCATTGACATGGTTTTTGTCCTCAAACATTCACAATAATTTGACCACCGTATTATATTTACACTGTAGAAATATGTACTTTCATTTTCATCCCAGGAGATTAAAATGAATAAAATTCTGGTGGTTGAAGACGAACCCGATATTTTGGAAATGGTGCGCTACAACCTCGATCAGGCTGGATTAGATGTTGAAACAGCAGAAGATGCCGAGCGTGCCCTCCAGAGCGTTCAGGAAATTCTGCCAGATTTGATCATACTGGACCTGATGCTGCCGGGCATTGATGGGCTGGATATGTGCAGGCAATTAAAACAAGATGCTCGAACCCGTCACATACCCATCTTGATGTTAACCGCGCGCAAAGAGGAAGTAGATCGCATTGTGGGATTAGAGTTGGGAGCCGATGACTACGTCGTCAAACCCTTTTCCCCACGCGAACTCGTCTTGAGAGCGCAGGCGATTCTGCGGCGCAGTCAGGGTAGCTTACAATCGACCACAGATGCCTGGTTACATATGGGACCGATCTCTATCGATAAAGCTGCACACCAGGCCCTGTTAAACGGTGACCCATTAGAATTGACGGGCACAGAGTTTAAGTTGCTCATAACCCTGATCGAACGCCGCGGGCGCGTGCAAACGCGTGACGATTTACTCGATACAGTATGGGGTTATGAATACAGCGGCTATGGGCGCACGGTCGATACACACATCAGGCGGTTACGCGAAAAAATCGGCGGGGCAAGCGAATGGATCGAAACCGTGCGGGGCGTGGGCTATCGCTTCCGTCGAGAGAGAGTCTAATATGCGTTTGCACTGGAAATGGGTGCTTGCTTGCCTTTCTGTACTGGTACTGGTACTGGCATCTACACATCTGTATCTGGATCGCGCCATACGCAACTTTTGGGTTTCTCATCTCGAGCAGAGACTTTTGCGAGAAGTGCGTTTTGCCCGCTTGCATCTCAGCGATGTACCAAATACCGATGAAGGACTCATTCCACTTGTCAACGAGGTGGGCTTGCGTTTGGGCGTGCGTGCAACGCTGATCAACGGCAAAGGGCGCGTATTGGCCGATTCGGAAACCGACCCATCCGATCTGAGTACTCTGGAAAATCACGCCGATCATCCAGAAGTCAGCGCGGTACGTCAACAGGGCCGGGGAAGCAGCTTGCGTTATAGCAATACACTGAATACCGAAATATTATATGTAGCAACTGCAGTACCGGAAATCGGCGATGGACATTATGTCCTGAGATTGGCCCTGCCTTTGCGCGATATGGGGCATATAAAACAACTGATTTCACGGGCGATATGGATGGTATCGATACTGGGATTATGCCTCGCCTTGTTATTGGCTTATGCCACCTCGCGATATATCTCGCGCCCGATTTTAGATGCAATATGGTTCGTCCGAAACATTGCTTCGGGGAGATTAAAACACCGCACACTCCGCGTTGGATCCACGCGAGAATTGCGCGATTTGGGCACCGCATTAGACGACATGCGCCGGCAGGTCCAGAAGCACATCGGACAAATCACACTTGAAAAATCGCGTTTAGAAGCCGTCTTGACGAGCATTACAGAAGCAATTCTGGTCACGGACCAGAGTGGTCGCATCCTGATGGGCAATCGGACATTTGAAAAGTTATTTGGTGTGTCTGACGCCATTGAAGGGCGCATGCCCATTGAGCTTGTGCGCCATCGGGATGTGCAAGATGCGATTGATCAAACCCTGAAAACCAAACAAGCGGTATTTTTAGATCTCACCCGCTCAGACGACCGAGAACGCCATTTCGATGTGCAGATTGCACCTATTTTGCAGGGCGATCATATCGCGGGTTCTGTAACTATCTTTTACGACATCACGGAACTGCGCCGCCTGGAGCGCATTCGCAAAGATTTTGTCGCCAATGTTTCGCATGAATTGCGCACCCCGCTTACAACCATTAAGGGATGTGCATCCACGCTGGCAGACGGCGCCTTAGACGACAAGGAAGCCTCACAGCGATTCGTGCAAATGATCAACACCCATGCGGATCGCCTGCACAATCTGGTAGAAAATATTCTGGATTTGTCGCGTATCGAATCGGGGGCTATGCCCCTTGAGACCAGCGTATATTCCATACAGGAACTGGTCAATTCCGTCGTTGGGCAGATACGCCCACTGGCGAGGGAGAAAACCCTTGCCATTGAGGTAAACATAAAGGAAAATGTGCAGGTGCAGTGCGATCGCAAGCTCATCGAACAGGCATTGCTAAATTTGCTCGACAACGCCGTAAAATACACGCCTGAAGGGGGTAAAATCTGGATTCAGACGCGGGATTTCAAGCAGGTGGAAAATGTAGATGAAAACCGTCGCAATGGCCATGAGAAAGGTGAAAATGCTACGCAGACCCGCACGCGTCGCATTGCATTAGAAGTAAGAGACACGGGTATTGGGGTTCCGCTTTCAGATATGGATCGCATTTTTGAGCGATTTTATCGGGTCGATAAAGGGCGATCGCGGGCAATGGGCGGGACGGGCTTGGGCTTGTCAATTGTTCGGCACATCATGGATGCACACGGCGAGCGGATCTATGTCGAAAGTGAACAGGGCAAGGGATCGACATTTGGATTGACATTGCCGAGAAAATAAAAAAAGGGTCGCGTTAAATAACGCGACCCCTTAAATCTATTGGTCGGGGCGAGAGGATTTGAACCTCCGGCCTCCTGCTCCCGAAGCAGGCGCTCTACCGGGCTGAGCCACGCCCCGTTTGCTATTTGTCTAAAAAAATACCACAATTTCATTCTCAGGCAAGAAAAAGATTCACGCCGTCTGAAATGCCGCGACAGCCTCATCTACGGAATCGTGCAGATCGAAAATTTTAATCAACTGCGTCTGTACAAAAATGCTGATCACATGATCGTGGGCATTGGCGAGTTTCAAATCGCCATTGGCCTTGCGCAAACGCTGTAAAAGCGCGGTCAAAACCCCAAATGCCATGCTGTTTAACCACCGCACCTGTCCCAAATCTAAAACCACTTTCATCCCCTCATTCTTGTCGAGCAATCCAGTTACATGATCGGCCAACCCCGACATCTCGCGATCTGTCACCTGACCGTCGAGCTTTATAATGCGAATATTTTCCCTCATTGTTTCTTCAAAAGCCATCTCGTTTTCCTTCCTATTTGTGAACCAAATCTCCTTGCACCTCGAGCGCGGCTGCAAGGGATTCCACATGCGCTCTTAAATTTGCCACAAAGCGCTCAACATCTGACCAATTTTCATCCTTTGCCAACACTTCAATTGTCGCAGCAACTTCCCTTACGTCATTCGCGTAAAACAATTCGGCGTTTTCTCTCAATTCACGCGCTCCCTGGCGAAGCGTTTCTGTATCGTCAAGCAGGCTTATCAAATCGCTCCTCGTTTCTAAAAACATCTCGGCTAACCGCACGAGAAGCGCCTCATCCCCACCAACATGTTGCAATGATGCCTCCCAATTGAGCGTCTGTTGCACGGCGGGACCGGTCGATTCCACCGCATCGTAAAAAATGCGAGACCGAAGTGGTTTGGCGACAAACCCATCCATGCCAGCCGCTATGCAAAGCTCGCGGTCGCCCTTCATCACATCGGCTGTCATCGCAACAATGCGAATATGCCCTCCTGACACCTTTTCTCGCTTGCGAATTTCTTTCGTAGCTTCAAGCCCATCCATTTCGGGCATTTGTACATCCATCAACACCAGATCAAAGGTATCGTCTTTGCCAAGTGCTTCCAGAGCCTCCACACCATTATTTGCCACAACGACTGTGTGACCGCGCTGGTGTAACATATCAATGGCAACGCGCTGGTTAACCAGACCGTCTTCGGCCAATAAAATGCGCAGAGATTTCCGCGCCTTTTCCGTTATGACATCGCCCGTTCCCAAAGCATCTGGTGCAGATTCCTCAAACAAGCCAGCAATCAAATTAAAAAGATCGGATTGTTTGATGGGTTTGGACAAGTGCCCGGCCAGCGTTTCTCTGGTAGAAGCCGTATCCGGACGGCCAGCAGAGGTCAACACCACCACGCGCGTGTATTTCAGCGTTGCATCAGCGGCAATCTGCCGTGCGAGCGCGTAACCGTTCATAACGGGCATTTCCGCATCGAGCAGAACCAGTGGATATGGGCTGCCCGCCTGTTGTGCGCGCAGCAACTCTTCCAATGCAATTTGACCATTCTCAGCCAGAGCGGGTTTCAATCCCTGACAGGACAGCATTTCTTCAAAAATTACCCGATTGGTATTATTATCATCAACGACCAATACGGGCATGCCGTGCAATGTATCGGGCAAAACATCTCGGTATGACACACCATTGGTACGGCGCGCAAACGTGGCTTCAAAAAAGAAAACACTGCCCTTGTCTGACTCGCTTTTCACATCGAGTTTTCCACCCATCAGTTCCACAAGTTGGGCCGAAATAGTCAAACCAAGCCCCGTGCCGCCATATTGCCGCGTCATTGAGCTGTCCGCCTGATCAAACGCGCTGAATACCTGTTGTTGTACTTGTAATGGAATACCGATACCTGTATCGCGCACCTCAAATCGCAGTCTTGTGTCCTCCTCGCGCATTTCTATCAGGTCAACATCGATATCCACACCCCCTCGATCTGTAAATTTGATGGCATTGCCCGCCAGATTGACGACGACTTGTCTCAGGCGAATGGAATCGCCTATCAGGTCGTCGGGAACCTCTGGTGCAATCCGATAGGTCAATTCAAGCCCCTTCTCACTCGCCCGAACAGCCAGCGTTTGCAACGTATCGCCAAGCGTATCTCTCAGCGCGAACGGAATGCTTTCCAATTCGAGCTTACCTGCCTCTACCTTGGACAGGTCGAGAATATCGTTGAGCAATACGAGCAACGTATCTGCCGAATTATAAGCGAGATCGGCGTATTCCTTTTGCCGATCGGTCAATTCGGTATTGCCGAGCAATTCAATCATTCCCATAATGCCGTTCATTGGCGTGCGAATCTCGTGGCTCATATTGGCCAAAAATTGGCTCTTAGCCTGATTTGCTGCTTCGGCTGCTATACGGGCATTTTCAAGCTCTTTGTTCTGTGCCTCGAGGCGCTCGAGATCGTCTAAACGGGTAACGCCTATTGAGACCTGTTCTGCAATACTTTCCAAAAACAAAACTTCAGTCTCTGAAAAGGCAGAAATTTCATCACTCATCAAAGCCAGTGTGCCCCGCACATGGGGAATATCGAGAATACACCGCACCTCAACCCCGTATCGCTCAGCTATGGCATTGAAGCCCCTCTCTGTCAATCCCCCCATATCTTCTACGAGATTCTCGCGGTAAATTGTTTTCTGCTGTTGCCACATCCGGTAAACATTTGGCACCTCGCGCACCATGCGATTGATCTGCCCCGAAGGCATCACCTCGTGCGTTTCAAAAGTATGCGTTTTGGGGTCGAGCAATCGATGCACGGCAATGGCGACAACTGGTACATCGAGTGCCAGCAACTGTTCCCTGCACACGCGAACAACCACCTCGAGATGCTCTGGCCGCGTCATCTGTTGCACGGCGTGACTGACCTGTATAAGCGCGTTCTGAAAAGCCACTTGCTCGCCAAGCGCACCTTCTGCCCGCTTCTGTCGGGTAATATCGGCCATCGCACCAATCATGCGAACCGGCACTTCCTCACCTGCGTCAAAAAACACTTTGGCTTTGCTGCTGACCCATCTTACCTCGCCATTGGCATGCACGATTCGATATTCAGTATCGTAAGGCGCGCGTCCTTCAAGGGTTTGTCTGACCTCCTTCTGTGCGCGATCGCGATCATCTGGATGAACACACGCCAACCACTCGGCCTCAGAGACCATCGTATCTCGTGGAGGAAAACCAAAAAGTTCGAAATACCGGTCTGTACACACGGCGCGATCGTTTTGGATATCCCAATCAAACAGACCAATCCCACCGGCTTCGAGCGCGTGTGTAAGACGCTCTTCACTCCGCTGCAATGCGTCTAACGCATCCCGAATCTGTTGAAAGCCACCAGTAGAATCAACCGTATGTGTAGCGCGTTTTTTCATTGTAATGACGAAATGATAACTGGATTGCGGCTCTAAGCATGCCGCAATGACGATGGGTGCTCGTCACGCCTGCATGCCCTAAGCAGGCGTCCAGGATGGGGGGTTACTTTTAACTCTTGTCGCATTTTTAGTTTTACTGACCTTGTGCCTGTAAAGGAAGTCAGCCCTATTCACCCTCTGTTCCCCGGGGTGTTACTTGTTCTACCGGGTCACCGCCCGAAATAGATTCAAAAAGAAAATTCATTTCTTTAAAACCGTAAATCACAATGACTAAGGCGATGACAATGGCAATGACAATAAACCCATTCCTCAAATTATTCCCTTCGTCAAAACGGTGAAAAATGTTTCTGAGCTTTTGTCGCTCCGCCTGTTCCTCGTGGATACGATCTAAATCTTTCAGATCCATAAGTACCTCCTGATGCTATCAGAATAGCGATTGCGAGAAACTATCTCGCCATTAAGATTATACACACAAAAACAGAAGTCAATGGAAAATCTACTTCTCCATATTAGTTCGAGCCACCCCACAAGCTCAAACAATTGTGGTTGACATAAACCGCTAATCTTTTGTACCTATTATGTGAATGGCTCTTTTTTTATTTACATTTCTGGAGTCAGATTCGATGGCCCATCTCCCAACTTCTTGTGACGCGCTCATTATAGACCGCAACCCCATCCACCGCCACCTGCTCTACGCGCTACTCGAGCAAATGGGCTATCGGGTTGTGGCAGTTCCCGAACCGCCTGAAAAAGCCCTGTCTTATCGTTTCGCGATGATGGACATAGATGAGTGTGAAAATTTTGAACAGCAAATTGCGCGGGCGCAATCGGACATTCCCATTATTGGTCTCGTATCACACGAAAAATACGATCAACCCTGCCTCAACGCAGGTGCCGCAGCAACACTCATCCGCCCTGTCCGTGCAGACCAGATCTTTGCCGTCCTGCAAAATCTGAATGTGCATGCCGCTCTACAAACACCTCCTATTGACATCGATCGCATCATGACACGGGTAGGCGGAAGAAAGCAAATTCTAAAAAAAATGGTAGTTGTTTTCACAGAAGAATTGCCCGACCAGATCGCCGCATTGCATCGTGCCATTGACCAACAATCGCCCGAAGACCTGCGCCAGGCAGCCCACGCGCTGAAAGGTTCCGTGGCCAATTTTGACGCCAAAGCAGCATACGAGGCAGCTTCCGCACTCGAGCAAATGGGCAAATCGAACAACTTGAGCCAGGCCCCCGCAACCTGCCAAACGCTCGAACACGAGTTGTCTGCTGTTCAAAATGCGCTCAAAGAACTCACCTTTTCCTTTTGAACCGAGCACCAAACATGTCCAAAATACTGATCGCTGAAGACGACGGCCCAACCAGGGTGCTGGTAGAAGCCATACTCGAAGACGCCGGACACACAATAGAAACGGTTACCGATGGAACAAAGGCTTATGACCGAATCGCCACAACCTCATTCGACTTGCTGCTTACAGATATCTGGATGCCTGGACTCAACGGTTTGGAATTGTTGTCGAAAATAAAAACCCTGCCCTCACCGCCGCCAGTCATCGTCATGACTTCCGATGACACCTCGGACACCCTCCTCAAAGCAATCCGCGAACAGGCATATCACTATATCTCAAAACCTATAGACCCCCAGGAATTGACACGCCTCGTTCAGGATGGCCTCAGTGTGAGCCACCAGGAAACATTTATCGAAGTGACATCGGCAACTCCAAACTGGGTTGAAATTCTGGTGCCCTGCGATCAAAAAGCAGCGGGACGGATGCGCAATTTTGTGATGCAATTAGAAGCCGATCTGCCCGAAGACCTCCGCGAGACCATCGCGATGTCATTCTACGAACTCCTCGCCAATGCCATTGAATGGGGCGGACAGCTCGATCCAAGCAAAAAGGTTCGAATCGCATTTCTTCGCTTTGAGCGCATGCTCATGTTCCGCATAGAAGATCCCGGATCGGGTTTTGACATGGATGAACTCGACCATGCGGCTATCAACAACCCCGACGATCCCATCGCCCACATGAGCGTCAGAGAAAACCGGGGGCTACGCCCGGGCGGCTTTGGCCTGTTGATGGTCAAAACGAGCGCAGATGAATTGATCTACAACGAAGCCCGCAACGAAGTAGCCTTTGTCAAATACCTCGATCTCCCAAAAGACACGAATAGATGACCAAAAAAGGGCTGCGCATCTCATGATGTACAGCCCTTTTGTCTTTTGTACGAAACGTAAACCTCTATCGTTCCTCTCCCACGAGACCGCAATAATCGGCCGCAGATAGTGCGTACACCTGCGCTGCCCGCTCCAACCGATCTACCTCTACCCACTCCACATCCGCGTGTGCCGTCTCATTCGAGGGACCGTAATAAAAGGTCGGCACCCCCGTCCCATGCACGTATAAATTGGCATCTCCCACAATCCGCATCCCCACCAGCTCTGCTTCCTGGCCCGTCACCTGTGTGTGCGCCCGCGCCACCGCTTGCACTGCCGCATCCTCGGCGCGGGTCTCAAAAGGCTCGCGCTCGTGCTCCATCTCAACCCGCAGACTCAACTTCCCAGCCTCGGCAAATGGCCGCGCCAGGTCTTCCAACTCCGCCAACACCTGTGGCGCGGTGCGCCCCGGCAACCAGCGCCGGGTCCCGGTCAGGGTGCAACGCCGGGGCGTGCGATTAAAATAGTCGCCCCCCGCGACAATACCCAGATCAATCCGCTCTGCGCCGGCAAGAGCGTGTGCCGGTCCGTCGTCGAGTTCGAGTTGATACTGGTGGATCCGCTCAATGAGCGCACCCACAAAGCGGATCGGATTGTCCGCAAAAGGCACGTACTGCGTGTGCTTGCCGCCAGCATCCGATTCGAGCGTGATGGTAAAGACCATCGACCCCATGCTCATAACCCACAGCGCGTCGCGGCCTTCGACAATCAAGATCCGGTCTCCGCCAATCCGGCCACTGTTGCGATCGGCTATCAACGCCAGCGGCCCATCCTTTTGCGCCTCGACCTCCTCGTGTCCCACAATAGCCGTCAGCCACAAATCGCCGCGCAATTCCACTCCGCTTTCCAGGAGTGCCTTGACCGCGCCCAAAGCCGCAGCCATTCCTCCCTTCATATCGGTCGCCCCCCGTCCGTACACGCGGTTGCCCTCGCGACGAGCGGGCGGGCAGTCCCCCACGGGAATCGTATCGAGATGGCCATTGAGCATCAGAGAAGGACCATCCCCCTGCCCCGCGATACGCGCATAGAGATTGTTCCGCCCCGGACTGACTTCCCGCACATCGACTTCCAAACCAATCCCGCGCATCATGTCATGATATGCGCGGCACACTTCGGCTTCGTCCATAGTAACACTGTATATATCGACCAATTCCAGGGTCCGTTCCGTCACCCATTCCCGGTCAATAGCCGCTATGAGATCTTCTGTCTGCATCGTCCTTCCTCTAATCATCTCGCCCCGGGAAAGTCAACTCGGCAACACCCGATTTGTCCAAATCGCCCTTGCCCTTCTCTTTCAAAAGCTCAAATTGGGCTTTTGTCGCTTTTGCCAATGGAAGACTGAGACCCACGTCCTGAGCGAGCGAAAGCGCAATCCCCGAATCTTTCGCCGCATGGTCAGCCGAAAAATAACATTCGTGATCGCGGATGACCATATCTTCCCCATCGGTCTCCAGCACGCGAGAATTTGCTCCCGTTTGAGAAAACACCTCCATGACCATATTCAAATCAAGGCCGAGCGCGGCACCCAACCCCAGCCCCTCTGCCAGACCAGCGGTATTGATATTCATAACCATATTGACGAGCGCTTTGATCTGAGCAGCCTGTCCTGCCGTGCCGATATAGATCAAATTTGTACTCATAGATTTGAGAATCGGACTCGCCTGGTCAAAAACAGCGCGCTTACCCCCGCACATCAAATACAGCGTACCTTCACGCGCCTGTGTAATACTGCTGGCCATGCACCCTTCCAAACTGCTTGCACCCGCCTGCTCTGCAAGACCCTCAACATCCACGTGAATCTGTGGCGTAATCGTCGCGCAATTGATAAAAACCTTACCCTGGGCACCTTGCAGCAGACTATCGCCAGATTCGGCATAAATAGTCCCCATCGCAGCGTCGTCTGTCACGACCGTAATAATATAATCTGCAGCAGCCGTTACACCCGCGAGTTCCGTATGCGCCTCACAACCCAACTCGCTGGCAAGTTCCGAAGCGACCTCTGTGCGAATATCGTACACCGCCTCGACCGAAAACCCTTCATCGTTGAGATGGCGTGCAATATTTGCCCCCATTCGCCCAACGCCAACCACGCCAATTTTGTAATCTAAATTTGCCATATTTGCCTCGATAGTTTAAGAGTAAAAAAATTTGACTAACAATGTATTTCCCGGGAATTATATCGCAAAGTGCCAAGGAAATGGCACCCGTGAATTGCTCTAAAGATAGGTGGGAAAAAGCGAAAATGCAAGGCGGGAGTTGATAAGGATTGACAGAGGGGAGTGCTGGGTGTCTCCTTCAGCGGGTATTATGCCTGGCGGAGACGTACACACAAATGGCATGGAGAGCTTCTGGGCGATGATAAAGCGAGGATATATGGGGGTGCATCAGATACGGATATACAAATGTTGCCAGGTGCGAATTTGTATATTTTTTGGTATAACCGGATTGAAGGCTGAATGAGCCTTACAGGTCAATCACTAATAAGTGAAAATTCTTGACTTTTTGAAAGGGGGTTCCGTTATATATGGTAATAGGGGTGAAGATGTCCAGGAGGTTAAACAGTAACAACAAAGGAGGGTGGCTATGAGTGACTGGACACTTAAAAAAGAAATTGCCGCATACAGAAAAATGTGCAAAGACGGTCTTGAGCTTGAGCACTTTGGTAAATGGATTATCGTTTACGAAGGCAAGCTCCGGGGTGTCTTTGATACACAGAATGAAGCGGTAATCAGTGCTGTCAAGAAATTCAGGGACAACGCTTTCTTGATAAAACAAGTGGGAGCAACAGAAAGCCTATACAGAAGTGGATTACCCACAGTTTTTGGGGCTGTTTCCTCTATCAACTTTGAGGGAGCACAATGCCTGCAAAATCTACCAAAGTAGGATTCGTAAACCCGGAAAATCTAATTAGTCAAGGCCCAACCATTATGGTTCGGGTCGGACTTGATTATGACACATACCCAGACCCTAATCTGGATACAATGACATCACCAGTATATGCACTAATAGACACAGGAGCCTCCAATACTTGTATTGATAAAACCTTTGTTATGCAGATAGGGCTACCAATTCACGGAGAGCCTTTTCTTATCGCTGGTATTTCGGGCCCAGAGACGGTCAATATACATTTGGGACAGATTCATATTCCAGCACTGGAAGAAACGCTCTCCGGGCTGTTTCCCGTGGTCGATCTAGTTGGTGGTGGTCAGCATCACAAGGTCCTGATGGGCAGGGACTTCCTGAAGTCCTGTCAAATGTTCTATGATGGCACAACAGGAGATGTGCAAATAGATTTATTGCAAACCACCTAAAGACGTTCTAAACATAGTCGGTTGAGCATACCTGGGGAGATACCTAAAAACGCTGTCGCTGGTAGGGTAACGTGACAATGTATTTTCCAGCGGCACTTTGCTATATAAGCTCCTATTTTCCAAAACGCGGACCTGTCAAAAAAAATTCAGAATATAGCTACCTGCGCTCGACCAGACGCTCGAGAATGAGCACCAGAACCAGACCCAAAAGCGCGAGTCCTATTGCCCCTATCACCTCGCCCGACCACACCTGGGGCAACGCATTCACTTGAACGAGCGGCACCACCTTACCGTGCCGATTGACCATTGTCTCCAGCGTCTCTTTCCATGGCCAGATCTTCCTGAGCGACCCCAGCATCAGCCCGGTCAACAGCGCGATGGTCAAATCGTGATAATGCCGAAAAAACCAGCTCAGAACGCGCGAAAAAGCCATCAACCCAACCACGGCCCCCGCACCAAAAAGCGCGATTGTAAACAGATCGCGCGTATTGACCGCGTTGAGAAGATACGGATATTGCCCCAGCAAAACCAGGACAAAGGACCCGGAAATACCGGGCAAAATCGTCGCGCAAATCGCAATCACAGCAGAACAAAAAATATACGGCGGACTATGCGGCATTTCAACCGGCACCAACCCGACCAAAAAATACGCGCCCAGCGTTGCCCCAACAGCACCCAAAAACGTTCTCAAATTCCACTGCGGAATGCGCCCACCCACCGTAAAAACAGATGCCAACACCAGCCCAAAGAAGAAAGACCACAACAAAACAGGCTCGTTATCCAGCAAATAAGTAATCGCGCGCGACAAAGAAAAAATCGCAAAGAGAATCCCCGCGATAAGAGCGCACAAAAAAGGCCATCGCACGTAATCGAGCCATTCTCTTATTCGCAACCCAATCAGAAACCGCGCAGATCGCGTATCAAAAGAACGGATCGAAAGAATCAGCTCTTCGTATATTCCCGTAATCAGCGCCATTGTGCCCCCCGACACGCCGGGCACAACATCGGCAGCCCCCATGCACACGCCCCTCAGCGCGATACCAAAATAACTTCTCAACGACCGCTTTGGCCGATACGCTATCTCTTCCATCTCAAATATTCTCCCTGTTGAAAATTTAAAAAACACCACAGCATTCCAAAATATAGAACGAGAACACGCTACAAACAACAGCAACCATTCGATTTATCCTTGACAACACAATGATTCCCCTTTTATTGTTCGCGGCGGGATATATAGCGGAGTTCATTCGTTTTAACAGGAGATTTTTATGTTGCGCACATCTATAACACTCGTCTTTTGTGCCTTACTGATTGGTTGCGGCGACGACACCATATACCAGGCAGAGCTTCGCGGAACCTGGCTATTGGAGTCTCGCAAACCCACACAGGGTGAAATCGTCCAGAGTCCGCAAATCAGCGGTCTTATCGAATGGTTTCCAACCACACCCACCCAGGCTAAGGTCCATCTTTCCGTAACGGACGACAGACAGAGCATTAGAGTCATCGACCGCTTATACGATCTTCAGAGCACGACATTTACATATCAATCCAAACTCAGAATTGGCTCAATAGCAACAGATAGCACAGATGTAGTTTATGACACGACCACCCAAAATGGCACGGGACAAATCTCCTCTGACGATGCGCGCGTAACACTTACCCACGATGATGGAACGCAATATGAGTTTATCGGCGCACAACTTACCGTAACATATTCAAACGGTGTGGTTGATACATGGAAACTCAACAAAGATCAAATAGGTATTTTGGCAAAATAAAAAATCATTTTCTAAACGCGGTTCAAATCGCACCAGCACCTCCCCAATCGTTCGTGTGCTGGTCGATGAACCATATTCAAAAGGAGTAAGAAATGGCAGGAACAATTCCCCTCATCAGTTCAGGCGTTGCAGGACCAGCGGGCGTACTCCATCTTCCTCGCCTGTGGTCTAAAGTCCTGTTGGGCGCCACGGGCAACCTCGAAGAAGGATATGACCAGTGCGGCATGGGTTACGACCAGATGGTCCTCGATGGTCTGGGTCTCGACCGCGATGCCACCCTCGCCTATCTCACCGAAAATCTGCCCTCCTATCCGGAATTCGAAGCATGGGTTATCGAACAGAGCGGCGGCAGCCTCGACAGCAATGCCGTTGCAGAACTCAACGCGGCAATTGAGGGTTACAACCACGCAGACGATGACCGCCAGGCCATCCTCGGAGGCGCAGGCATTGACGACGACGGCACAATTCTCGACGCCGTCAACCTGAACAACCTCGATGACTGGACAGAATTTCACGCACAACTGACGGGCTAAACACCCGTCCATCTCGCACAAAAAATCCCAGAATGGTTTGCTCACATTCTGGGATTTTCTCTATACCGCTTTAGGAGATCACTATGTTACAAAATATTCGCATTATAATCGCAATAGCCCTTGCCGCAGGAATAATATGGAACTGTGGCAATGAGCGCGTGACGCAGTCAGAAATCGGGACAGAAGAACAGATTGGTCGTCCCCTGAGCAAATTGGCCGCACAACAAAATACGTCAGTGGTCATAGCTACTGTACAACAGGATGATGCACCTGTGAGCGGTGCGAAAGTAGAATTTGCGCGTTCTATTGCGGGACAAAAAGCGGATTATCAGTGGTCAAATACGACCGATGAAAATGGTCAAGCGCGGATAGAGATCACATCGGGCAATGGTTATTATCAAGCGCGCGCCTGGCAGGATGGCAGCGAGATCGGTTCCTGGTCCAGCATTCCAATTAACGAAGGCCAAAAAGTGAGGCTCAACTTGCCCATTGGCGGGAAGGCACAGCTGACATTAGAAGGTCTCCCCGCAGAAATACCCATTGGCGTGGTCCTGCCTCTGACAGGCCATCTCTCTTCAGTTGGCATGGTAGTGAACAACGGACTCCAACTCGCATTCGCAGAGATTAACTATTCATCGCTACTCGGCGAGATGAAACTCAAGCCCATTGTCGAAGACAATCAGAGCACCTCAGAGGGCGCATTGGAAGCTTATAACAAACTGATTCATCGCGACGGCGTATCCGTCATCATCGGTCCGCTATCCTCAAGTATAACCAGAGAGACTTTTCCCATTGCCCAACAAAATCAAATCGTAGCGATCAGCCCGGCCTCAGCCGCCCATGGCCTCAGCGAAATTGGCAAGTTTGTCTTTCGCACGATTCTCACCGTAGATCGCCTCGTACCCGGTGGCGTCAAGACCACGCATGCAAAACTGGGCTATCAGAGAGTCGCGACCATATATCAAAATGATGTCTTTGCCCAGAGCAGCAACCAGGCGATCACAGAAGCACTTCAGCAGAATGGTGTCGAAGTGATAACCACAGAGATTTTCCAAACCGGCGATACCGACTTCTCGGACCAATTAACCCGAATAAAAGAATTAAATCCAGACGCCATCTTCCTCTCTGCTTTACCCGTGGAAAAGGAAGCCGTTCTGATCCAGATTCGTCAAATCGGTATCCCCGCTGAAATACACTTCATTACCCTGACCCTGACCACGGGCAATGTACAACGCGCGGGTGCCGCCGCCGAAGGTGCGATTAGTATTACGTCATGGAGCAGCATGGCTGACACACCGGGAAATCGCGCATTCGTCGAAAATTACATGACAAAATACGATTCCGAGCCAGACGAATTCGTCGCACAAGCGTATGCCACCGTCTATATCCTGGCGAACGCCATCGCCGTTGCCCCATCAATTGACTCAAATACAATTCGAGACGCAATGGCGCATATCACAGACCTGGACACAATCCTGGGCAAATTCTCTTTTGACGCCAATGGAGACGCGGTTTATAACCCGATTATCCTGATCGTCAGAAACGGCAAATTTGAGGTTTTTAATCCATAGGCTCGCATTCACAAACCTCCTATTTTTAGCCATCATAAAAGTAGGGGTTATGCAATAAAAGCATAACCCCTACTTTTTATGGTCGGAGCGACTGGATTTGAACCAGCGACCCCCATCACCCCAAGATGGTGCGCTACCGAGCTGCGCTACGCTCCGACAACTTGTTCAAGAATGAATTTACCCATTTTGCCAGAGACCGTCAAGATTAAAGCCTCCGACGTACTAACCGCATCTACCTACCAGAACTGAGAAAACTCTCAGATTGCAGATCCACATCAAAAATGCGAATAAATCGACGGGGCTTTGTCGTCTCGCCGATCAACTCGGGTATGCCATCGCCATCGAGGTCTGCGTAGCCAATCTTCTCACCAAAGCCATCGCGGTATTCCCACTCAACGCGTTGATAAGTCGCGCCAATCACAAATCCCGTATTGAGTGCAATCTCAAGCTCACCGTCATCGTCCAGATCGCCAACAGCCATACTCTGTGCCCACAGCCCCTGCTCGCTGCTCCATTCTAAAAACAGATTTTTGCAATCGAACACAAACAAGCGCCCAACCTGTGCAGCGCGATCCAGGTCGGAATTATCGCGCGATCCGCCCGGCGGCCGATAGCTCCGACTCTCTGCAGCATCCTCGCCACAAAACACCATCTCGAGTTGCGGATCGTCGTCAATATTTTCAATCACCATGGCCGAAACCGATGCAAACTCATCGTCCGTACTTCGCCATATTTCATGGAAGTCGCTGGCGCGATAAAACGCAATATCTCCAGACGCGGTATAGGCAACGATCTCAAGCTCATCATCGACATCGATATCCAGAACAAAAACTTCTGCAATCTCCGCCCTCAGTGTGGGACTTCGCCACACCTCTCGAAAGCGCCCCTCTTGCATTTCCAACACGTAAATTGATCCATGCCGGTCACCATACACAATGCGCGGCGCCTCATCTCCTTTTCCCACAATTGCTTTTACAGCTCGCATTTCGGGTACAAACCCACCAAAAGAAATCGCGTCATTATCCTTCCAATGAAACCACGCCAGATCGGTCGCTGAGATAGTAGCTGTAAGAGCAACGAGCAAAAGCAGAATCCTTATGACCATAGTGAACTCCTCAAAATACGCTAATATGGAAATAGCGTTTGGGATTTCGCCTGATGTCTTCAATAAGACTATCCACAGACGTCAATGTGCGATCCAGATGCTCGTACACCGCTTCGTCCTTAACCAAACGCCCGACCGTGCCGCGTCCGTCTCGTATCCCTTTGGAAATGTCATCGAGATTGGTAAATGTATTCTGCATTGAAACCGAAGTCGTTTCCATCTGTGCCGAAATCCGCGCAAGGCGTTCTAAAGCCACAGCCAAATTGGTCACGGCAATGCTCAAATTTTCGCGATTATCCCGCATCAAACCACTCGCATCGCCCGTCGCCAACGCCAAACTGTCGAGCATCTTATCGACCTTCCCCAGATTATCGTCGTTCAATAGTTGATTGAGATAGTGCGTGGTCGTGTCAATACGCGAAAGAACGCTCTCCAGGTGCACGAGATTATTATCACTGGCGACACCATCTACTGCATTGCCAATTTTTTCGATCATAAGCCTGCTCTCAGACACCATCGCATCGAGTTCAGAAGTAGAAATCCCCTGCACAACAGCTCCATCTGCAAGAATCTGCGGCGACTTTCCCAACTGAATTTCGATCATCTGCCCACCCAGCAAACCATCGGATTTGAGTAAAAAACGCGAATCCTCGGGCAAATCACTCACCGAGGCAAACCCAAGTGCAACATAAGGCAGCCCATCTACAAGGCCAATAGACAGTACCTTTCCCACCCGCACCCCGCGAAACGTCACGGGATTGCCCACTTGAAGCCCCGGCACACTGTCGAACCTGGCATGGATGCGATATCCACCAGCCGCACCTGCATAGCGCTCCGAGAGCCAAACCGTGCCGACCACCAGAATAACGGCTGAAAAAAATATAACGACACCAAGGATAATTTCTTGCTGGCGATTTCTCATACATTACCCCAACCTGCCCTGAACAAACAATTCGAAAACCTCATTGCCAGATGCCTCGACATCTTCCATTGCACCTTGAACCACCGCTTTGCCGTCATAGAGCAGGACAACCTGGTCTGAAACGCGCCGAGCAAGGGGCATATCGTGGGTAACGATCACCGATGTCACCTCGAGTTCTGACTGCAACTTAAGTATATAGTCGCCCACAACGCTGGATGTATTTGGATCGAGACCCGTTGTGGGTTCATCGTAAAGAATAAAATCGGGTTCCATCGCAATAGCCCGCGCAAGTGCCGCGCGTTTTCTCATTCCCCCCGACAACTCAACCGGCATCCTGGCCTCTGTACCCGCCAACCGCACAGCATCGAGACAGACATGTACGCGCTCTGCAATTTCTTCTTCGGTCATCTTAGTATGCATACGCAACCCAAAAGCCACATTTTCCTTCACCGTCATAGAATCAAAAAGTGCCGAAGACTGGAATAAAACCCCGATGTGCTTGCGCAATTCGATCAACTCGCCGCGGCGAATACGCGCCATGTCATAACCGGCAACAACGACCTTGCCCACATCTGCCTGCTCAATCCCAATAACATGCTTTAAGGTCACACTTTTGCCGCATCCACTTGGCCCCAAAATGGTTGTAATCTCAGACCGAGAAACCCGCAGGTCAAGCCCTTTCAGCACGGGTTGTTGGTCAAAAGACTTAAACACCTGGACAAACTCAATAGCCGTTTCATTCGTCATAGTTTAATATAACAGCGCGTGTGTTAAAAAATAATCGAGAATGAGAACAAGCGCAGAAGATACCACAACTGCAGCCGTGGCAGCCCGTCCAACGCCCTGCGCACCGCCTGCGGTGCAAAGCCCCATGTAAGCACCCATAAATGTCAGCAACCCACCATAAACAACTGCTTTGACCACCCCGACAAAAACATCATAGACCTCAAAATAGAGCTTCATACCTTTGATTAACTCTGTAGGCGTGATACCCATTTTGATCATCGACATACCAAACCCACAGATATTGGCGACCAAAAAAGAATAAATCACGAGAATTGGAACCATAATAGAGCCAGCGAGAATTCGGGGCAACATGAGATATCCCACCGGATCGACAGCCATTGACGTGAGCGCATCGACTTGCTCTGAGACTTTCATAGTGCCGAGTTCAGACGCAACGCCCGCACCTACCCTCCCGGCGAGCACGAGACCTAATAAAATAGGCGACAGCACCAGGATCACAGAGCGAACCATAAGCGCACCAACCATATAGTCGGGCACGTAAGCCTCCATCTGATAGGCCGTCTGAATAGCGATCGCCATCCCGCTAAAAGCCGAAATCAGGCAGACCAGGGGCAAAGACCCAACACCAATAGCATAACACTGTCCGATAATCTGATGTCGATACAGGTAGAGATGCCGCATTTCTCTCACGCACTGGACGCCATAGCAGAACATCTGGAAAACCTGGATGAAAAATGCGGCGAGTTGCCCGCCGAGAAATGCTAATAATCGGCTCATAGTGAAGCCCAAAAAAATGAGGCGGGTTAAAGGATACAAAAAGCAAATAGAATCTACACTCCCTTTTTTAATAAATCAACCCTTTTTGATGAAAGAACCCGCACAGTAAAGGCGGCCCTGGCAAAACCAGAACCGCCTTTACTAATTTAAATATAAATGATATCAGACCAAATCTTCCACTTTTCCACCCGGAACATTCCGTCGAAAATATCGCTGCAACTTAGCAAGCGCGCGGTTGCGAATCTGGCGCACCCGCTCTCGGGTAACACCCAGAGACTGGCCAATGTCACTCAGCGTCTGGCGCTCATTTCCGTCGAGACCAAAATAACCGCGAATAACATCTCGCTCCCGAGGGTCTAAAGAATCATTGAGAGACCGCGATATGAACTCGGACTGATCCCGGTATATCACGAGTTGATCTGGATCCTCTTCATTGGCCTCGAGTATATTCATAAGCGGCTGCTCGCCCGCCGAGTCTATAGGCATAGAAAGAGACAGGTCTGGACGCACACAGCGCAACGCCCGCTCTGCGCGTTTGTTGCTGATCTTCATATCGCTGGCAACTTCGTCCAGCGTGGGCACGCGCCCCAATTCCTGGGTCATCTGCCCCCAGCGACGCGCCATCCGGTCCATATCCTCCTGGCGATTTGCAGGCATAACCACATTAGACGTGCGCTTGAGCGCGTTGAGAATGCACTGCCGAATCCACCACACAGCATAGCTAATGAACTTAAACCCGCGTTCTTCATCAAATCGCTTGAGGGCTTCCATCAACCCCATATTGCCCTCGGCAATCAAATCGGCAAGGGGTACACCTCGCCCCTGATATTCCAGTGCAACACTGACGACAAAACGCAAGTTTGACGTAATAATCTTGTCAATCGCCGCTTGATTTCCCTGTTTGGCCTTGCGAAGGATCTTTTGTTCCTCTTCTCGGCTCAATGGGGGGTACTTACGCAGTTCCTTGAGATAGCTCTGAACAGAAGCTTCACGCGCGTACTGCGTTTCTTTTTGCGTATATTCCATTGTATCTCCTACCTCTTGTTCCTCTTTACCCGACTCGACGCGGGATTCTGGTGCAACAGTTGGCGTTTCCACTTCTGATTGTCACCCCCTCCCAAAAAATGAGTTGTTTAATATTTAAACGCACTTAACATTCACAAAGTTTCACAATCTGAAATATAATATTGGGCCTATACCAGACTCTTTCTCTATCAACACCTATCCTCTGCTAAGTCTTAGATACACGCCATATATCTAAAAGTTTCAACACAAATTCTATCAGCGTATTAAAAATTCTGCAACATATTGTAAATAAAAATTTTAATAAAAATAAATTTTAATAAAAAAACGGAGAGGTGGAATATGGCAGAAATGGCCTATCAGAAACCGCAGCGCGCCTTCCGCGACCTGTGGCGATGCGGCGAACTCGAGGACGAACAATGAGTGCGCGGGAAGAGATCCTGAATTGCTTGCAGGACCGGCGCCGAAAGGCTATCTTGCCCCCTGCCTGGCAATTGCAGCGCGTTTGACGACATTTGGGCGAAGATACGCGATTTTAACGCTGTGTTTATAAACGAAAGGAAAGACAATGCCCCGGCCCCGGCATAAAGATCACATCTTTCACAGAACCCTCAAAAAAGAATGGTCGAAGATATCACACGGAGAAGGCATTTACCTGTTCGATACGGAAGGAAAACGCTATCTCGACGCCTGTGCGGGCGTGCATGTGGTCAGTATCGGCCACGGGGTCAAAGAGATCGCAGAGGCCATGGCCGAACAGGCGGAGAAGGTCTGTTTCACCTACGCCCGGTTCCTCACCCAGCCCCAGATCGACCTGTCAGACAGGATCGCCGGCCTCACGCCGGAAGACCTGAACCGGGTCTTTTTCGTTTCCGGAGGATCCGAAGCCACAGAGTCGGCCATGAAAATTGCCCGGAAGTACCATATCGCAACCGGCAATCCCGGAAAGTACAGGGTCATCTCCCGGTGGCAGGCCTGGCACGGGAATACGGTTGGCGCCCTCTCCATGTCCGGGCGGTCGCCCTGGCGCGAGGACTATATTCCCTACCTGCTGAATTTCCCCCATATCCCGCCGCCCTACCCCTACCGGTGCGCCTACTGTAAGGACCACTCGGAGTGCCAGCTCCACTGCGCAGAGGAACTGGAGCGGGTCATCAAACAGGAGGGGAGCGAGTCGATCTCCGCCTTTATCGCCGAACCGATCCTCGGCACCTCCGCCGCCGGTGTGACCCCTCCTCAGGACTACTACCCTCTCATTCGGGAGATCTGTGACCGACACAATATCCTGATGATCGTCGATGAGGTCGTCACCGGCTTTGGCAGGACAGGCCGCAACTTCGGCATCGAACACTGGGATGTGGTCCCCGATATTATGGCGACCGGGAAAGGATTGAGTAGCGGCTATACTCCCATTGCCGCAACCGTCGTCCACGAAAAGATCTACAACGCCATCTACAGGGAATCCGTCTCTTTTGTGCACGGGCACACCTATGGCGGAAACGCCCTTTCCTGCGCCACGGCCCTGGCCGTGCAAAACTACATCCAGACGCATGATCTGGTATCGAACTGCGCCCGGATGGGCGACCTGATGCTGGAAAAACTCATGCCCCTGCAGGACCTATCGATCGTCGGGGGCATACGCGGGAAGGGCCTGCTGATCGGCATCGAATTCGTGGCCGACAAATCCACGCGTGCCCCCTTCGACCTCTCAAAAGGGGTGACCGCAAGGATCGTGGATTTGGCCTTCGAAAAAGGGGTACTGGTCATGCCCGGAGCCCCCGGCCTGGTCGACGGTGTCGAAGGCGACCATATCGCCATCAGTCCCCCTTTCACCATCACCGAATCGGAAGTACAGCGCGTTGTCGATGTGGTACAAGAAACCATTGTGGAAGTCTCGGCACAGCTGTGCAAGTAGGCACAGCAAAAATTCTCGGCATACCGTCCTCCCAGGGAATATGACAGAAATGACCTACCAGAGACCGAATCCCCGAGGCGACCATCGGATCCTCTATGTGAGCGACCCATCCACGATCGCACGCACTGTATTGCCCGATCCAGTAGAAGAAGCAGACCTGCGCAAATGGGTGGATATGGTCGCGGATAGCGGGATAGATATGTTCAATCAGGAGGTATTCTCTCAAGGATGGACGGTTTACTGGCAATCCGAACACTATGAATACGACCAGCGCCCTCAGCACCAGCGATTCAGGCCGTTGATCGAAGCGGGCACACAGCCACTGGATATACTCATCGACCAATCGCACCGGCGCGGCATGCAATTTATCGCTGGCTTCCGCATAAATGACGGCCATGCCGCGCATAACCGCCAACAGGGCGTCGGCATCGCCGAATATATTGAAGCCAACCCACATATGCGATTGCACGACCCGCGCCCGGCGCAGAACTACCAGGAACCAGAAGCACTCGATTTCACACATCGGGAGGTTCGAGAATTTACTTATGGCGTTGTAGAAGAAGTCGCCTGCGGTTTTGACATTGACGGTGTGGAACTGTGTTTTCGGGACACGGCTTATTTCCCACCGCACCACGCTGCCGAACGCGCACACCTCATGACAGAATTGATACAAAATATCCGCACGCGACTGAATGAACGCGGCAAAGAAATCGGCAAAAAACTCATATTGGGCGCGCGCATCTACTCAACCGTGGCAGAATGTGAACGTCAGGGCCTGGACATTTGCAATTGGATTCAGAATAGATTGCTCGACTACATCAGTCCTCAAGACACGATGTATGCCGACCACAATTTGCCCTATTCAGAATGGTCGGCACTAACGCGGGAAACAGAGTGCCTGCTCTATCCGGGCCTGCTTCCGTGGAACAGCTACCGCGCGCGCTATCGCCTCGGACGAATCCCCCTGAGCCACGCCACCTGCCGCGCACTCGCGCACACCATGTACGGCGCCGGTGCAGATGGCATATCGATCTACAACCATTTTGTGCCTTCCGTGTGGCAACAGCCTTTTTACCCTCAAGGAATGCAGGTCTTCCACCAGCTCCGCGACCCCGAACGCGTCGCACGCGGCGAACGGCACTACATCTTCGATCCCACCTGGGCCGGATTTAGCGGCTTCGGGACCGATGGCATGTGCAGCACAGAGGTGATCAAAGCACAGCAACTCCGACTATCGCGCGGCGAACAGCGCCCCACGAGTGAATTTCGCTTTCAACTCTTTGAAAACCTGCAACACGCGCATTGCGCAACCCTTCTCTTTCGGGGATTCGGCCTGACCGAGGGCGATGAACTGGATGTGCTTCTCAACGGCCATGTCATACCCGACGAAACCATCGGTCGCACCGCATCCTCTGATCGCGTGACAACCGTAGATTCGACACGAAAAAAAGACGGCAGAAACATACCCTGTACCGCTCAAGGCGGGCGGATCGAATTTCGCACACTCGCAGAAAAATCCGTCTTTTCCACGCGCTGGTTTGTGCTCTCGGACCCGCTCCTTGAACACGGCGATAACTGCCTGTCCATCACACTCACCAAAAGCGACCCCGAAGCCGCGTCCCCCACAATTGTCATCGACGAAGTAGAAGTATTTGTCGAACCACGATAAAAAAACAGGCCATCAGCCGCATGCATAACGGTTGATGGCCTGATATTCTGGGGTGGTGTAGGAGGTGGCCCTTTCACCTCTTACCTTTTTTAAAACGTCCCGGACAAACTTAACCTAAGAGGCGTATTCAGCAAAGGCCCAAAGTCTGAATACGAAACATCTACATGGATAGTTCGCCCTGAAAATGTACCCTTCAAGCCCGCGCCAACACTCCAGGATTCTTCGTCATATCGGAACTTGTACCCGGCGCGCAGGGCAATCGCGTTCATAACCCAAAGCTCTGCACCCAGATTATAACGCTGCCATCGGTCGGTGAAATAAGCGCCTTCGAGTGACCCGGTCAAAGAATAGGGATCGCCCAATTCCCCCAGCACCTCCATTGAGCCGCCAACGTGAAACACGGTCGGCATAGAGGATTTCTCCGTAACAATCTGCTGTTCGCCGCCCAGATTCTTCATACTCATGCCAATGCGAAAGCTCTTGAACCCGGTGTGCAAAAGCGTGCCCACGCTCAGACTCAACGCCTGTAATTTCTCTGCGCCAAGGGTGGATTGAATATAGCGAAGGGTCAGACCAGCCGAAAGCTTATTGGTCATCTGCCGCGCAACGGACAACCCGATCGCAGTATCGCCCGTATTCACCATATTGCCCGTGCCCGTGGGTTGCAAGGTAGTCGTCTCGATAATTTCGGGCGTTTGAAAAGTCACCACCGAAACCCCGACCACAGTACTCCATCTCATATTGGCGGCAACAGCACCGGAATAGAATTTGGTATCTGCCAACCACTGAATATACCCGAAAGAATATCCCAGCCTGGGAACCTTCGCAATCCCCGCCGCATTCCAATAGATCGCTTCAATACCCTCGGCAACAGAGGTATAAGCATCTCCCATAGATGCGGCGCGCGCCGTGGGCGTCACCTTCAAAAATGTAAATGTGGAAGGTCCCTGCTTCTCGTAATTCTCTGTACTTTCAAGGGTATCTGTCGGTCTCACCTGGGCATGCCCCGGCAATGCGAAGCCGAGGATACCTAAAACGAGCACTACACAGCCTGTGAACCGTTTCATCATTTTCTATCCTTTTCAAAAAGAGTGTAATAAATGGCCGAACACTTACCGGTGGATCACGAAAAGCCCGCGCTGAACTTTGCCAAAACCGGATCCTTGAACTTGGGACTCTACAGTGAAAATATAGACACCCGATGTGACCTCGCCGGTTATGAAACGGTCTCTCAACTCCCAGATCGCCTCGCCGGAATTTGGATCGTCGTGCTCAATCTCACCCACCCGATCCCCCGATATCGAAAAGATCGAAATGGTGCATTTTCTGGGCACGCCCACAAACCGCAGCTTTTTGGTATTTTGATAATTCTGTAGCGACTCCGCCAGGTTAAATGGATTTGGGACAACCAGTATCTGTTGCTCTAAATTGTCGGCAGCAACGGAAGAAGCCATTGTCGGACTCCTCGCAGCAATCATCCGCTGTTCTGGCGCCGACCATCCGCCTTCTATTCCATTGAGCACATGTTCTCGAACCACTGGCGGCAAATCGGCAAGGGTTTTCGTCCCCTTGCTCCAGCTCTGCTGCGGCTTGGCCACAGCGCGAACATTGTAGATGTAGAGAAAGCCCGCCAGAGAATTATCATCGGACCACGCATAGGTATTTGCACCCGTCGCCGGAACCTCACCCACGAGTTCCCATGGACCGTATTCTTGCCATGTGGAGCGATAAATCCGATAGCTCGCGACATTGGGCACGCCGAAATCGGGATGCACCGCCGTTTCTGCAGTATTCGTCCACGACACCTCCATCTGCGCGGTTTCATCGCCTCGAATCTCAAATTCGACATCGGGCGGCGAATCGGGGATATCGTACGCATTTTCGTAAGCAAACTGCGCGTGCGACAAATTCTGTAACATCGCCCGTTCGCCCTGCGCCAGTGTCGTCTTTCGGGTGTTATCATCTACAACGCCAAAATTCCAACCCCATGTGATCATATCTCTGGTGTGACCCGTACTCGGATGGGTATCAAAATCTGCAGCAGTGCCCAACACATATACCAGCACAATTTTGGCCTTGTCCCCAGGTGCGAGGTTGTACGGACCATAGACCTGATCATTCCAACCCACGCCCACCTCCGGCGGATTGTCGTGTGACGGAGAAGTAAACGCATCGTAGATCTCTGCAGGACTCAACACACCGCGCAGCGGATCCTGGATCTTCTTTCGAGCAGTCGCTTGCCACCAGTGTGCCAGAATGGGCGTTTCGCCTTGGGGATCCACATAGCCCGCTACCCGATCTGCGGCATTGAATGTGTGGCTCGCGCCAGAATTGCGAAATGCCAGCGGTGCCATCCCCATATACTGCGGGGAAATCGGCATACCTTCGGGCCGAGCAGAACTTCCCGGGAATCCCCGTGCCGATCCCACAGATTCGAGGTCTTTATAGAAGGGATCTCCCGTATCCTCTTCATTGCTTTGCACCGCATTGCCATCCCACTGGTAATTGATGTATTTCCCGGCAAAGTCATTGGCAGTCAAACCGCTCAGAGAATTGGGCTGAAAATTGGACGCCACGCTGGAGCGATACCAGTCATCGAGGCCACCCGCGCGCTTGTAATTAATCTTTCCGCCTTCGTGTCCCCAGCGATAAGCTGTGCCAGCATTGCTGACGTAGAAGGCGTTCAAAAACCCGAAGTACGTATCGTTGAGCTGTTTGCCTCCCCTATTTTCAAATTCCAACTCCAGAATAAAGAAATCGTCGAAGTCCTGATGGCTCCACGTATATGCCTTTCTGGTCACCACGAGATCGTGTCTGGTCGTCCACTGCGAAATGATCACCTCTTCGGACGCGTTCTGAACAGGGGGATAGACCCCGTACCCGTAGTTGTGAATCTCATAAGGCGATGTACTCACCGGGTCTCCCGTCAATGCCGGCGCACCCTTGTAATAATTTACCATCAGATCGCCAACCCTGACGCCCCGAGTGGGTACTCTCGATTCGAGACCCCAATCTGCCTCCGGCATATTTTTAATATCGTAAATCAAAGGGAGCACATCTTCGGTCGGCTTGCGCGGCCCCGTCGCAGATACCCACTTCTCCCCATCCACATTGGTCAAAACGAGCACCCCTTCACCCGCGGAATTTGAGTGGGATTCTGTTTTCTGTGAATATACAGGCCACGACTTCTCGCCCCAGTAGTCGATAAATTCCGGCGGAGTCATTCCGATCTGCATCGCATTGACGCCGCCCGGGTAGTTCATCCGCATCATAATTCGGGTCGCCGAAACATCGTAGTGCATCCCCTGCGTACCGGCACTGGTAAACGAAGTCCAAACCTGCGCCCGGGTCGTGTGCCGCGCCGTGCCGTAAACAACCTCTGCGGCGGGGACGGACTGCACGCCAATCAGCAACAGCAAAAGGCACAGCCGCCAGTTAAATTGCGTGTTGAACATGCTTTCCTCCAGATAAAAATTAAAATTTCAAACGCGCACCAAACACAATCGACCGGGGCAGCCCGAGACCGCGATTATATCGGGTCAGCTCATCCGTATCGCCGTGCGTCTGATAGACCTTGTCGGTGGGCGAGGGCAATGTCAATCCGTATTGAACCGAGTTAAAACCGGTCGTCATATCGTCTTTCTGGTTCCAGATATTGCGTATTTCCAGAAATCCAGTTGCCGTTGTCGAAGTGCCGAATTGAAACTCCTTCTCGAAGTTCATATCTGTAACCGTCGAAATCGGAGCATTTCGGCGTACCTGCCCACCCTCTGGCGGCGCATACCACCAGGGGGTACCGCTCTGCACGCGGTAAATCATCGTCACCCGAAAACCGGCCAGGGGACTGAAATGAAAGTCTGGCGGAGCCGAAAAGAGAAATTGCGCCGTGGCGTAATTTCTGCGGTCAATACCGCCTCGCAGCGTCGGAATCCCATAACTCGTATTGGAAAATAACCACAGCCCGGGTTCAATCTCGGTCGGGGGTTCAAAAATTCTACCCGTTGAGATAGACCCAACCTGATCAATCCACTTCTGCATGATCTGGTCCGCCTTTTCGGCGAATGCAGCCCGCGCTGCCGCATCTGGAACTATGGGCATCTCCTGACCATTGGATTCGACTTCAATACCACTGAAAAACTTATCGCTGTTCACCCAGGTCGCATCGGGCACATAGAACCACTTCGCGGCTCTCTTCCCACCCTCAAACGACTTTACCCATTGCAAATTGTAGGACAGATTAAACGACGTCATGCGCGTGAACATCTTCTTAAACGAGATCTCAAAACCCCTGGACGTCAGAAAACTCTTGTTCGTGATCCCACTTGCATAAGTGGAGACAGATCCATAAGCGGGGTCTTCCATATGGGCGGATTGCCCGTCAATCTGCCCTTCCTGATCTTTGTAAAATGCGGTCACGCTGGCAATATAATCGCCCGCAAAATTCCAATCAACGCCCACCTCAAAACTGGTGGTGCGTACCGGATCGGTCGAGACGGACCCAAATTTACCGGCCAGCGAGTGCGCCAGAGAATTGTAGATCTCATGCTGGTCGATCACGCCATTGCCATTCAGGTCTTTGTCCGGAACAGAAGAACGGAAGAACCGCGTATAAAACCACTGCATATCGTTAAACTGGTGAAAGGTTCCGGTGAAGAAGCGGATGCTGGCGCGAGCGGTGATAGGATGCGAGATACCCAGCCGGGTGCTCCACGCCGTATTGAGCGGGGAATCTTCCAGGGGGACATTTCGCCAGCGCGTCAGAGAACTGTAGTGATGCCACAGTATTTTCTCCCCGGCATAGCCCCAGGCCTCGCCCGGATCCACCGCGTCGAACCGCACGCCAGCATTGACCACCAGGCCCTCAAACTCCATTTTGTCCTGCAAATAGAGCGCGTACTGAAGCGGTGTGAACGGTTCCATCCCGAGAATTGGATCTCCCTTGCCCACCAGACGAATCTGCCGAATTTGGGGATCGGGAAAGCCCTCCTCGTGCTGATAGATACTAAAACGGGTCAGTTCAAAGCCGCCTTTGACCAGATGTCCCCTGGTGATCTGACTGGTCAGATCGCCTTTTAGCAGCCAGCGATTTCTGCGGTAATAATCAAAGGAATGAACGTCCCGAGGCAGGTAAAATCCAGCACTGGAACGCCGGATCGCTTCGGTGGTCGCGGGGATACCACTCGTGTCAACCGCCGACCGCTGATGGGAAATCCGAAGTTCGTAAAAAGTCTTGGAAGAAATCGTATGCGTCAGCACAGCGTAAAGCACATTTTCCGTTTCGTTTCCCTCGCCAACACCGGCGAAGCCGCCGGGCACAAAGATATTCTTCCCTTCCGTGGCATTCTGAAGCGACCGCGCCGAACCCTCTGGAATCGCAGAGGTACCACCTGTTCCATCGCTAAAGACCCGGGCAAAGTTATAGCCCTTGTAATAACCGTACACGCTGCCCACTTTCACCTTCGTGTTATTTCCCAACCGATAGGTGGCATTGCCCGAAAGCTGGATATTGAACGGCTCACCATTGTCGATATCGGGATATAAAGGCGCCTGCCGGCTATTCGTCAACGAGAGAAAGAATCCGGCATCCTCACTAATAGGACCAGAAAATGATCCTTCCCGAAAGTGCCCCCAAACACCCGTGTAGTCGGTCTGCTGGTGCGCCGGTTGATTGGTTCGGGAGTCAATCTCACTCGCAAAAGTCGGGTCGTTAAAGTCGGCCTGTCCTTCGTGGATCGCACTTTCGTAAACATTGGATCCCCAGTGCTTTTTGCCCGGCAGCGTTAATCGGTACTCGCCCAACCCGCCAAACTTATCCCTGCTCTCCCGCGTGATCAGGCTGATAACACCACCCTGTGCATTGCCGTATTCCGCGTCCATCCCACCCACAACCACCTGCACTTCCTGAAGGGCGGACTTGTTGATACCCATGAAGTTCGGCGTCGAAAAGCCGTCGTTATTGACCAGTTTAATCCCATCTACCTCTACAAATGTCTCGTTTAGCCTTTGACCTCCGCTCCCGACGACATTGCTGCCGCGAATGCGGAGATTGCCGTCTAAAGACACACCTGGAGAAAGTTCAATCAGGTCTTCGGCAGTGCGTGCAAGCGGCACGCGGTTAATATCGACAACATCGATAATATAGCGACTCGTCGTGCGGTCAGGCTCCACGGGCGGGCGTTCTGCAACCACCAGCATTTCAGCAGCCTGAAGAGTCGTCTCCTCGAGCTGAAAGTCGATCGTGGTTGTAAAATCTGCACGTACCACAACCGCGTTATTCACCCTCGGCGCATAGCCGACCATCGTCGCTTCCATCTGATATTCGCCCGGCTCTATGGCCAGGATCAAAAAATAGCCTTCTGAATCCGTGGTAGCACCTCTTCGCGTACCCTGCACCACCACATTCGCACCTGGCAGCGGTTCACCGCGTGCATCCCGCACAGTCCCACTGATTTTCCCCACCGACCCCGCCTCACTCATTGTGGGCCAGCACAGTGCCCCAACCAGTATCAGACCAATAATTTTGTTCATTCTAAGTCCCTTTCCGATTGCTCAGTTAGAAAAGAAAAACTTAATCCTTGCATCAAAACTGAGCTTCTGTAAAGGATATGCCTCTGTCAGACCCCACGCTTCCATTGGCCGCACGCGGCTGATGACCAGTTTGTACTGCCCGCGCACATCTATCGCCAGAGAGGATGAGGCGTAAAATTCCAGGCCACCACCCAGATTGAAACCCAGCGCAACGCGCCGATCCGAGACCGACTCCAGCACGATCGATTCATCCAACGGCTGGCTTCTTTGCCCCGGAAAGATCAGGCCACTGATCTTATTCTCGACAAAGGTGAACCCCGTTCCAATCAGGAGATACGGCGAACTTCCGCCCCCCTGTGCCAACTTGGCACCGCTCCCGTTGATATGCCACAAATAGTTAATCATACCACCACCCCACACCATCTCGGAGTTGGCATTTGGACTATTGTACTCGTTGCCATCAATAGACCAGAAAAAGGTGCGCTTCTCGAGTTCACCACCGCTATATCCCCCGTAGAACGCATCGACTTCGGCACTCCAGCTCTGGTTGAGCACATAGACAAAGGTACCGCCGAAATTAAAGCCACCCGAAGGATACCATTCGCCCAATTTGAACGCAGGCCTGTCGTATCCGAGGGCAACGCCGACACCCCACGTACCGTCAACCTGTGCTTCGCCCCTATCTGCACACAGACAGATCAGAACAAAACACAAAAAAATAGCTGCTATAAACTTCATAAGCAATCCTCCTTTCCAGAGAAATAAGCGCAATTATGTACTCTGCAACTTCTGCTAGTATAATTCCATTTTTCTCGCTTCGCAAGTGTTTTTAATATTGAAAATTAGCATGGCTATGATAACTTAATGCAATTGGGTTTACAAAGCCGCAGTTATTGGACATATTCTTTAAAAATAAACCTCTCTGTGAGACCATAGCAATGAACGCAATATTATGTAGAACCTGGATGCTATTATTCCTCATCATCCCAATGTGTTTTGGGCTTGCCGGGGCAGAGAAAGGCGTGGAAACAGCTCCATCAGACTCGTTGCACGCGCTGGGAGAAGACCAACTGCGCAAAGGCATGCTCGACGGCGCCATCGAAACCTTTGCCCTACTGGTGGAAGCCTACCCTAAAAATGCCGTATTCAGATCCCGCCTGGGCTCCGCGCACCTCGCCCGCGGGGATTTTGACACGGCACAAACCGCGTTTGAGCACGCCAGACAACTCAACCCGCAATTGCCCGACCCTTATGTGGGCCTTGGCGAAGTCTATGTAAAACGACCTGCAATGGGGATAAAAGCCTTTTTCAATTTTCGAAAAGCCGTTGGAGAGGCCAGGCGGGCGACCAAAATCGATTCGACCTACGCGCCGGCCTATCGGTTATTAGGCGACCTCTATGAGCGATTCCGAGCAGACCACGAAAAAGCCATTGGCTACTACATGAAATACCTCGAACTGGAGCCAGACAGCCCGGACGAACTCTATTATTTTGGCCTGGCCTGCGTACAGGCCGGACAATACGACCCGCTCAACACCCACCTCGCACCCGCCCTCGAACGACAGCCCAACCAGATCCGCCTGCTTCCCCTTGTCGCACAGGGCTACTCTTACCGGGAACAATACGAAATGGCCCTGTCGCATTTTGAACGCTACCTGCAAAGCCTGAGCGAACGAGAACGCGAGTACTATACGGACATATCCCTCATCGCTTCGCACAGAGAAATGCAGACATATCAAAGCGAAGAAACCGAGCGCCTGACCTATTTGAAACAATTCTGGCTCAGGCGAGACCCGGATGTGTTGACCCCAATCAACGAGCGCATTATCGAACACTATCGTCGCGTGTGGTATGCCCGCACCTTCTTCTCTCAAAACACCACCCCCTGGGACCAGCGCGGAGTGGTTTATATTCGATATGGCGAACCCGATTTTCGCTCTTCATCCGATAAGCCGAACCTGCTGATCAGCCCCGAAGTAGAGGCCGTACGCACCCGAATGGCCGTGGATATGTACGGCCCGAATGCCGCTTATCTCACATTTACTGGACCTGTTTTTCCAATACGGAAACACAACTTGAACACGGGAGAAAGCATTCAGGACTTGAGGACATTGGATCCGGATACAGAGATAGATATTGAAGGCGTGGTAACAGCCGGGGATGTGGTGGATTTAACCGTCCCCATCAGCAAGGAAAGCGGTGCGGGAAGCGGGCGGGCGCCTTTTGATCAAGCGGGTCGGATCAAATTGCGATTGAATTTTCAGAACTACGCCCCCGTCACAATGGACCGGGAATTTGAGACCGTGCCATGGGAGACGTGGACATACACACAACTCCGCGATGGCATCGAAATAACATTTACAGATGAAATGAACAACGGACGTTACGCATTTGCCCCATTGCCACCCATGCCCACAGGCGAGAATCAGACCCAGCATGCAGCTCGGATGATGGAATACATGCCCGGGGTCCTCTTCCGCAAAGCCACCGCCACCACCCCCGATTACTACCGCCCGGGCATTGAACGGGACGCCCTCCATTTTTATTACGACCTCGCGGATTTCCGCGGCGAAGACGGAAAGACCTCTGTGGAAGTTTACTACGGAGTACCGCCCGGCAAAGTGGAAATCGCAACAGGACAGGATGAATTTTTGATCCAGGTGCAAAGCGCCCTTGCACTGGCAAACGAGGGCCACACCGAGATCTTTCGCGCAGCAGAGATATTTTCCTACCAGAACACAACGGGTTTCGACCGACAAAAGGGCGCGTATATCCCGGATATGCTGCGGGTTCAGGTGCCACCCGGAACGTACGAATTACAGGTACAACTCAAAGATATGGCATCGAGACGCGTGGGCGTTTACAAACAGACCCTGAAAATTCAGGACTACGGCACCGATCAGCTTCGGCTAAGTGGCATCCTGCTGGCTTCGTCCATTGGCGAGAGCGGAACCAACGACCGGTTTCAGAAAGGAGATTTGTGGATAGAGCCAATGCCATCCCGGGCTTATCAAGAAAACCAGAAAGTCTATGCCTATTTTGAAATCTACAACCTGAAACGCGATACCTTTGGGCAGACGCGCTACCGCATTCAATATCGCGTACGTCACCATCCCGGCAATCCAGTCGGCGTTAAAGGCATCGTAGCCGCCGGATTCCGCAACCTGTTCAAACGCCGCAAACCCCAGGTATCCGTCACCTACGAACAGGTCGGCTCGCAACCGACTGAGAGGGAATACATCGAACTGGACCTGAGCAAAGCCGAGACTGGCGTCAATGTCCTCGAAGTAATCATTACCGATCTGGTAACGGGAAATACCGAAACCAGAGAAGTGGCTTTCCTCTACGGCAGGATTTGAGCACTGTTGCAATACTGTGGATTGTCATTATCCATCCCTCGCCCATTCTCGATTGCAAGCATTACGGCAGATTCAATGGAATTTCTATCTCAGCCTCGGGTTCGCGGTAGGCGCGATAGGTTGCCCAGTAAGTATTTCCCGAGTAGGCATTGAGTCGGAAGACCTCCGTACCGGTAGCATCGACCTCACTTATCGCTACCGCCCTCTCCTCTATCGCCAGACTTTCGTCGTAACCGCGATCATTCCGCCATGCAATCAGCCAGTTCCCATTATCGAGCACTGTGACCCCTCCCCACCAGGGCGTATAACCGTATTTTGGATCCAACCGAAACTGACGTATAAAACTGGCCTGACCGCTAACGGGATCAATCGCGTATTCCACCACCCGGGAAAACTGCTCCAAGTCACCGCGATTAGGCGATTCACCGATCCGCGCGCTCAGACAACCGCCACCATTATCAAATAGAACGACGGTACCCCTATCGGTCAGCGTTGGCTGGTGCTGCGCGCAAAACTCTCCCATACCTTCATCATCGCCCTCTATCGTCAGGAACACGCGGTCATCCGGAAATGATTCTCCTTGATCGGTGCCGCCGAGTTGCCACACGATGCTCGTACCTGGATTATCTTCAGACTTTGCTGAACGATCAATCCGAAACACCTGCGAACCACCTCTCAACGACACAATAATATCCCCCTCTATCAGTTGTATGGAATTGATATGTGCATAATCCCTCTTGAAGTCATCCCACAGACAATCGGGATCAATCGTCAGATGGTCAAAGCCGACCCAACGGTAAACCTCCTCGCCCATCGGCGTAACTTCCTGGATAACTGGATCTGTCGTATTGTGTACACCGTGTTCACCAAAGTCGCGCCGCGCCGGGTTATAAGCCATAAACATAAAATTGCCCTCGTCGGTAATCAGAAAATCGTGACTGGTGACTTGCGTCACTGGAGGGACGGTTTCTACTGTCTTGATCAACTCGAACGATTCGTCGAACAACTCTACCTCTGACACAAAGGCAAAGGTACGCGGTTCTGGCACCTGTTTGGCTACTGAATAATGTACCTTTCGCCCATCTATCGTCGGGCCGGTGGTATGACGCTGGAAGTGAGAGCGTCGAGTGGAGAACCTGCGGTGGAATCTGGGCACACCATTGTTGTCCATGACAACCATGAAGAAAGGGGGATTGGCACCTTTTATACCTACATTCATGAACATCAAGCCATCCGACACGCCAGCTTGCTTCTTCACAACTCTGATCTCCGGAAAATCCGAGGGGATGCAGTGGACAACATAGGTCACAGAATTCTGTCCATCACTCAGTTCAATTGCAATGTCGTGGTCGCTATCTACAACGACTGCTTCATCTACATCTCGACCCGACATCTCAATATTGTTCAGCTTTAGTTGCATCTCCTCACCCTTAGCCCTTGCCTTCACCTGCAACTTCGTGGCATCTTCGCACCGGATAGCATAATGGCGAACATCGGGATCAAAAGTCGGATACATCTCGCCAATGCCGCCGGTTACCGCCAGAGAGGTCAGTACCAGATCCACTTCAGGCGGGGCAGATTTTCCAAAGTGATCGACAAAAATCAAGAAATCAGACACCGAAATCTCGCCGTCACCATCCAAATCATACTTGGCTTTATACGTCTCATCGCCACGCTTTGCACCGAAATGATCTACAAAAAGTAAAAAGTCGGGAATATCCACAATCCCGTTCCCATTAAAATCAGGTAATAACTCTGCCGAGACTTCCAACGCAGTGCTGAGGGTCAATATCACTGCTATCGAGATAGATGTAAAACGCACGCGAAGCAAATTATATCCTCCTGAAGTAAAAATGGCCATCCGTCCTCTAATTACACAGAACTGATGACCATTGTGTACTGCCCTTGCACATCAACCGAACAGTCGTGCCTACTCCGAAGTCTTGTTATCTGAGGTTGCAAGTTAAACTACACCTAATGACAGCTATAAATATCTGGACTGAACGCTTTTGAATTCACAGGAATCTCTACCCCGAAGTTCGAAGGCTTGCTATTTGAGATTGTAAGCGGCGTGTTGCGAATCGTTTCCCACTCGGTGCGTAGATTTTTTACCCAGACTGGCAAAGTTCCCAAACGCAATTCAAGCTGTGCTTCAAAAAGCGATTCCGGTTCAACCGCCTCGCCATTGGATTCCAGAATCTCGAGAGTACTTTCCTCAAAAGTGGCCGGATTGCCGTGAAAGCCTACAATAATCGGATACAAAAATTTGAGATATCCCTGCCAAAAATCATAGTGAGTAACATCGCCCCCGTGGTTGTAATTCCAGAACACAAGACGCCTGAGATGGTGGGGCGGAACACCGCCACCGCTGCTACCAGACAACCTGCCATTATTCACGCAGTCGTACAAATTTGCATAGCAGGGATCGGTCTTATGGATATCAAGTGGCTGGTTTGGCGCCATATCAAAACGATAGATCACATTGCCCGTTGAGACATGGCTCATACCCGCGCCATGATGTTGGCCTGGAATCGCACGGGTGTTTCTCTGAGCATCGATGAGAGGGGCCGTGCTATAAGGAGCCTGGCCTGCAATATCTTCGGACAGCCCAAACCATATCCCGTAACTGCCCTGACTGTTAAAAGCAGTATGGCCCTTATTTCCCGCTATTGTAACCTGATAAACCGATGAGGCAGCACTGACAGTAAAACCAAGTGCGCCACTGACATGCATGAAAGAGACGCGCCGAACCCAGGAATTGACACACCGGTTGAATGAGAGCAACTTCCAGCCCGCATTGTGGATGAAATTCAGGTGATGGACAAATGACTCAAAGAACGAGCCGTGAAAGCTGATGTCCTCAACGCCGACTTCTTCGAGATGCGGCAAGGACTGCACCCCCCAATTATATGCGTGATTCACACGGGCATGCAGGGGTGCATTGAGGCGAATGCGATTGCCTTGAATCTCGGCAATGCTGTGTTCTTCCCGTATATCAAGCCCCACTTCGAAAAGTTCCGACAAGCCGGATGGCGAGCGAGGAGCAAGGAACTCATTAATTGCTTCTTCCTCCTTAGTATTCACAGAGACCCAAATCCACTGACCGACTGAGAGCCTGGAAGCATTATTCACTGTAATCCAAAAAGTTTCTCGCTCCGCACGCTCTGTAATGCGCGTTAAGGTAGAACGACTGAAGCTAACAGGCTGGAAAAGGAACATACTGGACACATAACCGGGTCTATCGGGAAGGGGGGACATATGATTTACCATTCGGATGATGGTGCCACCCATTCGGCTACCGCTACCTCGCAAAACAATATTGCTACTCCTGATGTAGATAGGCTCATTGTAGCCCTCGTCATTTTTATCCGCATCGGTATTGACGAGAAATTCACCTGGCGGGAAGAACACAACACCACTGCCATTGGCCTCTGCTGCGGCAATAGCACTTACAATAGCAGGCTGGTCAGATACATTATCGTTAGGGATCGCACCATACGTTGTAACGTCAAAAATGGGATGCGCGACATCGGGAACCGGTTTGTTGAAATAGTGATAGCCCGAATAAGAAAAATCGGGTAAAATGGGTTCTGTCCCATACTCTTTTGCCTTCACAAACTGCTGATAGGTGATCGCGTTCCGCAGAAATTCCACTGTTCTGCCAAAGCTGCTGGCAAAGAGCAGAAAATCGCCAAACCCAATTGCGCCATCGCCATTCAGATCGTACTTTGTATCATACCTCTCTTGACCTTCCCGAGCACCAAACGCGCTTACAAATAGCAAAAAGTCGGTAAAATCGACCACACCACTCTCGTCAAAGTCCGGGGAAGGTGCCGCAGATAACGGTTGGACCAACAGAGCGACGAGTATGATTATAAACGTTTGTAAACGCATGCGAAGCAGCATATTAAATTCCTCCTACAGGTTCTTTTTTGCCGCACGGTACGTCGGGAATACCTGCGGATAACATTCGCCGGAAACTGTTTGGCAGGCATCTGCATGGATGAAGGCAATGCTAAAGGCGCGACGGGGCCGATCCGTGGTATTCACAAGAGAAGAATGCAGCAGTTTGGTTTTGAAGAGGATGACTTCGCCTTTGTCCATTTCCATGTAAGCCCGCTTTTCTTTCGGGGCATACTTTTGAATGTCATCTTCTCGATCGACCGTATGAATGGGACATTCTTTGTGTGAAGAAGGAATCACGGTCAGGCAGCCGTTTTCCCGTGTCTGCGGATCGAGGGCGGTATAAATCGTGATTTCTTCGGGAATGCTCAGGTTCCAACTGCGCCCGTCCTGATGCCAGACAAGGGGCACGCCGCCTTCGGCCGGTTTGTTAAAAAACATGGACCTGAACACGCCGACTTTCTCGCCTATCTTTTTTCGAGTGATGTGCCTGAAAAGTGGATGCTGGATATATTTCAGGAACAAAGGGTCCATCTCCAGTTCCTGAATCTTCCGATACTTCAGGGAACTGCCCTTGTGCCTGGCAGAAAAACCGGTCATCCCCTCTGCCTTCGAGGCCGAAGGGCAAAGCTGCATGCGCATCCCCTCGTAGCGAATTTTGTCCAGCATGATCTCATCGATGCGGTCGCAAAGTCGGTCGATTTCCCCTTCTGGTAATATCACACCCAGCCGAACATAACCAATCTCTTCCAGTTCCTGCCATTCGGCTTTGGTCAGTTCAGGGTTCTGTCTGAGGTTTGTATCAGTCATTGCCATTGGAATATCCTCCCTGCTCATCAGGACGAGACGACGGCAAACGCTACTCATACTCTATCCAGAGTTGTAAGTCGTAGAGGACGAGAGCGTTACCGCCTGGCGCGTTGTGCGCGATCTCAATTCGGTTCGAGCCCAATTTCACCTTCTGAGGATTCACGGTATAGATCGCCCAAACATCGGTGAGCTTCGTACAGGTAAGAGGGTTACTATTGAAGGTGATAGACACGTCGCCGGCATCGGTTAATGCTTCAGCTTGAAGGCACAGAGTTGCCCTGGGCCGGAAGCCGCTGGCCCCAGCACTGCCCAGATCATCCCCGACCTCCAGGTAGATCTTCAGGAATTCGCCAGCATTCAAAGTATGCGGATCTTCGGGGGAGAAGACCCTCGGGCGCGTGTAGAAGCAATCGCCATCCTTCAGCCAGTAGCCGGCATCCATGGCCTGTCGCCCCCGGAAAACGGGGCAATAAACCTTGTTCAAATGGGCGAGCGTATCTGGATCGCCCAGGTCGTGGAGAATCTGCCAGCGCGTCAAATTGAAGAGATAGACCGAATCGGCCCTCGCGTTCAAAGCGTTGACAGATCGAGCCCGGTACGCTTCCAGCGAATTGCGCACCACAGAAAAGGGCGGCGTCACCCCGGAAGCGGCGGAGAGTTCGCACGCGAGGTGCTTGGAAATCTCGGTCAGCTGAGGTAAGGGAGTTTGGACGCGACATTCGTCCAGGGCCGCCCAGACCTGAACGCCGTACCTGTGACCGAGGGCGACACTCTCGGACCATTCCTGCAGGCGGAAGTATCCGCCTGGAATCCAGATGTCGATCAAATCCTCGGCCATCCACTTTTCTATCTGGATACCCATCCCGTTGCAGTACCCGACGGAATCCGGGGTGCGAACAGACAGGAGGATGGGTCGGGCGCGCTCCGCACCGATTTCATCGGTCATCGCTCTGGTCCTGCGCATCAGATCGGTCATACTCTCGCGCTCGGCATCACTGACCTCCTCCCCCCAGGCGGCGCTCTTGAACAGGAGCGGATGCCGAAAGAAATCGAACATGAACCCGTCGATATCGTAGCGACGAGCCACGTCTTCCCACAGGCGAAAGGCCTGATCGCGAATTTCGGCCCGCCCATAATTGACCGATGTCCAGCGACCGTGGGGAGGCGGGTTGTCCTGGGTGCCCACCAACCAATCGGGATGTTCCTGTTTGAGCTTGTTGTTGGCGATTTTCCACCTCGCATCCTCGTAATCGCCAGCATCGTGGGTGTCGTTCATGCGCATGGCCCAGAAGGCCTCGAAGTTATTCTCGCGACAGAACTCGAGGTAGATCTGAAGCCCATCGCGGCCCTTATTGTCGAGTTTGATTCCTTCTGGCGGCCACTCCTGTCCGACTGTGGTGCGGTACAAACGGGATAGGTTGAACTGATGCACCAGTGAATAGGTACACGTATCGACCCGGGTACCCGCCGCATGCGCGAGGATATTCTCTATGGGCTGCCCGTCGGAGTGAAAGACGATCCGGCGTTTGCGCCCGGCGGCCTCTTTGCGGAGGGCCTTGATTTGCGTATCTGAGAGTGCCATCAGTTAAAAACTCATTGTTTGCGGAGGGCCGGGGTCCATCGATAACACACGGGCGTCAAAGTTTTTTTTCAAAAGCTGCAGTTTCAGATCCCAGTATTCCGGATTCTGCCACAGGTCGGTGCAGTACCAGAGAATATTTGGCAGACGGTCTGGCATTGTATTTTCTCCTATGAGACAACCTCATCGAGGGCGTTTCCGACAGCTAAAATCAAACCGTCGATGTGATCGTCCTGCGTCGGCAGACTGATCGCACACATATTCAATCCCTGCCCGCAGAAATAGCCCTGATTGAGCAAAGACAGGAACACTACCATTGCCTTGTCCGACCGGGTCAAATCGCGATAATTGTGCAACCGGTCAATGCCAAAGTGGATACTGAACACCGATCCCGTCACAACGACCTGCGCCATAACGCCCCGTTCGGCAAACAAGTCTTCCAGACCGGCCTTCAACCGGTTCCCCAGACGGTTCAGATGCGCGTAAGCCTCATCCGTCATAGATTCGAGCGTGGCGATCCCCGCAGCCATCGCCACGGCGTGACCGCTGTGGGTGCCACTCTGAAAAACAGGCGAAGACCCACTGGAATTATCCACCAGATCCATAATATCCGCTCGCCCGCCAAAGGCTCCGATTGGAAACCCACCGCCGATCATCTTGCCAAAACACGTCAAATCGGGCCTGACCCCCACATGACTCTGCAGACCGCCCTTCGCCTGGCGGAATCCGACAATCTCGTCGAGAATCAACAAAATGCCGAGTTCCTCGGTAATCGCGCGTACCCTGCGGATAAAATCGTGCCGAATCGGGATAATACCCGCCTTTGGATCGAGAATCACACACGCCAGTTCGTCTCGGTGGCGCGACAGAAGCCGCTCGACACTCTCCTCGTCGTTATAAGGCAAAACAATCATATCCTCAAGCGCGTGCAACGCCATACCTCCCGCGCTGGGAACCGCATTGGGGGCAGAGGCTTCGCCCGCGGATTCCAGCGGCGGAGCAGTGCTGATTTCCACGGCATCATGACTGCCGTGGTAGCCGCCTTCAAACTTCGCGATCTTCGGCCTGCCACTGAAGCATCTCGCCAGCCGGACGGCGTGCAGTGTGGCTTCGGTCCCGGAATTGACAAAACGGATGCGCTCAACCGAAGATACGCGCTCGCACATCATCCGTGCCAACCGGGTCTCGACACCCGTCGCAGCGCCAAGCGCAATACCATCAACCAACTGTCTCTCAACGGCTTCTATAATCGCAGGATGGTTGTGCCCCAAAACCTGTGCAGTGTGGTGATTCGAGAAATCGACATAAGATCTGCCGTCAACATCTTCGAGCACACATCCCTTTCCCCGCCGCAGCGTGATCGGATACGGCGCAAAAAAATAGGCGCCCTTGGCGGCGCCGGCATTCACCGATCGACCATCCTCAAACATCTGACGGGACATCGGCGTTAGCTCGCGGTATCTAACTTCAATCGTCTCTTGGGACATTGCACAATCCTCAAAAAAAGGATTAAAACCTCTCAGCACCCCGTTACAGCCTCAACAGGCGTTTCGCATTTTCTCCAAGCACCAGGCGCTTTTCGCAATCGCCAATCCTCGCGGTAATAATCTTGCCCAGTTGCGTACGCGGATCCATAAGCGGAACATCCGAACCGAAAACCACGCGATCGGCACCCGCTTCGGCCACCAGTCTTTCGATCACACCGGGCTCGCGGAAAGTGGAACACGTCTCGACATAGACATTCGAAAATCGCTGCGCCGCCCGGATCGACTGACTTCTGTACGGCTCGGAATTGCCCGCATGCGCGATCACAAAATTCGCATTCGGATAGCACCCGGCGATATCCTCAACATAAACGGGCCAACACGTTTCTTCCGCACCCGTGTGCGAAATAATCGCCAGGCCGCGGTCATCTGCGAACTGATAGACCGGGTCCCACACGGGATCGTTCAACCGCCAACGGGAATAGGGCGGATAGATCTTGATCGCTAAAAATCCGAGCTTGTCGATCGCCCGTTCCAACTCGAATACCATAAATTCGGACATCAGGGGAGAGACATAGGCGAAGCCGATGAACCTCTCCGGATAGCGATTCACAAAAGCCGCGGTCTGGTCGTTGCCAGTCGTGCCGTCTGGATGAAAGATATTGAACATACAACTGCGATCAATTCCCGCGGCATCCATCGCGTAGAGAATCTCGTCGGCGTCATCGTTCATCTCAAAAATATCCCATCGGCCGACGTGCCCGTGAAAATCGATGATTTCCCGACCGTCAATCATAAAGAACCCGCTCCAGATTCGCAGCACAGATCAACGAGAGATCCCCCTCTGATATCTCCAGATGATGGAGCGCGAACAGCATCGGTCCCATTGCATATCGCGGGAAAAACGACCCGTACAGCAGGCGTTCTGCGCCAAACTCCCGAACGAGCTTTTCGATCCCACAGATATTCTCATAACGGCTGAGCTCGAGAAACGCGGTGGGCAACACCCGCATCATCGGACGGATCATCATCGAATGCGTATAGTGCGCGCCGACCAACACGACAGCCAGGTTCGGATACCCACCCAACGTATCGACGATCTCGGCCGGAGGTGTATCCGCCAGCGAGACCCAAAGGGGAATGCCCTCAGCACTCAGCCAGGCGAGCAAATCACCGTAAAGCCACGAGACAAATGGCAGACGGCATTCCGCGGTATTGTGCAGCCGAACGCTCGAAACGAGACCATCCCGGTGGAGATCGCACAACTGCCTCAACGATCCGGAATCGCACCCGGCGACGAACTGAGGAACGAGCGCGTCATTCCGATCCGTCAACGCGGCGAGCGAGTCATTGCCCTGCGTCGGACTAATCCATTCGCCTTGAACGGAATAGACAAGCGCGCGACCGACCCCGTGGCGCGACATCTCTTCGAGCAATTGACCGGGCGAATCGAATGGGGATCGCCGGTCGTGGCGATTGCCGATCCCGACGTTGGCATCGAACACGGAAACGCGAGATCTGAAAGACAAAGACATGTCGGGTTAATTCCTCGCTCTCGGGGTCACCCGCAGCACGCCCTCATCGGCATCTACCACCACGTGGTCTCCCGTAGCGATCATCTCAAACGGATCCTGTTCCAGCTCTGTCATCATCGGAATCTCATTGACAATACATCCGAGTGCGGCCAGTCCATCCACCTCCACATTGACAAAAGCCGCCGGCGCGTTGCCCTCAAGCTGTGCCAGATTTAAAACCATAGGCGTACCCGAAGAACCTTTGGTCGAGCGGATAACCAGCACGCGCCCCCCCAGAGAAATCCCCTCCAGGGGATGCCCCACGCCGATCACCTTGCCCGTAATTGCATCCACCTCGCCCCAAAACGACAGGGTCGTATCAGCCACCAGCGCCTCTCCCTCGGCATATCCCTTGACCACGCCGTGTCCTCTAATATCAATTGTATCAGCCATCTCCAAGCCACCTCCCGGCAACTGCCGCGCGTATGCAGGCGTCCGTCTTGGCAATAATCACTTCCGCCCCCACCATCCCCCGCGCATAGTGCGCCTGCTTAAAACCGTGAGTCACAATGCGTTTGGCCGGAATCCGCATATTTGTCGGACAGGTATCGCAAAGAATGCGCCCGCCAGCCGCCTCAATAATCTCCGTATAGCCCATCCTGTCCGCATTGCCCTTGGTGCCCCGCGCCGTATCGATCCACAGGCGCACACCTTCCGCCACCTTTTTCCCCTTCAAAAGAGCGGCAATCTTCGACAGTTCATTAATAGACGCATGCGGGCAACCCAGAATTACGGAATCGATATCATCTCCCGTGTGCACCCTCAGTGACTCATAAGTCTCCTTCAACGTCTCTGCATCAAAAGTCAGATAATCCTCGGGAACATCCCCATGAAACGCTGCATTTAGAGTGGGTGCTTCTGGCGTAACCCCGGCGATATGGCACATCGTAACCCCCCCCGAAGTCGCCAGCGCCGCACACAGTTGCTTGGCCTCGTCCTGAGAGGGTCGTCGTATGCCATTGAACACCGGAATGCCCAGACCCGCTGCTTTCCCGGTAAAATACCCCAGAGCACCCCAATCGGGCGGATCCTCCAAATCAGTCGTCACCTCTATCCGAAGTGTACCCTTGCGATTCTCATCCAGCAACACGCCAAACTCCGGGACCAGACCCAGAAGCGAAGCCGCAATCGCGCTCTCGGTACCGTGCCGCGTAGTCCGCGCACCCAAGATAGAATTGGCATAAACCACTGCAGACGACTCTGTCCACGCCAGAATCTCCCCCTTGAGCGGCACATTGCCCACCAGGTACGGAGCGCAGGTAAAAGTGGGGATAAACCCCGCATCCGCAGCCAGAACCGCCAGATCCTTCTGCATCTGCACCTGTTCGGGATCATTCTCGGGCACATCCACATCGTCCAGAGTCACAAACGCGGCATGCACCGTACAGGTACATCCGGGATGCGTCCCATGGGAACATGCCTCCACGAGATCGGCCATGTATTGGTCCATTGTCTCTTTGGACGCCCCCCGCGCCATCAAATTGGGCACTGGCAACAGGGCGTGTGTATTATCTACTTTAATTAGTCGTTTTGCCCCCATCACCTCACCCCACTCAACCAGCCAGCGCATGCACTTGGCCAGATAGTCTCCCCGCGACCCATCCAGAACGGCCTGCTGTTCTCCTGTCAGTTCCATAAAACACTCCTCCTAAATACCCTCAATTACCGATCGGATCGATACCCGCCACCTCATAATTCCGAAGCCAATCGCGATGGGACCGGGCCACACGCTCCGGATTAACCTGACTTCGAGCGATAAAACCCGGCACATTCTCACGGCCCGTCGGAAGCCCAATGCGGCTATAGCGAACATCCAGACTCCACCTGACCGAATTTGTCGTATGCGGAGTTGATCGATGCAGAACGCGCTCCATAGTCATCAACACATCACCCACATCTACCTCGCAAGTCACAACCTCAAAATCTGGAAGATCGCTTTCGAAGATCCCTTTGAAGTGAGGCGTTCGATAATTATGTGGCAAGAGACCAATCCGATGAGAGCCACGAAGCACCTGCAAACAGCCGTTTTCAGCTGTCGCCTTAACCAGAGGGATCCAGAAATTGACAAATAGCGTCTCTCCCGCATCCTCCGGTATGAGATAAGCCAGGTCCTGATGCCACGGCACAACCGTCGCCTCCAGATCTGGCAATTTGGCGCGCAGGTTGGATTGCGGATGAGCAAAAATTTCAGGACCAATCAGAGACTCCGTAGCGTCCAGTATAGCGGGATGCGTCCTGAGCTCGAACATCCCGGGCGTCTTATATCTCTTACCCTGAAAATACTTCCATATCCGCTCTGGCTCCGAACAGGCATTCGACACCAGAGCCAATCGGGTCTCAAAAGGCGCGTCGGGAAACGTATCCCCCGGATTGAGCAGCCCCTCACGCACCGCCTCGCTCACCACCTCATCAACCCCGACTACGAGTTCATCAATAAATGGCTGGTACGCTTCTTTTGGAAGCAGATCCCGAACAATCAAAAAACCATCGTCGTGGAACTGCGCCACCTGTTGCACGCTCAGTCCATATTTCATAGGGAATCCTCCAATCTACGAAAATTTACTCAATCCGCACACTGCGCCCTTGCCCCTTCGGGAAGGGGCGGGACATCCACCCCCGCCCTGGGTAGCGTCCCTTCCAGTTCCTGATGCGGGTGGGCAACTTCCCCACCCGAATAGCAGTAGATCATTTTCAATGGTTCATCGCCGATATTCGTGAGCTGATGGTAAACACCCGGCGGGATGTACACGGCCTGGCCCGATGTCAGAACCTGTCGTTCTTCGCCCAGACACATTTCTCCCTTACCCTCCAGAATCAGATAAATCTCTTCCTGTTCTTGATTGTGCCACGGCACCTGACCCCCGTTCGGTTCGAAGGTGACATAGCCCATCGCGAAACTCTCCGCTAAAATGGGAGCGTTGCCGCCCACAAAGGGTTGCGTCCTGCGCCTTGCGGGAAAGACCCGCCCTTCAATATGCTGCAGGTCCGAAATAATCATGCTGATATCTCCTTTACTCAACACTTTGTTTCACGAAGACCGTGATGGTTCCACCGATCCTGCACGGGCTGGTCGTCTCTACTTGATATAACTTGTGAAACAGAGTATTTGGCAAAATCTACCTATCCCGGTGTACCTCCGTAGTAAAAAACAACCTCTCGCACCCTGGCCTCACCGCTGACCAGATCTTCAACAGTAATCTCCAATATATTCACGCCAGCTTTTGCCCTCCTCAGATCGAGTTCGACATATTCGTACTCAGACCGCTCCGTCCCCACCTGCTCGTAGGTCACCGACACCTGGGGTTTTCTCCGCTTGAAGAGCGAACGGAGCCCGGTCGTAATCACCCCGGCAATTCCCACAGTAGCTTCGGGCGTGAACCGCACCAGGTATTTCACCTTGTAACGGGTCTGACCGTAGTCATTCCGTTTCAGGTTATAGATCTCGAAATAGGCATAGACCTTCTGCTCCTTCGTGTATGTCCTGGAAGGCACCGGAATCACCCAGAGTTCGCCCTTCCGAAATCGGTCGTTCGTCCCTTCATCGCCAATTGAAGAAGCGAGCTGGATGCCGCTGACATGGAGGCCATCCGATGCATAGTCCGAGACCTCTACAGATTGCTTATAGATCCCGGTGCGTCCCGAGGCCATGTCCTTGAGCTGAACCTGTAGCTCGTATTTCCCGGGAGGCACCTGAACCTGAAGCTGGTCGGGCACAAACACCCCCCTCGCCTGACTGAAACCCTTGCTATTCTGGTAAAAAAAATCATCTGTAGCACGGTAAATATGGGTGTAATCCTCGTTCATCAGGGCCATGGAGCTCTGCACCCGGATCATGAAGTCCTCGTCTCCCTTGACGATCTCCACCTCGCGGGGGGGAATACCGTAATAGATCTCGAAATTGGTCTGCCCCTCGGAACCACGAAAATCGGCCAGATCGTAATAGAAATGCAACGCGGCACCTCGTATGCTCGGGCGATAATAATCGGGGGTTTGTGCAATAGTCCTCTGGAAGACCGTCTCGGGAGCATATTCGAGCATTCGCGCGGCATTTGCGAGCTTATTCTCTCCAGTGGAAATGGGAGGAACCTGGGCAAACTCGTAGTCGCCGCTACCGAACTCATCGGTAAAGGTAAACTCCACACCTCCCTGGAGCTGGGTGTAGGTCCACGTCTCCCAGGGCACGGTTTCAGCGCTGCGTTCGACCGTCACAGGAGCGTAGTTTTCGAATGTGAGGCGGAGGTTTGGATTTCCCAACTCGTCCAACATACTCGTGGGATTCAGGCCGAGCATGTCGGCGTTGGCATCTCCTTCCGCTTCCGCCGGATCCGGACCCACGGTCTCTTCCAACTCCCCGGGCGCGTCGAAGGACTCCGTTGCGATATCGAACCCTATATCGGGGCGACGAGGGCTGGATCGGATGGGAAAGACCGGCCCGGTAAAGGTTAAATACGTGGCGGCAGGACCATACAAGTCCACGGCCATCCGGGTACGCACCGCCTCGACCTCACGGCTCACGCTCAACTGCCTCTTACTGGAACGGTGGTCTGGCTCTCCGTAGCGAATGTAGACCTCTCCCCGCTTGTCCCATGGGAATACCTTTTTGGAAAAAAAGGTGCGTGCGTACCAGACCCGGCGGTAATGTTCAATGATGCGCTCGTTGATCCGCGTCAGGATATCGGAATCCCGCCGCAGCCAGAATTTTTCCAGGTAGTCCAGACGCTCGGTACTGTCAGAGATCGCTTGATAGGCGTGAAATTCCCTCTCAGACGCAACGAGCGAGATGTCGGTATAGTGCTGGCGCTCCTGATCATCTACCTTCTGCAGATAGCGCTCGAACTGTTCTAAGGCGGTTTCATAGCGCTCTAAAAAGAAGTAGCCCTGGGCTATTAAGGGAATCAGCCGGGTCTCTATGAGATGCGGTTTCAGGTGAGGCGTGAGGTATGTGTTGATCTTGCCGTACTGTTCGCCCTGCACACAGGCGAGCCCGAAGTAGTAAAGCCCATCCACATTGTCGGGCTCCAGCGCTACGTACTTTTCATAGTAGTGGACGGCTTTCTCGTGGTCCTGCCAGAAGCGCTCATAGAGTTCGCCCAAAAGCCGGTACGCCGGGGCATAAGTAGAATCAATCCTGATCGCCCGCCTGGCCTCGCCTCGAGCGCGCCTGGAGTTAAAGAAGGCATTGAGTCCCCTACCAGGGCCCTCCACATAAACCAGTCCGAGACCTACATAGGCATCGGGACGGTTTACATCCAGCTTTTTGGCCGTTTTGAAGGTCTTTTCGGCCGCCTTGAAGTCCCGATTTTTGAGGTAGGCGTAGCCAAGCCGAGAGCGAAGGGCGGCATCCTCCGGATAGGCCTCAACCAGCCGGGTGTAGGTGACGACCGCATCGCCGGGCGCGCCTTCGAGCATCTGTTGCTCTCCCCAGGCAAGCAGAGTGTCCTTCTCGGCTTTGGAAAGCACCACCTTCTGCGTCGCTTCGGAAGGCTCCTGTTGTTCTGTTTCAGGCGTACCTTCTTCCCGGGCAGAAACGGAAGATACAAGGATCGTAATCCCTACCAAAAGGATCCAATTGCAGGGGGATTTGTTCCAGTTTCCCCAGTCTCGTAATCGACTCAATCCGGTCAAAGCATTCATCGCACCCTTCTCCTTCGCGAATGACCTGGAGGCGCCCAGTACATCCAAATTCCGCTCTACTTTGCTTTTGAGGTGAGGCCCCATTCTTTGCGAAGTTCCCAAATGGATTTTCGATCTTCCAGAGGGGACTTGGGAATGACGTCGCCCGCGTCCTCTCCCATATGGCGATCGTCAATCGCTTCGGATGCGAGTTGATAACGGGTATCGCTGCTAAAGCGAAAATAATTGGACGTGTTTTTAAGCGAGGCGTGCATGAAATACATGCCGAAGATGACGACATCACCCGCGTTAAAAGGGGTGGACGCCCAGCGGACACCCAGAGTTTTCATAACGTCATCGGGATCGGTGGAAAACGCGCCCCCATCCAGATCTTGATGCGCGTCCATCGCGCCGTAAGTATTTTTGAGATGCTGGATCTTGTGGGAGCCTAAACAGAGGGCAAGCGGGCCCATGTCCAGAGATATATCGCCGAGCGCGGTCCACATCGTGTAGAGGTTTTTGGTGCCAGCACCCATATAGACCACATCGTAATGCGCCCCCGCATTCTGACCTCGGCAGATCACGCGGAGCCATTTGTGGTCAAATGAAAGAACGGGGCCGCCCATGAAGCGTTCGAAGAAGTCCAGGGTATTTTTGCCTTCAACGATTTCGAGAAATCCCGACCATTGTTTCACAAGTCGATCCGGAAAGCGGGGACGGCGATTTTCGCCAATCACTGCCTTGTCCAGAGGCGTGTCCGGGGCAAGGAGATTCTGGGCGGCCATGTTTTCCAGAATTTCTCGCCGGGCATTTTGAATTTGCTGCCGCGTATGAAAGTTGCGAATGATGAGATAGCCGTCTTCTTCGATGCGCTGGTGGAGAGCCTCGGTATCGTCGAGCAGATGGGTGGCTTCCCTGGGGGTGAAAATAGTTTCGCCAAAGACGAGTTCGCGCCCAGACATCGAAACCCGGGTGCCGTCGGGAATGTTAAAAGTGGACATGAGTGTCCTCCTTAGAGATTATAGAGAGTTCCTGAGGATCATTGATTCTTCTTCGACTAACATCACATCAACCGGGCGGACGAGACGACGGCAAACACTAATCATACTCTATCCAGAGCTGTAAGTCGCAAAGGATGAGCGCGTCACCGCCTGGCGGCCGCTTTGCGAAGGGCCTTGATTTGCGCATCTGAGAGTGCCATCAGTTCGATCTCTTTCTTTTGACTCTACCTATTGGAGGTAGCGAACCCATACCCGCAGGTCGTTTAGAGTCAGACGTGAAGAGGCTGCGCCCGAGATGCGGATGCGATTCAGCCCCCACGCAACGAGTTCCAAAGGAATATCGCACAGCAGCCACTGCCCGGGACACGGCATGGCGACGACCTTTCCCATCTGGTCGTAAAAGTCGGGCCCCTCTCCCGATTCTGCGGCCAGTGCGCCGTCTGCCATCAGAACGTCGTTAAAGGCCAGATCGACGTCAGAGACCCTCTTTATGCCGCCCAGATGGAGACCCAGCCTGACGGATGGGACAGGTCCTCCCTCAGCGGGCGCACGGAGATCGTCGTCGATGCGCAATTCTACCGTGCGGGAGGCGCCGCGTTCCAGCACCACAGGACTTTTGGGCGAAAACCCACCCGGTCGGGAAAAGTGTCTGTCTCCCCCCTTCAACCAGTATCCGGCCGCGTCGTACTCGCAGGTTGGGTTTGGAACATACATCTTGTCCTTTCCCGCAAGCCCTTCGGGGCCGTGAAGATCGCGCAGGATATCGAACGAGAGTGTACCTGGTGTGTACATGAAGTTGAACAGGAAGATACCGTCTGCGCCGGACGACCACGCGGTAAGGACTCGGGCGCGCCAGGCCTCCACTGAGTTGTAGCCCCCATTTTCGGTCGCGCGGGATTCGTCCAGTCCGGCCCAGAACTGACACCCATATCGGTGGGCGATCTCCACGGCCTCCTCCCAGTCTCGAAGGACAAAGTATCCACCCCCAATCCAGATGTCGATCAGGTCCTGGCGCATCCACTCCGCCACGTCCAGACCGAGCGCACGCGAGTAGGCCGTCGAATCCGGGGTTCGGGCGGCGAACAGGATCGGGCGGCCCCGTTCGCGTCCGACCGATTCGGTCATCTCCCGGATGCGGCGGAAAAGTCCGGTCATCATTTCCCGCTCCTCGTCGGTCGCCTCCCCTCCCCAGGCAGTGGATCGAAAACAAGTCGGGTGCCGGAAAAAGTCGAGCTTGATGCCGTCCAGGTCGTAGCGACAGCAGACTTCCTCGAGAATCCGAAACACCTGTTCTCGAACCTCGTCGAACGAAAAGTCCAGAGCGCTCCAGCGCCCATGGGGCGACTCTTCCCGACGTGTTCCGACCAGAAATGCCGTGCGCTCCTGTTTCCAGGGGTTGCTGTTCCAGCGCTTCCAGCCGTGTTCGGTGTCCATCGCGTCGTGGGTGTCGTTCATGCGCATGGCCCAGAACGCCTCGAAGCCATTCTTGCGGCAAAAATCGATGTAGACCTCGAGTCCGTCGGGGCCGTCGCCGTAGACTTCCGCTATGTGACCGCGCGGCCATTCCTGGGCGACCTGAGAGCGGTAGAGCCTGGCCACGTTGAACTGATGCACCAGGGAGTAAGTCAGGGTATCAACCGGCATGCCGGTAAGGTAGGGAAAGATGCACTCATACGTTTCGATCACACCTCCGTCCTTGCCCATGTGCATGCCGTCTGAATGCACGACGAGGCGTCGCTTGCGCCCGGCGGCCCCTTTGCGGAGAGCCTTGATTTGCGCATCTGAGAGTGCCATCAGTTCGACCTCGTTTCTTTTCAAAGACTACCTTCAAAAGTATTCGGAGACCGGGGGAAAGTCAACTCTAACCTGAGCCGATTCCCGAGTAAACGACCATCCGCGCAGCATTATCGTTTTCCGTGAGCGGTCACCGCCACCGCGAATAATCACCCCGCACAATGCCTTTCCCAGGCATCATACATCTCGGCCATCTCTTTCACCAGGTCCGGGTATTGATCCGCAAGGTCATTCACCTCTGTTCGATCAACCTCCATATCGTAAAGCTCCCAAAGCGAATTCGGGTCCGGCTGCGCTTTTTGTTCTGACCTTGCCTCTCTTTCAGGACGCCAGGGATTGTAATCTCTCCAATAATCAGGAGAGACGAGTTTCCATTTTCCCATTCTCACGGCACGCCAGAGGGCGATCTCACTATACTGATTCCAGTACAGCGCCCTGTGGCCCTCGCGCTGTTCGCCCCTGAAGACCGGCAGCAGGCTCTTGCCTTCAAGGGGCAGGACGCCTTTGCGGGAGGACGGGTATTCCGCTCCTGCAATATCTGTACAGGTGGCCATAACATCGATGAGGTGGCCGATCTGATGGGTGATCTCGCCCCCGTTTTGAATCACGCGCGGCCAGTGTGCGATGAGCGGTGTAGAGATGCCACCCTCGTGATTCCACCGCTTGAATTTGCGAAAAGGCGTATTGCTGAGATTGGCCCAGGGCAGATCCACCGTACGGTACGACGCCACGGGACCGGGTGGAATATCGGGCGTGCTGGTCCTGTCTTCATCGCTGGCACCGTTGTCGGACAGAAACAGCACGAGGGTGTTTTCCTCTATACCGAGTTCGCGGAGTTTGGCCTGAAGGCGCCCGACGTTCTGGTCCACGCGGTCAATCATGGCCGCGTAAACGGCCATCTTCAGATCCCAGGCATCTCGATCCTCAATCCCCTCCCACGACAGCGAGTCCGGATCGCGCGCCGAGAGGGCCCACCGCTCGTCAATCAGACCCATCTCGACCATGCGTTCGAGGCGCTGCTCCCTCAGTCTATCCCAACCGGCTTTGTATTTGCCCTTATACTTTGCGATATCCCTCGGCCAGGCGTGCAGGGGGTAGTGCGGCGCAGTATAGGCCACGTACAGGAAGAAAGGTCTGTCTTCTCGCCCGTACTCGTCCAGGTATCCAAGGGCGTAATCGGTGAACGCGTCGGTGGTGTAGAAGTCCTTATCTTCGGGTGTGTAGGGCTGGATGACCCTGCCGTCGATGGCAAATGCGGGATTGTCATCCAGAAATTTTTCACCGGGCTGTTCTTCACCGGGTCGTTGCAGACCCGGGTTAAAGAAGTTGCAGCATCCGTCAACGAGGCCGTAATAGCGGTCGAAACCCCGTTCGACGGGTAATCCAGAAAAGAGCCCGGACAGATGCCATTTTCCCGCCATGAGGGTGCGGTAGCCGGCAGCCTTGAGTACCTCGGCGATAGTGACACAGCCCTTCGGCCCTCCCTTGCTGACTTGCTGGGAGTAAAGCCCGGTCAGCAGAGACGCCCGCGTGGGTGCGCACAGGGCATTGTTGTAAAACTGGGTAAAGCGAAGGCCGTTTGAGGCAAGCCGGTCGAGGTTGGGAGTGCGGATCTCGCCGCCATAGCATCCCAGGTCGGAAAAGCCCATGTCATCGACCATAATCAAGAGAATATTCGGTCTTGAGCTATTTTCCATCGATCTACTCGAGTTCATCAGGTATCTCCTTTAAAAACTCATTGTTTGCGGAGGGCCGGGGTCCATCGCCAACACACGGGCGTCAAAGTTTTTTTTCAAAAGCTGCAGCTTCAGGTCCCGGTATTCCGGATTCTGCCACAGGTCGATAAATTCCCAGGGGTCGTTTTCCAGATCGTAGAGTTCGCCCAGGTCGTCGTGATCAGCACTGTGGTAGGCCACGATCTTCCACCGGTCATCCCGGTACATCGTCGCGTGTACGGGGCTGGATGGCCTGTGGTCGAAGTATTCAGACCGCACAAATTCCCGGTGCTTATCCGGTTCTGCACGCCCGGTCAGAATGGGCAGCAACGACTTTCCCTGCGTGCGCTCGGGAATCGGCAGTCCAGCAAGGTCCAGCAAGGTGGGCGCGATGTCAATGAGTTCGACCAGGGCCGAGCTGCGCATACCGCACCGGAAGTGTTCGGGCCACGACCAGATGAGGGGGACGTGTACTCCGCCTTCGTAGAAGCGGCAACCCTTCAGGACCAGGCCGTGGTCCCCGAGCATTTCACCGTGGTCGCTGGTGAAGAGCACGACCGTGTTTTCGCGCTGTGCGGTTTCGTCCAGAAAGCTCAGGATGCGTCCGAACTGGTCATCTACCAGCGCGACCATGGCGCAGTATGCAGCATACAGGGCCCGGGCGTTTCTCTCATCGGGGGGAAGAGAGCGAGTCTGGAAACGCACGCCCGCCTCCGCCAGCCCGTCCTGGTGGGCGATATCGCTTTCGCGGAAGTGTGGGAAGGGCATGGCGGCGGGATCGAACCGACGATAGTATTCCCAGGGCGGGTTAAAGGGTTTGTGGGGGTAGAAGACATTCACGCACAGCATCCAGGGAGCCTGTGCCTGGCCGATAAACTCAAGGGCTTTCTCCGTACACCAGGTAGTCTGGTGCAGGTCGGGTGGTACGTTGTCGCGTTCGGGTGTTGGGGCCATGACGCGGTCCATCTTCCGGTGCGGGAGCCTGACGACTTCGGCGGGATCCAGACCTTTTTTACTCAGCCAATCGGCGTAGTCATCCTGGTCGGGCGACAGTGGGTTAACTGAAGTGTGGTTCCACTTGAAGTACCTGAACCCGTCGTCGGCGCGGGATTCGCGCCTGTTCTTGCTCCCCGCCAGATGCAGTTTTCCAACCAGCCCGCAATCGTATCCAGCCTCCGCCAGCAAGCGGCTCACGAGCGTGGCCTCGGCTTCTTTGGGAAAGTAGTCGTTGCCGTTGTAATTGACGTGTACTGCACTGGGATATCGCCCGGTCATAAAGCTGGCACGGCTCGGGGCGCAAATAGGATGCTGGCAGTAGGCGCGCGTGAAGGCCACGCCATCGGATACCAGCCGGTCGAGTGCTGGGGTGCGAGCGTGGGGATTGCCCAGCACGCCGATGGTGTCGAAGCGCTGTTGGTCGGTGCAGTACCACAGGATATTTGGCAGACGGTCTGGCATTGTGTTTTCTCCTATTAATCGGAAGCTCAGTCGATATCCATCTCGCTAGCCCGCAAAATGGCTTCGTGGACGGCGAGGTCGTGGGCCGAGTTCCAACGGAGTTCCTTTTCGCCCTGAATGACTTTCGCCAGGTCAAAAAAGTCCCCGTGATAACGCCCGTCCAGCATTTCTAATTCCACTGTCTGGTAGCCTTCACGAAATTCACCGAGGGGTTTATCCAGGGAAAATTGAAGTTTCGGCGGTTCGAGTGGATCGATTACCACAGCGCCATTCTCGCCAATGACCTCGAACTTCCGGCGTCCGTGTGGGTCGATATGGTTGCTTCGGATGGTAGCGGCTGCCGTCGGATACCGGAACACGGCAAGCTGGTTGTCTGCCAGGCTGTCCTTGTCCGGACGTGAGCGATAGGTGAATGTTTCGACCCCTTGCGGCGGGCCCAGAACGGTAACCATCTGATCGATGATATGGCAGCCGAGCTCGAACATGCCGCCGCCCGGGAACTGCCCTATTTCGATGCGCGCGGAATCGCTCGCGAGTTTTCCGATCATGCCGTTGAGCTCGGTAATGGATCCGAGCCAACCGTTATCGACCGCTTTGAAGAGAAACTCGAAGCCGGGGTTATACCGAAACATATATCCCATCTGGATCGTCAACCCGGCTTTATCGGCGGTGGCGTGTAACCGGCGGAGGGCGCTCATGGAAGGGCCAGCCGGTTTGTCCAGGTGGACGTGCAGGCCTGCCTCGAGGCAGCGCTGGGCGGTAGAAACGAGTTCGCCTACGTCGGTTTCAACGGCGACGACTTTGAGGCCCTCGGTACTGAGCAACTGGTCCTCCGTCAGCCAGTTTGCTTCCTCATAGGCAGGGTGCGCTGCCATTTCATTCTGCCTCTTTTCGTCCGCTTCGACGATGCCGGCTACTTCGTAAAGTTGGTTCAGTTCCCGCATTGTTTGGAACTTACCGGTGGCATGAGCGTGTTTTGTGCCGATTTGACCGATGCGTATTCTGTTCGTGTCCATGATGCTGAATACCTCCTCTGGTGCATTAATTTCCCAGGATTGCTTATCCGACGAACGATAAGCTGTTTCCTTTCTCTCTACGGCTGCAGCAAGACCTTTCCGATCGAAAGCCGTTCCTCAATCAGCCGGTGCGCTGAAGATGCGTCTTCAAAGGGGTATACGTGGCGGACCACCGGCCGGAGCCTGTCGGCCTGGGCCAGGTCAATCAACGCTTCCATAATCTCGGGTGCGCGCGCCTCCGCATTGCTGGTACCCCCCCACCCGATCAACTTCAGATTTTTCACCCAGAACGGCCAGAAGTCGACCTGACCTGTACCGGTGAAAGTGTTGGAACCAAAACTGACCATCCGGCCGCCTTCAGCCATGCAGTCCAGACTTCGGGTGAAGACTTCGCCACCTACCGACTCCCACACCACGTCTACGCCGCGCCCTGCGGTGGCTTCCAGCACCGCAGCCACGAAGTCGTCGGTCCGATAGTTGATTGCCAGGTCAGCGCCGAGTTCGCGTGTCAGCTCGAGTTTTTCCGGGCTGCCAGCGGTGACCAACACCCGCGCCCCGAAGAATTTGGCAAGCTGGATGGCCAGGACTCCCGTGCCGCCTGCGGCGGCGTGGAGAAGCACAGTCTCACCTGCCTTCAAACCCGCTGCGATTTTCAAAGTGTGATACGCCACCGGCGCATAACCGAATGCGGCCACCTGCTCGGGCGTAAACGACGGGGGACAGGCCGTTGTACCCGGCCTTCCGTCGGGCCTGGGCTGCAAAGCCTTCGCATCCACCATACCCCACTCCACGCACGAGCCTGGTCGCAGGCCTCCAACCAGATGGCGAGAACCGGGTTCAACACCTTCGACCTTCGTCCCCGGCACCACAACTTCCACGCAGGCTGTGCCACCGGGAAAATAGGGAGGACCCGCGATACCGTAACTCGATTCTCGTGCCGATCCGATGCGGCTGCTACCGCCGCGCCTGATGTGGAGCTGAATGTAGTCGATGGCAACGGCCAGAACCTTGACCAGAACCTCGTCGGGACCCGGCTGTGGCGTGGCTACCTCCTCACAGTGCAGGACCTCCGGCCCGCCAAATTCGCGGTATACTACGGCTTTCATCGTGTCGGGAAATCGGACGGGATTAATATCTCTTCCGGACATATCTGATGTGACCTCTCTGTAATGCGTCGGACCCTGGCCTCACCACTGACCAGTTCCTCAACGGTAATCTCCAATACATTGGAGGGAACAGATGTCTGTAAGGCTCCGGCGGTCTCATCTCCCAGACCGGCCTCGCTTCCCCACCAGCGCTGCTTCCCTGCCGACATCATCCGTCGCCCCGCGCAACGACCTCCGACCAGGGGACGCCCGAATGGATGTCCTCGTGCGCTTGAGACCAGGTCTCAGTTTCATAACCGGGGACATTTGCCGGAGTCAATCCCTCTGGAAGCGAGCCGTGCAGAAGCGGCGGACAGGAGCGGAAACGCAGCAGATCGATCAGCAGCTTTTCCCGGATCTCGCGGTAGTCGGGATCATCCCACCGGTTGATGAGTTCGCCCGGGTCAACGCGATGGTCGTAAAGTTCGCTCTCATCCCCCGTAATATCGAGCGTAATCCGAAATTCCTCCGTACGCATCGACATATGGTGATATGACTTGACGTGTTCGCAGAGCACGGCCTGCTTATTCCAGGTATCTCTCCCCTGAAGAGCGGGAATCAGGCTTCTGCCCTGAACAGTATTGGGCGCCTCAATACCCAGAAGATCGGTCAAGGTGGGATAGAGATCGACGGATTCCACAAAGCTATCGAAAACCTCCCCCTGCGGCAACGCCGCGGGATAGCGCAGAATAAACGGCACCCGATGGATGCACTCGTAAAATCCGAGATTTTTCCAGATCAGGCCGTGTTCGCCGGCAAAATCGCCGTGGTCTGCCGAATAAATGACGATGGTCTCCTCGAGAATGCCCTGGGATTCCAATTCTTCGAGAATGCGTCCAATCTGCTCATCAATCAGGGAGACCAGTCCGTAATAGTGGGCGATGCACTTTTGTAGATGTGCCCTATCCCTGGGCCTGAAGGGATAGGGAAATTCTCCCCGTTTGGCCTGTTGCTGGCGTTCGGACTTGCCCTCAAACTCATCCGCAGCATTGGCCGGCACCGTAACCTCCTCGGGATCGTACATGCGATCAAAGGGCACGGGCACGGTAAGCGGATCGTGTGGTCTTGAAAAAGAGATACATGCGAAGAAGGGTTTGCCCTTATCGCGATCCCGAAGATATTTGACAGACTCATTCCCACACCAGACCTCGACCGAATGCGCCAGTGGCAGGGGCGAAGTCACCGCACATTCGGGGTGCTTTGTCCACTTTTTGTTCAGATCAAAATCATCTGCCACCCCGGCTTCTACCAGACTGCGAAAATAGTCGCAACTCAACGGGTCGTCGGGCAGGGCGTCGGTCATGTGGTCGAAACGGTGATAATCGAACTCGCGGCGGGACCAGTGGACTCCAATATGCCCCTTGCCGATGATAGCTGTTTGATACCCCACCCGCTTCAATGTAGATGTGATCGGATTCAGGTGATCGGGCGGTTCGTCAGTGTTGCTGTGCCGCCGGTGAAAATGCTCGTACATCCCCGTCATGTAGGAAATCCGGGATGGACCACAGTGCGCGCTATTGCCATACGCCCGCGAAAACCGCACCCCCTCGTGCGCCAGGCGATCCATGTTGGGCGTCCGAAGCAGGGGTTCCCCAGCGCAGGACATCGTGCGCGCATTGTGCTGGTCGGTCAAAATCCAGAGGATGTTGGGTTGTTCAGTTGCCATGGTGGGTTATCTCCTTTTGAAAATTCCAAATTACCAGCCGTGAACATAATGACCGTCTCCAAGAGGGAACCAGATGTAGTCAACAAGGGAGGAAAGGAAGACCCCCGCGACGTAGCCTATCGGGAGACCGATGAAGAAAGGAGTCGCACGGCGATACAGACCAATGCCCCCGATGCGCATAATCAGGCTCTTGGCGGCCCAGGTCAGGAAGATGGAGAAGGCGTAGATCCGGGGACCCGTGGTATTCTGAAAGGCCAGACCGAGGGGATGGAGGGGCCACCAGGGCAGGCGGTTGCGCAACAATATCATGAGCAGAACCTCCAGGGCGCCGAAAAGACAAACGCCCACCTTGGCGGGGTCGAAGACGGTGAGATCGCTCTCCAGGACTTTCGCCGCCAGTCTGTTGTACGGAGCGACCAGTGCTCCCGCCGGGTTAAAAGGTCCTTTGTGCAGGTTCTGCCCACCGTAGATGTAGGGCAGGTAAATCACGAAGAAGAAGGAGGCAAACAGGCCCGCGAGAAACGCCAGCAGAACGAGCCAGACGACGAGCGTTCGCCTGCGGGTGAGGCTGCTGAGGAGCTTGAAGTGATGGGGCAGCGCCGGCCAGGCCGGGATGCGGAGGTTACCGAAGAAAACTCCCGTGTTGACCATGCCGATGCCGACGAGGTCCCCCCGGGAAAGGTTCGCGGTGCCGACCAGGGTCTCCAGCATAGGTCCCCCTTTTACGGCCACCGGAAAAAGGTGGGTAAATCCGCTGGCGGCCGTGAACTTGGCAACGGTCAGGTAGGCGATGTAGAGCATTAGAGTGTGGGCGATGGCCATTGGGAGCGATATGCCGAAGGCGTGCATCAAGCCGACGATGAAGACGGTAGAGATCCCGAACCCGAGCAGGGCAATCCGATAGGACACAGTCCCCTCGTCCTTCGGAGCACCCACGCCCCCGAGTGCAGTGCGCCAGACCCGCTGCAGATGGCTCCGCGCGACCCAGACCGACCAGAGCGCCAACAGGACCATTGCGCCGTAGCCCTCCAGGTCGAGGATTCCAGTGGGAGGAGCCTGCTGCCCGGATAGTCCAATACCGAAGCCAGTGCGGTTCATGATCCCCAGTTTGAAGATCGCCAGCAGGCGGAACACCCAGAGGCTGAGCAGGATATCCAGGGTGCAGAAGTAGGTAAGCCCGATCACCGTAGGCAGGACCCGGAGATAGACCGGAGGGAAGTCCCTGCTTACATACACCGCCTTGGTCAGGTAGAATCCAAAAACGGTGATTTCAGGCAATACGACCGCGAAGTAACCTACGATATTCCAGAGAAAGATACCAAATACCAGAAAAAAGCCCACCCAGAAGACGCCATCTCGGAAGAGGCGGGGTACCCGCCCCGGCTCGTCGAATCCCGACGTCAACTCCACGGCAAATTGTGCAAGCGGATAGGTCAATCGCTCGGCATCCTCCCACTGGCGCTGGAGGATGATAAACGCGCAGATGCCGGCTGTGAGCACGGCGATGGGGATCGCCGTACCCCAGAAGAGGGGCCTGACCCACCCGATCCAGGGCACGGGTGTCTCGGGCGCAAGGCCGTCGTAATAGGGTCGGATAACGGCCGGAGACGCATCGGGCATATACCACCAGGGCAGGGCGTCGAAGAACGCCTCTTCCCACCGGTTCTCGGGGGAGGCGAAGTAGGTGGGTGCGGCCAGGGTACTCGCCCAGTAGCCGGTAAAACCCTCGAAGGGGATGTTTCCGGCGATCCAGGACATGCTGTAGATCACCAGGAGTTCAGTGCCGCTCAACGCCGCCCGGGGGAGGAAGGCCTTCAGACCCAGGTTGGCGAAGAGCCAGAGGCCAAACGGGATCAGCATCGCCATCGGAAACTGGGACTTGTTCAAGGAAAAGGAGCCCATGACCATGCCGGCATAGTCGGCGTAGATGTTGAGAATTACGACAGTGGCCGCGCCCAGGAGAACGGAGCGGAGGGTGATGCGGGCGGGCGCCTTCTCGGGAGCCTGGCTGGCGTTGGTGCCAAGAGCTGAAGAATCTTGCATGGGATCTGTTAAAAAAATATCGCAATGGCGCAAAAGCCACCCATTCAAACCAAAAGGTTCCAGGTGGGTAAGCTTTGTACCTGAGATCCCCTCGGCTCCGTCTAAAAGGGAAGCCGAGGGGATTTCGCGTTTTCAGCCCGGCGGTTACAGCGAGCCGGAAAAGCTCAGACGGATCGGGGCATCGAAATATTTGCCGAAGTTGGAGTAGGCGATGTCCAGCCGAATATTTCGACCTGAGAAGGTGCCCTTCAGCCCTGCGCCGACAGTCCACGATTCTGCATCGTAGTCAAACTTATAGCCAGCGCGCAGCGCGACGATATTCTTCAACCACAACTCGCCGCCCAGATTATAGCGCTGGTCGCGGTCGGTGAAGTAAGCCCCCTCGAAGGAGGCGGTTAGCGACACTGGGTCGCCCAACTCGCCGATGAACTCCATCGAGGTGCCCAGATTGAACACCACCGGGAATTCCGCGGGGTCGCTGTGGATCTTCATCTCGTTGCCCAGGTTGTTGATGCCCATGCCGATGCGGAGGCTGCGGTAGCCAGTGTGCAGCAGCGTGTAGAGGCTCAGCGAGGTCCCCCCCAGCTTTTCCGGGCCAAGATTGGACTGGACGAATGAGAACTTGGCGGCCGCAGAGAGCTTGTCGGTCAACTGACGGGCAAAAATCACACCCAAGGCGTAGTCGCCTACATCCAGCATTTCTCCTGTGCCATCGGGCTCCAGGATGGTGGTCCGTTCGATCTCTGGAGGTTGGTGGCTAACCACGGAAATGCCCAGCATAGCGTTCCACCCGACATTGAGGGCAACAGCGCCAGAGTAGAACTCGGAGTCCACCAGCCACTGCGCGTATCCAAAGGAATAACCCAACCGCCGCACCGAGGTGATACCGGCCGGATTCAAATAGATCGCATCCATGCCCTCAGCAACAGAGGTATAGGCGTCGCCCATCGCCGCAATACGGGCACTTGGTGTGACCTTCAGGAAGGCGAGCGTGCTCGGTCCTTGCTTTTCAAAAGCTCCGGTAACCTTGTCATTAAACAGGTGCGGCACATCCAGATCTTGCTGTGCCTCCGCTCCCAGCGTGCCGCAGACGGCAATCGCGATCGCAAAGAAGAGAATTCTTTTCATAGTTGAAACCATCCTTTATTTAAAACAGCTACTTGTGCAGGATAAAGGCTCCTCGAGACAGCTTGCCCATGCTCTCCTGTACTTCGGATTCCACGACAAAATAGTACAGTCCGGAAATGACTTCTCCACTGAGGAACCGGTCCTTTAACTCCCAATTGGTCTCGCCGAGAAGCGGGTTGTCGTGTTTGATTATCGCTACCATATCGCCCGATACCGAAAAGATGCGGATCGTACACTTGTGGGGTAATCCCACAAACCGCAGGCTCTCGGCGCCCTGGTAACTCTGGCCGTCCAGAGTTACACTGAACGGGTTGGGCACCACTCGCACCTGCCGCTCCAGGTTGTCGCTCATTATGCTACTGGCCATCTTCGGGCGCAGCGGCACATTGACCTTTGTCTCTGGCGCGGAGTAGCCGCCCTCCAGTCCGCTCACGGTGAGGTGTTCCCGGACTTTCGGAGGCAGATCGGCCAGCGTCACTGACCCTTCGCTCCAGTCCTGCTTGGGAGAAGCAACGGCGCGGACGTTGTAGATGTAGCGGAAGCCCGCCAGGGAATTGGTATCTACATACCTATACGTTCCAGCACCTGTGGCCGGGACCTCTTCCACCAGGTCCCAAGGGCCGTATTCCTGGAAGGTAGATCGGTAGATCCGGTAGGCCACAATGTCGGCCTCCCCATATTCGGGGTTGATTACCTTTTCCGCGGCGTCGGTCCACGAGAGCTCGATGTTGGCATCTCGGTTATTCCCCGCCTGGAAGTCCACGTCCGGTGGGGCGTTGGGGATGCGTAAGCCACTGTCGTATGCGAACTGGGCGTGCGATAGGTTTTGCAGGAGGGCCTTTTCACCCTGGGCGAGCACCTGCTTGCGGGCATCGTCATTCAGACCCCTTTCCCCCACCCCGAATGCCCAGCTCATCTGGTCCCTTGCAAAACCGGTCCTGGAATCGACGTTGCTCTCTTCTATGTCCCCTGCGTGGCCAAAGACGTAGGTGACCACGATCTTGGCCTTATCTCCGGGCGCCAGGTCGTAAGGACCGTAGATCTGGTCGGACCAGACGACCCCCTCTGCAGGAGGATCGGCCATTGAGGGAGCCGTGTAAATGTCGTAGAGTTCGGCCATACCTACGCCCTTGCCGATGGGGTCGTCGATATTATCAAGCCCGTGTGCCCTGAACCAATGCCCCAGAACCTGGTCGCTCCTCGGCTCCACATAGCCTTGCGCCAGATCGTTCGCGTTAAAGACGTGGCTGGGGCCGGAATTGCGAAACGCCAGGGGGGCAAATCCGGCGTATTCCGGCGCGATCGGTGTGCCCTTTGGCCGGTCTCCGCTGGCTGGGAAGGAACCACCGGGATTTTCAAGGTCGGGATCAAATGGATCTCCTGTGTCATCCTCAAAGCTATTGGTGGTATTCCCATCATATACATAGGTGATGTATTTGCCGGAAAAGTCCGCAGCGGTCAGGCCGCTGAGAGAATTGGGCTGAAAGCCGGGAGAGCCCGAGAAACGGAAGAAATCGTCTAGCCCACCCGACCTGTTGTATCGGATCATCCCCCCTTCGTGCCCCCATCGGTAGGAGGTACCAGTGGAGTTGACGTAGAGGGTGTTGTTGAAGCCGAAGTAGGTGTCGTTGAGCTGTTTGTCGCCCCGGTTTTCGAACTCGATATCCACGATAATGAAGTCGTCGAAGTCCTGGTGGCTCCAGGCGTATATCTTGCGCGTCATCACGATGTTGTGCTTGAACCGCGTCTGCGTGATGTGAATCTCCTCAGGCGCGTCCTGCACGGGTGGATAGATATGGAAGTCGTAATTGTGAATCTCGTAGGGGTCGGCAGCCGTGGCATCGCCCGACTTGGGCGTTGCGCCGGGATACCAGTTGGACATGCCCAGGCCGACCTTGATCCCCCTGGGGGGTACGACCGTGCGGATGCCCCAATTGGCCTCCGGGCCGTTCAGGATGTCGTAGATCATCGGGAACACATCCTCCGAGGGGTGGCGCGGACCGGTCCATGAGACGTGCTTCTCTCCATCCACGTTCGTGAGCACCAGCACCCCATTGCCGGATGAGTGCATGGTGCCTTCGGACTTGTTCGCACCGTCGGACCAGGCCTTGTCACCCCAGTATTCCATGTAATCGGTAGGGTTCATCAGGGTGTAAAACCCCATCATCATGCCGGGGTAGATCAGACGGAATGCAGCCCGGCCCGCGCTGTCGGCATAGTGCATGCCGGAAAACCCGTAGTTGTGAAAGGTCTCCCAGACAAGCGAGCGGGTCATCATGCGGCTGGCGTAGTAATCGAGCTGGGCCGAAGCGGTCAGGGCGCCCGACAGCAGCAACGCCAGCGCCAGCAGGCCCACCCCAAGCCATTTCTTTATTAGAGATACAGACATTGAAATTCCTCCAGTGTATGTTCAAGGTCAAAACTTCAGGCGTGCGCCGACCACCCAGTTGCGGGGATATCGCCCCAGTCCCCGGTCGTAACGGTCTATATCGCCATCCCCATCCTTCAAGTAGGTGCCGTTGTCCGGGTCTGGCATCTGCTTCCCCCACTGTATCCAATCGAAACCGGTAGTCATGTCGGCCTTGTCGTTCCAGAGGTTGCGGATCTCCAGGAAAGCGGTGGCTGTCATAGCGCCGCCAATGTAGAATTCCCTCTCCAGGTTGATATCGCTGACCAGAGAGATCGGCCCGGTCCGTCGCTCCCGGGGACCTGTGGGAGGCGTATAATTGAAGGGAATGCCGGTATGGAGCCGATAGAGCAACGATATCCGGAGACTGGCCAGAGGCGCAATGTGAAAGTCAGAGGGACTGGAGAAGAGAAATTGCCCGCTGAGGATATTGCGCCGGTCGATACCGCTCTGCAGTGTCGGCGTATTGTATCGGCCAATGGTATAGGCATAAATTCCGGGCTCGAGTATCTCCACCGGGGCATTCCAGTAGCCATCGGACAGAGGCTCGCCGATTCGGCTATCGTAATCCTTGAGTTGTGCCCTGGCCCTTTCGGCCAGTTGCACCCGCTCCTCCTGGGTAGGCGCATGGGGGACCTCCTGTCCGTCCGCCCGCGCATCCACACCCACGAAGTATTCGTCACTCATGACGTATGAGGGACCGACCACGTGGTAGGCTCGCCAATTGCGGAAGCCGGAGTTATTCATATTTTTCGTCCACGCGAGGTTGTACGCTACGTTGAACGTGACCATGTTGCTGAACTGCTTCCGCAGAGAGACCTCGAACCCCCGGGACCACTTCCGACCCCGGTTGCCGGATCCTCTCGAAGAGACGCCGTCGTACCCGAAAGCCGGTTCCTCCAGGCGCCAGGAGGTGGAGCCGTTGGTGATAATCCCCATCTGATCCCTGTAAAAGGCGGTGACGCTGGCAACGTATTCGCCGGCGAAGTTCCAGTCAAACCCGGCCTCGAAACTGGTTGATTTTTCCGGCTCGATGTCGGACATCCCGGAGACCCCGTGGTGGATCTGCTTCAGGCTATTGTACTTCTCCATCTGATCGATCTGTCCGTTCCCGTTCACGTCCCTGTCCTCTCCGGTCCCGCCGAATTCCCGCTGGTAAAAATTCTGGATATCGGGAAATTGTCGGAAGACACCCGTGAAGAACCGGATGGTGGAGCGATCAGTGATGGGATGAGAGACCCCGATCCGTGGACTCCAGGCGTGCAAAATCGGAAGGTCTTCGGTTACGGGCATGTTTCGAAAGCGCGTCAGGGATTCGTAGTGTCTGAACATCCAGAGGGTGGCGATGTTGCGCCAGCCCTTTACCGGGTCCATCGCGTCGAACCGGATACCGGCGTTGATCACCAGGCCCTCAAACTCCATCTTGTCCTGGATATAGACCCCGTACTGGATGGGATGAGCCCGTTCCATGCCGATAATCGGGTCGCCCGAACCGCCGGCAAGGCGGATTGTAAAAGCGCGGGCCTGGCGGGAGCCCTCCTCGTGGTGGTAGAGGCCGTAGCGAGTGATCTCAAACCCGGTTTTGACGAAGTGCCCCTTGGTGACCTGGCTGCTCAGATCGGCTTTGAGGCGCACCCGCTTGTTATCCATATACTTAAAGGAATAGATGTCCCTCGGCAGGAAGTACCCCTTGCTATCGCGCCGCACGCCTTCGGTCGCAGAAGGCACGCCACTGGTGTCGGTCAGAGTTTGCTGCCAGTTGAGGCGCACTTCATAGAAGGTCGTGGGGGATAGGGTGTGGGTAAAGAGGAGATACGCCATCCTTTCGCTGAAGTTCTGTTTGCCCGCTGCGGAGTAACCCTCGGGCAGGAAGAGGTTGCGCCCACCCCTGGTGATACCCCGCACGCCCCCGTCGGTATCTCGCTGCTGCCCGGCGAAGGGATCATCGGGATCGATCCTCGTGTTGGACCCTCCAATTCGCCTGCTGCCCCTGGTCCCGGGGTCAAAGCCCTCGTAGTAGGCGAACACCCCGCCCAACTTCACCTTGAAGTTGGGGGACGGCCGGGCGACGAAGTTGCCGAAGGTCTGGATGTTAAATGGCTCTCGGTTGAGCGCGCTGGGATAGATGGGGGCCTTGCGACTGTGGGCCGCATTCATAAAGAAGGAGACATCCCTGGCGATCGGTCCAGAGGCCGAACCCTCCAAATAGTGTCCGAACACACCCGTGTAGTCGGTGCGTTCATGCACCTTGCGCCCGGTCTCGGGATCGGTCTCGTTCGCAAAGGCAGGGTCATTCCAATCCACCTTGCCTGCGTGAAAGGGGTGATCGTAGATGTTCGGTCCCCAGTGCCTCTTGGCCGGCAGGTCCAGGCGGTACTCCCCAAAACCCGTATAGGCGTCCCGGCCCTCTTTGGTGACCAGGCTGATCACGCCGGCCTGGGCGTTGCCGTACTCGGCCTCCATCCCACCGGTGACCACCTGCACCTCCTGCAGGGCGCTTTTGTTGATGCCCATCCAGTTGGGGGCAACAAATCCGTCGTTGTTGACGAGCCGAACCCCGTCAATCTCCACAAAGGTATCGTTTGAGCCAGCCATAGACGCATTGTTGCTGCCCCGGATGCGGAGGTTGCCGTCCAGCGACACGCCCGGCTGTAGCGCGATCACCTCATTGAGGGTGCGCGCAAGAGGCACGTTCTCGAGGTCCTCGGCATCGACGACATAACGGCTGAAGGTCCGATCCGGCTCCACTGGTGGTCGCTCGGCAATCACCACCAGCTCTTCGGCCTGTAGCGCGGCCTCCGCCAGGTTAAAATCGACGGTGGTGGTGAAGTCTGCCCGCACGGCCACATCCTGTTTGGTCGCCGCGGTATAACCGACCATCGAGGCTTCCAGTTTATACCTGCCAGGTTCGACCGACAGGATGAGAAAATAGCCTTCTGCATCGGTCGTAGCACCCCTGCGGGTGCCCTGGATCACCACGTTGGCCCCGGGCAACGGCGCACCTGAGGCGTCGGCCACAACACCGTTGAGTTTGCCGACTATCCCGGCCGGTACATCTGTGGGCGAGAAGGCGACCAGCACCCCGACCAGCAACAGGCAAAAATTATAAAGGTATTTCATAGAAAAACCTCCTTATCGCGTAAAGTCAAAATCTGAAATGAGACATTGCCAGATACGGGCTACTGCTGGGTATAGAACTTAAACCGCACACCGACGTTGAGCTTCTGGAAGGGGAAGACCTCTTCCATTCCCCAGGCCTCCAGCGGACGCACACTGCCCAACACAATGTTATACTGCCCTCTCAAGTCGATGGCCAGAGATTGGGAGGTGAAAAACTGCACGCCCAACCCTACATTGAGCCCCAGTGTCATGTGCTGGTCGGCCGTAGGTTCCAGCAGCAGATTCTCGTTCAGAGGCGGCGCGGGCTGACCGGGCCAGATCAAGCCACTGACCTCGTTCTTATACCGAAAAGACCCCGTGCCCACCACCAGATAGGGCGCCCTCCCCCCGCCTTTTGACAGCTTCCCACCCCCCTGATTGAAATGATACAGCCAGCTAATCGTCCCGCCCGTCCAGGTCATCTTCGAACTGGCCTGGGGGCTGGCATACTCCTGCTTGTCGATCGACCAGAGAAATCTCCGGTTCTCCAGTTCCCCGCCGCTGTATTTGACGTAATGTCCCTCCACTTCGGCGGTCCACCGCTCGTTGAGGACGTAGAGCACCGTCCCACCGAGATTGATACCACCGGAGGGAAACCATTCGTTTAATTTGAAGGTCGGCAGATCGTAGCTGGCAGCGACGCCAAAGCCCCACGTCCCACCAACTTGCGCAGCGGCACCAAAGGGCCAGGCCAGCAGCAAGACCCCCACTAAGAGCAACATCCTATATCTCATAGTTCCTCCTTTTTTGAGACCTTCAATCCCCTCGAAAACCACCCAAAATACTATTAGATCTTCCCGCGCTTTACCTCCTTTCAACAGGCATAACAGTTTACCAAATAGCACTTTAATAAGAGATTTAGTTTGACAATAAAAAACAACCCGTTTTACTTTTTGGCTTGGATATGCGAGGAGGTGACAACGCCTCTTTATATATCTCCGAAGCCGTTAGCTCCAGTCTCGCCAAAGGTCGGTAGCTAACGGCTCTTTTTTTTGGCCAGCTTGAACTCTCCCCATACACCGATCTGATGGTGCCCAGCAGTTCATCAGAACGATCTTGAGAAAAGATAAACCGTAAAAATTCCTGTGTCAAGTTATTAGTCCAAGTAAACATGCCCTTCGTCAATATAGAGTGCATATTCACCAACTATGCACGCCATGTCCTTGTCCGGGGAACCAGACCGCGTCTATGAGGAAACACCAGACGACCCCAAACGTGTAGCCGATCAGCAGACCCAAAAACAGGGGCATGGCCCGGCGGTAAAGGGCCACACCTCCAACGCGCATCAGGATCGCCTTGCAGACCCAGGCGAAGAAGACCGGGATGACGATGGACTTAGAGTTGTCCGAGGCGGATATGGCCAGACCGATGGGATGGATCGACCACCAGGCGAACCGATACCTCAGGAAGGTGAGCAGACCCATCAGAGCCGCGCCAATGCCAAAGAAGATCATCCGGTCCAGGGCCATTGGCTTGGGTGTCCTCATATGCGACAAGGTAGAGGAGAAGACATTCTTGGGGTTCCCTTTGTAGTAGAACGCAAAGTTGTAGGCCCCGTGGATATATCCCAGATAAAGCGTAAGCCAGACCGAGGCGACAAGCCCGACCAATGCACCGACCACTACCCAGAACACCAGCATGCGTCGGTTTCTACGAACCAGGTCGCCCAGCTTGACGGCCTGCGCCAGCCCCGGAGCGAACAGGCCCCGGATATAGTCGATCAACGAATAGGAAAGGAGCATAGAGGTGAGGGTGGACCCTGTCATCACGTCGGTCCCCCGCATGTCCATCGCAAAGGCCTGTGCGGTGATGGGGGCCTGCGTGGTGACCAAGCCGGTCTCGGAGACGATTCGGGCCATCCCGATGTAAATGATTCCCGTGCTGGCCAGGAAAACCAGCGCCGTGAGGAGGTCCATGCCGGATTGATGGATCAGAAACAGGATATACAACAGGCTCAGAAACAGGCCCAAAACCGATGTGCGGTAAGAGAGGATCTCCTGGCGGTCGTCGGCTGGATAACGGGAATTGAGAGCCTTCAAAAAGACATCCCTCAGGTGGTGCCGGGCCACCCAAAGCCGCCAGAGAACCAGGCTGGCCATCGCGCCAAAACACTGCCAGGACTGAATCGCCTGATCGGCGGTGAAGGAATCCGAGGGTTGTTCGAGTTGCAAACCCATGCGGTTGATGATGTGCCCTTCCACCACGTGAATCAGGAAGAAGAACCAGACGCTGAAGAGGACCTCCAGGTTGGCGAAGTAGGCAAAGCCGAGCGTGTAGAACTGCAAAGGGCGGATCCGCAGAGACGGCGAGTAGCGCGTAAATTGGAAGTAGCCCCCGGAAGGGATGAGGGCGATATCGGGGACGGCGGGGAAAAACCAGGAGAGGGATTTCCAGAAGAAGAGTCCAAACGCCAGAAGGGCCGCAACCCAGAAGAGCTTGCTCCGCATCAAGGTCGGCCAGAGGCGCTCCGAATCGGCGTCCCGGGCCAATTCAGTGGGTATGGAGACCAGTGGGTACACGAGTTTCTCGTGCTCGACCCACTGCTTTCGAAGGATGACCATCACACACGCCGTCCCGACCAGGATAGCCGCGATGAGGCTGCCCCACCACACCAGCGGGACCAGCCAGACCCTCCAGGGAGCCTGTGCGCCCGCAGGCAACCCCTCGTAGAACATCCTCAGGGCCTCGCGGTCAGTGGGCACCATCCAGGCGCTGAGGTGGGGGTGATAGAATTCGGCCCACTGGTTTTCGGGGGTGGCAAAGTAGAACGGGGAGGTGATGATGCCCAGGAAAAAGCCGGTAATGCCGGAGCCAGGAACAACCGACCCGACAATGCCGATGGCCACGACTGTCAAAAGCTCCGAGGGGGAAAAGGCAAGCCGCTGCCGACAGAGCTTGAGCAGAGGATTGAGGAACCCCACCAGGAGGAAGAAGAGGGCCAGGAGCGGAAGCTGAAAGTAGGCCAGATTGAGCCGGGTGGACTTGACGACCGCTTCGGCATAAGTCACCCAGAGGTTGGTGAAGATCACAATGGAGAGTCCCAGAGCGACTGCCCGGAATGTGACCCCACGCTCCGAGGATGGACTGGCCCGCGTTTCGGGCCGTGGAGTGGCAATTACATTCTCAGACACTATTCCTCCTTTGAGCTGGAAGTGAGTCGTTTACCCACGCATCGCCTTGTAATCAACCGTCGCAAACGCGCCCTCCCACTCCTTTCCAAAAGCAATCACATCTTCCTCGCCCTCTTTCAGCGATACCCCGACCACATTCGGCGCCACCTTTCGCACACATGGCTTTGTCTCACCTTCTCGATGCGACACAATAACCGCGAGAAATCTGGCCTCGCGGCGCGGTTCGGTAGAAAACCAGAGATTATTGTGTACGCGAGGAGCACCAGCCCAGATATCGTCCTCTTTGGATGCATTCACCTGAGCCTCAATTTCACTGTACAGATCCTCTCCCGTAATTGGATTCCGATACCCTTTCTCCCCACACATATTTTCCACCTTCAAAGGACCAGTCTCCCCCAGGTGATGCACCTGCACCTGCACCTCATCAATCGCATAATCGAAAGCCTCTCCAGATATCGCCACCGGCACATCCGGTTGAATGTGATACAGCCAGGAAAACACCGCTGCATCCGACGCAAGAGCCAAATCGTCAAATACCACAAAATAGCGATCTCTCACAAATAGGAAATGGCGGTAAAACCGCGCCAGATTGGGATGCTCGGTATAGGCATTCCGCACATCCCCACACACATAGACCATCTGCGGCGTCTCCTTCCATGCCACAATGCGCCCCGCGTTTGGCAACCCGGCTGAACCGCGTACCTCGCCCTGTCCTGTACCGTCAATCAACACCGTATTGTGCGACTGGCTCGACCGCGCCACCGCATCCCGATTGCTCTTCTTGCCCCCGCCCGTAGCAATCGTCTTTCCATAGGCAAACAACTCAAAACCGCCATTGCTCCTGTGACTGTGGCTATAACCCCCGCGCGGTCGGCAAGTGAACACAAACCCCACACCCTTGCGAAAAGACTCGAGCTTCTCCGGAGACTCTGAATACCCCATCGCCCAACCGGCAACCGGCAAGAGGTGCGTACGCGGGTATTTGGTCTCCGCCTTTGGTTCGGCAAAAAAATGCTTCAACGCATATTCGATCCAGGGCCGGGGATAATCCGTGACCTCAGTAATACCGGGTTCCCCCAGATTCAGGGGCTTCACCTCGCCCGTCGCCAATACCCGTTTCCACTCCCTCCACGCCTCCAGCACGCGCCCATCCCCCGTCAAATAAGCCAACTTTCTGCGGTAAGCGTGCTGCCCGCGTTCGTAATAGCGATACTGAAAAGCTATATCCCCCCACGCGGGTCTCAAAACCCCGACAGGCGCCAGATTTAAAAGAAAGTTTCCCATACCCCGGTAAAACGGATTGCGTTCCAGATGAAGTTCGGGATGCATCATCGCGGCATAAAGAGATGTCGCCACCAGAGAACCGAACTTCCAGCTACTATAGGAAACACCTTCGTTCCATCCCTCATCCGGACCAAACCCGGTGCCCACGCCCGTGATATAGTGCAAACCGAGCTCTGCAAATTGCCGCGCCGCCTCCGAATGCTCGGCAACGGCCAGAGCACCCGTCAGCGTCCACGTAATATTCTCCCAGGGATGGGAAGCCGGCGCCACGGCAATGCCATCGGCGCGAATCTCGCCCTCATGCCGCCAGGAATATTCATTCAGCGTATGCTCAATTCGCCAATCCAGCGAGTGAATAATCGTCTCGCGCTCAGCTTCGGAAAGAATCGGGTACAACCAGTCAAAGCAGACCCCCATAAACTCCGTAATTTTAGTACAGAATTTTTCCCCATTCCCAAGTCCCTCCGGCGAAGAATATCCGCCGGGCTGGTAACGCGCCATAGTCGATAGCCGATCTTTCATCGCCAGGTACTTTTCATCCCCCGTCAGCATATACGCAAACGCCATATTCGTGAGAAACTGTGCGTATTCGGGATAAATAAAGGGGAACGCAAAAGGTCCTATATCCGCATCCGTCTCTGGAAAATTCACAAACCAGTCCGCCTTCAACGTCTCATCCGCCAAGCGAATCGCCTGCCGCGCAATCTCCCCACATTCCAAATCCTTATCCTGAAGTTCTCTCAGATCCTGCAAATTCTCAGGCGTAAAAATAATCCTCGGATGCCCATGCACCATCTGCTCAATCGCCGTGCGATCCCACGCAACCGCATCGTGCGAAAGCTCAAAGCTCCTCACCTCGCTCTCGCGCTCATAAGGCGTTCCCGCATCGTACGTCACCCGCCAGAACCACTTGCGAGCACCTGTCAAAACCGGAAGCGCATTGTAAAAATTATACGGCGTCTGTTTAACATCGACCACCGGATCCTTCAAATCGGGTGTGCGCCCAATCCGAAGCCTGAACCTCCGCTCTATCGGCAGCGGTCCCTGCGGAATAATCGCCGGATCAAACGGCCAGCTAAACCTGGGCGGATTCACATCGCACACCTGACCATCTGCCGGGCGAAACCCCATATACCGGGGATAAATATGCCGCTCGTCCATCGCCAACGAGTCTTCGCAACCGACGTCTATTGATTTATCCATGACCATCCTCCTATACAACAAAATAAAAGTTTCACCTTCACAACACCGCCAATATTTTCTCCACCTTATCCTCAAAAATCATCTGCCACTCAGGCGCCAGCATACAGTCGCTATCTTCTTGCGCACCGCCCCGATTTTTGAGTTGCTCTGCCGTTGGCGTATAATATATATATCCATTTGTAACACCCGCGACAAAAGTAAACTTATGCGGAGACCCTTTCTTAATATTGAGACCAATCTGAACAGACAACTCTCCCGGAAATGTAACCAGAACAAATTCCCCAACTCTCAAACCCATCATCTCAACTTCGATAGTTTTTGTTCCAGCAGCTACATTCCGCGCCTGATGTTTTTTTAGCAAATTCAAATTTATCTGGATCCTCGTCAATTGCTCCATCGCGTAAATATTCTCAATATATCGGTCCATATTCTCTCTATTTTCAGCATCCAGCTTACTCAGACCATCTCGCCCCATCATCTTCTCATGCAAATAACGATGAGAATAATAAGACGAAAAATCGCGTGAGAGATTGTATTTCACATACAGTGGAATAAATGTCTTCAGATTGAGACTCGTCCCCTTCAGAGCCTGAAGCAATTGTACCTGTTCGGCCTGTAGTGATTCGATACGCGCTGCGAGATCGGCCCTTGGTAGTTCAATGGTCTCATGGACAATCTTCAACTCTCCACCTTCACTACTGCGGATCTTTTTCAAAGCCTGCAAAGTACTGAGACCCAGCATATTTCCCAGAACCTCGGCATCTCGAGGATTATTGACATCCTTGTACAAAATCGGATTGACATCGCCCCCGCATCCCTGCAAAAACAGGGCAATAGTATCCTCGCTCAAATTATCTTCAATCACTTTTGACGCAAACCCGGAAATATCCGCCGTATTCTCTCTGCTCGGCACCTCCAGAATCGGATGACACGCAAAATTGTAAACAACCGCCAGCGTCTCTCCATCTTCCCGATCCAGCCGAAGAATGCCGATTTCCGGATCGACAGGCCCGACCGAAGCGACTTCTTCATCGGGCGGAAGCGAGTACGCATGACGAACATCGGCCTCCTTCCCATTCTTCAACTTAAGCCTGCGATTTTCCATAATCCTGTCCTCGCAGCCAGTGCCAGTACCGATACTTACGGGGACCATATTTTGCCACGCCTCCACGACCGCCTGAACAGTTCGCGCTTCCACATCTGCACAGACCTTGCCGTGACAATGGCTGGCATTGATCAGAATATGCGCGGGATCGAGATTTAATTCTCTGTTCAATTGCGAACGCACATTGCTCAGATACTCATTTTTAATAGAACCGATCTCTGCTATAGCTACCGCATCTGCAGTCACAATAACAGCGGTTTCAGCACCAGACCTCAGAACCAGAGCTTTGACATAAAGTGGATCATTGGCCGGTCCCGCATCTGGATCGGTTATAACCACCTTTGCAACGCCTGCCCGGAGATTTCTCGAAATCATTTCCATACCTTACTCAAAGCCCCAGATCTCTCTGATTGTAATTTTTCTTCATACATCTGTTCCTGATTAGGAGACGACAAAAACCACTGGATCGCGGCTCAACACCATGCCGCGATGACACCTGTTGCTCGTAACGCCTGCATGTTTTAAGCAGGCGTCCAGAGGATTAAAACGAGAAACTTATTTGACAGATCACTCATGCAAGAGCTGTCTCGAACGCCATTAGATTGCGGATCTCCCGACTGAACTCTATTAAAGCCATGAAGCATTCAGAGTACTGTGTCAGATAGAAACATCGCTTTTCTCATCTACCAGGACGATGAGTTGGCGCACGATAGGTACCAATTTTCGGGGAACCTGCATAGCGGTGTAACCTTGCTCAAAGGCGGTCTCATCTTCAGCGATGGTCTCTTCTTCCGTCCGGGATTCGACATGTTCGATGACCTCCTGGACGCGCTTCTGATTCCACCCCTTGGGATATTTATTTTCGTCCATCTTATCGCCTCCTGCGTTGGCGACGGCGGAGAGCCCGCAATTCGTTGCCACGCATCTCAATAGCAGTTATGATGAAAAAGCTTTCAGTGGGATAATCGTCGCGCACATAAACGATGCGCAAATATCGGCCGCCTCGGGTCTGACCCAGGGCTTCGCGAGTGCCATTGCGACCAGCGCGATCTTCCAGTGCATTTTGCATTACGTCTTCCACTTCGTACTCTTCGACGCCGTGGTTGTAAATGTGGAACTGATTAGTATCTGGATCAATGTAAAAGCGAAAATGCATATTTTTTTACCTGTGCAGACGGGGAAGCGCGATCGTAATAGTTCGCATAGATAGCTCTCCTCGTTTTATCGGTGTTATTATTTGTCCCCGCCTCAAAGCCCCAGATCTCTCAGATTGTAATTTTTCAAAACACTCTCCCGCGTTTCTTCATTCCAGCGGTTGGCGTCCTCCTCTCCAATCAAAGGCTGATAAACATAGCGAGATTCATCCGGAAAGCGCTGCTGCCGCGCATCAATCCCCAGAGCGATCAAACGAGAACGCTCGTAGATACGCGCCTCGTCGTAAACCACCTCCTCATCCCCACGCCTCACCCGCGCATTCAGAACAGAAGATTGACGGTGAAATCCAAAATTGATCGTCACCCGCTTATCCGGCGACGTATTTGCGAAAGAGCCGTGCAGAGCCTGGCGATTGGACATAACCACATCGCCGGGTTCACACACCATAGGAACCGCCCTCGGCAAACGGTCAGAACCACCGTTATCCTCAATCATCTCTTTAATATCCAGCTTGCCCTGCCTGTGCGACCCGGGAACCACCCACACCCCATTGGCCGCTGTACTTCCGAAAAGCTGCGCCATAAAATTAAACCCGTGCGTACCCTCATCCCAATCGGGTCTATCCCACTGTGTGGTGCCATCCTGATGCCAGGCTACCGATGCACCTAACCCCCGCTGCTTGACAATGACAGACTCTGTGAATGGCGTAAAATCCGGCCCATTGATCTGCTCAGCAATAGACAGCAGTTGGGGATGTCCATAAAGCCGCAAACAAGAATCCATAATCTGCAAAGGGGCAGCGATACTGGAAATCACATAGTCCGGCGCATCGGCGGGAGGCTCTGGCTCCGTCATCTTAGCCGGATGACGCCCATTATTGCTCGACGTACCCCCCACGGGATCGCTCAGCGGTCTGACAAAGCGAAACGGCTGCCGCGCCAAATCTGCCCCGAGTGCTCTGCGGCCCTTGGCATCGACCACCGCGTCTTTAGTATGCGGTGCCCGCTCAAACGCATGCGCCAAATCCGCCTGCAAATCCTCGAGCTCCTCATCGCCCAGCGCACCCTCAAACACATAGAACCCCACGCGCCAATACGCCTCTACAATATCCTCATCCAGCGTACCGTCCGCATTAAATTTGATAGCACCGCGATTCCCAAGCGCGAACGCCATCTCCTCTCCCTCGCGGACATAAGCATCCATAGCATCCTCTGTAGTGGTCTTCATTTTATTCTCCTTTTTGAGCTTCTACCACCCATGCGTCCAGTGCGGCGTTGACGGAAACCAGATATAATCCACAAGCGAAGAAAGCGCGCAACCCGTCACATATCCAACAACGAGACCAAAGAAAAACGGACGCACGCGATTGTAAAGCGGGATACCGCCAAACCGCAGAATCATATGCTTGGCCGACCAGGTCAGAAACATACTGAAAGCATAAGTCCTCGATCCCTGGCTAATCTGAAAAGCCAGCCCCATCGGATGCAGCGGCCACCAGGGCACGCGATTTCGCAAAAACGTAAGCAAACCTGCAAAAAGCACACCCAGAACCCACACAGACGCCTTGGCCGGATCGAACACAGTCTTATCTGCGCGCACAATAATCGAAACCATGCGATTATAAAGATTTTTATTACCACCCTGAAATCCGCCCAACCCCAAATTTTGAGCCGCATTGTCATAGCCGAGATAAATCGTATAGAGCATAGACGCGAAAAAACACGTCGAAAAAGCCAGAAAAATCGTCCAAACAACCCGCTTCCGTCTCTCTTCAGACGAAAAAAATTTCAGGTGATGGGGCAACGAGGGCCAAACCGGAATGCGGTAATTCCCAAAAAACATATTGGAATTGACAAGACCCAGACCGACGACCTCCCTGCGCGTGAACGTCGAATACCCAATCAGACTTTCAATAATTGGTCCGCCCCTATTCGCCACCGGAAACAAATAGGAAAATCCGCTGGCCGCCGTGTATTTCGCAATGGTAAAATAGGCAATATAGAGAAGCACCACCTGAAGAATCGCAAGGGGCAGCGAAAGCCCCATATACGTGACAAACCCCACCACAAAAACCGTAGAGAGTCCCAAACCCACAAGCGCGAAACGGTAAGGGATAAGACCATCGTCTTTTGGAGACCGACAGCCTTCCATCGCCGCCTGAAACACCCTGCGCAAATGCCCCCGAGCAATCCAGACTGACCAAAGCGCGAGAAAGACAAAAGCCCCGTGAGATTCCAGCAGCAAAATCTCATAGGCATTTGCCTGCTGACCCGTATAGCCCACCGTATATCCAACGCGGTTGATAAATCCTTCTTTCAAAATGGCAAAAAGTCGAAACGCCCAAAAAGAAAGAAGAATATCGAGATTGCACAGATAAGTCAGCCCAATAACGGGCGGCATAATACGCAGCCTCAGAGGAGGAAAATGTTCTGCAAGAATAACATCCTTATCCGCGATACGCACCGAATCGTAAATCTCAATATGGGGCAGATTGGGCGCAAAATACGTGACAATATTATACACATAAACGAGCAGCACAACCAGGACGCCCGCCCAGAATATGCCGTCTTTAAACATCGCGGGAATGCGCTCTTTACCATCAAAACCTTCGGTCAGCACAATGGGAAAAGTCGCCAGAGGAAAAGTCAACTTTTCGGCATCTTCCCACTGCCTCTGAAAAATAACCGAAACACAAAGCGCGGCCACCACAAGCGCGATAGACAAGCTGAACCACCAGCCAAGCGCGCCTATCCAACTGACCCACGGAATGCTCTCGCCCGGCGGCAGACCCTCGTAAAAAGTCGTTATAGACCCCTCCGATGCCTGAGGCAATACCCACCAGGGCATAACATCAAAAAGAAACTCCTCCCATCGGTTTTCCGGCGAAGCATAATAAGTCGGAGAACTGATAATACCACCCCAGTAAGTCGCCCATCCCGCAACCGGAATCGTCCCCACAATCCACGACATACTGTAAATCAGAACAAGTTCAGAACTGGAAAGCGCAATGCGGGGCCAAAAAAATCTGAGAACGAGATTAACGCCAATCCAGCCCACAAAAGGCAGCAACACAGACATCGGAAGTTGCGACTTGACCAGCGCGCTATTGACGAGCACCATCCCCGTGTAATTGGTATAAGTATTGAGCAAGACCCCCGTAGCCACGCCCAATACGACCGCCCGCACGGTAATAAGGGGACGTTTTTGTCCGGATACATCTCGTAAAGTTTGAGAGTATGCCATAACGTCCCTTAGTCTTCATAAGTGACGACAACATCATCGCCATCGATTTCTACCGCGTAGGTCTTGACATACACCTCGGGATCGACCAGACAGCGTCCTGTTGAGATTTCAAAAGACCACTGATGCCACGGGCAGTGCAGAATTTCGCCATCGCCATCAATGGAAATCGCGCCCTCTCGCGTGGAAGGCGGTGCCTGAGTCGTCACCCTACCACCGAGAGTACCCGTACATAGCGGGCCATTCTTATGCGGACAAATATTGCGAACCGCGTAAAACGAACCTCGAACATTAAAAATGCCAATACCGGCGCGACCGCGAAACGGCACCACAATTTTGCGCTGTCCGGGCGGTATCTCCGAGACCTTGGCAATCGCAATACGCGCCATTTACACAACCTCCATACGCAGCATATCCAGAGCATTATCGGCAAAAATGCGCTGGTGCAAACCCTCCGCCAGCCTGGGAAATGTCGTCACGGGATCGTTCCAATCAAAATGGGGAAAATCCGAACAATAAATAAGGGTATCCTCGGCGTGTAACATATCCAGCATCTGGTGTATTTGCTCGGGACGCTCAGGCTCGTGCAAAGGCTGTGAGCCAACCCGAATATGGTCGCGGAAATACTCGCTCGGCAAACGCTTGAGCCACGGCGTCTGGTCGCGCAATGCCTTCCAATCCGAATCCATGTGCCACATCAGCGGAACAGCCCAAAACTGCTGTGCTTCAATGAGGGCAAACTTCAAATCTGGAAACTTCTCAAAAACACCCTCGCAGATCAATGACGCCGCATGGGTACTCGCCATATACGGACGGCTCATCCTGGACTCCATGTAATACGTGGGAAAACCCACAGGAGTCGGAACAGTCCGCGTTGCCCCACCACCGCCACCCACATGAGAAACCACCGGCAACCCGTGATCCTCACACGCCTCCCATATCGGATGGTAAAAGCGATTGCCAAAAGGCATCATCACGCCCATCGGCACCATCACCGCAACCGTATCTTTGCGATGCGCCAGCCTGTTGATTTCATCGACCGCCTGAGAGGGATCGGTAGGCGAAACCAGAATGGCATTGACGAGACGATCGTCTCGACTGAGCCAGTGCTCAATCGTCCAATCGTTAAACGCGCGACACAGCGCAGCCGCCCAATCCGGATCGGGCAAACCCGAATACCCATAAAAAGGCGGTGGCCCCGTCAACAGCGCGTAGTCAATATGCCAGCGATCGAGATGCTCTTTCTGCAAAAACTCAATAGAAAAATTGAAATCCCGCTCTTTGAGATCGGGATCCTTCAAATCTGGCCGGTTGGCGCGGAAGGGCATATTGGGGTATCCACCGCCGGGCAGATGGAGACCCTGATCGTAGAGATGCTCCTGATAAAATTTGGAAAGATGCGGCAACAAATCTTCCGGACGGCGAAAATTTTGATGTACATCGCAATCGACAATCGCAACACCTTCTTTGGGCTTCGCGGTCCAGCCCGGTGCCGTGACGGGTGCAGAACCCATTTTTCCACCTATATTGCTCATTTAATCCTCCGTATCCACTTTATGGGTGTTTCAATACCTGTTAAAAGCAAAAGTACTGACACATCTGAGCACTTGTCAAGACAGAACATCAAAGAAGATCGAGCGGCGATGGGCTATTTTTGTTGACGTATTGAGATTGGCGAGTATTTTCTTATCTCTAAAATCATGTTCAAGAATCAAAGGAGCGTATTATGTCAAACAAAATTCGGGTAGCGGTAATCGGCACAGGACAGCGCGGACCATCGCATGCACGCGAGCTATTGGGATGCGATGAAGCCGAACTCGCACTCGTGTGCGACCTGGATGAAGAACGCGCCAAAAATGCGGCTGAAAATTTTAACGTAAAATACGAACTCGACCATCGGGAAGTCATCGCACGGGACGACATTGACGCCCTGGCAATTGCAACACACACCCGACACCACGCAGGAGTCATGCGCGATGCCGCCGCGGCAGGCAAACCATTTCTGGTCGAAAAGCCATACTGCGACAGCATTGAATCGGGAAAAGAAATTTGTGAACTGGCAGAACAAAATAACGTAGTGGCAATGGTGGGATATCAATCTCGCTTTACGGCTTTTGCCCAGGAAATGAAAGCTCTTGCCGCGCAGATCGACTTGGTACAAACCAACGTATCGCTCCAGCGCGGATTCTTTAATCCGCAGTATTTCTTCCCCGAACATTACAGCGGCATTCTCGACGCACTATCGCATACCATGGACCTGGCTTTGTGGTGGACCGGCGCTTTGCCCGTGGAAGTCATGGGACACGAGCGCTGCGGCCTATTTAAACCCGACAAAGACGCCGTGGAATTCGTCAACATCACAACCCGGTGTGAAGGCGGGCAAATTGTGTGTATGACGGGAAGTATGGCGGGACTCCAGATGCAGAACATTTTTCAAATGGTGGGCTTGAGGGGAAATATCTCGGCGATAGAGCGCAATCGGATCCGATACGTGACACATGGCGGATTTAATGAAGACAAAACGCCTATTGATTTGAAATCCGGGGAATGGACGGGATCGGGAAAACCGACGACGGACATGTGGACGCATTTCGCGCAATGCGTGAAAGAAGGGCGAACAGGTGTATCACCCGGAGCGAGCCTGCGAGAGGGACTCGCACAAGTGGCGGTAAGCGAAGGCGCGTATTTCTCTTCCCGCGAGGGAAAAGCCATCACAGTCGCACTTTAGCCAGAGGAAAAGATTATGGAATTCATCCAAAAAGACGCACAAATAACACCGCATTATTTTCAAGACGACGGAAAGGTACCAAATAGTATATTCCCTCTCCTGATCTATCAAGCTGCCCTATCACTGCCCGAAGACGACCCTGCGCGGGCATTTGAACAGGTATTTGCAGCCAATCGCTGGTCGCGTTCATGGCGCAATGGCATCTATCCCTTTCACCACTATCACGCCACAGCACACGAAGTACTGGGCATCGCAAAGGGAAGTGCCAGAGTGTGCATGGGCGGTGAACAGGGCATGCGCTTGACAATCGGACCGGGCGATGTCATGGTTGTTCCCGCGGGCGTGGGACACAAAAATCTGGGCGCGAGTTCAGACTTATTGGTCGTAGGCGCGTATCCCGATGGACAGCACCCGGACTTGTGTCGAGAAAGTGCCCATGAACACAGACACGCGCTGGAAAATATTCCCAAAGTACCAATGCCCGCTTCCGATCCAGTCTTTGGAATAAATGGTGCTGTAATGAATTTATGGAAATAGTAATAGGCGGCGTGACTCCACCACTTAACGGGCGGGCACAGGGGCACCGCCCCTACTGCTATCGCTGATTTAACATTCCACCCTTCTATGAGGTTTTTATGCAATCGACAAACATGCTGTACATCATTTCCGATCAACACAATCGCAATCTGCTCGGATGTTATGGTCACCCCACAGTGCAAACGCCCAACCTGGATCGGCTATCCGAACAGGGCACGCGGTTTACCAATGCCTACACCAACTGTCCAATTTGCGTACCAGCGCGCGCATCTCTGGCCACCGGACGCTACGTGCATCAGATTGGCAACTGGGATAATGGACATCCATACACCGGAAACACGTCAAGCTGGCACCACCGCTTGCGCGAGCAGGGTTTTAACGCCACGTCAATTGGCAAATTGCACTTTAAGGGCCAGGGCACGGATCACGGATTCACTGAAGAAATCGAGCCATTAAACGTCGTAGATGGCATAGGCGATGTACTGGGCAGTATCCGGGAACAGCCGCCCTTTCGCAACAAACGACCGGGTATCCGAGAGGCGGGACCTGGCGACTCGACGTATTTGCAATACGACCAGCGCAATGCAGACCACGCAATAAAGTGGTTACAAGAACATCAGCACGAAGAAAAACCCTGGTGTCTGTTCTTGTCATTTGTATGCCCACACCCGCCGTATATTTCGCCGCCAGACTCATACGACATCTACGACCCGGACGAATTGCCCATGCCGCCGCAATGGCGAACCGAGGATTGGCCCGATCATCCCGCCATGGACTATTTCAGGCGACTTTTCACATTTGATCCCCAATTTCCCGAAGCCATCGTGCGGCAACTAAACGCGGCGTATTACGGCGTATGTACGTATCTGGACCAACAAATTGGTCGGGTGCTAAATACACTGGACGAATTGGAATTGACCGATACAACGCGCATAATCTATACAACAGATCACGGTGAACACCTGGGCGGACGCGGTATTTACGGCAAATTTACGATGTATGAAGAATCCGCCGCCGTACCATTTTTAATGGCAGGTCCCGATGTTCCCGTCGGCAAAGTCGTGGAAACACCCGTATCGCTCGTCGATAGCTTTCAGACAATTTTGGAAGCAGTGGGCGCGCAACAAACCGAAGCAGACGAGGATTTGCCGGGCGAGTCACTGTGGAACATCGCACAGGAAGAAGACCGCGACCGCACGGTATTTAGCGAATACCACGCGATAGGCGCACAGAACGGGGCGTATATGTTGCGAAATCGACAATACAAATACATATATTACGTCAATAATCCGCCGCAACTATTCGATACAATGGACGACCCCGAAGAGTGCCACGACCTCGCGCAGTCGCCCGATCATCAAGATGTCCTGGAAATCTTCGAACGCGAATTGCGCGACCTCATCGATCCCGAAGCGGTGGATACCCAGGCCAAAACCTCGCAAAAAGCAATGATTGATTCCCTGGGTGGTGAAGATGCTATAATTCATCGAGGCGCATTTGACAACTCGCCCGTACCCGGAGAAACACCAAAATTCCGACAACACGGAACGGAGTGAGCACAGGAGATAATCATGGCTGAGACAGTCAAATTATTGCTCAATGGCGAATGGGTAACATCAGAAGCAACAGAAACAGTACCGGTTTACAACCCATCGGATGGAATGGAGATTGCAGCCACACCCTTATGTGATGCCTCAGAGATAGATCGCGTGGTACAATCAGCCGCAGACGCATTTCCCGAATGGGCACAGACACCGGCAGTTGACCGCGCGCGCGTGATGTTTCGGCTTGTAGCACTCATGGAAACCCATTTCGAAGAACTGGCCCAAATCGTAACCCGCGAAAATGGCAAAACAATAGAGGATTCACGGGGTGAAATTCGACGCGGAATCGAAGTCGCAGAATTTGCCTGCGGTGCGCCCGCGCTCTTAATGGGCGACTCGCTGGAAAATATCTCACGAGGAATTGATTGCGACACCATCCGGCAACCCCTGGGCGTATCGGTAGGTATTACGCCTTTCAACTTTCCATCTATGGTACCAATGTGGACATTGCCCATTGCCCTAATATGTGGCAACACCTATATATTAAAGCCATCGGAGCGCGTACCCTTAAGCGCGATTCGGATTGGCGAATTATTGGCCGAAGCCGGCCTACCGCCCGGCGTATTCAACATCGCACACGGTGGAAAAGACGCGGTAAATGCCCTCCTCGCCCATCCCGAAGTGAAAACCATTTCATTTGTCGGTTCAACACCCGTGGCGCGCCATGTCTATGAAACAGCCACGCGCAATGGCAAACGCGTACAATCGGCCGGTGGCGCGAAGAATTACTTAATCGTATTGCCCGACGCCGACCTGGATTCAACAGTAGCTGCCGTAATGGGATCTGCCTACGGCTGCGCGGGCGAACGGTGCATGGCCGGCAGTGTACTCGTCTGTGCCGAAGGTGCGGGCGATCGTTTCCTGGAACCCCTCAGTGAAACCGCACGCGCATTTCGGGTGGGACCAACCGACCGCGATCCCGGTGTGGATATGGGACCGGTAGTGACCAAAACGCATCTGGACCGCATCCATCAACATATTGAAAATGGGCTGCGAGAAGGCGCAGAACTGATCGTGGATGGACGCGATGTACAGGTCGAAGAAACGCCGCATGGCTTCTACCTGGGCGCGACAATTTTTGATCAAGTGAACCCCCAGATGTCCATTGCGCGAGAAGAAATTTTTGGACCGGTACTATCGACCATGCACGCGGACGACCTGAGCGAAGCCATTGCGCAGTGCAATGCCAGTGGATACGGCAATGCAGCCGTACTATTCACATCGAGTGGCGGAGCCGCGCGCAAGTTTCGCCACGAAGTAAACGCCGGCATGGTCGGCATCAATATCGGCGTACCCGCGCCCATGGCATTCTTCCCATTTTCCGGGTGGAACAATTCCTTCTTCGGCGATTTACATGTACAGGGCACCGAAGGCATTTCGTTTTTCACCCGACAAAAAGTAACAATCAGCCGGTGGATTGATACAAAACGACAATTTTTTTAGTTGGAAATTCTTTCAAAACTGGTATAAAAAAACATGGCAAGCCGGCACGCAGATTGGTTTAGACAGGGACAACGCGACCTGGAACACGCTCGCAGAGCAACAGAGCATGGCGATTATGAATGGGCCTGCTTTGCCGCTCAGCAAGGTGCTGAGAAAGCTGTTAAGGCGGTCTTTCAAAAAGTTGGCGGTGTGGCCTGGGGGCATTCTGTTGCAGCACTATTAGAGGCTTTGCCCGATATTTCGCTGCCTGACTCCGCACTGTTAGATGCGGCAAAAGAGTTGGACAAGCATTATATCCCAGCGCGGTATCCCAATTCGCATCCTCAGGGCGCGCCATTTGAATCCTATACACAAGGAGAGGCGGATCGTGCTGTTTCAAACGCCAAAAAAATCATCACCTTCTGTTCGGGTTTTCTATTTGAACCGCCCAAAGACGATCCAACGGATTCGGAAGGCGATGAAAATACTGAAGACCCAGCATCCCGAGATTGAGCGCGTAGTTCTATTTGGTTCTTTGTGCCGTGGTGATGCTGTTCCCGGAAGTGATGCCGATGTGTTGCTGGTGCTTCGAGAAAGTGCGCTATCTTTTCGAGAACGTAGTGCCTATTATATTCCCAAAAATGTCGGAATCGGCGTAGATATTTTTGCGTACACACGTTCTGAACTGGAAGCGATGCACACATCTAAAAATGCGTTTGTTCTTCAAGCACTAAAGGAAGGAATGGATCTGATTTGAAAACCTATTCGTCATGCGATAAAACCTTTTTTAAAGCCCAAAGCAAGAACTAATCAGGAGGAAACATGGCAGATGATATCAAAGCTGCGGCAAAAACTGCGCGGCAGGCCGCACTGGCATTGAGTCAGACCACGGAAAAACAGCGCAATGCCGCGCTTGAGGCCATAGCACAGGCATTAAGTGCAAATCGGGATCTAATTTTAGACGCCAACAAACGCGACCTAACAGCAGCAGAAAAGATGCTGGCACAGGGGAAAATCACTCCTCCACTGATCAAACGCCTGAAAGTAGATCGTGAAAAACTGGACAGTGAAATTGTAGTTGGCGTTCGCAGTGTCGCAGCCCAGGAAGACCCCATTGGCAAAACACAGGCCGCGACCGAATTGGACGAAGGCCTGAACCTCTATCGCGTAACCGTCCCAATCGGCGTAATAGGCGTGGTCTTTGAATCGCGCCCCGACGCACTGGTACAAATCGCGACCTTATGTCTAAAATCGGGCAACGCCGTCATGCTCAAAGGTGGCAGCGAAACATTTCATACCAATCGCGCATTGGCCCAGGTAATGGTCGCTGCAACTGCTGACCTGGACGGCATCCCCGAAGGATGGATGCACCTTATGGAAGCGCGAGAAGAAGTCGCGGGCATTCTCGAATTACACGACCTCATCGATCTGATTATTCCGCGCGGCGGCAATGAACTCGTGCAACATATCATGAACAATACCAAAATCCCCGTCATGGGACATGCCGACGGCATCTGCCATGTGTACGTAGATAAAGACGCCGACCTGAAAAAAGCGGTGCGTATCACCATCGATTCCAAGACGCAGTACGCAGCCGTCTGCAACGCCGCCGAAACCCTGCTCGTACACGCCGGAATCGCCAAAAGCTTCTTCGCCACAGCGATTCAACAACTCACCGACCAGGGCGTTCTGATCCGCGGCGACGCCCGCACCCTGGCCCTCGCCGCCAGCGCAGATGCCCTGACCCCGGCCAGCGACACCGACTGGTCAACCGAATACCTCGACTACGTCCTATCGGTCAAAGTCGTGGACTCAGTCGAAGAAGCAATCGCCCACATCAACGAATACGGCAGCCACCACACCGACTCGATTGTAACCGAAGACCAGCAAGCCGCGAAGAGATTTTTGCAAGCCGTGGATTCGGCATCGGTCATACACAATGCTTCCACGCGGTTTGCCGATGGATTTCGCTATGGCCTCGGCGCCGAGGTGGGCATCAGCACCAACCGCCTGCACAGCCGCGGTCCCGTAGGTCTCGAAGGCCTCGTCATCTACAAATATGTAGTGATAGGTGAAGGACATATTGCGGACGATTACATCGGCGAAAATGGAAAAACATTTACACATCGCAAACTGGATGCGGTCTGGTGTCCGGAGTAACAAACACCGACTCAAATAGAAAGGAATCTCATGATCGGGAACTACTTTATTCTACTTTGCTGTGCGGGTATCATAACCTCGTGTGCAACAACACAGACAGAAGTTGAAACACCTCAACCACAAGTCCCAGAAACACCTCCGCCACCAGCCCCAAAAATATTACCCATTGATCCGGCTGTGCGAACGGGCAAACTGGCAAATGGGCTTCGCTACGTCATTCGAGAAAATAAACGACCGGAGAACCGCGCCGAATTGCGCCTCGTAGTCAATGCGGGATCCATTCTGGAAGATCGAGACCAACAGGGACTGGCGCATTTTGCCGAACACATGGCATTTAATGGCACGGCCAACTTTCCCAAACTGGAAATAATCAATTTCCTCGAAAGTATTGGCATGCGCTTTGGCGCGCACTTAAATGCCTACACGAGTTTTGACGAGACCGTCTATATGCTTCGCGTGCCCACCGACAGTACCGAAGTAATAGAAAAGGCATTTCGCATTTTGGGCGACTGGGCGCATCGGGTAAAATTTGACTCCGAAGAAATCGAAAAAGAAAGAGGCGTGGTCATTGAAGAATGGCGCTCGGGACGCGGTGCCAGAGCGCGCATGCGCGACAAGCAATTGCCGGTCTTGCTCAAAGACTCGCGTTATGCCGATCGTCTGCCCATCGGTCAAAAAGCATTGCTCGACACATTTAAGCACGAATCCCTCACGCGTTTTTATCGCGACTGGTATCGCCCCGACCTCATGGCTGTCATTGCAGTAGGAGATTTTCAAACAGACGCGATTGAAACCCTGATCAAAAAGACCTTTGAACCAATACCAAAAGCAGAGAACTCGCGTGCGCGAACCGCCTATACGGTTCCCGATCACGAAGAGACCCTGTTTGCGATCACAACCGATCCAGAAAATTCCCGGTCTTCCATCTCCATTTATTTCATGCAAGAAGTCGCGCCCGAAGGTACAGTAGAAGACTATCGCAGCACGCTCATTCGCAGCATGTTTAACAGCATGCTCAATCAGCGATTTAGCGAACTGACCAAAGAGCCAGACCCGCCATTTTTGGGCGCGGGATCCAGCCGAGGGAACCTCGTCAGAACCAAAGCGGCATACATCCTGGGTGCAGCCGTCAAAGAAGGGGGTATTGAACGCGGTCTGGACGCCGTCTTAACAGAAGCCATTCGCGTCCAACGCCATGGATTTACACAACCCGAAGTAGATCGCTTAAAAACCAATATGTTGCGCGGCATCGAACAATCTTATCGCGAACGCGACAGACGCCGTTCGCGCGGTTTCGCATCGGAATACATCCGTCACATTTTGACAGGCGAACCCATTCCGGGCATTGAAATCGAACGCGATTTATTTCAAGAATTACTCCCGAGTATTCAGGTCGAGGAAATCAACCGCCTCGTCGGCGAATGGATTACCGACAAAAACCGCGTCATCGTAGTCAGCGCGCCCGAGAAGGATGGCCTATCTGTACCTTCCGAAGCTGACCTGCTAACCATAATCAACGAGGTACAACAAAAAGACGTGGAACCCTATGTAGAAGATGTATCCGACGACCCCCTCATCGCGCATATCCCAACGCCGGGAAAGGTCGTGCGCGAAACCACCATCGATACATTTGGCGTCACCGAGTGGACATTGAGCAATGGGGTAAAAGTGGTCATGAAACCCACGGACTTCAAAAACGATGAAATCTTGTTCACATCCTTCAGCCCGGGCGGTCATTCTCTATCAAGCGATGAAAATTACATGGCGGCATCCACGGCGACTTCAGCCATAATGGAAAGTGGCCTGGGCAAATTCAATCAAATTGAACTTGGGAAAAAATTGGCCGGCAAGGTCGTGCGCGTATCGCCCCGCATCTCAAGCCTCAGCGAGGGCGTATCGGGTAGCGCATCTCCCGAAGATATCGAAACCATGTTCCAACTCATTTATCTCATCTTTACAGAACCGCGTGCAGACTCTCTGGCATTTCAAGCACTACTGGACCGCTATCGAGGCTCCTTGCAAAACCGAGATATGAGACCAACCACAGCTTATTACGACACGATTCAAGTTACCATGTCTCAATACCACGTCAGATCGCGCCCGCTATCAAACGAAATACTGGGCGAAATGGACCTGCAAAAATCGCTGGCATTTTACAAAGACCGATTTGCCGATGCCAGTGACTTCACATTTGTATTTGTCGGCAACTTTGAACCAGAAAAAATCAAACCGCTGGTAGAAGTCTATCTCGGTGGATTACCCGCGCTCAACCGCGGAGAAACCTGGCGCAACACAGGCGTCAAAGCACCAAAAGGCGTCATTGAAAAAACAGTGAGACGGGGGCAAGAACCCAAAAGCCAGACGCGTTTGATTTTCACCGGACCTTTTGATTACAACGATCAATTTAAGCGGTATGTCTATGATTCCATAGGCGAAGTCTTGCAGATAAAACTTCGGGAATTACTCCGAGAAGATGAGGGCGGCACGTACGGCGTTGGCGTGCGCACATCTCTCTCGCGTTGGCCCGAAGGCCGATACAGCATCTCGATCAGCTTTGGATGCGATCCCGAACGGTTGGAAGAACTGACGCAACTCGTCTTTGTCCAAATCGATAGCATGAGGCAAAAACCCGTCGATCAATCCTACATCGACAAAGTGACCGAGATGGACCTGCGGAGTCGGGAGACCAACAAAAAAGAAAACGGTTACTGGCGCAGTACGTTGAGCCGGTATTACCAGAATGAGATGGACTTGATGGCGTGGCTAACGTATGAAGACGAAGTCATCAAAAAACTCGCAGCAGAACACGTACAGAAAGCAACACAGCAATATTTCAATATGGAAAACTACGCGCGATTCGTGTTGTTGCCAGAAGAAGGAATGGCGGAAAAATGACCATAGATGCTGACATGAACCGCTTAAAAAACGCCACCTATCCCGGTCGGGGTATAGTAATAGGACAAACCCCGGATAGCGCGCATATCGTTCAAATCTACTGGATCATGGGACGCAGCCCGAGCAGTCGCAACCGCGTATTTGTGCGAAAAGGCGATGCAGTTAAAACCGACACCGTGGATAAATCGCAGGATGTAGATCCACTAACCCTGTACTATCCCATCAAAGTATTGGGCAACGCACATATTGTCACAAACGGCGATCAGACCGACACAATTATCCATGCCCTGCAAAATGGCGGCTCGTTCGAATCCGCCCTGAAAACGCGCACTTATGAACCCGACGCCCCCAATTTTACACCGCGTATCTCTGGCCTTGTCGATTTGGGCGATTCCTGGGCCTATAGACTATCAATATTGAAAACCGTTGGCGGCGATGCGCGCTATTGTTCGCGCCAATTTTTCGACTATGAAACCGCGATCCCCGGCACGGGCCACTGTATCACAACATACATAGACGACGGCAACCCCTTGCCCTCATTCAAAGGAGAACCTTATGCCGTCGAATTATTCGACGACATACAACAAACCGCCGATGTATTTTGGAACCTGTTAGATGCGGACAATCGCATCTCACTACTCGTAAAATTCATCCATCCCGAGACCTCTGATCTGGTAATCGTGAACAAATACGGATCAGGATGAAAGGATGAAAGGATTTTCAGGATTAAAACCCGTAGGATCGCTGATGTCTCAGAGGGCATGACGATTCAGAAAGACGACAAGGAGCATCTCTATGGAGCCAATCAAATACGGTATGTTCATCATGCCCTTCCACGCCGCGGACAAGCCATTGGGTCAGGGATTTGACGAGGATTTGGAACTCGTTGTCAAAGCCGAGGAACTGGGCTTTGATGAATTTTGGATCGGCGAGCACCATACCATGAAATACGAAACCATTGTCGTGCCCGAAATTTTCATCGGTCGCGCCCTCGGCGAGACCCAGCGCATCCGCCTGGGGCCGGCACCGGTCTGTTTGAACCTGCACCACCCTGCCTATGTGGCCAGTCGTCTGGCTTTTTTGGATCATTTGGCCGGTGGCCGACTCAATCTGTGCTTTGGGCCCGGCAGTGTCACGTCAGACCAGGAACTGTACGGGCTGGATCCCAGGGCGGGTGGCGCAATGACTGAGGAAGCTATTGACGCCATCCTCAATTTGTGGACTTCGGATCCACCCTACGAGCACCGGGGAAAATACTGGCAATTTCAGCTCAAAGACAATATTGACGAAGAGACACTAATCGGTTTCATCCACAAACCCCTGCAACAGCCCCACCCGCCCATCGCTATGCCGGGGATGAGCCGCAATTCACACAGCATGCAAATAGCGGGCGAGCGAGGCTTCCAGCCCTTTTCCGCCTGCCTGGTGTCGGGCAATGTGGTGGCCGACAACTGGCAGATCTATGAGCAAAGTGCCCTGCAGGCGGGACGACAACCGCAGCGGACCGACTGGAAAATCGCCCGTTCAATCTTTCTGGCCGACACCACAGCCGAGGCCGTAAAAAAGGCGCGGAACAATTCCCTGGCAAAAAATTACGAGTACATCGGGCGTTTATTCGACAAGGGCCTGGGGCGCCGCGTGTACAAGCGCGATCTGGACATGCCCGACTCCGAGTGCAATTTGGACTATTTGATGACCGAACAGATTATCGCTGGCGACGTCGATGAAGCATTGCGTCGCTTGCTTGCTCTAATCGAGGAAACCGGTCCCTTTGGTACTCTGGTACTGATGGGCTACGACTGGGACGACAAAGATAGTTGGGTGTACAGCATGGAATTGTTCGCCCGTGAATTAATGCCGGCTTTGAACAAGGCAGTGGGCGCGGTAACGTAGAGAATAAAAAATGACAATTAAAGCATTGACATTTGATGTATTCGGCACAGTAGTCGATTGGCGCAGTTCTGTCATCCGCGACGGCAAGCGTCTGGGCGAGCGCATGGGATTGGACATAGATTGGGCCGCGTTTGCCGATGCGTGGCGCGGGGGCTATGGCCCGTCAATGAACCGCGTGCGCACAGGCGACTTGCCCTGGACAAAAATCGACGACTTGCACCGCATGATCCTGAATGAACTACTGGAAAAGTTCGGCATATCGGGATTATCCGAAGAAGAAATCGAGGACTTCAATCGCGTCTGGCATCGCCTCGACCCCTGGCCCGATGCCCCAGGTGGCTTATGGCGATTAAAATCGCGGTACCTGATCGCCACACTCTCCAACGGCAATGTATCGCTACTCGCCAACATGGCAAAATACGGCGGACTGCCCTGGGATTGTATCTTATCCGCCGAATTGGCCGGGCATTACAAACCCGATGCCGAGACCTATTTGAAAGCCATCGAATTGCTCAGTTGTGAACCCCGGGAAGTTATGATGGTCGCAGCCCATCAAGGCGACTTGCACCATGCAGCGCGTGTCGGCATGAAAACGGCATTCGTATTTCGACCCTTCGAGCGGGGACCCAACGCAAAAAAAGATCTACCTCCCGATTTAGACTTCGACATCATAGCACATGATTTTCACGACCTCGCCGATCAACTGGGGTGTTTTTAAAAAACATGAAACTCACTGATTTCAAAGTCCTGACATTCGATTGCTATGGCACGCTTATCGATTGGGAATCCGGGATGATAAAAGGGCTTGAGCCGCTTCTATCAAAGGTCGAACGAGAATTGTCGCGCAATGAAATTCTTCAAGCGCACGCGCGACACGAATCAACGCAACAAACCTGGACGCCGGGCATGCGCTATTCCAGGATCCTCGCCATCGTATATAAACGCCTCGCTGAAGAATGGGGCGTCGCCGTCACGCCTGATGAGTGCGCCGCATACGGTCAATCAATAAAACAATGGCCGGCGTTTTCCGATTCCGCCGATGCGCTACAATATCTTAAAAAACACTATAGGCTCGTGATCCTATCAAACGTCGATAACGACAGCTTTAAATGCAGCAATGACCGTCTTGGTGTTGAGTTTGACGCAATATATACGGCTGAAGACATTGGATCGTACAAACCTGCGGATCGAAACTTCAAATACATGCTGGAACACCTGCAGTCGCTCGGCATTGAAAAATCGGAAATTTTACATACCGCAGAAAGCTTATTCCACGATCATGTTCCGGCAAACAAAAACGGACTTGCCTCCTGCTGGATCTACAGACGCTCCAATGATGAAGGCTTCGGCGCGACGATAGATCCAGGCGAAATGCCAAACTATAATTTTCAATTTAATAGCATGGCCGATCTCGTAAAGGCGCACCAGGAGGCTTTTTCTCACGGAGACATACCATGATCCAAAGCGGCGTTGTAAGTGGAGACATCACGCCAGAACCTGGCCCTGTGCTTCAGGGGCATTGGAACACCAACCCATCGCATTCCGTACTATATCCCCTGGAAGTGCGGGCGGTTGTATTTGCCGACGGAGACATGCGAATAGCCATCGCCACACTCGACGTCATCGGCATAACCAAAGCCACCACCGACCGAATCCGATCGCAGGTAGCAAATATCATTCCGGGAGACGGCGTAATGGTCGCGTGCAGCCACACGCACTGCGCGCCCGCCACACTGCCGTGTTTGGGCATGACTCCCGATCCCGAATTTATGGATCGCATTGTCGAAACCACCGCCGCGTGCATAGCCGAAGCAGCCGCAAATCTCCAGCCCGTAACCCTTGGCCTGGGATGCGGATCCGCGCATTTTAACATCAACCGCCGCCCACTGCCCGGAGCCTCGAGCAGGACCTTGAACTACGGCGGCATTGTAGATCGCCGCGTGCGGGTCTTACAAATAACAGGAGAAAACGGCACACCCCTCGCCGCATTATTCCACTACTCCTGTCACCCGACCACATTGAGCGGCTCCAACGGCATCATCTCGCCCGATTACCCGGGCATTGCCCGCAGCCGAATAGAACAAACCCCCGGTTGCAAAGCACTCTTTTTACCCGGATGCTTTGGCAATATCCGTCCCGCAATATTGAACAAAACCGGGGGATTTGCATCCGCGACCAGAGAACAATTGGACGCGTGTGGTCACGAACTCGGCGATGAGGTATGCCGCGTAGCTACAGGACTGAACACCCAACGCGCAGAAGGCATATCTGCCCGCCGCACCGACATCGCAATACCATTCGGCGACCTGATGCCCAAAGAAAAATTAAAAAAGATGGCAGCAGACGAAAGCGAACGCGGACAATTATTGACAGGCCCCTGGGCAAAACAGGTACTGGAAATGGCTGCATCAGACACCATCCCATTCGAAAAACCCACCGAAATGCAACTATTACAGGTAGGACCACTAACGCTGGTCACCATACCGGGCGAACCAGTACAGGAAATTGGGCATGCAATAGAAAAAAGGCTGCGGAATATCAGCGCGGACCTGTGGCCCGTGGGCTATGCCAATGACGAGGTGGGATATTTGTGTACAGAACGACAATACGAAGAAGGCGGTTACGAACCCAATGCCTATCCGTATTACGGAGAACCCGCGCCATTTCAGGGCGAAGAAAATATCATCCTGCAAACAGCAGATGCTTTAGTACGGAGACAAAAATGAGACAAATTGATGTACCTTATGGCCGAGGAGCCGTATCTGTCCAAACCGATCCCAAACTGGCGCACTGGGATGTAATTCGCCCCTCATTTGAACCTGCACTTGAAGACCCCAAACGGCTATTTCACGAAGCCGTGCGCGATCCCATCGGAACAAAACCTCTCAAAGAAATTGTCACGCCCTCCGACCGCGTGGTAATCGCAACATCCGACGGCACTCGCCCTGTGCCCAACAAACAACTGATCCCCTATCTGCTCGAAGAATTGCCCGTATCCCCCGATCGCGTAACCGTATTGATCGGCACGGGCACGCACAGGCCAAATACAGAACGCGAAATTATCGAAATGTTTGGCGAAGATCTGGTTCGCCGCGTTCGCATAGTCAATCACGATGCCTTTAACGAAACGCAAAACGAACAGGTAGGCAAAACTGCGAATGGGACAAAGGTATTTTTGAACCAGGAATACATCAATGCAGACATACGCATCGCCCTCGGATTTATCGAACCCCACTTCTTTGCGGGTTTTTCAGGCGGACCAAAAGCCGTCGCGCCCGGTGTGGCGGGTATTGAAACCATTTTCCGACTACATCGCGCCGAACTGATCGCCGACCCAAATAGCACCTGGGGCGTACTTCATGAAAATCCACTACACCGGGAGATTCGCGAATGCGTCGCCCTATATCCGCCGGATTTTTTGCTCAACGTGACACTCAATGCGGAAAAGAAAATTTCGGGATATTACGCTGGCGACCTCTCCACAGCCCATGCAAAGGGATGTGCCGATGTAAAAGCCTCGGCAATGGTACCCGTCGAAACACCCTTCCCGCTGGTCGTAACATCCAATAGCGGCTTTCCCCTGGATCAAAATTTGTATCAAACCGTGAAAGGCATCTCAGCCGCAGCGCGTATTGTAAATGACGGCGGAACAATACTGGTCGCGAGCGCGTGCAGCGATGGCGTCCCCGATCACGGCAATTTTGCGGCATTGATGCGCGAAGGCCACACACCTGCAGATGTAATAGAATCCGTTTATGCACGCGAACCGATCCTCGACCAGTGGCAGGCGCAAATTCTATCGGGCATTTTAGACCGCGTAAATGTAAAAGTCTATACCGAAATGGACAAAGAAGAAGTCCGGGCCTGCAAACTACAAGTCATTCCCGACCTCAATAAAGCAATACACGAACACCTGAAGTCTCGGGATACGCACATCGCCCTATTGCCCGATGGCCCACTTGCAATTCCCTACCTGAAGAGCAACTGATGGAAAGGACTAAAGCTATGCGTTTATTATTTGTTAGCATTGCAATCCTGATGCTAACCGCAGAAATACAGGCCGGTGAACCGTTTGCCCTCGTCGAGTTGTTTACCTCACAGGGCTGATCGAGTTGTCCCCCGGCCGACAGGTTGCTCGGCGAGATCGCAGATTCGGAACGGCGCGTATTCGCGCTTTCTTTTCATGTGGATTATTGGAATCGACTCGGTTGGAAAGACCCATTTAGCCAGGCTATTTTTTCCGATCGACAGAGACGCTATGCAAGGGTATTAGACGATCACCGCGTATATACGCCACAGATCATTGTGAATGGTACAGATGGATTTGTAGGATCCCATCGCGGGCGTGCAGAAGAGGGGATTCGAGAAGCACTAACACGAGAAGCGCGATTCACGATAGAAATAAAAGCACGCATCGACACAAATGCTGTTTTTGTAGATTACGCACTCAATGAGGTACCCAAACAAAGCGTAATCAACATCGCACTGGTCGAACGCGATCTGAGCGTTGAAGTCTCGAGGGGGGAAAATGCCGGGCGCCTACTGCAACATCACAACGTGGTGCGAACCTTCATGCATATATCGCCTGAAAAAAAAGGAAGGATACAAATTGCGGTTCCCAAAGGGGTAAATTTGACGCGGACATCCATTATCGGATATGTACAAAATCGAACAACAATGAAAATTTTGGGCGCGGCAGCGTGGGAGCTGAAGGCTGGCGGTTAAATTCAACACAAGGTCGCACGCCAACTCCTCTCATCAAACAGGACCAGCCTCTATAATCTCATCGCTGACCCCATCTTCAAACTGCACAAAATTTTCCTTAAATAACCGCGCCAGATGCGTGGACCTCGCATCGTATTCAGACGGATTAGACCACGTCGCACGCGGAGACAAAATACTGCCCGTGACATCTGGACAGGTCTTGGGGACCTCAAAACCAAAGCGCGGATCTGTTTCGCATGCGACATCTGTCAAAGCACCATTGTGTATCGCCCGAATAATTGAGCGGGTATTGGTCAGTGTAATGCGCTTGCCAACGCCGTAGCCACCACCCGACCAGCCCGTGTTGACCAGCCACACATCCGAATTGTGTTGCTGGATTTTTTGTGCGAGTTGCTCAGCGTATTTCCCCGGATGCCACACGAGAAAAGGCGCGCCAAAACAAGCCGAAAAAGAAGCCTGTGGTTCGGTAACACCCATTTCTGTACCCGCGACCTTGGCCGTATAACCGCTGATAAAATGGTACATCGCCTGAGCAGGCGTGAGCTTGCTCACCGGAGGCAAAACCCCAAACGCATCACAGGTCAAAAAGATGACATTTTTCGGATGACTACCCACACATGGAATCTGTGCATTGGGAATATACTCGATAGGATAAGCCGCGCGCGTATTTTCCGTAACAGAATCGTCATCGTAATTAACCACGCGCGTATTCTCGTCAAAAACGACATTTTCGAGCACCGTTCCAAAACGGATCGCATTGTAAATTTCAGGCTCGCGCGCTTGCGAAAGGCCAATGCACTTGGCGTAACAACCGCCCTCAAAATTGAAAATGCCGCGATCGCTCCACCCGTGCTCATCATCGCCAATAAGCCGCCGCCTCGGATCCGCAGAAAGCGTCGTTTTCCCGGTACCAGAAAGACCAAAAAAGAGCGCCGTATCACCCGCTGCACCCACATTGGCCGAACAGTGCATCGAAAAAATATCCTGCTTGGGCAAAATATAGTTCAGAACCGTAAAAACACCTTTTTTCATCTCCCCCGCATATTCCGTCCCCAAAATAACCATCTCCCGCATTTCAAAACTCACATCCACACTCGTCGTCGAGGTCATCTCAGCCGTATATCGGTTCGCGGGAAACCTGCCTGCATTAAAAATGACATAATCCGGTTGACCAAAATTTTCAAGCTCTGTACGCGAGGGACGCATAAGCATATTGTGCATAAACAAAGCATGATAAGCCCGAGCGCAAATAACGCGCACCTTAATGCGATATTTGGGATCCCAACCCGCATAACCGTCAACCACATAGATGCGATCACAAACATTGAGATAATCGATAGCCCGCTCTCTATTGACGAGAAACGTGCGCTCGTCGAGTTTGATATTGACCTCACCCCACCAGATATTATCCGCACTATCGGGATGATTCACAATGCGTTTGTCCTCTGGACTGCGCCCGGTCTTTTCTCCCGAACGCACAATAAGTGCCCCTGTACTGGTAATAGTTGATCCGGTTTCATGGGTCAGCGCCTCTTCGTAAAGCACCGCTGGCGAAGCATTGCGCAAAATAAACGGCCTGGTAATATTGTAGCGTTCCAGATTTATTCCGGTCATAAATTAACTCCTCTCAATTGTCAGCAGTCAGCCCAACCAGCCCCCAGCCCCTCACAATATATCACACAAAACACGCCAAACCAAATTTTACTCCACGCACAAAAATTCCTTATGACAGGCGCATTATTCTGAGCGGTTGGCTTAAACTCTCTGGCCAGTTCAGCCGGACTGCGGGCTTAAGCATTTACATCTTTTTGTCCAAAGACCAATCAGTATCGCTCGCTGATTGGTCTTAATTTTTGCGTATAATAATCTTTATACGCCAAAATGCCATTGCAAACCCCTGTTTTATTGATGAATACGACAAACCGATTCTGGACGTGCTGGATGAGCCTGAAGTCGCTCGTGCCAACCGCGATTTTCTGCGCGGTCTGTATTCGACGATCAAGTCCAGTGATGCCCATATCAAATTCACATTCCTCACTGGCGTCAGCAAATTTCGCGAGCCTGGGTCTCAATATCACGGTAGAGGACAGCAGCAGTCATGGGCGTGTGGATATGACCGTTCACTTCAACGATAACATCTACCTGTTCGAGTTCAAGGTGGTGGAACTGGCGTCTGAGAGAGCTGCGATGGCGCAGTTGCAGGCAAAGGGATATGCGGACAAATACCGGGGTCTGGATCAGCCAATTCACCTGATCGGGGTAGAGTTCAGCAAAGATACCCGCAATATAACGGCCTTTGAGGTGGCAGGTGCGTGAGAGGTGAGAAATGCGAGCAGCCATCAGCTTTCAGTCCCCCGCCCCGATTCCATATCCTGATTCTATTCCAAGCACAAAAATTTCTCACTTGACTTTTTTTTGTTTATTGTTATCTAAAATGCAAGCGATTGTTTAACCGAACTTTATCAGGAGTGAGACGATGAGGCAGATTTGTTCCACGACCTGCTATGAACGTTAGTCCTTTATTAACAAACGATTGTCGCCTCTTTCTGTGCCTGTATGCAAACGTTCGCTAAACCTCTTTAGAAGGAAATTTATCGTGAAGAACTTAGCTCATATCGCTTCAACTATCACCGCGGCCGTCTGCGAAGGTATCCTCTCCGTTCCCACTTGCGAGTTGGTCAAAACCGCCAATCGGAAAGGAAGAAGGACATTATGTCCAGATTTTTCGTTGTACCAATCCTGCTCACGTTTGTCGTTTTGACGAACGCGGAAGCGCAGCAGACGCCCGTCCTTCTGGTGTCCAACATCGACAAAACCCAGAAGACCGGTCCCGGCTCCCGCCTTGTCGCAGGCGAATCAATGGCCGCAATCGGTTTTGGTACCGGCGACGACAATGGCGGCTACGCGCTTACCGGGCTCGATGTCAAATTCCATCAAGACCAGGGGACCGGGGACGAAGTCCAGCTCGAGCTCTGGTCCTCCGGTTTTCCGGAGAGCAACGGTAATCGACCCTACGCAAAGCTGCTGGTCTTTGACAATCCGGACCGCATCTCCGAAGGCAACAACACGTTCACACTGCCACAGCCCTTTTATCTAAACGATGGTTGGACTTATTTCATCGTCGGCAGAGCACCCAAATACAAACCCGGCGCCGAGAGCACGCAGTGGTGGTTTGCCACCACGGACTCGGACGGACAGGACCGCGTCGATCGCGATTGGTGGATCGGAGACAACACCTTCCGATACGCCGGTTCAGGGGCCTGGCCGAACCGCGTTACCACGCTCAGCAGAGTCCCGATGATCGCGATCAAGGGCTACGCGCTCGACCGTCTGACCTATAACACCGACGGGAGGATCAATGGATACCACGTCGTGGGAGGTAATTCCAGCGGCAACTGGTTGGCGCAGGTTTTCACTACGGGACACGACAACGAAGGCTACGACCTGCACAGCATCGCATTGGCGTTCGAAAAAGATTCGGGTCGAGGTATTCCCACTGATGGCGATCGCTTAATCGTGTCTCTATACACGGCTAAAGTGGTCGGCTCTGAACGGCATCCGGACCGAAAGCTGTTTGACTTTGTGAGTCCCCCCGTGTTCAGAGAAGGCATAGACAACGAGTTCGTCGCGCCGGAAGGATCGACGCTCAATCGGGACACGCAATACGTGTTCGTCTTTCGCCGGAGGACTGGCGCGTGGGTATATATCCGGCGAACCAACGACAACGACCAGGAGGGCCAGGACGAATGGTGGATCAGAAACGAGGTGTACAAATCCACTGACGGCACGACGTGGAACTCGGATACCCGGGTCCCGAAGATGAGGATCTACGGCAAGAGGCGCACGGAACCGATAACAGAACCAATAACGGAACCGATACCCGAGCGGGTTCTCAATATCGGCGCGGACCGGACGGAGCGCGAGGGGAGCAATTTCGACATCGCGGTGACGTTGTCGGAAACAAGCGCGCAGGCAGTGTCCGTCTCTTTCCGGGGCACGGGAGGAACCGCCACCGGGAGCGACTATGGTCATGATGGACCGGCGATGGTAACGATCGAGGCCGGGCAGACGACGGCACAGATCAACTTCGACATCACCGACGACGATGCACCGGAGGGTGAGGAGTTCTTCTTTCTGGAGCTCCACAGTCCGACCAATGCAGTCATCGGGCGCGCCCAGGCACGGATCACCATACCGGCGAACGACAAACCGGCAGACGACAAACCGACGGACGCCACCAACCCCACACCCGGAACGCCGCAGGACAACGCAGGCCCAACCTTGCCCGTCTGCAACCGCACCTCGCAGGTGCGCGACGCGATTCTCGCCAGGCTGCCCGGGATCAATGACTGCGCTGCGGTCACCGCCTATAACCTCCGGAGCATCGATGGCGAGATGGATCTCCACAACAGGGGCATCACTTCCCTCAAGACCGGGGACTTCTCCGGAATGAACCGGCTGGAATTCCTGAAACTGTCCGGAAACAGACTGAACACCCTCCCGGCCGGCGTCTTCGACGGCCTTTCCGCGGTGCGCGAGTTGTCCCTGCAAACCAACGACCTGCGCTCACTGCCGGACGGCGCCTTCAGAGGCCTCACCGGCCCGCTGTGGATCATGCTGACCGGGAACGAATTCACCGCGTTTCCATCGGAAGCACTGGACGACCTCGGCCCCAACCTCACGGGCCTGTACATGGGGTTCAACGACCTGCGCTCACTACCCGACGACGCCTTCGAAGATTTCAAGCGGCTGAGGGCCATCAACCTGGAGAACAACGACCTTATCTCGCTGCCCAACGGCATCTTCGACGACGTCACCACCCTGGAATACCTGTACCTCGGCAGCAACGACCTGACCGCCCTGCCCAACGGCGTCTTCGACGACCTCCGCCGTCTCCTGAAGTTGTATCTCACGCACAACGACCTGACCGCCCTGCCCAACGGCGTCTTCGACCATCTCGCCAGTCTCGATGACCTGGACCTGGGCGACAACGACCTGACCGCCCTGCCCAACGGCATCTTCGACGGCCTGAAAGACCTGAAGAGGTTGAACCTGAAAGGCAACGACCTGGCCGCCCTGCCCGGCGGTGTGTTCGAGGGCCTCTCGAAACTGACCCGGATGTACCTGGACGGCTTCACCCTGATACCCCGGCTGCTGCTGGCGGGCGGGGGCGTCGCGGTGAGGGTCGCGGAAGGCGTGCCCTTCCCGGTGAACGTGACGCTGTCGGCGAGGAACGCCGATCTGGCAACCACTGCGGCCGCCATCCCGGCTGGCACCACGACCAGCGAGGCAATCGCCGTTACGCTGCGCGGCGGGAGGTCGGCGCGGGCAACGATCACCGTGGCGTCAGCCGCGTTCCAAACCGACCCGGACAACTACGAGGGCCTCGACATCCGCACCGGCGCTGGCCTGATCCTCACGCGGGGATCAGGGGGACTGCAAGGGGCGGCGGTTCCGGCACCCCCGCCGGACCCCGACGAGGAGACGACTCGGGCGACCATCCGATCGATCGCCTTCACCAGCGACCCGGGGAGGGACAACATCTACGTCTCTGGCAACCTGGTCGAGGTGACGGTGACCTTCAGCGAGGAGGTGCGCGTGACCGGAAGGCCGCAACTGGAGCTGGACTTCGACGGCGTGGCCAAAACGGCGACGTACCGCGGCGGAACGGCCACAACGGCGATCTTCAGCTACAGGGTGAGAGAGGCCGACACGGACGCCGACGGCATTGCTATCGGCGCGAACAAGCTGACCCTGGACCGCGCGAGCATCTGGGACACGGGCGTGCCCGGGAACAGAGCCGACATCACCCACGACGCGGTGCCCGCCGACCCCGGCCACAAGGTGAACCCTCCGGACGTGACGGCGCCGGTCTTCGTCAGCGCCGCGACCTCCACGGACGGCACCCGGGTCGTCCTCACCTTCAGCGAAAGGATCACCGTACCGGCGCTGCTGCACTCGATCGTCAGGCTCGTCGACGTGGGCCTGGCCCGGTTCTTCATAGCGGTGGTCGGCGTGACCGTGGACGGCGACGAGGTGATCCCCTTCACCGCCGGCATTTCCTGGAAAAACCTCATCTTCACCTTGCGTGAGCCGGTGACCCGGGGGCAGGAAGTCGCCGTGGCCTACGACAACATCTTCGCCCGCGACGCCGTCGGCATCTTCATCGACGAAGCGGGCAACGCTCTGCAGAACTTCCCCTCCCAGGCGGTCGCCAACCGGTCCACGGTGGCCGACTCCGGGGAGGAGGACACCACCCCGGATCTGACGCTGAGTCCGAAGGAACTTCCGGTCACCGAGGGGGAGAACGCCACCTACACCGTGGCCCTGGGGAGCCAGCCCACGGCGAGCGTGAGCGTTGCGATCGCGAGCTCTTCGAGCAAGCTGTCGGCGAGTCCGGCACGTCTCGCGTTCACCACGGAAAACTGGAACGACGCCCAGACGGTCACGCTTACCGCGCGCCAGGACGACGACGACCTGAACTACTGGGTGAGCGTTAGTCATACGGCCAACGGAGGGGGCTACGACTCGACCGCGGCGAATGTGTACGTGGTCATTCAGGATGACGACTGAAATGAAACGATCGATATTCTTTCTTGCCGTGATGTTACCCCTCTGCCTGTGTGCTGACACCCATGCGCCCTTGCCGCTCGATACGTGGGAACTGGTGGAAAACAGTCTGAGGTTCAACGTTCAAACCATAATACTCTACCAGGGAGAAGAAGGGGATGAACCCATTCCCGCAACCCCCTCCGTCACCCTTGAGCTATACCAGGGCAACTTCTACAAGCTATCCCTCATCTCCCGGGCAGATGAAGATTACACGTTTCCCCATTTCCTGCCGGGGCCGCCCGTTCACGTTCCCTCCCCGTCAACGAGAGCTACCGCCGGGTTCGGCTATTACACCATTCAATCCGATACCCTGCGGTTCAATGCCCATTATGTACGACTGATCGCAGACGGCGTGGACCTGGAAGAAATCGTAAAGCAGTCCAATGACACGAGAGCACTCAACGAATACAGGATCGTTCTTTCCTTCGTAAACGCTATCTTCCTCGACCTCTTCAACGACCTCTACGCTTACCGGTCCGGCGACAGGCTGGTCTTCCTGCTGCCCCGTGACAGCAATTTTTCCGCCGCACCGGGGGATTACGAGGAAGAAATCGTCTGGGAGCTGCAGAGATCCGGAGGACCGCCGCCGTCGTCCATGACGGCCGTACATGCCACGGTACTCGGTGAGGAGGTAGAAGGCCTGACGGTGGCGTTCGCGCGGTCGATCGCCGGGCGTCCCCTCCATTATGTCTGGAGCGGGGTCACCGACGAGGCCGGCCGGATGGATCTGGACATTGTCACCCTGGACCGGTCGGGAGTCACCGGCTACTACCAGGCCCGCGCCCGCAACGGTGCGGGTGCGATCGTGGGCCAATGGCACAGTATTCCCCTCAATCAAGACCGTCGCCAGATTCTGGAGTTAACGCCCGGAGAACGCGCGCGGGTGGTGGCAAGCCACTGGCTGAGCGCGTCAAAGGTCGTTGCGCCTGAGGGCGAGCAGCCCCCCGCCGGCCTGGCACCCAACTTTCCCAACCCCTTCAACGGCAGCACGCTGATAGTCTACCGGCTTGCAGACCCCGGACCGGTGCGGCTGGAGATCTTCAATTCCCTGGGTCAGCACCTGCGGACGCTCGTGGACGACGTACAGGCCGCGGGCCGTTACCGGGTCCAGTGGGATGCCCGCGACCAGCGTGGCGCCGAGGTGGCGGCGGGGGTCTATCTGATGCGCCTGGTCCATCCGGAAGGCGTGGACGCCCGGCGCATGCTGTTTCTCAAATAGTGCTCCTGAACGGGTTTCTCGTGCAGGCATGAAACGCTCAGTTGCATCACCCGACCACGCAAAGGAGGAATTGCAATGAAATACGTGCTGTCTTTTTGGATCGTCGCGTTCATGGGTCTGGCATCTACCGTTGCGGCGGAACAGCAATCGTTTGAGGGACAGGTCGTGAATGGGAAGTCCCTTCCAATCCATCGGGCGCGGGTCGCGCTTTACAGGCTCGACAATCCGCGCGCCCGGGTGACGACCATCACGGACGAAAACGGCGCCTTCTCGCTGCCCCTGGGAGACCTCGCGCGACCCAACGCGCTGCGGCAGAATCATCCCAATCCGTTCAATCCCTCCACCCTCATACCCTTCGAGATCTCGGAGGGAGGACACGTTCGCCTGGATATTTACAACATTCTGGGCCAGCGCGTGGTCACGCTGATCGACGAAGAGCACCCGGCCGGGTTTTACAGGGTGCGGTGGGACGGCACGGATGCAGTCGGTCGGGGCGTGAGCGCGGGGGTCTATATCTACCGCCTCAGCACTGCGAACTGGCGCGACGCGCGGAAATTGATGCTGCTCGACGGCGCATCGGGACGTCCGGGCGGCGGAGCCGTGAATTTCAGCGAAGAAAAGGCTCACACGTTCGGCGTGAGGATCACCGGCGAGGGAATAATGCCTGAAACCTTCACCTGGCGCCCCGGCATGGGGTCCTTGGTGGCGGAAGTGAGACGTATAGAAGACGTCCTTCCGCCCGAGATGGAGCACCCCGAAACAGCGGCCAATCCCTTCTCGGGGACCAGCCTCGCCTCGATTATCCAGACTGTTTCCGCGTACGGAATCGACATCGGGCGGGATTGAGCCAGCCACACCCATCCTTAAAGGAGACGTTCCATGAGCTTGAAATCGGCCGGCCACCGACCCCTCGTCGCGGCCCTCTGCGGCGTCCTCTTCGCGGCCTCGCTCGTCATCGTGCCGCTGGCCTCCGCGCAAGACGTGACCATCTGGTCCGCCGACCTGGATGTGAAAGCCCTCAATGTCGCCCAGGACGAACTCGGTTGTTCCGAAAGTGGCCCCTTTAATGGGCAGTGCGCCAACTCCAATGTTCTATCAGACGACGACTTCAAGTTGCACGGCACGACGTACACAATCAAGAGGATCGAAGACGACGGCGACGATCTGGTACTGACTCTGGATAAGCTCCTTCCCTCGAACGTGCTCAAGATCCTGACCCTGCACGTGGACGATGATACCGAACTGGACTTCGATGACGCCAGCGTCAGCTCCAGCAACAAGCGTTACACCTGGGATTCCAGCCCCTCCTGGTCTTCGGGCGACGACGTGGACCTCAAGATCACGGACGCCAGCGGGCCGTCCCTGGTGAAGAACACCTCCCTAACCCGAAAAATTCATAAAAAAGGTAGTTTCCCTATTCAAGTTATTGTATTATATTAGGTTATACGCATAACCATTGAACAATGAACTTGGGAGAAACTACCGTGAGCACACAAGATAATCATTGCAAGGTTCCTTTGGCAAGCATTTTCGGCAAACGTCTCAACCTCGCCTTTGATGGGGGTATTCTCACCAGCGATAGCGGAGCCTTATTGCTTCGAGAAGTGGAGGCCAAAACGGGTATTTTATCACGTTTGAGTCGCGCGATTAAAGACCATCGGCATCAAAGTTATGTGGCGCATAGCACGGCAGAGTTGATCAAACAGCGCGTGTTTCAAATTGCCTGTGGGTATGAAGATGCCAATGATTGCAATGCCTTACGCAGCGATCCCGGCTTCAAGGTTGCCTGTGATCGCTTGCCCATAAGTGGTGAGAACTTGGCCAGTCAACCCACGATGAGTCGGTTTGAGAATCAGATGAGCAGAAGCGATTTGTATCGCGTTGCTCGTGCCTTTGTCGATTGTTTTATTGCTTCGTATAAAAAGCCGCCTTCGTCGATCATCTTAGATATTGATGATACGCAGGATAGGGTTTATGGGACGCAGCAGTTGTCCTTATTCAATGGGTATTTGGGTGCCTACTCCTACCAGCCTTTGCATATTTATGAAGGGCAATCGGGCAAGCTAATCACGACGATTTTACGTCCGGGTGTGCGTCCTGATGGCAAACAGATTGTCACCATTCTCAAGCGGTTAGTCGCTTATATTCGTCAGGCTTGGCCAAAGGTGGCACTCTTTTTGCGAGGCGATGCCCACTTCTCAAGTCCAGAAGTCCAGGACTTTTGTGCGACAAAGGACCTCTTTTTTATCCTCGGACAAAGTGCCAATACCCGACTCTTAGCCCTTTCAAAGCCCCTGATGGATCAGACCAAAAGCCTTTATGCACAAACCGGCAAGCCCGTGCGACTTTTTACCTCATTTTATTACCAAGCCCAGACTTGGGCCTGTGCCAGACGCATCTTATGCAAAGCTGAAATCACCACCCGAGGCCAAAACACACGCTTTGTCGTGACCAACCTTGAAAGTTCAAGGGCCTCCTTTATCTACCAAAATATCTATTGTGCGCGCGGACAGATGGAAAACTTCATTAAAAATCACAAAACCTTTCTCCACTCAGACCGCACGTCCTGTCACGCTTTTGGAGCCAATCAGTTCCGCCTCTTCCTCCATTCGGCTGCCTATGTCTTGTTGCACACCTTAGCGCACATCGGATTACAAGGCACAACGTGGATAAACGCACAGGTCAATACCCTCCAAAATCGTTTCCTTAAAGTCGCCGGACGCGTCTGTGAGTTGAAAACAAAGATCACCTTCCATCTGCCTATGTCATTTCCATTGCCACACCTTTTTGATAAAATCCTGTGCAATCTGGCAAAGGCGGTGCCATAACCCATCAACGGGGAAGGAATAGGGGTCTGTCCCATCACTTGCTGACTTTACAAATACACGGACTTATCCACAGACAGGACTGGCAAGGGACCGGTCTGTACTTTTGACACTGGCAGAGCCTGTCAGGGGACGATTTGGGCTGCTTGAACTCTATGAAGACGCCTATGACGGCAGACAAGATAGAAAGCACCCTCATTTTGATGCTTGGAACCGATGCCGCCTGACAAACAACCCCAACCATTACAGTTCATGAATTAGTCGGGCTAAGTGGCAACGACAGGAACCTTTCCGAGGACGGTTATCGCAATGCGCAAGCATTCACAACCGGCACCTGGGCGCGGGTCACATCGATCGGAATCGGGATTGGAGATGAAGTCGATGACGACTTCGAGGTCACGTTGCACGAGGAGCGCGAGGACGGGGAAGACTATCCTGGCGACAGACTGAAAACTCTGGAGCACCCCTCGAGCATCACGCCGAATTCGGTCAATGTGTTCACCGTTCCCGATGGCGGCATCGTGCTGGAGGGATCGAAAACGTACTTCGTGCAGGTCAAAACGACATCGAGCGACAGGGTAGCCGTTTCCGTAACCGATACCGATTCCGACGGCAACGACGAAGACGCCGGGGGCGCTAAGAATTGGACCATCGATAATGGTTCGTGGATAAACAGTCCTTTGGCCGGTAGTTGGCAAGGCAGTAATCAGTCGACGCGAATCGACATCAAGGGGCAGGTGCTCCTGGCCACGCCCGGGAACGTGACCGCGCGGGCCGTGGCGCCGATGCGGGTCACGCTCGAATGGGACAGGACCTTGCCGTCTCTAACAGGCCCAATCGATCGCGACGACGGCTACAGGATCGAATGGTCCCCCGACGGCAGCACGTCGTGGACATCGCTGGTCAACTACACGAACCAGCACGGGACGTTCGAAATCTGGTGCGTGTGCTACCCCACGAAATACAACGACGACACCATCACGCCCGGCACCACGCGCTACTACCGGATCAAGGCCGTTGACGACGACGAGGAGAGCGCCTGGTCCGAGGTGGTCAGCGCCACGACGCCGGGGCTGGTGGACTCCGAGGAACTGGTGGGTTCCGACGGAGGACAGATCGAGTTTGGCGCGGTGGTTTCGGAACTCGACGCGCTCAACGATCAGAAGGTGTTCCGAGTCGATCTGAAGGCGAGCGAGCAATACCGGTTCATGATCCGCGGGAAGGCGCCGAAGCACCGGGTGATCGTGACCGATCCGGGCGGCACGGAGATCGAGAACTTCGTGCTGGAATCGGGCAACGGTCTCAAACCGAGAATCACGGCGCAGAGCGCAGGCGAACACCAGGTCAAGATCTCGCATGGCGGGGGTTTCAGCACCTGGAGCGGGGGCCTGAACGCGGGATGGTTCCAGTTCCAGCTCGTGCCGGTGAGCGACCCGGCGGTGGGTACGCTGCGTCTGCCAACCCCTTCCGCCTTAAGTGCGGTACTGAACACCTACGGCGACGTTGACCGGGCCGAAATCGCAGTGCAGCCGGGCAAGGCGTATGGCGTCCGGGTCCGGGGCCGCGAGACGAATAACGTCACGGCCGCGACGCCGCGGATCAAGCGCGCAAATCCGCCGTCGAAGTACACCGATCACCACATGGGCAAGCCGTGGGTGGACGGCGTGACCAAGTCGGAGATCTGCGCAGAACACGGCCAGTCGAGCAGAGACTGCGAAGAATTCCAGGCCTTCGTCATCGACCTGCGTGGACTTACCGGGGCGGAGCAGACGTTTCAGATCTACGTCGCTCCGACGGCGCGCCCCGACACGCGGCCGTACCGTGTGGGCACCTACAGGGTTGAACTCAAGGAGCTTTTGCCCAGTCAACTGCAGGGCGTGCGGATGCCGCTGCGGGCGTGGTTCGCGTCGCCGCCAGATCAGCACGACGGGTCGAAGGCGATCAAGGTCCGGGTGGCGTTCAGCGAGGCGCCTGAGAACGTGGGCGCGGACGGCGTGGAAGTCGAGGGCGGCGAAGTGACGTCGGTGCGCCCCGTAGGCGGCAATGCGCCGGGCGGCGCAGGGAAACGCTCGGTGGGCGGCCAGGACGGGGAGGTCGTGTGGGAGATCGAGATCGAGCCGGACTCGGACGGTGACGTGACGGTGTCGCTGGCGGCGTGGCGCCCGTGCGACGAGACGGGCGCGATCTGCACGGCGGACGGGCGGTCGCTGTCGCAGGACATCTCGACGACGGTGCGGGGTCTGGACGAGGGTCCGGCGGAGCTGACGGCGTCGTTCGAGGGCGTGCCGTCGGAGCATGACGGGCAGACGGCGTTCACGCTCAGGATGGCGTTCAGCGAGCCGCTCAGCAGGATGAACGGCCAGCGGTTGCGGGAGGACGTCGTGGCGGTGACCGGGGGCCGGGCGACGAAGGCCAGCCGGGTGAACAGGCGCAGGGATCTGTGGCAGCTAACGGTCGAGCCGGACTCGGACGGTGACGTGACGGTGACGCTCGCGGCCGGGGCGGCGTGCGGCACCCCGGCCGCGATCTGCACGGCTGACGGACGGCCGTTGTCGGTGAGCATCTCGACGGCGGTGCGGGGTCCGGCGGCAGATGAGCAAGAGTCGCCCGGAACCGGCCAGGATCAGGATCTCGGGCAGAGCGTCTCGGAGGGCGACACAGACCTGCCCAACGACAATTCCACCCCCGGACGGGTCGCAGTTGGTGGCTCGGTCACGGGCACCATCGGGATCCCTAAGGATCAGGACAGGTTCGCCGTCGATCTCCAAGCGGGGCGCACCTACCAGTTCGACCTGACGGGCAGCCCGGGCGGGGGCGACACGCTTCGCGACACCTATTTCCGGGCGATCTACAACAGCGAGGGACGCTACCAGTCCGGCAGCTACAACGACGACTTCGGGGGCAGCCGTGATAGCCGCGTGACGTTCACGCCAACGCAGAGCGGGACCTATTACGCGCGGGTATCGGGCGACCGGAACGAGACGGGGACCTACACGTTGTCGGTGACCGACATCACAGGCCCGGCGTCCAAGCCGACGGTCGCGTCCGAGCCGCCGGGCCTGGCGCCCAACGCGCCCAACCCCTTCAACCCCAGCACCGTCATCTCCTATCGCCTGAACGCAGACGGACCGGTGCGCCTGGAGATCTACAACCTCCTCGGGCAGCGCATACGCACCCTGGTGGACGAGGTGCAGGCCGCCGGTGCCTACCGGGTGCAGTGGGACGCCCGCGACGCAGCGGGGCGGCACGTGTCCACGGGAATTTACTTCACGCGCCTGCACTATCCCGGCGGCGTACACACCCGGCGCATACTCTTCCTCAAGTAGAGCCTGCCTACTTGCAAAGCGTCCGATACCTCACGGCTCACCTAACAGCCCGTGAAGCCCACATGCTTTAGCTGTGGGAGTGTAAGTGGCTCTCCCGTTATAGCTTTAGCGTATAACAAGGCTGGAAAACCACCTTGATGACCGAAAATATATTGAGTATATTTCTCAACATGAAACTGACACTTCAAATACAACTGTTACCGGACGCCAATACAGGCGAGAAGCTAAAAGCTACTGTTGAGCGGTTCAACGAAGCTGCCAATTGGCTTGCTCCGAAGGCTTATGAGCGCAAGCTGGCGAATAAGTTTGCACTACAAAAGCTATACTACAAGGACTTGCGTAGCCAATTCGGATTGTCCGCACAAATGACTATTCGCTGTATTGCTCAAGTCGTTGAAGCATACAAGCGGGACAAAAAGGGGCAGCCGTCGTTCCGTCGCCATGCTGCTATGCCCTACGATCAGCGACTGTATAGCTTTAAGGGCATAGACAAAGTATCTCTGCTTACCCTTGAAGGCCGCGTGTTTGTGCCAATGTTGATGGGCAACTATCAGCGTGAGCAGTTCGGCTATGCCAAAGGACAGGCAGACCTTGTGTTGCGTAAAGACGGAAAGTGGTTCTTGCTTGTCTCTGTAAATGTCCCTGATGGCACACCAATACCCACGACTGACTTTATTGGCGTTGATCTCGGTACAACAAACCTTGCAGTGACAGACGATGGTGAAACATTCTCCGGCGACACTGTTGAAAATGTCCGACAGAAGATGCACGATCTGAAAAAGTCGCTCCAGCAGAAAGCGTCTGCCCTTGTCAAGCAAGGCAAGAGACCCAAGAATGTCCGTAGAAAACTCTCTGTTATCTCTGGCAGAGAGAGTAGGTTTCGCAGAAATACCAACCATATCATTTCCAAACGCATCGTTGAGAAGGCTAAAGACACTGGCAAGGCCATTGCCCTTGAAGACTTGAAAGGCATACGCAAGAGCCAGAAACGGTTTCGCAAGCCTCAGCGTGCTAAAATGTCTGGGTGGTCTTTCTTCCAACTCCGCATATTCGTCGAATACAAGGCAAAGCGTGCTGGTATCCACATAGAACCTGTGGATCCGAAATACACCAGCCAAACTTGTGCCGAGTGTGGACATTGTGAGAAAGGCAATAGACATACCCAGGCATCCTTCCTGTGCAAACAGTGTGGTCATAAAGACCATGCTGACCGCAACGCCGCTCGGAATATCCGAGCAAGGGCTTTGTGTCAACAAGCCTAAAGTTGCCGAGTGCATTTATGCACGAGCGACAAGCCCAACTGCTTCAGCGTTGGGTAGTTGACTTTTTTTATGCGCTGAAACGCGCGGCTCTGGTCCCCCGCCCCGGTTCCATCTCCTGATTCTACTCCACGCACAAAAATTCCTTCATTTCTGAAAAATAGTGATTATATTCTGCGACTGACTATTGACCCGGAGGTGGATTATGTCAAAAAATTGGTTACGCGTTGCCGCATGTCAGATGCATGCCGATGAAAACATCGAAAAAAACACATGTGGAATTATCGACCGCCTGAACACCTGTGCGAGTGAAAAAGTGGATATAGCCGCATTTCACGAAGGAATTTTATACGGCTATAGCAACTGCCCCGATTTTTGGTCAAACCTGGATCAAACGCGCATTGAAAAAGCCGAACGGCAAATTATACAGGTATGCCGTGAAAAAGGCATTGCCGCAATCGTCGGCTCAACCCATCTCGAAGATGGACAACGCTACAACAGCTTACTCGTCATAGATCGAGATGGCACCGTGCGGGGACGATATGGCAAAATACATCTGGCGGGAGAACAATGGTGTGAACCCGCGCAACACCTGCCCATTTACGAGTTGTGTGGCATCCCCTGTTGTTTTCTAATCTGTCACGATATTCGATATCCCGAACTCGTGAGATTGCCCGCCGCGGCAGGTGCAAAAATCTGCTTCTTCTCCAGTTGTGAAAGCTCTGTCACCTCAGAGCACAAATTGTCGGCCTATCGCGCCATGCCCATCAGCCGCGCAACCGAAAATGATATTTACGTCGTCATGGCAAACGCCCCCGCCGACCCCTCAGATATCAACCGCGCGGGGTCTTCCCACGGGGAATCAAAAATCATCCACCCAAATGGCAACGTCATGGCCGAAGCCGGCATATTCACGGATGAAATTATAATCCGCAAATTAGATCTCCATCAGGCATCGCGAAACATCGCATTGCGAGCCGTGAATGACATAACGCGCTTGCGCGAATGGATGAAAGACGGCGTGAAGTTAGTAGATTGTGAAAAGGAGCATGTATGAAAGGAACGAAACCAAACATCTTATGGATCTGCACGGACCAGCAGCGATATGACACCATTGGTGCATTGGGCAACCCCCATGTAGATACCCCCAATATCGACCGGCTAATCGCCGAAGGATTTGCATTTACCCATGCGTATTGCCAGAGTCCGATTTGTACACCGAGTCGGACGAGTTTTTTGACCGGACAATACGCCAGCGCCGTACATGTAAACGGCAATGGCAACTCGCATTTCCCAGACGCGCCGCCGCTGGTCACCAAAATGCTCGCAGACAATGGCTACGATTGCGGGCTAATTGGCAAATTGCACTTATCGAGCGCATTCGGGCGCATTGAAAAACGGGTAGATGACGGATATCGATACTGGCAATACAGCCACGCGCCGCGGGACGATTGGGAAACCGGACACGATTATGCCGACTGGGTGCGATCAAAAGGCGAGATATTGGGCGAACTGACCAAAAGTCCCGATGGCGTACCTGCAGAATTGCACCAGACAACGTGGTGCGCGGAAAAAACCATCGAATTTTTGAGCGAACAGCGCGATGGACCCTGGTTGGCCTCTGTGAACATCTACGACCCGCATCCGCCATTTAACCCGCCCAAAACGTACCGCGATATGTTCGACCCCGAACAGGTAAATGGCCCGCTATTTCGAGAAAGCGACCTCGCGCAACAAGAAAAATTGGAAGCCATCGATTTTCAGTCCAAAGGGCGGCATCCCGACGCCCTGGATATCGGAAGCCCCGTGATTTCCAAGACGCCGACGCGCGGACTGCGCGAGTCAGAGACAGCCGGAAAACGCGATGCAAAAACCCTGATCGCCGCCTATTATGCCATGATCAAATTGATCGACGATCAACTCGGGCGCATAATTACAGCACTGGAAAAAACCGGACAGCGCGACAACACATTGGTTATCTTCACCAGCGACCACGGAGAAACCCTGGGAGACCATGGACTAATCCAAAAGGGATGCCGTTTTTACGAAGGACTGGTGCGCGTACCGCTAATTTTTTCCTGGCCGGGTCACGTAAAATCGGGACAAAAAAGCGATGCACTCATCGAATTGCGCGACATTGCCCCCCTCTTATTGGAACTCGCTGGCATAGAAGTGCCCGAGCGAATGCAACCGCGCTCTTTATTGCCCATCCTCAGCGGCGATCACCCCCCCGACGAACACCGCGATTTTGTGCGCTGTGAATATTACGATGCACTCGATCAATCCGACGGTACTTTTGCCACAATGTATCGCAACCGGCGGTACAAACTCGTGGTCTATCACGGGCACGGCCTGGGCGAACTTTACGACTTACAGGAGGATGCAGAGGAATTTGACAATCTGTGGGACAGTCCCGATCATGTAGATATAAAACTCGATTTGATGCAGCGCAGTTTTGATGCGTCAATGCTCGCAATGGATAGAGGTCCAGAACGCATTGGACCGATGTAAAAATACAGGTGAGATCATCGTCGCGGAGGTGTTATATGGCAAAAAAAGCAGTTCAAAAACCAAAAATTAAAATCATGGCAGCAGACTGGTCATTGAGAGATTACCCATCTGCGAGAAACCCGTGGTCTATTCAGACCAAAGTGCGGAGAGTGAAAGAAGCGGGATTTCACGGCATGTCGTCTGGAGCCGACGCGGAGTTAGCCGCCGAACTGCACAACAATAAATTGGAAATGGTAGGCGGGGTAGATGTGGGCAGCAAGAAAGAAGCCGATGAAAAAATGAAAGCATTTGCCGATATAGGCGTGGTTCACATCAATGTGCAGCTATGCGATCACGATACGCGCACAAAAGATGCGGTAAAAGTCGCGCGAGCTGTCGTCAAAGCCGGCAAAAAGCACAGAGTCACACCCGCAATCGAGATCCATCGCGACACATGTACAGAAACACCGGAAAAGGCTTATGCACTCGCCGATGCGTACAAAAAGAAATACAAAAAGAAACTGAGAATGAACTTCGACCATTCGCACCCGGCAATCATCAAACAACTGCGTCCGAACGAATACTGGGAGCGATTGTCGGAGCGCATCGACCTCTTACAAATGCACGAACTCATCCATTTTCGCCCCTTTACGGGCAGCCACTGTCAAACCCCGGTGACAAATGGCAAAGGGCGATTGGATCGCGATTTCAAAATCTGGTTGACGAATTATCTCGAACCCGCCCTCGATGCGTGGTTACAGGGCGCGAAACCGGGCAAAACGCTCTATATTGTACCCGAACTGGGACCACAAGGCTCTGGATACGCGCTTGCCTGTTTCCCCGACATCTGGCAGGATGCCATTCGAGAAAAAAATGAGATCATAAAAGTCTGGCGCAGGCTGATGAGAAATTGGAATCAATAAATGGAGATATAATATGTCAAATCGCGATGGGCAAATCTTGATCGGCTCCATATTGCTGGACCTCAATCGCTGGGGCAATCCCAAAACGCCATCTTATAAAGTAAGCGACTGGACTGACCGATTTCGGGAAGCCGGATTTGACGGGATGGAACTCTGGGAATATCACGCCACATTGTGTTCAGATGCCGAGCGCAAAAAATTGCTATCCTCTAATTTTCCCGCAACGATCTACAATACCTATTGCGATTTTGATGATACCTCTGCCGATGCGCGACAACACGCGGCAGAAATGATCGGCCTATTCGGTTCAGCCGGTGTGAAATTCAACGTGGGCAAAGACCCTGTCCTGCGCGAAACCTATTTGAACAATTTGCGCGCCTGGCGCGAACAAGTCCCGCAAACCTGTACATTGCTCTGCGAATGTCACCCGGGCACAATAGTTGAAGACCCCGATGCAGCCAGGGCATTCTTTGACGACCTGGGCATTGATGGCTGGGAAATCATCGTACACTGTTTCATCCCCGAAATGGATGTCTTAAAGCGATGGTTTGACCTCTTTGGTCCCAAAGTCACGCACGCCCACACCCAATTGCGCGATGAAAACAGCAATGTCCATTTGCTTCACGACCATCCCAAACGCGCTCAAACGGCACTGGCACTAATGGCGGAATACAAATTCACCGGCTCCATAACCGTCGAATTTTCCAAAGGAACGCGCGAACCCGGCGAAAACATGGCCGACCTCTGGACAGCAGCAAGGGCCGACCTATCGTTCTTGCGAGCACATGTCTGATTTTTTAACGTAATACCCAATCTCGAATGGAGTAATAAATGGCGAGAAAAGTAACAATGGCATTGATTGGCGCCGGGATGTTTGGCGGCGATGTTCACGCCCGAGCGTTTGCAGATCTGCAACGCAACGGTATCAGTGGTCTGATGGGGCGAGTGGGACTCGACGCCTGGGCACGCGACCTTGCAGACATCGAATTTGATCTCGTTGCAGTAGCCACGCGCAGCGAAGCATCCGCCCAGCGCGCAAAAGCCAATTTTGAACAATGGACCGGACACGCGCCCAAACCCTACTGGGGCGAAACACCCTGGGAAGACGTATTGCGCGACTTTCCAGACCTCGATGTCATGGCCGTCGCCACACCCGACAATCTACACACGCCCGTGGTACTGGCAGCATTGAACAACGGCACCCATGTAATGACCGAGAAACCGATGTGCTTATCAATACATGAAGCCGATGAAATGATCGAACTCGCCAACAAAAAAGGACTGGTATGTGCGGTAGATATGCACAAGCGCTACGACCCGGATCACATGCGCATCGAGCACGACATCGCCAATCGCATCGGCGATCCAATCTATGGACTGGCCATGTTGGAAGAACCGCTCGAAGTATCCACCAGCACATTTAAGTGGGCAGAAGAAAGCGACCCCTTTTCCTATGTGGGACCCCACTGGGTCGATCTGTTTTACAATTACTACCGCAGCAAACCCGTATCCCTCACAGCCGTAGGACAAAAAAAACGCCTGATACGCGATGGGATTGACGCCTATGATGCCGTCCAGGTACGCGTAGATTTTGACAATGGCATGAGCATCTATTTTCACAACAACTGGATCACGCCCGATGATTTTGAAGGCCCGGTCAATCAGGGACACGAAATTGTTGGCACCGACGGCAAAGTGGAATCCGACCAGCAATATCGCGGATTTCGCTTTTGGTACGCGGGCGGCGGCAGCCAGAGTTCAAACAACCACTTTACGCGCAACGTCAGACGCCCCGACGACTCAGAAGTCTATGTGGGATACGGCGTAGATAGCATCACCGTAGCATTGGTCGCAATATGTCGCGTCGAATTCTTGGGCGAAACCCTATCGGATGTAAAAGAAATCTATCCCACGGCTGAAGACGGACGGATTACAACGGCGATAGTAGATGCTGCGCGCATCGTCCGCGATCGCAATTTTGAATACATGCGCGAAGGCAAAGGCGCCACAGTTACAGCACAATTCGGCGCAGATGGCATCGTCATCGTCGATCCCAATCGCGTATCTGACGGACCCGACGCTGTATTTGAAAAAATATACGATAAACCGATTTGAAGTAGGAAGTGGGAAGTGGGAAGTGGGAAGTGGGAAGTAGAAAATCCTGCAAATCTATGATCTAAGGTGAATCATGGGAAAAGAATTTGACATCACCCCTGTTAATGTACCAAAAGTCGATACAAAATATCGCCGCATTGTGACACCTGTGCCCCATCCAGACTCGGTGGCAACGCTAAAAACGTTACACAGGGTGGAACCCATCTCCATGCGCGGACAACCGCCCATTGTATGGGACCGCGCAGAAGATTGTCAGGTTTACGACAAATACGGCAATATGTGGCTCGACTGGAGCTCGGGCGTACTCGTTACCAATGCCGGGCACGGCATGCCCGAAGTCCGACAAGCAATCATAGATCAAGTAAACAGCGGGCTATTGCACAATTACGTATTTCCAAGCGAAGAGCGGGCGCAAGTCGTCGAGTTGCTGGCGGACCTGGCTCCCGATGGATTGGACAAAGTATTTCTGCTAACCACCGGATCTGAAAGCACTGAAAACGCCTTGAAACTGGCGCGAACGCACGGCATTACAACAGGCGGAAAAAAGAAAATCGGCTTTGTGGGATTTGAACGCGGATTCCACGGGCGCACAATGGGCGCACAGCAAGTCGGCGGAATGCCCGGGCAAAAAGACTGGATCGGAAACGAAGACCCCGCCATCGTACAAGTACCCTTTCCCGATGGATATTGGACGGAAAATGTGGATTTCGACTTTTTCTGCTCTACAATCAAAGACAAAGGACTAAATGCAGACGATGTATGCGGTGTAATGCTCGAAACATATCAGGGCGTAGGACCTGATTTCGCACCCGTGCCTTATGTACAGGCACTATCTGAATGGTGCAAAGCACACGGTGCCCTGTTGATCTTTGATGAAGTACAGGCGGGATTTGGTCGCACCGGTAAAATGTGGGGGTTTGAGCATTACGGCGTAATCCCCGACCTGATCTGCTTTGGCAAAGGCGTGAGCAGCTCCTTGCCGCTATCGGGCGTAATCGGCAGAACCGAGGTCATGGACTTATATCCCCCCGGATCAATGACAAGCACCCACACGGGCAACCCCGTCTGTTGTGCAGCGGCGCTGGCCAGCCTAAAAAAAATAGTAGATGACGATCTCACCGGCAATGCAGCGCGACTCGAACCAGTATTAGCGAACGGAATCAAAAAAATTCAAGCCGCGCATCCCGATGTAGTCGGACACATAACCTGCAAAGGACTTGTAGGCGGCGTACAAATGGTAAAAGCGAATCAAAAAGAACCCGACCCGGACCTGGCGCACGAAATTGTACTGCGCTGTTTCCACAAAGGATTGCTATTCTTTGCCCCCGTGGGCGCGTGGGGACAAACCGTAAAAATTTCTCCGCCATTGACCATTGAACAAGACGCGCTTGAAGATGGCCTGCAAGTGCTTGCTGAAGTTGTGGGTGATATACAGGGGTAAAAAGTATATGGCAAACGAAAAACGCGGACGACTGCGCGAAATAGCGGCATTATTCTTTAAACTCGGCGTAATTGGCTTTGGTGGTCCTGCAGCGCATATCGCCTTAATGGAAGACGAAGTAGTTGAAAAGCGCGCGTGGTTATCGCGCGAACGATTTTTAGATCTCGTCGGTGTAACCAGTATTATCCCCGGTCCAAACTCGACGGAAATGGCGATACACCTGGGATTCTTGCGCGGAGGCTGGCCCGGCCTATTGCTGGCTGGCGGATGTTTTATATTCCCTGCCGTTACATTGACAACAATCCTCGCCTGGGCCTACATGACTTACGGCGCCATCCCAGAGGTTGCCGATTTGCTCTACGGCATCAAACCAGCGGTACTCGCCGTCATTCTGGGTGCGCTGTGGCGATTGGGACAAAAAGCCGTAAAAGGGTGGCGATTGAGCTTTCTCGGCCTGGCTGTAATGCTCGTGTCCCTCACCCAATTTAGCGGCGTCCTCGCACTGATTGGCGGCGGAATCATCGGGATGTTCTGGCTGCGCATGACGCGACCGAGAGACCGCGAACACATGGCTGTAATTGCGCCTATAGCAGGTACTGGATTGACAATGCTGGCAAGTCAAGGCGCAGTATCCGCAGGACCAACCCTGTGGGCACTGGGTCTGTTCTTTCTAAAAATTGGCGCGATCCTCTACGGCAGCGGATACTTACTCATTGCATTTCTCGAAGAAGAACTCGTGCTCAGATATGCCTGGCTAACGCAGGAGCAATTGCTGGAAGCCATTGCCATCGGCCAGTTTACACCTGGACCCGTATTATCGACCGCGGCCTTCATCGGTTATCTGGTCACCGGTGGCAAACTATCGGGCGCACTCGTCGCTGCTGGCGCGATCTTCTTGCCCTCCTTTGTATTTGTCGCTGCTCTGAATCCCCTCTTGCCCCGGCTGCGAGAATCTCAATGGGTATCGTCTTTTCTCGACGCCGTAAACGTCTGTGCTGTGGGATTGATGGCCGCTGTGACAATAGAACTGGGCTATCTAACCCTGGATTCAGTGCCCAAAATGGCAATCGCAGGCATAGCGTCCATTCTGATATTGTGGCGCGGTGTCGGCGCAGTATGGCTGGTCGTTGGCGGAGCCGTTGTGGGCTGGCTGCTCCTCGCTGCGGGCTTTTAGGGATGAATCAAGAATATCTCAAACCCGAAGTCGTCTCCCGACTCTCGCGTCTCGATCTGATCGCCCGCATGGTTGTTGAAGGATTTATCACTGGCCTGCATCAAAGCCCCTACCACGGGTTCTCCGTCGAATTTTCCGAATACCGACAATACATGCCGGGAGACTCACTGCGCGATCTGGACTGGAAAGTATTTGGCAAAACCGACCGCCTCTACGTCAAACAATACGAAGAAGAAACCAACCTCAAAGCCCATCTCCTCATAGACGCCAGTGCCTCAATGGCATATCGTTCGGACTCAATCACCAAATTCCAATACGCATCTTATACCGCAGCCGCCCTATCCCATCTCATGTTGCGCCAGCGCGATGCCGTCGGCCTGATCGCCTTTGACGACCGCATTCGCACGTATTTGCCGCCCCGCTCAGTCACCAGTCATTTGCACACCCTGCTGACCACGCTTCAAAACACCAGTCCCGAAGGCACCGATACCGATCTGGCCGCTACCTTTCACGAACTGGCCGAACGCATTGTGCGCCGCGGCCTCGTCATCGTCATCTCCGATCTCTTCGACGACCCAGACCGCCTGCTCAACGGCCTCAAACACTTTCGCCATCGCAACCACGAAGTAATCGTCTTCCATGTGCTGGACCCCCGCGAGCGCGACCTCGACTTTAACCGTGAAATGCGCTTTGTCGATCTCGAATCCGGCACGCAAATCGCCACAGAACCCTGGCATCTCGCACCTGCGTACCGCGAACACATGGAGAGCCTCATCGATCGCTTCCGCCGCGAATGCCGCGAAGCCCTCATCGACTACGTCCTCCTCGAAACCTCGGAACCCTTTGACACCGCCCTCTTCAACTACCTCGCAAAACGCAAAAAATTGATGTGAGAAGCAAAGAGGGGCTGGGGATTGGAGGCTGGGGACTGGTTATGACAAGCGAGCGGATTTTCGGAAAAATTTGACGCTATGGCGGGCAAACCTGCAAGTCGCTCTTGATGGTTAAGTTAGGGATTCTATCTACAACAAGCGGTATGCATCCGGTCAGTTTGTTGCCAATGAGAGTCAAGTGCGTCAAATTTTCAAGATTGCCCAATTCAGGTGGGATAGTACCACTCAACTGGTTATGATTGAGAAGCAAATGCGTCAGATTTCCAAGGCTGCCTAACTCAGTTGGAATGCCGCCGCTCAACTGGTTATGATTGAGGGACAATATTTTCAGTTTCGCAAGGCTACTCAGTTCAAGTGGAATGCTTCCAGTCAACAGGTTGTTATTGAGGGTCAACATTGTCAGATTCGCAAGGTTCCCCAATTCGGATGGGATGCTACCGGACAACAGGTTGTGATTAAGAGTCAACATTGTCAGATTTGTAAGATTGCCTAACTCAGATGGGATATTCCCGGTCAACAGGTTGTCAGAGAGGGCCAATAGGGTCAGCTTGACAAGGCTGCTCAGTTCAGACGGGATACTGCCGATCAGTTGGTTGCTCTCAAGAACCAGTCCCTTCAGGTTAGCAAGACCACATAATTCAAGTGGTATGCCGCCGATTAACTGGTTATCAGAAAGGGCCAATGCCGTCAGACTGGCGAGGCTACCCAACTCAGGTGGGATAGTACCACTCAACTGGTTATTATCGAGGAATAAATGCGTCAGATTTGCAAGACGACTCAGTTCAAGTGGTATCGTACCTGTCAACCGGTTGTTGGAGAGAATTAACCCCGTTAGCCTGGCAAGGCTACCCAACTCGGGTGGAATACTGCCGGTCAACTGGTTTTTCTGGAGGGCTAATCCCGTCAGGCTGGCAAGATTAGTAAGTTCAAGTGGGATAGTACCGGTCAACTGGTTGTTGGCGAGGGTCAGTTTCTTCAAATTTGCAAGGTTGCCCAACTCAGGCGGGATGTCGCCGGTCAACTGGTTGTTGTGAAGGAGCAACCTCTCCAGCCTGGTAAGATTGCCCAATTCAGGCGGAATGCTGCCGGTCAGACCCTTATCATTTAGCTCCAATGCCTGGATGCGTAACGGCGTACCTGCAACGATAACACCTTCCCATTGTGCAATATCAGTACTATCGCTCCAGTTTAGCGTCGCCTTACCAGTTAACGTGTCTCTAACGGCCAATAGCAGGGCACAATCCTTAACCAGATCCGGATTGCTCTGAGTATTCGGCACTGTGATATCAATGGCCTGAAGCGGTTGAATTAAAAGAACAAATAATGGGATTGTACAGGCTATGGCCTGTGCCAAACGGAGAAGCAAAGCAAAGGATAGAAACTGGCACATGGTTTCTCTCCTCTTTATTGAGCGTTCATTAGCCTGGAGAGCAATTTATCTGCTTCAGCCTTTTCTATGCGTTTTCCATTGACTTCAGAGACCAGTTTGATTGCAGTCCAGGCAGGAGCGTAGCCCCCTCTCAATTCTACGGATTTGCGAAAACTTTCAAGGGACTCACTGACTTCTCCAATAGAAAATTGAACAATCCCAAGCCAATAGTAAATCATATAATTCTTGGCCCCACCATTTGGAAACAGCGTTATTGCTTTGTTGAGGTATTCACGCGCACTTTTTTTATCTCCATCAGAGAAATAACTCAAAGCAAGCACCAAATGTGCTGTTTGATATTTGCCATCTGCCAAGTTGATGGCCTTCTGAGACAGTTCTTTTGCTTTCTTGTATTTGTACTTTCTATCTGCTATACGTGCCAGACTCATCCATCCAACAGGATCATCTCCACGCTGTTGAATCGCCTGTTGAATCACCTGTTCAGCTTTAGTCAGTTTCCCCATTCTGATATACACATCTGCCAACAATATTTTGAGAAAATAGGGTGTGTCGAGTTTCAAAAATCGATCAAAGTAATTTGACGCCGCAACGAACTGTTCCGACTTAAAACGGCCATATCCCGCCAATAAGAGTGACAACGGATTTGCCCTATTATTTGGAACCAGAGATATGTCTTGTTCTCGTTGTTTGGGGAGCACGAGAAAGATACCGTTTCTTCCTCGCTTCCAATATTCTTGAAAGTCGGCCAGAGGGAGTTTGTGCAATTTATGGATCGATGGGTCATTGACAATAATGACATCGCGCTGATAATCAATCCCAACAACGATTACAGTATGACTCAGGTCTGGGTCTTGATCGGCTATCAAAGCAACAGGTGGACATCCTGACTTGAGAGATTCTTCTATTTGCTCTAAATCCCAATTCAGATAGTGAATAGACAGTTCGGGAAATGCCTCTGATAGTGCGTAAAGTGCTGACAGATTATCCTCAAGCCGGTCTTCCAGCGTCAACCAATCTTCGGCCTGATTTTCAGCACCGTCCCAATATCTCATCACAGATAAAACTGAGGCTTTAAGGCAAGTGACTCCTCGCCCTTGAGCGTAAAATGGCACTTGAGAAACAAATAGACGTTCACCGCGCTTGTCCTGATTCAGATTCTCAAGGGCGTGAGTTGCATAATCAATATCTGTATTAGTTGTGGCGTTTTTCTTCAGCATATTAAAATAAAATTTAGAACTATCAACTTGACCTATTTCATAAAAAGTTTCAGCTATCATAAGAAGTGTATCTTTATCAGGATGTTGCCTTTTGTTTCCGAGTTGGTCAATGTAAATGCTTTGTTTTAAGTAGGGGAGCGCGTTTTCAAACTGTTCTAAAAAAAAGATCGTCTCTCCTTTTCTTCGAACGGCCTGACGATTTTCTTCAACCTGATTTAGGATCGCAAGTGCTTGCTCAAAAAATCCCGCTTTTAAGTTTAACTCTGCAAGCACGATGCGATTTTGGATATCTTCAGGCCTATTCTTCAATGCGTTCTCTAATAGCTCAATCGCTTTTCGATATAATTTTAGTCCATTATAAGTTGCTACAAGATTTATTTTTATTTGTGCATTATCCGGATCAATTTCCAATCCTCTTTCTCCAATTTCCCGTGCCAGTGCCCACCTCTGTTGTTTTGCGTATATTCCCGAAAGATTGCGATAAACACCTGGCATGTGCAAGCCCAGGTCTATAGCTCGTTCAAGTCCTTTTGCTGCTGCTTCGTAATTATTCTGAAAAAAAGCAACGGTGCCTAAGCCGTAATACGCTTCTGCAAACAAACTGTCACAAGAAATAGCTGTTGCAAAATGTCTTTGAGCTAAATCCAATTGTCTTAAAATGCCAAAACTTTTCCCAATCAGAGTATGGGCCTGAGCAGAACAAGAGTCTGCTTTGAGAACCTCTTCTGCTGCCTGGATACAGCTTTGATAATCTTTGTTCGCATAAAAAGTCTCTGCCTGGCGCAACAACTCACTACCATCAGAAAATCCAGGGAATAAAAAAATTAAAATCAACAGGCATTTTGATAGGCCGTTCATTTCAATGACCTCGGTCTATATGGTATACTCAGATAATCCATTATTAAAGATAAATCAGCGTGTAGGAATTATAGTCACGGAATGAACTACCAGGGAATTTCGATTTCGATTCCAGCAGATACTTGTATTCTATCTCTGGCACTTGTTTCCGGCGGCATTGATGGACCTACCTGCGTAGGATTTTCTAGCAATTCTATTTCAACGTAGAATGGACCAAAGTTTCCTTGTGCCTAGGAGTGAATAAGCCATATACTGCCAATATGGTCTGAGCATTTTCAATATTCTAAGAAATTGCAACATGTGCTATGTCCATATTCTCTAAATTGATCTTAATGCTTAAATTGTTACTGAGAGGCTATCCAAAATCTACATCCCGCAATAAAGTCCAATGTGCCTGTTATCTTTTCGGAAACATCTTCTCGTATTCCTCTAAAATGCACAGGTTGAAAACGGATTTCAGTAAAAAAATAGACCTCTTTGTCTTTAATCAAAGCGAATGTACTACCTATCCCAAACACTCCGCCAAAATGTAGCTTTGGAAACGCGTCCTGATCATCTTCAGGACAAAAATGGAAGATGCCCAGTCCCACGTTTAGATACGGTCCAAATGGCGCATTCTTTTCATAAAAGTTACACCTCAATTCAACGAGAAATGAATTTAACCAACCGCCAGAATCAAAATTGCGATATTCTTGTGTATTCTGTACCTCTCTTTGAGACATGCGAAAAAAAGAGCTGTGCAAAGACAACTCAAATGGTTCGTACCCAACAAACAACTCACTGTTTACCGCGGGTCCCATCTGAGTTCTAACGAGATTGAAAGAGGTGTGCCCGTGCTTTAGACCTTTGGCATTCCAACCTTCGACATCCCATTCGGCGTGGTTTATCACTGGAAATGAAGGACCAAACCCAAGCCCAAATCCAGCATAGATTTCTTGACAATCATTCCTGGAGGGCCAAAAGGACAATATCAAGATTATTATAAGACGGTATTTCATACTCATCATCACCTAATTTTTGAGATGAAAATCTGGGAAACTCAATTTATCCATCTTTTGAAGAAATTTTTTCCATATCAAATCATGTATGTGACCTCGTTCTATAACAATTTTTCCCTCGACTGTCATCCCATAAGCTAAAGAGTATTTGCTTCAAAGAGCCTTCAAAACATTCTTCAGAATACACGCCTCCCTTTGAGAAAGATCATCCATCACCGTGATGATCTTATTGATACGCCCCACATCCCACACTCTCTTGACCTTCAATAACGCTCGTAACTTAAGCATCATCAGATGAATCTGATGCGCCTTCTGTTCAACCTCCTTGTACGCCTGATGAAACTGGTCTGACGGACGCAAATACCCGTGCTCCTCCAGATAAGAAAGCCTGTTTAACATACAACACTTGTGCTCCCACAGCGTGAACAGATGCCGCCGATCCCACAACCGAGGATGGACAAACAAATGAGTAAAGTAATCCCTCAAGAGCTTATACGTCGCCATCCCAAAGACGCCTTCAACTGGCTTACGCAACATCCGGTAGTGGACAGACGGATTCTCAGAATGGACATAGGCTTGCAACTGGTCAATAACAGCGTCAATGTCAAATTCATAGACACCGTCCTCGTTATACTCAAAAAGCTCCACCCGGTACGATCTGCGTTTCTCGGGATCAATCCAGCGAAATGCCTCTTCAAAATCTGAATACGCAACCCTTGAAACAGCGTAATTTCGTGCCCGATCAAATCCCAGAGTCTCAAGCGTTTCTGTATGATCATCGTATCCGAATACCAGAATAGCATGTGGATTATGTATTTTCTCATAAAATGGCGTATGCGGCAGGAAATACTCATCGGCGATCAACTGGACATAGAAGCCCTCATCAATTTGATCGCGAATAAACGGCACAATCTGGTGATATACTTTAGCGATTGATCGCCTCGGAACGGTGTAGATAGACAGCCACGGTGGGGAGTATGCGCCCTGAAAATAGAAGTTGAATCGGATGTTATGTTTGCTCTCCTTTAACAGGTCAACGGCGAACAGTTGTATGTAATTGCAGAAGAACCAGGGAATATACGCATCGTGAAGTGACATAATCGAAAGCCGATAGGCATGGCGGGGATAGCCGTGTATGGGGGGGGATGGTTGGATGGGAAGCGATCTTTTCATACTACGCATCTCGTATGGGGCTGTCGCATTTTTCAAATTTTCAGGTAGTCAAAACGCACTCACGCACAGACCGGATATAGTCTTCAATCGTCTGCACACTTTTAAAAACTTCGGCACTCAGGTCTTCATCAGAGATTTCAAAGCCAAATTCATCTTCTATGCCTACAACGAGTTCTACCATTGCCATTGAGTTGAGACCCATTTCTCCACCAAAAAGTATGTCTGAATCTCCTATTTCTTCAGGCTCAATTTCAAGATTTAATGCACGCACAATTGTCTGTTTTATCTGTCTTTTTAGATCATTATCCATACACCCCTCCTGATTGCTCATCTGCAAAGTACCTGATGATGACGTCAACCATCCTCTGCTGTCCCTCCTCTGAGACAATTTCTACGGCTGGAATCTCAAATTTATCCTCCAAATAGGCCAATTTTTCTTTAATTTCTTCTTTTGACATTTGACGCGGACTAATCAGTGTTCGACCATAAGCTGCTCGAATGTGTTTTTCTTTATCACTCATTGCCAGACATAACACGGAGCCTTTGGTAATTGCCTTGAGCGTGTTCATAGTATCGCGTATATACTCGCCGTCATCAACGCTGTTCACGACCAATATGTTGGCATCGGGTTTTGTACCCAGCATAAAAGCAAGCGTTGAAAGCGTATGATTTCCCGGCTCATGGATATCATAAGGGATACTCCCCGACTGTGCGCCGACAAGCATTAAATCTGGTTTCTTATTGGCACAGACCTCGCGCATTTTGAAATCCAGATAGGGCGCATGAAACTGTATCGGAAATTGCAGTGGAGAGGCGTATCCCGTTGGAAATGCCACATCCATTCCAAATAACTGAGAATGGTGTTCGGTACCGATTTGCCCAACCTTGTATCCCTCTTTTGTCAGCTTTGACCTCAAAGCGAGTTGAACAGTAAACTTACCTTGTTGAGCACTCGTGCCAAAAACACCGATAACTGGCACATCAACGGCTGGATAATCGTGGAGCTGAAGTGCTTTAAGCAGGTCGTTTTGATGAATGTCGGGCGAATAAATCCAGAGGTTCTTTTTACGTGCCTTTTCGATCAGATCTCTTAGATCCTTTTGGTATATGGACAAAAAGCTGAATACATTTAAGTTGGCATCAATGGCTTTCTCAATACTCTCGCGCAGGACATTCTTTTTGGTGATTCGACTCAGTTCATCTACATAACCCAGAATGAGCGTATCAGCCTCTTTCAATATCTCTTGAAATCGTGGCTGAATCCGTATGCCAACGGGCGGTATGCCTATCGCTTCACCAGCATCTTTCCCAACATAACCTTTGGCAATGGGATCAGCGATGCCCACAATTTCAAAATTTAATAATTCCCTGAAACGCACCAGGCTATGTATTTCTTTGTTATAGGGATAAATAGCTGCTCTTTTGATATTGTTTGGATCAAAGGATTGGGACGTTTGGGGAGTATGCACGCGAATCTTGCGACCTGATGGGATTTTTTCATGCACTTCTCGATTGGCATTCACTTCCAATATGTTTCTAATCCCATTCAGATTGGCTTTGGGAAAGGCTTGTCTGATTAACGCGATAATGCCCGTGATGTGGGGCGCGGCAAAGCTACTGCCTTCAACAATATGCTCTCGCCCACCCGCCCAGAGAACGCGCTGAGTTGTCCCTGGTGCGATACATTCAATAGACTCTCCTGCACGAAACAGATAATTGTAACGCCCTTTTATATCCCCCGCTTTCACACCGATCACATTGGAGAAATAGGCGGGAAAACTCTCCTGCCCTGAATTGTGTTCGGCAGCGACTATTGCGATACCCTTTTTCGTTGCTACCTGACATATATCCAACAGAGCATGCTTGACTTGCGCGTCCGTCGTTCCAAGGCTCAGGTTAATGATATCGACGTTCTGATCAATTGCCCAGCGAATGGACTCAAGGAGAATTTTCTGTTCTACAATTAAAGATTGATCGAAGATTTTTATAGCGTATAGCTCTGTACCAGGAGCCTTCTTTTTTACAATACTCGCAACCGCCGTGCCATGACCAGATGTGTCTCGATAGTCTTGAGATGTATGGACGCTGCCCACAGAAAGCTCAAAACAAATTCCTGCGGTCACATGTTGCAACATTGCATGCGAACGATCAATCCCGCTATCAACGATTGCAACCTTGACACCCTCTCCGTTTAGATCATGGAAATTGCATTTGTATTTCATGGTTAGACCACTGTTGTCCACACGCCATCTTCGATATGCTCACTCTGCATCAGGCCGCTGACTTGGACCTTTCACCACAATCGGACTGATAAACATTTTTATTAAAATATCTAACAAAACATGGCCTGCTATAAGAAAATGCAATAGAGTTACTTCAATGCTAATCCATAAGTAGAGTAATAAGTAAAGTAATAAAAGAAATATGAGGATCGAAATACCGCGTTTCCAGTAATCAACGCTCCAAATCGTGCCACAATTTTTGCAGGGATACTTGATAAGACCGGCACGCAGTTTGCGCCACCACCCAACGGGATGTCCACACTTTGGGCAGGTATAAAGGTTTTTTATATTTATTGGCATATATTTGGTTCCAAATGCTCACTCTGCATCACGCCGCTGTGGTTCCTGCTTCTCAACAACCGGATCGACATATCCTGCAACGAACAATCCTGAAGCAAAGATTACCAAAAAGACCCAAAAATTCACATGAGGCTTAAGCCATAATGCGGTTGAAAAGGTAAATATAGAAACTAAAATCAGGCGTCTCACAGAACCAAAACCCAAAGGCGTACCGCAATTCTTGCAGGGCCATATACTGAAGATGTTAGCACTCAACTTACGTCGCCATCCAACGGAATGGCCACATTTTGGACAGGTGTAAATGTTTTTGATGATTCTTGGCATATTTTAGGCCCTCCATCCTGGATGAGAGAATTTTGCAGGTATTGCACTCATATATACAATAGTACAATACCCGCAACCATCAAGATACCTAAGTTTGGCGTTTCCTATTCACCATATGCTTGTACGATTGGGTCGTCGTAGTCAATGTCACTACTCCAATCTATAAATCCTTCCATAATAGCCTCACTTGCATCACTGGCCAACTCTCTTATGGCTTCTCCTGCTTGTGCCTCGGCAGCGGCCTGATCAAATGTAGTTTCAAGGACACCTTGCAAACCATCTACCATTTCATCATGGTAATAATGGTCAACGATAGGCATAGCTGAAGCCGCATAAGGCCCAACATAAGGAATTGTTGCTACTGTTGCTGTAGCACCCCAAAAAGTCCAAAAATATATTTCCTCCATATCCATCAACCCATCCATCTTTGTTTCACCCTCATAAGCCTCTACGGGCATAATGGTCTCGTAATGCATCTTTCTTTTCACCAGCTTTTGCATGTGATCCTCCAATGGTATAAAAATTAGAAATCGATGAATGTTTCCATTCACCATGAACGAAGCACCGTGTAGTGATCTCTCATTTACCCCCTTTCCTTGTCAAGAGGTGCTTTTCGACTATCAGCGTCAGAATTTTGGTCTGAAGATTGCACAATTTTAACGCGCAGCAATGAAAGAATGATAAAAACGCCAACTGGCAGAAGACAATAGACAGGAAAGCTCCAATCCTTGACCCAGAATTCAAAAAATAACCAGAAAGCTACAAATACCGGTAGTAGCAAGAACGATCTTCTCAGATCATCTTTAAGCATGATGCCACATTTCTTACAGGGCCAGGTGAGACCAGGTTTCCAGGTCCACCATTTATACCCCTCCCACGGGCGGTTATATCCACAATTTGGGCACTTCGCTTTGAACATATTAAATCCTCGCTAAACGCTTTTGAAGCTTTGTTAAACGGCACTTTGGGGGTTATCAGCGTCAGAATTTTGGTCTGAAGATTGCACAATTTTAACGCGCTTCAATGAAAGAATGATAAAAACACCAACCGGTAGGAGACAATAGACAAGAAGGCTCCAATCCTTGACCCAGAATTGAAAAAATAACAAGAAGGCCACATATATGAATAGCAGCAAGAACGATCTTCTCAGATCATTTTTAAGCAGGATGCCACATTTCTTACAGGGCCAGGTGGAATTAGGTTTCCAGGTCCACCATTTATCTCTTTCCCAGGGGCTTTCATATTCACAGTTTGGGCATTTTGCTTTAAGCATATTAAATCCTCGCGGCTCGCTCCTGGAGCATAGAATAAACACCATCTTGCAGCATCAAAACTTCGTGGCTACCTTCTTCCGCAATTCTTCCCTGATCGATGACAACGATTTTGTCTGCACGCCGGATGGTTGACAGACGATGGGCAATGACGATCACCGTCCTTTGTTTGCAAATTTCTTTCATCGCTTCCTGAATATAAAACTCAGATTCGTTATCCAGTGCCGCAGTAGGTTCATCCAGGATCAAGATGGGCGTGTTCTGCAATAACACCCGTGCAAGCGCGACCCTCTGCTTCTGACCCTCTGAAAGTTGCGCTCCCTGCTCACCGATGATCGTGTGATAACCACTGGGTAGCTTCGTGACAAAATCGTGGATATAGGCTGCCCGGGTCGCGGCTTCGACATCGATCATGGATATAGGCTTTCCAAACGTCAGATTCTCCAAAATACTCCCCTGAAACAGCGCACTACCTTGCATCACAAAGCCAATATTTTGGCGCAGAGAATTGAGACGATATTGCCTGATATCGACCCCATCAATCAAGACTTGACCATCCACTGGATCGTAGAACCTCGGGATGAGCTTCGCCAGAGTAGATTTGCCCGATCCGCTTCTTCCAACAATGGCGACGGTTTGATCGACACCGATCTCGAGATTGATCTCGTTCAACACCACCCTTTCGGGTTGATATGCAAAACTGACATCTCGAAACTCTATCCTTCCGTGGACCTCGTTGAGTTCAGCCAACTGCGGTTCATCGCGTATATCAGGCGTGATATTATAGACTTCAAAAAAGCGGTCCGTATGAACCAGTGTAGATTCAATGCGCCGCAACAGACCAATAAGACTTTTAATAGGTCCATACAAATACCCCACATAGCCCGTAAAAGCCATATAACTCCCCAACGTCAAATTGTCAGATAGCACCTCGTGCCATCCGTAGAAACCGTAGGCAAGTGTTCCACCCGTCTTAACAATGGTGCTGACATATCCCGTTGTGCCCGAAAAAAGCGACACTTTCATTCTGAGATTTGCAACATTGATGAACAATCCCTGCAATTTCTGAAAAAATGAGGTCTCCAACCCCAAAGACTGTACTGTTCTAATCGAAGAGATTGACTCGTAATTTTTGGCCGATAACTCTGCTGAGCGTTCTGCAACTTCCCTCGTATATTTGCGGATAAACCGTCTCGAAATCAAAACCAAAAGCGTATCAAAGGGCAAGACCGTGAGGCTGATCAGGGCCAGTTTCCAATTGATAAAGAACAGAATAGGCGGAAAGATCACGAGTTGGAGCGAATTGATAATCAGTGTGTTAATCAAACCAATAACACTGGCAATTGAACTCCGCATATCCCTGAACCGAGATAATATTTCACCCGTCTCTCGATTGTCAAAAAAACTGAAATCCAACGTTTGGATATGTTTGTAAAAACGCGCTTGAAAATCATACCCCATCCGGACGCCAACACACTGACCAAAATACCCACTGATAAATCTCATCCCGCCCACACCCAACGACATCAGCATGCCCAATAACAGAAGGAAATTCAACAGAGAGAAATCTTTGTGCGGATATACATCATCGATCATTATTTTTGTGAAATAAGGCCCTGGTATCTGAAACAGCATAAACAAAATGCCAACACAAAGCGACTGAATGATATATCGCCAATAAGGTCGAAGCATCTTAACAATAGTGAATATTTGCGTCAAGATTCCGAATCTCCAATTTGTCTGTCGTCATTTAAAAAACCAAAGGATTTTGCTTATCAACGATGCCAAAAGCATCTTTTATCTTTTTCCACGCAATCTTCCATAAGAAATTTCTTTCAATAATGATCTTTGCATCTAACCTCATGCCATAAGCCACGGGATAAATCTGATCGCCACTGCGAACAAAGGGATCATCGATCAATATCTTCACCGGGTATAATGTCAGAGCCGTTGCATTTGGGGGCAAAACTTGATTCCGGCTGGGCAATTCACTAACGCTACCACTGAAAATTTTGTAACTCATATGTGGAAACGCATGGATGTACAACTTGACATCTTGACCCATTTCAATTTTTGAAATATCCACCTCTTGCACAAAAACCCTTGCCTGCCATTCATTTAACTGCGCCAATTCCAATATCGGACTGCCAACTAAAACCCGATCTCCTTCGATTGTTTCAATATCTGAGGTCAGCACAATGCCCGAGATTGGGGAAATGATAACGGTTTTTCTTATCTGTTCCTGAATCCAATCGCGTTCTTGTTGGAATTTGTCACCGACCAATTTCAAAGTTTGGATTTCTTTCTCTCTGACAACCAGAGCATCAAGCTCAATTTCCAGATAGGTCATGCGTTGCAGGATGCGATTGAGATTGTTTTCTTGAAGTTTTACAGGCAAAAGCGTCTCAAGAGGTCGTGTCCGTTCCTTTCTCTCTTTGAGATATTTTTGATACAATTGTTGCTCTCGTAAAATCTGTTCAAGCCGAAGACCACCCGCTTCGTGTTCAAGTCGCGTCTGATCAAGACTCGATTCTATTCTTTGCCTATCAAAAAATAATGTCTCTCTGAGTTCCTCTATCTGCTGTTGATTGATTGCGATCTCTTTTTCAATTTTCGCGGCCTCTTTTCTCCAATCTGAAGCATCGAGAACAAAAAGTGTATCCCCTTTTGCGACCTGCTGACCAGCGTGAATAAGCACCTTCTTTATCGTCCCTATGGTCTCTGATTTGACAAATTTTTTCTCAACGGGTTCAACGTGACCAGAAGCCTCAACACTGATTTCCATTTCGACATCCCAGCCTAAAATCACAATCCCTGCAATAAGCAGAATACTCGATGCTATAATAGACAGAATGAAGAATCTTATAAACTCAAAGCCCCTTAGCTTGATCTCATGATCAGATTCAGGCTGTTTGGTGGCTAAAGCCATAATGGAGACGTAAGACAGGTAGCGATAATGGCTAAAACCGATGGATTTCGACCGAGCAAATAAACATTCAACTCAAACATCCTTCCAAAACGTCTAAATTTCTCCGCGCATAAATTTTTTGCGGTACTGGGTAGGAGAAATGCCATGTATCCTCTTGAAATCCTCACTGAAACGATTTGATCCACGAAACCCACACATGCGTGCAATTTCATACATAAACAGTGATGATCCCGTTAAAAAATGCTCTGCCTGCGCTATTCTGACCTCCCTCAGTTTTTCACGGAAGGTCTTGTCAAAATATTTTCTAAACAGCGCGTGACCATGCGATAGCGAGAGATCAAAATGGCGCGTGAGATCTTCAAATTTCAGGTCTGGTTTTCTGTAACGCTCCTCCAAAAATGATTCCAATGCCTCTTGCGAAACCTTCTCTCGGCCGACGTTCAACGGCTGTTGAAAGGATTTGGGCAGTGAACGGGATGCTTCACGGACCCGCGACACATTGTATCCCACTTCATTCAGTAGAATACAGTTTTTGACCTCTGCCAAAAATTTGTCCTTCACAATCGGTTTATCCAGTACGCTCACAGCACCTGCTGTGAGTATTTCTTTCGTTACTTCCATGAGCAAAACGCTCCCCATCATCAGAATATTTGTCTGAATTTTCTCTGCTGCAACGCGCTCCAAAAGTGCGACCCCATCAAGACCTGCTATATCTTTTTCAGCGATAGCGAGAGCAATCTTCTCTCGTCTCAAAATTTTAAGTCCTTCTTTTGCATTTTCCGCTGTACACACGTCATAAGGTTCATCGCTCAAGAATCCCACAAGGGTCGATAGAACGCGGGGGTCGGGATCTATAATCAGAATTTTCTGTTTGTTCAGATCAGGACGCGAATGATCGGCACGAGGAGGAACTGTCATATATTTTCGCAAATGTATGTATCCTTAAGTAAAAAAATAATTGATTTATGACAATACAGATTTTTCACTACTTAAACAGATATATGCAACATGTGTGCCAATGTGATTTTTTCTAATGATAATTCTTGTAAGGCATTATTTTTAGTTCGCATAGAGGTTATTATCGAGTAAAAGTCAGACTGAATATCGAATTCAAAGGTGAAAACATCGTTCACTTTTCTCTTTCCGATTGAACATTAAATACACGTTGACAACCGCGCTTCAGGTTGTTACTTTAGCTTCGTCTTCTCAAGTTATCAGCTTGAGATATTTGCCGCCGCTGACAGGGGACTTGGTCGAGTCTTGTCAGCGGCTCTTTTATGATAATACCATCGCGTCTGTAATTGCAATTCAAAAAGATTCCGCATATCTCTGATTCCTTCCGTATATATATGATTTTCTCATTTTTTTTCGTTTTCTCACTTCTCACTTCTTATTGTCGAACCAAAAAAGTTTGTCTTCAAATCGATCTTCTTTCCAACCCGGTTGCCCACCAGCCCGCGCGCACCTGCAATATCAAAATCCTTCAACGCAATCTGAAACTCGCCCTTCACCACAAAAAAGTCCCCCGGTGCTCGCTTCTTTGTCTGCTCTGACGCCAGCAAATACGTCGCCTCAAAGGGAATCGCTATCTCCTTATCCACGCCGTGCAGTAAAAATGTCCCCATTGCCAAACCCGTAATAACCGCCTTATCTTTCCCCACCGTCACAGACACATCCTTCAACCCCGCAATATCAAACCCAATCACCGGAAACTGTTTTTCATCCAACCAATCTTCACTGTGCAAATGCGCGTCGCGCTTCTCAATACCCGTTTCCATACTCGCAACCTGCACCTCAATCTTCCCGGCCATACCCTCCAAATTTGCCGGATCCAGCTTTAATTCGCCCGAAATCTCCGACGCTGTACCGTGAATCTCTTCCAGCGGCGCCGAACTCACAAACCGAATCTGATTCTTACCCACCTCATTGCGCAACACAATCGTCTGAACACCCTCAACTGGCAACCCCAATAACGTCTCTGCACAAACCTGTTGCGCTGCAATACACCCGACGAAAAATAAACCGACGACCCATCGCATATTTAGCCTCCTTCTCTAATTTATCTCCTTGACGTACTCGTTCCCATGCTCGTATAATACGCACTTCAAAATATCCGCCACCACAAAAACTCAGGAAATATCATGGCCTCACTCGTCTATACAAAAACCGATGAAGCACCCGCATTGGCAACGTGCTCTCTGCTTCCAATTATCAAAACTTTTGCAGAACCCGCCGGCATTAAAATAACAACAAAAGATATTTCTCTTGCCGGCAGAATTATTGCGAATTTTCCAGAAAACTTGACCGAAAGCCAGAGACAATCCGACGCCTTGATGGAACTGGGAGAACTGGCAAAAACACCCGAAGCCAATATCATCAAACTACCCAATATCAGTGCTTCCGTACCGCAGTTGATCGCAGCAATCCGTGAACTGGAAAAAAAAGGATATAATATTCCAGACTACCCAGAAGAACCACAAACGGAAGCAGAGCAAGACATCAAAGACAGATATGCAAAAATTCTCGGAAGTGCCGTAAACCCCGTCTTGCGAGAGGGAAACTCGGATCGCAGGGTGGCATCAGCCGTAAAAGAATACGCCAAAAACAACCCACATCCCATGGGCGAATGGACCTCAAAATCCCAATCACATGTAGCATATATGCGCGGTGGAGACTTCTACGGCAGCGAACAATCTGTCGTAGTAACAGAAGATATTACTTTCAAAATTGAGTTTGTAGATAGAGATGGAAACACCACCATTCTCAAAGACGACATACCCGTCCAGGCAGGTGAAGTCGTCGATGCAATGGTCATGAACTGTCGCGCATTGCGCGCATTTTACGAAGCCCAACTCGAAAATGCAAAAAACAAAGGCGTGTTATTTTCACTCCACCTCAAAGCCACCATGATGAAAGTATCAGACCCGATCCTCTTTGGTCATGCGGTCTCTGTTTATTACAAAGACGTATTTGAAAAACACGCCGCTGTATTTGATGAACTCGGCATCGATCCAAACAACGGCATTGGAGAAGTCTATACAAAAATTGCGCGCCTGCCAGAAACGCAACGCGCGGAAATCGAAGCCGACATTGAAGCCTGTTATACCCATCGCCCGGACCTTGCGATGGTCAACTCAGACCGCGGCATCACAAACTTACACGTGCCCAGCGATGTAATCATCGACGCATCCATGCCCGCTGCAATCCGCGAATCCGGACAAATGTGGGGACCCGACGGTGAACCCCGTGACACCCTATTCACCATCCCCGACCGCTCTTATGCGCGCATCTATCGTGAAATCGTTGACTTCCACAAAGAACACGGAACATTCGATATCACCACAATGGGCAATGTTGCCAACGTAGGATTAATGGCACAAAAAGCAGAAGAATACGGATCGCACGATAAAACTTATGAAATACCTGCAAACGGTCGCGTTCGCGTCGTCAATGCTGCAGGACAGGTCTTACTCGATCACAAAGTAGAAAAAGGGGACATCTGGCGTGCGTGTCAAACCAGAGACCTTCCGATACGGGACTGGGTCAACCTCGCCGTCAATCGCGCGCGAATAACCGGATCCACAGCCATATTCTGGCTGGACGAAAACAGAGCGCACGACAAAAATTTAATCGACAAAGTCAACACCTATTTGGAAGACTGCGACACAAGCGGTTTAGACATTCAAATCCTGTCCCCAACAAAAGCCATGCGCGCAACCTTACAACGCGCAAAAGATGGAAAAGACACCATCTCCGTCACCGGCAATGTATTGCGCGACTACCTCACGGACCTGTTTCCAATTCTCGAACTGGGAACCAGTGCAAAAATGCTTTCAATTGTACCCCTTCTGGCAGGCGGAAGCCTTTTTGAAACCGGCGCAGGAGGTTCTGCCCCCAAGCACGTACAACAATTTGTAGAAGAAGGGCATCTGAGGTGGGATTCGCTGGGAGAACTTCTGGCCCTTGCCGCATCCCTCGAAGACCTGGGACATAAAACAAACAACAAAAAAGCCAGCATCCTGGCCGAAGCACTAAATGGCGCAACCCGCGCATTTTTAGACAACAAAAAATCGCCCTCGCGCGTGGTACACGAATTGGACAATCGCGGAAGCCATTTTTACCTCGCATTGTACTGGGCACAGGCACTGGCCCAACAAAGCGAAGACGCGGCACTTCAGACGAGATTTACAAAATTGGCGCAGCAACTCGAAGCAAATGAAACAACGATCATCAATGAACTCAATGCAGCACAGGGTCCACCCGTTGACATAGGTGGCTATTATCTCCCAGACCTCGAAAAAATAACAGCGGCCATGCGCCCGAGCGCAACACTCAACGCTATATTGGACAAGGCATAGTAGGGGACGGTCCCTGTGCCGTCCCAAATGACCACCTGCGGGCGACCACAGGAGGTCGCCCCTACAAATCAGATTATCCACCCCTCACACCTTCCCCTCCAACACACATAACAACACCTCTGCTGTCGTCAGCAGATCCAGCGCATTGTGGTGCAAAATATCGCGCATTTGCACGGCATTTCCCGACCTTACAAACCGGTGATACGCATTGGGAATCTCCGCACCCGGAATATCGCCTCGCCGGGTGCGGCGGCAAATATATCGTTCCAAAGTCTGCAACTTGCAATTGGGCAACTGCCTGCCCCAAATGCGCCGCCCCACATGCAACATATCGATATGCGCTTGTCCCAGCCGAAACGGCACGCCCATAAACAAACACCGGTCGCGGATATAGGGCAAATCATACGACTTGCCATTAAAACTCACGACCACCGTTGACGCATCCAACAATGTGACGAAGTGCGTCAACAACGCGGCCTCTTCCGTATAATCTCGCGCCAGCAACTGCACAACGCGCAACGCGCCATTAAAATGCCCCAACACACCAATCAAAAACAGCGGCGTACCAGCCGTCAACCCCGTCGTCTCGATATCGACGTAAATCACATCTTCGGCGCGTGCATCAATCAAAGAATGAAATGTATCATACGGATCATGCGGCACATTCCCCACATGTAACGCGCCAATCGCGCGTTCGTGCCGCACGCCAAACTCGCGCCCGCCGCCCCGCAAAACCTCTTGAATCGTCTGATCAATCAGCAAAAATGTGCCTGCGGGCGTATGAATCTCCTCGCCCTGTGCCACTTCGTCCAGCGCGAGATGCAATCGCGCATCGGACGCAGTAGCCATCACGCGCAACGCGCCGGGATCGGGCGCGCGTCTCTCTCCACGGCCAGGACGGACTTCGGGTTCCTCTTGCTGCTCGGCTTCAGAAACCTCATCTGCGTGTTTCAAATCGCGGCGATTGAGCGCGGCGATGCGTTTTCTCATCTCATCAGAAATCATAAGAAACAATATACTCGCACAACAACCGATCCGTCAAGGTTATAGAAAAAAACTCGCATAAAAGAAGCCGTTTGGTTAAGTTAGGACACCTATGAGACGAATCTATCCTTTAATTCTTTTACTCCTCTGTGGTTGTCTCGCCCCCGATCCAGGGCACCGTGTAAAAACGGGTGAAGCCGCTCAATCCAACGCAGCGATTCACGAAACGCGCGCACCCAAACAAATCGACCCAGAAATCCTGATCAACCGCACATTTGAAGAAGCCCCCATCCTCGCTGAAAAAGTCAAAAAGGGGGAACTCCCCCCCGTATCTGAACGCCTGCCTGAAAATCCACTCATCGTCGTCCCCCTGGACACCATCGGACAATACGGTGGCGTTTTGCGACGCGCACTCACCGGCGACATCATCCAAACAGCGGGAACCAATAAAACACTGAGCGAAAACCTCATGGGATTTTCGCGTCCCTTGCCCGACAGCATCGTACACAACCTCGCGGAGAGTTTTGAATTTCGCGACGAAGGAAGAACCGCAATTTTCAAAATCCGCAAAGGCATCAAATGGTCAGACGGCGTGCCATTTACAGTTGACGACATATTGTTCTGGTACTACGACATGACCTTTGACGACAATGCCCGTCCCCACAACCAGCCCGTACCCCCCTCTGTCTGGGTGGTCGATGGCAAACCCATTGACCTCAAAAAAATCGACGACCACACCCTTGAAGTCTCATCTGCTAAACCACTCGGTCGCGTATTACACGCCCTGTGTTTAGACGTCATCGCACAGCCCAAACACCATCTGTCACACCTGCACCCCCGCTACAATCCCGAAGCGACCTATGAAGGGTTTCGAGAACAAGCGACCAATGCCATGGTCATCATGAAACCCGGCATGCCGCGCCTATCCGCCTGGGTCCCCGTTGAATGGATTCGCGGTCAACGCATCGTCTATGAACGCAACCCCTATTATTGGAAAATCGACACAGCCGGCAATCAATTGCCCTATGCGGACCGCATTGAATTTACAGTCATTCAAGATCCCCAGGTGATCCTGCTCAAATTTGTCAACGGCGAACTCGACCTATTCGGGCGTTACTCTCGCATCAACATGTTTCCCACACTGCGCACCGAAGAAAAAAAGGGCAAATTTAAATTGCGGATCACCGGTCCAGACCGCGGTCCCGCCTATTACCTCAATTGGGACACCCCAAAACCCGTCCTGCGAGAAGCTTTTCGCAACCGCGACGTGCGCATTGCCCTGTCATACGCGATCAACCGCGAAGAAATCAACCAGATCGTCTATCACGGCCTCCTTGATCCCGCGGGCTACTCCTTCGCGCCCTCTAACCCGCACTATTCAGAAACAGCCTATCGCCAATATTCCAAATTCGACCCCGACAAATCCCGCGATCTCCTCGACAAAGCCGGATACCGCGACACAGATGGCGATGGTTGGCGCGAGCTCAAAGATGGCTCGCGCTTTGAACTCAACATCGACGTCGTTCCCGGCGTTGGCGTCGATGTTTCCGAACTCGTCTCCGAACACTGGCGCAGCATTGGCATCAAAGCCAACCTGAACATTTCCCTGCGCGACATTATATGGCCCCGCCGCCTCAACGGCGAATTTGACATTCACCACTGGGGACTCGAAGGTCCCGCCGACCCCCTGGGCCGCCTCAATGACTGGGCAATTATGGCACCCACCGTCCCCTTTTGGCACCGCAACGCCTCCAAAGAGGGTCCCGCGTGGTTGCACGAAGCCACAACGCGCATCAAAAAAGTATTGACAACCGTAGATCCCATAGCCGTACATGAACACATGACAAACGTGCGCGACCTCCACACCGAAAACGTACCCGTTATAGTCGTCGGCTCTGCCTACTCCATCTGGGGAGCCAGCACGCGACTGGGCAATGTTCCATTTCAGGGCAGTGCCGCCGACGTGCATCGCGGCTGGGGTCGCCCCGTGTTTCACGAACAGATATTCATAAAATAGCGATATGACCAACTACATCATCCGCCGTCTATTTCACATGATCCCCACGCTGCTCCTGATTTCAATGGTCAGCTTTGTGGTCATTCAAGCGCCGCCGGGCGATATGCTCACCTCTCGCCTCGCCGAATTGGCCGAACAGGGTGAACTCGGGTCTGAAAGCGCGATGGCGCAAATTGACGCCCTGCGCGACCGCTATGGCCTCAACGACCCGATCTATGTGCAATACATCCGCTGGATCTGGAAAATCGTCAGCGAAGGCGACTTCGGGCAATCCTTCACCTACGAAATGGATGTGATAGAACTCCTGGCTGAACGCCTGGGACTCACACTAACCCTTACACTCTCCACATTGATCTTCACCTGGATCGTCGCCATCCCCATTGGCATCTACTCTGCCACCCGACAATATTCAATTGGCGATTACGGCTTTACATTTCTCGGATTTATCGGTCTGGCCACGCCAAACTTTTTGCTGGCTCTGGTCATTATGTTCATTCAGGTCGCCGTCTTTGAAGCCAAATCCGTAGGCGGCCTTCTCTCTCCCGAATACATCGGCGCTGCCTGGTCGTGGGCAAAATTTGTCGATCTCCTCAAACATATCTGGGTACCCATCATCGTCATCGGCACGGGCAGCACAGCGGGCATTATCCGCATTATGCGCGGCAACTTGCTCGACATACTCGGCCAACAGCACATTCAAACCGGCCGCGCCAAGGGCCTCAAAGAAGGCAAAGTCATCGTCAAATACGGCGTGCGCATCGCCATCAACCCCCTCGTCAGCCGCCTGGGTCTCGAACTGCCCAGCCTGCTCTCTGGCGCCGTTGTCACCGGCATTGTGCTGGGCCTGCCAACAGCCGGTCCCATTTTTCTCACTGCACTCACATCTCAAGACATGTATCTGGCAGGTGCATTCCTGCTCCTATCCGCCACATTCTTGCTCATCGGCAACTTATTAGCCGATATTCTCCTGGCATGGCTCGACCCGAGGATTCGCTATGAGTAGTGTCGTCGCAACACCTCCCGACGAGCGCGTGGAAAAAGAAATCACAACCACCGCCACCTATTCACAGCGCCAGCTCATCTGGCGGCGTTTCAAAAAACACCGCGCTGGCGTCATCGGTGGATGTGTGGTCATCTTTCTTTATCTCTGCGTCTTTCTGGGCGAATTTCTATCCCCACACGACCCGGCGCATCGCTATTACAACTATGTACACCTGCCCGCCCAGCGCATCCACATATTCTCTCAAGACGGCATCCACTGGCCCTTTGTTTACGGCATCAAAAAATCCTTTGACCTGCAAACCGGCATCAAAAATTATACCGAAGACGCCTCTGTGCGCTATCCCGTGTACCCCTTTGTGCGAGGTGCCCAATATACATTCTACGGCCTCTTTACCACCGACATCCACCTGTTTGGCACCGGCAAAGACAATCCCATGTTCCTCTTTGGAACCGACCGTTTTGGACGCGACATGCTCTCGCGCATCATTGTAGGGGGCCGCATCTCCCTCACCATTGGCCTGCTCGCCGTATTCATCAGCCTCACCCTCGGCTCCGCACTCGGCGTAATCTCTGGCTATTACGGAGGCAATGTCGATAATATCATCCAGCGCATCATCGAACTCATCTTTGCGTTTCCATCTATCCCCATTCTCATGGCCCTCAGTGCCATATTGCCTCCCGAATGGCCTTCGCACCTGGTCTTTATGGGCATTGTCACCGTCCTCGCGCTCGTGGGATGGGGCGGACTCGCCCGTGAAATACGCGGCAAAACCCTGTCCATCCGCGAAGCCGACTTTGTACTGGCCGCTCGCGTGGCTGGCGCCAAAGATCGGCGCATCATCTTTCGGCACCTGCTCCCGTCCATGTTCAGCCACATCATCGTCATTGCAACCCTCGCCATCCCGGGATTTATCCTTGGCGAAAGCACATTGAGTTTTCTCGGCCTGGGCATCAAACCCCCCATGACATCCTGGGGATTGCTCTTATCCGACGCCATGAACATTCATTCGCTCAGCCTCTATCCCTGGCTTCTCATGCCGGGTGTCTGCATCATCATCGCCGTCCTCGCCTTTAATTTCCTCGGCGATGGCCTGCGCGATGCAGCCGACCCGTATTCCAGTAGATAAAATATGACCCAACCGCTCTTAGACATCCGCGACCTCAAAACCTATTTCTACACCGATGACGGCGTCGTGCGCGCGGTCGATGGCGTATCCCTATCCATAGCGCCCCAAAAAACACTCGGCGTAGTCGGCGAATCGGGCTGCGGGAAAAGCATCACGGCCTTTTCAACCATGCGCCTCATCCCGAGTCCACCGGGCAAAATCGAAAATGGACGAATCCTCTTTCACAAAGACCCCGAAAGCGATCCCATTGACCTGACACAACTCAACCCCAAAGGCACGCAGATGCGCGACATTCGCGGGAATGACATCGCCATGATCTTTCAGGAGCCTATGACCTCTCTCAGCCCTGTACACACCGTGGGCAATCAAATTGCCGAGGCGATCAGGCTACATCAGAATACAAACAAAAAAGAAGCCCGTGAACGCACGATCGATGCCCTCAACAAAGTGCGCCTACCCCGTCCCGACCGTCAGGTCGATGCGTATCCCCATGAACTCTCAGGTGGCATGCGCCAGCGCGCCATGATCGCAATGGCCCTCTCGTGCAATCCCAGCTTGCTCATCGCCGACGAACCCACGACAGCCCTCGATGTCACAGTGCAGGCCCAAATCCTGGACCTGATGCGCGATCTCCAATCCGACATTGGCATGGCGATCATGCTCATCACCCACGACCTCGGCGTCGTCGCCACCATGGCCGATTATGTCGCGGTGATGTACCTGGGCAAAATCGTCGAATATTCCGACACGCGCACCGTCTTCAAAAATCCGCGCCATCCCTACACCAGGGGCCTGCTGAACTCCATCCCACAAGTGGGTCAAAAACGCCGCCTGGTACCCATCGAAGGCACAATCCCCGATCCTTTTGAAATCCCACAGGGCTGCGCCTTTGCCCCGCGTTGCCCGCATGCAATGGATAAGTGTCGCGAAGAACCACAACTCCTCGAAATCGAATCGGGTCATCGTGTCAGTTGCTGGCTGGAAAACATGTAAAAATGCAACGCCTTGCCATTACCTATCTGCTGTATAGATAGATACGGACAACTCTATTTTTTAAAATTTTCGAACTTTCCCAATTTGACCAAATTTTTTTTATGTAACGTCAGTATCATCTGAACTTATGCAAAAAATGCGTCAGATGGTCAGAATCAAAGAAGGGAAGTTCATTCCCAATGTTTTTGATGCATCAATATTTGATGAGCGTCCGCTTAGAGAAATAACAAGAGAGCATAATAATAGGGCACAAGTACTTACTGAAACCTTTTTTCGGATGAAATCACAAGGAGGAGTAGTTATCGGGACTGCTGGATTTTTTCGGCCTATAAAAGGGTTTCACATTCTCTTACAGGCATTTGGGAGGATTGTTAAAGTTTATCCCGATACTCGCTTGCTCGTTGTTGGCCAGCTTGCAAGACAAGCCTACAAAAGAGATATGTTGCAGCAAATCAGTGATATGGGGATCAAACGGCAAGTAGTTTTTACGGGTTATATTCCACATCCAGAAGTGATGGCGTGGATGAACGAGATGGATATTTTTGCATTTCCTTCGCTTCATGAAGGTTCGCCAAATGCGCTCATAGAAGCGATGGCCTGTGAACTACCCATCGTGGCCTCTCGAGTAGGTGGTATTGTCGATATAGTTGAAGATAATAGGGATAGCCTTCTCGTTCCTGCAGATGACTCCGATATGTTATCGCAAAAATTACAATGCTTAATTCAGGATCAAGACCTCAGGAAGAGGCTTGGAAAAGCCGCAAAACATAAAGTAGAAAGCCTATTTTCCCCAACTCAAGAAACGGAAAATTGGCTTGAGATCTATCATCGTGTGCTGAACAAATAACGTGTCTGTCCCTATGGCATAATCCTCAATCGGAAGATACGCTGATGCGTTTCATAAAAGTATTCACCATTCTCACTATAACCCTTTTGGTCCCGTATATAACCACTACGGCACAGGACTTGCCAACAGAAGTATTTGTCCCCCAAAAACACCGAATCAGCGTTGATGTCGGACTGGCAAATTACACAAACAGAGATGATTTGGCATCGCCGCTACTGTATAAAGGCTACGACAAAACAATCGCGTTTTCGTACACGTATAAAGGGAGGAAGAATTGGCATTGGGTGCAGGTACATATTATGACAGGCGAATTAAAAACATCTTCGCTCAGAAATTTCGCTGACCATAATTATGGGCAATTACAATACGGGTATGCGCGTCTATTGTCAGGGAGTTCGAGTGCCAACATGGCCTTTTGGTTGGGGGGAAGTTTGAATAATATAGCTTCTTTAAGAAGATATTCTTTTTTTCCTTCTCTTTTGCGTCAATCAAAAGAAATAGCAGCTTCGACCCTCAATATCAACCTTTTGTACGAGCTATTATCTCTTAAAAGACAAAGGATTGTTTTCTCCTTGTCCGCTCCAGTTTTAAGTTATTTAGAGCGAGATGGTTATGTTGCGAGCAGCATGAATCACCAGCTAACCAGTCTCAACAGTTATCAACGCTTCCGGTTTTCCTCACTTTATGAACGCACCTTTTCTGCTTATTTCAAATTGCGTCTTACATATTGGTTTATCTACCAGCGTTATTCCCAACCGCGAAAAACAATTTCCGTTTTTCACGGTCTGAGTGGGGGCATCTCATTCCAATTCTGAGAGGAGTAGGCATTGCGTTTTTTGACCCGAATCGCTGTCCTCATCTTCTTGCCGGTATTGCTTTCTTGCGGCGAAACCCTGGTCGGTTCTGATCCTGCCAATACGCCGCAGAACAATTTCCAAATTTTATGGGACGACTTTGATCGCTATTATGCCCTGTTTGAGGTCAAAAACGTCGATTGGAATGCCCTGTATGACATCTACGCGCCGCAAGTCACCGATCAGACGAATGATCGCGAGTTGTTTGACATTCTGTCTGCTATGCTGACGCACTTAAACGATGTTCATGTTAATCTAATCACAACGTTTGAACGATTCAACTCAAGCTATGCAAACTATCCAAACGGAAAACCTGAAGGGACTCTCAATCTCTCTCTTGTGAAACGCAAATACTTGCGCTCTGATTATCAAACCACAGGGAATGGTGTTTTTACTTCTGGTCAAATTTCTGATACCATAGGCTATGTACACATTGAGACTTTCGGTAATGACACATACCATGACTGGGTCGAAGCGATAGACCCCATTGTGAACGAGTTTGTTGATCACAGGGGTTTCATTGTCGATGTAAGAAATAATGGTGGAGGACACGTTTTTAACGTCGAAGCGATTGCGGGACGCTTTGCAGACCAGAAGAGATTGTACGCTCTTTCTCAAAGACGTAATGGCACTCGACATTCAGGTTTTACTCCCATTCGAGAAAGATATGTCGAGCCTGCAGGGAGTAAACAATTTACCAAACCCATTATTGTACTCACAGATAGAGGGACTGTAAGTGGTGCGGAATATTTCGTATTGGCGATGAAGCAATTTCCTTATGTTACGATAGTCGGAGATTTTACGTTGGGAGGTCTGGCGCATCCTCTCTATCGAGAACTTCCCAATGGTTGGACATACATAATTTCTATAGAAAAGACATTTTCGGCTGATCAGGTTCTGTATGAAGGCGTTGGTATTCCCCCGGATATTCACGTTGCGATCTCACCTGACGACATAGCTATGGAAAAAGACCCGGTTATCGAGATGGCAATACAACTGCTGAGTGATTGAAATACGATGAATCCGGGCGGCAAAAGCCTTATGACTGGCTTGAAGGCAGATAGCGCATCACCTGATGAACTGCTGTCGCAGTGGTACACCGCTCCGTATTGGCCTTGTAGTATCTTTGGTAACGAATGAATTATTCTTTTGAATTTTGGTTTAGATGATGGAAAAGGAAACGATATTTTTCATGTACCATCACCTCCCGGCAACGCTTTGTGGTCGGGAATTTTTATTGCGTTAAAACAATGGCGCGGGATATTGCGATGTCCTATATTATTCATCGGTACGCTCAGTTCCTGCCTGCCGTCAGGCAGGTCTGCACCGCTCGGCAACCGCAAGGTAGGCAAGATGCTATTATAGACAGGCGAATGCTCATTGTTGATTTTTAAAACATCATGTCAGAAAAAAATAATCAGCCTCTTCTCGAAGTTACCGGACTCAAAACCCACTTTCCCATAAAAAAAGGCTTATGGCGAAAAGTCGTCGGTTATGTCAAAGCCGTGGATGGCTTAGACCTCACCCTGCACCGGGGCGAAACTCTCGGCCTGGTCGGCGAATCGGGCTGCGGTAAGACCACAACAGGGCGGTCGATCATTCGCCTGATAGAACCCACCGACGGCGAGATCATCTTCCACCACAACGGCCAGCAACTCGACCTGCGCAGCTTGGGCAAAGAACACATGCGCCACCTGCGGAGAGAACTGCAATACATATTCCAGGATCCTTTCTCGTCGCTCAACCCGCGCCTGACCGTCTTCGATATCGTAGCCGAACCCCTCATCATCAACCAGATCGCATCGGGGTCTGAACTCGAAAACCGCGTTGAGCAACTGCTCATCCGCGTGGGCTTGCGCCCCGATCACCTGCGGCGATACCCCCATGCCTTTTCAGGGGGACAGCGCCAGCGCATCGGCATTGCCCGCGCCCTCGCGCTCAACCCCAAACTCGTCATTGCCGACGAACCCGTCTCCGCCCTCGATGTATCCGTACAAGCCCAGGTCATCAACCTCCTCGAAGACCTCCAGGAAACATTCGATCTCACCTACTTGTTCATCGCCCACGACCTCAGCGTCGTTGAACACATCTCCGACCGCGTTGCCGTAATGTATCTCGGGCAAATCATCGAAATCACCACATCCGAGCGGCTCTACCAAAACCCTCTTCACCCCTACACCGCGGCCCTCCTATCCGCCGTTCCCATCGCCGACCCCGACGATCAGCGCGAGCGCATCCCCATCGAAGGCGACGTCCCAGACCCCGCCGACGCCCCACCCGGATGCAAATTTCACGTACGCTGTCCTTATGCACAGGACAAATGCAAAACAGAAGAGCCCCGGCTCATAGAAATCGAACCGGGGCATCGGGCAAGCTGTCACTTCGCTGGCGAACTCACATTTGGCGAACACCACATCGGCCCCGCTTAAAAAAATTAAGGGCGCGTTTCTGCATGCTCCGTCCTTAACTTCCCTTGACTTGATACTATTATTTAGTATATTCAAAAATGAACTGGACCGTAACAATAGCCAGAAAGGCGCAAAAACAAATCGGACGTTTGCCCAAACAGGTTCAAAAGAATCTTCTTACTCTGATCAGGGAGATTGAAATAGCAGGTCCAGTCCGAGGAAACTGGCCGAACTACAGTTCCCTTGGAAAAAATCGGCATCATTGTCATATTAAAAAGGGAAGACCAACTTACGTTTCTGTTTGGGAAGTGAAGGACAAAAATATCAAATTGGTAGAGGTGACGTATGCAGGTACTCACGAAAAAGCACCGTACTGAAACAGAGACCATCGAATTGCGTTTTCTTGGTCCTAAAAAAAAACGCAAGCAGGCCATCAGGACACTCGGTTCCATGGGCTTTTTGGACATATCTGATGCAGTTCCATGGCGCGAGTGTTTTCCTTATACCGACGAGCAGTTGCCCGGTGTTTCTCTATCGGGGGCAAGGGGCAAGGAAGGGTTGACACAGCGGGAATTGTCTGAGTTGACTGGCATTCCACAACGACACATTTCAGAAATGGAAAATGGCAAACGGCCCATTGGGAAGGAAACAGCTAAAAAACTCGGAAAAGCACTCGACATCAACTATAAGGTCTTTCTCTAAACGGTCTTACAAACACAATGTCATAAATCGGAAGCGCGATCATGATCTATTGGAAATCGGACAAATTTTGGCTGGGAAAACTCCTTGAATACCCAGAAATAATGACACAGAGAAAAACCCTTGTGGATTTGGAAGAAAATCTGAAAGATGCATATCTCTTAATGGCTATGGATGATGTGCCCGAAGAATATCAGGAGAAATAATGTCCCTAACACAACAACAAATTGACCTCTTTCGCAACTCGGGTTACGCCATCGTCCCCGACATGTTCACCCGCCGCGAAATACGCGCCATGCGCGCTGAACTCGACCGCTTCAAACGCGAAGGTCTCCTTCGCAATGTCGCCACCGACGGGGATGGACAAACCCATTCACAAACGCAAATCAACCTGCAAATTTGTCCCATCACGCCCAAAAGCACCTTTTACCGCGCCCTGCACTTTCACCCCAAAGTCCTCGCATTGGTCGCGCAACTCATCGGCTCGCCCTTTGTGTTCTACCTCGACCAGATCTTTCTCAAACCCGGCAAACAGGGCATTGGCACAGACTGGCACCAGGACAACGCATATTTCAAAGTCAGCGATCCCGCCAAAGGCGTTGGCATGTGGGTTGCCCTTCACGATGCCAACATCGCCAACGGCACCCTGCACATCGTACCCGGCAGCCACCGCGAAATTTACACCCACGACCGAGACCCCAACAGCGACCATCACATTCACTGCACAGTACCCGAAGAAAGAGCCATCCCCATCGAATTGCCAGCCGGGGGTGCGGTCTTCTTCAACTTTGGCATTGCACATCGCACACTTGCAAATACCACAAACAGAGAACGCGCGGGCCTTGCCCTGCACTTTTTGAACACCGACTATATTCCCAAAAACGTCAAAGCGACCCGACGCTATACCCACCTCACGGGTCCTCTTGCCACAGGCGGGAAAAAAGAATACGGCCTTTGTATTGCCAACACCTGGCCCAACGAAGTAGATCGCCTGCTCGCCTGAGCGATATTCTCACTCTCCCGCATTTACTCTTACAACGAGCCTCACTTTGAGAACCTCGCGCCAGAGTACCCGGACCTTACCCTGCGTCTCTGTGGTCACCACAATCTCTTCTTTATTTATTCGCAACAAAATCCCCTGAAATGTCGTGCCATCTCTGGTCTCTATCAACAGAGAATCTCCCACCGCGACTTGCTCTGGGGAATGCACCACCTCGTAATAAATATAAGAAGAGGGCGATGTGGTCTCGCATCCACAAATCCACAGGCTCAAAATTGCAACTATTAGCAACCTGTTCATAATACGCCTCACAGGGGTTCTGCTGAAAAAACCCGCCACTGATCCACAGGTCGAAATTTCTGTTTGAACTGACGCAAACCCGATAAACCCAAATCCCCAGCGTCATTCACACGGCGATAAGCCGATAGCTCGCCATAAACCCGCCACCGCAAAAAATACGATAAATCGGGCAAATCGGGATTGGTCTTCGCAACAAAAAAATGCGCCAAATTGGGCTGCATATCTCCTGCCAGAGCAAAAGCCTCAATCCGCCCCGCCACCTCCACGCACCACCCCCACAACACATCTTCTGACCAAAAATGAAACTGATCGAGCGCGGCTCGCGTATATCCCCAGTCCAACAAAAAGGGATGCCGACGCCCCTGGCGCCGACGCCAATACTTCAACAACGCGAAACAATCCGGCACATCCCACGCAGTCAAAACGCGAAAACGGGACTCGTGGGCGCGTTCAAACCGCCGCACGCGCTTGCGCACATCCCTAAAACGCCGTCCTCTGGCCGAAGCAATTTGCGCCGGGTCGTAAACGTATTCCGCGTCTTTATCGCGCAACTCAAACTGTTCGGTATCTACATATTTGGCATCACAGGCGTCTAACCACAAAATTCTCGGCAGACGGCCGCCCTGATGAGATGCGAATTTGTCGATAACCCTTTTCAGCGTACCTGCATCACAGGGAACGGGGGGCAGCAGCAAATCAACGCCTTCTGGACGCTGTACAAACAGACACGTACTCCCCGCAATTTCATCGACACACACAATCCGATTGGGTGCGAGACTAAAGGCACAGAGAAAAGGCGGAAAATAACACCAGGCCCGTTTGTTTGCTCGCAAAAACACATCGCGCAAGTACTCGCCGTGTGAGGGATCAACAGGATGCCCGATCACTTTATCGCCGCCTTTTACATTCAGCCGTGTACAGTGCCCCACGATATGTGCCAGTCACAAGAGGCTGTGGCTTCCCCGTAGAAATAAGACGCATCATCTGACTGACCCCACCCAATACCTGGGCACCGACATACTCATTAAAATCTGGTATGATTTCCACAGGCGCAAAGCCCATCTCGATCAATGAGCCAATCGCCCGCGCTGTCTCGTCCGGTGAACGGCGGCCAAAACTGACAAATCCCTGCTTGCCCACCTCGGGTACCAGTGCAGAAGCCCCACGCGACACAAAAAGCGACAAACCGGGCAACGTGTAGGGCGGATCGGTAAAAAACACATCCATTTTCCCACACAGATCCGACGGAATATCTTCGCGCAAATCGCGTGCAATCACAGTGATAGGCAACCCTTCGCATTCACTGACTACACTTAAAAAATCAATGAGCCGCCCATCGCACTCCAGCACCACCACCTGCCCGAGAACAATCTCCAAATGCTGTGCCAGCAAGCCCACCGCCACCGACGTCAAATCGTCGTCCCCCAGAACGAGCAGATTTCGCCCTTCGAGTGCATCGTGTTCGTACAGATACACAGCGCGCCTTAAAACGGTCTCGGGCGTTGCATGGGATTGATCCAGTTTGACATCGACCTTTGGCCGCCTCGCAGAAATATCTGCAAGACATTTGCAAATATCTTTCAAAACCACAGGTATGGGGGGTACACCCGGGCGCGCAAAGCGTTTGCGGCACGAAAGCCCCAACTCCGATTGCACAACACTCAGACCCTTACCCGTGAGCGAAACCCCACCTTTTCGCGTCAAAATACCTCTCTTTTCCAATTCGCCCCGCACAGCGGCAACCACGGGAATGGGCAAGCCCACCTCCTGGCCGACATTGCGAATGGGAATCTGCTCAGACATAAAAACCGTTCGCAGAATGCGACGCACGCCCTCGGCACCTTCGGCCAGCCGCGCCTGGGTTGCTACCTCGTGCAACAAGTCAGTAGAAAAATTGGACCTATGCCGTTTCGGAATCAGTGTTATCGTCGGCCTCCTCGCTCACAACCTCGAGATCATCATCCCGAGCAAGCAAATTTTCATCGTCCTTGCGATGTCTTAAAACCACATACATCAAACTCAGCCCCGACGCGTATGTCGCCTGGACATAAGCAACCACAATCCCCGTAATCACAATGAGCATCACGCCCAGGATACCACCACCCCAGACTGCTGCTCCCGACGGTGTCCCCGGCACGGGCAAACTCGCAAACAAATCATCCCATTTCTCTGGGACAAACAAGAGATAGTGCGATGCCACATAAAAAAGATTGGCCAGTTTAACATCCATAAACAAACCGCACGCCATGGCAATCAGACCAATCGCAGCCATGGTCAAAGCTCCCATCACCATCAAACCAACCCACACCGCAAAAACCATCCACACCGCGTACAAAACCAATCGCCAGGGCTGTGACCACGTCAGTGAAAACGACTGTATCACAACATCTAAAATATCATACCCTTCAGTGCCCACAATAGCTGGCGACATAATCACAGCAACAACAAATACCAGACCGATAAACACAGCCAACAATGCCGCAAAAAAGATCGGAATAAAAAACAGCGCGAAAACTATCTCGCCCACCGAGGGGATCCAGCCGGCAACCCACCCTATGGCAATGCCGCCAACCACAAAAAGGGCAAACAGAGCAAACACCGCAACGGGGCCAAACAGCACGGCTTTCCAGCGCGCGCGCGCAAATCGCCAGGCATCGCCGACCGAATAAAACTCATCGCCCCGCAGTTGCTGAAAAGTGATCTTGCACATCATACTGGTCGTTACAAACGCCACCGACAGGGCAAACACCATACCCAAAATGTGCAACCCCGTGCCAAACAGATCAAATTCACCGAGCGTTGCGCCGGGGAATAAACCATAGCGCTGCCACAGGCTCCCGCTGCCCGCGCGGATATGCGCGATCAGCAACAAAACCGAATAACCCGCCCAGGCCACGAACAACCCCAACAGACCAACCCAAATTTTTTTTCCAGACCAACCCAATCGCACACAGCGAAAAATATCTCGAATATCGAAATGCAGATTCATATTACTCCTTACTGTTCAGATAGTTCTTCCCGCTGGTTCAAATTGAGCACCTCCCGCACCGCAGTCAAAAAATCGCGCAATTCCATGTGCGATGTTCGCGCTTGCGCGGGTTTGCTGCGCACACCCGGAGGCAAGGGCACATGGCTGAGCCTGACCTCGCGATTTCCACCTTCACCCACCTTTACGGCATAACATCCCTGTCCCAATCCCATCGGCCATGGAGATCCAAAATCGTCGCGCTTTGAAAGAAACAGCACGGTCTCTTGCCCCGCCACAAACTGCGGCATACCTGGCACAAGCATGCGTTGCCCTTCCCATTCACCGCCGGGCAAAGTCAGCACCATTTCTGAATCAGCCTGCCCTTTGACCACCTCCATGACTCTAAACCGCGTTTGTGTAAAAATACCCTCTCGATCGGCAAAAACTGCATTTTCGCGCGTGAGACATTTGACATATACAATAGTCTGCGCGGTTTCGCACATCTCTTCAAAGGCAAACGTCTTCACAGTTGTCGCCCAGGCAGGTGTCCACCCCATAGCCATCAACATCAAACCCGCAAACAATCGTTTATTCATTTTCCTACCTCCTGAAAAAAACATCAGTAATTAAAAAATCTCCAATACCATTGATTCTTATCCTAACAGCCAGTAAAACCCCATGCTTTAGCATCGAGTCGCCTGACGAAGGGCTTTCAAAATGAGCTTTAGCCCTTGATTTTACACGACTTTAAGTATATATTTTGTATATGCTTAAGGCTTTCAAATACAGATTGCGTCCTACGAAAAAGCAAGAGCGCATCTTGCTGGCGCATATCGAAGAATGTCGGTTGCTGTATAACCAACTGGTCTGTGCAAGGATTCAGGCATGGGAAAGAGAAGAACCATCTTTGTCTTGTTATGACCAGATGAAAACCATTCCATTGATGAAGCAACAACGACGTGAGCTTACACAGGTATATAGTCAAGTCCTGCAAAATGTGGCCATTAGAGTTGACCTTGCCTTCAAAGCATTTTTTCGCCGCGTTAAAGCGAAGAATGGTAAAGCGGGCTTTCCAAGATATAAGGGACAGCATCGGTATGATTCGATCACGTATCCCCAATTTTCTAATGGCTGCCGATGGGATGAAAAGGGCCTCCGATTGGGAAAGATTGGCTGTATTCGGATTGTGCAACACAGGCCGCTTGAAGGGATGCCCAAAGCCTGCACCATAACGCGCACAGCAACGGGTAAATGGTTTGCCTCTATCCAGTGTGATTTGGGCGATGTCCCTTCGCCAGAGAGAGACGACAGACCTGATGTGGGCATAGATGTAGGACTTGAAAAGTTTGCCACGTTGAGCACGGGCGAAGAAATCCCTAATCCTCGATTTTTCAGACAAAAAGAAAAGGCACTTGCCAAAGCGCAACGCAGATGGGATAAGGTCAAGAAGCAGAAGAAGACCGATCCTGTGCGTGAAAAACGACGTAAGGTTGTTGCAAGAGTGCATGAGCGCATTCGCAACAAGAGACACAACTTTGCCCATCAAGAGTCTCGGAAGCTGGTCAACCGCTTCTCCATGATAGCCATTGAAGATTTGCCTGTCAATCGTATGGTGCATAACCGATGTCTTTCAAAAAGTATTTCCGATGCTGCATGGTCTATGTTCACGGATTGTCTCACCTACAAAGCGGAAGAAGCTGGTAGCGTTGTAGAACCTGTGGACCCTGCCTATACGAGCCAAGATTGCTCAAAGTGCGGGCATAGACTCAAAAAGGTCCTATCTGATAGACGCCATAAATGCCCCTTTTGTGGCCTCGATATGGACAGAGACCACAATGCAGCGATAAATATATTGAGATTGGGACGACAATCTCAGGTGGGTAAACCGCCAAGAAGCCCAAGCCTTTAGCTTTGGGAGTCGTCACACATCTCAACAGACAAACAGTTGCAGGACGAACTGCGAATCAGCGAATCTACGAACCCTATCCATCCTCCCAAAATCAGTATGTATTTCCATTCGTCTATTCGTCTATTCGTCTATTCGTCCAAGCGATTCAAACACCTGAACTGCCAATGCCAGCGCCTCATCGCGGCGCGTCACACGCCCTTCTAACTGGGCATCTTCAACAGCCCGCAAAACCAGCTTAAACGCGGGACCGGGATTTTTTCCCATCGCAATCAAATCGCGTCCATTAATCAGCGGAACGGGGCGAATTTGTTCTGGCTCCAGAGTCTCCAGCGCAGTCTTGCAAAACGCATAATTGTCCAACTCGCCATGGCTCGACAAACAATCGATCCGGTGCAACATCAGATGATCTTCAAACCGATCTGTACGCAAAAACCGCTTCAACGTACTCGGGCGCATCTCCTGTACATGCATAAATTTGTGGTGATCTGCCACCAATGCCGCAATATGCTTTGTCTGTTCCGACGAGAACCGCAACCTCCTGCAAATCTCTTCGGCCATCTCGCGCCCAACTTTTGTGTGGTTGTGGAACCGAATCCGATCCCGCACCTGATAGGTAGGGGGTTTGCCCACATCGTGCAACAAAATACCCATCGCCAATTCTACAGAGGGATTGCGCATCAAACCCAACATAATCAGCGTATGGGTCAACACATCGCCCTCGGGATGAAACTGAGGCGGTTGGGGAACGCCATCCATTGCAACAACTTCGGGCATAAAAACCGCCATCAATCCCAAATCAATCAGCCAGCGCACCCCCAAAGGCGCGCCCCCCTCGGTCAAAATTTTGACAAATTCATCGCGAACGCGCTCAAGACTTATGAACGCAATACTCGCGCTCAGTGTTCCAATAACCTCCTGCGTCTTCTCCTCAATGGGCCAGTGATACCGACACGCAAAGCGAATCGCGCGCAACATACGCAATCGATCTTCACAAAATCGAGCATGCGGATCGCCAATCGTGCGGATCACCTTTCTCTGGAGATCAGCCTGTCCCCCCACATAATCGAACACGGCATCGGCTACCGGATCGTAAAACATCCCATTAATGGTAAAATCGCGCCTCTGCGCGTCCTCTTCTTCATCCACAAACACCACACCATCGGGATGCCGACCATCGGAATACCCCAGATCGCGGCGAAAACGCGCCACTTCATAAGTATAATCGCCCAACCGCACAATCACCACCCCAAAATGCGCCCCAACCACCTGTGCATGCGGAAAAATGCCGATCACCTGTTGGAGATCGGCATTTGTGGCAATATCGTAATCGCGGGGCACCTGCCCCATCAACATGTCGCGCACGCATCCACCGGCCCACAAAGCGCGAAAACCCCGCGCCTGCAACCGACGTACAATTTCCAGCGCGCCCGTGCGTGCATCCTGGTCATTCGTCACATCAAATCACCTCTTACCTATCATCACTCTTCCACCGTCACCCGCTGGATATGCGCGCCCAAACTGCGCAAGCGCGTATCAATTCGTTCGTATCCACGATCAATCTGTTCGATATTTCTAATCACACTTTGCCCCTCGGCACACAAAGCCGCAATAATCAGCGCCATACCCGCCCGGATATCCGGACTCGACAAATGCTCGCCATAGAGTTTTGACGGCCCCACCACCACCGCGCGATGCGGGTCACAAATCACAATTTTCGCGCCCATATCGATGAGACGGTCCAGCCAGTACATACGCTGTTCAAACATCTTTTCAAAAAACAGCACCGTACCCCGTGCCTGCGTCGCTAACACAATGGCAATACTCATCAAATCGGGTGGAAAACCCGGCCACGGATCATTGTCAATGCGCGGAATCGCATCGCCCACATCCGGCATAATCTCCAGCTTTTGAAAGGGCGGCACCACAATATCCTGTCCATCGACCTCAACTTCCAGCCCCAATCGCCGAAACACCATCAAACTCTTGCGCATATTTTTGGGCGCAGCATTGACAATGCGAATCTCGCTATTGGTCGCCCCGGCCAACCCAATAAAACTGCCAACTTCCATATAATCTGGACCAATTGTGTGCGTTGTCCCACCGAGTTCTGACACGCCTTCAATAACCAGTTCATTGGTCCCAATACCCGAAATTTGAGCACCCATCTCGTTGAGCATCAAACACAATTCCTGCACATGAGGCTCTGAAGCCACATTGCACAAAATGGTCGTACCCCGCGCAAGAACCGCTGCCATCACAGCATTTTCAGTGCCGGTTACACTGCGCTCGTCCAAAAAAATATCAGCCCCCACAAGACCTCTGGGCGCCGTAAAATCGTAAATGTGATTCGTATGGAACCGCACGCCGAGTTCTACGAGCGCAATCAAGTGTGTATCGACCCGTCGCCGACCAATGCGGTCGCCCCCAGGTCGCGGAATCGTTGCTTTCCCAAATCGTCCCAACAACGGACCGGCAAACATAAAACTGCCGCGCACTTTTCGGCACAAATCGGCCCGCAACACAGATTTGCGGACACCCCGTGTACAAATCGTCAACTCGTGATCACTCGAGTAGCGAACCTCTGCCCCCAGATCGCGCAAAATTTCGACAATAACGGCAATATCGCCAATATCAGGCACATTTTTGAGCACCACAGGTTCTTCTGTCAACAAAGTCGCCGCCAAAAGAGGTTGGGCCGCATTCTTATTCCCAGCGGGAACAACAGTCCCAGATAACCCATGCCCGCCTTCTATAACAAATTGTTCCATAAAAAACGTCTCCAATCAGTCAAACGGAGAAGATAAAATAAGTAGCTTCGCAGTCATGTCTATCATAGTACAGATATAGAAATATTTCAAGAGTAAAAAGGCAAAAAAGCAAAAAGGTAAGAAGTGCGGGTGCTTCTTCACCCTTCACCCTTCACACTTCTCTCTTCCCAATACAACTGTCCACATCCAGCCGCAATATCATCTCCCTTGCTATAGCGAACAGTTGCTGTCAATTGCGCCTGAGACAAAATATTTACAAACCGATCAATGGCTTTCTGAGGGGGACGTTCATAGCGCGCATCGTCAATGGGATTCCAGGGAATCACATTGATTTTACATGGAATATCGCGCACGAGAGCAATCAACCTTTGTGCATCTTCGGCTGTATCATTAAACCCGTGCAACAACACGTATTCAAATGTCACCCATCGCCTGACCTGATCGTAATAGGCTCGCACTGCACACAGGAGTTCTTCAATAGGCCACTTGCGATTGATGGGCATAATCTCTGACCGCTGCTCATCCGTCGTCGCATTGAGCGACACAGCCAATCCAATTTTGAGTTTTTCTCGCGCCAGTTTTGCAATACCCGGCACATGGCCAACCGTTGACAACGTAATGCGACGTATGCCCACAGCCGCCCCATAATCCAGATTGATCAGTCGAATAGCCCGAATCACCTGATTGAAATTCAGCAGAGGTTCTCCCATCCCCATCATCACCACATGCGTCAACTCATCATCCTTCGAACGCAAAAACCGCTGTGCATACAACACCTGCTCAACAATCTCTGCGGCCGTCAAATTGCGAATCAACCCCATGCGCGCAGTCGCACAGAACTGGCAATCGAGCGGACATCCCACCTGCGACGACACACACAGCGTGCGGCGCTTGCCATCCCGCATCAAAACACTTTCGATAAGCCGCTTATCGGGCAACTCAAACAAGAACTTGACCGTATCTGTTGACGAGGAACTCATTGCATCAACGCGATTTAATTTCAAAAGCGTAAATCGCTCATCGAACCGCGCCCGCACAGTCCTGGACAAATTCGTCATCGACTCAAAGTCCGTGACGCCCTTGTTGTAAAGCCAGTCAATCAACTGCCGGGTTCTGTACCGCTCCAGACCCATATCGGACACATGTTGCGCCAATTCTTCGGGAAACAAGCCTTTGAGTTCAATTTTCTCAGCATTCATTCAATAACCTCAATTTAGTGCGGCGGACAACCACAGGGGGTTGTCCCTACACAAATCACAACATCATCGTAGGGGCGGTGCCCCTGTGCCCGCCCGTTGTAAGGAAGCAGTTTACAACTGCGACCAGCAATCCAATTTACCCAGGCTTGCAGATCGCGTCAAGGTCACAACGCACGTATTACAAGATATAGCAGACACAATTTTACAACCCCCATATAATGCGCTTGACGTAAATAGCGAGATGGTTTATTGTTTGGCGCACATTCGGTCAGAAACCATTATGAACGTTTAAAAGGGTCCCTCCCCCTATGCCAGCTCGCGCCTATAAAAGTCTCCCCCCACCCCCCAAATTACGCAAACCAGGCCGATGGGTATTCTTCTGCATGCTGATATCCGTCAGTATGCTCTTCGGTCTTGGTAAAGAGCCAGCAAAAACGAAAAAACATGAACCCGTCGCAAAAATGACCGAAGAAAGTTCCACAGAACCCGTTTCGGTTGAAGCAGATGCAGTTGAAGCAGACCTCATCCTCCCACTTACCCCCCCAAAATCTAAATCTACCAGAATTGTGGGATATATTGCAAATAAAGAAAATCTCACCGAAGCCCTCATGAGCGAAAATATCTCGCGCCCTGATGTTCTCGAGCTTATCGATGTACTGCACAGAGATATTAAACGCGCGTCATTCAATCCCAATATTGTTCGGCGTGGGGATCGCTATGAACTGGTAATCGACAGCCGCTCTACCATACAGCACCTGAAATACACCAGACAGGGCGACCACGAAACGCAATTTATTGTCGAACGCATAGATGGTCAACTCAAAGCCAGGCAAGAAAACCTGTCATTGAAGCGCGAGGCCATTATCGTATCTGGCCGTATAACAGACAACATCTGGAGCGCACTTCAAGAAACCGGTGAAAACCCGGCCCTTCTGTGCGACAAACTCGAATACATGTTTGAATATTATATCGACTTTTACAACGATTGCAGAACAGGCGACCTATTTACTTTTGCCGTTGAAAAACTCTACGGCAAATCCGGTGCCTTTGTCCGATATGGCGATATTCTCGCAGCCCAATACGAAGGCAACAAAGAATCTTTTCAAGCATTTCTCTATGTTGATCCCAGTGGCAGAGACAGTTATTACGACTCAAAAGGCCGCTCCCTCCAGGGGCTTTTCTTGCGTAAACCGCTAAATTTTACTCGCATCAGTTCCAAATATTCCAGCCGCAGATTTCATCCCATTCTGAAAAAATATACTGCCCATCACGGGGTAGATTACGCCGCCCCCCACGGCACAAAAGTCTGGGCAATAGCCGATGGGACGATTTCTTTTGTCGGACGCAAAGGTCCGCTTGGCAACTATATCGAAATCGAACACAACAATGGTTACAAAACCGGCTATGGTCATCTGAGGAGCTTTGCGCGGGGACTGAGAGCAGGACAGCGCGTCAACCAAAAACAAACCATCGGTTATGTGGGTTCCACCGGACGCGCCACAGGCCCACACGTACACTTCAACTTTTATACCACAGTAAATGGCAAATACAAACTGACCAACCCAACGCGGAAAATCAATCGCCCCGCAGGTCAACCCATTCCCGAAAAATATATGGCATATTTTCGCCAGCAGCGCGATCAGTATTTCGCGCTCTTAGATCGCAAAAACGGTTCGATTGTCACGACCGCATTGCCGCTAAGGGTCGTAGCAGAGTAGATACCAGACACTTTTCTCACCCCCTTGGGTGACCTGTCCCGCTGCATTTCTAAATTCTGTAACCGTGAGCATTCACGGTCTTTTTTTTAGAGTTATCTCATGAAAGTCGCCTATTTCGACTGTTTTGCTGGCATCAGCGGCGACATGACCCTCGGCGCGCTCGTCGATGCGGGCCTGTCTTTTGCCGCCCTGAAATCCGAACTCGACAAACTCAGTGTGCGCGAATTTACCCTCTCTCAGCGTCGCGTGGAAAAACACGGCATTGCCGGCACCAAAATAGACGTCAACGCTCGGGAAGGCCACGTCCACCGGCACCTGAAAGACGTACTTAAAATCATCAACAGCAGCTCAATATCGGCCTCTGCAAAAGAAAAAGCCGCGCGCGTTTTTCAAAAACTCGCCGAAGCCGAAGCAAAAATCCACGGCACCACCATTGAAGCGGTACACTTCCACGAAGTGGGCGCAGTAGATGCCATCGTCGATGTCGTCGGCGCTATCGTCGGCCTCGAACTCCTCAATATCGAAGCGATCTACGCCTCCAAATTCCGATTTGGCTCGGGCCATACGCGGGGCGCACACGGAGCAATGCCCATCCCGGTTCCCGCAGTCGTAGAAATGACAAAAGGCTTTCCCGCCGAACGCACAGATATCCCGTATGAACTCGTCACCCCCACCGGTGCGGCCCTCCTCACGGCACTCGCCTCTAATATTGGCGAAACAATTCAACTTCGCACAGAAAGCACGGGTTATGGCGCTGGCACGCGCGATGTCGAACAGGTGCCCAACCTCCTCCGCATTGAAATCGGCGAACTCGTCGCAGATCCCCAGACCGATTCTCCCGTTCTTCTGGAAACAAATATCGACGACATGACTCCTGAAATTTACGGCTACCTCATCGACCGCCTGCTCGAAGCCGGTGCTCGCGACGCCTTCCTCACCCCCGTCATCATGAAAAAAGGCCGCCCAGGCATTCAACTCACTGTCCTGGCCGACCCCAACAAAGAAACCGAACTCACCCAACTCATCTTTTCAGAAACCACCACCCTCGGCATCCGCCGCCTCCCCGTTCAACGCCACACCCTCGAACGCCGCACAGACACCGTCCAAACCCCGTATGGACCCATCCGCGTCAAAATCGCCGACATTGGCGGCAAACAACGCATCACCCCCGAATACGACGACTGCGCCCGCATTGCACGCGAAAAACAGGTGCCCATCCTCGACGTTTACAAAGCTGTCAATTTATTATAATTCAAATCAAGAACGATTCACAAACGGGTCTGGATCGTATTTTGAATGATGTTGCGAAATGCACTATAGCACTTGATAGCCATCCATAGCCTGCCACATATAAATTCTTCTGCATTGTGCGCATAAAAAAAGAATATTATCGTCATCAAGCGGATCGTAGAGTTTCTCAATCAGCGTTGATTTTCCATACTTTTCATATAAGTCTTTGAGCGTCTCCGGGGGAATCGCGCGCAATGCCTCTTTAGAAATCTCCGGTTTTATGCCCCACAGAGGTCTCAAATCAAACCCACACCCGCACTGTCTATCGCGCATATCTCCGTCCCGTCTGTGTACGCGCTCATCGTCAAACCATCTCCAATCGTATAGTCTTTTGCACTTTAAACACAACTCATAATGGGTTGCCGTACCCGGCATCTTCTCGTTTTCTATGAGGCGATTAATCTCCTCCTGTTCTGGCAACTCTTGCACCTTCTTTGTCCCAACCAAACAGTATCGGCAGCGACGATTTTTCTGGCGCAGATAAAAAATCAGATAGATAGGACCTACCACAATAATCAGCAGAAAAATAATAGACAATAATGGTTCCATTGTTACTCCAGTTGTAAACCACTTCATCACTTCAGAGGCGAGGTTTTTTCAGCAAGCCTCTAACTGGGAATGATAAAAGCCCCGCATCATGTGGGAGCTTTTTTATGCAGGGATTTATCCCGGCATACCTCAAATAACCTCATCGCGCCTATCTTCAACCTGCACCACGTCAATCGTATAATGGTGGAGTTACCCCGCTTCGGTGGCGTATTTAGGGCTTGTGTTTCAAGCCTGTGATTGATGCAGCTTTTCATAAGCTATCGGCGCATGGTAGGCGATGGAAGAATGCCTGCGATGCGGGTTATACCACCCTTCAATGTAGGAGAAGAGAGCCAACCGCGCTTCATGCTTGCGTACGGAAAGATCGGCGATTGATCAACTCACACTCAAGGGTGGCGAAGAAGCTCTCGCAAAGTGCGTTGTCATAGCAGTCGCCAGCAGACCCCATTGAGGGACGCACGCCAGCCTGGCGACAACGCTTTCCAAATGCTATGGAGGTATATTGCGCCCCCTGGTCAGAATGGTGGATCACGCTTTGTGGGCGACGCTGCCAAAGGGCCATGTTCAAAGCCTTCAAGACCAACTCGCTCTGCAGGTGTGTCGCCATTGCCCAACCCACGACGCGGCGAGAGAAGGCATCCATGACAACACTGAGATACAAGAAGCCAGACCAGGTGGGTACGTAGGTGATGTCAGCCACCCAGAGTTTATTGACCGTTGCAGCAGTGAAGTCTCTCTTTACCAGATCAGGAGCCTTATCAGCTTTTTGCGCCTTACGCGTCGTTTGCGTGCTCTTTCGGCGACTAACGCCACAAATGTCCATCTCACGCATCAGACGCGCTACGCGCTTCTTACCTACAAGGATGTCTATATCCATCAGATCTTTCCAGATGCGAGGGGCACCATAGGTGCCATCTGATCGGGTGTGGAAGGCTTTGATATGCGCCTTCAACTGCGTATCAACCTTTGCTCGTTTGGAGGGTGGACGTGTTCGCCAAGCATAATACCCGCTGAGGGAGACACCCAGCACGCGGCATTGCGTGGCGATTGGCCAAAGTGCCTGATGCGCTTTCACTAACGCGAAGATTTTCTGGGGATCGCGTCGGTCTCCGCTGCGAATTAGCCCGCTGCTTTTGACAGGATCTCGCGCTCGATGCGCAACTGCTTATTCTCGCGTCGAAGACGACGCAACTCTTCTCGCTCAGCACTGGTCAGACCGTCTTCTCGAAGTCCCTGGTCTCGATCAGCCTGACCTATCCAGTTTTGGATCGTCTGAGCGGTTGGCTCAAACTCTCTGGCCAATTCAGAAGGACTGCGACCAGCGCGCACAAGCTCGACGATCTGGCGCTTCAACTCGGGTGGATAAGGGGGACGTGTTGGTGGCATAGTGGGTCTCCTTTCTAACTACTCATAAGGTACCCACCAAAACGGGTCAAGTCCAGTTGCTGATTTCGGCTGGCAGCAGCAGAGCCTCAGTACCGTGTTTCTACGTAAATTGCGGCCCGCCCAGGACAGGGATAGCCGGACTTGTCTTTGTGGGGGTTAAGCCGGGAGGTCATTTTCTTCCGAGGGAAGTGCTTGCCGCAATAAGCGCATTCATAGATGTAGCGTGGCCCGCTGGTCCGACTTACTCGTCTGCGTCTCGGTCGAGACGCGGCTGATCGGGTTGCAGTCGGCGGGATGATGGCTGGGCCCTGTGGTCTCAACTCCACTACATAGCGCGGGATGAAACTTTGCCCAGTTGTCTGCGCGCCCTGGATGCGATCAATGCGATAACTGCGGTGTCCACCATCGGAGGCCCTTATGGCGTGCAGAACGATATTGCCGTCATGGGTGCGCCGCAGAGAATAAGGCTCAATCCGCCGGACAGATCCCTGGTACTTCAGATCCACGCACAAATGGTTGGCAGCGGCAAAGCGGATGATCTCCAGGAATGACTGTGCGGCACCAGAGACCGGTAGGCGCAGTGTGCGTTCTCTGAGCACGGTTTCACCAGCGGCCATCTGGTATGTGGCCAGCACAGTGGGCGCCACGCCGGTTTCAAGCCAGGCAAAGAAATCGGGAAGTGCGCTCCAGAAAGATTCGACGGGCGGCAGAGCCTGAAGCTGGTGAGCCAGCATCGATTGCCAGGAACCTTCAAGATCGTCCCTGTGTATCTCCAGTTCAACAAGGGCCGGAACAGGAATACTGCGGTGAGCACATTTTTGCTTCAGGACATCGTGCAGGACAGTAGACTGCGGCCGTGCTTCGTTGTTGCGAAAAAGATTAATGACATCATAGAGATCGCGGGGCCGGGCACGCTCACCCAGGGCGCGGACCTTTTCAGCAAAGGCTTCTTCATAGGCGTAGCACCTGATACTGATCCCCTCTGCCGGCACATCGCTGTAGTCGTGAAAGATGACAGGTTCCGCTGGCGGCAGGACAAGAAGCTCATCGAGTGTCAAATCAAGCTTGATGCGCGGTAGGCCGCCTGAGCGCGGAGCGATCGGTCCTCGGTAGCTGAGTTTGCCCTGGCAGGACACCGTGCCGCGTGGGTTTTCAAAGACCTCGAATTCCTGCATCTCTTCGGGGATCTCAATGCCGGTTTGCTCATAGATCCATTCGCCGATTTCGCGGAAGACCGCGACCAGGAATTCCTGATCAATGCGAGAGGGATCGGTAAGTGTAAAATCAAGGTCTTCGGAGAATCGGTAAGTTTCGAAATAGCATTTCTTAAGGCAGGTCCCACCCTTAAAAATCCAGTTTTCTGCAAGAGCAGCGTGCTGATAGATACCGGCGAGAACCCAGCCGAGCACATAGTCCTTTTCGACAACCTGGGGCAGCAAACCAAAGGTACTCGCGATATCGAGAATTTCGCGGCGGTCAATCATGCGGACGCCGCCTTCGCCCAGTTCTCAGGCATAAGGAGACGCCATCGGGATATGAGACGGCGGCATGAAAGCCTCGGGTCAAGTTTGGCATTGCCCTGGGTCAGACGCGCGCGGCACGCCTCAACAAGGGTAGCAGTGCCGGGTCCGCGTTCTGCCAGAAAGCCCAGGCGCTTGAATACGGCACCGTTACCGAGCCGGTCTGCATAGGCAATCAGTTTGTCATCATCCCTGTCCTTGCGGTCAAAATAGACTGCAAGACAATCGGCAACATGCTGGATACCGGCTCCAAGCTCCGGATCGTCGAGCATATCGATGATGGTGCGGTGAACATCCGATACAGCGATCTGGGTTCTTCCGCGCCAGACGGTCTTCGTGCCGAAAATCATACTCTGCCGGACATGCTTCAGGGTGAAGTGTGCGCCATGGCGGTGCTGGCTTTTAGTACGCACGGCCCGCGCTGTCATCACAACAATATCGCGAAAGATCTGCTCCGTCAGATCCCAGTGTTCGGCGGCAGTCCGGCCGCCGATGTAGGCCGGCTTAAAAAGCGCAGGCACCAGCACCCAGGGATCATCAAGAACCTGCTCGCTGCCAAGGGAATCAAGGCCAACAGGTGCGTACACACCCGGACCGACACGCCGCAGCCAGCCCTGTCCCCTCCAACGGGAGAGAAGCTTGGCGGCGTCGGAACGACTAACGGAAAGGGCATGTTCAGCATCGGCGATATGAATGATATCACCAGCGGCCCGAATAACGGTGGTCAGCCTGAGGCGTCCCTTAGGTATGGCGGTCTCTGAGTTCATGGTATGTATAGTCAAATTGCAAAAAATCGCATTTTATGTGAATTTTCGTCTCTACAATACATAATATATGTATAGACTGGCTCAATGCCAAGTTCATCCAAAAGTTCTGTCAGAAAAAATTTTCGTATTCCTGAAAAATTAGAGTGACCTTTCAAACAATATATCCCAAAGCCAAAAGGGAGTCAACGAACCCTGAGTCACAAAGGGCAATAAAAAAGCACGCTCCGTTAGAGCGTGCTTTTTATTTCTTGAGATATCCGGTCTATCTTTATCAATATCCTCACTTCCCTCTTCTGGTCTAATCGACTCATACGCCGGTTAGACCGTCCTGTCCCTCGCAGCGATCTCCGCCAGGAGCTTGACGGCCGCGTACACGGCCCTGGTGTTGGGCACGGGGACATCGAGCATCTCTCCAAGCTCGATGACAGTGCCCACAACGGCTTCAAGTTCCATCGGCCTTCCAGCCTCCAGGTCCTGAAGCATAGAGGTCTTGTGCTCGCCCACGGCGACAGCTCCCGCGATGCGCCGCTCGACCGAGATTGGCACCCTCACGCCAAGGGCGCGGGCCACCGCGTCGGCCTCCTCCATGACGGAGTGAGCCAGAGCGCGGGCCTCGGGATGCGTGGCGATTTCCACCAGAGTCGCGCGAGTCAGTGCGCTGATGGGATTGAAGGCGACATTCCCCAGCAGCTTGACCCACATGTCTCCCCGTATCCGGGACCTGATCGGACAGCGCAGACCTGATTCCTTCAAGGCGTCGGCCAACCTTCTGCACCGCTCACTGGTCGAGCCTTCCGGCTCGCCGATCGCGAACCTGTTGCCCTCCACATGCTCGATCACCCCTGGCTCAGCGATGGAAGCCGAGGGATAGACGATGCATCCGACGACACGCTCGGCGGGAATGGCGGAGGAGACGACCTCGTTCGGGTCCAGCCTCTCGATCCGCCTTCCGTCCCAATGGCCGCCGTGACCATGGAAGTACCACCACGGGATGCCGTTTTGGGTCGATATAACGGCCGTCTCCGGCCCGAGAAGCGGTCCCAGCCTGGGGGCGACCTCTGGAAGGCTGTGAGCCTTGACCGTGAGAAAGACAAAGTCAACCTCGCCCACCTGATCGTAATCGTCCGTTGCGGTAGGATGGGCCTCGAAGTCGCCTTCCGGACTCCGCACGCGGACGCCGCGCGACTGCATGGCTTGAAGGTGCGGACCACGCGCGATCAGGAAGACCTCGTGACCGGACACGCTGAGTTTAGCACCCAGGTAAGCCCCAATAGCCCCGGCACCGACCAATGCGAACCTCACGTCGAAGGCCCTCCGGTGATGACCTCCGCGACGATCCGGCGCTGCACCTTGCCCGTTGCCGTCCGTGGGATGGTATCTACTATGTGAATCCTGCGCGGGATCTTGAAGGAGGCCAGGCTCTGCCGGCAGTGGGCGATCAGCTCCTTCTCCGTCGCCTCGGAGCCGAGAACGATCGCCGCGGCGGGCTCCTCTCCGTGGGTAGGGTGCAGGACTCCGAACGACACGGCCTCCGATACGGCGGGGTGCGACAGCAGCACCTCGTCAATCTCGACCGGAGAAATCTTTTCGCCACTGCGGTTGATGAGTTCCTTGATCCGGCCCCGCAGCGTCAGCACCCCGTTCTCGTCAAGCTCGCCCTGGTCTCCGGTCCTGAACCAGGTGCCGACGAACGAAGAAGCGTTCGCCTCGGGGTTGGACTCGTATCCCCGGATCACGTTGGGGCCACTGATCACCACCTCGCCAACCGTACCCGGCGTCTGAAACTCGCCCGCTTCGTCCATGATCCCGATCTTCACGCCGGTCCCCTGCCCGACCGAGCCGGGGATGCGATTGCCAGGAGGCAGGGGGTTCGACGCCATCTGGTGTGCGGCCTCCGTCATGCCATAGGCTTCAACCACCGGTACGCTGAAGATCGACTCCATCTGCTGCATTGTAGCCGGGGCGAGAGCCGCGCTGCACGAGCGGATAAAGCGCAGTCTATCCGCATTCCGGGACGCACGCCCACTCCGGGCCCTGGACAGCAGCGCCCGGAACATCGTCGGCACCGCGGAGAACCACGTGACCTCGTACTCCTCGACGAGCGGCCAGAACCCCAGCGGGTTGAAGCGCGGCGGCACGACCACGGTCCCGCCCGAGTGGAGAGTCGAGAGCGTCGATGCCATCAGCCCATGCACATGAAACAGCGGCATGATACAGAGCGATACGTCCCTGTCGGACAGGTCGTAGGTCTCGACGATGTTCTCGACGGATACGGTGAGGTTCCGGTGCGCCAGCGGCACGCGCTTGGGGCGGCTGGTCGTCCCGCTGGTGTGCAGCACGAGCGCCACGTCGTCAGGCTCTGGCAGAGCGGTTTCGCGACCCTCCGCTGCGGCTCCGGACCCCGTCAGACTGACGCGGCCCGATTCGTCGAGCGCGGCCCGGATGTCCATCACCGAGGCTGGGGCCGCGCTGCGGGCCTCCTCGCCTCCGTCGTCCGAGGTGATGAGCGCCGTGGCCTTGGTGTCGTCCATGTAGAACTCGAACTCTGCGGCCTTATAGGCGGGGTTCAACGGAGCTGCCGTGCCAGCCGCCGCGACCGCCAGAAATGTCACAATCGCTTCTATGCCGTTGGGCAGGACGATGGCTACCCTGTCTCCACGGTCTATGCCCCTGGCGCGGAGCTGCGCCGCGAGCGTCTGCACCTGACGCCGCAGCGAGTCATAATTCACAACAGGCCCACCAGGGGCCACTATAGCCGGGTGCGATGGCGCACCCGATTCGAGCAGGTCAAGCAGTGTTTCTGGAGGGGTTTTGCCGGACATTCAGTCTCTCCTCTGTAGAGCGTTCGGGCGGACCTGGTGCGTGGGACGCACCAGTTAGGTTTGTGTTCTATAAAGAATATATTAGAGAAAAACAAAAATCAAGATCGATATGAACAGCCTTGTTCCCACGATGCAATAGACAGTTGCCAGAACCGAATTCACCCACTATTTTACCAGAGAACTCATGACACAAAAACAGCGGAGGACATAATGAAACTCTGGTATGACGAACCAGCGGAAAATTGGAATCACGCCTTATCCGTAGGGGGAGGAAAACTCGGCGCCATGGTATTTGGTGGGGTGAGTAATGAACGCATACAAATGAACGAAGACTCAATCTGGGCAGGACCTCCCGTACCCAAATCACCAGCAGGCGCACAACAGGTCGTTGCACACGCGCGTCAGTTGCTCTTTGAAGGCCAATACACCAGAGCGCAGGACCTCGTGCAAGAAGGCGTCATGGGAGAACGCATTGTACCGCGCAGCTATCAACCATTGGGCGACTTATTCATCGAACAAAGTGGCGTCGATCAACACACCGATTACCGCCGCGAACTCTCACTAAACTCTGCAATCGCCACAACGCGCTGGGTTGCAAATGGCGTCGCATTTCGTCGAGAAGTATTTGCCACCGCAATCGACCGGGCAATAATCTGTCGCATCGCATCGGACAAAGCAGGCGCGATATCCTGTCGAATATCTTTTCATCGGGAAGAAAACGCACAGTGGTCGGGCACATCTGAAAACACACTACTCATAACCGGCCGCGCGGGACACGGAGAAACCCATCCCGGCGTGAAATTCTCTGCGGGCATCAAGGCAATTGCAGCAAACGGACGCGTCCAGTGTACCAACGGCACCCTCATCGTCGAAAATGCAGACGCAGTCACAATTATCGTCTGCGCCGACACCGACTACAACTTTGCCGATCCCTATACGCCCCTTGAACAAGACCTGAACGCCTCCGTGATGTCCATGCTCGAAACGTGTAGTGCGCGTCCATATCCCCGCGTAAAGCGCGAACACGTTCGGGATCACAGCACATACTTTGACCGATGCGCGTTATCCCTCGGAAACGACAAATACGACAACACACCCACAGACCGCCGCCTAACCGAATTCGAACACACATCAGACCCCGCGCTTGTCGCACTCTACTTCAACTTCGGACGCTACCTCACAATCTGTTGTTCTCGCCCGGGCAGTTTGTGCGCCAATCTACAGGGCATCTGGAACCAGGAATACGAAGCCCCGTGGAACAGCGATTACCACATCAACATCAACATCCAGATGATATACTGGCTCTGTGAACTGGTCGGTTTGCCCGAATGCCATGAACCATTTTTGGAATTTGCAGACAAACTCCGCGAAACAGCGCGTCAAACAGCACAAGAAGTCTATGGCTGTCGCGGAACCGTATCGCATCACACAACAGATGCGTGGCGATTCACCGATCCATTGGGAAAGGTGCAATACGGCATGTGGCCGATGGGCTGCGGATGGAACAGCAGGCACTTTGTGGAACATTGGGAATTCAACGGCGCAGAAACATTTCTGCGCGACTCAGCCTGGCCAGTAGTGCGGGATGCAGCCCTGTTTTACCTCGACTGGTTGGCAGAAGACCCAAAAACCGGCAAACTCGTATCCGGTCCCTCATCTTCACCAGAAAACCGCTTCCTCGCGCTGGGCACAGAGGAAGTATGCAACCTCGTAATGGGACCGAGCATGGACCAGCAGATCATCTGGGAAACATTTACAAATTGCCTGCGCTGCGCCGAGATCCTGCACCTCGACGACCCCATTATCGACGACATAAAAAGCGCATTATCCCGCCTCTCGGAACCACAAATCGGTACTGATGGACGTCTGATGGAATGGACGGAAGAATTTGGTGAACCAGACCCGGGGCACCGGCATATCTCACATATCTACGGCTTGTACCCCGGCTTCCAACTCGACAATCAGCCCGATTTCTTGGCCGCCGCGCGCAAAAGCATCGAACATCGCCTCGCGCATGGCGGCGGACACACGGGCTGGAGCAGGGCATGGCTCATCAATGTGTGGGCGCGCTTGAAAGACGCGGATCGCGCCTGGGAAGACGTGCGGCAACTGCTGATACGCTCGACACTACCCAATCTATTCGACAACCATCCCCCGTTTCAGATGGACGGCAACATGGGCGGCGCCGCAGGCATTGTGGAAATGGTATTGCAAAGCCATCACAACGCAGTCGAACTATTCCCCGCACTGCCAGACGCCTGGACAGAAGGCAATGCAAAAGGACTGAGGGCAAGGGGTGGATTTATTGTAGATTTACAATGGGAAAACGGAGAAAAAACCGCGCACATAACTTCCCTATTGGGCAATCCCATCCGCATGCGATACAATGGATCTATGCGCGCTGTCAATAATGACCGGGCGGTCATTGCAGAAGGCCGGGGTGAAATCGCGTTCCAAACCGAAAAAGAAAAAAGCTACCATATAGTCATCTCCCAATAATTAACCCATCGGGATCGACCTCATCCCGCAAAATGCACAACTCCTCTTCCGCAGGCGGCACAGTCTCTTCGACATCAGCCACCTGACCCAATTCAAACCCGGTATTTCTCTGCACCTCATCAAACGTCACGCCGGGATGCAAACTCTTGACCTGCATGCGACAAGTATCTTCATCAAAACTCATCACACCCAGATCCGTAATCACGCGATAAGGTCCCCCACCCTGGGGCAACCCCGCAGCCTCGCGCGCACCCGGCCCGGACAGAAAACCGGGCGTCGTCAAAAAATCGACCTCTTCCACAAAACGACGGCGATCGTGCAGTGTAATAACCAGCGTGCGCCAGCAAAAACTCGCAAAATCATTGGCACCCCCGCTACCTGGAAAACGCACGCGAGGTTTTTTGTAATCACCAATAACCGTAGAATTTAAATTCCCATACGCATCAATCTGAGCACCCCCCAAAAACGCGTAATCCATCACACCCCGCTGACATGCTTCCATAATATCACACATACTCGTCGCCATAAGCGCCCGATGTGTCGTGCGCGAATCGCCCACAGAAATAGGCATCGCGGGCAAAACCGGCGCCAAACCACCCGCTTCAAAAGCCACCAAAAGCCCCGGCGCATGCGTCTTTTGCGCCAGCATCGCCGCTGCACACGGCGCCCCCGTACCCACCCCAACGGTCGCCCCATCTTCCAGCAACCGGGACGCCACACAAATCATCAGTTCCATTGCATTGTACATAGTTATCGCCCTTCCTCTCTCCGCAACTCCGCCAGCCGCTCTTCGCCACCGCAAATATCCAGATAACTCTCGAAACAATCGACACCATACAAATACTTATCCAGAAATGCGCGATATGCCTCCGCATCTTGCTCTGCGTCCAACCACGCTTTGAGATGCACCTCATCGGAAAAATACTCCCCAGCCATATTGCCAGGATAAGATCCATAAGGCACATGACACACCGCATCAACACAAAAAGCGGGAATCGCGGTCGCATTTGGATCGCTGCGAATCTCATCTGTACTTACAATGCGCTCGGCACTCACAATCACATGTTTGGATGCGCGCGCCAAATCCCAATCAGCCACCGTAATGCCCCGAATGCGACAATTGCCGTACAAATCACTCTCATGCACATGAATAAGCGCCACATCGGGATACAGAGCGGGCACAGCCGTCAGCGGCTTGCCAGTAAAAGGACACTCGATCTCCTTAGCCGCACTCTCTCTAAACGTATCCGTCCCCAACATACTGCGAATAGGCATAAAAGGCACGCCCGTCGCCGCCGCCCGAAACCGACATGCCAGCGCGTAATTTGTCCACTCACACACCTCGACCTCTCCGCTCTCCATCAATCGCCGCGCCTGTGCCGACAACCCGCGCGCTTCCAACCCTATAATATAAGCCGCATCCAACCGCGAAAAAATCCGCTCTCCCCCGCGCGTACCCGCTGCCAAAATCTGAAAATCGTGCGTCGTCGTATGCCCGGCAAACCCCAGATCCGTTCGCTCCTGCCGCACAATCTCGTGCAAAAAAGCCGTCGCAATCCTGTTCCCACCAAACCCGCCAGAAGCCACATAATCGCCGTCATGCACAAACTCGGCAACAGCATCAGACACAGACATCAGCTTATCTGTCAACGCGCCCTTCTTCTCTCGAAAAAACGCCCGTGCAACATCTGGATCGGGATCTGTAAACAGCGGCCCACGACCTGTATTTTCAGAACCCGTCATCATCGTTCGCTCCTCACAACGCCGTCCAACCGCCATCCACCAGCAGCGTATGTCCCGTAATAAGATCCGCAGCCGGACTGGCTAAAAACACCACCGCACCCACCACATCTTCGGGCTGTCCTACGCGCCCCAGAGGAATGCGAGAAAGCAAATCCTCGCGCAACTCCGCATTATCAAACGTCGATTGTGTCAACGGCGTCAAAATAAACGTCGGCCCCACGGCATTAACCGTAATCCGATAGGGCGCCCACTCCACAGCCAACACGCGCGTCAGATTCACCACACCGGCCTTACTCGAACAATAAGCCGCGCGTTTGTAATAACCCACCACCCCATTTTGCGACGCAATATTCACAATTTTGCCACCACCCGTCTCAATCATCGACCGCGCCACGCGCTGCGACATAAAAAACAACCCCTTCAAATTCACATCCAGCACCCTATCCCAATCCGCCTCTGTCACCTCGAGCGCGTCCCTGGGAATATTCACACCCGCATTATTCACCAGAATATCAACCCGACCATAAGTATCGATAACCCGGCTCACCGCCGCATCAATACTCTCTTGATCCGGCAGTTGCAATCCCAATGGCAATGCCCGTTGCTCCAAATCTTCAATCCCTTCACAAACCTCATCCAACGCACCCATCTTCTGCGGCACCTCACACACCGCCACATCCGCACCCACCTCAGCCACAGATAGTGCAATCGCCCGCCCAATGCCCGAACCCGCTCCCGTCACCAGCACCACCTTATCATCCAATCGCATACTGGGCAAAACCATTACGCCCTCTCCTTTTCCGAACCATAAAAAATGTCATTCTCCGTATGTCGGCAAGAATTATCATCATCACCGCGAAAATTCCTACACCCCAAAAATGCGCCATAGCGCCCCTTGCGCTGAACCATATCCGCGCCACATTTTGGGCAAATGGGCATCCATGAATCACAATCAGGATCCAGACATAATTTGAAGCGACCCATGCGCTGCATCGGATTGCCACACGCTTGACATCCACTCTCAGTATGATTGCACAACGGATAATTACTACAACCGTAAAACGGCTTTCCCTGCACGGCAACAAGCGTACCAGTCTTGCACTTCACACAGCGAATACGCTCAAAAGACGCCTGCTCCAAACTGGTCTCAAACTCGTCCAGAGCCAACGGATATTTATTCTTCAACAACTCGATCAAAAACTCAGAAGCATTCGTCATATCCCCAATCAAATACACGCGCTGTTTGGCGCGAGTCAGCGCGACATAAAACAAACGGCGCTCCTCCGAATATAGAAAAGGATCTAACGCGGGCAATAACGCTTCCAGCAAGGAATGAGAAGTCTTCTGCGAAGGAAAACCGTATTGACCGCGTTCAAGACCCAACACCACCACATAATCCGCCTCCAAACCCTTCGCGCCGTGAACCGTATTGCACTCAATAGACAAAGTGGGAAATCGCTTTCTCAACATCATCATCTGCGTGCTATTGGGCAAGTTAAAACGAAACCTGCCCAACAAATAAACCGCACTGCCTTCTTCCGCCCGCGCAGCGACATGTGCCAGCACGCTATCCAGCCGCCCATCAAAATCCGCCTCGTCCGAAGAGCGATGCTTCTTCTCACGCAACAAAGAAACCGCGGAATGATTTACCATCGCGTGTGTGGTCAACGACTTTTTAACCTGCGCCGGATTTTCAAGCACAAACCGGGAGGCAACATCACAAATACTATTATTAAACCGAAAAGTCTTATCCAGGACCGTAATTTTAGTAGCCCCAAAATTCGCCTCAAATTCCGTAGTGAACCGAATATCACTGCCCGTAAAGCGATAAATCGACTGCCAATCGTCGCCCACACAAAACAGAGAACACGCATCAACAGATTTTCTCAGCGCCTTAACCAGCCGCGCACGCGGCTCGGATATATCCTGAAATTCATCCACCAGAATATATCGCCACGGCGAAACAAAGCGACCACTTTGCACATACTCGATTGCCCTACCGATCATATCTTCAAAATCGATATGCTGGTTTTCTTTCAAGAACGCTTCATATTTCTCATAAATCGGCACCACAATTTTCAAAGCCTGCTGCTGAACCAGACTCAAATGATCGCCCTGAACAATTTCTCTCCACGGTTGATCTGGACGAGGCAAATTGCTCTTGTACCGCCTTAACAAATCCGCGAGCAACGGTGTCAAATCACTAATCGCACCAAATTCCCTCAGCGTATCCAGCATCTCCTCCGGAGGTTTTGGATCAAAAACCACCCCAGCCTCTGTTAATTTTTTATCCAGGCCCGTCAGCAAGCGGCCTTCGGAATATTCGTAGTAATAGGTCTCTATCAAGCGCGTCCCGTACTTCTCGTGTTCTCCGCGCTTCCATTCCATCCCCTTGTGATACTTCGTCTTATCCACAAAAGGTGCCGTATTGCCATCGCGGTCTATACCCAAATGCTCCAGATAAATACCGTAATCCGAAAGATAAAAATCGGGTTTGTATTGCCGATAATCCGGCCCGCTCGTCACATGCTCATAATCCGCTTCGTACTGATATGCCACACCCAGCTTAAACAGATGATTGGCGATCCACAACTCGCCCAGACTCCTTACCATCTCCCCCTTCAGCGTGCGAATCTCATTCGCAGAAATATATTCAAAGTACTCGCCCTGGGTTTTAAAATCAAAGGAATTGACCTCTTGGTACCTGTAATAACTCAGATAATCCAGAACCCATTGTCTATAGGTCGGGATCGCGAGCAACGTCTCAAACCACTGATCCACATGCTTTTCCAACAACGCGCCATCTGTTGCCAAAGGTGAGATCGAAGGCTGCACCTTTTCGACCGAAGCAATAATATCTTTCCCCAACTTGTGGAACGTACTCGCAACAACACCTTTTTCCTCCACGCGCTCATCCAGCCGCTCCTGCATTTCTCGTGCCGCCTTATTCGCAAAAGCTAGCATGAGAATCTGCTCGGGCTGTGCCTGCCCGCTCTTAACCAAAAAACCCGCGCGCCCCACCATTGCACTCGTCTTGCCAGTACCCGCACCGGCCAGCACCAGATTATTGTCTTCGTCTATCACACAGGCATCGCGCTGGCTCTCGCTCAGCGGATTGCTCTCCACCTGATCAAAATAGGTTGAAAACTGTTCTTTGAGGCGATTCACATATTGCGCGCGAAAATCTTCCACCTGTTGATCGCTCCAATATGCCATCTCCTGCACCAGTGTAAAATCAGCATAGCGATTGCGATCCAGAGAACCCACCACCGGCACCTTGCGAAACCGATTGAGCGTTTCCATCGCCAGTGCCCTGATCTTCAGCCAGCGGGAACGCCTCAAATAGCCCTCATCCAGCAACTTATTAATCTCCTCGGCACACCGCCGCACCGCTGCTTCAAATTTTTGATCCTCCTGCAACCAACACCAATAATCCTGCAACCAGACGAAAAACCCCTCCACCTCTGCTTTGTGCAACCCCGGCAACCGCTGCTCTCCGCAATCCGTCGGCAACACCAGCTCAAAAAACAGCCTCCCGCGATGTAACACATTTTCTCGCGTCACATCTTCAGTGCATACAGCAAAGCGTTTACCCCCGGCCCTCTCCAAAATCAGACCATCAGATGAAATTAAAAGAACCGCCTTCCTCGCGCCCAAAAGACGCATCATCCAATGCGGGGTAATGCTTTTGTTTTCAAGTATATCCATTCATCGTGGTCTCAAAAGAAAAAGCCTCCTTACTCAGGAGACTTTTCAGAAAATAAATTTGGCACAATAACGGCAGCACCCTTCTGGACCGCGGCTTTAATCATGCCGCGATGACGGGTGCTTTTAACTTCACACTTCTCACTTCAATCGTCTATCTCATCAAACCCATTCACAACCCGGCTGATCAACCCGTATTCCACAGCCTCATAAGGACTCATCCAATAATCTCGATCCGTATCTTCCTCCACCTTTTCAAGCGGCTGACCGGTCTCATCGGCATACATCTCGTTAATTTTCTTCTTAATCTTCACAACTTCCTCAGCCGTACGCCGCACATCTTCCGCCACCCCCTGAAACCGCATCGAAGGCTGATGAATCATAATACGCGAATTGGGCAAAGCCAGCCGATCTTCCTTATCTGCAGCCAGCATAATCACCGTCGCAGCACTCGCCGACAAGCCCGCGCTGATTATCTTTACCCTGGGTCGGATAAACCGAATCATATCGTAAATCGCAAACCCATCGTACACACTACCGCCGGGCGAATTGATAAAAATTTTAATCGGCTTTTCCGAATCTTGATGATCCAAAAACAGCAACTGAGCTGTAATCTTAGCCGTCAATTTGTGATCCACGGAATCGGAAATTAAAATCGTACGCGCATCAATCAACCCCTTGGTCAAAATACCGTTCTTAGACGCCTCGTCTTCCTCTTTTTCCTCATCTTCGAGAATCAAATCGTCCTCACAAATCATCCAGTCCTCCAAAAAATAAAACAATTACAAATGAAGAATTAAAAGCAACCCCCATCCTGGACGCCTGCTTAAGCCATGCAGGCGTGACGACAGGAATGGCGATTGTCATCGCGGCATGATGTTGAACCGCAACCCAATTTATCCCATATCCCCATTTGAGTCAAGAGGCTTGCCGTTAATTTTTCTTCATACCTCTATCCGCCCTCACCAACTTCACCTCCACACTCTTGCTGTCCTGACACATAAACGCCACAACTGTCTGATCCGACTGAACCTTTGCATCCACCAGATCATACATGTCATCCAAACGCCATGTTCCCCGCACCGTCACCTCTACCTTCCGCGGCATACTCGGCTGATTGACAATCAGCGAACCATCCTGACGGTGCGGCGTCTGGATCTCCCAGTTCCACCCAAAATCCGGATCAGCCACCGAAAGCAATAACCCATCCTCCACCTCTCGAACCATCACCAAACTCGGCAAAGACACAGACACAATAGGTCCATCCGTCAGCCTTGCATCCGCATCGAACAGCGCGTAGCCCGTCGCCTTCAACCCCCGATGATATACGATATGTGCCTCGTGATCTTGTTGCCAGACATCATACTCGGGCGCATTGGCAAACGCGCGCACTCTATCCGGCGACCTCTGAACCAGCACCGCATAGTGATATGACGCACCTTGAGGCGAGCTCCCGTGATCCAGATACGCCAATTCAAAAGCTCCTGTACCCCCACTATCTCTACCATAATCTTTGGAAACTTGCACCTCGCGCTGCACCCGCAGACCCTCTCCATCGGGAATCACATACCCATTGCCCAACGAATCCATCAACCATGCGGCTTGACCTGTTGTTCCCGCAAACGCATAAGGAACCGCCAACACACTTTCCCCATTCACCCCCGTAGAACGGTCTTGGGATATAAACGCCTGAAACAACGGCGTCACCGTCGCATGCTCACCATCATCGTTCTCAATACCCGATCCCAGACAAATTAGCACATCGCCAAAGCAGAACACCGTTTTAACCGCGCGAAAACTCGTATTGTGTTCTGTATCGTGCAACTTCAGTGCAAACACACCATCTTGCCCTTTCAGATTCACCCCACCCACAAAAGTCTCATCCGAAAAATTGCGATCGCGCCCCTCGTGTTTGAGCTGCTCATGACTCAGGCGAATCGCCGTCGTACCGGGCCACATGCTCCAATCCCACCCATCCCGAACAATCCCACTCGCCTCGCGGCCAACCGGATCCCCACTCGCATAAATCAGCATCGAACCATAGCTCAAATAACGACCAAGCGGATTATTCCTACCCGACGACTCAAAATCCCATACATATTTACTCCACCCCTTCATACTCACCATCCACTCCCCGCGCCGATGAATAGACAACGCGCCATAAGGCAATGTCCAATGCCCAGATGGCGGCGCATCTGATGCATGGCCCGCACTCGCAAAATCCGTCATCATCTGCATCGCACCCGGCGTATGCAAATACATCAGCCGCACCGATACCCGCTCAAATAAATCTTCTATCAGCAACTGCGACTTCGGCTTCCAAAGCTGCATAAACGCACCAGATAATTCTGCATCCACCGGAGCATAACTCAAAGCCACATACATACACGCCGGCAACAATTTGGTAGCCACCGCAGTATTCCGCGGAAAACGACCATTAACAGCCATTGAAATATCATACGTATTCGCCATCACCCTGGACGTCAACAGCGCCCGCTTCAAATTATCACGCTTATCATCCGCAACTGCAAAAGGCGTATCGTGCAACAAATACACCAGAACTGAAGCCACGTGAAAAGCATTTGGCGCATACCCACTGGCATAAATACCCCGATGGTGGAACCCCAAAAAATCCGGCTTAATCGTATCCAACCACCCGGGCGCAATAGATAGCGCATTATTCAACCATGCCACATAGCGATGCATATCTGCCACTTTCTCTGGCGTATCGTCCATCATCAAAATGCACAACAATCGATACATCGCCACCGAACGCAAAAAATCTGCATTCGCGCCCGGCATTGGAGGATCCTCATACAACTCGCCAAACATGCTGTACCATTTCAAACTCGCCAATTCCCGCGCCAACACACCTCTGCTCTGCAAAATATCCCGCATCAAATACACCGCATGGGCATAGCCTGCAACCCGCAAAAACTCGTGATGCATCGCACCAACACCACTGCCATCTGCCCATCCCTGATCGTGCAAATAATCGAAAACATCTATCACCCGGTCTCTGGCCTCCTCATTGCCATTCAACCGATAATCCAGCACCAGACGCAACAAAACCCCCTGGAAAACACTCTGAAAAAGGGGCGTATAGGGCGATAGCTCGGCAAACAGGGGCTTCCCCAAAATGCGGTCATCCTCGCGCCGAATCTTGTAATCTGCCAGATTGCGATGCCCGCGCTTGATATAATCTATAAGCGCATCGTGCCGAATCCTAACAGGCTCCCGCTGGTCATCCTTCACCCCATCACCCAGAACCCATGCCTCATATCGCTGGACAATCGTCTCAAAAGCCTCGCGTTCTTCATCGGTCATCTCCGCAGGAAGTGGCTCCGGCAGCCTGTTCAGACTCCATCGATATTCGCGGCTCCTATCCGCTCTCTTCGCATTGACAAATGGAATCTGCGCATCGGGAGAACGCCTGGGGTGAATCCTCTCCACCAATTCCATCAGATCCAGATAAACAGTCCCGCTATTCGGCGCACGGATATCAAACGCCGTCACCTGCCCATTTCTCGCCCCCTTATAAGACCTATTCCGCGCATCGTCTCGCAAATTGATCCACATCGCCCGCCAGCCCGTAAAACTCAAGCCAAACTCAAACTGATAACGCGGATTATTTGCCCCCAATTCTGATTCTGTGCCAAACCCAAACGTCAGCACCTCATCGAGGGCCTCCTCGTTGTACACCCACGCCCGAAAACCGTTCAGCGCCTTATTGCGTCCCGGCGCGGGGTCCGTGAATAAAAGCCGCCCATTATTCTGCCAGGTCCACTTTAGAGATTGCTGCCCTGCCTTATAACGTCTCGTCGAAAGCGAAACCTCGCTACCTGCATCTACCTCATAGCTCTCGCCCATCGCCTCAAAATCATAGCGCCAGGGCATATCCTGTGCCATCGCCGCACTGGCCAGGCCAACTGCAAAAATAACAATCCACTTCATACGCACACCCCTCTGAATCCTATACCGGCGCATCTTCTGGCCTGGGGATATACACAAACCAGGCAAAAACGGCAACCAGCAACACCGCTGGAGCCAGCGCGTAAAACGCGGGTGCATAAGTACCAGCAGAGCTAAAAATGGATTCAATAAACAACGGTCCTGTTGCAGAAGCCAAAACCGCAAACACCTGTGCCGCACCCTGAATTTTGCCCAAATGAAGACGGCCAAAAATATCTGCCCAGGCCGTAAAAAAAATCACCGAAACCACACCCCCGGAAAACCCGAGCAACCCCGCATGTGTTAGCGCTTGCCCCGATGTCTTAAGCTGCGAAAACAAAAGCAAATAAAGACCAACCGCCAGCATCGCAACCGTCATCAGCCTGCCCAAAGACCATCGGCGCGCCGCCCACCCCGCTGTAAAATTCCCCAATAATCCCGTCCCCATAAACACCGCCATCGCGTATTGAAACACCGTCTCATCAAACCCCAACTCGCCCAATATAGACTGATTGAACAGCAGCACACCTGCGATAACCAAATTGTAGAGCGCACTACCCACAGCAAAGACATAAAAAGCCGGCGTCATCAGTGCTTGCACGAGCGTAAACCCAATCACCGGATCCTGCGCATCATCATTCGTCACAACCTCGGTATCCAGCCCAACCGTCTCCGGATCCCGACGAACAAATAACATACACAAACCGGCCAAAATCATCAGAATCCACCCCAGCCCCGACCACATAACCCGCCAACCGTGGTTGAGCACAACATCGCCAGCAACAACAATAGCAACCACAAAACCCAGACTCATCAGCACCGCAAAAATACCCATCGCAACGCTCAACCGCCGCACAAACCATTTGCCAACCATCGTCAAACTAACCACAGACAGCGCGCTTTGCCCCACGCCCCGCATCAAAATCAGCAGAAAAATAAAAACAATACCCGCACTCGCCACCTGACTAAAACCCAAAACCACCGCGCCCAGAACAAATAGCACCGCCGTCACAACAGCGCGAACCCCAAATCGATCAATGGTCACACCACAGATCAAATTGAACAACGCCCCTAAAATGGTCGCCCAGAAATTCATCCCAGCAAAATCGAGCCGGGAAATCCCCAAATCTGCGATCAAAGGCTCTGTAATCAAACCAATGCCAACACTTCTGCCCGGCAGCGTCGCCACCATCGCAATCGCCGCAAAAATTAGAACTATCCAACCGTAATAAAACGGCACGCGCGCGGGCAGCGCATTGCCAAAAATATTTTTGAAAATCATTCCACGCACGCCCTGAGCTTTGCCAAACCCTCTTCTGCCACCACAACAGAACCCTTCTCCCAATAGCTCGGATTAAAAAGCTCCAGAGACAACATACCCTCATACCCCACATTTTCAAACCCCGCCACAATTTCTGCCCAGGGCACCAATCCATCCCCCGGATAAACCCGATCGGCATCTGTTATGGTATCGCGGCCAGGCGATGCCGGATAATCATTCACATGCACCAACCCCAACTTGCCCGGACCCAGATGCTCCAGCCCGTGAAAATGTCCACTGCCTTTGTACATATGATACACATCCGCCAGAAGCACCGTGTTGGGACGCCCGCATTCAGCCGCCACCAACAAAGCTTCGCCCAACGTGCCCAGGGTTTGTGCAACACCCCAAAACTCCAGCAGAGGTTTTGCCTGAAACCCGGCAACCTCATCCATCAACTCACCGTAGCGACGCACCACAGAAAACAAATCGACATCCCGGTCTCGAATCCCAAAAGGCGGCGCCGCGACATACGTGCAATTGAGCGCATCGGCCATTTCAAAACAGCGACGCGCCTCTTCCATTCCCTTTGCCCACTCCTCATCCTCTGGCACTGACCACTCAAAAAACGCGATCAAATTGACAATCTGAATCCCCCTATCCGCTGCTCTATCGCGTATATCAAACAGCGACCCACCCCCCGCAACCCATTCATCAATTTCTGCCACCCACGGTTCAATCCCATCATAACCCGCATCCGCCGCAATATCGATGGCATCAACCACAGAAACACCCTCATTGCGAATCGTGCTGGTATTCAAACAATACGAAAAACCCATAACTATTCTCCTCAAATACTCGGCAAAGGCGCAGTATCACCCGTCTCGTGCTGCCACAAACGAATCGCCGCCGCCATATTGCGGATGCGATCCCGGTGTTCGGGCGCATCGAACAAATTATTCTCCTCAAAAGGATCGGTATTCAAATCGAACAACTCGCACTGATCGCCCGCACACAAATTCAACTTCCACCGGTCGCCCGTCACAACACAACGCCACGGCAGCGTCGCCACCAAATTGATATCGGGATTCCCCAAATTGCGGTCGCCAATCCCATTCCACTCCATAAACGCCATGTGTTCCCTCAAATCGCGGTCACCCGTCAAAGCACCTGCCACACTCTCACCCTGACACTGGTCTGGAATCGGCAACCCCGCCAGATCCAAAAGCGTCGGGATCAAATCCGCGTGACCGAACACCCCATCCACTCGCGTCTGCTCTGTGCTCAACCACGGCACATGCATCAAAAACGGAATCCGCGCCGACTCCTCGTAAAACGCCCGCTTTTCCCACATGCGATGATCGCCCGCCATCTCACCGTGATCACTCGTAAACACAAAAATCGTATTCTCCATCTGACCCGTCTCATCCAGAGCCTGCACCATCTTGCCAATGGCGTCATCCACAATTTTCACATTGCCCAAATACTGCGCCCGCAACTTCCGCCAATTCTCATCCCGCGTCATATCTTCGGCCACAACCCGCGCATCTGTGGTGTTGCGATAAAAATCTGAACGCACCCGGTTAAACAGCGAATGCCCCTCTGGATGCTTCAAAAATGTCGGCCCCAACGCTATCTCTTCGGGATCGTACATCCCGTCATAAGGTCCCCGATAAGGCGGATGCGGCTCAAACGTACTGGCAACGAGCAGCCATGGACCACCTGTATTCTCTCGAATAAACCGCTCTGACTCCTCGCCCACATAAGCCCCAATCTGCGCGGATGCCGGCATAGCCGCGCGTTGCTGGGGCGTAAATCTATTGGGCACATCCGGCGCAAAGCCCTGATCCAAAAGCCACTGGTGGTACCCACAGCCATCCGCAATACTGCACCACTCGTCAAATCCGTGCTGACAGTTGCCATCATCTCCCAAATGCCACTTGCCCACATACCCCTTGCGGTACGTATTGGGCATCATCTCCGCGATGGACAACGTCTCCTCTCTCAGCGGGATCCCATTGACCACACACCCATGCGAATGCGGATAAAGCCCGGTAATCAGCGACCCCCGCGACGGCGTACAAACCGCCTGCGTCACATAAGCATTCTCAAAAACAAAACTGCGCTCGGCCAGCGCGTCATGATGCGGCGACTGAATCCACCCATTGCCATAACACGCCATCGTATCCGTGCGCTGCTGATCCGTAATCACAACTACAATATTCGGTTGACGGGACACTGCGATTCCTCCTTGTCTGAATCAGGATGGGCAGGATGAAAGGATGAACAGGATACCCCCCGCCACACCACACCAAAACTGCCAAACCCCATCCTGTTAGTTTCGATCCGGGTGCTTTTTGTCATTGAATATCCGTTTGTACTCCAGCCTTTTTGCCCCGAAGTTGATTAAAAGGCCAATATCAAAATCATAAGCCACTACATAGTTCTTCGCTTGCGCCAGGTGAACATCCTCCAGAATAGTTAAGGCTTTTAACTCAACAACGACGCAATTGGCTACGATAAAATCTGCTCTTCTCGTTCCGACTTCAATGCCCTGATAAAAAATGGGTTGCTCCACCTCCCGTCCAAAATCAATGCCTGCCTGTTCTAACTCAATCGCAAGACACCTCTGATAAATCACTTCCTGAAATCCATTTCCAAGCGTACTGTGTACTTTCATCGCGCAACCAATGATTTTATACGTCAAATCATCACTTTTCACTCTGGCTATCCTCTTATTGTCTGAATCAGGATATACAGGATTTTAGGATGGGCAGGATGCTCCTTGCCATATCCCGCCAAGCGTGCCAAACCCCATCCTGATGTTGTGCCCATCGAAAAAAAGACCTCGCAAAAATCAGGCGAGATCTTTCGGTAAGGCAATTCAAGCAAAATAATCAATGATTATTGTTCTTCATCCTGCTGAACCAAAACCGTATGGCTTGCTATATATTCATCATTTATGAAAACTTCAAACTTGAGTTCTCCGGGTTTTGCAATCTGCAGATTCACGAATTCCTGAAAAAGACGATGCCGATTCGACTCAATCTTGATATTTGTCGAAAAATTTTTCGGCTTTTCTTTGCCAGGTAAAGATACGTGAACTTTCACTTGATAATCTATATCCTCATCTCCGCTTTCATAATTCCAAGCACTTATTACAACTGCTTGGGGTATAACTGCCGGAAATTGATCTGATCGAAATTCACTTAAAATATTGAACAGACTTAACCTATTTGTCCGCTGATCAACTGAAATACTTTCACTCACGAGGAAATATTCTAACTTTGGCATTTACGCAGCCTCGACCGTGTGATAGTTTATAGTTCTTTCTCGTGCTTTAAAAGTATCCCCATAGACATTGAACGCTTCTACAGAGGAAACAGAAAATGTGCGATAGATATTATTAGTGCTTTGCTGGCGTCTTTGTACACAAAATTTCGCTACTCGGATACTCAAAGGCATCTCCGATAGCTCCAGGTTAGCCAGCGTGGTGAGATACTCTTCAGCAAAAGGCGTGTTAAAAGGCTCCAGAGCAATTGCTACCAACGATAATGTTATATCATAGGAAAATTTTTCACCAGACACAAATTTTTCCAGTAAACTCTGTATATATCTGTGCAATTCTGCCTCGGATAAATTCCCACTCCAATATGCATCTCGAAGTTGCTTGCACTCTTCGGTCCGTACAAGAATATATCGCATCGCTTTGGGTGGCATTTCATAGCCAATAGAAAAAATGAAGTCATCAGACTTTATTTTTTGTAGCAAATTCATTGGAATACTCCTCAAAGGGTTCGGTCTGTCCAATACCTCAGTTGAAAATCAGTGAAATGATCTCGAAAGGGCACGTCCCCTGGGAAATGGATATACTCTCCAGATGCATCATCCCATTTGCTTAGTATTCTAGGGATCGGTCTTCCTGTTGGTAAAATACCCGGTTCGAGAGATAAAACCTGACCTACATGAATGTATCCGACTTCACTATGTGAATAAATGGCAAGATCCCCAGGCATCGGCGATTCACTGCCATTTAATTCACGGTACTCATCATCTTGGTAAATTTTATCCCACTCAGGGTCATCGTAAATAGCTGTTCTCCGACTGGCCCAAACAAGGCCAGCACAATTATATATACCACAAGGTCCAATACGTTTTATCCACTTGGCTCTAAATTTATTTAACCATACCTGTTCACGGGCTAATGATTGTTGTGCTGGAGGAGGGGCAACTTCATTCTTGATATGTTGTCCTGCCCGAGTATCGAGACGGAGACTCTGCCTATTTTGACCAATTAATCTCTGCACATCAAACATAATATCATTGTATTATATGATTTTCAAAATCTCTCACATGATCTTAAGAAGAGAGGACCCAATTTAAAACTCCATTATTCAAGATACCGTCACAGGGAATAGATATCAAGGGGAAATTCTCCAATATCTGTTATCTAGCTATTCCTGGTGCGAGTCTATTTTCACATTAGCACTCGCCATCCTGTTCATTCTTCATACTCGGTAAACTGGCTTGGGGAACAGCCAGTTGTACACCACCGCTCCGATGTACTGTATGGGTATGGCTACACCATGCTGCGCGTGCGCCTACCCATCCTGATCCAGACAGTTTCCACTTAAATGTCCAAAAAACCGTGGTACCCAGCACTCAAAAGGGTTTCTTGCGCACGCTCCGCATTCTTGTACACGCTTTCATCCTCGCTGTTCAGACCTGCCTTCAGAATGGGCTTGGCTTTGTCTGCGTCAATGTAAATTCTGCCACTCTGATCAATCGAATCAGTAATTTTTGCGAAGCATTCAACGACTTTCGCAGTATGGCTTTCGAGCATTTCGTTCAGCATGTCCAACCCGAAAAAAATACTCCGGCTATCCGGCTGGCTTACATCAAGAATTTTAGAGTAAGCATCTAATCGCCAATCAGGGTCAAGACATTCCGCTTCCAGCCAAAATGTGAACAATTGCAGTTCTTCTGGTTCCTTAACTTCAAATCGCCAGTCAAAAAAAGCGACTATGCGATCTCTCAAGTCTTCCCCCAGATGCTTTCCGCTATTTTTCAGAGAACTCCCGACATGATCGAATAAGCGTGTCCACCGTTGCTTGTCATCTGTGGTTTTCTCGTAAAATCTTTCCAGCAGACTATCTTCGCTCTTGAGTGGATAAACTTCCCACAAATAATAGGAAAAAAGATGTTCTCCCAGCGTATCGGGAATTTCCCTAATTGAGTGCTTTCTCCCTTTCAGGTCGGCCAAATGGTCAAGTGCAAGTGCAAAATCCTCTCTCAAAATTTCAAAGGTTGGCTTAAATGGACCATTGAAGCGCAAGAAACTTCCAAATGCCTCTACCCATACGGATAGATTATCTTGAGGGAAAAAGACCGCTTTGTGTTCAACTGCCCATGTTTGATTCAGGTCCCAAAGTTGAACGTAATACATGCCTAATATCGCACGTTCCGGCATTGTCAGAGGGTAATACGCTTCAGCCTTAAAACGCGCTTCAAGTATTGAGGTAACTTCTGGCACCTTATCCTTATCATCGTGCCTCCGTACCCATAAACTGAACTTCACAAGGTCTTGCAAAGCGCGGCTGCGAGTGTTATTGATCGCCTCGGTAATTTGATCGTTATGGCTCAGTAAGGTCGGCTCATTGAGATCTAATTGCCTGTCAAATTGTGTGCATAACAGTCTAAGGATATTTGCCAGTAATTCCCTTGCAGTGAATGGAACATTCATATCCTCTTTGAGACACTCACCAATGAAATCTCCCACTGCTCGCCGGGAACTTCCCCAGTCTGGCTGTTCCCGTGACTCATCGCCCCTTTCTCCTTGATCCCTTTTTATGTCGGGATGCGATAGCACCCACTCGCAGAATTCAAACCATAGATCAAGCCGCTCATAATGTTGCTCTTTTACATGCTCCTGAACTGCCAAGACAATTGCCTTAACATAAATTGGCCGCTTGATCCGATCACGGTTTTTCAGCCAGAATGTCAATCGTTTCTCATTAGGAATGATCGTATCTTTGAACGCCGTTTGAAAGGTCAAGGCAAGTGCTCTGATATTAATTGATTCATTTTGTTCAAAGTCATAGCGTGCCTCTTGCCATTCATTGATATAGTGGAGTAATTCTTCATCCGGAAAGTTTGTAAGGTCTTCTACTGATCTCGGGCTACTATAGGACACAATTCCGCCTTTTGACTTCCCAATTGGTGAATAGTCTTCATCGGAAAGAGGCTTTTCGCCGGAAGTGTTTTCCAGTTCTCGGAAATAGTTTTGATATTCTCCAGTCTGCAAGTGTTCAAATGGTCGGAGTTGCATTCTGTGAAAATAACGTTGTCGTTGCTGGAATCCCTCCTCAGTGAACCGCTCTCCCATCCATTCTCGGAAATCTTCTCTCGAGGGTCCGCTCAGAATGGCGTCAAATATCGTCGTTCGTTCTCTCTTGCTAAGCAGGCTTGCGCCAAAGTGCTCGCAAGCCTTGCGAATCATGAGTTGAAACTCGTAATCATGTTCCCATTTGGCATAGTCTTTGTGTTCGAGGATGAACTCGTGAATCCATGGCCTAGTCTGTTCGTTTGGATACAGCGCGTATAGATGTTGGCGAAGACGTTTAAATATTTTCCAGTGCTGATTGCGTAGAGCGTTGTCCAAGATTGCGATTGACTCCGGTGCCTTTTTGAATATCTCCTCGCAGGCAAAAGTCAAGGTATGAACAAGCGTTTCTTCGGACTCGCTGTAGTCACTATCATCTAATTCATTGAGACGCCAGCACCAGATTTCGGAGTAATCTTCATCTCCTTCTTTATCGAGGTCTTCTCGATGCTTGCTCAGACGAATCATGCTTGCCGTGGCATTAATAAGCATGCGAGCTATTTGATATGGCTCTTGATCGCATAGAGGACGTATGCCATTTTCGAGAATCTGCTGGTATTCCCATTGATCAAAAAGAGGCGATGGTTTAAGCTCTGTTGTCCAATCCTTTGGGTTCTCCAATCGACGTGCTTGCTTTTCCCCAGACATAGGATCAGCTCTGAACGAAACAGCGATTTTAGAAAGTTCCAAAGCCGCCTTTATTGAATCTTTTGATCCTCCTATCCAATGGTTTACAATCTTAGCAATCAAATCATACAGGCTAATCTGTTTATGAGGCGATTTGATGTATCTTGTGAACCGGGGCTTGAGTTTCAGTGATAGCTCAATGTTCTCTATATCACACGCTATCTCACAGATTTCTTGCAAAACACGAGGATTGTCCGTTTCTGGAATATCAGCAAGAATGTCCACGACCTGCTCTGGGACATTGTTCGCGACTCGTTTCAGATATGAAAGAGGCGACCAGAATGGATAGATCACGTACCCATCATCGGTAGGCTTAACGTTTGGTGGTGTATTAAAGAAGCCCTGATCTTTCAGTATTGGAATCCACACTGGGTTTTCTACGTATTCGAAGAAGAACCTGTAATTTGCTCCTCTGCGCGTTATTAATTCCAACATAGAATTTATGTCGTCTTCAGTGGGTGCGGGCTTCTCAAGTATGGTCCTGATTTCTTGTTGATTCTGCGCTGTGATGGGAGCAAGCAGGTCGAAAATTATTTGATCTATGGTAGAAAAATACTCCATGAAGCTTTGCTCATCCGGATTGCTTCTGTGATGGGCAAAGCCTTCGATTTCCATCCAGACTTTATGAAATTGGTCACGCTTTGCTTCTTGAATCCTCGGATCGAACATGTCTGCCATCGGATCAATTTGCCCGATTGCTGATTGAATCTGTTCTCTGCGTGTTGGTCTCTGGTTCAATTCCAGGTACTGGTCAATCTTTCGAAGCGTTTTATCAAGTTGTCCATCAACCTCTTTATCCTTCCATTTTCCATCATATCGTGTCTTGTCCTTTATCCAGCGATTATATATGCCTCGTCGCATCCCCACTAAATCATGCGATCTTACCACATCGCTTTCACGGACTACTCTTGGAAGTTTTTCAAGAAGTTCCCTCAAAGACTGAGCAGCTTGCGAGATTCGGTCAGGATTGTATGTATTTTGGAGTGCGAAAAGGGCACCTAAATACCAGTCACCCAAGGGATATTCATCTGTTTCTTTCGCCCTGAGCGCATCCAAAACCTGCCTCTGCGTTGCATCAAGAATCGGCGACATCGGTTGATTATTATCTGGGAAGTTTTCATTCATTGGGATATAAACACCTCTTTTGAAGGTTATTTCAACTAAAAAGAGGACTTGACCACAAGTCCTCTTTGAAGGATTTCGCTCGGTTGTACCATCTTGCTCTACGCAGATCCGAACGGGTCTGCGGTCGCAGTTCAACAGGTATTAATTATAAATAACGAACAAATATACCATTGTCAAGGGCAGAGAATTTCTTCATCAAAAAATAGACTGGATCACGGCTCAACATCATGCCGCGATGACAGACGGGACGGCACGGGGACCGTCCCCTACAACACCATCTCGATCATCCCGCCAAATCTTCATCCTGTTCATCCTTCGATATTCGCTACGCTCATTGTAGGCTTCGCCTGTGCCTGCCCATCCTGATTCTGACAGTTTTTTCACATCCCATCATCTGAGAAGCATGAAGGTTGACAGGGGCATGCTAACAATTCGGGGATCGTCAACTTCTTCAGAATTGTCCTGTGTGATCAGCAGGCCAAAAGCGGCGTTGTTCACTGATTTTTCGAGAAATGACCGAATGCCCAGCGTATCCCGTAAGGGATCTATCCTGCGTTGATATTTGATTTCTATCGGCACGCGTTGAGCGCCGACGGTCAAAACAAAATCCACTTCACGGTCTGTTCCTCGTTCGGGGAAATGGGCGATGTCCAATCCGTGAATCGTCGAGGCAGTTGCGCCGAAAATACTCTCTGCGAGATGCCCGGCTATTGTGGTGAGTTCAGGACGCTCTGTCAGAGCTTCCGACGTCAATGGAATCTGCTCTTGAAGCCAACTGGCTCGCAAGCCGTGATCAACCAGACAAAGTTTGGAACTCCCTCTCTTTCTTTTGAGCCGTAATTCAAGCGGAGGAATCAATCGAAGCAGAAGTGTCTCACCGAGAAATCTCAAATAGTGCGTCACGCGCTGGCTGCCGATATTTGCGCCAAGCGATAGGCGCGCCTCGTCCGCAAGCATTGAAACCGTCGGCGTCTGCCCAGCGTAGCGACAAGTCAGGCGAAAAAGTTCTTCAAGCAATTGAGGATCTCTCTTTCGTCCGCGATCACCAACCCGAAGATCGTGTTGGATCACGCGCTTAATCACGGTCTCGTTCAACTGATCTGCAAGCACAGCCCATTCGACATCCTTCTGTTTGTGGACGATGGGATAGCCGCCGCGCTCTGAAAAATGCCGAAACGCCTCATTCCGAAATCCCGTGTTATCCTCACCATGAGCACGCAGTTCCCGCCAGAAATTCTTGTCAATCAGAAAACGCAGGCCGTTATCCTGCAGGAATGGCTTCGGCGTTTCCAACTCGCGCAACGCGCCGATTTCAGTGAGTGAAAGCACCCCCGCTTCAATGGTGTTAATGCGTCCTGCCAGACTATCACGGCCCCTTTCAATCCTCAGTGCAGAACTTCCAGTAACGACAACTTTTACTGAAGCATGATCTACGAGAAACTTGAGTTGTGCATGCCAGCCATCCAGATTCTGAATTTCGTCAAAAAAGAGATATGCCTTCTGCCCATCTCGCGCTAACGCATTGAAACGCGCCTCTGTTATCTTTCGTTCAAACCAGCGGGAAATGGCGAGAATCGGATCCTCTATCCTTTGCAACGATGCCAATTCCTCAAACTGCACGCGAAGGATGCTTGTGGGGGGCACGCCTTCGTCGAGCAAATCCGCAATGATTTGAAACTGTGCCGTCGTCTTTCCTACCTGGCGCGGGCCTCGCACCACGATGATAGGAGCTATCTCTGCATCCAGACGGCGACGTATCTGCGCGACCAGATGTCGGCGCGTCCGCGGTTGTGGCGGCATGAGATCGCCCTCCCACCACGGGTTCAGATCACGCAAGTCAGCGACCAATTGCGGCGCGAGCCAGCTATCGGCAAAAAGCGAATCCTGACTGCTCATGACCAATCCTTTCTCCAAAGTCTTGCATTGCGACAACGCGAAATTCCGGTTAGCTCCACATCCCTATAATATACAGCATCAGTGCCAAATTCTGACAATTTCCACCACATCCCGCCAAACCTGCCAAGCCCCCATCCTGTTCATCCTCCGATCCTGTCTATCCTGATTCAGACAGTTGCCTCTCAAAGTGTCTCCCCTGCTTCGCTGCTTGCCATTGGTCTTCTGTATCGATCTCAGCGCCGGGATCGCCCTGTTGTTTCATCCAGCAATCGAGCTCGGCAGACAGGCGTTCTTTCGCCTCTGCGTGTGCGGGATCATCAGCCAGATTGGTCAACTCGCAGGGATCCTCGTCCATGCGATACAACTGTTCGGCGGGACGATGCATGTACCGATCCACCAAAAACCGCGTATGTTCATTAAACGTCGTATCAAAAACCCACGTTGGCCAGTACTGGTGCCATCTAAACTGCCCCATCAGATGCTTCTCAATATAGATCGCCTCGGGCGTGAGATTGCGAATATAGTGATACGTGCCATCCGTCACCGCGCGGATCGGATAGGGCGGACCCTCGGGAATATTATTATGCATAAAATACGCGAACTCCCGATGCTCATCTGCCTCGTCCAAAAGAACGGACATAAAACTCGACCCATCAAAATCAATCGCACCTATATCACCGCCCGCAGCTTCAATCAGCGTAGGCGCGACATCTTCATACTGAATAACCGCATCGGTATATCCCGGTCTCACCTTGCCGGGCCAGCGCACGACAAAACCCGTATGAACACCCGTATTCCAATTCGTCCACTTGCACCCGGGAAACTGCGACCCCTGTTCAGACGTAAAAATCACCAGCGTATTATCCGCCTGCCCGCTCTCATCCAGCACGACCCATTGCGCGCCGGATACAACCCCGTATAAAGTGCCGTACGGCACGGATTGCACATCGCCATTGGCAAATACGCCCGATTAAAAACCAGACCATCACTTGCCAATCGATCAATATTCGGCGTCTGCACATTCTGTCCGCCGTACAGCGACAAATCGAGATACGTCGCATCATCTGCAATCATAATCAAAATATTCGGCTCCATAGCCCCTCCTTTTTCAGCCCCAATCGCACCAGCAACTCTGGCGGCGCATCAATAGCGCGCAATTTTTCAACCATCAGATTTTGCATACGGGACAGGGCATCTAATTCACTATCGGCAAGATCATTCTCCTGATCGGGATCCGAAGGCATGTGATACAACCGCGTCTTGTGCTTCTCGGGATGTCGCGCAGGCGTCTGTTTGCTCCGAAGCACATCGGCACCCCAATCAAACTGATTGCGATTGGCAACAATACTCGTATAAGCATACACCGGCGGATTGGACTCATCCACCCCCTGTAACAGCACATACTCCCCATCGGTAATATTGCACGTCCCTGAAAACTGACCGTACAAAATCGCATCGCGTCCGGACGCATTCTCATCCCGCAGAAACGGAATCAAACTCTGCCCATGCAAATTCACCCTGTCAGGCACCGCCAACCCCATAGCCTCCAGCACAGTCGGAAAATAATCAACCGGCTGCACAAATTGCACGGGTCGCGAACCGTGACCAAACTCGGGATGCCAAACAATCATCGGAATCCGCGAAATCTCATCCCACAACACCCAATTTTTTCCCGTGCGCCCGTGATCGCCATTGTGCGTCCCGTGATCCGACGCAATAATAACCATCGTCTCATCCATCAACCCCATATTCTCAACCTGATCGAGAAAATGCCCCACCCAGCGATCCACCATCGTCACCTCACCCGCGTAAATCGCCTGCACCCGCTTCAACTCCGCCTCTGTCAAATTGCCCTCCACCCAATCGTAAGGCGCGACCGGATACTCCATCACATCGCCTTCCGAATCATCGTACAACTTCACATAGTGCCGTGGCGGATCCCAAGGCTCGTGCGGATCAAAAGAATCAATCATCAAAAAGAACTCCTGATCGGCATTGTGCTGAAGCCATCGCGCCGCCCTTGAAAACAACTGCGGCGAAAACCAGTCGCGTTCTTCCTTGCGGATATATTGCGCATTGCGAAAATGCGGCTGATCGGGCTTGTTATGCGGTGGATAATCCAGCGTCCGATTATCAAAAACAATATCCGAATCCGTCACATATCGATCCCGCTCCTGCCCCCGTACAAAATCAAATCCAGAAAACGGACGCCAGTACCCACTGCCCGGATTGCTCGTCCAGTGGTGATACACATCCGTAAAAAAGTAGGACACCTTACCCGCCTCATGCACCGTCCCACCCAGCGTCACATCATCAGGCTCTATACCACCCCAACCCCGCCACGGAAACTCGTATCGCCCCGTCGCAATATCCCGGCGACACGGCAGCGTGGGATACGAAGCAAAATACGCATTCTCAAAAACCGCTCCCCGCTCGGCAAAACGATCTATATTCGGCGTATGAATCCGCGAATTGCCATAACACCCCACATGATCTCGACGCCAGGTATCCAGCACAATAAGAATAACATTCATAGAAAACTCCTCATGTATTTAAAATTTCTTCTACCCTCACCCGCAGATCCGCCACAGAACCACCCACGGTATTGAGCACCACAGGCCCTTCATACCCATTCGCTTTGAGCGCGCGGACTACATCCGCATCATCTTCCCCAATCGTCACCATCCCGATGCGCCCAACATACTTATCCACAATTCCAACAGCATTATCAACACACATCGCATTGAGCCAAATATGTGCGCGCTCGGGCAACTCTGGCATCAAAGCATCAAAATCCGCCGCACTTTCCAAACACGTATTCACCCCATTCCCTATATTCAGCGTCACATTGAGAATAGTTTCGAGCAACGCATGCACACCGCTCACCAGAGCCTCACGCGATTCGCGGGTACGCGCACCACTGAGAAAACTTGCACACCGCAAGCGCAGTGCCCGCGCCAGATGAATATCCCACTCAACCTGCCGAAAATTTGAACCTGGATCCAACGCGCCCCTGTTATTCAACCCCGTCAAATCGCGCACATGTAACCCCATCAACGCCACACCCGCATCGTCAAAATAATCGCGAATCATCCTCACCGAAACGTCTGGATGAAATGGCGAACTCGCCGTAAAAGCACAATGCAACACCATAGCATCAAAACCCGCTGCCTTCGCAATATTCAAGGCAGCGGGCAACACGGCTTTTGGACACATAATTGGATCAAAACACAAACGCAAAACAGACCTCCAAAAAACAAAGAGAGCGCGTAGCGCATTACCGCCACGACAACATTTTTAGATCGCGTTCCAATTCGGCACTCGAGAGGTATTTCGCGTCGAGGACAACGGCTTTGCCCGACTGCGTTACCGCCTCGATATTGAGCGGTTTGCCAACCCCTGAGCTGAGTGGCAAAATGACATTGTTGCTATACGCCGTGGAAGAACGCCCCAATAGGATAAAATCGATATCTTCCGGCAACTCTGCCCGCAGACTGCTCGCCCCCTGTGTGGTAATGGTCGAAAGCGCGACCTTGCAATTCGGGATATCCAGCGCATTCAAAGCCGACCGAAGTCGGTTGAGATTCATGCGCACCGAATTGCGCCAGTGCAGGGTCACGCCCGCTGTCCTGGCCAGCCTTGCACAGTTTTCAACGCCGCTTTGGAAGGCTTGCTTATCCGGTCCCAATCTGGCGGGCAGAATCAATGCATCTCGCAGCCTCAACTGTTTCATCTTAGAGAAAACATCCTTTAAATAAGTCTGCGTCCATTCATACTGGTAAATCTGCTGCGGCATGAAGGTGATCTCTTTGTAGCCCTGCATCGCAGAACTAAAGTCCAGGACAACCGACACACCCGTGCGCAGGATAAAGTCCATGTCTTTGGCGATACGCGCATCTGACGCAGCATACAAATAGCCGGAGTCGATTATTACGCCGCCAAAGGTATCGAAGAAGCCATCCACATGTGCCACGGCGTTGGCTATGCTGCGGATGTTTTCGCGCACGACAATATAGCGATTGGCATTCTGCTTCTCTACTTTGCCTTTTGGCTCACTTCGATAGGGCGCGGTCTTCCAATCCCTATAAGTCGCGCCCTGCATATCGGTATAGAGCTGATCGAAACTTTGATAGTCGCGATCATAGACCGTCGCACCATCGTCTCCCAGCAGTTCAGCGCGATGGAACAGCTTCATCTTTTCTAATATTTCAACCCGCTCCTTTTCCGAACAGCCATGGGCATCAACCCGAATCTCAACTTTGTTGCGGTTGAACAGGCGCGAGGCTTCCCTCAGATACCGCGCATTGTAATCCAGCAATGCCTCTGGGCTAAAGACAAAGCCGGAAAGGTGCTGGATGAACATGGGCCAGACGCGAAGCAACTGTGTGGCATGCGCCACCGAATGCACCTTCACATATTGCCCCCTGGGCTGTGCCTTTGGCTTCATTTCCGCAAGCTGTTTGACCTTTTCCTCTTTGAGCTTCACATGGAAAATGCGCACATTTGAGCCACTGATATAATGCGCGTCATCCACCTGTTGCTTCAATTTGTCCTCAAACTCATGGGGAAAAAAGAACGCTTCCCGTTTCAAATCCAAATCCAAAAGCTCCCGCTCCGTTATCGCGTCAATTTCACCGACATGGGATTGAATTTTGAATGGTCGAGTATCCAGCGCATCGTTAAATATGCCAACGAGATATTCCCCATCGCCTAAACGATTCGCGATATGAGAAAGCCCATCTCCTACGGAGAACAACTGTTGCGACCTGAATGCGGCATCCAGAACACAACGCATGTGTTCTGTCAAAACATAGGGATATGGAAGCATCCTGTCATTGTTGAACAAGTCATCAAACTCTGTGGTATATCCTTGATGATGCTTTTGAATATCTTCGCGATCGGGCCAAGCGTAGCTCAGAGCCTCGCGATTTATGCCGAACGCGCTCATCACCAGAGTGATTTTTCCCTCGCCCAGAGCGATTTCGTACACGAGGGGCTTCCCCTCTACAGTCGAAATCACGCTTGCGCCAGCGGGAATATTATTCGCCGTAAAAAAGCTGAAGCTATTGGGTTCTACAATATTTTCTCGATCCCTATAGGCCAGGGTCATCCCGGCTTTTATCTCATATAAGAGAGTAATTCTCCATTGCGGCCACATTTTTCCGGCATTCTCTGCGGTCACCACAAATTGCCCGCCACCTCTAACATAGTCTTCGACCTTGTCGGCTGTGTACAGAGGATCGCTCGCAAGGTCATTCGCCGCGACCACAACGCCGTAACGCTTGAGAACCTCTGGGCGCACATCGTGGGTGAGCACATCTGCAGCATCGCCATAAGGGGTGTCTGGCAGAAAATACCGCTGGCTGTTGTGAAGCGAATTGTTGGTGTGCCCCGGATAGAGCATGTTAAAGAGATTCAGCAATAAATGGTCGCCCGCCCGATACGGCAATTTTGTCCAAACCCTGAATGTTACAGCCTCCCTTTTTACTTCTGGTGCTCGCCAGCCACAATGATAATCGACCAGCAGGGCAATCGGTGTTTGCATCACGCCTGGCGTGCCGTATTTATCTTGAAATTTCAGAAACTGATTGAACATATAGCCCGTTGGAGAGAGTTCAGGTGCTTCGTTGTAGCCCCTTTTCAACGCGCCTGTTTCCCAACCCATAAACACGCCGTTCCACATATACATCGTATAAAGCAACCGACGCATCGCACTGACACTGCTCTCCGCATCGGAAACTTTGTGAAAATATATTCTGCGTTCCCGCCCCGCTGGCTCGCGTAAATTGTATTTCTCAAATGGCGCATTTGGTTCGAGCGACGCACCGGCCGCCAGAATTTTTTTTTCGAGATGTCTTTTGTGTTTTTCCGTCAGCCAAAACGGATTGCCCGAGTGGGATCCCTGCCATAGCAAGCCGTATTGTTTTCCCATTCCCCGGATAAAAGCATAATGCACGCGCGGATTGATGCTGTTGCGATAAAAACACTGAGCACCTAATAGCGCGGTTGCTGCATCCGAGCCAGCATATTGCCACAGACTTCCATTGTGGTGCGACAAAATCCGATTGCCCGTTTGTTGCCCATACCACTGGTAGTGATCCAAAAAATCGGCTGTCTGCCCAATGCGGGTTCTCGAAAAGGGGAAGACATGACCATGTGACAAATTGAGATATGACATGTCTGATTCGCCAAAGTGCATCCCCAAATAACGGCTTCCCCAAATTTTGTACAGTTCTCTCGCAACATCACTATACGAATCTGCACTTTCAACCCGCATGTTGTAATTCTGGCGATCAACGCCTTTAACCCGAAAAACCTTAAAACCAGCCAATCGAAAATAGTATCCATTGTCAATGGCCTCGAGCATTTGATCGCGGGTTTGATCAACTATGTGAAGCGTTGACATAGACTTTTCTTCTACCCTCATAACTTTGCCGCGAAACGGGTGATTGGCAAAATCATCCCCGAGACTGCCTCCCTTAATGTGCATCCTGTTGCCAAAGGTATCGCGCGTTGGCGGCGGCGACTCGCGCAGCGAATATTCTGGATAATCCGCCACCCTGTGAAAAAACGGATACACAGTCGGTTGCGCCATCGCCATGCCAGTGCTTGCGGTCGCGACAACCGCAAATGCCAACATGCCCATCCGATGCCCAATCTTTTTCATCTCGGATTCCCTGTTTGCACCGCGTGCGACCTACTACATCCCCTCCCAATACTCCCACATATCATCCGGATCTTCAAATTTCAAATCATCCCAATTCGTCCATCGAAAACGCGTAATAATTGCCATGCGAATTTCATCGCTACAATTCACACTCGCGCTATGAACCAAATGACTATGCCAGAGCATCGCGGTTCCCGCAGGCCCGGAAATCTCCTCGTAATTCTCTTCATCCCAGTCGAGAATCTCCAGCGGCCTCGTCGAACGCGGTTCCCCTTCGTAAATCGGCAAATCGTAAAACGACTTACCCAGACTCACGCGCGAATGGGTCTTAAAATAGTCCGCCATGTACTTATGCGTACCCGGCCACACACAGGTACCACCACCCTGACGCTTCACATCATTGAGATACAGCGTAATACCCACCGTCCAATTATTCACAACACCGCTGCCAAGCCCGTGACCGTCCATGTGATTGCCCCTGGGATCTTCCCATTTGCCATATTGTGGAAACCGCAAATTTGCCGATGTAGTTTGTGCATGCAAAGGCGCCAAACGATCTTTGCCAGCCAACTCTTCAACCATGTCGTACAGAGGCGAATCGTAAACCAACGCGTGAAACTCCGCCTGACCATCCATCCCCTGAGACCCCTCTTTCCCGCCCTGTACCCACGTAGAAGGATCATTGCGATCCACATGCAAATGATCCCAAACCACATCTCGCGCGGCTTCCATCTGTTCGGGCGTCACCACATCGCGTTTGATCACATAGCCCTTCTCCCGAAACACCTCTTTATCATCACCTGTCAAATACGCCATCACACACTCCTTCCATCTGCGATATACCGCTCGACCATCTCCCTGAATTCGCGCACAACACCCGGTTCGCGGTTGAACAGATTATACGACTCAAACGGATCATCTCTCATGTGATAAAGCTGACCCCTTGACCCCGGCACAGGACCCGTACCCGCACACCCATCCACACCACGCCCGCTATCCCCGGAATTATCACAATCGACAATCAACTTCCAATCCCCTCGCCGAATCGAAAACACCCCCATGCAGGAATGGTGTATCAGATCATTGCGAACAAGCTCGTTCTCATCCTTCAATGCGGGCAAAAAACTCGCACTATCTTCGCCCGCATTCTCCTCACCCACAATATCCGCCACAGTCGCCATAAAATCCTGCAGCCCGACCAACGCATCGCAAACCGAATTGGGCGCAACAACACCCGGCCAGCGCGCGATAAACGGCTCTCTGTGTCCGCCCTCCCAGATAAACCCCTTAAAACCGCGCCAATCACCGCAGGACTTATGGCCATACGTGCGACCATTACACCCGGGCAATGCACCATTGTCACTCGTCACTATAACCAGCGTATCATCCGCCAAACCACAGCGATCCAGCGCATCCATCACCTGCCCCACCATCCAGTCAAACAGCGCGACCATATCCCCCCGGGGACCTGCCTCACTCGCACCGCGCAAAAACTCCGGCACACACGCAACCGTACACGGTTCATGCGGCGCAGAAGCCGCCAGATAAAGAAAAAAGGGCTTATCTTCATCCTGCGCCCGCTCCTCAATATACGCCACAGCTTTCTCAGTAAAAATCGGATCCGCTTCCTTGTGGTCCCAATCCGGAACCATCAAACCGCGCCGACCACCCGCCATCTCAACCGGCTTCTGTACACTCGGAATACCCACCGTCTGATCCTGATCGATAAAACAATAAGGCGGCTGCGCCGTCGAACAACCCGATGTTCCGTAAAATCTGTCAAATCCCAATTCAACGGGTCCACCCGTAATCGGCTTTGAAAAATCGATCTTATCTTCCTCCACCGGATCAGGTGACCCACCCGGCCAGGGCAAAGGCAGATCAAAATCAAACACCTCACCATCCTTCACCCCCCAGCCCAAACCCAAATGCCACTTGCCAAAACACCCCGTGTGATATCCACATCTTTTCAACAAAGAAGCCACCGTCACGCGCTCGGGTTCAATCAATGGCAGTTCGTAATTGAACAATACATGGCTCTTCAGTTCTGTGCGCCAGCAATAACGCCCGGTCAAAATGCCGTATCGCGTGGGCGTACACACCGCCGAAGGCGAATGTGCATCCGTAAACCGCATCCCCTCACGCGCCAACCGATCCATATATGGCGTGGGGATTTTCGACTGCGGATTATAACACCCCACATCGCCATAGCCCATGTCATCGGCGAGGATATAAACAATATTCGGACGTGTATTTGACATGCTAAACCCTCATATTGACCCACGGTTCATCCCCCGACACATCAACCAACACCTCACCATCGAATTTAGCGGGAGACAAAATCGCCAGAAATACCAGATCCTCATCCCCGGCATTATACGTCCCATGCACCATATCCATCGGAATATGCGCCGCATCTCCCGGTCCCAAAATTCGTGAATCCCTATTCACCCACTGTTCTGCTGTTCCCGAAATCACATAAATAATCTCTTCCATACACGGATGGCGATGAAACGCGTGCGCCTTGCCCGGCGGCATCGTCACCCGCACCAGCAACAAATGACCTGCCTCGGTCAATCCCTCCCGACTGATCCACTCATGCGGTCCCCACGGCAATTCATCCACCTGCACATCGTCCTGCGTGATAAACCTGAGTACATCTGACATGATTATCTCCTCAACGGAGTTTATAGAGCGTCACGCCCTGCCTTCTCCAAATAAGCCTCTAATTAGCCAGAATTAGCCAATTGACCACGCGCATCACTCCTGCGGCAATTCCTCGGCACTAATATCGATCTCCTCGATCAACCGCGCCAGATCTGCTTCCACTTCTGCCTGCGCATCGGCATACGCCGGATCGCCGTACACACTCGTCATCTCCCAGGGATCCTTCTCCAAATCGAACAAATCGCGCTCGCCGGTTCGATGTACTGCAAGCGTATAATTTTGCGTACGCACGCCATAGTGCTTGGTCGGCCCATCCCAATACGCATAAAAAGCCGACTGCCGCCAATCCTCTATCGTCTCTCCCTCGCACAAAGCGCGAAAACTTCGGCCCTGCACCTCTGCATCGGGTTGCAACCCGGCAAAATCGAGATACGTCGCACCAAAATCCACATTTACCACAATATCCTCATTCACCGAACCCGGCGCAATCACCCCCGGATACCGCATCACATAGGGCATGAGAAGCGACTCTTCCAAAATCAACCGCTTGTCAAAATACGAATGCTCGCCCAAAAACATACCCTGATCAGACGTATATACCACAATCGTATTCTCCGTCAACCCCTCCTCATCCAGATAATCTAGCAACCGCCCCACACCCTCATCAATCGCCGTAATACACCGCAAATAATCCTTCACATATTTCTGATAAGCCGCGTGAATCTTCTCGGCCGTACTCATCCCCGTTGTATCCAGCCGCCCAGTAGGCCACTCCCTTCCCCGCAGACCCTCATCCATCCGCTCGGCCTGCGAGAGCATCGTGCGATGATGATCCTCCAACGCGCTGGACACCTTGTCAAACGGCTTGTACAAATTCAACGGCTCGGGCACATCCCCATCCGCAAACAAATCCGCATGCCGGGGCGCATATTCCCACAAACCATGGGGAGCTTTGTGATGGCACAGCATCAAAAAGGGCTTGTCCGGATCGCGCGCCTTCAACCAATTGAGCGACAAATCCGTAATAATATCCGTCGCATACCCCTCATACTGCGTTGGCTCGCCATTGCGCGTAAACGACGGATCAAAATAAGCACCCTGCCCCGGCAACACCTCCCAATAATCAAATCCATCCGGATCAGACCCCAAATGCCACTTACCCGCAATACCCGTTTGATAACCAGAAGCCTGCAACTGCCGCACAAAATTGGGATGATCGTCACTCAGAGGTTGATTCAACCGCAACACCCCATTTTTATGACTATATTGCCCCGTAATAATACTCGCCCTGCTCGGCGAACACAGCGCGTTATTGCATATACAATTATTAAACCGCATGCCCTCTTCAGCAATGCGGTCAATATTCGGTGTATCCACCACCTCATTCAGCCATCCGTTATAACAACTGATGGCATTCACGGTATGGTCATCAGACATAATATAGAGAATATTGGGACGCGAATCAGACATAAAAATTTCCTCCATATTTACACGATTAGACATACACAATACTTTCTTTGATATTCTGAGCAACGTGCGGAATTCGAATCCCTTGAATACCAGCATCTGTCAGGACATCTACCCGTTTGCCCAGGATAGCCTCAAGATATTCGCTAAACTCAATGAACCGAAAACCTATTGGATGTTCAAATTCCACAACAAGGTCAATGTCACTCGATTCAGTGGGCGTGCCTTTCGCATAAGACCCGAACAAACCAATTCTCTTAACCCCGTACTCAGACGCCAGATACGGACTGTTTTCCAAGAGAATATCTGCGATTTTTTCTTTTGTCAACATCGCCAATTTCTACCTTTCGTGATAAATTTTAAACCGATGTTCCCGCGCAAACTGTCCCGCGTGATCCTGGCCAAAACCAAAACGCGGATTATAATGACAAAAAATCCAATCCCTCGGATCGCCTCGCTCGCCCCGCAACTGAGGCGAAAAACTCCGCCCATCACACGGCATCCCTTCTGGAATGGGCGTATCGGCCAAATCCATCAGCGTCGGCAAAAAATCGCTAAAATCCACCAGATCATCCAACACCGGCGTTTTATATGTCGTACTCCCATAACAACTCAAACACTCAAAACCCATATCATCTGCCGTGACTACTCCCAACGCTAACGCTCTCTGCGAGTGGGCTTCTTGGCAGTCAAGCCGCCTGACGTTGTAGCCCCAACGTCAAAATGTTTATGGCAGCATTGAGGTCTCTGTCTGCTGTATAGCCACACTTTTTGCAATGATGCACACGCTGGGAGAGTTTTTTCTTTTCTCTATGTCCACATGCCGAGCAATCTTGTGACGTGTATTCAGGCTTGACGGCCTTGAATCCAATACCAGCCTCTTCCGCTTTGTATTCGAGACAGTGCCGAAACAGGGACCATGCTGCGTCTGCTATTGATTTAGACAATCGCCTGTTCTTTTGCATTTTCTGGACTTTCAATTTTTCGACGGCTATGAAGCCGTAGCGATTGACCATTTTTCTTGATTCTTGATGGGCAAAGTTATGCCGCTTATTACGGATACGCTCATGCACTCTGGCAATTATTTTACGACGCTTTTCTTTTACAACGTCAGTCTTGGGTCTTTTTTTCACTGCGTCCCATTTGCGCTGTGCTTTGGCAAGCGTCTTTTCCTCTTTGCGAAAAAATCGCTGGTTGGCTATTGCCTGTCCTTCACTGGTTACAGCAAAGGAATTGAGACCCACGTCAATGCCAACAGCAGAGTTAGTATCGGTTTTCTTACTTATGTCGCCAATATCACAAGGGATAGATGCAAACCATTTACCCGTCGCCGTGCGAGTGATAGTGCAAGACTTAGGAATACCTTCAAGTGGTCTGTGCTGGACAACGCGAATACAGCCTATTTTGCTCAATCGCAAGCCCTTGCCGTCCAATCGGCAACCATTGGAAAACTGAGGATAGGTGATAGAATCATAGCGATTCTGTCCCTTATATCTGGGAAAGCCAGCTTTCTCGCCAGTCTTTGCCCTCTCTTTGACGCGACGAAAGAAACCTTTGAACGCCAAATCCACTCTTGCTGATACTTGTTGCAATACCTGACTATATACTTGCGTAAATTCAGCATGTTGTTGCTTCAGCAATGGTATCGTATTCGTCTGGTCATACTGGGACAAAGACTTATTCTCGTTTTTCCATGCTTGCTTTCTGGCGCAGAGGAGTTGATTGTAGAGAATGCGACATTCGTTAATATGCGCCAGCAAGATTCTTTCTTGCTTTTTCGTTGGTCGCAATCTATATTTGAATGATTTAACCATAATAAAAATATATATTTATGTTCCGTTTCTGTCAAGTAAAACCAAAGGACGAATCTTGTTGATTCACCGCCCACATTGCCTTGTGCAATGTGCCGCCATGCTAAAGCACCACCCCATAAGCATGTCCCTGCGAAAGCAGGGATTCGCAAGCCCTTATATCCCAACGCTAAAGCTGTTGGGTTTTACGGGCTTGAAGGATAATCAGCACAATATTCGGTCTCGCCATACGCTCCTCCATTAAATAAACCTGAGCCAATTTAATGCGACAACATCTCTATATCAACTGTCTTCTGGCACCACTATGAATCTGGTTGACACACCAATGCCACAGATGATACCATATATTTATCGTGGAAACAGAAGAACAAAGGGAAGGGCACGCAAAATGAACATTTCGCTCACTTCAACAGAACAAAGCTCTGGTGAACTGGCAAAAGACAATTTGGCAAATGCGATAGAGGCAATTCGAAAAGACGGCTATGTCATCATCGAGCAGGTGGTGGATCACGCGATACTCGACGCCCTCAAAACACGTTTCGAATACCTGTTTGAAATGGCGTGCAGAAAGATAAAAAAAGATCCCATGCGCGGCGTCTAATCCGCTTCATTATCCCCAATCACCAGGGATTCGTCGCATCCATCTCCCACTTCATAATGTCACTCACAACAATGGACCCATCCGAAGCGAACACCCGAACCTGGTCACTATCCTCTCGAGTCGGATACACTCTTTGAACCATACAAATCTGAGAATTGACAAAAATCTCCATCACCGATCGATCGACAAACACATGGAAGCGCAATAGTCCTTCGCTTCGTGGTTCAAATGGCACGATCTGCTTCATCGAGCAGACAGCCTCACCTTCCAACATTGGATAAGCGAGATCATCTGCAAGACTCGCATCCGAAAAATCGATGACAAATTCCTTCTTTGTCCCGTCGTAGGTAATGACGGTCTTTTCCTGACAGTCGGGAGAGCAAAGCAGCTTGAACCCAAAAGTGTTTGTATCTCCAGAATCGATAGCAAACTGCAATTCCATACAGTTACCACTCAATTCTTCCAAAACAATTTCCTGTCCAGCCGTTACCTGCACCGAATCGACGGAACGCTCGTCGAATCTCAATGCTTGAAGTTCCTCAATCGGACGAATCTCGAGGCGATTATTCGCATCGGGAATAAAATGCCACGGCAGCGTCATGATGCTGCCCCACCCGTACTTTGACAAACTCCTACCCTCCCGGATCCACCCCCAGAAAATCCTCCGCCCGCGATCGTCAACGAGGGTTTCAGGACCGGCAAGAAGGCCCCCGAGATAGCTCAGCTGACCGTTCTCCTCAGGGTAGAATTGCTCATTTTCATATCGGCCGATGTAATACTGACATTTTGGAAATGGCTTGTGGGTATGCATCACCAGCATATGTCGATCGCCAAACGGAAAAAAATCCGAGCAGGCGCAATCCTCGACCTCATCCGTCCACTTTCGATCCGATTTGTAGAAGGGCCCGACGTACTCCCAACTTCTCAAATCCTTCGACTTGAACAGACTTGTGGAATCCCCTTCATACCCGGGCCGGTGGTTCTTGTTCCCGATAAGCGCGTAATAAGTATCCCCTTCCTTCCAACCGCTGGGATCAAAGATCACGCATTCCGGATAGGGAGCGTCGGGCTTCAGCGTGTCCGTCACGCGATTCCAGCCTGCATCAATGGGAATGACTGGATTCTCATCGAGCGGGACCCAATGGTCGAGCCGGTCATCGTGACACTGGTAAATGCAGATCCCTTTGCGCGGCATATTGGTGATGATCGTCGGAACTTCACATCCTTCCATCGCGTCGCCGCTGTTAAAGTAATCTCCCTTCTTGCCTTCAAGCGGCTCTCGCAGAGATGCTTTGTGGTAAGTCCAGTGAAGAAGGTCCCGGCTTGAAATGTGCTGCCAACTGGAAAAATCCCTCTCACCAGGTCCATTTGCAATCTTTTGCAGATACCCGATATGGTATCGCCCATTCCAGTAGATCGCGCCATTCAGGTCATTCCACCGACCTTCTGGAGGTAAAAAATGGAATCGCGGTCGATGTCGATCGGCAACCATCCTTTCCCTGGACTCATAGACGTCCATCAAAAAATCATCATAATTTTGCACACAGTCTCCTTCCTGTCATACATCACACCTTATTCACGAATCGGCCCCGGATACGGACACACCTTCCCATTGCGGATGAGCATCCCCCGGTCGGCCTGATTCGCCTTTTCAGCCATTTCATCGAGAAACGTGATCATGACACCGCCCCATCGCGTGCGGTCGCTCGGATTCGGGGGACTCATGTGCCACATGTGAGAATGCCAGACCACGGCATCGCCCGGTCCCAGCGGCACCGGCTCAGGCGTCCTATCAGCCGGAAGCTCACGCGGAACCTCGGGATGAAGGCTGTCTTCATACAAGACGTGTTCGATCACTCCTCCTTTGTGTGACCCCGGCATGACGTGGAGACAGCCATTCTCCAGATCTACGGCCTCAAGTGCTACCCAGCAATTAAAATGTCGTCGCTTATATTCCCTGATTCCACGCGATGGATCGCGCTCCCACAGCCAGATGTCCTGATGCCAGGGCGTCGCCTCACCCAGCCGAGCCGGTTTGGTGAAAAAGCGCGTCCCCTGAACGCGAATATTCTCACCCAGAAATCGCCGATTGAGCGCAACGACGTTTTCCGATGAGAGCCACTCCTCCCAGAGAACCCGGCTATAGAGGTTGCGGTCGCCCACAGCACGTACAGCATCTGCACCGTCCAGATCTGCGTTGTCAGACCGCCTTCTATCCGGGTTGAACCATTCCACCTCTCCAGCGACAGCACGTTCAATCTCGCTTCGCACCGCCTCAACGGCTTGGTCCGTGATAAGGTTTTTGACCACAAAAAATCCGCGATTTTCCAACTGCTCCTCAGCATCTTCGGGTATAGAAAACATACCCATATCCGCTACTCCTTCCTGGTGGGTCATCGGCTGGCCGGGCTACCAGTTTCATAAATCAGTTGGACTTTGCTTAACGCAGGCTCATTGTAGCGTTTCATCTGGGCGATCAGCTCAGTTTTAAAATTCTCAGCAATCTCTTTGTATTCGGGATCGGTGTATAAGTTGACCAGCTCATCCGGGTCCTTATGCAGATCATACAACCAGGGATCGTCAACCTGTGAGAGAACCAATTTGTACCGCTGGCTAATAGCTGTCACAGTGTTTGAAGCGGCACTGGTCATATAGACAATGCGATCGTCGTCCACCACCTTTTCGCTACTGAGAAACGCCGCAGAATCATTTAACCCATGGGCATTTGGTATTTGATCCTCAATCCCCATAATGCCCAGAATCGTCGGGCCGAAATCAACCGTCGTATAGGCAGTGTTCACAACTTTCCCCGCCGCAATCTTCTCAGACCAGCGAATCACAAACGGAATCTTTGCACTGCCCTCGTAGGGCATCCCCTTGTTGTGGCGTCTATGTTCGCCCATCAGGTCGCCATGATCGGCGGTAAAGATTACGATCGTATTCTGATCCAACCCCCTATCTTCCAGATCTGTCAGAATGCGCCCCACATTGTCATCGATGCATTTGACCATACCAAAATACCTCTGCATCTGACCCTGATTCAGTTCATAGGCCGTATTATTGTCTCCAATCCGGTGCCATTTCGGCATTTTTTCCACGGGAAAATCCATCGTGCGCGGATTTTGAAAAACCATGTCTTTGTACATAGTGTCGTAGGGCGCGCGAACCATGTTTGGCCCGTGCGGATCTGGGATAGAGACCATAATGCAAAAGGGTTTATTCTGGTCGCGTTCGATAACTTCCAGGGTCCGGTCAGCCAACCAATCTGTTGTAAACGATTTTTCGTCGGCACCATCTACTCTGCTGGCAGGTTCACCGATGTTGTTCGTTGCCGCAACATAGGGCGTGCCGTCCTCTCTTAGCCCAAGTTTCTTCCAGTGACCGCGGTTCCACATATACCGATTGTCCTCAAAACCGAATTTGTGCTCTGGCGCAAAGCCAGGCTTGGCTCCGCCACCCAGATGCCACTTGCCGAGGTATGAGGTGGCATAGCCCTGGTTTTTGAGCACTTCGGCAAAAGTGGTCAGCCCCTCTTTCAAGGGGATATCGTTTTTATAGACGTCGGTGGCAATCGGATAAAGGCCGGAAACAAAAGAGGCACGCGAAGGCGAGCAAACAGGCGACGACGAATAATAACTGTCGCAAATAGCACCGTCCCGGGCGAGCGAATCAATATGAGGCGTATCTACTTTAACACCTGGTCCCCAGATAAACGCCTGATCGTCCGTCATCAGATCGCGATAGCAACCCAATGTGCGAAAGTTGTGTTCATCGGTGTGAATAATCAACAGATTCGGCTTACTCATTTAGGTCTCCTTTTGAGAATTCTCTGATTGCTTTGTGGCTGGTTTGCTTCAGTGGCTGACAGCGATTCGAATCCGAGCGGTTTTTTTTTCTCTTCATTTAGATATTCACCGACCATGATATGCTGTGGGCCTTTCATTTACTTTGCAGAGCCTTATCCATCTGCGTAATCGGTGATTTTGCTGGTTCAATAGGACGAATAATCTTTCTGCGGGCAGGCGTTAATCTCGCCACCAATTCATCGGAGTATTCATACCCGAAACGATCTCTGGTCCAAGAAGACGAATAGCGATAGATCAATGCACGACGTTCCCCTTCATTGGTCCGCACACTTGCGCCGTGAATCAATGCATCTGTAAAAAGAACAGCATCGCCTGCATTGAGGTGCATTTCCTTTAAATAGGGCGTCAGTTTCGTTTCCTCAACCGCAGTCTTATGTCGCCCATTCTCCTGCTCGAAAATCAAAGGATTAACCACATTGCATTTATGCGATCCAGACACAATCATAGTACCTCCATCCCCTGGACCAATATCGTTCAGCGCAAGCAGAACATTGAAATTGCCACAATAGAAATTATCGTTATGATATCGAAAACTGGTGCGATAACTCCTGTTGTGCCCGCCAGAATGAACAGGTACATAGCTGCCTTTCCGACTGACAGACAGATGGTTAGCCCAGATGTATAACCCATCATTATCGACATAGCGCTTCACATACTCAAGCCAGTTGGGATTATCGATCAACGCCTCAAAAGCTGGTCCACCCTCAATAATATTCGCAAACTTAATATCGGGACCCTGTACAGGTTCGGGATCGCTACCGCGAACATGGCCGATCCATTTGTGTCCGGCCTCGTGTAAAGTAACCCATTCATCGACCGTCTCATTAATCTCCGCAATCAGCTCTGAAGAAACCACATTCTTCAGAACGAGATATCCCTGAAGGTCAAAAAGATAGTCATCCCATTCAGTGGGTGCAGGAACCTGTGTCATATCTTCTCCTTTCGCCCTTGTTTATCAATCCACGCGAATACTCCACGCAAACTCATCTAAAACACTGAGGCCCCCAGTGTGCCCAGATCCCAATCGAAACCACTGAGGGCAATTGTGCTACTGCAAAAATTTTCACGTCGCCTCAAACTCTGTGCTGAAATGTTTTAATTCAGCATCTGCCATATAATCTCCTTTTTTTATTCACAATGCAGCTTCGCCACGGCAATAGCATCCTCTTCCCAACAGGTATAAAACAAATACAACTGACCACCTTCTTTGAACGCATAAGAATCATGCACCACATCGCCCTCCCAATCCTCCTCGGCGCGAATCATATCTTCGGGAGGATAGCTCGTCTGCCACGCCTGCCAATCGCCCGCACTCAAATCCACAGTCGAACGCATGATATATTCCGGCTCCTCCCACTTCCGGCTGTAAAACGCCTCCAGCGTCTCGCCATCTTCCATCACCCGCACAGACCCGTGGCGCAGACCCAAACCCCCATTGGGAAGATGATCACCCGCCAGCCCATCGGCGACGAGATCATCTTCAATAGGCGACGATTCAGCAGACACCCACAAAGGATCACTCGTATTCCAACCCTCTGGCGCATCCCACGGACATCCGGGATTAGCTGGCTCTAAAAAAAATCCGCGCTGTGCAAAACCGTACCAATCGCCATGACAGGTAAACACGCGCAAATAATTTCGATCCGCAAATTTCAACCGCTTCAAACCACAACCTTCTTCGCCCCCCACTTCGGGACGGTTAAAATTCAACCCGTACTTCGACGTCGCCACAAATGATCGCTGATCATCATTGCTCTTCCCGTGAACCACCATGATAAAATGCTGACTCTCCTCATCCACAATCACCTCAGGAGACGACACATGCCCCGTCAACACAATACCATCCACCACATCAATCGTCTCAGTCGCATTGCCCAGCCGCAAATCAAACACGCCGCGCCCGGGAAAACGCGGATCATCCAACCGGCCAGCATTAAAAAGCGTCCAATCCGCCGAATCCACCCGATCTGACCACGCCATGTGAATACTCGTCCCGTGATGCGACGCACAATAGAGATAATAATTCGCATTCGGATGTGCCCGATCATCCGCAGGCACCCAGTCGGGTATCCGAACCACCGTGGGAAACATCGCATCGCCGCGCAATCTCGAGCGATTGGGATCCGCCCCAATCCTGAGCCGCCGCACATCACTTCCATCGACAATCGGCCTGCCGTGCAATTTCTCAACCCGATAAGTTACTTCAGCCATACATTCCTCCATCGATCCATTATAAACGCAGCTTGGAAAGCTACAACCTTCGACGCAACGCCATGCCATCGCTGGGAAAACGCTCGTCAAAGGTGTAGATCACGCTCGCACCATCTGTCTGAGCGGCTGCCCATATCATCGCGTCTGCAATAGACACCCTACCAGACGGTCGGCACATCCGCAGCCCCTCCAACACGCGATTCTTATCCATTGCATAAGTGGCAATATTGTCTCGCTGAACGAGATCTATTAGCCGATCAACCGTAGTTTCCCTCGAAACCTGATAATGACTTCTCAAAACGTATGCCGTTTCGGTCAGTACGATGTCAGTAATCTGAAGATCGTCAACTTGATGTATAATTCGGACTGCCTCTGCAGCAGTTTCTGGAGGGCTGCCGGTCAGATATCGAACAACGACGCTTGTATCCAAGAATCCTCTCAACTGTCCTTCTTTCTCATCCCCATCTTTTTCTTTCCTGATTATTTCCATTTATCAGCTTCTTCTTCAATGGCCTTTGCCCAGGCGTTTTCCTTTATCTTATGCCAATCCTTATCATCAAATGCGTTGTCTTCATTCACATACTCAGCAAGACTACCCTTTAAGGATTTGTTATGCTCCGGCGGAAAGAATTGAATTTCTATGCGATTATCCACCAAGCGCTGTAACGCAATCCACCCGGGTTCTATACCCAGTTGATCACGAAGTTCCTTTCTTATTACAACCTCGCCCTTGCCCCCAACTTTATAAGTCAAAGCGATCCTCCTCTCTGATCGTGAGCTATTTATGTAAATTCTCCATATTCAACGACGTTCATTCAACGGCGTCCAACCGCGTCCGGGAACATGAACTTTCTTTCTGTCCCACTCTTTCCGCATCGCGGCAAATGCCTCGGGAGCTCGCATCTCTCGCTCGGGATTTTGCGTATCCTGAATCACAAAATACGCCTCACCCGGATGGCACGCCATCGTCACCGGCTCGCGCTCTGGTATATAATCTTCGGGCACTTCGCCGATATTGCTCGGCACGCCAAAATCCTGATATCGCAAATCCATACTCCACCGCACAATATCGGTCTTGTTTTCAAACGAGGCATGCGGTGTCAGATTCGTCAGAAACAAAACCGATCCCGCCGACATCTCCACCGGTATCGCACCCCTGGGAACATTTTCAGGTGCAATTTCCAAAAAGCCCGCGTGACCACCCGTATAATGTCGGATAATCCCCTTATCCTGCACCTTTGGAATCACCCACAAACACCCATTATCCAGCGTCGCATCCACCAGCGGTATCCAGCACGTCACCATCAAATAATCGTAACAATGCGCCATTGAATAACCCGAATCCTGATGCCACGGCACTTCCCCGCGCGAATAGCCCGGCACCTTGGGGCGTATGCGATAAATCGATGTACCGACAATATCGGGACCGATAATATCCTCAATACACGCAATTAAAGGACGATGTCGCAACGCGCTCAAAATCCCCGGCCCGTGAAATCTACCCGACCAGATCGACATCAACACCTTGTGAGCGGCCTCCGGGTCGTATTGGTGGATCCGGGTCAGGCGCGTCTCAAACGGCTCTTCGGCAAAATCGCGATCCAGCTCGCCTTCGGCAATCAACTCATCGCACTTCTCCTGAATCGCACCCGTCAACCCATCTTTCAGAAGCTGCAAATCGTCCGAAGAATAGATGGATTCTTTAACGACATAACCCAACTCGTTGAATTGTTGAACTTCTTCTGCTGTAAGCCCCATGATATGTCCTCTCTTCATCTTCGGCGATCAGATCACCACTTTTTGCCGTCCACCAATCGATGGCGGCTCCATAATCCGTCGCTGCTGATCTGTCACATTGGGATAATCGTCTGGATTATAATAATTCTGCGACCACGCCGAATGCCCCGGACTGAACTTATACAGCAATGAGCGGCGCTCGTGCTCGCCTTCCCAGGGCATTGTTCCATGCACCAACGCCTCCGTAAAAATGATCATATCCCCGGCTTCAGCTTCGGGCTGATGTACATAGTGCGCCGGTCGCTCAAAATTGCGCACATCGCTGGGGATATCAGCGATAAAATTGCTCTTATGCGTCCCGGGAATACAGGCAAACCCGCCATCCCCTTTGCGCGCAGGCGCGAGATTATACGTAAACACCGTCAACCCATTGCGCATCACGCCATCGCGGTATTTATACCAGTGATCGCCCGGCACACCCCCCTGCAATGTTGGCCCACCGTGCAATCGCCCGCGTCTTGCGCCCTTCTTCATAAAGATAGAATAATCGTGATCCACGCGAAATGTAGGCCCCAGCAATTCAATCATATACGGCAACGCATTGGGGTGATCGAACAACGCCTGCGTTTCTGGACCCCACATTGAAACGCGACTCGTGCGGCGGTTCCCATCATCTTCGCCAGCGGGCCATACCTCATCGGCCAACTCATTCAACGCCTTCACCTCATCCGCACTCAATACATCTTTAACAACCAAAAACCCCTGCAAATCAAATCGAAATTTCTCTTCTTTTGTCATAATCTCCTCCTATGTCAGCGGTCAGCAGTTAGCTGTTCTCAATTTAGCTCACAAATATGCTCTCTCAACCATTCGACAAGTTGCTCGCGGGAAACTTCTCCTGATGCGACGCCCAAAATGATTTGTTCTTGAATATCTACGGTAGCATCAATTCTATATCCATTGAAAATCAAGAATACTTCCATTGCTGCATGCCCCACCCGTTTATTCCCATCTAAAAAGGGATGGTTCCGAATCACAGAAAAACACAAAGCCGCCGCCTTCTCTTCAACAGTAGGATAAAGGTCCTGTCCCCCAAACGTCATACGGGGTTGTGCGATGGCCGATTCCAATCCGCTATGATCACGCACTCCTGCAGATCCGCCACTTGTTTCAATAATACGCCTGTGAAGTGCCATCACTGCATCCAAGCTGATATAATACATCAACTTAGCCTTTGGTAAAGTTCGCTATTCTTCTCAAGCACTTGTTCACAGATCTCCGCAAACCTCTGTTCCCGAAATACACCGTTTTGAAAAAAATTAATAAGGTCATCTTTTACCTGATAATACGATCCATAGCCCCCTGCTATCAATCCCAAATGTTGACCAATGACAATACGTATGAGTTTGGGAACTACGGCAGCAACTATGTTGACGGTGTATCTTTCGGACTGCTCATCATCAAGTTCTTTTAGATTTGGTATCCGACCAGTGTGAGTCAGGACATTACGTACCCGGTCAACATATTGAACACGAGTCTTTTGATCAGGTGTTGGCGACGGGTCTATAATCTCAAGTGATTCCAGAAGCGAAAACAATTTATCTAACAAAGATGGGCCACGATCAATCTGACCATATAGCAAATTTCTATACCGTTCCACTTGATCTGGTTGAAGTCCTGTTGTTTTTGTGAGAAGATCGCTTATCTCTCTTTTAAGTTTCTTACGGATAGGCTTGCTGACCTTTTCATAGACCATCTCATGCTGGTCGAGAATAATGTTGAGTGCTGTGCAGTACAACGCAGCGCGGGATTGCAAGAGGTTGGCGTTCATTGCCTCATTGTATAAGTGCAGGACAATGTGCAAATTTTTGGATACCAAGCACTCCCTATTTTGCCAGGCATGTGCTGCTGCAGGCAAGGTCTCAATTGGAGTCACTGCATAGCAGTCACCATATATATCAGGTCTATACCTTTCCTGGTACTCTCCTGTAACTACGCTTCTACCTGTCATAAAAGTGAGCAAATTGCATAAATCCCATAGTCCTCCATCGTCGGCTACCTTGTCGAGAAGAATACTTTTTTCTCCAGGCCCTTTCCAGGACACAGTTGCTGTGGCTTGCCAGGTACCTTTTTGTGTTGGCGAGCGTTGTAGCCCTGTTTCATTGAGGGTCAACATTGGAGGTTGAGGCAGTTGAGAAACTCTGGCATTGTAATCATCTGTGAGACGCACCTTAAGACAGCCGATACTACTCTCTGACGATGAAGGGCCGGGGCGTGAATCGCCCATATAGAGATTGAAGAGGTCAATTGTTTTCATATTTATTCCTTCTGGATGACTGGCGTTGTGCCTGCGGCGTGGCGGCTCAACACCATGCCGCAATGACGGGCGAGGCATGCCTCGCCCCTACGCAGTTTTACCGCTCGAAACCTGCTATGGGTCACTGACCGCCTGCCTGCTGATTGCTACAAATTCTCAACCGCATAAACAGCTTTCAATATCTGTTCCTCCCCGACGGTTTTAGCCTTCGCATCAAAACCGAGCAACAGGGCAATATCGCAAATATTGTTTATATCTCGTGGAATACCATTGGACGCTTGATAGAGCGCATCGAGCGCGTCCTCGCCAAACAAGGACCGCTTGGCCCCCGCTTTTTCCAGGCGTGTTTGCACATACGCGTGGATTTCTTCGCGCTTAAACGGCGCGAGGTGATATTGGCGCGCGACCTGTTGCGCCAATGACTCAATGCCCTCGACCCGGTACTTGAGACCTGTCTGTCCAATGAGGAGAAGGGTAAGAAAAAAACGACCGTTGCGTTGAAAACTGAACAGGGATTGCAACTCCTCAAATGTATTCTCATCCTCCAGAGCATCGGCATCATCGACAATGACGACCGTATATTTGCCCGCATTGGCACTTTTGACAGCCTGGACCTCAAGTGCCCGTTGCAGGGCTGGTCTTGCGTCCGATTGGATATCAACTCCCAATTGCCCCAGCATATCCCGAAGAAAGTCAATCGGCGAAAGACTGGGTCTATTTATAAGCGCGATTTCATACTGGTCTGATGACAGTTCATGGATGAGCATGCGACTCACAACGGTTTTGCCACAGCCCATGTCGCCCGTGAGCACGGCAGCCCCCATGCGAGTATTGATCGCGTAAAACATCTGCAATAGTGCTCTCTGGTGATCTACCGAAGAATAAAAAAAACGCGGATCCGGCACACTTTCAAACGGCAATTCTGTCAGATTCCAATATTCCTGGTACACGGTTTTAATCCTTTATTTTAAGTCCGATCCTGGAACATTGCAGCCAATCGGAGTAGTGGTTTAACGCTGCTCGCTGCACCTATTTTATCGCAATCCAATATAGTTACCTCAAACGGTCTGTGTCAAGTAATCGGCAAAGCGATTTGAGGGCTTCCCAATGTTTTATACAACACGGGGCATTGGCACAAAATACTTTGACGGAACGTATCCAAACCCTATATTTTGCTGCACTGCGCTGGTGATACATCTGTTTGACTTTCATTTTGGAGATCTGTATGGCCTGGTGGCAATCCGTTTTGCTGGCCACTTACAGCCTTGTGTTTGCATTGCTGATGCTCGTAAGCCTGCATCGACACTTGATGGTACACCTCTATTACAAGCACCGTCGCAAACGACCCATTCCCCGCGGTACCTTTGATGAATTACCCGTTGTGACCGTGCAATTGCCCGTATTTAATGAACAATATGTGGTCGAGCGACTGATTCGCACGGTCGCCAAACTGGATTATCCAGCCGACCGCCTCGAAATTCAGGTCCTGGACGACTCGACCGATGAAACAACCGCCATTGCCGGGCAGTGTGTAGATGAACTGCGGCGTTCGGGACTGGATATCGCGCTGATACACCGCAAAACGCGCACCGGGTATAAAGCCGGTGCTCTCGCAGAGGGATTGCGGGTTGCACGGGGTGAATTGATCGCAATTTTTGACGCCGATTTTCTGCCACCACCAGACTTTTTGAACAAAACCATCCCGCATTTCGTCGAACCGCAGGTCGGCATGGTTCAGACGCGCTGGGGGCATCTGAATCAGGACTATTCCATTTTGACACGCGTACAGGCCATTTATCTCGACGGCCATTTTGTTATGGAACACGGTGCGCGAAGCCGCTCGGGTCTGTTCTTCAATTTTAACGGCACAGCAGGTGTCTGGCGCCGGGCTTGTATCGATGAAGCCGGCGGCTGGCAGCACGATACCTTGACCGAAGACCTCGATTTGAGCTATCGCGCGCAATTGGCGGGCTGGAGATTTGTCTATCTTGAGGATACTGTAACACCGGCGGAAATCCCCGTGGAAGTAAATGCCTGGAAGTTACAGCAATTTCGGTGGGCAAAAGGCTCAGTTCAGACGGCCAAAAAAACACTAAAGACCCTGTTGAAAAGTCATCTCCCCTGGCGCGTGAAGGGCGAAGCCGCTTTTCATCTGGTAACCAATTTCGCATATTGTTTGATGGCAATGATCGCCATTCTCATTTTTCCCGCAATAGTTCTGCGGGAAGACCTGGGATGGCTCAGGGTGTTCATAATCGATTTTCCCCTATTTATAGGCGCGACGGGCGTAATCTCGAGGTACTACATCCACTCGCAACGAGAAATTTATTCGGATTGGAAATCGCGCATCCTGTATTTGCCATTCGTACTCGCCCTGGGCATGGGGATTTCATTGAACAATACGCGCGGAGTGATTCAGGCACTGCGAGGGCACGAGACCGCATTTAATCGCACCCCTAAGTATCGCGTTATCGGACGAAATGGAAGTTGGTATCGCAAAAATTACGCCCTGCGAAAAAACATGACGTCATTTTTGGAAATTGGACTCGGTTTTTATTTACTCATCGCCATGGTATATTCGATTGCGCGAGGTCTGTATTTCCCCGTGCCATTCCTGATTTTGTTTGCCTCCGGCTTTTTTTACGTAGGGGGCATGTCTTTGTTCCAGGGCATTTGGGCGAAGATGCATTCGCAATCAATTGAAGTCGCGGAAGCAAACTAAAACAAAGGTGGAATAGGCACATGGTAATGCGACTCGACAATCCATACCTCTGGGCATATACCGCAGCCATTCTGTTGCACATTCTACTCCTGCTCCTGGAAAACCCGCTGTGGCGGGCTGCGATCATTGTGCCGCAACCAGAAAAAATACCCGTGTCACCGCCCCTGACATTTGAATTTGTCGATGTGTCCCAAAATCGAGACGACGCCCCGCCCGAAGAAACCCCGTTGCTCGCACAGCGCGATAATATCTCTCGCGATCAACAAACGGCTCCCTTGCCCGAAAGCCACTTGCCATTTTCCGATGGCATATCACGGGCAAAGAACATAGCGACACCAGCGCAGGGTAAGTCGCGCAGTGAAACACAGAGCGCAGACCGCTCATCGGAAACCACCGACAATCCCTTTAGCTTTCTGGAGGTATTGCAGAAAAATCCCGATGAAGCGCGAAAAGAGCGAGAACGCGCGGTGCTGGGTGGGGAGGTACTGCCCCAATCCCGCATAGATATGGACAACCGCAAAACCCGCGCAATCGAACGCGGTGGCTTGCAACTGAGCACATATGCCTGGGACTATGCGCCCTATATGCAATATCTCAAGCGCCATATTGACCGCCATATTTATCCGCCCCGCGCATTCGAGTTGGGTATAATTGATGGCACGACCAGGGTGAAGTTTAGAATCTGGCGCGATGGTCGGCTTGAAGGCCCCGAATTAATCGACTATGAGGGCCATAACCTGTTGCGCGATACGAGCCTGAAAGCTGTTGAACTCTCGGCACCATTCAAGGCATTACCACCCGATTTCCCGGATGAGTACCTCGAAATTGTGGGTACTTTTGAATACTTAATTTTTAGAAAAGGGCAAAGGCGATAATAATATGGGCTGGGCACTATTTGAACAGGGTGGTCTCATGATGTATCCTCTGACCTTGTGCTCAGTACTGGCTTTGGGCATTGCGATTGAGCGCGGATTTGCACTGCGCCATCGCGCCATCATCCGATCCGAAATTGTCAGTGTGATCGACAATATTCAAGGACCAGAAGACATTGGGCTGGCCTTGAGCGTCTGCCGACAACACAAAGGTCCTTTCTCTGCAGTGATGCGCGCGGGGCTGGACAATCGACATTTGTCCTTAGAAGAGATCCGAGAAAGTATTCTGGATCAGGGACGTCAAGAGATGGGGGTATTGCAAAAGGGACTGGTAGTGCTGGAAACCGTAGCGGGCGTTTCGCCGCTTTTGGGACTTTTGGGCACTGTTTTGGGCATGATTAAAGTTTTTCAACAGGTTTCGGAAGTGGGCGTAGGACAGGCCAATCTCCTGGCAGGGGGCATTTCCGAAGCGATTCTAACAACTGCCGCCGGACTTTTTATTGCAATTCCATCACTCGTATTTTACAATTTATACAGCAGTCGGGCAGAAAGCCTGATTTTGGAAATTGAAAAATACGCCAACACCCTTTTGAAAAAGCTCCGAGGGTTTCAAGACGCCGGCAAAGGAGAATAGGGATGCGATTGCAAATGCCCCTCAAGCGCCGGCCGGCCATCAATGTGACCTCTTTGATCGACGTCCTGTTTTTATTGCTTACATTTTTTCTCGTAACCACGCAATTTATCGATCAATCCGCGCTCAAAGTCGAACTGCCCGCCATGGCACACGCGGAAAAAACGCATCACGCGAAGCGTTATATTCTCAACATATCGGCAGATGGTCAAATGGCATTGGATGGTCAGATCGTCGATCAACCGACATTGCGGGAATTATTAAAACAACACGTGACAGATATCGATGAAAGCGGGGGCCTGATTTTGCGGGCAGACCGCCAATTGCCTTATGGCGATGTGATGTCGATTCTGGACCTCGTCAGAGGTGTGGGAATCAGACGGATTACCAATGCCACAGCAGAACCCGATAAATAGCGGTTTAGATCTAAGGGGTCGGAACAATGCGCGATTCCAAATCGTCCAATTTTTCACATATTGAAGATATCCAAATCGTTGCCCGGGTTTTAGAAGGCAACACAGAGGCTTTTTCCGTGCTGGTTCAGCGACACCATGAACGCGTGTACAATACGGTTTACAGTCTCATTGGCGATCTCGACGAAGCCGACGATTTGGCGCAAGAAGCATTTCTCAAGGCATTTCACGCCCTGAAACGATTTCGAGGGCAATCGCTATTTTCAACATGGCTGCACCGCATCGCTGTCAATTGCTGCTTAGATCACCTCAAATCCAGACATCGGCGCAGCTTTGTTTCTCTGGATGAATATCGAGAAAATTGGGACGCACCGCGCATCTGGACAGGTCAACCCCAAAATGCAGATGTGCGCGTTGAACGGCGAGAACTCCAGGAAATTCTCGAATGCGCCCTGAATGATCTATCGGAAGAATATCGCGTGACCTTCGTTTTGAGAGAAATAGAAGGTCTGGCCTACGAAGAAATTGCCGAAATGCTCAAATGCTCGATAGGAACCGTTAAATCTCGCCTGTTTCGAGGGCGAACAAAACTCCGCGAAATTTTGCAGGTACAGTACGACAACTGGATTGAGGCGTGAATATGGACGCAGACAACACCATTGACATCAACCGCGAATTGTTGTCGGCTTATCTCGACGATGCGCTTACAGAAGCAGAACGGACCAGGATTGAAATGCTGTTGCGCGTGTCCGACAGTCTCAGGCGTGAACTGGCCGAGATGGTACGGGTGCGACAACTATTTGCTGCCTGGTCTCCACCTGCACCCGATCAATTTTTTGTGCGGCGTATAGATATAAAAGTCCGGGAAGAAATGGCGCGAATGAAGAACAGATGGGGGCTTCAAAAATTCGCCACTGCCGCAATATTGCTGATTTCTATTGGCTCTCTGGCATTTTTGACCCAACGCCTGGACAGAAATGTTGAACCTGTCACACTGGATGCTTTTTTGCAAGGGTCACTCGACCGTGAGGTTCGAGAAGTTGCGAGTTTGACCGAAGATGATTTTTCCAAAGACCGCGTGCTCGACCTCGTCCTATCAGACAACACGCGTTAAAAGGTTTTTATTATGTTTATTTCTCGTTTCCGCTTTATATGCCTGATTGTATTGTGTTTTTTGATTGGCGCAGTGATAGGAACTGTTTACGAAAGTCTCGCGTCTGGTGATTTTGGAAAGAAACGGGTGCGCATGTCTGAAATGGTGGCAAAACTCGACCTGTCAGATGATCAGAAAGCGCAACTGGACACGATCCTCGAGCAAGGGCGCAAATGTATGGTCGATATCAACACAACCTACCGCTCTGAGTTTGGAAAAGTGAGAAATACAACCCGCGCTCAAATTCAGAAAATTTTGACGCCTGATCAGCAAAAACAGTTTGATGAGATGATGGCCGAACAAGATGCTCGGCGGCGTCATCAGCGCAAAAACATGACCCCCGGCAATCAGGCCGAGTGAAAAGAATTTTGTGCAAAAATAAGTGAGTAATTATTTACTTTCTTCAAAGATTTGAGAGGACGGAAGAATGATAAAAAAAATAGCTAATTGCCGATGGTTCGTGCTGCTTTTTCTCGCGCTCTTTGCCTGTGGCGAAGAAGAAGCACAACAGGCAGGAGGACAAGGCGGACGTGCTGGACGTACTGGACGCGGTGGTGGTGCTGCTGCGCCCGTCAAGGTCGAGACTGTACAACGAGGGGATATTTCTGCATATATTCTCAAAAACACGACACTCGAAGCCGAAAGATGGATTGACGTTCGAGCACGCAGACCGGGGCAGGTCATCGCGCTCCTGAAAGAAGAAGGCGATCCCGTACGCGAGGGTACTGTCCTGGCGCGGCTCGACGCCGACGCTGCCCAAATCAGTGTTGCACAGCGAGAAATTTCCTATCGAGAAGCCGAACAGCGATATGAACGCGAAGATGCTTTATTTCAACGCAATCTGGGCAGCAAACAGACTTACGAAAATGCCAAAACCCAGTTCGCATCGGCCAAATCGCAACTCGAACAGGCCAAACTCGATTTGAGTTATACGACGATTAGAGCACCCATTGAAGGCATTATGACGCTGAGAAATATTGAGGTGGGCAATATGGTCACCAACAATCAAGTGGTGGCCTCTGTAGCCAAATTCGATCCCCTGCTTGCACGCATCCAGGTGACAGAAAAGGACTTTGGTAAAATCATTGTAGGGCAGACTGCACGCATTACTGTTGAAGCCGCACCTGAAAGAGAATTTACGGGCACAGTAAAAATGATCAGCCCGGTGGTAGATCCCGAAAGTGGCACGGTCAAAGTAACCGTTGAGATACCCCGAATAGATGAAAGCCTGCTGCGCCCGGGAATGTTTGCCTCGGTTTATATCATCACGGAAACGCGAAGAAACACCCTCGTTATTCCCAAAAAAGCCCTCGTGCTCGAAGGGGAAGGCAACCAGGTATTTACCTTTGAAACCGATCCCGAAACTGGACGCGGGCAGGCGCAACGCAAGCGCATTGAAATTGGGTTTACTGACAGCGATCGTTTAGAGATTCTCAATGGCCTTTCCCAGGGAGAACAAGTCATTACCGTAGGTCAAGAAGGTTTGAGGCCCGGTTCTCCCGTGCGCCTCGTAGGAGAAGCCGCACCTCCCGCATTTGCCGGACGCGCTGGACGCGGACAAATGGATGAAGGTGGACAAGGTCGCGCTGGACGCGGACAAATGGATGAAGGTGGACAGGGCAGGCAGGGACGCGGACAAATGGATGAAGGTGGACAACAAGGTGGGGGCAGAGGGCAAGGTGGCGGTGATCCCACAGACCGCATGAAACGCATGATTGAGCGCTTCCCCGAAGTCAAAGCCGAATACGACAAGCGCGTAAAAAAGGATCCTGAACTCGCAACAAATATGGATAAACTTCGCTCTTTCATAGCTGAAATGCGAGAAAAAGGGTTAATACCAGCACGAGGCAGACGAGGTAATTAAAACCTATGAAACTCATTGAATTTTCGACCCGGCGACGGGTAACAGTAACGATGTTTGTGGCTGCGGCAGTACTATTTGGCACGGTGGCTTTTCAACGCCTATCGATTAACCTGCTGCCCGATATCACCTATCCCACCCTGACTGTGCGCACAGAATACGAAGGCACGGCACCCTCAGAGATGGAACGCTTAATCACCGAACCGATTGAGGGGTCTGTAGGTGTGGTAAACGGAGTTATTCGGGTAACCTCGGCCTCGCGCCCTGGCATATCGGATGTGGTTGTGGAATTCGCCTGGGGCACGGACATGGATTTTGCTTCACTCGATATCCGAGAAAAGCTCGATCAGGTGCGCCTGCCACAGGACGTGAGAAAACCCGTGCTGCTGAGATTTGACCCTTCGCTCGACCCGATCATGCGTATCGGCCTCTACGGCGACGAAAGCCTGATTTCGCTGCGCCTCCTGGCCGAAGAAGAAATTAAGCCCGAGTTGGAAAGCCTTGAAGGAGTCGCATCTGTGCGCGTCAATGGCGGGCTGGAAGAAGAAATTCAAGTTGAGATTGACCAGCCCAAATTAGCTGCATTGCGCATTCCACTGGCTCAGGTCGTCAACCGCTTAGCCCAGGAAAATGTGAACTTAACGGGTGGAGAACTTAAAGATGGCGAGGCAGAATACCTGGTTCGCACATTCAACGAATTTAAAACAATAGAAGAAATTCAGGATATTGTGGTGGGCCAGCGGCAGGGCACAGTTATCACATTAGCCGATGTGGGCAGGGTGATCCGAGGGCATCGCGAACGCAAGGTGATTACGCGTATTGATCGGCAAGAGAGTGTTGAACTGGCCGTATATAAAGAGGGCGATGCCAATACGGTAACAGTTGCACAAGCTGTTAAAGAAGCCATCGCGCAATTCCGCCGGACATCTGGCGATTTGCTGGGTAATTCGCGTATGGAGGTCGTATCTGATCAATCGACATTCATTCGAGACTCGGTTTCCGAGGTCCTCAATACCGCTATTTTAGGCGGTTTTTTGGCCATCATCGTTCTCTATCTGTTTTTGCAAAGCCCCAAAAGCACGGGCATCATCAGCGTATCTATTCCCATTTCGGTTGTTGCGACATTTTTCCTGATGTACGCATCGGATGTGAGTCTCAATATCATGTCATTGGGTGGCCTCGCCCTGGGGATTGGCATGCTGGTTGACAACTCAATTGTCGTACTCGAAAGTGTACAGCGTTACCAGGATAGGGGCATGAGTCTGCGTGAAGCGACCAATAAAGGGGGGGCTGAAGTGGGGCAGGCTGTGGTGGCTTCTACAATGACGACGATATGCGTATTTGTCCCCATTGTTTTTGTAGAAGGCATTGCCGGGCAGCTCTTTCGAGATCAGGCACTTACCGTGACCTATTCGCTCGTCGCCTCCCTGCTCGTTGCCCTCACGGTCATACCCATGCTGGCTTCGTTGGAATTTTCATGGATCGGCGAATTTGCCGCCGTAGAAAAAAGAAAAAAGGAAAGTGGACACAAGGGAGGAGTAGAAGGCCCCGCCCGCATAATGGGATTGCTCGGGACGGTCGCGGGATGGCTCGGGCGCGGTATTCTGGCCTGTCTGGCACCTTTATTCTGGATTTTTGACAGGGTGATTGGACGAGCTTATCTCATCTATCCGCATATTATCCAGTGGGCACTCAAGCATCGCCTTGCTGTCATCGGGTCGGCAATAGCCCTCCTGGGCGGCACTGCGACACTTGGCAATAGATTGGGCAGTGAACTGATCCCTGAAATGAGCCAGGGAGCGTTCTCAATTTCAGTTGAAATGCCGCTGGGCACGCCCCTTGCTGCGACCACGCAATCCATTCAAGCCATAGAGGGGATTGTTCGCAGCCAACCCGAAGTGCGCCTGGTTTACAGCATTGTCGGTACGCAATCGGCATCTGGGGGAAGCGGCGGAGAAGAAAGGGAAAATGTGGGCGAAGTCAATGTCGTACTCCACGAAGGCATTATTCGAGATCGCGAAATTGCCGTAATGGATCGCTTGCGCCAACTGATCCTGGAAATTCCCGCCGTGGATACAAAATTTACCCGCCCATCATTATTTTCGTCCCGCACGCCAATCGAAGTGGAAATCGCCGGTTATAATTTGGTGTCACTACAGACGATCGCCGGGGAAATGATGGCGCGCATGCAAACCATTCCGGGACTGACAGATATTAAAACAACGAGCGAGGGCGGTACACCCGAAGTGCAAATTCGGTTTAACCGCAAGCGCGTGGCGCAAATGGGTACGACGATCAATGCCATCGGTGAGATTCTCCGCAATCAGATCCAAGGAGAGGTTGCCACACAATTTACCCGAGGAGATCGGCGGGTCGATATTCGCGTCCGCGCCGAAGAGGAACACCGAAGCACGGTTGATGATTTGCGGCGGTTGATCATCAGCCCCAACAATGCCCCATCGCCCGTTCCTTTGAGCGTGGTCGCCGATTTACAGGTGGAAATGGGGCCTGCCGAAATTCGCAGAATTGACCAGGAGCGCGTGGCATTGATTTCGGCCAACCTGGTGGGTCGAAGTCTGAGTGCTGTCGTCGCAGACCTCGAACGCGAAATTGATCGGATGGAGTTGCCCGCCGATTTTGCGATTAAAGTGGGCGGACAAAATGAAGAGCAACAGCGGTCGTTTAAAAGTATGCAATTGGCGATTGGATTGGCGATTTTTCTCGTATATCTGGTGATGGCATCGCAGTTTGAATCGCTCGTTCACCCTTTCGTGATCATGTTTGCCATACCTTTTGCGCTGGTAGGCGTTTTTGCCATGCTCCTCCTGACCGGGCAGACCATCAGTGTGGTCGTGCTCATTGGTTTGATTATGTTGGCTGGCATTGTCGTCAACAATGCCATCGTACTCATCGATTATATCAACACGCTTCGAAGAGATGAGGGCATGCCCAAAATGGAGGCCATTGCAGAAGCGGGCAAAGTGCGCCTGCGTCCCATTTTGATGACCACCTCGACAACCGTGCTCGGTTTGTTGCCCATGGCACTGGGCATTTTCAATTTTCAGCCCCTTGTCAAAAGCATCCGAGGCGCGTTGGACGGCATATTGTCCGGGCAGGTATTCACTGCGATCATGACTGTGGTGGGTATGATATTCCCGGTGGGACAGGGCGCTGAGATACGCGCGCCTATGGCTATTACCGTTATTGGCGGTCTGGTCGTATCAACGCTGGTGACCCTTGTACTGATCCCAACGCTGTATTCGCTAACCGACCGCAAGGAGTAGCATGGATCAGAGCCAAAATGAAGCGTTTGTCGAATCGCTACAGAACTATTCGCTTTCAGAACTCGAAGATATTTATGCACACCTGGACCGCGACCTATTTCCAGAGCGATTCGATCAAGTCAGGGCCGAAATCGAAGCGCGCTTAAAGGACTTTGATTCAAAAGCTGCGGGTATAAGTGCGCTGACGGATCCACCAGGGATCTTGAGACGCCTCACGTCGAGCGCGATTGATTTCTCCATGCAAGTGCTTGTTCCTTTTTTAATTTTTTTTCTCCTCAAAAGCGTTCTTTTTCCAAGCACCCCAACCGCAAGTGCCGGCGGTGGACGAGGCGGCGGACGAGGTGGCGGTGGACGAGGTGGACGAGGTGGCGGTGGCGGCAATCAATCCGATGACCTCTGGTCAGACATCACGGGGTTTGTGGGAAACGCGAAGGATATCGCTGTTGGATTGATCGAGGGAGACCCCGCGGCGCAGAGCCGGGCGATGCTTATCTGGAACGATTTTGGCATCATTTTGGTCATTTTACTCGTTTTCCGAGTCTTCATGACCCTATCGGGATGGGCGCGCTCCGGGTTTACCCCTGGAATGCGCGAATTGGGTATTCGAGTCGAGCGCGTTGGGGGAGGTGTTCCAACCTGGTCACAGGCGGTGGGCAGATTTGTTCTACAGCCTCTGCTTTTTGTCGCAACACTGGGGCTTAGCGGATTTTGGGTGCTGTGGGATCGCGACAGCCGAGCACTTCACGATAAAATTCTCGGCACAAGGCTCGTTCGCGTGGTGCGTACCTGGGAAAAGGCAGAAGCTGAGAGAAGATTTGAATAGAATATGTCAGTTATCCGAAACTTTTGGTCATGTGCTCTCGTCTAAACCCTCGAATTATCAGAGAAGGAGTCAGTATGTATAGGCGGATGTATAAAGTGTGTTGTGTCGTGCTGGCAACCGCATTTTTTCTGGGGTGTTTGGCCCCTGTTGCCGAAGCGCGGTCTTTTTTTACTGCACGGCGCACATTGGGTGTCTTATTTCTCGGTGGCAGTGCGTTTATGGCCAAGCGCGCCATTGATTTTAAGCGCGATGCAAACGACAATTACGAAGCCTACAAGGCGGCGACAGATGCGCGGGAAGCCGAACGGCTTTTTAACCGCACAAGTGATCGAGACACCAAGAGCCAGATGAGTATTGGATTTTCCGCAATTTTGTTGATCAGTGGTTTGCGTTTGCTCATGCACAGCGGCGTGGATGATAAAATGCCCAAAATTGATCGACGAATCAAAATTGATCTCAACAGTGATATTCGCAAAAAGTCTGTTGGGATTGTGTTAAAGAAAAAATTTTAATCATCAGTAATGGGCCATGAGGAGATTATTATGAATCACTGGTGGACGCGCCGACTACAAGTCGGCCTTTTGGGGATTGCGATAATTTTAATTACTATGTGGGGATGCGGACGCGAGCGCGTAAATCCAATTGACTCACAATATGAGGGTGAGGGCGGCGTAACTCTGAATTCGCCGGGCAATATTCGCGCCCAGGGCGGTATTGGGCGAATCACTTTGAACTGGAATCCGGTAAATAGCACCACCCTTGCGGGATACGGGATATGGCGGTCAACATCGGCTACGGCCGACTTCGTGCTATTGCGCGGCGAATCATCTGTCCCCGACGTGACGACAGCACGGACGACATTTGTGGATTCAACAATAGATGTCAGTGTATCGAAAATATACTTGTACAAACTCAGCACCGTAGATGTAGATGGACAATCGAGCGAATTGTCCGCATTTGTGAGCGCAGAAGTCCTCGATGACACGCGCGCACCGGCTATGCCGGCAAATCTCGTCGCTATCACCGATGTCGATGGCAAACAGGTGACACTCGGCTGGTCAGCGCCAGAAAGTGATGAGGGTAATCAGGAATTGACCGGCTTGTCCGGGTACAGAATTTTCAGGATTAAAGATTCGCAGGGCAAACTCCAGATACAGGGTCCGGAAACAGCGCTGGTCGCACTCGCGACAGAACTGGGCATTGACCTCGATAATCTGGGAGAACTATCCGACGATTTGAAAGATGTTTTTGTCGAACTTGGGACAGTGCCAGCCGACCAGACTTATTTTCTCGATACCGATGGGCTCGAAGCTGGCGTGCTTCACGTTTATGTGGTCATCGCTGTTGATTCAAGTGGCAACACAGGACCTCCAGCACTTACTTTAGTGATCATAAGCGCACCGGGCGCGAACCTGCCAGTGCCTGCTGGCTTGCGCGCGACGAAAAATGAACAGGCGCGCATTGTCATATCCTGGAATCCCGTGAATGATCCCAATTTGCTGGGCTATCTGGTCTTGCGGTCACAATCGACACAAGGCCCATTCACACCCGTAACAAGCGATACGCTCTTTACCACGGGGCAGACGACCTATGTCGATTCGCTCGTTGTAACCGATCAAGTGTATTTCTACAAAGTTCAAACCGTTGTGCAAGATCCTGAACTTGGACTATTGCGCAGTGATACTTCCACTTTCACCGACGGACAGGCACTTGCCGATCAAAGTGCTCCTGGCGCGCCCTCAGATCTCATCATCAGCCTGGACGAGGCAAATTTCCAGCGGGTGATGCTGAACTGGACTACACCTGTAACAGACAGAAATGGCAATGAGTTGACCGGACTGGCCTCCTTTGAAATCTACCGGTCACGCGATAACAATACATCCTTTGCGCTAATCGCCACAGTATCGAGCGATCAAATGAGTTTTGTAGATACTTCTGTCGAATTACTCACGACGTATTTCTATGCAATCAGAGCATTGGATCAGGCCGGCAATGCCGGACCCCGGTCTCAGCCGATATCTGTGACGACCAAAGGATTTGCCATCCCGCGCAACGTGCGGGCAACTCCTGGTGTGCAGAAAATCACCTTGACCTGGACGGCGAACACCGAGCCGGAATTAACGGGATATGAGATATTGCGCTTTGCAGATCCCACAGACGAAACACCTGACAAAACTTTCTCTTCTGTATTGACGACGTATGTGGATACCCCTGTCACTGCAGACCGCCCCTTTGTCTATCGGGTGCGTGCGGTTGGCACCGCCAATGTGAAGAGCGAATTGTCGCCCCCTGTCTCTGCCCAGGCCAATGAATCTGCTCCGGTTCTGGCAGCACCGCGCAATGTGCAGGCAAGAGGTGGGATTGGTCACATTACCATCACCTGGTCTGCCAATACAGAACCAGAACTGACCGGGTATCGCGTAATGCGCTATACAGACCCGGCACAGACAGTGGCCGAAGCGACCTTTGCGACCGTGCAGACGACTTATGTCGATTCGCCACTGATATCGGGACAGACCTATGTATATCGCGTACAGGCTGTCGGTACCAATAACGAAGAAAGCGAACGGTCACTCTATGCCTCCGCAACGGTCTCAGCCGATCAGAGTCCTCCCGGCGCGCCCTCGGATCTCATCGTCAGTCTGGATGAGGCGAATTTCCAGCGCGTGCTTATCAGCTGGACAGCTCCCACGAGAGATAGCAATGGCAATGAGTTGACCGGATTGACCTCCTTTGAAATCTACCGGTCACGCGACAACAATACATCCTTTGCGCTTATCGCCGCAGTATCGAGCGATCAAACGAGTTATGAAGACACATCTGTCGAGTTATTGACGCGATACTTCTATGCGGTCAAAGCATTGGATCAGGCCGACAATGCCGGACCCCGGTCTCAGCCAGTATCTGTGACGACCAAGGGATTTGCTGTGCCGCGCAACTTGCAAGCGACTGCTGGGGTGCAGAAAATCACCTTGACCTGGGCGGCAAATACCGAGCCGGAATTGACCGGATATGAGATCTTGCGCTTTACAGATCCCTCACAAGAAACACCTGACAGGATCTTCTCTTCTGTGTTGACGACGTATGTGGATACACCCGTCACAGCAGATCAGCCCTTTGTCTATCGGGTGCGTGCGGTTGGTCCCTCAAATTTGAAGAGCGAACTGTCGGCCTTTGCATCTGCACAGGCCATCGAGCCGCCTCCGGTTTTGGCAGCACCGCGCAATGTGCGAGCGACTGCTGGGGTGCAGCAAATAACCTTGACCTGGGCGGCGAACACCGAGCCTGAATGGACGGGATATGAGATATTGCGCTTTGCAGATCCCTCACAAGAAACACCTGACAGGATCTTCTCTTCTGTGTTGACGACGTATGTGGATACACCCGTCACAGCAGATCGCCCCTTTATCTATCGGGTGCGGGCGGTTGGTACCTCCAATGAGAAGAGCGAACTATCGGCCTTTGTCTCTGCACAGGCCATTGCGCCGCCTCCGGTTTTGGCAGCACCGCGCAATGTGCGCGCAAGCGCTGGAATTGAGTACATTACCATCACCTGGTCGGCCAATACAGAAGCAGAACTGGCCAGGTATCGCGTAATGCGCTATACAGACCCGGCGCAAACCGAGGCCGAAACGACCTTCACGACCGTGCATACGACTTATGTCGATTCGCCGCTGGTAGCGGAGCAGACCTATGTATATCGCGTGCAGGCGGTTGGTGTAAATAACACAGAAAGCGACCCATCGCTATTTGCCTCTGCAACGGTACTGATCGATGATATTCCACCTGCTACCCCCGGCAATTTTGTCGCTGTTTTGGCGAGTAGTGGCACAACAATTGAGTTAATTTGGGACGCCCCCATAAGAGATGCAAATGGCGGTGCCCTGACGGGACTTGCCCGCTTTGTGATTTATCGCGCGGACCCATTGAATAATAATGTGCTGACTTATCTAACAACCGTAGATGAGACATATCGAGGATATCGAGATACGGGCCTGCAAAACCGCACGACTTACAGGTATCAGATCTCTGCCATTGACCACCACGGCCACGAAGGTCCGCGATCACCCAGCAAGACGGTGACCACAACTGATAATATCGTTGTGCCACCATCGAACCTGCAGGCTTCTTATAATGGCAGTGTTACCGAGATCAACCTGAGTTGGACGGCTCCTGATGAATACGATAGTTTCGTGGTTCAACGGGCAGAACTCGCCCCGGGTACTTCCAGTCAAGATTTAACAGACGGAGATTATATAGGTGTGGCAAGTTCGCATCGGTCCACTTTTTATGACGATAACGACATTAAAAGTGGCACCATCTATGTCTATCGCGTCCGCACATATCTTTCCGGGCGGATCAGCGATCCTTCCAACATCGTAATTATCGTGGTCCCATAAACCAGCAGCAGATAAAAAAATGGCGTTCTTCTTTTGAAGGACGCTATTTTTTTTATAAAAATAGCGACAGATCGAGAGCCAACTGTCGCAACTCATGCGTCAGATATCAGAGTCGAAAATTTTCATACTCTCTTTAACTGATTCTTTATCAACATGTTATAAAATTTGTCAACTCTGGCACAAAATGTGCATGATGTCTCTTGTAAAACTTACACATTGGAGGTTTTATGGGAGACATATTGGTTGTTGATGGAAACCCGCAACGCGCAATGCAATTGGCGCAACTGCTAAAAGAACTGGGCGCAAACGCGCGCATAGCTGGTTCTTTTTTTCACTGCTTGAAACGCATTGAAGAAAGAAACCCCGAACTCGTCCTTATCGCTGAAACACTCCCCGATGGACGGGGATTAAAACTGCTTCCCGTATTTGATGGCCTGTGTCCCGTAGTGATTGTGGGTGAATATATGGCATCTGATAAAATACTCGAGGCTTTGTCGTTGGGAGCGCGTGATTTTCTCGTACATCCCATTGAGCGGCAGACGCTGGATATTCTGATCTCTCAATTGCAGGTTGGGGGTAAAATCGCGCTACACTATCTGTCTCAGAATCCCAGGAACGAGTCACCGACAGGGATGGTGATTGGATCGTGTCCAGACATGTTATCTGCGCTCAAGCGCGCGGGCCTGGCAGCGCGAACATCGGCTTCGTTCCTGATTTATGGTGAAAGTGGAACAGGAAAAGAGTTGATGGCGCGAGAAATACATCGGGCTTCGGGGCGGTCAGGGGCATTTGTAGCACTCAATTGTGCGGCAATAGCAGAAAGCATTGCCGAAAGTGAACTTTTTGGGCATGAGCGAGGAGCTTTTACCGGCGCCATAACCCGTCGAGCAGGGTGTTTTGAACAAGCCGACGGCGGCACGCTTTTTCTCGATGAAATTGGCGAGGCTTCGCCTGCATTTCAAGCCAAGCTGTTGCGGGTGTTAGACCGCGGTGAATTTGTCAGAGTTGGCGGACAATCACCTATACAAACGCAGGTTCGGATAATTGCAGCCACCAACCGCGACCTCAATTCCATGATCGAACAAGGCGAATTTCGCCTGGATTTGTTTTACAGGCTCAGCGCCGTGACCATATCTCTCCCCCCTCTGCGAGAACGCAGCGAAGATATTCCACACATTGTTCAAGCAATGCTAACGCGTTTGAAAACCGATACGGGCGTGGAGGTTCAAGGGGTTTCTGAAGCGGCGGTTGCATATCTGGCGGGATGTGAATGGCCGGGAAATTTACGAGAATTGCAACACGCCATTTACCGCGCAGCCCTGGCCTGTCAGAAAGGGGTAATCCGACCTGAACATCTCGATGTACTCAGGTCCACACAGTCCAGCGCACCGGACAAAATTGAAACCCTGAATGAAATTGAGCAGGCGCATATTGAACGGGTGCTACTTACTACCGGTGGCAATCAGGGACGAGCCTGTGAGTTGCTCGGGATATCGAGACCAACGTTGAGACGAAAAATACGCCGATACGCGTTTGAAAGAGCAAAAAATGGTCAGGTGAGTTCGACCTTGACTTAAAAAAGAGTGCGACTCATACTATGACGAGTTCTCAATCTTTTTCAGGAGGTATTTATGGGATTTCTCATTGATCTGGTCTGCACTAAAACTGACAAAGCCTATTCAAAAGACCAGCTCTGGAATTTGAGTCCAGAAGCAGATGCGCCGTTGTTTGCCCGATATGATCTCGATGCAGTTGCAAAAGCCATGCCCCGGGAAAAACTCGCAGGACGGGTACCAACAATGTGGCGTTATGCCGAAGTTTTGCCGGTAGAAGACGAGCAATTTCAGGTAAGTCTCGGCGAAGGGTTCACCCCATTGTTGCAAGCGACATCACTGGGGCGAGAAATCGGTGTGCCAAAGCTGTACATCAAAGACGAAGGCTTAAATCCGACGGGATCATTTAAAGCGCGAGGCATGTCGGCGGCAATTTCAAGAGCTGCGGAATTGGGTGCTCAGGCCATTGCCATACCCTCGGCCGGCAATGCAGGTGGCGCAACAGCCGCTTATGCTGCGCGAGCGGGCTTGCCAGCGCATATTTTTATGCCCAAAGATGTACCACAGGCCAATTACATCGAATGCAAGGTCCTGGGCGCGCATGTTGAATTGATCGACGGTTTGATTTCAGATTGTGGAAAAATTGTGGCATCGCGCAAAGAAGCCGAGGGATGGTTCGATATCTCGACCCTGAAAGAACCATACCGCGTGGAAGGCAAAAAAACGATGGGCTATGAATTGGCAGAACAATTTGATTGGGAATTGCCAGAAGTCGTCATTTATCCAACCGGAGGTGGTACGGGATTGATTGGCATGTGGAAGGCATTTAACGAAATGGAACAGATGGGATGGATTGGCTCAGAACGCCCCCGCATGATTTCCGTACAAGCGGCGGGATGCGCGCCCATTGTTCGTGCGTATCGCGCGGGAGATGCACACGCCGAACCATGGACCGATGCAGAAACAATTGCGGCAGGCCTGCGCGTCCCCGCTGCTGTAGGCGATTTTTTGATGCTAAAAGCCATACGCGACAGCGGTGGATGTGCGCTCTCCGTCACAGATGAAGAACTGATGGCATCCGCATCAAAAATGGCTGCTGCCGTGGGTTCATTTCCCGCTCCCGAAGGCGCAGCCACCCTCGCTGCTCTTGAGAAACTCATAGAACAAAATCTGGTTAGCGAGCGCGAGCGCGTCGTGCTGTTCAATACGGGGACGGGCTTAAAATACATCGAACTATTTCAATAAGACAGCATCTGCGGCCGCGTACCCACTTCTGACAGCACCTTCAATAGTCGGCGGCAATCCGGTATCTGTCCAATCGCCTGCGAGAAACAGACGGGGGTCTGACGTCTGGGTTTTGGGCACTGCATGAGAAAATGGCAACGCGCAAGTCGCCGCGTGCTCGCATATCACTTTGGCGTGTAATACCTCGGCGCGCTGGCTTTCGGGAAAGACCTGATGGAGTTCTTTACAAGCAAGGTCAATGAGGTCATCATTTGACATGTGTAAAAGATGATGCGCCGCAGATGCAACCAGGGTGAGATAGCCCTCAGAAGCGCGGTCGTGATCGCCATAGAGCACGGGCTTGTTAAAAACCCATTCCATTGTCGTGCCGAGCAAGCCGCACAGGGGTTCACGCATGATGGGGCGATCGAACCACAAGTTGACGGAAAGAATAGGCGATGGCTCGTATTGACAGAGCGTGTGATGGAGTTCGGCAAAGGTTTTCGCACAGATCATTCTGGCGAGCTGTAGCGGAGGAACCGCCGCAATGCACATATCTGTGTCTATCATATCTCCCGAGCGGGTATGGATGCGAACGCCCGAGGGGTTAGGCACGATGGACGTCACGGCTGTTCCACATTGAACTTCGCCACCCCGTTTTGAAATATATTCCCGTGCGCGATTGACAAATAAGCCGCTCAGTCCCGTCCGCGCATATCCCAAACGCGCGCCATCTGGTTCTCCCCAAAAAGCTTCTCGCAGCACGGCTTGAAGATATCGAGCACTGGCATTTTGCGGTCGCTGATTGAGGGCGGCAATGCAAAGCGGATCCCAGAAGGCCTTCCGCATGCGCGATTTTTGACCGCAATGGTTGAGCCAGGCATCCACCGTGAGACGGGTATCGAGATCCTTGTGCAACTCCGCCACAATTTTTCTCAACGGCGGAATATCTGTCCAGTGAACCGCGCCAAATCGCAAAAACCCCGATAGCAAATTCAGCGGCACGGGCAAAAAGGATGGGAACCTCAATGTGTACGCGCCATCAACAGCGTGGCGAAAGTCTATCCTGAACTGAGGTTGAAACACCACATCGTCGCGCGCACCAATCCGATCGAGAAAATCCAGAGTTTCCCGATAGCATTTCATCAACAGATGCTGCCCATTGTCAACAGTATCGCCCGTGACGGGATCTGTAAATGAAAAAGTGCGCCCCCCCAATTGTTGCCGCCGCTCCAAAAGTGTAACGGAATATCCGGCATCGCAAAGGCGGATAGCTGCTGCAAGGCCAGCAAATCCCCCCCCGATTATAGTTACGCGTTTCACATTACCCCCAGGCGAGACGACTGCCCAGCCAATAGCGCAACGCAATGCCGAGTTTGTGCAAATTGTTGAGGCGAATGGGCGTATCAAAAATATCGTAGTTGGCGCGCTGGATCTTCACGAGCAACTGGGCATAAATTTTGCCCATAATCTGTGCCGAAAACATGGTAGCTCGGTCCTCGGCTGGAAGCAATTTTTCGGCTGTTTGATAGTAGGTCCACGCGCGTTGAGCTTGAAACTGCATCAGGTCGATAAACGCGGCATTATAATCTCCCTGCGCCAGTGCCCGTTCCGTATAGCCAAATCGCGCCATCTCTTCCTGAGGAATATAAATGCGGTTCTGTTGCCAATCCGTATGCACATCTCTCAGGATATTGGTGAGTTGAAGCGCGAGACCCAGATTGACGGCGTATTCGCGGGTCTGCGGATTGCGGTGCCCAAAAATTTCAATACAAATTAACCCCACAACCGATGCGACCCGATAACAGTATTCGCTCAACTCGTCAAACGTATCATACCGATTTTTTGTCAAATCCATCTCAACACCCTCAATAAGCGCCAGAAAATGCGCTTTGGGAATGGGGAAATCCCGCAAAACAGCCTGCAGATTCTGCGCTATGGGATGGGTGGGACTGCCCTTATAGCAGGCGTGGAGTTGCTCACGCCATGCCTCGAGACGACACCGGGCTTCTTCTGGCGAAGCCGCATCATCCACAATATCATCGGTATGCCGACTAAACGCATAAGCCGAAAAAATGGCCTCGCGTTTTTTGCGCGGCAAAAAAACAAAGGCGAAAAAAAAATTAGTTCGGGCGCCTCGCACGATTTTGGCGATATGTCTTTTCAGGTTCATGAGCGAAAGCCTTTAAAAAAAAGCGTCTTGAACAACAGGGCGGGCAAATCGCGTTTTGTAACAGTGGGCCGTCGATGAAAAATATCGCAATTGTTGTCGCGAATTTTTTTCAGAATATGCATACCGCCCAAATAGGTCAATCGCAGTTCAAAACGCAACCGCCCACTCACCATATCCAGCAGGGGAGAACCCTGCAAAAAGAGATCCCGTGTGCGGTTGATGAGATAATCCATAAGCTTGCAAAATTGCGGCGTGACGCGCTGCTCACCCAGATCTGAAATCCCGACACCAAACCGTTTGAGATCCTCCTGCGGGAGATAAATGCGACCGCGCGAAAAATCAATCGCAATATCCTGCCAAAAATTGGCGAGTTGCAGCGCGCTACATATCGCGTCAGAATGCCGCGCATAGCGCTCGCCGCGATATCCAAACAGATGGAGAATGAGTCGCCCAACGGGATTGGCAGAAAACGTGCAATACGTCAGCAAATCCCGATATGTCTGGTGGCGATGGGTCGTCACATCCATGCGAAAAGCCGCGAGCAAATCCTTGAGCAATTGCACGGGCAGATCATGCACGCGAATCGTTTCTGCAAGTGCCGTAAATATCGGACCAACCGGATCTGAAAGACACGCATCGAGACGCGCTTCCCACTCGGCGAGAGAGTCCAGCCGCTCCTGCACTGTCATACCCGGTTCATCGGCAAAATCATCCGCCGTGCGCGCAAACGCATAGATACTATACACATGGGGCCGCACCGATTTGGGGATAAGCACCGAGCCAACCGGAAAATTCTCATAATGCGCGCAGGTGAGTGCCTTGCAATGGGCATAAGCATCTGCAATCGCAATTCCACCGGTTTTGTATGCAGCCTGTGACATAAGATGAAGATACGACAGGGGGGTGGGAAAATCAATACGTTGAATTTCGGTGTAGCCTTGCATTTTACAGTGTGCGTATGTATCTTTGCCCGCGACAATAAGACGGGACGGCACGGGGACCGTCCCCTACGACGGGGTACAACTGGCCGCTCCCCAGGCCAGTTCATACCATAGCCTGCCCCTGCATGGTTTAAGCAGGGGCCGCGATGACAACCAAAACCAAAGGAAAAAATAATGTTTGAAACGCTGACAATGGCCCCTGCGGATCCCATTATCGGGTTGACTGAAACATTCAAAAATGATCCAAATCCCGACAAAATCAACCTCGGCGTTGGCGTGTACAAAGACGGCGACGGCAACACGCCGATATTTGCCTCTGTAAAAACAGCAGAAGAACGCCTACTAACACATGAAGACACCAAAAATTATCTGGGCATTGAAGGCGACGAAGCGTATAACAAAGCCGTTCGTGAACTCCTCTGGGGAGCAAATCATGAAATACTGGTCAATGGCCGCGCAGGAACAGCCCAGGCACCAGGGGGCACGGGCGCGTTGCGCATTGCCGGCGACTTTATACATCAACACTTTCCCAATGCCCGCGTGTGGCTAAGCGATCCCACCTGGGCAAATCACCCCAAAATTTTTGAATCTGCTCGCGTACCCACAGAAACCTATCGCTATTACAACCCCGCATCTTTTGGCCTGGACTTTGACGCATTGATCCAGGACCTTGGACAAATTCCCGCTGGCGATGTGGTCTTGCTACACGGGTGTTGTCACAACCCGACCGGCGTCGATCTCTCCGCCGAACAATGGGCGCAAATAGCCGATATCACAGCCGATCGCGGCATCATCCCACTCGTGGATTTTGCCTATCAGGGCCTGGGGAATGGACTTGCTGAAGACTCAGTCGGCCTCCTATCTCTCAGCCGGCCCGGCTGCGAACTCCTCGTCGCCAGTTCCTTCTCCAAAAACTTTGGCCTCTACCGCGAACGCACAGGCGCATTGACCCTCGTCGGAAAAAACGAGACCGCCGTTGAAAAAGCCATGAGCCACATCAAAATCTGCATCCGCACAAATTATTCCAACCCGCCATCGCATGGCGCACAGGCTGTCGCAACAGTCCTCAACGACCCCGACTTGCGAACACAATGGGACGGCGAAGTAAAAGCCATGCGCGACCGCATCAACGACATGCGCACCCTATTTGTGGATACCCTCGAAACAAAAGGCGTACGGCGCGATTTTTCATTTATCGCACACCAGAGGGGAATGTTTTCATTTTCCGGATTAACCCCCGAGCAAGTAGATGCATTGCGCGAGCAATTTGCGATATACATCGTCCGTTCGGGGCGGATCAATGTGGCGGGCATGACAAAGGATAATATTGGGCCATTGTGCGACGCGATAGCAGAAATATTGAAGGAGAAATGATGACACTCAAAGATCGCGTGGCAATCGTCACCGGCGCAAGCTCTGGCATTGGGCGGGGCATTGCATTGTCACTCGCACGGGAAGGCGCGTGTGTAGCAGTGGCCGATATTCAGGAAGCACCCAAAAAGGGCATATATCACGACACCGACCTGACCACTTCTACGGTAGAGGAAATAGAAAAACTCGGACAAAAAGGGATCTTTGTTCAAACCGACGTATCGGATGACGAAGCGGTGAGCAATCTGATCGAACGGACCGTCTCCGAATTTGGCAAATTGGACATACTAATAAACAACGCGGGCATCACAATACCCGGAGGCATTGAAGAAACAACCATTGCCGACTACGACACCGTGATGGGCGTAAATCTAAGAGCACTGTATGTCGCCAGCAAACTTGCCATACCACACCTGAAAAAACCCTCGGGAAGAATCATCCACATCGCATCTGTACAGGCGTTCGGCGGTGGCGGCGGCCCTGCGTATGCCGCATCAAAAGCCGGCGTCGTCAACCTCACGCGAGATACCGCCCTGGAACTGGCCCCCTTTGGCGCAACCGTCAACGCGATCTGCCCGGGCTACATCGAAACGCCCATACAGGACTATCTCACACCACAGGATATTGAAGACAGCAAAGCAAAAACCCCGCTACCCCGCCTGGGCTTGCCATCAGACATCGGCAACGCCGCGGTATTCTTCGCATCAGACGCCGCCGCCTGGATCACCGGCACAGCCCTGCCCGTGGATGGTGGATGGATGGCGTCAATCTTTTAATTGATTACGGATGTACCCCAAACCATTAGCGAAATTTGGCAACCGTAAGCAATCGTACTTTGCCAGATCGTTTTCAATATCCGGACTCGCAAAATCTTTGTCCTGAGTAATAAAACAGCGAAGCCCCCTGGATGCTGTAGTTAGATGCTCGAAAATTGATGCATAAATGATCGAGTCCTGAGGTTCAAGATCGCGACTCTCCTGGAATTTTATCGCTTCTCTGATGATACTCAAATTTATATGTATCACGTCAACGGTCTGTAAAATTCTCTCCAGAATCTCATCAAGTTGGGACTTCTCTTGTTCAACACTGCTGAGCAACAAGTTTGTCAGGTCTTGAAAATCCTGAGATGACTCCTGGTAAGGTCTTGAACGAGAAAGTTCGCGAATAGTCGTACTGAGTTGTTCATGCAATCCTTGTCTCTGCTTTGAGCGACGCACCCATGTCTCATACGGCTCTCCAATACTGAAAGCGGGTAACACCAGGAGGATATCACCTGACTCTGATAAGCTCAAGAGTTCCTCGCAACTGTCATGTTCTTCTTGAAGAAAAGCGAGTTCAAGAACAAAATTTGATTCTACGTACACAATCATACTGTAGCTTCAATCGCAACAGAACCGCGTGCAATTGCTTCGTACAATCCCGAGTCAAAAAGCCATTGGAGATTTGGATCAACCCCATCTGGTTGAAGGTCTGTATGAACGATACCCTCCAGCCACGAAGTCATAATCATCTCGAAGCCATACTTACTTAGATCATTAAGCGCCCATGGTAATTGGTTAAGATATGGTGCCAGTATTCCCGTAGTCTTTATTTTATAGTCTGGTTTTGCCAGATTACTTGCAGACATGGCATCTGTCCACAAATAAAAAAAATCGGGAAGCACGAGCAGGAAGTAGGGCGCACGCGGTATGAATGAATGGACCAACAAATTGTGGCGCAGGCGGGCGGCCCATTCGGCGGACGCGCCAGGTCTGTTTTTAATTTCGACGACCAGTTGAAGTTGTCCATCTGGATCATATACCGCAATATCGGCGCCTGTCATTTTATAAACCTCCAAAGTATAACTGGCTACAATTCCACATCCACGAACCTGGGAAACTCTTTCCAATTAAAGCACATCTGTCAGTTTGTCAATACCGACAGTTCAAATATTTTTAATTCTTGCCGCATCAATGCGATATCCCCAACTGATGCATCCGCCGGTGAATCGCTTGACGGGCTTCGATAAAGGGACGCTCCAGGTACGCGAGATGGTCTAACTCGCCGTGATGGTGCGTCGCCGTGCCGGGAGCGTGCCGGGCAGCGGTTTGACGGATATAGGATAGATCGCCATCGATGAGCGTGAGCATATACTGGGCGGCTTCCTGATCGAACATCCACCACTCGCCACCGCAGGCGATATAAATCGGCGAAGTATGGGCGAATATCCCCCGCCCCCAGCCATCGTGATGGGGAACACTGGTATAGTTGGGACCGGCACATCGGGCGGCAATCCAGGTGTGCCCATCCACTTTCACCTGTGCCTTCAACGCCAGTCGCCGCGCACCTTTATTGTCTTCCGTCGAAGCAACGACGCGCCCTGCCTGAACGATCTCGAGCGTATGAATCGGGAAAATACTCTCCGCCCACGCTTCGACCTCCACCGTACCAGCCCCCGACAACCGCATTGTATCGCCAACGCGGTGTCCATCTGCGGTGAGGTGAATGATGGGACCTCCGCTGTGAAATGTTCGCCCCTGCGCTACACTTTTGCACCAATTATCGTAGGTAAATTCCTCGTCGGGTAGATAGGCGTAAGTGCGGTAAATACCGACAGGTACATCGCTGCTCATCTTATCCGTTCCGCCAACCAGCGGCAAGCGGTAACCGCAGTTGAGGTAGCGGTAGTATTCCAGATGGTTAAACGGCGCATGACGCAGCATCTCCACGCCATCCGCGCGGCCGGTGGCAATCAGTGCCGCAGGTTCGCCATTCGGATTCGGGAGATGCGGGATGATGACCGAGCCTCCCTGCGCATGACACTGGTCCGCCCAATCACTCATCGTGATCTCCAGCGTTCCACCCAGTTCGGACTCACCAGGACCGTCACTGCACCACGGCATCACCGGCTCTTTGAGGCCCCAGAGGATGAGATGCCCCAGAAAGTGCTGCCTATTCTCCTGGCCGACATAGACGATATTGTTCCCGTCTTGCGAGATACTCGGCCGACCCGTGAAATCCTCCGTATTAGTAAAAAGATTGCCCCACTGCGACGGGAGCAGATTGACGATATTGAGATCCTCCCCCTGGGACTCCGTATGACTTCCCTGTGTCGAGAGGAAGTGAACGTGCGAATCGCCGCTGTACCATCCCTCCGCGTTCATGTGAATCCATCGCTTGAGACGCAAAGTCAGTTCGCGTTGTCCCGGTTCGATCTTCATCCGCGTCCGCAGCGGCTCATACTCGAATCCCCGAGCGACATCCACGATGACCTCGCCGCGCGGCAGCCACCCCTGGCAACGACCATCGATGTACGCGTAGGTGATTTGTCCGAGCCGTAGATCTCCCCCGATATCAATATGCCAGCTATCGAGGTTGGAATTGACCTGATTGTGATGCCCGTAAGGTTGATAGGGAATGCCTTCCGGCGAGCGGAAATGGACGCGGCAAGGGATGGGCTTGCCCGTGTCGTCATCGAGGACGGTAACGTGAACCCAGTTCCGTCCCCGGTCCAGGAGCTCCACGCGCATTCGCGGGGTTTCAACCACCTTCTTCTCCTCGACATCACCCCACTTGACCTCGCCCACCTTTTCCTCACCCTGCTTCACCGTCATCGTGGCCGACGGAGTGGCAGCGACCTCGACATAAGCCGGGCTTGACCTGGGATTCTGCGCTTCTCCCCAACCGGCGAAATCATCATTGACGAAATCCTCTGCAGATGCTTCGGGCAGTGGATGAACATAAGTTGCCGTCCCCCGATCTACTTCCACGCTAAGGTCAAACGGTTTTTCCGCGTCTTCAGGATGGGTCAGGATCAGGCGCGCTTCCCGCTTCCCGTGACGTACAAAGGGATGCTCGTCGAGGTGCGAAAGCGTGACGCCGGCGATGATAAAACGCGGACCACCCGGGATAATCTCCAGCGACTCGACTGTGCGATCCGGTTGAGGATTCTCCCAGGCCCACAGAAAGTAACCGCGGGCCGTGCCGCGCGACACTTCGGTCTGACGTCGCCCCATATCCGCCCATTTCCCTTCGTAACGCGGCAGCAGTTGGTCGTTCCGGTCCGGAAGTGCGAGGAAGGGCGCGCCGCCGTCGGATAGATGTGCAATTTCAAATCGCTCACGGATGGGGATGCGGATCTCTTCGCCGCTCGCCATCCGGAACAAATAATCCGCCACGGTCTTCCCCAATGCGCCGCCCTCCATCAGATCGGATTCCAGCAGGCGATGGGCAATGATCACGTAGCGTGCCGACTGGTTGATTGGAATGGTCACGCTCCCAGAAGCGTCATCCAGCGCGATAAAACAATTCGAACCGTCGTCGTTTACCAAAAACGGCAGACCGCGGAAGGAATGTTTGCCTATGGGGGCATTCGCGTTTGCGCCCAGGACTTCCAGCCCTGCACTGCATAACGTCGATAAATCAAGTGGTTGATAGTCAGCCATGAGAGGTATCCTTTCTTTTATGGGGTATGTATCAATGACGGCTTATCACAAAAAATCCAGATCTGCACCGAGGTGAGCGGGCAAAACGCATTTGGCATACAGATGTCGCCATCCGCGCTCGGGAATTGGCGCAGGCACAAAAGCCTCGCGGCGACGCGCAAGCTCTGCTGCATTGACCAGCAAATCAATGCGGCGTTCTTTTGCATTCAACTCAACCATATCGCCATCGCGCACAAAAGCAAGCGGTCCTCCTGTCGCCGCCTCGGGAGAACAGTGCAACACCACCGTGCCATAAGACGTCCCACTCATACGCGCATCGGAAATCCGCACCATATCTTTGACCCCCTTTTGCGCCAGATATTTGGGAATGGGAAGAGACCCCGCCTCCGGGAACCCATCTCCCACGGGACCGGCATTTCGCAAAACCATCACATGATCGGGCGTAATATTGAGCGCGGGATCATCAATCCGCGCTGCTGCGTCCTCAGCAGAATCAAAAACAACCGCGGGACCTCGATGGGTGAGCAATTCGGGAGATGCGGCAGCAACCTTGAGCACAGCCCCATCCGGCGCCAGATTGCCGCGAATCACAATCAACGCGCCCGTAGCGCCAAGTGGATTGTCCAGCGTGCGAATAGTACTTTGCCAGGGCTGAGGAGATTGAACCGTCTTCAAATAATCGCCCAGCGTTTGCCCCGCAATCGTCGGCACAGAACAATCCAGCAGAGACTCCAGTGCCTTAAGCAACGCGGGAACCCCACCCGCCTGGTGAAAATCCTCCATATAACCCGCACCTGCGGGTTTGCAATCCACGAGCAAAGGCACATGTTCCGACACCTCGTGCATATCCTCAAGGGTAAGTCGAGTTCCCGCACGCCGCGCAATAGCCAGAAGATGAACAATCGCATTGGTAGAACCACTCAGCGCATGGAGCACCGCAAGCGCATTGAGAAATGACGCCCGCGTGAGCAATTGTGCAGGACGCCGTCCTGCGCGAGCCAGAGCAACAGCCATGCGTCCAGACCGCACACCCACGCGCAGGCGATCTCCCGTACCCGAAAGCGGTGTCGCCCCACCGGAAACCATCAAACCGAGCGTCTCGACCACACTCGCCATCGTTGAAGCAGTCCCCATAACCATACAGGTCCCGGGCGTACTGCAAAGCGACTGCGACACACCTTCGATTTGCTGCTCGTTTAGTTCACCAGCGCGATATTGCGCCCAATAGCGGCGGCAATCCGTACACGCACCCAATCTTTCACCTTGCCACGAACCGGTTCGCATCGCGCCAGAAACGACCTGAACAGCGGGAATATTTGCCGAAGCAGCAGCCATCAATTGTGCCGGCACAGTCTTATCGCACCCCCCCATCAGCACCACAGCATCCATAGGTTGAGCCGTAATCAGCTCTTCGGTCTCCATAGACAGCAGATTCCGAAAAAGCATCGTCGTAGGCGAAAAGAAAATCTCATTCAGCGAAAGCGTGGGAAACACAAAAGGCAAACCACCGCCCTCGAGAACCCCGCGTTTGACCGCTTCGATCAAATCGGGCATATGCCCGTGGCATGGGTTATAATCAGAAGCCGTCGATGCAATACCAATAACGGGCCGATCCACATCTTCGCCATCATATCCCGCAGCCGCGAGAAACGCCCTGCGAATATATTTGCTAAATTCCGGATCGCCGTAGCTGGTCAAATTTCGATTGATACCGGTGTCTGTTGATTGGGTCATGATGTCATAGATAGAAGCGCGTGCTCTGCTGAATCGAGCATGCCATTGACAATCTCTTTGGCGAACTGATCGACATTCTCGCGTGTCTGAGCCAGATCCTCCCCAGTTAGGTCCTCATAATCAGCCGAAGTCGCCGAAACATAATACTTGATCTTGGGCTCTGTACCAGAGGGCCGAGCCGTAACCCGCGTATGCCCTTTCTCCGTCAAGGTAAATGCGAGAACATTGCCCGTACTCCCCTGGATTGTGCGCGTAGTACCCGTCTGAAGATTGCGCACAGTATTGGTCTGGCGATCAATAACCTCAACCACCTTGTGCCCGCCAATTGCAGCAGGCGGATCCTGGCGCAGACCATTCATAATCTGCGCGATCTCCTCATTGCCCCGCGCACCTTCTCGATACGTAGATTTCTGCACCTCGCAAAAATAGCCGAACGCGCGATAAATATCATCCAGATAATCCCGCAACGTGCGGCCTTGCCTTTTAAGTTCAGCAGCGCATTCCGCGAGCAAAACCGCAGCAACAGCCGCATCCTTATCGCGCACAAAATCGGTAAATAAATAACCGTGGCTCTCTTCCGCACCAAACACAAAAGTCTGATCCTCTGACAAATTGTTAATCACATCGCCGATATATTTGAACCCGACGAGCAGATCATCAACCGGTGTCAGACCAAAATGCCCAGCAATAAGACTAATGAGATCTGTCGTGACAATCGTCTTGCACACAACCCCCCCATCGGACAATTTATTCTGATCCTTAAGCGAAGCCAAAATATAATAACACAAAATAGCACCGATCTGGTTGCCATTAATCGCGAGATCTTCGGGAGCGGCATCCCAGCCCTTCTGCGGATGAGGCAGTGCACAACCCAGGCGGTCGGCATCTGGATCGCTGGCCAGAGCAATATCAGCCCGAATTAGTTTTGCATCTTCAATAGCCAGAGAAAGCGCGCCGGGATCTTCGGGATTGGCCACCCCTCCTGCCACCGTCGGAAAATTGCCATCCGGAATATCCTGCGTCTCAACAACGCGAAGATGAGCATAGCCGAGCTTCTGAAGCGCGGGCACAACACTCGTTGCACCAACGCCGTGCAGCGGCGTATATACGACACTTATATCGCGGGCATCACAAAGGGAAAGATCGGCCAAATTTTCGACATATTGCGCGTCGAGCTTTGCATCGAGCACCTGAATCAGCCCTCGTTCTACCCCCTCCTCATAATCAACACTATTGAGACGCTTAACCGCACCAACCTCGGCAATAATATTTTTATCGTGCGGCGGAACAACCTGCCCGCCATCTATCCAATACGCCTTAAAACCATTATCCGAAGGAGGATTGTGACTCGCGCTGATCACCACACCTGCAACAGCACCCGTCTGGCAAAGCGCGAAAGAAAGATGAGGCGTTGCGCGGGGGCCATCAAACAGACGCGCGACAATACCATTACCCGCAATAATCGAAGCGGTCTCCCGCGCGAAAACATCCGAATTATTGCGCGTGTCATACGCGATCACCACACCCTTATCTCTGGCATCTTCAATACCCGATTTGAGAATGTACTGCGCCAAACCCTGAGCCGCTTCTCCAATCGTTCTCAAATTGATACGATTGGGACCCGGCCCCATCTTACCCCGAATACCGCCCGTGCCAAACTCGATATGGGTGCGAAAAGCATCCTCGAGTTCATCTATATCCTCATTTTCAACAAGCAATTGAATTTCCGTTACAAAATCGGCAAACTCTGGATCAATAAGCCATTGTGAAAGTGCTCGAAATGCCGCGGCAGAAATCCTGTTCTCTGCCGCCCAGTTTTTGACCTGTTGGTGTATCGTCATAAATGCTCCTGTTCATCGCGTTTGCCTGACCATCTACCGCCAAATATTGCAATCTACACGCCACCGTGTCAAGTGCATAGACAAAATTACTTGACTTTAACCCTCATTTATGCCCTATTTTGAAAATGCTCACATCAATCTTCATCGCCATTGGCCTTGTGCTGGGTATCCCCCTCGCTATTCTAATACTTTTCATATTCTTGCCCATCCGCATACGCGCAACGGGATACTACCGAGAAAACGACTACAACATATCTGGTTCTGCGCGTGGTTGTGCCGGGCTATGGGGTATTATTTGCGAGATAGACAAAAGAGGATTGCAATTGCGCGTGGTTATCGGACGCTGGACCGCGTGGCATCCCCAGGAGAAACCTCTATCATCGGACTCAACAACAGAATCCAAAAAAGAAAGAGATATCTCCGCCGAACCACAACGGGACAGGCCGAAAAAAAAATCACATCCAACAGAGACCTTGCGCGCAAGGGCGAAACAATACCTGAACTATGCTACAGAAGCGCGCCCCATTCTGACGCGATTTTTAAAGCGCTTGCCCAAAACAATAGCACTCCAACACGCGGAATTGAATCTGGAGTTAGGGACAGACGACCCCGCCTTCACCGGACGTCTATTTGGATATATAGAAACGACCAAACGCATCTTTGGCAAACGCATCCACATCTCAATCACCCCTGATTTTGTGCAGCCGCGCTTTGCTGTGTCGGGGACCTTGAGACTCTCCATTTATCTTCACCGTTTAATATTCGCTGCACTCGCTCTGGTCGTGCGCGGCGGACTCTTACGCGCAAAAATCTGGTGGACAAAGCGCAAAATCAGGCGCAAAGTCCCCTTAACTGCTAACTGCTAATTGCCGGGACGGCACAGGGACCGTCCCCTACGATGATATGGTGGTTTTTGTAGGGGCGACCCCCCCGTATAAAAGCATTACGGGGCAGGCTCTGTGGTCGTCCGCTGACTGCTGATTATCGCGACTTTATTTATCGGAGGGAATATGGCCATCGAAGACATGGTACGAACAATGTTACACGAACTGCGTGAAATCGTAAAAACCGAAACCGTGGTAGGCGAGCCTGTTGTTATAGGCGATATCACCATGATACCCGTATCCAAAATATCCTTTGGATTTGGCGCAGGAGGTGGACAGGGAAAAAAAGACGACGGCAACAGTGGCACAGGCGGAGGCGGCTCTGTACAACCCGTGGCATTCATCGTCATACAAAAAGGCAAAGCACAACTCCTCCCCCTCGAAGACAAAAGCATGTCCCTCACCGATTTGCTCAAATACGCGCCCGATGTGCTCGAAAAAATTAAAGCGTTTAAGGATAAGCGGAAAAAAAAGAAAGAAGAGGAAGGCGACAGCGAAGAAAAAAAATAAGAATAATATGCTCTCAAACTTGAACCAGCCCCTGCGAACACTACCCGGCATCGGGCTAAAGCGCGAAAAAGTATTGGAAAACGCCGGCATCGCCACCGTGGGCGATCTCCTATTGTATGTGCCCTATCGGTATATAGATCGATCCACCGAAGTTGGGATCGCACAATTACCGCTGGAGCGGGAAGTGACCGCAGTTGGCGAGATTATAAGCATGCAAATAATCCCCGGCAAGCGTCGGCGATTCGTCATGACAGTCGAAGACCAGACCGGATCAGTCGCCTGCACCTGGTTTGGGGGAATTCAATATTTCAAAAATTCATATCGCGCAGGCGACATCGTAGCACTCGGAGGCAAATTGACGCGGTTTGGGCGCACATTGCAAATGGTACACCCCGAAATAGAGGTACTGGCAAACGAAGAAGACGACAATCAGCGGCTGCATACCGGACGCATTATTCCGCTGTATTCGACCACATCAAAAATGAAAGCAGACCGCCTCACAGCCCGCGCACTCCGCCGCCTGTTATTCGCCGCGCTACAAGCTATTGGAGATCAGATCGAAGACCCATTAGACGAAGGCATACGCAAACGCTGTGGCATAATGCCCCTGCGAGACGCAATTGAAAAAATCCATTTCCCAGACACAACAACGGATATAGATACTGCGCGGCAACGCCTATCTTTTGATGAAATCTTCTATATCCAGCTTTACCTCGGACACGCAAAAAAGCTGCGCCAGCGCACCCCCGGGCGCATTCTGACATCCAGCGGACCACTAACGCGACAACTCGTGGCGAATCTGCCCTTTAAACTAACGCAAGCGCAAACGCACGCCATCGAAGAAATCGGCCGCGACTTACAGCGACCCGTCGCCATGCACCGCCTGTTGCAGGGCGACGTGGGATCCGGCAAAACCCTGGTCGCCCTCCACGCCATGTTATGTGCTGCAGATAGCGGCGCGCAAGCCGCCTTAATGGCACCCACAGAAATCCTGGCCGAGCAGCACGCCCATACCATTCGGGAACTCGTCGCCCCATTGGGCTTAGACATCGCACTGGTAACAGGACGCATGCGAAAGGCGCAACGCGCCAAAATACTGGACGGCTTGGGTTCTGGAAAAATAAAACTGTTCGTAGGCACACATGCCCTGTTGCAAAATGACATCGCATTTGCCGATCTCGCGCTCATCGTGGTCGATGAGCAACATCGTTTTGGCGTGGTCCAGCGCGCCCTATTGCGCGAAAAAGGCAATGCGACCCATCTTCTGGTCATGACCGCCACCCCCATACCCAGATCCCTATCGCTAACCCTGTACGGCGATCTGGATGTCACCATCATCAACGCCCTGCCGCCCGGTCGCATCCCTGTACGCACCGGATGGCGTTTTGCACAGGACCGCGCCCGAGCACTGCAATTTCTGAGTAGCGAACTGAAACAGAGACGTCAAGCATATATAGTCTATCCACTCGTATCCGAATCCGAAAAGAGCGACCTGCAAGCCGCCACCGCCGCCTTTGAAGACCTGCAACAGGGCGCACTCGCCAACTTCCGGTTGGGCTTGCTTCACGGTCGGCTAAAACGCGACGAAAAAGAGACCGCGATGTCGGCTTTCAGGCGCGGCGACCTGGACACCCTCGTCACGACAACAGTCATCGAAGTCGGCGTCGATGTACCCAATGCCACAGTCATGATGGTCGAACACGCCGAGCGCTTTGGACTGTCCCAGTTACACCAATTGCGCGGGCGCGTGGGACGAGGTCAACATCAATCCTACTGCATCTTAATTGCAGACCCCCAGGACGCGCTATCGGGTGAGGCACATGAACGCCTGGACGCCATGGCGCGAACAACGGACGGATTCGAAATCTCAGAAGCCGATTTAAGCATCCGGGGACCCGGACATATTTTTGGCACCCAACAAGCCGGCTTCCCCAAATTTCACTTTGCCGACCTCGCCCGCGATGGCGCCTTAATCACCGCCGCACGTCGAGAAGCGCAAGCACTCTTAAGCCGCGACCCAAATTTGACCTCGCACATCGTATTGAAACGAGAATTAGACGCAACCGCGCTCCACGACCTGCAAATTGTAGAGGCGGGGTAACTGCTGGGGACGGCACAGGGGCCGTCCCCTACGATGATATTGTTAATCTGGTGTAGGGGCGCCTCCCTGTGGGCGCCCGCTGACCGCTAACAGTTGACACCCATATTGTATTATGGTAGATTGATTTGGCTTTCTTATGCATCCCATGTTCATCTGCGTCATCTGCGGATGTTTCTTTATTACCCGGAAACTGACTGATGTTGAATCATGAGCTGCGCATTGCGTTGCTTGGCACGATTAACCGCGATACGATTTACACCGCCGATGGCGTGACAACCGAAAGCTACGGCGGTTTGTTGTACAGCATCCTGGCATTGGCCGAGATCGCGTCTTCTCCTGTGGCGATTTATCCGATCTGCAATGTAGGAGCCGACATGGAGGCCATCGTGCGAAAAAAACTCGCGCCATACCCACATGTCAAATTCGATGGCATCCGATTTGTATCGACCAAAAATCCCCATTGCTTTTTGGATTACGACGCAAAAGGGCGCAAATGCGAAACCCTGCACAATGATGTCCCGCAAATCTCTTTTTCCCAAATCGAACCGTTTTTAGACTGCGATGCAATATGCTTTAATTTTATCACCGGAATGGAACTCGCCCTCGAAACCGCGCAGCGCGTGCGGCGTTCTGCCACCGGTTTGTTGTTGATGGATGTCCACAGTTTGACCCTGGGCATGGATAAACAACGCCGCCGGTTCTGGCGCGTACCTCCGCAGTGGAAAAAATGGATGGGATGCGTAGATGTCGTGCAAATGAATGAGCAAGAAGGCGCTTTACTCGCTGGCGAAACACTCGATGGACAGGACGCAACACGCCGGTTTGCAAAGCAGGTACTGTGCGCAGGGCCTTCCGTATTGATGATCACGCGCAGCAATCGCGGTTCTGAGACAATTTTTCAAAATGACCGCTCAGATATTGTGATCGACAAATTCGATCCCGCGCCCATAGCTGAACCCTGTGACGAAACCGGATGTGGCGACACCTTTTTAATGGGATATACCTGGGCCTTCTTGCAAACGGACAATCGCGCCTTTGCCAGTCAATTTGCCAATCGGGTAGCAGGTATCAATGTGTGTTTGCGCGGCATTGAAGGCATTGCAAAAATAAGCCAATTCTTAACCCCCGACGACCTGCCTATGCAGGACACTCAGACAGGTCAATCTGCCGTATTAAACGGCGTTCTCCCCGGTCCTGAAAGGAGGGCCTGATGCAAGAATATCAATTTCCAAATCGTCCAAATTTCGATTTGCAATTCAACCCCAAGCTCATCTATTACGGGTTGATTGCACTGGCGTTGCTCTGGTTGGCCAGTGGCATCTATACGGTGCGACAAGATGAGCAAGCAGTGGTATTTCGATTCGGACGAGCGGTGAGCCTGAAAGATCCTGGCATCCACTACCACTGGCCCACACCCATCGAGCGCGTTGAGAAAGAGCGCGTGTCAGAGGTAAAACGTCTCGAAGTCGGTTTTCGCACCATCAGCGTGAGTCCCACGCCGAGATACCAGAAGGTGACAGCCGAATCCGCGATGTTGACCGGCGATGAGAATATCGTCGATGTAGAGTTGATCGTTCAGTATCGCATCCGCGATTTAGAGGACTATTTGTTCCAGGTCAACGATCAGCGAAAAGCCATCAAAGACGTAACCGAGGCCGCATTGCGTCAGGTCGTTGGGCAACGCACCATTGATGAGGCCCTCACAGAGGGCAAGCTGGAAATTCAGGAAGAGATTCAGAGACAGATTCAGGCGGTCCTGGATCTTTACAAAATCGGTGTGCGCGTCGATCAAGCCAAGCTGCAAACCGTGTCTGTACCCCAGGAAGTAGATCACGCATTTAAGGACGTCGCCAACGCGCGAGAAGACCGCGAAAAACTCCGCAATGAGGCCGAAGCATATCGCAACGATATTATCCCAAAAACGCGCGGCGAAGTCGAAAAGATGCTCCGAGCAGCCGACGCCTATAAAGTGGAGCGGGTCAAACGCTCACAGGGCGATGCAGACCGATTCGTCGAGGTACTCAAAGAATATCGCAAAGCAAAAGACGTGACCGAAACGCGAATGTACCTCGAAACAATGGAAAAAATTCTGCCCGGCATGCAAAAGTACGTCGTCGAATCCGACGGCAAGGGCGGTATCCTCAATGTTCTCAATCTGCAAAAGCCTGTTGGAGGAGGAAATTGATATGCGCAACCTCGTAACTCTGGCGGTCATCTTGATCGCAGCGAGTATTTTACTGAATTCATCGTGTTATATCGTAGATGAACGCGAACAGGTCGTTGTCACAGAATTTGGACAACCCGTACGCACCGTGCAGACCCCTGGCCTGAATTTTAAAATTCCGTTTATCCAACAATTGCACATCTTCGAAGATCGCCTGCTGTACAGCGATGCCGACCCAAGGCAAATATACACGCAGGATAAGAAAAACCTCATCGTCGATAATTTCGCGCGGTGGCGCATCACAGATCCACTCAAGTTCCTGGTATCTGTGCAAAATGTCTCTTATGCACAATCGCGCCTGGACGATATCATTTTTTCTGCCGTTCGAGAAGAACTGGGGCAACGCACGCTGGTCGAGATAGTAGCGTCGAGCCGCGAGGAAATTATGCAAAAAGTAACAGAGCGGTCCCACGAGACAGCACTCGCACTGGGCATTGATATTCTCGATGTGCGGATGAAGCGCGCAGATTTGCCGCGCGAAAACAAAAACAATGTGTTTGAACGCATGCGCGCCGAACGCACGCGGCAAGCCAAAGAATACCGCGCCGAAGGTGAGGAAATGGCCTTGAAAATTCGCGCAGAAACCGACCTGGACGTTACGCGCCTCACATCTGATGCCCTGCAAAAATCGCAGTTGATTCGCGGCGAGGGCGATGCCGAGGCATTGCGTATCTATGCCGATGCCTTTGAGCAAGACCCCCGTTTTTTTCAATTTTGGCGCACCCTCGAAGCCTATGAAAAAACCCTGGGCGAAGGAACGACCATCGTGATGCCACCCACCAGCGATTTCTTCAAGTACCTGACCAAAAAGCGTCCGCGGTAGGGTGAACCATATGGGACGGCCCCTGTGCCGTCCCGTCTGTACCCCGTCGTCCTGAATTTGTCGAAGGATATAGGCTACGCCTCAACGCAGAGGCACCCTCCATGTCTGCCCGTTCAACGCAAATTTCGTATCTCTGCTTTCTCCTCCTCTTCTCTTTCTCCGCAGCAAACGCGACAGAATGGCACAGATTTGAACGCGATGGCCTCGCGCTACACCTCGCGCATACCGATACGGTTCGGGCACAGGCATTCTTGAACGCGCTCCTGATTGGACGCAATGAAATTCGGCGCAAATTGGGCGGCGCGCCCGCAATTCCCATGGGGATTTATCTCGCACCCTCTGAAGCTGTTTTTCGAGAATTAACACACGGGCGGTTGCCACATTGGAGTGCGGGGGTTGCATTTCTCGAATCGCGCACCATTGTTCTGCAAGCCAGCGCCGACAATTTGCTACAGGTTGCGCGGCACGAATTTGCCCATATATTTTTGCACGCCCTTGCGCCCACGCGCGTGCCCGTCTGGTTTCACGAAGGCGTGGCAATGTGGGCATCGCACGAGTGGCGCTTGCGACAAAGCGCGGCTGTGTTTTACGCGGTTTTTTCCGAAAAATTAATCCCGCTTTCCGAAATCGATGAGGTCCTATCCTTCCCCTCGGCAAAAGCCGATCTGGCCTACACGGAAAGTTTGCTGGCAGTCTCGTTTTTGATCCGTTTGGGCGGTCCCAATGCCGTGGTGGTCATGCTTTCCGAGTTGGAAGCAGACGCGCCCTTTGAAGTCGCACTATTTCGCGTAACTGGCGAAACACCCCGCGAATTTGAGCGGCGATGGCGCGATGATGTGCAGGGGCGATTCAGTCTGATGACGCTACTCTTTTCGCCCGATTTGATCTGGCTGTATCTCACCTTGCTCTTGCTGCTCGCTTATATATGCGTAAGACTGCGGAATCGCGCGACCTTGCGGCGGTGGGAAGCCGAAGATGCGGCTGAGGAATTGACCTTACAATTGCGCGTATATCGCCGAGAGGACGAACAGTGATTGTGGGCGTAACAGGAGGCATTGGCGCGGGCAAGAGCACCGTATGCGAAATATTTGAAGAAGCCGGCGCTCGCGTAATCGATGCCGATGCAGTAGGTCACGAAGTCCTCCGCGACCCGATTGTGATTCGCAACCTATCCGACGTGTTTGGGCAAGAAATTTTGGATTCCAACGGACAAATCGCACGGCGGGAATTGGGCAAGCGGGCATTTGCTTCTGATGAAAGCCGCGAAAAACTCAACGCCATCGTATGGCAACCGCTTCGGCAGTTGTTGCTGGACAAAATTCACGCGGCTCTGGATAGAGAACCCAAACGCCCCGTGGTTGTGGATGCGGCCCTGCTGGTGGAGCGCGGCGATCCAAAAAAAATCGTCGATGTACTCGTGGTGGTAACCGCCCCCGAAGCATTGCGGATTCAACGGACAATGGCGCGATTGGGCATTTCCAAAGCCGAAGTTGTGGCGCGCCTATCCGCGCAATTGCCCGAAGAAGACAAAGTCGCAGTTGCGGATTTTGTCGTGGTCAATGATAAAACCCCCGCCGTGTGTCGCCAGCGCGCGCGGGCTATTTGGAACAAATTGCAATGTGAGGAACAATGAATTATACGCCGCATACAGAGTGCGATATTCAGCACATGCTCAATGTGATCGGAGTTGCATCCACAGATGATTTATTTGCACCCGTTCCCGAATCGCTGCGTCTGAACGCGCTCAACTTGCCCCCGGGAATCAGTGAAATGGAAGCGATGGCTTTTGTGCACTCGCTGACCAATCAGGGGCATGAGACATCCCTATCGTTTTTAGGCGGGGGTGCTTACGATCATTTTTCGCCAAGTGTCGTCGATGCAATGATTTCACGAGGCGAATTTTTTACAGCCTACACGCCCTATCAGCCCGAGGTGAGCCAGGGAACCCTTCGGGCTATTTTTGAATTTCAGTCCATGATCTGTGAACTGACCAACATGGAAGTCGCCAATGCCTCCATGTACGACGGGGCTTCTGCACTGGCCGAAGCCGTGCTCATGTCGGTCCGTCTGAACAACAGAACGCGCGTTTTGTTGCCGCGCAGCCTGCATCCATTTTACCGCCAGGTAGTGGCGACTTATGTGCGGGGGATAGATCTGGAACTCGTGGATATTCCCTGGTCTGACTCCGGCGCATTGGATATCGCCGCTTTGAAGCGCGAATTGACCGACAATACCGCAGCCGTGGTCGTACAAAATCCAAATTTTTTAGGTGTGCTCGAGTCCTTAGACGAAATTGGCGACCTGGTCAACAATACCAAAACGGCTTTTGTGGCCTGCGTCAACCCCATGTCCCTGAGCGCGATTCGCCCACCGGGCGACTTCGGCGCCGATATAGTCATAGGCGACGGACAGCCATTGGGTCTGCCCCTGTCTTATGGCGGACCTTATGTCGGCTTTTTCGCATCGCGGGAAGCCCATGTGCGAAAAATGCCCGGTCGTATCTGCGGCCAAACCACCGATGTAGATGACAAACGCGGTTTTGTACTGACATTGCAAACGCGCGAGCAACACATTCGACGCGAACGCGCCACATCGAATATTTGCACCAACCAGACCCTTTGCGCAACCGCAACCACCGTGTACCTATCCTCGGTCGGACCACAGGGCTTCCGCGAAGTTGGCGAATTGAACTGGCACCAAAGCCATCGCGCTTTGCAGGCATTGACCGCATTAGACGGTGTGCGCCAGACATTCTCCGGTCCAATATTTAACGAATTTGTTCTGGAAACGGACCGCAAAGCATCGGATATCCTGACCGCTTTGCGGCATCGGGGTATCGAAGCCGGCATTGACCTGGGCCGATTTTACCCCACACTCGAAAATTGTATTCTGACGTGCGTCACGGAAAAACGCACAGACACCGATATTGATCGCCTGATCGATGCGTGGAGGACATTGTAATGGATCGCGATAAGTTGATTTTTGAACGCGGCGCGCCAGACAGGCGCTGTGTCGCATTTCCCGCTGCGGTAGATTCAGGAACAGAAATACCCGAAACCATGCGCCGCGATGTGCCACCAAATCTCCCCGAAGTGAGCGAACTGGAACTCGTGCGCCACTACACCGCGCTTTCACAGATGAATTTCAGCATTGATACGCATTTTTATCCTCTGGGGTCCTGTACCATGAAATACAATCCCAGAGTACATGAGAAAGCTGCGCGCATTCCGCAGATCGCGGGATTGCATCCCCTATCTGAAAACACCCAACCCGCCCTGCAAGTCATCTGGGAAATGGAGCAAGTGCTCAAAGCCGTCAGCGGAATGGATGGATTTACCTTTCAACCCACAGCCGGGGCACAGGGCGAATTTGTGGGAATTTCACTGATCGCCGCCTATCACAGGGCAAAGGGCAATGCCAAAAAAGTGGTGCTAATCCCCGACTCAGCACATGGAACTAATCCGGCAACAGCGGCAATCTGCGGATATGCGGTACAGGCAATTAAGTCAACAGAACGCGGCACAGTTGACGTAGAAGATCTCAAGGCGCATTTGACCGAAGACGTAGCCGGTTTGATGCTGACCAATCCCAACACATTTGGCGTGTTTGAAGACGAGATTGAAGACATCGCCGCGTTAGTACACGACGCGGGTGGTCTCTTGTATTACGATGGCGCGAACTTAAACGCCTTTCTGGGCCAGTGTCGCCCCGGCGACATGGGCTTTGACGTCGTACACATCAACTTGCACAAAACATTTACCACCCCTCACGGAGGCGGGGGACCGGGTTCTGGTCCGGTAGGCGTAAAAAAAGCACTCTTGCCATTTCTGCCCCTGCCTGTAGTCGCAAAAGAGGATGATACATTTAAGCTCGATTTTGATCGCCCGGAGTCCATCGGCAAAGTGAGTTCATTCTACGGGAATTTTGGCATGGTAATACGCGCACTGGTCTATGCCAAAATGCTCGGTGCAGAAGGCATGCGCCGCACCAGTGAAATGGCCGTTTTGAATGCCAATTATATCGCGGCAAAACTCGACCCCCACTACGACCGCCCGAAAAATGCACAACCCATGCACGAAATGGTATTCTCGGCATCGCGACAAAAAAAGACGAACGGGATCACCGCAACCGATATCGCCAAACGCTTGATCGATTACGGCGTCCATCCGCCCACGATTTACTTTCCCCTGCCCAATGTCGCGCCCGAAACCATGCTAATCGAACCGACCGAGACCGAAAGTCTCGAACAGGTCAATGATTTTGTCGAAGCCATGATTCAGATCGCAAAAGAAGCCAAAGAAAATCCCGGCTTACTCAAAGAAGCCCCCCACGCAACACCCGTGCGAAGATTGGACGAAGCAACCGCCGCACGCAAACCCATCCTGCGCTGGAGTGCTTCTCAACTCGCTCATGAGTAACACCACACCAAAAGGGAGGTCCTATCATGCCCTTCCAATTAACAGAAAAACACATCGCCGATTACCACACCTTCGGCTACACGATTTTCCAGGACATCATACCCACATCCTTACTCACGGACCTTCGCCGCGTCGCCGACAAAGCGAGAGAAATTACGCGCAAAGTCACCGGCCCACAGGCGCAGCGTCTTCAGCCCATAGCCAAATACGACCTCGACCAGCAACCCTTCAAAGACTACGGTGCGTTGCCAGGACTCAACGACGCCATCCATCAAGTCCTCACCCCACATCACTACCACGCCGACCTCGACCGCACCGGCATCCTGCTCGAACCCGCCGAATACCCCTGGTGTACGGACTGGCACCGCGACTGGCGCGATCACATGCCGCAAGAAGTATTTGAATCCGAATTTCGCGAAGAATGGCAATGGCAATCATTCCACATCGGCTACCAGAACCAGATCAATTGCGCCTTATACGAAGACCCCTCCACATGGATCGTGCCCGGCAGCCACTATCGCCAGCGCAATCTCCCTGGCGAAATCGCTGCCAAAAACGCTTATGACCGCGACAAATTCCGCAATCAGAGACCGGTATCCAACGAACAACAAGAGCGCGACTGCCTCAACTACACGCGCAACATGCCCGGCGCTGTTCAACTGCGCCTCAACGCGGGCGACTTCGCCCTCTACCGCGCCAGTGCCTGGCACATTGGCAATTACGTGCCCTATCGCAAACGCGCCACCATCCACGACTTCTGCGGCACACCTGAATATTCACAACACATTAACGAACGTGTTGAAAGAAGAGAAACAGCCATCAAACGCCTCGCATCTGCGACATGATCATTTCCGACGTTATTGGCCGCAGCACATAACTATTGTCTCTAAATTTTACTATTCGTAAATTTAGCAACAATTATACAAATCCTACACTTTCAGGAGCCACGCTATGCAACTCACACCCGAACAAATACGCGAATTTTACGACCGCGGTTACGTCAAAATTCCCGGAGCCATATCAAAAGCCATGGTCGATACCGCGCGTCAGGCCGTCAACCACTCAATCGGCACCCTGGGGCCAAATGGCGAAGACATGTCCAAACATCGCGCGGCGCAATTTTGCCGCGACTTAAATGGCAGCTCCGTAATAATGGACCTGTTCAACGCCAGCCCGGTCGTCTCCCTCGCCGAATCTCTCATGGGAGAGGGCAATTTGCAAAAACCCATCAGAGGCGCGCAGGTCGCCCCGCGGTTTCCCACAGTAATCGGCGACGTCCCACCCGAACCGCGTGGCCATCTCGACGGCATGGGCACCGGCACAAATGGCATGCCAAAAGGCGTATACCGCCGCGGATTCACCTGCTTTGCCGTCATCTATCTGGCCGATGTACCCGAACCCTACAGCGGCAACTTCACCGTCTGGCCGGGTTCTCATCGCTTCTTTGAAAACTACTTCAACCGCGAGGGCCTCGAAATACTCGCCAACGGCACCCCGCGTATCGACCTGCCCGAAGGACCCGACATGGTCACCGGAAACGCCGGCGACTTCATTATCGCACACCATCAGATGATCCACACCGGTGGCCCCAATGCCTCGCCCAACATACGCTACGCCGCCATCGCGCGCCTCCGCCACATTGACTGCGACAAAAATGGCAACGACGGCTTCCTGGACATCTGGCGCGAATTTCCCTGCGTGCGCGAAGCCGTAGCAGCTTAAAGTCAAAGGCAACCACCGATGAACACCGATAAACACAGATAAAAGGCAAGAGGCGAGAGAGCCATCCCAGTCTCAAAATCAGTGGCCAGTTGTGACAACTAACAGAGGTTTACCATGTCTATGACCATTACTGACGCACAAAAACGCCAATTCGCCGAAGAAGGCTATCTCAAAATCCCAGGGGCTGTACCCAAAAGCATGATCGAAACATCCCTCCGCGCCGTCAACTATTCCATCGGCAACATCGGCATTGGCGGCGAAGATCCCTCCAGAAATCGCTCCGGATTCTTTTGCGCCGAACTCCTCGACGCGCCCTTCATCCTCGACATGTACAACAAAACCCCAGTTATGCACATTGCCGAATCGCTCATGGGCAAAGGCAACGTACTCCCCGTTGAACGCGCCAAAACCTATCCGCGCTTTCCTCTGCCCCTCGGCCAGGAACCATCGCCACCGCGCGGACACATCGACGGCATTGGCAGCGGCACCAACGGCACGGCCAAAGGAGACTACAAACGCTCATTTACGGCCTTCGCCGTCGTCTATCTCGTCGATGTATCCGAACCCTACAGCGGCAACTTCACCGTCTGGCCCCAATCCCATCGCTTCTTTGCCAACTATTTCACAGAACACGGCCACGAAGTACTCGCCAACGGCATGCCCCGGCCCAACCTGCCCCAAGACCCCATAATGATCACCGGCAACGCGGGCGACCTCATCCTCGCGCATCACCAGGTCGTTCACGGAGCCTGTCTCAACGCATCGCCCAACGTGCGCCTCGCCACCATCACCCGCCTCAAGCACAAACATGCCGATAAAATCGGCAAAGACGCCTACACAGACATCTGGCGTGAATGGTCCGGTGTGCGGGATGTCCTGCGGTAGGACAGTATGCCCATCTAAAACTCCCGCCACCAGTACGGATTGGACATCTCTCCCGGATAGGTAGAATGAACCAATTCGTAAAATCCCGTACCTCGCCGATCCCTAAATACAAATTCGTAGCGCCGATGGGTCTCGTAAAACCACACCTCCGACGGTTTCTGACCCGCAGCAGAAGTCCGGTAATCAATATCATCGGGCGGCCCATATCGGATATAAACCCGTCCCCGGTCCGTATCCGATCCCCGCTGCCGTTTGCCAGCCCCAAAATGCGTCTCCACATAATGCACACGCATCAAATGCTGAAGCAGGCGCTCGTTGGTCGGCGTATCGGGCGCGTCGTCCAACTGCTTCCAGAAAACCTTCAAAAACGCCAGCCTGGCAGGCCAACTCTCCAGCGCGTCATAAGTCCGCCGCGTCTTCTCATCGGCGACATACCGGATATCTGCATAATACCCGATCAAATCCTTCTGCACCTGAGTAAGCCCCTCGGGCAAATCTTTTGAAACCAAAAAAATGGGCCGTCTCGTCTGAAAATACTGCCGACTGCTCCCGTCAAACGCCTCCACCTGAAGATCATAAGTCCCCTCCCGCAAACCCTCTGTATCCAGAACTTCCGCCCTCACACAACTCTCCCCCGGCTTTAAGAACCGCTTAGCCGGATAAGTGCGCACAACCATCCCCTCCGCATCGATCAGACGATACCCCATAATAAAACTCTCTCCCGACGACGACAGATTATACACCTCAAAATAAATCTGCAGCGGCTCTCCGATAACATAATTTCGGGTAATATTCGGCACGACCTTCCAGCCCTGCTTGACAAACCGATGGACTTCCCCGCTTCGCGCCACACTAAAAGCCAATTGCAAATCGCTAAACACCAGCCCCACACGCTCATAATCCGGTATCTGAAGCGGCGCAGTACAACGCCCACTTTTCTCCGCGTGGATATCCTTGATCTGCACAACCAGCCGATAATCACCCGGCTTCAGATCAAAATAAACAGCATCCTTAAAAGGCGCCCCGATCCCCACATCCAACTCTGGAACAGCGACCTGCTGCACCCATGTCCGATGCGCCACCCGATTGCCCAGCGTATCCAGCACAACAGCGACCAGAGAAATTTTCCCAACAGCCTTGCCCTCCTGTTCCCGAAGCTCGAGTTGACTCGCATCCAGCAGCAAAGCCACCTCCTGACGGGTATATCCCTCAGGACCCCGAAAAGCCGACAAATCGACAAAAAAACGCAGGTTGCCCGTACTCGTCAAAGGCAAATCCTGCGCTTCCAAGCCACCCGTATGCGACCAGATGAGCAGCACCGCGATACAACGTATCCATCTCATGGCGTATCTTTCACAATTAAGAAATTATACGTCCTCCATCAACCGCAGCCAATCCTCATGACCGCTTGCCACCCGATCCGGGTCTATCTCACTTCTCGCAACAAAGCCGGGCACATCCTCGCGCCCGGTTGGCAACCTGTAATCGCTATATCGAATATCCAGACTCCAGCGAATATGATCGGACCGATTGGGAAATGAGCGATGTAGTGTCTTATGCTGAACCAGCGCGGCACCCCCGGCTGGCAGCACGGACAAAATGCGGTCACCCGGCGGTAGCCGATCCTCGGGAATTTCCTTCTCTGAATCCGCCGGATCGTGTGGAATAATACCGTGCTTGTGACTCCCCGCCAAAATCTCCAAACAGCCATTTTTCACATCGGTATCCACCAGCGGCACCCAGAAATTGATCATAAACGTCTTCTCCACATCCGGATCCAGAAACGCGATATCCTGATGCCACAACACCTCTGCTTCGCCGGGCATCTTTGCGCGAATATTAAACTGCGGATGCACCAGAATTTCCGGCCCAATAATCGACTCCACCACATTTAGAATAGCCGGATGTGTCAGCAAAAAAAACAACCCTGCAGTCTTGTGACCCTTGCCCAAAATCTCAGCTACAAAACGCTTATCCGTCCCCAGAGCCTCGCACAAATACGCCAATCGCCGCTCAAAAGGCGCATCTTCAAAAAGACTCTCCAATTGACCCAGAGCATAAGCTTCTCTCGCCTTTTGTTCAATCACTCCATTAAACTCATCTACAAGTGGCTGATACGCCTCTGGGGGCAAACATTCGTCCAGCAACAAATACCCCTCATCCTTGTAAAAAGCAATCTGATCAACAGTCAAACCGTCCATAATTTATCTCCTATTTCTTACCACACCTCGCAACCTCCAAACGGCATAGTCTCACCCGGAACATATCGCGGGCGCGCTGCATACACATTTGCAACATCGGGATCGGCTTTGCCGCGCACGAGGATATTTTCGTGACTTTCTCTATTCACCCATGTCGTCGTCGGAATATACCGCAAAGTGAGACCAACGCGCCACTGGTCCGATGTATTGGCATTGGAACCGTGGATAATATTCGGATTGTGGATCGAGACATCGCCCGCATCAAGCTCCAGATCAACCGCTTCGGAATCGTCAATCTGATCGGGATGAATCCCCACGCCGAGCACGTATTTTTTCGGATCCAGATCAATGAGATCGCGGCGCTTGAGCAAATGCTTGTTCTGCGTCCCCGGCAACACCCGCATACAGCCATTTTCAACCGTCGATGGCGTCGTCCCCGCAACCCACAAAGTGGTCACTTCCATCGGCTCGAGGGGCCAGTAAGACCCGTCTTGATGCCACTGCACAGCCTGACCATCGCCCGGAGGTTTAGCAATATAATGTGCGGCAAACATCGCGACATTGGGGCCGAGAAATTGTTCCGCAATATCCACAAGACGTTCATCCCCCACGAGCCGGTGCATAAATGGATCGCGGGCGAGCAAATTGTGATGCAAACGCTCTGGACGCACGCCGGGATTCCTCTCAATAAGCCAGTGGACGTGTTGCACCGTCTCTTCTGCAAGCGCCGCATCAATCGCCTTACGCGCGATAACATAGCCATTTTGATCGTATTCACATCGCAAATTTTCCATACCCTCACCCCGACCTGATCTCTCGCAACCGATCCGCCATTCGCTCGGCAACATCGGGATGGATCGACGCCACATTCTCAATCTGCCCGATATCGTCCGCAAGATAATAGAGTTGCGGAATTGGGGAATTACCAGTCTCAATATTCACATTGGTATTCACAGGCGGACCCTCGTGGGGCGGAATAAACACCCAATCTCCCTGCCGCAAAACGGTCTTTGCCTGAATACCCTCCAGAACAATCTCCGCGCGGCCCTCATCGCCTTGCCCCAGCAGAGCATCGAGAACATCCACGCTATCGGGACCCGCATCGGCATCCGGCGACACACCCGCAAGTACAGCAAAAGACGCGAGAAAATCGACCTGACTGACCAGCGCATCAGACTCCCCGGGATCCACGGCACCGGGCCAGGAAACAATAAAAGGCACGCGGGTACCCCCGTCGTACATACTGTATTTTCCCCCGCGCAACGGACCTGCTGGCCGGTGATCGCCACACAGCTCAACTGCCTCGTCGTAATAACCATCATTCAGCACTGGACCATTATCGCTGGAAAAAACCACAATAGTATCTTCCCTTAATCCACACCGATCAAGCGCATCGAGCATCTCGCCAACACACCAATCCATCTCGGCAATCGCATCGCCGCGCGGCCCCAATCCAGTACTACCCACAAATCGGGGATGCGGCAACCGCGGAACGTGAGGCTGGTGAAAAGCGCAATACAGAAAAAAGGGATTATCTTTGTTTCTTTCGACAAATGATATGGCTTTTTCCAAAAACACATCAGCCATATCTTCATCTACCCAAAGTGCTGCCTCGCCCCCTCTCATATACCCGATTCGACTCACGCCATTGACAATACTCATATCGTGCCCGTGGTGGAACTTCATCTTCAGCAACTCGGGATTGTCTTTCCCGGTCGGCAAGCCGGGAAACGGCTTATTTTTATTGTACTCGACCTCAATCGGATCAGACGGATCGAGACCCACCACATCTCTGCCATCCAGATACACACATGGCACGCGATCATTGGTCGCAGCCATGATATAAGAATAGTCAAACCCAATATCCAGAGGTATTAGCGGAAGAGGCGCATTCCAATTCTGATTCCCCTCACCAATACCCAGATGCCATTTGCCAACAACACCCGTTTTATAACCCGCCTGCTTGAGCACGGAAGGCAACGTAGAAGTATCGGGATCTATAATAAGCGGAGCATCACCGGGTAAAATATGCGCGCGTTCATTGCGCCAGGAATAAGACCCCGTAAGCAGGCTATAGCGCGAAGGAGTACACGTCGCTGCCGTGGCATACCCGTGGTAAAATACGACACCCTCAGAAGCCAAACGGTCAATATTGGGCGTATCGAGTACTGTGGCACCGTAACAGCCAACATCTCCAAAACCGAGATCATCCGCATACATGACAACAATATTGGGATGCTTTGCCGAATCTGCCATATTTTGTTCTATCCTTTCTCATGTATGGTAATGAACTACTGGCGCAATTGTACCTCGTTGCGTACATTATTCACTCCGCTGCATAGTTCGCAATATAGGCTGTTATCCAAACCGCAAGCAAGCGGAAATACTTGCCACACTCATTGTGCAAGGAGAATACATGATTACTCGATTGACGATTCTTGCGTTATTGTTGACCCTAACGGCCCCAAAAGCCATGGCGGAAACCAATCCCCCGGCCGAAGGATTTAATCAGTCAGGCTCAGATGCAAAAGCTATTGAAATTGCCGATGCCGTAATGGAAAAAATGGGCGGATGGGAAAATTGGAATCAGACCCGTTACATCACATGGCGTTTTTTTGGACGGCGCATGCATGTATGGGACAAATGGACGGGCAACCTGCGGCATGAAGATGGGAATATGCTCATCTTAATGAACATAAACACCAAAAAAGGCCGCGTGTGGTTTGATGGAACAGAAGCAACAAACGCCGACTCCGTAAAAAAATATGTAAATCAGGGTTACAGGCGATGGATCAACGACTCTTACTGGCTGGTCATGCCCTATAAATTGAAAGACACGGGCGTCACCTTAAAATACAGCGGCGAAGACAAAACCCAGGATGACCGCCCCGCCCATAAATTGACACTCACCTTTCAAGACGTCGGCGTCAGTCCGCAAAACAAATACAATATATGGGTAGATAAAGAGCACAATCTGGTAACAGAATGGGCTTTTTATCGCAAAGCATCGGACGCAGAATCGCGATTCCGCAACCCGTGGACAAATTGGACAAAACACGGCAATATCCTGATCTCCGACGGACGCGGCAGAGGCGGACGCAAGCATTCCGATATTGCCGTCTTTGATGCGTTACCCGCTTCGGTATTTGAAAGCCCCGACCCCGTAGACATGATGGCTCTAAAAGGATCGATGTAGATCTATCCCGCGAGGATACGCTTCAGCGAATCAAAACCGCCTTGAAAAACGCCATTGCCGACAAAATCGACGAGATCATCTTCCTCATCTGCCGGACAGCCAAATTCTGCAGTCCACTGAATATATGTCCGATTGCCATCTGTAACAGGCGTCAAACTCAACGTTGCCACATAATCTTCAACCGGCATAGGCGATTCGAGAATAGAATACGTACACGTAAATGTGACATCGCTCAACGTCAGCAATTGTTCGCGAATATTGCCGCCATCTTTCAAATTAAAATTGCGAATACAGCCCACGCTATCGCTGGATTCACCACCTTCAATATGGCTATCTGCAATCGCGGGATGCCATTCGGGCAGCGCATTAAAATCGCGAATTTTTTCCCACACATCATCTACTGATGCGTCGAGAACAGAACTGACAAATACACTGGCCTTGGCCATCTCATCCTCCTCGTTTTATTGTTTCAATTTTTTTCGTAAAGATTGGCACGCAATATACAAAAAAATCCAGGACAATCACAGCGAGGAAGACAAGGGTCTATCATCAAATGTAGGGCAAACCAATAATTAATAACGGGAGGTTATAGCATGCAGCTATTAAAAGAATTGTGTGAATGTTCAGGAGTACCTGGGCGCGAAGAGCGGTTGCGCGAAATAGTGCGGCGAGAGTTGGAACCCATCGCAGATGAACTTCGCGTGGATGGGATGGGCAATTTAATTATCAAAAAGAACGCAAGTGTGGGAGAAAATCCAAAAAAACTAATGCTGGCCGCGCACATGGACGAGATAGGTTTTGTCGTATCCCATATCGACAAAAAGGGCCTCTTGCGTCTCGTACCTCTGGGCGGGCATGATCCCCGCAACATGGTCGCACAACGCGTAACCGTCGCCGGCACCCAAAAAGATTACACGGGCCTGCTCTACCCCGGAGTAAAACCGCCGCATATACAGACAGAAGCCGATCGCAACAAAAAACTGGACGTCAGCGATTTTGTCGTAGATCTCTATATGTCAGCCGATGAAGTCAAAGAAGAAATCGAAATCGGTGCAATGGTCACACTACAACGCGATTTCGCCGAAATTGGCGATGGCGTGAGTTGTAAAGCGATGGACAATCGGCTGGCCGTCTATGTGATGATTGAAGCGGTGAAACGGGCCGAATCTTATGCCTTTGAAACATATCCCGTAGCCACAGTACAGGAAGAAATTGGACTGCGAGGAGCAACGGCGAGTGCTTTTGGCGTAAATCCAGATGTAGGCGTGGCACTGGACATCACACTGGCAGCCGACATACCGGGGATCCCCGAATATGAACAGGTAACGCGCCTGGGAGATGGCGCTGCGATAAAAATTCAGGATTCCAGTTCGATTTCACACCCGGGATTGGTGGCGCACATGAAAACCCTGGCACAAGAGCGCGATATCAAATACCAGATGGAAATCTTGCCCCGGGGCGGCACAGACGCAGGCGGAATACAGCGGATTCGGGCCGGCGTACCCGTAATCACCCTGTCCATTCCCACGCGCTACGTACACACATCAATCGAATTGGCGGACAAAGGCGATATTGAAGCCACCATTCAACTATTGGCCGCCTTTCTCGAAGAAGGCCACCGCACGGATTGGGATATGGTGTGATGGATTACCGCGTCTGCTCTTCATGAAAGAGAAATGACAGCAGTGTAAAACGGCGGCCCTGGGTCACGGGCTGGACTTCGTGGAGAAAAGAACTGGAAAACGCGATTGCATCACCCGCGAGAGGGCGATAGCGATGGGGACCAAACTCGGGAAAAATCAGATGCCCACCTGTATAATCGTCATTGAGATTGAGCGTGAGCGCAAAGCGGCGGTGAGCAGTTGAAGGACTGAGATTATCGCGGTGGGCGCGAAAAAAACCGCCACTTTCCGAGTCATAACACGCGATCTTAAAACCCTCGAATCGCGTCGCCCTGTAGTGGAAAGCGCGTTGTACTTCGGGCATAATCCGGCGCCCCACTGTGGAAGTAAGCAATCGCAAAAGTTGGGCATCGGTGACCTCGTGGTCTCGCCGCTTTTTCCTCTCGTAGTCAATAACATCGCGCCGTACGCCAGACATAGAGCTTTCAACACCGGTCTCTGTATTGCCCTTTGTCGCCCATACATTGATGAGTGCCTGACAGATATCCGGGGTCAAAACATTGGGAATGAGGAGCACGGGAGCCTGGACATCGATATCAAGAGCCGGGTGAGAAGGCTGGCTCTTAAGCGCGCGATAAATCTGATCAAAGGCATTCGGATCCTGAATCCCCGACAAAACGCGCAAATTGGCGTCCAATGCAAACGCGGCAAAATCTCCCTCGAGACCATAGGCTTTGCCAACCGCGTTTTCACTGTCGATAAACACAGTAGCATTGGCCTCCAAGAGTTCCGATGCGCCAATAATAAAAACATCTACCTCTTCCGAAATCTCCAAATTTTCTAACCCCTGTTCTTCTCCGGTAAAAACCAAAAGTGTTGGGCGACCGCCTGCGCGGGAATAAAAGCGCGTTTGAGGACCGTCTATTGTCGGAAGAACAAAGTCGGGGGCGCGTTCGCCCCGGTTCAGGATACTCATAGTGAGCCTCTTAGCATTTAATATGAATCATCATCCACATTGCTTTTATCTATTTCTTTTCTTCCTCGGATGTCTCGCTCCCGATCTCGGACAGAACATACCCATCCAATCCGCATTCAACCCTCAACAACAAGTACCCCAGACCCGCGCCCCCCTCAAAATCGACCCCACCATTCTCCAGAACCGCACCTTTAACGAAGCCCCCATGTTCTCTGAACAGGTCAAACGAGGCAAACTCCCACCCGTCTCTGAACGACTTCCCGAAAATCCCCTCGTCATTGTTCCCATTGAAGAAATCGGGACCTACGGCGGCACACTCAGCCGCGCCCTCGTCGCCGCACCAAAACACATCCTGTCTTCCCTGCACCCCAAATACAATCCCAAAACCGATTACAACGCCTTTCGCGAGGCCACGACCAACGCGCAGTTGCTCATGCAGCCCGGCATTCCCCGCATCTCTGCCTGGATCCCCGTCGAATGGATTCGAGGTCAGCGCATTATCTATGAACGCAATCCCTATTACTGGAAAATAGATACAGCGGGCAATCAGCTTCCTTATGCCGACCGCATCATTTTCAACGTCATCCAGGACCCTCAGGTAATCCTGCTAAAATTCATCAACGGCGAACTCGACCTGATCGGGCGTTATACGCGCATCGATATGTTCCCCACCCTAAAAGTAAAAGAGAAAAACGGGAAATTCAATCTCCGAATCACCGGACCCAACAGAGGTCCGGCCTACCACCTCAACTGGGACGCGCCCAGACCCGCCTTGCGAGAAGCTTTTCGCAACAAAAACGTCCCCATCATCACCATTGGTTCTGCGTACCACGTTTGGGGTGCCAGCAGTCGCCTGGGCAATATCCCGTATGAAAACGTGGCCGACAACGCCTTTCTGGGCTGGAGTCGGCCGGTGTTTCACGAGCAGATATTTGTGAAAAGCTATTAAAAAAAGGACCTCAAGAAATTTGCTGACCGGATAGCGGCTTCATCGGGTGGCAGGTCCCCGCCAAAGGCGTGATGTAGCGTTACATAACCGCGGTAATTGATGCTGTGCAACCCATCAAAAACTTTTTGAAAATCTATGCCGCCAGATTCATCGAGCGGTCGCAAAGTGGAATAAACCCTGCCGCGCACCCAGGTGGTCATAGGCATATCGCCATCCGGGTCTGGGACGTGATTTTGAAGATAGACATTAAAAAGATAGGGTGCATAGCGTTTGAGGGTATCGGAACCGTAGTTTTCACCGCACAAAGCCAAATTGGCCGGTTCGTAAATAATGCCAAAATTCGGCCGATCAATGCTCTGAAGTGTCTCGATCGATCCCGCAACAGTTTCAAAGAGGCTCTGAGTGTGTGATTGATGTGCCAGGCGTATATCTCGCTCGGCTGCTTCGTCGGCTGCGCGCTGGGCGTGCGCGATATCTGCATTGATCTTGATACAGACGCGCAGTAAATTGCAGCCAAGCGCGTCAGCCAGATCGAGGTGCGGGGTAATATTGCGCAAGCTCTCCGGTCCATTGGAGCCATTCTCGGGTATAGCAAAATCGCCGGTTGCCATAGAAACGGCGAGATTGTGTTTTTTCAAAATATGTTGCACCTCAATAACGCGTTCGGGCGGGCTGTGCGTACCCACGCCCGATGCACGCATGCAAAGTGCTTTATAACCCGCATTTTGGGCAATCTCCGCGAGTTCGGGGAGGGCAATTGTCAAATTGCGTTTATTGCGAAAGCTTTCGGCCACGCGAACAGAGAGAGAAAGTTGCATTGCGATCTCCAAACAAGTACGAGGTGAAAATTTCAACTTGCATCAGGTGAATTTTTAACTATTCTTACCCTTACCATATATTTTTCCTTGCCACTGCGATGGAAGGTGGATGTCATGATCGAAATGCGGGTTGTGGATTTACGTCAAGATCATTCGAAACAGAACGTGGTATGGCTGCAAAGTGTTGAAGGTAGTGTGATGGTACCCATTGAAATTGGCCAAATCGAATATCGATCTATCCGCGCAGAACTGGCAGGTGAATCTATGCCGCGACCTCTTGCGTACGATTTGATGTGTACAGTATTGGCACATTTTGATGCCGAAGTTGAACAGGTACAGATTGTCGATCTGAAAGATCAGATTTTTTATGCCGAACTTATCCTCTTTGCTCGGGGTGAACAAGTGCGTTTAGATGCCCGCCCCAGTGATAGCATCGTGCTGGCACTCAAATTTGACGCACCTATTTATATGGATGCCAAAATCATTCAGCAAGTAGGATTCAAAGTCCTCCGCACCGAATATGGTTATGAACTTAAGCAATTAAATCCACCCCAGGAACCCGATGTTTCCGAAGAACCTGTTTTGAACATCGCGCAGGCAGCCGAGCGACCACTGGAAGGTATTGATTCGCGGGGACAAGATATCGATCCAGATGAATTGCTGGAAATTTTGAAAGAGCAGATGAATAAAGCGGTTAAGGAAGAGCGGTACGAAGATGCGGGAATGATTCGAGATGAGATCGAGCGGATAGAGGCTAAAAGCAGGTAAGAGGAAAGACGTAAAACGTGAGACGAAGCACCCCCTCTTACGTCTTACCTTTTACCGCCTTTAAGCGGGTTGCAACACAGTGCTGTGCGCTTCGACATGGCCGATATTTTCATCGATTTCGCGGCGGTTCATCATCCCAACAGTAATAGCGTCAATAGCCGGGATATCGAGAACATAGTGGATAGCATCGCGTGCGGGCAGGTCGCCTCGGCCCACGACTTTCATCCCGTAAACACCAATATCGTTGGCCTCCATTTCTTCCAGAATGGGAACGACGCGTTCGGGGGGACCATCCATATTTTTGCCAGCGTAGTTGATACGCGCCAAAACAACATCCACCCATGGGCTAATAACCTTTGGTGCTAGTAGATAAGAAGTTGTAAGTCGCCAGAAGTTTACCTATGCTGAATGAGTTAGCACCTCATTCATTCACAGCAGGGAGGTAAACTTCATGACGACTGAAATGCTGATCATTGACCTGTTCTGTCGGGTAGATGATCAAACGCAAGACCTTGAGAAACATCCTCAAGCCAAGCTCTATCCCAGCGAAGTCATCACGTTGGCCTTGCTTTTTGCGATTAAAGGGGTGGGCAATCGCGCCTATTATGATTGGCTGATAAACGATTGGCAGCACCTGTTTCCTAACTTACCTCATCGCACGCGCTTGTTTCGCCTCTTTTTAAGGCATCAACACGCCACAAGCCGATTTTTAGCCGAAAAGAGCGTGTTGGGCATCATTGATAGCTATGGCATTGAGTTGATTCATCCGATCCGAGAAGGCAGAAGTCCTGCTCAGATCGGGAAGAAAGGCAAATCGAATTATCGCTGGATTGTCGGTGGCAAGCTCTGTCTGTTGATCAATCAATGGGGTCTCATCGTGGATTGGGACTGTCAGACAGCTAATGTTCACGATACCACCTTCCACCATCTCATCAAGCAGGTGCAATCAGACATGGTCGTCTTTGCCGATGTCGGCTTTCAAAAAGCGCAAGACAACCCAGAAAACTTAAAAATCTGTCCGCGTGGCACTTGGAATGAGCGCATGGTGGTTGAAACCATCTTATCTATGATGACGCTCGTGTGGCATTTTAAGAAAGTCATGCATCGGGTCTGGAGCTATTTTGCAATGCGATTGGCTTTTACCATGGCCGCCTTCAATATCTTGGTACAATGGCAGGGCTTTAAACCCGATGAAGATGGGTTCATTAACCTTGCCATCGCACACTTCAGAATATAACACTAGCACCAAAGGTTAATAGCTGCTTGCTCGAAGGCATCAATATCGTGACAGGAAACACCGTGTGCGCGAATGATGCCTTTTTGCTTTTTACGGGCGAGGATATCCATAACGCCTCGATAGGAGATGGGCCAGTTCACATCTGTCAGGCAGTGCATGAGAACGATATCGATATAATCCGTATTTAGTTCGCTCAAAATGCGGTCCATATCGCGCTCCGCCTCATAGGCTGTTGTCGCGCGAATTTTGGATGTAATGACAACCCGGTCGCGATCGATGTGCTCCAACGCGCCTGCAAGATGGGCATGACTGCCGTATTGATCGGCACTATCCCAAAATGTAATGCCTCGCTCAAAGCCATAGATGAGCAAGTCAGTGAGCGCGCGCGTCCCCAGATCCGTCTGGTTGGAACGCCTACCCCAGCCATTAGTGCCAGTACCAAAACTGAGTTGAGAGACCAATATGCCAGTGGTGCCAAGTTCGACGGTTTTCACGGTGAACTCCTTTCCTGTCTTCCGAGTTTTTTGTTATATTGTTTGTATATTAAAGCACAGTTGTGTATTCGTCAATGGATTTTGGGCCCTCTCCTCTGAGGGGGAAAGAGAAGGAATATTGCTGCGATGAGACTGGGGCTTGTTGGATTGCCGCAGGTCGGTAAAAAGACGCTATTCCGCTTGCTAACCGGGCATACAGGTGAAATGGGGCAGGCAAAGGTGCGAGATGTGCGGTTTGATCGGCTGGTGGAAATGTATAAACCCGCACGCGAAGTACCTGCGGAGATGGCATTTGTGCTATTGCCCGATTTGGACACACAGGCCGATCGCAATATACCTGTTTTTCGAGATTTGGAGCAGGTAGATGTGATTTGTTTGCTCGCCCGGGAATTTGAAGACGATACCGTATTTCACATTGCGGGCGACTTAGATGCCAAACGCGATATACGAGCTTTTTGGGAGGAATTGTTGCTCGCCGACCTGATCTTTGTAGAAAAGCGATTGGAGCGATTGGCAAAAGAGCGGCACGCAAAAGACAGACTGCGAGCGGAGCAAGAAAAGGACTTAATGACGCGCATGCAGGCGCATCTGGAAACTGGAAAACCCCTGCGTCAATTTGCGCGCACAGCAGAGGAAATAAAACTGACATCGAGCTATCCCTTCTTAACCACCAAAGCAGTGATCGTGGTGCTAAACACGGGCGAAGATCAGATCAACAACAATGAAATTGTAGATGAAATAGCCGCTGATTTTGCCGACTGTGATTTTGAATGGATCGCGATTTCCGCACAGATTGAAGAAGAGATTTCGCTGCTCGACGACGAGACACGCGAGGAGTTTCTCGCCGACCTCGGTATTGAACAACCCGCGCTGGATCGGTTGACCCTGTTGTGTTATGAAACTCTCGGATTAATTTCATTCTTTACAGTGGTCAACGACGAAGTGCATGCCTGGACCATTCCAAGAGGCACCCTATCACCGCAGGCGGGCGGCGCAGTTCACGGAGACATCGAGCGGGGATTTATTCGGGCTGAAGTCATGCGCTACGAAGATTTAATCACCTTGGGAGATGAGCAAAAGGTAAAAGCAGCCGGTAAGCTAATGGTCAAAGGAAAAGATGCAGAGATTTTTGATGGCGATGTGATACACTTTTTGTTTAAGGTTTGAAGCTATGTGCGCAACGTTTCAGTCGTTATTTTCTTTACACACAAAGCCTTTTTACATATTATCTAACGCTCTACAAAGAACCGTTTCACGACAAAGGAGATCGCATTATGGCCGCCAAAATCTCGGAAATATTCACCGAATACGAAGAAGCGAACAAAGGCCTGGAGCCTACGACCAGTAAGTTTGATACCGAACAAGAAATCCCGGTGGAAAAGCATTGCTGCATCACGGGCGAAGCAGTAAAATCGAGCTTTTGCCGTTATCCCGACGAAAAAGAAGGCACCATAATGGTCATATCAAAAGAGCAGATGCTATTGCACTCCCGCAATGGTGGAAATATTTCAAAGATATTTAAGCAAGTATTGACACTTCGCAGAAAACGGGAACAATAAGCGGCGCCCCATCGCGGTTTCCATCCCTCCACCCCCTTCGAGAAATGCGCGTGAAAGACGGCGTCTTGAAATACGGCTTTGTGGGTCCCGCACTGATCTTTCTGATCGCATTCAACATTTTTCCCCTCTTTTACAACATCTACCTCAGCTTTACCGATGCCGAACTCAGTGGCGGTGTTGCACAACTCGTGGGTGGGCGCAACTACGGCGTCATCTTTGACGACACGCGCTATGGCACGGCCCTTCGCACAACCGGACTATTCGTAGTTCTGGCAGTCGCGATCGAACTCTTTCTCGGCTTTGCCCTTGCCCTCGCCCTTCAAAAACCCTTCTGGGGAAAACCCGTCATCACCACCATTCTCCTGGTGCCTATGATGTTATCCCCCGCAGTCATGGGCCTGTACTGGAACTTTATTCTCAATGGACATTACGGCGTCGTCAATCAAGCACTGGCCGTCTTTGGCCTCTTCCAACCGCAATGGCTAACCGATCCCGATTTGAAACTCTTCTCCATCCTGATGATCGACATCTGGATGTGGACGCCGTTTATGATGCTCATCGCACTCGCCGGTCTCAATGCCATACCCAATCACCTCTACGAAGCCGCAGCCATTGACCGGGCATCCAGTTGGACCGTCTTTCGGCGCATCACCCTTCCCCTGTGCTCACCCCTCCTCTTTCTCGCAGTCCTGCTGCGCACCACAGATGCCCTCAAGCAATTTGACCTCGTCATGGCTGTCACAGGTCCCAATGATCGCGCAACCCAAACATTGAGTGCCCTGCTCTACCAGGTCATGTTTCGCGGATATAAAATTGGACTGGGCAGTTCTTATAGCATCGTCATTCTTCTCGTCGTCATCGCGCTCGCAAGTATATTTATCCGATACATCGCCAGCATCCAGGCAAAACAGGGAAGGGAAAGCGCGTGAAATACTCGAGACGGCTCGTTATTATCCCGTATTTTTGTCTGGCCACACTGCCCCTGTGCTGGCTATTTCTCACCTCCCTGAAAACTCAGGAAGCAGCGATCAGTTCCACAGCCTCTCTTATCCCGACCCCCGCTGAGAACATCGCGCCCGGAGACCTGAGTTTTTCGGCCACATTGGACGCCTATCGCAAACTGGCAACACCACATACGGGCAAAGCACACGCATTTTTTCACTACCTCCTCAACAGCGTCATCATCGGCCTGCTCAGCACCTTGACATCGGTCGTCCTCGGAACGGGTTGCGCGTATGGATTTAGCCGATTTCGCATTGCAGGTGCGCGGGATTGGCTGTTCTTCATTCTCTCGACCCGCTTCCTGCCCCCGCTTGCCGTCGTAATTCCCGTATTGATGATGTACCGCGTCTTTAATCTGCCCAATACACACCTGGGCCTCATCCTCCTCTACACAGCATTTAATCTCTCGCTCGCGGTCTGGCTGATGAAGGGATTCATAGACGAAATACCCCGGGCGTATGAAGAAGCCGCCCTCGTTGATGGATACAGCCCATTTCAAGCATTTTACAAAATCATCTTGCCCCACTCTGCAACCGGCATGGCGGTAACAGCTGTTTTCTGTCTCATATCCGCCTGGAATGAATACGGTTTCGCGCTCGCACTCAACAACGCCGAAGCCGTAACCGTACCCGTCTATTTTGCCGGGCTTCAGGGCAACATCCAGGGCATTCCCTGGCCGCAAGTTGCTGCGGGCGTTCTCATCTTTGTCGTGCCAATTGCGGTTTTTACAGTACTCGTCCGCAACCATCTGCTGCGGGGTGTGACATTTGGAACGATTAAACAGTGAACCATGCCATTTCTCGAACTTCAAAATCTCCAGAAAACCTATCCCGATGGCACGCGGGCAGTCAGGGGTATTGACCTGCAAGTTGACAAAGGAGAATTTATCGTCCTTCTGGGTCCCTCGGGATGTGGAAAAACAACCACATTGCGGATGATCGCGGGACTGGAGGATCCAACCGGCGGACGGATCACACTCGACAATCAAAATGTCACACATCTGCCGCCATCTCAACGCGATGTGGGATTTGTCTTTCAGTTTTACGCGCTCTACCCGCACATGACCGTTCAAAAAAACATCGCGTTTCCGCTTGAGAACATCGGCACATCCCCCTCAGATATCGAAGCGGCGCTTGATCGCGTTGCACACGCTCTGGGCATAGAGGCATTGCTCAACCAGTATCCCAGGCAACTTTCAGGCGGCGATCAACAGCGCGTTTCTCTCGCGCGTGCAATGATACGCACGCCGGATATCTATCTCATGGATGAACCTCTGGGCACACTCGACGCAGAACATCGATTGGAACTCAGAGCATTTATACGCCGCCAACAACTGGCACTTTCTATAACAGCGATCTACGTCACACACGACCAGGAAGAAGCTATGAGCCTGGCAGATCGCATTGTGGTCATGGACGACGGCAAAATCAGACAAATCGGGTCCCCATCAGAAATCTACAATCATCCCGCGGATCTCTTTGTCGCAAATTTTGTCGGCAGCCCGGGCATGAATCTCTTAAACGGACAAATTGTGCAACACGGGGACGGTCTAACTTTTACCCGTCGGGATTCAGACATTCACATCCCCATCCACACCAACATCGCGCCCGCGCAGGTCGTCTTTGGCATGCGCCCGGAATTTATCCGCCCTGCCAATCGCGGCATCCCGGGCAAAGTCATCCTCAGCGAATACCTGGGCAGCCACGGTTACGTATATATAGATACGCCAATAGGCGAACTGATCATGCGTTCAACTGACCGCTTTGCCATCGGAGAAAAAATTCATCTGCACCTGAATGAGGCACATATTCGCCTGTTCGATCCAGATACCGGAACAGCCCTCGCATGAACAACCCATTTCTCAAAATCGATAACCTGTCCAAAAATTATGGCGAGACGCAGGCACTCTCGGAAATTTCACTATCTCTCTACGCCGAAGAACTCCTCGTCATCCTTGGACCAACAGGTGCGGGCAAAACAACGCTCTTGCGCATCATCGCGGGCCTCGAAACAGCGGATACCGGACGTATAACCGTCAATGGCGCAGACATAACCCATCAGCTACCCGCAGAACGCGATATCGCCCTCGTCTTTCAGAACTTCTCACTCTACCCCAACAAAACCGTGCGCCAGAATCTCGAATTTCCACTACAAGCACCCGGGCGCAACCTCTCCAAAACAGACATAGCAAACAGAATCTCTCATACCGCCGACCTGCTTCGCATAACCCCGCTTCTACATCGATCCGCCACGCACTTATCCGGCGGCGAAATGCAGCGCGTTGCAATCGGACGCGCCATCGTGCGCCAACCCCAACTCTTTCTCCTGGACGAACCCCTCACAAACCTGGATGCAAAATTGCGCGAAGTGTTGCGGATCGAACTCATCCGCCTCCAGCGCGACCTGCGCACACCCGTGATTTACGTCACCCACGACTGGGTTGAAGCCCTCTCAATGGGCGACCGAATCGCCGTATTGTCCGAAGGGAAAATTCTGCAAATCGGTTCTCCCGAAGAAATCTACCAACAGCCCAATTCTCTGACCGTCGCCCGTCAACTGGGCTATCCCCCCATCAATACAATAGACGTCCACAAACAGCGAAACCAATGGTTCACAGCCTCGAATTGTGCCATCATGGCCGCAGACCACAACGCCCCTTCAAACGCGACCCTCGGTATCCGCGGGGAAGATATTTCACCCCATGGAGGCGAAACTCCCGCGACCATCGAAGTCATCGAAGACCTCGGCGCATCGACCATCTTGCTCGCCGACTGGGCAGGTCAATCCATCCAGATTTTGACTTCCGGCGAGCAACAGTGGCACGTCGGAGATGAGATATACCCGTCTATTGATGTAGACCGCGTTTTGGTGTGGGAAACCACCGCACAGGTGGCACCAACCACCTACAATGAGCGAAGCGAATATCAACACAGATGAACAGGGATGAAAACCCGTAGATCATGAGTATCGGTTGTTTACTTTGCGACTGGGTTTGGATATATTCTATGGGTGACCATTACTGGGATGCCTCTCTCATTTTTAAGGAGGACAATCACAATGAGCAATGATATAACTACAGAAGCGACAGTCACGCTGAGCATTCAGCAACTGGAAGGACTTATCCGCAAGGTGGTGCGTGAAGAACTCATCGAATTTGCAAAACAGAAACCAGAAATTTTCAACCTCGATAAGAACGCTCCACTTTATGAGGATATGGAGGATATTCTTAAAAGAAAAAAATCAGGTCAATTGAAGTTTTATACGCACGCAGAAATTTGGGATGAATGAATATCACGCGTTTTATGAGGGTCGATTCGCCCGAAACCTTTCTCGCTACTCGAATATACGCCAGCGCATCAAGAGAAGAGTTGAGCAGATTCTCAAAAATCCTTATGATCGCACAGAACGTCTTGGGCAGGTTTCTGGGGGATTAGATTTGCGGGGTTGCCGCAGTGCTCGGGTGGGTAGAAACTTCAGATTGATTTTTGTTATCTGTGAAGAATGCCGGTATATACAAGCGTGTCAGTATTGCCTTTGCGAGGGCAGAGAAGATAAAACAATTGTTTTCTTAACGGTTGGGCCACACAATAGGGCTTATACGATGAGATGAACATAGAGCGAATGAAAAATGTCAAATGCAAAAAAAATGATCCATACCAGTGTCCAGCCTTGAGATATTTTAGCCAGCGTTGGATTCGTAACGCGATTTCCCTTATGTTCACCATCAAAAAACCGCTCTTTAAATTCAAAGAGCGGTTTTTTATTTTTTTATACGTCATGTGATTCAGGCTTGCTGGAAGAACCTTCTCATTTTATACTGTGTTTTGACAATATCTCTATTAAACCCCAAGAGGTTCGTTATGAAAAAAATGCATTTGTTCAATCTCACCCTCTTGTTGATCTCATTGACCTCAGGTCTGTTTATAGGTTGTGGCGGTACAGGACTTTTTGTTACGGTAACACAGCCGGCTGAAGTTAATCTAAAAGATTTTGACAAGATTGCGGTTGGAGAAATTAAAGGTTCGGGAAGCGGAGTCTTATCGGCACTAAGCGATCTTGTCCAGGTTGCAGGAGGCGGAGAAACTAAAGACTCAGGAAGCCATAAATTCTCCGCCGAGTTGACACAGGTCCTCTTTGAATCTGAACGATTTGAAGTACTGGATTACGAGAGCCTGAAGATGGGTTTTAGTCAGAACAATCTTATCGGAAAAATCGCCCTCATCTCTGGCACTATTTCAGAATACAACTACAGCGAGGATTTAACCCACAAAGATGTTGAGCAAAAAGATAAAAAGACGGGTGAAGTCAAAACCACGCGAACATACTATCGCAAAGGGACCGCAAAGGTAAGTGTCAGCCTGCGTATTGTGGATTTGCACACATCAAAAATTTTGGTAACCAGGAAGTTTGACAAATCTGCGAGCGCAAAAGAATCAAGGAAGAATTCAAAGCCGCCCCGTATTGATCGCTCGCGCCTTTTTGAGGCGTGCCAAAAGCAAATTATTCGCTCTTTTATGCGGATGATTGTGCCTTATACCGAGCGTGTGTATGTCTCATTTGAAACCGACAAAGAAATGCCAGAATTGGAACGTGGCTTTAGAATGATCAAGCTGGGCAATTGGGATACCGCGCTTGACATCTTTCAAAGGGTAACCGAGACTTATCCCAATTCCCCTTTAGTCCATAAGGCATATTACAATCTTGGTCTGGGCTATATGTACACGGATCAGTTCGATCAAGCGCGAACAGCATTAGAAGAAGCCTATACCAGAAAGCCTGAAGCAAAATATCTGAATGCCATCAAAAAACTGAATGTACGCATTGAAGATAAGCGTCGGCTGAAAGAGCAGATGTGATTTTCTCAGAGGAGTGATGATGTTCAATTGGTTTCAAGAGATCACGATGGGACGATTGAGGGATGTCCTCCTGAGTTCTTCAAAGAGCAGTTAAAGAATGAACGCAAAAAAGGGGATGAAAACCAGTCAAGCAGAGGGCGTAGCAATAACCATTGACAGGAGGAACCGACTGTGGAAGCGTTTATTATTATGATCACTCTCGTTATAGTAGTTCTGGTACTTGGTGGCTGGTGGGCAAAGAGCACCTTTGGCTGCTGCTGCCACGAGTGTGGATCCAAAATGCGGCCATTCGAAAAATTGTCTGATGGTGACAAGTCCGATATCCTGGCGTACTTCAGGCGTTTTGAGGACCGCGAGCCAGATGAGGAGGGCATTTTCGAAGGAAATAATCAAAGACTCACCCGACTCAAGGTGGGGTCTATTTGAAGCTGAATAAACGACCATCTGCAAAACGGATCGAAACAAAAAAGCCGACGCGCAAACGCCGGCTTTTTATTTTTACCCAGTTCACCTCTCAAGATGAACCATTTGAAAGGGCTTCAAGGCGATAAACAGAGATAATATTGGGAATCTTGCGGAGGTTTTGTAGGAGTTCTTCGAGATGGTCGGCATTTTTAATCTCGACCTGGAATTGGTTGTCAATTTCCTCACGCCTAGTCTCGATACTGGCGCCCACAATGGGAATACCGAGATTGGACATAACCTGTGTCATATCGGACAACAAATTGGTGCGATTCTTACCAGTGACCTGAATAGTTGCAGTAAAAGTTTCTGTCAGATCGGTTTCCCAGTCAAGCTCAACCACGCGACCCGGATCAGAAGACAAATTGGGCAAATTGGAACACCCCCGACGATGGACAGAAATGCCGCGTCCGCGCGTGACAATGCCAATAACCGGATCGCCCGCAATCGGATTGCAGCAGCGGGCATACTGGACCATCAGATCGTGCAAACCGTGAATGCGCAGAGCCTCTGTATTTTTTTTCCAGCTTTCTTTTTTAATATCGCCAAGAGGCTCGCGTGCCTTTGGAAAAAGCTGATTAATAAATTTGCCAATTGAAATATCGCCATTGCCTATCGCGGCAAAAAGATGATCTGTATCTTCTTGTTCAAATGCTTCGGCTACCTTTCTTAGTTCTTCTTTGCTCGCGCGCTTGCGCCGCTGTCGCAACTCGCGATCAACCATATCGCGCCCCAGACGAATACTTTGATTAAAAGCCTCCTCGCGCAGCGCGCGTCGAATACAACTTCGCGCCTTGGCACTCTTGACAAAATCGAGCCAATCGCGATGCGGATGCTGGTGCGACGACGTAATAATCTCAACCGTCTGCCCTGTTTCAAGCGGCGTGGATAGTGGCACCATCTGGCTATCAATGCGGGCGCCCACGCAACGATTGCCAATTTCGGTATGTACTGCAAAGGCAAAATCGATGGGCGTGGCCTCACCCGGAAGCTGAATCAAATCGCCCTGGGGTGTAAAAACATAAATTTCATTTGAAAAGAGATCGACCTTGAGTTCTTCGATAAATTCTTGAGGATCTGATGCATCGCCCTGCCACTCGAGCATATTGCGAAGCCCGTCTATGTGTTGATCGAATTCCGACCTTTCGGGAGACCCCTCTTTGTACAACCAGTGTGCTGCAATGCCCACTTCTGCTGTCTGGTGCATCTCGTGGGTGCGTATCTGCACTTCAATCATCAACCCGCGCGGGCCTATGACCGTCGTATGCAAAGATTGGTACATATTGCTCTTGGGCGTTGCAATAAAATCCTTGAACCGGGGCATAACCGGTGTATAAAGCGAATGAATCATACCCAGAACGTGATAACATTCCTGGACAGTATCGACCAGTATGCGGATAGCTAACAAATCGTAGATATCTTCAAAACCTTTGCTCCGCGTTTGCATCTTCCGGTGAATACTGAAGAAATTTTTGGGACGTCCCGTGATCTCCCCTCGAATATTTTCTTCTTTGAGTATTTTTTGCAGCGGCACGCGCATCTCTTCGATATACGCCTCGCGTTCTCGTCTCTTGAGGCGGATCTTTTCTCTAATACCGCGATACGCTTCGGGATCGAGCTGCTTGAGGGACAGATCTTCAAGCTCCCACCGAATACGCGCAATCCCCAAACGATGCGCGAGAGGCGCGTAAATATCGAGACTTTCTCGCGCCATGCGCTCGCGCATTTCAGGGGGCAGGGGATCCAGCGTGCGCATGTTGTGCAGACGTTCGCAAAACTTAATGAGAACAACGCGCAAGTCGTTGATCATAGACAGAAACATCTTGCGGAAATTTTCGGCTTGCTGCGCCTCTTGCGATTGGAAGGACAGATCTTTGATTTTCGTGACACCGTCAACCAGATCGGCAATATGGGAACCAAAATGACGCGCGATTTGCGCGTGGGTCGCCGTGCCGTGCGCTATGGTATCGTGCAAAATACCAGCCACCAGAGTCGAAGTGTCCTGATTGAGATCTATCAGGATGCGACCAACCTCAAGAGCATGTACAATATACGGCTGGCCCGACTTGCGAAATTGGTCCTGGTGTGCCTTTTTGGCAAAATAAAAGGCGCGGGTCAAGAGTTTTACATTGTGATCGGAACGGCTTTGAAGAGCATGCTGGAGAAATGCGTCAAAGATGGGATCATCTGCGAGGGTTTTTTGGGGGAGTGTAGGCACGGCAACCTCCGCGCTATGGGATATATTTCATGGGCTATTATAAAAAATATAGTCAATTTTTGGGGGGAAACCAGCAACCCCTTTCTCCTCGGGCTACTGGTCATACATCATCAAGCCCAGGTAATTAACCCCGTCTCACATATCGAATTGAGGTCCTGATGGTGTGGGTGAATGCGAACCGTATAGCCCCATCGGCCGCTTTTTTGCAAAGGCAGGTGTCCCACAAAAGTATGGGAACCCCTGGGCACCATGGACAGCGACTCGCCTTGAACAATCTGCCCCTCTGCGCCGACCTGCCCGTGAAAAATTTCGACAGCCACATCCTCTACGGTCAAGTCGCCCAGCGCGACATCCGCACGAATTTCGATCTTGTCGCCCACATGCGATGTTTGCGCCTGGCTCGCCGTTACAGAACGGACCGCGACATCCTTCCACCCATGGCGAATTCTGGTTTTCCATTTGGCCAGAGCACTGGCTCTCGCGCCATTGTTATCCGAGAGGTTTTTTGATCGCGCATGCGCCTTCAAGTAGAATCGCTCGGTATATTCCTGCACCATGCGGTGGGCATTAAACCTCGGACACAACACGCGCATAGCATTCTTCATGCGGGCGATCCAGCCTCTGGGCAACCCATCCACACCGCGATCATAAAAAAGCGGCACCGCTTCTTTCTCGAGAATATTGTAAATTGCCCGCGCTTCAATCTGGTTTTGATACGCCGGATCGTCGTATTCTTTGCCGTGTCCAATCTCCCAGCCCAATTCCGGTTGATACGCTTCTGCCCACCAACCATCGAGCACACTGAGATTTAACGCGCCATTGGCAACGGCTTTCATGCCACTGGTACCGCTCGCTTCCTCGGGTCTCATTGGCGTATTCAGCCAGATATCGACCCCTTGCACGAGATAACGCGCCACACACATATCGTAATTCTCGATAAAAACCAGACGCCGATGGAGATACTCGCGCTGCGTGAGGCCGAAAATTTCCTGGATAAATTCTTTCCCCGCATGGTCTTGAGGGTGCGCTTTGCCCGCAAAGATAACCTGAACGGGACGTTCTTCATTGCACAGAATGCGCGTGAGCCTTTCGAGATCGTGAAACAAGAGCGTTGCGCGTTTATAAGTTGCAAAACGCCTGGCAAATCCAATCGTAAGCGCATCGGCAGTCAGGACTTCGTCAACGCGCGCCATATCGATTGACGACGCTGTTTCTCGCTGCAACTGCTTTCTGAGACGCTGCCGCGCAAATGCAACGAGGCGTTCTCTTCTGCGCTCGTGGACGCGCCAGAGCTCTTCGGGCGGAATGTGGTCTATCGTCTCCCACACACTCTGATCGTGTGGTTCCTCCAGGCGCCGAGGCCCCATGTAATTGTCTTCAAGGGCGCGCATTTGTTGCGAGATATGGGAGGCAATGTGAACGCCATTGGTAATGGATTCGACGGGTATTTCATTTTTGGGCAACCCGGGCCACAGCGATTGCCACATATTGCGCGAGACCTCACCGTGGAGTTTGCTAACGCCATTGCGATAGGACGAAAGCCTGAACGCGAGCACTGTCATATTAAAACCATCGCTGACAATATTGGGGTTCTCTCGCCCCAAAGCGAGGAATGCGGGCATGGAAAGACCGAGGTCATGCGCGTAGGATCTGAAGTATTTTTCGATCAGAGAAACGGGAAAAACATCGTGCCCGGCGGGAACGGGGGTATGGGTCGTAAAAACGTGACCTGCCGACGTGTACTCTGCGGCCTGATCAAATGTGGCACCGTTATTGTGCATCGTCTGCCGGATGCGTTCCAGCCCCAGAAAAGCCGAATGCCCTTCATTCATGTGGCATACGGTGGGCTGTATGCCCAATGCGTTGAGCGCGCGCACGCCGCCAATACCCAGCAGAATTTCCTGCCGAATGCGCGTTTCACTGTCCCCACCGTAAAGTTGTGCCGTAATTCCGCGGATGGATGGCGGGTTTTCCATCAAGTTGGTATCGAGCAAATAAAGGGGAATGCGCCCAACCTGCACTTTCCATATCCGCACCCGCGCTTCTGCTTCGGGATATGAGAGGGTAATGGTGATATCCCGACCGCGTTCATCGCGGACAATCTGGACAGGCAGCGCGTAGTAGTCATTTTCGAGATATTCTTCTTGTTGCCAACCGTCATTTGTGAGGTACTGGTTGAAATAGCCGTGTTGATACAGCAGGCCCACGGCGGAAAATGGCAATCCCAGTGTACTCGCAGATTTGAGATGATCCCCGGCCAACACCCCCAGACCGCCCGAATAGATCGGCAGGCTTTCGGTAAGGCCAAACTCCGCAGAGAAATAGGCAATTTGAATATCGGACGCTGTTTTGCCATGGGTAGTGTGAAAATAGGTCTCGCCATCCATAAATGCGCGGAAAGACTCGGAGACACGCTTAAAATGCGCCGTGAATCCCGGATTTTCAGAAAGTTGATTGAGGCGTTCCTGGCTGATGTCATTGAGCATACGCACCGGGTTGTGATAAACTGTTTCCCAGAGAGTAGGATCAATGCGTCTAAAGAGATCCATCGTATCGGGATCCCAGGCCCAGCGCAAGTTGTAAGCCAGTGCCTCAAGGCCCTGAAGAGCTTTGGGCAGCGAGGGTTTGACGACAAATGTAGAAATTGGTTTCACAGGGTTTTGTCTCCTCTACCAGTTCCGAAGTATCTGATCTACAAATTCCGGGACTTCATCTGTGAAATACATGGCGGCGAAAAAACCCATGATGAGAATATAGACCCCGATTATGGTGAACATAATAATCTTTTTGCGCTTGCTCATTTTGGTGCGCGGCGCAGATTTGAGATCGCGCGGTTGTTTGAGAAAAGTCGCAGATTCGTCCTCATCATCATCGGATGTAGATTCAGGAGTTGCGTCGGAAGATGGCTCTTGCGCATCTGCTGTATCGGAAGGTTTTTCTTCCTCAGCCTCGGTTTCCTCTGCGTCTGCAGGTGTGTCCGATGCCACCTCTTTCTCTAATTCGGCTATGTCGAGTACATGCTCTATTTTTTCGATAAGCGTTTTGTCTTCAAATGGTCTTTCAACCATGCCGTAAACACCCTGTTCCAGGAGTGCTTTGGCTTCTGCTTCCTCGACGGGAAACGATACCACAATCACCGGTACCTCAAAGCCTTCTTCGCGGATAAATTCGATCAAGACATCGCCGCGAATGATCGGCATCTCGAGGTTGAGCAACACCAGGTCGGGCTGTCCGTGCGCGATCGCGTCAACCGCTTCGGTCCACGTTGTCGCGCTCTGTGCTTGATAATCATTGGATTCGAGAATATTGACAATCCGTTCAACAGCGGCTTCTTCACTGTCAATAGTCAGAATTTTTGTCATCATGTCCCCCGGTGCGTAATAGGGAAAATACTGGCGACTGCAAGTATAAAACGAATAAAGTCCAATGACAAGGATTTTCCCTCATCGCAATCACATGGTGAGTTCTCTCTTGATGGGTGAACGTGTGTATAGTATATTGCAATGCCAATGGAAACTAGAGGATTTTTTATGGAAACAAAAAATATCGTCGTAAAGGGTGCGCGAGTACACAATTTGCAAAATATAGATCTGACGTTGCCTCGACACGCGCTAATATGTTTTACAGGCGTTTCCGGTTCGGGCAAGTCATCGCTGGCTTTTGATACCATCTATGCCGAAGGTCAGCGGCGTTATGTAGAGTCCCTATCGGCGTATGCGCGTCAATTTTTGGGCCAAATGGAAAAACCCGAAGTCGATCAGATTACGGGATTATCGCCAACGATTTCCATCGAACAAAAGACCGCAGGGCGCAATCCCCGCTCAACCGTGGGCACAATGACCGAAATCTACGACTATTTGCGCGTGTTATTTGCGCGAATTGGCACCCCCCATTGCGTACATGACAACACGCCAATTGGGGCACAAACGCGTGACGGCATTGTGGATCGGATTATGGCACTGGGTGAAGGCACGCGCATTCACATTCTATCTTCTCTCGTACAGGGGCGAAAAGGGGAGTATCACGACCTGTTTGAAAATTTGCAAAAAGAGGGATATATCCGCGTGCGCGTGGATGGGCAGGTGGTAACTTTGACCGAGACCCCGAAATTGGAGCGCTACAAAAGACACGATATCGAGGTGGTAATTGATCGGGTTATCGCAAAAAAAACAATGCGAGGGCGCATTGGCGAGGCCGTTGATGCCGGTCTTGTGATGGGCAAAGGGGCGATAATCGTCAGCGCAGAAGGCGAAGATGATCTTCTACTGAGTACGCACTTTTCCTGTCCCACCTGTGGGCGCAGCGCGCAGGAGCCCGTGCCGCAATTATTCTCATTCAACAGCCCACAGGGCATGTGCCCCGGCTGTCGCGGTTTGGGCACGCGCTTTGCAATGGATATGGCAAAAGTCGTCCCCAACCCCGACTTGTCCGTGCTGGAAGGAGCTATCGCGCCGCTGGGCGTACCCAAAAATCGGTGGAAATCTCACTATTACGCGGGCGTTTTGAAGCGCTATGGTGCAGATTTGCAAACGCCCTATAAACGCATTCCACCAGAGGGGCAACGGGCATTATTATACGGCATAGATAGCAAAATGACATTTGAATGGCGCCGCAGCAATGGCAGTGTGAAACGCCATCGCGATGGGTTTGAAGGCATTTTGCCACCAATGGAGCGGCAATTTGCCGAGGGGCGAAGTCCCGTGGTGCGCAAACGTCTCGCGCCTTTCATGCGCGTGGGTCTGTGTCCCATATGCGAAGGTACGCGCTTGAAATCTGAAGCCCTATCCGTCAAAATCGAAGGACAGACGCTGCCCGATGTCACGGCGATGACGGTCGATCGCGCGCACGCCTTTTTTCAGAGCCTCAAATTGGCCGAGATTCAGGCGCGGATCGCCGAAGACGCCCTAAAAGAAATTCGCGGGCGATTGAAATTTCTTCTGGATGTGGGTCTCGATTATCTCACACTCAATCGCACGGCACCAACGCTATCGGGCGGTGAGGCGCAACGCATTCGCCTCGCCAGCCAGATCGGATCTGGATTGGTCGGTGTAACCTATGTGTTGGACGAACCGTCAATTGGCCTGCACCACCGCGACAATCGGCGGTTGCTCGACGCCCTGTGCCGTCTGCGAGATGTGGGCAATACCGTAATCGTCGTCGAACACGATGAAGACACGATGCGGCGCGCGGATCGGGTGGTGGACTTTGGACCAGGTCCCGGGCACCTCGGTGGTCGGGTAGTCGCCGAGGGATCGTGGAAACAGGTGGCGAGGAAGACGCGCTCGATGACAGGGGCTTATCTTTCGGGAAAGAAGAAAATTGCGGTGCCCAAAAGGCGACCCGTGTCGCATCGCGGCTTATGGATTCGAGGTGCACACCACAATAATCTCAAAAATATCGACGTGAAAATTCCCGTCGGCGTGTTTACCTGTGTCACGGGCGTGTCCGGGTCGGGAAAATCATCGCTGATTGCCGATATTCTCTATCCCGCTCTCGCGCGAGAACTAAACCGCGCAGAGACGGAAACAGGCGAGCACCGCTGCATTGAGGGCATAGAGCTTCTGGATAAAGTCATCGAGATCAACCAGCAACCCATCGGGCGCACGCCGCGCAGCAATGCAGCGACATATACGGGTGTCTTTGATCCCATCCGAAAATTATTTGCCGTGTTACCCGAGTCAAAAGTACGGGGATATAAACCCGGGCGCTTCAGTTTTAATGTAAAGGGCGGGCGGTGCGAGGCGTGTAAGGGCAATGGCGCGAATCTCGTCGAAATGGATTTCCTCGCCGATGTGTGGGTGACATGTCCCGTGTGTGAGGGGCGCCGTTTTAATCGCGAGACCCTAAGCGTAAAATACAAGGGCAAGTCCATTGCCGATGTGCTGGCGATGGAAGTCGAAGAGGCGCATCTGTTTTTTCAGGCAATCCCCGGCATTCATCGCATTCTCCAAACCCTGGTCGATGTGGGAATGGGCTACGTCAAATTGGGCCAGCCCGCGCCAACGCTTTCCGGCGGCGAAGCACAACGGGTCAAGCTGTCAAAAGAACTGTGCCGCAGAAGCACGGGCCAAACCCTGTATATCCTGGACGAGCCGACAACGGGCCTGCATTTTGCCGATATACAAAATCTCTTAAACGTGTTGCATCGGCTCGCGGATATGGGCAATTCCGTGGTGGTTATTGAACACAATCTGGATGTGATCAAAACCGCGGATTGGGTGATTGATCTGGGGCCTGAAGGCGGCGAAGACGGGGGACAAATTATAGCAGAAGGCACACCCGAACACCTGACGCGCGCTCCCAACTCTCACACGGGCCGCGCGCTTAGCGAGGTATTGTCGCGCACGCCGCTTGTACCTGCGAAAAACGGCAAAGCGCGAAGCGCCAATGATCAAGTACACACGATTGATGTTTTGGGTGCGCGGGAGAACAATTTGCAAAATGTGGATGTATCCATTCCACGCGAAAAAATGACCGTGATTTCCGGCGTTTCGGGGTCGGGAAAATCTTCCCTGGCACTCGATACAATTTACGCCGAAGGACAGCGGCGATATGTCGAATCCCTATCGGCTTATGCGCGGCAGTTTTTGGGACAAATGCCCAAGCCAAAGGTAGATCGCGTGGTGGGCCTGTCGCCCGCGATTGCCATTGAGCAAAAACCCGCGAGCAAAAACCCGCGCTCAACCGTGGGCACGGTAACAGAAGTTTACGATTACCTGCGGGCACTCTACGCATTATTGGGCGATACCTATTGTCCAAATTGCGATGTGTTGGCGGGCAGTCAGTCCGTGCAGGAAATTGTGGCGCGTGTGCTGAAGATGGAACGGCGTCTCTACCTTCTCGCACCCGTAGAACTCGGCAAAGGCGAGGATTATACCAGTTTGATCAACCGCTTTCGCCGCGAAGGTTATTTGCGCGGCAGACTCAATGGCAATGTCTTCAACCTGTCAAACCCACCCGAGATCGATTACAGACAGTCTCACAGGTTCGAAATCCTGATAGATCGCGTGATCGCGCAAAAAAAGAACCGCAAACGCATCGCGGATTCCGTCGAAAGCGCGCTGGATATTTCAGGGGGCATTTTGATCGTCGCATCGCCCGATGATAGCGAAGAGACGCGATTTAGCCAGCATCTCTCGTGTCCATCCTGCGGGCGCAGTTTTGAGACAATAACCCCTCAACATCTGTCTTTTAACAGCTCTGAAGGCTGGTGTTTGTCCTGCGAAGGACTGGGAACGCAACGCGGCATGGGCATTCACACGCTAATTCCCGATATTCACAAATCATTGTCCGAAGGTGCAGTGCTTCCGTGGGGAAAGGTGGAAGCACACACACAACTGGGCAACATGCTATCTGCGGTGGGCAAAGCCGCGGGCTTTGACTCGCATACCCCTTTTGCGCAGATAGCAGCGGAGGGACGACATGCGATCTTATACGGCTTGGGAACGCAGTGGTTAAAAACCTCTAAAAATCTCTCATTCCAATTTAAGGGCTTGTTTCCGACAATTGAGACCCTGGTGCGGCAAGCGCCGCGGTTTCGGCGGCTGATGGGCGAATTTATCCAGGATGTGCCGTGTCCATCCTGCAAGGGATACCGCCTGAAGTTAGAAAGTGCTGCAATAAAGCTATTCGGCAAAACAATGCCCCAACTGGTGGCGATGCCTATCCGCGAAGTGCGCACCTGGTTTGACACAATGGTTTTGGAAGGGCAGGCGCGCGAGGCCGCCGCAGAGGTGCTATACGAAATTCAGAGTCGCTTGCGGTTTCTCGACGAAGTGGGCCTGGGATATTTGAACCTGGGACGGCGAGCACCCACGCTTTCGGGCGGCGAGGCACAGCGCATTCGCCTGGCCAGTCAGATCGGTTCCGGTCTGACCGGAGTGCTCTACGTACTCGACGAGCCGACAATTGGCCTGCACCAGCGCGACAATCACCAGTTATTGGCGGCATTGGCGCGGTTGCGCGACCTGGGCAATTCTCTACTTGTTGTCGAACACGACCGCGAGACTCTGAACCGGGCAGATCACATTCTGGACTTTGGGCCGGGCGCGGGTGTTGAAGGCGGGCGCCTTGTAGCTGCTGGCAATCCGCACAAATTAAAGGCCGACAACGGCTCGATAACCGCGCATTATCTCGCGGGCGATTTGCAAATTGAGGTGCCCGGTGTGCGGCGAGACCCCGGACAGGGATCGCTTTCTGTGGTAGGCGCGCGGCATAACAATTTAAAAAATGTCGATGTCTCATTTCCGCTGGGCACCTTGACCTGCGTGACCGGCGTATCGGGTTCGGGCAAAAGTTCGCTCGTCAATGACGTGCTTTTCGGCGCGCTCGCCGCCCGCGTGAATCGCGCACAAAAAGCGTGGGGAGAACACGACGATGTGCTGGGGTTGGAACTAATCGATAAAGTGATCAATATCGACCAGACGCCAATTGGCTATTCGCCGCGCAGCAATCCGGCGACTTATGTCAAAGTATTTGACAAAATACGCACCCTATATGCCAGTTTGCCAGACGCCCAGGTGCGCGGATTTAAAACCGGGCATTTCAGCTTTAATCACAAACGCGGGCGGTGCGATGCCTGTGCGGGTTTGGGCGCGCGCTGTATTGAGATGCACTTCTTGCCCGATGTATGGGTCACATGTGAAAGTTGTGGCGGAAAACGCTACAACCGCGATGTGATTGACATAACCTATAAGGGTGCGTCAATTGCCGATGTTCTGGAGATGACAGTAGCCGAGGCCCTATCGCATTTTACCCATATACCCGGCATCCAGCGGTCGCTCCAAACCCTTTTTGACGTGGGCCTGGGCTATATCAAAATGGGACAGGCTTCGACCACGCTCTCGGGCGGCGAAGCCCAGCGCGTGAAACTGGCGCGCGAATTGGCGCGACCGAGCACGGGAAAGACCGTATATATCCTCGATGAACCGACAACGGGACTGCACTTTGCCGATATCCAGAAATTGCTCGACGTACTCAATCGACTCGTCAACGCGGGCAATACCGCGATCGTGATCGAACACAATCTGGATGTGATCAAAACCGCCGATTGGGTGATCGACCTGGGGCCAGAAGGCGGAGAAGACGGTGGCGATTTAATTGCTTGCGGTACACCTGAAGATGTGGTATCTGTCACAGCCTCGCACACCGGGCGATTTTTGAAAGATGTGCTGGTATAAAGATGATGTATTTTATTTATTAACGTTACGCAAGCAACTATCGCGACCATCCGTGTTCATCGGTGTTTATCTGTGGTTGCTTTTATTTACAGGAGGTTGGTTGATGTCTTTGTTTTCACTCGAAGGTCGCGTCGCCATAGTCACCGGAGCGGGGCGCGGTATTGGACGCGGTATTGCAGAGGGGTTAGCTGCACAGGGCGCGAAAATTGTATGTGCCGCGCGCACGCGGTCTCAACTGGACGAAGTCGTAGCCGCAATTCGAGAAGCGGGGGGCGACGCGATCACTTATGAAATGGACATGAAAAACCTGAATTCCGTGCGCGGAGGCGTCGATACAGCACTTGAAACGTATGGACAAATTGATATACTCGTCAACAACGCGGGAATGAATATACGCGAGCCATTTGAAGACGTAACAGAGGAACACTACGACGAAATCATGGCCGTCAATTTGAAGGGCCTCTACTTTTTAACACAGGCCGTAGTCAAACACATGATCCCGCGCAAACAGGGCAAAATCATCCACATCGGCTCATTGACAACGGACTGGTCTCTATCGCAAATTTCTGTTTATACCGCCACCAAAGGCGCAGTTGGGCAACTTGCAAAAGCTCAGGCATTAGAACTGGGACAGCACAATATCCAGGTAAACACAATTTGCCCGGGCTTTGTAATCACGCCGTTGACCGAGCGGCTCTGGGAAGATGATACAATGCTCGAATGGGCCGAATCCCGTTTGCCTATAAAGCGATTGGCAACACCCGAAGACCTGGCCGGTACAGCCGTATTCCTCGCCGCGCCCGCATCGGATTACGTCACCGGACAATCCATTTACGTAGATGGCGGCTTTATGGCCGGCGAAGCCTGGCCCTTGCCAGAGTAAAGGAGAGATCAATGGCGAGATATGGTGTTCAACAAGAGGACTTTCACGGACACGCGCTTTACGTATTGCGGGATATTGAAACCAATCGTGAAGCCAGTATTTTGCCCTCGGTGGGCAACAATTGCATCTCCTACAAAATCCCAAAAAGCGATGGCCTGTTAGAACTGATTTATTCCCCGCCCGATCCCGACACCCTGAAAGGCCGCGCAAGTGGATACGGCATCCCCATATTATACCCCTGGCCCAACCGCATAGATGGCGGCAAATTTTCGTTTGATGGCGCAGAATACCAGCTCGAAACCCCTGCCCCGGGCGAACACGCTTCTCACGGCTATGTTCACGAACGGCCCTGGCGCGTGGTCAATTCCGGCGCATCGGAAGGTGCGTGGGTAACCAGTGTCTTCACATCGACGGACTTTCCGGAAATCGGCGCGCATTTTCCCTTTCCCTTTGAAGCACGGGTAACATATCGGCTGAAAGACGGGATACTACACCTCGAATTTGAAGGCACCAATGCAGGCGATAGCGACATGCCCGTCGGCCTGGGCATCCATCCCTATTTCCCCCTACCACTCACTGAAAATAGCAACCGGGACCTGTGTACCGTGTGCATGCCCGCATCGACGTACTGGCCCTTGCGCGATGACCCCATCCCCACAGGAGAGATTTTATCCGTTGACGGCACAGTATTTGACGTGCGCGAAAACACGCTATTGAAAGATCGATATTACGACAACGTCTGGTCCGGCGTATCTTTAACCGATGGATGGAGCCGATGTGAATACATCGACCCAACCGAAGGCGTGACCATCGCAATGGAAGCCAACGACATATTCCGCGAACTCGTACTCTACGCCCCCGATACCCGTCCCATCGTATGCTTTGAACCCTATACCTGTGTCACCAACGCCTTCAATTTGCAAAATCAGGGCATTGATTCAGGCTTGATACGCCTCCAACCCGGTGAAAAACTAACCGGAATAATGAAAATTGTGGGGGAGGCATGACCAATCGATTACAACAACAAATCGCGTTCTTGCTCGAAGTTGATAAACTCAAGCAAATTTTTCGGCAAACCTATTTGCTCGACGAGACGCGAAAAGAAAACGACGCCGAACACTCGTGGCATTTTGCGATGTTTGCACTCATCCTCGCGGAATACGCGCCCGACCCAGTGGATATCCTGAAAGTAATCAAAATGGCGCTGGTCCACGACCTCGTGGAAATCGATGCGGGCGATACCTTTCTCTACGACGAAGCGGGCAACGCCGACAAAGCCGAGCGCGAGACAAAAGCCGCCGACCGCATCTTTGCACTCTTGCCCGAAGAACAGGGCGGAGAACTGCGCGCATTGTGGGAGGAATTTGAAGAAAAAAAGACACCCGAGGCAAAATTTGCGGGCGCAATGGACCGATTTCAACCTTTTCTACACAATTGCAACACGCAGGGACGCGCATGGCAAGAGCACGGGATCACTGCCGATCGCGTATTGCAAAGCAACAGCCACATCTCAATTGGCGCGCCCATTCTATGGAATCGCGTGCAAGAACTGGTTGATGAAATGGTCGCTGAGGGATATATTGATGTCGAAAAATAGAGGCTAATAATTTTTCGCTCAACGGGAGGAAATATGAGCCAGACACTCAAGGACTTATTAAATGACAGTTTTGAACGACATGCGGATCGCACGGCGGTTCGCGTATTGCGTCGGCCGGATCAGCCCGGCGAAAGGAGATTGCAGTATGTGCCGTTGACATATCTGCAGTTGAAAGCGCAACGGGACAGATTGGCTTCGGGCCTGGCGCAATTGGGATTGGAAAAGGGACAGCGTCTCGGACTTTTGACCGATGGCGGTCTGGAGTCTGTGCTGGTCTTTCTATCCTGCGATATGCTCGGATTATCGGCAGTGCCGATCTGCAATAAATTGCCCGATGATCTGCTGGTACACAGCATCAACCACTCGGGCATCGCCTATTTGTTCACAGATGCAAAAAGTCTGGAACAGGTCGAGAGCGTGCGTGAGCAACTGAACAATCCACCCCAGATAGTCTTGACAGAAGGGCATGTCGATGGCGTGCTCTCATTTTTTGAATTGACTCAAAAAGGCGCGGAATCACCGCCGCCAGACGTGGCAATTGAACTCGACGACGAATCGAAAATTGTGTACACATCGGGATCGTCGGGTCTGCCCAAAGGCGTGATACAAACCCATCGCAATCTCGTGGGTAATATTCTATCCGTATGGGATGCGATCAGCAACCGCGACCCGGTCATCTTATTCAAATCCGCGCCCGACTATCACACCATGGGCATTTTGAATATCTATTACCCCCTATCAAAAGGCTGGACATTAGACCTGGCGCGGTCGCCAGATCGCGTACTGGTAGATATTCGATATTCCGAACCCCAGGGCTTTTTAACTGTCCCACTAATTTTAGACAAAGTATTTGGCAATGTGCGAAAAGAAATTGATGCCGGTGGTGCAAAAGGCAAATTGATCGCCCGGTCAGTGCGTGCCAAACAGCGCGTTACGCGCGGTGAAGCGTCGGTCATCGACCACCTCGTAAATGCCACACTGGGCAAAAAGGTCGTCGGACAAATCAAAGAAAAGCTCTCGCAGCGCGTGGGCAGCCGTCTCGAACTGTTAATCGTTGGCTCGGCAAAAGCCGATCCCGAAGCCCTCGACTTTTTTCAGGACGTACTGGATATCGTCTCGCTTGAAGGCTATGGCGTCACCGAATGCAGCCCACTAATTGCGGCAAACGGGCTGAAAGGACAAAAAACGGGTACCGTCGGACAGCCGTTGCAAGAAGTAAAGATCATCGCCGAGACAGGCGAGGCAATTGCCCATGGCGACCCAAAGACAGAAACTTATAGCGGCAGTGGCGATGAGATTGGCGAATTGTGGGTACACGGCGACCACGTCATGACGGGATATCTCAATGATCCCGAACGCACCGCCGAAGTACTCGTAACCGATGAAGCCGGCAAGGTATGGTATCGCACGGGTGATTTGTTCAGCATGGACGACGAGGGATTTTTGACATTCCAGGGGCGTCTTGGACGGCAATTTAAATTGAGCAACGGCGAGTTTGTCAATCCTGAACGGCTCGAACGCATTTTTGCTCGCGCATCCCTCATCGAACACGTCTTAATCTGCGGCGATCAGACCCGCACATTTCCACTGCCCGTTGTCACCGTAAATGCAGAAGAGGCACAGTTGCAAACAGATATTCCCGATTTGCCCACAGATGACGAGGCAGCACTGTGTAGCCATCCCGCAATTGCCGAGCGCATCCGCGAACAATTGTTAAAAGAAGCCACGGCATTTGGCCTTCCCGCGCACGAGCGACCACAAAAGATACTGGTCTTGCCAGACCAGTTGAGCGAAGAAATGGGAACCCTCACGCGGGGGTTAAAAAAGGTCGTACCCAAGAGAATTGTAGAAATTTACGAAAAAGAAATCGCCGCAACTTATGATGGATAATCCCCATGCCGATTTTCAATCCCGATAAATTGCGGCGCATTGGCCGCGAAGTCTTCGAACGTGTGGGCGCAACATCCGAAGAAGCCCAAATTGTGGCCGATTTGCTCGTAGCGTCCAATCTCGCGGGTCACGACTCGCACGGTGTCGTCCGCATCCCACAATACGTGTCCGGAGTTCAGGGCGGACAAATACGGCTCGGAACAACTGTGGAAATCGAGCGGGAAACCGATGCGACAGCCGTCGTGAACGGACATTGGGGATTTGGGCATGTAACCGCAACAGAAGCCATGCACATCGCGATCCAAAAAGCCCAAAAAAGTGCCGTTGGCATCGCAACAGTACATCGGTGCAATCACATTGGGCGATTGGGTGGATATCCCGTGCTCGCCGCGGCTGAAAATATGGCTGGATTGATGAGCAGCAACGGTCACGGCGCCGATCTCTCGATGGCACCCTGGGGAGGTTTGGGGCGCATCTTACCCGCGAATTGTCTCGCTGTTGCATTTCCTTCGGACCGCGATTTTCCCATCGCACTGGACTTGACCGCCGCAACTGCGGCAGGTGGTAAAATGCGGGTCGCTCTGGCCCGGGGCGAGCGCGTACCCGAAAATTGGCTAATCGACGCCGAAGGCAAGCCCACAACTGACCCCGCCGACTACGTACACGGCAATGCCGCGCTAACGCCTTTTGGCGACCACAAAGGATATGGCCTATCATTCGTTTTTGACATCTTGTCCGGCGCCCTGTCGCCCGCTGGCTGCACCCGCGAAAATTCACCCGTAACGGGCAATGCCCTATTTGTACAGGCTATTCGCATCGATGCATTCCAGCCCATCTCCGATTTTAAAGCCGAAGTCGGGCAATTTATCGACTACGTAAAATCGGCAAAAACCGCACCGGGATTCGACGAAATACTCGTACCGGGCGAACGCTCCTATCGCACGGGTTGTGAACGCAAAGCAAATGGGATTCCCATAGACGAAACGACATGGGAACAAATTTGCGAAACAGCAAAAAAATTCGATGTGGAAATTTAGCTATCAGCGATCAGCTTTACTGGCGTTGTGCTGCGCGTGCAGTTCCCAATCCAACCACCCCAGGGCAATAGCACTCCACGTCTCTACGCAGCGTATTTAACCTCAGATCGAGACATCGGAAGCGGGTCCGTTGAGACCATATAAGGTCTTTTGTAAGAGCCAATCCGACTATTTTGGGACGATATTATGTCTTATATCATAGTCAGATTGGCTCTTTTTTTATAGAAAACAACACGTTATGGACTCTATCGAGAACTGGAGCATACGATACAGCGAGCCGTAATCGTGTGTCAGGATTCTCGAATTGAAGTTGCGGATAGCGGCTTCAGCAGTAGCTCTCCTGTTTTTACAGACCGCGAAGTCGTGCCTTTGTTTGCATACTTATCGACTTTTAGCAAGGTTTTCAATAGAGATAATCCAACCACATATTGCAAAAAACTGGAAACTGGGACAAATCCTGAACGATAGGACAAATTTTGGAAATTGACTTCCTCTTATTTTCAGTCTATATAGACTGAAGTTATCCCTTAAAGTCACAGTTGTGGAGGTTTCAACGTGGGATATCAAGTTGAGCATTTCTATTTGGAGCCACCTGAGATTTTGGGAATCCATCCCCCGCAGTGCTGTCTGATCCATCCGGCCAGCGTCAGGTTATCCAAATCACCTGGAAACGGAAGGACAAACATGATATTTTCCAAATGGAACGCCATTTTACTCTTGTTGGTGTTCGCTTTTGCTGTTCCGACAGAATCCACACCTCAGGAGGATTCCCCTGCTCCAGGGCACATGATTCACCGATCTATTCCTCCGCCGGGAGCCAGGACCCACATGGTAATTCCAGGAGAAAGATTTCGGGCCAGTGGGTTCAAACGCTGGTTCTACGGCAGCAATTACCGGGACCTCTGGACCACCTCTATCGAGGTTGCAGTCCTCGACCTCGACAGCGTAGGAGGTGGCTTGACACCGCTTCGCACCGGCGGATTCGGACAGTCCATCTCTCTTCACTTTACAGGAAAAGACGGCCGCCGATATACGGTCCGTTCGCTGGACAAGGATGCCACCCGAAGGGTACCGGACATAGTCAAGGATACGGTCGTGGGCGAAGTCCTCCAGGACCTGATCAGTGCGATGCTGCCCACCGCGGCGCTCGTGGTCGATCCGCTGATGGAAGCCACCGGCATCCTCCATTCCAAGCACACGCTCGTAGTGATTCCGGATGATCTTAGGCTCGGAGATTACCGCGCCAGATTTGCTGGCCTGATAGGACTGCTGCAGGAACATCCCTCCGAAGGCCCGGACAATACCGCCGGCTTCGCCGGTTCCCGGAAGGTGAGCGGAACAGACAATATACAGGACGATCTGGAAGACGGCCCCTGCGACCGTGTCGATGCCCGGGCCTTTCTCAAGGCGCGATTGATGGACTTTCTCATCGGCGACAAGGACCGTCATCACGGCCAGTGGCGATGGGCGCGGTTCCCCGACGGGGATTGCCATACCTGGCACCCGATACCCGAGGATCGCGACCAAGCCTTCATCGACTTCGACGGGTTTGCCATGGCGCTGGCGCGCCGAGCAATCCCCATCCAGATTCGGTTCGAGGACACCTATCCAAATCTGGTTGGCCTGACCATGACCGGCTGGGAGGTGGATCGCGAATTTCTGGTCGAACTCGACAAGCCGGCGTGGGATTCGGTGGTAGCGAAGTTTCAGAGGGACCTGCCGGATCCAGTCATCGAAGAGGCAGTCCGCCGGCTCCCACTGCCGTACTACCAGAGCATTGGCGAAGCTCTGGTCACGGTCCTCAAATCGCGGCGCGACGCGCTACCTGACTTTGCCGACAGATACTATGCGTTGATTACTCGCCAGGCCGAAATCAAAGCGACTGATCGGGACGAATACCTCCAGTGTGAGCACACGCAGAACGGCGACCTCGTCGTCCGTATCGGTCTGGCGGAAGGTCCCGACGGAGAAAGAACGGCGCCCTACTTCGAGAGGACGTTCCACCCCGAAGAAACGCAGGAGGTCCGAATATCCCTCCGGGGCGGAAACGATAGTGTGGAGATAGCGGGGACCAGGGGACGGATTTCCGTTCGCATCGATGGTGGCGGCGGGAATGACACCTTCGTCAACGCATCCGAGGTTGGCACTTCCAGGACGGCGTTCTATGACGCTCGCGGCGAGAACCGGTTCGTCAAAGGCAAGGGAGCGCGAACCGACGAGCGTCCCTACCGGCGCCCGCCCGGCTCGCACACGCCCAACGCCAGGTACGCGCTGGACTGGGGCATGCAGGTGTCAACCGTCCCGATCGTGGAGGTCGATCGGGATCTGGGTGCGTTCGTCAGGGTGTTCCACAGCCGGCAGTACTTCGGCTATCGTCGCGCCCCTTTCGCTTCGCGGCATTCCTTCAGCCTCGGGCTCGCCACCAGCGGTCTCAAGCCCTTAGTATCCTATACCGGCACGTTTCGCCGCCTGCTGCGCGACATGGACGCAACCGTCCACGTCGAGTACTCCGGGATCGAGACTATCCGGTTCACCGGCTTCGGCAACGACACGGAGGTTCGGAGTTCGTCCTCCTTCTACAAGGTGGAACACAGTCATTTCGTTTTCGCGCCCGCCTTCGAGTTTCGACCGGAACAGCCTGCTGGAGATATGGGGGGTACGGAACCGCAGCGCTCGGAAGTAGCCATCAGTGTGGGGCCGATCATCAAGTACTCTAACACGCCACTGGCTTCCAACCAGGACAAATTCATCGGTTCTCAGGAACCCCCGGTGTACGGCACGGGTTCCTTCGGTCAAGTAGGAGCACTGGGTCGCATCCAGTACGACACGCGAAACAATCCCGCGTACCCTACTCGTGGTTTCCTGGTCCGAGGCACCGGAGCCGTTTATCCGAGTGCCTGGGATGCGGAATCGGCCTTTGGCAGCGTAGAGGGAGCGGTGCATACGTACCTGACGGCTCGCATTCCGACCACTCCGACCCTTGCCTTAAGAGCGGGTGGCAAGAAGGTGTGGGGGACCTTCCCCTTCCAGGAGAGCGCCTTCCTCGGGGGGCCAGGTTTTGGCGGCGTCGGCACCTCCAGTGGCCATCTCCGCGGTTTTCGCAAGGACCGCTTTGCCGGCGACGCCTCGCTGTATGCAAATGCCGAACTGCGCTTCGTGCTCGCCCCCTTCCAGTTTTTGATGCCTGGGGAGTTCGGCGTGTTCCTTGCCGCTGACACCGGCCGGGTGTTTTTCGCCGGGGACCCGGACGATGCCGACAAATGGCACACCGGCGTCGGGGGTGGATTCTATCTTTCGATCCTGAAGCGCCGACGAACCGTGAGCGTTGCAGTCGTAAAAGGCGATGACTTGACAGGCGTATATCTGCGCGCTGGTTTTATGTTTTAGCTAATGAAGGAGGATGCTATGCTCAACAACATCATCATACGTCTCGTGATTTACTATCTCGCGTGGCTTTTGATTCTCAATGCGATTTTTCACCTCTTCCCCGAAATTCTCTATTACGTCGCCATGGAGGGAAAGTTGGCAGTATATCATTGGTCAATTGACGAGAAACAGCTAAGTAAAGATGCACATACCATAATACCTGTCGCTGAATTCTCTCGGCACATCAAGGGAGCGGGGTTTTTTGTTAAACCGCGTTATTTTTTCGGTTCAGGAGGCTCAGGTGGTTCGGGTGGCGTGGGAGTTTCTGGCTCGTCTATCTCAATATCCTCATCTGAACGCAAGCTCAGACTGCCCCGACCGAGTTCAATCGCAACCTTGGAACCGCCGCCATTGAGTTGGCCCGTTACGACCTGTGAGGTGCGCGATACACCGGTAATAGACAGAGGCAGGTCAGTTTGGAGACGCCCGCGCCCAACATAACCGTGTACATCGACTGCCGAACCATCGGGAATAATGAGGTCAACCGCACCGTCTTTATTTTGAATCGCGTAGTCATCGCCAATGGGTTTGTGTGGGCGCACCGCAATATTGCCGCCGCGGCTTTGTATCATTACACCCGCTTCGGGATTTTCAATTTCGATAGCTCCTCGGTCAGTCTGGACGCTAATCGCACCGGCAATGTCTGCAAGATGCGTTGTGCCGTGGCTATTTTTCACAGTAACATCGCTTCCCACACTGCCAAGTACGATGCTACCGCGATTATTTTTTGCAACCGCACGTCCACCAACCCGCTCGGCTTTGACTGAACCGCGGTTATTTTTTGCAACAAAATCACCCCCAACATGTTGCACCGCGATATCGCCGTGGTGATGTTTGATGCTTATATTGCCCGACGCGCCTTCAAAAATCGTTTTGCCATGGTGATTGTTGAGATTTGCTGCGCCATCAATTGCGGGAAGCGTGATATTGCCGTGCCCGGCTCGCACATTGAGATCAACTTTTTTAGGATGATGCAACTCGAAGTCAATGCGCACAGCTCGAACGGGATCGTCTTTTTCGCGTTTGGGCACATTGGGTCGTATCTGCACAGCCCCAGATTCTCGTCGTATTTGAATATCAATTTGTTCGGCAAAGGCATTCACCGCTGCCTCATCAGTTCCCCAAACCGAGATGGTTGCGTCAATCTGAACCTCATCGCGATCCCAAATTTTTGAGGTAACATGGCCTTTTGGCGTGCTTACGGATAGACGATCAGATACCTGGATGGGCGTTGTTTCAGCATATTGTCGCACCGCTTTTTCGGGATGCTGTCTATCTCTACCTTCCGTCCATTGTGAAAAGGCTTCAGATGCCGTTTGCATCGCTTCCTGAACGATCTTGCCCACATCGGGAATTGAGCGCGTAGCCTCGCGCACGGCGCGTCTGGCTTTGGGCATAGCCTCACGCAGGGTATCTTGTGCTTCGCGGATGCGCTCTTGCACTTCAACCTGAATATCTGCGCCGCCAGTGCGTCGGCGTCTGCGCTGGCGCTGACGACTTCCATTGCGTCTGCGCTGGCGAGTTTGCGGTTCTTCTGCAGTATCTCCGAGTGCATCGAGTAATTTCATGGCATCTTCTGCCGTTATTTTTCCATCTTGAAGCATCTCGAGAACCTTCATGCGTTCTTCTTTCACAGTATACTCCTTTCTTTATCCTCTTTTCATTCTTTCAAGTTCTTCCGCTGCATCCTCCACTGTAATCTCACCGGATTCGAGACGGTCGAGGACCTCTTGCTGAGACGCAGCGGACAAATCATCCACCTCGGGATGTGTTCCCGTTGCAACAAAACCGAGTTCTGCAATCACATCATCGAGATGGTTGCGAATCGTGCTATAGGGCACGCGAAGTTCGCGCGTCATCTCTTTGATATTGCCGCGCAATCGGACAAATGTTTCGACAAAAGTCAGGTTTTCGGGCGTCAAACGGTTAAAAATTGTGGGCTGAAACTCTCCGATAACCTCACATTCACATTGCGTGCAGCGAATGCGGGTGACAATCACATCACTCTGGCAGGCTGGGCATTTTTCAATAATTTTACGCATTTTTCTCCTTTTTTTCATTTCAGACATCGTTTTGAACAAAATGTTTCACATAATAATAAAAAAATTTAGTTTTAAATGCAATTTATTTTTTGAGATTATTTATTTTTATAACATTCCTTCTCATTTGACTTTTTATAATATTTTATTTGATTGTTATAGATGACGAAACACGGGACGGCACGGGGACCGTCCCCTACAACTTCATGCCGCGATCACAAAGGCACGCGCACTTATCCACCACACAACGAGGCATCCAATGACGCGCCTATTGATCGTCCTCATCGCATTGATCGGTCTGAGTACACCGGCTCATGCTCGCGTTGATCTCAGCTATTACTTGCCCGAGGACATCACTTATAATCCCGACATCCCCACACCCGAAGCCTTTTTCGGATTTCAGATTGGCGATTGGCACCTGCGGCACGATCTCATCGTGAACTACATGCACACATTGGCCGAGCGCTCCGATCGCATTGTCCTCACACAATATGCCCAAACACACCAGCAACGGCCCCTTGTATTGCTCACCATCACATCGCCGCAAAACCACCAAAATCTCGAAACCATCCAGAGACAACACCGGCAGCTCACAAACCCAGACCAGTCGCCCGCGCTCGACATCAACACAATGCCCGTGGTCGTGTACATGGGATATAGCATCCACGGCAACGAACCCAGCGGAGGCAACGCCGCACCCTTGATTGCATATCACCTATCGGCGGCGCAAGGTCCTGCCATAGACAACCTCCTCGCCAACGCCGTCATCTTGCTCGATCCCGTATCCAATCCCGATGGCTTCAGTCGCTTTACACACTGGGCAAATACCCACCGCAGCAAACACCTTGTTGCCGACCCCGAACACCGAGAGCATCGAGAAATCTGGCCGAGCGGACGCACCAACCACTACTGGTTTGATCTCAACCGCGACTGGGTATTTATCCAGCACCCCGAAAGCAGGGGACGAATTGAGACATATCACGCCTGGAAACCCAATATGCTCACCGACCACCATGAAATGAGCACCAATTCCACTTACTTTTTTCAACCGGGCATTCCCTCGCGCAACAATCCCCTCACGCCAGCACGCACCTATGAACTCACCGCTGCAATCGCCAAACGCCACATCAGCGCACTCGATGAAATCGGCACGCTATATTACACACGGGAGTCATTCGACGACTTTTACATCGGCAAAGGATCGACCTATCCCGACCTCAATGGCGGCGTAGGCATTCTCTTTGAGCAAGCCAGCGCACGCGGGCTTATGCAAGAGAGCGTTCACGGACCCATCTCTTTTCCCTTTGCCATACGCAATCAGGTGAAAACTGCCCTATCAACGCTCAAAGCAGCCCATGAACTGCGTACCGAACTGCTATCGCATCAGCGCGATTTTTATATCTCCGCAATTGAGGAAGCCGAGGGTGCCACCATCAAAGCTTATGTTTTTGGCGATCCGGATGACATAGCGCGCACCCATCATTTTCTCGACTTACTCCAGCAGCATCACATACAAATTTACGATCTCGCGCGCCCCATGCGCATCGGCGATCAAACCTTCGAGCCTGGCTCGGCCTATATCATTCCCACCGCGCAACCGCAATACCGCTTGCTCACGAGCCTGTTTGAACGCCGCACGACCTTTCGTGACAGCTTATTTTACGATGTCTCAGCCTGGACATTGCCCCTGGCATTTAACATGCCCCTGGTCGAGATCAAATCGTCATCTCAGGAATTTATCGGCAACCTGTTGCCGCCGTCTCAATTTCCCCGAGGCCGTCTGTCTGTCTTCAATTCAGAGATCAATACTTATACAGGCGAGCAGAGGGCTTACGCGTACCTTTTTGAATGGAACGGACATTACGCACCTCGCGCACTTTACCGCCTGCAAAAAGCCGGTATAAGAGCCAAAGTGGCCTCGCGACAGTTCCGCATGCGTATTCCCTCAGACTCGGAGGATATGCATATATTTGACTACGGCACCATACTCATCCCCATGGGCATTCAAAAAAATGATCCGCAGGCGATTCAAAACCTCATGCAAACAATCGCACGCGAAGATGCCCTCAATGTATTTGCCGTCTCCACCGGGCAAACCGACAGTGGCATTGATCTGGGCAGCCCGGGTTTTATCTCGCTCGAAACACCTCAAATAGCCCTTTTAATTGGCAAAGGCGCCGATGTCTATAACGCCGGTGAAGTGTGGCACCTGTTAGACCAGCGCTATAATATGGCTATCAGCCTCATAGATGCCAGCCATGTGCGCGATATAGACCTCAATCGCTATAATACAATAATTGCAGCAGGCGGGTCTTATAGCGACCTCGACTCTACTGGCGTCAATGCCTTAAAACAGTGGCTGCGCCACGGCAACACACTCATTGCCCTCAACAGTGCTGTTCGCTGGGCCATCAATTCCAGGCTCGCCAGTGCCCAATTCGTCGAGCGAGATCGAGAAAATTACAGTGAACGCAGGGCTTATATCGACGCACCCAGCGATCGTGGGGCACAGATTATTGGCGGCGCTATCTTTCGGGTTCACCTGGACCGTACCCACCCCCTCGCCTACGGGTATCGCAGTGATAGCCTGCCAGTCTTTCGGCGCGGCACACTTTTTATCCAACCCGTAAACCCTTATGCCACCCCTTTGCAATACGCCAAAAAGCCCTTGCTCGCAGGTTATGTTTCTGAACAGAACCACAATTATATCGCCGAAACCGCATCCACCCTCGTCGCCAAACAGGGCAATGGCCGCGTCATTCTCATGCTCGACAACCCCACCTTCCGCGCCTATTGGTACGGCACCCAAAAACTCTTTGCCAACGCCCTCTTCTTCGGTCCTACCATCAGTCTTCGCACATTGGATGAATAATCGGCGCGCTCCATCAACAAATAACAAAAGAGCACTGATTATAGCGAACCAGTGCTCTTTTATTTTGTCCGCATCAGGGCTTTTGTCTTTACCGTTGAATATCGTGACGCGTGGCATCTTTGGGTACGGGCAAAGCAAAGTCTTCGTCGGACAGATCCATATTGACGGTACGCGATTTTACCTGGATGAGAATAACATCCTTGCCTTGCTGTATTTCGATGCGACGGGGTAGTGCAAAGCCTTTTTCGCTGCGGTAATCAGACAGGAGGCGCGCCGATACGAGTTGCCCATCGGCGTTATAGACTCTTTCTTCGCGCAAGAAGCCCGTACTCGCTTCAATCCAGAGACGGCGCAAATAGAGACCATGTTGCAACTCGAGAAAAATATTTTTTCCCCCAGATTCAAAGCGCACCACGCGGGAGGCGTCCAGAGAAGAGAGATTGGGCAATCCGAGAATGGCGCGATCATACGCATAGTAGGACAGATCAACGCCCGTGAGGACGTAGAGCACGTCTTCGGGATGGCCCACGAGATAGCGGTTTTCTCGAGGCAGGTGAACGTGTAGCGTATCGTTTTGGGCACGCGCGGCCATAGCCACAGTACCGAAACCGCCAACGACGAGTTTGAGATCCGAAGGTAATCGGTGGCGCACAAGTGCAGAAGCCCTGCGTTCGCGCACCCCATCGATAGTGAGATCAATACTGGCGCGAACTTCCTGATTGCGCAGGCTGTCGTAGCGGGTAGCGGTGAGATGGAAAAATTCGGCTGAAGAGGTAATGGGCGGCAAAAGGGCAGGGCGGTTGGCGACACAGCCAGCGGTTAGAAAAAAAACAATAAGTAGAGGATTACGCATTGGGGTCGGCGGAGCGTCTATTCATTCAAAGAACTGTCGTCTTTGGAAAGATTTTTGAATTTTTCCCGCAGGGTCTGGTTCTCGGGATCAAATTCTATAGCGCGTTCATAATGGTGACTTGCGCGGGAGAGATCGCCCATTTTTTGCGCTGCGTCTCCCGCGTGCTCGTGAATAACCGCGAGGTTTTCGCGCAAGCCATCTACAATCGGAGAATTGGGATCGGTTTGGCGAAGGGTTTCTTTCTCTACAGCGAGTGCGCGGTCCAGCCAGCGCGCGGCGTTTTCATACTGTTTGAGCTGATAATAGACCCAGCCGAGACTATCGAGATAAGCGCCGTTCTCAGGATCGATTTTCAAGGCGCGTTCAATTAACTTTTTTGCTTCGGTAAGGCGTTCTCCACGCTCGGCGAGCATATACCCCAAATAATTGCTGGCCTCTGCGTGATCCTGATCCAGTGCCAAAAGGCGTTGAAATATGGCGACAGCGCGATCGAACTGTCCCGCCCGTTCAAGGCTGCGCCCCAGATCAAAGAGCACCTGCTCGAGAAATTCGGGATTATCTTCCGTATCGGCGACGAGTGGCTCCAGCAGGGGAATGGCTTTTTCCCAGTTGCGATCAAAAAGATATGTACGCGCCAGTTCGTAGCGAAAACCCGTGTGTTCTGGCCTCGCGTCAACAGCCTGTTGATAGATATTGCGCGCACTGGTAATTTCGTTTTGGCGCAGATAAACGCGGGCGAGGTCAAACGCGATTTGATCGTAATACTCGCTTTCAGGGCGCGTATCCCGATGGAGATTTTCCAGGATCTGTTGCGCGCTTGCCCAGTTTTCTTCGATCCTGTACGAACGGGCTATGCCGAGATGATATTCGGTTTTTTCACCCTGTAAGTTGGCGTGGCGATAGGTTTTGCGCGCATCTGCCGTACGATTGGCATCGAGCAACAGACGAGCTTTTGTGCCCAGCAGGGTCTGATTTTCGGGATCGGTTTGCAACTGGTGATTGAGAACGCGTTCGGCCATATCGACAAATAGCATTCTCTCATCGTGATCATGACGGCCCTTCACCATTCTGAGGAGCACATTGCCCAACCGATTGACCAGGCGGGGGTCTGGTTCTTCAAGGAGGCGATTTAGATAGTCTGTGTGGGTATAAATGTGTACTAATTGAACCCAAACCGGGACTGTTTGCTTGTTAACACTATAATCTTGCAGCGCGATTATCCGCCGAAAATATTGTTCGGCAGAGAGTGTATCGCCCTGGGAGAGCTGTGTTATGCCCAGTTGAAAAAGAAGATCGTCGTTATTGGGGTCATCTTCGAGGATATCGCGATAAATTTGCGCTGCTTTGTCAAACGCGCGCAGCCGGTGGTAGTTTTCAGCGGCAAAGAGCTTTTCGCGCGTGCCCTGTCCTGGGATAGCAACAATGCTATCGAGCACCGTTATGACTTTGCTGCGCTGCCCCCGGGCATTGTAAATTTGGAGAAGTTGATTATAAGCACTCAGGTCTCGCGGCGCGAGCCGTACAATAGTATTTAACTGGTCAATAGCTGCGGTGGTGTCGCGGCCCTGGCTGAGGGCGTGATAATAGAGCCAGCGGTTTTGCACATTTTCGGGATCAATCTGAACGGCTCTCCGCGCGGGTTCGACCGCATCTTGGAACCGCCGAACAGCATTGAGATTGCGAGCCAGTGCGCTGTAAAGTGTCGCAGAGGTCGAGTCGTATTGCACAGCGGCTCGCAGTTCGGAAATAGCCTGATCGCGTTGGCCTGCGGCTTCTGCAAATCGCGCCCGCAAAAAGTGCGTGACGGCCTGAGGGTGAGGAGATGCTTTGGGGGGTACAGAGCGCAAGCTAAGCTGCGCTGTTGCACAGCCGATGAGCAATGTGAGCAAACAAAAAAATGTGTAACGCATGATCGTTAATCTCTGGGTGGGCGAAGTTTTGATTTGGGTTTTTTGAACTCCCACATCAGTTCGCTACGGCCAAAATCGGTTTCGTGAGACTGCACGATGAGTTTGATGTACTTTGTACGATCTGAAACAACCGGTGTTTTCATAACAGTGTGCGCAGAAAAATAGAGTATAAGCAATTTTTCATTTCCTACATAAGTAATATTCATGGGCGGTTCTGCAAAATAGCGCACTTTTTCACCGGGCGTATAAGTGGGAGAAATATACGTGCCGAACACATCTGTGACTTCGATTTCTCTGCCCGGTACAGAAACCTGGAGTGCTTCGAGCGGATAAAATGCCCGCTCTTCAATTTTGGTGGGTTCATACCCGATCTCTTCGCTGTCTTCGAGGTAAATTATCCAGCGACTGAGATCGAGATACGCTTTGTCGTAAATGGTATTGAATTTTAAGCGAATTTGAATATCGTCATCGAGTCGGTTTTGGCTGGCATAGTCTTCCCATGTGTGGGCAGAAATGCTGTCGGGACCGTAGTGGGTTTGCAACATGTCAAATTCTGAACGCACGAGATCGGGGACATACAGCGTGGCTGAGATGAGCAGCGGGGAACGCACGACGCGATGGCGTTCGGAAGCGGTCAACTCGCGGAATTGCAAATCGGGATGCGCGGCAATACTCGGCGCTTGTGGCAAATTGTCTATGGGACGCACCGTGGAAATAAAGCTGCGCACAGTCCATACTTTGAGCAATTGGGGATATGTCCAGGTATTATCCGAATCGGGTTTTGAAGGCAGGGTGAGTTTATAGACTTCTTTTTTTCCTGAAAATTCGGGAAAAAGCGGAGAGTTTTGAACGTGGTAATAGGGATGTTGCGCGATGGGAATGGCAAAAACATCGCCTTTGCCAATGAGTTTATCCATGCGCTCAATTTGCTTGCTATCGAGTGTTGTTTTGAGCGCGTCAAACACGGCACTGGCACTGTCATTAGCACTTTGGCGCAGACTTTTCAGATCTTTCAGTTTGGGAATATGGCCCTGCCACAAAAGGGCTTCGTTGGTTCGGCGAGCGCGTTCGGTTTGATATTCAATCACGATATCGCGAAGTGCGGAGACGTGTTTGGCAATATGTTCTTTCTGGTCTGCCCTCGCCTTGAGGTGTTTGCCCAATCGGTCTGCTTCAAGAAGATCCCTGGTATTGGCACCCCAGGCGGTTTGGAGCGCAAAAAGTAAAAGCGCGACAAAACTTGCTCGGAAAAACATGATATGTCCATTTTGTTGAATATTTTGATTTAAAGCCAGCCCACTATTTTAATGTTTGAGTGTCCAAAAGGTTCATGTGTTTATCTTCGCCCGCGTCTCTTCCGCGAGCCTTTGGGGCGAACATTTTGCGTGTGTGACAAAAGGTGAAAGTCTATCCGCAGGCGTTGCCGGTCGAGTTGGGCGAGTTGTACTTGAACCGAATCCCCAAGTCGGAAAATCGTTCCCGTGGATTCGCCAACGAGTGCGCCTTGTAACTCGTAGTAAATATAATAATCATCGTAGAGATATTTTACGTGAACCAGACCCTCGATGAGTACATCGTTGAGTTGAACAAAAAAGCCGATGGAACGCACATCGACGATGACGGCATCAAAACACTCGCCTATTTTGTCTTTCAGATAGAGAATTTGCATGAGCCGAATAGCATCCCACTCGGCTTGTTGCGCGCCGATTTCGCGTTGCGTTGCCAGATCGCCAATATCGGGAAGGCGGTGTGCGCGGCGCGCCATCTGCCCGGGCGTGATCGCGTGGTTGATCGCATCGCGCAAGGTGCGGTGAAGAATCAGATCGGGGTAGCGACGAATCGGCGATGTGAAGTGCGTATAAGTATCGCAAGCCAATCCAAAATGACCGACGTTGACCGGCGTGTACACAGCCTTCTTCATTGAACGCAACAGGCGATGGCTCAAAATATGACCGATAGGCTCATCCTTGAAATTTGCGAGAAACGCCTGGATGCTGTCTGTCCGCGAGGGATTTGAAAGGCGATACCCCAGTGTTTTGGCCAGGTCGCAAAATGCGGCGAGTTTTTCACCGTCGGGCGGTTCGTGGACGCGATAGAGAATCGGGATGCCGCCATCGGCCATGCGCCGCGCGACGATTTCATTGGCCAGGAGCATAAATTCTTCAATGAGGCGGTGACTATTCAGACGGGCGCGGGGGCGAATGTGAATGGGATGGCCCTGATCGTTGAGGATAATATGAGGTTCGGGAATTTCAAAGTCGATCGTACCCCTTGCCATGCGTTTCTCTGTCAGACAACTTCTCAGAGCTTCCATATCCCTGAGAATATCGGCATACGGTTCGGCGGGATTTTCGTGAATTGTAAACGGCTCGCGGTCGAGCACTTGCTGAACCTCTCCGTATGACAGGCTCGCGCGGCTGCGTATCACCGTTTCTGCAATCTGAGCGTCAATCAGCTCGCCTTCGGGGGTGATATGCGCCAGAATGCTCAGAGTTAGACGATCTTCGCAGGGCTGTAAAGAACAGATATTTGCGGAGAGCTTTTCCGGCAACATAGGGATAACGCGGTCGGGCAAATACACGCTGCTGCCGCGTGTGAGGGCTTCGTGGTCGAGAGGCGAGCCTTCGGGAACATAGTGACTGACATCGGCAATGTGAATGCCCAGACAATAGGTCTGATCATCGAGAACCTGAAGCGATACCGCATCGTCGTGATCGCGCGCATCGGCCGGATCAATGGTAAAACAGATCAGATCGCGCAAATCGAGGCGCCGGTCAATTTCCTCTGTGGAAATGCCTTCTGGAATCGCTTCTGTAGCTTCGAGAACATGATGGGGAAAATCGAGTGGAAGACCGCGTTTTTTAATAAGGATAAGGGTTTCAATACCCGCATCGTCCGCATTGCCCAGCACTTCGACAATCCGCCCATTGGGATGGGCACTGGGTGAGGAATATTTGAGGCGGACAACGACCTTTTGCCCCGCCTGAGCACCGTGGGTCAGGTCATCGGGGATATGAATACGTGCGCGGATGCGGGGATCATCGGAGATGACAAGAGAAATGCCGTCATTTTCCACATACGTGCCTACCATTGTTTGCTCGGCGCGTTCGACAATGCGAACCAACTCGCCTTCTGCGCGGTCGCTGCCCTGTGCTCTGCGCGTGAGGCGCGCCACAGCGCGATCGCCGTGTCGCGCACGCCTCATGTGTCTCGCGCCAATAAAAATATCTGCGCCCCCATCTTCGGGCGCAAGCAGGCCATATCCACTGGTCTGGATACTGATGCGACCAACAACGAGATTGTGGTCAGACGGAATGCCGTAACGGCTGTGGCGCAACTTTACGAGATCACCATCGCGCACCATGCGGCGAATCAGGCGGCGAAAATCCGAATAAGCCCGATCGGAGACGCGAAGGGCGCGAGCAAGTTCCCTGATTTTGAGCGGACGTCTGGATTGTTGACGCACAAAATTCAGTACCTGATCGCGAGAGACAGACATATTTTTATGAATAGATGAGATAGAACCAATGGCAGACAAACAGGCGGGAGATATGGTGGCGGTGCACGAGCGAAATTGTTATACTGCTGTGGGTGACTATCGTGCAAGGCAAATATACGGAAAGGGCGCGAAAAAGCAATGCAAAACCTCTACTGGCTGATCACAGCGGCTCTCTTGTGCTTTGGGGGGTGCGCCGCGCAATATGTTCTGGCACCCGACGGGGAATACGATTATCGCGTACCCGTTGGGCGGGGTGATGCCCGGGCGGGATTTGAAACCCTATTTGTTTCCACCGTAAAAGTCGTGTGGACGCCCCAATATGCCAACGTATTTTACACACATGATAGGAGAGATGACAGGGGTTTCTTGCTCCATTTGCCTTTAACAGATAAAAACAGCCCAACGGGCTATCGGCTGGCGCGAGATGGCATCCGCGAAACAGTCGATTCTTATTCCAAAGTGGGCACCGCGCTTGTGGTTGCGCGGCAATCCGCGACCAATCAATACGACGTGGCAATTGCACTGACAAATGCACATCTGGTGACGGCACCGGATACCATTCGGTACTTTATGCGGGATGCCCGAGGCCTGAAAACAAATGTACTCGAACGGATCTCCATTAAGATCAGTACCGCATTGCACGTGGTCAATCGCGATGGGGAAAGCATCCATTCGAAAATCTTGCGCCTCGACCCCGAAGCAGACCTGGCCTTGCTCAAACTCAATATTCCCAATCTGATGAAAAAGCCATTGCCTTTTTTCTTGCGGCTGGGCAAGACATCGGATCTGCAATGGGGCAATTTTGTCTATATCGTAGGTCATCCAAAAAATAAGATGCGCCTCACCGCGGGCACAGTGAGTTTGGACGAAGATGAAGATCGGTTTTTTGTCGATGCTCCCATCCGTGCAGGCTACAGTGGCGGGCCTGTGGTTGCTGTGCGAGATGGTTTGCCCAATTTTGAACTCGTGGGCCTTTGTCGGGGAGCGACAACAGAAACATTTCGCTTGTTGGTGCCCAACCGAAAATTAAACGAAGGCGCAGTACTATCGCCCGACTTGCTCGGTCAAATCTCGGTTGAAGAGCGCGAGGTGGTGGAACCCGGTTTGGGGTTTGTCGTGGGAACTGAAGCCGTCAAACGATTTTTATTGGATAGTCGCGATCCGCTCCGCAAGATCGGTGTAAATGTCAAAACCGATACGGCATTGCGAATGTGGGGGTTTTGAATCCGCGGGGATATGTATTATATTGTCGGGACGGCACAGGGACCGTCCCCTACGATAATACTGTTAATCCGATTTTTTGTAGGGGCGACCCCCTGTGGTCGCCCGCTAACCTTACACATTTTTTAAAGGAGATCCAGATGAGACATTTTACTATTTCTTTACTGAGCTTATTCCTTCTTCCCGCGCTGGTCGGGGCGCACTGCGAGATACCGTGTGGGATCTATGGCGATGAGGGTCGGTTTGACGCGCTATTGGAAAACGCGACCACCATTGAAAAGTCGATGAATGAAATCAAAAAATTGTCGGGAGAAAGCGAAAAAAATTACAACCAGATCGTGCGGTGGGTCGTCAACAAAGAGCACCATGCCGATCAGATTCGCGATATTGTGGCACAATATTTCCTGGCGCAACGGATCAAAGAACCCGCTGAAGGGGATGCCGCGGCTGCGAAAGCCTATACCGAAAAACTAATGGTATTGCACAAAATTATTCGCACGGCGATGCTGTGCAAACAAACCACAGACCCGAAAAACGCGCAGACCTTGCGCGATCACATAAACGCTTTTCAGACGCTTTACAACGCGAAATAGTTATGTTCACCATTGCTTTTTTAATGGGACAGTCTCAATGGAGATTGTCCCATTTTTTTTCTTTTTTCTTGCGCTTCTGAATTGTCTTTGATATATTTTCCGCCCCATTAGCACTCGACAGGAGAGAGTGCTAAAACATATTATCCGTTTATTTTCACTCCACCTCGCATAAGGAGGCTATAACAATGGCGAAGGTGAAACCCCTCGGGGATCGCGCGCTGGTCAAACCTGTTGAAGAAGACGAACAGGTCAAGGGTGGCATCATCATTCCCGATACGGCAAAAGAAAAACCCCAGCGGGGCGAAATTGTGGCTGTTGGCGATGGCAAGCTCGACGATTCGGGCAGCCGAATTCCGTTGTTGGTCGCAATCGGCGACACGGTGCTTTATGGCAAGTACTCGGGCACAGAAGTCCGTCTGGACGATGAAGACTATCTAATTATACCCGAAGGCGATATTTTAGCGATCATTGCGTAATACCGCATTAAATCATTGCGGCACAAGTTTTAATCAGGAGGATATAATGCCCAAGCAGCTCGAATTTGATGTTGCAGCTCGCGAAGCCCTCAAACGAGGTGTGGATCAGTTGTCCGATACAGTAAAAGTAACGCTGGGACCCAAGGGTCGCAATGTTGTATTGGACAAAAAGTTTGGTTCGCCCACAGTGACCAAAGATGGTGTTACGGTAGCCAAAGAAATCGAATTGGAAGACCCTTATGAAAATATGGGTGCTCAGATGCTCAAGGAAGTTGCTTCCAAGACTTCTGAGGTGGCCGGCGATGGCACAACCACAGCAACTTTGCTCGCACAGTCGATTTTCCACCAGGGTTTGCGCAATGTAACAGCCGGTGCCAATCCCATGGATCTCAAGCGCGGTATTGACAAAGCCGTTATATCTGCTGTCAATCTGGTACATGATATGAGCAAACCAGTGGCGGGGCGCTCAGACATCGCACAGGTTGCGACCACCTCGGCCAACAACGACAAAGCCATTGGCGAGTTGATTGCCGATGCCATGGAAAAAGTGGGCAAAGACGGCGTCATCACAGTCGAAGAAGCCCGCAGCATTGAGACCACGCTGGATGTGGTAGAAGGCATGCAGTTTGACCGCGGATATGTGTCGCCTTATTTTGTCACCGATGCCGACAACATGGAAGCCATTCTGGAAGAGGCTTATATTTTGATTCACGACAAGAAAATTTCGGCAATGCGCGAATTGCTTCCCGTACTGGAAAAAATTGCGCAGACGGGCAAGCCGTTGATGATTATTGCCGAAGATATCGAAGGCGAAGCCCTGGCCACACTGGTCGTGAACAAAGTGCGTGGCACGCTGAAAGTCGCCGCCGTAAAAGCGCCTGGCTTTGGCGACCGTCGCACGGAAATGCTGGAGGATATCGCCATTTTGACGGGTGGTCGCGTATTGTCCGAAGATGCGGGCTTTAAGCTGGAAAATGCCACCACCGCAGACCTCGGTGAAGCCAAACGCATCACCATTGACAAAGACAACACAACCATCGTCGAAGGCGGCGGTGAACGTGCTGATATCCAGGGGCGCGTTGGACAAATTCGCCGGCAGATCGATGAAACCACATCTGATTACGACCAGGAAAAGTTGCAAGAACGCCTGGCCAAACTGGCCGGCGGTGTGGCGGTAATCAATGTGGGCGCGGCCACAGAGACCGAGATGAAAGAAAAAAAGGCCCGCGTTGAAGATGCCCTGCATGCGACGCGTGCTGCCGTTGAAGAAGGCATTGTTCCCGGCGGTGGCGTTGCATTAATTCGCGCCGCGGCTGGCCTGGACGAAACGCGCGAGAACGTCGATGGTGACGAAAAGACCGGCGTGGATATTGTGCGCCGGGCACTGGAAGAGCCATTGCGCCAGATCGCCAATAACGCCGGTGTTGAAGGTGCTCTGGTGGTGCAAAAAGTCGCCGCTGGCGAAGGTAATTTGGGCTATAATGCCGATACAGACGCCTATGAAGATATGATCCAGGCCGGCGTGCCCGACCCGACCAAAGTAACGCGGTCTGCACTCGAAAACGCCGCTTCGATTGCCAGTCTGTTATTGACGACCGAAGCACTGGTGGCCGATATACCCGAACCTGAGCCACCTGCACCCCCCGCACCTCCGGGCGGTGGGATGTATTAAGCAGTCAGCTTTTCGCAACGAAAAAGGGACACCCAATTGGGTGTCCCTTTTTTTGGGGAATTATATACAATAGTACCGAGATCAAGCAGTTCTGGACCGTAGAATCGAGGTTCGAATCCCCAAGGGGCTACCTATTTTTTCGCTGAACTTTGATTCTATCTTCAAAGGCCGTAAGAGTTTTTGCTCCAACTGAGCAACACTTACGGCCTTTTATTTTTTCCATCAAAAGTATCGAAAGCGATCAATTCTTTCACCATACCGCTAATTCATCGTTCAAATTTTACACTTTTTTGCCAACGCTTGTCCTCCTCTATCCTCGCTTCAACAGGCAATCCACAAATTCAAGTTGTAAACAAGAGCACAATACAGCATATTGAAAGCATAATGAAGTGCCTGAACTTCTGACAAGCCCCTTTTATCGCTCAATTTTGTGATAATTGGCCTGAGATTTGCTTGAGGTCTGAATGTTGCGTTTGTCCAAAATACGACCAACCTTCAGAACAAAGGAAGCAGAAGTGTCAGACGACCACAATTCAATTAAAGAATATAAAGGCATTCTGGGACAGGTCACTTCACCTCTGGTATTTTTTGCTCTGGCACTTTTGGTCATTGAAGGAATCATTGGAATTACGGTTGTTAAATCAAAACTCGACGCTATACAGCAATTCTACATGATTCTTGTTATGGCCTTTCTATTTCTGGCTGTTGTCGGCCTCGTTGCATGGATTACTGTGAAATATCCCTTGAACTTAATGGATAAAGTTGATGAAAGCATAGCACGCAATGAAGAGATCGAAAATTTCGTAGAAAGTGACATGTTTAGGGATACTGTCATCGACATCGTAACTGATATTGTCCAGCGGTCACAATCAAAGGAGCGAGAAAATGGATCAAAATGAACGAGGAGCGATAAAGGATATTGTTAAAGTGATCTATCACTCCAGGGGGGATTGGCGCACGCCAGGGGGCATTGCGAGAGATCTCCAAATTTCTTCTGAAACAGTAACCCAAATCGTCAAAAGCCACCCCGAATTTTTTATTTTAGCAGGTGATGAGCGTGCGAAATTTGCCCTTCGTCCCGGCGGTCTCGATGCCGTGTCACTCACTGATAGTGCGCGAAACTTATATCTTCAAGAGCTAACGCTGAGTGCATAGCTTACGACACATCTCGCCCTATCTTCAATCTTTCAGGACAAAAAAACACCCGATTATTGATCACCTCACCTGCTTCTTTATCCGGATAACGAGACTCCCCATCAAAAAAAACAAAAGGTGGATATTGTCCCCCGGAAATGGTATTGGCGCCAGTGGGGCGTTCCAGATTCGCCTCGTTAAAAATCGTATCCTGGGGCAAAGCGAGCTGTGTTTTCCAATTCCTATCCCCCTCGTTCAAAGTCAACCAGACCAGGCGTTTGCCCTCTATTTCCCAGTTCAATCCACGCGTGGGTTTGCCATTATTCCAGCCCTTGCCGAGAGGCTGAAGTTCAAGCAAAGCATAAAGAGTACCCGCTTCATCCATACTAAATGCACCGCGGCATCCTGTTGGGCGGTGGTCTGGAAAGCCCGCATCAATAGATTCTCGCTGCCAGATACCCTTTTCATTGCGCCAGGCATGAACGATTTCACCCGGCTCATCCAAATGCGAAATATAGAGAATATGTGGTCCCTGAGAGGAAACCACGATACAACCCTGTGAGAGAACCTCGGGACGAGGCATGGGTTCGTGGCGTTCATCTTCCTCGGAACGAACAAGAATATCGAGCTGTTCGGGCCGCGCTGGCAATTCAATACGCGCGCCATCGGCTCTCTCCCATGTCTCTCCACCGTCTCGGCTGCACATATAACACACAGCCTGATATAACCCGCGCTGATCGTGGATCCCCTTACCCTCGTAAAAGTCTATCACAAGGTGAAGAACGCCATCTGCACCAATAGCCATACCAGTCTGGAAAGCACCGTAACCAGTATAATCCTCACGACGCACGATCAATTTTCCGCGTTCTCGCCAGGCACCATCTCTACTTTTAGAATAAAAATCCACACCATCCCAGCGATTGGGTGAACGCAACGTTAAATAAAGCGTATCGTCCAAACCGCACACAACAACGGGATAGGTCCCCGATCCAGCCGGCTGTCCCTCTGTCCATTCACCTGCGTCATTTGGTCGCACCGACCGTCGATATGTCACTGGCGAATTGTGGCCGCTCATAACAGCTTGCAAATAGCCCTGGTGATCAACAGTTATAATCGGACGCGCGTGATTGTCGCGTCCCCTGTTAAAAGTCAGCGGCTTTGACCATTCCCCAGTATCGCGATCAAAAGTGCAAACCCTGTTGAAATAGCCCTCACCTGTAACATCCTGCCAGACCACATGTGTTCTTCCACCGAACGTAACAACCTTATTCCCCGCGCCAGAAGTCGCGCGTTCACTGCCAATTTGAGAGATTAATCTGGGCATATTGAACTCTCTCCTTAATTGGAAATTCAACGACTGGATTATATGCTAAATGGTCAGTCAAAACCTCTGGATTGCGGCTCAAAACCATGCCGCAATGACAGTCAAAACCTCTGAATTAAGTTAATAAACAAACTCTTTCATATTCTAAACCGCTCAAAAACCAGATACTGATACGAATGTTCTTCCCCCGCCTCATACAAACACCCAATATCCCCATCGGGTAACAGAGTTAGGCAGGAATACGCTGCGGGACCCTCGTGCAACAGCTTTTCCCGGGACCACGTCTCCCCGCCATCCTCGCTCAACCGCACAGTCATATTCACGCGCTCCCCTCTTCCCTTGCCCGGATAAAACCGTTCTCCAGCTTCGGGACTTTCTACCGGCGTGACCGACACGGGATTTGAAAAAATCAACCGGTCGCCTTCGCCTATCAAACTCGCCTGACATTTCGGACATGGCAAATTCGCATCGTGTACAACCTCTGACCAATTGTGACCACCATCCCCACTAACCGAAATCCCCCGCAACCCCTCACTATACGTCTGCATCCGAATATTCATCTTCAACGACCCATCCCCCAGTTCCACAACCTGACATTCATTCGCACCCGGCGTGATCAACGCACTCAACTGCCAAGTTGCCCCGTGGTCATCGCTATAAATCGTATGTGAACCATTCCCATAATTCCCATCCTCCCGATGATCGCACGGAATCACCAGCCGCCCCCTGTGCTCCCCGCGTTGCAATTGAATCCCAACACCCGGACCCGTCGCATACCAACCCCATGCAGGCCTCTTCACAGCCGCAGTAATATCCACAGGATCGGCCCACGTCTCCCCATCATCTGCACTATGCGTCATGAACACATCGTCATTCTCTCGACAAAACGGCAACCAGATCACACCCGTATCACCATCCACCACAGGACACGGATTGCCAATCGTCACCTCTCCAGGCTCGCCGTAAATCAACAACTGTTCAGACCACGTCTCCCCACCGTCCTCCGACCGCTTCACCAGCAAATCGAGATCCCCATGATCCCCGCGCCCCGTGCGCCTCCCCTCGCAAAACGCCAGCAAAGTCCCCGCCTTTGTCACCAGCAATGCGGGAATGCGATACGTGTGATACCCATCTTCTCCACTGGTAAATACATGTGTTTTCATTTTTTCTCCTTATTCTCTCTTGAAAGCGATGGCAAAAGAGGATATATTTATGAAAATTGGATGCCTATTTGACACCATCAGCCAGATTGGAAATAAAAAATGCTAACCGTCAAAGATGCTGTGCAGAAAGCCTTTCTATTTGTTCAAGATATTTATGGTCCCGAAATTTATCAGCTTGAATTAGAAGAAACCGAGCTTTCAGAGGATGAAAAATATTGGTTAATCACCGTAAGTTTTGATATACCATTTGAAGCAGTACCCGCCAGCCAGTTAATACTCGGTTCAAAAGAACCGAAGACCAAGTTTAAAACAATGAAAATTGATATAGAAACTGAAAAAGTCATATCTATGAAAATCAGGGAGGTATATGAACCAGCAAATCAATGAAATTTTTGATCGTTATAAGCAATCTGGCATTCTTATTGATACAAATATTCTTCTCCTTTACTTCGTTGGCTCTTATGATATTCAACAGATATCCAGGTTTAAACGGACAAAACAATTTGTAATAGAAGATTACAAGCTATTAACGCGCATCTGGAATTTTTTCAAAAAAATTGTTACAACACCTCATATCCTCACTGAAGTCAGCAATTGGGGTAACCAACTTGCTCAATATCACAAACCGGGCTTCTACGAACAATTTGCTTCAAAAATAAAACTCCTCGAAGAACACCATCAACCTGCTCAAGCCCTATCACAAATTGAATATTTTTCCAGATTTGGACTAACAGATACGGGAATTATACAATTAGTTCAAGGACAATATCTCGTACTTACTGATGATTTTCGCTTGTCCCAATACCTGTCAAAAATCCAGGTAGATGCGATTAATTTTAATCACATACGTATGTATAATTGGTCTTGAATTACGTCCTGACACTATGACTCCTCCAAAGGGACCAGACGCAGTGCATTCTCGCAATAAATCTTCCGCCTGACATCCCGAGGCAAATCCAACCCATCCAGATGCACCTGCAACGCATTCCCCGGAGCATCGCGCCCAAACAGCAAACGATCTTGATACTCAATCAAAAAATCCCGCCCCCCATCCGCCATCCGCTGCAACGCATTCAAACCAGAACCCGCCGACAAATCTGCCCACAGATTCGAAAATTGTGCAAACATATCGAACAAGCGCCCCCCCGGCACAATCTCTCCCGAAGGATATGTCTCCGGATCCTTGGCCTCATCCCCACTCACATGCCGCCAGAAACCAGGCGCGTGACCGACAAACGTCGTATCCGGACACGCCTGTAATGCCTGTACCAGCGCGCCAATCTCCCCGCCATACCAGGCCTCCTGATACAACCCATTCAAAAACGGCGTATCAATATGCAAAACCACTGGCGCACCCAACTCACCCGCCTTGCGAAACAACAGAATCGCACGGGGATCATTCAACAACATCCGATAGCTCCACTCCCCGCACACCCGAACACCATGCGAATAATACGCCGCCTCAAAAAGCCCTGCGGCATCGCCCTCTGAAGGACAAGGACAATATCCCGCCACAAAACGATCGGGATATTTCTCACACGCCCGCGAAAGATCATTCAACGTCGTTCCCGCGTGCGTGCCATCGGGCCGTGCATTGACCGGATTAAACACGCGATGGCTACTCGCGATATGCTCATCCGGCGGCAAATACCACGTGAGCAACCACGCCACATCATAGCCGAACTGATCCATCTCATTCAGCACGCCCTCGGCATTGAGACCGTGATAATAAATGTGATTGTGCGCATCAATAATCATAGTTAAAACCCCCAGCTTTTGCGATTTTTCCTTGACGAAGATACAATAAAAAAATAAAATTAACCCCGCGCTATTGACGCGGCCACAACGCGAAAGGAAATAACCCCAGATCAAATGTCCAATACCATCAAAAAATTAGATCTCTCGACCAAAGTCGCCAAAAGGCTCACACTCAAGAACCCCGTCCTCATGGCCTCGGGCACTTTTGGACACGGCGCCGAATACGCATCGCTCTTTGACCTGAGCAAAATCGGCGGCATCGTCACAAAAACCATCACCTATCACCCCCGAGCGGGCAACCCACCGCCGCGCACTGCCGAAACCCCATCCGGCATGCTCAACGCCATTGGACTGACCAACCCGGGCATCGACGCATTCATCGCCGAAAAAATCCCCCCCCTATCTTCTCTCAACACGGGACGCATCGTCAGCATAGCAGGGACATCGGACCAGGAATTTGCCGACATGGCCGCCCGGTTCAACGACCTCGAAGGCGTAGATGCACTCGAACTCAACATCTCATCGCCCAACATGAAAGACGGAGGCATGCTCTTTGGCTGTTCCGAGCGCGCCGCCCACAATGTAACGCGAGCCGTCAAAGCCGTATCGCAATTACCCATCATTGTCAAACTCACCCCAAATGTAACCGACATTGCCGCCATAGCCGGCGCAGTCGAAGAAGGCGGAGCGGACGGCATCGCCCTCATCAATACCCTGCTGGGCATGGCCATTGACATTGACACGCGACGCCCTATCCTGGGAAATATCACAGGCGGCTTATCTGGTCCCGCAATCAAACCCGTCGCCCTCGCCCTGCTCTGGAAAGTCGTCAATCGGGTCTCTGTCCCGGTCATCGGCATGGGCGGCATAGCCACAGCACGCGACGCCATCGAATTTCTCATCGTTGGCGCCTCCGCCATTCAAGTCGGAACGACAACCTTTGTTCGCCCTCTTGCAGCCCTGGAGATACTCAATGGCATTGCCAACTATTGCAAGGCAAACGAAATTGACCGCATATCCGACCTGGTCGGCAGCATGCAATTACCTGCTGCGCAATAAAATTTCTCATCTACTCTGTATCCTCCTCTGTGTCTCTATCATGGGATGTGCATCGCATCCCCGCTATCGCGGCAAACCCATCACAGACAAACCAAAAACTTCCAAACCCTCCAAACCCTCCAGGACCGTATCCCCGTCTCCAAAATACCGATCATCTCAAATTGGCTACACGTCCTACTACGCGCACAAATTTCACGGACGACCAACAGCCAGCGGTGAAATCTACGACATGAACGGCCTATCCGCTGCACACCGCGAATTGCCCCTCGGCACGATAATTCGCGTCACGCATCTAAGCAATGGCAAATCCGTCGTCGTCAAAGTAAATGACCGCGGGCCTTTTGTCAGCGGACGCATCCTCGACCTCTCCCTCGGCGCGGCCAAAAAGCTCGACATGGTCAAAGAAGGCGTTGCCAGAGTCAAAATCGAAATTGTCAAATCCGTCAATTAGTTCCTTTTTCTATCGTAGGATAATTTGATGAAATGGAAAGAATGGCAAACTGCAGCAGACGATGAAACTCTGTGGATAGATAATAAAGAAAAAGGGCTACTCAAAGCCGAATATCTGACCGGTTACGTCTTGCGCCTCTGGTTTGAAGAAGACCTCGATATTTCCATTTATGATCTGGATTTTTATCCGCTCTTTGTTGAAGAGAATCCAGGAGGCGTTTTTGAGTTGCTACGCAATAAGGAGCGATTTCATCAGGCGATTGGCGACTATGCCTTGATCTGGCCCAATCCCGAAACCGGTGAATATGACGAACAAGCCATTGATCTTGCTCCCGAATGTGTACGTTTTTTTTGTGAACGTTTTGGCAAAATTGTAAAAGGCCTCCAGGAGGAACAGGTCGCCTGATACGAAGCTCGATATTTTAACAAGTCCATTCCCTCCTATTCCCCTTCTCCTTCCCTATTCCAATATTCATACATATCCGCAATAACATCATCAATCGGGGCGCGGTGGGTTTCCACATCGTGAATAGTCGTTTGCTCGGCCGCTTGATCGAGCAACGTAGGTATCGGCGTTTGTGCCGCGTCGAACGTGAAGTGATGGCGATTGCTCTCGCTCTCGATAAATTGAACGCCTGAAAGTTGCGGCGGAGACGTGTCGGCAGTTTCGATAATAAGATGCCGACGGTCGCCAAATTGACCGCGCAATTGCCCAAAGTCTCCGTCAAAAGCGATATGGCCCTTATCGATCATCACAATGCGCCCCGCGAGTTGCTCAAGCTCATCCATATCATGGCTCGTGATCATGACAGTAACGCCTTTTTCGCGGTTGAGATTCTTGATAAAATCGAGAATATTGCGTTTGGCAAGCACGTCAACCCCAATGGTAGGTTCATCGAGAAAGAGAATTTCGGGTTCGTGCATAAGCATAAGCGCGAGATCTGCGCGCATCTTTTGCCCAAGACTGAGTTGACGAGCGAGACTATTAAAAAATTCGCCAATACCCAGCAGATCTTTAACAAAATCGAGCATAGCATTATACCGGTCGCGGGGAATATCCCAGACCACGCGCTTCCACTCAAAACTGGCTGCCACGGGCTGATCCCACCACAACTCTGTTCGCTGACCAAAAACCACGCCGATGCGCTCGACATAATGGACGCGATCCTTCATAGGATCCATGCCCAAGCATTGAACAGTTCCAGAAGTAGGTGCAAGAACACTGGAAAGGAGCTTCACAGTAGTGGATTTTCCCGCGCCATTGGGTCCCGCATAGGCGACGATCTCGCCGTGGCGAATATCGAGAGTAACCTTCTGCAACGCGCGAATTTCTCGGATATTGGGACGAAACAAATTCTTGAAAACATCCCGAACCTTCTCCGAACGCTGGCGCTGATAAAAAATTTTATCGACCTCGGTGAGCTTAACCGCGATGTCCAAATCCGAGGTAGCGCTGTGATCCGGTCTGTTCATAGTGCTGCATTCCTTTTTTAAATAAAATCCATGCAAAAAAACAAAAAACCATAGCGACGAGCGGCGTATGCCACAGACTCGACGGGGCAATACCCAGCAATTGGCGGCAGGGATACCACGCGACAAATCCAACGGGCAAGACAGTAAGCATACTGGCGAGCACATAGCTACTTAGCCCATCCAGTGGAAAAGATTTGAGCTGATACATAAAATTGACCGCACGACTGCTGATTTCTTCGGCGGCAACAGGTGCCCAAAATGCCAGACTCCCCCACATAAAAGAGAAGGCGAGCACAATAGCGCATGAGGACAGGAGATTACAGGCAAACATAAGCCACCAGTACAGCGTAAACACCGTGTCGAGTTGAAAAAATGCCCAGGTCGCAATACCAATCCCGGTGAGCAAAGACCACGAACCGGAAAAAGGCATAAAACCCTCGGTCAATAACCCCATCCACACAGGCTGGGGTTGTACGAGCGTATGATCCATCTGACCGCGCCCAATGCGACGGCTGATATGGAGGACATTATAGCTAAACCCCATATCTAAAAGACCGCGAACAAGCGCGGCATAACCCAGCATAAAAATAATTTGATCGCGCGACCACAGACCAATACCCTGAAACCGTTCGGCCAGCAGAAAAACCGCTGTAACACCCGCGAGATTGAGAATGATATCCGAAACAATATTAATGAGAAAGAAGCGAAAATCCCGCGTCATCCACATAAAATCCAGATAAGCCTGCACGCGCCAGCGGGCGATAAGTTTTATCAAGGTCTTCACGAATTATCCCCCATGCGAAACCAGGCGTTCGCGATTGGCATTCCAGAGCAAGTGTGCGACGGGCCAGAGAACAACAGCCCAAAAAGCTTGAAGACCAATAAGAAAAAGGGGATCACCCGTACCGGTATAAATGCGTAAAGGCGCAGAAGCCAGCGATGCAAAAGGCAAATAAACGAGCACATCTCCAATACCCCAGGGCATCAGCGCGAGCGGAATAATCGCGCCCGACAACAAAACACTGACCGCATCTCGAATCTGCGTCAAAGCATAGACATGTTGTTCCAGCACAACCATAAGACTCGCAAAAATGAAATCAAACGCCGCGCCGATGGCAATACCCAGAATCAAACTACAAAAAAATAAAACGCCCGCAAGCGCACTTTCCGGCAATGGATTAACCCCCAGAAGTGGCGCCAGACAAAAAAGCGGCAAAGAGAACAAAATCAGATTGGGCAAACCCGAACCAAACATCTCCGCAATAAACTGACCGTAAATACCCACCGGACGCAAAAAGCGATTGGCTATATCCCCGCGCCAGAGTGCCCCATCCAGACCTGTACGCACAGAAATCTGCCCGGCAAAAACCTCGGCAATCAGGGTATAGGTAAGCACCGCATTGCGCGTCATCCCAGAGACCTCCCCGGACTCCGGCAACAACATGCGCCAGAGAGAAAGCAGAAACACAACGCGCAACAGGCGCAACCCAGAGCCACCAACAATAACCCACCCCTTGTCATCCAGGGATCGGGTGGCAACCATGACAATCGTCTTGAGATGTTTATGGGCTGTAACAAACATCATCACTCCCCAAAAATCCGATCCACCGTATCCACCGCCTGCACAATACAATCGGGAATCGCCGATCCGCGATATGCACTCCCCGTCAAATACAACCCGCCCACCTGCCCGGCGAGATGCTCCATTTCAGCCACGCGATCCAAATGCCCCACATCGAATTGAGGGCGTCCTCTTTTCCAGCGAAAAATGCGCGCAAACACAGGATCCGCCGTCAACCCCATCAAATCCTCCAATTCTTCTCGCGACTGTGCAACCAGCACCTCATCATCCAGATCCACCAGATCTTCACGCCCTGTTCCCCCCACAAATGTACGCACCAAAACACCATCGTCTGGCGCGCGAAAATTCAGCTTTGTCGAAACCCATGTACACGCCGTAATCCTACGCCCCTCATGCTTTGGCGACAAAAATCCAAATCCCTCAAAATCGTGCTGTTCTTCAACATCTCTCTTCCGATACGCCAGTGAAACCGTCGCCGTTGAAACATAGCGAATACCGCGCAACATAAGACTCAAATCCGACGCGAAATCAGCCACCAGATCAGCGGACACATAAGCGGGCGTCGCCATCACCACGGCATCCGTCTCAATCACCTCATCGCCTGCGACCACCTCAAATCCACCATCCGCTTTTCGCACAGACCCAACCGCAACCCCCCGGCGCAAATCCCCATCCAACCGCGCGACCAAAGTATCGACCATCTCCCCCAGCCCGCCGATCAGAGTTTGAAACATCGCAGGGGATTTCGCGTGCGTCTTCTTCATCGCCCGCACCCCCTTAATCAAACTGCCATAGCGCTGCTCCATCGCCACATACATCGGAAACGCGCTTTGCATGCTCAAACGCTCTGCATCTGCACTGTGGATACCCGCCAGCATCGCCCCGCCAATTTTTACAGCCTCCACGCCCAATCGCCGCCCAATAAAACTCGCCAAACTCTCATCGCCCTCGTCTCTGCTCCGCGGAATAAACACCTCCAGCCCCATCCTCACCTTTCCACAAAACGAATACAGCGGCGAAGTCACAAGGGGCCAGAACTTTGAAGGCACCAGCGAAAAATCCTCTGGAAAAGCCACGAGTTCCCCATTCCGCACCAAAAATGTACGCTGCCGATCATTATTCGTCGGGATCAACCGATCCGCCAATCCCAGATCCTTACACAACTGAACACCCGCGGGTTTTTGCGTCAGCAACAAATCCGGCCCGCCCTCAATCAAAAATCCATCCACGGATTCCGTCGCGATCTTCCCGCCCCACCGGTCACTGCTTTCCAGCAAAGCATACTGGATCTCACGACCCTGTTCTCTCGCTTTTTTTTCCAAATAAAAAGCGGTCGCAAGACCCGCTATGCCACCGCCAATAATAGTTATATGCATATCGCTATCAGCCCCCGCCTCTCAAATCACCTCTTCCACCGCATCCGCAATCGCTTCGATAAACACGGGATCGCTATTCATCATCTCGGTGCGTTCGAGGCGAATCCCGCGTTGTTGCGCAATCTCCTGGCAACCAATATCAATATCGTAAAGCACCTCCACGTGATCGCACACAAAACCAATTGGCGCGACCAGAACATCGCGATAATTGCCAGAGGCCAGTGCGGGAATCACATCTTCAATCTGCGGCCCCAACCAGGGTTCGCCCGTATTTGCGGCACTCTGATATGAAAACATCCAATCCACCGGTCCCAATTGATCCACAATCGCCTGTGCATTGCACATTAATTCATCGTCATAAGGATCGCCCATTTTCAGCAACCGGGCCGGCAAGCTATGCGCCGAAAAAACCACCTTTGCCTTCTGCCTCGCATCCTCCGGAAATTTTTCCAATCCCGCCTTCACCTTTGCCGTCTGTGCATTGATCAACCGGGGCTGATCGCACCACGAATTGACATAGACAAATTCAATAGCACTCCCCACTTCTTTTTGGGCATCCTCGACCTTCTGTTGATAGAGCCCAATACTCATCCGCGAATAATGCGGCGCCATCACAATACCCACGGCCTTTTCAACACCATCCTCCTGCATCTTTGCCACCGCCTCTACAATCCGCGGTTTCCAGTGACGCATCCCCGCATATGTCTTCACATTCCGCCCGCGCTTTTTCAACACCGCCTCAACATGCCCCGCCTGCTCAAACGTGCGTTCATTCAGTGGCGACTTGCCACCGATCTGTGCGTAGCGATTGCGAAACTCCGCCACAAATTCTGGCGACATCGGCCTGCCACCCCGAATATCACTCAAATAAGCCGCCATATCGTCCAGCGAATCGGGACTGCCATAAGCCATTAAAAGCACGCCTATTGTTTTCTCATCGCGTCGTATATTCATGCACAAAATCAACCAATTTCCGCACATTCTCCACAGGTGTGCGCTGTAAAATCCCATGCCCCAAATTAAAAATATGCCCCGACTTACCCTTCACCGAATCCAATACGCGCCCTGTCTGCCGCTCTATCTCCTCAAAAGGCGCGAACAACACAACGGGATCCAGATTGCCCTGCACACCCACATCATCGCCCAAACGACGCCACGCCACATCCAGGTCAATGCGCCAATCAACGCCAATAACATCGCCTCCCGCTTCCTTCAACAACTCGAGAATACCCGCCGTGCCCGTGCCAAAATGAATAAGCGGCACATCTACTTCTGCCTTCGCAATCGCAATCGCCTTCTGCGAATGCGGCAACACGTATTCGCGATAATCAGCCGGACTCAACGCCCCGACCCAGCTATCAAACACCTGCAATACCCGAGCACCCGCCCGGACCTGCGCGATGAGATAATCGCCAATAGCTGTCGCCATCATATCCATCAAACGATGCCATTGCTCTGTCTCGCCATACATCAACCCCTTGGCAACTTCGTAATTGCGCGACGAACCGCCTTCCACCGCATAACAAACCAGCGTAAAGGGCGCACCTGCAAAACCGATCAACGGAATGCGACCATTGAGTTCTGCTGCAGCCATCCGAATGGCGTCACCGGCATAAGGCATGGCCTCTTCGGCGGGTCTCAAGATCAAAGCATCGATATCGGCCACTGTGCGAATCGGGTTGTGAATAACCGGACCCTCGCCTTTTACATAGTCCAGATCCAAACCCATCGATTCGAGAATCGGCAGCAAATCCTGAAAAATAATCGCAGCATCCACATCATAAGCGTTCACAGGTTGCATCGTAATCGCCGTGGAGATCTCGGGCGTCTTCACCATATCGAGAAAACTGTAGCGATCGCGATACGTCCAATAAGCCTTCATATACCGCCCGGCCTGGCGCATAAACCAAACAGGCGTCGCATCCACACATTCACGACGACACGCTTTTAAAAAACGATCTGAACCGGGACCATCACCCATCATCCAGCCCCTCCAGCACCCGCATCAAATCCTCCAGCGATACAATTTCTTCCCCAGTCCTAACAAGAAGCTCTGGCGCCGCGTCTTCCCCAGAGGTTCCAAACACAAACCACTCAAACTCGCGCAAAAACTTCAGACAATGCCACTCACCTGTGCGCGCGTAATCTTCGCTACACAACTCTCGAGGAATCGGGCATCCATCGTACAACCCGCGGGGGCAGGGTCTGCGTTTTTTCGGCATCTCTGTACCTCACAAAATCTTAAGGTGTTGATCCAGTTCGTAACCAGTCACCTGCGCCCTGTAATTGGCCCATTCGATCTTCTTGTTCGCAATAAACTTCTCAAAAATGTGATTGCCCAGGGCATTGCGAAGCAGATCGCTGCCCTCGGCGAGATCAATAGCCTGTGACAGATCCAGAGGCAGGGTTTTAATACCCGCTTTTTCTCGTTCAGCACTGGACATCTCAGCGACATTCTTTTTCATAGGCGACGGCACTTCATAGCGTTTTTCAATACCCTCTAATCCCGCAGCCAGCATAATCGCAAATGCCAGATAGGGATTGCAGGCCGGATCGGGCGACCGGTATTCGACGCGCGTTGTACTCGCTTTATCTGGCGAATAGGCAGGCACGCGTACCAGATCTGATCGGTTGACCGCCGACCACGTTGTGTACAACGGGGCTTCGTAACCCGGCACCAATCGCTTATACGAATTTACCCACTGATTGGTCACCAGCGTCATCTCGCAGGCATGTTTGAGCAAGCCCGCGATAAAATACCGCGCCGTAGCCGACAGATGGTATTCATCTTCAGCGTCGTAAAACGCGTTGTCTTCCCCCTGAAACAGCGACATATTCGTATGCATACCATTGCCATTGGCACCAAAAAGAGGTTTGGGCATAAACGTCGCCCAAACGCCGTGTTTCACGGCAATCTCTTTCACCACCAAACGGTAGGTCATCGCATTGTCTGCCATAGTGAGCGCATCGGTATAAAGCAAATCGATTTCGTGTTGGCTGGGCGCGTCTTCGTGATGACTGGACGCCACCTCAATCCCCATTTTCTCCAGCGTCAATACGGTATCCCGGCGCAGATCACTCGCCACATCTAAAGATGTCTGGTCAAAATACCCACCCTCATCTAAACCTTTGAGAGGAACCTCGGGTTTTTCAAAATAGAAAAATTCCATCTCTGGACTTACGTAAAAAGCAAATCCCATATCGCCTGCGCGTTTCAAATTTTTTTTCAGCACCCAGCGCGGGTCTCCACGATATGGTTTTCCCCCCGGCTGGAGAATATCGCAAAACATACGCGCAACTGTGCCGCCTTCCTGCGGGCGAAAGGGCAGCACCTGGAAAGTATTGGGATCGGGCATTGCGATCATATCGCTCTCGTCAATGCGCGCAAATCCCTCTACGGCCGAACCATCAAAACCGATCCCTTCGGTTAAAGCACCATCGAGTTGCTCAACGGGAATTGCGACACTCTTTAGAAATCCCAAAATATCGGTAAACCAGAGCCTGATAAATTTGACCCCGTGTTCCGACGCGGCATTCAGCACGTATTCGCGGCTTCCATCATTCATAGTTCTAACCTGTATTTTACAGTGAAACAGCACCGAAATAACTGCCAAACTTACGCTTATTATATTTCGGGCAGGTTTCAGATATATTTCGCTAATATTAAAAGATAGTGATCCTACTCGGCAAAAAAAAAGCGCGGCTATGCCGCGCCTTATTTTTTTATCAACACCCTACTGAACCCGCATCCATGTATCAACCCAGGCCCCCTCATAAGATGCCGTCATCGTATTGCCTTCAAAAACCCACTGCTGCTCATCGTGTGCAATCTCAATTTTATCGCCTTCAACAGTAATTTTGCCCTTCACACTTCTGCCTTTGGGATAAATCGACATAGATGCTTCGGCAGAAGAGCGATACCCCTGGCGAACCAGCACATGCCTGGCTCGCGTAATCGCCGATGTAGAAATTTCATACGTGCTGGCAGCATAATTAAATCGCCGGGGCGTGCCATCTTTTAAGTCTTCGAGAAAATTGAGCGTAACATGTGCTTTTCGAGAACTGATTGGCTCCCAAAAAAGCGACCCTTTTATATGTGGGGTACTCAACACAGTACCATCTTGCAATTGGCGCTTTTGCAAGACCCAGGTACCTGCCAGTTGTGTTTGCATATCTGACAGACGATCACTGCATCCCTGCATCGCGAACACAGACAGGAAGAATATCATCAGGCGTTTCATTTTGGCCTCCGTGCGAGTTATCATCTCAAAAATGAACTTCTAAAGTATATTTTTCGATTTGCGCGCTGTCAAGCTAAAAAAAGAAAAGAAGAGCACCCAACGGTACTCTTCTTGTGAAACTGGATTACTGGCGTAATTACAATGTATCAGGTCACTTCCAACAACGGCTCAAGCTGCGAGCGACGACGCGGATGGCGCAATCTGCGAAGTGCTTTCTCCTTAATTTGTCGCACGCGCTCTCTGGTCAAATTGAACCGAACGCCAATCTCTTCAAGCGTAAGCGGCTCTTCACCGCCCAGACCAAAATACAGGCGCAAAACCTCGGTCTCCCGGTCATCCAGAGATGTGAGCACATCTCTCACCTGTTCGCGCACCGAATCTTCTACAACTTCTTCATCGGGTGCCTTTTGCGTATTATCGGGCAACACATGCAGCAAACTGTGGTCATCCTCCTCGCGGAAAGACGCATCCAGAGACCAGACATCGCGCGCGCGCATCAGCGTATCCTGAACCATCTCCACTGATACGCCGAGTTCTTTGGCCACAGTTTCGGGTTCGGGTTCGGTCTCGCTTGCTTGCCTCAGTTCGCGCGACACCTTTGAAATATTGTGCAACAAATCAATGCGGTTAATGGGCAACCGCACAACCCGCGAATCCTGTGCCAGACTCTGGTGAATCGCCTGGCGGATCCACCAAACAGCATAGGAAATAAACTTAAAGCCCCGCGTGCCATCAAAGCGCTCGGCAGCCGTCATCAGGCCCATATTCCCCGCACTGATTAAATCGGCCAGAGGTACCCCGTGATTTTGATATTCCCGCGCCACGCTCACCACAAAGCGGAGGTTGGCCGAAACCAGTTTATCTCTGGATCTCTGACAACCTTTATGAATCTTTTTTGCCAGTTCAATCTCTTCTGCGCTCGAAAGGGGTTCAGACGAGGCAATGTCTCGCAGATACAAATCCAGAGACTCACTGTCTTGAATCATAATTCCAGGCAAGGGGAACCTCCTGTAAAAGGATGGGGAGCTGATGTATATGCTATAAAACAGAATGGGGAGACGACACCTTGCGAATTTGCGCGAGATGTTTCGTCATAAATTGATACATGCTCATCGATGTGTCGCAGGCCATTAACCCCGCACGCACATCTGAATTTTTAAACAGCAGGGCCAAATTGCTCAAAACCGACAGATAAGGCACAGGAGCCGCATCGGGTACTGCAACCATGCATATCACGTGAACGGGTTCTGCATCTGGGGGAAAAGCAATACCCGTCTGAGAAATGCCCAATGCCACACCGGGCTGAGCAACGGAGCGGCATCGCGCATGGGGCAGTGCAACACCCCGGCCCAAAACAGTACTCATCTGATCTTCTCGATCCAAAATAGTTTGCAAAAACTTCAGACTATCGACCACCTTCCTGCGCCCATAGAGCCGATCAACCAGTTCTTTGATCGCCCCCATGCGATCTTGTGATTGCAGATCGGGTACAAGAAGCGAAACATCAAAATGGAAAACGTCTTCTTCGGGTAAAATTGTCGTTTGAGTCACCTGGCCCCCACACGCAACAAAATGCAGAATTTGCATCTTCAAACTATAAGACATTTATTAGAAATGGAGAATAACTCATTAACATCAATAAAAACATAAGGTTAATCCCCAATATCAAAAATCCGCGATAAACGCGCTCTGATGTTACAGCAATATCCGTGCCAAAAATACACCTATAGGTATAACTTATTGTTTATATTGCAAAAAGATTGAAAGATCGCATCTGCATACTCTTTTTTATCTCATTTAGTATGCAAAAATTGCACCACATTTATAATCAAAATGCAAAAATTGCGTTTTTGAAAATTAGCGCAGATTATACGCCTTGATCTTGTATTGCAACGCGCGAACACTGATCCCCAACAAAGCTGCGGCCTTTTTGCGATTTGCCGTCACATGTGCAAGTGTTTTTTCGATAAGCGCGCGCTCTACTTCTGCAAGCGATGAACCGAGTTCGACCGTTATGGTATCTGTCGCATTCTGGGCATCGCGCACCCGAGAAGGCAAGTGATCGACATCGACTTCTTGATCCGCACAGGTTACCACAATACGCTCAATAGTATTTTTTAACTCGCGCACATTGCCGGGCCATAAATAGGCCAGAACCCTGTCCATCGCATCGGGAGTTAATTCCTTGCGCGGTTTGTGGTGCAACACACACAGGTTATCAAAAAACACATCGATCAAAAGCGGAATATCTTCGACGCGCTCGCGAAGCGGTGGCAAGCGAATGGGCACCACATTGATGCGGTAATACAGATCTTCTCTAAATCGCCCTTCTGCCACTTCTCGCTCGAGATCGCGATTGGTGACAAAAATGGTTCGCACATCTGCGGCCACCGCTTTGGTACTGCCCACCGGTCGATAGGCTCTTTCTTCTAATACCCGAAGCAAATCGACTTGATTGGGCAATGGGATTTCACCCACTTCATCAAAAAAAAGCGTCCCACCTTCAGCCGCGGCAAAAAACCCCGCCTTATCCGCTGTCGCGCCCGTAAACGCGCCTTTTACATAACCGAACAACTCGCTGCCGAATAATGTCTCGGCAAATGCCCCGCAGTTCATCGCCACCAGGGGCGCGTTCCGCCGCGCACTCGCATGATGAATCGCACGCGCCACGAGTTCTTTCCCCGTGCCCGTTTCTCCGGTAATCAAAACCGGCACATCGGTCATTGCCGCCTGCTCTATAGTATCACAGACGTGCTCCATGACGGCACTTCGATGCACAATATCTCCATTTTCACCATTGGAATCCAGACGCGCTCGCAATACGCGGTTTTCCGCCACCAGTGCCTGGTGATCGAGCAAACGCTCTAAGGACAGGCGCAATCGCTTCAGATCTACTGGCTTGGTCAAATAATCATAAGCCCCTCGTCGCATGGCTTCAACAGCCGTCTCCACCTCTCCATAAGCCGTAATCACAATAACGCCAATTTCGCGATTTGAACCGCTCACCCACTTCAAAAGTGCCAGACCATCCTGACCCGGCATCTTAAGATCAAAAATCGCGGCGTCATACTCATGGGCTTCCATAAGTGCTTTTGCTTTGTGACCGTCATAAGCCACATCAACCCGATAACCGTCTTTGGTCATCGCCTCCCGCAGACCTTCGCAGATATAGTACTCATCATCTGCAATTAAAATCCGAATCTCACTCGCGTCCATAAGTTGCCTCTGTTTGTCTCTCAGGCACGGGCAAATACACCCGGAAGGTCGTTCCCCGTTCGGGGCGGCTCTCAACGTCAATGTGTCCATCGTGCTGATAAATGATGCGCTGGGCAATAGACAGCCCCAACCCGGTACCTTCATCTTTGGTCGTATAATAAAACTCGAAAATGCGATCCACTTCTTCTTCGGGAATCCCGCATCCCGTATCTGTAAGCATCAAACACACCTGCCCCGACTCGGTTTGTGTTCGGGCAATCAAATCGCCACCAGCGGCCATTGACTGAAAGGCATTCACCACAATATTGAGCACGGCTTGACCGAGTTGATCTTCATCCCCATTGATCGCGGGCAGATCGTCGGAAAGTCCCAGACGCAACACGACCTCGCGCTCGCGCGCTTCGGGCGAGACCAGATCAAAAACACGGCGAACCACGTCGTTTAAAGACATCTGCCGCAAATGGAGTTTGGGCGTGCGCGAAAAACGCAAAAAATTATGTACAATGCGGTCGAGTCGTTTCATCTCTGTTTGCGCAATATTGAGTCGCCCCACAAGACGATCTTTTAAGGCACTTGCCAACTCGTCGAGGTCTTCTTCCAACAATTGCAATTGAATATCAATCGCCCCCAGGGGATTGCGCACCTCATGGGCAACAGAAGCGGCCAAGCGCCCCAACGCCGTCATTTTTTCAACTTGAAAGATCTCCCACTCCATCCGCTTTATCTCAGAGACATCGCGCACCGCCAGCACCAGCCCGCACTGCGTATCTGCATCTAAAAACGACGTGCTCACGCGCAGGTGTTGCAATCCACCGTCGGCATTGTGGTGTACCAGGTCTATATCTGAGACTAATACTTTGTTTTTCATACCCTCGTTCAAAATCCGCAACAACTCGGGGCGTTGGACAAATAGCATCTCTGGCGAAGCCCCGCAAACGGCCTGTTTGTCCCACCCCATCAATGCAATCAGATGGGCATTGACCATTACGGCCCGATGTGTCTTATCAAAAGCCACGATGCCCTCCCCCAGCCCCTCCAAAATTGAGGCACTATAATCCATAGCCATGTCCATACGCGTTCTCCCGATACAGCGAAAAAGCCTCTCACTGTTAATGTTCCATATTTCTACCCAAAGCGCAAGCCCAAATATCTTGACACTTATCCATTGGGCGTGATATTATTAACCTCTGACGTAGCCATTTCCAAAGGATTGCCCATTGAATAGAGAAATCGTCAATACCCTCCCACGCGATCTGCTCAACGCAAAAAAAAGATCAGACACCTGGCCCACCGAACGCCTGTCGTATTTGCGAACCTATCTCGACACCACCTGGGAAACGATTTATGCACACCACCAGAGCGGTGCATCGGGCAGCACTATAGTTGCAGCACTCACACAGCGCGTCGATACACTCATCCAGGCACTGTATGCCGAAGCAATTGAAGAACACGGTGAGCCAACCAGATTTGCCGTAATCGCGCAAGGAGGATATGGTCGGGGGGCGCTCAACCCCCGCTCGGATATCGACCTGTTATTTCTCTTTAACAAAAAAGTCCGTGAAGGCGACCCCATAACGCGCGCGATTCTCCACACCCTGTGGGATCTGCGATTTGAAGTGGGATATAGCACACGCACCCCTTCCGATTGCATTATTGCAGCGCAAGACGACACCGATTCCATGACTGCAATGCTCGAAACGCGCCATCTCGCGGGTGATCCCACCTTAGAGACCCAACTGCAAGACGCCCTTGCGCGGCGGTTTTTTGGCAGACGCGCGAGCGGTTTTATCAACAAAAAATCTCAGGAACGCATCCAGCGACACAGCAAATTCAAATTTTCAACCCAACTCCTCGAACCCAATGTCAAAGAAAGCCCTGGGGGATTGCGAGATATTCACACAGCGGGCTGGTTCTTAATGGCGCGCCGCGGTATTCGCGCGCCCGAAGGTTTGCAAACAAGCCATATACTCACCCACAGAAATTACGAGATCTATATCAAAGCCTTTGATTTCATGCTGCGCACGCGCAGCGAACTGCACTTTCACACGGGCAAACACTTTGACGTACTCGAGCACGACCTTCAACTCATTATCGCCGAAAATCTGGGCTACAAAGATCGGGACAATGAATTGGGTGTGGAACACTTTATGCGAGACTACTACACCCATGCGCGTGCTATTAAACATCTCAGCGACCTGATATGTGAACGCCTCAAAAGCCAATCCTCCACCGGTCGGGCTGTGGGATTGCTCACGCGCCGTCAACTCGATGACGGCTCCGTACTACACCACACGCACATTGCCCTGCCCAAAAAACGACGTCATTTTTTTACTGACACGCCCCACCGCCTCTTCTCCCTTCTCCTCAATGCACAGCGATTTGGCGTTCCCCTCAACGAAGCGGCCAAACAAGGAATCAAAGACCACCTCCATCTCATTGACGATAGCTTCAGGTCTTCTGAGCGAGCCAGCCGCATTTTTCTCGACCTCTTCCGCGCATCCGTTGGCATTGGCACCACCCTTCGCACCATGCACGAACTCGACATTTTGGGCACTTATGTACCCGAATTCGACAGCCTGACCTGCCTGGTACAATACAATCGCTATCACATCTACACAGCAGACGAACACACCCTGGTTGCTGTGGAGCGTCTCAATTACCTCGCGCGGTCTCCTTCTCTGCCCCATGATTTGCAACACCTCAGACGCGTGTACAATGAAATCTCGAGAAAAGAGCTTCTCTATCTCGCGCTGTTGATGCACGACGTGGGAAAATCTGTTCGCGGCAAAGATCACAGTATTGTCGGTGCAGAAATGACACAGGACTTTCTCAAACGCCTCCAATTGCCCGACGACCAGATAGAAACCGTTGTCTTTCTCGTGCGACACCATCTCGCGATGTCCGGTATTGCCCAGCGCCGCGACCTCTCAGATCAGCGCATGATCGCCGAATTTGCCAACACCTTTTCACACCCCGATGTCTTGCGTATGCTCTATGTACTCACTTATGCCGACCTATCTGCCGTCACCCAAACTGCCTGGACCGCCTGGAAAGGTCACCTCTTGCGCGAACTCTACGAAAATACCTTTTATATACTCACGAAAAGTACCCATCCCGACCGCGAGCAACCCGAACAACAAGACATTCGGAAAATCCTCGCTGCTCTGGAGCCGCGCATTCCACATCAGACCCTCGTTGAACATCTCAACAACATGCCCCCGCGCTATCCCGAACAAAATAGCCCAGAAGAAATTGCACAGCACCTGCAACTCATCGACGCAATAGGCTCCTCGCTGGTCGCCGTTAGCTTACAACCCAGTGGCCTTTTTTTGGAAATCACCATCTGTACGCACGACCAGCCCTTTCGCCTCTCTGAAATTTGTGGTGTGCTGGCAACCCACGACATCAACATCTTCAGCGCACATGCCTATACGCGCAATGATGGTACAGTCATCGACATCTTTCAGGTAACTTCCGATATGGACAATGACGCCACATTGCGAAAAAAAATTCAACAAACCCTGACCGATGTCTTTCAACAAAAAGAGCGCGTCTCAGACCTGTTCGCCAATTACAGTCAGAGGTGGTCCCTGCGGCGGCAGCCCACAGTTCCCATTTCCCCCGAAATAACATTCGACAATAATGTTTCCATGCGTTCTACCGTCATCGACATTCTCGCACGAGATGCAACAGGCCTCCTGTATCGCATCACGCGCACATTATCAGAGCTTGGCCTCGACATCTACACCGCTCGCATTGGCACCCAGGCAGATCGCGCTGTCGATGCCTTTTACGTGCGTAAAAATGGCGATAAAATCACAGATACTGCATTGCTCGAACACATCACCCGCGAACTAACGCACGCCATAGAGAATCCGTGAAAAGACGAATCGCGCTTTTTTCTTTTACTTGACAAGCCACATTGTTTGTTTTACGTTTAGGTCAACTTCAAAATGCATTCCCTCGCACTAATGCTCCGCATCCTACCCCTTAATATTCCAAAACATTATTCTCCGTAGGCTTCGCAGTAATCCAATGATTTCGCACAGCGTCTGTTTTGCGCCACACACAGCATGGTATCGTTCGGGCATGTATTACTTCTCCCCTTTCCAACCCATCAGGAACCTCAAAAAATGGCAGTGACCGAAGAAAAATTGAACATGTTTGAGTTGCAGGAATTCAGCATTCCCGAACTCAACAAACACGCGCAAGCACTCAATATTCAAGGCTACAGCAGTCTGCGAAGACAAGAACTTATCTTCGCTATTCTCCACAGCCAAACCGCAAAAAGTGGACGTATCTTCGCACAGGGTGTTCTCGACATCCTCGAAGACGGATTTGGCTTCCTCAGATCGCCCAAGTACAATTATTTGCCCGGCCCCGACGACATTTATGTAGGCCACTCGCAAATCAAACGCTTTAACCTGCGAACTGGAGACACCATATCGGGGCATATTCGTCCACCGAGAGGCGACGAAAAATACTTCGCACTCATTCGCGTTGAGGCCGTCAATTTTGAAGATCCGGAAATCGCAAAACAAAAAATCCTATTTGACAATCTCACGCCTCTACACCCGGACGAACGCATCAACCTCGAGTACGATTCACAGGACCTTTCCACGCGTATCATGAATCTCCTAACGCCAATTGGCAAAGGTCAACGCGGCATGATTGTCGCGCCTCCGTTTACGGGCAAAACCATGCTCTTGCAAAAAATTGCCAACGCCATTACCAAAAACCATCCCGAAATCATGCTCATTGTCCTCCTCATCGACGAGCGCCCTGAAGAAGTCACAGACATGATCCGTTCGGTCGAGGGCGAAGTTGTCAGTTCGACCTTTGACGAACTCCCAACCCGACATGTACAGGTCGCCGACATGGTCATTGAAAAAGCCAAGCGATTAGTCGAGCACCAGCAGGACGTGGTCATTTTGCTCGACAGCATTACCCGCTTAGCACGAGCCCATAACACCGTTGCCCCCCACAGTGGGCGCATCCTCAGCGGGGGTCTCGATTCGACGGCTATGCAGTGGCCCAAGCGATTTTTTGGCGCAGCGCGCAACATCGAAGAAGGCGGCAGCCTGACCATCCTGGCAACTGCCCTCGTCGAAACCGGAAGCCGCATGGATGAAGTCATCTTCGAAGAATTTAAGGGCACGGGCAACATGGAACTCAAACTCGACCGTCGGCTCTCCAATCGCCGCGTCTTTCCCGCCATTGACGTATCCATGTCCAGCACGCGCAAAGAAGAACTCTTGCTCAAAGAAAAAGAACTCAACCGCGTTTGGATCTTGCGAAAACTACTCAATCAGATGCAACCTCTGGAAGCGATGGAATTTTTCACAGAACGCACCAAAGAAAACAAAACCAACGAAGACTTCCTCAATGCCATGAGTGAACCGATTCACGCCTTCTAAGAAGCGGGACTTGATTATTTCAGGGCATTTTGGTATATTTTGCGGCCTGTGGATGTCCCGCAACCTGTCTTTCTTTATGAACATTTGAACACTTGAGGATAATCGCATGAAATCTGATATTCATCCAGAATACCGCGACGTGATCTTTGAAGACGTCAGTGCCAACCCCCCATTTCGGGTCAAAACGCGTTCGACGCGCACCTCTGAAGAAACCATCCAATGGGAAGACGGCAACACCTATCCACTGATCAAAGTTGAAATCAGTTCGGCTACCCATCCCTTCTTCACGGGTAAGATGATGCTGGTTGACACCGCCGGTATGGTCGAGCGCTATCGCCGCCGATATGGTATTAAAAACTCGGAAGAAGAAAACGCGGACAGTTAGCAACGCGATCCACATTCAAAAGGGTGAAATAGTCGCCTGCCGCGACTGTTTCACCCTTTTTGTATTACGGGCGGGCACGGGGGCACCGCCCCTACGATGATATTGTTTTGGTTGTAGGGACAACTCCCTGTGGTTGTCCGCTCACGCCTTTCTGAAAGATCCACCATGTTTGAACAACTCAAAAGCATCGAGACCCGCTATTTCAAACTCGGCGAAGAAATGGCCAGGCCCGAAGTCGCCTCAGACCCCAACCGCATTCGCAAACTCGGCAAAGAATATAGCGACCTCGAAGAAATCGTCACAACTTATCGCGACTACAATAACGTGTGCGAAGATCTGGCCGAAGTAAATGACATCATCAGCACGTCAGATGATGCCGAGCTTGTCGATATGGCCCAGATGGAAAAAGAGGACCTCGCGCTACGCGAATCAGATCTATCCAACAAGCTCAAAATGCTCTTGATCCCCAAAGACTCCAACGATAGCAAAGACACCGTCGTCGAAATACGCGCAGGCGCGGGAGGGGACGAAGCCGCCCTCTTTGCCGCCGATCTTCACCGCATGTACTCGCGCTATGCAGAAAACACGGGTGGACGCTGTGAAATCCTCAGCTCAAATCCCACGGGAATTGGTGGATACAAAGAGATCATCTTTTTAGTCGTTGGCAACGGCATCTATGGCAGGCTAAAATACGAAAGCGGCGTACACCGGGTCCAGCGCATTCCCGAAACCGAATCCAGCGGTCGCATCCACACCTCGACAGCTACCGTAGCCGTTCTCCCCCACGCAGAAGAAGTCGATATAGACATCGCTCTCAACGATCTCAAAATTGATGTCTTTCGCTCTTCGGGTCCCGGAGGCCAAAGCGTCAACACCACCGACTCGGCGGTGCGCATCACCCACATGCCATCGGGACTTGTCGTTACGTGTCAGGACGAAAAATCCCAGCACAAAAACAGAGCCAAAGCACTCAAAGTCTTGCGCTCGCGCCTGCTCGATCAGGCCATCCGCGAACAACAGGCCAAAACCGCCGCCGACCGCCGCTCACAGATTGGCAGCGGCGACCGAAGCGCGAAAATTCGCACCTACAATTTCCCGCAGGGGCGCGTAACCGACCACCGTATCAAACTCACCCTGCACAGACTTGAAGATATTCTGGACGGCAATATCGCAGAAATCATCGAAGCCCTTCGCCTCTCTGACCAAACGGAAAAACTCAAACAACAAGAACAGATCTTCTGATCCCCACCCTATGTCCTCGCCGACCTCTATTCCCCATCTCCTCATCTGGGCCAGAGATATTCTCATCAAAGCGGGTGTACCCAGTCCACAGGTAGATGCCGAATGGACACTCGCCCATGTACTCGAATGCCCGCGTTCAGAACTGCATTTGCGGGCGCGCCAGCCGCTCACACCTGCACAAAACGCGACCTTTCGCAACCTGATTCACCGCCGCGCCGATCGCATACCCCTGCAACACCTCCTGGGCAACACCGAATTTTACGGCCTCCCCTTTTACACCTCGCCCGATGCCCTGATTCCCCGACCAGAAACAGAGACCCTTGTCGAAGTTATCCTCAATCAATTAAAAAACGGCATAAACCTCCGCATCCTCGATATTGGTACGGGATCGGGAATCATCGCCATTACCCTGAGCAAAGCACTTGCAGAATCGCATATAATCGCCACAGACATATCGCGCAAAGCACTTTGCCTCGCCAGTCAAAACGCCCATCTCAACAGCGTTTCCGACCGCATTTCTTTTCTACAAACCGATCTCCTCACACCCTTTGCAACGCCAAAAAGCTTCCACGCCATCTTCTCCAATCCGCCCTATATTCCCAGCGGTGCAATCAACGCGCTACAACCCGAAGTCCGCGCCTGTGATCCTCGCCTCGCCTTAGATGGGGGCTGCGACGGCCTCGATTTTTATCGCAAAATCATTCCCGCAAGCGTCCCTTTGCTCGCGCCGGGCGGATTATTGGGTTTGGAAATCGGCCACGACCAGACCGACGCCGTCACCCAACTGATCGGTCGGCAAATTGGCCTGACCCACATCGCTACCCACACCGACCTGAGTGGATATTCCCGCGTTGTGCTTGTGCAAAGGTAAATAGCTATCAGCCATCAGCTTTCAGCTTTCAGCCCCCGCCCATCCCTCCCCATTGGATGGAAAGATTGACTGCTGACGCTGACCGCTAATCGCTAATCATTGACTTTTACGACCTTTTTTGTTAATTTCTCACGCCTTAAACCCATCGCTGCGTCGATGGTTTAAATTCGTTTGTCTCACCCCTTTACAAACGCGCCATGTTAGACCAAATTTTCACGCCTATCCAATATCAGATCTCACGTTTTGAAACCCGTCTCGAAGAAATTATGACGGCCTCTGATATCGGAGGCATACAAGAAATGGCCTATCACGCTGTTAAAAACAGGGGCAGGCGTTTTCGACCTGCCCTTGCATTCTTAACAGCGCAGGCCGTAGGCGAGTGTTCAGACGCGGTGATCGATGCTGCTGTGGGCGTTGAAATCATACAGACGGCATCGCTCATTCACGATGACGTGATCGACAACTCGGAAACGCGCCGGGGTGCCGATGTCTTGCATCTGCAATGGGGCAATCGCGCAGCCATTTTGATGGGCGATTTTCTTTTCGCCAAATCAATGCAAGTGCTCGTTGGCCTCAACTCTCTACAAGTCATGGACGCCACGACCCACGCGATTCAGCGCGTCGTCGAAGGGGAAATTCTCGAAGGCGAAATATCTTCTGCAGGTGAAGCATCGCTCTATTTTCGCATGATCAACCAAAAAACGGCATCTCTGCTCGCGCTGGCTTGCGAATTGGGTGCTATTTTGGGAAAAGGGTCGCCTACCCAGATCGCTCGCATGGCGTCTTTTGGCAGCGAAATAGGCGTCGCCTTCCAGATTACCGACGACGTCCTCGACCTGATGGGCAGTGCAAATAACATGGGCAAGCCCACGGGAAACGATATTCGTGAAAAAAAATTGACCTTGCCCTTAATTCGAGCCCTGGCAAACTGCAAAAATGGCGAAGCTGCCCATATTCGCAACAAAGTAATCAATGGCGTAGAAACCGACAGCGACTGGCGAGAAGTCATTCGCTTTGTCCAACGCTATCGGGGCGTAGAAGCCGCGCGAGAAGAAGCGCGTTCTTATGCCCAATCCGCTCTCGAAAACCTGAATGCGCTACACACCTCCAGCGCGCGCGACGCGCTCGCACTGGCGGTTCAACACGTGGTTGAACGCGACCAGTAAATCACACTATAAACGGAGTAACTCCCTGCGATGACCCGAGAATACTGGCGTTTGTTAATTATAGGTGCGACCATAGTGCTCGCACTTTTTTATCTCTATCCCACCTATCAATTTTACTACGCACCTCCGGAAAATTTAGACCAGCGAGAGCGCGTAAAACAGCAAGCCATCAACCTGGGATTGGACCTGCAAGGGGGTATCCACCTCGTCCTCGAAGTGGATCAATCCAATCTATCAGAAGATGAAAAAACAGACGTGGTTGCGCGCGCCCTCGAAATTATCCGCAATCGCATTGACCAATTTGGCGTCTCTGAACCCATCATTCACCGCGAAGGCGATTGGCGCATCGTGGTCGAATTGCCGGGTGTGCAAGACATCGAACGCGCCAAGGGCCTGATCGGCAAAACCGCGCGTCTCGAATTTAAAATCCTCAAATCCGACGCCAACCGCGCCGGCATAATCGAAAAAATTGACCGATACCTCGCGGCGCAAGCACCTGTTGATATCGCGAAAACCGAAGACCCGCTCCTCGGACAAATAGCTGAAGCCACCCCATCCCTCGCGCGCTATGTGCGCTCTTATGGGCCAAATTTCGTGGTAATGGAAGACAATATACTGACCGTGCGGGAACTTCTGAATCGCCCGGATATAACAAAGCTCCTGCCACCCGACGCGCAATTCCTGTGGAATTCCAAAGTCGAAGAAATGGGCGATGGGCAGTTCTACCGCGCCCTCTATTATCTCAAAAGACGCGTGGAAATGACGGGTGAAATCCTCTCCGACGCCTCTGTCACAACCGGGCAATCTTTTGAAAACGCCGGTCAACCCATTGTCAATTTTACCACCACCAGCCAGGGCGTGCGCCTCTTTGGACGGGTCACGGGCGCCAATGTGGGCGAACGCATGGCCATCATTCTCGATGATCAGGTCTATTCCGCGCCCACTATCCGCTCCAAAATCAGCCAGGGATCGGGCATTATTGAAGGCACTGGCACCATTGACGAAGCCAAAGACCTCGCCATTGTCTTGCGCGCGGGTGCGCTGCCCGCCGATGTCAATATCGTAGAAGATCGCACGGTAGGACCTTCGCTTGGGCGCGACTCCATAGAGCAGGGCAAAAATGCAGCCCTCATTGGCCTGGTCATAGTCATCATCTTCATGGTCATCTACTACGGTTTCTCGGGCCTCGTCGCAGACCTCGCGCTCGTGCTCAACCTCGTCTTTGTCATGGCCATTCTCGCGGCTTTTCAAGGCACGCTCACCCTGCCCGGCATAGCGGGTATTATTTTGACCATTGGTATGGCAGTGGATGCCAATGTGCTGATTCTCGAACGCATCCGCGAGGAATTGCGCGCGGAAAAAACCTTGCGAATAGCCATTGAAAATGGTTATGCGCGCGCCGTCCAGACCATTGTAGATGCCAACGTGACCACCATCATCACGGCCATCGTGCTCTACCAATACGGCACCGGACCCATCAAGGGTTTTGCACTCACCTTGATAATCGGTATTATCTCCTCGATGTTTACCTCCATCTTTGTCACGCGCACCGTTTACGACACCATTGTCTCGCGCCAGGTCAATCCCCGCCTCAGCATTGGCAGGCTGCGCGTATTTGGCGATACCAGCATCAACTTTCTCGGTGTTCGACGGGGTGCGTTCATCTTTTCCGCTGTTCTCATCCTGATCGGTCTGGGTTCCACCGTCACCAAAGGCGGTTATAACCTGGGCATCGACTTTGCCGGGGGCACATTGCTCGAATTGCACTTTGATCCCCCGGCCTCTGTCGGCGACATCCGCCAGTCTCTGGGCGATGTTCGCGTTGGGGATCAAAGCATGGACTTGCGCAACAGCGAGATTAAAGAATTTGGCTCGGTCAACGATATTCTCATTCGCGTGGAAGAAGAGGCAGAAGGCACAGCCATCGCAGATGCCATAAAAACCAGACTCAAGTCCGATTTCTCTGGCAATATTCGCGATGCAACCGAGTGGTTGCGGCGTCAGGAAGCCGTCGGTCCCAAAATAGGTGAAGAACTCAAGACCAATGCCGTATATGCCATCCTCGTCTCAATGATTCTCATTATCATTTACGTGTGGTGGCGCTTCAGGCAGATTGAGTTTGGGATTGCAGCCGTCATCGCCCTTTTCCACGACGTCATGATCACCATGGGGATCTTTTCAGTTCTAAATTGGGAGATCTCCCTGGCCATTGTGGCGGCCTTGCTCACCATTGTGGGGTACTCCCTCAACGATACGATCGTGGTCTATGACCGCATCCGTGAAGATATCAAATTGTATCGCCGCGATACATTTAGCACCGTAATCAACCGCGCCATCAACGAGTGTCTCAACCGCACAGTAATCACCTCGGGCACCACCATGCTGGTTGTGCTCTCTCTCATCTTCCTCGGCGGAGAAGTCATCCGCGACTTTGCATGCGCCCTGCTCATCGGCGTTATCGTGGGAACGTACTCTTCGGCATTTGTCGCATCGCCCATAGTGGTTGAATGGCACAACCGCCGGGAAGCAAAAGCGGGACGCGGACGGAATGCGGCGTAGGTTGAGCTAAATTAAATGAAAGAAGCACCTGATCAGATGAGTGATCGGGTGCTTCTTTTTTTCAAAACCAACTTGATTAACTATATCGCAATAACCTTTTTGGCACCTTCACTCTCCGGCCAGGCAATATGAATACTCACCTCGCAATTGAGGCGATTGAGGAACCGCATCAACCGTTCCACGCTGTAATAGGAAAATTTACCGCTTTTAAGCCGAGAAATTTCTGGTTGCTTAACTTTAAGAATGCTCGCGGCCTTTGTCTGAGTCAGCTTGCGGTGTTCAAGAATTCGAAAAATCTCCGCACCGAGTTGGGCTTTGAGCAACTCGTCTTTTGCTTCCTCTTCACCAAAGCCCAAATCTAAAAAGATATTGCCACTACTCTCCTCAATTTTAATATCCTCACCCATGGCCTTCCTCCTGTTTAGCCAACTCCTTAGCGCGTCCCAATCGTCTTTTAATTAAGTCGATATCTTTCTTAGGGGTGGCGATTCCTCTTTTCGATTTCTTCTGAAATGCATGGAGCACATAAAGACTTCTGCCAATCTTGACCGTGTAAACAGCGCGGTAGGTATTTGTAGCATAATCACTGACAATCTCAAATACGCCGGATTCAATACCCCTCATCGGCTTGGTAGAGGGCGGCGTTTGTCCGGTCTGCACCAGATAGAGCAAATGTCCAATATCTTTGCGGACCTGGTTGGGAAAACGCTGTAGTTGCTCTCTCGAATCTCCAATCCACCGGACATTTCTGAGGAATATTCCTTCACGTTCCATGCCCTGATTATATCTAATTAGTTATATTATGTCAATCCTTTTGATATTGACTCGTAAACTGTAGTTTTTAAATTAATACAAACCTATGCCAGGTAAAGATTTTGCCGGACAAACCTCTTTGATCCATTTGAGATAGGTAAGTATTCTTAGACGCCAGAACAGTTCAACCCTTGAAAGGGTAACATCATGGCAGCAAAAACATATCTCCGTATCTCTAAATTTGCGTCCCTGAGCAGCATGATCCTCCTGCTGACACTCATCTTCAGTGGACACGCTTTTGCACAATTCACCTATCAATGGAAAACTGATACAACCCCTGAAGGGGTAGAATCGGCAACCCTCGTTCAACCCGTGCAGGTGCTGTTCTTGGACGAGCCAATACAGGTTGTGCCGCACAGCTCATCATTGCGTCTCATGCAACAATACTCTGTATTACTCGGCACCGAATGGAGTGATGGTCAGGCATACCGGCTGCTCCAGACCTTTGAGTCCATACCGCAATTGAATAACGACGTGAACAAAGGGAGACCCAGCGTTCCATCCTCGTTATGGCAATTGACAGACCAGCATATTCAAAATGACATAGAGATTCGCATCCAGGATGGGCAGAAAATCGTCACCTTGTCTCGGGAGGCTTTTACTTATGCCGATCCATTGCTGGCTGAAATAGAAGGTGTGAGAGGCCGCTTTTTCTCCAAAAGACTCCACCATGCCGTCGTTCGCTATGTAACCGACCATGGCAGAGATAGACACGCGCTAAAGCGGATTTTGGAGAAACGCTATGGCGTAAGTATAGATGTGCCGGACTATACCGAACTTACGCGGAACACAACAAAAGAACACGCAGGTCGTTTTGGAGAGTTCAAAAACGAAGAATTGATGACACTTGTGAGTATGCTTGAAGAATACCCACAAGGCATGCTCAGCACGCCAGGGCTGCGATATTTGGTTCGACGATTAGATGGGACACCAAATCCGCTTAAACCGACTGTGCCTGCTATAGCATGGGCGACCGAGGGCTATATTGAGTTCATGGAAAGAGCTTTTAAGGACCAAGGACTCGACTATATCCACCGCTTAATTCTCCATGAAAAAGCACACTTCTTATGGGAACATCTCTTTGACGACCAACTCAAACAGGATTGGATTGACCTCGGCGGCTGGTATGAAAATCCGGACGATGGAGATGGTTGGTCAACGACCAAACAGGTCGAATTTGTATCTGCTTATGCACACGCTGTGAATCCGAATGAGGATATGGCGGAAACGATCAGTTATTACATCGTAAACCCCGACAAATTGCGCTCGCGCTCCCCTGCCAAATACGAATTTATTCGGGATCGGGTCATGCACGGCACGCAGTACATATCTCGGATACGCGAAGACCTGACATTTCAGGTCTATAATCTGTATCCCGATGTGGTATATCCCGGTCGGATCATACGGGTGGCTATACAGGTTGCGGGCGAACCGGAAGAGGATAAGGAGATAACAATAGAGCTTGAAATTCACCGGGAGAATAGTTTCGACAATGCCCAAGCAACATCTATCAGGATTCACAGTACAAAAGGCACCTATTTTAACATTTGGCTTCATCCTGTAAGTTCCGATGGTAGTCGCATCAATGCAGGACACATTTTGCGGGGCACTAAAACACTATCAAAGCACGCAGCTTATGGCTATTGGGGTCCAGATCAAATTACCCTCAAGGATGCCCAGGGCAATGAACGCCACGAATCTCAGGCGGACTTCGGATGGAAGCTCTATCTCAACAACCCGCTCGCAGATAATGAACCGCCGGAGTACATCAAAAATTCAATGCAACTCTCATTGTCACAAAGTACAGCAGAAGGCAGATCCTTGCAAATTCTCGCCGCTCGTTGGAAGATTTTTGAAGAAATCGGTATGCAGGAAAGGGGAGTCTATGCAACTCTAAACGATGCAAATACCGAGACCTATTCTCGGCGCTCGACAAGCTGGGGAGAATATAATCCACAGACCAGTGAAGCGAGTGTTGAACTTAAAATTCCGAATTATTTCCCCGGCGGGACGTACGCTGTTAACTATATTGAGATGAGGGATAGGGCATTAAACATGCGAGGGGTGCACTTTACCGATCCAGGGACAAGCTTAAGGAATAGATCAGTAATAATAGATGAAGCACCTGCCACCATTAACATTCAAACGACAAATCCGGATGACACTCCACCCGTGCTCGATCTAAATCAGATCACAATTCAGGCAGAACCGACCAACCCAGAAGCACCAAATGGCGAAACACAGGTCGATATTACCTTTAGAATCAAGGACAACATCAGTGGACATAGTTTTACAGACATGTATTTACGCGACCCGAACGGTGTGAGGCACAACTTTAGACATTACGATCCGGATATTTACAAAGTCTATTTTACTCGCAATCCGGCTGTCTATCAAACCTACCATAAAACGATCATCTTACCTGTTGGCAGTATTCCCGGAACATGGGGACTTGCTCAAATGAAGGTATGGGATAAGGCACGGAATATCCTTCGGGCGAACTTTACTGAAATCATCCGCTTTGAGGTACAGGATACCCTCACCTCTGCCGACTTTGATGGCGATGGACAGGTCGGGATCGCAGACTTTTTGCTCTTTGTTGAAGCGTTTGGAACCCAGAGCGGACAGGAGAACTTCGATTCCAAATTTGACCTCGACAACAATGGAATCGTTGACATATCCGACTTCCTCATCTTCGTGGATTCTTTTGGCAAACCTGTCAGTGGATAGCCGCCACGCGGTCAACATCACAAAGCCCGTCAATCACATAAGCATTGACGGGCTATTTTCTGTACCTGAAGGTGTGATTTTTATTTATCCACACCCCCCATCCAAATACCCCCGCGTAATATCAATAATCAACGCGATATCATACCGCGCATCCTCCACGGGTGTGCGGCACGGCTCGCCATCTGTAATACAGGTGTGAAAATGCCGGAGTTCTCGCACAAAAGGACTTTCCCAATCAATTTCGGGACTGCGCGTACCGTGTGATCCACTGGCGTGAATTTCCAGTACATCGAGCGTTGACAAAATACCCCGCGCAAAACCCGTGGGATACGACAGGATAATGCGCTTGTCATCTTTGTGGACCTCGAGCGTCTCCTTAAAATGCCACAGATCGGGCAAATCGATCCATGTAGCCACACACCGCGCCCTCGATGCATATTGCAGAATCGTCGTCATAGCCCGCCCGCCTTGCCACACCTCGGTACTCACCACGCGCGTCGGATTGCCCAGCATGAGACGCAAACCGTACAAATCGTGAATCATACTCCCCGACAGCGTAAAAAACGCCCGCGCAACATCATCCGACACATCGCCCACCGCCTGATTCAAAGCAACCTGCCGCGCTTCGTTTCTCTCGGCTGCGGCTTCGGGCGGCAAATCGTCAAAATAGGTCAACTCAAACTGTTTCAGATGCAAGTTATTATTCGGATGCAAATGATTCACCTGCACAAAACGCACATCGCCCGCATCCCCCACCTCTTCCCGAGCCAATTCATACGCCGGATCGTAAACCTTCATATAGCCCACCTGTCCCACCGTCCCCGCTTTCTCCTTCGCAGCGCATATCGCATCGACTTCCTCGAGCGAATAACACATCGGCTTTTCAATAAAAACGTGCTTACCCGCCGCAAATGCCGCCACCGCCAGTTCCGTCTTCGGATCCGCATGGCACAGAATCACCGCATCTACATCCCGCGCATTTAACAACTCATGCGGATCCGTGGTATAATTCGGCACGCCAAAAACCTCTGCCAGCCACCTCGCCAACCCCGGCGAAATATCACATACCCACGTCACCTCATATAGCGCGTGTAAAATCGCCAAATTTGGCATATGCTGCACCTGTGCAATCGCGCCGCATCCAATAATCCCCATCCTGATCTTCGACATTATACCCTCCTGCATTTATGCAACCGTCAAATTTTCCACCACAGCACTAACCCCGGCAACCACACCTGTACGAATCGTCTCTAACGCCATACTCGGTTGCGACCTGTCCAGTTCCGCAACAAGTTCTGGCGTAGGCGGCACATGAATAAACCCCGCAGGCATATCGCCGCCATTCTCAGCGATCAGATGCAGCACAGAATACATAATATGATTACACAAAAACGTACCCGCCGAATACGTCAACCGCGCCAGCACTCCGGCATCCTCCATCCGCTGAACCATAGCCCGGGTCGGCAACGTGGAAAAATAGGCATCCGGACCCCCTTCAACAATGGGATAATCAACCCCATCTATCACCTTCAAATTAATACCAACGCGCTCGACATGGAGCGCAGACGCAGAACCGTGCAGCCCCAAACACACCACCGCTGCCGGCTCGTGTTCTGCAATAAGCCGGGTAACTTGGGCAATATCTGCCCCGTGAACAACCGGCAACACCGCAGAAACAACCTCGCATCCACCAATCGAAGTCCCGTCCAGAGACTCAGCCACAGCCCCCGACGGATTGGACGACCACTCTGCCCAGGGTTCAAAACCCGTCAGTAAAATTTTCACGCGACCTCCTCAGGTGTGATACAAGAAACCATACGCCCGCCCGTGATTTTGACGCCCTCACATTGGACAGCTTCAATAGTGACGTCACCCTTATCCCAAATCACAGTACCTGTCCCCATCGCCTCGATATGGATCTCGCCCTCGGGCATCACAAGCGTCAAAGGTTCGGGATCCGCGCCGTGAAAAGCAGCCACATAGCGATCGGTCTGCGGACAGGCAAAAAGCCATGCGGGCTGGCTTCCGCAGATCAGCATAGCATCTCCAACCGAAATCTCGCCCGTACTGCTTTGCCGGGCAAAAGGCGACTCGAGCGGGGGCCAGCCGAGAGCACCTTCGTGAGTCCAACGTTTCTGAAGATGCCACGCCAGCAGATCGATCTGGATGCCGAGCGTCTGACCATCGCGGGTATATTCGACAGACCACGGTCGCGTCTTCCCCGCTTCATAAGTCACAGGAGGCGCAGCATCGTCTTTCAGCGTACCACCAGCAACCGCCCGCACAAAAGTTTGCACATCGGGATAATCCGAACGCTCTGCCATCTCCGCATAAAAACCGCACCGGGGTTTGCCCTGATAAAAAGACCCGGGATGCCCCTGTTCCCAAAAAGTCTTGGACGGACCGAGGTAATTGTAGAGTTCCAAAAAAAGATGGGTATCATGCTCGACCAGACGAAGAGGCGCATTGCGACCCAGATTCGTGCGAGCGAGCGGACGAATCGCAATCAAAACGGAACCGAGCGCAACACCGACCGTGGCATTCTCAGGAATATCAAACGGAAAGTCCTCCACTATCTCATCATCAACCCAAATCTCATCGACCAGACCGCGGTCGTGCCAGCACACAACGGCTTTGGCACTATTTCGCGGCGCCATTGCACCCAGATCCTTGGGCGAATAGAGAACAATCGCCCGGGAACCATCCTGGACATTGTGGCACTGGCCCTCTTCAAAAAGAATCTGATCATTAGATCGGGCGGGCGTTGAGCGAAACGAACCGAGCCAGTGGTCATCGAGCACATACCGAGAATAAATAATACCCGTCTGATCCGTATCCGTTTTATGGTGCGCAATAAAAACACTCGACTGCCCGGTAATAAAGCGATTGGTCTGACTGCGGAGTTCCTGAGAGGAAACCCCCAGCGCAAAAGAGGGACTGTGATACGTGGAGATCCCCACGCCATTCTCCGAATCGGCAGTCTCCGCGAAAAAAAATGTCTCTGGATGGTAGTCAAGCGCATCGGCGAGCCAGGCGGGAAGAAGACCTGTCTCAATATATTCGCGAAAATCATCGATTTCCGGTGGCATCTGACAGAAAAGCGCGTGACGGTACGCGCGGCTAAAAGGACCTGCCCAGCGACCAGTAGGCGGATGAATATGCAGAGCTGCGGAAAGACCAATACGCGCGCACATCATCCTGGCACCAATGCGCGTAGGCGCGTGCTGGACGAGTTCGCCCAGCCGGTGCAAAACGCGCATCGCCACATTCGCGTAATTGGGACTATTAAACTCGTACGCACAGCCGTTTCGGGTCGTAAAATCCATCCACGCCTGAAACTTCTGATAACCCCGGTTCTCGAACGCCTCATCCCCGAGCAATTCCCCACCCAAACACGTATTGGTAATATCCTTAACCACAATATTGGTATAGCGAAAATGGACATCAATCCGGCGAACCTCTTCCAGACCCAGGCGAATACTCTGGCGGACGCGATTCTGCATATCCGTAGAAAGCACATCCCCATGGTTAATCATCAAAGGAATAAGCTGGAAAAGACAAAATTGGACCGCATTGAGATCTTCCACCACCTCGTCCTCGCGCTCCCAGAGAAAATTCCCCAGATGGGGATCGCCCTCACGCGTCTCCTGACAGGCGAGCATCGCATCGAGCACTTCCTCAGCCAGATCGATATCTTCACGGGTACCATTCGCCAGAAGATCATTCGCAAACTCAGCAGCCATACGGGGCGCGTGATACGTCTTGCCCTCCTCCTGTCGCGCCAGCATACAGGTATCGGGATTGAAATTCGAGGGAATTGGAAGAGGTTGCGTTTCGGACATAGTGGACTCCGATAATATTGACACTTCATAGAAAGTTATGTACAATGCGGTAGGTAGTCAGTCCCCAGCCCCTCAAGGAGCCTCCCATGGCAGAAGCCGTATCCAGCGAAACGCCCATCGCGATACATGAACCATCCCTCTACGACACGACCAGACGGGCCGACTATCTCGACACCCTTAACGACATCGACGATCGTCAAATCGCCCGGTTTCACGAACAGGGATACCTCGCCATTCGGCGGGCATTTACACCGCAACAAATCGAATCTGTCGGCCAGGCCATGTGGGACCTCATCGACGGCAAGAGCCAGGACTTCAAAGGCATACTGGCCGAAGCTGCCAAACGCGGGCATTTTTCCGAACTCACAGGCGAAGCGCGCCGCGATAGCGTGCGAAAAATCTGGAAATTCGTCGATCACGACACGCGGCTCAACGACCTCGCCCATGACCCAAACATCCTCTCCGTCCTCTCTCGCCTGATGGATGACACACCCGTACTCTTTCAGGACATGGGCTTGATCAAACCCCCGCACATAGGCCGCGAAAAACCCTGGCATCAGGACTGCGCGTACTTCAATTATCCCGTAGGCACCACCGTCGTCGGCGTATGGATCGCGATTGACGCCGCAACAGAAGAAAACGGGTGCTTGCACATCATCCCCGGCTCACATCGCGAAGGTCCCACCCCACATTTCAGGCGGCGCGACTGGCAAATATGCGACACAGACGTCGCCGTACCCAAAAACGTCACCGTCCCACTCGACCCCGGCGGATGCCTCTTCTGGCACGGCATGACCCATCACGGCAGCCCAACCAACCGATCCGCCCACCGCCGCAGAGCACTGCAATACCACTACCGCCCCCAAAGCACCGTGGAAATGACCGCAAAAGAACGCCTGTCCATCTACGGCGGCGACGAACTCGGGGTAACGTGCTAAACCACCTATCCTGCAGCCCATCCCTCTGAAAGCATCTCCGCCTGTCTCAAAACCGTAAGCGTCGCGTTATCCGCTTTGTCTGGCGGATAACCGTGCTTGCGCAGAATGCGCTTGACTAACCGCCGCAAATTCGCGCGCACATTCTCTCGCAGCGTCCAATCAATCGTTACATTTTCGCGCACGGTCCTCACCAGTTCGCGTGCAATGGTGCGAAGCGTCTCATCGCCCAAAACTTGAACCGCGCTATCATTGGTTTCAAGCGCGTCGTAAAAAGCCAGTTCCTCCTCAGTCATACCAAGGCTTTCACCCCGCGCCTGAGCCTCGCGCATGTCCTTCCCCAGCTTAATCAACTCATCAATAATATACGCCGCCTCAACGGTGCGATTCTGGTAACGCAGAATAGTCTGCTCCAGCATATCGGCGAACGACCGCGCCTGCACCACATTCTTCCGCATGCGACTGGAAATCTCGCCCTTGAGCAACTTTTCAAGCAACTCCACAGCGAGATTGCGCTGCGGCATACCCCGCACCTCAGCCAAAAACTCGTCGGACAATACCGAAATATCGGGCTTATCCAACCCCGCCGCGGCAAAAATATCCGTCACCTCGTCGGACGCCACCGCACGCGAAACGATCTGACGCACCGCGAGATCCAATTCCTCTTGCGGACGCGCATCGACTGGCGCGCGTTTGCCCAACACCGATCGCATCAACTTCCTCACCCTCTGTAGCCTCCTCAAACTCCGGGTCAACCGTCGGTTTCTCTCCTTCATCCAATGACAGCCTGGCAAGGCGGCTCTCGTAGTAAATCGGCACCGTAGCACCATCTTCTACCGAACGCTGAATATCGTAAATACTAATATAATTGCCAAACACAGCGCGGGTATTGGCATCCTGCAACTCAATAGGTGTACCAGTAAAACCGACAAAAGAAGCATTGGGCAGAGCATCGCGCATGTGCCTCGCGAACCCATCGATAAAATCGTACTGGCTGCGATGGGCCTCATCGGCAATAACCACAATATTGCGCCGTGCCGAAAGCTCCGGATGGATGTCGACATTCTCTTCCGGGAAAAACTTCTGAATAGTAGTAAACACCACGCCCCCGGACGCTACAGAGAGCTTTTGACGCAAGTCGGCGCGGTTGCTCGCTTGTATTGGCGTTTGACGCAGCAAATCCTGACAACGAGAAAACGTACCAAAAAGCTGATCATCGAGATCATTGCGATCCGTCAAAACCACAATCGTCGGATTCTCCATCACCGGATCGCGGACAATAGCCCCGGCATAAAAAGCCATAGTCAAACTCTTACCCGACCCCTGAGTATGCCACACCACGCCAATGCGCTGATCACCCGGCGCACCTCCCGGTTGCTGACCCGACTCGTAACGTCCGCCCCCTTCCGCGCCCCCACGCCCCGCATGCTGCAATTCCACCGCGCGCCGCGTCTCACCCACAGCCACCCGCACCGCGTGAAACTGGTGATAACCCGCCATCTTCTTCGCCAGCGCACCGCTGCCATCATCCTCAAAAACAATAAAATCGCGCACCAGCGAAAGAAAACGCCCGACATCGCAGACACCTTCGAGCATCACCTGCAATTCGGGCATATTGGAATCTGCCAGATCTTCACCTGAAATCGTACGCCAGGGCTTGAACCACTCGCGCCCGGCAGTCAGCGTACCAACCCGCGCCTCCATCCCATCCGAAACCATCAAAGCCGCGTTCATGGCAAACAGCGTCGGCAACTCCTCCTTATACGTCTGAAGCTGCTGCCACGCAGACCATATCGTAGCATCCTCATCCACCGGGTTCTTGAGTTCAATAATCCCCAGAGGCAAGCCATTCACGAACAGGATCACATCCGGACGTCGGGTGTTCTTATTTTCAGTAACAGTGAATTGATTGACCGCGAGCCAGTCGTTATTGGAGGGATCGTCAAAATCAATAACCTTCACCTGCGCCCCACGCACAACCCCAGCGTCCCTGTATTCCACATTAACGCCATTCACAATCAGACGATGAAAAGCGCGATTGCGAAACTCCAGCGATGTTCCCTCAAGACGGGTCAGTTTGCGAAAAGCATCATCCAACGCGCCCGCGGGAAGATCGGAATTGAGCCGCGCAAGCGCATCCTGCAACCGCCGCGCCAGAACCACATCTCCATAATCCGTTCGTTCTGCACCCGGCGTATCAGGAGCTATATCGGGACCATGAACAACGCCCCAGCCGAGGCTCTTCAGATAGGCGAGCGCGGCGTCCTCTACAGTAGATTCAGTGAGAGAGGCCATTGAGATTTTCCGTTATGCCGCCATCGGGATACGTCAGTGGCGTTCGCACCCGCACCCCCTCTTGCGGAGCCGGTGAACACTCGAATGGGTACCCGCGCCAAGTCAGATCCTCCGGCGCACACACCATTTGCGCGAGTGTGGTCTTGCCGCACTGGCGTGGGCCATGAATCAAGACGACAGGTCAGTCTTCCAATGCCTCTGCCAGTCGCCGTTCCACATAGCGGGGTAGAAAACGATCTCAGTCATCGGCCAATCGCAATCTATTTATGCGTCCAATTGAAAGGTTATAGTGCGTCCAATTGAAAGGTACAAAGAAGGGTGATCATTGGAATTTTCCGTTGCTCTTGCCACAAATTTCTCCCGCACAGACATGGGCTATTCGTCCTCGTCCGGCGCATCCTCATTCAAAATGATATCTACAATGCGCGGGTTCAGCAATCGCCAGCGTTGCCCGGTTCGCTCGAGATCGCCTTCCATGACGAGCGGCGACTTAGTCTCGTGAGCCTGTATCGCCCGCTCGTAATCAGACTGTTTCAAAACGGCCACAACGACTTGGTTTTGCCCGTCAATGGATGCCCGCATGGCAATAGTTCCTTTCGTATCCATCTCATCGCGTTTCAGCCTCTGCACGATGCCAAACAGGCACATATCTGGTCGTGGTTCGCGGTCGCGAAATGATCGTGCGGCCTCGCGCAGGATCGGAGCATCATGCGAGGCGAAGCGAACGACATTCCGGGCTGTACTCATCGGATGTGTGCGAGCCCAAACCAGACTGATGTCCAGTATCGGGAACGGCTCAATCAGCTTGACGAGTGCCTCGCACAAATTGGCACTCACGCCACTCGCTACGGCTTCCGAGAACGCACCAGCGTCTCCAACAACCGTTTTTTCGGTCGCCTCGCGGGTAGCTGCCAGCGCGTCCGCCAGACGCCTTGTTACTTGCCGCTCAATCGGGTCATCGCTGTATTCCAACGTCGAAAATATCTGCTGTTGTATCGGGGGAGAAATAACGGGACTCAACAGCGTAATGGCGAAGCTACTTTGTTCGGTCTGCCCCAAGCGAACCCGGTTCAGGTAGGCCCTAGCCTCTCTGTTGGCACCCGCGCGATAGATGGGCTGTGCTCCTTGAAGCGAGCAGGCGGCAGCGAGGATCATGTCGCTTGCGCCACTCAGGAGATCGATCCCATCGCTCACTACCAAACTGCCGCTTTCGTCGCTATCAACGGCCCGGACACGCACCACGTCGCGATCAGCCATCGCCAAGTCGCGATAGAGGGCAAGTTCGTCAACCTCGGCAACCTCGGCGAAAATTTCAATGATCATCGAGACGACTCTGGCGTAATCACCCAGGTGTGCAGTTCGCGGCAAAATGATCTCGGGTAGTCCCTCGCCCATAAATACATCGGAATGCTTGCCGTAGGTATCGACCTTGGTCCAACCGGCTGTGCGAGCGTAAGCAGACAACGCCGCAGGAGAAACCTCAAGCAAGGCTTTCTTGTCTTGGATACTAACTTTCATCGGTTTCCTCCTTTTCTCGATTGTTCCATTAGCGCACGCAAACCTTCGACATTGAACAGATTCTCTTCAGGGATGCGGACGGTAACAGACGACTGGTTAGCGGTTTCTTCGTATCCTTGCAGATTAAGCCAATAGGCCCGATGCCTAAGTATAAGTTCAGCTTCGGTGATTGTCATCCATTGTTGTTCGTCTTTCGGCAAATCAAGCACCATGAATAGCCGAAGGTTATGGGTTTCAATACGCAGGTCATTATAATTTTTGATGCCCAGCGGGAAGTGCAGGAACCCGTCACGAGGCCATTCCAAGTTGACGGTAGCTTTCAACTGCAAATCGATCAGGGGCCGCATCCTACCACCGGCACGGATGCACAGGTCTCATACCGTTTTTTACGTCCATGTTCTTACCCCCTATCACTCCTCTTCACCTGCGGCTCTCGTGGGAGCAGCACTTGTGGTTGCACAATGCGGCGGCGTTGGGGTGTCAGACGTTCCAGCAACTCTGGCGAAGGCTGGTACCCGTGCCGGAAATTCCCCCACGAAGGCCCGTACCGATACACCGCGATACGCCGCGTCCCCGCATTGACCCGCTTCGCCGACCCGTGTGAAATCCCATCCACAAAAAGCAGCACATCGCCCGCCTTCATAAACACCTCAATCGCGCCCACCGTACCCTCCACAGACCTGTCCTTCCCCATCCTCTGCTCATCGTAATACGGATGCCTGAAATTCGCTTTGTGACTCCCCGGAATCAACATCGTCCCTCCATCGCCCGGACCAATATCCGTCAGCGCCATCAGCACATTGACCTGCCCGCACATAAACCGTCCGCCGTGATACCGAAACTGATTCCTGACAATAGGCGGAAACCCGCCCGAATGCAACCCAATAGCCTCGCCCGGCTCGCGAAAATTGGCCAAACACTCATCGATAAACATCGGACCGTGATGGTGATCAAACGTCCCCTCCGCACCGATGAAAAGCTTGACATGCTCAAACCAAGACGGATGATCAATCAGCTTCTCGTACGGCTCGCCCGCCTCATAAATCTGCTGATAATTGATCCCCGACGTCACATCGCCATACGTATGGCTTTGAATATAACCATACCATTCGCCCGGCTTCAGTGCGGGAATCTCATCCAAACAATCATTCAACGCCTGAACCTCATCGCCAGTCAGCGCACCCTCCAAATGCAAGTACCCGCGCAAATCAAACAAATAAACATCGAGATCTGAAACCATTGTCACGCTCCTTGTCAATATTATCTATGTCACATCGCAAGTTATGATAAACTCTTATAGGCTTAAAATCCATATCATTTTTTACAAGCGGTCAGCTATTAGCGGTCAGCCGTCAGCAAAACCCTTCTGGATCGCGGCTTAAAGCATGCCGCGATGACACACGGGGGCACAGGGACCGTCCCCTACAACACACCGACGCGATGACGGGCGGGCACGGGGACCCGCCCCTACAATACACCGCATCTTCCTTCACACTTCCTACTTCACACTTGCCACAATACCCATCTCATTATATACTTTGGAAATACAGTGAAAATGGACATCCAAAACATGGAACCACAAAACCCAAAAAACATGCAAGAACGCACGCCTGAAACCATACGCGATGAAGATACCGAAGAAGAACTCATCGCGGAAGAAACCCTTGAAGAAACACAACCTCTGCCCGAGGATCGGCTAACCCTGCGGAAACCGCTCGGCATATTATTTGACCTGGGCGACACCCTCTTAACATACCTCAAATTCGACCCAGAAGCCGGGCATGCAGCCACACTAAAAATCGCCAACAATCCATTGGGTTACACAGTCGCAGACATTGACAACCACATAAAAAAACTCAACCGCGACCTCATACCCCGCCGCGAAAAAGCACAGGTAGAATTTCATCCCCACATCATCCAGCGCCACGTTTACGAAGCCCTGCGCATCACCTTTGACCGCACCCCTGAAGAAGTCGAACGCGTATTCTGGCGTGCCGCAACATCGTGGCAACCCGAACCCGGTGTGGAAAACACCCTCGAAATATTGCAAGACAAAAACATACCAATGGGCATCGTCAGCAACGCCGCATTTTGCGGCAACACATTGATGTGGGAAATCGAACAACAGGGACTCGCGGACTACTTCCGCTTCCTCATGTCCAGCGCCGACTATTGGGTTCGCAAACCCCACCCCCTCCTATTGGAAACAGCCGCCGCCAAACTCGGGATCAAACCCGCCGATATATGGTATGTAGGCAACTCGCCGCAATACGATATAGCAGCCGCGCACAACGCCGGCATGGGCGCCGTATGGTACAACCGTCTGGACGCCCCTCTCGATGGACCCGACCCCCATGTCGAAGTCAAAAACTGGCGCGAATTTTTAGAGTTAGTTGAAGGCTTTTATTTAAAAATATAAAAGGAGAACCACGATGTCCGATTTTTCAATCGCAAAAGCTGTTCACAACGCATTTCAAAACCACGCCATAGTCGATATACACACCCATCTCTATCCCGCCTCCATGGGCGAACTCTACCTGGCGGGACCCGACGAACTCCTCACCTATCACTACCTCAAAGCCGAATGCTCGCGCATGTTGCCCGAAGGCGTCGCAGTTGATACATTTAACAACATGCCCACAACCGAACAGGCCGACATGATCTGGCAACAACTCTTTGTAGGCAACAGCTCCCCAATATCCGAAGCCCAACTGGGCATCGTCACAGTTATGAACCGCCTGGGCCTGAATCCCCGTGCAGAAAACCTGTCCGAATTTCGCGCATTCCACAAATCAAAAACACCCGAAGAATACACCGACATGGTCTTTGAAAACGCAGGCGTCGCCAGTGTCTATATGACCAACGATCCCCTCGACGACACCGAAGGCCCCATGTGGCAACAAGGCATCGACATCGACTCGCGCTTCAGAGCTGTCTTGCGCCTGGACAGCGCGCTCATGAACTGGCCCGCGCCCGCCGACAAACTTCGCGCCATGGGATACGACGTTGAAGACTGCCTATCCGACAAAACCTTTGCGGAACTGCGGCGCTACCTCGCCGACTGGGTTCAAAAAATGGACGCCCGATACATGGCCATATCGCTCCCCCCGGACTTTGCCTATCCATCTGAAGACAGCATAACACAAATGATGGGCAACGTCGTATATCCCACAGCCAATGAACTACAGATCCCCTCGGCAATGATGATCGGCGTCACCCGCCAGGTCAACCCACGCCTCAAAGACGGTGGCGACAGCCTGGGCAAATGGGACATCGCCAACCTCGAACGCATCGCACGCGACTGGCCCGACGTCAATTTCCTCATCACACTGCTCTCCCGCGAAAACCAGCACGAACTCTGCGTCACCGGACGCAAATTCCCCAACGTACACCCCTTTGGCTGCTGGTGGTTCTTGAACAACCCCAGCATCATCCGGGAAATAACAGCCGAACGCCTCGAACTCCTCGGCACCAGCTTTGTACCCCAGCACTCCGACGCCCGCATCCTGGACCAACTGCTCTACAAATGGACGCACTCCATCAAAGTCATAGCACCCGTCTTCATCGACAAATACGAATCGCTTCGCGCCGCGGGCTGGCCCCTCACCCCGGCGGACATCCAGCGCGACATCTCCACCATGTTCGGCGGAGGCAAATTGCTGGACTAATAACAACCAAAACCTTCTGGATCGCGGCTCTATTAACAGGGTTGTGATGCATAAAATGACAACCAAAATCTTCTGGATCGCGGTCGCACTCCTTCTCTTCTCCGGAACGGGGTTGTGTACGCCGTATAAAATCTATATCTTTATGGGTGAAACCTGTCCGGTCTCGCGGCATTACACCTTAACGCTAAAACAATTGCACGCGCAGTACGCATCTGAAAAACTCGAATTCATCGGCGTATTCCCCAATCGACTCTCCACGCCAGCCACAATTGCCGCGTTCAAAGAAAAATACGCCTTGCCATTCTCTTGCATCGGAGATTCCACCCACACATGGGTGAACCGATTGGGAGCAACAATCACGCCAGAAGCTGTCGTCGTCGATACATCAAACACCGCCATCTATCGGGGTCGCATTGACAACACCTTTGCGCGCCTGGGCAAAAGACGCCGCGTCATCACCGAACGCGATCTCGCGAATGTACTGAACGCCCTCAAGGACGAAAAACCCCCGGCATTTCGCCAAACCCAGGCCATTGGTTGCATCATAACCTCATGGCAAAATGCGAAATAGGAATAAAGCCATGCGCCCAATTTTCCTCTCCATACTCGCGATCCTCCTCGCCTTTGCTTCGCTGCGCGCGGAACCCCCCACCTTTAGCAAACACGTCTCGCAAATCATATACAACAACTGCACATCGTGTCATCGAGACGGTGAAATAGGGCCTATGCCCCTTACAAATTACAGCGAAATCGCGGCTTATGCAGACATGATCAAATACGTCACAGAAACCCAATACATGCCACCGTGGAAACCCGATTACAATTACAGCCAGCACATTGGCGCAAGAACACTCACCAAAACAGAAATTAACACAATCTCAAATTGGGTCAACGCGGGCTTTCCCCAGGGCGATATCGCCCTTGAAGCACCCATGCCGGAATTTCCAACAGGCTCTGTACTCGGCACACCCGACCTCGTACTCACCATGACAGAACCCTTTACCATCCGCGGCAATAATGAGGACCAGTACCAGGTATTTGTCATCCCAACCCATCTCACAGAAGATCGGGAAATCGAAGCCATTGAATTTCGCCCCGGCAATCGCAGAATCGTTCACCACGCCCTCATCGGCGCAGACATCACGGGCCGCGCCCGCGAAAAAGACCTCGAAACCCCGGAATACGGTTACGAATCCTTCGGGGCTTTCGGCGCGCCAACCGCTATGGTCCTGCCCGGATATACACCCGGTGCAAAACCCTCGGTATATCCCAAAGGCGTTGGACACATATTGCCCAAAAACTCCGATTTACTGATTCAGGTACACTATGCCCCCTGGCCCCTTGCAGAATCCGACCAATCCAGCATCAACATATTCTTCAAAAAAGAACCCATCGAGAGAGAAGTGGGTTTTATCAGCATGGCACCGCTCACCACTGACGGTGAAACGTTGAGCAGAATACTCAGGGTCCTGCTCGGGGAAGAGCGACACGGCGGCACCCCCGTAGAAAAAATCCAAATAAACGACATCTTTGTCATCCCGAAAGATCAGATCAAAACATTTCACACAACACTCTTCATCAATCGGGATATCAGCCTCCTATCCATCTACCCGCACATGCACTTGCTGGGCAAATCCTGGGAAGTCTATGCCACGGATCCACAGGGCAACCGCACCAATCTCATCCGTATTGCAGACTGGGATTTCAACTGGCAGGGCAATTACACCTTCACCCAATATCAAAAAATAGCTGCGGGATCCCAAATCCACGCCATTACCACCTACGACAACACCTCAAATAACCCGGTCAATCCCAATCACCCACCCCGCACCTTGACATGGGGCGAAAAAACCACCGATGAAATGCTCTTACTGGTCATGGAATACATACCCTACCGACAAGGCGATGAAAACATCGCCCTCACCGTTGGCCGGGGCGGCGAAATGAGCATAGATTTCAATGGCAATGGACAACGGGACTTTGCCGACTTCCTCTTATTCGTCCAGAACTTTGGCCTGAACCGAGGCGACACCAGCTATCAACGTCACTTTGACCTCAACTCGGATGGACACATCAACTTTACCGACTTTATCATCTTTGCCAATCTATTTGCAGCGGAACAATAAAAAAGGCTCCTGAAGATCACATCTCCAGGAGCCTTTACACGCCACAAACTTCTTCCCCTAATCCTTATCCAAACTCACAACCCCATCCTCTCCCACCTCCAAATGCATCTCACTCGACCTCGTATTTGAATACGGCCCGTACATCACCGCGCGTTGTTCCCCGGTCATCCCCTCCACAATCTCTTTATCCCAATAAATCTCGGGCGGCGAAACCGGTTGCGAAGCGCCCGATCTCGTGGCCGTGCGCGATGCGTACTTAATCAAAATGGACCGACGTTCAAAATCGGCCGTCCACGGATGCGTACCGTGTGTTTGCGCGCCATCCATAAAAAACAGCACATCGCCCGGATTCAAATCCGGCTCAGCCACCACGTCCATCTCATCTTCTTGCGACCGCACCCCGGCTGGCATCGAGTACTTTGACTTATGTGACCCCGGCACACATGCAAAGCCCCCCGATCCAGTTGGCGACTCCCCCAATTGAAACGTAACCGTCACACCGCCGACATACGCCTTGCCATTCTGGTGGTGATACGCGACCGCTTCTCGATACGGTTCACCAGCACCGTGCAAAGACCCACCTGAAGTACCATTGATCCCACCGATAAACTGAGGCCCGTGATCCAGCCGAAAACCAATACCGCACATCACATTCAGCTGCGACACAATCTCGGGAAACGCAATCATCTTGCGAAACGGCTCGCAATGCGGCGCGGGCAAAGTCAACAAAAACGGATAACTATTGGTCGTACGGGTCAAAATACCATCTTCTATCCTCGGACGCGTGCGCTCGCGCAACAACTCGACCTCGGCACACTCATCATCGCTTTGCACCACCTCACCGAGATAATCAATCGCCTCATTCGCCGCCTTGACATCCTCTTGTGGAAATACACCGCGCAAAACCAGATACCCGGTCAAATCCCAGTAATAGCGTTCTCTTGCGTTCATTGTTTGCTCCTTAAACCTACTGGATCGCGGCTTGAACCCTGCCGCGATGACGGGAGCCTGCCCCGTAGTGACTCTATACGGGGGCACAGAAACCGTCCCCTACTTCACAACCCGCGTTGTTTCGCCATCGGAATCCAGCAAAGGCAACCGACCGCTGTGATGGACGCCGGGACCGTACAAAACAGCTTGTTGTTCCGGTGTCAATTCACTGACCCAATCCCCATAGCGATCCTGGGGCGTAAAATACTTGCCCACAGCGCGCGCCGCTGCGCGAGAAGCGTACTTGTAAAGTACAGAACGTCGCTCACCCTCGCCGCGCCACGGCAGCGTACCATGCGTCATCGTCTCCGCAAAAAAGAGCACATCGCCAGCTTGCATCACAGGTTGATAGACCAGCCCCATATCGTCCTCTGCAGAACGCACCTCAGCGGGTGTTGGCTCAGCCGTCTTATGGCTCCCCGGCACACAGGCAAAACCACCATCGCCCTCGTTGACATCTGTCAGTTGCCATGCCACGGTAATACCGCGACAGAAAATCTTCCCATTCTGCTGGTGATACCACACCGACTGGCTAAACGGTTCGCCGCCGCCGTGCAATTGATGACCCTCCGCGCCTTTGAGCGCGCTAATCAACAGCGGCCCGTGATCCATGCGAAACCCCTTGCCGCTAAACTCATTCAAACGACTCACCACAACCGGATGAACGAGCAATTTCCGAAACGGCTCGCGATAGGGTTCGGGCCAACCCAACATACCCGTAAGCTCGCGCCTGCCCTCTTTGCCAACAAGCGCGGACGAACCCCGCGCCAGCCCGCCATTTTCGATGGATCGCGTCCTGATTTCATCCCCATAGTGATCAATCACATCATTACACGTTTTAACCTCATCTGCAGACAATGCCCCCCGCACGACCAGATAACCGCGCAGGTCAAAAAAGTACTTCTCCTCTTCGCTCACTGTATAAAGATTGTTGCCCATGGTGAAACTCTCCTGTTAGTTGCCTAAATTCAGTTAAAAGCACTACGCCTCTATTCGCACGCTCCCATCCTCACAGACCTCCAGAGATGGCACGCGGCCTTTGTGATTGGAATAAGGACCATACATAACCGACAATTGCTCGGGCGTCATATCCTCGACAATTTCTCGATCCCAATAAATCTCCGGTGGTGACACCTCATGCGCAAGACCGCTCCGCGCACATGTGCGAGCTGCGTATTTGAACAAAATTGACCGCCGCGTTGTATCCAACTTCCACGGTGTTGCCCCGTGTGCTTGCGCGCTATCCATAAAAAAGATGACATCGCCGGCTTCCACCACAGGCTGTTTGATCAAATCCATGTCATCGTCTCCTGTATGCACGCCTTTTGGCATGGGAAACATCGCCTTGTGACTGGATGGCACACATGCAAATCCACCCAGGCCCTCTTTGCAATCGTGCAATTGCCACGCCACCGTTACACCGCCAACCCACGGCTTGCCATTCTGATGGTGATAGGCGACATGCGGCCGATGCGGATCGCCATTTCCATGCATCGTATGGCCCGACGTACCCTTATTGCTCACGATAAACATCGGACCGTGATCGAGCCGAAATCCTTTGTCGCACATCACATTGAGATATTTTACCAGCACCGGATGTGCCAGCATCTCCCGAAAAGGATCGCAGTCAGGCTTTGGAAATTCGAGAATACCGGGCAACATAGGACGCCCCGTACCGGCAAAAACAACCGACTCCCTCGCCTTTGAATCGCCAACCTCAACCCGGTCCCAATAGCGATCCACAATATCATTGGCTCGCGCAACCTCCTCTTTTGACAACACGCCTTTCACGACGAGGTATCCTGTCAAATCCCAGAAATATCGCTCGCGCGCATCCATAAGGCTTCTCCTTTCCCTAATCCTACGCCTCTATCCGCACGCTTCCATCTTCACAGACCTCCAGAGATGGCACGCGGCCTCTGTGATTGGAATAAGGACCATACATAACCGACAATTGCTCGGGCGTCATATCCTCGACAATTTCTCGATCCCAATAAATCTCCGGCGGCGATACCTCCTGCGAAGGACCTCCGCGCGCACATGTGCGACCAGTGTATTTGAACAAAATGGACCGCCGCGTTGTATCCAATTTCCACGGTGTTGCCCCGTGTGATTGCGCGCTATCCATAAAAAAGACAACATCGCCAGCTTCCACCACGGGCTGTTTGATCAAATCCATGTCATCGTCTCCTGTACGCACGCCTTTTGGCATGGGAAACATCGCTTTGTGGCTGGATGGCACACAGGCAAACCCACCCATGCCCTCTTTGCAATCGTGCAATTGCCACGCCACCGTTACACCACCCACCCAAGTCTTGCCATTTTGATGGTGATACGCGACATGCGGCCGATGCGGATCGCCATTTCCATGCATCGTATGGCCTGCCGTACCCTTATTGCTCACAATAAACATCGGACCGTGGTCGAGCCGAAATCCTTTATCGCACATCACATTGAGATACTTCACCAGCACCGGATGTGCCAGCATCTCTCGGAAAGGTTCGCAGTCCGGTTTTGGAAACTCGAGAATACCGGGCAACATAGGACGCCCCGTACCGGCAAAAACAACCGACTCCCTCGCCGTAGAACCCCCAACCTGAACCCGGTCCCAGTAGCGATCCACAATATCATTGGTTCGCGCAACTTCCTCTTTTGACAACACGCCTTTCACGACGAGGTATCCCGTTAAATCCCAGAAATATCGCTCGCGCGCATCCATAAGGCTTCTCCTTTTGAGACAGGTGAATATTTTTTAACATAAGTATAAATGAACCTAAAATTTCCAAAAGTCAATTTTTTTCGACAGGGCACAGGTTATTGACTCTTAAATAAATAAACTGTATTTTGATTGAAATAACAGGAGCATAACAACTTGTCTTACTCATTGATCATTGAAGCCACAGAAGAACCGGATTTTTTTGGCTTTTACTCTCCAGAACTCGAAGGTTTTACAGGTATTGGACATTCCATTGAAGATTGCATGTTCAAAGCAAAATGGGGAATGGAAGAACATATTGAACTTTTGAAAGAACAGGGACTTCCGGTACCCGATAGAAACCCCAATCCGAATATCCTAATTCAAAACCAACAGATAATTTCTACCGTATAGATCCCTTTCCCCTCACCCGTAACCCGACAACACACGGCTGATCTTTATCGCCAAACGGATTGAGCAAATCGGTATTGAACCCACTCCAGACACTCGATTTTTCCATCTTTCCACCACTCCGTTCACCCGTCAAAACCGCCATCCAATCCACCGCTATTGGCGTCCCATTGCGCACATCGGGGTTCTCATTTGCTATGCACAGCACGCGCCACTCAGCCCCATCCAGACCCGAAAGCTCAGACCGAGAATACCCCCACCAAGCATCTTCTACACTCGGACTAAAACGGACAACCCACTTATCGCCATCAAAAAAACCGGGCACCTCAATCGCCTCGCCCCGCTCGTGCATAAAAGTTGCCGTCACTTCCACTGCAAATGGATTCTTATCACCCGCATCTGCATACAATTCAAAATCGCACACCGCATATTTCTGCACTTCTACCATCGACCAAATCCTTTATTTATACGACTTGATTACATAATACAATAACACACCGAGCACAATAATCACAACGCCGATCCAGATCAGTGCCCAAAACTGAACATCCATCCGGTAGCCCTCCGCCTGTTATTCGCCATCCTCAATCGACACATCTCGTACATCATCTGTCCAATCGACCCAGATATCATCTCCCGGGGGTTTTTCCTGAAGCTGGGGCATATCGTTCAGCTTGAAATCGTACAACACCGCCTTTCGAATCTGCCGCGAAAAATTTTGCGACGCCATATGCCCAATGCGGTGATGCCAAAAAACAATATCGCCGGGTTCTCCATGCGTCTGATATGAATTTTCCTCGCAAGACTGAAACGCTTCTCTATGCGCCTCCATCTGGGGCAGTGGCTCCCTGAGATAGCGCGTCTGGTAATCGAAGAAAAACGTGCGATGGCTCCTGGGCCATATCGTGAAACCGCCACCATCTTCGGGAACATGGTCGATATAGCCTACAACTGCAAAATTGAACGCATGGGCATCCACATGCAAATGCCGCGGTTGGCGCTCCACATCGCCATAGGGCAACGTGCAATAAATACCGCGCACACCACTGGGCTCGGGAAAATTCCCCTTGCCCAGCATCTGCTCCGCAGCACCCCACACAACTGGATTTTTTGCCAACAAATCAACCATCCAGGGTTCTCTACCCACCTTGCGGTATTGCCAGCGATAACCGCGCTTGTAATTGCTGCTATCCATTGATTCCTCTTCCGGCTTAATGGGACCGACCCACGAATCCGGATCATCTTTTTTTAGACTCGGCGGCGGATCGTCCCACAGGCGTTCTCGCGCACGGGCGCACAACTCGGGGTCCAGAGCGCCCTTCTTCACCAGATAGCCTTCGCGTTTAAAAAAACGGATCTCGTCTTCTGTAAGCACAGACATGACTCTCTCTCCTTTTTTATGCGAAAGAAACTGTTCCAACCCAATTATAGGCACTTACCTATTGACAATAAAGTATAAAGTGAAGTGATGAAAACAAAAACCCGGTCTCATATTAAAACCGGGTCAAAATTCCATGCTCATTTCACTAAACGCATATCGTATTCAAATTGCTCAGGTCCTCCTATCCTTATTTTTGTAAAATCGGGATGAAGAGGATTAATCAAATAATTTGTCTCTACAGGTACAATAACGCTGGGGACAGCAAGAATCACCGAATCACCACTGTTGAACCAAGCTGTCCCTATATTTCGCGTTGAATCAGACGCTGGACAATCAGTCCAGTCTGCTGGTAAATGTGATGGTTCCAAACGAAGACACAGATGTTCATCAAATTCTATGGCAATACTTGCGTAAATACTCAAAATTTGGCTATATTCCAGATGAACGAGCATTTCCAGTGCTGCTAATGAAAGGGAGCCGGCTGCATATACTATGGGTATGCCTTTGTGATTCCAGCGTCCGCCGTATCGTCGTGATCCTTCACCCTTGAAAGCTGAAGTTATGCGATGTGCCTGCACAATTTGCCAGGCTGTCAGCATCATGAAAATACCCCGTACTCAATTCGTCCCAGAAGGTCTTCAACTTCTCGAGCACCTGGTTCTGTATCTGCATAATCCAGTGGAGAAACACAGCCAAGAGCAGTTAATGGCGTTGCAAACCATTGACGAGCAACTTCCTGTCCTCCCAGAACCTCTACAGCCCGATCATACAGCATACCAATACGCAGCAGTCGTTCCGATTCATCGATATGCAACCGTCCTTCTTTTTTTCGAAGTGTCAGTGTCTGTACCGCAATTTTAGTTACAGAAGCCAGAGCTTGTTCCGAAATGCCCATAGCATTTTTCAGTGAGTCAAATGTCGCTACTGGCAATCCTTTTTTTATTGCTGCAATCATTTCAGATCGATTTTGAAAACGCCACCCCGCCGGTGTCGCATAAGTCGTGGTCTGCCCTTCTGCGATAACCGAAGCACCATCTGCTGTTCGAAATCCCGTTGATGTCCACCTCCAGACTTTCAATTGTTGAGTTTTCATATATCCTCCTTTGTCTTATGTCTGAGAAGTATGCACCTCAAATATAGTATGGATAATTTTATGCAAAAGTACATTTATTGGCAAGATGATCTGATGTTTCTCGGATACCTTGAAGACTATCCCGACTACTGGACGCAAGGCGAAACCATAGAAGAATTAAAAGAAAATCTGGTCGATATATATAAAGAACTTACGGGTGGTACCTTGTCCGCTGTATCACCGTGATCCGTATTCATTCAAATTCTCTCGCTGCCCAATCAGCAGCATCCTGTACCACTTCCTCTAACAGTTTACGGCTTCGTGCCAGGTGGCCCTTTTGCGCCCGCATAGTCGGTTGCCTGGCATCCTGATAGCGCCAATCGCAACTCCACCGAATCGCGTTTGATGTATTTGGCAGCCCGCGGTGAAACAGAAGATTGTGGAACAAAACCACATCTCCCGGATCCAGTTCAATTGGCACGGCTTCACCAGCATAGCGATTCAAGTGACTCTCGGAAATCTCCAGATAGTATTCTCGTTTCTCATGCGGAACCACGCCCAGGCGATGCGTACCCGGGACAAATTCCATACACCCATTTTTAACCCGAACCGGCACCAGAGGTGCCCAGACATTGATCATCTTCAGATCTTTAACACCCATACCGCCACCCGCGGTATAACCCCCATCTTGATGCCACAAAACCTCCGTACCTTTCCATTCGGGAAATTTTGGTCGCACAGTGTAATTTGGATACAGCCGAATTTCCCACCCTAAAAACAACTCGACAACGTCCAGAAGGCGTGGATAAAAAAACAGCCCGAACATCCCGGGCAAATGCAACTCGCTGCGAAACGATTTGGGCGCATCATCCATATTATCTTCAAAGAACCGAAAAAATCGCGTCTCAAACGGCTCAAACGCAAACCGATCCTGTATTTTCTTATTCGCAAAAAGAACATCAGCCGTTTGATTGACCAGCAATTCTAATTCAGATCGAACCCCATCGAGCACATCAAACTCAAAGATACCCTTGAGTATCACATAACCCTGAGCTTCAAATTGTTCCTGTAATGCGCGCATGTCAACCGTGCAGTCAAGGGTCCAATATGCTTTGTGGAAATCAACGAGCATGTAGTCCGGATTGTAGAGATCAAAGAGAGTGGCGTTGGAATATGCGGTGGAGGAGAGCGACAAGGACAGAGGAGAAATTTCAATAGGTATCAGAACGGTATTACAATGACCTAATAGAGGTTTGTCACTCGCAGAGATAGATAAACTGACGCAACTTTCTCATCTGTTTCTCTTTCTTTTTAGATAGTCATTGTAGTAACGCCGCCGAGTCTCAATGATCGTGCGAATCGCCACATATAACGTGATCAGAGCCAAAAGTATTGTAACTGCGAGAAGAATGCTATTCATAACGTCACTCCTCTGATGTCTGGGCAACCGCTATTCGGTTCCAGATTGCATAGCTATATGCGACAGAGCCCAAAGAGAGAGCAAGGTTTGCTCCCAGAACGTAGTTACGTTCAAAAACACCCTCCCGAAGCTCTTGAAAGCATGTAATTGCAAATAGAGCAGCAAATATCACGATCAAGAGTAATGAAAAACCTATAAAAGGAATTATAACAGACTTTTTAAACTTAAGCAAGTCCTGACGATATTTTTTTTCACGTAAAAATGCTCTGGCCCTATTTATTCAGATAAACGGTAATCTCTGCATCATTTTCATCCACGATTGCATTGGCGAATTGGGCGGTCAGGCCAGTGCCAGAAATGTTCACCGCCCCATCGTCAGACACCACATCTAATGCATCAAGTCCCGCAATCTCGACAATACTACTACCAATTACCGCTGGATAGCGTCCGTTGTACACAAGCACATCGCATTCACCAACTCGCATCTCCTCAAAACCTTCTGGAACCCCCGAATATCGAAAAAGGTAGGTATCGTCACCATCATAAAAAACCAGAGGAATCGCGAGCGGATCAAAACCCGGCCACAATTCACCTTGTGCAACCAGTCGCTCAATCTCACGCGCCAAATCTGATATATGTCCCCTATCCTTAAAAACGGACATCAAACAGCTACTCCCTTTCCTTTGTGCGTAAGCGTGGCATTCGCGGCAGGGATGCCGCTCCTACGGATTATTTTCTCTACTCTCACTACTCCTCGCCCCCTCATCTGACTGCTGATACGACGCCGTAATCTCGTGATCTACGCCACCGCGAATATTGAAACGGCTAATCACCTCCATCTCAACCGGATCGCACAGATCTACCAGATCGTTTAAAATCTGATTCGTCACAGGCTCCATATAAATCCCCTCATTCCGAAACGACCAGAAATAGTGCTTCAGCGACCGCAACTCCACACATCGCGGACCCGGAACATACCAAATCACAATCGTCGCAAAATCCGGCTGTCCCGTCTTGGGACACAGCGACGTAAACTCCGGAAACGTAAACTCAATCGTATAACGCCGCTCCGGATTGGGATTATCAAACGCCTCTAACACACTCATACCTCATCCTCGCGCTCATACGCCACAGACACGCGCGTCACAATACCCCCCCGCACCGCAAACTCCCCCGTCACATCTAACGCCACAGGATCGCACGCCCGCACAAAATCATCCACAATCTTATTAACCGCCCCCTCGTAATACACCCTCTCATCCCGAAACGCCCCCAAATACCGCTTCAACGACATCTGCTCCACACACATAGCCCGCGGCACATAAGAAAACGAAACCGTCGCAAAAATCGGCTGCCCCGTCACCGCGTACAACGCCGTAAACTCCGACGTCTCAAATTCAATCGTATAAGCCCGCTCGCGCTCGGGATTTTTAACGCACTCTAACATAATATCACTCAAACGGCACCACACTCGCGCCCACCGGATCGGGATTCGTAGGCCGAATTGGCATCTCCTCATAAGACTGATAAGCCACATCCAAATGCGGCGTCTCAACCCGTCTATACCCCTCATACCGCGAATCTATCAACGCCTCCAGCGCACCAGAAATCAACAACGTGCGCTCAACCGGATACTGCGGTCGCCCTGTCAAAAACATCTGCTGAATATTCAAACTCAAATAACTAAAATGCGCATGCGGATTATCCGGCAAAAAAACGCGCATATTATCGACCTCACCCCCGCGCCGCGCCGCAAAACCCCACCCCCGCGTGTACCCATTCAACATAAACGTCGCCGCCTTCAACCCATCTGCATACTCCAGCAAAAAAACAGCCGGATTCTCGCAATGCTCGCGCACATCGCCATCTTCTTTCGCCTCAATATGCTCTACCGCTGCCGCGTACAAATCGCGATCCCACGCATCCGACGCCCAAACATCATCCCCCTCCAAACACTGCACCGCCGCAATCCCCGTCTCCCCTCCCGCGCGGCGCTCAACCATACACTGCAGCGTCTCCAGCGCGTGAAAACCATAAGAATCCAACCCACCAAAAGCCACCGACATCGCCGTCTCAATCTCCGTATCCAAATCATACTCAAGCCACGGCTTGCGCCATGCAAGTGGCAGAGACGATCCCGCCATAAACGGCACCTCCAGCTCCCGCGCGCGATCGCACATCCACTTCGCATCGTGCCAATTATACGAAAGATGCTTATCGCTAAACACCGGAACAGACCGCCCCGACGACGCGAACACCCCGCAAATCTGTTCAAAAAAATACTTGCGCGGATACATATGTTGCTCCTTCTCATTCCAGGGATAATCGCCGTGCTCGCCAATCAGCAACACCCCATCCACCGCCAGCTTATCACCACCCAATGTCAAAGCCTGATTAATACTCCCGTACATCGGCACACCGAATTCCTCTGCAATCGCGCACCCGATATCATCTCCGAAATGCACCTGATCCAGATACATCGACACCACATCCACCTCTGGCGAAAGCAACCCGTCATCGGTTGGAAACCCCTTCAAAAACTTCGTCACAATCACATCGGCATGTGACCGCGGAAAATACGACGTAATCACCGCTGCAATTTTCTTTCGATCAGCCATGGCTTCTTCCTCCAATTGCGTAATGTCCCGGTATAGTCGTAAATTATATCACAATTTGAGAAAAACCAATCTAAATATTCTTAATCATCTCATCCAAAATTTGGTATCTTAAAGCGTCCAAAACACACTTTAACCTTTACCAGGAGGAATCTCTTGACAGAAGTCAAAGCCACCAACATCGTCTGGCACGAAGGCCATGTCACGCGCAAACAGCGCGAAGACCTGCTCGAACAAAAAGGCACACTCATCTGGCTCACCGGACTGCCCAGCTCGGGCAAAAGCACAATAGCATTCACCGTAGAACACGCCCTGATCGAACGCGGGCGCATGGCCTACGTACTCGACGGCGACAACATCCGCCACGGCCTCAACAAAAACCTCGGCTTCTCAGCCGAAGACCGCGCTGAAAACATCCGCCGCATCGGCGAAGTCGGCAAACTCTTTGCCGACGCTGGCATCATCACCCTGTCCAGCTTTGTAAGCCCCTATCGCGTTGACCGCGACGGCGTGCGCGAACTCATGGAAGACAAAAACTTCATCGAAGTATTCATCAACACCCCCCTCGACGTATGTGAAGAACGCGATCCCAAGGGCATGTACAAAAAAGCGCGCACAGGTGAAATACCCAACTTTACAGGCATCTCCGACCCTTATGAACCACCAGAAAACCCCGAACTTGTCATACACACCGTTGACAGCACCCCACAAGAGGCCACATTGCAAATCATCTCCCTACTCGAAGCGCGCGGAAACATATAGAAATGCCCATCATCGACCTCACCATGCCAATTGCAGACCACTTTCGCTGGCCTGTTGAGCGCAGTCTCAAAAGCAGTTTTGAAACGGGTGATACATTCCAAACACTCTCGGGAAACCACCATGATCTATCACCAACTCTTTGCCCAAATTGACCGCACCGTACGCGTTGGCGTCATAGGCACCGGACAATACGCCACAGCCCTCGTCACACAATCGCGCGTAGTCAATCAACTCGACGTACCCGTCGTCTGCGACACAAATCCAGACGCAGCCCAAAATGCTTATGATCGCGCGGGACTCGACTCCGACAAAACCATCATCTGCGACACCACCACACAGGCAGCCGAAGCCATAGAACAGGGCAAACACGTCATACTCACCGACGCCATGCAAATGATGGACCTGCCGCTCGACGTCATAGTCGAATCCACAGGCGTTCCCAGTGCAGGCGCGAAACACGGCATGGAAGCCATACGACACGGCAAACACGTCGCCATGGTATCCAAAGAAACCGACGTCACCGTCGGACCCATCCTCAAACACCTCGCAGACAAAGCCGGACTCGTCTATACCGCTGTTGACGGCGACCAACACGGCCTGCTCATGGGCCTTGTGCAGTGGGCGCGCGGCCTGGGCCTCGAAGTACTCTGCGGAGGCAAATCACTGGACTCCGACCGCGTTTACGACCCGCAAACCAATGCCATAGTATGGTCCCGGGGCAAAATCCAAATCCCGGACGAACGCGTATTCTCTGCCCAAAATCCCTCTGCTTATATTGCACAACGCCGCCAAATCATGGGCGAACTCGGCGCCAGCGCCGGTTACGACGTCACCGAACTGACCATCGCCGCCAATGCCACCGGTCTAATCCCCGATATAGACACCCTGCACACACCCGTAGTCCGCACCGTTGAAATACCCGAAGTCCTCGCACCCAAAGAAGACGGCGGCATCTTATCCCATCGCGGCGTCATCGACTGCGTCTCCTGCCTGCGCCAGGCAAACGAACCCGGCCTCGGCGGCGGCGTCTTCATCGTCGTCGCCTGTGAAAACGACTACTCTCGCCACATCCTCACCACCAAAGGACTCATCGCCAACAAAAAAGGCACCACAGCCCTCATCTACCGCCCCTATCACCTCTGCGGCGTCGAAACACCCATCACCACACTCGTCGCCGGCCTCTTAAACCTGCCCACAGGCACCACCGACTACCGCTCGTCCTTTGACGTTGTAGGCCGTGCAAAAGAACACCTCAAAGCCGGCGACCAGATCGGCACGGACCACAGCAGAAATATCGAATACCTCATGCGTCCCGCGCTACCCGTCGCGCCCGACAATCCCCTTCCCTTTCACATGGCCAACGGCAATACGCTAAGTCGGGACATCCCCGCTGGCGCGTTCATCACTGCAAACGCGATACAATCAAAAGACAACGACCCCCTCTGGACACTTCGCAAAGAACAGGACGCCCATTTTCTTCGGTAATCTCGCCCTACGTTATAAAAAATAAAAACCGGATACATCACAAAGATGTACCCGGTTTTTTTCTGACATCATCGGATCTATTCACCAAATTTCATCCAGATCCAGTTCAAATCCTCGCAAGACAGGATCTCCAGAAATGCGCGAGGGCTTCTCCAATTCTTCTATGGACAATCCAGAGCGATACACATAAACGCGCTGTGTATAGGGACCAATCAACCAACCCAAACCAAGGCCATTATCGAGATACTCCTGCATCTTTTCCTGCAATGGACTCAACGGATCACTTTCCGAACGCAATTCAATGACAAAATCGGGACATAATGGGATAAACTTGCGTCGGTCTTCTAAAGACAATGCGTTGAGCCGCGTATGTTCAATCCATGCGGCATCGGGCGACCGCACTGCCCCATTGGGCAACCGAAACCCACCTGACGAATCAAAATTCGCACCCGTACCATTCCTTTTTGCCCAAATTCGCAGCTGCATGGTAATCTCTGCATTGCGCTCGCTCGTCTCACCGCCTGCTGGTGGCATAACAATTACATCCCCCTGAGCATTGCGCTCAATACAAATATCGCGGTTGAGTTGACAGAACGCATAAAATTTCTCATCGCTCACGTCAAGCACCGGCTGAAAATGCAAGACAGTTTCCATATCCACGATCTCCATGCCATCTATGCTAATCATCCTTCAAAAAATTCCGCAACACCGTATGCAAAATCCCGCCATTGCGATAATAATCGATCTCTACCGGCGTATCGATACGCACCGTCGCAGAAAACGACCTCACATTCCCATCCTCATCCGTCGCCGTCACCGTCACATCTTGCAAAGGCTGCAAATCATCGCTCAGACCGGTAATATCATATACCTCCTTACCGCTCAGACCCAACGACTCGGCATTCTCTCCATCCACAAACTCCAAAGGCAACACCCCCATACCCACCAGATTGCTGCGGTGAATGCGTTCAAAACTCTCCACAAGCACTGCGCGCACACCCAGAAGTAACGGACCTTTTGCCGCCCAATCGCGCGACGACCCCGAACCGTACTCCACGCCCGCAATCACAATCGACGGCACACCCTCATCCACATACCGCATCGCCGCATCGTAAATACTCTGAAGCTCACCCGAAGGCAGATGCACCGTCACACCGCCCTCTGTCCCTGGCGCGAGCAAATTGCGAATGCGAATATTCGCAAAAGTCCCCCGCATCAGCACCTCGTGACTGCCCCGCCGCGAACCATAAGAATTGAAATCTTTCGGCTCAACCCCTCGAGAAATCAAATACTGCCCCGCCGGACTATCCACCGCAATCGAACCCGCCGGAGAAATATGATCCGTCGTCACCGAATCGCCCAACTTCGCCAGCACCCGCGCACCTGTAATATCCGAAATCGCGTCTAACTCAGGCGACAAATCCACAAAAAACGGAGGCTCCTGCACATAAGTACTCTCCGCCTGCCACGCATAGAGATCTCCCTCTTGCCCGCCAACCGCATTCCACATCTCATTGCCTTCAAACACATTGCCATAACGCGCTTCAAACATATCCGGCTTGAGCGTCTGTGCAACCGTATCGACAATCTCATCCTGACTCGGCCAAATATCGCTCAAAAAAACCGCAATGCCATCCCCATCCACCCCCAGCGGCTCCGCAGTCAAATCCAAATCCACACGCCCCGCCAGCGCATAAGCCACAACCAGCGGCGGCGAAGCCAGATAATTCGCCTTCACATGCGGATGCACGCGACCTTCAAAATTGCGATTGCCACTCAACACCGACGCCGCCACCAAATCGCCCTCGTTAATCGCGGCAACCACCGGATCGGGCAACGGCCCGCTATTGCCAATACACGTCGTACAGCCATAACCCACCGTGTGAAAACCGAGCGCCTCCAAATACGGCGTCAAACCCGCCTCATCGAGATAATCCGACACCACGCGCGATCCGGGAGCGAGACTCGTCTTGACATGTGCGTGAACGCTCAACCCCTTTTCCACCGCCTTCTTCGCCAACAAACCAGCAGCCACCATCACAGAAGGATTGCTCGTATTGGTACAACTCGTAATCGCCGCAATCACCACCGCCCCGTGCCCGAGCACGCCATTCATCCTCTTTTGAACCTCATCATCATCCAGCCCAAAACCACTATTGCCCACCGGTGCGCGCAACGCGCCTTCAAACGCACCCTTCATTTGCCCCAGCGCAATGCGATCCTGCGGGCGTTTTGGACCCGCCAAACTCGGCTCCACCGTACTCAAATCCAGCGCAAGCGTATCTGTAAACCGCGGCTGGGGTGTATCATCTGTTCGGAACAAACCCTGTTCCTTCGTGTAGCGCTCAACCACATCCACCTCTTCCGCCGTGCGTCCAGTACGCGCCAAATAACGCAACGTCTCATCATCCACCGGGAAAAACCCCATCGTCGCCCCATATTCCGGCGCCATATTTGCAATCGTCGCGCGATCCGCCAGCCCAATACCCGTCAATCCCGTGCCGTAAAACTCGACAAACTTATCTACCACGCCCTTCTCGCGCAACATCTGAACCACCGTCAACGTCAAATCCGTCGCCGTCGTACCCTCGGGCAATTGCCCATCCAATTTGAACCCGACAACCTCGGGCGTCAGCATATAAATCGGCTGCCCCAGCATCACCGCCTCTCCCTCAATACCCCCCACACCCCAACCCACCACACCCAGGCCATTGATCATCGTCGTATGTGAATCTGCCCCCACCAGACTATCGGGAAAAGCCACGCCATCGCGGGCAATAACCCCCTTCGCCAAATACTCGAGATTGACCTGATGCACAATACCCGTCATCGGCGGCACCACCCTGAAACTCTCAAACGCATTGGCACCCCAGCGCAAAAACTCGTAGCGCTCACGATTGCGCTCAAACTCGATCTCTCCATTTCTCCGCAACGCATCCGAATTTGCAAAACTATCGACCTGCACCGAATGATCCACAACCAGATCCACCGGAATCAACGGCTCAACCCGATCTGGATCACCTCCCATACGCCCCATTGCCGAACGCAACGCCGCCAAATCCACCAGCGAAGGCACACCCGTAAAATCTTGCAACACCACCCGCGCGGGCTTAAACGGTATCTCTATGGGATTGGGATCAGCCGCATTCCAATTCGCCAGCGTCCCGACATCTTCTTCGCGCACCTGATACCCATCCAGATTTCGCAGCGCCGCCTCGAGCAACACGCGCACAGAAAACGGCAAACTCGACACAGACCCAACACCATCCACCTCCAGCCTATCCAGCCGAAAAATTGCGAGATCACCCGCCATTGTAGAAAGTGTATCGCGCGTATTCAAAGGATTATGCGTATTACTCATAAACAAGTCCTTCTCTAAAAGGTTTTAAGCTACTTTCTCAGGAAAATGGTACAAAGGTACTGAATGGACAGGAGTACCTGTTGCGACGCGCTCAATCTCACGGGCAGTCTCTTCGGTAATGATCCTGTCGCCACACACATCGCAAACCAGTGCCGGAACACCTTCGATTACGACCACCTGGCCGTCGCGGCGAGAACTAAACACGACGTGTTTGTTCAGGTATTGACCCTCATGACAGAGCGTACATTTGTTCATTCTTCACCTCTCTTACCCCGCGTAACAGGTGTAGTCCAGAGGTAAAAAATACCACAATAATTCATATTTTCAAACTCTTTTTGTACGCTATTGCATGGGATTCGCACTTGATTATTACAAGGAGAACGTATACTTTCTATCGCTGAAGTAGACCAAGAGCCTTTTTTGGACAACAGAGAAAAATCGAAAATGAACAACCAATTCGAAAAAAATTTTGCTTTGGCAAAAAGGCATGAGAATCAACTCATTGCCTGTCTTGAAGATTATTTTGGCAGTTCGTTTTCCCCTGCGGAACTCGGTGAGGATAAATATAGAAAGATCGATTTCTTCTCTAATTGCCGCCAAAAGATTCCCGTTGGTGCTCGCGTGTGCCGGCATACAGCATGGGAGTATCGGTCTCAAGTCACCATTAGCGATAATAAGAGCATACACAAGTCCGAACACGATGAATGGATGGTTGCAGGTAAAGGACCGGACTATTTCATCTATGGTCATATTGCCCCTGACGGAGAAGATCTCCAAATGGTTGTTCTGGTCAGTCTTGCCATGCTACGTACGAAAAAAGGAAAACGCATAAACTCATATAACTTTTTCGCTTATCCAATCACCGATCCAGGAGTCGTGCTCTGCTGTTGGTACAGTCCCGCAGTGCGCGACGATCCGATCATCAACATATTGTCAGGCCCCAAAAAACCATTTCAACCTTTAACTCCACTGCGTCCAAATAGAGAGCCTACCTATTCGACATCTGAAAAACACCGGATATCGCCTCCAATCCCTTCTCAGATATTGGAAGAATCCCCTCCAATATCCTACGCGAGATACAGAAGGAGATCGCGACGCTATCAATGGCATATTGCCATTGTCACAGTATTACTTCTATCGGGCGTTGTTTTCGGCATTTATTCTAATCGCGGCATGGCACAGATCGAGATAGAGGCGAAAAAACGCACCAATTCTCACCAACCAAATCTGATCGTGCCTGTGGACGCAATGGCACAGAGCAAGCCCGAACAAAAACAGATCGAGATAGAGACAAGAAAACAGACCGAATCTTCCGAACCAAATTTGATTACGCCTGAAGATGCAATGACTTATCTCGATCAAACAGGTACCGTCTGTGGCGAAGTTGCAAGTTCCAAATACGCTGTGCAAAGCAAAGGGCGGCCCACGTACCTAAACATTGGTAAACCCTATCCAAATCATATTTTTACTGCTGTTATATGGGATACGCATCGCGCTCAATTTGGCGCACCTGAACAGAGATACAAAGGAAAATGGGTTTGTGTGACGGGAAGAATCACCGCGTATCAAGGCGCGGCACAAATAGAAGTGCAGGAAAGGGAATACCTCAGTGAAGTTGATGGGCCAACTTTCAAATACCTCAATTCCCTAGGACCAAATTTGATTGCGCCCGAGGATGCAATGGCTTATCTCGACCAAACAGGTACTGTCTGTGGCGAAGTTGCAAGCTCCAAATACGCTGTGCAAAGCAACGGACGCCCCACATTCTTAAACATCGGCAAACCCTATCCAAATCATCTCTTTACTGTTGTAATACCTGACGAGTATCGCGCCCAATTTGGCGCACCTGAACAGAGATACAAAGGAAAATGGATTTGCATGACGGGGAAAATCACCGCGTATCAAGGCGTACCTCAAATAGAAGTAAAGGAGATAGAATATCTCAGTGAAGTTGATGAGCCGACTTTCAAATACGTCAAAAAATTTCTCTCGGGACCTGGAGTACGCCAAGAGTAGATTACTCCCCATACGGGGTCGTATCCTAACCACTATCCACTACTATGTCAAACCAACGCTTTATCGCACTCATCATCCTCGACGGCTGGGGGTTAAACCCACGCCGTGACCACAACGCCGTGGCCCTTGCCAGCACCCCAACAATGGACCGCCTCCTGACAACTTATGCCCACACCACCCTCAACACCTCGGGAAGCGCAGTCGGTCTTCCCGACGGGCTGATGGGCAACTCCGAAGTCGGGCATCTCAACCTGGGCGCGGGACGCACCGTCATGCAAGCCATGACCCAGATAGACGGCCGCGTACGGGACGGCAGCCTGTTCAAAAATGAAGCCCTGATAACCGCCATAGACCGCATCAAAAACCACAACCGCAACCTCCACCTCATCGGCCTCGTCTCCGACGGCGGCGTACACACCTGGCCCAGTCACTACGAAGGCCTGATCAAAATGGCAGCCGCGCGCGGCCTCCCGTCAGACCGCCTCTTCATCCACGCCTTTACCGATGGGCGCGACACACCGCCCCAAAGCGGCCTGGCCCGCATGCGCGAATTGCTCGCCATGCTCAAAACCCATGGCATTGGTCGCGTCGCATCCATATCCGGGCGGTATTACGCTATGGACCGCGACCACCGTTGGGAACGCACCCAAATGGCCTACGACCTGCTCACACAGGGCAAAGGCATCGCAGAAACCGACCCCATCACAGCCATACAAAACGCCTATAACCGCGGCGAAACCGACGAATTTATCAAACCCATCGCCATAGCCGACAGCGCGGACAACCCCACCATAAAAGATGGGGACAGCGTCATCTTCTTCAACTTCCGCGGAGACAGACCCCGGCAAATCACCCGCGCCTTTGTACTCAAAGACTTCGACGGCTTTGAACGCCGCGTCTGGCCCAACGTACACTTCACCACCCTGACCCGATACGAAGCGAACGTACCCGTCACAGGCATTGCGTATCCACCCGAAACCCTCTCGCAAAACATGCCCAACATCTGTGGATCAATCATCGCCCAGGCGAACAAACGACAGCTTCGCATCGCAGAAACAGAAAAATACGCCCACGTCACCTTCTTCTTCAACGGACAGCGGGAAACGCCCTTTGACGGAGAAGAACGCATCCTCGTCCAATCCCCCAAAGACGTCCCCACCTACGATCACAAACCCGAAATGAGCGCACCCGAAATCACAGATCGATTCACAGAAGCCATCGCATCCAACCAATTCGACACCGCAATATGCAACTTTGCCAACCCCGACATGGTAGGCCACACCGGCATCCTCGAAGCCGCTGTACAAGCCGTCACCACCGTTGACACATGCCTGGGCCGCGTACTCAAAGCCATAGAAAACGCAAACGGCGCAGCCATCGTCACCTCTGACCACGGCAACGCCGAACAAATGCTACACTACAACACCGGCGAACCCCACACCGCACACACCACCAACCCCGTACCTTTTGTACTCGTTGACCCCACCTATAAGGGAAAACTCCGCGCTGGCGGCGCACTCTGCGACGTTGCCCCCACCCTGCTCTCCCTGCTCAACCTGCCAAAACCCGCTGAAATGACTGGGGATGATCTGAGGGAAAAATGAAAAAACCTCTGGATCGCGGCTAAAACCATGCCGCGATGACGAGTCGGGAAAGGATTTTCCTCCTACGGGACGGCACGGGGACCGTCCCCTACAACTTCACCCTTCATACGCTTCCCAAACCGGAATCGTCCCCGAAGTTGAACCATCTTTTACCAGAAGCCGTTCGCCATCTGTAAAACCCTCGGGGCGACCGACCAATTCCCCAATAAGACGGGACCGCCACATAGCGACCTCGTCCGCCCACCCCCGATCATCGGCGAGATTGGTCATCTCGCATGGATCGTTTTCCACATCAAAAAACAGCTCCCGCCCCTGCCCTGGCAAATAAACGTACTTGCGCTTGCCATCCGTCACGTATTGCATCCCGCTATTCGACGTAGGCACACTCGCGCATTCGCCGTGAACATAATCTCGCCACGCCGCTTGTGAATCGCGAACAATCGGCAGCACACTCTCCCCATCCACCGTATCCGGAATCGGAACACCCACCGCATCGAGCAACGTCGGCATAATATCCATCAACTCAACTGGACGATCGATAACCTGCTCTTGCGGCAATCCCAAACCCGCGGGAAATTTCATCAACAACGGAACCCGCGCAGACGGCTCAAAAGGATTGCGCTTTCGCAGCCACTGATGATCCCCGAGCATCTCCCCGTGATCAGAAGCAAACACCACAATCGTATTCTGCGGCAACACGCGATTGCTAACCAGACGCGCAACCTGATGATCAATATGTTCGATACACCCGTAATAACCCGCGCGCGTCGCCTTCATAACCGGCGGATCGAGACACAACCGCCAGCACTCCGGCTGCAACCCCCGCACCGGACCATCGAAAACCCGCGCCCAATCCCCCACATAAGGCTCGGGCAAATCCATCGCCATATACTTATCAAAATAATGCGCTGGCGGCGTAACCGGCTGGTGCGGATGGATAAAATTAACCGCCAAAAACCACGGCTGATCCCCGATTTGCGAATCGATAAACTCCAAACCCTTTTGTGTACACCAGTTCGTAAAATGCAAATGCTCATCCAAATGCCATGGACGCCCTGGAAAACCATTGCTATACATCCCATGGGCATCAGAGGCGCGGTGCCACGGCGCACCATTCTCGCGCACATATTTCTGATAATCATTATCAACCCCCGAAATGGGACTATCCGCCCATTCCGCGGAATCAAACCCAAGCTCCGTCGCGGGCGGACCCCAATGCGCCTTGCCCGAAAGATGGGTGCGATATCCCGCATCGCGCAAAACCCCGGGCAACGTTGGCCACGGCAGCGGTGCTTGTGCATTTTGAAGCGCGCCGTGATTGCTGGGCTTGCGACCCGTAATCACCGTGCGGCGAGCCGGCACACACACCGGACAAGCCGAATAAGCACTGCGAAAACGCACCCCCGACGCAGCCATAAAGTCCAGATTGGGCGTTTGCAACACGGGATGCCCCTCAATACCCAGGCAATCGCCGCGTTGCTGATCCGTCATAATAAATAAAATATTGGGTCTATTCATGTTTATCCTTTCTGAAGATGATGAATACAAATCGCAGCGGCGGCAGACACATTGAGAGACGCAATAGCACCGCGAGGGGCAATGCGGCATATCTCATCGCACTTATCGCGCGTCAGGCGTCGCATGCCGCTCTCTTCATTTCCCAGCACCAGAAGCCAAGGGCGATCTGCCGAAAACGCACCCAAGTCTTTCTCGGCATGCTCAGAAGTCCCCAAAACCCAGAGACCTGCATCCTTGGCAACATCCAACGCCCGACTCAAATTGGTCTGAACAGAAAACGGAACATACTCAACACCACCCGAAGCAACATCGTACGCCGCGCCGCTCATCGGAGCAGATCGATCTCGTGTAAGCAAAATACCGCGCACCCCAAAAAAAGCCGCCGTGCGAAAAATCGCACCCAGATTTTGCGGATCCTGAACCGTATCGAGCGCCAAAAAAAGACCCGCCTTATCGGCAAACAACTCGCCAAGATCACAACCCGGATGTTCTTTAATCGCAGCTTCAGCGTCTCCTCCACGGGACCGATCCTGCCGCGCCGACCTCTCACCCCTCCCAAAAAATACGCGCACACCGATCTTCTCTGCCTGCTCCCGCACCGCTCCCCACGCGCCACCGCCCTGTTTAGCAGGCAACCGAATCTCGAAAATATCCTGCGGTCGCTTTTCCAGAACCGCCAGAATACTGTGCGGATTTTTGAGATATATCGGCATATTATCTCTGTCTTTACCTGCTCTCAAACCTATCGTCTCGCGGTACGCGCTTCTCCAACTCAATCTGAGAAGAAACAGACCGGGTCCCAGCCCCATAGTGATAAACCAGATGCCCACCCGTATATCCCGCCGCGCACACCAAACCCGCGGTAATAAGACCGAAAACGAGATACACATAGCGAATAATTCCGACAAATTTCTTTTTTAAAACAAAATGCGTGCGTATCAGCGCCAGTGCAACAGCGAGAAACGCGGTAACAGTCCCGAGCGTATCGTGATCGTCTAAATCTGCGGCAATATCATCAATATGCTGCGCGACCTCGGCTGCACTATCCCCTGTAAGCGCGACCGGAATCGCGCTCAAAGCACCGAGCGAAAAGAGCAAAAACCCCGCTCTCACAAAAAAGTCGCGATCATTCAATATGCCAATCGCATCGCAAACAACGCCGATCAGCAACAACACAATGGGAAAATGTGCAATAAGAGGATGGATATCCATAACGCGGTAGGAAATCTTTATGGACGCAAGTCAAGTTGCAACGGCTCTACATGGCGCGGGTCGGCAACGGGCTGTCCCGGCCACGCGCCTTCCAGGAACGTAATGCTATTGTAGAAATTGTCCAGTGCGATAAACTTTCCGTTCTCCTCTGCCCATTCCCGCATGCGGCGGTTACAACTGTGACGCCACGACAACACTTCTATGTCCCAGCCCCTGCGATGCATCCGCTCTATGTCTGCGTGAAACCCAACGCCATCGACAAAGCCACTGCCATCGCCGGTAAGAAGAACAGCAATTCCCGGTACGCCGTTATAATCCACTGTATCGCGGAGCATAATCGTTTGAAGAACTTGATCCACGCCCTGTTCGCTACCGTGCAAGGCACCGCGTTCTAACAACCGCACCTCAACATCCTCATTCTCGAGGCGGTTCCAGACCTGGCGCAACTCGGGTGGAATAGAACCAACAGCAATGGCCCGCTCAATCGGACGGCCCGCATGTGCCAGCGCGAGGAGATTGCGAAAATGAATACGCACGCGAGCGCGAACAGCCTCACCCTCGCGCTCTGTTGCGGCCTCTTGCGCGCTAATAAAGATGTTGGAATTATCCCAGTAGATAAAAACCTTCTTCATGATGCTATTCTCCCGTTAAGTTCAAAAAAGTGTTTCAATCGCGCGACAAATCCATTACAATGGGCGGGTTAAGATAAAGATAAAAGAGACCCGCGACAAGGAAGGATTATATGATTGATCGACCAAACATCTTATTTATGCACTCGCACAACACCGGAACTTATGTCGAACCCTATGGACACGCTGTCCCAACGCCGCATCTACAGCAATTGGCAGAACAAGGCGTACTATTTCGGCGGGCGTATGCCACAGCCCCCACGTGTTCGCCCAGCAGAGCGAGTTTTTTAACCGGCATGTACCCCCATTCGTGTGGCATGACAGGACTCGCACACCGCGGCTTTGCCATGTCGAATTACGACTGGCATGCAGCGCGCATCTTTAAGACAAATGGCTATTTTACAGCAACCGCTGGCGTGGAACACACCGCGCCGGACTTAAATACAATTGGCTACGACGAAATCCTCTCCGGACTGGACACAAATTACCCCGGACAACCCAAATGGATTGAACCCGCGGATGCCGTCGTAGATTTCTTAAAAAATGCCCCCCAACAACCCTTCTTCTTAAATTTGGGATTAAACGAAACACACCGGCCATTTCACAAAGCCGAACCCCACAAATATCCCGCAGAACGCAAACAATACTGCATCCCACCCCGGCCCTTACCCGACACACCCGAAACGCGCGCAGACACAGCAGATTACAAAGCATCCGCCCGCATAATGGACAACCACTACGGCAACGTACTCGCAGCACTGGAAGAAACCGGTCTATCAGACAACACCCTCGTATGCTGCTTTGCCGACCACGGATTGCAATTTCCGCGCAACATGTGCAACCTGACAGACCACGGCATTGGCGTGTACCTCATAATACGCGGACCGGACGGATTTGAAGGTGGGAAAGTCGTAAATGCGATGGTAAGCTTGATGGACCTATTGCCCACAGCATATCGGGCAGCCGGCATAGAAATACCCGACTATGTACAGGGGAAATCGCTATACCCGCTGATAAATGGCGACAAAGACCGCCACCGGGAGGAAATATTTTCAGAAGTAACGTATCACGCGGCGTATGAACCCATGCGAAGCATCCGCACGGAGAGATATAAATATATTCGGCGATACGACAACCGCGACAAACTCGTATTGCCCAACGTCGATGACACACCGACAAAAGCGTTCTTGCTCAATCAAAACTGGGAGCAATTGCCGCGAGATCAAAAAATGTTATACGATCTGATATTCGATCCCGATGAAGCGCACAACATCATCGACCGAGAAGACATAGCACATATTCAGAAGGATCTGAGCGACCGATTGGATACCTGGATGGAAGAAACGAATGATCCCCTCTTGTCAGATGGGTACATCGCCGCACCGGGTGGTTCTCAGGTCAACAATTCCGACGGCCGCTCGCCAAATGAGGCGCCGGAGGTTATGGCGTAGGGGACGGTCCCTGTGCCGTCCCGCACGCGCAGCACAACGACAGTAATATCCACATAAAATTGTCCCAACCACAACGGGCGGGCACGGGGGCACCGCCCCTACAAAAGGAGGAACCCCATGAAAATGCAAGCATCATTACTCTATGAGCCGGGCAGGCCATTGGAAGTGGAGGACCTCGACCTGGAGGGACCAAAAGAGGACGAAGTCATGGTGCGGATGGTTGCTACCGGGGTATGTCACAGTTGCTTACACGTCGTAGATGGCAGCTGGACCGGATTTCCAATGCCAATGGTACTCGGCGATGAAGGGGCTGGAATCGTAGAAGAAGTAGGACCCGGCGTTCGACATGTAAAACCCGGCGACCATGTCATCCTATCCTGGGCACCGGCATGCGGACGCTGTCACTACTGCGTAACCGGACTATCGCATTTGTGTGAACGCACGATGCCGGGCAAAGGGGTATTAATGGACGGCACATCCAGAATGAAAATAAAAGGACAACCCGTGTACCATTACGGACCCGCGTGCAGCTATGCCTCTTACTCCGTCATGCCCGCCTCCTGTGCGATCCCCATTCGAGAAGACATGCCCCTCGAAGTAGCCGCATTAATCGGATGCTCGGTCATGACAGGTGTAGGCTCAGTAATCAACACCGCCGCCGTAACTCCCGGAGCGAGCATCGCTGTATTCGGCACCGGGGGAATCGGCCTGAACGTCATACAGGGCGGAACACTCGTACAAGCACATCCAATTATAGCAATAGATATCAACCCCGCCAAATTGGAATACGCGAAATCCTTTGGCGCAACGCACACCATTGACGCGAGCAAAGAAAATCCGGTAGAAGCCATAAAAGACCTCACCGGACGTGGGGCAGATTATTCATTTGTAGCAGTCGGCAACGCGCAGGTCATCAATCAGGCGTGGGACTGTCTGGCATCCAGGGGCCAGTGTTTGCTCATCGGTCTGCCGCCAACCGGCTCCACCGTAACATTTGACACCGGCAACCTCCAATCCAACGAGCGCATCCTGCGCGGCTGCAAATACGGAAGCGCGAGAACCTGGGACGATTTCCCGCGGATGGTAGAACTCTATCTGGCAGGAAAGTTGAAAATCGACGAACTGGTAACCCGACGATTTGATCTCGAAGAAGCCAACGAAGCATTTGACGCCCTGGCCGCTGGCGAAGTGGCGCGGGGTCTGATCGTTTTCTGATTTGACTTTCTTATACAATGTAATACTTTGCTTACATTTGTATAAAAAATATAAATTTACTTTCAAGAAGCCAAATCATGAAAAAATTCATATTTAATTTGTTCTTATGCCTGTTGCTCTCGTCAGTGAGCGATGCTGCCCCGGACAATGGTAGTCATTTTTGCGTCCCGGTCGATCTGGAGAAACTTGAGCAATATCGCCAATCTCAACCTGCTGCGAGCAAGCAGGCACTTTCGCATACTGGAGGACCGCGCATCGTGCGAATGATCTACTTCGTATCCGACCCACAGGGGTTCAGGCAAGAAGTGGTCGATAAGATGAAAACAACCATTCGGGAAGTACAGCGCATTTTTGCCGACCAGATAAGCGCGCACGGATTCGGAGAAAGAACCTTCAATTATGAAAAAGATGCACCAGGTGAACCCATGGTTCATGTCGTATATGGTACCGGAGGTAATTACGACTATGTGCGTGCGCTTGGCAGAATTGGACGGGAATATGGATATGATCTCAAGTCAAATATTTACTTCATCGTCCTTGGCAATGAAGAAGACATTCAATATCGAAATGTATTAGGGCTTGGTTTGCAGACGTCAAGAAATAGTGGATGGGCGATGTTGAGGCAATATATTGACCCGAATTTCGTCGCCAGAGCAGCCCACGAACTGGGACATGCTTTCGGATTGTGGCACAATTTCAACAATGATGCCTACATCATGTCTTATGGTCGTGGACGAACCAGGTTATCCGAGTTCAGCGCAGGGCATTTGGCCGTACACCCCCATTTCAATCCCGATAGTTCAACGTATCAGGAATATGTGCTGGATTTGCCAAAGGGCCAGATCCTTTCGTCGCGTTCATATCGAACAGGAGCAACAAGCATCCCTATCCAACTGGAACTCAGCGACCCGGACGGTCTTCAACAGGTATCTCTATTTGTCACAACACCGGAAACCCACTTTTCCGCAGGCTCTCCCGAATTGAAGACAGGTCGTCTATTGGGAGGTGTGACGAATGCGACTATTGACCTCTATTATGACGGCATTATTCCATCGGATCCCGGTGCTACGAATCTCTCCACCCTTCTTATACACAAGATGACGTTAGAGGCGGTGGATACGCGCGGTAATATCCGCAAAATAGGTCTTTCGCTGCTGCATAATTCGACCCACAAACTCGTCATCCCCCTGGACAGACAGAAGGGGCATGGAGCCAATGGGGTGGCCTTTTCGCCCGATGGAAAAATCCTCGCCTCAGCGTCAGAGAACCTGACCGTTGAACTGTGGAACGCAGAGACCGGCGCACACATCGCCACCCTTGAGGGATATAACCCGTATCGGGGGTATATTAAACAGGTCTTTTCTTTGGCCTTTTCGCCCGATGGAAAAATCCTCGCCACGGGAACATGGCATGGCAGCATCAAGCTGTGGGACGTGGCAACGAGGACAGAGATAACCACCTTCACACTTAGTGCTTATCAAAGTCGGATCATGTCTTTGGCCTTTTCGCCCGATGGAAAAATCCTCGCCGCAGGAATAACGGATGCTGAAGGGAGCGGCCCAAACATAATCAGGCTATGGGACATGGAGACAAAAACCCAACTCCCCCCTCTTATAGGCCATACACATGGTGTCCAGAGCGTGGCATTTTCACCGGATGGAAAGACTCTCGCTTCGGGTGCTTTTGATAGCACGATCAGGCTATGGGACGTGGCGACAAAGACCGAGATTGCCAACCTTCCCTATGAGAACACGGTCACTTCTGTGTCATTCTCACCGGATGGTAAAACCCTTGTTTCGGGTGCTTTTAATAACAAAGTCGCTTTTTGGGACGTGGATAAAAGAGCCTTTAAGGATCAATTTATAGTAAGGGTGAATAATCTTCTCCGTTATGCGTCATTTACCCTTGATGGCGAAAAAATCGTCACCGCGTCACAGGGTGGGGATATTGATCTTCGGGATGCAAATACATACGAAAGAATCGCGAGATTTCAGGGCAACACTAACGCTCGACTGCTTGGTGCTTGTACAGCATTTTCCCCCGATGGCACAACTTTCGCCACGTCATTAGGCGGCGGTTATGAAAGAGAGGGGGATTACACCATCGTCTTATGGGATATGTCGCCTTACGTCACACCCGTAGTACATATCGCCGACTTCAACCTCAAAGCGGCAATTCGAGAAACACTGGGCAAATCGGGTTACGGACCGATCACCAGGACAGACATAGCGCGGTTGACCACACTCAATGTGAGCAACCGAAATATCCGCGATTTAATCGGGCTTGAATTTGCAACCAACCTGACCACATTGAATCTCGAGGACAACCCCCTGAGTACAACAGCCATCAACACATATATTCCAGACCTGAAAAAGAGAGGTGTTGAGGTCCTGTTTGACAAGCCTTCTCTTCCCGCAGACTTTGATGGCAGTGGCACGGTTGACGTTGCCGATTTTTTGGCATTTGTAGATCAATTTGGATTAAGCCGGGGCGATGCGGGGTATGACGCGCGGTATGATCTGGATGGCAATGGCGAGATTGGGATTGGCGATTTTCTGATATTTGTCAATGCTTTCGGTAAAACAGCGTCATCTTGAGCGGGGGCTGTCTCCTACTTTGGATTTACTGCCTTTGGCCTATCGCGCTTTTCAAAGACTATCCACAGGGCTGGAAGCCGGAAAAATATTCATAATCGCGTGTTGCGAAAGCGAATCTGAAAACGAAACCCTGGGAGAATCGGTCCGGCTCGTATCCATAACAGCAGCCGGCGACTCGGGAGACCGTGTCGTCGCGGGATCGGGCTGCGACTTGTGGATGCCAAAAACCGCAAACAGAACAATCCCCATCGCAAAAGCGACCTGATAAACAGGCCAGCGCACGGGAAACACATTGGCCAGCACACGCCATATATTGAACCCACCGCGTTCTCGCGAGGACATCTGAGCAACAACAGAATTGCGAATCACCGGATCGGGTTCAAGACCCCCGGTCCTGGGAACCGCAAGAGCATGCTGTAACAGCTCATCTACATTCTTTTTATTATTAAACTGGATAGGAATAACCCTCTTCATATCTACCTCCTCATCCGCACAGGGAGTTTCTCCCCTGGAGATTTTTTGCCAACTTCTGCGTAACATGGTGAAGCCTCGACTTAACCGTACCCTCGGGACACTGGAGAATCTGGCTAATCTCTCGAATACTGCGGTTCTCCTGATGGCGCAATAAAAACGTCGTGCGCTGATCCACACTGAGCTTATCCAACTCATCCATCAGCGCGCGCAAAAATGCCCGTTCATCGCACGCCTTTTCTATAGCATGATCACCGTCAAAATAGCCACAATGCATATCGATATCGGGATCATTAACCACAATCTTGCGCACACTCTGCTTGCGATACTCATTCTTGCACATATTGTGTGCAACCGTATAAAGCCAGGCGGAAAAGGCATTACCCCGCTTAAAGCGGGTGGGATCTTCGACAATCTTGAAAAACAAATCCTGAAGAAAATCCTGCGCCTTCTCCTCATCTCCGCCCAGCATGCGATAAAAATAGTAAAGCATCCGCTTGCTATATCGGGCATAGAGTTCGTCAAATGCGGCCGTATCGCCCCGCTGAATGCGGGCCATGAGCTTTTCATCGGTGAACGTGTGGTATATTTTTTCAAATATGGGCATAAAAAACCAAACAGTGCGTGATTTACTGCGCGTCTCTATACATTGCATACACCTGAAATCGCCGAAAAGTTCAAACTTTTTTATTTTTTAATGCGTAACATCAGCTTCTACGACAAATTCGACTTTGCAATTCACAATATGCAGTAACGCGAGCAATTGCCGAACGGATTTTCGATAGTTAGTCTGGTCGAGAAGGCGATAGTATTGCGCGGGCGATGTGCCCAGCCGACGAATAATCTCACGGGTACTCAATGGCGACCTCTCCACAGCTTCCCGAACCCGACACGTCAACTCATAGAGCAACATATCTGCCATATAGCCGGGGTCTCGGTTGTATTCGAGCACATGATCGATGTGAACGGTACCCTCATCTCCAGAAGCGAGAACATAGACAAACCCCTCATTGTCCAACTCGGGATCGACATACACTTTGACAACCCAGCACCCTTTGCGCGGTGTTGGTCGCACAACCGCATAGGGAAACAGATAGATATTATTGTACGTGTGAACTTCAAAAGCCTTCTTCCGATTATTCGGCACAACTTTTCGAATTTTCAAAGCACTCCCCTGTCTTGCAATTCTCGTATATATTTTAAAATTTGACCCGTAGGCTTTCCCTTCATCGCCCTGTTATTTTCCAAATCCCATTTAACCACCAGTTTTCCTGACCGATAGACGTGAACATGTCTTGGCGGATGGTCGCCAGCCCAAAACACAAAAATGAAATTTCCTCGACGAATTCTACCCATTCTTAAATGTAACCATATAAGGTTACACTTGTCAAGAGTAGGCAAAAAAATTGGTATTGTGCCTATCTTAGTTGAAATAGTAGAGGCTCCAATCTAAACAGCCTTGAAGAAGGTCTTGAAGAAACGCTGAGCTTGCATCGCTTGGGACTGATGCCGCAGTTGAAGCAGTCCTTTCGTACCACAAACTGCATTGAATCCCTCAACTCAATGGTGGCACAGATCACCAGAAATGTGAAGAGGTGGACAAACTCTAATCAACGCTCACGCTGGGCAGCCACCGCACTGTTGGACATCCAACCGCGCTTGCGAAGAATCAAAGGCTACAGATGCCTGCCCAGGCTCAGGCGCGCACTGCACAAGGACTTGAAGCTCGATACAGACTGGCAAGACGCGCTTGCTGCTGATTGAATCCACACGCCTCGATTATTTCAACTAAAAATAGGACTTGACCGTGCACACCCCTCATATTATATACAGCTTGAAGGAATTGGCGGTCATTGAAAGCCTCAGGAGGGTACAACATGTTTACGCTACTTCGCTTGTGTTTAGTGCAAACGTTTCTAATCACACTCATCGCACTATTGGCCCAACCATTGTCTGCGGTCCCTTCGCCCGACTTTGACGAGAATGGGAGCATCGATTTTACCGACTTCTTGCTCTTTGTAAGCGCGTTTGGGACCCGGGAAGGACAAGAGGATTACGATACAAAATACGACCTGAATGGCGATGGCCAAATTGCGTTTGCCGATTTTTTGCTCTTTGTCAGCGACTTTGGCAGGACAGCGGATTTTTTCAGGAGCGCGACCACCTATCAACAATTTGTGAAGGCGAAAGAGTATGGGACAGAACCCATCGTACCCGACTTTTCCTACGCAGGCTATCACCGCTTCACCAAACCCGTACCCGATGTCATGCATCCCATATTCAACGTCACGGATTACGGAGCCATCCCCAATGATGCCCTATCTGACCAGAGTGCCATCCAGGCAGCCATTGATGCAGCAGAGGAAAATGGCAGAGGCATCGTCTTCTTCCCGCCGGGTGAATTTCTCGTCGCCACTGATGCGGATACAAATGCTACTGGTAATAACTCATCTATCGAGATTACAGGCAGTAATATAGTCTTGAGAGGGAGTGGTAGTAGAGACGGCGGCACAATTATCAGACAAGTCAATCAGTCTATTTCCAGTAGGGAAGAACTCTGGTATTTATGGCATGCGATCAATATCTTCTCTCCTTCTACATCCAAGGAGGTTGCCAGAGTAACCGCGAATGCCAATAGAGAATCTCACTGGATCACAGTTGAAAGCACTGCGCGATTATCTATCGGTCAATGGATCAGACTTCGTATGGCGAATAAAACGGATGCAGTCATCAATGAATATCTCGCCCCTCGCGATATGAACGACTTTTCTTCCTTTTACCAGAATAAACTTCGCAATGGCGGTATTACAATAAACGAGATTCATCAGATTGCAGAAATAAGTGGGAACAGAGTTCGTTTTCATCAGCCTATTCGGACTCCCATCAATGCGACTCACGATTTTGCGATATACACTCTCGATCCTCTTGAAGAAGTAGGAATAGAAGATATATGTTTTCAGGGATCATTCTTAGAGAGATATGTACATGATTTCGGCAACACTGATCTATCTATGGAAAGGAGAGCGCTATGGTTTGGAGGCTATAGTCTTGTCCGATTTAGTAGATGTGTCAACTCCTGGATGCGTCGTTGCTCTTTTATCAATGTTGTAAGAGGATACAGAGCTACGAGTAGTGCTAATTTATCCTTCTATCAAATTACAACTGCTGGTAACCGTGGTCATTACTCGGTTATAGTTCAGAATGCAAACTCTATATGGATAGGATTAACCGAGGATATTGCAGGTCATCATCACGGTACAAGTGTTACTCATAATGCTTCTGGTAATGTTTTTTATTATTCTGATATGGTATCGACTCAAGAAATTGATGCGCACAGGACACGTCCAAGTTACGATAATCTCTGGGATCGTTGCAGCGGAGGACACCTTCACGGTAGTAGCGGAGGATCGACACCTCCCAATCATCTACATCGCCTGATTCTCTGGAACTACAACAGATTAGCTGCACAACCTGACAAAAGTTTTTGGAGCAGGCCCTTTTGGTTAGAACCTATCATTGTTGGGCTACACGGCGTTGACGAAGGGGTCGGTCCTGGCACAGGCATTCTGGAGTCTCAAGGCACGCCTGTTGAACCGGGCTCTCTATTTGAGGCACAACTCGAATTGCGTCTGGGAAGCGTTCCCATCTGGCTAAACGATCTGCACACAGAATGGGCAACACTTAGAAATACGCCGCTCACAGCGCCAACTATTTTGCCTGAAGGCAAGATTGATCAGGTAGATCTGTACGTGGGACAGGCAGAACTTCGCAGGGATATATCGGACGACTTCAAAGTGAAGTATGACACGAGTATAGACCACTACAGTGCGTCGTCATCCGATGCAAGCATAGCGACGGTGAATGTGATGGGTTCAGTGGTAACAATCACGGCAGTGGCCCTTGGCAGCGCGACAATCACAGTGACAGCGACCACTACGGAGAGTTCAACGACCGCGCAGACCATCGCCGTAAACGTGACAAAGGGGGGATAAGATTATGTCGCAGAGGGATTTTTAATAAGGAGGTAAAGGGGAATGAGGCTCACATAGCCAATAGCATTATGAGCGTTAATAGCGTTATTAGGCGTAAAAATGGGTTGCCTTGCTTGACTAAAAGACATATCCTTTCAAAGGAGAATAACGGTAACCATTTGAGCACTCAGAGCAAGAAATCCTCTAAATTTTTTATCCACCACAAGAGGAGATTAACATGTCTGCAACTGCGGTGAAGCTACCAGAGAAAGAAGCTGCTTCTCGATTGCTTTATCATTGTTGGAGGGGTCGATTTGATGAAAAACATGAAGCGTTTAGCTTTCCCGGTATTACAGAAGGAATGAGTGAAAAACTATTAAAAGACACTGAACAGCCAGTCAACACATTCCAAATTGATTTGCCATTAATTACTGGACGATGGCCTCTTGTTTTTGAAGAATTTGTAGATGGATGGGTGGTGTACTTTAAGGATTTTCCAAGTATTATTGCGGATAGCGATGGTGGTAATATGGAAGATGCTTTGGACAATTTAGCAGAGGTTGTGCTTGACGATTTTCAAATCATGGAAGAATACAAAAACAACGTTTCTTTGCACCTGAAAAAACGACACCAATTCTTAAAAACGGTTTTCTAAATGCAACATGTCAAAAACCGATTATTACAACCATCTGCTTAATAATGGAATTATATAACCTGTGTAGTGCGGAAAATCGGGCTTATCTGTTATGTTGGTAAGCCCGATTTTTTTATTTAGGCATCGCTGTAATGATTACAAAATATTAGTTGCTTTTCATGCCTTCGCCGACTTAATTTTTCTCATCGGTGATTTTTGATTTATGCAAACTCCTCAATTAAATCGGAGGCACAATGGAACGAGTAAAACGTCGCGAATTCATAAAAAAAGCCGGACTTGCCGGCGGTGCTGCACTATTGGCGGGCTGTGCATCCCCCCAGGAAACCGGGGCACCTGCCGTGCAAACGCGCAAAAAATACGAATGGAAAATGGTCACAACCTGGCCGCCGCACTTCCCCATCCTGGGAGAATCCGCTGAACACATCGCCAAATGGGTCGAAGAAATGTCCGAAGGCCAGCTCAAAATACAGGTCTATGGCGGCGGCGAACTCATCCCACCCCTGGAAGGCTTTGAAGCCGTAAGCGCGGGAACCGCAGAAATGTGTCACGGTGCCGCGTATTACTGGGCTGGAAAAGCGCAGGCAACCCAATTCTTTGCCTCTGTACCCTTTGGCATGAACGCCCAACAAATGAACGCCTGGATCACCAGCGGTGGTGGCCTCGCCTTATGGGAAGAACTCTACGCCCCATTTAACCTCATCCCCATACCCGCTGGCAATAGCGGTGTGCAAATGGGCGGGTGGTTCAACCGCGAAATCAACTCCGTAAGCGACTTGCAGGGCCTCAAAATGCGCATCCCGGGATTAGGCGGCAAAGTCATCTCCAAAGCCGGCGGATCCGCTATATTATCAGCCGGTGCAGAAATCTTCACCAACCTCGAACGCGGCGTCATTGACGCAACCGAATGGATTGGACCCTTTCACGACACACTCATGGGCTTTTACAAAGCCGCCAAATACTATTATTATCCCGGCTGGCACGAACCCGGCACCGTCATAGAACTCATCATCAACAAATCCGCATATCAAAGCCTGCCCAAAAACCTGCAAGACATCGTGCGAACAGCCGCAGCGCGGGCAAATGCCTGGGCACTATCGGAATTTGAAGCAAAAAACAATATGTATCTGCAAACCCTCACAAAAGACCACAACGTAATCCTGAAAAGATTCCCGGACGAAGTCCTCAACACACTTCAAAAATATGCCTGGGAAGTCGTAGATGAAGTTGTCGCAGCCGATGCAATGAGCAAAAAAGTATATGAATCATTTGAATCATTTCGCAAAAAAATGAACGGCTGGGCGGCGATATCGGAGAAAATCTATTACGAGAACTTGACTGGATAAATTGACCAAAGCGGGCGGGCACAGGAGCCTGCCCCGTAGTGCCTTTATACGGGGGCACCGCCCCTACAGGTCTCAATCCATCAAATACCGGGGAAGAGAAGTCGCCATCTCGGGAAAGGCAATAACGAGCGTCAGCCCAATAAGCTGAATAATAACAAACGGAATAATCCCGCGATAAATATGTCCCGTGCGGACTTCGGGCGGAGCAACCCCCTTCAGATAGAAAAGCGAAAAACCAAAAGGAGGCGTCAAAAAAGAAGTCTGCAAATTCATCGCAATCAGAATACCCAACCACAGAAGATCCACACCTAACGCCACAAAAATAGGCGCCACAACCGGAACAATAATAAACGTAATCTCGATAAAATCGATAAAAAATCCCGCCACAAAAATCATAACCATCACAAGCGCGAGAAACGCCCCTGGACTCATATTTGCCGAAAGAATGAGATTGGTCAAATAAGCATCGCCGCGCATACCGCGAAACACCAGACCAAACGCCGTGGCACCTATTAGAATAACAAAAACCATACAGGTCAGATGGGTCGTCTCCACCATCACGGACTTCAGCGTCGCATAAGAGAACTTCTTTTGCACCACCGTCAAAAGCGTCGCGCCAAACGCACCCACCGCTGCCGCCTCAGTAGGAGAAGCAATCCCCGCAAAAATAGAACCGAGCACCGCAACAACGAGAACAGCCGGCAGAACAAACGCCTGAAAAACGCGCCGCACCATCGCCCTGCCGTGAAACTGGGCGAGTTCTTCCTCCGGCATAGCCGGTGCCCAATCGGACTTAAAAATCGCGACCAAAATGAGATAAACCACATAAAGACCCACCAGAACAAAGCCCGGCACCACAGCACCCACAAACATATCGCCGATAGACACATTGAGAACACTACCCAACAGCACCAGCACAATACTCGGAGGAATAATCTGCCCCAAAGTACCCGACGCCGAAATCGTCCCCGTCGCCACCTCTGCCCGGTATCCCCGCTTCAGCATCGTTGGCAAACTCAGCAAACCCATCGTAACCACAGTCGCCCCAACAATACCCGTAGAAGCCCCGAACAGCGCCCCCACAGCAACCACAGAAATCGCCAGCCCCCCGCGCAAATGACCAAAAAGCAAAGCCATTGTCTCCAGCAAATTCTCAGCCAACCCGGACTTCTCCAGCATCACCCCCATAAACACAAACAAAGGCACGGCAATCAGCACATAATTGGTCATCACGCCCCAGATACGCAGGGGCAAAAGATTGAAAAAATCGGCACCAAACGTCAAATATCCCAAAATAAAAGAAACACCACCGAGCGTAAACGCAACGGGAAAACCGAGCAAAAGCAGAAGAAAAAGAACGCCAAACAAAATCAGGGGCATCGCCTCGATCATCCATCCACCTCCTCATCCCAACCGCGGACCCCCAGCAAAGACCGACACGCCAGACCCAAACCCTGTAGCAAAAGCAGAACAAAACCTGCGGGAATAGCCGCCTTCAGCACCCACCGCGCGGGCAACCCCCCCGGATCGGGTGACGTCTCCCCAAAGTGGAATGCACTAACCACAAAATGCTGTGAACTCACAATTACAATAATGCAAAACGGAATCAAAAACAGAACACTGCCAATCAAATTCACCCACGCCTTTTTGCGAGCAGAAAACCGGCTATAGAACACATCCACGCGCACGTGCTGATCGTGCTTGAGCGAATAAGCAGCGCCAATGAGAAAAATCAGCGCGAACAAATGCCATTCCAATTCCTGAACAGCAACCAGACTATTCTTCAGCAAATACCGGGTAAAAACATCGTAACACACCACCGCCACCAGCACAGCCGTAAGCCACGCGACAACACGCCCAACGCGCTCATTTAATCCATCGACAAATCGAATATATGCTCTCAACACCTGCAAAATTGTCTCCTGAAACTTGCGTTCCCCAAGAAATCATCCTTCCATCGCCTGCTGAATTTCATCTATAGATGGCTCATCACCAGGCTGCGTTTTTTGTAGAAAATCTCCAAATTTAGCGATCACAAGGTCAGGATTTTTTCCACTCAGACGACTTTTCATCCACTCGATAGTTTCATCTTGTTGGACAGCAGCTTGAAGCCAATAGTTTACCAGGGTGTTAAAAGACATATTTTTCTTTTTTGCCAGCCGCATCGCTTTGTCCTTTAGTTCGTCCGGCAATCGTACAGAAATCGCGCTCATGGTCTGTCTCCATTGGCTATAGATACAGGTCACAGAACTGTTGAGGGGTCAAAACCACAAGGTCTGGAAATTTCAACTCACCCATTCTAAAGTCTGTGATATTTTTAGTTATCACTAAAGCGTTGGTTGCAACAGCCGCTTCTAATACAAAATTGTCTTCTTCATCGGGTAGGTTTGGACGCCATAAATAAAAGACTTCAGATCGATAGGCCAGTGCCAGCAATGCGTCCAAAACAAATACAATTTCTTCTTTACTGGCACCTATTAATTTGAGGATACTTCTTCTCGTCAAGACCGATTCATATTCAAGATACAGCTTTTGTGTTAAAACCAATGGAATGGCTGCCTTTTGAATATTCTGAAGAATTTTGAAACTGGGAGAGTCTATGCGGCGACATAGTCCAGCTACAAGCACATTTGTATCGAGAACGACCAGCGGCGGCGTTGCCAAGTTATCATCCCTTAAGCGATAGGTGGTTGCTTGCGTAACGCCAGTAATATAAATAAATTCGTATTGTATAAGACAAAAAACGGATTCAACGGGCGGGCACGGGGACCCGCCCCTACATTTACAAACACTGGATCGCGGCTCAACATCATGCCGCGATGACGGCGCTGTTGAATGATTCACACAGCAAGCGGCAAAATAATGATCCTTGATATAGAATTATTTTTCGTGTAATTTCAAAATGACAAATTAAATTTACACAAAAATTGCGCCCATGAATTATCGTTCTCGACAAGCGGTGTTCGTATTTGCAACTGGTCAAATTATCTCACCCAAAAAAAGGAGTAACCCCATGTCAAAACAACCGAACATCCTCCTCTTCATCAGCGACCAACAGCGAACAGACACCTTAAAATGTTACGGCAACGACTGGATACAATCGCCGCATCAAGACGCCCTCGCAGAGCGCAGCTTCGTCTTTGAAAACACCTACGTCACACAACCCGTATGCACCCCTGCGCGCGGGTCCTTAATGACCGGCCTGTACCCGCACAATCACGAATGCATGGTCAACCGCGATATATTGCGCGACGAAATCTCATCCATCGCAGAAATGCTACCCGACACCTATCGAAAAGCCATGTTTGGAAAATGGCATCTCGGCGACGACTCCGTGCGGCAGCACGGCTTTGACGAATGGATCAGCACCGAAGACGACCACCGCAACAAATATTCCCGCCCTGGCCTGCCCTTCAGCAGCTATTACTACTGGATGAAAGAACAGGGCATAGAACCCCAAAACAACAGCGCCACCGGAGAAATCATCTTCTCACCGCGCCAGCGATCACAACTACCCCCAGAATACCAGATGGCCACCTTTATCGCAAACCACTCAGACCGATTCATCCGAGAAAACACAGACCGCCCGTGGTTGCTCGTATTCAGCACATTTGAGCCACATCCCCCCATGACCGGACCTTATGACGGCATGTACGACCCCGATACCTTACCAGTCGGCCCCACCTTCATGAAAAAACCAGAAGGACACGCCTTATTTAACCGCGCACGCGCAGAACACTACCTCAGCAACAGGGTTGAAGGCGAAGACCTGCGCGCAGAAAAATCCTGGCGAAAACTGCGGGCGCAATACTACGGCAACGTAAAAATCATCGACGACGCCATAGGCCGCATGGTACAGGCACTGGAAGAAACCGGACAAATGGAAAACACCATCTTTGCCGTCACCAGCGACCACGGTGAAATGGCAGGCGACCATGCCATGCTGGAAAAACGCGCATTCTACGAAGAATCTGCACGCGTACCCATGATATTGAGCGCCCCCTATCTCACCCAGTCGCAAAAGCGCATCGACGGCGTCTTTGGACACGCGGACCTGATCGCCACCCTTGTGGAACTGGCCAATCAGCCGCTACCAGAATCCCTTCCGGGCCGCCCGTGTGCCGACGTCTTAAACGGCGAAGCCAACCTGCGCGATCACACCGCATTCATGGAATGGAACGGCATTGGCGACCGCAACCTGGGCAACCCCAAAATCAACCTCATGGCCACCTTACCCTGGCGCTGTGCCGTAACCGGAGACCGGTGGAAACTCAACTTATGTGCCGGTGACCAGTGCGAATTATTCGACCTGAACAACGACCCCTATGAAGAAACCAACCTATTTGACGACCCTGCTCACCGCGACCGGGCGCGAGAAATCGCAGCCCGCATTCGCCTGTGGCAACACGAAACAAACGACCACGCGCCCTTGCCTGGGGTATAAGCGGGACGGCACACGTAGGGGCGAGGCATGCCTCGCCCCTACACGGATTAACAATATCTCTACCTTTACAATTTAGCTTGCAAATAAGCAAAGAATGACTATATTGCATATTGAGTGAGAATGCGGAATTGTGGGTATCGCAGAGCTTCCCCTATCTCTGCTAACTGTGCCCTCCCTTCGAGTATCTCGCTTTTTTTCCCTCTTATTCGTTCCGACTCTCTGTTTGTATCAGAGAGCGGTGTAGTGTGTTTTACACCTGTTAAGGAATCCCGCAATGGACGACACGGCATTGTTGAAACTGCTGGCGGCTGGGATTGGCGAAGAAGTTGCTGCGACACAATTGAACATTTCTCCCCAACAAGTCAAAGGACGAATTAGAGAATATTTGCATGCAGGCATCTTGAATTGCAATGGCGAACGCGAAACCATCAATTGGAAAGCCTTTGGCAAATGGAAAAAACTGGCACAAACAGTTGAAACCGTGCAATAAAAAAAGCCAAAACGGACTTAAATAATAAGGTGGGCAGTCGCCAGTGTGCAACTGCCCGTTTTTTATCGGGAGAAAAAAGGTTGAGAACTGGTAGATGGTATAAATCCCTTTTCCTTTTCTTTCTGGTACACTTCGCGACATCTGTCTCAGCGACACAGGTACAAATGGGTGTAGATGTATTCCTGGAAAACCACACCCATCTGGTAACAAACGCACGGGTCGGATTGATCACCAATCCCACGGGACGCACAGCAACAGGCATCACAACCGTCAATGCCCTGAAACAGCACCCCGACGTAAATCTCGTCGCACTATTTGCACTTGAACACGGAATCAAAGCAAAAACAAAAGCCGGCGAACATGTGCGCGACACGCAAATCGACAGCTTGCCCGTATATTCGCTCTACGGAAGCGGCCGCTCCATAGAATCCGCATTGGACAAAATCGATGTCATAATCTACGACATACAGGATGTGGGAAGCAGAGCCTATACCTACATCTGGAGCCTGGTCAAAATCCTGAAAGCCGCGGGCGAACACGACAAGCGCGTCATCGTCCTCGACCGCCCCAATCCCCTCGGCGGGCGAACAGTAGATGGTCCCATAACCGAAGAAAAATGGCTATCGTTAATTGGGGGGCTACATCCAGTACCCCGCGCGTATGGGCTTACAGTTGGAGAACTCGCGCGATATCTCAACCGGGAACACATGCTCGCGTGTTCCCTCACAGTCGTACCCATGGAAGGATACCAGCGCAACACGCGCTGGACAGACATCGGACGCGATTGGGTCCCTCCATCGCCCAATATCCCATCGCCCGAATCTGCCATAACCTTTGCCGCAACCGGAACCATGGGCGAACTGGGAACCTTACACATCGGCGTTGGAACCGACATGCCCTTTCAAATCGTCGGCGCGCCGTGGATCAACGCAGAAAAAACAGCCCGTGACCTGAACGCCATGCAACTGCCCGGCGTACAATTTCAACCCATAACACTTGTACCCGACACCTATCTCTTTCGCAACCAAAAAATAGAAGCTATATTTCTGGACATAACAGACCCCATCGCCTTTCGCCCAACGCGCACAGAAGTAGCCATACTCGCCCATCTTGTGGCAACATATCCCGAATTCAAAATCCCAAAAGACCGGTATAGCCGATTCGACCGCCCTATGGGAACCAGCACCGTGCGCGAAGCCCTCTTAAAAGGCCACACCGCGAAAAAAATTTGGGAACATTGGGAATCGGAATTGGAGGAATTTTCCACCGCGCGGGAAAATTACTTGTTGTATTAAAAGGAGCACCCCATGCCCGGCATCATCTTCTGGGATGTCGATACCCAATACGACTTCATCATGCCCGACGGCAAACTCTACGTCACCGCATCGGAAACGCGCTTGCCAAACCTCAAAAAACTCACAGACCACGCAAGACAACGGGGCATCCCCATCTTCGGCTCGGTTGACAACCACCAGCCATCTGACCCCGAAATCTCCGACAACCCGGACTTCCTAAAAACCTTTCCCCCCCACTGCATCGCCAGCACAGCCGGACAAAAAAAAGTACCCGAAACCCAACCGCAAAACCCCCTCTGGATCGACCCGCACACCTCGGGCGACCTCATCAGCCAGGTACAAAAACACCGCGGTGAAATCATCTTTCGCAAACAGCGCTTCGACGTCTTCACCAACCCCAACGTCGAACCCGTACTCAACGCCATCAAACCGGACCGCATCGTACTCTACGGCGTTGCCCTCGACGTCTGCAACGCCTATGCAATTCACGGCTTCTTAAAACGCAACACAGCACCCATCTATCTCGTCCTGGACGCCTCACAAGCCATCGACCCCAAACGCGGCGACCGCCTGGTAGCCGACTGGCAACAACAGGGCGTCAAAATCGTATCGACCGAACACATCGTCAACCCGTAACAAAAACGGGCGGGCACGGGGACCCGCCCCTACAAACCACAACATCACCGTAGGGACGGTCCCTGTGCCGTCCCGAAATCATCAACACATAAAGATACCGCCTATGAACGTCTTCCTCCGCCTCATCACCTATGTTCGCCCTTACCTCGGTCGCGTGTGCGTCGGCATCGGCGCCACCCTCGTCATTATCGGCCTCGAAGCCGCGCAACCCCTGCTCATGCGCGAAGTCATCGACAACATATTAACCCCCTACTTCACAGAAGGGCGTTATATCGGCAACGACTTCTCCGACACAAAAATCGCAACCGACTTCGACCTCCTCCAATTCTACGCCCTGCTCCTGCTCGGCGTCTATATCCTCCACACCATCTTCAGCTTCATCAGCCGCTACTTACTCAACCGAACGGGCCAGGACATCCTCTTCAGCCTCCGCGTCCAGGTCTATGACCACCTCCAGCACCTGGGACTGCGCTTTTACAACGACCGCAGCACCGGCGAATTAATGTCCCGCGTAACCGCCGACGTCGAATCCCTCCAAAACACCATCACCGACACCCTGGAACGCGTACTCGTCAATATCGCAACCATCCTCATCTTTGGCGGCATCCTCTTTGGACTCAGCTTTGAACTCGCCCTCATCACCCTATTACCCCTGCCGCTATACAGCCTACTCATCATCTTCTACAACCGCACCGTGCGCCCCTATTACACCATGGCACGCGAGCGCATTGCCGACATCAGTGCCCTCCTGCAAGACAACCTCTCGGGCATCCGCGTCATCAAATGCTTTGCCCGAGAGGACCACGAACTCTCTCGCTTCACCCAAAAATGCAAAGCCTTCCTCACCATCAGCATCACCATCATCAAAACCCGCGTGGCTTTTTTCCCCGTTGCCCGATTGGTCATCTCAATGGGACCCCTCCTCATCCTCCTCTTTGGCGGGCGACAAATCATCTCGGGCGACCTCACCATCGGCACCCTCTTCGCCTTTCAAAGCTTTCTCTGGCGCTTCTACGGCCCCGTAGAAAGCCTCACCCGCATCAACGACACCATCGTGCGCGCAGCCGCCTCAGCGCGTCGCATTTTTGAAATACTGGACACCCAACCCGAAATAAAAGACACCCCCAATGCCCAAACTTATGGGCACCTGGACGGCCGCGTCGAATTTCAAAACGTCACCTTTGCCTACGAGCATGGGCCACCCGTCCTCCACGACGTATCCCTCAACGTACAACCCGGCCAACTCATCGGCCTCGTTGGCCCCAGCGGCGCGGGCAAAACCACCATCATCAACCTCATCTGCCGCTTCTACGACCCCGATTCTGGCGCCGTGCGCGTTGACGACCACGACCTCAAAAACATGCAACGCGCATCCTTGCGCAGCCAAATAGGCATGGTCTTGCAAGAACCCTTCCTCTTCAATGGAACCATCCGCGAAAACATCGCCTATGGCAAACTCAACGCCACCGAAGCCGACATCATCAACGCCGCCATGATGGCCAACGCCCACGACTTTGTTTCCGGATTCCCCGACGCTTATGACACCCACATTGGCGAACGGGGCGTGCGCTTATCCGGCGGCGAAAAACAGCGCATCTCCATAGCCCGCGCCATCCTCAACGACCCGCGCATCCTCATCCTGGACGAAGCCACATCCTCTGTTGACACCGAAACCGAAATGCTCATCCAAAACGCCCTTGAACGCCTCATGGAAAGCCGCACCACCTTTGCAATCGCCCACCGCTTATCCACTGTGCGCCGCGCCGACTGCCTCTACGTCATCGACCGCGGCAAAATCGTCGAATCGGGCACACACACCCAGCTACTCGCCAGTGACGGCCTCTACGCCCATTTGTGCGACATGCAATTCGCGCTTGAAGAGGCATGACATGAACCTCATCACACAAAACCAACTCATTCCCCAGGCCATTGACATACGTCAAAACGGCGATGGCCTGCTCCTCTTCGCCGACGGTGAGGAACAGGCCATAGATCGGGTGGTCCTTTGTTTTCCCTTTTCCACGCCCGACCAATGGATCAGTCTCCGCGACCGGGACGGAACCGAACTCGGCCTCTTGCCCACACTCGACGGATTGAATGCACAAGCGCGGAAACTCATTGAAACGCACCTCAAAGGCCGCTACGACATCCCCAAAATCCAAACCATCCTCAACATCGAAAGCAGCAAAGAAGGCGGCACAGTCTGGGACATCGACACCGACGCGGGGCCCATGAGCTTCACAATCCGCGGCGACCAGAACCTCAACGCATTTCCCGAAATCGTATTCACCGATGCCATAACGCGCAAACGCTACAAAATTTCCGACTACACCAAACTCGACCGCGCCAGCCAAAAAATCGCCCGTGCCTACCTGCCCATGGGCTCTCGTCACTACTCTGGGCGCCGCGGCGGCAGAAGCAGGAGGTAAAACAAAAAGGCCGACCACATGTGGTCGGCCCTACAACAACGGGCGGGCACGGGGACCCGCCCCTACAACACCCTGCCGCGATGACGAGTACGGGCGAGGCATGCCTCGCCCCTACACCCTTCACACCCTTCACCCTTCACCCTTCACCCTTCACCCTTCACCCTTCACCCTTCACCCTTCACCCCTTCACCCGCCTCAAGCCCATCATCTTCGACGCGATCTCGACCTCCTCGGCAAACGCCTTCACCTCATCGTCGTACGTATCAAACGGCTCGCGGAAACTCAAATGGAATTCATTTTCCAAATACACCGAATCCCAATCCACAATATACCGCACCCGATTTTTCGACAACGTCTTCACCATCGCCGCACGCGCCTTTGCCCGCGTATCAGCCGGAGGCGTCGTACAAGCCTGTTCAACGCGCTCATCCGTCAGCACCCGCTGCATCTTACCCTGCTGCACCAGATCAAAATACAACCCGCGATTGGGATCAATATTGTGATACTCCAGATCCAAACTCTGCAACCACGGATCGTTCCAACTCAAATTTTCCGACTCGCGAAACGCATCCAACAACCACTTCTTCGCCACCCAGTCCACACGATCTGTCAACTGCATCGGATCGGACTCCAGATCATCCAGCGTGCGCTCCCACTCATCCAGCACCCAATCCGACTCCTCATCCAGACCTCTCAAGTGGCGTTGTGACAAATCCAAATAATTGCGCTGTACATCAATAGCCGAAATAGACCGCCCATTCTGCCGATCCAGAATCCACTTATATGTTGGATCCCGCGAAATCTCCTTCAGTGCCCACACCGGATCACCCACCCCCATATCCTGAGGAAAAATTTTGCGCTCCAGAAGATTTAGCACCATCGCAGTCGTGCCAACCTTCAGAGCCGTCGCATACTCCGACATATTTGAATCGCCCACCAGAAGGTGCAAACGGCGGTATTTGCTGTGATCTGCCAGCGGTTCATCTCGCGTATTGATAATCGCGCGAGAAAACTGGATCCACTGATAAATCTCTGTCACAATATGATCGGCACGCTGAGAAATCTGGAAAGAGACAGAATCCTCTGGATCAGCGGCATCTCGCACATTTTGCCCATAATAATAAAAACTGTCGTCATAACTGCCCACGCGACCTGCACCGCAAAAAATCTGGCGCGTCACCAAAAACGGCAACAGCGCGGGAATGACAACAGTTGAAAACGGCACATTGCGCCTGACCAGATAATTTTCATGACAGCCAAACGTCGCACCCGTATAATGATCGATATTATTCTTTAAAAACGACGCTTCTTTCGCCAACCCCAGCGCGTGCAATGCCCGGTGCAAAATGAGATCGCCAGCCCGATCAAACGCCACAATATCCCACAACCCCATACACTCCGGCGTGGCGTATTCCAGATGCCCCATATCGATATAAACCCGCCCCGCATTAAACAAAAAACCCCCATTGCCCGGGGGTTCATCCCGTCCGCGATAGTGAATATCCACAATCCCCATTCGGTCAACGTGAAAAATGTGATCCTTCACCTTCACCGAAATCGTATCGGGACTCACAAAACCCTCGTGCTCGGGAGCCAAACACCCATATTCGGTTTCTATGCCAAAAATGCGATCTCTCATGTGAGCCTCTCACTGACAGGGCGAGGCATGCCTCGCCCCTACAATATAAACTGTGCCAAAGCGGGCGAAATCTCTTCTGTATCGACATTGCGATATTTGTTTTTTCCCAACTGCGACCGCCCGAGCACCACCGCCTCCACCTCTAAATTTTCCAGCTCCGTACTAAGCACATCAGCCACATCGACTACCCCCGCCATCTGCTCGAGCTCTTCAGCATCGGTGGGCACCTCATCCATCTTCCCAACCCATCGTCCCATTGCCCAGGCGCGCAGCGCAGCACCCGCGGCATCCGACAAAGACAACGCGCCCGTATCCAAATCCGACAACTCGCGCCCCATCATCACATCCGCCTCCACAACGCCGCCCACAACAGCCCATCCCTCGTGACGGTGAAACGCGCCATCGTAATCCACAGAATAAAAAATCTGCGCCCCCTCCTGCCCGTCCAGCTCAGCGAGAAGCACCCGCGCCAAAAACGGAGAATGCACCACATCGTCAAACCCCGCCTTTATCGCAGGACCGAGACCAAAATACACAATTTGACGCAGCGTCACATCGTCCTCTGAATAATTAAACCCAATCGAATGCGCCATATCAATCGCAGCCTGCCTGAGCCTCTCGATATCCGTGGAATGCCCAATAGCCGCAAGCCCAATGCGATTGTACACCTCAAACAATTTCTGCTGACTCTGCGACAGCGTCAGCAACAAAACACCGCTATCGTATCCCACACCCACAACCGGACTACCCGCCCGAATTTGATCTTCAATATAATCGCGCCGATTCGCAACCGCCTCTGCCCAGCGATACGGCTCATCTGACAACATCATGCGCGTCCCGCCTCCTCCCCATCCACATATTGAACATAAAGCCGCCGCAACGCCTCGGTCTCAATCTCTTCCAGACCCGACGCCGTAATCGTCTTCACCGACGGAAAAATATCAGCCGAACGCTCGTATCGCCCCGTAGCCGAATCGTATTCCGACGCCGTATCCAAAAGCTGAAGCGCGTGCCCGATTGCCGTATCGCGGTCCATATCGACAAAACGCCGACCGCTCCAGCGATTCAAATAATACATCGCCCCGCGAATCGCCGGCGACCCCGACCCCGTCGTCGTAAAATCGGCACTTTCAAACTGCGCCCCCAACGCATCGTAAAAATAAATTTTGCCCCGCGCATCCACCAGATCATACGTCGCAAAAATTGGAATCACAGCACCAATACCCTGCATCGCCAGCGGCAAATTATCCTTAATCAACAGCGACAACCGGCGCAACTTCGCCTGCAAACTCATCTCCTGAAGCAAACGGCGGCGATAATACTGAAACGCATGCTCCAAAATGCGCGCGATCTCAAACGCAATAGCTGGCGAACCCGAAATCGCCATCACCGAATACGCATCCAGATCAACCACCTTATCCGCGCGGTCATAAAGCACCATATTGCCCGCTGTAGCGCGGCGATCACCTGCAACGAGCACCCCATCGGCATATTGAAATGCCAGAATCGTCGTCGCATCCGTCGGCTCAAAAGGCAAATCGCGCCCGGACTGTACATCGCCCAAATTCTCACCCGGAAACCGGTAGCCCGTTTGCCGCAGCAAATCGACAAAATCCCCACCCGATTGCATAATCTACTCGCCTGTACGCTGGCGATAACGCCGCGCCTGGTTGGGATCAACGCGCCGCATGCGCCGCATCAAATCGCGCGTATCTGGCCGCTCCACCTTCGGGCGTGCGGGACCACCATCGCCATCATCGCCCGGACCAGGTCCTCCCGGATCGACCGGCTTCGTCCGTCGCTCAAACTGCAAGACCTTATCCATCTACGGCCTCCTTAATAAAAAAATGACCCACCTGCGGGCGAGGCATGCCTCGCCCCTACAAACCACAATATCTGCGGGCGGGCACGGGGACCCGCCCCTACAAACCACAATATCATCGTAGGGGACGGTCCCTGTGCCGTCCCGGATGTCCACCTGCGGGCGAGGCATGCCTCGCCCCTACGGATCTACCTTCTCCAACGCCTCTAAAAAACCCTCCAACGTCTCCGCACTATCCAACACCTCATTATAACGCTCTACCCGCCCCGCATCCACCAATAATTTCATATCCACCGCATGCTGGCGGCCATTGCGCTTAAACACTATGCGATCCCAATTAATCGACGACACATAATCGCCAAACTTCTCCAAACTGCGCCCTCGAAAATACGCCCGCGTACCCGAAGGCGGTTCCGACATCGCCGCGGCCACCTCATCATCGCCCACCAGACGCACCATCTGCCCCTGCGACTCCAGCAAATAATACAACCCCTCATCCCGATTCACATTGCTATATTCCAGATCCTGACTCTGCATCCAGAACAAATCATCGGGATTATCCCACGCCAGATTCTCCGCCTCGCAAAAACTATCGATCAGCCACTTCTTCGTCACCCAATCGCACACACCCACCAGATCCATCGGATCGCGACTCAATTTCCCCAGCACATCGTCCCACGCCGACAACACCCAATCCGTCTCTCGATCGCGCCCGGCAAACTCGCGCCGCGCCAACGCCAAAAACGCATCCTGAATTTCAACCGCGGGAACGAGGCGACTGCCCGGACCCTCGACCTCCACCAACCACGCATGCGACTGATCTCGAGCGATATTCTTCATCGCCGCAATCGGATCCTTCAACCGATAATCGGGCAAACAATCCGCCTCAATCAAATCGATCACCAGCGCCGTTGTCCCCACCTTAAGCGCCGTCATATACTCCGACATATTGGCATCGCCCACAATGACATGCAACCGGCGATAACGCGCTGCATCTGCGTGGGGTTCATCGCGCGTATTCACAACGGGACGCTTGTGCATCGTATCCACACTCGCGATCACCTCAAAAAACTCCGCGCGCTGCGACAACTGATAAATCGGCGCCCGATCCTCCCGCTCAACACCCACCTTGCCAGCCCCGCAAAAAATCTGCCGCGTGGGAAAAAACTGCAACAACCCCTTCAATATACGCTCGAAAGGCACCGAACGATCCATCAAATAATTCTCGTGGCACCCATAGCTATGCCCTTCAAAATCCGTATTATTCTTATACATCCGCACAGCACCCTGATCCAGTATCTCCGTCCGCCGCTGCGCGCAAATATCGACAATGCGCTCCCCCGCCTTATCCTGTGCCACAAGCTCGAACAAACTCACGCACTCACCCGTCGAATACTCCGGATGCGTATGATCGTTATAAAACCGGGAACCATTGTAAATAATCAAATCGCTCTTCAATTCCACAAACGGAATCTTGCGCTTGCGATCCTGTTGCAAATGCACCTTTTCATCGGCATCATTCAACAGATTTTTAACTTCAAACCCCCGGTCATCCCGACGGGGGTTTTCCAATCGATAATCCCACAACGGAACAAACTTGCCCTGCTGATAGCAGCGGATCAACTGCATCGACTCTTCCACCACATCGACCCTATCCACCCCGTCGATCGTGATCCCATATTCCGTTTCCAGCCCAAACAAACGCGTCATATCACACCATGCCCGGAGGTGCGGCGCTCTCGCCTGGGGCGAATCGGTGCTGCGCGCACCACATTTTCCGGATCGTAATCCAGCAACTTCAACCAATCCTCTGTATTATCCGTCGGCGGGAAAATCTCATTCTCGCTATACTCCATCTCAATCGCCGCGAGCATATCGTCAAAACCGATCCCCTCTACCGAACCCGAAGCAATACACCGCTTAATCGCAATCTCCTTCGCGCGCTGCACAATAGACTCGAGAATTGCCCCACTGCACAAATCCCCGCGGCTCAGCACTTCCTTGCGACCGCTTCTAAGCATCACCTCTAAAAACCGCGTATCATCGCGCCTGACATATATCTCCGCAATCGTACGCGCCACCAGATCGTCAACCGCTGCCCGCACATTGCCATCCTGTGCATTTAACTCACCCTCTGCCACCGGCAAATCAGCCGTCAAATAAATACCCAAAATCTCGCGCGCCGCATCTTCGTCTGGCCGGATCACCTTAATTTTGCGATCAATACGCCCCGGCCGCAAAATCGCCGGATCGATCAAATCGGGACGATTGGACGTCAAAATAATCACCACATCATGCAAAGACTCGATCCCATCCATCTCGGCACAAAACATCGGCACAACCGTATTTGAAATATTGTGCGACCGAGTCGCCCGCCGCGTACCCAAAACCGACTCTGCCTCATCGATAAACACCACCGGCAAAAACCCCTCGCGCCGCTTCTCGCGCGCCTGAGAGAAAATCTCGCGCACCTTGCGCTCGGACTCCCCCAACCACATATTCAAAATCTCAGGCCCCTTAATATGCATAAAACACGCCTTGAGATTCAGTCCGTCTTCCTGCACCTGCTTCTCCAGATTGTACGCCGTCGCCTTCCCAATCAAAGTCTTGCCACATCCCGGCGGGCCGTATAACAAAAACCCCTTGGGCGTACTGTAATGAAAACGCTTAAACAACTCCGGATGCAACACCGGCATCTCAATCGTATCTTTGATCGCCTGAATCGCCTTTTTTTGCCCACCGATTTTTTCCCACGGCAAATCGGGAACTTCCTCCAGATAAAAATCCTTAACTTCGGAATGCGGCATCTTTTCCAGCGCCACGCGAAAAAGGGGATCAATACGCACCTCCTCGCCCGCCTTCAAAGACTCGCGCACCAGATCTGCCCCACGCAGGAGAACATGCGTCTGCGAACCGTGTTCTTGCCCCACCTGCAAACGCCCATCGTCCAGCACATCGACAATTTTGCCCACCGTACCCGACGGAGACTCGCCCATATCGCCCACCACGGCAAATGCCTCATTGACCAGCACCCGCGTCCCCACCTTCAAACGGCGTTCATCCAACCGCGCATCCACATTCGCATAATACTCCGACCCACCCACCGTAATATACGCCACGCCATTTTCCGGCGGCGCCAACAACGTCCCCACCCGATTGGCCGGTGCAGTCACCTTCTCCAGCGTCCCTTCCAACTCCACAATCGTGCGCCTCGCCTCCTCAAACGTAATCTCATCTTCCTGAAGCTGCCGGCGCAACTGGAATAAAAGGGGCCGCCGTCGATCTGTCTCATCCATCGTCATCAAAATCTGATCGATAATCGACAGCGACTGAAACGTATGCTGCATATCCACATAGTCCTGAAGAAAATCTTCAGGTGACTTTCTCTGACGATCAGAATCGCTGGTATTGATGGCTGACCCCCTCTCGGATGAAGCATAAAAGCAACCACAGATGAACACAGATGAACACGGATAAAAGGCAAAAAGCGTCTTCTGTCAAGAATACCATATCTCAAAACCCGTGTCAAGCCGTGAACTCACTCCTTTTCGAGCTTTTCCAGCTTGCGTTCCATATCAATTTTAATCTCAGCGACAATATTGGCAATCGGGTCCTTCTTCCCCGCCTTAATAACCACAGGCTTATTGATATCAAAATGCACCTTGTGATATAACACCAACCCGCGCGTCGCATCGATTACCCACGAACCCCCGCCTGTACCCTTCCCGTTATAATACAGAGAAACCACACTCACCTCGATCCACCCCGCGTACTCCACCTCACTATCCTCATCGATAGACACCTCCACGCGCCCCTTCTCATTCTTGATATTCTTCACCTCGTAAGTACTCTTAATTTTAATCTGCGAATCGCGCCCCAGCATATCCATACTCGCAAACGGACGCCAAAAATCGCGCTCGCCCGTCCAGGTATCGCCCTTATTAACCGGCTCATCCGGCAAAACGGGCGCAAACGCCGGCATCGCCCCCTGGAACATATCCGTAACCAAATCCTGCCGATCCACGCGAAACGCTGCAAATTCAGGCTCAAACTTCTGCACCATGCCCTCGGGCGTCACCTGCCAGGTAAAAGCCCTATCATTAAACATATCAAACGTAAACGGAAACTGCTCATACGTCTGCTTCTCGCCCAAAAAAATCGCTGCACTCGCACCCTTTTTAATCTCAGCGCGAACACTCATCACCCCCTCGGGTATTGTCTTCCCCCGCAACGCCTGCGGCACAACCACCTCTTCATGGCTGCGCCACTCATTATCTATGGTCACGCGAATATGCCCGCTCTGCATCACAATCTGCTCGCCCTGATTGCTATAATACTCCACCCGAAACTTATGCTTATATTGCGCCTTGCGCCCCTCTGGGAACTTCAGTTCCAACGCTATAGGCTGTGCCCAACAGTCGGTGACAGCACTGACGAGCACCCCGAAAATAATCGTTAATTTTAATATATGCATAAGAACCTCCAAAACTGCAACCACCGATGGATACAGATAAACACGGATGAGATGCTAATCTATTTCGATTCTTTTAATCACTTCTCGACACAAATCGGCTGATATCCAGATAGCATCATGGGCGATGATGATCTCTATCAAGGTATTGACTTCAGCAAGGGAAATCAAATTTTCGCGGTAAGCCTGAACAATTATACCCAATGTCCCTTTGACCCTCAACCCGAGTTTTTTGGCCTCTTCTCTCGCCTTTAGGTCATCAAGTAGTACCAAGCTATCTGCTTCTTGTGTACTGAGATAAATGGCTTCTTTTTCTCCCGCATCCAAAGCCAGTGAAACTATCTCTAATGGTAAATCAGCTACATCCTCAACGATGAGTTGCTTTTGACGTATTGCTATTTCGGCCATCCTCGCATCAATGTGACCTTGTTTTCCCCCCGTGATAACAACCTCTCGATGAACCTCTGCGGAGATACTTACTTGCCCAAATAGTCGAAAAAGGATATCCAAAGTACCTATTTTACCCAGTGCCATCAGAGGACCAGAATTACAAAAGACCTTCACACCAGTTCTTCCTGGACCTGGGTTTTACTCCAACGAGGTTGGATTCCAACGATCCGAGCCTGATGTACCATTTCCTGCTCTGTTAGATCGGCGAGTTCTGCTGCTCTGCCAATTGATACAAGCCCGCGCTGGTAGAGCAACAGGGCTTCCTGAATTTTGACCTGAGACAACCCGAGCAACAGAAGCTCTCCCAACCGGTCTTTATAGGCTTCCAACTCCGCCATTTTTTGATCGGGAATTTCGACTGTTGTTTTTGCCATCCGTAAGATCCTTATTCTCAATTCACCGCCTTCTCGCGCGCTTCACGCGCACCGGGCGGCCGTTTTTTTCTGCGGACTCCCAGGCGGCTTCGGTCAACTGAATCACGCGCAAACCGCACACGGGCGGCACCTGAATTTCATCGCGCCCCAAAATCGCATCTACAAAATTTTGATCTGGACTCACAAACCGCGACGGCAAACTATTGGCATCGACCTCAACCGGTGCATTGCCACCGTACTTGCACGTCACCTTCCCATTGCGAGAATAAATCGCCCCCTTTGTGCCCCAAATCGTAATATCCTCCCACATTCCCGGACCCGGACCTGTACCCACAACAGAAAAATTCGCCAACGCGCCATTCTCAAACACAATGGACAGCGCCGAATTAATATCCACCTCCGTATCCAGATTCTCCATAAAAGCCGATACGCGCGCGGGCGCCTGATCCACCATCCACAGCACAACATCCAGCAAATGACTCCCCGAATCATTCAACTGACCCCCGCCCGACAGCGCGTGGACCTGCCGCCACTTCCCCTGTTGATTCTCATACCAATGCTGATCTTGCATCGCCTGAATAAACTGAACCTCTCCGATCTCACCCGCCTGAATCTGATTCCGCATAAACCGAAACGTCGGCGCCATGTGCCGTTGATAGGACACCATCAAAACCCGATCCACCTCCTCTGCCTTATCCATCACCTGAAGCGCGTGGTCAACCGTACACACCATCGGCTTCTCCGTCAGCACATGCAGACCCTTATCCAAACTATCCATAATCTGTTCAAAATGCAACGTATGCGGCGTAGAAATCTCTGTCGCATCCATCTCCACATTATTCAGCATCTCCCTGTGATTGGCAAACCTCGGCAACGCCTCTGCCTGGGGCACGCGCTCAAACAACCGCGCAAAACTCGCCTCACTCGGATCTGCGAGTGCCACAACCTCCACATCCTGCATCTTCATCAAACGCCCGATGTGGCCGCCCATATTGCCACCACACCCGATTAAACCCATTCGCACCTTCTCCATCCAAAACTCCTTTCAAATCAAATGCAACCACCGATGAACACCGATGAACACAGAGATGACGGGACGGCACGGGGACCGTCCCCTACAACGTGCTCGAATATAGTTTCACATATACAATACCGCAATAACAAAAAAAAGGCCACTGGACAATATGCCCAATGACCTTTTTGAATCGGCACCGTCCCAACAACGGGACGGCACGGGGACCGTCTCAACAACGGGACGGCACGGGGACCGTCCCCTACTTCAACAGCAGCATCTTCTGGATCGCGGTATTTGAACCCGCTTTGATCTCGGCGATATAAACGCCACTACCAACGCTGCGGCCCAGATAATCCTTAGCATCCCACTGGACACTATAACGACCTGCTGTATAATGCCGGCTCACGAGTTGACGAATCTCCTGCCCAATCGCATCGTAAATCACGATAGACACATCTGTCTCAGCAGGCAAATCATAGGAAATCGTCGTTCTCGGGTTAAACGGATTGGGATAAACCGTCGAAGCAAATTCTGTGGGCAGAATGAAACGCGCGCCCAACAGCACCTCAATCGGATTCGAACGATTAATCGTCCCATCCAGATCAATTTGCTCGAGCAGGTAATAAACCTTCCCAACAGCGGGAAGGCTCGTATCCTCAAACATATAATCCATCAACTGATCGGTCGTACCGGCACCGGCTATGAGCGCGCTGACCACCTCGTAGGTCTCACCATCCGTGCTGCGAAGCACGCGGAAACCCGCATTATTGGTCTGCGAAGCCGTCGCCCAATTCAGCACCACGCGGTCTTCAATCACCGATCCGACAAAAGACGACAACTCAATCGGCACCTGCTCGTCAAACTGAACAGTTGTCTCAACAGAAGCCATGCCATCACTCGCCGTCACCGTGACAACAGCGGAACCCAGACCAGTCGCAGTCAAAACATAAACTTCAAGCATATTCATGTCCGGGTGACCATCGATCATAGCCGCGCCTTCTACAGTATGCGAAAAGGTAATTTTAGAACCCTCGGCAAAGCCCAGAGCGGTAATCTTAACCGTCGCTTCACCACCGCGCGGAATCGTCGCAATAGTCGCAGACACCTCCAGCCGCGGACCGAAATTATACATCACCGGTGCTGGAATCATCAGCATCGTCGTCTCGCCAGACGCGAGAAGCCCTGTAAACGACTCAACACCAACCGTAAACGGCACAGCCTCAGCACCTGTCATCAGCTTCACCGTGCCCAAAAAACCACCATTGGACAGCATCACCGCTTGTTCAGAACCAACATCGACCATATTACCGGAAATACCCAGCAGAGTTATACCCTCAGCAGGTGCAAAACCCGTGATCATCGCCGCAGAAGCCGGATCAATCGTAAATGAGATACTCGCACCGCCGATACCACCATCTATATCACCTGCAAACACCTCAATGGCAATCTCTTCATTGGCACCGGCACTGGCCGCGAGCATACCATCATCCATCATATTCATCATGTCCATGCCGACAACGGCATCCAGCGCGGGAAGCCTCACCTCGACAAACTCAATCGTAATCGGATCGGTTGTGGTCATACCATCACTCGCCGTCACGATCGCCTTTGCCGGGCCACTTGCCGTCAACGTCAGCGTGGCGCCATCCATCATGGACATAACATGCTCAATCATTTCGCCCTGCACGTCAAAGGTAATCGTCGCATCGGCGGCAAAATTCACAGCCGTAATCGTTGCCTTCCCGGTGCTACCCGCTGGCACAGAAACCACAGTCGCATCTGCTTCCAGCCTGGGAATGGCATTAAAAGACAAGGGTGCCATCATCGCCGTGGTAATATCATCAGTGTTAGTAGGATCGGCACCACTGGCCAGGCTCTTAATACTGACGCCAACTGTAAATTCAGTACTTGCCATCACACCTTCTACGGGCGTCAGCGTAACAGTCGTGAAATAGTCGTTGGTCAAAGAAGCACCAGGTGGAACACCACCAATAGTAGCAACATTTGCTGTTGTACCCAGAACAAAAAGTCCCGCAGCAGAAGTCGCACTTTTGACCGTCAGCTTATCCGTATCAAAAGTTATCTCACCACCGACAATGGGACCTGCCAACCCACTGATAAATATTTCAACGACAACATCGGTACCCGCAACAGCAGTACCCGATGTATGGCCATCATTCATTTTATTGTCACTGGCATCAATGTCAACTGACAAAACAGCATTTGCATTGGGACCAGCAGAAGCTTGACCCACAAACGCCAGAAATGCAAGGGCAGTAAAAAATAACAATCCTCTTTTCAAAAACATTTGCAAGACTCCTTCGCTGAAAACTACTCCTTGTAAGTTCTGAGGGAAAAATTAGGGGCGAGGCATGCCTCGCCCCTACCGAATTACTTGAGCAGCATCAGCTTCCGCACATCCTGGAACTTCCCTGCCGAAATCTGGTAGAAATAAATCCCACTCGAAACCGGCATCCCGCGATCGTCCATACCGTCCCAACGGACCTGATAACGACCGACCGACTGCGATTCAGCAGCCATAAGCGTCCGCACGACCTGACCCACCACATTGTAAATCTGGAGCGTCACATCGGCAGACTCGGCCAATTCATAACCGATCGTTGTGTCGGGGTTAAACGGATTGGGGAAATTCTGGAGCAGTGCAAACTCTGTAGGCGTCGTCTGAATATCCAGCACACCGCCAGCCAACGGATTGGCGAACTGACTCGGATCGAAAACCAGACCGTCGGCAATCTCAAACCGCGCATTATCTTCAAAATCGCTCAACACGCGGAAAATCAACCGAACAATATCGCCATCACCAGAAACCTCCGAGCCATTAACGATCGCATTCATAACGTTAACCTGCCCGGCCTCATCCGACAAGCTTCTGAACAGCGGGGTCTCGCCACCTGCGGACTTCAGCAAATCCTCAGCAGCCGGCACCGCTTCTACAAACTCGAACTTCTCAGCATCGAAGTGCAGCACAAACCCATAACCCATCAGAGCCTGCACATTGGCCAGAGACACATCCACAAACATCATCTCGCCAGCCACCACGCGATCACTGCCCAAACGCAATGAGAACTCAGCATTCTCATTCACGCCAAGAATAGGCGTAACCAGAGACTTGCCCGCCGGACCCTGTGCTTCTTTGCCATACGAGCTAAAGAACAGAATAAAGTCATCGAAATTGACCATCTTATCGTCATTCAGGTCAGCCTGAACAAAAACTCTCCAGTTCTCGTGCGTCTCATCGGTATTAAACGCCATCGTAAAGGCTACAAAGTCTTCAAAGTCAACCGTCAGCGGCGTCATAGCCCCGTGCCTGTCGAGCTTCACGACATAAACAGAACCACCGTCTGCATCCACAAACGCCTTGCGCGTCGGGATAAGCTCAACCACCAGCGGCACACTCGGCGTCATATTGGTCCCGTCCATCGCAACCACAGTCAACAGCACCGCGGGCACACCCTGATTAATCAGAGACTCAATCAAAGCCTGCGGAACCTGGAAACTGGTCGAACCAGCGGGAACAACACCGATATCGATCATCGCATCTTCGCTGGCACCACCCATAATCCTGTAACCCAGCACATGGGGAATGACAATCGCGTAACCGCGATACATCACCATATCCAGGCCACCATCATCGGCGGACGCCGTCCAGGTAACCATCCCGGTCTCCACATCAGCGGCAAGATCGGTCGCAGCAGCAGGGGCTGTATCATCTACCGCACCCACCATATCACCCGTGGGCGTAATTGGAGACGAAACAATAGGACCAGACCCATCCGTGCGAATATTCTGCGGAACAGCAACATCGCCACCCACCAGAACACTCAAATCCGGATCCAGCGCGGCAAACACCACATTCTTCCTACCGCCAATAATCGAATTGATATAATCAGCAGAAGGCATAAACATCTTGGCAAGCTCATCCTCGGTGACAATCCGATTGGGATCCACACCCAAAAGCTGAGCCATCAGTTGCACGCTCTCCTTGGAGAACACGCGCTTGCCAGCAGGCGTAATCTCTGCCGAATCCATACCCTTCTCAGCAGCAACGCCCCAGCGAGTCGCCGTGTCGTCCGTCACCGGAACAACCGCGCGCGTCATACCTTCTTCATCATCATTGTCCATCGCGTCAACAACAGCCCAGGGAACCCACTTCGCCACCGGCTCACCGACTACCACATTGCCGTCGGCATCCATTGCGGTATTCACCATCATCTCGCGATAAACGCGATACTGACTCACATCAGCGTGATTTGACGAATTGGCAAAACTCACCATCACATAATGGCCATTATCCCCTTCCTGATCCTGCACAACCACACTCGCAGGAGCAGCGGGCAACTCTTGCTCAAACGTCACTTCAACCGCAGACGTCGTAATGCCCGCACCAGAAGCCGTCACAGACACAGTAACCGTGCCAGTAGAAGTCAGCGTCAGCACATTGCCATCTGCCGACGTTGTAAGATAAGGACTGTCTGACGGATCAACATTGAACGTAATCTCGGCACCTTCGGGGAAACCAGTCGCAACGACCATTGCCATAGCACTGGGAACCGTAGCTTGCGGAACCATAACCGTCTCAGTCGCATCTGACGCAACAGAGGGCATCGCCCGGAACAGAATGCTAACCATCTCAGTTGATGTACCATCAGCACCAGTACCTGTCACTGACACCATCGCAGACCCTTCACCGCTCGCCGTCAACGTCACCATACCACCATCGGTATCGGCGTTAACCGTAGCGGTACCAGAAGTCCTGCTTATCATATAACTAATAACACCTTCAAGACCCGTTGCCGAAATCGTCACCGAATAGTCCCCACCCTCGGGGATAATAACATCCGTTTCACTTGCAGTCAGATAAGGATCGGGATTCGAGAACGTAATCGTCAGCGAAACAGAAGCCGTACCATCGGTAGCCGTCACCGTCACAGTGCCGGGAGCTCCCGTCGTAATCATCAGGCTGGAACCATCTTCCACAGCCTGAAAATCGGTAGAAGCTGTATAAGTAAACCTGATCTCAGCACCTTCATCAAAACCGGCAGCCGTAACCGACGCTGAAGCTGAGGCGCCAAAATCTTCAAACATCACCTCGGTGCTCTCAGTCATCAACACCGGTGGAGCCTTTGTAAAAACAATCGTAACCGGATCGAGATCAACGCCACCAGCCGTTGCAGACACCGTCACTGTGGCATTGCCCGTTGCGGACACCGTCACAGAATTACCATCATCCGACACCGTGCCCGCATCAGCGGGATCTACGGTAAACTCAACCGCTTCACCCTCTGTATCAATCGCGGTCACTGTCGCCATCGCCGTTTCGCCAAAGGGAACTTCGACCGCAGTTGCATCGGCTTCGAGAGAGGGCGAGAACGCATTGACCACCACCGGATCACCAGCTTCAGCGGCGACTTTCATCCCACCCGCTGTAAACACAGTAACCGAAGCACTAATGGTAAACGTCGATCCATCGTAATCGGGACCTGTGGTAAACGTCACAGAACCATAACTGCCGCCTTCCAGCATCGTGGGCGCACCAATAAGCGTGACGGTCATACCATCTCCGCCCGGAGCCTCTATCAAACCGCCAGCAGGCGCCCCATCAGTGATCCCCGCCACAGCGGGATCAACTGTAAAGGTAATCTCGGCACCAACCGTCATACCCGTCAACCCATCAACAGCCACATCGACAACAATCTCAGCACCTGCGCCAACCTGGTTGACCGAGGATTCGCCGCCACTCGTCAGAGAAACGGACAAATCATCCATCGGCATCGGCATCCCAGTGTCGCCGTTGTCACCATTGCCATCACCATTGCCATCACCATTGCCATTGCCATCACCCGGCGGCGTCCCACCAGCATTAAACATAAGTGCTGCGGGAAGTGGAACAGGAAGAGCAACATTATTGAGTTTAATTGACTTAATACCAATGGAAAATTCCACACCCGTTACATCTGAAGCTGTGGTAAAGGTAAAACTGGCACTTGCGGGCACCGGCATCGGTCCCGAAAGAGAAGCAAAGGCAGCCTTACTACCAACAACAGGAAGGGAAATAAAGTCGCCAGCAGTATAGGAACTCAGAGTTACAGACGCATCAATATCAAACTCAATCTCTATGGCATTCACGGATTGGTCAACACCCATTTGGGAAACATCAACCGCAATCTCCGTGCCCGCTCCAGTAACCGTGGCAGAGCCACCCTCACCAAGAGAGAGCGACACCTGCGCAGAAGCCTGCCCTGCAAACATCAGCAATGCCAAAGCAGTCGTAAACAAAAGACTTTTTTTCAAAAACATTACAAACTCCTCTAATTGAAAAATGGAATCGGGAAGCCTCAACAGGGAAACTTCCCGACCCATCGGCGAATTACTTGAGCAGCATCAGCTTCCGCACATCCTGGAACTTCCCTGCCGAAATCTGGTAGAAGTAAACTCCACTCGAAACCGACACACCGCGATCATCCATTCCGTTCCAGCGAATCTGATAGCGACCCGCATTCTGCGCCTCAGACCCGACCAGCGTCCGAACCACCTGACCCAACACATTGTAAATCTGCAGTGTCACGTCGGCGGACTCGGCCAAATCGTACTTAATGGTCGTATCCGGGTTAAATGGATTGGGGAAGTTCTGGCGCAAAGCGAACTCTCTGGGCGTGCTCTGGAGTTCCAACACACCCGCGACCACCGCCGGATTCTGAAGCTGACTCGGGTCAAAGACCAGACCGTCGGCAATTTCAAACCTGGCGTTATCCTCAAACTCGTACAACACGCGGAAGACAAACCGGACAATGTCGCCACCACCGGAAACCGCCGTGCCATTAACGATGCCATTGGCAACCGTAACCTGACCATCGGCAACAATGTGATGGAACAGAGGCGTCTCTCCACCTGTTGACTTGAGCAAATCTTCATCGGAAGGAGCAACACTGATGAACTCGAACTTATCGGCATCGTAATTGAGCGCGAACCCATAACCGATCAGAGCTTCGACATTGGCAAGCGAGACATCAACAGCCACCAACTCGCCAGCAATCACGCGATCACTACCCAGACTCAGCAAGAATTCAGCATTCTCATTTATGCCAGGCAGCAAAACGAGAGGCTTGCCAGAAACAGCAGCCGTCTTGCCATACGAGGTGATAAACGCGAGGAAGTCATTAATGTCAACCATGCCATCATCGTTGACATCAGCCTGGATATTGTAATTCTCATCACCCGCGCTGCTACCATACGCAGCAACAAGGGCAAGGAAGTCATCCACGCCAACTGTCATATCCGTGTCAGAGATGAGATAAACGGCATCGCCGTCAGCATCGACATAAGCCTTACGTCCTTCTTCAGCAGGTTCCTCGACAAAGACAATTTCCAGATCGCCTGTCGAATTCCCACCACTCGCCGCCGACACCGTTACAGTGCCTTCCGCAGCCATGGTCACAGACAATTTGGCATTGCCGTCTTCATCTGCCGCTATGGGATCCATATCCACGCCATTCTTGGTAAAGGTAACCATATCGCCAGCATTAAGACCCTCGACCAGGAACGCTACCATGACCTCACCATCAGCGGGAATCGGGACAGCTTCTTCTCTATCCGTCCAATCTTCACCATTTGGACCCCAGATCGTAAACACAAGATCCAGAGGCTGACTGACGGGAATTGTTATCTCATCCGAGAGATTTCGACTGCGCGTATCCGCCGGATCGGTGTTGAGAAATCCATTATCGACCCTGACGCGAACCAGCGCTTCTCCACCATCTCTTTCAAGTGCGGTGACAGAGAACGTCTGACCACCAGCCACAATCGACCAGTCATCGGGCAGATAGTTGATCAAAGCACTGGAGAGTCTAACATCAAGAGTACTGTACTCCCGCGCAGTGTTCTTCTCTGCATTCCCCAGGAACTTCTTATTCACCCGGAAATCCAGGATATTCAGGGAGTCAGCACCAGCAGTTTTGGGATCTTGACCAGAGAACGTCTTCAAAGAGGGGTTGTCAAAATCGTCAACCGGCACCACCTCAAGATCGAAATCACCCCAAACTGCAGACACCTCCTCGCCATCCACCATGGGAGTTATCCTAAACTCCCGGAAGTCGGCGGCATCAACGGTAATCCCTTCTTTGGTGTTCATAAAGTTCACAACACCTTCTGCGGTCATATCTTTCACAGCAATAGTGACGTCATTCATCTCCTTTTCTATATTCACGAAAACGGTGCGCTCGCCAATCGTCCAACCATCGCTATTCAACGTGGCAAAACCGCCGCCTTCATCGGGCGTCACACCGCCGCCCCAGAATGTCGCCGAAGGTATCATTTCGCCCTCAGAATCCATTGCAACGACCTTCACACCATCATTGGCGTAGGTAATAGCCGTGATCTTGTCATTCGCTTCGTCAACCGCGACAAGCGTCAACCGCAACGGCTGACCAGCTACCACAGAGTCCATCTGGCCATTGGCAAGTTTTCCGTCTGCATAACCATAAGCCGCATCAGTCTGGACACCCTTGGCCAGCGTATTATCACGGACGTGGGTATAAATCTTGAACGCACCAGCTTGCGGATTCATGAGACCGCTCTCATACGTCAGACCTTCTTGCAGATTACTGAGGTCAACATGCCCTGCAAGGTCTCTAACATAGACTTGCAGATCATAAGTCTCACCCTCCCGAAGCGCGTCTTCACCCAGGAATTTGATCGTGATATTCTCGTTCTTTAGGTTTGACGTCGCATCAGTACCCCCTAATCCTACTTCAAGAATACCATCAGGACCATCGTAGCGAACGAGAATCGAATCCACTAATTCGTTCACGCGGAACCGCGGATTCTGAGTCCCTTCGGGACCGCCGACCTTGTTATTCTCCAGGGCGTCGGTTCTCGGGAAAAATTTATTCTCATTAATTACGGGAGGCTTGGAATCGAAATACGGTTGCCCACCATCAGGCGTGGCCGACCCCTTGTTACCTGCCATGTCAAACATAACAACAGTAAGATCCGCGTTTGCACCAGGCTCATCCGGATCAAGATGGGGATTCTTATTCTTACCTTCATTGGCGGCGATATCATGGGGAATCTTATCAGGATTTTTCAGGGTAAGACCGGTTATATCATAACCGTTAACCCTGTCCTCATCCTCAAAATCTATCGCATCGCCTGAAAATCTCGAAACCTCGAGCGTGTCCGGACCTGTGCCACCCGTTTTACCGGCCACACCAATGATAATCCATCCCTCGGACACTTCTTCATGGACTTCGAAATTCAAAGGCTTGAGATTCTGAAACTCTTCGCCCCCTCCGAGAAATGTATATCCTGCAGTCCTTGGCAATGCCGTGAAGACTACACTATCGGCAACACTCGGTTTGGGATACAGAACCGTGACTACTGGACGCTTACAATCCAGCAGGAACCGCCCAGATAAACCATCACCATCTACCTCAGCCTGAACAACTTCAGGATCGGCGTTAAGAGCAGCCTCAGCATCAGCATATTGGGGTCTAGAGTTACCGGCTTTATCTACCACATTTGCCCTAACTCTTACAGACACACCATCAACTGGAACCGTGTCTTTATTTCTAAACGCGTCATCGTCTGTCGGATCGGATGCGGTATATTTGCGCATAAGCTCATTTTCAGCCACCTGCACCGAGTCCCTCAGTGAATTTCCAAGCTTAAATATCTCCGTGGCAGTTACTTCATTCTTATATCCGACCAAAGCTCCGTTTGCCTTGATGACTGTTATGGCATCTCCATCACTATCTGTCCCTTTTGTCAACGCTTCCGGCGTCATAATATCAAGCACCACCTTGGCCTCTCTGAAGGCACCGCTAATGGACGCATTGGTCACAATCATCTTACCAATGCCAGCATACCCATCTGCGGCAGCAGCCGTCTTGGTTTTGCCCTTGTTACCAATCTCAACACTCAAATCCTGAATGACGCTGGTGAGAGGGATATCGCGGTCAATTTGTATAGACTTCCCATCACCGACCACCTCTGAAAAGGCTGAAGGACTCTGAGGGAAAATCGATGTTTTCGTGTCCCTGCTTTCGATAGTTACCGTTACATCCTCACCTAATCCATCAACACCACCAGACACAAATTCAGCAACAGCATACACATTCGTTACATCTGGCGGGCCGAGGACGTCCTCATTTGGATCCTCTATATTAAACCGGAACTCCATCGTATCATCTCTACCAGCCCGTGTTCTCCGTTTATAGGCAGGGATGTTAGTGGTGATACGCGGGTCTGCGGTTACATCCTTTGAATCACCTACAGCACCTACATCACCGACGGCATCAGTGGACGTCAAAGAGTCCGTTCTCACCCGTGAAAAACCCAAATTACTAAGTTCACGGTTATCGTCCTCAACTGAAAACGCATAAAGTTCCACATCATTAGTCGTGGCACCATCACCATCACCATCATCCTGAGGATCATCGAACAATGAAACCTTGATTGAGTTATAGTTACCCCATTGGCTGGATGGACCATCCTTGCGAAGTACCTGAACCTTAACACTGTTTTTATCGGCCTTCGCCCAATCGTCCGGACCATCACCAGGCGATGCGATGATAACACGGAACCCTGCAGCATCCACAGCGTTCTTGAGCAGATTTGCTGAATAATCGTTTATGGTAATCGTTCCCTCACCATCTTCAGTCAAATCGCTCGATCTAGCGGTTACGGTAAACGTTTCGTCGTCAGCATCAGCATCATCAGCCGGATCAACAGTAATTTCAACATCTACTGCTGTGCCCGTTTTTTTATCAGCTGCAACAGTCACAGTCTCGGTGCCGGTACTAGAGGTGAACTCGCCAGCAGCTGTTTCAAGCGACACCACCACACTATAGGTTTCCTCGGCAGAAGGAGCCTCATCTAAGATTACGTTCACTTTTACCGTCACAGTCGTACTTTCATCCGTATCCTTTAGAGTGCTCGGACTAATCGAGACAATAGATACTTTCCCTGCATCCTGCGCAAAACTGTCTGGCACTCCAAAGCCCACCATGAGCAACAGAGCCGCCAAATAGCCAATTGTCTTGTGAAAATTCATCCTATCGACCTCCTAAAAAAATGTTAGGATCGAGTAAGTATTTGTTTGCGAACGAATTAAACTTACTGCGAAACTGCTGAACTGGTCTCAGACCAGTTCCTACTTTCTCGCGCTGTCCCTCGTGTTGTTTAAGACCGGACCCCAGAACAGGGTGAGAGCCGCGACCTTTGCGACACAGCGAAGAAGAACTACCGTATTCCAAATTTATATCCCTCCCTTCAACAGATTTGTTTTCATTTTCTCTATTCCTCACAGAAACAACAGGTTACGAACAACTATAAATTAACCATTTTATTCTAGTACCTCCTTCCAAAAACAGCCTAACACACACCAATGCAACATCCTTACAATAGCCTTAAGGAGTAATGCGTTAGGAAGAATCAACACTCCTTCTGTTTTATTTGATGTTCGATTCATGAAAACTGCTCCACATTATATATGACGGGCTAATTATATGCAATCAAAAACACAGTGTCAAGCGTTTTTTCATTTGTTTTTAAACCCTGTCTGAATCAGGATTTACAGGATGATAGGATGGACAGGATAAAAACAAAGGCAAAACCTGCTGGATCGCGGCTTAAACTATGCCGCGAGGACAACCAAAAGAAGACAGCGAATAATTCATAGATGAAGTGGATGAACGCGGCACAGGCGGGGCCTACACAGAATATAACACCTATGTCGTAGCACATCAAGCCATTCTTACATATATCAGCAATGACAGGCAAAAATATTCTGGATCGCACGGGACGGCACGGGGACCGTCCCCTACAACATCACAACGCAATGACAAACGGGATGGCACGGGGAACCGTTCCCTGCGATTTAACGGCTGGAGGGTGCCCGGCCAGATATGGCTTCACGCAATCCCTCAAGCAATCCTTCCAATTTCGCCTGTTGACGCTCCATCGTGCCCATCCGCGCTTCCAACCTTTCAAATCGCGCATCCATTTGATCAAGCCGTGTATCCATTTTATCCAAACGCTCATTCACTTGCACTTTGAAATCTCTCAACTCCTCACAGATATTCTTCTGACCGTTCAAGATCAGACCCGCAAGACCAACGCCAACGGCTATAATTGTTATCATTTCTGTCATGACTATCTCATTATTATTATAACGCGTTTATTTTTCGATACTGTGTTCAAGTCTGCCAATCTCGTCGCGCAGTCGGGCAGCTTCTTCGTACTCTTCAAGCGCGACCGCCTCTTGCAAACGCATCTTGAGTGCGACCACCTGCTGTGCCACCTGATCGAGCACCTCTTCGGCGGCATCATCCTCTGCGATAGCCGCTACCATCTCGGCAATATCCTGAGACCCCTCACCAGGCACTTGAGCATCTTCCCTCTTGACCGACAGCCCCGCCGCCTCAACCACCTGGTCCGCCACAAAAACCGGCGCACCAACGCGCAAAGCCAATGCCAGCGCATCGCTCGGGCGCGAATCAATACAAATCGCCTCCCCATCGCGGATGAGCGTTATCTCGGCAAAAAACGTCTCGTCCTTCAACGCAGTGACCTGCACCTGCTCAACGTGTACATCGAACCCCTCTAAAATAGTGCGCAACAAATCATACGCAATCGGACGCGGCGGCGGCTCATCGTGAAGCGCCATAAAAATCGCTACCGCCTCAAAATTGCCAATCGCAATAGGCAAAAAGACCTTTTGATCCTTATCCTTTAACCAGACCAGCGGATGATTGCTATTTGGCTCAAGCTGCACGGCAACCACTTCCATTTCTGTCATGTTTAAGAAACCCTTCTGATAAAACAGCAAAGCATCCACAGATGAACACAGATGAACACAGATGAAACACAAAAACAATATAGAAGGATATAGAGGCAAAAAGCAAGCGGAATCAGGATGTGCAAGATGAGAGGATGAGCAGGATAAAAGCAAAAGCAAAGGCAAAACCTTCTGGATAAAAGCAAAAGCAAAGGCAAAACCTTCTGGATCGCGGCAGGGATGCCGCTCCTACGGGCCAACCAGCCCCCAGCCCCCTCTTGACAGCCCGCGCGTCGCATCGTATCATCTTATAACCGTATTCACGCAACCCAATATCCTCAGGAGAATCGCTATGTCCTCCCCCTGCTGCGGTGCGAGCAGACCTGTATCATCTAAAAAAAGAAAAACGCGCAAACAAAAAACAAAGCGCAGAAGCGACACATCACTCAAAGGCATGGTCCGCGTATCGGGCGGCACCTTTCTCATGGGAACAGACGGCGACGAAGGCTTTGCAGAAGACGGCGAAGGACCCGTGAGAGAAGTTACAGTCGATCCCTTTTACCTCGACACCTGCGCCGTCACCAACGCCGACTTTGCCAAATTCGTCCGCGCAACCGCGTACAAAACCGAAGCCGAAAGCTTTGGCTGGTCCTTTGTCTTCCACCTCTTTGTACCCCCCAACACCGCCTCGCACATCTCTCGAACCGTCGTAGATACCCCCTGGTGGTGGGCTGTTGACGGCGCGTGCTGGCACCGCCCCGAAGGACCCCGAACAAATATAAACAACCGCTGGAACCACCCCGCAATCCACATCTCGTGGAACGACGCCATCGCCTATTGCAACTGGGCCGGAAAACGCCTGCCCACAGAAGCCGAATGGGAATTTGCCGCACGGGGCGGCTTAAAAAGCATGCACTACCCCTGGGGAGACGACCTCGAACCCCGTGGCAAACACATGTGCAACATCTGGCAGGGCACATTCCCCGAAAAAAACAGCAAAGCAGATGGGCACATCGGCACCGCACCCGTCACCTCATTCCCCCCCAACAACTATGGCATCTACAACATCTCTGGCAACGTCTGGGAATGGTGCAGCGACTGGTTCAGCCCCACCTTTCACCTCAAAAGCGCCGCCGTAAACCCCACAGGACCCCACATCGGACAGGCGAAAAGCATGCGCGGCGGCTCCTACCTGTGCCACGACTCCTACTGCAACCGATACCGCGTTGCCGCCCGCAGCGCAAACACCCCGGACAGCTCCACGGGGAACCTGGGCTTTCGGTGTGCGCGGAATGCGTAAAAGCAAAAAAAAAGCGGAAGACGCAAAAACGTCTTCCGCTTTTTTGAAATAGACACCTGAACACCGCCCCTACACCCACCGTTATTCAAACCCGTATGTGCCTTTCATCAGAACATCGACAAAACAAGCCCGATATTCACAGTCGCGTATTTCCGGGTCGCTGAATCGCCCAAACAATCCTTATCAAACACGGAATTCAACTTAACACCCGCATGGAAACCGTACCTGGGAGACTCCAGAGGCTGGTATCGAAGACCAGCACCCAGATATACAAAATTCCTGGCACCATCAATAGAGAACCCCGCGCCCTGCCTGCCCACCCCAACAGAAACATATTGCGCCACGGGACACGCCGCATTGAAAAATTGTGCAGCGCATACAGAAGCAGACCACGTCGTCGTCTCCAGTGCAGGCGCCATCCCAATATCCACACCAATATTCGTTGTATTATTCAACCAATACGCAGCTTGAATACCCCCATTCCATTTCGACAGATCCCCCAGATAGGTCCCCGTCCCCGTATAATCAAAAACGACCGGACGCACAAAACCCGTATAAGGCATAATATCAACCACGGCTGCCCTATCGAACCGGATATCTCTGGCTGAAGAAACAGAAACATCGGCCATCACACTCGCAACAACAAATAACAGCAAAAAAATTGCTCTGAACCCCTGTTTTGCAGACATGGTCTTTCTCCTTATAAATATATGACCCCTCTAAAAACCTCCTGGATCGCGCGGGACGGCACGGGGACTATCGAACCCCAGATCATTTAGAGCACCTGCAATTTGTTGTGCCGTAACCGACCCAAAAATGCGATCCTCTTCGCCTGCTCTAACCGCCACATTGCACGAAACCTCTTTCAAAACCTCTGCCAGCGACTCCGCATCGCGCACAGCGCGAGACGCCTGGGCTTCGCGTTGCCGGCGCACCTTCTCATACACCGCCATATTGCGCTCATTTGCAATCAACGCCACCGAGCGCGGCAGCAAAAAATTTCGCGCGTACCCAGCTTTCACCTCAACCACATCGCCAGCATTGCCCAGCGTATCCACATCTGCTATAAGAATAATTTTCATAATTCCTACCTCACCGAATCATTCACATAAGGCATAAGCGCGAGGAATCGGGCGCGCTTAATAGCGCGCACCAACGCGCGCTGACCCTTTGCACACGTACCCGTCATGCGCCGGGGGACAATTTTGCCGCGCTCCGTAACAAACCGGCGCAACAAACGATCATTCTTATAATGAACATCCAAACGGTTCGCTTCAAAATGGCAGGCCCTTGAGTGACCCTCGCAAATATGACAAACCTTCACACGTCCTCTATTCATTCCGCATCCTCCTCTTCTGTACCATCGGAAGCATCTTCAACCTCTTCCTCTTGAGGAGGAATCTCAGTCTGAAGAATCAGATGCCGCAAAACAGCCTCATCCAAACGACAAACGCGGTCCACACCCGCAACCGCGCCCGGATCAGCCCGAAAAAGAAAAAAAGTGTAATCGCCCCGTTGCCGCTTCTGAATCTCATAAGCGAGCCTGCGCACGCCCCAGCGGTCAACATTGACCACAGTACCGTGCTCGGCGAGCAGCGACTCATAGCGTTTGACCGTCTCATCCGCATTCTCCTGCGTATCGACAATCAAAGCCATCTCGTAACCTCGTGACATAAACTATCCCCCTGGACAAGTGGTTCAGAATACCGTGTTCTGAACGGGGTTGTGAAAAAAAGCGTCAGCCGTCACGCCAGCAAAGGAGCCAGCATCAGCGCAACCACCGACATTAACTTAATTAAAATATTCAACGCGGGACCAGACGTATCTTTTAACGGATCGCCAACCGTATCGCCAACCACGGCTGCCTTGTGTGCCTCGGACCCCTTACCGCCCAAATTGCCCTCCTCAATCAACTTCTTCGCATTGTCCAGCGCACCCCCGCTATTCGCCATCATCAGCGCCAGCAACACCCCCGACACCGTCGCACCCGCCAGCATACCGCCCAACGCCTCTGCCCCCAGAAAAAAACCGACCAGCACCGGCGTCAAAATAGCCACCAGACCGGGCGCCACCATCTCGCGCAGTGCAGCCACAGAACTGATATCGATACAGCGGCGCGTATCCGGCTTGCCCGTCCCCTCCATCAGCCCTGGAATCTCGCGGAACTGGCGACGCACCTCTTCAACCATCTTAAACGCCGCATTGCCCACACTCGTCATCGTCATCGCCGCCACGCAATAAGGCACGCCAGCGCCCAAAAACAAACCAATCACAACCATGGGTTTAATCAAATTAATCGACTCTATCCCCACAGCCGTCGAATACGCGGAAAACAGTGCAAGCGCCGTCAGCGCGGCAGACCCAATCGCAAACCCCTTGCCAATCGCCGCCGTCGTATTGCCCAGCGAATCCAGCTCATCCGTAATCTCGCGCGTCTTCGGACCCAACTTCGCCATCTCGGAAATACCGCCCGCATTATCCGCAATCGGACCGTAAGCATCCACAGCCATCGTAACACCCACAGTCGATAACATCCCCACAGCGGCAATGCCAATACCGTATAACCCCGCAAAGTGAAACGACCCGGCAATGGCAACACAGATCCCCAAAACCGGCAACGTCGTACTCTCCATCCCCACCGCCAACCCCGCGATCATATTCGTTGCCGACCCCGTCTCCGAAGAATGCGCAATGCGTCTGACAGGTGCCCCGCCCGTATAGTATTCCGTCATCAGCGCAATAGCAATACCAACGAGACAACCAAAGAGAATCGCCCAAAACACACCGCGAGCCAAACCGAGATATTCCGCGGCAAAAAAAGATCCTACAAGCATCAAAACAGCGGAAATATACGTGACATAGCGCAGCGCTGCATCCGGGTTTAAAGACTGCAAAATGCGAATCGACCCCACGCCGATCATCGACGCCAACAAACCGATCATAACCACGACAAGCGGATATTGCATCGCCGCGACCCGCACCAGCGCGGTATCGCCTCCCAACGCACTCAACGCCGCGCCACCAGCCATTGCCGCAATCGCAATCGTCGCAATAATAGACCCCACATAAGACTCAAAAATATCCGCACCCATCCCGGCCACATCGCCCACATTATCGCCCACATGATCTGCAATAACAGCCGGATTTCTCGGATCGTCCTCCGGTATCCCTGCCTCCACCTTACCCACCAGATCCGCACCCACATCCGCCGTCTTCGTATAAATACCGCCCCCAACCCGGGCAAACAGCGCAATAGAACTCGCCCCCATTGCAAAACCATTAATCACAGCCGCCTGACCGGGATTGCCGTAAAAATAAAAAAGCAAGCCCACGCCAAAAAGCCCCAGACTTGCCACAGCCAGCCCCATCACTGCCCCACCTGAAAACGCGACATTCAACGCCTTATCCCGCCCACTCTGACTGGCGGCATAAGCCGTCCGTACATTTGCCTTCGTCGCCGCCTTCATCCCGATAAAACCCGCGACAAGCGAACAAAGTGCGCCGCCAAAAAAAGATATGGCCGTCGGGAAATTAATACCCCAGAACACCAGCGCGAACACCACAACAATAAAAATAGAAAGCACGCTGTATTCGCGCTTCAAAAAGGTCACGGCGCCATCCTGAATATCCGCTGCGATCTCTCGCATCAGCTCCGTGCCCTCTGATTGTCTGGCAACATAGAGATAAATCAAACCAGCGCAAACCAGCCCAACCACGCCCAGCACAGGTGCCAAAATCATAATCATAAAGAACTCCAAACCCATCCACGCCGCAATGACGGGCGAGGCATGCCTCGCCCCTACGGTTGCTTCTCACATTTTGTATCTTTGTGTCTTTGTGTCTTTGTGTGAGACCCTCTCACTTCTTATTATACTGATTCATTGCCCGTTCAATACCTTCTGTTGCCCAACAAAGAGCGCCCTCGACCACTTGCCCAACCGCATCTGTAATCACATCCCGATCTTTGGATGTAAATTCACCCAACACATAATCAATCATCCCATCCAACTCGGCGGGTTGCCCAATACCGACGCGCAACCTCGGAAAATCCGCAGCCCCCAACGCGCGCTCAACAGACCGCAAACCATTGTGCCCGCCGTGACTGCCCGTGCGCCGAAAGCGCAACTGCCCCAAACTTAGATACACATCGTCAACCACCACGAGCACATCTGCCCGTGCAACCTCAAAACACCGCGCAATCTCCGCCACACCCAAACCGCTCTTATTCATATAAGTCAGCGGCTTGACCAGCACCAGATCATCTGAAAACTTGCACCACGTACAAAACTCAAACGCATGCCACTGTGCATCTTTGCCCAGCGCATCAACCACCCAAAATCCCACATTGTGGCGCGTATGTGCATAGCGCGCGCCCGGATTGCCCAGCCCCACAACCGCCTTTACACCGTACGGGCGAGGCATGCCTCGCCCCCTACTCATCGCCTTCTTCGTCATCGCTGCTGCGCCTGCCACCGCGCTCAATAAGCTCTGGCTCTTGCATTTCTTCGCCTTCTTCGCCTTCTTCGCCCAATTCGTCTTCTTCTTCCTCTTCTTCTTCGACAATAAGCGCGGGCGCAGCCACCGCAAACACCGTGCGGTCGTCATCCGTCACAATGGTCATCTCATCGCCACTCAGGACAATATCCGAAACGTGCAGCGAATCGCCAATCTCCAAATCCGACACATTAATTGCAACATTATCGGGTATATCTACAGGCAGGCACTCAACCTCAAGCTCGTGCAACATCTGTTCCAGAATCCCCTCGCCAATCCGCACCCCAACGGCAGACCCCGTAGCGTGAATAGGCACTTCAACCACAATTTTGCGCGTCAAATCAATGCGGTGAAAATCAACATGCAAAATCTCACCGAGCACGGGATGATACTGAATATCCTTAATAATAGTACTCTGGCTCGTATCGCCCGCACTCAGCGAAATAATCGCGTTGCGGCCGTGCGCCTTCAACAAATCGGACAACGTGCGATAATCCACGGAACAGGCAACAGACGCGGCATTCTCGCCATAAACAACCGCGGGCAATTGACCGCGATAGCGCAACCGCTTGGCAAATTTTTTTCCGGCTTCCGTGCGAACATCTACATTGAGAGAAACTTGATCGGACATATTTATTCTCCAACGGGACAACACAAAAAAGCCCGAAACTGTTCGGCCTTAAACCGTGCCCAAACAGCCTCGGCAACATCTCGAGACTCAAAAACACCGTAAAGCGTGGAACCACTGCCAGACATCGACGCAACTATCGCGCCGGCATCTGTCAATCGCGACAAAATATCGCGCGTTTCCGGATACGACTGCACAATGAGAGGCAAAAAATCATTCTCAATACGCCCCCAAAAATCCGAAACGGACAAATCTTTTACAGAATTGATGAAATTATCATATTCACCATGCCCTGTCAAGGTCTTTTTGTAATTTGCAAAAGCCCAGCCCGTATGCACCTGAAACCCCGGACAAACCAACACATAAACCACATCCGCAGACCACGGCACATACCGCACAGACTCCCCCCGCCCCGAAACAACTGCCGTACCCTTTTGCCGCACAAAAAACGGCACATCAGACCCCAAAGTCGCGCCTATCTCGCGCAATTCTCGACTTGAAAGACCCGCTTCCCACGCGCGATTCAAAACCCGCAACACAGCCGCCGCATCTGAACTCCCACCCCCCAAACCCGCCGCCATTGGAATCCGCTTCTCCAGCACAACCTCAACGCCCCGCGCCATCCCCGTATAAGACCGAAATGCCGAAATCGCCTTATACACCAGATTCTCTGGACCCACGGGCAAATCCGCATCGTCGCACGACAAAATAATCTGCCCCTGCCCGGCGTGTTTGAAAACGAGGCGATCGCACAGATCCACAGTCTGAAAAACCGATAAAATATCGTGAAACCCATCGCCGCGCCGCCCGAGAATCTTCAGCCCTAAATTGAGCTTTGCATATGCGTACTCGACAATATCCAAAAGCAACCACCGTCTGAATCAGGATTTACAGGATGAAAGGATGGACAGGATAAAAGACAAAGGCAAAATCAAAGGCAAAAGGCAACCACGGATAAACACAGATTGACGCCTTTTGCAAAATGTGATACATTCGAGAAACAACGACCCACATCGCGGGCGACCACAGGGGGTCGCCCCTACAACAAATTTTCAATAACGGTCCTAAATGATCCTTCTCAAAAACACATTAATTTTCATCGTCCTCTTCGGAACATCATCCCTCTGCGCGCAGGGGACCCAGGATGAAAATTCGCATTTTGAACTCGCAAAGCGAATCTACAACGACGGCCTCTATGCCGATGCCGCGCGGGAATATAAGCAATTCATCATCAACTTCCCCACCAGCAAGCGACTGCCCGATGCCACGCTGCGCGTTGGGCAAGCCCATGCCAGAGCCGAACAATACGACCTCGCACTCGAAGCCTTTCAGCAATTCATCGACCGCTACGCCACCCACATCGAAGTCGCCAGTGCAATGCGCGCACGCGCCAATGCACTCAGCCAACTTGGGGAACACACCCGAGCCGGCGCGGCCTATCGCGATGTACACGCGGCCTATCCCGCCTCGACAAACGCGCCCCAGGACCTCTTATCAGCCGGCGAGAACTACCACAAAGGCGGTGCCTTATCAGAAGCTGGCGCGGCCTTTCGCCAACTCGCCGCACAATATCCCAAATCGCCACTAATCAATGAAGCCACCTTCAACCTGGGCCGCGTCTTACTCGAAGAATCGCGCGCCGAAGAAGCCCTCGCGCAATTCCGCACCCTCGCCGAACACCCCGGTTCAGCAAAGCGCAAACCCGACGCCCTCCTCGAAATGGGCAACATCGCCCTATCGCGCGACAACCTCCCTGAAGCAGAACGCATCTTTGCAAACCTGCGCGCCAGATATCCCGCAACACCTGCCGCCCAGAACTCGCACCTCATCCTGGGCGCGTGGCACGCCGGCAAAAACGACTGGGCACGCGCTGAAAAAACCTATAACAACGCCCTTGCAACAATCCCGAACAACACCCGTCTCCAGCAAGCCATGTTGGGAAGTGCAAATGCAAAACGCAAACTCGGCAAAAGCGAAAGTGCGCTACAACGCTACGCCTCATTTCTAAGAGCCTATCCCAAAAGCCCCTTCCACGCCCACGCCCTGCTGGGCTATGGCCGCACATTTGCAGACCTGAAAAATTATCGCAATGCACTGGACGCATTCAAAAACCTGCAGGAAAAATATCCAGACACAGACATCAGCATCCAGGCTTATGGCGACATCGGAAACTTATGGCGCGCGCTTGGAACGCACCAAAAAGCACTGTCAGCGTATCAAACATACCTCACGCGCATACAATCCCCCAGCGAAAAAGCCAATGCACGGCTGCACATCGCGCAACTCTGTGAAGACCTGCACTGGTATGACCTCGCAGCCGAAAATTATCGCACCCTGATCAACAGCCCAATCGCACACTACGCAGCCGAAGGTCAATACGGATTCGCCCGCGTATTTGAAAAAACCGGAGACCCCGCACTCGCACTGCGAGAATACCGCACCTACATCAAAAACCACGCCGACGCCTCGCACGCCGAAACAGCAGAAAGGCGCATCCAACTCCTCACCGAATTTGGCACCGCAACCGACCGCGACCGCACATGGCTCGAACTCCTCGCCAACTTGCCCGGCATCGCCGACGATGCACACACGCAATTTATACTCGGCAAAACCCTCTACAATCAAAAACACTACAACCGCGCAATCACCCACCTCGAAGCCGCGCTCGCATGGCATACGTACGGGCGAGGCATGCCTCGCCCCTACACGCCCACATCGGCTAACGATGACACATCCACCAACATGCCTCGCCCCTACACACCCGCAAGTACGGGCGAAAAATCTTTCGCCCCAACATCCAGCGACACACTCGCACTTGCCGCCGAAGCCGCACGCGCAGCCGAAGCCGCACTCGCGGCATTATCCACATCTAATGACACACCATCTAATGACGACACACCTGCTCCGCCACCCAACGGGCGGGCACAGGGGGATATGCGGGACGGCACGGGGACCGTCCCCTACACATCTGAAGACACACCATCGGATGAGTACGGGCGAGGCATGCCTCGCCCCAACGACACGCTCGCCTCAGCACCCAACGACGCCCCCCCCTGGGCATCTGAAGCCTATTATCTCCTCGGCAACAGCTACTTAAAACAGGCGCGCAGAGCCACCCTCGAAAACAAATCCCCAGACAAATGGCAAAACAAAGGCATCGCAACACTCAAAATACTCGTCAAAATATTCCCCGACAACGACCATGCGGAAAACGCCGCACTCGCCGTCATACACACAGAAACAGCCCACATACAACCCGACACCCTCCGCGCACAAACGCGTCTGAGCGCCTATCGCGCATATCAAAAAACACATCCCAACAGCCCCGATTTGCTCCTGCGAATCGCCGACGCCCACTTCTCCAACACCCACATCGACAGCGCCCTCAGCCTGTATCTCCAGATCGAAAAAAAAGCCAGCGACCCCACACGCAAAGAAAAAACCGCCTATCGCATCGGCTTGTGTCAGGCCCGGCAACAACAACACATACGCGCCGAAGAAACCCTGAAAAACTTCCTCTTCAACTATCCGCAGAGCAACCTATTACCGCACGCGCAATTTCAACTGGGCCGCATACTCCTCGACCGGGAATTTTACGCCAGCGCCGCCGAAGCATTCTCCGAACTCCTCTCCGCATCCCCAACGCTCGCACTCCAGCGATCTGCCCGCTCGCTATTGGCCGAAAGCTACCATCGCCTGAGGAACTATCAACGCGCCATAGAAATAGACGAAAGCCTGATCACCCACAACACCACCCCCCAATTATTGCGCCGCCTCGCCAAATCCTATTCTCAAAACAACCAGCACAACAAAGCCATCACAACTTATGACATGTACCTCCGCAAATATCCACAAGCACCCGACGCCGACAGCATCGCCTTCACACGCGCCGAACACCTGACATCGCGCAACCGCACATCAGAAGCCCTCACCGCCTTCCGCGAATTCTCCCAAAAATACCCCAACAGCCCGCTCGGTACACAGGCGGATCAATCTGTGGGCGACCTCCTCTTTCAAACGGAAAAATACGCCCAGGCCATCGCCGCGTACCAGCGCATACCAGAACCCGCGCGCAACGAAACCATGGCCGCCCGCGAAGTCTTGAGCCTCTACCGCCTCCGGCGCATCAGCGAAGCCAACAAAGCCGCGGGCCAATTCAAAAAAACCTATAAAACAGCAACCGAATGGCTCGCCCGCTTCGAAGTCGAAAAAGGCAAATATCAACTCGCCGTCAAAAATCCCAAAAAAGCGCGACAAATCTTTGAAGACATCTCAAAAAAATACGCCGCCACCGAAGCAGCGGCCGACGCGCGTTATTACATCATCCGCGCCTATCGCGACGAAGGACCCGACAAAGACGGCAACAACGACCCCTATATCAACGCACTCACCGCATTCATAAAAAATTATCCCGACAGCCCGCACTGGGCAAACGCCAACATCGAACTCGCCGAATTTTGGGAACGCAACGAAGAATACAACCTATCTGCACGCGCATATCGCAACGCCATTGAAAAAGGCGTCTCCCAATCCGAAAAACCCCGCATCCTTCAAAAACTCGCAAAAAATTACGGCAACCTCAACGCCTACGACCTCGCCATCAACTTTGCGCGCCAACTCATCCGCGAATTTCCCCAGGACCCCCTTGCCCTGGGAGCCAGCATCGACATCGGCACCATCTACCTGCCCAACAAAGGCGCCCACGCGCAAGCCATCGCAGAACTTCGGCCCCTGCTCAAAATCGTGACCGAGGAAAGTAAAAAAGCCAATATCCAATACGCCATCGCAGAAAATTATTTTAAAATGGCCGACTATACCAACGCACTCCGAGAATTTTTGATCCTGCGCTACAACCAGAAAGCGGGGCCCATGTGGATCGTATCCGCACAAATGAAAGTAGCAGATTGCTATGCGGCACAGGGCAAGACTGAACAAGCCATACACGAACTCCAGGCAATCAAACGCAGCCACGGCGCCGCCAGCAACTACGGCGTGGGCGCGGAGAAACGCATTCGGGAAATAAAAAAGAAATAACAACATGTCCGACCAAAAAGAAGCCCTCATCATCGTAGATCAGCCCACCGCACTGGGCCGCGACCTGCGCGCCGAACTCGAAGAACTCGGCTGGCAAACCCTCGTGACCAACAGCGTGCGCCCCGCCAGAAAACTGCTCTCTGAAAACCAGTTTGACCTGCTCATCCTGGACGAAACCATATTGCCCGAAGTGCAACTCGCCGACATATTATCTGAGCGGTCTGAAACACTCCCCGTCTTCGTAATCACCACGCAAGACGGCTCACAACTCCAAACAGCACCCTCATTAGACCCCGATGCCCTGCTCTCCTATCCACTCATCCCCGCAGAATTGCAGGACGCCCTGCGTCAAAAACGCACCCGGCCCGACACCACCATCCTGGGACGCTCAAACGCCATGCAACAAATCCGGGAAAGCGTAGCCCAAATCGCGCCCACCCCCGTCAGCGTACTCATCACAGGCGAAAGCGGCTCCGGAAAAAACCTCATCGCCGAAGCCCTCCACCGGCAAAGCGCGCGCAGCGACGAACCATTTCTCATCATCAACTGCGGCGCAATACCCGAAACCCTCCTCGAAAGCGAACTCTTCGGCCACGAAAAAGGCGCGTTTACCGACGCACGCACACAGCGATCTGGCATCTTTGAAGCCGCCAACCGCGGCACCGTCTTCCTCGATGAAATCGGCGAAATGTCGCTCTCTGCACAGGTGCGCTTATTGCGCGTTCTCGACGCCAAAGAAGTCACCCGCCTGGGCAACACCGCCCCAATAGCCGTTGACGTCCGCGTCATAGCCGCCACCAATCGCGACCTGCAACAAGCCGTTGCCTTTCGGCAAGACCTCTACCAGCGCCTTCGCGTCATCGAAATCGAAATACCCCCACTGCGCGCCCATCCCCAGGACATCCCCCTCATCGCACAAAACATCATCCAAAAACAAAGCGACGACCTCCGCATGCCCCCCATTGAATTCGCGCCCGACGCGATGAACGCACTACAACAGTATTACTGGCCCGGCAATGTGCGGGAACTCATCAACCTCATCGAACGCCTCATGGTCTTATCCAAAACCCGACAAATATCCGCCCTGGACCTCGCACAATACCTCGACACATCTCCCGTGACAGAACCATCTTATCTGCCCGTCCTCGCGGGTAAAACACCCGCAGAATCCGATCGCGATTTGCTCTATTGGGCAATACTCGAAGTCGCCAAAGACATCAAAGAACTCAAAGCCTATCTGATGCAAAGCTGGCAAACATCGCCCCCGCCATCTCTTCCCGTCCCCATCTATGACACACCCATAGAAGACACGGAAATAGGATACACAGAAACAGAAGTAGAGGCAGGTTTCAAACCTGCCTCTACCGAAAAAGACATACGCCCACTGCGAGACCTCGAACGCGAAGCCATCGCCAATGCCCTGCGCATAACCGGCGGACACCGCGAACGCACCGCAAAACTCCTCGGCATGGCCGTACGCACCCTCTATCGGAAGATTGATCAATACGATTTGTAATGACGGGCGGGCACGGGGACCCGCCCCTACATCTGACTGTGTACGCGTAGGGGACGGCCCCTGTGCCGTCCCGAATGCCTCCGATTCTCGGAACCATCCAATAGGGTCGTGGGTCTAATCGTGGGAAAAATACGACGGGCGAAATGTTCTCACCCAATCGGGCGAGGCATGCCTCGCCCCTACATTCATTTCATCTGCGTTCATCTGCGTTCATCTGTGGATCACACTTCAAAAAGGAGTTATCGCTATGAAACACCGCACGATCGCGCTATTGAGCCTCATCGCACTGCTATCGTCCGCATTCTTAAATACAACGGGCGAAGCCGCAATCACAGCCGAAGAAAAACGAGCCATTGCCCAACTCAGAGCTTATAACACCGCCTTCAAAGCCATCGCGCGAGAAGTCACCCCATCGGTCGTAACCATCAACGTCACCCTCAAAGCAGAGGACATGCCCCGCCGCCACAACTTCCCCTTCCCCTTTGAATTTGAAGAAAGGCCCAATCGAAGGCCAGACCGAAGACCACAAATGCCAGACCCACAAACCACGGGATCGGGCATTGTCATAACCGCCGACGGCTACATACTCACCAACCACCACGTCGCGGGCAACGCCGATAAACTCACCGTCACCTTCAGCGACAACCGCGAATACGACGCCGAACTCGTCGGCTCGGACCCCCGCACCGACATTGCCGTAATCAAAATTGACGCCACAGGACTAAAACCCGCCACCATTGGCAAATCAGACGCCGTTGAAATTGGCGAATGGGTACTCGCCATAGGCGCGCCCCTCAACCTCAAATCCACAGTCACAGCGGGCATCGTGAGCGCCGTTGGCCGCAACATCGGCATCCTTCAGAACAACGACCGCTTCACCGTCGAAGACTTCATCCAAACCGACGCCGCCATCAACCCCGGCAACTCGGGCGGCGCCCTCGTCAACCTCAACGGCGAAGTCATCGGCGTCAACACAGCCATAGCCACATCCAACCGATCCTTTATCGGCTATGGCTTTGCAGTACCTATTGACCTCGCCAAAAAAGTAATGGACGACATCGTCAAACACGGCAAAGTCAAACGCGGTTATATCGGCATTAGCCTCAGCACCGTAGATGCGGGCACAGCAGAGGCTTTTGGACTCGATCGCCCCAAAGGCGTGCTCATCAACGCCATCCTGCCCAACACCCCAGCCGCAAAAGCCAACCTGGAAGAAGGCGACATCATCCTCTCAGTAGATGGTCAACTCGTCAATCGCTCCAACCAGCTCCAGAGCCTGGTAGCCCGCAAACACCCGGGCGACACCGTAACACTCGCCGTGCGGCGCAACACCGAAAATTTGACCGTGCGCGTCACCCTGGATGAACGCCTGCCCAATGAATTGACCAGCGCAACCGACGCGCCTTCAGAAGAAGAAAATGCATCCGCTTCAGAAATCGGCCTGACCGTCCACGACATCACCGCGAAAATGATCGAAGAATACGGCATCGCTGAAAAGACCAGAGGCGTGGTCGTCACCGAGGTCTCTCGCGAAGCGCGCAACGCCGGCTTTAGCGAAGGCGACATCATCTATGGCGTGCGTCAAGTTCCCTATAAAAAAGACATAAAAACAGTCCTCGACTTTGAACTCGCCGTATCCAAACTCAAAAAGGGGAAAAACGCCGCATTTTCCGTCATGAACGGAGACAACCGTCGCTTCTTGTCCCTGAAAATCCCGGAGTGAGGACCCACATAATGAACGAACCCAGCGAAGCGCGGCTCATGATTGCCGCCAGCGAAACCGACGCCGACATGTACTATGCCACGCGCTTTCTCGCGCCCGACCCCTTCATCTTCTTTCAAATCGGCGCGGAAAAACACCTCCTCATGTCCGACCTGGAACGCGACCGCGCGCGTGCACAAGCGCAAGTCGATCGCGTACTCTCCCTATCGGAATACCAGGAAAAAGCAAAAAAAAATGACGAAGAACCCTCTCAAATCGATGCCTTACACGAAGTACTACAAGAAAAAAATATCAACCACCTGAACGTCCCCCGCGCCTTTTCCATTGCCACAGCAGACGATCTGCGCGAACGCGGCTACACAGTGGAATTTCCAAAAGGCGCGTATTGGCCCGAGCGAGAGATCAAAACCCCTGGTGAAATCGCATATATTCGCGAAGTACAACAACACACCGAAATGGCAATGGACGCCGCAATAACCCTCATCCGCAACTCGGAAATTCGCGGCGACATCCTCTACCACAACGGCGAACCCCTCACATCGGAAACCGTCAAACGCGAAATTAAATTTCTCCTCCTTGAACGCGACTGCACAGCCGGTCACACCATCGTCGCCGGTGGCGATCAAGCCTGCGACCCTCACAACGAAGGCAGCGGACCCCTGCACGCGCACCAGGCCATCATTATCGACATCTTTCCGCGATCAAATATCACCGGCTATTTCGCCGACCTCACCCGCACCGTCGTCAAAGACGAACCCTCTGCCGAACTCCAGAACATCTACGACGCGGTACTCGCAGGACAAAACCTCGTCCTCGACAGCATCCGCGCAGACGCAGACGGCCAGGCCATCCATCGAGCACTCACAGAACTATTTGAAAACCGCAACTTTGAAACCGGCAACATAGACGGCCGAATGCAGGGATTCTTCCACGGCACCGGCCACGGCCTGGGCCTTGAAATCCACGAACCCCCGCGCATTGGCAAAACCCCGGAAAACCTCCGCGCCGGACACATCATCACCGTTGAACCGGGCCTCTATTATCCCGGTCGAGGTGCCGTACGCATCGAAGACCTCGCCGTCGTCACCGAAGACGGACTCGACAATTTAACGACCTATCCGAAGTTTCTGGAGGTTTAATCATGCCCTCGGATGAAATGTCCGATGCACCTCCTTCAAATACTCCCGGTCAACATGCGTATAAATCTGCGTGGTTGAAATATCTGCATGCCCCAGCATCTCTTGAACCGCCCGCAAATCTGCGCCCCCCTCCAGCAAATGCGTCGCAAAAGAATGCCGCAGCGTATGCGGACTCACCTTCTTCTCCAAACCCGCCAGCACCACATATTGCCGCAACAACTTCCACACCCCCATCCGCGACAACATCGCACCTCGAAAATTCAAAAACACCTCAGCCCCCGTATGTGGCCTGGCCAACTCTGGACGCACCGCATGCAAATACTCGGTTACCCAATCAATACCCTCTGACCCAATCGGCACCACCCGCTCGCGCCCGCCCTTGCCCAGCACTCGAACCACCTCCACATCAAAAAGCAAATCCGTCAGCGACAACCCGATCAACTCCGACACCCGCAACCCCGCCCCGTAAAGCATCTCTATAAGCGCGCGATCGCGCAACCCCAGAGGCGTCTCCACATCCGGCGCCAACATCAACCGCTCAACCTCATAAATATTCAACACCGACGGCAACTTTCGCCCCAATTTAGGCGGCTTCAAATGCTCCGTCGGATCCCGGTGCGCGAGACCCTCCCCCAGCAAAAACCTGTGAAACATCCGCACCGCCGTCAAATTGCGCGCCACACTCGACGCCTCCAGCCCCATCTCCGAGAGCAAATTCAACAGCGCGGACACCTCCGCCTGAGAAATCTCATCGGGCGCATCGATACCCAAATCGGTCAACAGCGTCAAATACCTGCTCAAATCCCGTTGATATGCACTCGCCGTATTATCCGACAACCCGCGCTCCAGCGTCACAGAATCGAGAAACCGCTGCAACGCTCGCTGAAGTTCTGGGGCTATGGGCATTTGTTGTATAGACATGGTATATTGCCATCGAAAAAGCTAACCACGAGGGTTGCCTTTTAGATGATACCTTGCCATATTTCTTCAGGGCAAGGTATCATTTTTTCTATTGACAACCATTCATGGCATACTTACTGTAAAATCCTTTTAAGCTGAGTCTGTGCTTGAGGGAGTAGGGGAGAAGATATTTTGGGCCAGTGGACATTGGAACACACTAATAGATATAAATCCTGTTCTGATACATATAAAAGAAGGCATCCAAACGAACTAATCGCAGTATCTAAAAACTTGCAAATTTTCATTGAAGAACTGGAGCAAGGAACTTCGCCCCTGTTTGTAAAAAAAGGATTTATTCATCACGAACCCAAGGGTATTAAAGCCATTTCCCAAAAAGGAGGTTATGGAAGGGGGTTAGCGGAAACACGGCTTTACATTTATGGCGACACAACAACCAATATCCTTTATCTTCTTTGCATTGGAGATAAAAAGAGCCAGAAGAGGGATATTAAGTACTGCCAAGAAGAGGTTGAAAAAATCAAAAGGAGGCAAAATGGGTAATCGCTACTCCTCTGTCGAGGAGATGCTCAATGAACTGGCAAGCCCAGATCTCGCAAAAGAATTTGCTGATTGGCGTGCAAAAATACGATTAGCCCGAACACTTTTCAATTTGCGACATCAGGCGGGTCTTTCTGAACAGGAAGTCGCAGAACGCCTCGGATGGACAAAAAAGCGTGTAGAAAATTTCGAGCGTCGTGAAGTGGACAAAATCAGTTTTGGGGATTTTGAGAGATACACGGTTGCAATCGGTATGTTCGCTGGCATCTCCTTTTTCAAGAAAGAAGAACCTCTTGTTAGCAAGGTCAAATACCATGTATTTGAGACCAAGAAATTACTAGATCAGCTTGTAGAGAAGGTGGAAGGAGATGAAAAGATTTCTCAAGAGGTTGAGAAATTCTTCGATGATTACTTCTTTAATATAGCCTTGATTTATGCGAATAGCGTGTTAAAACTTTACCGTGCGAAAGATACCCTTCCTGAAACTGAGGAATCTCGTGTGGAACAAATTAGACAATTTATATCTCTTTTAGACGAAGTTCAAGACACCGTTCCATGTGACGAGGAATTGAGTATTTACAGTCCCAGTGAAACTGATCAGACAGTTATACACGCTTAAGCCCCTGTTCCGTCCCCGATCACCACCTGCGGGCGGGCACGGGGGCACCGCCCCTACATTTTCTTCAACCCCTCACAAATCACCTCCGCCAACCGCATCCCCACCCCATCGACCTCTGCCACCTCTTCGACCTCTGCCTCTCGGATCCGCTTTACCGAACCGAAATGCTTCAACAGTGCGATGCGCCTCGACGGACCCACCCCGGGAATCTCATCCAACTCCGACGTCAGCGTCCGCTTCTGGCGCAACTTGCGGTGATACGCAATCGCAAACCGGTGCGACTCATCGCGCAACATCTGCAACAACTTCAACGACGACGACGTCTTGGGAATATTCTGCGGCTCGGATAAACCCGGCAAAAACACCTCCTCCAACCGCTTCGCCAGCCCAATCACCGCCTGATCTTCAATCCCCAAACCCCGCAGCGCCTCAACCACGCTCGAAAGCTGTCCCTTGCCTCCATCGACCAACAGCAAATCGGGAAACGACTTACCCTCCTCCATCAACCGCTTAAACCGCCGCGTCACCACCTGCTGCATCATCGCAAAATCATTGGGACCCTCCAACCCCGTAATCTTAAAATGCCGGTACTCGCGCTTTCGCGCCCTGCCATCCACAAAACACACCAGCGACGCCACCGGATCCGACCCCTGAATATTTGAAATATCCACCGCCTCAATCCACCGCGGCGGCTTCTCCAGATGCAAATCGCGCTGAAGAGCCTGCACCGCTGCCGGCGCTTGCGACCTGCGATTCTCGCGCTTCAACCGCCGCTCCGCCAACAACAGCCGCGCATTATTCTCCGCCATCTTCATCAGCTGGAACTTATCCCCCCGCTGGGGCACGCGCATCTCAACCCCGCCCTCTGAACGCACTGTAAGCCAATCGAGCACCGTCTCCCGATCCTCAATATCACACGGCAAGCACACCTCTCGCGGCACAAATGTAGCCGTTGCGTAAAACAACTGCACAAATGCCGAAACCACCTCCTCTTCAGACGCATCCAGCACCCCCCCGATAAAATAATTCTGCCGCCCGATCAACCGCCCATCGCGCACCTCCATCACCACCCCACAAGCCTCGTCATCTTCCCGCGCAACCGCAATCGCATCCCAATCCGTCAAATCATTAGACACCACCTTTTGCCGGCTCGCGGCCTGTTCCAATGCCCGAATGCGATCCCGATAAATCGCCGCCTCCTCGTACTTCAGCGCCTCTGCCGCCCGCTTCATCCGATCTTTAAGCGTCACCATAACCTGCGTATGCCGCCCCGTCAAAAACAACACCGCTTCATCCACAATCTTTTGATACGCCCCTGCCACAATCAACCCCTCGCACGGCCCGTCGCACCGCTTGATCTCATAATCCAAACACAACCTCACATTGGACTTTGGCAAATTGTAATCACAACTCCGAATCCGAAACAACCGGTGCATCGTCTCCAGCATTCGCCGCATCGCCTTCACATCCGTATAAGGACCCAAATAGCGCGACCCATCCTTCACCACATCGCGCGTCACCACAATGCGGGGAAACGCCTCTTTTGTAATGCGGATATACGGATACTTCTTATCGTCCTTCAAACTGATATTATAACGCGGCTTGTGCGTCTTAATCAAATTCGCTTCTAAAATTAACGCCTCCAACTCCGTATCCGTAACAATATATTCCAAATCGCGCACATTGCGAATTAGTGCCCGAAACTGCCGCCGCCCATCATTGGCATTGGGGCGAAAATACTGCTGCACCCGGCTGCGCAACACCTTTGCCTTGCCGATATAAATAATCTGCCCCTCATCGCCCTTCATAATGTACACACCAGGCTCTCTGGGCATCAATGCCACAATGCTGTCAATATGCTCGCTCATATTGCACCTCACCTACAACGCCACAATCTCCACATCCATCGCATTCAAATCCAAAATCCCCACCGTCTCCCTGCCCGTTGTCCAGCCGCACGCCTCCCCCGGATTAATCACCAGCGTATCCCCTCTGCGAACATCAATCTCATGCGTATGCCCGTAAAAAATCACATCATAAGCACCGCTATCCGCCAGAGCATCCACCTCATCAGGCTCGTGCAACATCAAAATGCGCTTGCCCTCCCATTCATGTACATAAGGAGGGCGGTGAATCGGTCCCAGCCCCTCAAAAAGCGCCCGCAAACCGAACTTCTCCCCATCATTATTCCCAAAAACCCCCACAAAAGGCACCGTCAAATCGCCCATCCAGCGCGCATTGAACGGCGCGATATAATCGCCCCCGTGCAGCACCAGCCCCACATCGCGCTCCTTAAAAAGTGCCATCGCCTTCTCAATCGCGTGTTTATTATCGTGTGTATCCGTAATCAAACCGACCAGATGCGCTTTTCCCATGGTATCGAACTCCTGTTGCGCGTGAAAAATCAATCCTTTCCGGGTAACGTACCTTTCATTTTTTTATTTGTCAACTCATTCATTAAATTTCCCCAAAATGGCAAAAAAGCGTATCTTTAATAAATGGAGATAAAGTAGTAGCATGAAAAAATAAATAGGAGGTTTTGGACATGAAATTAACCGCAGTTTACAGAAAAGTCCCGGAAGGATACATTGGATTTGTTGAAGAATTGCCCGGTGCTAATACGCAAGGAAAAACGCTTGAAGAAGCCAGAGTAAATATCCGAGAGGCAATTGCGATGACGCTTGAAGCAAACCGCATCCTCGCAGAAGAATCCCTTGCGGAAATACAAGATGTGATTCGTGAGCCTATTTTTTTTCAGACATGAAAAGACGTGAGCTCATTCGCCATCTTAACAAGAACAGCTGTGAATTTCTCAGAGAAGGCAGTAACCATACCATATACGTTAATCGCAGAGCTCAGTGTGTTTCCTCTGTGCCAAGACACCGAGAGCTAAACAAATTCTTAGTACGGAAAATATGTAGAGATTTGGAAATCCCACCGCCATAATGACATTTGCCCTTATAAAATTCACAGGAGCAAATCCCCCCATGCCCATACTAAAAATCGGCCTCCCCTCGGGAAGCCTTCAAGAATCCACACTCACCCTATTTGCCAAAGCCGGTTATCGCATCCACACCAGCCACCGGTCCTACACACCCGTCATTGACGATCCTGAACTCGAAGGCTTATTCTTGCGCGCTCAGGAAATCGCGCACTACGTCGAACGCGGCGTCCTCGACATTGGCCTCACCGGCATCGACTGGATCCGAGAAAACGAAGCCGACATAATCGAAATCGCCGAATTTGCCTACAGCAAAACCTCATCGCAACCCGCGCGCTGGATCATCGCAGTACCCGAAGACTCGGACATCCAGACCATCCAGGACCTGCAGGGCAAACGCGTCGCCACCGAACTCGTCACAGCCACGCGCAACCACCTTAAAAACCACGGCATAAACGCCGAAGTCGAATACTCCTGGGGATCCACCGAAGCCAAAGTTCGCGTACCCGGCCTCGTTGATGCCATAGCTGAAATCACCGAAACCGGATCCTCTCTGCACGCCAACAAATTGCGCGTCATAGACACCATGTTTGAAACCACACCCAGACTCATAGCCAACAAAAAAGCCTATAACGATGCGTGGAAACGCGAAAAAGCGCAACACATCGCCACCTTGCTCATCGGCGCATTCAACGCCGAAGACAAAGTGGGCCTCAAAATGAACGTACGCCGCGCCGACCTCGCTCAAATCGTCAAAAACTTACCCGCGCTCAACAACCCCACCATCGCCAACTTACTCGACGAAAACTGGGTTGCAATCGAAGTCGTCGTAGATGAGCGCGTCGTGCGCGACCTCATCCCAAAACTCAAAAAATCGGGCGCCGAAGGCATCATCGAATATCCCTTGAACAAAGTCATCTATTAATTAAAAATTCTCTTCAGAGAGCTACCCCATGCGTGGGATCAGAGAACGGATCAAGTTTTCTTACTGTGTAATATTATGCATCATATTGGGCTGTTCGCTGCGCTTTGTGGGGTTGACCAGAGGAGACAGTTCGTTTGTGCTGGACGGATCGGGCCAATCTGAGAGAGCGTTTTATCATTTCCATCCCGATGAAACTGCCCTCATCCAGGCTGCTATAGACCCCATTGACCCATTAGCCCCCAAGATCACCAGCTATGGTATGTTGCCCATCTATCTTTTGCGAGGTGTACTGGAATTTAACAGCATTATTCTGGGCCAGGACTTTACGAATCAGAAATCACTCGATGGGGTCCGATATGTATATTTCACCGCTCGTATACTGGCGGTACTGGTTTCTTGTCTGACCCTGTATTTGGTCTGGTTATTGGGTGCTCGGTGGTTCAGTGAGCTGACTGGCCTGCTCGCTGTTTGCATCGTAGCCGTGGCCCCAATGGCAATCCAACTGGCCCATTTTTATACCGTAGATGGATTGTTCACACTGCTGATTCTGGCCAGTATGTATGCCCTTTTAAGTGCATTGGAACGGCCTGATTGGCGGTGGTTCATATTGACGGGCATATTGATCGGACTCAGTGTCGCCGTTCGCCTGATAGGCTTATCAGCGGGATTTATATTGCTGGTCGGCTATATCACTCGTCAGCGGCAATTAAAGGCAGTCCTCGCACCCTCTATTTGGCTGGCGGGTCTATCAACAGTGTTGTGTCTGGTTGCTCTCCAGCCTTTTCTGGTATTGGACTGGGATCTGATTTTTCGGGATATGAGGCCTTACGGTCTGGGTTTTGCGATGAAATGGGCGCGAGGAGAACACCTCGAAATCTGGAGCTTAGTGGATATCCACACGACCCCTTACCTGCATCACTGGAGCCATCTGTGGCCTTTGGGGGTGGGTTGGCCTCTTACCATCCTCTTTATCTTTGGATTATCATATAGTCTCTGGAAAATAGATCATCAAAAAGGACTGATCCTGCTCTGGATCGGGATCTATTTTTATGTAACTGGCGGCTTGCAGGCCAAGCCCATAAGGTATCTCCTGCCTCTGCTGCCCTTTTTCGCTCTTGTGGCGGCGGATTTCTGCGTCTGGTTCATCCGGTCTCCGCAATTTGTCCGGGTACGAAAATTGGCTATTGGAATTTGTGCTGCGATATTTATGTACAGCACCATTTACGGCGTTGCTTTTGCCAGCCTCTATACTCGGGAAGACAGCCGTATTCAGGCCGCACGCTGGATAGATAAACATATCCCCGCCAATAGCCGGGTCGGTGTCGAAAAGGGTGGGTTCTCTATGCGCGGAATGATCAATTCGGAGAAATATTCCGTCCGTATAATCAATACGGGGATGCTCTTTGTGTTACGTGGATTCACGACCTGTAAAGGAGAGTTCATTTTTCTACAGGATCAGCTACGCGGCCTGGATTATATAGCTATAACGGACATCAATCGCTACCAACAATTCACTGCCGCCCCCGAACTGGTTCCGGGCGGTGCGGCTTTCTACCAGGCATTGGTAGATGATGAGTTGGGTTTTGATTTAGTCCGGCATTTCAGGCACTATCCCTCTCTGGGCAGCATAGCGTTCAAAGATGATGGCAGTGAACCGACGTTTGTCGGCTTTGATCACCCGACTGTCATGATTTTTAAAAAAAAGGATGAAGCTATCTACCAACAAGACATGGCACACCTGCAGAAACAGTCCTCGACAAGTCCCCATTGTGTCGATTCTTTGTTGGAGACAGCCTGTTCCGCTCTTCAGACCGGGGATCTTGACCAAAGTCTGCTGGCGGCCAGACGAGCGATAGAGCAATTTCCCCAATCGAAAATTGCCTATCTCATTGCAGCAGAGATACAAAAGCAACGGGAGGATGGGGAGGCCATGGAACTATACCGGGCATACCGGGCAGAGGCGGTACGCCATCCGTATCCCCATTTGCTGTTCTGGGTGAGCGGAATGAGTTTATTGGAACTGGACCTGACCGATTTAGCTTTATCCATACTCGAGGAAGGTGCTCGACAAGTATCCTCTATCCCCAGTGACGCAATCATGATGGCCCATCAATATATCGCTCTCGCCGGCCGTCTATACGACCGTCAAGCAATAGAAGAGGCCGCGAAAATCTTCTTGCTTTCAACCCAGATTCACCCACTTCCTGTGGCTTATAATTCCCTGGCAAATATCGCTATCCTGCGAGAAGACTACAAACAGGCGGTAGCGTATCTCGAAAAATCGTTACAGTTAGACGATAAACAAGCTAAGGAACACGCCGCTATAGGGAAAATCACGGCCCGATTCCTGAACAATCAGCCCAAAGCCCTGTACCACTTTCAAAGGGCACTTGAACTGGACCCCAAATTAGAGACCGATCTATCCAGATGGGTAGAAATTAAACGAGAACCATTTTAAGACTCTCCTCAGACGATTAGGGCGAGGCATGCCTCGCCCCTACATTCATTTTATCTGTGTTCATCTGCGTTCATCTGCGTTCATCTGCGGATACTTTTACCCATGATCGAAATCATCAAATACAACCGCGACAAGACACCCCCAAAACTCGACGCCATCCTCTCGCGCACCCCTGATTTTTCTGTCGAACAAGAAACAACCGTGCGAGAAATCGTCAGCACCGTAAAAGAACAGGGGGACCGCGCACTGCTCGCGTACACAAAAAAATACGACAGCATTGACATAATCGACATTCGCGTGCCCGAATCTGAAATCAAAGCAGCCCATCGCAACGCCGACCCCAAATTCATCGAAATCATAGACGCAGCCGCGACAAACATCCGCAAATTTCACGAAGCCCAACGACAAACATCCTATTTTATCGAAGACGGCGACGGCGTCATCCTGGGCAAACGCATCTTACCTATCGAACGCGTTGCCCTGCTCATCCCCGGCGCGAGTGCCCCCCTATTCTCCACCCTGCTCATGGCCGCCATCCCCGCGCAAATCGCAGGCGTCCCGCACCTCTGCATCGCCACGCCCCCGCAGCCAAATGGCGCCATACACCCCGCCGTCCTCGCCACAGCCCACCACCTGGGGATATGCGAAATCTACAAAGTCTTTGGCGCACAAGCCGTGGCCGCACTCGCTTATGGCACCGACACCATACCCCGCGTTGACAAACTCGTCGGACCCGGCAACCCCTATGTTCAAATCGCAAAAAAACTCGTCTTTGGAACCGTTGACATCGACATGATCGCCGGACCCAGCGAAATCGTCGTCATCGCCGACCACACTGCAAACGCCAAACACGTCGCCGCCGACCTCCTCTCACAGGCCGAACACGGCAGCGGCTTTGAAGCCGCGGTCTGCATCACGCCCTCTGCCGACCTCGCATCTCAAATCGCCGACGAAATCGCCCACCAGGCCGCCGACCTGACACACCGCGAAGCCATACAAAATGCACTCGACCGCTTTGGTGCAATCGTCGTCGTCCGCGACCTCGCCGAAGGCATTGACCTCGCCAACCAAATAGCACCCGAACACCTCGAACTCATCGTCGCCGACCCCTGGGCACACCTGCAAACCATTCGCCATGCCGGTGCCGTATTCCTCGGCGCGGCATCATCCGAACCCGTGGGCGACTACTATGCGGGCACCAACCACATCCTGCCCACCGCCGGCGCCGCCCGATTCGCATCATCCGTTGGCGTTGACACCTTCACCAAAAATATTAGCGTATTACAATACACCGACCAGCGCCTGCAAAAAACCGCGGGCCACATCATCAGCATGGCCGAAATCGAGGGCCTCGACGCCCATGCCAATGCGATTAGACAAAGGCTTTAACACAAACCCATGACCTATCTCCACAACATCAAACCCGAAGTCCGCGCCCTGCACGGGTATCATCTCACGGCCTACGACTGTCCCATCAAGCTCAACCAGAACGAAAGCCCTTTTGACGTACCCGACAGCTTGAAAGACGACATCTTGCGCGCTGTCCGAGACAAATCCTGGTCGCGCTATCCCGAACCCATGCAAATGGACCTCGTCGAAGCGCTCGCCGATCACGTTGGCGTCCCGCCCGAGGGACTCATCGTCTGCAACGGATCGAACACCCTCGTACAACTCGTCCTCGGCGTCGTCTCCGCACCCGGTGTCCAGGTCGTCATCCCCTCGCCCTCATTCTCCCTCTACGGCCTCTACACCAACATATTCAGCGGGCGCATTCTCGACGTTCCCCTCACGCAAAACTACGGCTTCGACATCCCGGCTCTATGCCGCGCTGCCACCGAAAAAAACGTGCGCCTCATCATCCTCTGCTCTCCCAACAACCCCACGGGCTGTGCCATCTCAAACACAGACCTCGACAAACTCTTATCCAGCACCAACGCCCTCGTCATGGTCGATGAAGCCTACGGCGAATTCTACAACCAAACCGCCATAGACCTCTTGCCCAAACACCCCAACCTCATCGTACTCAAAACCCTCTCCAAAGCATTTGGCGCCGCTGGCATCCGCATCGGCTATCTCATTGCCCATCCCGACTTGCGCGACGAAATCATCAAAGGCAAAATCCCCTTTGACATCAACACCTTCTCGCACACAGCAGCCATGGCCATCCTCAACCACAAAGACCTCATACAAAAACGCATTGCATCTATATGCTCAGAACGCGAGCGCGTCTTCCAATGCCTCACCCAAATAGAAGGCGTCACCCCTTATCCATCACACGCCAACCTCATCCTCTTTGAAGTCGCCGATCCAGATGCTGTCTTCACCGGCTTGATCGAACAGGGCATACTCATCCGCAACGTCACATCCTATCCCATGCTCGACAGGGCACTGCGCGTATCCATCGGCACAGAACGAGAAAACAATAGCTTTTTACAAGCCCTTGAAAGGACGTTGGAAACATCCTCGTGAGACAAAACCCATGCCAAAAACAACAGACATAAAAATCAAATCCGTCGCCACCTACTTCCTCCCCGTACAAACGCGCATACCCTATCGCTTTGGCACCGAACAACTCGACAGCGTCACCTGCGTAAGAGTTCGCGTCGATATCGAAGACCACCGCGGCAACACCGCTTGCGGCTGGGGAGAAACACCCTTAAGCGCGCCCTGGGCATGGCCATCGCCACACCTCACATACACCATTAGAGAAACGGCCATGAAAAACTTCTGTCTCAAAATCGGACGCGCCTGGGCAGGTATCAACACAACCGGTCACCCCATAGAAATCGGCCACACATTCCAGGAAAATATCCTCCCCAATCTCCTGTCAGCCTTCAACATCGAACAACAAAACACCACAGGGGACATGCCCCGCCTATCCGCGCTCGTCTGTGCATCGGCTTATGACCTCGCCCTCCACGACGCCTATGGCATGCTCCACAACATCGACACCTACGACACGTACAACGCCGATTTCATGAACGCCGATCTCTCGCACTATCTCGACCCAGCCGACGACATCAACTACAACTTCTCCGGTCGCTATCCCGAAACCTATCTCATCCGCCCGCGCCCAAACCGCCTGCCCGCATGGCACGCCGTAGGCGGCAACGACCTCCTCGACGACGCCGAACGCACAGGCGATGAACCCGACGACGGCTATCCCGTGGTCCTCCCCGACTGGATACAGCGCGACGGCATCACCTGCCTCAAAATCAAACTCACCGGACAAGAACCCGGATGGGACTACGACCGCATCGTCCGCATCGGACAAATCGGCATCGAACACAATGCCATGTGGTTGTGTACAGACTTCAACTGCACCGTCCAGGAAGTCGATTACGTCAACGACATCCTGGACCGCCTCCTGACCGACCACCCGCGCATCTATCAAATGATCCTCTACGTCGAACAACCCTTTGCTTATGAACTCTCTGACAACCCCCTCCACGTACACAGCATCTCCGCGCGCAAACCCCTCTTCATGGACGAAAGCGCGCACGACTGGCGCGTCATACGCCTGGGGCGGCAACTCGGCTGGACCGGCGTCGCACTCAAAACCTGCAAAACCCAAACCGGCGCCCTGCTCTCCCTCTGCTGGGCACGCGCACACGGCATGACACTCATGGTACAGGACCTCACAAATCCCATGTTCGCCCAAATCCCCCACGCCCTGCTCACCGCCCATGCCGGCACCGTCATGGGCTTTGAAACCAACGCCATGCAATTTTATCCCGACGCCTCACTCCCCGAAGCCGCCGTACACCCCGGCGTCTATCGCCGGCAAAACGGCCACATCGACATCTCCACAGTCAAAGGTCCCGGCTTTGGATACAAACACCACTTGATCAACCGCACACTTCCGGAACCCGCTGATAGGAATTGAAAGACAAAACCTTCTGGATCGCACGGGACGGCACGGGGACCGTCCCCTACAACACCATGCCGCGATGACGCACGGGACGGCACGGGGACCGTCCCCTACACAAAAAGGCACATACCAATGTCCTCTCGCACCGCACACATCCAGCGCAAAACCTCTGAAACCGACATTGATCTCACCCTCACCCTCATGGGCACAGGAGAATCGCACATCGACACGGGCATCGGCTTTTTTGACCACATGCTCACAGCCCTTGCCCGCCACGGCTTATTCGACCTCACCGTCACCTGCAAAGGCGACCTCGACGTCGATGCACACCACACCGTCGAAGACGTCGGCATCTGCCTGGGCATGGCCCTCTCTAACGCACTGGGCGACAAAACCGGCATCGCGCGATTCGGCTTTGCCTACGTACCCATGGACGAAGCCCTCGCCCGCGCCGTGGTCGATCTGTCCGGACGCGCGCACCTGATCTATTGTGCCGAATTCGCCGAAGAACGCATCGGCGCATTTCCCACAGCCCTGGGCCTCGAATTTTTCACCGCACTCGCGCACAACGCCCGCTTGAACCTGCACATCGACCTCATCCGCGGCAACAACGCGCACCACGGCATGGAAGCCATCTTCAAAGCCGTCGCCCGATCCCTGCGACAAGCCGTCACCCTCGACAACCGCATCAGCGGCATACCCTCGACCAAAGGAAGCCTGTGAACGCACAACCCGCCGCATTCATCGACCGCGACGGCACAATCAATATCGATGTCCACGACCTCAATCGCGTGGAACAACTCCAACTCATCCCGCGAGCGGGAGAAGCCATTGCGCGCCTCAACCAGGCCGGTTATCCCGTCATCGTAATCACCAACCAATCCGCCATTGCGCGCGGCCTGCTCACAGAACCCGGATTGTCCGAGATTCATCGCGAACTCAAACACCAATTGTCCGCCTTCAACGCAACCATCGATGCCATCTACCATTGTCCCCATCACCCCGATGGGAAAGACAATTGCACTTGCCGCAAACCCGCGCCGGGCATGATCTTGCGCGCTGCCAGTGAACACAACATCGACCTCGCGGGTTCTATCATGATAGGCGACAACGCAACCGACCTCGAAGCCGGGTGGCATGCCGGCTGTCGCGCAGCCCTCGTACGCACCGGCTGCGGCGAAGACGCCCTGGCAAAAATTGACCAACAAACGCGCGACCGCATAAGCTACATCGGCCGCGACTTATTCGACGTTGTAAACCGGATACTCACACATGCGTGAAAAATTTCCTCCCATAGACCTCTCCAAAGTCAAAACCTCCCCACTCTCAGAACGCGACAGCAAAGTCGCGCTCTCGGGATTTGCCACACCTGCACGCGGCGGCGCGTCCTTTGCCCATTTTCTCACCAGCCTGCCCGACATCTTGATCGGTGCGGACTTTCGCCAATTCGCGCGCCAACTCGCCCATGCCATCCAAAACAAAAAAACCATTGCCATCGGCATTGGCGGTCACGTCATCAAATGCGGCTTATCCCCCGTGCTCATCGACCTCATGGAACGCGGCTCCATCTCTGCCATAGCCATGAACGGCGCCACAGCCATCCACGATATCGAAATCGCCATGCACGGACAAACATCCGAAGACGTCGCCCAGGGACTTCAAGACGGCTCCTTTGGCATGGCGCGAGACACCGGCGACTTTATCAACCACACCATCAACGCATCAGCGGGCGGATACGGCAGCGCACTCGGCAAAAAAATCACAGACACAGACCTGCCCCATCGCAACCACAGCATCCTCGCCAATGCCCATGCATTGGACATACCAACCACTGTACACGTCGCCATTGGCACAGACATCACACACCAGCAACCCGGTGTTAGTGGCGAAGCCATTGGCCGCGCAACCTTTGAAGACTTTCGCACCTTCTGCTCTGTCGTCTCCACCCTCGAAGGCGGCGCATACCTCAATATTGGCTCCGCCGTCATCCTCCCCGAACTCTTTCTCAAAGCCCTCACCGTTGCCCGCAACCTGGGCCACACCGTCGATCACTTCATCACAGCCAACTTCGACATGATCCAGCACTATCGCCCGCGCGTCAACGTAGTACAACGCCCCACCATGCAAGGCGGCACAGGCTACGCCTTTACCGGCCACCACGAACTCATGATCCCCCTGCTCGCGCACGCCCTCACCTGCATGCTCGCAGACCCCGTGCCCGACCACAAAATTATCACCCGCGATCAGGCCATCCAGATTCGCAACCGCCTCAAAGACATCGGCGCAAAAGTCGTCTTCACCAACGGCTGTTTTGACCTCATCCACCGCGGCCACGTCACCTATCTTCAAAAAGCCAGCGCACATGGCGAAACCCTCTTCCTGGGCCTCAACACCGACGAATCCGTGCGCCGACTCAAAGGCCATAACCGCCCCATCTTACCCCTCGAAGACCGCGCCGGCGTACTCGCCGCCCTCGAATGCATAGACTATATTATCCCCTTTGCCGAAGACACCCCCAAAGACCTCATAGCCGTCCTCTTGCCCGATGTCCTCATAAAAGGCGGGGACTATCAACCCGAAGAAATCGTCGGACGCGAAGAAGTCGAATCCCACGGAGGCATTGTCACCACCATCCCCCTGATTGAAGGTCAATCCACGACCAGCATCATCGAAAAAATTTACGGAGGCGCACCATGACCCAAAACCGCCTCCGAGAAATACTCCATTCGTTCTCAAATCGCCACATTCTCGTCATCGGCGACCTCATGCTCGACCACTACCTGTGGGGCGTAACCAGACGCATCTCTCCCGAAGCACCCGTGCCCATCGTCAATATCGAATCTGAAACCCATCGCCCCGGCGGCGCAGCCAACGTCGCTTATAACCTGCGCGTACTCGGTGCCCACGTCACCGCTGCCGGCATCATCGGACAAGACAACAATGGAGAACACCTCAAAACCGCACTGACCAGAGAAAGCATTGACCTCTCCGGCATCGTCGAAACCCCGCATCGCCCCACCACATCCAAAACGCGTATCATGGGACACACGCAATACCGACAACAACAGCAAATGATGCGCATTGACCGAGAAGTCACCCATCCCATCACAGGCAAACTCCTCCACCAACTGCGCGACGCGATTGCCCGTACCCACGCACCCGACGCCATTTTTGTATCCGACTATGCCAAAGGCGTCGTCACACCCGACCTCATGGACACCGTGCGCCGCAACACCTGCCCCATCATCGTCGATCCCAAGGGCCGCAACTTCGACAAATACCGGGGCGTCACCGCAATCTCTCCCAACCAATCGGAAGCACTCGGCGTATTCAACCTGGACAATACCGACGAAAAAACAATCATCAACACCGGACATCGCCTCGTCAAAGAATACGAAATAGCACAGGTCTATATGACCCGCAGCGAAAAAGGCGTCGCCCTCTTCGAACCTCATGACCGCGTCACCCACATCCCGGCCACCACCCGCGATGTATTCGATGTCTCGGGCGCGGGCGACACCGCCGCCGCAGTCTATACCCTCGCCCTCATCTCGGGCGCATCACCTGCCGAAGCCGCGTATATTGGCAACCTCGCAGGCGGCATCGTCGTCGGCAAAGTAGGCGTTGAAACCGTATCTGTTGACGAACTCATGAACAGTCACACAATAACATGAACATCTTACACACCTCATACGACGACATCGACAACCCCTGGTGTGGCGGGGGCGGTGCCCTGCGCACCTGGGAAATCGCCCGTCGTCTATCGCACAAACACCAGATCACCATCCTGACAGGTGCATATCCCAACGCGCCCAGAGAAGAAACCATAGACGGCGTACACATCCGCCGCCTGGGATCAGACCGCTCCTATCTCCTGAGCCGAATGAGCTTTGCCTACCACGCCTCCCGCGAAATCGCCCGCGCAAACACCGACCTGTGGGTCCATCAATTCTCGGCCTTTGCCCCCCTCTTAGTATCCAAAAAAAAAAGGCGCGAAAGCCTCCTCGAATTCTTCCACTTCATGGACGACCACGCCGTTAAAAAATATCCCCTGCTCGGCCACATTGCCCGCAAAGCCGAACAACGCGCCCTGCGCCTTCATCCCCACATCCTGACCATCTCACCCACAGTCACACGCCAGCTTGAAAAACGCGCACCCCACACACAATTTCACCTCGTCTATACCGGCGTCGATCAAATCTGTTTTGAAGCCCCCTGGGCAGAAGAGAACTACATCCTCTATTTTGGGCGCATGGACATCCACAACAAAGGCATCGACATCCTCCTCTCTGCCTTTGCCAAACTCAACGCACCCGATATCCGCCTCATCCTCTCAGGTCGAGGAACCCCTCAAAGCGAACGCGAACTGCAAGAAATGGCCCATCATCTCAACATCGCAAACCGCGTCGAATTTACCGGCGCCGTCACACCCGAACAAAAAAACATCCTCATGGGCCATGCCCTCTTTGTCTGCATCCCCTCGCGCTACGAAGGCTGGGGCATCGTCGCCATTGAAGCCGCAGCCGCAGCCAAAGCCGTCATAGGCACCAACATCCCCGGACTCGCAGATGCCATCCGCGCCGATGAAACCGGCCTCCTCGTCCCACCGGAAAACCCCGAAGCACTCGCCAGTGCCATAAACCACCTGCTCCGCGATCCCCCCCTGCGCAAACGCCTGGGACAAGCGGGCCGCAAATGGGCTGCACAATTCACCTGGGACCGCACAGCACAAGCGCAAGAAGAGGTCTATCTGAAAGTTGCCAATGACTAAACGAACCACAACCCATCTCTTCATCTTCCTCCTCTGCATCTACGCACTCACAGCAGGCGGACACTACGGAGGCGATGGATTTTGGAATTACCTCACCGCGCAAAGCCTGGTGCGCGATGGCGACCTCGTCATCTCCGACGAAAGCTTCACCCTGCCCGAAATGCAAAAACACCGCGATGCGATTACCTCATCTGGACGCCACTATTCCAAATACGGTCCCGGCATGCCCCTCGCAGAAATACCCTTCTACGCCATTGGCCTCCTCCTCACCCACATCTTCCCCAATATCCCCGCCGACTATCTCACCATGTTCACCACCTCAATGACCAACGTGGTCATATCCGCCCTGTGGGTCCTCTTCTTCTTCTTAATCCTTCAATCCTTCAATTACCCACCATCCACCACAAAATGGCTCACAGTCGCTTTTGCACTGGGCACCATGGTCCTACCATACTCGGGCTATGGATATTCAGAACCCCTCGTTGGACTCGGCTTGCTCATCGCAACACACAATCTCATCAAACGCCATCCCTCACCCATCCTTGCAGGGATTGGTCTTAGCATTGCCATCCTCACCAAATTCTACATCCTCATCCTTCTGCCAATCTCCCTCCTCTATCTGCGCCGCAACCGATATTCTACATCTCGCATCCTCGCCTTCTCAGCACCCATCGTCGCAGCCTGTCTTCTAATCGCCTATCACAACCACCTGCGTTACGGCAACATCTTACACACCGGATATCACCTCGACATCCTCGCCCAAAAAGGCGGCTATCTCGCCTTTATACCCACACAGATCTTCACCGCCTTTTACGGCCTGCTCTTCAGCACCGGACGCGGCCTCATCTTTTTTTTCCCACTAATATGCCTCTTACCCATCGCCTGCTCAAAATTCAAATCATCGCACCCAAACGAAGCGCGCCTCTTTTTCGGCTTCATCCTGATCCTATTTATCCTCCTCTTACCCATGATCGACTGGCACGCCGGATCCTCATGGGGTCCGCGTTATTTGCTTCCCATCCTCCCCTTTTGTATTTTTCCACTCGGCGTTCTCGCCGATATCAAATGGATACGCCGCCTCACCGTCCTCGGCTTCTTCATACAACTCCCCGCTGTGCTCATGAACCCCTATCTTTTTACGCACTTTGTACAGGACAAAAAAATAGGCGCAATAATCTTCGCGCCCCATCAAATGGGCGACCTGATCTTTTCGCCCAATTTATCCCCCATTCTCGGCGGCTACTACCAGATCACCTCGGCAATCCACCGCCTCATAACCGGGCAATCGCTCAACTACACCATCTCCTCCGGCACTGAACGCTTCGTCTCTGCATCTATAGAAAATTACGATCTCATCGACATGTGGTGGGTCAATGTCCTGCGCACAAATATCCTCAGTCCAATAATGACACTCGCACTCATCCTCGTCGTAATCTGCCTCATACTAATCGCCATCTACGCTGCGCGGCAAGCCATCTATTATCACCATCAAAAGTCAGAATCAGGATTTGCAGGATGAAAGGATAAACAGGATGAGAATCAAAAGCAAAAACCACTGGATCGCGGCTAACACCCTGCCGCGATGACGGCTTCAAGTTGATTCGCTGACTACTGGCCACTGACTGCGATGACAAGCACAGAATGGACAGTCTTTTTTTAACCGATGCAATAGCGTGCAGCACTTGACGCAGCGACTGATTTACTATATAGATACAATCAATTGGGATCGGCGCGGAGACGAGAAAGTTACCGCGCCAGATGTTGACCGCACGCGCTGGACTAAACCCAAAACAAAGGAGGTGCGATCGTGAAATTGAAATCCGTAACAATTGAAAATTATCGCGCCATAGAAAACCTCGTGCTACCTCTTGACCCAAAACTGACAGTGTTGCACGGAGCCAATGGACACGGCAAAACAAGTGTTCTGAGCGCGATTACAGTGGGCTTGGGGGCGATTGAGATTCTGGGAACTTATCTCTATAAATCAACCATTGATTTCTCCGAGGAGGATTGGCGCAAGGACGCGGCGTCTCCCCGGGTCTGCGCCACCGATATAGATGGAAATACAGGGGAACGGCACGGGGAGGAAGCGACTGATGAACAGGAGGAAGCAACAGATGTACGGGAGGAAGCGCGGAGAATGATCAGAACCAGAACGGATGCGATTCGGCGATTAGACAAGGCTCTTGCTACAGAGAAAGATATGCCGATAGTCGCCTTCTATGGTACTGATCGCATATTATCCAATATACCAGACAGGGTATTGTCGCAACGCGTTTCCCAGTACAAGCTTTCTCGTCGTACCGCGCTGGACGGTGCCCTCTCCGTCCGCACGGACTTCGAGGGTCTCTTGACCTGGTTTTATTTTAAGGAAAACGAAGAACTTCGAGAACGGAGAGAGCGGCGCGATTTCGATTATCAACTCAAAGATGTATTCGTAATTCGTCAAGCGATATCTTCCATGCTCCCGGAAATATCCGATCCGCGTACTGAGTTAAATCCACTTCGTTTTGTAGTATCCCAGAAAACTGAGGAAGGCCGGATAGAGAAACTCTCCCTCAACCAATTGAGCGGCGGCTATCGCATCGTACTCGCATTGGCGGCGGATTTGGCGCGGCGCATGGCACAGGGCAACCCACATCTAAACGACCCACTCCAATCCGAAGCCATTGTCCTCATCGACGAAATCGAACTCCACCTGCATCCGGCGTGGCAACAACGCATCCTGAGCGACCTCATTCGGACATTCCCCAACGCGCAATTCATCGTCTCTACCCACAGTCCTCAAGTACTAACGACAGTCAAGCCAAAGCACATTGTGGAACTGTACCGAGATGGCGACAACATTGTTGCCGGAGCACGGGAAGGGGCGACTTATGGTGCCGAAGCGGGAGATGTTCTTTCCGTGGTAATGGGCGTGAATGAAAGGCCCGATAACGACTTCACAAAAGCCCTGAATAAATACCGAAGTCTGATCAGAGAGGGGCAGTGGGATTCCGAAGAAGCCCGAACTCTGCGAGAAAGTCTGGAGGACCTGTCTCCCGACGATCCAGCCCTTGATCGCGCTGACCTTGAAATCCGACGGCGCAAGCTGTTTAAGCAGCGAGCAAAGTCGTAATGAAGAAACTCCGAGAATTGAACAATCCTACTTCCGGCCTTGCTGAATACCTCAATTCCGTAGGCGATGAGACGAATTGGGACGAATTCCGCTCTCACAATTCAGGAGCATCGTACAATGAACTCAGGGATGCTCTAACCCAAAACCAGCATGGACTTTGCGCCTATTGTGAGATTGCAATCAAAGAATGGCGTCGTCAGGTTGAGCATGTAATTCCGCAAAGTGATGATAAATTGGACAAATCAAAGGACCTCGATATAGCTAACATGGTGGCCTGTTGTATGGGGGGAACCAGACCGATGTATGGCCTGGAGGACAATCATTATCTTGAACCAGTGAAACGCAACATGAGTTGTGGTCAGGCAAAGGGGAATCAAAACGACGAAAACTTTATTGGTCCTCGGATACTACCTGCCTTGCCTTCGCTTATGAAGGTAACTGACAACGGACTGATTGAAGCAGACGAAAATGCTTGCCAAATGGCTGATTTTCTCCCAGACCATGTGACTCGCACCATTGAGATTCTAAACCTGAACGCGGAACGGCTCCGGTCAGCGCGGGAAAAGCGATGGAAGGGTCTTGATGAAGAATGGCAACAAATTGACGTTATTGATGATCCAGATATGATGAATGATTGGATACGCTCCCTGCTAATACCAGATGAGAACGGACAGTTGACACGTTTCTTCACGACGACCCGGTCTTACTTTGGCCCACTCAGCGAACCCATCCTCGCGCAACAACCTCAAACGTGGATATAAACTATGCCTGCCCGCCGCACGCCCGCGAAATCAAAACCCCCTTCTGATCTCACCCATTTCCTATCCCGCCCGTGGATACCCATTGTATTTTTTGCCCTGCTCACCACTGGCTATTTCTATCACATCCTCATCACGGGCGATGTGATCTACGGCAGCGACACCGGCGCAGAATTTCACAAAGGCAACGAACCCTTTGCAGAAGCCCTGAACAAATTGCCCCAAAAAAACTGGAGCCGATTCATGGGCGGCACCCCGGAATCTTCCGCGCTGCGTCCCCAATACTATCCCCTTGTCGTCATCGACCTCTTCACCAGCGAACACCGCTATTTTGGCTGGCGTTATATCTTCGCCATGTTCACAGCGGGCTACTTCATGTATCTCTGCGCACGCAGCTTTGGCCTCCATCCACTCGCCGCCCTCATCGCAGGTGCGGCCTACGCCTCTGCACCCGCATTTCTCTCCTTCTCACACGCCGGGCACTATGCAAAAATGACCGTCATCGGCCTCTTTCCCCTCATGTACTGGGCACTCAACCGCGGCATGGACACGCGGCGCATCATCTATTTTTTAATCCTCGGCGGCACCGTCGGCATCGCCATCTACAGCCCGCACCTCCAAATGGCCTACTTTGCCCTCTGGGCACTGGGCCTGCTCTTTCTCTACAGACTCTTATGGGACCTGTTCCGTACCCGAAACACAAAAACTGCCCTCTATCAAACCCTCCTATCAGCAGGCGCAATCTGCCTGGGCCTCGCCATAGGTGCAGAAGGCGTCATCCCACAATACTGGAACACAACAACATCGTCAAAACGCGCGGTTACTGAGCAAAACGACGGTTATGAATTTGCCTCATCCTGGTCGCTCCATCCCGAAGAAATATTCGCCCTCGTCATCCCCGAATTTGTCAGCTTTGACACAAACACAACAACCCACAAATACTGGGGACGCAACGCCTTCAAAATCAACTCCGAATACGTCGGCATCGTCCCCCTCTTCTTCGCCATCCTCGCCCTCTCGCGCATCCGCAAAAAAATCCACATCGCATTCCTCCTGGGCCTCTTCATACTCGCCATCGCCTACGCCCTCGGTCCCCACACACCCCTGCACAAACTCTTTTTTTACATCGTGCCAGGCGTCAACGTATTGCGCGCACCCGGCATGATCGCCTTCCTCTTTGCCTTTGCATTATGCGCCCTCGGTGCGTACGGCCTCCACCGCCTGATAACCGACGACATCACCCCCGAGGCGTCAAAAAAAATCGGCATCGCAGGCGGGATATGCACCGCAATCCTCCTCCTATTTGCCTTCGCCCCTTCTATACTCCTATCCCTGTGGCAAAACATCGTCTGGACGGACATACCCGCCCCCCGCCTCCAAATCGCCCGAAATAATCTCCCCCTCGCGGGACAAGGCGCATTGCTCGCCGCACTCTTCGTCGGCACACTCACCGCCATCTCATATCTCCGCGCACAAAACAAAGTCCAAATCTACACCTTTGCCCTCGTCCTCCTCACCGTCATCCTCATCGACACCTGGCGCATCGACAAACTATTTCTCAATTATATCAACCCCAACCGCGTACCACCCAGCGAGCGCGTCAATGCCGACGCCGTAGCCTTCCTGAAACGAGACAACACCCTCTTTCGCGTATTCGCGCTACCCGACCACAACCAGATGCCCTTACCCGGCATAGACCTCGTAACCGGATTCAACGACTTTGCCATCAGGCGTTACGACACCATCCTCAAATCCGGAGCCGTCAACAATCCCGCAATCCTCAACCTCCTCAACACCAAATACATCGTCACGCCATCAGAACTGAACATCCCCTATCTCCAAAAAATCGCCGGACGCCAGGGACTGCATATCTACCGCAACCCCGGTGCACTACCCTGGTTTTATCTTGCACCCCAATACGAAATCATCCCCGATGAAAATCAGATCCTCCAAAAACTGACCGACCCCAACACCTACCCCACACAAACAGCACTACTCGAAGAAGATCCCGGCATCACCTCCGACACCGGCGAAACGGGCAGTGTTGAACGCCTCGAATACGACGAACACCAGGGCTATCTCAAACTCCAAACAACAGCTCCAGGATCCCGCATCCTCGTCATCTCACAAAACCACCACCCCAACTGGCGCGCCACCGTCAACGGCGAACCCAAACCCCTCATTCGCGCCAACTACCTCTGGACCGCAATCGCACTTGAACCCGGCGAACACATCGTCGAACTCACCTACCGCGACCCCATCGTAGCCACCACGCGATGGATCACACTCGGCGGTGTCATCATCCTCATCGCTGCAATCGCGCTGTGCATATACAAATCCCATGAAAAAACCGACAACACCAACTGAAGCACCCGCCATTCAGCGCATTGCCCGCGGCGCGATACAGACCTTCGGCAGCACCTACCCCGCGCGACTCATCAACTTCGCCGTTCTCCTGCTGATCTATCAAATCCTCGTACCCGAAGACTTTGGCGCCATCACAACAGCCTATTCGATCCTCGCCCTTGTAATCGCCATCCGCGACCTCGGATTGCACTACGCACTATTGCACGAACACGACAACGTCCATGAACTCGCACCCACCCACTTTGTACTCAGCGTCAGCCTGGGCAGCATCAGCGCACTCCTCGCCCTGTGCATCGCCCTCTATTCCGAACACCTGTTTGAACTCGTCAACACCTGCATCGGCATCACAGACACCCGAAGCTACCCCAAAGTCGCCATTGCCCTGGGCATATTGGGCGCTTTCGACCTCCTCCGAACAGCCGCCCTCACCGCCGAAACCCAGCTCCAGCGCGACCTCGAATTTGGACGCCTGGCATTTGCACATGCCGCGGGAACCATCCTCGCAGCCATCGTCGGCCTCATCCTCGCCTACCTCGGATACGGCAAATGGGCACTCATCATCGGATTCTTCCCATACAGCGTCACCTATATCCTCGTCTATTGCACCGTCGTCTGGCTCCGCCATCCCCCTCCGATAGACCAACTACACACCTTCAACCCGCAAGCCGCGCGGCGCATGATCCGCTACGGCATCTGGTTCTGGATCGGCGGCATACCCAAAATTTTCATTCAACACTACGACAAACTCATCATCAGCTTATTCTTCACCTTGAGCCTGCGCGGGATATACGACGCCGCACACAGCTTTGCACAGATACCCAGCGGCGCCATCACCATGGTCATTGTGCGCATCACCGGTGCTGTGTACGCGCGCTACCAGAACAACCGCGACCAACTCTCCGCAGCATACCGCAGAACCTCGCGCCTCATCCTTCGCACCACAGTCCCCATCTCTCTCGTACTCGCGCTCGAAGCCGACCGATGGATCCACATCTTCAAACCCGACTGGGCACCCGCAGCCCCCCTGCTCCAATGGCTCATTATCTACTCTCTTTGCCGCCCCCTGCTCGACGATGTACACGCCCTATTTTACAGCATAGGCAGCCCCAAAAGCATTGCAAAATTCTCTGCGGCGCAAGCCCTCATCCTCCTCATCCTTGCCCCCTATCTCGCCCATCACCTGGACGCGATAGGCATTGCCATAAGCATGAACGCCATCGCCATCGTCGGCCTCATCCTCGCACTCATCCTCGTTCGCGCATATGTCGATATCCCCATCGCCAAAACATTCGCCCCCCCACTCATCGCCGCAGCCATTGGCACCGGCATGCACTTTGCCTGTGCCGAATGGCTCAACACATTGCCAATTCTGATGGGCGTCTTCGCCGGCAGCGCGATCTTTACCCTGAGTTACAGCATCGGCTTGCTCCTCGTTGAACGCAAAACACTAATCGACGAAATCAAAACCGTCATCCGCACCATCAAATCATGATCAGGATGTGCAGGATGAAAGGATGGACAGGATGAAAATCAAAAACTTCTGGATCGCACGGGACGGCACGGGGACCGTCCCCTACAACACCATGCCGCGATGACGGCTCTACAGCACATGATTTGCTGACCGCTGATAGCTTGTTTTGCATTGACATTTGTGCCTGTTTCTATTATTATTCTAAAAATAATAATTATTGGAAGAATAATAATGAAATTCTACAACCGAGAAACAGAACTGGCACTTCTTCGAGACCTCACCGAAAGATCTGCACAATATTCTCAATTCACCGCAATCTTTGGGCGACGTCGCGTGGGAAAAACAGAACTCGTGCGCCAGCATCTCCAGAACCGCGGCATCTATTTCTTTGTCGAAAAACGCCCCTCAAATGCCCTCCTCGCCGAATTCTCCGCCACCCTCAAATCGCACATTGCCCACGCGCCCGCATTTACAGATTGGAAAGACTTTTTCGTTTTCCTCTTTGCCGAAACCCAGCACCAGCACCTGATCGTCGTCTTCGATGAATTTCAAAACTTTCTCACCATCGATCCCGCCATCTATTCCATCCTCCAGGGCGTATGGGACACATGGCACAAACAATCCAAAATCCATCTCATCGCCATAGGTTCTGTCGTCGGCCTGATGAAAAAAGTCTTCCAGGACGCCAAAGAACCCCTCTACGGTCGCCTAACCCGGGAAATTGACCTCAGCCCTTTACCCATCAACGCCATCTATCAAATCGCTACAGAACTCGGCTTTCAATCGCCCACAGACATCCTGACCCTTTACGGCATCTTTGGCGGCATGCCCCGGTATTACGAAATTATGGAAAGCATGGGCCTGGGCGGCAGCACCATCCCCCACATTCTCCATCAAGCCCTGTTCACTCCTTTTGCCCCCTTTCGCAATGAAATGCGCGACATCATCCTCTCTGAATTTGGAAACACGGCCCACACCTATTTGGCAATCCTCGAAGCCATCGCCACTGGCAAAACCCGCCGATCTGAAATCGCAGGTCCCGCCGGACTGCCAGCCACGAGCCTGTCCAAATACCTGCGCGAATTATCCGACCTATTTGACCTCATCGAACGCGAAGTACCCATCACCGAGCGATCCTGGAAAACAAAAAAGAGTCGCTATAAAATCCGCGACCCTTTTATCACATTCTGGATGCGATTCATCTACCGGCAATTGAGCATCTACGAATCGGGCAATTTCCCCTATTTTCTCAATCGCCTCAATACCTGCGTTTCGGAATTCATGGGCTTTGCCTTTGAAAATATCACGCGAGAACTCTTGATCAAACTCAACCACCACAACGCCGCGCCCTTCTACTTTCACCGAATTGGACGCTGGTGGGACAGACAAAGCGAAATAGACCTCGTCGCCCTCAACCCGGAAACTCGGCAAACCCTCTTTGTCGAATGCAAATGGACATCCACCCCCGTTGGCACAGACGTTCTACAAACCCTGAAACACCGCGCACAAAACCTCCCAACCTCGGACGCTTTCTATCTCATCACCTCCAAATCCGGATTTACCGACACCCTCAAAAATTTCCGCGACCCACACCTCTACCTCTGGGACCCAAACGACATCGCGACATTTTTATATAAATAAAATGTTGATAACTTGACCTTTCCCCATCAAAACCCTATGTTTTTTTCTGCAAAAAAACAAATCGGTCAAATCACAGACTGAAAGCTCATACATGAAAACCCTCCTCGTTACCGGTTCATCGGGCCTCATCGGCTCAGAAGTCTGCATCTATTTTGCCGAACAGGGATATATTGTCCACGGCATTGACAACAACCAACGCGCCGTCTTTTTTGGTCCCCAGGGAGACACGCGCTGGAATCAAAAACGCCTCAACAGCGTCACAAAACACTTCCACCACCACGAAATAGACATCCGCGACCGCACGGGCATCTGCGAACTCCTATCTCAAATTAGACCCAACGCCATCATACACGCAGCTGCCCAGCCCTCACACGACCTCGCCGCACGCATCCCCTTCGACGACTTTGACACCAACGCCGTCGGCACACTCAACCTCCTCGAAGCCGCACGTCAAACCTGCCCCGAATCCCCCTTTATCCACATGTCCACCAACAAAGTCTATGGCGATGCCCCCAACCATATAGCCTTAAAAGAATTGGACACCCGCTGGGATTACGACGATCCCGCTTACAAACACGGCATCCCCGAAACATTTACCATTGACCAATCCGTGCACTCGCTCTTTGGCGCATCCAAAGTCGCCGCCGATATTATGGTACAGGAATACGGGCGTTATTTTTCCATGCCCACCTGCTGCTTGCGCGGCGGATGCCTCACCGGTCCCAATCACAGCGGCGTTGAACTCCACGGTTTCTTGAGCTATCTGGTCAAATGCAACATGGAAGGCCACACGTACACGATCTTTGGATACAAAGGCAAACAGGTACGCGACAATATTCACGCCCTCGACGTCGCCCGTTTCATGTGGGCCTTTGTCCAATCGCCCCGATGCGGCGAAGTCTATAACTTAGGCGGCGGAAAAAACAACAGTTGTTCCATTCTCGAAGCATTTGATCTCGTCGCCCGGTATTCTAACAAAAAAATGCAATACACCTATTCCGACCAAAATCGCGAAGGCGATCATATATGCTATTACAGCGACCTCCGCAAAATGAAATCGCACTATCCCAACTGGGACATTACAAAAACCCTCGAAGACACCTTTGCCGAAATTGTCGCAAGCTGGCAGAAGCGGCTCATATAATCGGAGAACCTTATTATGAAAATCCAGGTCTATGCCTGTCACGAAGGCGTACAGGAAAGTCTATTGCGCGAATGGGTCGCACGCGGACATGAAATCTACCTCACCGAAGGCGTTGGAAAATGGGATGAAAAACGCGCACCAGTAGCTCAGGGCGTCAAACGCGAATGGCCGAGCAATCCCGATGTCCTATGGGTTGGCTCAACACAGGACGTGGGGCATGCCTTTTTGTACAAATGGAAAAAACTCCGTCCCCACATTCCCATAGTACTCACCCACTGGTGGATTCCATCAATCAGGCGCTTTGCGGGAACCGTGTACAAATTCGCCCATCAAATCAGCGTATGCGAATGGGGCCGCGAATATCTCCTGAAACGCTGGAACATAGACTCCGCAGTCATGTACTGCCCGGTAGATCCGGATATCTTCACCTTAAGAGAAGAAGACCCCGACCCCAAGCGCGTCTTATGCGTGGGCAATCACTTTGCCTCGCGCGACATCATGGGCTGGGAATACCTGGAACCCATCATACACAAAGTCTATGAACAAGACCCCGAAGTACACTTCGAATTCCTGGGCGTCAATCCCGAAATCGACCCCAAAAACTATCCCAATGTCTCCACACGCGCCCTCCCCCAAAACGAAATGCCCGACTACCAGGCCAGAGCGCGGTGCGTTGTGATCACCACCACCTTCAACCTCATCCCGCACTCGCTATTGGGCGCAATGGCACTGGGACGCAACATCGTCGCATTTGATCTCCCATCGCTACACGAAGTCATCGAACACGGAAAAAGTGGATATCTCATCCCGCGTTACGATACCGACGCCTTTGCCAAACAAATCCTCCAACTCACCAGCACACCCGTCAACCCGGAAATAGGGCGCAAAGCACGCGAAAACGTATTGGCCAAATGCGACCACCGGCTCGTAGCATCGCAGTATGAAGCATTTTTTAAAGCATGTTTGAAAAAATAAGCTGTTACAATAGTGGATAGGAAATTTTTAATGAGTGACAGAATACCAACTCGTTATCTGTTAGTCTATATTCTGTGTATAACTTGCCTTTGTGGTGTCGGTTTCGCAGGGCTACGCAATCACCCCTGGTCTTATGATGATCTCGATCATATTAAAAAAGCACAGAGCGCACAGGAGAACATAACTTCTATTTTTTCACCTGAAAAGACGGCATTACGGCTGCGGTTTGTTTTATCCTCCTATTTTTATGCAGCTTACAAGGTCTTTGGTGAAGATCCAAGAGGATATCATATTCTCAATATCTTATTTCATGTTCTCAACAGCCTGCTGTGTGCCCAGCTCTTACTTACGCTTTTTTCTTGCCCTAAGCTCGCAGCCCTGGGTGGATTTTTATTTGCGATCAATACAACGCACTATGAAGCAATCTACTGGGTGGCAGCCAGTGCCGTACTTTTGGGAACTGGCTTTGCCATGACATCTGTTCTCTTTTTTGCAAAATATCTGGCATCCAATCGCAAAGTCCATCTCACTTTCGCTTCTTTTGCCTATGCAGCGACAATTTTTAGTTACGAATCATTAGGAGTTGTTTTTGCGATTATTCTTCTTTTGTGGTTGCAACACAAATCAAAGCCGCGTTTTAAGGATTTCACGGCTCTATTACCGTTTCTTGTTGTTGCTGCCATGCTCTTTTTAATTAATGATATCTATTACCAGAATCTTCCATCAAATCAAGAAAACTATCGTCTGGGCTTACATATACCCTACAACTTCGCTTTTTTTATAGGTCGGCTTTTTTTGAATTGGAGCTTTGCACCATTTGGCTGGGAGGCCGGTGCTCCTTTTGATATCCCGAAAGCCTATTTCGATTGGTATGTAGCAGCGGGATTGATAATCCTGACTGGATTGGGATATGCTGCCTATCAGTCCAAAACTGTTTGTTTTGCCTCTGCATGGATTCTTGTGACAATTTTGCCTTATACATTATGGGATAATTACTCCTTCTTCCCCCGATATTGGTATTCTCCCGCGATAGGTGGGTCAGCAATTTTTGCCGTCTTTTTGCTTTGGTTCTATTCTATTCTTCCCTTAAGTTCACGCTTAAAATTCGCCTGTTTTTCGCTGATCATTACATGTTTTACAATTTTCAGTTTGCGAAAAATGGAAATTTACGAAGGGTACTACCTATGGCATGATGCGAATTTTTATGATAATCATAAAAATGATCCTGAAACAGCGATCACATATTATGAGCGTGTTCTATCAGAATACGAGCTAAAATTTTCTCTTTTGACAAATAACTTAGGGGTAGCCTATCAACGAGTAGGCGACCTTGACAAAGCTCTTCAAATGCATCATGAGACAATACAGATAGATCCAAGCTATGATAAAGGCATCTTAAATTATGCCTATGTCCTATCCTTACAGAACCGAATTTCGGAGTCGGTTCGGGCATATTCATCTGTGGTCAAAAGAGATCCGGTCTATGTTCCTTATATATGGAAAAGCGGTATCGCACTTTATGAACGCGGCGATATTGACGCAGCTATTCAGTTTTTTCGCTTGGCTGTAAAAACAGATCCAAAAGATGAACAAAATTATTTTATTTTGGGCGTCCTTTTCCAAACGGAAGGAAAAATTGAGGACGCGATATCGGCATACAAACAAGCCCTGTCTATCAATCCAGAACATGCAAATGCCAAGACCATATTAGAAGAACTTTTGGCAAATCCTGAAATGAGCGCACCCAAATTGGCGTTTCAGCCCCAGTAGTTCGGACACTTTTGGCAAGTCCTATTGTCCGCTATAGGAATCCCACAAAATGACCAAACCCCATGCCGCGATGACGGCTAAAACCCGTGGATTAAGTTAAGAGACCACTAAATAAAATTATCTATATCATGAAAAAAAAACGCCAACAAAAGGCGACCTCTCCGTCCTTTAACCTCGCGCAGCACGAACGCAAACCCTATTTTTTGCCTGCGCTCGGTCTGTGCGGATTGCTCATGGGCATTCTTCTTTTCGACGCCAACCTCTCCCTCACCGGCGACAATGCCCAATTCATCAACCTGGGGCGATCTCTTGCCGATGGACACGGACTCTCGGAAACCATTGAAGGCGAACCCATCCCACACACCAAATACCCCTTCGGATTTCCGCTCCTCCTCGCCATTACCGACATCATCTTCCCCGGCAACCTCATCGCACTCAAAAGTCTTATCGTCCTCCTCTACGCCATCTCAATCCCACTCACCTATCTCCTCATCCGCCGCTTTGCCGCTTCGACCATGGCACTCGGCGTAAGCGCGCTATGTCTTGCTTCCCCCCTCCTGTTGGACTATTCGCACCAGGTCATGTCCGAAATCCCCTTCCTGCTATTTTCTCTCCTTGCTCTCCTCCTCCTTCACCGCGCACAAAAGACCAACACCCTATCCACGCTCGCACTCGCAATCATCGCCATGATCGCCGCCTACTACATTCGCAGCGCAGGCATCATCCTCATCGCTACCGGCATAATTTTCTTTGCCCTGCACAAAAAATGGAAAGAAACCGGCCTCATCGCCGTCGGCAGCCTCCTCCTTGCCCTCCCCTATCAAATCCGCAACGCATCACTCGGTGGAAACGACTACATCAATCAACTCCTCAGCATAAACCCCTACCGTCCAGAAGAAGGCGCACTCACATTCACCACCCTGATCGAACGCATCCTCGCAAATCTCGAAATCTACGGCCTGCAAATCATCCCCTACATCTTTCTACCCAGTTTTATCGACGCCAACTATTTTGTCGGCATCGTCTTCTCCGTCCTGATCCTCTACGCCCTGATCGCCGGACTCATAAAACGGCATTTGCTCATCGTGTACCTCACCTGCTATCTGGGCCTCTACATCCTCTGGCCCCATGTCTGGTCCGACACGCGCTTTCTCATCCCGGCCATACCCATCCTCTTCTACGCCATCCTCACCAGCATGGACGAACTCCTCCAACTCCTCGCCAGAGCACTCAAAAAAAAGGCCCGCCGCACGGGCACCGTATTCTTCTTTCTCTTTCTCCTCGGCTCAAACATCTTTGCAACCAACGACCTCGCCGAACGCATTGGACAGTTGTCACCCAACTGGGACAATTACTTTGCCGCTGCAGAATGGATCAGAGACAACACCGAATCCGATGTCAAAATCGCCTGCCGCAAGCCGTATCTCATGAACGCGGTTGCCAACCGCAAAGCCACGGGCTACTCATGGAAAGCTCCGGATCAGGTCATTGCCGACTTTGAACAAAAGGGAATCCGCATCGTCGTCATTGACCAGATCGGATTCCGCTCCACACCCGAATTTCTCGTCCCCGCCATCCAGGCACATGAAAATCGATTTAAAATCCTCCACATCGTACGCGATCCCAACACCTACGTCTTAACATTCAAATGACCACCCGAGAAAAAATACTCATCTTCCGCCCCGATCACATCGGCGACCTGCTGCTCACCACGCCAGCACTCTACGCCCTTCGCCAGGCAAAACCAGACGCCCACATCAGCGCCCTCGTCAGTTCCTGGTCATCTCCTATTCTAACGGGAAACCCGGACATCGACGACATATTGATCTGCAATCTCCCCTGGCTCGACCGCAGCGCAAATCCCTCGTGGTGGTCGCTCCTGCCAATCATTCGCCAGATCAGATCACAGCAATTTGACCGCATTCTCAACTTTCGCATCGCCGCAAAAGCCGCCGCATTCTCTCGCCTGCTCGGCGCAAAAGAACGCTGGGGATTTGACGTCTTAAAATCGCGCTGGGCCTGGACACATGCCGTCCCTTATAATCCCAATCAACATGTCGTAGATAACTACATGGCCCTTGCCCATGCGTGCCTACCTGCACATACCCGCAACTCATCCGTGAACTTCCGCATCTTTCCCGAAACAACCGACCTGTCCAGCATTGACGAATTTATGCACAACAGCCCACCCGCAGTGGTCCTCGGTGTCACATCTGGCCGCCCCGACAAATCCTGGCTACCCGACCGCTGGGCAAAAATTGCCGATCACATCGCAAAAGATGGCTTTCGCATCCTCCTCAACGGCGGACCCACAGAAGAAACAGACGTTCTGATGGTGCAATCGCTCATGCACCATCCAGCAGAAAATCTCGTCGGCCGTTTTTCCCTACTTCAGTTCGCTGGTCTGCTCAAACGCTGTGCAGCCATCATCACACTTGACTCCTTTCCCATGCACCTCGCAGCAGCCCTCGGCATCCCAACCATCGCACTCTTTGGCGCCAACAGCAGCACACTGTGGGGACCCTATCCGGGCAACTATCCCCGCATCGTCGTTGAACCGCCACCCGAAATTCCTCGAAACGCCCAGGCCATGAAATGGATACAAACCACACACGTTATTGACGCCTATAACCGCCTCGACCTCCACGCGCAGCACAACGACAGTACATTTTAACCCCATTCACATTTGTAAAAAAACGCACGCTTTGCTGAATCAGGGTGGGCAATTAAAGAAAAAGCAGGTCATGGACCGCGTCGATGACCTGCTTACACAAGCTTGCTTTGTGAGACTTACCTATCAGAGCTTGATGCTCCTTGCACTGCGTAAAAAATGGTGTACTCATTCACTGTTTGCCGCACTCCCATTTTGATCTTCTAAAGCAGCACGAATGGCTTCTATATCAATATCCGGATACATTTTTTTAACCATTGCTATGGTTTCCTCATGCCCTCTCATTTGACCTTCCTTAAAGCGTTTTGCAAGATATCTTTCAGTCTCAGCACGAATTTTTTGAACTGGAACGATCATGAGATTTACCCCCTCTATAATAAAGAATGCTAAAGTGATAGCAGAAAGACCTATGGATCCTATATTACTGATTACCGTAATAATTGCATCGTAATCAGGTTTAGCAATTTTGCCCCAATTGTACCAAAGGGCCAGTGATAGAGAAGAAAAAAAGAACACCGAGGCCAAGATCATTAGCCATGTTCTCTCTGTGTCTCCGGTACTCCAAATAGAGACCCTTTCTTCGTCTGTATTATCTGCCATCCTGTCACAATCTCCTACCTGGATATATCTTTGTAAATATATAAAAAATAGATTTCTAACACAATTAAGAACTTGACGTACGCAATCCCAACACCTATATCTTAAAATTCAAGTGACTACCCGAAAAAAATACTGATTTCCCGCCCCTTCATATTTGTAAAAAAACGCGCGCTTTGCTATCTTTGTGTTTAATTTTCATCTCTAACCTCAACAACACATGCCCATGCCCGACCTCAGCCTCGTCATACCCCTGCTCAACGAAGAAGAAAGCCTGCGCCCGCTCATGGCACAAATCCGCGGCGTGCTCGCTACCCAGGACCTCACCTACGAAGTCGTCTTCATTGACGACGGCAGCACCGATGGGTCAATCCGCGTTTTGGAAGACCTGCACAACACCTATCCCGAAGTCAAAGTCATCCAATTTCGGCGCAACTTTGGCAAAGCCGCTGCCTATACCGCCGGATTTCAACGCGCATGTGGCAAATACATCATCACCATGGACGCCGACCTGCAAGACGACCCGGCAGAAATCCCCAACCTCCTCGCCAAAATCGAAGAAGGCTATGACCTCGTCTCCGGATGGAAGAAAAAACGCTTTGACCCACTGGGCAAAACCCTGCCCTCCAAATTTTTCAACTGGGTCACGGGCTATGTATCGGGCATTGACATACACGACTTTAACTGCGGCCTCAAAGCCTATCGCAGTGAAGTCACAAAAGACATACGCGTACTCGGCGAACTCCACCGCTACATCCCCGTACTCGCCCACATGGAAGGGTACCGCATCGGTGAGATTCCCGTCCAGCACCACCCGCGACAATTTGGCGTAACCAAATATGGCTGGGGGCGCCTGCTCAAAGGATTTTTTGACCTCCTCACCGTCATGTACATCGGAAGATACATGGGCCGTCCCCTTCACCTGTTCGGCACCGTGGGCCTCATATTTGGCATCATAGGCATGTTCATCAACGCATTCATCGCATCCCTCTGGTTCCAAACCGGCACCATTCAAAACCGGTACCCCCTGCTGATGCTCGGGGTCTTCCTCTCCGTACTCGGCGTGCAATTTATCTGCACGGGCCTGCTCGCAGACATGTTGACCCGAGGACCACAACCCAACGAAAAATTCAACATTCGAAAAATCCTCAAATAAATGACACCCAAAAATATTCTCGTCACCGGCGGCATGGGCTTTGTTGGCTCTTACCTCGCCGATGAACTCGTACAACGCGGGCACCGCGTACGCATCTTTGACAACCTGGACCCGCAGGTACACCCCAACCGCAAATTGCCGGACTATGCCAACCCCCATGCCGAATTTATCCAGGGCGATGTGCGCGATTACGACGCCTTAAAAAAAGCCCTTCAAGGCATTGAAATAATCTTCCACAAAGCCGCCGCAGTTGGCATGGGACAATCCCAATACGAAATCAAAAAATACGTTGACATCAACACCGGTGGCACCGCGAACCTGCTCGACATCCTCGTCAACAACAATCACAACATTGAAAAACTCATCGTCGCAGCCTCGCAAACCAGCTATGGCGAGGGCCTCTGCACATGTGCAGAACACGGTACACAACACCCTGGTCCTCGCCCAAATAACCAGCTAAAAAACGCCCACTGGGAACACAAGTGCCCCTTGTGCGACCAGGACATGCCACCAGCACCTATTTCCGAAGACACCGAACGCTTATGTTACGCCATATACGCACAAACCAAAACACATCAAGAAGACATGGTCCTCAACATCGGTCGCGCCTACAAAATTCCCTCAGTAGCCCTGCGCTACTTCAACATCTTCGGTCCCCGGCAATCACTCTCCAACCCCTATACGGGTGTAACTGCCATATTTATGAGCCGCCTCAAAAACAACAAACATCCAGTCATCTACGAAGACGGCAAACAATCGCGGGACTTCATCTCCGTTCACGACATCGTACAGGCCAACATCCTCGCCATGGAAAAATCCGAAGGAGATTACCAGGCATTTAACGTGGGCAGCGGGACGGGCACATCCATCAAACACATCGCCCTGACCCTATCCAATATCCTGGGCATCGAACACCTCGCGCCCGACATCACCGGAACCTATCGCCAGGGCGACACCCGCCACAGCATTGCCGACATCTCGCGCATAAAAAAAACACTGGGCTTTCAACCCAGTGTCAGTTTTCAACACGGCATGGAAGAACTCGTCGAATGGGGCAGAGACCGCGAAGCGACAGATGGCTTTGCAAAAGCGCAAGACGCACTACAACAAAGAGGTCTAACCGCTAAGGTAAGAGGTAAGACGTAAAAGGTAAGAGACCACCCAACACCGCCCAGGCGGTAAGACGTGAGAGGGGGAGCTTTGTCTCACGTCTCACCGCCTTTAAGCAAATTCACGAACGGGAACCCGTTCCCGTGTATCGTGATCCCAGCGCAGCACTGTCCGAATCTTTTCAGACCGGTCAATATCACCATGAATGGCATAATAAAGCGCGTGATAAGCCATTTGGTTGCGTTTTTCCAGATCGATGCGCGTCATGTGTTCTCCTTTTATAGGTGACAGTATTTCGTTACCTATATGCATGAGCAAATCCGGTGCCAGTTCTCTTGTTTTTTAAAAAATTTTATTTATTTATTGATTTCAAAGAACTTAATTAAAAAATACTCATATCTAATTGTAAAATTCATGTGCCAAAAATGGAACATTCTGGTCAAAATGACCACATATCGACGAACAAATTGGCACATTTTGCTCTTTTAGCAGTCAGCTATCAGCTCCCGCCCAGTCACCACCCGGTGGATCGCGGCTCAACAACATGCCGCGATGACGGTTTTCACATGCTTTGCTGATAGCTTGTTTTGCTGACCGCTTCTCTTCAGGAGTTTCATGCTCGACAATAAGTGGACATCCCCAATCTACATCGTCTTAATGGGCATCCTCGCAGGCATCGCTTATAGTCATTTGCCCACTCTCCCACTCGAAGGCGAAGATAGTGAATACATGGCGGATGCTGAAACCGTCTTGCAAAATCCATCGCGCTTGTTCTCGCCAGAAAATGTACATCCTGGCCGACCCGTGGTTCAAATTGTATTTATAGTCGGACACGTCTTATGGGGCAAAAATCCCGCTGCCTACCATGTATTGCTCGTTGCACTTCACTTTTTTGCAAGCATCCGGCTATTTCAGGCCTTCAAGCTGTCTGGAGCCAACACACTTGTAAGCATGCTATCCGGTGCTTTTTTCTTGCTCTATGCCGCCAGCTTTCGCAATCTGCAGTGGATAGAAACGCTGAGTTATCCTCTTGCCCTGATTTTTATGCTGGAAATGTTGCGTATATACCTGAGTTGGCCCGACAAGCGTCCATGGACAAATAACATACTCGCTATTTTCTATGTGCTCCTGAGCATTGGTACGCATCCCACATCTATTTTTATTCTCGGTGTCTGTGCGTATCTTGCATGGGAGCGTACGGATTCTGTACGCGAGGCCGTTTTGAGGATCGCGCCTTCTTTCTGTTTGGGTGGTATGGGCCTGATCTGTCTAATTGTGATTTACCCGCAGGCTGCACAATTTCAAGATATGTCCTCAGCCACAGGAGTGGAACGATACTTTCAGTATTTGGGCCACCTGATTTTATATGCCTTTCATTTACCTGTAGAAATGTGGGACAAAACCGAGGGATATTGGGATACGTCCTCGTCGTTGATTGTCGGTATAGGATTCGCAGCCTTGTTGCTCTGGCTAATTCTGAAGCGAAAAATACCTGTCTGGGCCTTATGGACGCTTCTGGCGTTGCTGCCTTTTATAACCAAACCGAATTTTCACTGGCGGTATTTCTATTTTGCCACAGCGGGATCGTCATTGGTGCTCGGTTATTGTATTTATCATGCCTTCACCAGAATAGCCAAACTTGCCCTCCCTAAATTTGTCGCGCCTATTGTCGGAATCGCGATCATCGGCATTTTATTCGCATCGAGTATCTTTGCCCACAAAAAAGCCGAAGCCATTGCGTTGTATTCTTCGGGAAGATCGCATCTCGCCCGCGAGTTTTTGGACGAAGGAATTGAATACTTCACCCTTGCATTACAAAAAAACGCCCGGGGCATTCCCACAGACGCTTATCAACGCCTATCGCTGGCTTCATTTGGTGAAGGAAAAAATCCAACTCACATTTTGCTCGAAGGATTGAAACACTACCCCAACCATCCTCAACATACCCCGGAACTCAATCTCATGCTCGGGCTATCCATGTATTTGGACGATACCCAAATTGCAGAAGGTAAAGCACTTGTGCGAAAGATTTATGAATCCTCCGCGAACAAAGGAAAATTGCACTTAATTGCCGGCACATGCCTGAGCAACTTAGCCAGGTATTATTCAAATAACAAAAACTACGAAAAAGCTGTGTCCCTGTGGCGGGAAGCCCTTGTCTTCCAACCCAATCATTACAAGGCACGTTTGAAACTCGTCCCACTACTCTTCAAACTCAATCGCACCAATGAGGCCATTCAAGCCACGCGCCAGACCATTGACATGTATCCGAAAAATCAAGAAATAGCTCTATCTATTTTTCTTCCACTCATTGAAGCAAAACAATATGCTGAAGCCGAAAAAGTGTACCGCCATTATCTCACCCTCAATACTCAGGCTCCGAACGCACACTACAATCTGGGTACCCTCGCATTGGCACAAGGGCGCAATGAAGAGGCCATTTTGAGTTTGCAACGGGCAATAAAAGATGCCCCTGATGACACTGACGCACATCTATACCTGGCTCAGGCTCTCGAAAAAGTGGGCAAACCACAAGAGGCGATGCACGCCTATCGTCGGGTTCTTTCTCTGGATCCACACAACAAAATCGCCAATGACCGCGTCCAAGTTACTGAATCACACCCCTGACCACTAACCGTTTCCTTTCAGGAGTACCTCTTCATGCTCGACATCAATCTCATTCGCAAAAACCCCGAACAAGTCGCTCAGGCATTGCAAAAACGCATGGACGACATCGACTTCACAGACCTGCTCACCTGGGATGAAAAACGCCGCACGCACATCGCAGAAGCGGGACAGCTACGCGCAAAACGCAACGCAGTCTCCGCCCAAATCCCCCAAATAAAAAAAGCGGGCGGAGACATAGCCCAGATACAAATAGAAATGCGCGAAGTCTCAACCCGCATCAAAACCATTGAAACCGAACTCGCAGAAACCGAGCAAAACATCCACACATTTATCGAAAACCTCCCCAACATACCCGCAGACGACGTACCCCCCGGAGACAAAGAAAACAACCGGGTCGCACGCACCTGGGGCGAAAAACCCGCACCCGACTTTGATCCCCAGGACCACGTCGATCTCGTCACCCATCTTCGCCTGATCGACTACGAACGCGGCGTCAAAATGGGTGGGACGGGCTTCTGGCTCTACATCGGCGACGGCGCGCGTCTCGAATGGGCCTTGCTCAACTACTTCATCGACAGCCACATCAACGACGGATACGAATTTGTATTGCCCCCGCACATACTCAACGAAGCCTGCGGATTTACCGCCGGGCAATTCCCCAAATTTGCCGACGACGTATTCCACCTCAAAACCGGCGACGACAAAGTGCAATTCCTCTTGCCCACCTCTGAAACCGCACTGATCAACTTCTACCGGGACGAAATCATTCCAGAAAAAGACCTGCCCAAAAAATTCTTCTCCTACACCCCCTGTTATCGCAAAGAAGCCGGCAGTTATCGGGCGCAGGAAAGAGGCATGATTCGCGGTCACCAATTCAACAAAATCGAAATGTTCCAATTCACCCGTCCCGAAGATTCCGAAGACGCGCTTGAAGAACTCATCAACAAAGCCGAAAAACTCACCCAGGGCCTGGGCCTGCATCACCGCGTATCCATGCTCGCCGCAAAAGACGTCAGTGCCTCCATGGCCAAAACCTATGACATCGAAGTCTGGATCCCCAGCATGAACGAATACAAAGAAGTCAGCTCCGCATCCAATGCCAGCGACTACCAGGCAAGACGCGGCAGCATCAGATTCAAACGCACAGAAAGCGGCAAAAACGAACTCGTACACACCCTCAACGCCTCGGGCCTGGCGACCAGCCGCATCATCCCTGCAATCGTCGAACAAAATCAAAACAAAGACGGCAGCGTCACCATCCCCGAAATCCTGCGACCTTATCTGGGGGGAAAAGAAATTTTTGAACCTGATGTATAATCTGACCTTTTGTGCACAAAAAGCACCTGGGACAACGGTGCCAGCCGCTTTGATTGCCCCATGTATTCAATTTCTTTATATTGATTTGGCTCAGGCAAGTTATTTCCCAGTTCCGCTGATTGGACGATGGATAAAACGGCCATTGAGGAAAACCTGTGAACACCACGATTCATACAATAGAAGACCTCATTCGCATCCTGGACGACCATCCTGAGTGGACGGATGCCCTGCGTGCCCGGCTGCTGACGCGGGAACTGATTGAACTGCCCGAAAAGTTCACCCAGTTTGTCGCTGAAGTAAACAGGTTTGTTGAAGCCACGAACCGGCGCTTTGACACACTCGAAAATAGAGTGACGTCTATCCAGGAGGATGTCGGCACACTCAAAGAAGATGTCGGCACACTCAAAGAAGATGTCGGCACACTCAAGGGAGATGTCGGCACACTCAAGGAGGATGTCGGCACACTCAAGGGAGATGTCGGCACACTCAAGGGAGATGTCGGCACACTCAAAATCGGGGTGAAATCCATTCAAGATGATCTCGGTCCGCTCAAAGGGTCCCACGCCCGGGATGCCGCTCTGCGCGAGGCATCCATCATTGCCGAGGACATGGGCTTTCAACGGACGAAGACCCTTACCCAGGATGATCTCGGAGCACTGCTTGCCCGCGCTGACACATCGGGTATTCCCACAAACGAGTTGAGAAGCTTCCGACGTGCCGACTTGATTATAGAGGCTACGGATCCAAATGGCGCAACGTGCTATATCGCCGTGGAAATCTCCTTCACCGTTAATGGTCGAGATACCGCGCGCGCACGCCGCAACGCTGCGTTCCTGACCAAGTTCACTGGTGATCGGTCCTATCCCGCTGTTGCCAGCCTGCGCCAGGATGACCGGATACATGGTCTCATCGACTCTGGCGAGGTGTTCTGGTATCAACTGGATCCAGAAGTTCTGGAAGCGGAATGACCACCTGATATAGTTTGACCACGACAATCGAAATACAAAAAATATGCCCCAGCACAACAATGCTGGGGCGTTCTATTATTAAAAAAGTTGGATGAAGAAATTAAAGATTTTATCTTGAAAATAGATGACTCAGACCCAAGACTAAGTTTCCTGACTGTATATCGGTTGCAGCCGTTATTCCAGCTTGAAAGCAAGGAGAGACAAAGAAGGAAATTTTGGAAAATGATCCAAGAACAATATCCAGGACAAAGCACCTGCTATGAGCAGGTTGCGCTATCAGGACTTGATAGCTAAATAAAATGGGTTGGACTTGACAGGTTTTGGTGTATAACAGTTGGCATAAGATGCTTGGGTAGAACCTTCTACCCTGTATAGCAAAATGAAAAATTGGGGATTAAACGTCCTTAAACTGAGGATCAAACACTCTTGATATATCGTTAATAGCAATATATCGCTTTTTTTATTGTAAATATTTGAGAATAAACTTTTTCAGAGTCAATCCAAATTGTTTTTAACGATATATCGTTAAAAATATAAAATTTAGATTGGCTTTTTTTATAATCTTTTTCCTATATATCATTTAAAAATAATACTTTACAAATAAAATTGTTTAGGATATTGATGTTGGCAAGGATATTGCACTTAATTTATTCTTCAACAATGAGGGCGTCAAACTCACCCAGTTCTACGTCCAGCCGATCTGCTCTCCGACTCGGGCGTGTCTGCTCACAGGCCGGTATGCGTGGAAGAATGGCATGGAGACTGAAATATCATTCTTCGACGACGATAACATCGTGTCCGTCAGCCAGGACGTGTTGGACAAAATCAAGTACGTGGACTTCAGCTTTTCTCTCGAAACCTATGACCTTTCTCCATTGCCGGAAGAGTTCTATTCGGAAGACAGTAGCATGAGTACTGGTCTTTTGGACGCATATATCCATTTGAATAACCCCGGCATTTTGTCTTCACCCGGCAAATGGGGCTGGGACACGCCCGGCAGTCCTGACTGGGGAAAATTTCTGTCGAAGTATAAATATCCTTTGAAAGAAGGTGAATACGAGTTGCCGGAAGACCATTACATGGACGCAAAGCATGCTCAGGAGGCATTTCGCCGCCTGCTCTGGCGTTACCACAACAAAGAGGAATTATTCGTTAGCAACTGGTTCGATATTCATCATATGCGCGTGAATCCGGGCGGCATCCTGGACCTGATCCGCAAACACAGTCCTGAAGCCTACGCCGAGATCATGGAAAAAGAATAAAGTAAGTGAGAAGTAACGATCAGCATTCAGCAAAAAACCTTCTGGATCGCGGCTGAACACCATGCCGCGATGACAATTGGTACTCGTCACGCCTGCATGCTTGAAGCAGGCGTCCAGGATGGGTGGGATGCTAAAAATGATAGCTGCCCCTGACAACTTAAGATACAAGAAGGAGAGACAAGATGTATCGTCACTGTATTTGTATAGGAGCATTAATTTTTCTGAGCTTTCCCCTTTGGTCACAACAGAACACCGGGGATAGTGGGCCTTCACCTGGCGAGACTTTTCAAGATTGTGCTGAATGTCCAAAGATGGTGGTGGTGCCGTCGGGATCGTTCACGATGGGATCATCCAGGGGTGAGGCGAGTCATGATGATGATGAAGAACCGCTGCATAGGGTGCGTATAGATTACCGGTTTGCCGTAGGCGTATATGAGGTGACATTTGCCGAATGGTATGCCTGTCTGGATGCAGGTGGTTGTGGAAGCCGTATTCCGGATGATATGCGCTGGGGCCGCGGGAATCGTCCCGTGATGAATGTGAGTTGGGACGATGCGCAGTCTTATGTGCGTTGGTTGTCAGCACGGACGGGGCAATCATATCGTTTATTGAATGAATCGGAATGGGAGTATGTGGCGCGTGCAGGTACGGAGACAGCGTATAGCTGGGGGGACAGCATAGGTGTCAACCGCGCCAATTGCAGGGGTTGCGGCAGTCAGTGGGACAGTACGCGGACGGCGCCTGTGGGATCGTTCGCAGCCAATGCCTGGGGCGTTCACGATATGCACGGGAATGTGTGGGAGCTGGTACAGGACTGTTGGAAGTCCGGTTACGAGGGCGCACCTACAGACGGTTCTGCGTGGGAGTCTGAGGACTGCGACTATCGCGTGTTGCGTGGTGGTTCGTGTTACAAGTTGCCGGGGGACTTGCGTTCTGCGAATCGCGGTCCGGCTTCCACCGATTCCCGGATCAGCCACTTCGGTTTTCGAGTTGCCCGGTCTTTTTAGCTCCTGATTCTTTACATCAGGAGTCTATCTTTTGAATGATCTATCAAGAGTCAGCGCACGTCAAACTGGACCGACATTGAAGTCACATTACCAGTTTATCCTGTGGCTGGTGCCCACGCTGGAGCGATTTCCTCGCAATCAGAAGTTTCTTCTGGGCGACCGCATTCAAAGTACTGCCCCGAAAAATGAGAGACTCGGGTGTACAGTTAATCTTCTAATAGATTTATTTTTACCGATTTTGTCAACCAGTTGTGCAGGCGTCCACGTTGCACAACCTCAATTTCAAATTTCAAATTTCCACGCTACAAAAAGGAGAAAACCATGTGTAAACGAATCAGGGCTTTTGGTATTATCGCCTTGGCACTGTTGATTGCCATACTGTCCCCTGTTTATGGGAATGGGATAGCTAATCCGCCGAAGAATCAAGCACCTGTAGCGTTGGGCAAGATTGATCCCGTGACGATAGGTGTTGGTCCCGTGACTGTGGATGTATCGGGCAAATTCAGTGATGTGGATGGAGACACCTTGTATTTTACAGCGGCGGTGAGTGATACAGCCATTGCAACGGTGAGCGTGGATGGTAGTAAGGTGATCATCAAACCTGGGGCGAAGGCGGGCAATACGACGGTGACGGTGACAGCGACCAATCTATGGGGGTTGCGAGCGACGCAGAACATTGGCGTGGTACGTGAGGAGAACACAGTCCTGGAAAACATAGCCTGTTATGTGTTGGCACCGATTGGATTAGTAGGGATCTCTTTACCTATCTTCTTAAATTTTAGTGTCAATATAAGTCCAAACTTTAATATTAATATTGGTCCAAAATTCAAGATTCGAAAAAATTACATGAACAAGCCGCGATCCTGAACCGGAAATCGCATCATTCATCTAACAGATGCTGAAATGCTTCAAGACTGACCACCTGGACCGCCGCGCGGTGCAACTGCTTGAGGCGTTGCAAATCGTCGATGGCCGCGATGCGAGCAGATAGGGGATCTGTCTCGCGGAGATCAAATCGAATTTTCAACACGTCGAGGATACTTTCCCTGAGTCCTTGTTCAATGCCTTCCTCTCTGCCTTCCTCTCTGCTTTGTTGGGTAAAGCGTTGGATAAGGGATGATTCGCGGATGAGATCCATGATGCCCTCCTTGAATATGATATCAGAAATGGTTTCGGACTCATATACCAACTCACTCAATGCCACCATGCCAGCGAGATAATCGGCCCTGGACGACCGAGCGATGGGGCGCGTCCGAGCCGTGTGAATACACTGATGTAACCACGCATCTGAGGTCATCTCTTCAGGTGGCTTCATCAACGGCGTGAAAGGAATCAGACCCGAATGCCCCGCATCGAGGACGCGCTGACCTTCTATCTCAATCAGTCTGATCACCTTGTACTGAATCGCGATGTGGTAGCCGCGCCGCTCCTGGACATAGTGCCCCGGATCGCGCCGCCCAGCATCGGGACGCAGGTAGATCACGTTGGAATATATCGGCAGGCCATGATGCTCAATGGCACGTCCGATATAGCCGACCATGCGGCGCGGCATAGGCGGATTGGTGCTATCAGTCGTTTGAAACTCGTTGTGAACTAATGCTTCCTCGCCATCGATGCTCACGCGAATCAGGCTATCGGTTCGGTGTGCTTCAACAGTGAGTTGCTCTGTGTCAATGACTGCAAGAACTTCAACGTCCTCGCGTCCGAGGGTGAAGTTAGCGAAGTCGTCGGGATAAGTTTGAATCAGGTGTTTTGAAATCGTATCAAATTCTGCCATGTGAGATGCCCTGGTCTGAAGGTTGGTCGTATTTTGGACAAACGCAACAGTCAGAACCCAAGCAAATATCAAGCCAAAAATGTAAATATCACAAAATTGCGCGATAAAAGAGGCTCGACAGAAACGCAGGCACCTCATTATGCCTTCAATATGCAGTATCGCACCGTTGTTCACAACTTGAATTTGTGGATTGCCTGTTGAAGCGGAGATAGAGGAGCACAAGTGTTGGCGGTAAAAGTGTACATTTTGAGCGATAAATGAGCGGTATGGTGAAAGAATTATCCCTTACTTCAGGGAGAAAATTGCCAGGGCGCGATTGAGATGACAGGCAAAAATCACTGGATCGCGGCTTAAACCCTGCCGCGATGACGGGAGCTGAGGACTGCTCAATACCCTGCCGCGATGACGGCGATGTTGATGCAGAGCCAAAACAAAAGGCCGTAAGTGTTGCTCAGTTGCAACAGAAACTTACGACCTTTGAAGATAGATCACAGTTCAGCGAGAAGAGACAGTTGGTTGCCCCCCAGGGATTCGAACCCCGATTCTACGGTCCAGAGCCGCATGTCTTGCCATTAGACCAGGGGGCAACAATGTAATCAGCGTTTCGGGATGACACGCACCATCACGACCCCAAAACCTCCAGCGCCTTTTTCAGCCGGCGAACACAGGTTTCCCTTCCAAGCACAGCCATCAACTCAAACAACCCTGGCCCAAACCCAACGCCGCAAAGCGCGAGACGCGTAGGATGAATAAGCCTGGAAGCCGATATGCCCAATTCACCAGCCAGCGTGCGCGTCACACCTTCGATATCGCCTTCGCCAAACGAATCCAAATCCTGCAAACGCTCAATCATCATATCAACGCGCTCGGGCGTATCCGTCTTCCAATTCTTCTTTGCCGTCTTTGCATCATACACTTCCGGGTCCACAAAAAAATAACTCGTATGCTTCAAATCCTCGAGCGTATGCAATCGCGGCTGCAACAACTCGGCAATCTTCATCAACTCATCCCGCCGCTCAGACGCCTCTGCCTCCGTAAGCCACCCCTCCGCAATCCAAATCGGTATCGCATCGTCCAAAACCGCACCCACCGGACGAAGACGCATCTGCTCGCCATTGAGCCAGACCAGCTTCTTCTCGTCGAAAATCGCGTCCCGCTTGAGCAACCCCTCAACCGAAAACACCTCCGCCAACTCACCGCGCGCAAACACCTCGCGCTCATCCCCGGGTGCCCATCCCAACAACGCGAGATAATTAAACATCGCATCCGACAAAAAACCCCGCTCCCGATACTCCGAAATCGTCGTCGCACCATGGCGCTTTGACAACTTGCTACCATCAGGACCCAAAATCAGCGTCGAATGCCCATACTCGGGCACCATCCATGAAAGCGCCTCAAACAGCATAATTTGTTTGGGCGTATTCGACAAATGGTCCGCAGACCGCAACACCAGATTCACACCCATATTGTGATCATCAACCACCACCGCAAGATTGTAAACAGGAGAACCGTCGGGCCGCAACAAAACAAAATCTTCAACCTCGGCATTATCCCACCGCTGCACCCCCCGAATGCGATCATGCCAGACCGTCTCACCCGCAGGCACCTTAAACCGCACAACCCTGGGCCGCCCCTCGGCTTCATAAGCCGCCTGCCGTTCGGGCGTCAAATCCCGATTGTAGCGCACGCGCCGCTTCTCAATCTGAGCCTGCCTGCGCATCGCATCGAGCTCTTCAGCAGTCTCATACCCATAATACGCATGCCCAGTTTCCACCAAACGCGCCGCTGCTTGCTTATGCGCCTCGGCATTATCCGACTGAAACACTGGCTCGGCGTCAAAATCAACACCGAGCCAGTTCAAACCATCCAGAATCGTTTGAAGAGACGACTCTGTAAAACGCTCTCGATCCGTATCTTCAACGCGCAACAACAACCTTGCTTTATAGTGCTTCGCGTAAAGATGATTAAAAATCGCCGTTCGCGCATTCCCCACATGAAACCCACCAGTGGGAGACGGCGCAAATCGCAAAACCGTATCAGACATCAAAAATCAACCTATCAATTAACCGCGAATATTTGGCGGAGAGGGAGGGATTCGAACCCTCGGTAGAGGAAAACCCCTACAACAGATTAGCAGTCTGCCCTGTTCGGCCACTCCAGCACCTCTCCGCAATCAAAAACAGACCAGCAGAAAGTAACAAAGGACCTGTATAAATGCAAGATAAATGGCGGTGGGGGTGGGATTCGAACCCACGGACCCGTGAAGGTCAACGGTTTTCAAGACCGCCCGATTCGACCGCTCTCGCACCCCACCGCATCATCCGAAAAGTATAGACAAGCGCACCATCTCTGTCAAGCGGTTTGTATCAACTCAGCTTAACCACACTTAAACTTTGTTTTTCTTCTATTTAGCAAACAAATACCCAATAAATACATCCACCAAAAAAGAATTTGCTTTGCCCGTGCCCTTCCTGTATTTTTAGGCACAAACCTGTAACATGACCCAGAGAAACTCATACCGCACACTTGACCTCGCACCCTCCCCTATGATCGCGCTAATCACCGGCTCCCAGATGGCATCCATTGACCGTCGGGCAATTAATAGTGGTATGCCGGGCATTAAACTCATGGAAGCCGCCGGACAAGGCATAACCCGGGTAGTAGAAAACCTCCTGGGCGAACTCCAAAACCGGCACATCGTCATCCTGTGTGGCAAAGGCAACAATGGCGGCGACGGATTTGTCGTTGCCAGGCAAGCTGCCCAATGCGGCGCCAGAGTCCAGGTATTCACAGCCACATCCGCAAATGAAATAACAGGCGATGCCAAAACCAACTTCAACCGACTGCCCCCAGACATTGTGCAGTCGGTTGACCGTATCGCAACAGTACAAAACGCGCTAACCAATGCCGACATCGCCATTGACGCGCTCCTGGGCACGGGCATTCGAGGTCCCGCCCGCGGCATCTACGCCGACCTCATAAACGCCCTCGCCCGCGCAAAATGCCCCATTGTCGCCGTAGATATACCCTCTGGACTCAACGCCGACACGGGCAAAATCGAAGGACCCTGTGCAACCGCAACATGCACAGTCACATTTGCACAGCCTCGCATTGGACACTTTTTTTACCCCGGTCGCGCCCAATGCGGCAAATTGCACCTCATCGACATCGGGATACCCCCTGCGGCAATTGAGCGCGAACGCATCAGCACGTACCTGATCGACAACCGCCGCTGCGCGCGCCTGCTTCCCCACCGGGAACCCGACGCCCACAAAGGGGATTGCGGCAGAGTATATATCCTCGCCGGATCCGTGGGACTCACAGGCGCGGCCGCACTCTCTGCAAACGCGGCAATAAGAGGAGGCGCGGGCCTCGTCACACTCGGCGTACCCAAAAGCCTCAACGACATACTCGAAACCAAAGTCACCGAAGCAATGACCCACCCGCTTCCCGAAGTAAAACAAGTCAGATGCCTGTCCCTGCGCGCTCGGGGCGATATTCAACGCGCATGTCGCACAGCCGACAGCATAGCCATTGGGCCAGGCCTGGGTACCCATCGTGAAACCGTCGAACTCATCCGCCGCCTCGTGCGCGACCTGAGCTGTCCCGCAGTCATCGACGCCGACGCACTCAACGCACTCGCCGGCGACCTCGATGCGATTCGCGCCTGCGAAACACCCCTGGTACTCACCCCGCATATCGGGGAATTTGCGCGCCTGACCGACACCGCCGAAATACAGCGCGACCCCATTGCACTGGCACTGGAATTTGCCTCCGATGTCGATGCCACCATAGTCCTGAAAGGCGCGCCAACCATTGTCGCAACACCAGAAGGCGAGGCCCACATCAACCCAACCGGCAACCCGGGAATGGCCACCGGCGGCACAGGAGATGTACTCACGGGCCTATTGGCCGCACTCATCGGTCAAGGACTCAACACTTCAGACGCTGCATGCACAGCCGTCTATCTTCACGGCCTCGCCGCCGATATCGCAGCCCAAAAAACCGGACACATAAGTCTGATAGCCAGCGACATCATCGAAAATTTTGCCGCCGCCATTCACCAGATTCTCAACGATGACACACGGGACGGCACAGGGACCGTCCCCTACAATCGAATACGATCATTGCAGTAGGGGCGGTGCCCCTGTGCCCGCCCGCTGACCGCTAACCGCTGAAAGCTCTTCATGCCCAAACGAAACGACCTGAAAAAAATAATGCTCATCGGCTCTGGTCCCATCGTCATCGGACAAGCCTGTGAATTTGACTACTCGGGCACACAAGCCTGCAAAGCCCTCAAAGAAGAGGGATACGAAGTCGTGCTGGTCAACAGCAATCCCGCCACCATCATGACCGACCCCGAAATGGCTGACCAGACATACCTCGAACCCGTCACACCCGAAGTATGCGCAGCCATCATCGAAAAAGAACGCCCAGATGCCCTCCTCCCAACACTCGGCGGACAAACGGGCCTCAACACAGCCATGGCCCTGCACGAACAGGGAACACTCGAAAAATTCGATGTCGAAATGATCGGCGCAAAACCACACGCCATTGAAAAAGCGGAAAACCGCGAAGCCTTTCAAAAAGCCATGGGCAAAATCGGCCTCGACTTCCCCAAAGGCCGATTCGCCTACACCCTCAAAGAAGCACTCGCCATCACTGCTGAAATCGGATTCCCAGCCATCATCCGCCCATCCTACACCCTGGGCGGCACAGGCGCTGGCACCGCGTACAACATCGAAGAATTTAGACACGCTGCTGCACACGGCCTCAGCCTATCGCCCACATCTGAGATCCTCGTAGAAGAATCCATCATCGGCTGGAAAGAATTCGAACTCGAAGTCATGCGCGACCAAAACGACAACGTCGTCATCATCTGCGCCATAGAAAACTTCGACCCAATGGGCGTTCACACGGGCGACTCTATCACCGTGGCACCAGCGCAAACGCTCACCGACAAAGAGTACCAGGAAATGCGCGATGATGCCATCGCCTGCATCCGCGAAATCGGCGTGGAAACCGGCGGCTCCAATATCCAGTTTGCAGTAGATCCCAACACGGGCCGGCGCGTCGTCATAGAAATGAACCCCCGCGTATCCCGCAGTTCTGCACTCGCCTCCAAAGCCACGGGCTTTCCCATTGCCAAAATAGCCGCCAAGCTCGCCATTGGATACACCCTGGACGAAATACAAAACGACATCACGCGCGAAACACCCGCCTCATTTGAACCCACCATCGACTATTGCGTCATCAAAATCCCGCGCTGGACATTTGAAAAATTTCCCCAAACCGCTGACATCCTGGGCACACAAATGAAATCAGTAGGTGAAACCATGGCCATAGGTCGCACGTTTAAAGAAGCACTGCAAAAAGGCTTGCGCTCTCTCGAAATCGGGCGCGCGGGTTTTGGCGCCGATGGCAAAGACATCCCCCCCAACACCCTCACCCGCGAAGCCCTCGAACGCGGCCTGCGCGAACCCAATTCGCAACGACTAACCTATCTCAAAACTGCTTATGACGCGGGATTGTCTGTACAGGAAATTTTTGACGCCACCAAAATTGACCCCTGGTTCCTCCACAACATGCGACAACTCGTCGAAATCGAAAAAGAACTCGCCGCCCTAATGGACTAACCATGAAAAAACAGCACACCCTCAATGACTTAAAATCGCGTATCTCCCGCGCTGACCTGCACAAAGCCAAACGCCACGGCTTCTCCGACCGCCAACTGGCACACCTGTGGCGCAGTGATGAATGGGCTGTTCGCGCCTTGCGAAAAGAACTCGGCGTCGCGCCCGTTTTCAAAACCGTAGATACATGCGCGGCCGAATTTGAAGCCTATACACCGTATCACTACTCAACTTATGAGACAGAAACCGAAGCCGTGCGATCCAATCGCCAAAAAATCATGATCCTGGGCGGCGGTCCCAATCGCATTGGACAGGGCATCGAATTCGACTATTGTTGTTGCCACGCCTCCTATGCCCTCAAAGAAGACGGCTTTGAGACCATCATGGTCAACTCCAATCCCGAAACCGTCTCCACGGACTACGACACATCCGACAAACTCTACTTCGAACCGCTCACTGCCGAAGACGTACTCAACATTGCCGATGTTGAACAACCCGACGGTGTCATCGTTCAATTCGGCGGGCAAACACCCCTCAACCTCGCGCGCGACCTCGAACGCGGGGGCCTCAACATCGCCGGCACATCGCCCGACGCCATTGACCTGGCCGAAGACCGCAAGCGCTTTGGCGCCCTCATCAAAGAACTGGGCATCCGACAACCCGAAAACGGCACCGCAGTAAGCACCGACGAAGCAATCGCCATTGCCAAACAAATCGGATATCCCGTCCTCGTGCGCCCCTCTTACGTACTCGGAGGCCGCGCAATGGCGATCGTATATGACCGCGACGCCCTCATCGCCTATATGCGCAATGCCATAGAAGCCTCTCCTGAACGGCCCATCCTCATCGACCGGTTCTTAGAAGACGCACACGAATTTGATGTCGATGCCGTAGCAGACCCAACAGCAGTCGTCATCGGCGGCATCATGCAACACATCGAAAGTGCGGGCGTTCACTCTGGCGATAGCGCCTGCGTATTGCCCCCCTATCAGATCTCCGACGCCAACCTCGATGAACTGCGACGTCACACCCACGCACTCGCCAGAGCACTCAATGTAGTTGGCCTCATGAACATTCAGTTTGCAATTCAAGGCGAAGACGTATTTATTATCGAAGTCAATCCCAGGGCATCGCGCACTGTCCCCTTTGTCAGCAAAGCCATTGGCGTACCCCTGGCCAAAGTCGCTGTCCGCGCAATGGTCGGGCGCACACTTGTAGAACAGGACTTCACCCGGGAAGTACCCATCAATCACATCGCCGTCAAAGAAGCCGTCTTGCCCTTCAACAAATTTCCCGGCGTTGACACCGTCCTCGGTCCCGAAATGAAATCCACCGGCGAAGTCATGGGCATAGATACCGACTTTGGCCTCAGCTTCCAAAAAGCGCAACTCGGCGCAGGCGTGCGCTTGCCCCAGGAGGGAACGGTATTTTTAAGCGTCAACGACCGCGACAAAGAAGGGCTTGTACCCATTGCCCAACAACTATCCGACATGGACTTTCGCCTGATTGCCACACGAGGAACGCACGCCTTTCTCCAAAACCACAACATTGCCTGTAATTTGATCCTCAAACTTCAAGAAGGGCGCCCAAATATCCTCGACGCCATCAAAAACGGCGAAATATCTCTCATGATCAACACGCCCGCGGGAGAGCAATCCCAGGCCGCTGATCCTGAAATTCGCAAAGCCGCCGTTCAATACGGCCTGCCCTACACAACCACCTTATCGGGCGCGGCTGCCGCTGTTGCCGGCATCCAATCGCTCAAAAACAACAGCACAATTCGCATCCGTTCACTCCAGGATTTTCATAATGAACTGGTCTGAACTGCGACCAGTTGTACACCGTTCCTTAATTCCTATGTCTCGTCTCATCTACATCGCGTCCCTCTGCTTCCTCTGCCTGTCTTGCAAAAGCGTGTATTACAACACCTTTTACAACGCCAAACAACAGTACAATATAGCCGAGCAAAAACGCGCCGAATCCGCAACCCCAGGCAGCAGAATAACGCCCACGACCTATCGCGCGCTCTACCAGCGGGCCATTGCCAAAGCATCCATCGTCCTCAAACACTTTCCCGACAGCAAATGGTTTGACGACAGTTTGCTGCTCATCGGCAAAGCGTCTTATTGGCGCGAGGACTACGCCGAAGCACTGACCAAATTTCAAGAACTGCAAAAACTCTTCCCACAAAGCGAACTGATCCCCGAAACGCGCTACTGGCAGGGCCTCGCGCTCTGGGCAATGAATCGCACCAATGAAGCCCGGACTTCATTTTCTCTCTTCGAGAAAAAAACCGATCCCGAATTGTACGGTCTGGCAAATCTGGCACTCGCGGAAATGGAAGCCTCACAGGACAATAGAGAAAACGCGATTATATCCTATAGCGCACTGCTCGAAACACTCGACAAAAAGCACAAATTGCGTGCGCGGGCCTGGCAAGGCGTGGGCAATAATCTACTCGAATTAAACCGATACGATGAAGCACTTGAAGCCTACGAAAATGTGCTAAAATCAAAACCCGATACCAGAACAAATTTTGAAACCCGCGTCAAAATTGGCGATACCCTCGAGCGCCAGCAGAAATACGACGGTGCATTGGACACGTACAAAAAAATATTAAAAATCAAACGGCTTCGCATTTACGAAGCCGAAATCCAACTCAGACAAGCCCATATATATCAGCTAAAAGATCAAGTTGAAACCGCGGAAGAAATTTACAGCGACGTTGGAAAAAAATATCCCCGTAGCGAATACAGCGCAGCAGCTTTTTATCGCCTGGGCCTCATAGAACAAAAATCGCGCAAGAACCTGGAAAAAGCCAAAGAGCTATTTGAGAAAGCCGTCCGCGAAGACCGAAGCTCGGATGAAGGGAAACTCGCTTTGCAACGGCAAAAAGACCTGGTAGCACTCGAACGCTATCAGAAGCAGGTCGAAAAAGCCAAAGACCCGCAAAAAGCACTGGTACCGCTTTTTGACCTCGCCGAACTATACCTCTTTAATCTCGGCGAACCCGATTCGGCCCTGAGTATTTATCAGCGCGTATTGAGCCTGTCCGACAGTTCTGATCTCGCGCCCAAAGCGCATTATGCCATTGGGCTTATTTATGCCGACAGCCTGAAAAACGAAAGCGCAGCGCGCGAACAATTTCAACTGCTCCTCGACCAACATCCCAGCACGCCTTATGCCGTTGAAGCCCGGACGCGCCTCAATCAAAATCACGCCGATGATGCGCTGGCTGAAACGCAATTTTTAGAAGCTGAAAACCTCATCCAGGAAGGCACACCCGCACAGGATATCGCACCCATCTATCGACAAATAGCCGACGAATATCCCAACAGCCTCTTTGCCCCAAAGGCACTTTTTGCCCTCGCCTGGACCTACGAAAATGACCTGGACCAACGCGAACAGGCAAAAACCATATACGAACAAGTGCAGGAGCGATACCCCCTCACACAATACGGCAAAATAGCAACCGACAAACTCAAGGGCAAATTTCTCGACCCTCCCGCGCCAGCGGACTCCACCCAAACGCAACCGTCGGATGCTCAGCCCGATACAACGCGATCTGAGACAACGGATGCACAGCCCGACACAACAAAGACGAGAACACAAAAAATAATCCGAACACAAAAAACAGTCTCCCCGAAACCCGCCTTCAAACCCAATGTAACTATCGGAGGCGGTATCATGGAGGCTGTAGATGCCGACGAAGAACCTCAAGTTATAGATGAAATCGAACCCGAATACCCCGAAGAAGCCAGAGCCGATGGCAAACCCGCCACCGTCATCCTGCGATTGCTGGTCTTAAAAGACGGCAGCGTGGGCGAAGTCCATGTGGCCTCTGGACCCGAATTATTTCACAATGCCGCAGTGGAAGCCGTAAAACAATACACCTTTGAACCCGGCATACACGAAGACGCCCCGCACGATATGTGGATAGACATAGCCATCTACTTTGAACCCCCAGAGTAATAATGCTCGAAATCCCAAACTTCATCTCCGAATCTGCTATCGTACAAAAAAACGACCCCATTGCACAGGGCGTTTATCTCATGCGCCTGCACGCGCCCGAACTCGCAACCATCTCTCGCCCAGCACAATTCCTGCAAATCCTGACTGACCCGGGTCTATCGCCATATCTTCGCCGACCATTTAGCGTATTGCGCACAGATCGCAAAGCCGGCTGGCTCGACCTCATCTACGACGTCATCGGTCCCGGCACCGAGCGCTTATCCGCCGCCCAATATGGCGACCAATTTGACGTCAGCGGACCACTGGGTCGTCCTTTTGACCCCCCGAAAACCAAACGCATCCTATTAGTCGCCGGTGGCGTCGGCCTCGTCCCCCTCGCATTTTTGGCGTGGGAACACCCCGACCGCCGCCCCGATATGATCTACCTGATGGGCGCGGCAAATGCCTCGCGCCTGCCCGACATGTCCGCACTCTTACCCGCCGATCTACCCCTTCACATCGCCACAGACGACGGCAGTGTGGGACACCGCGGTTTTGTCACAGAACTCATTGCCGAACACACCCTTCCAAACCACACCACCATCCTCACCTGTGGTCCCCATCCCATGATGGCGCGCGTAGCCCACATCGCCGCCGAATTAAACACCCCCTGCTTTGCCTCCCTCGAAAACCACATGGCCTGCGGTTTTGGAGCCTGTGTCGGATGCGTGGTCGAATACAAAACCTATCCCACCGAAGACCGCCGCTATCGCTGCGTCTGCCTCGAAGGACCCGTCGTCAACGCCCACGAAATTGTGTGGTGAGAGCGGTCAGCAGTCAAAACCTTCTGGATCGCGGCTAACACCCTGCCGCGATGACAAGCAAAACCTTTCTTTTTATTCACAAAAACACCCGCTCAGTATAAGCGGGTGTTTTTGTTTTTTTTAGCGTTGATATACGTCGCGACGATGAGCGATACGGTGGATGATAACGCACTGATTTGTATCATCAATTTCATAAAGAATGCGGTAGTCTCCTACGCGAATACGCCACGAATTTGGGCGACCAACCAGTTTTTCCACTCTTGAAGGACGTGGCTCTGATTCCAGTTGGAGAAGATGTCGGTTAATACGTTGACGAATATGGCCCTGCAACCTACGGCGTTCTCGTTCTGCTGCTGAACGCATATGAACAGCGTAAGCCATTTCTAAGATACTTCTCCGGTTTCACGGAGCAAATCGCGCAAAGGTCGCGTTTCGCTATTCTCCTCGTTCGCCTCTTCCATTAACATGGCGTCAACAGCATCCTGCAAGTGCAGAGGAAGCGTCTCCCAATCTGTTTCCCGAGCTACCTTTTGAAGTAACGTCTTGAAATCGTCATATCCAAGTATCACCTCAATAACCTCACCCGAGTCATCATATACCCATTTTGGAGAACGAGGTTTTTCGAGAATGCGTGTCATATTACCCTCAATCTGATTTGTATTGACATGATAACCTTTTTCACCTCTCGCTTATCTTCATAGGCTCAGGCATCTCACAGCAACAACAGTTTGGACACTTTTTTCGCCACAACGGTCCGAATATTGACCAAGTTGCATCTCAAAATAAGTTGAATTTCTATTGATGTCAATGCAGGACAGCAGGATTAAGCGCGATTTGTATTGATACCACGCCAGACCGTTCACTCGCCTTCATACACCGATTCTCAATTCGTCAAACGATGACCGCACCCACACACATAGCATTTGGACTGCTCACAGCAGCGGGATCCTTTTCGCTCTTTTATACCCCTTCACCGCAATCTCCCCGCGGTCGCATGCGCCATCCTGGGCAGCGTGCTCCCAGATATAGATTCTCCGAACAGTTATATCGGTCGCGTGCTCCCATTCGCGTCCATCCCCATCGAGCGGCCTGTGTTTTCCCCGGCAGCGCGAAATACAGAATCAAAACCGGATCTATGGGAGAAAACTATCTGTTAATCGGACTTCTGCTTATGCTCCTGGTATTCATACCCATATTGCACATGGGTGGTATCTGGAAATCATTCAGATACCTGATGGCCACGCCCTCTGCTGCATACGCAAATTATCGCAAAGCCGACACAGAAACCGTCTTAACCTTTGAAGGACGCTGGCGACACACGCGGGAGCACGTGCGCGGAGAAGGCGTAATCCTCGATGCCAGACCCGCCCTGTTCTGGATCATAAGGACTCGCCCGCCCGTTCATTACCTCGAACTGAGGCGGATGGAGCAAGAACTGGAAGAAAAAAAGCAAGAAATCGAAGCCTTGAAACGCGCACAGGTGCGATTCAGCGGCACATTATACATTCGCATACTCGGAGACATGTAATGCGCCGTCGAGATAATGTCAGTAATGACAACCAAAACTTTCTGGATCGCGGCTCAAAAACATGCCGCGATGACGGCTTTACAACCCATCCCTCTTCATCCTATTTCTCAAAACCATCCTCGAAATACCCAGAAGCGCGGCAGCGTGAACCTGATTCCCCTCTGTTCGCCGCAACGCCTCTTGAAGCAGTGCCCTCTCAAACGCGGGCAGATTCATTTGATCCTCTAATAGAGATTGCACCACCTGTTCAACCCCACTATCTACAATCGGGGCACTCTTAAAAAGATCAAAACCCAGGTCATCCGCCTCAATTTCCCCATCACCGCACAAAATCGCTGCCCGCTCAACCGCATTCTTCAACATGCGAACATTACCCGGAAACACCTGTCGCTGGAGCAAATCCTCAGCCTCTTTCGAAAACCCCATCAGCGGCTTCCGCAGATCGCGGGCATAGTCAGCCAAAAAATGCCGCGCCAGGAACAGAACATCCCCCGCCCGCTCGCGCAACGGCGGCACCTGAATCGCGAACACATTCAACCTGTAATACAGATCCTCTCTAAAAGCCCCTTCCCTCACCGCTGCAGCAAGCACCCTATTGGTAGCTGCAACCACGCGCACATCTACTTCCATCTCACGACTACTCCCCACGGGTCGGATGCGTCGATCCTCCAAAGTCCGCAACAAACGCACCTGCATCTCAAGCGGCATATCCCCAATCTCATCCAGAAACAGCGTACCCCCGTGTGCCAGATCAAAATGGCCCTTCTGATCTGCCTTCGCGTCTGTAAACGCGCCCTTCTTGTGCCCAAAGAATGCGCTCTCAAATAAATTGCCCGGAATCGCAGAACAATTCACGGGAATAAACGGACCGCCAGCGCGAACACTCTCGCAATGCACAGCCCGAGCAACCAGTTCTTTCCCCGTACCCGTCTCCCCAACAATAAGCACCGTCGTATGATCAGTCGCGGCCACCTGCTGAATCTCCGCCTTCATCTTCACAACCGCCTGACTCTCCCCTATCAGCGCATTCAAACCGCCTCTCTCCCGCTCCCGCGCCTCAAACCGGTCCAGCCTCGCCTGCACCCTATTCTTCTCTTTCCGAAGCACCTGATAGCGCACCGTGCGCTGGATAGCAGCATTCAGATCCTCCACCTTGAAGGGTTTATTAAAAAAATCAAACGCCCCTTCTCGCAGCGCGCGAAACGCATTCTCGGACTCCTTAACCCCAGTGATCACAATCACCTCGGTCTCAGGAGCAACAGATCGCACCCGCCGAAGCACCTCAAACCCATCCATACCCGGCATCTTCACATCTGTAATCACAATATCCACAGCCTGGCTCTCCACCACCTCCACGCCCTTCTCCCCATTCGCCGCTTCGATGACCGTATGCCCCCTCGCAATGAGAAACTTCCCAATCGCAGCCCGGATATGTGCATCATCATCAATCACCAAAATCGTCATGCTGACCTGCTCACCCATTCTTATTCCCCCACATTTACATGCTTTGCTCCTGGAAAAATAAGACGGGATTTGCAAAAAGCAAGATCACTCATTCAGAATACGGGCATATTATGTTTTCGTGCATTTTGATGTCCTTATGCATTGCGACAAAACGCAATCCGCTTGTTAATATCCCTCGCGACCTCAAGAACCTCCACCGGCGCGCGAACGACTTCACCAGTACGCTGTCGCAGGGCAACGACAAGAGGTGCCAACGCGACGGCATTCGCTCTCGACAGGACCTCGACAAGATCGCGCTCCGAGACGCCATTAGCGATCAACTCGGGCACAAACTGTAGCATCTCGGACATCATCATTTCATTATCAGGTACGAACACAGAATACGCCGAACGGAACACACCCATAGCCATCATATGTCTTTTCTTTAGCAGTAGTGCCAAAGCATGTACATACCTTGTTCGCCATGTAAACACCACCTTCTCATTATCGGTCAAGGCACCAAGTCTTCCTTCAAGCTCTTCACACATCTGCAGAGCTTCTTCCGCACGCCCCATTTTGATTTGCATCATACCCTTTTGGGACAACGCCCAGGCGACCAGAACCTGAATCTCTGGTGCATCGCTGCTGCCAAAGCGGGTGATCACCTCATCATACGCCTCTATAGCCAATCTCAACTCTCCCAGTTGGACTTGCATATCTCCCCTTTGGGACAACGCCAGCGCGACCAGAACCTGGATCTCTGGTGTATCGCTGCTGCCAAAGCGGGTGATCACTTCCTCATACGCCCCTACCGCCAGGCCCAACTCTCCCAGTTGGACTTGCATATCTCCTTTTTTTAACAACGCCAACGCGACCGGAAACTGAAAGTCGGGAGATTTGCTACTGCCAAAGCGGGTGATCACTTCCTCATACGCCGATACCGCCAAACCCAACTCGCCGAGTTCATCTCGTGCTCTTGCCCCATGGATCAACACGCGGGCCATCCGCGCCAGAAGTGTTTGGTCGCCCGTCTCGTCGAATCGCTCGACCATCTCGTTGCACACCGCGACCACCCCCTGGAAATCTCCCAATTTCTCATAAGCAATCGCCTTCATATGCAATATGTAGGCGATGAGGGACTCTGGCATTAGAGATGAATCCACGCCTCCTGAAGCCATAAAATGGTCACCTATCTCGATAACCCTTTCGAATTCTCTCTCCTTGAGTGCCGTTTGGATTTCCTCTTTCAAACGCAGTTCCGCCGTAAATTGAACATTTTCCGTCGCTTTATCCGATATATATCTGATAGCCGACCATGCCACGCGTAAAAAACTATCCTCAGAACGCGGCTGTTCGGCGAGCGCACGCTCGATACCCTCGCGAATAACCTTTGACCCCGCCGCCTCCAAACTCAGCCGACCAAACACCTGGTACAATTCGCCTATCCCGTAGAACGCCACCATGAAATGAATCAGATTTCTCACAACCGTCACCTCGTCGCGCTCGCGTCGCAGCTTGTAGTAAATACTGTAGAGAGGTTCCGCGGCGGCGTACAATCGCTTCCTGCCAGTCCCCTCCACAATGACCGCACCCCGGTTGACGAGTCGTCCGAGCATAGTCGATACAGGCCGAACCTCCATACGCGCGCGCGCCGCAATCTCGCCCGTACTCGATGGTCGCCAAAGGTCAATCAACGCGAGATACACGCGGCGTTCTCCCCTGCCCAGGACCTCCAGATGACCGCGAAAATACTCGGTATGATCGTCGATCAGCATCACCAGTTCTTCCATCAACTGGCGCAGTGATCGGTGTTGCGCGAACCCGGCAACGATGACCAGAAGGCGGGGATTGCCACCCGTCAAGATCTCGAGCGGCCTGATCTCGTGCTCGCTCACCTCATCGCCGCTGACCACCTCCCAAAGGTGACGGCATTCTTCGGTACCCAGCGGTTCCAGATCGATGATTCGGAACAACTCAAAAAACGGCTCGCCCGCGTCTTCCAAACCCTCAAAGCGACTCGTCGCAGTAGCGAGCAGCATAATCCGAGGCTCTGACTCCAACGCGTCGCGCAACTGCCAGCCAAAATCATCTTCCACATTTTCGCAAAGCGCCTGCAGGTTTTCCACCATGAGAACGAGTTTTTTACCCAACCGGTCCGCCGCATCCAGGACAGCGGCAAGGACGCGATCCGCGAGCATCTCCTCGCGCCAGCGATCGGTCAGATCGGCATGCGTCTCTCGCAGTTCCCCTGCCAGATCGGGATCGTACTTTACACTCTCCCGCGCAAGATGGAACAGGGTATCGAGCCAGAAATCCGCGAGATTAAATACCTCGTGACTCTCTTCCATAAACCGAACCGGCAAAAAACATCTACAAAGTTCGTCATCAGTATTCAACTCCGCCGCAACCCGCGCGAGCAACATCGTCTTTCCCCGACCCCGAGACGCGACCACCAGAACATCCTGACACGATGGGGAATTGATATTCCCGCGCAAAACCTCAAGCACCATATCGAGTTCGCGCTCCCTCACCGCGAACTGCTCAATCACCTCCTCATCGGACTGAAACGTCCCCGGATTGAACTTGCGGATTGGGCGATCAAGTTTGTTCATTGCGCGTCTCCTAATGATTCTCAGCGGTCAGCAGTCAGCTTTTAGCTCCCCACCCATCCACCCCAGAGCAACAGTGCTTAATTGGCATTGTCAACTAAATCGTTGACAAAATAATATCTGACAAATTTTTGTCAATAAAATTGTTGACAAAAATTGAGAGGCGATACAAGTTGTTATATATTATTGGGATATGGCACGCAATATCGCGCATGGAATGAGAATAAACCACACAAAAAGCCCAATGGTCTCCTCTAAACCGTTGGGCTTTTCTTAGCCTGACTGCGATAGCAGCTCATCAGCTATGGGGTCGTAGGGATAAACCTCGACGGATGGTTGACCTGTATTGTAGGGGCGGCGCCCCTGTGCCCGCCCGTAGGATGGCAGCCCCCGTGTAAAAGCGCTACGGGGCAGTCCTGAGGAGTTTGATGTACGATTCACAAACGATTATCGACATCATTTTAATCCGTCAATTCTTGTCTCAATATTCTTACAGATATCCGCCGCGACCTCAAGGACTTCCACAGGCGCGCGAACCTCCTCGCCAGCACGCTGTAGCAGGGCAACGATGAGGGGTACCAACGCGTCCAATTTCTCCTTGTCGCTCGACAGGATCTCGACAAGGTCGCACTCCGAGGCACCATGCGCGATCAACTCAGGCACAATTTCTTGCATCTCGCGCATGGTTACTTCGTTGTTGAGTGGAAATGCGGCATACGCAGAGCGAAATGCTTCCAGGGCACCCCGACTTTTTTTTTGGACCATCAGTACCAAAGCTCGCACACACCTTGCACGCCATGTAAACTCAATTTCTTTGTTGTCGGTCAAGGCACCAAGCCTTCGTTCAAGCTCTTCACAGGTATGTAGAGCTTCTTTTGCATGGCTCATCTTGATTTGTGTCATACCTTTGTCGAACAACGCCCAAGCGGTCAGATACTGGAGATTGGGTGCATCGCTGTCACCAAAGCGTACGACCACTTCATCATAAGACGTTACCGCAGACGCGAACTCGCCGAGTTCCCCGTGCGCTAATGCCTTGTAAGTAAATGCCAGAGCGATTAATGGCTCTGGCACTCGAGACCAATTTGCGCTCCGATCAGTAAAAGCTTGCCCCAAAGTCTCGATAACCTTCTCGAATGCCCCCTCTTTTAACGCTGTAGTAATCTCTTCGAACAGTCGTTCGACGTTCTCATTGTCGATTGACGCAGCGAGGTTAGATGCCTGGTCAGTGCTTGGCCGCACTATGTTAGAGAATACACTACCGACTTGAGGTTGTTTTGCGATTGCTCGTTCAATACCCTCGCGAATCACCGGCAATCGCGCCGCTTCCGAAATCAGTCTGTCGGACATCTCTGCCAGTTCCGCTTCGCTATAGAACACTGCCATAAAGTGGATTAGATTTGCTACAACCGCCGCCTCGTCGCGCTCACGCCGTAGCTTGTAGTAGATGCTGTAGAGACGTTCCGCGGCAACGTACAGCCGTTTTCTACCAGTCCCCTCCACGATGACCGCACCCCGGTTGACGAGGCGGCCGAGCAGGGTTGATACGGTTCGAATGTCCTTGCGCGCGCGTGCCGCGATCTCGCCCGCGTTCGACGGTTGCCAAAGGTCAACCAACGCGAGATACACGCGGCGTTCGACACTGGCCAGGACCTCCAGATGCCCGCGGAAATACTCAGTATGGTCGTCAATCAGTGTCACCAGTTCTTCTATCAAATGGCCTAACGACCGGTGATTTGCAAACTGAGCAACCATAACCAAGAGGCGAGGATTGCCGCCGGTCAGAATCTCGAGCGGCCTGATATCACGATTGCTCACTTCGTCGCCACTGACTATCTGCCACAAACGACGGCAGTCCTCAGTAGTCAATGGTTCCAGATCGAGGCTTCGGAACTGCTCGAAGAACGGCTCCTCCGCGTCGTCCAGCCCTTTGAAACGACTCGTAGTGGTGGCAAGCAGCATGATCTGAGGCTCTGATTGCAACGCGCTGCGGAGTTGCCAGCCGAAATCGGCGTCCACGTTTTTGCAGAGGTCCTGTAGATTTTCGACCATGAGTACGAGTTTTTTGCCCAGCCGATCCGCTGCGTCCAGGACAGCAGCAAGGACGCGATCCGCGAGTTCCTTCTCGCGCCAGCGATCAGTCAGGTCGGCGTGTGTCTCTCGCAGCTCCCGTGCGAGCGCGGGATCGTGCCTGGCACTCTCGCGCGCAAGGTGGAACAAGGTTTCGAGCCAGAAATCGGCGATATTGAGTACCTCGTGACTCTCTTCCATAAACCGAACCGGCAAAAGACACTCAGAGAGTTTGTCATCAATTTTCAAATCCACCGGAACCCGAAGGTTCAACTCCGCCGCAACCCGCGCGAGTAACATGGTCTTTCCCCGACCACGAGGCGCGACTACCAGAACGTGCTGACACGATGGTGAATCGATATTCCCGCGCAGGACCTCAAGCACTATATCGAATTCGCGTTTCCTGACCACGAACTGCTCAACCACCTCCTCGTCGGATTGGAGCGTCCCCGGATTGAACTTGCGAATTCGTTGATCGGACTTGTTCATTGCGCGTCTCCCGGTGTTTCGTCGTCGGAATGGCGGTTTTCGAGAGATATATAGTGATCGCTGAAACGCGCCGACCACCAGTCCTTCAGCAGACGCGATGGAAAGCGATGTCCCTCGTCGCTGACTTCGAGATATCCGTCGTGCATCAGAATTTCAAGTGTATCTGCGATGCGCCCCTGTGCATCGTCAACCACCATGGCGTATAACCCTTCGAGGCAACGACGGGCTCCTGGCGTGAATACGTCCTGGGTAGCTGCCTCGGCGAGGATCTCCATGGCGATGGTGTGGTTCTCATCTTCCAACGCCTCCTTGAGGCGCGTCTCGTAGTGTACAAGGTCGTTCTGTCCGGAAGGACCGAGAAGCCCCGTACGATAGACCTTCTCAACATCTTCCATCGTCACCCGGTCTCGTCCCTGCATGGTGGCATGGTCCCCCAAACGGGCAAAGAAGGACTGCACATGGTGAGGGATGCCAACACCGAGTGCGTCATACACTACGTTTACCACCCCGTCCTCAACCCGTAATTCGTAGCTCTCCGCGAGACTTTGGAAACACTCTACACTGGTGTCGCGGTCCCACGGTCCCAAACGAAAAGGTTCGAGATGATTGATGCGATCGGGTATGCCCAACCGATTTACGAAAGGCGTAAGCCCAATGCTACCAGATACGATGAGGACCAAAGAACCGTCTTCGATATCTTGAAGCACTCCGCGCAACCAGCTCAGAAACTCATCAACCCGTTGGAATCCATCTTCATCGCGAAGCACACGCTTGAGGAATATCGGCAACTCGTCAATGACGAGGAGAACAGATTGCTTGCGCGCAGCACAATGCCGAAGTAGCTCTTCTCCTTGGCGCCGCCAGTTCCCGGCATTCAGAATGGCCCGGAACTTCACGCTAACGTCGTATGCACCGATCTCCTCGACCCTGCCGAACAAGCGTTTCATGGCGGTACCGACACGCACGACACGCGATGTGATGGGACGAATGGGATGCACGGCCTGTGCGATGTCTGCGATTACGTCCTCAGCGCAAGTCGCTCCCTCGACATCAACAAAAAGAAATATCCATCCCTTAGTCTCAAGCCGTCGCCCGAGTTCCCGTGCAATACTGGTCTTCCCCATGCGCCGTTGACCAGTCAACAATATGTGGTTGCGGTCGCGGACGCGTGTCTCCAGTATCCGCAACTCACGCTCACGATTAAAAAAATTGTCGCCGCTTACCCAGCGGCCGGTCGATGAATTCATTGCTCCTCGCTTTCTTTTTTCAATTCGACAGAATTGTCGTCAACAGAATTGTCGAAAAATATATCAAACAACAAAATTGTTGTCAACAGAATTGTCGAAAACCCAAAAAGCAATATAAATCGTTCTTTGTCATTGGTATATGACACGCAATACCGCGTATTGCCACTGCGTGAGCACTATGCAAAATCGGTCTTGATAAATTCGATTCTCAATATATCTTCATTGTATCTACTACCTAGAAGAGGAAAGATGTCGATCAGCTATAATCAATTGGAGACAATCATGCTACCAGAAAACCGTATTCCGACGCATCCTGGGAAAATCCTTTTGGAAGAATTTCTGAAACCCTCAGGAATAACCCAGGTGGCGTTTGCCAAACACATTGAAGTGCCACTTCAAAGAGTTAACGAGATCATCCGTGGCAAGCGGGGCGTAACACCTGAAACAGCCTGGTTATTTTCTCAAGCACTGGGTACAACACCTGAATTATGGATGAATCTTCAACGGAATTACGATCTGGCTAAGACCCGACGACAAAAAAAGATCTCAAAACTTCAACTTGATCCGTTTTAAGGACTCGTATCGCATTCTCACCAAACAGAATAGAAATAGAAAACCACACAAAAAGCCCAACGGCCTCCTCTAAACCGTTGGGCTTTTCTTATTTTGGCCTCAATGAAACAGGTCAAATACGCTTGCCTATCGCCCCTGAAAATATATTTTGGGCGCGAGTCTCTTTTCAACAACGCACAGAAAGGTGCAGAATGAAGCGTTTGTGTATCCTGCTTGTGGTCGTTGCAAGCTGTCTATGGACCTGGCTACCTCTGGCGCACGCATCACAATCCAGACCTCTCCCCGACTTTGACGGAAACGGCGTTGTGGATCTTCCAGACTTTTTGCTATTTGTCGAACACTTCGGGACAAGTCGTGGTGATGAGACGTATGAAGACCGATTTGATCTGGATAGCGATGGCGCGATTGAATTTTCTGATTTTCTGATCTTTGCCAGCAACTTTGGCAAAACAGTGCCCCAGACGGTGGACGCGATAATAAATTTGCCGCTACGCGCCATTCATGCTGCGGGGAATTGGGGAGATACTGGCTATGTTGTAGATAAATGGGAAGCCGCGGGGAGGGTCGGAGCACTCATACCTCTGGACTATATCGAATGGCTAAAGAGCCTGCATGTCAACTGGATCGGCCTTTCCATTGCGCTGCATTACAACGACAGCATGGATAGCACGGTCGAGCGCGTGTACTCATCAGATGTAGATATTCGCACTTTTTCAGATAAAGCACTCAGACAATTGATCCGGGAATTTAGAAATCACGGGATTGACGTATATCTGACCCTGGCATTCGAAGCCTATAAGGCTGAAACCGCCGCACGCCCGGTACGAAGGTGGCAACTCGGAGACCCGGCACCTGGCGGCGTTCCTCCTGATGATCCGAATGTCTTCGGATTGATATTGCCCCAATTCTGGCCCTGGCGTCCAGATCATCCGAATCACCGGCGTTTTGTCGCCGAGTTCTGGGCGACCTATACGCAACAGGCGGTACATTTTGCCAGAATTGCCGAGGACGAGGGGGTGCGTTTATACTCGTTGGGCACGGAGACTGACCGGCTCTTTCGCACGCGTTCAGGACGTTATATGACGAATGATTTTGGTCGAGAACTCAGATTAATGGTGGAAAGTGTGCGCGCCGTGTACAGTGGCCTGCTAACCTATGACATGCACTACGACGTACTCGTAGCATCCCACTTTTACGGACCGGGATCGGGAGCAGGTCATCTATGGGCAGATCTGGATCTCGACATCGTTGGAATCAGTGCGTGGTTTCCACTGACGGACTCGCGTCCATCAACGGTACTGAGCGTCGAAAGTTTCCAGGCGCGTTACAGGCAGATATTCCAAAACCAGCTTATTCCGCTTGCGAACACAAATCCCGACCGGCCCATTGTGTTTACCGAATACGGTGCTATGGATGTGGTTGAAACATCCGAAAGACCAGGTGATACATCAGCGCAAAACCGGCGATTCGTATTTACCGACTCGAACCGCAATGGGCTGGATGACGGGCGAGAAACTCAGGCCAACATCTACGAGGCACTCATCAACACCATAGCTCAGTACCCCGGGATAGTAACTGGTGTCTTCTTTTGGGATAATTGGATAACCAGCGACGAACTGTGGGCGGGATACTGGGCACGTCGCCGCAATTATGCCATCCGTCGCAAGCGGTCCGAGGAAATCGTGCGATCAGCTTATGCGTCCTATGCGGAATCATCTCAGAGCGACTAAAGATCTTAACAACGCAGAAGCCAAATCACCGCTTGACATTTTATTTTTAATTGCACACATTATGTGTACACTTTAAGGAGGAATTATGAAAGCATCTATTCTCGACTTAAGACGACGCATGAAAGATGTCTTGCTCGCGCTTGACCGCAACGAATCCGTCACCATTTTTTATCGAGGCAAGGAAAAAGCCATCCTGTCTCCCACCCGACAGCGAACAGACAAATCTGTAAAAGACCATGAAGCTTTTGGGATGTGGCGGGACAGAAAAGATATGGCAGACGTCGATGCTTACGTCCGCAATTTGAGAAAAGGCCGCTTGAATGATTTTTGATACCGATGTCATAATATGGGTTTTCAGAGGCCATGAAGGGGCTGCAAAACTCGTTGAAAGTACCGATGATCGTCAGATATCAATTGTTACGTATATGGAATTTATCCAGGGTGCGAGAAATCGGCAGGAGTTAAAAACGATCAAGAATTTTCTCACTGAGCACGCCTTTCAGACCTTACCTCTCACTGAAAATATCGGACACAGAGCATCTGTATATATGGAAGAATATACCCTTGAGACAGCACTGTATATGGCAGATGCCTTGATTGCAGCAACAGCTATTGAAAATCATTTAACACTTTGTACAGCGAATAGAAAACACTACCGCCAAATCAACGAACTCAATCTAAAAATCTTTCGGCCCTGACCCTGGTACTGGCGAGCCGTTTGGCGGTGTGGAGTTCCCCCGTTTTGGTGGAGTATTTAGGGCTTGGGTTCAAGCCTGTGATTGATGCAGTTTGCCTTTTCATCACTGGATAGAACCCTCCCGTGCGGGCTTCTGTAAATCCTAATCCGCCTTTAATCCGCGTTCATCCGCTCCATCCGCGTTCAACATCACTCTAAACGTCGTTCCCACGCCCTGCTCGCTCTCCACAGTAATCTCCCCATCGTGATTGCGAACAATGGCGTAAATAATCGACAACCCCAAACCCGTGCCACGGTCAGCCTGCAAACCCATCTTTCCAAAAAACTACTTGCACAGATAGAAAAACGCCATACATTGAAGTTTGTTGAGTTGCTTTTTGAAAGTAAACTCCCATTACACACAACGGAAGAAAAGCCCATGCAGATTCCGACACCACAAGACAAGTTCGCAGAATTTGACGCCCGTTTGTCCCGGATCGAGGGCATTGTTGAGCAAATTGACAAGCGTTTGTCCAGTCTTGAAACGCGCATGGCAAATCTTGAGACTGGTCAGCGTTGGATTGTGGGGTTGCTCTTTACACTTCTCATTGCCAACGTCGGCGCGGCCATCACAATCGTTTTGACGCTTTCCAAATAATGGGAGATACCACTGCTTCTGTGTTCTCTGTGGTTCCTTGCCTTTTCATCACTGGATAGAACCCCTCCAATGCAGACTCTATAAATCCTGATCCGCCTTTAATCTGCGTTCATCTGTGGTTGCTTTCGTCCACCACCGGCAACATCACCTTAAACGTCGTTCCCACGCCCTGCTCGCTCTCCACGGCGATCTGTCCATCGTGATTGCGAACAATGGCATAAATAATCGACAAACCCAGACCCGTGCCCCGGTCGGCGTCCTTTGTCGTAAAAAAAGGCTCAAAAAGACGTTGTCGGATCGTTTCATCCATCCCAACCCCATTATCCTCCACCTCAATAACAACCGCATCGTTCTCAGCGCGCGTTCTGATCTGGATCCGCTTGTCATAACCCGCCCCTTCCATCTCAGCGCGCTCATCCACTGTATCCCGGGCATTTGACAGCAAATTGAGAACCACCTGCTCGAGCGGATGCGGATGCCCCCAGACCTTTGGGAGCGCGTCAGAAAGATCCACCGCGAGATCGATCCCGTGATACTCGAGCTGCGTACCCATCAACTTCAGACTGCTCTCAATCACCTCATTCACATCCATCGCCTGGCGCGGCTCCTCGGACACATCGCGCGAAAACACGCGCAAGTGATCAACAGTACCCGCCATCCTATCGACCACACCCCGAACATCCTCCATCATCTCCCTCAACTCGTCTGTCTCAAGCGGCATACCCTCCATCAAACGCAGGCAAATATCCCCAGCCGTTGTCTCGACAACTGTCAGCGGCTGGTTGAGTTCGTGCGCCACGCCCGCAGTCATCTGCCCCAGCGACACCAGACGCGCGGACTGCAAAAGCTGCGTCTCGTTAGCAGATGCAAGATCTTCATTTGCTTGCCGCAATCTCCGATCCCTCACAATAATCCGTGTGACCAGGTAGCCCGTGATGATCACAAAACCCAGGATCAGCCCAATAAACCACGGGCGGCGCCACACCTGCGGAACAACGCTAAACGACTTCACAGCCGGTGTGGGATCTTCGTTAAACGCCAGATCGCGCGCCTTAACCTCAAACAGATGCGTCCCTACATCCAGATCCTCAAAAGATCGGATCATATTCCCGCCATACGGCGACCACTCCCCACCGTCCAAACGATGAGCGTATTGCAGATCTTCGCGCAATGTACTTCGCCAAAGGTCTTTCCCTGTCCAGGCGAAAGTTATCTTTCCGCCCTCAGAGACTTCATCCGGAGCAATGGTCATCAGGGCCTCAGGTGGATCGGTCTCTGGCACATATCGGATAGTACGCAGGGTATAAGGAGTTGCTACACGCTCAGGTTCTGATCGTCTGATCCAGGCACCTGTATCAGATACAAAATTGAGCCAGAATTTTCCATCTCCAGACTGAAGAATCGGATCATAAAACTCCGTGCGCGGGAGCTTACGAGGTAAGGCTTGCGGGAACCAGGTGCGCCCATCAAACCGGCTGACACCCTCTGCTGTCCCCACCCAGATCGCGCCATCCCGATCCTGGAAAATGCTGTGAACCTTATTACCCGCCAACCCGTCTCCATAATCGAACCGCTGCCAGGTCATCCCATCATACCGGGATATCCCATAAGCTCGGGACCCCAGATAGAGGTCTCCCTGTGGCGCGGTATAAACAACATCGACAAAGTCTTTGGTCAGTTCCCCCGGTCCAGTAAATTGCACCTCTCGCATCCCGTCAAAACCGAACAGTTGCCCGCCAAACCACAAGATCCCATCAGAACTCTGCCCGATCCCATAAGCATAACTCGTCATCCCCGGAGGAATGTGATGCGTCCAGCTTATCCCATCAAATACCACAACCCCGCCGAGAAAGCCATATAACCACCAATCCACCGCCGCGGCAAACCACAAAGTGCCATCGAACGCTTCGTAAACCGCACGCGGATCAATACTCCATGAAAGCTGGGGATGGCGTTCCATGACCCATTTAGAACCATCCAACCGCGCTGTAGCGGCGACATGCTCATGACTCCCCACAGCCCAAAGCGCGCCATTGCGAGTCACAAAAAGCTTACTCGGCATATCCATCAAGCCATCCGCCACGCCAAACCGCGTCCACCCCTGCCCATCATAACGCACAACACCGTTATCCTGTGCAATAAACCACTGTACTCCATCCGGTGTATCACACTGAAAAATGAGACCCTCATAAGTCTGATAGTATCTCTCGGCCAGATCCAAACGCACGGCCTCCTCTCCCCTTCCCATAATCCATAGCGCGCCATCCGCCGCCTCGTGAAGTTCCATGCGGTTCGAAGGCAAAGGTACAGTATCCTTCGGATCATAGATGCGCCACACACCGTCCCTATGGACAATCAGACGACTACCGCCGATCCAGAGCGTCCCATCGCGGCTTTCTATGATCGAGGTATAATAGTGGACACGCCTGACATCACCAATTTCAAAAGCTTCCCACTTCTCGCCGTCAAACCGGTTGATGCTCTTGCTATTATCGCCATACACAACCCAAACAGCGCCGTCCCTTGTCACACAGATACTCGGATACACGCCCTGATCTATCTCCCCATCAAAACGCTGATAAACATCTTCTGATGCGAATCGAATCAGATCGCCGTGGAGATCTCCAAACCAGATCGCTCCGTCGGGTGCTTCACACACATCATACACCATAAAACGCTGATCGGGCCTCCCGGGCAAAACGCGACCTGGAACCACAACAAAAGTCACAGCATAGGATACCATCTCCCGAATACCTGTTGTATCTTCCGCAGCCACATACAGCCTCGCCCCATCCGGCGTCAACCTGAGCGCACCCCATTCCGTACCCGCCCACAGACTCCCATCCTGTGCCTCCATCAAATCCCAGGTATTCCATTTATCCCCTTGTGAGGAAAATACCCGTTCCCATATCCCATTCTCGAATCGACTAATACCCCGCTCCGACCCCACATAAACACTTCCATCCCGAGCGACATAAAGCGTATTGATCCGCGTCCCAACCATCCCCTCATCAAACGGAAAGAGATGCCAACTCATCCCGTCATAGCGATAAATACCCTTATCCGTCCCAAATAAGAAATTACCATCCCCATCCTGCGCCAAACACGACAACCCCTGCCCCTTCAATTCCGGAAAAGATCGCCAGCGCCAGGACTCATGCACGGGATCCGGATGACGAGGTGTAAAAGGCGTCGCCGCAAAACACGCACTCGCGCCCATAAGTATCAGGAGAATCAGACATTTTGTATATTGTTCGGTCATTCTCAATCCATTCATAAAAAAAGGCGGCACTGGCGATAAATATAACCAGCGCCGCACCATGGGGTCAGCGACTCAGACGATCTTTATATAGTTCCGCACCGTCGCCGACAGCATGCTGGATCACTTCTCCGAAATTCCACTTCACCTCTTCGCATGATTTCAAGAACAGAGAACCTATTGCGAAAAAGCAAGGACTGGTTGGTTACCGCCAGCGGCGGAACCTCTTCTAGAAGCTGCAGGTCGTAGGGACGCCACATTCATGTCGGAAGGACGTTGGTGCACTCGGAATCAGGTTATTCTGCGGCAGTGGTGGTGGCGGTTGTGGTGGTGACGTACCTTCGCCACCTCCACCTGGAAATATTGGTCCTGCTGCCGGTATCACCGGAATGCCTAAAACCGGTTACAGAAGGCTTGCCCTCCTCGTCTGGCACTGCATCCCAGCGCACCGTTAATTTGCTATCACCGTTTTCCACGACCACATTCGAAGGCACTGTCGCAGTCGGTTCGTCACTGTCGCGGTTCACTGCCTTGCCGAAGCTATCCACAAAGATCAGAAAATCGGGAATATCGACAATCCCATTGCCGTCAAAATCCGGTGAAGGCGGGCTACTATCCTGGGAAAAAAGAGACCGCGGGAATAGCGAGATCAGGAGGCTCAGTAAAATGAAGATACCGAGCGTGAGGAGGAAAGTTTTAACACGGGAAGGGATCATATAGGCGACAAATAGCGAAAATACCATGTAAGGAATTATTTTTTATTAAACTGACAACCGTTTGTATTTTGAAACAAAATATATATGGCAATTTCTGCCAGGTCAATCTCTTTTGCGATCACCTTTTTTCGTCCATGACCCTGCATTGGCTTATTGTGCGAGTCAAATATGACGTGCTGAGTTGCACAGTGATGTTCTTTGCGTCTTGCATTGAATTGCATTTCAACATAACTTTGGGTATATTCCAAATCGTTGATGTGTGCTTTGGATTACATGGTGAGGAACGAATGCGATGACCGATACATATACAGCAACTGGAACACTGGTTGATGGCCGCACAGTAACACTGAATAGAGAAATTCCAATACCAAAAGGCAAGGTGCGCGTTGTCGTCAAATCTTTGGAAGAAATCTCAAAACGTCCTGTGCTCGATGTGCTTTCAGATATTCATAAAAAACAAAATGCCCGTGGTCACACACCTCCAGTGCGCGAGCAAGTAGATATATATTTGCAAGCTGAACGCGATAGTTGGAATTGATTGATCATGCGACTGTATTTGGATACAGCCCCGGTCATTTATGTTGTTGAGCAGGTACCAGATTTTTCAGAAAAAATTTTGCACTATATCCAAAAACCCGATATCGAGCTTGTTGTGAGTGATTTAACGTGGATGGAGTGCCGCGTTAAACCATTGACAGAGAATAAAGAACCCCTTTTGGCTGATTATGATAAATTTTTTAGCCAATCCATTATTGAAATTGTCGAATTGTCCCGAAGAGTCCTGGAACGCGCCGCACATATCCGTTCACAATATAACATCAAGACGCCTGATGCCATTCATCTGGGGGCGGCTATTATCTCGAAATGCGATATATTTTTAACGAATGATCGCAGGTTAGAGCGTTTTAAGGATATTCACATCACGGTGAAAAGGATTTGATGGAAATACCCGTTCCCATATCCCGTTCTCGAAACGACTAATACCCCGGTCAGACCCCACATAAACACTTCCATCCCGAGCGACATAAAGCGTGTTGATCTGCGCCCCCACCATCCCTCATCAAACGGAAAGAGATGCCAGTTCATCCCGTCATAGCGATAAATACCCTTATCCGTACCAAATAAGAAAATACCATCCCCATCCTGCACCAAACACGACAACCCTTGCCCCTTCAATTCCGGAAAAGATCGCCAGCACCAGGACTCATGCACGGGATCCGGATGACGAGGCGTAAAAGGCGTTGCCGCAAAACACACACTCGAGCCCACAAGTATCAGGAGAATCAGACATTTTGTATATTGGTCAATCATTTAATGAATTTAATTTGTATGACTTTCTACAGAACATTTCTGCGAGAGTTGCTGTGAATTTTAGCATATAGCGAGCGATTTTGATATTGACGAGTGCTCAAACGTTTAGTATGATCTGGACAGAATATAACCCGACCGTGCGATGAGGAAATAATGACAAGCACCCATTCAGAACAGAAATCAACCGGATCGCATTACACGCCTCCTGCTCTGGCTGCATTCGTTGCAAAAGAAATGCTGAAATTGTGGCAGCCACCAGAGAACACGCGCAACATCAATGTATTCGATCCCGCTCTCGGTGACGGTGAATTATTACTTGCTATTCTAAAAAATTTACAGGAAATGGATGTAAATCTATCCGTAAGCGGATACGAAACCAATAAGTCCGAGATGCTTGCTGCGAAAAAAAGAATAAAGGACCAGTTTCCAAAAACTGCCATTGAGTTCCACAATCGGGACTTCCTCGCTCAATCAGCGAGCTGTTTCTCCCATCCCGACCTTTTCCAAAGCCAACCATCAGAGCAATTCGATCTCGTAATCTCAAATCCACCTTATGTGAGAACCCAGGTCATGGGGACAAAAAAATCCCAGGACATAGCTCGCCGATTCGGATTGGCAGGAAGGGTAGATCTCTATTATGCGTTCATTGTTGCGATAGCCCAATATATTCATCCAAAGGGCATTCTTGGAATAATCGTATCTAATCGATTCATGACGACCAGATCCGGGGAAACTGTAAGAGCCAGAATTAAAGAAATGTATGAGATCGAACATATTTGGGATCTTGGCGACACAAAACTTTTTGAAGCGGCTGTGCTTCCCGCAGTCCTGATGCTAAAACCAAAAACCTCTAAAAAGCCACCAATTACTGCCAAATTCACTTCAATTTACGCTTCTGATCCCGTCAAAAAAGCGCGCAATTGCGAGAGTCCAATCGAAGCCCTTCGACGCAGCGGGTATGTCAAAACAAAATCTAACGGATACTTCAGGGTTTTGAAGGGAGAGTTGGATTCAGGGCGAAGACCAGAGGACATCTGGCGAATCACCACAAAGGAAAGTAGAGAATGGCTAAGTAGAGTTCGCAGAAACACTGCTGCCACCTTCAAGGATCTTGGCAAAATCAGAGTGGGCGTTAAAACAACCGCTGATCGCGTATTCATAAGATCAGATTGGGATGACATGCCTTTGGATAAACGACCGGAATTGCTAAAAGATTTGACAACCCATCACATCGGAAATCCGTACAGGTCAAAGCCCCCAAAAAGCAAGATTCTCTACCCTCACACCATTCTTGAAGGAAAGCGTTGTGCCGTCAACCTGGCGAGTTACCCAAAATCGAAAGCCTATCTCGAAGAACACAGAAATCAGCTTGAGAGCAGAAAGTATGTCATTGAGGCAGGAAGAGAATGGTATGAAATATGGGTACCTCAAGATCCAAAAGCCTGGGAAAAAGCCAAAATCGTTTTTCGGGATATAGTTGAACATCCAACATTTTGGCTGGACCTAAATGGCACCGTAGTAAACGGAGACTGCTATTGGATTTCATGCTCTGAAGAAAACGAACTTACCTATCTGGCTCTTGCTGTAGGCAACTCCTCTTTTATAGAGTGCTTTTATGACCGGAGTTTCAACAATAAATTATATGCCGGAAGAAGACGATTCATGACTCAATATGTTGAGCATTTCCCTCTCCCAAGAATAGATTCGGCACCAGCAATCCAACTTATCAAAATGTCAAAACAGACTTTTGAATGCACATCTGACAAAAAAGCTGAACTTATTCACACAGTTGATAAACTGGTTTGGAAAGCATTTGGTTTTTCAGATAAAGAAATCCGCAGGTAGCGGTATTTGAAGTTTTTTATTCAAAACTTTGCCTTCAAAACGTCTGAATCTTAAAAAGAAGTCTCTTCCGGTGGTCAGGTAAAAGTTCGTAATCCTTACGCGATTTCCAGTCAATTCACCATAAAACAATGCATATCTAACATCACAGTGCCGAAGAACAATATTTCCATCCGTCGCTGGATAGTCAAGTGCCTGCAAACTGTCGGGCGTCACAAGACCCAAATCTATGGTCCGCGAAGTCTGGAGTTTAATTTCCAAAAGTTGATGTGGAATATCCGGGAATGTGCCCTTGTCGGCATATCCAGGATAACCCAATAGCTTCGCGACAATCTCGTGCAGTAATGATCCGCGATTTCTCTCTTGATCCATTCCTACGTAGTCAATTTCCATCCCAATCGTGCATTTTAGAATTCCAAAGAGCATTTGAATGGAAATAAGCGAACTCAATGAAGGATCTTCTGTCGGATCAATTAGATGCGCTGACGATTCCCGCCCAATGAGTTCCGCTGGTATTGTATCCTCCCTTGATACCAATTCACATGCCTCGGCGCCAACATCGAGAGTAGCCTGGTATTTTTGAGTTAATGTGCCCGTCCTGTCCATTTTCGCGAGTTCTGCACCGGAAATCACCCTGACATTTCCTATCCGATTGTCCTCATCTACCCGCACAATGACGTACCTGCGCGATGCATCCAGTTCCTCGTTCCAAATCTGCAGGTTATTCGACTTCTGGATATATACATCAAAGTTCTGTCCGGGGAATCTCGGCTGTGTCCTCTTGAATGATCCAGGTACTGGATAACCTATTGCTTTGCATACTTCAGTCTTAACAACTTTTGATCTGGTCCGTAACGCAAGGCCACTGAGAGATAGTCCAACGAGACTCTCTTCCAGCATTTCTTCGAGCTTCTTGCTTGCTATGTACAGATCTGGTCGCCCTGAAGGAATACGGTCGTAAATCGTGAGGCCGCTTCTTCTAATGGCATTTTTATCCGGATGGACCATGTCTTATTTACTCCTGTTTTCGAGAGCTAACGCCTGTCTATAATTTGGAGAGACACCATAAATATACCAGGAAAATCACGGCCTGCTATATTTTTGCCGATTCTTAAATCGATCATTCTCAATCCGTTCATAAAAAAAGCGGCACTGGCGATAAATATCACCAGCGCCGCAACACGTTATCAGCGGCTCATCGTTTTCCTGCGACTGTATAGGCTTCAGGATGAGCCTGCAAAAGCTCTCTCGATCACATCAGTTATTCCGTCACCGTAATCGTGGCCGTACCTGTAATATCTCCTAAGTGCCGCCCTGTGATGGTAACGGTACCGGCAGCCACCGCGGTAACCGTGGCAGTGCCGCCCCTATTCCCATCCTCGCCTTTAGTAACACCATCGACCGTCGCCACCGCCGGGTCGCTCGTTTCCCAATACACGACTTTACCACCGTCGCCCACGTCCACCGTCCCCACGTCATAGCCGTTCGCGTCCGCGATTGCCGCACTCAGCGTCGTCGTCCCGCCTACCGTCAGGTCCGCCGAACTAGGCGAGAGCGTCAAGGACGCCGGGTATTGATACACTCTTAGGAGCAGAATGGCTGGTGACGCGTCTCCCGAATTTATCTGAACCTGTCCCCTTCCAGTTACGCCCGCCGTGATCTCCAGGCCGCCATCCACCTTCTCGGTGTGGTTGCTTCCGGGGGGGTTTTCAGGGCTGAAGCCGCAACACGGGGAGAAAACGGCAATCAAACTAAACGACGCGTCAGTATCCTCATCGCCGTTCGCATCCAGGACCTTGACTGTCACCGACTTCGTTTCGCCCAGCGCTTCGAAGGTCAGCGAACGAGGTGAGATCTCCACTCGGGGCCCGGATACCGTCACCGTCACCGTGGCTGTCCCGCTCGCCTCCCCTCCTCCTCCGCTTGCGCTCAGTGTTATCGTGGTCGTCCCGGCCCCGATCGCTTTTACCCATCCACGCACCCCCGTTCCCACTAGGCCATCCACCGTCGCCACTTCCTCGTCGGCTGACGACCACCCCCAGGACGTGGGCCGAGTCTCGTTGCCGTTCTCGTCAAGGATCCGTGCCGTCAAGGTTTTGCCGGCGCCCACCTCCGTGAAGTCCACCGAGCTGGGATCGATCTCCACGGAAGCCACCGGCGTCGGATGGTCATTGTTCTCGATGACCACGCGCGCAGAGGAGGAACTACCCACCGAGTAGCCTGTCCCGGTCTGAACTTCCGCGATTACCTGGCCATTGATCTCAATTACATCATCATCCTCCGTTGCGACCGTCAGCGTAGCAGTGGTCGCGTTCGCGTTGATGGTCACTGTCGAGGGCGGTGTCCCACTGGTCAGATGGTCGGCATAGGTGACGTCCACATCCACATTCACCGTCAGGGCAGACGTCGGGGCAGGGGACGCGGTGATCGTAAAAGTCACATCTGTGCCTTCAGTCACAGGTGTAGTACCTGCCGAGATCGTCACCTGTGGGTTCACCTGTGGGGTTTCGTCGACCGGGTTGTCCTCCCCTTGGAGCACCTTCGGCAGCACGACCGTCACCCTGGTCGTCGCGTTCAAGCGCACGCCGTCTTCAGTCACCGCAGCCACGGTCACGTCGGTCATCCCGGCGCCGACTGCCCGCACCTGCGCCCTCGGATCTATGATCAGGAAAGGATGTACGGTCGCCACGTTCGGGTTGGCTGATTGCCACCGCCAGGACGTGATGTTCCCTCTGCCGGGGGCTTCGTGGCCGTTGGCGTCAATGGCGCGCAACGTCACCGTGGCAGTGCCGCCCACCGACGTCAGCTCCACCACGCCGGGATCGATTGCCGCGGATGCCGCCCGCTGCCACACGGTTACGGTTGCCTCACCGGAGACGCCGGACGCGGACGCCATCACCGTCGCAATACCATTCGCGACGGCCGTCACCACGCCCGCCGCATTCACGGTCGCCACCTCGGGAAAGACGGAGGACCACGACACCTCCTCCCCGAGGATTTCATTGTCCTGCGCGTCCAGGACGCGCGCCGTCAACGCGGCGGTAGCGCCCAGCGACGCGAACGTCACGTCGCGCGGGGTAACCTCCACGCGCGCCGGTAGCGGAGGTGGATTGTCGTTGTCCTCAACGGTCACGCTCGCCGAAGATGAACTCCCCACTGTATAGCCTGTTCCGGCTTGCAATTGCGCGGTTACCACACTATTCGACTCATCCGTTTGATCATTGTCGGTACTGACCGTCAGTGTGGCACTGGTCTTGTTAGCGTCAATAGTCACTGTCGAGGACGGTGTGCCACTGATGACATCGCCGGTCTCACTGACATCCACATTCACTGTCAGTGCTGTTGCCGGTGCAGGATCCGCTGTAATCGTAAACGTCGCAGCAGTGCCTTCCGTCACTGGTGAGGTACCTGCCGAAATGGTCACCTGTGGAACATCGTTATCGTTCACCGTCACGCTCGCCGAAGATGAACTCCCCACTGTATAGCCTGTTCCGCCTTGCAATCCCGCGGTCACCACACTATTGGACTCATCTGCCTCATCATTATCCGTCGCTACTGTCAGCCTGGCGGTGGTCTCACCAGCATTAATGGTCACTGTCGAGGGCACCGTGCCGCTGATAATATCGCCAGTCTCAGTCACCTTCACACTCACTGTCAGTGCTGTTAGCTGCGCTGGGGATATAGTAATCGTAAACGTCGCAGCCGTCCCTTCCGTAACAGGGGTAGTACCCGCAGAGATGGTCACCTCTGGGGTCCCTGGTGGAGGAATGTCGTTGTCCTCAACAGTCACGCTCGCAGAGGAAGAACTACCTACGGTATAGCCTATTCCACTCTCCACTTGCGCGGTCACCACGCTATTAACCTTTGGTGCTAGTGTTATATTCTGAAGTGTGCGATGGCAAGGTTAATGAACCCATCTTCATCGGGTTTAAAGCCCTGCCATTGTACCAAGATATTGAAGGCGGCCATGGTAAAAGCCAATCGCATTGCAAAATAGCTCCAGACCCGATGCATGACTTTCTTAAAATGCCACACGAGCGTCATCATAGATAAGATGGTTTCAACCACCATGCGCTCATTCCAAGTGCCACGCGGACAGATTTTTAAGTTTTCTGGGTTGTCTTGCGCTTTTTGAAAGCCGACATCGGCAAAGACGACCATGTCTGATTGCACCTGCTTGATGAGATGGTGGAAGGTGGTATCGTGAACATTAGCTGTCTGACAGTCCCAATCCACGATGAGACCCCATTGATTGATCAACAGACAGAGCTTGCCACCGACAATCCAGCGATAATTCGATTTGCCTTTCTTCCCGATCTGAGCAGGACTTCTGCCTTCTCGGATCGGATGAATCAACTCAATGCCATAGCTATCAATGATGCCCAACACGCTCTTTTCGGCTAAAAATCGGCTTGTGGCGTGTTGATGCCTTAAAAAGAGGCGAAACAAGCGCGTGCGATGAGGTAAGTTAGGAAACAGGTGCTGCCAATCGTTTATCAGCCAATCATAATAGGCGCGATTGCCCACCCCTTTAATCGCAAAAAGCAAGGCCAACGTGATGACTTCGCTGGGATAGAGCTTGGCTTGAGGATGTTTCTCAAGGTCTTGCGTTTGATCATCTACCCGACAGAACAGGTCAATGATCAGCATTTCAGTCGTCATGAAGTTTACCTCCCTGCTGTGAATGAATGAGGTGCTAACTCATTCAGCATAGGTAAACTTCTGGCGACTTACAACTTCTTATCTACTAGCACCAAAGGTTATTAGGCTCATCTCCCTCATCATTGTCCGTCGCTACTGTCAATGTAGCGCTGGTCGCGTTGGCATTGATCGTGACACTCGAAGAAGCCGTGCCACTGATGACATCACCATCCTCGCTGACATCCACATTCACAGTCAGGGCTGTTGCCGGTGCAGGATTCGCTGTGATCGTAAACGTCGCAGACGTACCTTCCGTCACAGGCGTAGTACCCACCGAGATTGTCACCTGCGGGGTTGGAGGTGGTGGTTGAGGCGGTTGAGGCCGTGGTGGCGGTTGAGGCCGTGGTGGCGGTTGAGGCCGTGGTGGCGGTTGAGGCCGTGGTGGCGGTTGAGGCCGTGGTGGCGGTGACGTACCTCCGCCACCTGTAAATATTGGCCCCGCTGCCGGTATCACCGGGATGCCCAAAACAGGCGAGGACCACTCACTCATGCCCCCATCGACAAGTGTGCGAACGCTCACCAAATACGCCTGACCGTTGAGCAAACCCGTGATCGTCACACTCGTCTCCAACCGACTGCTCGTAGGCTCACCAACTGCCCATTCAACACTATCCTCGGCATCGCGCTCCCGATAACCCACCTCATACCCGGTCACAGAAGGTTTGCCCTCCTCATCGGGCACCGCATCCCAACGCACCGTCAATTTGCTATCACCATTCTCCACAACCACATTCGAGGGCACTATCGCAGACGGTTCTTCAATGTTATTGATGGTAATGTTCACGACAAGGCTCGCACTACCACCGTTACCGTCGCTGACGATCACCGTCACGGAATAGCTGCTCTTTTCCTCAAAGTTGTATGTCCCCTGTGTCGTTATCTGTCCTGTGCTCGCATCAATGGCAAAGTTGTCTGAATCGTCCCCGCTGAGGCGATAGGTCAGCGTATGGCCATCGGCATCGGTTCCTGAGATGGGGTCGCCTATGGGCTGTCCGGATGGGATGTTTTCATCTACTGATCGCATCACGGGAGGTTCTGATGTGAAGACCGGTGCGCGGTTCACCTCTTTGCCAAAGCTATCTATAAAGATCAGAAAATCGCCAGTCCCAATCTCACCATCGCCATCCAGATCGTATTTTGCATCATATTTCTCTTCACCTTCCTTTGACCCGAACACATCGACAAAGAGCAAAAAATCGGGAATATCCACAACACTATTGCCATTAAAGTCCGGGGAAGGCGGGCTACTATCCTGTGAAAAAAGAGACCACGGGGAAATTAAGAGCAAAAGGCTCAGCAAGCAGGCGGTGCCGAGCGCAAAAGGGAGCGGTTTAATACGGTGTCTCATCTATCAATCCTTTTGTAAAATGTGGTTTACGTTGTGCATTTGGGTCGAACGGGGTTTGTCTGGGGTTGTTTGGCAGAACCTGTGAGACTTCAATCATCAATCGTTTGCACCAGATTGCATTATTAAAAATATACTTAAAATCATACGTGATGTGTGACTTCAAGAGTGACCGAGTCCATCTCAGTTCAATTATAAACACGTTTACATTTCACAAGATACAAACAGGCCTCAGCAATGCAAGAGAAATGTCGCACGTCTGCAATTGTCAGCGAATTGATGCCTTGCTCAAAGAGATTCAGCTCGACAGGCACAGCACTCGTTGTACTGGTCGTAGAAAGAGACGATCTCTCTTACTTGACATAAACAGGAGAAGTTCAACTAACTATACTTATACGGATATGAGTTGCTTCTTTGACCACACTGAGAAGCCTGTCAACCTTTTGCTTTGTTCTTTTTAAACGCTCAAACGGTTTCGTCCGTTGCACATAGATGTGGTTCCGTTTTGGTATCAGACCCTATCCGCAACGGTCACCGCCTCGCCAAACATTTTTTCGTTTGACAAAATAGCTTTGTATAAGTATAGTTATATTGATTGAAATATCGGATTGCCGTACACGAAGCCAACAGCTTGACCCTCTGCAGGTAGCCACAGTCGAGCAGCCCAGGAGCGACTATGCAACGGAATATCTCCCTACAATCTGCCTTCGACACCACGCCTTCGGCAATATCCATCGACATAGCCCGATTGATGCAGGCCAGCATCGCGCCCAACACGGCGAAGGCGTACCGCGCTGCCCTTGACAAGTTGACCAAACACCTGAACGGGCGACCACCAACCGACAGGACACTGGCCGACTACTTAGCCCACTTATATGCCAGAGGACTGGCCCCTGCTTCTGTCGCCTTAGTGGTGCAAGCCGTCCGCTTTTGGGAAAAAATAGAAGGCCGTCCGTCGAGTGTTGGCCCGTTGACGACTCGCACTTTGGCCGGAATCCGCCGCGAAGGTCGTGGCCGTGGTCGTGGGCAGGTAACCGGATTGACCCGAGAGGCGGTCAAACTCATGGCTCATAACGCCGCCAGGACCAACACCCTGGCCGGATTGAGAGACGCCGCCCTGTTGCGCGTGATGAGCGACGCCCTGTTGAGGATCGGCGAGGCCGTAGCCATCGACTGTGAGCACATCACGACCGAAGCCGACGGGACCGGGCGCCTTGATATCCACCAGAGCAAGACCGACCAGAATGGGAAAGGCGCGAGCCTCTACTTGACTACTCGCACCGTCGATGCCATCCGCCAGTTGCAGGCCCGCGCTGGATACACAGCTGGGCCTCTCTTTCGCCGGATGTTGAAGGGCGACCACATGAGCAACAATCGCTTGACGGTCGATGGCGCGCGATTAGCCATCAAAGCGTCCGCAAAACAAGCCGGTATTGAGGGCGTAAGCGGACACAGCCTCCGAATTGGAACCGCCCAGGAACTTGCCCAGCGCGGCGCTACCCTGGTCGAGTTGCAAAACGCTGGCCGCTGGACAGATAGCCAGATGCCAGCCCACTATACCCGCAATCAGGCCGCAGGTAAGGGAGCCGTGGCCCGCTTGCTGCGAGATGACTAAGGGAGATAAAGACGACTTCTCTTATTGGTATAAGCAGATCGAGTATGCATAAATACACACGTTTGTTGTTAAAATAAATTACAAAAAAATTAAATACAAAACTTTAGTAAATTTAAGGCGTATGACTTTCTCTACAAGAGTTGCTGTGAATTTTAGATAGCGAGCGATATGGAATAAAAAGCACGTAAAATAACACCAGCGCTACACCGTCAAGGAATAAGAGATACCACGGCCACGGCAAAAAGAAAAAAGGCGATTTTGTAATGGGCGGATGGCAGAGAAACATATAATTGCTCCCCAGCATCAAATTGACGCCGATCAAAATAACAGCCAGAACATTGAGCAAAACAAAAACGCGCAACACCGATCTGCCTGTCGGCCGCATGCCCAGGCCCCATGTGGCGAACAGCGCAGCAGCGACAATACCGCCATGCGCGATAAAATATTGAAAAAAGCGATACTGAGGAAAGCCTATATCGAGTTGAGGCGTAACAACCGCATTCGTCGCGCCGACAAGCCCCCAGAAATAGGCAATCTCATAAGCCGTCTGCCGCCGGAAAACGAGCATAGCGACAACCGCAAAAACAGTAATCCCACAAACATGCAATGGCATATACTCCTGCACAAACTCGTGTACCCCAACCGTCGCTATGCGATAGCTCCAATTCAGCACCTCGTTGACCGCGATCACCCCCGCAAACGCATAGCAGATAGCCTGAGTCACCCTCGCCGAATCGAGCCGCTTAACAACAAGAGTCAAAATAATCGGCACAGCAAGTACCACGCCCATCGCGACAACATGGGCAAAACCGAAAAACTCAAACTGGCTTGAAGGCATCATTTCTCCATCGATTTCACAGTCACTCGATTATTCACTCGCGTAATCTCTTCCAACTTCTCCTCGGGATCCAGCACCACTGCAATGGAATCCGGCATATCAGAGCCAATGGAAAACGCGACCTGCTTTGTTCTCGGCAGCAGATCCAAAGGCGCTTCCAAATTCTGAATTTGCATACGGCCGAGCGCGTTTTCACCATCGTACAGAGCAACCGTTAAATTTTCAACATCCACTGTACCAATATTGTGTACCGTCACCCGTACGCTATCGCCATCCACCACCACATCGCGCGTGGAAATACCAGCATCTGGTAAATGCTCAGCCACCTTTTGAACTTCCCCTGTAAGATCAATCGAAATCCGCGTCAAAACCCGTGGGGGTAGATCAACCTCAACCCCCGTCCCCCGTCGGATACGCACCCCATCCCGCCGAAAAACATCTGCCTGCCCCATCCCTTTCACGACGACAGAATAAACCCCATCCTGCAAACGCCACAGACGTATACCCACTGTCTTCTCTTCGACCTCAAAATTATATGCCAATACACTGAGCGCTTCATCGGTACTCTCTGTCACCAGCGCGGCAAAATCTTCACCCGTATTCTTCCAGGTCACGACAAAACTCGGAAAATCGCCCGCCCGAGTCACATCACCCGTGTACATTGCCAGTAAATGCTCAGCCCCTCGAACAAACACGCGATCCGTAAAATAAACTTCTGAAGTCAGAAATGGGCGGTTAATCCGCATGCTATTAATACTACTTTCACAACCCGAAATGAGATACGACACATCTCCTGTCAATCGCCAGCGCAAATAATTTGAACCACCCTCTCGAAACAAAGCATCGTATCGCGCATCACCCGTAAGCAACCGATAGCTCGAAAAGCGCTGCGGACTCAGCACCCGGCGCAAAGCCCATGCACGAGAACCGACCTCGGCATCTGCGGGTAGATCATCCAAATTCTCGAGAATCGCCAACCCATCGCGGTGCGGTTGCAAAAAATCCTCATCTCCCGTAATCCACCAAACAGACAAAAGATGATCGTAAATCATCCCCGAAGCACTCGGAAAAGAATAAAGCCATCCCATACCCGTATCATACCACGTATCCCCCGGACCACTCAGCTTATTCTCCGGAAATGTAATCGCCGCAGGAATCACCCCCGCGGGCTTTCCATCTCCCTCCCGACTGATCGCATCAATCCAGCTTTTTCCCCACTCGGAAATCAGACGCACAGCCTCTGGATGTCGATTGTACCAGGCCAACCAGCGAATCGGTTTTACCGCCCGTGCATTATAGGGCAGATCAACATTATAAGGCGTCCGTTCATCCACCTCGTGCGCCCCAATGCGCATCGACTTAAAATGCAAATTGCCCTGTTCGGTCTTACCCACCCACACATCGCGCATCACCCTCGCCGTTGCCATCGCGCGTTCCACATACTCCGGATTCCCGTATTCCGCCGCCAGAAGAATCGGATGCGTATCGGAAATCAGCTCTGAAGAATGCTCCACATCATACGCGCGTTTGCTGTATCCATCCGCAATCAAATCGCTATTCCAAACACCATCAGCCATACGCCGTATTGCCCTGATCGCGCGGGCATCATCTGCCGCAAAAAAGGCGGGCTGCCAATGCCGAAACATCTCACAATCATCTTCATAATGCCCACCCATCTCGCCATTTTCAGCCTGCCGCTCATCCGTCCAGTAATGAATCACATCGAGCAACCGCTTGAGTGCCTCGCGCTGTTTTGCCGCCCAGACCGGCGCACCTTCAGCGCCTTCGGTATATTTGGGATCGTCATAAGCGAAACGCTCGCCCAAATACATGCGAATCATCTGATCTTCTAAAAATGCCTCTCGAAGCTCCAAAAAAATTTCATCCGACGCCGCGACAAAACGCACATCATGCAGTTCCATAAAATAGCCAAAATACACCTTGCCCAGAGCATACAACGCGCGAAACCGCAGGGGATCTCCGGGATCGCCCGCAACCAATCGAAGATGCACTTGTGCATACCACAGACGGCTGCTCTGGCCCATCCCAAACTTCTCTCTCGCCCAACTCCAATTGCGCGCTTCAACCCGGTCCAATCCCTCTAAATAGGTCAAAACATCCCGCACGCGATTTTGAGCGCGAACATCCGCAGTATCTCTTTTTAATACACCCAGAGCCTCCTCTATTAAAACGCGGTGATTCGGACAAGACACATGGCCTGCTATCGACAACAGAAGCTCAGCTTTCACATAAGATGCAACATCCACCTTTCGAAAATCCGATGCAGCACCCTCAAAATCTCCGCGATCATACCGGGCAAGCCCCTGCTGTAAATCAGGTGTTAGTACAACATCCGGATCAACCGGCTCTAAACGACCACCCACCCGTTGAAACAAATGGGGATAGCTGGGACGCAATGCCACGGACATCAGCCCCACGCGCTGTGCCTCATAAAGCTTGCCACTGCCCACACCCTCAATGCGAATCAGCACAGAATCTCCCGACACAGTCACCGGAAAACGCAACAGTGTCGGTGGTATTTGATCCCACCGATGCATGGGACTATCCTGAGTACGCGCCGCAAAAACGCCATTGACATAAACCTGCAGTGACCGCGCACTGGGACCATCGGGCACACCGACTTCAGCCATATAATACCCCGCTGGCACATCCACTCGAAACATCAGACCCTCTCGCGCATAGTCCCGACGCCCATAACGCCCACCAACACCATCCGTCAACAATGCGCCAAACCAGGAAAACGCCTCGGCAGCTTCAAACGAACCGGAAACCCGCGTGGTAAACCCATACCCGCGTTCGGCTGTATAAACATCACCTGACGTCACCCGTGTATAGCCCGATGCCACCTTTGAATCTGCAGCACCCATATCGAACAAATAGTTCTTCAATTCATCAGCACTCGCCAAACCTGTCCCGATTACAAAACCTGTAAACAGAATTAAAATCCGCATATATTACCCCTGTTAAACTGAGTGTTTAAGCCACTTTTCTTCAAAATATGAAAAAATTCAAAAATCATTAAAACTTTTCGCCTCAACCAAACGTCTTGAAGGATGAATATATACACAGAACCCCAAACAGGTCTCTCATTAATGAACGATGCGGAATTGATTGCCCAGTTCCGAGCCGGGCAAATCGCGGCCTTTAACACCCTGGTCAAACGCTGGGAATGTCCGATCTACAACTTTGTCCTGCGCTATGTGGGCAATCGAGACGACGCCCGCGACCTGTGCCAGCAAACCTTTATTCGCGCGTACAAAAACATGCGGCGTTTGCGCGACCCCGACAAATTCACCTCCTGGATCTATCAAATCGCGCTCAACGCCTGCCGAGACGCAGGCCGCCGTCGCACCCTCGTCTCCCTCGACACACTCGCCACCCCTATTGCAGACACAACATCTCCCCCAGACGCGCTGATACACGAACAAAGCGTTCGGGACCTGCTCAACCGCGCATTGCAAAATCTACCCGAAGAACAACGCGTAGTCATCATCATGAAAGAATATCAGGGACTAAAATTCACCGAAATTGCCGAAACACTCAAAGTGCCCATCAACACGGTCAAATCCAGAATGTATTACGGCCTCTCTGCCCTGAAGAAAATTTTTGACCGCTGGCACATCAGCGAGGACATGGTGCGTTATGAACTGTGACATCACCCGCGAACAACTCATCGCCTACCTCTACGACGAAGACATCCGTCCAGATGCGCGTGAACGCCTCAAAGCTCACATCGAAACCTGCCCTTCATGCAGCCAAACCCTTGAAGAACTGGGCAGCACATCCCGCATCCTCAATGCCTGGGGCGACGAAAAACCCAACCTGGACCTCGTCTTTGTACAAGAACGTCAAACCCCCTGGCAAAACCTGCTCCCCACGCGATATCCCAAAACCTGGGCAGCCGCGGGCGTAGCCATCGCCGCAATCCTCATCTTCACCTTTCTCAACATCGAATTTGCCATTCGAGACGGCGCATTCCACACCGCCATTGGCCTGCGATCCAGCGACCCACCGGAACGGGTCGCCATTGCCGACACCTCTGAAGTCTCCACATTAGACGACCCCATCACCCTCGGTGAATTTATCGCCCATCAACAAAACTTGATCGACTACACCAACCGCCTCGTCCAAACATCGCAAAACCAACAGCGCGATGAAGTCAACAACACCTTCATCCGCCTCGTAGGCGAACTCAAAACCCAGCGCCAACAGGACCTCCTGCGCATTGACCGCGGACTACAAATCCTCTACAATACCCAGGAAACCCGCTATGACCACATCCTGCGACAGATAGCCCCTGTTAAAAACATCCTCTATGATAACGCAGTTGAAGTTTACGAGATACCTGTAGATAACCGACCATACCGCACGATACCCACAAGAAGAAAAACCCCATGAAGCGCGAACTCAAAAAACTCACATTACTGATGACAGCGCCGATCTTGCTATCCCTGGTCTGGAATATTCACGCATCTGACAAAGCGCCATCAGACACACGCGCAAAAGCCGCGCAACCTGATACAATATCAATATCAGTACCCCATACAGCACAACTCGATTCCCTAAGCAAAGCACTCTCCGATTCCATACGCAGGAGAGTTAGAATTTCTATCTTAGAACGCTATACATCCAACACCCGCGATCTGCTCCTCCGCCCGGCTGACAAAGCCATCTACACCGCAAGCGACCTGCTTCTGAGACCCGGTGACAACATAAATTCTATATTTATCTTGCGTCACCCCGCACGAGTACAACGCAGAGTGTATCCTGGAGCAAGTCATATCCCTTATCGATTGACACCAGTGGCACACCGCAACCATGGCTCAGCCACATCCGAAGACCAGAAGGAGCCATAGCCGGAGACGGTTCACATGTATCACTCTCATTACCAAAAGGAGATATCAATGTATCACTCTCATCTACTGAAAATCGCAATAATTGTTCAGATATTTGCTACAAGTGTGATGGCGCAGGAGATCTCAGTTGAGAAGGCCAAAGAAGTGTTGGCTATGAATGTAATGGGAAAGCAGAGCTTGATTGGACAGGCTGCACCAGAATTGAACATTGAAAAATACCTGCAAGCACCAGAAGGTAAAAAAAGCTTATCGGCATTAAAGGGCAAAGTTGTCGTCCTGGAATTTTGGGCAACCTGGTGCGCCCCCTGTGTGGCAGAGATTCCACATCTGAACCAGCTAAGCGAGGAATTTCGCGACAAGCAAGTGCAGTTTATCTCGGTAACAGATGAAAGTGAAGACATAATTGCGCCATTTCTGAAACGACAAGAAATGAAATCGTGGATTGGACTGGACACGGATCGATCAGTCTTTGAAGCTTATGGTGTCAGGGGAATCCCACGGACATTTTTGATTGACCAAAAAGGCATAATCGCCGCATCGCTTCACCCAGTAGGACTCTCGTCTGACATGATCAAAAAGGTCATCGCCGGAGAAAAAATAGAGCTTCCCAAATTGCCAAAACCAAAAACTGTCGAAAACGAAGGCACCGACCCCATCTTCAAAATTTTGATAGCTCCTACAGAAAAAGAAGGCGGCCGCAGTTCAAGCAAAATTTCAAAAGGATACAAACAACGGGAAGCAGAGAGCAAAACATTGCACCAGATTTTAAGCATGGCTTATGGTGTTCCCACAACGCGGATTCTGGGGCCAGAGGCACTTTTAGAGTCGCGGTACGAGATTTCAGTCAGACTGCCGACCAATCAGTTCGAATTACTATTCCAACAAGCGTTGACGGCATCACTAAAGTTGCGCGTTTCCAACCAGAAAAAATCTGTTGAAGTCTTCGTGCTCACGGCTGGAGAAGACGGCGCAGAAAAATTGAAGCCCACAGTAATGGGTTCGTCGGGATCTATGACAAGCGGTGGGCGTGGTAAGATAAAGACAATGAACGGTGCAATCAGCAGACTGGCGCAGTCATTGGAGTACGTTTTAGAGCGTGTCGTAGAGGATGGTACCGGGATAGAGGGAAAATACGACTGGGAAATCACCTATGACGAAGACGATCCCAATTCAGTGCTCGCGGTTCTGAAAGAACAACTCGGTTTACGAATTCGGAAAGAACAGCGGGAAATTGAGTTTTTGGTTGTGAATGATACCAATCATTGACGAAAGGAAAAATCATCATGAGACATATCGTGACAAAAATCGCGCAAACCATCCTATTTACAGGAATAGCTCTCTTTGCACTTTGCACTTCGGCCCTCGCCGACATAGACTGGAAACGCATGAAACGCGACCTCTCCATTCAGGAAAGCATACTCGACCAATTTTTTGACGAAAAAAAAGTTTCCACAACCGGTCTTTATATCGAAAATCACGGCGTCTTGCTCATTGCCAGCGGCGGGATACACAAATACGAGATTCAGGTGCATGCGATTGGTGACGAAAACGTTAATATTGTTGCTACACCCGACAAGGGTGTTTTTCGAATACAGAAGATTAAACGCGACAAAAACAATGAAAATGAAGAGGAAGAAATTCTCGAATTTTCTATGACCGAAAAGAAACCAGAAGCCTCAAAAGATCAAAATGAAGCCACAAAAAAACAAATCACCGAATTTTTAAGTCTCTATGGGAATACCATTGGACAACTCAAAGATGACGATCGCATAACCATTCTCTTGCACTCGGCAGAACGCTACTTCCACAGCTTTAGTGCCTCACACTTTGATAAACAGATGGAGACGCTGAAGAAACAGCACGAAGCGTTGAAAAAACGGATGGAGACGCTGAAGAAAACGTACGCATCATCCGAAAAACAAATGGAGGAAGCCTACAAAAAACAACTGGGAACCCTGGGAATACGGATAGGGGCTTTGCAGAAAGAACAGGAAGCCTCTAAAAACATAATGTTCAAAATTGCCCATCCCAAGGGCATCCTCCTTGAAGCCACCGTCACCAAACGCGACATTGATGCGTATAACCGGGGTAAAATTGACGAACAAACCTTCCATAATCGAATCACCTTTCGCGAGCACAAACCACAGCCTGCACGTGACAAAACCATCGACATCATGGCCGACATTTTGACCACTATTCTCAAAAAGGATACGGATCTTCACTTCTTGACTGGTACTCAATGCACGGGCTTCTATCAAAAAGGCATAGGCGCACTCTTTCTCATATCGCAAAAGGGCAATCTATTTGGGTACGATTGGGACAAACAAGAATCCGATCAAGATGACGGACTCGACGCATTCAAAAACTCCGTTATTGAAACCCTCGCCGACTACGGTTCAACCCTGCGCGGCTTATCATCAGAGGAATCCATCATCGTTCACACCAACCTCATCGGTGATAGCCACTTCAAAATCGGTCGCACAAACAAAGACAAAACAACCGATATTAAACATCCCGACCGCATCCTTTTCCGCGTTGCCAAACGCGATATTGAAGCCTACGCCAGCCAAAAAATCGACCTCGACACATTCCGAAAAAGAGTTGCAATTACTGAGATGTAAGACAAAGGATAAATCACTAAAGAATCCCACCCTGAATACAGGATGGGATTCTTTGTAGCAATGACAAACAAAACCTTCTGGATCGCGGCTAAAATCCTGCCGCGATGACACACGGGACGGCACGGGGACCGTCCCCTACAACACCTCGACGCGATGACGAGAGTCGGGAAAAGGATTTCCCTCCTACTCAATTCCCGCCACCACCGCGACCACCACCACGACCACCTTGACCACCGCGCCCGCCGCCACCGCGACGGCCCTGCTGGCTCTGAGGCTGTCTGGGCGGACCTGCCTCAATCGCAATACTCACACGCACCTCATCCCCCAGCACATTGGCAAAATTCGCCCAGCTATTCACGCCAAAATCCGAACACAACAGCGTCAACTCAGTCTCAAAACCAGCCAGAGGTGTATTGCGCTGCGGATGCGTGCCAACGCCGAGTACTGTCACCGGTATCGTAATGCTCTTCATCACGCCGTGCATCGTCAAATCACCCGTCACCAGAATCTTTTCACCATCCATTTTGGCCGACTTGCTCTTAAACATAATCGTCGGATAAGTCTCCACCTCAAAGAAATCTGCACCGCGCAAATGACCGTCGCGACGCTCATTCCCCGTATCGATACTCCGCGTCTGGATCGTCGTTTCAATCATCATCTTTTCGGGCGCAGCCGGATCGTAATCAATCATGCCATTAAACTGATTAAATCTGCCCGTCGTGCGGCTCACAAAGTGCCGAATCGAAAACCCGACCGACGAATGCGCCCGATCGATCTGGTACTTCTCGGCAAAACTCGTATCCGCCATCACAAGCGACGACACCAGCCCCAAACACAACAAGCGTATGACTCTTAACATTACATCCTCCTGTAACTTTAGAACTCTCAGTAGAGTCCCGTGAAAAATTATCCCCGGCGTTATTAACCAAACGACAACCCTGGATCGCGGCTAAAATCATGCCGCGATGACGGGCGAGGCATGCCTCGCCCCTACGGTTGTTCCCACTTCCTCCTTCCTACTTCACACTTCCTACTTCATCCATCACCACCCGCGACGCTGCCAACCCATCTACACTGGCGATCTGCCCGGTTGCAGGATCGATCTGCCCAAACGACAACACACCCGTCGGACAACTCTGCACACATGCCGAACACCGCACGCACTCCGGGTCCTCCATAGGCAAACCCTTATTCGCAAAATTCATCACATCAATACCCTGATGGCACACCGACGTACACACACTACACGAAATGCACTTCTTCTTATCCGCAAAAATCCGAAACCGCGAAAACCGCGCGTAAACATGCATCAGCGCAGCTAAGGGACACGCAAACCGACACCACATCCGCCCGCTAAAATGCCAATAAAAACCCACCCCAATAATACCCGCCAAAAACAAATCCACAAACCACTGATAATTCAAAAACGTCAGCGGAAACACCAGACCGCCCCAATTCACATCCTTCCCCATAAACAGCCCCATATACCCCGCATTCACCCAGTGGTCATAAGGCAACAACCAGCCCGCAATCCGCAACGCCAAAAGCACAAAAGCCAGAACCAAAATCACCTGCCCCACCATATTCATCCGATTCCAAACGGGGCCGTGCGGCATCTTCTGCCGGTGCATATCCCCCATCGTCTCTGCCAGTGCCCCACACGAACAAATCCACCCACAATAAGCCCCCTTACCCCAGCGCCAGATAATCAATGGAATCACCACAAATGTCTGCACCAGACTAATGCCCAACCACCACCCCAGCGGCTGACTCGTAAACACATTCCAAAAAAACAGCGGCCACGCCAGAATAAAGCCCAAACTCCGCCAGTATTCCCGCCCGTGTGCATCCCACTCCGTCGCAGGGAACAACGCATCGGCCACAGGCTTGAAAAAAGCACCATCGGAAAACCAGCCATTATGCCCCAGCCACGGCAAGAAAAAATAAGGCAACAAAAACAGAGGCACACACTGAATAACCATCAGCGTCGCCGTCTGCACCGTCACATAAGGCGTCTGCCGCCGCTTAATCCTGCGAAACCCAAACCCCACGACACACGTGCAATAAGCCAGCGAATAATAAAACCCCGGCTGCGTCATCGACGTCCAAACCGTCCCGAAAAGATCCGACTTATCCTCCGCAGGCGTCAGATTAAACGGAAACAGATCTGCCCCCTTAAACCACTCGTAAATCGGAATACCCGCACCCGTCTTCCAGTGATACACAAACACACACGCCAGCATAATCAACCCAAAAGACACCCATGTGCCCAAACGCCATTCCCCTCTAATCGGCACACCCGACCGCCTGAAAAAATCCAGCGGAGCCTCGCGCCCAATCATGGCAAACACCGCGTCATTGGGCATCGCCTCATCACCCTCACCCGTCGAAAGCACCACATCTTTCTCACCAATCGCCTTCACCTCGCTCGCCAGCGCCATCCGCAAATGTTCCCCACCCGAAAGCACGTCAATCTTATCCACATTCTCCGGCTTGGGACGACTCAATTCCGCGCGCCGATACGACAGCGTCACCCGCCCACCGGACTCGGCAATCGCAATCGCCGTCTCCAGCGCACTATCACCGCCACCAACGACCAGCACATCCTGATTCGCATAATCTTTTGGATCGTGCAACCGGTTCATCACCTTATCCAGATCCTCGCCCGGCACATTTAACTTTCTAAAATTGCCCGACCGACCAATCGCCACAATCACCCGGTGCGCCAGCAAGTCCTCACCATCGGGAATCACCACCCGCAACACATCCCCCTCCCGCTGCACACACTCTGCGCGCGCAAACACCGGTTCGATATCCTCGGTCCGCTCTTCCAACTCCTCCAACAACCGCTCCTTCACATCTGCCCAATCTGAAAACTGCAAATCACCTGCCGGGACCATATCCGTCGGATACGTATAAATCGGTTTTGCCTTCGGAAAATTCACCACCGTAGAAAACCGCTCTGCCGCCTCCAACAGCACAAAATCCAATCCCCGCTTCTTCGCCTCAATACCCGCCGCCATACCCGACACACCCCCACCTATAATCACCAGATCGCGCACCCCGTCCCTTTGCGTCCGCCTCTCAAACCCCGCATCATCCACAATCGTCTGCACCGCCCGCGCCCCCGTATCCGACGAAAACTTCAACAGCGGAATCCCCGTCAAATCCCCCACAATATAAAGCCCCGGCACCGCCGTTAACCCATCCTCCTGCATCTCTGGCAACTTCTCCACCGCGCCCGAAGGCCACCGCGTGTGCAACCAGTGCATATACCGCTTCAAAAATCCAAACATAGTTTCCCTTCCGATAGAGCCTATAAAAATTTGCCCGCATAGGATAGTTACGCGATCTCACATCGTCAACTCCAAAATTCGCATTACCCATAAACATCATCAATCAACGCACGAATATATCCAATCGCATACGCCTTCCCGTGCAATTGCGTATGGGCGGAGTGGGCAAAGCCCGGCGTGTGATCCATCATATAAGGACCATTGAATCCATTATCGCGATAAACCTCCATCGCGCGCTTCATATCAATATCGCCTTCGTCCATAAAAGCTTCCACAAACCGCGGCAACTGGCCCTTCACATTGCGGAAATGCACCCAAACAATTTTGTTATTTGAAGCCATCTCGGCAATCGCATCATAAACACCCTCACCCAGCAACTCCGTCATACAACCCTGGCAAAATAACATCCCGTTGTGCTCGCCCGGCGCGATCTCAAAAAGCGTGCGCCTGAACTGTTCCAACGAAGAACAAATCTGTGCAATACCACCCAGAGGTTCTGGAACCGGCGGATCATCCGGATGCAGTGCCATACGCACCCCCGCTTTCTCTGCAACGGGAATCACCGCTTGCAAAAATGCCTCCATATTTGCCCACATCGTCTCTTCTGAAACAGGGGGATGGTGTTGCTCTGGACGGTTCTGGCTAAAATAGTCATAGTCAAACGTGCTATATCTCACCCCACCGCGGCCCGTATCTGAAGGCGTACGAAAATTGCCCATCGGTTTAAAATTCCAGCCCAAACACGGAATCCCCGCCTTGCCCAGCGACTCCAGCATCTGACACCAGAACCCGATCTTTTCATCCCGATCTTCCATAGCCAGTGCAATCTCTTCCCAGCACGGCATAAAAATATTATTCAACTTCATGCCATGGGACGCCACCAACTCCCGCGCCTTCTCAAACTCCTCCGTACAATCCTTCCCCGCGCGAATCCGCTGCGCCAGCGCCGTATTCGCCACGCCCGTGCCACTGCGCTTCGCTGATTTTGCAGGCGGGCGACCACCCCGCAACTCGAGATGAATCGAATCCACGCTAATCGCCCTGTAAAAGCTCAAAATCTCATCGCCCAAATCGTCGTAATGAACCTGATCTTGAATGTACATTTTTACCGCCTCTCACATCTCAACCTCGGCATCAGACACCCGCCGTTGACCACCTTGCCGTTCTTCCGCATCGACAATCTCGGGAACATACCCTTCAACATCCCGAATATAGCCGAGCAACCGCGCCTTCATTCGGTCTGCAACCGGACGGTGGCTACTATAGCCAATCAAATTGCGCAACTCGTACGGATCTGCCTCCAGATCGTAGAGATACGCCTCGTCATAACTCCTCGCCCCTTCCGCACCGGGCGGCACCGCATCGCTGTGGACCGCGTATTTCCACCGCCTTGTGCGAACAGCGCGACCAATACCACTCTCTGAAATCTGCACAAACACATCATCCGGCCATGGATCTGCGAGCGACTTGCCCCCACCGCCCAAAATGGAAAGCGCGGAACGCCCCGACATCTGATCGGGAATCTCCAAACCAGCGCCATCCAACAACGTCGGCGGCAAATCCACCAAACTCACCAATTCGCCCAATGTACCACCCCCCGCAAACGGGCCACCCGTCAACACCGTTGGAACGCGGATAGAACTCTCGTGACACGAACGCTTGTATTCCCGATTTCGGGTGCGAAAATGACAGGCGTGATCAGAAGTGAACAACACAATCGTATCCTCTAACAGCCCCAGACTCTTCAGTGAATCGAGCAACCGCCCATAAGCCTCATCCAAACGCTTGATCATGCCCCAGTACCCACCCAAATGCTGCTGCGTGCTACCCCCCGAGGGAACCGCGCCGGGATATTCGCCTTCGGCAGAAGGATGCGTGGGCAACGCCGCCAGATCGGGCGGTGTCCATCGCCCGGCATACATCTCGCGGTACCCATCTGGTGGCGGATAATCATCCAGATGATTCTGGTGATGGGGTTCCAAAAATGAAATAAACAGAAAAAAGGGATCACTCTGATGTTCATCCACATACCGAATCGCCGCATCGGTCAGGGCATCTACCCGATAACCGGGCAACTTCACCTCTCGATTGTCATTGTCATAAACAACGCAATCATACGTATCAGATGTCCCCTCCAGCGCATTTGCCGCGAGCCAGAACTGGTACCCGCCGCGCGCTTCTTCCGGTACAAAACCGCGCCCACTCGTCGCCAGATGCCACTTCCCAATATACCCCGTGTGATAACCCGCATCATTAAAACACTGGGCAAGCGTCTTGTGATCGGGATTCAGCGCAATCCCATTGCGATACACCCCCATCTCACTCGCGTACATCCCCGTTTGCAAACACGAACGCGCCGGACCGCACACGGGCTGACATGTAAAACTATTATAAACATGTGTCCCATGCTGCGCCGCGCGATCCAAATTGGGTGTAATACCCAATGGATTGCCATGCGCTGCCATGCAATCCCATCGCTGTTGGTCTGTGAAAAATACAATAATATTTGGCCTGCCTGCCATAATATCTCCTTTGAATAAAAATCGGGTCAGACACCCGACGTATCGTTTATGCGGATTTCTGATCCACACAGAAAATCAAAAAATTCGGTCGCATATTATCGCTCCGTGCTTATATTCATGCCTGCTTAACATCCGTACCAATATACGACTTACGCTACGTAGCGCTACCCATTTCCCTCAACAGGAGCACGCCATGCGACACTTAATCACCATTCTTTTCGGCATCATCTTTATCACCCCAACCCATGCAGAAATAAAACCCTGGGATGACGCATTCAAAAAACAATGGTACGCGGGACTCGCGGAAATCACCCGCTATGAACTCAAACAAGCGCAATATCGCGATGTTTATGATGGCGATGCCGTCCTCATCTTTGTAACTGAAGATTTTCTCTCAGACAAACACGTCAAACGCGAACGCGGTGACGGTCCAAGCACCTCCGTACTCAAACTCAACGCCATGCGCCAATTTACAACGGGCCTTTATCCCTACTCCATCATGACCTCTGTATTCACACCCGTGGCACCCGATCAAACGCGCACACTCAAAGTCACCAGCACAGCCCAGGAATGGTGCGGGCACACCTTTGCCCAATTAAACCATCGCGACAGCGGCTACAAAGCGACACTGCGATCTTATTTTCAAAGCGATGGCGACCGCGACCTCACATTGCCCAGCGCCATCCTCGAAGACGAAATCTGGACGCGCATCCGATTGGCACCCGAACGCTTACCCGTTGGAGAAATCCAGATCATTCCGGGCATGCTATTTCAGCGCCTGACACACACCCTCCCCGATGTCCAAACCGCCAATGCGGAACTCGTCGAAAGCGACACAACCCGCATTTATACCCTCACCTACACCTCTATTGGCCGCAAACTCGCCATAACCTTTGAAAAAAACTATCCCCACGCCATCCTCGGCTGGGAAGAATCCATACAACGCCGGGGCCGCTGGACCACGACCTCAGCGCGCAAAACGCATGCCACGATGATCGATTACTGGAGCAAAAACAAGGCCGAAGACATAGCCTATCGCGCACAATTGGGGTTAACTAATAGCCCGTAAGTCCCAAATGCTTCAGCTTTGGGTCGCATGGCGAAGGGCTTGTGGTTTTGGTCTTGCTTTAGCGATAAACAGCTTGACAAAGTATACGCATAAGTGTATATTTTTATTATGCTTAAATCCTTCAAATACAGATTGCGCCCAACGAAAAAACAGGAGAAAACCCTGTTGGCGCACATAGAAGAATGTCGCTTGTTGTATAACCAACTTGTCTGTGCAAGAGTACAAGCATGGGAAAAAAATAAAGAAAGTTTGTCGCGCTATGAGCAACAAGCGACATTGCCAATGCTGAAACAACAGCGTAAATCTTTTTCTCTTGTCTATTCTCAAGTTCTCCAGCAAGTATGCCAGAGAGTAGATTGGGCGTTCAAAGGATTTTTCCGCCGTCTCAAAAAGAAAGCAAAGACGGGTGAGAAAGCAGGCTTTCCCAGATACAAGGGGCAGAATCGCTATGATTCTATCACCTATCCTCAGTTTTCCAATGGATGCCGATTGGACGATAAGGGCTTGCGATTGAGCAAGATAGGTTGTATCCGTGTTGTCCAGCACAGGCCACTTGAGGGTATGCCTAAGTCCTGCACAGTCACGCGCACGGCAACGGGTAAGTGGTTCGCGTCTATCTCTTGTGATATGGGCGAGCCAACGCCTTGCAAGGAAGATCGCCCGCCTGTTGGCATTGACGTGGGTCTCAATTCCTTTGCTGTCACCAGTGACGGACAGACAATAGCCAACCAGCGATTCTTTAGAAAAGAAGAGAAAGTACTTGCCAAAGCACAGCGCAAGTGGGACGCTGTGAAAAAGAAACCCAAGACCGACGCCGTAAGAGAAAAGCGTCGTAAAGTCATTGCCAGAGTGCACGAGCGTATCCGTAATAAGCGACATAACTTTGCCCATCAAGAATCAAGAAAAATGGTCAATCGCCACAGCTTCATAGTCGCAGAGAAACTCGAAGTCCAGAAGATGCAAAAGAACAGGCGATTGTCTAAATCAATAGCAGACGTAGCGTGGTCCCTGTTTCGGCATTGTCTCGAATACAAAGCGGAAGAGGCTGGTATTGGATTCAAGGCCGTCAATCCTAAGCACACGTCACAAGACTGCTCGGCATGCGGACATAGAGAGAAAAAAGCACTTTCTGATCGTGTGCATCATTGCAAGGCGTGTGGCTATACAGCAGACAGAGACCTCAATGCTGCGATAAACATATTGACGCTGGGGCTACAACGTCAGGTGGCTTGACCGCCAAGAAGCCCACTCGCAGAGAGCTTTAGCGTTGGGAGTAGTCACAATAGTTGTTAATTTCAGGGGACTTCTCTATCTTTAACTGCCTGAAAACCCCATTAGTTGCCAAAAAGCACAGAGGTTGAAATGACCACCAAAAAAATAAAATTCATCGCCGGATTTGCCGTCATCGTCGCCAGTTTGCTCACCATGGTCGTGTACAGCTCTGAAAAAATGTCGCTGTATTACCTCACCGTCTCCGAGTTGGAAGCGCGCGAAATCGAATTTGCCAACACCCGCTTCAAACTCGCCGGCAAAGTCATCCCCGGCACCATCATCTCCCGCGACGGCAACCGCACCGTCGAATTTGAAATCTCTGATCTCATCGGCGAAGACCCATCTGCCAACAAACGCACCATCCGCTACAGCGGTGTTGTACCCGACACCTTCCGCGAAGAAGCCGATGTCGTGCTCGAAGGCAAAATCGGACCCAACGGCATCTTCATAGCCGAAAACATGCTCGCCAAATGCCCTTCAAAATACGAAAGCCAGAGCTACGAAGAGATCAAATCGTCGTACGAATAAACGAGACCCAAACACATGCTCCCACAACTCGGTAATTTTCTTCTCTATCTCGCCCTTTTCACCTCGGCTTATGCGGTCATCGCCGCAATTCTCGCTGCCAAAACCCGGCGAATGGGCTTTATTCTGAGCACGGAACGCGCAGTCCTCGCGGGTTTTGTACTCTGCCTCTCCGCCATGGCCATTCTCGAAGTGCTCTTCCTCACAGACCGCTTCGACATCTACTACATAGCCACCCACTCCAGCCGCGACCTGCACACCGGCTACAAATTCACGGCTGTCTGGTCCGGCATGCAGGGATCGCTATTGCTCTGGGCACTTATCCTATCCGGATTCATATTTTTTGCCGTCATCAAAACCCGTGCCTTTCGCGGACCCCTCGCCTCTTATGCCACAGCCATCATGTCCTTCACGCTGGTCTTCTTTCTCGCGCTCATCTGTATCCACGAAAATCCATTTGTCATTATGCCGCGTGCCATGCCCGATGGAACGGGCATGAACCCCCTGCTCGTCCATCCCGTCATGGCCATCCATCCCCCAATGCTCTATCACGGATATGTCGGCTTTACCGTACCTTATGCCTTTGCAATGGCCGCCCTCTTATCCAGACAAATCGATGAAGAATGGATTCGCACCACCCGCCGCTGGACCCTTCTCGCCTGGTTCTTCCTGGGCACGGGCCAGCTCCTCGGTGGCAAATGGGCCTACGTCGTACTCGGCTGGGGCGGATACTGGGGCTGGGACCCGGTCGAAAACGCCGCCCTCTTACCCTGGTTGACCGGCACGGCCTTTTTGCACTCCGTCATGATACAAGAAAAAAAGGGCATGCTCAAAGTCTGGAACATGGTACTCATCACCGCCACCTACACCCTGTGCATCTACGGCACCTTCCTCACGCGAAGCGGCGTCGTATCCTCCGTACACGCTTTTGCCCAGTCCCCCATTGGACCCTGGTTTGGCGCACTGGTCGTCCTCATCGTCATCTTCTCAAGCCTCCTTCTCGTCTCGCGCCTTGACCTGCTCAAAACCAAAACACAATACGAATCTCCCATCTCGCGCGAAGGTGGTTTCTTACTCAACAACTTGCTCTTCCTCACCGCCACATTTGCCGTCTTCTGGGGCGTCATGTTTCCCGTGATCTCCGAAGCCGTTACAGGCGACAAAATCACCGTAGGTCCCCCCTACTTCAACACTGTTATGGTACCCATCGGCCTGATCCTGCTCGTACTCACCGGCATAGGTCCATTGCTCGCCTGGCGGCGCACCTCGGGCAAAAGCCTGAGAAAACACTTCACGGGATCGAGCATCCTGGGGTTAATCTGCGGCATCGTCGCCCTCGCCCTCGGTGTACGCGACATCTACGCCATTATCTCCTTCCTCTTCTGCGGCTTTGTCACAGGCACCATCATCACCGAATTTCATCGCGGCGCGCGTGCGCGAGGCAGCAGTTCTAACGAATCCTATCTCCGCGCAATCGTCAACCTCACCCGGCGGAATCGCCGCCGATACGGCGGTTATATCATCCACTTTGGCGTGGTCTTGCTCTTCATCGGATTTACCGGCAATGCATTCAACAAAGATTCTCAAGTCGAACTCAAATACATGGAATCCACCGAAATCGGTCCCTACACGCTCACGTATGAAGGCATTACCGAATCCGTCAATCCACTCACCGCGGACATCGTCGCCCAGGTCGGCGTCTATAAACACGGACAGCGATTGGGCACCATGTGGCCTCACCAAAAAGTCTATTACAAACGGCAAGATCAACAACGCACCACAGAAGTCGCCATCCGGTCCAATTTGCGGGAAGACCTCTACGCGCTCTATCAGGGCGTTGACATGCGAGACGGCGAAGAAGTCGCCCTCTTTCACCTGTACATCAACCCCCTCGTCATGTGGGTCTGGATAGGCGCGTGGATACTTACAATCGGCACCATCATTGTCATGTGGCCCGATAAGCGCGAAAAACAGGCATTGCAAATGCGGGAGGCGATGGCATGAAGACTGCGATCCTCGTCCCAATATTCTTTCTCCTTTTCGCAATACCTGTCCGCGCCGAAGTGACCCGGGAACAGATCAAAGAAGTGGGCAAAGAACTCGCCTGTTTGTGCGGCGACTGCCCGCGCCGACCCCTCGACGAATGCGTCTGTGGATATGCACAGCAACAGCACGAACGCATCAAAAAAATGCTGGCCTCCGGTCAAACGCCGCAGGCCATTGTCGATGCTTATGTGCGCGAATCTGGCCTGGAAATCCTCTCCAAACCCCCAGCCAAAGGGTTCAACCTCACAGCATGGCTCATGCCACCCTTTGTTCTTCTCCTCGGTTTCTTCGTTGTACGCAGCGTACTTCGCGCCTGGTCAAAGACAAAAATACCCGCCACACCAACAGCACAACCCGCGGATGACCCGTACCTCGACCGCCTTGAAAGCGATCTCAAGGAGCGCGAGTAATGACCATTGCCGCTTTTATCCTCATCGCAGCGGGCGTCTTGCTCTTTGTATTCACACCGCTATTCGACACCCGCGACACCATCACCCAGATCTCCCGCAGAGAAGCGCGGCGCCGAGACCTGATCGAACAGCGCGACATGGTCTATGAAGCCATCCGCGAACTCGACTTTGACCATCGCATGGGAAAAGTCGAAGAAGACGACTATCGGCAAACCCGCGCCCGTTATACAGCACAAGCCGTAGAACTCATCAAATCCCTCGACAAAGTCTCCAGCCAGACAGACCGTCCAGCGCCCAAACCGCAGGGGATTTCCGATCAGATAGAAAGTGAAATCGCCGCCATTCGCCGCGGGAAGGGAAAACGCGGATGAATACTATCCGCAGATGGACACGGATGAAAGGCGTTGAGAGTAAAAAAAATCAGCAGAGCGGCTACGCTAAATACGACACCGTGTCGTATTTGCCCCCTTTGTCCACGCGTAGATGGACTTGACCCGTTTTGGTGGATAATAGCATAAATCCCCATCCTCTATGAAAAACTGATAGCACAGGGTACTTGAGTATATCCACATAATCATTGCCCAGAGCCATAAAAACGAACACAATTAAATTGACCAGATTAAGGTATCACCCACCTTACACGACACCTGGTCACGGGGCGACAAGGTGATTTCATCCGGCGATTCCCACCCTTGTTACCCCAATTACATCAAGTTTCGCGATTATTTATCTGTTTCGTCGTTTGAAAAATCAGAGGAATACATAGGCCAGCGAACAAAAGCGCAAGTTGAGCAGTTAGAACGACAAGTTTTCGAGATTTTAGAAAACGACCATCCCCAAAGCGTGCGCCATGTCTTTTATCGGCTGACCGATCCGCGATAGCCTGAACCAGTGGCAAAAACCGAAACCGGATACAAGCAGGTGCAAAGACGTGTCGCACTTATGCGCCGGGCGGGATTGATCCCTTATTCGCGGATTGTGGACGAGATTTAGTAGGGGAGGGGACTATACAGGATAGTGCCGAAGTGGGGTATGAGAAAAGGCTACGCCTCGAAAGACGTAGCCTTTATTGTTTGCCAGAAGTTATAGATTAAGTAATAATTTCAGCTTCACGATTGAAAACCTTTCTTAGAAACTGATGTCGTTTTGCCTGATATGGAGAGATGTTATCTTTGTTTTCTCGGCTGTCCTGGAGGTCGTCATTGACAATTTCTGCTAAACAAACTAATGCGTCCTCCAAACTATCATTACTACCCGCGATTATATCTGGAGAATCCTTAAAATACACCGCCCATGATCCATCACCAGATTTTTCAGCAACGATAGGCCATTGACCAGTAGTAGATAGTACAAATTTTGTTTGTAATTCAAAAGAGGTTACTATAGTTTCAACAGAGGAATGCAGATTCTCATCTAAATACAAAGCCTTTCTCCACAACTGATAAGAGAATGGATAGATAGGATTTTCTTCCTGTATTGATTTCACGGTGGCTTCAGCCATAACAACCTCCTTCGGTGTCTTTTTTAGGTGGCCTGCATCACCTCTAACACAGATCACCCAAAGGCTTTTCACCTGTGCGAGTATAATTTTTGATAATACGGGATTAAGGATTAAAGAGCAACTGATTTTTCAAAAATTTTTCCAAACCTCTCCACACAAGGCACAAAAACGAAGCATTATGGAATTGCGTGGATTAGGCAGAAAAATTTGGCAAGAGAATGAGAAAAGGCTACGCCTCGAAAGACATAGCCTTTGTTGTTTGCCAGAAGTTATAGATTACGCAAGAACCACCGCGGCAGCCACCTGGTCAAGCGGTACATATCTTTCACCTGACCACCCATTCATCGCTCAAAATGTACCCTCTCGCCTTTCATCTGTGCCCATCTGCGGCCATCTGCGGATTCAAATTCAGATTGTGAACAAGTGTGTAAAACAACATATTTAAAGTATTTAGACATCTGCCAACGCAAAATATCGCTCAATTTTTGGAGAATTACCATTTGTTGGCCTGCCATTTGCTTTATGTCTGAATGTTGCGCGTATCCCACTTACTCACCCCATCAGACGCGAGGTATTTCACATGGCCAAATACGAAACCATCTCCAAACATCTCATCCAAACCTATCCCAAAGACTTCATCCGACTCACACTTGAACAGGACGATGTAGAAGTCCTGGACATACTCGACACAGAGCAAATCAGGGTTGAAACACAACATACCGATAGCCTCATCCGCGCCCATATCGCGGGCAAGGAGGCATTGATACACTACAAATTTCAAACCACTGACGATCCCTCTATGCCGCTCCGCATGATTGGCTATATCGGATCTGTGTTTGAGCATCACGACCTGCCGATTTATTCCAGCGTGATCTACTTGCGGCGCAATGCGGGTCAGCGCGACCCGGGACGCTACATCCAGGAATGGCCCGGCTATGGTGTTTTGGTAGAATACAGAGTGATTCGGCTCAGTGAGATAGAAGGACAGGACATTATTGATGGCGAGCCTTCGGGCTTGTTTCCATTTGCGCCGTTGATGAAACGTCCTGTTGGGATAGATTCAGAGACGTGGTTGCGTGCGTGTGTTGACGCGACGAATGCTCTGCCGGTGGATGAATCAATAAAGGTTGACTTTTTGGGCAGGTTGATGATATTGAGTGGGTTAGAGTATGATCCAACACTAATCAATCGTATTCTATCACAGGAGGGTCTTATGGATGCCATTATGCGCGAATCGTCGTTTGCACAATACATTAAGCAAGAAGGCATTGAAGAAGGCATTGAGTAAGGGGTAGGCAACGCGCCATTGAAGATCTCCTTAAAAGACACTTATCCAACCAACCTGAAGAGAGATGCAGCCATGAAGGCCAGGACACTTAAAGATGAAATTTCCGCGTACAACAAATTGTGCGAAGAGGGGCTTGAGCTTGACCACTTTGGTAAGTGGGTCATTATCTACGAAGGTGAACTCAATGGGGTCTTTGATACGGAGGATGAAGCGATACTCGAAGCTGTCAAAAAATTCAGAGACCGCGTTTTCTTGATTCTTCAAGTTGGGGCACCAGAAAGTCTATACAGAAGTGGATTACCCACAGTTTTGAGTACCGCTCCCACTATTAAATTTGAGAGCGCACAATGCCAACAAAATTTACCAAAGTAGGATTTGAGAATCCGGATGATCTAATCGCATCAGGCCCAACAATGATGGTTCTTGTTGGGCTTTCTTATGATACCTTCCCAGATCCGGATAAAGTTCTAATTGGTCGGGACTTCTTGAAGTCCTGCCGGATGTCTTATGATGGCACAACTGGGGATGTGGAAATAGAGGTTATGGGATAGATTGACAAAAAACGAATCTGTCCTATAATGAGGCTACCTTTTTACAGAACTTTTTGGACTTGACCATTTAGATTGGTTATGGACATTGAGAGCGAATACTTCTAATGCGAATATTGTGACAATCAATGCAGATTATACTAATGGCAGATTTTCAGATGAATTAACGTTTACGGTGAGAAATAATTGGAATAAATTGCTAACAAATGTGGAATTGTACGCTGTTCTGTTTAATCAAGAAAAGCAAATTATTCATATTGAATCAAATTCTCTTGGAGAGAATATTGTTCCAAATTCTGATGTGAATAAAAGTTTTTCTGTTTATGCTGATATTCCTACCCCAGACTCGATAGCGACTCGCATACTTTATGATTTTGAAAATGGCGAACGAATCGGGGCGTCTGACTTGGACGGTTTCGATCCTGCATACATATTCCCGGACACTGTTTTTTCTCTCAATATGCCTGATTCGACAAGACAGATTATCACTAATCTAAAAAGTCGTATTCGTGTTTTGAAGTTTGGAGATTTGAACGAAGATGGTACTGTTGATTTGGCAGACTTTTTATTGTTTTCTGATTTATTTTCAGAAAATTTTGGTACAAGTTCCAGTCAGTGAACTATTTTTTAAATGATATTATGAAAGTATTACAAAAAAAAGGTGATGCAGATAAGTTCATTACGCAGCGTTGTAGAGCCTACACTGGTGGCCGTAATCCAGTGCAACGCCTGTCCGTCTATTCGTCTTATATATCCCTCATCGTATTCCTCACAATTTTTATCTCCAGCCCTATCTGCGCGCTCACGGGACACGTCATCAATCAGACCCTCAACCGTCCCGAACCCGATATTGAAGTCTCTTACATCCTCCATGAAACCGGGGACATCACCGTTGTGCGCGACACCACCGACAGCAAAGGCCAATTTATCCTCGACGTTCCCTCAGACCCGGGAGCCGACCCACCACCCATGCTATTCGCCCGATACAATGGCATTGACTATCCCGGCAACCCGGCCCCAGCGGGTGATACCGTTGACATTCCCGTATTTGAAACCACGGACTCCGATACCGCAATATCTCTATCTTCGCACCACATCCTCATCGACGCTCAGGCCGGCACAGTCGCGTACATCATCATCGTACACAACCGCGGCGACCGCACCTACCTCACGGGCGGCGACCACGGCCACGGCCTGGAAATACCCCTGCCCGATGGCGTAACCGACATTGCCCGCGCACCACAAGGCGTACACCTGCACGGCTCTTTGCTCGTTGATCCGCGCCCCATCATCCCCGGCAATAGCCAGACCTTTTTCTCATTCGCACTGCCCCCGTCCAACCGCATCGCGCAACGCATCACCTATCCCACCGCGAGCCTGGATTTGCTCGTCCAACCGACCGACACTCCCGTCTCCACAACAATACTTCGAGACCTCGGGGACGTGACATTGGGCAATAATGTCTTTCAGCGCTTTGGCGCCGAACAACTCGCACCCGGCACACAGATCGACATCAATCTCTCATCCGCCGAGATCGCGTCCAATTTACAAACCCCAATATGGATCGCTGCTGCCAGTGCCATCGCAATCGCAATCCTCGTCATTTATATGCGCTCGCTCAAAACAACCCCCAATCGGCGCACAGTTCTACTCGAACAAATCGCCGACCTCGACGAGCGATATGAAAGCGGCAAACTCTCAGAAGACGATTACAAAAACAGGCGCAATGCCCTCAAAGCCGAAGTCATTGATCTATCAGGAGATCAGTAGTCAGCACACAGGTAGCCAATGACAAAAACCTTCTGGATTGCGGCTAACACCATGCCGCAATGACGTGGGCTGGGGGCTGATAGCTGAACGCTAATTGCTAATGAACACGGCCATCATCATACAGAATATAACCCGCCGTTTTGGTCATATTACGGCTCTGCAAGACATAAACCTCACGGTCCCAAAGGGATGTGTTTTTGCACTCTTTGGTCCAAACGGAGCGGGCAAAACAACCCTATTGCGCCTCATCGCCACACTGGCAAAACCGTCATCGGGCGATATCTGGGTCAGCGGTATAGACACCCGACGCAATCCGCATGAGATACGCAAAAACATCGGATTCATCTCGCATCAAACCTTGCTCTACGACGACCTCACAGCTCGAGAAAATCTCGCATTCTACGGACGCATGTACGGTCTCCAAAACCTCAATGCCCGCATCGCAGAAGTCCTCCTCGCCGTTGGCCTGAAAAACCGCCAGCGCGATCGGATACACAAATTCTCCCGGGGCATGAAACAGCGATTGGCCATTGCCCGAGCCATCTTGCACCACCCATCGGTCCTCTTGCTCGACGAACCCTTCACCGGTCTCGATACATCGGCTCAATCGACATTATCCAACATAATCGTCAGCCTCAAAGCAGAAGGACGCACCATCTTCCTGGTCACACACGACCTCGCACGGGGCCTCGCACTTGCAGACCGCTTTGGCATCCTCTTCCAGGGCCAATTAGTACACGAAGCATCGTCAAAAGACATCAGTGAAACCGAATTGCGAACACGCTACGAAAACAAAACCACCCTCTAAAAATGCCTCTTTTCTTCTTACAAACCCTCGCCATTCTCCAAAAAGATCTCAAAACCGAATGGCGCACCAAAGAACGCCTCAGCGCCATGGCCTTCTTCGCATTTCTGGTCGTCATCATCTTCAATTTTATATATGAACCCGGCTCGCCAATCATAAAAACCGTAGCCCCCGGCATCTTCTGGATCGCCACAGCGTTTGCGGGGCTGCTGGGCCTCAGCCGATCTTATGCCATCGAAAAACAAAACGACTGCCTGATGGGATTGCGCCTCACACCTGCGGATCCGGGCGCGATCTTCCTGGGAAAAATGCTGGGCAACACCCTCACCATGCTCATACTCGAAGCACTCATCTTGCCCATCCTCGTCATCTTTCTCAACCTGCAAATCGCACAGGCACTCCCGCGTCTAATTCTGCCCATCTTGCTGGGCACCCTCGGTTTTGCGGCTATTGGCACCCTCTTCTCTGCAATGTCGCTCAACACCCGATTGCGAGAAGCCTTCTTGCCCCTGCTCACACTGCCCATTTTCATTCCGGCACTTCTCGCAGCGATTGAATCCTTTCGCGCTGTTCTTGAAGGCGCAGAAATCACAGACTGGCTCGTACTCAGCGGTGCTTTTGTCGCGCTCTATATCGCTGCATGCCTGCTCTTATTTGAATATGTCCTGGAGGATTGACGATGCACCAAAAACCCTACATCCCTCCGTTTATCTTCGGTATCCTCGCCCTCATCTGCCTGGGCATTGCCCCCTATCTGGTATTCGTTTACGCCGGAATAGAAAAAGAAATGGGACTGGCACAAAAAATTTTCTACTACCACGTCCCATCTGCTTTCTCAATGTTCATGGGGTGCTTTCTCTGCTTTGTCTTTAGCGTCCTCTACCTCTGGAAACGCGACAAAAACTACGACTTATGGGCAGCCTGTTCAGCCGAAGTGAGTTTGCTCTTTGGCACCCTGGTCTTAATCACAGGTGCGATCTGGGCCAAACCCATCTGGGGCGCGTGGTGGGTCTGGGATGCACAACTCACCCTGACCCTCCTGCTCTGGCTCATTCTCGCAGCGTATCACATGTTGCGCACCTACATCGAAGATGAGGTCCAAAGTGCGCGATTCCGCGCAGTCCTCGGCATTATCGGCTTCCTCAACGTACCCTTCATCCACTACGCCACCAAACTGTGGCGCACGCACCATCCCGAAGTGGTTCGCGGCGAAGAAATCAGCCTGCCCCCCGACATGAAAGCGGCTTTCTTCTTCTGCGTCATCACCTTTTTCGCGCTCTTTTTCGCGTTGCTCTTCAAGCGCGTATCACTCGCAAAAGCACGGGACGAACTCGAATCGCTCAAAACCGAAATTCGGGATTAAAAATAACTTTTTTACGGAGGAACTTATGCAACACCTCGAATACATGACCGCGGCGTACATCATAATATGGGTCGCCATCTTGCTCTATTTTTTGAACCTTTCCAAACGCGAAAAAGCGATATGGGAAGAACTGCGCGAACTGCGCGCCACCATCACCAAAAACAACACCCCATAGCCCATGGCCATCAAAAACGCGAAAAAAATCCTGAACCTGAAACGCCGCAAAAATCGTCAGGCAGAACAAAAATACCTCATAGAGGGCATTCGTCTCTGCGAAGAAGCACTCAAAAGCAGTGACACCCTCGAACAACTCATCTTCTGCCGCGAAAGCATCGCCCGCAACGCACGCCTCGAAAATCTCTACCAGGCGACCCTTGCACAACGCATCCCCATCCAGCAAACCGACTGGCGCGCCTTCAAACACATGTCAGATACGGACACACCGCAGGGCGTCCTCGGCGTGGTATCGATGCCGACCTGGGACCGCAAAGCCGTCCTCAATACTCGTGGCCCATTCCTCATCCTCGACCGCATCTCTGACCCCGGCAACCTGGGCGTGATCATGCGCACAGCCGAAGCCGCCGGATGCAAAGGCATATTCCTCACCCGCGGATCAGTCGAACTCTACAACCCCAAAGTCGTACGCGCCACCATGGGCGCCATCTTTCGCATGCCCGTCTTTCCCCTCCAGGAGGGATGCGACCTGTTACACCAACTTCGCCAACTCAACATTCAGATCATCGCAGCACACACCAGCGGCATATCCTTCCACAATCTCCAAACCAAAACTCCCGTAGCCCTCCTCCTCGGCAACGAAGCTTTTGGCATCGATCCCGCCCTCCTCGCCCTAACCGATCACACCGTCACCATCCCCATGGCCGCCCCCGTCGAATCGCTCAACATCGCAGTCGCAAGCGGCATCCTGCTCTATCAAATTCACATCGGGACGGCACAGGGACCGTCCCCTACACCTGAATGATTAACCGTAGGGGCGGTGCCCCCGTGCCCGCCCGTCAGATGGCATAAAAAAACCCACCCGCTATCTTCGCGAGTGGGTTTTTGTCGTTCTCATCGTCCCATCAATCAAATTCCGAAAGTTTGACCGTACGCCCCTCCGATGCCGACAGATCCGCGGCAAAATTGACGCGGTGGGTTTCAAAAGCAATATCAAAATTAGTACGCGGCATCGGCTCATTGGCATTGATACCATCTACAAAAGCCTGGAATTGCGGCTCATAAGGATGATCTGCCACATCCCCAGAGTCAATCAGCGACGTCTCGAGCGTACTCCACCTCTCTTTGCTCATACCGTGCAACTTGTGCGAATAGATGCGATTGTCCAGCAGACTACCTTCAGAACCCACGAGATGAATATGAAAATAATAGGGCTGCAAGCAATCGACACACGAAGTGACCTTTGCCGCATTGCCATTGGCAAATTTGAGAATAGAAACCGTGGTGGTATCGTATTCATAAGGTTCAAAAATATCGGACCTCGATCTCGTAGCCAGACTGGTCACTTCCTCGACATCGCCATCCATAAAGAACAGACACGCATCCAGAGCATGACAGCCTGCGGTGAGCAAACTCGATCCGGCAAAATCTTTCTTCACATTCCATTCAAATTGACCATACCAGGGACCAATGCCGTGGTAGTAGTCAACCTCGCCATAGTGCAACTCGCCGAGCAACCCTTCGTTAATAATCGAGCGGATCATAGAAAAATGCGCGCTAAAGCGGCACTCAAAACAAACACAGGATTGCACACCGGCTGCTGCAATCGCATCGCGCACCCGTTTGAGATCTTCGTAAGACAGACAAATGGGTTTTTCGATAAGCAGGTGTTTGCCCGCCTCGGCAGCCGCAACCGCCTGATCGGCGTGAAATTTATGTGGCGTGCAAATATCGATGATATGAATATCGGGATCTGCGATCATATCATCGTAATTTTTATACGCCTTCAAAGGCGTGCCGAATTGCGCTGCAAGATCATCTTCGTTGTGGTCCCGACGAGAACATATCGCCGTGACATTTGCACCGCTGACCGCCTTAAAAGTATCAATATGCGCCCCAGCTACCCAGCCGAGTCCAACAATGCCGACATTGAGATCGCTCATAAAAGCCTCCATTCTTTAACCAGCACCATAGTTTCAGGCGAGGGTTTTTTCATACAGTATTTTGCCTTCTTTAAGGACGGGATATAATATTGTGCCCACTGTGTTTCCGAATCTTGCAACATCTTCGGGCGAGGCAACAATAATATCCTTTGGAACGTTGATGTCGTGAAGGGCTATGCCTATAGCGACGCGCTCCTTGCGTTTGGAGCCTTCGATTTTTTTAATTATTAAAAGATCAATATCGCTGTCCGGAACAGCGGTTCCCCGTGCGTGAGAACCAAAAAGAACGATTTTTATGGGATTGAATTGTTCGATAATTCTGCGCGTCATTTCCCGAATGGCTGTTTCCATAATCGCATCCTTGCATTAGGAGTTGGGAATGGATTTACCCAATTCGCTATAGGCTTGTATCATTTCGTTGAGTGCATCTTGTAATAGTTCTGTGCATTCCTGTATCGTCGCCCCTTCCGTCACCACTTCTGGCCAATCCAAAAGTTGCCCCATATAACCTGACGGAATTGGCGTGTAGCAAGCGTTGTATTCTATCATTTTTATCGCCTGATTTGAGCCGGAGCTTTTCTTGCCCCGGCTCATTTATTTTCCCAGCAACTCCAATTTAAGAAACGCGACTTTGAATATGCGGTTGAATTTCCTCATATTCCGGAAAGCGTTTCTCCTTGAGTTTGGAGAACACCAGTTCGCCATCAACCGTAACCTCAAAGCGACCACCACCGGACGGAATCAGGGTAATAGCTTCGATATCCTGCTTAAACGCATTGACAATTTGATCCGTCATCCCGACGGATTGTTTTTCATAGCCTCATGATGCACAATATTCGATTTCTACTCGGGCCATGTGACGCCTCCTTTTGAAGAGAGTAAAAAAAGAGTGAACGACCTTGTTAAAGAGGCCATTGATTTTCGACATGAAATGCCTCCTTACAACTTCCTAACAAACAACCTGTCTAAAAAATACACCCGTGCGTTTCGGTAAAAAAGACGCGAGATCTTCGAGATCGAGATCCACACCGAGATCTCTTGCCGCATGGCGTATGTTGTGCCAGCAATCCGCACAGTCATCGCCAGCGAGCAACCCATCAACTTGCCTCGAAAATTCTCTCGCCTCTCCGCGATCCACAGGGAAAGGATAATCAGCCGTGCGGAAAAAGTCACCAACAAAATCATAGTGCCGCCGACGTTCTCGAGAAAAATCCGCATCTTTGCGATGAACAGAAAGCCATTCCGCCGCGCGAATGAGATGATAGCCAAAATAAGCCATCGCCGGATTGGAAATCCGCGCCTTGTTGTGTTTGGGACTCGCCACATGCACACTGCGAATAACAGGCCCGGGCCAATAAATATCTTTGCGATACCGCTCCGTGCGGCGGTCATAGCCAAAACCATCGAGTACAAAACCACTCGTCGAGCGAATGGTCAGCGCCAAACGCTTTTCTGAAAACCGATCGGGCTGGCGCGTCAGAGCCTCACGGGTAAAATCGGGAATGCCAAACAGCGCACTATACGCATAACAAAACGCGACATACGCATGTGACACGGGCAACCAGAACACATCGCCGAGACGCCGGGACAGGGCATCGTATTTCTTATCCAAAAAAAACTGCCCATCGGACAGCGCGTCACCCACACAAACGGGTTCTGTTGGAAACGCATCGACAAGCACCTGGATAACATCGCGTTCATTTTTCATACATCATTTTCCGATTGTAAACCCTCAGAGGATGTTTCAGTTGAGGCATTATTGAGAAGCTGCTCGACATGATCATAGAGCCTTTGTGCTTTTTCTGACGCATCAGAACGGTCTAAAGGGTCATCAGTCATTTCAGCGGCATCGTATCGAAAATTAACAGCATAAGCTGTATATTCAACCAGATCCCAAAATGACTCGACATCACATCCATTCTCTTCGAGAATCGCAAGCAATCTTGCGAGATTGTGAATGAATGGGGACTCAACGCCAATAGCGATAATCCAGGCTTTTAGTGATTTCTCTATTGCCTGTTGAACATGAAAACCAAAAATTTCATCATCAAATACAGTCGCATCATCCATGCCTTTTAATGCACGCAAATCTCTTTCCGCCATCGAAAGCATAGCACGCGCATCATCAATCCCGTTCATAGAGTACTCTTCCTTCTTTTAAGGCATGGGCAATGACATGGCCGGATAATTTCCCCAGTCTTTCAACCTCATCAGGGGCATAGATCAAAAAATCTTGTGAAATAGGTGTATGGGCAAATCTTATCAAGAGCCTTGCCATCTGCTTTCGGCGAGCATTTTCACCTGTAAATGGCGGGTCTTGAACGAGCAAAAAATCGAGATCGGAATCTTCATGACCCTCGCCCCGTGCTTGCGAACCAAAAAGAATAATCTGCACGGGATCGACTTCATCCACAATGGCCTTGACCATTTCTGTAAGCATATCTTCCGTAGCGACTGCCATTCTGTCCTCACATTTACTTGTTCTGTTTTAGTTGAGCAACTTTAAGAATCCTTTGAACCCGTGTGGTAGCTGGTTTGCCGGTCAATCTGGACGGTAAAGGAGGTTGTTTTTTAAATGGGTCAGAACGATGTGCCAAAGACGATCGCAGTTTTCTTTGGATGCCTTCATTTCCCTCTCTATATCTAAATCCGTTTTTAATCGTACGTTAAGTCTCGATTTTTCAGTAGCTGACTTAAAATCGTAGTCCTTCTTACGAACAACAATATTTTTTACTCTACCCTTAATCGTAAAGATGTCTATCTGGTCATTATCGATAAAATGCGCTTCAATAGCATAACCTAAATCAGTAGTAAAAAACCAGACACTTTGGGGCGTCCTAACGCCATCATCCATGTATTCACTTACAAACACATCCCCAATCCCCGCCGGTGATATTTGGTCGGCCACGCGATACAGTTCTTCAGTGCGGTCAAGGTAAGGACGACGCATTCCCAACGATTTGAAGTAATCCATAAAACCCTGTTTCATAATGCCTCCTCCTTGTGTTTTTCTCGAATGTCAACGATCATCCCCTCCACATAATGAATGATATGGCCCAAATAGTTGACAGCAAATTCGTCGCTTTTGTAATTCCACTGCCACATCTCATCATCAGGGGCTGATGCTGCCTTTCTCCTATCTTCATAGTATCTGTGAAGTAGTTTTCTCAGGACTTCCTGCAACTGCGTGGATATTTGAATTTCAATAGACACATTTACAACCTCTGTATCCCAATCTTCATTAGAAATCTCGAAATCCTGACAGAGATTCAAGTGTGCTGCATAATATCCTTCCGCTCTCGCTTCATAAGAATATTCCACATTTATACCATCCTGGTCACAAAATTCACGAACTGCCTGTACAAGATACTTGACGCCATCCAGAAATTTTACAAGCACCAGACATCTGACAATATCATTGACTCTGGAGAATGATTGTTGAGGAATGTACCATCCCCCTTCTGGAGAATCAGGCCAATTCGGATTGCTTATGATGTTTAGCCGGTATGTCTTTTCCAAAAATGATTGAAAAGGTTTGGTCAATAATTCTGGTTCTTCTTCCGGTGCCATCAGCAGGTTATAACCCGTCTCATTTACGTAGATCTGATTTAGATCCTGTAATTGAGCAGTGAATTTTTGCCAGATTTCAGATGTTTGAAAATCTTGCCGTATCTTATTGGCCACAAAATTGTAGTGATTTTCAGTTCGAGTATCAATAGACACCTGCTGGTTTTCTCTTAGCCATTTTCGATATTCCTGCATCGATTCTGGTTTCCCATTTTCCACAAAATCCCCTTTTTTTGAATATCGCGGTCAATTTCTGCACGGTACGCCTCGTAACAAAAGCATACTCAGAATTGCATATTCTTTCAAGTGCTTTTCTGAGTATGCTCTCAAATTTCCGGCTTTTGAGACCAGATACGCGACGGATACCTGAAGAACGGTATTTGCGCTTGACGGGTGCATGGAAGGCACTTAGATTTTGCCGTATCGTGCATCGCATTGAAAAACCATCACCAGGAGCAAAAATGGCCGATGTCAAATCTACATATCAGCGGTTGATAGCAGAAATAAAACAAATTGCCCTATTGGGATCCTGTGCCGGTGTATTGGGTTGGGACAAACAGACCTACATGCCCAAAGGCGGAGCCAGGCATCGCGCAGAGCAACTCGCATTGCTCGTGGGCATGATACACGAACGCGCAACCGCCCCTCAAATTGGCGACTATCTCGCAGAAATAGAAAACAGCGATCTAATATCCGACCCCCATTCCGAGGCCGCAGTTAACGTACGAGAACTTCGCAGGGACTACGATCGAGCTATCAAACTGCCCCGATCCCTCGTCGAAGAACTCGCCCGCGTAGCCACCATCGCGCAGCAAGTATGGCGAGAAGCGCGCGAAAAATCGGATTACGCCCTGTTCCAACCCCACCTCAAAAAGATCCTCGATCTAAAACATCAACAAGTCCGTGCGCTCGGCAACGGCAAAACCCCTTACGACACGCTATTAGATGACTATGAACCCGGCGAAACCTCTGAAAACCTGACCCGGGTCTTCTCGGGCTTGCGCGACGAACTCGTCGAACTCGTGGGCGCAATCGCCGAATCCGGCAAAAAACCCGATGAAAATATTCTAACGCGCACGTATCCGATAGAACAACAAGAAGAATTTGGAAAAACCGCAGCCGCGCAAATCGGCTTCAACTTTGACAACGGGCGTTTAGACATCACCACACACCCATTTTGCAGCGGCATTGGACCGGGCGACACGCGCCTGACCACGCGATATAACACACACCATTTTTCCGAATCCTTTTTCAGCATCATGCACGAAGCGGGCCATGGCATTTACGACCAGGGATTGAACGACAACCACTACGGAACCCCAATGGGATCATCTATATCCCTGGGCATTCACGAATCTCAATCGCGCATGTGGGAAAACTTCGTCGGCCGCAGTGAGGCATTTTGGGCACACTTCTTCCCCAAAGCACAAACCGCATTTCCAGACGCACTAAGCGATGTATCCCAACGCGACTTCTACGCCGCAATCAACACAGTCGCCCCCTCATTTATTCGCGTAGAAGCCGACGAAGCCACGTACAACCTGCACATCATGCTCCGCTTTGAACTCGAACAAGCACTCATCGATGGCGGACTAAAAGCCGAAGATATCCCCGGCGTCTGGAACGAAACATTTGAAAAATATCTGGGACTAACACCCCCAGACGATGCCCAGGGGTGTTTGCAAGACATACACTGGAGTGGCGGCGGGATAGGGTACTTTCCAACTTATGCCCTGGGCAATTTGTACGCCGCGCAATTCTTTGAACAAGCGCGTCAGGATGTAGGCGACCTGGACACACAATTTGCCGAAGGTGTATTTGAACCGCTGAAAAACTGGCTGACGGAAAAAATCTATTCGCAGGGCCAGCGCTATCGCGCAAGTGAACTCATCGAAGTCGTAACGGGAAAACCCCTGAGCCATGAACCCCTAATGCGGCATTTGAGGGCAAAGTACGAACCGTTATATGGGATTTAGAGAACAGCAAAACCTTCTGGATCGCGGCTAAAAACATGCCGCGATGACGAGGGCTGGAGCTGACCGCTTAATGGAGCGACCATTGACCAAACAACCCGTAATTTTAGACACCGACCCCGGCGTGGATGACGCGCTGGCAATCATGCTGGCATTGGGTTCCCCGGAACTCGACGTAATCGGCATCTGCACAGTAAGCGGCAACGTACCCCTCAAAACCGGCACGCGCAATGCACAGGGATTATTACAACTATTGGACCGCACAGACATACCCGTTTTTGCAGGCGCAGACTCGCCCCTAAAACGCGACCCTGTATTTGCCACTGAAGTCCATGGCAAAAGCGGCATGGGACAAGCTGTATTGCCAGAACCATCTCAAGAAGTAAAAGGCGACGCCATCGATTTCCTCGTACAAACCCTATCCGATCAACCAGGAGAAATCACACTAATTGCCGTTGGTCCCCTGACAAATCTGGCACTGGCCGAACAACGCCAGCCGGGCATACTTCAAAAAGCCAGACAGGTAATTGTCATGGGCGGAGCCATTGCAGAACCGGGAAACTCAACACCCGTGGCAGAATTCAATTTTTACGCCGACCCCCACGCTGCACAAATAGTCGTTCATTCGGGCGCGGCACTACTACTCGTGCCATTAGATGCAACACGGCAGGTCATATTGTCCGAATCGGATATCGAAAACCAGATCGCCCCCCTGAAAACAGTCGCATCTCAATTTGTCGTCGATGCCACGCAGAACGTCCTCGCACTCTATCGACAAATAGGCCGAGAGCCAATTGTATATCTACACGACCCACTCGCCGTAGGCGCGGCTATCGCACCCGAACTCCTCCGCGCAGAAACTTTATACATCGACATAGAAACATCGGGCGACCTCACCCTGGGGCAGGTCGTCACAGACCGCCGCGGCCTGCCCCCACCCTGGCTTTGCGGCAAACCTGTCAATTGCGCGATGCACGTCAATGCCGAAGCATTTTTGTCCCTATTTCTGACACGGATTTTTACTCCCGATCCTTAATTTTTAATTCACATCACGGCCTATCCCGCAGCCTCATATAGCTCTGATAGCGTTGAAGCGCGATATCGCCATCATCCACAGCCATCCTCACCGCGCAGTCAGGTTCGTGAACATGCGAACAATCGCGAAAGCGACAGCCGCCGAGAAACGGATGAAAATCTCTAAAAAGAACGGGAATATCTTCGGGGCTTATCTCGTACAGATAAAACTCCCGAACACCGGGCATATCCCCGACAAACCCTCCTCTATCGAGCGCGACCAATTCCGTATGGGTCGTCGTATGTATGCCCGCGCCCGTGGCCTTACTAATAGGCCCCGTACGCAACTGCAATCCGGGTTGCAACCAATTGAGCAAACTCGACTTTCCAACGCCAGAAGCCCCCATAAAAAGGGTAATTTTCCCGCGCAGAAAATCGTAAAACGCCTCTTTACCCGCACCGGAAATAATACTGGTATAAACCACGGGATATCCCATCGCCCTGTACGGACCCATAACCCGATCCGCCCAGGCCTCATCGGCGAGATCGAGTTTATTGAGACAAAGTGACACAGATATTTGCTGCCACTCTGCAATACCCAGCATGCGATCCAGCAAAGTCCAGTCCGGAACTGGCTCACTCGCAGACACAATGGGAACAACCTGATCGACATTGGCAGCAAGGAGTTGCTCTCTATAAGACCCGCCAGACGCACGCCGAGAAACCTTGTTGCTGCGGGGACACACCTCGCGGATCATACCCGTATTATCCGCACCCTCAGAAAAAACCACGCGATCCCCAACCGCAACCGGATCAATCACCCGCACCCGTCTCACCGCCTGCACGCGGCGGCGGCGCGAACCCGGCGCGGCCTCGGGATATTCGAGTTGTTTCCGCAAACGACTCGACAGCGCGCACATCACCACGCGATCGGCAGTCTGGACGACATAATGGCCGAGGTGGTGGCGGATAACAGTACCTTCATTGTCAGATTTAGCCATATCTCAACAATCAAACTAAAGGGCCTTCCCACTGTAATGAACGCCCTAAAATAACGCCCGCTATATGTACTTGTCAAGCGCTGTAGCCTTTGCAAACGGGTTGACTTTTAACGGGGTTTTCTCCATATTTCCCCGACATTTACAGGCTTATAAAAAAAGGAAAAATAATGAAACACGACCTCAGCCCATTTTTGTCGAACTGGGATTTTGACCCCACCGATATTTGTGTACGCAAAATTCAAGGCATGGACGGACGGGAAAAATTGCAAGTACGCCTCGATCTGGGCTTAATGCAGATGGAAATGAACGACCGACCTGACGGAAAGTGTATGGACGGTCATTTTTCATTGCTGGACTACTATTTAGACCAACTCGAAATTGAACAAGCTCAATCTGGCACAGATGAGAATTTTTATCTCGACAGAGATGCATGCATCGAATTGAGTCAAGAGGGATTATTATTTTATCATCGTTATGTTTGTCTGATGCGATTGGGCGATTTTGAAGCAGTCGTGCGCGACACCGCCCACAATCTGGCACTTCTGGATCTCGTGAGGGCTTATGCCGAAGATGAAGAAGATCGAAAAATATTTGAACACTATCGGCCTTATGTACTCATGATTCACACCCGTGCGCGGGGTGAAATTTGTTTGCAGAAAGGCGATTACTCCGGTGTCCTGAATCACATTGAAGAAGGCATCGACAAAATTCAAACATGTGTGGCAAATTCTGGCATTGAAGCAGACGAAGAGATCGAAGTCCTTTCCACATGGGCCGAAGAAATAGAACGCGAGCGTCCTATCACTTTGCAACAAAAACTGGCACAAAAACTCCAAAAAGCCATTGCCGAAGAGCGATACGAACAAGCGGCTCGGTTGAGAGACAGGCTCAGGTCGCTGGAAAAAAACAATTTGTGAAAACTGCAACCTGAGCATCACAATACAAAAACATCCTGATTCTAAACACCTATGTGTTTCTGAATCGGGATTTTTTGTATAGACGGATTAATAGAGGCCATCAATGGGTTATGAATGGATCATTATCAAACGGCACCTTTTCAGCACTGGTCGTCGCCTGGGATTAACCACGATCATAGCCATCATAGGTGTCGGGCTGGGGGTTGGGGCACTCGTCATCACCCTATCGGTAATGAACGGCTATGCGGATATGATCTTTGACCGCCAGGTGGGCATAAATCCCCATGTGACCGTGCGGCGCCCGTACAGCGAACGCATCGAAAATTACGCACCCATCGTCCAGTTGCTCAAAAAACACCCGGAAGTGATCGGCGCCAATCCCGTGATAGAAACAGAAGGTTATGTATTGAACAGAGTCAAAGATGTAGGTGCTGTCACGTCAGGCGTATTGGTGCGAGGGATAGATGGTATTGTGAAAAGCAGCGACATCACCCATCACATAACCGAAGGAAAAATGGAATTGTCGCGCATTGAAGGCAATACCTTTGGAATGGTCATAGGCAAAACACTTGCCGAAAAATTGGGTGCCTCCGCAGGATCAAAAATTCGCCTATTGGTCGCCCCCAAAGACCTCACCACAGCCCGCATGCCCCCGCTCCGCCAATATGTGATAACGGGTATTTTTGAAACGGGATTTTACGAATTTGACGCCTCACTAATCTACGTATCCCTCGCGGCTGCACAACGGGACCTGCAATGGGGCGATCTGGTAACGGGCATTCAAGTGCGCCTCGTCAATGCGTTTGAGGCCGATCGCGTCAGCGTTGAATTGCGAGAGACATTGGTGGCGACGCATTCCGATTTGTTCTCCTCATCGTGGATGTATGCACAGGGCAATTTGTACGCGTGGATCTGGTTGCAAAAATGGGCGAGCTTTGTGGTCTTGAGCTTAATCGTAGTAGTCGCGGGATTCAACATCATCAGCATTCTAACCATGGCCGTGAATGAGCGCAGACGCGAAATTGGCATCTTGAAAGCAATGGGGGCAGCACCCAAAAGCATCGCCCAAATCTTTTCCCGAGAAGGTCTGATAATCGGTGCGAGCGGTGTATTATCAGGCAATATATTGGGCGGAGGCCTGTGCTGGATACAAAAGATCTATGCACCCATATCGCTTTCCGGCGATGTTTATTTTATCAACGCCCTCCCCGTAACCATAAACATACTGGACTTTGCGATGACCTCGGCACTGGCACTATTGCTATGCCTCGCATTTGCCCGCTGGCCCGCAAAACGCGCGGCAACTCTGGACCCCGTAGAAGCTATTAGATATGAATAATACCTACGAATTCTTCATCGCCCGACGACTTATGCGCGCCATGCGCCGGCAGCGCCAGGTATCGTTTACCGCGGCCATAGCTATTGCAGGCGTAACCATTGGGGTTGCCGCCCTCATCATTGTCCTGTCCGTTTTTAATGGCTTCTCGGCATTGTTGTGGGACAGCCTGTTGAGTGTAAGCCCTCATGTCATCGTGCAAAAACCCCATGCACAGCCCATGTCGCCCAACGGGAAGCAAATCGAACAACTGGAAAAATTGGCCTCTGTACGCGCAGCAGCACCTTTTGTAGCGTCCGAAGGATTCGCGCTCAGGCGACCACCCGGCGGCGAAATAATTCAAGCTGGCATAGCCGTGCGGGGCATAGACCTGGCAAAAATTACAGACATGAATGCGTATTTATGGGCAGGCGATCTCAACCTGAATATTCAACCTCCCGACCCCGATCAAATCACGCCCGACACCAGACGCGCTAAAGTGTATGGCACGGCCATTGGGCGCGTACTCGCAGACCGGCTCGGCGCAGTAGTCGGCACCGAAATCATGCTGGGATTGGTACCCAAAGCAGTTTTAATGGGACAACAACCGCAGTTATGGCCCTACAAAGTAACAGCCATCTTCCACACGGGATTGGACGAACTGGACTCCGCACTCGCTTTTGTATCCCTCGAAGCGGCACAACGCGACCTGGGATGGCACGACCAGATCTCGGGTATCCAGATCCGGCTCGCCGAGCCATTTGAAGCACACCGCATCGCGCCCACCCTTGCCACAGGAACAGATTTTGACGTCGTAACCTGGATGGATACACACCGCAACTTATATGCGTCCATTCGCCTGGAAAAATGGTTTAGCTCCCTGGTACTGTGTCTAATCGTAATGGTAGCAGGATTCAATATCATAAGCATTTTGACCATGACCGTAGGCGATAGACAGCGCGACATCGGCATATTAAAAGCTATGGGGGCAACGCCGCGTTCAATTGGTAAAATCTTTACACTCAAAGGCCTGGGCGTTGGCCTGACAGGGGTTATTTTTGGCAATGCGATTGGCTATATCCTGTGCTGGTCGCAACAGACATTTGAATGGATCAAACTACCCGGTCAAATTTACATCATCCAGGCATTACCCGTAAAAATGCTAACTATTGATTTCGTATGCATCTCCCTCGCATCTGTGGGCCTGTGCTTCGCATTCGCGCTCTTGCCCGCCCGCAGAGCCGCCTCGCTCGCGCCCATTGTGGCGTTGCGAGAGTAGGACAAATCAACCCCATGCAAAAATTGAATTTCCCAACCTCATCCACTTATGACATCATAAACCGCGACGGAAGCGAGATGATCTTAGATCCCCTGCGTCAAAAATACGTGGTATTAACCCCCGAAGAATGGGTACGCCAGAATTTTGTGCGGTATTTAATCGAAGGACTGGGCTATCCGCAGGGACGCACCGCAATCGAAACCGGATTTGTATTTCAGGGCATGCAGTGCCGCGCCGATGTACTCGTATATGATGCAAAAGGAAAAGCACTATTGATGGGAGAATGCAAAGCCCCCGAAATAAAAATCACCCAACAGGTCTTTGATCAAATCGGACGATACAATGCGGTCGTACAGGCCACCTACCTCATCGCAACAAATGGACTGCAGCATTATTGTTGCGCGATTGATCGAAAAAACAACTCCTATCGCTTTATAGACACACTGCCGCGATATGGAGATATTACGTGATGTGTGACTTCAAAACCGCGACAGAAAGATACGGGTGGATTTGACCAACTACTTCAACAACATCATGCGCTGAACTTGAAAAAAATCGCCCACACTCATGGAAAGAAGCTAAAAAAAATACAAACAACTTTCTCACCTCTCACGCACATACGACCTCAAAGGCGGTTATATTGCGGGTATCCTTGCTGAATTCTACGCCGATCAGGTGAATAGGCTGGTCCAGACCGCGATATTTGTCCGCATATCCCTTTGCTTGCAATTGCGCCATCGCCGCACCATCAGACGCCAGTTCCACCACTTTGAACTCGAACAGGTAGATATTATCGTTGAAGTGTACAGCCATATCCACACGTCCATGGCTGCTGCTATCCTCTACCGTGATATTTAGACCCAATCCCGCGAAATAGGAATAGAACACGCTGGCATAGTAGCCCTCAAAATTGGCGATGTCGTTGTTGGTGTACCACTCATAAGGAATACTGGCAAAAAAGGCGTGGAATAAGGTCTCGAGACCGGCAAAGTCGTTGGCTTCCAGCAGGCGGTAAAGTTGGACGCTATTCGCCATCTGGCTCGACGGGTCTTTCACCAGGTAGCGCAATAGGCTTCGGTTGAGGCTCTGGCGCACCTCCCGATTGGGATAACTTAGACGGTACAGGGATTCGCCGCCCAGGTTCTCCTCACCGGTAATAGTCAGGTACCCGGTCTGAAACAACAGGGCCTCGGTCGCGATTTCATCCACATCAAAGGTCGATAGCAAGTCGTTACTGCCGATCATCTCGTCGAGTTTCAAGGAACTGACACGGCGTTTGAACAGGGTCTCGATGAGGAAGGTGGGCGTGCCTGTCTCGAACCAGTAGGCTCCGAACTCGCGGCTGTCGAAGAGCAGAAGGATATCGAAGGGGTTATAGACCTTCTCCTGGCCCCGCCAGCTATAGCCATTGTACCAGCGGCGTATCTCCTCCCTGTCCAGACCGGGAAGCTCGGGCGCGAACACCGTGTCCAGATCTGCATCGGTATAGCCACAGATAGCCGAGTAGCGCGCATCCAGCGTGATATCCTTGAGATTGTTGAGGCCGGAGAACAGATGTACCTTGGAGAACTTGCTGACGCCAGTGAGGAATGTGAATTTGATATGGGCATCATTGGACTTGATCGTCGAATACAGACCGCGCAGAAAGTCGCGGTTGGCACGGGCGACTTCAGGCTCATCCAGCACATCCAGAATTGGTTTGTCGTATTCGTCAATGAGAACAGCCACGCGCTGTCCCGCCTGGCTATGCAACATCTGGATGATATGGCGAAAGCGTGCTGAAACAGTATCGTAGTGGCTTTCTACGCCTGTTTCTTTTTCTACAGCGTCCAGTTGTGCCATAACCTCTTTGTGCAAGATCTCCGGCTCATTAAAGTTGCCGCTACCGAAGTCGAGGCGCAGGACGGGATAGCGAACCTGCCAGTCCCAGTGGTCGTGGATATGAAGCCCTTCGAACAGCGGTTCATTGCCCTCAAACAGTTCCTTCAGCGTATCCAGAAACAGGCTTTTGCCAAAGCGCCGTGGACGCGATAAAAAGTAGTGCGTGCCCTCGTCCATCAGTCGCCGTATATGGGCAGTTTTATCGACATAGTAGCAGTTTTCCTCCCGAATTTTGCGGAAGGTCTGAATGCCGATGGGCAGTCTGCGTCTGGTCATGGTTCCCCCTGTATTTTGTCAGCAGGCGCAGGTCTTGCAGGTCTTCGCGCAGATACGCAATGCCCCAGTGGATATTATCTGAGGATGTGGTCGTTTGAGATTCGGGTGTTTCGGCCAGGGTAGATTTTTCTCTCTGGATAAAGGGATTGACTTCTTGTGAAGAAGATATGCCATCACAGCAAAAAGTCAATGGACTATATGGGGGTTGGAGGCTGGGGAAGTGTGATCCACATTGAGTTGATCCCCGATTGATCTGGTGAACCATAGTGTCAAAACGCTGATTGTTCTGCCCAATCAGCATTTTCAACCAGGTCAACGCGATATCGTGTCGGTGAACCTTTGTTTTCTTTCTTTCACCTCACGCCTCGCTCTGGCGGGTCTGCGCGATTCCTAACTAATCACTTTATCTTCCACTCCATCCGTCCGCGAGAAATATAATCCTTTGTCTCCCATTCCTCACGGATTATGCCTCGCTCTTTCTCCTCTACTGCTGGCTTCGACACTCCAAATCGCACCTCAACCCCTCTGCTCTGAAGGGCTGGAATGTGCGTGTTAATAGATGTACTGCTCAACGGATTGCTTTTCAAATCAACCGTGTCTCCACTGCCCAATCCCGTATTTGCCACCAATGGCGAAATATCCGAGATGCTGTTGCGGACAAGATATAGGTATGTCAGGTTTGTCAAGTTGGAGAGGACAGATATATCCGAGATGCTGTTGCCGCTAAGATACAGCCTGTCCAGGTTCGTCAAGTTGGAGAGGACAGATATATCCGAGATACTGTTATCCCTAAGATACAGCCTGTCCAGGTTCGTCAAGTTGGACAGCGAGGATATATCCGAGATACTGCTGTCGCCAAGATGCAGCCAGGTCAGGTTCGTCAAGTTGGACAGTGCTGATATATCCGAGATACTGTTGGAGGTAAGATGCAGCCAGGTCAGGTTCGTCAAGTTGGACAGTGCTGATATATCCGTGATATTGTTGTCCCAAAGATTCAGACTTTCCAGATTCGTCAAGTTGGACAGTGCTGATATATCCGAGATATTGTTGTCCCAAAGATTCAGACTTTCCAGATTCGTCAAGTTGGACAGTGCTGATATATCCGAGATACTGTTGTCGCCAAGATGCAGCCAGGTCAGGTTCGTCAAGTTGGACAGTGCTGATATATCCGAGATACTGTTGGAGGTAAGACTAAGGTATGTCAGGTTCGTCAAGTTGGAGAGGGGCGAGAGGTTAGATATATCGTTGCTGTTGACCAACTCATCATTCACCCTCACACGACTAAGCCCCAGCCTTTGCAAATTGGTTGCATGCTCAAGTCCTGTCAGATTGCGAATACCCTTATTGTACGCGTCAATGCGTGTCAAAGTCGCCATCTCAGCCCGGGTAATTGACGCATTACGCGCCTTGCCGAGACTGTCTGCGATCACCGCACGCAGGTTCGCATCTGAAATGGTCACAGTCGCACCGCCACTGCTACTGCCACCGCCACCACCACCGCCAGAGGACGGCACTTGACTGCCGAAGTTATCGACAAAGATCAGAAAGTCTGGAATACCAATCACGCCATTCTCATCCAGATCATACTTCGCGTCATAGCCCGCACCACCACGACTTGTCCCAAAATGATTTACAAATTCCAAAAAGTCGGGAATACCAACTGTCCCATCGCCATCAAAGTCTGGGGAAGGTGCCGTAGAAACTTGCAACTCGACGCGAGCAGTCAGCGTCACGGTCTCAAATCGTCCACCTCGGCTGAGTTCGGCACGTACCAACCGAATTGTTGTGCCCGAAAACGCGGCTGTCGTGCGAAAGCGTATCGTGCCCAATAGACCGCTGTTGGCAGTTGCTTGACCACCACCCAAAGACACGATGCCGATCTCCACATAAGTGGGATTTGTGCCCTGCTCTGGCAGTGCCTGAGCATTTGGCAAGACATCGCCGGCATCAAAGCCTTCATACACAACCTGACCCGCGTCATATTCAAAGCGCACCGCAAGGCCGTTCGCATTTTGTATATCCTTTCCGAAGATCTGAATAGTAACAATCTGATCAGCGGACACATTAAGGGATGTAACCGCCTGATCGCCCGTCGCACCATTTACATCCAGCGAAAGAGAAAAACTATTCTGCGCCGAGAGAGACAGCGGGTATATCAGAAGTGCGAGTGTTGATAAGGTTGATAGAATCAGTTTACACATCGGGTCCTCCATGAGTTACAAATTTTAAAGCTGATCGCTGACTGCTTTTTGGCGGTGTTGAGTGCCTCCTTACCTCTCCCGTCTCACCGCCTTTAATTATTAATCGCCTGTCGCGTCGCTTCCAGGAACGTTTCGTAGTTCCGAGTACCAACAAACTTGCTGACAATCTCACCTTTGGCGTTCAGGAACACCGAGGTAGGATAGGCTGAGACCTCATACGCATTGCGCGCTTCTCCCGTCGAGTCGAGAACAAAAGTCCAGGTATAGCCGTATTGTGTGATAAAACGCAGTTCCTGGCTACGCGTGTCTCCTACGCCAATGCCGACGATATGGATAGAGCCACTCATAGTATTTTGCAACTTTTGTATATCGGGCATTTCAGCAATACAGGGACCACACCAGGTTCCCCAGAAGTTGAGGAACACGGGTTTGCCGCGTTGTTCCTGTAGATTGAACGATTCGCCAATGAGGGTTCTCAGCGTGAAGTCGGGGGCTTGCATCCCAACTTGAATGCCAATGGGAGCATCGGTGGTTGGCGGGGGGGTTGTGACTGTCTGCCCGTAGAATTGGGCAAAAATGATAAAGTCCCGAAAATTGACTGTGCCATCCCCATTCAAGTCAAACGGAGTCTGGTTTGTCCCATATCCCTGTGAGAATGCGACAAAATCGGCAAAATCCACTTTGCCGCTATTATTAAAATCGCAATCTGCTGCGGTTGGTGCTGCGTGTACATAGGCAGGTAGGAGCAGGAAACTCAATGTTATTACATACTTAAACATGGCATACCTCCTGAAAAATGGTTCATTATCCACTGACGGGCTTACCATACGCCCCAGCAAATAGCACAAAATCGGAAAACCCAACCCGACCATCGCCGTCGAGATCAAATTTGGAATCGAAGGTCGCCTGTCCACTGCGCGTGCCATACGCCCCGGCAAACAACACAAAGTCTGAGAATCCAACGCGCCCATTGCCATCAAAGTCGGGTGAGGGCGCGCTACTGCCACTACGCGGGAGGGGGATGAGTTGTGCGCGAAAATCACCTTCGGCATCGGTGAAGATGTTGAGGGTGACTTGTGGCTGGTTACTCGTCAGGCGCAAATAGGCCACGGAGAGCGGTTTGATATCTAAACGGACAGATGGTGTCTCAGGTGAGATTGAAAATTCCCTGGGTGATGTTGCGTTTTGCAAAAAGGGCGGGGTGTAGTTGAGTGTCTTATTGAGGCCCGTTCCGTTCAAGAACAGGCGAGATAGATGGCGGTCAAATATGGGGTGAAAGGGTTCGCCAGTTGCCTGTTCGACATTGCCGATGCCGATATTGGCGGTTTGCACCAGCCGAGACAGGACATCGTCACCAAAGTCTTCCATGAGGCTACGGGCAAAGAGATAGGCTGCTCCGCGAATCCCAGTGCTAAAGACCGCAGGTCCCGTCAGAGAATAATGATGCGGCTCGTCGCGGTATCGGCTGATCAGATTGCGGTTGCCACCCTGTGTATGCCGTCCGATCAAATCTTCGCAAACATGGGACATGGCCTCGTTGAGCCAGGATTCTTCGCAGCGGCCGTTTCGCAAGAGTACATGTTGATTACAACTGATGAGGTGTTGAAATTCATGCGCCAGCAAGGATTGGTAATACGCTGAACTCGATATGGTGGGGCTAAGATACATTAAGTCGGCCATGTTGCCATTGCCCCCTCGATTTTGAGGCAGTACCGAACGGATGGTGTAAAAACCCGCAATCCCACTGACATTGTGATACGGATATTCTCCACCCGACTGGATGGCGTGAACATCAGCGGAACCGCTACCCGCATTGTCAACTCGCGAGGTGTAGAGGAAGTGGACTTTGCCATCGTTATCTACATCGGATTCCTCGCCAAAGATAGATGTGGCAATGGGATACGCCTCTGTGCTAAAGTGGTCGAGGTGTGCCTGGATACGCGCGGTGTGCAGTTTGCCGGTATCGGCGATGTCGAGATACCCATGGGCATGGGCGCTGGTCGCAACAAGGGTCGCTGTGATGGTGGTGTCGTCTTCTGGCTTGCCAAAACTGAAGACGTACTGGCGGGTGCTGCCAATCTGTTGCTGAACCGCTGCCTTGGCAGCCACGGGCTGATATCCTCCGGTTTGTTGCAGACGGCGCGCAATAGCGCAGTCTGCTTGCCGAAGCTGATATTCCAGTCGGTCGCGCTCCGTGGGCATTGCCCGGTGTGTGGGTCTGTCTGCGTAAAATACCGGGGGTTTGGACGCGCCAAATGCACCCGTGACAACAAAGTTAAAGGTGCGGTTATAATCGGTTTCATCCGTTTTGAACGAATAGAGGATGAGTTCGTAGTCGTGCGTGGAAAAATCGAGGGTGAGCACGGTTGGTCTGTTCGAGACATCAACTGCGAAAGGCACACCACTTTCCTGGGCAAAGAGCGACTGCGAGATAATGAAGAACAATGTGAAAAAACATATCAAGCGGTTCATGGTCTTCCTCCGTTCACTGCGCCCTCGTTCTCTGCGTGGGGCGTGCGCGGTTCTATCTCCTCAACTCCGGTCAGGTGCCCGGTATTCACCATCGAACTGTCCCGGGTTTACGAACCGAACGCTTTCACAAACAGAAAAAAATCGGCGGAATCCACCGTTCCGCTGCCGTCGAGGTCAAAGCACGCGTCAGTACCGCCATACGCATCCACAAACAGAAAAAAATCGGCGAAATCGGTTCGCCCCGTCGCCGTTGAAATCGGTGGATACTGCAGGGCGAGGTGACCCGCCGCTGCGGGTCTATGTCGTCTGCGTCAACGTCGCCATCGCCATCAAAGTCAACCCGCAGCACGGGGTAACTCCAGTCCCAGGCAGTTGTCGCTTTAGGGATGCGAAAAACACGCTATCGTGATCCCGTCAAGGTTCACTTTCAACATTTAGCCACAGCGGCAGCAGCCATAAAAACGACCGAGTGAAAACCCGCATCCATTATTTCTTGAATCAGAGTACGAACTTCCTGCCCGGGCAGATATTTGGTTTATCAACTATTTTTTTCGGTGGTGGTTAGGCAAACAGGAATTTCTTTAAAACTGTTCACACTATTGTTATGTGCATCTCTTTGCAAAAAACTACTTGCAGAAATATATGGACGCTATCTACATTGAAGTTCGTTGCTTTTTGAAAGCAAACTCCCATTACACACAACGTGAGAAAGACCCATGCAGATTCCGACACCACAAGACAAGTTCGCAGAATTTGACGCTCGCTTGTCTCGGATCGAGGGCATTGTTGAGCAAATTGACAAGCGTTTGTCCAGTCTTGAAACGCGCATGGCAAATCTTGAGATTGGTCAGCGTTGGATTGTGGGGTTGCTCTTTACACTTCTCATTGCCAATGTCGGCGCGACCATCACAATCGTTTTAACACTTTCCAAATAAGTGGGTTTGAACCAGCACACGCCGACCCCTGTCTGCCGCAGGCAGGCTTTTGCAGCCGCACTTTCGGCAAGCGTCACCCACTTAATGCCAAGCGTAAACTCCCGACCCGTAACATCCGCGACAGTAGAAAACTCGGCGCGCCCTATAAAACCAGACTCCGGCAAAGTAACAGGCGCAGTACCTGCAAAATATACAACCATCGGCTCTGTAATATCTGTAATAGCAAACAGAAACGCACTATTCTCGACCTTATCAAGCTTTAATTCTTCAGCTTTAAAATCAAATTCGATATTCACACCAATCAGCGGCGTAGTCACCCCCCTGGCGAAAACCTCAACCGCTATTTTCGTGCCCTGTCCAGAAACTGTGCCCGACGTGACGCCATCATCTATCTGATTGCCTGCCCCGCCATCGCCAATCAAATCAATCGACACCGTCGCATTTGAATTGGGACCAGCGGCAATTTTTGTGCTTCGACCGGATATCTTATCCGACGCAAAGCCGGTACCTATATCACCCCAGAATCCGCCATCGATTTTTAAGGTATTTGAGGGTCTATCGGTAGCATTGAGGTCGGCGGCAACGTATAAGCCCCCTAAAATCAGCACTGTTAGCACACCCATCCATAACCCGGATTGCAAATAGTAACGCCTCATATCTCCTCCTTATGGAAAACAATCATTTGCGTAGGTGTCCCCGTATTTACACCCGTACAGGCAGCGTAGCCCTTTCGCCATTACTTCAACAACATCATGCGCTGAACTTGAGAAAAATCGCCCACACTCATGCGATAAACATAAATACCACTGGCTACTTGCTTGCCAAATTCATCTGTGCCATCCCAAACGACCGAATGAAAACCCGCATCCATTGTTTCTTGAACTAATGTCCGAACTTCCTGCCCGAGCAGATTGTAGATCACCAATTGGACATCACCCGCTTCGGGCAACCGATATTCAATTGTCGTGGAAGGGTTAAAAGGATTCGGGACATTTTGTCCAAGGGCGTAATCTCTGGGCATGGGCTTGAGGGCACCAATTTCAATATTGGTGATCGCATCAATCCCACCAGCCAAATCAACCATCACACCGTCGAGAATTTGAAAATCAGAGGCAAGCGGTGTATGTGTGGTCTTAAACGTAAACTCAACCAAACTACCGTCGCCGCTGACCGCCTGACCATCAACCTTCATGGCACCAACAGCCACTTGCCCTGGCGTCTTGTTAGACGCGAGAAAAAGCGCGGGTTGCCCGCTGTTCACATCGAGCAGATTTTGATCGACCTGACGTGCTTCGACAAATTCATACTTGGATTGATCGTACTGTAGCACAAAGCCATAACCCTTTAATTTCTGCGCGTGATTGATAGCGATCTGCAACTTCAAAACGCCATCTTCGGCAACAATATTTTGCGCGCGTTTCAGCACCAGACTTGCCAGGCTATTCTCGCCACCCGTAAATTCTATACCCTGTGTCAGAGGTCCAGCAATGGCCGAGCCAACCAGCCCCAGCCCTAAACATGTGGCAATAATCAAACGTTTCATGATGCTTCCTCCTGTTGAAAAATGTTCTACGACTTACCCACTGATGTGACACTATCATCTATATCAAAAGAGCGATATATCATACCATTGCTATAAATATGAGAGAAACAAGATAAGAGAGGCAAGTCGTAAGGTTTGTCCTGCTGTTCAGAATTTGTCCCAGTTTCCTTTTTTTGGGCTATATGGCTGGATTATCCCCCTACTTTACTTTCTAAGCCTTGTTAAAAATCGATAAGGACGTAAATCCACACTGATAGGCAATTTCTGAATTTGGAGATCATAAAGCGATTGAGTATCTTAAATAATTTCTATCGAATCTATTCACAGGAGGTTATATGATTGATCTATTGGGCTTTATCGGTATAATAGGGATATTTTTGACGTGCGCCGGAACCGTCTGGGCAGAAGGAAACTACAGCAAGCTGGTATATCCGGGATCTGACGGGCGACTGGTCTATGTACCGGATGAAAAGGGCAATATAATTCCAGACTTTTCGCACTGCGGCTACATGGGTGGTGGCGTGGCACTGCCAGATGTGCCGGTCGTGCTGACCGTTCGACCACAAACCGAAGGAGACGACACAGCGCGATTGCAAGCGGCAATTGATGACGTATCTGCGCGCGCACGGGACGCCAATGGATTTCGCGGGACCTTGTTATTCCAACGCGGAAAATATCGAATTGGCGAAACCCTGCAGATTCGGGCAAGTGGCATTGTACTGCGCGGTGAAGGCGCGGGTGAAAATGGCACAGTATTGATCGCAACGGGAAAAGGACAGCGCACATTAATCGAGTTTAAAGGCCGGGGGCGCAGACCGCGAGAAATAGAAAACACGCGACAGGCAATAGCGGATGATTATGTTCCAGTGGGAACAAAAACATTCACCATAGCAGATGCTTCGAATTTTGCATTAGGCGATGACATCATCGTACATCGGCCCAGCACGGCAAAGTGGATTGCAACCATAGGGATGGACCGCATTGAAATGACACATCCCGGAGTCCAGCAATGGAAACCTGGCTCCTACGACTTTCACTTTGACCGCACCATAACCACCATAAATGGCAATCGGATAACAATCGACGCGCCAATAGGCAATGCAATTGAACGCGAATACGGCGGCGGATCGATTTACAAATACGAATATCCCGGGCGAATTGAACAGGTCGGCATCGAGAATTTGCACGGCGTATCGGAATTTGACAACCGCGAAAAAGATCCTCGGCGAAAAGGCGAATTTGTCGATGAAGATCACGCATGGAATTTTGTCGTATTTTCCCAAGTAAAAAATGCATGGGCGCGCAACATAACCTCAGTTCATTTTGGTTATGCGTGTGTCACAATTGGCAACCAGGCAAAATGGATGACCGTACAGGATAGTCAGTGTCTCGATCCCGTATCAAAAATCATCGGATCGCGGCGCTACTCCTTTCCCATCCACGGGCAATTGTCACTCGTGCAACGGTGTTATACCCGGCGAGGGCGTCACGATTATGTGCTACACGCCCGCGTACCGGGACCAAATGCGTTTGTAGATTGCACAGCGGACATCGCGCACTCCGACACCGGACCCCATCACCGCTGGTCTGTTTGCACCCTATTTGACAACGTAATCGTAAACGGCAACGCCATCAACGTACAGGATCGGCAAAGCTCGGGCACCGGCCACGGTTGGGCGGGAGCGCAAAAAGTATTGTGGAATTGCGAAGCAGAGAGTTATATCTTGCAAAAACCCCCAACATCGCAAAATTACGCCATTGGCTGCATCGGCGAGAAACGAGACGGGCGGCACAGACGCGAGGATGGATATTGGGAATCGCACGGGCAAAAGGTACATCCGCGCAGTTTGTATTTGAAACAACTCGAAGACCGCCTGGGCATAGAAGCCGTAAAAGCTATAGGAGCACAACTCGGAGAGGAAAATTAAATGGCAAAACGCAAACGACGCCCGCAAGCGGGACCGGAATTCATGCGGCGCACACAGTTCAAAAATTTGGGTCCAACCGGGCAGGCGCGCAGAGAACCACCGCCCATGCCCGAATTGCATTACCGGGGCGAAACAGTAGATCTGCCCGATCCCGCGCATATCAAAACAACGGAAATCGATCTGCGTCGCGCGATAGATGAGCGCAAAAGCGAGCGGGTATTCTTCGACGAACCCATCACATTGGATGCGCTGACCTACTTACTCTGGGCAACGCAGGGCGTGAAGGAATTTGAGCAAGGCGAAACATTTCGCACCGTGCCATCGGCGGGTGCGCGTCACGCATTTGAAACCTATATCATAGCAAATAACGTGGAAGGCCTGGATCGCGGGTTATATCGGTACCTGGCTATGGGACACAAGCTGGGAATAATCGATCAGTCAGAAGAAATTGGCGACAGAATTGCCAATACCACCCTGCAACCAGAACTGATCCAGACTAGTGCTGCCACATTGATCTGGACAGCGGTAGCTGCGCGAATGACCTGGCGCTACGGCGACCGGGGGTATCGCTACATTCACCTCGATGCCGGTCATGTGGGGCAGAACCTGTATCTGGGCACCATGGCGGTAAATTGCCGCGCATGCACCAGTGCCGCATTTAACGACGACGAATTAAATCGGGCACTCAAACTCGACGGCGTCAAACATTTTGCCGTGTATTTTGGCTCGGTAGGAAAATAGATAAGAGGATAACGCCATGAAAATTGAAGCAATTGACTTTCTGATCCTGAAAAGCGAACCCGTAACACCGGAATGGCGGCCATTGCGCACCATGCGGGAATATCCCAACGCGCACAAAGTGCGATTTGGACACCAGCTCTTCAAAGGCGAGGGGATTCGCCTGAAGAAACAGCCAGCTTACCTCACCCTGCTTCGCATCCGCACAGATACAAACCTGGAAACCTGCGGTATTTTTTCTACCGGCTGGGCACGGGAAGATCTCGAATGGACAGCGCGCACATTCAAAGTTCAATGGGAACCGGAAATTTTAGGCACGAACGCGCTGGACCGGGAGTACATGTGGCACAAAATGTGGATGGCGCGGCGATATTTTCACATGGCATCCACCGCGCCGCTTGTCCTCATAGACTCGCTCCTGTGGGACCTGGCGGGCCTTCACGCACAACTACCCGTCCACAAATTGCTCGGCGGATTTCGAAATCGCGTCCCTGCGTACCTCACCGAAACCGGCATACCTTACGAAGACACCCTGAAATCCGCCCAACGCGCCATTGACGAGGGCTTCAAGGGCTTCAAAGACCACTCCATGCTGGGCGTGGAAACCAATCTCGCGCTCGCAAAAGACATCCGCGACCTCGTCGGCGACGAAATGGTGCTCATGCACGATCCAGTACAACAATACTCCGTCGAAGATGCGATCGTAGTCGGACGCCGTCTCGGAGAACTGAATTATCTCTGGATCGAAGAACCCCTACAGGAATTCGACATCAACGGTCTAAAGCGGCTGTCGGACGCGATTGATCTTCCAGTAATGGCATTGGAATCCATCCAGGGCAATCCCTATCTCGCCGCGCCATACCTGGCAAACGGCGCCATCGACATCGTGCGCCAAACAGGACTGGGAATCACGGGACAGATGAAATTGGCCAACCTGGCGGAGATGTTTGGGCTAAACTGCCACGGGGGAAATCCCCATGTCGTGGCCGCAATCCGAAACGACGATTGGTGGGAAGTCTCCGCCTGGCCCCCCACGGGCGCAGACAGATCCATATCCTCGGCCTTTGCCGGCTTAATTGAAGAAACGACCGAAGTCAGAGACGGCTACATGTACGTACCGCAAACGCCAGGTCTCGGACGAAAAATCGATAGGGAACGAATCGAAGCGCAGACCGTGATCGAGATTTAAAAAAAAAAGGAGTCCGGAATTCGCCTGGTATCCGGACCTGATTCGCGGGATTGCACAGATCAATGGGATGCTATTCAAAGTTATCAAAGAGGTAGCTATCCCAGATTTGGAAATTCCAAAGAAAAGATAGAACAGCAGCTATAGGCTTTCCAGTCCCTTACCCCAACCACCGCTTTCGGGGGAACCGGGCGTATATATACTGGTTGTCGTAAGTATTATCCTGCGCGTAAGACGAATGCCCGCCCAGCAATTCACACGCATATCTCTCGATCTCTTCATCTACCAGATCAACACCCAGCCCTGGCCCTTCGGGAATCGCGATATAACTATCGACCACCTCTGGTTGCGGTGCCATCACCTCATACCGCGCCTGAACATCGCCTGTTCGATGCTCCCAGATCAAGAAATTTGGCAGAGTCGCACACAGATGTAGAGACGCGATCTCCCCCACCGGACCCAGCGATCCATCGTGCGGCGCAAACTGGATATAGTGTGGCCATACCCGCGAGCTTCTTCATCTGAGCCAAACCGCCGAAACGTCCAGCATCCGGCTGAATAACATCCACGATCTCGCGTTCAATAAGCTCGCGAGCACCGTAGATATAGGCGAGCCGTTCCCCTTAAACGCTTTCCCCTTGATATCCCACAGCGCCATCTCAATCGCCGAAATAGCACCCGCGCCCACAATGCCCGACATCCCGTGGGTTTGCAAAAACATCTTGCTCCACAACCGCTCGATATTAAAGGGATCCTCACCGATAATTACGCTCGCCTTGTGGTGAATCTCCGTCTGAATACTCGGCCACCCAGACGCCTCTCCCACGCCATAGATCCCCTCATCCGTAAAAATTCTGCAAAACAAAAAATTCCTGCCATCCTGCCCAGCGGTATAGGTCTTGACATCCGTGATTTTCATTCTTTCACTCCGCGATCATGGATCGCAATGGATCTCGTGCCCTTCTCCGGGAAACCAGAAAACATCGACAAACACCCCCAGAAAAACCCCGGCGATATAGCCCATAATCATACCCAGGAAAAAGGGGGCATAGTGCCGATAGCGTTCCAAACCGCCCAACTTCATAATAATCGTCTTCACACCCCACATCAGGAATATACTGAAAGAATTATCCTGCATTTCGACCATGCCACAGATTGTAAATCCAATCGGATGGATCGGAAAACCTGGGAAGCGATACCGCAGAAAGTAGAGCGTCCCCGTAAAAATGCCGCCGATGCCCATAAACAAAAAGCGATTCCAGTCCGTAAACAGCACATCGCCCTGAATGCGGGACACCGCCAGACGACTAAAACCCGCCCCATTGAGGGATCCAATACCCTTAAATGTCGTCCGCCCAAAATTGGCACTGCCAATACCGTAATATCCCTGGTAGAGAACAAACCCCACCACCACCGCCGCGCCGAGCAAACACCCCACGAGCACAGTCGGTGCCACAGACTTGCGGCTGCGTTTTGCCATCGCCATGCTCAACCGAGGAACATGCGCCATCTGCGTCGTCGCAAACGTCTTCCCATCGGCGACAAGACTCATCGTAAGCGTCAAAATAGAAGCGCCAGCAGGCCCCAGGTTTCCAACGCCGAGAGCATGCCATGTAAATCCCTGCGCCGTCAAAGGCACCCGAAGATAGACCAGACCGCTCTCCACGACAATACGGGACATCCCCACAAACAGAACGAGCATAGCAAACGACCATGCGAGAATCGGACCCGCCCCCATACCCGCGCGAAAAAGCCACAAAAAAACAAAACCGCAACACGCCAGCAAGAGCCAGACTGCCGTGCGATAGGGCATAATCTCTTCGGAATCATCTACACTTTTGTCGTTCATAAAAGCTTTGCGAAAGACGTCTCGAAAATGAGACCGCGCGATCCAGAACCCCCACCCAACAAAAATGACCATCCCCCCAAATGTCATCCAGCCAATAGCTGGATGGCTCGAACTCCACGGATCGTTCGCGCCCAGATCCAGGCCAAAGCGGTTGAACAACCCCACCACACAGATCTGAACCACATGGAAAAACCACAGACTGAAGAGCACCTCCAGCTTGGTAAAATACCCCAGACAAAACGTGAGCAACACAAAAGTAGTGACAATACTCGGAAAACCCGGCGCAACCGAGATCACATGCCGCCCATATCGCCCGGCCAAAAATGGAAACATCGGCAAATTGACCGTGAACCACGTGAAAACATTCCACGCAATAATGGCAAACGTAAGACCAAATCCCCATTGAAAGAGCCGATTGCGTACAAGCGTCCTGAGCGTACCCGTCGTACCAGAAACACCCGTGAGTTCCAGCAGCGCGGTAGCAACCGGAAAAGACAGCCGCTCGTATTCCATCCACTGTTTCCGCAACAAAACGCTGAGACACAGGTGAATCGTCAAAATACTCGCAATCAGAGCACCCCACCAGAAAAGCACCGAAAACCACTCGCCCCACGGGAACGCGGCACCGGGCACTTGCCCCTCGTAAAATCCGCGCACGGCATCGCGGTTGGTAATCGTCGTCCAACTCGGCATATAGGGCAAGAGAAGCTCGTCGAACCGGTTCTCTGGCGATGCGTAATACGCCGGCATCGTGAGCATCTGCATGAACCACACCGTGAGCCACTCGCCCTGCATAGTCGATGCGACAAAGCCGATACAGCAAACCGTGAGCAATTCCGTTGGAGAAAACCCGATACCGCGCCGCTCGAGGAAAGCGTTCAGAATCAGAAGACCGACAAAGGGAATGAGCATCGCCATCGAAAGATGCGAATGGTCAGCCCGCGTTGAATTCACGACAAAGCTGGTATAGGTCGGCCACAGGGGCATGAGCACAGCCATACCCAGCCCAATCAGGAGGGATCGTTTGGTAATAACGGAAGAGCCTTCGGCGGCTTCGCGTTTGGGAAGGCGCGGTTCTGGAGATGCAGACATAGATAAGGCGAGGATTTTGGGTTGGGATTGATGGTGGACCGCTGGGGACGGCACGGGGACCGTCCCCTACAATTATTCTTCATTAACCGCCTGAAGCAGCGCGTGGATGTATCCGTACGTGTACGCAAAACCGACCTGCCTGGCTTCGGGACCAGAAATGCCCGGCACGTGATCGGGCATAATCATATACTCGTAGCCTACTTCCTTAAACGTCCGCAAAGCCTTGAGCATATCGACATCGCCCTCATCGGGAAACACCTCGACAAAATTGCGAAGCCCGCCCTTGATATTGCGGAAATGTACATTGAAGATTTTCTTGCGCTCTCCAAAATATCGGATCACGTCATAGGCTTCCTCAGCGGGATTATCCAGGCTCTCGGCCATACAGCCCAGGCAGAAATTCAATCCATTGTACGGACTATCGTACAAATCGACAAATTTCTTAAACCCATCCACCATACCGAGCACACGCGCAACCCCCCGATACGTCGTCCCATATCCAATGCCCGGATCCGAGGGATGACACGCCATCTGAATTTTGTACTCCTCCGCCACAGGCATGATATTCTGCAACCAGTGATCAATGCGCGCCCACATCTCGTCGTCATCCGCAGCACCGCCTTCAAACTCGCCCAGAGATTGATCCAATTTGTCGTACTCGAACGACGACAGCCTCGCGTCCCCTCGACCATATCGCGGCTCTGTCCGCATATGCCCCAAAATCGTGATATTGTAATTAAGCCCGCGCAACCCCGCTTCCGCCGCCATCCTGACCGTCTCACACATGCGCTCAATAGCGCGGTCGCGCTCGTCGCCTGGACCCAGGAAAATCGCGCCGGCTTCGTTTTTGAAAGCACTGCTAGAACCCAACGGAATGTGCATCATCTCGAGATTGATGCCGTATTTGTCAAATCGGTCGCGCAGGGATTTCATTACATCCACTGTCCACTCCGACCAGGGATCAGACGGTGTCTGATCGACATTAAACACCCCGAGTTGTGCCAGAACCTCGATATCCGTGTCGTTTCGACAACCCGCCTGTGTTCCGATATACATGGTAGCCTCCAGATTGTGAAGTTAGACTCGCTTGATAACTGCGTACGCATAGTGCGTTGAATAGTCAAAATAAGCTCTTTTTATCAACTAGCAAATCAAACAGGGCACACATACACAATCGCCCCTATGGGAAATACCAACATAGGGGCGATAGATGACAAAGACAAATGTAGCGGCACATCAATCCCAGGGAAGCGGAACCCCCAATCGCGCGCTAACCTCGCGTGCGTTTTCCTGTTCCATCTCGCCATAGCGAATACCCTCGGCGCGGTGGAGAGCCATGCGTTCTTCTTCAATCGCCCCCGGCAGCAACGCGCGGTCACTTCCCGGCATCGGCTCGTACGTCTCGCGCACCTCTCGCACCATGCGGTCTGACTCAGCCCGAAAGATCTCCTCGGGAATCGCATTATCAACGTGGATCGCAATAACACAGCCACCCGCACCTGACGCGCTCCATTTTTCTTTCATCTCATAAGAAGACGGCAGACTGGTACCTGCCAGCCCACCACCCATAATCGAAGCCACAGCCGTGTACCCAATACTCTTAAAAAAAGCAGCCGGAATCACCTCAAACAAAGCCTCAAACTCTGGTCCCCGCTGGTAATCCGCCAAAATACAAGTCGCCGCGTCGAGCACAATCGGAGGCTCATCCCCAGAGGGAATCGCAAAACATATTGGAGGATTGCCAAAATAGCCGAGTAGTGGTCCCCTCCCATCCGTCTCTGCATTGCCCTGCTGCCTGCCCTGCACGCAAAAACCAATACACCCCGCCTCGGAACACATCCGCGCATAGTGCCCCGCCGATCCAATATGCCCCACATGCCGCGCCAGGCCCATACCCATACCGACCTCCTGAGCTTTGCGAATCGCGTGCTCCGCCGCGCGCACCATCGGGAGATACCCCACCGTACCATCCCCATCAATAACAGTACACGTCGGCGTCTCGTGAACCACCCGCACATTGGGACGCGGATTGAGATTCCCATTTTCAAAACTCTTGCAATAGCCATTGACCGTGCGCGTGCCGTGGCTGCGAACGCCTCGCAGATCGCTATTGACCAGAAGGCGACTGATAACCCTCGCGTGATCGGTCTCGAGCTTGGCCTTTTCAAAACAAGCCGCGGCAAAATCCAGAAGGCGGTCTTCATAGACGTGAACAAATAATTCAGGAGGTTGGTTCATAAAAATAATCCAAAAGTGAAAAGTGGACCTCTAAGACCACAGATAAACCTCGGGGTCGTCCTCAGACATACCGATAAACGATGCCAGCACAACACGGGGCTGAGAGCCTATGACAAAAGGAACTTCGTGAATCGTCTCGGAATAAAAAAAGTAGAGATCACCCGGCTCCAGGCTGATCTGCACGCGCGCAATCCCCTCCTCCTCCGCGTATTCGCGAAACCGCTTCTCCTCGAGAGGGCGTTGAAACGCCGGCGACATAGGTGCCCTGTACAGAATACCCTCGCCGCTATCACCTCGATCTTCGCTATTCTGAAAACAGAGCACACCCGCAAACTGATGCATGAACCGGGAAACTGTAAAATTGTAGCGTTTGGACCGCTTGGACACGGAATCGTAATGCGGGTAATGCCCCACGCCCTCGTGATAAGTTCTAAAAATAGCGGGACCGTAAAGGCGACCATCAACGCTCCGAGCCGTCATAACCCGCTTGTCTGGAAGCATCCTGGCAAGCGCATCGTACAGCGTCTTTACGGGATCATCATACCCATCAAACAGAGATGAGAAAAGATCATGCGTCTGCCGAGAATATTCGTAAAAGGCATCTGGATCATTCCCGTGGTGCCCCAAACTCGTACCAATATCGACCCGACGAGGACTACCATCACCCACCTTGCGCGGATCGTAGAGCAAACCGAGTTTGTAGAACCGCTCCATAAGTGCCGCACAGTGATCCGACGGAAACGCACGGCGCACAATAACCGCGGGTACCTCGCTCGCCATCATCGCATCGAACGGCCGCGGAACCTCCGCGAGAATCTCATCAACAGTACCTTCGACAGGGGACCAGATCGCTGTTTGAGACATCGTGTTCTCCTCTCACAGCTTACACAGAACTTAAAGGCTCTGAAATCGCGGCGATCTTCTCCTCATCCAATTCCATCCCCAGACCCGGGCCTTTGGGTACGATCACATAACCCTTCTCGTATTGTATGCGCTCTTTCACCACATCGCTCTCGTAAAGCAACCCACCCGTTGGATCGCCCGGATAATCGAGATTTTCCACCACAGAACCAAACATCGCCTGAGCGGCCACGCCAATGGACAGCTCCTGCGTCGTTCCCACCAAACACGACAGACCAGCCGCATCGGCGACCTGCGCGATATGCAGCGCATTTGTGAATCCGCCCGCTCCCGACAAACTAATATTAAAAATATCGACATACCGGTGTCGGACAAACTGATAGGCGTGATCCAGTGAACTGACATGCTCACTGACGGGCAGATCAATGCGCTTTCGCACCTCGTATTGTCCCTCGAGATCTCTCCGGTCAGAAACGGATTCCAGGTGGAAAGGCCTGTAGTACTTCAGCAGAACCTCCAGTGCCTGCACGACCCGTTTCCATTTGTGCGCGCCGCTAAAATCAAGTGACTTCAATACGAACTGATCGCCCCAGGACGACTTCACGCCATCCAAAAATATCTCATCTGCCTCCACATTGCCGCCGTGATACAGCCGAAACAGATCCTGGCCCTCTTTCATCCGACGATTGACCCGCGCAATATTCGCCTCGGCATCTTCCCTGGAATAATTCCTGAAAATCGGATAACACACGCGCCACTTATCCCTCAGCGACCCGCCAAACACACCCGCAACCGACTGACCCTGAATCTTGCCGATCAAATCGAAAAGACCGATCTCAAACCCCGCTCGAATCGCCCCACCCATTCGAAACCGAGACCTCGCCTCTATCGCGATCGTACGCCACGCCAGCGGATCCCTTCCCACGAGCAACGACTCGTAGGCTCCCTTGACATCATTGAGATCGTACATAACACCCCAGTCGCCCACATCGGACATCTCCCCCAAACCGATCAAACCCTCATCCGTATGCATGCGAATAATGACGTGACGAGATAATTGTCCAGTCTCACGCCTCGACGCAACAGGGGTCAAATCAACACTCGTGATTTTCATAGCGACTCTCCTTTACCAATGCCAGCCAAGGGGTGTACAACTCCGCCAAAAGTTCATCCACATGGTTACAGAACTCAAAATTAGTGGGATTGTGGACTAATTCAATCCGCTCCAAATGACAGTTCAGTTTGCTGCGCGTTTGATGAAGATGGAAGAGATGGGGAAGGTATCTCATTCATACCTTTATCACCCACTGCGCTACACACTTCTCCCCAATCAATGAAATATTCGTCAAAATAGCGAATGGGATATTTGCTGAACTTAACAATATCCTCTCTATCGGGCTTCCGCCCCAGCCTGATAGCAATTTCTTTAACCTCGAGCTGTAGTGTTTTCTTGGGAACCTCGTATTTCTGTTTTTGTAAGCGAGCGACCCTGCTATTTTTTGCCTTTGGCGTTGTACCATTTTTTGCAAATGGATCCTTACCCTTTCTCAGATCCTGATGTCTTTCAGTAGCAATCGCGTGATATGTAGCCGAAAGTTCAATACCAATAAATTTCCTTCCAAGCATCTCTGAAGTCAAAGTTGTTGTACCTGCACCATTGAATGGATCCAAAACGAGGTCACCTTCTCTGGTAAAAGTATGAATAAGCCGCTTCATCAACGCGGGCGGTAACTGACACGGGTGATCAACCCTTTTTGAATTGTGTTTCAGTCTGTGAATATCCCACCACAAATTGCCAATGGGTTGTCGGTCTGTAATTTTGATTGCATTCCGTTTCTTAATGCAAGCACTCCTAACGCAATACCAGGGCTTAAGGCTCATACTCTCCTGAAAAATTTCCCAACTGGGTTCCTGTTCGTGATTGGCAATTTCAATTGGTTTACCTTTGCTAAAGCAGATAATACCATAATGTGCAGGCATGATTTTTCTAAGAGGTAAGCTCAATCCTTCCCAGACTATCCAATCTTGATAATCTAAAATCCTTTTCGCAAAAGAAAAATGTCTAACGACCCAAAGCGGGATATTTATCATTGCAAAAGTTCGACCGGGTTTCAATATTCTGGCCGATTCTGCGATCCATTGATCACACCAGGAAAAATAATCAGTAATATCCTGTGCATCATCCCAACTGTCGTATTTCTTTTTAATATTATATGGGGGATCTGCAAAAATAAAATCTACGGAATTTTCAGGCATTGTTTTGAGGATATCCAGGCAATCTCCGTTGAGCAAACGGCTTTCGCCGGGATCATTTAGAACGTCACCTGAAGTGTGAAGCAGTTTCACTTTCTCTTTAGTCGAGAACTGAAAAAAATCCCTGCCATCACAATAAACAAGTTGTTTGTGAGGCTCGAGTCCAAACAGATCCTTTAGCCTGTTCAGAATCGCCTTCGGTTCTCCATCATTCTCGTAAGATATATCGCGCCAAATATCTGACATCAGTGTTCCATAGGGGCTATAAAGATGCTTCTTGCCGCCATAGTCCTTTGTTGTTTTGTCACAGGCAGGGCAATAAGTATATGCTATTTGAGTTTTGTTATGTTTTAGAGAACTCTTGTAATTGGTAAAAACCAAAAGCGCGACCTGATCATCGGGCAAAGCACCTTGTCTCAATATTGCTTGCTTGCGTTTAACAGCAATCCAGAGTTTGAAATTGATAATATTCTGAAACTCTTCTATCACATAGCAAGCGATATGAGGATGCGTTAAAAAACAAATCACGCTTTCCTCTGGTAGCTTTTCGCGGAAACGGTCAAAATTTTGCTCGAAAAATCCTGTGGGGATTTTATTGTCAAAATCGACTTCCGTCGGCAAATGAAAAAGCCATATATCCGGTTGCGATGGTGTTGGTGATAATTTTGGAAAACCTTCAAACTTTCTCATAGAGATGCTTAAAGGTTTGCAGTCTTCGCTTCTATGTGCCATTTGAAACATATCCTACCATTGTCCCTGCAAGACGCTTGATGTCGCCTTCACTAAAATTGACAATACAATCACTGTAGTCGATTAAATCTTGTACAAAAGAACGGCGTTCAAAATTACCTGCGCCATCAACGACATACGCAACCTTATGGCCTTTGTCATGAAGAAGCGTTTGTCTATCATATGCGAGTTTGGCCTTCCTTTCTACAACACTATTTGTCGTGAATTGAAAGCTCACTTCAATACCCCAGGACGTGCTACCATCAGGACTTGTACCAACTATGTCGAATCTCGTATCTGTTCTGCCTTCATTTTGGCTGATACCGGGAATAGTAGATTTTGAAAAATCCCAACGCGGAAGATATTGTGCCAAACGTTCTTTAACATAGTCCTGAGCAAGATTACCCATCCTGTTGGATGTTGCACCCCCAGTAATTCGACTCACCCAAATATATCTTTCTTTGATGTATTTTTCTAATCGCGTTTTATCGCCAAGCATTGAGCCAATAATACATTTGTTTTCGATTTCTTCTGGCAAAGTATTGGTTGACAAACTGCCAAATAGGATCAAGGTGCTTACATCAATAATATCATTTGTGAGAGTCCGACGTTGCTGAAGACCCTTTCCATCAAGCCCTAAATTTTGATTGCTCCACTTCTTGCGCTTAAAAAGAGAAGTCATTTCATGCTCATAAACTTCATCGCGAAAGATAAATTGAAAATTTTCGTTTTGGAATTCCCTCGGAAGCTCTGTTGCAAAGCGTTTTAAGCTTTCTCCACCTATGTCGGATAAAATACACAGGTGTTTTAGGAATAGATTAGGATAGAGCGCATCCGTGAGAGACAAAAATTGAGTCCAGGCACAAGGATCTTTATCCGCAAGATGGAGTACACTGATAAAATGATCTTGCGTTGCGAGGAGCAATGGAATAATACTGGAACTTCTCTCTTTCTCAGCTATCTCAGAGGGCCAATAGATCACAGCATTTTTTTTTAGTTCCTCTACGGTTCTGGGATAAGGCATGACAAAACACTCCATTTTAGCCGAAACAACTATCTAAACCATTGAAAAATAAAAATTTAAAGTTTTTACTGAATTTCAATTCTATACTATTATACTCTCACCTAACAAAATCATCAAGGGTATTTAAGCAAGTTTTTTGTGGTTACAGTTATTGGGCCAAGGACCGCTGATTTGTCAAAGGGTCGCGTATAGTGTTGTCACCTTAACCTCAAACTAACGCATTTTTCCGGCAATATCAAGCACTTGATCGCTGATCGCTTTAATACTTTCGCGCCAGCGGATCTGCACCGAGGACATCGGAATGAGCAATTGCACTGCGGAGGGCTGTATAGAGAGGAAGAAGACACTCGACATTTTGCGCGAGGGATCGTATCACAAAAAGATCGGGCCTGGGGGAAGCAAAGGAAAGCAAGAGAGAATGCTGCGAGGGTTTCAACAATGGAGCGAGCGTTTGGGAAAATTTTTCGACCAAATATGTAAAACTCACAGAAGTACCCACAACAAAAATATTAAAAACAACATTATAAGCCCCAAAAGCACCTGTATGAGTTGGCGACAACGCACCCGGCTCGGAATAATAGCGTTCGATCAGAATCGGGCGTTTGGCCGTGTGAATAGTAATATCAGATCGATAACGCGTGTAAGCAAAATGCTCGCCAAAAGCCATGCGCCCAGCAGTATGACCATCGGCAAGCACCAGGCATGCGTCAGACCCCAGATGCCACGTCTGCTCCTGCTCAAAAACACTTCGCGCATACGGAACAACGGGATCGGGCAAGACAACGGCAAGGCCCCCGCCTTCGACCGCACCGACAATCTTTTGTTTACACGGAATACCATTGGGACTCTTATAAACTTTGGTAAACGCCTGAGTACCCAGATAGAGGGCTGCCCCTTCACCACAACGCACGCGCAACGTCGTCGCATCCCCCTCGACCATACCGCCCCCATAACTGGAAAGCACAACAGCACAATAATCGCCCTGTGCGGCGGGATTGAGCAACTTCAAAGGAGCGACTGAGCGACAGGCAGTAAGAACAGAACGAGAGCCATTGCGGGTCACTTCAATTCGGGAAGAAAGAGAAGACATCATCGAGGCTGAGGTGACAGAACAGACCTGCGAGCGTGGAGAATATGTTCAATAATCTCGTCGAGCCCAGACCCGTGTTTGAGACAGGCAAAAAGCGTGGGACCATCTCCGCGCATCTTTTTTGCATCTCGCGCCATAACCCCCAGATCTGCACCAACGAGACCGGCGAGATCGGTCTTATTGATAACGAGCAAATCCGATTGGGTAATACCCGGTCCCCCTTTTCGGGGAATCTTGTCCCCAGCGGACACATCGATCACGTAAATGGCGTAATCGACAAGCTCCTTGCTAAAATGCGCCGCCAGATTGTCGCCACCACTCTCCACAAAAAGCAAATCGATATCGCACGCAAAGCGAATCATCAAATCTTCAAGCGCGTTCAAATTCAGCGAAATATCCTCGCGAATAGCTGCATGCGGACATCCACCCGTCTCAACGCCAATAATGCGATCGGCCTCGAGCACCTTGTGACGCAAGAGAAATTCGGCATCTTCGCGCGTGAAAATATCGTTCGTAACCACACCGAGGCTATAGCGTTCGCGCAGGGCTTCGCACAGCACGCGAACAAGAGCCGTCTTCCCAGTACCGACCGGTCCACCAACCCCCACCGTGAATGCGCGCTGTGAAAAATCGCGGTCGCAGAGAACCGACTCGCGCAGGGCAAAATCGCCGGGAGATTCAAAGAGTTCGTGAGAATGATCGTGATGGTGGTCATGATTATGCATGGCGAATCCTTCAACTCTGAAACAATCGCGAATAGAGATACTCGTGCATACCCTGGGCAATATCCCATTGGGGCGCACAGCGCGTCGCACACGTATAATCTGCCTGCGCGACAGAAGTCATAGCTCTAATCGCTGTTTTGTGATGGCGTTTTTGCAACCGCGCGGCTTCCATGGGACCGATCTGCCCCAGGCGAACAGCCGCACTGATCTGATCGCGCAAAAATTGATACATAAAAATCCGACACGTATGCCTGCGCTTGAGCCCTGCAATCCTGAAAGTCGTACCAAAAACAATCGTATAATGAGCCGGCACAGGTTGCGAAAGCAACGCCTTGTGCAAACGCGCCATCGCATCGGAAAAATACAAATCGCGCATCAAACGCAACAAATTGCGCCCCTGCACCTCACTGCCCCGGGCAATCGCCGGTGCCGTGAGCATCGCGTCGTACGTGAGCAGCATCTCGGTCAAATCTGTGGGAATCGGATCACCCTTAAAACACGCATTAATAAAAGGAATCTCACTTCTTGCCGTCGCATAGATCACCGTTTGCACATACGCATCCAGATCATCAGAAGAACGCAACAAGCCCATCTGTTTGGTAGCCTCAAGCCCATTGGAAAATGCGTATCCACCCGTGGGCAAATTGCTATCGGCAAGTGTGAGAAGATCGAGGAGCATGATCAAAACAAATTATAAAGCTGCGCCAGTGGCAATTTCTCTGCCGCCTCACAGGTGAGCATCTCGCCATTGACCGTAACACTATAAGTTTCCGGATCAATGTGAATATCGGGAATAAAATCGTTGAGCTTCATATCCTTCTTCCCAATATCCCGACAATTGGACACCGCAACAACGCCTTTGGACAGATTATAAGACGCAACAATATCCAGCGAAGCCAGAGAGACAAAAGCGAGAGACGTAGAACCCACGGCATTGCCATAAGCACCGAACATAGGACGCGGATACACGGGTTGCGGCGTGGGAATCGAGGCATTTGGATCGCCCATTTGTGAACATGCGATCACGCCCCCTTTAATCACCATCTCGGGTTTTGCACCAAAAAAAGCGGGTTTCCAAAGCACGAGATCCGCGAGTTTGCCCACCTCAATTGAGCCGATGTGATCGCTCAAACCATGAGCCGTCGCGGGATTAATCGTGTATTTGGCGATATAGCGTTTCACGCGCGCGTTATCACTGCCCCGATCGCCGCGCAACGCACCGCGCTGTTCGCGCATCTTATGGGCAGTCTGCCATGTGCGGCAGATAACTTCCCCCACGCGCCCCATAGCCTGGCTATCCGATGCAATGATCGACAGCGCACCCATATCGTGCAAAATATCTTCTGCCGCAATCGTCTCCTGCCGGATCCGGCTTTCGGCAAAAGCGACATCCTCAGGTATATTTTTATCGAGGTGATGACACACCATGAGCATATCGAGATGCTCGTCAATCGTATTCGCCGTGAAGGGCCGCGTGGGATTGGTGGAAGAAGGCAAAACATTGGCCTCACCGCAAAGACGCATAATATCCGGCGCGTGTCCCCCGCCCGCGCCCTCGGTATGATACGTGTGAATCGTGCGCCCCTTAAAAGCCGCACAACTCTGTTCCACAAAACCCGACTCATTGAGCGTATCGGTATGGATCGCCACCTGAACATCGTATTCTTCGGCAACCGAGAGACAGGAATCAATAGCAGCAGGCGTCGTGCCCCAGTCTTCGTGGAGTTTGAGACCACATGCACCGCCTTCGATCTGTTCAATAAGCCCTTGCGGAAGCGAGGAATTGCCCTTGCCCAAAAATCCAAAATTGAGGGGATACGCATCACTCGACTCGAGCATCATGCGAATGTGGTGCGCCCCCGGTGTGCAGGTCGTGGCATTGGTGCCCGTCGCCGGTCCCGTGCCACCACCGAGCATCGTAGTAATACCCGAAGCAATCGCTTCTTCAATTTGCTGAGGACAAATAAAATGGACGTGCACATCGAGCGCGCCAGCAGTGAGCATATGCCCTTCGCCCGCGATAACCTCGGTCGTAACCCCCACGATGAGATTGGGATCAACGCCAGACATAATATCGGGATTCCCCGCTTTGCCAATGCCGGCGATGCGCCCGTTTTTAATCCCAATATCCGCTTTGTATATCCCCGTATAGTCAATAACAAGCGCATTGGTAATAACGAGATCCAGCGCCCTATCTTGCGATACACCCGTAGCCTGCCCCATGCCGTCGCGCAGCACTTTCCCCCCGCCAAACTTGCATTCATCGCCGTAAATCGTATAATCGTTTTCCACCTCAATAACGAGATGGGTATCGCCCAGTTGAACGCGGTCTCCCGTTGTGGGACCGTACATACTGGCATAAGCGATTCGGTCAATTTGAGCCATCTAAAACCCTAATTGAAAAATGAAAAATTAGGCCCCTTTAAATCCACCATCCCCCGCCCTTTGCAAAGCCTCTGCTTTGTTCTCATCGAGTTGCCCCGAAATAAGACTATTCCCACCATAAACTGTGCGGTTACCGGCAATAGCGACGAGATTGACCGTTCTGCTCTCGCCCGGTTCAAAACGCACGGCAGTACCAGATGGAATATCGAGACGGAAGCCATAGGCTTTTTCGCGATCAAACGAAAGCGCGGGATTAACTTCAAAAAATGTGTAATGCGATCCCACCTGTATCGGGCGATCGCCGGTATTGGTGACGGAAAGAGTAATGGTTTCTCGGTCCGCATTGAGAGTAATCGGATCCGCTGCCGTAGTCCCGGTACCCGGCATTTCTGAAACAGTATTATCCGGCGACCAGGGCGAGCGGACGCGCGTAAGCCCCGAACCGTACAACGCGAGTTTGGAATCGCCTTCTGCACGGCAAATAGGATGGTGAACCGTCACGAGTTTCGTCCCATCGGGAAACGTACCCTCCACCTGCACCTCGTGAACCATATCGGGAACACCGGGCAACACATCTTCCGTACCGAGCAACTGCTTGCCCTTATCCATAAGCGTGGCAACAGACTCGCCATCGCGGATAAATTCGAGAAGCTGTGCCGCGATGAGCGATACGGCTTCGGGATAATTGAGACGCAAGCCCCGAGCATACCGCTTCTGTGCGAGAAAACCCGCGTTGTGAAGCATGAGTTTATCAATCTCTTTAGGCGATAAATGCATGAAAATCCCTGATTAAAACGTGAGATACTGTTTAATACTCTCGTCCGATAATTCGTCCGCAGAACCGCACAACGCAATGGTCCCGCGATCCATCAAATAAAAATAATCGGCAATCTGTCGGGCAAAAACAAAGTATTGCTCCACCAGAATAATAGTGAGATTGCCCTTGTTCTTCAGATGAATCAACACATTTTCTATATCGAGAATAATCGAAGGCTGAATACCTTCTGTGGGTTCATCCAGAATGAGAATATCCGGATCGCCAACGAGCGCACGGGCAATGGCGAGTTGCTGTTGCTGTCCACCACTGAGATTTCCACCCATTCGATCTTGCATATCGGCCAATACGGGAAAAAGATCGTAGATAAGATCTTTCGGCAGAGTTGTAAGACCATCTGTGCGCGCCTCCAAACCAATCTGCAAATTTTCATTCACCGTGAGCTTGGGAAAAATTTCGCGCCCTTGCGGCACATAACTCAAACCCGCGCGCGCCCGCAAATCCGGCGTCTGCCCCGTTATATTCTCCCCATCCAACAAAATATTTCCTCGCCGAGGTCGCAACAGACCAACGATCGTCTTGATAAGCGTAGTCTTACCAACGCCATTGCGACCCATAACTGCCACAATAGCCCCTCTGGGGATATCCATACCAATATCGCGCAAGATCTGACTCTCGCCGTAATAAACATCCAGACCTCGAACGGTAAGCGCAGTATCTGTAATCGTCATCGACATCCTATTCCATGTCTTGTGAACTACCCAAATAACATTCAATAACTCGGGGATCATTTTGCACCTGCTCCATCGGTCCCTCCACGAGCACCTTGCCCTCGTGGAGAACCGTGACAGTGCGGGCGATTTGTCTCACAAATTCCATATCGTGTTCAATAACAATAATCGCGTGATTCATCGTCAGACGTTGGAGAAGCTCACCTGTCTTAACCGTCTCTTCATCGGTCATGCCAGCAGCGGGTTCGTCAATCAAAAAAAGCTCGGGATCTTGCAAAATAACCATCGCAATCTCGAGCCACTGTTTTTGCCCGTGCGAGAGGGCGTCAGCAACAGTATGCAAATGATCAGCCAGACCCGTCTGTTCTGCAACAGCATCAATGCGATCGCGATTATTGTCCGACAGACGCGAAACCAGTGAAAAGAGAACCGTGCGGTCGGTTTTGAGCGCGAGCATCAAATTTTCGTACACCGTGAGAGAAGTAAAAACAGAAGGCGTTTGAAACTTGCGACCGACCCCGGCCTTGACAATAGCATCTTCACTCATCTGGGTGAGATCGAATTTTTCAAAACGCGCACTGCCGCGATCGGGTCTGGTTTTGCCACATAAAACATCGAGAAAAGTAGTCTTCCCTGCCCCATTTGGACCGATAACAACGCGCAATTCGCGGTCGTGCAGGACAAACTCATCTATATCGAGCGCGACAAACCCATCGAAAGACACGCGCAGATTTTCAACAGTTAGCAGAACCGGATCAAATATCATATCAATCCTGGCTTTCAGCGGCTACAGGTGCAGGGGTACGTGTGGGGAAAAATCGCTTCAGACTATTTATATCTATTTTTGATCGCAGACCTATAAGACCATCGGGAAAAAAGAGCACAACGCCAATAAAAAGGAACCCCAAAAAATAGAGCCAGGTGCCGGGGAACGCACCCGTCAAAAAACTGTAAAGAAGATTGACAAGCACTGCGCCGATAATGGGACCAATCAGAGTCCCCCGCCCGCCAACAGCAACCCATATCACCATTTCGATAGATGCCTGCACATCCATGCGGCCCGGTGTAATAATCCCGGTTTGAGGCACATAGAGCAACCCACCCAAAGCGCCGAGCATGCTGGCCATCACAAACACGAACACCTTGTAGCTGGCAACGCGATAGCCAATAAAACGCAGCCGATGCTCACTGTCGCGAACCGCAATAAGCACGCGCCCGAGCTTGGATTTTACCATAAATCGGCATAAAAAGTAGGAAACAAAAAGCGTGACAAAAGCAATAATATAAAGACCGCGTTTGCTCGCCGGATCGGCCAATTCAAAACCGAGCAAAGTCTTAAAATCTGTCAGACCATTGGTACCGCCGAGCATGGTTTCGTTACGCAAAAAAATGAGCCAGACGCCCAGGGCAAGTGCCTGCGTAATAATCGCAAAATAAACCCCCTGGAGACGACTGCGAAAAGCCAGGAACCCAAAAATGAGCGCGATAATCGCTGGAATCATAAGCGCCAGGATAAATGCGAATGTAATAGTATGAAAAGGCTCCCAAAAGAGAGGCAATTGTTCCACGCGATTCCACACCATAAAATCGGGCAACGCACTGCCATAAACCCCTTTTGTACCCGTCTTGAGCAGCATGTGCATGCCAATCGCATACCCGCCCAAACAAAAAAAGAACGCCTGACACAGCGACAGGATACCCGTATATCCCCAGATCAGATCAATCCCCAGTGCGGCAATCGCAAAACAAAAATAACGACCCCAGAGATTTAATGTCGTATCTGAAAGCAACCCCATAGCATTGAGCACGGGCGCGGCAATACCAAAAATTAAAAATATAATAATGGGACGGTAGTAGGTCATAAAATATCTCGTGAGGGTTTTTCACCCATCTTCATGTCTCCCCTTCGCGGGAAAGATCCCTGTGGGACGCAACTGCAAAAAGAGGATAATAAGACCCAAAATGAGAACCTTGGCATAAACGGCTTCGGCGAAGGGTTCAATAACTTTATTGGAAATGCCAATGCCGAGACCCGCGACAATAGTTCCCAAAATTTTTCCAACACCGCCTACCACAACCACGAGAAAAGCATCGACAATATAGGTCTGTCCCATATTCGGAACCACATTGCCAATAAGCGTCATAGCCCATCCCGCGATCCCTGCGATACCCGTACCCATAAAAAAGGCAATCGCATCAACGCGACGGGTGGGAATACCCATACAAGCACTCATCCCGCGATTTTGTGTGACAGCGCGCAACCGAAGACCAAACCGGGTCTTAAAGAAAAAAGCGACCAAACCAATCAGGATGATCGAGGTAAGACCTATGATGAAAAGTCGGTTATAAGGCAACAGCACCTGTGGTGCTAACTCGAAACCGCCGCTGAGAATCTGGGGCAATTTGACAGCTGTGAGATCGCCAAAGATCGTGCGCGCGAGTTGCACGAGAATGAGACTAATACCCCACGTCGCCAACAGGCTTTCGAGAGGACGATTGTAAAGACGGCGAATAATTAGAGACTCGACGAGCAACCCCATACCGCCAGCCGTGAGAAATGCAATCGGTAAAGAAAGCGGAAAAAACAGATCGATATAGGCAACAGGCAGGACAATCAGGCAAATATTCTGAACAATAAACGTAAAATAAGCCCCAACCATCATAAATTCACCGTGCGCCATATTGATAATACCGATCTGCCCATAAATAACCGCCAGACCAAGCGCAACCAGAATCAAAATAGAACCCAGGCTGAGACCGACAAAAGCGGTCTGGATCACAACCATAATCTGGTTAAACGTTTCCAGCCACTGAATCGCATCGCGTATTTCGCTTTGAACCGCGGGATCCAACTCGGCAATATTGCCGTTGGCATCGGGTTCAACACGAGCGTGTAAAAAAGAAAGGACAAATGTATTGTTGAGTCCACCCAGCGCTTTGGCCGCATTGAGACGAACCTCGGCGTCGGGATGTGTGAGTTCGAGTTTGCCCAGAGCAACGCGGATCAGACTTTGAATGTTGCTATCCGTTTCTTTTTTTAGGGCATCTCGCAGCGCGGGGATTGCATCCAGGTCACCGCGATTACCCAGCGTCTCTACAGCAACGCGGCGTTTGCCGGAATCCGGATGAAACATCTCCATCTGCGTGAGATAGGGTTGAATAAGCGCGCGGATGCGGCGGTTGCTGTCAATCTCTTCGAGATCGATCAGCGGCGCGATAAGGGGCTTGCCCTCATCGTTTAAAATGGGATGGCGTTTGGGATAGGCGGTATAGAGCGGAGCCAGAATATCGCCATAATCGTCTTCTTGCATATCGCCGATAATGACGAGATCGTTATTCTTCAGATAGAGTTCACCGTTGAAAAGCGCGACCATCAGGGCATAATGAGCAACATCTTTAGCATCGGCAATAGCTCTGACAGCCGTTGTGACGCTATCGCGGTTATTGCTGGCAATGCGCCCGTGTTGCAACTGGTGATCTATCTGTGCCTGGATGGGCGATGCGCCCAAAATGAGGACCAACGCGCAGATAGAGCGCAAAAAATTGTGGCGTTTTATTTTCATGCGTTTAAAATGGTAAAACGGGTAGGGGCGAGGCATGCCTCGCCCCTACTGATTAAAACGTAAAGATAGATTCAAAAGCAAACAGGGTTACTTCTGAATCAATATCGCGGCGCAATTCGGCCAACACACCCCAGTTATCGGTAATCGTATAGCTGGGACTAAAAGTAATCTCCGTGAACTTTCCATCGGCATCTGTATCCAGACCACTGTAGCGCACGGTGGCACCAACGTTGTCAGATAAAGCCACATTGCCCATTAAAATCCAGCCAAAGCCACTATTGTCTTTGGCTCCCCAGTTCGCCAGATAGTTATATTCGGCGGCCAGCGTGACAGGACCCGTAGCATACATTGCCCAACCATTGAGAAGCGATTGTTCAAAACTACCCATATCTTCCCAGATGTATGCAACCTTGGCCGTAAATGCTTCAACAGGTGTAAAAGCAACCTGTGCTTCAAAACCCAGATCGTCAAAACTGGTATCGGATCCATCCCACACGCTGGAGACAACAGACCCAAAGAAGCCGACTTTGCCATTCCCAAAACCCACAGCGGCACCGTTTTGATAACCACCATAAACAAGTGTGGCAGAATAAGAGTATTGATACAGACCGGTGGGTTCGGCAGTCTCCCAGCCCGAACAACTCAAAAACTTACCCCCCGTAATACTGAATCCATTCGGTGCTTTGTAGGTCACAAAAGCCTGCTCGAGATCTACAGATCCACCACTGAGGCTATTGATATCGGCCTGGGCTGATAGCCCGTGTCCATAATTGTAGAGCAAATCAACTTCAAACTGATCAAAGGACAGATTATTGGCTTTGGATTCCGTATCGTACGTTGACGACATATCGAAAAATCCCGTAATCGTGAAATTATCTGTAATTTTGATTTGAGCGAATGACGAAGTGGCGGAAAAGGCCAGGATCGTGAGAAGCAGCAACAATTTTTTCATTTTTTTCTCCTTTTACGGGCGGAGCAAGCTAATTGCGCCGCCCTATTCACTACTGTTTGAGAGTATAGGTTCCCATGTGCTTGACATGATCGCAATCTTTGTCCGCACTCGTGATATCGTCCCAGGGATCGGGAGCGACGAGGCCATCGGTCTCATATACAATTTTGAATTGACCGTTCTTGCGGATTTCGCCAATCAGCACGGGCTTGTGCAGGTGGTGGTTCACCGCATCCATCATCACCGTACCGCCCGGACCGTCAAATGTGAGGCCGTAAAGCGCGGGACGCACAGCGTCAACATCAAAAGAACCGGCTTTTTCCACGGCGGCTTTCCAAAGATAAACACCCACATAAGACCACACGATGGGATCGTCGGTAACGCGCTTGGCACCACCGGGCAACCCGTTTGCCGCGCAGTAATCCTTAAACTTCTTCACAAACGCGCGATTTTCCGCAACGGGAATAGATTGGAAATAATTCCAGGCAGCCAGATGACCGACGAGAAAATCCGTGTCCATTGACCGCAATTCGTCTTCAGCAACAGAAAATGCCATAATCGGACACATTGCCGATGTGAGACCCTGATTGGCAAATTCCTTGTAGAACGGAACATTGGAATCGCCATTAATAGTGGATAAGACAGCGGCGTCGCCATTGGCGGCAAAGCGTTTGATCTTCTGAATTATGGTCTGATAGTCCTGATGGTGAAACGGAGTATATTCTTCAATAATATTTTCTTCGGGCACGCCCTTATGCAGCAAGAAAGCGCGGAGAATCTTATTCGCGGTACGCGGGAAAACATAGTCCGTACCCAGCAAATAAAACTTCTTATAACTGCCACCCTCTTCACTCATCAGATATTCAGCAGCGGGAATCAGTTGCTGGTTGGGCGTAGCACCGGTGTAAATAATATTGCGAGAACACTCTTCCCCTTCATATTGAACGGGATAAAAGAGCAAGCCATTGCTCTCTTCAAAAACCGGCAAAACAGATTTGCGCGAAACCGAAGTCCAGCAGCCAAAAGTCACGGCGACCTTCTCTTCTCTAAGCAACGATTTGGCTTTTTCGGCAAACAGATCCCAATCCGATGCCGGGTCAACAACCACGGGTTCAATTTTCTTGCCCAGCACGCCGCCACTGGCATTGATTTCACCAATAGTCATAAGCACGACATCGCGCAAAGAGACCTCAGAGATAGCCATGGTCCCGCTGAGAGAGTGCAATACGCCGAGTTTAACGGTTTCTTCTGCGTGAACAGTAAGACCTGTGGTGCACAGCAGGGCAGCGGCAAACAACATATTCAGAAACTTTTTCATACGTGTGATTCCTCCATCAGTTATGTGTGGTTCCTCCCAAAAACAAAATCTTCTTAAACATTTACCTCTAACGGGTCAGCCAACAAAAAGCCTCCTTTCCACAAGGTGATACCCGATGTAATCATTTTGACAGGCAAAAAATTAACGTCAAATTATTTCAACAAGATTAAACAGAGATAAACTCGGGGTTTCTTTGTTTTTTTTATTTTGAGCTGAAATTTGAAGCCAGTACTCGTTTTCAACGTGGATTTTCTGCTGTATTTGGAATATCTTAAACATGGTCGTTGACAACGGCGGTTTGTTATCCATAAGATTAAATCGCGATATCCTCTCAGAAATGAGGTTTGCATGACAATCCCAGAACGAATTGACGAATTTCTCAAGGGAAAAGTATTCGGTGTTATCGGCGCATCGCGGGATCGAGCAAAATACGGCAACAAGATCTTGCGGTGTTATCTACAGAACGGATTGACGGCTTATCCCATCAATCCCAAAGAGACGAAGATTGAAGGACAACCCTGTTTTCCCGACCTGAATTCACTGCCCGAACCAGTTCACGGCATTTCAATAATCACACCACCGCCTGTGACAGAGACCATAATCCCTCAAGCTTTCGAAGCGGGCATTCAACATGTGTGGATGCAACCAGGCGCCGAGAGTCCAAAGGCGATAGCGACGGGAGAAGAATTGGGGCTTTCGGTTATCGGCGATGGTTCGTGTTTGCTCGTGGTATTGGGCTATCGAGAAGATGGATGAAAGAGATGAAAATTTACGTGTTTTTGATCTCTTGTTTCCTCACTATTGCACTTTGTGAAGCCAATGACAGGATTGAGACAGCCAAAGCGCAGACATATCAAGCCATTGATCTGCACCCATTGAGAGATGGGATGAGTCACTGGCGCAAGCGATATGGACGCGACCGCAACGACCCGATGTACGATCCGTCGCAGATTGTACATATTGCTGAGAACATGCTGACTTACCAGAACGCAGATGGTGGCTGGCCCAATAATGTAGATTGGCAGGCGCAGATTGACCCCGATACAGTCAGAGCGATCAAAGGCGAACGGCGGATGGTCAGCACATTTGACAATCACAATACGTTTGCACAGATCGATTATCTGGCCAAGGTGTACGTTACGACTGACCTGGAGCGGTATCGAAATGCCGTCGAAAAGGGTTTGGGCTATATATTGCACGAACAACATCCCACGGGTGGATGGCGCGGTTGGGATGTGGATGCTATTACCTATAATGACGGTGTGATGATTGGCGTGATGGCACTGTTGAGAGATGTGGTGGATCGCAAGCCTCAATTTGCATGGGTAAGCGATGATTTGCACGCCAAAGCCAAAGCCGCACTGGATCGAGCGATTGATGTAACGCTAAAATGTCAGATTGTCGTCGAAGGCAAAAAAACGGGATGGTGTCAGCAACACGATCATATAACTTATGAACCCGTGAAAGCGCGCACTTATGAATTGCCGTCCATTACCGCGGGACAAACAGCGAATATCGTGCGTTTTTTAATGGCTATTGAAGACCCGAGTGCCGAGATAGTTGATGCAATTGAAAGTGCGGTGCGATGGTTTCAAAAGGCAAAAATAGAAGGCATCCGTCTCAAGCGCATTGAAATAGACCCCACGCGTTTCAGGAATCACACGGCAACCACAGACCTCGTCGTTGTCAAAGACCCGGACGCACCGCCTTTGTGGGCGCGTTTTCACGAGATTGGTACAAACCGCCCCTTTATGGCGAACCGGGATGGCAACAAAGTCTATTCTCTATCAGAGGTCGCCCTGGAAAGGCGAACCGGATATGCATGGTATGGCTACTGGCCCGCGCGAATTTTGGAAAAGGATTATCTCAGGTGGAAAAACAAAAACAGGAGAAAGCAATGATCTATCGAACATTTGGCAAAACGGGATGGCGTGTTTCAGTCGTTGGATTGGGAACCTGGAACCTGGGCAACCAGTGGGGCGAGTTGAGCGATCGAGAGGCAACCGATATTTTATTGGCGGCAATTGACAATGGGATGAACTTGCTGGACACCGCCGAATCTTATGGCATCCCCAACGGGATGAGTGAATTGCGCATCGGCAAAACCCTGACATCCTCAATGCGCGACAAGCTGATTATCGTGAGCAAAATAGGCAACTGGGGGAGTCGCACCGACGCGCATGTGCCAAAGACGGGTCCTGATGCCATTCGCCTGTGTGGACACGCGTGTTTGGGCCGCATGCAAACCGACCGGATCGATGTCATGTTGTGCCATGAAAGCGGTATTGAGGACCCAACCGTTTATATTGAGGGCTTTGATGCCCTGTGCGAAGAGGGTTTTATCCGCACCTATGGTATTTCGACCAATAGCCTGAATGTGCTGAAAAACTTCTACGAACTGTCAAACGGTATTTGTGCCGTAGTAGAAGTGGATTATTCACTGATCAATCGCGAACCAGAAGCGGGATTTCTCGATTATTGCACAGAAAAAAATCTGGGCATCCTCGTACGAGGCCCATTGGCCAAAGGCGTTTTATCTGGCAAATACAATCGCGAAAGCGTATTTGGCGACACCGTGCGCGACGATTGGAATGTGGGACAATCAGATCGCAAAAAATACGAGGAAATGCTGGACAAGCTGGAAGCGATCAGAGAAGCCATTGGAGACGATTCAAAACTCGTGGAAACCGCTCTCCGGTATGTGATCTCGCACAGATCCAATCCCGTCGTCATTCCGGGCGCAACAAAAGTCGAACAAGTAATAGGCAATGCTCGGGCAGGTGCCGTCTTGCTGGATGAGGGCTTGTATCGGAAATTGGGGGCTATTGCGTAACGTCATTTACATAACCAGAGGAAAGATCTAATGCAAATACGGATTCCATTTAATGAGTTAAAAGAGGCATTTGTTGCGGCACTCCTGAAGGCGGGATTGTCAGAGGACCGCGCGGAACTATGCGGGCGATTATTCGCAGAGAATCAACGCGACGGCGTATATTCCCATGGACTGAACCGATTTCCCGGGCTATTGGCAAAACTGCGCGAAGGACGATTAGATGGTGCTGCCGAACCCGAATGCGTGAAAACACTGGGCGTCGTGGAGCAATGGGATGGCAAAATGGGGATTGGGCTAATCAATGCCCATCTCGCGATGGGACGCGCAATTGAAATAGCAAAAACAAACGGCATGGGATGCATAGGCTTGCGCAACACAAATCACTGGATGCGTGCAGGAGCTTATGGCCTGCAAGCCGCCGATGCGGGATGTATCGGCATGTGCTGGACCAACACAACCCCGCTCATGCCACCCTGGGGCGCAACGGAGAAACGCATTGGAAACAATCCAATGACAATGGCGATCCCGAGAAAAAATGGACATATTCTCCTGGACATGGCGATGAGCCAGTATTCCAATGGCAAATTAGAAGTCTTGCAAGCGCGAGGAGAAACATTGCCTATCGCCGGTGGTTTTGATACCGAGGGCAATCTGACCTGCGACCCCGGCGCCATTCTCGATTCCAAACGCGCCCTCCCAATTGGCTACTGGAAAGGATCGGCACTCGCGATCGTACTCGACACCCTGGCCGCGCTATTATCGGGCGGTCAGGCAACACACAATATCGGCGCGCAAGGCGATGAACATGCCGTATCGCAGACCTATATTGCCATTGATGTCACATCGTTAAACGGACGGGAATGGTGTGAACGAATTGTAAACGGCATAATTGACGACCTGCATGAAGTTCACGAATCTGCACGCTATCCCGGCGAAGGCATGCTGCGAACGCGACGCGAGAGTCTGGAGAAAGGGGTGGTGGTAGAGGAGGATCAGTGGGAAGGATTATTGAAGATAACTGATTAAACCATTTTTCAAGGCTGAACTTTCTACAGGAGCGTTTTTATGTCTAACCCTTTATTACCCACGACCAATGCCGACGGCTTGTCCGTCGTGCCCATGAGTGAAGAGCAGAAATACCTGTTTGATCTGAAAGGATGGATCTGCTTGCCCGGCTTGCTCAGTGAAGAAGAACTCATACCCGTGCGCGAACACCAGATGAAATTTCTGTACGAACGCGACTCATTACCCCCCGATGAACGCGACAATCACGGCGGCGCATCGCAGATCCTACTCGATCACCCGGCCGTAGTCGGTGTATTAAACGAAATCATTTCACATCAGGCACTGGCAAACGAAACCTGCTACGGATTTCGGTATGACCATACCTATACGAGTCATCGACAGGCTGGTCACGACAACTTTCGTCCCCATGGCGGAGGTGGATACTTCAACTTTCTCGGAAATTCCCACATCTATCAAATGCAACCGGGAAAAATTCACGCGGGATTGATTCGCGTCGTCTGGGAATTAAATGAGGTGAGAGAGGGTGACGGCGGCACGATGTTCTTATCGGGCAGTCACAAAGCCGCATTCCCGCGACCTGACACACTGAGTACGCGCGAGAGCAATTTATGGGACACGTATTCCTGCGCGGGAGGATCCGCACTGATCTTCACCGAAGCCCTGTGTCACTCGGGCACAAAATGGGTCAACGAAGAATGGGATCGGTTGAGCCTATTCACATGTTATAACACCGTGAATGCAAAATGGGGCAAAGGATGCCCGCCGCCTGAAGTCATTGCCGCGATGCCCCCAAAGCGGCAAACCCTGTTCCGCGGCGTCTGGCACGGCATGCGCGAAGTACCGAATGTGAATAGGTATTACGACGAAGTAAATATCGGAAGATATGCAGAATAAAAACAGGAGTGAACCATGAACGTATTGATCACCTCGGGCAAAACAGCATTAGCCCGGGCACTATCAGCGGATTTGGCAAAAGAGCACGAAATCGTATTGACGGATCTCGTGGATGTGGAAACAGATTGCGATTTTGTCAAATGTGAACTCGGGCACGAAGGAGAGACAGAAGCCCTCGTACAGGGAATGGATGCCATTGTACATCTCGCGGAATTGCCCGAAGAATTGAAAAGTGATGAACGGGAAATGGACTTTCAGACGCGGTGTACTTATAACATCATGCACGCAGCAAAAGAAAAAAACGTGCCGCATGTCGTCTTTATCAGTTCCCTGAGCTTATTCGCGTCCTGCGATCCCAACTGGAATGTCACAGAAGTCTGGGCACCGCGACCCTCGACAGAATCGGCACCTATGGCGCGCTACCTGGGTGAATTTACCTGCCGAGAATTTGCGCGAGAGCATTCGGTGCGCGTAACATGCTTGCGATTTGGAGACATAGACAGCAATGGCGACACAGCATTGACAACAGAAGACGCGGTAAAAGCCATTGGAAAAGCACTGGTAAAAAACGGTCCCATGTGGCAGATATTGCACATGCAATCAGAAGTTGCAAATGCTCGGTTCCCTACAGACCAGGCAAAACAAGTATTGGGCCTTAACGAACAATAATGAGGTCAACATGAAAGTCGTAATCTACGGAAGCAATGGCCAGTTAGGACCGCATGTGGTGAAAGCTCTGGAGGGACATGTAGATCTGCGCTTGACCGACCTGGAGCCATTTGACACACCGCACGAAATGATGATAGTAGATGTATCAGACCCCGATGCGGTCACACGCGCGGCAGAGGGAATGGATGCAATCATCAACCTATCGGTCTTGCGCCCCCACCGACAGATCGCCTTTGACGTAAATACCATGGGATGCTACAACATCATGCGCGCAGCGGTTGAGCACGGTATCCCGCGGGTCATCAATACAGGACCGCATTTTACCGTACAGGGCGCACCTTATGAGGCATTGGATTACAACATCGGTCCCGATGTCCCACCCAAACCCAGCACAAATCTGTACGCCCTATCCAAGGGCCTGGGTCAAGAAATCTGCCGAATCTTTACCGCGCAGAGCGATGTCTATGTATTGTGTTACTTATTCTACATCTTCTGCTATCACGACGACCTGTCAAGACCCGGTCTAAACCGCCCGTTTCTCGTAACATGGCGAGATGCATCAGCGGCATTCTTACCGGGCCTGACCATAGATCTCCAAACACTGCCATCGCAATGCGAAGTCTTCAACATCTTTGCAAACCGACCACACCAGAAATTCTCAAACGAAAAAGCAAAACGCATTCTGGGATGGCAGCCTAAGGATGACCTGGAGCATACGTATCTCAAATCCAACGTGTAAATAGTCAACCGGAGCAACTCCGATGATTACCTCGATCCGCCTCGTAAATTTCAAAAACTTCGCCGACGAAACCCTGCGCGTAGGTCCATTTACGGTAATCGTAGGCGCAAACGCCAGCGGCAAGAGCAATATCCGCGACGCCTTCCGCTTCCTGCACGGCATAGGTCGTGGCTATACCCTGGCGGAGATTATCGGCGGAAAATACGGCTCGGATTGGGAACCAATTCGCGGCGCTGGAAATGAGATTGCGCGATTTTGCCCTCCCTATATGCCGTCCGAATTCTCCCTTCATGTCGAACTAACGCTCTCAGGGATAAAGACATATTATTCGATTAAGGTCGGATTAAACCCAACAAATTCCGAAGGGTTCCGCGTATTAGAGGAAGAGCTAAGGACCGAATCCGCAATAATCTATACGACCATGAAAACTTCCGAATCCGATCTCTGGTTGCAGGTAGGAGAGAATGGTGAAAGGCAGATCGGCCTTAGCCGGTCTCAACCGGCCCTCACTCAGTTTCTTCAGAAATACAAGGAGATATGGTACCAGCAAATATCCGACTTGGGCCTTCACTCTGTGCTTGAGAGTATGCGCTTTCTGGACCTGTCTCCAGACAGAATGCGAGAGGCTTCTTTCCCCGGTGCGAACAGGTTGGGCGATTTTGGTGAAAATTTGCCGACTGTATTGGAGGAAATTTGCACTGACCCCAAACGACAGAAGATTCTGACAAGTTGGGTACACGAACTCACGCCCATGGATGTACAGGGGTTCGAGTTCCCGCCTGATCCGAGTGGTCGAATTCATCTCATGCTCTGCGAGGCAAACGGCAGAAAGGTGTCCGCCGATAGCGCGTCAGACGGCACCTTGCGTTTTCTCGCCATGCTGGCCACGCTACTCGGCAAATATTCCGAGGGCCTATATTTCTTTGAAGAAATCGACACTGGTATTCACCCAACACGGCTGCATTTATTAATGGACTTGATTGAAGGGCAAACCGCGAAGCAAGGTATTCAGGTAATCACCACGACCCATGCGCCAACCCTATTGACTGTAATGAACGATCATACGTTCGAGAACACATCCATAGTGTGCCGGCTGGAAGACTCTTCCGATGCTATTATCCGCCCGGTTGTCGATCTTCCCAATGTGCGGGAACTGCGGCAGGATCAAGGGCTGGGACGGTTACATGAATCTGGATGGATGGAGAACGCGCTTTATTTCACCGAAGACTACGACGAAAAGGACTTCGTTGCAGTTGACCGGCTCCGAGATAAGATGAGGAACAATGATCCCGATTACGTCGAAACACAGATTGTGAAAGCTGTTGCTGAGGTCAAGGCCAATTCAGGAGACACCAGTGCCATTTGTCGCCCATTATAAAGGATGCTTGTGTAGCAACTTCTGCACTACCCACTAAAGCGAAGTAACTCCACATGACTCAGATGTGCAAGAATTATCTGAAGCGATTCACAACATGCCTGATTTAACAGAGAAAGAAATAGATCTTCAACGCCAAAGATATCGTCAAATGTATGAGGTCAGGGCGCATCATTGAATTAAAGCGTGAACTGACCTGGACCAGTTGTACCCCGTCCCCAATGCAGGTTCTTGCCGATTATGCCCCGATGCCGTAATTTGTTAAAAAGGCCGCAATTGCCTATACTACGGAAACTCGAGTTGATTGATGACGGCACCATTTGACTCGGTCCAGGATTGAGAATCTGATAATCGTATTATTTATATTAGTATATAGCGGAGACAAACATGGCACTTCATAGTGCTGAGCAAAACGTCGCGAACAAGCAGCCATTGAGTGCTCTGGTAGCGGATCCCACTTACCGCGAAATTTCGCGGATCAATCCTCGCCGTCTCCTGGGGGCGTACTACACCCCCGACGCACTCGCAAGTATTTTGGCAACATGGGCACTCGCACCTGGGAAGGGCAATGTCCTGGATCCGAGCTTTGGCGGGTGTGCATTCCTTAATGCGGCAACGACTATCCTGGCCTCCAGAGGTGTTTCAGAGCCTGGTAAGCGGGTCTTCGGCGTTGATGTGGACCCAACGTGTATGGAGTATGTACTCAAGGATCAAAATCTCATTGAGAAGAACTGCATTATTCAAGACTTTCTCAGCTTGTCTCCGAAGGATATACCCGGGGCACCCTTTCACGCCATAACCGGCAATCCTCCCTACGTGCGTCACCACTGGTTTAATGGAACGACCCGAAAGGCAGGCCGGGCAGCCATGGCCGACGCCGGAGTGGCACTTCCCGATACAGCGAGCGCCTGGGCGTATTTTTTGGTCCACACACTGAGCTTTATCGCGAAGAACGGCCGGCTCGCAATGCTTGTTCCGGAAGCGATCCTTCAGGCTGACTACGCCACTATCGTCAGGGACTTGCTCACATCCCGTTTCGATCATGTTTGTCTGGTTCACATTCGCGACCGTCTATTTGAAGGTACAGACGAAGCCGTGGTCGCAGTCGCCGCTTCGCAATATGGTGGTAAAAGAGGCACCTTGCGCGTTGAAGCTGTCGAGCGATCCGAGGATTTAGCAGCTGTCCTGGACACCCCAAAAGGCGGGAGTTCTACTTCCCATTTGACAACCCCAAAAGGTCGCCGCATTGACTCGCTGACTGTCCAATTGCTCGGTGAATTGGAGCAACATTCTGCAGTCCAAAAGGTCTCCGATGTCGCAACCGTGAGGATTGGTTTGGTCACAGGTGCCAATAAATACTTCATCCGTAATGCCAAAAATCTGAAACAAATCGGTGTTCCTCACGAGTCCTGGGTACGACTAATTTCTCGTACGCGATGGCTATCAGGACTGGATTTCACCAAAGAAGATCTCCAAAAACTCGTTGAAGCTGACCAACAGGCCATCCTGGTTCGGCCCACACTGGCGTGCGAAAATGCTCCCGGCATCAAGCAGTGGATTGACGAGGGAATTGAGGCCGATGTTCACGAGCGATATAAATGCACCATACGCGATCCCTGGTTTCGTGTCGATCTAAAGCCCGTACCAGACGCCTTCGCCACATGCGCCCGTATGAGTGCTCCCTTGCTCGTTCTCAACCGGGTTGGTTGCCAATGTACCAATGCACTCCATGCCATGTATTTGCATTGCGGAAGCGATGCCTCTCTACCTGCCATCGCTGTGGGGTTCCTCACGAGTGCCGTGAGTGTCTGGGCAGAACTCCACGGACGTCGGTACGGAGGAGGCGTCTTGAAGATGGAACCCGGCACGCTGAATAAAACGCCGGTACCAATAATTCAGGACGCGGAAGATGCCTTTGATGAATTGAATAAACTCATTCGAGATGGGCGAGAAACCGAAGCAAGAGAACTGGCGGACAATCTCGTTCTTGGAGATCTATTGGGCTTACCAAAGAAAGATATTCAGCGATTACAGCAGGCACACATCCAGTTGATGATCCAACGCCGACCCACCAGAAATGGAACCAACCATGGCTAAGCTCACTGTTGACACCCACTTGTTCCGAGAACTCGGGGAACTACTGGTCGGGCGCGACTCCACAGCCTTGATCGAACTGATCAAGAACGCCTACGACGCCGATGCGACCGAGGTCACTGTATATGGTGAGCGCCTCAATAATCCAGAAGAGGGACATATCCTGGTAATAGACGACGGCGTGGGCATGAATGCGGAAGCGTTCACGAAGGGATTTCTGCGGATTGCTTCGCGTCTAAAGGAGCAAGGGGAGCGGCGGTCCGCCCTGTTTCAACGCCGTTACACCGGTGCGAAGGGAATTGGTCGGCTTGCCGCTCATAAGCTCGCGAGAAAACTTGAAGTTGACAGCGTGCCACGATTCGCCGAATCGGATGGGATTCGAGAAGCTCTGAACGCCACAATAGATTGGGACAAAATCGAGCAGTACGAAACCCTGGATGACCTTGACTCTACCGATGCGATTCTTCTGGAAACGAAGACGATACGCAAGAACGCTCATTCAGGAACGACACTTCTTCTATCGCAACTGCGAAAAGCTTGGACTGAGACTGAGCGTGCGAGGTTTTTTGCCGAGGTTCAATCGTTCGATCCTCCCTCATTTCTACGTGAGCCGCTCCCGCGATCAATTATCGAAAAGACACTGCTGTTTGACACACCAGTTATGCGAGACCAGGGTTCCGATGCTGTTGCTCCTCCATTCCAAGTGAACCTTGAAGGGGACTTTGCTGCTGGCGAGGACTACTTGGCACTTGTTGCCGAAGTCGCGACCTGGGTACTGGAGATACAGGCGGTTCCCGGCAGCGATGAAGTGCATTTTGCCGTCGCACCAACGAAGAGTAATCGAGAGGATAATCCGGAAGCGGGAGAATTCAAGCAGTCGATCCCCCATCCCACTCCTGATAAAGGTCCGCATTTTGAGGCTCGCATCCTGATCCGAGAAGGGCATTTTAGGAGGCGCACGGATCAGCGGGTGTGGGGGACGCACGTCAGCGGGATCCGAGTTTATATGGAAGGATTCCGCGTCTTACCCTATGGAGATCAAAAGGACGACTGGCTCTCGATTGACGCTGATTATACGAGGCGCCCACGACAACTCGAGATGCTTGAAAAACTCCGTCTCGGTGTGGAAACGATGGACCCTGATGAGGGTCTCACCCGCATGCCGAGTAACAATTACTTTGGCGCGATTTTTCTTACCCAGGAACGTTGTCCCAGTCTGCGCGTTCTTGTGAACCGTGAGGGATTTATTCCAGAGGCCGGATTCGACACATTAGTGCATCTTGTGCGGACAGGTATTGATCTTTGTACGCGAGCAAGGGCAGCAGCGGGTTATGCCCGCCGCCAACAAAGGAGAGAAGACCGCCGTCGAGAATCAAAGGCTATAATGGATCAAACGGGTAGGGTTGAAGCTGATGATACTACGGACGAGTCCCCTGAGACGCATGAATTGCCCAATCGGCTTCAAGATGTGACTCAACTCCTGAAAGAAGCTCGCGAGCGCCTCAACGAAGGAGATACTAAGAAAGCCAAGGTCGCAGTCAGCGCAGCCATGCAAAAGCACGGTGGAACGCCGGAACTTGCTGCGGACCTGTGGTCCGAACGCTCACTCTTACATGTCCTAGCGTCCGTGGGTACGCAGATGGCGGCTTTCGTGCATGAGATCAATGCCTTGCTGGGAGCGGCGCAAACTATCGAGTACGCTCTGGAGCGTCTACTCAAAGAGGGAGGGTTGTCTCGCGAACAGCGACGGAGCCTTAGGCTAATATTGACGGTCACAGTGGATTTGAAGCGTGGATTGGAACGCCAGGCTGCTTACCTGATAGATATCGAAACTCCCGATGCTCGCCGCCGCCGGTCTCGACAGCGTTTATGTGAACGTTTCGACGCCGCGGTTCGTCTCGTACAGCATCAAGCAGAACGCCGAGGCATCAAAATTGATAACCAAATTCCACCCGAATTGAGGTCTCCCCCGATGTTTTCCGCCGAGCTTACAGCGATATTCGCCAATCTCCTGACAAATGCGGTTAAAGCCGCTGGAGAGGATGGACATATCTTCGCTTCAGCATCCAGTGCAGATGATCAAGTTCGAATTCGCATCCAGAACACCGGCACTGCTGTCCAACTCGGTGAGGCCGAGCACTGGTTCAAACCCTTCCAGTCAACAACATCTGTAGTAAACCCCGTGCTGGGCCAAGGAATGGGGCTGGGACTGACCATTACACGGAACCTGTTGGAGAACTATGGAGCAGTTGTGAAATTCGTCCAACCAGATAGCCCGTTTAAAACTGCTATCGAAATAGCCTTGCCAAATAGGAGTTAACTGTACTCATGAAAAATACTGAGAAGCCATCCATTCTTGTCATTGATGATGAACCTGACGAACTGCGTAATAAATTCAATCTATGGCTAGGTGAACACGCAGCACCTCCTGTATTTCATCCTCAAGATGTAGAAAGATCGGACTTGAATAATGCTGATCTGGTTCTGGTGGACTATGCGCTGGAATACTGGTCGGAACGGGATAATCTATCGACCATTTCACTCCAGCCAACAAACGGAATGGCTCTTGCGGTTGTATTACGGGAACAAGTGGACGAAAATGAAAGAGACAAATTAACAGCATTTGCGCTACATACGGCTTATCTCGGAAATATTAAGGGACGATTTTCACCTGCGACTGCCCAACATGTTCTTGCGCGCTTGAACAATCTGGAATGGATATTCCCAAAGACGAATCCTGATAGCTATAACCAGATGCTTCTTCTTGCGAACGCTGTCCGGAAGCTTCCAGGTCAATGGTCGGAAGATTCGGATGACTCGATTTCAATGGTGCAACAACTTCTCGATATGGATGAGGACGACGAATCGTTTGAGCGCTGCTGGCAAGACGTTAAAGATTGCCGGGTGCCAATTGAAGAGTTGACCGTGGATGGACACGGCATCCTGTTCATTCGATGGTTGCTTCATCAAGTATTGCCGTATCCCTCCTTTTTGTGGGCAGAGCACTGGGTTGCGGCGCGCCTTGGGATTTCCATTGATGCCCTGCGTGAGGTCCTGGAGGGAGATAGCGATCTGGCGAAAGACTTGGAGTCCATGCTCTATTCTGGAATTCTCGAGGGGTTTTTGGGAAATATGTGGTGGCGTGGTGCTATTGAGGACTATGCTTGGAATCTATCAGAAGGACACACGGCTGATGTACAACATTTGCGAGATGTTTTGTCCGAGCGTGCCGGAATGAAACTGAAGCCAATTGACGTCAACCCCGCGGTGGTTTGCGTGGATAAGAATTGGCAACCCACCGACGAGTTCCTATCGCCAATGACTGCCATAACCCTCCACCCCGACCACTGGCCTCCGTTTGCTGACCCAGCCTGGATGGACATCGAAACTGTGCAAAATGACGATACTCTGTTGCCGTTGGTGAATCCCCTTGACCAGCACCGCATCGTGAGTAACAAAGAATAGGACGGCAAGAATGGCGGGGTTTCGCTTTCTTTTTTCTGAACTTGTCCAAGAGACCAAAGTGATGGCAACATTGTCAGAGGAGTTCCTCGATCCGAATAGGATATGGGTTCTCTCTCGTTTCTTGAGCCACCTCCGAAGCATTGGTGGGAAACCCGAAGAAAGCGTTTATCCTCTGGAGCTTCGATGCCTTCGCACAATACCAAGCAATCAGTACGACAGAAAAGCAGGTAAAGAGATATATGCGGTTATTTCAGGAATTTGGGAACTGCAACCATGGGGGAAGCGCTCAGATCCGGATCGCGAGATAGAATTCTGCGGAAAAGCTTCAACGAAGATCAAGTTGTACGCTTCTGACGATTCTAAGACGAAGACACGCTTAGCAATGTGGAGTCTGGAACTGGGTGCTGAGGACAGTCCTGGCTGTTATGTCCACGCTCATATTCTCGGGGACACCGTTGATCCGCGGTTCCCGAAATCAGTTCCCATTCCCAGATTGCCCAGCCTTTTCGTCACTCCGATGAGTGCTGTAGAGTTCGTCCTCGGCGAACTCTTCCAGAACGATTGGCCTGAGGTGACCTCCAAAAAGCGTTACGAAGTGTTTGAGTGGCATAAGCTCCAAAAAAAGTGGCTTCAGCAACTGTTCTCATGGTACCAAGACCAAATAGAGAAGGCGGGTTCCTTTCCGTGGATAGCATTAAAGAAGGCGAAGCCAGAAGACGGCATGTTTCTCTGAAAATTCAGAAGACGGAGGCCGTGACGGAGACGAGCGATAAACATAATCTCAGATACCTTATCGATGAAATCCGCAGGTCTGATCCTGCGGGTTTTAGTATTCAGGTAGAGTTCGCATCTTTCGTGTGAAGACCAATCAAGATCATTAGCTGATTGGTCTTAATTTTTGGGTATAATGCCATTTATACTCAAAAACACCATTGCAAACCCCTGTTTTCGCGCTTAAATTGCAGATAGTTATAGCTGAATTCTGACATGGTTCGTATCTCCGCACATCTGCTGCCATTTCTCACCAATAGTCACAACTCCTGTCATAAGGAGGACAGAAAATGAAAATTCGACCCGACCTCGTCCCGGAAACCGAGCGAAACAACCTCGAAGTCATCCAACTCACGGATGAATCGATCCCCTCATCACACATCTACATGGAAGCGCAGATATTCACACCCGATTCCCAACGACTGATCCTTCACCGGTCTGCCCATCCGCACGGCTCTGATCCAAAGGACCCGGAGCACCAGTTCCTCATCTGCGACCTCGAAGACCATTGCAGCTTGACGCCAATCACCACCGAACTCGGAACCACGGGACCATCCATCTCACCAGACGGCGAATGGCTTTACTACTTCGTCAATGAAACAGAGCCTGGAGGCGGACAGCTAACGCTCAAGCGCGTCAAAATGGACGGAACAGAACGCGACATCATCTATGTCCTGGACCACGCGATTCCGGACACCGATTTCAGGTTGAGCCGACCGTATCCGCTTTCGACAATCTCATCCGACGGCAAGCGCATCGCAATCTCGGGATTCCTCGGCGACGGCAAAACCGCAGGCGCACCCTGGGGACTTCTCGTCTTTGAAATTGAGGACCCATCCGTACGCCTGATCTTTCAGGGGCCCTCCTGGTGCAATATACACCCACAATACACGCGCCAGACAGACCCCGAGGGCACCCATGACATCATGATCCAGGAAAACCACGGAAACACCGCATCAACCGACGGCAGCATAGAAACGCTCGTCAGCGGGCGGGGTGCAGACATCCACGTAATCCGGGACGACGGCACGGCACTGCGCGATTTTCCCTGGGGACGGGACGGAAACGAATTCTGCCAGGGACATCAATGCTGGCAGGGACAAAGCGACATCGCCATTACGAGCACAAGCACACGCGAACCCGCTGAAAGACAACTCATCTCGGGACGCGCCGCGGATCACATCGGAGATGAAGGCATCAACACACCGGGCGGATGGCGAAACGACCTGTCCCGATCCTTCGACGCGCCCGACTTCTGCCACTTCGCAACTGACATCAACGGGAAACGGCTGATCACGGACGCAGGTCCAATAGATGCGGGCGGAGCCGTCTGGCTATTCGATCTCCCCGAAGAAGACAAAGGTGCGCTCGCAAATGCGCGGAAAGTCGCGGACCCCGGATCATCCTGGCAAAAACATACGCACATCCATCCCTTTCTATCCCCAGATGGACGATCGGGCTTCTTCAACTCCGATGAAAGCGGCATACTACAGGCGTATATGGTGCGCGGTTGGTCTTAAGCAAGACTGAAATGCTACTACTTGCATTCATCGCTTTTCTCAACACCAGTCAGACCGCAAACGAGGAAGGGGGTACCAAATTGATTCCCCGACAAGTGCTGTTCGGCAATCCAGAAAAAACCATGGCTCGGATCAGTCCCGACGGCGAGTATCTGAGCTACCTCGCGCCAGTGGAGGGCGTTTTGAACGTCTGGGTCGTGGACGATCCCGGCTCAGCCAGGCCGATCACCAGGGACGAGGAACGCGGCATCCGCGACTACACCTGGACCTATGATGGCCAGCACATCCTGTACTATCAGGATGCCAGGGGCGATGAAGACTGGCACGTGTACGCGACGAATATCGCCACGGGCGAAACCCGAGACCTGACGCCCTTTGAAAAAGTCAACTCGCAGGTTCTCTCGATCAATGAAAAGACGCCCAACGAGATCCTGGTCGGCATCAACAACCGCAATCCGCAACTGCACGACGTCTATCGAATCGAGCTTTCCACCGGCGAGCGGACCCTAATCGAAGAGAATCCGGGCTTTGTCTCTTACCTGTTCGACAACGACGATCGCACGCGTTTTGCCATGACGGTTTCGCCGACCGGGGGACAAGTGATCCTCCAACGGGACGAGAGCAACCAGTGGCAACCCTTCCTGGAGGTCCCCAACACCGACGCCATGACGACTGGGCTGGCCGGCTTCGACAAGTCAAACCAGATCCTCTATCTGATCGACAGCCGCAAGCGAAACACGGCCGCCTTGTTCTCCCTCGATCTGGCGTCCGGCAAACAAGAACTGGTGGCCGAGGATGACCGCGCGGATGTGGGCGGGATGTTGATTCATCCGACAGAGAAACACGCGCAGGCCGTGTCGTTCACTTACGACCGCAACCGCTGGCACGTGCTGGACTCGGCGATACAAGGGGACATGGATTACTTGCACTCGGTGGAAGACGGCGAATTGTCGATCACCAGCCGCACGCTCGACGACCGCTTGTGGATAGCGGCCTACGCCCTGGACAACGGGCCGGTCAAATACTACCTGTACGACCGCGTCAGGAAACAGGCGAATTACCTGTTCAGCAACCGCACAGACCTGGACGAGTACCAACTGACCAGGATGCATTCGCTGACCATCAAATCCCGCGACGGGTGGAATCTGGTCAGCTATCTGACGCTTCCCCCCGACAGCACCCCCGACGGCGAGGCTCGACCGAGCAATCCGGTACCGCTGGTTTTACTGGTTCACGGGGGTCCCTGGGGGCGCGACATCTGGGGCTACGATTCGCAACATCAATGGCTGGCGAACCGCGGTTACGCCGTACTGAGCGTCAACTTCCGCGGCTCGACCGGCTTCGGCAAGGAATTCACCAACGCTGGCAATGGCGAGTGGGCCGGCAAAATGCACGACGACCTGATTGACGCTGTCAACTGGGCGGTCCGTGAAAAAATCACGCAACGCGACCAGGTGGCGATTATGGGCGGCAGCTACGGCGGATACGCGACCCTGGTCGGGCTGACCTTTACCCCCGAGACATTCGTCTGCGGCGTCGATATTGTCGGTCCAAGCAACCTCGTCACGTTGCTACAAAACGTGCCGCCTTATTGGGTTCCAATACTGCCGATGATGAAAGACCGCGTAGGTGACTGGACGACAGAGGAGGGCCAGAAATCCTTGCTGGCCAAATCGCCGCTTGCACGCGTAGATCAGATCCAGCGGCCTCTGCTGATCGGCCAGGGTGCCAACGACCCGCGCGTCAAGCAAGTCGAATCCGATCAAATCGTCGAGGCGATGAAAGAAAAAAACATCCCCGTGACCTACGTGCTTTATCCGGATGAAGGGCACGGATTCGCACGGCCGGAAAACCGCCTGTCGTTTTACGCCGTCGCTGAGGCGTTCTTGTCCGAGCACCTGGGCGGACGGTTTGAATCGGTCGGAGAGGACTTTCAAGGATCAAAAATTCGGGTGCCAGAGGGCGCGGACCAGGTCCCTGGACTCCAGGCGGCTCTGGCGTCGCTGCCATAGAAGAGAGGAACAATGAAACATGATCATTTCTCTCGATTCCATCCGCGACGATTTGACCACCTGGGCGGAATCCCTCTACCTCCCGGCCACGGGCGCCTTCCGCAATGGCGACGCACCAGCACCCAGCCTTCCCAGCACCCTCTTCATCACCTATATCCTGTACAGCATAAACGCGCTCGACGCAGTGGCGCTTGACCGCGCGAAATGGATCGCCTGGATCCAGTCACAACAGAGCGAACAGGACGGATCCTTTGCCTTTCCGCCCTCAGACAAACGGGGTATCGCATTTTGGAACGCGGTTCGCGCACTCAACATGCTGGACGCCCAGGTCCTGAAATTCCCCGACAATCAGCGCGGCGCAACAACCATCGCCGGACTCCACCAGTGGTTCAAAACGTGGAAAGCATCGGGCGACACCCATCACGAAGTACTCGCGCTCGCGCCCATGCTCGTCAGCCATCCAGACCCCGCGTGGGTCCAGGCTTTCTTCGACGAACTCGCCGCACAACAGCACCCCACGCAGGGAACATGGCCCGCTGAAAACCCCACCAACATCAGCCGCACATTTGCCTACAGCCTGATCTACACGGGAATGGACAAGCTGCCGCCACAGGCTGAGAAAATCGTAGATGCCATGCTTAATCTCCAGGAGGAGAATGGCTTCTGGCATGGAAGTCCAAATTTTTCAACCATGGACGCGGTCTATCTGCTATCGCGACTGCCAAAAGCGATCGGGTGGCGCGAGGCAGATGCAAACGCCGCGCTGCACCGCACAGCAGACGCGCTCATCCCCTATTACACAGCGCACGCAGAACGCGACAAGCTGGACACCCATCAATTCGCGGCCACCGTACAAACATTCGCGCTGCTATCCGAAGCATTGCCCCAGCGATTTACAACATCGCACCCGTGGCGATTCGGATGGAGCAACAAAGCGTTCTGGCAATGCTGCGTAATCAAAGAAGCATTGACCGCATTGCCACACATCAAAACAGGAGCACATCAACCATGAAAATCACCGATGTGGAAACCATCGTAATCGAAAACATCCAGCCCTATCGCGGGGGAAGATACTGGCTCTTTGTCCAACTCATCACCGACGAAGGCATCATAGGACTGGGCGAGCGACCCTCGGGCAATGCCACCAATTTGGACTCCCAAATCAGCCTCATCAAAAACCTGTGTCAGCAATTCGCCATCGGCACAAGCCCATTCGACATCGAAAGCCTGTGGCAGCGCATCTTTGCATCCCGACACGACTATCGCCACCCCGGCCTCGACGCAACACCCGCCTTGAGCGCCATCGAGATGGCGTGCTGGGACATCGTCGGCAAAGCCCTGAACCAGCCCATCTACAATCTGCTCGGCGGCAGAGTTCACGACAAACTCAGAGCCTATGCCTATATGCCGACCGACGGCATCTGGGAAAACCCAGAACGAGCGGGAGAGATAGCGACCCGCCTGATTGCAGACGGAAATACCGCCTGCAAATTCGATCCCTTCCAACCGGTCTTTCCCCATCCACGCGACTTTCCACTCAAAACCATCCGCCACGTCGCCAAAATATTCAAAAGCATCCGGGACGCAGTCGGCGACGAATTGGAAATCGGCATCGGCACCCACGGACAGTTCAGCACATCTGGCGCAATCCGCGTGGCAAAAGAACTTGAAGAATTCAGCCCCTTCTGGTTCGAAGAACCCGTCCCCCCAGAAAACATCGACGAAATGGCCCGAGTCGCCGCCCATACCAGCATCCCAATTGCCACGGGCGAGCGACTCGTCACCAAATACGAATTTGCCGAACTCCTGAAAAAACAGGCCGCACAAATCCTCCAATTAGACGTGGGACAATGTGGCGGGATATTGGAATCCAAAAAAATCGCCAGCATGGCCGAAGCCCACTACGCCCTCATCGCGCCCCACATGTATTGCGGCCCAGTCGCCGCAGCCGCCGCTGTGCAACTCGACACATGCTCGCCAAATTTTCTGATCCAGGAATTCAACGCCAACACCCTCCACAGCGAAATATTCAAAGAACCAATCCAGTTTGAAAGCGGCTATATCACCCCGCCAACAGGACCGGGTTTAGGGATCGAACTCGACGAATCAGTAGTTGCGAAACATCGCGCGTAAGGTTGCGTAAAACTGCAATATCTGCTATAATCTATCACTTCCGGGTCATCATTAGAGGATTTAACCATTGAGAAAATGGCCTGAATTTGACAATAACGGTGATCTGCCTGTAGGCATTCATCGGGCGACATTGCCTGAAGTGCTACAACATTTTGGAACGGGAACAGTACAGCGACATCTTGTTGGACAACGACTGGAACGCATTTATAATCTGGCCCTCGGAACAGGACAGATGGCGAGATTTATCGTATTTGGTTCCTTCGTTACGGCAAAACCTTCTCCCGAGGATGTCGATATCTTTATGATGATGGAAGATTCGTTTGATGTCAACCAGGTAAGTAATGAGGCAGCTATCATTTTTGACCATCAGGCGGTGCAAAATGTGATAGGTGCAAGTGTTTTCTGGATTCGACGACTGGCCGCAATTGGCGGGGAACGGGAAGCCCTGGAGTACTGGCAGATAAAACGAGACAAAACGCGACGTGGAATCGTGGAGGTGATCAGCGATGATTCGGAATAACCTTGAACTTGAAGCAACCAAAGAACGCATCAGATACTTTCAACAACAGGTTGAAAAACTGCGACAGACTGAAACCAATCCACAGAATTACCAGTTATCGGCAGGAGGATTTATTGCCGAAATTGATCGGATGAATCTCGAGGTAAGAGAGTTTCTTTCACTGCATCCCTGTCAACTAAAGGAACAGGTCCCTTGACGATGTTGCACGCCTTTGAAAAGCGAAGCCAGAAACTTCCGCAAAGAGAAATTCGGATTGCAATGGAACGCAATAAAGTCGTTCAACAAACTCCAAAACAGAAGCGGGACTAAGCATGGATCAGCTCCTTTGGGTAACGATTCGCTGGAGAGAGCGAACCATTGAAAAAATAATCTAAAATAATAAAAAAGAGCGGTGATCCGAAGACCACCGCTCTTTTGCGTTTATCGTAAATACTTACTTGTTGCGATGTAAAATTTGCTGCAAACGCCCGACTTCGCGTTGCAGATAATTGATATGTTGATAAACCGCTGCATCTACTGGCTCTATCAGAGGCTCTGGGCGCAAAGCAGCCAGAGCAGACCTATCCATCTGATCCAGCTCGACCTGTATTGCCACCACCCGTCCCTCGCGTCGAATACCCAGCATTGCGGTCTCGCCCGGCGTACTTTCCAGCACCATCCGCTTCAAATGCACCGGACCACCAACCGCACGCCCCCGATATGAAAGCACCACATCGCCCGGCCGAATCCCGCCCTCAGTTGCAGGACTATTGGGCTGCACATTGACCACCACCACCTCGTTGCCCCGTTGTGCAACCTCCACACCCAATTTGCCATACGCCATCTGCCCATGTGCAACCAGCGCACGCGCCACCCGCATTGCGCGATTGATCGGAATGACAAAAACCGACGACGGCATCGGACCCCATCCAAACAGAGAACCATCGTTTTGTACAACGACGCGAACCGGATCTTCATAGCGCCACACCATCCCCCCAACCCGTCCATGGCCGCAAAACACAGGTGCGCCGCCATAACTGCTCTGCACGCGAGCCGACACCTGAAACAAATCCGTATCCCGATAGATTTCATGCACCGTCCCAAAAGCCGGCACCAGATTGCCAAAGTCATTGCCCAACAAAAGGGCGTAATGCCCAATTTTAATATGCTGTGAATCTCCCACCACAACCGTGGGCAAATTTTCTGCCTCAACGCGAATAACAGCAATCCCCGAAATCGGATCTGCCCCCACGAGCGCAGCCCGCACCTGCACGCCAGAAGCCAGCGTCACCCGAATCTCATCGGCATCTGCAATAGCGGCTTCAATCGTTAAAATATAACCCTGGGGATCAAAAATAAACCCCGTACCGTGGGTAAACACCGAACCAAACGGCCCGCTATCTGCCCGCACACGGGGGGGATACAGCGTGTGAATCCTCACCACACTCTGCCGATTATCTTCCAAAATTGTCGCAATTTCCTCTTCAAGCGCGCACAATAGGCTGCGTTCTTCCGTCCATCCCTTGCCCACAACAAGCAGGCACAACGCCATTGCACAACACAAACACCTCATGATCCCGCCTCTCTCCACTCGCCGAGCCAACGTCAAAATGAATACGAAACGGGAACCTGTTTCACATCGCGCAGGTTGCGCATATTCGATGGCCGCTGCTTCAACTGCAATGCGGAATCCACACGCGCCGAGTCCCGATAATGACGAGAATCCAGACTATAAGATTCCTTGGACAAACGCTCCAATTCCAGAGCACCTACATCAACATTTGGCAATCTCTCGCCCGGCACCAATGGAATTTCCGGACGCTCCACTGCCATCTGTGGGGTAGGTGTTGTATCGCTATAGAAAACCACCTGAGTCAACCCCAGGCCGATCACCACAGCTGCAGCCAGCGTTGTAATAGTCCGCGAGACAGAAGAGAACAGTGTACGCCGCACTTTGTGCAAAGACTGTTTTTCTTTTGAAACAGCCATCGCCAAATGGCTGCGAAGAGCAAAATCAAACTCAGCCGATGGGCGCACCTTTGGCAATTGCGCCATGCGCTCCTTCAAAGCTTGCACATCGGCTAACAAAACGCGACAATGCTCGCACTCGGCAGCTTTGCGATCCATTTCTGCCATCTCAACCGGACTCATTTCGCCATCTACATAAGCCGAAACTCGCGCTTCAAAATCGGTAACGGTCATGTCTATATTTTACCTCCGAGCAGGGTTTCCGGGATATCTTAGACATTCAGGCCCACATCCCGACCTTCATTTTTCAATTTTTGTTGTAATTTTAAGCGCCCGCGATTGACGCGCGATTTCACAGTCCCAACCGGACACTTCACAATTTCAGAAATTTCATAATACGACATACCTTCCACATCGCGCAACAAAATCACCTGGCGGTAATTATCGGGCAACGAAGCAATCGCATTCTGAATCTCCACATTGAACAGCGAAGTTTCCGCCATGTGATCGGGACGCATAGATTCATCGGGCAATTCCATGCCCGTGTCTGACTCCTCGTCTCGATGCAGAGAAAACAACCGCCACCGCTTGCGCCTTCTCAACTCACTTTTAGCCAAATTCCCGGCAATCGTAAACAGCCATGTAGAAAAATTGGCAATTGCACGATATTCCTTGCGCTTTCCAAACGCACGCAAAAACGCCTCTTGTACGATATCTTCTGCTGTTTCCCGATCGCCCACAAAGCGAAAAACAAAATTGTACAACCGCCCTTGATAGCGCCGCACAATTTTTCCATAAGCATCAATATCTCCAGCAGATACCTCAGCTAAAATCTCCACATCTGACTGTTCGCCCAGTCCATATCTCGAATTTGCCATAAGCATGGAATCCCTCCCTTAGCACCTGTGTCCCCCTCCCCGCCCAAAACCTTATATCCTCAATCTAAACATTAAACCCCTCAGGCTCCTTCATAGTTCCCAAAAATACGCGCTGCCTGCTTTTCCGCATTGCGCCCTGGTCAATCCCGTTTTATATTCAACATTCCAAAGCCGAAACTGATGACATTCATGTTAAGAAAGCGAGGAACCCCGATGGCAGCAAATCAGGTGGTCGAACAAAACGGAAAATACATCCCACCGCAAAATCTCAGCACCAATGCACATGTCCCCAGTATTGATGCCTACGGGAAACAATACGAAAAATCGATTGCCGATCCCGAAGCATTCTGGGCCGAAATTGCCAATTCATTCCACTGGTACAAAAAATGGGACACCGTGCGGTCCTACAACTACAATATGGACAATGGGCCAATCTTTATCAAGTGGTTTGAAGGGGCCAAAACCAACATCACGTACAACTGCATCGACCGTCACCTCGCGTCTCGAGGAGATCAAATCGCCATCTTATGGGAAGGCAACGAACCTGGTGAAGACGCCAAACTCACCTACAGTGAACTGCACGAGCAAGTCTGCAAATTTGCCAACGTACTCAAATCCCGAGGCGTAAAAAAAGGCGACTGCGTCTCCATCTACATGCCCATGATCCCCGAACTCGCCATCGCCATGCTCGCCTGCGCGCGCATCGGCGCCATCCACTCAATAGTCTTTGGCGGCTTCTCTGCCGAAGCACTGGCAGACCGCATCGTCGATTCCTCCTGTCAGATCGTACTCACCACAGATGGCATGTTCCGCGGTGACCGCCCCATGGAACGCAAGCAACCCGCCGACGAAGCCATTGCATTGGCAAATGAACGCATGGGGAACACCAGCGTTCACACCTGCATCGTCGTCCAGCGCGTGGGTGAAGACAGTGGCATCGCGTGTCCCATGCAAGAAGGGCGCGACTTATGGTGGCACGAAGCCATGTCAGAAGCTATTGCCGACTGCCCATGCGAAGAAATGGACGCCGAAGACCCGCTCTTCATCCTCTATACATCTGGCTCCACTGGCAAACCCAAAGGCGTACAGCACAACGTGGGTGGCTACATGGTGTACACGGGCTACACGCACAAAAACGTCTTTGACTATCAGGACGGCGACATCTACTTTTGCGCCGCCGACATTGGCTGGGTCACGGGCCACTCCTACATCATCTATGGGCCCCTATCAAATGCCGCCACCACCATCATGTTTGAAAGCACGCCCGTCTATCCCGACCCGGGCCGTTATTGGCAGGTCATCGACAAATACAAAGTCAACCAATTCTACACCGCCCCCACAGCCATACGCGCCCTCACCCGAGAAGGCGAAGAATGGCCCGCCAAATACGACCTGTCATCTCTCAAAATACTCGGAACAGTGGGCGAACCCATCAATCCCGAAGCCTGGCAATGGTATCACCGCAATATCGGGCGAGAGCGATGTCCCATCGTAGATACCTGGTGGCAAACCGAAACCGGAGGCATCCTCATCAGTCCCCTGCCCGGCGCAACCCCCACCAAACCCGGATCGGCGACTTTTCCCCTCTACGGCATCAAACCCGTGGTCCTCGAACCAGAATCGGGCAAAATCGTCGAAGGCAATGGCGTCGATGGCGTACTCGCCATCTCAGAACCCTGGCCGGGACAAATGCGCACCGTCTATGGCGATCACAAACGCTTTGAAGAAACCTACTTTCAGCAATACAAAGGCTTCTACTTCACCGGTGACGGCTGCCGTCGCGACGAAGACGGCTACTACTGGATCACCGGCCGCGTAGATGACGTCATCAACATCTCGGGCCACCGCATGGGCACCGCCGAAGTCGAGAGTGCCCTGGTCTCACACGGAAAAGTGGCCGAAGCCGCTGTCGTCGGCTTCCCGCACGAAATCAAAGGACAGGGCATCTATGCCTACGTCACCCTCAACGCGGGCGAAGCCTATACCGACGAACTCAAAACCGAACTCGTCCAGCAAGTCCGCACCGAAATCGGCCCCATCGCCACCCCAGACGTAATCCACTGGGCACCGGGATTGCCCAAAACGCGCTCGGGCAAAATCATGCGCCGAATCCTGCGAAAAATCGCCGAAGACGACACCTCAAACCTCGGCGACACCTCAACCCTCGCCGACCCATCCGTCGTTGACGACCTCCTCGCCAACCGGTAGGGACGAAAAAAAGCGGGCACGCAATCGTGCCCGCTTTTTCTCCCTTCCCCTATCCTTTTAACTCAACAATAATATTCCGCCAGGGTTCATTGCCCACATTGATGGCCTCGTGTACATCTTCGCCATCAACATCTCGCCATTGCACATGGCCGTCCTTCATATCGCGGGCATCGCCTTTGGTCCCCTCTGATGAGACGCCCTGGAGCGTCCCCCCGCCGATAACCACGTACAGATAGTCATTCTCGTGCCGATGCATACCCGTGCTCTCGCCCGGGGCAAGCGCGAGGTCCCAAACGCGCACGCGATCGTTTTCAAAGAGCAGTTTGGTCCCAATATCTTCAGATATATTCATGGCTTTGATCTCCTGTAGAAAAAATGTCAGACCGCAAATTTTTGTGCGACAAAAATATCGGCGCGCCGGCCCAGCACCGCGATATCTTTAATGTGCTCAATCGGCGTGAGATTGGTTCGCGCCAGCGCACTTTTGACCGCATTCCACTCGCTCGAAAGAATCGCAACAAGACCATTGGGGCGCAAAACCCGGTCAATCTCCACAAAAGCAGAGTCATAGAGCGCACGGAGTTCAAAAACAGACCCAACCTGACGGCCCCAGGGCGGATTGGTCGCAACCTTATCAACCGATTGATCGGGCAGTGGCAAGTGACGCGCATCCCAGTGATAAACATCGCGCGGTTTGTGGCGATTGCCAAAATTTTCCAGCGTATCCGCAACAGCTTGTTCGTCAATATCCCCGCCCTGAATCAGGGCGTAGCGACTCGCAAGCGCGCGTTCGATCATAACCGTACCCGCACCGCACATAGGATCCAGAAAAACATCGCCATCTTCCGGACAGGTGAGCTGTACCAGTGCCCGCGCAATAGTCGGACGCAACGACGCAGGGCGGTTGGCCGTCTTATACGTGCGATGGCGCATCGTGCGATCCGTAAGGCGCAAACCCAGGCGCACCTGCCTGCCGGTCTGTTGCAACCACAGTTCCAGATCGGCATTATCGGGCACAAGACGCCATTTGGGAAAGCGGCGATACACAGCCCGTTCAACGGCTTTCTGCATCTGGTTGCGACGGTACGATTGCCAGTCCTGCATGGATGCCTGGACAATAACGCGATATTTTGTGCGCCCTTTGGGCAACCCATTGAACTGCCTGTGCATATTGAGCGCCGGAATCAGATCCGGTATCTCGCCCAGAGTATTGAGATCCTCGCGCGCTCCGCTCAGCGGTATATCGGCAAGCCAATAAAAAACATCCTCCACAGTGCCCAGTTGGCGCAACGCGAGCGGACTGCCCTGCCAGTTAAACTGCACCAAATCGTAATCTCGCACGCGATTTGTACGCACATTGGAAAGGCGATTCCCAAAACAAAACCGCAATTCCCGCACGGCAATCTGTCCAATGCCCTTGAATGACGTGGTATATAAAGTCGTCACAGTATCTTCTTCTCGCCTTTTATCTGTGTGTATCTGTGTTCATCTGTGGTTGCTTTTTGCCTTTGTGTTCTCACCCCAAAATCAACTCCATATCAACCCGCGCCTCAATCAACGCCACCATCCCCCCCAGGCAAATCGCATCCACATCGACATCTGGATCATAAGGGATAGTGCCCGACGATGGAACCCCAGAAATGCGCGTCACAACCTCTGGACTCATTTGTGCCGACACATCAGGTCCCCCCGGCGACAGCGTATTGTATATCACACTATTGATCTGCAAACCGCGTGCCCGTGCCGCCTCAATAGTAAGCAACGTGTGATTAATCGTGCCGAGAGCTGCGCGCGCCACAATGAGAAGTGGCAAATCGAAACGAGCAGCGAGATCTGCCACGAGAACATCGTCCGTAATCGGCACCAAAAGACCGCCCACGCCTTCGACGAGCAAACAATCGTGAATTTTTGAAAGATGATTAAATGCGTCAAATACAGGTGCGAGATCGAGTATTTTCTCTTCGCGCCTGGCGGCAATATTGGGCGAAAGCGGATCGCGCAAGCAGATCGGATTTATAGTATCCAGAGACTCGTTTGATCGCACAGCCCACTTTAACAATTCTGCATCCGCGCGACCACCCGCTGAAATGGGCTTCATAACACCAGCATTGATGCCTCGCCTTTTCAGCACCGCAGCCAACCCGGCTGTAATAGCCGTCTTGCCGATCTCCGTATCCGTACCCGTGACAAAAATCCCCCGCGTCACCTCGCAACCCCTTCTGTAACCGCCAGAATCGCATCGCAAATAATATCCAGCATCTGGTCTATTTCGCGTTTGGTAATAGCATAAGGAGGCATAAGAACAATCGTATTGACCAGTGGGCGAATGAGAAGCCCATTTTCTCGCGCAATATCGCACACCCGATGACCTATGCGGTCTTCAAAGGGATACGGAGTTTTGTTTGCCCGGTCCAATACCAGTTCAATAGCAACAATAAAACCCCTTTGACGAATATCCCCCACATGTGCAAAATCTCTGAACCGCTGCAATTGCTCCGCCAGATACGCGATCCTATATTGCAATTTCTCCAGCGTGCGATCTGTTTCAAATTTTTCTATCGTTGCAAGCGCAGCGGCACAACCGAGCGGATTGCCCGTGTATGTATGACCGTGAAAAAAGGTCTTCATCTCGGCATAATCGCCCAAAAAGGCATTGTAAATCTCATCCGTCGCGAGTGTCGCCGCCACCGGAAGATATCCCCCCGTAAGCCCTTTGCCCAGGCAGAGGATATCGGGCGTAACATTCTCGTATTCGCAGGCAAACATCTTTCCAGTCCGGCCAAATCCCGTAGCGACCTCATCCACAATCAGAAGCACATCGTATTTGTCGCACAACTCAGCCGCGTATTTGAGATAACCCGGCGGATGCATAAGCATACCGCCTGCCCCCTGCACAAGCGGTTCCACAATAAAAGCAGCGAGGCGGTCGGCGTGTTCGGCGATGATCTTTTCCAAAGTGCCAAAACACGCCTTGTCACACGACCCATTACAATATTCACACCGGTACGGATGCGGAACAGGTGCGGAAATAGAAGAAAAAAGCAAAGGGTGATACACGCTGTGAAAATGCGCGATACCACCCACGCTGACCGAGCCAATCGTATCGCCGTGATAGCTCTCTGTCAGATGAAGAAAAGTGTCCTTCTCTCGACGCGGACGCGCGCGCTGCTGCCAGTATTGAAACGCCATCTTAACGGCAATTTCAACCGCCGTCGCGCCACTATCCGAATAAAAAACACGGCTGAGACCCCTCGGCGCGATCTGCACGAGCTTTTCCGCAAGTTGAACAGCGGGAATATTGGACAAACCCAATAGCGTACTATGTGCTACGCGGTCGAGTTGCGCGCGAATAGCACAGTCAATTTCCGCAACGCGATGCCCATGCACATTGCACCACATAGACGAAAAGCCATCGAGATAGCGATTGCCGTCAATATCCTCGAGATAAACACCATCGCCATGCGAAATAATAATGGGATCCCCATCAGCATAATCTCGCATCTGCGTGAAAGGATGCCAAACAACCGCGCGGTCGATATCTTTCAAATGGTGTTTCTGATCATCATTCATCGCTCATCGTCCATCGCTCATCGCCGCGCCAACCTCCCGCGCAACGCGGGGACGACGCAACTTCCAGATCATGCCATCGTAAATAAAATGCATAAACGAAGTGCCATACGTAAAAACCAGAAAAATCGGAAGAGAAAGAAATTTGAGACCGTATAACAGGCCGCTGACCACAACAATAAAGCCTGTAGTATAGGGCACGATATGCTTTCCCGCTCGCGTCAACACAGGCGACGCAAAAGCATCGAGTTTTGCCTTATTGTGAACCGTAAGCGCAACAAGGGCGATATATTCCGCCGCATGGCTAAAGCTGGTCGCAGTGAAAAGGGCATCTGTAGATAAAATGGGGACAACGCCATACATGAACGCGATCGAAGCAAAAAAAAGCAACTTGGGCCAGTTGATTTGCGCGCCCCGAAATTCGTAAATAAGCCACGCAATCGTAACAGCGATAGCTGCGACATATATCGCCTGCGCCCCCATCTGGGGAAGCGGCGTGCCAATAAGCGTATGCAGATAATGCATAACGCGACCTTCAACATTGGCCTGAAACGCAAACATATACCCAAAGCCCGCAATGCCCCAGAGGTATGAAGTCCACGCATCGAGCTGTTTGTGCCCCCATTGTCCCTTGCCGGAATAAATCCGCAAAATGCCGTACTTTTGACGGACAAAATGGAAATAATTAAAAAGATACCAGAAAGCGAACATCTCGGGTTCTTCAACGCGAAAATAATAACACATAGCGACGAACCCCAGACACAGCACCGGGGTTATGAGATAGATCAGCCGCCGACGTTCAAATTCAATGCGGTCGAGATAAACGAGGGGAAAAGTGAAATACCGGTGGGCAACAAATGACGTGACCGCAATAAGACGGAAAGTCTCACCGTGGTCAGGGAGAAGATAAGGAGCAGCAAAAAATACCAGCCATCCGAGCGAAATACAGCACAAATCAACAGATGGGGAAATGATCCAGTGAGATTTTTTCATCGCACACTACGCGCGGGTCGCGCCCAGGGTTTCGAGAACTTGTTTGGGAATTTTGCAAACAAATGTATAAGCGGGATCAAACATATTGCCCATATCGTATTCAACCGCTTCGCCCAGCAACACATGCACAGTGCGCTCATCCAACCCAAAATCCGACGTGAGCCAGCGGATCATTTCAGTGGTAGCGTGTTCAACGCACTGATCGAGCGGACGGGCATTGCCAACCGTTAAAATATGCGTATCGTTTTCACCCCGCGGCCAGTTGATGGTTTTGCCTTTGTGCAGGTGAACCGTAAAACTCACATCAAAAGAAATTTCAATACCCGTACCCACAATTTCACCATCGCCCTGAAGCGCGTGCCCATCGCCAATGTGAAAAAGCGCGCCCGCGACAAAAACCGGCAAATAAACCGTCGTGCCCTCGTTAAAGCGCTTGTAGTCCATATTCCCGCCGTGCGTGGATGAAGTCGCAGTCGAAATCGCCTGCCCTCGCGGCGGCGCAACCCCAAAACACCCGGGATGCGGATTGAGCGGCAAGACCAGATCCTTTAATGGACGAGTCGCGGGCTTGCCATAACCAGGCGTGGTATGGTCGCGGTCACGAGAAACTTCCACCGGGCGTGCCGTGCGATTTTCAAAATCAATTTCCCATAAAACCCGCGCAATATCATCGTCAAATTTGGGCACATAGCCCGGATCGAGAACATTGGGCGCAATGCGCGCAGAAGTATATCCATGCGAGCGGTTGGGCATCAGATAATCAAACACAACCGAAATCGAATCCCCCGGCTCTGCACCTTCAATATAAAAAGGTCCCGTCTGAGGATTGCCGCCTTCTGTCACCTGCGCGCCCGTCTTGTCCCTGCCGCCCGCACAAACCGTAGTCGTCGAAAGCGTATCGCCACTGGCAATGGTCAGAACCGGATCGTGAGACCCGATAGCCGTGTGATAATGCGTGGGGGTAAAATTGTGATGTGCCATAAATACTCCTAAAAGATAAGGATCGCCTAAGATTTATATAATCACCGAATCAATTTATCGTATTCAGCATGTGTTCCAATCCAAAACCAGACCAATCCTTCTTCAATTTCAATTGCGACAGTTCGATATTTAATGCCAATTCTTGCAGACCAATACCTGCCGACCTTTCCCCGTTTCACGAGAACATGCTTCAATTGCAAAGAAGGATGTCTCGAATCTCGCTTCAGTAATTTGAAATTCTCATCTGCTAATTCTTGAATCTCTCGTGGAAGTCTTTGATAACATTTCCAAAAATAGGGGTTTGTAAAATGTTTCATACCTCTCTAACATTTCCTGCGCGAAAATCAGCAATCGCTTGATTCGCAAGGTGATCCAATTTGCCGAGCTTAACATCTTCCTCAAACTGTTTATCCCATACTTTTGCATCAAATTCCTCGAACCACACTCTAAAACGAGCCAGTTCATCCGCTGAGAGTTGGGCAACATCTGCTTGAAGTTCTTGAACCGCTGGCATGTATTTCTCCTTCCGTCATTTTATGCAATCATCCTTATTTTTTCCGGCGCCTCCCAGGCACGCTCCCATGATTTACCTCGATCCTCACTGGTATAAAGCGTCTTATCCACAGCCGCCCATGCACACCCGTCCTTCGAGAACGCAATGTGAAAGGTATCGATATTGTGCGGAACCGTCTCTGGAAAACCCGCTGTAACGTGTCCCCAGGTACTCCCCGCATCATCCGATCTGTAAAGCTGACCTGAAGCCTCTCCGTGTGGTCCCCTGCTAACCGTAGCCAGCAAACAATCCGGATCGTCGGGATGCACGGCAATAGCGCGACCGTAATAATAGGGAAAACCCTCAGACCGGTGGGACCACGACCTGCCGCGGTCATCGCTCACATACACCGCACGCGCCGTATTCGCATACACGCGATTGTCGTCCCGGGGCGATGTCGCCACCTGGTGTACATCATCGTGTAAATCGGGCGTCACGGGTTCCCATGTCTCACCCCAATCTGCCGAGCGCATGATATTACCCACGTGAATATCGGCATAAACCCACCCATCCGTTGTCCGGGCAAAACTGCGCACATCTGGCGGACCACCCCAGGGCGTGTACCATTTTTCGCGCACCGAAAGTTGGTCAAAGGACTCAACGCGATACGTTTTCCCATCATCATAACAATAAATATGGGACTCGCCCGTACCGATAAGCAAGCGCAGGGGTTCTTCGTCAATAATGATCAGACACTCGATATCCTGCTCAATACCCGTGGCAACTGTTTGAGAACCCGTTTGGGTACACACAAACAAATCGCCTCCCTTGAGAGCGACCACACAATAAACCTCGCCTTTGGCAAGCGCGGCAACATCGCCTTCTAAAATCTGCACAGGAGCGTCCTGCTCCTCAAAACCCGTATGTACCGTTCGCGACGTAGCAATAAGCATAACGCACCTCCATGATTAACGTTTAAGTTTAAAAGCAATTTAACGGATCGCCCGCACCCTGTAAACCCCAAAATCCATTGCCCGACAATTCTAAAAACTTGACAAACTCAGAAATGTTCAGATTATTTGTATTGTCTTTGCATCCTGCACAGAGGAGATCGATACCATGAAACATTGGAAACCCACCGACGAACAAAAACACCAATGGAAAGAAAAGGGATTTTTCATCGAGCGCAATGTCGTACCAGAAGACACTGCTTTTGACATGCGCGGCGTCATAAAAAACGAATTGCTCAAACCCGAGCCGAGTGGCCGCCCCAATGTGGATCCCATGGATCCCATGGGCGATACCCCGGAAGCGCGTGCCCTGAGATTTCGAAAATTGGGCAATTTCTGCGTGGAATCCCCCCTCATCTGGCATACATTTCACACCGGACGAGAAATGCTTGCCATGGCGCGATATTTTTTGGGCAACGACATCATCGTCAAGTTCAACAGCGTATTTGTAAAACCCGCCAAAACGGGCAGCGCAACACCCTGGCACCAGGACAACGGCCTCTGGCGCGACGGAGAAACCGAACCGTTTAACGCGTGGATGGCACTCGATCCGGCGACGCGCGAAAATGGGTGTATGCAATTTGTCCCAGGCAGTCACAAAGGTGAGATTGTACAACATGTCATGTATGAAGACAGCATTCACGGCGAACTGCCCCGCGACCTTGTAAAAGCGCGCATAGAACAATGCGGCATAGAACATATCGAAGCCAATCCGGGTGATGTGGTCTGCTGGCACAGCAGCCTGTGGCATTACAGCCCGCCAAACCCCAGTGCAAATAGCCGCATAGCCATCGCGGGCGTGTGGACAAACCAAAAAATCAACGCCGGGTACGTGCGTCCTCTGAATCGCTGGGGCATGAAAAACGGCGAAATATGCACCGCATTCCCCCCCGAATTCGTCCAGATCGAAAACGGCGAACTCCACCAGTTAGGAGCCTTTCCCAAAGCAATAAAACAATGAACAAACAGGGAACCATAGAACGTTCCATAGGTCTTGCAGGTGCTACGGGAGTGGGCATTGGCGCCATGGTCGGAGGCGGCATACTGGCACTTGCAGGCGTGGCCTATGCGACCACCGGACCGGCGACACTTGCCGTCTTCGCTGCCAATGGTGTAATAGCAATACTGACTGCATTGAGCTTTGCCGAGATGTCAACCGCATTTCCCCAGTCCGGCGGCACCTATACATTTGCCAAAAACGTATTGTCCGTACGCGCGGCTTTCGCTTTTGGATGGGTGGGCTGGTTTGCATCCATCGTCGCCGGCGTACTCTACGCGATGGGGTTTGCATCCTATGCTGCGATAGCACTGCAAGAATGCGGACGTCTTCTCTTTGGCATTGCACCAGAATGGCTCGTTGGCCAGGCGATGGTTGCAACGCTGGCCATCTGTGCAACAGCCTATTATACCTTCGGCCTCATTCGCACGAGCGGGGGCGGGGACAACTGGATCAATTTTGCAAAAATGATCGTTTTTGCCGTGCTTATCGGCGGCGGTCTATGGGCACTCACAGGCCGCAGTCTAACGGCTATACACACCAGCCTGACCCCATTCCTCACCCATGGTACAGCGGGATTTTTTCAAGCCATGGGATATACCTTTATTGTTCTCCAGGGATTTGACCTCATCGCCGCCATTGCCGGCGAAGTGCGCGCCCCCGAACGCACATTGCCGCGAGCCATGCTCTTGTCTCTCGCAGCGGCTCTGGGCGTCTATTTGCCCCTGCTCTTTGTGATTGCGACTGTAGGTGTGCCGCCTGGACAGACGATTGGTGCCCTCAGTGCCAAACACCCCGAAGTGGTGGTGGCTCTGGCGGCGCGACATTTTCTGGGTGAAACGGGTTTCTGGCTCGTGCTGGTCGCCGCCATTTTGTCTATGCTATCGGCACTACAGTCCAATTTGCTCGCGGCTTCCCGCGTGGCCCTCACCATGGCACAAGACCGCACCCTTCCCGCACCTATTGGCGAAGTACACATTCGCTACAAAACGCCCATAACAGCAATCTGTGTCAGTGCCCTGACAATGGCAACGCTGCTGCTGGTCGTGCCCGATGTAGCGGCTGCCAGCGCTGCGGCGAGTTTGATTTTTCTCATCTCTTTTGCCATGACGCACTGGACCAGCATCCTGGCCCGAACGCGACGGCGAACACCCGCACCATTCCACACGCCATTTTTCCCGCTCATACCCGTCACAGGCGGTTTGTGTTGCGCTGGATTGGCACTCTTTCAAGCCCTGTCCGTGCCCACCGCCGGTTTGATCTCGGCGGTATGGGTGGGACTGGGCGGATTATTGTATTGGGCATTACTGGCGCGTCGCGCGCGCGTTGTAGATGCCTCTGCAGAGGCACTCGACCCGCAATTGCTTCAAATGCGCGGCCGCAGTCCGCTGGTCCTCGTACCCGTGGCCAATCCTCAAAATGCCTCGGCCATGGTCGCAGTTGCCCACGCGCTCGCACCGCAGGGCGTGGGGCGCGTGTTGTTATTGTCTGTCGTAGCCGCGCCAGAAGAGGAGTGGCAGGAGGGAGATCCACCCCATTCCTTACACGATACACAGACAGTGCTCAGAGAAGCCGTAACAGCCTCGTTTGCCGCTGGAATGGCACCCGAAGCACTGATGACCATCGCGCCACAACCCTGGCTCGAGATTGTGCGGGTTTCTCGCGCGCATCGCTGCGAGAGTTTGTTATTGGGTTTGAGCGATGTCAACAGCGCCCATTTAGAAGAACTCATCAGTTCTGTGGCGTGCGATGTGGTCGTTTTGCACACGCCACCGGGCTGGCACTTAAAAAACGTGCATCGCGTACTGGTGCCCACGCGAAGTCTTGATGCCCACGACAAATTTCGCGCCCGCTTGCTGGGCAGTTTGTGCCGCACGGGCAACCGCGAAGTCACATTTTTGCAGGTATTACCCGAGCATGCCACCGACTTTCAGTGTGACCGCGCACAGCGCAGACTGGCGCAGTTTGCAAATGAAGAAGTTCCCACCAGAGCCGATGCCCTGGTGGTGCGCCACAACAAACCCCTCGAAGAAATTACGCGCCAGGCAAATAATTACGACCTGGCGATTTTGGGATTGGAGCGCGTGGGCAAAAACCGCAGACAATTTGGTCAACTCGCACCAGTTCTCGCACAAAATATCAATTGCGCCACCATCATGATCAGCAGACGAGGATGAAAGGAAAAACATCATGGACGCGAAAAAATGGTTGCAACACTGCGCGACAGACGCGCAACTCAAACAGTTTAACGACGAGGGATATTTGATCGTCGAAGACGCCCTATCTCCCGACCTGCTCGCGCGATTGAATGACGCCGTCGATCAGGTAGAAGCGCGGGAGCGCGCGGCAAAGGGGCTGAAATCAGATGCTTTGTTGAGCAAATTCCGAACCGTTGTGGAAGACGATGCCTTTCTGGAATTGCTCGATAATCCCAAAACATTTCCCTTATTATGGGATATTTTGGGATGGAATATCCAGCTCTATATTTCCCATCTGATCGTGTATCCCCCCGAAAAAAAGAAACGCGAGATTAACCCGGGCGGCTGGCATCAAGACGGCGGACGACCCGTGCCCGAGATGGAACGCCCCCACCCGCGCTTATCTCTGAAAATCAGTTATTGGTTAAGCGATGTTGACACGCCAGAACACGGCGCAATGCAAATTGTGCCGCGCAGTCACAAACTGGACACAAAACCCGAAGGATGCGATGCCGGCAAGGGAGTGATGCCCGTATGTGTCAAGGCGGGAACAGCCGTGCTTTTTGACCGCAGAATGTGGCACCGGCGCGGGATTAACACATCCGATGTGACGCGCCGCGTACTATTCTTTGGCTACAGTTATCGCTGGCTGCGGGGGCTGGATTACAACCTCATACCCGAAGATATACTCAGCAAATGCGACCCCATCCGCCGTCAGCTACTCGGCGATGGCATAGACGTAAAAGGCTGGTGGCAACCCACAGAAGCCGATGTCCCCCTCAAAAGTTGGCTGCGCGAACACAGAGGCGAAGAATATCTCAAGGCACTGGGATAGCGATTGACCAGAATAACAGATTGAGCCATAACAGATAAATGTTATGGCTCTTTGCTTTATAATATTAAGGGAGAAATCCCACCAGATTCTCATCCGCGCTCATCAAAAGACCACAATTTGAGAATCGTCTTACACAAAATCCATTCGAGATCGTCATCGGTAAAAAACATATGGTTGCGTATCAAGTCCAGAGACCCCCTGTACCCACAACTCCTGAACACATGGGGAAAGTCCGTCCCCCACATCAACCGCTCGGGGCCATACACATCGTATATGCGCTTGATCATATCATGCGTATCGCGGTGCGGATAGGGCATTGTGGATCGCTGTTCCACATTGGAAATTTTGACATAAACATTGGGATATTGACCCCAGTTGAGCAAATTGGTGAGCAAGGGTTTGGGGTCGGGTTCATCCGCGGGGATATTGGCAATGTGGTCAACCACAACATTGACCTCGGGAAATCGGGCAATAATGGGTTCGATAGGCTGATGATCCTCAGTTCCGCCAAACAGATTGAAGCACAGACCGAGATCCCGGGCACGCGCCCACAGCGGATCTTTGTCAGATGCAGACAGACCCGCAGGATCTCCATAACGCGACAGATGAATGCGCATCCCGCCAAACCCCTCTTCTTTATGCAGGCGCTCCAACTCATCCGCTGCATCGGGTGATGTGGGATCCACAAGCGCCTGCGCCGCGAGTTTATCGGGATACCGTTTGAGACAGTCCGCGACATACCGATTGTCAAAAAGATAGTGGATCGGCTGAACAATAACCGCTTTATCCACCCCCGCTTCATCCATCGTCTCAAACAAAAGCTCGACCGAACCCGCCTCATTGGGACGACTGGGACCGTAGGGATAGGTTTCCTCGTCATCGCTCCACACATGGAGATGGGGATCAATAATCATAATAAACCTCATTGTTGGGGCGGGTTTAAAACCCGCCCGTACGTTTCTTGGGAGGAATAAAAAACAAAACGCCAATTACCGACCTTCTGGCGTATCTTGCAAAATCTTCTCAATGCGTTCCAATTCATCATCCGAAAACTCGACATCTGCTGCGCCCACGTGTTCTTTGACCTGATCGGGATCTTTCGCGCCAACGAGCACACAAGTAACTTCCTCGCGTCGAAGAAGCCAGGCAATAGCGAATTGGACCATCGTGATATTTTTATCGGCAGCAACGGATTTTAATTCATCTGCCACTGCGAGATAACGGGCGAAAAGATCGCCTTGAAAGCGGGGCGAACCGGCGCGCTCGTCGTCTTCGGCGAAAATGTGGTCGGGCGCGTATTTGCCCGTGAGCAAACCTTTCCCCAGGGGACTATGGGCGAGAATACCAATACCCGTTTGTCTGCAAAAACCCAGATCTTCAGCTTCAATATTGCGGTCAAACATATTGTAACGCGGTTGATTCGAGTGAAATGGGGCAATATCGTACGCCGTTTGCATCTGTGCCGCATTGAAATTGGAAACCCCGATAAAGCGCGTTTTGCCCTGTTCTTGCAGCCGGGCCATAGTTTCCATACTCTCTTCAATGGGATATTGCGAGTTCCAACTGTGAATCTGGTACAGATCTACGCAATCGACATCGAGATTTCGCAGACTGTTTTCAATGGCATTTTCAATATCCCCACGAGAATATTGACGACTGACTTTTGTCGCGAGAAAGCACCGCTCGCGATAGCCGTCTTTGAGTGCCCTGCCCAACGTGGCTTCGCTGGTGCGATATGCCTGTGCAGTATCGAGCAGGGTAATACCGCTATCAATAGCAGTACGCACAGTATCAATACACTCCCTATCGTCCATATTGCCCATACCGCCGCCAATGGGCCAGGCACCCAGGCCAATGACCGGGATGTCGGCACCGTCTTTGCCTAATTGTCGATACTTCATGAGACCTCCTTAAAGTTCTGTGCTTGATATTCAGCGTGTGATGTGATATGTTTTGACAGTTGGGAAAAGGACTTCCCTCTTACTTCACACCTGGATCTTTAATGTCCCTAATCGATACACCCGACGCACTCGAAACCCTTGTCAACCGCGCCTTGAACGCGCCCTGTGTGGGCATTGATACAGAATTTGTCTGGGAGCAAACCTATTATCCGCGCCTGGGCATTATACAGGTGGGGCTTTCAGAAAATGATTGCCACCTGATAGACGCCGTCACATTGTCTGACCTATCGCCTCTGGGTGCGTTAATAGCAGACCCACACACAGTAAAAATTTTGCACGATGCACAGCAAGACCTCTGGATATTGAAACGGATAACAGATGCTGTCCCCTGTAATATATTTGATACGCGTTGTGCAGCGGGTTTTGCGGGCCTGGGTTCAACCCTATCGCTGGGCAATTTGTTGCGCCTGTGTCTCAATATACAATTGCCCAAAACAGAAACACGCACAAACTGGTTGAGGCGACCACTATCGGATAATCAACGCGCCTATGCCCTGGATGACGTGCGATATTTGCCCGCCCTTCGCGAACATCTCCTGACCAACATTCATCGGCGAAGCCGAGAAAACTGGTTGGCAGAAGAACTCCGCAAATACGATATTGCCAAATTGTACGACGACCGCGCACCCGAAGAACAATATACACGCGTAAAAGGTACAGGGCGGCTTTCAAGACGCGATATGGCCATCGTGCGCGAACTGGCTACCTGGCGCGAACAAAAGGCGCGACAGGTAGATCGTCCCAGAAACCGCGTGATAAGCGATGACGCCATCGTGCAAATTGCCCGGCGCAAACCGCAATCAATTCAGTCGTTAAAACGGTTGCGGGGCATTGCGAGGTCAACCATAAATCAGCACGGCAATAGCCTCCTCAACGCCGTGCAGTACGGATTGGCAATCGACGAAAAAAATTGCCCTCCCATATCGCTACCTGTGCGTCCCAATCCCTTTGACGATGCGCGTCTCGATCTCGCCATGGCTTTTTTGCGCGGACAGTGTCTATCAGAAGAGATCGATATCTCAATGGTCGCATCGCGATCAGAAGTCAAAGCATTCATTTCTCCAAAAAAAAATACGACGGATAATCCGTTGCGTGCGGGTTGGCGATATGAATTTTCAGGCGCAGACCTGACCGCACTTCTGAATGGCAAACACGCCGTCGGCATCAATCCCGACACGCGCTTGCCCTGGTTGCTGCGGGATGCGTAAACGACCACTTACTTTTTGCAGGTGGTGCATCCAGTACGAGCGATTTATTTACTCTCGATCTGTGACAGCATCTGTTCCAAAAGCGTTACGAAGGGCATCGCGCCCTGGGCCGAATGCATTTTCGTGATCGAGAACCGCTACCTTGCGAGAGGCCATTTCCTCTAAAAGAATAGCCACAGGTAGATGGGCAAGTTTTGCGGCAGTCCGCAGGTCAATATGATTTTCCTGATAAGCACGGACAGCTTCTGAAATTCTGAATTGTTTCATACCCTCCAATACCCACTGTCGCATAAGTGCGGCTTCAGAATAAGCGGTTTCTCCAACCAGTTCAGACAATTGCTTGGCTTCCTCTGACGTGAGACGGACTGATTTCGTTACCCGTTTGGGAGAAGATATAGTATTCATTTTTTTTATTTTACCTTTCATCGCGAATTTGATCGATAAACACGCGAGCGTCTTCTCGTGCCAGCGTATGCGCCAGAGTAGTAATAAATCGACTGCGCGTGATTACTCCCAACGGTAGAGCAGTTGGGCTTCTTGGCGGTCAAACCGCCTGACTTTGTAATCCCAAAGTCAATATGTTTATCGCAGCATTGAGGTCTCTGTCTGCTGTATAGCCACACTTTTTGCAATGATGCACACGATCAGAGAGTGCTTTCTTCTCGCGGTGTCCACAAGAAGAGCAATCTTGTGAGGTGTACTCAGGATCAACAGCCTTGAATCCAATACCAGCTTCTTCCGCTTTGTATTCGAGACAACGCCTAAACAGTGACCACGCTGCGTCTGAGATGCTTTTTGATAAACGACGATTCTTTTGCATCTTTTTGGCGTCTAACTTTTCTGTTGCAACAAAGCCATACTTATTGACTACTTTCCGAGCCTCTTGATGCACAAAATCATTCCGTCTATTGTCGCGAACCACTTGTCCGTCGCTGTGCGCCTGAGCGTGCAAGACTTAGGCATACCCTCAAGTGGTCTGTGAATGTCGCCTGTTGCTCATAGCGCGACAAACTTTCTTTATTCTTTTCCCATGCTTGGACTCTTGCACAGATAAGTTGATTATACAGCAAGCGACATTCTTCAATGTGCGCCAGTAGGATTTTCTCCTGTTTTTTCGTTGGGCGCAGTCTGTATTTGAAGGATTTAAGCATAATAAAAATATATACTTATGCACATATTTTGTCAACCTATTTTTCGTGGAACTATTGGACGAATCTCAATGACTCACCGCCCCATAAAACCGTAAGCCCTTCGCCATGCGACCCAAAGCTAAAGTATTTGGGACTTTCCGGCTATTTGTTAATTTCATCTTCCACGCGGCAGGTCTCTGCGGGAATGGGATAGCGATTGGACATAAGAGCTACCACCCGTGAACAGAATGTCCATCTTCTGAAAAAAAGGTAAAATCGACAATAGAAGACACACCCACGCCGACGACATAACCGATCACAAGACCAAAGAACAAAGGAATACAGCGCCGATAGAGTGAAATGCCACCGACGCGCAGAATAATGAGCTTGGACGCCCATGTCAGAAAAATACTGAAAGCATAGACCCGAGAACCCGACATCTTTTGAAAAGCCAGACCTAGAGGATGCAAGGGCCACCACGGGACGCGATTGCGAAGAAGCATAAGCAGACCCGCTTGCCCAAGCCCAAAAATCCAGACCGCTATTTTACCCGGATCAAAAACCGTTTTATCCGCGCCAACAATAGCGGAAACCATGCGGTCGTACGTGCGAATATTGGACCCGCTAAAACCCGACAGCCCCAGGTTTTGACCCGCGTAGTTATATCCCAAATGGACAATAAAAAGACACGACCCAAAAAAACCCGAGGCAAAAGCCAGCAGAACGATCCAGAAAACCCATCGGCGGCGGACGTCATCCCCTAAAAGTTTGAGATGATGAGGCAGCGCGGGCCATGCGGGAATGCGCGAATTTCCAAAAAATGCACTCGAATTAATCACGCCCAATGCAACAGTATTTTGTTGCGTGAGCGTTGCAGTCCCCGTAAAAATCTCGACAATTTGACCCCCCTTGCCGCCAACCGGAAAAAGATAAGAAAAGCCACTCGCCGCGGTGTATTTTGCCACGGTAAAATACGCTGCATAGAGCAGTAAAAGGTGGAAGAGAGCGAGAAATGGAGACAAACCCACTGCGACAAACCAGCCGAAAACAAAAATAGTCGCCGCAATAAAACCGAGCATCGCCAGGCGATAAGATACGAGACCGTCATCCGCCTCTCCCGTCATCGCTGTGCGAAGAACATGCCGCAAATGGCCTCGCGCGACCCATACCGCCCACAAAGCGAGAAAGATGAAAGCACCATGAGATTCTAAAATCAGAATCTCACTCGCTTCTGCCTGTTGCCCGGAAATCCCCACATTAAATCCCGTGCGAGCCATCACCCCTTCCTTGACAATGGCGATAAGACGAAAAGCCCAGAAACTGAAGAGGATATCCAGATTACACATATAAGTAAGCCCCAAAACAGGAGGCAGAATACGCAAATAGAACGATGGGAAATTGCGCGCAATGGGCACCTCTTTGGTCAAATAACCGTCGTAAATGCCAATTCGAGGCAAACTGATGGCAAAATAACCGAAAATATTCCAGATAAAAACACCGAAAACAATAAAAAACCCCACCCAAAAGAATTTATTCCGAAAAATGCCGGGTATAACGCGGCCCGGTTCATCAAAGCCCTCGGTCAATGCAATCGGAAAAGCCGCGAGTGGAAAAGTGAGACGCTCGTTTTCTTCCCATTGCTTTTGAAAAATGACCGAGAGACATAACCCGGCAACAACAAGGGCGATAGATACGGCAAACCACCAGTGCAGCGAAGCCAGCCAGCCGCGCCAGGGGATGCTTGCGCCATCGGGAAGGCCCTCGTAATACGTACGAATAATTTCGGGCGTTGCCTGGGGCAAACACCACCACGGCAAGATGTCAAAAAGGACTTCTTCCCATCGGTTTTCGGGCGAGGCGTAATAAAACGGCGTACTGACAATGCCGCCCCAATAGGTCGTCCACCCACTTGCCGAAACCGTACCCACAATCCACGACATACTGTAGATAACGAGAAGTTCTGTGCTGCGCAAAGCCATGCGAGGCCATGCGAGCTTCAAAATGAGATTGATCACGAGCCATGCGACAAAGGGCAAGAGCATGGCCATAGACAATTGCGACTTGACCAGCGACGCAGACCCCAAAATCATGCCCGTGTAATCGCTGTAAATATTGAGCAACGCCGCAGTAGCCGCACCCAGGACAATGGATCGGACGGTAATACGCCGCGGGCGCGCAGGTTCGGGTTGTGATTTTGGAAGTGCCATAATGGTATTTTGGGTAATGATATATCGCGCATTTGTCAAGAATGTATTGTAATGGTTATCGCTATAGTTGTTGTGGAGGGGTTTTATTTTCGACCAGATAATTTTCTGAAAGAGGCGAAAAATGGACCGCAACTTCGACCCAAATTGCGTTGGCTACTCAATAGATGGCGTCTTGATTTTACAAGAATTAAAACCATAGCTAATTGATCAGGTCAACCTTCAAAAAGCGCGTTCACTTATAGTGAGCGCACTTTGTATTTTTTATCTTTCCTAAAAACGCGATATGTTCTACATTATCAGGCAAATGCTTCATTTCCCCCCAATATCTTGTATATCCTCCCCCTCTCAGTTTTTGTTATAAGAACTGTATTTCATCCATTGGTTATAAAAATTGGACGATATACCGCATAAACGGTATGGAATTTCGTCTGCATTTTTCTTTTTCAATTATTCTATTTTAATTAAAAATAATAAGTTATGCGTATAATCGCCTGAACAGACTCGCATTGGCACAGATATTGCAAATAACTATCGGATCCTATCTTGAACAGCGTGATGGGACAGGCCTCAAACTTGCAGAGTATAACTGTCTGTGCCGCGCCATACTTGAGGATTGCGTGACATCAGTAAATTACTACAAGTTGCATAAAAAAATATGATGCTCAAAAGGAAAAAATAGATGAGCACACAACCCAATGGCTTAATTGCCGTGGTTAAAGCCGCCCGGCGCATTGAAGTCGGCGCGCTCGAAGACGAAATAGAAACGTGTTTTGCACGCGGCTGGAGCGATGGCCTGCCCGTCGTCCCACCCACCGAAGAACGCATATTGCGCATGCTATCGGGAACAACCCGTGCACCCGACGAATTGGTGGGCATCGTCCCCCCCAATTACAACACCTGCACCGTTGAAAAAGTCGCCATCAACGCTGTCCTCGCCGGATGCAAACCCGAATACCTGCCCGTTGTACTCACAGCGGTTGAAGCGGCACTCACAGAGGCTTTTTGCATGCACGGACTGCTCGCCACGACATTCTTTGCAGGTCCCCTGATCGTCGTCAACGGACCGATCACACGCGAAATCGGCATGAACGCACGGGTCAACGCGCTCGGGCAGGGCAATCGCGCCAACGCGACCATCGGACGCGCCCTTCAACTCGTCATCCGCAACATCGGCGGCGGCGTCCCCGGCGGCATTGATCGCGCCATGCTCGGCAACCCGGGCAAATACACCTTCTGCTTTGCCGAACGCGAAGACGATTCGCCCTGGGAATCCCTCGCCGTCGAAAGGGGATTTGAACCCGACGCATCCACCGTCTCACTCTTTGCAGCCAGCGGCGTCACCCCCATCATGGATCAGGCTTCCCGAGATCCCGACGCGCTTTGCCGATCCATCGCCGCTTGCCTCAAAGCCGACAGCCACCCCAAACACGCAAACAGCCCTCCCCCCGTACTCGTCATCTCCCCGGAACACACCCGCCGCTATGCCGACGCAGGCTGGTCAAAAACCCGGTTCCGCGACACATTAAATCAGTATCTCCAAATCCCCGTCGCGGAACTGCTCTCAGGCGCGGGCGGCATCCCGGAAGGCCTGCGGGCAACAGACAAAGAAACAATACCCAAATTTCGAAACAACACATTGCACATCGTTCGCGCAGGTGGAGACGCGGGCTTATTCTCTGCCCTCATCAGCAGTTGGGGCGGTAGCCAATCCATCACAAAGGAGATCACGCCATGAAATTACTCGACCCCACATCCGAGCAAAAACCAGCACAGAGAGAACGGGTAAAACGCCCGCAATCACTCGACGGACTAACCATTGGGCTTCTGGACATTTCCAAAAGCCGTGGCGACGTATTCCTCGACCACATCGAAACGCATCTCACCCGGCGCGACCTCAAAGTCAACCGCTACATCAAACCCACATTCACGCGCCCGGCACCCATCGAACTCCAGCAACAAATCGCCACCGAATGCGATGTGGTCGTCGAAGGCCTGGCCGATTGAGGGTCCTGTACAACGTGCAGTGTGCACGACACGACCAACCTGGAAACGCGCGGTATTCCCACCGTCTTTGTCGCATCCGAGCCGTTCCGAGAAGCCGCCGATGCCCAATCGACCGCCCTGGGATTTAATCCCGCTCGCGTCTTTGTCGCCCATCCCATCCAGGATCGCACCGACGAAGAAATGCAGGCACTTGCCGATGGCGCTATTGAACGCATCTTGAAAAGAATTAGTGAATAAAAAAGGATCTACCCCCAATGAACGACGAAAAAATCACCAAAACAAACGAAGAATGGCGGACGCAACTCACCCCCGAACAATACTACGTCTGCCGTCAAAAAGGCACAGAACGCGCCTTCACCGGCATGTACTGGGACAGCCGTGAAGAAGGCGTATATCGCTGTGTATGCTGCAATGCCGAACTCTTCCGCTCAGACCAGAAATTCGACTCGCACTGCGGATGGCCCAGCTTTTTTGACGCCATTGAACCCGAACGAATCAACCAGCACGAAGACCTGAGCTTTGGCATGCGCCGCATCGAAGTCACCTGCGCCCGCTGCGATGCCCACCTGGGCCACATCTTCGACGACGGCCCCGCCCCCACGGGCCTGCGCTATTGCATCAACTCCGTAGCCATTGATCTGGATCGCGATGAAGAATCGTAAAACACATTCTCCACAAGAAAGCCTCACGGATCTAAAAAAAATGTTCTCACAAATTGCACAACTCTTCTCACATATCAGCCGCACCCGCCTGACAGCCTTCATTCTCATGCTTGCCCTGCCAATCGCGGCACGGGCGCAGACTGAGCCGGTCGTGACAATTAAGTCAAGTCCTACCAGCGTCATGGAAGGCAAGACAGCCCGCTTTATCATATCGGCGATCCCGGCCCCAACCAGCAACCTGACGGTGAACATAGAAGTGACCAGCGGTGGACCGGTCCTCCCCAACAACTACACGCCGCCTACAACAATCACCGTCGGTACCTCTGGCCAAGCCACAATGACAGTGCCAACCGCAGATTTCACGGAGAATCCGGACGACAAAAACTGGGGCAAAGTTTTAGTAGATATAAAAAAAGGGAATGGCTACACGATCGGTGAACATGGAAGTGCATCCGTGCAGGTGATTGACGAAGATGCGACCGCAGTTCCGACCTTGACACTTCACGCAGACCGCACGCGAGCCGCGGTAGGCGACGTGGTGACGGTCACAATAAGGCGCACCGAACCTTACAACAGGCGGCATCGGGTGGATATCCGGATGGTCGGACATGGGGGACTGTTCAACGATCATGAAATTGATGAATGGGAACCGATAGTAGAAATCCTTCATCCGGCTGCTCTCAACAGGCATCCGATGACCGAGAGATCAATTTCTATTACCGTGTGGCCAGAAAAGAACTGTCAAAGAACGCAGGGGCGCAAAATTGAAGCCTACCTCTTCGATGCCTACTACTATGGAGAAAACCTTCCAGAGAATACTGGAGATGTGGAATATAAAGTAGGCGACCCATCCTCGATAACCATAGATGTTTATTACCCCTCGAACCGGCAACCGACAGGTGCCCCAACAATCAGCTACTCGGGCGATCTTGAAGAGAATACAACACTCACAGCGGATGCCTCGAACATCCAGGATGCCGATGGCCTCAACAATGTGTCATATACCTATCAGTGGTACCGGGTAGCAAGCGGTTCGGCGACCCAGATCCCCAATGCCACGAATTCGACGTACGACGTAGTCGAAGCCGATAATGGTTTCAAACTGAAAGTTCGAGCAGTCTTCACCGACGATTTGTGCAATCCCCAGATATCGGACAGCGCGTTGACACCAGTCGTGGGTGGCGCAGGTACACAAGTAACGCCAGTCGGGACAATTGAAGCGAATCCCCCAAGCATCACCGAAGGTCAGTCTAAGACATTCAAAATCACAATGACCCCTGCCCCGACGACCTCACTAAACGCAGAAGTGCGCATCAGCCAGATCGGCAATTTCATCATCGGCTCACCGGGCACGGGCACGCACACAGTCACCTTCAACCCCAACCAAGCCACCACCACACTGACAGTCAATACTGAAGATGATCAAGTAGATGAATTAAATGGCGAAATAAGAGCGGTACTTCAGAGCATGCCAGCCTATACATTAGGCGACCCATCCTCAGCAACCGTTACCGTTGAAGACAACGACAATCCGCGGATGACAATCGAAGCGGATACCTCACCTATCACCGAAGGCACGCCTGCGACATTCACAATCACAGCGGACCCCGTACCGGCAACCCCACTAACCGTGACCGTAAGCGTCACCGAGACCCGAGATTTCATCAGCGGCACACCGCCCTCAACCGTCAACTTCAGCGCCAACCAGACCTCCGCCACAGTGACAGTCGAAATGGATGACGATGATATAGATGAGCTGGATGGTCAGATAAAAGCGCAACTACAGAACGGAACAGACTATGATTTAGGCTCTCCGTCCTCAGCAACTGTCACCGTTGAAGACAACGACATGCCAGAGCTATCAATCGGCGCGAACCAGAGCGCTGCAGAGAGCGCGGGCAGCATAGAATTCACGGTGACACTGGATGGACCGAATGCGCAGACAGTAACGGTGGATTATGCGACATCGGACGGCACGGCGACAGAACCTGGAGACTATACGCGGAGGAACGGCAGGCTGACATTCTCCCCGAGCGGAGCGCGCACACAGACCATCCACGTGACGATCCGGGATGACAATATAGATGAGAACAATGAGAACTTCACCGTGACGCTAAGCAATGCGAGCAACGCGACGATGGGGACTGCCTCTGCGACCGGAACGATCACCGATGACGACACGCGCGGGGTCAGAGTGGAACCGACAGCACTGAACGTGCCGGAAAATGGCAGCAACACCTACAGGGTGGTGCTGACCTCGCAGCCGACCGAGAACGTGACCGTGACGGTGAATGTGCCATCGAACATGGATGTGTCGGTAAATCAGACGAATCTGATATTCACGACGAGCACCTGGCGTAACCCGAAAACAGTGAGGGTGAATGCGGCGCAGGACGGTGACATGGACGCGGATCCTGCCGTGACGATCAGGCACACGGCGAGCGGCGGCGACTACGGGACGGTACAGGCGGATGACGTGACGGTGACGATCATCGAAACCGGCGCGCCGACACTGAGCATTGACCCTGCAAGTGCGTCTGAAAACGCCGGGACAATGTCGTTCACGGTAAGGCTGAGCTTGGCGAGTGCGACGGCAGTGACGGTGACTTATGCGACACCGGACGGCACGGGCACGGCGACAGCACCAGAAGACTACACGGCGGTGACGAACAGCGTGACGTTCGCCGCGAATAGCACGACGCCGCAGCCGATCAGTGTGGCAATCATTGACGACAATATAGATGAGGAAGACGAGACATTCACGATGAGGCTGAATAAACCACCGAATGCGATGCTGGCCGGTGGAGGCAACACCCTCTCGGCGACCGGGACGATACAGGACAACGACAGGCGCGGGGTGAGGGTGTCACCCACCACCCTGACGGTGAACGAGGGAAGCAACAATACCTACACGGTACAGCTCCTATCGGCACCGACGAACACAGTGGCGATCGGAGTGTCAGCGACCGGCAACACGGACGTGTCGGTAGATAAACCACGTCTAACGTTCACAGCGAACACCTGGAACACAGCGCAGACGGTGACTGTGGAGGCGGTGCAAGACGAAGACTCAGCGAACGACACAGCCACTGTGCAACACACAGTGAGCGGCGGCGACTACGCCGGGGTGACGGCGGCCTCGGTAGCAGTGACGGTGGACGACGACGAAAATCCGCAGCCACCCGTGCAGCCACCCGTGCAGCCACCCGTGCAGCCACCCGTGCAACCACCGCAGCCACCGATAGGGACACCACAGGTGGTGACAATCACAGCGGATACTTCACCCGTCACCGAAGGCACGGCTGCGACATTCACAATCACAGCGAACCCTGCACCTACAACCGCAATAACCGTGAGCGTGAACACCAGCGAGGACGGCAATGTCATCAGCGGCACACCGGACGAAACCGTCACCATCGACGCCAATGAGACCACCGCCACACTGACAGTAGCAACGCACGATGATCAAATAGATGAGCCAAATAGCGAGGTGACAGCGCAATTACAAGGTGGAACAGGCTATGCAGTAGGCACACCGTCCTCAGCAACCGTCACCGTTGAAGACAACGACATTTCGCCGCCGGGAACCCCACAGGTGACAATCACAGCGGATACTTCACCCGTCACCGAAGGCACGGCTGCGACATTCACAATCACAGCGAACCCTGCACCTACAACCGCAATAACCGTGAGCGTGAACACCAGCGAGGACGGCAATGTCATCAGCGGCACACCGGACGAAACCGTCACCATCGACGCCAATGAGACCACCGCCACACTGACAGTAGCAACGCACGATGATCAAATAGATGAGCCAAATAGCGAGGTGACAGCGCAATTACAAGGTGGAACAGGCTATGCAGTAGGCACACCGTCCTCAGCAACCGTCACCGTTGAAGACAACGACATTTCGCCGCCGGGAACCCCACAGGTGACAATCACAGCGGGGACTTCACCCGTCACAGAAGGTATAGCTGCGACATTTACAATCAGAGCGAACCCTGCACCTACAACAGCAATAACCGTGAGCGTGAACACCAACGAGGACGGCAATGTCATCAGCGGCACACCGGACGAAACCGTCACCATCGACGCCAATGAGACCACCGCCACACTGACAGTAGCAACGCACGATGATCAAATAGATGAGCCAAATAGCGAGGTGACAGCGCAATTACAAGGTGGAACAGGCTATGCAGTAGGCACACCGTCCTCAGCAACCGTCACCGTTGAAGACAACGACATTTCGCCGCCGGGAACCCCACAGGTGACAATCACAGCGGGGACTTCACCCGTCACCGAAGGCACGGCTGCGACATTCACAATCACAGCGAACCCTGCACCCACAACAGCAATAACCGTGAGCGTGACCGTGACAGAGACAGAAGATATCATCAGCGGCACACCGCCCTCAACAGTCACCATCGGCACCACAGGTCAGGCCACACTGACAGTAGCAACGCACGACGACGATGTAGGTGAAGACGACAGCGAGGTGACAGCGCAATTACAAGGTGGAACAGGCTATGCAGTAGGCACACCGTCCTCAGCAACCGTCACCGTCAACGACAATGACATCCCGCAGGTGACAATCACAGCGAATACGTCACCCGTCACAGAAGGTATAGCTGCGACATTTACAATCAGAGCAAATCCCAGACCGGCAACCCCACTAACTGTAAACGTGAACGTCACCCAGACCGGCGATGTCCTCAGCGGCACTCCACCTTCGACAGTCACCTTCCGCGCCAATCAGACCACCGCCACCCTTACAGTAGCAACAGACGACGACGATGTGCGCGAAACCGATGGTACCGTAATGGCGCAAATAACTGCGGGTGTCGGCTACACAGTGGGATCACCATCCTCGGCAACCGTCACCGTTGAGGACAATGACACACCTCCCAATCATCCAGCCACAGGTGCCCCAATAATCATCGGCACACCCGAGTTGCGTGAAACACTAACAGCGGATGTCTCTAACATCCGGGATGCCAATGGCCTCGAAAATGTCACTTATGCCTATCAGTGGATCCGCGTAATGGGCAGTATGGAGACCCAGATCCCCGGTGCCACAGCTCCGACATACGAAGTAGTAACAGACGATAGTGGTTACCGGCTAAAAGTTCGGGTGAACTTCACCGATGATCTGGGCTATCCCGAAGAATTGGAAAGCGCATTGACAGCGATGGTGGTCATACCGGGGGTAACACCGGTAATATCAATCACAGCGGACCCCCCAAGTGTCACCGAAGGCACGGCTGCGACATTCACAATCACAGCGACCCCTGCACCCACAATCACACTGACCGTGAACATAAGCGTGACCGAGACCGCCAATACCCTCAGCGGCACACCACCCGCAACCGTCACCATCAGCGCCGGCCAGACCACACTGACAGTAGCAACAGACGATGATAAGACAGACGAACACGCCAGTGTCGTAACCGCGCAAGTGCAAGCCGGAATAGGCTATGTAGTGGGCACGCCATCCTCGGCGAGAGTGCTCGTGCTGGATGATGATTTGCCACCATCGATAGACGCAACCCTGAGCAGCCTGACAATCAACCCCGGCGTTATGAACCCGACATTTGACTCAGCGACATTGTCCTACACTGCCCTATTGCCGAACGCGACCTCAACCGTAACAGTTACAGCAACACCCAATAACCCGGACGCAACCGTATCCATCAACGGTCAGAACGCGACCACATTGGACGTGCCATTTACCGGTGACACGATGGACATCACAGTAACAGTAACTGCCGTAGATAACATCACGCAATTGACCTATACCATCACAGTCAACCGTGCGCCAGCAGGGCTTCCACAAGTGACCATCACAGCAAATCCCACAACCGTCACCGAAGGCACGGCTGCCACATTCACAATCACAGCAAACCAGCCATCGGTAACCGATCTGATCGTGAACGTGAAGGTAACAGAGACCGCCAAAATGCTCAGCGGCACACCGCCCTCGACTGTCACCATCAGCGCCGGCCACACCACCGCCACACTGACAGTAGCAACAGACGACGATGATATAGATGAACACGCCAGCATGGTAAAAGCGCGACTACAAGCCGGAACAGGCTATACAGTAGGCGATCCATCCTCGGCGAGCGTACTCGTGCTGGACGACGAAGTGACGATATCTACAGACGCGACCCTGAACAGCTTGACAATCAACCCCGGTACACTGAACCCGACATTCGATCCGGAGACATTGGACTACACCGTCTCAGTGACAAACGGGGTCTCGACCATAACGGTTACAGCAATAGGCAATAACGCGGGCGCAACCATATCCATCAACGGGCAGAACACCACCTCATTGGATGTTTCACTTGTCGAAGGCACAAATACCATCACAGTAACAGTAACAGCCGAAGACAACACCACGCAATTGACCTACACCATCACAGTAACCCGGCAAGAGCCTATCCCCAACCGCCCAGCCACAGGTGCCCCAACAATCATCGGCACACCCGAAGTGGGTCAAACACTCACAGCGGATGTCTCTAACATCCAGGATGCCGACGGCCTCGAAAATGTAACCTATGCCTATCAATGGATACGCGTCAGAGGCGATGTGGAAACCGAAATCCCCAATGCCACAGGTACAACGTACGAAGTCGCAACAGCCGACATTGATCACCAGATAAAAGTTCGGGTGAACTTCACCGACGATGCGGGCAATGCCGAAGAATTGGAAAGCGCGTTGACCAGCGCCGTCGTTGCACCCGTCGTAACACCCGTCTTGACCATCTCGGCAAGTGCTACAAGCATCACCGAAGGCACGGCTGCCACATTCACAATCACAGCAACCCCTGCACCCACAACCGAACTGACCATGAACGTGAACATCACCGAAACTGGCAATGTCCTCAGCGGCACACCACCCTCAACCATCACCATCAGCACTGCCCAGACCACTCTCACAGTAGCAACGAACGACGACAATGTAGATGAAGAAAATAGTGTAATAACCGCAGCACTACAAGCCGGAACAGGCTACACAGTAGGCACACCATCCTCTGCAAGCGTCACCGTCAACGACAACGACGCGCGCCCCAACAATCCAGCGACAGGAGCTCCAATAATCATTGGCACACCTGAAGTAAGTGAAACACTCACCGCGGACGTCTCTAACATCCAGGATGCCGACGGCCTCGAAAATGTCGCATATACCTATCAGTGGATACGAGTGATAGACGGTGTGGAAACCGAAATTGCCGGAGCGACAGGTACAACATACGAAGTCGCAACAGCTGACATTGGTCACCAGATAAAAGTCCGGGTGAATTTCACCGACGATCTGGGCAATGCCGAAGAATTGGAAAGCGCGTTAACAGCGGTCGTCGTTGCACCAGTGGTACCAGTCCTGACCATCTCGGCAAGCGCTACAAGCATCACCGAAGGCACGGCGGCGACATTCACAATCACAGCGACCCCTGCACCCCTAACAGCACTGACCGTGAACATAAGCGTCACCGAAACCGGCAATACCCTCAGCGGCACACCGCCCTCAACCATCACCATCAGCGCCAACGAGACCACCCTCACAGTCGCAACGAATGACGACAATATAGATGAAGAAGCCAGCGCGATAACCGCAGCACTACAAGCCGGAACAGGCTACACAGTGGGCGACCCATCCTCGGCGAGCGTCACCGTTGACGACAACGACCTTCCCCCGAACTCGCCAGCCACAGGCGCCCCCACAATCATCGGCACACCCAAAGTGTTAGAAACACTGACAGCCGATGTCTCTAACATCCGGGATGCCGACGGCCTCACCAATGTATCATACACCTATCAGTGGATCCGTTTGGTAGGCAGTGTGGAAACCGAGATCATCGGAGCCACGGGTGTGACATACGAAGTCACAATAACCGATGTTGATCGCCAGCTAAAAGTTCGGGTGAACTTCACCGATGATCTGGGCAATGCCGAAGAATTGGAAAGCGCATGGACAGCTGTTATTGCAGCAGAGGAACCTCGCGTGGTGAAACTGGACGGATGGCTGGCGCGATTTGGGCGAACAGCATCGAATCATGTAATCGAGACAGTGCGCGAACGCGTGAGGGGGCACGTAGGCACCAACCATGTGGTGATCGGCGGATACAACCTGAATGAGATGAATTATAACGGACTATTCTACAATCCGATATTGATGCCAGGCGAGTTCCCAATGAGATTTAGCATTGAGGCCGCGCAGAGTGCTCAAAGCAAAGAGATATTGAAGCAAATAATATCGAGTACATCATTTGCTCTGTCCGGCACACTTGGGCCGTATAGCGAACCTCGATGGGCAGTGTGGGGTCGGGGCGCAACAACGCGCTTTAGTGGCACCGACGACGATCAGACAGTAGAAGGCGACGTAACATCGGTCATGCTGGGCATCGACTATGGAGATAACCGTTTCCAGGGTGGGCTTGTCCTATCCTACACCATGGGCGATGGGATACTGGGCACCATCGCCAATACCCGCGACGAATGGTCAGTAGAGACAACGCTGACAGGTATTTACCCCTGGACACGCCTCGCAGTGACAAACCGGTTCTCTGTATGGGGAATGCTGGGCTATGGAGGAGGCGACCTGCCCCTTTCGCGCGACGGCATCAAGAAATTAGAGACAGACGCAAACATGGTGATGGGAGCCATTGGTACCCGCACCGATTTGGTCGGATCGACCTGGCATGACGGATTCTCATTATCACTGGCGTCAGATGCAGTGCTATCGCGTGCGAATGCGGATGATCTGGCGGATTTGTTGGAAAATAAGGGCACTGCGAGCCGTGTACGCGTGTTATTAGAGGGATCACACGTACTCTGGGTCTCCGGGGGATCACTGCACCCATTGGCCGAGTTGGGAATGCGGTATGATGGCGGCGATGCAGACACGGGCATGGGGATAGAAATTGGTGCCGGGATGCGCTATGTGCTGACCTCGCTGGGCCTGATGATTGAAGGTCGGGTACGCGGCCTCATAGCACACCAGGAAGGCAGTTATGAAGAATGGGGCGGTTCGGGCACAATCCGCCTGTCTCCAAATCCATCAGGCGAGGGACTATCGCTTCGGGTATCGCCAACATGGGGCAACGCATCTGGCAGCGTACGTGCCCTGTGGTCGAGGCCCGACATGAGCGACATTGCATCTGGTCGCAACTCGGAACTCTACTCATCTAATCGCGTATCCGCCGAAGTGGCATACGGCGTGCCGGTATTGGGCGAAAAATTAGTTGCGACGCCATTTGTCGGGCTACAAGACAGGCACAAACGGCTCGGCTTCGGCTTGCACAGAGGTTCGTTGTTCGGCCTTGCGGTCGAAGGCATGCAATACAACCGGGACCTTGCCCTGCGGGTTCGCGCGGGCATGCATACCCACAACTTCATCCTCCGCCTTGAAGGCAGCCTCGATACATATGGTCACCACGCCTATTTCAGACTACAGCACAATATGGAATAATGCCATTGATAATGACCCTCAAAACCCTGAAACACACCCTCTCCAAATTCCAAAACCTCGCCATCCTCGTCATCGGTGACTACTTCCTCGACCGCTATCTCACCATTGACCCCGACCTCGCCGAAACATCCATCGAAACCGGCCTTGAAGCACGCCAAATCGTCGCCATTCGCAACCGGCCCGGCGCAGCCGGCACCATCACCTCCAACCTCTGCGCCCTCGGCATTGGACGCGTCTATGCCCTGGGCATAATCGGTCGCGATGGTCAGGGCTATGACCTCAAACAGGGGTTGTCCACCACAGGTGTGGATGTCACCCATCTCATCGAAACACCCGACCGCTTTACCCCGACTTATACCAAACCCATAAACAAAAAAACAGGCGCTGAAATGGAACGCCTGGACATAAAAAATCGAACGCCTTTACCCCTCGACCTCGAAAATCAACTCATCAAAACCCTGCACAACCTCCTCCCCAAAGTAGATGGCATCATAGCCCTCGACCAGGTACAGGAACCCAACTGCGGAGTGCTCACAGATCGCGTCGTCGCCGAACTCGCAAAACTCGCCAAAACGCATCCCAACACCATATGCTTCGCCGACTCCCGCACCCGCATCACCAACTTCAAAAATGTCATACTCAAAGCCAACCGCGACGAAGCCATTCAGGCCATTGGAGAGCGCGACCTCAACCGATGTGCCCGCATCTTTTCCCAGCGCACCGGCAAACCCGTCTTCATCACCCTTGGCCCCGACGGCATTCTCGTTGCCAACAACGAAAACCTCACGCATATTCCCGGTATAAAAATTCCGCCCCCCATCGACATTGTCGGCGCAGGCGACAGCGTCTCCGCATCTGTTGTCTCCGCGCTTTGTGCCGGCGCATCATTACCCGAAGCCGCCCAACTCGGCGTATTGGCCTCATCCATCACCATACAACAAATCGGCACAACCGGCACGGCCTCGCCCGAACAGATCGCAAAACGATTTCGAGAAACCAAAACAGCTTAAAGGGAACCCCATGTCTGACAAACCCAACTTCATCGTATTTATGAGTAGCGACCGATACAAACTCCTCCTCGACGGCAACGAAATACACCTCTCCAACCTCAACACCGACCCCAACGAAACCACCAACATCGCAGGCGACGAACCCGACCTGACCAACGACCTCCTCACCCGCCTCAACGCATGGCACACCTCCGTAACGCAATAACCCCAGCCCCTATCCTCGCCCTCCCTTTACACTCCACACCGAACCCGTCGTATAAGTATTGCGCTCGGAACACAAAAACTCAATCACCTCAGCCACCTCCTCCGGATCCGAATACCGCCCCATCGCCTGACCCGGGGGACTGGCAATAAACTCGGGCGAAAACCTCGGCACCACCATCTCTGTCAACGCCCGCCCCGGTTCTACCCCATTGACAAACACCCCATCTTTGCAATACGCATTGCCCAACGCGCCGATAAACGAATACACAGCCCCCTTCGACACCGAATACGGCACCTGATTCGGGCTGCCATTGCGCGCACCCGAAGTAATCGTCACACAGCGCCCCCAACCGCCTGCGAGCATGTGGGGAATTGCAGCCTGATGAAAATGATAAACCCCGTACACATTGATTCGCATCACCTTATCAAACTGTGCCACGAGTTGCTCAAAAAACGACTTCTCCCATCCCAAAATACCGGCACAACACACCAGAATATCCAGCCTTCCAAAATGCTCAACCGTCTGTGCCACGCACGCCTGAACAGCGGACTCATCCGTCACATCTGTCTCCACAAACATCGCCTGCTGTCCCAATGCCTCGATCTTCGCAACCGTTTCCGCACCCTCTTCTGTCAGAACATCGGCAACAACAATATCCCGCCCCTCCTTCGCAATCCGAACCGCCGTTGCCCCACCAATACCCCGCGCCCCGCCCGTAATAAGTGCAACTCGCCGCTCCTTTTCTGCTGCAAAACGCAAATTCGACATCTCACCCTCCTCATATTCTATTGCTCATTGTCGTTTCATCATTTAATATAACGCAGGTTGTGACCAATTTCATACCTGAATACAAGGAGAGGATCATGAAAATCGACCAGGTCGAACACTTCCTGCTCGGCAACAGCTATGTCGTCCGCCTCACCACCGACACCGGCATCTCCGGCATTGGAACCTCCGCCTGCTGGGGCTATCCCGAAGCCATCCAATCCATCGCGAAAGTCTTCAAAGAATACCTCATCGGACAAAATCCCATGCGCATTGAACACCACTGGCAACACCTCTACCGCATGGCACCCTTTCGCGGCACCGCGCTTTGCGGCGCAGTCAGCGCAATGGACATCGCCCTATACGACATCAAAGGCAAACACTTTCAAGTCCCCGTCTGGGAACTGCTCGGCGGCAACTGCCGCGACAAAATTCGCCTGCACCTGCTCGCGGGCGGCCCCACACCCGAAAAAATGTATGAAAATGCAAAAGCCGCCGTTGCCGAAGGCTTTACCGCGATCAAATTTGATCCCATCACAGCCGGATACCAGAACCGAGCGCAATCGCGCATCATTCAAACCGCCGTCGAAATCGTCGCCGCTGCCCGCGAAGGCGCCGGACCCGATGTAGATCTCATCGTTGAAGTCCACCGCAAACTCACCCCAATGGTCGCCGTAGCCCTGGGCGAAGCCCTCGTGCCCTATCACCTCTACTTCATGGAAGACCCCATCCAGATAGACACCATCACCACCCAGGCTGAAATCGCCAAACGCATTCCCGTTCCCCTGGCCAATGGCGAGCGCTTTACCACAATATGGGAATTTCGCGAACTCCTCGAACACGGCGGTCCCCAATACGTGCGCCCAGACATAGCGCTGGCAGGTGGCCTGACCCACTGCAAAAAAATCGCCGCCATTGCAGAATCCTATCACTGCGCGGTCGTCACCCACAACTTTCTCAGCCCCCTTGGCACAGCCGCATCCCTTCACCTCGACGTTAGCATCCCCAACTTCATCACACAGGAATACTCCAAAAACGACGAAAGCGAACACAACGCCGTGTACAAATGCGCTCACAAACGCGAAGGCGGTTATATCCCCCTCCCCGGAGCCTCCGGCCTTGGCGTTGAACTCGACGACGCCAAAATACCCGACACGCCCTTTGCCCCTTTGACCAAAGTCAATACACCGAGACGAGAGGACGGATCAATCGCGTATGCGGTGTGAAACAGATTACAAAACCGCCATACTCAATGCGGTATCAAACCCCGAGACCTTTCTCAGGCTTACCCTGAGCCATCCGCGTCGTGGCACAATCTGGACCAAAATCGCCGTCCGCGTGGTCCAGATCAAAAACGCGCCTCACCTCCAGATCGCGCGATATAGCCGCACACAAGACATCACCGAAAACATCCCGCTAACCGACGCGGACACCGCACTCGATGAACTACTCGCCTTGCCCTTCACACAAATCCACGTACAAACCAGCCGCGAAGACCTGCACATTCGCATCACCAAAAAAGGCCGCGCATTATTCAACCGCGCAAAACCCTCGCGTCCAGATGCCCAACCCGCCCTATCGCACAACCGCGTCAAGCATCATCCCCTATCCGACAACCGTCCAGATGCCTTTCTCCAGGGCCTCGGCATTATGGATCACAACGGGCGCGTACGCGCATCCATGCGCGACAAATTCAAACAGATCAACGCCTTTCTCGGCCACTTACAACCCGTCATACCAGAAACAAATCGCCCCCTCACCCTCATAGACTGCGGCTGCGGCAGCGCGTATCTCACATTTGCAGCGTATCACTACTTGAACAACATCCGGAACATCCCCGCGCAACTCATTGGCATTGACCACAACCCATCCCTCATCGCCAAATGTCGCACCCTCGCCAGTGATCTCGGCTGGACAGACCTCGCCTTTCACGAATCCAGCATCGCCAGCTACACACCCCAAACACCGCCCGACATCGTCTTTAGCCTTCACGCCTGCGACACAGCCACCGACGAAGCCATTGCCCGCGCCGTGCAGTGGAACAGCCCCGTCATCCTCGCAGCGCCCTGCTGCCAGCATGAACTGCGCGCACAACTCGACGCTTATGTCTTCGCACCCGTAACAGCACACGGCATCCTCAAAGGACGCACCGCCGACATCCTCACCGACGCCTGCCGCGCACAACTCCTGAGAATATTGGGCTATCGCACCGAAGTCATAGAATTTATCGACTCCAAACACACGCCCAAAAACCTCCTCATCCGCGCAAAAAAAACCGCCCGAACAAATGATCCAACCCTCATTCGGGAGTATCGCACCCTGCGCGACTTCTGGCACATCACCCCCAGCCTCGAGCGACTGCTCGCCCGCGATCTCGCGCCTCTTTTATCCTGACAGACCCGTATCTCTGCCACATCACCCTGGAGAAACTGCATGAGACACCTTATCCTAATCTGTATCTTGAGCGTATTGCATCACCCGGTATTTGCGCAGGATGGAAAAGCCCTGTACGCGACATATTGCGCGCAGTGTCACGGTCCCGACCTGAGAGGGGGCAATGCACCGAGCATGGTCGATGGCATCTGGAAATACGGAGACGGGCGCGGCTATCGCATCCGAAACATCAAAAACGGACTCACGGATTTGGGCATGCCGGGCTATGGAAAACAGCTCACAGACAGGCAGATTGCGATGATCGTAGAATTCATCGAACAGCAAGAAAAAGAAGTGGGCCAACCCAAACCCCCACCGCCCGACTTTATACAAACACTGGACTACGATATCAATGTCGATATCTGGATCCAGGACCTGAAAATCCCCTGGGCAATCGACTTTATCGATCCACAAACAGCATTGATTACCGAGCGGCCAGGCTCGCTGCGAATGGTTAAAAACGGACAACTCCTCCCCGACCCCGTTGCGGGAACACCCCAGGTCCTCCATGGCGGGCAAGGCGGATTGATGGACGTGGCAATAGATCCGAATTACGACGAAAATAGATGGATTTACCTCGCCTATAGCCATGAAATCGCCCGCCTTGAAGGACGGCGCCGATCCCCAGCCATGACGCGCCTCGTGCGCGGTCACATCAGGGATAACACCTGGGTCAACCAGGAAGTCATCTACGAAGCCCCACATGAAACCTATAGCACCACCCGGCATCACTACGGCTGTCGCATCGTATTCGACGCAGACGGATACCTCTATTTTGCAATCGGAGACCGGGGCGCGCAAAACCAGGCACAGGATTTGACCCGGCCAAACGGCAAGGTTCACCGCATCCACACAGACGGACGCATACCCAAAGACAATCCTTTTGTGGGACGAGATGGCGCACTCAAAACCATCTATTCCTATGGCCATCGCAATCCCCAGGGTCTGACAGTCAATCCAATCACAGGAAAAATATGGGACGGCGAACACGGTCCAATGGGAGGTGACGAACTAAATGTCGTTGCCAAAGGAAAAAATTACGGATGGCCCGAAATTACTTATGGCCTCAACTACAACGGCACAATCGTATCTGAACGCGTACACCAACAGGGAATGGAACAGCCAACCCTTTATTGGCGACCATCAATCGCCATCTGCGGCATCAATTTTTATCGGGGTAACATGTTCCCCAAATGGCAAAATAAATTGCTCGTGGCATCTTTGAAATACGAAGATGTACGGGTCCTCTCCGTTCACGGAGATCGTGTGATACACGAAGAAGTCATACTGAAAAACGCGGGACGGGTGCGCGAGGCTATATCCGGACCAGATGGCGCAGTGTACGTGGTCCTCAACCAGCCCGATGCGATTTTGCGCTTAACGCTGAGTGAAGAGTAACGGAACCACATCTCATGGCACTCGCGCAACCCGTAAACAACACCGAAGCCCTGCCCAATCGCGACCGCGTAACCATGCGTTGTGTCTTGCTGGGTCTGGGACTGGTCATAACTGTAAATACATGGCCGATCTACGGACTCTATGTAATTCACATCAACCAGATGGTATTCAGCTACATGGCGATGGCACTCATGATCCCATTTGTACTGCTATCGCTGGGATTGAACGTATTATTGCGAAAATACTGGCCCCGTGCCGCGTTTTCCCCTCTCGAAATGGCCATCGTATTTTCCATGGGGCTGGTGGGCGCATTATTTCCCCTCATGAATTTTACCGGCCTGATCATGGGGCACCTGGCAACCCCCTATTATTTTGCCTCCGCGCAAAACCGCTGGTCCGAATTTCTCCATCCCCATTTGCCGCGCTGGTTATTCCCCACAGATGAAAATGGGGCGATGCGCCTCTTTTTTGAAGGCTTACCGCCCGGCCATGCAATACCGTGGGAAGTGTGGGTAGTACCCCTATTCTGGTGGTTTGCATTTGCCGGTGCAATTACCTGGACATGCTTGTGCATCGCAGTGATTTTGCGACGACAGTGGTCCGAACACGAAAAGCTGCCATTTCCCGCGGCTCAGGTCGCGTTGGAACTCGTAAGGGAAGAAAACAAAAAAATATGGCCTCCTCTCGTAGGCCGCCCAGCATTCTGGATCGGCATGGCAATTCCACTAACTGTAATATGCTGGAATATCCTATCGTACTTCATGCCCGATTTCCCAAAAATTCCAATCACGCGAGCGGGCGACGGCGTCACATTTTTGCATATCAGCCGATATATTCCAGATCGGTATTTTTATATCGGAATACAATTTTTTATCGCGGGATTTGCATACTGGACCAGCCTGGACGTATTATTTTCAATCTGGTTTTTTTATCTACTCGTCGTAGCCGAAGTCTATACCTTTAACCGAATCGGATACACCATTGGAACGCCGGGATTGTGGTCCTCAACACACGCAGCCAATGCGTGGCAGGCATTTGGCGCACTCGCATGTATGCTGTGCCTGGGATTGTGGATGGGACGCGAACATCTCAAAGGCGTTTGGCATGCCATCAGGGGGCGAAAGAAATTAGACGACTCCGAAGAACTCATGTCCTACCGCACAGCGGGCATAGGGGGCCTGGCCGGGCTGTTATTCATCATCGGATGGCTGCACACCTCGGGCATGGCATGGTATGTGATCGTACCCTTCTTGATCGGCATGGGAATATTGTACATAGGCATAGCCCGGGTCATTGCCGAAAGCGGATTGGTCTATTTGCGCGGCTCCATGATGCCCCCCACCTTCGCGCTCTACACCCTCGGCTCGGCAAATACCCCGGCGGCGAGCATGGCAAATTTTGCATTTTCTTTTGCGTATTTTACAGACGCCAAAAGTCTCGCCATGGCCAGTATGGCGCATTGCTCGTGGATTACAGCAGCCATAAAAGGACGCAAACGCATGGTGGCGACTGCTCTGGTATTGGCGGGCATTGCAGCGGCCATTTCATCGGTGGCATTTACACTGTATCTGGGCTATGAGACAGGCGCGTATAATTTCAGAGCATTTGAGTTTCGCACACATCCGCGGATCTTTGACTACTGGATCCGACAGATGCAAACCTTCAACCCACCAGACTGGAAGCGAATTGGATTTTTCGGTTTTGGCGCAGCCGGAATGGCACTATTGACATTGTTGCGGTATCGCGTATCCTGGTGGCCCTTGCATCCCGTTGGATTTGCCATCATGGAAACACAAGCTGTGCGGGGAACGATCTTTACAATATTTCTCGTATGGTTGTGCAAATTGCTCATCTTGCAAATCGGCGGCATCGCGCTATACCGCAAAGGCCAGCCATTATTTCTCGGTATCCTCGTTGGGTTCATCCTCGGCGTGGCAATCTCGGCAACAGTAGATACCATCTGGTTTCCCGGCAGCGGGCATTCGGTTCACCATTGGTAAAGGCTCCAAAATGAAAGAACACAATACGGACAAATCCTCATCACTCGGTCAAGCCTATCGCAGTGTCGGACCCTATTTAACCCTGGGCATTCAACTGATCGCGACAATATTGCTATGTATATTTGCCGGGCATTGGGCAGATGGCAAATTTGATACCTCGCCCCTATTGACCTTAATCGGTGGTCTGATAGGCATTGCTGCGGGATTTTACCACTTCTTTAAAGCCGTCTTAAAAATGGACCGCAAATCGGAGGAAGATGCGTGAGGAATTTTGTCAAACAAATTGCCGTGGTCTTGTTGGTCGCGTGGATCCTCGGAGGATACCCAATCTACCTGTGGAAAGGAACAGATGTGCTCATTGCCGCAGGGGTTGGCTGTGCGATTTGCACCCTGAATGCACTCGCTGGCGCATGGCTCGCATTGTGGGGCATGCGCCGGGACAACCGCACATTTATGACAGTCGTATTCGGCGGCATGGGGATTCGCCTTATTATTGTACTGGTTTTCTTTTTTGTCGCTCTAAAATTAGTCAAACTTCACGTTTTTAGCTTGACTCTTTCACTATTTTTATTTTATGTAGTGTTTCAGATTTTAGAAATTCGGTTCTTCGTCGGGTGCCCGTCCGACAAAGCCAATAATTCAGGAGTCTGACGGATGGCAGCACAGGCAGAGGAGCAAAGTGGCGGCAGTTTCATCCTCGAGCATATCACAGACCATCACGAGCTTCACCTCGGTCCACTCCATATTCCCCTTCCCCATTTTGATCTTTTTGGCATCGATATGTCAATTACCGGCCACCTGGTCATGATGTGGGTCGCCTCCCTATTACTCATTCTCACCCTGATCACTTCCACAAAACGACGCGGACTCATTCCTTCGGGCTTTGCCAATGCGATTGAGGCCATCGCCATATTTATCCGCGACGACGTCGCCCGGCCCAATCTGGGAGAGCGGGACGCCCCGAAATACATGCCGTTTCTAATGACGGTCTTTTTTTTCATCCTGTTCTGCAATCTCCTGGGCTTAATTCCCTTTGGACAAACCGCAACGGGCAATATCAATGTGACAGCTACACTGGCGGGTATTTCATTTGCGATGATGCTCGGCGCGGGAATCAAACACAATGGCTTATTCGGTTTTTTCAAGGGCCTGATCCCCCCCAATCTGCCAGTTGCATTGCTGCCCCTCATGATCCCGCTGGAATTTTTGGGCCTCTTGACCAAACCATTTGCACTGTGCATTCGTCTCTTTGCCAATATGCTGGCCGGTCATGTCGTAATATTGTCTTTGATCGGCATCATTTTTATTCTCGGATATCTTGTCGCCCCCATTGCCATTGCTTTTGCATTGGCAATGTACATGTTGGAAATTTTCATCGCTTTTCTTCAAGCTTATGTATTCACGCTCCTGACCGCCCTATTTGTGGGCCTGTGTATGCATCAGGAGCATTGATTGTCTCAACTCACAAGGAGGAGTACTGTGGAAGGTCTTGGCGCTGAAGCTTACGGATATTTGTCGGCTGGTATTGGTGCTGGCTTGGCTGCGCTGGGTGCTGGCGTGGGCATCGGTCAAATTGGTCGAGGCGCAGTAGAAGGCATTTCTCGTCAGCCCGAAGCAATTGGCGATATTCGATCAACGATGATTATTGCTGCAGCACTGGTCGAAGGTGTGGCATTGTTCGGCGTGGTGATCTGCGTATTGTTGGTATTCAAATAAACCGCGCGAACAGAACGCGGTGAAAGAGAGACATAACAATGGATTTGTTGAGTCCAAACCCGGGCTTGATCATCTGGACGCTCATCACATTTGTGTTCGTTTTGCTCGTTTTGAAGAAATTTGTTTGGGGGCCGTTGTTATCGGCACTCGACCAGCGAGAAACGCGCATCCGCGAAGCACTCGAGCAAGCTGATAAAGCGCGTGCCGAAGCCGAACGGTCCGCCGAAGAGAACAAACAGGCACTCGCACAGGCGCAGGCAGAAGCTCAGGCTGCGATTAACAAAGCGCGCGAAGACGCCGAACAGGTCGCTCGGGACGTGCAAGAACGCGCCGAAGCCGACGCCCAACAGCTTCTCGAACAGGCGCGTCGCACCATTCAACAAGAGCGCAATCAGGCTCTCCAGACATTGCGTCAGCAAACAGCCGAACTGGCGATTCTCGCTGCGGGACAATTGCTGGAGGAAAATTTGGACGACGAGCACAACAAAAAAATCGTAGATGATTTCATCAACCGCATGCCAGATACACAGCAAAATTGAGTAGTCAGTAGTCAGCCCACCCAACTACCCCGTGGATCGCGGCTAAAACCCTGCCGCGATGACGTACGCATAGCTCATTAATGACAATTGTCACGCCTGCATGCTTTAAGCAGGCGTCCAGAAGGGCGGGTTGAAAGCTGATAAAGGAATTTTTTGTGAGCCAGTCAGCCGTTTCCATCCGATATACCAGCGCATTGATCGATGCCGCGCAAGACAGCGGGGTATTGGATCGGGTTGAAGCCGATGTGCAGGCATTATTGGACTTGTTGCACGCCTCGGAAGACCTGCGGAGATTTGTCGCAGATCCGATGATGCGATCTGAACAAAAGCGCGCGGTATTGAACGAGTTGCTCGCCGGAAAAGTCGAGGATGTGACCCTCAGGTTTCTACTGCTGCTTTGCGATAATCGCCGCGAGCGCGTATTGCCCGAGTTGCTGTCGGATTTCCTATCCGTATTGGAAGACCGGCGCGGTCAGGCCACAGCCCAGCTGACGGTCGCTGCGCCCCTGTCCTCTGAACAGGAAACGCAATTAATTGCAAAGCTCTCGACCTATTCTGGCAAGCAGGTGCGATTGGAAACGACAATAGACGAACAGTTAAAGGCCGGGTTTGTGGTGCGGCTCGGTGACCGTGTATTTGATGGCACACTGGCGACGCAACTCAATCGGTTGCGACAACGCCTCGTGTCTGATTAAGAGAAGGTAGGCAAACATGGCGACGAATTTACAGATTCGCCCCGACGAAATTTCGGCACTGCTCAAACAGCATATCCTGGATTCCAGGATTGAAATAGATGTCTATGAAAGCGGCACCGTACAGCAAGTGGGGGATGGCGTGGCCCGCGTGCAGGGATTGGGCAACGTGCAGACCAGCGAACTGGTCGAATTCCCCAACGGCATTATGGGGATGGCACTCAACCTCGAAGAAGACAACGTGGGCTGTGTGTTATTTGGCGATGACACATTGATCCGCGAAGGCGACGAGGCCAAACGCACCCAACGCATTGCCGAAGTACCCGTGGGCGAAGCCCTCCTGGGCCGCGTGGTAAATCCACTCGGCATGCCAATAGATGGCAAAGGCCCAATTGACGCCGAAGCAACGCTTCCCATTGAACGCAAGGCGCCCGGCGTCATTGACCGGCAGCCCGTAACCGAAGCCCTGATGACCGGATTAAAAGTAATCGACTCAACCGTCCCAATCGGGCGGGGACAGCGAGAATTGATCATCGGAGACCGGCAAACGGGCAAAACAGCCATTGGCGTCGATACCATCATCAACCAGAAAAACAGCGACGTAAAGTGCATCTATGTCGCCATTGGGCAAAAGGCTTCGACAGTAGCCAAAGTCGTGGCCGAACTGGAAGCCAATGGCGCTATGGAATACACCATTGTCGTATCGGCTACAGCCAGCGAACCCGCTCCGCTTCAATTTCTATCCCCTTATTCGGGCTGCTCAATGGGCGAGTATTTCCGCGACAAGGGCGAACACGCGATGATCATTTACGACGATTTGTCCAAACAAGCGTGGGCTTATCGCGAGATGTCACTGATATTGCGCCGCCCGCCGGGCCGCGAAGCCTATCCTGGCGACGTATTTTATTTGCACTCGCGTCTGCTCGAGCGCGCCGCCAAGATGAGTGATGCAGAGGGCGCGGGTTCGCTCACCGCATTGCCCGTAATCGAAATTCTGGAGGGCGATGTATCCACCTTTGTGCCCACCAATGTGATATCGATTACCGATGGGCAGATCTTGCTCAAACCCGAGTTATTTTACGCGGGTATCCGCCCTGCCATGGATGTGGGTGCGTCGGTATCGCGCGTGGGCAGTTCGGCACAGACGGGCGCGATGAAAGCCGTTGCCAGAACCATCAAAGCCGATATCTCCCGCTACAACGAAGTCAAAGCCTTTGCGATGTTCGGCACAGAAGGCCTGGATGCCTCAACTCAGAATTTGTTGAACCACGGCGAGAAGTTAATCGAAATTCTCAAGCAAGATCAATACTCGCCGATGTCTCTACAAGAACAGACCGTGGCACTTTTTGCCGCCAATCTGGTCGGTGATTTACCCACTGAAGATGTGCGTCGCTTTGAGCGAGAATTGTTGGCGCACATAGGCCACAGTGAGTTGATGGAAGAAATCCGCGAAAGCGAAGATCTGAGCGATGAAAATGCCGAAAAACTCACAGAAGCCATCGAGAACTTTAAGCGCGGCTTCCGCGTTTCGGTATAAGAGAACAAAGGACCGGATGTGGCAACCTTAAGACAACTGAGAACGCGCGTTGCAAGCATCACAAATATCCAGAGCGTGACCAATGCCATGCAACTCGTGGCAGCGGCTCGCATGCGGCGGGCACAAGAAGCCATTGCGGCTGCGCGGCCCTATGCACAGCAACTGGATCGCGTTTTACAGCGGCTCAGCAGCATGGATTCGCTTTCACATCCGCTGATGACAGAACGCGCGATCGACCGCACGGCGCTCATAGTCTTGACCTCTGATCGCGGTTTGTGCGGCAGTTTTAACACCAATTCCTGCCGCCACGCGTTCAATGCCCTGTCCCCCGATGATGGCGTAATCGCAGTGGGGCGCAAAGGCCGCAGTTTTTTTAGAAATCGCAATTGCGAGATCCTGAATGACTATGAAGACGTGTTTCGCGCCCTGTCCTTTGCCTCGGCTATTTCTATCGCCGAAGACGCGGTGAATCAATTCTTATCGGGTGAAGTTGATCGCGTGATGCTCATTTACAACGCCTTTGTCTCGGTCGCACAACAACAGCCCGTTTCGGAACAATTGTTGCCCATTGTGCCCCGCAAAGGCGAAGCAACAGGTGTTTATTTATTTGAACCATCGCCGGAAGTGTTGTTGGAGACCCTGGTCCCGCGTCATGTGAATTTTCAAGTGTGGCGTGCCCTCTTGGAATCCAACGCCGGTGAACAGGCCGCGCGAATGCGCGCAATGGACAATGCAACCAAAAATGCGGGTGACGTAATCGAAGAATTGACCCGCGAAATGAACAAAGAACGCCAGTCGTCAATTACACTGGAACTGATGGATATTATCGGCGGCGCCGAAGCCGTTGCCCAGTAGTGGAGAGGCCAATTATGAACCAGGGTGTGATCAAAGAAATCGTGGGTGTTGTCATCGATGTGGCATTTGAAGGCGACCTGCCCCCCATATACAATGCGTTAGAAGTCGAAAATACGGACCCCCGGCTGGTGCTCGAAGTGCAGCAGCATCTGGGCGAAAACAGGGTGCGCTGTGTTGCAATGGATTCCACCGACGGGCTGGTGCGCGGCACCGCAGTGGTGGATACGGAGGGACCTATCACGGTACCCGTAGGTGAAAATGTTTTGGGACGCTTGTTCAATGTGATTGGCGACCCCATCGATGGCAAAGGTCCAGTGCCCGATGGTACGCCGCGACTCCCCCTGCACCGCGATCCACCCGAACACTCAGAACAGGTGACATCCGATCAAGTGCTCGAAACGGGCATCAAAGTGATGGACCTGATATGCCCATTTGCCCGCGGCGGTAAGCTGGGCCTATTTGGCGGGGCAGGCGTGGGTAAAACCGTGATATTAAAAGAACTCATCAACAACGTGGCTTCGGGTCACGGCGGATATTCCGTATTTGCCGGCGTGGGCGAGCGCACGCGCGAAGGCAATGACCTGATGCTCGAAATGATCGAAGCCGATGTGATCGACAAAACCGCCATGGTCTTCGGTCAGATGAATGAACCGCCCGGCGCACGCCAGCGCGTGGCACTGACCGGATTGACAATGGCGGAGAACTTCCGCGATGAACACGGCCAGGACGTATTGCTATTTATCGACAACATCTTCCGCTTTATTCTCGCGGGCGCAGAAGTATCCGCACTATTGGGCCGTATGCCATCGGCCGTGGGATATCAGCCGACCCTGGCAACCGAGATGGGCGGCTTGCAGGAGCGCATTACGACCACGCAAAAGGGATCTATTACATCAGTACAGGCCATCTACGTGCCCGCCGACGATTACACCGATCCCGGTGTCGTAACGGCATTTTCGCACCTCGACGGACGCATTGTGCTCGACCGCGCCCTCGCCGACCAGGTACTGTATCCCGCAGTAGATCCGCTGGCGTCTTCATCGCGCATCCTCGACCCCCGCGCGGTGGGCGATGAACACTACAATGTGGCACAACAAGTGCAGCAAATTTTGCAGCGCTACCGCGACCTGCGCGAAATTATCGCAATTCTGGGTATCGACGAACTATCAGACGAAGACCGCATCGTCGTAGCGCGCGCGCGTCGCATCCAGCTATTCCTGACACAGCCCTTTACAGTGGGTGAAGTATTTACGGGTATTCCCGGTGAATATGTGAATGTAGAAGACACCGTGCGCGGCTTTAAAGAACTCGTCGAAGGCGTACACGACGACCTGCCCGAACAGGCATTTTACATGGTCGGACCAATTGAGCAAGCAGTTGAGAAAGCGAAAACACTTTGAGAATCAGGTAAGAAGTAAGACGTAAAAGGTGAGAGGGCCACCCTACCTCTCTCACGTCTCACGTTTCACGTCTCACCGCCTTTAAAAATGGCCTCTTTCCAATTAGACATCGTAACACCCGAAAAAACCGTGTACTCTGGCGAAATTGTGCATTTTCAAGCGCCGGGAGTTGACGGCAGTTTTGGCGTACTGGCGCGCCACCAGCCCCTGCTGGCCGCACTCGGCATTGGTCGGGTCGGTCTCCGAGAAGCAGATGGCACCGAGCGCACCCTCGCCATCAGCGGTGGATTCGCCAATGTATCGGGTGACGGTGCAACAATCCTCGCAGAAGCAGCCGAGTTTGGCGATGAGATCGACATAGAACGCGCGCGCGCCGCACGAGATCGGGCACAAGAGCGATTGGACAACCGCACACCCGACGTAGATGTAGAACGCGCACAAACAGCACTGGCACGGGCGTTTATACGGCTGCGCGTGACAGGTGCTGAATAGTATTTTTAGAAATAGAAATGAGAAAGCACGCTCCGATTGATTAGAGCGTGCTTTTTTATTTTTTTATCTGACCCACGGTTCGTTGACACCTTTTTGGCTCTGGACTATATTGTGGATGATCGTGGGAGGGCAAGGGAGATTGTATTCAGTATTGAAAGGATAAGAATTAAACATGACTGATGTTGCGCTGCGCGTACTCGTGACAGGTGCTGCGGGATTTATTGGATTTCATCTTTCCAAACTACTGCTCGAAATGGGTTATTCAGTAGTCGGATTGGACAATGTGAACGATTATTACAATACCCAGCTCAAAGAAGATCGCCTATCTATTCTAAAGCGGGAAGACGGATTCAAATTTGTTCGCATGCATCTCGAGGACGAAAAGGGAATCGCAGACCTTTTTCGCGCAGAGCATTTTTCTCATGTCATCAATCTCGCAGGTCAGACAGGCGTGCGTTACAGTCTGGAAAACCCTTTGGTTTATGTCAAAAGCAATGTGATGGGTTTTCTCAACATCCTGGAGGGATGTCGCCATTGCGATATCGAACATCTGGTCTATGCGTCGTCGAGTTCTGTTTATGGCTTGAACGCCACCACGCCTCATGGCGTCCGTCAAAACGTCGATCATCCGATCAGCTTGTACGCGGCGACAAAAAAATCAGATGAACTAATGGCGCATGTGTATAGCCATTTGCACGGCATTCCGACCACAGGATTGCGCTTTTTCTCTGTGTATGGACCCTGGGGACGTCCGGATTTTGTCGCCTACTTGTGGACCAAAGCCATTTTGGAAGATCGACCGGTCAAAGTCTATAATCACGGCAAGATGCGTCGCAGTTTTACGTATGTCGGCGACATTGTCAAAGGGATAGTTCGCGTACTGTCAAATCCCGCAAAGCCAGATCCCGAGTGGACAGGACAATGTCCCGAACCGGGATCGAGTTCCAGCCCCTATCGCATTTACAATATTGGCAATCCCAATGTCATAGAACTGGAGTATTTCCTCTCGCTATTGGAGGATTTATTGGGCAAAAAGGCTATCCGAAAAGATTTGCCCATGCAGCCCGGAGACGTACAGGATAATGCAGCAGATGTTTCGGAGCTAATGCGAGATGTGGGCTACAATCCCTCAACGCCCATAGAAACAGGGCTTGCAAATTTTGTCGCGTGGTACAAGGACTATCACAATGTGAAGTAAATCGGAGAAACAGAAAGGAGAAAGCACGCTCTGTTTAGAGCGTGCTTTTTTGTTTTCCTTTCAGGTCAAAACCCCAAGGTGGTATGGTGAAAGCTCAAGACGCATATAAGGAACAAATCTTCAGCCTATAAGTCTATGTTGTGGAAACAGATTACTTTGGGGAAATGATACATTAAGCAGATGATACAATGTATCCTTTAATGGCATTGTTCCAAACCAGATTGCCCTCTCCGCCTCTGATGTACTCCTGTGGAATGCTGGCAGCCTTCCTTGAGGAGAAGATATGAAATACTTTATGAGTATCCTGGTCTTGTTGATAATGTCTTATTCTGCTCCTATTTTCGGACAGCACATCGTCGCTGTCCGGTGGGGTGGAAATATGACAAAAATCGGTGGTTTTGATCATCAGGGCACGCCGCGCAGAAGTATGAGGATAGGCGCCTCTGTAACCATTCCAATACAGAACCGCTTTAGCCTTCAAGCTCATGGCGACTATGTCCCAAAAGGAGCAAGAGAGGACGATTTTTATTATTATACCGGATTATACATTGACTACATCGAACTTTCAGGATTGGGAGTTTTTACAGTCTTCGCTCCTTCTCGGGGACCCTCTTTGTCTATACTCGCCGGGCCTACGATAGCATTCAAGATCAAAAACCGAGGAGAAGAAATACTGGCAAAAAGATACGGGCAGGGCCAAAATCGCTTTGAATTCAAATCTATGGACTTTGGTTTTGCTGGCGGGATCGGTACACAGATAGCAATTTTCAAACCATGGATAGTCACAACAGAGATTCTATACACCAGGAGCATCCGATCTATCAACAAAACCACTTTCTATATCATAGATTTTGATTCTCACACAGCAGAAAAACGTGGCCTGATGAACCACGCCCTTTCCTTCTCTGTTGGGCTCGGTTTTTCTTATGGCAGAAGAACGGGAGGTTAAAATGAACTCTGTCATGTCAACATATATTCGCAGGATCCTTGTGGTAGCACTGACTACTGGTGTGATGGGGAGCCCTATATGGGGGCAGGAGATTGAGACGGCTGTAACCTCATTTGTGATAGGCGGCGTGACACTCCAGGAAGATGTGAAGAATCCACCCGTGCCGAGTGGCATGCAGAGATTTGAAATCACAATGAATAAACCAGTCGTAACTTTTTACGAATTGAGGGAACCTGAAACTTTGCCCTATTTCGATGGCGACAGCATCACCCAGGTAACTATCACTAAGTACTTTGATATTGACCGAGATGTTATTTCCTATCCTATTGACCTGCTTTTAGATATCACAATCGCGCAGGATCTGGCCATTAGTCCAGATAGCTTGACATTAACAGGCACCATCAGCCTGCCAAAAGGTGCCACCTATCAAGTCCTTTTTGGTGAGTCAGACATAGATCCTATTGATGAACAGCAGCAGTATTTTTTTGGGACCGCAGAACTGCCGAATGCTGTTGTTTCTGGTGTAGGCATTGTGGACACCTTACCTGATGGTTTTACAGTAAGCGGTGATCGTTCTGCTGGGGCTGCGCTCATTGACCCTGAGCGATTTAGACATATTTTCCCATTACTCGAAGAATTCGATGATTTTATTCTATGGTCTTTTGTCCGCATTACCGATTCCAATGAACAAATGACATTTGATTTGAAACATGTGCCGGATGGATCTTACGCGATATTGATGGCACATCGTGCAGTGAACGAACAAACCGGCCAGGAGATTCAGATATTTGGGTATAAAGGGGTCAATCTCTTGACGGGCGAGGTCGATCCTACAGAATTGGTTCAGGTCGTCGATGGAAAAAGCGTGACAGATTTACAAATAGTGTTGCAAATACCACCAGAAGAACCAGATCCAGTAATTTCTGAAATTCTGGAGGTCAAGGTTCAAAGCGTCAATGCTGAAACAAAATCATTTGTCATTCAACCTGGCAACCAACAGATACAGATAGATGCTTCAGAGGCCCTGACAGTTTCCCCAGGCCAAATAAGTGCTGAAGAGATCCTCAAGATCTTTTTGTTTTATAATCCTGATGATTTCGCACGCATCATTTTTCCTATTACCGACCTGATGGTAGGAGATACCGTTTCTCTCCTGGGAACATACACTTCTGAAACGATGTTCCAGGCCTTTATAGTAATCCGCCATGAATCGCCTCTGGCACGGAATGGTGATATGGATAGGGATGGGGATGTCGATTTCTCTGATTTTCTACTTTTTACTTCTGCCTTTGGCACGATGGAAGGAGAACTGGAATACAATCCCTCGGCAGATTTGGACGGGGATGGTGCGGTCGTATTCTCAGACTTTCTGATATTTGCCAGTGCCTTTGGCAAACCCGTGGGTTAGGAGTATGGTATGACACACAATAAACATCCCAGAGGCTGACACCCTGGGCTGTTTTCTATTTCTCTAAAATGAAAGAGCGAGTCCTTTTTGGCTCGCTCTCTTTTTATTAAAATACTTCGTTGTACTGCGCGGGGCATAATTTTATACGGCTCGTTGACACCCCTTTGGGTTTGGGCTATATTGCAAAATAAGAAGTGTGAATTGGAGGATTTAAGTCATGAATACTTATCGCAGGCGTCTTGTAGTCCAAGACCCCAAACAGATTGTGCTTTCTGATGTTCCTTTTCAAACAGGTCAAGAAGTGGAAATTACCCTGCGTTCAATAGAGCAGCCCACAGTAGAGCGGAAGAATGAGTTACGCGCCCTGTTGAAGAAGACGCAGTCACTCTCTCAGATTCAAACTCTCACAGAAGAGGATATTCTCGCTGAAATTGAAGCCTATCGGAATTTTTCGTGTCAGCTAACTGCTGCTCGCTGACCACTATCCTACAGTTACATATGATATGAACTATAAAACAAAAGGCAGTACGATGCTGGACCAATCAACCCTGAACGACATCATCCGGCGCATTGTAGAGGTCGCTCATCCAGAGAAGATCATTCTCTTTGGGTCCGCCGCGAGGGGCGACTTGAACCGCCATAGCGACGTTGATCTGCTCGTCGTAAAGGACGACAGTGATTCGTGGACTGTTATGGGAGACATCTACGGAAACCTGCGCGGCATTGGCGTAGCAGTCGATGCAATCGTGGTCACGCCAGCGCAGATGGAACGTTACAAGGATAGTCACGCACTGGTGATCAAGCCCGCACTGCAAGAGGGAAGGGTCATATATGAAGCAGCCTGAACGCTTCCCGCCCGACGACCCTCGGGAATGGCTGAACCGCGCCAGAAGCAATCTGGTTCGCGCAAAAAACCGAATTCCCGGTGCCTATCTCGAAGACTTGTGTTTCGATGCCCAACAGGCGTTGGATTTGGGCTATATTGCACAAAATATCATCCGCAGAAGAAGGATCCTATACATTGACAGAGACACTATACGGAGACGCTGTGATGACACAGGAACAAAATGAGAAAGTCCAAACCATTGTCCGTGAGACCACTGCGGAACGTTTCTCGTCGGATGAGTTCGTGTTCGACCCCATTGTGGTGGTACCGACTGTTGACGAATACGGTTCTGACGCCAGCGGCGAAACGTATCTTCGCATCATTATTGTCTTCGATGGCGATCAGAAGCAACTCGACTCCAGTTGGACATCCAGCTTCATCAGACGCATTCGCCCGAAGCTGATTAAGGCAGGCATAGAAGAGTTCCCCAGCCCGTCATGGGTTGAGAAATCTGAGTGGTGGAGTCTGTATCCCAAATGGCGACAACAACACCCAGAGGTAACTATTGAAACCGCCCGTTACGTGGTAGGTCGATAAATCTCGGTACAATATAAAAAGCCCTCACATTTTGGGGGCTTTTGTATATTACTTCGTAATGCGCAGGATGTAATATAAGACGGTTCGTTGACACCTTTTTGGCTTTGGGCTATATTGCTTGAAAGACCGCTCTAATTTTAAGAAATACGACCTTAGATAGGAATGACCCGAGAGTGAATGCAGGTAATTGGACATTTATTGATTTGTTTGCTGGTATTGGCGGGATGCGTATTCCATTTGAAGACTTAGGTGGCACCTGTGTGTTTAGTTCTGAGTGGGACGAACCGGCTCAACAGACCTATTATCATAACTTTGGTGAAATGCCAGCGGGCGACATTACGCAAATTGAGGAAGCTACGATTCCGGAACACGATATTTTATTGGCGGGGTTCCCTTGCCAACCGTTTAGTATTATCGGCAACAAACAGGGGTTTGAAGATACGCGGGGCACGTTATTCTTTGATATAGAACGGATTTTGAGAGCAAAGCAACCACAGGCATTTCTTCTTGAAAACGTAAGACAGTTGGTGAGCCACGATAGTGGCAGAACTTTTCGGGTAATCTGCGAACATCTTCAAGAACTGGGGTACACCATATACCATAAAATTTTGAACGCACTCGATTTCGGGGTGCCTCAAAAGAGAGAACGGATTTTTATTATTGGATTTCGAGACCCCATCGCATTCACTTTTCCGACCGGTAACGGGGATTATAAGCCCCTATCAGAGATTATCGAGCCAGATAGCGAAGTAGATCCAAGTTTGTTTGCATCGGAGAGAATCCGAAAATCGCGTTTTGAAAAATGCAAAATTGAACCGTTTTATCCCTCTATCTGGCATGAAAATAAAGGCGGTAATATATCAGTATTGCCGTTTTCATGTGCTTTGCGAGCCGGGGCATCTTATAACTATCTTTTGGTAAATGGCATTCGTCGCCTTTCAGGGCGAGAACTCTTGCGGCTACAGGGTTTCCCCGAAGATTTTAAGATTGTCGTAAATATCACACAACTTCGTAAGCAGACCGGAAATAGCGTGGCAATTCCCGTAATTCGCGCGATTGCCGAGAAAATGCAAGAAGCCTTAATACAACGAAAACGCCCAGAACTTCCCGCGAAACAACTCACACTTTTATAGAAACATCAGGGCTTATACTCAATGGACAATCGTGCTGCAAAACGAAGCCTGGATACCGTGATCAAAAAAGCCCGTATCCATCTCTACAAACCGATACAGATTGCAGAGATACTCCACAGGGATAGAGTGGTCGGCGACATTGAGCTTAAAGATTTGGAAACTTATCGAACGCAGTCAAGAAAATGGCGCGATGAGGTTTGTATGAGAATTTTGGGAAGATCTTCGACCTCAAGCGCGCGATTCCAGGACAATCTTTTTGATTTAAATGCGACACCTCCACCCGTTCTGATGACATTGGGAGAGATAAATCGCAGATATAACGGCGCAGTAGAAGCCTACATTTACGAGGCTTTTAGACAGAAACACGCCCAAATGTCGAAATGGTTAGATTATGTGAGATATTCAGACCGAACGAGTTTCAAATTGCAGAACTTTATTGCGGGTTTCCGACGTGACCCCGGTTTGGCGAGAAGCGTCGATAAAATTTTTGAAATTGTGGTCTATGCCTTGTTCTCAACGCTTTTAGAAGCTCTTGAAGTAAAAGTCGGTGTGAAGATTGAGAATATTGAAAACGCGATTCTCCGGGAGTTTTCCGACTTCACGGAAAAAGTACTCGGATTGTCTCAAGCAATGCCCGAGACGTATCAAGATGCTAAGGTCTATAGAGTTGGCGTGACGAACGCCGCTGATAGAGGGCTTGATATGTGGGCGAATTTTGGCGTCGCTATTCAAATAAAGCATTTATCCCTGACACCCGAAATGGCAGACGATATTTCTAATAACATTTCAGCCGATAGAATCATCATTGTTTGTAAAGCGTGCGAGAAAGACGTTCTAATTTCGGTATTGCGACAATTTGGTGGTGCAAACAGAATTCAAAGCGTAATAACAGAAGACGAGCTTGATGTATGGTACGAAAAAGCCTTACAGGGAAGATCGGCAACACTAATAGGCGACAAAGTCCTGGAAAGATTGGAGAACGAAATCACAGTTGAATTTCCTTCCACGGTCGAGTTTGATAGGTTTTTTAAGTCGCGGAGCTACCATCAGTTGCCAATTCTCGATATTTGGCGCGATTGAACCTTTGTTGCCAGACCAACTCGGGATCATCCTATGTGGCCTGCCCAAGAATCAGTTACGCATGTCTCGCGTTTCTGTCATGCTGAGGAAGCCGTCAGGCTGACGAAGCATCTTTTACTTCTGAAGGTAATAGGTGATAGTAGATTCTTCGACTCCGCTGCGCTCCGCTCAGAATGACAGGCGCAGGATATTGTGCCTCTGCGTAACGTCAGTTATTAAAATGCTTCGTTGTGCTGCGCGGGGCATAAGCTAATACGGCTCGTTGACACCCTTTTGGGTTTGGGCTATTCGGAATAAAATCAAAAAGCCCCCACATTATGCGGGGGCTTTTGTAGATTACTGCATCATTCACGATGGATATCTTTTTCCAACTACTGAGTCTTTACTGGCAACGTAAGTCGCATCCTGAATGTGGTGCTTTTGTCCTCGACGCTAAGATCAGTGCGGATTTTTGGATTGTCTTTATTTTTGATTGATATATTGCAAGGGGCTGTAAATACCACCTGTCGGTGGGCTTGTTGGTTGATCTCAACGAGACCGGGAAAAATATTAATCACTGCGCGTTGATTAATCTCGCGAACACTGTCAAAGGAACCGTACTCGCTTATGACGCTCTCAGCCAGGCCGCCCACTCGTTTACAGGTCTCGACAGCGGCTTTCACAGAGGAATATTGCTGCTTAACAGTAAATTTGACAAACTTTTGATCATTTTCAAACCTTGCAAAAGCATCCAAACCCCACAACTTCCCCTTATAGCTCCCCTTATCTGGTCCCACTTCTACTTTTTTCCATGTTTCCTCTGTTTCTTCTGTTTCCTCTGCTCGGATGGATGACGTATGCGACATCACCCAAAAGAAACATATTGTTGCTAAAATCACACAAGCCCTCATAGCTTCCTCGCACTTAATATTCTCGACACCGATTCGTAATAGGCAATCGCCTATCGCGACCGAATGCGCGGGGTGTAATCTTGATACCTGGCGGTGCCTGGCGGCGTTTGTATTCGTTGATATCTACCGTGCGGATAACCCGCGTGACGAGTTCCTCGTCATAGCCCAGCGCGATAATATCTTGCAAACTCGCATCGTCCTCCACATACGCTTTGAGAATCGGATCCAGCACCGGATAAGGAGGCAAGCTATCCGTATCTTTCTGATCATCGCGCAACTCAGCCGTAGGAGGTCGCTCGATAATCGAAACGGGAATAACGGGATGATCAGACAGACCATTGCGATAATGCGCCAGATCATAAACAAGCGTCTTGTAAATATCTTTAATAACCGCAAACCCACCAGCCATATCCCCGTAAAGCGTGGCATAGCCCATACTCAACTCGCTCTTATTCCCCGGCGCAAGCACGAGCGCGCGGAACTTATTGGCAAGCGCCATCAGCAAAGTCCCCCGAACACGCGGCTGGATATTCTCCTCCGCAGTATCAGAAGGCAAATCGCCAAACTCGTCGGCAAGAAGACCCAGATATTGGTCGAACAACGCCTGAATCGGCAACGTCAGAATGCGAATATCGAGATTGCCCGCCATCTGCAGGGCGTCATTAAACGTGCCCTCTGACGAATACTGGGTAGGCATCGTCACACACACCACATTCTCTCTCCCCAGCGCATCGTGGGCAACAGCCGTGACAAGCGCCGAGTCAATCCCGCCGGACAACCCGATGAAAACCTTCTCAAATCCATTCTTCAAAACATAGTCGCGCGTACCCAGAACAAGCGCATCGTAAATATTTTTGAGGCGCTCATCTGGACGAGGAAAATCTGGTCTCTCAGGCGGAGAAAGACATACAGATTTGGGTTTCAGATCGGGCAGATCAATAGCGATAGGAGAAGAAACATCGCGTTTTTCCTTGCGCCGACGCGAATCGTGCAGGCGGTTGCGAAAAACAGCCTCAACATCAACATCCGCCACCAGCAGGTCTTCCTCAAACCGGGGCGCCCGCGCAATAACGCGTCCTTCTTGATCGACAATCAGGCTACCCCCATCAAAAATCAATTCATCCTGCCCACCGACGAGATTGCAAAAAGCGAGAACAGCGCTGTTATCAGTCGCACGCGTAGCAATCATCTGCTCGCGCAACAACTCTTTGCCATCGTGGAAAGGTGAGGAGGAAATATTGATAAGCACCTCGGCATCGCCGGCAAGTGCTTGCTCCCTGGCGGGACCGCCGGGATACCAGATATCCTCGCAGATCGTAACCCCAAAAGAAACCCCATTGAGGCGGTACACACCCGAGGTCTTGCCAGATTGGAAATAGCGGTCTTCGTCAAAGACGCCGTAATTGGGCAAATAGGTCTTGTGATAAACATCGATCAAGTGCCCGTCGCAAGCAATAGCTGCGGCATTGTAGATATCGTCGTGACGATCCACAAATCCGAAAATTGCAGCAACACCCTGCGTCGCCCGAACGAGTTCGTCCAGCACACTGAGGTTGGATTGGATAAACCGGGGCTTAAAAAGCAAATCTTCGGGCGGATAGCCCGGAATCGCGAGCTCGGGAAAAACAACAATATGCGCCCCCAAATCGCGTGCTCTGTGAATATGGTCGAGAATTTTATCACGGTTGCCCGCAAGATCACCTACGGTGACATTGATTTGCGATAGGGCAAGGCGAATCACGTGTCCGACCCTCTAATAATTGGAGTAGAAGAAGTGACGGTAATCGACAATATCGGCATTCTCTCGCAAATCGGCAAACCAGGCAGTGAAAACCTCCTGGCGTTTTTGTGAAATCACCTGCTGCAATAACGTCCCTTTTGCCGATCCTAAACCCGTTTTATCAACAGATTGTTTTTCGTCCAAACGGAAAATATAAGCCCCGCGGTCAGTTTTGACGATCTCACTGGTCTGACCTGTTGACAAACGAAATGCCGCGCCCACAAAAGCATTGCGACTCCCCACACTGGGAACAAAGCCCGTACGCGCAAAAGGCTGCGGTGTCTGAACTGTGAGATTGAAAAATCCGGCTGCCTCTTCGAGTGATTTGCCCGTCTTGATCTGCCCCATCACCTCGGCCAACCGACCGGCTGCAACCTCGACTTTCTTTTTCGTTTTCAGACTCGCCTCAATCTGCGGTTTAACTTCGTCCAAAGGCCGAGGACCCGCCTCGCGGATTTCGCGCAAAGCAAAAACGTGGATGCCCTGGTCATTTTCATAAACACTGGAAATGTCGCCGGGAGAACCGCGCAAGAATTTGTTCACCAGACCCGACGTGCTATTGCCCAACAGTGGGAAAAAGCTACCAGCGGTAATAAACTCCGAGTCCTGACTTTGCAAATCCCTCTGATTGATAGCTGCGTCAAACCCGACATCAGCGGCTATTTCTGCAAACTCTTCGACAAGCACGCGCAAACTATCGAGCGTATCGCGCCCGGGGCGCACCTCGACGAGGATATGCCGCGCGTGAACCTCAAGGCTATCAGCCGCACCTCTCGTCTCCTCCACCTTAATAACATGCCAGCCAAACTGCGTTTTGATGGGATCGGAGATTTCCCCCGCTTTGAGCGCGAAAGCCGCATCTTCAAAAGGCTTGACCATGCGACCCCGCCCAAAAAAGCCGAGACCACCACCGCGCGGGCCACTTGGGCCATCGGAATACGCCCTGGCGAGTTCGGCAAAATCATCACCGGCTTTGGCCTCGGCGAAAACCCGATCAATTTCGGTTTTGGCTTCGGCCTCATCGCGTGCAGTTGCCGTTTTTGGCAACGAAACAAAAGCGACGCGCACGGCGGCATCTTCCTTGTATTCGTCCCGATGGTCTTCGTAATAAGTCTGAACCTCAGCATCCGCGACCAGCGCGAGCGAGTCGGGAATGGCATTGGCATCAAACCCGATATAAGACACGCGCACTTTTTCGTTGCGTTCGATATACGATTGCTCGATCTCCGCGTCGGTAACTTTCACCGAACCTACAATGAACGTTTCGAGTTTCTGCGAAAGCAACTGGCTTCGCGCATTCTCTTCGGCAAACAGAACAAATTGCTTCATTCGAGGATCGCTGTACGTGCTGGGATCGTCGAGAAATTGGCTATATTTAGCGGGATCAAATGTACCATCAGTCTGGAAAAATTCTTGTTGTTGTATCCACTCGGCGGGTTGTGTGCGATTGATATGGTTGACTTCAGCATCGGAAACAGCAATGCCGTATTTCTCAATTTGTTGCCCAAACAGGGTTTGCGTAACCACGCGTTCCCAGGTCTGAGAAATAATCTGGCTCACGTCGGGGTCTTGATTGCCACGCGCCTTGGCCTGCTGAAGATCATTTTGGACTTCGGCTTCAAATTGCTTCACAGAAATGTCCTGACCATTCACAGAACCGACATTGTCACCAACAGCGGCAAAACCCCGACTGCTAAAATCAGCACCCCATTCAAACACCATCAGGCCCACAAAAGAAACCGCAACAATAATCATCATAGCCTTAATAAAAGTAGCACTACGCATTTGGGAGAGCATTGAGACTTTTCCTCCAGATAGGATCAGGATAAACTTCTGTCGAAGTTGTACCCATTATACAGGATTGACAGGATTGTGCAGGATGCCAGCCAGCCACACCAGTTTTGTAATTTACTTGTTGGACTTTGTACTGGCAAGATTTTTTTCTATAAAAGCAAGCCAATCCAGTTTCTTGACGAGCGCGAGCAAAAGCCCTATACTGAGCTATTCTCTACTAACCCCTAACCACTTTTTCCTGAATTTTTTCATGCTTCGCCTATCTACCATAAGTATTATCCTATCCCTCATCATCACTGCACACGCAGAAAATTATCACTGGCCCATGGATGCCCCCCCGGCATTGACATCGACCTTTGGCGAATATCGGGGTGGGCGATTGCACGCGGCCATCGACTTGAAAACCTGGGGCAAAGAAGGATATCCCATAACAGCAATTGCCGACGGGTACGTCTGGCGGGTTCGCACATCGCCCTGGGGATATGGCCGGGTGGTATATGTTCAACTCGACAATGGCCAGTTCGCGCTCTGGGCGCATTTGTCGGGATTTTCCAAACGCATCGAAAAATACGTCCAGCAAGAACAAGACCGCCGCGGAACATACAGCGTAAACCTGTATTTTCGCCTCGATCAAATCCCCGTCAAGCGCGGAGAGGTACTGGGATATTCGGGTAGCACAGGCATTGGCGTACCGCATTTGCACTTTGAATTGCGCGACGCGAAACACCGCCCCATCAATCCCTTGCTCCATGGATTTGATATCAAAGACACGATACCCCCAACCATACAGGCGGTCGGACTCGCGCCCTTAAACGCAGATGCACATGTCAATAGCGGACACAAACCAGTATCATATCGCCTCGCCTATCGAACACGAGAAAAGGTCTTTACACATCCCGATACCATAACAATCTGGGGTCGCATTGGTGTGGGCCTCAAAGCGTTTGACCGCGCAAATGACTCTCGGCTAACAAATCGATTGGCCCCTTATCGCATGCGACTCCTGGTAAATGGCGAAGAGATATTTCAAAAAACCTGTGGGCTGTTTGGATACGACGTAACGCGCCACGGAGAACTCGCTTATGACTTTTTTATGAGCCGCCGCGGCCTGGGACGATTTCACAGCCTGTATCGCAAACCGGGCAATCGCCTGCCTTTTTACGGCGATTACGAAATGGGATCAGGCGTATTATTCGCGGGGACAAAGACCGACAATGCAGGGCATGAACTCTCGCCGGGCGTACATCGCCTGCAGATTATTGCCGAGGATGCGAAGGGGAATCGCGCAAAAGCAGTCGTGTTTCTGCGGGTGCGAGACACGAGCGGAACAGCTCGAACATTTGCCTCCCATAAAACCTCACCACAGCGCAACCCGAGAATAACCAACAAAGTAACGTATTTCCCCACCTTCGCAGTTGTCCGTATCTCAACCAATCAGACACTGTCAGAAATGCCAACCGTGCGGGCACAATTTTCCAAACGGTCGATGCGATCCCTCGCGGTTCGGCAAACAGGTTTGCAAACATATCAGGTTGTCATTCCATTTGATAAAAAACACGCCGATGACATAGATGTGCAAATAGAGACAAATGGACAAAAACAAAATCTGCGGATCATCCAGAAAACCGCGACACAAGATGGCGGAGAAATGCGCTCGGATGACGGATTGGTGCGGGTGCGATTTGAGAAAGCGGGCGTTTACGAAACCCTATTTGGACGCATTGTGCCCGATAGCCTGATAAAGGATAAACGCATGGTGGGGACCGCGTTTCGGATCATGCCCGGGGATGTGGCATTCAAAGGGGCGGAGATAGCGTACATCTACCCTCCCGATCATCCCAGGATAGATAAACTCGGCATTTACAAATGGAATGGAAAAAATAGCTGGACTTTTGTCGATAAAGGACACAATTCAACACTGGGTGCTATAACGGGAAACGTGAGGAACTTTGGCGTATTTGCATTGCTTGCCGACACTGTACCCCCCAGAATTGCCAGCATAACCCCTGCCAACGGCACAGTACTCGCACAGCGCCAACCCAGAGTTGCTGCTTCCGTTTGGGATACATCTTCGGGTATTTGGCGAGAGGAGGATATGGTGATGCAAATTGATGGCAAAGCTCTAATTGTAGAATACGACCCGGAAGAAGATCGCATCTTTGCCAGACCGCGAAAACCCCTGACGCCCGGAGCGCACAAGTTGGAAGTTATCGTGCGCGACTTATGTGGCAATGAATCGCGGCGCACCACCGCATTCAGGATACAATAGCGATGATGATTCCCCTCAAAGACGAACACCCTTCGGGTCAGGTCCCCGTATTGATGATCGGCATTTTGCTGAGCAACGTGGGCATATTTGTGTACGCGTGGTTGTTAGGCGACATCGGATCTCATGTATTTAGCGCGCGGTATGGGGCAATTCCCTTTGAGATCATACACGGCGTTGACGCAATTTCCCCCACCCCCATCCCGATATATCTCACGCTGTTGTCGTCGATGTTTATGCACGGTGGCATATTACATCTGGGCGGCAATATGCTGTATTTGTGGATCTTTGGGAACAATATAGAAGCCGCGCTGGGACCTGCGCGGTTCTTATTTTTTTATTTATTCTGCGGCGTAATTGCAACGCTGGCACATGTGATTTCCGAACCGGAATCCACCATACCAATGGTGGGTGCCAGTGGTGCGATAGCGGGGATTTTGGGAGGCTATTTGGCGGCATTTCCCGGCACGCGAATTTTAGTACTGGTATTTTATTTCATCCTTCGCGTACCAGCACTGATCGTACTCGGTGGATGGTTTGTCATTCAGTTGCTCAACGCCTCAAGTGCCAGCGGCACAAACGACGTCGCGTGGTTCGCCCACATTGCCGGATTTATCGTGGGCTATATACTGATGCACCAATGGAAGAACAAGATCCCGGCCAAAAGAGTATATGAGCAGTGGGAATATTAAAAGCGGTAAGAGGTTAGCGAAAAAAAGGGGCGTGCTCTGTTTTCGGGCACACCTCTTGTCGTAATAGCGGGTCCAGCTCAATTATTGCGACAGTGTAGCAACAATTTCTCCTTCATTCGGCAGTCAATTGTCGTATCACTGATACGACAATCTCCTTTCCGTATTCAGCTCTCTTTATTTTTTAAGGCATAATAGATCCCACGCTATCTGCTTCTCTCGGCGTCGTCCCCCATTTCCATCTGTCTATAATCGCGTGTATATCTTCGGGATTTTCTATTGGCGGACCGAGGCGGAGCAGGTTTTCAAGAGCAGAAACAGCGCGAGTCACATCACCCGACTCGTAAAAATAGAGAGCCAGTTCGCGATAGTGTTGGCCAACGGGTTGCCATGTCTCCGGGAAATCGAGCGCGTAGGGAGGCACGCGTTTTTCAACCTCGGCGAGAACATCATACGCCTCCTCGTGCATACCCAATCGAATATAGGCGCGTACAAGCCCATCAAAAAGAATCAAATAATTGCTGAGCAGACGGCGAGCAACCGGGTCTTTGTGAACCGTACTATCCGCAACACCGGTGTACCGATAAACATCGAGCAAATTGCGTTTGATCTTTTCTTCCTCAAACTGCTCGTATCCACGGGTCTCAACCAGTTTATACGCCATACCCTCCATAGACAAATAGGGCTTCAAACCCGCCATATTGATATCGGGCACGGTCACGGCAAAATAAATGGGCCGCTTTTCCCAGTTGTGTTTCACAACGCGCCATATCATTAAAGAGTGGGGCTCCAGAACGGGCACCGTCTCTCTACCTCTGCCCGTAGGATACTCGGCTATGGGGATATCCCCCGCCTCAAGTTTAAGACCTGCTACTTCTATGCCTCTGTCGTATTCCCATTGAAAGCCCCCCAGCGCCTCATCAATCTCATCATCCTCAAGACCAACTTCAATACCGAGTCTTTTCAGTTGTTTAATGTACCACGAAGTCTTGATCAGACTGAGATTCACAATTTGAATATCGTTTCGCACGCCCTCAACGCCCTGCAAAAACCACAAAGGATACGTGTCGTTATCCCCATTGGTAAACAAAATGGCGTTTTCGTCACAGGTTGCCATAATATTATAGGCATAATCATAAGGCACAAAGTCGCCCGTGCGATCGTGTACGTGATAATTTTCGACCAGAATACCTGCTGGCACCAGAAGCATGAGAGCCGCCGCGAGAATTGCCAGCGATTTGTTTTGCATCCAGGCAATAAGACCCGCTGCACCAATGCCCATCCATATACCGAAAAATGTATAAGCCCCCACAAAGATATATTCGCGCTCGCGGGGTTCGGGATCGGGCATATTGAGATAGAGCACGAGCCCCACGCCCATCAGGGCAAACATGGCAAAAAGGGAAGCAAAGCGTTTCCAATCCTTACGCAGGTGATACACGGCACCGCCGATGCCGAGCGCGAGTGTGATCAGAGAATAGTGAATGATCTCATATCGACCCATATAAACATCTACGGCGCGGCGAAAATATGCGGAAATACCATCGAAAAACGGAAATTGCTGGAGAAAATATTTGATATGAATATTAAACTGAAACGCCCAGGGTTCGGCGCGGCGAGGAAAAACAAAGTGGATTCCGTATTGCTGACGCCCCATAAACGCTTTGAAATTTTCCCAGGTCTCGGGATCGTTCATATCAATCATGGGATTGAGACCCGACCGAATAAAAAGGGCGAAATACGTGGAAAAACCCAGCGCTCCGATGATAATTCCCAAAAGCCAGAATTGGGGATTGCGCCACTCAGGTCTCAAGATGAGCAACCCAATGACGACAACACCCGTCAGGAGTGCAGCGACCTCAATGGGAAAAACAATAGACAAAAACGGATAGAGGGTGAGACCGACGACCACGAGCACCTGATGCTTGAGCGGTCGATCTTCCATCAAATCGGTAAAAAGCAGAATGAGAATGCCGGGAATGGTGAGCAAACACTGAAGATGTACACCCGCGCCAAGCCCAAAAAGATAGGCAATAAAGAGCAAAAGACGATCGCTATTGTGGTCTTTGTGCGCGTCATCCCAGCGCAGAGCCACCCATACCGCCAGCATGGTAATACACATCGACAGGCCATAAACTTCGGCTTCTATGGCATTATTCCAAAAAGAAAAAGAGAAAGCCGTGCTGAGGGAAGCAACCACACCACCGACAAAGATGGCGAGTTGTTGGACAGTATTATCGCGGTCGAGCCAGGTGGAGAGCAAACGGACAGTACACAAATAGATGAGAACCACTGTGGCAATACCAGCAGCAGCCGACAGGAGATTCACGCGAAAAGCGATTTCCCCAAATGGCAACATGGAAAAGATACGCCCCAGCAAGGTATAAAACGGCGCGCCGGGGGGATGGGGAATGCCCAGAGTATAAGCAGTGGTAATAAACTCGCCACAGTCCCAAAATGCAACAGTAGGTGCCAGTGTTGAGAGATAGATAATAGTCGTGACAAAAAATACCAGACCAGCGACGATCTTGTTGCGCTGTCCAAATCCGTTCATAAGGTTTCTACTCGCAAGTATGGGTTCTCACTCCGGAAGATCTTCGGGACGCTCAATTTCAATATCGACAAATGTGCCATCAACTCGGGCCGTAACATAAAAAACTTCATCGCCCCGCAAGACCCATACTGCGCTACCTGTACCGTGCATAAGAACGGGTTCAGAGGGACCATAGTCATTGGGAGGCAGGTCTTCTGGTCCATAAATCTGCACATTCCCATACGAGGGATCCCATTTCAAAAAAAAGAGACTATCGCCCTTCAAAACCCAGACTCTGCTCCCGCCGCCAGCCATCATAACCGGTTCGGATCCTTCTGAATCCGGAAGTTCTTCAGGACGTTCTACTTCCATCCTGACAAATGTGCCTTCGCGTTTTGCAACGACAAAATAGACATCGTCGCCCCGCAGTATCCAGGCGAAATCGCCTGTACTTTGCATGAGCAGGGTCTCTCTGATCTCCTCGCTACCGATTTCCTGGGGACCATAAATCTGCGCTTGTTCAAATTCCCTATCCCACTTTAGATAGTAAATTTTATTCCCCTTCAAAATCCAGGTTGTCACTCCGCTACCGCCGATCATCGCGGGTTCTGGCGCTTCTTCATCCTGCGCAAAAACAGACGCGGGTTTAGAAAGTAAAAACAGAGCAAGGAGTACGTAGATAAAACGCCGATTAGACATGTGTGGTCCTCCGGGTTGAGTTAAAGAATAAATTTTTTTAGACGGACAAATGTATGGGTTATGGAAGAAACAGTCAAGTAGGGGACGGTCCCTGTGCCGTCCTGTAGCGGACGTCCCTGTGCCGTCTCATTATTAACTATACACGCGAGCAAAGTAAAAGTTTTAAATAAAAAAGAATAGGCCACATCGGGCGAACCCGTTTGTGGCCTATTGGGATAGCGGTCCGTGTTAATGCAAATAAGATTTCAGCGGACGGCTGCGCGAGGTATGTCGCAATCGCCGAAGTGCTTTCTCTTTAATCTGACGCACGCGCTCTCGAGTCAATCCAAAACGTTCACCAATTTCTTCGAGGGTAAGTGGCTGTTCGCGATTGATGCCAAAATAAAGTGTAATGACTTCGGCTTCACGAGGGGTAAGGGTAGCGAGGGCTTTTTCTATTTCTCGTCTGAGTGCATCATCGAGAAGTGGATCGTCGGGTGGGGGTTGCATGCCATCGTCAAGCACATCGAGCAGGTTGTTGTCTTCGCCATCTTTAAATGGCGCATCCAGAGAAAGATGCCGGCTCGAAATTTTGAGCGTATCGCGCACTTCGAAATCATTCATGCCGAGTTCATCGGCAATTTCACCCGGGCTGGGTTCGCGTCCATACTCCTGTTCGAGACCACTCGATGCCTTGCCGATTTTGTGGAGCGCGCCAACGCGATTTAGCGGCAAGCGAACAATGCGAGATTGCTCGGCCAGAGCCTGTAAAATCGCCTGTCGGATCCACCACACGGCATAAGAAATAAATTTGAAACCCTTAGTTTCATCAAAACGCTTGGCGGCTTTGATGAGTCCAAGATTCCCTTCGTTGATCAGGTCACCCATCGAAAGGCCCTGATTCTGGTATTGTTTGGCGACGCTTACCACAAATCTCAGGTTGGCTGTGGTCAATTCTTCCAGGGCTCCTTGATCGCCCTTTTTTATTCGTTTGGCCAGCACGACTTCCTGATCTGCCGTAAGCAACGCGACTTCGCCTATTTCCTGCAAATACTGATCCAGTGATTCGTCTTCACGAGCATAAGGTCTTTTAGATAGTCTTGGCACTTCGTCAACCTCTCCTTCTTTGCACAGGGGATTTGCGCAGGTAGATGACTCCTGCAAGGATAAAGGACAAAGGTCTAAGAAAACAACAAAGGGAGAATTTTACATGAATACCTCCTGTCTTTACCCGATTATCAGTGCCAAATCCCTTCCCTTTCTCGACACTGTGACGGGCCTTAACTTCTGGGGTGGGGTGCAGAAGTTTCTAAGCTTCTGTCGTGCTGTCTGCTTCTGTCGTGCTGTCTGCTTCTGTCGTGCTGTCTGCTTCTTGTAATACTTTGAATTGCGCTTCCTGGTTTTGCAATTGATCTTCGAGCTTGCAAATGGTCGCGATGTGATCTTGAACCGCTTCAGTTTGTGCCTGAATGGCGGCTTCATGATCTTTGAGCTCCTCGTATATTTGTCCGCCAAGTTCAGTAAATGCATCGTGAATGGCGTGGCGGGTGCGCGCAATGTCAAGACGTGCGCGGCCGAGTTTGCCCAGATACTCGGCTTTTTCCGCTGCTGTGGTCGCGCCATCGCGAAGACCTTGCTTGATTTTTTCCCAAAGAGTTCCGGTGTTCATTGTGTTTGCTCCAGCATTACGCGTCGGTTTGATCTCTTTTTGCAGCGCGAAGTTCGGATAGCAATTGCGCTCGATTTGCGCGTGAAATTTCCCGCCCCTGAATGCTAACGCCCGGCGTTTCACGAGCAATCTGCCGCAGGCGATATACTGGCAGTCTTTCGAGATCCGCTTCGTTCGTTTCGCCCGTTTCACCCGTTTTTTTTATCAATCCAAAAACATGGACGAGGTCCTCGTGTGGATTGGGAATCACGTGATGTGCCACCAGAGTGCCCACCTGTTGCGCTGCGTGCACCCCTGCTTCGACCGCGGCCTGCACCGCGCCAACATCGCCTAAAACACGAATCGAAATAATACCACCTTCTATTTTTTCAACAGCAGATAACTCAACGGCCGCTGCTTTGGTTGCTGCATCGGCCGCTTCGGTAACGCCGACAAAGCCCAGCATTTCAATGAGTCCGAGGGCAGGTTTCATAGATACTTATTTCCAAACAAAGAAAAACGGCTACTCAAACGCCATATGCGTATAGAACAGCCGCTGAACGAATCAACTCAACGGTATGTATTTTTGGCAGAGAAAATGAAAACAGTGCTGTAATCCAACGGAAGGTTCATTAGACTTGCCAATCCACTAATGTGTTGATTTATATGGATACCGCAGAAGTCAAAAGTAACAAATTTAAGGTCGGATGTCACGCATTTTTTTACATATGAAAGTTGTTCTAATGTTATTTATTGTAATATAGTTACACAGCTTATAAAGTGTGTCTCCGTAAGTCACCAGAGAAAACGGCTGAGTCCTTCAGCCGTACCAAACCAGACATATCTGCCATCTCGAAGAACAACCTGTACCCGCGTGTGTGCGAGACCATCGTACATCGTGTAATGTGTCCAGAGGTGGCGCGGCACATCGAGAAGAAAGGCTCCTGCGCCCGTGGCAACCCACACCCCATTGCTATCGGCTTCAATTGAGACGCGGTCTCTCCCGCCTATTTCGGTGAGGGGATATTCGCGCCAGGTATTATCTCCCGGGCGGTATCGCACGGCTGCAGATGGGGCTTCTGTGGCAAGCCACAGATCGTCATTGTACATCGCCAACGCGCGTACCTGGCGTTTGGCAATATTATGGGCTACAGGCCGCCAGGTGCGATCCCCTCGGGCACATTGAAAAAGACCGCTTTCGGTGCCTGCCCATATATAATTGGGACCTGCAACCATGGCATGAATAATCGCGTATTCGCTTCCCTGCACATAGTCGAGCGAGTCGGCTTTGATATCCAGCATTGCCAAACCGCGTTCCGATCCGATCCAGAGGATGTCGTTGTCGCGTGCCAGTGCCTGCACCTGTCCCCAGCGGCGCGTATCGCGATATGTAAACCATTGTCCAGTGCGTCTGTAATACCTCATCAGACCATTGTGAGTGCCAAACCAGACATTTTCTTCACCGGGTAATATGGTAACAATCTGGGGATCATCCAGACCGATAATGCGATTGGCTTCAAAATATTCCCACGTATTTGTGGCAGGACGATATCGGGTAATGCCGCGCGCAGGTGCGCGATAGGTATCCGCGCCCCCAATCCACAAAACATCGCCATCGCGTGCAATAGCAGTGACATTTTCTTCCAGCGGACCATAAGTGAGGAATGAAAGCTGACCATCGAGGAGTTCGGCCTGCCCAACGCCCAGGCCCCATGTGGCGATCCAGAGGTGGCGCCACGAATCAATCAACACATCTGTAATAGCATAATTGCGCCGAGGACCTATGACCTGGCGATCATCGAGATAATAACCAAAAGGCGGAAAAACTGGAGGAATTTGGGAAACTGACCGGGGATTGTGGAGATGTGCAGGAGGCCTGCCGCCCGGCATGACGCTTTGTACACCGGTGAGCCATCGGCCCACACCCGAGGGCGTTTCAAACCACAGGTCGCCTGTGTCGCTATCATAAGCAATCCGCTGTACCCGGTTGTCGGGCAGACCATCGCGGGTTGTCAGCGGAGTCAGCCAGGTTTTGGCAAACCGGTCATAGCGGCGAATGCCCCCGGTCGTCGCCACAAAAATAACTGTCGGACTTTCCACTATTGAAGTGACGTAGTTCATGCTGGTAAAATTTTCCCAGCGATCGCGGTCATAGGCGGATGAAGGAGCAAAAATTAAGACGGTCAGAAGTGCGATAGAAAATTGCACTGCACGTCGGTGAATAACAAGCTCAAACATTACATGGGACCTCGAACATAACCCTCGCTGCCTCAAATTCGGGTATAGATGTCTTGCCATTGAGGCTGAGTTCAGACAAGATGCGCCCCGTGAGCGGCCCGAACTTGAAACCGTGCCCTGAAAAGCCCGCCCCGATGACCACATTGGGATTGTCGGGATGGATATCCAGAATAAAATCCTCAGTGGCCGTATTGGTATAAAGACAGGTTTCCCAACCGAGAAAACGCTCAACAGGTGGAACAAATTGCTCTTTAATAAATATGCGAAGATCGTCAATCGCGTCTTCCGGCATCTGCGCGGGCACATCGTCGGGATCATCGTCAACACCGCTGACAATATGTTTGGCGAGCTTGATCCCATCGCGCCCGAATTGCGGAAGACCGTAATAACTCATATCGCCTTTTCTCAGAAGATAACCCCAGACGGGAAATGCGCCGGGTTGAAATAGTTCCTGCGATCCCTCAAGTTGGAAATAACCAACGGTTTGGCGAGACACTGCAACGCGCGATTTGAGAACCGGAAGCAAGCGAGACACCCAGGGACCAGCCGTGACGATCAGACGTTCCGTTTCAAAATCTCCCGCAGAGGTCTCGACGCGAATGGGATCGCGGGTGATGTCAACGCGCTCGACAGTCGTATTTTCGCGGATTTCCCCATCCTGGTTGCGAATCAGGTCAATAAGAGATTGAACCGTCTGCGCGGCAGCGACAAGCCCGGCCGTGCGGTCATAGAGAACGCCAGCGGCATTTTTAAAGCGAAAGAGCGGAAAGCGTCTTCGGCCCTCTTCGGGAGTAAGGGGTTCAACATCGACACCGACCTCTGTCACAGCTTTGGCATAGCTCGTGTATTTCCCCCAAGGTGGACCAAAAAAACAGCCGGGCGTGGGATAGATGAGTTGCTCGTCTGCATCGCGCTCGAGCTGGGGCCACGATTCGCCGTGTGCAATTTGCATGAGACGCACATAATGTGCATTCACATAAGCACTGCGGGTAATGCGCGATTCCCCGTGTGAACTGCCCCGGCCATGAGCGAGTCCAAATTGTTCAATCAGGCCAATATCGCATAAGCCCTGACGCAAGAGATGATAACCTGTACACAGGCCATTGATACCCGCGCCGATGATGAGTGTATGATATGTAGAAGACATAGTAGTTAGCCATTAGTGGTTAGCAAAAACTTCCTGGATCGCGGCTCAACATCATGCCGCGATGACAAAGGCACTCGTCACGCCTGCATGCCTTAAGCAGGCGTCCAGGAGGGAGGTGCTTTTAACTCTTACCGCACAAATATAGCGAAACCCGCAATGCGTTTCCAGCGTGAAATAACATCAGGTGAGCGTGACACAACTGCCATTATGACGGGGATCGGGTAGCAAAATCGGCAACTATCGGATTAAATATTGGAACAAAAATTGGTATTTTGTTGTAAATAAAGTAATTAGCTGAATTCATGCTTTCAGGCACGGATATTGCTTAAAATAATGCAAAGTTAAAATACCACCATTCCAAGGAGCATATAATCATGGCAAATGACAACCCCCTGACAAGCGTAAACGCAATCGAAGCGTATAGCATCCCATCCGAATTACCCATGCTGGTGACATCAGACGTGGTGATTTATCCCCTGATGGCTGCCCCCTTGTTATTAGAAGACGAACGCGCAGTAAAAGCCGCACAAGCGGCAATAGACGCCGGGCACAAGGTACTCGCCATTTTTGGAGAACTGGAAGAAAGCGATGCCGAGAAAGACATCCGCCGAGAGTCCCTGTATCCGGTAGGCACGGCAATCTACATGGCGCGATCGGCGGAAATGCCCGATGGCCGCATGCAAGTACTCGTACAGGGCATGGCGCGACTGGCACTCGTAGATGTGTTGCAATCGCAACCTTTTCCCGTGGCGCAAATTGAAAAAATAACATCAGATATAGAACACAATACAGAACTGGAAGCCCTATCGCGCAATATATTCGGCCAGTTCAAAAAAGCAGTGGCACTCGCCCCCAATGTACCCAGAGAAGTCGGGGCAGCCTTAGACGCCCTCTCAGAAATATCCCACAAGGCAGACTTCATCGCCTCACAACTCAATGTGGGTTTTGAAGAGCAACAAAAAATACTAACCGAGCGCAATCTATATCGGCGATTGGAAGCCATCAACCAATTCTTAAATCGCGAAGTCGAAATTTTGGAACTGCGAGAAAAGATCAGTTCGGAAGCCGCGGGATCCATGGAAGATGCACAAAAAGAATATTTTTTGCGCCAGCAACTGCGGGCAATTCAAGATGAACTGGGCGAAGGAGAGGATATCGGCGCCGAGATTGAAGAACTGCGCGAAAAGATCGAAGCCGCTGGCATGTCCAAAGAAGCAAAAACAGAAGCCGAGCGCGAGCTAAAACGCATGGCGCGCATGCCCGAAGCCTCTGCCGAATACACCGTATCGCGCACCTATCTGGACTGGCTCGTCGAACTTCCGTGGAATAAAAAAACAAGCGACCAATTGGATATTAAAAAAGCCGAGCGCATTTTAAATGCAGACCACTATGGGCTGGAAAAACCCAAAGAGCGCATTCTGGAGTACCTGTCTGTGCGCCATTTGAAAGACGACATGCGCGGGCCTATCTTATTGCTGGTTGGACCGCCGGGAACGGGCAAAACATCACTGGGCAAATCCGTGGCGCGGGCACTCAACCGCGAATTTGTCAGAATGTCATTGGGCGGCGTGCGCGACGAATCGGAAATTCGAGGGCATCGCCGCACCTATATCGGCGCATTGCCCGGACGCATCATTCAGGGACTGCGACGCGCCGGCACAAAAAATCCCGTATTTATGCTGGATGAGATCGACAAACTCGGCTCAGATTTTCGCGGCGACCCTTCCGCAGCTCTGCTGGAAGTCCTGGATCCGGCGCAAAACAATACCTTTGTGGACCACTACCTCGACGTCGCCTTTGACCTGTCTGAGGTCTTATTCCTCGCCACCGCCAATTCACTCCACACAATACCACCGGCACTGATGGACCGGATGGAAGTATTGGAAGTCTCGGGATATACCGAAGCCGAAAAAATGGAGATCGCGCGTCGGTATCTGGTCAAACGGCAGATTCCAGAACACGGTTTGACCCAAAAAAATGCGTCGTTCGACAAAGCGGCCCTGCAAGAAGTGATCCAGCACTACACCCGCGAGGCCGGGGTGCGAAATCTGGAGCGCGAAATTGCAACCGTGGCACGCAAAGTAGCGCGCAAATTTGCTCATGGTCGCAAGCGGCGCGTGCACATTCAACAAAAAAACGTGGCCGAATATCTGGGACCGCAAAAATTCCGCCACGAAGTAGCCGAAGAAGATCACGAAGTGGGGGTCGCCGCCGGGCTGGCCGTAACATCTACCGGTGGTGATGTATTGTTTGTCGAGGCAACAGTCGTCCCCGGTAAGAGCGAGTTAAATCTAACCGGGCAGGTTGGCGATATAATGAAGGAATCTGCACAGGCAGCGATGACTTATGTGCGGTCGCGCTGGCATGAACTGGGGCTAAACGCGCAGTTTAACGAAAACAAAGATGTACACGTTCACGTACCCGCAGGAGCCGTGCCCAAGGATGGCCCCTCGGCAGGCATTACCATGGCAACAGTGCTCGCATCGGTATTTACCAATCGGCCAATCCGCAAAGACGTGGCAATGACAGGCGAAATTACACTGCGCGGCAAAGTGCTACCCATCGGCGGCGTGCGCGATAAAGTCCTGGCAGCACACCGCGCAGGCGCGAAAACAGTGATCTTACCCGAAGAGAACCGCAAAGACGCACACGAAATCCCCGACACAGCGCGCAAAGACATACGTCTGGTATTTGCTTCGCATATGGATCAAGTTCTGGAAACCGCCCTCATGAAACGCCCCCGCAAACCAATGGTCGATATGGTAAGTATGAATTGATCTCTCACGTCTCAAAATACTCAACAAATTTCTCAAAAACAGGTTCCGGAACATAGCGTCTCACAACATCTTGCCAGCCATCGGGACCCACCAGCCCTTTGATAAAGCTGGAACTGATTTCGGCAATCTCTCGCGGGGGCATCAAAAAGATGGTCGCAATAGTATCGTCGAGGTCGCTATTGATATAGCGCATCCTGCGTTCAAACTCATAGTCGCTTTGCGTGCGAATACCCCGCACAATATAACCCGCTCCAATACCGCGTGCGTAATTGACCAGGAATTGATTTTCGTAACTGGAGACCGTGACATTATCGAACTGCGATGTGGTTTCACAAAGCAGATCGAGCCGTTCCTCAAGTGAAAACGTATAGTCTTTGTCCGGATTAATCCCAATGGCGACAACGAGTTGATCGAAAAGCCGCGCAGCCTCCTGAATAACCCACAGGTGACCGTGAGTAACGGGATCAAAGCTGGCGGCATAAACGGCTTTTTTCATAAAAATCCCCTCCATCCTCATTGAGATCGGACCGTGAAGCGATCTTCATTGAGTAAGTTGCCATCCACTCCAAAATGGCGGAAAATGAGAACGGGAATATTGTTTTCGCGCTCCACCACGCCTTCCAGAAAACCACCAATGACATTGAGATAGCGGTGCTCCGGCAGGCGCTTATCATTGGACCATCCGCCGGCGTGTCCATCGCTGGCAGGCCCACAGGAATATTCTCGCACACCTGTTTCTCCATCAACAGAGACGTATTGCCAGTGTCGGTCACCGCAAACAACGACCATATTTTTTTGCTCGGCGATAAACTGGCGCAATTCATCCCCTTCATGAGTAAACCCCTCGTTGGCGTGGTTGTCATTTTTCTTTTCGCGGTCGGGACCAACCACTGGCGTAGGACTGATGAGAATGCGGAACGCGGCATCGGAAGCCCGCACAGTCTCTTTGAACCAGGCCTTTTGCTCTTTTCCCCAGATGGTCTTTTCAGGACCATCTGCCATCGGGTTGGAACTTCGAAAATCGCGGCCCTCAACCATCCAGATCTGCAAATCTTTTCCCCAACGGACCGTTCGATACGTGCGGTCGCCCATCCCAACCTGCTCCCGGAAAACAGCCAGACCCTGCTCAAACGTAAATTCGCCCATGAATAGTGTCTGTTGACCAGGCCAACAATCGTTCATCCATGTATCGTGATCGTCCTTAATAAAATAACTGGCGACCTCCCGGTGGAATGCGACATTGGTCGGCAGGCTGTACATCCGCGCCCAGTGCCAACGCGCCAGAGGCAGGGTTTTCGCTCGGCTGTCGTAATAGACGATATCGCCCGTGTGCACAAAGAAATCGGGATCGCGCTTTAATATACTCGCGTAAATGCGATAGCCCCCCTCAGGTGCGTCTTGATCGCCATAAGCTTGACCCGTGGAAACGTGAAAAACAACACGGGCAGATCGATCTTTGGAAGGCGCCGTGCGGAAACGCCCCGAGACCGTTTGCCCATCTGTCTCTGCGCGAGACTGCATCTCAATTTGATAGCTCGTACCGGGCTTTAGATCAATCAGCTTAATTTGCCGCGTAAAATCGCGATCGGGATCCACAGGTTGCCAGGGCGTACTCTTCCAGTCGTCAGACTTTTCAATAGCATACCGCACGCGCACATCCCCCAGCGTACCGGAAACCGCGCCCTCAATCGTGTGGATATCGGCATTATCGGAAAATAGAACAACGGGTTTCAGACTGCGTCGGCCCCTGCGCGGTTCCAACTCGCCCGTTTCGGGATTTCGATAGCGCACAGTGGGCTTGGGATGGCTTTTGTCCATCCGTTGGGAATTCTTGGTCAAACGCGCCCAGACAATAGCACTGGTCTGATCCACTTCACAAATTTTAATCCCCGTTGCCTGATAAGGACCGCTACCATAGCTATTGGCAAACAGTGCCAATATACAAAAACCAATAAATAGCGTCTTCATGCTTTTTCTCCTGTGAATTACCTCGCTGCCTGAGACAACGTATCCATTGCCCTTTGAACACCTGATGGTTCAATAAGCACCGTAGCATCGGATACGCGATGGCGTTTGCGGCCTACGGTAAGCGTCGGCAAAACACCTGACCTGCGGCAATGCCCTAAACGAACGCGGATGCGCGGTTGGGCGTGGATGACTCTCATAAAATGGACTCATAATTTTTGGTGATCACTCAGGTAGCGCTTGACATAATAATCGGCACATAGAAGTAATACAAGAAGGAAATAAAGTCCCACATTGACCAGCCATATCGATTGTGGTATATTTTTTTTATGAAAGTCCAGAAATTCACTCTGATTATCGCGCCCGATCCGACAGAAGAAGAAGCAGATAAACTCTACAGCATTATTGACGATGGGACACTTGCCACTATCGCCGATATTCCTCAAATTCATTTTCATCGAGAAGCGACAACAATGGATAGTGCAATTCGGTCAGCAATAGCCGATGTGACGTCTCTAGGTCTGGATGTTCTGCGTGTTGAAATTGAGCCAGAAGCTATCGCGTCACTGGCATAAAAATAGAGAGAATAGCAAAAGCCGATGTCTGAGAGACATCGGCTTTTTTATTTTTGGGCATCGCGCAAATCTTACTGCGTCTGGTACATCACAAAATCACTATCGGGAGAGACAGCCTTCAGAAGTTGGTCGAATTTTTCGAGCGTAGGCACTGACGTGCCCTGTTCGTAACGCGCATAAGCATTGCGGGATTGGACACCGAGGCGTTGGGCAACTTCAGATAATGACAGACCGCTTTTTTCGCGCTGTCGGCGGAGCATAAGGCTAATCATTGCGCGTGTATCCGAAGAACTGACTTCGAAAGTGCCGTGTTTTACAGGATGAACTTCGACTGAAAATTCTGGGCGATTGATCAGCGTCTCTATCAGATCTTTGACCATAACACATGCTTCTTTTTTCGTATATCCCTGAGTCATAGCGTCGAGCATTGGGATTTCCGCAAGCCAAAATTTTCCATCCTTATAAACTTTACCTTGAAATCGCATGTTAATTTCTCTTTTTAAAACCTCAGAGTAAAAACAGTTTCTTCTTCCGGCCTAGATTGAACGCTGATCGTCCCGCGATGGACGCGCATAATCTGGCGTGAAAGCGCGAGGCCAATGCCCGAGCCATCGCGTTTGGTAGTAAAAAAGGGAATGAAAATCCGTTCCTGCACATCTTCTAAAATACCTGGCCCATTGTCTTGCACGCGGATGATAACGCGGCCTCGCCCATCGGGTTGCGCCGACAGATCCACGCGGGCATTGGGACGACCTGCAAGAGCTTGCACGGCATTCCGCATCAAATTGATCAACACCTGTTCGATGAGATCGGGATCGGCAGTAAGCTCGAGCGTCCTGGGATCAATTGCCGTATGCAGGGCGATATTATTCTTGTCGCATTCCGCCTGCATGAGAAAGACGACGCGGGCAAAGAGTTCGGCGACCTGAAAAATTTGAAAATCGGGACGCGATATGTGCGTGAGTTGGCGATAAGCTTCGACAAAATGGAGAAGACCTTCGCTGCGCGACTGAATCGTCTGCAGGGCGGTGTGTACATCGGGCAGTGTTTCGGGTTCGAGCGATGAAGCGCGCTCAGAATCGGGCAAAAGGCCGCGCACTGTGGAAGCGAGAGAAGAGATGGGAGTAATAGAATTCATAATCTCATGAGTCAGTACCCGAATAAGCTTTTGCCATGCCTCCATTTCTTGTTCTTCAAGTTCCGTCTGGATATTCTGAATAGACGCCAAAATAAAAGACTCACCCCGCATCCGCAGTTCGGTCGCATAGACGATAATCTGGAGCAGTTCGTCCTCGTCCTGAATCTTAACCAGAGCCTTGTCGCCCGAGCGGAGTTTGAGCAGTGTCTCTGAAAACGCCTTACTAACCGTCTCCAATTCGCGCACATCGCGCATGTGGGGTTTGCGAAGCAACCGCTGCGCCGCCGTATTCATCAGTTCGATACGGCCTTCGGGCGTATAGCAAATCAGACCAATGCCCACATGCTGGACAATGGTCTGTAAATACTGAAAATTCTCTTCTTTTTCTGCGCGCGTCTTGCGAAAAGCCTCGAGGACCTCGTTAAACGCATCCTTGAGATCATTATAAGCCGATCCCAACCCGGCACCGGTGAAAGATTGGGAAAAATCCTCATAGCGAATCGCCTGCAAAAATCGCGTGAGATCGCGCTGGGTGCGCTCCACATAGTGTATAAGTGCCCAAGTCTGGTAGAGCACACACGCACCAATAATAGCAAGCGTGGCGTAGTATTCGCTAAAAAAAAGACAAAAAAAGAAAACACAAGTAGTGACGCACAAAAAGGCCACGCGCAAAACACATATCAGACGAAAGTGTTTATAAGCCATGCTTTTCGAGCCTGCGATAAAGCGCGCTACGCGTGAGACCGAGTTCACGCGCAGCGTGACTGATATTGCCGCGGTGTTTCTCAATCGCTTTGCGAATAACGATTTTTTCCACGTATTCGAGATTGTAGTCGTCAAAATGAATCTCGTCACCTGCGGCGGGTTCCGAAACGCTAAGTGGAAAGTCTAACGGTTGAAGGATACCATTTTCATTCATAATCACAGCCCGTTCAATCGCGTGCTGCAATTCGCGGATATTGCCAGGCCATGTGTAATTCTTGAGGTGTTCAAGTGCTACTGACTGAATGGCAATACCCGGTTTATTGTATTTCTGACCGTACGTATCGAGAAACACCTCAACCAGCAGAGGAATATCGTCAAGGCGATCGCGCAGAGCCGGCAGATGGAGTTCAACGGTATTGATGCGATACAGAAGATCTTGCCGAAAATCATTGCTAACCACCATATCGTGAATGGGCATGTTGGTCGCGCAGATCAATCGTACATCAATGTCGATAGGTCGGTTGGTACCCAGGCGAATAACCGTGCGATTTTCAATCGCCGTGAGCAGTTTGGCCTGAAGCGGAAGTGAGAGATTGCCAATTTCATCTAAAAAGAGCGTACCACCCGACGCGATTTCAAAACGCCCCGCGCGGTCTTCTCGGGCATCTGTAAAAGCGCCTTTTTTGTGTCCAAAAAGCTCGCTTTCAAAAAGGCTTTCTGAAACAGCGCCGAGATCAACGCGGATAAATGCCTCTGACGCACACCGAGATCGACGGTGCAGGGCGCGAGCAACAGCATCTTTGCCGGTTCCATTCTCGCCGAGGATGAGCACATTGGCATCTGTAGCACCCACTTTTTGAATGGTATCAAAGACCTCGCACATAGCGCGCGATGTACCCACCATATCGGGAAATTGACCGTCGAGATCTGCCCGAAGCTGTTCTTGTTCGGCACGCAACTGATCGACTTCGAGCCGCGACCGACGCAACCGCGCAGCAGAAGAAAGGGTCGCGAGCAACTTTTCATTTTGCCACGGCTTGAGCACAAAATCCGTCGCGCCTTCTTTGATCGCTTGCACAGCAGTTTCAACACCGCCATAAGCCGTAATGAGAATGACCACAGCCGAAGAATCAATTTCGAGAATGCGGCTCAACCAGTGAAATCCCTCTTTGCCCGACGTGGCGTCGTGCGCAAAATTCATATCGAGCAAAATCACATCATAAGTATCATTTTGCAACAGGCTGGGAATGCGATTGGGATCGGCTTCGGTATCAACGCGTTCGGTATATTGCTTGAGAAAGAGTTGCGCGGCCAACAAAACATCGCGGTCATCGTCAACAATGAGAATTTTGTTGAAAGATTTCGATTCCATAACAACCTCGGACTTTGCAGCCCTGTACCTACCGCCCTTTTATTTTCCGAATTTGAGAATCATAATCCACAGAGGTTGTTCGCCCACATCATAGACTTTGAGAGGGATGAGATCACCCGTCTCCGTATCGATGCGATACCCGGCCATTTTGTCTGATTTTTGACCCGCTGCAAAGAGAAAATTGCCATCGGGATCGAGATTAAATGGCCGTGGGATGGGTTCCGTGAGCGTTTGACCCAGCGATCTGAGAGAACCATCGTCCTGCACGGCGTAGCGCGCAATGCTATTGTGCCCGCGATTGGATATATAGAGGAATTTGCCCGAAGGATGAATGTGGATTTGAGCGCAGGTATTGCGTTCTGTAAAGCCCTCTGGCAGCGTTGAAAGATTTTGGCGGCGCGCAAGAGTTCCACTGTCGGGATCCAAATCATACACCGTGACACTGGACCCATTTTCATTTGCAACATAAACCACATCTAAAGTCGGATGAAACTCATAGTGTCGCGGGCCTTCGCCATGGCGCGCATCGACTTTCACCACCTCATTAGCTGCCAACTCACCTGTGGTCTCATCAAAGGTAAATTGATAAATGGCATTGGGCGGCATGGTGTGCGGTACAAACAAATATCGATTAGAAGGATCGGAAAAAAAGCAATGCGCGTGTTCATCCGTGGGAATCCACTGGCGATGCGGAGCGAGCACGGCCCCATCTTTGTCAATAGCATTGATGGCGACTGCGCCCTCGCCGTAATACGCAGAAAAAAGATACCGCCCGGTTTTGTCCGTGCTAATATAACAAGAGCCACCATCAAAAGGCGCAGTGGCAATATGCTCAAGAGCGCCCGTTTCCGGATCAATTTTGTAAGTGACGAGTTCTTTAGACTGGCGCAAGGCCGCGTACAGATATTTTTGTCGCGGATCGGTACAAAGCGGACCGATACCGCCTTTGGCGGGAAGTTCTTCAACAAGCGTGAGGTCGCCGGTATCGGGGTCCATATCATAACGCAAAAGCTTCTTGTCTCCAGAGACAGCGACGTACATGTGATACTTCATACTGGGTTCCTTTCTATTGAATTGTTGGGCAAACAAACTGCCCGTTAACATGACATAGAGAAGAAAAAAAATCGTTTTCATGGACATACTCCAAAAAAGTGGCAGTTATTTTTCACAATATAGCATTGGATCAGGCGAATAGAAAGCAGAAAGGGAGACACCATTTTGCAGGCTTGACTTTGTGACAAGAGAAGCGTTTATTGCTCGCTTGGGACCCTCTAACACCTTTTCAGGAGAAAAATATGAGCAAAAAACCCAATATCTTCTTCTTTTTTACAGATGACCAGCGATTTGACACCATTCGCGCGCTGGGCAATAGTGATGTGCAAACGCCGACAATGGATCAGTTGGTAGCAGAAGGCACGACATTTACACACGCACATATTCCCGGCGGGACATCGGGCGCGATTTGCATGCCCAGCCGCGCCATGTTGCACACGGGACGCACGCTATTTCACCTCAACGGCGCTGGCCAGGGCATTCCCAATGACCATGTGATGCTGGGCGAACATCTGCAAGCCAACGGCTATCGCACATGGGGCACGGGAAAATGGCACAATGGCTCCGCTTCTTTTGCGCGCAGTTTTTCAGACGGCGCAGAGATCTTTTACGGCGGCATGGACGACCACTGGAATGTCCCCGCATTTAATTACGACCCCACCGGCAAATACGACTCCGTGTTGCCGCAGTGCCCGAATGCCAACAAATCGAATGTCTTAAAAATTCGAAGAGGCGACCACGTAACCGCGGGCAAACACTCCAGCGAATTATTTGCCGAAGGTGCGATTGATTGGCTGAAAAAATACGATTTCGATAATCCATTTTTTATGTACATCTCATTTATGGCTCCCCACGACCCGCGCACAATGCCGCAAAAATATCTGGACATGTACGATCCCGAAGACACTCCGCTTCCCGAAAATTTTATGGGCGGACATCCCTTTGACAATGGCGACCTGAAAGTCCGCGATGAAGTACTCGAAGATTTTCCCCGCGATCCCTACAAAGTGCGGCAACATATTGCCGAATACTATGCGATGATCACCCATTTAGACGCGCAAATGGGGCGCGTGCTCGACACAATAAGCGCGCGCGGAATGGCGGATAACACCATCGTGATTTTTGCCGGGGATAATGGTCTTGCCGTAGGACAGCACGGGCTTTTTGGCAAACAGAACATGTACGAACACAGCGTGCGCGTACCCTTGATATTTTCCGGACCAGGCGTACCCGCGGGTGAAAAACGATCTGCCTATGTGTATTTGCACGATATTTTCCCAACCCTGTGCGACCTGATCGGCACCAACACGCCAGACTCCGTGGAGGGAACAAGTCTGGTATCGGCACTCAACAACGGCGATGAACTAGTGCGCGACACCCTGTTCTCTGCGTATCGCGAGTGGCAGCGCATGGTAAAAGACAACCGGTACAAGCTCATTGAATACGCAGTAAATGGACGTCGCACAACGCAGCTATTCGATCTGGAAAACGACCCATTGGAACTGCACAATCTCGCAGACGACAAAGCACACGCGGACAAGGTAGCTGACCTGCGAGAAGTACTTTTTAAATGGCGCGACGACTGGGACGATGCGAAAAGCGAATGGGGAAAAACATTTTGGGAAGCGTTTTAAAACAAGCGGAAAGGAGACGGCCATGGATGTTTCAAGTCTGGCGCATAGCCTAACAGAAGAAGAGCGGTTGCGGTTTGATCGCGAGGGGTATCTTATTATCGAAAATGCACTTGAACCCGATCACGTCGCGCGCCTCTGCGCTGTGGTTGATCGCGTAGATGCCGAAATGCGTCCCAAACAAGGCGTAGATCAGCTCGGGCGTTTGAGCGTCAGAGACTTTATCGGCCTCGACTGGAAATTTGTCGAACTGGTAGATTGGCCCAGGACCATTGCAAAAGTGTGGGATATTTTGAGCTGGAATTTGCAAATCTATCACTCGCATCTCAACGTCACCCCCCCGGTGCCAAACGGAAGTGGCGAAAAAAATCTGCGCTGGCATCAAGATAGTGCCCTGCTCAATCGGGAATTGGAAACAGATCCCAGACCCCGCATTTCAATCAAAGTGGCATACTTTTTAACGGATTGCAGTGAAGATGGTCGGGGCAACTTTTACATTATTCCGGGCAGTCATTTGACCAACGACTACGGCTTTCCCAATGGCGACCGCACATCTGAACCCAAAGATGCAATACCCGTGCTGGTCAAGCCGGGAACAGCCGTGTTTTTTGATCGCAGACTCTGGCACTCGGTAAGTGTAAATTACTGGACAGAAGCGCGTCGGGCATTGTTTTACGGATATAGCTATCGCTGGTTCCGCCCCCGCGATGATGTAACCATGGATCACTGGTGGGACCGGTTAGATCCCATTCGCAAACAATTATTTGGCAATGCACCAACCGGCGGGTATGGTTTTACGTCTCCAACAGACGAAGATGTGCCCTTGCGCGGATGGCTATCTGAACACCTGGGCGAAGAAGCCGTGGCATAGCCCAGATGTGAGACAACAAAGAGGATCGGGTTATGGAATGGGAACCCATTTTTCACGATTTTACATTTGGCGAATCCGAACGCGAAGAAATGGATCGCGAAGGGCATATCGCTTTCCCGAGTCTGCTGAAAGACGATGCACAGGAAAAGTTGACAGAATCCCTGTCCTATATTGAATCACTCAGACCACAGGCAAAAGAAGGACATGAACCCAATCGCTTCGCGGCTGAGTTTGACTGGTATCTCGAAAGCTTAATCGGCCATCCCCAAATGCTCAGATTGGCGCGAGATATTCTGGGCGAGAATATCCGGTATGATCACTGCGTCAGCCTGAACCGCCCCGGGGGCAATCGCGGAACACACTGGCACACACATGGGTATGGAGAAGAAGACCCCAGCCTGGGATTTGTTCGCATCTTCTTTTATGTCAACGGATTTGAACCCGACGATGGTGGGTTAAAAGTAGTGCCCGGCAGCCATCTGTTCCGCGACCGCATCGGGCGTGTTGACTCAGACAAGGCATTGCAAGCGCAGTGGATCAGCGGAAAAACCCACCCGATAACGGGTGAACCCCTCCAAATACACGCGCTCTCCGTCCCGCCTGGAACCGTAATCGCCATGTGGACATTTGCCGCTCACGGGGTAAACCCGCGACAGCCGCACAGCGATACGCGGTGGTGCGTGGTATATGCCTATCGCAATCCCGGCTTGCCGTCAAATGCGCGATGGATATCTGAAGAATACGAAAAACGGCGCGTCCCCGGCGCCGAGGGACTATTGAGTCTTTATTGAGCAGAAAGGAGAAAAGCATGAATATCTTATTCTTGCGGCACTCAGCGGGTTTTGAACACAGCTATTTGCCCGATGCAGAAGTGGCATTAAAAGCAATTGGGAAAGAAAATGGATGGCGGGTTTTAACCACGCATCGGTTGGACCGCATCTCGGCTGAGAACCTGGAAAAATTTGACATCCTCGCATTTGCGACAACCGGAAACCTGTCCTTTACCGATGAACAAAAAACCGCGATTCTGGATTTTGTCCGCAACGGCAAATCATTTCTTGGCATACACAACGCAACCGATACGTGCTATGACTGGCCCGAATACGGCGAAATGCTCGGCGGATGGTTTAACGGCCATCCCTGGCATCAAGAAGTGGGGATTATTGTCGAAGACACCAATCACCCCGCGACAAAAATGCTGGGCGACTATTTTCGGGTAACAGATGAAATTTACACATTTAAAAATTACGACCGCAACAAGACGCATGTCTTGATGCGGATCGATAACGAAACCGTGGATCTAAAAAAAGGCAACCGCGAAGATAACGACTACGCCATGGGCTGGTGCCACGAATACGGCAAAGGCCGCGTCATGTACACCGCTCTGGGACATCCCGATGCCCTGTGGCACGAAGACTGGTTCCACGCGCACATCACGGGATGTATCAAATGGGCTGCGAGATTGGAGGATTAGAATGCCAAAATTTGTATTCATGCCCCCGCAGGACGACCTCAGGCGCTCATTCGCCACCCGCCTATCGGACGAACTCCCCGAATACGACGTCCTATCGCCCGAATACGACGAAGACGCCATAGAGGCAATACGTGACGCCGACGCCGCATTCGGCTGGATACCACCTGAAGCGCTCGCTGTCGCCGAAAAACTCACCTGGCTACACAATCCAGACGCCGGTCCCTTCTTCGGATACTACTACAAAGAACTGACCGAACACCCGCTGACCATCACAAACCCGCGCGGTATATACTTCGACCACATATCGCACCACATCCTGATGTTCCTGCTCGCATTGGCACGCGGGCTACCGTGGTACATGGACGCGCAACGCCGCAGGGAGTGGGACAAGACCGCACGCAAATCCCCGTACATAGACCTCGCTGGCGCAACAGCGCTCATCAACGGCGTCGGCGGTATCGGACACGAGACAGCGCGCTTGTGCAATGCCCTGAGAATGGACATCATCGGCATCGAACCTCGACCCGAGTACGAACTGTCCTATGTCGAATTCCACACCCCGGACGAGATTGACGCACTCCTCCCGCAAGCGGACTTTGTGATCACCACCGTCCCACACACACCCGAAACCGAAGGCATGTTCGACGCGCGGCGCTTCGCCCTGATGAAACCCTCGGCGTACTTCATCAACATCGGACGCGGCAAAGTATGCAAAATAGATGACCTCGCCAACGCCATCGAATCGGGCACAATAGCTGGCGCCGGTCTCGACGTATTCGAGCAAGAACCACTGCCCTCCGACCACAAGCTATGGGGCCTGCCCAACGTACTGATGACGCCCCATGTGGCAGTCAGGGACGCCAGCAACATAAACGAGCGACGCTTTGAAATACTCATCGACAACGCGAGACGCTTCCTCGCAGGCGAAGAACTGACCAATGTCGTGGATAAATCAAAGTGGTATTAATGGGAATTACGGTCAGATGAGAGAGATGAGAGAATAATAAAGAGTAACAAAACACTTACAATCTCGGGAGTAATGACAATGCAACTAGCCCTGAATGAAGCTGAAACACGCCTTTCCGAACTCGTTATCGCAGCTCAAAACGGCGAGCGGGTCGTTATCACCAAGGACGGTGAACCGGCCGTCGAGCTCGTGCGCTGTCGCAAGAAGCGCGGCGGTATCGACTTTGACAAGCTGGAGGCCGCCCGCAGGCAACTCGGAATCAAGGGGGATAGAGAGCGGTGGCCGGAGGAATTTAACGATCCAGCCTTCAGCCGCCGCGTGCTCGGCCTCGAAGAAAACGAATAGAGGACAAAACCCGTGCGCATTCTTCTCGACACGTCTTACCTCTACGATCTAATGGAGACACACGGCAAGTTCTCGGATAGAGAACATTGAGCACCCACTGGCCATCACAGTCTGAACTCAGACTATCCCAATCCCTTTAGATGGGTACGGGCACGGTACAAATACCCATCTATAGCCGTGACATAGAGCGACTGCAAATCTTCATCGCCAAAAGCGCAATTCGTCGGATTAATGGGAAAAGGATGCGTTTCGAGCACCCGTCCGCTGGGCGCAAAAACATAGATCATCGAGCCGGGACCGCTGTCCGGCCAACCTGCGGACGCGACAATATTGAGATCGGCATCCAGCCTCATACCATCTATACCTCGATGAGGACCAAAATTGTGGAGCACCTCATAAGCACCCAGCGACCCATCTTCCTCAATCGGATAAGCGCGCAGTTCCCGAGCAGTTTCGGGGAGATAATCGCTTTGCGCCACATACAGGATCTTCATATCGGGCGTAACAATCAGACCATTGGGCTTTGTCGTATCAAAAGTTACCCGCACCGTCGTGTACGTGCCATCAGCCTGGGGATCCGCGCGATACACCGACTCATGACCGATATCCATACATGATCTGTCATTGCCATATCTCGGATCCGTGAACCAGACGCGGCCTTTTGCATCCACGACGAGATCGTTGGGACTGTTAAAACGATTCCCCTCAAAATTGTCGGAAATCACAGTCGTCGAGCCATCGCTTTCATAGCGTGCGATGCGACGCCCTGGACCATCCACGAATCTGTCACCACTCGGATCAAACGTGCCCTCTGCGCCATAAACCCGGCCCTGCGCATCAGTAGTCAGGCCATTGGCTCTGTTAGTACCCGTGCGCCACTCGTCGCAAACACCCGTCTCGGGATCATAACGCATCGCGCGATCCCCCGGCATATCTGTAAATAACAGCACATCTCCTATCCACACCGGACCCTCGGTAAACCCAAACGGACCAGCCACCTGTTCAAAATTCCATTCCATAAAACTCTCCTTTGCTTCTCATCATAAAATTGCGCGATTTCGCCCCAAACATACGCGATTGCCAATACGAGACGCAATATTTTTATTTTCTATAAAAAATGTCGGACCATTCCCCGTGCCCGCCCGTATCTATTTCCCGTAGGGGACGGTCCCCGTGCCGTCCCGTGCGATCCAGAAGGTTTTGACCGCTAATCACAATCTGAAGGGTGGCGCAATTTCGCCTGATTCCGTACATTAAACCCTTTAAGATGCATGCCTACTGTGCAATATTGATTACCCTGAGTGAGGACCACCGTCATCGCGGCATGCTTAAAGCCGCGATCCAGTAATTATAGATAAACAATGAAAATCGAAAAACCACCATACACAATCACGTCGGACATTCTCTTCCGCATTGAAGAAATTGGTGAAGCGATTGGCCGCGCAACGGGCATCTCACAGGACTTGCGCCTGCGACGAATCAATCGCATCCTCACGATTCGCGGATCCCTCGCCATTGAAGGCAATATCCTCAGCGAAGAACAAGTCTCCACAATTCTCGACGGCAAGCCCGTTATTGCGCCATTCAGAGACATACAGGAAGCCCGCAACGCCATCAAAGCCTACGATCAATACCAGCAGTGGAACCCCGCCAGCGAGACCGATCTGTTGCGTGCCCACGAAGTCCTGATGGCCGGTTTATTAGATGCGCCCGGACAATATCGCCGCAGAGACATTGGCGTTATGGGCGGAGGCGAAGTCCATCACATCGGCCCACCCCCCATGCGCGTGCCACAACTCATGGCAAACTTGCTGGCCTGGCTGGGCAGCACCGATGAACACCCGCTAATTGCCAGTTCGATCTTCCACTACGAATTTGAGTTCATTCATCCCTTTGAGGACGGCAACGGACGAATGGGACGGCTCTGGCAAACCCTGATACTGACCCGCTGGAAACCCCTGTTCGCCCACATCCCCGTAGAAAGTCTGGTCTATGCCCGACAAAGCGACTACTACAAAGCCATCAGACAGAGTTCGTCAGAGGGCGAGAGCATGCCATTCATTGCGTTCATGCTGGAAATTATACTGGATGCAACAACTACATTCGCCCGGCAATCTCCGCAGGACTCGTGGAAATGACACGCCCCGAATCGCCCACCGCGAGAAACCAAAAATATCGCCTCACCGCACGCGGAAGGGAGATGCAATAATTTGAATAAATCACTCACAAATCGAAAGCACTATGACCTTAAGCGAACAGCAACATCATAAAAAACTGAAGGAAGAACTTCAGCAAGGCGGAAAACCATCGAATCTCGAACATCTCGCGGCTGCACTGCTCGACCGCCTACTTGATGTGCCATTTCCTGTCGCCGAATCTGGCTATCAACATGGCGGGGATGCCGGAACAGCAGGACATCAAGGACGAAAGCTTCGCCTCGAATGCAAGAAGTATAGTGACACCAGTTCTCTGGGCGAACGGGGATTGCTTGGGGAGATTGATCAAGCACTTAAACGAGACCAAGCACTTGAAGCGTGGATATTGGTTGCAACACGCCCCGTTGGAGGGACCCTACAGGATTCGCTTGTGCAGAAAGGCGAGAGCATTGGGGTTCCCATTGTAATTATCGATTGGGCAAAAAATCACGATATAGCAGAACTCGCAGCATTATGCGCGTTCGCTCCTGATGTGGTTGAGGAGCAGTTTTCAAAAGAGGCTGGCGAAGCAGCTCACGCCCTTCAACCCATATCAGGGAAAGCAATCGAAAGGTTGCGACGCAATCTGCAATCCTGGTATCTGGGGTATGATGCTTTACGCACACTATCTCACAAGTGTCTCGACGAGATTTGGAACTCTCCCGAAGAGTCGAACGCTAAACTTGGACAAAACGCCGCTGGAGGTGCTCAGGAGAAGAAGGTCAAACGTAGCACCGTACATGAAGCACTGAATACATGGTGGGAGGGTCCAGCTCATAATGACGCACCAGTTGCCGTCGTAGGCTTGGAAGGCATCGGTAAAACGTGGGCAACGCTCGATTGGTTGATAGACAAAAGGGATGAACAACCAATTGTTCTGGTAATACCATCCTCTGCGGTAGTCGCTGGGCACGTCTCTGAAACCAGTGTGAAGCAAATTCTGGCAGATCGCCTTCACGAAATGAGCAAAGGGATACGGGACAGGGACCATTGGCTTCGCCGTCTCGAAAATCTACTGAAGCGTCCGACCAATGAGGGGCCTGTCCTGACAGTCTTCTTCGATGGCCTGATTCAAGAGTCATCCACTCCTTGGCTACACATTCTGAAAATTCTTCAGGGTAAAACATTTAAGGAACGAGTACGGATAATCGTCAGTACTCGAACTCATCATTTTGAAGAAACGTTGTCGGAGCTCCGCGGCCTTGTCAATTTAGCTGAGCGGGTTGATGTAGATCTCTATGATACAGCACCGGGAAGTGAACTTGACCAGATGCTTGCGTTCGAGAATCTCACGCAAGCCGACCTACATCAAGATGTAATTGAATTGGCTCGTAAACCCCGTCTCTTTAAGCTCGTAGTACATTTCCGAGAAGAGTTGGTTGAGGCGGATCAAATAACAGTCCATCGTCTGCTGTGGGAGTACGGACGCGACTATTTCGGAGTTCGTGCTGACAGATCGTTCAGCCAAAACGAGTGGAGTGACTGGCTTACAGAAATTGCTCAAAAACATCGAACCGATATCGAATATAAATATTCACTGAGGTCGCTCGGTGAAACCGTAGCCCGTCCCGACCTTAGCAAAAATGAGGTCTATGCAAGGCTCAGCGACATTATTGATGGGCGGTTCGCTACCCGTAACTCATCAGGCAATTTCAAAATTATTCCCGCAGTCGTTGCACATGCCCTCGGTGCTGCACTTCTGAATGACCTATATCAAGAAGCCTCGCCAAATTTAGAAAATCTAAATGCCAAGTTAGCGGAATGGTTTGATCCCATTTCTGGTCTTGATGAAAGAACTGAAATCCTGCGTGCGGCAGTATCAATCTTAGTGGAGCAGGGACGTGCAGCAGAGTCACTCATTCCTGGAGTGCTCGTCACGGCGTGGTTACAAAGTCAGAATGTTCCCGATGAGCACCGTCAAGAACTCGCCGATCTCGCTCCGAATTTTCCCGATGCACTGCTTGATACGATTGAGCATTCAGACAGTTACGTTTATGATTCTGCCAGATTTTGGGCTGTGAACGCGCTACGAAATATTCCCAGGGAAGATACTGCTGCTTTTACCAAAATTATCCAGCGATCTCTGCGCTGGATGAGTATTGTATCCCGTGATGTCGATATGCAACCAAATGCCAACAAAGAGCGCGACAAGCAACGCTCAGATCGACTGAAAAACTTGATTGGGATTGACTCTTCGCAACGCATTAAAGTCTGCGATGTTGAACTTGAGTGGGTTGATCACGACACTGGCTTTGGCGCATGGCAAACTACTGTGCCTTCAATCATTGAAGTTTTTCCGCTGTCTAAAGCCCTGCCAATTTTCGAGGTAGCTGCAGTTTCCGTAGCAGTCAGAGGCCAAAACGCGAGTTGGGATGGATTGAAGTGGATTTGCCTGCTTAAAGAAGATGATCCCGACGACATGGTGAAGGCTTTGAGAGACTTATCCGAAGAAATCCGTCTCCGAACTCCAGAACCGGGCATACATCCGGATCTCCCGAAGCGCGTCGCTGCACTTCTACTCAAGCTCACCGGACACAAGGCTGACGAAGACAAAGCAGTGGATATTGATCCTGATCTGGACCGCCTGTTCTCTTACGAGAAAGACTATCTACAAAAGCCTAGCCAAAGCTGGTTTCCGCTGGAACGGCGCCATGCGGAAATTACTCTTGATGATCGAGAATTGCCTTTGACCTATCGCGTGCAACGGACCAAAGAATTATGGCTCGACCCGAGCTTCGAGCCTCCAGCCACCTTTGTAGCCGAACTGCTTAAGGCAGCAGAGAGCATAGATGTCGAAAAGCTGGACAGGTATATGGAGACCACCAGCGAGGATTACGACTTCGAAGTCCTCGAACCAGTGCTTGCGCGTTGTGCGCCTGATCTTCTGGCGGATTTGATTCGTCGGAAAATGCAGAATCTATCTACCTCTCCCCCAGAATTTCGACAGTCGAGGGTCATTCAGGCGACCAATCATCTTATTCTGGCAGACGAAGCCGAAATAGAAGCGATGCGGAAGTTGCGTTTGATCAGCGAAAATGATAATGAGAATACTGATGCCCATGTCACAGAGAGACTTTTGTTGATGGAGTTTCAAAACCTGGAGGCACAGGCTCAATTCGATCTATTACTTCAATCAGACTTGGAAAATTTTTCGTGGGACTTCTGTAAAGTTTTGCGTCGTCCGACCCGGGACGATATTGGCGCATTAATCACCCGTTACGCGACCTCTTCGTCCTCTAAACAACGTGTTTTGCTTATCTTATTATCGCATTTACCAGTTGAACTCACGGACAACGCTTGGTCATGGGTTGAGCGTTTCCGGAAACACCAAGACGATGAACTTCGGGGATTTGCATTCCAGATTCTGACTTGTGCCAATCCAATGCGATTTGGTCGGACGCTTGAAGCTGAGGGTTGGTCTTGGAGTCCGAGTGAAAACATTTATGTAAATCATTGTGGCACGAGTGCTCTTATCAAAGCCACGTTAGATATTCCTTTCGAAGATCTTGTACCACGACTGGCACCTTGGCAACTGCTAAAAGCTACTCGCCTGCGCGGAGCTATTCCCACGGAAGTTCAGTTGGCAGCTAAAAAACTCAATCCGCGATCCTTAAATAAAAACATCAGAATTGACTCAGAAGATTTCGAGCTAGTTCTGACGCATGCAATGGATACAGTGGAACAATGGCTTGCGGACTATTGCGAGATGACGGAGGTTTCTCGTTACAATTCCTCAGCCGATAAATTCTTCTTGGCTCTTTGTCAGGCTCTGCTTACTCATGCACCTGAGAAAGGGGCGCAGTTGTGGCATAAGTTACGCTCGAACAGTATAACGCGATACATTGGTAAGGCAGGTGTGGAAGACCTCATCCACATGGTATTCAGAGTGCCACACTCACCAGAGGTAATGAAACTCCGAGAGGAGTCGGTTGGATTAGAATACTTTCACAACGATCAGAAGCTTTTCGAACTCGCAATCGCTGCGTCATTCAATGGGCAATCCCATTGGCTTGACAGCTTTATTCAAAATGACCGAGCATCAGCACTCGTTTGGCGGCAGAGCCGCGCGGAAGTGCTTGCGGGTTTCACCGTGAACAATTCACTACCTGTTGCTGGAGCCTGGCCGGATGGCGAGACCCGCACAACCCATGCGAAATTTACTCTGATATCAGCACACCATAGATGGATTGAAGCGTGCGCTCACCACTGGTGGCGAGCTTTTCTCAACGCTTGCGACCCGGCCGAGGCTTGCGCAGCCTGGGTACTGTTTTTGCACTCTGCTGATCGTCGCGCCTGGGTGTGGATCGGTCAAGACATTGAAACCGCTGATCATTCGACAGATCTTTTTCAACGGAAGATAAACCATTTTCGACTTAACCGATCGAACCTGGAGAGAGCCATGAAGAAACGAGAAGGAAATTTTGGTGACAAACTGGACCAGCACTTTTTGTACCGCAAGACTGTGCGGAGTGCAGGTCCCTGGTTCGGGCGATGAGATGATCCTCCAGCCTGCCTGATGCGAGAAGGGCTACGGGCATTAGATCAGACGTAAAAATGCCTGATGATGAGCGAGGATTTCCAACCCATGGTTGATTGACCATTCATGTAACGAGACTTCCACGAAAGAGCAAACAGCAGTGACTTCAAACTTCTCACTCCACGACCTGACCGCCCTCGGCGAAGGCTTTACCACAGAGTTCAAACGCTCTATGTCTAATCTGGGCCGTGAAATCTGTGCCTTTGCGAACGCGACTGGCGGCGTCATTCTGATCGGCGTAACAGACGGCGGCGAAATCGTTGGTGTTGCGAACCACAACAAGCTGAAGTCGCAGGTCCAGTCCATCGCGCGATCAGCGGATCCGCCGATAGCAGTGGAAATGGACTCCGTCAATGGCGTACTCTGTATCACAGTGCCAGAGCAACATGGCAAGCCCTACTCCTTTGGCGGCAAGTATTACATCCGCGAGGGCGCGAGTTCCCAACAAATGTCACGCGACGAAATCCGCGAGTTCTTCTTCAAGGAAGGCCTGATTCGATTCGACAAGACGCCGTGTCAGAACTTCAAAATAGATAGAGACTTGACACCAGAGGCGTGGGCGCGGTTTGCCGCGAGGGCGCATATCCCCGATGGAATGGACCCAATCGTGGCATTGGAGAACCTGCACTTGCTCGAAGGTGGGACCATGACCCATGCTGGCGCGTGGCTATTAGCGGAAGACATCACACGCTACACATTGACAGCGGGCGTGACCTGCGCGGTTCTTCGCGGCGTGACCAATACGCATATCATCGACCTCAAGAACTTCACAGGCGATATCTGCGCCATCTACGATGACTGTATAGCCTACATGCAGGCGAAGCTGAACACAGCCCTGATCCCCCATGCTCACGGACGGGACGAACGGCTCGAACTGCCCGAGGATGCACTCCGCGAGGCAATGGTCAACGCCATCGCGCATCGAGACTACCGCTCCAACGCTAACGTGCAGGTACACATATTCCATGATCGACTGGAAATCGTCACACCGGGCGGGTTGCCAGCAGGAATGCGTGAAGAAGATTTGGGAATCAGAAGCGTACCGAGGAATCCACTTCTATTCGGGATGTTCCACCGCATGGGAATGGTAGAACAGATCGGCAGCGGTATCCGGCGCATTCGACAGGAATGCCGTGACTACGGGGTAGATGAACCCGTGATTGAGGTCTCAGATAATTGGGTAGTCACAACATTCAAGCGACAAGTTGAACATGGTGGGCAGATAACCCCGCATGTCACCGAACAAGTGCCCTACAGATATCCTATAAGTCTGGAGCAAGTCAAGACCAAGCCAGAGTCACAGCCAGAGTCACAGCCAGAGTCACATCAAGCAAGCCTGGAACAGAGAGTTTTGTCACTTCTTATCCAGGCTCCCCTGTCGAAATCGTCCATCTCAACTGGTCTGGGTCAAAAAACCGTGTCAGGACAGCTCAACAAAGTGATTCGCTCGTTGAGAAAAACCGGGTTGATCAAATACACAATTCCAGAAAAACCGGGAAGCCGGTTGCAGAAGTACCAAATTACGGAAAACGGCAGAAACAGATTGGCAGAATTAGCAAATTGATGTGTGCATCAACGGAGAATTGGAAAAATGGATACCCGGCAAGACACGATATTCGGCGACTCCAGCGAGAGCCAGATGTCATTCGGAATGGATGACGGAAGCGGCCTTCGTGTGGTAAACGCGAAATTCAACTCAGAAAAGAAATTCGACTGGGACGTATTCAATGGATTCGACACCCTGCGGGTGTTGACCTATTCAGTGAGCGTGGATGCCATCGTTAGAATGCTGGATAAATACTCTTTCACGACCTTCGAGTGCGTATTCGGCTATGAAGGCATTATCCGCGACATGAAAGACATTCTCGCATTTCAGAAGACAGTAGTCGGCAATACCCGTGCCGCAATCATGGGCCTCAAAGACGAACGGCACATACAAATTCTCGAAAAAGTACATGCGGGACAAGCCCACTTCAGAGTCTTGAGAAAGTCCATAGCCCACGCAAAGCTCTACCTGCTATCCAATTCAGATGGCCGAAAACGAGTAATAATCGGATCCGCCAACCTGTCGGAACGGGCATTCTCCGGTGACCAACCAGAGACACTGGTCATGTTCGACAATGATGCGAATGCCTGGGAACACTACAATAATATGTTCAACACCATCCGAGACTCCGCCTCAGACGAAATCGAGCTACCCGATGAGAAAATAACGCGAGCAGAAATAGAAATTCGGGAAACTCCGTCTATGAACGATGGACCGGCCACACTCATAATTGAGCCACCTGCACCCGATGAAGTCGAAACCTCCTTTCCGGTTCAGGTAGAGCGCGTAGAAAAGGTCCGTGCCGCTCTCGGCCCTGCGCTATCATCGGTCATGCCGCCCATACGCAATGGCAAACAACGCATCACCCAAAACATCAAGCGCCAGATAAATCGCGTGGTCCTCGTCAAGTCTGCCGAGGAAGTCGATACCCGCAACTTCCATATCGACAGAACCACGCGCCAGGCCACCCTATCGGGCGAGATATTCCCACTAAAATGGGATGCCGATTCGGTAAAAACAGATGCGCGTCTGCTCCTGGAATACTTCGAGAACTACGCTGCCTTTGAGGGAGATGTAAAACGGCTGCAACGGGATTACTTCACCTTGATGGCGTGGCTGTACTTCTCGCCCTTCATGTGCGACATGCGGACACTTGCCATGGTGCGAGACAGCGATGTGGTCCGTTTTCCTTCTTTTGGTATCGTCTTTGGAAAATCCAACTGCGGCAAAACCAGCCTGATTGACACGCTCATGACATCCATGTTCGGTTATGCCAACACAGTGGATAAACGAAGTTTCACCACATCCCGGCTTCGCGGATTGCAGGCGTCGTACAAGCGGTTTCCGGTTGTGTTTGATGATATAGGGCAACGTGCCTTCAACCAGTATGGCAAAGATATGATTAAAGAGGAATTACAGCCCCTTGTTTCTGAATATCCGTGCTTCATACTCGCAATGAATGCCGAACCCCAATCATTTCCCGACGAAATAGTCAAGCGCAGCCTGATGATATACACGACGACTGCGCTGCCCTCTCACGATGAGGAAATCCGGCAGCGTTTGCAAGGTGATGTACAGAAGATGCGCCGCGGTCTAACGGGACATCTCTATAAGCGATATCTCGCTGAAATTATGGAACGCATTGACCCCGGACATCTTCCGGATGATTGGCTGGCGATTTCATCTCAGGTTATAAGCGACATTATATCAGAGGGAATAGGCAAAACACCGCCCGAATGGTGCCGCAAAATAACCTGGCAAAACTATGCGGGAAAGCGATACGACAGAGTTAAAGCAGCCCTCGAAAGTCTATTGCGTCAGGCGTCCTATGTAAAAAAAGAAGGCGATGCATCCAAAGGATGGACAATTGACGGAGAGAAAATCATCGTCTGGGAACCACGCGATGCCTTTGGGAGACGTGCATTCAACTGGGAAGATGTTCCCTCTACACTAATTGACCAGGACGCCAGCCACGGCGACACGACGATTTTGCACAAGACCAGCTTGCAGAAATTTATAGGCCACACGCTCTACCCGCCTGGTAAACTGAATAAAATAAAGAGTTTGTTCAGTTATCGTTCCTGACATCACTTAAAAACAAAAAAGGAAATGACTCTTGCCTCAACTCGAACACATTGAAGCCATTGAAAAGCGCCTGTGGGGAGCAGCCGATAACCTGCGGGCCAACTCCACTTATGCCAGCAACGAATACTTTCTCCCGGTCATGGGCCTGGTATTCCTGCGCTATGCGTACAGCCGCTACCTATCTGTAAAGGACGACATTGAAGCCAACCTGCCCACCCGCGGCGGTAAAAAACGAGCACTCACCAAAGAGGACTTCTCCCAGAAAAACGCCATCTATCTCCGGCCCAACGCACAGTTCGATTACCTCGTCGCCCTGCCCGACAGCGAGGACCGCGCCAAAGTCGTCATCGAAGCAATGGAATCCATTGAAGCCGACTATGAAAGCCTGCGAGGTGCATTGCCCAAGAGCGAATACCAGGAACTGGACAACGACGTTCTCGGCCAACTCCTCCGCACACTCAACCCCGGCGCACTAAAACAAGTCTCTGGCGATGTCTTCGGACGCATCTACGAATACTTTCTCACCCAATTCGCCGACGACAAGGCTCACGACGACGGCGAATTCTTCACTCCCGTCTCACTCGTGTCCCTAATCGCCCATGTACTCGAACCCGACTGCGGCACAGTACTCGACCCGGCCTGCGGATCTGGCGGCATGTTCGTGCAAAGTGCACGCACGGTTGAAGAACACGGCCAGCATCCCACCGAACAACTCACCTTCCGCGGCATAGAAAAAAACGCCACCACCATCCGCCTTGCCAGAATGAACCTCGCAGTACATGGCCTTGAAGGCGACATCCGTCAGGCCATCACCTACTATGAGGACCCGCACGAATTGCTCGGCAAAGCCGACTACGTAATGGCCAATCCTCCCTTCAATGTCGATGAGATCGACGCGGACAAAGTCAAAACAGATCCACGCCTGCCCTTCGGCCTGCCCGGCGTGAATAAAGAGAACAAAGTCAGCAGCGGCAACTACGTCTGGATCAGCTACTTCTATAGCTACCTGAATGAAACGGGCCGCGCAGGCTTTGTCATGTCCTCCCAGGCATCGAGTGCTGGCAGTGGCGAAGCCAAAGTGCGCCAAAAACTGGTAGAAACCGGCGATGTAGAAGCCATGATCGCCATTCGCTCCAACTTTTTCTACACCCGCACCGTCCCTTGCGAATTGTGGTTTCTCAACCGCGCCAGACCCGAAGCCCATCGCGACAAAGTACTGATGATCGACGCCCGCAACATCTATCGCCAGGTCACGCGCAAAATATACGACTTCAGCCCCGAGCATGAGAAAAACATCCTCGCCATTATCCACCTCTATCGCGGCGAAACCGAGCGATTCCTCAACCTGGTATCCAACTACTTGCGTCGCGTCGTGGAAGAATCCCATGCGTGCTTCGAAATCAACGATGGCGAAACCATCCATCCCCTACCCGACTTCGTCAACGCGCTCACCCGGTTGCACGACCTGTTCGCGCCATCCCTGAAAACCCTGCCGAAAAACGGACAGCATGCCGAAACCCTCGCCGAATACGACAAAGCGCGGACAGCATTCGCCGAGGCTATTGAGCAATTCCGCACCACCATCACAAAAACCGCACAAAATACCAGCACCGACCTGAACAAACAGGTGGCAGAATTCGCCCCCCTGATCGAAATTAGTCGCGAACTATCCGAACACACCGACAGCCTCTACAAACTCGCCATCCGCATAACAGATATCTGCGAGACCTCGATCAATAACAGGACCGACATCACCCGCGCCCGTAGAACCGCAGACGAAGCGCGAAAGATCGCTGTCGAACAACTCAAACAAGTACACTACTTCTACCAGCAGGCACAATGGCTCATCAGGCGTTTCCCTGAAGCGAAACTATGCGACGTAGAAGGACTGGTCAAACTCGTAGATCGCGCCGAAATCGAAGCCAACGACTGGAGCCTGACCCCTGGCCGCTACGTCGGCGTTGCACCCGAAGAAGAGGACGAAAATTTTGACTTTGCCGAGGCCCTGCACGAGATCCACAAGGAAATAGAAGAACTCAACATCGAAGCCGTATCATTGGCAGCGACGATTAAGCGGAATTTTGAAACACTGCTTTGAAGTGGGAAGTAGGAAGTGTGAAGTAGGAAGTGTGAAGTAGGAAGTGTGAAATGTGCTGCCGCATGGGATGACCGCCAAATTGTGCAACGCACCGTTGCACAAATTCTATAGTTCCACGATGCGTCCTTCTTGACATAGCCCTATTTTTGTGATTATCGACCTGATATTTGGAAGATAAAGGGGTACAACAGATGAAAAAATATCAAATCCCTGTGTCCAAACTGGACGATCCCGACATGCAAGCGGCACCCACCGCGCTTATGCGAGCCGCAAAACGCGCACACCTGATCGCACACCAGACCGGGACCAAAGTCGTGGTCATGCGCGATGGTAAAGTCGTGGAAATTGAACCGGATCCGGAGATGTACAACGACATTTGAATTTGTTGGGCAATCGCGTCACGCCGTTGAATCTAACATGCCCTCAAAGTCATCAAGACTGGACACCTGTATCGCCGCACGGTGCAACTGCTTGAGCTGCTGCACATCGTCAACAGCCGAAATACGAGCAGATAAGGGATGCGTCTCGCTCAGACCAAATCGAATCTCCAACACTTCAAGGATAGCTTCGAGCGTGCTTTTTCTTTCCCCTCGCGCAATACCCTGCTCAATGCCTTCCTCAATACCTTCCTCTCTGCCTTCTTGCTTAAAGTATTGAATAAGAGATGATTCGCGGATGAGATCCATGAGACCCTCCTTCAAAATAATATCAGAAACCGTTTCAGACGCGTAAACCAACTCGCTCAAAACCGCCATGCCTGCCAGATAATTGGACTTGCGCGTCCGTTCTATGCGGCGCGTCCGAGCCGTGTGAATACACTGATGCAACCACGCTTCTGAGGCCATCCCCTCAGGTGGTTTCATCAATGGCGTGAAAGGAATCAAACCCGATTGCCCCGATTCGAGGACACGCTGACCTTCTATCTCGATCAGCCGGATCACCTTGTATTGAATCACCACGCGGTAGCCGGAACGCTCCTGAACATAGTGCCCCGGGTCGGTCTTTCCCGCATTGGGACGCAGGTAAATGACGTTAGAATAGATCGGCAAACCGTGATGCTCAATGGCGCGTCCGATATACCCTGCCATACGGCGTGGCATAGGCGGATTGGTACTATCGGTGGTTTGAAATTCATGGTGTACCAATACTTCTTCATCGCCGATTCGCACGCGGATGAAGCTGTCGCTGCGACGGGCTTCCACCGTGGTTTGCTCTGTTTCGATGACTTCAATGACCTCGACATCGTCTCGTGCGAGGGCAAAATGGGCGAAGTGGTCGGGATAGTGTTGAATGAGGTATTTGGAGATGGTGTCAATGTCTGCCATAAGCGATGCCCTGGGTCTGAGGATTGGCGTCTTTTTAGAACACGAACAGTCAGAATTCCAGCAAACATCAGGCCAATGTCACAACATCGTGCAACAAATGGTATGGACAGCAATCAAATACCCTTATTATGTCTTCAATATGCTGTATCGCGCCCTTTTTTTCAACTTGAATTTGTGGATTGCGTGTTTGGCGCAGAACAGCCTCTGTATATTTTGAGCGATGAATGGGCGGTCATGTGAAAGATATGCACTATTCGCCTATATGTTCGCCGCGATGTTGCTTGTGTAACATCATTGAGTTATCTTTTGCTTTCGCACTTGTACGAGCCGCCAAACGCACACACAAAAACGCGCACCAGACCGGCACCAAAGTTGTGATCATGCGCGAGGAGACTATGTAGAATAGTGCCGAAGCGGGTAAAAAAGTGCGGGATCACGCCATAAGGATAGAGAGGGCAATAAAAATAGGACTTGCGCCATAAGCAAGTCCTATTTTTAATTACAGCTTTTTCAGGAGAAAGTTATGGACAAAAAAAAGGCGCCAGAAATGGAACCTGACGTCCGGGATTTTGAAAAAGTTCTTGATGGTTATGAAGATTGGCGCCGGCGAAAGGTGCGTCTTTGTTCAAGCCGAATTTCGAGATCAGCGATCATAGAAGTGGCCACCCCTGCCGCGAACATTACAATCGCCCTTGCTTGATGTTCGTTGAATTGAGATTGGATTACGAAGCCTTTGAGTATATCCAAATTCACGTCAAAGGACGGATACCGATATTTAATAAATTCCATCAAATCATCAAATTCTTTGTCGGTCATTTCAACGTCCTCCCATAAAAAAAGCGCAGATTACCCATGATTGCGAGTAACCTGCGTTTTGTGTTGTGTGGTACTTTGTGAGATACCCCTGTGCCCTGACAAAGTAAGGCAGGAGTCGGGCGTTGTCAACCCAAAAAAAGGTTCGATTACAAGTTTTTACAAAAAGTCTATTGATTTAACAATAGTATCAACCTATCTTATATACTGTCACCAGCTACTGTTGCGATAGAATATGAGATTAAAAGCCTTGACGGACATCCTTACTGGATTCAAAGCCCAGTAGTTTGGTGACAGCCGTCAAGGCTTTTTTGTTTTGGGAGGGTATTTGTAATGCAGAGGAATCCACACAAGTGCTACGAACATCGGGACAAAGAGCACCCAGATGTAGTCAACTTAGTCTCGATGTTGGCGAAATTGCGGAGTTATGGCGGCGGAGATGCTTATTACAGGTGTCCCTATTGTGCGTACTTGAAAGGATTTGAGGATGGCCGCAAAGAGAATGCGACGTAAAACGCCGTGCTAATGGTTGGAGGACCACCGCGCGGCATCGGTTGGTAGGAGAGCCGGGGGTTGTTGTCTGAATAAGTGATTGCGAGCACTGTCAGAGCAACGTCCCCCCGGCGATCCCGCCGGAACATGCACACACAGAAAAGGACTTTCTATGATTGATATTCACAGCGGGTAAATGAATTATCGAATAGAGATGTGGCGTAAAGAGGAACGTATAAACAACAAGGTGATGCAAACTTTGTCAACCCATATTTGGAGAAAGCTATGCAGAAATTCGTTCTGATATTGTGCATTTTAATAGTGGGCTGTGCGAAAGTGCCACTGCCTACACAGCCGGAGCAGAGAGAAAACACGACGCCTAATCCGTTGGCCGTTCAGGAATACGAACCGCCCATTCCAGAAAAAGAACCTTTTAACATTACGATTAAAGGGCTTGAACCCTACCACATGGCCACTTATGGCCTATTCGCGAGGGCGGCGGCAGACAAGTGGGAAAAGATTATTGTCGAAGGGTTGCCCGATGTGGGAGAGATTGACGATGTGGTCATAGAATTTCAATGGGGCGGTACAGTTAAAAACTATCTCGCATCAGCACGCCCTTCCTTACAGCATTTGAGACACGGGAGCGGGCTGCCGTGTTACGGTGTCATAACGCTATACGACCCCATAGATGGATATATCAACAATTATGCTGATTTAAAAAACAGTGATATAACAAAAATCATCTTCCACGAAATGGGACATATTCTGGGGTTTGATTTGTGGACGCTGACTTACGGCGGACAAGGTGACAAGATAGAAAGTATTAATGGGGCGCAGTATTTCACGGGAGGAACGGCGATAGACGCCTACCGGGAAGCCCTTTATCAACAGGGCGAAAAATTGGCATACGCGATTCCCGACCTGCGCCTTCCTATTGAACCCGACGCTTTCCACTGGCGATACCCCGCACTTAAATGGGATGTTATGGCTCCGTTCTTTCACACAGACAACGTGGTGACCAAAGTGACAATATGTGCATTAGACGATATGGGCTACACAGTAGATTTGTCGCAGGCTGAGGATCCAAAACCATCTCGGCTTACCAAACCCGCGATTGGCCGCCCAATTTTCAGGTGTGACGACAACGCCATATACGGGGTGGAGCCATGATAGACGAAAAAAAATTGATAGACATTTCTTATGATTATAATGACTGGATAGAAGGGGAAGCGTGGAAAAAGATAGAGAAAGAGTTTGGCGTAGAAATTTGGACACTCATAGAACGAGAAGTAAATTTGAAGATAGACTCTTTTATTAAGACTGAGCTATTAAAGAGAGACCGCACGATCTACGCCCACAGCACTGTTTTCCTTCTAATTGCTGTTGCTCTGACAATTGCTATTTGTTTTTTCTTTTGGGGATAAGTGATTTTGGGTTGCATTCCCCCATGCGATTGGTTAAATTAAAAAGGCCGTGTCTATTGCCAGACACGGCCTTCGCTACGAATCACCACTTCCTCCATAGAAAGAAGGTGTTAATATGAAAATACGCAAAGATACCAGACAGGTCAAGCCCGGAGACTATGACATTGTATTGAACGCTCCGAAGAAGAAGAAAGACTGGCGATTGCGAGGGATTAAACAACCGAAGGGCGATTGGCGCATCGCAGGACTTCGTAAAAATAGAAAGGAGAGAGCAAATGTATAAATGTTTTTCATGTAGTAATTTGGAAAGTCTTGAAAAACGCCTTAATGAATACTCGGAAGAAGGGTACCACGTTCTTGAGATATTCCAAATGCCAACAGAGTCACGCTCGCAGATAACATTTGCCGTCGTGATGTTCCAAGACAAATCCAGCGATAAGACTGGCGGAGCCAGTTACACTACTGATAAGTGATCGGCACGGGCGCAACCAAATCCCGATAACGCAGCCTTTTCCCTTCAAATCCTTGCACGATCAGTTTCATCTGGTCGATGGTATCACGCGGTCGGATGTTCTGGCGTGTGACAAATTCGAGAACATATCTCTCCAAATGTTTTCGGCTGACGTAGTGGTACACGCCCATAATGGCGCGTTTTATCATCGACCAGAAAGATTCGATGCCGTTGGTGGAGCACTCCCCGCGCACATATTCGCCCCGTGAATGACTGACCCATTCGTGGGGGTAGTCCATCCCCCTGTATTCATAAGCACCGTCGGTATAGACGGTGGCCCCATCCTCTACGTGCTCGGAAATAAAGCCTTTGAGCGTTTCTTCGTCTGCCTGGTCAATAACGGTTGCGGAGACTTGTTTTGTCTCCCGCTCTTTCATACCGACAACGCCCATTTTCCCGTCTCGCCAGTTCTCATGCAGCTTCTTCTTTGCGTGTTTGTTGGCTTCCTTTCCCCCGATATACGTTTCATCGACTTCTACCGGCCCGCCAAACAGGGTTTTTTTCCCGGAGAATGATTCGCGTATCCTGTGCATCAAGAACCACGCCGTTCTTTGTGTGACATTCAGATCGCGGTGCATCTTGAGAGAGGAAACCCCCTTCAAAGATGTATCGAACAGATACAGGGCGATTATCCATATCTGATAACCGAGATTTGAGGATTCCATCATCGTACCCAGCTTCACCGAAAAGCGTTTGTCGCAATCTCGGCAGCGGTGGGGCATACTCGCGTGTGCGGCATGCTCGTTCACGTTGACACTTCCACAGCGCGGACACGCCATACCATCAGGCCAGCGTGTGTGAATGAACCACTTTTCGGCACTCTCATCATCGGGGAACATCTTGAACAACTGAATCAGAGAGATACCTTCACGTTCAAACCTACCTGGTGCGTTGTTAGCCATGGGCACACCTCATAGCTTTGCCTTGACTTTTGGCTCAACACACCTTATTTTTGTTTTATCGGGGAAGGAACTTATGTCTGCAATGACCAATTCCCTTTAGGGGCTTACGTTTTTGGCGAAACGTAAGCCTTCTTTTTATCCCCATAAAAAAATAAGGGGTTACGAATTACTATTAAGATAACTCTGCAACCCCTTGAAATCAAGTGATTTTATGCTCATTTGAGCACTGTTTTTTTCGGCACTATTCTACATAGTCTCCATGCGCGATGGCAAAGTCGTGGAAATTGATCCAGAGATGTACAACGACATTTGAGGTAGAGTATATCTGCCCATATAGATGTGCAGAGGTGGCACGATTTCACATGATTCGCTACATTTATTGTATAGTGGTATTTCAAAGAAATCTTCGGGCTGAATGGGATTGGGAGAAATGAACTCTGAACATTTTGTGATAGATACCAACTGTTTCAGTCTGCGCTTCAACGATCTTCTGGCAGAATTGTTGCCTCGTGGAAAAAAGGAGGATATATGAAAACTCAACAATTGAAAGTCTGGAGGTGGACATCAACAGGATTTCGAACAGCAGATGGTGCTTCGGTTATCGCAGAAGGGCAAACTTATGCGACATCGGCGGGGTGGCGTTTTGAAAACCGATCTGAAATGATTGTAGCAATAAAAGAAGGATTGCCAGTAGCGACATTTGACGCATTAAAAAATGCTATGGGTATTTCTGAACAAGCTCTGGCTACTGTAACTAAAATTGCTGTACAGACACTGACACGCCGAAAAAAAGAGGGACGATTGCATATCGATGAATCGGAACGACTGTTGCGTATTGGTATGCTGTATGATCGGGCTGTAGAGGTTTTGGGAGGACAGGAAGTTGCTCGTCAATGGTTTGCAACGCCATTAACTGCTCTTGGCAGCATTTCTCCACTGGATTATGCAGATACAGAACCAGGTGCTCGAGAAGTTGAAGACCTTTTGGGACGCATTGAGTACGGGGTATTTTCATGATGCTGACAGCCTGGCGAATTGTGCAGGCACATCAAACCACCGCTGAACCCCTGGTAAGGGGATTATCACATCGTCCCACATTCCGCAAAACTACATTACTGATCACTCTGAAAAACTCGCGCCACTGGTGCGAGAAATAGGTTAGTTGCATAAGAGAATCAATGTGATGAACTTGCAGAAGAATTTTAGAGGGCAGGGAATATGAGTTGGCAAGAACTTACATTTGGTAACTTCGCAGAAATCCAACCGCAGGTGAAACTCGAGAAGGGCACTGCCTATTCATTTATTGGAATGGCCGATGTTCTGCCTCACACAAAGAATGTTATTCCAGGTAGCACACGAACTTGGAAGGGTAGTGGCGGCTCTAAATTCGAGAACGGAGACATAATTTTTGCTCGCATTACCCCATGTTTAGAACACGGAAAGACTGCAAAAGTTAGCAATCTTACCGATTCTAAAGGTTTTGGTTCTACAGAGTTCTTTGTCTTTCGTGATCGGGAAGGCATATCCGACCCAGACTACATTTACTATTTAGCTCGTTCGCCTGTGATTCGAGAGCCAGCAATTAAAAGCATGACTGGAGCCTCTGGAAGACAGCGAGCACAAAAAATAGTCGTCGAGAACACGAGCATCCGAGTACCGGAAATCCAAGAGCAACGCCGCATCGCCTCCATCCTCTCCGCATACGACAACCTGATCGAAAACAACCAGCGGCGGATTCAATTGCTGGAACAGTCGGCGCAGCTACTCTACAAGGAGTGGTTCGTCCACCTTCGCTTCCCCGGCCATGAACACGTCACCATAACCGATGGCGTCCCGGAAGGGTGGGAGAGAAAGACGATTGCCGAGGTGTGCGAAACTGTCGGTGGGGGCACTCCGTCAACTAAAGTATCGGAATATTGGGGCGGTGATGTGACATGGATCGTTCCCACCGATGTGACGAAAAACGACTGCCTGATCCTACTTGACTCGGAACGCAAAATTACCGAGAAGGGGCTTCGTGAATCGTCCGCCAAAATGGTACCAGCTAACACCATTCTGATGACAAGCCGCGCATCTGTGGGATTTTTCGCGCTTATGGATATTGCAGTCTGCACGAATCAGGGATTTATCAATATCATTCCTCATGATGAGGAAATGAGAATGTACCTGCTTTTTAACCTTATGAGCCGGGTCGCCGAGATTCGTAGTAACGCGAAGGGCACAACCTATCCTGAGATAAGCAAAGGACGATTTCGGCAGATGGATATTGTGATTCCGACAAGAAATCTCGTCGTTGACTTTGCCAAAACCGTCTGCGATATTATGCAACAAGTGCGCTACCTGAAGCATTCAACGCTCAAACTCACCCAAGCCCGCGACCTGTTTCTGCCGCGGTTGATGAATGGGGAGATTTCAGTATGAATCAATCTGAACTTCGTCAGGAACTCGACCGTCTGTGTGAACTTCCGCATGAGACTGAATGGCTCGAGTTCAAGGAAGCTAAAAATCAGTATGACTTCGATAAGTTGGGCAAGTATTTCTCTGCCCTGTCCAACGAAGCCAACTTGAAAAAACAAGCGTGTGGCTGGTTGGTATTTGGTGTAAAAGATGATCGTTCGGTTTGCGGCAGTCAGTTCCGCGAAGCTCCAGCGCATCTTGACAGCTTGAAACAGGAAATTGCCAATCATACAACTGGCAACCTCACATTTGATGAGATTTATGTGCTCAATCACCCAAGTGGCCGCGTTGTAATGTTCAAGATTCCGCCCGCCTTGCAAGGCGTACCAACCGCCTGGAAAGAACATTGGTATGGACGCAACGGCGAGTCCCTCGGTGGGCTCAGTTTGCGAGAAATTGAGACGATTCGGTTGCAGTCTTCTGACGAGCATCAAACCAATTCAGACTGGAATCAGCACAAATACGCTTCTGACCTGGCGATTGCCAACCTTCTTGGCGCGTGGAATGAACTAAACGAAGCTGATTTAGAAATTGTGCGTCAGCTTGCCAATGAAGAGGATTACGCAAGGTGGATTCCCAAACTGAGGGAAATGTTACAACAAGCCATAAGCCCTGTGACGTTTATGAATGGAAGATGGCAGGTCATTGATCGAAAAGGGATGTGGAAGGCATTAGGCGGACGTGTTTTTGATGATACGCTGGAAGTGCTGAAACAGTGCGTGGTTACAGTCCTGTCCGAGCGCGACCCTCAGTTTGACTTACCTCCTGATGAACGCTATGCTGCCAATATCTATGGAAAGGTATTGAATTACTCAACCGGACTTCGGGAAGGTTTGGTCGAAACGCTGGCACTTCTCGGCACTAATCCCGGTGCTTTGAAGAACTTTTCACCACAACATCAGGGTTGGAAGCCAAAAGATACAGCTAATCTTGCCGTTCGAGAAATTTTCGAGAATGCGGATTGGGTATTGTGGGGTAGCCTCAATGATCTTCTCCCTGTACTGGCAGAAGCAGCCCCGAATAATTTTTTGGCCGTGGTAGAAAATGCGTTGGGCCAATCTCCTTGCCCATTTGACGCACTGTTTTCACAGGAACGCGGTGGTGTAGAAGGTAGAAATTACCTCGTTGGCCTACTCTGGGCATTGGAAACACTCGCCTGGGATGCCGATTACCTCGTCCGAGTGTGCGTAATTCTCGGTGATCTTGCGGAGCGTGATCCCGGTGGGAATTGGGCGAACCGCCCTGCCAATTCACTGACAGAAATTATACTTCCGTGGCATCCGCAGACTATTGCACCCATAGAGAAGCGCGAAGTTGCTGTAAAAACGCTGAGGAATGCAGTCCCGGATGTGGCATGGAACCTATTGATCAGCCTATTGCCAAGGCAACATCAGATGTCCTCTGGCACTCGCAAACCTGCATGGCGAAATACTATTCCCGATGATTGGGAAGATCGCGTTACTCAAGAGGAGTACTGGAAGCAAATTACCTCTTACGCTGAAATAGCGGTTTCGATGGCAAGCAATGACATTGATAAATTAACTGAGTTGGCAAGTGATCTTGATAACTTACCAAAACCTTCTGATGACAAATTGCTCGAGCATCTGTCATCAGAAGATATATGTGGGAAACCTGAAGATCAGCGTCTAAAACTTTGGACAAAATTAACCGAGCTTGCCTCAAAACACAGACGTTTTTCCGACGCAGAATGGGCTTTAAGCGATAAAATTGTTTCTAAAATCGAGAATGTTACTGCAGAACTCGCCCCTAAAAATCCATTTCATCTTCATCGCAGATTATTTAGCTACAAGGTCTGGCACGATTACTACGAAGAAAGTGGCACTCGGGAAGAACAGCAGCAAGAACTCGATCAACGCCGCCACCAGGCTATAAACGAGATTATGGTTGACGATGGGATAGATATGGTACTTCAATTCGCCGAAAGTGTTGAGGCACCCTGGTTTGTTGGCCGTTCTCTAGGTAATATTGCCCAGGCGGAAACCGACAACCGCATCCTTCCTGCATTGCTGGAGACAGAGAATACCAAACTCGCGCTGCTTACAAGTGCCTATGTCCGTTGTCGCCAAGACCTCAATGGATGGGAATGGGTTGATGGCTTTGATACCTCGAACTGGTCAGGCGCACAAATAGGTCAGTTCTTAGCCTATTTGCCCTTGGTAAAGGAAACTTGGACTCGTGCAAAGGATTGGATTGGCTCGGATGAAAAAGAGTATTGGAGTAAAATTAGTGCAAACCAATATCCCACCGATGATGACCTCGGTTTTGCCATTGATAAATTGATCGCGTATGACAGACCTCATACTGCCATCGAATGGCTATATAGCAAAAAACCATTGGACAAAACCCGAAGTGTAAAAGCTCTCAGGGCTGCTATTTCTTCTCAAGAACCTCCACAGGAAATGGGCACACATACCATCATTGAAATCATAGAGACTTTACAGGACGACCCGGACACCGATCCAGATGATCTTTTTCAAATTGAGTGGGCATATCTGCCCTTATTGGATCAATACGCATCGCCGAAGTCATTGGAAAACCGCCTATCTTCTGACCCAGATTTTTTCTGCGAAGTGATACGCCTTATCTATCGTTCAAAAAAGGAAACGGAACCTCCAAGAGAATTTAGCGAACAGGAGAAATCCATTGCTGATAACGCATACGAACTCCTTGATAAATGGAAAACTCCTCCGGGTAAGCAATCAGATGGTCAATTTTTACCTGACCAATTCGAGAAGTGGCTTAAGAGAACAAAAGAAGCGTGTAATGAATCCGGACATCTTGAGGTCACTCTTATGCATATAGGCAAAGTTCTCATTCACGCGCCACCTGATCCAGAAGGGTTGTGGATACATCAAACAGTCGCATCTGCGCTCAATGCAACGGATGAAGAGGAAATGAGGAATAGTTTCCGATCCGGAATGTACAACTCTCGCGGAGTTCACACAGTTGACCCGACGGGAAAACCCGAACGAGAGCTTGCCGAGGAATACAAACAAAAAGCCGAAGAAGTTGAAAATGAGGGCTATCACCGCTTTGCTGTTACACTCCGGAAATTAGCAGAAGGATATGAGCGAGAAGCGGAAACATATATTGCTAAGTATGACGAGAAAGTGAGAAGGCTTCAGAACCAAAAATTGATTGAACGCGAAAGTGCCCGACGGTTGGCAAATCGCGGAGGGAGCGAGCCACAACTACAAGCTGTCCCGCGCCGTCGGAGTGATCCCACTTACCAAATTTAAGGGCAAACTATGGTCCGCACTATCTCTTGCCCTCGCTTGATGAACGCAGCTTTTCGGTCACGCACTGGTCAGCAGAATTTCCTTTTTTATTCTCTAAAAAATTAGTTCTTTAGCCCGAAAAATTCATAAAAAAGGTAGTTTCCCTATTCAAGTTATTGTATTATATTAGGTTATACGCATAACCATTGAACAATGAACTTGGGAGAAACTACCGTGAGCACACAAGATAATCATTGCAAGGTTCCTTTGGCAAGCATTTTCGGCAAACGTCTCAACCTCGCCTTTGATGGGGGTATTCTCACCAGCGATAGCGGAGCCTTATTGCTTCGAGAAGTGGAGGCCAAAACGGGTATTTTATCACGTTTGAGTCGCGCGATTAAAGACCATCGGCATCAAAGTTATGTGGCGCATAGCACGGCAGAGTTGATCAAACAGCGCGTGTTTCAAATTGCCTGTGGGTATGAAGATGCCAATGATTGCAATGCCTTACGCAGCGATCCCGGCTTCAAGGTTGCCTGTGATCGCTTGCCCATAAGTGGTGAGAACTTGGCCAGTCAACCCACGATGAGTCGGTTTGAGAATCAGATGAGCAGAAGCGATTTGTATCGCGTTGCTCGTGCCTTTGTCGATTGTTTTATTGCTTCGTATAAAAAGCCGCCTTCGTCGATCATCTTAGATATTGATGATACGCAGGATAGGGTTTATGGGACGCAGCAGTTGTCCTTATTCAATGGGTATTTGGGTGCCTACTCCTACCAGCCTTTGCATATTTATGAAGGGCAATCGGGCAAGCTAATCACGACGATTTTACGTCCGGGTGTGCGTCCTGATGGCAAACAGATTGTCACCATTCTCAAGCGGTTAGTCGCTTATATTCGTCAGGCTTGGCCAAAGGTGGCACTCTTTTTGCGAGGCGATGCCCACTTCTCAAGTCCAGAAGTCCAGGACTTTTGTGCGACAAAGGACCTCTTTTTTATCCTCGGACAAAGTGCCAATACCCGACTCTTAGCCCTTTCAAAGCCCCTGATGGATCAGACCAAAAGCCTTTATGCACAAACCGGCAAGCCCGTGCGACTTTTTACCTCATTTTATTACCAAGCCCAGACTTGGGCCTGTGCCAGACGCATCTTATGCAAAGCTGAAATCACCACCCGAGGCCAAAACACACGCTTTGTCGTGACCAACCTTGAAAGTTCAAGGGCCTCCTTTATCTACCAAAATATCTATTGTGCGCGCGGACAGATGGAAAACTTCATTAAAAATCACAAAACCTTTCTCCACTCAGACCGCACGTCCTGTCACGCTTTTGGAGCCAATCAGTTCCGCCTCTTCCTCCATTCGGCTGCCTATGTCTTGTTGCACACCTTAGCGCACATCGGATTACAAGGCACAACGTGGATAAACGCACAGGTCAATACCCTCCAAAATCGTTTCCTTAAAGTCGCCGGACGCGTCTGTGAGTTGAAAACAAAGATCACCTTCCATCTGCCTATGTCATTTCCATTGCCACACCTTTTTGATAAAATCCTGTGCAATCTGGCAAAGGCGGTGCCATAACCCATCAACGGGGAAGGAATAGGGGTCTGTCCCATCACTTGCTGACTTTACAAATACACGGACTTATCCACAGACAGGACTGGCAAGGGACCGGTCTGTACTTTTGACACTGGCAGAGCCTGTCAGGGGACGATTTGGGCTGCTTGAACTCTATGAAGACGCCTATGACGGCAGACAAGATAGAAAGCACCCTCATTTTGATGCTTGGAACCGATGCCGCCTGACAAACAACCCCAACCATTACAGTTCATGAATTAGTCGGGTTAGGTTCAGGAGCAATTTTTTGTCGCAATTAGAAAAAGACTTTCAGGGAGTTGCGCTTTTGCAGGTATATGACAGGATCGCTGATATATTTATGGAGCAGGTCATACCAGTTGATCTTCAAATTGAGAAACTCTATCAGTCAAATGAACAACTCATCCAGGCCCGTGACCTGCTCCTACCGCGTTTGATAAGTGGAGGGGTGGCGGTGTGAGCGTATCCTATCCAACTAAAATCCTCTTGGCCTACCGAAGTGGCGACAGATGTGCTTTGCCCGATTGTGGACGAAATTTGTCGCCAGAGAGTGAAAGCGGCGATCCTATCAACGTGGGAGAGGCTGCACATATCGCTGGTGAAAATCCTGGATCAGCTCGTTATGATGAAAATATGACCCCTGAAAATAGAAACCATTATAACAACCTCATCTATCTATGCGGAACCTGCCACACCATCATTGACGCCATACCGCAAGGCGAGAACGACTACCCCGTAGAACGCCTCCACAAGATCAAGAATGAGCACGAGCAAAAGGTCCGTGATGCAATAGCCGATGCATTCGTAGATGTTGGATTCCCAGAATTGGAAGAAGCCACTCTATGGATCATGCAAGTTAATCTACAACAGACTGACCCTGACAATGACTTTTCGGTAATTGCGCCCGAGGACAAAATAAATAAGAACGCATTAGAAAACAGCTCTCGAATGATCATCACAATGGGCCTCAGTGTTTCGCGTGAGGTTCGAGTGTTTATTGAAAGCGTGGCGCAGACGGATCAAGATTTTCCAGAACGCCTGAAGTTGGGATTTCTACAAGAGTACTATCGGCTGAGGCAAGATGGGCATTCGGGAGACGTTCTTTTCGATTTAATGTGTAGATTTGCACAGCGAGGCTTCACGGAGCAAGCTAAGCGGTCCGCCGGATTAGCGGTACTGGTTTACCTGTTTGAGACCTGCGAGGTATTCGAGAAATGATCCTTCCATCAAAGCATATTTCCCAAGACCAAGCTCTAATCGGTATTGGTGCCATCCTGCTCAAAGAGATTGACCAGCCACAGACGGTGACCAGCCTGTGGGAGACTGTCCGCGAGGAAGACGCCATAGGCACTTTCGAACGGTTTGTGCTGGCACTTGACATGCTTCACATCATCGGTGCTACAAATCTGGAAAACGGTCTGATTGTGAGGATGAAGCAATGATTCATCGAATTACGGCCAACAAATCTTCATTTCATCCAGTGGAATTTACACCGGGACTGAATGTCGTTTTAGCAGACCGCACGGAAACATCCACCCAAAAAGACACGCGAAACGGTCTGGGTAAATCTACTCTAATTGACATCATTGACTTTTGTCTGGGTTCCAACGTTAGCACGGGGCAGGGCCTCTCTATAGAGCCATTACAAGATTGGGAATTTACATTGGAAATTACGCTTGCGGGCAACCACGTGAAAGTAACTCGTGCTATTAAAAGTCCGAACTGGCTGAATATAGAAGGCTCGACGCTTGGCTGGGTTGAACAACCTGATAGTGTCGATCTCTTTGGAGGAAGTAGATTCAAATTAGACCGCTGGAAGGCACTCTTGGGGCGGGCTTTATTTGGCTTACACCCGAGCGATGACACCAAGCACAAGCCTTCTTTCCGTAGTCTGGTTGCATATTTCATAAGACGCGGTGCCGACGCTTACCTTGACCCATTCAGTCATACCCGTCATCAACTGACATGGGACAAGCAACTTCACATCGCGTTTCTACTTGGCATGAATTGGGAGAATGCGTCTAAATGGCAAGCACTGAAAGGCCAGGAAAAAGGTATTAAAACAATTAATGACGCGATTGAGTCCGGTGCTATGGAAGGCGCAAGGGGTTCAGTTGGCGAGTTAGAGGCGGAATGCGTTCAATTGGAAAGTCAACTACAACGTGAATCAGATGCCTTAGAAGGATTCAAAGTACACCCGCAGTACGAAACCATTCAGAACGATGCCGATAGGATCACCGAAACCATTCACAATTTGACCAACCAGAACATTGTCGATCAAAGAAGATTGTCGCGATACAAAGAGTCAGTCGAAGCAGAGACACCGCCTTCTAACACAGCCATTGACAATATCTACGAAGAAACCGGTGTGACTTTTCCCAACTCAGTTCGTCGTACGCTTACCGAAGCCAAAGAGTTTCATTCGAAAATTATCGAGAACAGACGAGCCTTTCTCGAAACGGAAATCAGACGCATAGAACGTAAAATCAGACTTCAAAATGAAGAAATCAGACGACAAACTGATGAGAGGGCTGACTTGCTTAGCATCCTTGAAACACACGGAGCACTGCAAGAACTGGCTAAACTCCAAGAACGCATCATTGAAATACGCGGCAATCTAAAACAGAAACGTATCCGGCTCGAAGAAATAAAGGATAGAATCTCGAGGAAACGCAACATAAATATAGCGAAAGTGGAACTGACTAAGATTGCTGAGCAAGATCATGAAGAACGCAGAGATATTTGGAGCGTTCCACTGCGTCTCTTCAACGACAATTCTCAGGCACTTTACGAGACGCCTGGACACCTGGTGATTAATATTGATGAAACAGGGTTCAAGTACAATGTCGAGATAAACAAGAGTGGTAGCGAGGGCATAGAGAAGATGAAAATTTTCTGCTTCGATTTGATGCTATTACAAATCATGTCAAAGCAGAATAACAGACTCAATTTCTTGATTCATGACAGTATCCTCTATGACGGTGTTGACTCCAGGCAACGAGCACTTGCGCTTGAGCAGGCGAGCAAGGTATCAAGAGCAAATAATGCACAGTACATTTGCACCCTAAATTCCGATATGGTTCCGCGAGAGGACTTCAGCGAGGACTTTAACTTCGATGAGCATGTTCGGCTGACTCTCACCGACGAGGCCCCCTCTAAAAGTCTGTTGGGTTTTTATTTTGATCGACCACCCAAATGACACAGAAGATACAAAAGACTTTATTCCTTGCATGGCAGTACAAAACAAGGGAGGACCGACCCTGGTTTCCATTGGGCAGACTGGACATTGAACCGTCGCTTTATCGCTTCCGCTATACGGGCGGGGCTGTGCGAGCACAGCAAGAGTTGAATTATCCTCCCATCTTGAGCTTTCCTCAACTGCATAGAGATTACCGATCCTCAGTACTATTTTACCTGTTCCAGAATCGGGTTATGAAGCCGAACAGACCGGACTTCGCCGATCATGTTCAGCGACTCGGTCTGCCTGAAAGTGCCGATGATTTCCATATGCTATCGGTAAGCGGTGGCTATCGAGTAACCGACGATTACGAGGTCTTTCCAAAACTGGTCAAAGCCGACGATGGAAGTTTTGTCTGTCGGTTTTTCCTGCACGGATGGCGATACACAAGCCTCCCCGCGCAAGAACGGCTGAATGCTCTAAAGCCAAGAGAAGAACTTTATATAGCACTGGAACTTGCCAATCCAGTGACTGGTCTGGCCGTGCAACTCCAGACAATGGACTACCACATGATTGGCTGGACCCCGCGTTATATCGTTTCCGAGATGGCGAGGGCAATGGCCGAATCGCCCGGTGGAGAGGTGTACAACTGCGGCAGCAGTTCGTACGCGGCACATGTGGTGCGGGTCAATCCCGTACCGTCTCCGATGACACAGCGTGTTTTGATTGAGATGCGCGGTCGCTGGGACGGGTATGAACCGATGGAGAGCGAGGATTTCCAACCTCTAATTGGTGATTGACCGTTTATTACAAGTATTGATTTTACTGGATCGCGGCTAAAACCATGCCGCGATGACACACGGGACGGCACGGGGACCGTCCCCTACAACACCTATAGACTGCGACTGATCGCACAAGTTACCGCATAAGTCACCGCACAAGTTGGGGACCAGGTCGGGATCAAAGCCAGAGTCACAGCCAGAGTCACAGCCAGAGTCACAGCACAGATTGGTAGCGCTACCAGAATGAATTCAACCCCCTACACCGAAGACACCCTCGTTCAACAGACCACAGCCGAGTTCCTCGAACAACAACTCGGCTGGGAATCCGTCTATGCCTACAACAGCGAGGACTTCGGACCAGATAGCCTGCTCGGTCGCACCTCTGACCGCGAAGTAGTGCTCACGCGCTATCTACTCACCGCGCTACGAACTCTGAACCCCGGCCTGCCCGAAGACGCCTACAACGACGCGATCCGGCAAATTACATCCACCACCGCTTCGCAAAGCATCGTCGCCACCAACCGCGAAAAGTACGACCTCATCCGCGACGGCGTACCTGTCACATTCCACAACGCCAATGGTAAGCGAGAGAGGAAACACCTCCGAGTCTTTGATTTTAAAACACCTGAAAACAACCACTTCCTCTGCGTGCGCGAATTGCGAATAAAGGGCGACCTCTACCGCAAACGGGCAGACATCATCGGCTTCGTCAACGGCCTGCCCCTCCTCTTCATCGAATGCAAAAACATCCACCGAGACCTCAAAGCCGCCTACAACGACAACTACTCGGACTATCGCTATACCATCCCCCACATCTTCCACCACAACGCCATCGTCATGTTTGGCAACGGCGAAAAAGCAAAACTCGGCTCCATCACCAGCGAGTGGGATCACTTCCACGAATGGAAACGCCTATCCGAAGAAGAACCCGGCGTCGTCGATATGGAAACCCTCCTCAAGGGCGTCTGCAACAAACGCGACTTCATGGACATCATAGAAAACTTCATCCTCTTCGATGACACATCGGGCGAAACAAAGAAAATCCTCGCACGCAACCACCAGTTCCTCGGCGTAAACCGCGCAATTGAAGCCGTGCGCGACCACAAAGCACGCCAGGGCAAACTGGGCGTCTTCTGGCACACACAGGGCGCCGGTAAAAGCTACTCAATGGTACTCTTCACCCGCAAAGTACACCGCAAACTCGGCGGCAACTTCACCTTCCTCATCCTGACCGACCGCACGGACCTGGACACGCAAATCTACAAAACCTTCGCCGGTTGCGGCGTCGTAGATCACGACCGAGACCCCTGCCGCCCAGCAGACGGGCCACACCTGAACCAGCTATTGACCGAACACAAATCGCACATCTTCTCCCTCATCCAGAAATTCAACCAGGACATAGACACCAACAAAGGCTACACCCAGCGCGACGACATCATCGTCATCACCGACGAAGCGCACCGCACACAATACGGCGAGTTAGCAGCCAACATGCGCGCCGCCCTGCCCAACGCAGCCTACATGGGCTTCACCGGCACACCGCTATTCAAAGACGACGAAATCACGCGCCGCGTCTTCGGCGAATACGTCTCCACCTACGACTTCCAGCGGGCAGTAGAAGACAATGCCACGCTACCCCTCTACTACGACGCGCGCGGCGACAAACTCGGCGTAGCTGTCGATAATTTGAACGAACGCATCGCCGAAAAATTGGAAGAATCCGAAATTAGCGACATCAACGAAGAACAACTCCTCGAGCGAGAACTCAAACGCGCCTACCACATTATCACCGCGGGCAAACGCCTCGACCAACTGGCGCGGGACTTCACGCGACACTACTCGGCCGCATGGGAAACCGGCAAAGCCATGCTGGTCTGCATTGACAAAATAACCTGCGTGCGAATGCACAGATTGATTGAGTTCTACTGGCAGGAACACATCGGGAAACTGGAAACCAGGCTATCGCAGACAACGGACGAAGAGGAAAGAACAGACCTGCAGCGGAAGATCAACTGGATGTGCGAGACCCGCGTAGCAGTGGTAATCAGCGAAGAACAGGGCGAAATCGAAAAATTCAACAAATGGGACCTGGACATCATCCCGCACCGCAAACTCATCAAAGAAGGCATAGACTTGCCAGAAACCATGAGAGACAAACCGCAGTACCGCAACATGCAACGCATGGAACTGGACGAAGCCTTCAAAGCCGAGGAACACCCATTCCGCATCGCCATCGTCTGCGCCATGTGGCTAACGGGTTTCGATGTCCCGTGCCTTTCAACACTCTACCTCGACAAACCACTCAGAGCACACACCCTGATGCAGGCCATTGCCCGCGCCAACCGCGTGAAAGAAAACAAAAACAACGGCCTGATCGTAGATTACTGCGGCGTCCTCGTACACCTGCGCCAGGCACTCGCGACCTTCGCCGGCACGCGACCAGACGGAGATAGCGAAAACATCGACCCCGCAAGACCCGACGAAGAACTGCTGGCCGACCTCGCCGAAGCCATCGCCCTGGTGCGGAATTTCCTCAATAAGCGCAACACACCACTGGACGACATCACCAAAAAAACGAGCTTCCAGCGCAACGCAGCTATCATAGCCTGCAAAGAAGCCGCCAACGAAAACGACGAAACCCGCAAACGCTTCGAGGTCATGTGCCGCGAAGTATTCAAAAAATTCAAAGCATGCGTCAACGTGAAAAACATCAACACGTATCGCGAAGACCGCAACGCCATTGACATCGTGTACAAAAGCCTCCAGCAAGACCGCAACCAGGCCGACATCTCAGAAATCATAAGGGAATTACAGCGGGTAGTAGATGCGGCCATTGAGCCGACAGCCAGTAATGTGGCTGAAAACCCGCATCCTGATGAAGATCGGCGTCCTTACGACATCAGCCAGATAGACTTCGACCATCTGAAGCGAGAATTCGCGCGCGTCAAAGAAAAAAACACCACCGTTCAGAACCTCAGACAAGCTGTAGAACAAAAATTGCAACGCCTCCTGAAGCAAAATCCATTACGCACGGACTTTCAGCACTACTACGAAGAAATCGTCGCAGCGTACAACCGCGAAAAGGACCAGATAACAATAGAGCGAACCTTTGAGGCATTGCTCAAACTGGTGCAGGAATTGGATGAAGAAGAAAACCGAGCAATTCGTGAAGGACTTGACGAAGAATCCCTCGCAATCTTCGATCTGTTAAAAAAACCCAACCTGAGCGCGAGCGAAATCGCACAAATCAAGAAGATAGCGAAAGATCTGCTAAAAAAACTGAAAGTTAGTAAACTGGGTGTCCACCAATGGCGCGAAAAAGAAGCGACCCGGGACGCCGTGTGGTCTTCCATTAATGACTTTCTCTACAACGACCAAACCGGCCTGCCTGAAAGATACACACTTGAGGACATAGAAACAAAAACCGAAGCCGTCTTCCACCACATCTTCCGGGCCTACCCCAAATTGCCATCGCCATATTACGAAAGTGCGGCTTGAAGTCTGCCCATATAGATATGCAGGGGTAGCGCGATTTCGCATGATTCGCTACATTTGTCCATAAAGAGGCAACAACCATGAAATTGATTGAGAAAGAAATCGTCATCGCCGAAGACGGCAAACTTCCTACAGACTTTCGCGAAGCATTTGGTCGAAAGGCGCGTGTTGCCGTTTACCTGCAGGAAGAGGAACAAGAAAAAACAAAAGGTGCAGATATTCTGTCAGATCTGGATGGTAAGATTCGGGCGTTTCGAGACATTGATGACCCGGTGGCATTTCAACGAAATCTTCGGGCTGAATGGGAACCGAGTTGAGAGAAATGAACACTGAAAATTAGAGCTTGCCGACCAAGTAACCGACCAAGTAACCGACCAGGTAGCACCCACCTTTCACACAACTCACCCATGCCCAAAACTTCCAACCGAAAAACCATTATCTCGTGGATGATGTATGACTTTGCAAACTCGTCTTTTGCCAACAACGTCACCACATTTATCTACGCGGCGTTTTTCACCAAAGTCATCGCTGAAAATGAAATTGTGGGCACGACCTTATGGTCTCGCGGCGTCGGCATCATTATGCTCATCGTCGCACTGTTATCGCCACCCCTCGGCGCGTTGGCGGACCAGGGCGGATATCGCAAACGCTTTTTAATGTTTGCAACACTCCTCGCGGTCATCTTCACCGCACTGCTCTATTTCCCGCAACAAGGGCAAGTCACCTTTGCAATAGCCATATACATTATCGCCTGCATCTGCTTTGAAATGGGCACGGTATTTTACAATGCCTTCCTGCCCGACATTGCCCCACCCGAGCGCATCGGTCGCATATCGGGACAAGCATGGGGCGTGGGTTATTTTGGGGGCCTGCTCTCAATGGCCGTCCTCATGGTCGGTTTTATATCCGCAGAAACCCCGTGGTTTGGCCTATCCAAAGAAACCCACGAACACATCCGGGCGACAAATATCGGCGTTGCAATCTGGTTTGCGATCTTCAGCCTCCCTGCCTTCTTCTATTTACCCGAACCGCCTGCGCGACAAACCGGCGGCAAACCAGGCCTAATCGCATCCTACCGACGCATCCTGCAAACCTTCCGCGAACTCCAGCGCTACCGCGAAATCTTCAAACTACTGCTCGCACGCCTCGTCTATAACGACGGCCTGGTCACGGTCTTTGCTTTTGGCGGTATTTATGCGTCAGGCACATTTGGATTCACATTTGAAGAAGTCCTGTTCTTTGGCATCATCGTCAACATCGCAGCCGGCATCGGCGCATGGTGTTTTGGCTACCTGGACGACCGCCTGGGCGGCAAACTCACCATCCAAATCACCCTCATCGGATTCGTCATCGCAGCTACCATTGCCGTCGTACCTCAGGAAAAAATCTGGTTCTGGATCGCGGGCATTCTCGTCGGCCTATTTGCCGGACCGAACCAATCGGCCAGCCGCTCACTCATGGGGCGTTTTGTCCCCCAAAACAAAGAAACCGAATTTTACGGCTTCTACGCCTTCTCGGGAAAAGCCACCGCATTTCTCGGTCCCCTCCTCATGGGCGTCCTCACACAAGCCTTCCAATCTCAGCGCATCGGCATGGCAACCGTGGGCCTGTTCTTCATAGTGGGCGGCCTCCTCTTGCGCACCGTTGACGAACAAAAGGGCATCCGCATGGGGCGTGAAAAAACGCCATCGGAGACAGACCCCTAACGCAAAATCTCGCCCCAGCACCTCTTCAAACCTGAATGCTGAAATAGAGATTGCCCTTGACAATTATTTGTCTTATTGTCATATTATACTATGACAATAGTAAAACATGGATCATATGACTCATTGAAGAGATCGAAAGACTGATAGCTGGATAAAAACCAATTCCACAGGAGAACAGCTCAAGATGCATTTTGCGTTAGACCCCAAAAGTGGTATCCCTTTCTATCGCCAGATCATTGACCAGATTCGTTATGGCATTGCTGCTGGCAAATTGAAAGTAGGAGATCAATTGCCCACTGTTCGAGCTTTGGCCGTAGAACTTAAGGTCAATCTCAATACCATCAGCAAAGCCTATAGGGAACTGGAAATTAAAAACATTCTGGAAACACAGCAGGGTTCCGGAACATTTATCGCTCCGGTAAAAGTAGATATTTCCGACGATGAAAAGGAAAAAAAGCTAACTGGTATATGCAATGAATTCCAGAGCATTGCCGCGATCTACGGATTCAATCTTGAAGACTTAATCAAAGAACTACAACAACGACATCGACGTGCTCCCTAGACTGAAGTCAAGGGATTCCGGGGGTCACCCTTTATCAGGCGGCCTCCCGAGAACTTGCAGCTTCGTGGACCGTATGGTGATCAAACACCAAGACCACGGGGCGCGCCGAACGCCCACTACTGGGAACCCCAGATACCTGCCGATGGATATTAAAAGCACCTACCAGGTCTGCTTGGCCTTCAAAGCCGCAACGACAGGAGTACCAACCCCGATGCTTGCGATTGGATTTCTTTCTTATACCACAGTGCGGGCAAGTCTGCGAGGTATATTTTTCCGAGACGACTTTAACCTTTATGCCAAGCAGCGCGGCCTTGTATTCAATCATTGCCCTGAGCCTGTCATATGGCCAGACGTGCAGGCGTTGATTCATCCTTTTGCCATAGGCGATGTGCTCTCGGATGCCGGTCAGGTCTCCCAAGATGATGGTGCCTACACCCTTATTGGCACACACATCCACAAACCGTCTGCTGGCCATATGGAGAGCATGTGTGATTTGTCGGGATTCTTTTCGGGCGATCTGGCGATAGCGTCTCGACATCACAGGATGGTCCTGGCTGGGCGGTTTGACCTTTGCTCTGACCTTCTGCCAGTATCGACGTGTGGCCTTGAGCAGGCGTCCACAGACCAGATACCGAGAGCCATCACAGAAATCTGCTGCGATGAGCCAGTCTTCACCTATATCTACACCAACAGTGGCCTCTCCGGATTTATTAGGAACATCCACTTCGACCACCAGACGGGCTTGGAAATCCCGTGTGTGCGTATCGTAGATGATCTGGACGTTCTTCAACTGGGAAAGGTCAACATCTGGGCGGGTGTGGAGGCGAAAGACGAGATGGCGTACACTGTCCTGCCGAGTGGTGCCAAGCGAGATGCGAAGAAAGGTCATCCCACGCTTGTGGATTACCTTGATGGAGCCATTGTTGGGATGGGAATAGCGCAGCGGAGAGAGTCGTGTCTTCTTCCTGAATCCTGGAGGCCGTGCCTTCTTATCGCGCTTGCGCTTTTGAAAGAACGACCCAAAAGCCCATCCCACCTCTTGGCGCGTGGTATCTACCACATCGGAATACAATTCCTTGTGGCGTGGCAACTGGCGTGCAATGCGGTTGAGATGGCTGACCGAATAACAGGCTTTTCCCTGTTGCTCGTATTCTTGACGCAGATGAAAGATCAAGCCATTATAGACTTTGGTAGCAGACAGCATTGCGTCACGAAGGATGGCAAAGCGTTCAGGTGCGCCACGAAGATGGGCTTTTATTGTCAGGTATGGCATTTAAGACTGACCCTTCTCAATGCGGATTTATAGATACAACCTCTTGTTTTTATTAACTTAATCATACTATAATATACTTGCAAATGGTATGGATGTCAACATCTACATGCAACATAACATTCACTCACGTCGCATTATTGGCATTGTGCTTCGCGTGCCTCCCCGTCTAAATTCGGGGGTCTCCTGCGACATTTTTTAGGAGCAGATCATGAACACTAAAATTCCTCCGAACAAGCATGTCAATCTCGTCTCGATCTTCATTTTCGTCGTCCTCACGTTGGCAAACGCGATCCTGCTCTATTCGGAACTGATTTCTTTAAACATTGCCCTGACCGGACTGGCTGCTGCGCTGTTCATTGCCGCCACATTGAAAATCTCTGATCAGTGGGAAAAAGCCGTGGTCTTGCGTATGGGAAAATTTATTGGGTTAAAAGGTCCGGGTTGGTTTCTCATTATTCCCGTCATCGACCGAGTCGATAAATATATCGACCAACGAGTCCGGGTTACTGACTTTAGAGCCGAATCTACACTGACAAAAGACACGGTGCCGGTCAATGTCGATGCCGTCGTCTATTGGACCGTTTGGGATGCTGAAAAAGCCGCCCTCGAAGTTCAAGAATATGAATACGCCGTTTCACTCGTCGCCCAGACGGGTCTGCGTGACATCATCGGCAAACACGAATTGGCAGATCTCCTGCAGAATCGAGAAAAAATCGCCGAGGCCCTGCAACAGACCCTCGACGAAACGACCAGTTCCTGGGGCATTACCTGTCAGAGTGTAGGCATCAAAGACATTGTTATACCAACCGCCCTTGCAGATGCCATGAGTAAGCAAGCCCAGGCAGAAAGAGAACGTCAGGCCCGGATCATCCTGGGCACAGCCGAAACCGAAATCTCAGAAAAATTCTCCCAGGCCAGCAAAAACTATCAAAATAACCCCGTTGCCCTTCAACTGCGCGGTATGAACATGCTCTTTGAAGGGCTAAAGGAAAAAGGTTCTCTGATAATCGTGCCGAGTTCTGCCCTGGAATCGATGAACCTGGGAGCTATTGGTGGACTGACTGCCCTTGCTGAGAACAACACAAACCAAACACCCAGCCCGACTGAAAAGACGGCGTGAGAGTCTCGAATTAATCATAGACACAAAAAAACCGGCTCAAATGAGCGGCTTTTTTTACAAAGTCGGATGTGACGCGGGCATTGCCGTATTTTTTGTTGTTAAAGGGGATGCGGCGGCCCTTAAATTCGCCAGCGATGATGCGCATAAGAGAGTGTTTTAATTCCCATATCGGAAGCGCACTTCGCGTTCGACGCTCTTGCCACTGACCAGGTCGGTTACGATGACTTCGAGTGCGTTGACGCCGGGTCTGACTTTGTTGAGTACGATTTCGACGTATTCGCGTTCGTCAGCTTCGCGTCCCGTGAGTTCGTTGGTGATGGCCACCTGGGGTTTGCTGGTTCTAAAGATGGCCCGCAACCCCGTGGCTACAGCGCCAAATACGCCAACAGCGGGCATGGCGCTGGAGCGAATGCGATATTCGGTTTTGTAACGGGTTTGTCCAAAGGTGTCTTTGGTCAGGTTGTAGATTTCGAAGTAGGCATAGACATTTTGCGTTGCGGCATAACTGCGCGTGGGAATGGGAATGATCCACACGTCTTCTTTTTGGAATTTTGTCGCGCCTTCTTCCGCAATGCTCGAAGCCAGTTGAATTTCACTGACCTGTAGCTCTGGGATTTGATAGTCTCTGACTTCGAGTTCTTGCCGATAGAGTCCGGTGCGTCCAGATATGAGGTCTTTCATTTGTACTTGAAGTTCGTATTTGCCGGGCGGTACCTGTGTTTTGATGATTTCAGGGACAAAAGCACCCTGTTGAGTTGTGCTGGGTACTTGTGGGCCGCGATACGCGAACTCATCGGTTGTGCGATAGATGGATGTGTGACCTTCATTTGCCAGCGCAACGGCCAATTGTACGTGTATGAAACTCGAATCGGCTTCTTGCTCAATCTCGACCTGCTCGGGCGGGATGCCGTAATAAATCTCGAGATTGGTTTGTCCATCTGGCCCGCGGAAGTGCGCCAGGTCATAGTAGAAATTGAGTATATCGCCGGGAAGACCAGGGCGATAAAAATCGGGCGAAGTCGATACGGCTTGCTGATAGATGACTTCGGGCATGTGTTCGGTCATGCGGGCGATATAGGCGATGGCTTCGGGATCTCCGGTTGTGGCTTCGGGCAGTGGGGCAAAGTCATAGCGTCCATTGCCCATTTCGTCGGTAAAGGTAATCTCTATGCCCCCATTGAGTTGAATATAGGTCCAGGTTTCCCAGGGCACGGTATCAATTTCACTGCCAATGGTAACGGGTGAATAGCGGCCAAATTGCAAGCGAGTGTTGAGTTGCCCGGTTTGCTCATCAAGGACGCTTTCGATGGTGCCATCGCGCTCAAATGGATTGCCCTCAACGAGTTCGAAACTTATGTCGCGGTTGGTGCGAATGGGGAAGACGGGACCTGTGAAGGTGAAAAGGGCCGCTTCGGGACCGTAGATATCAACGGCCATCTGCGTGCGCACGCGCTCTACTTCGGTGGTTTGGACAAAGTTGCGATCATTGGAGCGCGAGCGGTAGTCGGGTTCGCCATATCGAATATAAACGGCACCTCGCTCATCCCAGGGATAGACATTGGATGAAAAATAGGTGCGTGCATACCAGGTGCGGCGGTAGTGTTCGATGACGCGCTCGTTGAGTTTGGTGAGAATGTCGGGGTCGCGCCGTGCCCAGAATTGCTCGCGGTATGCCTGTTGTTCGGGTCCCGGTGTGGCGGCGCGGTATTCTTCGAGTTCCGTATCTGAGGCAACGTAGGAAATATTGGTGTAGTGTGCGCGTTCACTGCTTTTGATGTTGGCGAGATAACGTTCGAAGAGTTCGAGGGCTTTTTGCGCCTCGTCGTTGTAAAAATGACCCTGTGCAACAATAGGCAAGAGTTGAACGACGTCGGGATTTGCCGAGAGATAGGGGGCAATATGTTCGAGAATGGTGTCAAACTCTTTGGCCTGTACACAGGCTAAGCCGTAATAATAAAGATTCTCGGGATTATCGGGTTCGAGTTCGACGTATTTCTGATAGTACTGCATGGCCCTGGTGTGGTCTTCTTCAAATCGCTCATAGACTTCGCCGAGCAAGCGATAGGCCGGGCCGTAGTTGGGATCGAGTTTGGTGGCGCGCTTGGCTTCGCCAATAGCTTTGTAGAAATTGTAATAAGATTGCAGGCCCCGCGTGGGTGCTTCGGCATACGTAAGACCAAGCCCGACATAGGCTTCGACGAGGCTTTTGTCGAATTTTTTGGCTGTTTTGAAGGCGCCTTCGGCTTCTTTGTATTCTTTCCGTTTGAGATAGATATAACCCAGTTGAGAATACACATGGGCGTCTTCGGGAAAGTTTTCTAAAATGCGTTGAAGGGTCGCCATGGCCTCGTTGATTTCACCCGCTTGAATCTGACGCTGGCCCAGGGCAAACATCGTATTTCGGACAATTTTGTCTTGTTGAGGCGTTTCATCTTCTTCGGCAAAAAGAGGCAGTGCAATGCAAGAGACACAGCAGACAACCATCCAGAACCGCAATCCAATTTTCATGGTGTTCTCCCGATGGAAAAGTCGATTGTAATGTTTGCAGTGATACATAGTTCCTGCTTATCTTAAGTGTGATGTTGTAAAACTGCTTTTACACCGTCGCCTGCAAATCCCTCAAATAGCCCAACGTATCGCGAATACTCGCCTCTGTCGTCTCCGACGCCCCCTTCTCCACACACAGCGGGCCAGCGTAATCTGCCGCGCTTAAAATTTGCAAACACGTCTTCAAATCATAACCCATAGCTTTGCCATCCCGCTCCCATACCTGCACGCCGTCGTCACTGTAATTAAACACCTTGACATGACACGAAAACGCGCGCGGCGCCAGCACGCGCATCCCCGCCTCCCAATCGCCATCGGGAAAATTTGCCGTATCTGGACAGGTGCCAAACCAATCGGACTCCACACCATCCAAAATCCGCTGCAAATTCTCAGAAGACGACGACACGCCCCCGTGGTTTTCCACCAGCAGCTTCACCCCCGCCTGCTCGCCCACAGCTACCAACTCCCGATACCCCTCAATCACCCGGCTCATCGCCCCATCGTCATCCGCGTGCCCCGTATTAATCCGTATCGCCTCAGAACCCACAGCCGACGCCGTATAAAACCACTGCTTCAACGCCTCCAAATCCGTGCGCCGCACACCCTCATCCGCACCTGCAATATTGCCCATATCCACTGCGATATTGCGTACCGAAAGACCATTGTCCGCCAACCGATTCCGAAGCTCATTCAAATACCTCGCATCCTGAGACTCAAAAAACCGCGAACACAACTCCACCGTCTCCACACCATGCGCGGCACACACCTCGGGAAACTCCAGCAAAGTCAAAGACTCCTCCCGCAAAATTTCACCACTAAGCACCCATCCGGCAATACCGACATCGAGATCCATAGTCATTTCTCCTTTTGTTAAAATCACAGATTAAGTAAAAACAAACTGGATTGCGGCTCAAAACCATGCCGCAATGACGATTAGTGGTCGTCACGCCTGCATGCCTGAAACAGGCGTCCAGGATGGGGAATTGCCTTTAACTCTTGTCGCATTAGATCACTGAATATACCAACAGATTTGGCACGCGCTCTTATATTTATTATGTTACATCACACTCCCCCACAACACAAGGAGGTTTTGCTTGGAATCCGTTATCGGTGTCATCTTAGGCGGCGGAGCGGGGTCGCGCCTCTATCCCCTGACCAAATACCGCTCCAAACCCGCGGTCCCTATCGGCGGCAAATATCGCCTCATCGACATACCCATCAGCAACTGTCTGCACTCCGGCCTCGCACGCATCTACGCACTCACCCAATTCAACTCCGCCTCTCTCAACCGCCACATCTCACAAACCTATCGCTTCGACGCCTTTTCAAACGGCTTTGTTGAAATCCTCGCCGCCGAACAAACACAAGATCGCCTCGACTGGTATCAGGGCACAGCCGACGCTGTTCGCCAGCACCTCCACCACTTCATGTCCTACCAGATAGACCAATACCTCATCCTCTCTGGCGACCACCTCTACCGCATGAACTACCGGGACTTTATCTCCGAACACCGCGAAAAAGGCGCAGACCTCACCATCGCAGTCAAACCCGTCACCCGAGAAATCGCGCCCGACCTCGGCATCCTCAAAGTAGATGACACCCGGCGCATCACCGACTTCGTAGAAAAACCACAAACCAACGCCGCACTGGACGACCTCAAACTCGACCCCGCACCCGGCAGCAATCCCAACGAAGCGTACATGGCCTCAATGGGCATATACGTCTTTGAAAAAGACAAACTAAGAACTCTCCTCGCGGAAAACACCGGCGACGACTTTGGCAAACACATCATCCCAGCCGCCATTCACACCCACAAAGTCTATGCCCACCGATTCGAGGGATACTGGGAAGACATCGGCACCATCCGCGCCTTCTACGAAGCCAACCTCGCACTCACAACCCCATCGCCCCCCTTCACCTTTTATCAGCCCGGCGCCCCCATCTATACGCACCCGCGCTACCTCGCCGCGGCCAAATTGGATGGATGCCACCTCAAACAGTGCAAAATCGGCGACGGCTCCGACATTCAAGACGCAGAAATTGAACACGCCGTCATCGGCATACGCAGCATCGTTGGTCCCCGCGCTAAACTCACCAACACCGTCATGATGGGGGCTGACTTTTACGAAACACCCGAAGACAGAAAACGCAACAAACAAAAAGGCATCCCAAACGTCGGCATCGGTTCGGGATGCGTAATCGACAGCGCAATCATCGACAAAAACGCGCGCATTGGGGAAAACGTCACCATCCAAAACGCAAAAAATATCCGCGAAGCAGAACACGACGCCTACTCCATCCGCGACGGCATCGTCGTCATCACCAAAGACGCCATCATCCCATCGGGGACGGTGATTTAAGATTATCCGCGCTTTTGTGCAAATAGCCAGTCCCATACATTTTCGGTTTTGTCGCATTGATCGCTGGCAAAGTGCGTGATAAATCCGCGTTGTGGGTCGTCGCCTGTGTACGCAAATCCGTAAGCGCTGGCATTGTGTCCTACGTCTTTTAATTCGGTGTATTTGGTATTGGCATCTATCGCGTTTAGTTGACGGAAGGCGTCCTGGGTTAATTCGACGGGTACGGTTGCATCGGCATCGCCGTGAAATGTCCAGATGGGTATTTTGACGATGCGGCTGATATCATTCCAGGGTTCGCATCCGCCAGCAGAGGGAATCGCGGCGGCGAAACGGTCGGGTTGTGCGCAGATGGCGTTCCAGGTGCCAAATCCACCCATTGAATGCCCGAGTACGTAGATGCGGTCTCGGTCAATTGGAAATTCATCGCATATTGTGTCGAGCAAGTCAAAGGCTTTGCCCAGGTCGCCGACTGAGAGATCGTCGCCTCGATCCAGCAGTCGCTTGACGCGCGTTTGCCAGATGCCGGAGAGCGAGTCGATATATTCCTGTGTGATTTCGGGCAGGGTGTTGGGCATGAGCCAGCGCAGGGGTGTTTGTGGGGCGAGTACGAAACAGGGATATCTGCGACGGTGTGTTTCTTCGGCCAGTGGTGTTTGGTTCCAGTGGCGCAGGTTTTTTATGTTGTCTGTGCCTTTGCCTCCCGCGCCGTGCAGGCTGAAGATGAGGGGATACGCGGTGTCGGGGTGGTCTGCGATGTCAATGGGTCTTAGCAGGCGATAGGGCATACTGCCGTAGTTTCGTTTTTCGTAGATGTCCATCCAGTTGTCCATGGTTGTCTCCTTTGGGAATGGATTAACTTTTACGCAGATAAAGATGTAGATCTTTCTCAGCCTCTTCCTCTAAGAGACCGATCTGCACGGGAATATCCGCGTTTTTGAGGATTTGAATGCCGCGTCCGCGATTTTTGGGATGCGGGTCGATGAGTGCGACAAAGACATCGCGGATTTTTCTCTGCACGAGTGCCTGCGCACACGATGGCGTGCGTCCGTGAAAAGAGCATGGCTCCAGGGTGACGAATGCGGTGACATCTTTTAGTGATCCCGCTACTTGCGCGAGTGCCATTGCCTCTGCGTGAAATTGGCCCGGTGGATTGGTATGCCCCCGGGCGATTATTTTTTCCTCTCGCACGAGCACACAGCCCACTGGTGGATTGGGTAAGCACCCGGGAAGCGCTTTTCTGCCTTCGACGAGCGCGGCGGTCATGAAGTTTTCCAATTCAATTTGAGAATATTTGGACATTGGATAAGAGATTGGATTTACCTGGCGCGAAAAACGCCCCGGCACAACGATACTGGGGCGTTCTCTGTTTGGACAGATTCCGTTTACTCCCCACTGAGACCAATACAGTACAAATGTGTCGCCGTCCGAATAAAAAGCTGTGATCCAGATGACACGGGCGATGACAGCGTGTATGTACCATCCAGTTCATTAGTACCCAAAACCTCAAATTTGGGACCAGCAGCCAAAACAGTCGTCACGGCATTTTCATTCAGCAAAAACAACTTGCCATCGGCCAGATGAGGTGACGCACTCACAACACCCTGCGCCGTCCTCTCAGGCCCCCACACCACAGCCCCGGTCTTCGCGTCCAGACACATTGCCCGCCCGCGATCATCAACCATATAAAAATACTTCCCATCACAGACCGGCGTAGGCACATCCGGCGCAGCAGCACCCTCCCACTTCCACACCACATTGTCGGAAACATCGCCCGTGCCACCAGCAGCCAACGCCAGCAAAGGCCGCTGTCGGGTCGGCGCATAAATCATATCGCCGACCACCACAGGAGACGCCACAATCCGATAATTACCCCTCCGCTGGGGATTCAACCCATTGGCACGCCAGATTTCACGCCCCGTATCGGGATCGTGCCCCGTTACACAATCCCCACCCGTAATAACAACCTGAGTCTCGCCATCGCGCTTCAACAGCGCAGGCGTCGTGTACGAATCCGGAGACTCCCGCAAAGCGTCTGTCGCGCGCTCCTCCCGCCAGACCTCCTTCCCATTATTGGCCTCTAACGCCACAATATACGAAGGATCATCCGTACGCATCCCGTGAAGCACCTGCATGATGAGCTTGCCTTCATAGAGAATCGGCGAAGACGCATACCCCCAGTTCAAACCGAAGTCGCCGTAGTCTTTTTGAAGGTCGCGCGCCCAGACCGCTTTCCCATCCACATCCAAACACGTCACAACGCCATTCCCTGTGACCACCCACACATGCGCGCCATCCGTAACAGGTGAAGGCGACGTATTGTTCTGCTTGCGCCACAGCACATTGCCTTCATCCAATTTGTAGCGCCAGATTTCACTGCCGTCTTTTGTTGCGAAACAGAGGATATAAATTTCCGGCCCACCCGATTCCTGCTCTTCTGATGTTCGCGCAGGCGATGGCGCCGTCAGAAAAATGCGATCTTCCCAGATAACGGGCGTACTACCGCTCCAAGAAGGCAATTCGGTCTTCCAGATGATATTCTCTTCAAGACTCCAGGACGCGGGCAGATTTTTGGCCGTACTAACCCCATTTTGCTGCGGACCGCGCCACTGCGGCCAGTTATCTGCATCAACACTTAGTGGAACAAGTGCGACAATACAAACCATACGAACTATTCGACCAACCATAGAATCTCCTCCTCAACAGTGTGATTTTCAACTTGTTTTTCACCCAATTTGACAGATATTTCCCCTTGATTGTTCCTGTCTCCCATCAAAGTCAAAATAGAGAGGCTCACATGCAGCGTCAACCCAATATTTTACTATTCATCACCGATCAACAACGCTCCGACACCATGGCGTGTTATGGCAACGACTGGATCCAAACGCCGAACATGAACGCCCTTGCCAACGAAAGCTTTGTCTTTGAAAACCCCTATTGCACACAACCCGTCTGCACGCCATCGCGCGCCACCCTCCTGACAGGACTGTATCCACATTCTGCCAGAATGATCAAAAACAACATCCTGCTCGATCCGGCAATCAAATCCATCGCCGAAATGACATCAGACGACTACCACAAAGCCTACTACGGCAAATGGCACCTGGGCAAAGAAACAACGCGACAACACGGATTTGATGAATGGCTACCCGTCTTTGAACTGCCCTGGGTCATTGACCACCCGGATACACCGTATCATCAGTTTCTGGTAAAAAATGGAATCGAACCAGACAATACAACCCAGGCCGGACACCGCGTATTCTCTCCACAACTGCGCGCAAATTTGCCCGAACACCTGTCCATGGTATCTTTTTTATGCGATGAGGCCGCCCGCTTTTTGATGGCAGAACGCGACAAGCCATTTATGCTACAGGTCCATTGCCCCGAACCACACCCGCCTGTTTCGGGACCAATGAAACATATACACGACCCGAACAAAATGCCCGTTGGTCCCGCATTTACGCGCTATCCCGGTGGCGCATCGCTATTTAACAGACTGAGAGCAGAACGAAATATACAACCCGATGCAACCCCCGAAGAACAACGCGCCGCAGAAGTAAAACTGCATAAATTCCGCGCGGAATACTACGGCACAGTCACACTCGTAGATCGCGCGCTGGGCAAATTGATGGACGCCCTTGAAAAATCGGGTCACGCCGACAACACCGCCGTTGTATTCAGCTCTGACCACGGCGAAATGGCCGGTGACCAGGGCATGCGGGAAAAACGCGCATTTTACGAACCATCCGCCAAAGTACCCCTCCTGATGCGGATTCCCTATCTCGGGTGCGAACACCGAATGATTCCCGGCAACATCAGCCACATCGATCTCGTACCCACCTTATTAGACCTCATGGGACAACCCGTGCCCGAACACCTGCAAGGAAATAGTCGCGTACCCGTTCTCGAAGGCAGAGAAACACTTGTCGATAACGACGTCTTCATTCAGTGGAACGGACTGGGAGATCGCAACCTCGGCTCGCCGCAAATCAACCTGATCGCCACCCTCCCCTGGCGCTCAATCGTAACAGCCGACCGCTGGAAACTCAACCTGTGTGCAGGCGACCAATGCGAATTATTCAACCTGAACAGCGACCCCCATGAACTCACAAACCTATTCGATGAACCTGTACACAGAGATCGCATTCGCAAAATGGCGGCAAAAATTCGCCTCTGGCAACGCGAAACAGGTGATAACGCGCCATTACCCACAGTGTAACGTAGGCGCGGGTTTCCCAACCCGCCCACTCAGGAGAAATACCTCATGAACACAATCAAAACGCGAACAATCGGGCGAACAGGCTTCGAAGTAACCGAAATGGGCATGGGCGGCGCGCCCCTGGGTGATCTATTCGAACTCGTAAGTGAAACACAGGCGCAAGACACCTTGCAAGCCGCCTGGGATGCGGGTATCCGGTATTTCGACACAGCCCCCTTTTACGGCTATGGCAAAAGCGAGCATCGCCTCGGTCACTTCTTGCGACAACAGGACAGAGAAGAATTTGCCATCTCCACCAAAGTCGGACGCGTATTAAAAGCCACGCGCGACCTCAAAACATTTGACAAAGACATGTGGATTGGTGGCTTGCCCTTTGAATACGCCTTTGACTACAGCTACGACGGCATCATGCGGTCCTATGAAGACAGCCTCCAGCGACTGAGCTTGCACGCCGTAGATCTGCTCCTCATCCACGACCCCGATTACTTCTTTCACACCTCCGAAGAAATGGTAACCTCCACCCTTGCCCAAATCTACACAAGCGGCTGGCGCGCCCTTGACGAACTGCGCTCAAGCGGACAAATCAAAGGCATTGGCGTGGGACTCAACATGATGGGACTCATCCCCCGATTCTTAGACATGGTCGATATCGACTTCTTCATCGTCGCCATGCCCTATACCCTCCTTGACCAGGACCCACTGGACGAGGAATTTCCAAAATGCGCCGAACACGGCGCCGACATCGTCATCGGATCCGTATTTGCCTCGGGCATCCTCGCCACAGGACCAGTACAAGGCGCATTATATGCGTACGACACGGCACCCTCAGAAATACTTAAAAAAACCCGAAAAATTGAAACAATATGTCAGGCGCACAACGTACCACTCCCCGCAGCAGCCATCCAATTCCCACTCGCACACCCAAGCGTCGCCGCCATCATCCCCGGTGCCCTCAAACCCGAATACATCCATGCAAATATCAAAAACTACCAGTACCCCATACCCTCAGACCTCTGGGCAGAATTAAAATCCGAGGGCCTATTGCGAGATGACGCGCCGACACCATGAATTGTAGGGGACGGTCCCCGTGACGTCCCGCATGAAACCACAGATCGGAAACAATATCCATGATCCATTCACACGCGCTCATTAAAGTCGCCTGCAAAATTCTCGGATTATTTTTTTTAATACATGTGGTGACTATACTTGGATTTATACCCCAGGGTATTATAATGATCCAACAAGATGATACGTGGGCAAGGGAGATTTATGGATATTTCGCTCTGCCGCTTCTCTATTTGATCTTCGCTTATGTATTTATAAAATATGCCGACGCAATCGCGCGAAAATTGGACCCTGTTGAACGGGAAATTGAAATTTCTCCCGACAATAACTGGTCCCAGGTACTTTACAAAACGGGCGTTCACTGGCATACCCAAAGTGATCAATGAGGGAATCACGCCTCATCGGGGTCTATATGGTGTTCAATGAGGGAATTAAAATTGTTGCAAGATATCACCAAATAAACATACTGCTACCCCCGCATAGACTTGGTACCTTGTTAGATATCTGGTCAGAGGGAATCGCCGCTGTGATTTATCTCGGCCTGGGAATCTATCTGCTCGCAGGTGGATCCTTGCCGTCAATGTTACAGAATCTTGTGAATCGAGATAATGGCTAAACTTGATTGAAAGAAGATCCTGATGCCCTTGAGGATTTTATGTCAGATAGAGAAAAGACAGAACCCGCAATCATTCTGGAATTGCGGGTTCATAGTTTAATCCATATTTTCACAATGATCTACTTCTTCTGATAAGGTGTAATGATCTCCTTTAACATGGGGAAGTGTCTTCGGTTCAACGTGACCAGTTTTGCCTGGCGGACATCCGCCGTAGCCGCAATCAGAGCATCTGCCAGACCTGTGTTATGGCTCTTCACATAATCCCGACGATATGTACCGCCTTTAATTGCTATCTCCCGATCAACAGGTACGATCTCAAAGGCTTTCAAGAAAGTTTCTAATGCTTCACGCTCTGATTCGTCACGAACGCCAGAATAGAGTTCGGCTACCGCAATAGAAGAAATCAACAATTCTTCTGGACGATTTTCGAGATATTGTACTGCATCTGCTTGATCACGCAAGTAATCAATCACAACATCTGTATCCAATAAAAGTCGGATAGCCATATCTTATAATCTGTCCCATTCGCGCCGAAGCTCCTCAGCAGAAGGTAGATCTGTACGATCTTTCCACATTCCGCGAGCACTCTGAAGCAAGGCGCGTCGGTCTGACTGCTGAAATTGCGAAATCATAAGATTAATAGCATCGCGCAGTAATTCATCCTGGCTCTTGCCAGTCTCGCGTGCAATTGTCATAAGACAATCATTTTCGCGATCTGTCAGATCAATGTGAACTATAGCCATAACGTTCCTTTTTAATTATTGTGAGGCAACGTGACGCTCATAATAGCTGTCCATAAAATGAATAGTTAAGAAAATCATCCCTTGCCTGTCAAGCCAATTCTGTCAGAGCACGTGATGCTTGTCTCCGCGTGAACTTCTGAGCTTGCGAGAGGAAGCAAGGGGCTGAACTTTATCGAAAGGACTTTCCCATGCAAACAGTAAAATGGGGCATCATCGGTTGTGGTAACGTATGCGAAGTAAAAAGTGGCCCGGGATTTTACAAAGCGGACCACTCAGAACTCGTCATCGTCATGCGTCGAGACGGTGAAAAAGCCGCGGACTTCGCCAAACGCCACGGCGTATCGCAATCCACCAACAACGCCGACGAAGTCATCCATCATCCCGACGTCAACGCCGTGTACATCGCCACCCCGCCCTCCTCACACTGCGAATACGCCCTGCGAGTTGCCGAAGCGGGCAAACCCTGTTATGTCGAAAAACCCATGGCCATGAACCACCGCGAATGCGTACAAATGGTCGAAGCCTTCAAAGCCAAAAACCTTCCCCTCTACGTCGCCTATTACCGCCGCAGACTCCCGCGCTTCACAAAAGTCCGCCAACTCCTCCGCGAAGGCGCCATAGGAACCCTCACATCTGTACACATCGTCCAATACGGCAAACTCGACACAAACCCCAACAACTGGCGATTCGACCCATCCATCGCCGGCGCGGGCAAATTCCTCGACCTCGCATCACACGGCATCGACATCCTCGACTTCCTCGTCAGCCCCATCACCCGCGCCAGCGGCTTCGCACTCAACACCGGCGGAACGTACGAAGCCGAAGACGTAACAACCGCTGCGTTTGAATTTGAAAGCGGCGTCCTGGGCACAGGCACCTGGAACTTCCACGCCGACCACGCCGACAACCGCATCACATTCACAGGCTCCGAAGGCGAAATCCAAACACCCGTCTTCGCAGACACCGACATCATCCTCAAACGCAATAGCACAGAAGAAAGCATATCCGCACCCAATCCACCACACGTCCAACAACCCCTGATACAAACCATCGTCAACGAACTGCGCGGCAAAGGCCAATGCGTATCCACCGGCGAAAGCGGTGCCCGTGCATCATGGGTCATGGACCAGTGTCTGATCACCTACTACGGCGAGCGATAGTCGTTCAAAAAAAAAGGAGAACACCGTGAAATCCGTAAGACTCCTCAGCGTCTCATTTCCCAGAGGTGGGTACAAAAACGTAGAACAAAATGTAGAACACATGGTACGCCACCTCGAAGAAACAGCCCCGTACCGCCCCGACTTTGTGTGCTTCACCGAAGTCGCGCGAGAACTCGGCTGTCCGCAAGACAGCGATGCCTGGATGGGCGAACCCATACCCGGTCCCGCAACAGAAGCTATTGGCAAAGTAGCCGCGGAAATTGGCACCCATGTCATCGTCGGCATGCAAGAGCGGTGGGAAGACCAGACCTTCAACGCGGCCGTCCTGATCGGTCGAGACGGAAACGTCATGGGTCGCTACCACAAAGTACAACCCACCGTCAACGAAATGGCGCGCGGCACCCTGCCCGGCACACAGGCCAACACGTATGCCACAGACTGTGGTCGCGTGGGCATGTGTATCTGCTTTGACCTCAAATTCCCCGAAGTCGCCATGATGCTCGCCCGCTCGGGTGCGCGCATGGTCTTCTTCCCCAGCATGTTCAACGGCGGCATGCGACACGCCGCCTGGGCACGCGATTACGGCGTCTTCCTCGTCGTTAGCCAATCCCAGGAAAGCTCCATCACCGACATGTGCGGCCACCGCCTCGCCTGGCAAGGATATAGTGAACCCCTCGTGGAACAAGGCAAACTCCCGCCCTTTGCATTTGCCGAAATCAACGCAGACACCAAAGCGTATCACCTCGACTTCAACCAGAACAAACTCGGCGACATACACAGCACCTATCGCGCAGGCGTCCGCATCCACATCATGCGCCCCGAAGCCACATTCGTACTCGAATCCCTCATGGATGATATATCCGTAGAAGATATCGAAGCAGAATTTGAACTCGAAGACCTGTGGACCTATTACGACCGCTCGCGCACCATGCGCGACGAATGTCTCACAGAACCCGTCGCAATCACCAACTAACAAGGAGGCTACATGCAACTTTTTGACGGCAAAACCCTCAACGGCTGGGCAGCCACCGGCAATCCCGACGGTTGGGTTGTGGATCACGGCTGTATCTTCTGCACCGCAGAACAAGGGAAATACCTGTACTACATAGAAGATCAATTCAAAAACTTTGAACTCTCGCTCGAGTTCAAACACCCGCCTAAAACCAACAGCGGCGTCTTCTTCCGCTGGACCGATCTGGACAACCCCGTGCAAACGGGTATTGAAATCCAAATTCTGGACACGTATGGTCATGACCCCGCAACCGTCAAATGCTGCGGCTCAGTCTATGATTTACAAGCCCCCACGCACAACACCTGCAAACCCGCGGGCGAATGGAATCACATGATCCTCTACGCCATGGACAACATCATCCGCGTCACCTTAAACGGCGAGCAAATCACCGACATGGACCTCAATCGCTGGACCACGCCGAACCAGAACCCCGACGGCACGCGCAACAAATTCAACCGCGCATTCCGCGAAATGACCGACCCCGGCTACATCGGCCTACAAGACCACGGCAACCAGATCTGGTTCCGCAACATAGACATTGAAAAACTCTAACACATAGCACAACAACAAGCAGGCGCGACCAGCCCGGTCGCGCCTGCTGTTACCGCGAATATTCGATATGAAGCACTACGCGCACATCATTATTCTCGCATGCCTCTTGCCGTGTACCTGCACGGCCTACGAGCTTATCGGCACAGCGACATTATCTGAAACACTCGTCGCACAGCACTACACCATCAACCCGAAGCTCGACGCCGTCATCGTCGTCGATCGCACCATCCCGACCTTTGAATACCAGACCTTCTACTGCGCGGGTTCCGCAGATGAAGCCGAAGGCAAACAAGGATGGCTCCACTTTTTAGAGCATATTATGATTGGTACGGGAAGCTATGAACCGGGCAAACTCAACCAGATTATCGCCGACAATGGCGGACAAAGACACGCCGCGACGTATTATCACTTCACGCGCTTTACACTCAGATTTCCAAAAGACAAATTTGACCTCGCCGTTGAGATAGACCGCAACATATATTACGATACAGTAATCGATGAAGAAGTCGTGGAAAAAGAAAAAAAGAGCGTACTGACAGAAAGAAGTCAAAGACTGACACAATCAACACGCCAATCTGCGAATTATTTTTATGGTTTGATCTATGGAAAGAAAAATTTTAATAGCCTTGGCTCGGAGACATTTATTCGACAACTCGAACCCGTTGGCTTGAAAGATTACTACGAAAATTTCCTGCGCGAGCAAAAAAGACTCATCGTTGTCATCGGCGATGTGGATATTGACCACGTCCTCACCAAACTCGATGAAGCTTATGGCAATGAACTGACACCGATCAAATTGTACGCGCGGCCATCCCCTGACCATGATGTGCTTGGAAAAAGATTAAAAAACTCATCGAACACTCTCAGCCTTACCATATTCAGAAAGGCCTGGTACACCCCCAATTTAGGCCATCGCGACTATGCGGGTCTGCTCATTGTGGAACGTCTGCTGGAAAAGCCCTCAAATTCCCTGGGTGCTTCTCTGGTCGATTCTCGGCTCGCAAAATCTTTCAGCATATCAATAGGCAGCTATAAGGGATTCGGCTTGATGACTTGCTATGCAGAACTGCCCCATAATACATCCCGAAATACGATCCAGGACATGATCCATGTGGCATTGGTGAATCTGAAAACCATTTCTGATGCAGAACTCAATGCCGCCCGAAACCAGCAGTTGACCACAATGTATTCCACATTTTACAACCGATCGAGCATGGCGACTTCATTTGGCAGAGCATTTGCCCACGCCAACGATCCCTTGCTATATCCCAAATTGATACAAGACCTTAAATCCATCCGCGCAGAAGATATTCCGCGCATCATCGATCAATATCTAAAAGATGACAATTCAATCACCCACTCCCTCACAGAAATAGAAAAAAAAGAACCGCCTCCGCGAAAGCCCCGAACCCTTGGAGACTATGTACGTATAGTATTGGTATTGGTCGGTTTTCTAACGCTATTAGGCGGTCTTGTCGCGCTATTTGTATGGGGAATAAAAAAATGGCGGAGAAAGGCCAAGACGACTTTCTCCACCTCTCAAAAGGTGATATTTAATGACAAGATTTTTAACCCCGATATTTAGCTTTATTCTGTTTGGTACCCTATCTGCGTTTGCCGAAATTCCCAACCACCACATCTTTTATCGCATCGACAAACGCGCCCCCCTCACCAGAATTGAAATTGTCTTTCTCGGCGCGGGAAGTGGTGCGGAACACCCTTCGCAGATTGGCCTTGCAGAAACAGTCTTTGATTTGATTTGGGAGGCGGCCAAAAAACAGGGACACATGGATCAACTTGAAGCATTGGGCACCCATCTGACTATCACGACCAACAACGCATACCAGACCATCTCCATTCATGGCTTATCCGAGAACAGTGGCAAAGCAATAGAAATAGTCCGCGACCTGATATATAATCTCGCGTTTTCCGAGTATGATCTGAAATACGTAAAAGCACAACTAAGTGCTGATTACAAAAATGAGATCAAAAGAGCAACCTACAGGCTAATGAAAAACCTGGCACTGTCACAAACTCTTGGCATCATGAAAATGCGCTCATTAAAAACACTGAATGATCTCTCATTAGATGACGTCAGACAATACGCGGATCGGCTCCTGAAAACAGACGTGATATTCTTCAAGGTCATCTCAGACCGCGATTCCACTGAAATTGCGAACGCACTTCGTCCTCTAACAAAAGAAAGGAAGATGCGCGGGCAGGCGGGTGGATTTGTACATTCATTGAATATTCCATCAACAAAGGATAAAGTTGGTCCTACTGCTTTTATTTTTGAAGGTTATTCACACGTAAAAAATGTATTCTGCCATTGGATGATCCCCTGCGGCCGCACGGGTGAAGAAAATTATATTCCAAACATGATATCGGACACGCTTGGCCGATCTCCTGAGTCCAGGTTGCTCTATAAATATTTCAGAGAAGAATTGAAATTGATCTATACGACTTATTCCAGATATCTATCCGAACAAAATGCCCGATATCTCGAAATTTATGCCGATCCCCAGCTCGATAATAGCGAAGAATTGATCACAAAAATGGCCGACTTCATCCAAAACCTGCCCGACAACCCTCGCTTTTGGGAAACACTCAAAGAACACCGCGAAACTGACGATATATCTTTTGTCCACGACGAAACACCGCAGCAAAGCCTCAACCACGAGGTAAGCAGAGCCATTTACAATCCACCGAGCCGCAAAGGCGGCTTTGATGCTGTCACCGATGATGAAGTGCGTGCCTTTCTCGAAAAATTCTTTGTGTCTCAGAATATGATCATGATCTTCCTCGGCCCGAAGGATCACATTACCGAAATCCTGAATACTCATTGGCCCGAAGTCGATATTCGCGTTCGCAATGCCAAAGAATTGATTGAATGAAAGTTACTTCACAGTGAACTGGTCTGGACTACGACCAGTTGTACACCGTCCCTCCCGTCTCCAAAAACGCATGCAATGTGTCCAAATCCATCCCCTCAATCCCCAACTCGCGCACGCTGCGCCCTGTCGTCCACCCATCAAAACCCATCACCACAGACGCGATATCCACCAGCCCCCGCATCAAAGGCGCACCCACTCCGTATTGCGCGCCCACATCGTGCCAGGCTGAAAGACCGTATGGAATATCCTCCGTGAGCCATCGGCTCTCAAGCGACCCCGGCGCCTTGAGTTGCGTCAGCATCCGGCTGCCATTAATCGTCGCCCACAAATCGCCCTTCGGACCAAAACCCGCCCGATAAAACGCCTCATCAGCCGCCACCAGATCGTACCCCAAAGCCTTTGCGATAGCTCTGCGCTCCGCATCCACAGCCATAATCGTCTTCGCCACAGACGGGGAAACTCCCTCCTCGTAAAAATAGAACTCCCCGTGTGAATACTCAATCCGCCCCGCATTCATCAACACACCCGCGGGATGCACAACCGGATTCATAGCAGACAAACCACACGCCATCACCGTTGGATACGCCTGAATACCCGGGAAAAAAGGCGACAGACGATCGCGCACCCGCTCTGTATCCGTCGCCGGCAAAACCCCCAAACCCAACCCGGTCACAGTGCCCCAAATTGTCGCCGTATCCGGCGCAGTTTTCCGACACACATAAGGCGCGGTATCCACCTCCGCAAGCGTGACACCCCCCACACCCCGTTCGCGCAACAGGGTCGCCCATTCCAACGCGCCCAACGTACCCGGCATCAACACAACCGTATGCTCCGGTCTCAGATAGGGAGCACACGCCAGCGCAAAAGGCTTATGTGCATACGCCGGCACAATCACCAGAATCAGATCCGAGGCATTCAAAGCCACTTCCATATCCGTCGTCAAACTGTGAACCTGTGCCGCCCCCGTCTCCTCAACACCCAACAGATGAATCACGCCACTGTCGCGCACCGGATCGAGCATCTCCCCAAACTCCGGCAATTCGCAAAGCGTAACACCAAACCCCTTCAAAGTCAGATTTGCAGCCGCTGCAAACGCCGTATTACCCCCACCCAAAATTGTAATATGTTCAGACATGAAAGACCCCTACCAAGACAAATCAGCAATCCGAAGCTCAAACTCCGGCAATTGATCAGACGTATAAACATCGTCCTCTCCCAATTCCCGAGCCAAATAATCGTGCTCCCCACGCGAAAGAACCGTAACGACTTGTCGAAAAGGATCGACAATCACGTATTCTGCCACACCCAGATCGAAATATTCTCCACGCTTCAAAATATAATCTCGTTCTTCGCTCCCCCTGCTCACAACCTCGAAAACAATGCGGGGAATCCTTTCGTACTGTTGATCGGACTGCGGTTCATCTTCCGTGAGATAAACGCCGATATCCGCCATGCGATCCTGTCCTGTCCCCGTGCGAATCCACGCCTCTGTCGCTGCCATTTCAATCATCTCCGGATGGGTCGCATCGTAAAGGGAGAGATCTTTCACAATAGCCCATACCAACCCCAAATGCGTCTTACCACTTGGCGACATAACCACAAGCCTCCCTTCCACGCGCTCATATCGATAGGGCGTATCGCACTCCGCTCCGGCAAACTCCTCGTCCGTCAGCAACCGCCCCTGATCTTTCAAGCCCAATTTCAATTTTGTCTCCAGCATAGCCTGACCTCCGTTCACGACTCACTTTTCATCGCCCACTGCCGCTTCTTCTCTCTCATCTCCGCATTCAATTCCACCTCGCGCTGCGGCGTTTGATTCGCGCTATCCTGTAACCACTCACCTTCGCGCGACTTCTCTACCGGTTGTCGCTGTGCCACATCGAGAATCCCAAATTTGCGATGCGGCTCTTTTTGATACCAGTAAGCCACAGACGCCATCTCATTCGCCAGATGATTGCCGTGCCCGTGCTCAATCGTCACCTTAATCTCCTCTTCAAACCGCACGGGATTGGTCAAATGAAACACATAAGACGTCTGATATCCGCCCGTATTCCGCTCGTAAATCGACGACCCATTCATCAAAAACGCATTATCCTGCATCCCCCACGCCTGATTGAGATAATCTTCGCTACCTGTACCGTGCAACTCCGGCGGCCACTTGTACCCATCCACCCAGATCATATCATCGCCCTCGCCCCACCATGTCCCCTGAAAATTCGTCACCGACAAATTGCACCCAATATAGTGTCCGACCCCTGTCGCCTCCAGAATCACGTAATTTTCATCCCACGCCTGCCGCTCAACATTGACAATATTCGCCTCTGGCGTATTGACGCGAATTTCGTGCCCCCAGCCATCGCACGGATTTTCTCTGTGAAATTGCGCGTGAAAATACGCCGTATCTTCGCCCCAGGGCGCGTCATATAACTCGTAATCCACATAAAAATATTGCCGATAAGACTCATCGCCCTCATTCGTCACTTCAACGCGTGCAGAGCGATTAAACGGCATAAGCAAATAGCAATTCAGCGCGGCATTGGGCACAAACTGATTCTCGCGCTGTGCATTGGCAGACGCGGAAAAAGGCAGCGATTGAAAAGACTTTGAAATCCCGTGTCCCAAACAAAAGAAATCTCCCAACGGCACCTCGACACTCGGATCGTCTTCACCATCCCAAAACATCTTCAGGACCACATTGCGAAAAGCACCCTCCCCGCTTTGCGTCATCCAGATATGCGTAATACAACCCGGCCCATTGAGATCGGCCAACACGCGCGTCTCGCCGCCCTCAATAACCCATGCATCGCCATTGCGTCCACTAATATCCCATGACGACGCTCGCAGCGTCCTGGCCTTTTTGGTCTGCGTAAGTGAAGCGAGCATATTGGCGTCCATCTCTCCGATCCTTTCTTTTTAGCGGGCGACCACAGGGGGTCGCCCCTACAAAACCAGATTAACAATATCATCGTAGGGGACGGTCCCTGTGCCGTCCCGTTCCCCGTGCCCACCCTATCCACCCCTCTCAACGTCAGAATATTCGGAATTTTATCTATCGCGTCAAAGGTTTTTTTCACGAAAAAAATAATACATCAAAAGATCGTAAAATTTTCCCTTGCACACATGCGAAACCCGTTTCCCTCAGCCCCGCTTTTTGCCCTAAATCTCGCATATACAGACAATTGGACGCACCCAAAACACAACACCAGTAAAATTGCGATTTACATATATTTGGTATTGACTTTTTTTTTAGACCACCATATATTGTGCTTGCAGTTGTTAATGAACATTTCTACTCTCCCCTCTCTACAGAGCCAAAAATCATTACAACTGCGTAAGTTGTTATTTTTTTCGGGAAAACAAATCCATTGTTCGCAGTCTCTCCCCTCCTCTGCGATTGGGATTTCCAACCTTATGTTTTCCCGATTTGTTGTCTAAAAACAAATCCCCTGGCTCACCTTTTCGACCCTCCCCGTTGTGGCTTTTGTGCAGCGGTTACGGGTTTATTTTTTCTGCCAGAACGCGCGGGAGCAGGCTTCTATTGGTTCTTGGCTGGCATTTGGGAGGCATGCATGGCCGAAATTGCTGACACTTTACTGGAAGCGGTTGATTTTGCGGTACGCAAACGCGATGGTCGGGTGGTCGATTTTGACCGCTCGCGCATTGAACGCGCGATTGAGGCAGCATTCAGAGCCGAGTTGGGGCTGTCCAACGAACATTCATTGCCGCCCAAAATTGAAACCGATGTGTCGGGACTCACCGACGCTGTTATCGATGAAATTGAAGATGAACTGCACGAGCCGGATGACAGCGTGGATGTCGAACGCATTCAGGACAAAGTCGAAATCCAATTAATGCGTGCAGGCCATTTTGCGGTCGCGCGACGCTACATCGTCTATCGAGAAGATCACAAAAAAGCCCGCGTGCTCAGCGGCCAAGAAGAACCCCAGGACCCCAACGCACCCAAACTGCGCGTGCAAACAGCCGACGGCAAGCGCGAACCCCTGGATGCCAACCGCATTCGCACCGAGGTATTTGCCGTTTGCGATGAAGAAGTAGATCCCCAGGCTCTGCTCAATGAGATATATCGCTCCCTCTACGACGACATCAAACCCGACGATATTGAACGCGCCATGGTCCTATCAGCGCGCAGTCGCGTAGAAAAAGAACCCGCCTATAGCAAAGTTGCAATGCGATTGCTGCTCAACGTGATCTATCGCCACGCCCTGGGATTCAAGCCCGCGCTTGAAGACAGGGACAACGCCTGTCGGCAGGGATTTGCAAAATTTATTGAAACGGGCATTGAAAACGACCGTTTAGATCCCAAACTGCGCGATTATGATCTGGAGCGTCTATCTGCGGCCTTAAAACCCGAACGCGATGAAGACTTTGAGTACCTGGGCGTGCAAACGATCTTTGATCGCTACTTGCTCCACGTCAACGAGCGCCGCATTGAGACCCCGCAGTTCTTCTGGATGCGCGTGGCCATGGGCCTGTCCTGGGATGAATATGACAAAGAGGCACGCGCCATTCAATTTTACGAAGTGCTCTCTTCCTTCCGATTTGTCTCTGCCACACCCACCCTGTTCAATGCCGGCACCCTGCATCCGCAGTTGTCCTCGTGTTATCTATCAACCGCGCAAGATGACCTGGAACACATTTTCAAAATGGTATCCGACAATGCCAAATTGTCCAAATGGGCGGGTGGTCTGGGCAATGACTGGACAAATGTGCGCGCGACAAATTCTTATATCCGCGGCACAAATGGCAAAAGCCAGGGCGTAATTCCATTTTTGAAAGTGGTGAACGATACCGCAGTTGCCGTCAACCAGGGCGGAAAACGCAAAGGGGCGGTATGCTCCTATTTGGAAACGTGGCACCTGGACATCGAAGATTTTATGGAGTTGCGCAAAAACACGGGTGATGACCGCCGCCGCACGCACGATATGAACACGGCCAACTGGATCCCCGATCTGTTTATGAAGCGCGTCATGGAAAAGGGAACCTGGACCCTGTTCAGCCCGGATGAAGTCTCCGACTTGCACGATTTGTACGGCAAAGCATTTGAAGAAAAATACATCGCGTATGAACAAAAAGCCGAAGCCGGAGAATTGCAACAACATCGCCAGATCGATGCCGTGCAACTGTGGCGAAAAATGTTGTCCATGCTCTTTGAAACCGGGCACCCGTGGATCACATTTAAAGACCCGTCCAATATCCGCTCGCCCCAGGATCACACAGGCGTTGTCCACAGCTCGAATTTGTGTACTGAAATATTGTTGAACACGAGCCGCGAAGAAACCGCGGTGTGCAACCTCGGCTCTGTGAATCTCGTGGCGCATATCACACCCACCGGCCTCAACCGCGAATTGCTGGAAGATACGATATCTACGGCACTTCGGATGCTGGACAATGTAATCGACATCAATTTTTATCCCACAGACGAAGCCGCCACATCCAACAAACGCCACCGGCCAGTGGGCCTGGGCATCATGGGATTTCAGGACGCGCTCTATCTGTTGAATTTGCCATACGATTCGCAAGGCGCGGTTGACTTTGCCGACGTGAGCATGGAAATGATCTCGTATTACGCGATCCTGGCCTCAACGCGCCTGGCCGAAGAACGCGGCCCATATCACTCCTACATCGGTTCAAAATGGGACCGCGGCATTTTGCCCATCGACACCTTGATGATATTGGAACAGGAACGGGGGTCGTACTGTGAAGTGGATATGTCCGCGCGTCTCGACTGGAATGTCGTGCGCGAAGCAGTCGCCCAACACGGCATGCGAAACAGCAATGTGATGGCCATTGCCCCAACCGCCACCATTTCGAATATCTCGGGCGTGACGCAGTCCATCGAGCCGATGTATCGCAACCTGTATGTGAAAGCAAATCTGTCAGGTGATTTTACAGTATTAAATCCCTACATGGTTGATGCCTTAAAAGCGCGCGATCTGTGGGATGACCAGATGGTAGATGATCTGAAGTATTTCGACGGATCAGTCCAGGAAATCGATCGCGTCCCACAAGACATCAAAGACCTCTACAAAACCGCATTTGAAGTGGCACCCGAGTGGCTCATCGAATGCGCCAGCCGCCGGCAAAAATGGATCGATATGGGACAATCGCTGAATCTGTACATCGCAGCACCCAGCGGCAAGGCATTGGACGACATGTATAAACTCGCCTGGGTGCGCGGGCTGAAAACCACGTACTACTTGCGCTCGCTCGCCGCGACGCAGATCGAAAAATCCACCATGGACATCAACAAACGCGGCGTCCAGCCCCGGTGGATGCAGTCCAAATCCGCTTCCAGCGATGTGCAAGTGCAACGCGAAGAAGCACCTGTGGACTCGCCTCCGTCCAATGGACAGGCACACCCCCAGGCCCCTGCCACCCCAGGCCCAACGGCTGCATCCTGCGATATTACAGACGGGACATGTGAGGCGTGTCAGTAGAGCAGTCAGCTAACATAGAGGAGTTGTCGTATGTCTAAGCTCGTATTTGAAGACGAAGACGTTGAAAATCACGCAAATATGGAATACAACAAAGCCAACCACGGCACTTACGCACAGCCCAACGGTATTACCCATTCTTCTATGGAAGAATCGGAAAACACGACATCCGCGCTGTGTTGTGGCGCCACTGGAGAGGCGTATAACTTGAGCAAGCGCATCAACCCGGAAGACAAGCGAATGCTCAACTGCCGGCAGGTGGATGTAAACCAGTTGATGCCCCTCAAATACGAATGGGCATGGGAGCACTATCTCAATGGGTGTGCCAATCACTGGATGCCGACAGAAGTCCCGATGCAACGCGATATTGAACTCTGGCGTTCAAATGCACTAAACGACGCCGAGCGAAAAGTCATCTTGCGAAACCTCGGATTCTTCAGCACGGGTGAAAGCCTCGTCGGCAACAACATCGTACTCGCAATCTTCAAACACATCACAAACTCCGAAGCGCGACAATACCTCTTGCGCCAGGCATTTGAAGAAGCCATACACACCCACACATTCCACTACATCGTCGAATCCCTGGGCCTGAACGCACGCGAAGTATTTAACATGTATCACGAAGTCGCCTCCATCGAAGGCAAAGACAAATTTGTAATGGAACTAACCGAAGATGTGTTAGATCCCAACTTCTCAACACAAAGCATTGAAGGCATTCAGAAATTCGTGAAAAACCTCATCGGCTTCTATGTCATCATGGAAGGCATATTCTTTTACAGCGGCTTTGTCATGATCCTATCCTTCCATCGGCAAAACCGCATGACCGGCATTGGCGAACAATTCCAGTATATCTTGCGCGACGAGACCATTCATCTGAACTTTGGCATCGACTTAATCAACACCATCAAATTGGAAAACCCGAAAATATGGACACCGGAATTGCAACGCGACATCTACGACCTCATTCACGAAGCCGTGGAATACGAAGTGATCTATGCGCGAGACTGCGTGCCCGACGGCGTCCTGGGCCTCAATGAAGAATTATTCCGAGAATACGTACAATTTATTGCCGACCGCCGGCTAGAACGAATCGGCCTACAAAGCGTATATGGATCGAAAAATCCATTTCCGTGGATGGGCGAAACCATTGACATCGCAAAAGAAAAGAACTTCTTTGAAACGCGCGTGACAGATTATCAAAGTGCGGGAGCCTTGAAGTGGGATGATTAAACCTGAAACTTTGACCGGAATTTATTCAGGCTGACGGGGGAAGGAAAATCAGAGCCTGGTACAGGGTGGGAGACAAACGTCTTCCACCCTGTTTTTTTAAAGATCGGACACCGGAAAAGCCATAACCTCGCCTATAGAAGAGGCACCTGTAAGAAGCATAATAAGACGATCCACCCCAAGCGCAATACCCCCCGAAGGTGGCATCCCATATTCGAGAGCCGAAAGAAAACACTCGTCAATGGGATAAACGGGATTCCCCTCACGCACGCGCTGGGCGGCTTCCTCTTCCAAACGCTGGCGTTGTTCATCCGGATCATTCAACTCTGTAAACGCATTGCACAACTCCACCCCCGCAATATAAACCTCAAAACGCTCGGCCAGATCTGGCGCGCTGGACTTGCGCCTGGCAAGAGCCGCCATCGGCGCGGGATAGTCGTATAGAATCGTCGGCTTTTGCGTACCCAGGTGTGGCTCAACCCTATCGAGAAACACCTTAAAAAACGCGACCTCCGGCGAATCATTCTTATCAACCGTCAAATGTCCCGCCTGTCTGATAAAAGCAGCAGTATCCGAATACGGATCAGCAGCAATACCCGCATAGCGCAACATCGCATCCCGCACAGTAAGACGCTCCCACGGCGGCGTCAGATCAACCGCGCACTGATCCGTCCGCACAACAGGCTCTCCGTGTAAATTCGTTGCGAGTCCGGCAATCAGATATTCTGTATCCACCATAATATGGGTATAATCCGCGTACGCCCGATACCACTCCAGCATGGTAAACTCCGGCGTATGCATCCTGCCAACAGACTCGTGCCGAAACACCTTGCAAATCTGGTATATCCGTTCAAACCCAGCCGCGAGCAGGCGTTTCATCGCATATTCAGGCGAAGTATGCAGATAAAACTGGCGCATCTCATACGTCGTCTGAAACGCCTCAAGATGCGGCTCCATACCCGGTTGCGGCACCATCAGAGGGGTATCAACCTCCACAAAACCCTTCTCATCAAAAAATCGGCGAATACCCGCAATAATCCTGGCGCGCTTGCGCAAATTAGCCTGCACGCTCTGGAATAAAGACGCATCAGCATCACGAGAAGGCACCAGCACCCGCAGCCCTGTAGCACAAAAAACATCGTCTTCAAAACAGCCCTCAACCTCCACAATATCCCCAACCCGTGCCTCGGCCGCAGTATTAAAACACAGGCACACCGTTCCCGTCTCATCGGAAAGCACATCTCGACCTGCAAGCCGCCCGGCCACAACCGCAAACTCACCCGCCTGCAGTTCACAAATGCGATGCGTACGCTTACATCGTGCGGGATAGTGAGAAGATGGATAATCGCGCATATTGTCCTTAACTCATCAATTGACGGTGAAATACGATCTTATATATTACGTGTTATTGCCTCTTTAACACAAAAAATTTAACTCTCCCTACAAACAAAAGGAAATCCCATGCGCCCCTACATCTGTTGTCACAACCACATCGGACGAACCATTAACCGCGTACCCACCGTAGGACAAAACACCCAAATGTGTTTATCCCGATTTGCCGAAACCGATATTCACGCAACCATATCAATGCCAACAGCCGTGGGAAGCCCAATCACGCGGGGAATTCGAGACATACGGGAACAAAACGAAGCGGTTGCCCGCGCGTGCAAAAAATTTCCAGACGTATTTCCCATTGGCATGGCACTCATCGAGCCGCGATTCGGAGAACTCGGCATCGATGAAGCCGAAAAAGCCATGGACGACCTGGGCCTCGTCGGAATAGCCGGGCATCCCCCGATGAAAGAAGAAATCCTCCCCATGGTAGAAGTCGCAGCCGCGCGAAACGGACTGTGCAACCTGCACTGGCACGACAAATTAATGGACCACACCGCCCGAACCTTTTCGAATGCACAATTTATCGTACACGCCAGTACATGGGCCGCAGAAAACCTGTCACAACACGACAACATCTGGTTCGAAGTCGTGCAATATCCCGATGGACGGAATTCCACATGGGACTTCAAATGGTTTGCCGATAAAGTCGGGCGCGAGCGACTCATCTTTGGCGCAGACCTGCCGTATTACGACTACCGCTTTCTCCAGCGCGTAATTGAAGAAGCCGACTGCGATGACGACTTGAAAGATCGAATCGCCTATCGAAATGTCATGACCCTGATCGAACACTACAAACCGGGCTGGACATTGCCGACGCACCCGCCTCAAGCACCCCGAATGTACGACCCGGAGCTACTCTGGGCGTGCAAACCAGATCAACCAGATCGGTTGATCGTGGATATCTTGCCCTAAGGCACAAAAATGACCGACAAACGACCAAATATAATCGTATTTTTAACCGACGACCAGGGCTATGGCGACCTGGGAATCTACGGAAACCCGGACCTGGACACGCCCCACATCGACCGCATCGGGCGGGAAGGGCTATGCCTGAATCAGCACTACACCGCATCGCCAATATGCGCGCCTGCCCGGGCATCCTTTTTAACCGGCCGCTACAATCACCGCGTAGGCGCATTGAGCGTAGAGTCAAACCGCGGCCTGGACAGAATTGCACTGGAGGAATCCACAATCGCGGATTTATTCAAAGCAAACGGCTATGCAACGGGAATGGTGGGAAAATGGCACAACGGACTACACGACATGCGGTATCATCCGAATAACCGGGGATTCGATGAATTCGCGGGATTCTTGAACGGCGGAATGAATTACTGGAACTGGATCATCGAATACAACGGACAGCCGAAGTGGTCAGACGGCCGGTATCTGACAGACGTATTCACACAGGACGCCATCGAATTTATCAATCGGCACAAAACACAGCCGTTTTTTCTCTACGTAGCCTACAACGCGCCACACGGACCACTCGAAGCGCCGGAAGAAGACGTCCAGCCCTTTGAAGAAATGGAAAAATTCACCCGGGCCGTATGTCTCACCTACGGAATGATCCGGCGGATGGATACCGGAATCGGACAAATCCTGGATACACTCGAACAACACGACCTGGCGGAAAATACAATAGTACTTTACACCAGCGACAACGGACCTACTTACCTCGGCAAAGGAGAAAACGACCAGACGCGCTACAACGGACCGTTTCGGGGAATGAAATACGATGTGCTCGAAGGGGGAATCCGCGTACCGGGCCTGATCCGCTGGCCCGCGGGCTTGCCGCAGGGCAAGACCTATGACGGAATGCTGCACTTTACAGACTGGATGCCCACGCTATTGCACGCCTGCGGAATTGATACGCAGCCGCCCTCAGACGGAATGGATGTCATGTCCGCATTACAGGGAGAACCCGAGAAACTCCCGACCAAACGTTTCTGGCAATTCAACCGCTATGACCCCGTCGGCACATGCAATGCAGCGATGCGAGACGGGGAATGGAAGCTCTACTGGCCCCGCATTGAAGAAGCCATGCAAAAAATGAAATCGGACAATCCGCCATACCAGAAAAATCACGAAGTCCCGCATTTTCTGATGAACGTGGAAAATCCACCCGTGGAACGAACACTATCACCGCCCGGTGACCCGGAACTTTACAATATTGAAAACGACCCGCACGAAAACATCAACCTCGCGCGACAACAGACAGACCGCGTACATCGCATGAAACGCGAACTGGAAACGTGGTTTGAAGCCATAGAAGCAGATCGGCGAAGCATCGCACCTTTATGATGTCACAGATAACACGCCAATGAGCCGCCCTATTCAACCGCAAACAACCGGTTGCGCGCTGGCAGACTGACGATCTTCGAGAAGTGGTAGATCTGCAAATCGGGGTGGTCGGGATCGACCGTGGTGGGCACTTCGATCACGAAATCGGCGAAGTCAGGCGCATTAAAGGCCACGAAGGCCAGCGCCAGGCAGTCGATGAGTCGCTCGGGACGCACCGAAAGGTCCGGAAAAGCGATCGGACCGGTATCGACTTGGTAGCGGTCGTCGTCACGGCGGGTGTTCATCGTCTTAACCGGGCATTCAATCAGTGCCCGAAGGCCGGTATCGTCGTTGCGGATCTCGGTCTGCGAGACCAGCGGCGCGAACCGGTACGTCTCCTCGCGGATCGCCGCGTTCGTCGGCAACTCGCGAATCGTCGAGCCTTCGACAAGGTGCAGGTCATAACCGCCGAACATCTCCGTGTACGGTCGCGTTTCCCGGTAGCGGTCGCTGAGATAGGCATGACGCCTGAAGATGAGACAGTACTCGGCACTAAAGATCGGCAGGAAATCGTAATTGTCCCGCTGAAACAGATCCTTCTCGTGAAAGGTATTCTCGCTCTTGCATGAGCCTGTCTGGTAGAAATCTTCACAGATCCCCCGCCTGTCGTCAATGACGCGGGTGCGCGATTCAATCCAGAAGCGTGCCTCATTGGCGTGCCCCTTCCCGATCAGGAACGAGCGCCCGTAATCCAGCGGGGTCATGGCGGTTTGTGTATAGTCACTCATAACGAATCTTCCCTCCTCTCGGTACAAACCTCAAGTTAAACTTGAAATCTGTACCGATTTTCTTATTTTACCCTTGAGTTGCATCAACGCGGGAAATCTCACACCCGAACTGTCCCATGCCAGCGTACTGCATTTTACCGATGTGGATAACGTCTTCAGGTAAACAGATGTGACCTGCTGAACCTGTTATTTCTTCCAAACAAGCGGCTTATATTCACAAACAAGGAGCAATGGAAAATGAAAAAAGACCCTTATGCCGATCTGACCTGGGAAGACCTTGAAGACTGGGCGGGTACTACAATCGTCAGCAGGGGACGCACCTACCAGCGCAACAATAGCGTTTCTGATTTGGGATTCACACCCGAAGGCGCACTCATCGCCTATGTGCTGGGCAGCGCGCGCTATGTTACGCAAGTGGCAATCCAGGAAGGGGACTTGACATCCGAGTGTACCTGTCCTTACTGGACAAATTGCAAACACGCGGTTGCCGTGGTATTGGAATACCTGATGTGCTTAAAGAACGATGTTGCAGTACCAGAAATCCTGCAAACAGACGCCCGCCTGGACACGCTGCAAGAAACAGAGACAACCGCAGAAGAATATTGGAATCCCGAATTGGGTATGTCGGCAGATGTAGAAGAACAATTAGAGGTCGAACAACAGCAGAATACCGGATCCCTTTTGGCCTACCTGAAAAAACAGACCAACGCACAACTCATAGAACTGCTCAACGAACTCACCAAAGCCTTTCCCGATGTGAGAGAATTTCTGGAGGATCGCCGAAAGGTTCGCAGTGGCAATGCCAGCACGCTACTCAAAGCGATCAGAAAGGAAATAGCGGACATAAGAGAAGAACCCGACTGGGATGAATATGAGCGGGAATATCAGCCTGTAAGTTTCAACCGTTTAAAAACATATCTTCAGGCACTTCTTCTGGCGGGCCAGGCCGACGAGGCCATTCCCCTGGGCAAAGAATTGATCAACGCCGTCAATTTCGCGCTTGAAACCTACGATATCGAAGGAGACATAATTGATGAAGTCCCAGCCTGCATGGAATTTGTGATTCAGGCTCTACCAGCGTCCTCGCTGTCTTCGTACGAAAAATTGGCATGGGCGGTGGACATGGACCTGGGCGACAGCTACGAACTGTGTTATGACGTGCTGGAAAATATTTGGAATAATGCAAATAAGAAATCCGACTGGCATGCATTGGCCGACGAATTGCAAAAACGCCTGAATGCCATTCGGTCAGATAATGACCTCCGACGCCAAGTGACCGGATGGCTCATCGCTGCACTCGAGCAAACCGGGCGCGAAGATGAAATCATCCCTCTGCGCGAGCGCGAGGCCGAAATCACTGGCGAATATACACAGCTGATAGACCTCCTGATTGGTGAAAAACACTATGAAGAAGCCAAAAACTGGTGCCAGAAAGCCATTACAAACACAGACCCCAATCATTTGGGTAATATCTCAGATATTGAGGACCGGTTGCGTACCATTCAAGAAAAAACTGGTGACTATCTCAGTGCTGCGGCCTTTTATGCGGATGACTTTTTCTCTAATCCTTCGCTGCATACTTTTCAAGAATTGTGCAAATCTGCACAAAAGGCCAAAGTGGGACCAGCCGTCGAAGCATGGGCGCGCTATTTTCTGGAAACTGGACACTTACCTCGAACAAAGGGCAGAAAGCGAAAAGGGGAACCCAATGACAAATGGCCTTTACCAAAGACGGAATTTGAAAAAGACATTCACCCTTCAGAAGTTCCCATGATCCATCTCCTGATCGAACTTGCCATCGCAGAGAAAAAGCCAACAGAGGTTTTGAAGTGGTACGATATAAAACCATCCACAATAGGCTACTCATGGGGCTATATGTACACATCATCGCTCGACGTAGCCCAGGCCATTAAAGAAAAATATCCAGACCGCGCCATAGCGATCTGGAAAGAACTGGCCGAGTCTGAGATCAGCCGCGTTGAAGTTTCCGGTTATCAGAAAGCCGGTACCTATCTCCGCGAGGTGCGAGACACATTAAAGCGTCTCAACAGGGAAAAAGAATGGGAAGCGTATTTGAGCGAACTGAGAAACGAAAACAAAAGAAGACCGCGCTGTCTGGAAGTCCTGGATGGTTTGGCAGGCAAGCGCATCATCGATAGGGAATAGGTTATGTTTGAATCGCAGTTATTCGCGTGTGGGGGCTTTCTTTTTTTACTACTGCACTTAAAATCATTGTCAACAGATTTGTTGAAGCAGCTAAAAACAACCAAACCTTCTGGATCGCGGCTTAAAGCATGCCGCGATGACGAGTGCCTTTAACGTCTCACATTTTACGTCTTACGTCTCACCTGCTCCTCACTTCAAAAACCCCTGAACCCGCGGGTGATCGAGCACATCGATATTCAGCACATCCCTGGGCGGGCGACCTTCGAGCGCGTCGATAATTTGCTCGACACAACATTCGTCAAGTCGAATCGCGGATTCAACGGAAATGCCCGCGTTGTGATTGGTACAAATGATGCGGGGGTGGTCTTTGTGAATCGCGCGGGTCTGATTGACGGGATCATCGACGAGATAATAATAGAGCCGCTCTTCTTTAATCGCACGGTTCACCGCTTCGTCATCCACCAGATTGCCGCGCGAGGGATTAATCAACGAAGCGTGTGGTTTCATCGCACAAAGCAAATCGTAGGTCACAACGGTATCATCGCCTGAAAGATGGAGAGAAATCGCATCGCACGTCTCGAAAAGAGCGCGGGGATCATCCACCACCTCGGCATTGTATTGCGCGGCGACCTCGACAATATCGGGACGGATATCATAGACGAGCAAGCGTCCTGAATCGCCCAGAAGCGGACGCGCGCGTTCGGCCATCGCCTGACCGATCCGCCCAAGCCCCCAAATGCCCAGAGTAGAGCCTTCCGTGTCATAAGTCTTGATAATCTCAAAATTCCCCGCATGGCTATTTCGGTTCAAAGTATAAACGCGTTTCAGCGCAGCCATCCACTGCGCGATTGCAAATTCGGCGACTGTGGCCATATGCACAGGGGCAACCGTGACGATAACACCGCAATCGGTTGCGCGCGGCACATCGACCTTTTCAAAACCCACACCCCAGCGAGCAACAATGCGCAAATCGCGCGCAGTGGCGTAAAACTCGGGCGAGAACACAACCGAATCCGCCAAAACACCCACCACACCCTCGGCGTGTTCGGCACCAAATTCGGACGCAGCGTAAAATTCCACCTCGGCGTATTCGCGCAACCTGTCAATCGCCTTTGTCCGCTCCTCAGATTCAAACTCGGGACCCTGCAATTTATCTGTAATGAGAATTTTTTGAGCCATATCTCCCTCTGAAATTCGTTAATGAACTGCTGTCTTCTTCTCGCCTTTCATCTGCGTAAAACGCTCAGATTATTCGCGTTTTTTCTGCGCCATCTGCGGATACTTTTGATTTCCTTATTCAATCAGCGGCAACAACGTCTCAGCGGTTTTCTTCACGAGAAAAGTGTAAAATTCTTCACTCAACAGACTGCTCCCGTGATCCTGAATAAACTTGAGTTCCTCGGGTGTAATATCAACGGGATTGGTCTCAACCGCATTGGGATATTCATTGGTAGGAGTTCGATCAATCGGCGCGACAAATTCCACCGTGAGCGCATCGTCATAACCCACATCTTTGAGCGTCGCGATCAATTTTGCCCAATCCCAGTTCCCCAGACCACATGCCATGCGATTGTTATCCGCCACATGAAAATCCACGAGCCTGTCCCCAGCATCTCGGATAGCTTGATACGGGTCTGCTTCTTCGATATTGATATGAAAAGCATCTAAACACACGCCGCAATTCGCACCGGTCGCCTCTGCCAGAGCAAGTGCCTGAGCACCTCGGGTAATAAAATAAGTCTCAAACCGATTGATGGGTTCAATAGCGAGGCGAACCCCCTCTCTCTCGGAATGATCGTAAACCTCCTGCATGCCGGCCACAGCCCATTGCCATTCTTCATCTGGCGTGGCATCCGGTCCAATTTTTCCCACAGTAGCTGGCACCACCGTCAGCTCACACCCATTGAGTTCTTTAACCATCGTAACACAGTCCTTGACGTACTGCACGGATTGTGCCCGAATCCCCGCATCTTTTGCGAGCATATTGCGGTCACCCATCATCAACGTCACCGCCCCCCAGCAACGGATATTGTACTCATTGAGCAAAGCGCGCACTTCTCTGGTGTCATACCGCTCGGGTTCACCGCTAAGCTCGATACTTTCGTAGCCAAATTTTGCCAACCTCTCAAGCGTGGCTTCAAGAGACTCCGAGCGCATCCAATTGTGCATAGATAAGTGCATCAATAACCTCCCGGAACAATAAGATCCGGCGTATTTTCAACGCGCCCCCACCAGAGAGAGATATCAAAAGTAGGATCTCCAGTGAGAAAACGCCAGAACTTAATGCGATTCATAAGTTCAATACGGTGGCGTTGCCCGTGCCAGGGAATCTTCTGGTTGAGTGCTTGTTTAACCTCAGGGCTATCGAGATCATCGGTATTCCACAGGCGCTGTTGGCGAACCGTGGGATTGAGGCGGAGCTTAAACATATACCGATCTCTATCGGTAAAATTGCTCCGCGCCGAATGCCATATATTGGTATGCCAGAAAAACATCGTCCCCGCTTCGCAGACCGCCTGCACCTGCCCTATGATATTTTGATAGCGTTTGATTTCGGCTTCGTGAACCCGACGAAATTGCGTACCCGGCACAAAAAGCGTACCGCCGCTTTCGAGCGGTGTGTCTTCTGGGAAAAAGGAAATCTGAATATCGAAATGCAAATCGCGAACATCGTATTCCGCATCCTGATGCAAATTGGCACCCTTGCGCGTATTTGCCGGCGTGAGATGCGCCGCGTGATGATCGTATCGCGGATTGGGGCCCACCAGACTGTGAATAATCGCTGCCACTTTGGGCAGGCGAAAAACCTTGCCAATGGCTTCATCGGGCCAAACCTCGTTAAAAGACGCGCCCATCGGAGCGCGGCGTCTAATCTTGCCGGTGCTCATCTCATCATGTGTAGCTTCGCAAAGTTCCCGCGGCACCAGATTGTCAAAACGCAGAAAACCCGTGCTTGCGAACTGGGCCATTTCTACGGACGTGAGCAAAAGATTCTTATTCATTTATCGCCTCCATTTTTTCCAGGACAAATTCAAAATCGAGATAGTCGTTTTCGTATTCGCGCCCAACTTCCGGTGTTTTCAGAAAAGGCACTTGAATAACGCGCCAGCCATCGCGCATGGCATCCAGCACAGAGTTATAAGGCGGCTCGGCATCTTCACCCGCGGCTTCAAACATCTCATCAGTAGTCCCATCGTAATACGACCAACCAACAACTTCGCTCTCCAAACTGGAATTGCCGAGATAGAGAAAGAGTAACTTTTGTCTCAGTTGTGTTTCAGGCATTCGCGGATTCCTTATAAGAATTATGCACACCCCTCATTTATACGAGATCACCCAAATCTAGCATATCGCGTGTAATAAGCGGATTTCCCAGGGGACGGTCGATAAAGGGACCGTGATAGTCTGAGCCACCGGAGATGAGCAGATTGTTCTGTTTGCAGAAATCAATATAGTAGTTGGCTTCAGAGAGATCGTTTAGCGAGGGCGAATAGCATTCGATACCAGCGATGCCAAAGTCGCGCCATTGCATGAGTTGATCTCTGGACATCAGTTCGCCGCCCTGATACACATTGGGATGCGCGAGAAAAGGGATACCACCTGCGTCTTTGACAGTCTGGATAACAGTTTCAGGAGGTGGGCATTCAGCACGTATGGTCAGGTGTTGAGAGCGCGCAAAGTAGCCGGGAATATCCTGGATGACGCCCTGGTCAATGAGAAAATTCAAGGACTTCCAGCCGCCGCGTATCGGATCATAAGTATAGGATTCGTATTGTTCAAAATCGATGCGAGCGTCTTGTTCAGACAACAGGCGAACCGTTTCTCGATTGAGAGTAATGCGCTCCTCGCGGTTGTGTGAGAGAATAGATTGAAGACCCGAGTGCTCAATGTCAATACCATAGCTGGTGATGTGATATTCGCGATCGTACAGCGTTGAAATTTCAACGCCGGGGATACAGTGCATACCACGCGCTTTGCCTTCGGACACCATAGGTTGACTATTTTGGGTCGTATCGTGGTCGGTAACCGCAAAAGTCGTGATATCGTATTTCGCGAGCAAATCGAGAAGTTCAGACCGCGTCCATGCACCATCAGAAGCGGTCGTGTGCATGTGAAGATCAATGTACATGCAGGTTATTCCTACCAGTACCAATTAAGGGAGTTATCAAACGAGGTTTTCAGTTGGGATCGTTCTTAAAAGATTCCCCATCACTTTTTTTGCATTAAAAATATCGATCAGATAAACCTGACCATCTTTAAATTCAACTGTAAAACCATCACCTTCGATCACCCGGTCAGGTATGCCTCGCATATCTCGCCGAAAAAAGAGAATATTTCCGGTTTGAGGATCGATCTTTTTGTCAAAAAGTTCAGGCTTAAAGTTTAAATCCATCGTTTTGCCTTTCGTCAATTATCAATGGTTCTTTGATCCGTTCGATAAATTGTGATAAAGTTTTTGGTGTCAGGATCAATGACAAGAACGAATAGTATGCCTGTGATGCGAACAATTTTGATATCAGTGTTTTGCCTCTTGTCGTAGAACGTATGTATCGCGCTACTTTTTTCTACAACATCTGGATCAATTTCATAAAGTCCAAGTTTATCAAGGGCATGTTGAGTAAAGTTCATACCAGAATGTAGTAAAATTAGAGGCTAAAAACAGCGACTTTTTTATCTATCTGTTTCGTAATCAAACACGAGCACATCATCGACAATTGGACGTATAAAAGTCTGGCTAAGTGCTCTGTGATCCGGATGCGGCAAATAGAAATCTCGCGCGGCCTCATCCGTAAACCGAATAATAAACCCCCAGTCATAGCCGTAATTTTTACCCTCCGGGCTATTATTATACCCACCCGTAATCTCCACCATACCCGGAATACTACCCTTTTCTTTTAGCGCAAACAGACCATCGTGGAGCGCCCGGGTCTGTTCCCGCGTAACCCCATCTTTGAGCTTGAGAAGAACAATATGATCTATCATAGAAAATCCTTTCACGTTATCGCGCGTTCCCGATACAAATTATAAACACACCACAGAACAAGCGCGTAAGCCACAGCGGCAATATAAAAATTGGTAGATATCCCAAATATAATAGAAACAAACACAGCCAGCGCAGAACACAGCACACCCATAATCCCATTCAGTGCCCAGAACCACGGGGTTTCATCTTCATAAGAAGTCTGAACCAGACGCATACCCGTCGGAAAAAACAGCCCCATGAGCATCCCCACAGGAAAAATGACCAGAACAGACATCAGAATTTTTGTCGCTGTATCCTCAGCCATCATGTGAGACAGCAAATAGTGGAGAATGGTATTGAGAGCAACAACACTCATCGCCGTTATAATCGGAAAAACATAACCCCATGGTTTTCGAGTAAGCGGAAGATGATCGCTTACAAAACTGCCCATACCCGTACTCACAATAAGTGTAAACAGCAATATACCCAGCGAATAGATGGGATGTCCAGTAAATACGTTGAGCCGTTGAATCAGGGCAATCTCCACAAACATAAAAGCTGAGCCAATCAAAGAAAAATACAAAGCACCAAACCAGAAACCGCGTGTTTGCATCAACGTTGTGGGCCTGTGCGCGAGCCACAAAGGCACGCCAATCGTTGCAACAGTGAGTACTCCGAGCACGAGCAAAAGCACGAGCAACGTGGCGAGTGCTCTTAAATTTCCGCTGAGAACCCCCTCTTGACCTCGCAGTGCGGTATCCAGATGATTCAGCTTCAACATATTAAAAAAATAAGGATTGTCATCTGTCGGCGGGCTGTAATCGAGTTCGGCCTGAGCCACAGCCTCTGCGAGTTGATCTGTGGATTGAGCAGATAAAATCTGTCTCAAAACAGGTTCGGTGGGCAAATTGTTGGGCACATGCACAATTTGATATTGCAACTCCTCGCACACCTGTCTTAACCGGTTAATATCCGCCTCACTCAGCGGCTGCCGGCAAATCAGCAAAGTCGAGACATTGCCAATAGTGATGAGTGCCATGTGGTCCGCCGGTTTTTTTACACTCAGCCGCAAGAGCGATTCAACGCCCAGGCTCAACACGCGACCGGTTTCCCCAATATGTTCAGCGCTATACCACCGCGACACCGTGAAAATACCATCTTCTGACAGACGGTTGAGAAATGTCTGCCAGGCTTCAACCGTATAGAGCGCGTTTTCAGACAGAGAAAAAGCACCCGCGCCCGTTGCTGCCCAGGTATCGATCAACGCCATCTGAATAACGGAAAACTGCTCGCGGCTTTGCGACAAAAAACTGCGCGCATCATCCACCACAAAGGTCACGTCATCCCGATTGGCGAGACCGGCAAATTCGCGAAACTCATTTTGGAGCAAATCGACAAATATCGGATTGACCTCAATACCCAAAACAGCGTCGTGACCAAAAAATAGCGCACTCTGGATATCTTTCCCCCCGCCCACACCAATAATACACGCTTTGCCCCGTCTATTGAGATAATACCCGACATTTGTGATATCATAACGCAGATGTTCAATATCTTTGGGCGAAGCAAAAGATCTGATAGCCGTGCCCGCTGCACCATCAATCGTCATTCCGTAAAAAAAGATATTCTCTCTCTGTGCTACAGGACTACCACCCCAGAGTTGCGGGGGCAAATATTGTTGGCGATAAACAACAACGCGCGAAAAGGAATTCCACCGCTCTAAAATCTGTTCGCTGAGTCTTTGAAATTTCTCTTTCACAAACATCGGGCGAACACCATGTGGGGTTTGGGCATTGACAACTCCCAGAAAAAAAAACACCAGAGCGAGCGCGATATAACGACGGACAGAGCGGGATCGCGCAAGACGGGCAAAACACGCACCTGCCAGCGCACCAATACCGCTACACCACAACATAAGACTCGGCGCATCAATTAGCTCGAGACCGCCCAGAACAATCAGACATCCAGCAGAAGCACCTGCCAAATCACTGGCATAAAGCCTGCCAATCGGTGCATTGAATCGCGTCAACACAGTGGTAATAACAAGCCCCGCATAATAAAACGGCCAGGCACAGATCAGCGTTGCTACAAAAAGCACGATCAGACTCAGAATACTTTTGTAGAATCCTATTGGCAAAACGCACAAAAGGATCAAACTAACGGGTATAGACAGCGCAAACCCGACACAGGCTCGGATGAGCGCTTCGATCTTATTCTCATCGTCAAAGCGCTCTTTTTGTACATAGACCTGGATAGCCCCCGCCGTCATACCCAGCATAGCAATAGAAATCGAAAAAAATGCCAGATGGTACCACGTAATAACACTCAGCAACCGCACCAGAATAATCTGGATCGCCAGCGACGCCAAAGCGATCAAAAAAAGACCGGAATAAGCTGCGATTGATCGTTCATTTTTCATAGGCAATAGAAATTCATCCATACAATGTAGGGGCGGTGCCCCCGTGCCCGCCCGTAGTTCCGTCTATCCATCCCGAAGGTACACCGAATCGGCGAAATCATCAAGCCTAATGCATGCTAAGCCATATAGCCAATAGTAACAGGGGGTTGTCCCGACTACTGAATTACTATTTTGACAAATGTTTTTAGTTTTCTATATTGGCTGGCATTCACAGGGTATTTTTTTACGTGAGAATCTGCTTTGGTGATTTTAGACTTATCATGCCTGTCTATCTATCGGTGATGGGACGCTGATGCCGGGCGTCATATCATGTATCGAGATATAAGACAATTTCTTGGATCGAAAACTTATCTCACAAGAGGTAGAGATGATGGAAGCAATAAGCACAATCCTCGCGCTGCTATTGGTCATGGCTTTCATGGCAATGCTTATTGGCCTGATTCGACCAACACTTGTAATCCGCTGGGGAGAGAAGCGTACTCGTGGCCGTGTACTCCTTTACTATGGTCTGGGATTAATTGTACTGAGCATTTTGGGACCAGCGATGGAGCCAGAGGAGGTAAAGGTAGAGCGAGCAGAAAAAAACCTCGAAAGAGGAACGCGGCTACTCTCAGTCGCACGTTCGGCGTACGACACTCAGAATTACCAGACTGCCGTAGATTCTGCCGACGTAGCGACCAGCACCCTTAAGAGCGCGAAACTGTACATTAGTGAGGCCGCTGTTCTCGAAGGTCAAGCAAAGGCCTTTCTCGACTCCGCCGAGACAGCATTGAAAGAACAAATATCAGCGAGTAAAAAGAAAAAAGAGCAAAAAAATGTTATGCTGGATAACCCTTTGGCTACTGGGCAACCCGGCAAGTATGGGTATATAAATAAACGTGGGGAGATGGTTATCAACCCTCAATTTGACGATGCAGGACGTTTCTCTGAAGGATTGGCGTGTGTAAAAGTGGGTGCCAAGTGGGGGTATATCAACAAAAGCGGCGATTATGTTGTTACTCCCCGATTTAATAATCTTTTCGGTAACGCTTTCTCCGAGGGACTGGCAAGTGGGGAAGTGGACGGCAAGTGGGAATATATCAACAAAAGCGGGGAGTATGTTGCTTCTCCCCAATTTGACTGGGTTTATCCTTTCTATGAGGGACTGGCAATTGTAAAGGTGGGTGACAAGAGGGGATATATCAACACAAGTATGGAGTATGTTATCAACCCCCAATTTGACGATGCAAGCTCTTTCTCCGAGGGGCTGGCAAGGGTGAAAGTGGGCCGCAGGTGGGGATATATCAACAAAAGCGGAATATATGTTATCGCTCCCCAACTTGACGGGACAAGGCCTTTTTCTGAGGGGCTGGCAGTTGTCTGGATCGGCGGCGATGGGCTTGGAAGAGGCGGCAAGTGGGGATATATCGACACGCAGGGAGCAGTGGTTATTCCGCTTCAATTTGACCAGGTAAGTCCTGTCACTGAAGGGTTGGCGGCTGTGAAAGTGTATAAATAACTTGGTGGTTTGGGACAGAAACTGGCTTATGAAATCAATCGTTTCACTTCATCCTACTCATCCAGTTCACAATAATCTAAAACATTCCTGAGTCTGCGGTTTCAAATTGCTTTAGTGCATCTAAAACAAGAAAGAGCGGACAATCTACTCTGGATTTGTCCGCTCTTGCCTTCCTATTTTTAAAACTGTTATTTCGCTCCCGACACGCGCAGTCGGCATAACGCCCGTGCCAGTGCTGTTTATGCGCGTTCTACATCTAAGTCTGGCGTGCGATTGTCCAATCCCTCTTGTGTTCGCGCAACGCATTCTATACCGATTTCATCGCTAAACTCGGCTACCTCTGCCAGGATTGTTGCACCATCATCCGATACATTGGCGAATCCATCGCTGATGGCAAGTGTACGATTGGTGAGAGCGCAGAATATGGCTTGTCCCATCCGATTTAGTATTTAAAAATCTCATTACTGTCCGAGAAGCTGTTAAGAGTAACCCCTTTCACTGGGTTATTAATACCCTCAACTCGCCATCGATCTAACGCAAAATTCACATATTTTTCCTCGTGTAGATCGAGAAATCTTGTATAGACTTCGTACCAATAGTTCTTATTCTTATTCTTTCGTCTGTGTTCTATCTCTTCCTGCGCTTTATCGGACGATGTGCCTATCTTAGTTGAAATAGTAGAGGCTCCGATGTAAATTGGATACAGCAGATTCAACCGTGAAAACGCTGTGTCCTCACCCAAAGGAGCCCGTGATGAAAAAAGTATCGCACAAAGCCCCCAAAGTCAAGGCCATCCACAAAGACGATGCAACGCTAGAGACACCCCTTGAAGAAGAAGTGGGCGCACTGGATACACGCATCGCGTTGATAGGCTGGGATACTGAATGATCTTTTTCCCTTAGCGAAAACTTGCTTCAATGTGAGTAATTCAAGACTTTGTTCAGTGGTGGACATGTAAAGCCTCCCGTGTAAACGAAATTTATAGGATCAGATGATGACAAGGACCAAAACGACGCGCTACGATGTCGCCGAGCACCTGCGAACGCCCGAGGAGATGGCGGCATACTTAGAAGCCTGCATTGAGAAAGCGGATGGTGATGCTGCTTTCATCGCCAAAGCACTGGGCGATATTGCCTGCGCCAAGGATCTGTCTCAGATCGCCAGCAACGCCAAAGCGATTAAAAAAAGACCGGAATAAGCTGCGATTGAACGTTCGTCTTTCATAGGCAATAGGATGCAATGCGAATGAAGAGAGGAATTATATACTTCATATACTTGAAAAGGTCAATCAAATAGGGAGTGGATTAGAGCAATGCCCTATTTTTTAGCTGCCTGTTTTTTTGTCAAGTTCTTAATTGTGTTAGAAATCTATTTTCTCTATATTTATGAAGGGAAGATATACCTGAGCAAAAAGGCGTAACAGAATGGCAGATAAAACAGACGAAGAAAGAGTAGTTATTTGGAGCACCGGAGACAAGCAGAGAACATGGCTGATATTATTAGCCTCGACATTCTTTTATTCTTCACTGATACTGGTCCTTCGGCACAATTGGAACAAAATTGTCGAAACTGATTACAACACAATTGTTGAGGCAATAAGTACCATGGGGTCCGCAGGAGTACTTGCTATTACGTTAGCTTTTTTAATTATAGAGGGGGTAAATCTCATGCTTATTTCAGTCGAAAAATACCGCAAAGCTCAGCGAGAAGAAGGCCGCCAAGAACGAGACAAACAATGGCTTGAATGGCTTGAGAGAGTCAGTGCTGAAAATCCTAATCTCCCATTGCCGCCTTTTATCGAGAATGGTACAGATCAAAATGGGAATGCGGCAAACAATACATGAGCATACAACTTTTAATGGAAGTATAGCTGTGGATTTTGGCTGGCGATAGTCGGATTTGAGAATATCAGGTACTGGATTTTAAAAAGCACGCTCCGTTTAGAGCGTGCTTTTTCATTCTCCCTTGACAGCCTCAATCCACCGCCCTATATAAAGTTATGGCTGAAGTCGCTCGAGAATACGAACAAAAAGACCCCACCGCACGCGCATTGACCTATAAGTCGATCATCCTGGGGCTGGCACTTGTACTCGTAGCCGCGCTCGGTGGATTTTATGCACGGCACATCTTGCACACAACGCGGCTGGCGCAAAATCACTTATCCCTCGCCGTGGTTTTTCCCTTTGCAATAACAGTCGTATTCTTGCGGCATTATCTCAAGCTCAATCGGGGCGAACTCCTGGTCATCTTTTCAATGGGCCTGATCGCCTCAACCCTGCCAACGTATTTCTTAAGCCGATTAATTGCCAGTTTTTGCGTACCGTATTATCTCGCCGACCCGACAAATCGATGGGGTGAGTTTACACACGATTATCTGCCATCCTGGGCCGTAATTGAACCCGGCCCGGCATTGACGTGGTTTTTTGAGGGCTTGCCGCGCGGCGCGCCTGTTCCCTATGAAGTGTGGATCGGGCCTTTGTTCTGGTGGTTGAGCCTGCTCGCGGCACTCTGCGCAGTCTTGCTGTGTACAGCAGTAATCTTGCGCAAGCAATGGATCGAATACGAGCGATTGGACTACGCCCTCATGGAATTGCCCCTCGCAATGGTCGAGGGAGGCGATACACCATCCCGCTTGCCCCCGTTTATGCGCTCGCCGCTCTTTTGGTTGGGTTTTTCATTTTCGATCTTCGGCATTTTGTGGAATATTATTTCCTATTTTAATCCCACATTTCCCGTATTTCCATGGCGATTTGAATCCGTTTCATTTGGACGAGATTTTCAGGCAATTCGCATGAACCTCTACTGGCCAATCGTGGGATTTGCCTACTTTATCAACTTAGACGTCTCGTTTAGCATCTGCTTTTTCTACCTCCTCGCGGTCATCGAAGAGGGATTATTCAACCGATTCGGCGTCACAATTTCAGAAGCGAATTTTGCTGGCACCTCCTTTGTACCCGTGGGCTGGCAAATGATTGGCGTGTGGTTTGCCGTGGTCGGCTGGGGGCTTTGGATTGCGCGAGCGCACTTGCGCGATGTATTTCGCAAAGCATTCAAAGGCGATGCTAAAATCGATGACTCAGACGAGTTGCTCTCTTATCGGAGTGCTGTCTTCGGCTTGTTGGGCGGGCTGCTTTACATGGCCTGCTGGTTTTACGCTTCGGGCATGGGCCTGTGGGTAATCGCGGTATTTCTCGTCGTCATGATGGTGGTCTATATCGGTATTTCGCGCATCATCGCCGAAACGGGCGTCATCACCATCCGCGCCGTCATGGTACCGCAAACATTTATCATGTTCACATTTGGCACCACGCGATTATCTGCACAAACCATGGTCGCACTCGGCATGTCTTATGGTTGGTGCGGCGACATGAAAACAACGCTCATGCCCGCCTTGACCCACTCCGTCCGTTTATTTGATACTATTCAACATCACAAACGGCAACTCGCGTGGGCCATGTGTCTGGCAATGGGCGTGGGCATTGTCGCATCCTGTCTGTATATCATATCCATGGGGTATGAAGGTGGCGCGGGCAATTACGGATCGCAAATCTCCGGAGACTTAGCGCGTCGCCCCTGGGATTTCGTGGTTAAATACTCAAAAGACCCCGTCGATCCCGACTGGCGCAAAATGGCTTTTTTCACCAGCGGCATCGCCTTCGCTGCCTTCTTGTACTTTTTGCGTTACCGCTACACCTGGTGGCCTCTGCATCCACTGGGTCTGGCAACCGGGCCTGCGTATCCCGTAACCCATGTAATCTTCCCAATATTTCTCGGCTGGTTGGGCAAATTCGCGATCCTGCGTTTTGGCGGTAGCAGAACCTATCGCAGTGCCCGTCCCTTCTTTCTGGGATTGATAATGGGATACTATGTGGGCGCAGGTATTTCGTTTTTCGTCGATATGACCTGGTTTTACGGGCAAGGTCACGGCGTCCCGTTTTCCGATTGATTTGACCTATGAAAAAAAACAATGAGATGGATCGGATCTCACGCTGGTTTCCCTATATTGTGGGCGGGGCTGTGGTCGTGATCCGGTTTTTTTATCTCTGGTCATTCTGGGCAGACCATCCGTTTTCGCGGAAACTGATCTCAGATGCGCGGATATTTGACGACTGGGCACTGCGTATCGCCTCTGGAGATTGGCTCGGTGCCCCTGAAGTCTTCATTCTACCCCCCCTGTACCCATACCTCATGGGAATCGCTTATGCGGTCTTTGGACATACGCCCAAACTGATTATAGGCTTACAGGCTGTCGCCGGATGTGCCAGTGCTATTCTGGTCTATCGATTGGGAGCACGGCATTTTGGCGCATGGGCGGGATTATTTGCGGGGTTGTTATTTGCGACCTATGGACCGCAACTATTTTACGAAGGCATGCTGCTGGGCACATCGGGCGCCGTATTCCTCAGCCTGCTGGGATTGACGCTAATCTCGGGGAATAATAAAACCCACTGGCACTGGGGACTGGCCGGACTGGTTTTTGGACTATCGGCACTCATGCGCCCCAATATCTTATCGGCAATCCCATTTTTGCTATTTGGCGCGTGGTGGGCCTACCACAAAGCAAAACCAGTAAGACTCTCCATGCGACTGGCCGGTTACTTTGCCGGGGGACTCATGCTCCCACTCCTCCTGTGTGGTCTGCACAATGGGCTGGTTGCAGACGACTGGGTATTGATGACCGCGCACGGTGGCATCAATTTTTACATGGGCAATCACGCAGATGCTCCCGGCTGGTTTTCCGCACCCGCTGGCATGGATGCACAGATCACGCCAGATGGGGCACAGGGCAATTTGGAAGGACCGCGCCGCATAGCCGAAGATGCGATAGGGCGGCCTTTGAAAGCGTCTGAAGTTTCTTCCTTCTGGTTTAATAAGGGTCTCGCTTTCTGGATAAATGATCCAATAGGTGCGCTAACCGTAACCTTGCGAAAGGTGCGCCTTTTTGCATCGGGATACGAAACCCCGCTCAATTATAATTTTTATTATCAAAGAAAATTCTCTGCCCTCTTGCGCTTTCCAATCACAGAATTGTGGCTATTATTTCCCCTATCCATTGTGGGAATCATTGTCGCTGCTCGGCAATTTGATCGCCATGCCATCCTGTATCTGTGGCTCATTGGATACGCGGCAGGCGTGTTGGCATTTCACGTATCCTCGCGCTATCGCATGCCCGCAATTCCCATCCTCATGATATTTGCGGGAATGGGAATATGGGCACTGATATCCTGGGTACAGTCGCAAAAGTGGAAAAACCTCTGCATCGGTGCAGCAGTGCTCATCATCCTGTGGACCGGCTATCGCATTGAACTAAACGGACAACTCGCCCAAAACAATTGGGCGATGGACCCCTTCAATTTGGGCACCGCTTATTTGTGGGCCAACGAGAATGAACCGGCGCGATCATTTCTCGAAGAAGCAGAAAAATACGGACAGGGCGATGCGGTATTGTATTACAATTTGGGATTGGCATATGCACGCACCGAAAAAATGGAAGCCGCCAAAAATGCGTATCGCCGGGCACTATCCCAGGACCCCGACCTCGTACGTGCCTATGTCAACCTGGGCAATATCTTATTTTTTAAAGAAAAATTTCACGAAGCGATAAATAACTATCGGGAAGCATTGAAACGAGATCCCAACACCCACAATGCGCGTGCGAACATGGGCTGGGCGTATTGGTCTTTAGGACGGGTAAATGAGGCACGCAGCGCCTGGGAAAGGGTCTTGCAAACAGCACCCGATCATCCCTCTGCAAAAGCGGGAATGGCGCGTATTCAGTAGGAATTATGCACACCCCTCAATTAGATAGACACCAGATATTGTCGTACTTATATTGGCCTGACTATCCGCATCATCCGCGACCTGGAGCCCCTCAATGGCCATTCGCGAACAACAAACACAGACAGCACCTGCTCGGCGAGCCGTAACCGCGCGATCAATTGTGATAGGTGCCATGTGCGCGGGCTTTTTGGGGTGGGGTGGACATTTTACGCGACACATTGCACACACCACAAAAATGGCGCAGGATCATCTGCCCTGGGGCGCAGTCGTGCCATTTTTGTTGATCGCAGTCGTATTGAATAAAGTCCTGGGAAAAGTGCGCCCGCAATGGGTCTTGCGCCCTTCGGAATTGCTGGTCATCTTCAGCATGGGACTGGTGGCATCTGCATTGCCCAGCTATTTTATGGGGCATTTGATCGCCAACGTCTCAGCGCCATTTTATTTTGCTAACACAGAGAACCGATGGGCAGAAGACATACATCCGTATTTGCCCGACTGGGCGGTCGTAACCGATGTGACGGCTGCGCGGTGGTTTTTTGAGGGACTGCCAGCCGGCGCAGCGATCCCCTGGGGCATCTGGGTAACGCCGATGATCTGGCGCCTGAGCCTGGTATTTATGATCGGCGTATTTGGGTTTTGTGCGGTTTCAATCATGCGTAAGCAATGGGTGGAACACGAACGCCTGACCTTTCCATTGATGACATTGCCACTGGAACTGGTCAACAGAGAACCGCGTGGATTCTGGCCCGTGGGCATAATGAATCGCCCCGTGTTCTGGTGGGGATTCGCGCTCGCCTCATTTCCCATTTACTGGAATATGATTGGATATTTCCAGCCGCTTTTTCCAACCATTCCTCAATATCTGGGGTTGATGGAATTTGGTCGGTATTTCCCGCCGATTCACATGCGGTTTTATCCAGTGATCATTGGCGTCTCGTACTTTATGGACCTGGATGTATCATTCAGCATCATTGTCTTTCACCTGTTACTAACGCTTGAAATGGGACTGTTCAATCGCCTGGGGGTCGAGATAGGCCCAACCCATGTGTGGCCGGCATCAGAATTTGAAAACTGGCAGGGTTTTGGCGCCCTGTGTGTGCTCGTACCGTGGAGTTTGTGGATGGCGCGAGAACATCTAAAAAACGTATTTTGCAAAGCCCTGCTCAAGGCGCGGGATGTCGAAGACTCGGACGAATTATTGTCCTACCGCGCAGCACTTGGCGGATTGCTGGCGAGCGGACTATTTATTTTGGGCTGGTGCGTGACGTCCGGTATGTCGGTCCTTGTTGCCCTGACTTTTTTGAGTCTCGTGGGCGTGATCTGGTTGGGGATCACGCGCGTCTGCGTGGAGGGCGGCCTGATCAGCAGCCGCATGATACAGGGACAATTTGTCGCATATCACCTGCTGGGTCCCGTGAATATCTCGCCGTCGGGAATGGCGGCATTTGCGCTTACTGAAACATGGCATCACGATATCAAAACCATATTGATGGCCAACCTCGCCAATGCCACGCGGCTTTACGACAGCATCCGACACGAAAGAACGCGCCTGGTCATCGCTCTGGGATTGGCTATGCTGGTGGTAATAACCACAAGTGCGTATTATCAAATTTCATCGAGTTATGTAACCGGCGCATTTAATTATGGCGGCATTTACGGTCCTTATGTACAGAACACTTATGATACCATAGCCGCTCATATCCGGGATCCCTTTGCCCTGAAGCGCGAGCGCATGCTGATCGCGCTGATTGGAATGGCAACCACGGCATTGATGCTCGCGTTGCGCTATGTATGGCCCTGGTGGCCCTTGCATCCGATCGGGTTTGCTGCCGTGACAGCGTATCCGGTCAATCGCATTGTATCTTCGATCTTCTTTGCCTGGTTTTCCAAATTTATCATCTTGCGGGCGGGCGGCATTGATCTGTACCGCAAAGCATCGCCGTTTTTTCTGGGGCTTATGGTGGGGTATTTCACGGGTGTACTTGTATCGTTCTTAGTGGATTGTATCTGGTTTCCAGAACAAGGACATTCGCTGGCGTTGTATTAGAGGCTATATCATGTGTGACAGCAAAAGAAAACAGCGCGTGAACGGTGTACAACTGCGACAGCAGTTCATTCGTTCCATTCGCGCCCCCATGGTTATCGCCTGTCTATATGCCATAATGTGCATGCCAGCAGGGGCAGATCGCCTGCAGGAAAGCTTCGGTGGGGAGGAAGATTCGCTCGCTGCGGTTCTGATCGCAGAACGCGCCGGGCCAGATAGCGCAGACGTCTATCGGGCATTGCCTCGGGATGAGAAAGCGCAATTCTTAATAGACTTTTGGCAACGGCACAATCCCGTGGTACTGCAATTTTATTACGATTATCATATCGGGCGTCGCTACCTGACGGTATCAGACGCTTTTTTTGAACGCGGTCGATTGATACCCCGGCGCTATAAAACGCGCGCCGTACCACCAGATACCGCCCTGCTCGACGATGCTGTTGCACTATTTGAACAGATGCTACAGGACGATGCCGACAACCGCGTTGCCCTGTGCGCGCTGGGATATTGCTTGTTAGAACAGCACAAAGGTCTGGAAGCAGAACGCATTTTTGTGCGCGTTTTGGAAAAAGACCGGCGGTTTCTCATCGCGCGACACGGCCGGGCACTGGCGTGTTTAATCCAAAAAAAACAGGTGCGCCGCGCACTGAATTTTTTTCAGGACACCGTATCTCTCGACGCGAAATACGAGGCGGCGTATTACAATTTGGCGATGTGCCACCTGGCGATGCGCAGCGTGGATATGGACCATCATTTTGGCAATGTGGTCAAGCGCTTCCCGCAACACCGCGATGCGTATTTTAAGCTGGGGATATTTTATGAATCGCTCTATTATTATGAAAAAGCCGTCAAGGCATTGTCAAAGCAGGTCGCTGTAAATCCAGCGCACAGCATAGCAAGGGGTAGATTGGCGCGCGTGGCTATGGAATTGAAATATTTGAAACAAGAATTGCACACCACCACAGAACTGCGCGATCTCGCCCAGAAAGATCCCGAGCGTTATCTGCCACTCCTGGGCGCACAATATCTGGAATCGGGTGCGTACGAGCAGGCAGAAGCATCCTTTTCGCAATTTTTATCCCTCTTGCCGCAAAATGAACGCGCCCTGTACGAAGATGTCACCTTGCTCCTATCGGCACAAGAATTTGAGACCTTTCGCATGATGGGAAAAGATGAGAAACGCGCATTGACCGGTTTGTTCTGGCGCAAAATAGACCCAACACCCACCACACCTGTTAATGAGCGCAGGTTGGAACACTACCGGCGCGTGAATTACGCGATACAAAACTTTTTCGAAGGCCGAATACCCTGGGATGCGCGCGGCGATGTATATATCCGTTTTGGTCATCCCGATCACAGAAGCTGGTCCGATCACCTCGTATTCGAAACCAATGCAAAAGTGATTCGGGTAAAAAATCGACTTATGGACCTCGCGGGAAATGCACTGCATGAAATCGTCCCTACAACATCGCTGCAGATAGAATCGTCTTTGGGCGCAAGCACCGTAATGAAGGTAACACCCGAGGTTCGGGGGCTGCCGATATTTCCCCTGCCGCACCAGGGAGCGTTATTTCGAGATGGCGCGTCTTTGAACTACAAGTGGGAAACCTGGATTTACGCCCATATTGGCGAGGGATTTGAAGTGACATTTCTCGACGCCCTGGGCAATTTCGATTTTCAATTTCCCCAGCCGCCTATTGACTCGCCCAATCGATTGCTGTGGCTGCACCTCGCACCCGAAGCCGTGGTCGCACGGGTCGTCAACCGCACGCCCTCTGTTTACCGCTATCCATATCCCGGAGATCCAATGCCGCTGCTTATGTCCGTAGCAGATTTCCAGGGAAATGGACGCGATACCCGCCTGGATGCCTTTATCGGCGTACCATGGAACGCACTGAAAACGCAAAAACGGGGAACACAGATATCGGCTTCGGTAAATCGAATGTGGGTCCTCTTTGACGCACAGGGCACAGAAATTGCCCGCGACAGCCTGAACACGCGAGCAACACAGCCCGAAACAGTTGACGACCCCGGCGTTTTATGGGTGGATCAGGTCACAACAGAAGTTAAACCCGGCCACTATCTAATGGCTGTGCGCGTAACCGACCCGGCTTCGGGAAAATTGCAAATTCACCGGCAACTCGTCGATGTAGAAGCATACAATGCCTCGACCCTGATGGTAAGCGACCTTGTCGTGGCGGGAAAAATTGCAACAATAGAAGCCCGTACAGAAGGCAAATTCATCCGAGACGAACTCGAAGTGCTCCCCCTGCCGTCACACACCTTTGCCCCAGAACAGCCAGTCTATCTGTACTATGAAGTGTATAACCTCTTTAGAGATGACACAGGACAAACGCATTACCGCGTGGATTATGCCGTACGCGGCAGCAAAAATGCCGGCGCCCGGTTGCTAAAAGGCATCGGCACATTGCTGGGCATATCTGAAAAGCAAGAAGGGGTGCAAGTATCTTATGAACATCGGGGTAATACGGAAACAGAACCCGTATATGTAGCCCTCAATGTAGCGGCAAAACCGGGACAAAAACTCACAATTGGCGTAACCGTAACCGACCTGAACCGCCCGGGAAAGCCAACAGCGACAAAAGATATTTGGGTAGCGATAGGAAGTGAGAAGTAAGAAGTGAGCACAGGCGCAGCCTACAACGAAGCGTAGCGAGTAACGCCACCCAACGCCACCCGCGCGGTGTACAACTGGCCGACTCTCAGGCCAGTTCACGCGGGTGCTTCTTTACTTTTCACACTTCACACTTCTAAGCTGTCCCAACTTCGCGGGCGACTTTGGGGCGGCGGAGTTTCCAGATCAGACCATCCAGAACAAAGTGGGCAAACGAAGTCCCATAGGCAAAAAAGAGGAAGGCAAAAAGGGAATAGGTGTAAAAACCATAGAGAATGCCGCAGATAACAGCGGTAAAGAGAAATGTATTGCGTACAATATGGCTGGCGGCCTTATTGAGAAGTGGCGCGTCAAGAGCCGATGTGCGGACTTTATTTTTTATCGTAAGCGCGACCAGAGCGATGTATTCAGAAGCGTGATTGATACTGGTGGCAATATAGATGGCGCCAGCCGACAGGGTGGGACCAATGCCGTAGAGAAAGACCACAGAGCCAAAAAAGAGCAGTTTGGGAACGCTGATACCCTGGGCACCGCGAAATTCATAGACGAGCCAGGCCAGAGTGACCAGAATAGCCAATCCGTATAAAATGTGGGAGATAAGGAGCGGAGGCGTGAAGTCGAGCAGATTGCGAAGATAGTGCATGACCTTGACATCGGCTTCAGAACCAAAAAGGTAAAAGAAACCAGCCAAACCCCAGAGATACATCGTCCAGGCATCGAGGCGTTTGTGACCCCATTGAGCTTTGCCCGAGTAGATGCGGAGAATGCCGTATTTCTGACGAACAAAGTGAAAATAATTAAAAAGGTACCAGAAGGCGAACATCTCGGGTTCGTCAATTCGAAAAAAATAACAAAGACCCACAAACACAAAGCACAGGATGGGAATAAGCGTATAAAGGACGCGCGCGCGGCTAAATTCAGCGCGATCTAAATAGACCAGCAGAAACGTAAAGTACCGGTGCGTCGCAAAAAGAAACGTAACAGAGACAATGCGGATGGTATCGAAGTATTTGGGAAACAGGTAGGGGGCAAAAAAGAAAAGCAACCAGCCCAGGGTGATGCAGGAAAGATCAACAACGGGCGTAACAACCCAGAGCGTGTGTGTTTTTTCAACGGACATAGGTAGTAATTCCCACTTCTTGTATCTTTGTGTCTTTGTGTGAGGCCCTCTCACTTCTTTCCCGACCGCAAATCCAGACAAACCATTTCAGTGTGATTACGAAGATACAGTCTGCCATTAGCCAGCGTGGGTGGCGTCCAGCACCGCGGAGACAAAACCTGAGCGCTGGCTTTTTCTATGTACGCTTCTGGTATCGCCTCCACAAGAGCCAGTTTGCCCTGTTCTCCCAGGACGATCAGGTACCCATCGGCAAAGATGAGGGACCCCTTCTGAAAGCCGCGTTTGCGCCATTGCTCCTGCCCGGTCTCCGCGGCAATACACTTGAGAATGGCATTGTCAAAGCCATAGAGGTACCCCTTGCGATGAATAGACGTGGCAAAATGGTTTTTCATACTGCGATTGCGCCATACTTTTTTAACTGCAAACTGGCCGTTTTGAAAAATAAGCTGGATAACCGCCGCGCCTTTGCCATAGCCCGAAGAGATAAAGAGTCTATCCGGAGCGAGAAAAACAGGCGTCGCGGCATTGACATCGGGACCCGTTTGCCAGGGATGCCGCCACAAAAGTCGGCCATCTTTGGCAGCGACACCGACCAGACCAGAGACTGGAAAAAAGACGATTTGCCGGATATCAGAAACAGTAATAGCAATGGGTGACGCATAAGAAGGCGCGTCATCTTGAGAAGTCCATGCAACCCTGCCGGTAGTTTTATCAAAGGCGATAAAGGCTTTTCCAGAAGAACCCCCAACCTCGACGACCAGCAACTCGCCTTCCAGCAAAGGAGAAGTAGAAAAGCCCCAATGAGGGGGATCACTTATGAATTCAGTTTGAAAATGGTGAGACCATACTATTTCTCCGTCCTCAACATCAATTGCATAAAGCTGTCCGTTTGCACCCAAAAAGAAAGCCCGTTCTTTGTCAATAATGGGAGTAGATCGGGGACCGTTCCCGCCCTGCCAGTCTGAAAAATTGCTCCCGGTCTTAACTCGCCAGCGTTCTTGCCCAGTAGCGGCATCGAGACATACCGCGTATTCATCTTTCCCTTCTGCAAACATGGTATAGACTGCGCCCCGTGCAATGGCAATGCTCGAAAAACCCTCGCCCAGCGGTGTTCGCCAGAGAACAACAGGTCCGGAATCAGACCATTTTTTGAGCAACCCCGTTTCAGAGGAAACCCCATCGCGATTGGGGCCAAACCACTGCGACCAATCCGCAGCAAAGCCATTGCCCGTCAGGACAACAGAGCCTGAGAGCAAGGCAATCAAAAAGGTGATAATGAGGATGCGCATGGGAACTCCTCCTCTGTGTAAGAATCAAGTCACATAATCCGTGATTACTATAATATAGGACTTACGCAAGCACCATGTGAATAGTAGGCGCTTTGAGTTGTTGTTTCAAATAATCAGCTAACAAGCCGTATTTGACCTGATAAACGGATTGTCGTGTTTGATAGGCGACCTGTGCAAATCGCACCCAAACGAGGAAGGCACATCCGATGTGATTGCGAACAATGCGTGGCAATCGACATTGACACTTTTCAAGACCCGTCACTTGTTTTGCTTCTCGGTGAAATTGCTCAATTTTCCAACGCCAGTGACACGCCTGTTGTGCCACTTGGGTATCGTTTTGGGCCTGGTCGTTAGTCACGACATATTCCGTGCGTCTGGTAGAAGACATCACCCGAAATAATTTCACTTTATGGTCTCTTGGAAAGCCTCTGATTTTAATGCGTTTGCCAGCTTTTGTCTCGCTGACCGTCCAATCTAAGCGGTCTATGCGTTGATAGGGTTTAGCACCTGAAGAATCATCCACACGCCGATTCGATTTGAGAGGGCAGTAATAGGTTTTTTGCAGTTTCTCAATGTGTAGCATGACCGTCCTGGTGGCATACCAGCTATCCATTAACACGGTCTGAAAAGGCAGTTTTCTGGCATAGACCAAGACAGATAACATCTCCTGTAGATGATCTAACTTGGTTTTGCCATCCCCCTCAGGGTCATAAATGCGATAGTCAATGAAAAAGAACCGATCCTGATCGGGATGAACTGCTGGCGCAGTTGTACCCCGTTCGACATAAACGCAAGTGACGACCCCGATGCCGTTGATGACCCCTTTGGCATTGCCGCTATATTGACGCCGCACCAACGCAATCTTGTGGGCATGACGCTTGTCCAGCACTGTGTCATCGAAGATCACATAGCCCTTTGGGGTCACTTGAATGTGGTCTTTGACGTGTTCCCACACCAGGCGAGGCGGGATGCGATCACCGGATAGGTAACGGTTGATCATATCATGACTGAACCTTTGGCTGTGGTCTGCGAAATGGGTCAGCGTATAGTTGATTGGACTGCTCAGCAAATACTGACAGTAATCCAAGCGGGTTGGTTTATCCATCCTCACCTCCTCGGTGCTCAGGTTAGGCTCCAATCCCGTCAATTTAAAGATTGGAAAACCTTGGGGCTATTGTTTTGCGTAAGTCCTAATAATAATAAATGGGTGATAAAAAGTGAGAGGTAGGAGGAAAATCCTTTTCCCGACCCGGATCGCGGCAGGGATGCCGCTCCAACAGTAGTCTTGAATTGGCCTACCTATCCGTGTTCATCTGTGTTCATCTGTGGTTGCATTTCCCACCCGCTCCAATTCCTGAACAACAGCCATATGCCCTTTTGCCCTCGCCCACATCAGGGCTGTAACCCCATCTTTATCCTCAATTGCGACATCGGCACCGCCTCTTAAAAGCGCGCGGACCGCCTGGACATGTCCTTCAAACGCGGCGGCCATCAACGGCGTGCGGCCCTCGCGGTCGGGCGCATTGACATTTGCGCCCACTTCCAATAAAAACTCGATTCGTGCGGTTTCACCATCCCAGGCTGCACCCATCAAAGCCGTATTCCCCATATTGTCCCTAACGTTGAGATCTGCGCCACCTGCCACAAGCACCCGCACAATTTGGCGATGATCTCGTAAAACAGCCCGCATCAAAGGCGTTTCGCTGGCACTACCTCTAATATCGGGAATTCCGCCTTTTGTCAGAAGCGTATCGACAATAGCGGTATGACCTTTGAACGCGGCCAGTAGCATGGGAGAATCGCCAAAATTATCCCTGGCATTGGGATCAGCACCTACATTCAGGAGGGCATCCACCATATCTGTTTGACCTTCGACTGAAGCCCAGGTGAGAGCCGTCCGGTTGTCCTTATCTCTGATATTGGGATCCGCACCGTTTTCAAGGAGAACTTTCACTGCATACGTATGACCTGCAACAATCGCGCTCATCAGAGCCGTGCGCTCGTCGTTGTCCTGCGCGTTGACATCCGCGCCCGCGTCTATCAGAGCTTGAAGCGTAGTTGTGTGACCTTCTACTGCCGCGGGCATCAACGCAGTGGCTCCATGGGTGTTTTTTAAATGGAGATTCGCGCCTTTTTTCAGGAGAACGTTGACGATATCTGTATGCCCATCAAAGGCAGCGGACATCAAGGCGGTGGCACCGTGTTTGTCCTGAATATTGGGGTCAGCTTTGCCCGACAAAAGGGCCTGCACCGTCTGGATATGTCCTTGAAAAGCCGCGACAATCAAAGCCGTTTCCCCGCTCATACCCTGAGCATTGGGATCGGCACTTTTTTTTAAAAGCGCATTGACGATATCTGTATGCCCACCTCTGGCTGCAACCATCAGCACGGTAGTACCGTATTTGTCCCGAGCATTTGCATTATCGCCAGCACTTAGACGCGCCTGTACACCGGACAGGTTTCCCTTTGCTGCGGCTTCGAGGAGTTGTGTGCCATTGGCATGCGCCGCTGCAGAAAGGCTGAGGACAAGGAGAAATGTAAAGGTAATCCTGGACATATAGAAAAAGTAAAAGGTCCCCGAAAAAAGTCAAAGAAGATTCGGCGTCCAATTCATGCTCACGGAACGGGAATATTGAGATCAAAGGTCTGGCCGAGCCACTGATAGTAGAAACGTTGTGATGTGTCTTGCAGAATCTGGTCTTTCCAGCCAGCGGCAAGACGTTCGACCTCGGCAGTATTGCCGGCCATACACAGCGCGTAAAGATACAGGTAGCGTAGCGCCGGATCGGCAGACTCTGCGCGTTGGTAATACTGTGCAGCCAGAGTATAGTCGCGCTCGGCCAGCGCGCGTGCAGATAGATAGGGAAGATAAGGCGTTTCCGCATCGCCCTTTTTCAAGCGGGTATCAACCGCATAGAGCAGATCGTCCTGAATCTGGAGATGCCACAGCGGGAGAGTCCGCAAATCGGTCTGCGTGTGAAGCGTGTGAAGCGTAGCGATGCGAGTCCCCTGATCATGTATTTCGTCAGCCTGGGAAATTAGTGCAGCCTCGAGAAGGCGCTGTGCTTCAAAATAAACGAGCGTGCGCATCCGCATGTCATGAGGCCAGGCATTGTGAATAAAGGTACTCTTTTCAAAGCGCTCGCGAGTGAGCAGGGGATTCATCCAGCGGGCGTAGAACGCTTGATGGGGTTCGCGGTTAAAAAAACCCACAGAAAGGCGTTTGGGATAATTATCTACCAGCGGCGGGGTATCGCGCGTGAGCGCGTTGAGATGGTCGGCGTCAGACATAAAGAGCGCACCGAGTTGCTCGGGTTGCTCCAAACCGAGGGCGCGAAGTTCGGAACGCACGACAGGATCGCGCCACTGTCGGCTAAAAAAGACCTCAGATAGGGAATAGGACGCATTTCGAGAGCCAGCGAGCATCCAGTTAAAACCCGCCCCAGCCCAAAGAGAAGCGTCTTCAAAAACATTGCAAAACGCGCGGATGGGCAGACTTCGGACGTCCCTGCAAGATGTGGCGGTCCATGATGATTACGGGCTTGAGGTCACTGTAAACGATTTTGAGGCAATAGACTTTGAATTGAACCCCAACCGCTCCCGTTTTGGCACCACATCTTACAATCAGGTAAGCACTGACCGCTACCAGCCTACAATGGAAGTATATTACGGCGTACCCCTGGCAAATTTGCCAGACAGCGTTCAGGCGACTGGCATTTTGGAACGGGGTATTGCGGTATTTGACAGCACATGGAGACCGGTCTATCGAAAGATGGCTCCCCTGCCTTTTTCGGTGGATGCGATGGGTTCGCTGGGAGCGGGAGATCTTGCCGTTGATCAAATCGCGCTCAATCTACAGCCGGGCAACTATCACCTGGGGGTGGAGGTACGCAGTCTGCAAGGCAATCTGCGGGGTGCTTATACCCGGTCGCTAACAGTGGAGCCATATACAGGTCCTTCGCTGATGCTTTCCGACATCGAGATGGCCGGTCTGGTGGTGCAAGACCCTTCCTCAAAAGTAAAAGGGGGACACAAAGTCGTGCCTATGCCATCCAAAACCTATTTACCGGGACAACCTGTGACGATTTATTACGAGGTCTATGGGTTGACACACGACGAATTGGGTCAAACGCACTACCAGATGGATTACAAAATATCACCCCGCAAAGGCAAACCCCTGGCAGTGACGATTTTGCGCGCGGTCGGAAAACTCCTGGGTATTGAACAAAAGAAAGTGGTAACGATTTCTTACGAGCAGACAGGCACGCAGAAAACAGAACACAATTATCTGGAGATTGACGTGAAGGGATCAGAGGCGGGGCGCTATGAATTAGAGGTGGCAGTGACGGATTTGAATACGGGAACAATGGTCGCCAAGGACGTAATATTTTTTATTGCCAGGTAGCCACCATTGAGCATCAAGCACCGCTATACGCTCTGGCGAAATAGGTCTGGAACCCTTCTGGCCCGGGCCAGCCATCGAAAAGACGGCAATTCTCGGGCACCTGACCTTCTGCGCCGTTTTTGAGCCAGTCAATCAGAATGGGATCAGCACCTCGGCGCTCGAGTTCAGAAAGGCCAGCGGTTTGCAGGTTCTGGACGCGGTCGGGATGTTCCGCCGCCGTATTGTCCAGCGACCCATAAGGCGTGAGCATACAGTCTTCTAATTCCGGTTGCCATTCCAGGTATCCGTCCTGGTCGAACACAGTGAAAAATCCGCGCTGTTTTGCCCATCCCCGGGCAGTGCCCGCAAGCGCGAGTTGCCGCATCCCCGCACTGCCTTCCCGAGCTGCGGTGAGAATGTCGTGGCTGTCCAGGTTCCCCGGAATTGGCGCACCCGCCAGATTGGCGACAGTAGCGAAAAAATCCTGCGGTTGAAAAATCGCTGAACTGCGTCCCCTGTCGCCTTCGGGGGTTTTGATAATGAGCGGGATGTGGATTTCCTGCTCGTACACAGGCGCGTACTTGCCAAAGTGCCCGCGTTCACCAACATTGGTACCGTGATCGCCAGCGACAATAATAGCGGTATTTTTGCTCAGGCCAGTGGCGTCAAAGGCTTCGAGAAACCGCCCAAGGCAGTGATCCATCCAGGTGACTTTGGCGGCATAACTCGCTTTGAGGCGAGCTTTGGCTTCATCGGGCAAATTGGGATTGTTGCGCCCCCCACCCTGAAAAGCGCGGGGATCAAGCCGCCCATCGTAACCGGGGGTTTTGTCGTATTTCAGCATAAAAGCCGGAGGTACATCCCACGGTTCGTGGGGATCGAAACAGTCAATCCACAGGAAGAAATTTTCCCGCCGCGCATTATCCCGTAAGAATTGGGCTGCGGTATTGAACAGCTTGGCGCAATTCCAGTCGTCTGTGTTTGTGCGCCCCCGGTTGGTACGGGCATACGTGTAGTTGTGTTTTGTCAGATCCGCGTCTTCTCCCAGAACATCGAATACGGGGTCTCTGCACCAGTTGCTCGGCCACTGTGCTTCGTCGTCCATCCATGCGCGGTCAACTTCTGCACCGCGAATAAACGTCCAGGTGTGGAACGGATAATCAAATGCGTGCCCACCGTTGACGAGATGAGGCGTATCGTGAATGAGTTGTGTCGCGTATCCCGCCTCGCCCAGCACAGAGGGTAGGGAGCGCGTGTCAAAAGGCAGGGGTTTCCAGGTGTGGAACGGACTGCCGTATTTTCCGGTCATAACATCCGTGCGATAGGGGATGGTGGGAAAACTGGCGGCAAAAGCGCGGTCAAAACACCATGATTGTGCGGCTAATCGGTCGAGGTTGGGCGTTTCTATCCAGTCATTTCCATTAGCACCAATATAATCGTAGCGCATCGTATCAATAATAATGAGAACAATATTCATGGACACCTCCCCCCGCTATCTTCAAGAAATAGCCTGCACCGATGGACGTCTTCCCGCAGATGGCGGCGTTAAGATACGCCGCCGTTGATCTGATGGATTGGTATAATCATCCGCATTGTAAAAATTATTGGAATATGCCAGATTGCCCGGAGCGTATTTGTACAAAAATGCTCGGCGTTCATGGCGTGCCCGCCACGGCATCGTGCCGTGCATCAGTGCTTCTGTAAAAATCAATGCATCGCCTGCTTCCACTTCTGGTTGAACCATATAATCGGGAACGCGTTCAAAATCTCTCACTTCGAGTGGCACATTTTGTCCAAAATTGGTCTTATGGCTTCCTGGAATGCAGGTAAAGCCACCATCCCCCGCCTTTGCATCCGCCAAAAAGAAAGTCACCACACTCAACCCATTCAACATCTCACCTTCCAGATACAGATACTTGCGTTGACTGCCCCTGTGCCCACCGGGCGAGCCGTGCAGGCGGCCACAAGCAGCCCCCGGTCTCATAAAGATGCAATAGTCGTGATCAAGGCGAAACGTCGGACCGAGCAATTCAATTAAATACGGCAAAATACGCGGGTGATCAATCAGAGCCTGGGTCTCTGGCGACCACGCAGACACGCGCCCTACTTGTCGGCGACCTTTTCGCCCCTTTGAGTCCTCGTTCGGGTCGTCGTAATCGCGCACGAATGTCGCATCAGCGACTTCATTGAGCCGTTTGACTTCCTGGGGCGTCAACACATTTTTAATGATCAAATATCCATCGAGATCAAATATAAACCTTTCTTCCGGTGTCATATCTCCCTCTTTTAAATATAATTCGTCGAACCATCGGGCGCTTTGGTACTGCCCCGTTCCCAGTGGACGTATTCGCCAGCTTTGATGACTTCTTCATTCACTTCCACGCCCAGGCCGGGACGATCTGGTCTCAATTCCAAATATCCATTCACGGGCCAATAGGGTTCATCCAACCAGTTCAGGGCATTGCTTTCATCGGGCAGGTGATATTCCAAAATTTTGAAATTGGGCGTGGCGGCTGCAAAATGGACATTGACCGCCGTAGCCAATGGTCCCATCGGGTTGTGCGGTGCCACCGTCACATAATGCGCCTGTGCAATCGCAGCGATTTTTCGCATTTCCAATAACCCACCGCATATACAAATATCCGGCTGAATAATATCCGCGCCATCTTTCGACAACAAATCCAAAAACTCAAACTTCGTGTACAGAGATTCACCCGTTGCCAGCGGAACCTGCATTTGAGAACGCAAGCGTCCCCACGCATCGCTGTTCTCGGGCCTCAGGGGTTCTTCATAAAAGAGCGGATCGTAAGGCGCAAGCGCATTGGCCAGTTGCAATGCGCGAATTGGCTCAAAAATTTTGGCATGTGGATCAAATGCAAATTCCCAATTGTCATCCGAATGCTTCCGCAATGCCTCAAAATAATCAGCGGCAGCCGCACATACCCGACCCCATCGATCCGCACTGGGATCCAGGCGAAACGGGCTGGTCTTAAATGCCGTAATACCGTGCGCTTCATTTAGCTTGCGCGCAACACCTGCTGCTTCCTTGCCGTCTTTTCCGCCGATACTCCGATAAACCTGAATGCGATCGCGCACAGCACCGCCCAACAGCATATAAACCGGCAATCCCGCAGCTTTGCCACTGATATCCCACAGCGCGTGGTCCAGGCCCGACATGGCTGAAAGTCCAACCGCACCCGGCGGAAATCGGAACTGCTGAAACAGCTTGAGCATGATATATTCAATCCGCCGCGGGTCTTCTCCTTTAATCAGTTCAAAAATATAATCCAGCGTTGGACCAATTGCCAGATCAGGACCGGGGCTATAACACTCTCCCCATCCGTAAATGCCTTCATCGGTTTCGACCTTCACCAGTGCACGAGACCGCCGCCCCATGCTCGCCATAAACGTCTTGATTGCTGTGATTTTCATTTATCCCCCCACTTTGCACGCAACGCGATAAACATCCGTTCTCGCTGTAAAAAATAACGTCTTCCGATCTTCACCGCCCCAGTTCAAATTGGCAGCGGGAAGAGGCAGTTTAATTTTCCCAAGAAGATCGCCCTGGGGATTAAACACCCACACAGCACCCGGTCCCGTACAATAAATATTCCCATTGCGGTCCAGCTTCATGCCATCGGGTGCGCCCTCTTCATCGCCTTTTAGTTCGGCCAATACCTTGCCATTTGCGAGAGTGCCATCATCCTGTACATCAAATGCGCGAATATGTCCCCGCTGCGTATCATCGACGTACAGGGTTTTTTCATCGGCTGTTATCGCCAATCCATTGGGGCGTTCAAAATCATCAATCAAAAGAATGGGTTCTGATTCGCCCGAAGACAAACGATACACCCCCAGGAACGGCAATTCCTGTTCTGCTGCCACGCCGTGTCTGTTCGATAGACCATAAGGAGGATCCGTAAAAATAATGTCCCCGTTCTGACATACGATCAGATCGTTGGGCGAATTTAGCTTTTTGCCCTGATAAGAATCCACCACCGTCTTCAATTCGCCATCCGCCTCAATGCTCACCCGCCGTCCAGAGTGTTCGCACGAAAGGAGCCGACCCTGTCCATCCAATGTCAATCCATTTGAATGATAACTCGGTTGGCGGTATGCGACCACACCTCCTTCTGGCGTCCACTTAAAAATGGTATTTGCCGGAATATCCGAAAAAAACAAACAGACTTGTGCCGGGTCCCAGACCGGGCCTTCGGTAAACTGAAACCCATCTGCAACCAATTCGGGTTCTGCCGCAGGATCAATCAGATCAGCCATCTCGTCCCGAATAACTTCAATACCCATTGTGTTAACCTTTCCTGAAGAGTAAAAAAAGCATTGTGAACCGTTTCAACGTCTTATATTAAAGACAACGGATCAATTTAAGAGCATTTATACACATCGGCAACCGTTAAAGGAGGGTCTATGGAGCGCGTAATCAGCCTGCTGGGTCTGGTGGTCATGATAGGTTTGGCCTGGGCTATGAGTGAGCACAAAAAGCAGGTGAACCTTCGCGTGGTATGGGGCGGGCTGTTGTTGCAACTTGTCCTCGCGGTATTCATTTTGAAAACATCAATAGGTGCTGCCATATTTCAAAGCATCGGAGATTTTTTCACCGCCACATTGGGCTTTGTCGATTCGGGCACAAGTCTGGTATTTGGAGAAGAATACGTCCATCACTTCTTTGCCTTCAAAGTATTGCCCACCATCATCTTCTTTTCCTCATTGATGTCAATCCTCTATTATCTGGGCATCATTCAAAAAGTCGTTGAAGCATTTGCCTATGTCATGCAACGCACATTGGGCACGTCGGGATCGGAAACACTCGCAGCAGCAGCCAATATTTTTGTCGGGCAAACCGAAGCACCGCTGATGGTGCGTCCTTACATAAGCAGCATGACAAAATCCGAACTCATGGCATTGATGGTCGGTGGCTTTGCGACCATTGCCGGTGGCGTCCTGGTCGCCTATGCAGGCATGGGCATTGACGCGGGGCATCTCGTAGCCGCGTCGGTCATCTCCGCACCTGCAGCACTGCTCATTTCCAAACTGATGATTCCCGAAACCGAGCAATCCGTGACCAGGGGACACGTTGAATTAACTGTGGAAGAAAAACACGCCAATATCGTAGATGCAGCAACCAAAGGCGCTTTAGACGGCATGAAGCTAACCCTCAACGTCGTCGCAATGCTCATCGCTTTCCTGGGCCTTGTCGCACTATTTGATGCAGCTCTGGGTCTGATTGGTGAGTGGATTGGCGCGCTCTTTGGATATAACTGGCACTGGTCCCTTGCCGCAGTTTTCGGTTATGTCTTTGCACCGTTCGCTTATCTTCTGGGCATCCCCTGGGCCGATTGCTTTTATGCTGGTGAATTATTGGGTAAAAAGATGGTGCTCAACGAATTTATCGCCTATGCACAAATGATGGAATGGTCCCAGCCCGATTCAGGCGTGGTCTTGAGCGAGCGGAGCACCTTGATCCTGACTTACGCATTGTGCGGCTTTGCCAACTTTGGCAGCGTGGGCATTCAAATCGGCGGCATCGGCGGCATTGCCCCAGAACGCCGTGCAGAATTAGCCCTGCTCGGCATACGCGCCATGATCGGCGGTACTCTTGCAATGATGATGACCGCTTGTATTGCTGGCGTTTTGATTTAAAAAAAAGAGCGCGTCAATAAAGACTCGCTCTTTCATTTAACGAACTCAAGTCGCGGCGCTTACTATGCATGAGACCCCTTGACACCAATCGGCCAATTACAGGAGTCCGTGCGCGCATCTTTCATAAAGTTCTCTATTTTAGCGATCACATCCGGGTGATCCGCTGCAACATCGTTTTCCTCACCAATATCGTTTGCCAAATCGTACAACTCAAGCGGTTCGTCGAGCAACCTGTGCGACGGATTGCGCACGGCCTTCCAATTTTTCCAGCGCACAGCCTGTTTGAAGCCCCCGCCAAAACGCTCCCAGTACAAAAAGCGTTCACCAATATCCTGTGATTCACCTGAAAGCGTCGGCAATATGCTCACGCCATCCATATTATCTGGCGCATCCATGCCGATCGCGTCTGCAACCGTAGGCATAAAATCGGCATAATACCACATTTGATCGCTCACAGTACCTGCAGAAATACGATCCGGCCAATGCACAATCATCGGCGTACGCAAACCCCCTTCATACATCGTACCTTTTTGCCCGCGCAAAGCACCACAACTGCCAAACGGTTCCCACCGGCGTGCGGCTCCATGGTCAGAACCAAAAAACAAAAGCGTATTGTCCTTTATCCCCAGTTCGCGCAACAAATCCACAATCTGTCCAACCTGTGTATCAATTTTTGTAATCATCGCCGCATAAACTTTCTCATCTTCCGTCCACGGTTTATCGTCCCAGGCACTCGCATCGGGAATTTCATATCTCCCGTGCGGCAATGTCCACGGCAAATACAAAAAAAACGGGACCTCACTATTGTTGCGAATGAAGTCACAGGCAAAGTCAAAAATCATATCGTGAGAATAGTCGTCCTGCTGGCCGTCCAGATTTCCACTGAGAATAACCTTCTCCTCATTGTGCCACAAATAGGGCGGATAATACGAATGCGCGTTGCGCTGGTTGAGATACCCAAACCATTCATCAAATCCTTTGCGCGTGGGAATACCCGTCGTATCCGGTTCACCCAACCCCCATTTGCCGGTTATGCCAGTGGTATATCCCGCCTCCTTGAGCATCTCGGCAACCGTAAAATCCTCCGGTTCAAACGGCACCCGTTTCTGATCTCCCACACCGCCCACAATGCCAAAATTGTCGCGCACCCTCGTGTGTCCACTGTGCAAACCCGTCATCAAAACCGAGCGAGATGGCGCACAGATAGAAGACCCGGTATAACACTGTGTGAACCGCATGGATTCCGCCGCAAGCTGATCCAATCGGGGTGTGGGAATAACCTTTTGCTCATAACAACCCAGATCGCCATAGCCAATATCATCACAGAGAATAAAAATAATGTTGGGCAATGACATAAACTATTTCCCGAAGTCTCACTCTTCCACCAACGCCAATTTTTGATCGTAAACAGCCCGATCCTTTAACAGACGGACAGCTTCCTGGAACTGCTTATCACCCTTCAGCGTCGCTAAAATTTTGCCGTTGGTACCCCACACGCGATTGGCCAATGCCCGTTCAATCTCCAGACGGATATACGGCTCGGCCTTATTATAATCGGCTTTGCGCTCGCGCTCTGCAGCCTGTGACAATTGACTGAGTGCAGTTATCGTGTCGTCTGTCAATACATCCTTTTCTTTTAGTGATTTTTCGACCTCTTGCACTTGAATTTCTGTATCCGTTTTATAGTCAAAACCCTCGGCATTAGCTGAATCTGCCATGAAAGTCCAGAATTGATCGACAATATCTTCGGGCAATGTATAGTCTTCAAACCGATTGGGGAATGATTGCGTCGTTGCAAAATCAACCGCAAAATCAAAAATCGATCCCTTGCGCAATAACGCCATCACCAGCCGCGGCCTGCGCTCTTGTTCAACCACCACATCGGGCTTAATCCCACCGCCGCCATAAACTTTGCGCTTGTTCACGCGCGTTGTAAATACCTTTTCGGGATCGATATTTTCAGGCCCATTATGCTCGCTGGAAGCCAAACCCAACAACCCTTCCAATCGCATTCCAAGTACTTCTTCAGCCAGGTCCTTGTCCAGATCAAATCTTTCCTCGAGTTCCGTAATAACATCTTCGCGCCGTTCAGCCTGACCAATAATGCCAAAGAGTTCATAAGCCGAGACCTGTGTTGAATTTCCCACTGTAATCTCAATGGGGCCGCCGCGATATCGGCGTTTCTCTGCATTGTGAATGCTGCGCCCGCTCGGCGTATAATAGGCTGCTGTTGTCAGCTTCAAAGCTTTATCGCCCTGGCGACCCAATTGGCGCACGGTTTGTACAGATCCTTTGCCAAATGTTTGCGTGCCCACAATCAACCCCCGATCCCAATCCTGAATTGCCCCTGCGACAATTTCTGATGCACTGGCACTGCGCTCGTCAACCAGGATCACGAGTGGAATATCGGCGGGCAATATGGTGTCGTGTCGCGTTTTGTGACTGCGGCTCTGATCCGAAAGACGACCTCTGGTTGACACGACCAGCCGATTGGATGGCAAAAACTTATCGACCACATCAACCGCTGCGTTGAGCAAACCGCCCGGATTGCCGCGCAGATCCAGAATAATCCCCGTGGCACCATTATTGAGCGAGTTGATCAATGCCTGTTGCAACTCCCCTCCTGTGCGTTCAGTAAATCGAGAAGAACTGAGCCAGGACATGGAAATATAACCGATATCGGGATCGACTTCGCCCGGAATTTGTACACTTGAAATGTCAATGCGCGCCCGAGTAATTGGCTGATCAAATGGTTCCTTCATTCCTGGTCGCTCAATTTTAATGGTCACGCCAGCACCTGGATTACCCCGCAAAATATTGACAATTTCGCGCAGGTCCTTGTCAAAAGTCGGATCCCCGTCAATGGCGATGATCCGATCTCCCACAACGAGCTTCGAGGTGTCGGCAGGCGTGTCTTCAATAACATTCATCACAACCGGAGGACCATCATCCTTCCCTCGCTTGCTGATCATAATGCCCAGTCCACCAAATTTGCCCTGTGTTTCTATCTGAAGTTGCTTGAGGTCATTGCTATCAAAAAAGGTAGTATAAGGATCCAGATCCCACAACATGCCGGAAATGGCAGCCTTGCTCAAATCCTCTGGCTTCAGCTCATTGACATACTGGTTGAAGAGCAGGCGGTAGGCTTCGTTAATCTCCTCAAAACCGCGCCCCAATTGCTCATAAGTATCTTCGCCGGTCACCAACCGGGAATCGAGTACCAGATAAACACCCAAAACACCAATTAAAGTTGTAAAAATGGCGATTCTTCTTCGGAATCTCGCTCCAAACATGGGGCGCCTCCAGGCGGTGTACAACTGCGTCAGCAGTTCATTTTTGATAAACGGCAATCAATTAAGGGTTGAAATCATAACGGCTATTTAGTTCTCCAGCATTAGATCGGCAACCGCCTTCTTAACGTCTTCAAACACATCGCTTATGGGCCGAGAGCCATCAACCCGAAAAATGCGGTCGGGTTCAGATTTGTATGCCTCTTTAAAACCCTGTCGAACCCTCCGAAAAAATGCTTCATCTTCCGACTCAATGCGATCTCCCCCGGTTCCCCAACCGCGTTTTCGCGCAGTCTGTAAATCAACATCTAACCAGATTGTGATATCTGGCATCAAACCACCCGTAGCCACGTTTTGAATCATTCTCAAGTCATCGAGATCTAATCCGCGACCATAGCCCTGATAAGCCAGTGTAGAATCGACATAGCGATCTGAAATCACCACTTTGCCGGCATCCAGAGATGGTCGAATCAATTCGTTGACGTGCTGCGCGCGATCCGCTGAAAATAAGAACATCTCGGCGATTGCATCAATCTCGTCCTGCGATTGCTTTTCGAGTGCAAGACGCCGAATTCCCTGACCGAGGTCTGTATCACCCGGCTCATAAGTAAATACAACATTATACCCACTACCCCGCAGATAATCAAACAGCAACTTGGCCTGGGTGCTTTTTCCGCCTTTATCAGTGCCTTCAAATGAAATAAAAAAACCGGACATTTGTTCCCAATTTTTCTGCAAAGAAAAAAAGAACCCGGCGGTACCTCCGGGTTTTGTCATCCTGTCTTCGACAATTAGGCCTTATGATTTTGTCAGCTTGCGAAAGTGAATGACCCGCTCCATCGCGGTAAAATTTCCCAACAGCGCAATTGCCCAGACCACAACGATCAAACTGATATCCCCAACCAGAGGGACGATCACCCCGCCAGCACCAATGGCAATAACGCGCTCGGGACGCTGCATAAACCCAACTTTGCACTCCGCCCCAAGACCCTCAATGCGCGCGCGCACATAACTCACCATCAGAGATCCTGCCAGTGCAAAAAAGACCGCCGAGCTTGTCCAGAGATCATCAGCTCGTATAAAACTGATCGCAATGCCAAACCAGATGAAAATTTCGGAATATCGATCAACAGTGGAATCGAGAAGCGCACCAAATTTGGATTCTGTCTTGCCCTTGCGCGCCACCTGCCCGTCAAGAAAATCAAAAATACCCGCAACAAGCACCGTCAACCCGGCCCACATATACAATCCAAAGCCAAAGAGCACGGCGGCACCTATATTGAAAACAAACCCGATCATGGTCAACAAATCGGGAGTAAAGCGTTTTCCGACGAGATATTCTGTAGAAGGTGCCAAAATCTCGGCGACATCATCTTTAACTTTTTCAATCACTGTTAAAACCCACGAATAGTGAAGTTTTTATTTGAATTTTATGACGTTAGCACAAATCCAAATATAGGCCAATTTTGGAGGTGTTGCAAGCGAAATTTCCCTTCAACGCAAGTTGAAAAACCACCCTAAAATTTCTGCATTTCAGTGGCAGAAAACACAAGATTTATTGTGGAAAATTATGTGGATAACTTTTCCTCAATCGGACATTTTCAGTCCTTTATTGAAAAAAATCAACGATTTAAATTGTTAACACTATTATCCACTTTTCCACATTCAATGCGACAAGTTCCCTTTGATTGCTTTTCCTCCTCACATCTGTCTATCGAAACACGTCTATGCGCTTGATCACCACAGGTTTTATTGGTCGATCTCCCGGTGCGGTTTCGACCATTGCAATTTTGTTGACCACATCCATTCCCTTTGTCACTTCTCCAAAAGCAGTATATTGAGTGTCCAAATTGGGCGAAGTCCCATGCATAATGAAAAATTGTGACCCGGCACCAGCCGACACATCTGAAATGCGTGCCATAGAAAGAATGCTCGGTACGTGTTTTATATCATTAAATTCATGAGGGATATGCACGAGCGGTCCCCCCATTCCATAGTCAGATGGATTATCGTCCTTTGAATTTGGATCGCCTCCCTGAATCATGAAATTTTTAATTACGCGATGAAACTTGGTATTGTCATAAAACCCGCTTTCTGCTCGCGTGATAAAGGCAAAACAATGAACAGGTGCCTTTTCGGGATGGAACTTCAATTCGATATCGCCCATATTCGTCGCGATACGCGCCTTCACATTCCGAATCTGATTTACCAGAAACAGCATTCGGCCTCCGATTTCGCCGGCTCGCTCAATCTGGTTTTGTGCCTTGTTCAAAGAGCTTTTCAACGACCGATTCTCATTGTTCAACTTTTCATTGGCTTGTTTTAAATCTTCCATTCCGCTACCTCCACAGGCCGCTATCGAAAGACATAGCCCTAAAAAAACAAATCGTTTCATAGACATTTCTCCTTTAAATCATATTTCTAAATATAAGCCCAGACGCTCATCATAGGCAACAATCCGTTTGCACATCTCAGCGAAAATAAACAACCACCTGTCTGCAGGTGATTGTTACAATGACTAAGCGTGGAAACAATACCCCCCAAATCTCTCTTGACAGTGGTTCTCCTCCACGCTTTATTGTTCGCGGAACAACACAAACCTCCACATTCCCAAGGACAACATCATTATGCGACTTGTTACATTTACTCACCAGGGACAGCGTCGGCTCGGTGCTCGATCAGGCGATTCGATCATTGACCTCAGTGCTGCCGATCCTTCGATTCCCTCCACCATGAAAGAATTTCTCGAAGCAGGCGATAATGCCATTTCCAGAGCCCAGGCAGTGATTGATAAAGGGGGCCATGCCATTTCTGCAACAGATGTCACTGTTCATGCTCCCATCGACAATCCAGAAAAAATCATTTGCATAGGTCTCAACTACGCCGATCATGCCGCCGAGAGCGGTATGCCCATTCCCGACGAACCCATTGTCTTTTCCAAATATGCATCATCCATCATCGGACCCGATGAGAATATCGTGGCTCCCAGCGCGAGTTCCCAGGTTGACTACGAAGTCGAGCTTGTTGTCGCTATTGGCAAACGCGGTCGCAACATCTCTGAAGAAGATGCCCTCAACCACGTTGCGGGCTACATGGTCGGACACGACGTGAGTGCTCGTGATTACCAGCTCGAAAAACCAGGAGCACAATGGATGATGGGCAAAACCTTTGATACATTTGCTCCAATAGGACCTGATCTGGTCACAACCGACAATGTGCCCGATCCTCATAATCTGGGCATTCGCTGTATCCTCAATGGCGAAACAGTGCAGGATTCCAACACCTCTCAACTGATTTTCGGCGTACCCAAACTCATTGCTTATCTCACACATGTATTCACGCTTACCCCCGGAGATTTGATTTTTACCGGCACACCTCCCGGTGTGGGTATGGGGCGTGAGCCGCAACTCTGGCTCAAACACGGCGACCATGTGATATGTGAAATTGATGGACTGGGACGACTCGAAAATCCGGTTGTTTCAGATTGAGATATCCCAAAGTCACGGAAAACACTTCCAGAGGATTTGATGTTTGGGGAGGGAATGTCAAACAGAGGGCAAACGGCTCCGCAATTCTGTCAGCTCGCGTTCGAGATGATCCAATCTGAACGAAACTTCACGCTCGTGCAACAGCCGATCAGCAGTACCCATACCATCGTGTATGATCGAAAGCCTGCGCTTGAGCTGTTCGCAGATGTGACCGACTTCTGATATATCGGCCTCGACCTGAGCCTGGCGTGTGCCTATTTTGTGAATCGCATCCTGCACATTTTGGAGGTCAGATCGAATTTCTACAAATTGCCTGGCGACCATTTGAGCGAAATTTTCTTGCGAAGACTCAATGGCGTCGCGAACGGTTTCTCGAATGAGATCGAGTTCGCCAGCATCAAAGGCCATGGGCGAATTCCTGAAAAGACAGATGGAGTACGAAAAAATATCCGTACTTGAATGCTGGAAAAAAAAGGGGGAGAAAAAGGGGAAATGGGGAGGATAAGCCTGACGATCTGGGGAGAAAGGGGAATCAGAGCAAGATCGGTTTACCCTCCCCACCCAATAAAGAGAGACTTGAATTCAGGCAAAATATAATTTAACTGAATCGCGTTTCTCTTTATTTTTCAGGACATTATGTCCTGAACACACACAAACAAGTGTGTGTTCAGTGCCTTCTGTGTGGGGAGTAACAGAATGCACTGACCAAAATATACACTGTCAAGTTTGTGTTGTCAAGAAAAAATGTTTTCATCTAACTCATCTATTTCTCAAGAATTTAGCTTGCCACGCGGCTCTTTTCAATTCATATTATGTTATGAAACTTTTAAATGCGACTGACCTTTTGGGAGGGGTGTATGAGGTTTGGTGAAATAATAAAACAAGCTCGTACTGGCCGATTTAGCCAGCAGGCTTTGGGTGAAAGTATTGGGGTGTGGGGCACTTATATCTATCAAATAGAAAAAGGCGAACGCATACCATCCGACGACGTGTGTACGAATCTTGCAAAAGCACTCGATCTCGATCCTCAATTGCTTCTTTTTTTGGCGTATAAAGAACGCGCACAGAAAACAACCGAAGGCCGCAGACTTTTTACACAGATGGAAAAACTGATGACAGACCCTGTCATTAGCCAGGTAATTGCCGACCCAAAAATGCTTGACTCAGGCATTGTCAAAGCACTTCAGATTCCCAATATCCGCAAGGTACTCAAGAACAAGCAGTGGTGCGAAGCCCTGAACGCGAGTGCTTCAACTACAGACCGGGATATTCCCGAACTCATTAAGATTATCACCCAGATCCCCGCCCAACAATGGCAAGCATTGCTCAGTACAGCAAAAGCTTTTGCAGGCATAACTTGATCATATTAATGAAATTGAGGTGTATAATTTTCTACAGGATATTTCTGAAAGAAGCCACAGAATAGCGATTACCATTACTGGCATGGCCTGAAATCCCCATTAAAATCAAAAAAGCCCGTTTTCTCGCGTTGAGAAACGGGCTTTTTACATATTCTCTCAGGTTGTGATTATCAATAATAAGTTAATCTACACTTCTATTTACTAACTTCCTAATGTTTCACGTGGAACGGTTTACAACTGGTCGCAGTCCAGACCAGTTCAACGTCTTTTAAGAAAGACAAAGGAACGTTTTCGTTCCATAAATGGTAAAGTCAAAGTGGCTTCAGTAGCATAGATGTCGCGTGGAACACCGTTTGTGAACTCGCTAAGAGCACATGGCCCTTTCATTGAAATAAGCACACCGCGGGGGGCGAGAAAAGGTTCAACCCAATTCCAGAGTTGGGGAAGCCGTGCAACTGCACGGGCTGTACCAATCAGAAATTTACCCGCGAATGAGGAATCTCCAATAAGGTTCTCAGCGCGACTTCTGATAGCGAAAGTGCTTTGAAGGCCGAGCGCAGTAATCGTTTCCTGGAGAAAAAGGGCTTTCATGCGGGCGGGTTCGAGGAGATAAACTTCGAGGTCGGACCTCATAATCTTGATCACAATACCCGGCAGACCAGCACCCGAACCCAAATCGAGGAGAGGTCCATCCATTGGAAGGTGCGGTACCAGCGAGAGACAATCGAGAATATGACGCTCCCATATAAAATTGCGGTCATTGCGGGAGATCAATCGAACGCGAGCCGACCAATTGGTAAGCAAATTGACGTATTGCTGGAGCCTGACGACCTGTTCCTGAGAAAAAGAAAGGTCAAAGGACCTCTCCGCAAGCTCAATGGCCTCATTGGGTTGCATTGGATATACCTTTAGAAAGACGTAAGACGACCGCCCAACCCCTCTTATGTTTCACGTGAAACGGTGTACAACTGGTCGTTTCTCAGACCAGTTCAACATTATTTGCCAATGCAAAAGGTTTTGAAGATTCGATCAAGAACATCATCTGGGGTAGTCTCCCCAATGATCGCGGCAAGCGCGTCGAGTGCAACGCGGAGATCCATGGCAATAATTTCCCCTGGATTGCCGAATTCAAGGCTTTGAAGAGCCTGGGAGAGTCCCGTTGAAGCCTGTTGAAGTGCGAGAACATGCCGTTCTTTGGTAACGATCTCGTCAGGCAGGTCGCTCTTTCCCAGGAGAGTCTCGCGAAGGCGATCACGCAGGGTGGAGATGCCATCGCCTGTTTTGGCTGAAAGAATAAGTTGGGGATGGAGAGACTGAACGCTTTGCCAACCCGTGTAGATACCGAGGTCGCTCTTATTGAGAACAAGAAATGCGTGATCAAAACGACTGATGTTGTCCAGATCCAGGGTAGATGGAGGAAGCGATCCATCTACAATATAGAGAACAATAGCTGCGCGGTCTATGAATTGTTGAGACCGACGCGTACCCTCTCGTTCCACCGGGTCGTCGGTGTCGCGAATACCAGCAGTATCAACCAGTGTCACAGTGATTCCATTGAGATCTATCTGCTCTTCAATTGTGTCCCGAGTTGTACCGGGAATATCTGTAACAATCGCGCGGTCTTCTTCAAGAAGTCGGTTAAGAAGGCTGGATTTTCCCACATTGGGTTGACCTGCGAGAGTGATGACAGCCCCTTCACGAATAATTTTTCCGCGTTCATACGAAAGAATGAGATCTTCAATATGCCTTGAAGCCTGAGAGATCGGTGGCTTAATCATCTCGACATCTATCTCTACATCCTCGGAAAAGTCTAAACCGGCTTCAAGAAGCATGGCAGCCTGACGAATAGATTCTGCCATTTTTACGAAACGGCGATGAAGCCCTCCTCGGAGTTGAAAAAAAGCAGATTGGAGGCTCAGATCAGATTTCGCGGTGATCATATCAGAAACTGCTTCGGCCTGTGAGAGGTCTATTTTACCGTTGAGGAAAGCTCGCCTGGTAAATTCACCAGGACCAGCGGGTCGAGCACCTTCATGGAAAATTGCTTCCATAATCCGTCTGAGGAGAAAAGGTCCCCCATGACAGTTAAATTCAACCGTATCGTCGCCGGTAAAGGAATTGGGGGCGCGCATGACTGAGATCAGGATTTTGTCAAAATCCCGACCCTGAATGTAGAGATGTCCAAAAGAAAGTTGGCGAGACGGAAGGCGGCTGAGGGCGGTTTTGCCTTTGAAGAGATGTTCTGCTATTGAGATGGCATCTGGTCCGCTGAGCCTGATGATGCCAATTGCCCCTTCACCTGGAGCAGTGGCGATTGCGGCAATGGTATCTTTGTCAGACATAGAAATAAACCGATCAGGACGTGCCCAACATCGATTTGGTTCTTTCCATAATGATCTGCTGGGCGAGGGTCAGCACATTGTAGAGCGTGTAATAAAACACGAGACCTGAAGACATAGTCCAGAAAATATAGGTGAGAAAGACGGGCATGATATACACAAGGACAGCCTGTTTGGGATCTTTCATCATCATCTTTTGCTGAATAAACATCGACACGCCCATTAAAAGAGGCAAGAGGTGCAGGTCAAAACCGCCAATGGGGATGGTATCTGGTTGGGAAAGATCGGTGATCCAGAGAGCGAATCCAGCTTGCCGGAGTTCAATAGTACCACGAAAGAGAGAGAAAAGAGAAAACAGTATGGGCATCTGTAAAACCATAGGCAAACATCCACCGATGGGGTTGATCTTCTCCTCCCGGTAGAGTTTCATCATGGCCGTGTTCATCTTTTGCTGGTCTTTAGCATAACGCTCGCGGAGTTCGGCAATTTTGGGTTGGAGAGTCTGCATCTTGGCAGTGGATTCAAGACTCTTGTGCGTGAGTGGGAAAACAACGACCTTGACGAGAATAGAAAAAAGAATTATGACCACGCCGTAGTTTGGAACCAGAGCGTGCATGGCCAGGAAGGCTTTAAGAATTAAAATTGTAACTGGCTTGAGAATGGCGCGCACAAAATAAGGACCGTAATCGACAAAGTCATCGAGGTTCAGTTCTCGTTCAAGTCCATCAAAGTCATGATTTTGAGCACGCAAAATGTTATAAGAAATTGGGCCAATATATGCGGAGTAATTGATAATATTAAGTCCAGAATCAGCATACATATCAAAAGCAAAATCGCGATAAGAAAAGCCAAGTGGGTCAATTATAGTATCACCGTATAGGGCGAGGTCATAACGACCATCGTTGGGGATAACCGCGGCGAGAAAGTATTTATTTCTTACGCCAATCCAGGTCAGTTGACCGCTCGGGGGCGTCTCTTTTTCCTGAAGGCGGTCTGTATCCCATGTTTCAACTTCCCCTCCCATGTAGGTGACGATTTGTTCGTAAGCACCTTCGTAAAAACTCTCTGAAGTACCGCGCTTATTTTCTGTATCAGCGAGACCACCATCCCATGTTATCGCCAATTTATCATCTCGAGCAAGCCCTTCAGCTATGACGGAAACGTGAATGCGATATCGGTTGCCCTGAAAACGGAAACGTTTCTCGACTGGACCACGCGGAGATTGAGCGCGAAATACGATCAAGTCTTGCGTATCACCATAAATGTCAAGGCGATCGCGATCGGGGATAAATTCGAGACTATTGAGGGACTCACTTGCAATAGTAGCTCCAAGTCCAGCACCGTTGGGTGCCATCACTTCCAGCCAATTGCCATTGCCATCAAAGTAGGTCTTGAGTTGCCAACTGGTAATTACGCCACCGCGCGTGGAGATGACAGCGCGGTAGAGTTCGGCATCTATGACAATATCACGTGCCTGGAACGTCGATGTAGAGGCTGGCTTTTCGTCCTGGATAGGAGGTTGCTGGATTTCTGGTTGTTGTGTGGGTTGACGTTCGGGAGATGTATCAGTAATCTGCGGTGGTTCAGTTTGGCGAGGGGCAGGTTTTTTTACAGGATTAGAAGGCTGAGGAGTGTCACCCTGCTGGAATTGCATGTAATACGGCATCAGTATCAAAATCAGGCCGATTAACGCAAAGGCAATTACCGTGCGTTTATCCATAGATTAAGTCCTTCTACATATTTGATTGAGAATAGTCGATGAAAGGAAGGAATTGCAAAAAAGGAGATCAAGAGTCGATAAGACCGAGCTTTTGAAACGCGAGGTGTAGTTCCAGACGGAGTTCGGCATAAGAGACACCGTAAGCGTGGTCTCCTATGGAGATAATCATCAAACAGTGAGGATGGCCTAAAGGTATTAGTTCGGAACATATTGCACGTACTTGCCGGCGGATGCGATTGCGCCGAACTGCGTTTCCAAATTTTTTCCTAATTGAAATGAGCGTTAGATCCATCTCGGAAGTACCAATCCGAACATGAACCCAACGCCCACGAAAGATTTGGCCGTGCTGTCGAATTTTCGCTATTTCGCGTCGAATGCGTAGGTTGGGTGTTCCCATAACACACCTACATATCAATGCGATAGCTGCTTGCGACCCTTTCGGCGCCGTCGATTGAGCACATGGCGACCACCAGGAGAACTCATGCGAGCGCGAAAACCATGTTTATTTTTGCGCTTGCGATTATGTGGTTGAAACGTCCGTTTCATCAAACCACCTCGTATCTACAAAAATTTCAATTATCTATATCGACAAAGAGTTTGGAATATAGATGTGCATATCTCGTTTGTCAAGGGATTTCCCCTTGATGGGAGACCTGTGTAATTACACTACTATATATGGTGTACATTTTTTTTGTACACCCTATATTGACTTTTTGCTATTATTTTATTATTTTTCAAATGTTTATTAATATTTTTCTTTGACCAAAACTCACTTGACACCGCTTATTTCATTGCTTAGTTTTCGATTAGCTTTCAGAATCTTTTGAAATTCACTTTTGAAGTGGATTCCCCCACCGTGATCTGCTGTTAAAAATAACCGAACTATTTCGATTTCAAAATCTCAGAATACTTTCAATGTTCCTTCCCTCAATTGAGAGCCCCCCTTCTTCTGACGCGAAATCAACCTCCCTTATATTCGGATTTCTCAGACAACGGTTTCCATCTCTTAAAGCACCCTCTTGATATGTCCTTTAGTTGGCGCGTGTTTGCCAGCCATAGACGGATATTTGCACTATGGATGAACGCTCTTCTAACTTATGGAACCGGTGTCTCCACGCCATCCAGGAAAAAATACAGGATCAAAGTTTTGAAACCTGGTTCGCTCCTATTACGGCGCGGCAATTTACCTCTGAAGAAGCTATTCTGGTGGTGCCAGAGAGAATTTATGCCGATTGGTTAGAACAAAATTACATCGGGTTGATCAAAACGACCATCCAGGAAGTCTTCACATGGAATCCGCGGATAACTTTTACGGTTGGTAATACTCATCAACAGATGTCATCTCCTGTGACACATGGTCCCGAATTTATGCACGGAGCACCTCTCGATTCCGTATCTGCGGTGCCATCTCTTCATCCTGGACCTGTCCAACCTGTATTTCCTCTGAATCCACGCTACCGGTTTGACAATTTTGTTGTCGGTGACAGCAATGAGGTGTCGTTTTCGGCAGCAAAAGCCACAGCAGAGTTACCTGGACAAACAGCTTTTAATCCCCTTGTCCTTTATAGCGGCGTTGGATTGGGAAAAACCCACCTGTTACAGGCCATTGGTGCATACTGTATCGAAATGGGGACAGCTCAACGGGTAGTTTATGTTACTGCACAACAGTTTCTTACAGATTATTTAGAAGGAATCAATCGCGGAACAACCTCTAATTTCTATCAAACCTATCGCCAGGCGGATGTGTTGCTGGTTGATGACATCCAGTATTATGTGAAAACCGAAGGTTGCCAAAGAGAGTTTATCCATACATTTAATGCCCTATTTCAAGCAGATAAACAGATCATCATCAGCTCTGATCGTCCGCCGTCTCATCTCAAGGGGTTTGAAGATCGGTTGATTTCTCGGTTTCAATGGGGTTTGGTTACAAATATCGAAGCACCAGACCTTCCCACGCGTGTGGCGATTTTAATGCAAAAAGCAGAAGAAATGGGCGTTTCATTGTCCCACGAAATTGCGAGTTTCTTAGCTGAACAGATCGATACCAATATACGCGAACTTGAAGGTGCATTAAAACGCCTGGTGGCCTTTACCAAATTACAACGCTATCCACTCACGATTGAAACAGCGCGAAAGACGCTGCTAAGTCCGCCCCAAAAGACCAAACCGACTGTTACTATTGAGAGCATTCAAAAAGCTGCAGCCCACTTTTTTGAAATACCTTTAGATAAACTGGTGGGTACAACCCGAAAGCAAGATGTGGCAACAGCCCGGCATGTGAGTATGTATTTGAGCAAATCTCTTACAGGTGCTCCACTCAAGACCATTGGTGTGCAATTTGGAAATCGCGATCACAGCACAGTTATTCACGCCTGCCGGAGAGTAGAGAGCAAAATATCGTCGGATCCAGAATTCGAACATCTTGTAAGTGAACTACAAGATCATATCGTAGGTTAAGGAGTAAAAGCCCAGTAATGACATAAACAGATAGATCTTAAAAATATGCCCCAGACTCCCGTAGAGGTCTGGGGTTTATTTTTATCGATTATATTCCTGTTTTATTGGTCGAGAAATAATGCCACCGGATGTCCAGGAGGTCATTTACTCACAATCTCTGTTTATGTTATTAATAGAATAAAAATATGTACTATTATATACGACAATAATAATAACACTGTGAATTCTGTGGAAAATGAGCGAAAAAAAGAACAACCCACGGGAAAATAGGGAGATAAAAAAATTTCTGCCAATTTGACATTGTGTATTTCTGTGTGCAAACAGTGTGGAAAACAGTGTGGTTTTCCACAATTGAGAATGTGGATTTGTTTTCCACATATATAATCCACAATTTATCCAGATTCTTTTCCACATACAAAAACTTGTGCACAGGGCTGTGCACAGACACTGTTTCTCTTTAAAAATCAATGAGTTCTTATTTTTTTGAACAATGGACGGCAAATTGAGTTATCCACATTGGAGAAATCTACTGTTGATAGGTGTATCAGGTTGACGGAGGGCTTTCTTTTTTTCAGGGGATATGTTTATATTGTTCTGTGGCGTCAGGTAGTCAATCTCAACAATTATTCGCAGGAGATGATCGAGGTGCTGACTTATAATTCTCAAAAAGCGATGCGTGTATTGTGCAAGAAGGACCGCACACTCGGTCAATTAATCCAGCTGGCAGGACCAATAACCATTGAGTTCCCCAAACGAATAAAGCCTTTTGATGCGCTTTTGCGGTCGATTATCTATCAACAACTTTCAGGGAAAGCTGCTGATACCATTCACAAACGGGTGCGTGACCTGTTTGCAGGGGGAAGCATCAACCCGGATCAAGTACTTGCCATAGATGATCAGATGCTTCGCAATGCAGGAATGTCCCGGGCAAAAGTGGCCGCAGTAAATGATCTCGCGCAAAAAACTATGGATGGGCTGATTCCCTCGGGGTCACGCCTTCGCGAAATGTCGGACGCCGACATTGTAGAAAACCTCACACAAGTGCGTGGCATTGGGGAGTGGACCGTTCAAATGCTTCTGATGTTTCAGCTCGGTAGGCCCGATGTACTCCCGACAAAAGATTTGGGGGTACGCAAGGGATTTATGCTTACTTATGGGTTGGACCAGTTGCCGGCAGAAAAGGAAGTGATGGTCTATTGTGAGCGGTGGAGACCTTATCGGTCAGTGGGGAGCTGGTACATGTGGCGGGCAATCGAGTTGTGGGGATAAAATCTTTATTTATAAACGGAGCGGATTATGCCAAACCTACTCGTTTTATTGAGCGATCAGTTGCGCCGGCAGGCTCTTGGAGTTCACGGCGATCCAGATGCGCGCACACCGCATCTGGACGCTTTTGCACAACAGGGTATTCGATTTGACAATGCGTGTTCCACGTATCCGATCTGCGTGCCTTTTCGGTTTACACTTATGACTGGCGAATATGCCCATGTTCGCAAAATACCGGGTATTGAATACATTATGTCCACGGAAGAACGCACGCTGGCCGATGAGTTTAATGAGGCGGGGTATGAGACCATTTATGTGGGCAAATGGCATCTCGATGGCGGGCATGGGCGGTTGGGATCTGCTGTGCAGGTCAATCGCACGCAGGTGCCGCGTTCTCGGCAGGGGCGGTGGCAAAAGTGGTACGGGTTTGAGCTGCGCAATGATCCCTTTGACACCTGTTATTTTGAAGATGACGATCCCATACCCAAAAAAATCGAAGGGTATCAGACCGATGGCTTGTTTCAAATTGGTATGGATTATATAAAAGACCGCGCAGATGACCGTCCTTTTTGTATGGTCATTTCTGTGGAACCGCCTCACGATCCCTTTGTAGCTCCCGAAGATGTGCAATCCGCCTGGGAAGGGAGAGATATTGTATTACCCGAAAACTTTGATGTCGCAGACCCCATACAGCGCGAAACTTTTATTCTCAATCGCAAGCGCTACAATGCCATGGTGGAGAATCTGGATGCCAATGTCGGAAAGATGATGGCTTTTCTCAAAGCGGAAGGATTATTGGAGGATACAATCGTGGTCTTTTTATCTGATCACGGCGAATTGGCGGGGGCACACGGCCTGCGTGCCAAGCAGTGGCCTTACGAAGAATCTGTGGGGATTCCGCTCATGGTGTGGGATTCTCGTGTAAGAAAACGGGCGGGAACGGTGATCAAAGACCCGACATGCACCGAGGATTTATTTCCAACATTACTTGGATTGGTGGGGTTAACCCCAAAAAACAAGGTGCAGGGGACGAACTTAACGCCCCTCATTCACGGGACTGTAGATGCGCTTGATCGCGAGGGTGTTTTGCTCGAATTTGTTGCGGAACTGCGAGAACGGCCACCATTTTTTGATGAAGTCTGGCGGGGATTTCGCACGCGGGATTACAAATATACCGTGAAGGGCAATAACATGGGCGGCAGGCCCTGGCAATTTTTTGACCTGAAAAACGATCCCGGGGAAATGAATAATCTGGTGGATGACCCCAATTACCGCGACCTGGTTGCCCACCATCATCGCTTGCTGTGTGAACGCATGATTGAAACAGAAGATCACTTTGTCCTGCTCCCAGCGTTTGACAGTGAAGGTGTAAACGTCTGGGAAGAATAAATTCAGGGTTTCCAGATGGTCGCGCCGATATAGCGTTCGCCTTCTGGCGTATCGTTGTAATAATAGGCAGTTACAAGTGCCCCATCGGGTCTCAAAACAGTGCGCGGATACCCGATATCCGGATTGCCTCCGTCGCCGCGCAGTACAATGTCCTCGCTCCAGATGGTGCCGGTAGGATCACCGATCCTGGCGCGGATACCATAAGGTGTTGCGCGATAACCGTAAGTCAGAACAATCCGTCCGTCCCTCAGAAGCGTCAATGTCGGTGGATTGCCCCCCATCCCAGAAGCCGGTACAGGGCGACCGACATGTGTCCAGGTCAGTCCGTCATCTTCGGACAAGTACGCGTTGATCCAGTGTTTCGACGCGGTAAATTCCCCGTGCTCCGTGCAGCGCACAGCAACGAGAATACGCCCATCACTTAGACGCACACTCGCGGGCATAATCTGAAAGCCCGCAGGTTCTTCACTCAGCCACGATAGAAATCCAAATTTGCGCCCGCCATCATAAGATCGCGCAGCAAATACGCGGCCTTCGCGTCCATTGCGCTTATTCGCCGTTAGAAATAGCGTGCATTGATCCGCGCTATCCACCAGATAATCCGTTCGCGCAGCAATCCCGGTTTGTCCCCACATTGGGAGAGAGAAAGGCCCTTTCCACGACTGGCATCGGTCCTGCGAATAGTACCAGAAGGAACAGACCCCTGGACCCAGACCCGTCCTGGCACACATCAATGCGAAATCGGGATGGGAAAAATCCACATTGCCCGGGCAATCTATCGGCGCGTGTTCACCGTCGAGAACTTCACCTACGCGCAATCCCTCATTCATGTGTTCGTCGGCTGATAATCCGCGATTTCCCGGGGTTTTGCACGGCATGGGCATCACGTCCCAGGTCTCGCCGCCATCCATGCTCCGCGTCTGCATGTTTACAAATGGACGCTCTTTGTCTCGCGCGTGAAAACCGCCCTGGGGATCTGTATATCCCAGCGTAAATCCCAGTGCGATCTCGTCACCCCACGACCACACGCCGTAATTTGCGGGCCAACCTGCAAACCGCCCTGTTTCTCGGTACACTGTTACGTGTTTCATAATTTAACCGTACCATTTTCCAGCATACTCAACAGTGCCGAATCATCTACATCCAAGGGCAATATAACCTTGCCCCGGCGGCGACTCGACTCATAAGTAGCAAAAATCAATTCTGTTGCTTGCAGTGCTTTGCGCCCTGAAAGCTCGGGTTCGCGTCCGTTTTTTATGGCATCGACCAGGTCCAGCACGGACGCTGTTGTCGCATCGCGCTGACTCACAGTGCCGCTGAGATCTACATCTATTTGCTGGGTACCCGATACAACGCGGAGCGGGGGAGCATTGCGTCCTCCTATTTCAATGACCCCGTCGCTCCCGACCAACCGATTCTGACTACCCTGCAGCCCGGTTCCACCCGTTGCCAACAATCCCTCGCGGCCATTTCGATATCGGATCCAGGAAATTCCGCTGCCTTCCACGGGCGTTCCAAAAACCTCGCGTCCGCCTTCGGCGTCAATTTGTCCGATCACCCACTCGGCGGGTTCATCGTCATTGTAAAAGAAAAACATATCAAACCAGTGGGTGCCCCAATCGAACATGTTTGGACAATTGCCCTCAAAACGCCGCAGTTCGCCAATTGCGCCAGATTTTGCTATCTCCTTTGCCTTCACAAACTGCCCAGCAAACCGTCTCTGATGGCAAAATGTAATGACCACGTCGTTATCTACGCATGCCTGATAGAGCGACTTTGCTTCTCCCCAGGTCGGTGCCATGGGCTTCTCGGCGTGAATCGCCTGAATCCCACTGCCCGCCGCATCCACAATCATATCGTGATGCAGTCCTGTCCAGGTACACACACTTACAAAATCCAGGTCTTCTTTTTCCAGCATGTCGCGGTAGTCTTCATAGCCGTTTTCAACACCAAATTCTTCCATATACGCCAAACGCGGCGCCTCAAATGGATCGGCACACGCTACGAGAGCCACGTCGTCTGACGCGGTCCATCCGCGTGCATGCCCTTTACCTCGGCCTCCACAACCAATGACACCAGCTTTAAAATTCGCCATTTTTTCTCCTGATAGACGTTAAAAAGAACCCTGCCTACGTTGTGTAAATCGACGTTGCATCCACCACATATCCCTTTTGATTATCCACCACATTCAACAGGGGTTCTCCGGCGCAGAATCGACGCACATTTTCTACAATCAATGCCTTTCTGCGCTTGTCAATTTCGGGCGAAATACCCGCAACATGCGGCGTCAAGATCACATTTTCCATGGACCATAATGCATGACCTTGCGGCAGCGGCTCCTCTTCATAGACATCGAGACCTGCACCACCGATCTGCCCGGATTGCAATGCGTTGGTCAGTGCGTGCAATTGGACCACTTTGCCGCGACCGATGTTGATTAAAATTCCCGTATTTTTCATCGCCCGAAACATATCCGCATCGAATAACGCTTCGGTCTCGGCTGTGTGCGGCACGCAAATTACCACAAAATCGGACTCCGCGACCATATCCGAAAGTTCATCGGGGGAATAAATACGCGCGATAAAATCGGGCTTTCCCTTTGGCGCTGGATCCAACCCCAGCACCCGCATGCCAAATACCGGGCCTCGCTCGGCAACGGACAAACCGATGCCTCCCAAACCGACCACGCCCAATGTCGTTCCCGCAAGATGGATGACCGGTGCGCCTTTTTCCCATTTGCCCTGGGACTGATTGCGAATATAGTGATGCAATCCGCGGGCAAAAGCCATTACCATTGAAAATACATGATCGGCAATGACGTCGCTGTATATCCCGCGGATATTCGTCACCGTCAAATCGCTTTTCCGCAGCTCTGGAAAGTAATATCCATCCAGCCCGGCACTCGTCGCCTGCACCCACCGCAGTTTTTTTCCTGCCTTCAAAATCTGCGCCGTCATACCTCCAAAATACGCATCTGCATCACCAATTGCAGACAGTATGTCCTTTTCGGACTTCACGACCACTGTTTCCACACCCAGGTCGCGGATTTGCTGCATGTATTCATCTTCTAACGCCCGCTGCAAAACCATTTTTATCGCCATTTCACAACCTCCAGTATTATGCTTGCCAGGGCACACTGCCATTTTGCTGCATTTCCGTCTGCAACAACTGACCCATCTCTCGAAATGCATCTTTCCGCGTTTTTGCCTGATCTGATGTCTCTTGAGGATCGCCGCCCAGGTCATAAAGTTCAAGGGGTTCAAAAGGATTGTTGTGCAGCAATTTGATATTGCCGCGTCGAACCGCGTGCTGATTCAGTCCGAGAAATGGGTGGCCCCCTTCTTTTCGCACCCAGTACATCGCGCGATCAGAGAAATTCTGCTTTTCGCCTCTCAGCGTTGGCAAAATAGACAGTCCCTCGATCTGGTGGTTGACCGATACACCTGCTGTCTCGCAGGCTGTGGGGAAGAGGTCCATCAGCATCGCAACATTGTCACACACATAGCCTTTTTCGATTCCATCTGCCCACATTGCACAGGCGGGTACCCGAATCCCGCCTTCATACATCTGTCCTTTTCCGCCTTTTAACGCACCGTTAGTCGCGCCCACGTTTAACTGTCCGCCATTGTCCGATGTGTAAATCACAAGTGTATTGGAAAGTTGTCCGGTTTTCTCGAGCGTGTCCAGGACCCGACCAATGCCCGCATCCATGTGCTCGACCAGCGCGATGTATTTCACCCGTTCGGGCGAGGCATCCGGCTCGCGCTGGCGCACCCGTTCGATCCAATCCTCTGGCGGTTGAATGGGCGTGTGCGGCGCATTATAAGCCAGATACAGGAAAAACGGCTGTGACGAATGCGCGTGTTCTCGAATCACCTCTATCGCCCATTCTGTAAATAAATCCGTCGCGTGTCCACGCGGATCAATCACTTCGAGGCCTTTCCGCATGTAATTCTGGTCGTGCCGCAAATGCGTGTAATAATCGTCCATCATGTCGCCTAAAAAACCGTGGAAATGATCAAATCCGCGCTTACACGGATGGTTCTCAGGCTCGAGACCGAGGTGCCATTTTCCAATAATTGACGTGTGATAGTCTTTTTGTTTGAGCATTGATGGCAGTGTTACGGCATCACGACTGAAATATCCCCAGCTTCTCTCGGGATGCGTGCGAATCACACCCGGGACGCCAACCCGGTCTGGATACCGCCCCGTCATCAATGCTGCGCGACTGGGGGAGCACACGGATGAATTTGCGTAGAACTGTGTCAAGCGCATGCCGTTTTCAGCAATGCGATCGATATTTGGCGTTTGAATATGCGGACCATGATGCGCTGAGATATCGCCATAACCGTGGTCATCGCCCAGGATTATCAAAATATTTGGCAACTGTGCCATCAATCACCTCCTTTAATAATTACATGTGCCGCAGCATTCGCCGCACCAGTTCGCGTTTTTCCGCGGGGTCTTTTGCCCAGCAAATTTCCTCAAAACGATCTTCAAATATTCCGGAATTTTCGATCTTTCGATCCCGACTCAATTTTTGTAATTGCTCAAATTCACGAACATCAAGCCTGTGGGACATGCGGTTTAATGCAAATCTGAACCGTTTCGGATTTCGAAAAAAATAAGTGCCCAATTCCCGGAGCATGTCGCCGTATTTCAAGCCTTGCTCCGCAACAGTTTCCGCCAGTTTATCATTTTGCATGACTAAAATCCTTTTCTTACTCGTCTGCGCGTTTTCCATTGGCCTCTGCTTCTTTCATCATATCGGGTAGAATGGGTATGCCTTCGTGTCGCAAACGATAAAAGTCCTCGCCGCCGCTGAGATGCGGATATCGCCCGGTCATCAATGCCGAGCGGCTCGGTTGGCATACTGCAATCGTCACATGACCGTGGTTAAACCGCAATCCTCCCGCGGCCAATCGGTCAATATTTGGCGTTGTCCCCGCTGTTGGACACCCAAAAGCCCCCACCGCATCCCAGTTCATGTCATCTGCTGTTATCAGCATAAAATTTGGTCTGTTCATATTGTTCCTTTTCACTACTCTTCCCCATCGTAATATTCCGTCTCGGTCAGGCGCCCCAATTTGCCCGGTGGACGAATTGCCCATTTATTCGAATCGGGATAATAGACCGGGTCACTTACGGGATTGTCGGCAATGACATAATAAATCAAATCTTCTGTCGCACTTGTATTGTGAATCTGATGCGCGGTGCCGGGCGGTTGAACAAATGCATCGCCTGCTCCGACTTCAAATTTGTGATTGTTGCGGCGCACAGTGCCGTGACCCCGGAGCACGAGATAAAATTCCCATTGTACCTGGTGCGCGTGGCACGGAAAATTTATCTTGCCCGGCGGCAATCGCACCCATTCAACCTCAAATGGTTGTCCTGTGGTTTCTAATGCGGCGGAAATATCCTTCCAATGCAAACCGTATTTGCCCGTGCGCGATTGCCGTGATTTCTCCTCAATTTTCGATTCATTGATTTTTTCTATCACTGTGATCTTCTCCCCTATAAGCGTTTACTGTGCGTTCCATCCGCCATCCAAATATAGCGATGCTCCCGTCATAAAGCTCGACGCATCGCTCGCCAAAAACAACGCTGCGCCACGAATTTCATGCAACTCGGCCCAGCGATTTAATGCCGTCAATTCCAATAATGACTTCACTTTCTCTGGCGTCTTTAGAAGCGGCACATTGATCTCTGTCAAAAATGGTCCCGGACACAGTGCATTGCATCGCACATTGGACTCGGCCCATTCCAGAGCCATTGTTTTTGTCATTCCGATTAATCCCGCCTTTGACGAACAATAAGCCGAACGCTCTTTTAACCCCACGCCACTTAATGCCGACGCAATATTCACCACTGAACCCGATCCTTGCGGTTTCATAATTCGGGCAGCCGCTCGGCAACACAACCATACGCCAGTCAAATTGATATCAATCACTTGCTTAAATTCATCGAGTGGAAAATCCTCCACAAGATGCCGAATATTAATCCCTGCGCTGTTGATCAACACATCCAGCTTACCGTATTTCTCGATCACTGTATCAAATACCCGATCCACGTCTTTTTCTTGTGTCACATCTCCAGCGACACCAAGACTTTCTTGTTCTGTTTCTTCTGCGATCTCTCCCGCCAACCGGTCACAATCTACCTGCGTTCGCGAACAAATAACGGTTTTTGCACCGGCCTGCGCCAATCCCATCGCCATTGATGCGCCCAATCCTTTAGACCCTCCTGTGATCAACGCGACCTTCCCATCCAACCGAAACAAATCCATTACATGTATTTCTGACATATTGTTCTCCAGTGGTTATCGGTCAGCGGGCGACCACAGAGGGTCGCCCCTACAAACCGGATAACATATCATCGTAGGGGACGGTCCCTGTGCCGTCCCGTCAGCAGTCACCTATGGTCTCAATGTCACCTTTACGGACTGTGTTCCATCTGCTACGAGTTCGATACCCTTGTGAAAATCCTCAAGGGGCAATTGATGGGTTACGATCTGGTCCATTGGGAGAAGCCCCTGTTCCAACATTCGAATGGCAATGGGATAACAATGCGGACTCAAATGCGCGCCGTGAATATTGAGTTCTTTTGTATCTCCAATAATCGTCCAGTCCGTTGTCACGGGTTCGCGCATCACACTGAACTCGACAAATGTGCCGAGTTTGCAAATCATAAGCAGTCCCTGTTCCACTGCCGCGGGATGCCCGGTTGCCTCAATATACACATCGCAGCCATAACCTTCTGTCAACTTATGGACTTCGTCAATCACATCCACCGAATTTGGATTCAAACCCAAATTCGCCCCACACGCTCTGGCTATTTCCAACCGTCTATCATCCAGGTCTAAGGCAATTAGCAAAGCGGGATTTTTCATTCGCGCAGCAGCGACCATACCCAGACCGAGCGGTCCCGCACCGGCAATTACGACCGTGTCATTTAACTGAATATTGCCGCGTTCGACCGCGTGAATTGCACAGGCGAGGGGTTCTACATACGCCGCATGTGCGGCGGGGATGGATTTTGGTACGCGATAATTCAAGGCTTTGGTAGGCAACTTGCAGTATTCAGCCATTGCCCCAAATGTCGCCTGGCGAAAGCCATAAATGTCGTGTACCATGCACATCCAGTATTGCCCACGCAAGCAATAACGACACGCGCCACAGGGCACAATCTGCTCCGATACGGCGAGGTCGCCAATCGCCAACCCGTATTTGTCACCTGCGCCGTCACCGAGGGCAACGACCTCTCCGACAAACTCGTGTCCGGGAATAATCGGCGCCTGGCAATAGCCCTCGCGATGGGAATCGCCCCAAAACATGGGTGCTCCCAGATAACACTTCAAATCGCTTGCACATATACCGACCGATTGCACGCGAATTAGAACCTCACCTGCATCTACCTGCGGCACTGCGTATTCTTCCAGGCGATAATCTTCGGGCGCGCGACACATTACCGCGGGCATCGTTTTTGGCAAATCACCCATATCGAATCCTTTTCTTGACAATTAAAAGCCCTTACGATACACTTCTACATTATAATACAAAGCACGAAAATTTTCATCTCTAACCTTATGAGGCAAAAGTGGCAATTGGTATCGGCTTGATTGGCATGGGTGTTGTCGGTGGCGGCGTCGCGCGCATTTTGCGTGACCGCGACCATGAATTTAAACATGTTCGGGGCCTCGATCTCGACATTCGCAAAATCGCTGTGCGCGATCTGTCCAAACCTCGCGCAATTGACTTGCTTCCCGACCGTTTCACGACCAATCCAATGGATGTGGTCACCGACCCTAAAATCCAGATTGTGATCGAGGTGATGGGCGGTGTTGATGCGGCATATGACCTGGTTCTCGCGGCTCTTCAAAATGGCAAAGATGTGGTTACGGCCAACAAAGCCCTTCTTGCCGAACGCGGCGACAGCCTATTTGAGGCAGCGGTTCAAAACAATGTTGGCCTCGGCTTTGAAGCCAGCGTATGCGGTGGTATTCCCATTATCCAAACGCTCAGCCAGGGGCTGGTAGCCAACGATATTCAATCGCTTTACGGCATTCTCAACGGCACGACCAACTACATCCTCACCCGCATGACAGAAGCCGGGGCGGACTTTGATCCCATGCTCAAAGAGGCACAGGACAAAGGGTTTGCCGAAGCCGATCCGACCATGGACATCGACGGCACGGATGCGGCTCAAAAGCTCGCGCTGCTCTGTCGCCTCGCGTTCCGTCAGCGCGTCTCATCCGGCGATATTCTCAAAGAGGGCATCTCTCACATCACCGCATTGGACATCGACTTTGCCCGCGAACTCGGCTACACTATCAAATTGCTCGGCATAGCCCGGGTGGTGGGCTATCGCATTGAAGCCCGCGTGCATCCCGCTCTTGTGCCTCGCGATGCGCTCCTGGCCGATATTCGCAATGAATTTAATGCTGTGGAAATTGTCGGCAGTGCGGTTGACGCTCAGGTCTTTTACGGCAAGGGTGCCGGCGAATTGCCCACGGCCAGCGCGGTGGTCGCGGATCTGGTCGCCATCGCCGAGCGGCGCAAAGCTGGTCTTGGTCCTGCGGGAGCACCGCTTGCTCCGCTGCCCGAGGCCGATCTCGTTCCCATTGATGACATTCAAACCGGTAGCTATTGTCGCTTTACTGTTCACGACAAACCCGGGGTTCTGGCGCAGATTGCAGCACTCTTTGCCGGGGAAAATATCAGCATAGAAACGGTTATCCAGCACGGGCGCTCGGAAACAGAAGGTGGCACGGTTCCTCTGATCATGATCACACACGATGCTCCCGAATCCGCGATGCAATGCGCCATCACGCGCATCGGGAAATTGTCCGCGGTGACTGAAAAACCGCAGATCATTCGCATTCTTCATCCCTAAGAGAATGCGAGTACAAAAAAGCGGCAGAGAAAAATCTCTGCCGCTACGAACTTCAATTCAAAAGATTGTGTTGTTCACTTCCATCCTGTTCGCTTTTGCACCTCGCGCCATAACGCCTTCACCATTTCTTCTCCCGTCGTCTTTTTTCCGTTCTCCTCAGCAGTATTCTCATCTTCACTTTCACTTACTTCTTCAGATGTCGGGTCTATCGCGGTTTCGCCTTCTTCTTCCTCATCCTGGCTGACCTGTGCCACATCGATCACCTGATCGCCGTCATCCACGTTGATCAAACGCACACCCTGTGCATTGCGCCCAATCACGCTCACTTCCGAAACTTTCTGTCGGATCAAGATGCCATTCTGTGTCACGATCACCATATCGTCCTGGCTATCTTTCATTACCAGCATCACCGATACCACAGGACCATTGCGATCTGTGGTTTTGATGTTGATCACGCCTTTGCCACCCCGGTTTGTCAGGCGATAATCCAAAACCGGCGTGCGCTTGCCATATCCATTGGCACATACTGTCAACAAACGGGACTGCTCTACATCCTCAGGTTTAACGACCACCATGCCCACCACGACATCATCGCCTTGCAAGGACACACCGCGCACCCCCTGTGAGTTGCGCCCCAAAGAACGCACCTTGTCTTCATTAAAGTACACAGCCTGCCCGCGCTTTGTGGCAATGATCACCTGGTCGTCACCCCTTGTAATCGCGGCTTTAATTAGCTGATCGTCTTCCAGCACATTCATCGCGATAATGCCACCCTTGCGCGGGCGACTATACGCCGACAGCACGGTCTTTTTTATTTGTCCCTTTAGGGTTACAGACAACAGATAGTGATCTTCATCAAATTCACGCACTGGCACGACTTCGGCTACCTTATGTCCATAGGGAATATCCACCACATTGACAATGGGCCGACCTCGGGCTTGACGCGTACCTCTCGGAATTTCATGTACTTTTAACCACACACAGTGACCCCGGTCTGTCAATACGAGGATATAGCTGTGCGTGGAAGCCACGAACAAGCTTTCTACAAAATCTTCATCCTTTGTGCGCATCCCCGTGATCCCACGGCCCCCCCGGTTTTGTGCGCGATAGGTGGATACGGGAATGCGTTTGATATATCCGTTGTGAGAAATTGTAATGACCATGTCTTCTTCGCGGATCAAATCTTCAATACTAAACTCAGAGGCCGCCAACACGATTTCTGATCGACGCTCATCGCCGTATTTTTCGCGCATCACACCCAATTCGTCTTTGACAATTTTCATACGCGATTCGCGGTTGTCCAAAATAGAGCCCAGTCGTTCAATTTCTTGCTTCAGCGCGGAATATTCGTCTTCTATCTTCTGCTGTTCCATGTTGGTCAATCGTTGCAATGTCATGGATAAAATGGCCTGTGTCTGGCGTTGAGACAATTCGAGTTGTGTCATCAACGCACGCCGCGCTTCGTTGGGGTCTGCCGAGCCGCGGATAATGCGGATCACTTCGTCGATATGGTCCTGCGCGAGTATTAATCCTTCCAAGATATGTGCGCGATCTTCAGCCACCCGCAGTTCGTATTCCGTGCGTCGTTTCACGACATCGTGGCGGTGGTCGATATAACACTGCAACATGTGCTTTATGGTCACTTGTAGCGGCCGGCCGTTGACCAGCGCAACCATATTGGCCGCAAACGTCGTTTCCAATTGGGTGTGTTTGTAGAGTTGATTCAAAATCACCTCCCCGACGGTATCGCGTTTGAGTTCCACCACAATACGCAACCCATCGCGGTCGGATTCATCCTGAATATTTGAAATTCCTTCAATGCGCTTTTCGCGTACCAGATCCGCCATTTTTTCTAACAGCGTTGTCTTGTTCACCATATAGGGGATTTCTGTGATGATAATGGTTTCTCGCTCGGTTTTGTCTTCTTCTATATCGGCTTTTGCCCGGATCTTCAGGTGCCCGCGCCCCGTCTGATAGGCGTCTAAAACGCCACCTATACCATAAATGGTGCCGCCGGTTGGAAAGTCGGGTGCTTTGATATATTCCATCAACTCACCGATATCCAATTCGGGATTATCGATCAATGCGACAAGGCCATCGACGACCTCCTGCAAATTGTGCGGTGGGATTGCTGTCGCCATTGTCGTGGCAATTCCCACGGCGCCGTTGCAAACCATGTTTGGAAATGCAGAAGGCAATACTTTGGGTTCTTCCAGGCGCTCGTCGTAGTTGGGGCGATAATCAACGGTCTCTTTCTCGAGATCGTTTAACATCTCCTGCCCCGGTCCGGCCATACGCGCTTCTGTATAGCGCATCGCAGCGGGTGGATATCCGTCGATGGAGCCAAAATTGCCCTGCCCATCTACGAGTGGATAACGCAACTTAAAATCCTGAGCCAGATGCACCAGCGTTGGATAGACAATGTCTTCACCGTGCGGATGGTAATTGCCCGAGGCATGACCGGCGATATGAGCACATTTTCGATGCTGCCGGTTTGCGCCCAGGCCGAGGTCATTCATCGCCACCAAAATGCGTCTTTGCGATGGCTTCATCCCATCGCGCACATCCGGCAATGCGCGATTGACCAGTGTGCTCATCGAATAATCGAGCATGGACTTCTTCAACTCATCACCAATTTCAACAGGGATCACCCGCGATCGTTCTATCATCATTGTCTTATCGTCTCCTTTGAGTTATCTGTTGCCAGTAGCCAGTTTTTACGGTCCCGACACATCCAACTCCGCTTCCAGCGCGTGTTCTTCGACGTATTTTCGCCTGGGAGCAACGTCATCACCCATAAACATTGAAAATGCGTGCTCCGCTTCCATCGTATCTTCTTCCGTAACGATTAACATCGTGCGGGTCTCGGGATTCATGGTGGTTTCCCACAATTGTTCGGGATTCATTTCCCCCAAACCCTTGTAGCGCTGAACCGTCACACCCCTTCCGTCATCGCCAAATTCTTCCAAAATTCGGTCTCGCTCGGCATCGTCATAAGCATAGTGTTCTCTGCGTCCTTTTTTGACGAGGTACAAAGGCGGTTGTGCGATGTACACGCGCGCATCCAAAATCATCGGACGCATATAGCGAAAGAAAAACGTGAGCAACAAAGATCGAATATGCGAACCATCTACATCGGCATCTGCCATAATGATAATTTTGCCGTAACGCAATTTTTCCACGTCATAGTCTTCGCCAACGCCTGCGCCGAGTCCCAAAATAACGGGCTGCAACTTCTCGTTGCCCAAAACCCGATCCAGCCGCGTTTTCTCCACATTTAGCAACTTGCCCCACATCGGTAAAATCGCCTGAAATGCGCGATTGCGTCCCTGCGCTGCCGAACCGCCGGCCGAGTCACCCTCCACGAGAAAAATTTCTGTTTCTTCTTTATTTTTTGAAGAACAATCCAGCAACTTACCCGGCAGGCCACCCCCTTCGAGCACGCCTTTGCGACGCACGAGTTCGCGTGCTTTGCGCGCCGCTTCTCGCGCCCGGGCAGCATCAATGGCTTTTTGCAAAACCCTTTTTACCATACTGGGGTTTTCTTCAAAGAATTCGCCCAATTTTTCTCCAACCAGGGATTCAACAATGCCGCGCACTTCGCTGTTGCCCAGTTTCCTTTTGGTCTGACCTTCAAATTGGGGTTCGGGCACTTTTACACTGACCACAGTGGTAAGCCCTTCCCGAGTATCTTCACCTGAAAGCGCGAATTTTTCATTTTTAAACACATTGTTTTTGTTGCCATAAGCATTTAATGTCCGGGTAAGCGCTGTTCTGAATCCGGTTTCGTGTGTTCCACCTTCAAGCGTGTGGATGTTGTTGACGTAGCTCAAAATATTTTGCTGGTAGGAATCATTGTACTGAAATGCCACTTCGGTAACCACGCCTTCGCGTTCGCCTTCAAAATGCACGGGATCATGAAGAGATGAACGCCCCTCATCCATATATTCCACAAAGGCTTTCAGACCGCCGTCATAGTGAAAAGATTCTTCGAAATCGTCGCGCAGATCTTTTAATACAATGATAAGCCCGCGGTTCAAAAATGCCAGTTCGCGCAATCGATGCGCCACAATCTCCTGGTTGTATTCGACGGTTTCAAAAATTTCATCATCTGGCTGAAATGTGGTCTTGGTTCCGGTAATCGATCCCGCACCAATATCCTCTACTTCTGTAACGGGTACGCCGCGTTCATAACGCTGTAAGTACACCCGCCCCTCGGGGTCGATGAGTTTGGAACACACTTCAACTTCACACCATTTTGACAGGCCATTCACCACAGAGACGCCCACGCCATGGAGGCCACCTGAGACCACGTAATTCTTTTTGTCAAATTTGCCCCCTGCATGCAGCACGGTCATGACGACTTCCAGGGCAGAACGCTGTTCTTCCGGGTGTTTATCCACGGGAATTCCCCGGCCATTGTCCGTTACTGTAACCGATCCATCTGTATTGAGAAAAACTTCGATGCGATCGCAATGCCCCTCCATGGCCTCGTCAATGCTGTTGTCAACGACCTCCCAGATCAAATGGTGCAGACCATTAACGCCAGTATCGCCAATGTACATTGCCGGACGTTTCTGTACCGCTTCCAGTCCCTTGAGAACTTGAATATCATCAGCGGTATAACCATTTTCAACTGCATCTGCCATATATGACTCCTGTGTAGAGGGCGTTGATTTTAACTATTGTAGCCAGATTGTTTTTACAACATCACCGCCAACCTCGCGGTTCAAATTTTGACGTATGGTCTCGCATTGAAAGCGCAACCAGTGCCGCCAGGTGGGGTTTTGTACTGAAACCGTTAACTGCTCCCCCCGAAAGCCTTCAACTTTCGTTACAGCAGCAATATCTTTTCCCACAATTTCTTCCCACAGTGACAACACGCGTTGTTCTCTCAATTTTTTCGCAATCCCCAGTCTATTCACCACCTGGCGAATGGCATCACCTGCGGAAACCGGCTCGCCTATCGCGCCAGCCCGATACTTGTAAACACCACTCTTGCGTCTATCAATCTCGGCATCCATAGTCTTACTCACAATTTCAGCAGCCGAAATCCATGTGCTCCAAAATCCAAATCTGGATCGCGCGCTGAGGTTACGACCACCTGCCCAAAATCGGGAATCAGGTTCAATACTGCGTTTGCCCGATGGGGATCGAGTTCTGAAAACACATCGTCCATCAGCAAAACAGGACGCCACCCGGTCTGTTGCTCTAAAAATGTTGCTTCGGCCAATTTCCAGGAAAGCAGAACGGTTTTTAGTTGGCCTTTAGACGCGAATTGATGCACAGCTTTGTCATCAAGTGTAAAAATCAGATTGTCGCGGTGTGGCCCTGTAAGTGTATATCGCAATTCGACTTCCTGTGGCAACCGGGTCGTCAGAGCTTCGAAGAGTATTTCCCTGCCCTGATCGCGCGTTTCCAGGGATATGGGACTGCGGTAACTCGCTTTCATTTTTTCGGGTGTGGGCGCAATAGACTGATAATATTCCGATAGAAGATGTTGTATATCATTCAGTGCTTCGAGGCGGCGAGATATAATGCGAGCACCCAAATTGGACAATTGCTCATTCCACGGTTCAATTTGTTCGGGATGTGATAACAGTGCTGAACGGCGGTCTTTTAACAACCGATTGCGCTGCGCCAAAACGCGCTGATACCCTTCCAGATCAGCCAAATAGGACGCGCTTGATTGCGAAACGAGTATATCTAAAATGCGGCGGCGCTGCGCCGGTTCGCGCAATACGAGATCCACATCTTCGGGGGAGAACAAAACAGCGTTGAATGCGCCAATAAGGTCTGAAAGGCGGGGAAGAGAGGTCTCTGCAAGAGAGGCTTGTTTCTTGCCAACGAGGGGATCGTAGGCAATGCGAATGGGGAAGGAACGATCTTCGCGCTCTATCTGGGCTTCGATCACGAAATAGTTAGCGCCCCATTTGAGCACGTCCCGATCCCTGGCACCTCGGCCCGATTTGGCCAGTGCCAAAAAGTACAACGCTTCTAAAACATTTGATTTACCGCGGGCATTGTCTGCCCAAATTGCCGTTTTTGCCTGATCAAATGTAAATTCAGCATGCTCAAAGTTTCGAAAATTGATGAGTTTAAGTGAGGAGACATACATCATTCATTGAGCCGCAAGGGCATAAGGAGACAAAGATAGTCTTCGCCTTCGAGCTGTTCACCGGGTCTGATGATTCCCGCGGCAACAGCGCTGTCGAGTTCAAAGAGCACTTCGTCACAGGAAATGCGCCGGAGCACGTCCAGGAGATAGCCGGAATTATATCCAATGGTCATTTCATCTTCATCGTATTCAACACCCATAGATTCCCGTGCTTCGCCTCCTATTTCCTGGCTGGTAGCTGATAATGCGAGTTCGTTCTTTTGGAGTTCGAGCCGCAATTGATGGGTTTGAGCACTTGCCAGAATGGATACGCGCCGCACAGCTGGTAACAATTGGCTGTTCGAAACGCGAAGACGCTTGCCGTTGTTTTGGGGAATTACCTGTTCGAAATCGACATAAGGACCTTCAATCAGTCGAGAGAAAATCTGGACGGTATCTTCACTGTCTTCGTCACCCAGTGAAAAAAGCACATGGCTTTGCCCAAGTTGCGCTTTTTGGAGATCTACTCCTCCTCCCATGAGTTTGACCACATGATTCAAAGCGCGAGGGGGAATAATGGCGTCTCTATTGTCATCGGGTAACCCATCCTGAATCCGCGAATATTTGACCAGGCGGTGACCATCTGTTGCCACCATGGTCATGCGGCCATTGCCAATCTGCCAGAGCACACCAGTGAGCACCGGGCGCGTTTCATCGCGAGATACGGCAAAGACCGTTTTAGAAATCATCTCGCTGAGGACATTGCTATCAGCCGAAGCGTTCTCAGAATCCTCGTCTTCATCTGATAGAAACGCGATCTCGGGACCTTCGATCTCTGAAGGCAGTTCGGGGAAATCGTCGGCTGGTACCGACATCAAGGCATAAGTTCCTTCGGCACCACTTTGGCGCTGAAGGGTGACACGACCTTCTTCGGCGGTGAGGGATAGGGATTCATCGGGCAACTCACGCACGATTTCTGAGAACTTGCGTGCTGGCACCGTTGTTGCCCCGGGGTCTTCAATGGTGGCTGAAAGTTTGCATGTGATTGATATATCGAGATCTGTGGCGCTTAAACACACATCACTGCCATTGTTTGCATCAATGAGGATATTGGACAACACTGGCAGTGCGGTTTTAGAGGGCACGATATCAATCACAGCCTGAATACCTTTGAGGAGTTCATTTTTTTCTATCGATACTTTCATGGATGCGATTCTCCCGAGCGCGTCAAGCCCTTTGTAAATGATTTTTATGGCGTTGAATAGAGCGTTTTTTCAGGATAAAAAATGATTGATTTTTTATTCAATTACAAACACCATAATTTACTGAATTTTAACGGTTTTGTCAACCTTACTTTTTGTTCGAAAACTCCTTTTTATCCCTGAGAATTGTCGAACAAAAAGATGCAAAATTCAAACTGTTCTAAATTCACGTCGTTCAGTGAGCCATACCCCTTTGCAATGACCTTGATTTGTGCATCATTTGTGCATATCTTTGTTTTATGAATTATCAATGGGACCCAGAAAAGGCAGAATCAAATTTCCTTACACATGGTGTTGATTTCGCTGACTCAGTAGGAGTATTTGAGGATATCTGGGCATTGACCTTGAAAGAAGAGATTGAATCGGGTGAGCAACGATTTGCCACTCTTGGTACCGATTTCTTTGGACGAATTTTGGTTGTCGTTTATACATATCGAAACGAAGACATCCGTTTAATTTCCGCTCGCCCCGCAACGCGTCGGGAAAGGAGAATATATGAAAAAAAAAGAATATCATTTTGAAACCGCCCAACAAGGCCCTGTCGTCCAGCCACCACCCGGCAAGACGCGTATCACCATTCGCCTTGACACAGATGTACTGAATTGGTTTAAGAAACAGGTTCATGAAGCAGGGGGCGGAAATTATCAGACGCTTGTGAACCAGGCCCTCAGAGAACACATCCAGGCTAACAATGGAGTATTGGAACAAACACTACGCAAAGTCATTCGCGAAGAACTCAGTTCACGCGCAGTCTAACACAAAGACGCCGATGCCTGGGTAGCATCGGCGTCTTTGTTCGTAAACGATAGTGGCTATTCTATCACAGCGGTTTTGAACGTCCTTCTGAAGCGCGCGTCTGAGCATGGGAAGAGAATTGAATTTCTGCGAAGTTGTACACCGCTCCGATTAAAGTCACACATGACGTTAATTTTTATTAAACGCCATCTTTCAAATGGCTCTAAATTCACGTCGTTCCGTCAGCCACAAGCCCTTTGCAATAACGGTTTCTCCGGTGAAATTCTCCCAGTGTTTTGCATAGGTGTTCACCTGATCGGCTGTTTGTTCGCACAGTGCTTGTACATCTTCATCGGTTTTGACCGCATTGGTTTTGTAATCGACGATTTTCCATCCTTTGGGCAGGCGATAGACCAGATCGATGACGCCACGAATAATGTTGTTGGGTGAGGAGTTGTTCACCGTTTGCGGTACCGCAAAGGGGACTTCGGTATAGACGGTTTCTGAAGCCTGAATTTCTGCCCATATCTCCGAGTTGCGAAAATGCTGCAATGCGTCCAGCGCGTGCGGTAGAAACGCGGTGTCTGCACCCGCCTCATTCAGTAGATGTATGACATAAGGTGTGGGATCAGCGGGCAATCGCATGTTGATGGCATCGTCGAATATCTGGTGAACCACGGTGCCATACGCAGCCCCCTTGCCCGCTACTGATCGCCTCTCGTCCAAATATGCGATATCCGCCCGATCATCCGTCACCTGCGCGACTTCAAACGATTCTTTTTTCACAACTTTCCAGAAATGATCTCTTTGCTCGTGTTCCAGGCTGAAAGGCCGCGTTTCGAGAGGGGGGGCTTCTATTGTGGGATATTTTGCCAACTCCGGCACATTTTTAAGATGGGGATAGAGCGGCGACCACGGTCCATGGTCGGGTTTTTCCTCGTAGGTGGATATTATGAGCAAATTTTCTGCGCGTGTTGCAGCCACGTAGAGCAATCGCAGTTCTTCGCCTTGCAAAAATCGCGTCTCTTCGGCTTCGGCATCTTCCCAACCCACAGGCTCGGCAACGACCTCGCGTTGATATGGTCCGCGGGGTTTTGTAATGGGCAATGCCAAAAAGGGTTCGTCGCTGGTGCGGGATACGTGAAATTCGGGGCCGTAGCGCGTGTAACTCGTGTCATAGGGGTCGGCGAGGAAGACGATTTTGCCCTGTAATCCTTTTGCCTGATGCAGATTCATCAATCGCACGACATCTTCCTGTGCAGAAGAGAGGGTCATTTGTTCAATTTTGTAGTCTCTGTCGTCAATGAGGGCACGTAGCTCGGTCACCACCTGCCCCCAATGCAATCCCTGCGCGCTCCACTCGCGGACGAGAGATAATATGCGAATGAGATTGCCTGCATGTGTGGCGCCCATGGGCAGGGCGCGCACAAAAGGCAGGAGGCCGAGCTTTTCTACACAGCGCGCTATGGCGGCATCTGGCGATAGGGATTGCAACCATTTCGATGCTTTTTTGAGATGATCATAAGCCTGCTCGAACGTTCGGTGTAATTTTCGATCCATTCCTTTGGGCAAATCGCGTGTCCAATTAAAATCACCGCCTGCTTTTTTGAACGCATAGAGTGTATCATCTCCCAGGCCGACGAGATCCCCCCGCAAATAGGCGAGTAGTGGAAGCGGATTGTCGGGCATATAAACCGTTTCCAAAAAATCCGTGAGTGTGTGCAATACGTCTGCTTCGCCAAGGCGATTGCCACCCGTGATATCAAAGGGAATACCGCACTTTTCCAGAGCCTGGGCATAATGGGACAAAGAGCCAGAGGTGCGCGTTAAGATGAGAAAGTCCCCCGGTGATGCTTTGGGAGGAAGCGCGGCGGTTTCTCCCGCGCCATTAAATTCTGTTTTGCCCTCTATGGCTGCGGCGATGAAATTTGCAATCTGATCTGCGTCTTCCGTCGCGATTTGGCTTCGGCTGTTGCGATAGACTTTGTCGATTGAGATTCGGCGAACTGCAAAATTCTCGCCATCGGGTCTGTATTTGAATAGGGGTGCAAATTCGGCTTGATAGGGTTTTTCGTGCGCGGCGAACAGGGGTTCGAATGCCGCGTTGATCCAATCGCAGAGGTGGCTCACTGAGCGAAAGTTTGTGTTCAGGTTGACAATATCGCCATTGGTGTCGTCAATGCGCTTGCGGACGAGGTCAAAGGTTTCGACATCCGCGCGGCGAAAGCGGTAGATTGACTGTTTGCCATCGCCGACTAAAAATAAACTACCCGGGCGGGGTGTGAGTTTGCGCCAGTCGGGTTCTTCCAAATTTTCGCCGGTTAAATACAGCAATATTTCGGCCTGGATGGGATCGGTATCTTGAAATTCATCTACGAATAGGCAGCGATAGCGATCCTGAAAGTGATGGCGAACTTCGGGGTGGTCGCGCAGTAATCGCGCGGCCAATTCGAGCAGGTCTTGAAATGTGAGGCGACCGGATTCGCGACGGGTTCTGGCGTATTCTTCAACGGCATCATCGACATAGGGCGCAGCAAATTGGTAGATGTATTGCCGCCATTTGGTGAGGGTGGGGTCGAGTGTTTCGGCTTGAAATTCGGATAATAAGGTGTCTCGCAAGTGCTTTGCAAAATCCTGGTTGGGTGCCCAACTTTTCAGAGTAACGCTGAGGTTTCCGGTGAGTATTTGCAAGAGGGCGATGCGATCCGCATCGGAGTGAATCCCCCGATTCGACAAGAATAAGCGCGCGCGCGTCAAAGCTGTCTGGAGGGCATCGCGTCTGCCGGGGAGTGGATCGGGGATATAGGCTCCTGCGCGTTGTAGAAATGCTTTCAGTTTTGAAACTGCGGTCGATAAGTCGGGTTTTTGTACAGATTCGGATACGAGCGGTACATCGCTGAACAGGCAGCGTCTTTGAAAAAATCCATATAAATCTTCCGGGCGCAGGCCAAGTTCTTCAAATTTGGCGAGTTGCGGGTCTTCGGATAGAAAACACTGTTGTACAAACCGATCCCATGCTTCGCGGCGCATCACGGCTTCTTCGCGCTCTTCGACTTCTGAAAAATCGGGCGGCAGACCCGCTTCAACGGGGCGTTCTCGCAATAACTGGCCGCAGAATGAGTGTATGGTGCCAATAAAGCATTGATCTACTTTTTCGAGTGCTTTTTGAATGCGATGCAGGTCTTGACCGTCTGCGTTTTTGGCGCGCGATTTTAATTCACTGAAAAATCGCCCGCGCATTTCACCTGCTGCTTTGCGCGTAAAGGTGATTGCCGTCAGGTGATCTACGGCTACCACACCTGTTTGCACCGCGTTCGCCATCCGTTGCACCAGCGCGTGGGTCTTTCCCGCGCCTGCCCCTGCGAGCACCATCATATTTTGATCCAGTGCTTCGGCAATTTTATCGCGTGCTTGTTGATCTCGAAGGTTCATACTCCCATCCAGCGATTCAGGCTGTCCAGCAAGGGCGCGAAGTCGGGATCGTCGTCCATTGTTTCGCGCGCGGCGGCGAGGGCGTTGGCGTCCAGACGTTCTTTGCTGCAGACGCGGTTGTAGATGCAGTAGTCGCACTCCTGGGATTTTTGAATGTGAAAAAAGCCGCCTCTGGCTGTTAGTTCGAGCAAGGGGCGCAACACATTGGCGAGTGCTTCGGGCGTTGGTGGTGCGTCAGAAAGCCGACGGCCGTGTTCTCTATCGCCGGGGAAGACGTAACCGGACAATTGTACGCGATTGGATTCATGTTGTTGTTTTAGAATCGAATTCAGGGCATAGGCGTACAATGCCCATTGCAAATGCGTGCCGCGTTTGAGCAAGTCCTGTTCGTCGTATTGCGCCATTGATCCGGTTTTGTAATCCCAAATTACAAAGTTGTCCTCAACGCGGTCCACGCGGTCAATGCGCCCGCGGATGCGGAAGCTGACATCTTCTGCGAGTTCGAGTGTTACGGGTGCTTCGCTATTTAGTCCGCCTGATTCGCCAAATCCGAAACTTACTTCAAATCCGATAGGATCGGCATTTTTTTGATCGGATTCGACGGCCAAAAATACCTGCGCGGCTTGTGATAGGCGTTTGACATCGGCGCGATACGCCGCTTCATGCTCAACGGGATGGGTTTCTTTTTTGGCTTCTATTTCTTTTTGTAGAAGTTCCTGGATAAGTGTGCCATGTCGGTCGCGGTCAGGGCGTTCGCCTCGCGCTTTCAGGAGTTGCATAAATTTGTGAAAGAGCGCGTGTAATAATGCGCCATAGGACAGGGGATCGAGCCATCGCGTGGGATCAGATTCGGCTTTTTCTATGGGCTGAATTTCGAGCACATGGTTCAAAAAATACCGGTATGGACATCGGGCGAGCATTTCCAATTTTGAGGGTGAAAATATGCGGTGCTGTGCTGTAATCGCCAATTCGGGTGTGGGCGCGCCCAGCCAGCCATCGTAGGTTGTCATCCCGCTCCATTCACGCGCGTCGCGCGCCTTTTGTCCAGAAACCAGATAGGGGAATATCCGATTCACAACGGATGCGTAGTCGGCAGAGGGATAGTGTGCGAGCAATGTCTCTGCATCGTCCAGCGCCTGTGCAGATGTTTCGGGCAGTGCTCGTGCAAGTTCAGGGGCAATTTTCATCTGTTCGGCTGCTTGCTGAAAGAGTGCGGCGGGATAGCGTTCCCGACTATCGGATAGGCTTCGGTGGCACGATAACAATGTCACTTTGTTAGATGCCATGCCCAATACGCGAATGAGATGCCACACTTGCTCGGCGGGTCGCGTGCGGCGCAATTCCAGTTCGCGCGATACGCCCGAGCGCTCGCCATCTAATAACATGGGGTCTTCTGTGGCACCACCGGGGAACGTGGCTTCATCCATGCCTATGACATAGATATGTGGGCGATTGGTATATCCCGCGCGTGAAAGCGGGGCAATCGATAGGTGCCCGGGTTTGGCTGCTTCGGCTTTAAAAGAGAGGTTGGCGGTCAATTCAGATAGACGGTTTGCCAATCGGCGTGCTGGTGCTTTGCGGCGCACGGATTGGGCCACATGGTGCAGGCGATCCCCAAGCGCGGTGAGGACCTCATCTTCGGCGTTTCCAAAATGTTCGAGAAATTGCAAGCCAGCATCAACCAATGCGTCAGGCGATACATTGGGTCCTCTGGGGATCAGATCGAATAAGCGTTTGAGTTCTTCTTCAACAGCTTCAACTTCCCCAAGTGTCAATCCGCGATGGCCGGTTTCCGAGTTTTCGGCTTCTCTGTGGCGCATGTCGGCTTTTATTTGGTTCAGGGCCATAAAATAACGCGCAGGATCCCCGTCAATCCGCGCTTGTTGGAGGACGGTTGCAATTACAGATGCGTTTTCAGAGGCAATCAGACCCGCGCGGCACATCATTACGAGTTCGTCTGCGGGGTATCCCGCGCCCAACCAGCGGTAAAAATTCACCAATGCGCGACCGGTTCGGGTTGTCGCTATCGGTATGCCTTCGGCAAATGTGGCGGGTAGTTCAAATCGCTGAACCGCATCGCACAACAGGCTCACATAAGGCATTTCTGAGGTGTAAGCGATTTCGACGGTATCCAGGGGTATGTGTCCCGATCTTATGTCGCGCAATACGGTGCTGATTTCTGTTTCGGTGCCGAGGGTTTCGCACAGTTGAATTTGAGAAGTGTCCCTGGGGAACAGTCCCAATGTGAATATGTTTCCGCCCGCTCCGATTTTGCCTGTGGCGGCGGGAAAGGGCGCTTTGGGAAAGCGCCTTGCTGCACTGTGTGGCGGGGGCGGTACACCCATATTATTTCGCCCGATGCGCCAGATTTGTCCCTGTGATTTTTCGCGTAGATAGTCGAATGCCAGCCTGGGTAATGGGGTTTCATCGAGGATGGCATAGTAAGTATTTTGTGGGGGTGATTTTAGATGTGTCAAAGCGCGTTGATACAATACGGCGTTGTCGTAGAGGTTATCTCTCTCAAATGTCGCGCAGTACGCCTGATAAAGTCGCTGTAATACCTGATGCCGCAGGCCTTTCGCAGAGAGCGAGTCGGGTTCCAATCCCGCTGCACGCAGAACGCGCAATGTGCGCAAAAAAGGGCGCGTGAGCGCGGTGGCCTGTTGTGCGAAGTAGTCATCATTGATTTCGCGCACGGCGTGGGGGATCATTTCGTCCAGCCAGAATAGATCCGCATCTTGTGCCATGCGCGAATGCCCCTCTGCGATGAGATGGGCACCCGCATCTTTTTCCGCGAGACTGCGCGGGGTCTCAATCTGCAAGTTCAAATAGGAATAACCCGTTGCCGCAAGTGCGATTGTCAGGTCGTGTCCTGCGGTCATGGTAGGGACAATCAGGACTTTTGCTTCAATTGGGTGGGCGTCACAAAATGTTTCTATTTGTGCGAGGTGGTATTGCATGAAATCATTCCTTATTCATATCGCAATATCTCAACGGGATTTGTTCGGGCGGCTTTCCACGCCTGTGTGCTTACGGTTAATAGCGCGATCCCAAATGTCAGGAGGCTTCCCAGCACAAATGGGGTTGCGCTGAGTTCAATCCGATAGGCAAAATGCTGCAACCATTGATCCATTGCCAGATAAATTATCGGATAGGCGATTAGATTTGCTATTCCGACGAGTATGACAAAGTCTCTGCACAGCAGTATTACGAGATTCCAAACGGACGCGCCCATTACTTTGCGTATGCCTATTTCCCGTGTGCGCTGTTCTGCGGTGAAGGCCGCCAGCCCCAATAGCCCCAGACACGCTACAAAGATCGCGATGACAAATGCCGCGCTGAATATTTGCCCCGTGCGCTGGTCGTCCCGATACCAGCGTTCCAATTCGTCGGCCGCAAAGGCGATGGCAGGCGAGCGCGTGGGAAGAAATTGCGACCAGGTGCGTTGTAGAAATGCCATTGTTTCTGAGATTTCTTGCGGACGAATCCGCATGGAGAGGTGGCTGAGGCGATACCACGCCGCTGTGATGACCAATGGCTCGATGGTTTCGTAGAGGTGTCGATAGTGAAAGTCTTTGACTACGCCAATTACATGTCCTTTTCGGACGTGTGAGTTCAACACTTTGCCTATGGGGTCTGTCCAGCCAAATACCTTTGCTGCGGTTTCGTTTATGACGAATAATTCGCCGGGTTTGCCGCGTCTTTCCCACGCGCGTTCCGCATAAATGCGGTCGTAATTTCGCCCGGATAGCAGGGGAATGTCGTAGCAGTCTATAAATGTCTCGTCTGCGCCAAATACCCGCACTTCAACGCCCCGATCCAGATCGCCTTCTGGGAAGAACCACTCGCGGTTGGGCCAACTATGTCCCGGCAAATCCGATGTTGCCGATGCGGTTGTGATGTTCGGGTGCTGTGAGAAGGCGTCTCTGATCTTAAGATACCGTTTTTGCAACTGTCCGCCATCACTTAGATATCGGTCTTGTCGGAAGATAGAGGCGACGACGACTTCATCTTTGTTAAATCCCAGGTCTTTTTCCCGGATCAATCGCATCTGATCGGCTACGATTATGGTTCCGATGACCAGTACAATCGAAATGGCAAATTGTAATACGACGAGTGCTTTTCGCACGCAGGCCTGGGCTGAGCCGGCTTTGATTGACCCGCCCTTCAAAACGGTCGCGGGTTCGAATGCAGAGAGGTAGAGTGCGGGATAGCTTCCGGATAATAGTCCGACAAACAGGGTGATTCCGAGTATCCAAAGGGTCAATCCCCTGTCCAGCATCAGGTTTTCCTGCACAAATGCGCTGAATGGGGGCAGTGCGAGATATACCAATCCGAGTGCTATACATGCGGATAGGGATGATAATAGCAGGGCTTCGCCCAGGAATTGCTTTATTAGATGCGAGCGAGACGCGCCTACGACTTTTCGCAGCCCTACTTCTTTTGCGCGGCTGGCGGATCGGGCTGTGGAGAGGTTCATGAAGTTGATACAGGCTATTGTGAGGATGAAAAATCCCACGAGTTCCAGCAAATAAATTTGTTGTATATCTTTGTAGGGTCTTCCCGCATCGCCCGTGAATCCGGGCATATCGATTTTGGAATACAGGTGCATGCGCGGCACGGGATGGAGATAATAGCGTACGGTTTCGCTTTCGTCTTCTGCGATTTCCGCGTAGCGTTCGACCAGTTCCGGTAATTTCCGGGCGATATCTTCGGGTTTGGCATCGGGTTTCAGGCGCAGGTATGTATTTGCCGGGCGCGAGTACGATGGCGGCAACCAGTGATCCCACGATCTGCGCTGGCGCACGCCCTGTGGCATGGTGGCGGTGATGAAGTCGTATTGAAACCGAGAGTTGTGTGGTGCTTGTCGAATGACGCCTGTGATTTGATATGTGCCGCCAAATAGGCTGTGATCTACTGTGATTGTTTTGCCGAGTGGATCGGTAGTCCCAAAAAATTTTCGTGCGATGGGCTCTGTTATGACGACCGAAAATGGGTTTTGTAATACGGTTTTGGGATCGCCTGCCAATACGTCAATACCGAAGAACGCAAATATATTGGGATCACTTAACCAGAACATCTGTTGAAACGATTTTTCCCCAGCGTTCACCCATCTGAGACCAGCCCAAAACCGCGTTGCGTCTTCTATTTCTGGAAATTCTTCGGGCAGTACGGTCGCCAGTGGTCCTTGCTGGCCCGTGTTCCATGCAATCCGCCCGTTTGCATGTCGGGTTTGTTTCATGACGCGGTAGGTGCGCGCTACTTCTGGGCGAAATTCGTCGTAGCTCAGTTCATAGGAGATGTAAATCGCGAGCAATACCGCACACGCTATTCCGAGTGCCAGTCCCGACAGGTTGATCAATGAATAGCCGGGATGTCTCAGCAGGTTTCGGATGGCGATGGTGAGGTAGTTTTTTCCGAGGTAGAGCGTTTGTTTCATGGGATATAGGTGTGATGTGTGAAGTGTGATCCGCAGATGACGCAGATGAACGCAGATAAAAAAGAGGGGCTGGGGACTGGGGGCTGGTTGGACGTTGGTGGTTGTCATCGCGGCATGCTGTTGAGCCGCGATCCAGAAGGTTTTGACTGTCCCGCGCAGCACAACGCAGTCATCCAGTTCTTTTCATCATACTCAGAGATTTTCATTCGTTCAAGGGTTTTTTCGTTGAACTACTCCCCGCTTACCCCATACAGGGACATGCATTGCAGTGGTACACCATTCAGAACCCATACGGATCGCTGGGCAGGGTTTTGAGTTGCGGCAGGTTGTGGTTTATCTTATTCTTTTTACGATCCCCGCGCCTGTTGTTAAACTTTACAAGCGACTAGCCTTGCTCTGGGGCGAATGGGTGGGAGCTACACTCGAAGCACAACACCAGTAAAACTGATCGCTACATGTGGTGGAGGTATCGGTATGAGCATGACAATACGGTTAAAAAATCTTGGCATCTTAAAGCATGCGGAATTTTCGCTGGGCGATTTGACCATTATATGCGGTGAAAATAATACCGGCAAAACCTATACCGCCTACGCATTGTACGGTTTCTTGCGGTCCTGGCGTGAACTTATGGATTTTTCGATTGGCGATGCTCAGATACAAAGGTTGCTTACAGAAGGTGTCCTCACTATCGGCTTATCACAATATGTGAAAACAGCAAATCAGATGCTTGCGGAGGCCTGTAAGAAGTATAATCATCAACTGGATGAAGTTTTTGCGGCAACAGAAGGCACATTTGATAAAAGTGAATTTCAAGTTCAGGTAGGAACTCCCCATATACTTGAAGAAGATGAACTCAAAATGAGGTTCACTGATGGTGATTGGCAATTTGACGGTGATTGGCAATTTGACGGTGATTGGCACGTTAGCTGTGAAAAAAGAAAAGGGAGTCAAGAGCTAATATTTACTTTGCAGGCAGAGAAAAAAAGGCGAAGAAGAGAAATGCTTTCCCGTATTGCAAACAGGTTTATTCATGACAGGATCAGTGATATTATTTTTTTAAAGTCCCTTTCTTTTGCCTTTATCACTTCAACGGAGCGCACGGGTGTGGCTATTTTTCGGAGAGAACTAAATTTTGCTCGCAACCGCCTGCTTGACGAGATGGCGCAGGCAAACAAAGTGGCTGATTCTCGGGACTTGCTGTCCAAAGGGTACCAAAATTACCCTTCGCCAATAGAAGCCAATGTAGAATTTACAGGGCAGCTTGAATACATTTCAAAAAGAAAAAGCTTTATCACCAAAGAACATCCCGATGTATTGGAAGAATTTGCTGATATTATCGGTGGCGATTATAGCATAACACAAAATGACCAGCTATACTATATCCCCAGAGGGACGGGGATCAGGTTGACGATGGATCAAAGCTCAAGTGCTGTGCGTTCATTGCTGGATATGGGTTTTTATCTGCGCTATGTCGCCCATAAGGGGGATCTGCTTATGGTGGATGAGCCGGAATTGAGCCTTCATCCCAAAAACCAACGTCGTATCGCCAAACTTTTTGTGCGGTTGGTGAATTTGGGGATTAAAGTCTTTGTAACGACCCATAGCGATTACATCGTCAAAGAACTGAATACGCTTATCATGCTTAATCACGATAAGCCACACTTGAAAAGAATAGCGAAAGAAAACGGTTATCGGGATGATGAGTTGATCAGTTCAGACCAGGTTAAAGTGTATATGGCGCAAGAAGATTTGATCCCATTAGAAGAAGGACAAAAGAGGCGCAGAAGAGGTCATACGCTTGTGGAGGCTGATATTGATCCAGAGCTTGGCATTGAAGCCCCCAGCTTTGACGAGACTATTGATGACATGAACAGGATTCAGGGGGATATTGTGTGGGGTGGGGAATAAGATCGTGAATGATATTGAAATATTACAGGAAATGCTCATCTCTCAGGCGCAGGTTCCATTGCAACAGGAACAAGGTAGGGTCTCTGTCGAACTAACCGACATGCAAGCCAAAACAACTGTTGTCATAAAAGAACTACCTCCTGACTCAATTGTTATCAAAACGGATGTTTTTGAACTCAGACGCGCCTTCTTTGCGGGTTCAAAGGACGAACGCAGGCGAGCGGATTTCGTGATTGTATCCCATGAGGATACGAAAAAGTGGATTATCTGTATTGAAACAAAAAAAGGCAGAATACAAAAAAGTGAAGTTATTGCACAATTACGAGGAGCGCGATGTGTTATGGATTATTGTAAATCTATAGGAAGGGAATTTTGGACAGCAAAAAGATTTCTCGAAGGCTATGAGTTCCGATTTGTAGGCATAGCACATATTAACGTTCCAAAACAACCAACGCATTCCACTCCCGACATTCAGTCCCAGGGAGAATTACATAGCCGACCTGATGTTTTTCTGCAAATTTTAGGGAGTTCGGATCTCTCTTTTAGCAACTTAATTGATGAGGCATCCTGATGGCACTTAATTCCCTTTAATTATACGATACCTCTCTTGATAACAGAATTAAAATCCGTGAACACATCACATTGTATTCATACGAATAACTTTACGACGACGTATTTCAACCTTTGTGATATTTTTTAACGTCCATTCTTCTGGCTCACGCCCTCGTTGGCTATACCGTGCATAAAAATGTATAACATCCCCTTCAGTAATATACTCAGCCCATTTTCCTTTACTCACAGATGTATAAGTACGTGTAATAGATTCTCCAAATGTACCATAATGAAATAGTACTCGTGTATTTGATACTTCCCCACACGTAACTTCTCCGCACTTATCATAAACTAAAAACACATCGGATAAACGTACCATTTCCAATTCTTCCGGTCCCTTATACCAATAATTGGGTTCTTTGTAAATCTTTTTAACCGTGGCACAAAAGCGTTGTCTGGGCATCTTGTTTGTCCTCATAACAGGATAAAATGATAATACAGAAAAAGTTTCACTATGCTGTACCAATTCTAAATTTTTCCTGTGTATCCTCGTATGTTCGGACAAAATATCCAATGCTTCTTTTTCACCCCAAAGACCCTCTATATCTACCAGCCATCTGTTAGGCAACAATCCGTCAACCACAGGATAAAAACCAAGTTTTTCTGGTTCTTTTTCCACATGTACCTTCCAAGCCGGTCCTAACATATTTACCTGTCGTATTATCCCTTAACCCACACACACCAGAATCAAAATTTGAACTGGGAAAAGAACCAATCCGGCTCTTTTTTTTCTTTTGACTCATGTCCCAGACCCTCCAAATGATTAGCAAACATCTCTTGATATTTAAATCCTATCCACTTTTCACACCTCCAAAATACTTAAAACCTAAATACTGTAAATATAAATAATTTCAATAATTTACACTGACACACCGGACGTTTTGTATATAAGCCCCTTTTTAATCTTACTTAGAGAGGTATATTCTTTTTCAAGGCATTTTTTCGTTAAACACACATAACCCGGACAAGGGGAAAAGCAATCCGATGGAATATAGTAGCCCGATTTTATATAAGCCCCTTTTTAATCTTTTAGAGTGGAGATACCGCCTGAGTTTTGCGTCACGGCAGAGGGGAATACCTATGGCGGCGATATCCGGATGGGCGATCTTGAGGGAAAAGGGCGGGCGGACTTTCTGGTGTATCGGTCTGTTGACGATGCACATGACGGCGGGGGCATGAAGCCTTGTTTTCTCGGCGCTTTTACCGCGGATGGTGAGGTTTTGTGGCAGGTGGGAGAGGGTGGCGTCCAGCCCAGCCGGCCCGGTCCTGTCGCTATTTACGATATTGATGGCGATGGCGCTGAGGAAGTTATTTGCTTTTTCCTCGATCCTGCGGTCGAGGCCGATCCCGATTCGATGGCGAATGTTGTTGTTCAGATTCGGGACGGCGCGACTGGCGATCTCAAGCAGAAAGATAGTCCCGCTGAGTTGCGGGCGTGTCGGGGACAGGGGGCGAATTGGGTGCATCAGCGTATTATGATTGCCAATTTCCGCGGGACCGATGCCCCTCGAGATTTTGTGATTAAGCTCGGGGGCAAGGTCATTGCTTTTGATGAGGATCTTCGAGTTCTTTGGACCTATGAAACCAAGTGGACAGAGTACAGCCGATGTCCCGCGTACATTCCCTCGGTCGGAGATATTGACGGCGATGGCAGAGATGAGGTCAATGGCGGATATTTTTTATTAGATCACGATGGGACGGTGATCTGGGAAAACCAGCTTGGATGGAATATGGATTCGGTGGTGATCGCGGAATGGGATAATGGCGAGGTGCGCGCCATCTGTTCTGGCTTCGGGCATGTGATGGATCATTGCGGAAATGTGGTTCTTGCGACTCGGCGAAGAGTTGGTTCCTCACGGTCAGGAGGTCAGAGTGGCGCGATTTAGCGCGTGCGATCCGTCTCCCCAGATGGTGATTCGATATCAAGGGCACAATACGGATGTCATGGTCGTGGATACAAAGGGGAACTGTCTCAACGATTTCCGCCTTAACCCTTCTCCCAACAACACGGGTATGGAGGTCGTGTACTGGAATGGAGCGGACGCGCCTGCGCTTCTGTACAATGGTGGGATGCTGTGGCAGCCTCTTGAGGGGACCTCTATCCCACTGCCGGATCTTCCGGCACCCGAACCTGTTGGACGCATGGCCTGGTATCACTGCATTCCTGCGGATGTGTGCGGAGACGAACGGGAAGAACTGGTTCTGTACAATCCATGGGATACCGCCATCTATATTTATACTCCGCATCCCCTGGACGACAGTTTGTATCGTGGGATACCACCCCACTGCCCGAGACAATACAATGTCAGGTTGATGGATTAAGGACATCGTTCGGCAAGAAATCTATCTGGTTAATATTATCGTTTGGAGTTATATTTTAAGTCAGCAGAGCATTTCATACAAGGAGCCACAGAAATGGCTGATTTACTTCAACAGGTAGTCTCAGAGATCCAAAAACTGCCAGCAGACCAGCGGGATGCCATTGCCGCACGTATTCTAACGGACCTGAAAGATGAGCAGGCCTGGACAGAACGTTTTGAAGCCACAACTGATGAGCAGTGGGATCGTTTGGCTGAAGGAGTAAGAAGGGAAATTGAAGTGTAGCGAAAGGTGTAATCGGACCTTATTTTTCTGAAGCCCAACGGACTCTTTCAAACCGTTGGGCTTTTTCTATCTTCAGGAGGAGGTGGGCAAGTAGGCTCTCTGCCGTTTCAAATGCACTGGAAGATCGGCCCTCCCGCTCGTCTCGTTCAACTTCTCGCTCGCCTTTTTGCCATGACTCCAGCCACCAGTACTTCTGCTCTGGATCGATAAGACCTGCTTTAGCAGCCACGTTGACCTCTGCCTCGGTTAATCCTTTGGAATTAAGCATGTCCTCGTTGATGGTCTTGATCTTGTCTTTTGCCCGCGCGAGAATCCGCGTAGTATAGCTTGTTTTTTGGTGCATCTTGATTTCAACCCTTGTGGCATTGATAGGTGTAACAAAATGCTTGTCAACCATTTTGTTGACAAAGACGAGGAGCAATAACGTCACAATAAACACGTCTTTGCTTGCAGTTCATCGACGAGAACTTTCTGGTTTTCAGAGTAATCCACGGGCACTTCGACGACATGTACGCCGCCGTCGGCATAACATTGTTCCAGCAGGGAGACAGTCATTTCTGTAGATTCCACGCGATGCCCATGTGCGCCGTAGCTGTTGGCGTACATGACAAAATCCGGGTTGTTAAATTCCAGTCCAAAATCGGGAAGCCCCATCCCGTATTGTTTCCAGCGGATCATGCCGTAGGAATTGTCTTTTAAGATCAACACAACGAGATTGAGGTTGAGTCTTACGGCTGTTTCCAATTCCTGGCTGTTCATCATAAAACCACCGTCGCCGCAAATCGCCATCACCTGCCGGTTGGGATAAAACCGCGCGGCTTCCATTGCCGAGGGCAGGCCCGCGCCCATGGTGGCAAGGGCATTGTCCAGCAATACGGTATTGGGCTGTGTGGTTGGGTAGTTGCGCGCAAACCAGATTTTGTACACGCCGTTATCCAGCGCAATAATGCCGTCTTCGGGCATGACTTTGCGGACGTCCCAGACGAGGCGCTGTGGTTTTACTGGAAAGCTGTTGTCGTCCTCTCCCAGACGAATGTGTTCTTGAATCTGTTCGCGGATTCGCATGTAGTAGTCGAAGTCGTGCGAGGCTGTTTTGCCGGTTTTATCGGCAAGGCGCCGGATCGTATTTGCAATGTCGCCGACCACTTCCAATTGCGGAAAGTAAACATTATCTACCACAGCCGTTCCGAAGTTGATATGGATAACGCGGGTTGCCCCCTCGTCGTGTGACATGAAAAATGGCGGTTTTTCCACCACGTCGTGCCCGACGTTTATGATCAGATCGGCGCGTTCGATGGCACAATGGAGATAGTCGCCATCGGATAGTGCTGCGGTGCCCAAAAACAGGGGGTGGAGGCCGCCAACGACGCCTTTGCCCAGTTGGGTATTGAAAAAGGGAATGCCGGTTTTGTCGAGGAAGTGCGCCACAGATTCCCTTATGCGCTTGCGGTTGGTGCCCGCGCCCAGGAGCAGCAAGGGCCGTGTGGCTTCTTTGATCATTTTGACAGCATCGTCAATGGCGCGTTCGTTGGCATCGCCGCGCATGCAGGTGCTGATATTAAAGACCGGTGTGGTGTGTTCATCAACTGGCTCTTCGGCAACATCTTCCGGCAATTCCAGATGCACGGCACCGGGGCGCTCTTCTTGTGCCAGACGAAATGCCTCCCGCACCATAGAGGGGATCATATCTACGTTGACAATTTGTCTGGTGTATTTTGTGAGGGGTTCCATCATACTCACGACGTCGATGATCTGAAATTGGCCCTGTTTGCTCTTTTTGATGGGCTTTTGGCCCGTGATCATGAGCAGAGGCATGCCGCCTAATTGGGCATAGGCGGCACCCGTCACAAAATTGGTCGCGCCGGGACCGAGTGTGGCAAGACAAACGCCCGTCTTGCCCGTAAGCCGTCCATAGGTCGCAGCCATAAACGTAGCGCCCTGTTCATGCCGCGTCAGAATGAGTTTGATGCTCGATTTGCGAAGGGCTTCCAAAAAGGCGAGGTTTTCTTCTCCCGGCACGCCGTAGATATACGCCACGCCTTCATTTTCCAATGCTTTGACAAATAGGTCCGAAGCGTTCATGCTTCCTCCGTGTTATGCGATGGGGACACTGCGTCCCTTCATTTTGTATTGGTTGAGCAGGTCGGTCAGTCGCGATACGATTTCGGGGTGTTGCGCGTAGAGGTTTTCGCGTTCTTCGTAGCCGATTTCCATGTCGTAGAGTTGGCCGGGGGCATCATCCGGAGGGTCATCGGGATAATCATTGCCGCCGGAGCTTTGATGGAGGAGCAATTTCCATTTGCTCTGGCGGATGGCAAATTCGCCTTTGGAAGAGTGATGCACGTGGCTTCGCGAATGGATGTCGTGTTTTGGTCCGTAAGGGCGGGTAAGATGCTGCAACTGTCTTCGCCAGCATTTTCGGGAAGCGAACGGCCAGTAATGTCAGCGGCTGTCGCGATGAGGTCTGTAAGACATACGATTTCATCGCTGAAGGATCCCGCCGCGACTTTTTCGGGCCAGCGGGCGATAAAGGGGATGCGATGCCCGCCTTCCCAGTTGTCGCGTTTGCAGCCGCGGAAGTGATAGGTGCTGTAGTGATTGTATTCATCTTTTCGCGTGTGCATAAAGCGTTCGGGACCGTTGTCGCTGGTGACGATAAAGAGGGTGTTGTCGGTGGCGCCGGCTTTTTCAACAGCGGCCATGATCTGCCCCACTGCCCAGTCGCATTCGACGACGAAGTCGCCGTATTTGCCCGCCTGGCTTTTGCCTATAAATGCTTTGTTTGGCGCGATGGGTGTGTGCGGGCCGGTTACGGGATAGTAGAGAAAAAAGGGCTGTTTGTCTGCTGCGGTCTCTTCGATAAAGGAGACCGCTTTTTTGGTGAGGTCTGGAATGACGTGTTCTGGCTTAAGGCCCGGGGCAGCGTGTCCCTCGCGGCCAAAGAGGCCCCTGGGGGCGCGGGCTGTTGGCTCACAGATTGTGCGATTGTTTTCGAGATAGACGTGATTACTCCCAACGATAGAGCAGTTGGGCTTCTTGGCGGTCAAACCGCCTGACTTTGTAATCCCAAAGTCAATATGTTTATGGCAGCATTGAGGTCTCTGTCCGTCATATAGCCACACGCCTTGCAATGATGCACACGCTGAGAAAGTGCTTTCTTCTCTCTATGTCCGCATGCCGAGCAATCTTGTGACGTATATTTAGGATTGACGGCCTTGAATCCAATACCAGCTTCTTCCGCTTTGTATTCGAGACAATGCCGAAACAGTGACCATGCTACGTCTGCTATTGATTTAGACAATCGCCTGTTCTTTTGCATCGTTTTAACTTTCAACTTCTCGACAGCTATGAAGCCGTGACGATTGACAATTTTTCTTGATTCTTGATGGGCAAAGTTATGTCGCTTATTACGGATACGCTCATGCACTCTGGCAATTACTTTACGACGCTTTTCTCTTACGGCGTCGGTCTCAGGTCTTTTTTTCACCGCGTCCCATTTGCGCTGTGCTTTTGCAAGTGATTTTTGCTCTTTTCTAAAGAATCGCTGGTTGGCTATCGTCTCGCCGTCACTGGTTACAGCAAAGGAATTGAGACCCACGTCAATGCCTGTTGGCGGGCGTTGCTCGTCGCAAGATTTTGGCTCGCCCATATCACAAGAAATAGTAGCGAACCACTTGCCCGTTGCCGTACGCGTGACTGTGCAAGATTTAGGAACGCCGTCAAGTGGCCTGTGCTGGACAATCCGAATACAGCCTATTTTGCCCAATCGCAAGCCCTTATCGTCCAATCGGCATCCATTGGAAAACTGAGGATAGGTGATAGAATCATAGCGATTTTGACCCTTGTATCTGGGAAAGCCAGCTTTCTCGCCCGTCTTTGCCCTCTCTTTGAGACGACGAAAGAATGCTTTGAATGCCAGATCAACTCTTGTTGATACTTGTTGCAATACCTGACTATATACTTGCTTGAATGCAAGACGCTGTTGCTTCATCAATGGTATTGTTTTTGTCTGGTCGTGACGAGACAGAGACTTATTTTTACTTTCCCATGCTTGGACTCTCGCACAGACAAGTTGGTTATACAGCAAGCGACATTCTTCAATGTGCGCCAACAAGACTTTCTCTTGCTTTTTCGTTGGGCGCAGTCTGTATTTAAAGGACTTAAGCATAATAAAAATATATACTTATGTGCCCTTTTTGTCAAGCGAAATAGAATAAAAATATGATCAGCATACCAAAAACGCATAGTCCGTCTTTAGCGATATGGCAATGTTCATATACGCTAAAGCTAAAAAAGGAAGCCCTCCGTCATGCGACCCACGCCTAAAGGACGTGGGTTTTACGGGCTATTTGATAAGGTTTATTTGGCGGGCGCGATGAAGATTTTGTCGCCCTCCTTACACCCAAGTGTCTTTGCGGCGTTCTCGTAGTTGCGAGCAATCCTCAAGCGACCTTCCGCTGTCAGGAATGCAACCCACTCTCCCCGTGGTACGTCTCCATAGGTGGTGGCAAGCAACACTGTGAACGTCTGCTCCCCATAGCTGACCTGAAAACGGGTTTTGGAGGAGATGCCAAGTTGCTGCAGGTCGCCCTCGATAAATTCGGTATTGATGTTGCCGTAGGTCGAGGAGATACTCTCTATCTTTGTGTAAGCCCCACCTTCCTTAAATTCCGCAGACGACACATGATCCGGAGCGATGGTCGCATCTTTGTCTCGTTCAATCGTACCGGTCTCCAGATAGGCGTCGAGCGCACGCAACGCGGTTTCCCGTTCGATCTCTCTGAGGTTAACGTGTCCGTCGCGTGCCACAGACCAGAACACTGGCACAATCGGTGCCTTTACCGCTTTCTGGATATACGCCTGGGGTCCCTCCACTTCACTCTGGTTACTGACGAAGAGCAACGGGAGACGTGGGGTATAACTCCATTCGTGGGGTTGCTCTGCATCTCGCACTTGTAGTGCCGCCCCCAACGCAAGCAAGCCGTCATAACCTTCGGGAGCGGTCTCGGCGATCCGTGTCACGATCGCACCGCCCATTGAGCTACCCTGCACAAGCACACGTTTAGGCGCGCCATAGGTTTGGACAATGTGCTGGCGTAGCAGTTCGATGTCCGCTACCGCACCGACGATGATCGCTCCGTTGCGGCGGTAGCTGGTAGATGCGATCATCCAGCCATCGGCAAGCAAATGCTGGTACATGGGTGACTCTGTGCGAAAATCGGCGCTCAGAGGCGCATTTTCGGGGCGATAGCCGTGAGCCAGCAGCAGGAGTTTCCCGTTCCAAGACTCCGGCACGGCGATGACGAATTTTGATTGCTGGAGTTGACCTGCTTCGGTGCGAAATTTAACTGCCTTTGCGGCTGGGGCGAGCAGTCCGCCGATGAGCAGGAAACAGCACACCCCTTGCACGAGTGTTGAACGGATGAACTGTCGAGAGGTGCAGATCGTTTTCATGATGGCTCCTTGAAGGTTCCGATGGTGTTTTGATCAGTATCATCCTGTTCTTTGAGGATTTGCTTTTGGAGGTATTCGGGCAGTTTGAGGACGCGCTGGAAGTAGGTAGGTTCGTCAAATCGCAGGTTGTTATTTTTGAAGAGGGGACGGTCAATGTCGCGGCTGAGGTCGCAGTCGAATCGGGCGAGGACGGATTCGCTCATGCTGCCCCCGCCGTCCGGGTTGATGTGGCAGAGTCCCCAGGTGATACCGCGTCCGTCGCCGTTGTCGGCAAAAGCGTCGGGCACAAAGGGTCCGGGTGCGACAGGGGGTACCTGGAGCAGGGATTTTATTTCGAAATGGATGCCATCTGGGGCGTATTGCACGGTGTTTTTTTCGGGACCATCCAGGCTGACGAGTGCGGCGATGCCTTCTTTGTAGGGCCAGAGGCAGGTTTCGTGGCCGGAGTTGAGGACGGGGTTTAGCGGTGATTTTTTGTATGGACCCTCTGGATGGTCGGCAATGGCAACGCCTTGAGCGCGGATGATGTTCGCGCCGCCGCGTTTTTGACCGGGCGAGCCTTTGTAGTACATGTAGATTTTGCCTTTGTAGATGAGGGGAAAGGGGTCGTGGATGCAGTTGCAATCCCAGTCGTCGGGGCCGCCGGGTTCTACGATGGGTCTGCCCAGTCGCGTCCAGGGTCCATGGGGGGAATCGGCGTGGGCGATTGTGACGGGGCACGAGTCGCCGCCCTGAATGACTGCGCTGTAGGCCTGGTGATAGAGATAGTATTTGCCTTTCCAGACGAGGATGTCGGGGGTGCAGTTTGAGCGCCAGCCAAATTCGCCTTTTGGTGGGCGCGTGGCGGCTGGTCCCTGTTCTTCCCAGTGAAAGCCGTCTTCGCTCGTGGCATACCAGATGTCTGCGAGGTCCCAATCGACAGAGGGGATTTCGTCGGTGGCGTTTTCGTGACCGACGGGCGCGCCTTTTGTGCGCCGGCATGTGTACCAGACGTAATAGGTGCCGTCGATGCGGAGTATTTTGGATGGGTCACGGCGGGAGACGTTGGGTTCTCGTGAGAATCCTGCAAGGGGTGAGTATTTGAAGTTGCTGAAAAATTCATTGCCGCGATCTTCATGGGGGTTCCATATATCGTACACACGTTCCATCGCCGCACTGAGTTCTCGGTCGTCTGGTTTTTCAAGTGGCATTTTAGCGGGGAAAGGTGTTTGCATGGGGGTTCCTCTGATGAAGAGGTGTTCGGTAGGCTGACGCAGGCATTAGTATAGATGTCCGGTTAACTGACTTTTGCCTTCAAAGTATCGACGAGTCGTTTTGCATAGGGCGATGCCGCAATCACTTTGTCGGGGTCAATCCGCGCGAGGATATCGAACGAATGCTGTCCCTTTCCATATTCTCCTTTTGGGACACGCGAACGCGTCGCATTTTTTAGGCCGTTCAATATATCGTTTTTTGCAATGTTCTCAATATCCTCACGGGCGGGAAGCGCGTTTTGGTTAAAGTCGTTTCCGTAGTACGCAGCGAGACAGTCTTTGTCGGCAAGGAACCACGCCTCCATGCACTGCACCATCAGATGTACCTGGTCGTCTGTAGCCCCCGAGGGTTGGTCCCACTTATCGCGCGTCTTCTTCAGGTGTTGCCAGGGGCCAGATCCCGCTACCACGGGTTCTTCACTGTCAACCAATAGCACGATGAAGTCATATTTTCCGGGACTACGGAGTGCCGCACAAAAATCATCGAAGGCATCTCGCCGCCTGCCACTTGCGACTACGCTCGGCATTCGGCCTTCCAGGCCAGCCCTGCGAAAAAAATTGCTGAAACCTCGGCGGCACTTGCTCCTCAGCGAATGCGTGTTCCCACCACCTTCGACAAAGACCTTGATTCTCACCAGCGATTCCCTCCCAGGTCGCCTCTGGTCCACAGGTCCCCAAGGCTATAGCGCTTCAACCACTCGGTAAGGTCGGCTTTGTCAAGCCGGTGCATTTCCGTCTTGCCGTCGTGCTTCTCGCAGACCACGACGCTCTCCGGTGTATCGGTTAGAGTGTCCACAAGCCTATCAGAGTGCGTTGTGACGATAAGCTGGCACCTTTGGGATGCCTCGCGCAACAGATCGCCGAGGGCTGGCAGAACGTCGGGATGCAGGCCCAGTTCCGGCTCTTCAATACACACCAGTGGTGGGGGATTCGGGTGACAAAGGATAGCCAACAGGCACAGAAAGCGCAGCGTCCCATCGGATAATCGCGTTGCCGGTACCATGATATTTTTTTCCTGGGCGAAGACCTGAACGGTTCCACCTTCAATGCTGATGTCCAGGTCAATCACGCCTTCGTAGAGTTGGCGCATGGTTTCCAGAATCTGAACCTTGATTTTTGGCTCCCGCTTCAACCGGTTCAGCACCAGTCCCAGATTTCTTCCATCTTCGAGCAAAAAGTCGTTGGGCAGATCCGCTGGTTGTGGCTGACGCGGCGGTGTACGGCGGCCAAAGGAACTCTCGCGGTAGAGTTGCATGCGGTCAAACGTCTCGCCAAGCCATGTCAACTCCGGGTATTGGTCCGGGTCCTTCCGCTGGGCAAGAATGGATTGCTGTAGATTGATCTGTTGCAGGATTAACGGAGGGCGTGGTTCAACATTGCTGTACGACTTACCACTGTAGTTCAGAAGGGCGTTACTGCCCGACAACTCGTAATAGATATAGGGCATTTCTTCAGAGCTGTATGCCTCTTCTATACACTCTTCTATCAACTCGAATTGCTGGCCCCTCTCTGCGATCCCGAGGGAATATCGCAGTGCTGACCCTTTTGGGTTATCCAGAATCACTTCGATATGGGCCGACGGTGCCCTGGGATCACCTCGCCAAATCCAGTCGCGGATGCCTCCACCTTCCCGAATTGGGGCCGTGAGGTCCCTGGGCGTGGCTTTCAGCAGGCCAATCGCCTCGATAAGATTGGACTTTCCGGAGCCGTTGGGACCGATAAGAACATTCAGGGGACGAAGTTCCAGTGCTTCGGCAGGCCCGAAGGAGAGCAGATTTTTCAGTTGGATGCGCTCTATAAACATGTTTCGTCCTTGTTCATCAGCTTGCTTTCGGGTTCTTGCATGCGAATTAATAACACGCGATGTTCGGGTGTCAAGAGAATGCCGCGAACGGCTGATCGCTTTTTAATGGTCATCTTATGATCTTTGATGATAAATGTCCAGCAGTTTTGCGGATAGGGATTCGACGAGGTGGCTGTGTTGTTCTGATGCGATGAGGTTCTGGCGTTCGTCTTCTGTGGGGTTGTCTTTCAGGTTGAAGAGGGCGTGGTGTTTTAATGTGCCTTCTACGATGAGTTCTTGCCCGACAATCAATTTCCAATCGCCATCTCGCAGCGAGAGCATAGGTCCCATGATGTAGTCGTCGTGGAAGACGAGGGGATGGGGGTCGTATTCGGCGTCTTTCAGGCCGGTGAGAAAGGGCGCAATGCTGGTGCTGTCTTCGGCAAAGCCTTCGCGTGGGGCTACTTCGATGCCGGCGAGGTGGGCGATGGATAAGATGAGGTCGTTGAGTCCATAAGTGATGTGGCTGGTGCGACCGGGTGTTGCGTCGTTGCCATCGCCGATGTTGCCCTGTTTCCAGAAGGCGATTGTGGGCACGCGATGGCCGCCTTCGTGGATGTGGGCTTTGCGACCGCGGTAGTATCCACTGGATTCTTTGCCCGCGTTTTCCGCGCCATTGTCGCTGGAGAAGATGAAGAGGGTGTTGTCGATGAGTTTGTGGCCGGGGTTGCGCGGGTCGTCGTGGGTTTCGAGATAGTTGAGCAATTGGTCGACTGCGACGTCGTTTTCGTATATGAAGTCGAGGCGTTCGGGCGTGTTGTGCTCGCAGCCGCCGACCTGGTCGCGCTGTTTGCCCCAGTCAGTGCTTTCCCATCCATTGGGATCGTTGGTGGTTGCGTGTGGGCGAGACAGCTCGCGCTTGCCGTTTTTGAAGTGCGCCTGTCCTGTGATGGGTACGCCATTGAGTGCGTCGCACGGCGTATGGGGTGTGTGATTGGCGTTGGCGGCGTAGTAGAGGAAGAAGGATTGTTGTTTTGTATCGTCTGTGTCCAGATGAGTATCGAGAAAGCCAACGGCGTGCTGGAAGTTCATTGGTCCGGTTTTGGACAGGTCGTAACCCGCGATGTCGTGAGGACTTTTGCCGGTTGCGCCAATGCAGCGGCGGTTTTCGATCCAGCCCGCATTTTTAGAGGTTCCATGGCTTCGGTTGGTGATGAAGTGGTAATCAAAGCCGTGTTCTTCGGGGCAATCGGTCAGGGGTTGGCGCACGTCTGCGTCGTCCCATCCCTCGGCGGGTGAGCCATCGGATTTTGTGTAGGTCAGGCCCACGTGCCATTTTCCCGAGATGCCCGTGCGATATCCGGCGTCTTTGAGGATGGTGGCGAGTGTGGGCCGTTCTTTTTCTATGAGTGGCGGATAGTGGGGACCAAAGGCGACTTTGTGTTTGAGTTGTGTGCGCCAGCAATAGCGTCCGGTGAGGAGGGCGTAGCGCGTGGGGGTGCATACGGTTGATGGGGTGTGCGCATCGGTAAAGCGCACGCCCAGGCGCGCAAGACGTTTTAGGCTGGGGGTGTGGAGTTGCTCGTCGTCCTGGTTGCCGGTCCAGTCCTGATACGCGCTCGTATCACCCGTGCCCATGTCATCGACGAGGAATATGATGATGTTGGGTTGCATGAGTCTCCTTATGTCATGTTCAGAAGTTGAACGCTGAGATAAGATGGTGTTTGAGAGGGTAAGAGGATGGCGCAGATTGTGTTTTTGCCGGGGGTCAGGAGATCGGATCCATCGGGATGGAGCAGGGCGCAGGTTTCTGAGATGGGTGCGGAGTGCTGCCTGACGCGCAGGCTGCGGATGAGTTGGCCGTTGATGAAGATCTGGCAGTCGGCAGATGAGGTGACGTAGAATAGGGGTTTATCGGGGCGTTGATTCAGGTCGATGGTGGTGCGGAGATAGATGGGGGCGTTTGATGTTTCTTCTGCTGTGCTAAATGGGCCTTTTCCCGCGTTCCAGGATGAATCGTCGAAGGCGGTTTGACACCAGTCGCCGCCGCAGTTCGGCAGGTTGGCGCGGGGCGAGGTGTCCTGGGGCATGGCGGGTTGTGTGAATCCTTCGCCGGTGCTGTATCGCCATTCGGTGTGGGGACCAATGGTGGTTTCAAATTGAGGGGGATCCCAGAGTGTGGCGTGGATATTGCCGAGTTCATCGGGGTCGATTTTGGAGATTTTGCGGTCGTAGGTGAGCCAGCCGTTGAGTTCGTGTTCGACATCGGTGATCTGGGTATATACGACGCCGTTGAGTGCGGTGAGGCCGACCATTGCGCGGAGGTTTTCGACCCAGAAGCGGTAGTCGTCTTCCATTGCCTGGGGCGTTGGATATGTGGGGCGGGTGATGTGTTCGGATGGTTTTTCGTGGTCGTACCAGGTGTGACCCGGGATGCAGAGGTTGAATCCGCCCGCTTCGCCCAGGAGGACGATACGGCTATTGGCGCATTGTTGCCGCGCTATGGCCGGGTAGAAGGTGTAGTCGTGAATATCGTATATGTCGCCCGTGCCCATGTCTGTCCAGCCGCTGGCACTGGTGACGAGACGAGAGGGGTCGCGTTGTGCGATGAGGTCTGTGAGGCGTTCGGTGTCGTGCTGGCCCCAGCCTTCGTTGAAGATGATCCACTGGACAACACTGGGATGGTTGTGTAGCCAGTCCATTATGTTATCAAATTCGGTCTTCCACTGTTGTGCGGCTTCGGGAGGTACGTTTTGCCCGAACTTGGGCATGCAGATCATGTCTTGCCAGACCAATAGGCCGAGCCGGTCGCAGTGGTAGTACCAGCGATCGGGATGGGTTTTGACGTGAACGCGCACCATGTTGCAGGCGATTTGTTTGAGGTACTGGAGGTCGAAGAGGATGGCTTCGTCAGATGGCGGGGTCAAGATGCCGTCGGGCCAATAGCCCTGGTCCAGGGAACCGAGTTGAAAAATGGGTTTGTCGTTGAGGAGGAAGCGTTTGATGCCGTTTTCGTCTTCGCCAATGGATATTTTTCGCATGCCAAAGTAGCTGTCGATTGTGTCGGTGGTTTCGCCGTTGTGTTGTACTTTGACTTTGAGGTCGTAGAGGAAGGGATGGTCAGGATGCCAGAGTTTTGCGTTTGGAATACCGAGGGAGATGGTGCGGTTGGCCTGTCCGGTTGCTTCGGCTATTTGCTGGTTGCCGTCGTAGGCGATTGTTTGAATTTGGCAATTCTCTAACCTTTCGCCCGAGACAAGGATGTCAATTGTTGCGTTGTCTATATCGGGTGTGAGGCGAAGGGTGCGGATGGATTGCTCTGGTACGGCTTCGAGCCAGACGGTTTGCCAGATGCCGCCGGTGGGTTGATACCGAAACCCCTGGCGGCTTTCTGGCATGATTTGTTTGCCAAGGGCTTGTGGCTGTTGCTCGGTGGCGTCCCAGCAAGAGACAATGAGTTCGTTCGCGCCGTCTGTTAAATGGTCGGTGATGTCAAAGGTGAAGGGGTCGTATCCGCCGCGATGTTGTCCCGCTTTCTCGCCGTTGATATAGACAGAGGTTTCCCAGTCGGATGCCTGGAAATGGAGGAGTATGCGTTTGCCCGCCCAGTTTTCGGGAACGGTAAAATTTCGGCGATACCAGAGACGCTGGTTCGGGCGGAGAATTTTCATGATGCCAGAGAGGGGGGCGTCAATGGCAAAGGGTACGAGGATTTGACCCTGATAGGTAGCGGGTGCGCTGGTGGTGCCGATGGGTTCGAGCGCGTAGTCCCACAGGCCGTTGAGATTTTGCCATTGCTGGCGAACCATTTGAGGGCGCGGGTGTTCTGGCAAGGCGTTGTCTGGCGATACGTTTTCCGCAAAAGGCGTTGAGATGTGTTTGGTCACGGGGTTCCATGTCATCTCTCAAGCTACCTTTTTGGGTCTTCTTTGTGTCTGACCTTTGGGTTCGCTGTCCCAGCGCAGTGCCTGGAGGCGATGCATGGCGGCTCTGAGTGCTTCGGGCGTGCCGATGCGATAGAGTCCGTGTACTGCGAATCCGCGAACGTAGTGGTTGCCATCGCGCATGGCGTCTGCCAGTTCGGGAATGGCTTCTTCGGCATAGATGCCTAATCGCGCGAGGGAGAGGGCGGCATTGCGTCGGACGAAGTCGCTTTCATCTGTGGCTAATATGTCGGCGAGTGGGCGCGCGGCTTCCGAGGTGTTCTGGCTGGTGGTGCCCAGAGATTCTGCGGCTCGTGCGCGTACGTCTTCATCGGTGTCCTGCAACAGGGCGATGAGGTCGGGCGTGGCTGTTTTTGCACGCAAGCCGATGTCGCCGAGTACATCGATGGCACGGGAGCGGATTTGTGGATTTGGATTTTTGGTGAGGTCGAGGAATGCGGGTACGGCAATTTCGCCAATATTTGTGAATCCATATCCCGCGTTTCGAGGCGGGTTCTCATTTTCCGTGTCGCTGAGTGCGTCGATCATGGCGGGAACCGCTTTTTCGCCCTGTGATCCCAGGGTGTAGGATGCATTGAGGGCGGCAGCTTCGTCTGGATTGGAGAGTTGTTCGATCAGGGGTTCGATAGATGTCCCGTTGGTCGCGTGTTGGGGGGCTTTGCCCAGGTGCCAGTTCCACATGGCCTGATAGGTGGGTTCTTGTGGATCGCCGGATGCGACCCATGTTTCATCACTGTGATCCCATGTCGGTTCGGTAGGCTCAGTCATGCGTGTGAACAGGAATTTGACCATGTGGCGCGTGATGTCCGTGTAGTTGGCTTCTTTTTTGTGCAGGATGTCGTAGTGAATGAGTGCGACGGTTCCCGCGGGTCCCGATGTGAAAAGGTGTTCTCCTTCCTGGTCGCGGGCGGTGATGTATTGCGATCTGGGGGTTACGCTGGTGGGTCCCATTTCACGGGGTGTGTCCTGGGGATAGTACATCGCCATCATCCAGCGGCAGTGGTGGTGGCGGCGGTTTTGGTCGGCGCAGTATCGACTGTTGTGCAAGCTGTCTTTGTGCATGATGCGCGCATCGCTGCCCGGGCGGCTTTCGTGAACGTGGCGGTGCAGGTGCAAATAATAATCGGGGCCCAGGATGCTGGAAAACGCGCCGTGAACAATGGGGTGATCCCATACGTCTTGTAGTTCTGGCACGGCGGGGAGGAGGTTGTTGCCCGGATTTCTGCCACTGCTTTTTTCAAAGGATTCATCGATGCGTTTATAGACTTTTTCGTGAAATCCCTCTGGGAAGTCGGGGTGGAGGATGAGGTACCCGTCGCGAATGAATTGCTGCATTTGCTCGTCGGTCAATAAAACAGGTTTGTCTGCCATGTCAATTTCCTTTCTCGTTTTTGTGGGGTGGTTGGATCATTTATAAATATACAATACCTCTATTTAATCAAGGACATTTTGTTTTGGTGATGCTACAATCGCAATGCGAGACTGCCCTGATTTTTCTCACTGAGCGTGTCCATGTAATCACTGCGGTCAAAAAACTGGCTGGTGTCGTAGAGAAAGGCGTATTTGCCGTTCCGATCACAGCCGGTTTCAAGTGCGACGCGGTTGATTTCGGCAATATTGGGATAGGAGGGCCAGAGGATGCCTTCTTCGCAGTAGGAGGTGTCGATGAAGTAGCGTTTGTAATTGCCGCCGCCGGGTTTGGGTCGGCGGGCGTGTTGCAGGGCGGAGTGAACGATGACGATGGAGCCGGGGGCCAGGTTGTCGATGGTGCGCGAGCCGGGCAGGTCTTCGAATTGAAATTGGCGATAGGCATCGTTGGCCATGACTTTTTTGTGGGTGCCGGGCATGACGAGGAGGTCGCCCACTTCGCCGTTCAGGCCATTCATGTACATGAATACATGGACCATCAGGTGCGAGCGATTTGTGTGCGGGATTTGTGCATAGTCTTGATGCCATGGTGCCCCGCGTTCTCCGGGCAGTTGCCATCGGGCGTGGATATGGTGATGGACAAATTTTTTGCCATTTATCAGATCGGCCACGCGATCTACAACACTGGGTTCAGATGTGAGCAGGCCGAGTTCTGGATACGCCATGAGCATGGGGCGTTTTTCCGTTTCGCGGTCGATCATGAGTTGATCGACGTCGGCTTTGATTCGTTCGTTCAGGTCGTGGTCGAAGAGTCCTTCAAATACGAGGTATCCCTCTTCGTCGAATTGGGCGAGGTCGTCGGGTGTGAGGTGGTTCATGGGTTCTCCTCCAAATGGACGTGAGCCAGATGCATATCGGGGTTGCCGTGGGCAAAGTTGCCGTCGCAGGCCCTGAGGAGTTGGCGTGCGAGTTGATCGACTTTGTCGGGATATTCGGCGACGAGGTCGGTTTCTTCCCGGTAGTCGTCCAGGACGTTGTAGAGTTGGAAGCTGTTGGTTTTGTTGATGTGGCGCAATTTCCAGCCGTCGGCTGTGGTGAGTGCAGGACCGAGACGGGATGAAAAGACGACGGGTGCGTGGGGGCATTGCTCTTTGCCCAAAAGGGTGGGTAAGAAGGATTCGCCGTCTTTCCAGTCGGGTGTTTCCTGCCCTGTGAGATCGGATAGCGTGGGCATAAAATCGTAATTGGCGATCATGTGATCGGTTATGCCGGGAGAGATGCGACCGGGCCAGCGCGCGATGTAAGGAAGGCGTGTGCCGCCTTCCCAGCTCGTCCATTTGAGGCCAGCCATGCCGTCGTTGCCGTTGAATACATCACCGCTTTGTTCTGTTGTATGCCGGGTGGTGATGTCGTCATAGCGGATGCCGTCGAGGCTTTGTCTTTTGACGGTGCGGCCTTGTTGTGCGGCGTAGATTTCGTGGCCGTTGTCAGAGCTGAAGAAGACGATGGTGTTGTCGGCAATGCCGAGCGCGTCGAGTTCGTCGAGGATGATGCCAACGGTGTCGTCGAGGCGAAGAATCATGGATGCGTATTCTTTTTCAAAGCCGGTGAGTTCTGGCGCGTTTTTTACGCCCGGATGAATTTCGGGAACAGAGATGGGGCCGTGGGGCAGTTGCGAGGGGTGGAAGAGGAAGAAGGGGTTGTGTCGATTTTTGCGGAGGAAATCGACGATTTTGTCGTTGAAGAGGTCTTGAGAATAGGTGACTTTCCCGGTCATGTCGTGGCGGATGGTCGCGTTTTCAGGGGATTCTGAACCGGGGTGGTTGTCGGGATGGGTGTTGCCGGGTATTTTGACTATGTCGCCATTTTCAAAGAGGAATGGCGGATAGAAGCCGTGGCAGAGTTGATGGTCGTAGTAGCCGTAGTGGTAATCCCATCCGTGCCGACGAATGCGTTCGGGCGTTGTGGCAAAGCCCCATTCGAGTTTGCCAATTTGTCCCGTGACATAGCCTGTGCGTTGCGCGATTTGCGCGAGAAAGACTTCGTCGGGGCGTTCTTGAAGGCCGGTGTTGTTGATGAGTTCGGCAATGTGTTCAAAGGTCGCGGTGCCTTCGGCCATGGGGCGGTAGAGACCGCCTCTGGTGAAGGTCCATCGGCCCGCGTGTGCGTCGTGATAGCCGGTCATGAGGCTGGCGCGCGCCGGGGCGCAAAAGATGCAGCCATAGGCGCGGGTGAATTGCAAGCCTTCGCGGGCGAGGCGGTCAATATTGGGGGTTTGAAAGTGTTTCTGGCCGTAGCAGGAGAGCATGCCGCGACCGAGGTCGTCGCCGTAGATGTAGATGATGTTGGGATTGGACATTGAGATTCCTTTTATAGTTCGGTGACATCGACGGCTTTGCGCTGTGTTGTCGCCTGGTGCGCGGCGTGGATGAGGGCGAGGTTGTGGCGGGCGTGTTCGGCGGTGATTGGGAGTGGTCTGCCTTCTGCGAGTGCTTTGAAGGTGGCGGCAAAATAGTTGGCGTGACCGGCGCGAGACAGGGCGTCTGTGCTGAGGCCGTGGTCGAGGTCAATGGGTTGCCATTTGCGAGTGGATTTGTCGAGGCGGAGAAGTTCGCGTCCGCGGCTGATAATGCGGATGCCGTGTGTGCGGGTATAGACTTCGCATATATTGTGGTCGCCGGTGCCGGGCATGCCCCAGGATGTAGAGACGGTGGAGATTGCGCCGTTTTCGTGTTCAAAGAGGAGGAAGGCGACGTCATCGACATCGAAGTCGAAGAATTTGGTTTGTACGCGGGCTTCCACGTAGCGCACGGGTGAGCCGATCATGGTTTCGATGAGGTAAATTTCGTGGTAGGCGCTGTCGCCAATACAGCCGCCGCCGGCTGCTTTGGATGCGCGCCAGACGCTGTTGGGGTCGGCCTGATCTTCTGTTTTGCCAAAGAGGGAGAGGGCGCGACCTGTTTGGGGTGTGCCTGTATTTTCTTCGCGCAATAGTCTGAGGGCTTCTGCGGTGCCAGGCGTGTAGAGAAAGTTGTGTACAATGCCGTAGGAGACGTTGTGTTTTTTTACGGCGTCGAGGAGGCGGTCGGCTTCTTCGAGGGATGTTGCCATGGGTTTTTCCGAGATGATGGCGACGCCTGCTTGTGCAGCTTCGATGACGTGTTCGGCGTGCAGGTGATGGGGGGTGGCGATGATGACGGCGTCGAGTTCGGCGCGGGCGAGCATGTGGCGGAGGTCTTCGTAGCGTTGTTCTGTAATGATGTCTGCTGCTGTGCCAACGCGGTTTCTGTTTTCGGGGATGGGATCGGCAATTGCCGAGATGGTTACGAGGTCGGGTATGTCGAGCAGGCCATGGAGGTGCGATTTCTGGACGATGCCGCCACAGCCGATCAGGCCCAGGCGGATGGGTCGAGATCCGGAGTTTTGTTCACGAGACATTATGAGTGTTCCTTTTCGCGATTTTCTGCGCGATGTATTCCGCGTCGCGTCCCACACCGCGCAGGAGATGTGATCCGACGGTATGTTGAAATTTTAAGCCGACAAAAAACAGGCCGGGGATACATACACCGCGTTTGTGAATGGGTCCGTTTTTGTCAAATGCGGATTTGGGATTGTGTACGCGGATAAATTTGTAGTCGGGTCTAGAGCCAGTGCACCACAAGACGGTCAGGTTTTCCAAACCGACAATTTCGCCGTCGGCGCAGATGATTCCGCGATGGTCGGCATCTATTACGCGACCGACCCGCTGTACGCCGTAGTGTTTTGAAAGCCAGCGCGGCGATGGTGCCATGGCGGGATCTCCCCCCTGCCATTGGCGTTCAATACGCCGTCCGATTCGCGATTGTCGCTGGATTTCGAAAATTGGGAGCATGCGCGAGAATACGCCGATGGGGATGCCCAGAATTGACCAGGGGACGACTCCGTTGCCGCTGAGTGCAAATGAGAGGTTTTCAAATTGATTCGATTGTGCCAGGTCCAGGCAGATTTGAATCCCACTGCTGCCGCTGCCGACGATGAGGACATTTGCCGTTGTGATCTGGTCGGGATTTCGATAGGCGGATGAGTGTAGTTGGATGGTTGATTGCGGTAGTTTTTTGGCGGTGTCTGGTACAAAGGGGCGGGCTGCATGCCCAGTGCAGATGGCGACGTTGGCTGTTTGATAGGTTTCGGTGTCTGTATGCACATGCCAGGTCCCTTTTTCTTCGGCGACTTGCGTGACGGTGACGCCTTCTTTCAATGGGGGATTGACCATCTGGCGATACGCGCGAAAATAATCGAGTGCTTCTTCGCGTGTGGCGGTGTCGTACCACGCCTTGTGCGGTGCAAATGGTTTTTGCATGCCGGGCAGTGTGTTCATCCAATTGGCTGTGTTCATCCGGAAGCTGTCCCAGCAGTTGTGCCACGCGGAGAACGCCCGGTCGCGCTCCAATACGAGGTGTTCGACCCCGCGTTGTTGCAAGAAATAACTCAGTGTAATGCTGGCCTGTCCACCGCCTATAACGATGGTATTCATGATATAGTCTTTATGCATCAATCAACCCCATCAACAGCACCGTCATCGCGGCGTGGTCCCCTGCTAAAACCATGCAGGGGCAGGGCCGAGCCGCGATCCAGTCTATCAGATTCTTTTCAGGTTACAATTTTATGCCTGTCAAAATAGCGCGTTGACAAAGGTTTTGCAAATTCGTTTAAACTTGGGGATAAAGACCTGTTACGCTTTAGGACAACGCTTAGGTGTGAGCATTTCGCTTAATACTTTGAGATGGCCTCAAAATCCAATTCTACGACCCAGTCTTGAACCGCGCCATCCCTGATAAACCGGATAAATCCAAGTTCCCCAAGCCGTATTAACTCCCTTTGAAAAGTTCGCCATGTGACATTCTGGTACGCAGATTGTACATAACGATCTTCCTGTAGTTCTGATAGTTCGATCCTTCGAGATGGGGTATCGGAGAAGGGATCTGAAGGCTCTATTTCACGTAGGAGAAAGTTGAGGAGATTGTATTCCCTTTGGTTCAGAAGTCGTCGCCGAGTGCCAACTCTTTTATCGCGAGCTTGGACAAGCATCCTTTGATATATCAGCCGATTAATTCTTGCTTTAATGAAGTTATTTATACCTTTGAGTTCGCTCGCAAAGCCGGTCACACCAAAGCGAATAAATGGTGTCACATCAAAAGGCTGGCTTTGCCGACATTGTTGGAGGATTGACTTGTAGTCTTGTTCGTGGCGATAGAAGTAGTTAGACAGGCCGTAGAAGCCATGCACATTATATCCAAGCCGAAAGAGAATACCGGCTTCAACGAGTCGGGAGACTCTTCCGTTTCCGTCTCCAAAGGGGTGAATTGTCACGAGGTAGAAATGGGCGAGCAAGGCGCGTATGACTGAATGAAGACCTTCGAGTCGGCGAGAATTGATGAAATCGATATACTTCTCCATTAAGCGAGGTAGCCTTTCGTGCGGCGCACCTCTATGGACCCCTCCAAGCTCTTCTGTGCCCACAATAACGGAAATGTTGCGGAGTTTCCCAGGTATATTGCCGTCGGTATCCGAATCTCGGGTGACCATTTCGTGCATGGTGAGTATGTCTTTTAGACCGATAGGTGGGCTGTTTGGAAGAAATCGTTGTCTTACCCAGGCCTGAGCTTCCCCAGCATTTCTGATCTGCAATTGTTCTTTTGTTGCGGTATGCCTGTCGTCGTTGTGAGTTTGTTGTTCGAGGTACTCCATCTGCTGAGAAACCTCCGCCTCGGACAGGGGGTTGCCTTCTATTGCAGTTGTACCACGAACAGCACGGACTCTATTGAGCTTGTCAAGCTGGTTTTGCCACTCGGGTGACAGCACGAGGTTTAGAGAGGCTTCTTTATAAGCTTCAATAGAGATGAGATCCTGAAAGAGACCTTGCTGGTCGAGATGATACTCAAAGGAGAATTTTTCCCAATCCATATTTGTTCTCTTATTTGGCACGTTATTTGGCACGTTATTTGACACGCTAATAAATTTAGTAAGACATTAAATAATAATAATTTTTTGTATTAATGACAAGAAAATAAAGGAAATTTTCTCCTTATTTGACACGTTATTTGACAACAATATGGTAAAATTTCTTTGATTCTGTTAAGGTTTTGCGAGCCAGTTCAAATTTGGTCTGACGAGGGGAGGTTTTGGATGTATATTGACGGGGTGCGTTTTTATATGATTGGATTGAAAGGATATTGTTATGCTGATGACTGGTGGTCAGGCTGTGGTTGAGACATTGGATGCGTGGGGGGTGGATGTGGTGTTTGGCATTCCGGGGGTTCACACGCTCGCGCTTTACGATGCGCTTTACGGTCATCCGCGCATTCGGCATGTGACGACGCGGCACGAGCAGGGGGCGGGTTTTATGGCCGATGGGTATGCGCGGGCTTCTGGGCGCGTGGGCGTGGCGTTGACGACGACGGGGCCAGCGGCGGTGAATGCGTTGACGCCGATTGGGGAAGCGCACGCAGAATCGTCGCCTGTGTTGTTGATATGCAGTGGTCCGACGGATGAAACATACGGTGCGGATGCGGGTGTGTTGCACGATATGCGCGATCAATTTGGCACGTTGTTTTCGGTAACGGGGCGCGGGCAGCGGGTGTCGCGTGTGGAAGAGATACCGGATGCGCTATCAGAGGGTTTTGAGGCGATGAAATACGGGCGCCCCCGGCCTTATGTTTTGGAAGTTCCGCTGGATGTATTTAAGGAAGAAGCGGATGTAAAGATTGACGAACCCGCGCACCGTCCGCCGCATAAGCCTGAGGAGGTTGCGCTGGATGCCGCAGCGGAGATGATTCAGGCTGCGCGTAAGCCGGTGTTGATCGCGGGTGGGGGGACGCAAGATGCGAGTGATGATGTGGTCAGGTTGGCGGAGAAACTCGGCTTGCCGGTGGCTGTTACCGCCAATGGGCAGGGGGCTGTTCCGGCGGATCACCCTTTGCTGGTGCGCGGTGAGGCGATGAACAAATGTTTGAATGAAGCAGATGTGGTGATTGCTGTGGGTACGCGTTTGGGTTTTCGGTTTGAGCAACTGTGGAAGGGTACACCGGAGAAGCTCATTCATCTGGATATTGATCCGGGGGTGATCGGGCGGTCGTTTGAGCCAGATGTTGCGCTGATTGGCGATGCTGGCGCGGGGTTGAGGGGATTGTACGCGCGTTTGGATGGGGTAAAGACCGCGTGGGATGTCAATGATTCTATTTCGCAGGCGTCCGGTCAGGGGGAGCCGGGACCTTTTCCCGAGTTGCTGGGTATTTTGCGGGATGTTCTGGATCGGGATGCGGTAGTTGTGAATGATATGACGATGATTAGCTATCAGGCACGCCGAATTTTTCCGGTTTATCAGCCGCGTACGTTTTTGTCGCCAACGGTTTACGGAACGCTGGGGTTTTCCCTGCCCGCTGCTGTGGGTGCTAAGATCGCGTGTCCAGATAAGCAGGTGGTGTCGCTGTGCGGTGATGGTGGGTTTATGTACACGGCGACAGAGCTTTCTACCGCGGTTCAGCAAAAAATATCTCTACCGGTTGTTTTGTGCAATGACAATGCTTATACTGCGATCAAGCGGGCGCAGGATCGGGAATGCGGTGGGCGGAATATTGCCGTGGAATTGACAAATCCCGATTTTGTGATGTTTGCACAGAGTTTTGGGATGCAGAGTGTTCGCGTGACCAGTGGACAGGCGTTTGGCGAGGCACTCGAAGAGGCGTTGCGGGCTGATGGACCAACGCTGATCGAGGTTTTATTGCCGGAGTATGCCTGATAAGTGCATCCTTATAAGTGGTAGATAGAGATAGAACACAGGCGCAGGAGGTTTTATGGCAACAAAGCGCAAGAAGAGACGGCACAGAGGGGCTGCGGGCAAGGCGAATGCGGATTTGACGGCGCATATTCGATCACTGGGGTTGACGAGTGTGGGGCAATATCAGGCGTGGTGTCGGGATCACGGATTTAATGGGGCGCTGAATAAGAACTGGCAGGAGCGGCGGCACGAGCGCAAGATTGCCGACCGGGCGATTGATGTGGAATTGACCGAACGGGAATTTGTGCGCCATATCAGTGCGTTGGGGTTAAAGACGGTTGCGGATTATACCGCATGGTGTAACGCGCACGGGTTGAGTACGGGTACGCATAAGAGCGTTGCTCAGCGCAAGAAAGAGCGCGATTTGGCCGAGCGGATAAAGAGCGATGCGGTTTTGGCGAAGATGAAAAATCACACGCGGCGGCCACAGGAGACGATTCGGGCCATTTATGAGGGCAAGCTGTCGGAAGCGGAGTTGAATCGCCCGCATTTGCAAAAGATCCAGCGGGCTTTTGATGGGCTGGGGAGAGACCGCAAGGGGCGACGCGCGCTGTTGCAGTTGTTGCTTCATGTGGAGAAACGAGGCGATTTTTTTCAGGTTAAGCCCGCGATTGTGCGCCTGGGACCTTCTGATGGCAATACATTTATTGAGGGATTGGGCGCGCTGTCGCATTGGCACAAGCGGTGGTTGCGCGATCCAGGAGAGTGGCGGCCAGATTCGCACAATGGGCGCAAGCAATTTGGTTCACTCGCGCGACATTTGCTCGCGAGATACGATGTGCCCACGTTTATGGATATCGCGTGGTTTCTCGGTGGGGAAGATAAGGCACAGCAGCAGGGATGGTTTGTGCATGTGGGAACGGGCGGGAATATTCGCAAGGCGGATGTTCCGCTGACGCTGACGAAGAAGATGGCGCATTTGTTTTTGGAGTCGCCGCCTGATTATACGATTTACGAGGCGTTTCGGCGCGGTCAAATTCTGGGGCTTGGCGGGGAAGAACCGCTGGTGCGCGCGGTGAATAGTACGCGGTTGGGGTCGTCCTTTGAATGCGAATCTTTCTGGCATAAGGTGGTGCACTTTTTTGTGAATAATCCAATGCTCGATCCCGATGAGGTGGGACCTATTGTGGATTATATTCACAATCAAAAATACGTGCATCGAGAAGAGACGGTTGGTGGCGAGGTGGTGCAGTTGCCTCCCGAGCAGCCGAATTTTTCGATTAAGGGGCGCAGTGTGGTCAAGTTGCTGCGGCAGGTTGAGATGTGGCACCGACAGTTGGCGAGGCAGAATCGCTTGCCGGCAAAGGTGTGGGAGCCTTCGGGACTCAATGAGCTGGATTGGACAGAGACGGATAATTATGGAAATAAAAAGGATCGCTGGACGATTACGGAGTTGGTGACGGTCAAAGAGTTGTCCCTTGAAGGGCGCAAGATGCATCACTGCGTGGGGTCTTATGCGAATAATTGCAAGAATGGGAGGACGTCAATCTGGTCGATGCAGGTTACGACGCCGGAGGATGAAATGCATCGGGTGATGACGATTGCGGTGCAAAATGGCAGCCGGAGCATTACGCAGGCGCGTGGGAAATGCAATGCGCGACCCAATGGCAGAACGCCCAGTGGCAAGCGTCGGGATTTTAGCAAGGAGTATGAACGCCATTTGCGGAAGTCGCGCCATGTGTTGTTTTTGTGGCGGGAGCAAGAGAGGTTGTCTATGTCGCGTGGTGTATAAGCGATCATTCATACCGCAACGCTGTCGCTGGGTCGGTCAAGGCTGCGCGAATAGCCTGCGTGCTCACTGTCATGATCGCGATTGCCATTGTTAGCAACCCACTCAGCACAAAAATTAGTGCACCCAAATCTATGCGATACGCAAACCTCGCCAACCACTCATTCATAGCCCAATAGGCCAGCGGAAATGCGATCAGATCGGCCAGCAGTACCAAAATCACAAATTCCCGCGAGAGCAAACGCACAATATTGGGTACGGATGCGCCCAGCGTCTTGCGGATGCCAATTTCTTTGGTGCGTTGCTCTGCCGTAAATGCCGCCAGGCCAAACAGGCCCAGGCACGCTATTACAATCGCCAGCCCGGCAAATACGGTCACAAGTGTTCCAATCCGTTGTTCGGCCATATAAGAGCGCGCCAAATATTCGTCTAAAAATCGATACACAAACGGTTTTTCGGGAATATATTTCTGCCATAGTTCACCGATATATTTAAGCGTCTCTTCAATATCCTCACCGCGAATTTTTAGTGATAGCACATTGAATTTGGGTTGCCACATCGCAATTGCCACGGGCCGAATGACTTCGTGTAGCGACCGGTTGTGAAAATCTTTTACCACGCCGATCACAATTCCCTTTTCTCGATTGTACGCAGACCATCCAAACGCCTTTCCTATCGGCTCAGTCCACCCCAATCGCTTCACGGCAGTCTCGTTTAAGATAAACGCCCGAGACGTATCTGCTACCATCGAAAAATTGCGACCCGCTATGAGTTCCAAATTATAGGTGTCTAAAAAAGCTTCATCTACCCCCATAACGCGCATCCGCCAGTCTTCACCTCCTCTGCCCTCGGGAAATACCCTGTCCAGTTGTCCCCCATATCCCATCGTAGAATGCGCTGCCGATGCTTTCAAGATATTTGGGTGCTTCAAAAATTCATTCTTGACATTCAAATAATCATCTGTCAATCGCCGATCTGTCGCAAATAGCCAGGTTAGAACCATGAGATTTTTATCAAATCCCAGATTTTTATTTTGCACATAATTCAACTGCTGATACACCGTGTATGTACCCGCAATTAGAAATGTCGAGATCGCAAATTGAAATACCACGAGAATCTGTCGCAGTCGGCCGCTTTTGGCACCTGAAACAAGCGTGCCTTTCAGGACCATTACAGGCCGAAAGCTGGACAAAAACAGTGCGGGATATCCTCCGGCGAGTACGCTCACCAGCACCGTTAAAACAAATAGCCCGGCAATCGCATACCACAGGGTCTGTCCTTCAAGCGCAATTGTTTTTTGGGCAAAGTTATTCAGGAGAGGCAGTGAAAATTTTACAATAATTAGCGACAATATCCCGGCCAATAGTGCGGTCAAAAACGTCTCTCCCAAAAACTGTCGAATCAATTGGGCGCGATAGGCCCCCACGACCTTCCGCAACCCAACTTCGCGTGCCCGTCGCGCAGAACGCGCTGTTGATAGGTTCATAAAATTGATGCACGCAATCAGCAGAATAAATAGCCCGATGATTGCAAAGAGGTACACGTAGGTGATGTCGCTATAAGCTGAGATGCCATAATCCACCCTGGAATACAGATAAATCCGATCAAGAGGCTGCAAAAAATAGGTGCTCTTTTTGACGATCTCATCACCCATATATCGCGCCATAAATTTGGGTAATTTTGCTTCGAGTGCCGTAGCATCTGCGCCTTCTCGCAATAAAATGTAATTTTGTGCCGGTCGCCAGGTTGAATCCACGGCCCACTGTTCAAATACATTCCGCGTCCAATAGGTGTTCACCGTTGCACATACAATGTCAAACTGCATGGTTGATTGTCGAGGCACGTTTTTTAGTACGCCAGTAATCGTATATACCCCACCCATATACCGATCATCGACTGTAAGCACTTTTCCTATTGGATCGTCATCCCCAAAGAATCGCCGCGCCGCTGTCTCTGTCACCAAAATGGAAAGCGGTTCTTTGAGAACCGTCGCCCTATCTCCTATCACCAGTTCAAAATCGAAGACATCCAAAAAATCGGGATCTGTCAAACAGAACCGCTGATTAAATTTGCGGTCTTTATACGTGGTCCAGCTATAGTCCAACATATATCGCACGACTGTTTCGATTTCTGAATAATCTTTTTTTAGCGCGGGGCCCGCTGCGCCCGATGTGCCAAAACCCATGTCGCGGATACCGCCATCGTTGCGCATCTCGCGGAGCAATTTGTAAATCCGATCGCTCTTTGTGTGAAACCGATTGACGCGAAATTCATCGTGAATGAATAATCCGATCAGGACACAACAAGCCACGCCCACCGATAATCCCAGTACATTGATCAGCGAGTACCCCTTGTGACGCATCAAATTGCGCAGGGCGATTTTCAGATAGTTTTGGAGCATGATTGTTTCTACAGAATGGGGTTATAGTTGTTCATCCCGGTCTAACCATCCGTCCGATAGATGTATGATGCGGTCTCCATAAGAGGCGTTCTTCTCTGAGTGCGTGCATTGGTCGGGCAACCAGTCACGTCAGACAATGCGCCACTGCGTCTCTGTACGTTTCGAGCACTGGGGTTTCCAGGTTCTTCACCTTGGCCAGATCATCCCATTTCCTGAGGTGCACGGCATTCTGGTAGTAAGGATTGCTTTCGAACTCGGTCCTTTCCCGATCTGACATGAGGCCTCCTTGCAGTTGGAAACTATGCTTAGAGGCTTCGGAAAGGGTGTTGTAGTAGGTCGAATCCGTGGTGCAGATGTATCGCTTGGCCGGAACGTGAAGTTTCACCGGTTCGGTCACCGCCTCGATAAAAAAGGGCGCTATGTACGCGGCGCCCACTTCTTCGTGGAGAAAGTCCTGGGTGTGGAAATCTGCGTTTTCTGCGTGTTCGTCCATCAGAAAATGGCCGATATCGTGCAATAGTGCGGCAGTTATCTGAATCGCGTCTCCATTGGCGAGCTGGGCCAGATTGGCGCACTGGAGCGCGTGTTCGAGTTGCGTTACGACTTCGTCGTAGTAGGACTGGCCCCTCGCTTCCATGTAGGCGAACAGAGCATCTATTTTTTTTCTGGCCTGCCTTCGGTCAATTCGTTCGCGAGTGTTGGATTGACGCGTTCCTTCATTTTGGCACCATCTTTCTCTAAAAATGTTCGAGTGATAAATTTAATTAGAGGGATTACAAATGTTCATCCCGGTCCAACCATCCGTCCGATAGATGTACGATGCGGTCTCCGTAAGCGGCGTTTTTCTCTGAGTGGGTGCATTGGACGATGGTTACGCCTTCGGCATTTAGATGTTTGAAGAGGGTCATGATCCGCTCGCCTTCTGCCGAGTTTAAGTTGCCGGTTGGTTCGTCTGCCAGGATCATTTTTGGCTGTGTGATCAATGCTCGGGCTACGCCTACCAGTTGTTGTTGTCCGCCGGATAACTGGTTGGGGAATAGTCGCTTTTTTGCCACGATGTTGAAGCGGTCCAGCATTTCGGCGATGCGGCCTTTGCGTTCGGCGCCTTTTACTTTTTGATATAAGAGGGGTGTTTCCAGATTTTCGCCGACGGTTAGTTCGTCGATTAGATGGTAGCTCTGAAATACAAATCCGATGTGGTCTCGGTGCAGTTCGGTCAATGCGCGTTCGTCCAGTTTGTGAACTGCGCGGTTGTAAAAATGGTACTCTCCATTCGAGGCGGTGTCCAACATGCCCAGGATGTGCAATAGGGTTGATTTGCCGGCTCCAGAGGGTCCCATGATGGATACAAATTCCCCTTCGCGGATTTCCAGATCAATCCGGCGCAGTACGAATGTTTTTACGACGCCATTTTCGTAGTATTTTTCGATGTTTTTTAGTTCGATCATTTTTAGCTCCTTATGCGCGGCGTTCGAATAGGATAGATACTTCGCGTTCGGATGGCTCGCCAATTTCTACGAGGGACCAGTCTGCGTCGTAGTTTTCCACAATCCGCTTCAAACACATGACTCTCTGTTCGTGGGGTTGGGCGTGTTCCTCCCAGGCGAATAGTTCCATGCGGTAATCGTATTTTCTGCTTTTGCCGTTTACCACCACGGTTACTTCCACGGTGTCTTCGGCGTCTAAAGGCGGCAATTTGATCGAGATTTTGGGCATGGTGATTCTCCGAAACAACGGTCAACGGGCGACCACAGGCACTGCCCCGTAATGTTTTTATACGGGGGGTCGCCCTTACTCATACCGCAGGGCGTCAACGGGATTGGAACGCGCTGCGCGGATGGCCTGGAGGCTTATGGTACACAGGGCGATGATAACGGCTAATAGGCTACACAGAACATATATTTTTACACTGGGTACAATGCGGTATGCAAAGCCATTGAGCCACTGTCCCATTGCCCAATAGGCCACAGGCCATGCGACGAGATTGGCAATGGTGAGCAGGAGTACAAATTCCCGCGATAGAAGCGCGATGATCTCACTTACCGATGCACCCAAAACCTTGCGAATGCCAATTTCTTTTGTGCGCTGAGAAACAGATAGGGATGCGAGGCCAAATAAGCCCAAACACGCGATCAAAATTCCAAATCCCGACGCGTACCACACGATTTGGACCCAGCGCTGTTCTTCGCGGTATTGACGGTTGACCTGTTGATCCAGGAATGCAAATATAAACGGACGCGCGGGTTCAATTTTTTTCCAGGTTTCTCGCAGCAACTCAATACTGCCGTTTACGTCTTCTGGGCGAATACGCACGAGAATCACGCCTGGGCCGCGATCGCCTGGCGAGTCGCTTATTGAGTTATAAAATACGATCGGCTTGATTTCGTTGTGAAGTGATTGAAAATGAAAATTTTTCACCACCCCAATTACCTGATGCGGCTCTTTTTTGTTCAGTACGGGAAATGGCTGCCCAATGGGGTCATCCCAGCCAAAAATATCTACCAGTGTCTCGTTCACAATTACAGACCGCTGAGAATCGCTCGGAAATTCTGTGGAAAAGTTTCGCCCCATCTTCAGGCCAATGCCCAGTGTTTCTAAATAGGCTTCATCAATCCACATGGTCCAGATAGTGATCGACTTGCCATTGGGCAATCTATGGCCTCTTTGTTCTTGACTATTTACAAATGAATAGCCCCCGCCAGCAATATTTACGATGCGATCATGACCGCGTAAGGCATCGCGCAAGCGTTGGGGAGTTTCCCGCGTGGCGTTGCGCAAGACGATCACCTGTTCGCTGGTATATCCCAAATTTTTTGACTGCAAATAATCCAGTTGCTGCGCCATGATGCCCGTGCAGATCATCAAAACGATTGACAAAGCATATTGCACTATGACCAGGGCGCGTGCAAAGGGTTTGCGCCGTCTTGTCCGCGTGTTGCCCTTGAATACGGATATGGGTTGCAATTTTGATAATATTAGTGCTGGATAACTGCCGGCGGCGAGTCCGACAAATACGAGCACACCTGTTAGCGCGACAATCAGTTCCCAACTGGGGACGATTGCCACTTCCCCGGCAATCATGTCGTTGAATACCGGTAAAAACAATCTGGCAAGTGCCGATCCCAGGATCAGGGCGAGCAAGCTCATCAGCAGGGTTTCACCCCAGAATTGTTGCATTAAGTTGCCGCGATGTGCGCCCAATACTTTGCGGATGCCCACTTCCAGTGACCGCCGCGCCGAGTATCCCAGTGACAGGGTTGTGAAATTGATACACGCGATCAGCAGGACCACCGCGCCAATGGCTGATAGGACATAGGCGAACATGGGGCTGATGGTTTGTTCGTATCCTCCGGTTACGTCGTTTTGAAAATGAATTTTTACAAGGGGTTGTAATTGGAATTGAAAGGCATCGGCGCGGTCTTGAATGCGCCCCCACTTGACCCAGTTACTTCTCTGTCTGGTTAGTCGTTCGGTGGTAAAAGTGGCGAGTTTTTCGTTTAGTGCTGTCGCCTGATTTGCCTCGTGGATTTGAACATAAGTCGATACGCGCGCCCCCCACGCATTCGACATTTGAAAATGCCATTTGTTATCTCGATACGCACTCTCAAAGGGAATGAGAATGTCATTTCCACGCATACTCGAGGTCAACGGCAATGCTTTCATAATGCCTGTGACCACATACTCTCGGGGGTCCCGAATGCCCTTAATACGCAGCGACTGGCCTATCACACGGGCGTAATTTTCTGTTTCATCAAAGTATTTTTTTGCCACGCGCTCGCTGATGACCACGCTGTGCATATCGTCAAGTGCTGTATTTGCATCTCCGGCTAATAGCGGATAGGTGAATATCTGCAAATAGGCGGGATCTATTAGTGCAATGCGTTCCCCAAATAGCTTATCCCCACGCTCGATAATCACATTTGAATTGGCAAATCGCGTTGTGTGAGCGATTTCTGGAAATGCTTCTTTCAAGGCGGCCGCGAGTTCTTCCGGTTGTCTTACCGTTAGTGCGATTTCGCCCTCTTTGGTAATTTCCCGCGCCAATACCCGAAAGATCACACCTCTGTTTTTGTGAAACCGATCAAAAGACCATTGCTGATGCACCGCCGAAAAAATGAGCACACAGCACGCCATCCCAATCGCGAGTCCCAGGATGTTAATTGATGCGTATAATTTGTTCCGCATTAAATTGCGTAGCGCGATTTTGAGATAGTTTTTGATCATGCGGTTTTTCCGCTATCCTCTGATGTTTTCTGTGACGACATGGCCGTCGAACAAGTGGATGATGCGATGGGCGTATCCCGCGTCGTGCGAGTTGTGAGTTACCATGACGATTGTCGTGCCGTTTTTGTTCAATTCGGTCAACAGATCCATGACCTCGTTGCCGTTTGCCGAGTCCAGATTACCCGTTGGCTCGTCTGCGAGGATGATATTGGGATTTGATATGACGGCTCTCGCCACGGCTACGCGCTGCTGCTGACCGCCTGACAGTTGCTGCGGGAAATGCTTTTCGCGGTGTTTGATGCCCATGTATTCCAGCGATTCATTTAGGCGCTGTTTGCGCTCGCTGGCTGGTAAGCCCAGGTATAACAGGGGCAATTCCACGTTTTCGGCTACGGTGAGTTCGTCGATGAGATTGAAACTTTGAAACACAAAGCCGATGTTCGACTTGCGGGTATTGGCTCTTTGCCGCTCGGTGTGTTTGGATACTTCTTCACTGTTCAGAAAGTATTCCCCGCCGGTCGGATTGTCCAGCAGGCCAATCACGTTCAAGAGCGTGGATTTGCCGCAGCCCGACGGTCCCATAACGGCGACAAAATCGCCTTCGTCAATGTCTACATTGACATTGTTCAGGGCGGTTGTTTCCACTTCTTCTGTGGTATAGACTTTCTGGAGGTTGACGGTTTTGATCATTGTGAAACTCCTTTTGTAAAAAGCGATTAGCGTACTACTTTAAAATCAATTTGTCGATTTCTTCGTAATTATCGTATGACGATGTGACCACGCGCTCGCCAGGGGAGAGGCCGGCGAGGACTTCGAAGTATTCGGGGCTTTGGCGTCCAATGCGTACGTCGCGGCGTACGGCTTCATCGCCTTCGACTACAAATACCCAGTTGCCGCCTGTTGTTTGATAAAAGCCACCGCGGGGCAGCAACAGGGCTTCTTCGGGTGCGTCGAGTTCCAATCGTATCTGTTCTGTTTGACCGCGCCGAATGCTTTGAGGTGTCGCATCGATAAAATCCATATCGACTTCAAATTGTCCCTCTACGACTTCGGGGAAAACGCGACGGATTGTTAGTTCATAAGTTTCATCGCCGATTTCAATGGTGCCTTTGAGTCCTCTGGTGATTCTCGTGATGTAAAATTCATCAATGCCCACCCGCATTTTATAGGCGTCGAGTACATCGACCTGACCAATGCGCCTTCCCCTGTTTAACAATTGGCCGATTTCTGCGTTTAATTGGGACAATTGTCCGGCAATGGGCGCGCGTACGGTCAGGTTTTCCAACGGGCGGCGCACATGGTCCAATTGCCGTTGCAAGCTCTGGGCGCGCGTGTCCAGTGCAGCGAGTTGGTTGATGCGATACAGCGAGTCCTGGCGTACTGTTTCCAATGCAAATGATTTGCGTTTTTGATCGTTTTGATATCGATCTCGCGCAATTTCAAATTGGTCTTTGGAACTCAATCCGCGTTCATACAAAACTTTCTGTTTATTGTATCGGCGTTCTGATTCCCGCAAATTCAATTCAACGCGCATCAGTTCTTCGCGGTTGCGAATGGCCCGAGCTTCCACATTTAACCGCGTGTTTTCCATGTTGTTAATTTGTTCAAACAAGTTGGCTTCCTGGGTTAAAATATTTTGTTCCAGGGTTGGATTTGACAATTTCAAAATGGGCGTGCCTTTTTCGACCATTGTTCCTTCTTCCAGGAAAAGTTCCCCTATTTGTCCGCCTTCCAGTGCGTCGAGATAATATGTTTGAATCGGCAATACGGTGCCGCGTTGAACGGTAAATTCCTGAAAGGGGCCGCGTGTGACTTCCGAAATGGTAATCCGCTCGACCTGTACATTGAGTCTGGCGCTGTGGTCGCCAAAGATCGCCATGTAGATCACGGCACACACAAACGCCGCGATTGCGCCTATGCTCGCAATGCGCTTTGGTGTCCATATTTTCTTTTCGACTCTGCGGTCCATGCCGTCCTCGCCCGTGGTGCCTGTTGCCGGTTGGGACGAGGAAGACCCGCTGCCTACAAAGCTGGGCACGGCTTTCTTTTTTGGCGCATTATCTTGTTCGGGCGTTGACACGTTTCTTTCCTCTATCTAAAATTTGGTGTGTCATAGAATGCTGAATGAGAAAAATAGTCATACTTTGAACAATATTCAACTTTGTTTTGCGTCAATGTGCCTCTATCACATCCCCATCCTCGATTGTTACTCATTCATTCAGGTAGCGTGAACGTATAAAAATAGTAAGCAATTCCTGTGCCAAAAACTTCTTTTCTATGTTTTACAAGTAGTTATGAAAATTTGTGTCATGAACGCAGTTCAATAAGTGTCCGATTTTGATACAGTAGTGTCCGAAAATGAACACTTAAACTAAAAACAGGCACATTATTTTTAGTTCAATGTGCCTGCTGTATTAGCCATATCTATCGAGCAACCTGTAAGAGAAAGAATGAGATGCTTGTTTTTACTCCGTCCGCAAGGCATCCACTGGATTTGTCCGTGCGGCTTTGAGTGCTTGATAGGTCATGGTTGCGAGTGCGAGCAAGAGAGCGAGAACACCGCCTATGAGAAAATACATAGGGTGCAGGTCGATGCGATAGGCGAAGTCCTGCAACCATCTGCCCACAAACAGATAGGCTATGGGACAGGCGATCACGCTGGCGACTATTACGAGTTTGACAAATTCTTTGGCTAATAAATTGAAAATACTGAACACCGATGCGCCCAGGACTTTCCGAATGCCAATTTCTTTTGTTTTTTGTTCTGCGCGAAACGAAATCAGGCCAAGCAGTCCCAGGCATGCTACGAAAATTGTCAATCCGGAAAACACTGTTAGTGCATTCCCCGTGCGAATTTCATTTTGATAACGCACGCGTGTCAGGTCATCATTCAAAATCCAAAAAGTAAATGGTATTTGTGGTAAAAACTCGCGCCATGTTTTCTCTATAAAAGCAAGGGTTTCCTGCATGTTCTGTGTGCTCAATTTGAGGTAGAGATATTTGCCCGCTCCCGTACGAGTTTTGAATGTAACGGGTCGAATGGCATTGTGCAATGTTTGAACGTGAAAGTTTTTTATTACACCTACTACATATCCCTCGGGTCCATTTTTTTCTTTAAAACGCTTGCCAATCGGTTCGTCCCATCCAAGCTGCTGTACGGCTGTTTCATTTAAGATATAAGGCTGGCCTTTTTCTCGATACTCTCGCACTTTTTTTTCATATTCTTGCAACTCACCAGGATTTTTTATTGTTTCTGGTAGCTTTGGTGGTTCTGGTGCCAGACGGCCTGCTACCAGTTCGATATTGAAGAAGTCCAGATAATCGCGGTCGATATCAAATACGCCCATCTGCCAGTCGGCGTCATCGGCCCGAAAAGTATCGGTTGTGATGTACCCGCCTTGCGGGAAACGCGTGGCTGTTGCTTTCACGATATTTGGGTGTGCCATGAACACCTGTTTTACCGTGGGAATACGCCATCTCAGATCTTCTGACCCACCGTGATGTAGTTGCCGAGAATAGATGAAAATCGGTATGCCGACCACGAGTTTTTTGTCAAATCCGAGGTCTTTATTTCGGATATACGTTAGTTGTTCTTGTACGACAACAGTACCTGTGATGAAAGCAATTGAAATTGCAAATTGGAAGACCACCAGGGCTTTTCGCAGCCCAACGTGTTTCGATCCCGGTATCCAATCCCCTTTCATCACCTGTGTGGGCAAAAAGGATGAGAGTACAAATGCGGGATAACTTCCCGCGAGTACACCCACGGCAAGTCCAAACCCGATCAACCCGACCAGCCACCACAGATTTTCACTGCTGTGCAATATCAGATCTCGTTGAATAAAACTGTTAAACCGTGGCAGGACCAGTTCGACTAAGGCGAGTGCCACCATCATTGCAGTTAGTGCCATCAGTATTGATTCGCCCAAAAATTGTCCGATCAATTGTTGGCGAGATGCGCCCACCACTTTTCGCAATCCCACCTCACGCGCTCTGGAAGACGAACGCGCTGTTGAGAGATTCATAAAGTTGACACAGGCGAGTACCAGAATAAAACTCGCTACGAGACCAAAGGCATACACCTGCTTGATATCGCCATATTCCGCATGGCTATAAAGATGCACGCGCGTGAGGGGCTGCAATATGTACCGGGTCGTTTGGCGCACTTCATCTCCCATGTATTGCGCCATAAAATCGGGTAGTTTTTGTTCTAATGCGCGATGGTCGTAGCTTTTGGGCAACAGGACATATGTAAAAAAGGGACGATAAGCACCCGTGGGCTGCCATATAGACCACCTGTTGGCCAGATTGCCTTTTGGGGTAGCGGTCAGGCAATCGAAATAAAAGGTCGAGTTGGGCAGAAAGTCGCGCACAATACCCGTCACAAAATATGTGCCCGTACCGCTCAGTTCCTGGTGATCCACTTGCAGTACTTTCCCTATCGGATTCTGGTTTTGAAAGAACTTGTGTGCCATTGATTCCGTTAGCACCATCGAACCCGGCTGGGTCAATGCCGTGGCTGGATCACCGGTTACAAACGGGATTGTAAATACATTGAAAATTTCTCGGTCTGCCACACACACGTCTTGCTGCAAAAAGTGGTTGTCAGTTTTGACCCATGCGGTAAGCAGTCGTGTGCGGATGGCTTCCTGCACTTCGGGGAAATCGCGCTTTAATGCCGGTGCCAATGCGCCAGATGCACGCGGACTGACCGATGTTGTATTCTCCATTGAAACTGAGCGGAAGATGCGATAAATGCGGGTTGCATTGACATGGTGTTGGTCGTAGCTAAACTCGTACTGAATGTAGAGGGCGATCAAAATTACAGACGCCATCCCAATTGCCAGGCCCAGAATATTAATTGCTGTCAATCCCCTGTTTTTTAGCAGGGTGCGAATGGTGGCTGTGAGATAACTGCGAAACATACCGATCTCCTGATGCCGTTTTCAACGAGGGTTAGTATCCCGGCAGCGCCGAAAATACCGATGCCCAATTCAATGCGATACGCGAAAGGGTGAATGTATAAAAATAGTAAGCAATAGATCCGCCCACCGACAAGTATGATTCCATTGGCCGAGACAAAAGTCAAGAAGGTCATTTATTCTACAATACGGAAATAGACGTATTTCCTATCCGTCTGCTCAGTCCGCTTGTCTTTCGCCAGCACCGTCAATTGATAAATCCCTGGAGGCACCTGATTTACATCAATCTGCAAATATGTAAAATCATTTTCTTCGTAACCTTCATAATCGGCTGTTACTGTGCGGATCACATCACTGTCCTGTGAGCGTTCGATCTTCAAATCTTGAGCCTCTATATGATGCACTTGGCCCCTGATACTTATATCAATCTCTGTTTTTCCCAGAGCATCGAGTACTTTTTGAGACATAAATAACTCTGGAGATACTGTATCTACTTCTGGCTTGCTAATGGTATAGGAGATTTGATAGTGTGTTCTTTCAAAATTATCGCGTTGCAAATCATAGAGTTCGAGATAAATGAAGATCGATTCTGATTGTGAAAATGTGCGTACAGGATTGGGGGTGATGATCAGATCATCGTGGTGTTCTGGAAACGCATTTCTCGCTTGAATATCACTCGCCACCAACAGATCACTCAGTTGAAAGGTCTCCTGGTCATACAAAAATTGTTCTTCATTGCGTGCTATACCAATTGCCCCCGATGTTTGATCCAATAGTTCGACAGAAAAATGATAGGTACCTTTGGGGACATACAACAGGCGCGAGACCAACAGGTGATTGTTTCGATGTCTTGCGGCTGCGTTTTCGGCAGGTATAGGCGGTGGCAATGCAAAGTTCGCGGATTTGCGATAGTCATATACTTCATCCCAATGCTCATCAAATAAGAACACACCATCCCAGAAGCTCACCTTGCCAGTTTCAGGGTTCTCTTTTAAGCGGTCTTTTGGAATCATATAGCTGAGTTCGACCCGCACGCTGTCTCGTTCTTGAAAGGTGGCGATCAGATAGGGTAAGGTGTATTTCCGATTTAGATATGGATCAACATAACGTTGTTCAGTTTTTAGAAAAACACGGTCTGAACGCTCCTCAAATCTGGCGGGATATACGTTTCGTCCTGGCGATCTTCTGAATACATTAGCTACAGCATTGGTATCATCAAATGCACTTGCCGCTCTGGATGGGCTTAAGCGTTTACCAGCGATCGCGAATCCACCGCCAAAACTCCACAGATCAGCACTATTCCCTGTAAAAACAATTTTAAACTGTTCGTAAAACCAGGTTTCACGCATCCTCATTGAACCCGATTTTCGATAGCGAAATTTTCCAAATTTGATATAGGTTTTGCCCATATCAGTTTGCCACCCTTCCACATCATCTGAAAATCGCCTGAACCGCAAATTTGAGTATGCCATGCGTCCAAAGTGTTCCATTTTTCTTTCGTTAAATTCTGACAAATAGAGCGGGTCCTGGCTTTTCCAAAAATTGTTGCGGCTTCGCAGTTCGTCAGACTGGCTAATGTTATCTTGCGACAATTGCACCACAGGAATATCCGGGTCTTCTTGTGGCTTGAGCAGATCAATGGATTCCATCAACTCGCGTTCACCCAGGCTCATTTGTTCCAGTGCCTGCCCATAGAATTGATGTGCATTATTAAATTCGCCCACCTCATATTCAGCGAGACCGCAGAACAACAGCACATTCTTGTCTGTTGGATAGTGCATTTTCAGGTCTTTCATCAAGGCTTGAAAGTCAGAAAAACGCTGGCTTTCAAAATAGAGCATACCCAGCAAATAATAAGGTGTCTGATTCGCTGGATTCAATTGGATGCTTTTGAGCAATACTTGCTCGGCTTCCCTATTAGCCTTTGCAGCAAAGCCGCTAAAATCTCTATCTCTGGCTTTGGCTTCGTCCTTCATTGACAGATATTCGTACACCAAAGCCATACCAATACCATCAAGAGCTTCTGTATTTTTTGGGTGATGATTCACGACTTTCTTACACTGATTTAACGCTTCCTGCCAAAATCCCTGCGACCACATAATTTTTGCTCGTGTCAGTTGATAGGCTGGATTCTTGTGATCTTGTTCGATTGCTTTCTGAATCATCTGTCTCGCTCGTTGTCGTCCGTTTACGCTATAATCCAACAGATGTAGTTTAGCCAGTTCGTTGTATGCAGGTGCATAAATTCTCTCTTCAGAAACAATCTCCTCGAAAGCCTTGATACTTTCCTTTCGACTCACCTGACCAACTTGCTCTACTGCGGCCTTAAACAATGCGTCTATTGTGGTTTCGCCTCTGGACGAGCCAGCACCAAAGATGCAAATCAACAGTATAAAATATTTATAAATCACTGATCTCGCTTTCATGTTTCCCTCCGTATCTATCGTGCAACCTGTAAGAGAAAGAATGAGACCCCTGTTTTTACTCCGTCCGCAAAGCATCTACTGGATTTGTCCGGGCGGCTTTGAGTGCCTGATAGGTCATGGTTGTGAGTGCGAGCAAGAGAGCGAGAACACCGCCTATGAGAAAATACATAACGTGCAGATCGATGCGATAGGCGAAGTCCTGCAACCATCTGCCCGCAAACAGATAGGCTATGGGACAGGCGATCACACAGGCGATTATTACAAGTTTGACAAATTCTTTGGCTAATAGATTGAAAATACTGAATATCGATGCGCCCAGGACTTTTCGAATGCCAATTTCTTTTGTTTTCTGTTCTGCGCGAAACGAAATCAGGCCGAGCAGTCCCAGGCAGGCTACGAAAATTGTCAACCCGGAAAACACTGCAAGCGCATTTCCCGTGCGAATTTCATTTTGATAACGCACGCGTGTCAGATCATCATTCAAAAACCAAAAATTAAAAGGAATTTGAGGCAAAAACTGGTGCCATGTTTTCTCTATAAATGCGAGGGTTGCCGGTATGTTCTGTGTGCCCAATTTGAGATAGAGAAATTTGGCACCTCCCGTAAAAACTCTGAATACAACGGGCTGAATGGCATTGTGCAATGTCTGAACGTGAAAATCTTTTACCACGCCTATCACATATCCCTCTGGCTCTTTTTTTTCCTTAAAACGCTTGCCAATCGGTTCGTCCCATCCGAGATGCTGTGCGGCTGTTTCATTTAAGATAAATGGTCGGCCTTTTTCTCGATATGCTTGCACCAATTCTCGATATTCTTGCAACTCCGCACGACTTTCTATTTTTTCTGGTAGTTTTAGTGGTTCTGGTGCCAGACGGCCTGCTACGAGTTCGATGTTGAAGAAGTCCAGAAAATCGCGGTCAATATCAAACAAGCCCATCTGCCAATCGGCGTCATCGGCTCGAAACGTATCGGTCGTATGAGATCCGCCTTGGTGAAAACGGGTGGCTGTTGCTTTTAAAATATTTGGGTGTGCCATGAACGCCTGTTTTACCGTGGGAATGCGCCGTCTCAGATCTTCTGATCCACCGTGATGTAGTTGCCGAGAATAGATGAAAATCGGTATGCCGACTATGAGTTCTTTGTCAAATCCGAGGTCTTTATTTCGGATATAAGCCAGTTGTTCTTGTACTACAACAGTACCTGTGATGAAAGCAATCGAAATTGCAAATTGGAAGATCACCAGGGCTTTTCGCAGCCCAACGTGTTTCGCTCCGGGTATCCAATCTCCTTTCATTACCTGCGTGGGCAAAAAGGATGAGAGTACAAATGCGGGATAGCTTCCCGCGAGTACACCCACGCCCAGTCCAAACCCAATCAACCCGACCAGCCACCACAGATTTTCACTTCTGTGCAATATCAGATCTCGCTGAATAAAGCCATTAAACCACGGCAAGACCAGTTCAACTACGGCGAGTGCCACTATCATTGCAGTTAGTGCCATCAGTACTGATTCGCCCAAAAATTGTCCGATCAATTGCCGGCGAGATGCGCCCACCACTTTTCGCAATCCCACCTCACGCGCTCTGGTGGATGAGCGCGCCGTTGAGAGATTCATAAAATTGACACAGGCGAGTACGAGAATAAAACCCGCGACAAGTCCAAATGCGTACACCTGCGTGATATCGCCATAGTCTCTAAACTGAAGCCCTAAATCCGGATGGGTATAAAGATGCACGCGCGTGAGGGGTTGCAATATGTACCGGGTCGTTTGGCGCACTTCATCTCCCATGTATCGCGTTATCAAATCGGGCAGTTTTTGCGCTAATGCGCGATGGTCGTAGCCTTCGGGCAATAGGAGATATGTCAAAAAGGGACGATAAGCACCCGTGGGTTGCCATATAGACCACATGTCCACCAACGCCCCCACTGGCGTGGCGGTCAGGCAATCGAAATAAAAGGTCGAATTGGGCGGTAAGTCGCGCACAATACCCGTCACAAAATATGTGCCCGTACCGCTCAGTTCCTGGTGATCCACTTGCAGTACTTTTCCTATCGGATTCTGGTTTTGAAAGAACTTGCGCGCCATTGATTCCGTTAGCACCATCGAACCCGGCTGGGTCAATGCCGTGGCTGGATCACCGGTTACAAACGGGATTGTAAATACATTGAAAATTTCTCGGTCTGCCACACACACGTCTTGCTGCAAAAAGTGGTTGTCAGTTTTGACCCATGCGGTGAGTAGTTGTGTGCGGATGGCTTCCTGCACTTCGGGGAAATCGCGCTTTAATGCCGGTGCCAGTGCGCCAGATGCACGCGGACTGACCGATGTTGTATTCTCCATTGAAACTGTGCGGAAGACGCGATAAATGCGGGTTGCATTGACATGATGTCGGTCGTAGCTAAATTCATACTGAATGTAGAGGGCGATCAAAATTACAGACGCCATCCCGATTGCCAGACCCAGAATATTAATCGCTGTCAATCCCCTGTTTTTTAGCAAGGTGCGAATGGTAGCTGTGATATAGCTGCGAAACATATCGACCTCCTGTCGTTATTCCTATTCATCTCGCAAAGAATCCGCCGGGTTTGCGCGTGCTGCTTTGAGGGTCTGGGTGGTGACGGTTGTGAGTACGATGAGGAACAGGATAAGGCTACCGAGTAAGAATGCGCCAATACCCAATTCGGTGCGGTAGGCGAAGGTTTGTAACCATTGATTTGTCGCGTAATAGGCGATTGGAAATGCGATGAGGCTTGATAGGGCGATGTAGAGGACAAATTCTCGTGAGAGCAGGGATAAGATTTGGGTCTGGGATGCACCCAGGACTTTGCGAATGCCGATTTCTTTGGTGCGTCTTGCAGTGGCGAGTGCAGCCAGTCCGAATGCGCCGAGTGCGGCGATGAAGATGGCGAATCCGGTGGCGTATTGGATCATGAGGTTCCAGCGTTCTTCTTTATGGTATTGTCTGTCTATGTTTTCATCGAGAAACGAAAATCTGAATGTTAGTGCTGGTGCGATTTCTTTCCATTTTTCTTTCATAAATGCGATGGTGCCCGGCACATTTTCAGGGTGAATGCGAACCAACAAGTGAGAATGGTCCGTTGTAAAGAGGGGCATGATAACAGGTCCAATTTTGTGATGCAAAGAGCGAAAATGAAAGTCGCGCACGACGCCAATGATCGTCTTGGACCGGGAAATAATACGCTTTTCGCGCGGATTATTTCTTTGCGAGACTTTTCGGACCTCTTTGATCGTTTTGCCAATTGGGTTTTCTATACCCAATTTCTCGACCAAAGCCTCGTTGACGATAATTGATTTTCTTTGATCGGTTGGAAATTCCTCAGAATATTCCCGACCCGCAACGAGTTTCATGCCGAGTGTCTTGAACACATCGTAACCAATGGACATCATTTCAACTGGCTGATCTTGAATGTCTTCATAATTTACAAAAATATTAGGGGGACGCGGAAACGCGAACTCACTGCTGTATAAATCGTTACCATTAAACCAGGTTGTGCTGATCACTGAGGGATGAGATTGCAGCGCATCCCGAAAAACAGTGGGTAGGTTTCTGTATTCTCCTCGCCTCAAGACCATTTCAAAGGTCGAAATGGAGACGAGGTATTCGGTCTGGTATCCCAGGGGTTGGGTTCGCAAAAAAGCGAGTTGTTTGCCTATCATCAAGGTGGCGATGATGAAGAATATGGATAGGGCAAACTGAAAAATGACGAGTACTTTGCCAAAACGATTGCCCGTTTTAATTTGCAGTCTGCTCGTTATGATTTGGGTCGGCTGCAATCGGGACAGGACAAAAGCGGGATACCCTCCTGCTGTGATGCCGACGAGACTGACCAGAAGAATGAGAAAGGCGAGTGTTGTGAGATTGAGACCGTCGCTCAAGGATAGAGATGTTATGCGTAAGGTTTGTCCGATTAAGTTGTTGAATGTAGGTAGCGCGAGTTCTGCGATGGCAATGCCTGCGATGCACGCGATGATGATGAGTAAGAGCGATTCGCCGATAAATTGTTTTGCAATCTGCATGCGCCCTGCGCCAACGACTTTTCGCAGGCCGACTTCTCGCGCTCGCGTTGCCTGTCTGCCGAGGGTTAAAGTGATAAAGTTGACACAGGCAATAAATAGCACGAGTAGTGCTATGCCCGATAGGATGTACGTATAAATGGGGTTGCTGGCATTCGAGGTCTGAAGAATTGGATCAAAGTGCATTTGCGTGAGTGGCTGAAGTTTGAGTTGGTTCTCGCTCTTTTCGCTCCACCAGATTTTGGTCCATTTGGGAAATTGTTGTTCAAGGCTATTGGGATTAACATTTGGCGGGAGCAGCATATACGTATCCGCCTTGAAGTGTTTATTGTCTGCTACCCCGCTTTGTTCAAAGGGCAGTAGCATGTCAAATTTAAGTGTAGAGTTTTTGGGCACGTTTTTCAGAATGCCCGTGACGGTGTAATTTTTAATTTCGTTTTTACGCAGCATGGGATTGAAACGCTGAATGGGTAGCACCTCGCCAATCGCATTGGCATCTTTGAAATACTTTTGAGCAATTCTTTCTGTTATAAGTGCGGAGTAATTGTCTTGAAGATCAGACTTACCACGAATGACTGGAAATGAAAAGATTTCGAGGAAGTTGGGATCGACATAACTCCACAAGGCTCGAAACGCGTGATCGTCTGTGCCAATTTTTCCAAATCCCACCGCTAAACGAGCCGTCTGCATCTCGGGGAATGCCTCCGTCAGTGCCGCGCTGTCAAGGACTCGGGGTTCTTCTGCAATCCCGGATGGCGTCTGTACATAAACCCGATAGATGCGGTCGGCGTTTTCGTGAAAGGTGTCGTAGGTCCATTCGTGGTGGACAAAGAGGAATGTGATAATGCAGAATGCGAGACCGATGGCAATGCCGATGATGTTGATGGCTGAGTAGATGCGGTGTCTGGCGAGGTTGCGGATCGCTGTTTTCAGGTAGCTACTGAATAAAGACATTTCACCGAACATTGGTTTCTCCTGTGTAGGGATCGGAATTGATCGTTTATCATTCAGGTAGAGTGAACCTATGAAAATAATAAGCAATTCCTGTGCCAAATTATTCTTTTCTATATTTTACAAGTAGTTATGAAAATTTGTGTCATGAAGGCAGTTCAATAAGTGTCCGATTTTGATACAGTGGTGTCCGAAAATGAACACTTTAAATAAAACAGGCACATTGTTTTTAATTCAATGTGCCTGCTGTATTAGCCGTAGAACCATTATTTATCACAATGGGATTACTGCAATTTAGTGGATATGATTGATGCGCGCAAGTAATTCAGGCAGTTCCTCAATTTCAGTAATAGATAACCCACGCCAGACAATTATACGGTGAGGGGCAAATTGTCTGGCGTGAAAATCTGAAGGCCAGTTACTCTTGTATAGTGTCGGGTGTTGCGGGTGAGCAGTGGAAGGTCTTGGGAGAGGCAAATACCTGCAATCATTGTATCGGGCAAGCCAATCATTTGGCCTGATTGCTGAAGCTGACGACCAAGTGTCGATGCATGGTGTGCAGCGTTGGCGTCGAATGGTAGAATAGAAAAATGCGAGAGTGCTTGAGAAAATCGTTGATTTTGTTGCTCTGATCGGATCGCCCCAATCTGCAATTCAAAGAGCGAGATGGCTGTTATATGGCAGTGATATTGGCTTGCAACCTAGAGCAAGACTTCTGACAGGTGTCTTAAGAAGTCGATGATGATGTCGGTATCAACAATCAGGTGGGAAGTTGCCATTTTGACCACAGTTGATTTCTTTTAGTCTCCCAATCGTCCAGATCCGAGGGTTTGAAAGCTTCTCGGAGGTGTTCGAGAGATTCAGTGAGAAGCCTAGTTTTTTCGAACGATTGTACTTCAGGTTCAAAATCGGCTTTGGGTCTAATTTCAATACGATCTCCTGGGTGGAGTCCCAATTCTTGCTCTGCGGTTTGTTTAGAGATGACAAGATCATCACCCAGGTATTCCAGTTCTACTGTTGGCATTGCTTTTTCTCCACTAAGAAAGTATGCAGTCATTTGTCCAGTCGGGATTACTGGATCCGCATTTACAAATATCCGAAATTTAAGCGAAAAAACAAGGGTTTATAATGCGTATTTTTAATCTGAAAGCGATAAGTTGTCCACTAAGATAAGTCCAAACTACCTCTTTGGTGGTGGCTGGATCGCACAGATTAAAGACTCAGGCGTTCTCGAAATTTTTGTGCCTGACGTCGGGAAATTTCAATTTCATAGCCCCCTTTCAACAACACTTTTAGGCTGCCTTGAAACCAGGGCTCAATTTTTTCGATATACTGTAAATTGATAATTTGTTGGCGATTGACACGAAAAAATATGCGTTTGTCCAAACGCTCTTCAAGGTGGTTGAGAGTACGCGGAATAAGAGGTTTGAATTTTTGAAAATAGACCCGCGTGTAATTACCAGAAACTTCGAATAATTGAATGTCTGAGAGTTTGATAAACCAGCACTGATCACCGTCTTTTACAAAAACGCGACTCGAATCGGTCAATGCCAGTGCAACAGCTTCATCGGAAGAAGGCGTTTGGGCTTGTAGTTTTTCAATCGCGCTTGCAAGGCGTTCAGGCTGAACAGGTTTTAGCAAGTAATCGAGCGCATTTACTTCAAAAGCCCGAATGGCATATTCGTCATAGGCGGTTGTAAAAATCACCTGTGGTACCTGGTCAAGGGTTTCAAGCAGTTCAAAACCGTCTTGCCCGGGCATCTGAATATCGAGGAATATTACATTGACCGATAACCTTTTGAGTTGCTGCCGTGCTACATCTGCATTTGCGGCTTCACCTACTACTGTGATGGCCTCAAAGGCTTTGAGCAAATGTTTTAACTCCTGACGGGCAAGTCGTGAATCATCGACGATCAATGCATTCATATCCGTTGTCCAGTGAGCGGAACCTGAAACTTCGCACAGACCTGATTTTGAGAAATATTTTCAACTGTCAATTGCGTGGTGTTACCAAATAAAAGGCGCAGACGTTCTCTGGTATTTTGCAGGCCAATGCCGTCATTTGTTGTGTTGTTTTTCATTTGACCGGTATTTACAATGCAGACCACCATAACAGGTTGCTGGATGCCTGTTTGTGCGTCATTGCACGCGGATATGGTTGTCCGAATTGAGATTTCGCCACCATCTGGATGCTGTGCAATGCCGTGCCGAATAGCATTTTCGACCAGGGTCTGTATGGTCATCGGCGGGATCTCGACTTGTCGTGTTTCCGGTGCAATGTCAAACCGATAACGCAACCTGTCTTCCAACTGGGTGGCTTCGAGCAGGAGATAGTTTTTCACAATTGCCAATTCCTCTTTCAACAGCACACTTCTGGTGTTGCTAACCCGTAGCGCGTATCGAAATAGCTCAGACAATTTTGAGATCATGTCGCGTGCTCGTGCGGGGTTTTCGATGACCAGAGCACGGATATTGTTGAGGCTGTTAAAAAGAAAATGGGGATTTATCTGGGCTTTTAGTGCCATCAATTCGGCTTCTTTAACCGCTGTTTGCAATTCCCATTTTTCGCGTTCTCCGCGTTTGGTTATGTCAAACATGGAGAACACGACATATAACAGCGACCATATCCAGAGGATAAAGTTCGTGTTGAGTATTTGCAGGCCATACAATTTCCAACTGAAATAATTCTCAACTATATAAAAATAACCAAGGAACTGAATACTCTGGCTGATAATCGCAATGACAAGATCGGCTATCAACACTCTGATAAACAGTTTCCATAAAGGCAGTGTGACCCAATGCCGCTTTTTGAATATGGTTCTGAGCAGGTGTGTCCACAACAAAAGTTGCACAGATCCAAAGATAGTGATCCCAAATGCTTGTGCCGTAACAGTCTGAAAAGCAAATATGAAAACCGTGTTGAGCAGGCCGTATATTCCCCATCCCAAAATCTGACAGGTCCAATACGCTTTGCTGTGGTTTTTGATCTCAGACATATTGTACTCACCTGAGAGTCTGGGGCGCAGTTGTTTTGTTAGAGAGGAACGAATCAATGGTTTTAAAGTAGCCCTCTGGATCGTCCCACATAATAAAATGTTTGCCAGTGTCCGTCATCCATATTTCGCAATTCTCAACATGAGCGTACTGTTTCTGATACATAGCCAGTGAACTTTCTCGCGTTGCGCCATGAGATTGACCCGAAACCCAGGCTCCCAATACCAGAACAGGGGTTTGTATTTTTTTGATCTCGGTTCGCAAGTCTGTCAAAAACATTTCGTACATTGCTTGTGCAACTGTGTTTGGGTCCGAAGATAGACTCCACACGACAGCCGTATCTATTTTTGCGGGATCTGTGATCATCATTTTGAGCATAGATGGTGTTGCTTTTTCTCTTTGTTCAGGTGTTTGAGAGCGTATCCAGGCGCGTGTTTGTTCTGCTGGTGCACGCATAAATTCAACTGTTGCGACCGGATTTTGTAATGCGGGCAAAAAGGGCACTGCATCGACAATAATAAGTGATCCTACGCTTTCGGGTACGCTTGCAGCAACCCACAAAGATAGAAAACCACCCAAACTATGTCCTGCAAGGATTGGTTTTTTTAGATCGTTTTCCTGGATATATGCAATAAGCGCGTCTCTCATGGTTTGCAAATAATGTTCTGTTTGCACGGGGGGTTGTCCGGCAAATCCCGCGAGTGTAAAGACATGGCATTCAAAGCTATTCTGGTATCGGCTGACTGTTTCGCGCCAAACGTCTCCGGAAGAACTTAGACCAGGAATCAAAATCATCGGATGCCCGGACCCCGTTATTTGTACTTTGAAAGGTTGTGCATTATCTGTCTGTGCAGATGCGGGAACTGGTGTTAAAAGCGCGAGGTAGAGTACACTAATTTGCAATATGATGTATTTCCATTTTGACATGATATCCTCCTTTTGACGGTGAATACTTCTCTTTTGTGATCAATCAAAAGGTAGGCATCTATCGCGTTCTAAGAAGCAAAAGATGATAAGCGGTTTAACAGGCGGATAAACGGTCAACAGGCGTGATGGCGTATGCTGTTGAGATTCTTTCAGTTTCACATATCAATGGAGATCAAGGCATGACGACTTTCTATCTTATTCGGCATGGAGAACCCATTTGGGATTTAGCTGCTGGTGGGAATCTCAAAGGCGCAGAGAAGGGTTGGGCAGCCCATATTATTCCGTTGACCGATAAGGGGATCAGCCAGATTGAGAATGCTTCAAAATCCCTATCAACTGAAGGTCCTCAGATCGTTATTTCATCCCCAATGTCACGGGCGCTCCAATCGGCTGCTATACTCAGCCGAATACTCGATCTTCCGCTTCGAGTCGAGTTTGATCTGCACGAATGGATTTGCGGATGGCGCGATTCGATGGAGCTTGTCGGAGAAACAGAGGCAGAAATGCGTGAGTTGGGAGGTGAGTGGCCTATAGGAGAGACGAGAGATTGGGAGCCGATGTCCAGTGTGCGTGGTCGTGTTAGTCGCGTATTGGAACGATACCAGACCTTTCAGCGTGTTGTTGTCGTGTGTCATGAAATGGTCATCTTTTCGCTCACTGGAAAGAAGATGGGATATGCTGAATTTGTAAAGATAGATATGAGAACAGTGAATGGTTCATAGCGAACGGGTATCTCGAGTGAGTAATTTGTTTCGGAGTTTTCTTGGGACTGGATGGCGTCTTTTAGGATTCCTTTCACCCGGCTTCAACCTCTATCAGCAAATCCGCTGGAATACCCAGATGCGCTCGCAATGCGCCAATTTGTCGAATAGAGAGTGACCGAGTTCCTTCAAAAAATTCCGCTGTCTGACGGCGACTGCCCAGCCACTTTGCCAGATCCGCCCGGCAAAGTCCCTTCTGATCCAGCATAAAATCAACCACTTCCTGGGGTGTCGATTGCTCATAGGTCGGGAAATGCGTGTTTTCATAAGCCTGCACCAGTACAGACAAAAACTCCAGCCGCTCATACGCTTCTGATCCGGGCTGAGGGTCTGTGTCGAGAAGGGTATCGATTTCAGCGACAGCGATATCGTATTCTTCGTCGTTTCTCAATACATGAGGTTTGGTGAAATCGAGTATGTCAGCCATTGGGTACTCCTTTGACTGATCAGGTTATGTCGACTGTGCCTGGATAAGTTCCAGGTCGGGAATGTCGGAGAAATCGTGGTCGTCCGAGGCAAGCGGACACTCCAGGAGTAGTGCGGTCGCAGCAACCCAGGCATCTCCCGTGTTTAGCCTGCGCCCCACACGCTCCCGTTCACTACGCAGATGTGCAGAGATACGAACCAGGTCAGAATTCGGCCACATAACCTCATACCGGTCAAGACTCTGCCTTAGAGCATTCTTGCGCCTGTCACCCCAGTTCCCTTTGTAGGCACCAAACCATAACTCTTCCAGTGTCTGGAATGAAACGACTGCACGCCGTCCCACGATGCGCTCCCGGTAGTAGGTAGCCGATTCTACTCGGCGTATGAGTATTGAGACAACGCTGGTATCGAGGACTATAAGCGAAGGATTTGAAAGCATTAGACATCCCGTCCTTCACATATCGCGCGGTGGAAAGCCTCCCACTCTTCTTCCGTCAGGTCAATGGTAACGACTTTATCAGGGTCAAAAATCTTCGGATTGGGGTCGTTGCGAAATGCCTCGAGGTCAAACGGCTCTGACCATGATCGCGTGCCGGTTATCTGCTCTACGTAAATAATATCCCATTCGTCATTGTCGTTGAAGCGACCGCGGCCTCTGATCTCGACATACTGGGTCGCCAGCCGGCGCATGTCGTCATTCAGTGTGGGATCGAAACGCAACGGCACGATCCTTTGCGGGATGTAGTGCAACTCCGCCGTGCCGCAAGCCCAGTTCACTTCCATCAGTCGCCCTTCCACCAATGCAGACTCGTCCAGGCCCATCGGCTTTGTTTCGCGCTGTCGCTTGTCAAGCCCCTGTCTTTGTACTGAGGGACGGCCTGCAAACAGTGCCTCAACACTGAGGTTTTCATTCAGGTCGGGCCACTGGATGCCGCCACTGGTACGTCGCCAGTTGCGTCTTTCTTTGGCGGTGGCGTGTGCGAGCCTGGGATACCATTTCAGGGGCACAGAGATGGTTCGCCCATCAGAGAGCACTGCCGTCAGCGTATCCTCGCTTACTTCCACACGCTCAGCCTGTGGCATATCAATTGTCGAGATATTCATCTCAGGCCTCCATCGTGTACAACTTCTCAGAAGTCCATTCGAGATCACTGGATCCGCATTTACAAATATCCGCAATTTAAGCGGAAAAACAAGGGTTTATAATGCGTATTTTTAATCTGAAAAGGAATTATATTTAAATCTGAAAGAGATAAGTAGTCCACTAAAATGGGTTAAGTCATCCTATAAGAAAGGTGGAGGTCCATTGGGCTGAGAAATCTCTCCCAAAAGACTTGCATTATGACGCCCTGTAGCGTATCATTGGTGTAAACAAGCAATAGAGACCTATTGTCAAAACCAACTATTTTGCGTCAACTGAATTGATGGCGCGGGGGAGCTGCTATAGGAAAGATACATCTCCTATGGTAGATTGTCCGCGCTTTTTTTGTTTTGGAGGCTCTTATGCCAGCGATGTCCTACCTACAGAGGCAGGTAGCACCGCCCGGACGTCGGCACTAACCCAGAGGAGAAAACCATGTTTCGCTCAATATTTCTCGGACTGTTGTTACCTCTCATTATTACTTTGCCGGTGCGATCTCAAGAACGTCAGTCAGCATCGTCTCGACTTGTTGACTTGACGAAGGATAATGTCTTTCAACGCATTTGGGATAGTGACGAGAACCAACTCTCTGTGAGTCGGCGCACAAAGACAGGGGAATGGGTAGATCCAGAGGCTGACATCCTGTTGGACGAGCAGGTGAGGGCATCGGGAGAACGGGCTATCGATTTGGCTACGCGCCCTTTGTTCCATAAGGTGAATGAAGGCAAGTTGTTCGATCCCAACCGAACTTATGTCAGTTTCATGAAGCTGTTGGATAACTATGCTATCCGCACTATAGATCCCGAGTTTACCACTGAAGAAGAAGAGGCCGAGCAACAGTATTTTTTATCGCAGATTCTCCAAACTCGACCCATGCAGATCGCCCGAAACTACATTAACCAGACTCTTGGAGAAAATTTGTCGGAGGCACAGTTTCGTCAGGTGCTCCATCGCTTGTGGTTTGAACTGTACACCAATCGCGGGACAATAGACTTCTGTTCTGGGTTTGAGCATGTCTTTGTTGGAGAGGGGAAATACAAACTGCGACAGGACAATAAACGCGAGATTTTCGGTGACGTCTCGGGATACCATTCCTGGGTTAAGTTCTACCTCGACGAGAAGAATAAACGTGTCAACTTCTATGGCTATAATTACGATTCACAAGGACCCATGAATCCCAATATGGTCACTTTACAGATGGTGAACACGGTGAGGGATACCCTGGGCAAGCCTATTGCGAAATTGTTTAAGAGGAAGAGTGGGTTTTTTGTCGGGTCGAGTCCCGAATGTGAAATGGCTATGGCTACGGTCGTCTTTTTCGAGAGTGTGCATGGCAAGATTAGTGACAAACGCCGGGTGACGATCAATGGGGCGACTTACAATCTCGTGTTGTATCGCAGTACCAATTCCGATGGTAGCCGCGGAGATTTTATTCGATCATTCTATCCTATTTTCTTGGGACTGGATGATGTCGAAAAATCAGATATAGATTTGCCTATTGACGAGGTCATGAAATAGAAATGGCTCACTCATATCGCAGGGCATCTGCCGGTTTTGCGCGTGAGCAGAGGAAGGTCTTGGGAGAGGCAAATACCTGCAATCATTGTGATGATGTCTGTATCAACAATCAGGTGGGAAGTTGCCATTTTGACCACAGTTAATTTCTTTGAGTCTCCCAATCGTCCAGATCCGAGTGGTAAATATAGACTTTTTTTAGAACAGCAAGTTGCGTTTGGTCTTAGACCGTCGGTTTCCCAAGTGGGCGACCTGATAGCTCACTCATATCGCAGGGCATCCACGGGATTGGTGCGGGCGACTTTATAGGCTTGATAACTCACCGTGGTCAATGCGATAAATAACGCGAGAAAACCACTCAGAACAAATGCCCATATATCCAGATCAATGCGATAGGCAAAATCCTGTAGCCACCTGTTCATTGCGTAATAGGCGATTGGCCAGGCGATAAGATTTGCAATGCCGACAAGTAATGCAAACTCTTTTGACAACATGAGCACGAGATTAGAAACCGATGCGCCCAATACTTTGCGGATGCCGATTTCTTTGATGCGCTGTTGTGCGGTGAAAGAGGCGAGTCCGAACAGTCCGAGGCTGGCGACAAAGATGGCGAGGATAGAGAAGAGGCTAAACAGAGTGCCGATCTGTTCTTCTGTGCGATACAGTTTGTCGTAGTCGTCGTCGAGAAAGAAATAGTCGAATGGCTTATTCGGCGCAATTTCCTTCCATTGTGTCTTCAAAAAACCGAGTGTACCTGCGACATCATCGGAACGAATTCGGATAGCAAAATACTCAAACCACTTCTCAACCGTGGTGATAATTAGCGGTTCTATTTGATGATGCAGGGACTGATAATGAAAGTCTTTCACCACACCTACGACCTCTCCTCTATACTCTACCTTCACCTCACCACCCTGTGGCCATATATTTTCCACTTCCTTACCCGCACACGAAGTCCATCCAAAGTGTCGCATGGCGGCTTCATTCAGGATGAGTTCTCCCTCTCCGTCATTCATCATATCTTTTGAAAAGTCTCTACCTTCTACAAGTTCAAGACCATAAGTCGAGATAAATTCGCGATCAACCACAATCTTGTTCATCGCGGAACGACCATGAGATGTGTCATCACCATGAGCGCGAAAAAAGCTACCGGCAACACGTCGGCCAGGCACACTTGAAGACTTCGAGGTGTTCAATACATTTGCATACCCCGACAATTGCGATTTATAACGCTCTGTCACACGCATACCGGGATAGGGCATCACAATGACGTGTTCTTTATCGAAGCCAAGGTTCTTGTTTTTGATGTAATCCGATTGATGGTAAACGACAACTGTTCCAATAATAAGAATGATTGAAATGACAAACTGAAATACGACGAGCGTTTTGCGGGAACTGGAGGTCTTCAATCCTCGCTTCAAGGTGCTTTTTAGCACCTCTACTGGCTGAAAAGCGGAGAGGAAAAAGGCGGGATAAATCCCAGAGAGCAGCCCTGCAAATAACACCACACCGAGCAAGGTCAACACGACATGCCAATTTCCCGTGTAATCCAATACCAATTCGCGCTGGATAAAGGCGTTGAATGAAGGGAGTGCGACTTCGACAAAAGCGATGGCAAAAGATAGGGCCAATAACGCCAGCAATATGGATTCACCCATAAATTGACGGATTAGTTGCAGGCGGTTGGCGCCAACGACTTTTCTCATGCCGACCTCTTTTGTTCGAGTTGCTGAGCGAGCCGTGGAGAGGTTCATAAAATTGACACAGGCGAGTATGAGCACAAAAAGGGCAATGATGAGGAAAAGATAAACATAACGAATATCGCTGTTTTCACTCATTTCCGCTTCTAAACGGGAATGCAAATGAATATCGGTCAGGGGTTGTAGGAAGTAATCGATTTTAAAGCCTGTAGCTTTGCTTTGTCCACCTGTATGTGCCTCAATAAAGTCGGGCAATTTCGCTTCTAATTCACGAGCAGAATCACTTTGCTGAAGTAGCAAATAGGTATAAAAAACATTCGTTGTCCAATCTGGTTGATGATGGGATATAGGAGACGCGAGAAAGTCGAATCGGAAATGAGAGTTGTGAACCGTGTCCTTCAAAACACCTGTCACCTTAAATGCTTTTTTTCTTTCCAATTCATAGAACGACAGGATTTGACCTATCGGGTTTTGTCCGCCAAAATACTTCTGAGCTACTGCTTCTGTAATCACAACAGAATGGGGCTCCAAAAATACTGTCTCTGGATCCCCCTTGCTGAGTGGAAAATTGAAGACTTGAAAAAAATTAGGATCGGTGAACCAAAGATTATCTTCAAAGAAGACCTGACCGTGTTGGTCCTCAACAAGCGTTCTTGGATCGGTTCCCTCGAAAAACCGCACAGCCTCTATCACTTCGGGATAGTCTTTGACAAGTGCAGGTCCCATCGGAAATGGCGTGACCGGGGCTTGACGCAGGACCTCGCCGATTTTCACCTTTGCGGCAACCCGATAAATTCGATGCCCGTGTTCGTGGTGCTGGTCGTAGCTCATTTCGTATTGAACATAGAGCAAAATGAGGATGCAACAGGCCATGCCAATTGCAAGGCCGAGGATGTTGATCGCAGAGAAGGTTTTGTTTCTGGCGATGTTGCGGACCGCAACTGTCAGATAATTTTTGATCATGATTTTATCACCTGTTCCATCCTGTTATCTCGTAGCAAGCCATCAGTCCAACCAGCCCCCAGCCCCCATTTTCACTCATATCGCAGTGCATCAATTGGATTGGACCGCGCTGCGCGAATGGCTTGCATGCTCACGGTTCCAAATGCGATGATCAGAGCCATTATCGCACTTGCAACAAAGGGCAATGCATTCAGGTCTGTCTGATAGGCAAATCCAGAGAGCCAGTTGTGCATCAGATAGTAGGCGATTGGCCAGGCGATGCCGTTGGCGAGAAGAACGAGGAATATAAATTCGCGCGAGAGTAGCATGACCAGATGCGAGGTGGATGCGCCCAGTACCTTCCGCACGCCAATTTCTTTGGTGCGAGACTGCACCATAAATGCCGCCAGTCCGAATAGTCCCAAGCACGCCACAAAAATTGCGAGCAACGAAAATATCCCGAGCATTTTGCCGGTGAGTTGCTCGTTGAAATAGATCCAATCTATGATTTCGTCCAAAAAGTGATATTCAAAGGGTACGTCTGGCACAAAGCGTTTCCATTGCGTTTCGAGAAAGGACAGGGTTTGCGCGGTGTTTTCTGGTCGGATGCGTAAAGCCAGCGCATAAAACATCTTCCAGCGGGCCAAAAACCCCATGGGGGCGATTTCTTCTCTTAGTGTCAAATTGTGGTAGTCTTTTACAACGCCTATTACGGTCAGGGATAGGTTGTCATATGCTGGTAACACAATCTGTTTGCCAATCGGGTCGTCCTCCCAGCCGAGCAGGCGCACGGCTGTTTCGTTCAAAATAATTGCCTGAGAGGTATCGCTGGCAATAGCGGCTGAAAAGGCGCGACCGCGAAGTACGGGGATTTCAAATGTTTCAAAAAACGAGTCGTCAACTTCGTTTATGCGAAATGTTCGTTCTTTTGTGCGGTCTCCATCGGGCCAGTCGCAGTCGTCCGCTGTATCCTATAATGCGGTATCGCAGTGCTGATGCGCTGAGGATATTGGGGTGTTCGAGAAAGACCTGTTTGACCATCTGGTGGCGTGCTGAAAGACGTTTTTGTGGGTTTGGCTCTCCGGCAAAGTCCTGGACGAAAATCGGCAAACTCACAATGTGATCGCGCGCAAAACCCATATCTTTGGTGTCTATAAATCGCAGTTGCTGATAGACCACCAGGGTGCAGATCACCAGCAAAATGGACATGCCAAACTGAAAAACTACGAGTCCTTTCTTCAGTCCAGTGGAACCCGGGGAGGAAGACGCACTGCTTTTTAATGCTGTTACCGGGCGAAAAGAGGAGAGGAAAAACGCTGGATACCATCCCGCCAGTAATCCGACCAACAATGTGAGTGCCAATACCGCTGGCGCACCTGCCATCACGATAGCCGCGTTGAGGTGTAAATCGCCGCGCACAAATTGATTGAATAAGGGCAGGCATATCTCGACCAGTGCGAGGGCAATCAGCAGGGCGGAACAGGTTAAAAGCAGGGATTCGCTCAAAAATTGGACCATCAGTTGTGGGCGATGCGCGCCAACCACTTTTCGCACGCCCACTTCGCGCTTGCGGGTGACAGCGCGTGCAGTTGCCAGGTTTGTAAAGTTCACGCAGGCAATGACCACGAGGATCAGCCCAATGGCTGCCAGCATGTAAATGTGTTGCATGGGGCTGTCGGCAGTTGGGTTAAAATCGGATTCGCCATGCAAGTACACGCGGTGTAGGGGCTGTAAATAGTAGGTATTTTTTCCTGCAACTTCATCTCCCATATACTGCTTGATCAACGACTGAAGGGGATAATGAGGCCAATGAGACTTATGTTGAGCCGCAACTTCATCTCCCATATACTGCTTGATCAGCGACTGCATTTTCGCTTGTAGGGTTTCTGCGTTTTGCCCTGCTTTTAATAGCACAAAGGTGTTTACTGGACGCCACGATAGCAAAGGCCGCCACATCGTCCATACTTGTTGTGTTTCTTCTACAGGGGGTATGGTGGTTGAGAGTATTTGAAAATAAAGCTCTGGTGAGAGATGTGGCTTCTTTACAATGCCGGTGACTGTGTACTTGCCAGGGAAACTGTTGTCGTCGATTGAAAATGTTTGTCCCATTGGGTCAGTATCGCCAAATAAGTGTTGCGCCATGTCGTCGGTGATGACCGCAGAGTAGGGCGTGCGAAATGCGGTCTCTAAGTCGCCCTTTATGAGGGGAAAATCAAATACGTCTAAAAAGTTGTCATCTGCCAGCGCAAAGGAGTATCGACCCTTGCGCTCGCCGTATTGTGCAGACACCCCCCCCCACCAGATACGCACAGTTGTTTCTACTTCGGGAAATGTTTCTTCCAACACAGGACCGAGTGCGCCTGATGTGCCGTTGCCATAAGTTGTTTGTGTGCTGCTGCGTTGTTCTCGAATCACTTTGTAAATGCGGTCGCCCAGGGTGTGAAAACGATCTGCTGCAAACTCCTGTTGGATATACAACAGGATCAAAATGCCACACGCCAGCCCGATGGCAAGTCCCAATACATTGATGGCAGTGTACAATTTGTGCCGCATCAAATTGCGGATCGCAACGGTCAGATAATTTTTGATCATGAGAAGCCTTCTTAAAAATTTATTGATACCATTGTGCCTGGGCGGAAAATAGCCTGGCATATTCGCCATTGAGATTCAGTAATTCTTCATGAGAACCGGATTCGATGATTTGGCCATCCCTCATCACAATGACGCGGTCGGCCAATCGGGCAGCTCCCAGGCGGTGAGAAATCATGAGTGCTGTGCGATTCTCTGTCAGATCTACGAATCGCTCAAACAGGGCCAATTCTGCTTTGGGATCTAATGCCGATGTCGGTTCATCGAGCACGACCAGATCCGCATCTTTGAGATAGGCTCGTCCCAGTGCTACTTTTTGCCACTGTCCGCCAGATAGATCGCGGTCTCCAAATTTTCTTCCGAGATATCCATCCCATCCATCGCTCAGGTCTGCGTGAATATCGAGGATGTCCGCCTGGTGTGCAGCAGCGTGGAGTCTGGTGTCGTCAGACAGGGCGTCCAACTGTCCAAATCCGATATTTTCTCTGAGTTTCAGATCAAATTTTGCATAGTCTTGAAAAACCGCTGCAACGCGACTTTGCACTTCTTCGGGTGATCGTTTATCTATATCTCCATCCACCATGTAAATCTCACCCGCGTCGGGAACGTACAGTCCGATGAGTAATTTTACCAGTGTTGTTTTGCCGGCTCCATTTTCTCCCACAATCGCGATTTTCTCTCCGGCTTGAATTTGTAAATTCACATTTTTAACTACGGGATCAGTCCCTGATGGATAGGTGAAAGTAACATCCTGGGCAGTGATGGCGAGTCCCTGTTTTGTGTTGGATGTCTGTTCAATGTGGGGCGCACTGATTTTCTCGGTTGGCTCTTTCTCCTGCTCTTTCGCGAGCGCGAAAAACTCGAACGCATCGCCCAGAAATTCCGAGTGTTCGAGTATATCGCCCACGCTCTGGACGGTGCCCTGTAAAAAATTTTGGAAACGCGTCGCATAACTGATCACCACGGCCAAATCGCCAATTGTGGCTTGTCCCATAACAACGGAATAGATAATTAGAGATAGCGCACCGGCATAGCTCAGCCATTCCCAGAAGCCTCCAAATGCATGATAGCCCGAGTCGCGTTTATGGACATTCAAAACGTCTTTTTCGCGCGTTCGCCATGAATGCGCCCAGCGATTGTGCAAAAATCTCGACAAATCGAAGAGGCGCACTTCAGCCGCAGCTTGTCTATCTGTGAGCAATTCCTGGTAATAATGCCGCAGCCTGTCGGTCAAGGTGTGCTTTCGTTGCACATCGTACACCATGTGGGCGCGTTTTGATTGTAGCAGAAGAGAGGGGATGATTCCAAGTGCCATGATTGGAATGACCCACGGATGCACGACAAACAAAGTGCCGGCAATTGAAGCGGCAATGGAAAACTGCCAAAGGGGAAGGAGCAGGCTGTTGAGCAATTCCGTGAGGCGGTCGCCTAAATTGTTATTCGCACGTCGGATACAGTCGTAAAACGCACCATCTTCAAATCGGATGAGCGGCGCATTGGCGGCTTGTTCGTAAATGCGCGATTGTATGTGATAAGTCGCGTGGTCGCGGAGATAGGCCATGATGATCGGACGAATCATATTCATGGTCATCTCAACCAAAGTGGCTGCGATGTAGAGGAGCATATAGGTCGGGATATCCCAGGCACCGGGCGTGGGGGATTCGACGAGGGCATTAATCAGTCCCCGCGTAGCCAGGGCATAGGCAATGTAAGAAAATCCCGGTATCACTGTGGTGGCAATTAAAACGACAAAAGCAATGGGATGTGCGCGCCAGAGTTCGATAACCATAGCGACAATAGGACGCCACAGGCTTTTTCGTTCGGATGATTTCTCCAGGCTCATCGGTACCACCTCGCTTGAGATTCAAACATCTCTGCGTACTCTCCACCTTCGCGCAACAACTGATCGTGTGTGCCTTCTTCTATAACGGTTCCTCCGCGAAAGACGAGGATGCGGTCTGCCAAACGCGCCATGCCGAGTCGGTGGGCGATCATTAATGCGGTGCGCCCGGCAGCGAGTTCCCGAAAGCGTTCAAAAATTGCGAGTTCAGCCATTGGGTCCAGGGCAGCAGTGGGTTCGTCGAGGACGATTACTTCAGAATTTCGGAAAAAGGCTCTTGCGAGTGCCACGCGTTGCCACTGTCCTCCCGAAAGATCGACGCCACCCATTTCGGGGCCGATGAGTGTGTCGTATCCCTGGGGCAAAGAATCGGTTATATCCGCACCCACTTGAACAGCGGCGCGATTTACAGCGAGTTTCTGTTCTTCGGTTTGAACCTGGGATAGGGCGATGTTTTCGGCGAGAGAAAGATGGTAGCGGACATAAGATTGCATGACGGCTGAGTATGCGCGATAGAGCACATGTGGTTCTATGTCTTGATAATCAATGCCATCGGCTAAAATCACGCCTGAATCGGGGCGATAGAGTCCCAATAACAGGCGGACAAAGGTGGTTTTACCCGATCCATTTTCGCCGACAATGGCGACTTTTTCTCCGGCGTTGATCTCGAGATTTAGATTTCGGAGCGCAGGGGCTTCGCTTCCGGGGTAGGTATAAGTCACATTTTTTACGACGATGCCTTGGCGCAAGGGTTTTGGAAATGGTCTGGTATTTTTTGTCGGGTCAGGAGATGGGGCACTGTATTCGGGCAGGTCGAGAAAATGGCGCAGGTCTGACGCATAACCCGAAGATTCTCCTAACTGGCGAAGGGCCAGTACGATCAAATACATGGGATCGAGGATGCCCGAAACCGCTTGAAAGAAAATCGTATAGAGACCGGGAGATGCATTTACAGACGGACTGACGGCAATATAGTATAAGGCACTGATACTTGCCAGAACGGCGATGCCGTACGTGCCAAACTGTTTGAGATCTACCCGGATAGCCTCGCGGCGCAATTCATTTCTGGAGTCCCAATAGAGTTTTGTCCACCTGTCAATCAAATATTGTTTCAAATCATAAAGACGCGCCTCTTTAGCTGTATTGCGGTCAATTAGTATGGCGCCGTAATAATCTGCCAAACGCCGCTTAAATGTTTGGCGACTCAAGACAGACCAGACATCCTGACCTCCCTTCATGGCTATCCAGATAGATACCCCTGTAAGTCCCACTACGCCCATCAGGATAAAAGGATGGATGACCCAGAGAACAGCACCATATCCGATCAGGCTGGAGAGGTTGCGGACGACGCTCATGACCTGGTCTAAAATATCAGGTCCTTTTTGTTCGGTTTGAGACATGGCGCGCGTGAGTTCATCGTAATAGCCCGTGTGCTCGAATTGTTCTAATGAGAGGCGAGGGGCTTTGACGATGACGAGGCGGGTCAGTTCCCTTCCTGCGGCTTGTTGGAATTTGCCGCTCAACCATGGGTCTATCCACCCCACCAATCGCTGAATAAAAAGTCCCGCGAGAAGGAAAGTTAGATAGGTGAATACCGAGTTCGGGGATCCGCTGGATCGAACCATATCGACCACAGCATCAACCAAATACTTGGTAATCCACAGGTTGATGGGCAGTACGAGGCTGCGAATGAGGGACGTAAACGCCCATAAGAGAGCCGGAGATGGTGCCACTTTCAGAACGAGGCGCAATAACCAGATCAGATTCAGGAATTGTTTTAAGGATCCGAGGCGATCTGCCCTGAAAACTGGAGTGGGCTTGGGCTGGGCGGAAGAGCGGGGAGTATTGGGGGTATTCATAGAAATGGCTCACTCATATCGCAACGCATCAATCGGATTGGATCGCGCTGCGCGAATGGCTTGCATGCTCACGGTTCCAAAGGCGATGATCAGAGCCATTATTGCGCTCGCAACAAATGGCACTACATTCAGGTCTGTCTGATAGGCAAACCCGGAGAGCCAGTCGTGCATCAGATAGTAGGCGATTGGCCAGGCAATGCCGTTGGCGAGCAGAATGAGCAACATAAATTCGCGCGAGAGTAGCATCATTAGATGCGGTGTGGATGCGCCCAGTATTTTCCGCACGCCAATTTCTTTGGTGCGAGCCTGAACCATAAACGCCGCCAGTCCAAACAGTCCCAAACACGCTACAAAAATTGCCAGTAGTGAAAATACCCCGAGCATTTTGCCGGTGCGCCGTTCGTCGAAATAGTGCAAGTATATGATTTCATCCAGGAAGTAATATTCAAAGGGTTCATCCGGCACAAAGCGTTTCCACTGTGTTTCGAGAAAGGACAGGGTCTGCGCGGTGTTTTCCGGGCGGATGCGTAAGGCCAGCGAATAAAATACCTCCCAACGGGCCAAAAACCCCATGGGGGCTATTTCTTCTCGGAGCGTCAAGCTGTGGTAGTCTTTTACAACGCCAATTACGGTCAGGGTTTGATTTTGAAATTCTGGAGATTCGATCTGTTTGCCAATCGGATCTTCCTCCCAGCCGAGCAGGTGCACGGCTGTTTCGTTCAAAATAATTGCCTGAGAGGTATCGCTGGCAACATCGGCTGAAAAGGTGCGACCGCGAAGTAAGGGAATGTCAAATGTCTCAAAAAAAGAATCATCAACTTCGTTTATGCGAATTGTCCGTTCTTTTGTTCGGTCTCCATTGGGCCAGATTAGTCGCGGTAGTCCGCCGTATCCCGTAATGCGGTATCGCAGTGCCGACGCGCTGAGGATATTGGGGTGTTCGAGAAAGACCTGTTTGACCATAAGGTAGCGTGCCGAAAGGCGCATTTGTGGGTTGGATTCCTTCTTAAAATCGCGGAGAAAAATCGGCAAACTCACAATGTGATCGCGCGTGAAACCCATATCTTTGGTGTCTATAAATCGCAGTTGTTGATAAACCACCAGGGTGCAGATCACCAGCAAGATGGACATGCCAAACTGAAAAACCACGAGTCCTTTCCGCAGTCCTGTGGAACCCGGTGAGGAAAACGCACTGCTTTTTAACGCTGTGACCGGGCGAAAGGAGGAAAGGAAAAATGCTGGATACCATCCCGCCAGCAATCCGACTATCAATGTTAGTGTCAGCACTGCTGGGGCACCTGCTATCACGATAGCTGCGTTGAGATGTAAATCGCTGTACACAAATTGGTTGAATAGGGGCAGGCATATCTCGACCAGTGCCAGGGCAATCAGCAGGGCAGCGCAGGTTAAAAGCAGGGATTCGCTCAAAAACTGAACCATCAGTTGCAGGCGATGCGCGCCAACCACTTTTCGCACGCCTACTTCACGCTTGCGGGTGACAGCGCGTGCAGTTGCCAGATTTGTAAAATTCACGCAGGCAATGACCACCACGATCAGTCCGATAACCGCCAGCATGTAAATTTTTTGAATAGGGCTGTTGGCAGCCGGGTTAAAATCGGATTCACCATACAAGTACACGCGGTGCAGGGGCTGCAAATGGTAGGTGTTTTTTGCCGCAACTTCATCCCCCATATACTGTTTGATCAACGACTGCATTTTCGCTTGTAGGATTTCTGCGTTTTGTTCTTCTTTTGTAACTATTTAGGTATGTGAGTAATCAAGGGTATAGTTGTGTTCTTTCAAGACCAGTGCAAGTTCTTTCAAGACAGGGATGCGCTGTTTTCTCAAGGTTGAGAGGAAGGCTTGGAGGCGTGCATATCTCTTGGCCCCTGCCAAGGTGCGAAAGCATGTGGCGACTTTCTGTTTGACTTTTGCCGGGCGCAAGTCTCGTTCGGCTTGATTATTGGTGAACGGGACAGCATGGTGAAAGGCAAAGGCCAATACCGCGTCTTGATGTGTGATGAGCCGTTGGAGTAAGTTATAGGCACGACTACCTTTTGCCCGTCCCTTCTTGCCAGTCTTCTTGACAGGTGGCGGTTCCTTCTTTTGGGCATAAAGGAGCAGACGTTGATAGATTTGGCGGGCTTTGGGCTGCTTCGCTTCGGGCAGATTGGTTGTGCCTTGCACACTCATGCGATAAAGGGCTAAGAGGAAGCGGTGCATGTGCTTGGCCCATCGGCTCCCATTCTCATAGGCATCGGTGAGTTCGCGCAGGAGATGTGCACCGCAAAGACTATGGCGACAAGGCCAAGAGGTGAAATAGCTCGCATAGCTATCGTGGACGGCCCAACCGGGGAAGGTGTTAAGCACCGAATCGGCTCCTTGCAACGCCTCACGTCCCCGTTTTTGATGCACGAACAAATGTGTCTCGTGTCCTGTGCTTGAGACATGCAGCCAGTGCAGGCGGCCTGCTACCCTCAGTCCGGTCTCATCAAAATGCGCCACCGGACTTGCCATCAGCCGTTTCTTAATCACCGATTCGGTCTTTTCTAAGCCCCGATAGGCCAAGTCCAAGGCATCCTGTTGCGTGCTTTCATTGATGCCATGCCCAAACAGGTCTTCAAACAGATGCTTGATTTTCTTGAACGGAAGCCGATAGTCCACATTGAGCAGACAGGATAAGGCACGAACACGCGACCCATATTGCACCGGCGCAGAGATAGGAGGTGGAAAGCGAGAAGTGTGATAGGCGCCACAGCGCGAACAAGAACACCCAAAGGTCTGATATTCGGTCACCACCATACGAGGCTCTGGCAGATCAAAGCATTGGCGACGCGCAAGCAGACTTTGGGCAGCGGTGGACAAATCCTGACCGCAAGAACACTTTTCAACCCGCAGGGGAACCACCACATCCGGGGTCTCAACCTGCGACAACGTTTGACCCTTATGACCGCGCAGACCACCGCGCCGACGCTTCTGACTCGACTTGGGAAAGGCTGGCTTTTTGCGATATCCCTCGCTGGATGGGGGACGATGGCTATTCTGGCTATCTTGACCTACTTGCCGCTTGAGGCGGGCATTTTCTTCGCGTAATTGCACGTTCTCTTCGCGTAATTGCTCAGTCTCAAGACTTAAGCACTCATGCCCTGCTTCCAAGTGCTCAATGCGACTTAATAACTCATCTATGAGGTGATGAAGGCCAACAATATCTTCTGGACGACGCAATTCCACATCCTTTCATTAAACAAAACATAAATCACTCACTCAGACATAGGATAGACTTTTATAACCCTAAACGCAACAACCTAAATAGTTACCTTCTTTTAATAGCACATAGGTTTTTATCGGACGCCACAATTGCAAAGGCATCCACATCGTCCACGCCTCTTGCGTTTCTCCTACGGGGGGTATTGTGGTTAAGAGTATTTGAAAATAAAGGTCTGATGGGAGGTAAAGGTCTGATGAGAGGTGTGACTTCTTTACAATGCCGGTTACTGTGTACTCGCCCGGAAAACTGCGAATGTCGATTGAAAATGTTTTGCCCATTGGATCAGTATCGCCAAATAAGTGTTGCGCCATGTCGTCGGTAATGACCGCAGAGTAGGGCGTGCGAAACGCGGTCTTTGGATCGCCTTTTATCAGGGGAAAGTCGAATACGTCCAAAAAGTTGTCATCTACCAGCGCCGAAATATATTGACCCTGGTGCTCGCCATATTTTGCAGATACGCCCCACTGCTGCCAGATACGCACAGTTGTTTCTACTTCGGGAAATGTTTCTTCTAACGCAGGTCCAAGGGCACCTGATGTACCACTGCCATAAGTTGTTTGTGTGCTGCCGCGTTCTTCTCGAATCACTTTGTAAATGCGGTCGCCCAGTGTGTGATCGCGATCTACTGAAAATTCCTGTTGGATATACAACAGGATCAAAATGCCACACGCCAATCCAATGGCAAGTCCCAATACATTGATGGATGTGTACAATTTGTGCCGCATCAAATTGCGGACCGCAACGGTTAGATAATTTTTGATCATAAGAAGCCTCCTGATGGCGAAGCGCAAGCAGTCAGCGGTCGGCAGCTCCCGGTCCCCAGCTCCAGTCTCACTCATCTCGCAGGGCATCCGCCGGGTTTGCGCGTGCTGCTTTGAGGGTCTGAGTGGTGACGGTTGTGAGTACGACAAAGAACATGACCACGCTACCGAGTAAGAATGCGTTCACCCCCAATTCAGTGCGGTAGGCGAAGGTTTGTAACCATTGATTGGTTGCGTAATAGGCGATTGGAAATGCGATGAAGCTGGCAAGGGCGATGTAGAGGATAAATTCCCGCGAGAGCAGGGACAAGATTTGAGATTGTGATGCGCCCAATACTTTGCGAATGCCAATTTCTTTGGTGCGTCGCGCAGCAGCCAATGCTGCCAGTCCAAATGCGCCGAGTCCCGCGATGAAGATAGCGAATCCCGTGGCGTATTGGATCATTTGATTCCAGCGTTCTTCTTTTTTGTATTGTCCATCTAAGTCTTCATCGATGAATGAAAAGAAGAATGTCCGTTTGGGTGCGAGTTTTTCCCACTGTTCTTTGATAAAAGCGATGGTGCCCGGTACATTTTCGGAGTGAATGCGAACCCACAAGCGTCCGGTGCTTGTACTGAGTGGCAGAACAGAAGGGTCAACTTCGTGATGCAAAGAGCGAAAATGGAAATTTTGAACAACGCCGATGATGGTTCTGGCTCGTAAGCCCAGTTTGATTGTTTTGCCGACTGGATCTTCTATGCCGAGTTTTTTAACCAGTGCCTCGTTGACAATGATCGCTTCTTTGGCATCGGTTGGAAATTCTCTGTCGTATTCTCGACCTGCGACGAGTTTCATACCGAGTGTTTTGAACAAATCGTAATCAATGCTAATGCTTTCAACGTATTGCCTTGGGCTTCCTTTATAAGTTACATAGTGCCCGCTACGCCCCCTGTCATTGAGACGGTGGTTAAGCCAGGTTGTGCTGATCACTGCAGGGTGAGACATCACCGCATCCCGAAAAACGGTTGGTAGGGTTTTGCTTTCTTCTTTTAAGCGATAGGTCGAAAAGGTGACGATATTTTCGGTTTGATATCCCAGAGGTTTGGTACGCAAAAATGTGAGTTGTTTGCCCATCATCAGAGTGGTGATGATTAAAAATATCGAAAGGACAAACTGAAAAATGACCAATACGCTGCCAAAACGATTGCCCGTTTTAATTTGCAGTCTGCTCGTTATAATTTGGGTTGGCTGCAATCGGGATAGGATAAAAGCTGGATAACCCCCTGCTGTGATGCCAACAAAGCTGACCAGCAGAATGAGAAAGGCGAGTGTTGAGAGATTGAGACCGTCGGTCAGGGACAGGGATTTTCCGATCAGGTTGTTGAATGTTGGCAAGGCGAGTTCTGCGATGGCAATGCCGGCGATGAGTGCGATGAAGATGAGTAAGAGCGATTCTCCGATAAATTGGTTTGCGATTTGCATGCGCCCTGCGCCGACGACTTTTCGCAAGCCGACTTCTCGCGCTCGCGTTGCCTGCCTGCCGAGGGTCAGGGTGGTGAAGTTGACACAGGCGATAAATAGCACGAGTAGTGCAATGCCCAATAAGATGTATGAATAAACTGGATTACTGCTATTATATACCCCCCTGATTTGGGAGAAATGCATTTGGGTGATAGGGAGGAGTTTGAGCTGTGTCTCTTCTCTGTTGAGCATTATCTTTCTGTCTTCGCCCCACCAGATTTTGGTCCACCTGGAAAATTGTTGTTCAACACTATTTGGGGATACATTTTGAGGGAGCATCATATACGTAGCCACGTAGTTTGAATTCCATGGGTTGACTCGGCCCCCGAATAATCCAGATAGCCATGATCGTCCTTCAAATGGCAGTAGTATGTCAAATTGAAGAGTGGAGTTTTTGGGAACGTTTTGCACAATACCTGTAATAGTATAGTTTTGAATTTCCTCCCCGCGCTGAATTGGAAGCAGTTCCCCGACCGGGTTGGCCTTGTTGAAATACTTTTGAGCGATTTTTTCTGTTATAACAGTAGAATACTTGTCTTGGAGCGCTTGAGTAGGGTCGCCGTGAATGACTGAGAAAGAAAAAATGTCGAGGAAATTGGGATCAACATAACCCAATTTTGCCCAAAAAGCGCGGTTTTCCGTACCAATTTTTCCTCCACCATTTACGAAACGAATCGTCTGCATATTTGGAAATGCTTCTGTTAGTGCAGGTCCGAGGGGTTCTGGTGTAAGACTGCTAATCCTACTGCTAATCCACAAGTTTTGCCGATCTACGTAAACCCGATAGATGCGGTCGGCGTTTTCGTGAAAGGTATCGTAGGTCCATTCATGATATACAAAGAGGAAGGTGATAATGCAGAAGGCGAGGCCGATGGCAATGCCGATGATGTTGATGGCGGAGTAGATGCGATGCCTGGCGAGGTTGCGGATCGCTGTTTTCAGATAGCTACTGAATAAAGATATTTCAACACTGGCTCTGAACATTTTATACCTCTTAGAAATACAGAATTGCAAAACTACTGGAAATTCATGATATTTAAAATCACGATAATCAAGAAGAAATTCGCATTGCGTGTTGGAGACTTTTTTTATGAAAACCGAGCGTTGGACAATTCCAGGGATTATCAAAGACGGTGTGGTTGTGCCCCAGAGCAATACCCCTTTGCCCAATGGTATCTATGTAGATATTCTCATTCGTCCGGTGGATATGACGCCTGAACTCAAGTCTGAATTAGACCAGTGGGACAAGGCGAGCGATGAAGCATGGGCACTGATAGATCAAGAGGCAATCTCGCGCAAACAACCAGTTCCAAAATTCGGCAGCGCAAAGGGGCTTGTTAAAATGTCAGATGATTTTGACGAACCTCTTGAAGATTTTGAACGCAGGTGGGCGATCTGATAACTCACTCATATCGCAGGGCATCAATGGGATTGGTGCGGGCAACTTTATAGGCTTGATAACTCACTGTGGACAACGCGATAAACAATGCCAGAAAACCACTCAGAATAAACGCCCATATATTCAGGTCAATGCGATAAGCGAAGTCCTGTAACCACCTGTTCATCGCGTAGTAGGCGATTGGCCAGGCAATGAGATTGGCAAGTCCGACGAGCAGGGCGAACTCTTTCGATAACATGAGCACGAGGTTAGAAACCGATGCGCCCAATACTTTGCGGATGCCGATTTCTTTTATGCGCTGTTGTGCGGTGAAAGAGGCGAGTCCGAACAGGCCGAGACTGGCGACAAAGATGGCGAGGATCGAGAAGAGGCCAAAGAGTGTGCCTATCTGTTCTTCTGTGCGATACAGTTTGTCGTAATCGTCGTCGAGAAAGGAATAATCGAATGGCGTATTCGGTACGACCTCGTGCCATTGGGTTTTTAGAAACTTCAGTGTGCCAGCAATATCGTCCGAGCGTATCCGGAGGGAAAGGTAGTCTGTCCACCCCCCTCCCATCATGATCACAAGCGGTTCAATTTCATGGTGGAGAGACTTATAATGAAAGTCCTTCACAACTCCCACGACATCTCCCTGAACCTCCACTTTCAATCCACCACCTTCTGGATAGACATTTTCAAACTTTTGATTGGCGCAGGAAGTCCATCCAAAGTGTCGCATAGCGGCTTCATTGAGGATAAATGCGCCATTCCGATCACTTCCAACATCCTCCGAAAAAGCTCTCCCTTCTAAAACTTCAATACCGAATGTCTGGATAAACTCTTGATCTACATGCATCACGTTCAGGAGTGATGCATCTTTGTGTGCAACGTCCAGGGAAGGACGGAAAAGATGGGCGGCAATCTCTCGCCCTGGTACGGTAGAAGACGCCGACACATTTAATACAGCTGCATGCGCTGATACTGTGGGTTTATATCGCTTCGCCAATTGTCTATCAATCGGTATGACGATTACCTGTTCTTTATTGAAGCCGAGTTTCTTGTTTTTGATGTAATCCGATTGATGGTAAACGACAACTGTTCCAATAATGAGAATGATCGAAATGACAAACTGAAATACGACGAGGGTTTTTCGGGAACTGGATGTCTTCAACCCCCGCTTCAGCGTGCTTTTTAACACCTCTACTGGCTGAAAAGCTGAGAGAAAAAAGGCAGGGTAAATTCCAGAGAGCATGCCCGCAAACAACGCAACCCCGAGCAGAGCAAACAACACATCCCAACTTCCCGTGTAATCCAATACCAATTCGCGTTGGATAAAGGCATTGAACGCAGGGAGTGAGACTTCAACGAGAACAACGGCAAACAATAGGGCCAACAAGGCCAGCAATATCGATTCGCCTATAAACTGACGGATTAACTGCGCGCGGTTGGCACCAACCACTTTTCGCATGCCCACCTCTTTTGATCGACTCGCTGAGCGAGCCGTTGAGAGGTTCATAAAATTGATACAGGCGAGCACAAGCACGAAAAAGGCAATGATCAGGAAAAGATAGACATAACGAATATCGCCATTGGGACTTATTTCAAATTCCAGGTGGGAATGCAAATAAATATCGGTTAATGGCTGTAGAAAAGGCCTGATCTGGCCCCCTGCTGCCTTGAGTTGTTTCCCTATGTATCTCTCGATAAAATCAGGTAATTTTGTTTCTAACTCGTCGGCAGCGTGGTTGTCTTGCAAGAGCAGATAGGTATAATAATCGTGGTCAATCCAATCCTTACGCTTGATGGGCGATGCCAGAAAATTAAACTGTAAATGGGTATTTTGATCAGTATCTTTCAAAACACCGGTAATTTTACACTCTGCCTCGCCCACCGAAAGCATCTGTCCCATCGGATCCTGGTCACCGAAATATTTCCGAGCCATCTTTTCTGTCAGGACAATGGAATAGGGTTCCTGGAGTGCCGTTTGAGGGTCTCCTTTGCTCAGTGGAAAATCGAAGACCCGAAAGACATTTGCATCGGTGAACAAGACGCCTCTTTCATAGAAATGATTCTGCTGGTTTGCTACAAGTGTCCTTTCATCATTTCTGAAAAACCGAACAGCATCTACGACGGTGGGATAATCTTGAACGAGAGCTGGTCCCATTGGGAATGATGTAATTGCAATTCGACGTGTTTGCCCTGCTATATGTGTCTCTTCGGCGAGCCGATAGATTCGGTGCGCGTGTTCATGGTGCTGGTCGTAGCTCAGTTCATCTTGCACATAGAGTAGAATGAGGATACAACAGGCCATGCCAATTGCAAGACCGAGGATGTTGATCGCAGAGAATGTTTTGTTTCTGGCGATGTTGCGGACTGCAACGGTCAGATAATTTTTGATCATGATCTTATCCCTTTTCACTCATCTCGCAACTCTTTCACAGGGTTTGTTCGCACAATGCGTATGGTGTGATATGAAATTGCCGCAAGTGCAAGGGCGATACAACCAATCGCTGGTCCCGCGAAGTGCATTGGTTCTAGTGGCATTTGAAAAGGGAAGCGTTGCAAATACTCACGCATTGCAAAAAAGGACAGGGAGCATCCAATGATACACCCAATGGTCGCAAGACGAACCATGGGTAAGGATAGCAAGACAAAGAGAGAGCGTGCGGAAGCTCCCAGAACTTTGCGAACGCCAACTTCTTTTGTGCGGCGGGATAGCATGTGCATGGCAAGTCCAATCAATCCGACACAGGCGACAACAATCGCCATGGTCGAGGCCGTGTAGCCGATGGATTGATTCATTTTTCGGTAATCCCGAATAGAATTTACAAGGTCATCCTGCAAAAGACCGAACTGGGGTATAACATCTGGCGCGATTTCGAGCCAGAGTTGCTTTAATAGTGCTTCGGTTTCCGTTGCCATATCCGGTTGGAGGCGCACCAGAATAGCCCGAATCGCGGTTTCGGGGTCTTTGTGAATGACCAGCGGACCCATGGGGGGCAAAAGATTTTGAAAATAAAAATCAGGGATGACACCTACAACCTGGGGGTGCTCAACCTGCCCCACTTGAAATGGAAATGTTTGACCAGGCGGATGCGCCCATTCAAATTGCTTTGCGAAGTGTTCGTTGACCAAAACCTCGTTGATCGGTCCGTTTGGATCCAGATTTTTTCCTGAGACCAGATCTATGCCGAGTGTTTTTAGAAAATCGCCGCGTACTTTGTAATGCCAGATTATCGTTTCTGAATTGGTCAGCTTTTTTCTGCCTGCTGACCACAATACCGGGATATTATTTACGGCGGCCAATCCGACAACACCCGGAAGTTGTTCTGCTTTTTGGCGAAATCGCTCGTAATAAACTTCTGCCTCAGGCCCCGGTACTTTGGGCTGTATGACCATTAAATGGCGCATATCGAATCCTCTATCCATAGAAGCGACGTAATCAGTTATCTGTACCATAATCGTGGAGGATGCCACCAAAAATACAGCCACAGCAAATTGAACGACCAATAGAAATTGGCTCAGGCGTGCTCTTTGTCCGGGAAATGTCTCACTTTTGAGCGCGTTCACAGGCTGAAGCCGCGACAACAGCCAAGACGGGTAGAAGCCTGCCAGAATTGCCAATAGTACGGGCAACATGAGAATGAACAGGAACCCGGTCATATTTCCCTGAAACTGGGGATTATAGTGAGGAAAGGGAAAGAGGGACGCAAAATGGGGGAGCAATAGTTCGTTTGCACTCAATGCCAGTCCCATTGCGATAAAACAAAGGATCAACGACTCGAGAATGGTCTGCCCGATAATATGGCGGCGTGTTGCACCGAGGGTCTTGCGAATGCCGACTTCAGTGCCACGCGCCATGAGTCGGCCAATGGTCACGATGCCAAAGTTGACGGCTCCCACAATGAGCACGAGACCCCCCACCAGAGAAAGCAAGACCAGAAAATGTTGGGGCATTTTCCTTACTTGAAGTCCCAACATCTCGAATTTGGGCAATGCAGACAGGGGTTGAAGATGGACTTGAATGGGAGACGCTTCCTTTGACCATTGTCCCTCGGCGCGATAGTGGTCAATCTGTTTGGCAAAATAAGCGTCTGAAAAGTAGGGCAATCGGTTCTTTATGTGATCGGGTGTGGCGTTTTCTTTGAGGTGCAAAAAGAGCATGGCCTCAGATTCACCCATCGGATCAGACGCTGCACGTTGAATCAGGTTTTGATATGGAATTAGCAAATCGAATTGCAAACTCGAATGATGCGAAAGCGTTTCGACTATACCGCTTATGGTAAAATGTTCGCGCACATTGTTTCTCACCAGCGTCAATGAGGTTCCAACCATGTCGGCGATTGCTCTGTCACGCGATAGTTTTTCAGCGAGTGTTCGAGAGATGAGTATGTTTTGTGGATGTGACAGGGTCTCGGGATTTCCGTAAAGCACGGGGAATGAAAAGAGCGACAAAAACGAGGGATCGACATACGCAGCCTGATCTCTTCGGAAATGTTCGTCTCCGTAGAGATATGTAAGATGGCTTAACCGGTATCGACAAACTGTTGCCAATTCGCTCAATTCATCCGCGAGCAATGGTCCAGCATTGGAGCGAAAAGATGCGTGTTGCCGCTCCCACTCGTTCTGAGCTATTTCATTGGTGCGGAAGACCCAGAAGATTTGGTCTGCGTTGTCGTGGAACTCATCTCGCGTGCGATAGCGGTCTTCGATAATGACAAATACCATCAACGCACATGTAATGCCCACTGCCAGGCTCAACACACTCATTATACTGGCAATCCGGTCGCGTTTGAGTCGTCGCCATGCGATTTTGAGACTTTTCATTTTGTACCTCCATTAGCCAGTCTTGAGTGGTCAGCAGTACTCATGTTGTGCTGCGCGTGCCGCCGGTCCTAATCCCCACAGGCGAGATGTCCACTTAACACACCAGCCCCCAGTCCCTGTTTTTACTCATATCGCAAGGCGTCAATTGGATTGGAACGCGCTGCGCGAATGGCCTGCATGCTCACGGTTCCAAAGGCGATGATCAGAGCCATTATTGCGCTCGCAACAAATGGCACTACATTCAGGTCTGTCTGATAGGCAAACCCGGAGAGCCAGTTGTGCATCAGATAGTAGGCGATTGGCCAGGCGATGCCGTTGGCGAGAAGAACGAGCAATAGAAATTCGCGCGAGAGTAGCATGACCAGATGCGATGTAGATGCGCCCAGTACCTTCCGTACGCCAATAGGTAGAGTGAACGTATGGAAATAGTAAGCAATTCCTGTGCCAAAAACTTCTTTTCTATGTTTTACAGGTAGTTATGAAAATTTGTGTCATGAGCACAGTTCAATAAGTGTCCGATTTTGATACAGTGGTGTCCGAAAATGAACACTTAATACAAAAAACAGGCACATTGTTTTGATTTCAATGTGCCTAATAATAGCTAATTTTTTTGATCCAATAAGTTCGCGTTCAAGTATCCAATTGGTCCCAATCTGGTGGGGTAAGGAACATGACTACACTGCTGGTATTTTTAGTATGCTCAGGTGAGAGGCAAATTGTCTGGCGTGAAAATCTGAAGGCCAGTTACTCTTGTATAGTGTCGGGTGTTGCGGGTGAGCAGTGGAAGGTCTTGGGAGAGGCAAATACCTGCAATCATTGTGATGATGTCGGTGTCAACAATCAGGTGGGAAGTTGCCATTTTGACCACAGTTGATTTCTTTGAGTCTCCCAATCGTCCAGATCCGAGGGTTTGAAAGCTTCTCGAAGTTTTTCGAGAGATTCAGTGAGAAGGCTGGATTTTTCGAACGATTGTATTTCAGGTTCAAAATCGGCTTTGGGTCTGATTTCAATACGATCTCCTGGGTAGAGTCCCAATTCTTGCTCTGCAGTTTGTTTAGAGATGACAAGATCACTACCCAGGTATTCCAGTTCTACTTTTGGCATTGCTTTTTCTCCACTAAGAATTGGAGGAGCGTTTGGAGAGATAGAGCAGTTCTACGCCCACCACTTCGTTTGATGCATTGTAATCGAGCACTACGCCCGGCGAAACCTCTTCTGACTCGACAATAGTAGAGTCGTCAAGGCGCAGATAGAGCGCGTCGGCTTCCTTATCGACATGTAGTTTCATAATTCGTTATCTCCATAGTGTACTACTTCTCAGATGTCCATTCGAGATCACCGGGTCCGCATTTACAAATATCTGCAATTTAAGCGAAAAAACAAGGGTTTATATGGCTCATTCATCTCGCAGGGCATCCGCCGGGTTTGCGCGTGCGGCTTTGAGGATCTGGGACGTGACAGTTGTGAGTACGACGAGGAACATGGCTATGCTGCCGAGCAAGAAGGCACCCATGCCCAATTCAGTGCGATAGGCGAAGGTTTGTAACCATTGATTGGTCGCGTAATAGGCGATAGGGAATGCGATGAGGCTTGATAGGGCGATGTAGAGGACAAATTCTCGTGAGAGCAGGGATAAGATTTGGGTCTGGGATGCGCCCAGGACTTTGCGAATGCCGATTTCTTTGGTGCGTCTGGTTGTGGCGAGTGCAGCCAGTCCGAATGCGCCGAGTGCGGCGATGAAGATGGCGAATCCGGTGGCGTATTGGATCATGAGATTCCAGCGTTCTTCTTTTTTGTATTGTTTGTCTAAGTCTTCATCGATGAATGAAAAGTTGAATGCGTGGTTGGGTGTGACTTTTTCCCACTGTTCTTTGATAAATGCGATGGTGCCCGGTACATTTTCGGGGCGAATGCGAACCAACAAGCGTCCGGTGTATGTGCTGAGTGGCAGGACAGCGGGCGCAACTTTGTGATGCAGGGAGCGAAAATGGAAATTTTGAACAACGCCGATGATGGTTCTGTTTTTTGAGCCACTGTATCTGATTGTTTTGCCAACGGGATCTTCTATGCCGAATTTTTGGACGAGTGCCTCGTTGACAATGACCGCTTCTTTGGCGTCGGTTGGAAATTCTCTGTCGTATTCTCGACCTGCAACGAGTTTTATGTCGAGTGTTTTGAACAGGTCGTAGTCAATACTAATACCTTCAACGGGTTGCTCTGGCTCTCCTTGATATGTTACATAGGTTGACAAACTCATGTCGTTGTTTAGAGGATGGTTAAGCCATGTTGTGCTGATCACGGCATGATGAGACAGCAGGGCATCCCGAAAAACCGTTTCTGTGGTTTTGTTTTCTTTTTTTAAGTCTCTGGTCGAAATGGCGACAACGTGTTCGGTTTGATATCCCAGGGATTGGGTTCGCAAGAATGTGAGTTGGTTGTTCATCATCAGGGTGGTGATGATGAAGAATATGGATAGGGCAAACTGAAAAACGATTAATACGTTGCCAAAACGATTGCCTGTTTTCATTTGCAATTTGCTCGCGATGATTTGGGTCGGCTGCAGGCGGGATAGCACAAAGGCGGGATAACCTCCTGCTGTGAAGCCAACGAGGCTGACAAGGAGAATGAGAAAAGCGAGAGTTGTGGGATTGAGACCGTCGGCCAGGGCAAGGGATTTTCCAGATAGGTTATTGAATGTTGGCAAGGCGAGTTCTGCGATGGCAATGCCAGCGATGAGTGCGATGAAGATGAGTAAGAGTGATTCTCCGATAAATTGGTTTGCGATTTGCATGCGCCCTGCGCCGACGACTTTTCGCAAGCCGACTTCTCGTGCCCGCGTTGCCTGCCTGCCGAGGGTCAGGGTGGTGAAGTTGACACAGGCGATAAATAGGACGAGGATTGCAATGCCCGATAAGATGTATGAGTAAACTGGATTACTGCGACGGCTTACATACATGGTTTGATCAAAGTGTATTTTGGTGAGTGGTTGAAGTTTGATCTGGTTCTCGCGCTTTTCGTCCCACCAGTTTTTGGTCCATTTGGGAAATTGCTGTTCGAGACTGTTTGGGGATATATTCGGGGGGAGCATCATGAAAGTAAATATGCTGTAGAAATCCCATCTGTCTTCGATCTTACTTTGTTCAAAGGGTAGTAGTACGTCAAACTGAATTGTGGAGTTTTTGGGCACGTTTTGCACAACGCTTGTGATGGTGTAATCTTGAATTTCATTTTTGTATTCAATGGGAAGCACTGCTCCGACGGGGTTGGCATTGTTGAAATATTTCTGAGCGGTTTTTTCTGTTATGAGTGCGGAATATTTGTCCTGGAGTGCATTCGCAGGGTCGCCTTGAATGATTGAAAAAGAGAAAATGTCGAGAAAATTGGGATCGGTAAAACCCAATTTTGTCCGAAAAGCGCGATTTTCTGTTCCAATTTTCCCCGTGCGAGATGTGAAACGAACCGTTTGCATGTCGGGGAATGCTTCTGTTATTGCGGGTCCGAGAGGGCCAGGTGTTACACCGTGAACGCGCTCGTTTCGCCCCTTTATGTAAACTCGATAGATGCGGTCGGCGTTTTCGTGAAAGGCGTCGTAGGTCCATTCGTTGTAGGTAAAGAGGAAGGTGAGGATACAAAAGGCGAGGCCAATGGCAATGCCGGTGATGTTGATGACCGAGTAGATGCGGTGCCTGGCGAGGTTGCGGATTGCCGTTTTCAGGTAGTTACTGAATAATGACATTTCAACGAACATTGGTTTCTCCTCTGTATAGGAATTGATTACTCATATCGCAGTGCATCAATCGGGTTAGAACGCGCTGCGCGAATGGCTTGCGTGCTCACGGTTCCAAATGCGATGATCAGAGCCATTATCGCGCTTGCAACAAATGGCAATACATTCAGGTCTGTCTGATAGGCAAACCCGGAGAGCCAGTTGTGCATTAGATAGTAGGCAATTGGCCAGGCGATGCCGTTGGCGAGAAGAACGAGGAATATAAATTCGCGCGAGAGTAGCATCACCAGATGTGGTGTGGATGCGCCCAGGACCTTCCGCACGCCAATTTCTTTGGTGCGAGATTGAACCATAAACGCGGCCAGTCCAAACAGTCCCAAACACGCTACAAAAATTGCGAGCAACGAAAATATCCCGAGCATTTTGCCGGTGAGTTGTTCGTTGAAATAGACCCAATCAATGATCTCGTCCATGAAGTGATATTCAAAGGGCGCGTCCGGTACAAAGCGTTTCCACTGTGTTTCGAGAAAGGACAGGGTTTGCGCAGTGTTTTCTGGTCGGATGCGCAGGACCAGCGAATAAAACATCTTCCAGCGGGCCAAAAATCCCATGGGGGCTATTTCTTCTCGTAGTGTCAAATTGTGGTAATCTTTTACGACCCCAATTACTATCAGGGATAGGTTGTCATATGCTGGTAACACAATCTGTTTGCCAATCGGATCGTCCTCCCAGCCGAGCAGGCGCACGGCTGTTTCGTTCAAAATAATCGCCTGAGAGGTATCGCTGGCAACATCGGCTGAAAAGGCGCGACCGCGAAGCACGGGAATATCAAATGTTTCAAAGAATGAATCATCGACCTCGTTTATGCGAAATGTCCGTTCTTTTGTGGGGTCCCCATCGGGCCAGGCCAGTCGCAGTCGTCCGCTGTATCCCGTAATGTTGTATCGCAGTGCCGACGCGCTGAGGATATTGGGATGTTCGAGAAAGACCTGTTTGACCATAAGGTGGCGTGCCGAAAGACGTTTTTGTGGGTTGGATTCTTTCGAAAAATCGCGGACAAAGATCGGCAAACTCACAATGTGATCGCGTGCAAAACCCATCTCTTTGGTTTCTATAAATCTCAGTTGTTGATAAACTATTAGGGTGCAGATTACCAGCAAAATGGACATGCCAAACTGAAAAACCACGAGTCCTTTCTTCAGCCCATTGGAACCCGATGAGGAAGATGCACTGCTTTTTAATGCTGTTACCGGGCTAAAAGAGGAGAGGAAAAATGCCGGATACCATCCCGCCAGCAATCCGACTGCTAATGTTAGTGCCAATACCGCTGGCGCACCTGCCATAACCATAGCCGCGTTGAGGTGCAGATCGCCGCGCACAAATTGGTTGAATAAGGGCAGGCATAACTCGACCAGTGCGAGGGCAATCAGCAGGGCGGAACAGGTTAAAAGCAGGGATTCAGTTAAAAATTGAACCACCAATTGTGGACGATGCGCGCCAACCACTTTTCGCACACCTACTTCGCGCTTGCGGGTGACAGCGCGTGCAGTTGCCAGATTTGTAAAGTTCACGCATGCAATGACCACTACGATTAGTCCGATAGCCGTTAGCATGTAAATTTTTTGAATGGGGCTGTCGGCAGTTGGGTTAAAATCGGATTCGCCATACAGGTACATGCGGTGCAGGGGCTGCAAATAGTAGGTGTTTTTTTTCGCAACTTCATCCCCCATATACTGTTTGATCAACGGCTGCATTTTCGTTTGTAGGATTTCTGCGTTTTGTCCTGCTTTTAATAGCACAAAGGTTTTTACCGGACGCCACGATTGCGTGGGTCGCCATAGTGTCCACACCTCTTGCGTTTCTTCTACGGGCGTCAGAGTGGTTGAGAGTATTTCAAAATAAAGGCCTGATGAGAGATGTGGTGCTTTTACGATGCCGGTGACTGTGTACTCGCCAGGGAAACTGACGTTGTCGATTGAGAATGTTTGGCCCATTGGGTCAATATCGCCAAATAAGTGTTGCGCCATGTCGTCGGTAATGACTACAGAGTAGGGCGTGCGAAACGCAGTCTCTAAGTCTCCTTTTATAAGGGGAAAATCAAATACGTCTAAAAAGTTGTCATCTACCAGTCCGAACTGATATTGACCCTCGCGCTCGCCGTATTGTGCAGATACAGTCCATCGCCAGATACGCACGGTTGTTTCTACTTCGGGAAATGTTTCTTCCAACACGGGACCGAGTGCGCCTGATGTACCTTCTGTGTATGATGTTTGCGTACTGCCGCGTTGTTCCCGAATCACTTTGTAAATGCGGTCGCCCAGGGTGTGGGAGCGATTTACTGCAAATTCCTGTTGGATATACAAGAGGATCAAAATGCCACACGCTAACCCAATGGCAAGTCCCAATACATTGATGGAGGTGTACAATTTGTGCCGCATCAGATTGCGGATCGCAACGGTCAGATAATTTTTGATCATGGTCTTATCTCCTGTTCCGTCCTGTTATTCCGCAGCAGGCGCGACGATTACTCATCTCTCAAAGCGTCCGCCGGGTTTGCGCGTGCGGCTTTGAGGGTCTGGGTGGTGACGGTTGTGAGTACGACGAGGAACATGGCCAGACTGCCGAGTAAGAAGGCGCCAATACCCAATTCGGTGCGGTAGGCGAAGGTTTGTAACCATTGATTGGTCGCGTAATAAGCGATAGGGAATGCGATGAGGCTTGATAGGGCGATGTAGAGGATAAATTCCCGCGAGAGCAGGGATAAGATTTGAGATTGCGATGCGCCCAGGACTTTGCGAATGCCAATTTCTTTGGTGCGTCTGGTAGTGGCGAGTGCCGCCAGTCCAAATGCGCCGAGTGCAGCGATGAAGATGGCGAATCCTGTGGCGTATTGGATCATGAGATTCCAGCGTTCTTCTTTTTTGTATTGTCTGTCTATGTTTTCATTGAGAAACGAAAATCTGAATGCATGGTCGGGGGCGACTTCAGCCCATTTTTCTTTTATAAATGCGATGGTGCCCGGCACGTTTTCGGGGCGAATGCGGACTAATAAGCGTACGGTAATTGCACGGAGGGATAGAACGGCGGGTTCAACTTCGTGATGCAAAGAGCGAAAATGGAAATTTTGAACAACGCCAATGATGGTCTTGTCTCGTCCATGTTTGATTGTTTTGCCAACGGGATCTTCTATGCCGAGTTTTTTGACGAGTGCTTCGTTGACAATGATTGATTTTTTAGCATCTGTTGGAAATTCTCTGTCGTATTCTCGACCTGCAACGAGTTTGATGTCGAGTGTTCTGAACAAATCGTAATCAATGTAGATGTTCTCAACGTATTGCCTTGGATTTCCTTCATAAGTCACATCAGCCCGGGAACTCATGGTGTTTGTAAAATAATGATTAAGCCAGGTTGTGCTGATCACTGAGGGATGTGACAGCAGGGCATCCCGAAAAACGTTTGGAAAGGTTTTGCTTTCTCTTTCCAGTGCATGGGTCTGAATGGCGACAACATGTTCGGTTTGATACCCCAGTGGTTGGGCTCGCAGGAATGTGAGTTGTTTGCTCATCATCAAGGTGACAATGATGAAAAATATGGATAGGGCAAACTGAAAAATGACCAGTACTTTGCCAAAACGATTGCCCGTTTTAATTTGCAACCGGCTTGTTATGATTTGGGTTGGCTGCAGGCGGGATAGGATAAAGGCGGGATACCCCCCTGCTGTGATGCCAACGAAGCTGACCAGGAGAATGAGGAAGGCGAGTGTTGTGGTGTTGAGGCCGTCGCTCATGGATAGGGATTTATCAGCCAGATTGTTGAATGTTGGCAACGTGAGTTCTGCTATGGCAATGCCAATGATGAGCGCGATGAAGATGAGCAAGAGGGATTCGCCGATAAATTGGTTTGCAATCTGCATGCGTCCCGCGCCGACGACTTTTCGCAAGCCGACTTCCCGCGCCCGCGTTGCCTGTCGTCCGAGGGTCAGGGTGATGAAGTTGACACAGGCGATAAACAGGACGAGGATTGCAATGCCCGATAAGATGTATGAATAAACTGGATTGCTGCTATTATATACCCCCAGGCTTTGAGCGAAATGCATTTGGGTGATAGGTAGGAGTTTGAGTTCTTTCTCGCTTTTTTCGCCCCACCAGATTTTGGTCAATCTGGGAAATTGTTGTTCGACACTATTTGGGGATACATTCGGGGGGAGCATCATATACGTAGTCAGGTAGTGCGTATTCCATTGGTTTTTGGCCTGGACCCAGGATGCCCGTTCAAATGGCAGCAGTACGTCAAATTGAATTGTGGAGTTTTTGGGCACGTTTTTTATAATGCCCGTGATGGTGTAGTTTTGAATTTCCTCTCCGCGTTGAATAGGAAGCAGTTCTCCAACCGGATTGGCGTTGTTGAAATACTTTTGAGCAATTTTTTCTGTTATGAGTGCTGAATATTTGTCCTGGAGTGCTTGAGCGGGATCGCCGTGAATGACTGAGAAAGAAAAAATGTCGAGGAAGTTGGGATCGACAACCCCCAAATGCGCTTGAAAAGCGAGATCTTCTGTACCAATTTTTCCCCCGGTACTCCTGAAACGAACGGTCTGCATGTCTGGGAATGCTTCTGTTAATGCGGGTCCGAGGGGATCTGGTGTTATACCAGAAACCCGATAGATGCGGTCGGCGTTTTCGTGAAAGGTGTCATAAGTCCATTCGTTGTGGACAAAGAGGGAGGTGAGGATGCAAAAGGCGAGGCCGATGGCAATGCCAATGATGTTGATGGCAGAGTAGATGCGGTGCCTGGCGAGGTTGCGGATCGCTGTTTTCAGGTAGCTACTGAGTAAAGATATTTCAGAGAACATTGGTCTCTCCTGTTTATGGTGTGAAATAAACTTTGTATTTCAGCAGGTGCAGTCAGCCCGCCCAACCCCCGACCTGTTGTTTTTCCAACGCGCGTTTTAACTGATGGCGTCCTCGGTAGAGCCAGATTTTCACTGTGCCGAGGGGGACTTGCATTTCCCACACGATTTCGCGGTAGGACAGTTCTTTTATGTAGCGAAGCCACATTGCGCGTTGTTGTACTTTGGGCAATGTGCGTAAGCCCTGTGTTAAGAGTTGATGGCGTTCCTTTTGTATGACGCTATCTTCTGGCGTTGTCAGAGTAATTGGTTCGGGCATTTGTTGTGCTGCGGTTTGCAGACCATTTTTTCGGGATAGTCGAGACCGAAGGTGTGATCGCCCGACGTTGAAGGCAATGCGCGTTAGCCAGGTTGTGAATGCCGAGTCGCCGCGAAAATGGCGCAGGCCCTGAAAGACTTTCATGAATACCACCTGGATCAAGTCATCGGCTTCCTCGCGGTCCTGCACATATCGCCCGACAATGGCGCGTACGCGATTCTGGTGCAGATAGTAGAGTTTGCCAAACGCGCTTTCGTCGCCGGCTTTTATCATGAGGATCAATTGTACATCGTTTTCTATGTCTGATCGTTTATTCATACCGCAGTGCCTCCACGGGGTTCATTTTTGCCGCTTTCACAGCTTGCAGGCTCACTGTTCCGATTACGACCAATAGTGTCAGTACACCGCCCAGCACGAACGCTCCAATCCCCAGCTCAATCCGATACGCGAAGTCCGATAGCCATTTGCTCATTGCCCAGTAGGCGACTGGCCAGGCGAGTACATTTGCAATGGCTACCAGCAGAACGAATTCGCGCGATAGCAAACTCACGACGTTTGTGATGCTGGCGCCCAATATTTTGCGAATGCCAATCTCTTTGGTGCGCCGGGTTACGGCGAGTGCTGTCAATCCAAATGCTCCCAGACACGCTATAAAAATGGCAAATAGGGTTCCGTATCCGATCATGCGATGCCATCGCTCTTCGGTTCGGTATTGGCGATCGATGCCTTCGTCGAGGAATGAATAACGGAATTCAGGGGATTGTGTTATGGCTTCCCATTGTTCTTTCATAAATGACAGTGTGCCGGGGATATCTTCGGCATGCACCCGGATCAGCAGTCGGCTAAAGTATTGATTTGCTGGGTCGCATTTCAGGAGTGCGGGGCCAATTTTGTGATGGAGAGAGCGAAAATGAAAATCTTTCACGACGCCAATCACTGTCATATCAGTAAAAAATTTCAGTGTTTTGCCGAGCGGTGGTCCCGGTCCCAATTGCCTGGCCAGGGTTTCATTGATAATTACAGATGCAGCAGGGTCTGTTACAAATTCTCGTGAATAATTTCGCCCTTCGATCAATTTGATGTCGAGGGTTGGTACAAAGTCATAATCGACAAAGAAGACCTCCACGCCGCTTAAGCTCGTTCCATCATGTACCACATTCCCGCGCGACTGGTATCCATTGCGCATCATGTGATATATTGGGGTTACACCGAGAATTGCGTGATGGGATAACAGGGCGTCCCGATAGGTTTCAATGCCTTTTGGTCCCAGGTCTCGCAGCTTGCTGAGGCGACTGACGGCAATCAAATGTTCGCTGTCAAATCCCAGGGGTTTGGTCCGCAAATAGTCGAGTTGAGAGGTCATGATGAGGGCACAGATGACCAGAACCGCAGACATCGCGATCTGGAAGACTACGAGAAACTGGCTGAATAATCCCGCACTGACAATTTTCAATCTGCCTTTGAGTACGTGAATTGGCATGAAGCCGGAGAGGACAAAGGCTGGATAGGTGCCTGCAAGCAGGCCGATGATCAAAGTTAGACCCATTAGCGAGGCAAATGCCGGACCATCCAGATGTGCAACCAAAGATAGTTTTTGCGCCATGAGGTTGTTGAACAATGGCAGTAAAAGTTCTGATAGGGCGAGTCCGATCACAAAGGCTATGAGGCTCAAGAGAACGGATTCTGTGAGAAATTGTACAATGACCTGGGGCTTGTGTGCGCCAACGACTTTGCGTATGCCGATTTCCCGCGCCCGAGAAGCCGATCGTCCCAGAGCGAGGGTCATAAAGTTCACGCAGGCGACAAATAGTACGAGAGCTGTAATGCACAACAGGATGTAGCTGTATGCCGGGTCCGTGGCGGATTCGGGTGCGCGGATATTTGGATTGAAATGGACATCTGCAAGCGGCTGCAACTTCATCTCATGGTTTTCACCCATGATGGGCCACTTCCAGTTTAAAAGAAAACGCGGAAATGACTTTTCCAGGTCTTCGGCGCGAACCTGATTGTGAAGCAAGACGTAAGTACTGGTGTCACTTATGTAATTCCACGAGTTGAGCGCGTCTTCGACATTCTCATAGGACTGAATGCAGTCGAATTGAATGCTGGATGTTTCGGGGATGTCTTTTACGATGCCTGTAATCAGAGCCTGATGGATTTTTGAGTTTCTTGTGAAAGAGATCGATTTCCCCATTGGGTCGGTGTTGCCGAAGAATTTTTGAGCGGCTGTTTCTGATATAATAATGGCGTCTTTGCGATTTAGTGCTGTTGCGGGGTCGCCTTTTATCAGGGGAAATGAGAATACATCCCAGAAATCCGGATCGACATAAATAATGCGTTCTTGAAATGAATGGTCGCCATATTGGAGTGTGAGAGAAGTGGTGTTAATTCTCACGACGTGCTGCATTTGTGTGGGGAATGCTTCTGCCAACTTTGGACCGAGAGGACCCGGCATGGCAGCTGAGGCATCGCTGCCTTCGCCTACTTCTCCTTTATTGTAAATGCGATAAATCCGATTTGCTTTTTCGTGGAATGCGTCAAAGGACCATTCGTGTCGTATGTACAAGAATGTCAAGATGCAAAACGCAATGCCGATTGCCAGGCCAGTAATGTTAATCGCCGAATACACTTTGTAGCGGACGAGATTGCGGTACGCCACGGTCAGATAGTTGCGGAACATTTTGTTCTCCTTAGCTGTCCCAGGTGGTCAAGACGCAGCTTGTCTTACAGGAGCGGAGAGATTAGAGTGAGAGCGACTCGAAAAGAGTGATTCGTCATCATAACCTTTCCTTGAGGATCGATCAGGACATAGTGCGGATAGCCTCCAATGTTATACATCTTTGACACTTTGTTATTGTTGTCTATAGTGTCCAGGATCTGCGGCCATTCAATGTGAGACTTCTCCACATAATTCTTGACTTTGTCTCTTCTGGTATCGGCACTGATGCCGATAATCTCGAAGTTATCCCGGTCGAATTTTTCAGATAGTGCTTTCAATCTGGGCGTATCTTTGATACATGGCCCGCACGAGGTGTACCAGAAGTCCAACAAAACGTATTTACCCTTGAAATTTGAAAGCTGAAGATTCTTTCCGTCTATATCGGTAACTGCAAAATCCGGTGCTATAGAACCTCGCTTGATCTCAATCTTTGTTGGGACGGAGACATCTGATTTTCTGAGGATAATTTCATCACCAGAGGCAGAGATGCTTTTAATTTCAAATGTGGTACCACCGATATTAAAGGGTTTGTCAACGTCGTAATATTCCGCTGATTCGAGTTCACTCCCGAATATGCCATCGCGATCGAGGTCCCATAGTATTCTGTTAAAAATTTTGGTAGAGTAGGTCGCGAAGCGTCCTTTGTTGTAGATCGCCAGGTCGTATAATTGACCATCTATTTCTACTCGTCCTTTTCTGTATTCAGTTACGCTTCCCCTGAATTTTGGGAAGGTTGGATCTTTCCGCTTTTTCACATATTGCGTATATCTATGAACCTCCACGTCCACCCTTTGGGTTTTGGCGATTCTACCATCGTTATATTCAAATTCAACGGTGGCATTTGCCTTTTGCCCATGTGGAAGTTTCCAAGGTAGAATGTAGCTCAGCAGACGATATACTGTACCGAAGTTCTCTGGATATATCGCATGTTCATCGGAGAAGTCTTCATTGTTGTTGGTATCAAAAATGAAAATAGTATTTCCATTCCGATCCCGGCCATTCACAAAGGATACTTTGCTATCTACAGGTACTCCTAAGTCATACGGTTCCCAGAGTTCTCGATCGGTCTCTTCTTGATAAAGGAGAATGCACAACTGTAGAGCACTCAACTCAAATACCCCATAGAATTCGATGGTCATTTCCGGCGGAAATCCTCGCAGGCTCTTCTCGATCGGTTTTCGACTTATCCAATCGTGATCATGAAAGTCAATCGATGATGACTCGAATCTCGATAATGCTTGTGCGCTTACAGGTACACGCTCCAGGGGGATCACAACTTCATCCATGTTAGCTGAGTCAAATCGCGCAACGGATGGGTTATCTGAGGAATCCTGGGCATTCTTGGAAAGGCCGAAGAGTGTGGAATGGACAGAGAGTGAGAAGAGTATAAGCAGACCAGTGAGGATGCTGTTCTTTCGGAAAGTCGAGCGGATGGAGATCATGGTTTCCTCCTGAGGATTTAAAGAGCGGTTACGGTTGTAAGATCTGCGTGGATATTCTCAACCGCTCACAATTTCAGGCGACACTTCCTTTAGGTGCGTATTCTTTGTGCCGATTTTATATGCAATAATCGTGCCAAAAGATACAAATGTTGAAATAACAATAGGTTACGAAAAACTGCTTAAAATTAACGGACGAATAAGTGTCCGAATTTGATACAGTAGTGTCCGAAAATGAACACTTGTAAGGGATGGGAGAGGTAAGATGGGAGAGGTGATTACAATCATACACCATTAGAAAAAGTCATGAGCCAAAACAATCACGCACAGCGTGTGAGTCCGTCTCGCAGCGGAATCTTTATGCCATTCTAACTGTGCAGGCCATAGCATGGTGTGTGACCACAGAAACGATTTGCGCTGTGCCAGCCCCTCGGCGTTTGAGAGCGGCATTTTTTGCCTACTTTTTTTTGCTGGTGAAAAAAAGTAGGTCGCCGCACGCCGCAGGCATGGCGTAGCCACACGCATGAAAAGGAAAATAATAGAAAAAACTCTATACGTCGTTATACCACAACAAATGAATTATGCACACCCTTCAATCATGTTCTCTTACCCGGTATTCGAAAAACGAGCACAACGCCGAGCAACATCAAAATCGCGCTGATTTGAAAAGCCCAGCGCAGACCATAAGCATCTGCCATGATGCCGAGGAGCAACATTGCCACACCTCGAAGCGCGAATCCCGCGCCCATATAAAGCCCATTGGCAAATGCCCGGTTTTCTGGGCAGCTTTCCTGTACCATTGCCATGACTACTGGGCCTGTGGAGAGGGCGACAAAGCCCAGGAGCACTAAAATGGGAAATAAGGCCCAGCCCTGGGTTTCGAGAAAGACAAATAGCAGGATGGGGGTGACAATCATGGAAAAGCCGAGTATCTGTTTGCGTCCCCAGCGGTCGCTTACCCATCCGCCGATTAGCGCACCGCCAATGCCCGCGCCTTCCAGTACGGAAAGAGACGCGCCCGATAGCCACAAGCTGGCGCCTTCTTCGGTCAAGAAGGTGGGCAGGAATGCGGTTAGAGAGGCCATCATAAACGCCCGAACAAAAACAATACCCGATAGCGGTATCATAACCGGTGCCATGCGTTTGAGGGCAGCCTGCCAGGTCAGTGCTTTATAAGCTGATATGACGCGACCCGCAACGCTTTTCATCCGCAACAAGAGCACCAGCGAAGCCACAACACCAGCGGGTATCAGATAGGTTGTTCCGCCAATCCCCCACAGGCCAATGACGCTTACGATCAAAATAGGTCCTATGGTGCGACCGAGTTCACCGCACAACATCCAGATGCCCATTCCGCGACCGAGGTTGGAACCCGAGAGCGTTCCGGCCATTGCCGGTCCAACTGCGTGAAAAGCTGCGGAGCTAAATCCCGTGATTAACAATAGCGCGGTCAGGGATAGATAACCGTGCGCGATGCCGAGCAGGCTCATGGCAATGCCCGTTATAACAGGTCCCAGGATTACGAGAAATCGCAAATTCAGGCGGTCTGCCTGATGCCCGATAATGGGTTGAAATACCGACGGTGCCTGTCTGACGACCATTAACAAACTGGCCTCGGTTTTGGATAAGGACAGGGTTTGTATAAAAATAGGCAGCAAGGGTGGCAAAAATCCGCTGTATGTATCGTGTACAGCATGGCCACCGGAGAGGGTAATCACGTCACGGGTCTGAAAACGGCTGTTATCACTATTTGAGGACATGGGCTTCTTTCGAAAAACGGTGATGAATGACGACTTTAAGATAAAGCGCGGAGGCGTTTTGAAGGAGTGCTAAATGATGGGGTGTGACTAAGTACAGCACTGTTTCTTAGGGTTGCGGGAATGTATTTAGGGACATAATTTAATTGGAGGCTGGGGACCATCGGGACGGCACAGGGACCGTCCCCTACTGATCGTTCATTTTCACGGAGATCAATAACATGTCTGATTATCCCCCTGTTCGTGCGATTACTCGGGGACCTGAATACCACTGGTTTGGTTATTACGACAAGTGGCAAATAGATCCTACAGGCCGATACGCACTCGGTATGGAGGTCGATTTTGAGCACCGGTCGCCTTCGGCGGATGATACGGTTGCGCTGGGTATTATTGATATGGAGGATGGCGATACGTGGTCTGAGTTCGGGCGCACGCGGGCCTGGTGCTGGCAACAGGGGTGTATGTTGCAGTGGATACCCAATTCGGATACGGATGTTATTTTTAATGATCGCGAAGGGGATGCGTTTGTCTCGCGGATATACAATGTGAAAACTGGGGCTATTCGCACGCTTCCGCACGCGATTTATACGCTTTCGCCCGATGGCAAAACAGCGATTGGTGCTGATTTTCGCCGTATCAATCACATGCGGCCCGGGTATGGCTATGCGGGGATTCCCGATCCCAATCGCGATGTGTGTGCGCCCGATGATGTGGGTATTTATTCTGTGGATCTGGCAACTGGCGAATCAACGCTTATTGTTACGATTGCCGAGGTTGCCGCGATCCCGTATCCGCATGGCGATATTTCTGAGGCACGTCACTATTTTAATCATTTGCTGTTTAATACGGATGGGTCGCGGTTCATTTTTTTGCATCGCTGGCGATTTGGCGAGGGCGGTTTTGATACGCGGATGATGACGGCAAATGCCGATGGATCAAGTTTGCATGTGGTTGATGATTACGGCAAGATGTCGCATTTTATCTGGCGCGATCCGCAGACGATTCTCGGGTGGGCGTATCACCCGTCGCACGGGAATAAGTTTTATCTTTATCGAGATCTTTCCGACGCGGAGCCAGAGGTGATTGGTGCCGAGGTTATGACGGTTAATGGTCACTGTACGTATTTGCCGGGTAATGAGTGGATTCTCAATGATTCTTATCCGTCACACGGCCATCGCCATCAGATTCCATATCTTTATTATGTTGCGACTGGCAAGCGCGTTGATCTGGGTATTTTCCCGTCGCCAGAACCCTATACGGGTGAGTGGCGTTGTGATTTGCATCCGCGCTATAGTCCCGATGGGCAGTTTGTGGTGATTGATTCGGCACATAAGGGCGATGGGCGGCAGATGTATCGGATTGAGGTGGGTGATGTTGTAGAATAAAGGAGATATGATATGGCAATAGCTGAAGCACCTGCTGTATTGACGGAAGAGGAGTTGCTGCATTTTCGCACGAGGGGGTATCTCGGTCCGTATTCGCTGTGTTCGGAGAGGGAGATGGCGGATCTTCGCCCGGCGATTGAAGAGGTGCTGAAGACAGATCCGCCAGATGCTAAGAATCGCATTCACAACCGACATCTGGATAGCCGGGTGATTTACGATTTGTCAACGCATCCCGAGATTCTCAGTCGCATGGTGGCTCTGTACGGCGCAGATTTGATGTTGTGGCGCACCAATTTTTTTATCAAGTACAAGGGTACGCGGGCGATTCCATGGCATCAGGATTTCAATTATTGGCCGCTCGAGCCGCCGATTATTGTTTCGGCGTGGATTGCGGTGGATGCTTCGACAAAAGAGAATGGAAATTTGCAGCTTATTCCCGGCTCACATCGCAAAATTATTCCCCATATTAAAGCCACGCCAGATGTGCAGTTTCAGGAGATGGCCGATGCGGGGTATTACGATCCGGATCAACTGGTCGATCTCGAGATGCAACCCGGTGAGTTTATTCTGTTTAATGAGCGCACGTTGCATCACTCGAAAGCCAATTTTTCGGATTTGCGTCGTATTGGTCTGGCGGTGCGCGATTCCTCCGATTGTCCATGTTCTCAAATACGATTCCGAAGACCACGCGCTTCAGATTATTCACGGCGAAGATACGATGGGGTTTAATCGCGTTACACAACCGCCGGTATAAGGGGAACCAACTGTATGAAGATTACCAATATTGAGACGTTTATTGTCGATGCGGGTTGGCGCCCGTGGATATTTGTTCGGGTGGATACAGATGAGGGTATTAGTGGCTGGGGGGAGTGCAGCGATGGTCGCAGTCCTTATGGGGTTACGGGTACGGTGCGCGATCTGACGCCTTTGCTTATCGGCAAGGATCCGCGCGCTTATGAGATGCGCTTTTGGGATATGTTGCGGGGGACGCGACAGAGTCCGGGGGGTATTGCGGCGAAGGCGATTGCGGGTGTTGAACTCGCGCTTATTGATATTAAGGCGCGTGCGCTCGGTATTTCTGTTGTGGAACTTTTTGGGGGTCCAACGCGCGAGCAGGTTCGCGTTTACTGGTCGCACTGCGGGACTTCGCGTGCGCGCAATAGCGATTTGCTCAATACCCCACCGCTTCGGACGATGGACGATATTGCCGCGCTGGGGCGGGAGGTTGTGGAGAGGGGATATACGGCGCTGAAGACGAATATTGTTATACCGGGGGATCCAGCTGGCGTGTATTTTGGCGGATTTGGCGGTGAACCGGGGACGACAGATGGCGTGGTTACGCGGCAGATTCTCCGGCATATTGAGACGCTTATTGGTACGTTTCGAGATGCTGTGGGGCCCGATGTCGATATCAATCTGGATCTCAATTTCAATTTTAAACCCGAGTCGTGTATGCGTATTGCCAGGTTGCTCGAACAATTTGATTTGCTGTGGCTGGAGATCGATATGTACGAACCCGATGCGATTCGGCAGATTAAGGATGCGACGAGTACTAAAATTTGTACGGGTGAAAATTTGTTTTATATGCGCGAATTTATCCCTTATTTTCAGGCGCGGTCTGCGGATGTGTTTATGATCGATGTGCCGTGGAATGGATTTGCTCAGTCTAAAAAGGTAGGGGATTTGGCCGAGGCGTATCAACTCAATGTTGCGCCGCACAATTATTATAGCCATCTTTCAACATGTATTAGTGCCAGCCTGTGCGCGGTTTTGCCCAATGTGCGTATTATGGAGATTGATGTTGACGATGTGCCCTGGCGCGAAGATATGGTTACCCATGTGCCAGCAATTGAAAATGGGTATCTGACGATTCCCACAGGTGTGGGCTGGGGTACGGAGATGGTCGAGGATGTGCTCAAAGCGCATCCCTGGGAAAAAGGAAATGCGAATTGGTGAGGAGGACAATATGAATAATCAACAACACTTTTTTGAACTCGATGTCTATGGCTTTACGGTTGTTGAAAATGTTTTGACGACTGAGGAAGCAGGCGAGATGCGCGAAGCACTTATGCGCTGTGAGAAAGAAGTTGGCACGGAGGCCAAAAATCGGGGAACCGCTCGGCATGTCGCCAATTTGCCTGTGCTGGATCGCGTTTTTCACAAGACTATTGACCATCCGCGGATACTTCCATTGCTCGAGCATTATCTGGAGAAGTCGCTTATTTTGGGCAGTCTCAATGCCCGCATCGTGCGTCCGGGCGATCCAGATCAGGGGTTGCACAGTGATATTCCATTGGAGATGCTCAATTTCAGTTCGCCAGTTATGATGAATACGATTTGGATGCTCGATGATTTTTCGCCGATAAATGGGGGCACGCGCGTGGTGCCGGGGTCGCATAAGAGTGGATTGGCTATCCCGCCAGAGGATGTGTCTGTCAAGCATATTGCACAACCCGAGGGATCTGCGGGTAGTGTTATTGTTATTAACGGTCAAATATGGCATGCGGGCGGCGCGAATACGGGGACGACGAATCGCCACGCGTTGTTCGGCCACTATCGCAAACGCATGTGTATGTTTCAAGTGGATCCCCACGATGGTTTTCCACCTGAATGGTTTGACGGGCTTACAGATAGACAAAGGCAATTGATGCGGATGAGTAAGGGGCTTAAAACAGCCCACGCGGCGGATGCACATTTCAGGTAATTGGAAAATAGGAGATCAAAATGCTCGTTGGTATATCCCCGCTGTTCAGTCCCGAGTTGCTCGCTACGATTTATCGCATGGGACACGGAGATGAGATTGTTCTGGCAGATGCACATTTTCCCGGGCATTCGGTGAATGCCAATACGCTGCGGGCTGATGGTTTGGGGGTTGCGGATTTGCTCGAAGCAATTTTGCCGTTGTTTGTGCTGGATACGTATGTGGATAGTCCGGTTTTTATGATGGATGCTGTGCCGGGCGATACGCTCGATCCCGCGGTTGAGGCGTCTTACCGGGCTGTTATTGATGAGATATGGCCAGGTACGCCTCCGATCGCGCGTGTTGAACGCTTTGCTTTTTACGAACAGGCGAGACACGCTTTTGCGGTTGTTATGACTGGGGAGACGGCAAAATATGGCAATGTTATTTTAAAAAAAGGTGTGACGCCGGTGTAGGAGCAGTTATGCCAACGCAAACCGATCAGCTCAAACAACGCAATCGCGAACTTTCTATTCTCAATGCGATCGCCCATGCACTCAACCAGTCTGTGGATCTCGATCAAGCCCTGGAGACAGCGCTTGAAAAAGTAGCTGCACTGCTCGATTTGAGTACCAGCTGGATATGGCTCATGCACGAAGAAACGGGCGAACCCTATCTGGCTGCTGCACAAAACTTACCCCCTGTATTGCGCGATAATCCAGATAGAATGGGTGGCTGGTGCTATTGTCTGGACACCTATCAGAAAGGCGATTTGAAGGGGGCTGCTAATGTGAATGTCGTGACATGCAGCCGATTGAAAGGACTTGTAGAGGGAACAGACGGGTTGCAGTACCACGCGAGTATTCCACTGTATGCCCAGAAAAAAAAGGTGGGGGTGTTGAATGTGGGCAGTGTTGAATGGCGCGAGCTTTCGGATGAAGATTTGCGCTTGCTCAATACCGTGGGCGATTTGATGAGTATTGCTATTGAGCGGGCGCGTTTGTACGAAAAAAGCGTTGAGATTGGTGCTGCGGATGAGCGTCTCCGCGTTGCGCGAGAAATACACGACACTCTGGGTCAGAATCTGGCGGCGATCTTAATGCGGTTGGAAATCCTGGATGCGTTGCTCGAAGATAATACAGATCGCAAAAAGCTGTCTGAAACCGTGCGCGATGCCATGGCTTTGGCGCGCGATAATCTGGAAGATGCGCGGCGCACTGTGCTGGATTTGCGCGCTGCACCGCTTGAAAATCGCACATTGGCCGAAGCATTGCAAGATCTGGGGCGCGAAATAGGAGACGAGACAAATCTGGATATACGCGTAAAGAGTATTGGCGGATATCCCTTGTCTGTGCGGGTCGAAGCGGGGTTGTATCGCATGGCTCAGGAGGCGTTGAACAATGTTGTGCAACACGCAAGAGCCAGAAGAGTTCTGGTTGAACTGACCTCAACGCCCGAATACGTAGAACTCGTGGTTGAAGACGACGGGCGCGGGTTTGATCCTGCAAACGTGTCAGAAGGCCGATATGGCCTGGTTGGGCTGAATGAGCGGGCGCATTTGCTCGGGGGATCTTTTGCAATTGAAAGTGCGCCCGAGCACGGTACGCGTTTGGATATCCGCATTCCTTTGGAGCGCAAAATATGAGTACGCCAATTCGCATTGTGGTTGTAGATGATCATCCAGTTGTGCGCGATGGCCTTATTGCAATGTTGAATACGCAGTCCGATTTTGAGGTGGTGGGAGAAGCAGGCGATGGGGAAGAAGCATTGCAGAAGGTTGCAAAACGCAATCCCGATGTGCTATTGCTCGATCTGGAGATGCCGGGTGTAGATGGGATTGAAACGCTTCGGCGATTGCAAAACGAAAAGGAGCAGGTGCGGGTCATTGTATTTACGGTTTTTGATACGGATGAGCGCATTGTATCGGCTATGCAGGCCGGGGCAAAGGGTTATTTGCTCAAAGGCGCGCCCAGAGACGAGGTGTTTCGCGCCGTGCGCGTGGTCAATGAAGGCGGGTCATTGCTCGAGCCCCTTGTTGCTTCCAAGTTTCTGGATAGTGTAAACAACCCGGATGCGTTGACCGCGCGGCAAAAGGAAGTGCTCAAACTGCTGGCAACGGGTCTGTTGAACAAGGAAATTGCCGATCAACTCGGTATTGCAGAACGCACGGTGAAATTTCACGTGAGTGAAATACTGGCGAAACTCGGCGCGGGCAATCGCACAGAGGCAGTGGCTGTTGCGACGCGGAAAGGGTTGATATAACGATAAGCATAACGCTACATGCAACGCGACCTGTCCGAAAGGACAGGTTGTTTTTGTCCCTGGGGACGATGTTTTGGGGTTTCGGATGGCGTATTTTTGGGGTGAGATTAGATATCATCCCGATAAACAAGGAGGCATACCATGGCTGTGACGACAATTGATTATGTGCCCTGTGCGCGTGTGGAAGATATTCCCGAGGGTGGGATTATAGCGGTGAATGTGGAGGGCCATGCGATTGCGCTGGCAAAGTCAGATGGCGAGATTCGGGCGGTGGATAATCGGTGCCCGCATATGGGGTATCCGCTGAGTGAGGGGTCGATTCACAATGGGTTGATTATTTGCCACTGGCATCACGCGCGGTTTGATCTGGTGAGTGGGTGTACGTTTGATCCGTTTGCGGATGATGTTCGGAGTTATCCGGTGGATGTGCAGGATGGTGAAATTTATGTGAATGTGCATGCCACGCATCCCGATCCGGTGGGACATTGGAAGCGACGGTTGAGCGAGAGTTTGGAGCAGAATATCAATCTGGTGATTGCCAAGTCGGTGATCGCGCTTCGGGGTCAGCGGGTCGATGGGGATGAGATTGCAGAGATTGGCGCGCGATATGGTGCGTTGAGGCGGCGTCAGGGGTGGGGGCCGGCGTTGACGATTTTGACGTGTATGGCCAATGCGGTGCCAAAGCTGGCGAATGAGGATCAGGTTCTGGCGCTGTATCAGGGGTTGTTGCATGTGGCGCGCGAGACGAGTAATGCATCGCCGAGGATTGTTTTTACGCCGCTGGAGACAGAGGAACTGACGCTCGCGCGTATTAAGGAGTGGTTCCGCTATATGATTGAGGTGCGGAATGCCGATGGTGCGGAACGCGCTTTGTTGACGGCGATTCAGATGGGGGCAACGTCTTCGGAGATGTGCGATATGCTGGTGGCAGCAGCGACAGATCACTTTTATCGCGATGGCGGGCATGTGCTGGATTTTATCAATAAAGGTTTTGAGATGCTCGAGCGCATTGGATGGGACAAAGCCGATGAGATTTTGCCTTCGCTGGTGGGGGTGCTTTCAGGCTCACAGCGCAGTGAGGAGTTGAATCGGTGGCGCAGTCCCGTTGATCTGACGGCGTTGTTACACGGTGCGTTTGATGAGCTTGAGGATCTGGTTCGAGAGGGCGAGGGAAAGACGTGGGACGATGCGGATGCTTTGACGGAGATTCTGTCAGGTGATGATCCGCATGCGATTGTGGATGGGCTGAAGGCGGCATTTGCCGGGGGGGCGACGCTGACGCAGTTGACGCAGACGTTGGCTTATGCAGCGGCTTTGCGGATTGCGCGGTTTCACGTTAAGAATGAGTTTGGCGATTGGATTGCTGTGTTGCATACGCATTCGGCGGCTAATGCGCTGCATCAATGTGCAAAGCGCGCGCCGTCATTGGAGTTGGCGCGGGGAATTTTCCACGGTGCAATGGCGCTGTATTTTGACCGGTGGTTTAATAAGCCAGCAGCCAGATTGCCGCAGGATCAGCGCGCGACCCAACAGTTGCCGGAAGATGCAGATGAGTTGCTGGATTCTTTTGTGGAGTTGCTCGATACACAGGCACAGGTGGATGAGGCGGGGCGGATTGCGTATCGGTATTTGTCGCTGGGGCATCCGCGCGGTGAGTTGTGCGAGCGGTTGGGCCATGTGTTGCTGCGGGAAGATGCGGAGTTTCATTCGTTTCAGATGCTGGAGTCTGCATTTAGCCAGGCAGAGGAGCTGGATGAAGAACGCGCACGGATTACGCTGGTGGGCGCAGCGCGCTATCTGGCAGCGCATGCACCAACGGCGCGGGCGTTGAAGCAGACGGCGAATTTGGCGCTTCGACTCCACCGGGGAGAGGATCTTTCGGCTGAAGATCCGGATGAGGATGTGGGGTGAGACGTAGGGGCGGGTCCCCGTGCCCGCCCGTGGCGGGACGGATGATTCCAGATCACAGACAGGTATTACAAAAGCCTGTACCAGCGATGGTGCAGGCTTTTGTATTTATATAGTCGGTTCCCATTTTCCCTTTACGCGATAGGCTTCGCGATCGCCGGGCCACGGCGGCATGGTGATGGCTACGGCGCACAATGGTTCGCTGTTGTGGGCGCGAAATTGGAAGTGTGTGTCTTGTGGTATGGTGAGGGTTACGCCGGGGGCGAGGGGTGCGATTTCTTCGCGGTTGGCCTGTTTGCGCCACATTTCACCCTGTCCGCTGATGATGTACCAGATTTCTTCGACGGTGCGGTGGGCAACGGCGATGGATGTTTTTCCCGGGGCGAGTTCAAAGTGGGCCATGCCACCGCTTTTGAGTTCGAGGAGTATGCGAACATCGGATCCATCGGGCGCGGTGACGTCGGGTTCCCGGGGCAGGCGTTTCGTGCTGAATTCGGTCATGGTGTTCTCCTAAAAGCGATTCAATGTAGGGGCGGTGCCCCTGTGCCCGCCCGTTGGGTGGCAGGGCGACGGGGATTGCCGATTTACATTTCTTCTTCTATAGTTTTACGAAGCAGTAATTTTCCGCGGTACAGCCAGGTTTTTACTGTGCCTATGGGTACTTGCATGGCTTTTTCGATTTCGGCATACGAATAATCCTCGATATAACGCAGGCGCATGGCTTCGCGATATTGTTGTGGCAGTGTTTGTATGCTCTTGCGTACGAGGTGTTGGCATTCTCGTGCGTGCAGGGCGGTTTCCGGGTCTTGTGTGCAGGCTGGGGCGATTTTTTCTATGCCTTCTGGGGAGTGAAAATAGGTTGCCCATTTGCGTCGCACGGATTGCGATTCGCAGTGCGAGAGGCATACGTTCATTGCTATGCGGGTCAACCAGGTTGAAAATGCCGCGTCACCGCGAAAGCGATTGAGTCCCTGGTATGCTTTTATAAATGCGATTTGAACCAGGTCGTCGATGTCGTCCTTGTTTTTTGTGTGGCTGGCTACAACCGAATAAATTCGGGCTACGTTTGCTTTGTACAGTTTGCCAAATGCGATCCCATCACCCATCCGCGCTTTTAGAATCATTGTCTGTTCTTCGTTCGGTGCCATGATACTCCTCTTGTGTCGTGAGGTCATGTTGTTTTTGTTGTTCGTCCATTGTGTTTCGCACCGATTGTTGTTTGGGTGGTCCTCGAATGGGATTGCGATGGTGGTAGGGGGCAACAAAAAACCCGACATCGAATCTATCTCGATGTCGGGCATATAGGGTGTAGGCACCAAAAACCCCACTCAGGGGTTGGCAAAATTTTAGCCTCCAGGGCATAATCGCCGCCTCCTGGAGGGATAATGGCGGTGTAAATAGACCATTTTATTTTACCTAAAGGTATTTAAATTCAGGTATTTATCTCCTAAAATCAGAGGGCTTTTGTTTTTGGGATTGGACAATATAGCCCATTCTGTGTTTTCGTGCAAGAAAAAATCTGTACCATACAAAAAAATTATTGTTTGGAAAATGAGGTGGGGTTGTTCACATTGTTAGCCTATATATTAGACCGGGTAGGTGAAAATTGTACGTCACGGGGTACGGCAAAAAGGGTTTTGTGTAATCAAAACTGAACGACAAAATCAATATACGGAACGCCGGGAAAAATTGCTCCATCTCCTATCGTATTGATCAGCCCCAGATCTACGCTTAATCGTTTGCCAAAAAATCGTATTCCATAAGAGATCAAGGGTTCGTCTATGCCGGGAAAGATCCAGTTTTCCGTAACAAATGCCGTCCGTCGCGTCAAGCGCTTCTCTCCTCCAATCATTACCATAGGGCGATCTGCCAAATTTCCGTCCACAAAACCATAACCAAGCCCTGCCGTCAGGCTGGCATCGGGTTGCCCAAATGTTGTTACACCATACAATATGCCCGCAACTTCAGGGTCATCTTGAAAGACATCATCGTCCCCAGGAATACGCACGAGAAGTGCGCCCATGGCAAAAGAGAAAGTCTTTTCCTGTACTAATCCGAATTTTGGTGCAACAAAAAATAATTGATCATTCATATCCACGCCGGGAAAGATGGAAAGTCCTCCTCCCAGAGTAAAGCGATCTGTGATCCCATAAGCAAAGCCTGGAAAAAAGAGATAATAATCAGAAAAATAACCTTTGCCCTGTTTCAGCATACGCGCCGTAGGTGCAAAGAATAGGCGTGTTATATTGGGATTTGCAAACCAGAGTTCTCCCTTTCGTATTAAGTCAACAGACACTGTTTCAATGTGTTTGATCTTTGAAATGGAAATGTGGATAATGCCCAGGTCTGTCTTAAATGCGATCTCTTCAGTACCAATCTCCACAATGCGTCCGATATTTGTCGATCCATCGGTTGTTTCAAGCACCTGAATTTGAGTGGAATCGGGAATCGCCAACCGGGAGGTTAGGGAGGATGGTGCGTTCTTCGCGTGTTCTTCTGCAAAGATACTATTTAGAGAAATTGCAGTATAGATCAAGAGTAACCATTGCGCTCGTATCATGACGAAACCCTCTGGATAGGAGATTAAAACAAACACATCAAGACCGTAAATTTGTCCTATTGTTCACGATTTGTCCCGTATAAAGTTTCAAAAAAGTGACAATTTTTCAGACACTGTCTGAAAATAAAAGCCCTGCTGGTTTAAGCAGGGCTTCGACGTAATTAGAGCAGAACCGGCCGTTTCCCGCTTTTCATAACTCAGAGACCGAAAGCACTGTGGTATAATACGCAAGCATGGCGTTGTCGGCGTCCGATTCAGTAATTTCATAAGGGATAGATTCAAATGATTTGTGCTCTTGTGCATCCAGTTCTTCTGAAAGGTAAAATTCATGAAGAATATCGTTTCTGCCAAAAGAAAAATTTCTGTCACCCTTATCGGCTATACGCACATCCGCTAAGAATACGACAGCGGAAAATATGACTTTAACCTTTTTAGAGTGATGGTTCTGTAGTGATCCTCCGACAGTAACAATATTGTCTATTTTGCTCATAGATATACCACTTTCATCAATCTCTACTGCTGATGTATTCAGCATCATAGTTTAATCCTCGTTTTTCCCATTCAGGATAGCTTAATGGCGGTGAGATGCGACTAACGAGGTATCAGCCGAATGTCCAGACGACAGCCAACAGCCTCTGCATATTTTTTGAGAGTGGCAAGAGAAGGAGAATGCTTTTTGTGGCGTCCCGATGCTTCAAGACGTGCAACTGCGGGTGTTTGGGTGCCCATCTTTTTTGCCACATCCGCCTGGGTTAAACCTGCATTCTTTCTGGCTCTGAGCATTTCATCAAAAAGCGCAAATTCGTCTGCAAGCGCGTCGTATTCAGCGACAAATTCTGGATCTTTCTTCCATTCATCAATCATTTCACGATGTGTTTTCATGTGCAATCTCCTTCTGACGTTTGCGCGCAATCTCCAATTCCTTTCGAGGCGTTTTTTCAGATTTTTTGATATAGGCGTGGAGCACAATCACCCTTCGAGCAACAACCGTACAAAAAAACGCACGTCCAATTCCTTCTTTACCTTTTGCTCGTATCTCGAATAAACCATTCCCCAACGCTCGTGTAAAAGGCATTCCCAAATTTGGACCAAAAATCGAGATACGCTCTGTAATCCGGGCATAGACAGCTCGGATTCCCACAGGCCAGGCATTCACGATACTTTGGACGTTCTCATTGTAATAAACAATTTTCCAATTCATATCAAAAATTAACAAATTTGTTAATAAAAAGCAACTCATAATTCTTCTTTTGATATTATACGGCAATGCCGTATATTTTATTTTTATAAGGAGATCGAAAATGAATAAAAAGAACAGAAATATTGGTCAAGAAATTCTATCTGGCCTGCAGGAAATCAAGCGAGGCGAACACGGGCGTATTATCACAGTACCTGATATTGCCCAAACGAGAGCGAAAGTGGGTCTTTCTCAAACTCAGTTTGCCCAATTGATGGGTGTGTCTGTTCGAACATTGCAAGATTGGGAGCAGGGCCGCCGCCGTCCATCAGGTGCAGCCCGGACACTACTGATAATCGCAGACAAAAACCCTCAAGCGATATTGGATGTGATGTAAGAACCCGTTCTCTGGCGACGTTCAGGGCGCAGGTCGTCTCACTGTTTCTTCAAAGTAAGCTGCCTCTGGATTGTCAATCCAATCGCAAATCCAACCCAGTTCCTTTAGTCCGCTTTGAACAATCGGCAATGTCGCTCGCAATTCTTTTACCGGTACCCAGTCACGCCAGTGGCGGTCGGCTGGCGGGTCGAGAAATTCTCTAATGCCACCTACCGCCCGTTGAATCGACGGATATACCATTGCGCCCAGTTGTGTCTGTTTGGCCGCTTCAACCAGCCATTTGTCATAGGGAAACGGCTGTCTGTCGGCAACGCAGCATATTTTGCAGAGGTACTCGATGACGTTTCCAACCGCAACAAACGCCGTTTCCACCTTATTTCGAGCTGCCATAGCCAGTGGACCGCGCTGCGAGTAATAATACTTGCCGAATAGCCACTTTAGCTTGCGCTCCGCGACCGCTGGCGGATATAGGCTATAGCGATGCTTCAGTTCTTCAGCGGTACGTGAAGAACCGTAGAGAGTCCGCGAAGTGGCAACGACCCACATCATTTCATCTGGGTATGTCTCCAACCACGCCCGCAGATCCCCTTCATCATAAAACGACCAGTGGGCTTCAGAATCGCCTCGATCGACGAAGAGTTGCTGGCTTTGTTCATAAGTCCTCCGGTCTTCATCGGAAAGGCGCTGCTTATCGCCAATGATACACAGGTCGAGATCTGACCATGCATCGGCAAAGTTAGCAGCACGACTCCCAATCAACATGAGGACAGCACGTTCACCCATTTGTTGGCAAAAATCTATGGCACGATCAATGAACTGTTGATCTTCTGGACTGAAACGAATCTCTTCTCTCATTGCAGACATCTCCCTGACGAGTGTTGTCGAGATTATTCATGTTTAGACTGTATAGGTGAAAATTGTACGTCACGGCGTCTTGCATATCGCGCGTGTGTTCGGTATACTTTACATTCATGAAAATTGATATTCGCTCTCTTAAATCATCCGAGGTGTCTCGGCTTCAGTATTTGCCGTTTGGCCGGAAAGAAACGCATCGGCGGCGGTTTATGCTACAGAAATCTGGCAGGCTCATTTTTTTTGTGGCGTGGTGGGACAATTTGCCGGTGGCGCAGGTGTTGCTCAATTGGGAAGGTGGCGATGCTTCTGGTGTGCCACCGCAAGTACGACCGTGGCCCGAGGTGTCGTCGCTTTTTGTGCATCCAGATTATCGGCGAATGGGTATTGCTTCGCGGTTGTTAGACGTGTGTGAGCGGATCACATTTCAGCGGGGTTATGTGAATATTGGTCTGTGTGTTCATGTGGCGAATCAACCTGCGCTGAATTTATACGCTCGCCGCGGGTACAGAGATGCGGGATGGGATCCGTATTTGGCTCAGGGTGTTTATATCGATCCCGATGGAGGGCAGAGTAACTGGAGAGAATTGCGTGTTTATTTGATTAAATCACTCAGGAAAAAAAATGAATCCAGATCCTTTTGTTCAGTTTGATATGTGGTTTGAAGAGGCGAAAGCTTCAGAGTTGACACTGCCCGAAGCCGTGGCACTGGCAACGGCGACGAGCGATGGGCGGCCTTCGGTGCGTATGGTGCTGGTGAAACAGTGCGATCGAGAGGGGTTTGTGTTTTTTACGAATCGCGAGAGTCGCAAGGTCGATGAATTGGCGGAGAATCCCAGAGCAGCCCTGCTATACCACTGGAAATCACTGGGCCGGCAGGTGCGTATTGAGGGGACGGTTGAGGCTGTCCCGGATGAGGTGTCCAGAGCGTATTTTGATTCTCGGCCCCGAGGTAGTCGCTTGAGTGCCTGGGCATCACCTCAAAGTAAAAAAATTCCCGATCGGGGATTTTTGGAAGATCGCGTGGCAGAATTGAGTCGGAAATATCCGGGAGACGATGTGCCGTTGCCGCATTTTTGGGGGGGCTATCGGGTGATTCCCGATCAGTTTGAATTTTGGGTGAATAGGGATGATCGGTTGCTGCCAACGATCGGTTTTTGTATGTTTGGCAAGGTGATGGCGCGTGGAAGCGCGCTTTGCTGGCACCTTAGGTATGAGGAGGATGGGAATGACCAAACTCAGTGTAAATTTGAATCGGGTGGCGCTGTTGCGGAATAGTAGGCCGCTTACAATGCCAAGTGTGACAAAGGCGGCGCAGGTGTGTATTGATGCGGGGGCGCATGGGATTACGGTGCATCCCCGGCCCGATGAGCGGCATATTCGCAAGACTGATGTTTATGAGCTGAAAGAAATGATTTCGGGGGTGGAGTACAATATTGAAGGCAATCCCTTTCCCGATTTTATGGATATGGTGCGGGATGTGAAGCCAGACCAGTGTACGCTGGTGCCCGATGAACCCGATCAGAGTACGTCCGATCACGGTTGGGATTTGAGGCGGGATGGGGAGAGGCTTGAGCCGATTATTGCTGAATTGAAAGATCTGGGCATCCGGGTTTCTTTGTTTATGGATCCGGTGCCGGAGGATATGGTTCTCGCAAAGGCTCTGGATGCGGATCGCGTTGAACTTTATACGGAGTCTTATGCTTCCGCATTTGAAGGGGGCAATGTGGGGCCTGTTTTTCGACAATACGCGGATTCGGCTCGCGCGGCACAGGATGTCGGGCTGGGGGTTAATGCCGGGCACGATCTCAATCTCGATAATTTGGGGGAGTTTGTGACGATTCCCGGTATTCTCGAGGTGTCTATTGGTCACGCGCTGATCGCAGATACTGTTTTTATGGGGTTGGAGAATACGGTGAAGGCGTATTTGAAGGTGTTGGGGTATGGGTGAGTGCTAATAATTGACAAAGTGTTTTTATTTATGTATTATTGCGAGTTGCTGATTAGTGAGTGAAGTATTATAAAGAAAGGATTACCCAACGCTATGAATGTGCAGGTGACCGAGTCGGGGCCGTGGCGTCGAACCTTAGAGATTGAGGCCCCGGCCGAAGACGTGGATAAGCGTCTCGATGACGCTTACAAAAAATACAGCAAGACCCTCAATTTGCCGGGATTTCGCAAGGGTAAAGTTCCCCTGAGCGTTATCAAACGGCAATTTGGGCCGGCCATTCAGGGCGAGGTTGTCCAGGAGATGGTCGAGGAATTTTATCGGGAAGCCAGTGAAGCCGAGGGCATTCAACCCGTTTCTCAGGCGAGTATTGACGATATCAATTTTGAAGAGGGACAGCCTCTGGTGTTCAAGGCTTCTGTTGATATCCGCCCGGAGATAACTGTCGAGACCTATAAGGGGTTGAGGGTGACGCGGCCTGTGTTTGCGGTTGAAGACGAGCATGTTGATGGTCGGCTGCGGTATATGCAAGAGGAGAGTGCTACCGAGCAAGTCGTCGAGCGCGTTGCCGATCTTGACGATGTGGTTTTTGCCGATGTGGAAGAACTCGATGAGGACGGCAGTCCAGTGGCCGATCACAGGTCAGAAGATCAATCGATTCGGCTGTTTAAGACGGAAGACGACAAGCCGACGGAATTGGCAAAACAATTGATGGGTATTTCGGCCGGTGAAACCCGTGAGATTACTATTACGCGGCCTGTTCAGGATGAGCACGACCACGGGGATCACGAGGGTCACGATCATGAGGAGCATGAAGGTCACGATCACGATGATCACGAGGATCACGACGAAGAACCCAAAGAAGAAACCGTGATGTTCCGCGTGACGGCCAAAGAAATACGCGAGCGCGAGTTGTCCGAATTGAACGATGAATTGGCGCAGGATGTTGGCGGCGTGGAGACTTTGGACGAACTCAAAACGCAAATTCGCAATGAAATGCAGGCGCAGTACGATCATGCTATTCGCCAACGCGTTGAGGAAGGTTTGATGGATGCGCTAATTGAGGGGAATCCTTTTGAGGTTCCCGATAGCATGGTCGAAACCTATCTCGAGGGTATGATCGAGTCGTATAAGCGAGAACACGCTGGTCACGATCATGGGATTGACGAAGATGCGATTCGCGAAAGTGGACGCGATCAAGCCGAACGCGGTGTCAAACGCTTTTTGTTGCTGGATGCTGTTGCAGATCAGGAAAATATTGAAGTGACGGATGAAGATCTGGACAAACATCTCGGAGAGATGTCGCAACGGCACAATATTGAAGGACCGCGTCTGCGTCAAATTTTGAGTCGGACGGAGCAACTCGAGCAGATTCAGTCGGATATTAAAACTCAGAAGACTTTTGATTTTCTCATCGATAACGCAGATATTGAAGAGATTGAGGAAGTTGAATCAGATGGTGGATGACGGAAGAGGCGGATTTTACATTTAAATAACAAAATGGGGTTTGATGTGGCACTGGTTCCTACAGTTCTTGAACAAACAGGGCGTGGTGAGCGCGCTTATGACATTTTTTCGCGGCTGTTGCGCGATAATATTATTTTTATTGGAACGCCGATCAACGATACGATTGCCAATCTGGTGATTGCTCAGATGTTGTTTTGCACATCTGAAACACCTGAGAAACCGATTCGGCTGTATATCAATTCTCCCGGCGGTAGTATTACGGCGGGTTTGGCGATTTACGATACGATGCAATACGTGCCCAACGATGTTGAAACGGTTTGTGTGGGTCAGGCTTTTTCACTGGGCGCAGTGCTTCTTGCAGGAGGTACGAAGGGGCAGCGCCGCGCATTGCCAAATTCGCGCATTTTGTTGCATCAACCCATTGGTGGTGCAGGCGGTCAGGCTTCGGATATCGAACGACACGCCGAAGAAATTTTGCAATATCGCGACCGTTTGAATGCCATTTTATCCGAATGTACAGGTCAGGATATTGAGCGCATAGAAAAGGATGCAGACCGCGATTTCTTTATGTCGGCTGAAGAGGCAAAGAACTATGGCCTGCTTGACGAAGTGCTCCTTCCCGATCAAGATCCCAAACCCGATATCGACGAAGCCTTGTCATAAGAGGTAGGGTGCTATGAAACGACGGACTTCCAGAGCAGAAATTCGCTGTTCTTTTTGTGGCAAGAGTGCCGATCAGGTCGATAAGATCGTCACTGGCCCGAGCGTGAATATTTGCAGTGAGTGTATCAAGCTCTGCAATGAAGTTTTGCGAGAAGACGATCTCAAAAAGCCCGTGACGCTTCACAAAGGGTTGCCCAAGCCGCAAGAGATTAAGGACCGTCTCGACGATTATGTGATTGGTCAAGAGCGCGCCAAGCGCGTTCTTTCGGTTGCGGTATATAATCATTATAAGCGCATTCGGTCCAATCAGTCTGCGGACGATGTAGAGCTCGATAAGAGCAATATTTTGCTTATAGGGCCTACGGGTACTGGCAAGACGCTTTTGGCGCAAACGCTGGCGCGTATTTTACAGGTTCCATTTTCGATTGCCGATGCCACTATTTTGACTGAAGCGGGATATGTTGGTGAAGATGTTGAGAATATCCTGGTGCGCCTGCTTCAGGCGGCGGACTACGATGTGGCGCAAGCCGAGATGGGTATTTTGTATTTGGACGAGGTCGATAAAATTTCTCGAAAATCGGCCAATCCATCTATTACGCGCGATGTGTCTGGGGAGGGTGTTCAGCAGGCGTTGTTGAAAATTTTGGAAGGCACGGTGGCGAGTATTCCGCCCAAAGGGGGGCGCAAGCATCCCGAACAACCGCTGATTCAGCTCAATACGAAAAATATTTTGTTTATTTGTGGCGGTGCCTTTGATGGCCTGGAAAGCGTTATTAGCACCCGCATCGGCAAGAAGACCATTGGTTTTGGGTCCGATTCGACCGATTTGGATGAGCAAAATGTCGGTGAGATTTTCCAGCATGCCGAGCCAGAAGATTTGATCAAATACGGTCTGATTCCAGAACTGGTTGGGCGAATGCCCGTGATGTGTGCGTTGGGCAATCTGGACGAAACTGAATTGTTGCAGATTTTGACTGAACCGCAAAATGCAATTACCAAGCAATATCACAAGTTGTTTGAACTCGATGGGGTTGAGCTGACGTTTGAGGATGACGCGTTGCGCGAGGTTGTTCTCATTACTCAGGAAAAGGGTACAGGTGCGCGTGGGTTGCGGTCGGTTCTCGAAGCCATTATGACGGATTTGATGTACGATATCCCATCCGATGAGGATATGACCGAGGTCACGGTGACCTGCGATATGGTTCAAAACCGCAACAAGCCGCGTATTGAAGTTCTCGAATCGACACAAAAACGCGCTTAAAAAGATAGATATTTCCCAAAGATGGGGAACCGGGGCCGAATTGGACCCCGGTTTTCGTTTGTGTGAAAGCTAATCATGCGATTCCATTCTGCCGAATTTGTTACGAGTGTTGGTTTTTTGAGGCAGTTGCCCCGCGATGAGATGGCCGAGATTGCATTTGCAGGGCGTTCCAATGTGGGCAAGTCGTCGTTGCTCAATCGGCTGTTTAACCGACGAAATCTGGCGAAGACCAGTGGCACGCCCGGCAAGACGCGAACCTTGAATTTTTACCGCGTAAACCAGGCGTATTATTTTGTCGATTTGCCCGGTTATGGCTATACAAAGCGCAGTTGGCAAGAGCGCCAGGCGTGGGGGCAGTTGATTGAGGGGTATGTGCAGGATCGGCCTTCGATCAGGGGATTTGTTCAGTTGATCGATGCAAGGCACGATCCAAGCCGAGAGGATTTGCAGATGGTCGATTGGTTGGTACACGGCAAAAAGCCGTTTTTGGTGGTTGCCACCAAGGCCGATAAGTTGTCTGGTCATAAACTCAAGAATCGATTGGATCAAACGCGCCGCATGCTCGCTTTGCACGGTGATTTTGAACTCATGCCATTTTCCGCTACGACGGGTCGCGGCAAGGACGCGGTTTGGCGATGGATTGGAGAGGTGCTGAATGCTTGACTATCGGGTAAAAAATGCCGGGGAGATCCCCACGCCTGCGCTGTTGGTTTACAAGGAGGCGGTGGCGCATAATATTCGCGCGATTGGGGATATGATGGGTGGGTATGCGCGGTTGCGTCCGCATATTAAGACGCATAAGATGTCGCAGATTGCGCGTATGGAGATGGGTGAGGGGATTGATAAGTTTAAGTGTGCAACGCCCAAAGAGGCGGCGATGCTCGCTGCGATTGGTGCGACCGATGTGTTGATCTCGTATCATATCGTGGGGGCAAATATCGGGCGCGTGGTGGATTTGAAGCGGTTGTATCCCGATGTCAATTTGAAAATTATTGCGGATGATGCGGATAATATTCAGGCGTTATCCGATGCTTGCACTTCGGCGGATGTGAGTCTGGGTGTTATGGTGGATGTCAATACGGGGATGAATCGCACGGGGGCATTGCCCGGTGCGCCTTCATTGGCTCTGGCGCGGCAGATTGCACAATCGCCGGGGTTGTTCTTTGCGGGGTTGCACGTGTATGATGGGCATGTGGGTGATTTCGATGGGGATATGCGTCAGAAGATGGCGTTTGAGTCGATTGATCGGGCTGTTGAGACCCGGTGCCTGATAGAACGGTCTGGTTTTGAGGTTGAGAAAATGGTGGCTTCGGGGTCGCCGGGTTTTGAGCATACGCAACGGGTGGATGGGGTGGATGAGGTTTCGCCCGGTACGTGGATTTTTTGGGATATTGGGTATAGTGACAAGCTGCAGAGTCCCTTTCAATGGGCAGCACTGGTTTTGTCCAGTGTGATTAGTACGACTGCTGACAATCTGATCACGATGGACGCGGGGAGTAAGGCGATTGCGCCCGATACGCCTGCGCCCCATTTTCGAGCGATGGGGTTGCCAGATGATATTGCGTTTGTGCGGCGCAATGAAGAACACCAGTTGTTGTGTGTGCCGGAGGGCACACCGCGACCGCGTGTGGGCGATCAATTTTATCTGGTGCCGCGCCATGTGTGTACGACCGTGAATTTGTGGGATGAGGTGTGCGTGATTGATGAAAACGGGATGTTTGTAGAGACATGGGCCGTGGATGCGAGAGGACATTGAGTGAAAAAGGAAAAGGTTCTGATCGGCGATTCTCTGGCTGATGGCTGGCAGGATGTTTTTGCTTCTTCAGGTATAGAAGTCGATGTGAATACGGGTCTGTCTGAAGATGAATTGTGTGAGATTATTGGCGATTATGCCGGGCTGATTGTGCGCAGTGCAACGGGGGTTACGCGACGGGTGGTTGAGGCGGGTGTGAATCTTCGCGCGGTTGGTCGGGCTGGTGCTGGTGTGGATAATATCGATGTGGAAGCGGCCACTGAGCGGGGGATTGTGGTGATGAATGCACCGGGCGGCAATACGATTTCTGCCGCCGAATACGCGATGGCTATGATGATGGCGCTATCGCGCAATATCCCCCAGGCGACGGCATCGCTTAAAGCTGGCGAATGGGAACGCGGCAAATATACAGGTGTTGAATTATACGGCAAAATTTTGGGTATTATTGGCGTGGGGCGCGTTGGTCAGCAGGTGGCACGACGTGCCCATGCGTTTGGCATGACGTTGTTGGGTGCCGATCCTTTTTTGTCGGATGATCTGGCGCGGCAGTTGCATATCCAGCAGGCTTCTTACGACGAGATTTTTGCCAGATCGGATTATATTTCGCTGCACGCAGCGTTTACGGATCAGACCCATCATCTCATTTCTGCATCGGCGCTTGCAAGGTGCAAGGATGGGGTGCGTATTATCAATTGCGCCCGGGGTGAGTTGGTGGATGAGGAAGCACTTGCCGAGGCGATTGAAATGGGGAAGGTGGCTGGGGCTGCATTGGATGTGTTTGACGAAGAACCGCCTTCGGCTGATCATCCGCTGATTAAAAGGTTAGAAGTGGTTTCTACGCCGCATCTGGGGGCTTCGACATTTGAGGCGCAGGAAAATGTGGCGCGGCAGATTGCCGTGGATTTGCGCGATGCACTGCAGGGTAAGCCGGTTCAAAGTGCCATCAATTTACCGCCGATTGATCCCGAGTATTTCGATGCGATCAGCCCTTATTTGTCGTTGGCAGAAAAGGTGGGGTCGCTACACGCGCAACTTATGGGTGGGCATTTGCACAAGGTGGTTAATCGATATCAGGGTGTGATTCAGGAGTATGCTACGGCGCCGCTTTCGGCTGCGGTTTTGAAAGGTATTTTTGGTTATCAGGCTGAGGAGCCGGTGACGCTGGTCAACGCGCCTTTATGGGCTAAGGCGCGCAGTATTCGGGTTGAAGAGTCCAAGAGCAGTCACGCGGATTATAATAATTTGATTACGATAGATGTCGAGACTTCGGAAGAGACGACGTCGATTTCGGCGACGGTTTTTGGGCGCCGGGATTTGCGATTGGTTCGCATAGATGATATTGAGGTGAAGGCCAAGCTCGAGGGGAATATGATTGTTTTGGGCAATCGAGATGTGCCCGGCGTGGTGGGGCATATGGGCAATTTGTTTGCTGCAAATGGGATCAATATTTCCGATATGGCACTGGGACGCAGGAGCCAGGGCGGCGAGGCGATTATGGTTTTTAATATCGATACGCCGGTGCAGGATACGGTGATGGCCGATATTGTGTCTCAAGAGTTTGTGAACTGGGTTAAGCAGGTGAAGTTGTAAAAAAAGGAAAAAAAATGTCTGTTTCAGCAATTGTAGGTGCAAATTGGGGTGATGAAGGTAAGGGCAAGATGACGGATGTTCTGGCGCGGGATTCCGATTTTGTCATTCGGTTTCAGGGTGGCAATAATGCCGGGCATACGATTATTAATGAGTATGGGAAATTTGCCCTTCACCTTTTGCCTTCGGGTGTGTTTTATCCGCATACGACGAATATTCTCGGCACGGGGATCGCGTTGAATATTCCGGCATTTTTGAGTGAGTTGGATGATCTCATCGCCCGCGGGGTTCCGAAACCGAATCTGTGTATATCCGAGCGCGCACAGGTGGTGCTTCCCTATCATCTTCTTATGGATGAATATGAGGAAGAGCGGTTGGGGGATCGAAAATACGGTTCGACGAAGTCTGGTATTGCGCCGTTTTATTCGGATAAGTATTTGAAGGTGGGGGTTCAGGTGGCGGATTTGTTTGATGAGGGCCGGTTGCGCGATCGCGTCGCGCGCGCTCTGGAGGTAAAAAATGTGCTTTTCGAGCATTTGTATCACAAGCCGGTTATGTCTCTGGAGCAGGTTGTGCCGGATTTGATGGCGTACGGAGAGCAGATTGAGTCTTATGTTTGCGATACGTCATTGCTGCTTCACAATGCGTTGAAAGAGAAGAAGAAGATTCTCGTGGAGGGGCAATTGGGGGCTTTGCGCGATCCCGATCACGGTATTTATCCCTATCCCACGTCTTCTTCTACTTTGGCGGGTTTTGCGTCGATTGGAGCGGGGATTCCGCCTTATTCGATTACGCAAGTTGTCGCTGTTGCAAAGGCGTATTCTTCTTGTGTGGGGGCTGGGCCTTTTGTTTCTGAGATTTTTGATGGGGAGGCGGATGAGCTTCGCGAGAGGGGCGGCGATGCAGGGGAATACGGTGCGACAACGGGACGACCCCGTCGAATGGGGTGGTTTGACGCTGTTGCAACGCGCTATGGGTGTCGCATGCAAGGGGCGACAGCGGTTGCGTTGACGCTGCTCGATGTGCTGGGTTATCTCGATGAGATTCCAGTTTGTACAGCTTATGAGATTGATGGCGAGGAAACAGAGGTGTTTCCAGTTCCTGCGCTTATAGACCGGGCGACACCTGTTTTGGAGAAATTGCCGGGATGGAAAACAGATATTTCATCGGTGCGTCGGTTTTCTGATCTGCCGACTAATGCACAGAGTTATGTCGAGCATATTGAGGAGTGGCTCGAGGTTCCGGTGAAGTGGATTTCCGTTGGGCCAAGGCGGGAAGATATTATTGAGTTGTGATGATGTGAGTGTGTGGATCCTTAAGTCATTAAGATGAGAGAAGCCTGTCCAAAAGGACGGGCTTTTCTTGTCTCTAAGGACGATGTTTTGGGATCGCGAATGGGGTATTTTGAAGTAATCCGAACGAAACTCCGAACGTTTCGATTTTGTCAAAGAATACGCAGAATATTCAGAATACCACACCAACCATAGTTTATGGAGATAAACCCGATGCCGTCTCTTCCCGTTGGCGATTTTGTGCCGTCTGTGTCTGAAGTACGCACCCCGCGACGGATGGATTATGAAGGTGAGTATATCGCGCTGTCTCCTCTCGCTTCCGAAAGGGATGCGCCCGGGTTGTTTGCATGTTCGCATAGGACAGAACACAAGGAGCAGTTGTGGACGTATATGGCGTATGGGCCTTTTGAAGATGTGTCGTCTATGCAGGAGTGGCTTGAGCAGATTGAGGGTTCGGAGGATCCGCTCTTTTTTGTTGTTCGAGATAAATTATCGGATCGGTCTATTGGGATGGTCAGTTTTTTGAATATTGCGCCCGATGCGCGGCGGTTGGAGCTTGGGAATATCTGGTATGGACCCGAGGCACAAAATACGTGTGCGAATACCGAGGCCGCGTATCTTATGCTGTGCGAGGCTTTTGATTGTATGAGTTATCGCCGCGTCGAATGGAAATGCGATGCGCTCAATAAACGCTCGCGGTCTGCTGCGCTCCGCCTGGGGTTCACTTATGAAGGGCTTTTTCGCCAGCACATGATTGTTAAAGACCGCAATCGGGATACGACGTGGTTTTCTATGCTGGATACAGAATGGCCCGCGATTAAAGAAAATATGGAAGAATGGTTGTATCAAAATCCCGATAAATCCTGGTCGCTGAGGGAAAAGAATCAAGAGTTGGGTTGCGCGAGGTAGCGGTACATATCTTTCACATGACCGCCCATTCATGGCTCAAAATGTACCCTTTTGTATCCCGGAGTGTTCCGTTTGTATGTGTCTCTAAAGGCGATCCTTATATTCAAGTTAATGCAATACAGCATATTAAAAGCATGATGAGAATATTTGAGCCTCCGTCCATACAATTTATCGCTCAATTTCTGTGATGTTGGCTTGATATTTGCTCAGGGTCTGACTGTTGCGTGTAAAATTCACCTATCAGACTCAGGGCATTCCACATGGCCGAATATGACTCTGTCTCCAAAGATCTGATCCAGACCTATCCCAAAGACTTTATCCGCCTCACACTTGAACAGGACGATGTAGAAGTCCTGGACATACTCGATACGGAGCAAAACACGGTTGATACACGACATACCGATAGCCTCATCCGCGTCCATATTGCGGGCAAGGAGGCATTGATACATCACGAGTTTCAGACGACTGACGATCCATCTATGCCGCTCCGCATGGCGGGCTATATTATACGTGCGATAGAGCAGCACGGTCTGCCGGTTTCTTCCAGTGTGATCTATTTGCGGCGCAGTGCAGGTCGGCGCGATCCGGGGCACTTTATTCAGGAAATATCCGGCCGTCGCGTTTTGATAGAATACACAGTGATTCGGCTCAGTGAGATAGAGGGACAGGATATTATTGATGGCGGGCCTTCGGGCTTGTTTCCGTTCGTGCCGTTGATGAAACGGCCTGATAGGATAGATTCAGAAGCGTGGTTGCGTCACTGTGTTGACGCGACGAATGCGCTGCCAGTGGATGAATCAATAAAGATTGACTTTTTAGGCAGGTTGATGATATTGAGTGGGTTAGAGTATGATCCAACACTAATCAATCGTATTCTATCACAGGAGGGTCTTATGGATGCCATTATGCGCGAATCGTCGTTTGCACAATACCTTAAGCAAGAAGGCATTGAAGAAGGCATTGAGCAAGGTATTGAGCAAGGTATTGAGCAAGGTATTGAGCAAGGGGGCAGGCAACGTGCCATTGAAGATATCCTCGATGTGTTGGAGATTCGATTTGACCTGAGCGAAGCGCACCCTCTATCCACCCGCATTGCCTCCATTGACGATTTGCAACACCTCAAGCAGTTGCTCCGTGCGGCGATACAGGTGCCCAATCTCGAGGCATTTCAGCGCATGTTAGATGCGTGACGCGATTTCCCAATGAGTGCTCTTAATAAATTTCACGACAAGGCTATGGATAAAGCGTTTTTCGCTGATCAAGAGCGGCGTCAAGGCAACGAGGAGCGGGCAGTAGCGTTGTTCGAGCAGGCATTAGATCTGGAGCTTAAGGCCCTCGCAGAAATAACCGAGCCTGTTGATCAGGATGGGCTAACCTGGTCCGTGCTGCACCGCAGTGCCGGTTGGCTGGCTTTGGACTGCACCGGCCGCGTTTAGCCGAGCAACTGGCCTGCAAAGCCCTCGCTGGCGATCCGCATCCAGAGATTGCGGAAGAATTGCGCGACCTTCTGGCAGAGACCTATGCACGAATGCATCGTAAACCAAAGGGTGCCTCTATGGCCGAGACTGCTGATAACTAACCGATCAGTGCTGTATCTCATAATACACCAAACCCCAGACGATTTTCGCCTGGGGTTTGGTTTTGAATAAGGAGTCCACTATGTCTCTCGCTGCCTGTATATGGGCACTGCCCTGCCCAGAGGAAATTGCTTTAGAGCAAGTTGCCGATGCGGGGTTTACGCATATTGATATTCGTCCGGGTTGGCTTCAGACAGCCGATCTTCAACAACGGGTGAAAGATCTCGGTCTCGCTGTTTCGTGTATTGCCGCTTCTGCGGATATGCCCGAGGGAGTGTCTCTGGCTGGGGATAATCCACAATCCGCACGCGATCATGTGTGTCGCGCATTTGAACACGGAGCTTTGCTCGGTGCGACGACTGCGTACCTGGTGCCCCAGGGCGATGATCCCGACCTGTTTGCCGAGTCTTTGAGCACGCTGGCTGAGCGGGCGCAAGATGCGGGTATCAGGCTGGCTGTTGAACACTTTCCCGGTACGTTTTTGCCGACGGTGCCGTTTACGCTCAATTATCTCGAGCAGATCGGCCATCCCAATCTCTTTCTGCTTTTTGATATCGGACATGCACAGATGGCGAATGAAGATCCCGCGGATATGATCGCGTTGGCAGGGGACCGTCTGGGTTATGTTCATCTCGATGATAACGATGGGGAGGAGGACCTGCACCTGGGCCTGTGCGATGGGGTGCTTACGCGGGAGGTGCTGCGATCTACATTCGCCGCGCTTCTTTCGGTCAATTATACCGGGAATATGAGTCTCGAACTCAAGTCGGATATTCCAGATCCTCTCGACGCGCTGAAGAGAAGCCGCGGGATTGTGATCGAAAGTCAAAAGCAACCACAGATGAACACAGATGAACACAGAGTGAGAGGCGGTTAAAGGCGAGACGCGAGAAATCCGCCTTTCACAGGTTGACCACGATCCGTCCGCGCATTTGTCCGGATAGGATGCGGTCTATTTGGACATTTAGTTCTTCCAAGTCGCATTCTACGATTATGTTGTTCAGTGTATTGATTTTCCAATCTGTGGCGATCTTCTGCCAGATTTTTAATCTGAGGTCCATGGGGCATAAGACAGAGTCGATGCCGATTAGTTTTACGCCGCGGAGGATGAATGGATATACTGTGGTGTGCAGTTCCGGCGATGATACCAGGCCACAACAGGTTATCGCGCCGTGATATTGCGTTGTTTTGATGAGTGTTGACAGGATGTTTCCGCCGACGGTATCTATTCCCGCTGCCCAGCGGCCCGATAGGATGGGCCGTCCAGAGTCGTCGTCCAATGTGCGCCGATCTATGACTTCATAAGCACCAAGTCCTTTCAGGAAATCAGTTTCTGACGCTTTTCCCGTGGCTGCCACAACCCGAAAGCCGTTTTTGGCCAATATTGCTACTGACAGACTGCCTACGCCGCCGGTTGCGCCGGTTACTACGATGTCGCCCTGGTCGGGCGTCACGCCTGTATTGATGATGTGATGGACTGATAGTGCTGCTGTAAATCCCGCTGTTCCATATCCCATGCTTTCTTTCAGGGTCAATCCTTCGGGGAGCCTGACCAGCCAATGCGCGGGTACTCTGATGAATTGTCCGAATCCGCCCGCGGTATTCATTCCCAGATCGTAGCCCGTGACCAATACGTTGTCGTCAGGTTGAAAGTCGGCAACCGTGCTCTCGACGACTTCACCCGCTGCATCAATGCCCGGCGTGTGTGGATACGCCTGCGTTACGCCGCGGTGCCCGGTTGCGGATAGGGCATCTTTGTAATTTAGCGAGGAATAGCACACCCGTATCAATACTTCGCCTTCGGGTAGTTCATCTATCTGTCGTTCCTCTATTGATCTCAAAAATTGATCCTCTGCTTCGCGTACGACCAGTGCACGAAATGATGTCATGAAGTGTTCCTCCTTAACCTATAACCCAAAAATTGTCTCTCATTCGGTATTCATTACACTATATTACACGTTACAACTCTAATCCCAAACAATAGTATAACACAATGCGATACAAATCCCTCAAACAGTGCGTTGACGATCTCGACCGCAACGGCCATCTCGTCCGCATTGACCAGGAGGTGGATCCCCATCTGGAGATGGCGGAGATCCATCGCCGCGTTTTTCAGGCAAATGGTCCGGCTATTTACTATGCGAATGTGAAAGATAGTCCGTTCCCGGCGGTTTCCAATCTGTTTGGTACGCTCGACCGCTCGCGTTTTCTCTTTCGGTCAACTCTGAGATGGGTACAACGCCTTGTCGAAGCCAAAGCCGATCCGGTTGCGTTTCTGCGCGCTCCCTGGCGCGCACTGGGGATTGCGAGTATTGCATTTCATACATTGCCAAAAAAGGTGCGCTCTGGCGCGGTACTCAAACAGAGTACGACTATTGATCAGCTCCCTCAGATTCAATGCTGGCCCGACGATGGCGGTCCATTTGTTCTTTTGCCCCAGGTTTATACTGAGGACCCCGACCGTCCGGGTGTTATGAATGCCAATTTGGGTATGTATCGCATCCAGCTCTCTGGCAATGAGTACATACAGAACGAAGAAATCGGTCTGCACTACCAGATCCGCCGCGATATTGGGATTCACCATGCCAATGCGCTGAGGCGGGAGGAACGGTTGCGCGTGAGTATTTTTATCGGTGGACCGCCCGCGCATACGTTCTCTGCTGTTATGCCTTTGCCCGAGGGTTTGTCCGAACTCATTTTTGCCGGAGGTCTGGCCGGGCGTCGGTTTCGCTATGCCCGCAGGAATGCCTATGTCATTTCTTCGGAGGCCGATTTTGTTATTACGGGAACCGTGCATCCGGACGAAACCAGGCCCGAAGGTCCGTTTGGCGATCATTTGGGTTATTATAGCCTGGCGCATGATTTTCCCGTTCTCCACGTCGAAGATGTTTGGCACCGGCAAGATGCTATTTATCCCTTTACTGTTGTGGGTCGCCCTCCGCAGGAAGATACTGCGTTTGGTTTGCTTATCCACGAGATTACCGGGCCGATGGTTCCCGTCGAGATTCCCGGTCTCAAGTCTATTAATGCTGTGGATGCCGCGGGTGTTCACCCTTTGCTCATTGCCATTGGTTCTGAACGCTATGTGCCCTACCGCGAGCGACAACCGCAGGAAATTCTCACGCTTGCCAATGCGCTGCTCGGTTTTGGTGCGTGCTCTTTGGCAAAGTATCTTTTTATTTGTGCAGGTGAAGATAATCCCCATCTGAATACCCACGATATCGGCTCTTATTTTATCCATGTTCTCGAGCGGGTGGATTGGCGGCGCGATCTCCATTTTCAAACCCGTACGACGATAGATACGCTGGATTATTCGGGTACGGGATTTAATGAGGGTTCCAAAGTCGTGATCGCCGCAGCCGGTGCGAAAAGACGCGATCTGTGGCGCGAGATTCCGGGTGATCTGGCTCTGCCTGAGGGATTTAAAAATCCCGCCATTGCCTTGCCCGGTATCGCAGCTATTGAAGGTCCCGATTTCGAGGATGCAGATCAGGGGGGTAAGGACGCAGTTCGTTTGGGTGAGACGCTCGCGTCTCAATCTCTCGATGGTTTGCCGCTTATCCTCATTGTCAATGACAGCGCATTTAGTTCGCGCACCCTCAACAATTTTCTCTGGGTTACGTTCACTCGCTCCAATCCCTCGCACGATATTTACGGTGTTGATAGCTTTATTGAACACAAACACTGGGGCTGTAACGGGTCGCTGATTATTGATGCACGCCACAAGCCCCACCACGCGCCCCCGCTTGTTGAAGATCCCAAAATTACTAAAAAAGTAGAGGCACTCGGGGCATCGGGCGGGCCATTGTATGGCATTATATGACGCCTATTTTTTGTGGAGGACTGTTTCCATGATTTACCGGTATCTCTTGATCATTCTCGGTATCTGCTTCGTCGGCTACGGTGAATGCGACGCAGGCGCTCATAAGAAGGGCGGGGAAATAACGATTCCGGATGTCAATCTGCGTGCGGTGATTGAGGATTCTCTGAATAAGGCGAGAGGTGAGGCGATTACTGCGGCTGAAATGGCGACGTTGAAGCGTCTTGAAGCACCGAATTCGAATATTCGCGATTTGACGGGTATTGAGTACGCAACCGAGCTGACGGTGCTGAATCTCGGCGATGTATTTGTGAATGGCAACCGGATCAATAGTAATGATATTACGGATCTCTCGCCGCTGGCGGGTTTAATCAAGCTGATGGAGTTGCATCTTCATCGCAATATAATATATGATATCTCGCCGCTGTCTGGTTTAACGGAGCTGAAGATTCTGGATGTTAGTGCGAATTTTTATATTTCGGATATTTCTCCCTTGTCGGGTATGACCAGGCTGAGGACGCTGAATCTTTATACCAACGATATTTCGGATCTATCGCCGCTGTCGGGTTTGACCGATTTGAGATGGCTGAGGCTGAGTAATAACCTGATCTGGGATATTTCTCATCTGTCGAGTTTGACCGAGTTGAGGGGATTGACTCTCAATGTCAATGCGGTCTCGGATATTTCTCATCTGTCGGGTTTGACCGATTTGAGATGGCTGAATATTTGGGACTGCGATATTGTGGATTTATCGCCTCTGGTGGAGAATGCGGGATTGAGTGGCGAAAAGGATTTTATCGATTTGAGGGATAATCCCCTGAGCGATGTATCAATTAACACGCATATTCTGGCGCTTCGGGAAAGAGGGGTCAGGGTGAGGCTTGACTAATTGCGCTCGGGTCTTGAAAGACGAGTTCCATGCCGTCTATTTTTTGTGGAGGACTGTTTCCATGATCTACCGGCATCTCTTGATCATTCTCGGTATCTGCTTCGTCAGCTATGGCGAATGCGACGCAGACGCTCATAAAAAGGGTGGAGAAATAACGATTCCGGATGTCAACCTGCGTGCGGTGATTGAGGATTCTCTGAATAAGGCGAGAGGTGAGGCGATTACTGCGGCTGAGATGGCGACATTGAAGCGTCTTGAAGCACCGAATTCAAGGATTCGCGATTTGACGGGGATTGAGTACGCTACCGAACTGACGGTGCTGAATCTCGGCTATGTATTGGTGAATGGCAATCGCGTCAATAGCAATAATATTTCGGATCTCTCTCCGTTGTTGGGTTTAACCAGGCTGACAGAGTTGAACCTCTTTCGCAATACAATAGCGGATCTATCGCCGCTGTCGAGTTTGACCGAACTGAGAGTACTGGATCTTAGTGGGAATTCCTATATCTCAGATATTTCTCCTCTGTCGGGTTTGACCAGGATGAGAACGCTGCATCTCTATACCAACGATATTTCGGATCTATCGCCGCTGTCGGGTTTGACCGATTTGAGGTGGCTGGATGTGAGTAATAATCTCATCTGGGATATTTCTCCGCTGTCGAGTTTGACCGAGCTGAGGGGATTGGCTCTGAATAACAATGCGGTCTCGGATCTTTCTCCTCTGTCGGGTTTGACCAGGCTGCAAAGGGTGCATAGTTGGGATTGCGATGTTTCGGATTTATCGCCTCTGGTGGAGAATGCGGGATTGCGTGGCGAAAAAAGTTTGATCGATTTGAGGGATAATTCCCTGAGCGATATTTCAATTAATACGCATATTCCTGCGCTTCGGGAGAGAGGGGTCAGGGTGAGGCTCGATAACTGAGGTCGCTCAGGCGCCCGGGTCTTTAAAGACCAATTCCATGCCGTCTGTGACAGTGACCGTGATCTGCAATTTTCTCGGTTCGATCAGGTGTGCGAGGTGGGGTTGTCCGTTGATCCACACGTTGGGGAAGCGACACCAGGGGACGGGGACGTCGGCGTGGAGGGTGAGCGTGCGGCAGGTGACGCGGTCGCTCAGGTTGTGGAGGTGGAGGCGGTAGCGCTTTTGGGTTTGTGTGTCGGACAGTGTTTCGATTTGTGTGTGGCGTCTGGTCTGGTGATAGAAGAGTACTTCTTCGGGTACGGCACACCAGACGTTGTCAGTGCCTTCTGTGAGGATGGTTTCAAATCTTTTTCTGAGTTGTGGATGCGAGCAGTCTTTGTTGGGGTGGATGGGTTTTTGTAGAGGGCAATGGCAGTAGTCGATGATCCAGCCGTTTTGCGCTTGTGCATGGCGGATGTTGCGGAATGGGTCGTATTCGCTAAAGAATGGGGCGTAATACTGTTCGTGCAATGCCGTGCGATTGATCCAGAAGAGCGGGGTGTTCGGACGGTTGAGGGCGTCGGTTAGACTCATTGCGCCGAGGTAGCCGTGTTTGCGACAGGCTTTGAGGACGTGGTCTGACATGTTGGCGTTGTTTCCGGGGGCGCAGTAGAGATCGACGGGTGCGTCAATGGCGGCTTCGAGTACGTCTTTTGCGCGGCCAATTTCCAGGTCAACCATGTCGGGTTGTATGAGTTGGTGGCTCCAGGAGTGATTGCCAATTCCCCAGCCCCGGGCGAGCAGGTCTTTGAGTTCGTCGGCATTCATGTGGCGATAGCCATTGTAGCTGGAGTTGCCAATATTGCGGGTTTCGCCCAGTTGCCCGACTACGACTTCCACATGTCCCGGAATGCCGTATTCTTCGTGGATGGGGATTGCGAATTGGTGCAGATCAACAAGGGCTTCGTCATACGTGATGGAATAGACCCAGGTTTTGTTGTATTTCCATGGGCATATTGTGAGGGCCATGTTTTTCTCCAGCGTCTTAGACTCGATTCTGGTCGGCGACAGTGGCGACAATTTGGGCGGCGAGGTCACAGTGTTCGGGTTGGTATTTTTCGCAAAACGTCGTCCAGCGGATGAAATTGTCGAGAAAGTCCCGGGCATTGGGACAGGTGTTTGCGCCGTATTTGTAGGTGTGGGATGCCGGGGGTTTGGAGAAGGGAAAGAGGTGTTTTTCGGCTTTATCTGTTAAAAAGGGCAGGGCAGCGGGCATGAGATAGTATTTTCCGAGTCCCGCACCGGTGAGTCCTGCATCGGCGACTTGCTGTGCAAAGGATTCGGCGTTGCATCTAAAGGCATTGGGGTCGATGCTGAATCCGGCCATCCAGCAGGAATAGATTTCCATGTAATCTGGGATAGATAGTGGGATGATGCCGGGTATTTCGGCGAGTTTGTCGGTGATGAGGCGAATCATGCGGTCGATATGTGCAACGGCCGGGCGGATGATTTCGAGTTGTGCAAGGGTGATGGCAGCGGTCGATTGGGTCATGCGGAGGGCGTATCCATTTACGGCGTGTACGCGCCCCAGTCCTTCAACCATTTGTCCGCCTCTGCTTTGACCGACAAACCGAATTTGTTCGTCGAGTTCATCGTCATCTGTAATGACACAGCCGCCGACGTCGGAGCCGAGTGTTTTTTCGGAGTCGAATGAGAAGGCTGCGACATCGCCGAGGGTGCCTGCAAGGCGGCCTTTGTACGTGCCAAATACGGCCTGGCATACGTCTTCAATGACGGTCAGGCCATGTTTTTTTCCCAGCGCGTGGATGGGGTCCATGTCGCAGATGAGACCGGTTATGTGGACGGCGAGAATGGCTCGCGTGCGGTTGGTGATACAGGGTGCGATGGTGCGGGCGCTGATGAGCGGTGTGTCGGGTTCGGTGTCGGGGAAGACCGGGATGTAGTTTTCTTTGAGCAGTCCCATAACCGTGCCGTAGTCGGTGATGGGCGATACGATGATTTCATCGCCGGGTTCGAGACTGAGCGCGGCTGCGAGTATGTTGAGCGCTGCGGTGCATCCGGGTGTGCCGATGCAGTGTTTGATGCCCATTTCTCTTTCAAAAGCGGCTTCAAATCGCCGAACCATGTCGCATTGCAGGCCCGATGTTACGACTTCCTGAAGGTATGTCAGGCAATTTGAACCCATGGTGCGCGGGAAGGGTTGGGGCAGGCTACCTCTGAGTCCGTCAAATGCTTCGGCACCGTATTTTGCGCGTTCTTGAATAGACATGTTACCACCTGAGCGATTTTTTTAATCATTGGATAGTGCTTCAAAGGATAGCGTATCAGCCACTGATTTTATTACGGTGGCAATGCGGGCGATATCTGCGATTTGTTGTGCGTCAATGCCCAGCTTGTTCAATTGCGATGCGTGTGCGTTTACACAAATACCACACGCGTTCACTACACTCGCCGAGAGGCTCCACGCTTCGAACAAAGCGCGATCGACACCGCCGTGGGTCAGCACGGCATTCATGCGCAATTTGGGCGGCTGTTTCTTTACTTCGTTGTCCCGAATGAGATCGGTGAATTTATACCATACATTGGTCATGCTCATCATGGCAGCAGCGGATTTCACGGCTTTTATGTGTTTTTCGTCCATAACAGCCTGTGCGTCCTCGGCGATATTCTGAATTACCTGTGCATTTTTTGATACCAGTGCCGCTGTGAGTGCCGACCCCCAGGCCATGGCTGGGTCGAGACGAGACGCAGATATTACCGATCCCAGGTTCAACCGAATATCCCGCGCATAGTCGGGCATTGCCGATCTCAGATTATCTATACCCATAAAATCTCCTGTATGACGTACAAAGCGCAGAGAACGGCATTGCTCTCTGCGCTTTGTATAAAATTACTTTTGTGCTGATTTAACCATTCTTCATCATCAGACAAAGGATGAATCAGTACGGCTATAATACCGTGGACCAGCGGTTACAGGTCGCTGATCCACCAGTCATCTTTAACCTTTGACGCGATTGAACGTCCTCATTGCGAATACGGCTATGACGCTGGCATACAGAGCGGTAACGATCGGATCGACGATGGCGTCCAGGCTGGCGCCAATTCCCTGTATGTTGCTCAACACGTTCGCATCTCCAGCAGCGCCGACCGCAAGCGCAACCACCAGATAGGCTGTCGCGTCCTCAGCATCAACCGCCATCCCCCCGTACACCAGGCCCAGAAGCACCAGCACGAGCGGCACAATTCCCATAGGGATCGCGTCGGCCGCCAAGCCCTGAATAATCGCCAGAACGACGATCAGGCCAATAATAATCCTGTTTACCATTTCTACCTCCCAGAATAAGTTAGTGTGTCGCTTACAGACGGAGTGCAAATGTACCACCCCGTACAAAGGCTCTAAAAAACGATTTTAGAAGCCTTTAACCCTTGATGAGGTTTGCCGCCTTTGTCACGAGTATGGCTATGACACCGGCATACAAAGCGGTACTGATCGGATCGACGATGGCGTCCAGGTGGGCGCCAATTCCCTGTATGTGGCTCAACACATCGGATCCTGCAGCAGCGCCGACCGCAAGCGCAACCACCAGGTAGGCTGTCGCGTCCTCAGCGTCAACCGCCACTATCGCGTAGAGTAAGCCCAGAATTACCAACGCAAGTGGCACAAGTCCCCCAGGGATCGCGTCGGGCAACAAGCCCTGCACAATCGCGAGAAGGATGACCAGACCAACAATAATTCTGCTTGCCATTTCTACCTCCCAGAATGTAGTTGTGTCACTGCCTGCGTGATAACGCAGGCGTAACGGTTACAGACGGAGTGACACAAAATGCACCACCCCCGTCCCTCCCTAAAAGTGTATGAATATGATCTTAGGTCATGGACAAGATAACTCAATTTTTTTCGAAATCAAGCTAAACTTATAGGGACGGTAAATATTTTTTTATTTATTTTGTTGGATGTAACTTGTAGATTATATTTTGTGGGAAACTCAATTTTATCAATACCTTCAGACAATTTATTGCGCTTTTATGTTCTCTTTCTCTCCCAACGATTTTCTCGCCTGTAATGGCACGCGCATAGGTGCTGAGTATCTGCATGGTCGCATGCAAACCCTCCGCGATGAGATTGAACCTGCCCTGACGAAACAGCATCCAGACTTTACCGCTGTTATTTCACCTGTTTACACGACGACTAATTTTCGCTCCAATCCCAGCCGGCCCCGGGATCACGCGTGTCTCTATTTTGTCGATCGCAAGCTGAAGAAAAGCGCGTTTCCCCGGTTGCCTCAGCTGGGTATTTATTTGCACCACAATGCCGTTGCCATAGGTTTTTACTCTGGCTGGTGGACTTCCGAGGCAATGAAAATGGCTCTTGCTGACCGCAAGAAGTTTCGCGGTCTGGTGCCGCGCAAGGGGTATCGCTGTTTGGCTGGCGATATTATTGTTGAATCACCCGGTCGTTCAGTGCCCTGGTCGCCTTCCAGACTTGAGGGGGTTGATCGCTCTTTGTTTGTTGGTTCGATTCTCACGCCCGAGGAAGCCGCGGCGCCGAGGCTTATTGACGATATCAATGGGGTGCTTGCGGATCTCTACGCGCTGTATGCGGTATTTACAGGAGCCAGATACCGGGCCTCTAAAAGCAGTATTGTATATCAGGTGCCCGATCCCGCAGAAGCCGGTATTGTGCGGGATGCGCTTGTGCCGGTGGAGGCCGAGCTTTTGTGCGATCTTTACCGGTTCACGGCGCTGAAGAATTTCCATATTGAAGCGAGTATGTTGTTCAATCTCTATCTGTGTCTTAAGACGAAGCCTTTTCTCATTCTGGCAGGGATATCTGGGACGGGCAAGAGCACTGTGATTCGCCTTTTGGCCGAGGCGATCAATGGTCTCGATAAGGGTCGGGCCAGGGGGTATCGCCTCATTCCCGTGCGCCCGGATTGGAATGATGTGCGCGATTTGCTCGGGTTTGAAAATTTGCTTACGGGGGTGTTTCGCCCCGGTGCGTTGCTTCAGGCGATGTGCGAAGCACAAGCCGATCCGGACCGTCCTTATTTTGTGTGTTTGGACGAGATGAATCTCGCCCGCGTAGAACACTATTTTGCCGATTTTTTGAGTGTTATGGAAACGGCGAGACGCACGCCGGATGGCGCGTGGACAACAGATCCGATTGAGCTCGCGCAGGGAGGCGATATTGTGTCAACAGATGAGATGGGAGACCTGCCTCCGCGTCTGCCGATTCCGCCCAATTTGTTTGTTGCAGGCACGGTTAATATGGACGAGACGACTTATACGTTTAGTCCCAAGGTGCTCGACCGGGCAAATACTGTTGCTTTTGACCGCGTTGATCTGGGTCTATCGGATTATGATCCAGATATGCAAATTGATTCGACTGCCCTGCGCGCCCTCGGTGCAGCACTTATTGACCGTCCCTATCGCCAGTTGGAAGATGTTCGCCACCGCGATGAGGTTATTGCGTGGAATGAACCGTTAGAGGAGATCAATGCGATGCTCGCCGAAGAAGATCTGCATTTTGGCTATCGCATTCGCGACGAGGTTCTCATCTATATGGCGTATGCGCTCGATCTGATTGAGGGGCTTCCATCAAATGCGCCAGCGTTCACGCCCCGAGACGCTTTTGATTATCAAATTTTACAAAAAATTCTCCCACGCCTGTCCGGCGCAGGAGAAGAACTCGCAGATCTGCTCGATACGCTTATCGCTTTTTGCGATCTCTCATATCCCCGCACAACTCACAAACTCCAGCGCGTTAAACGCCGTCTTGAACTCACGGGCTTTGTCAGTTTTTGGTAGGTAAAATTCCAAATTTTTCGCGCAGTCCACGAAGTTCATATTCGAAATTTTCGGGGGAGTAATCAATCGCAGGCACATGATGATCATTCATGAGATCTAAAAAATCATGCCGGGACAGGTTAAGCAACTCTGCACCCTTTCCCACACTGATTTTTCCTGTACGCACCAAATCTAAAACGGTTGCCCGGGTGGCCTCTTTTGTTGCTTTCTGAGCACCACCGAGTATTTCGACGAGTGGCTCAGGCAACCTGATCGTCAATTCCTTTTCAGTAGCCAAGATTCATCTCTTGTATTCTGATTTTGTGATCTCAAAGTCCAGCGTCTTTCCGTTATCCATTTCTCTTGAGACGGTCAATCCACATGACCGCCACAAGGCTTTTGAACGCTCGTTGTCTGCACGCACATCCATCGCGCAGAATCGATCAATTCCCAATTCCTCAAATGCGTACGCCATCAGGCGTCGCACCACTTCTTTTCCATAGCCTTTATCCCATTGGGATTTGTCCCATATCCCAATGGGCAAGCGCATTATCTTCTCACTCTCGATTTTTGCCCGTTCCAAATTCATCCACTGCAAACATACTTCGCCAATGGTTCGTCCACTCGCCTTTTCCTCAATTGCAAATAGGAATCCCTGTTTTGCCATGTGTTTGCCTACACGTCTGAGATAGTCACCTGTCACGGGTTCTTCAGGTGGCTCTCCCTCCATTGCATTCAGAAAATCGGGATCTCGATAAAAAGGCACCGCGAGATCAAAATCAGCGTCCTCAAATGGTCGAAGCCTCAAGCGTTCTGTTTTCAGGTGAATATTGTGAAGAGCAAAGTTGTCCATCTATTGAATCACGGATCTCGATGTTGCGTTCAGGCGCGTTACCACGATGCGCTCTCGGTCAATTAGCGCACCTACCTGATCGCTCAATGTGTCGGTCCAGTACGGGTCTTCATAGACGGCTTTGTAGAGTTGCTCCCTTTGTTCCTCGCTTTCAAATCGACGGATCCACACGTAGAGATCGTCTTCTTCTTCGCCGACAAAACTACCGATAACTACCATGCCTTTTGATATTTGAAATGGGATGATTTCACTCTCCATAAATGCAACCCATTCTTCTCGTTTTCCAGGTTGGGTGCGATATTGACGTAATTCAAAAAACATATTTTTTTCCTTTGTGAGTGTTGTGATGGGAATCTCATGTCGAAGAAACAGACATAAGCCTGCGCTCTCGGTCCGCGGCAAATGCCAGGCAGGCGCGAATGTCTTCTCGTGTAAGTTCGGGAAAGTCACTCAAGATTTCTTCAACAGACATGTCTGAGGCAAGATAGTCAAGCACGTCATAAACGGTGATCCGCATGCCGCGAATACACGGTTTCCCACTGCGTTTGCCAGGTTCAATGGTGATGATGTGTTGGTAGTCCATTGTCTTCCTTTTTTTAAAGGATTAAAATGCACGGCGACGATTTAACTAATAGCCCGTAAGTCCCATCGCATCGGCTTTAGCGATGGGTCGCATGGCGAAGGGCTTACGAATCCCTACTTTCGCAGGGACATGCTTATGGAGCGGTGCTCTATCAGTGGGCATATCGCTAAGAGGCGATATGGATGCGGTGCGCCAACCAGATTTTTCCTCTATTCCCACGAAAAATGACTTGACATAATATACTCATAACTATATATTTTTATTATGCTTAAGTCCTTTAAATACAGATTGCGTCCGACGAAAAAACAGGAGAAAATCCTACTGGCGCACATTGAAGAATGTCGCTTGCTGTATAACCAACTTGTCTGTGCAAGAGTGCAAGCATGGGAAAAGAATAAAGAAAGTTTATCTCGTTTCGAGCAACAGGCGACATTGCCAATGCTGAAGCAACAGCGTATATCTTTTTCTCTTGTATACTCTCAAGTTCTTCAGCAAGTATGCCAGAGAGTAGATTGGGCGTTCAAAGGATTTTTCCGTCGCCTCAAAGAGCGGGCAAAGACGGGCGAGAAAGCTGGCTTTCCAAGATACAAGGGTCAGAATCGCTATGATTCTATCACCTATCCTCAGTTTTCCAACGGATGCTGGCTGGACGAGAAGGGCTTGCGATTGGGTAAGATAGGCTGTATTCGTGTTGTGCAACACAGACATCTTGAAGGAACGCCCAAATCTTGCACAGTCACACGCACGGCTACTGGTAAGTGGTTCGTGTCTATCTCTTGCGATATTGGTAGTGTGCGAGAAAAACGGGATGATGGCTCTGCCATAGGCATTGACGTGGGCATTGAAAAGTTCGCCGTGTTTTCTGACGAGACAAAGGTCGCTAATCCTCGCTTTTTTCAAAAAGAGGAAAAGGCACTTGCCAAAGCACAACGCAAGTGGGATAAAGTTAAAAAAGCGTCGCCAAAGAGACGCGAGAGAGCACGTAAGGTTGTTGCCAGAGTGCATGAGCGTATCCGTAATAAGCGACATAATTTTGTGCATCAAGCGTCTCGAAAGATAGTGAATAAATACGGCTTTGTTGCCGTAGAGAAGTTGAAAGTTAAAGCGATGCAAAAGCGTCGCCGTTTGTCTAAGCGTATTTCCGACGTAGCGTGGTCACTGTTTCGGCATTGTCTCGAATACAAAGCGGAAGAGGCTGGTATTGGATTCAAGGCCGTAAATCCTAAATATACGTCGCAAGACTGTTCAGCTTGCGGACACAGAGAGAAGAAAGAACTTTCTGATCGTGTGCATCAGTGTAGGCAATGTGGTTATACCACAGACAGAGACCACAATGCTGCGATAAACATATTGACTTTGGGATTACAAAGTCAGGTGGCTTGACCGCCAAGAAGCCCAACTCCTCTATCGTTGGGAGTAATCACATTTGTTCATACCACCGCACATTGCCGGTTGACATACCGCTTGCTGCGATGTCCAATTTGCCGTTGCCGTTGATATCTACGACTTCCATTTGCCCCATGCCAATGCCGTTGTCGATTTGTTCAATGTGCCATGTGTCTGTTTTCAGGTTCTCTGGACGATAGATGTTGAGGGCTGTGCCCGGACCGTTGTATCCGGCGACGACTTCCAGTGCGTTGTCGCTGTCTATGTCGCCACACCACAGGGAATGTCCGCGGTTGAGTTTGTCGCTGATTAGATGGCGTTCCCACGCGCCTGTTCGGATGTCGCTGGCCGCTTTGTACCAGACGAGTTCATTGCCGTGCCAGGGTTCGATGGATAGTATTTCATTCACGCCATCTCCATCTATATCTACGGCAAAGGTCTCGCTGCTTTCGCGGGGGCTTATGGTCCACCGGTTCCAGTTTTCCGCAAATCCATCCCCTTTGGGTGGCTCAAACCAGATCAGGCCGTCGCGTGTGCCGAGCAATAAATCCATGCGGCCATCGCCATCTACGTCGCATACACTCAGGCCGTGATTGAGTCTCAATTGCCCATCGATTAATCGTTTTTCCCACGGTTCATTTACCGGGTCTTGGGGCACGCGATAACACCACAATTCACCCGGCGCATCAAAATCGTTGATATGGCTTCCCGCCCCTTGCAATGTCGCTACAAATAGCAGGGGTTGCCCGTTGACATCTACCATTGCTATGCGGTGTAAATAGGGTACCCAGTCGATGAAGTGTTGTGTCCAGGCAGGTGCTTGAAACCAGTGCAAGTACTCCGGTGGTATCCGCTGTCTTCGCGCAAATCCGCTGCCTGCAATTACGTCTTTTCGACCGTTGCCCGTGACGTCGAATACCGATAGGGCGATGGTGCCGGGGTGCGCTTCTGAGATTATTTGTTTCTCAAAATCGGGACCTTCGTACAGGGCGATCATCGAGATTCCCGTGGAGCCGACCACGATGTCCAGGTGTCCTGTGCCTGTGACATCGGCGACTGTCATGCCATAGGCGCTGAGGATGTTGTCGTCTATTTCGTGAATTTTGAACATGTGTTCTCCAGTTTTGACTGTTCTCCTTATCGCTAATGGCTCAATATACCGCGTGTTCAAGGCAAAATCAAATGTAGATCGCCGAACTCGTGCCACAAATAATGTTTGTTGAGTGCGGCTTCATAAGTCAGTTTTAAGTGTTCTAATCCCGCCAATGCCTGGAGCATGGATAGATGTGTGGCACTCGGTTCGTGCATTCCGGTCAGCAAGCCATCTACAATTCGCATGGGATGATTGGGTGAGATTATCAGGGATGTCCATCCTTCACCTTGAGAGACCTGTCCGGTTTTATCGGCAACGGTCTCGAGTGCGCGCACTACTGTTGTGCCAATGGCGATGATCCGTCCGCCATTTTTTCGCGCGTTGTTGATTACCTGCGCTGTTTCGGCTGATACGCGGTAGTATTCCTCGTAAGGCGGTTCATCGGCTTCCAGGCTTGCCACGCCGGTGTGCAAGATCAGGGGTGCAATTTGAATGCCTTTTGCGACCAATTTTGTGATGATTTTGGGTGTGAATGCTCGGCCAGCCGATGGCATTTCAGCGCTGCCTATTTCTGTTGCATATACGGTTTGGTAATAGTCGATAGGCCAGTCGTTTTGCACATATCCATACCGGATGGGCATGCCGTATATATCCAGGTACATATCCAGATCATAAGGCAGGTTCAGGGTTGCAACCCAAAGACGAATATCGGCGTTGGGAGTGTGCCGCTGTTCGGGGCGATAGGGCGCGTGCAGTTGTGCGGATCCACCACCGGGTAATGTAAAGACTTCGCCCGCGTGTGCATGAGAAAAAGGCAGTGTTGCTATATCATTGGGTTGACGTACTTCAACTGCCCACATGTCGGCGGGCAGTTGCGTTGATAAATGCAGTCTGAGTTCTGTACCATCGGGCCGAATGATGGGCAAAGATGCTTTGCGCGTGCCACTGGTGTTGATGACGACTACGTCGCCTGCATGTAGTACATTGGGCAGGTCGCGAAATGCGATGTGTTCAATCGCATCATCTCTTTGCCAAGAGACCATCAACCGAACCTGGTCCCGGCTGAGTCCACGCTCTTCGGGCGGTTCACCCGCTTCCAGATTGGATGGCAGGTCAAATGTTAGAGAGTCCAGCTTTGAGTCCATCATTGTAATGGGTAGTACTGTGTTGGGTATTATGGACATGAGAAGTCTCCTTTTTAGTTTACGAGCGCGGCGCGTAACTCGCGTGCTGCGTAGCGGCCACTGGGAGAATTACTTTTCAGGAGTTCGATAAATCCCGGTACACTCGTTTCTGGCAAGGGGCGGTCGCTGATGTCTTCGAAAGGAAATGCTTCGCGGTGCATTTGCGTTCGCATATCGCCGGGATCTACCCAGTAGATGCGCCAGTCGGGACGTTCTGCTGCGAGTACGTTTGAGAGTTGTTCAAGTGCGGCTTTAGAAGAGCCGTATCCGCCCCAGCCCGGGTATGCTTCGCGGGCGGCATCGCTGGTGATATTGATTACGCGGGCATCTAATTTTAATGTGTGTTGAAGTGCCTGGAGCACGCCCAGAGGTGCGATTACATTGGCGCGATAGACGTCTGTCAGGATGTCGAGCGGGTAATTGAGCAATTCGGGTTGGGGACTCGGTCCCAATATGCTCGCGTTGTTGATTAAGGCGTCCAATCCACCGAGTTCATTTGCAGCGTGAGTTAGTGCTTTCCGATGTTCGGGGTCTGTTACGTCTCCGGCAATGGCGATGACGTCGGTCCATTTGCTCAGTTCTTCGCGTGCGTCTTCGAGTGCGTCTGCGCCTCTTGCGTTGATGATAAGTCGCCAGTTTTGCTGTACGAGTTCACGTGCGAGTGCCAGGCCCAGACCACGAGATGCGCCGGTAATGAGAGCTGTTTGTGTTGACATTTTGAAACCTCCTGTTAGGTTGAGATGCCATCTGTTTGTTGTGGTCAAAATGTAGCATAAAAAAAAGCCCTCTGCATCGCACAGAGGGCGTGTTTGAATCCCGTTCTTTAGGACAGGAAAGGACCTGTCTATTTTGTCAAAATATAGTGCATCACTCGTTCTTCATCGTTTCCCTTCCCACAACTGCTGCATCTCTTCACAGTGATCCAGGAGTTCGTCCAATCGGCCCTGTGCATGCACGCGCCCGTCTTTGAGCACTACAATGTGATCGGCACGACGAAGCGCGACCCGACGATGCGACGCAGCCAAACAGGTTGTGCCTTCGCGTTCAAACAAACGCGCCCAGAGCGCCCGTTCAGTTTCCACATCCAATGCACTGGACAAGTCATCAAATACATAGAGTTCGGGTTGGCGCACGTACATGCGGGCTGCTGCTGCGCGTTGAATTTGTCCACCGGAAAGTTTCACGCCACGCGATCCCACGCGTGTGTCCAATCCTTTCTCCATATCCTTCAGATCAGCTTCAAAAATCGCATCCCGAATCGCCGCATCCAAATCGACGCGGTCTTCAGACAATCCCAGCAGAATATTATCGCGCAGGGTTTCGCTGAACAATCGGGGAACTTGCGCTGTGTACGCACAGCGCGGTGGCACCAGCACAGATCCCGGATTTTCTACTACATCGCCATTCCATCGAACCGTGCCCCCATCGCGTGGCAACAGACCGAGCAGGGTGCGCAGCAGCGTTGTTTTACCCGATCCCATGCGTCCCGTAATGACAGTGAATGCGCCGCGTTTAATGCGAAAACTCACATCTTCAATCCCGCGGTTGGTATCGAGATAGCGAAATGTGAGACCTTCAACGTCAAGCGCGTTTAATCGGTCTTCATCTTTTCGCTCCGGGTCGGGAATATCGGGCAAATCGCCTTTGAGATAAACCGGACTGTGCGCTACGAGGTTTTCGGGCGGTGCATCATTTAGCAATGTCAACAATCGCGCTCTTGAAACGCCCGCTTGTCTGTAGTGTGCAATTATTCGCCCCACATCGCGCGTAATGATCGTTACGTAGGAGAGATAAAATACAAACAGGGCAAAATCGCCCACACCAAATGCGCCCGATTGCATTGCTTGCCCGGCCATGATTAGAATAATGCCCGTGCCCAGGTTTACCGTATTCCAGATCAGCGAATCGAGCACCCGGTTAAAAATCAGATCTTTGAGCGTACTGAGCCGACGTTTGTCATTGAGCGCATCAAAATGCCCCAGCATGCGTTCCTCGGCATTGGCCACTTTAATCGCCTGCGCCGAAGCAAATAATTCGCCAATAAATCCGGTCACGTTACCCGTGGTTTCACGATTCGCTTCGCGGTATTTTTGAATGCGGTCCAGTGCCAGATTTACAATCAACACGATCAGTACCAGCGGCGTAAAGACCACCAGCGTGATCATGGGATCAATGTGAACCATTACGTAAATGGCTACAATTGTAAAGAGAAAATTTCCCACCAGGAATGGAAAACGCGCCAGAAACTGCGTTATCTCATTCACATCACCTCGAAAGCGGCTGATCGCCTCACCCGAGGAACCGGGGAGCAACATTGCCCCAGGACGTGAGAGGAGATGCGCCAAGACATTCTTGCGCAACAGTGCGCCCATGGCAAAAAACGTTTTGAAATGCAACGGAATATCAATAAAAACGAATACCGATCGCACTGCGGCGTTGGCGACTATCAGCGCACACAGTGTATAGGGTTCAAGGCCAATGGGGCTTTTTCCGGTCAGGGTATCGAAAAACGCTTTGGTCAAAAGCGCGACGACCTGTGGTGTGATCCCAAATATAATGATGCGCAATGCACACAGCAGCAGATAGCTGCCCGGACGAAAGCGAAACAAACGCCACACATCGCGTGCGGTACTCATACCAGCACATCCTCCATACCCGTGCGCAGCAAACCCGAAAACCGAGACGTCTCATCCCGTTCCAATGTCTTTCGCGCACCGTACTCCACGATCCGTCCTTCATCTAAAATCATAATATCATCCGCACGCCGAACCGTTCCCAACCGATGTGCTATTACAATTGCGGTTCGGTTGCCAATCAACCGATCAACCGCGTGTTCCAGATGATGCTCTGTTGCGGGATCCAGACGCGAAGACGCTTCATCCCAGATCACGAGATCGGGCTCCTTCAGTAAAAATACGCGCGCAAACGCCAATAACTGAGCTTCCCCGGCAGACAGACCGCCACCTTCGGCAGAAAGTTCTGTGTCGAGCGCATTGGGCAATGCGTGCAACCAATCGCTCAGGCCCAAATTTTCCACTGCCCGCCTTATGCGTTCATCGTCTATATTGGGATCAAACAACGTCAAATTGTCTCTTACCGATGCCTGAAACAACTGCACATTCTGCGTTACCATTGCAATGCGATTGCGCAAATCTAACCGATCTGCGTGGCGCACGTTTGTGTCTCCCAAACACACCGATCCCGTCCGGGGATCATACAATCTGAAAAGCAAACGCGTCAGTGTTGTCTTTCCACTTCCCGTCCGCCCCAACAGCCCGAGCACACGTCCGGGTTGCAATGTAAAATTTAGATTGTGAAGGACGGGGTCATTTTTAACATATCCAAATGTCACATTGTGAAACGCCACGGGAAATATGCCATCGGGCAATGCATCTCCTCGTCCCGGCGTCAACACGGGTTGAATATTCATCAACTCGGTTACCCGCTCAACACTGGCGCCAGCGCGTTGAAAGTCTTCGAGTTGAAAAGTAATGCGTTCGATTGGGCGAATCAGCATGTTCGCATAGTGAAACAGCATGTAAACTGCGCCGAGCGAAAAGACAGATTCCCAATACAAATAAGCGCCTATTCCCAGGGCTGAGGCATTGCCAATGGCCCAGATTATCACCGACGATGTCACCAGAATATTGATCATATATCCCGACTTAATTTCCTTTTGCAACCAGTTCCGCGTCAGTTCATAAAATCGCCGCAAAGTGTATGGCACTGCGCGACAAGAGCGAATATCCTCAGCCCCAGAGAGGCGCTCTTCTAACCCGACTAATTCATGAACTGTAATGGTTGGGGTTGTTTGTCAGGCGGCATCGGTTCCAAGCATCAAAATGAGGGTGCTTTCTATCTTGTCTGCCGTCATAGGCGTCTTCATAGAGTTCAAGCAGCCCAAATCGTCCCCTGACAGGCTCTGCCAGTGTCAAAAGTACAGACCGGTCCCTTGCCAGTCCTGTCTGTGGATAAGTCCGTGTATTTGTAAAGTCAGCAAGTGATGGGACAGACCCCTATTCCTTCCCCGTTGATGGGTTATGGCACCGCCTTTGCCAGATTGCACAGGATTTTATCAAAAAGGTGTGGCAATGGAAATGACATAGGCAGATGGAAGGTGATCTTTGTTTTCAACTCACAGACGCGTCCGGCGACTTTAAGGAAACGATTTTGGAGGGTATTGACCTGTGCGTTTATCCACGTTGTGCCTTGTAATCCGATGTGCGCTAAGGTGTGCAACAAGACATAGGCAGCCGAATGGAGGAAGAGGCGGAACTGATTGGCTCCAAAAGCGTGACAGGACGTGCGGTCTGAGTGGAGAAAGGTTTTGTGATTTTTAATGAAGTTTTCCATCTGTCCGCGCGCACAATAGATATTTTGGTAGATAAAGGAGGCCCTTGAACTTTCAAGGTTGGTCACGACAAAGCGTGTGTTTTGGCCTCGGGTGGTGATTTCAGCTTTGCATAAGATGCGTCTGGCACAGGCCCAAGTCTGGGCTTGGTAATAAAATGAGGTAAAAAGTCGCACGGGCTTGCCGGTTTGTGCATAAAGGCTTTTGGTCTGATCCATCAGGGGCTTTGAAAGGGCTAAGAGTCGGGTATTGGCACTTTGTCCGAGGATAAAAAAGAGGTCCTTTGTCGCACAAAAGTCCTGGACTTCTGGACTTGAGAAGTGGGCATCGCCTCGCAAAAAGAGTGCCACCTTTGGCCAAGCCTGACGAATATAAGCGACTAACCGCTTGAGAATGGTGACAATCTGTTTGCCATCAGGACGCACACCCGGACGTAAAATCGTCGTGATTAGCTTGCCCGATTGCCCTTCATAAATATGCAAAGGCTGGTAGGAGTAGGCACCCAAATACCCATTGAATAAGGACAACTGCTGCGTCCCATAAACCCTATCCTGCGTATCATCAATATCTAAGATGATCGACGAAGGCGGCTTTTTATACGAAGCAATAAAACAATCGACAAAGGCACGAGCAACGCGATACAAATCGCTTCTGCTCATCTGATTCTCAAACCGACTCATCGTGGGTTGACTGGCCAAGTTCTCACCACTTATGGGCAAGCGATCACAGGCAACCTTGAAGCCGGGATCGCTGCGTAAGGCATTGCAATCATTGGCATCTTCATACCCACAGGCAATTTGAAACACGCGCTGTTTGATCAACTCTGCCGTGCTATGCGCCACATAACTTTGATGCCGATGGTCTTTAATCGCGCGACTCAAACGTGATAAAATACCCGTTTTGGCCTCCACTTCTCGAAGCAATAAGGCTCCGCTATCGCTGGTGAGAATACCCCCATCAAAGGCGAGGTTGAGACGTTTGCCGAAAATGCTTGCCAAAGGAACCTTGCAATGATTATCTTGTGTGCTCACGGTAGTTTCTCCCAAGTTCATTGTTCAATGGTTATGCGTATAACCTAATATAATACAATAACTTGAATAGGGAAACTACCTTTTTTATGAATTTTTCGGGCTAAGAACCCGAACATCTCGGAACTGGCTTCGCTATTGGCTTTCATATGGGGAACTGCAATTTGGCGCAGACTCAATGCCACACCCATTGAGACTGCCGCAAAAATTGACAACCCACTGCCCGCGCGCCAATCTTCCATAAAGAGCAAAACCAAAACGCCCGCCATCAGCAACATATTGCCCAGCATTTGAATCACAAACTGGGAAAAGAAATTGCCCAGTGCATTGATATCGCCATCCACCCGCTCGATCATTTCTCCCGGTGTTCGGTTGTTGTGAAAACTCATATCCAGATGCAGACAGTGATGTGCCAGCCTGCCCCACAAACGGTTGGTCGCAGTCCAGCTCTCTCACCCACATAGGTACTCAACACGGACAACGCTTGTTGTGCCAGCACCACGCTGATATAGAATACGGCAAGATACATCAATGTTTCTAATGCATCCGTCTGAACAGTGTCGATAAATCGCCGAATGATCTGCGGACTGATCAATTGCAGGCCAATATCGCCAAACAACAAAATGGTTAGCACTATCACACGACGCTTTTGAGGTCGCAAATGCTCAACGAGAAGACCGGTATAGGGTTTGAGCGAGAGATTCATTGGGTTGACATCGCATAGATGAGATTAAAATATTGTCGTCCAGATTTTGGACACTTTGAGAGGAAGGTGTGTTTCAAAGAGGGGCAGAGGAAAGGGCGGTGGGAATGATAAACAGTTCGTTACCGAGGCCATTGGCTATTTGATTGAGATACGGCGCGATCAATATATCTAAATCAGGTAAGGTCTATCCGAGCAGCGCACCGCAATCCCAGTCCTGATATGCTTTCATCGCATTCCGAACCGAGAACGCGCGTTTCCATAAGATTGGGCAGAAGACACACGATAGCACGGATAGGCGATAATCGTATTCGAATTGGTCTCGGCTATAATTTTCGATGCCGCCAGCTACGAGTCTTTTATAATAGAAATCCATGAACGGGCCTTCGAGCGCTTTTCGTTCAGATGTCCCGTGGATCAGCATGTAGGCGAGGTCGTAAGCACCAAGCCCTCGCTTATAGGTTTCCCAATCGAAGAGGATGATCCGATCTTTTGAGGGATCTTTAGGGTAAAAGAGGTTCCACAGATGCGCGTCGCCGTGTAGCATTGTGATGTTTTTTTCGTTTGCGACACGCGCGAGGAATACATCGGGATATCCCTGGATGACGCGCTCCATTGTCTCGATGTGAGCGGGATCGAGGTCGGTTCCCAGTTCTTTTATTAGTGGCTTCAGGGCTTTTTGGAAGCTGGCGCAGCTATCGCATACGTCTTTTTTAGCTATTGCCTGGGCCATGCGGAGTGGACCACCGGCTTGCATCATGAAGGGCCACTCGTCCAGGCGTGGATCATCCCACCATCGGATGTGATATTTGAGGAGTTCTTCGACTACGACTTTGTGGGGTTGGTTGGGAACGGCTTTTGGGTTATCCTCGTGTGTCACCGACAGGTCTGGCATGAGATAGTGGCAATTTTTATTCTCGTGATCGAATCCACAGTCGAAAACGGGACAGACAGATGCATCAGGCGTTTTTGGCGCGAGTTCATTGTAAAATGTCCATTCGATGACTCCGCCTCCAAACCATCCTTTTCGATAGACCTTTAATACGATCGCATTTGGAATATCACCCACATAGTCTTCGCTAAATGTCAGCGATAGCCTGTCCCATTCCGCGCATGATGATTCGAATGAGTCCGTTTTTTTTATGGATGTGACCGAACCCGATTTCAGGAATCCGTTGCGACTAAATCGATCCGTTAAGAGCGCAGGCGTCAGTTGCTCGACATGGGTGATGGGTTTCGATAATTTCATTTTTTCTCGCAAATAAGGGCGCATTGAGGGAACAGAGTTTGTTTTGTATTCATTAAGAGATCATGCTATTATGCAAATAAAGTCAGGGTTTCGCGTGGCGTCAAGGATCAAAAAAGGAGAAAATCATGTCCAGTATAGATGTGGATCAAATCGGATGGAAGGCTGAGAGTAAGACGGGTGTTGTGGCGGCGGGTGGTGCAGGTGCTGTTGTAGCGGGTATTGAGATTTTGGACAGGGGTGGCAATGCTGCCGATGCAGCCGCGGCGACTATTTTTGCGCTCAATGTTACAGATCACGGCGCGTGTTCGATTGGCGGAGAGGTTCCGCTTCTTATTTATAATGCTGAGACCTCAGAGGTCAAAGCATTGAGCGGACAGGGGCGGGCACCGCGTTCTCAGGAGGCGATTGATTGGTATATGAAAAACGGTATTCCGGGCGATGGCGATATGAAGATGGCGCCGGTGCCTTCGGTTGTCGATTTGTGTATTACGACGCTCAAGCGATATGGTACGATGTCTTTTGAAGAGATTATCGCCCCTGTGCTTGCCTTGCTCGATGCGGGTGAGGACGATTGGCATCCCAATCTTGCGACGACTTTGCGAAAACTCGTCGAGGAGGAACACCTTACGTCGGGGAGTCGGGAGGAAAAATTGCAAGCTGCCTCAGATCGTTTTTACGGGCGGAATAAGTATCGCAATGATATTGCCGAGGAGCTTGAGGCTTTTTATGTCGCAAAAGGGGGGTTTTTGCGTCGGGAAGATCTGGCGACGCATATTACGACGATTGAAGATCCGGTTACGGTTACTTATCGCGGGTACACGGTTTGCAAATGTGGTCCGTGGACGCAGGGTCCGTATCTGTGTCAGGCTTTGCGTCTGCTCGAGAAATTTGATGTCAAAGCGATGCGCCATCTTTCGGCGGATTATATCCATGTGGTTACCGAGGCGATTAAACTCGCTATGGCGGACCGCGATGCGTATTATGCCGATCCCGATTTTTCGGGTGTGCCTCTGGGTGGGTTGCTTTCCGATGCGTACACCGATATGCGCGTGCCGCTCATCGATATGCATACGGCTTCTCTGGAGGCGCGTCCGGGCGATCCGTATCTCATGCAGCCGGTCATCAAAGAGGGTGGTGTGTTCCGTCCGGGTACCGGGGGTACGACAACCTGTGTGGTGGCTGATCGCTGGGGTAATGTGGTCGCTGCGACGCCGAGTGCCAATGTACACCGTCCCACGATTGATGGGGGTAGTACGGGTGTTACTTATGGCAATCGTCTGCGCAGTCTCAATACGACAGCGGGTCATCCCAATTGTATCCAGCCCGGAAAACGCCCGCGCATTACGTTGACGCCTACGCTGGTGCTGAAAGATGGGCAACCGATTCTGGGTATTAGTGTTGCGGGTGGCGATCTGCAGGATCAGGCGACTTTGAATTTGTTGTTGGATTTTGTCGAGTTTGGGATCATGCCGGAAGAGGCTGTTACTGCGCCGCGTTTTGCCACGGCGCATCATCACGATTCTTTCGATCCCAATCCCATTCGCGAGCAGACGTTCAAACAGGCCGGGTCGTTGACGCTGAACGATGAGATAAGCCGGGATGTGCAGGACGATCTCGCCTCGCGGGGACATCAGGTCGAAGCGAAATCATCCAATATTGCCACGCCTGTTATGGTTTATGTCGATCGGGAAGAGGGCAGGTATTACGCGGCAGGTGATCCCAAAGCGGGTCGTCACGCCGCGGGGTTGGAGGATGGGTGATTAAGTGTAATCACATGAATGAACAGGATGTCCCCGGCCCCAGGATCAGGATTTGCAAGATGAAAGGATGAGCAGGCTTTATTTTTTTCCTGTTTATCCATTTTTTACAAATAGAGGAAATTTATGATTTTTTGCCGTTATATATCCTCTGTCTTTACCATACTTTTAATTTTCTTTGCCGTCTGCGGCGAAAGTAGCGCGCAGAACCAGGCCGTAACCATCCCCGACGTGAACCTGAGGGCTGTCATTGAGGACTCGTTGGATAAGGCAAGCGGTGCGACGATTACCCGGGCGGAAATGGCGACATTAACGCGCATTGACGCGCGGGATACGAATATCCACAACTTGGCCGGGCTTGAGTATGCAACCAGCCTGACAAAGCTATATCTTGCAGGCAACAGTATTTCGGATGTGTCGCCGCTTTCTAACTTAACCCGTCTGACAGAGCTGGATATCCAGCACAACTCAATCTCGGATGTGTCGCCGCTTTCTAACTTAACTGGTCTGACAAAGCTGGATCTTGAGGGCAACTCAATCTCGGATGCGTCGCCGCTTTCTAACTTAACTGGTCTGACATTTCTGGATATTAGCGAGAACAGTATGTCAGATCTTTCGCACCTCTCGGGCTTGATCCATCTGAAACATCTAAAGCTATTTGGCAACAGTATTTCGGATGTGTCGCCGCTTTCTAACTTAACTGGTCTGACATTTCTGGAGCTTCAGGGAAACAACATCCTGGACATCTCGCCATTGGTAGTAAATATGGGATTGGGAAATGGCGACGAGGTCAATTTGCTACGTAACCCTCTGACCTATCCTTCCCTTAATACGCACATTCCTGCCCTTCAGGGCCGCGGAGTCCGCGTAAGATTCGATTCCCGCACGCCGGCGAGGTTGGCCATAGTCTCCGGGCAAGGGCAGGATGGCACGCCCGGTGCGGCTTTGGCGGCCCCATTTGTTGTGGAAGTGCGGAATCAGAGGGATGAAGCATTTGCTGGTGTGCCGGTGGCTTTTACCGTCACCTCAGGTGGTGGCTCACTCAGTACCACCACTGGCACTACCAATACCAAAGGTTGGGCACAGACAACCTTGACATTGGGATCGTTAAAAGAAAATACGGTCGAGGTATTACTCCCAGGGCATGCGTCGGTGCCACCGTTGACCTTTCGCACAGGAATTATGACATTATCCGATCTTGAACACCGAGTGTCTGATTCGCGTCCTGGCGACACAATCACCTTAGCCGACGGCATATATGATGGCGATATGTGCGAGTTGGTAGCAAAGGGTACCACTACTCATCCCATCACAATTCAGGCAAAAAACATCGGGAAAGCCGTTATCCAGGGCCCCTTATCTATAGAGGGAGATTACATCAACCTCGTGGGCCTTCGCTTTGAAAAAAAAGGCAGCATAAAAATTCGGGGAACGGGATGCCGCATCAGCCGCTGTGTAATGACAGACGTTCAGGTAAACTCTTGGATAGATGTGTTGCCGGAAAGTCAGCAAATCGAAATTGACTACTGCCGGTTCGAGAACAAGACTAACAACAGCCATCATGAGGGCGATAGGTTCGACAACCGCCAATTGATGCGACTCATCGTGCGAAACAAGGGAGAAAAACACCACATCCACCACAACTACTTCGTCGATATTCCAGAGGGCAAGTTGGACAATGGCTACGAAACGCTTCAACTTATTACAGAGGGAAATCCCTGGGACCCGGAACCGGGCCACTGTGGAACCCTAATCGAATACAACCTTTTTGAACGCTGTAATGGCGAAGGAGAAATCATCTCTGTCAAATCCAACGGCAATTTTCTCCGCAGAAATACGTTTCGCGATTGCCGCGGCGCGCTGGTGCTTCGGCACGGGGATGGCAATGTGGTGTCTGAGAATTTCTTTTTTGGCGAGGGCGAACATCGGGCTGGCGGTGTGCGTTTGCAGGGGACAGATCAGGTTGTTGTGAATAATTTGTTCCACTCGCTCAATGCGTTTGGCGTGGGTATGATGGATGGGGCATCGGATGATCTCTATGTGCGGGTGGAGCGTGCGCTGGTTGCGTTTAATACGTTTGTGAGATGTAGTCCGGCGATGGTTGTGGGTTTTAATCACAGCGGGTATCCCAATGGCACGGCGCCTAAGGATTGCGTGGTTGCGAATAATGCTTTTGTGTTGCCCGAGAGGACTGTGGAGCTCAAGCATGACGATGAGCCGGTGGATTGGAGTTGGGAGGGGAATGTGACGGATGGGGATTTGGGTATGCCCGCTCGGGATGGGATAAAGGTTGAGAGGGTGGATGTGGATTATCTGCCCAATGGGGTTGTTGCTCCGGGAGAATCCAGTGGTCTGATTGGCAATGCCGAGGGGCATTATCCAGATATAACAACCGATATCTTAGGAAATTCTCGCGGCGAGCGCAAAACAATTGGTTGCGTCGAGTTTCCAGTTCAGGAGAAAGACGGAGGTCCTCTAACAGTGGCAGATGTGGGCGTCGATGCTGTGGTCACTGGTGTTCCGGTAGTGCCTGACAAGTCGCCAACGGCTGATTTTGATGGCGATGGTGTTGTTGGCATTAGCGATTTTCTGCTGTTTGTAACCCAGTTCGGATTAAGTCAAGGCGATGAGGGATATGATGCGCGGTTTGATTTGGATGGGGATGGCACAATTGGGATTAGCGATTTTCTGATTTTTGTCGATGCTTTTGGTAAATAGGTAGTATCATATAAAAACAGAACTTGTTTCTTCTAAAATGGGTGATATATTCTCTTTGGGAGTATATATCGCCCATTTTTAATTTTATTCTGTACTCAGATAATTTATATTTTAGGAAAAGTATGGGGGTTGCCAAAATAGTGGTAAATGGGTAGTTTTGGTGCGTTCAACTTTCTATTTTTTTACCATGGGAAGAATTATAATGTTTCCCATCAATACCATAGATGATTTGTTCCAAACTCTGGACGAAAATCCCAGGATACTGGAAGCTGTGCGTGCTCGCTTGCTCACGCGCGAGCTCCTCGAATTGCCTCAGGTGTTAGCCGCGTTTGTCAAAACCACGGATAGGCGGTTTGAAGCTATTGAAGAACGTCTGGACAGGGCTGATGGCCGTTTGGACGGGATTGATGGCCGTTTGGACGGGATTGATGGCCGTCTGGATGGGATTGATGGCCGTTTGGATGGGCACGATATTCACTTAAGAAGGATAGACAACAGCCTTGGCGTGCTCAAAGGCGGTCATGCGAGAGGTGCTGCGCTCAGAGACACGGCTTTGATTGCTGATAGCATGGGATTCGATTTGGTGCGAACAATGTCTCAACGGGAAATCATCTCTTTGGCCCGGTCGCAAAATGCCCAGGAGATTCCCAAAAACGAATTGCAGAGTTTCGTCAGGGCTGATCTGATTATGGAAGTGGTAAATGGGTCACAGGAAGTTTGTTACATCGCCGTCGAAATTTCCTTTACTGTGGATGAGCGGGACACGCACCGGGCGATTCGCAACGCCAAATTTTTGACGCAGTTCACGGGCAAGTCAGCTTTTGCGGCAGTGGCTGGCCTGGATAGGGATAACAGGATACAGAGTAGTATTGAAGCGGGAGATGTGTTCTGGCATCAACTGGATTCCGAAGATCTGGAAGTGGATTGATGAAATGCAAATGAAGCAATCACTTCCTCTTGCCCGCTGTGAGAACAGCGGATATTGAAAGAATAACATGTGAGTAAACGTCTCGGAGAATCCTTTCCAATAACACAGCATATCGCCGCGCTGATATGTTTTTTCTTGTCGGGATTTGCCGGGCTGGTTTACGAAGTTGCCTGGATACGGCAGGCCGCGCTTTTGTTTGGGTCAACGACTTTTGCGGTGAGTGCGGTTCTGGCGGTTTTTTTTCTGGGTCTCGCCATTGGTGCCTATCTTTTTGGGCGTATCGGTCAACGTACATCCCGACCGCTTATCCTTTTTGCATATATCGAGATTGGTCTGGGTCTTCTGGCTCTGATCAGTCCTTATGCTTTTGATTTTGCAGATTTTCTCTATGGCGTCGCGTATGGAATATTGAGCGATGATCCCATCCTGCGGTTCACTACCCGTCTCCTTCTCGTTGCTCTCGTCGTCCTGCCGCCCACTGTTCTTATGGGTGGTACTCTTCCTCTTTTTTGTCGTCAGTATTCGCGCAATAGCGGTACAATTGCGCGCGCTGTTGGCCTTCTTTACGGTGTCAATACCTTAGGGGCTGCATTGGGCTGCGCGGCCACGGGTTTTGTTTTTTTGCCGGATCTGGGTCTGCGCGGTGCGATCTATATTGGCGTTGTGTGCAATATTCTGAGTGGTCTTGTTGTTCGCGCGCTGTCTATTGCCCGGGATGATGTGTTTCCCGCTTCGGTGGAGTCTCGCGGTGTGAGTGGCAGACTCCCGCGGAGCAGGATTGTATTTGTTCTGTTTTTTTTCATTGGATTTGTGGCTCTGGGTGCCGAGGTGCTGTGGGTGCGGTATCTCGGGCTTCTTATTAATAATACGGTTTATACTTATACGCTCGCGTTGAGTGTTGTGTTGATTGGCCTGGTTCTGGGAAGTATTCTCGCTGCTCAGTTTTCCGACAAGACGGAGATGCGGGCGCATTATTTTGGCGCGTTTCAGATTGCGACGGGTCTTATTGTTCTCGCTCTTTTGATGTTTTCGCCCGAGACATGGCGAGGATTGGGCAATGATCTGTATATTTATTTTGTTGTGCTTTTGCCTCCTGCTGTGTTGAGTGGCGCGGCTTTTCCGCTTGCGATTCGTCTGGTAATTAGCAATGCCGAATATACGTCTGAGATGGCTGGCAATCTGATTGCGGTGAATACGCTTGGGGGTATTCTCGGGTCTCTTTTGATTGGTTTTGCAGGTATTCCCTTTTTTGGTCTTGAGAAAAGTCTGTTTTTTATTACGGGCGCGAATCTCGCGATTGGTTTTGCCGCATGGTTTTTGCTGGATCGAAAATATCGCGTGTTCAAATATGCGGCCGCATTGGTCGCTGTTCTGATCTATCTGGGTATTCCATATTTTTCTCAAACGCAGGTGCCCGCGGATTTTATCGGTGAGGGGCGGGATCTCGTGGCGTTCCGAGAAGGTTATGGCGCGAATATGGCGGTTGTCCGGCGGGAGGATGATCTGGAGCTCGAGATTGATCGCTGGTGGCAGGGCGGAAATAAAAAGAACCATCAGATTATGGCCGCACATGTGCCGATGCTTTTGCATCCGAATCCCAGGCGGGTGATTGTTGTGGGTGTTGGCACGGGGCAGACTGTTAGTCGTTTTCTGATGTATCCCATCGATTATCTGGCGTGTGTGGATATCGAGCCTACGCTTTTTTCTTTTGTTCGGGAATATTTTGAGACGGATTGGATGGGGGATCCGCGCGTGGAAGTTATTTCTGAAGATGGACGCAATTTTCTGCGCCATACTGCGGCGACTTATGATATTATTTCGCTGGAGCTTGGCGAGGTTTCCCGCCCGGGTGTGGCGTTTTTTTATACGGTTGATTTCTATGCGCGCGCCCGACAACGCCTGGCGCCGGGTGGTTATCTGGTTCAGTTTGTGCCTTTGCGCTTTCTTACTGAGGACCAGTTCCGCGGTGTTGTGCGCAGTTTTCTGGCGGTTTTTCCGCAGAGTATTTTGTGGTATAATACGTCTGAACTTTTGCTTATTGGTTCGGCGGATAATGCGTTCAAGATTGGTCAGGGGAAACTGTCAGGTATGGATGAGCAGGTCCATGCGGATCTCCAATACAGCCACTGGGGCGGGGTGGCATATTCTCTCAACCAGCCGCATGTTTTTTTGGGCGGTTATTTGATGGGGGCTGAGGGTCTGGCATCTGCGACGGTTGAGGCGGATACGTATTGGGATGACCGACCGATTCTGGACTATGAGACAGTTCAGAATGAGGGGAGCGATGAGCTTGCGTTTGCGGAGATGCTCTATAAATACCGCGATTCCATTGATACGCTTATACCGGGCGAGATGGATGCCCGTATTGCGGATGTTCAAAATAAAAATTTGAGGGAGATCGCCGCGCGCGTTTTTGTTCGTCAGGCGTCGGATTTGGTTCCCGCGCGAGAACACAGACGTATTGCAACGCTTTGTGCCGAGGCGATTCGCCGACTTCCCGAATATCTCGAGGCCCACCGCATGTTTGCCGATGCGATGATGCAACTGGGTCGCTTGCAGGATGCAGAAAGACACTATGCGAGGGTTTTGCAACTCGATCCTGCAGATGCACGCGCGCTGAATGGACGGGCTGTGGCGTTTCACCGCGCGGGACGGCTCGAGGATGCGGTTCGTTATTATGAGGATGCGATTCGCCACTATCCGCAAAATGCTCTGTCGCAAAATGGTATTGCAATGGCTCTTCACAGACTCGGACGCTTTGACGAGGCTATTCTTCATTACAAAGAGGCTATTCGCTTGCATCCAGATAGGCCCGATACGTATGCCGATCTCGGTATGGCTCTGGCACAGGCCGGGAGGTTGCGAGAAGCTGTTCCGTATATGGAGAAGGCGCTCGTACTGAGGCCGAATTTTACGAGGGTGCAGCGCGCGCTCGCGCAGATACGGGAAGAATTGGGGGAGTAAGGTGGATGTAGATTTTTGGCTTGCATGAGGCTGGTCCATGATAAGATATTGGTTGACGATTCAGTATTGTTTTTCTAATGCCACAAGGGCTAAAACAAGGAGGCTTCTATGTCTAAATTTATCTGCTTTCTGTTCGTTGTTTTGCTGTTCCAATCTGTTGATGCACAGCAACCACAGCAACAAAACCGACGCCAGCAACGCATATTTACCGTGGAGCAAGTTATGGAACAAGTACCCGAAGGCGTAACATTTATTCCCGATCTCGCGTATCGCGAAGGCAACGAGGCATGGAAACTCGATCTTGCGATGCCCGAAGGGCGCGGCGAGATTCCCCGTCCGGCTCTTGTTTTTATCCACGGCGGTGGATGGCGGAATGGGGATAAACGCCGGGCAGGTTTTCTTCGGCCTACTATCGGTTATGCAGCCAAAGGCTATGTTTGTGTCACGGTCAACTATCGGATGCTCGATGAAGCACCTATTACCGCATGTGTTGAAGATGTGAAAAATGCCGTGCGCTGGCTGCGTGCCCATGCCGAGGAATACAATATTGATCCCGAACGGATTGGTGCAACTGGAAATTCCGCTGGCGCGCATTTGGCCGTTATGCTCGGTGTGTGTCCTCCTTCAGCCGGGCTTGAAGGCGATGGGCCTTATCAGGAATATTCCAGTATGGTTCAGGCTGTTGTCGCCAGTGCCACACCTACCAGTTTCCTGTCTGCTATGAGTGACCGCCAACGCGAGCGCAGCAATGAGCAAGCAGCACGCGCCCCTCGCAAAAACGAACTTAGAATGGAATCTGAAGAGGTTCGCGCCAAAGTTTCTCCTGTGACTTATGCCACAGCCGATGCACCGCCTATTTTGCTCGTTCATGAAATGTCTGATCGCACGGTCAGTGTGTCTCATTCGGACAAGCTTGTCAAGGCACTGCGAGAAGCCGGTGCCAAAGATGTCAACTATATTCTCCTCGGCGACAGCAGTGGGCATGGTACTTTTCAGCGCAATATTGTATTTACCGAACCTATCCGGGAATCCTTTTTTAATCGCGTATTAAAACCGGGAAATTAAGATGAAGCGTTTGTCTGAAGTAGAAGAGCGGATGGCTGAGGCGCAGCCGGGTGATATAATTGTCCTGGCCGATGGGGTATACGATGGTGAAAGGTGCAAACTTGCGGCAAAAGGGACCGCAGATCAGCCGATTGTTATTCGGGCGGAAAATATGGGGAAGGCGGTTATAAAGGCGCCATTTTTAGTGGTGGGAGATTATATCAGTCTTGTGGGGTTTCATTTTGTGGAGAAGGGGAATGTGGAAATTCGGGGGAGAGGATGTCGCGTGAGTCGCTGTGTGATGACGGATGTTCAGGCTGGCAAGTGGATACGGGTCAGGGCGGAGAGCCGGAAGATTGAGATTGATCGCTGCCGTTTTGAGAATAAGACCAATAACCTCGAGGAGATGCGCGGCTGCCAATTGATGCAGGTTTATGTGCGCAATCAGGGCGAAGGGCATCACATTCACCACAATCATTTTGTCGATGTTCCAGATGGCAAAGGGAGCAATGGGTACGAGACGCTTCAACTTATTACGGAGGGGAATCCGTACGATCCGGAGCCGGGCGATTGTGAGACGGTGATTGAGTACAATCTTTTTGAGCGTTGTAATGGGGAGGCGGAGATTATTTCTGTGAAGTCCAATGGCAATATGCTCCGCAGAAATACGTTTCGCGATTGCCGGGGCGGGTTGGTGCTTCGGCATGGGGATGGTAATGAGATTTCTGAGAATTTCTTTTTTGGCGATGGCGAACGCCGGGCTGGCGGTGTGCGTTTGCAGGGGGCGGATCAGGTTGTGGTGAATAATATGTTCCGTTCGCTCAATGCGTTTGGCGTGGCGATGATGGATGGGACAACGGATAAGCTCTATGTGCGGACGGAACGCGCGTTCATTGCATTTAATACGTTTGCGGGGTGTAGTCCGGCGATGGTTGTGGGGCTAAATCACAGGTTGTACCCCAATGGCACGGCGCCTAAGAAGCTGTTTTAAAACCCCTCGCTTAAGCGAGTCTGTTGATTAAGAGGTAAATCATAACGATGTAAATAAAGGCTTCACTACTGTCGGTCAAGTCTTCATAATCCTTTGATAGTCGGCGAAAATTAAATAACCAGGCAAAGGTGCGCTCGACGACCCACCGACGTTTGACGAGTTGAAAGCCTTTGCCTTTTGGGGTGACAACCTCAAGATCAATCTTATGCGTCTGCTTCTTAGCAGCGACCCATTTCTTGAGGTCTTCACCGCGATAGCCGCCATCGACCCATAGCTTGCGTAAGCGTGTCTCTCCCGTGTCAAAATACTGATTGAGCACCTGCTTTAAGCCATCACGGTCTTGGAGATCAGCAGGCGAGACATAGGTGCTGATGACGAGTCCGAGGGTATCAACGAGAAGATGGCGTTTGCGTCCATTGACCTTTTTTCCAGCATCATAACCTTTTGATTTTCCTTGTGTTGCTGTCTTGACACTTTGGCTGTCAATGCAGCCTGCTGATGCGGTAGGCTTACGTCCCTGCCGTTTTCTTTCTCGCCGCGTGAGTGCCTGTTGCACCTGCTCAAAGATGCCTTGCTCGCGCCAACGATTGAAATAGCCATACACGGTCTGCCAGCAGCCGAAGGTATGGGGTAGCATGCGCCATTGGCTGCCGGTCTTCGTCAGATACAGGATGCCATTGAACACTTGGCGCAAATTGGCAGGAGGGCGTCCGGGACCTCCTTTTCGCCATTTGCGTTTGGGCAGCAAGGGGATCAGCAGTTGCCATTGCGCTTGGGTGACATTTGTCGGATATTCTCTTTGCGTATTCATCTTTGTCCTTTCGTTTCAGGGTGATTTGCATAACCTGAATTTGGACAGATGAATACGCTTTTTCAACCCTTTTCTTCACTCACAATAGTTTTAAAACAGCTTCTAAGGATTGTGTGATCGCAAATAACGCTTTTGTATTGGGGAGACCCGATGCGCAGGAGACCTCGGATCTGAAGACTGTGCGGCTGGTGCAAGACGATGAGCCGGTGGATTGGACGTGGGAGGGGAATGTGACGGATGGCGATTTGGGTATGCCCGCTCGCGATGGGATAAAAACTGGGAAGGTCGATGTGGATTATCTGCCCAATGGCGTTGTTGCACCAGCAGAATCCAGTGGTCTAATTGGCAATGCCGAGGGAAATTATCCAGATATAACGACGGATGCTTTGGGGCATTCTCGGGGCGAATGGAAGACAATTGGCTGCGTTGAGTTCCCGACGGAGATGGAGGACGGCGGTCCCTTAACAGCGGCAGATGTGGGACCTGAGTGGTAGGGGTGTTAATCGATGGAAACAACAAGGTTCAAATTTTCTTTTCGTAGCATGTCTTGTAGTGCAAGTTGAACCCAAAAGCTTTCTGGCTCGCTAAGTTGTCTGGCAATTTTGGCTGCCCTACTGGGGCTTGGGATTCTTCTTTCTTTTTCTATATCACAAAGACTTTGAGGTGAAATCCCCAAAAAAACAGCAAACGCTCTCTGGCTTTTTTCTTCTCCTATTCGATAGCTGGCCAGAGCATTTCCAAATGTCAGCCGTCCAAAGTCTCTCTCCATCTCAGAAGTCCCATATTGTCCTTTAGTAGTCATGTTTATTGATCTCCTCACGTATCAATCACCCCCATCAACAAAGCCGTCATCGCGGCATGATGTTGTAGGGGACGGTCCCCGTGCCGTCCCGTGTGTCATCGCGGCGTGGTCCCCGTATAAAAGCATTACGGGGCATGCTTGAGCCGCGATCCAGTGATTTTGGTTGTCATTACTGTCGTAGTGCGCTCTCGATCTGCCGCATAACTCAAGCAGGCCAATATGTCCTCTTCCTGTAAATAGGGGAACTCGTTGAGAATTTCCTGATGCGTCATGCCAGATGCGAGATAATCAAGCACATCGTAAACAGTTATTCTCATCCCTCTGATGCAAGGCTTTCCGCCTCTCTTTCCGGGTTCAATGGTAATAATATCTTTGTAGTTCATGCGCACCTCTGTTTTCCTGCATACGCCACTAATTTAACGCGACCTCGCAAATAATCAAATTGTTCCAAGAGTTCTCCATAGCGCCCACTGAGAGATGTCTTGAAATGCGGTTGACAATATCGCGTCGTTACTACATTTTTTAAATCTGATAATGTAGATATGATGGGAGATAGCGCGTGGAAAAATTGTCACGGATTACTTTCGATCCCGCTGTCATGGGTGGCAAGGCATGTATTCGGGGGCTACGAGTGACAGTTGGAACTGTCGTAGGGCTTCTGGCTGCCGGTCGGTCACATGAGGAAATTCTGAAAGCCTATCCTTACCTTGAACGCGAGGATATCGATCAAGCTCTAGCCTATGCGCGAGTCGAAGAAATACCTTTGAGATGAGCGGGCTAAGGAATCAAGCCATGGTGTGCGATATATGTGGGAAAGTGGGCGTGCGTCAGCGTTGCGTTTCACGTAGTTATGGGAAAGGCGCGTCTCTTCTTGTTATCGAAGGTGTGCCTGTGATGAGTTGTTCCTATTGTGGCGAGAGCTATTTGACAGCACAAACCCTGCATGAAGTTGATCGCATTAAGCGCGAGCGAGAAGGAATGGCGACTAAACGCATCGTAGCGGTCGCTGCATTTGCATAACTCGCGGTGAGCTTCATTCAGACGTTAGAAGTAATAATGAACGCCAAAGGGACGAAAAAGACGTTTGATGTGGTTAAGATAGTACGCCGGATTCGAGACGCGCACTATGAGCAACTCAAGGATAGAACGGTAAAAGAGCAGTTGGCATTCTACCAAAGCAAGTCTCATGCATTACGTAACGAATTAAAAAAGAAACTGCAAGGGCATTATGAAGATGAATGATCCCATTGTTTCGGAAGTCCGATCAGTACGCGACAAACACGCTGCTCAGTTCGGCTACAATCTCAAAGAGATATTTCGTGATATTAAGAAAAAACAAAAATCATCTGGTCGTAAATATGTGCAGTATCCATCCCGTGCGCCTGTTGTAACAACTGTCACAATTTCAAACCAGTAGCGACAAAGGTATATCGAGACAAAAGCGTACGTATTAAATATTGACACGTACGCTTTTTTGTTTTCTTTGACTTTCACAGCTTATCGTGAAGCGGTCTATTTGATCGGGGGAAGTGATATGAAAACAATTACACCAACCGAAATACGGTTGACAATATCGCATCGTTGCTACACTTTCTGTTTCTGAAGATCATGCAAATACCAGAAAAAGGAAAACACATGAAAATCAAATCCGTCGAAGTTGTTCTCATTGAACGACCAGATGCAAGTCAGACCACAACGGGTTCCGGCACGACGCTCGCTGCTTCAGCAGGTGCAGCCCCGAGGACAACGGGGTATCGAAAGGCGTGGCCCACGCAGATAGAGGTGGCCAATCCGATGTCTAAGTTCCCTCGTTTTAAGGCGCGTCGGCAGCTTTACGGTGCCAGGCAGTGGCCCAGATTCTCTGTCAAAGTGACTGCTGAAGACGGGACCTGGGGCCTCGGTACGTCGGCGGGACGCCCGGTTGCTATGGTGGTGGAAGATGCTTTCGCGCATATATTAGAAGGCGAAAATTGTCTGGCAATTGAAAAGTTGTGGGATATGATGTTTCGCGTGTCCAAATCTTTTGGGACTGTGGGCATTGCCTCATTGGCGATCAGTGCCGTAGATCTGGCGCTGTGGGATTTGGCGGGCAAATTGCAGGGCAAGCCCGTTTATGAGCTTCTGGGCGGTCCGGCGCGCGACCGTTTGTTTGTGTATGCGACGGGTGATGATGTCGATTGGTACAAAGAGTTGGGATTTCGCGCTTTTAAGTTGCCCTGCCAATACGGTCCGGTGGATGGTTTGTGGGGATTAGGGGAAAACGAGAGGCGAATAGCCGAGGTCCGCGAGTTGATCGGCGATGATTGCGATCTCATGCTCGATTGTTATATGGCTTTTGATGTGGAATATACAGTGCGTCTGGCCAATCGTCTGCGTCCTTATAATCTGCGCTGGATGGAAGAGTGCTTGATCCCCGAAGATGTTGGGGGGCATATTGAACTGAAAAAACGCCTGCCGTGGTTGACGCTTGCCAGTGGCGAGCATTTTTACACGCCTTATCCCTACCAGTTAATGATCGAAAATCGCTGTCTCGATATTCTCCAACCCGATATTCAGTGGGTGGGCGGTTTGACTGCTTGTGTCAAAATTTGTAATATGGCTGCCGCTGCGGGTCTGGAAGTTTGTTTGCACGGCGGCGGGCGCGATGCGTACGGTCAGCATTTGAGCTGGGCAATGCCCAATACGCCCTGGTGCGAGTATTATATCGGTTCTGATCCGGGTGTACCGCTTGAAGAAGTGGCGCAACCCGGCGCGAGCGTGCCGCACAATAGCTATCTGGAGTTTGCGCCGACGGGTCCGGGGTTTGATCTGGGGATTGAAGAGGATTGGTTGGTGCCGTTTCAATTTTAGAAGACAAGAGGGACAAAAATGGATAAAACAATTATTTCAGTGGCGGTTGTGGGATCGGGTCCTACGAAAGCGATGAATCCGGCTGTACCTTATACGCCAAAGGAAATTGCAGACGCGGCAATTGAATGCCATAAGGCGGGCGCGGCAATTACGCATATCCATGTGCGCGATCCCGAAACGGGTATTGTGTGTTCGCGGCTCGAGCTTTTCAAAGAGGTCGTGGATCGGATTCGGCAAGCTTGCGATATTGCCATTAATTTGACGACGAGTGGGGGCAATATTAAAGGGGAAAATATTATTGAAGAACGGCTTGAGCCGGTTGCGCTGAAACCCGAGATTTGCTCTTTGGATATCGGCTCGGTGAATTTTGGCAATCGGGTGTTTATGAATCCACCCGAATGGAGTGTTGCCGCGGCAAAGCGCATGCGCGAGCATCGCGTTAAGCCCGAAATTGAGGTTTTTGATGCAGGCCATGTCCGTCAGGCGCGGCAGATGATTGAGGATGGGTTGTTCGAAGATCCCCCGTTTATCCAATTGTGTATGGGTCCTGGATGGGGTATTGAAGCCACACCTGAAAATCTGATTTTTATGAAAAGTCTCTTGCCGCCCGATGTGCTCTGGTCCGCTCTGGGTGTGGGAAAAGGACAGTTGCCGATGATTACAATGGCTTTTCTCATGGGGGGGCATATACGGGTGGGTTTTGAAGATAATATTTATCTGCGGAGAGGTGTTTTGCTCAAGAGCAATGCACAGATGGTCGATCTCGCGGCGAGCATTGTGGAAAAACTTCAAGGCGAGATTGCCACGCCAAATGATGCTCGGGAGATGCTGGGGCTTACGTATCCGGGGTAATTATTACGGAGTCTATGGATTTTTTATGGAAAAACAGGTTGTCGATATTCTCACAGGTACAACTGAATGTGACGTTGATTGGCGCATGCTCAATATGAATGCCGAGTTGGTCGCATCCAGTTTGAGCCTCACGTTGAGGTCGGGTCTTCACATTCTGCGACCCTACTGGAGATCCAATGTCAATAGCGGCGATGGTGTTGCGCCGATCAATCATATTTTGAAATTTGAAACTTTCGGGCATCCCTGTTCTCTTCAGACAACACTGCGACAGGAATCTCAGATCCGCCTCGTTACAACGCGCAATGATGATCGAAGTCTCAAACGCTGTCATCTCGTTCTGATCTGCCAACTTTTTAAGGCGGATAATCTGGTTGGTCGGTCGGAGTTCTGGCTGGCGCTCACGCGGCCGCTTGCACCTCCTGATGAACGCATGCCTTCCGATGTGCCGGAGGGGCTTAAATTTCTGAAGGAGCACGAACTGGGTGAAGATGATTTGCTCAGCCGGGATATCGAATCCTATCGCTGCGAGGGCAATGGTGAAAAGCTGACCCGCGACACGCAGCCGGTTGTTTTTCACATGGACCAATCAGATCAGTATCGGCACATTAACACCGTCAAGTACATGGACCGGGTGCTCGATCTCCTGTCACTTCAATATCACAAAATGGGAGGCGATGTCGGGCGCTTGCGGTTTCACGAAATTGTGATTTATTTTCGCAAGCCCTTTGTGCCCGGGCAAGTCGCAGATACAGAACTCGATTTTGTTCAGCACGCGGATGGGTTTCACGGTGCTGCGCGGTTCTACCACTGCAATGGCGATGGTACGCGCAGCGAGCGCATTTCTATGGCTATGGAAACGCGCGGTCCTCTGGCGGATGACGTGTGAATTATTTGGGAAGGTCTGCGAGATGGGCAATATCGTTGAGGGCTATGAAGGTGGGTTCGCCTCCGGGGTTGAGTTGAAGGTGTTGGATGGCGGCTGTGTGGCACGAGAACTGGGGTTTGTGCTCGTCTTCGGGCGTGTATCCCATGATCGCTTGTAGGCAGGCGACAATAGGTCGGACGTGTGTGATGCACGCAATTTGCTGATCGGGCGATTTGTTGACGAGTTGGCTCACGGCGCGGGCAACGCGGGTGTGCAGGTCGGCATAGGTTTCGCTGCCTGGAACGCGCGCTTCTTCGAGGGATTGCCCGCCAAAAAAGCCGGGATAATATTTTCGGACTTCTTCGTTAGAGAGTGTGGCGAGGTCGCCGCTTTCGAGTTCGCGCAGGTCATTTTCTACTTCGGGCACGATATGGAGCAAATCGCCTATCCATTCGGCTGTTTGGCGGGCGCATTTTTGGGGGCTTGTGTAGAGGCTGTGAATGTCAAAGTCGTTTCTGAGGCGTTCGCCAATGAGCAGGGCTTGCTGTTTGCCCCGATGTGCGAGGGGCATGTCGGCCCACCAGCCGTAAAGGTTTTCGCCGTCGCGTGTCCTGGCCTGTCCATGGCAGATTAGAATGAGGTCGGTTGGCATGTGTGTTCCTTACTATTATCTGGGGGTGTTTATGAAGTCAATGGTTGCGGTGTTTTTTTTCTCAATGGTCGCGATGTTTGGTCGGGCAGATGCACAGTTGGATGTCAAGATAGGAGGGGGTGCTCTTTTGGATCCCACGCGCGCAGGCGGGCACCTGTCCATAGAGGTTCCTATTGGAGATCTGTATCCGACATATTTGGCGCCTTTTGTTGAATATTATCGAGGGACCACCACATTATCATCCGTGAATATCACTCTGGAAACGGATGTTTCAGAAATTCCAGCGGGTGTCAGTTTGATTTACAAAGCCCCTTTGTCCGATCGCTATGGTACGGTGTTTTTTGGGGTTGGCGGCGGGGTGTTGCACGCACGGGGATTTCCCGTGTTTATTCCAGTGGTTATTGTATTGGATGACGGAACGCCGATTAATGTAATAGATCCAGAGACCGGAGAAGTTATAATGGAACCGTTGATAGATCCAGCGACCGGAGAATTAGCAACGGGAACCTCAACCGAGGCGTTGATTGCCGTAGCAGGTGGTATGCGGTTTGATGTTGCCGAGGGCATAGGCGCATTTGTGCAGGGCCGCTGGTTTCGCGCTTTTGCGTCTGGGTCAACAAATAATTTCGGCTTCCACGCAGGGCTGATGTTCTCTTTGGGTGAAAGATAGCTGGGTGAGCCAGAAGTTTATATCCAGGCCGGGGTTTATCCCCGGCTTTTTTTATTTCACCGGTTGATGGCGCAGGAAATCGATCAATAAACGCACGCCAACGCCCGTGGCTCCGATGGGGGTGTCGGGCTTGGTGGAATTTGTCGATGCGGTGCCGGCTATGTCGAGGTGTGCCCAGGGAAAGTTCTGGACATAGGCTTCGAGGAATGCGGCGGCGGTGAGTGCGCCTGCGGGCCGACCACCTGAGTTTTTGAGGTCGGCCACATTGCTTTTGATGCGGTTTCTGTGGTCATCCAGAATGGGAAGATGCCAGGCAATTTCACCGGTGCGATTGCCCGCTTCGTGGATTTGAGCGATGAGGTCATTGTCGTTGCCCATCAAGCCACTGGCTTCGTTGCCGAGTGCGGTGACGCAGGCACCGGTTAGCGTGGCCAGGTCAATGGCTGCTTTGGGCGCGTAGCGCGCACTATATGCGATGGCGTCGATGAGGGCGAGGCGGCCTTCGGCATCTGTGCTGTGAATTTCAACGGTTTTGGTACCGAGGGGATGCAAGATGTCGCCTGGGCGATATGCGCGACCATCGGGCATGTTTTCTGCGGCGGCAATCAGACCAATGACGCGGTGGGGAAGGTCGAGTTTTGCCACGGCTCGCATTGCGCCGATGACGGCTGCGGATCCACTCATGTCAAATTTCATGTTCCACATGCCGTCGCCACCTTTGAGGGATATGCCGCCCGTGTCAAAGGTTATGCCTTTGCCGATGAAGATGATGGGCGCGGCATTGGGATCGGCACCCGCGTGTTCCAGGATGACAAAACGAGGTGGTCGAGCACTTCCCTGTCCCACGGCGCTGAGGGCGCCCATGCCTTCGTTTGAGATGCGCTGTTCGTCAAAAATTTCACAGGAGAGACCTGTTTCACGGGCCATTTCTGAAGCGCGGTCGGCCAGTGTTGCCGGGGGCAAGTCGTTGCCGGGGGTGTTGCTCAGGTCTCGGGCAAAACACACGCTTTCGGCGATGATTTGCCCGGTATTCGCGCCTTTTTCGACATCGGTTTGTTTGGATGTGTCAAATTCGACGAGGGTAAAGGCGTCGAGACGTTTGGGATTGTCATTGTTTGTTTTGTAGTTGGTGAATTTGTAATTGCCGAGAATGGCACCTTCAACGGTGGCCTGTGCAGCGTCTGAAACGTCGAGACCGCCTATGCCGCCGCCGTGGACGATGGAGGCGAGGGTCTTTGCGCCGAGTTTGATGGCTTCTCTGGTCGCAGATGCGGATGCGAGGCGCACCTGGTTGGGCGTGAAGTCTTCTCGTTTGCCCAGGCCAACGAGAATGAGGCGCGAGGCGGCCACGCCCTGGCGGGGATAGAGTACGGCGGTTTGGTTGCGTTTGCCGCTGAAGTCGCCGCCTGCGATGAGGTCGGCAATAAGCCCGTCCAGCGCGCGATTGGCTGCACCTGTTGCGCCGCCCGGTTCTGTGACGCCTTCAAAGAGGTTGAGCACGATGGCGTCTGTTGTACATTCGAGGATGTTGCCGATGGTGGTGGAGATGTTCATGTGAGAATCCCTGCGTGTTAGGTCCTATAAGAGAAATGGGTTGATGCGTTTTTCGCGGTCTATGGTTGTGTCTGGCCCATGCCCGGGGTGAAGTCTTGTGTCGTTGGGGAGGGTGAGGATTTTGGTGTGGATCGAGTCCATTAGCGTTTGCAGATCTGCGCCCGCGAGATCGGTTCGGCCAATAGAGCCAGCGAAAACAGTGTCGCCAACAATGGCGTGGCCCGGCCAGGTGAGCGCGATGTTGCCGGGCGCGTGACCCGGTACATGGAGAATGTTCAGGGTTTCGAGGCCAAAGACAATGGTATCGCCTTCATCGATAAAACGGTTGATTTCGGGCGGTGGATCGGTTTGAAGGCCGAGAGGTGCGGCAATATCTATAAGTGCCTTGACCATAAACGCGTCGGCTTTGTGGATGGCGAATGGCGCGCCGGTTTTTTCTTTTAGGGATGTGACGCGCCCAATGTGGTCAAAGTGTCCGTGCGTGGCAATTATTTCGACGACTTTGATATTGTGGTCTTTGATGAGTTGAAGTATGGTGTCGATGTTATCGCCGGGATCTATTACAATGCCTTCGCGCGTTTTTTCGCAGGCGAGAATGTAGCAATTGACCTGGAGCGGACCGACGATGGTGGATATAAAGATCACGATAGTTCCTGCGCGATTTTTACTTCTGTGCCCGTTTCCTGGCTGCGATAAATGCCGTCGAGAATTGCCATAACTTGCAGCGATTGCTCGGCGGGTACAGGTGATGGCTCTCCCTGGGCGATGGCCTGGGCAAATTCGACGCATTCTTGTGCGTGGGGTTCGAGCAGATCGCGGGTATTTTGCAGGGTGCGGTTGTAGTGTTGTTGCGTGTCGTAGTTGCTGTGATAGATTTCGCAACTGGGCCAATGACTGCCTCCTTTGGTGCCGTAGAGCCACATTTGCATGTCTTCGCCCCGGGTGTTGTGGTGCAGTAACCAGCTGACTTCGATCACAAGGGTTGCCCCGTTTTCAAAGCGCACAAAAGCTGCGGCAAAGTCTTCCACGTCAAACTGCTCCGATGGGATGTGACCCCAACTGCTGAAGGCACCTTCCTGATGGGCGATTTCTGCACGCGCGACACCGGTGACGGATACGGGTTTGGGGTTGTTCATAAAATAGAGTGTGAGGTCCAGGATGTGTACGCCAATGTCGATGCAAGGACCGCCGCCGCTGTGTTGTTTTTGAATAAAGCCCGGTGTGTTTGGTGCCCCTGAGCGGCGGAGCATCCAGCTTCGCGCGTGGTAAATGTCTCCGAGTACGCCTGTATCGAGTTCGGCTCGCATGGCTTTTGATTTGCCCGAAAAGCGAAAATGCTGCGCTGTCATCAGGATTTTGCCGGATTTGTCGCGTGCGGCAATCATGTTTTTGATGAGTTCGGGGTTGGGGGCGAGGGGTTTTTCGCAGATAACGTGTTTGCCCGCTTCAAGCGCGGCGATGGCCAATGGCGCGTGATAATTGTTGGGGGTACAGATGTCGATGATATCGATATCGGGATTTTTGAACAGGTCTTCCGGGTCGGTGGAAAGGATGGATATATTGTTATTTTCGCCCCAATTGTTCAGTACGTCTGCGTTGATATCACTGCCGGCAATCAGATCGGCATGTGTGGAAGCTGCCCATCCAGGCATGTGCGTGCGCGCGATGCCGCCAACGCCGATGATGCCGACTTTGAGTTTGTTCGCCATGATGCTCCTTTCTCGTGTTAGTTGGAATTTTCTTAATATCGGGAGGAAAAGATAATAGCGCAGCGCATAGAGGGAAAGTTTTTTTTCAGAGAAAAATGATATTTTACCCTTGACGCATATACAAATGTTCACTATATTTATGGCGGCTGGAAAATAGTATATAATATTATGTAAAAATTGAGTTTAGGAAAGTTTTTGTGATTATATACGACGATTTATGTCGATGTATTTCACCTAACTTAGATAGGAGATGTTCCCATGAGACGCATTTTTTCTATGTCGGCTATCGGTTCACGATCAAACGGGGTACAACGGGCTACCTCTCGGTCCCGTTTCGTCCCTCAGTTTCGTCGGGAAGTCTGCGAGGTGATTAATCGCATTCGCGCCGCTTATGGTCCCATTCCCATGAAGACTGTGGCTGATCAGCCCGAGGTGAAGGCCGCAGAAGCGACGATTGAACAGGCTGCGCGATTGGTGTACAGCGGGCTTGAAAATGTCGATGTGTGGCGAGGTGCGCTGGTGGTTTACGAGCTGACCTGGATGTCTGCGCTGAAAAAGGTGCGTCCGTCGGATAAGTCAGCCGCATAAGTACATTTTTTTAGTTCAAATAAGGCCGAGATTCTCTGTGGATCTCGGCCTTTTTCTTTGCAGTTGACGAGATCGGACAAATTCAGGAACTTTTGACGCCTTGCGGTAGTTTGTCAGGTGGTAGATGGTTTAACACAAATAATGGAGAGATGGTATATGCAAAAGTGGATGTCGATACTGATTGCGGGATTTATGGTTTTGCAGGTTGAGGCAAAAATTGATCCTGAACATCAGGTGACGATCTCACAAATGGAAAAGTTCAGCGAAGCTTTTGCAGCGGTGGCTTCCGAGGTCAATCCAGGTGTGGTTGCGATTATAAATAAAAGGGTTATTGGGGTGCGAAGATCAACGGGCAATCCATTTTTCGATTATCTTTTTGGCGGTGGGCAGTATCGGAGAGAACCGCGGCAGCAGGGTTTGGGTTCGGGGGTTATTGTTTCTCGAGATGGCTATATTTTGACCAATCATCACGTTATTGCAGGTGCCGATGAGATTGAAGTAGAACTCGAAGATGGCAGAACATTTGACGCAATGCTGGTGGGAACAGATCCGCAGAGCGATGTTGCGGTGTTAAAGGTTGATGGGCGCGACTTGCCTGCGCTAAAGATGGGCGATTCGGACAAATTGAAGGTCGGTTCCTGGGTGTTGGCAATTGGCAATCCGTATGGTTTGCGGCACACGGTGACGTACGGTATTGTGAGTGCGATAGGGCGGGGCAATTTAGATATTCTGGATTATGAAGATTTTATTCAAACAGATGCGGCAATTAATCCGGGCAATAGCGGTGGGGCGATGGTGAATTTACGCGGGGAACTGGTGGGTCTGAATACGGCAATTTTGTCGCGTAGCGGAGGCAGTCAGGGTATTGGGTTGGCTGTGCCAATCAATATGGCGCGCAATATTATGTACCAGATCATCGAAGCTGGAGAGGTGAAACGCGGGTATCTGGATGTGGTGGTTCAAGACCTTACACCGGCACTTTCCGAAGCACTGGGGTTACAGGTCAACCAGGGTGCGCTGATTCAGGAAGTGGGAAAATTTGCCGAGCAGACGGGTTTACAGCCCAGCGATGTGATTGTGGGGTTAAACAACCGCGAGATTTCCAATGCAGATGAGTTTCTCACGCGTATTGCACGAATCCCTCCGGGTGCACAGGTGACAATTGAGGTGATCCGAGATGGGGTAAATAAAAAGCTGCGCGTAACGGTGGATGCGTTTGATCCCTTTCGCGGTCTGCAAGAGGTGGAGCGACAACGCGCTTTGGGGTTGAATGTTCAGGAGATGACGCCCGCAATTGCCCGTCAGTTTGGTTATAATGCACAATCGGGCATGCTCATTACCGATGTGAGAGCAGAAAGCGCGGCTGAAGCGGCGGGTTTGCGACGAGGGGATGTGATCCGCCAGATCAATCGCACGCCCATGCGTTCGATTGAAGATTACGAAGATGTATTGGCCGAGTTGAAACCCGGTGACGAAGTTGGCATGATTATTCGCAGAGAGACCCGCCGGCACTATGCCAATTTTTACGCTGTGCTCAAGGTGCCGCAGTAGTTTGGATTAATCCACATCCTTTACATACCTTTCGTCTTTTACTTTTTCCTGAAGGCGGTGGAGTTCGTCTTTGAGTTCGCGCGCGATATCGGCATATTCGGGATCATTGTACACGCTGTTGAGTTCACAAGGGTCTTTTTCGAGGTCGAAGAGTTCCCATTCGGGTTCTTTGGTGTCTTCGATTGATCCTTTTTGATTGAGGCCATCGGCGTAGTAATAGATGAGTTTGTACTGGTGGGTACGCACGCCGTAATGGGCGTAAACATGGTGGTGTGCAAGGTGCATCCAGTAGCGATAATACATCGATGTTTGCCAGTTTTCTGGTGTTTCGCCGTTGAGCAAGGGGCGAATGCTCGATCCCTGGAAGGTTTCGGGGATGTCAATGCCCGCGTAGTCGAGAAAGGTGGGGGCAAAGTCGGTGTTGAGGATCATGTCGGTATTGATACTGCCGGGTTTGATTTCTTTGGGATAGCGGATGATGAAGGGCATGCGCAGCGATTCTTCGTACATAAAACGCTTGTCATACCAGCCGTGATCGCCCAGGAAAAAGCCCTGGTCAGATGTGTAAATGACTATGGTATTGTCGGTGAGATCTTCTTCATCGAGATAGTCGAGCATGCGTCCGACATTGTCGTCGATGGAGGCCACACAGCGCAGGTAGTCTTTGATGTAGCGCTGGTATTTCCATTTTTTATCTTCTTCAGGTGAGAGACCTTCAGGGGGTAATCCCTTGAGGTCATTTTTGTTCATGTCGCGGTCAACGCGCATTTTGGCGGCTTCGGCAGCACTGGCGCGGTTGCTGTAGTCGTCCCAGAAGGTTTCGGGTTCGGGTATGTCTTCGTTTTCATACATGTGGGCGTGTTTTTCGTCGGGTTCCCAGGCGCGGTGGGGTGCTTTGTGGTGGTACATGAGCATGAAGGGGCGGTTTGTGTCCCGCGCTTTGAGCCAGTCGAGGGATAAATCTGTGATGATATCGGTGACATAGCCTTCATAGACTTTTTCTTCGCCCATTTCTATCATTTCGGGGTTGTGATATAAACCCTGCCCGGGCAGGACATTCCAGTAGTCAAAGCCGGTGGGGTCGTGGATGCCGCCGTGACCGAGATGCCATTTGCCGATCATGGCGGTCTGGTATCCCGCCTGTTGGAATAATTTGGGAAATGTGAGTTGTCTGCCGTCGAGATGAGTCGATAGGGTGGTTACGCCGTTGATGTGGTTGTATGTTCCGGTGAGGATTACTGCTCGGCTGGGGGCGCAGATTGAGTTGGTGCAAAAGCAGTTGTCAAAGCGCATGCCTTCATTTGCAATGTGGTCGAGGTTGGGGGTCTGGTTGATGCGGCTGTTGTAGCAACTCATGGCATGCGGGGCGTGATCGTCGGACATGATAAAGAGGATGTTGGGGCGGTCTGTAGGCAAGAGAGACTCCTTGTTAAAAATTAAAAATTAAAAATTAAGAAACGGTGTATGAAGGCGAGTAAGTCGAGCATGACAGGTCGTGTCATCCTGTGATGGTTCTACACTGGATCAGACCAGTTCACTGTGGAACGGTCTGCAACTTCGCAGTCCAAGTTTACGGTGAAGAGAGGGACTGGGGCTGCATGTGCCCGTCCGTTGTTGTAGGGGACGGTCCCCGTGTCGTCCCGTCATCGCGGCATGGTGTTGAGCCGCGATCCAGGGGTTTAAAAATATGACATTGGATACGAGATATCAAGTGGGACAAAAGGTGTGCAATAGGGAATTTTTTCGTATTATATACCGACGACGCGATGTAACTATAAAGGAGTAGAGTAAATGGTCGGTCAAAAAGTTTTGTTTTTTATGTGGATGCTCATTCTTTGTCTGAATGCCGAGGTTTTTGCGGGCGAGGCCAGGCATGTGTGGACGGCTTTTCGGCAAGAAGATGGGTTGGCGCACAATGTGGTGACGGCTGTGGTGCAGACACCCGATGGGGCGATGTGGGTTGCCACGTTGGGTGGGGTGTCGCGCTATGATGGACGTTCCTGGGAGAAGTTTGGGGTTGAAGATGGATTGCCGGGAAATGCTGTTCAGGATCTGGTGGCCGCGCCCGACGGGGCATTGTGGGCTGCTGTGGGACGGGGTTTTGATCGTCAAGCGAGACAAGGGATGGCTTATTTTTCTGGCGAGAGATGGATAGGTATTGATACGCCAGAAGAGTTCAGGGGACGAGGGGGCTTGCGCCAGATTTTGGGGCTGGATGGTGGTCGCGCCTGTCTGGTGACCGATGAAGGTCGCCTGTTGCGCTTCGATGGCGGCCAGCTTTATGTGGTGACCTTAGATAGTCAGCCGCTTCAAGGGGTTCAGAGCGTGATGGCCGATGCAAATGGGAAAGTGTGGGTCGCTTATGGTGGGCGAGGGGGCAATGTCTTGTCTGTGCCTGGGATGGAACCGGGTGGGCGAGGTGAACCGGGTGGCCGGGGCAGGCGCGGTGGTTTTAGAGGGGGGGACGGTTCCGATGGTGGTAGAGGGCGAGGTGAACCGGGTGGCCGGAGCAGGCGCGGTGGTTTTAGAGGGGGGAACGGTTCAGATGGCCGTGGAGGACGCAGTGGTCGCCCGCTTGTGCCGGGTGCTCGGCAGGCAGGTGGAAGACCTGGGGGATTTGCACAGGGCATGGGATTATTGGATGTGGATACGGGCGAATGGACAACGATAGCAGATATGGACAGTTTGAACGATGTATCGGTGTGGGCGATGGCGCAAAGTGGCGATGGCGCGCTCTGGTTTGGCACAAATGAGAGCGGGCTTAAGCGGTATGATTCGGGAAGATGGGAAACATTTACAACTGAGGACGGGTTGCCTTCCAATCGGGTGCAGGTGATTAGTTTTGCACAAGATGGAACTGTGTGGATTGGCACGCCGGCTGGCGCCGCTTCTCGAGAAGCGAATGGACAATGGCGAACTTTTGCAGAGCGCGAGGGATTGCCCAATAGCTATGTGGTCGATATCTGTATTGCTGAGGATGGGGCAATATGGGTGGGTACGCGCGGTGGGGTTGCGCGGTTGGGGCTTTCGGGATGGTTGCACCATAGGAGTTGGCCGGGGATGAATGATCGCGGTGCTTCGATTTTCGCGCTCGATGAAAGGGGTCAGCTCTGGGTTGGCAATGATGCGCTTTACAATTTTGAACAGGGTTCCTGGCATGTAGCACGCGAGTTAGAGGGCGATGTGCGCGGGCGTTTGGTCGATTTGTTTGTCGATGGCAAGGGAAGTCTCTGGGCTGTAACGCCGTTTCAATTGTTGCGTTATGATGGCAAGGTGTGGGAGGTGATAAATCCCGATCGTCGAATGGGATTGCCTTTTCGAGATGTGTGCCCTGCGCAAGATGGCGGTGTGTGGGCAATAACGCGCTCGGGTATTCATCGATTCGATGGAGAGGTATGGACTGTCCTATCCATCTCCCAGGATCTGGTGCAGGAAGAGATCAATCCCAGGGGGCCTGGCATTTCGATTTGCGAAGCCAGCGATGGCAGTTTGTGGCTGGGGCAAATGGATGGCGTGGTGCATGTGGTGGATGGAGAGCAGCGCAAATACACGGTGGCTGACGGGTTGCCCGATGGGCGGATCAATGCGGTTGCTGAAGATATTGGTGGGCGGATATGGATTAGCTCACCGCTCGAGGGTGTGGCGCATTTCAATGGGCAGCGGTGGCGACGGGTGCCGGGCGGAGATCAGGCGCAGTTTAATGGGGTCAGTCGGATATTTCCGGCGAATGATGGCACGGTGTGGCTGGCTTCGCCGATTGATGGCGCGATTCGTACTGATGGTTTTGCATGGGTGCGCTATACGGTTCAAGAGGGGTTGCCCAGCACACAGGTTTGGGATGTGACGCAAGATGCCGACGGTCTGTTGTGGTTTGCGACGTCTGGTGGGTTGGGCTGTTATGATCCCGATGGCGATGCGCCCGAAACACTTCTTTTGGTTCCGCCAGTTCAAATTGCGCCGTATCAAAATGCGTTGTTTGAATTTTCGGGGCAGGATGTGTGGAAACAAACGCCAGACGGGTCATTGCAATATTCATGGCGGCTCAATAGGGGTGCGTGGTCGGGTTTTTCGCGCAATAACCGGGTTTTGTTAGAGGACCTCGATGCTGGCTCTCACAAGTTTGAAGTGCGCGCTATGGATCTGGCTTTTAATGTGGATAGGATACCTGCTGTGCAGGTATTTGAAGTGCTGGCGCCTGTGTGGCAACGGCCCTGGTTTGTGGGGTTGAGTGGTGTTTCGCTGCTCATTGTGCTGGTCACGACGGGATATGCGTTTCAAAAGCACAAACGCTGGCGCATAGCACAGACTCAGTTGATTGATGAATTGGAGACGGAACTTCAGGAAGCCCACGATATGCAGATGGGGCTGTTGCCCCGCGCACCCGTGCGCGAAAAGGGTTTTGAGGTGGTGGGTAGATGTTTGCCTGCCAATCATGTCGGCGGTGATTATTTCACGTATTTCTGGTTGGACGACGATCAGCAAACACTGGGGTTTGGAGCCGCAGATGTGTCGGGCAAGGCGATGCAGGGTGCTGTGCGGGCCATGCAATTGAGCGGGATGTTGCACTATGAGGTTCGCGCGGCACAGATGCCGGTAGATGTGTTGCGGAATCTGAATGTTGTTTTGCAAGAGCAGTTCGATGAGGCGAGTTTTGTGACGTGCTGTTTGGGCACGTTGGATTTAGAGACCGGGGAGATTGTTTTGGCCAATTCCGGGCATCCTTATCCCTATCGGGTGTCTGCCGATGGCGGTTTGTATATGGTAGAATTGATGTCTGTGCCTCTGGGTATGACATTGCCGCCCGAGGTCGATACCGAACCCAAAGAGGCGCGTGTGTTTTTGGATTTTGGCGATATGCTGGTGCTCTACAGCGATGGGGTGACGGATATGCAAAATGCAGCAGGGGAGTTTTACGAGGAGGCGCGCCTGGAAGCGTTGCTCAAAAAACACGCGGGTACGAGTGCCGATGTTTTGATCGATACGGTGATAGATGATTTGGTTCGGTTTCGCGCGTCGGCGGCACAGACAGATGATGTGACGCTTTTGGTTATTAAGAGGCAGTGAGACGTGAAAAAGGAGGTTGGTATGCGGATTTTTGTCGCGGTATGTGTTTTGATGATGCTTCAGGGCAGTGCCGCATTGGCTCAGAATGAAGCTTCGTTTGGTGTAATAATAGAGCCAAAGGCGGCGCGCGTTGGGGAGGCTGTTACGGTTTGGATTGATGTGGATCTTTCCGACGACTGGCATATTTATTCGGCAACTACGCCGCCGGGTGGTCCTTATCCCACGGAGATTGCGCTATCGGGCGAGGCGTTTCGGCAAGTGGGGGCGGTGATTCAGCCCGATCCTATTGTGGAATACGATCCAAATTTTGATATGAATGTGGAATATTACCACCCCAGGGTGCGGTTTGGGTTGCGGGCCGAGGTGGGTGAGGGGATGCCGGGCGAGAGGGTGCTGGCGGGTGAAGTGACGTATATGCTTTGCAATGAGACGCAGTGTTTGCCGCCAGATACGTACACTTTTGAGGTTCCCGTGATGGTAGAAGCGGGACCTGCGCGGGCTAAGTATGTATTTTCTGCTGTTGAAGCACCTGCGGTGCCGTTGGATGGTACGGGTAGTGTGGACGATGTTGAGCGTGCGATTACAGAGGGTTTGAGCGCGTTTTTATACCTGTCTTTGTGGATGGGTTTTCTGGCTTTGCTCACGCCGTGTGTGTTTCCGATGATTCCCATTACGGTATCGTTTTTTACCAAGCAGGAAACACAGAGCCGGGGGGAGTCTGTTGCCAAGTCGCTGGCTTATTGCGGGGGTATTATTTTTACGTTTACCGGGCTGGGTATGGTGTTGGCGGCGACTTTAGGTGCGTCTGGTGCGGCGCAGTTTGCGGCCAATCCCTGGATCAATTTGTTGATTACTGCGATTTTTGTGGCTTTCGCGTTGGCATTGTTTGGGTTGTTTGAAATTCGATTGCCCTATGGTTTGCTCAATAAGTTGAATCAGGTTCAGGGGGGAAGTTATGGCGCGATTCTGGTTATGGGGTTCACGTTTTCTCTTACGTCGTTTACGTGTACTGCGCCTTTTGTGGGTACGCTGCTGGTGCTGACGTCTCAGGGAACGTGGGCGTGGCCCATTTTGGGCATGCTGGCATTTTCGACTGCGTTTGCCTCTCCGTTTTTCTTTTTGGCACTTTTTCCCCAATCGCTTTCTTCGCTGCCCCAAAGCGGTGGCTGGTTAAATTCCGTGAAGGTGGTGATGGGGTTTTTGGAATTGGCCGCTGCGTTGAAATTTTTGAGCAATGTAGATCTGGTGTGGCATTGGGAGATTATTTCGCGCGAGGTCTTTATTGCGGGATGGATCGCGATTTTTTTCCTGTGTGGTCTTTATTTGCTGGGCAAAATCCGATTGCCGCACGACTCTTTGCTCGATACGATTGGTCCGCTGCGGTTGTTGGCGAGTAGTGGGTGTTTGGCTTTTGGGCTGTATTTGATGACGGGTCTTTTTGGTGCTCCCCTGGGCGAATGGGACGCATTTTTCCCGCCTTATGGGAGTTATGGCGAGATTGCCAAAATAAGGAGTGGTGAACCCGAGCTGGCCTGGCGCGATGATTATGAAGCGGGTTTGGTAGAGGCAAAGGCGACGGGCAAACCGGTATTTATCGATTTTACGGGCTATGCGTGTACTAATTGCCGCTGGATGGAGGCGAATATTTTTCCCGAGAAGGAGGTATACGCGTTATTAAAACAGTTTGTACGGGTTCAGTTGTACACAGATGGGCGGGAAGAAGAGCACAAGCGCAATCGCGATTTGCAGGAGGCTAATTTTGGTACGGTTGCACTGCCTTTGTACGTGATTATGTCACCTGACGGCAAAGAGATTGCACATTTTCCGGGGATGACGCGCGATGTGGATATCTTTGTTCGCTTTTTGAAACAGGGGATCAGTCCAGCATTGGTAAGTGTGAAGTAGGTAGGGGACGGTCCCCGTGCCCCCGTATAAAGTCACTACGGGGCAGGCTCCCGACTGTCATCGCGGCTATGATAGGCCGAGGAATGCGCCCAGGACGAGGGCAACCACGCCGAGGAGTGATAGGAGAAGGGTACCAATGGCTATGTGAAGCATTTGGGGTTCAAGGTGGTCAAGCCAGTTTTCGAGTGTTTCGATGCCCGAGCGCAATGCGCGTTCGATGGGGTCGGGAAGATGCTTGATGAAGGGCATTTTTCGCCGAGATATTTCGTCGATGTATTGAATATTTTTGATGTTGTGACGGGCATTGAAGGTGTGTTCGACGAATTTGCGGATTGCGAAACGCTGCACCGGGTCGTGAATTTCGGATAGGCGAAGAGTTTGTGTATCAATGGTGTTGGACAGTTTGAAGCAGTGTGTGGTCTTGTCGGGGTCGTCTGGGTCGGGTTCGAGTTCGCCTTTGACAACGCGCCCCAAGATGGTGAGGTCGTGATAGTTGAGGTAGTGATAGCGTCCGCCTTTTTCGCGGCCCAATAGGCTTTCAATGCGTTGGCGCAAGATATCGGGATCGTCTTTGCTTTGGCGAAGATGTTCGGAGATTTTGATGTTGAAGCATCGCGCATAAAATTTGAGAAAGTCCCGGACAACGGGCGAGGTATAACTGCCTTTGGCGTTGATGAGACGACGCACAAAGCCGAGGTAACGGGGGTTTGTGTATAGTCGCGCGGCGATGTCGAATGAGTCTTTGCCCGATTCGCGCATCTGTGTTTTGATGGCGGCGTCGATTTGTACGCTCATCTGGATCAGTGCGGCGTCTTCGTCGTCTTCGCGCACGATGGACCGGGTGGGGTCCTCGGGTTCGGCGCGGGCGAGAAAGGGCGTGGTTTCGCTCGAGGCAAAGCTGCCAAGCCCGCCTTCTATGCCCTGTCTGATCATGATTTGAGAAGCGGCTTCTTCTATTTCCGCTTCTGTTTTTTTTATGAGTTCTTCGGGGAGTTCTGCGTTTTGTTCGGGTACGAGGGCAGAGATGTTGTCTGCAAAGATTTGAACTTGAGATTTGTTGTTGAATACGTTGAGATAGGGTTGTTGCATTACTTCGGGCAACAGATGCTGTGTGAGGGTGTTGCCCCGCTGTCCTTTGAAGGCGGTGTAGAGTGCTTCGTGCAGTGAGGTGAAGGGAACTACGCGCGTTGCGACCATTACGCGATCTGCGCCATAGGTGAAGACATAGAGATTTTCCCAATAGCACTTGCGGTAGTATGGGCGGTCGGTTTTAGAGGAGAAAGCGAAGCGGTATTTTGGATCGACAATGCGTTCCATCGGTTCCTCCTGGGCGGGGAATGGACGGTGGGTACAAAATAATAGCATTAATTCGAAAGGAAAAGATGAATTATTTTCGGGGCAATCGGTTTCTCAATACTTTGCCCGATTGGGAAACGGGTGAGCCGATAGACGGTGCGCTGGAAAATTATTTGCCGCGCGTGCGCGCGCTGTTGCACCGCATGGATAATCCCCAGGCGCGGTTTGGCTCTGTTATTGTGGGGGGTACAAATGGCAAGGGCACGGTGAGTTATTTGCTGGCTGAGTTATTGCGGGCAGCGGGTTTTCGCGTGGGGCTTTATACGTCGCCGCATTTGCACACGGTGCGCGAGCGGATATGTGTTGATGGCGAGGTGCTCGCGCGCGCTGTGTGGGCCGAAGGCGTCGCGCATTTTTACGAAAAAAGCCGTGATTTTGGGCGCGAAGGCTGGGGTGCGTTTAGCAAGTTTGAGGCGCTCACGGTTTTGGCGGCTCATCACTTTGCGCGGGCCAATGTGGATTGGGCTGTTTTTGAGGTGGGGCTGGGTGGGCAATTTGACGCGACCAATGCGTGGGATTCAAAAGTTGCTGTGTTGACGGCTATTCATCTGGATCACACGGATGTGTTGGGCGATACGCTGCATGAGATTGCGGCGGATAAGGTACATATTGCGCGATCGGGAAGGCCGCTGTTTACGGGTTCACAGCAGGCTCCTGAAGTTCTTAAATTGCTGAAGAGGGCGTGTGTGCATCGGGGTGCGGCGTTGCATGTGGTCGATAAGGAAATGGACGATATTGCGGATCGACCGGCTACTTTTCGAGAGAATGCCGCGCTATCAGTGGCGGTGGCGCAGCATATTGTAGATGGGTGCGGGATGGTGTTGCCGGATGAGCGGGTGCGGGATGTGATTTTGAAGGGTTCGTTGCCCGGGCGATTTGAGGTGGTTCGGAAAGCGCCTCCTTTGATTTTAGATGGTGCCCACAATCCGGACGCGGTTCGCGCATTGGTCCGGGATTTGCAACTTCTGTCGGATAAGTGGCGATTTGTGGTGGGTGTTAATAAAGGGCACGATGCACGGGGTATTTTGCAGGCGATTGCGCCCCTGGCCTCCGAAGTTGTTTTGACGCAGTCGGCGCATCCCAAAGCCATTTCTGTGGCGAGCTTGAGATCACGGGTTCCAGAAGGGCTGTGCGTGCGGTGTGAAAGTGGGGGATTGGATTTTTTGACGCAGGTAGGAGGACCCACGTGTGTCCTCGGGTCGCTGCATCTGGTGGCGTTGGCGCGCGAGATGTTGGATTTGCCCAGGGAGACGGATAGTTTTGGGGAGGATGTGATTTTAGAGAGTTTGCGGTGTCTTGAAATCGCGTGTCGCAATTTGGGCGTCGGGTATGAGGCGGTGTCGGCAGATGGCAATGTAATTCGGGTGGAGAGGGACGGAAAGCCGCTGTATTTTTTGCGAAATAAACATCCGTTTAACGATTATGTTTCTGGAAAATTGGCCGAGGACAAAGGGTATCAATACGAGCTGTTTGATCGGACGAATATCACCGTGCCCAGGACGATGACGGTGTTTAACCCTCTATCTGACCGGCGGTTTGATCGGTATAAGACGCATGCTTCTGTCGCAGATATTGTGAGCGATGTGGTGCAACACATGTCGTTTCCCGTTGTGCTGAAACGCAATCACGGGTCTATGGCACAGGGTGTGTATTTGGAGACGAATGCAGGGGATTTGCACTCGCGTTTGCAAGAATTGTGTGAGGAAAGCAGCCGATTTGATAATGTGTTGTTGATCCAGGCTTATGTTGAGGGGCCTGAGTATCGCATTGTGGGCAGCGAGGATGAGTTGTTGCTCGCATATGAAAAGCAAAATGATTCAGATATTGAGGGAGAGGATATCAATCCCCTGCATCGGGCGGGGAGCAGGGCGGTTGCGGTTGTGGATGAGAGATTATTAGAGGATTTTCGCGCGTTGACACAGGCGTTAAGTCGGGTGTTGGATTTGGGCTTTTACGCGGTTGATTTGATCGCGGGTTCCAATGGGTTTTTTGTTTTAGAAGTGAATCCCAATCCTATATGTCACTTTTACAACGCGGATAATGGACGAGGCGATTTTGTGCAAATTTATCAGTATCTGGTGCAGAAATATTTGCTGGGCGAGAAGGGAAAAGTGTGAAGTAGTAGGGGACGGTTCCCGTATAAAGGCACTACGGGACAGGCTCCCGTGTGTCATCGCGGCATGGTCCCCTGCTTAAAGCATGCAGGGGCATGCTTGAGCCGCGACCCAGAGGTTTTTCATATCTCAACCGGGACCATTTTGTGCGTCTGGGGCTGATATGCCATGCCGGTGAGCAATTTTTCGAGTGTGTTGGTGATGCGGAAGACAACGCGATTTTTGCCTTGTTTGAGATAGGTTGTTTTGCCAGTCCAGCTATAGGGTGGCCAGGCGCGCACGCCCAAAGACTGACCGTTAATGGTTATTTCGACGATGTCGGCGAGGTTTTTTACGGTGTGTTCGAGGTCAATTTTGAAACGCGCGGTTCTGGGAAGGGTTTTGAAATCGATGTCTCGGGTGTATGACACGGTGCCAGCATAGAAGGGTAGCCCCTGCGTTTTGAGGTCAAAAATTGGACCGTTATCTTGAAGGAGTGCGAGCCTGGGGTAGATGTTTCGCCAGGATTTGAGTTGAAAACGTCCAAAGAGATACAGGGCATCGACGAGGCCATCGCCCGAGCTGTTGTTTTCCACACGGATGGCGATCACATTTTTGCCCTTGTTTATGCGTTGTCCTACAGAACACGTCGCGTTGGCGTGATCGAATCGGAAGGTGGGACGAAAAGCATTGCTCGGCAATTTGAAACCGTTGATGTAGATCTGATACTCCCCTTGAATAGCACTTCGATCCATGACCAGGGATAGTTTACTGGGGACGATGTCCGAGATAAAGGTTGTTCGGTACCAACAAATCGTTTTCTCTTTTAAGTCGTCAAAAGGTTTCGGGCGCGTTTCGAGCCACCTGCTATCGCTATAAGCTGGTTGATGCCAGCCCTGTCGCTTGCCTGTGTTAGACGGGTCGAGTTTCATTTTGAATTTGTCCAGGCGCAGGGCGTTATCTTCTTCTGTATCGACTTTCCAGGGACCTGTTAAATCGAGTTTGAGTGTTTCTATCAACGGCTCTTCTTTTTCTTTTTTTTCAGAGCCTGTTACGATCATATGTGATTGCAGCCGATCAAAGGAGAGGTTGATGCGGCTCATTTCTCCGGTGGGTTCGGCCGCAAGCGGTGTGCGGTTGCCCGTTTCTAAATCCCATTTTTCTATCTGTCCATCGCAGGCGGGCATATAAATTTGGGTTGCAACGGGCGAATTCTCCTGATTGGAAAAAAAGAATATGTGATGTTTTTCATGGGTGCGGTGGTGATATTGTATTGCGTCGGTGCTTTTCCCTTCTGACATGATGCGTACTCGCCGGGGCAGAATTTCGTCGAGCAGGCGTTCCAGCATGGATGTCGCTTGATTTTTTTCTACAGTACCCCCCGTGCGGATAAACAAGAAGTTGTCTCGACTCAGCAGGTGGACGCCCGATTCGTGGCCTGTATAATCGCGAATCATTCGCCCGGGGTCCATGTCGGTCAATCGCGAAAATCCCTCGACGACGGATGTGCCCTCTTGAATATCCTCAATGGGCAATAACCCCAGGGCGATGACGAGACCGCCTGCAATGATAAATGCGCGTAGCTTATCAAAAGCTTCGCGTTCCAGATTGGTGATAGGGGGAATGATCAGGACCTTGTAGCGCGTTTTGCCGATCTGCAATTGGCGGTTGATGATTTCTGCCTGGGCGAGAAGGGTCGGGTCAAGGCTTTGAAATGGTCGCTGCATCTGATACAGGGCGCGGGCAATACATGCCCAGTCGGCAACGAGGTGATTGGTCAGTGTTTCTTCATCGGGATCATAGCCGATATAAGACCAGTTGTGAAACGGGTGTGCGAGATGTGACCACAGGCTGGTGACGGGATCGAGGAGTGCTATATCGGCTACTTGCTGTCCCTGGCTTAAGAGATGTGCGAGTCGCCCCGCGTAGTCAGACAGCAGGTGGAAGTGTTTCCAGTAGGGATTTTGGTGAAATATAGATGTGGCGTGTTTGCGCAACCCGTCGAGTGTGTAGTAGAGGGCGTGGGGGGCAAAGAAGTTGGTTCCGTGGATGCCGAGGGTATCGAGCTGTGCTTTCATATCTTGTAGCGTGGTCGCCCAGCCCGTGTTTTGGAAACAGGTATTGAGTACGCGGGAAGTGCTTGTTTGCGCGGCGAGTGCGGTTGCAAATTCTGGGCTGTGGCGATATGATACGGCGTATTCTTTGGCGCGTTTAACGCCGAGGCCACCGCTTGTACCAGGTATGGGTATGGAAGAGCGATGGGCATTGCGAAGCGGGGTTATATCGCTCGCATAATTGAGGTCGTGCTCTTTGCACCAGTCGGCACTGCGCGCGCTGTCGTGTCGCTGTTGCAGTTCGCCCAGGGTTTGGAAATAATCGTAGCGAATGCGGCTCGTGTTGGGACCAAAGTAGGTTATGAGGGCAGGCAAGCAAGGGAGGAGATTGTAACCATTGCGCGTTTTAAAGTATTCGGGCAATACGGGTGACCAGAGCAGGCGATCGTTGGGGAAATGCGTTTCTGCGGTTAAAATACCCTTTAAGGTTTTGCCCTGATAAGCGGAAAAGTGCTCGATATAGGGTTGTTGAATGGTCTGGTGCAGGGTGCGGACAGACTCTGGATTGAACCGATCGAGGTGTGAGCCAGGACAATCGCTGGTTGCCGAGGGTTCTTGCAAAAAAACGAGCACGCGCCAACGTCCGGCAGGTGCTTTCCAGTACAGTCGTCGGGTGGGATTAAAAGATACATAAGTGTAGGGATGGTAGGCGGTCAAAGCGTTGTTGCTGTGCAATTTGTGGTGTTGATGATTGACCCCCAGATAAGCACTGATATCTTGTTTGTCTTCCCACAGACAGCGGTCTCTTCGCAAGGGAACGGCAAGTGCTTGCAACACGGGTGCCCAGGGCAGCGTGAGGTCAACTTGTTGCCCGCCCTGTACAACGGTTTCGCGAAAGGTGAGTTGTTGTGCGATGAATTGGGGATGATTTAAGGTGATTTGGGTTGATCCAATACCACCTGGATAGCGGTATTCGTCGTGGATCCAGACATGGAGGCCACATTCTTCTGCTGTTTCGAGTGCCAATTTTACGCGATCGAACCATATGTGAGACAAATAAGGCGTTTTTAGCCCAGGACCTGTTGATAGGCAAAATCCACCAAGCCCTTTTTCGCTCATTTCGCGAATTTGACGAACGAGTTCGTTTTCTTCTATGATGCCGTTCCATATCCAAAATGGAACGAGGCGGTCAGCAGCAGGGGGGGTGATGAAATTTTTAGGGTTCATAAGTTTCAAGGGATTATGACTCGCGGTGAAGTAATGGCATGAGATTTTTTGGGCAAAATACGTTAGTTGACGTCAGCACAAGTCTGACAAATATATGTTACTACCCGGCCGTGCAGACGAATACGGGTGAGTTTAATCTCTCCTTCTCGCTGTTTGCACTGCGCGCACGGACGGTCTAATTTGGGGGAGGTAAGGGCCGCGCAGGTATCACAGCGATAAAGGACGCGTTTTTTTCCGTTTTCGATATGCGTTTGCGCTTTTGTTGCCGGAACTTTGCCACATTGTTCGCAAATCAATGGCGTAACCTCGCGTTTTGAGATGCCCGCGCTCCGTTTGTTTATAACCCCGAAAAATTTAATGCCTGTATAAAAAAAGTCAAGGTATTTTAGTAAATTATTGTTTTATCAAGATCTTAAAAAAAGATATAAGCTATTAAAATACGCACTTGTCAACAGAAAGCCTTATCTTTATACTATCGAGGTATTATGAACGAGCAAATTTATGGTCTTGTGCTGGCCGCGGGTATGGCGCGGCGCATGGGGTCAACCAAACAGTTGTTGCCTTTTGGCGATAGAACGATTCTTCAAACGGTGGTCGATACACTACACGGTGCTGATCTGGCTGGTGTCGCGGTGGTTTTGGGACACGATGCAGATGCTGTGCGGAAGAGTTTGCACGGTCGGCCCGTGCTGTGTTGTGTGAATGACGCCTACCGCGAGGGGATGTTTTCCAGTGTTCTTTGCGGCCTACGCCATTTGCCTGCAGATGCAGATGCCGTGCTTATCGCTCTTGGCGATCAGCCTCAGATTGAATTGCGCGTTGTTCAGGCTGTGGTGCAGGCATACCGCGAAGGCGACCGGGGTATTGTGATTCCCATATCGGGTGGGAAGCGCGGGCATCCGGTGCTGATCAATTTGTCGCGTTACCGGGGCGAGATTTTGGAGCTTTCAGGAGATGAGGGTCTCAAGCCGGTTATGCGCGGACACTCGCACGACACACTGGAGGTGCCGGTAGATGACGAGGGAATTTTGCGGGATTTGGATACGCCAGAAGATTATCGATCTGAGATTGAGAGGCGGAGAACAAGTGGAGAATAGCAGATGTTAACAAAAGATGTCGAGAGTGCATTAAAAAAAGGGCAGGTGATTCCCGCACATCCATTGGCGCTGACTGCCCAGCGGAAGTTGGATGATCGGCGGCAGCAGGCGTTGTCGCGCTATTATATTGCAGCTGGTGCGGGGGGATTGGCCGTGGGTGTGCATACGACGCAATTTGAAATCCGCGATCCCGAATGGGATTTGTATCGGCCCGTTTTGGAGTTGGCAACGTGTGTGATGGATGCCGATGCGCCGGCTGATTTTATCCGCGTGGCAGGCATTGTGGGCAATACGCGACAGGCGGTATCAGAAGCAGAAATAGCGCGTGATTGCGGTTATCAGATCGGGTTGGTGAGTTTGCGCGCTTTTGCCAATGCGGGTGTGGATGCGATGGTTGCACACTGCCGTGCCGTGGCCGATGTGATTCCGGTGATGGGGTTTTATCTGCAACCGGCTGTGGGAGGGTGTGTATTGCCGTTTGATTTTTGGCGGCGTTTTGCAGAGATTGAGTCTGTGGTGGGTATTAAGATCGCGCCTTTTAATCGGTATCAGACGCTGGATGTGATTCGCGGGGTTGTGGCTGCGGGACGGGTAGAGGATATTGCGCTATATACGGGCAATGACGACAATATTGTGATGGATTTGTTGACGACGCACCGGTTTGTGTGCGATGGCGCGTGTGTGGATGTGCGTATTGTGGGTGGGCTTTTGGGGCACTGGGCGGTGTGGACAAAGCGGGCGGTGGAAATATTGAGGAAGTGTCACAAAATAGCCCAATTGGGTGCTGTGCCGCAGGAAATGCTCACGCGGGCGATTGAGGTGACAGATTGCAATGCGGCGTTTTTTGATGTGCCCAATGCGTTTCACGGGTGTATTGCCGGCGTTCACGAGGTGTTGCGAAGGCAGGGGCTTCTCGAGGGTATCTGGTGTCTAAATCCCGAAGAGGGTCTGTCGCCGGGACAAGCGGAGGAGATCTATCGCGTGTATGCTGCTTATCCGCATTTGAATGACGACGCATTTGTGGCGGAACATTTGGATGCGTGGTTGCAGTGAGGTGAGGGATGAATTTTGTTGACTTGCAATGTGTCGCTGTGCATGATGAGTGGGCTGGGAATAAAATAGAAGCTCGATAATGGTAATTTTTAACTGATTGAAGGAGGTTTGCCGTGAAGATGCATATTGGTGGTCAATGGGTGGATAAGTCCGAGAAGATCGATGTGATCAATCCATTTGACAATTCGGTGGTGGATACGGTGCCAAAAGGCGATGCCGTAGATGCAGAGGTGGCGATTGCGACAGCCGTGCGAGGGGCCAAAGCGATGGCGGCTTTGACGGCTTATGAGCGGTATGAAATTTTGCATAGAGCCGTGAATTTGATGCATGAACGGGTTGAGGATTTGGGGCGCACGATTACGCTGGAAGAGGGCAAGGTTCTGGCTGAGGGCATCGGCGAAGCCAGGCGGGCGATTGAGACGATGACGCTGTCTGCGGAGGAGTCCAAGCGGTTGTACGGCGAGACTATTCCGCTGGATGGTGGTTCGGGGGTGCGCGATCAGTTTGGTTTTACCCTGCGCGTGCCGTGTGGGGTGGTGCTGGCGATTACGCCGTTTAATTTTCCCCTGAATCTGGTGTGCCATAAGGTGGGACCTGCACTGGCTGCGGGCAATGCGGTGATTGTGAAGCCAGCAACAGATACGCCGCTTTCGGCGCTGAAGCTGGTGGAGATATTGGTGGAGGCCGGTGTGCCTGCCGAGGCGGTGCAGTGTATTACGGGACCGGGGGGCGATTTGGGCAATGCGCTGTGTTCGGATAGCCGCGTGCGCAAGATCAGTTTTACGGGTAGCCGCGATGTGGGCGAGACGATTTGCAACGTGGCGGGGTTGAAGAAGGTGACGATGGAGTTGGGTTCTAACGCGCCTTTGATTGTGATGCCCGATGCGGATTTGGATCAGGTGGCTGCTGCGACGGCAGCATCGGGTTTTGCCAATGCCGGGCAGGTGTGTATTTCGGCGCAGCGGGTGATTGTAAATGATGCGGTTTATGGCGATTTTATCGATGCGTTGACGCCAAAGGTCGAGGCGCTGACAACGGGCAATCCCATTGCTGATGGCGTGACAATGGGGCCGATGGTGAGGGAGCGCGATGCCGAGCGCGTGCAAGCGTGGATTCAGGATGCGGTGGGGGCTGGTGCGCGTCTTGTGACGGGCGGCGAGCGCGATGGTGCGATTTATCAACCGACGATTCTTGCGGATGTGGATCCGAGTATGAAAATTTCATGCGATGAATTGTTTGGGCCTGCGGTGGGTATTACGCGGTTTGACGATATTGACGCGGCTATTGCGATGGCTAATGATACGAATTACGGTTTGAGTGCTGCGTTGTTTACAGAGAATATCCACTGGGCGATGCGGTTTGCGCGGGAGGTTCATTCGGGCAATATCCACGTCAATTGGGGTACGCAATGGCGTGCGGATTTGATGCCCTACGGTGGGCTGAAGGATAGTGGGATGGGCAAGGAGGGTCCGAAGTACGCGGTGGAAGAGATGACGGAAACAAAGATGGTGGTGTTTCATTAAAGTTGTCTATAAGGTACGAAAAAACGGCTTCTCAATTGAGAAGCCGTTTTTTTTACCAATTCTCCACGAGTCCAGCATAAGGCGCGTGTTCAAATCGGCAGGGCGATTCGACGAGGCGCGGGTCGTTTTGTTCGCGCAGGATTTGCATGAGTGCGGTGGAGAGTTCTTTGCGGATGGGGTCGTATTCGGGGTCGTCGGCGATGTTGTTCAGGTAGTGCGGATCAACGCGCAGGTCGTAGAGTTCTTCACGCGGGCGTTTGCCAAAGCCAATTTCGAATAGTTCTTGTACGTCTTTTTCTGCGCGGTGGTGAATCATATAGGCTTTTGTTGGGCTGGCATCCATGTCGGGATAGGCGACGCGGGTGTTCCATGTCAGGTCTTCAGCAGAAGGGGCTTCTGCATGCAGATCGTCGAGTCCTTGTGGATCGCCCATGGGCCAGCGGTCGGGTGCAAAGTTGTGGATGTAGAGAAAGTTGCCAGTGCGGATGGCGCGTTGCGGATAGGGCAGTTGGCCTTCTCTTGCGGTGCCAACGTGCCGTTCTCGGCCGGTGATGACAAAGGTGCGGTTGGGGTCAACCAGACCGCTTTGGTCGCTTTTGAGAACGGGGAGCAGGTTTTTGCCGGTCATGGTATTGGGGATGTTTACGCCTGCGGCTTCGAGGAATGTGGGGGCGAGGTCCATGAGGTTGACAAAGTCGTCAACGGTGCGTCCCGCGGGGATGTTGTTGGGCCAGCGTGCGGCAAGGACGACTTCGCAGCCGATGTCGTAGAGGTTGCATTTGCCGCGTGGAAAGCCCGGTATGCCGTGGTCGCCGCTGACGACGATGAGGGTGTTGTCGAGTTCGCCGATTTCTTCGAGGCGCTGGATCAAGACGCCCAGGCCGGCGTCAACGGCCTGACATTCGCCCAGGTAGTCGCATACGTCTTCGCGGATGTCGTGTACATCGGGCAAGAAGTCGGGTAAGCGGCCTTTGAGGTCGTCGGGTTCCAGGTCCCATAAGGCTTTGCCCGAGCCGCGTTCCCAAGTGCGGTGGGTGTTAGTGGGGCCCCACCAGTAGCAGAAGGGTGTGTTTTGGGGACGGGCGTCGAGGAATGAATTGAAGTTGTCGCGGGTTTCGTTCAGGAGGGCTTGTTTGGCACCTTCAACGCCCAATTCACCGGCGTTTTTGGTTACCCAGTGCGAGAATCCCCGATAGTTGGTGCCTGCGGATTCATAGCGGGTTCGGTCGGCGCCATAAGGGGCATTGGCGGCTTTTCCGGGTGACCAGACTTTGTAGGTGTAGCCGATGTGGTATCCCGCTTTTTCGAGTTCGAGGGGGTAAGTGGGGATGCTTTCGTCCCATATCGCACCTTGCAAGATCGCGCCGAGGCCGGTTTGCCAGAAGTATTGTCCAGAGAGGATGGAGCTTCGGCAGGGGGTGCAACTCGGCGCGGGTACAAAGGCGTTGGTGAATAATGCGCCTTCGCGGGCTATGCGATCAAAGTTGGGGGTGTCGATGAGCTGGTTGAGCGAGTTGGGGCCTTCAATGCGCTGATAAGCGCTGGCGTAACGCCCCCAGTCGTCGGCAAATGCAAAGAGGATGTTGGGTTGCATGAATTTCTCCGTATAGATGAAGAGGTGATTGCTTAAAAACCATAAGGAACTACAGATAGAAGGATATTTAAACAAAGAAAAACGCCGCGCTGGTATGACCAAGCGGGGCGTTTTTTTAGAGAGCACCCCAGACACGCATCAAGGTAAAAGAGAACACTTTATCTCTTTAACACTTCATTAGGATGAGCTTAGCCAGAGGTCGTTTAGAATAATGATGTCTGTGAGGTCTGTTCTTGATAGGACGACAGGCTGGAAGAACGAGAGAAGACAGGAGGCATTTCGTTCCATTCCCGACCTTCCAATAACCGTCCAGCCTTTTTTTTATTTGTACCTCCCCATTGTTTAAAAAAGAACGGGACCTTAGCATCTAAGCACTGATCTCGGATATTGATAACCCATTCCTCTTTCATGATACGGCTGCGTGGTCCCGATTCACCTCCGACAATCACCCAATTAATCTGGTTGAGTTCCAAATTATCAATAGGCCCGAGAAGTGGTTCTATCGAAAGAAATTTGATAAAGGCATTGGTCGTTCTGAGGCAATCAATACGCCAAGTGTAATCACAATTCTCGACGCTAACACCCATCCAAACATTATTGGGCCAATCGATGAACTCAGAAACTTGCTGCAGGCGGTCTGCTCGTTTGGAGAGTATCTGAAACTCATGCCAGTGAGCCCTTCTCATTACATCGAAGCACTTCTGGATAAAGGAGATAGGCACATCTTCGTGAAACATATCGCTCATAGAATTTACAAAAACGATTCGTGGCTTCTTCCACTTCAGTGGCAGTTCTAACATATGCTCGTGAAGCGCGAGGTCGAATCCATTTTTGTAGTTCCGATTGCTCATTGCCTGCAAGCGTTTTGCCATCCTTTCAGCATAGCAAAATTTACAACCAGGGCTGATCTTGGTACATCCGGTTAAAGGATTCCAAGTCGCCTCAGTCCACTCGATCTTTGATTTTGTCATTACATAGCTCCCCTCTATTGTGAAAAAATATCTTCGACAATATTCGCTGCAACCGGCTGCTGTGAAGCAAAAAAGAGGTAGTAAAGCGTTGCATCTGTCGAATTTTTAAAGGGGAGGGGGACGGTACATATTGGAAACCGGCTTTGTTTTTGAGTCGATCTTGAAACGCACGGGCAACAATGTCATTATCGGCAACTTTTTCGATTGCATTATTATCGAAAAGATGAATCTGTTGTGACTCGGAATAAACAATATCACGCCAAGACTCATCGCCCCAAAAGGCATTCATCCGATTGATATTGTTTTGTGAAACTTTTTCGGGATGTCGCCAAAATACATTTCGATTCATGTCCATTGTGGGGAAGTTCAGAAATATTTCTACACTTTTCATTTGACCAGCTTGTAAAATAACCTCCCAATTTAAATCCAGTTTGTAGGGATCCAGAAGGCAGAGTGCTCTTCGATAGTCTTTATATTGTACTTCGGGGAAAATACGATTTATCAATAAGTTGTTACAGTCTCCATTGCTAATATGGACACGATCATGGTTTTGGGCAAGGTCTTCTAAAATGTCTGTTTTATTGCTGTCCATATCAATGAAGTAGTAATCATCAAAGCGTGTTCGGTTTCAAGGGCTATCCAAGGACTACCTTGTATAACTCGACCTTTGTCTGTTTTAGAAAGGTGAAAACCTGGTCCTGAGAAAGCATCGATGTAGGCATGGGAAAGATTGTCTTGTTTGGATAATATCACGGAATATGCACTTGCATATTTCTGAATAATCTCCAGCTTTATTTCTGACCAAAAGCCGATTTCATCTATGTTTTCAAATTCTGCCATGGTGTTTCGTTTTTCATAATCATCACGTACCGTCAGACGAATTAAATTGAACAATCTTCTTCCATAAAATTTGTCCTTCCGAATCACAAAAGGCTTGCATAAACTCCATAGTAAATTTGTTGACGACCTTACTGTACTCATTCAAAAACTGATCATTCTTTTCTTTCGCTTTATGCCCAAGCGGCTCAATAATCTCAGTATATAAAGACTCATTTCCCGAAATAAATGACCAAAACTGCTGTCCGCACAATTTGAGGTAATCTCCTTTATTTGGCCGACTTTCTCTGCCATAGCAACATCCATTGACGGCCACTATATTTGTATAATAAACATTACCTCCCAAAATCCTTTTGGCTTTACTGAAATTATCCCGCATCTTTCCAATTTGACTGCTATTTCCCCAGTTTGGGCCAGATTTGATAGAGACGATATATTTTGTTTGATCTCGTTCAAACTCCAGATCAATTCCTTCTGCCGAGGACTTTCTTCCGCCAAATACTTGATTACAGACAAAAATAGCCAGATCTTCCAGGAATCCTCCAAATAATCCTTCTTCTGAAGAAGACAAAAAGGCGTCCAGAATATTTTTAATGAGATCACCTGCGGTAGTGATGTTTTTGGCCTTAAATAGATAGGGATTTTTTCGTTTGAGAACGCTTTCCAGCTTTAGTGTCTCAAGCTTTTCCAGGCGGTTTTGATGAAACCGAGGAATATTGAATTCAACATACTCAACAATTTCATGCTGTGTGATGGGTTTCATAGGAGGCTTTTTCTTCAAAAAGAGTGTATTGTTCTGGCGTAACATTTTTTTTTGCCAGTTTATAGTTTTCCGGCAAAATTTCAATTCCCATCGAGTTTCTACCCATTTCAAGAGCTACCTGACACGTTGTACCGGAACCCACAAATGGATCGAGTACCCAATCGCGCTCTTGCGTAAAGAGTTTTATAAACCATTCGGGCAGTGTTTTGGGGAATGCCGCGCTGTGATTTTTATTTTGGCATTCTGTTGCCAGATGAAGGACATTGGTCGGATAAACTTTATCTCGTCCCTGCCAGTTGGATACATTTTTTCCAAACCCACTTTGCGCTTTGGATTCATCTCGGGTTTTGTCTGTCGCACTCAAGTTTCTCAACCGGGCGTCTGCCCAATCGCCCACCGGCACCATGACTGCCTCTTGATACATATTAATTTTTTTATTTTTATTAAATTGCAAGCAGCGTTCCCACGCATCGCGAAACCTATTGGGCCATTTTCCAGGATAACAATTTTTTTTGTGCCATATAAATTCTTCTGTCCATAACCATCCTTGTTCTCTCATCCCCAGAATCAACTTCAATACATAAGTATGTCGCTCACCGTTGATTGCTTTCTCTTTAATATTTAAAATAAATGTTCCCGTAGGTTTCAGAACTCTGAGCATTTCTTGTGTTCTGGGCAAAAACCACTCGACGTACTTATCTGGCTTAATCCCGCCATAGGTATTTGCTCGACTATCGGCATAGGGGGGAGAAGTGACAATCAAATCAAATCGGTTGTCTGGGATTTCTGAAAGCACTTTCAGACAGTCTCCGAGACGAATATCTGTCTCAATTTTTTGACCTGCTATCTCAGTCATGCTCGAATTACTCGCCTTCATACACCGCTTCATAGAAATCTCCCTAATTCATGTATTTTTTTAGATTTTTTAGGGGTACAATACCCTCCCTATCGTTGATATACTCACACAATGTCGATTTGTCAACCTTAGATCCGATCTTTGTTTTTTATTATAGAGCGTATTCAGCCGCGTTTTCGCCCGCGATGAGGCCATACGCGAGGCCCATGCACAAGCCGCCTGTGTAGCCGCGGGTGTAAATGCCCCCACAATCGGCACCGGCTGCGTAGAGGCCGGGGATGGGGCGGTCGTTTTTGTCTAGGACTTGCGCTTTGGCATTGACTTTGGCTCCGCCGTAGGTAAAGGTGATGCCGGGCAGTGTGCGGATGGCGTAATAGGGCGGTGTGTTGAGGGGGATGAGGCCGCCGGATTTTGGTACTGAGAGGGTTTGGCCGTTGCCGGTGGCGCATGCGGCTGCGTATTCGGCCATTGTTTTTTCGAAGGTGTGGGCGGGGATGTGCCAGCGATTGGTCAATGCGCGGGCGAGTTCTTGAAGGGAGGCTGTTTCGATGACTTCGCCGCCTGCTTCGCGGATGTTTTTGACGCGGTCGTTGTCCGGGGTGGGCCATTGGGAGAGTGCGTTCTGGTTGTCGCGGATGTGCTGGTCAAAGACGAGTATGGCGGTGGCCTGGGGTTGTTGGACGAGGGTGTGGCAGGTGACTTCGTCGCCTAAGTATTCGTCGTCGAATCGCTCGCCTTTGAGGTTGATCAATACGGCGTATTCGCTGAAGTCGGGTTTGACTTTGAGGAAGTTGTGCAATCCGACTTGCGCGGGCGGTGCCGGGAGGAGGTGGCCGTAGAAGCGGTTTAATGGTCCGACGGGTTGCGCCCCTGCTTCGAGTGCGCTTTGAAATCCTCCGCCGGTGTTTTGGGGTACGGCGCGGACGATCATGTGATCGGATTCTGTGCCGAAATATTGCGCGCGCAATTTGGGGTTGCCCTGATATCCGCCGGTTGATAGGATGACGGATTGGGCTGTTATTTCTGAATGTGTGGTTTGTACGCCTGTGATGGGTTTGCCGTTGCCGCCGATGAGGCAGGTCAGGCTGGTGTGTGTGAGGATGGTGCCGCCTCTGTGTTGGAACTGATAGCCGAGGATTTCCATTGCGGTGCGGACGTCGGGCATGAATTGGTAGATGGTGCGTTGAAATTTGTAGGGGTTTGGTTCGTCGCGCGCTTGCAGGGATACGCCCTGTTTGAGAAGCCATTCGATGCCTGTGTAGAAGTGGTCGATGAGCGCGTTGCCGAGTTCTGTATCGCCATTGGGCTGCACTTTGAGCCATTCGTCTATGTTTGATGCACACCAGATGGTCCCGCCCGATGCGGCCGCGGAGCCACCGATTGTTTCGGCTTTTTCGATGATGGCAACAGACGCGCCTTTTTCCCGAGCACGCAGCGCCGCACACAATCCGCCAATGCCCGCTCCGGCTACTATGACGTCGTAATGGTCAGACATTATGTTTCTCCTGTGAATTATTCAACGCAAGACGCATCCTAATACAGTTTACACCCGCTGTCAAGGCAAAGAAAAGAGGAGGTGACATGTTGTGATGTCACCTCCTCTTTTTGTATATTTATTGTATTCTTTTAGAAAAAAAATATTTCGCCGTTGTCTAATGTGACAAAAAATGGGCTTACGCCAATCCGACGTAAGCCCTTGTTTGTATGGTGCCGAAGGTGGGACTCGAACCCACACGGCCTTGCGGCCACTGGATTTTGAGTCCAGCGCGTCTACCAGTTCCACCACTTCGGCACCTGAAGTTCCGTGCTGAACAATATCCCAAACGCGGGATTGTGTGTCAAGGGTTTTTGAAGTGATCGCTCTCCGCGCGTGGCGGTCCGATGATTTCGTTGTAGATGATGGCTTTTCGGATGGTGTTGGGTTCAAAATCGAGTTTTATGCGTCGTTTTTTGCGTTTGGGGCGAATGCGTGTTTGGGTTTCAGATGAGCGTATAAATGGGGTTTTGCCTTCGATGTAAGACGATTGGTCAGAGACCGGGCGTTTGCCTTCAACTTCCTGAAATTCCGGTCCTGTGTCTGCTTCTGAAACGGGACGTTTGCCATGCACTTCCCGAAATTCCGGTCCTGTGTCTGATTCGGAGACGGGGCGTTTGCCCTGTACCTCCTGGAACTCTGAAGGGGGTTTGGGTTCGGGTTCAGGTTCGGGAGATCCGAAGAGCACTTCCCATTCAGACAGGTCAATCTCCTCTTCAAAGGGGTCGTCGGCACCTATATCGCGGGACGGGTGCCTGCGCTGGAGTTTGGTTTCATCGGGTTCTCTGGCCCCTCGCAGCTTTTTTATGAGCGGCGATAAAAGGCCGAAGAGGAGAAACACGATTATCGGTATAATTACTTCCAGTTCCATAATGTAGAGCCGTTTGTTAGGGGTTAATGATTAGTTATTGTCTTCTTCTTCGGTTTCACCGGCGATGCCTTCGCGCATTTGCGTATCGGCTTCGATGTTGCGCATGCGGTAGTAGTCCATGATGCCCATGTTGCCACTGCGGAAAGCTTCGGCCATTGCGAGGGGTACTTCGGCTTCGGCTTCGACGACGCGGGCGCGCATTTCCTCAACGCGGGCGGCCATTTCTTGTTCTTGCGCGACGGCCATTGCTCTGCGTTCTTCGGCGCGTGCCTGTGCGATGTTTTTGTCGGCTTCGGCCTGATCTGTCTGGAGTTTTGCGCCGATGTTGTCGCCCACATCGACGTCGGCGATGTCGATGGAGAGGATTTCGTAGGCCGTGCCCGAGTCGAGGCCCTTGTCGAGTACGGTTTTGGATATCATGTCGGGATTTTCGAGTACGTCTTTGTGGGTTTCTGCGGAGCCGATGGTGGTGACGATGCCTTCACCCACGCGGGCCATGATGGTTTCTTCACCTGCGCCACCGACCAGGCGTTCTATGTTGGCGCGAACTGTGACGCGAGAGGTGGCTTTGACCTGTATGCCGTCTTTGGCAACGGCGGTGACCATGGGGGTGGAAATGACTTTGGGGTTGACGCTGACCTGTACGGCTTCGAGTACGTCGCGCCCGGCCAGGTCAATAGCTGCCGCGCGTTCGGGCGTCAGTCCTATGCCAGCTTTGTCTGCGGCGATGAGGGCATTGACGACGTTTTCGACATGGCCGCCGGACAGATAGTGGGCTTCGAGAAATGCGGTGGAAATGTCGAGGCCCGCTTTGGTTGCGTTGATTTGCGAGCCGAGGATGACACGCGGGGGGACGCGACGCAGGCGCATGCCGATGAGTTCGCCAATGCCGATGCGCACGCGCGCGGCAATGGCGGAGATCCAGAGGCCGACGGGGATGAAGTAGAAGAAGAGGGAGAGTCCCAGAATACCTGCAACAACAATGAGGAGGAGAAAAATGGCGTCCATAAAAAAAGCTCCTTAAAATTGGTCGGATTTATGCGTCTTCGGTTTTTCGCACAATGACGCGACTGCCTTCGATTTCGATGATTGTGATGGGCGTGTCTTTGGTTAAGTATTCGCCTTCGGTCGATACGCTGATGCGGCGACCGTCAAATACGCCGGTGCCTCCGGGGCGCAGGTCTGTAAATGCGATGCCTGAAGTACCTGAGAGGTCGCTGTAGGGTGCCGCAACATACCCCTCGGAAGCTTTTTCTTCGGTATCGAGTACCAGGCGATTCCAGATTCTGGATTTTGGGAGGGAACGCAAAATGAGAATGGCCAGGGCACCGGTGAGAATGAAAGATAAGAGCAAGGGGGTGAGTGCGGCGTTGATGTCGTTCCAGGTCCAGAGGTCATAGCGCCCCATGAGGCTTAAGAACAGGCTGGTTAAGATCAGGATTGCCCCGGGAATGGCGAGTAGGCCAAAACCCACGACGAAGAACAGGTCGATGAGGATGAGCGCGATGCCGATAAAGAAGATGAGGATTTCAGACCAGTCGGCGAGGTTGACGAGCAGGTGGCTGCCGAAAAATAGTCCCAGGCAGATTAAGCCGATGGTGCCGCCGATGCCCCAGCCCGGGCTTTGGATTTCGAATATCAGGCCCAGAAATCCCAGGGTCATGAGTAGCGAGGCGAGGTAGGGGTGGGTGAGATAGCGCACGGCTTGTTCGGCCCAGGTGGTCGATTGGTGAATGATGTTGGCCTGTACGAGGTCGTAGTGTTTGAGTACGGCGACGAGTTTTTCCGATTCGTTTTTTTCGGCGATTTTGTGTTCGGCTATGCCGTTTTCAACGGCTTCTTCAGTGGTCAGGGTGAGTAGCTTGCCTTTGGGGGCAAGGCCCTCGACATCGACGTCTTCATCGACCATGGCTTCGGCCAATTTGGATGAGCGGCCGGTTTTTTCGGCTGTGGCTTTCATTTCGTTGCGGAAGTAAGAGATGATTTTTTCACTGGCTTTGTTGCCTTGTATATCGACGGCTGTGGCCGCGCCAATGGTGCCGCCTTCGACCATGATGATGTGGTCGGTAGATAGAGAGATGAGGGCACCGGCAGATATTGCGCGGGGGTTGATAAAGGCGATGGTTTTGACTTCGCTGTAGAGTATGGCGTCTCGGATGGTGAGCGCGGCATCGAGGGCACCGCCAGGGGTGTCGATTTCAAATATGACGGCAGCGACGCCCGCGTCTTCTGCGTCGTTCATGACGCGCGTGACAAAAGCGGCAACGCCGCCTTCAATGGTGCCGTTGATTTTGGCGACGTGTACTTCTTCTGCCCGGGTGGGCAAACCGAGTCCCAGAATGAGTACGAGGAGTGTGAGTACAGGTTTCATCGATAGGATCCTCCATAATATATTTCTATGAATACCTTATATTGAGGTGGTTGTCAAGTGTGAAGGGTGAAGTAGGAAGTGTCATCGCGGCATGATGTTGAGCCGCGATCCACTGGGTGGTGGCAGGGTGGGGCTGACCGCTGATAGCTTGTTTTTCCAATGCTTGACACTATAAGCGTTTTCCTGTATTTTTCTCGCCCTGATATCATGTGGCGGCATAGCTCAGCTGGTAGAGCAGTGGAATCATAATCCATGGGTCGGGGGTTCGAGTCCCTCTGCCGCTACTAATAAATATAAGAAAGCCCGTCAATCGGTGGTGATCGACGGGCTTTTGTTTGTACTCGAGGCGAGCAGAGGGGTATAACTACGATAGCAGTTTATCAGCGTCCCTAAAGGGCGGTTATGAAGATGAACATTGGACTTGACAGTGCCGAAGCCGCGCTTGACGAACTATATGACTTCAGCACCTCAATCAGCACAGGGAGGAAGATGGTTTGCACCATTACCCATTCCTGATTACTGAGAGGATAACGCGGTACACATTTTATACCGCCACAGGCCAATATGAGCGGTTTGCCTACTTCCAACATACCGAGGATTTCGTCCTCTCCTTTCCTGTGCTGGAAAAGACGCTGCACCTTTTACGCGGTATATTATTCGATGTAACTCTACTATTTCATTGCCAGCAGTCGCCTCACCAGCTAGATAACTTAGCTGGTCGTCATCGCCTCTCACCGCAAACACGACTCCATGGTCATTTGGCGTGGAGTCATAAAGGTTTGTCACCCTTGGATCATTCAAATATAAATCATGCATGATGAGGAATACCAAAGATTGTGATACACTCCCTATTCCCCCAGAATCACCTAACAATATACTATCCAGATTATTATCCCCCTGCACAAATTCACCAGTTCCGCTAATCATCCGCAGATTCGCATCCTGTTGACTAAAATGACTTAAGACTTTGCCAGTGTATATAACATGTTCTCCACAAAAGAGGTCATGCACAATTTCATTGTAATTGTTTTGTGCTTTCAATTTTCTATGGAGAACCTCTGCGTGACGCCATCCGATTAAAGATGCAAATCTATGATTGGGGAAAACGCTCAGGAGTGTTTGTTTGGTGTAAATGAGACGGACATTGAATCCCCTTGTACGCTCATAGCTTTGATACTCCAACAGTCGAATGCGAGGATTCATATATTGAAATAGAGCATAACTATAAACCATAGCCTCAATGTCATCAGCAGTAAAGCGATCCCCATAATGAGGACTTTCTGTGCCTTCAAATGCAAAATTCGATCCCCATATCGGTTTATTCAAGCTCCCGTGACAAGTCTGACAAGTTGACGGGTTAGTGATAGTGGGTGGCGTGTTGGAAAAGTCTATCACACCGGCTATCCACCGCGCATTTTCAACATCGGTTTGCAGGAATTCCACCTGCTCATTGGAAGAACTTTCGGGATTTGTCGTCCACGTCAGAATAAAATCAGCCGTTGCCCCCCACGACACGACTCTTGGATGCGCTTTAGATATAAAGTCTTTTGCCGGACTTTTCGATTCAAAAACAGTCACAAAAAACTGCTTGTACAGTTGCGGTAACGCAGCTATGAACGCTTCCACAGACGACACACTATGCTCGGAAATATATGTTTCAACAACCGATTGAGTCAGTATCTCTGGAAGCAAATCCGACGGAACCTGTGGCATTGGCGCATAAGTTGCAGACCGTTGCAAAGCAACAATGCTTTCATATTGGGCACGATTTTGTGAATTTGACAGCAGATCACCAGTATCACCATACCGATTTGATGGCGTGCTGCCACCACTTCCGCCACCACTTCCGCCACCACTTCCGCCACCACTTCCGCCTGAAAATATTGGTCCCGCTGCCGGGATCACAGGGATGCCTAAAACAGGCGATGACCAGTCACTTGCTCCGCCGCCATCCGTCAGCGTGCGTACCCTCACCAAATACGCCTGTCCGTTGAGCAGTCCTGTGATGATCAGGCTGTCCAACTGACTGCTGACACGTTGAGTGCCTGCCCATTCGTCGCTATCTTCTTGTGGCGGATCGTATGGGTCCAGCCGCTTTCGATGGGCTACCTCATATCCGGTTACAGATGGCTTGCCATCCTCATCAAGCACGGCATCCCAACGCACCGTCAATTTGCTATCACCGTCTTCAACGACCACATTTGCAGGCACAGTGGTCGTTTTCTCGGAGCTCACTGTTTTGCCAAAGTCATCGACAAAGAGCAGGAAATCAGGAATACCAATTACACCATTGCCATCGAGATCATATTTTGCATCATACAGTTCTTGACCCACCCTTGACCCAAACGCATCGACAAAGAGCAAAAAGTCGGGAATATCTACAACACCATTCCCGTTAAAGTCGGGAGATTTCACTGTTTGAGCTTCTACGGCCAATACAACAGCCGAGAAAACAACAACTAAAGTTTGCAACATGAACTTGTACATAATCTATACCTCCTGGTTTGATATGCACAGTCAGTGCGTATCGGGTTGTGGAATAAGATCAAGTCCAAAAAGTTCTGTAAAAAGGTAGCTCCGTGATATAGCCCGACTAATTCATGAACAGTAATGTTTTGGTGTGTATGGCCTGTGCAATCGGTTCCAATCAGCAAAATTAGTGTGCTTGCCGTCTTATCAGCCCGCTTTGGCGTCTTCATAAGGAGCAAGCCGCCCAGCATCGTCACCTGCCCGGCCTTGAGGGTGTCAAAAAGTACAGCCCCCTTGCCCGCTCTGTGTGTGGGCAGGTCGGTGTATTTGTAAAGTCAAGACGTGATGGCGTAGCCCCCTTCCCCTCCCCCGTTGACGAGTTATGGCACAGCTTTTGCCAGATTGCTCAGGATTTTATCAAAAAGGTGTGGCAATGGAAATGACATAGGCAGATGGAAGGTGATCTTGGTTTTCAACTCACAGACGCGCCCGGCGACTTTCAAAAAGCGATTTTGGATGGTATTGACCTGTGCGTTTATCCACTTTGTGCCTTGTAATCCGATGTGCGCTAAGGTGTGCAACAAGACATAGGCAGCCGAATGGAGGAAGAGGCGGAACTGATTGGCTCCAAATGCGTGACAGGATGTGCGGTCTGAGTGGAGAAAGGTTTTGTGATTTTTAATGAAGTTTTCCATCTGTCCGCGTGCACAATAGACGCTTTGGTAGATAAAGGAGGCCTGAGAACTTTCAAGGTTGGTCACGACAAAGCGTGTGTTTTGGCCTCGGTCACTGATTTCTGCCTTGCATAAGATGCGTCTGGCAGCAGACCAAGTCTGGGCCTGGTAATAAAATGAGGTAAAAAGTCGCACGGGCTTCTCGGTCTGTGCATAAAGGCTTTTGGCCTGATCCATCAGGGGCTTTGCCAAGGTTAAGAGCCGGGTATTGGCGGTCTGTCCGAGGATAAAATAGAGGTCGTGGGTCAAACAGAAGTCTTGCACTTGTGGACAAGAAAAGTGAGCATCACCCCGCAAAAAGATCGCCACCCCTGGCCAAGCGGCACGCAGATAGACCACCAACCGCTTGAGGATGGCGACAAGCTGTGGACCGCTTGGACGCACACCCGGACGCAAAATCGTCGTGATCAGCTTACCACTTTGCCCTTCATATATATGCAAGGGCTGGTAGGCGTAGGCATTGAAATAGCCATTGAATAAGGATAATTGCTGCGTCCCATAAACCGTATCCTGTGTATCATCGATATCTAAGATGATCGCCTTGGGCGGCTTTTCATAAGAGGCAATAAAACCATCGACAAAGGCGCGAGCAATCCGATATAAGTCGCTTCTGCTCATCTAATTCTCAAAACGACTCATCGTGGGTTGACTGCCCAAGTGCTCACCACTTATGGGCAAGCGATCACAGGCCGCCTTGAAACCCGGATCGCTACGTAAGGCATCGCAATCGTTGGCATCTTCATACCCGCAGGCAATCTGAAACACGCGCTGTTTGACCAACTCTGACACCGAATGAGCCACATAACTTGGATGCCGACGGTCTGTAATCGCCGCAATGATGCGGGATAGAATGCCAGATTTAGCCGCGACTTCTCGCAGCAACAAAACACCGCTATCGCTGGTGAGAATGCCCCCATCAAAGGCGATGTTGACACGTTTGCCGAAAATGCTTGCCAAAGGAACCTTGCTATGATTATCTTTTCTACTCACGGTAGTTTCCTCCAAGTTCATTGTTGAACGGTTATGTCCATAACCATATAATAATACAATAACTTGAATAAGGAAACTACCTTTTTTATGAATTTTTCAGGATAGGGAGGTTGTGCCTATATTAGTTGAAATAGTAGAGGCTCCGATGTAAATTGGATACAGCAAATTCAATCCCGAAAACGCTGTGTCCACAACCAAAGGAGCCCGTGATGAAAAAAGTATCGCACAACGCCCCGAAAGTCAAGACAATCCACCAGGCAGAGGCAACGCCTGAGACACGCAGAGAAGAAGAACTGGGCGCACTGGATACCCGTATCGCATTGATCCAGGCCCTGATTCCCTTAGGATTAGACGCCGTGGCAGAAGAATTGCAGAATGAAGTGAGTCGCTTGGCCGGGCACAAATATAGTCGCAAGGACAGTGCTAATCCCAATCGTCGGTGGGGCAGTCAACAAGGGTCTGTGTATCTGTCTGATCAGAAAGTGCCCCTATCCGTGCCGAGGGTGCGTAATGTCCTTACGGATGAGGAAGTCTCTCTTTTGACCTATCATCATCTTCAGCGTCCCCAAAAGATGGATGATGGGTTGCTGCTTCGCATGATCAAAGGGATTGCCACACGCTCATATAAAGACTGTGCCGAAGCGGTCCCAGAAGCCTTTGGACTCTCCTCTTCCACGGTATCGAGACGTTTTATCAAGGCGTCGGCAGAAAAATTGAGACAGTTTCATGAACGCTCTTTAGCTGATTATGACCTGGTGGCCTTATTTATAGATGGGAAGACCTTTGCAGATGAGCAGATGATTATTGCTCTTGGTGTGACCATAGAGGGACACAAAATCCCATTGGGCTTTATTTAGGCTGCCAGCGAGAACGAGCGCGTCTGTCGTCAGTTTATCCAGTCGCTCATAAAACGTCACTTGTCCTATCACAAGGGCTTACTCTGCTTGATTGATGGCTCGAAAGGCTTGTATGGGGCCGTCAAAAAAGCATTGGATGGTTATGTGGCTATCCAACGCTGCCAATGGCACAAGAGGGAAAATGTGGTTGCCTATCTGCCTAAAGGCGCACAAGAAGACGTGAAAAAAGCCCTGCAACAGGCTTACGATCTGCCCACCTACAAAGAAGCCAAAGCGGCCCTTCAGGCTCTGAAGCCCTCACTCTGTTTGATGAATGAATCAGCACTAAACAGCCTTGAAGAAGGAATAGATGAAACTCTGACCCTCCATCGCTTGGGACTCATGCCGCACTTGAAACAGTCCTTTCGCACCACCAATTGCATTGAGTCCCTCAACTCAATGGTGGCACAACTGACCAGAAATGTGAAGCGATGGACAAACTCTAATCAACGCTCGCGCTGGTTAGCCACCGCACTGTTGGATATTGAACCCCGCCTGCGAAGGATCAAAGGCTTCCGTTGCCTTCCCAGGCTCAGGCTCGCGCTTCAAAAGGACTTGAAGATAGATACGGACTGGCAAGACGCGCTTGCTGCTGATTGAAACCACCGGCCTCGATTATTTCAACTAAAAATAGCACTTGACCGATATAGGGGTCAGAGATTTTGTTTCAAATCTGTCATGTCCAGATAGCGTCTGCCTGTGATCCACTCTTCAGACCATTCCATACACAACGCGCCGATCAGACGTTCACAAGCCTCTTCATTGGGGAAGATCTGCACCACATCAGCCCGTCTTTTGATCTCTCGGTTGAGTCGTTCTAAAATTGGCATAATGTGTTCTACGCCCATATCACCTGCAAGATAGATGAAGATGTCTTTTCGGTCTTGTTTGATCGTGAGCAAGGCCGTCCCAATGCGTCTGTGCGCCGCTTGGTGTCGATGATGATCTTGAAAGAGGGCTTTGGGTGGAGCGATGCGCAACTTTTTGAGCATTGTGGGTTCAACATTCTGGTGATGCGTGCTTTAGGGTTGATGAATCTGTCGGATGAGGTGCCTGTGGCTTCGACGTATTATCTGTTCAAGCAGTCCGTGTATGCCTATGGCCTGCAAACGGGTCGCAATCTGATTGGGGAGACTTTTTTTAGTTTAACCAAGACACAGGCGAGAGTCTTTGGCGTGACGGGTGATCAGGTGCGAATGGACAGCAAGTTAATCGGTGCCAATATTGCCACCTGTTGTCGCTTGCAGTTGGTCGTTGGGTGCTTACAAGCGTTCTGGGGCTCGTTAGACAAGGGCGCAAAGGAACGATTATGCGCAGCAGACCGCGAGGTTTTGGACGCCTTGCTCAAGGTGAAGCCGCATCAGGTTGGGTATCCACTCAGCAGTGCAGAAAAAGGGGAGAAGCTCGAAGCCCTCGGTTTGTTAGTGTGCAGACTGTTGGCGGCCTATCAGGAGCAAGACAGCGATGAATATGGTCTGATCGTGCGTGTTTTTTCTGACCAATACACCGTCCGTGTCTCCGCCAGTGAAAAATCAGTGCTTCCCAAGCCATCACAATCTATTTCTTCTTCCTCCTTACAGTCTGTCCATGATCCAGATGCGACCTTTCGCAGAAAAGGGGTGCAGAAGGTCAAGGGATATAGTGTCAATCTCACTGAGACCTGTGATGGGGAGGGCCTCAATTTGATCACGGATGTAGAAGTCAAACCTGCAACGGCTGCCGATAACGCTTTTGTCCAACCGGCCATAGAACGGACACAGGAGGTGGTCGGACAGGTCTCGGACGTGTCGATGGATGGGGCTTACCATGCGGCTTGCAACAGTGCGTATGCCGACAAAGAGGACAAGCAATTCTATTACAGTGGGCTACAAGGCAGACCGGGACGTTTGATATATGAACGCACAGAAGAAGGGGTTGAAGTCATTGATCGAGAAAGTGGAGAAATTCAGCTTGCACAAGAATATAAACCGGGCAAATACAAACTCTTCATCGCAGGGAAGCCGCGATATATTACCCAACAAGACATCCTTGCCTATCACCGGCGAAAACAGATTGAAGACATGCCTGTGCACATCCGCAATCGACGCCATAATGTTGAGGCCAGCATCTTCCAATTGAGCTATCACACAACAGGGGGTAAAACGCGTTATCGTCGGCTTTTGCCCCATCAAGTCTGGGCATGGTGTCGCAGTTTATGGATCAATCTGGTAAGGATCAAGAATTATCTCGCCCAGCCAAATGAAGACCCCCAATAGGTGCACCCTGTTGACCCAAACATGCACTTTGTAACCTCGTCAGCACGCCTGCAAAGCACGGGCACTCTATACACGACCCCAATACCATACGTTACCACCAAAGGCGACACAGACAGACCCAACGCTCACAAAAAACCTATAATCTCTATTACACTCTATTACACTCTATTACACCCTTTTCGGAGGGGACTCAGTCTTGATAGCGCAACATTTTTATAACAGGCACTTTGATCTGGATATTGTTCTTTAATCATTTTCCAAAATTTCCTTCTTTGTCTTTCCTTGCTTTTAAGCTGGAGTAATGGCTGCAACCGATAGACAGAGAGAAAATCCAATCTTGGGTCTGAGTCATCTATTTTCAAGATGAAATCTTTAATTTTCTCATCCAGTTTTAGCAACTGTAAAATCAAGCGGGTTTTGGTTCTCGAAATTCTCACCCTTTTTGCAAGTGCTGTCTGAGATTGAACATAGCCCTTTTCAAGAAGCTCGTGATAATATAGGGCTTTTTTGAGATAATTGGGATGGTGCAGTTTTTGGATAACGAATTGTTTTTTCTTTTCATGTCCGATAGCGATAATGGGCTTATTGTTTTTGCGGAAGTGATGTATGGGGAAGTGGTCCCATACGGTAAAAAGTTCAGTGAGTGGAACGGTTGGGCTACTAAAATAATAAACAAAGCCCGTCAATCAGTGGTGATCGACGGGCTTTTGTTTGTGGAGTTGTTTTAGTGAATAGCGTAGAAGGTTCAACCCGATCATCCTGTGCCATTAGTTTTTCATAGGTGATGGGTGATTTATGATATGATCCACCAAAACGGGGGAACTCCACCCTTAAATTTTCTCTTTTGATATATGTCATATTTGACATATATTTCTTTTATGAGTTCTTCTGACAAACCGCTGGTATGGCTTCACGGACAAATCAAAACGCCTCCATTTTCTCCATCTTCGAGAATTGAAGCGGGTTTTCTTCTGCGAAGTCTTCAAGCCGGTGAACTGCTTTCAATGCCTCAAGCCAGACCAATCCCCACTATAGGAATGCATTGTTACGAATTGAGAATTCGAGATCAGAATGAGACCTGGCGAATCATCTATCGCATTGATTCGGATGCCATCATCATAGCAGAAGTTTTCAAAAAAAGGACTCGTCAGACGCCGAAAAGAATTATTGATATTTGTAAAAGACGGCTACAACACTACGATTCGATAGGATGATTCATGAATAAAAAAAAGAAAAAACTTCTCGAGGCTGCCGGGTGGCGTGTGGGTTCAACAGACGATTTTCTGGGTCTGACCGACGAAGAAGCCGCCTATATTGACCTCAAAATCACGTTGAGCAAGAAAGTGCGTCAATGTCGTGAGCGAGAAAACTTGACCCAAACACAACTGGCTAAGTGTCTCAAATCCAGTCAATCTCGCGTTGCCAAAATCGAAGCGGGCGATCCCTCAGTTTCTGTAGATCTATTAATTCGATCCCTCTTCGCGCTTGGGGTCACCAAATCCGATCTCGCCAAAATGCTCGTATCGTAATACCGTGCATTTAAGAAGTGTTGTGCAAATGACGGGATCAGGGGAAGTGGTCCCATACGGTAAAAAGTTCAGTGAATGGATCAGCGTGTAACTGTTTTTTTTACTATTTGCCAAAAAATAACTATAATTCTCATTTGGTAACCATTTTTCAGGGATGCGCTATGGCTAAACACGATCAAAGATATACAAGCTGGCGGGGTATGCGGCACTGATTGAGCAGTACGACCTTGACGTCGGCGGAGGCGCTTTTCCGATTCATTGATCAGACCATTGATACCGAACTCGCCGATGAGCTGGCCTTCCTGGCTAACTACGATGCGACCAAAGAAGCGATCCAAAACATCGTAGATATGCCCGACCGACAGATTGACCTCTTTATTCGTTTTTGCCTCCAAAACAACGGTCGCCTGTCCGCAAGAAAACGTGCAAGCCACTTTGAGGATCTTGCGGATGAGGAAATCGATTCTATGGAACAGACTGTGCAATTCCCTGGGAAAATTGATACCAGCGAGCATACAGGATTTGATCCTTTCAATGCAGATTTGGAGTAATCTGTCGATCACCAGAGCCGTCATCGCGCCCAAAAGGCTGGATGAGGGTGGGGTTTCAATACGAGCTAATTTTATACTATTCAACTGAAGAATGACAGTTTCTGTTGTCCACTTTTCTCACTTTTCCTGGAGATTTCCTATGATTTACGACATGCGAACCTACGATTTGAATCCCGGTGCTTTGCAAGCCTATATGGATGCGGTGCGCGAGGTGGCGCTTCCACTGCGCGAGGACTATGGTATCAAGCTTGCCGGGTGGTATTATACCGATATTGGGAGATTAAATCGCGTGGTTCATATTTGGGCGTATCGCGATTATACCCATTTTGATCAGGCGCGACAGGCTGTCCGCAGCGATCCCCGATGGGTTAATGACTATCTACCTCGCGTCAAGGGGCTGGTCGCGCGCCAGCAAGATCAAATTATGCTCGCGTCCGATTTCTTCGAGTCCCGGGTTCCGGCTCTTTCGGAAGATCCGTAATTCCATTTTATTCAGTCGTCATCCTCGCTCGGAATGTTCAGGCGAAACAGCACGGGGTGGTGATCCGAGTAGTGCTGTGGAAATAAGTTCTTATCGTATGGGGCGCCTGGATAGGCACTGTTGCCTTGCCAGGTGTCGCGCATTTGATCGATCAGGTTGATTACCTGGAAATCAAACACCTCATCTATCTCGTCTAACGCCGCACGACTGGCTGGGCGATACATAACGTGGTCATAAGGTTTACTGCTCCCTGCCGCTGTGTTTGTCTTTCGACACTCGTCATTCAGAGATATAAATCCCGCTGGTATTACTGCTTCAAGTTCCGCGGCATTTTCGATATTCATATCTCCTACGATGTAGAAGTCCCGCTCTTGCGCGTCATTGAGATCGATCCACTGGGCTATGCTCAAAAGTTCGGCTTTGCGTTCTTTTTTCTTGTTCCCACCGGGGGATAAGTGGACGTTGATGACGACAAAGTCCATTTTGCCATCTATAGTGCGGAAGCCGTGGGCGTGTGGTACGCGGGGATATACGGGATGGGCAGAGCGGTCTTCTGATAGGTATCCGTGGGGTAAATCATCTGCAATTTTCAGTTTGCCGGGTTTGTAAAAGACTACGGACCATTCGGTGCTCGATCCCCTGTTGTGGATGTTTTCGCCTCTTCCCGTGTCTTCACAAGATAGGGAAAATTTAAAGCCTTGCGCGATCATGGCGTCGAAGAATGCATCGGCTTCGGGGTCTTCGCGATAGGATGTACCATCGCAGTATTGACCGTTATCAGGTGGGGCAACGAGTTCCTGGACGATGACCATGTCGTATTTTTCGACCAATTTCGCAAGTGCGTTGTTGTTCTTTTTTTTGTACAGACCGACGAATTTGATGTTGAAAGAACAGACTGTGATTTGTTTGTCAGAGACTTGTGGTTGGCAACCGAATAACAACAGTAGAATGAAAAATAAAAGGTGTTTTTTCATGGCGTTCCTGTGATGGAAACAATTTTCATCGCGGTTTTTTTATAAATATAAATAGGGTGACAAATCCAATACGGAGAAAGCCGGTTTCGGGCTGCGATATCTTCAAATTTGTGTTGCGATGGTGTTCAATTTGTAACCCGGCAGGTCGAATACCACATAAGATGGCAGGTCCAATTGTTGCCAGAGGTCGAAGCCATTTGTCCGGGTTTTTTGAGCGACGAATAAAGAGATGACGGTGCCGTGGGTGGCGATGGCGATAGTTTTGTGAGGGTGCGTTTTTACTGCTTTTTTAACGGCTTGAGTAAATCGTATGCGGGCCTGATTTGCCGTTTCATTGCCAAAGATCAGGTCGCTGGGGCGTGCAAAGAAGGTTTTTACTGTGGTGTGCCAGGTTTCTTGGGGGATAAGGGGTACGCCTTTGCGGTCGTGTTCGTGAAAGTTGGGTGCTGACGAATAGGGGATTTGAAGGGCGTCGGCGACCAGTTGACCCGTTTCTCGTGCTTTGGGTTCTTCGCTTGTGATGAGAAGGTCCGGTTTGTAAGGGCGCAACGCATCGGCAAGAGGGGTGCAACTTGCGCGTCCGCTGTCCGATAGTTGCCAGTCTGGGGCGGATTTTGTCTCGTCGATTTGAGACATGGCGTGTTTGATTAAGATGAGATGGTTCATAAATGCTCCGGTTGATGTTAATATAACTCTGGCGTTTTTGAATATAAATATACTCAAAAAATGACCCCTGCGTAATCCGCACGATAGGAAATATCCTCCCTGGGCAGAATATGGCGTTATTGCATGGGAGAATAGGCGCCTTTGTATCGAGTTACGCCGCGTGCTGATAGATATCGATTTGCTGATGAAAAAAACGCACGAGAGCGGGATGCCACACGCGGATTGGTGGATTCAAAATCGGTATCCCGGGGCAGTGATCTGAGGAGTATGAACTTCTTCGAAAAAAAAGAATGGGTAGAGAATTGTAATGTCCTCTACCCGTTTTTATGTTCTTTAAATCAAATTGTGACTTAAGCCACTGGAGGTTGCACTTCTGGCCCTTTCAATACCTGATTAAGTGTAGCCCGACCAGATTCGACAGCCATGATGGCTCTCAGGACATGCAATTCAAACATCATGTCATCGTTGGGAAACTCAGATCTGACTTGATTGCATAGCTGATTTAGTTGCACATCTGTGAGGCCGATGCGTTGTGCGGCATTGAGATAATCGAACATCAGGTGTGCTCCTGAGTCTAAACAAGTCTTCTATCTAATATACAATATATAAAAAAAACCAAAACAATGGGCTGCGTTCTGATGTTACGGGGAGGGGTCAAAAAAAACACTTGAAGTCCTCCTGAAATTTCTCGACCATGTGCGCGAGCAATCATCTGACAATTCTGGATAGGAGATTTATTATGAGCGATGGACAGATCATTTTTCAAGATACATTTGATGGCGCGCTCGATAGCGGCTGGTCGTGGTTGCGGGAACAACCCGATGATTGGCGGATTCGGGATGGTGGTCTGGAGATTTGCGTGCGTCCCGGTGTGAAAGATACGGTGCAAAATGCTTTGCTCAGATCCGCGCCAGATCGCGGTGACGGTGCGTATGCTGTCGAGGTCACGATCACGAATCACAGCCAGCCGACGCAGCAATACGAACAGGCGGGTATTACGTGGTATCACAATGGGGAACCGGTGTTCAAAGAGGTCAAGGAACTCATTGACGGCGATCTGTACATTATTCCCGGGAAGCAGCCTATGCCCACACAGAGCGTTCGCCTGCGTCTTGTTGTTACCGCCGGCACATGGGAGGCGCAGTATTGCGCCGAGGGTGAGACCGCATTCCAGACCGCTACCGATGGTGAACTTCCGCCTCCGGGCGATGATCAGGTGAGTATCCAGTGCTACAATGGCCCGGAAGAAGGCGACCATTGGATACGGTTTTCGGATTTTTGTATTAAGCGTGTATAAAAAAAGCACCATCTCGTTTTGAGATGGTGCTTTTTGCTTAATTCTGAATTTATTTCAGATTATGGCTTGGTGACATTCGCTGCCTGGAGCCCTTTAGGGCCCTGGGTAATGTCAAATTCGACCAAGTCACCTTCGGACAAAGACTTAAAGCCTTCGGCTTGAATCGCAGAGAAATGGACGAAAACATCTTCGCCCCCTTCTTGCTCAATAAAGCCGAATCCCTTGGCGTCGTTAAACCATTTAACTCTTCCTTCTGCCAACGTACTTCACCACCTTTCTACATCGAAAATTGCACCATCAGAACGAAAAAAAGGCAAGAATCAGCAGTTTCGATTCTTGCCATACCGTCTTTTCAGGCCGATTGTACAGGAAACAAAACAACACATTCTTAATACTTGGGCACAAATACCCATTATACATGGGCAAAGATACCCTTTATTATCTCAGAAGTCAACGCTTTTTCAAAAAAAAGTTCCATTTCAAACTGTAGCCCCAGCGAGCATCATCTGTCCTTTTTCCGTGTACTGCGCTTTATCCTCTGGTGCTACGGTGCGCCAGATCAGGAATTGTTTGCGTAGCGCGTTCATAAAATTCTTGTTGACCCGCCGCCATGACGAGGCATCGCCCGATAGCCGATCTATGGTCAATGTCATGGCAAAAATATTGTGCTCACCTGTGGGTATAGCTTCAAAATGCACCTGCTGGCTCACGCCCAAATCAAAAGGTGCCAACCAGATTGTTGTGTCAATTGTATGTCCCTGTCCGGTTGCGGTTTCAACTGAGCCGAGTCGCGCACCGTCTGTATAAAATGTGCCCAGGCTTTCACCTGCATGCGCTTGAAAATAATCGACGAGGAACACGGACAGGCCAAATACGTCTTTGCCGCCTACGGTAAATGGAAATTCAAAATGCCATTGGTCGCCTTGCGGATCGGGAAATTTCCAGCGGCGCGTCACGTCGGGCACGGCCATCATGGATGCCTGGCGCGCGGGATAGATTGACGAGAGCAAGACCACCAGCATGACCAGCATTGAGGATGTCACGGTCGAGAGTGCCGAATAGTTTACGGTAAGGCCTTGTAAGGCATCTTGCCACAGTAAAACTTTGACGACACTTTGTCCCAAAAGATACCCGCCAACGGTTCCCAAAACAGCGTAAACACATGCCTCGGCAATAAACAAGAAGGCGATGTGCACGGGTGCTAATCCCACAGAAGAATAAATGCCGATCTCTCGGAAGCGTTCGTACACCGATCCCATCATGGTATTGAGCACGATCAGCGCGGCGACCAGAATGGGGATAAACAAATTGGCCATGCCCTGCAAAGATGTATTGCCCAGCGAACTGTAAACCGCGACGCGTATGCCGCCATCTGCTGTTGGAATGCCGGCAAATAATACCACCGATAACCGCGATAAAAACGACTTGATCTCGGCTTCTACATCTACTTCTTCGTGAAATCGCACGGCTACGGACTGCAATGGACTGCCCACATCGCGCAACAAGGCATAGGGTACGATCAAAATATCATCGGGGTCCAGATGCTCAAATGGCATGGTCTCGACTTCGGGGCGCTCCAATCCTTGCCGCTCGCGGGTCTCGGTTTGCGACATGACGGTAATAAATTCGTCTTCGGTGACTTGAAAATCTGCCGGCGTCAGCGGTTCCTCATCCAGATCGACAAACAGACGCATTTTCTCCGAACTGATCAATCCAATCACCGTGAGTTGCTTGCCAAAAAGGCGAATGTACGCCTTGCCGACCTCTTGCTCTGTGATACCCAGGGTCTCCGCCATTTGATCGGGCAAAATACAGGCAGACTCGCCCGGTTGAAACCAGCGTCCAGCCCGCAACAGGGTATCGATCTGCGTCACTTGTGTCTCTTCGGGTGCCGCCCCCAGGATCCCCTGGACGCGAGAATTTCCCTTTTTATAATGCACCACGGCTTTTGATTTTTTGTCTTCTCTTGTGGCAACATACCAGCTTCGGGGGGTTACGGTTCCTCTGTCTTTAAAATTTATCCGCGCGTAATCATAAGCCGTATCTTCCAGTGGTCCCCAGAATTTGCTTCTGATCAGTACGCCGGGATACGCGCCTTCCGCATCGCGCTGAAGCTGGTGGAATTCCAATGCCGATTTAATAGATGTAAAGGATAGCACGGTAAATGTCAGCAATACCAGGGTTACAAATGTCAACCAGGTGCGCAATTTGCGCTTTTTCATATTGGCAATGCCCAGTTGAAACGCCGCTACTGATGCGCTGATCCGTCCCACGTCGGTTTCGTGTAGTAATACCTCGGCACTGCGGAGTCGCCGAATATTCTCGCTGAATCGGCTCGATAAAATCGAGATCACAAATATTGCCAGTGCCAGAATGACAAAAGCCAGCAAAATCACAAAGGGGTTGGAGAGATCAAATGCGGGGTGTACCTGAGACAGAAAAATCCAGATGACCACAAAGACGATGCCGATCCCGCCGATTTGCAGGCGAATATCGGAGAAGGTAAAAATCAACCGCTCGAGGAAAAATGCACAGGGAATGACGAGTAGCATGAAGAAAATCACGCCGCGGATCACATCGTTTTGCGTTGTTTTTACGTCTGGATATGCCCGCGATTCAATGCCCATGCCCGCGCGCGTGTGTTTGACAAAAGCATCCCATTGTTTTTCCTGCATTGCGGTTTCTGCTTCGTCTAAATGTTGTTTGGCCTGTGCGTGCAATATTTCCAGTCGCTGATTTTCAATTGAGTACTGGCGCAATTTTCGCATGCGCGACTCGTTCAGCATCCACATGTCTCGCGCTGCCTGATAGGGCGTGCGAATTAGTGAGCCTGATGATAGGGTTTGAAATCCCTCCCCCCGGGCATCCCATTCGGTGTCTGCGCTTTTTGAGTTGAGCAACAAATAGCGCACGCCAATCGCGCCTGCGCGCATCGCTATTTTTACTTTTTCACCGGGCGATGTATAGACCACGCCGACGGGTTCGTCTGGACCAAATCCGATGTCATAACCGTATTCTTGCGGTGCGGTATTGCCTGCGCCATATACGCTGATATTGGATAATGTGTTCAAATACCGGGGATCGACTGTGCCGTAAAAATCGGTTGCCACACAGGGAAATAGAATGACGGTTTGTTTTGTGATCCACCAGTTCATATTGAAATGGCCGCTGTAAATTTTACCCTGCCGTCCCTGATTGGGCGCGTATGTGATTTCGCCACTGTGCGGATCGATGTAGTATGCCCGCACGTGTACGCGGCGCTCTGCCACGCCCGGGATATAGTATTCGCCGTTTTCATCTGCGAGATCGTAGTAAATGCGCCGCACGCCTTTGACCGATTTTTCCAGGCCCATCCGCATGGCCGCTATCGCATCTGGGCGCGATTTATCGGGGGTGATACTGCGCCGAGGAAATGTGCGTACAAATCCCTTGAGGCCGCGCATGCGATCGTCGGGGTCCAGTTTGTAGTCGGGCAAAAATTCCGCGTCATTGAACGACAAATCCAGCATGCCCGCAAGTACGCGAATCTGTTTGGTCAAGTTGGTGTAGTTCACATACTCGGCCTGGTCCAGGGGGGTATCTACCCTGAATCGCGCGTCGTTTACGGTTGTCAATGACAGTGCTGGGGTGCCGGCATAAAGTACGACTTCGCTATCGCTTTTGACATTTTCGCCGGGGATGTACATATCCCAGGTCATGCCGCCTTTGGGGTTGATGCCATCGACCATTACGTCTTTTGACGTCACGCCCATGCCTTTGGCAATGGCGGTTGCATAGCGTATAAAGGATTTGCTAAATGTGGCAAAAAATCGCGTGGAGAAATAATTGACCGCTGTATTGACCCCAAATCCCGCTGTTTGGGTCGATACGCCCATTTCATCTGTTTGGCTCGAGAGATCCAATCCGATGAACAGGTCGATGTCGATGGGTTCGGTCATGAGCGCGGCAAAGTGCTCTTCTTTGCGCGAGTGCCGGTTCAGAAAGTCGCAAATCCCTCGGAATCCCAGGTGGTGTGCCGAAGATGCGAGGAAGAGTACGGTGTATTTGGGGCGGTGCGCTTGAAAATACTCGGCCAGACGCATGAGTCCGACGATACCACACGCCATTTCAGCGCCGGGTGCCTGTGCGGGTACGACAGACATGGCGTCGTAGTAGGCGTTGATGACCACAACTTTTTTGCTCATTACTGGATCCGATCCTTCGATCCAGCCCAATACGTTGGATATGTCGTTTTTCTTCCAGGGCATCCGGGATTCGAGTTGGACTTCTATTTCGCCCTGGTCTGATAGGAGAGCGCGCAATTTTTTTCCGTGTTCGCGGTCGATCCAGAATCGCTCTACGCTGTTGGGCACTTGCAAAAATTTGGTTTCGGCCTGTGTATAAGATGTGGTGTCTGGCGCAATAAAAATGATTTGTTGCGCGCCCAGGACAGCGGCGTCGAGCCATCTGTTCCAGGTGTTAAAGTTCAGAAGGACGACGGTGTTTTCCACGTCTTTGCCGTCGTATGCCTTAAATTCGCCGTCGCCTCCGTCGATCAGACGCGTTCGCACACCGCCCGGTGGCAATGTGGAGGTTTTGACCAGGTTGGGCCATAGTCCGGAGAGCGGAAAGACTTCGCCGGATGAGACGATTGTCAATTGGCTGCCTTCATCGACGGGTGAGGTCACGCCGTAGGTTTCTGTTTCTACGTTTTTTAAGCCGAGTGCGCGGAAGCGTTGTTCGATAAATTGCGCGGCGGCATCGTGACCCGGGTAGCCCGGTACGCGGGATTTATATTGGGTAAAGGTCGCCATTAATGCGCGCACCTCTGCTTCTGTGATTTCGCGTTTGACGCGATCAGCGACGACTTCGGCACCCGGAACAGGTGCTGGTTCTACGGGTTCGGGGGTTTGCAATCCCAGTGTTTTTTGTAGCAATGGATTGACCGTATCAGGTCCCAAAATAACTGCGCCAAACCCAAATACGACAACCCCGAGCAATGCGAACCAACCGATGCGACGATACATGGGGGTCCTTTCAAAGATGCGATATGTCGTGTAATCCAAAACTCAAATACTATCATGCACAAAAAGACAGATTGTTCCAAATAAAATTAAGGCTACTAAACTTTACAAAAAAGGCAGGCCAGGTCGCGCTTTAATGATCCGTGCGAACAAGTCTGCCTTCGACTATTTGCCAAAATCTGATTGCTAATTGGGACTATTTACAGGAGTCTGAGATTATTCCTCGAAACCCGGCTTCTGATTTTAGTATGCCACCTATGGCACCATTGTGGATATAGCTGCAGTTTGTGGTTCTGTATCGATGTTGTCATCTGAAAAGCTGATAACGTTAAAGGTTTCTGGATTAAATTCTGATTCTCGGCGAACTAACTCGCTGAATGAGACAAATTGAACAAGTAGTCCCACATCAAATGCAGCACAAAGTTTGTGCAATATTTGTACTGATGGTGGGCCACTATCAGGGTCTTCCAATTCGGCTATTTGGCTCTCGGGAATGCCACTGTACTTTGCAAGATCCTTTTGTGTCCACCCTCTCGCCCTCCGAAGAGCGCGGATTTGGAAAGGAACCTCAATATCAAACTGCCCCTCGACATAACCTTTCCGATATTCCTTATCTTGTAATTCTTCCCAAAGTTCAGAGCTTGAATTCAAGTTCATGAGCTTCTCCTCTTTGTATTTCGGAGTGACGTGTTACCGCCGTCTTATATGCGTTTGGTGGTTTATATATGTTGCCTTTATGGGTAAAACCACACAAAAATGTTATCTGCCTTAACGATGGAAAGTAACAGAATATTCGATGTGGTACACGGTGTTCACCGGGCCAACGCGCTTCGTGCAATGCTTGAAATTTGTCAAAGTAAGGTCTTTGGAGTTGAGTAAGTTGTTTTACAATACGCAAAAACCGTTTAAGACGCGATCTGTTGTTCGGAGATAATCTCTGATACCAGTCAGTTACAGGGAGCCGACCATTTTTACTTTGATATTCTTGGAAATACCACACATCTACCCCACTTCACAGGCCCTACGCAGGTGTACAAAGTAAATTAAACGATGACGAGATGAAATAAATTAGCAAAGCGCATATCTGAAAGCAAGGGAATAAATTTTGACAGGACATAGCTACATTTGCGAACAGAGAAATGGATAGTTTTTAATTATTGTTCCATAATTCTTTCTATGGCCTTTTGGTATCTATCTGAAAGAGTCTCTTCCTCTCGCTTTGTTACTCGTTCATTGATTTCATTTTTGTTTAAAATAAACAGTGCCTCTTGAGAGCTTGTTTGCTGGCTTATCAAATCATGAACCACAACTTCAATCTGATAGAGACCCGGTTTTAATTTTTCTGTATCCAATTCAATATATACCGGCTCTGTGGTGCTGTTTCCATTATAGTCAGAACTAATCGAGATCTCTGGCTTTTTGTCGGTAACTAATTTGCCCAGGAAATATGATATGCTGCCCAATAGACTGGCATTTTTTCGTACATCTTCCCATATCGTGTATTTAATGCGGAATTTCGTTTGACCAAATGCATCTTTTTGCAAATTGTAGATTTCGTAATAGATATTAACTGCCTGATTTCTGAGATAATTTCGCGTGGGCATGGGAATGACCCAAACATCGCCCTTTTGAAACTTGTATGATTGGGGTTCGGTGAAAATGTGCCAGGCCATTTCAATATCGCTTATGCTCAGTGAATCAACAGCATAATTTGGGATGTGAATTTGCTGTTGAAAGAACCCCCATTTTCCAGAATTTTGGTCCGTGAGATGAATGATGAGTCGATAGTCTCCCGATGAAGCTTTGAGAGACATGGCATCAATCGCGATACCGGATTGCATATTTGACAAAGATACCGTCTGTTGAGAGCTGTTGATGACAACACCTTCCTCATTCACAAGAGATGCCGTCCAGTTAACAAGTGCAGGGGTTTTTGAGGTGTCATTTGGGGCAAAAATATCCTTTGGCAATAATCCAAGATAAATATTCTGATCTGTTTCGCGGTTCTTTCCCCGGAATGTCGCCAGGTCATAGTAAAAGTTCAAAATATCAGTGCCGGGTATTCCATTATAAAAATCCGGTGCCTCTTTGGCATGGTGCCCAATAATAACTTGAGGATGGAAATCTTGTGCTGCTACTGCCATTTTAGGACTCTTGGGAGGGAGCGGATAATCCCAACCGCCACTCATAAATCGATCCGTAAATACAATTTCTATGCCTTTGCCAATACCGAGATAAATCCACGATTCCCATGGGACTATGGGCGAACCACCGCGATCGCGATCTATCGGATAAATAGGATCTGTCAGAGCACCTTTACTCTGCTTGCGCTTCAGTGTGTTCCATTCGGGAACTTGCTCTATGCGCTCAGCCCTTTGAATATTTAAAGCAAGTTCGTAAGCCAATCTTTCCTTCAAAAATTCAACAGATAGGGGAGGGACTGTGCCTCCATGATTTCCGCCAAATTTATGATCCGGTTCACCAAATTTGATATACACCTCGCCGCGCCGATCCCAGGGTTGTTTCCCGTTAAAAAACTGGCGTGCATACCATACTCGTCGATAGTGTTCTATTTTCCTGATATTGGCCTTTACACTCAATAAGGGGTCTCGCTTCTTCCAAAATTCATTTATGAACATTCCTCGTTCTTCTTGTTTTAAGCTGCTAAAGATATTTTGTTCTTCGGGCGACATCATAGATGTGATGTTATCGTAATATCTGCGCTCATCTTCTGGAATCAAACGCAGGAACCGGTGAAATAAATAATCAGCCACCTTTACTTCACCCATGGCTGCGTAGGCTTGAGCCTGAAGCGGTAACCAATAGTCTTTGTCCGCGTGACTTGCTGGTAATTGTTCAATAATCTCTAAAACCATCTTATACCGATAGTCCTTTGCGTAATTCAGTGCCATTTGATACAGAAAGTCCGCATCTTGTGGAACTAACTGAAGATATGACTTAAAATACGCCAGCATTTTCTGTTCGTTTTTTTGTTCGGCATACCATTCTGCAAGTGCCATGTGAGCAGGTGCATATAAAGAATCATCCTTGACAATGCCTTTTAGAGTTGATACGGCATCGGTACTTTTGTCTTTCATTTGCAGATGTACAATATCCATTTTTACTTCTGTCATATTTGGATCTATGGCAAGTGCGCGACGAAGATTATAAAAGGCTTTTTGCAGTTTGCCTTTTTGGTTCGCGTATGTTAAGCCCAATCCGTGATACGCTTGTGCTGATTTTGTGTAACGAATGGCTTTTTTAAATGCTTCTTCGGCCTGCTTAAAGTCTTTCTGCTTCAACGTCAGCCAACCCAATTGCATATAGGCATCTCCGTCTTTGGAATTATCCTGTAAATGGGATGTAAGAACCTCAATAGAGTCTGTTAACGACTCGAGATTTAATTGGTCATACGCTACATCAGGCTGATTCTCGATTCCCCACAATATTTGCGGAAATAAGAAGATCCAGAGCAGCAACCAATGGTTCTTTTTTTTCATTATGTACCTCCTATTGGCACATGTTGAACAATCAAACTCAGGTCATTACCTTTATACAGTTTTATACAGCAATAGTTTCGATCAATACCATTTATGAACCGTATGTCCGCGGGGCATGAACCATAGCGCATCTACAATGAGGCCCAGTGCGGTTGATAAGATGTATGCCACGAGCATGCCGACAAAAAACGGCTTTGAGCGGCGGTAAAAGGGCGCTCCGCCAATGCGCAATAATGTGAATTTGATCAGCCAGGCGGCAAAGATGGTGAAGCTGGTGAGGCGGGCGAGCATGGTGCCCGATAGGGCGAGTCCGATGGGGTGCAGGGGCCACGATGTGAATTGGTATCGCAAGAATAGCAGGGCGTACATGGCGAGTGCCCCGATAAGAAAGAACCAGTAGTCGATCACTTCCATCGGTTGCGGCGATACGATTGCGTTGACGGAATTTTGATATCCGCCTACGCCAGCGCGAATGATGAGCCAGTTTGGCGAGAAATTATACCCGCCAATGCGATAGCCCAGCCATATTGTAAATAGGGTGGATGAGACGATACCGACTACAAAAGCCACGCAGAGGCCGCCAAAGAGGGGGCGTTTGTTGCCGGGGATGAAGTCGGATAGGCGGTTGAGGTGCGTACCCACGGAAAAGGTAAATCCGCGAAAGTGATTGATGGCAACAGATGCGGGATAGAGCATGGCGTGTGTTGCTGCGGGAATGGCGCGGGCGCCGCCCATGAGCGCGGTTGTCAGGGACCAGGCCGAGGCCGGCGCATTGACGTAAATAAGTCCAGAATCGGCCAGGATTTTTGATACAGCGCCGTATGTCAAGAACATGGTTGGCAACAGGATGGCGATGACTTTCCACGCAATGCCCGATGCCGACAACCAGACCAGTGCGTAGGCGATTGAAACGGCGAGGCCGCAAAAGGCCGCGCGATAGGACATGAGTTCGCGGCTGTCGTCTATGTGCTCGCTTTTTGGATAAAGGGCTTTTTGAAATGCCTCTTTTAGATGTGCCCGCGCAATCCATACCCACCACAGAGATAGGGCGACAAATGCGCCTGTTGTTTGCCAGGAATAGCGTTTGGTGGCATAGTAGCGGTGAAAGGCCGGTACGCCCAGTTGATCGAGAATGCCGGATTCTACGGTGAACATGAGATCGAAGAGCCACAGGCTGAGCAATACTTCCAGGCTCGCAAAATACGAAAAGCATATTCCGACGGTGCTTACGAATACCCACTGCGGCGGAAAGTTCCGGCCTATGGGTACCCAGGTGCCACCAGCGGTTGGAAATCTTGGCAGCGCGGGATGAAACCACGCGATGATGTTCCAGACGAATATCACGCCTACCACGCCAAATCCGGTCCAGAACATCCGACCTTGCATAAATTCGGGCAAATAGGTCCGCCCGGTGCCGGGCTGTGTGGTCAGTTCAACGATGGGTTCCATCGCGGGATAGACCAGTTTTTCGTATTCTGCCCATTGTTTGCGCATGATGACCGAGGCACAAAAGCAGGCGAGTGCCACTGCACATATAAAGGTGAACCACCAGAAGAGCGGTCCGATCCAGACGGACCAGGGCACGGGCGCACCGGCGGGCAAGCCATCGTAAAACCAGTTCATTGCGCCGTCGCGATTGGATGGGATAATCCAATCGGGCAGGTACGGATGCAAAAACTCTGCCCATCGGTTTTCGGGTGTGGAAAAATAGTAGGGGGTTACGATGACGCCGACGAGATATCCGCTTACGCCATAAGTGGGACCGAGGGAGCTGATAAAGCCCATTGAAAAGATTACGAGCCATTCGCTCGGTGAAAAGGCAAAGGGTTTGCCAAACCACCGCGCGAGCACACTGCAGACAATCAGACACAATAGTGTGAGCATCAGATTGCCCATGGGCATGTGGCTGTAGGCCATGAAGGAGCTGTGCAAGATATATCGCACGACTGTTGCCAGTGCGCTGATTGCTATGACCAGCACAAGCCCAAAGATCAGTGATCGGACTGTGACCCCTTTGTTCGCATGATCTGGCGAATCTGCGATTGGATATGTTTGTTCTGCGCTCATAAGGGGCTGGGAACAGGAACCACCGAACAGATACTGTCATGAGCAACCAATGATAGCATAGTTACCCCGGCAATCCCGCGATCAGTTCCCTGGATGTCAATGAGTAGTGTCCGAACATTTCGAGAAAAAGCACGGCGCCCCGCGTCTGTCCGAGGTTTTCGTGCGTTTCAAAAGATTCCATTCCCGTGCGGTTTTCACTTTACCATTGTTTTTTTAGAGCGGTAAATTTTCGTGGCTTATCACCGCTATGTGTGACTATATTAGCCCAACTCAATCGCAAAGTTACGTGACATATTTTGAAATACAAGAAAATTTGGGCTTGCTTCAAACGCAAAAAAGTCCATTCCTCGAAAATACTATGGCCCTTCCCAAAACTCTGTCTCCCATATCTGAAGATGCCCAAAGAAAAGAGGCGCGCATTACGCCTCGCAGTATCGCGTTGGGGCTTCTGATTTCATGTTTGGCGAGTGCATGGGTGACGTATTCTCGCACGGCTGCCAATACTTCTGCCGTCAATATTACGCATCTTCCGGTTTCCATTTTTGCCATTTTTCTGTGTGTTTTTATCGCTAATACGCTCTTGAAAATTCGGTTTGGTAGGCAGGGGCTGGCTTCTCGAGAATTGGCTGTTATTTTCGCGATGGGCCTGATCGGTGCGATTATTCCCGCGCGTGGGCTAACCGGTGTCTGGCTGGGGCTGATGGCCGCGCCTCATTATCTGGCAACGCCGGAGAACGGATGGATTGGCAATGTTCAGCCCTATCTTCCGTCCTATCTTTTTCCCTCCAATGAACACGGCCAGACCACGTTTCTGTACGAGGGGCTACCATCGGGTGTGCCCATTCCGTGGGAGGTCTGGGTGGGTCCGGTTTTCTGGTGGGTTACGCTTATTTTGGCCGGGTTTGTGGTGTGTTTTTGTCTGGTGGTTATTCTTCGCAAGCAATGGGTTGAGAGCGAGCGTCTGGATTATCCCTTGCTCGCGCCTGTTCTCGAGATGGTTGCCGAAACACGCGATTCTTCGGGACGAAGCGGCTGGCCGGTCCTGTTTCGGGGGTATCTTTTTTGGATTGGTTTTGGTCTGGCTTTTGGGATTATTGGCTGGAATATTATTACTTATTTTTCCACCACGGTTCCTCGCATTAGCATGAGTCCCAATGCCGGGCTTTTTTATTTTGCGCGCCTTTTTCCACCGCTGTTGACACATATTAATACTTATACGATCGGTTTCGGATATTTTGTCAATCTCGAAATTCTTTTTTCGATATGGTTTTTCCACTTTGTGCTGATGGGCGAAATTGCTCTTATCCGAAAAACCGGTTTTCAGTTTGGACGCATGCACCAGAAGGGCGGTGGATGGGGTGATCCCCTGGTGCAGTGGCAGTGCATGGGCGCGCTTTTTGTGTTTGTGGCGTGGGGTCTCTGGACAGCGCGACGGCATTTGAAGGCGGTTTTTCGGAAGGCATGGAACGACGATCCCGATGTGGATGACGCGGATGAACTTCTTTCTTATCGCACCGCGGTGATCGGCTTGATTGTCGGCATTGTCTATATCATTGCCTGGCTTCTGAAGGCGGGGGTCGCGCCGGGTCTCCTAATGATCACCATTCCGGCTGCTATTGTGATCTATCTCGCTCTTGCACGCTTTGTGTGCGAGTCGGGTACGCTGTACCTGGGTATTCCCACGACGCCTCTCGATATGGGATTTCAACTCATCGGCACTGTTACCATTGATCCGAGGACGATTGCCGTGGGTTCTACTGCCCACGCGCTGCGCTGGATGCTGTTTATGCCGGCTCTGTCGCAGTGTGCCAAAGTTTTTGACCGCGTGCCGGGCAATAAGCGCGTGCTTTTTTGGGTGTTGCTTTTGGGGTTGGGCGGTGCGCTGGTGGTCAATATTTCGATGGTGCTCTATCTGGGCTATACACACGGGGCGTACAATTTTACGGAGTATCCTTTTACGCGGTACGCACCTCGTCTTTACGACGCTGTTGTGAACAACATCAAATCTCCAGAACCAGCGTCATGGGAGCGGGTAGTGCTGTTCGGCTTGGGGGGCCTCATTTTTGCGATTCTCACTGCTCTTCGGTATCGTCTGCCCTGGTGGCCTATCCATCCCGTGGGTTTTATTATTACGACGACCAGTATCCTCCACGAAATTACGTCTCTTATTATTGTCTGGCTGTTCAAAGCTATTGTCACCCGGGTGGGCGGTGTATCTCTCTACCAGAAGTACCGTCCGCTCTTTTTTGGTATTATTGCGGGCAGGGCCACGGGTGTGCTCATTTCGTTTATTGTCGATTTGATCTGGTTCCCCGGCGGGGGTCACGGGGTACACGGTTGGGCGTGATGGGGTGTGCGGACATATCTAACTCTGGCTGTCTTTATATTACAATTGGCGATGATTATGAATAGCGTATGGGGGCTGCTAATCCGAGCCATTTCACACATCAAGGCCGTGTGGGCTTGAATTATGCACACCCCTCATTTATATGATTGTCTTTTGAGGAATTTAATCTATATTTCTTCACAAAAGCAATGGGATCCCGGAGAAAGCACATGATACAAAAAGTCGTTCAAAAACGAAATCTGACAACGCATTCTCAGGCAAAAGAAGATCTGGCCTATTGGCTGAGTCGGCCCGCAGAAGAGCGGGTTTTGGCTGTAGAATATCTCAGGCGACAACACCATGGGAGTACAGGAAGACTTCAAAGAGTTGCTCGCATTATTAAACGCGCATGATGTTGAATATGTGATCGTGGGTGCTTACGCGCTTTCACATCATGGTGTACCGCGATACACCGGAGATTTGGACATTTTGATTCGGGCAGAAACCGAAAATGCGCGACGAATTTTAGATGCTTTATCTGAATTTGGATTCGGAAATCTGGAATTGACATTGACAGACTTTACCATGCCCGATCATGTCATTCAACTTGGATATCCTCCCGTGCGTATTGATCTGATTACGTCACACAGGTGTCTCATGGGAAGAAGTAGCAGAAAACAGGGAAACGGGAATATATGGCGGCATTGAGGTCTTTTATATCGGGCGACCTCAACTGGTGAAAAACAAACGTCTTACTGGTCGCCAAAAAGATTTGGCCGACCTGGAGGCACTCGAAGAAAGCGAATAAAGATCACCGATGTGCTGTTCTCCATTGTATAAAAAAGCCTTGCAGAATCCTCTGTGAGGCTTTTTTTATTAATCTTTTCGAAATCGCCTATCAGACTGATAGCGATGGAGAAACTGCGTGTTCCTGTCCTGCCGTGTGCATCGGTGACAGTCACGGTAAGTGTGAAAGTGCCTCTCTGTGTTGGCGTGCCTTTCATCGCTTCCTACAATATCCGTCTAATTCGACCAGGTGCCGCCATTTTCTCTCTGCTGATATTGATACTTCTCGATGGCAGACCATGCAAAAGCCTCGTCTGACAAAGGTCAAACGGGGCTTTTAATATTGGCGGGTATATCTGCGGACTCAAGCGTTTTTCAAGGCATTTACCGCTTCTATCAATCGCCGATCGGCTTTGTAGCGCAACTCTAAGATCGCGTCTATATCCGCCAGTGCGTTCGACTCGGCCTGCAGGCGGCATACGTCAATGCGGTCTGACAGGGCATTCATCACCAGGTCCAGCAACATCAAATCTGTGACATCGTCGGCAACCATACACTCATCTGCCAGAACTTTGCGGACCATTTCCAGGGGTTTTTTGAGTGCCTCGGCGTCTGGGATGGTTTCGCGGTTTCCATAGTTGACCAGTTCGGGCGACAAACTGCCGAGAAAGCCTTCGCTGATAAATTGCCGCGTTTTGTCTTCGGTCCACGATTGCGCCAATATTTGTGTCAGTTTGTTCGACGGTTGATCGGGTTTCTTTTCTCGACTGCGATCGCTTGTGCGCTTTGAAGACCGCTGCCTGTTCTGATTGCTTTGTTCGTTGCGCTGGCGTCCTTTAGGTTGGCGAGACACATTGCGCGGGTCTTCTTTTTTTGGTTCATTTCGCGTGTTTTGAGCGGGTGTTTCGGTTCGCGCTTGCGGTTGTGCTTCTGGCTCAGCAGATGCTTCAACGGGTTGCTCTTCTGCGTTCGCGTCCTGCCGTCGAGTGGGTTGGGCAGGTGTGGTTACGCCAACGCGGTCTTGCCAGCCGATTGGTGCCGACCGCCTTGTTCGACGCCCCCATTGCATTTCTTCGGTTTGTGCATCCTGGGGTGTTGCTTCTCCAGTTTTTTGGTCTTGTGCAACAATTGCTTCGGTCTTTTCGGTCTCTCTGCGCTGTCTGGATGGCGGCGATGAAATCACCGTGCGCTCTTCCTGTTCGGCTGGCATTTCAGCCTTTTTCGCAGGCTTTTTGGCTTTCTGCACAGGCTTTTTGGCTGATTGCTTTTTCGCTGTTTTTTTAGATGGCTGCTTTTTCGCAGGTTTTTTGGACGACCGTTTTTTCGATACACGCGGCGCAGGAGATTTGGTGCTTTCAGACGTTTGTTTTTTTTCAGTCGTACGCGTTTTCTTAGCTGGCTTTTTGGCTGTTTTTTTTGTTGCCTGCTTTTTTGACGGACGTTTTGCTTTTTTTGCTGTGGATGTCGCGCCTTGAGTTTCTCGAGGTTCATCAGCCTGGGGTTTCGTTTTTGCCATACTATCCTTTCGCAAATGGGTTGCTCAAATTTGGTTTAAGTCTATGCATAATATAGACAAAACTTCCCATAAATTCAAACAAACAAAAAAAAGGGGCTGACCAACGGTCAGCCCCTTGCGGAGGTTGAGCATATTTTGACAGCTCAATTTAGTGCATGTGCCCGTGATCGTGGGCGGGCGCAGCACCTTGATTTTCTTCCGGCTTATCTGTCACCAGGGCTTCTGTTGTCAACAACAACCCGGCTATTGATGCGGCATTTTCTATCGCGGTACGCACCACTTTTGTGGGATCGATCACACCGGAATCTACCAGGTTTTCATATTCCTCGGTGCGTGCATTAAACCCATAAGCGCCTTCGCCTTCGGTCACTTTTTGCACGACAAGGCTGCCTTCTAAGCCGGCATTGTCGGCGATCTGACGCAGCGGGGCTTGCAGTGCGCGACGCACGATATCTACGCCTGTGCTCTGGTCGCCATGCACACTTGTTTCGTCTAATGCGTCAAGACTGCGCAGGAGAGCGACCCCCCCGCCGGGCACAATGCCTTCTTCAACTGCAGCACGCACGGAGTGGAGTGCGTCTTCGACGCGGGCTTTCTTTTCTTTCATTTCTGTTTCGGTTGCCGCACCAACGTTGATGACGGCCACACCACCGGCCAATTTCGCCAATCGCTCTTCGAGTTTTTCGCGGTCATAGTCAGAGGTCGTGTCTTCAATCTGCCGACGAATCTGACTTGTTTGGCCTTGAATATCGGCTATAGACCCCGCACCTTCTACGATTGTGGTGTTGTCTTTGTCGATTACCACGCGCTTGGCCTGCCCGAGATCGCTAAGTTCGACGTTTTCGAGCTTGATGCCGAGATCTTCCGTAATCACGCGCCCACTTGTTAGCACGGCGAGATCACCCAACATCTCTTTGCGGCGGTCGCCATATCCCGGTGCTTTTACCGCACAGGCAGCGAGGGTGCCGCGCACTTTGTTGACGACAAAAGTGGCGAGAGCTTCACCTTCAACATCTTCGGCGATTACCAGGAGCGGCTTGCCTGTGCCGGCGACTTTTTCGAGCAAGGGCAATAAGTCGTTCATGTTTGACAACTTTGCCTCGTGGATGAGGATCAGCGCGTCTTCCAGTATGGCTTCCATGTTTTCTTGATCGGTCACAAAATAGGGCGATAGATAACCGCGGTCAAACTGCATCCCTTCGACCACGTCCAACGTTGTCTCGATGCTCTTGGCCTCTTCGACTGTGATGGTGCCGTCTTTGCCGACTTTGTCCATTGCATCGGCTATAATCTCGCCGATGCTGCTGTCGCTGTTGGCGGAAATTGTCCCTACTTGTGTGATTGAATTGCGGTCTTTTACCGGTTGGCTCTGGCTTTCCAATGCTTTGACCACGGCTTCAACGGCCGCATCAATACCGCGCTTGAGGTCCATTGGGTTGGCCCCGGCGGTCACATTGCGCAAGCCTTCACGGAAGATCGCTTCGGCGAGTACTGTCGCTGTGGTTGTGCCGTCGCCTGCAATGTCAGAAGTCTTGGAGGCGACTTCTTTGACCATCTGCACACCCATGTTTTCGTAAGCGTCTGGGAGTTCGATTTCTTTTGCAACGGTCACGCCGTCTTTTGTCACGGTGGGAGATCCCCAGGATTTGGCGACAACCACATTTCGTCCAGCAGGTCCCAACGTGGCCTTCACGGCCTTGCTCAAGAGCGTTACACCATCCAGAATACGCCCGCGAGCATCTATTCCATAGGCAATTTGCTTTGCCATAATATCAATCTCCTTCTACTGAATAATGCCCAATACGTCATCTTCGTTTACGATCACGTAATCATCGCCGTCAACTTCAATTTCTGTGCCGGCGTATTTGCCAATCAAAATTTTTTCCCCAGATTTTACCGCTGGCACGATCACGTCGCCATTTTTGTTGCGTTTGCCCGGGCCAACGGCAATGACTTCTGCTTCCTGAGGCGTTTCTTTCGCGGTATCGGGGATGATAATGCCTCCCTTCACTTGCTCTTCAGCATCCACCCGTCGCACCAGAATGCGATCGGAAAGCGGACGGACATTCATGAGAACCCTCCTTGAAAAACAGTTGGTTAAGTGTAATTTTTTATGTGTTGTTAGCACTCTATTATTTCGAGTGCTAAGGGCGGGAAAATATACAGAAGCACCAATATTTGCGCAAGTGTAAAAGGGCTAAATATCAACCAGCTTTGTTTTTTTTTCAGCCAATACTTTTTCAAGATGATCAATTTGCTCTTTGAGCAATTCGGGTTTTTCCGGCGCGCCTGTTTCTTCCGGTGGCGGCGGTATTTCAGCCGGCAAATGCGCATCTTCCCAGTCTCCGTATCCGCCGTCCATCGAAATCACGTTTTCGTATCCCATGGCTTGCAAGGTTTCGCCAGCTAAGAGGGATCGCACGCCGCCTGCACAGATTACAATTACTTCACGCGATTTGTCGGGCATTGCCGCTTCTGCCCTGGGTTCTAATTCACCGCGCGGTATGTGTACAGACCCTTTCAGGTGCCCGCGTTCCCATTCATCCAGTCCTCGCACGTCAAGTAATACGGGATCATTGCCCTCTTTTAGATACTCATGTACTTCCTGTACGGTCATTTCCGGAATATTTTGACGCGCATCATCCAACAAATTTTCACGCGACTTCATAGACTTATCTCCTTATTGCTTCTCAAGCTCTTCCATGGCAGTGTTTGTACTTTTTTCTACTTCCGCACGGACATGGCGCGTTTCGCCCTACCTTTTTTTCAACGCGCACCGGCTGTTTTTTTGGCTCATTGCCTTCTGTAGAATTGGCGGTCAATTCATCGGCACCCGGTTCGGGCATGCCGGCAAAGCCCATTCCCGTGGCATCGCGGTGCTCCAATGACAGGCGTGCGGGCTGTTGGGTGCGCGGTTGTGCGGGTGTTTCTTCAATAGAAATGCGGAATAACAATCGCAATGTTTCGCGGTTGATGTCTTCGAGCAATGCCACAAACATTTCATAACCTTCGCGCTTGTATTCGATCAATGGATTTTTTTGTCCATAACCGCGAAGGCCAATGCCCTCTTTCAGATCGTCCATCTCGCGGAGGTGTTCTTTCCACTTTTCGTCAAAGACGCTCAGGTAAATCATGCGTTCTATCTGGCGCATGCGGTCTTCCCCAAGGACCCTTTCGCGGCGATCATAAGCCTCGCGAATCCCGCGCAACACGCGATCTCGCAAACCCGCTTCGCGCAATTGGGGCAGATCTTCATCGGGTATGACGGGTGCTTGCAAAAACACATTGCGCAAATCTTCCATCAAGCCATCAAAATTCCAGTCTTCGGGATGTGCGTCGGGCGGTATATGAATATCGAGTAGTGCATCGACGGTTTCGTCGATCATTTCGCTGATCATCGCCGAGATATCTTCTTCTTCCAGCGCGTGTCTGCGTCTGTCGTAAATTACTTCGCGCTGTTGATTCATTACGTCGTCGTAATCCAGCACCTGTTTTCGAAATTCAAAATTGCGCGCTTCAACCCGTTTTTGCGCGGTCCCAATGGACTTTGTCACCCAGCTGTGTTCGATCACTTCGCCTTCTTCGGCTCCCAGGCGGTCCATGACACGGGCAATGCGCTCGGATCCAAACAAACGCATCAAATCGTCTTCCAGTGAAATGAAAAACCGCGAGCTTCCCGGGTCTCCTTGCCGCCCAGAGCGACCGCGCAACTGCCGATCTATGCGCCGGGATTCGTGTCGTTCGGTGCCGATGATAGTCATGCCACACGGGACTTCATCCCGACACCCGTACTCGTCTATGTAAGGACACAGAGGCTGGGTGTTATCGGGATCTGCAATCAATGCACACTGATGTCCTTCGGGTGCTTTTACGATGCCGAGTCCCAGTTTGATATCTGTACCGCGCCCGGCCATATTGGTTGCAATTGTCACCGCGCCCGGTTGCCCGGCTTGCGCGATGATCTGCGCTTCTTGTACATTTTGTCGGGCATTGAGCACCTGGTGTTTGATTTTTTTGCGCGCGAGCATCCGCGAAATCAACTCGGAGGTTTCAACGGAAATCGTGCCGACCAGGACCGGCAATTTTTGCTCGTGCAGATGCTCAATTTCATCGATTAGGGCATTGTATTTTTCGCGTTTTGTGCGATAGATCCAGTCGTTAGAATCGATGCGGCGCACCGGCTCATGCGTTGGGATTGCCACCACATCGAGCTTGTAGATTTGATGAAATTCTACGGCTTCTGTCTCGGCAGTACCCGTCATTCCCGCCAATCGGTCATAGAGCCTGAAATAATTTTGCAATGTAATGGTTGCCACCGTTTGCGTGTCGCGTTCGACCTTCACCTTTTCTTTGGCTTCCAATGCCTGGTGCAAACCGTCGGCAAAACGGCGTCCGGGCTGTGGTCGTCCCGTATATTCATCGATGATGACAACTTTGCCGTCGTCGATCATATATTGCACATCTTTTTCGTACAGAGAATAGGCTTGCAACAGCTTTCGCACGCTGTGGATAGATTCATTTTTTTGAGCGTAATCCTGATAGGCGGCTTCCTTTGCCTGGTCTTGTTCCGCGTCTGACAGCGATTTGTTCTGTTCGATATCCTGAAGCACTTCATCCAGATCGGGCAATACAAAGTCGTCTGGGTTGTGGCTTATTTCGTCGCGTCCATTTTCGGTTAGATCGATGATATGGCTTTTTTCATCGATGCTAAAATAAAGGTCTTCGTCCAGTTCTCCCGTGCGCTTGTCGCGGATATAATCGGCTTCAACCCGCTGCACGAGGCGCTTGATGCCCTCTTCCTGAAGTCGCTTCATGAAGCGCCTGTTTTTGGGCATTCCGCGCTGAACCTGCAATAACAAAATGCCGCCCTCGTATTCATCTCCGGCCTCGAGTTCTTCTTCTGCTTGCTTTAAAGTATTATTTACGATTTGGGTTTGCGTGCGCACCAATTTTTCGACCAGCGGGCGCATTTCTTCATACCGATGCGATGTGGATTCTGACACTGGTCCCGAAATAATCAGCGGCGTGCGCGCCTCGTCAATCAGGATGCTATCTACTTCGTCAATAATTGCAAAATAGTGCTCGCGCTGTATCAAATCTTCGGGGCGAATCGCCATGTTATCGTAGAGGTAATCAAAACCAAACTGGTCTTTTGTGCCGTACACGATATCCATAAGACAGGCGTCTTTGTGGTCGCACACGCGCATGCGATACCCATCTTCGCCCTCTTCTTCCATAATAAAACCTTCCACACCCAAGGCGCGGTCCTGTATCACGCCTACGGTGAGGCCCAGGAACAAATACACGGGTCCCAGCCACATGGCGTCGCGCTTGGCCAGGTAGGAGTTTACGGTGACGAGATGTACACCGTGCCCGAGCAAGCCATTCAGGTACAAAGCCAGGCCCGCGGCCAGTGTCTTGCCTTCGCCCGTGGCCATTTCGGCGATCTTGCCCTGATGCAATACGGTCGCACCGACCAATTGCACGTCGTAGGGTATTTCATGCCATTCGATTTGATCGCCAGCCCGATCCCAGGATTTGCGCCGCTCCTTGAAGCGGCGGCACGTTTCCTTAAAGACAGCATAAGCTTCTGGGTGAATTTCATCGAGTACATCGCGCTCAATATCCTTGATTTCGGTTTCGACTTCGGCAATGGTTTCCAATTGTTCGGTGCGGTCTTCGTCTCGCTGCAACGCGGCCAATTCTTCTTTGAGCTGAATGAGATGTTTTTGAGTATCATCAGTCGCTTCGGCAATGCGCGTGCGGAACTCCGTTGTTTTGTCTTTTAATGCCTCGTCGGACAAAGAGGCATATTCTTTGTAGAATTGATTGATTTCATCCACAACCGGTTGCATCTTTTTGACATCCCGATCGTGTTTGCTGCCGAAAATTTTTGTCAGGAAATTCATTGTGATTTATCCTGTGGATAATGAGGTGTTACATCCCCAATTCAATGCGCTCGGCCAAAAAAGGCGGAAGTCCCGCCGATAGAATTTTGGCCTGTGCTGCTGCCACATCGTAAGACACGCGGCGCAATTGGAGGTTCCCTTTTTCTCGATCCCATACGACAAAAGCCGCCCGCGCATCGCCGTCGCGAGGTTGTCCCACACTGCCGACATTTACGAGGTAGCGGTCATTATCGGACAACTGCACTTCTCCTTCGCGCATAAGCACTGTTTTTTGAGATGCCGAGCACACAAATGCGCGGTGAGAATGACCCACAAAACACATCTCAAAGTCGGTTTGAGCGAGCATTGACCAGCCATCTTCGGGGTCGAACAAATAGTGCCACAACTCGGGTTCAATTGGCGAAGCGTGGGCATAACAACAAGCAGATTCATTTTGAAAGGGTTGGTAAGATCGCAATAGCGAGGCGTTTTCATCACTCAGCATCTGAACGGTCCATTGTATTGCCGCCAGTGCCACGGGGTTAAAAAATCCCGGATCTTCCAGGCCCACAGCTGCCCAATCGTGATTGCCCGCCAGCACGAGGTCCGATACTTCGCGCACGCGTTCTATACACATATTGGGGTCTGCGCCGTATCCAACTATATCGCCCAAACAAATAATTCGATCTACCTGTGCTTCTGCAATTTTTCCCAGCACGGTTTGCAAGGCTTCGAGGTTTCCGTGTACATCTGAAAAAATCGCAATACGTCCAATACTATCCATTGGGTTATTCCGCATTCATCAGCTATTCTTTGGACAGGGTGTCGAGAATACCATTGATAAAGTTAGAAGCATTGGCTTCGCTAAATAGCTTGGCCAGCTCTATGGCCTCGTCAATAGAGACTTTGTAGGGAATATCTTCGAAATAGCGCATTTCCGCAAGTGCCATCCAGAGCACGATGCGATCGATGCGCGAGACCCGGTCTAATGACCAATTTTCCAGCACGGGTTCAATGGATGCGTCCAGTTCTTCGCGGTGTTCCCAGGCTGTTTGGGCCAGATTTATCGCAAAATTCGAGGTTGATGCCGAAAGGCGTGCGCGGATGCACATGGTCTGCGCTGTCTGTTGTACTGGGTCGCCCACACTTGCGGTCCAATAAAGTGCTTGCAACGCAGCCCGACGCGCTTTGCGTCTCGATTTTATCATTTTTTTGCCTCCCAGGCTGCGATAACCCCAATCATTTCAATTGCGCCCAGCGCGGCTTCCCAACCCTTATTGCCGGCTTTTGTACCCGCCCGCTCAATCGCCTGTTCAATGGTATTGGTTGTCAAAATGCCAAATATGGTAGGCACACCTGTTTCGCGACCAACAGCTGCCACGCCTTTTGCGGCTTCATTGCATACGTAGTCAAAATGCGGTGTGCTGCCTCTGATTACTGCGCCCAGACAGATAAGCGCGTCATATCGACCGCTTTGCGCCATTTTTTGTGCTATTGTGGGAATTTCAAAACTACCCGGTACCCACACCACGTCTATGGCATCTATATCGCCACCGTGTCGCGCAATACAATCGAGCGCGCCGCCGAGCAATTCTTTGCTGATAAACGCATTGAATCGCCCTACTACAATGCCAAATCGTTTGCCTTCTGCCGATAGCTGACCTTCATAAACTTTGGGCATCGCGATCTCCTTCTTCGCCTAATTGCAATTCGTCCTCTTTAAATAAATGCCCCATCTTTTCCTGCTTGGTTCGCATATATGTCAAATTCCACTTGTTGACTTGAATAGCGACGGGGATGCGGTCTATAATTTCTATCCCATACGCTTCCAATCCCACGCGTTTTGATGGGTTATTGGTGATGAGTACGACTTTTCTGATCCCCAAATCCGACAAAATTTGCGCGCCAATGCCGTAGTCTCGTTCGTCCATTTTAAACCCGAGTTTCAAGTTGGCTTCTACAGTATCATATCCCTCTTCCTGCAGTTTGTACGCATGCAATTTTGCCCGCAGGCCAATACCTCGTCCTTCCTGCCGCATATACACCAGTGCTCCGCGTCCTTCTTTTTCGATCATCTCGAGTGCGGAGTGTAAGTTTTTCTCGCAATCACATCGCAATGAGCCGAGTGAGTCACCCGTCAAGCACTCGGAATGCATCCGCACCATTACGGGCGCGTCATCGGAAAGGTCGCCTTTTACCAGTGCGACGTGCTCGCGTTCATCCACATCGCTTTCATACAGGTGCAACTGAAAGGCACCAAATCGCGTGGGCATATCCACTTGCTCGACACAGCGCACCAGTTTTTCGGAACGGCGGCGATAGGCAATCAGATCGTGAATTGTCGTCACTTTCAAGCCGAATTGATCGGCAATTTTCAGAAGTTGTGGCAAGCGGGCCATGGTGCCATCTTCGTTCAGGATTTCACACAGTACACCGGCGGGATACAGGCCGGCCAAACGCGCCAGATCTACTGCTGCTTCTGTGTGTCCCGCCCGTCGCAACACTCCGCCGGGCATTGCGCGCAGTGGAAAAATGTGCCCGGGTCGGCCAAAATTTTCAGACCGCGATTTGGGATCTACAAATTGTCGAATTGTTTCCGCTCGATCATGTGCGGAAATACCGGTCGTCACACCGTAGAGTGCGTCGAGGCTCACCGTGAATGGCGTGCCGTGAAGTGCTGTATTGGTATTGACCATCATGTCCAGGTCGAGTTCTTTGAGGCGGTCGGGTGTTGCGGGCAAGCAGACCAGTCCGCGTCCATGGCGCGCCATAAAATTAATGGACTCAGATGTTACTTTTTCTGCCGCCATAATAAAATCGCCTTCATTTTCCCGGTCTTCGTCATCAACGACAATGACGATTTTTCCCGCTTGAATATCTTCGAGGGCGTCTTCGATTTTTGCGATTTTGCCCATACACACCTTCCTGTAAACTATTGGTCGCTCATCATTGCCCGAATGCGATCTTCTGTGAGCTTATTTTTACCATCTCCGAGCTGCACCAACCGCTCCAGATAACGCGCGATCATATCCACTTCGATATTTACCCGGGCACCCGGATATTTTTCCGATAATGTCGTAACTTTCAGTGTGTGCGGAATTGCCGCGATCGAAAAGGTGCGGTCGGTTACTGAAACCACTGTCAGGCTGATTCCGTTGACGGTGACTGATCCTTTCTCGGCAATATAAGGGGCCAATTCAGACGGTACTTCAAACTCAAATACAATTTGATCGGGAGATTCCGTGCGGCCTGTCACGCGGCCCACGCCATCAACGTGTGCGGCAACGAGATGGCCGTCGAGGCGGTCGCCGAGTTTTAATGACCGCTCCAGATTAACGCGGCTACCCACGCGGCAATCACCCAATGTCGTTCTTTGCAGTGTTTCTGCTATGGATTCGATCACAAATGTGTCGGCATCAAAATGTACGACGGTATGGCACGCACCTTCGATGGCAATGCTGTCGCCTATTTTCACGCCATTGAGTACCTGCTTCGCTGCAATGGTCGTGCGCTGGTAACCCGCGCGCGATTCAATATGCCGAATCGTTCCCACTTCCTCTACAATGCCAGTAAACATGATCACTCAGACGTTTTGGGACAATTTTTTCACGCGAGCAGTGAACAAAAAATCATCGCCGATGGATTCGACTTTCACATTTTCGAGTGCAATTGCATCGGTTATCGAAGCAATATCTAATGATCCGATTGAGGGCAATCCCGCGCCCATGATTTTGGGCGCGACAAATGCGGCTATTCGATCTACCAGGCTCAGGCGCAATGCCGATGCAGCAACGCGACTGCCGCCTTCGATCAGGATGTGTCGCAATCCCATCTGGGCGGCTTTTTGCAAGACTGCCTTCAAATTTATTTGACCATTCAGTATTGGCAACTGCCAGACCTGCGCCCCTTTGTTTTTTCGCTCTTTTATCCGTTTTCTGCACACCTCTTTAGTCGTTGCTATAATCAGAGGTGCTCCGCCAAAAATCCTGGCGTTTAATCCGATTTTTAGCTGAGTATCCAGAACGATCTTTGTCGGGCTGCATCCATCGACATAGCGCACGGACAATTCTGGATCGTCGGCCATCACTGTGCCGCGCCCGACCAGAATCGCGTCGGCCTCTGCGCGAAGTTGATGGCCGCGCACCCGCGATGCCTTTGATGTGATCCACTTCGAGTCGCCTGTGCAGGTGGCGATGTTGCCGTCTAATGTTTGCGCCAATTTTAAGGTGACAAAGGGCAATCCGGTTGACCGATATTTGGTTTCGAATTTGTTCATTATTTTACTTCAAAAACGGTTTTTCCAACACCCACGTTGCCCAGTGCATCTTCCGCTTTCACTACGAGTGTATAAGAGCCGGCTTTCAGATTTTGAATAGAAAAATTCAGTGTCTCTATCGGCGAATCAAAAATTTGGTCAGTGGGAAAGACCACCTTCCAATCGTCGGAATTGAGTGAGTACGCTGCCTTGTGAATCGCAGTGGCAGCATCTTGAATTGAACCGGTTACACTCACCTTTTTGTCGGTCTGCCTTATGTTGTGCAATTGCACAGTTGGTGCCGAATTATCAATGTCAAAGGGCGCACTGACCGCTTCGGCTGTTAATTCGAGGGGATTGTCCAATCGGTCTGATGCAATGACCTTGACTTCGACTGTGCCATCGGGAACAGCTTCGGTGTGCCAATAATAATGTGAGGCCTTCAAATCGTCTTTTAATAGCCGCCAGTGCGATTCGCCAATACTTCTAAAATACAGGGTATAAATCAAGGTGTCGTCGTTGGCATCACCAGCAGTCCAATCAATTTTCCACACGCCTTTTTCCATAAACTCCGGGTTTTCATCTTCGTTGCCAGACAGGTCGGTCTCGGCTTTAATCCGCAATATTCTGGGATGAACATTGTCCTGCAAGCCCGCGAGTCTGATAGAACGCACCAGAGGTGTCGCATTTTCCGATCGCGTCTTCAAGACCAACCGATATTGCAAAAAGCGCCCCGGGCGACTGGTAATGGATTTTCCCGATGTGGTGATTGGCTCTGACCACGCGCTCCATGTATCATCGGGTTCTTCACTGTTGCCGGACCGCGTTTGAATAGCGACCGATGTTTCTGACGGTGTTTCGCTTTGCCAGGATACGCGCCCCCAATGCGATACCCGGTCAAAGTCATAAGGTTCGGAAGTGAGTTGCCCTTCCACAGCAAATCCTTTTTCTATTCGATAAATCTCACCTGATCCACTGCATCCAATCCACAATGCGTCTTTGTGCGCGGCAACCATAACCCAGGGATTTACATTTTTTAATACTGCGAGCAAAGTGGCGTTGCCATCGGGCCAAACGCGATGCACGCGGCCGTGTTTTCCCGTGACCAATTTTACTGTTCCATTGGCATCTATTACAGAATCCAACAACATCGGGTCATCGGTGTTCCACAGTCGCATTGCCGATCCCGAAGGTCGGATCGCATACAGTGTTGCGCCGGATTGATCTGCCCCTTTTTGCTCTCTCCCATTTCCTTCCGTCCGACCGCTTTGTGCCATCGCTGTCGCATAAATTGTGCGATCGGGCCCTACACTTAGCGAGTGAATCTCTTTTTCACGGGCATCGTAAAGCACATCTGCACCGCCTTGATCGCGCACCCGATAAATTAGGCCGCTGTTATCTGTGCCCGCATAAACCTCACCCTGAGCACCCAGCGCGAGCGATACCACATTGGGGTCCTTGCTCGCGTAGAGCGCGACGACTTTGCCCTGTTTGTCAATTTTCAAAATGCGTCCGCGGTCACCACCTGTACCCGCGTATAATCCACCGCCCGGACGCGCGATTAGTGCAAATACATGGCGATCGCCTGTCTGACAAAATTCCGTGGGTTCTCGTCCCGGTTCGATGCGATAAATCAGCCCGCCCGGCGATGTGCCTGCGTAAATAGCACCATCTGCGCCAATAGCGAGGCTAAAAATGTGAACTTCGGAGGAATCAAATTCGGAGGAATCAAATAACAATTCTGCCCGATCACTATCGGGTTTGAGCATGTAAATTCGACCTTTGTTACCGGTTCCGATATACAGGGTTCTGTTCGCATCCACAGATAGTGCCCACACAAAGTCTTCACCTGTATCTGCTACCATTTTATAAGCTGGTGCCAATGTCACCGTACCTTCTTGTGTGAGCGACACGCCATTGGGTTCTCCTTTCAGGAAAGCCGTCTGTGAATCTTCTCGCCAAATTTTGGGCGAGACCGCCTCGGCGATTGTCCCAAGGAAAACAAAAAGCAGCACATGTGTGATACCTGTCTTCAATATTTTATTGCTTCTGTTCACCCGAACCACTCCTCCCTAAAAAAGTTGCTCTACCATCTTTGCCCACGACCAGAATCGCCGTCTGACTACCGGTCAATACATAATCGGTCATCAGATGTTTTTGACCATATACCGACTGCTGTAATTTTTGCACGACATCTGATCCACGAGCCAGTGATAGTGCTGACATGACCGATGTGGGCAATCCCGAAATTTCGCGTCCGCCCATTGTCACGCCGGGGCGGGAAGCTACAAAGCGCGCAACGAGCACATCATTGCGCCCCGATTTCTCAATCAGACCAATCAATTCTTCCAGTGTTTTGGGTTGATAAGCGATACGCTTTATATCTTGCAATCGCTGTTGGCGCTCATTTACAACCTGCAATATCAAACGCCCTGGTGTTATAAACTCGGGGATTGGCAGGGCGATATCTACGATCTCGCGCTTGCCCAGCAACGGAGCCAGGGCAACAGAGACATGTACTGTATCGCCCGGTTCGTAGTGCAAACGATCCAATCGCAGCCCCTCGATATGCGCACTTTGTGTGTACTCCTCAACGGATAACTGAAACACAGCCGAGTCAATATTGGCTTCGACAAAGGGATTCTGAATCACTTGTGCAAGGGGTTGTGTTAAGCCCAGCACCGCCAACCCGAGTCCCTGAGCACCTGCGTACTTATTTTTTATAATCATGGGTTCGCGTTTGGGCATGTGCAATGTCAATTGTCCTACAACAGTGGTTTCACCCGTCAATTTCTCAGCGGAGATAACAGAGGTCGCTACAGCCATCCGCACCAGCAATGGGCCTAATTCTCTGTGGCGAAATACTTCCATATTAAACGAAGCGTCGTGGTCGGAAGATACGACAGAGATACGCACGGGCATCATTTCTGCTTCGGACCCTATTACGCCAGCAATGCCCGGTGCGCGATCTTGTAAAATCACACCGATATGTCGCGATGCAGTGCCCACCTTAAACGAAAGCATCTGGCTGGAAATCACTTCGTGAATAAATGCTGCGGTCATAGCCATAGCTGTGCGACCACCAAATAACAGGGGATGCCCAAATCCCACTACCTTATCACCTACGCGATGTGTCAGCGTGCCAATACCCGTGACACTGAGATCGCCCCGAACCAATTGTACACCCAAAGGCGCGCCCGGTTCAAATGCACCGACAGACAGGGATGGGTCTGTTCCACCGCCACCCTGCATGGGCAATAGGCCGTATTTTGACAATTCTTCGCGAAATTCCGCGACTACTTGCGGGGCAAATCCCGAAAGCATCAACGGTATAGATACGGGTTTTAGCACACCGCCATGTACACCAGCTATTTGTCCATCCCACGGCGCAGATCCAAATGTCGCGCTCGAGGACAGGGTGTCACGCGATGTGCGTTGGAGCACAGTCATCATTTCGCCAATTGGCGTGATCCCCGCAATTGGCTCTTTGGCGAATGCACCAATGCTGTAGCCGACTGCACCGACGAGTTTGCCTTCGATATATACCGGACTGCCACTCATGCCGGCGATGACGCCAGTTTGCGCCATGGGACCGCCGGATAGCCGGGCGAGAATCATATCGCTTTTTGGACCAAAAACATTGCGTAAGACACCTAAAATTTCAACGCCAAATGTATCGATGCGGGTGCCTTGAAATACCGTGCGGCCGACGCCTTTCATGCCGCGCTGGATATCATCTACGGACATGTACAACTCGGCGCAACTCGATCCATATAGCATGCAGATCGTAAAAAATGTCAAAAATCGAGAAAGCATGCGTTCACTTCCGCGTATAATGGGTGAATAGAAAGTTTTTGCATCTTGTTATTATACCGTTTTTTGGGGCGGTGAACAAGTTTCTTGTAAAACATATCAAATCTACGTATAATGGCAAATATGCAGATCACTTTGATCACTGTGGGCAAGTTCAAAGACGCCTGTTATCGAGACGCCGCACAAAATTATATCAAACGGCTGAAACACTACGTCGCTTATGATGAAATTGAAGTGCGGGAAGAGCGCGGTGGCAAAAATGCCCGTGTGTCTGATATTATCGAAAAAGAAGGCCATCGCCTTTTAAGCGCGCTGCATCCAGATGCCACAGTGGTTGCTCTTGGGCCTTCTGGCAAATTGTGTCGTTCTGAAGCCTTAGCTAAACGCTTGACAAATCTGCGCGTACAAAGAAAAAGCCGCCTCATTTTTCTCATTGGCGGCCCCTTTGGGCTTGCATCTCGAGTTTTGTCGCGTGCAGATTGGCACCTGTCTCTTTCACCTATGACCTTTCCGCACGAATTGGCGCGTGTTATCTTGCTGGAACAACTCTATCGCGCCTTCACGATTATTAGAGGTGAAAATTACCACAAATAAAAAGTCTGAAAACCGCTCGAAATCAGCCCGGGGGCAAACGACTCACACAGCCTGGGAGAGATGATTCCGCAGAGAATCCGGCTACGTTAAGTCAACTCGCCCCCGGGTTTTAACATGTCAAAACCAAAATGGCGTGTTTACTAATTCAAATGTATGGTAGAGAGAATAGGAACGGGGGAGTTCAGATAAGCAATTCAACACTCAGATGACTGAAGAAAATCCGATGGGGAACCGGTGTCATCTGCTTGTTTCAGGGGATCAACAAGTGCTTACCGCAAAGACGGCATTAAGATAAGCCATTGTTTTTATTAAGTCAAGATTACTTTTTTTTTATTTGATATGCGCCAGATATTGTGTATCTGGTCATCAGGTGCCACAGCCCAATGTGGTCCAAACACATCTTTTACAACCTGTGTGACTTCAAATCGGCCAGGTTCAGATTGTGTAGTTAATCCAATTAAACACACGTTTGTGTCTATAGACTTTATCTTTCATTCATTTTTTTTCGAAATAATCGCGTGTACACGGTCGGTTCTTCAAAAATCCCTCCGCTTTGATCGTAGTAGTTCTCATCCAATACAAATGCACCGCCTCGGGGTCGCAACCACGATGCATCCGGCATCGGAAATTCTGAGAGCATGCGGTCCCATGTTCCATAGTTTTCCGGACCATTAGATTCCATCAATCCCCCTTTCACACCCGGGAATGCGGGCAGTCGCGCAGCTACATTTTTGTTCCATTCCACCAGCACGGGCACACACGCATTATCTGCTACAAAACACGGCACATTAGATAGTATTGCTGCTTCGATCATGCGAAAAGCCAATGACAGGGTTTTACCCGCAGGTTTGATCGCCATGGCACCATATCCCTGCTCCAAACGGGTGTTCACATCCGCAACGGTTTCAATGCTTTCATCCCCTGCAAAACGAGCAGGCAAGCCGTGTACATCGATATCTGCCGGGCGTGAGAAAGGCTCTTCAATCAGGACAATGCGATCCAGAATACCTTTGTGTTCCGCATGATCTAATAAGCGCGCCATGCTGTCTTTTTTGCCATAACGACCATTGGCATCGAGATAATAGAGCACATGGCCCGAGTCGGTCATTTCCGTTTCGTACTGAGATGCCAGACTGTGAATCTGCGACAGACAGGCCATGTCTTTTTCAACCATTTCGGCTTCATCCCCAGGATGCCCAATTTTGATTTTTAGTATGTATGCCCCGCTATCTAAAATCGCCCGCAATTCATCAATGGGCAGGATATAACTCACCGCGGGTACAAGCGCGACATGCGATTGGCGATGAGATAAAAATGAGCGAAATTTTTCTGGAATTAAGGCATCGAATGTCGCTAATCCCATCCGCTTTGCATACAAAGTCCATGCGGCGTTGTCCAGTGCTACCAGCGCAATCAGTGCAAATGTTCGGCGCAAATCCCCATGGCCTGTGATGGCTTTGGCATAAGAAAAGGCCTCGTTTTCAACAACGTCGAATAATGCCATTGGGTCGGCAAATTCTCGCCCTTTGACATTCTGTAGTGCAAATTCCAGAAGAGACGCTTGGAGCAAATTGCCGCCCATTTCCGTATGTGCAGCAAATACCGCAGCGTCTGACCACAGCACGGCCAGACCGCCTATCCCAAAAGCCTCATATCCATCGGCATCTTTTAAACGCACGACGAGATTCCACTTTTCGTGAAAAGCCGATCCCTTAAACGCAAAGGGTCGCGCGAATGGCTCGCGCTGAATTTCTAAATCTGTTTCGACAATTTGCATATCTTGTATCCTTTGAATCGGGGGACGGTCCCTGTGCCGTCCCCTACACGGACACGATCATTGGATGTAGGGGCGGTGTCCCCGTGCCCGCCCGTTTAATTGACATCACGGATAATACCCATGCCCAACGCGATTTGCAAGCCCTACATAGTTGGTATTGCCGGAGGCACCGGCGCGGGTAAGACTACACTTGCCCACATACTGTTTGATCATCTCGGTGAAGACCGTGCTATAGGCATTGCCCACGATGCGTATTATCGCGACTTTGCCCATGTCCCGGCAGGCCAGCGCGCGCAAATTAATTTTGATCATCCCGATGCACTCGAAACAGATTTGCTGGTCCAACACCTTCAGGCACTATCCCGCGGAGAAACCGTATTGATACCAGCGTATGATTTTACCACCCATTCCCGCACTTCTGAAACCCTTGAGATATCCCCTCGGCCCGTTATTATTGTGGAAGGTATTCTCGTATTGGTCGAACAAATACTGCGCGATGTCCTGAATTTGAAAATTTTTGTGGATACTCCGCCAGATATCCGCTTGATTCGTCGCGTCAACCGCGATGTTAATGAACGCGGGCGCACTCCTGAATCCGTTACCCATCAGTACCTCGAAACTGTGCGCCCCATGCACGATACTTATGTCGAACCGTCCCGCAAATATGCCGATCTCATCGTTTGCGGAGATCGCGATTTTGCCATTGCCGCGGATTTGATTTTGGGACACCTATATACCATTCTTGATTGATAAAAAAAGGGGAGACCTTTTAAGGTCTCCCCCCTCGCCTGGTCGCATCTGGTCAACCACGCCACGAAGCAAACCAGAAATGCCGACCCGGATCGAGAATTGAATAATTTACCGCGAAAAGCCGATGCTCACGCCCCCCCAAATAGTGCGGTTGTCGGGATTGATTTTTGTATCGGCATAAGAAAATCCAATGGTTGGCGCAATCGCAATTGAGCAAGCATTACAACTGAGAGAAGCCGTAACCGTGACATCGTTAAAACCCGTTTTATCTTCGTAATTGCTCATGGCAACACTTGCACCAATGCTCAACACTTGCCCATCTTCTGAACCGAGCGGAATGTCATAGCCAGTTGACAAAGACACATACCATGCCTCGACCAGACCAAAATCGTAATAAAATGTCACTGCAGGTGATATGGCATTATCCAGAGAAATCCCGATATAAGCTTCTTGTGAGAGATTTGAGTCTTCAGACGCACTGGGAAATACATATTGGATATACCCAATTGAAATGCCCAGGCCCATATCTTCGCTCAAGGACCTCGAATAATCGGCATAAAAGTCAAGTTCATCGACATTTTGGGTTTGTGCATCGGGATTTCTGTCATTAATGCGGTCCTGCACAAACCACGATCCCCACCCGCCTACCGTCAATCCCGTTTCACCGAATCCCACCTCAATACCCGGCTGGGCCACAATTCTGTCATCGGCCCCAATCACATAACCACGCCAAATATATCCCGTATAGCTGTCCAGAGTCACACTGACCGACATCTGAGCGTTTGCGGGGGCAGCCAGCAAAATTCCTGCAAGCAAAAAGCCACATAACTTCTTCATAAGTTCCTCCTGATGAGTTTGTAATTCGTGGTGCATTATGACCTGTATGCAGAACTTCGTGGCGTACACACAGACCATATTTTGGTTTTTGAAGCCTGCGCTTTCAGTTTTCCATTTGCTCCTTTCTATAATATATGAGAGAGATGTTTCATTGGGATTTCTTAAACATAAAAAAAAATGAAATAAAAAATAAAAATGCGCCCAATGTTTCAAACGTGTAAACGGCACACTTTTTATTTTTTAGAAGGTACTAAAAATAATAAATCAGATAAATTGCGAGAAAAATGATTGCAATAAGCACATTGCTTTGCGACAACCACGAGCGGCCAAATAATCCTCTATTATCGTGTCGCCCTCGAACACCCGTAAGGAGCTTTCGAATCAATGCTTTTCCACTATAAAAAAAGGCATTGACGAGTGATCCGCCTGTGCGGACAATGGCGCGAATACCTTTGGGTAAAGCGCGTCGATAAATCCAGTCGGAGTCGAGATTTACACCGGGCAATTCGGAAGGGTGCGTGCCTATCAATAGAAGTATCCCGACAATACCTCGCTTCATCCGCGTTTCCAGAGATATATCGATTTCACTCGTCAACATCAGTACCACAAATGCCAGTACCGCGAAGAAGACCAGTTGAAGTTGGAGCACGACATGGGTCGTGGTATAGGGCACGTAATCTACGGGATGCGGCAACAGGTTGTAGAGCAGCGGTGGATAGGAGCCTATGACGATACAGAGTATGGCTGAGATCGTCATGGCGATCCGCATGTTGAGGGGTGCTTCGCGACAGCGAATCCCGGCGTCGTGCGCAAAGAATGAAAAAAATGGAATTTTGACGCCTGCGTGGTGAAGCACGCCCGCCGATGCAAATAAGAGCACCAGCCAGATTGTCACAGCACCGCTGTCGGCAACGCCCTGCATGACCATGGACTTGCTGACAAACGCGTTGAACAGGGGTATTGCGGATATGGATGCAGCGCCTATAATACAGCAGGCACAGGTCCAGGGCATGGATTTGTAAAGGCCGCCCAGTTGCGAGGCATTGATACGCCCGGTGCGATGCAAGACAGCGCCCATGGACATGAATAGCAACCCTTTGAAGAGCACGTCATTGAAGGCATGCGATACTGCGCCGTTAATTCCCAGCGCGCCTCCGATGCCAATGCCTACGACCATAAATCCGATCTGGTTGATCATGCTGTAGCTCAACACGCGGCGCATATCGTTTTCGATAGCTGCATAGAAAATTGGAAATATAGTCATGATCGCGCCGATGTAGATGAGTAGTTCTTCTCCGGCAAATCCGCGCGCGAGGGCATAAACAGCGGCTTTGGTCGTAAATGCACTCAGAAATACCGTGCCCACGGGCGTGGATTCTGGATAGGCGTCGATCAGCCAGTTGTGGAACAGGGGAAAGGCGCATTTGATTCCAAAGGCTAAAAATATCAGGTAGTGATGTCCCTCATTTAGTCCGATGTGATCAAAAGCAAGGGATTTTGTGTTCAAATAGTAGAACACCGCGCCGAGCAGGAGTAGCAAGCCCGACGAGATGTGCATGACCAGATAGCGCATTCCTGACCGCAGTACACGCTCACCACCGCGCGCCCACACGAGGAATACCGATGTAATTGCCAGCAATTCCCAGAAGATGAATAGTGTGATCAGGTCACCGGCAAATACCGCCCCAACCGCCGATCCCGCATAGATCAATGCCGTGCCGATCTGCAACCGGTCTTTGAGATGTAGCGCGTAAATTGCGCCGATAAAAGCCGCCAGATGGAACAGGTATCCAAATAGCATACTCAAGCGGTCCGCACGCAGTACGGTCAGTTCGTAGCCGCCCCAGGTGATGTGCCACAGGGTGCCATCGGCAATGGTCAGCAGGTTTAAAAATCCGAGCACGGGCAAGCATACCGACACGATGCGGCGCGGTGTGGTTGGCAATGCAAATAACAACAGTCCGCCCGCCAGCAGGATCAGTGCGGGATGAACCTCACTCATCGTAATAGTCCTCCGACCGCAGCAGCTTTTTTCTTAAGAGTATGGAGCCCCAGACGATTAATAAATAAGCGACAAATCCGTAAATGGCGTAAAATCCAAATCGGCCTTCAATTGGCAACTCGCCTTCGGCAAAAGTCAAGTGCCGATGCACGATGAGGTCGGTCAGGATCAACAACGCACACCATACCAAAAAGCCCAGGATCAACCAGCGCACGGCCCCGAGATGGGCCAAAAAGCCCCGATGTTCATTCTGTTTTGGGGATTCGGGATGGTTCATGGCATGGCCCCTCCGATCATAAGCAACAGGTTCAGGACAGGGTCGGGATAGATATAGAGCACCAGACAGCCGCCCGCTGTAAATAATAAGGGAAGTACACACGCAAGAGGTGCTTCGTGCAGACCCTCTGCATGATGGTCATTTGTTGCGGTGGCAAAAAATGCATAAATGGGAATTGGCAATAAATAGAGTACATTGAGCAGTGAACTCATCAGCAATACCCCTGCCGCTACATATTGATGGGCTTCAATCGTAGCCAGGACCAGATACCACTTGCTCCACGCACCCGCAAAAGGCGGAATTCCGATAATGCTCAGAGAGCCGATCAGAAAGGCGAACATCGTAAAGGGCATCTGCCGTCCGATGCCTTTCATGTCGCTGATTTCCGTTTTGTGCAAAGCTACCAGGATGGCACCTGCACAGAAGAACAGGGTGATTTTGCCAAAGGCATGCGTTACAATGTGCATACTGCCGCCCAGCACACCCAGGTCATTTGCAAGCGACGCCCCCAGCACGATGTAGGATAACTGGCTGATTGTGGAATACGCCAGTCGCGCTTTTAAATTGTCCTTTGTCATCGCCACCAGCGATGCCACCAGAATGGTGAAGCCAGCGATATAGGTCAGCCATTCGCTAAGACCCGCATCCGAAAGCAGATCTGTGCCAAAGAGGTAGATCACCACTTTCATTATTGTGAATACGCCGGCTTTTACTACGGCCACGGCATGCAGTAATGCACTGACAGGTGTAGGCGCAACCATTGCCGCGGGCAACCATCTGTGGAATGGCATTAACGCTGCTTTCCCGGTTCCAAAGGCATAGAGACCGAGCAGGACGATTACAATACCTTCGCTCGCTTTGCCGGTTAGAATACCTCCCGGCGCAAATTCCAGCGTGCCGGTCAATTGCCAGGTCCACACCATGCCCAGCAACAAAAAGCCCACCGATGTACTCATCAAAATGCCCATGTAGATCCGCCCGGCGCGCATGGCTTCTTCGGTGCGGTGGTGCGTTACAAGCGGATATGTCGATAGGGTCAATATCTCGTAAAATATAAACAGGGTGAACATATTGCGGGCAAAAGCCACGCCCAGAGCAGCCGAGATTGCAAATGCAAAGAATACAAAAAACCTGGTCTGGTTTTCTTCGTGATGTCCGCGCATGTACCCGATGGCATAGACTGTGGTGACAATCCACAAGCCCGACGCGATCAGGGCAAATATCATGCCCAATGGCTCTACCTGAAATGCCAGTGCCAGGCCCGGCATCACGTCTATGACATGCGCGGCGGGCTGTGCGCCGTCCATCACCGAGGGCAAAAGTGAAATTACAGTGCCAAAGGTCAATACAGCCGTAATCAACGTGATTGTTTCACGCACATTGGGGCTGCGCGAGGTCAGTGCAATAAAGGGCATGCCCAAAAGCGGTAACGCGATGGATACGAGTATGGCGGTTGATCCACTCACGGCGTTACCCCCAGCAATAATTCAGCAGCGCGTTGTGCCACGCTGACGGTTAAGTCCGTTTGAATACCAAAATACAATGTCGCTCCCGTCAAAATCCACATGGAGATCTGCATCATCAATGGTGCTTCTTTCACATTGGAATCATCATTGGCTTTCTGAAAATAGGCCACTTCAACGACGCGCCACACATAAATCACGGCGAGTAGAGAACTGAGTAAGGCCAGTAGTGCTACGGGCCACCATCCCGCTTCCAGTGCGGCCAGAATTAAATACCACTTGCTGATAAAGCCCACGGTTAAAGGTACGCCTATCAAGCTTAGACCCGCGAGTACAAAAGCCGCCATTGTTACGGGCATGCGTCGCCCCAATCCTTTCCAGTCGGCAAGGTCAGATGACCCGAGGCGCAATACCGCGCCGCCTACGGCCAAAAACAGGGCGGCTTTCATCAAGGCGTGATTAAACAGGTGAATAATTCCACCCGTCAATCCCGTGACGGAAACAAAGCCTATGCCCAGCATCATATACCCGATTTGCGCCACGCTGGAATAAGCCAATAACCGCTTTACATTGGTCTGGTAAATGGCGGATAGGGATGCCACGTAAATCCCGATGAGGGCAAGTGGAATCAAAAAGACATCGAGGTTGAGTTTTTCAAACACAAACTCGGCACCCCATACGGTAAATGTGAATCTAAGGAATACGTAGATGGATACTTTTGTCGCTGTTGCAGCCAAAAAAGCCGTGACTAAAGAAGGCGCGTAACAATAGGCATTGGGCAACCACATGTGCAGCGGGAACATCGCCAACTTGATCAACATGCCCACGGTCAAGAAGGCGAACGCGACCATTGCCGTGCGGGTTTCAAACATCGCGGGCAAGCGTTCGGATAGATCAAACATATTTAGCGTGCCCGTCATCATGTACATCAGTCCGATGCCAATGACAATAAACGTGGCGCCCAATGTGCCCATGATCAGATATTGATAAGATGCTGTTAGTGCGCGCCGGTCGCGTCCCATGGCAATCAGGGTATAGGACGATAGCGATGAAATTTCCAAAAATACAAAAACATTAAACGCATCGCCTGTGATCGCAATGCCCATCAATCCGGTAAAGCAGAGCAAATAAGCTGTATAAAACAAATAATGCTGCTTACCGGGAATTTCATCAGCCACGCTTGGCAGTGCAAAAAACATCAGCACGGCGGCGATGATCGAAACCAGTAGCAGCACAAAAGCATTGATTGTATCAACGCGGTATTCAATGCCCCAGGGCGCAATCCATCCGCCTATTGCATAAGAGATGACGCCTTCTTCCAGCACGCGGATGAGCAGCATAGATGCCATGCCCAAAGAGGCGACACACACGAGAGATGCAAAAGCCCAAACCAGCGTTTTTTGTCGCAATAACACACATAAAGGGGCAGACACAAGGGGTACAACGATCAACAATATGGGCAGGTGCGCATCAATCATTCACGAGGTCCTGTTCTATGATTTCATCTTCCTCAATCGTATTATATGCTTCCCAAATTCGCACGACGAGTGCCAATCCCAGGGAAAGGGTTGCGATGCCTACGACAATTGCTGTCAGGATGAGCACATGGGGCAATGGGTTGGAATATGTGTCAATCCCTTCACCCAATATTGGCGCAGTGCCGCCGCTGACCTTTCCCATGCTGATATAGAGCAAGAAAACCGAAACTTGAAAGATACTCAGACCAATCAATTTTTTGATGAGATTGGGACGCGCAATTGCGGTGTACAATCCAATCATCATCAAGACCATGCAGGCCCAGTAGTTGAATAATCCGACGGAGATCATCGCAATTGCCTCCGACCTGCAAAAGCGAAAAAGATCGCTATCATTACCGCAGCCACTGTAATACCCACGCCGAGTTCGACCAGAAAGATGCCCAGATGTTGTCCGTGTGCTGGGTCCTGGGGATCCAGAGCATTATAATCCAGGAAGTTGTGACCGAGAAATAAGGAGACCAATCCCGTGCCCGCATAGAGCAAGACGCCAAGGGCGACGAGAATTTCAATGACGCGGGGTTTTACGATCTGTTTTGTGGCTTGTAGGCCAAAAATGAGCGTGTAGAGCACCACTGCTGCGGCAAAGATCACACCGGCTTGAAACCCGCCTCCGGGGCTAAAGTCGCCGTGAAATTGCACATAGAGCGCGAATAACATGATCGGAGCAATTAACCACTTGCCCACTACGCGAGGAATACCCTGATGTCTCATTGTTTGTCCTCCTTGCGCCAGAGGTGTCCCATGAGCAATATTACACCGATACCCGCTGTAAAAATCACGGTTGTTTCACCCAGTGTATCGTATCCCCGATAGCTCGCCAATACCGATGTTACAATATTGGGTATGTCTATTTCTTCTCCCGATTTTTCAATATAGCGATCGGCAACGTGTTTGTGAACGGGGGCATTGGGGTCACCGTATAGCGGCATATCCAGTGTGCCGTAAATAAGTGCGCTACCGGTAATTAGCACCGCGAGCAGTGCCAATACATTGTTTTTGCTGGCAATTTTTTCTTCGCGCGTCGTCAATGCCAGCGTGCCCAGCAGGAGCACGGTTGATACGCCGGCTCCAACAGCCGCTTCGGTAAATGCGACATCGACGGCGTCGAGCAATGTAAACATGATAGCCGATAGGAAGCTGAAAATACCCATCATCATTGCAGCCATAAACAAATTGTGCATTCGAGAAACCGCAATTGCGAGTACAATCATAAAAGACAGCAGGACGATGTCCGTAATTTCAGTCATGCTCTTTTTTCCCTTTGTTGTCGGGATCGCTAAAAAAAGGCTTGAGACCCGATGTAAAAGCAGCTTTGCCTACCGCGTGGGTTGATGTTGGGCTGGTGATGAGTAATACCACCAAAATCATCACCAGTTTTACTGTGACCTCTGTCAGACCGCCCTGAAACATCAGCCCCACCAGAACAAGGCTGGCCCCCAGTGTGTCGGTAATGCCACCGCCGTGCATGCGGCTGTAAAAATCGGGCAAGCGCAACAGGCCCAGGCCGCCAATTATGCAAAAAACACTTCCCAGGCCGAGACAAATCCAGCTCAATACATCGACAATTATCATGGTGTTTGCGTCCTGTTTTCTTTTTCGGGATCGGCACCTAAGTCATTATAGGTCACAAATTTTAGAACGGCCAATGTACCGATAAAGTTGATCAATACATAAACAAGGGCCAGATCTAAAAAATCGGGCCGACCGGTCAAAAATCCGAGCACAGCAATAAATAATACGGTTTTGGTGCCAAACATATTTACCGCGAGGATGCGATCGTACACTGTCGGTCCCAATAGCGCGCGGCAAAGTGCCAGTGCCATGGTGACCAATATGCCGATCATTGCTGCAATAAACATGTCATCGCTCCAATGCCGCCACACGGCGGTCCATATCGCCGCTTTGCACATCGTCAGCGGCTTCTTTTGTTAATGCGTGTACCACAATGTCTTCTTCATCCAGATCAAGTGATACGGTGCCGGGGGTCAGGGTTATTGAATTGGCAAAGATGACGCGACAAAGGTCCGTTTTTTGCGTTGCTTTTACGTGTACTACGCGCGGGGCAATGGGCAATTTGGGACTCAAGATTCGTTTTGCCACGTCTATATTCGCTTTGATAATGGCCCAGAACAACCACGGAATATACAAAACGATGCGCCAAGTTAGATGAATCGGGATCCCTTCTTCATCTACAATCGCCAGGCGACCCGCCAGATAAACGACAAAAGCGCAGGATAACACACCGATTACGAGAAGAAGCGAGTGATGAAGCGCGTAATGTCCAGACCAGAGCAGCCAGACGACAAATGCCAAAACGCACATCAAGATGTAACGCATGTAAACCTCGAATTAAAGGCGGTGAGACGCGAGGGGACGGTCTCTGTGCCGTCCCTAACAGTCACCCCCAGCCTACTGAAAAGGCACAAGAAACCCGCTCGTTCGCCCGAATGGGTTGGATGAGCGAAGCATATTATTTATATTTTCTGAGCGCGAAAAATCAAGCAAAATATCGCGTTGTGTCTTATCTTGGGATAGATGCAATCTTAGAGACGATTTAATTAATAGAAAGGTACATTCCGTGTCAACTATTCTGATCGCGTATGTGTTTACAGCACTTATTTTTGGTTTTTTTCTTTATTATTTTGTTTGGCGCAATCGCTATGTCACGCAGATTCGTTTGGCTATTCACAAGATTGAAGGGCGGGCTGTGAGCATTGAACGCATTGTGAGGGAAACAAAAAAAATCCGGGTGGATCAGCGTCCGGATCTGTTGGCATTAAAACGCATTGAGTGGAAAGTTATTTACAAAGATCGGAATGACAATCTCTGCGAAGCCCGTTGCCGTGTTCAAGAAGGACAACTCGACTGGCATCCTCCGCTGCGTTGATTATCCCACTTTTTCCGCAATGGAGACTGTGGTCTGGTCTTTTTGCGCTTTCTTTCGCCGTGGGCATGTAAAGCACGCGGAATCTTCGTCGGAACCTTGTTCTGAGGTTTCTAACACATCGCCACAACAACTTTGCTGCTTTTTTTTGTATTGTGCAAATGTCAACGCACCTGCCATAAACGCAAATGCCACGACGAGAAAGATCGTCGCTGTCAATATTGTTTCCATTGTTGTGTCCTTATTTGAGCAGTTCCTCAAAATTAGACGTCATTTTTTCCACAAACTCATCCCCTTGTCTCACGATCATAAATACGGCGAGATTGCGTTTTTCGGCAAATACAAATCCCTTTTCTGGTCCCATTGCGTTGATCGCCGTGGCCAATCCATCGGCGTAGGCACAACTTTTGTGTATTACTGTTACGGAGGCCAAAGCGTGCGTTATGGGGCGTCCTGTGCGCGGGTCAATGGTGTGGGAATACCGCACGCCGTCGCGTTCAAAATAATTGTGGTAATCGCCCGATGTCGCCATGGACATGTTGTCCAGGGCGAGTGCTTTTTGTAGTTCGCCCTGTCCGGCTGGACTCGCAATGCCAATTCGCCAGAGTTGTCGCAGGTGATTGTGTCCCTTTGTTCGCAGTTCTCCGCCGATTTCGATAAAATAGCGATTAATGCCCAGGCTGTCCAGATAACTCGCGACGCGATCTACACCAAATCCCTTGGCTATCGCAGATAAGTCGCAATAGACTTCAGGAATTTCTTTTTTTATTGCGGAAATAGATAGAGCGACGCGAATTTTTTTGTAGCCTACCAGTGTTTTAGCAGCTTCAATTGAGTCGGGCGATGGCACGCGGTCGGGGATGGCACTGGGACCAAAACCCCACAGATTGACGAGGGGACCAATCGTGACGTCAAACGCGCCATCGGACCAGGTGCTGATTTCTTGCGCGATATGTAAAACATAAGCAAAGTCCGATGAAACGCCAAACCAGTCTGTTGAACGCGCGCGGTTGAATTGGGTGATTTCGGAGTTGTCACGATAAGTGGACATCTGGCGATTGACTTCTGTCAGGCGTGCATTGATTTCTCGCTCCAGTACATCCAGGTCCATAGTTATCTCACTCTGGACGATCTTGACCTGAAATGTCGTTCCCATCGTCGGACCAGAAATCGTTATTAGCTGATCCTGACATCCGACAAGGGCAGATAACAGGATTGGAAATACCCATCGCCAGCGCATATCGTATCTCAAAAGAAAAGCGGAGGCCAGTACTGCGGCACTCCGCCATATATAGTTTCTATGTCGCAAATGTTTAGCTGCCAAAGTCGTCGAACAAGACGTTCTCGGATTCCACGCCCATATCGTCCAGCATGTTCAGGCAGGCGATTAACATCGGCGGGGGACCACAGATATAATATTCGCAATCTTCAGGCGCCGGGAGATCTTTTAAGTACTCATCGTAGAGGACCTGGTGAATAAATCCGGTCAGGCCCGTCCAATTGTCTTCCGGCATTGGGTCGGATAGTGCCACATGCCATGTAAAGTTGTCGAATTCGCTCTGCAAGCCGTCGAAGTCATCGACGTAAAACATTTCATTCAGACTGCGCGCGCCATACCAGAAGGTTACTTTGCGATCTGTGCCAATGCGTTTGAACTGATCGAAGATATGTGACCGCATCGGCGCCATGCCCGCGCCGCCACCAATGAAGATCATTTCTGCGTCGGTCTCTTTGGCATAGAACTCGCCATAGGGTCCAGAAATGGTTACGTCATCGCCGGGTTTCAAATCGAATGTCCACGACGACATTATGCCCGGCGGAATGCCCGTTGTGCCCGGCGGTGGGGACGCCACGCGGATGTTGAGCATAATAATCCCTTTTTCTTCGGGATAATTCGCCATTGAATACGCGCGGAAAACGGGTTCATCTACTGTTGAGACATTGTCCCACACATTGAAATGATCCCAGGTACTTTTAAAGCGGTCTTCCCCATCGGCGGCTTTGATGTCGAAGTTGTGATAGTCAACGGTGTGGGGCGGGCATTCGGTCTGAATAAAACCACCGGCTCGGAACCCGACATCTTCCCCTGGCGGTAGTTCGAGAACGAGTTCTTTGATAAATGTGGCGACATTGTAATTTGAGAGCACTTTGCAGTTCCACTTTTTGATGCTAAATACCTCGGCAGGCACTTCGATATTCATATCGCCTTTCACGGTTACCTGGCACGAAAGCCGACACCCTTCCCGCGCTTCTTTGCGGTTGATGTGGGATCGCTCGGTAGCTAAGATATCGCCTCCCCCATCGTTGATCGTCACTTTGCACTGCCCACAGGTGCCGCCTCCACCACAGGCGGAAGACACAAAAATTTTATTATCGGCCAATGTGTTGAGCAACTTGCCACCCACGGGAACAGAAATGCTGTGGTCGGGGTCGTCATTGATCATAATGCGGGCTTGCCCCGCGGCAACCAGTTGGGATCTGGCAGCGAGAATGATCGCCACCAGGACGAGTACAATGGTCGTAAACATCCCTACACCGAGTACAATTAGCTTTGCGTCTTCCATATCATCTCCACGCTTGCCCGGAATTAAAGTTGAATTCCCGAAAAGAGCATAAATGCCATCGCCATCAATCCCACGGTCATAAACGTAATGCCCAGCCCGCGCAGTGCAGGCGGTACATTGCTGTATTTCATTTTTTCGCGTATGCCTGCCAGCCCGACAATGGCGAGTGCCCAACCCGTGCCACTGCCCAGTCCAAAGACGACGCTTTCGGAAAAATTAAAGTCGCGCTCGACCATGAGCAGCGAACCGCCTAAGATCGCGCAGTTCACTGTGATGAGCGGCAAGAATATGCCCAGGGCGTTGTACAGGCTGGGTACATATTTGTCCAGTACCATTTCCAGAATTTGAATCATCGCGGCGATCACGCCGATATATGTGACCAGGCCCAAAAATGTGAGATCCACATTTGGCAAACCCGCCCAGGCCAGGGCTCCTTCGGTCAGCACATGATGAAAAATTAGATTGTTGATCGGTACGGTAATTGTCTGCACCACAATTACCGCAATGCCCAGGCCGACAGCGGTTGTCACTTGTTTGGAAACAGCCAGGTATGTACACATGCCTAAAAAGAAAGCGAGGGCCATGTTTTCGACAAAAACGGCTTTGACAAATAAGCTGATATAGTGTTCGGCCATTTTAATCCTCTTCCTCTTGTTCGGGTTTCCACGCTCGCACAACCCAGATGAAGAACCCGATTAAGAAAAACGCACTCGGCGATAATAACATCAAGCCGTTGGGCAGGTACCAGCCGCCTTCTGTGACGAGTGGCAAAACATCAATTCCCAAGATTTTACCCGATCCCAAAAGTTCGCGAAAAAACCCCACCACAATTAAGATGGTACTGTAACCAAATCCATTTCCCAGGCCATCTAATAAGCTGTGCGTGGGGGGATTTTTCATTGCAAATCCTTCGGCGCGCCCCATAATGATGCAGTTGGTAATGATCAGTCCGACAAAGATTGACAATTGCTTGGATATGCTGTAAGCAAATGCCTGGATAGCTTCGTCGGCGATAATTACGAGCGTGGCAATAATGGTCATTTGGACAATGATGCGCACGCTGGACGGAATGTGATTTCTGATCAGGCTTACCGATATATTGGAAAGAGCCAGAACAAAGATGACCGCCATAGACATGACGATTGAAGTTTCCAGTTTGGTTGTCACCGCGAGTGCCGAACACACGCCCAATACCTGACGCCCGATCGGGTTGTCATCAAAAACAGGCGTCAATAACAGGCTTTTGGCTTCTTTCGCCGTCAATGACGGAGATGGTGGCACTTCTGGTGCTTGTTCTTCCCGTTCGATTACTTCAGCCACGAACACCTCCTTGTTTTAGCGTATTTAAAAATCGACCGTATCCTTCGTTGCCCAACCAGTACTTGAGCATATTGTCTAATCCCCGCGTGGTGATGGTCGCACCCGATAGACCATCGACCTGGTATTTTGCTTTTGCACTTTTGGGATTTACCTGGCCTTTGATCACAGAGATCGCCACATCGCCCGCATCGTCAAATGCCTGTTTGCCAGGCCACAATCCTTTCCATCTGGCGTTATCTACCTCGCCACCCAATCCCGGGGTTTCGCCGTGTTCGTAAAATGTGATGCCCTGAATGCTTTGCAGATCACTGCCCAGAGATACAAAACCGTAGAGCGTGGACCAGAGGCCATAGCCGTAGATGGGCAAAATAATGCGCTGCAATTTGTCGTTTTCCATCACTTTATAGACGAAGATATATTTCGGGCGGTTGCGAATATTTGCAATGTCTTTAGCCGCATCAACAGGACGCCCAAAAGTGGGGTCAGCGGCCATTTTCTTCAGGTCATAAGTATCTATGTTAATGCCATCGGGATATTCTTCGCTGTTCAAAATCTGCCCTGTGTCCAATTTAATAAGCAGTGGCACGACCTTATTTTTATAAACGGATTGCACATCAACCGAGGGATCGTATAACCCGCCTGCAATCAGGATATTTTTTACCTTGTCGAGGCGTTTGTTTTCTTTTTGGATATCGTGTAGGGATACAGCAGCTAATGAGACAAAAAGAGAACATACCAGACAAAGGGCTACCGCAACAAAGATCGTTTTTTGGATGCTGTCATTCTGCACGGGCCAGTCTCCTTTTGATATTGCGGTTGATAAAGACGCGGTCGATAATGGGCGCGAATACGTTGGCGAATAATATAGCCAGCATGATGCCTTCGGGATAGGCCGGGTTGGTCACGCGGATCAATACTGTCATCACGCCAATTAGAATACCATAGACCCATTTGCCCTGGCGCGTCATGGCTGCGCTGACCGGATCGGTTGCCATAAATACCGTGCCAAATGCAAAACCGCCGATGACAAAATGCCAGGCCGGAGATACGTTGAGCAGCGGATTGGTGGTGCTGCCGATCCAATTGAAGAGCCACGCAGATACAATCATGCCGATGGTTACACCGGCCATGATTTGCCACGAGCCAACGCGTGTGAGAATTAGAACGCCGGCACCCAGCAAGCAGCAAAGGGTTGAGGTTTCACCCATGGACCCCGGAATCAAACCGATAAAGGACTCCCACCATGTATAATCCATCTGGATATGGGTATCGGCATACGCCGCCAGTGGTGTTGCCTGGCTATATCCATCGACGGCGATCCAGACCGCATCGCCTGAGATTTGCGCGGGATAGGCAAAGTAGAGAAATGCACGGCCCGTAAGCGCGGGGTTTAAGAAGTTCATCCCTACGCCGCCAAAGATTTCTTTGCCTATTACGACGCCAAAAATGATGCCAAGGGCGACCTGCCACAGGGGAATCAGAGGGGGCATTGTCAGGGGAAATAGCGTGCTGGTAACGAGAAATCCCTCGTTGATCTCGTGCTTGCGAATGACTGCAAAGATGGCTTCGCAGATGCCGCCCGCGGCTACGGTTACGAGTTGTACGGGTACAAAATAAATGGCGCCGATCGCAAAACAACTGAGTACGTCGGAGGGCAGGAAAGACAAGCCCAGTGCCTGGGCGAGCCAGATGTGCCAATCGCCAGTGCCGATCACGCCGATATTTTGATAGGCCAGACTCGCTTGCAGGCCCGTATTGTACAGTGCCATTAAAATACAGGGTTGTAGTGAAAGGACGACTGTGATCATCATCCGTTTCAAATCCATGCCGTCGCGCACATGGGCATCGGCATGGGTGACTTCGCCGGGGGTGTAAAGGAATGTGTCCCCGGCTTCGTAAAACGGATACAGTTTTTCGAGTTTGCCGCCTTCTTCGAAGTGCTCGGCTTGTTTGTCTAATAAATCGCGTAGTGGCTTCACTAGCCTTCCTTTTCAATCTCGGTGAGGTTCTCGCGCAAAATAGGCCCAAAATCCATTTTTGACGAACACGAAAATGTGCATAGTGATAGGTCTTCTTCATCCAATTCCAGAATGCCGAGTTTTTCGGCGTCGTCGAGGTCGCGGGTGACGAGTGCCCGAATCAAAAAGTTGGGCAAAATGTCCAGCGGCATCACCTCGTCGTAATTGCCATGCGGCACGAGTGCGCGGTGACTTCCATTTATGGAGGTGTTTAATTTGAGGCGTTGGCCGAAGAACAATTTGGACAGGGCCAGGTTTTTTATGGTGAAAAATTCTAAGCCCGGCGTGATCCAGCCCAAAAAGGCGCGTTTGTTGCCTTCTTCAAGTGCGGTAATTTGCTGGTGATATCGCCCCAAAAAGGCGCGGACTTCGTCTGCTTTGCGCCCGGAGAGAACAGAGCCGCTGATGATCCGGTTTTCGACGTTTTCGAGTTCGCCTTCTACGAGATCCATTATTGAAGCACCCATCCGCGTGCGGATCAATTTGGGGTGTTTCACGGTGGGACCGCTCAGGGATACCACGCGCTCGGTCATAATACGCCCGGTTGTGAACAGATGTCCATAGGCAATTACATCCTGAAGTCCGATGTGCCAGACTGTTTTGTTGCGGTGAACGGGATCTAAGAAGTGGATGTGTGTACCGACCAATCCGGCGGGATGGGGACCGGAAAATTCTTCGACCTGTACGCTGTCATCATCGATTTCAGGCAGATCCAATTCCGGGTCTCTACAGAGAAAAACCGTCCCATCCACGAGTTTTGAGACAATTTTGAGACCCAATGCGAATTTTTTTTCCTGCCCGGCTAATACACGCGCCATGTCCGGGGATAGGGGATTGGTGTCCATCGCGTTGACAAAGATGGATTGTGCCTCAGTCGCGGGGTCGGCTACTTTGCTAAATGGCCGCGCTCTCAGGGCGGTCCATTGTCCCGATGCGATGAGTTGTTCTTTGACTGTTTCCCGATCAAGGTTGTCGATTTCATCTTCTCGATGGGATGCAAAGGTGATTTCATCATTGCCTTCCAACCGGATTACCATGGATAAAAAGGCGCGTTTTATTCCCCGGTTTATGGAGATTACCTCGCCTGCGCCGGGTGAGGTATAAAGAACACCTTCCATTTTTTTGTCGGTGAACAACACATCGCCGAGTTTGACGCGGTCTCCCACTTGAGCCACGATTGTGGGACGCATGCCCACATAATCTTCACCTAAAAGTGCTACGGTCTGGACTGGCTTGCCATTTTGTACTGTGGATTGATCGGGTACGCCGCTAATGGGAAGGTCGAGTCCTTGTTTAATTTTTGTCAATGCCATTATGGTCCTCAATTTTTTCCAATAAAAAAAGCAACCACAACTGTCAAAGGGCCTTAATGAACAAGGGGGAGACAGACAGTGCAGTTGCTATTTTGTAGGTGCTATGAGCACCTACGTGCATTGGAAACGAATCCATCGTAATCCAGATAAAGAACAGATGTGTTGTTCAAAAATGCAATAGTTTTCTTGTTTCAGAATTAATCTATTATAAGCGTTTTTAATTGTCAAGGAAAAGGCGTTGTGTTAGAAAAAATAAATATAGATCGGGGTTCTCATATTTTGCAAAGAGCAATTTGCGCTTGTGCAAATGGAGCGAGTAGGGTATGCATGACACCAATGCCATCGAAATCCATAGCTCGGAGAGGACGGTCCTGGCTAACGATCCTGAAAAAACTCATTCCTTGACAATAAAGCGATTTTTTAATAGAATTTGAATATAGTCACAAATATGGTCATAATTTTTGAAAAGGAGTAAAAATGTCTTCAATTTCTAAAAGTAAATTGAAAGCCAATATGCTTCGTATCTTTCGTCATATTGAAAATACTGGCGAAGAAATGATTGTCACAGATCACAATCGTCCCGTTTTACGCATTCAGTCTATTGTACAAAAAAAGACAGTGGAAGAGGTGTTCGGTAACGTTCAGGGCAAAGTCATCTACCGCGAAGACATCAATACACCGACCACCGACGAGTGGAAAGATCTGTCGTGATCGTTCTGGACACTTCGGCTCTCATATTCTGGACTCTGGATCGAGAGCGACTATCTCAAATCGCGGCACAAGCGATCTCAGACGCCGACCATATTGCCATCAGTTCTATCTCTATATGGGAAATCGGCATAAAAGTTAAAAAACAAAAACTCATTATACCGATTTCTATCCGGGAATTTACGGATAAACTGAAAGCAATAGACCGCTTCGATATTCTGCCTGTAGATGCCCAGACCTGGATCAAAAACCTCGAACTCAACTGGGATCATGGCGACCCTGCTGATCGCACAATTGTTGCGACTGCCAGTCTGCACGCTTGCCCACTTGTCACTTCAGATTCTGCTATCCGCGCATTTTATTCACAGACAATCTGGTAAGCTCGATCTTCCTTATAGCAAGAGCCTGATCTGGAAAGGGCGATTCCTCGAAAACTTTTACAGAAATGGATTTGACGTGAGATATTTGATACTGAATTTGTGGATTATTTTGCTTCTGTCATCCGCGGGATGGGCGAGTTCCGAGGTCGAGGTTTTGGAAGCCGCGGTGAAAGCTGCGCCAAAAGATGGCGATGCATGGGTTGTGTTGGGCGATGTGTATCTCAATGCGGGGGAGATCGAGAAGGCCGATAGTGCGTTTCGCAAAGGTATTCGGTATGCAGGGTCGGCAGAGGCTTATGTGGGGTTGGGACGGGTGTATATGGCGAGGGGACCAAGGCGGGCGCGACAGGGGTTGCCGTATTTTCGGATGGCGCGGGCAAAGGATCCGAAGTCGATAGATGCCGAGTTGTATCTGGCGCGGGCAAAGGTGATGCTGCGCGATCTGGATGCTGAGGATGCGTTTCGCCGCGTGATTGCAATGGCGCCAGATAACGCACCTGTGTATTTGGAATTGGCCGATTGGTATGTCAATCACAATTTTGAAATGTATTATGGCGAGATTCGCCTGCTGTACGAAAAGTATCTGAGGCTGAGGCCGGGTGATGTCGAGGCGCTCTACGGATTGGCGGTGTCTCATACTGAGGAGCACAATTACCAGTCTGTCGTTGGGATTGGCGAGATGGCGTTGGCGAAAAATCCAGGCGAGGCGCGATTGTTGGCGTTGCTTGCACAAGCTCACGCAGGTCTGGGCGATCCGGATCGGGCACTGGAGTTATTCGCGCAATATTTCGATGCGATCCCGGCAGCAGAACGGGCGCTTTACAAAGATTTGCAGTTGGTGGCAAGGCCGGAGGAGTTGAAGGTATATGAATCGCTGGCAGAAGAAGAACGCGCAGCGTTTTTGGCGACGTTTTGGCGCAAGCGCGATTTGACGCTGGTGTCGGGTGGTCTTGCGCGAGAGGCAGAACACTATCGTCGGGTGTGGTTCGCAAGGACGCATTTTGCAAAAGCTGTGCAGCCGTGGGACCGGCGTGGCGAGGTGTATATTCGGTATGGGGAGCCGGATTATCGGTCGCGTTCGCACGCGCCCAATGCGGTGCCGAGTGCTGAGGCTGAGGCGGTGAAGGAGAGGTTGGCTCTGGATATTGTGGGGGGTTTTGTGGCGTCGGGTGAAATGACTGAGGAATCGTTTTTTGGCGGTGTGGATGATGAGCAGGCGGTTGGGGATTACGAGGGTGTTAATCTGGTTGAACCGGTTTATCCCGTGACGTTTAACGAGCGGTCGGTGCCGTGGGAGTCGTGGATTTACACGCAGGTTGGCGGCGGTGTGGAGTTTGTTTTTGTAGATGAGTTGCTCAATGGCAAGTGGCAGTTTCCCTCGCTGCCAGATGGTTCGCGCATGTCGGGTGAGCGGTTGTCCGCGCTTTTGCAATACCATCCGGGCGCGGTGTTGAACGATGTGGTGGCTTCCACGCCGGAATATTTTGATTTGCCGCCGGGGATTGAACCGTTGGAGTTTTATTACGATGTGGCGCGTTTTAGAGGAAAAGAGGGTAAGACCGGGGTCGAGGTGTATTACGGCGTGCCGACTCTGGAGGTGGGTATTGAAAATGAGAATGGGCATGTGCGCCGTTCGGTGGTGATTTCAGACGATGAGGGCGAGGAGGTGTTTCGGACTCGGGATGATTTGCATTTTGGGGGTATTGATGCCAAGCAGTTGAAGAAGGGGACATTTGTGCCCGATATGGCTTATCTGGAAGTGCCACCTGGCACGTATCGCATGGCGGTGCATTTGACCGATGTGCATTCGGGTAAGTGGGGGGTTTATGTGCAGGATTTGGTAGCGCGGGCATTTTCCGATTCACTGGCGATGAGCGATCTGGAATTGGCGTGGTCCATTGGCGAGGAGGAGGAGTTTCACGACAAATACCGCAAGGGCGATGTGTGGGTGATGCCCATGCCGTCGCGCAGCTTTGTAAATGATCGCAGTGTGTTCGTTTATTATGAGATTTACAATTTGCAACGCGATGAATTTGGGCAGACGCGATACAAAGTGTCCTATACGATTCAGCAGGATGTGCGATCGGGTTCTTCGATTTTTGGGTTGTTGAGTGGGGGATTTAAAAAATTGATGGCCAGGGGTAAAAAGCCACAGGTGGCGGTGAGTTATGAGCATGTGGGACGAGATGTGTGGGAGCCGATCCATCTGGAGTTGGACTCAAAAAAGATGATACTGGGCCTCAATCAGGTTGAGATTGAAGTGGCGGATTTGTTGAGTGGTCAATCTGTGAAACGCGAGGCTATTTTCAGATTGGAGCCGCAGATAGCCGAAAGACAACGGCAAAATCAGGGGAATGATGTGCGACAGAATAGGCGCGAGAGGCGGGATGGTGAACGAAGTCGGTGAGAGGTGTTGTTGTATCGGTGGTGAGTTTCAGAGAAAACAGAAGAGGCGATCATGTAACTATAATCGCCTTTTTTTATGCGCCGGGTGGTGTCCATCCCAGATCACCGAACCGTCGGGAGGTAAGAGCGCGAATTTCATGGGCTCGGGCGAGGGTTTCGTCGAGTTCTTCCTGAAGGGATTCGGGACGATAGACTTTGCCAGCCCGGATGGTGAGTACGGGATGGATGTTTTTGCAGCCGATTTCCAAATTGTCTCTGACGTCGCGGAATCGGAATTCGCCTTCGCGGATTTCAAAGGCCGATAGGTCTGCGACGGTGCCGATTTTGAGGGTGCCCAGATGGTCGCTTCTGCCAATGGCGGCTGCAGCTGCGGTGGTGGTTTGGCGGACGATGTCGGGGAGTTCGATACCCAGATTAAGCAGTTTGGAGGCAGTTTCTGGGAGACTGTAAACGGGATCGTTGATTGAACCGGAGTGGATGTCGGTGCTGATGACATCGGGGAGAAAGTCCTGGGCGAGGGCTTTTTGGGCGGTTTCAAAAAGGAAACTGCCGCCGCCATGGCCGACGTCGAAGAGAATTCCTTGCTGGCGGGCATAGTGGACTTCGGGACGGATGTTGTGCTGGCGGTTTAAAATGGTGTCGCCAATGGTGGCGTCTCCGTCTCCGCGATAGCAGTGGGTGACGATGTCGCCTGGGCGCAGTTCGGCCAGGATGTCGGAGAGGGCGACGCCAGCGCCCATGTGGACCATGACGGGTGTGTGGGTCATGTCGGCGGCCTGAACGGCTAACTGTAAGGGGACGACACCGTTTTCTCCGGTGATGGTTTTGCTGATGCGTACTTTGACGCCTACGCAGGTTTCGGGCCAGGTGTGGACGACGTAGGCGGTGCGTTCGGGGTCGGCATATTTGATGTCGGTCATTTCTCCGATGGGGCCGTAGGTTAGACCGATGCCGCTGATGTGGACAAAGGTAAGAATCTGGGTGCGGGCGGGGGTGGCGATGAAGTCGCGGAAGGCGAGGAAATTGGCCCAGCCGGGACTGCCGGCGTCAACGATGGTGGTGACGCCGGTGGCGAGACAGAGGGCATCGGCTTGAATGCCCCAGGTGGTAGCGCCAGCAAAGACGTGGGCATGGATATCAATCCAGCCGGGGGTGAGGATTTTGCCAGTAAGGTCCAGGGTTTCTTTGGCGGAATCGGTGATGGATTCGGAAAGGGCGGTAATAGTGGCGTTTTGGATAGCGACATCGTGGATGGTGTTGAGGTTTTGGGAGGGATCAATGACGGTGGCGTTTTTCAGGAGGAGGTCGTAGGGCATTGGGAGTCTCCTTTTTCTTAAAAAATTGTGTTTATCCCCTGCGGTCGCTCCAGATATTATGGGCATCAATGGGTTCTTCTGTGTGGACAGTGCCCTGTTCATCGATGCCCAGGACAGGTAGCTCCTCGTGATAGTTGGCATAGGGTCCCCACATGACGGCGCGTTGTTCAGGTGTCATGCCGTCGATGTGTGACCGGTCCCAATAATTTTCGGGGGGTGCAACTTCCTCTGCGGTTCCCTGTCGGGCAGAAGTTCTGCCCGTGTATTTGTAGAGAATGGATCGGCGCTGGTGTTCTGCTTGCCAGGGCAAGGTGCCGTGCGTTTGCGCGCCGTCCATGAAAAAGAGGACATCTCCCGCTTTCATAGCGGGTTGAACGAGTACGTCCATGTCGCTTTTGAAGTATTTGAGATCTTCGGGCATGACGTATTTGGATTTGTGAGATCCCGGTACAGCGACAAATCCGCCATCGCCTTTGCCGATGTCTGATAGTTGCCAGGAGACTGTGACGCCGCCGCAGTGCATTTCGCCATTTTGATTGCGATAGGCCACGTAAGGTTTGTGGCGGTCGCCCGATCCGTGCAGCCGGAGACCATCTACGCCTTTGATATGACCGATTAACTCGGGACCGTGATCCAGTCGAAAGCCGCGACCACACATTTTGTTGAGGCGAGATACGATCTGGGGATGGACGAGCAATTTTCTGAAGGGATCGGCATACGGTGGGGGCATTTTCAGGAAATAGGGGTGCTGGTTGCTGGTTCTGACGACTGTATTTGCCTGAACATCTGGTCTTCCGGGCAGGTCGTCAGAGTCCTGGATTTTCAAAATTTCCCGGGTGTAATAATCGATGGCTTCATTTGCTTCCGCGACTTCATCGGGGCTGAGTACTTGAGGCACAACGAGATGCCCGGTGAGGTCCCAGAAGTATCTTTCTTTTGCGTCCATTGCGGAATTCCTCGCGTTTTACGCCGGTGCCCAGGCGCGGGGTGCAATGCCTTCGATGTGTGTTTTGACATCGATGATGGCGGGTTTGTTAGAGGCAAGTGCTTGATCTAAGGCACCTGATAGTTCGCTGGGATGATTTACCGTGGCGCCAAAGCAGTCCATGGATTGCGCGATTTTTGCAAAGTCGGCGTCGGTGAGTATCCAGAGTTCATCGGATCCAGGGGTTTGTGCGCCATAGGTTCGCTCGTTGACGGATTTTTCCTGGTTGAGCGAGCGGTTGTTGTTTACGATGGTTACTGTGGGGATGTTGTATCGCAATGCGGTGTCGAGTTCGGTCATGTGATACCATATCCCACCGTCGCCAGTGAAGCAGATAACGGGGCGGTCGGGTTTGGCGCATTTGGCGCCAATGGCTGCGGGAAGACCCCAGCCGAGGGATCCGGCGCAGCGGATGAACATTTGATCGGGGTGTTTGAGGTCCATCATGGTGCCGGTCCATATCCCGGAATGACCCGTGTCAGAGACGAGGATGGCGTCTGAAGGGAGGAGGTCGGTGAGTTCTTTGCAAAGGCGTTCGGGACGCATGGGGTTGTCGTCTGAGTTGACGAGTGGGGCGACTTCGTTGCGCCATTCGCGGACGAGGTCCTGGGCGCGGTTGATCCATTCAGCGCGCTCTGCAACGGGGTCGGCATTGTCGATCATTTTGCGCAGTGATGCCTGAACATCGCCTTGCAGGCCGAGTGATAGTGGGAAAGAACGCCCCAGTTCAGAGGGGTTGATGTCGAGCTGGATGACGGGCGTACCTTTGGGCGGAATTTTCCATTCGTTGGTGACCTGTCCACCCGCGTGACTGCCGATAAAGAAGACGAGGTCGGCTTCGCAGACGATTTTGTTGGCGCAGGCGCGGGAGTATTGGCCGCATACGCCAATGGCGAGCGGATGGTCGTAGGGAAAGGTTTCTTTGGCGTTGAGGGAGGTGGCGACGGGAATGGATAATTTTTCGGCGAGTTCGACGAGTTCGGCACCTGCTTCGGAATAGGTGACGCCTCCGCCGGCGATGATGACGGGGCGTTTTGCCTGGGTGAGCAATTTGATGGCTTCCCGCACACTTGATTGTTCTGGCTCTGGACGGAAGGGGGGCATGCGTGTGAATTGTTCTTCTATGATGACGTTCAGGTCCGCTTTCGCTTCTGCGATGTTTTGTCCGACAAAGCCATCAAAGTCGAGGTGAACGGGACCGGGTGTACCGGATACGGATTCTCGAAATGCCTGACGCATGAAGTAGGGCAGTTGATCGAGTTCGCTGACGTTAATACTGTATTTGGTGACCGCGCTAAAGGGTGCTTTGTGATCGACTTCTTGATAGGCGTGGCGCTGCTGGTTGATCTGGGTTTGGCGTCCGGTGATGGCGATGACTGGGGCGCAGGCGAGATAAGCGTCTTGCAGGCCAGCGGCGAGGTTGGCCGCGCCGACAGATTGGGCCATGCAGATGCCGGGACCCCGGTTGACGCGGGCGTACGCATCGGCCATGTAGGCAGCGGCTTTTTCGCCGTGTGTCATGATGCGTTCGATACCCAGGTTTTCCATTTCATATAGTGCTTTGGGTGCGATTACGGGCATGAAGAAGACATGTGTAATGCCATATCCTTTGAAGGTTTCAGCGATGAATCGGCCGCCGGTCATTTGGGGCATGTTGTTCTCCTTTGGGCATGTTGTACTGGGATAACAGGTTATCGTTAGATAATGAACTTCAAAAATGTTTAAAATTCAAGACAAAAAAGAGGTCAGTGGTGTATCCGTTGTTTTGCAAGCGCGACTGCGCCGAGAAGTACGGAGCGGTTTTTGAGTTTGGCGGGTGCGATTCTGAGGTGTGGACGGTGAACTGGCATGAGGAATCGACGGGTTTCTCTTCGCAGCGGTTGAAAAAGTACGCGCCCGGCGTTTGATACGCCGCCTCCGATGACGATGACGTCGGGGGAGAATGCGTTTACAGCCATTGCCAGACCTTGCCCGAGGTCGGTGCAGATTTCATCGACGAGTGCTCTGGCATAAGGGTCTCCAGAACGCGCGGTGTCAAAAAGGGTTTTGGCTGTGATGGGGTTTGCGGTTCGCGCGATTGCGATGCCTTTGCGCGGATGTTTTTTTATTGCTGCTTTTGCGCGTCTGGCGATGGCAGTGCCCGAACATAGGGCTTCGAGGCAGCCGCGATTGCCGCAGTCGCATTGGGGTCCGTCGCGCAAGATAGGTACATGTCCGAGTTCGCCGGCATATCCGTTGCCACCGCGGTAAATTTCGCCGTTGATGATGATGCCCCCACCAATACCGGTGCTGACGGTGTAGTAGATGATGTGGCGACTGTTTTTCCCCGCGCCAAAAGTAAATTCTCCCAGCGCGCCCACGTTGGCATCGTTGTCAATTATTGCGGGTAAGCCGAGGTGTTGTTCGACAATTTTTGGCAGTGGGCAGTCGTTCCATCCAGCGACGTGGGTGGAGTTGACGATGCGCTGTGTGTCGAAGTTGACGGGACCGCCAAATCCAATGCCGCAGGCCAATACGGGTGATTGTGAGATCAGTGTTTTACTTGCGGCGAGTATGCGGTCAATTCTTTTGTCGGCGTGGTCGTTTGTTTGGTGCTGGATGTGTTTGATGATGCGACCGTCGGGCGAGGCGAGGGCAAGGCCAAATTGGGAACCGCCGATGTCAATGGCGAGGATCATGGTGTGGCTCCAGATGGCAATAGGGTGCGGCGCACGAGCAGGGCAATGATGCCTGAAATGGCAATGGCTGTGACCATGGAGATGGATGAGGTGCTGTAAAACTGACTGAAGAGGGTGACAAATAATCCCGCCGTGCTCATTTGTATAAATCCCATGAGGGCGGAGGCAAGCCCGGCTTTTTCCGGATAGGGTACGATTGCGCCGGCCATTGCCTGGGGGCGCACCATACCACCGCCCATGGTGAACAAACACATTGGGGCGATGATGCTGATGACCGAAAATACGCCTGCGAGTTTGAGTCCCAGCAGGAGCAGGCCCGCGCCTGCTGCAATCAGGCTGCCAATTTGAATGATGCGTGCGCTGCCGAGGCGATTGTTGAGGCGGGCAGATAAAAATGCGCCGATCATGAGTCCCACGGCGACCGATCCAAAACAGAAGCCGTAGATTTGGGGGGAGACGCCCAACTCGGTGATGAGTACGAAAGATGAGTTTGTGATAAAAGCAAACATGCCCCAGAATAAAATGGCGACCATGAAGGTATATCCGAGGTACTGGCGGCTGCACAAGAGGTCGCGGTAATTGGCTATCATGCGCGTTGGATTTATGGCTGTGGGATCGATCATGTTATTGGTTTCGGGCACTGCCCAGAGGTAGCCGAAGAAGAACAAGCCGCCCAGCGCACTGAGTACGACAAAGACGGCTTGCCATCCAAAATGGGCTTGCAAAAATCCACCTATTATAGGTGCGAGAATGGGGGCGAGAGCAATGGCTGTGGCCATGTAGGACATTATTCTGGCGGCGTGGGTTTTGCCGTATATGTCGCGTACTACAGCGCGGCTTACAGAAGGACCGCTGCCCCCGGCAAATCCCTGCAATACACGCGCCAGGATGAGTGCGCCTACTGTGGGTGCAAATAGGCAGCCCAGGCCCGCGAGCGCGTAACAGGCCAGGCCAATGAGCAAGATGGGTCGTCGGCCAAATTGGTCAGAGAGTGGGCCAAAGACGAGTTGTGCAGTGCCCAGTGCTATTAAGAAGAAGGTGACGGCGGGCTGGATATGGGTGGGATGGGTTTGAAACTCCTCAACCATTGCGGGCATTGAGGGCAAAAACATGTCAATGGATAGGGGGGGCAGGCCAGACAGGCCGGTTAGCAAGATGGGAATGAGGATGCGAGATGTGGGAGATCGCTGTTCTGCGCTCAAATTATGTCCTTTTATGGGTAGGAGAGGCATCCCTGCCTTGATTTCTGTGAGAGAGGGACTAAATCAAGGATATGATAAACCAGATAATGACGATGGCGATAAAGGGCGAGATGTCCAGGCCACCCAGATCGGGCAACAGACGGCGAATGGGTACGAGCACCGGATCTGTGATGGCGCATATTATTCTGATGAGTGGGTTGGATGGATTGGGATTTATCCATGAGATGAGTGCTCGCGCAATGATGATGTAGCCGTAAATTGTGAGCAGGTTTACCAGGAAGAACATAAGAGGGCCTTTCGCAATGCGGTTGTAAGAAGCTGTTTTAAGATAGCTTCTAAGAATAGATGTGATAAATTATTGCTTTGCGCGAGAAAAGCAACGGAAAAGCCAGGGCTAAGCGGCGCGTGTTTTTTTTAAGGACCAGAGGCTTTTTAGATGTTGCACACGTTGGAAAAATTTGGTATTAATAAGCGATCAGTAATCAGCCTGTAGCTCCCCAACCCATCCTGGACGCCTACTTAAGGCATGCAGGCGTGACGACAGGAATAGCGAATGTCATCGCGGCATGGTTAAAGCCGCGATCCAGGAGGTTTTTAGCTGGGACGGCACAGGGACCGTCCCCTACCACTGACCATCGAGACCTTTTTATGCGTTCCAGATATTTTTTTCTTTTACTTTGTCTTTTGCCGATGCACGCACTGGCAAGTTCGCCGGCATATCAAAAGGTCACCGATGTTTCGCTTGCGGGCGCGCTTGCTCTCCAGCACTATCGCCTCGCCAATGGTCTTCAGGTTGCGATTGTCGAGGACGATACCCGACCTGTTGTGACGTGTTATATCGCCTATCGCGTGGGGTCTGTTCACGAAGCACCTGGCCGGCAGGGCATGGCACATCTGGCCGAGCACCTCGCGCTGGATCGCTCATTTTTAGAATCGCTCTATCTTTTGGGCGCGCCACATGCCAATGCCAGCACGTCGAAAGATGGCACAAAATATTATGCGACTGTTCCCAAAGCGCAATTGGATACGCTGATTGCCTATTTTGCGCGCGGTATGACACATTTTGATGTTTCGCAGGAAGAATTCGATCTCGAAAAAGAGGTGGTTCTGGCCGAATGGGCGAAAGATGCTCGAAATCCGCGTGATCTTCTTGCTAAAAAACTTCATGCCCGCATGTTTGCAGGGCATCCCTATCAGTACGGTGTTTTGGGTCATCGAGATACGATTGAGACTTTTACTCTGAAGCAAGCGATCGCATTTCACAAGCGTTATTACGTGCCGAATAATGCATGTCTTGCAATTGTCGGCGATGTGAAAGGGACTGATATTTTGCCTGTTATAGTTCAAAATTTTGGAGAGATTCCGAAGCGCGAGGGGTTTATTCACGACGATATTGATACGCTGGATGTCGCGTCTGTACCCCAGGATTCCATGCAATCTACAACTGCGCTACATTCTTCTGTTTGGGGCGTTTGGCATATTCCAATAGATACACATCCAGACTCTTATCCTTTGTATTTGTTTGACCTATCTCTTTTTGAAGGTGAATATTCTCTTGTTCGTCAAAGACTAATTGGCTCGGGAAAGGTTCTTGGAGTAAATTCCCATTTTCTCAATATGCGCTATAAAGGGCTATTTTATTTTTATGCCGATTTACCTTCGGATGCGCGTTATAAGCCTGTGGTTTCGGCCATGCGACAAATTATTCAAACGGCTGTCGATTCTTTGTCTGAGGAGAATCTTTTGCTGGCGAGAAATGAAGCGCGTAAGATTTTATATCGCACGATAACGAGTCAGACCCGTCTGGCAAATATGATCTCTTCTGGATTCATTCGCACCAATGATCCTGCCCATCGTCTCAAGTGGATGCAGACTCTCGATGAGATTACTGTGGCGGATGTCAAGCGGGTGGCGAAGCAATATCTTTTGGACCAGCCTCCCCACACCTTTGTCCTGTACACTTCTCCGAAGCGAGTATCATCGTGGCGCGTGTGGCTTTATGTGAGCATTGTGTTGGTTCTCGTGGGCCTGGGGGGATGCTGGTATTGGCGACGGCGAGCACTTGCAGTTGGATTATTTGCAGTCCTTTGCAATATTTCGGCAGCAGAGGCAGAGATTCCCAATCACAAGCTGTATTACGTGCAAGATGCGCGCGTGCCGCAAACACGGCTTTCAATGGTGTATTATACAGGGGGGGATCTGCGGGAGACAATGGAGACGCGCGGTTTGTCCTTTGCTTTTTTTCGCCTGAATGATTTGGCGTTACACGAGGACGATAAAAAACAGATGGATCGACTTGGCGCAGAGTTCTGGTTCAATATTTCTGACCGATATGTCACCGTTCGCTTGACGGTGTTTAGTGAAAATTTTGAGGCGGCTTTGAGACATCTGAAAGCGATGATGGAAGATCTCAAATTCTCTGAAGAACTGCTGAACAGGGAACGGACGCGGATCATAGACGATTTTGAGGATTATATTGATGACCGTGGGGTAACAGAGATTTTTCGCTATCATTTGTACAAATACGACAGGGACCGGCGAGAGGGCACGCGCACGGCACTTGAAAATTTGACTGTGGAAGACTTGCAACAATTTTGGGATCAAACCTTGCGCGCAAGAGTCCTTTTTTTTAGAGTGACGTCCGATCTGAGTAAATCGGAAATTGAACGCAGTTTGCGCGTGATGACGCATAACCGACCTCGAGATGGTTTTTCGCCACATCTTCGGCCAAGACGCAAAGAGATTAAGGGTATGCGCGCTTTAATTTATCTAAGTGTCCATCTGGCTAATTTTTGCTATTGGATAACCAATGGCTTGCCCCGCACACACGAGGATTGGTTTGCACAAGTGGTTTTGGTCAATGCACTGAACCGCCTGTTGTTCATTCGGCTTCGCGACCAAAAGGGCTGGTGTTATTCGGCTGGCGTGAGTATTGACGAAAGGACGTCGCCGCCAATACTGCGTTTTTGGGCAGATCCTCGAGATATTCATACCTCTAAGCTTATTCCCGAGATGTTTCGGTTGATTCACCATTGTTTGTCTGAGCCAGATTTTTGGGCGCAGGTGGAGAAAGGTCGCGAAAGACTCAAGCGGGCGTATCATTTGCAACTCGGTCCGCAGGCCAGGCTCAGTCAGCAGGTGCGCTATGACCGCGATGGGGTGCCCGTTCTTTCGCTGGAGGAATACGAATCGGCTGTTGATCGGGTGACGAAAGAGGATATTCGCCGCGTTTTCGAAAGAATGTTAAACGGTCAGACCAAATTGCCATTGCTGATGCTTATTTACGGGGATGCTGACAGTATTAAGGACGTGTTGAGGCACGAGGATATTAAGGCGAGGACGACGATTTTTGATATCCAAACTCTGATTGAGTGATGAAATAATTTTCTTTTATACTCTTGACCTTATTTTTGAAGTTGGCTATGTTCTATATGCCGCGGGTTGCCTCCTATCTCTATTTATTACCTCCCTCCCGATAAATAGAGTGCTGTTGGCAGCCCGCTTTTTTATTGACAGGGTTATTTTCGGAATTTATTTTGAGTTCGCAGTAGAAGCCTTTGAGGGTGTCGGGAGGGAGCCCTCGAAGGTTTTTTTTATGCTTCACGCGATTGTCAGCGGTTTCCGCTTGGTTGGCAGTCCAATAAGTGAGGAAATGGCGATGAAGATCAACTCCCCGAGTGGGAGTTTTTTTTATAAAAATAAAAAAGAGGCGCCGGTTGGGAGGGTATAACCAACGCCTCAAGGGATGTTGCATGGTAACACATTAGACGCATATACGCGGAAAAGAGTTCCAAGAAAGAGTAACGGCGTTGACTCAGCCGGGGTATAGGAGTCAACGCCGATATTTTTGCGACACGCTTTGTCGCATAGACTTTTACGCCGTAAGGGTTGGAAAAGTTCCCGAATGGCGTGATTTTTTATTCGCTCCAGCAAGTGACTGTGTACTTTTATCTCAGAGTATTCCGCTATATATTGTTGGGTTAGGTGATGGACTGGCAGACGGCAGGTACTTTGCCCTGGCATATTGTGTTGCTGATTGGTGGGGGATTTGCGCTGGCAAGCGGGTTTAAGGAGTCGGGGTTGTCGCTCTGGTGCGCCCAGCAGTTGGAGAGTCTGGGTAGCGTACATCCTCTATTTTTGGTCGGTGGTTTGTGTGTGATGATGACCTTTTTGACTGAGTTGACTTCCAATACGGCGACAGCAGAGATGTTTCTTCCGGTTTTGGCGGCGTTATCTGTGGCTGTGGGTATCAATCCATTGTTGCTGATGATTCCCGCCACGTTATCGTGCTCTTGTGCGTTTATGTTGCCGGTAGCTACCCCACCCAATGCGATTGTGTTTGGCACGGATAGAATTTCTATGCGCGATATGGCGCGTGTGGGCGTGGTGTTGAATGTGGTTGGGGCGGTGATGATTACTGCTGCGATTGCTGTTGTTGGTCGCGTTGTGCTGGGTATTGAAGTTGGGGTGATGCCCGATTGGGCGAAGATAGAGTAGGGGTGCGAGAGGCAGAGTCAATCTGCGACCTGCGGCTCGCGGGTTGCAACTCGTGGCAGGATTTCCCCATTGCGCGTGAGGTCTTGCGCTTGAACCAGGCGCGCATAGAGGCCGCCGCGGTCTATGAGGGAACTGTGGTTGCCCGTTTCGACTACGCGGCCTTCGTCGAGTACAGCAATGGTGGGTGACCGGCGCACGGTGGATAGGCGGTGGGCGATGACGAGGGTGGTGCGGTTTTGTGTGAGGCGATAAAGGGCTTCCTGGATAAGTGCTTCGGTTTCAACGTCAACAGAGGATGTGGCTTCGTCAAGGATGAGGATGGGGGCGTTCTTAAGCAGTGCTCGGGCAATGGAGAGGCGTTGTTTTTCACCGCCGGACAAGCGCACGCCGCGTTCTCCAACGACGGTGTCATATCCTTTGGGCAGGTCGCGGATAAAGGCATGGGCATTGGCTGCTTGCGCGGCTTCTCGCACCGTGCGTTCGGTTGCATCTGGATGACCGAAGATCAGATTTTCATATACTGTGCCGTGAAATAAGAAGACGTCTTGAAGGACTGAGGCGATGTTTTGGCGCACAAAAGAGAGGGGCAGATCGCGCAGGTCATATCCGCCAATGCGAATCGCGCCTTGCTGGGGGTCATAAAATCGGGGTAAGAGGTTGGCAAGGGTTGATTTGCCCGCTCCCGTAGGTCCGACGAGTGCGAGGATATCTCCTTCGTCAATGTACAGGTTGATGTCGTGCAAGACGGGTGTGTTGGGATCATAGCCGAAGGTGAGTGCGTCGATGTTGATATCATAGGTGATGGTTTTGGGCACGGCGACACCTGGCACATCGGTAATTTCCGGACGGATGGCGAGGAGTTGAAAAACGCGGTCTGTGCTGGCGGCGGCTTTTTGAAGGACATCGTTAAAAGATGCCAATTGCAAAAAAGGCTGGTAGATGTGGCCCATATAGACAATAAAGACAAATAGATCAGCTACCGAGATGCTGTCATTGAGGGCCATGTTGCCACCGCTCCAGATGACGAATACAATGCCCAATCCGCCTGTGGCTTCGATGATGCCAGCGGGCAGGAGCGAGACGATGTTGGCTTTGATCAAACGGTCGTGAAAGGTGGCGCTGCGGTGGGTCACCTGGCGGGCGCATTCCCGCTCGCGGGCAAATGATTTGATGACGGCAATGCCGGATATGTTATCTTGCACGAGGGCGGCGAGTTCAGAGAGACGCTCGCGCACTGCATGCCACATGGCGCGCACTTTGGATACATAGCGATATACGAGAAATGCCGTGAGCGGAATGGGCAATATCGCGATGATGGCGAGTTCTGGATTGAGGTAAAAGAGCACTGCGACCATGGATATGGGGATAACCGTGGCGAGTGCGGTTTCGGGAATGCCGTGTGCAATAAAGTCTTCGATGGCTTCGATGTCGTTGATGGAGCGGGCCATGAGATTGCCGGTGCGCTGGCGATTGAAAAAGCTGTGGGATAGGTTTTGCAGGTGCTTATACACGCGCGTCATAAGTGCGTGCATCACGCGATAGGCGGTGACGTGGGAAAAGAAGCCGTAACCATAACGAGAGACGCCGCGAAGCAGGTAAACCCCAAGTAGTAAGAGGCTGATTTCCATGAGGTCCCCTACGGGTTTTGCTTCGGTGAGCCACTGGATGAGTTTGCGAATGAGCAATGGTGGGATAAGATTGGCCGCCGCAAAGATAAGTCCACAGGCGATGCAGCAGGCCATAAAGAGACGCCGACCTTCGAGCAGGTCGTAGATTTGTTTGATAAAGGCCATAAATTTGTTGTGGTTTGAGGTTTGTTATGGTTGTGGCCCAAACCTATTATCTGATGGCATAGAAGTCAAGAGAATAGAATGGAGAGAATGACAATGGTGATTAAAACAGAAGAAGAATTGATCGATCAGATGACAACCCCATCACCCGAGGTTGTCGAGGCGGTGTCGAAACTGGATGGTCCCGTGATGATTTTGGGCATTGCGGGAAAGATGGGACCGACTTTAGCAGAGTTGGTGCTGCGCGCTGGCGCAGATGAAGTGATTGGTGTGTCGCGGTTTTCCAATCCGCTGGATCGCGATGATTTGGAAGCGCGGGGTATTGCGACGATCAAGTGCGATTTGCTGGACGATGAGGGTCTGGCGCGGTTGCCTCGCGTGCCGTATCTGTATTTGATGGCCGGGCATAAGTTTGGGGCAACGGGCAATGAGCCTTTAACCTGGGCGATGAATGCGGTATTGCCCGCAAAAGTTATGCGGCGGTTTCCAGATTCGCGCATTGTTTATGTATCTTCTGGGAATGTTTACGAATTTGCTTCGGTGACGGGTTCGGGTGCTCGAGAGGAGGATGCTGTCAATCCGATTGGCGAATACGCCATGTCCAGGCTGGGCGGTGAACGGCTTGCCGAGTTTTATTGCAAAGAGAATCAAACACCTCTGGCAATTGTGCGTTTGTTTTACGCGACTGAGTTGCGCTATGGCATTATTTTGGATATTGCCGAAAAAATAAAATCTGAGATGCCTATTGATTTATCTATGGGTCATGTCAACCAGATCTGGCAGGGCGATGCCAATGCGTATTTGGCGCAGATGTTTCCGCTTTGTGCATGTCCCGCACGGGTGGTGAATATGACGGGTAGGGATGTGTTGTCGGTGCGCGATTTGGCTTTGCAAATAGGTGAGCATATCGGTATTGACCCCGTGTTTGAAGGAGAAGAGCGCGAGACGGCACTGTTGGGCGATGCTGGGGTGCTGATTGAGGAGATGGGTGCGCCGCGGGTTCCGGTTGAAGAAATTGTCTCGTGGGTTGCACACTGGGTTATGAGCGATGGACGCACGCTGGGTAAACCGACAAAATACGAGTCGAGGACAGGGAAATTTTAAATCTGTTATTTAAGGAGTAAAGGACCATGATAAAAGCAGGGATTTCAGAGGTGAATATCACGCCGCCAGTGGGGATTTCGATGTGTGGATTTGCCGGGCGTGAAGGGCCATCTGAGGCGATACACGACGAGTTGTTTGCCAGAGCACTGGTGCTGGATGACGGCAAAACGCAGGTTGCAATTGTGGGGGCCGATGTGATCAGTTTTGCGCCGGATCTGGTCAATCGAATCCGGGAGCTAATTGAACAGTCAGTCGGGATTCCCGGGGGACATGTTTTGCTCAATGGGTCTCATTCCCATTCGGGACCCTCGGTGATGGCTTTCCGATGTATGGGCGACCGCGATGCAGCTTATGAAGATGTGTTGTGCCGCAAGATTGTTGGGGCAATTAAAATGGCGGTAGAAGGATTGATACCCGCATTGCTTTCGCAGGGGCGAGCGCCTGTGCGTATTGCGCATAACCGCAGAGAGATGCGCGATGGACGCATTGTGCTGGGGCATCACCCCAGAGGTCCCGAAGCACCATGGGTTGATGTGGTGCGCGTGGATACAGCAGGCGGTGTACCTGTGGCTGTTGTATTTGCGACTGCGGCGCATCCCGTGAATTTGAATACGCTGTCGATCAGTGCAGAGTTTCCAGGATATGCCGCGCAATTTGTGCGGGATAATTTGGCAATGCCTCTGTTTTTGCAGGGGTGCTGTGGGGATATCAATTGTTCTCCAAAGGACGGGAAATTTGAGGGGTGCGAGTTGCTGGGCTCGCGTCTGGGCGCGGCAACAGTGACGGCTGCGTTACATGCCGAGAGGCTGGAGGGTGATGAGTTGGCGGTGAATAATCGAGTTGTCGAGTTGCCTCTTATGGTACCCGATGTCGATGAGGCAGAGAAAGCACTTGTAGATGCCACAGCGAATTTGCAACGCGTGCGAAGGGACAAAAATATAACGCCCTACCGACGTCGCCAACAATACGCAGGGATGGTCGGGTGGGCAAAAGATTATGTGCAGGCTGCAAGAAGAGGCGGAAGTCCAACGGAGTCGTTTGAGATTCAGACCATGCATATTGGCAATTTGGCAGTGGTGGGATACCCGGGGGAGATGTTTGTCGATTACCAGTTGTTTTTGGATGATGCTTCTCCTTGTGATAGAACGATTGCACTGGGATATACCAATGGCTGCATTGGGTATGTTCCTACTGCCGATGCCTATTCTATTGGGGGATACGAAGTCGAACAAGCTTTTAAGTATTATGGAACATTGATGATTGGTGCGGAGTGTGAAGATATGATTAAAACGACAACGGTTGATATGCTAAAAGAGAAGGCATGAGTGCAATAAGTGGCTATATATTGTATAATAACGCATTTGCACCACTTGAAATTGTAGAAAGTGCTTGACATGTGACTTGTATATTTATAGATATACTTTTTATGAGGGAATGTTTAGCTATTGGTGGTTCTCTATAAGCGCGGATTGTATCCACACCGAAGAGCCACCACATAGCGTCAGGCCAGACCCCAGTAGCCGATTGGAGGCTCAATGTATCGAAAAGTTGCCTATATGTCACCATGTTGGTCGAAAAGTTGCCTATATGATGTTGGTCGTGCTTTTTCCCCTTTCGGGATACGCGCAATCAGATATCGATATTGATTTTGATGATAACGGCGTTGTTGATCTGCAAGATCTTTTGGCATTGACCGAGGCATTTGGTTCAAATCAAGCGCAGTATGATTTGCACCCGGATGGCGTGATTGATATCAAAGATCTTATCATTTTCGCCAGTGCTTACAATCAGGACGATAACTCTGAACCCGTTTTGCCGATTACCGAGGAGGTCGAGGAGCAAGTAGCTTCTGCTCAGGTCGAATTTTTTGAGCTTTTGACGTCGAATAGCCGGCCAAATGATCTGGCGATTGACCCTCAAGGGTATATATGGTTTACAGAGATGGGGGCCAATGCAATTGGTCGATTAGAGCCGCGCACAGATATGATTCGCCGATTTTCTTTGACCACGCCGGGTGCACAGCCACACAGTATTACCCTCGACAGCCAGGGGCACGTCTGGTTTACAGAAATTGCCGCCAACCGCATTGGCATGTTAGACCCCTTTTCCGATGATATCCAGGAGTTCACTGTTCCGACTCCGGGCAGTCGGCCAATGAGTTTGAAATTTGACGATCAAGGGATGCTCTGGTTTATCGAGAGTGCAGCTGATCGCATTGGCCTGTTGGATCCCGTCGCCGAGACAATAGAAGAATTTTCAATTGGCGAGCAAGATGTCACGCTCGGTTCGCTTCAGATAGATAATAGTGGGCAGGTCTGGTTCGTCGATCACGAACAAAGCCTGTTGGGTACGCTCGATCCCGATACCGAAGAGATTACGACCTTATTGCTTCCAAATGGTGGTCTTGCAATTGGGCAAATGGGATTGGATTCACAGGGGAAGGTGTGGTTTACGGATACGGATTCGACAAGGCTGGGCGTGTTTGATTCCACCACCAGACAATCGCGCTATTTCCGGTTTCCCGAAAAAGTGCAGTCTCCTTATGCTTTGGATGTCGATTCGAATGATCGCGTTTGGGTGGGTGGACAGTCGTCGGGATGGCTGGTTAGCTTTAGTTTTCAAGATACAACTTTTACGCTCTATGAGATTTCTGATGATGATGTTGATGTCGAAAACTTGCGCATTGATCGCACAGGTGTAGTCTGGATTATCGATTCAACCGGAAACCGAATTGGGCGTATTGAAACGCCTAATTAACTGTTTATCCCATCGCCAGAGGAAAATTCGGTTTTAAAGACAAGCAGGGAAGACAAAATTCAGGTTAAAGCACCCTTAATACAGGGTGCTTTTTATTTTGTTCGACCAAAAAGGCGTTGACACACCGGATGGGTCATACTACTATAATTTTTACACGCTGAAATTATACAGTAATATACTCAGGTCAACGGTTATGAAATATTGCAATGCCATTTTTTGTTTTGTTCTTATCGGGTTGCTAATTTTGCCATGTGATGCCGATCAATTGGTGCTGATGTCGCCACATTCAGATGAGATCCAAAACGAGTTTGAGTCGGCTTTTGTGGCTTTTTATCAAGAGACCACAGGGCGAGATGTGCGGGTAGAATGGCTCGATATCGGTGCGGGTACGAGTTCGATTTTGCGTTATATCAAATCGGAATTTGGGCGGTCGCCAGAGGGCATTGGCATCGATATCTTTTTTGGCGGGGGCACCACGCCTTATGTGGATTTGTCTGAGCGAGGGCTGTGTCAACCCTATCGGTTGTCCGATGCCGCGCTCAATCGATTGCCCGCGCAGATTGGGGGGGTTCCGCTTTACGATTCGGCCTATCGATGGTATGGTGCAACGCTGTCTGGTTTTGGCATTGTGTATAATCGACGCGTGCTTGAAATTTTGAATTTGCCCATCCCCCAAACCTGGGCAGATTTGGGCGCGCCAGAATTGTTCTCGTGGGTTGGTTCGGGCGATCCGCGCAAAAGTGGCAGCGTTCACATGGCTTATGAATTGATTTTGCAGGCTTATGGCTGGGAAAAGGGATGGGAAGTGATTACTACAATGGGGGCCAATGTGCGAAATTTTGGACAAGGTGGTTCTTATGCCCCCAAAGAAGTTGCCGTGGGCGAAGTTGCTTATGGTTTGTCCATAGACTTTTATGCATGGGCACAAGTTGCAGAAGTGGGCGATGATTACGTGGGCTTTGTGATGCCCGACAATTTGACCATTGTCAATCCCGATGGTATTGCCATATTAAAGGGTGCGCCAAACTTGGAGGTGGCACAGGTGTTTTTGGAGTTTGTGATGTCCGATGCGGGGCAAAAGCTCTGGTTTTTAAAAAAGGGCGTGCCGGGCGGTCCTGTCGTGATGCAGTTGAATCGGTTTACCGTATTGCCCGATCTATACACGCGCTATCAGAGTGATGCTGCGGTGACGTTAAATCCCTTTGAATGGCGTTCCGATTTGATATACGATGCCGAATTGGGCAGTGGGCGATGGCGCGTGTTGAACGATTTGATCGGCGTGATGGTCATTGACTCACAGCGGGCATTGCAAGTAGCATGGAAGGACGCGATGACAGATGGCGTGTCAAAAGAAGAACGCAAGGCGCTATCATCTGTTCCCATTTCAGAGGCCGAAGCAGTGAAGTTGGAACAATTATGGGGAGATGCCGAGGCGCGCAATCGCACGATGGCTAATTGGACAGATTTTGCGCGCGACAAATACGGTGCTCGCGATGTGCCTTTGTCTGTGCGTATCACCAATGCGATTACTCTGTTTTTCCCTATGGGTATTGCCGGTTGTGTAGTGGCTTATTTGTGGCGTTTGCGCAGGAATTAATAAAGAGTGAGATATGTTCGGAATTAGGCTGGAAAATGTGACCAAGCGTTTTGACAATGTTCTGGCATTGGATCGCATCAATTTGGAAATTGACGCGGGGGAGTTCTTTTTTTTATTGGGTCCCTCTGGTTGCGGCAAAACCACGTTGTTGCGTATTTTGGCGGGTTTTGAGCAGCCCGAGAGCGGTCGGGTGCTTTTTGACGGGCGCGATGTGACCACTGTGCCTCCGCACGAGCGCAATACGGGTATGGTGTTTCAGAACTATGCTTTGTGGCCTCATATGACGGTTTGGAAAAATGTGGGATACGGTCTTACTATGCGCGATATGCCGCAGCACGAGCGCGATCAAAAGGTGAAACGCGCCCTGGAGATGGTTCAGATGAGTGGTTATGCCGAGCGGTCGCCCAATCAGCTTTCGGGGGGGCAGCAACAGCGCGTGGCATTGGCGCGGGCACTGGTCATAGAACCGGGTGTTGTGTTGCTGGACGAACCGCTTTCCAATCTGGATGCGCGATTGCGATTGGAGATGCGCGAGCACTTACAGGATTTACAGCGAACTTTGGATGTTACGATGATTTATGTGACACACGATCAAAAAGAAGCGCTTGCAATGGGTGCGCGCATTGCGGTTATGCAAATGGGCAAGGTGGCGCAAATCGGCACGCCGCGGGAGGTTTACAGGCAACCGCTCACGCGATTTGTCGCGGATTTTATTGGTGAGATCAATTTGATTTCCGGAGAGATAAAATTTGTGGAATCCGACGAGATGGTCGCTGCAACAGATGTGGGAGATATTCGCGGGCAGGCGGGATATGAGGGTATTCAGGTGGGGGATCGGGTGTTGTGCGCGGTTCGACCCGAGGCGATGGATTTTCTCTCGGATAAAGCTGGGGCGACAGATAATGTCATTTGCGGGCGCGTGCGGCGGGCAATTTATCTGGGCGAGATCGAGCAATTTTTCGTTGAATTGGCAAGTGGCGATCAGGTCAAACTGATTCAGTACGGCGCGATCATGCAGCACGCACGACCCGGCGATGAGGTGCGACTGGGGTTTTCGCAGGTGGTCATGTTGCGCGATGAAGCGGAGGACCGCGATGAGGCGGTTTGATCTCAACTGGCCCACGCTCATTTTTTTGGTGGGGTTGATCGTTTTTTTTGGATTTTTTTTGTTTTATCCCCTGTGGTATGCTTTTGTGCAGTCGCTGGTGGTCGATGGCAGGTTCACGTTTGCGTTTTACGAATTGATGGTGACGAGTCCGGTTTATCAAGAATCCATTCTCAATAGTTTTCGGCTGGGCATGATTACGACTATTGCGACTACGTTGCTCAGCTTGCCTCTGGCGTTTTTGCTGGTGCGATACGATTTTGTCGGCAAAGGGTTTCTCAATGGTTTGATTCTCGTGCCGATGGTTTTGCCCCCGTTTGTAGGGGCTATTGGCATGAAGCAGATGTTTGCGCGTTTTGGCTCCATCAATTTGTTGCTTATGGATTTGGGGCTTATCGATCAGCCCATAGATTGGTTTGGCGGTGGTGGCTTTGTGGGCGTGGTGATTTTAGAGGTGCTGCATCTCTATCCCATTATGTATCTCAATGTGGCCGCTGCACTTGCCAATGTCGATCCGAGTTTGGAAGAGGCGGCGCGCAATATGGGCAGCAAGGGGTTCCGCCTTTTTCGTACGATAACTTTTCCGCTGATGTTGCCGGGCTATTTTGCCGGGGCGATTATTGTTTTTATCTGGGCGTTTACCGATTTGGGGACGCCGCTTATTTTTAATTATCGCCAGGTCGTGGCGGTCGAGATTTTCAATTCTATTGAGGATATTAACGAAAATCCGATGGCTTACGCACTCGTTGTCTTTGTGTTGTTGTTGACGGTCTTTTTCTTTTATCTGTCAAAGGCGACGCTGGGCAATCGCCGCTATGAGATGATTGCGCGAGGGTATATCAGTTCGGGGTCACGCCCCGCTTCTCGCGGGATGACTGTGTTGATTTATGCCGCGATGTTGTCGCTTACGGGCATTGCGCTTATTCCGCATATGAGTGTGTTTTTGACGTCTATTGCCGAGCGCTGGTTTATGGCTGTGCTGCCCCAGGAGACGACGGGGCGATTTTATACGATGGTTTTTGAGCACCCGATGTCTCTGTCCAGCATTGAGATGAGTCTGATATTGAGTGTGCTGAGTACAACGCTGGATGTTGTTCTGGGCATTGCCATTGCCTATTTTCTCACGCGCACCCGCATTCCTTATAAAGGCGTTTTGGATGCGATGGCGATGTTGCCCTTAGCCCTGCCCGGTCTGGTGCTGGCTTTTGGGTATCTGGCGGGGTATTCGGGCACTTTTTTAGATGCGCGGCACTATCCCGTACCACTGCTGGTTATTGCCTATGCGGTGCGGCGGTTGCCCTATATGGTGCGCGCGGCGTATGCGGGATTTCAGCAGACGAGTGTGACGCTGGAAGAGGCGGCTCAAAATTTGGGGGCTTCTCGGTTGCGCACGCTTTTTCAAATTACATTTCCGCTGATTTTAGCCAATCTGGTGGCTGGTGGTATTTTGTGTTTTGCGTTTGCAATGCTCGAGGTGAGCGATAGTTTGATTTTGGCGCTTAAGGACGAATACTATCCCATCACAAAAGCGATTTACGCGCTTATGGGGCGCATTGCAGATGGTGCGTATTTGGCCAGCGCGATGGGTGTTTTTGGTATGGTGTTGTTGATTGTGAGTTTGTTTTTGGCCGGGCGATTTTTGGGCAGGCGCATGGGCGAGTTGTTCCGCGTTTAAATGAATATCTGATGTTACGCAGTGCGCCAATGCAGGGTCACGGGCGAAAAAGATGATCGAAAAAGAGCTTGACCTGGCAGAAATTGCCATATATCTTGTTGCAAAGGACAAACGATTGCTATAATATCAAAAAATAATTGCTTTATGGTGTTTATTGACTAACTGATGTTACGCATGTCTCGGATGTTTGTCATGCTGAGGCGGGCGCAATGAATCTCCTGCGCCCAACACCCGTCAGGCTGACGAAGCATCTTTTACTTCTGAAGGTAATTAGGTTATAGTAGATGAACTGCTATCGCAGTTGTACAGGTATAAGAAAGTCAAGTAGAAAAAGTGCCAAATTCGCGAGCGAGCAGGTATTCCTGCCAGATATGTCTCAGGGCTTTACACAGGTATGTCATTCAGGGTCAGTGCCCTTAAATTGCTTCATTCAAGCTCCTGAGAAGGCAGACGAACAGGTCACCGCTTCAGGGTCAAAGCCCGTATGTACAACTTCGTTCTATCCTGCTCATCCCAGGAGCTTAAGCTGCTTTTTTTACTTGAGATACCGTTTTTTCCTTTTTGGTGTTGCCATTTATGTTGAAAGTTTCTTGTTTATTGACCAGCGCGAAGAGGATGCGTAAGAGTTTAGAGCAAAGGGCAATAATGGCTTTTTGTGTGGGTTTTCCTGCCCCTTTAAATCGGTGATAGGCCTCCTTGAAGATGGGATTATGGAAGATGAGGGGAAAGACCGCTGTATAGAGGATGCGTCTAAGTCTTGCGCGTCCCCTTTTGGCGATTCTTCGTGTGCCCTTTTTATATCCTGAAGAGATTTCAAAGAGGTTTAAGCCAGCCAGTTTGATGAGTTGTTCAGGTGCTTGATAAGCCTCAAAGGGGCCTGTTTCGCCGAGTATAGATGCCACACTGATTGGTCCCAGTCCAGGGATTGAGCACATATATCCTGCTTGGGGTATATGTTGTAGGTGTTCGTTCATTTGGGTTTCGATTTCTTGCAGTTGGGTTTTAAGCAGATCCATTAAGCAGAGGGTTTGCATCAGTTCGAGGCAGATACTGTCTATGGCTTGGTTCACGCCAATGGAGGTGGAAGCCGCTTCAAGGACGGCCTGTGCTTTGGCTTTGGAGAGGCGACGATTTGATGCCTTTTGGATCAGGAGAGTAAGTTCATCAATGCCAAGGGCTTGTATCTGCAAAGGCGTAGGTGCTACGTTGAGGATCTGTTGTGCGGTTTTGCCTGTTATATCGCTGAAGAGGGACACAAACTCAGGAAAGAGGACATCCAGGATACGATGAAGCACGTTTTTAGCCGCTGTGATTTGATCTTTCTTTTCATAGCGCATCGCTGTCAAGGCACGCAAATCGGCATAGACCCCTTCAGGCAGATAGGCCCTGTGAGACTTGCCTTGGCGTACCATATCAGCGATGACACCAGCATCCTTGTCGTCTGTTTTTAAGGGACTGTTGTCCCCCATCTCTTTCGACCAGCGCACATGGGAAGGCTGAATCAGGACGAAGGGCTGTTTATGAGCCCGCAGAAAGTAGGCCAACGGCAACCAATAATGTCCAGTAGGTTCCATACCAATCAGGGTTGCCGCACACTGATGGTGCTTTTCAACCTGTCGGATTTTGTCGAGCAATGACATAAAGGACATACCTTCATTGTAGAGTTTGAATGCCGCGATCTGCCTGCCTTCTAACATCATCTTGACGAAGTGAACCGATTTACCGATATCAATGCCAACGATCAAGGTGTTGGGTTCTACATACTCGATTTGCTTGTGATGCTTGGCCATGGTTGCCTCCTCGAAGAAGATAATTAAATGGTTTTTTTGCAATCTTCGAATTTGGCAACTATGGCCTGTTTACTCAACTTTTTTCTTTACCCTTTATTATAGCAATCACCGCTCCTTCGACTCCGCTGCGCTCAGAATGACAGGCGCAGGATATTGTGCCTCTGCGTAACGTCAGTGAATATGCAAAAGAGGTTGTGATGAATTTACAGATATGGGTAATTATTTTTTCAAACGTTATACTCGGGATGGTCAACGTTGCGATGGCACAGAATACACCATGGCGCTATGATTTTGAAGAGATGTCTGAGATTTATCGGGCAGATGCGGGCAGCGAGGTTTCGCTTTCGGCGAGATGTTATAAGGCAGGGCAGCAATCTCTCAAATGGACCTGGCAAAATAACGGGCGGCTTGTGTTTACGGATCCTGCAACGCAAAGCAATCGGGCACTGGATGGATTTCGGGCGTGGGTGTACAACGAGGAGGCTCTTAACGAGGTGCTGACTTTTGGGTTTGGCACAGAATCAGAATTGGGGGCAAATAACCCGCGTTATCAGTTTGAGTTTGGCTTGAATTTTACGGGCTGGCGGACGATGTGGATCAGTTTGCAAGAGGATGCGCGGAACAATTCTTATACGGGTGCGGGTAATGGACGGGTGACGGCGTTTGATATCCGTGCGCCGAATAGCGGGACTGTGTATCTGGATCTGATGGAATTGGTGGAAAGGATTGACCTCAGGCGATCTGCCGACGCACAGGTTCCATTTGTCAATGCAAGAAGAGCAGGGCAAACCCGCGAATACCGATGGAGTCTGAACACATTGCCGGGTCCGCTTCCTTCGCAGATCACCGATGAGGAACGACAGGCTTTTGAGACGATTGCCCGGCGGTATGAGACCTGGGTGTTCGGCAACGAGGTGAAGGATGATTTGCGGGAGCCTGTGAGGATTCGGCTCAATGAGCTTACAGCCTATATGAGGCGAGGGCATCGCAATCTCGCAGATTATGAGATTCGGCGAGAGGATGACCGCATTTTGGGAAAGCCTCTGTTTGCCGAGCGATCGCCCTATAAACCCCTTTTTCAGAGTGTTTTCCAGGGGGTTTTGTTGCGTCTGGTGCTGGATTATCGGTTGAATGGCAATGATGAAGCCAGAGATCGCGTGATAGATCTCTTCGATTATCTGCACGATCAGGGATGGGCAGAAGGCAGTGGTGTAGGCGCGATGCATCACGAGTTTTTGCGGATTGCGAGCTATGCTCATGCCGTGTATTTGATGCGTGATATTCTGGGCGATACAGAGCGGCTGGAACGGGAATTGGCGAGCTTGAGATGGTATAGCATGTTTGGAGAGTTGTATGAACAGACCTGGGATCCGGGCACGAATGCAGATTTTTTGCGTTCGGTGGCGATGTATCGTTTGTTGTGCATTTTGATGATGGACGATACGCCTGAGAAAGTGGCAACTATGCGTCGCTATATTGTATGGCTCAACAATGCGCTGGATATTGCGCCCGGGTGGCTGGATACGATTAAGCCGGATTTTGTGGGTTTTCATCACCGGGGTATCTATGCCAATGCGTATGCGCCAAATGCTTTTCACGTGGCTTCAATTCTGGTGTATTTGTTGCACGATACGCCTTTTGCGGTTGCCGAGGAGAAGCGCGATAATTTGAAGCAGGCGCTGTTGACGGCCAAGGTGATGACGAATACGTATGATATTTCGACGGCTATCGGTGGTCGCTTTCCGCTTAATACAACGGTAACCGATGGACTGTTGCCGGCGTATATGTATATGGCTTTGAGCTATCCTTCGGTGGATGTGGAATTATCTGGTACATTTATGCAGCTTTGGAGACCGAAGTCGCAGTTGCTGATAGAGGGTATGTTCGAACAGGTAGCTGCGCGGATTATGTATTTGCATACGCCGGGTGCGATGCAGATGATGGTGGATTTTGCAGCGGCGGGGCATCCACCTATCGCTGCGCCGTCTGGGCATTGGACGCTGCCTTATGGCGCGTTGTCCATTCATCGGCGTGCGGGTTGGATGGTGAGTATGAAGGGGTGGAGCAAATATGTGTGGGATTTTGAGTCGTCATCCGGCGGAGAAAATCAACTCGGTCGTTATTTGAGCTATGGTTCGATGCTGATTTACGCGAGTGGTGATCCGGTTACGCGCGAGGCGAGTGGGATTGTTCGAGAGGGGTGGGACTGGAGCATGTGGCCCGGTACGACGGTGATTCGCCTGAGTCATGCGGAGCTTAACCAGAAGATGGACCATCGCAATTTTTCGGATGAGACTTTTGTGGGTGGGGTGAATCTGAAAGGACAAAACGGTGTGTTCGCGCTGAAGTTGCACGATACGGAGTACAATACGAGTTTTCGGGCGGTTAAGACGGTGTTTTGTTTTGATGATGTACTTGTTTGCCTGGGGTCGGGTATTGTGAATAATGATGGTGGGCATGCGACGGTGACGCCGCTGTTTCAGGCGTCTATATCCCAAGACCGTCCTACGGGGGTGAATGGGGAAAGTGTGCGGGCGATTCCCTATACATTTTCGGGGACAACGGGGCAGACCGCATGGGTGATGGATGCAGCGGACAATGGGTATGTGATTCCCAATGGAGAGGGTTTGCGGGTGCAGCGTCAGGTGCAAGTTTCTGAAGATTTCGGCAGAGATAGTGGCGGTACAGGGTCTTTTGAATTGGCGTATCTGGATCACGGGAGCTCGCCTCAAGGTGCGTCATATCACTATGCCGTGCTGGTTCAGCGGTCGCCGGGGCAAGTACGCGCGTTTGCGAGCGCACCGGAATACGATGTGTGGCAGCAAGATCAAGAGGCACATATCGTGTATCATCCGGGAATGAAGACGACGGGCTACGCGCTGTTTAATACGGATGCAAGGCCGACGGATGGTCCGGTTGAGGCTGTATCTTTGCCGAGTTTGGTGATGACCCGCGAAGTGAATGATGGCTTATTGCTTTCGGTTGCGGATCCGGATTTTGGGTGGAGTTGGACCATTCAAAGGCGGCACCGCCAGGATGGCTCACTAATTGTCAATCAGCCGAGTATGCCTCGGAAGGTAGAGGTGACAGTGCGCGGGAAATGGACTCTGGATCAGTCCTATGATCTGGCAGAGATTGTAGATGAGGGGGAGGATCAGACGGTTGTGGCTTTTATCTGTCAGGATGGCAAGACTGTAGAAGTGAAACTGATCAGGCCGGGCATTAGTGTTGCAAATCTGGATTTTGATGGGGATGGAGCGGTCGGGTTCACGGATTTTTTGCTTTTTACCGGCAAATTTGGTCTGTCGGAAGGTGATGCGGGTTTTGAAGCAAAATACGATCTGGATGGCAATGGGATGGTAGGATTCAGCGACTTTCTGATTTTTGCACAGGGATTTGGCAAACCGGTGGGTGGAAAACCTGTGGCTCTGAGAAATGGTGTAGAGAGGTTGGGGTCGTGATGGTTTGACGTTGCCTATAACTGTAATTAAATAAAAAAGCCGCCACACATTGTGGCGGCTTTTTTGTTATCGCAAACTCTATGCTTCTCATTTAGAATGCGACTTGTCCCAGATGGGTTTTACTTTTTCGATGACTTCGGCATCGGTCGGGCTGGACGCGATGATGTTCGTAAATTCTTCGGCTTCAACGCCAAGTTCCTCCAGGAACTTTCTGTCAGCTGGTCACGGATAGACGTAGTCACCAATACAGCCTCGCAATTTGGCGCGGGCTTTATCTGTAATGCGCGGGAGCCAGGGCATGTCGCCCATGTAAAGCTGGCGGCTGCGCGGTCTAAAATCAACAGCGGAACTGAGTTTGTCCATTGTAGATTCCTCCTTCAGGTATAATGGCTTTTACAATTGTCATAACATAGTGATTTTGCCAGTGAATAGCAAGTTAGAAACTGATGTTACGCATGTCTCGCGTTTCTGTCATGCTGAGGAAGCCGATAGGCTGACGAAGCATCTTTTACCTATGCATATCGTTCAGGCAGCAGATTCTTCGACTCCGCTGCGCTCCGCTCAGAATGACAGGCGCATTATATTGTGCCTATGCGTAACGTCAGTTAGAAAGTGAACCCGCCAGTTGAATAAGGTCATATAAATTCTCGCAGATTGATTTGTTTCATACCTTCTTTAATGTATTCTAAACTCTTGCGATTTGATAAATCCAGTATGGGATGCTCAAAATCAATTTTCTCCGCCAATATACTTGCTACTTCTTTAGTCCAGTGGGACATACTCATTTGAACAATATTGCCATTTATGGCTTCAGCCATTTGGACAATACGACTGCGTTCACCAATTCTATCCACTAAAATAATTGTCGACATGTAATGTGTCTGTCTGCCCAATTCTATCTCTCTTTCAAACCTCGATACTTTATCCAAAGATATCTCTGTATTCCCCGGCCCAATAAAACCAATGTCGAATCTTACACCAACACCTGGTTCATACGCGATGTGTGACTTCAAAATTTTACGAGACCGTCAAAATCCAGCGGGTCTCTGTAATTGATAATATTGAGAAAGACACACATGGTATGGGTTAAGATTTTGGTATGCCACAGGTTCAATAAGTGCCATGCATCTCGCACTTTCATGCGGGCAATATGTAAACGTTCTGTCAATTGTGCATAAACGGTTTCGACTAATCGCCTTGTGGCTTTCTTCGCTTTGGGCAAAATGAAAGGGGTGCGTTCAGGATTTTCTTTCATATTGGACTTTAAGGGTGTCTTTATGCGTATGCGGTAGGTATCAAAACACCTTTTTTGCCAGTCCAAGTCCATAAATGCCGCATCTGCCAAGACGGTTGTCTCTCCCATCGTACCATTCAGGAGTGCGTCTCGGCAGTTCTTGTCGTGTCCATACGCTTGCAGGATCGGCGCGTGGACAATAAGACCATAATCCGTGATCCTAAGGCCACCCTTAAAGCCAAAATATGCTTCACTTTTGGCGGCACAAAAGCCTTTTGAGGGGGGAGGGAACTCAAAGACTGGCTCTCTTGTAAATATCTTGCGATAATGTCGCCTTGCCAGTTTACAGATCGGTAAGGGTAGCGTATCTATGATCTGGCAGGATGCCTGATGCCCTTCCAAGCTGGCAACAATCCGCTGTTGCATCCACATCTTGACAACCCACAAATTGGCACATTGACGCACAAAGGCAGGACGGTCTTTCAAAGTGGGAAACCAATCTATGAAGTGTTCTTTCATCTGCTCATAAAGTTTTTTCTGGCTTGAATATCCCAAAAAGTGACCCACGATTTCTATGGTGAGGCATTCGGCATCACTTAAACCGGGGTCAAAGCCTGCCCGACGGGGCTTGCCATGCACCTTACAGAAAGCCGGATAGAGTTCGTCTTCAATAAAACAGTAGATTGCAATGACAAAAAGGTCTAAATTATACATCGGAGGTTCCTTTCGTTGAATGGCTTCTTGTTTAGTGAACAATTCAAGATAGCCGAGGAACCTCTTTTTCGCTATTTAAAGTCACACATCACGTCTGGTTCATATAAAAGGGTGGCATCACTCTCTCGTTTTTTCCCTCGGTCGGATAACCAGTAAACTTTGTTGGTCTCATCAGTATTTTGGGGATCAATTTTCCGAAAGCCCAATAATGAGAGGAGGGAACCCAATATAAGCTTTTCAAACAACTTACCATACATTGATTTTTCGGAACCTCTAATCGCTAATGTTTGAGTGCCAATGGCAGCAAAAAGATAGAGAATGAATGGCCAATCCACCTTGCATTCCACGCCCTGGATTTTCAAAATACCTTCGAGTTCCCCATAGTCAATTTTACATTTATCCGTAGATTGTTTAAGTGATTCCTCAAGCGCATTGAGGTAATTATCAAATTCATTATCCCTACTTCTCAATACATTCTGGATACTTTTTCCTGTTAGACCGATACACCATTGCAAAAAAAGTTTTCTCTCATTCGGTATTCTTGATCTTAGTTCGGTTTTTACAATCTCCGGGATCTTATCGACAAAATTCTCAATATCCTGACCAGACCTGAGAAAAGTCACAAATAGTGCTGCATTTGAAAGCGTCAATCTTCTCCGGGTCAACCCTTCGGTTAAAGAACGGATATTCCCACCGCACAGGACAGAGGTCACAACTTCCTTAACGATATCCTCACCAATCCTGTCAATTACTTCAACACCTCGATACCTTGCCAGAGATTCACCAATACGGGGGATATTTTGCGATATTGTCTCATAAAACATTGGTTTCTCCGGTTCTAAAATTCAATATAGTGCTTGATAGGTGCAACTGGCTCACAGTTTATCCAATTCACTTCTTCGACTTCCTGCTGCAACCAGTTCTCAATATTCTTCTTAATTTCATTAACATATTCTTCATTGATTTCAAATAGTACAAATCTCCTATTGAGTTTGGAGGCAGCTTTTCCAACTGTGCCAATGCCCGCAAAGGGATCGAGAATGACGTCATTCTTAAACGAATAGTATCGAATCACTTTCTCTGCAAGTTCTAATGGGAATATTGCTGGATGCTTTTTGCTGTGAGCAGGATGAATCTTCCAGATATTCGTTACCTCATACCCATCCTCAATTCGAGACGCTTTAACTCGTTTTTGATCTGGATGTTTTCTGATATGCCAATCAATCAATTTATCCGTGTTCTTTCGATAGACCAAAATATATTCTGTTATGGGGACAGATTTGTATTGCAACGGATTTCTATCAGCCGCAAATCTTCTACCTCGTCCAGTTGCCCAACCAGCACCTTCCGGTTTTACCCATATTATATCATCAATAAACTCAAATCCTTCTTCGATAAAAATTCTGTGAATATCAAAAGGCACTGCTATTCTCTTAGAAGATTCATTTCGACTTGCTCTACGAATCAACACAGGCGATATGTTTATGACAAAAAACCGTCCTTCATTTAGAACTCTATGACACTGATGTATAATTTTTCTCATTTTGAGTAAGTATTCATCGTATTGAATGTAATCAGAATATTCAGGCCGAGCATTATAGTAAGGAGGAGACGTGAATACGAGATCAACCGATTCAGATGGTGTCTGCAAAAGCAGTTCTTCACTGTCTCCCAAACCAACTGAGTTTCTCAAATTTGAAATTTTAGGCACACCAGCTTTTTTTCGTTTTTTAGTTCTACCGTTTGTACGCCCGAGCAACCTTGCTTCTAAGATCTCCTTTTGAGTTGTCTTTGGTTCTTGTATCAAACTCGTATATGCATCAATTACTATCTCACCTATCTTATTGTTATCCTTACCCTTTAAGGGTACTCGCCAAAGATGGTATCGGTCATCTACTTCTGGCAGTCCAAACTCAATTGCCTTGTTAAGATCGATATCTTTGAGATAATTAGTGGAAATCTGTTTTGCATCCTCAACATTTTTCACGCGATATTTTCGCTGATCATAAACTGTTATTTTTTTTGACATAATATCTCCAAGCACTCTACGAACACGAATTAAGTGGGCGGCTTAAACCATGTTGCAATGATAACCAAACCACTGGATTGCGGCTTAAACCATGCCGCAATGACAGCTAAAACCTTCTGGTTTGAGTTAATAACAAACTTTTTTTACTGACCATTAAGGAATGTTTTTTAGATATAGTCAATTTATCGAGGAAAACAAGGATTTTTTGCAGTTTGCTATACTTTGAACAAGCGGCATACAACTTCCCAAGAAGCTCATTTGAAGGTTTTAATGGATCGTATTATTCAACTTTATGACAATCTATTTTACGGCGTATGTGCTCAGCGTTGTGTCGCCGTATTTTTTTTCTCGAGAGAGGATGAGGTTGGGAAAGGATTTGGGTAGCGTTGTTTGGGAGGCGTGTTGGACGAGAACGCGGGCGTTGGGTGCGAGGATGGGGGTTGTTGCGAGGCGGGTGAGCAGGGCGCAGGACATGGGTTGCCCGTCTAATTGTTGGTGGTAGGGGGGGTCGAGGTATAGGATGTCAAATAGGGCATTCGAATGCGCGAGTTGGGGCAAGAGTTTCTGCGCGGGACGCGCGTAAAGCTGGATGCGGTCGTTGAGGTGCCAATTTTCTATAAGCTGTGCGATGAAGTGGTTGCAGCGGCGGTCGGGTTCATTGATGACCACCTGTGCGCCGCGGCTACAGGCTTCAAGGCCGATTTGACCAGAGCAGGAGAAGAGGTCGAGGAAATAACTGCCGTAGAGGATCTCGCCAAGGGAAGAGAATACGGCTTTTTTTACAAAGTCGGATGTGACGCGGGCATTGCCGTACTTTTTGTTGTTAAAGGGAATGCGGCGGCCCTTAAATTCGCCAGCGATGATGCGCATAAGAGAGTGTTTTAATTCCCATACCGGAAGCGCACTTCGCGTTCGATGCTCTTGCCACTGACCAGGTCGGTTACGATGACTTCGAGTGCGTTGACGCCGGGTTTGACTTCGTTGAGTACGATTTCGACGTATTCGCGCTCGTCGGCATCGCGTCCCGTGAGTTCGTTGGTGATGGCCACCTGGGTTTTGCTGGTTCTAAAGATAGCTCGCAACCCCGTGGCCACAGCACCAAATACGCCAACGGCGGGCATAGCACTGGAGCGAATGCGGTATTCGGTTTTGTAGCGGGTTTGTCCAAAGGTGTCTTTGGTCAGGTTGTAGATTTCAAAGTAGGCATAGACATTTTGCGTTGCGGCATAACTGCGTGTGGGAATGGGAATGATCCACACGTCTTCTTTTTGAAATTTTGCCGCGCCTTCTTCCGCGATGCTCGAGGCCAGTTGAATATCGCTGACTTGAAGCTCTGGGATTTGATAGTCTCTGACTTCGAGTCTTTGCCGGTAGAGTCCGGTGCGTCCAGATATGAGGTCTTTCATTTGTACTTGAAGTTCGTATTTGCCGGGCGGTACCTGTGTTTTGACAATTTCAGGCACAAAAGCTCCCTGTTCGGTTGCGCTGGGTACTTGCGCGCCGCGATACGCGAACGCATCGGTTGTGCGATAGATGGATGTGTGACCTTCATTTGCCAGCGCAACGGCCAATTGTACGTGTATGAAACTCGAATCAGCTTCTTGTTCAATTTCGACCTGCTCGGGCGGGATGCCGTAATAAATCTCGAGATTGGTTTGGCCGTCGGGCCCGCGGAAGTGCGCCAGATCATAGTAAAAATTGAGTATATCGCCGGGAAGTCCAGGGCGATAAAAATCGGGCGAAGTCGATACGGTTTGCTGGTAGATGACTTCTGGCATGTGTTCGGTCATGCGGGCGATATAAACGATGGCTTCGGCATCTTCGGTTGTGGCTTCGGGCAATGGGGCAAAGTCATAGCGTCCATTGCCCCATTCGTCGGTGAATGTGATCTCTATGCCCCCATTGAGTTGAATATAGGTCCAGGTCTCCCAGGGCACGGTATCAAACTCATTGCCAATGGTAACAGGTGCGTATCGGCCAAACTGCAGGCGGGTGTTGAGCTGTCCCGTTTGCTCATCAAGAACGCTTCCGATGGTGCCATCGCGCTCAAAGGGATTGCGCTCAAAACCGAGCCTGAAGTCCGCAGCCTCACCGCCTTCGGCCTCGGGGAGTTCGCCCATACTTTCATCGACGCCTTCGCCGGCTTCTTCGGACGTAAAACTCTCGTCGCCTATGTCGGAAGGACCGCCTGGATCAAAGAGGGAGCCTGTTTCGCGGTTGGTGCGAACGGGAAAGACCGGACCCGTGAAGGTGAAGAAGGCCGCTTCAGGACCGTAGATGTCAACGGCCATCTGCGTGCGCACGCGCTCTACTTCGGCGGTTTGGACAAAGTTGCGATCATTGGAGCGCGAGCGGTAGTCGGGTTCGCCATATCGGATATAAACGGCACCTCGCTCATCCCAGGGATAGACATTGGACGAAAAATAGGTGCGTGCATACCACGTGCGGCGGTAGTGTTCGATGACGCGCTCGTTGAGTTTGGTGAGAATGTCGGGGTCGCGGCGCGCCCAGAATTGCTCGCGATATGCCTGTTGTTCGGGACCCGGTGTGGTGGCGTGGTATTCTTCGAGTTCTATATCTGAGGCAACGTAAGCAATATTGGTGTAATGTGCGCGTTCACTGCCTTCGATGTTGGCGAGATAACGCTCGAAGAGTTCAAGGGCTTTTTGCGTCTCGTCATTGTAAAAATGGCCCTGTGCGATAATGGGCAAGAGTTGAACGACGTCGGGGTTTGCCGAAAGGTAAGGGGCAATATATTCGAGAATTTTGTCAAATTCTTTGGCCTGTACACAGGCTAAACCGAAATAATAAAGGCCCTCGGGGTTATCGGGTTCGAGTTCGACGTATTTCTGATAATACTGCATGGACCTGGTGTGGTCTTCTTGAAATCGCTCATAGACTTCGCCGAGCAACCGATAGGCCGGGCCGTAGTTGGGGTCGAGTTTGGTGGCGCGCTTGGCTTGGGCAATGGCTCTGCGAAAGTTGTAATAAGATTGCATTCCCCGCGTGGGTGCTTCGGCATACGTAAGGCCAAGTCCTACGTAGGCTTCGACGAGGCTTTTGTCGAGTTTTTTGGCCTTGTTGAAGGCATTTTCGGCTTCTTTGTATTCTTTCCGTTTGAGGTAGATATAACCCAGTTGAGAATACACATGGGCGTCTTCGGGGAAAAGTTCTAAAATGCGTTGAAGGGTTGCCATGGCCTCGTTGATTTCACCAGCTTGAATCTGACGTTGGCCCAGGGCAAACATCGTATTTCGGTAGGCTTTGTCTTGTTGAGGCGTTTCATCTTCTTCGGCAAAAAGAGGCAGTGCAATACAAGAGGCACAGCAGACAACCATCCAGAACCGCAATCCAATTTTCATGGTATTCTCCCGATGTAAAAGTCGGAGGACCAGATGTGTTTTATTATTTGTTAAAATATTGTAAGAACCTGTCTTTGTCAATAGATTCCAATCAGTTAAACCTCGTGCGTGAGACTATGTTGATAACGCTTGACTGATGGGGTGGTTCCGCTTTTTACAATTCTTTACTTGACCCCTTAAAAAAAAGAGTCTTATGTTGAGACAATGGACAAAAGAGGATCTAAAACATTGGGGGTAATTTTATGTGGTATCGATTTTGTTGGATTGTCGCGTTCTGGGGGTTGATTTTTGAAAGTATTTCCGCAGATGCAATAGGAATTCCATGGGACTTGTCTGCGATAATGGGTTCTGTAACGATTGAGCAGGAGCAGAGGCAACGCTTTAATTTGCAGCCTCGCATACGAATTGGGAAACTGGATGCCGCTTTTGATCTGGAGCTTTTTTTAGACCATGAGGGGCGTATTCGGGATAGTGGATGGGATTTTTCGAGCCGACGAAGAGGTGCGAAGAGTCTGTTGCGAAAAATTCACTACCTGCGCTATGGAGATCCCAATGATCGCAATCAGCGGCTGTCTTTGCACGTTGGTGCTTTGGAATGGGTGACATTGGGCACGGGACTGGTGATGCGCAATTATCGCAATACGTACGGTTCGCCGGGGGTGAAACGCGCGGGTTTGGACATGAGAGTTCGCGATATTTTGGGGCGTTTGACAGTGCGCGCCCTGATCGGCGATTTGTTGGATTTAGAAGGTGGCGGACCTGTTTTTGGAGGGCGTGCCGAATTTCAACTGATTCCGCTATTGGATATGGGCGTCACGGCGGTTGTGGATATGGATCAACTTAGCGGTCTGCCCGATTCGATTCGCACAGATCTGCCGCGCGATGCGTTTGCAGCCGCGAGTGTTGATGTGGGCTATCCCTTTATCGATAGGCGGCATTTAAGGGCGAGGCTGTATGCGGGTGCTGGGCGAATTTTGGATGGGGATAGTGGCACGGGTCTCGCTTTGCCCGGTGTGAGTGTTAATGTGGGGCCGGCGCGCTTGCAAGGTGAGTATCGCTGGGTGAGCGGTCGGTTTCAGCCCGGGCATTTTGACGCGCTCTACGATGTCAATCGAGCGATTGTCGATCCGAGTACAGGGGCTATCACCACGCGCGAAGCCACGTTGCAGTCTGCGTCGATGCAAGGGGTGTTTGGAGGGGCTTTTTTAAAAATTTACAGTATTCTGTTGGCAAGTGGGTCTTATCAGCACTTGCGCGGGGATGTCGGCGATGCACAAATTGTGGAAGGTCGCGTAGAATTCGTGCCAGAATTTTTGAAGCAGTTGCCCAAAATGAAGGTGATACGGGCCGAGGGGTATTTTGAGAAGCGCTTTCGAGACAGCAGCCTGAGAAACTTGTTTGATGGCACGCCTAATACGCGGTTTGGATATGTGGTTGTTCTGGAACCAGTAAAGAATACGGGGGTGATATTGGAGGCTGAATTTACTTATCTGCCAGATGGTTCCGGCGGGTTTAAGCGTCAACGGATTTTGAATATTCAGACTGAGATAAAGCTTTAAGTCGTTTAAAATCCCTCAAACTGGCTCAGGTCTGCAATGCCGTCGGGCAGGGCGGCGATGTGCTGGGCGAGGGCGAGGCGCGATTGTTTGAGGCCGGGATCATCGACCATGATGAGTACGTCTTCGAAGAAGCGGTTGATGGGGGCGCGCAATTCGGCCATGACCTGGATCAGGGCAGTGAGTTTGTCGTCGGATGTGTCCATTGTTTTGCGCGCGGCGAGATAGGCTTTGTGCAGTGCTCCGGACGCTTCTTCGGAGTCGCGGTCGGGATTGAGCTCGTAGTGTTCCGAGAGGTCGCGCACAATGCGTTTGCACCGCGCATGGGCGTGCAGAATATCGAGCCATTGATCGGAATGGATTTGCGCGGTAAATGCCCGGGCGGTCCGCTGGATTTGATAGGGGTCATCCAAATGCGCTGCAATCGCAGCGGAAATTGCGTCGTGGCGCAGGCCCTCATCTCGAAGGAGTACCTCGAGGCGGCGGATGATGTAGTCAAAGGCTTCGTCGAGGGCTTCTCGTTTGACCACAACGGGCAAGTGATTGGCGGCTGCGTTGAGGCCATGGCGCAGTGAAAAATGCATTTTGTAACCGAGGAGATTTGAAAGCAGGCCCAGGGTATCGCGTCTGAGACCATAGGGGTCGGCATTTGAGCGGGGTTTGATGCCCACGCCAAAAAGACCGGCGAGGCTGTCGAGACGGTCGGCTATTGAGACGGCGAGACCGGGTTGTGTTTGGGGCAGCGAGTCGCCCGGGAAGCGCGGATGGTAATGGTCTTCAATGGCGCGCGCAACAGCTTCTGTTTCACCGGAAGACAGGGCGTAGTAGCGGCCCATGATGCCTTGCAGAGAGGTCATTTCGACGACCATGCTGGTCGCCAGGTCAGTTTTGCACAATTTGGCCGCGCGCAGGGCCGTTTTTTTATTTTTTTCACGAAGATCAAGCGCGGCAGATAAGTCGCCGACGAGTTTTTCAACGCGGCGGGTTTTGTCGCGCATGGAGCCGAGTTTTTCTTGAAAGGTGAGGGTGTCCAGGCGCGGTAAAAAGTCGCCGAGTTTCTTGTTTGTGTCGTCTTCGTAAAAGAATCTGGCATCGGCATATCGGGCGCGAATGACGTTTTCATTGCCTTTGACGACGAGATCGGGGTTGTCGGGGATCCCGTTGCACACGGTGATGAAGTTGGGTTTGAGGTCGCCGTTTTCGTCGAGCATCGGGAAATATCGCTGGTGTTTTTTCATGACGGCGATGAGCATTTCGCGGGGTAGGGAAAGGCGCGTGCTTTCAAAGGTGCCGCAAAGCGCGTGCGGAGCTTCGACGAGGTCGGTGACTTCGTCGAGCAGGTCGGGATCGTCGGGTACGCTGCCGTCAATTTCCCGGGCCAGTGCTTCGACTTGCTGTTTGATGGTTTCCCGCCGTTTGTCGCGGTTGACCACAATGCCTTGTTTTTGCATTTGTGCGCGATAGTCGGAAGCAGAAGCGATTTCGATTTCGGGAGAGGCATTGGGGCGCAGCCCGCGGCTCGTGCGACCTGCTATTGCGCGCGCATAGGTAAATGGAATGATTTGATCTCCAAAGAGAGCGACGATCCAGCGTAAGGGACGCGGATATGCAACCCCGTCGGAATGCCAGCGCATGGTTTTGCCAAAGCTGAGTTTGGCGATGAGTTCGGGTAGCAGTTCGGCAAGAATTTCCTGGGTTTTGCGCCCGTAAATGGTGATGCCTGCCCAGACGTAGTCGTCGCGCTGTTCCACTTCTGATGGATCAATGCCCTGTCCTCGGGCAAATCCCTGAAGTGCTCGGGTGGGGGTGCCATCACTGTCGTAGGCGATGCGGATGGCTGGTCCGCGCGCTTGTTTGTTTTCATCGGGTTGCCGCCCCTGCAGATTTTTGACGATGGCGTATTGCCTGCGCGGTGTGCCGCTGACTTCAATGCTGTCATACGTGAGATTTGCTTCGCCGAGGTGTTCGGGTAGCAATTTTTCGAGTTGTGCTATCGCGCTGACCACATCGGCAGGTGGCAGTTCTTCAGTGCCAATTTCGAGCAGGAGATCGGCGGCATCTAATTCGGGCAGGTCTTTGGATTTTTCTGTTTCGGATACCAGTAGAGGCCTGTCCTTTGATTCTATAAGGGGATGCCCCTGGTCTTCGCGCTGTTTGACATAGGTTTCGGCTATTTGGCGCGAGAGGTCGCGCATTTGGGCAAAAAAACGGGCGCGTTCGGTTACGCCAATTGCGCCGCGCGTGTCGAGCAGGTTAAAGGTGTGCGAGCAGCGAATGACGTAGTCGTGTGCGGGTATGACGAGGTCGCGGTCGAGGGCTGCCTGGGCTTCGGCTACAAAGATGTCGTACATGGATTTGAGGCGGTTGACGTCAGCCCAATAGAACTCGTAGTTGCAATATTCTATTTCTTGTTTTTTCAGGATGTCGCCATACGTGACAGTGTTGTTCCACTGCAGTTGCCAGACTTCATCGACGCCCTGGAGATACATGGCAATGCGTTCGAGACCGTAGGTGATTTCAACGGCTACGGGATCGAGTTGCATGCCGCCGGCTTGCTGGAAATAGGTAAATTGCGTGATTTCCATGCCGTCTAACCACACTTCCCATCCCAGGCCCCATGCACCCAGGACGGGCGACTCCCAGTTGTCTTCGACAAAGCGGATGTCGTGCGCTTTGCAATCGAGGCCCAGGGCTTCGAGGCTTTTGAGATATAGTTCCTGTGGGTTGCCGGGATCTGGTTTGAGGATGACCTGATACTGGGTGTGCATTTGCATGCGGTTGGGGTTTTCACCAAAGCGCCCATCGTCGGGGCGATAGGAGGGTTCAACATAGGCCACGTTCCACGGTTCGGGTCCGAGTACGCGCAATACAGTGGCGGCGTTCATGGTGCCTGCGCCTACTTTTTCGCTGTAGGGTTGCCATATTATACAGCCGTTGTCGGCCCAGAAGCGCTCGAGGCGCATGATCAGGTCTTGAAAATTCAGGTTGTTGCTCACGGTTGGTTCCTCAGTTGGTGGATCGTGGCCAGAGGTCAAAGGCCAAATGATACTCTGATTTTTGGTTTATGTCAACTTGTGGTCGGTTTTCACACGTTTTTTTCTTCTTGCAAAAGCCAATGTTCTCGCCTATATTTTGAGCAGATGACGACTGGCAAAATAGAATACCAACGCTCCCTCAATGGGGGCGTTTTTTTTTGCGAGGAGGTAAGAGATGGACAGTCTGTTTCACGTAATTGAGGCGCAGCAATTTAGTCGAGATATCATGGATGAGATTTTTGGTGCGACGCGAGAGATGGAGAATGTGGTCAGCCGTTATGGTTCAAATATTTTGAATCGGCGAATTATGGCGACTTTGTTTTACGAACCGAGCACGCGCACGCGGTTGTCTTTTGAAGCGGCGATGTATCGCCTGGGCGGCGAGGTGATTACTACAGAGAGCGCGCGGGAGTTTTCTTCGGCGGCAAAGGGTGAGACGCTCGAAGATACGATCCGGATTGTAGAGGGGTATGCCGATGTGATTGTGTTGCGTCACTACGAGAGCGGCTCTGCGCGGCGGGCAGCAGAGGTGGCGAGGGTTCCCATTCTCAATGCGGGTGATGGACCGGGGCAGCATCCCACACAGGCACTTTTAGATGTGTACACGATTCAGAAAGAGATCGGCAGGTTAGATGGTATTCATGTGGCATTGGTCGGCGATCTGGCCAATGGTCGCACGGCGCGTTCGCTGGCTTATTTGTTGACAAAGTACGAAGATGTGAAGTTGTATTTTGTCGCGCCAGAGATGGTGCGTATGAGAGATGATATCAAAGGGTATCTGACAGATCACGGGGTGGCGTTTGAGGAAGAAGACGACCTGATGAGGGTTATGTCGAAGGTGGATGTGGTGTATCAGACGCGGATTCAGCGCGAGCGGTTTGGCGACCGGATACAAGATTATGAACGGGCGCGAGGGAAATATATTATCGATGTGGAGACGATGTCGACGCTTTCGGATCATGCGATTGTGATGCACCCTTTGCCCCGGGTGGGTGAGATTGATCCGGCGGTTGATACAGACCCGCGTGCTGCATATTTTCGCCAGGCACACAACGGTGTTTTTATTCGCATGGCGCTGTTGCAGATGGTGTTGGAAGCGTGACTGAGGGGTTTAAGATAGCGTCCCCAGGTCCCTTTCAAATACCAGGATCACAATGGCGCCAGAGATCGATTCCGTCACGGCAATTCGACTTTGTTTGTTGTAGAAAAAACCCAAAAAATTTCTTCCTGACGTGGAAAACGCAATTTCAAGTTTCGAATTTACAGCGTATTTTCCATTTGTCTCCCATACACTCCGATTCGGGCTGCCAAAGCTGGCAAATAAGCGATAGGTTCTGTCTGGGTTCAATTCAATAAGTCCTGTAGGCGGATTTTCTTCTGATTCACGATTCAGATAGACGAGGGCGCGTCCGCGGCCCGAGTCAATTGTAACCGCCTGCAATATATAAACTCCCGCCACCGCCTGCGGCGATGTGGGCGACTCTGTGCCACAGGTAATCAAGAGCAATCCCAAAAAAATAAGCGCGATCTGTTTCATGACAACCGGTCCCCAGGTGCCCATTTCCGTTCAAAACCATTGGATTCGTACAATTTTTAGCTAATTTCTGTTGAAATCATGACAATTTTTAGCTATTTTTTGTTGGAGAGAGGAAATTCACACCTTCAGAAAGCGGTTAAGCATGATACAAAGAGATCTGGAAAAACGTCTGATTGCACATATAGCCCATCGCGTTGAGCATCCAAATGTCGCTCTGTTGGAGGGCGCGCGGCAGGTTGGCAAGACTACGCTTGTAGAAGCTATCAGACCGAAACTCGACCGCGAGATTCTCTACTTGAATTTGGAGGAGGACAGCCGCGCGGTTTACGACCTCAATTCTTGTGAGGATTTTGCAGAGTTTGAGACGTATCTTGCGACTGTGTACCAGTTCAAAGGCGATGGGCAGCGCGTTCTGTGTATTGATGAGGCGCAAGAGAGTTCTGTGCTGGGTGGATTTGTGCGGTTTATGAAAGAAAAATGGCAGCACACACCGGTTATTCTTACGGGCAGTTCTATGTCGCGCATCTTTGGGCCAGAGACGCGCTTTCCCGTTGGAAGAGTCACGCGATTTTTGCTGCAACCCTTCAGTTTTAGAGAGTTTCTTCGCTGTGGCAAAGAGGAAGAATTGCTCGCTTTTGAAGATCTCTTTCAGATACCCCTGTTCTTACATGAACGCCTTCTCAAATACGTGCAGTCGTATCTCAATGTGGGAGGGCTACCGGCGGTTGCGTCATCGTTTTTTGACCAGATGGATTGGCGGCAGTTGCGTCGGGATTTGTATCTCGACTATCGCAGTGATTTTGCCAGAATTTTTTCGGCAACTGAAGCATCTTTATTCGATCAGTGTTTGCGCGGTGTGGCATCAAATCTCGGTAGCCCGAGCAAGTACGCACAGATGGTTCGGACCACATCTGCTCTTTACAGGAGAGTACCGGATTTTCTGGCGTTACTCGAGTCGTGGAAACTGATTTACAAGTCCAATATCCAGGGCACGCGCCCAGAGCAGCAGGGTTTTTCGCCCAAACGCTATCTTTACGATCCGGGATTGGCCAATGATTTGCGACTGACTGCGCTGCCGCGTATCGATATTCTCTCAAGTCTCGATGCCGCCCATCGCACGCCCCTTGGGGGTATTATCGAGAATATGCTGGCGACTGAACTCGTGGCGTTGGGACAGGATTTGACGGGTTGGAAAAAAGGCGTCAATAGTTCCGAAGTCGATTTTATTTTTCGCACGGCATTGGGCGATACCATACCCATCGAATGCAAAGCGTCGCTTGTTACAAGACCGCGAGATACAGGTGGTCTGTCAGAATACGCTGCGCGACATGAGAGCAAGTTGGGCGTTCTGGTCAATCTCGACATACCGGGAAAACTCACGACATCTACAGGGCTAAACGCGATCCACATACCGATTTATCTGATTGATCGGCTTGCTGAAGTAATAGAAGGCGAGATGAAAAGTTCTTAATCATTAATCAACCCTATCAATAAAGCTGTCATTACAATCAATCGGGGCCATCAACAGCGCCGTCATTGCGGCATGGTATAAACTGGCCTGGGGAGCGGCCAGTTATGCTCGAATTACTCGCCTTCATACCCCGTCGTAGGGGACGGTCCCCGTGCTGTCCCGTGTGTCATCGCGGCATGACTTTAGCCGCGATCCAGCATGCATAATTATTGAGATTGATTGCTATATTCAGACAGTATTTAAAAATCACCGTGTTATCAAGGAATAAGTTTTTCAGGATCGTCAGCCGGTATAGGAATGGAACCGAGTTCTATAAGGTGGGCGTTATCAGGTGAGTTCAGAGCAAATACCGGCTTGTCTTGAGCGAGCGCGTCCTTGCATAGCGTCTCTGTTTTGCCGCCCGGTTCCGCATGGGCGATAAGGATGCGGTCGGCGAGTGCGGCGATGTGTGCGTTGCGCTGGACTGCTATGGCTGAGGTCGGGCGATGGATGTTGCCGTTGAAAAAGGAAAGGATTAGCATGCGTCCTTCGGCGAGCGGTTTCTTCCAGTTTTTCGGAGTTCGCATGCGGTTGAGTCCCCGCGCCGGGCAGACGACAACGGGTGCCGTGCCCCGCAACAGGAGATCCAGGCATTCCTTTTCCATTGGTGACTGAAAACCGCCGATGATCGTCGCGTCTGTATCTCGGAGTGATCGTGCAAGGTCGTAGGTCTTAAGGATTGCGTCTCCAGGAGAGCGCACCGAGCAGAAGAAGCCGAGCAATGTACTGTCGAGTACATTGAGGTTCCCCTGCGCTGTGACCGTCAATAGCTGCCCATCATTCGAACAACGCTGTAATGCCGCTGGATAGTCAGGAGTATCGGGCATTAGAAGTATTTTGTTCTCAGGATTCATAGCAAATTTATGAATCAACTGATCTCGCCGGTTGAGTTGTCTTCAAAGACGACCTTTTTAAACGTTTCTGGATCATCCAGCCGCTTCATGGCGTCGAGAATTTCGATGCCCGCGAGGCGGTCTGCCTCATCGTAATCCAGCGCAATTCCGTCTTCGAGATGTTTCGTTGTCACGGTTGTTTCTTTGAAGCAAATGTACAGTGCATCCACTTCCCGGTCATAAGATATTTTCATTGTTTTCTTCTCAAAAAATAGGTGACTACTGCATCAGGATAAAAAGGGCTGTCCATATCGATCTTGCGCTTGTCATTACGGGCGTTGTACGTACGCTTATCGTCATTGCGGCATGGTTTTAGCCGCCACGCCGAAGGCACAACGAAGTAATCCAGAAGGTTTTGGTTGTTATTACTGACGTTGCGCGGCGTCGTACCATGCCTGCATTCGCAATAGTGTGTCCATCCTGATGCCGAAGGCTTTCTCAATACGCAGTGCCATCTCAGCAGATAAGGTGGTATTGCTGTTCAGCAGGTCGGAAAGGATGGCTCGATGCACGCCCAGAATCTCGGCTGTCCTCGCGACGCTCAATCCCAATTCCTCGACAATTTCCGTGCGGATGAAATCGCCGGGATGCGAAGGCGTCATGGTTATATTAATGCCGTTGTCAGCCATCATTGTATATTCCTCAAATCATTTGTTGCCTCCGATTCCCATTTCGGTCAGGAACTGGGACGGTGCCTTCGGGTATCCGTAGTACTGTGTAGATCTCGTGAGTGTCAGCGTTTCCTCAACTCGCGTGATGGCTACGAAGCAGTTTCTCCGCTCCTCTTCAACCTCCTGGCTCGTTTCCCCCTTTTGCAGTGCGTAATATGATGGGAGTACCTCTTGTGCCATGCCAATTAAATAGACATGCTTGAACTCTAGGCCCTTCGCGCCATGCATGGTCATACAGCGCACGGCGTTCGGCCCTGGACGAGGTGTTTTCGAAGTGAGATCCATCTGTTGAAGATAGGCATTTAAGGTCAAGTTGCCGTGATTATACTCGCGGACGATCTCGTCATGCAGATTTTGCCAGGTCGTCACCTCATCGGCGACATCCCGGTCATTTTTTTCCCTCCACAATTGCCAGCCCTGATGGAGGAACCAATCGATAATTTCCAGAAAGGCGAGTGAATCCACGAGGTCTGAACGAATGCGAGTTAATGCGGCACATCCTGTTGTATCTGTAGATGCCGCATCAGCCCACGCACGCAGGAAATCTCCACCCACAAGCACGGCATCTGCGACCACATCGTCAACCTCAAGCGTCTGCCCGGACAGCTTCTTCCACGCGAGACAGAGCCGTCGCAGGATATCGCGGTCGTGGCGCCCATTGGCTAAACGAAGGGCCTCGACCATCACACACACGGAAGCCGACTCGAAGTCGCTCTTTTGTCGCGCCAGATATGCTTCATAACCAGCATCGCGCAGAGCGTCTGCTGCACGCTCAATCAACTTCACGGATCGCCCCAGGACCACGCACTCCTCACCTCGGAGATCACGAGCATGAATATCTATCGGAATGAACGCCGCTTCTTTTTCTGGCGACGCGAAGGCACCATAGCGAACAGGGTTGCTATTCAGGCCCATCCTGGATCGAGCTGTGATGGGTGTCTTGCCCTGAGTGCGCATGCGATTATGAGCAATGAGGCGATTGGCAAGCTTGATGATGGGCGCGGGACAACGATAGCATTCTGGAAGTTGGATCACATCCATCTCGTAGTCCCGCTGTAGATGCGCGAGCCGTTCTGGACTTGCGCCATTCCATTGATAGATGATCTGATCGTCGTCCCCGACCACGAAGAGGTTGTGTCGCTTATCGGGTGCAATCAGCCGGAGCAAATCGTATTGTGCTTTGTTGGTGTCTTGGAACTCATCAACACAAACGTGGGTCCAACCAATTCGCACCACTCGTGCGACGCCAGGCTTCTCTTCCAAAAGCTGTCGAGCGAAGTGAAGCAAACTTCCGAAGTCGAGCCGGTTACTGGCTAAGAGAGTATCGCAGTAGCTCACAAAGAGATGTGGGAGCCAATCCGGCGTGTGAATAAGCGATGGCGCGTCTCCGCACCCGTCATAGGACTCCGCAAAAAGGCGTTCAATGAGGCTGAGGAGATTTTTGCGATCCGTCGGCAATGGCGTTTCATAATCGGGCAAACCAGCTATAACCTCGTCGAGGATGGCGATTTGGTCCTGGTCTTGCGTGATCAAACTAAAGTCGGGCCGTAGTCCCAAATGACTTCCGTGCTGACGCAGTATAGCGGCTGCAAAGGAATGAAATGTGTGCAAACGAGCGCGACTTGTGCGTTCGCCGAGAAGCGCATCTACGCGCTCGCGCATCTCGACGGTAGCCTTGTTCGTAAAGGTGAGCGCGAGTGCTGCCACGTCCTCGCGTTCTTCAAGCAATCGTGCGACGCGGAATGTTAAGACGCGCGTCTTGCCAGAACCCGGACCCGCCAGGACCAGAAGCGGTCCGCTGTTCCACGATACGGCAGTGCGCTGATTCTCATTGAGGCCATTGAGATCAATCGGCATCATGTACCTCCTGCCAGTGAGATAACCTTATCCAATACATCGCGAATCTCTTTCGTCACGCCTTGTACGCCACGCTGTTCCATTTCGACTGCCACATCTGCTGCCGCACGGGTCTTAGCCCTTCCTGGGAGGTTTTTAGCATACTCGGTCCAGTAGTCTGGATCACCTATCTGTTTTTTTACTTTAGACAGATTTTGAACGGGCATGTAAGGCGCATAGATCTTGTCGTATCCGTTGCCGAGAAGATGACTCTCGATGTCAATGTACGGGAAGATGAGCCGGTCCGTCTCACTCGCCCCGTTCAAATTTGCCTTCACCTTCCGCTCGGTATTCCTGCGCTCCGTATCGTCGTCCCCAACGCAGTACCACTCGATACCTAACGCGTTCGCGATCTTCGTCAGCAGGCCAACATCGGTCTGTCTGTATTCGACTACTCTCACACCTTCTCGGTGAAGATCTTTGTCAAGCGCACGGGCCGCGGCAGGATAGATCCAGGCCTCGGTCTCTCCTTCCACCAGTAGCCAGCAGCGTGCGAAGAGCAATTCGCCGCGTGCCAGCCGGATGTGATAGTTGAACTTCCGCTTCTCTTCGTCCGACAGGAGATCCGCTGGTATCTGGAAGGCCGAGACGCCATCCGACGTACGCGAGAGGCGGCGAATATGATGGATGTCGGTCTCTGCAAGCAGGTCACCGCTGTGTGTCGAGATCAACTTCTGTCCTGAAAAATCGCGGACTAAGTGCCAAAGTGCTCGCACGGCCGAAGGATGCAGGTGGGCCTCCGGTTCCTCCAGTGCCACAATCGGGTCCCTGTCCGGCGACAATTTGAGAAAGGCTGAGAACAACATCAGCACTGCAAGGCTCTGCGTCCCTTCCCCGTGCCGTCCCACAGGAATTTTCGCCTCGGTCATCGTCCCCAAATGAATCTGGGCTTTGGCCAGCATGTCGAACATACGCCCAGGGACGGCTTCAATCGAGACGACATCGCCTGATGTCAAGGGAACCACATCTTGCACCTGGCGGAGTGCCGTTCGGACTTGTCCAAAGCTGGCATGCGAATCAACGACGAGTTCATTGACCTCGCGCAATTTCTGCTCAATTTCCGTTTTCTTTTCGACCGGAAGTTGGGTGTTTTGCAGAAATGGCCGCCAGAACGGGCCACTCGCATCGAAGTGGTGCGCTGCATCGCGAAGAGCGGTCAGATAGCAATAGAAAACTTCTTGCTGGATTCCCACGAGTGCTTGAGGTCCCACGTTGGTCAGAGGCTCTCGATTCGGGTTTAGAAATGACCACTCCTGTGCGAAATCCTGGCTGGCCGAATCGTATTTGCAGGTCACTTGCAGGAGCACATGGTTGCGGCCGTCGTCTCCGACCTGAAGAATCCCGTTCCGATTGAGGCGACCGATTAGTTGATCGTTCCACTCGCCCGTCTTTTGTTCAGAGAATGAGATTTCGATCCGGATTGGCTCTGCGGAGGAAGGCTCCGCGTCTGCATCGGATAAGTGGAAGTCGAGCGCATCAAAGACGACACGCCGCGAGCTGAGGTCTCGGAGACAGAGTCGCAAGGCGTCAAGCACAGCGGTCTTGCCCGAGTTGTTCTCGCCGATTAGCACCGTAATTTCGTCAAATTTCAGTTCGAGTTGCTTGATGCCACGGAAGTTCTCTATACGGACGGCTGTGACTCTCATGCAGTGCTCCCAACATCAAGCTGGACTACGGCAATGAGATTGGCACATCGTTTTTTGAACTCATTGATAGTCAAATCGGCAATTTGGGGTTTGGTCATCTATCATCCTCTTAGTTTAAGCACTCAGTGAGATATGCTTTTTTTCATACCTCGGAACGCAATGTTTGCATAGATCCTCAGTTTTTTCTTCTCTTTTCGCTGTCAACCATGAGTTATCATCTTCCAAATTTAATAAAAATCCCGCGCTGAGACCACCAGATGGAGTTTTATAAGGCAGTGTAAGCCAACTGTCAAAATCCATCATCAAACCCTACAGATGACGAGATAATACCATTGTAAGACAAACTGCATAAAGCGCATTCTACAACGATTTTCTTTCCTTTCCATTTCACAATGGTTTCTTTTTCCGGCGTGACGGCAGAGTAAACAACGTAATCGCCTTTAAGAGGTGCCTGCATGATTAGATCAATCCATTCATCAGCATTGCCCAATCTGGGTGAAAAAAGATTTCCCATATCAAATAAAAGGTTATCATCGTTTTTGACAGCCGTACTACGAAAATATACCCGATAGATAGCACCGTGCTCATCATAATACATGAACGGCTCTGCATTTTGGAAAACATAATCCTGTGTGTGAGAATCGAATGAATGCTCTATGTTCATGAAAGAGACATTATGACGTGAAGTAATAAACAACAAAATGAGATCTGAATTATTGGCAAACCAAACCAAAACCGGGGATTTTCTATTGCCAAAATTGCTCATATAATAGGCAACTTGAGCTGTCAAATAGCTATCTAAATTTATTCTCTGTTCACGTGCATCTTGAATAGCACTGTCGAACGGAATAGCGTAACCATAGCCGCTTATGCCCTTTCCAGGCAAAATAGAATCAATGATGCTTGGGGGTCTCCCGAAGGACTCAATAATGCAGATCTTCTCTAAATCCAGATTAATCATGTCAATACCTCTTGCTGATTGTCACTACTATCCGACTAATTCAGGTCGGATAGTAGGTCAATTTGGAGCCTTTTCATCAGCTTCTGCCAGAAATACAATAGCTGATGCTGTCATGTGTAACATATACGCAACAAGGTAATCTGGCACGGCTTCCGGAGTTGTACCTTGACCATGCCCGCTCAATTTGTTGCGTCCGGTAGGTACACTACTCTCCAAAAGGCTTCGCAGAGACGAATAGTGCGATTGCCAAAACGGTGGGATAAGCCCGTTATCAAAACAAACCTGAATCAAGGGCTTTGCGGTTGCGTTGTTACTGTAACTCCATCTTCTTTTGTCGCAAATTGCTTTCATTACGCTCTCGAATGCTTTTAGACATTCGTTGAGGGCTTCTTTGGCATTTCCTTTTCGATAGTGTTCGTGCGCTTTTAAGAACTCCTGTTGTGCTCCGGCATATTGCTTTTGACCGAGCAATCTGAGCGCAGGCTTAACAATTTCAGTGTGAGTGAACTCAGAGTCGATGCGGATAATTTGCCCGTTTGTGAATTGATAGCCAACGCCATGCTCCTTAAATCTTTGATTTAATTCTTTTCTTGCTTCATCGGCTCTTTCTGGGACATAGCGATGTTCTATATACCGAAATGACAACTCTACTGCATCAAGAGCCTTTTCGATATTTTCTTCTTCTAAAAAGAATTCAAAAAGTTCGGCTTGATAATCTCTTATACCTGTATAGACTGATGAACTCATATCAGCCAAAACAAAAACGCCATATTCACGGCACAGAGTATCGACTATGAATTTATATTCCCCTTGAAGAATATCTCTCCAGATGTGAACTATCTGCACTCTGAGAGAATGGGGAAGGTCATCATAAACATAGACATCAGGCATCTCCCCCCGCAGTCTCTTTTGACGCTTCGAGAATAAATCAAATATCGGCAAGACTAATGCCTCCTTCCCTCATTCTTTGCTACTCTGATTACCCAACCCCATACGACACTTGATGTCGTATTTCACGATAAAATCAGTTTCTTCGTCGGTGAAACTATAGCGTTATTCACTTCTTTGCTTTCGGGAAATAGCACTGTCTCACCCCTCCAACCCAACCCCTCGAGTGATATTCCCGAGAATGAGATTATTTGGTTCAGGAAACAAATTATAATTATCGGGTAGGAGCAGTTCTCTTTCAAGTTGCTGTTCGTACCACCGCAGTCCACCGGTTCTGCCCATTTTTCTTAAATGCTCGACCCTGGCGGAGTTCACATGGATTGAGTAGTCATCCTCGACATAGAGTAATCCTGTATCGAACGAGCGATGATGCAGAGTGCAAAGGGCCAAGCCATTGCTGATCTTATTAGACCCTTTTGGGTGGGCATGTGGAACAATGTGAGCAGCCTCTACAAGGTCTAACTGTATCCCGCACATTGCACACCCGTGGGAGTACGCTTCCAATACCTCTTGCCTGAACCGTGGGCTCCGAGGATACGCAGTGTGAGTTACTTGGATTTTCTGTCGGTTAACCTCAATTGGTTGCAAAAGGGGTTGTCCTAATGGGGTTTCACTATAGACTTCGAATATATGTCGCAATTCCTCATCAGTAGCTTGGTGGAGTGCTGTCGAGTTCTCCATATACAAACTGAGAAGATCGGGGCGAAACATGATCACATTTTGCCTATTGGTATCAGTATAAGTTGAGAATCCCTCTGCGTTAGCCTCTCGCAGGCGTGATAACCGAGTATAGATAGAAACCTGTGTAACTTTCGGATTCCGAGCCAGAAATCTATTTGGATCCCATGCACTAAAGGCGTGTACGTCTGCGGAAAATCCTAATACGAATACCCTTTCTCCTCTTTTCCTTAGGTCGCGTAATGTCGCTGGCAAACGCCCTGGACATTGGATCCGGTATTCATCTGGATCAACACGCTGAGCAAAGTGAATATTGCCAACGAAAATATTAACGAATTCGTCTTTGAAGGAAAATCGGTACGGATTATTTCCATCTACAAAATAGACAGAGTCTGTATGCTGGCGAAAAGCGTCGTACAGCGCATGAAATAAGTCTGTTTTGTTTAGTATGTTCATTTCAAATTATCCTCAAGAGTCACGCAGATGAAATCCTATCAACCAGTCCAGGTTCAATGGAATAAGTAGTTGATATCCACTCGTCAATCTCGTGCAGACGGCAATCAGTGTGGAAGTCAATGGGATCTGGTGGCACGAAAAGTTCTCTTATGGACGTGGGTATATTCTTCTCACCGGCGTCCTGATTGATACCGCGCACCATAGAAATGAAAGAGAATAATTCTCTCAAATCAGCCCAACTGGCACCCAGCCCCGATAGAAACACGAAGTCGGCTCTTCTCGTTAGTGAAAGTATTTTTTGATAATTGAAGTTTCCAACATATTTGCCCGCATTTTTCTTAAAAACAAGCGCAGAATATCTGTGCTGGTGCAGTAATTCTCCGATGGTGGCCAGCTTGTGTAAATGATCCGCTGAAAAGGAAGTGATGGGAGCAAGGAGATCCTTGAGTAACCAATTTGTAACGTGGAATCCATCTCCGCGTGTTAGCCAATACCAAAAACATGCGTCTCCTGCTGTGATTGCGAGAGCCGCAAATGCTTTTTCATTAGAAGGCAGAGTTACCCAGCCGCATGTTGAGGGGGCAAGGGCACTTCTATTATCGGCATGCAATACCGGCGGCGGCTTAATATATGTCGAAATGAAATTTCGCGCTGTTGTTGAGAACCCTAATTTGGTTGATGCACCATTTGTACTGTGGGATGAGATTGACTTTGAAGATCCTGACTTAATATGCAGTGCTAGCAGTTTTGCACCGAAATAATTCGACAGGCGGGGAATGCCGAAAGTTTTGGTGGAGATGCCATTGGCCGCCTTGTTGTAGGTTACATTATCCAATAGAAAAGTCCGATAAGCAGAGCGCCATCTGAAAAGACGAGTAGAAAACGAATCACTATTCGTTGAGGAACTGATCCAGATTGTGCATCGCTGGCTCACTCCGGAAAAGAGTGCTGCCGGAATGTTATCGAATGAAGAAAACCAATGGGTCCCGCCGTTGGCTAACTGCTCCCGTAGATCAGAGAATTCAAAGCTAAAGGTCATTGAAAGAGGAACAATGAACCCACATCGTCCGCTTTGACTTATGATGTGATGTGATCGTAAGACTACGTAACCATAAATATCTGGAAATTTCAGGGACTTGGGAAACTGCACAGCATATCCCAGCGATCTACAATTGACATAAGGCGGATTTCCTATGATCACGTCGAAGCCGCCCTTGTTCATAATCCCGTAAAACTCGACAAACCAGTGGAAAGGCTGGTGGCTGTCGCGCCATTGGGTGTAAGCCTTTTCGTTGTTCACTTTGATGCCGTAATCATCGGCCAGGTATTCGTCTAATTCCTCGCGTAGGTCGTCGAGTCGTTTCTTCAGTTCCAACTTCGCGTTGGCAAATTTGTCGGCATTCATGCCGTGGGTGGTTTGCATTTCGCGGAATTGGCGGAAGGCGCGGTCGGCGATTTCTGCGCGTTCTTCAATTTGGGGAAGCGAAAATGTTTGTTTTATCAAGTCGGTGCTCAATACCTCTTGAACTTCTTCAATCGATGTGAAGCCGACGAGTGTGTTGCCAGCGCGGATGTTGAAGTCGATGTCGGGTAGTGGCTCAATCTGGTCGTAGCTTTCTAATTGTGCGACGAGTTTCAAGAATAGGCGCAGTTTGCAGATTTCCACGGCTTCGTCCATGATGTCAACGCCGTAGAGGTTGTCGATGATGATGGATTTGAGGATGAAGTAGCGTTCGCTGGCGTGTTCAGAGACCTGTTTTATTACATTGATGAAATCGCTCAATTTATTTGGACTGTGCTGGCGTGTTGAACGTTTCAGGTCGTCGAGGAATCCCCCCATGGCTTCCAGACAGGCTGTGTATATCGGCTCCAGGATGTTGAGTGCGGCGAATAGGAATGCGCCGGAACCACATGTCGGGTCGAGTATGGAGACTTTGGCAATTGCCTTATAGAACGCGCGAATGAGTTCTGGGCCTTCACTGCCTTCGATTGCGTTCAGGGCAAATTTTTCGATGTCCAGGTTGTAGGTGATGAGGTCGTTGATGGTCGTGATTTTGCCAGCGGCGAGTTTGGCGTGGATTTCTTCGTAGCGTTGGCGTCGGGCAATGTGCTCGCGCCACGTTTCGGTTGGCAGGGCATAGTCGGGCGGTGCTGATTTGTTCCATTCACCGCGTTTTGATACATCGTTTAAGCCCGCGTCTATTTCAGGCGGTAGTTCGCGTTTCTCTGCAAGGTTCTCTTTTTCGTGAATGTCATAAGTGATGCCGTGGCGTACGGCTTCGTAAAAATACCGATCCGGGTCGTCCGATAACAATCGCCATATTCCTCCATTGGGTTTGAATGCAATGGAGCATTCCTTTTTCGCCTGGTCGAATAAGAATGGGATAATGGTGTTGCGGCTGATGTACCCGGTGATGTCCTCTTTTGTGTAATAGGCTCCCATTTGTTTCTGGTTGATGTACTTTTCGAAGATGTAGCCAAGCACATCGGGATTGATTTCGTTGTCGTTGCGAAGTGGGTGGTCGTCGAGGTGCCAATCGTAGGCGTCGAAGAAATCAAAAATTTTCTGGAATGCCTCGTCGGGTATCTGTATTTCCGGATTGTCTCGCTCCAGATCGTGTACGTCGAATAAGCCGCCGTTGAGGTACGGGACTTTGCCGAGTAAGGCCGTCAACTCGGGATCGCGGTCGGCTTCGGGCTGGCCCAATCCCTCGTGAAATAGTCTCATCAAGAATAGTCGATAGAAACTGTGGAAGTTGCCATCGCCTTGCTGCTGGCGCACCGTTTCCAAACGGTCGCGCAGATAATTGGGGTTGTCGTCGAGAAAGCCGCGTTTTTGGATGAAGTAAATGAACATCATCCGATTCAACATCAATGAAGCGTACCATTCGCGGCCTGCAAGGTTCTGGATGCCCGTGATGAAGTCCAGAAAAGCACTGTGCTCTTTCTTGAAACGGTCGTAGAATTTTTTTGTGACTTTATCAACATCGAAGGCTGCACGCACCCGGCTCACAACATGGCCAATGGTAAGATCTTCTTCTTCGCCCAGTGCGACGGCTATTTGTTCCAGCTTTTGTTTTAATAATTCGCACGATTGGTCCTGGTAATAGATATACTGACGAGACCGGTCTGTTTGTCCCGGTTCGCGTTTCATCCATTGCCAGTACAGCGCGTTGCCATCGTGGGAGACATAGATGATGATGTGTTCGCGGACGGTCTTGGTGACGGCTCTTTCTATCTTCTGGCGGGTAGGATGGTTGGGGAAGGTATCGTCGGAGTCCGCTTTGTATTGGTAGGCGACCATGCCACGTTTTTGGGCAATGGCTTCGAGAGCGTATGTATTGTCGGCGATTGAGATTTCCAGGTCCGTTCCGCCGTGGTCCCAGCCGAGTTCTTCAATGAAAAGCGTCTGGAGATCAACGTTTTTTATATGTTGTTTGACTCTGTTTCTGTCGAGAATTATCGGCATTTTATATCCTCATTGTCCAATTAAGCCCATTGAGCAGATAATCTGGGGTTCCTGGCGTTCGTCTTCCTGGTGTACGATGCAAAGGCGGTCGTCATCCCTGAGGGCGATGACCAATTGTGCGAGGGTCTCATCGGCGATGCCGCTACGCAACTGACGGTTTAGCGTATCTACCGCGGCTTGACGCAGGGGATAGCGGTAGATGTCATCTACTGCTCGATGTAGCAACTCCGTGTCGAACAGCGTGTCTTTGACGCTTTCGGCATAGTTTTTGAGCCGTTCATAAGTGCGGAATCGGGCACTTGAGGGGCGGCCGAGTTGACCGCCGACCTGTACTTCCTCGCGGGCGATGTGTTCTGCGGCTTTGTACACCAATTCGTGGTGGGTTTCGTGGCGCGGTAGGGCGGGCGTTTCGGGTACGCAGGCCGCGGTGCGCAGGATGTCGAACTGGCTCTCGGTTACGCTATTGCCGTCGCGGTCCATCCACGCCAGGGCATCGTGCCCTTGTGCTGTACGCATATAGACCAGAGCACCTTCGGGACGCTGTGGCGTTTGTGCATAGGCCCGTGAAGAATGGACGACGGATGGCATATCTTCGATTTTCTTTTTCAGCGACGGATCGGCCGTTGTCGCGTTTTTCCAGATCTGGTAGGCATAAGAGGAGAGATCGACGTCGGTTTCTTCTTCGCCGTCGAGGATGCCCGACTGCTCGTTGTAAAGATTGCGAACAGCGCGTTCGTCTTCGTTCTCAAAAAAGGCTTCGTCGGTTCCAACGACCTCGGCATTTTGATCGAGGCGTGTTCTAACGCGCGCCCGAAGTCGGATGAGACGTTCAACGCCATCCGCAGGGAGAAAGGAATAGCACAGGATGTTGTCCGCTCGCTGTCCGATGCGATCTACGCGCCCGGCGCGTTGAATCAGGCGGATAATCGCCCACGGGAGATCGTAATTTACGACAATGGCGCAGTCCTGAAGATTTTGTCCTTCGCTGAGTACGTCGGTGGAGATCATGACCCGCAATTCATTGTCGCTCGTAATGCGATCCTCTTTTTCGTTGCTCTTTGGGCTGAAGCGCCAGGCCTGCAATGTCGGATTGTCCGTGTCTCCGGTTACGGCTTCCATCTGCGATACGCCGCGTGCTGCAAGCTCGTGTCCCAGATAGCGCACTGTGTCGGCGAATTGCGTAAAGACCAGAACCTTGCGGTCCGGGTGTGTGGTCATGAGCAAATCTTCCAATGCGCGGAGTTTTGTATCTTCCTCCGCTTGCCATGTCCCGAATTGAACGAGGAGGTCGCGCAGCGTTTCGGCGTCGCTCATCAGGTCTTTGCGAAGGTTTTTGATAAAATGGTGCGAGGGCACCCAGCGAAATCGCCTTCTGTATGCAGAGGCATAGAGTGTATAGACTTCAGCGGCTCGTTGGCGGAAATCTTTTTCGGTTTTCAGCACTTTTGCTTCGTTGACGTTTTCAGTCTCATCGTCGTTCTCTTCCTCAAAGATGTTGCCCGTTGTGCCTTCCACATCTTCATCATAGGAATGCGAATCGAGTAACCCAGCGTCTGCTGTCCCAATGGGGAGCGGCAGGTCATTTTCAATGGCGTGCAGAAAAATGAAGTTCCTCAAAATGTGCCGTTCAACTGATAGCAGGAAGGCGTGACCGCTGCTCTCGAGCCGTTTGAAAAGGTTGGTTCGGCAGAAGCCCATGAGTCGCTTGCCCGCGCGCGATAAGTCGTCGAGGATTTTTTCCTCGGTTGATGTTGGCGGCGGGTTTGGCGAGGGTGTGACGTAGTTGCCGAGGCCATACCTCGGAAGTTCCAGGCCGTTTATGGCGTCAACCACGTTGTCCGCAAACAGGCGGGAATACTGGTCGCCAATGTCGAATTGGATCGTTTTGGGAACCCGGGTGGGAAAATAGGAACGACTGCCGTCTTCGAACGTCAGGTATTTCTTTTTGGTAGTCTCATCGGTGGTGGCATAGTTTTCTCGAATAAAGCTACGGGTCCGTCGCACGAGATATAGACGCATGAGTTCCTGCCAGTCTGCCGCGTGCTCGGATTGCTCAAACGCGGCCAGCGACCGCAGAAATGCCTGGTGTTGGCGGATGAATTCTGTCTCGCCGATTTCCCGCAACCGGCGTTCTGGGCGAATCCCCAGGTCTTCGTCTTCGGGCACAAATAGGCGAAGTTGGCTGGACAGGTCCAGATACGTCTTGTTGTAGGGCGTCGCGGATAGCAGGATGCACTTGCTGTCGTTTTCTCTGATGTACTCCTGGATCGCGCGGTATCGCTTGCCTTCGCGATTTCTCAAATTGTGGCTCTCGTCAATCACTATCAGGCGGTAACGGCGCATGTCGGGTAATGTGTTGATCACGCGGGTGATTGACAATACGCGGGCGCGCATCCGATACTGATCGTGGTAATCCTCCCACATTGGAACGAGGTTCTTCGGGCATAAGATCAGCGTTTCCAGGCCGTGGACGTCCTCAAATACGCGCGCCAGAGCGGTTGCCATGAGCGTCTTGCCCAGCCCGACCACATCGCCGATGATGACGCCGCCCCGTCGGTTGAGATGGTGTGCAGCGATCTTCACAGCAGCTGCCTGAAAGTCGAGTAATTTGTTGTCGAAGTCTTTCGGTATCCGAAATTCCGTCAGGCCGGCTCGCGCTTCTTGCGACAAATGGTACGCCATTTTGATGTAGATCTGGTGGGGCGGGATCAGTTCTTCGCGCGCCCAGCTTTCCTCAATAATCTCGCTGAGTTCTTTTGAGATATCGACGCACCAGCGATCGTTCCACCTATCTTCGAACCACGTCGCCAGCTTTTGACAGGAATCGTGATCCAATACATCGATGTTGAGTTCCCCTTGATAGGAGAGGCCCGATAGTGTGAGGTTGCTGCTTCCCAGGTATCCAACCGTGGGGCTGATCGGATCTGGTCGGAACAAGAGATAGAGCTTTGCGTGCAGCGGGTGTTTGAGGAAGAGTTTGACGACGAGTTTCTTTGCCTTGATCTGTGCAGCCAGTCGCCGCAAGCCCGCCTCATCCGCATTGGTCGGAGCACCCAGGATCAGTTGTTCTCGAAATTCTTCTGCCAGTCTTTTTTTTAGCCGAGATGCGGTCTGGTTGTCGAGTCGCCCCTGGTCGGTTGCAAAACTTTTGGCAATCCGCAACTCTTCATGTGGTAACTGTTGCATGCCAACGAGAAGACGGCAACAATGACCGTCTCCACCTGCCCACTTTTCGACGTATTCGTCGATTGAACGCCAGCCCCGAAGATTGAAATAGCCAACACAGAAATCCGCGCGTTCTGAGACTTCCATGGTCTCGGTCAATGCGGAATGAAGATGCTGTTTAATGTTGTCAAAAATTCGAGGCATGTTGCGATCCAGGGTTTATAAATAATCCTATTTGTCCGTGGTCTTTAATAACCGCCATCAGATTCTATTTAAAAATCTCCTTACTGTCAAGGACTGGGCATTTGATATTGTAAAGATAAAGTCCTATCTTTCGCAGAGGTTCTGCACTGTTTGCCAATACAGCGCATATCGGGTTTGCGTTCCCCGATATGTTGAGTTATACTTCTGATAATGTGATTGAATAGCATTTTGAATTCAAGGAGGTACGAGATGGCGGATACACTGATGGCCGAGGTGGGTATAAAAAGGCGCGAAAAAACAGCCGTGATTGATTGCGATGTTCATGTGACTATGAAATCGGGGGATATGTGGTTTCAATATCTGGCGGAGGAATGGCACGAGTATCACCGAACCATTGGGGGCCGCGGACGCATCGGGTCGGGGTATCCCCGCGCCGTGCCAAATGCCGCGCGTCACGATGCATGGCCGCCTTCGGGACCGCCGGGATCCGATTTGGAATTTTTGCGCGCGCAATTGCTGGATGAGTGGGATATGGATTACGGTATTTTGACGCCTTTGATCGGCGTGGGTGGGCAGCAAAATTTGCGTTATGCAGCGGCGATGGGACAGGCTGTGAATGATTGGCAAGCCGATGCGTGGCTCGGGCCCGAACCGCGGTTGCGCGGGTCTGTGATTGTGCCTTATGAAAATGGGGAGTTGGCTGCGGCAGAAATTGACCGCAGGGGCGATGATCCGAGATTTGTGCAAGTGCTTCTCATTGTGCGGACAATGGAACCCCTGGGCAGTCGCAAGTACTGGAAGATGTATGAGGCTGCGGTGAGAAACGGGTTGCCCATTGCGATTCATTTTGGCGGCACAGGCGTAGGGCCAATTACGGGCGCGGGCAAACCCTCGCATTATATTGAGGATCACGGTGGCATGCCCACGGCATTTCAGGCTCAGGTGACGAGTTTGGTGTATGAAGGCGTGTTTGAAGAGTTTCCAGATTTGAAAGTGGTGTTGATTGAAGGGGGTTTTGCGTGGATGCCCCCATTGATGTGGCGGCTGGATAGTTGTTATGAGAAGTTGAAGGTGGAGTTGCCGTATTTGAAACGGTTGCCATCGGAGTATATCCGCGATCATTTCTGGCTTAGTACGCAGCCTATGGACGAACCCCCACAACGCGAGTACTTTTTTGAGATGATGGATCATATGGATATGAATGATAAGTTGATGTTTGCCACAGACTATCCTCACTGGGATTTTGACGCGCCCGATGTGGCTCTGCCTTCAGGTATGGATAAGGATGTGCGACGCAATATTCTGGCGGAAAATGCACGGGCGTTGTATCAGTTGGCGTGATCACAAGGAGCAAAAAATGAAAATCATCAAGGCTAAAATTCTGGATGCAACACATCTGGAATTAAGCCAACCAGTTCTCGATAACCCAGGGGGTGATATTGTGATCGCAGTTCCGGATAAAGACGAAGAGGAACGCGATTGGTTTCACCTCTCAAAAGAGCGGTTCCTGGCGGCTTACGACGACGTGGATAAGATTTACGATGACTTATGAGTTCGGGGATATCGTGTTGATTAGATTTCCTCAGTCTGGAATAGATGAGCGCAAACAACGGCCTGCTCTCATTGTATTAGACATTGGTGACGCTGATGTTGTGGTGGTGCCTATAACATCTCGAGAACGTTTAGATCAAGGTGATATTAAATTGGAAAATTGGTCCGAATGCGGATTGTTGAGAGCATCATGGGTGAGGTTGGCAAAAGTTACATGTTTGGAGAAAATCTATATCAATCGTTCTTTGGGACGAGTGACACATGATGATGAAATACAACTGAAAACATCTTGGCACACATTGTATTCATTGTAAATGGGTTGTTATGGCAAAACATATTATCGGAACTGTTGATGAGATCTCACCGGGCGAGCGGAAGTTGGTGACGATTGAGGGGCGAGAGATTGGGGTGTTTAATGTTCACGGCGAATTTTATGCCCTGAGGAATCGTTGTCCTCATCAGGGGGGCGCGTTGTGTAAGGGACGTGTGTCGGGTTTTGTGACCGCGAGAGTGCCCGGAGAATACGAGTACACGCGCAAGGGTGAAATTTTGCGGTGTCCATGGCATGGGTGGGAATACGATATTAAGACGGGGCAGTCGTGGGTCGATCCTTCCAGTGTGCGCGTGCGCAGCTATGAGGTGGAGGTCGCACAGATAGAAGGCGAGGGTGAAATGGCGGGACTGGTGAAGGGGCCTTATGTGGCAGAGACTTATGAGGTGACGGTGGATGAGAGGTATCTCGTTGTGGAAATATGAGAGGAGTAATCTTTCCGATGCGCGTGGGCATTATTTCCCTGTTGCACGAGTCGAATACGTTTATCAGCACGCCAACGACTATGGATTCTTTCCGGCGGGATGGGATTTTTACGGGTCGGGCGATGTATGAACACTATTCGGGTGGGCATCACGAGGTCAGTGGATTTTTAGAAGGATTGGAGTCGGCAGGCATAGATGCACTGCCGATTTTTCATGCGGCTACAACGCCTTCTGGGCGCATTATTAGAGAGACTTGTGAAGAATTGATGCAGATGATGTTTGATCAGGTGGAAGCAGTGGGCGAAATGGATGGGTACCTGGTGGCGCCTCATGGGGCAAACTCAGGTGAGGGCGATGAGTATCGCGATTTGGATGGGTACTGGTTATCGCGTTTGCGCGAGGTGGTTGGGCTAGAAAAGCCGATTATTTGCACGATTGATCCGCATGCCAATTTGTCGCCGCGTATGGTTGCGGCATGCGATGCGACCATTGCCTATCGCTCGAATCCCCATCTCGATCAGAAACAACGCGGGTTGGAAGCTGCGGCGTTGATGGTGCGAACGCTGAAAGGGGAAGTGAAGCCGACGCAAGCGGGTGCTTTTCCCTCTATTGGGATTAATATCGAGCGTCAGTTGACTTCTGCGCCACCGTGTTTGCCGATGTATGAATTGGCGGATGAGATACTAAAAGAACCGGGTGTTTTGTCGAATAGTATTGTGCTCGGTTTTCCGTATGCCGATGTAGAGGAGATGGGGTCGGCATTTGTGGTGGTGACGGATGATATAGATCTGGCGCAAGTGCTGGCGAATCGGCTGGCGGATTATTTGTATGCACACCGCGCGGAATTTGTGGGGGAGTATATTACTGTTCCCGATGCCGTCGATATGGCTGTGGGACAGAAGGGACCTGTTTGTTTGCTCGATATGGGCGATAATGTGGGTGGGGGATCTGCTGGCGATGGTACGGAGATTTTGCACGAATTGCACAGGCGGGGGAATACTACGGGCTTTGTGTGTATTTTTGATCCGGAATCGCAGCAGCGAGCGCGAGATGCGGGGGTTGGAAATCGCATGGTGCTGGATATCGGTGGCAAGACGGATGATTTACACGGTGCATCTTTGATAGCAGAGGTGCGGGTGCGCAGTTTGCACGCGGGGAAGTTTAGAGAATCTGAGGTGCGGCACGGCGGGCGAACTTCTTTTGATATGGGTCCCACGGCGATTGTGGAGACGGATACCGGTGTCGCGATTAGTTTGACTTCGCGGCGCGTTGTGCCCGTGAGTCTGGGTTTGATGACGAGTTGCGATCTCGATCCTGCCGCGTTTCAGGTGGTTGTAGCCAAGGGTGTACATGCCCCTGTTGCGGCATATCAGCCGGTGTGTACGGCTTTGATTCGCGTGGATACACCCGGCGCAACAGCGGCGGATATGCGAAATTTTGAATACGAGTTTCGCCGCGAGCCGATGTATCCTTTTGAAGAGGTGTGATTTTTGAAAATTTTATTGACCAATGACGACAGTTTGGATTCTCCTCTGTTTCTGTTTGCAGTGGAGTATTTTCAGGCGGTGGGAGATGTGAAAGCCGTGGTGCCTGCCGAAGAGCAGAGTTGGAAAGGCAAGGCGATGACGCGGTTTGGCACACGTCATGTCGAACCGTTGGATGGTTTTGTGTGTGAGACTTATGCGTTTTCGGGGACGCCAGCGGATTGCGCGAATTTTGGTATTTATCATTTGTTTGATGGCGGCAAGCCCGATCTGGTGATTTCGGGTATTAATATGGGCAGCAATGCGGGATTGAGTTTCGCGCTTTCATCGGGTACGATTGGAGCAGGTTTAGAAGCCAATATCGCGGGGTTGCCGGCTGTGGCATTGTCACAGGTTTTGCCCAGACAGGTGTTTCGGCAGTGGGTTGAGCAGCGCGCTATGCAACCCAATGTGCTGGAACGGCTGTTAGAAAAGTGTCGCGCGATGTTGCACCGGGTATTTGCGTTTTTGAACGATCGGACAGATTTTCTGTCTGATCCAGTGACGTGGAATGTGAATATGCCGGCTGAACTATCTGATGACTGGCGCGTTGTACCAACGGTGCTTGGACATACGTTTTACACTTCGTGTTTTGAGGCATCAGAAGACGGTTATTATCACAATATCGATCAGCCAGAGGTAGAAGAGCGCGCGGGTACAGATGGTATGGTTTTGCGCGAAGGACATGTGAGTGTTACGCGATTGGATATTCGCACGCTGGGGCAATAACTGGGAGATTAAAATGGGTGATTTTGTGGGCGTAGTACCTGCTATTGCGACGCCAATGGGGCAAGACGGACGGTTTAACGAAGAGGTGTTTCGCAAAATTGTAGAATTTAATATCGAAGCCGGTGTTCACGGTTTTTGGGTTGCGGGAGGTACTGGCGAGAGTGTGTTGCTGGACGATGATGAAAATATGCAGGTTGCATCGGCGATTGTGGATCAATCGAATGGGCGTGCAAAAGTTATTATGCATGTGGGCGCGCCAACAACAGATCGCGCAGCGCGATTGGCCGAGCACGCAGCGCGCGTGGGTGCAGATGCGCTGTGTTGTGTGCCGCCATTTTTTTATCGGCGCGATGACGACGATATTGCCGAGCATTATCGGATTGTGGCAGGTGCTGCAGATCTGCCGCTTTTTGTGTACAATTTGCCGGGTGCAACAGGCGTGGAAATTACGCCGGGGATGATGGCAAAAATTCAAGACCGAGTGCCGCAACTGAAGGGGTTAAAGCATTCGGCACTGACGTTTGCAAATGTACGGACGTTTGCCGAGATGGGGTTGTCGTGTTTTATAGGCAATCATCGGTTGATGTTGCCGGCGATGACAATTGGTGCGTGTGGGTGTGTGGATGGGCCGTTGAATGTGTTTCCCGAATTGTGGGTGGCGATCTGGAAAGCGTATCGGGCAAGTGATTTGAAGGCGGCAGAGGCAGCACAGGATAAAGCGTCGCGTGCTTATGAGGCGTTGAGTGCCGGCGGTGGCTTTCATTCGGTGATCAAGGTGGCGTTGAGTGCGCGATTGGGGGTCAATTGTGGAGATCCGAGGTCTCCGGGGCGACCGGCGAGCGATGCACAACGCGCGCAGATTGTGGAAACCGTGAAGCGTTTGATTTAAGTGCTCAGATAAGTATCTCAAAAACTTATATCAGAGATAAATCCAATGGCCGATCAGACGATTTTGCTGGTTGAAGACGATAGGGAATTGGCGGAATTGACGCGCAATTTTTTGCAGAATGAGGGATTTGTGGTCTGGCACGAGTCCGAGGGCAAGGCTGCGCGAGACCGCATCTTGGCTTCCCCACCCGATCTGGTCATTTTGGATATTATGTTGCCGGGTATGAACGGATATACCGTATGCCGGGAAGTGCGTCCAGAATACAATGGGCCAATTTTATTTTTGACGGCTCGAGATGAAGAATTAGATGAAATGTTGGGTCTGGAGATAGGTGGTGATGATTATGTGACCAAACCCGTGCGACCCCAATTGCTTTTGGCAAGGGTGCGCGCATTGCTGCGCAGAGCTGTTAGCAAACCGAGTTCTACAGCTTCAAAGCGGGTGAGGGTGGGGGATCTATTGGTAGATGCAAATCGGCGGGAGGTCAGGGTGGGAGCGCACGTCGTTGATGTTACGACTTATGAATTTGATTTGCTCTATTATCTGACCAATCGAGCAGGTGAAGTGGTGAGTCGGCAGGATATTTATCAGGCGTTATTTAACTACGATTACGATGGATTGGATCGCAGTGTGGATGTGTACATCTCTCGTCTCCGCCAAAAGCTCGGCGGAGATAATTCGACATCTGTTTCGATCAAAACCGTGCGCGGTGTGGGTTATCTTCTGGCAGGGTAAAGTGTGATTATGCGAGCGAGTGACCGATGAGAAAACAATTTATCCGTATTTATGCGGGCATTGTCGTTGTTTTGCTTTTGAGTGCGTTTGGACTTTTGGCAATGTCAAAGCAGTGGGTAGCTTCTGTCCGGCAGGCTGATTTTGAGGATAAAACACAGGCACTTATCGCAATGGTGCGCGAGGAACTCGAGGCTGTGGATTCGGATCCCGTGGCGCAATTGCTGGTGCTCAATATGTTTAGTTTGACGCACCGCATGCCCATTACACTGGAGTCTTTGTTAGTCTTGCCGCTTTCTTCGGCTGAGAAAAGTCGTTTGAAAGCGGGAGAGGTTGTGACTATTTCTGTAGAGGAAAGATTGCAGACATACCGGATGGCACCCAATGGCGATGTTATTGTGTTGGGGCCATACCTTCTCGCCGAGATGATTCGGTGGCAGGATAATTTGATTGATGCTGGAGATGCTCAGGAAGATGGCGGCAATTTATTTTTTGATATTGACCGGCGTGTGTTTAGTGAGATTGATGTTTTCTTTTTTGGCATTTTGATCGCGATTTTGTTGGGTATAGGTGGGGCAATTTATTTTTTAATCCGACCTTTTGAACGTCGAATTTACGCATTGTCGGATGCTGCTGAACGATTTGGAAAGGGTGATTTGAGTAGCCGATCTCCGGTTGTGACGGGCCATGCCGTAGCGAATTTGGCGCGCAGTTTCAATGGCATGGCGGATCGCATTGAAGGTTTAGTAGATGGACAGCGGGAGCTTTTAAGATCTGTGTCGCATGAACTGAGAACGCCTCTGGCACGTATTTTTTTTCTTCTCAATCAATTAAAAAATAATGGTGTCTCAGAGGATCGGCATACGGATATTCAGCGCATTGAACGCTCGGTGTATGAACTCAATGATCTGGTTGAAGAATTGATGGATTTTGCTCGATTAGACCGGGATATTTCACATCGCACGGAAATAGATGTGTATGCACAAATGCGAGAACTGCCCGAAATGGTCGCAGAATTGCGCCGGGATATTTCTGTGCATATTGACAGTGAACATCTGATAGTCTGGGCAAATGCGACGCATTTCAAACGCGCGCTTACCAATTTGGTTACCAATGCCGTGCGGCATGCCGAGCGCCATATCTGGATCACGGGAAAAAAAGTGGATGAAATGGCTCATATCATTGTGGAGGATGACGGCTGTGGTATTCCCGAACATTTGAGAGAGAAAGTATTTGAGCCTTTTTATCGGGTAGATAAAAATTCCAATAGTGGCGGTACGGGTCTGGGGTTGGCGATTGTGAAGCGCATTGTGATGCAAAACGAAGGGCAGGTGCAGGTGGAGAACAGGGCACAGGGAGGGGTGAGGTTTACGTTGATTTTTCCGCTTGAAAAAAAAATAAAGACGGGCCGGGCAGAACTGGTGTCGGGATGAGCAATTATATTTTCAACCCTTGTGGTATTTTCAGGAAATGGCCGATATGAAACGGTATTTAATCGCTATACTTTTGATGATTGCAATGCTGTGGTGCGATGCGGTTGCCAGGGCGCAAGAAAAGCAAGAGGAATCGCCGCCGGCTTTTGTCGATGAAAATGGCGACGGTATTGATGATCGCGTGACCTTCCGCCATCGTCAAAGTCTGCGATCTCGGGGAAGTGCGCTGTTGTGGGTGCTTTCAGCACCATTGACAAAAGCGCAGCGAATAGCTCTGCAGATCAGGATCAATGAATTACTCGCGGGAGGGGCAACACCCCGTGAGATTAGAAGGGCTATTTTTGCCGAACTCGAGGGTTTTGGCGTCGATTTAACAGAAACATTTTTGACGCGATTGAATGCGGTGTTGACAGAAGATCAGATGTCTGCACTTCGCAAAAAGGCCGAGGCTCTAAAGGCGAATGGCGCGACCTATTACAGGATTTACAGAGAGATACGCGACGAGTTGGCTGTTATGGGAATTAATTGGGATAGGCAGAGACCCGATTACTATAATTCTCTGTTGACAGAAGGCCAGAGGTCTGCGCTCCAAAAAAAAATCGACAAACTGGTTGCCGATGGTGCATCTCGTGTTGAAATTCAGAAAGCCATTAACGCAGAGTTGGAAGAGATAATGCGGCGCAATAGACGTAGAAGTCGCACTTCGGGTGACCGCGATGGCCCTCCGTCGAGATTATCTGAGGAAAAAAAAGGAAAAAGCAGAAAGAAGGGAAACTGAATCAATCCGAGAGGGGAAAAAGCGTTTCAAATATTTTGTCCGTTCGGTTTCGCCAACTCGCCCAACCAGCACCATCGTTTACTTCGCCTCCAGTAAAGGTATAACCTCTCTTTTTTAGTAGTTGGGCAAACGATGTTGTGCTCTTGCCCAGATCATTTCCCTCCATTGGGCTTCGCAAGTCGTATTTTCCCCAGTCCAGATAAATATCTATGGGCATTTGTTTTGTTGCCTGAAAGATCAGGTCTGCATCTTTGGCTTCTGCGGTCTGATCCCAGGATAGGGATTGTATGCCTATCTTGCCAAATATGTCGGGATGTGTAAAGGTTGCATAAAACGCCATAAATCCGCCGTAAATTGTCCCTATATTTGCCCGGCTTTCGCGATTTTTGATCGTGCGATATGTCTGGTCGATGTAGGGCACGATCTCACCTGCAAAAATCCGATTGTACGCATCGCGTTTTGCCCCCACGTACTCTGAGTATCCACCCCTGAAGAGAGATGGAATAAAAACCGCGATTACGGGGCGCACGCGCTCGCCGATTAGATTGTCCAGCGAAATATTCATTTTTCCCAGTGACCACTGCCGGCGCGCAGCGTGAACATAAGCAACGGGGTATTGTTCATCGCTTTTATCGTAATCCGCTGGGAGGTAGATTTCCAATTTGTGCTGTCCCTCAATTTCCGCACTTTCAAAACGTATGGTATCAATTTTGCCGTGAATACCATCTCGTCGCGCTTTGAGATGGTCGGGAGTTTGCCAGCGCGGCATGCCGAAATAGGAAGCGCGGCTAAAGAAGAGGGATCGAATTTGTCGCGGGTTGAGTGGGTCGGGGATGGATCGCTGTAAGTCCAGCGTGTAGCGATAGGTGATGCGGGCGTCGGGTTCGAGTTGTGCAGTGGAATAGAAGAAATCCGTTCCCTCAATTCGGTGCATGGGGTGGTCATATCGCCGCCCTACGTGATCCCCGGTTATGGTCGCGTCTTCCGCTTTGCCGCGATATACAAAATGTACGAGATTCTCGCCTTCGAGGATTGGAAAGGTCTTCTGTTTTGCCATGAATTGATCGATCCGCGTTTTCTTGTCTGCGGATTGTTTTACTTCTTCGACAAATTGTGCGAAGCGCGAGTTTGGTGCGATGTTATCTGTGTCTGATTCTGCCACTTGTGTTTTTGGTACGATTTCGATACAGGCGACTTCCGACATGCTGCGCGCATAAAACCTGCTATTGGCCAGGGTGGCATGTGACCAAACAATGTCGTCGAAGAGTTTCAACCGGGCTGTTTCGCGGTACTTTTCGCCCGAAGCCTGCGCGACTGCGAGGTTGCCTTCTTTTGTCATGATTACGAGGTGGTTATCTATGATGATGGGCAGGCCATCGCCCGGCTCGCGCGATCGCCATAAGCGTTCTCCGGTGTTTGCATCAATGCATGTGAGGATGCGACCGTTGTATCCAAACAGAAGTCCTGCGTTAAAAACCGCATAGCTGTACGTCCCCCGAATGTGGCGCGTCCGCCAGATTTCCTCTGCGGCAAAGGTTTCGTTATTGGCTCTCAAGCCGATTAGCATGCCGCCGTTTTTCACAAAATATCGCCCTTCGCCAATCTCGACGGGATGTCCGCTGGTATTTCCCGCGCCGGTCTGCCCGCGATGTGCAAATTGCCACAGGATTTCACCGGTTTCGGGAGATAGGCCCGCGAGATATTTATTGCCGAAAAAGACGAGGTGTTTGCGGTTGTCAAAGGCGAATAAGCCCGGCGATTGGTAGTTGACCGAGTCGCTAAATGCCGACCAGATCAAATCGCCAGATGCGGGATTATAAGCCGATACCGCATGTGTTCCCCCTGTTTGAACGATCAGGCGATTGTCGTGTAAAATTGGAGATGAGGTAAAGCCCCAAAATGGCACTGTGGCACGATGGTTTGCGACGAGATCTATCGCCCAGAGTTTTTCTCCTGTATTTGCATTGAGCGCGAACAGATTTCCCCGAGGGCCTAATGCGATGACTTTGTCTTCTGTCAATATCGGCGTTGATAGGGGACCGCTCTGCGAGCCGTAGTGACCGAGATATGCGGTGCCGATTTTGTATTTCCATCGTTGTGATCCATCTTCTGTATTGAGGCCGATGACGTAATCAAAGGTCTCGTCGGAATACATGGTTACAGCGAGGTCGCCGAGAACCGAGATGGGTGAGTAGCCGGGACCGAGGGGCTTTTTCCAGACGATTTTCAGCGCGTAGGGTTGGTCAGAGGGGAAGATGCCCGCGTCGTTGACTCGGAAGTCTCTATTGGGTCCGCCCCAATTCGTCCAGTCCGCTTTCGCGTCTGTCGATTGAAATAAGAAAACAATAAAAAAAAGTATGATCACGCGACTGTTCATTGCTTTTCCCATTTTTATTTTTGTCGCCAGATTTCCCAGACGAGGTGAGATAGTTCGGGTACGATGAGTTTTTCCATAGCGAGTTGCACGGCGCCAGATGATCCCGGCATGCAGAAGATCATGGTGTCTTTGTACACGCCTGCTACGGCGCGCGAGAGCATGGCGCCCGAGCCGATGTCTTCCCAGGAGAGAAAGCGAAATACTTCGCCAAATCCGTCGAGGCGTTTTTCGAGGAGGCTTGTGACGGCTTCATAGGTGGTGTCGCGCGCGGCAATGCCGGTGCCGCCATTGGTGAGGATGACGTGGCATTCGCCTTTTGAGGCGATTTGTTTGATGAGCGCGCGTATCTGGTCGGCTTCGTCTTTGACTACGCGGTAAAACGCAATGCTGTGACCGGCGGCTTCGACCAGTTCTTTTATGATTTTGCCACTTTTGTCGTCGGCTTCGGTGCGCGTGTCGCTGATGGTGAGTACTGCACAGGTGACGGGGTCTTTGGCCTGCTCTATGTGATCTGTGTAAGGCATGGGGAACTCCAGGGTGAAAGACGATAAAAAGGATCACGATAGACCCATGGCGCGGAGGTTGTCGTAGCTGATTTTGAGGCTGTCAAAGGGGTCGCGGTCATAGCAGCGGTCTTGTTCGACGATGTACCAGCGCGTGCCAGATTCGCGGCCGGCTTCAAAGATGGCGGGCCAGTTGAGGTTGCCTTCGCCGACTTCTGCAAAGCGGGTTTCGCGGCCTTCAATGGCCATGTCTTTGACGTGGATGAGGTCTATGCGGGTGTTGGCTTTGCGGATCCATTCGGCGGGGTCGGCCCCTCCTGCCTGGACCCAATATACGTCGATTTCGAGTTGTACCGCTTTGGGGTCTGTTTCCTGGAGGATGATTTCAAGGGCGGTGCGGTTGCCGAATTTTTGAAATTCAAAGTTGTGGTTGTGATACGCAAAGGTCAGGCCGGCGTCGGCGAGTTTGCGACCGACTTCGGTAGCGTCTTTGGCAAAGCGGATATAACCGGCTTCGCCGTCTTCCCGATAAGACGGGGGCAGGCTGCCGATGGCGGGATATTGGCAGTTCCAGAGGTGGTGTTCGTCTATCACGGCTTGTGTGTCGTCGCGCATGCGGTCAAAGCCGGTGTGTGTGGCACAGATTTCAATGTCGTTGTCATCGGCTATTTGTTTGAGTTCTGCAGGTTCAATGGGACCAAAGCCGGAGACTTGCATGGCGTCGTAACCAATGGCTTTTACTTTTTTCACAGATTCGACAATGTCTTCAAGGGTTTTGGTAAAGTCGCGCACGGTGTACATTTGTGCGGCGATCATGGTGTGTGGCATGGGAGGCTCCTTGGATGGAAGTGAGGAACGGTGTACAACTGGTCGCTGTCCAGACCAGTTTACTGTGAAGGGTGAAACATAATATAGACTGGGCATTGATGCCAGAATTTTGTGTATGGGATTTTTCTGGATTGTTGCGGGGTGAACGTTTATTTTAGAATTGTTCCGTATGACGATCTGTTTATCACTGGCTGGGGAGAGATTATGTCGAATATGAAGGCGTTGGCAGAGAAGCAGGGAGAGCGCAATGATGCGCTGTTGAAGAATACGCATTTTCTCGGGGATGAGGTCGCGTCCGATGTGTTGGGGCTGCATATTGATATTGCGGCGATTGAGGGACTTGGCGAGGCGGAAGATCGGGCGTTGACGGCGTTGCAAATTGAGAGCGCGCGCACGGCGATTCGGGCGCTGGCGTCGTTGGCCGAGATTGGAGAAATGGACCATCTGGGCGGGGGATTGGAATTGATCCCGGGGTTGTTGATGACGCTGTCTGTGGCGGATTACGATACGCGTACCTATACGATTGAGCACGCGCATACGAGTGTCGGGTATTATTCGGCGTTGGCGGCGTTTGGTTTTGTGGAGGCAGAGGGCGTTGTCGAGAAGTTTCGGCGCGGGTTGGATTTTCCCGGGCATGTGGCATGGTTGCCGGGGGGAACGCAGCTCAATGGTGGGCGTTTGGGGGTGATGATTCCGGTGGCTGTGGGGCTGGCATTGGGCAAAAGAGCATTGTGTGACGATGCGTGGGTGATTGCCCATTGTGGAGATGCGGGGTGGATTTCGGGTCAGGGTCTCAATGGTTTTAATGGTGCGAGTGTACACGGTGCGCCGATTACTTATGTGATGCATCGCAATGGCATTCAGTTGTCGGATAGTACGGCAAATATTATGGATGTGGATCCGCGAAGTGTTATTTCTGCGATGGGTGTGGAGGTGCTGGAGGTTGCGTCGCTTCACGATAATGTCGCGCTTTATCAGGCTTATCGAGAGGGGTATGGTCTCGCGCAGCAGGGCGTGCCGAGTTTGATTTATCCCACGGGGTTTGTGGGTGAAGATGTGACGCTGAAGACTTTTGGCGAGCGCTATGGGGTGACAGAGGCGGTGGAGGCGTTTGCCGCGCAACACGATGTGCCGATGGATAAGCAGGTGTGGATTCCGGGGTCGCTGATGAGTTTTCGCGATACAGAGCCGATGCTGGAGTGTTTGTTTTTGGTGAATGATTTGCCGGGTGGCAAGAATCATCACGATGGGAGTATGCAGGGGCGCGTTGAGGCAGAGGTGCTCGGTGGGGCGATGTTTGAGACGACTGCTGTACAAGCCGAAGCGCTTGCAACGCTCCGGCAGAATGGATCGCGCACGGTTGTTACAAGGGCGAGACCAGCACCCGGAAGTGCGAATTTGGAGATTCCAGAGGGGAAAGCAGCGGCGGCTGATTTGCCGACTGAGAAGGCGAGTCCGCGCGATGGTGCAGCCGCGGCTTATGCACTGGTGGCCGAGGCGCATCCCGATCGCGTGTTTGTGGTGAGTTGCGATTTGGATCCTTCGACAAAATTAGCTGCTGCTCGGGCACATTTGTCAGATGATCACCAGTTTGAGATGAGTATTGAAGAGCAAGCAGCAACGCTTATTGCCAATGGTCTGGCGATGAGTTCACACGAGCCGCAGCTCAATGTGGTATCGACTTTTGCCGCGTTTTTTGAGGGGATTGCGCGCGAGGGGTTTGATATGTGGCAGTATCAGCGCAATTTGAATGGGGTGAATGAGGGTATTAATGTGGTGTTTCATCTCTCTCATGTAGGGGCGTGTACGGGACGCGATCACTTTTCGGGTTGGGGGCTTGACTGGATTAATGTGGGGCTGACGTATTTGCCCTATTTGCACCGGTTTTACGCACCGGCAGATGCGCGTGTGGCGTTTTTGGCGGTGAAGGATATGGCGGCGCATTACGGTGGGCATATTATTGGGGTGCCACGCGATTCGGGTTTGCCTGTTTTGCAAAAGCAGGATGGGTCGGGGTCTCTGTGGAATCCGGGGGAGGAGTGGGAGCCGATTACGACCTATCGTCAATACGATGGGGCAAGGCATGCGATTTTGGCTTTTGGCGCGCCGGCTTTTTTGGGTGCGGAAGCAGCCGAGATTTTGCTCGCGCAAGGGAATCCGACAGATGTATATGTGGTCAATGGGTTGCCGCTGCCCGATGGGGCGCTGAATGATGTGCTGGCGAATTACGAGGGTGTGGTGACGATTGAAGATGGAAAGATTGGGACGATAGAGACGGGTTTGCGCGGGTTTGCGGGCCTGGTGGGTTCGTCGTGCAATATTGCCCACGCGCATGTGGGGATTACAGATCCGAGGATTGCGCCGTCGGAAGGCCTCGAAGCGACCTGGGCACATTTTGGGATTACGGCAGAGGCACTTGTTGAGGCGGTGGAGACGTTGTCATAGATATAGGAGGAACCGATGCGTAAACAGGTTCTGTTCATTCTGGGTATCAAAAATACTGCTAATTATTTCGCATTCTAACCTTGACAACGGGTTTTTAATTGGCTATTTTTTTGAAATTTATATGCTAATTATCTCGCACAACATCATTACATAGAAATGAATATGCTCGCCTTTTCTGGAGGTATGCTCATGTTTAAGTATGCCATGACATTGATGTTCCTGCTCCTATCTGCCTATGTACACGCCGCGCCAACCGCATCAGATTGCGATTTCAATAACAGCGGCAAAGTGGATTTTGCCGATTTTATCGCATTTTCACAGGGATATGGAACAACCCAGACCCAGTTTGACTTGAACGGGGATGGCACAGTCAATTTTCGGGACTTTGTCATTTTTGCCCAATTCTACGGGCAGACAATCACAACCCCTCCGCCAACCACCGACGCTCCCGTTGGCATTCAAGTTGGGATGCAAGCCCCCAACTTTACGCTGAGAACCCTCACTGGCGAATCGTTCAACCTCTATGAACAGCGCGGCAAACCCGTGTTCCTCAACTTCTGGGGAACCTGGTGTCCTCCCTGTGTTGCCGAAATGCCCGCCATACAAAAGTTGCAAAATACCATGGGTGACTCTATCCAGATTGTCGGCATTGGCGTACGAGACACGCGTAGCCAGGAACTGCGTTTTGTCACAAGATATGGCTATACCTGGACTTTTGTTCTCGACTCGACGGGAGAAGCGCGCAATGCGTATGAGGTCTCGTCCTATCCCACCTCGCTGTTCCTGGACGCCAAAGGTGTGATTGTCCGCGTATTGCGTAGTGGTCGGAATTACGAAACGTTCCTGGAAGCGGCGCGACAGGCGATTAATAATTAAAGGCAATCAGCTTTAAAATTTGTAACTCAGGGAGAATCCGATGCGGAATATAGTTCTGTCAATTTTATCAATACTCGCGCTTTTGATGTATCCGCTGTCTCTTTCGGCGCAACATAGCTTTTCCCTCTCGCTGGATGTAAATGATACCGCGGGCGATCAAGCAGTTACCTCTCTCAATGTGTCCGCAGATCAGGTTATTGCCATTCAGATATTTGGCACGGGTATTCAGAATGCGAACGGTCTGGCTGCGCGCTTTGAATACGATGTCACTCAAGTTGTCTATGAGGGGTTTGAGGTAGGCGATGTCTTGCCCAATGCTCAGGCACTCCCGGAGCACAGTACAGGTTTTGTCGAAATTGGCATTGCATCTCTGGGTGGTCAAGCAACTGCCAATAGCGGTCTGGTGGGTACAGTTCGCTTTCGCGCAACAGCCGCATTTTCAGGCACGGCGATTCGGTTGGTGCGTGCAGACCTGAGTCGGAGTGGGCAATTTGAAAGCGCAACTATGGATGTGCGTGTTGAATTAAATTTACAAGACCTTGCCCCAGACTTTGATGGGGATGGTCAGGTTGGTTTTTCGGACTTTTTGGCGTTTGCGGGTCAGTTTGGGTCACGTCAGGGCGATGGGAGATATGAAGCGAAGTACGATCTGGACAGCGATGGTGCGATTGGCTTTGGCGATTTTCTGCTCTTTAGCAGTAGCTTTGGCAAAGAGGTATCTACGTCTAACGATGGTGGCGGTGGACCGGAAACGCAGGTTACCATTCCGGATGCAAACCTGCGCACAGCAATCGAGACCGCACTGCGTAAGGCGGGGGGTGCGTCGATCAGTAGAGCAGAGATGGCGAGTTTGACACGCCTTGAGGCATCGGAATCGGATATTCGCGATTTAACCGGACTCGAATTTGCAACTGGTCTGACATCGCTGATCCTTGCCGATAATATCATCTCGGACATCACACCTCTATCAGGCTTAACCAACCTGACATCGCTGATTCTTTCCGATAATGTCATCTCGGACATCACGCCGTTGTCGGGCTTAACCAACCTGACATTGCTGATTCTTTCCGGCAATTTCTTCTCAGATATCTCGCCGTTGTCGGGCTTAACCAATCTGACATCGCTGAACCTTTCCCATAATATCATCTCGGACATCTCGCCATTGTCGGGCTTAACCAACCTATCAGTGCTGATTCTTTACGACGACAGGATGATCAGGGACAGGTCAGTACTGTCGCGTCTGGCCAACCTATCAGAAGTAGATATCCCGGATGCCAACTTGCGTGCGGCGATTAAGATTGCTATGGGCAAGGTATCAGATGATCCGCTCACCGATTTTGAGATGGCATTCTTGTCAGAGCTTGAAGCTCCGAACTCGAACATCAGCGACTTGACCGGGCTTGAGTTGGCAATCAGTCTGACAAGTTTGGACCTCGGCACAGAGTTGGTGTCTGGTGAGGGTTATGTTAATAGTAACCATATTTCCGATTTCTCGTCCCTATCAGGCTTGACCAACCTGACAAGGTTGGCTCTTGGCGGCAACTCAATCTCGGACCTTTCTGCACTATCTGGTGCTATATCAAGATTGACCAATCTGGAACGGCTGTATCTTAACAACAACAGCATCTCGGATGTGTCCGTACTGTCCGGCTTGACCAGGCTGGACCGGCTGTATCTTTACAACAACAGCATCTCGAACATCACACCTCTGTCGGGCTTGACCAATCTGGAATGGCTGTATCTTGACAACAACAGCATCTCCGACCTCTCGCCCCTGTCGGGCTTGATCAATCTGGCAAATCTGTCTCTTTCCCTCAACAGCATCTCCGACCTCTCGCCCCTGTCGGGCTTGACCAATCTGGTACGGCTGTGGCTTCCCCGCAACAGCATCTCGGATGTGTCCGCCCTGTCGGGCTTGACCAGCCTGACATCGCTGATTCTTTACAACAACAGCATCTCGGATGTGTCCGCCCTGTTCGGCTTGACCAATCTAAGGTCGCTGTTGCTTCACAACAACAACATCTCGGACATCACACCTTTGTCCGTCTTGACCAATCTGATATCGCTGTTTCTTTCCAGCAACAGCATCTCGGACATCACACCTTTGTCCGTCTTGACCAGCCTGAGATCGCTGACTCTTTACAACAACAGCATCTCGGATGTGTCCGCCCTGTCGGGCTTGACCAATCTGGAAGGGCTGAGTCTTTATAACAACAGCATCTCGGATGTGTCCGCCCTGTCGGGCTTGACCAATCTGGACCGGCTGTATCTTTACAACAACAGGATCTCGGATCTTTCGCCTCTGGTCGCAAATACGGGATTGGGCAATGGAGATGTGGTTGATGTACGGAATAATCCGTTGAGTGATACATCAATCAATACGCATATCCCAGCCCTTCAGAGCAGAAGAGTTGAGGTGCGCTTTGGCGCGTCCAAGCCCGTGGTGGAAAAGGAAGAGCAAGACATACTCGGTGAGATGATGGATTCGTTTGAGATTGAGGAAAGGAGAAACTGATGCGTAAACAGATTCTGTTCATTCTATCAACACTTGCGCTTTTGATGTATCCGCTGTCTCTTTCGGGGCAGAATAGTACGGCGGGCGATCAAGAACTTACCCCGGACTTTGATGGGGATGGTCAGGTTGGCTTCCCTGATTTTTTGGCGTTTGCAGGTCAGTTTGGGTCACGTCAGGGTGATGGGCGTTATGATGCCAGATATGATCTGGACAGGGATGGCGAAATTGGATTTTCCGATTTTCTGATTTTTAGCAGCAGTTTTGGCAAAAGCGGCGACGAGGTGGCGCTTGTTGTCATTCCGGATGTAAATCTGCGTGCTATTATCGAGGGTCTTCTCGGCAAGGCGAGTGGTGCGCCGATCATGAGGAATGAGATGGCGCGCTTAATGCGCCTTGAGGCACGGAATGCGAACATCGGGGATTTGACCGGGCTTGAGTTTGCCCCCCGTTTGACATTCCTGGATTTTGGTGATGAGAGAGTGGAAGGGCAATCTGTCAATAGCAACATCATCTCGGATCTTACGCCCCTATCGGGTTTGACCGACCTGATATATCTGTATCTTACCGACAACGACATATCGGATATCACGCCCCTATCGGGTTTGACCAGTCTGGAGAGACTGGATCTTTCCAGCAATAGTATCTCGGACGTCACGCCCCTATCGGGCTTGACCGACCTGACGTATCTGTATCTTACCGACAACGACATCACGGACCTCACCCCCCTATCGGGTTTGGACAATCTATGGTCGCTGCATCTTACCGACAACATCATCACGGATCTTACGCCCCTATCGGGTTTGACCAACCTGAGAAATCTGTATCTTTTCTACAACATCATCACGGATCTTACGCCCCTATCGGGTTTGACCGACCTGACGTATCTGTATCTTACCGGCAACGGGCTCACGGACCTTACGCCCCTATCGGGTTTGACCAGTCTGCAAAAGCTGTATCTTTCCAGCAACAGCATCTCGGATATCACGGCCCTATCGGGTTTGACCAATCTAAGATGGCTGATTCTTTTCAGCAACAACATCTCGGATATATCTGCACTCTCAGGATTGACCAATCTGAGATTGCTGTCTCTTTCCGACAACATCATCTCGGACGTCACGCCCCTATCGGGTTTGACCAATCTGACAACATTGTCTCTTTCCGTCAACAGCATCACGGATCTCACGCCCTTATCGGACTTGACCAATCTGACAAATCTGTATCTTGATCGCAACAGTATATCGGACCTTACGCCCCTATCGAGCATGACCCGTTTGGAGAGGCTGATTCTTTTTGCCAACAGTATCTCGGACCTGTCGCCTTTGGTTGCAAACACGGGATTGGGTACTGGAGATTTTGTTGATGTGGAGAATAATCCGTTGAGTGCCATATCATACAGAACGCATATCCCAGCCCTTCAGGATAGAGGAGTTATTGTGATTGTTGGCGCGTCCAAGCCCGCGGTGGCGGAGAAAGAACAAGACATACCCGATGGGATGATGGAATTTTTGGAGATGGAGGAAGAGAAGGGCGTGATCAGGTAAACCAGATGAGTGTCTGTCTTGATGAAGACGCTGTAATAAAAAGAGCGAGTCAAAAAGGACTCGCTCTTTTTATGTCGATAAATCGACGCGATTACCCAGCTAATGCGCGCATGGTTTCGACACATCGGGTCAGGGCGGGTACGGGGTTTTCGACGTCGGCTTCGTATTCGATGACGGCCATGCCATCAAAGCCGCCTTTTTCGAGGCCGGCGACAAAAGCGGGAAGGTCGAGCGTGCCTTCGCCGACGACGGTGTCGTGCCATTGACCGTTGGGATCAAAGACGAAGTCTTTGTAGTGGATGCCGTAGATTTGCCCGGCGAAGTCTTCTGCCCATTTGACGGGGTTGCCCTGACGAGGGCCAATTTGTAAGGCCCAGGCTGTGTCGATGCACAGGCCTACTTCGGGCGCGCCAAGGCCGATGAGGTGTTTGAGTACGCCGGGTTGGCCGCCAAAGTGATATCCGCCGTGGCAGTGAATGCCCACGCGTATGCCGTATTCCCGACACCATGCGCGTACCTGTGTGATGGCTTTGGGATAGGATTCGAGCTGGAAATGGCAGGAGATATGTTTGGCGCCTGCAATGGCGGCGCATTCAAAGAAGGATTTTTCAGCGGGGCTGCCGGTGAAGGTTTGCACGCCGATGGAGATGACGGATACACCTGCGTCGTTGTAGGTTTTGACGATGTCTTTCCATGCGTCGGGGTTTTGGAAGTCGGCGTGGACCCCACAGACTTCGATTTTGTCGAGGCCAATGTCTTTTACTTTTTGGGCGACGTCGGCATTGTCTTTGAAGTAGCGAAAGCAAAAACTTTGGACTCCGTAATCCAGTGCTGCACTCATGCAAAACTCCTTTGTTGAGTGGTTATTCCTAATTGAGAAACGAATTAACCCTACGAACTAATCAGCCCCATCAATAGAGCCGTCATTGCGGCATGATGTTAGCCGCGATCCAGTGGTTTTGCGTTTTTATCCGTAGTTGCTTTTGTCCATCAATTAACCTGATCTTTCCAATTTTTTGAATACGTCGGCGAAGATGGCGTTGCGGTTGAGTTGCGTGGCAACGCGCATGAAATGCCGACCGGGGTCATAGCTCCATGTGAGTTGATCGGTGAGTATGGGGCTGTGTACCAGTTGGGTTATGACCCAGTTTGGGTTGACGAGATAAGCTGTTGCGGAGAGATCCCAGATTTCTTTTGCCCAGGCGTAGTGGTCTTTGTGATAGCCGCGGACGGTTTCGGTGAGGAAATCGCCTATGGCACTTTTGCCCGCCACATGGGTTTCGAGTTCGGACAATGTGGTGAGAAGGTGAGAGGCGACGTTGCGGCAGGGGATCTGGACGAGAGGTACGCCGCTGTCGAAGATGGTGCGCGCGGCGAGGATGTCCTGTCGCAGATTAAATTCGATGGTGTTGGCCCAACTATGTTCGTGTCCGCCGAGCCAGACGACGATAATGCGTTTGATGATTTCGGGTTCGAGGAGGATGGCAGATGCCACGTTGGTAATAGCGCCGATGGCAGCGACATAGAGCGGTTCATGAGATGCCATGGCTTTGTCGAGGAGGTCGCGCACGGCGTCGTTGTCTTGGGGTGTGTCTGGTCCTGTGAGATAGTTTGTGGAGCCGCGAAATACGAGGTTGTTGTTGGGGATGTTGAGGCGGTTGAGGAGGCGGATGATTTCTTCATAGCTTCGTTCCATGCCATCGCCCGGTCCGCTGGAGCGTTGGTTGTGAAAGGGCGCGGCATAGATGGCTTCAACCGAGATTTTCTCGGGCGATAAGAGCGCGTGTGCCACGGCGAATTGATCATCGACTTCGTTATATGTGTCCGTGTCGAGCACCACGCGCACTTTGCCTGATGGCGGTGCTAATCTGTCGAGGCGCTGAGCGTGTGTGAGAGTGGGGAAGTTCATAGGTATCTGTGTTTTTACGCGATTTCTTTTAGTTTTTCGATATTTTCAGGTTCATGTCTTTCTTGCCATTTTATATAATCCGCTCCTCCCACCTTCAGCGCGTCTATATAATCCTGGTTGATGTTCTTGCCCTCGTCGTTGATAACTGCAAGTCCCGAGACCTGTTTGTCTGTCAACGTCTTTCTATATTCAAAAATATCTTTCCACATGAACAGAAAACTGGATAAAGACGCCCTATTAATGCTGTTGAAGCACTTTAGAACAATTTCCTTTTCCCGGTACGCTACCTGAAAGTCAAAACTGAATTCAATACCCACAGACCCTCTGGAAATGAATTCAGGTGTATAGACTATCATTTGCTCATCCAGGTACTCCCGCACGTCATCTTTGAAAATATTGACAACTGTGGGCTTGGCAAGTACGTAGAAGTTGCTGACTTCCAACATCGCTTGAAGCAAATCATGCTTTCTCTGAGGGAAATCGGATTCTCTGTTGGCTTGTGTTACAAGTTCGTTGCTCTTATTGCTTACGCCATAACTGGCTAAGACTCTGCCCAGAAGTTCTCTCCGAGATGACGAGCGAGAAAAAGAAACGCCCATTAACTCCAAATCGTGGAGTGTCTTGCCGTCATCGGAGAGCATGATTTTGTCCCCTTCTTTCTTGGCGTATATTTCCAGTGTGTCATTGAATAGACCAGTAAAGGGAGTAGAAATAAGACCCCAATCGCTTTCGTTTCCCATAGGAATATAAGTTTTCGACCTGAGCCAGGTATAATACTTGTCTTCTTGTTCAGCAAGCCAGTTCATGATGATACCCTTATCTCTTCAGCGGTCATGAAACCCGTCCAGGCTCCCCGCTCGCGCCTTGTCCAGCGGTTTCTTTCAAGGCGCGCAGATCCACAATTTGCTGACCTTCCATCCGCTTTTTGGTTTGGAGATAGGCAACAAGTGCCTCGATATCATACCCATGTTCCTGTGCGATGCTGTCTTTGATCTGCCAGAGTTCTTTGATGATTTCGTCAGACATCTTCGAATACTCCCATAAGTTCTTGCGTTACACAAGCACAGCTACGCCCTCAACGTATTCTTCAAAGAGTGCGATGTCTTCTTTCATCATGTCGGGGTTGTCTTTGAGGAAGAAGCCGACGAGGGCCACGTCGTTTTCGCGCATGGCTTTGCCCATGGTTTCAAAGGCTTCGAGGATGGGTTTGTTGCCGCCTGCGAAGACTTTGTAATGTACGACGGGACAGGGGATGGTGGCGATTACGCCGAGCATTTTGGCGCGGTCTTCTTCTTCCCACTTTTCGCCTTCGTCACTGTGGTGCGCGCTGCGAGAGCGGTCCGTGGGGTTGTAATAACTGCACATCTGGAAATCGGGGTCGAGGTTGTCGCGCACCCATTCGTGTGCCGCGGGTTGATGGGCTGCAAATCCAGATGCGACGCCCGCATTGGACATTGTGTCGAGAGCTTCGTAAAAATTGTCCCACTGTTCTGCGGCATACCAGTTATCGACCACGCCGCCGTGGATATAGGTGCCGCTTGCGCCCAGTTCGATGGATGCACTGAGCCATTTGCGCCAGGCATTGGGGTTGCCGCGCTCGATGCATACCTGTGCAAACCACTGGATGCTGCCGCCTTCATCCCAGTATTCTTCGAGGAGTCCCATGATGTGATCGTCTGTGCGCCCAAAGAAGGTGTTGATGCCGAGTTCTTCGGCCTGTCGCCAGGTGTCTTTGATGCAGTTGGGCGTGTAATAATCGGTCATTTTTTTGCTGCGTTCTCTGGTCTGGTGCGAAAACCCGCTGAACGGGTTGCCGCCAATACAAATGCCCGAGACACTTACTCCGCCTATGTTTGCGTATCGCATGTTTTGCTCCTTTATGGACGCATAAAGCCCGAGAAAAAGTCGTTGCCTTTGTCATCGACGACGATGAATGCGGGAAAGTCTTCGACTTCGATGCGCCATATTGCTTCCATGCCGAGTTCGGGATATTCCTGGCATTCGACCTTGCGAATGGCGTCTTTGGCGAGGCGTGCGGCGGGTCCGCCGATGGAGCCGAGGTAAAATCCGCCGTGTTTTTTGCACGCTTCTGTTACTTGTCGCGAGCGATTGCCTTTGGCAAGCATGACCATGCTGCCACCTTCTGCCTGGAATGAATCGACATAGCTGTCCATGCGTCCCGCGGTTGTGGGACCAAATGAACCGGAGGCGTATCCTTCAGGTGTTTTGGCGGGTCCTGCATAATAGACGCACAGGTCTTTGAAATACTGCGGAAGCCCTTCGCCGTTGTCTATGCGTTCCTGGAGTTGGGCGTGGGCAATATCGCGTGCGACGATCATGGGGCCGGAGAGGGATAAGCGCGTGCTGACCGGATATTTGCTAAGGGTTTCGCGCACTTTGTCCATGGGCTGGTTGAGGTTGATTTTTACGACGTCGCCGCCGAGGGCTTCTTCATCTACTTCGGGGAGGTATTTCGCCGGATCGCTTTCCAATTCTTCGAGGAAGATGCCGTCGCGCGTTATTTTTCCCAGGATTTGTCGGTCGGCAGAGCAGGATACGGCAATGCCGACAGGGCAGGATGCGCCGTGGCGGGGCAGGCGAATAACGCGCACGTCGTGGCAGAAGTATTTGCCGCCAAATTGCGCGCCAATGCCGATTTCGTGACTCATTTCGAGGACTTGTTTTTCCATTTCGAGATCGCGGAAAGCCTGGCCGTATTCATTGCCCTGTGTGGGCAGAGTGTCGAGATATTTGGCACTTGCGAGTTTGGCGGTTTTGAGGGTGTATTCTGCGGATGTGCCGCCAATGACGAGGGCGAGGTGATAGGGGGGGCAGGCGGCTGTGCCGAGTTCGCGCAGGCGCAGGTCGATAAAGTCTCGCAGTCGTTCGGGATTGAGCAGGGCTCTGGTTTCTTGATAGAGCAGGCTTTTGTTGGCGGACCCACCGCCTTTGGCCATGAACATGAATTTGTACGTATCCCCTTGCTCGGCATAGATCTCGATTTGGGCTGGCAGGTTGGTTTTTGTATTTGCTTCTTGAAACATGTCGAGTGGTGCCAGTTGGCTGTAGCGCAGGTTCGTTTCCAGAAAGGCTCTGGTAATGCCGTGTGCGAGCGCGGCTTCGTCGCTGCCATCGGTCCACACGCGATTGCCCTTTTTGCCCATGATAATGGCTGTGCCCGTGTCCTGACACATGGGGAGGACACCGCCTGCGGCGATGTTGGCATTTTTGAGCATTTCAATGGCGACAAAGCGGTCGTTGTCCGAGGCTTCGGGGTCGTCGAGAATTTTGGTTAGTTGTTTTAAGTGTGCGGGACGGAGCAGGTGCGCGCTGTCTCGAATGGCGCGGTCTGCCAGCAGGGTCAGGCCTTCGGTTTCGACTTTGAGGATTTCCTGGCCTTCAAATTGCCCCGTTGAAATATAATCGGTTGTGAGCAACTGGTAGGGGGTTTCGTCTTCTCCCAGGGGTATCATTTCGCGGTGTTCGTAGGTGTCCATTTTTTCCTTTCTTTTTTGGCTTTATTGTTCCAGCCATTCGAGGTCGAAGCGGGCGACGGTGACATATCGCGTGTCGTTCTGTCGCGTGAAGATTTGGTTTTCGTAGATGCAGCATATTGTGCCATCGGCTGTTTGGGCGAGGTCGGAATAACTCGAGGGTCCCGGTTCGAGGATTTTGGAGATGGGCCAGGTCTGGCAGTCGTCGGTGCTCATTTTGACGGTGAGGCGTTTGCGGTCATAAGAGACGCGGCCGGGTCTGGTAAATTCGCGTTCGAGGTTGTCGGGATTGGCAAAAACGATGTTGCCATTTTGGAGTTTGAGGATGCTGCCCATGCACACGGGTTCGAGCAAGGCGTCGTCGAATTGCAGTTCTGACCAGTTGGTCGCGCCATCGGGGCTGGTGGTGATGAGGCGGCGGTGGCGTTTGGATTCTGTGCGGATGTTGAATAAGACGCGCCCGTCGTTGAGTTCAACGGGGAGTGTTTCGCTGGGGTTGATGTATTCGCCTTCTGTGCGTACGATGATGTCACTGCGCTGCCAGGTCTGTGCGTGGTCGTCGCTGTAGATGCCCGCGACTGTGGAGGGGCGATGCCCGAGTTTGCCCGCACCAAATTCCGTGCCGCTGCCGTCCGACATCCAGATGGGTACGATGAGGCGTCCGTTTTGAAGTTGTATGCCGTGCCCGGGGCCAGTGGCTATGACGCGCCAGGGGTATTGTTCGCGGAAGGGTGTGAGTACATCTGTGATTTCAGTGGGGTCGGACCATGTAGCGCCGTCGTCTTTGCTCTGCATGTAAAATACGCGGGCGTAGTTGTGGCAATAGAGGGCGTGAACCGCGCCGTCTTTTTGGTCGGAGATCATGACAAAGTTGCTGATGGGACCTTCGCCATACATGTCGCAATGGGCAACAACGGTGGGCGGTTCCCAGGTCTGTCCACCGTCCGCACTGCGCCGCATGACCACGTCATTGCCATCCCAATCGCCGCCTCTGCCGCGTCGAGCCTCTGCCGTGGCGAGGAGGATGTTGTTTTGCGTACAGATAATGCCCGGTACGCGGTAGATGTAATACCCGTTTGTGCGGCCTTCAAAGAGGTGGGTTTTGTCAATCATGTGACGCTCCGTTTATGTCGAGGATTTGGATCGGGAATCATTCATAATTATACCATAATCATGAAAAAAAGAAAAAGCTAAAAAATTGCGAATGAGTTGAAGATATGATATCTTGAATCTGTTCATAAAGTCTGTTATATTTGAAGGGATACAGAGCCTAACGTCTGTCAAACTTTTTCTTGTAAAAAAAAATTACTTCAACGAGAGCGAGGTTTCAACATGGATGAACAAAAATATCTCGATAGAATTACAGTCAATCCAAAAATCTTTGGTGGCAAGCCAATTATCCGAGGGCGCCGTCTCGCTGTTGAGCATGTCTTGGGCAGGCTTGCGGTAGGAGATACACCCGAGATTATTCTAAAAGGGTATCCCTGGCTGGAGCCTGAAGATATTCAGGCATGTTTGGTATATGCATACCGGATTGTTGGACATGAACGTGTCGAACCGCGAATTGTTGAAGCATGAAAGTGTTGCTCGATACATGTGTCTATGGAGGAGGTGTTGAAATACTTGAGGCTGCTGGTTATGATGTTATTTGGGCTGGCAATTGGCCTCGAGATCCAGGCGATGAAGAGATTTTGCGACGCGCATACAGCGAAGGTAGGATTCTGATTACACTGGATAAGGATTTCGGAGAACTGGCAGTTCTTTTTCGCAAACCTCATTGTGGTATCATAAGATTGGTGGATTTATCATATACACAAGAGCCAAAAGTGTGTATGCAGGTACTTGATAAATATGGTGAGGTGTTGCAAAAAGGCGCGATAGTTACGGCAGAATTGGATCGTCTGAGATTTAGGCCTCCTGATCCAGAAACGTAAAGGATAGATGATATGGAAGCTTTTGGAATACCGGAAGATGTAGAGACGCAATACAGGAGGCAATATGTCTGCTCCACGTATCGATGACCGCGACTGGTCCGCCTTGACTTCGGGCGAGCGCATTCGCCAGATTGAGGTCGAGGGCTACCTTATGATCCCCGATCTATTGACGCCCGAGCATCTGGCCCGGCTCAAGGCGATAACCGACAGCCTGGAAACCACCCCGGTGGATTACAGCATCCACCAGCGGGGACGGAGTGATATCCAGTTCCTCGGCGGCGAAATCACCGACCTCATCGCCCATCCCCCAACGGTTGCCTTTCTGAGGGAACTCCTGGGGGAGGACATCATCCTGTCGCACTACGGCTATGCCCGCTCAGAGCCTGGGCACCCTGGCATCAGCCTCCATACGGACGGCCAACCCTACGGTTCGCACATCTTTGGTTACCTGGGCAGCGTACCGATCATGGTCCGGGTGCTGTATTATCTGGACGACCTGACCCCGGAAGTCTCCCCATTCCGCGTAATTCCCCGATCGCACCTCTCCATGCACGCAGACGGCAATCCCTACCAGCGCTTCGAGTCCCATCCCGAGGAGGTCATGGTCACCGCAAAAGCCGGTTCTGCCATGTTCATCAACCACAAGATTTTCCACGGCAACTTCCCCAATGTCGGCGACTGGCCCCGCTCGATGCTGGCTATTGCTTACCGCCCGGCCTGGGCCGGTCCTGTCCAGAAAGTTGAAGGGTGGGATCCGCAGGCCGTCGCCGCGCTGCCCGATGCAGTGAAGTCCTTCTTCGGCGACCGCAACACCCGCCACTGGATCTTCGAAGGGGGCAACAAACCGCCCAACATGGCCAGCCACGCCCCTGGCATCAATCCCAGCCGATGGAAACGCAAGTGAGGAGAACGAATGTATCCCAACCCCCTTAAACAGAAACTCAGAAAGGGCGAAATCGTGCTGGGGACCTCCCTGCCGGTCCCCTCATCCCTCGTCCTTGGAACCATCATGCAGGCCCGGCCAGACTTTGTCTGGATCGATACCGAACACGCCCCGTTCGCCACCGAATCCCTTGACGCCATCCCCGTCCTTGCCAGGCAGAACGGCGTGGCGCCGATGATCCGTGTGGCCTGGAACGACCCGGCCCTGATCAAGAAGGCCTACGATGTTGGCGCCGTGGCTGTGATGGTGCCCCAGGTCAACACCGCCGAAGAAGCCGCCCGGGCAGTGCAATATGCCCGTTACCCCCCTGAAGGACAGCGCGGGCTTTCCCCCATGTGGACCCGCATAGCCGGCGAAGACTGGAACCACGTCATCAAAACCGCAAACGCAGAAACCGTATTGATTCTCCAGGTCGAGAGCCAGGAGGCCTACGACAACATCGACGAAATCAAGCAAGTCGCAGGCATTGACGTCCTGCTCGTAGGGCCGCTCGACCTGTCCGCATCGGTCGGAAAGATCACCGAAACCAGCGCCAGGGAAGTCCAGGAGATTATGCGGGATGTTCCCGGGCAGCTGGAAGGGTCCGGCATTGTCGCTGGCACCACACTTGTGGATCTCTCCGAAATCCAGGAAAAACTTCGCTGGGGCTACCGTTTTATGAACGTCGGCAATGTTCTCGCTTACGGCACGCAGCTCCTGACCCATAACCTCGAAACCCTACGCGCCAATCCAGGTGGAAGGACTGAAGAATGACAGAATCACTACGCCTGCTCTCCATCGGGGCGCATCCGGCCGATATCTTCGACCAATCGGGCGGCACCATGGCCCATCACGTCAGCCGCGGCGACGATGTGCGGTGTGCGGTGCTGACCCACGGCGCACGGGTGCATGATGCCGTGATCAGCGACGCGATGTTCCACCGTGAGGAAGTGCCGGACGGGGCCGAGCTTCTGAAGCTGATGCAAGAACGCTCCGACGTCAAAGCGGCGGAGGTTCGCGCGGCCTGTGCGTTTCTGGGTGTAGAAGAGATCTACTTTTTCGGCGCCGATGATTCGGTCCTGCTCGTCAAGGACGAGACGGTGAGACGCCTGGCAAGGCTGCTGCGGGAGCTCCGTCCCGATATCGTCCTGACCCATTTCCCCAAAGAAGGTGACGGCCTGACCAACGCGCACGCCACCGCCGGGCAGATCGTGATGCACGCCATCGGGCTGGCCAACAGCGTCGACCCCGGTGACCGAAATCCCCCCCACCGGGTCGCGCAGGTCTTTTATTTTGGAGGAGGCGGTGCGAGGATTCCCCGGCAGGTCTGGGACTCCGAGGGGGGCTACTACAACGACGTCTTCATCGACATCACCGATGTCGTGGAAAAAAAGCTGGCGGCGCTGGACTGCCTGGTGAGCCAGGGATACGGCGGTGCCTATTCCCGGAAACGGATCGAGACCAGCGACGGCGCATTTGGCAGCGCGGGGCACTGCGCGTACGCAGAAGGCTTCATTTCCCTGCACGCCGAAACCCATTCATTCCTTCCGCTGACCGAGCACGCGCTCAGGGTTGCCCGTTCATCCGACCACGAGAATATCAGTCGCAGTTCCTACCGCATCCCGGTGGATTGAGAAGCTCTGCGAATGGCCCACCGATCCGCCCCACACGGATGGACCCCATGATCAAACTCGGCTGCACCGCCATGCTGCGGGACAAAGAGAACGCCGGGCAGTTCATCGACGTCGAATCTCTGATCGACCTGATCCACAACCTGAGGCTGGACATTGTCGATCTGCACCTCTACAGAGGGTTCCGTTCCAGGAATTCTGAGTACCTGCGCCAGATTAAGGGAAAGTGCCTCAGGTACGGGCTGCCGATCGGCTATGTGGGAATCGGAAATGGATTCGTGGGCGCGGCGACCGGCGCGAACCAGCGCGTGGTCGGCGTTCCTCTGCCGCCGGAGGAACTGCGCAGGCGGGTGGCAGAGGCGAAAGAGGCCGTGGATGTGGCGGCATTTATGGGTGCGCCCCTGGTCCGCCTGTTCGGGGGTGGCCTGCCAGAGGGGACAGAGGACCGGGAAGCACTCTGGTCCTCGATGATCCGCAGTTTCCAGGAAGTCGCCGACTACGCGATCGACAAGGGTATCTTCCTGGGTCTCCACAACCATCCGCCCGCCGTGGCTCCCACCGGTGACGACATCCTCCGCATCCTGCACGACACCGACCGCGAGAACTTCACCTTCATACTGGACACTGGCCAGTGGTTCGGCTCACCCGGAACAAACCTGGCGGGGAAATTCGATTCCGGCCTGGCGTTCTACCACTACATGGAACAAACCGCCCCGCACGCCGCCTGCGTGCGTGCCAAAATCTACAAAATCGACAGTGGCCGGGAAGAATGGCTCGACTACGAGCGCATTGTGTCGATCCTGAAAGCCGTCAACTACAACGGCAATGTGTCGATTATCTTCGAAGACCGCAACAACCGTTGCGGTTACGCCGAAGCGATCGGCCTGGCGGCCAGGTATCTGCGCGGACTGCTCGCGGATTGAAGGCCGGTCGCAATACTTCATCCCAGGCGTTTCAATCACACGTCCCTCCGCCAAAGTCCCTTATCTCTCTATCCCTCCTTCGGACAATATATCATAGCGCATGTCCATGTTCCCGCCGCCCTAAGGTAGCACGCGCACGCGTTGTAGTCGCTGTTCCTCTTTGATATGTGTGTACTGCGTCTGTTGAATCCGGTGCGTTAGCAGGCGTTGCACAAGATCCAATGTCACATGCTCGTAACCGGCTACTCCAGCCAGATTTTGCTGTTCATGCGAATCCACAGTCAGGTTATACAGGTGCTGTACGCCGCCCTGTTCCGGATCGAATACCAGTTTCCAGTTTCCGGTGCGCACCATCGCACATGTAGCCAGTTCGGCAAATACCGCGTCTCTTCCACTGTGCGGTTCTCCCCGCACCATCGCCGGGATATCCAGCCCGGGCCGGCGGCGGTCGAACGCGAGCCTGGCCCCCGCAAGCCGAAGCATTGTCGGATACAGATCCAGGTGAGACACCAGTGCTTTGCTCACCCGCGGCCCGTTCATCCTTTCCTCTTTGGGAATTCCCGGACCGCACATCAAAAGCGGCACGCCTGCACTGTTCTCGTAGAAATACCTTTTGTCCCATATCCCATAATCGCCCAGGCAGTCTCCGTGGTCCGACGTAAAAATAATTACCGTATTATCGTATATCCCCTTTGCCTTCAGCGCCTCCACCAGCTGGCCCACATAAGCATCGATTAGCGCGCATTTGTCCATATAGTGTGCTCGCCTTAGTCGCACCGATGCTTCGTCCGGCGCTCCCAGAGGCGGCGGCATCGCCTCGGGATCGTGTTGCAACTCGCCCGGATGCCACAGTGGTGGATGTGGCCCGATAAATGACAGATTTAAATAAAAAGGTCGGTCTTCTATATAGTCCTCTACGAATCGGATCCCTTTTATACCTATAAACCCGTCGGCCGTCTCGTCTGGGTCGTCGAACAGGTGCCGGAATCCCCCTTTGCGAAGCACCTCCCGAAATGCCTTCAGTTTTCCTTGTTTTTTTAGATAATTCGTGTACTCATCGTCATTGTGTCCGTTTTCCCCGTCGTCCTGAACCTGAAATATATAGTCGAATCCGTATTGTCTCAATTCTTCGTCGTTCTCCGTTACATCAATGCAGAACCCGTAGCTGTCAATGTAATGGTGCTTACCAATCATTGCCGTATAATACCCCGCCTGCTGAAGGTGATGCATAAACGTATCGTTCCGAAGCTCCGGGTGAATCACATCGGCCTGATTCCCGCATACTCCCGTATGCGATGGGTACATCCCGGTGATGATCGAGATCCGCGAAGGCCCGCACAGCGGCGTGGCGCAATACGCGTTGGTAAACTGCGTTCCTTCTGCGGCTAAAGCCATCAAATTGGGCGTGCTTTTCCCCAGCGCATCGCGCCGGAAATGGTCGGTCAGAATCAAAATAATATTGGGCTTGCGGTTCTCGGACATGGAATTCTCCAACGTGGTTAAACGCCCTGCGCTGTGTTAGTCCTTACCTTTGGCGCGAATTACCTTTAGAGTCTCTCGTGCGATCATCAGTTCTTCGTTGGTTGGGATGACGAGGACGGATATGGGAGCGGTTTCTCGATGAATTGCTTCGTTCATGGGGTTGCCTTCGTTTTTTGCCTCGTCGAGATGTACGCCCAGAAATCCGAGTTTTTCACAGATGCGCGCCCGAATGAGTGGCGCGTTTTCCCCTATTCCGGCGGTAAATACAAGCGCGTCTATCCCATCGAGAACCGCTGCGTATTTCCCGATATATTGGCGAATGCGGTAGCAGAAGATGTCGATGGCAAGTGCCGCACGCCGATTTTTCTCATAGACGGCGATTAGATCTCTGAGGTCTGATCCGATTCCGGATATGCCGATGAGACCGCTTTGATGGTTGAGCATCTGATCGATTTGATCTGGCGTCATCTGGTGTTCTCTGATCAGGTAGAGAATGATCGCCGGGTCGATGTCTCCGCTACGCGTTCCCATTACGAGTCCCTGAAGGGGTGTAAAGCCCATACTGGTGTCGATTGATTTTCCATTTGCGATAGCGGTGATGCTACAGCCGTTTCCCAGATGGCAGGTGATCAATTTTAGTATTTTCAAAGGTGAATCGAGAATTTCCGCTGCACGCCTGGCAACGTATTGATGTGATATGCCGTGGAAACCGTATTGTCGAATTTGGTATTGTTCAGAAATCGTGTAGGGCAGGGCATAAGTGTGGGCGTAGTCCGGGATGGTCTGGTGGAATGCGGTGTCGAATACCGCAACGTGTGGGATGTCGGGTAGTATTTTTTGGCAGGCGCGAATCCCCCGCAGATTGAAGGGGTTGTGGAGTGGGGCGAGGGGGGCGCATTGTTCGATTATTTTTTCGACTTCGGACGTGATCCGGGTCGAGGCCGCGAAGTGGCTCCCGCCGTGTACAACGCGATGGCCGACTGCGTGAATTTCATCGGGCGTGCGGAGGATTCCCTTTTCCGGGTGGAGAAGGATTTCAAAGATGCGTTGAAAAACTGTCTCGTGAGCGGTTTGAGGTACAGGAATTTGATGGGTGACGCCATCCCGCCGCGTATAAAACAATTTTGCGGATGGAGAGAGTAGCCGGTCAACGTGTCCTTTTGCGAGGCATTCTTCGCTGTCCATATCAAAACACTGATATTTAATCGAGGAACTGCCGGCGTTGATGGTGAGTATCACAGGCATGGTTGGTCCGCTATCTATGGCTCCACTTAAAGGATTCATCGCTGTTCGCCTTTAGCCAGGTACGCAGAGGTACGTCCTCTTCTGAAGGCAGATAGTAGCCAGCCTGTTCGGTTGCCGCTCCGAGGAGTTGTCGGCGAATCGGGTCTATACGCTCGAAGAGATGGTCAACTTCCATTATACACTTGGGCCGGATCCAGCGATATGCATAGCCGTAGAAGAGGACTTTTCTCGGTCTATTTAAATAGTTGGGACTCGCGGCGTGCCACAGTCGTCGGTCGAACAGGACGGCCGACCCGGCGCCGACCCGTATGGGCATGCCATTGATAGGCATTTCGGGATCGTCATCGGAATAGGTGAGTTGCTTGTTTGCCTGCTGCTCTGGAGCAATATAGAAGTTCGCCACCCCAACATCGGTGGTATCGGTCAGGAAGAAGGCAACCTTCAGCGACAACATAGGATTCACCGGGAGTCCCTCCATATCGAGGTCGCCATTGGATCGATTCTGGTCCTGATGCCAGCCTAATTTTTGACCAGCAGGCGGGGACTTGCTCGTTGGCGGCGTAGCAATCATCTGCGTGTGGAATAGATATATATTCCATCCCATGAGGCCCCAGACCTTTGGGAAGGTGGTGGGATAGTCTATGAGATCCAGAAGCGATGCGTCCTTGCCAATGCAGTCGTGTACGTTTATCCGCTGCGCCGGATTCATGCCCTCCTCTTGCCGAATTCGTGTGTCAATGCGATCGACTGCGGCTACAGCCGTCTCGAGTATCTCCTCGTCGAGTGCTTTTTCTATGACGAAATAGCCATCGCGCTGAAACTGCTGGCGTTCCTCGTCTGTGAGTCTGTGGTCCAGGCAGGATCTATCCATTCGTCAATCTCCTGTTAGGAGTTTCTCCTCTGCGGCAATCCCATCAACCTCAATCAGCCTTCAACTCCAGATCCAGAAACGCCTGTTTCTCTTCTCCCGAGTGCAGGTCTTTCACCCGCACATTCAGCCGGAAATCTCCCTTCCCGGCATTGCTCAGGTCCAGCGCCAGATACTCCGCAGTATCGGGCGTATCTCCCAGATATTCTACTTCTACGGAGGTTGTGGGTTTGTCCTTGCTGCCGAAGATTCTGAGCAAATCCTTGAGCACCGTCTTGGTTTCTTTCTCAATTTTTGCCACCGTATATTCAATCACAAAAGACGTCGTCCCGAACTCATCGGGTGTCAGATTATAGACCTCGAAATACACATACATCGGCCGGGCCGGGTCGAATCGCCGCGTCGGATTGGGCACCAGGCGGTGGTCCCGGAAGGCAAATCGGCCAGAATCCGAAGCCGCAATTTCATAGGCCGGTACAATGCTGCTCACATCCAGCCGCACCTGCGAAAATGCCGGTATCTCCAGTGTTCCCTTCCACCCCCCGAAGCGTCCTTCTCGGGTCTGTTGAATAAAAAAGGCATTGTTATAGGTATCGGGCCTCACCCGAAATCGAACCGTGCCGAGTCCCATCCCCCCAAACCAGCGCATATCCCGCCGGATCACGCCTTCCCGCTGCCGGGCAACCCGGTTCCAGTCCCGATCGTGCAGCGTCATGCCATATTCGTAAACCGCAGACGTATCGGCCAGATTCTCCAGATTCTTATTCGACAGCGGAACTCCGTAAAAACACACTGCATCCGTCTTTTCTTTTCCTTTGAAAAATCCGATATACATATGAAAAGGGAGCGGGTCAACATCCAGCCATGTATGGCGGTCCGTACGCAGCGCCACATCCACCGCCTGCCGACTCTGCAGGGTAATCTCATTTTGAATCTGCATCTGGTAGAGCGGGTCCCGGAACCGATCCGGATACAGATAGGGCGGCCCCCACATGTCCCGGTCCTCCAGCGTGGGCGGATAGGGCGCCAACCGCCAGTTGTTCCGCGTCCCGTGCCGGTCGATATTAAAATGAAAAATCATCTGAGGCAGAGCGGGCGTCGGGTCGTAGAACCAGGACTCGTTTTGGATTAGATCCTGGTCGATGGTCCGGGCCCGGTCGGCCGGATCCCCGTGGCGAATATAGATCAGCCCTTTGTCGTTCAGCCGGTCGTTGAGCGCAAAAGCAGGCGGGAAATTGAACACGCTCAGTTTATCGGGATTGTTGAACCACGCGCGCAGCTCGTCATACCGGTAATACGTCTCAGCCACCATCAAACGCCTGTAATGTTCGGCCAACCGGGCGTTATACGACAGGGCCGGTGTGGGGTCTCTGCGAAGCCAGAAGCGTCGAAAAAAGTCGGCATAGTCCTCCGGTGTGACCAGGGACAGGAAGTGCCGCAGTTCCTTATCCGTCACAACATACTTCACATCCTCGAAAATCAGCTCGGCATCCAGGCGGTTGCGGATATGATCGACCGCTTCAAAGAAATACGCCTCGGCCGTTCGCGGCGGACCCAGAGCGTAGTACACCCGGGCAAGAGACAACCTTGCCGGCGCCGGGCTGATGGCCGAATCCGATGCCAACCAGGCCTTCAATGTCTCGCCAGCCTGCTCCAGATCTCCGGCCAGCCGTTCGGCTTCTCCCACAAAATAGTCCGCGTGCTCGGTCCCCTGAATCTCCAGCCAGCCTTTCGTCTCCACCGGGTCACCGTGGTCCAGCAGGTAGCGGTAGAGCCGGAACAGCCCCCGCTGGCTGGCCGTCAGATGCGGCTTTGCCGCCACCTGTCGGTGTCCAAGATAAATCGCCTCCCGGTACTTTCGCCGGTACCGCTCTAACGTTGCATACTGGTAGAATCCGTCCAGGTAGAGCGAATCTGCCGCAATGAGCCGCTTAAAGTATCTCTCTGCCTTGTCCCATTCCCGCTTCCGAAACAGCGTCGCCTTAAACTTTCCCGTTTCGCGGTGGCTAAGAGCCAGGTGGTAAAGCGTCTCCGGGTCCTCTGGAATCGTTTTAAGGACTTTTTGGTACCACTTCTTCGCCTTGCCCCAGTCCTCCTGGAGAACCCCCACCTTCCCCAGACCCTTCATCGCCGGGATCAGCTTTCGATCCCGTTTCAGGGCCCGCTCAAACGCATCCTCGGCCTCCCGAAACTGTTTCTGCACAATCAGTGCATGGCCTTCATCTACCAGCCGCAGGGCCTGAGAGTCTCCCGCCTCGTCGGCCGGTGCCGTGCCGGACGCCAGGATTAAAACAACAAACACACGAAACCAGAAGCGCCAGATATCCATAAATATTTCCAAAGAAGTCAACGCGTTTCTGCAATCACCGGATTACGCAAGATTCCGATCCCCGAAATCTCAATCTCGATCGTATCGCCGGGGGCAAACGGCCCCACCCCGGACGGTGTTCCGGTCATGATCACGTCGCCCGGCAGCAGGGTCATCGCCTCGCTGATGTAGGAAATCAGCTGGGCAACCGAAAACAGCAAATCGGATGTATTGGCCTGCTGCCTGACCTCACCGTTCAGCCGGGTGGTCACGTCCAAATGGGTCGGATCCAGCCCGGTTGCAATCACCGGACCGAGGGGACAGAAGGTATCGAACCCCTTCCCGATGAGCATACAGCCCAACGCCATTTCAGCCGCCTGAATCACGCGTTCGCTCACATCGTTGCCGCAGGTATAGCCCAGCACGCAGTCCAGGGCTTCCGCATCCGGCACCCTTCGGGCCGTCTTCCCGATGACAACGGCCAGCTCGCATTCGTAATGGATCTCCTTACCTTGATGGGGATAGACGATCGGCTCTTCGGGGCCGATGACCCCGGTAGAAGGCTTCATAAACAGCATCGGAAACGGGGGCGGATCCTGGCCGCTTTCGCGGGCGTGTTCTGAGTAGTTCAAACCCACCCCGATGACCCTGGGGGCTTCGACCGGTGCGAGCACACGCACCCGATCCAGATGTGTAACCACATCGCTGGTATCCAGGCTTTCGAAGGGAGAACCGGTCAGCCTGCGAACCGTACCATCCTCCTCCAGAATGCCATAATGGATTTCCCCATCGGCACTATACCGTAGAATCTTCATTTTTTTCTCCTTTCAGACATTCCCTGTCCAGACCGGTCAGCGCTTTCCACAAAAGACCGGTAGCATGCGTTCATATCTGCTTCCTCCGCATCGCCGTCGTGAACAACAATCCGCACCGCCAGATCCAGGACCCCATTCCGTTTGATTGCCACTTGCTTTTTCGCAAACGGATTCAGCGCCAGGATGCCCCAATCGGAAACGTACCAGGTCTTGCAGGCATCAGACGGATAGGAAAACAGGGCCACACCTGCCCGCCTGTTAGCTGCAACCGTTCCCGAACAGTCCACCCAATCGGCGCATTCTCCCGAAATCACCTCGCTGCTGGAACGGCCGGCAGAATCGGTCAGCCTCCCCCCGCTGGTTACCCGCAACGCCTCTGCTATGCGGACTCCGAAATAGGCGTGCCGCGTAGGACCAATATGGATATCCCAATCAGTCGGCCGTAACTGCGAGCGGATGTCGATCTGATTATTTACTTCGCCGGGATAGATATTGATCGTCCTGTTTTCGACGAGCAGGATGCGCCCCTCGGGAGCGGCCCACTCGGAGGGCCCCTGCCAGTTGAGCGTCTGAATCAACCGGAGGTGCGCTTGCGAGACTTCTATGCTTTCGACCGACACGCTCAGGATGCGTCCGGGAGCGCGTCCCTGGAAGGTCTCGTTGACGTAAAAGTTATAGGTAGCCTCCTCATAGGCGCCTGTGGAGAAAGGCAGGTGGCAGTGCACATGGTCGGCGCCGATCCAGAGCGAATTGTGGTGCGGGTGATCCACTGGACTCTCGGTGGTCACGGCAAAGCCGGAAGGCGTGTACACCGGGAAGAGATAAGCGCGGAATGCCCCCTGGCTCAGGGACGCAATATCCCGTCCGCGCCAGCGCACGTTCAGCCGATGGGACTTGGCCCAGGCTCCACTGGACAGAGAGACGATGTCGTCTTCAACGGAAAAGAACGGCATGTTTACCCCTTCATTAGTCCACTTTTTCCACTTCCAGATTTCCTTCGACTTCGACCTTGATCACGGGAAGCCAGGCCGATTTCAACTCCTCGGAGATGGGTATGGTAAGGGTCTGAACACCGGGTCGCTCCAGATAAGCAGTACTGAAATTCAATGCTTCTCCTGTCGTGAGCAAAGAAAGCGTTTTCACGCGGTTTCTGAGATTGAATAAGGTAATGGTCTCCGAGGAAGTATCGAATAACGTCAGATAAAGCGTCGACTGCTTGCGGGTAACCCGTCCCCAGTCGAACTCCTGGAACCAGGGACTGCACTGGGTTTCATAAATAGCCTCTCCGTGAACCTGCATCCACTCGCCGATCTGCACCAGCCGGTCCACACTTGCCTGTGGGAAGGTTCCATCGGCCTTCGGGCCGACATTGAGCAGGTAATTCACACCTTTGGAAGTCAGATCCACCAGTGTTCGCAGCAAGGTATCGGTCGATTTCCAATCCTCATCGTATGAACAATAACCCCACGTATGATTCATCGTCCCCGGGCACTCCCAGGCTCCGTCCATACGGGCGGGCGGAATTTGATTGTCGCCCGTCACCCCATAGTCCCCCAGGCCACAACCCAATCTGGTCGTGGTCAGGCAGTCCGGTTGATATTCCTTGACCAGTTCGTAGAGTTCTCCAGCCTGCTTTTTCGTGATCCACCCCGGCGTATCGAACCAGACCAACAGCACATCTCCGTATAAGGTAAGCAGTTCGCGCAACTGGGGCTTTACTTTTGTATCCAGGTAGATATCGAGGTTGCGGTCTTCACTGTCGGGCCAATCCCACGTATTTCCGTGCGGATCCCGAGAGTGATAGTCGTCCCAATCTCGGGCATGGGAATAATAGAAGCCGATCTTCAGACCCGCTTCTCTGCACGCCTCGCAAAGCGCTTTCAGAATATCCTTCCCATAAGGCGTGCTATCTACAATGTTATAATCATCGTAGCCGGACGCAAACATGGCAAACCCATCGTGATGTTTGGCCGTGATCACAATGTACTTCATCCCGGCATCTCTGGCGATTTTCACCCACTGATCGGGGCGGTATTTCACAGGGTTGAAATGCTCTGCCAGTTTGTGGTATTCGACGCGAGGAATTTTAAGTTCTCTCATGATATGTTCTTTGACCGGCCCGCGTTGTCGCGTGCCGCGATATTCACCGGCGAGAACCGCGTACAGTCCCCAGTGAATAAACAGGCCGAATTTCATATCCTGAAATGCGTCGAGACGCTTCTCCTCAGCCATTCCAATACACGCCTTTCTTTTTATAAACGCAATGTCTCTACTCAGAGCACTTCTACTGTCCGTCGCTCCACTTCCTCCTGGTGGACCTGTCGCAAGCGGTCGCAAATGATGCGTTTTCTGTCTTCGGGGTCTTCTGTCGGGAACTGCATGCCGATGCGGGTGAACAGGGGTTTGTACCCGCGGGCGTGATTGAGTTGCGTGTCGGTGAGAAATGTTAGCAGCCTGTTGCGGAGACGCTGGGCTGTGTCTGCATGTGCGGACGACTGGGCAAGGTTCTGTATTTCATGCGGGTCGTTGTGCAGGTCGAACAGGCGTTCATTTTGGGCCTGGATGGACCATTTCCACCGGGCGTCGCGCACCATGTAGCAGAACTGGTCGTTGCGGGAGATTTCAGAGAAGACGGCATCGTGAACGCGGTCGGTCTCGCCGCTGACGATGGGGAGGAGTGAAACTGCCTGACAGTAGTCCGGGATTTCTGCGCCCGCCAGATCCAGGAAGGTTGGAAACAGGTCCAGGAAGGAGACCGGTGAGGCGTTGCGGTGTCCAGCAGTGCCGACGGGTGCGGCTGGTCCGCCGATGATGAGTGGTACGCGCGCCGATCCCTCTTCGAAGCCGGTTTTGGAGACGAGGCCGTGCTCACCCATGCGTTCTCCGTGGTCGGAGATAAATACGATGACGGTGTTTTCCCAGTTGCCGCGTTTTTTCAGGGCGGCTACGATTTCTCCAACGCGGTCGTCGAGATGGATGATCTTGCCCATGTACTGAGCGGTCATTTCGGCGATGGCCTGGCGACCGTATTTGCAGCGTTTCTCGTTGTAGTTCTCTGGCAGGACGACATCGGCCGGATCGTACATTTTGGCGTATTTTCCGGGTGCGTCCAGAGGTGGATGAGGTCCGGGAAAACTGGCGCAGAGGAATAGGGGTTTGTCGGTGGGCGCGCGATCGAGGTACGCCAGGGTTTGTCGGCAGACATAGCCGTCCGGAGTCATGTCCGGTGGTAGCGGTGAGGGCCGGGGGGTGTATTGTCCATCTACGTAGCGGTCGCCGATGTCGGTGATAAAGGTGTCGAGGAGTCCCTCTTCTTTTAGCAGGCGGCTGTAGCCCGTTTTCAGGAAGGGTCCTTGAAATGGCGTTGAGGTTTCTTCAGCCCAGTCCAGGCCGAGTTGGTCGTAATAATCGCGGTAGTCTTCATAATCCTGACCCCATTCCAGGCTGAAGTAGTGGTATTTCCCGATTTTCGCGGTGGTATAGCCGGATTCTTGCAAGCAGCGGAAGAGTGTGACTTGTTCGGGCGGGAATAGCATGCCGGTGTAGTTGCAAAAGAATCCGTGTGCGTGCGGGTAGAGGCCGCTGGCGAGCGATGCGCGCGCCGGCATACATACGGGCGATGGCGTATAGGCCGCGTCGAAGATACAGCCGCTGGCTGCAAGCGCATCGAGGTGCGGGGTCTGGACCTGCGGGTGTCCCGCGCACCCCAGATAGCGCGCGTTCCACTGGTCGGAACAGATGAAGATGATGTCGGGTTGGGTATTCATGGGTGCTCCTCTGTTGATCTGGGTTCTTATCATTGGGGCTTATATATTTAAATAACAAACGACCAATACACAATTACATTATTCTAATCCCGTTATTTAATAACGGGGTTTTTTTGTAGTTATATCCGAAACACGTTGACTTGCCTACCAATACCCTTTATCTTTTACACGTCTATTGTCAAGCAAACCCGCTATGTCGGGTAGCTTGCTGAATATAATAGCCTTGTGCTTACATGGGGTAGCTCCCTATGTACAGGCAAATAGGCAAGATTTCCCGCACATCGTTTGCGCGACAATAGACCTGCCCGGCACTTTTCGGAGCAGGTTATTTTAATATAAACAGGACTTACGCAAATCAATAGACAAAAGGGTATTCCATCCTTAAACTTCCCGCATAGGCGCGTAACGTGAACGAGGAGGAGTTTTGATGGACAAACCGACCTGTCTGCGTGCGTACACGCACAGGCAGGCCAGCTTGGATTACTGTCAGTATTTGCTCAGCAGTCCGATCAACTATACGCTGACGCCTGCCTGCTTGCCTGCGCGTTGCGCGCAAGCAGGTGCAGATGGCAGACAGGCATTTTGCAGACCACAGCGAAGGCTTCAGCCATGATATGATCAATCGGTATCTGGCCGGAGATCGCATTGCCCCGCGCTTGGTCTGGGAACATGTCAAGTCGGCTATCGCATTAACGCCAAAGGGCTATGTGATCTTCGATGATACGGTCTTGGACAAACGCCATGCGCGAAAGATAGGACTTGTTCGTCGTCAATATAGTGGCAATGCCAAAGGGGTCATCAATGGCATCGGCGTGGTCACTTGCGTTTATGTCAATCCCGAACAAGACCGGTTTTGGATCATTGACTATCGCATATATGACCCGCAAGGCGATGGCAAGACCAAGTTAGATCACGTCGTTGAGATGCTCTCCTTGTTGGTCTATCAAAAACACTTGCCTTTTCAGACGGTATTGATGGATAGTTGGTATGCGACCAAAGCTGTGATGCTACACATTGAGAAGTTGCAAAAAATCTATTATTGTCCCCTCAAGTCCAATCGGCGTGTGGACGATTCTTTAGGGCAATATCCCTATCAGCGAATAGATAGCCTGACTTGGACAGATAGCGAATCTCACGCAGGCAAACACATTAAAATCAGAGGCTTTCCCAAAGACCACAAGGTGAAATTATTTCGGGTGGTGTCCTCTACCGGGCACACGGAACATGTCGTGACCAACGACAAGGCTCAAAAGGATACCCAAGTGGCACAACAGGCCTGTCTGCCAGAAGCACAGGCAGGCGTGCCTGCTTGCGCGCCCCGCGCAGGCAAGTCACTGGCGCTGGAAAATTGAGCAATTCCACCGAGAGGCAAAACAAGTCACAGGGCTTGAAAAATGTCAATGCCGCTTGGCACGCATTGTGCGAAATCACATTGGGTGTGCCTTCCTCGTTTGGCTACGCCTTGAGCAGGTCGCCTATCAAACACGACAATCCGTTTATCAGGTCAAATACGGCTTGTTGGATGACTATCTCAGACAACAACTCAAAGATCCCTCTATTCTCATGACCCTTGCGTAAGTCCTAATAAAAATAGCGCGTTGGTTTGTGGAGAACCAACGCGCTGGATCGGGGGTTTTGTTTTTACACATCTCACCAAGGATAGACGGATAATTTTTACCCGTCTCGCAATTTAAAAGCCTCCTATTTTCCAAAAAATAATAAAGTAATATTTTTGCGTCAAGTAAAAATTGCTCATGGATAACTACCTTAACTTGTTTGTTTAATGGCAGTTATATTTAAAATAATCTTAACTTAGGAGAATAGTGTGGCTAAATCTTTATACGCACAATACTTCGGACATTTTTTAAAAAAGGGATAGACAAAAAAGTGCCGTTCACACAGATTGGATGTCAAAGATTTTCCCAGTCAAAGGGATCTGTAACCCAAAATTTGAACCAGTTAGCAGGCTAATTCACGCTAAGGATCAGTCGTGATATTTCTCATAAGAATTGCCTGCACCACTTCTTGTGGCGTCTGGTAGCTCAGGGCAGAATGCCGTCGGCCCTGATTGTAATACGTCATTTGCTTGTCTATCACACAGATAAGTTCTGCCAAAGCGTCTGCTTGCATCATCAAAGTTTTGTTTTCGGTTTTGAAACGTCCCAGAAGGACTCAATCCACGGATTATCTTTTGCTCCGTTCATCGCAAAAGAAATCCCTGCACGTTCTTTGATCAACACACGATGTAACCAGTCGTATGAGGTATAAACTGAATCGCGGTCATGATGGATGAGGATGTCCGAAAGTCTCCTGTCCAAACAGGCCAAGTTATTTTGCAACTGATCCAAACAATAAATCGCCAGGGCACGATTGCGATGTGCGCCCACGCCAAAGCCTGCGATCCATCTGGTGTGGATGTCCAAAAAGGCCATTAACCACGCTTTTTTCTGTCCCTGGCAATAGCGTACTTCGGTAAAGTCGGTGCAAAAGACACACAGCGGATCAACGGTGCGGTTCTGAACTAAATTGGCGTCTTGTCCCACCTCGCTTATCAGCTTCAATACCGGATTCTTGCCACGTTTTGGCAGATGACGAGGTAAGTCCAACTCATAGGTTGACAAGAGCTTACGCAACCGCTTATGATTGACCACGATGCCAGTACGGGCTTTTATATCTTCCTTGATGCGGCGATACCCATAACCAGGATGATGCCGGATCGTGGTTATGATCTCGTCCTTTATCTGCTCATCTGATCTCGAACAAGATGCCTGACCGCGACGATAATGAAGCGTCCCTTTGGACAAGCCTAAGGCACGACAGCACATATTCAGACCATACCTGTCTTTATGCCTTTCGACCAGTTCTACTTTCTCAGACACGTTCAGCGGGTGCCTAAAAAATTTTTGAGCAGAGCCAGTTCTACTTCTTTTTGACCCAGCAGGCGCTCCAGATCAGACACACGCGCTTCATACGTCTTGACGGTATCATTGCCAGAGAAAATCTCGGCACCGCTGTCTATAAACTGACGCTTCCATTTGGATAGACTCACGGGATGCACATCGTAAGCACGAGCGACTTCTGCATCCTCTTTGTCCGAGGTCAGTGCCTCTAATACGATCTGGAACTTGAGTTTAGCGGAATAGGACTTCTTGGATCTCTTCGACATGGTATCTCCTCCTGTTAGGTGAGAAAATACCACGCTGATACCCAATGTCAATTAGCCTTTATACCGGGTCAACTTTTGGGGCGCACCTCAATTTTCCATCTTTGGATCCGTTGGAGTCGTTCATATTTTCAGATTGCCTTCCCAGTTTGCTGCTTATACATCTCAGGGATAAAGCGCCAGCTCCATACGCGTGAACGTAACCGCCTCGCCACGGTCTTCAAATCCAAACTCAAACGCATTCCACCCCTTTTGCAGTAAATTCAACGGAACCAAAAAATCTTTATAGACCGCTTGTGTCTCAGGAATGCCTCCCTCGTACGGCGTTTCAAATAGTTCGCCCTCGTGCGCGGTTTCATCCAGACAAACCGAGTGGAGAAAGGCTGCAATGCGCCTCGTTTTGATTGCCTGTTTTGCCATCAATCTCAGAATCGCACGGGAGAAGGTGTGCGCCGGGTTGGCATCAGCCAGGTGAATCTGAAGGATCACAGGTCGATCCCCTGTAAGCGTTGCATCGAGCTGCTTAGAGAACGAGAGATCCGAATCAATTTGATTGTCCCCGATGAAATAGTGTTTCGGCTGTCTCGCCAGAAACTCGCAATCCGCGATGTGCTGCAAAGGCGAATAATCTGGCCACCTCTGCCCGCGGGGATTCGCATAGGGCAAGTTAAAAAGGCTGATGCCGTCGGCCCCTCGTTCCAGAAAACTGTGAGCGGTTGCATGAAACATCTCCCGAGTCATGATCCTCCGCCCGTTCGGATCGGAAGAAATGCAGTGCCCTATTTCTGCATGGAGGGTGGTCTCGGGGTAGGCCTTGCGAAACGCCTCGATCTCGCCGTCTGGTTGCGTGTGAAACAGTGCCGAAATATTGATGGAATTGATCAGGCCGCGTTCGACCCAGTTCATCAGGTCCAGCCCGATGTCGCGCAACAGATCCAGCCGATTGGGAACTCTGGCGATGATCGGAACGTGTTTTCCACCTGTCTGGTCCACCATCTCCCTGATGCGCTGCACAAACGCCGTCATAACAGGCGCCTTCTCTTCAAAAGGCATCTCGTCCGGAAAAAACCACGGCCACCGCAGAAAGTCCAGCTCGAGACCATCAATTTTATAGCGTCGGCACAGTTCTTCGACAAACCCAAACTGATAATCGCGCACTTCCTGGTGCAAGAAACACAGAGCAAGGCGTTTGCGACACGTCCGATTCGTCCCTTTGCCTTCGGGGGCCAATGGAGCCGAAGGCCCCCCGATCCGGTACTCCGGGTGCTCCCGCCAGAAACGCGAAGTCGTGTCGCTGCCCGGGATTTCGACGAACTGGCTCTCATTCATCCGCCACGAGAAAAGGAAGGCGATTCCTCTTTCCTGCGCCCGGTTCTGCGCGATCTGAATCACATCAAATCCGTCCAGGATCAGCTCGCCCGCTCGCTTGTAGTTGTTGCAGCCAAAGCCTTCGAATTTCCTGGTATGGAACTCCTCCCGCCAGAAGGGATCGTGGTCCGAATCCCATCCTGGAACCTGATACAGGCTATTTGGACACAGGGCCAGTGCATCACAGCCGGCATCTGCCACCAGATCCACATGACACTGCACGGTTTCCATATCTGTCAGAGCCGATCCGCCGGGTGCTGTGCCGAGACTGCGCCACAGGTAATCTTGATTGAAGAGCACATCATAATCGGTCTTTCGAATGGATCGCTTCATGTTTTTTACACAGTTTTCAATATTTGGCTCTGGTTGTTGGATCATGTTCCTTTTGTTCCTTTTGCCTACCACGAATAGACATGGTGCCCGCGTTCTGGGAACCAGATGACATCGACCAGGCAACTGCACCCCACCGCGAACACGTATCCCACGATTAGTCCGTAGCAGCAGGGCAATACACGCCGGTAAAGCTCGATCCCGCCCAATCTCAGCACCACCAGCTTGGAAATCCACACGAGAAATACGTTCAGCATGTAAAACTGCAAATAAGGCATCCCAAAAAGCATCAGTCCCAGCGGATGTGCCGGCCACCACAGCACCCGGGTCTGCAGCACCCCGAACAGCACGACCAGCAGTCCTCCCGTCAACCAGATCCCCATCTTATAAGGATCGAATACCGTTCGCTCTGTTTCGGTTAACATACCTGCGGCTCGGTTATAGACGTTCCGGGCCGCGCCTTCCGTGTTCCAGTAATCCAGATTGGCACCCCCGTCCGCGTAACAGAGCCAGATGGTGGAAAGTGCCGAGGTCAACAGCCCTACCAGCAGGCCGATGCAGATCAGCCGCACGCTTCCCTTTGTCTCGCCCCAAATTCTGGCTACCTGGGGCAGCGCTGGCGGCACACGCCAGCCAGCCAGGCTGCGGGGGTGAACTACCTGTATTCCAATCAGGCTCGAGTCCGACATTCCGGTTGTGCCCAAAAGCGTCATTGTGTTGGTTTTGGACAGGCCGCTCCAAAAGGGATGCACAAAGGCGTATCCGCTGACCGCCAGAAGCTTCATGGTCGCAAGCAGCACCATGCAGAAGCTGAGTAGAAAGAACGCGATCACCAGAGGATCGTAGCCTACATTGTGCAGCCAGGAAGCCATGTAGATCAGGCCACCGGCCAGGACTACCACCGCCATCCTGGGAGGAAGTACCGCCGTCTCTGATGCCTCGCCCGGAATGGGTGCGACGATTTGCCGGAACACGCGTTTCAGATGACCTCGCGCGGTCCAGATCGCCCAGACCACCAGTCCCGCGATTGCGCCGTTTGCAAAGATGGGTGCCGCCCCCCAGTAATCCACCTGTTGTCCACTCAATCCCACAGCGGTCCCGGTTCGGTTCATCCAGTACTGAATGGCGCATCCCACGACGTACGGCGCCCAGATTCCAAAAAGGATATCCAGATTGCACAGAAACGTAAATGCGGTCAGCGTGGGCAGAATGCGGTAGGTTAGCGCGTGAATCGAGAGATAGCGAGACAGATGAATTTTTCGCCTCGCGTGGTGGTCGTAAATGGAAATCCGGGGAAAACCCGGCACCCAGTATGTCGCGATATTCCAGAGTACCGGAAATGCCGAGACCGCAAATCCCACCCAGAACGCCCGGGTTCGCACAAACGGCGGCCAACCTCGGCGCCGGTCAAATCCCTCGGTCAGCGACAGGGAGATATCCGCCAGAGGGAATGCCAGGCGCTCGTGCTGCACCCAGTGTTTTTGAAACAGTGCCGTCAGCCCCAGGCCAATCGCGGTAATCGCCAGTGCCGTGGAGACTGACCAGAAAAGCGGCATTGACCAGGCTCCCCAGGGGACGCTTCCGCCAGGCCCCAGACCCTGGTAGAATCCCTCCAGTACTCTGGGGGCGTTGATCGGGTACATCCACCAGGGCAGGTGATCGAAAATCAACTCTTCCCAGCGGTTCTCGGGCGACGCCAAATACCTCGGTCCGGCCATTTGTCCCACCCATTGGCTCGCCCAATTGTACCCGACGAATAGTCCGCCGATCCAGAGCACGCAAAGCAACAACCGAAGTTCCGCAGAGGTCAGCGATAACCGCGGCATGAACCGCTTCAACAGTGTATTGCCCAGGAGCCAGAACACAAATGGCAGCAGCGCGGTCATCGGCAGGTTGGACACGGCCATTCGCACAGACCGGGTTCTCATTTCCAGGTACATAGACGCTATGCAGCCCAGAGCCAGGGTGACTACCGCAATCAGCACCATCCACCACCGCACGCGCTCGGCCTCGGTCACCGCTTCTGCCGCTTGAACTTCGTGGCTCAACGCTCCAGATAGCTGTGCCATGGCACAATCTCCGGTGGTACTTCTCGACACGCTATGCCGTCGGCTAATCCCTGGGTACTCCTGCTTCTTTGAAAGCGTTGCTCAGGGCCGTGTAGGAACGGCGTGCGGTATCCACTGTATCGAATCCCTCCTGTGACCAGATACGGGCGCTGACCTCCAGGGTGATATAATCGTCCCAGCCGGCTTGCGCCATGGCCCGCATATAGGCGGTAGAATCGAGTTCGCCGTCACCCAGAACGCGGAAATCAAACGAACCATCCGCATGGCGTTGCGCATCGGTGATGTGGGTGTGGCCGGTGATGGGGACCAGATCCCTAACGCACGCTTCGATGGAATCCCCGGCCAGGTAAAAGTGAACAATATCAAAATGGAGGCGCAGGTGGGGGCTATCCACTTTTTGAATGACCTCCAGCGCCCGCACCGACCGGTCCACGGCCGCGCCGCAGTGAGCCTCCCCCGCAATGACAATCCGTTCCTTCTCGCCCAACTCTGCGTAATCCCGGAGTCGGGCGACGATTCCATTTTTGTCCCTGTCCCAGGCTTCCGTCTTCCCGCCAATGCCAATGGAAATGACGACGGGTTCGCGGTATCCGAAGTCCCGCGCCAGCTGCACGGTCTCCCGGGTTGTCTCCAGATTTCGAGCGTGGAGATCCGCATCGGGCTCCCATGCCCTGGGGCCCACCAGCATCAATGCTGGCACACCGAGTTGTTGTGCTTCGAGAATTTTCCGAACGTTGCTTCGTCTGGTAGAATCGCAATCGGCGGGAAGTGCATTCTTGTGCTTATCTCCAATGTAGATCTCAACACCGTCATACCCAATGGACCGAAGCAGCGGAATGGACTCCTCCAGGGGCATATCGGGCATGGCGTAGGTGCCGTAGGCAATTTTCATGGCGTTCCTTCAATTAAAGGCACCTTCTCCACATTCCCGCTCGCCATAGAAGCTTCGATGGCATGGAGCAGTGCTGTGGTGCGGGCCGCATCTGTAAAATCCGATCGGATCGCAGAGGTCAACGACGGGTTGCGGATGGCGTTCAAAAATACTTCTATTTCCTCAAAATGTGGGGGGTCGGGTGGATCTTGCGGTTGTCGATTGGGATGGATTTCGCCGCTTCGCCCCATGGCTGGTCCCTGCGGAAATTGTTCGGAAATATTTCTAACTATTTCATCCGGCGCTCCAACCGAGCCTTCAATTCTGGGTGGGATGGTAGAAAGCGAAAGCCGAATATCCCTGCCGAAGAAGGTGAGGTCGTTCCGCCTTTGTGCGCAGGCCCAGGATAGGAGAACACAGCCGATTGCCCCGGAGGAAAATTGAAGGTTGATCGACATACTGTCTTCGATTGTGAAGCTGTCGCTGATCGGAATCGTCAGGTTGCTGCCAAAAGCGTGTACTGCGTCAATATCACCGGCAATATAGCGGATTACATCGAGGGTGTGGATGGTATTGTCGAATAGCGATCCGCCTTTTTCTTTGAGGTAAAACCAGTCGGCTCCGAGATTGCGGGTCAGCCCCGGATTGGTGATCACCGCGGCATCCACCAGATTGATCTGCCTGCCTTCCAATAGCTCCAGGCACCGATCTACAGAGGGCGCGTAGCGCTGGTTAAAGCCGACACTGTGAATTAGATTGGTGTTCTGCAGGAGCGCGACGATTTCACGCGCTTCTTGCAGGGATTGGGCGGGGGGTTTTTCACAGAGGAAGGGCACGTTGTATTGCACGGCGGCCTGTATGACCGGCTTGCGAAGAACGGGAGGCGTGCAGATGAGTATAGCGCCCAGGTCCTCGACTTCCTCAAAGATTTTTTCCCAATCCGCGTATGCCTGCGCCCCGTAAGCAGCGGCCTGGGAGCGCGCCAGGTTTTCGTTCAGGTCGCATATTGCGGCGATGCGATTGCCACCGAGAAATACGAGGTTTTTCAGGTGTCGCGTGGCGATGTTTCCCGCGCCTATTACAGCTATGTTGATGGGTCTATTTGTCTCTCGTTCCATAGTTCTACCTTTATATTAGCGCGGCCTCCCGCACGCCTTCAAATTCTCGCCAGATATCTGTTAGCACTTCTGTCCCATTTTTTTGGATATCCACATGGTTTAGACGGAAGATCACTGCATACCGGATATGCGGCGACAGATTGGGGCCAGCAGCGTGAACCATCTGGTGATGCACCAGTACCGCATCTCCCGCCTTTCCAGTGATCTGCACCGGTCCGTGGGGCAATTCTTCTCTCAGTCTGGGAAGGTCCTCGAATAATTGGCCGTGCCCATTTGTTTGAAAATACGATTCCAAATAACGGTGAGACCCCGGCCATACCGTAAAATTGCCCATATACGGCTCGGGCAAGTCGGACAGCATTACCACGCAAATAGCGGTAAAGTTTCGCCAGAATTCTCCCTCGGGCACTTTGGTCTTTTTTCCACCCATCCCGTCGATGTGTCCCGATAGAGTCACAGATGCCCGGTCCTCCATCTTTGGGAATGGCAACGCGATCTGTCCGCTACTAACAGGTCGGAGTTTTCTTTTTCCCATCAGGGATTCGGCGATCTCGAAGATCGGCGTTTTATTCACCAGCCCGGCGAAAAACGGATCCGGATGGTTTTTATAACTGTAATACCCATTGTACAGCGTAAGCGGATAGTCTCCCCCTGGAATCATCCCTTCGCTGCCCAGCAGGTGGTTGATTTTTTTTATTGCTTGCGCCACCCTGTGTTCTGGAATCACGCCTTCCAACTTGAGATAGCCCTGTTCTTTGAAAAGTGCCTTCTTCTCGGCGGTCATTTCCATGTTATAGTCTCCTTGTTATGGACATCCCGCGTGAAAATTTCCAATGGCTTCCGATGTGCGCAAGTATCGGTTATAAATCCGCAGGGCTTGAAGTCCAGGACCGATTTGAAGCGTTTCAGCTCCGTTGGCGTGTCTCAGATTCGGGCTGAACCGCCCCCAGCCAAACTGGCGATTTTCACCCCCATCGCAGAGTTTGCCATCTACCACAAATGTGATGATCCTGGGGCCGCCATCTACAATCGCCGCAATGTGGTGCTGTTCGCCTGTGCACAGTAAACCGGAATCGCAGTCCCAACGGTTTTCGGTTCGCCCGTCGTTCAATACAATCTCGACTGTGCCTCGCTCTGTGGTCTGCACGCACATCCCCTGTCCGTTCTCCAGCCGACTGTCCAGCAGTACCTGTCCAGCATGCAGTGATGGTAGTCTTAGCCACAGATCAATGGTAAATCCCTGTCTCAGGTCTCGCGTTGCATAAGGACTGGCGCTGTCTCGCTCGTTGAATGCTGGCAGTTCCGGCATTTTTGCCTCGCCCGGCTCTGGCAGGGGCAGGTTCAGTACGAGGCTTTCGGTGGCTATTTCCCTATTTTCAGCCTGTTCCCACAAGCCTTTTAGGAGTGTGGTGTTCAACTCGTGTACGCGGGCAATATCCTTCTGGGTTTCCGTAAGATAATACTTACCGCTGTCTTCCGCCAGGTCTGGATAACTCATGCGGATGTACGGGTCGTCGTCATAAAGCGCGATCTCTGGCTGTGACCACTGGATTATACGGCCTTCTGGCGCGTCTGCTTCGATCCCGCCGCACAACCACACCGGGTTGCGGTCCTGATAAGATATTGAGCGCCGGTCCGGGTGTTCTCCGATAAACCGCCCTCCGTGGTTGTGAAACCAGTAGAGAAATTTTCCGTTCTCGCATTGCCACGCGAAATTAGCTGCCCTCGGATGTTTCATGTGTCGTCCGTCCGCAAAGCACTGATATACCGGCTCTGTCCATGTATGCCCGTTGTCCCGGCTGTACGCGCATACCGGGTATCCATCAATCGAACGGTACACGCTGTAAAACGATCCGTCGCTCAAGCGGCTGTAGCTGTGTTCTTCGGAAACTGGACCGCCCCCCGGTGGCGTGCGTAGCCCTGCATCGCCATCCGGAAGCGTCTCCCAGGCAATTTTCTGCGGGTCCTGTTCCGTCAGGATATTCTCGCTTTTTAGAAGCACGCCCTCCGAACGGGTGAAAAATCCCACCCCGAATCCTCCCACTTTGTGCAGCGATACGTACGCGGCTCGATCATCGGCAATTGCTTTGCCGACATTCCAGAAATACCGCAGCTTGCCCCCGTCCGCATTCTCCCGGTCAATCGCCATTTCTCTCACCGCAATCGGGTAGTGCTGTGTCGACCACGTCCGCCCGTGATCGTCGCTGTATTTGAACACAAAATGTCCCAGTGAATCTACCCGGGTACAATACCCATCTTTATAAGGTGGATTGTCTCCTTTTACTTTTCGGACATTGTCCGTGTTGTGATTGTAAAATACGTAAATCCGTCCGTATGGGACCTTTAGCACCACTGCATACGATGCTTCAGGTCCGTGTGCAGGCTCCACATCGACCAGATCTGCCCAGGTCTGTCCTTTGTCGGTACTGCGCGTTGCCACTACATGCTGCCCTTGCGCGCCTTCTCGACCCGTTCCCGTTGTCATAATGCACAACCAGGCCCCGTCGTCCGTTTTTACGACATAGGGCTGATCGCAATATCCTTTGCTGGGAATTTCCCAGCCGTTTGCAATGTGACGCCAATCCGGAATCTCAGAGATGGTTTCCTCGGTCAGGCTCTGATCTGCAAGTGCTGCTGCGTTCTGATTTTTAGCCATATCCTCTATTGACTCTCTTTCCAGTTCGGGTTGTACAGTTCTCCCGGCATTGTCGAGTGTATCAACTCATACACGCCGTAGCGTCGCCGGTCTTGAAATACGAAGAGATACCGCTTTGACCGATCGTAAGTCCATTTTTCTATTGCGCCTGCAAAATTCTCAGATGATTGTTCGAAATCCCGATCGTCGGGTGGGCCGTATTTGATGTACACGCGGCCCTTGTCCGTATCTGACCCTCGTTTATGAGCTTCTGACCCAAAGTGTTCATCGGCAAACTGTACCCGTGTCATGTGTTCTCGCAATCGTTCGTTCAACGGCGTGCCGGGCGTTGGATCCATCTTACGCCAGAATGCCTTTAAGAAGTCCATGCGTTCCGCCTCGGTGGTCAGTGCTGCATAGCTGGTGAGATCCTTGTTTGATGCTATATACCGGATATCCTTAAAATATCGGAGCTGATCCTGTGTCTCTTCACTCAACTCATCGGATAATAGAAAGATCGCCCTGCGTTGTCGCACATGCTCTCGAGTGCTCCGGTCAAATGCCTCTACTTGAAAAAAATAGACGCCCGCATTTAGTCCATCCGTCTCGATTGTCTCCGTCTTGGCAAAACTTTCTCCCGGTACCCGAATCCGTCGAGAGGGAAATTTTTTTATCTGCATTCCGGACGAATCCGTAAAGCTGTATCCCAAAATCAGCGGCTCTGTGGGCCGGTCCTTTTGGCGCTTCAAGTTGTAAATTTCAAAATAAACGCGCACAGGTTCGCCCACCCGGTACAGGTGGCTGGGATTGGGCACCATTTTCCACCCGTTTTTCACAAATTTTCCAGCCTCCTTTTCCGGCGTGATTTTTGTAGCAAATAACAAATCGCTGATCAACAGGTTCTTTCGATCAAAATTCCGCACCTGGATCCACGCCTCAAAAATTCCCGTTTTTCCGCTGTAAATATCCTCGGCGGACAGCTTGAGCTGATACGTTTTTGACGGCAGGTCCAGTCCCACCATCTCTCGAACCACGGCACCTGCTTGTCGGGGCGCGTTCATATTTGGAACCGAAATATTCTGCGTCCAGGTCTCGACCTTTGCCTCTTGTCCAGCCGAGTCCGATAGGGTCACTGCATACTTCAACTGAGCCACAAATGCGTCTTCCTGGGGTACAAATTGGAGCGACTGGGCATCTACTACTGTGCAGATATCTACCCGTGTAAATCCCTTTGGACCTCGAAACCCCGTTGTTTCCACAGCAATCTGCAACACCTCCTGGTCCTTCAACGGCAGGTCTCGAATATCCTCTGCCCAAATGGGCGAGATACCCGGCAGATGGATGAGTATGGTCGCGACGATTGTAAACCAGACCAGATAACAGAGTTTCATGGCTTACCTCCAGCGCTGAGCAGATACGGGTCGAAATCACCAACTATGAATCAAGTGCCCCTGGTCCGGGAACCAGATAAAATCGATCAGTGCCCCCACAGATAGGGAAAAAACAAATCCCACAATTAGACCATAGCAGGCCGGTTTGAGTCGTCGGTAAAGCTGAATTCCCCCGAATCGCAAAACGATAAACTTGACCAGCCACACGAGGAAGATATTCAGCATGTACACGCGGATCGGATACAGCGTAAATAGCATCAGTCCCAGGGGATGGGCCGGCCACCAGGGCAGTCGCGCCTGTAAAAGTCCAAATAGTACGGCTACCGCACCCCCTAAAATCCAGGTCGTCGCTTTGGCCAGGTCAAATACTGGACGCTGCGTATTGGCCACCTCGCCGGCAATGCGGTTGAGGGTGCTTCGGGGCGCCCGCCGCATCAACCATTCGTCCATGTGAATTCCGCCGAACTGATAACATAGCCAGACTGCGTATATAATGGTGATCAGCATGCCCAGGATCACCCCGCCCCAGATCAATCCCGATGTGTTCCGGACACCTTCTCGGAGCCTGGCTACGTGGGGGATGGCCTGTGGCACTCGCCAGCCGGCCAGCAGATGGTTGTTCACCAGGCCCTGCCCCACCAGTGATGATTCCGAAAATCCCCGCGTGCCCAGCAGGTTCAGGCTGTTCGCGGGAAAGGGGGGATAAATATAGGGGAATCCACTGGCTGCCAGAAACTTCATCGCCGCAAATAGTCCCATCGCAAATAGCCCCACCCACAGAAGTGCCAGATGCGGTTCGTAGCCTGCGTGCATTACCCAGAAGAACAAATACAAAAGGCTCCCTATCAGGATAGCCAATGCCATCCGGGGCGATAGTATTGCTGTTTCGGCCTCTTCCCCCGGTACCGATGCCCGCGCCTGCTGGAATACGCGCTTCAAGTGTCCTCGGGCTACCCACACGGCCCATACCACCAGTCCCACCATCGCTCCGCTGGTAAAAATATTCAGAATTTCTGCGCCATCGGCCGTTTGCCCGGCCAGCCCAATGGAAAATCCCGTGCGGTTCATCCCATATAGCGCCGTCATTGCTATTGCATAGACCGACCATATCCCGAAGAGGATGTCTAAGTTGCACAAAAACGTAAATCCCATCAAGTTGGGCAGCAGGCGAACCTGAAGCGTATTGGGCGGCAAATGCCGCGATATGTCGATCAATCTCCGCTGGTGAATTACCCACAGTTCGTTGCGGGGAAAATCCGGCACAAACCACGATACCATATCCCACAGTTCCGGCAGGGCCGCAATAAAAAATCCCACCCAGAATGCCCATGTACGCATAAAAGGCGGCCACCCCCGGCACCGGTCAAACCCGGCGGTCAGTTCCAGCGCTACCTCTGATAGGGGAAAAGCCAGTCGCTCGTGTCGCGCCCACTGTTTTTGAAAAATCGCCGTCAGTCCCAGTCCGATGCCGGTAATCGCCAGTGCGGCCGATATAGCCCAGAAAGATGGTGCCACCCACGCGGCCCACGGCACGGCTTCGCCGTATTCCAGTCCTTCGTAAAATCCCCGCAGGACTCCGGGCGAGTCCGCCAAAAACATCCACCAGGGCAGATCGTCAAAGATCAACTCCTGCCACCGGTTCTCTGCCGATGCGAAATACCGCGCCGCCCCTACTCGTCCAGCCCAGGCCGTGGCCCAGTTTGTGCCCGGAAACACGCCGCCTACCCACAGGGTGCAAAATAACAAGCGAAGCTCTGCCGAAGACAGCGATACCCCCGGCGAAAGCCGTTTGAGCAGGCTGTTGCCCAGCAGATAGAAGACAAATGGAAATAGTACGGCCATTGGCAATGTCGCCATTCCCATTCGCACTGTGCGAGGCTTCATCTCCACATACGTCGCCATTACGCATGCGAGAATTAGTGTGATACCTGCCACCAGCCAGACTTGCTTGCGCACGCCCAGAGATTCAGAAGGCGCGGTGGCGGCATTGCGTCTCAGCGTTTCAGAAGGTTGAGCCATGTCGTAAAAAAAGAAGCGTATCCCCTGCGATAGCGCATACCAGGTATGGCTCAGGATACGCTCTGGCTGTGATTTATACAAAGGAAAATCCAGAGGACCAGCGCCAATATCTGGAAATTTTATTGCAATCGCAACTATTTATTATCTAATCTATTAATAAAACTCTTGCATAGTGTAATAATGTGAAATATATTATTGGCATGCTATCATTATTTTATTAGTTATATATGCTCTTTTTCAAGTATTAAAGGAAATATAATGTATCCGCGATATATTATTTATTTTTCATTTTTTCAGGAGGAAATCTTATGAAAAAGATTGCAATAGTGTTTCTCGTTATTCTGTGTTCGGCATCGATGGTATATGCCGGCACAACCGGTAAACTTACCGGGACCGTCAAAGATGCAGCCGGACAAGTTTTGCCCGGTGCAAATGTCGTCGTACAGGTAGAGGGCATTCTGGTGGGTGCTTCTACCGATGCGAAAGGACAGTTCTTCATTCTGGCCGTTCCGCCGGGCCTGCATACTGTCAAGGCATCGATGGTCGGATACCAGGATGTCACGCAGACCGAGGTTCGCGTGAAAATTGACCAGACATCGACGCTGTACTTTAGCCTCCGCGAAGAGGTCCTCGCTGCAGAAGAATTGGTTGTTGTGGCCGAACGGCCACCCGTCGAAGTCGATTTGACCGGTAGCAAAGCCGTCATGTCATCTATCGAACTCGATCGGAGCTTTGTCGCCAGTATCAAGGAGGCTGTAGATACGCAGCAGGGCGTCAACTACAACGGCGGCATCCGCGGTGGGTTCGGGCTGGATGTTTCATATTATGTAGATGGTATGGAGTTGCGCGATGGAGCGTCCAACTCCAACTGGACGGGTATCAACACTTCCACGGTGCAGGAACTGGAGGTCCTGTCGGGCGGGTACAATGCCGAATACGGCCGCGCCAATGGCGCTGTGATCAATATGGTGACCAAATCATCGAGGACCAGGGTACACAGTACGCTCGATTACAAAATGCGCCCCGCTGGCATCTATCACTGGGGCGGGCACATTTACGGCCCTGAGCGCTACGAGAACCGCGTGATGAGCAACCCGGACTGGTGGAATAATCACCCACCACCCGGCTGGTTTGGGACGGGCCACGTCACTGCGGCAGACGAGTATAAGAAGGGACTTCGCGATAACCGCGATGGCGTGAATACGACCCTGGCGCAGCACTGGATCATGAACTACCTGACTTTGCCTTGGATACAGGACTTAAAAGAGTACGACAAACGCACGCAGCACGGATATGAAGGCACGCTCTACGGTCCCCTGACCAAAAGGGCTTCTTTTATGGCGTCAGGCAGGTACCACAAGGGCGTTCCCAAGTATCCTTCCGCATTGAATTACAACCCGGAATGGAACTTACAGGGATCCCTGACTTTTGATGTCACTCAAAATTCGAGGGTCAAACTTCAGGGGATGCACGGCGGGTTTAACAATACGGATCAGTTCCGCACGCTGTACGGTTCCAGCGAGGACAACGGCCTGTGGCAGAACCGCAGCGGTGCGCATATTGCGTATCCCTCCAATAGCTGGAAATTTTTTCCCTTTGTGGCTCAGGGCACCCCGAGTCCGACCCCCCGATCGCCCGAATACGTGCGGATGTGGAGCGGACAGGCAAAGCTGATCCATATTTTTGACCCCAGAACATTTCTGGATGTCAATTTGAGCTACTTCTGGTATTTCCGCGAAGCCAATTACAGGCGGGACAATTTGTGGAAGACCAGCCACGCCGCCTATTCGAAGGGCTTTGATTGGAACGAAGTGCTGGTGGAGGAGGAAAACAAGCGCCTGACCAGGGGTACGCCATTTCGCGGTGTCGGCAGAATCTCTGGGGTTCCCGGTTGGGGCCTCAACTACCCGGGCGACCACGCCCAGGATTACGCCAAGGCCTATAACTATACCATCAAGGCCGACTTTACCAAGCAGGTCGATGAAGTGCATCAGCTGAAGGCCGGGCTATACGGATCTTACCAGTTTTTCGACCGGTACTTCCACTTCGGGTACATCAGCACAGCCTGGGTCACAGATCCGATCGCCCGGGATACCAATCCCTACGAGGGTGCGATCTACATTCAAGATAAGATCGAGACCCGGGGCATGATCGTAAATGCCGGGCTGCGGGTGGATATGTACAATGTCAACGCCTATGTCGGTGATGATGTCTTCGACCCGCTGCGGATCGATGAGGATACGCCGGGCAATGTCAAACAGAGCGAGATATCCATCGGCGATCCCTATGGGTATAAGAATATTTCCAGTACTGACGAGTTTGCAGTACACACCCCCACGCAGTGGGCGATTTCGCCCAGAATCGGCATTTCCCATCCCATTACAGATAAGACCGTGCTGCACTTTATGTACGGACATTTCAATCAGCGGCCTTCGTGGCAGAAGATGACCAACACGCCCTTTATGCAATTGAGGCCCTATCCCGAGACGGACCCCATCCTCACACCGCTGCCGGCGGACTATGGGCAGAAGTACGGCTACTCGTACACGCACTGGGCCGGCGCCGGGAATCCTGGACTGGAGTTTGAAAAAATGATCCAGTATGAGGTCGGCTTTGATCAGAACATCGCCGAATTGCTCAATCTGGACGTGACTCTGTATTACAAGGATGGCAAGAACCTGACGGCCGCCGGATTTAAGAACGATGAGAGTTTTCTCGCCTATTACGGAACATATACCGGTACGGGCCACCGCTTGTTCCCCGATTTTAACGGCCTGGGGTCCAGGGGACCGGGCAAGAGCGGGAGTCTGGTGGTTAACGGCAATATGTTTTTCCAGGATGTGCGCGGGCTGGAAATAACGATGGATAGCCGCTTCCGACAGTATGCCCACTTCAAGTTCCACTACAATCTGTCTTACTCGAATACCGGCATCTATGGACTGCGGAATGTCTATCGCGTCCAGCCGGATGGCCAGAAGGCGCGTCCGGACAGTCGTCACGGCGCGAACAACAGGGATAAGGGGGTATCTGGTAGAGACAACGCGTACTGGAACCCTCGGAACAGTGCCAAATTGACGGCTACGGTGTTTACACCGGCGAATTTCGGACCTGTGGTGGGCGGTTGGAGACCTCTGGGTGATTGGAACGCGAACCTGCATTCCACCTGGAATCAGGGCTTCAAATACACCTATCACTCGCCGGGCGATCCATCTACTGAGCCGTTGAACATGCGGTGGAAACCCATGTGGAATACCAACATGATGGTCTCGAAGGGATTTGACAATATTATTCCGGGCACGCGAACGGAAATCAATGTCACGGTGATCAATCTCTTCAATCAGAAACAACTGCGCCTCCCCTCGGGCAACAATCTGCAGCAATACCACGAGCAGGGCAGGCTGCCATTTGTCGTGTATGGCATCGGCGACTTCCGGGAGGAAGAGGACGATGTCTGGCGTTGGTACAACCAGCGGCAGATGCCGCGCGAGGTGATATTTGGCGTTCAGGTGAGGTGGTAGAGCCGTTTATAGCCGAAAGGAGAGAAGTGATTTATGCGCTCAGATTTCAGGCGGTTTAGATGGGCACTGTTGACCTCGCTGCTCGGGTTGGCGGTTGCCGCGTCCGCGGTGCGGGCACAGAATGTGAATAACGAGGCCCTGACACGGGCGAAAATGTGGATGGAATCCTATGAAGCGGGCATTCCGGTTTCGGGCAGTATTGCAGGATGCGGACAGATCTCGTATCCCGGTTATCAGGGGAGTCTCAAAAATTCTTTGAATGGTGCGGGTTCCTGGACCACAGGCTCGGTGCGGGCGGTGCGGAACGACAGCTCTTTCGTGCATGGGTTTGATGGCAACCAGTACCAGCCTCCCTGGGTCAGCATCGGTGAACCCACGAGGATTATTAAGAATTACAATTTTGTTGAAAGGGGTATCCATTTCCCGGAAGAGGTTATGGAGGGGGGGCTGATTTCGAATCATACCGGGTGGCCCCCTGGAACCGACGCAGACAACCTGAAGTATATCCTCAGGTCCCGAAGTATGGTCTGGAGCATTCCCAAATATGACGATTTCGTCATTACGGAATACACGATTATCAATGACGACGCAGCCCCTTTTCGCAACATGTTCTTCATCCACAGCTTTACGGTGCAGGTCACGCGGCAGGGCCGCGTTGGAGAGTTGAAAACCCAGTATGATACCGAATATATCTGGGATGAAAAACGAGAGGTCTTCGTGTTCTACGATGATAACTCCATTCCGATCAATACCGAGCGGGCAGTCGTTTACGATATCGCACCGGGTAATGTCACGGGAGATGTTGGAGATCCGGGCAATATCAAGAGCCAGGGATCGATCGACTATCAGCTCTATTCTCCCCAGGTCGTCGGACACGGGTTTGTGGATGTGCCGCCCAATGCGTTCGGCGAGTCTAAGGTACACCACTCAATCACCAATTACGACTGGAGTCTTTCCCCCACTGGCGTACATCCGACGGCGCCAGAGGCGGAAAATGCAAAATGGGTGTGGGGAACAGGCCGTCCAAATGTGTTAAACCTCGATATCCGTTCGGATATGCCCAGTCCGTTCGCCTATTCCCAGTCGAAAATGAGCTATCGGGCAGCCGCACAGGATCCAACGACTACAGATGGTGGCATCTACGAACGATGGCCGGTCTATGCTATGGCCATTGGACCGTACAATCTGGCCCCCGGAGAGTCGATCACATTTACCCGGATCATGTGTGCCGGGGAAATGGACCGCAACCTCGCTATGCTGGGCGGCGAAGCGGCCACGCAACTGATCGACATGGACTTTGCAAGTGAGGTGGAAGGAGCGAGTAATGAACACGCTTCCATCAAGGAATTTCGCAAGAACTGGGACGCGGCCCTGGAATTGATCGAAACCAGGAACGCGACGGGCTTTTACACCCCGGCTGTGGTTCCCCCGCCTACCGTGGGCAATCCGCCCAAGATGCTTTTGGGTGATGAACTGGAAGCGGAGATTTTCAAATCCGAGGAAGGCGGGTCGTTCAAGTCCGGCGTCGAACTCCGGTGGATACCCGTTGCGAGCAATTATGTAGATCCGCTCACGGGCGAAGCCGATTTTGCAGGCTACAAGGTGTATTCGTCCCCCGTCGGCATCGAAGGTCCCTGGGAGTTGCGGGCCACCATCAACAAAGGCCAGGAGAACATCCAGGACGGGCGGGTGGTTTTCCCACTTGAAACCGATCCCGGCATTCCACTGCGCTATGGCGTGACCAGTTTTGATACGCAAGGACTGGAAAGCGGCATGACGGCTTATACCTACGATTCGATCACGTCGAAGCGAGCACCCTCAAACGTTTTTGAAGATGTGCGCGTGGTGCCCAATCCCTTCCGACAGGTCAGTGGACATCCCGATCCCGGGCAGGCCAAGCGGTTGACATTTGTGAATGTGCCGTCGCAATGTACTGTTCGTATCTACAATCTGGCGGGAGATTTGATTCGCACCATCCAGCACAATGACGGATTCGGCGAAGAAGCCTGGGGATCGACCACGGATAACGATTATATGCTCACGCGGTTTTTCCACAATGTGATGCCAGGGCTTTATATTTATCAGATAACTTCGGAAGTGCCCGGACATGAAGGCGAATCTGCTACGGGCAAATTCGTCGTCATCAAATAACCCTGTTACGGATAATTGGAGGGCATAATAATGAATCGCCATTTCTACATCTTATTCGCAATATTGGCCGTATTCGTCCTGCCGCACAGGGCCAGCGGGCAGAGCACCTACGGCGAACAGGCATTTGGCCTGGGCATTTCGCCAGCGCCTTTTGAACGCGTTGGCATGTCCGGTTGGCAGTTTCTGAAAATTCCGACCAGTGCCCGCATCGCTGCTATGGGCGGTGTGGCTACCGCCATCAGCCACGGCGATGCCAGTTTTGCATTCAACAATCCGGCTTCTACAACAGATGTTGAAGACTTAGATATTTTCGTGGGTAGAATCAACTGGATTGCCGATATCGGATACAATGTGGGCAGTGTTGTCAAAAACCTGGACCAGTGGGGCTATGTGGGGATCAACGCGACCGCTCTGGATTACGGCACAATGTACCGCACAGAAAATATTGAAGTTCTGGATGCTGCGGGCAGGCGCACTGGCAACGTATCCATCAATCTGGACGAAGGCACATTTAGCGGCGGCAATCTCTCCATTGGCCTGACTTATGGCAGGAAAGTGACAGACCGGCTGCAAATCGGTGGTAACCTGCGCTATATGGAAGAACAATTAGACGATGTGCAGGGGGCAAAAACGTCCAACTGGGCACTGGATATCGGCACTGTGTATTACACGGGGATCAAAAGCTTGCGGATTGCAATGGTCGGTCGGAATTTCGGTCCGGATACGCAGTTCTCCCAATACGACGAACGCATCCAGACGCCTCCGGTCAATGTCCGCATGCCCATGACATTTTCACTGGGCGCCGCCATTGATTTGTTCGAGGATGAAGAAGATCCGCATTTCATGACCGTCGTGGGCGAATTTGTACACCCGAACGATGGTCGGGAAAAATTGAATTTTGGTGCGGAGTACACTTATAATAATATGGGGATTTTACGGGCTGGATACAGGTACAACTACGATGAGGAGGGGTTGACGATTGGGGCGGGTGTTCGGCACAGCACAGGACAACTGGGCCTGCGCGTGGACTATGCCCTCGTGGATTTCGGGCGGTTGAACTATGTGCATCTCGTAACCCTCGGTATTACCTATAAGTAGAATCGTTCTGAGATTCGCAAGTATGGAACCGCCAGTGCAATAAAACCTTGCACTGGCGGTTGTTTTTTGTCTGCGGTGAAGAGTGTCTTGAATTGGGTGAATCGGACGGGATACGGTTGAGCGGTTTAAAGGCTATCAAGCCGGGCTGTGATGTTCTGTTCGAGAGACTACAGGGGCAACCTCTCGAATGGCATCCCAATCAATCACAGCAACCCACAAATTTTCTTTTTTCGAGTATCTAACCACACCATCAACTTCTAAATCCTCGCTGTAAAGGATCGGTGATTGCCCTTCTTCCAGAAAAATTTCTGACATGCAAGGTCTTCCACGGTCCCAACGCAGTTTAAACGCAACCTGCCTTGTGCATCCGCGTTGTGAAAGTCTGTGAACACTCTTGGTTTGTTCATTTTTAATTCTCCCGTGCAGGAAAGGAAATATAGCCCCTGTCAGGCATCTGTCAACACCTGACGCTCTAAAACGCGCACCTCGGCCCTCCAATCGCTCACCGAGGCGATCTTTCTCCAACTCCAAATTGTAGCGCGTCTGCAGATTGAGCCAGAACTGATCTGTGGTCCCGAAGTATCGCGCCAGCCGAAGTGCTGTGTTTGCCGAAATAGCGCGTTTGCCGTGAACAATCTCGTTAATCCGGCGAGGGGGAACTGAAATGTCCTTTGCCAGACGATATTGGCTAATACTCAGAGGCTCGAGAAATTCCTCGAGCAGGATCTCTCCCGGATGAATTGGGGGCATTGTAGGCATAGATACCTCCTAATGGTAATCGACGATCCCCACCTGTTTCTGTGGTATTTCCATCACGTCTCATATTCCCTTGCCAGGAGCGTTTCGACTTTTTGTAAAACCGCATCCACTATCTCCGTGGGCAAAGGACATATCAACGATGCATTTCTCGCCTGCCAATCCATGTTCTTGACCTGATCTGACAGAATAACACCCGTCACATCTAACCCCGCAGGAATGGCGACCTCAAAGGGATATCCCTTCACTTGATTGGTAATTGGGCAGAGTATTGCCAAATGGGTCTTGCCATTATAAGCGCCCGGTGAGAGTACAACGGCGGGGCGACGTCCGGCTTGCTCATGTCCGGCTTGTGGATTGAAGTTAATCCAGACCGCATCGCCACGCTGTGGGACGTACTCGTCTGGCTTCACCATATTTCACCGCCTATCGCAGGTCCAGTATCTACTTCACCGTGTAAGTTGTGTTCAGTCACCTGAGATAGAAGGTCGTCCAATTTCAATTTAGACGGTTTCACAGGTTCAATGACCAACTCCTTACCACGCAGCGATAATTCGACCGGTGAATTGGGTTCAAGCCCGATCTGGATAGCGAGTAGTTTGGGAATACGCAGGGCTAAACTATTGCCCCATTTTTGCACACGGGTTTCCATATTTTTCCTCCTTTGAGTAGTAGATACAATGAAGATACATTGAGAATCGAATTTATCAAGACCGATTTTGCATATCGCGCAGTGGTAATGCGCGGTATTGCGTGCCATATACCAATGACAGAGAACGGCAAAAGATCGACGATCAATTTGTATTGCTCCTCGATTTTGTCACCTTTTGCTGTAATGCACAAAAACATAATCTGCCCGCATTCTGAATGAGTAACCTTGCTTTTTGCAAATTCCGTCTTATTTTCTCAAAATCTCAAGCAAACGATTGTGAATAATAGGGGGAAATAAGAATGGCTGAGCAGGTCAGCATGACGGTTCTGGTGGTCGATGACGATGCACATATTCGGTCATCGATTGGGAAGTTTCTCATTGCGAGGAGGCATACGGTTATCGAAGCGGCGGATGGCGAGAATGGCGTGGAGGTAGTGGAGAGCTAGGCCGTTGATATTGTGATTACGGATGTGAAAATGCCAGGCATGGATGGGCTTGAGGTACTCCGGCGGGTGCGATCCATTGCCCCTGAGACCGAGGTGATTGTGATTACCGGGGTAAAAGAGTCTGAGAATGCGTTTCGCGCGCTGCGAGAAGGGGCGTTTGATTTCTTCAATAAACCCTTTAAGGTAGAGGATCTGAATGCGGCTATCCAGCGCACGGTGCGCTATCAGGTGCTTCGAAAAGAAAAGGATAGGTGGTGCAGGCGAGGCTGGATCAGCTCGAGGCGCAGGAGCGAGAGAGAAGCGGTTTGAATGCGCTGATAGGAGAGAGCTAGGCGGTTGTGAAGATGAAGGCGGAGATTCAGCAGGTAGCTGCGACTGATCATACGACGGTGCTTATTGTTGGGGAGACGGGTACGGGGAAAGAACTGGTTGCTCGAGCGGTGCATAGTGAGAGCGATCGCGCGCGCGGTCCATTTATTCCCGTGAATTGCTCTGCTATTCCAGGCAATTTGTTTGAGAGCGCGTTCTTCGGGCACAAACAGGGCGCGTTTACGGATGCGAAGACAGATCAGAAAGGCCATTTTGAACTGGCACACGGGGGTACGCTGTTTCTGGATGAGATCGGGGATATGCCGCTCGAGATGCAGGTGCGTCTATTGCGTACGCTGGAGGATCGATGCATCCGCCCCGTGGGGGGTAGCCGAGAGATTGACGTGGATGATCTGGGTTTTGAACCGGTTGAGTGCGCCCCGATCGTAGATAGCGGCGTTGAACATGTGGTGCAATCTCTACCAGAGGCACAAATGGACCTCCCTGCGTTTGAGAGGGCACTAATTCAAGAAGCATTGCGACGAACAGAAGGGAACCAGGTCCGCGCGGCCGAGCTCCTGGGGATCTCGAGAATGGTCTTGAGATATAGAATGAAAAGGTGCGGATTGTGACCCATCTCGCGCTGCGCCGTTGAATTTTTTGCGGAGGGAAAACAAAATGGCAACTGGCGTAAATCAAGCAGCTTTCGCCAATCTGCGAAAACAGATCGCAAAACTAAGTCATGACCTGGTGAAATTCAGGATTGATCATGTTTCCACCATAGACTACGATACGTTGACCAAATTGACGGAATATGAGCACCGACTCCACGACCTTGATGAAGAACTAAAGGCACTTGAGGAGCCAATAGTGAGGCATTAACAGGCAAATGAGGCAGCGCCCTCGGCGGGGTTAGCCCAGTCGCGCATTAATTGACGTCGATGGGAAACACTGTGTCAGCTTGCCTTGCCGGGCCATCCAAACGTCTCGAAAGTTTCGACTTCATCGCCCATTGGGAAGAACATCGCACCCCACTCTATCCCCCCATAACCCGAGGCTTCTTTCTCCGGAAGTTGAAGGTAGTAGGCGTATGCCCCGCCCGGCGCAATAACGATCCGCCCTGTCGCCTTCAGTTTTTCCGAATCCTTGAGGTGAATAACCACAAATCTTTGCCGTTCTATCCATACGCTCTCCACGATATCACCAAGCCGCGCGTAAATGTTGCGGATACATCGCATTGCATGCCAGCCCGCGCTTGCAACGTCCTTCCGATATTCCTCCTTGATATGAGCCATTTTTGTCACCAAAATATCGATTGTTCCATAAGTCTTGGCTATCTCCTCTGGGCTACACGCTGATTCCTGCCAGGTCGTCTCCACCGGGCTCATCGGTAAGGCCGGATCGTTAAGCATTTCTTCAAACGACTTGTAGGCACGGCCTGTCCCGCTGTGTATTGCAACGGATCTATCATTGTCCCCGTGGCGTCCTCCATTCCATCCACGTTCTTCCAGAGCAAGCTCTTGGACGGCTCCTTCGTCGCTGTGTTCTTGATCTTGTTTCCAAGAATCCTGTACAAGATCAGACGCCGACGATTCCTCTTCTATCCTATCATCATCTCGATCCGTGCGAAGCTTTTCCTGCGAATCCTCATCTGCTGGTTCATGGTCTTGGGTAACGGTCCTTTCCTTGGCTTGTTCCCACCCTTCGATATCTAAAGACATCACCTGTCCGTCCGAAGTTCTTGTCTCCCTGCGTCTCTCCTCCCGTTCTGTCAGACGTTCTGTCACCGTGGTCCGCTCGGAAACCGGCACTCTGGTTTCATTCATCCGTGGCGATGGCTTACTCTGGTCATCCCCAGCTTCCGCTGGCGGGGGTGCGGAACGCACCAAGCCCCCTTCCGTCCGTCTCCCTGCGTCTCTCATCATGCCCGAGATTTGCAGACTGACGGTTTCCTCATCAGCTTCTTCATTTAGAATCATGCGAATAAAGAGTTGAAAACATCGCGCTCTTGCCTATGATTGAGGTGTCAAATAATCCTCAATCCTCAAAAATAGGAGCAAGAACGCGATGGACTGGCAAGAGCGACTAATCGGTTTGTATCTGTATATTTGTGATCATTACGAGACCCATCTGTGGGTGCATGCCCAACGCTTGAGCAATAACGATGATCCCAAATTTAGCGATGAAGAAGTCCTGACCCTCTACTTATTCGGCATCATGCAAAAATACACGACGATTAAAGCCATTTACACTTATACCCAAGACCATCTCCACGACTGGTTTCCAACCTTGCCGACGTATGAAGGCTATGTGCAGCGGTTGAACCATCTGGCGGCAACCTTTTCTCCGCTCGTCGAACAAATCGTGGCGGATTGTCCCTCCTCTGAGTGCTTTTGGCACAGTCACTTAGTCGATTCCTTCCCCTGTGTCATGGCCAATGCCAAACGCAGTGGCAAGGCGTGTGTCGCCGCGCACTTAGCCAACAAGGGCTTTTGCGCCTCCAAAGGGATGTGGTATTATGGCGTCAAGCTCCATATCGTCGCAAAACGGTCAGTCAAAGGACTTCCGAAACCCGATTATATTAGTCTCACAGGCGCAGCAGACCATGATCTTTCTGCCCTGAGACCCCTCTTGCCCTATTTACACAATGGACAACTCTATGGGGACAAAATCTACTCTGATCAGACCCTAAAAGACACCCTTTATTCAAAGCAGAACCTCGCATTTTATACACCCGTAAAAAAAAAGAAGGGGCAAGAAATCCTGCCAGCGGCCGATCAAGTCCTGTCTCGTACGGTTAGTCGAATACGGCAGCCGATTGAATCCTTGTTTCATTGGATTGATGAAAAAACCGGCATCTCAATGGCATCTAAGGTGCGCTCCTATAACGGCTTACTCGTTCATGTCTTTGGCCGTTTGGCCGCCGCTTGCTTCTTACTCGCTTTTAACTCTTAATTCGCGTTATCAATAAAAAAGTTCCAGCGGTTGTCACCAAACTCCCTTAAAAAAAATTTGTCCGCCGGGGCTTTTAATAGTCACAAAAATCTTCAAGATATTTTATGCGTTTGGTGACGGAAATATCATATCCAATTCAGTGTGTTTTGTCAACGGGCTATCCTCAACAACAAAGGCTTTTATGTCACAGTACTTTTCGCGACAGTTATTTGCTTTAAAGTATGGAAATTTTGTCTGAAAATGTTTATATTTAGATGTAAACACCGACAATTTGTAACATCAGGAAGGCTATGGACAAATCACAGAAACCCAGCGTTCTCGAGCTTGTAAAACAGGCAGGTATGCTGAGGCCGCGGGATCTGGACCGGTATGGGATTCCGCGCGAATACCTCAGCAGGCTCAGAAACCAGGGCCTGCTGCGTCAGGTGGGACGAGGACTTTACACCCTCCCCGATGCCGAGTGGACCGCGCATCACAGCCTGGCGGAAGCCTGCAAAAGGGTGCCTCAGGGCGTCATCTGTCTGCTCTCTGCGCTGCAGTTCCACGAACTGACCACGCAACTCCCATTTCAGGTGTGGATGGCGATTCCAAACAAAGCACGTCAGCCCAAAGTGGATGGGCTACAGATTCGGTTTGCTCGTTTTTCAGGACCTGCCTTTGATGAGGGCATCGAAACACACACCATTGAACACATACAGGTGCGGATCTACAATCCGGCCAAGACCGTAGCGGACTGCTTCAAATACCGGAACAAAATCGGCCTGGATGTGGCTATCGAAGCCCTGCGAGACTGCATGCGAGAACGGAAAGCCACACCGGATGACCTCTGGCACTTCGCACAAATCTGTCGGATGACCAATGTGATGCGGCCCTATATGGAGGCAGTGGTATGAGTCTCGGGGCGAGAAAGCACCTGCCGGTCTCGGTACGCCAGCGCTTGCGAAATCTCAGGGACAAAACCGGGGACGCCATATTGATGAACCATCCGCGGTTTGTTATCTTAATTGGTCTGTTATTGGTAGATAAGGAGAACTATGTCTGAGCCATGTTACTTTATCTCTGCCGGCGAACTGCGCGCTATTATTGGAGACGATACAGACCACGGCGCTGGCCAGGATCAGCACAGCGGGGTCTGGTTTCTGACTTCAATCAAAGACGGTCACACTGCCGTGTCTCGGGGAAATGGGGTGTTGCTTTTCGGTCACCATCGGGGAAAACGGCCCGCGGTGCGGCGGGTAGATGAGACTGCAGTGGAATTGTTTAAGGAGGCGTCAGAGGCCAATAACTTCGTGGAGACGCGGGGGGTCTATCGATTGGTTCCACCCCACTATATCGACTATGAAATGACTGCCACGGCTCGAAAGGGACACAGGCCACAGGAAGACTATTCTTTTGGATGGTGTTGCTATGTCAACTCTCCACTGGATGGCGGCATTCATTTTATCGAGAAGGGGTTGTGGACCTATTATTACAATCCGATTCACGGACAGGGGGCGATGATTTTTCCGACCGATCTGCCGGTGGATGAACGCGAACCCTGGGGGCGGGATGCAGCTACGGCATTCCTGGATGGGAAGCGGAACTTCAGCCATTCGGACTCGGGGCATACTTTCGATCATCCCTTCTATTTTGGCATTATCCGTAGCATGATGTTTTTGATTATGGCAGACGACTATCCGGGGTTCCGGTTCTATCTCTCTCCATCGGGTGCTGGCGGGTCAATTGTTCCGGGGCAGAGTAGCCCTGCATGGGATTTTAACTGGCAGGTGAACGCGCTTCCTGTGGATGAACCGCAGGTGCTGCATGTGCGTGTGGCGTACAAGCGGCTGGAAAAGACAGAGGAAGTTCCAAACGGATACGCGGCAGACCACGCCTATTGGGAGTTCCAGAAGTTTCGAGAGATTCATCCAGTCCGGGGAGCACGCGATTAAGGGGTCACAGCCCAGGCTCCGGGAGGATGCGTTCTACGCGCTGGCCAGAACCGGGTGCGACCGCAGAAAGGTCAGACTCTGGTCCATCCAGTCGGCGTGCTCGGCGCTGCCGGGCGGCAGCCGCAATTTGATGCAGGCAGTGGTCTTTTCCGGATCGGGAAGCCGTTCGGACAGCATCGGCAGAAGCGTCTCGAAATCGACCGAGCCTCGCCCGATCGGCGTTCCCCAGATTGTCACGTCGTTCGAGCGATCGGGATAGATCTGCACATCCTTGAACGCCACCGCCACCGCGTGGGGCAACACCACCTTCGCGGCCGCCACTGGTTCTTCGCAGACCGGAAAGGGATTGGTGGTATCGAACGCCATCATCAGGTTCGGGTGGCACACCTTTTCCATCACCGACACCATCTCGTGGCCCCGGTAGTCCAGGTGGGGCAGCAAGGCGAGTTGGATGTCTCTCTCCGACGCCGCTTCCGCCACCGGTCTCAGGTGATCGGCCGCCAGGCTCAACTGGTCAGCCAGCGGGGGCTGGCGCGTAAACCGGTTGTGAAGGCTCCCTCTCCCAAAGATCACGACCGTTTTCACCCCGCCGATACTGGCCCGGTCAAACGCCCGCTCCGCCCGCTCTCGCAACCGGATTCCACCCCCATCCGGCGTTACGAAATCCTCGTTCCAGTAGCCCACCCACGTCACCCCCAGATCGGCCGCCTTCTCTTTGACCTCCTTCGGATGGTCCGCCCCCGACAGGGGCAACGGCGCCTCCATGGCCTTCAGGTCGTATTCCGCGCAGCGGTCCAGCAACCACAACAGCGGCGCCTGCTCAGGGAGAATGCCGCTGTAGGTTGGCGATGCCAGTCCCAGGATCACCGTTTTTCCCCTTTAGATTTCCAAATGCCAGCCCGCCCGTGCAGGCTCTCTGTATATCGCGGCCTCGGGTAGGAGCCGACAATGGCAGTGTGCAAAAGCCTGTTTTTCGTGAGGGTTAGCATGGCTTTTCCCAGGGTCGCGTTTTTCGATTGCGTGCCCGTAAAGTACAGGTGTGACAAAAGGATGTCAACGGAAATCCTCCCTTGTTTTTGCAGACACGACACACTATCTTGCCCCTGGATTCTTCCATCTATGCCCAAATGGAAAACGCTTATGACTGCACGCCGGTTGAGCGATTGGACCTCCCCCCTACGGCGATTTCATCCTATCTGTCAAGGAGCATTCTATGCGACCCCTATCCTTTGAAGACGATCTTTCTCGTTTGATTGATCAGGCGCAGCCGTCTCTTCTGTTTGAGGGTGCGACTCCGGAGGAATTTTGCGCCTGGCAAGAGCGGTTTCGAGATGTGCTGACCGGGCTGATCGGTCCGCGGCCCGAACGGGCTGCGCTTTGTCTTGAATTTGAGGAAGAGATCGACTGCGGTCTGTACGTGCGCAGGCGGATCTCCTATCAGACGGAGCTTGGAGTTTTTGTACCGGCTTATCTCTTAGTGCCGAAGGGTCTGGGGCAGGGGGAAAAAGCACCGGGTCTTCTCTGTATTCACGGTCACGGCCATTTTGGGAAGGATAGCGTGATCGGACTTAACAATACTCCTGAACGGCAGGCTGAGATCGACAAATGCAATTACGATTTCGGGCACGGGTTTGCAGAACAGGGCTATGTGGTTCTCGCTCCGGATCTTCGGGGGTTTGGGGAGCGTCGGCCCGGCTATCCGGGTCCACGGACCGATTTTTGTCCCCGGAATTATATGTGTGCCACTTTGCTGGGTACTACTGTCGTGGCGCTCCATCTCTGCGATCTGGAGGCTGCTCTGGATGTTTTACAGGGGCTCGATTTTGTCGATGGAGACCGGCTGGGGTGCGCGGGGCTGTCGCTGGGGGGGCGGATGACGATGATGATTTCGGCATTTGATTCCCGGATCAAAATTGCGGTTCCGTCCGGGTGTATGAATCTGTATCAGGAACGCTATCAGGCTCTGAGTCAGTGCGGTGCGCAGTTGATTCCCGGTCTGCTCCGCTACGGCGATACCCCGGAGATTTTTTCTTTGATTGCGCCCCGGCCTATGGTTATTGAGATTGGGACGCAGGATCGGCTTATTCCCCACGATTGGGCAGAGCGCGGTCTGGCGCGTATTCGGAAGGCGTACCGGGCCGCAGGTGCCACAGAGCATTTGTTTGTGGATCGGTTTGACGGGGGGCATCAGTTCCATATGGATGTGGCTCAGAAGGTCCTGGGAAGGTTGCACAACGGTTCGGTTATATAGTAAGCACCTGGCCCGCGCCATCTTCTCTATCCCCTCCAAGTAGTCTTGCATCAGGCGGAGTCTTTGCTATATTTGCAAGATCTATGCAGGGCACTGCGAAAAAACAGGACAAAAGGGATGACGCGACTCCAACTCCTCTGCACCGGCACTCCCGCCCCGCTCGCGCACCGAGGCGGCTCCAGCTATCTCGTCCAGACGGGTGACGAGACCCTGATCTTCGATTGCGGTCCGGCGTCGGTGCGGCGCATGCTCGAAGCTGGCCTTGCTCTACCCTCGATCGATCATTTGTTCCTCACCCATCTGCACTACGACCACTGCATTGACTTCGCCTATCTGGTGCTGACGCGCTGGGATCAGGGCGTTGGCCAGATACCGGAACTGCAGGTGTACGGCCCGGTGCCAACAGCGCACATGTCGCACCGGTTGTTCTCTGCCGATGGCGCCTTTGGCCCGGATCTGGCTGCCCGCACCTTGCACCCGGGCAGCCACTTCGTGTACGAGGCGCGCGGCGGTGTCATGCCGCGGAAGAGACCCAATCCACAGGTGCGCGAGGTCGGATCCGGAGATCGGATCGAGACCGACAACTGGCAGGTCGATGTGGCAGAGGTGGTACATGTGCAGCCCCAACTCACCTGTCTGGCATACCGTCTGACCACACCTGACGGCACCATCGTGTTCGGCGGCGACACAGCGCCAGTAGATCGGCTCACGGACCTTGCAAGAGGTGCGGATGTGCTGCTGCACATGTGCCACTTTATCAATGGCGCGGTCGATGATGAACGCCTGACAAATTGTTGCTCTGGTCACCTCGATGCGGCGGCCACAGCGCGGGATGCGGGCGTCGAGACGCTGGTCCTCGTTCATCTGACGGAGCAGCTGGAAACGCCCGGCGTGCGGGAGCGAGTGCTGTACGAGGTGGGAGAGGTATTCGACGGTCAGGTGATTCTCGGAGAGGATTTGCTCGAGGTGCCGATGGGTACTATTGATACGGAGCCGGTACGATGAATAATGCTATGGAGATCCTCACTGAGCCCAGCGTGTGGGTGCCGATGCGCGACGGCGTGCGGATGGAGGCGCATGTGTTCCGCCCCGATGTAGATGGGCGCTTCCCCGGGATCCTGCTGCGCACGCCATACGGTCGTCCGAAGTCCGGATTTGAGCGTTACGTGCGCGCCGGTTACGCCGTGGTGACTATGGACTCGCGCGGGCGCTACGGATCTGAGGGCAACTGGGTACCGTTTACCGTGGCGCACACCGGGGATGCCGAAGACGGTTACGACTCTGTAGAGTGGCTGGCGGCGCAGCCCTGGTGCAATGGCAGGGTCGGCACTCTCGGAGCCTCTTATAACGCCTGGATGCAGTGGCAACTGGCCAAATTGCGCCCGCCGCACCTGATGGCGATGTGTGCGTACACCATTCCACTGGAATTGACAGAGGTCGATTGGCCGGGCGGGTTCCGCCCGGGACGGCGCATCAAGTGGTGGCTCACCTCCATGGCGCCGGACCTTCGGCGACGCCAGGGATTGCCGCCGCCGCACACGCCAGCGGAAGCGCTACAGGAATGGAACGAGAATGGCGAGAGCCAATGGCTCGACTACCTGCCGTGGCTCGACTTCCCGCGCCACCTGCCGCCGGGGCTGGCGGAGTACGCGAGAGACTGGCTTGAGCACCCAAACCGGCGGGCATGGAGGTTCGACGAGGTACACGGGGAAGTCGCGGTGCCAAATCTCGACTTCAGCGGCTGGTACGACCACTGCAACGGCTCGATGCGGCATCTGCAACTGATGCAGCGCAACGGTCGCACCGAGCGTGCGCGGTCGCAGACAAAGCTGGTCGCCGGTCCGTGGAACCATCCGAGTCTCGGTAGCCGCCAGGTGGCCGGGTTCGATTTCGGCCCGCAGGCCGAGCTCGACCTGCCGGACCTGATCATTCGCTGGTTCGACTACTGGCTCAAAGAAGCCGACAATGGCATCGACCGCGAGCCAGCAGTGCGCTATTTCGCGATGGCAGGGCAGCGGGGATACTGGCGCTCGGCCGATACCTGGCCGCCGGATGACACGACACCTTGCGCGTATCTGTTGAGCAGCGACGGCAATGCCGGGTTTGGCGGCTCCGGGCGGCTCTCAGTTGACGGTGGAAATGACGGTGTCGAGATCGATCGCTTCGACTACGACCCTCACAACCCGGTGCCAACCTTGTGGACGAAGGAGTTGTTTACGGGTCCGTCGGACCGGCGCCGGGTGGAGGATCGCGATGACATCCTCTGCTACCGCTCTGAGCCTCTGACCGAACCCGTGGAGATTGCTGGCTATCCAGAAGCTGTCCTCTTTGTCAGTTCGTCAGCGCCAGATACGGACTTCTTTGCGCGCCTAATTGACGAGCACCCGCCCACAGACGGAGACCAGGCTCCCGCGCTGGAGATATGCTACGGCATGGTGCGCGCGCGTCACCGCAACGGCCTCGATACTGAAGAGCTGTTGGAATTGGGGACGGTGGTGGAATTGCGCATCCAACTCGGACCAACGGCCTGCCGTTTCGAGCCGGGCCATCGCATTCGTCTGGAGATCACATCCAGCGACTTCCCCAACCACGACCGCAACCACAACACGGGAAAAAACGATCTGGCCGATACCGAGCTGGTGAGGGCGACGAATGCCGTACATCACTCGGCAGCCCATCCTTCTCGGCTCGTGCTCCCCGTCGCTTCCCACCCACCCCCGGCAATCCCAACGGCCGACTGAGCACACCCATGCCCCAAATCGGATCGGCTTCCCGCAGCCCTACAACTCCCATAGATCAGGCTCCTGTCCTGCGCCATGTCTGGGCTATTGCCTGGCCAGTGGTGGCTGCTTCGATGCTCGATGCAACGGAGGGCCTCATCGATATCTCCATGGTCGGGCAGCTGGGTCCGGCTGCGATTTCAGCGGTGGGACTCAGTCGGCAAATTTTGTTTCTGACGATGGTAATGGCGATGTCGATCAGCACCGGGTCGCGTACCCTGGTCGCCCAATTTTACGGGGCCGAGCGCCACAAAGACCTCAGTCATACGGCGCAACAGGCCATTCTGATGGGGGCACTGCTGTCCGTTGTCCTGGCTTTGCTCGGGGGCTTGATCGCCCGCCCCACGTTGATCTTGTTGGGTGCACAGCCCGATGTGCTCGGCCATGCCGTGCCCTTCCTGCGCATCTATTTTGGCGGCGTCATCTTCATGATGCTCAATTTTATCATCAGCGCGATTTTTGGCGGTGCCGGTGATACTCGAACGCCGTTAAAAATTTCGTGTCTCATCATAAGTTTGAAGATCCCCCTCACCTATGGCTTGATCTTTGGTGTCTGGGGGCTACCGCAGTTGGGGGTTTGTGGCGCTGCACTTGGTACGCTCGTTTCGCGGGCTGTCGGTTGTATTGTCGGTTTCTGGCTGCTTACTTCCGGGCGCTCGCGTGTGCGTATGCGCTGGACCTGGCGGGTGTCTATTAACCGCGATATTATCGGGCAGATGATGCGAATCGGGGTGCCAGCGGGAATTCAGGGATTTTTCCGCAATGGTGCTCGCATCCTGTTTTATCGGGTGGCGGGTTGGACCTCGCAGCCCACTACTGCAGTCGCCGCGCTGACGATCGGCCTGCAAATGCGGATGATCGGCATCATGCCAGCTCTGGCTTTCGCTGTAGCAGCAACCGCACTGGTTGGCCAACGATTGGGCGCAAAGCAAATACTGCAAGCGGAACGCTTTGGGGCCAGCACGATCCGCCTCTGCATGATGTTTATCGGTTTTTGCGCCATTATTATCTGTATCTTCGCCCGTGAAATCGTCGATCTGTTCACCGATTCGGTAGCCGTTATTGATATGGGCTATATCATGCTCTGGTTTTTTACGATTGCGCAGGTTTTCTCCGGGTTGTCCATCGTGGCCGGAGGCGTCCTGGCGGGTGGTGGTGAGACCAAGCCCCCGCTTTACTACACGATTGTGGCGCAATGGATGGTCATGCTGCCGTTGTCCTATGTTCTGGCTTTTCTGTTTGGGATGGATACCCTCGGCATCTGGATTGCCTGGCTGCTTGGTGGCATCATCCAGGGCGTTTTGGTCTGGGCGCGCTATCTAAAGGGCATCTGGAAACAGACAGTGATATGAGGATTACTGGCAACTCCTCGACCGCTTCACTTTCTATCTGGGATTTCGTCGCCATCGGGACGGGGGATGTGTTGCCAGTAGCCCGAAGGATCAATGCCGCGGCATAAGACCGCGGGTGCGCGGTTGGTTTCTCGGGTGCGGACTTCGGGGGGCATGTAGCGCAGGGTCAGGCCGCAGCGACGCCGTTGCGAGGTGTTGGGTCTGGAGCCGTGTAGCAATAAGTCGGAGTGTATGGAGATTTGTCCGGCTTTCATGATTAAGGGTACGGGGTCGCCAAATTTTTCGGCGTGGTGAACAGATTGTCCAAGGACGTTATTTTCTTCTAATTTGCTGCGTTCAAAAGGTATTTGTCCGTGGAGATGCGAGCCGGGTATGACTTCCATGGGGGCGTTTGCCAGGTCAACATCGTCGATGGCGAGCCAGACAGTTGCGGTTTTGGATGGTGTGAGTGGCCAGTAAGATGCGTCCTGGTGAAAGGCGACTTTTTTCCCATCTCCGGGCATTTTGCTGAAGTAGTGGGTCATGCGCGAGACGAGATTAGGGCCGAGGAGGTCTTCGACATAGTCGAGGATGCGATTATCGACGAGCAGGTCGTAGATGCCTTTACAACTGCGGTGCCATCCGTTGATTGAGTAGCTGTTTTTGCCCGCTGCTTGTGCTTTGTTCATGAGTTTGTCAAAATACGCGCGATTGGCTTCGGCTTCTTTTTTCGTGAAGACATCGAGGGGGAAGATGTATCCCTTTTCGTTGAATTGCTGGATTTGCTCTCGCGTCAGTTTTTTGGGCGCGTCAGTTTTTGCTGGGTAAAATTTTAGTTCCCGTTTCATGTTGGGAAGGGCGTCGGTTATGGGCATGGTTTCTCCTTTGTCATCCTGATCCGCCGTAAAAAAAGACTACTTCTCGCGTTGCCTTTTCTCCGCTTACTTTGTCCTGTACGGTGATTTCTACCACATTTACCCCTGGTTTGGCCTTTTTCAGATCCAGTTCTACGTATTCGCGTTCTTCTTCGTCGGTTCCCACCTGTTCGTAGGTTACGGAGATTTGGGGTTTTCGCTGCCGTAGAAGTGTGCGGATTCCCGAGGTGATGACGCCTGCGAGGCCTATGGTGTTGCGCGGGTTAAATTGTACGCGGTACTGCACTTTGTAGCGGGTTTGCCCGAAGGTGTCGCGCTTCAAATTGTAGATTTCAAAATAGGCAAATACCCGACTGCCCAGAGGGTAGCTTCGGGAGGCCATTGGGGATACGTAGATGTCTTTTTTTTGCAGGCGGTCGTTGGTGCCTGTCTCGGTGATTGAGGAGGCCAACTGGATGCCGCTGATTTTTACGCCTGCGGAGTCAAAATTAGAAACTGTGAGTTCCTGTTTATAAGCGCCCACGCGCCCGGATAATTCGTCTTCTAACTGGACTTGAAGCTGATATTTTTCTCCGGGAGATGCCTCAATGCGTATCACATCGGGAATGAAGACGCCCCGGTTTTTAGGGAATTCCCGGCTGTTTTGATAGGATAGTACCTCGTGTGCGCGGTAAATATTTTCGTGGCTTAGATCCGATAGGGCAAGGGTGGCTTTTGTGTGTATGAGATAATCGCTATCGCCTTTCCCCACTGTGACTTCTGCTGGTGGTACCCCGTAATATACCTCTATAATGGTCTTGCCATTCGTTCCGCGGAAATCCGCGACGTCGTAAAAGAAATGGAGGGCGTCTTTGCCCACGCTGGGGCGATAATAGTCGGGTACGACGGAGATTGATTGCTGATAGATTACCCCGGGCGCGTATTCCATCATCCGCGCCACGCTGGCGATGCGGTTGTCGCTTTGGGGCAAGGGCGGCATGGGCGCGAAATCAAAATGTCCGTTTCCGACTTCGTCGGTAAAGGTAAATTCTACGCCGCCTTGCAGTTGTGTATATGTCCAGGTTTCCCAGGGTACGGTTTCGAATTCGCGGTCTGATGTTACGGGGCTGTAATTCAAAAAACGTTGCTCTGTTCGGGGGGCAACGGATAGATCAAATGGACTGGATGCGACCAGGTCGGGTATTTCAAATTGAAATCCCAGAGTTTCTGCCTCTTCTCCGGGGTTCAGGGCGAGGATGGCGTCGTCTTCTCCTGCGTCTGTGCCAAATACGCCGGTGTTCAGACTTTGGTTTGTGATATTGCCTTCAAACGGCTTGCGCTGGCTGCGTATGGGAAAGACCGGTCCCGTGAATGTGTAATAGGTTGCCGCTGGTCCCCAGATATCGGCTGCCATTCGGTTGCGAACGGCTTCTACTTCTGGCGATGTTACAAATTCGCGCTGGTTGGAGCGAGACCGATAATCGGGTTCGCCGTACCGGATATAGACTTCGCCCCTCTGGTCCCAGGGGCTGATTTTTTTAGAAAGAAAAGTGCGCGCATACCATACACGCCGGTAGTGTTCTACGATGCGTTCGTTGATTTGGGTCAGGATATCCGAATCTCGCCGCCGCCAGAACTTGTGCAGATAGTCCAGTTTTTCAGATTCCTCGGATAGGCTCTGAAATGCGTGCCATTCTTTTTCCGAAGCTACGAGAGATATGTCGGTGTAATAGGCGCGTTCGCTTTCGTCAACGCGCTGTAAATAGCGTTCGAAATAGTTCAGGGATAGGCGGTGTTCTTTTTGATAAAAATGGCCTATGGCTGCCAGAGGTAAGAGGCGGAGTTCGGGGTCGTGCGCGTTGATATAGGGGATGATGTGCGCCGCAATCAGGTCGTGTTGATCGGCCTGTACGCAGGCCAGGCCGAAATAGTACAGTCCGTCGGGATTATCCGATTCCACCTGGATATATTTTAGATAGTAATCTACGGCTTTCTGGTGGTCTTCCCGAAACCGCTCGTACAATTCGCCCAGGAGCCGGTACGCAGGCCCATAAGTCGAGTCGAGTTTGGTCGCTCGTTTGGCCTCGCCTATGGCTTTGCGGAAATTGCTATAAGCCGATAGGCCCGAAGCCGGGCGTTCGGCATAAACCAGTCCCAGCCCCACATACGCTTCTACCAAATTTTGATCCAGTTTTTTGGCTGTTTTGAAAGCGGCTTCCGCTTTTTCAAAGTCGCGGTTTTTTAAGTACGCATAGCCCAGGCGAGATTGGAGTTGGGCGTCTTTGGGGAAGGCTTTGGTTAAGTTCGAGAATGTCGCAACGGCGGCTTCTGCCTGCCCTTCCCGAAGGTACTTTTGCCCCAGGGTCAACAGGGAGTCCCGCTGGTCTGCTGCTGCCTGATTCCAGCACAGGATACATAGAAGCGCGTAGAGAATACAGATTCGAGATCGTCTCATTAGAAAACCCTCCGACTGTGCGTCGCATTACTATAATGCAAGTTTATGAAAAATTGTTTATAAGCGCAACCCTATCCTTGATAAAAGTATTAATCAATGGTGCGGGTTATTCATGCCGGAATAGGTTTTTATCCGGGCGATGAGCCTTCTTCGATATCGAGTTCAACACATGCTTTGATTGCCAATGGGGTTGAAATAGACGTTGAACAGGTGCATCCTGCTGTATGCAGTGCATCCCATCGGATGCATCTTACTTATCTTTATATAAATCAGGTATTTATTTGTATTTCACTTAAATAAGCGGTTATAAGTGCATCCTGGCGGATGCACTTGCGCCAGAATCTCGCAGGTGTAGCACAAATAATTCTTAATTTTTATCTCTTTGTTTTTCAAGCACTTGAAGACATTCAAGGGCTTTTTTTTTGTACCGAATGGTTTTTGGCACGCATTTTGCGACATTTGCGACATGGAAATCCTATTGACCACGGCCTCATCTCGCATACCTGAAAAATCACCAGGTACAGCAAGCGTGTGAATTGTGTGAAAAGAGGTTCTTGACAAAGAGCATTGAATTATGCAGATTAGTTCCCAAATTAAAACAAACGTATGTTTGATCTGTTTTTCATCAATTCCACCCTCGATCTTTCATGAAAGGAAAGGTAAAGATGGTTCGTACAGAAACTTCCGTTTTCACCGTTGATGGTTCGACCACGCATCCTGATTGCAGCACCATGAGCACTGACCGTTGCCTGAACACAAGCCGCCGGACTGACCCCTCTCCCGCCACCGACCAGGGCCGTCATTGGCTCCCTGGACGCCTTGCCTGCTACATGCTTGCCGTACTCGCCGCGCTGTCAATCCTGCCAGCGGCAGCGCAGGACCAGGACACCACCGCCCCGGAACTGAGGTCCGTATCGATCAACAGAATACTACTGAGGCTGACCTACGACGAGGAACTGGACGATGATTCGGAGCCAGATATTTCGGCGTTCACGGTCACTGTCAACGGTGCTTCCCGAGAAGTGAGGACGGTTGTCGTAATCAGAACATTTGTGTTGGTGTTTCTCTACTCACCAGTGCAGGCTGGCGAGACTGTGACCGTGTCCTATACGGTACCCGCGACCAACCCGGTCCAGGACCTATCGGGAAATCGGGCCGCGGCCATTACCAACCTGCCTGTAAGCAACAACACTCCGGCGACTGCTCCACCCGCGCCAACGAACCTCACCGCACAGGCCGGCGACAGATCGGTAGCACTGACCTGGACCACGCCAGGCAACGGTGGCAGCGCCATCACCAGGCATCAATACCGCGAAAAAGTGGAATCGGGTGCATTCGGCAACTGGATGAACATCTCCAACAGTGCCGAAGGCCAAGCCAACGCCAACAGCTACACCGTCTCGGACCTGACCAACGGCATCACCTACACCTTCGAGGTACGCGCGGTGAACGCACAAGGCGAAAGCGCCGAGTCCAATGAGGACAGTGCCAGGCCAGCCGCAACCGTCACCTCAACCATCCCGCCTGCACCGACGAACCTCACCGCGCAGGCCGGCGACGCTCAGGTAACACTAACCTGGACCACGCCGGGCAACGGCGGCAGCACCATCACCAGGCATCAATACCGCGAAAAAGTGGGGACGAGTTTGTTCGGCAACTGGATGAACATCTCCAACAGTGCCGAAGGCCAAGCCAATGCCAACAGCTACACCGTCTCGGACCTGACCAACGGCATCACCTACACCTTCGAGGTGCGCGCTGCAAACGCACAAGGCGCAAGCACCGAGTCCAATGAAGACAGTGCCAGGCCAGCCACAGTACCCGACGCGCCGACCAACCTCACCGCGCAGGCCGGCGACGCTCAGGTAACACTGACCTGGACCACGCCGGGCAACGGTGGCAGCACCATCACCAAACACCAATACCGCGAAAAGATAGAATCGGGTGAGTTCGGCAACTGGATGAACATCCCCAACAGTGCCGAGGGCCAAGCCAACGCCAACAGCTACACCGTCCCAAACAGAACCAACGGCATCACCTACACCTACCAGGTACGTGCTGTAAACGCACAAGGCGAAAGCACCGAGTCTAATGAGGACAGTGCCAGGCCAACAGCAACCGTCACCTCGACCGCCCCACCTGCGCCAACGAACCTCACGGCACAGGCTGGCGACAGATCGGTAACACTAACCTGGACCACGCCGGGCAACGGCGGCAGTTCCATCACCAAACACCAATACCGCGAAAAAGTGGGGACAGGTGAGTTTGGCAACTGGACTAACATCCCCAACAGCACCGAAGGTCAGACCAACGCCAACAGCTACACCGTCCCAAATAGAACCAACGGCACCACTTACACCTACAAGGTGCGCGCTGCAAACGCACAAGGCGCAAGCACCGAGTCCAATGAAGACAGTGCCAGGCCAGCCACAGTACCCGACGCGCCGACCAACCTCACCGCGCAGGCCGGCGACGCTCAGGTAACACTGACCTGGACCACGCCGGGCAACGGTGGCAGCACCATCACCAAACACCAATACCGCGAAAAGATAGAATCGGGTGAGTTCGGCAACTGGATGAACATCCCCAACAGTGCCGAGGGCCAAGCCAACGCCAACAGCTACACCGTCCCAAACAGAACCAACGGCATCACCTACACCTACCAGGTACGTGCTGTAAACGCACAAGGCGAAAGCACCGAGTCTAATGAGGACAGTGCCAGGCCAACAGCAACCGTCACCTCGACCGCCCCACCTGCGCCAACGAACCTCACGGCACAGGCTGGCGACAGATCGGTAACACTAACCTGGACCACGCCGGGCAACGGCGGCAGTTCCATCACCAAACACCAATACCGCGAAAAAGTGGGGACAGGTGAGTTTGGCAACTGGACTAACATCCCCAACAGCACCGAAGGTCAGACCAACGCCAACAGCTACACCGTCCCAAATAGAACCAACGGCACCACTTACACCTACAAGGTGCGCGCTGCAAACGCACAAGGCGAAAGCACCGAGTCTAATGAGGACAGTGCCAGGCCAACAGCAACCGTTACCTCAACTGTCCCCCCTGCGCCAACGAACCTCACGGCACAGGCTGGCGACAGATCGGTAACACTAACCTGGACCACGCCGGGCAACGGCGGCAGTTCCATCACCAGGCATCAATACCGCGAAAAGATAGAATCGGGTGAGTTCGGCAACTGGATGAACATCCCCAACAGTGCCGAAGGCCAAGCCAACGCCAACAGCTACACCGTCCCAAACAGAACCAACGGCATCACCTACACCTTCGAGGTGCGTGCGGTGAACGCACAAGGCGAAAGCACCGAGTCCAATGAAGACAGTGCCAGGCCAGCCACAGTACCCGACGCGCCGACCAACCTCACCGCGCAGGCAGGTAACGCTCAGGTAACACTAACCTGGACCACACCGGGCAATGGCGGCAGTTCCATCACCAGGCATCAATACCGCGAAAAGATAGAATCGGGTGAGTTCGGCAACTGGATGAACATCCCCAACAGTGCCGAAGGCCAAGCCAACGCCAACAGCTACACCGTCCCAAACAGAACCAACGGCATCACTTACACCTACAAGGTACGCGCGGTGAACGCACAAGGCCAAAGCACAGAGTCCAATCAAGCCAGTGCTAGGCCGATCTTATCATCTTATCCCCCACTGAGCGTCTCACCAATAGCGTATAAAACTGTCGAACAGGGCAAACTAATTACCCCGATTCATTTATCAGCATCCGGAGGTTGGGAACCCTATACGTATTCCATATCTGGCGCACCAACGGGTATCTCTTTATCAAGTGGTAATCGCATCACAGGCAGGCCCTCACAGAGTGGAACTTTCACAATTACTGTAACCGTGACCGATGTGCGTGGTAGTACTGGAGAGCATAGTTTCAGGATGAGTGTTTATTCGAAAGAGCTTACTAAAAAATTTTCTCCAATTTTGATTTTGACAGAACATCCAAGTAGAGAGGACCGCAAAGTGATCTTTCCCGAACCCGTGGAAATCATGGGTGCAGAATCTGTTTCTAATCTTAAGTTTCGTATTAACAACGTCCTGGGACAAGAATTATCTGATAGTTTTTATTCCGCCTTAACTTCATCTTGGCGTGATTATTTTAATAGTATTTACCAGAATACCATTAATAATTCTATTAATCTTTCAGAGAATAAATTTGCCTTCTTACCTGCGGCGTTAAGATATCAGGGAAGGCCACCGGGACTTGCAGATGGTATCTATTTTGTGCTTGCATATTTTGACTATCCTGGCGAACTGGAAACAGGTGAAAATAGCTGGTATGATTATTATACTGGTACTACTGATCCTCCTCACCCTCAAGCCGGAGCTAATTTTGGCAACACAGCATACGTGCATATTTTTGATAAAGGTGATGGTAATGTCGTCATACAGTATTATTACTTTTATCCCTTTAATGATTTTCAAAATAACCACGAAGGGGATTGGCCACGCATTAATGTTATTGTGGACTCCTTTGATCCAGATGACGCAGAACTCGTTGGAATTGACTACACATTTCATGGCAAGGGTCTAACCTATACCAGTACTGACGATAGGATTTTCAACCCTCAGACACGTTTTGTTGCACCAGCTGAAGGCGGAACGCATCCAGTTGTATATGTTGGAGCAGGTTCCCACGGTGGTTATCCTACCGGAGGTAATTATCCGGATCCCGGTGGTGAAATAGCAGGGATAGGTTATGATGAAGATATGACAACGGATGGGCTTGTTCTGAATACTCAGGTCGAGGACACGCGGCGTGATGTTGCACAATCTTATGATTTAATATTTCTGCCCAATCCCGATCCAAATCAACCCAATATGGGTTTGTCACCAGAAATGAGTTGGTTGGGTACTACAGCACTATGGGGAACACCACGCGTTGATTCACCCGGTGATGGGCCATACGCCCAGTTTATAAGGGAAATACTAGATTTGATCCCGGGCACCTTATTTGACTTACCCCGCGACTTAAATAAAGCAGCTCTAGGACCGGTTTATAGTGGCTGGAACACATCGGGAGCGAGTGGTTACGATAAGGTTAATGTACCTTATACCGAGTTTCAACAATTTCCAATCGTACAAAACGTTACATGGAGTGGCACAATAAAGCTGATTGGTGATATTGTTGTCTATCCCGGCGCAACTCTGACAATTGACGCTGGCACGACGATCAGAGCCGCTCCCAATCGAGATATTCACGGCATTATAGATGCAAATCACGTCGATATTATCAACTATGGAAAGATACGCGCCAATGGGACAAGCTTGCAACCCATTGTATTTCGTTCCGACACTTTGATTGCCTCGGCAGGAGACTGGTATGGCATCAGGAATCACGGCGATTTGACTATGAGCCATTGCACGATTCAACATGCAGTGGTTGGTCTGGATTTGCAAGGGACGCAGACCTTGACGGATATGACATTGAATACCAATACCTATAACACCCCTCTAACAATCACAGCAATAGAGGATGTTACAGCGACTCAAAATGGGGCGATTACAGATATACCGGTGAGTGCATCAGGAGGGTGGGAACCCTATACGTATTCCACATCTGAATTACCTTCAGGTATCGTTCTTGATCAAAATCAAAACAGGGTTTTCATCACTGGCACACCAACAGCGACTGCCTACTCTGACATTACAGTGACCGTGCGAGATGCTGTAAATGACGAGGCATCGACATCGTTTAACCTGTTTGTTTCTGCGGTTACTCAGCCCTTGAGTATCGAGTCAATAGCGGATGTGATAGCCACTCAGGATGTCGCAATTACCCCCATACAGGTAGTAGCGTCAGGCGGTAGCGGGGCATATACGTATTCGATAGAGAGCAACCCTGAAGGTTTAATAGCGAGCGATCCTGACGAAGATCCTGGTCTTTCTATCGATTCGAATGGCCGCATCACAGGCGCACCCCCAGTGAGTGGGGATTTCAGGATCACGGTGACCGTGGAAGATGCCCCTCTTGGCCGTGCTCCCCCCACACAGGAAAGTCACTATTTCTCCATGACGGTCAATGCACCCACACACGTTACGCCGCCGCTGACAATCGTAGAGATAGATGATATAGCGATCAAGATCAGTGGTGTACAGACGAACAGCCCGATTACGCCTATTCAGGTCTCAGCATCAGGCGGACAAACGCCTTATACTTATTCCATGTCCAGCAACCCTGCCACTGGTTCTGGTCTGTCCATCAATGCGAGCAACGGACAGATCACAGGCACGCCAACACAGAGAGGCACTTTCACACTGACCGTGACTGTAACGGATAATGCAAGTACGACTGCAACTGAAAGTTTCTCAATGGCTGTCCGTCTGATAGGTGACTTTAATGGTGATGGTGTGGTCAATTTATCAGATCATTTACTTTTTTTAGAAGTGTTTGGTCTAACCGAAGATGACGATGGTTTTAATGCAGAGATGGATTTGAATGGCGATGGAACCATTGGTATTCCCGATTTTCTGATCTTTGTAGATAACTTTGGCTCTTCTGCATAGTTTTTTAGTGCAAGAGACCTCTCTTTGTCAGGAGGAATACATCATGACACATATAGCAGCAATCATTCTGATTTTAGGTCTCTGTCTGCCCCAGGCTCTGATGGCAGGGGAGGTCCTTGAAGCCGGTGAGATTGACAGCAGCAAGGTAAAAGTCGGTGCCTATGCCGAGATCATCTATGGGACGGGTGAGCGGGATCAAGTCTCAGGGAAGTGGGAGAAACTAGATACCGCACAAGGATATATTAAAGCCGTTGATGCAGAGAGTTTGACTATTGGACGCGGTCTTTGGAAGGAGCAAATAGCTTTTGAGCGCATACAAAAGCTGATCCTTGCAGAGTCTGGTCGTGAAATAGACAGGCTTAAAAAGACAACTGATTCGCTTTCTGTGAGAAAAGAGAATGGGAACTCGCGAATGATCAAAAAGTTGGGCTGCGGTGCTCTTGCTGGGTTCTTATCCGGCATTGTGGGGACCGCAATCGTTACAGCGATAGGTGACTGCCGATCTGAAAATCTAGGATGTTTTGTTGCACCAATTGCAATCGGTGGAGGGATTGGCTGGGTAGTCGGTGTGCCCGTCGGCGTGAGCTTATGTGATCCACATGATCGATTTACCTATTCATTGGCAGGCAGCCTGATAGGAAGTACAGTAAGTCTTGCGGTGCTCAAGATAGACGAAAAGACCGCACAAAACCTCTGGCAAGCCCTTGTTATCAGTCCCCTTATTGGCGCGGTGATCATGTCCGAGTTGTTCCGAAAACCGTTAGAGAACCGTCGTGTCTCTATCGGTCTGCTACCCGGTCCCAAAGGACGAGTATCCGCTGTTGCCACACTTCGATTTTGAGGAAGCTACCAATACCTGTCTGTTTCTGCGGCTGCTCGGCCCTTGAGTATCGAGTCAATAGCGGATATTATAGCCACTCAGGATGTGGCAATTACCCCCATACAGGTAAAAGCGTCAGGCGGTAGCGGGGCATATACGTATTCGATAGAGAGCGACCCAACCGAAGGTTCTGGTCTTTCTATCGATTCGAATGGCCGCATCACAGGCGCACCCACAGCGAGTGGAAATTTCAGGATCACAGTGACCGTGGAAGATGCCCCTCCAGGCCGTGCTCCCCCCACACAGGTCAGTCGCTATTTCTCCATGACGGTAAATGCACCCACACACGTTACGCCGCCGCTGACAATCGCAGAGATAAATGATATAACAGTCAAAATAAGTGGCGTGCAGACGAACAGCCCCATTACCCCTATTCAGGTCTCAGCATCAGGAGGACAAACGCCATACTCCTATTCCCTGTCCAGCAACCCTGCCACAGGTGCTGGGCTGTCCATCAATGAGAACAGTGGACAAATCACAGGCACACCCACACAGGCAGGCTCTTTCACACTAACCGTGAGTGTAACGGATAATGCAAGTACGACTGCAACTGAAAGGTTCTCAATGGCTGTCCGTCTGATAGGTGACTTTAATGGTGATGGTGTGGTCAATTTATCAGATCATTCACTTTTTGTGGCAGCGTTTGGCCTATCCGAAGATGACGATGGTTTTAATGCTGAGATGGATTTGAATGGCGATGGAACCATTGGTATTCCCGATTTTCTGATCTTTGTAAGTCACTACCCTGGCACCGCTGCCCGGTTTTTTTAGTACATAGGGCAACTCAAATGGTGCTCAGGTTCAGGGTTCACTCTCCATCTTTGTCAGGAGGAATTATCATGACACATATAGCAGCAATCATTCTGATTTTGGGTCTATGTCTGCCACAGGCTCTGTTGGCAGGGGAGGTCTTTCAAGCCGGTGAGATTGACAGCAGCAAGGTTGAAGTCGGTGCCTATGCCGAAGTTATCTATGGGACGGGAGAGCGGGATCAAGTCTCAGGGGAGTGGAAGAAACAGGAGGAGGCACAAGAATATATTAAAGCTGTTGATCAAGGAAGTTTGACCATTAGCCAGGGTTTGGGGAAGCGGATAGCCTTTGAGCGCATACAACAACTGATCCTTGCAGAATCATCTTTCGCAATGGACAGACTAAAAAAGACAATAGATACGCTTTTTGTGATAGAGACGACAGAGACGCCTTCTATGAGAATGGAGTACATGCCTGGGCGAATTGTTAGCAAGTTGGTCGGTGGCGTTCTTTGCGGAGGCCTTTTCGGATTTGTGGGGGGCCTGGTCACCGGGAAGGTGTCTTGCAAAAAATCCGACTCTGGAGAGATATGCGGCCTCCTAGCTTTCGTGGTTGGTGGGACAATTGGCTATACAGTCGGCGTGCCCTTCGGCGTAAGCGTGCTTGATCCGCATGATCAATTCATGTATTCATTTGCAGGTAGCCTGATAGGAGGCGCAGCAGGCATTGCACTGACCCGCGCCGAAGAAGAGCTCTGGCCCTCCCTTCTTATCTGCCCACTTGTCGGAGCTACCATTCTGTCTGAGCTTACACGCAAACCGCCAGAGGCTCGTCGTGTCTCCATCGGTCTGCTACCCGGTCCCAAAGGCAGAGTATCCGCTGTTGCCACGCTTCGATTTTAAGTAGCTACCAATACCTGTTTTCTGCTGCTACTCGGCCCTTGAGTATCGCAACAAAAGAGGGTGTGATAGCCACTCAGAATGTGGCAATTACCCCCATAAAGGTAAAAGCTTCAGGTGGTGACGGAGCCTATACATATTCGATAGCAAGCGACCCTACCGGTTTAATAGCGACCGATCCTTCCACAGGTTCTGGTCTTTCTATCGATTCGAATGGCCGCATTACTGGCACACCCACAGTGAGTGACGATTTCACGATCACAGTGACCGTGGAAGATGCCCTTGGCCGCGATTTACCCACACAGGTAAGTCGTTCTTTCACCATGCGCGTTAAACCGCGCGTGACAGTCTCAGCAATAGGCAGTATCACCGTCACGCAGAACACCTCTATTACCCCTATTCAGGTCTCAGCATCAGGGGGACAAACGCCATACTCCTATTCCCTGTCCAGCAACCCTGCCACGGGTTCTAATCTTTCTATCAATGCGACCAGTGGACAAATCACAGGCACACCCACACAGACAGGCACTTTCATACTTACTGTGACCGATGATCACGGCAGGACAGGAACACGCAGTTTCTCCATGACGGTAAATGCACCCACACACGTTACGCCGCCGCTGACAATCGCAGAGATAAATGATATAACCGTCAAGATAAGTGGTGTGCAGACAAATAGCCCCATTACCCCTATTCAGGTCTCAGCATCAGGAGGACAGACGCCTTATGCCTATTCTCTGTCCAGCAATCCAGCCACAGGTTCTGGTCTGTCCATCAATGCAACCAATGGTCAAATCACTGGCACACCCACACAGGCAGGCTCTTTTACACTAACCGTGAGTGTAACGGATAATGCAAGTACGACTGCAACTGAAAGTTTCTCAATGGCTGTCCGTCTGATAGGTGACTTTAATGGTGATGGTGTGGTCAATATATCAGATCATTTACTTTTTTTAGAAGTGTTTGGTCTAACCGAAGATGACGATGGTTTTAATGCTGAGATGGATCTGGATGGCGATGGAACCATTGGTATTCCCGATTTTCTGATCTTTGTAGATAACTTTGGCTCTTCTGCATAGTTTTTTAGTGCAAGAGACCTCTCTTTGTCAGGAGGAATCATCATGAGACATATAGCAGCAATCGTACTGATTTTGGGATTCTGTCTGCCCCAGGCTCTGTTGGCAGGGGAGGTCCTTCAAGTCGGTGAGATTGACAGGCTTAAAGAGACAACTGATACGCTTTCTGTAAAAAAAGAGAACAAATCCAGACGGATTGTTGGCAAGTTGGCAGGTGGTGTCCTGGGGGGAACACTTTTCGCCCTTGCGGGGGGCGCAGCCAGTGCAGCGATCAGTGACTGTACAGAGGACGAGACATTTTGTAAATTAGGAGATAGTTTAATTGGTGGATGGGTTGGCTATCTCGTCGGCGTACCCATAGGCATTAACCGAATGGATCCATACGATCAATTTAAGTATTCATTGGCAGGTAGCCTGATGGGAGGTGCTGCAAGTCTTGCGGTGTTCACGATGGTGGAAGACGAGACAGCGGAAAACCTCTGGCCAGCCCTTGTTATCTGCCCTCTTGTTGGCGCGGCGATCATGTCCGAGTTTTTTCGAAAACCGTTAGAGAATCGTCGTGTCTCTATCGGTCTGCTACCCGGTCCCAAAGGAAGAATATCCGCTGTTGCCACGCTTCGATTTTAAGTAGCTGCCAGTGCCTTTGTCTCAAGGGAAATGAGCCAGTAACCCCGTAACCTGAACCATGTTTGAACTGCTGGCGCACCTTCAGCGAGTGGAAATTTCACGATCACAGTGACCGTGGAAGATGCCCCTGGCCGTGATTTACCCACACAGGTAAGTCGCTCTTTCTCCATGACGGTCAATGCACCCACACACGTTACGCCGCCGCTGACAATCGCAGAGATAGATGATATAGCGATCAAGATCAGTGGTGTACAGACGAACAGCCCGATTACGCCTATTCAGGTCTCAGCATCAGGCGGACAAACGCCTTATACTTATTCCATGTCCAGCAACCCTGCCACTGGTTCTGGTCTGTCCATCAATGCGAGCAACGGACAGATCACAGGCACGCCAACACAAAGAGGCACTTTCACACTGACTGTGACTGTAACGGATAATGCAAGTACGACTGCAACTGAAAGTTTCTCAATGGCTGTCCGTCTGATAGGTGACTTTAATGGTGATGGTGTGGTCAATATATCAGATCATTTACTTTTTTTAGAAGTGTTTGGTCTAACAACACTTCGGACAGTTTTTAGGTGTAGAGGTTCTTTGAAATCAACAGGTTAGATGAGGCCCCATGTTTTATTTGCAACTTAGACCTATACCTTGAGTTTAATAAAAAAACAGATAATTCTGTAACCTTTTGTATTATAGAGACTTAGGATTTTTTGAATAATTGAAGACCGATCAAAAAGTGTCCGAACCATTGGTCTAACCGAAGATGACGATGGTTTTAATGCTGAGATGGATTTGAATGGCGATGGAACCATTGGTATTCCCGATTTTCTGATCTTTGTAAGTCACTTTGGCTCCTCTGCATAGTTTTTTTAGTGCAGGAGACAGATCTTTACCAGGAGGAATCATCATGACACATCTAACTACAATCGTTCTGCTTTTGGGTCTCTGTCTGCCCCAGGCTCTGATAGCAGGGGAGATCCTTGAAGCCGGTGAGATTGACAGCAGCAAGGTAAAAGTCGGTGCCTATGCCGAGATCATCTATGGGACGGGTGAGCGGGATCAAGTCTCAAGGGAGTGGAAGAAACTGGACACGGCACAAGGATATATTAAAGCTGTTGATCAAGAGAGTTTGACGATTGGACGCGGTCTTTGGAAAGAGCAGATCGCTTTCGAGCGTATTCAAAAGCTGATCCTTGCAAGGTCTGACCGCGAAATAGACAGGCTTAAAAAGATGACGGATACGCTTTCTGTAATAGATAACAGACGACAAGGACAAAATAGTACAGGCGGAGGACGGATTACCAAAAAGTTGGCGGGCGGCGTTCTTGCAGGATTTCTATTCGGCATGGCGGGAGGCACAGCAGCAGCAGCGATCACTGACTGCAAAAAGGACGAGACATTCTGTGAATTAGGAAATTTTGTAACTGGTGGGTGGTATGGCTATGTCGTCGGCGTACCCATAGGCATGAACCGAATGGATCCATACGATCAATTTAAGTTTTCATTGGCAGGCAGCCTGATTGGAGGTGCTGCAAGTCTTGTGGTGTTCAAGATAGTGGAAAATGAAACAGCAGAAGAACTCTGGCCAGTCCTTTTTATCAGTCCCCTTGTCGGAGCTACAATTATGTCCGAGTTGTTTCGAAAACCGTTAGAGAACCGTCGTGTCTCTATCGGTCTGCTACCCGGTCCCAAAGGAAGAGTATCCGCTGTTGCCACACTTCGATTTTGAAGAAGCTACTAATACCTGTCTGTTTCTGCGGCTACCCAGCCCTTGAGTATCGCGACAATAGCGGATGTGATAGCCACTCAGGATGTGGCAATTACCCCCATACAGGTAGTGGCTTCAGGTGGTGGCGGGTCCTATACGTATTCGATAGCGAGCGACCCTTCCACAGGCTCTGGCCTTTCTATCGATTCGAATGGTCGCATCACGGGCAGACCCACAGCGAGTGGAAATTTCACGATCACAGTGACCGTGGAAGATGCCCCTGGCCGTGATTTACCCACACAGGTAAGTCGCTCTTTCTCCATGACGGTCAATGCACCCACACACGTTACGCCGCCGCTGACAATCGCAGAGATAAATGATATAACAGTCAAGATAAGTGGCGTGCAGACAAATAGCCCCATTACTCCTATTCAGGTCTCAGCATCAGGAGGACAAACACCTTATGCCTATTCCATATCCAGCAATCCAGCCACAGGTTCTGGTCTGTCCATCAATGCGAGCAACGGACAGATCACAGGCACGCCAACACAAAGAGGCACTTTCACACTTACTGTGACTGTAACGGATAATGCAAGTACGACGGCAACTGAAAGGTTCTCCATGGCTGTCAGTCTGATAGGTGACTTTAATGGTGATGGTGTGGTCAATATATCAGATCATTTACTTTTTTTAGAAGTGTTTGGTCTAACCGAAGATGACGATGGTTTTAATGCTGAGATGGATTTGAATGGCGATGGAACCATTGGTATTCCCGATTTTCTGATCTTTGTAAGTCACTTTGGCTCCTCTGCATAGTTTTTTTAGTGCAGGAGACAGATCTTTACCAGGAGGAATCATCATGACACATCTAACTACAATCGTTCTGATCTTGGGTCTCTGTCTGCCACAGGCTCTGTTGGCAGGGGAGGTCCTTCAAGCCGGTGAGATTGACAGCAGCAAGGTTGAAGTCGGTGCCTATGCCGAGGTCATCTATGGGACGGGTGAGCGGGATCAAGTCTCAGGGAAGTGGGAGAAACTGGATACCGCACAAGGATATGTTAAAGCTGTTGATGCAGAGAGTCTGACCATTAGCCAGGGTTTGGGGAAGCGGATAGCCTTTGAGCGCATACAACAACTGATCCTTACAGAATCATCTTTCCAAATGGACAGGCTTAAAAAGACAACTGATACGCTTTCTGAAAAAAAAGAGAACAAACCCAATAGAATTGTCGGCAAGTTGGCAAGTGGTGTCCTGGGGGGGACACTTTCCGGCCTTGCGGGGGGCTTAGTCGGAATAAATGTCGGTGACTGCTCAGAGAAAGAAAGATTTTGTGAAGAAGAACATTTTGTAATTGGTGGATGGATTGGCTATCTCGTCGGCGTGCCCGCTGGCATGAGCGCATTTGATTCATGCGATCAATTTAAGTATTCATTGGCAGGTAGCCTGATCGGAGGTGCTGCAAGTCTTGTGATATTCACAGATGAAGAGACCCTGGAAGACTTATGGCCAGCCCTTTTTATTTCTCCCTTTGTCGGCGCAGCGATCATGTCCGAGTTTTCCCGAAAATTGCCAGAGGGTCGTCGTGTCTCCATCGGCCTGCTACCCGGTCCCAAAGGCAGAGTATCCGCTATTGCCACGCTTCGATTTTGAGTTAGCTACCGGTGTATTTATCTCAAGGGGAACGAGCCTGTAACCCCGTAACCTGAACCATGTTTGAACTGCTGGCGCACACCTTCAGCGAGTGGAAATTTCACGATCACAGTGACCGTGGAAGATGCCCCTGGCCGTGATTTACCCACACAGGTAAGTCGCTCTTTCTCCATGACGGTCAATGCACCCACACACGTTACGCCGCCGCTGACAATCGCAGAGATAAATGATATAACAGTCAAGATAAGTGGCGTGCAGACGAACAGCCCGATTACGCCTATTCAGGTCTCAGCATCAGGCGGACAAACACCTTATGCCTATTCCATATCCAGCAATCCAGCCACAGGTTCTGGTCTGTCCATCAATGCGAGCAACGGACAGATCACAGGCACGCCAACACAAAGAGGCACTTTCACACTAACTGTGACTGTAACGGATAATGCAAGTACGACTGCAACTGAAAGGTTCTCAATGGCTGTCAGTCTGATAGGTGACTTTAATGGTGATGGTGTGGTCAATTTATCAGATCATTTACTTTTTTTAGAAGTGTTTGGTCTAACCGAAGATGACGATGGTTTTAATGCCGAAATGGATCTGAATGACGATGGAACCATTGATGTTGCCGATTTTCTGATCTTTGTAAGTCACTACCCTGGCACCGCTACTCGGTTTTTTTAGTGCAGGAGACAGCTTTTTGACTTTTGAGCGGAATCAATGAGATACATTTGTTTCAAAAGGAGAAACACATGAAAAAATTAGCTGCTGTCTTTGTAACCGCGACCCTCTTCCTCAACGCGATGGCTCCTACACTCGCGTATGCAGCCACATACCTGCGAGGCAAAGAGGTCAATGCCAACACGCTCATTCAAGATGCTTATGTTGCTGTCACCTATTTCGACAGCAAAAATAAACGGATATTAGACAAGGGCTGGATTGATGCGATTGGCGAGACCACATTTCGGATTCGATTCAGAGCACTTTTTGGCAAGAAGACGATTGCTTACGACAAAGTGCTGTCAGTGATCATGAGCGAAGAAGCAACCACACGAGGCAAGCAAATCAATGAGGTGGATCGGTTTATTCGAGACATGAAAAAACAAGAGGCAAAAGCATTAGAGACAGAGCAAGCTGCTATCCAACGGCTCAATCAAAAGACCGTCACAATCATGCCACGCGGACAGGTTGACCCGTCAGAGATCACAAAGGGATGGTATGCCCATATCGTCTATACATCTCAGGGGGCCACAGGAAAAGCTACCAGCCAAATTGCGGACAAGGACTCAAGCCGTATTGCCCTCAAACATGGGTTTGATACCCAGAACATAGTTTATGATCATATTGATACCCTCATTGTCGCCAAACACCTGCGAGAGATTGAGCAATATCGAGAAACCGGTGCGAAATACAATGCCCGGGTGCGTGTATATGCCCCGTCCATTCAGAAAGGACAGATGGTTGGCAAGCTCATTAAAATGCTGCAAGACACACTCATTATCCAGAAAGGGCGTAGCTTTTATCAGGTGCCTGTTTCATCAATCTCTAAATTCGACGTCAGTATCAAACAATATAGAAATACAAGCAAAGGATTGAAAATCGGTCTTGCTGCTGGGGCTGGTGTAGCTATCCTGATAAATATTCCCGATTCGAGTGGCGATTTGCAAGGATTGGCTGAATTATTAGCCACTGTGATAATCGTACCACCAATTGTAGTTATCTCCACTCTGATTGGTGCAATAACAAAATCAGACAAATGGGTCGAAGTGTCTCCCCAACGCCTCAACTTGAGCCTTGCACCCACATCCAGCAAAGGGCTTCACGCTGCACTCACCTTCAACTTTTAGGGATGTAAATGATTCAAATGTAGAGTCGAAGTGCGTCAAAACAACCCATACCTTTTCATCCTCTTCCTCAGAGCCATCCTCGAGATATCCAGAAACGTAGCCGCGTGGACCTGGTTCTCTCTGTTCGTCGCAATACCCTTTGTATTCAGGTCTCAGTATCAGGCGGACAAACGCCTTATGCGTATGCCCTATCCAGCAATCCCGCCACAGGTTCTGGTCTGTCCATCAATTCCAGCAGTGGGCAGATCACAGGCACACCCACGCAGAGAGACTCTTTTACACTGACCGTGACGGTAACCGATAATGCAAATACGACTGCAACTGAAAGTTTTTCAATGGTTGTCAGTCTGATAGGCGACTTTAATGATGATGGTATGGTCGATGTAGCAGATCATTTACTTTTTGTAGCTGTGTTTGGTCTATCCGAAGGTGATGATGGTTTTAATGCTGATATGGACCTAAATGGCGATGGAACCATTGGCACGCCTGATTTTCTAATCTTTGTCAGTCACTTTGGCTCCTCTGCATAGTTTTTTAGTACAGGAGATAGCTCATTGACTTTTGAGCGGAATCAATGAGGTATATTTATCTCAAAAGGAGAACCGCATGAAAAAATTAGCTGCTGTCTTTGTAACCGCGACCCTCTTCCTCAACGCGATGGCTCCTACACTCGCGTATGCAGCCACATACCTGCGAGGCAAAGAGGTCAATGCCAACACGCTCATTCAAGATGCTTATGTTGCTGTCACCTATTTCGACAGCAAAAATAAACGGATATTAGACAAGGGCTGGATTGATGCGATTGACGAGACTTCGTTTACCATTCGGAATGGTCTGTGGGGGAAAAAGACGATTGCTTATACCAAAATCTTGTCACTGGTTATGAGCGAAGAAGCAACCACGTTAAGGCAAATGAATGAGGTAAATCGGTGGTTTAGTGGAAATATGGCAGAAAGAGGACCAGAGACAGAGCAAGCCGCTATCCAACGGCTCAATCAAAAGACCGTCACAATCAGGCCACGCGGACAGATTGAACCGGCAGAGATCACAAAGGGATGGTATGCTCACGTCGTCTATACATCTCAAAGAGCCACTGGAAAAGCCATTAGTCGAATTGCCGATAAAGACACCAGCCACATCGCACTCAAATATGGGTTTGATACCCATAACATAGCTTATGCTGACATTGATACCCTCATTGTCGCCAAACACAGACGAGATATCGAGAGATATCGAGAGACTGGAGCCAAATACAATGCCCGAGTGCGTGTGTATGCCCCGTCAATTCAGAAGGGACAAATGGTTGGCAATTTCGTTAACATGATGCAAGACACGCTCGTTATTCAAAGAGGACGTAGCTTTTTTCAGGTGCCTGTTTCTTCAATCTCTACATTCGACATCAGCATCAAACAGTACAGAAACACAGGCAAAGGCTTGATAATTGGGCTTGCTGCCGGGGCTGGTATGGCTATCCTGATAAATTTTCCCACGGATGAGGTACCCGATTTGCAAGGATTAGTTCAAGTATACGCCACTATGATAATCGTACCCTCAATTGTAGTTATCTCCACTCTGATCGGTGCAATGAAGAAATCCGACAAATGGGTCGAAGTGTCTCCCCAACGCCTCAACCTGAGCCTTGTACCCACATCCGGTAAAGGACTTCTCGCCGCGCTCACATTCAATTTCTAATCAATTTCTAATCTATCGATTCGAATGGCCGCATCACTGGCGCACCCACACTGAGTGGAGATTTCACGATCAGAGTGACCGTGGAAGATGCCCCTCCTGTCCGTGCTCCCTCCACACAAGTAAGTCGCTCTTTCTTCATGACGGTCAATGCACCTACAACTCCGACACTGACAATCGCAGAGATAGATGATATAACCGTCAAAATCAGTGGTGTGCAGACGAACAGCCCCATTACCCCTATTCAGGTCTCAGCATCAGGAGGACAAACGCCATACTCCTATTCCCTGTCCAGCAACCCTGCCACAGGTTCTGGTCTGTCCATCAATGCAACCAATGGTCAAATCACTGGCACACCCACACAGGCAGGCTCTTTTACACTAACCGTGAGTGTAACGGATAATGCAAGTACGACTGCAACTGAAAGTTTCTCAATGGCTGTCAGTCTGATAGGTGACTTTAATGGTGATGGTGTGGTCAATATATCAGATCATTTACTTTTTTTAGAAGTGTTTGGTCTAACCGAAGATGACGATGGTTTTAATGCTGAGATGGATTTGAATGGCGATGGAACCATTGGCACGCCCGATTTTCTGATCTTTGTAAGTCACTTTGGCTCCTCTGCATAGCTTTTTTCGTGCAGGAGACCTCTCTTTGTCAAGAGGAATACATCATGACACATATAGCAGCAATCATTCTAATTTTGGGTCTCTGTCTGCCCCAGGCTCTGATAGCAGAGGAGGTCCTTCAAGCCGGTGAGATTGACAACAGCAAGGTTGAAGTCGGTGCCTATGCCGAAGTCATCTATGGGACGGGTGAGAAACTATCTACGGCACGCGGCTACGTTCAGGCTGTTGATGCAGAGAGTTTGACCATTGGACGCGGTTTTTGGAAGGAGCAGATAGCTTTTGAGCGCATACAAAAGCTGATCCTTGCAGAGTCTGACCGCGAAATAGACAGGCTTCAAGAGGCGACCGATACCCTTTCTGTAATAGATAACAGACGACAAGGCCGAAATAGTACAGGCGGAAGACGGATTGCCAAAAAATTGGCAGGCGGTGTTCTTGGAGGGATCCTGTTTGGTATGACAGTGGGCCTGACTGGTGCGGCGATCGTTGACTGCCCAGAGAACGTTTCATTCTGTGAAATAGAAAACTTTTTTAGTCTTGGATGGTATGGCTATGTCGTTGGCTTACCCGTTGGCATGAACCGAATGGATCCACACGACCGATTTATCTATTCATTGGCAGGTAGCCTGATCGGAGGTGCAGCAAGTCTTGCACTAACAGATTCCAAAGACGAGTTCTGGACTCTTATTATCTGCCCCCTCGTTGGCACTGCAATTATGTCCGAGTTTTTTCGAAAACCGCCAGAGAATCGTCGAGTCTCCATCGGTCTGCTACCCGGTCCCAAAGGCAGAGTATCCGCTGTTGCTACACTTCGATTTTGAAGAAGCTACTAATACCTGTCTGTTTCTGCGGTTACTCAGCTCTTGAGAATCGAGCCAATAGCAGATGTGATAGCCACTCAGGATGTGGCAATTGAAAGTTTCTCAATGACTGTCCGTCTGATAGCCGATTTTAATGGTGATGGTGTGGTCAATTCGTCAGATTATGCACTTTTTTATGCCGTGTTTGGTCTATCGGAAGGTGATGATGGTTTTAATATCGATATGGATCTGAATGGCAATGGAACCATTGATACCCCCGATTATCTGATCTTTGTAAGTCACTTTGGCTCTGCTGCCCGGTTTTTTTAGTGCAGGAGACAACGCTTTATCAGGAGGAATCAATGAGGTACATTTCTTTCAAAAGGGAGAAACTCATGAAAAAATTAACCGTTACCTTTGTAACCGCGACTCTCCTGCTCAACGCGATGGCTCCCTCACTCGCACATGCAGCCACATACCTGCAAGGCGCACAGGTCAATTATTTTATTTTGTAGTGCCCTGAGAAATCATCCTTCGCATTGACTTTTAATGTCTATCAAGCTATGTTTCATCAGAGATGAGTTCTGCTTTTTGGAGCGTGACACATGCAACCCGATGCGAATGTCATTGATCAACTCGTAGAGCGAATTGTCGAAGTTGTCAACCCGCTCAAAATTATCCTTTTTGGCTCGGCTGCGCGAGGCGAGATGGGACCGGACAGCGATGTGGATGTGCTCGTTGTCATGCCCAATGGTGTTCACAGGCGAAGAACAGCGCAGCATCTTCATATTGAAATGAGGGGCATTCCTCTGCCCGTTGATATTCTGGTTGCAACACTTGGAGACCTCGAGAAACACAAAAATAATATTGGATTAATCTATTATCGCATCTTAGAAGAAGGGAAAGAAATTTATGCCGCCTGATGTCTCAACATCTGGTTCACCGGCTGATTGGATTCGGTATGCCAGAGGAGACTTGGCACTGGCGCAAGTTTCCTTACCAGAAGATAGTTTTTACGAGCTGTTGTGTTTCCATGCCCAACGGGCAGCAGAAAAGAGCATCAAAGCTGTGCTTGTACACAGAGGGGTTGCTTTCCCCAAAACGCATATTATCGAGCGGTTGATTGATCTTCTTCCTGAAGATGTTTCCAAAATACCAGAACTTTCTCAATCTGCAAAGCTGTCCGTTTATGCGACTGTTTCACGTTATCCCGGTGATGTATCAGAATCAGTTGATGAAGAAGAATATCAGGAAGCAGTGAGACTCGCCCAGGCTGTTGTCCAATGGGCAGAATCTATACTCCCTGCACCCGATACAGAATCTGAAGCCCCGGACTCAGAATCGCACTGAGATTTATCTTTATTCCTACTCGCTCCACTCGTGAGCTAAAGACCCTCTCGTCTAATCTCCGTATCCATCCGTATCCATCCGTGTCCATCTGCGTCCATCTGCGGATCACATTTTCTACCAATAATGAACCAGATGCCCTTCTCCCGGCCACCACAGCGCGTCGATGAGGAAAGACAGCACGACCCCGGCTGTATAGCCCACCAGCAGACCGAGAAACGCGGGTTTGGAGCGGCGGTAGAGGTTTACACCGCCGACGGCCATGATAATAGATTTACACGCCCAGGCGATGAAGACGGGCATGACGAGGTGGCCGGTGTTGTCGGCTGCGGATAGCGTGAGTCCGATGGGATGCAAGGGCCAGCCCGAGAACCGGTAGCGCAAGAAGGTCAACAACGCCATCAGGCCCGCTCCGATTGCGAAGAAGACCATGCGCTCGCCGTCGGGTGCTTTGGGCGTGTGCATCATGGTCAGGGTTGATCCGTAGATGCCTTTTGGATCGCCGCTAAAAAAGGGAAAGCGCGGGAAATTGTACGCCCCGTGAGAATAGCCCAGGTGCAGGGTATAAAATACGGATGCGGCCAGGCCCAGTAAGACGCTTACGCCAGCCCAGAATAACAAGGCGCGGCGGTTGCCCTGGATGAGTTCTCCCATTTTGATCGACTGCGCCACGCCGGGCGTAAATAACCCCCGCATGTAATCGACAATGGAATAGGATAGGGCAATGCCGGTCAAGCTGCCTGCGGACATGACTTCTGTGCCGCGCATGTCCATGACAAATGCCTGCGGTGTTACCGTGGCGCCCGAATACACCATTCCGGCTTCTGATACGACCCGCGCCAGACCGATATAAATTATGGATAGTGCGCCTAAGAAAACGAGCGCGGTTGTTATATCCATGCCGATGTGGCAGAGCCAGAAGAGGACGAAAGATAGACTTACCAAAAATACAAAGACCACTGTGCGATAGGCCAGAACTTCCTGGGAATCGTCGGCGGGATACGCCCTTTTAAACGCTTTCAGAAAGACGTCTCGCAAATGCCACCGCGCCACCCACAATCGCCACACCACCAGACATGCCAGCGCGCCAAAACACTGATAGGCTTCGGTGGGCGGATCGGCGCTGAACGAATCGGTTGACCGCTCGATCTGGTATCCCAGGCGGTTGAAAATGCCGCCTTCTACAACGTGTAATAGAAAGAAAAACCAGACGGAAAACAATACCTGTGTGTTGGCAAAATACGCAAAGCCGATGGTGAACAGGTTCAGGGGTTCCAAATAGACGTGGGGAGAATATCGCGTAAAATTAAACTTTCCGGCGTGGGGAAAGATCCCGATTCCGGGCATGAGCGGATAAAACCAGGATAGCGAATTCCACAAAAATAATAAAAATGGTATTGCGGCCATGATCCAGAATAGTTTGCCCCGCATAAACCCGGGTAAAAATTGTTTTGACCGCGAATCTTGTGCCATTTCCAGAGGCACGGCTACGAGGGGATAGACCAGTTTCTCGTGTTCTGCCCATTGCTTGCGCAAAATGACCATCATGCTGGCCGAGAGCGCGAATACTGCGACGATAAAGCTCGCCCACCATAGCAGGGGCATCAGCCACACTTCCCAGGGCATGGATGCGCCGGGAGGCAAGCCTTCGTAGAACATCCGCAGGGCTTCGGGGTCTATGGGCACGACCCAAGAATCGAGGTTCGGATGATAAAATTCGCCCCACCGATTTTCGGGTGTGGCAAAGTAAATCGGCGTGGAAATGACGCCGATGAGGAATCCGGTTACGCCCGAAGCGGGTACCACGCACCCCACCATGCCGATTGCCGCAATTGCCAGTAGTTCTGAGGGCGAAAACGCGCGGTGTGATCCCATGATTTTCAAAATCGGGTTGACGGCTGCGACCAGCAAAACGAATACGGCCATCAATGTGAGTTGAAAAAAACTGAGTGTGTATCAAAAGCAAGGCGTATGAAGGGTATAAGAAATAGGGAATTAGAATCGTGTGCAAAACATGATAGGACTCCTATATTGGCAAACATTCCGTTAGCAAAACCATGTTTGCTTTCAAAAGGAGCCCTACCATGATGACAATATACGAAAAAGAAGCCTTGTTTGACCAGTTGGATGAAGAGTTTTCTCAAATCAAAAGGTTCGTTTGCCAAGCCGCAGGTCAAGTCGAAGTGCATGAAGTAGAGGGGAAGGTTTTTCGCCAACTTCAAGATTTGGGTCGCCAACTATTATCCCGTTTTGTCCAATTATGTGGCACAGGGTATGAGGCAAACGGTTTCAAAGAGCAAGGTAAGGGTCAAAAGATGCGCTACAAAGGTTGCCAATCGGTCTCGTATCTGTCCATCTTTGGGTCTATCCCCATCTGTCGTGCGGCCTATGCCCGTGCCGATGGGAGCTATTTCTACCCCTTAGATGAGCACTTGAATCTGCCAGCTCACAAATACTCTTATCTGCTGTTAAAATGGTTGGCACAAGATGCGGCACAGCACGACTTTCGCCAGGCGGTGGCACGCTTCAATCAGATTTTCGATCTGTCTTTATCCGCCTCATTACCGCAGCGTTTGGGGGATGAGATCGCCGCATATGTCACGCCATTTTATGACGCACAGCCCGCGCCTGACCAGGATTTGGAAGGGAGCCATTTGGCTATGAGTGCCGATTGTAAAGGTGTACGCATCCTAAAATCTGAACGGGCAGAGGGCGCGCTGGACACACCTGCTTGTGCCAGACGAAGGCGCGGTGAAAAACCGAGCCTGAAGAAAGATGCGGTTGTCGTAACCGACTTTTCATTTTATCCGCAAGCACGCACCGCACAAGAGATAGTCAAAGGCCTCCTCAATCAGTTTACCCAAAAAGAGAAAGACCAAGCCCGGAAGAATCGCCAAAAACGCACCGCATTGGGACTTTGCCACCCCCGCGAACCCATCCACAAGCATGTCTTTGCCACCATGAACGGGAAAAAAGAGGCTTTCGAGCATCTTATACGACACGTCCATAAACGAGACCCAACCCTTGAAAAACCGATCATCGCCCTAATAGATGGCGAACCGGCTTTAGAACGCAGACTCAAAGAATGTCTCGAAGCCTACAACATGACGGATCAACTTGATGCCATTATCTTGGATATTATCCACGCGACGGAATACCTGTGGGATGTCGCCACCTGTTTGTATGGCGAAAAAAACAAAAAACGCACCGATTGGATGCAAGACAAATTATACGCCTTGACAAGCAGACCCGTCGGGTATCTCATCGGCGCACTCCGACAGATGATGACCAAGAATAAAATCCGATTTTCTACCTCACAGAAACAGGTGCTAAAAAAGACCATCACCTATTTTGATAACCACCGTCATATGATGGACTATGCCACCTATCTGAAAAAAGGATATCCTATCGCTACTGGCGTCGTCGAAGGAACCTGTGGCTCCTTAGTCAAAGACCGAATGGAACAATCCGGCATGCGATGGTCTCTCTCTGGTGCACAAGCCATTCTTGCTCAACGCGCTGTTGTCAAAAATGACGATTGGAACGCATTTTGGAACTTTTATATCGACTCTGAACACCAACGGTTATACCCCAAGGTAGGATACAAAACGCTATACCAACGAGCTGCTTAAGCTTGCCTGTCATTTTGTACACACTCAAAAAAACTCAAGTTCAGTCTGGATGCATGTACCACGGTTTCGGCATACGTCACCCACAGGTTGATGAATACCACCGCGCCCAGCGCAAGCCCCACCGAGCGGACTGTTAGTCCCTTTTCCTGCAGGGGATCGGTTTCATGTACAAAATCTGTTTGTATTGCCATTTAAGAAGTGAGAAGTAAGAAGTGAGAAGTGAGAAGTCCACCCCAGTCCCCAGTCCTTGCCTTCATGCCTTTCTTCGTATCCCTTAGTGTCCTTCGCGGATCTCTCTCATCTGCGTACATCTGCGGATAACGCCTTTTACCACCAATGAACCGAATGCCCTTGACCCGGCCACCAGATCGCATCGACGAGAAATGACCACGCGACGCCGGCTGTGTAGCCTACGAGCAGGCCCAGGAATAGGGGCTTGGCTTTGCGGTAGAGGTTCACGCCGCCGATGCGGAGCAAAGAGGCTTTGCACACCCAGGCGATAAACACGGGCATGACCAGCGATGCCGTGTTATCCGCAGCGGAAATGGTCAGGCCAATGGGGTTGATGGGCCACCAGGAAAATCGGTATCTCAAAAATGTCAACAGGGCCATTGCGCCCGCGCCAATGGCAAAAAAGATGATGCGGTTTGAATCGGGTGCTTTGGGCGTTCGCATCATGGTCAGGGTAGATCCGTAGATGCCTTTTGGGTCGCCGCTGAAAAAGGGGAAGCGCGGGAAATTGTACGCCCCGTAAGAATAGCCCAGATAGAGCATGAGCCATACCGAAGAGATAAATCCGGCGAGTACGCCAATGCCCACGCAATAGAATAACAGGCGGCGGTTGCCGCGGATCAGATCGCCCAATTTGATCGATTGCGCCAGTGCCGGGGTGAATAGCCCGCGCATATAATCGATCAGGGAATAGGACAATGCGATGGCCGTCATGCTGCTTCCCGAAATGACATGGGTGCCGCGCAGGTCCATCACAAATGCCTGCGGCGTTACTGTGGCACCAGAATATACCACGCCGGCCTCGGATACGACTCGCGCCATGCCGATGTAGATGACGGCGACGCCCGACATAAAAATCAATGCGGTGCTCAGGTCCATCCCGATTTGCATGAGCCAGAATAAAACGTAGATGAGGCTGGACGACAAGATCAATACCGCCGCCCGGTAGGAAAGAATTTCTTCGCGGTCATCTACGGGATGGTTTTTGTAAAGTGCTTTGAGAACGACATCGCGTAGATGCCGCCTCGCGACCCACAATCGCCACACTACCAGACAGGCCAGCGCGCCAAAACACTGCCAGGCTTCGGTGGGCGGGTCTGCGCTGAAAGAGTCTGTTGATCGCTCGATCTGGTAGCCCAGGCGGTTAAAGATGCCCCCTTCCAGGACGTGTAATAAAAAGAAGAACCAGACCGAAAATAGCACCTGTGTATTGGCAAAATACGCAAAGCCGATGGTCAAAAATTGCATGGGCTGAATGTACATGCCTGGGGAATAGCGCGTGAAGCGAAAATACCCCCCGTGCGGAAGGATGCCGATGCTGGGCAGGAGCGGGTATGCCCATGAGAGGGAATGCCAGACAAAAATCAAAAATGGGATAGAGGCTGCGATCCAGAACATGGGACCGCGCATGAACGCGGGGAAAAGACGCGCAGAGAGGGCGTCTTGCGACATTTCGATGGGTACGGCGGCGATGGGATAGGCGAGTTTTTCGTATTCTACCCATTGTTTTCGCAAAATGATCATCAGAGTGGCGGATACGGCAAATACGGCTACTACCAGGCTGCCCCACCACGCCATCGGCGCCAGCCACACGCGCCAGGGGATGGCGTTGCCGGGTAACAAGCCTTCGTAAAAGGCGCGTACAGCCTCCTGATCGGTGGGCACCATCCAGGGGTCGAGGTTGGGGTGATAATACTCGGCCCATCCGTTTTCGGGCGTGGAAAAATAAAAGGGAGTAGAAATTACCCCGATCAAAAATCCCGTAATGCCGGATGTGGGCACCACGCAGCCCACGATGCCAATGGCGACAACGGATAGCAATTCGGCAGGTGCATAGGCGTAGCGGCGGTTTATAGATTTGATTAGCGGGTTGACCACTCCGATCAGGACGATGAAGATGGCGAGGAGCGTTATTTGAAATACGCTCAGGTTCAGGCGAGAGGTCTTCACCACGGTCTCGGCATACGTCACCCAAAGGTTGATGAATACCACGATCCCAATGCCCAGGGCAACCGAGCGGAGTGTTATGCCTCTTGCAGGTTCACCTGCCGGGTCTGCTTGCAGTTCTTCGGCCAATCATTTTTCCTTCTATTTCAAATGGCACACCCCGCACGGAAGTCGGATTGCATTCCAATTCCGGCGGGGTATGAAAAAAAATCGTAACTATTTAGGTATGTGAGTAATCAAGGGTATAGTTGTGTTCTTTCAAGACCAGTGCAAGTTCTTTCAAGACAGGGATGCGCTGTTTTCTCAAGGTTGAGAGGAAGGCTTGGAGGCGTGCATATCTCTTGGCCCCTGCCAAGGTGCGAAAGCATGTGGCGACTTTCTGTTTGACTTTTGCCGGGCGCAAGTCTCGTTCGGCTTGATTATTGGTGAACGGGACAGCATGGTGAAAGGCAAAGGCCAATACCGCGTCTTGATGTGTGATGAGCCGTTGGAGTAAGTTATAGGCACGACTACCTTTTGCCCGTCCCTTCTTGCCAGTCTTCTTGACAGGTGGCGGTTCCTTCTTTTGGGCATAAAGGAGCAGACGTTGATAGATTTGGCGGGCTTTGGGCTGCTTCGCTTCGGGCAGATTGGTTGTGCCTTGCACACTCATGCGATAAAGGGCTAAGAGGAAGCGGTGCATGTGCTTGGCCCATCGGCTCCCATTCTCATAGGCATCGGTGAGTTCGCGCAGGAGATGTGCACCGCAAAGACTATGGCGACAAGGCCAAGAGGTGAAATAGCTCGCATAGCTATCGTGGACGGCCCAACCGGGGAAGGTGTTAAGCACCGAATCGGCTCCTTGCAACGCCTCACGTCCCCGTTTTTGATGCACGAACAAATGTGTCTCGTGTCCTGTGCTTGAGACATGCAGCCAGTGCAGGCGGCCTGCTACCCTCAGTCCGGTCTCATCAAAATGCGCCACCGGACTTGCCATCAGCCGTTTCTTAATCACCGATTCGGTCTTTTCTAAGCCCCGATAGGCCAAGTCCAAGGCATCCTGTTGCGTGCTTTCATTGATGCCATGCCCAAACAGGTCTTCAAACAGATGCTTGATTTTCTTGAACGGAAGCCGATAGTCCACATTGAGCAGACAGGATAAGGCACGAACACGCGACCCATATTGCACCGGCGCAGAGATAGGAGGTGGAAAGCGAGAAGTGTGATAGGCGCCACAGCGCGAACAAGAACACCCAAAGGTCTGATATTCGGTCACCACCATACGAGGCTCTGGCAGATCAAAGCATTGGCGACGCGCAAGCAGACTTTGGGCAGCGGTGGACAAATCCTGACCGCAAGAACACTTTTCAACCCGCAGGGGAACCACCACATCCGGGGTCTCAACCTGCGACAACGTTTGACCCTTATGACCGCGCAGACCACCGCGCCGACGCTTCTGACTCGACTTGGGAAAGGCTGGCTTTTTGCGATATCCCTCGCTGGATGGGGGACGATGGCTATTCTGGCTATCTTGACCTACTTGCCGCTTGAGGCGGGCATTTTCTTCGCGTAATTGCACGTTCTCTTCGCGTAATTGCTCAGTCTCAAGACTTAAGCACTCATGCCCTGCTTCCAAGTGCTCAATGCGACTTAATAACTCATCTATGAGGTGATGAAGGCCAACAATATCTTCTGGACGACGCAATTCCACATCCTTTCATTAAACAAAACATAAATCACTCACTCAGACATAGGATAGACTTTTATAACCCTAAACGCAACAACCTAAATAGTTACAAAAAATCAACACCTGTGAGGACAAGGGAGATACTCCGGGTCGGACTCCTCCTACAATGAACCCGAGAGGTTCAGGCGCAGGGGTGGGTCGAACAAATCGCCAAAATTGCTATACGACACGTCTAAGGCGATGTGTCGGCCACCGAATTTCCCCTTGATACCACCGCCAATACTCCAGGTTTCCACATCGTATCTGAGCTTATAACCCGCTCGAAGCGCGATGAGGTTCTGTATCCAGAGTTCTCCGCCCAGGTTCCAGCGTTGCTCGCGGTCGGTGAAAAAGGCACCTTCAAACGAGCCGGTCAGGGATACGGGATCGCCGAGGTTGCCGTACAACTCCATGGCTATTCCGGTGTGGAATACCAGGGGCATTTCCGATTTTTCGCTCACGATTTCCTGCTCTCCGCCCAGGTTTTTCATATTCATGCCAAGGCGCAGGCTTTGAAAGCCCGTGTACATCAAGGTGCTGACATTCACGGAGACTGCGCTGAGCGTCTCTGGCCCCAGCGCGGATTGGACAAAGCGCAGGGCGGCGGCTGCCGAGAGCTTGTCGGTCAATTGATAGGCGTAAACCAGGCCGACTGCGAGGTCACCCGAGGTCACCATAGCACCCGTGCCATCTGGTTCCATGGTGGTCGTTTCGGGCATATCGGGCAGGGAAAAGTTGACAAAGGAAACCCCCAGCACGCCCCACTGTCCGGTGTTATAGGCGAGAGATCCTGTGACAAATTTCGATTCGATCAGCCATTGGGTATAGCCAAAAGTATATCCAAACTTATCTACTTTGGTCAGCCCGGCCGGGTTCCAGATAATGCCGTCTATTCCATCGGATACCGCTGTAAAGGCATCGCCCATGCCCGCGATTCGGGCATTGTTGGTCACTTTCAGAAAATTGAATGTGGATGGCTTGATCTTACTGCGGCCCTCTGGATTCAGAATTTCCTCGGCTTCTGGGAAGAGTTCCTGTGCCGAAGCCGGAACCGATAGGGCGAGCGCCATCAAAACGATCAGCAACATCGTATTTTTCATAGCTTCAATCCTTGTGTTTTAACGGTTGATTATGAATGCGCCCTTGGTCTTGCGACCGCGACTGGAAGGCACGAGGGACTCCACCACGTAGAAGTACGCGGACGAGGTGGCCTCACCGGTGAGGAAGCGATCTTTCAATAGCCACTGTGCTTCCCCGGCCGTTGGGTCGTTGTGGTTGATTTCGGCAACGAGATCTCCCGAAACCGTGAAAATGGAGATTTTTGCCTGATGCGGCACACCGACAAAGCGCAATTTAAGCGTGCCCTGATAATTGGATTGGGCTTGCGCCAGACTAAACGGATTGGGCACCACTACTACCGGAGTCTCCAGATTGTCGGCGGCGTCATTGGCTGCCAAAATTGGGCTGCCCGGAACGATCATGCGCTGTTCGGCTGCCGACCAACCGCTCTCCAAGCCGTTTTCCGTGAGGTGTTTGCGTATGGTCTCGGGCAAATCGGCAAGGGTTTTGGAGCCTTCGGACCAGGACGATTTGGGGCTGGCAACAGAGCGCACATTGTAGGCAAATTGGAATCCAGCCAGCGAATTTTCATCCACCCAGGTGTACGTGCCGCCCTGGTCGGCTGAGACCTCGCCCACCAGTTCCCACGGCCCGGTCTCTTGCCAGATCGAGCGATAGATCCGATAGCCGGTCACATCGGCCTGGCCGTATTCGGGGTTGATGGCTTTTTCGGCGGCATCTGACCACGTCAGCGTAATTTTGGCCTGGGCATTGCTCCCCTGGAAAAAATCTACATCCGGGGGGGCGTTGGGTATCTGGTACTCGTTGTCATAGGCAAATTGCGCGTGGTTTAGATGCCGCAGCATGGCCTCTTCGCCTTTGGCCAAAAGCGATTTGCGGGCGTCTGGTCCAACATCGCCCACGTTCCACGACCACCTGGTGATGTCATGGGCATAACCCGTCTGGCTGTTGATGTCAAATTCGGCGGATGATCCAAATCCGTAGGCCAGCACGATTTTGGCTTTTTGCCCGGGTGACAGGCTATACGGACCAAAGATCATGTCTTCCCACTGCATCTGTTCAGAGGGCGGATTGTCCATTGTGGGCGAGGTAAAAAAGTCGTATTGGGCGCCCATGCTCAATGCGCCCCGTGTGGGGTCGTCGATGTTGCGGCGGCCAAATACTTCATACCAGTGCGACAGGGGTTCGCCCTGTGGATCGACAAAGCCCTCTGTTGCGTCTGCGGCGTTGAACATGTGACTCGCTCCGGCATTGCGAAACGCCAGGGGCGCCATAAACTGATAGGCTGGCGCAATGGGCATGCCCTCGGGCCTGCTCCTGCTGCCCGGGAAGCCCCGCGCCTCCAGGTCCGAGAAGTAGGGGTCGCCCGTGTCTTCTTCAAAGCTGGACGGGGAATTGCCATCCCACTGGTACATGACGTATTTGCCCTGAAAATCCGCAGGCGACAGCCCGCTCAGGGAATTGTTTGCGAAGTTGGATGCCTCGCTATAGCGATAGTGGTCGTCCAGCGCCTGCGTGCGGCGATAGGTAATCAGGCCACCTTCGTGCCCATAGCGATAGGCCGTGCCCGCATTGTTCACATACATCGAGTTCATCACGCCAAGGTAGGTATTGTCGAGTTGCTGTCCGCCCCGGTTCTCAAACTCGAGTTCGATGATAAAAAAGTCGTCGAAATCCTGATGGCTCCACGCATGTGCTCTGCGCGTTACCACGACATTGTGTTGCGTCTGCCACTGCGTAATATGGATTTCCTCACCTGCATTTTGCACGGGCGGATAAATGCCATAATCGAAGTTGTGAATTTCGTAGGGGCGCAAGTTGGCCGGGTCAACGGATTGAGGCGTGGCCCCCTGCCACCAGTTGGAGGTGGCTGTGCCCGGCCCTACCCCGCGGTTGGGTACCAGGGTCTGAATACCCCACGAGGCTTCTTTTGAGTTGGCGATGTCGTAATTCAACGGCACCACGTCTTCGGTGGGTGTGCGCGGGCCTGTGACCGATACGTACTTTTCACCGTCCACATTGGTCAATACCAGCACACCTTCACCGGCCGAGTGCATGTTTGTAAAGCCCTTTTGCGCGGATGAGCCCCAGGCTTTGTCGCCCCAGTATTCCACAAATTCTTCGGTGCCTAACAGGGCGTACAATGAATACAATTCGCCCGGGTAGGACATTCTCATCATCACCCGAGAGGGCGTTACCTGATAGTGCATGCTCGAGGTACCGGAGTTGGTAAACGAGAGCCACACCAGCGACCGGGTCATGTGCCGCGACGCGCTATAGACCACCTGCGCTTGCGAATCTATTGTGCCGATTGAAATGAGGCACAGTACCATCAGACCCGACAGCCATTGGTTTTTCAAATTTTTCAGAAACATAGATATGATCCTCCTGTCAAATTAAAACTTAAACCGCGCCCCGGCCACGATGGTTCGGGGTCTGCCCAGCCCGCCGTTGTAGCGGGTTAGTTCAGAAATATCGCCATAAGTATCGAACTTGCGGTCTCCGGGCGGCGGTTTTTGGAGGCCGTACTGGATCCAGCGGAAACCAGTGCCCGTGTCGTCGCGCTGTCCAAAGAGGTTGCGTACCTCCAGGAAAGTCGTGGCTTCGGTATTTTGCCCCAGTCCAAAGTCCTTTTCAAAGCTGACGTCTGTCAGTGTGGCGGGCGGGCCGTTGCGTCGTTCCCTCGGTCCGGTGGGTGGCGTGTACCAGAACGCGCCTCTGGTGTGCATCTGCCAGACCATGGTCGCGCGGAATCCGGCCAGGGCCACAATGTGGAAATCCGGCGGCGCAGAGAAGAGGAATTGCACGCTGGCAAAGTTGCGCCTGTCCAGACCGCCATCTAAGGTGGGAATGCTGTAGTAGGCGATATTGAAGGAGTACAGTCCGTCTTCGAGCAGCACCGGCTGTTCCCAGAATCCAGTGCTCTTTGGCTCTCTTACATCTGCTTTGGATTTGTATTTTTGGGCAATGACATCGGCCTGCGCTGCCAGTCTGCTCCGCTCTTCGGCCGTTGGTGCGCGGGGCACTTCTTGTCCGCTGGATTCCACGGTGACGCCGGCAAAGAACTTGTCGCTGTTCACATAGCGAGCCGAGGGGGCTATAAACCATTCCCAGGATGATTTGCCGCCCCGGTGCGCTTTGGCCCAGTTGACGTTGTAGGCCACATACAGGGCGGTCATCTGGCTGAACTTTTTCTGGAAGGACAGCTCAAATCCGCGAGACGTGGCAAAGCGGCGATTGAAGAATGCATGAGTATATGAAGAGTTGAAGCCAAATACTGGCTCGTCGATGAAAAAGTCTGATCCACCGCTGGACAGCGTGCCTTCCTGGTCTTTGTAGAAAGCCGTTAGACCCAACACGTAATCGCCGTAGAAGTTGTAGTCGAAGCCCACTTCAAAGTTGGTCGTGCGCTCGGGTTTCATGTTGATATTGCCAAATTCACCCGCCAGCGGATAGACCAGGGCGTTGAAAATTTCCATCTCGTCGATTTGTCCGTTGCCGTTCAGGTCTTTGTCTGGCCCCGTCGCCCGCCATGTGCGGTTGTAAAGGCTTTGCAAACCGACAAACTGGTGGAAGCGTCCGGTGAAAAATCGGATGGTGGAACGCTCTGTGATGGGGTGTGAAATGCCCATGCGCGGGCTGATGGCCGTCTGCGTGGGCGAATCCACAATGGGCACGTTTCGCCAGCGCGTCAGCGAATTGTAGTGGTTCCAGATGACCTGGTCCATGGCGCGACCAAAGGATTTGCCGGGCGCGAGGACTTCATATCGCACGCCCAAATTGACGATCAGGCCCTCAAATTCCATTTTATCCTGGACGTAAGCCGAATAAGTCGCAGGATTAAAGGGATCCATACCCACGATGGGGTCGCCCTGGCCCAGCAAGCGGATATTGCGTTCGCGAGTTGTGTTATAGACCACATCTTGCTGTTCGATGCTGTTGCGGATGATCTCAAAACCGGCTTTTACAAAATGCCCCCGCGTCACCTGGCTGGACAAGTCGCCTTTTAGCAGGATTCGCGTGCGTCGCGCCCAGCTAAAGGCGTGGATATCTCGCGTGCCGTAAAATCCGTTTGCACCGCGGACGATATCCGTTGTCACTGCCGGCACGTCGCTGGTATCGAGGGATGTGCGCTGGAAAGACACGCGGACTTCGTAAAATGTTTTGGGCGATACGGTGTGTGTCAAGACGCCGTAAAATACCTGATCGTTGCGCGGCGACTTGCCCGAGGAGCTATATCCTGCGGGCAGGAAGAGGTTGCGCCCGCTTTCCGAGATGCCGCGTACCCCGCCCGGTGGCACGCCCGTGGTTGCGCCGCCCGGACCGCGCACCACCCTGGTCGCGCCGTTGTTGAACCCGTCTTTGTACACCCATGTGGTGCCGAGCTTAAATTTGTATTTGTCACCCGGTCGATAGGTCGCATTGGCCGATGTGTTCAGGTTAAAGGGTGCGTGATTGGCTGGGCCTGGAAAAACAGATGCCTGCCGATCTGTATAGGTACTGAGAAAGAATCCGAGTTGTGGATTAATCGGTCCCGAAACATTGCCTTCCAAAAAATGCCCCAACGCTTTATCGTAATCTGAGCGCGTTGCATCTATATTGGGATTGCCGGTATCCGGGGTGTTGCCCTCCAGAAGCGGACTGTCATAGACATTCGCGCCCCAGTGCTTTCTGCCCGGCAGGGTCAGGCGGTATTCGCCCAGCCCGCCGTAGCGCTCTTTGGCCTCGCGGCTCACCAGGCTGATCACACCGCCTTGTGCATTGCCGTATTCGGCATTCATGCCGCCGGTGACAACGGCGACTTCTTGCAATGCCCCGCGCGCGAGACTGTTGACCTGTGAAGCCGTGTTGTTTTCGGCTACGCCATCGTCATTGGACAGGCGAATGCCGTCGATTTCCACAAAGACTTCATTGGTGCCACCGGTTACCGAGGCGGTATGGCTTGCGCGGATGCGCATGGCGCCGTCCAGGGAGACGCCCGGCTGCAACTCGATGACTTCTGCCGTATTTCGCGCAAGGGGAACCTGTTCGACCTGCTCGACGCCCACAATATAGCGACTCACGGTCTTATCTGGCTCCACAGCAGGTCGCTCGGCAATAACTACCAGTTCGCCGAGTTCTACGGCGGCTTCTTGCAGTACGATATTCACTGTGGTGGTCAATTCGACCTGCACCAGCACGTTTTGAATATTTTCGGTGCGGTAGCCCACCAGGGACGCTTCTGCTTCATATACGCCCGGATCGACAGCTAATATTAAAAAGTAGCCATCTGCATCGGTCACGGCACCGCGCCGCGTGCCCTGTACGACCACGTTGACGCCGGGTAGCGGCCCACCTTGAGCGTCTTTCACCACACCTGTAACTTTTCCTGTTGTAGCTGCCATCCCATCGCCTGGATGGAAGACGCATATTGCGCCGACCAGGATCAGGAGACAGCCCAAACGAATGTTAAAACGCATGCTGAACCTCCGTTACTATTTTGGGAAATACAACTTGAGCCGAACACCCAGGTTGAGTTTGTGAAATGGAAATGCCTCTTGTAAGCCCCAGGCTTCCAGGGGTCGCACATGGCCCCAGATGACGTGGTATTGTGCCCGAAGGTCAAATGCAAAATTCTGAGAGGCGAAATATTCGACGCCCAAACCGGCGTTCACGCCCAAAGCTGTGCGAACGTCTGATTCGGGACGCTGTATCAAATTGGTATCCAGCGTTCCACTTTGACCGGGATAAATTAATCCGCTGATTTCGTTGTTGTAGTGGTAAAAGCCCGATCCGATGACGAAGTACGGCGCGCCGCCACCCGATTCCAATTTTTCCCCTCCGCCGTTGAAATGGTAAATATAGTTGGCGGTTAGTGTAAACCAGGTCATTTCTGAACTGGCGTTGGGACTGCCGTATTCCTGCAGGTCAACTGACCACAGAAAGCTGCGGTTTTCCAGTTCTCCCGAACCGTATTTGGCATATCGCGCGTCCAGTTCAAATGTCCAGGTCTGGTTGTTGATGCGCGAGATCGTTCCCCCGATGTCAATCCCACCCGAGGGAAACCATTGGTTCAACTTGAACAGCGGCACATCGTATTGCCCGGTCACCCCAACAGACCAGGTGCCGTTCACTTCTGCCACTCCCGGCCCAATAAGGGCCAGACTTAATAACGCTGCTACAATAAATCTCATGCAATGACCTCCTCTTTGCGGTTTGTGTGACGATTTGCATGCTGCGGGAAAAACACATCTGTTCTCAAACTATAGGCATAACCTCCTTTCGGATCTCGGATGAAAGGATCAGGTGTATTAAAGCTGATGAACCACAACGATTATTTGTTTCAAAACGACTCATGTTAATACCCAAATTAAGGCGGGTCAATCAAAAACGATGGCTTGTAAAAGCTATTTTGCGATTCTTTTTGGAACCTCAGGCTCTCACTTTTCAGGTGTTGCACCATAGACAAACATAACCTCGCGGGTGTCCTTCTGTTTGCCGACTTCGTCCGTTATGGTCACTTGCAAAATATTTACACCCGGTTTGGCTTTTTGCAAATTTAGTTCTACGTATTCTTTTTCCACGGGATTGGAGCCGACTTGATCGTAAGCGATAGATACTTCCGGTCTTTTTCTTTGCAAGAGTGCGCGAAGTCCCGATGAGATCGCGCTGGCGACTCCTGAGGAGAATTGGGAACTGAACTTAATCTGGTATTGCACTTTGTAGCGCGTCTGGCCGAATTTGTTGCGTTTCAGATTGTAGATTTCGAAATAGGCGAATACCTGTCTGCCGCTTCCGTAAGTTCTGGATGGATGGGGGATCACCCACACATCGTCTTTCCGAAGGCGGTCGTTTTTGCCCTCTTTTTTTATAGCGAGGGCAAGCTGGATGCCGCTCACTTTAAGTTGGCCGGAACTGTAGTCGTGAATATCCACATCTTGTTTGTAAACTCCTATGCGCCCAGAGATCACATCTTTCAACTGCACTTGAAGTTGGTATTTGCCGGGGGGAACTTCCAGTTTGAGCAGATCCGGCACAAATGCCCCTTTTCGCTCATCAAACCCGTCGCTTTTTTGATAGGTGAATACATCCGCTGTGCGATAAATGTGGGTATGTTCCTCGTCTGCAAGAGCCAATGTTCCCTGTACATGGATCAGGTGATCTTTCTGCGTCTGAGAGATTTTCACCTCTGCGGGGGGCACGCCGTAATAGACTTCGAGTTGGGTCTGGCCGTTCTCGCCGCGAAAGTCCGCGAGATCGTAGTAAAAGCCCAGCGCGTCTGCACGGATGTCTGGGCGATAAAAGTCGGGCGTTTTTGCAACTGCCTTCTGGTAAATCACGCCGGGTGTGTAGCGAATTAGTTGCACTGCCTTCTTGAGCTTGTCGTCTCCAGCGGCCCTCGGCGGCAAGGGAGCGAAATCAAAATCGCCGCGTCCCACCTCATCTGTAAACGTAAATTCCACGCCGTTCTGGAGTTTTGTATAGGTCCAGGTTTCCCATGGTACGGATTCCTGCGGACCATCCACAGTGACGGGCGCGTAGCTGTCGAATGCCATTTTTGGTATCGGATTTCCAGAACGATCTGTAATGCCCTGATCCCGCCGAGGTGTCGCGCCGGGCGTGGCGTCGATGGGATCCAGAGAATCCAGTTCGATGTCTTCCTCATTTGAGTCGCTGGTTCCCAGCCTGGCGATATCTCCGCGGTTCACCTCGGGCGGACTGTCCGTTGTGCTAAACGGGTCGCGCCGGGTGCGAATGGGAAAGACGGGGCCGATGAAGGTCAAATACGCAGCCTGTGGTCCGTATAGATCTACGGCCATTTGCGTTCGCACGGCCTCCACTTCCGGGCTTATGATAAATTCGCGGTTGTCGGAACGGGAGCGGTAATCCGGTTCGCCAAAGCGAATATACACTTCGCCCCGCCGGTCCCAGGGATACACCTTCGTAGAGAAGAAGGTTCGGGCGAACCAGACGCGGCGATAATGCTCGATAATGCGCTCGTTGATCGCGGTTAGAATATCGGGATCTCTACGCCTCCAGAACTGGTGTAGATAGGCGAGTCGTTCCGCTTCTTTTTCGAGCGCGGCATAAGCATGCCGTTCCTTTTCCGAAGCCACGAGGGAGATATCCGTGTAATGCGCCCTTTCCGTTTCGTCCAGTTTGAGAAGGTATCGCTCGAACAAGGCCAGAGCACGTTCGTATTTCTCCAGATAAAAGAACCCTTGAGCCACTTGTGAAATTAATCTCGTTTCCCCTGGATCTCGCGCCAGATAGGGCGCGAGATACTGTTCAATGAGATCAAATCGTTTGGCCTGGATGCACGCAAGCCCGAAGTAATAAAGTCCATCTGGATTGTCTGGCTCCTTTTCAACGTATTGCAGGTAGTACACGATCGCCTTTTCGTGATCGTCTCGGAATCGCTCATAGATTTCACCCAAAAGGCGATATGCCGGTGAGTATGTGGAATCAATTTTAGTCGCGCGTTTGGCCTCGCCCAAGGCTTTGCGGAAGTTTTGCAGCGCGCCCATTCCCCTGGCGGGACGTTCGGCATAGGTCAACCCAACACCGACGTAGGCTTCGGGGAGATCCGGGTTGAGTTCTTTGGCCTTTTCATAGGCGGCCTCAGCGGCGTCGTAATCGGCATTGGATAGATGTGCATAGCCCAATCGGGTTCTCAAATAGGCGTCTTTGGGATAGGATTGCGTGAGTCTCGTGAAGATCTCGATAGCGAGATCGAGTTCTCGGTTCAAAATTTTCTCCTCACCGAGGGCCACGAGCGAATCTCGCTCGGCGTCTGTGAGCGACACGGGTGGATTAGTCCCTTCAGATGGGGAAGCAAGGAACACAATACCAATGATTGCAAAGAGACGCAGATTTTGGAGTCTCATGATGATCACCTGCCATGGTTTGAAAGTGAATGCTTTTCTCACCAGTTATGAACTTCGTGTCCCTGTCCCGACCACAGGGTTGCATCGACGATAAAAGACCATACAACCCCTGCCGTATAGCCGACAAGCAGCCCGAGAAAGACGGGTGTTGCTTTGCGGTAAAGCTGAACACCGCCGACAGCCATGATGATGGTCTTGCACCCCCAGGCGATAAAAATTGGCATCACATAGTGAGCCGTGTTATCCGCCGACGAGAGGGCCAATCCTATGGGGTGTATCTGCCACCAGCGAAAACGATATCTGAGGAATGTCAACAATGCCATCAACGCGGCGCCAATGCCAAAGAAAACCATTCTCGCCGGGTCTGGCGCTTTGGGGGTTCTCATTTGTGATAGCGTAGAGGCAAACACCCTCTTCGGATCGCCGCTGAAAAACGGAAATCTGGGAAAATTGTATGCCCCGTGCGAATAGCCCAGGTAGAGCGTGTAGAGTACCGATGCGGCCAGGCCGAGCAACACGCCAATACCAACCCAGACGAGTAGCGCGCGCCGGTTGCCGCGAATTAGATCTCCCAATTTCACGGAATGGGCAACGCCCGGCGCGAACAGGCCGCGCATGTAATCAACCAGCGAATAAGACAGTGCGATTGCAGCCAGGCTCGCATTTGAAATGGCATAGGTACCCCGCATATCCATAACAAATGCTTGTGGCGTGATAGTTGCCCCGGAATAGACGATCCCCGCTTCACAAACCACCCTTGCCAGGCCGATATAAATGACACCGGCGGCTGCGAGATAGATTGTTGCTGTGGCGAGATCCATCCCAACTTGATGAAGCCAGAAAATTATGTAGGCCAGGCTACTCAGAAGCGCGAAAACAGAAGTTCGGTAGGAGAGTACCTCTCCACTGTCATTCACGCGATGTTGGGAAGAAAAGGCCCTGGCAAATACATCCCGCAAATGGTGGCGTGCCACCCACAGCCGCCATACCACCATGGCAGCCAACGCCCCAAAACACTGCCACGCCTCTGTGGGGGGATCCGCGCTGAAGGAATCGGTTGATCTCTCGATCTGATACCCCAGGCGGTTGAAAATGCCGCCTTCTACGACGTGCAATAAAAAAAAGAACCAGACTGAAAACAACACCTGCGTGTTGGCGAAATACGCAAATCCGATGGTGAACAGATTGAGAGGCTCCATAACGACCACGGGGGAGTACCGCGTGAATCGAAAATCGCCCGCATTGGGAAAAATGTTCAGTGCCGGAACAAGGGGGAAAGACCACGATACCGTATTCCAAAAGAACAATGCGAAAGCAATGATTGCCGGGATCCAGAACAACTTTCCCCGCATGAACTCGGGGATCAATTTCTTCGCCCCGGCATCTTGCGCCATTTCAAGTGGAACCGCAACAAGGGGATAGACCAGTTTCTCATTGTCCGACCACTGTTTGCGGAGGATCACCATCGTGCTGGCCGACAGGGCGAAGACAGCGAGGATAAAAGTTGCCCACCACGCCAATGGCGCGACCCAAACTCCCCAGGGTATTGACGCGCCCAGAGGCAGCCCTTCAAAGAATGTGCGGAGGGCTTCTGGTTCTGTTGGCACCACCCATGAATTTAGATGCGGATGATAAAATTCCGCCCACCGATTTTCCGGGGTGGAAAAATAGATCGGGGTTGCAATCACCCCGATTAAAAAACCCGTGATGCCAGAGGCGGGCACTACGCAACCGACCATGCCAATGGCGACGATCGCCAGCAACTCGGAGGGGGAAAATGCAATCCGAGGACTGCACATTTTGAGAAATGGGTTGGCGACAGCCACCAGAATGAGAAACACGGCCATGAGCGTGAGTTGGAAATAACTCAGATTCAGACGGGAGGAATGCACGACCGTTTCTGCATACGTTACCCACAAATTGATGAAAACCACGATCCCCAGTCCCAACACCACCGAGCGGAATGTGAGGCCGCGTTCTGCTGGTGCGGGTGTTGTGGTTTTCTCCTTTGAACGCATCATTTCCAATCCACATAAAAAAATGAGACTCCGCCCGAAGCCGGACGGGCATCCGTTTCGAGCGGAGTCGTATATTCAGCAAGCTGGCGTTTGGCCCGGCTCAAGCCCTCCTAAAACGAACCCGAAAGGCTGATGCGCAAAGGCGGGTCGAACAAGTCGCCGAAGTCGCTGTAGGAAATATCCAGGCCGATGTTGCGCCCTGAAAAATCCCCTTTCAGGCCAGCGCCAACGCTCCAGGATTCGCTGTCGTATTTGAATTTATATCCCGCTCGCAGCGCGACCATATTGGCGAGCCAAAATTCGCCGCCCAGGTTCCAGCGTTGCAACCGGTCGGTAAAATACGCCCCTTCAAATGCCACGGTCAATGAAGTCGGGTCGCCCAGGTTCCCGTATAACTCCATCGCTACGCCAAGGTGGAAGGTGAGGGGCATCTCCGATTTCTCACTCACGATTTCCTGCTCGCCTCCCAGATTTTTCAGATTCATTCCCAGGCGCAAGCTCCGAAATCCGGTGTACATCAGCGAGTTCACATTGATGGAAACCGCTTTAAGCGTAACATCCGCCAGTTTGGACTGGATATACCGAATGGTGCCGCCGGCTGATAGCTTATCCGTCAACTGGTAGGCATACGTCGCGCCAATGGCCATATCGCCTACGGTCACGTTTCGCCCCGTGCCATCGGGTTGCATTGTGGTGGTTTCCATAAATGTGGGCGGTTGGAAGTTCACGAGAGAGAGGCCCACCACGCCCCAACTGCCGGTATTATACACAACAGCACCCGAGTAAAACGCGGAATCAACCAGCCATTTTGCGTAACCAAATGCATAACCGAACTTGTTGATTTTCGTGGTCCCGGCCGGGTTCCAAACAATGCCGTCCATGCCGTCGGCCACGGCTGTAAATGCATCTCCCATGCCCGATACGCGGGCATTTGTAGATACTTTTAAGAATTGGAATGTCGATGGCTTGATCTTGTTCCGGCCGTCCAGGGTCAGAAAATCATCCTCTGCATTGGGAAATAAGGACTGACCGATTGCAGGTTGCGCTGTGCAGACCGCCAAAAACGCGATTGCGAGAAGCGGTATGCAACTTCGACAGAGGTTCAACAACATCCGTTTCATAGCTGTTTATCCTTTTTTTGAGGTCCAAAACCACTACCGGTGAATCACAAATGCGCCTTTGGATTTTTTGCCCATGCTGGCTGGCATTAGAGACTCGACCACAAAGAAATAAAGGGCCGAGGTCGCCTCGCCGGTCAAAAAGCGATCTTTTAGCAGCCAGGCCGCCTCGCCAGCGTTGGGATCGTCGTGATCGATCACCTGAATCAGGTCGCCGGATACGGTAAAAATGGAAATCCGCGATTTGCGGGGGACGCCCAGGAAACGCAGCTTTTTCGATCCCTGATAGTTGGCTTCTTCCAGACTTAGATCAAACGGATTGGGCACCACTACTACGGGGTTGGACAGCGCGTCTGCATCGTCATTTGCCGCCAAAATTGGGGTTCCCGGCACAACCATGCGTTGCTCGGCAGCCGACCAACCGCCCTCCAGCCCATTCTCCAGGTGTGCCCGAACAGTTGGGGGGAGATCGTTGATGGTCATTCCAGTGGAATTGGACCAGTTGGTCTTGGGTGTGGCATAGGATCTCACGCTATAACCAAACGAAAATCCAGCCAGAGACTCTTCATCTACCCAGGAGTATTTCCCTCCGCTGTCAGACCCTTTCGGAATATCGGCTTTGAGGATCCACGGCCCGGTCTCTTGCCAGATTGACCGGTAAACCCGATATCCCGCAACATCTGCCATGCCGTAGTCGGGATGGATCGCATTATCAGCGGTATTGGGCCACTCCAGTACGATCTTTGCCTGCGCGTTGCTGGTCTGGAAAAACTCCACATCCGGTGGGGAGTCGGGAACATCGAACCCGGCGTTATACACAAATTGAGCGTGATCGAGGTGTCGAAGCATAGCTTCTTCGCCCCGGGACAGTCTCTGCTTCCGTTCATCATCGCCCACATTTCCAAAGTTGAACGACCATTGAATCATATCGTGCGGATAGCCGGTTTCCGTGCTCGAGGCCATATCTGCGGCTGAACCGAATCCATAGACCACCACCACTTTGGCCTTCTCGCCGGGCGCGAGGTTATAAGGTCCCCAGATCTGGTCGCTCCACTGCATCTGTTCCGACGTCGGGTCGGGTGTGTTAGGCCCTGTGAAGATGTCGTATTGATCTGTCATACTCACCGATCCGCGCGTTGGATCGTCGATATTGCGCCGCGCGTGTGCGGTGTACCAATGCGAAAGCGGATCGCCCTGCGGATCTACAAAGCCCTCTGCTGCGTCTGCTGCGTTGAAGGTGTGACTCGGCCCAGTGTTGCGGAATGCCAGCGGAGCCATAAACTGATAGGCCAGCGAAATTGGCGTTCCTTCGGGCCGTGCCGTGCTGTTTGGAAAGTCGCCGCCGCCGTTTTCGAGGTCTCTGTAATACGGGTCGCCCGTATCTTCTTCAAAGCTGGCGTTGGTATTTCCATCCCACTGGTAGTTGATGAATTTTCCCTGGAACTGAGAGGCAGATAATCCACTGAGGGGATTCGGCGTAAAATTGGGTGACTCGGTATATTTGTACCAGTCGTCCATTCCCCCCGGCGCGCGCCGATACCGCACCAACCCACCTTCGTGGCCCCAGCGATACGATGTGCCGTGGTTGTTGACATAAAATGTGTTCATCACCCCGAAATACGTATCGTTCAACTGCTTGTTACCGCGGTTTTCGAACTCGAGTTCGAGGATAAAGAAATCGTCAAAATCCTGATGGCTATAGGAGTGCGCTTTTCGCGTGACCCACACATCGTGCCTGGTTGACCACTGTGAAATGTGGATCTCTTCTCCCGCCGTCTGCACGGGTGGATAAATGCTGTAATTGAAGTTGTGAATCTCGTAGGGGCGGCTCTGTGTGCGATCCACACTTTGGGGCGATGCGCCGCTCCACCAGTTGGATTTTATCATCCCGGGATTCACACCCCGGTCGGGCACGACGGTCGGGATGCCCCAGGTCGCCTCTTTCTGGTTTTGAATATCGTAAATTTGTGGTTCGACATCTTCGGTGGGCGTGCGCGGTCCCGTTACCGAGACAAATTTTTCACCGTCAACATGGGTCAACACCAGCACGCCTTCTCCGGCCGAGTGCATATTCGCTTCCGCTTTCTGCTCGGAGTGTCCCCAGCCCTTGCTGCCCCAGTATTCTTCGAACTCCTCTGTCCCCAGCAGGGCATACAGCGCATAAGTATTGCCCGGGTAGGACATCCGCATCATCACGCGACCTGGCGTCACGTGGTAATGCATGCCCGAGGTGCCCCAGTTTGTAAATGAGATCCAAACCAGGGAGCGGGTCATGTGTCGGGCTGTTGAGTAGGGAACTTGTGCCGCGGATTGCAACGCGCCGACAAGCACCAGCACCACAGATAGCAGGCCAAGTCCCATCCATCTTTTTACGTGATCACTGAACATGGAGAATATACCTCCTGATTATTGGCCTGACCGCGCAACCTGTGTGCGGTCAGGCCATCGACTAAGTGTGATTAGAACTTGAACCGCGCACCCAGCACAATTGACCGGGGACGTCCCAAACCGTCGTTGTACCGCGTCAGTTCAGCTATATCGCCAAATTGATCGAACTTACCATCGCCCGGCGGCGGCAGAAGCAGTCCGTACTGAATCGTGCGGAAACCGGTCGATAGGTCATCCCGTTGCCCGAAGAAATTTCGCACCTCGACAAAGGCGGTTGCCAATGCGGTCTCGCCGATGTTGAAATCCTTTTCTGCACTCACATCGGCCACGGTGGTCACCGGTCTGTTTCGACGCTGCGCGGGACCAATCGGGGGCGAGTAGTTCCAGGGGCTTCCGGTCTGCATCTGCCAGATCAGCGTTGCCCGAAGGCCGGCCAGTGGCACAATGTGGTAATCTGGCGGCGAAGAAAAGAGGAGTTGAATACTGGCAAAATTGCGCCGATCCAGGCCACCATCCAGACTCGGGATGCTGTAAGAGCCGACATTGAATGCATAGAGTCCGGGCACAATTACCACTGGCTGTTCCCAGAACCCGCTGAACTTGGGCACTTTATTATCCGCCAATTTCTTGTAGCCCCGGGCGATGTCGTCTGCGAGGGCGGCCAGCGACGCCCGTTCGGCTGCATCGGGCGTGCGGGGAAATTCCTGCCCGGTGTTGTCAAATGTCACGCCGGCAAAGTACAGGTCGCTTTTCACAAACTCGCCCGTCGCCACATAAGTCCAGTCCTGAGCGCGTCTGCCGCCCGAGTGCGATTTGGCCCAGTTCAAATTGTAGGCCACGTTGAATGCGATCATATCTTTGAATTTTTTCGAGAACGACAACTCGAACCCGCGCGAGGTGGAAAACCGCCGGTTCCACTGTCCGTGGTCATACGCCGAGTTTTTCCCCCGAAACGGATCGTGGACGTAATTGTCCGAGTCGCCCTGCCTCCCTTCCTGATCTTTATAGAAGGATGTGAGGGCTATGACGTACGGTCCAGCAAAGTTCCACTCGAAACCCACTTCAAACTGCGTGGTCTTTTCGGGCTTTACATTGACATTGCCGAAATCCGCGGCCAGCGGATAGGTCAGCGCGTTCATGATTTCATTCTGTTCGATTACCCCGTCGCCATCCACATCTCGATCTGCACCCGAGGCTGAGAACAACCGCGTGTAGAGGTTCTGCATGTCAAAAAACTGGTGGAACTGTCCTGTGAAGAACCGGATGAACGAGCGGTCTGTAATCGGATGAGAAATTCCGATGCGAGGGCTGAATGCCTTCTGTGTCGGTGAATCCACGATGGGCACGTTTCGCCAGCGCGTCAGCGAGTTATAGTGGAACCAGAGCGGGTGGTCCATCGCGCGGCCAAAAGAATCGCCCGGGTCGAGGAGATCCGCTCGGAAACCCAGGTTGACTACCAGGCCCTCAAATTCCATTTTGTCCTGAATGTATGCCGCATAGGTGATCGGATTGAAGCCTTCCATCCCGATAATGGGGTCGCCCTTGCCCACCAGACGGATTTCGCGGTTGCGAGAGGTTTCAAAGATCTCTTCGTGCTGGTAGATGTCGTAGCGAATGATCTCAAATCCCGCCTTTGCGAAATGCCCTTTGTGCAACTGGCTGCTCAGGTCGGCTTTCAAAAGCACGCGGTTTCGACGGGCGTACTGAAATGCGTGGATATTCCTATCGACGAAAAATCCCTGCGCGTCCCGCGTTACATCTTCGGTCGCTGCCGGCACATCGGACGTATCCTGCGCTGTTCGCTGATAGGAAATCCGAATATCGTAAAATGTTTTCGACGAAAGCGTGTGTGTGAACACCCCGTACACAACCTGATCAGTCCTGGGGTTTTTGCCCGCACCATTGCTGGACAGGAACAAATTATTGCCAGTTTGTCCAATGCCGCGAATGCCGCCAGCCGGTGTATCGGTGGTTTCAAAGCCGGTGTTAATGTCCCGACCGCCGTCGTGGAAGATGTTTCTATAGACCCATGTTCCACCCGCCTTGAACTTCATATTGCCCGAAGGGCGGTATGTGATATTGCCCGAGGAATTGAAATTTTTTGGCTCTGAATCGGTTGGATTGGGATATACGGGCGCTCTTCGGGAGGTGGTGCCGCCCGTGAAAAATCCGATGTTCGGGGTGATCGGTCCCGAGATATTGGCCTCGAAGAGGTGTCCGAGCTTTTCGTCGTAATTGGTGCGCTTCCCGGAATGAATGCCGCTGTAATCGGCGCGGCCTTCCAGCAAGGGGCTGTCATAGACACTGCTACCCCAGTGCTTTCGCCCCGGCAGGGTCAAGCGGTACTCGCCCAATCCGGAATACCGGTCTTTATTTTCGCGGCTTACCAGGCTTATTACACCGCCCTGTGCATTCCCATATTCGGCATTCATGCCGCCGTTATAGACCGACACTTCCTGAATGGCGCCCCGAGACACGCTGTTGACTTGCGACATCGTGACATTATCCAGACCGTCGTTATTCGCCAGCCGAATGCCATCGATTTCAACCATGACCTCGTTGTTGCCGCGCCGTCCGCCGACCCGGCTCGCGCGAATCCGCAGGTTGCCGTCCAGCGAAACACCGGGTTGGAGCATAATGACTTCGGCTGTAGAGCGCGCCAGTGGCACATTCTCCACATCTTCGGTGCTCACCACGTACCGCGTCACGGTCTTATCTACTTCTACGGGAGGGCGCTCGGCCACCACCACCAATTCACCCAGTTCGACAGCGGCTTCCTGAAGTCTGAACTCCACGGTGGTCGTCAGGTCCGCTCGCACCGCAATATTTTGCAAGATCTCTGCATTGTATCCCACCAGAGACGCTTCCAACTCGTAGGCCCCTGGATCTACCGACAAAATTAAAAAATAGCCTTCTGAGTCGGCTGTTGCGCCGCGTTGCGTGCCTTTTATCAGCACGTTGGCGCCCGGCAACGGCTCGCCCGAGGCGTCTTTGACCGTGCCGTTGATTTTACCTACTGTACCGGCCATGCCCTCTGAGGGCCAGAAACCAAATAGTGCCAGCAGAACACAGGCCAGACGTAATTTGTACCTCATATCTCAATCTCCTTTGCTCAATTGGCGAAATAGAACTTGATCCGCGCGCCGCCGTTAAACTTGTGAAAGGGGTATGCCTTCTCCAGCCCCCAGGCTTCCATGGATCGCGTCTCTCCCCAGATAATATGGTATTGTCCGCGAATATCGATGGCGACGGACTGCGAGGCAAAATACTCGATACCGAATCCCAAACTCACGCCGGGTTCTGTGCGGACATCTTCTGCGGGTCGCAACAAAACGTTCGGGTCAATGGTCGTGCCACTCTGCCCCGGATAGATCAGCCCACTCATCTTGTTTTTAAAGTGGTAGAAGCCCGCGCCAATGAGGAGATACGGCGCTCCTCCACCCGATTCCATCTTTTCACCACCCCTGTTGAAGTGATAAAGAAAGTTCGCTGATAGGCTTGCCCACACCATCTCTGAGTTGGCATTTGGGCTGTTGTAGCTTTGTCCATCGCCTCCAAAGAGAAAGCTCCTTTTCTCTAAATCTCCGGAACTATATTTGGTATATTGACCGTCCAGTTCAAACGTCCAGGTGGCGTTCTTGACGTTTACAATGGACGCCCCCACGTTGACCCCGCCGGAAGGAAACCAGCTATTCAGCGCGAATAGTGGCATTTCGTAATTGGCCACAATGCCCATTCCCCATGTGCCGTCAACTTCCGACTGACCTGTACCCGGTATGGAAAACAACAGCGTCAGGCACAAAAAACCAGCTTTTCCATATTTCATACGCACTCCTCCTTTGCTGTTTACTGCATTTGAAAAACACATCTATCTTGAAGCCATAGGCATAACCCCTTTCGGACCGCGGATGAAATGTGGTCTTAGTTGGACACCTTTTCAGGCTGATGAGCCATAACGATTATTATGACTCATTTCAACTTTGACTCATGTTAATATTCAAATTAAGGCGGGTCAATCAAAAACGGTGGCGTTTCAAATCTATTTCACCATTTTTTTATAAAAAGAAAAAACGCCCTGGCACGAGGCCAGAGCGTTTTTGTTTTACCCTTGTGAAGTTGGCGATTAAGTGGTCTTAAAAAAAGTTATTGACTTAATCTTCTGGACGCCTGCCTAAAACATGCAGGCGTGACGAGCAACAGGTGTCATTGCGGCATGGTTTTGAGCCGCAATCCAGTTTGTTTTATTTGGTCAAGAATGGCTCACTTGTCGCCACGAGCATGACCAGGTCTTTCAAGCCGTAGCCCTGTGACTTCAAATTGTGTACGATGCGATCTATTTCGGAACGGTCGGTGGCTTCCAGTGTGCGTCCGGTCGCGTAGGTGAGCATCTTTTCGGTCAGACAGCGGGCAAATTGATCTTTCTTTGCCATGAGGATCTTTTTAAAGCCCACAAGGCCATCGAACTTGTTCCCGTCTGCCATGACGTCTGACGCATCTATTTTTGGTTTCTTGGGACCGTAACCATATCGCCACGCGCCTATGGGATTGTAATTCTCCAGTGCAAAGCCCAATGGATCGATGTGGCGATGACATTCGTTACAGGTGGCGATTTTTCGGTGGTTTGCCAGTTGCTGGCGGATGGTCGTCGATCCCCGAATGTCGGGTTCGATCGGCTCAATATCGGGCAGTGGGGGCGGGGGTGTTATGCCCAATATGTTTTCCAATACCCATACCCCGCGCACCACGGGCGATGTTTCGATCCCATTGGAGGTTGCCGTCAATACGCTGGCGTGTCCCAGCAGGCCGCCGCGTTTGGGATCGTTGAGTTTCACTTTGCGAAATTTCCGGCCTTCTACGCCTTCTATGCGGTATAACAAGCTCAGGTCGCGGTTGACGAAGGTGAAGTCCGAGTCGATGAAATGTGCGATGCTCATATTTTTGTCGAGGATGTGATTAAAAAAGGCGTGGGTTTCTTTTTTGATCGCGTCTTCGAGATGCGCCTGATAGTACAATCGGAAATTGCGCGGGTCGGGCGGCATTTCGCCGATTTTGTACAGAGCTAACCATCGCTCTGTGAAATTCTCCACAAATGCCTGCGCTTTTTCGTCTTTTAACATGCGATCAATTTGCGCGCGCAAATTGTCTGGCTTGTGCAATCGCTTCTTTTTCGCCAGCTTGAACAATTCTTCATCCGGCATGGATGACCAGAGAAAATACGATAGCTTGGACGCGAGTGCGTAGTCGTCTAATTGGCCTTCGTTTTCGTAGAGATAGAGGAAATTGGGCGAGCACAAGATGGCTTTTAAGCCCATTTTGATGGCCTGAATGCGCGAGGCGCCGGCCTTTTCATGTTGATCTACCAGTTGCAGGATATGGGCGATTTCACTGTGTTTGACCGGGCGGCGATACGCGCGTGTTGCAAAGCGCGTCAGGACATCGCGCGGTTTGACCTTGTTGGGATCGCGCTTGCCAAAAGTGCTCGTGTGCGAAGGCGGGGGCCACTGTTCGTAAAGGGGACCTTCGATTTCGACTCTATATATGCGAATGCTCGGTCCCTGATAATTCATTACTGCGACTTCGGTTTGCCGATGTACGAGTTGTTGACCTTCCTTTTGCGACAGTTTTCGCCGGTCTGTTTTGTCGTAGAGCTGGGGGTGATATCGCCTCAGAATACTCCGCCAATAAAGCGTGATCGGTCCGTTAGGATAGGTGACGCGCGGTACATAGGATTCATCCAGCCAGAGTTCGCGCTCATAATCGCGGGGTTGTCCATCTGCGATCATTTCAAATTCGGCCATCGGCACATCTGATGTGTTGCTTTGCCTCAAGTCGCCATAATGCCCGGACGCGGCGACAATGCCCATGCGTATGGGTTCATTTTCATCTGTTCGCAGGGCTTTGTCATAGGGGTGTTGCTGGTTGTGTGCGGATGCGCGAACGCGAACGCGATACATCCCCGAATGCGGCACACCTTTTCGGAATCTGTCGATGGACATATATCCCCAGCGGTCATCGGGACGGCGGAATAGCTCATCGTATCCCTGTTTCAAGCGGCGGCTCGCCGGTGCCAAAAACCCACCGGCCGCGCGCATGATGGGAAACGTAAACTCGTAAGTTTTCACTTCTGGCGGTGGGCCGGGCAATACGGCGTGCTCTACGATTTGATCGGCTGCGTCGAGATATTTTTCGACCAGAAAATCCGACATGACGAGTGTTTTGCCGATGTTGTCAAATCCGTGTTCTTCATCGTCCTGGGGAAATGCATCTGTGGGATCGAACATGGTCATGTCCAGATGCAATAGGTCCCGAATTGTGTTGCGGTATTCTTTCCGATTCAAGCGGCGCAATACCGTCTGTCCGCCCGTGCTTTCTTCTGCTTCGTAATGCGCTTTTAGCGCGGCGGTGATCCAATCGATCACGGGCTTCATTTCAGCCAATTCGGGCTGCGGCTCTTCATAGGGCGGCATTAAGCCGAGATTTAACATATCCGCGATATTTTGCCACGTTAGCAAAACATCTTCGTCGTGGAAATTTAGTGTGAGGGTATCAAAGCGCTGATCGGCTTTTTGAAGCTCTGCGCCGTGGCATTTATAACACCGCTGCGCCAAAAATGTCCGCACGGTATTTTTGTATGTCGCATCCCCTTCTGCCCAGGCAGTCGTTGAGAATAAAATGCCAATCAGGAGGGATAGAACGCTTTTTTTCATTTTAATTCAAATCCTTTCAGCGTACCGGTGCTTTGGCCAAAGTGATCGGTTTCCAGTCCAAAATTTTGTAACATCGACACGTACAAATTGCTCAACGGAATGCGCTGGGGCTTTGCTTCTGGAAATACCATGTGTTGCCCGTGTTTGAATCCGCCGCCCGCGAGCAAAATGGGCAAGCTTTTATTGGAATGCGAACTGCCGTTGCCCATGCCGCTGCCCGATAACACCATCGTCTGGTCAAACAGCGTTCCCCCTGCGGGGTCTTCAATGGCTTTGAGTTTGTCAAAGAACAGGCCGAGGTGTTTCATCTGATATCTTTCAATTATTGTCAAGCCTTCCATGAGTTCGGGCAATTTGCCGTGGTGCGAGTATTTGTGGTAATTCGTATTCAGGCCCAAATCCGTGGTTTTGATCCCCATGCCCACTTCCAGGGTTGCAACTCGCGTGGAATTGGTTTGCAGGGCGAGGGCAATCAGGTCGTACATCAAGGGCAGGGTTTCGACAAAAGGGCCATTTTCCGGCATGTCCATATTGACCTGGGGTTTGGGTTTGTCCAGCCACGCTTTGGACATGCCCAGCTTTTTCTCAACTGTGCGTACAGAGGTCAGATATTCTTCCAGTTTTTCCCGGTCTCTTTGGCCCAGTTTGCGCTCAAAGGATCGCGCTTCTCCCATTACGGCGTCTAAGATGCTGCCGTGCTGATCGAGTGCGATTGCACGCTGTTCTTTTTCTTTTGCGGTCGTATCTACAAATAGTGCCTGGAATACTTTTTGGGGATTGTTAATTGGCGGCACCCGCACGCCCGTGCGCGTCCAGCTCATTTCGCAGTGGCCATTGATGCTTACATTCAACGAGGGGAACCGCGTGTTGACGCCCACAAATTCCGCGGCTTTTTGATCGATGCTGATGTTGCCTTCGGGCATCATTTTGGCGTCTTTGATTCGGATGCCGCTCAAAAATGTGTGCGCGGTGCGGTGTCCGCCGGTTACACCGTGGTCCAGATTGGAAAAGATCGTGAAATCTCGCTGATGCGCTGATAGTGGTTGTAGGAGTGTGGGGAGTGTGTAATTTGCGCCGCCTTCTGTTGGGAAGAATCGCTCGGGGATCATCCCAAAGGGATTGCCAATACATACCAGCCGCTTTGCGGTCTGTGCGCGGGCAAGCGCAAATGCTTGACTCGCAGCCCGCCCCACGGGAATCATGGCATCTAAAAACGGCAATGCCAGACAAACACCTGCACTCCTGAGAAACGTACGCCGGTTCAGTGATTTCATAAGTGACTCCTTTTTCATTGCGATTTACATTTATTTACATTATTTACATTTATTTACACTATTATGATGATTGCGAACTGAGGTATATAGATAACGAAAATTGTGGTCTGTGACAAGAAAAAATTCTACGGGATTATACAGGGCCTTAAGCGTATTACACGCTTATATGGATGCTTTAGATTCATAAAACCAATGACCGAAACGCCGAACGCCGCAGGACATTGTTGTTTATTTTTCTTGAATTGAATTTTGGTTATGTACTATTTTTGGAGTAAATTTTTGGGACCTATACCTTTTTAGAGGCGTTTCTAATTGAGATAGAAACCGTATTGGACTGTTTTTTAAAAAAAGGAAAATAATTATGCGTATCGCGACGGTATTTTTGAGTTTGATAGTCGCTGTTTTTGAAATACACGCCAGCGAGACGGACCTCCCGCCGCGCGGAGAAGGATCCATAGCTTTTGAGATCGATGTGTGCAGTTTTCGATATCGGGGCCGCGAGGGATTCGAAGAAGTAACCCTGCGCTTTCCCGTCGCGCAGTTTGCATTTTTGAGACAAGATTCGGGGATTTATCTCGCGCGGTACAAGCCTTCGCTGCGGGTCTTAAACGATGCCGGAGAGATTGTGCAACAGGTGGAGGCGGGAAGCAGGCTGACAGCCGAATCGCTGGAAGCCACCGTCGATACAGACCGCATGGTATATGACATGGTGCAGGTGCGCCTGCCCGCAGGTCGCTATCGCGGAGAACTGACCTTGAGTGACTTGCAGGCCGACCGGGCGGGATTGGCGGTATTTTCTCTCGATGTACCCACTTATGATCCCGGAAAAATAGGCATGAGCGATCTGTATTTGTCCTCTGGATTCAATCCACAGGGGGCAGGAGAGAGCCTTGAGATGTTTCGAAAAGATGGGCGATTGATACTGCCCAACCCTGCGCGGCAATATCGGCGGGGGAATCCGCTCTACCTGTATTTTGAGGTGTATTATCTGGGCTATCAGAGTCATCGGGTTGCAATGCAGATAGAAGACCGATACGGACATCGCCTTTGGCGTGACCAGCGGTCATTTCCGGGCTATCGGGGTGAAGTCAAATTTGCCGAGGGTATTCCCACCCATGAACTGCTGCCGGGGACATACACGTTGCGGGTTCAAGTGGCAGCCGGGCGGGATACACTCGTATCGGCTCGAAAATTTGAGGTGATGGGTGAGACGCTTGTTCCGGCTTCGGGTTTTGATGATCGGCGAGCAAAAACAGCGCAGCATTTATTAAAATGGTTTGGTGGATCCGAGGTTGAAGCCACTTATACTGGCTTGGGACGCGCAGACCGTGCGGCATTTCTCTACGGGTTCTGGATGGACCGCAATCCGATTGTGGCGCGGTCGTATTACAATCCGCTGCTCGGTTTCGGTGCGCCTCCTGACTTAGATGGGGCGATGATCACAGCCCTGGGCAGGCGCAAAGAAATGGCAAGGCATATCGATCCGCGCTATGCGGCCCGACAGGTGTTGCCGGATACAGTACAGGCAAGAGATGCGCTGAAGGTGCTCAACGCGCTTCTCGAGGAAGATGGAAACGATTTGATGGGACGAGCCGCGCAGGGATATGCCTATTTGTTTGCGAGCAATTTACCCTATGCGGAACAGACGTTTAACTCGGCGTTGAACGCAGGTGGGGTATTGCCCGAAGTGTACAACGGTGTGGGGATATCCCATATCGGACGCAGGCGGTGGGACGAGGCCGTGGCGGCTTATGATCAGGTTTTGGTTCTTCGCCCCAATTGGAAGACCGCGCAGGTCAACCGCGCGCTTGCCCGTTTGTTGGGGGGCAAACAGCGGGCAGAAGACGCCTTGAAGGAGGCGATTGAAGCCTATCCGCATCACCCGGAGTTGCTGTATTTGCTCGGGCGGGTGTTTGAACGCGAGGGCAAGGTCGAATCTGCCGAGAAAGCCTATACCCGACAGACTGTGGTAAATCCGATGCACGCGCGGGCGCGATTCGATCTGGGGCGGGTATGGTTGAAACGAGGACAACGCGCAAGGGCGACGCGCGTGTGGCGCGAGTTGATGGATACGCGCCCCGAACTGCGTGCGGAATGTCTTCCCTTGCTCCTAAGTGTGTATCAGCGGATGGGTGAAACAGGAGAGGCGCAAAAGGTAATGGCCGAGTATTTGCGTACGGTAGATGGCGATATGCACGGCCTTCTGCAAGATATTCGATTATTGGCGACGGTGAAAGAGGTTGCCGCTTATGAAGCATTGCCGCCCGAGCAGCAGCCGATTTTTGTGCGGATGTTCTGGCAGCGCCGCGATCCCACGCCGGCCACGCCGGGCAATGAGCGTCTGGTGGAGCACTATCGGCGAGTATTATATGCAATGCAACATTTTTCCACTGGGCAAAAGCCGTGGGACAAACGCGGAGAGATTTATATTCGCTATGGAGAACCGGCACACAAGAGCCGCGCAGGCGATGTGCGCTATGAGATGGATCCGGATGTGGTGCGGGTTAAGGAGCGATTGTGGATGAGCTTGACTCCCGAGGCGCATAAAGAGATTATTGCGCGGATGGGCAGGCTGCGGACATCGACGCGGGATGTGCAATATCAAGGCGAAGATGCCGGGGATTTGATTGTTTCAGATTTTGAGTCTATTGATTACGAATTAAATCCCAATCGCACGTTTTTTGGGGGTGGTGCTGATCGCAATGATGGAAAATATTATGACGATGTTCAGGATTCGCACCGCGATCGCGATGCGGGTATGACGAATATTCGGGGTTTTCCCATCTTTCCCATTGATGGCGGGACGCGCTGGGAATATTGGATTTATCCCGATGTGGCAGGTGGTATTGAGGTCGTTTTTTCGGCGTTGGATTCTCGCGGTGCATTCGATTTCCCCGATATGCCGCAGGGTCGCGTGCTGTCAACTTTTAATCAGAGCCAATGGACAGCAAAAAGACCCGATCGGGTGATGGCGCGGGCGGTGCGGCAACAATCTGAAATTTATCGGCCCGTAACAGATGATTTAGCGTTTCACTTCGATGCGATAGATTTTCGCGGGGAGAGTCCGCGCAGCCGGTTAGAGGTCTATTACGGTGTGCCTTTAGTTGCTCTGATTGATTCGGAGCGAATAGAAGGTCAAGTTGAACGGGGTATTGCTCTGTTTGACAGTACGTGGACACCGGTTTTTCGGAAGGTCGCCGGGTTGCCTTTTGCCGTGTCAGATGATACTGAGGTGGGTAGTGGAACACTATTGATTGATGAATTGGCACTTAATGTGCCGCCGGGCAAATATTATTTGGGCGTGGAAGTGCATGATCGCGCTCGCAATTTGATGGGCGCTTATACGCGCGAGGTGGAGGTGGAGCCATATAAGGGCGGTGAGTTGGGATTGAGCGATATAGAGATGGCCGGATCGGTAGTGGAGGATGTTGCGGTGAAGGTCAAAGGAGGGCATAAGGTCGTGCCTATGCCATCCAAAACCTATGTGCCGGGACAACCCGTGACGATTTATTACGAGGTCTATGGGTTGACATTTGACGAATTAGGTCAGACGCGATACCAGATGGATTACAAAATTTCACCTCGAAAAGGCAAACCTCTGGTCGTGACGATTTTGCGTGCGGTCGGAAAATTGTTGGGCATTGAAGAGAAGAAAGTGGTGACAATTTCTTACGAGCAGGTGGGTACGCGGGAAACAGAGTACAATTATCTGGAGATTGATGTGAGTGGGTCAGAGGCGGGGCACTATGAGATGGAGGTGACGGTAACGGATTTGAATACGGGTATGAAGGTAAGCAAAGAGGTGATATTTTTTATTGCTCCTTGACATCTCTTCTGCTCAATGGTGGCATACATAATTGACAAGTAATGTGAAGCGATGGACAAACGCAAAAAAAAAATAAGCCCCGCAATACGGGGCTTATTTTTTTTTACATCCATATCGCAACCGTGCTACAGCACCAGTGCCAGCGAGTTGAGCGCGTGCATAATGGGCAGGCATAGATGTGTCGCGCCATCGCCCCGCTATTTGCATCTCGACGATCGATGCACCCGCTGTTGCAAGGGACTGCGCCGATCCAATACGGAGCGAGTGCCCTGAGAACCGTCCAGAGATTCCTGTAGCGGCGGTACGCTGTTTTACGATGTTCCTGATTGCGCGGGTTGTCAGTCGCCCAGTTCCCAGATGATCGCCACGGCGCACGCGGCGAAAGAGGGGGCCATCGTCAATTTGGGCGGCGTTCAGCCAAGCCGTCACTGCCGTTGCTGTTGTCGGTCCAATGTACAGGATGCTGCTGCGCCCTTCCTGGTCGGTTTTAGACCATCGCACGGTAATGCGGGCACTGCCGTCCTTGACGTGTAAAAAATCTTCGACATCGAGGGCAACGCATTCAGACACGCGCAGGAGTGCGTCAGACATGACGGCGATGATGGCCGCATCCCGAAGGCCAGCGAGGGTGTGATCACTTTGAGCGACGCGTACCACTCTGTCCGCGTCATGCCAGCGCAGGCCATCCATTTGCCCCCGTCCGCGGTCTCGTCCCTGGCGTCGTATGCCTGCTAATACACGCTGGGTGGCTGGACCAATGGGATCAGCATGGCCCTGGTGTTTCACGCGAAACCGGATTGCGCCCACGATTTGTGTACAGGTAGCTGGGCTGGTTCCTACTTCATACCGCACCGTCAGATATTCGGCGATGAGTGTATCGCTTTCCGCTCGGTCGTTGCGAAATGTATCCCAGGCATAAAGCGCAGACCGATAAGCTCTAATGGTAGCAGGAGCGAGTGATGCACGCGCGAGTTCGGCCGCGGGCATTGAGAGTGTCTGAGCGGTGTGACCTGCCTGCATAGAACATCTGCAGGTGGGCAGGTGCATGGACTGGGATGTGGATGTTTTAATCATTGTGGCCATTTTTTTCGGTATTGTGCAAATCAGTGGAGCAGGTGGTTTTTATTAGACGCTTACGCTATCCGATTTAGATTCATCAATTAGACACGCGATAGCCTTTTTTTAGACTTGTGACCTGTTTATTTCCGATAATCCAACTTATCGGAAATAAAGGGCAATGAAGTGTTGCGGCTCTATTTGGTATTTGACCAGATGAAATAGCCGAAATGCCAAATATCGCAGGATATTGTTGTTTGTACCCTGGCTTCTTTTTTTATCTCGGCAATTTTTTTTAAAATTTTAATAGATTAAAATTTAAATTGTTTAAAAATAATATGTTATGAGCGAAATTTACATATCGCATATTTTGGTCTATAACACTTGACAGACTTTGAGGCACATATTAAATTGGTCAATCGTTGGATTATCGGAAATTATAGTTAATAATGAAGAAACCGACATCATAGATCGAAAGGAGGTGGCGCATTTAAGCCTGTTTTTGCAATCAGAGGGAGGGAATTAAGAAGGAGGTGATGTTTAAGGGCTTATCGATATTGTTTTTTAGTTGGTAGTTTCTCCTTATCAGATGGAGAAATTAGCTTGTGGGAATGAGCCAGGTGAGCCTTTCCCGTATCTTTCCCAAAGCCGGGGAAGAAACCAAAGGAGGAGTTTATGTACCGTTTGAGAGCTGGGTTTATAGCCTTGCTTGCCATTGCTCTGGGGTTTGGGCTGGCGTATCAGGCCGATGCACAGACCACCACGGGTAAAATTGCGGGTCGCATCACAGATGCTGGTGGCGACCCTCTGCCCGGGGCTAACGTAGTTCTTGTAGGCACCAGAATGGGAGCCACAGCAGATGTCAATGGCGATTACTTTATTATTCAGGTTTCGCCAGGCGTGTACGAAGTTCAGGCATCGCTTGTGGGATATCACACGGTGAGCAAGACGGATGTGGTGGTGAGTATTGACCGCACATCCCCTGTGAATTTTTCCCTGACAGAATCGACCGTTGAATTGAGTGAGATCACGGTTGTGGCTGAGCGTCCGCCGGTTGAGTTGGAAGTTTCTTATGCTCAGACGATTATGAAGGCAAGTGAAGTTCGCGAAGCACCCACAGGTCCCCGCCTGCGCGACGCGTTTGCCACGCAGGTAGGTGTGGATAGCGATGACTGGGGTTTGACCATTCGCGGCGCAAGTGAAGAAGAGATGTTGTATACAATGGACGGTGTGGGTATGAAAGACAACCGCAATAACCGTCCGTATTCTTCTTTTAGCAAAACAAATCTGGCAGAAGTTCAGATTTTGACAGGTGGCTTTAGTGCTGAATATGGCGATGCGCGCAGTGGCGTTGTCAATATTGTGACCCGTGAGCCTCGTCAGTTTACGATCAGTGCAGATGCGCGTTATAATCCCGCTGGTCGCAAGCACTTTGGTCCCGACGTATATAGCTCGGACAATTGGTGGGATATTGGTCGTTTTGAGAGCGATGGCGCTACAGCAGATCGCAATGGCGATGGTGTGCCTGACTTTAAGGGTTGGACGCAGGAGTTCAGTGATCGCGGCGGTCCGGCAGGCGAATGGACTGCGGGTATTTACGATCTCCCGATAACGACTGTTGCTCAAGCCAAAGGGATATGGGCATGGCAGCATCGCAACTTTGAATTAGAAGGGAATAATGGCTTTAATGCCAATGCTGCTGATCGCGAATCCGATTATCACTACGATGTGACGGTTGGCACACCGGTGATCAGCGATAAATTGTCGGTGATGTTGACCAATCAGCGCGAGCGTACGGCTTATACTTACGACTTGTCCAAAACGTCGTATCGCGACAACCTGGCGCAGGCCAAACTGACGTTTACACCAACTGCCACAACAAAACTATCGCTGGGTTATTTGCGTGGTTGGGCAGATGGTACAAAAACAGGCGACTTTACGGGAACCTTTGTCAGATCGCAGGTGGAAGCCTCACGCCGTTTTGATGATGTTCAGATGTTTGCGCCGGGGTCTCAAGCCAATCAAGAGACCATTGACCGCAATTATTATACTCTGAATTGGTCGCACACATTGTCACCTAAGACATTTTACAATATCACTGCGCGTTATGGCAGAACGGATTGGGAAGCCACATGGCAGAAACCTCAAGCCGTGGGTATTCCCGCGGCAGCGGTTTATCCCGATGGTCGGGTTGAAGAGATTACCGAATCCGGCGTTGCATCTGCGCAATCAGCAGGTGCTGTGATTCTGGATGAAGCGCCTGTGGGTTGGAACTATGCCAACCGCCGCGTCGATATTCTGGGTATTTACCGTTTGCGCGGTGGCGGTGGTGCCAGCCGTTCAGCGGACTGGTCTTATATCAAAGAGACGGATCTGACTTTTGATATTACCAGCCAAATGACACCGCATCATCAGGTCAAAGCCGGTATTCAAGCGCATACGTTTTTCCTGCGTGAATATCGCGGTTATACCTCCACACTGCCAGACCGCCCCGAAGGTTGGGAAAACGACAATCCGGCAGATATCGTGGCGACGCAAACAGCCAACTTGCACAATTATTGGGTGAAGACGCCGTGGTATGGTGGTTTCTTCGTGCAAGATCGTATGGAGTATCGCCAGATCGTAGTCAATGCGGGGCTGAGACTGGATTTTCACCGTCCGGACAAGTGGTTTGATCTGGTAGGACAGCCGCATGCAGAATACCTGGGATCGAATGCCGAATTGTTATACGAAAATCGACGCTCGGTTCGCGCGCCGACCAAGTGGGCGTGGAGTCCGCGTTTTGGCGTATCTCACCCAACAACGGCGACTTCCAAGCTCTTTTTTAACTACGGTCACTTCTATCAGGTGCCGACGACAGTAGAACTCTACCGTGCGCAGTCCGGTGCGGGTGAGCCATTGGAGAACTTTGGCAACACATGGGTAGAAATGCCTCAGACCATCGCTTATGAGCTTGGTTTTGAGAAGAGTTTTGAAGGCAAGTATCTGGCTTCGGGCACGGTGTATTTTAAGGACATCGACAAAGAACTCGAACCGAGTACGAGTTATTATCCCGAAAACAGTACTGGCAGGCGCACGCGGTGGACAACCCAGGGACGGATCAAGGATGTGCGCGGTTATGAGCTTGCGTTTAAGAAATCGCGCGGTCAGTTCTTGACGGGTTTTATTTCTTATGATTACCGCCAGGAGCGCAGCAAGCGGATTGGGTGGGACCGCATCTATGACCAGAATACGGTTTCCACGCCTTCCCGCCTGATTATTGAAGGTAGTGCCAATGCCGCTAATCCACAATTTAAGCCGCGTCCAATCTGGAAGTTGGGTTTGAACTTCCGAACGCCGCTGGATTACGGCGCCGAACAGCGCATGTTGAAGGGCGGTTGGGAAGCCAATTTGTTCTTCCGCCGAGAAGGCGGTTGGTGGATGAATCACAATCCGACTAATGATTCTGCGCTGCAGAATGTGTTGAATGTGCAGTGGACAGATAGCAACATGACAGATCTGCGGATTTCAAAAGCCTTTGATACCAGGGGCGCGCCGCTGTTGTATTTGGAGATTCACAATATTTTCAATTTCAAGAACTTCAACAATCTGCGCGACTACGATGGCGAGGTCTGGGACTATCCAGGCACAAATGACGATGCCAAAGCCGACGCGTATATGGAGCGGCTCGGGTGGACTGTTGATGCCAGCGGCAAACTTCAGGAAGGTAGCCGTCCGGGTTCCGATGTCGATCTGGACAATTTCCCGGAAACGCGCCGTCCTTATATCGTCTATCTGGACCGTCGAGACATCACGTTTGGTTTGCGATTCTCGTTCTGACCTTTTCATCCCTGCCCTCTCCTGTGAGTGGGAGAGGGCTAAAGGGGATCGCTGTTTGAATTGTAGATATTTCTCAAGGAGTATAAACTTATGAAACGTTTTGTATTTGTGCTGATGGCTATGCTGATGGCTGGCAGTGCTTATGCACAGGGTCACGAGATCGGCACCCTGTGGAGCTCGGGTCGTCTGATTTGGCCCGGCGGTCTCGAAACAGGTCTTACCGATCCGGATATCGGTTATCGCGTTGGAAATTCGGGTTTTGCCGTGGTAGGGCTATATTCGAAGTTTAATGTGCCCGGTTATTACGAAGGCGGCCAACATCTGGTAAATACCACGCAAAGCCCCTGGTGCAATGACCTGCTGGACGACCTCGCTGATTTTTCGTCTTCGAAGTTGGGGGGCACAGAGACGCGATTGAACAAGCCCAATCCGAAGTTTTTTCGCATCAATCCACCAACGTTGATTCAGGATGGCAAAGAGATATTGAATCCCAATTGGCGTTTGTTCCCCGAAGACGACGATGCCGTGCGGTCGGACCTGGGGGCTGATCTTATGATCAGCAGCACGCTTGTAAACTCCGAAGGCTTGCGCATTGTGCGCGAGACGTATTCGTGGGCAAACCAGGACGCCGACGATATGATCTTTGAAGTTACGACGATTACGTATCCGGAAAATCCGCATGTGGTTGATCTCAGAGCAGGCGAGCGCGGCATTGCTGCAAGCCCGGAAACGGCGCAGAAAAACCCGTCTTATGACAATTTCCACGTTGGGTTGAACTACTATTTGCAGCGCGGTGGTTCAGGTCCTGCTGGTGGCGCGCATATCACTATTAATCCCGAAGATGGAGGTCGCGCTTACGATGCTGGCTTGCTCGCTGGCGGTATATGGGATGAGGTGAATTACTGGGATGATGATGAAAAGCTGCTCTATATCCACGATGGCGACGACAGCGATAAGTTGGGGTATCGCCCCGATGGCGATGACCGCGGCGAACCTGCGCCCGCTACTGGCGATTTGCTCGATGGGGTGCGCGCTGCCAATATCAGTTCGGGTGAGTTTATGGAATCGCACTACAAAGGGCGCGTGTTTTTGCACGTGGATAAGACGCCGACAAACGATCCCAATGTGTTGAGTGAGAACTGGCTGGAAGACATGTCTGATCCCGAAAATGCACAGCCGCGTCAGGTGCGCTGGGTGCCGGGTGAAGTGTGGACGAGCACGCGCACAGCTAATCGCAAGACCGTGCATGATTTTTATGTGCAGCCGGGTACAACACGCGATGAACGGATTTCAGATTCCGATCCCGACCAGCCAGGGTATGTGACGACAGAGCAGATCTATCAGTGGCTGACGACATTTGGCCCCTGGGACTTGAAGCTCGGTCAAAGCATTCACATTGTATCGGCAGTGATTGTCGCTGGTCCGTCTGAAGCAGAGAACAAGCGCGTGGGTAAGGCATGGGCAGATGGCACAATTGGTTTTGTTCAAAAAGAAGCTTTCCTCGACAGTGGGTTAGATTCGTTGAAGGCGACTGTGGCAGTTGCGCGTCAAGCCTGGGCAAATCGCACGGGCACGATGCCCCGATTGCCCGCTGCGCCCAATTGGCCTGCTTCGGTCACGCTGACCTCTGGTCCCGATCGCAACGAGTTGAGTTGGGATGCTGTTTCTGGTGCGGTCAAGTATAATGTGTATCGCTACGCGGGTCGTCATACAGAAGTGCCCGAACTGATTGGATCACCAACGGGCACCACCTTTAACGATGAGACTTCGATTCGCGGTACGAGATATTATTATTCCGTGACAGCCGTTGATGCCAATGGCCTGGAGAGCAGTCGGTTTGCCTCGCGCACCGAAGCAGAGGGTGTGAGTCCCTTCCGCGGTCCTGCCAATGACATTACGCAGGTTCGCATTGTGCCCAATCCATATCAGGTGCAGGGCGGGCAACTCGACGATGGGGGTTATAACTATCAGGGTCAGCCCCACAAGCTCCAGTTTGTGAATCTGCCGGGACAGGCTGTTATCCACATTTTCACCATTACCGGTGATCTCGTGACGCGCCTTGACCACACTTCTGGCTCTGGCGATGAGTCATGGGATTTGATGACTTCGGATAACAACCAGTTTCTGGTCAGTGGGATCTACTTTGCTCATATTGAAGATACGGCAACTGGTGCCAAGCACATCGAACGCTTTGTCGTGGTCAGGTAAGAGAGCTTCCAGCAGTCAGCAGTTAGAGTTGACTTGCTTTTGATCAAGGAGATAAGTTGTGAAATACACAAAACTGGCCCTCATGATGCTCGCGCTGTCTTTGGGGCTTCTGGCCACAACAGCACAAGCGCAGCTGCGTGTACCAGATAAAATTTTGCCAGAGAATCACGAAGAGAATAATCCCGTATTTATCAAAGTTGCTCAGGCTGGCTTTACATTTTTGAAGCTGCCGACCAATGCGCGTTCAGCAGCCCTTGCAGGTTCGGGTACAGGTATAATCGGTTCTGCGTCTGGCGTGTTTACCAATCCTGCAACGCTGGCGTTTTTCGATGGTCGTGAGGCATTTTTTACTTATGTTTCATGGATTGCCGATACCAAAAGCCAGGTCGCTGGTGCTGCTTTCAATATTCCAGGCCGCGGTACCTTTGGTGTGGGATTTGTGACTTATGATGCCGGTACGTTCAATGGCACAGCCATTGATCCAAACCCCGCAGGTGCGGGGTTTACAGAGACGGGGACGTTCACAACGTCTAACTACGCGCTCTCTGCGGCTTATGGCATGAAGATTACCGATCGTTTTTCGGTGGGTGCCAATGTGAAGATTGCCAGTCAAAATTTGGGCACTGGCAGTGTGTTGATCGGTGGTAATCGCACAACTGTCGATAATTCCAAGACAGCATTTGCTGTGGATCTGGGTACGTATTTCAATACGGGCTTCCGCAATACGATTCTGGCGATGACGGTGCAAAACTACAGCTTTGAACAAACCTATCAGCGCGAGGCATTTGAGTTGCCGCGCAATATTCGTTTGGGGCTGCTGGTGGATGTGTTGTCCCTGTCGGGCAGTATCCCGGTTCCCCATCACCTGGATCTGGCATTGGATGTGACGAATCCCGTGGATTTTGACGAGCAGGTCCTGGTTGGTCTGGAATACACATTTCAAGCCGCCGGTAGTCCGATTGGCTTTTCTGGTCGTGCGGGTTATAAGACCAATCACGATACAGAGAGCTATGCCTTTGGCGGTGGTCTGAAGTATTTGACGGAAACCGGCAGGGGTGTTAAGCTCGATTATGCCTTTAAGGCATTTGACAGCAATTTCTTCTCTTCTGTACATGTGATTTCAGGGGCTATTGATTTTTAGTCGCTGAAATACAGGTTTGAAGATTAGAACCCCGATGCTAAAATAAACGGCGGAGAGACGCAATGTCCTTCCGCCGTTTTTTCATGGCTTGACAGGTATGCGGGTAAGGGGTATTGTATCTGCCTTTGCTTTACGCCGGGGTTTTTCAGGAGAGGGATGTATGTTGAATACTTTTTTAATCGCGCTTTGCCTCTTTTTGGCGGTTGCGTCTGCTTATGGCGCAACGGTATTGCTCGAGGATGGTACGGTGTTAAAGGGCGAGATTGTGTCGGAATCTGAGTCCGAGGTGGTGATCAAGACGCCGATGGGCGAACTCCGGGTAGAAAAGGCGCTGATAAAAATGATAGAGCGGCCTTCGCGCAATATTACTGTGTTGCTCGAGGATGGCACGGTGTTGAAGGGTGAGATGGTATTGGAATCAGAGTCAGAGGTGGTGCTTAAGACTTTGATCGGCGAGCTTCGGGTAGAGCGGGTACACATCAAAATTTTAGAGCGAGAAAGAGAAGTGGAGGAGGGAGAGGCGGGTCAGCAGGTCGAGGCAGAATTGCAGGCGAGTTTCGGCGAGTTTGAAGATCAGGTGGCGGGTTTGATTTTGGCGGAGGTAGCCAGTGCGGATACGGCCGCTTTTTACAAGGCATTGGACCGGAAGGCGAAGGGTCTGTTTTTGGCGCGGTTCTGGCAGGGGCGCAATCTGCTGGTGCTGAAGTATTATTACGGTTACCACTTTGGGCGTCGTTATGTGACGGTGTCAGATGCGTATTTTGAGCGGGGAGATTTGATTCCGAAGAAGTATATCACGCGGGCGCAGGCTCCAGATGAGAAGCTGGTGACGGAGGCTGCCCGTATTTGTGACCGGATGCTGATTTTACATCCGAATGATGTGGTGGCGATGTGCGCGCTGGGCTATCTGCGACTGGAGCAAGACGATGTGAAGGAGGCAGAAAAACTGTTCTTAAAGGCGATTAAGAAGCAGAAGAAGTTTGTGGAGGCGCGCAATGGGCGGGCGCTGGCGGCATTGAAGATGCCGGGCCAGAAGTCGCGGGCACTGAGGTTGTTCCGCGAGGCCTGTGCGATGGATAAAGCATATCCGGCGGCACACTACAATCTGGGGATGTGCCATCTGGCGATGGTGGGGATGGATCGGGTGGATCTGGATTATTATTTTGGGAATGTGGTAGAGCTTTTTCCGGATCACTATGACGCATATTTCAAGCTGGGCGTATTTTACGAGTCGCTGCGCTATTACGACAAGGCGATGAAAGCGTATTCGCGGCAGATGGCGGTGAACCCCGGTCATCCCATTACGCCTGCGCGTCTGGCTTATGTGGCGATGCGGTTGAAGAGCGCGGGGAAGGAGACCTATAGTCTGGACGACTTGGAGGCGATGGCAAAGACAAAGCCGAAAGAGTATTTGCCGCTTTTGGCCGAGATGTATATTGAGCGGGGGGATTTTGTCCAGGCGCAGGCGGCTTTTGAACGTTATTTTCAGTTTTTGGATCCGACAGAACGAGGGTATTATCAGGATCTGTCTCTGGTGGCTCCTGCCGAGGTGCTTTCCAAAATTCAGGGAGCTTTTGGTCGGTCGCTAATACGGCTTCGAGATGTTTTCTGGCTGGAGCAGGATCCCACGCCAACGACACAGGTGAACGAGCGCCGCGTTGAGCATTATCGGCGGGTGCATTTCGCGCGCTCAAATTTTGCCGAGGGCCTGGAAGAGTGGCACGGTCGGGGGTGGGACCGGCGGGGCGATGTGTATATTCGGCTGGGGCATCCGGATCATCGGAGTTGGTCGGATTATCTGGTGTTTGAGACGGATGAGAAAGTCGCAAAGGTGAAGAATCGGCTGAATATGATGGCCGCAAACGCCCTGGAAGAAGTGATGCCGAGCAAGCATGTGCATGGGCAGTCGAGCGCGTCGTATGGATATGGGGCCGGTCCCGAGACGGCTGAGTTGCGGGGTGTGCCGACTTTCCCGATACCGCGCAGGCGCAGTGTGATGCTTGATGGGTCTGAGCTGGGGTATAAGTGGGAGTCGTGGATTTATGCCGAGGTCGGCGGGGGGATTGAGATTACGTTTCTGGATCCTACGGGTAGCGGTTTTTTCGATTTCGCGCCTATTCCACCCAATTCGCCCAATCACGCGCTGTGGTCTCGGATGGCCCCCGAGACGGTTGTGGCGCGGGTTGTGTCCCATACGCCTTCGATTTATATGTATGATTACGGTGGTGAACCTCTGGACTTTTATATGTACACGGCAAATTTCCGCGCATCGGAGCGAGAGACGGCTATGGAGACGTATATGGGGGTGCCGATGGCCGCTTTGACGCCGTCGGGAAATTCATATCTGATGCTGGATCGAGAGGTCGTGGTCTATGACCGGTCGCTGAAACCGGTTTTTCGGGATAGTGTGCGGGTGGCTGAAGCTATAAGTGGGCAGGCGGAGAAGGGGACACTAATGGTGGATCAGGCGCGTGCGGCACTGTCTCCTGGGCAGTATTTATTGGCGGCTCAGGTGCGCGATCCGATAAGTCGAAAAATTCAGGTGCATAAGACGTATGTCGCGGTTTCATCTTTCCGCGGTGAGGCGTTGGCTCTGAGCGATCTGGAATTGGCGGGGCAGATTGTTGAGGTGGGAGAGCAGGTAGGGAAGTTCCAAAAGGGGGATTTGCGGGTGGTGCCTCTGCCGTCTAAGATATTTGCGAGGGCGCAACCGGTTTATCTCTATTACGAGATTTATAATTTGAGCCGAGATGCGTTTGGGCAAACCCGCTACCGCGTGGAATACAGGCTTAAGGGGATACAGGGCACGGGTCTGATTCGGGGATTGGGACGGCTGTTGAGCCAAACGCCACGGGCCGATGGGGTGCAGATTTCTTATGAGCATACGGGAACCGCGACCTCAGAGCCGCTTTATATTGCGCTGGATGTGCCCGAGGATAGCAAGGAGCAATTGGAAATTGAGGTGGTGGTGACGGATTTGAACAAACCGAATACGCCCAGCGTGAGCAAGCAGGCGCGGTTTGTGCTGGGTGATTGATAGGCGCGATCAACAGGAGGAATGCCATGATGCAAACAAGCAAAAGCATGTCCACCACAATTGAGGAAGACGTTATCCAAAGTGGCGAGGAGGTTGCAGACGATGCCCGCGTCTTTGAGGGGACCGATGTGCCTGTGAAGAAACTTTTCTACTATCTGGAAAAAGGGTACAATCTGCACATTTTCTTAGACTATTTTCCATCAGTGAGCCGCGAGCAGGCGGTGGAGGAAATCGAAAAGAGGGTGCGCGAGAATGCGAGCGGTGTCGTTCACAGCCGCAAGGACACCATGAGCGGCCTGCCCGTGTTCAAAGGAACCCGCGTGCCTGTAAAAAATCTGTTCGACTATCTTGCAGCTGGAGATAATCTGGACGAGTTTTTGTGTGGCTTTCCAAGTGTGAGCCGTGAGCAGGCAGTGAAGGTACTCGATATGGCGAAAGAGGCTTTGGAGAGTTACGCTTATGAGAGTGCTTCTCGATGAATCCGTACCAAGACAGCTAAGACGCCATTTACCCGGGCATGTGGTGCGGACAGCGAGAGACATGCAATGGGACGGCAAGAGCAATGGTGAGTTTTTGGCTTTGGCCAGGGATAATTTTGATGCCTTTATTACTGCCGATCAGCATATAGAGCATCAACAGAACATAACCGAAGAGGATATTCCAATCATCGTGCTCATTGCAAGAGGTAATCGCATTGCGGACTATCTACCGATAATCTCCGACATACTGAGTGCTCTATCTAATGTGAAACGCGGAGAAGTCGTCGGCGTTGGAGCCTGATAGCTCGAGGAACTTGCTCCGATCCATAGAGCTTTAATAGATGCGTTTGATAATGTGATACCCTGCTGGAGTTCTAACTGGTCCGCCGACCTTACCTGGTTCGATTTTCTTTACGGCCTGTTCAAATCCGGGCAAGAGTGTGCCGGGTAGAAAAGCGCCGAGGTCGCCGCCCCGTCGCCCCGATGCCGTGTCGGTAGAATAGAGCCGTGCAAGCGCTTCAAATTTGGCACCTGAGTTGAGTTGTTCGAGCAATTTGTGGGCGTCGGCTTCGGTTTTGACGAGGATGTGTTGGGCGCGCATTTCTCCGGCTTCGCGTGCTCTTTGGAGCGTTTCTATGCGCGTTTTGGACTCTCGAAGATTTTCCTGAGCCAGCGGGTGATTGGGTTGGAGACGGACGGCGGTTTGAAAGTGTTGAATGGCGTCTTCATACTGGTCCAATTCGAGGTACGCACTGCCCATGTTATTGTACGCATCGGCAAAATTGGGTTTGTAGCGGATGGCTTTTTCGTATTGTGGGATGGCGTCTCGATACCGACCTTCGTAAGTGTAGAGCAGGCCCAGGTTGTGGTAAACGTCGGCGTAGTCGGGTTTGAGTTTGAGAGCCTGCTGGTAGCTGACTTCGGCTTCCCGGTGATTGCCAGCCATGGTGTGGGCAGCGCCCAGGTTGTTGTGGATTTCGTGGTTTTCGGGATCGTATTGGAGGGCGCGCTGGTACGCGACAATGGCGCTGTCGAATTGGCTATGAGCGACATAGGCGACGCCCAGGTTGAAGTGGGCTTCGGCAAAGTCGGGTTTGGCGGCTATGGCTTTTTGATATTGTGCTATGGCATTGGGATATTGGCCTTTTCCAACATAGAGATAACCGAGGTTGTTGCGGGCGTCAAACGCATCGGGACTCAGGGCGAGGATGGCTTTGTATTCTTCGATGGCGAGGTCGATTTTGCCTTCATGACGATATTTTTCGGCCTGTTCAAAGTGGATGCGGACCTGGCGTTCAGTGCAGCCGAAGAGCAGGATGGTTGAGAGGATCAAAAGGTAAGTGCGTGGAATCATAAATTAAAGGATGCCGATTTCGCGCAAGACGCGCAGTGTGTTGGGCAGGGAGTGTCTAATAAAAAATAGTGTGTTTTAGTCTTTGGGACAACTTAAAAGCGGATCAGGATTTTCAGGATTAAAGGATATTCAGGATTAAAACCCGGGAGATGGGCGGGCTGACCACTGAAAGCTTAAAGCTGAAAGCTAATTTATGAAACTCCACTTCTTGGGTGGTGCCGATGAGGTCGGTGCTTCCTGCACATTAATTGAGATTGAAGGTCGGCGCATTCTGGTGGATGCGGGTATTCGAATGGGGGCTGCACAGGGGTCGCAGTTGCCCAATTTTTCGGTGCTGGACGATGTGGGCATGCCCGATGAGGTGCTGATTACACACGCGCATACCGATCATACGGGTGCGTTGCCGGTTTTGGTGAGTAGTTTGCCGGCGGGTGTGAAGGTGTATTGTACGCCTGCGACGAAGGCGATTACACAGGTGTTGTTGTCAGATGCTGTGAAATTGATGGCGCAAGACCGGGATGGTGAGTTGCCTCTTTATCCGCCCGAGGCGGCCGATGAGGCATTGGGGCGCATGGTGGGCGTGCCGTGGCTTGCAACAGTGCCGATTTGTGACGGCGCGTTGACCGCGACCTGGATTCCCGCGGGGCATATTTTGGGTGCGGCATTGATCTATATTGAGGGTGTGCGAGAAAGTGTTTTGATGACGGGCGATGTGTCGGTTGCCAATCAGTTGACGATTCCGGGCATGGTTGTGCCGCAGTGTCGGCCCGATGTGATGGTGATGGAATCGACGTATGGCAATCGCCAGCACGCGGATCGCGCTCAGCAAGAGGCCGCGCTCGCATTGCGCGTGGCCGAGGTGATTGAAGCGGGTGGCAAGGTGTTGATTCCCGCTTTTGCCGTGGGGCGTTCTCAGGAGGTTATTTTGATTTTGGCGCGGGCTATGCGGCGCAAGCAGATTCCCGAGTTTCCCGTGTTTGTCGATGGGATGGTGCGGTCGGTCAATGCGGTATATGCGGCTTTTGGGGATGATCTTTCGCCATCGGTGCGGCGCAGGGCAGAGCGCGATGAGGGTGTTTTTTATTCGGATACTGTGGGGGCGGTGTCGTCATCTGCTGATCGCCGCCGGGTTTTGTCGGGGCCGCCGTGTTGTGTTGTGGCGTCTTCGGGGATGTTGATCGGGGGCGCGTCGAGTTATTATGCGGAGCGTTTGGCTGGCGATGCGGCGAATTTGATTGCTATAACGGGGTATCAGGATGAGGAGTCTCCCGGGCGTGCGCTGTTGGATCTGATGCAGGCGAGAGATCCCGAGGAGCGCGTGTTGATGCTGAATGGACAGCGCGTGCGCGTGGCGTGTCAGGTGGAACCCTATTCGCTTTCGGCGCATGCAGATGGGGGTGAACTTGCGGGATTGGTTCAGAGGTTGAAACCGCGTACCTGTTTTCTGGTACACGGCGATGTAGAGGCGCGAGGCGCGTTGTCTTCGATGGTGGATGTTTATTTGCAAGAGGGCGTGCAATTGCCGGAAAATGGCGGTGCATATACGGTGGAGACAGTGCAGAAGATGCGACAACGCGGCTATGGTCGGCGCGTTTTGCGAGCGGGTATTGCAGGCGGAAGACCGCTGAGTGATGATACGCTTTCCGAGGTGCAAAATTATGTGGTGGAAACTGGCGCGCAGGGGCCGTTTCGCGCGCAGGAATTGGCGGAGATTTGGTTTGGTACGGAGATGACGACGCCGTCAGAGGTGGAGGCTTTTCGGTTGTTGTTGTCGGATTCGCGGGAATTTTTTGAGCCGGATTATCGGCGCGCGTATTTGTTCCATCCAAAAGAGGTGTCAGAAGCCGGACCGATGGAGATGAATGAAGCCCGCGCGCGTATTATGTCGGTTTTTCCGCCTGAGGCGGGATTGTTTAAGTGCAGTGCGTATATAGATGACGGTGTGTATGAACTGTCTTTTTATTTTCCCGATGTGGTTCGAGAGCAGTATGGCGAGACGCTGTCCAGATTAGAGAATGAAACGGGTTGGTCGCTCAGGCTGCGGGAAACGCCGCATCAGGGACGGCTTTTTGAAGAGGCGCAAGATGCAGTGCCCGCGGGTACAAGGGTTTTGAAAGCGCCAGCGTTGCATCTGGATCAAAAGGCGGTGGTATTGGCTGTTGCTGTATCAAAGGATGGAGTGGATGATTGGGAGCGGGTAAGCGGTGATGCGGCAGCGGGCTTTAAGGCAAAGACGGGTTTTGATTTGATATGGCGGCCGGATCATCAGGTGCAGACAAAGGTAAAGGCAGAAGTCGCAATGAAGCGAGCGGATGCATGGGAGATCAATAAAGCATACAGCGAGATCCGAAAGGCATTAGAGGACCAACCTCACGCGCCATCAAAAATGGGTCTGAAGAGCGGTTCGTATATTGAGGTGGCTTTTATTTCCTCTCAGGTGGGCAATCGCTATCGCGGATTGCTAAACGCGGTGGGCGAGAGGATTGGGTGGGAGATTCAGGTGCGTCCGTCAGCCAATCAAGATGAGATTGCCCGAGAAGCGCGTGCAATTACGCCAGAAGAATGTGTGGTGCGCGGCGCGGCGAAAATTTATTTGACTGAAAATCGCGTGGAGGTGCCGGTGGCGATAGTGCCAGAGGATGCAGATACACGCGCGACAGCGTTTGAAGAAAGTACAGGGTTTACAATTGAGTGGGAAGAGGCGAAAAGCAACCACAGATAAACACAGATGAACACAGAGTGAGAGGTGAGAGGCTGGGGCTGTCTCACGTCTTATATCTTAGTGTGTGGAACTGCTGGTGAAGCGTCGCAGTTGTACACCGTTCCGTGTCTTTGTGTGAGGCCCTCTCACGTCTCACGTTTTTTAGGAGGCATAAAATGAGTGAATTTCCAAGTCCGTTTGCAAATCCGATGCCAGGGGTGCGTGTTGTGGAAGGCGCGCCGGCGCTTTCAAGGCCGACCAGGGAAGAGGTTGAAGCGTTTCCCACAGAGGCGGTTAAATTGCTGGATCAGCGGCGGTCGGCACAGCGCGCCGCTGTGGATAGATACGCGCTCAATTGGGCAAAGGGACGACATTTTGTCATTATTGGTGGGACGGGGTTGGGCATTGGCTGTTCGGTGGCAGTGGCTTTGCTCGAGTTGGTTGCCGAGAGCGGAAGTCTGACGGTGGTGGCACGCGATTTGTCAAGGTCGCTGGGATATGCGACGGGTGAGGAGATGCAGATGCGCGCAGAGGCTGCTAATTTTGGCGACCGTTTTCATTGGATTAATGATGGGTATGATCTGGAGGGGAGGGCATTGGACAAAATTGTCGCAGCGCTCAAAGCAGCCAATGCCGAGGATGTGATTTATATCAATTCAATGGCAGCAGCGAGTTCGGGCGTGTTGCCGGGTTATCCTCCAGCATTTGTGAAGGATGTCGATGCAGAGGGTTTGTTCCAGTGGCAATTGACACCTCTGCCCGAGCGGGCCGTTGAAGCGACCAAATTTGTGATGGGCGATATGGCTGTGCAGTTTACAGATGTGCTGATGGATTCGGAAATTTCCGTGGCTGTGACGGCTTTTTGCGATTGGCGCGGTAGTTTGGATAAGCCGAGCCGCGATCCAAAAGCTGTGGAATACGGGCGCAATGGCGCGTATTCGACGAGTTTGTATTTGCCCAAGGACGCGCTTCATGCGGCGACTTCGGCGGCTTATGGTACAGATCGGAAGGTGATAGATGTGTTTTTTCCGGTGATGCGGACGCGCGCTTTGCCGTTTATTCCAGGCGGTACGACGATGTCTTATGTGTATGATAAATTGATGGAAAGAGCGGGTATCCGGCGCGTGGATGTGCCGGAGTTGGGATTGGGGATGCTGGATACGATTGGCAAGACATTGACGACGGATGATTTTAATCCTTTTCCGCGATTGGACGCGCATGAGATGTCGCTGGATTTGTGGTTCTATGAGGTGGTAAAGCAGTTGAATGAAGATGAAAATAGTCCGTTTTATTACAAGAGATGGTTTTAGAGGAGAGGGAAAAAAGAAGACAGCGAAAAATTGGCATTGGCAAGACCTGTACTTTTCAATACACCAGGATACACATTGAACAGGTGTATCCATCTGTTTACATAAGTGTATCCATCCGTTTACACCTATTTATATTTATATAAATCAGTCATTTATTTGTGTTTTTCTTAAATGAGCGATTATAAGTGTATCCTGTTGTTTACACTTGTAACTGACTGTCACATTTGCAACACAAATAATTCTTAAAATTTATCTCTTTGTTTTTCAAGCACTTGAGCGTCTTCAAGTGTTTTTTTTGTTTAAAAACGTTTTCAGGCACGCATTTTGCGCTATAAAAAGGGGAAGACCGTAAAGACACTAAATTTTTGCATGAAAGGAGGATAACATGACAACGGCAACGTGACACAAGCTGACTTTGAGCGGTTAATGACAGATATGGCTGACCTGTCTATACTTTGCAGGGACAGGATAAATACTTTTTGACACGAGCAACCCAAACAAGGAGATTAGATGAAACGATTTTTGAAGCAATGGACGATACCCATTCTGGGATTAATTGTGCTGAGCCATACCGCCGAGGCACAACAATCTTTTCGTGCAAAGGCAATTGCTCAGATTGCAGAACAATTTCCCAATAGCGACAAGTCACCCCAACAGATTTACGACGAAGGACTCATCTGGCATACTGCAAAAATATTTGTCAAACAATTCAGAAATTTCGAGTTGGGGGCATTGACAGGGCCAATTGACGAAGATAGTTACCGCACAGTGCCCGGACCAATGGGTTCAGTCACTGACAGTACAGCGACGCCTATGGATCCAGGATCTGTTCCCGGCGGTATAACCACAGATGATACCCCATCCGTTGGGGCGACTGAATCTGACTCTACCACTCATATCCTCACCCAGCGCATTGACCGGCGCTCTATATTCTTCAGTGAAGGGCACGCAGTGACCACAACCGCCGAGCAAGATTATACTGAGGCGGAGCGTCGAGAGATTCGCAAGACCTTCCTGAGCATGTTTGATGGCTTGCCCCAAGACGTGCGTATCGTGATCGAGTTGGGAAGCATACAGTATCACGGTCAAACAGCCACGGTTACAGCGCAGTGGAAGTATGACATCGTAGGTCATGCCACGCGGTTGAGTCGTCCTTACAAAGACCAGTCTCCGGGTTCCCTCACACTGCAAATGTTGCGAGTGGGCGACAATTGGTTGGTGACAGACTTTCGCGGTTTGGTCAATGGTTTGAAAACCGATGTGACAAGCCGCTAAATAGCGGAGGTTGCCATGAGGTGCTTTTGGTGCATTTTGCTTGCGTTTTGTATCCTGAGTTGTGGTGATAAAGGTACTGGACCAGAAATAGAACCAGAGCCAGAACCCATCCCCAAACCTCTGACAAGTGACCTGATCATTGACCTGCCGGGCGGGGTAAGAATGGCCTTTATATGGGTAGAACCGGGCACGCTTAGAGCGGAAATGCCAATTAGAAATCCATCGACAGGGAAAATTAGACACCATATTCGTATAATGGAAATCCCCAAAGGCTTTTATCTTGGGAAGTATGAACTCACGCAGCAACAGTGGGAGCAAGTGATGCACACCTTACCCTGGCCCCAAAGAGAGGAGACCGGTTTTACGGAACCGGTTTATCCTGCCTATAATATTTCTTGGGTTGATGCACAAGAGTTCGCGAAAAAGCTGACCGAACTTCAAAATGACAGCCTATACCGATTACCAACCTCCATGGAATGGGAATATGCCAGTCGAGCCGGTGCAAAAACAAACTGGTTCTTTGGTAGTAGCTCTGATTCTCTAAGTGACTACGCCTGGTGGGGCAAGAATGTGGATAGCGCGCAAATTGTGGGTACTAAGTTGCCCAATCCCTGGGGATTTTATGATATATATGGCAATGTGTGGGAGTGGACACAGAGTGGACTCGGGTCTCGAATAAATCCAACACGTTATATAAAAGGCGGTAGTTATGATACGTCAGCGTTGGACGCGAGCTCTATAGGGTTTGTCCCTGCCGGTACTCCTGCGCGCAGTCCACAACTGGGTGTGCGAATATTGCGAGAAGGTCCAAAAGTCTCGCAGCCGTAAAAAAGGCATCGAAAGAACAATCATTATTTATCACTTTGTTTTTCAAGCACTTGAGCGTCTTTAAGTGTTTTTTGAAACACAAACCTTTGTATAAAGGAGAATAGAATGCGTTGTAACAGACCGAAACCTATTTTTGGGATGTTTCATCTTTTGTGCGGAGTACTTATAGTCAGTGTGGTTCTTGGGATAAATGCGATTTCTTCTATTGAAGCGGTGACACAGATCGGTGCAGGAGATCGAATCTTTTTTCGCGGAGATCAGTGGGCAACAAATCGCACCGCATCGCAGACTGGATTTGAGGTGATCCGTATATCGAGTGACAGATTAGTATCTGACATGAAATATATTAGAAACACTCTCAATCTCAAACTGATGGTTGGATTAGGTTATGATGTCGTTCCGAGAGAAAAACCCTGGCCTGGCGATACGATGGATGAGAAATTATCCATATTTCGAGACAAGTTGGCAAATTGGCTCGGTACGCACAGTCTTGATATATCTGCCTTCCATTTTAATCTCGAATATGCGGAGAAGTTTTATACAGAAAGGCATCCCGATAGTACCAGGCGGGTTGATGCATTGACAGATACCATGACATTAATCATAAAAAATTATCAGCGCACAATCCGTGAAGTATGCGATTCATTGACAGCAGACGGCCATGCAATCGGTTCATACCCAAAACTTTGGGTTTTCGGTGCAAAAGGAACTGGTTATAGGACTTATGAAGAGTTTGGATGCGATTGGAATGCTTTGACATCAGACCCTTATGCGATTGATGTCCCCACAATCGGGGTGGGCACCTCAACAGTCTCTGTAGTCCCAAACGAAGTCAATCCAACACCTGGAGTCATGAAGTGGATCCCAAATCTTGCGGATCTCAAGATTTGGGGAAGTGCAGAGCATATTAGAGATCTCAAAAACCTTACAAATGGAAAACCCGTTGTCATCCAATACCACATCGATGGCAGCCAACTACATCGAAATTTGTACCACCTTTACTGGAACGATTTTCGAGAATTGGCGAGGCATTTCAAAGCGGTGAGCGAAGAAGGAACATCACATTTTGGCGGCAATTATCCCGTTGGATATTATCAGCCATTTTATCGTGCAAAGATTCTCGACTCTGAAGGGATAGAACGTGAAGTACACTTCTCTCTGGATGAATCTGGTGACCCTCCCTCGGGTCCCATTCCCTGGGAGGATGGGCAGAAATATCCCGCACGTTTATGGGAAACAGGCGAGGAAGGGGATTGGGGATATGATGCTACGATGAATAAGCCCAATAAGTGGGAGCGTGAGTTTATTGCCAATATTCTGTCTGCAACTGGCACTCCCTTAACAGGACACACTGTACCAGCAACCACACGCTGGAGTGGCGAGATTTATCTCATTGGCGATGTAGTCATTCCCAGTGGTGTGACTGTGACCATTGGGGAAGGGACGGTGATTAACTTTCGCCCGGGTACGGATGTTTACGAGTCGGGTTTGGACACAAATATCTCTGAAATTGTTATTCAGAATGGTGGCACTTTGATTGCTGATGGCTCTATCCAGAATCCCATTATTTTTCAGTCATCATTCAGGGCTGATGGCACTGATCCCAGCGGTGATGGTTGGGCGGGCATCAGGGTCGTAAATGGCGATACCTTGGACATCCTTTATAACCCCAGCAAAGACGATTGGGGTGGCATTCGCAACGAGGGCGGCACATTGACCCTCCAAAATTGTGTTATTAGCGATGCCGAAGTGGGTGTTGAAGTGACTTCTTATCAAGGCAAGACAACTATTTTTGAAACAGATTTGTCTGCAAATCACTTTGGTATGAAAGTACACGAAGGTGCCAGTGCAACTCAGTTAGAACTGATAAATATTGGTCTGTATCGCAATATGAAGGGTGTGAATGCATTTCTGTATGGGCCGGGTCATGTAGAAATGCGTAATGCCACTATTGCAGATAATTTACAAGGGTCAGGATTTATCGCCGCGGATGGAGATAATCTCTCCGTGAAGTTTAAAAACACCATTGTCGCTTTTAATACTGTGGGGATTTACACAGCGGGTACAAACCTTAGCTCCCCAACCTTAACACTCCAATATTGCGATGTGTTTGGAGCACCGCCATCGGGGCTGATTTTCAGGGTGTATATACCGCCATGCCAACCACCAGTGGGAATATCGGCAATGTTTCTTTTGATCCAGAATTTGTCGCTCGTGCATCCGAGACGTCCGAAGAGTACGATTATCACCTGCGGGTAACTTCACCTTTAATTGATACGGGTGATCCAAGCATGACAGAGGCTGATAATTCAACAATCAACATGGGCAGATATGGTGGGACTTCGGAATATACGTCTGTGCCTGGAAGTAACAATGGTGGTAACAGTGGTGGTAACAGTGGTGATAACAGTGGTGATAACAGTGGTGGTAACAGTGGTGGTAACAGTGGTGATAACAGTGGTGGCAGTAACTCGGTGCCCGTATTCGAGGATTTCGAGGATGGTCAAGCACAGGGTTGGACTGCTTCGGCAGGCACATGGAGTATCAAGAGCGTGGATGGCAGTAACCGATACGTGATGGCAAGTAGCACTGAGAGTATCAATCGCGCTTATAAGAATGTGTCAGGCTGGTCGGGCGGATATGTCATTGAAGCGAGAATGAAGATCAGGGCTGCCGAAGGCAAGGTGATATTTTCCCAGGCGAATCAGAATGAGAGCTATCGCCTGGATGTGATGACATCGAGCAATAATTTTCGGCTGGTAATCAACGATGCCCTGCACAATCACTACATGACCCTGAACACAAATACGTGGTATGATGTGAAGGTCGAAGTGACTTCATCGCATGTGAAGGCCTGGCTGAATGGCTCTCTTAAACACACCGTGAATGTCAGTGGTGCGCCAGATGGGTATATTGGTGTGGGATCATTCGGAAGTACAGGTTTGGTCGATCATGTTTATGTCGATGATGTAAGAGTCACAAGTGCGGGGAGTGGTGATAATAGTGGTGGTAATAATAGTGGTGGTGATAATAGTGGTGGTGGTAATGGTGGAGACAATAGTGATGGTGGCGGATCAGAAACGCCTTCGTCCCCGATTACTGGCGATTTTAATGGCGATGGTGTAGTCGATACTTCTGATTATGCTTTATTTGTTGCGGTTTTTGGAACGAGTGAAGGGGATGCAAATTTTGATGCGCGTATGGACCTGGACGGAAATGGAGTCATTAATGTTGCCGATTTTTTAATTTTTGTGAATCACTTCGGATCTACCTCATAAACTCGTTTTGAAAAAAATATGAAATGGACACTGGACATGTCCATTTCATAGCAGTTCCAGGGCCGCAAAATATTACGATGAGGAGGTAAGCACGTACGCCATCAGCAAAATAGCTGATGGCGTTTTTTGTGTTGGGGGTTTGTGTCGCAAGTTTGTTTGGTCAACACCTGAGCCAACGCGAAAGGTATTAATAATTGTTGACAGTGTAACAAAGTATGTTACATTTCTATAAATGATCATAAGTTTTAAGCATAAAGGTCTTGTCGAACTTTTCGAACGCGGTCACAGCCGCCGAGTGCGTTGGGATTTGCAAAGGCGTTGCTTACGTCGTTTGGAAGTTCTCGATCAAGCGGAATCATTGACAGACTTGAATATACCGGGGTTCAATTTTCACGGTCTGCAAGGATTACCCAAACGTTATAGTATTCACGTCAATGGCCCGTGGTGTATTACGTTCGAATGGCAAGATAGTGATGCACTCAGGGTCAATCTTGAGCAATATCATTGAGGTGACAATGGCCGAATATTCCGTCAAACGTCCGTTGAATCGCGCGCCTGTTCATCCGGGTGAGATTCTGCGCGAAGATGTATTGCCATCGCTTGAGTTATCGGTGAGTGAAGCTGCTCGACGACTCGGGGTTTCGCGTCAACAATTGCATCGCGTTCTGGCCTGTACGCATCCGATTACAACAGAAATGGCACTTAGAATAGGGAAACTCGTCGGCAACGGTCCTGGACTGTGGTTGCGCCTGCAACAAGCTTGTGATTTGTGGCGTGTAGAGCAGTGTTTGAAAGACGAACTTGCAGAAATAAGACCTGCGAATTTGACGCACTCCCAGGGCTAAAGCATTACTATGTGGTTTGGTCAATGGGTTGAAAACCGTGTGACAAGCCGCTAAATAGCGGAGGTAAGCAAAAACGCCATCGGCAAATAGCTGATGGCGTTTTTTGTGTTGGGGGTTTGTGTCGCAAGTTTGTTTGGTCAACACCTGAGCCAACGCGAAAGGTGTTAATAGTGATTGACAGTGTAACAAAGTATGTTGCATTTTTGTAAATGATCACGAGTTTCAAGTATAAAGGGCTTGTCGAATTGATACAGGAGAAGAAACATGCAATCTATTTATGTACAGGTCCCTGAAGATATTATACAAAATATCGTGCAGCAAATGTACGATGATGGATATGTTTACGATAGTAAAAATGATTCTCAGTTTTTAAGTGATAGAGACCCTTTAATTGTAAAAATGTCGGATGGGGAATATAGAGAAGTAACTGCTTTACATTTACAAGAGGTTGTGGATGGCTTGATCGAAATCCAACTGGATCAAGCATTTAGAAAGTATAAAGAACAAAATGTGACATTGCCGATGTGGATGTATAAGAGGTTTTTTCGAAAAAATATGTATGGATTGTATTGGGGTTTATTTATGTTTGCGATGGGTATTGCGATAGGTGTTTTATTTTCTCTGGATATACCGTAACCAGAAAAAGGAGTAGAGAAACCATGTCTTACCAGATGCCACCCGAAGAACTCGCCGCGATTGTTGATGCGCCTCTAACACCTTCGTTTAGCATTGATCCCACAAAGACAATGTTGCTGTTGATGCACCGTCCGGGCACACCGTCTATTGAAGAGGTGTCGCGGTCCGAGTTGCGTCTGGCAGGATTGCGCCTGGATCCAGATGTCAATGGGCAAAGTCGCGTGGGATTTTACAATGGGCTGACGCTCAAGTGGATTGCCAATGGTCGTGAAATACCTGTGACGGGTTTGCCGCAAGACGCGAAAATTGGACGGGCTTATTGGGCGCCCGATGGTCGGCGGTTTGCTTTTTCGGTGACGGGTGATAATGGGATTGATCTGTGGGTGGGCAATGCGAAGACGGGTCGGGCGCATCCGGTTGGCGATGTGAAATTGAATCAGGTGTTTGGCGGGGCAATCGTCTGGCTGCCCGATAGTTCGGGGCTGTTGGTGCGTGCGGTATGTGATGGTCGAGGCAATCCGCCCGGGGTGCCCCGCGTGCCCAAAGGTCCGGTGATACAGGAAAATGTGGGGGAACGGGCAGCACCATCGCGCACGTATCAAGATTTGTTAAAGAATGCACATGATGAGTTGCTATTTGAATATTATGCCACTTCGCAGGTTGCACTTGTGCGCCTGAATGGCGATGTGAGACCTGTGGGTTCTCCCGGGTTGATTGGTCGCGCTGATCCGTCGCCAGATGGTCGTTATGTGCTGGTGTTGACTATTCACCGACCGTTTTCGTATCTGGTGCCTTCGTATCGTTTTCCAACAAAAGTAGCGATCTGGGATTTGGATGGGCGCGAGGTGCGCGAACTTGCTGATTTGCCATTGGCCGAATCTGTGCCGATTGCTTATGATGCCGTGCCCGAAGGTGCGCGGTCATTTGGATGGCGCGCAGACGCGCCTGTGACCGTAACGTGGGTTGTGGCACAGGATGGCGGCGATCCCGAGGTGGATATGGCGGTGCGGGATATTGTGTATGCGCTCGACGCGCCTTATGAGGGTGATGGGCGCGCGCTCATGTCGCTGGCGATGCGCTATGGTGGGTGTTCGTGGGGGACGGGTGATCTCGCGTTGGTTTCAGAACGCTGGTGGAAAACGCGGCGCGTGCGTACGTGGCGCATTCGCCCGGATGATTCGGACTTTGAACCACAGGTATTGTTTGACCGGTCGTGGGAAGATCGCTACAGCGATCCGGGCGCGCCGGTGTTCACGCGGTTGCCCAATGGTCGGTCTGTGTTGCTGACCGATGCGTCGCAACGCCATCTGTTTTTTGCAGGCGATGGTGCGTCGCCCAAAGGTGATCGCCCATTTTTGGATCGCTATGATCTGGAGACGGGCAAAGCAGAACGTCTCATGCATTCTCAGGTGCCATTTTACGAGCGGCCAACGGTGATGATCGATGCCAATACGGTGTTGATGAGCCGGGAGGGCGTTGAGGAACCGACCAATTATTATTTGCGGGATTTGGAGCGCAATGACATGCGGCAGCTCACGCATTTTGTTCATCCCATGCCGCAATTGAGAGCGGTACAGAAGTCGTTGATTCAGTATCGGCGCGAAGATGGGGTGCAATTGAATGGGACGTTGTATTTGCCGCCCGGATATAAAAACGACGATAGTCCACTGCCAGTGCTAATGTGGGCTTATCCCCGCGAATTTAAGAGTGCAGATGCCGCGGGTCAGGTGAAGGATTCTCCCTTTCGCTTTGTGCGTATCAGTCCGCATGGTGCGTTGCCTTTTTTGGCGCGGGGTTATGCTGTGCTGGATGGTCCGGCGATGCCGATTGTGGGCGAGGGAGATAGTGAGGCAAATGATACCTACATCGCGCAACTTGCCGATAGTGCAAGGGCCGCGGTTGATGAGTTGGTGCGTCTGGGTGTGGCCGATCCCAAAAAAGTGGCGGTGGGGGGACATTCCTACGGCGGTTTTATGACGGCGAATTTGCTGGCACACACAGATTTGTTTTGCTGTGGTATTGCGCGCAGTGGCGCGTATAACCGCACGTTGACGCCTTTTGGTTTTCAGGCAGAAGAGCGCACGCTCTGGCAGGCAGCAGATATTTATGCGGCGATGTCTCCGTTTAATCATGTGCCCAAAATTAACGCGCCTTTGCTACTTATTCACGGCGAGGCGGACAATAATTCGGGCACGTTTCCCATGCAGAGCGAGCGATTTTACAATGCGCTCAAAGGACACGGCGTCATCTGTCGATTGGTGATGTTGCCGCATGAGAGTCACGGATACCGGGCGCGCGAGTCGATTATGCACGTTCTGTGGGAGATGTCAGAGTGGTTGGATAGATACGCTAAAAAGGAATAAAAATTCAAAAAAATGAATTTTTATTCTTGACTTGTGTTTGTTTCCGGTATATTTTTTTCCTCATATCATCTTTGAATAGGAACCACAATGCAGGTAAAAGTACCTCAGAACATGGAGGGGGAAAATTATGAGTGCGAAAAAAGAACGGCAGCAGAAAATTTTAGAACTGATTACTGAGGGATCTATCACACGTCAAGAAGAACTGAATGCTGCGTTGCAGGAAGTTGGAATTTCGACTACACAATCGACCCTATCAAAAGATATTAAGGAACTGGGTATTGCAAAAGCACCTGATGGTGAAGGGGGCTTCCGATATCAAATTCCAGGGATTCCAATAGGTTCAGAACGGATGTCGTTACATGGTGATGACCTGTTGAGGCGCGAGTTGCAAGACTTTGTTATTGGTGTAGAAGCGGTGGCTCATACGCTGATTTTGAAGACTATTACTGGACATGCTCAGGGTGTTTGTGAAGCAATTGATCAAGCAGAATGGGCAGAAGTTGCTGGAACGCTCGCTGGAGAAAACACCATTTTTATTATTTGTCGCTCATCAGAAGCATGTCAGGATCTTGAAAAGAGTATTTGGTTACAAATGAAAACTTGGTCGACAAATCAATCAGTAAGCGGTGTTGGGATAAATTCTGTAAGTAATGAAAACCCATCAGTAGCACGTAAAGAAGGTATTCTGGTCATTCGTTCACAAGCACCTCAACCTCTTGGGAATACGTTGAAACAAAGTCGCGAAGCACGGTTGAAAGGGCTGGCGGAGAAATCCGGTTTATGAAAATTTTGTTGGATACATCTGTGCTTATCGCCGCGATGGTTGAAGCCCACCCCAATCACGACCGAGCACTGATGTGGTTAAAACGCGCACGGCAAGACGATGTTTCTGCATATATTGCGGCTCATACACTTGCCGAGTTGTATGCTGTTTTAACGCGTTTGCCAGTACAACCACGCATTTCTTCGGCCATTGCACTGCAACTTATCCAGGAAAATGTCGTCTCTGTATTTGAAATAATTGCATCAGACGGCGATGAATACAAAACGCTTTTGGTGCATCTCGCGCAACAAGGCATCACAGGTGGTGCAACCTACGATGCTCTGATTGCACATACAGCTTACCGGATTCGGGTTGATCATTTGATAACTTTTAATGAACGAGATTTTAAGGCTGTTTACCCAGATATTTCAGATCAGATTTTAGTACCTTGAAAGGGTTGTGCGGTGATTAAAATAGGTATTTACGGCGATACCGGGATGGTGGGGCAGGAACTCCAAAAGGTTTTGAAACACCACGATCGGGCAAATATCGCGTTTCGACAAAATTCAAGGCGTCGGGAAGGCAATTTGGCCGATTGCGATGTGGTGTTTTTGGCGACAAAAGATCCCGAGTCGATGACGTTTGCGCCCGAGGCACTGGCCGCAGGTGCGAGGGTTATCGATATGAGCGGTGCTTTTCGGTTGCCTAAAGAGGCGTTTGAAAAGGGTTATGGTCTGGCGCATACGGCGTCTGAGTTGCTCAAAGAAGCGGTTTATGGCATGCCCGCTTTGTTTGCCAAACATATTGCCAAAGCGCGTTTGGTGGGCAATCCGGGTTGTTATCCCACGAGTGTTATTTTGTCTCTGTATCCCCTCAAATCACTCGTGCAGGGGGAAGCGACGATTGTGGCGACTTCGGGCAATTCGGGTGCGCGAGCCGAGGTGGAGGATGTGTCAAATGAGATTGCGTATAGCTATGGCAAGCGACACAAACATGTGCCCGAGATGGTGTTGTATTCGGGTTTTGAAGTGAATTTTACGCCTATTGTGCTGCGGTCGGTATTTGCGGGTATCAATGCAAATATTCGAATAGAACTGGTTGATGAGTTGAAAGCGCTGGCGAATGAAGATGCCGCAGCGCAGTTGCGCGAGACCATTGCAAGTGCTTATGGCTCGGACGATCTGGTGCAGGTGGTCGAAGATTCCGACGCGCATTGGTGGGGTACGCGCGATGTGGTGGATACGCATAAACTGATTATCAAGTTGGGCGTTGATGACGGCTTTGCTTATATCAATGCCCTGGAAGACAATTTGCAAAAAGGCGCGGCTACTCAGGCTGTGGAAAATATGAATTTGATGCAGGCTCTGCCGCGGCTTTTTGGGATTACCAAAACGTGATGGAGAAAACCTTGGATCACAATATAGTTCAAAAGGCTGAGATTTTGATTGAGGCATTTCCGTATATTCGCGCATTTCGCAACAAAATTATTGTGGTGAAATACGGCGGTAGCACACAGCCCGAAGAGGGCGGTTCCCCTACTATAATGGCCGATCTGGTGTTTATGGAGACCGTGGGTATGCGTCCTGTGGTTGTACACGGCGGGGGGAAGGATATTAACAGGCGTTTGGAAGCGTCGGGTATTGAATCGGAATGGGTCAATGGATTGCGGGTGACCGATAAGGCGTCGATGCAGGTAGTGGAAGATACGTTGTTTGGCGAGGTGAACAGGCGCATTGTCGATGGTCTGGAGATACTCGATGGACGCGCGCGCGGTATGTCGGCCAAAGACGCTGGCGTGATGTATGTGACGCGGCATTTTGCGACAGTAGAGAAGGAAGGCGGGAAGACCAGAGAGATCGATATCGGCTATGTTGGCGATGTCGCCCGAATTGATCCCGAACCCATCCGTTTGGCCTGTGAAGAAGGCATGATTCCCGTTATTTCGCCTGTTGGATTGGGGCCAGAGGGCGAGAGTTATAATGTGAATGCCGATACAGCGGCGGGTGAGATTGCGAGGGCACTGCAAGCGGAGAAGCTGGTGTTTTTAACGGATGTGAATGGCATTCGACGGTTTCCGGATGATCCGGATTCGCAGATTTCAACACTACATGTCAATGACGTGGAGATGCTGATTGAGAGAGGTATTGCCAGCGGGGGGATGATTCCCAAGTTGCGCGCGTGTGAACGTTCTGTGAAGGGCGGTGTTCACAAGACGCATATTATTGATGGCAGTGTTCCGCACGCGCTTTTGCTGGAGATTTTTACCCGCGAGGGTATTGGAACGCAAATTGTGCAGTAGCTTTTTAACCATAAGGACTTAGCATGACGACTCGAGAAATTATTGATTTAGAACAGAAGTATATTCTGCAAACCTATGGACGGCCCGAGTTTGTGCTGGAAAAGGGCGATGGGGTCCATATTGTGGATACGGACGGCAAGCATTATCTCGATTTTGTGAGTGGCTTGTCTGTCAATGCTCTGGGATATAATAATTCGATGATTCAAGAGGCTGCCAACGCGCAGTTGGGTAAGTTGATCCATGTTTCAAATTTGTATCACACGATTCCGGCGCCTCAACTGGCACAGTTGTTGTGCGAGCATTCGTTTGCAGATCGCGTGTTTTTCTGCAATAGCGGAACAGAGTCTATCGAGGCTGCGCTGAAGTTTGCGCGCAAGTGGGGGTACAAGAATTTTGAAGATGCGCCCAAGAATAAAATTATTGCGATGAATAATTCTTTTCACGGGCGAACGTATGGCGGGATTTCTGCGACGGGTCAACCCAGATATCATCAGGGATTTGGGCCGATGTTGCCGGGTATTGAATTTGCCGATTTGAACGATTTGGAGTCGGTGGAGAAGCTGGCAGATGGCCAGACGGTGGCTGTTTTGCTGGAGCCGCTACAGGCAGAAGGGGGTATTCACTCGTCAGATCCGGAATTTTTGGAAGGTGTGCGCGCCCTGTGCGATGAGATGAAGATGTTGTTGATTTTCGACGAGATTCAGTGTGGTTTGGGGCGGGCTGGTTCGCTGTTTTGCTACGAGCAGTACGGTGTGGCGCCAGATATTATGACGCTTGCCAAACCCTTAGCTGGCGGGTTGCCGATTGGGGCGACACTTGTGACGCAGGATGTGGCCGATGCGGTGGAGCCGGGGGATCATGCCGCGACGTTTGGGGCGCATCCCGTGTCTTGTGCGGTGGCGATTGAGGTATTTAAGACGATATCTGATCCCGCATTTATTGCGGGTATAGAAGAGAAGAGTGCGTATTTGTTTGGGAAGCTGAATGCTTTGAAAGACAAACACGCCGGGAAGGTGACGGAAATTCGCGGCAGTGGGTTGATCGCGGGCGCGGTGCTGAAAGAGATATCGGCGGCGGATGCGATGAATGCGATTCGGGAAAATAATGATATTTTAGTATGTGTCGCAGGGCCAGATGTGGTGCGCTTTTTGCCACCACTGGTGATTGAGAAAGAACATATTGATGCGGCTGTGAATGCGCTGGATGAGTTTTTGTCCGATTAGCATTGAACGGTTTTTTCGATTACCTGACCATCACCGCAGTGGATAACGGCTTTCCATTCTCTGTCATCGTCTCGAACATCTATGCCGCCTTGCCGCCAGTTGGTCTGAAAATGTACGGAAAAGGGTTCGTCATACGCGGTATCGTAGAATTTGCCATTCCGATAAAAATCGACATAGCTGATTGTTTCGGGATATAAGCTGGCCAGTCGAAGCCAGCGCTGGCCTCGATATTCCCAATTGGGTTCTAAGCCCTGGAGGTAATATTGGTCATCAATCGCATCTGTGTCGATTCCTATACCTTCTGCCATCCGGTGTGCAAAAAAGGTGTCTTCCCCAGTGGTGATTCCCCAGTCGGCGGGAGGCTCCTGTTTGGTCATGTTGTTGTAATATCCCCACGAGGTCTGCGTTTTATAGGCGACCTGGAGTTGACCAATGGCCTGAGAGTCTTCATTGCACACGATGGGGCGGTTCAGGTTCCAGCTTTGCACTTCTCGAATCATGTTGTGATATCGCTGCCGCGTGCAGCCGTTTCCGTGAATGAGTATGACGTCGCTGGCTTCGGCGACTTCCCGGTTGTGATATCCACCGCCGCCGCTGCACCCACAGGGCAAGCCGCCCGATTCTTTTCGCGCGAGATCCAGTAATGCCGCCATTCCCTCAGGTTCTCGTATAATGGGATGGTTTGCGAATGATCCAATATTCATTTCATTTGCGACTTCTATGATGACATTGGGATATTCTTTTAAAAAGCGCGAAGCGGTTGTCACGGCATTGCGAATGGCTTTTCCATCTTTTAGCCAGCGCGTTTGCGAACCGTAAAAAAAACTGACGATGACGACCATTCCAACTGCATCTGCACCCCGGATCAATTTGTCCATCCGATCGGCGTAATCGGCGTCGAGGTTCAGGCCGTCTGCACCAAAGGGATTGTTTTGTATTGTGTGATTTGGGGTTGTAAAACACGGGCCTCCACCTTGAAATCCGGTTGTGAATGCGCGCAATCCATAGCGATACCATTCGGGCAATGCCGCAATGAGACGCTCGGTATTGGCTGTGGCATCCCATTCGCTGTGGCCCCACCGCGCAAAGCGGTCGGGTTCCATCGCGTCGTCAAAAATACCCTGGATAAATCGCGCGTTCATTAGCAGTCCATGGACACTGGCTCTCGTCCCATCAATGTCTGAATACGTCACCTTCTCGTTTATCAGAAATTTTTCGCCTTCAATTGTCAGGTGTGTTTTTGCCATATTTTCTCCTTAACGTTCGTAGAGGTATTCGGTGTAATCCCACTCGTAATCCCGGGAACTTCCCCATGCGCTTTCCGCATAGTATTTTTCTATAATTTCGTCGTGTTTTCGAGTGAGTTGATGCAGGTTTTCGGGATGTCTCAGGGCGTCGTTGGTTTCTTTTTGCCAGGTCTCAAGGCGATTTTTTAATGCCTGCAATATGTCGTGGTATGCCCGGTTATTGGATAGATTTTCAAATTCCCATGGGTCGTTTTGCAGGTCGTAGAGTTCGTATTCGGGTGGTCGTTCATAGAGTTCATAAGCTGCCTGAATGCGCTTATCTGCACCGGAAATTTCCTCTTGTGTCGCGCCGGATGCCCACCTTTGCGTTGTGTCCGAATATCCCAGCGCGCTCGGGCTTGGGCGGTCTTGTAGCAGGTTGGCGATGAGTTTGTATCGTTCATTTCGTACAGCGCGCTGTGGGAAATACGTGACGACGCCACCGCTTCCCCATTCGGCATATAGATGGGTTCGCCATTCAATTTTTTGTCCTTTTAATAGGGGCGCAAAGGATGCACCTGCCACACCTATAGGACACGCAATTCCCAAAATATCTGTCGCGGTTGGCAAGATGTCGATCTGCGATACCAATTCGTCGCGTGTGTGACCTTCGAGGCTGATACCGGGGCATCGCACGATTAGCGGGATGTGCAATCCGCCCTCGTAGATCGATGTTTTTCCCCGAGAAAATTGGGCGCCGTGATCGGTTGTAAAAATCACGAGTGTATTTTCGGTTTTGCCCAGTGCTCTCAGTTGTTCTAAAACCAGTCCTATGCCCGTATCCAATCTGGACATGCAGTTGTAATAGTCTGCGGTTTCCTCTCTGAGGCGGGGGGTATCAATACCGACAAATGGGAGCGGTTCGACGTCTTTGCCTTCCTGCGGTTGTGCTGGTACGCCGAATTGTTGGCGGTGGAATGGCAGGTGCGCGTCGGGAAAACTGATTTGTAAAAAGAATGGCTCGTCTGATGGTTTCATAAATTCACCGGCAATTTCGGCCATTTTGCGTACGTCGCGGTTGGCAAAACTGATAAATTCTTTCGGATTCCACCACAGGTCGTAGGGAAAAGCGTCTTCGGGGTTGATGTGCAGTTTGCCGATGAGCCCGGTTCTGTATCCTTCGTTTTTTAACAGGCGGGGCATATTGGGAAATGTATCGTACAGTGCGTATTTGTGGGTTGCCAACCCGAACTGGCCATTTTGATGTGGATATAATCCGGTTAGAATACTCGCCCGGCCCGGGCTGCACACGGCCTGCGTCGCATACATATTTTCAAATCGCACGCCTTCAGAGGCCAGCTTGTCTATATGCGGTGTTTGTGCATAAGGGTCGCCATAACAACCGATGTGCTGCCCGTTGTCTTCCGAAATTATGAGCAGGATATTGTACCTGGATGACATTTTGAACTCCTTTCTGAACTTAGAACCAAATTGACACAACGATTGCGATACCCTATCTTTTTGATCCTCGTTCTCCGTTTACTCACCTTTTGAGGAATAACCGATATGATCAAGGGTTTTGCTCCACAACTCGCCTTTTTGTTGGGAAAGCGCACAAACCGGCAAAATCTCGGTGTGCTGTTCAAACTTCTGCTGACTTTTTCTCTGATTGTTGCGGTTTTCAGTGTTCTTTTTCATGTGATCATGGTCAGAGAGGGCCAGGAGTTTAGCTGGTTTACGGGTCTTTATTGGACGCTTACAGTCATGTCAACATTGGGATTTGGCGATATTATCTTCCATGGAGATTTGGGGCGTTTATTCTCTATGCTGGTTTTGCTGACGGGCATGATTTTTCTGTTTATTGTTCTGCCGTTTACCTTTATTCAATTTTTTTATGCTCCGTGGATTCAAACCCAATCCGAAGCCCGCACACCGCGTCAGTTGCCCCGCAGCACGCGAGAGCATGTTTTGTTGACCCACCATGACCCCATTGCACAATCTCTTATCAACAAGCTGGATCGCTACCACTATTCCTACTATCTCCTCACGTCAGATGTGGCGCATGCACAGCAGCTTTACGATCAGGGTATCAATGTTGTGGTTGGGGATTTAGACAACCCGGATACCTTCAAGAAAATGCAGATTGAGCAAGCGGCTCTCGTTGCGGCAACAGATACCGACCCGATTAACACCCATATTGCATTTACTGTGCGCGATCTCAATCCCACTGTGCCGATTATCGCCAGGGCAGATGACCCCAATTCCGTAGATATTCTCGAACTTGCGGGATGTACCCGTGTTCTTCAACTTGAAAAAATGCTCGGCGCATCTCTTGCGCGACGCACTCAAAGCGGGGATACCGCAGCGCATGTGATTGGTCAGTACGGAGACCTGTTCATCGCCGAGACCACGGCGGCCCATACGCCCCTTGTGGGCAAAACTCTTGAGGAAATTGGCCTGCATAGAGAACTGGGCCTGACGGCTGTCGGTGTTTGGGAGCGTGGTATTTTTCAATCGGCATTGCCCGATACCCGTATTGGTCCCCACACTGTGCTGGTCATGACGGGGACACAGAGTCAATTGGATAGGTTTAACGAGTTGTTCTGTATCTACAAAGTTTCGAATGTCCCCGTTGTCATCATTGGCGGTGGCGGCGTTGGCATGGAGGCTGCGCGCACCCTTGTCGAACAAGGGCTCGACTATCGGATTGTGGAAAAAGATGCGGATCAGGCTCAGAGGCTCGACAATTGCATTGTGGGAGATGCCGCGGATTTTGAGGTTTTAAAAAAAGCCGATATCATGAATGCGTTGACGGTTATTATCACCACGCACGATGATGATATCAATGTTTATCTCACGGTTTATTGCCGAAGATTAAATCCGGAAATTCAGATTATTAGTCGCGTCACGCAAGAGAGGAATATCGCGACTCTGCACCGTGCAGGCGCGGATTTTGTTATGTCTTATGCGTCGATGGGCGCAGATGCTATTTTTAATTTCTTAAAACGCAGTGATACTCCGATGGTGGCCGAGAGCCTAAGCGTGTTTAGCGAGGATATCAGCGTGTTTAGAATGAAGATACCCTCTTCACTTATTGGAAAAACGATTGCAAATTCAGCCATTCGAAAAAATACGGGATGCACGGTTATTGCAGTTAATGACAACCACGAAATGCAGCTCAATCCCAATCCCAATGAACCGCTGCCAAGAGCGGCGGAGATCCTCCTTATTGGCAGTACGGAAGGGGAAAAGCGATTTTTGGATATGTATGTTCATGTGTGAAATGAATACCTACTCGTCTGCGATACTTCGATACTTCCCCCCATAATAGAGCAGTGGATTTCCCTCTCCTAATTCTCCCGCCAGTATTTCTCCTACAAACATATCGTGATCGCCTGCTGGCAAGATATTCACCAGCTTGCAGTCGAGATATCCCAGTGTTCCTTCCAAAATCGGCGCCCCTGTTTTGCTTTCGCGCAATGCCAGATCGGAAAAATTCTTTGGTCCCGGCACGGCAAATCGGTTGGATAAATGTTCCTGTTCTCGGGTCAGGATGTTGATTGCATAGTACTGTCCGTCAGATAAGGCGCTGTGCATGGTGGCCGATTTATCAACCGATACCACAACGAGCGGTGGATCCAGCGATAAAGACATGACGGCATTGGCCGTCATGCCGGTTATGTCGCCATTTTTGTATCGCGTGGTGACGACGGTGACACCGGTTGTAAACTGCCCCATTATATCTCGTTGCAGCCGTGAATCAAATGCCATAGATCCTCCTTTTACCAATCCCCCACACTGCCATCGGGATAAAATACCCGCTGTAACACTTCCTGTTCAAATGGATGTTTTGCAACTTCGGATTCGTCAATTTCTATGCCGAGTCCGGGGGCGTGCCACGGTTTTACTGTGCGGCCATTTTTATTAACTGTATAACTTTCTGATACCACATCGTAGCGCCAGGGGACATCGGCGTGTACTGCTTCGCAGATGATGTACGATGGCGTGGCAAAGCCGAAGGCAAGGGAGGCCGCTGTGCTTACCGGTCCCTGGGGATTGTGCGGTGCGATTGCAATGCGATAGCATTCAGCCATTGCTGCTATGCGCCGGGCTTCACTTAGTCCACCGCAGTGGGTTATATCGGGTTGGATTACGCTGCATGCGCGCAGTTCAAATAATTCGCGGAAGTGGTGTTGAGAGACCAGGCGTTCGCCGGTTGCTATTGGTGTGCTCACGGCGTTTTGGACCGCCGCGATATCCGCCATGGTTTCCGGCCAGCAGGGTTCTTCAAAGAAGTAGAGGCCATAGGGTTCAAGCGCGCGAGCAAACCGAATGCCCATTCGGGGCGATGGGCGGGCGTGGCAGTCAACCATGATGTCTATTTCAGGTCCTGCGGATTCGCGCATCGCGCTTACACAGGCTTCGGCGTAGTGAATCGGCGTTAGTCCTTCGATGGGCATCGTGGGTGGCACGGCCATGGATTTGAATGCGGTAAATCCGTCTTCTACTGCTTGCAGGGCCAGTTCGCCAAATCGCTTTGCATCTTTTGGGTGGGTTTCGTAGAACAATTCCATTTTTCCCCCGCCCAGATGGCAATAGGTGCGGATGTAATCGCGTACAGGCCCGCCCCAGAGTTCAAAACACGGTACGCCGTGTATTTTGCCCAGGATATCCCACAGCGCGATGTCAATGCCGCTGATTGCCGTGGCGCGTACAATACCATTGCCGTGCCAGAAGTGCTGGCGGTACATGATTTGCCACAGGTGTTCAATGCGTCGGGGGTCTTCGCCGATCAATAGTGTTGACAGGTCTTCAATCGCGCCGACGACGGACCGCGTGTGCCACTCCAATGTCGCTTCGCCCCAACCCCACAGGCCGTCTTGATCGGTCAGGATTTTTACAAAGATCCAATTTCGCATGCGCGCATGACATACCAGTGTTTCTACACCTGTGATTTTCATTTTACAGCCCCCGCAACCACTGTGCCGATGGCGAGTTGACCGATGCGTAATGTGCGGCGAGGTCGGCGGTCATGGTTGCGATCATTTCTCGGTGTTCGGGGGCGTCAAACAGGTTGTTCACCTGGTCGGGATCGTTTTGGCGATCAAAGAGTATGGCATCGTGGCCTTTCACATAGGCCAGTTCGTAATTGGGGGTGAATACGCCAGCTCTGTTCTGGTTGTGATGGATATAACAGACATCATCCCATTCGGTTTCTTCGCCGCGCAAGAGTGCGGATGCATCTCGTCCCTGCTCGCGTCCACAGGGTTCAAATCCCATGAAGGTCAAGATGGTGGGCATAAAATCGACGGAGCCGACCATGCGATCTATTCGCGTGCCAGCCGCGATTTTTTCAGGCCAGCGGATCAACATGGGGACGCGATACGCTGTTTCATAGAGTTGATTTTTGCCCATTAATCCGTGTTCGCCCAGATATTCGCCGTGGTCGGATGTGAAGACTACAATTGTGTTGTCCAGGATTCCCTTTTCGCGTAGTGCATCGAGCATTCTGCCAACGCAGTCGTCTATGAGTTTGACCATGCCGCAATAGTGGGCCGTGTGTTTGCGTAAGATATCATCTTTCGGAGCCTGTTTTTTGGGTACCCAACTGGGCTGGTTTTCTTCGTTGCGCGTGTCGGGCAATGGCATGTCTGCGGGATTGTACATGGCGTCGTAGGGTGCGCGTACAGGAAATGGCGGATGGGGATCGGGAATGCTGAGCATAAAACAAAATGGGTTTTCGCGATCTCGCGTCAAAAATTCATTGGTTTTTTCGGTTAGCCAGTCTGTTGGATACGTTTTTTCGTCGCCCATGGTTTTGTAGCTGAATACTGTGGGTTGCACATCGCCCATATCGACATCTTCGATTTTTTTCCAGTGTCCGCGGTTGAACATGTATTCGGCGTCGTCAAAGCCCATTGTGCGTTCGGGGTGTACCCAGCCGGGGCGCGGGGGACCGTCCAGATGCCATTTGCCGGCGTATCCGGTGTCGTATCCACGGTCTTTTAATGCTTGGGCAAATGTGATTTCATCGCGGTTGAGGGGGATGTTGTTTTGATATGCACCGTGTACATGTTCGTAGCGTCCGGTGAGGAATACACCTCGGGATGGGGTGCATACGGCGACGTTGACCATGAAGTTCGTCAAGATTGCGCCTTCGTTTGCAAGGGAATCGATATGGGGCGTATCGACGAGTGTTCCGCCATACGCGCTCAATGTCCAGCAGCTTTGTTCGTCGGTGTGGATGACGAGGAGATTTGGAGTGTCTGCCATTTTTTCTCCTTATTGTTGGGTTAACCAGGGGTCGTCGTTTTTTTTCAGCCAGTTGTTCATTTCTTTCCCAAGTTCTGCGACAAGGCCGGGGTGATCGCCAGCGATGTTTTGTAGCTGATAGGGATCTGAGACATTATCGTGGAGGATTATTTCTTCGCCTTCGCGCGTTCTCATGACGACATAAGTGTGTCGGTGTGTACGCACGCCGCGCGATCCGCCAGCGGGGTTGTTGGGGTTTACGTTGAGATAGAGCGCCGAGGTCGGGCGTGTGTTTTCTTTACCCAGGAGGATGTCGGAATAATCCGTTCCCTGGACGCTGTCGGGGACCTGTCCTACGCCCATGAGATTGAGCAATGTGGGCATTAAATCCGGCGTGCCGATTAACAGGTTATCTGTGCCGGGTGTGATTTTTCCGGGCCAGCGGATGATGAATGGTACAGCAAATGATTCTTCATAGTGTACGGTTTTGCCCATGAGGCCGTGGCTGCCCATCATTTCACCGTGGTCAGAGGTGAAGACTACGATGGTATTTTCTTCAAGACCCTCGGTTTTCAAACAGTCCAGTATGCGTCCGAAGTTTTCATCGACGCCGGTTACCATGGCGAAATAGTGTTTCGCGTTTTCGCGGGCGCTGTCGCCGCGTGTATCTGCGGGTACGTTGGGGCGCGTCAAGAGGTCTTCATGGGTGGCATCGCCGTATCGGGCGACGTATTCTTCTGGTACTTGTTTGAATGGCATGTGCGGTGGGTTGTGGGATATGACGAGTGAGAATGGTTTTTCGGGGTCCCGGTATTTGTCACCTTCATTGCGGATGTAGTTTATTGCGATGTCGGTTTCGTGTTTGGTGGACCATTCCCGCGGGTCGATGCGTTTGTCAATGGGGTCATTGCCGGTCCAATAATGGGGATTGAAATGCCAATCGCAACAGCCGTAGGAATACCAGAAGTCATATCCGTGTCTGCGCGGTCCCGGCGGGGTATATGAATCCCAGATGACGCCATTTCCTCTGGGTCCTTCTGTGTATTGATATTGCTCATTGGGAGGATCGAGGTGTAGTTTGCCCAGGTATGCCTGATTGTAGCTAGCTTTGTGCAATACGTCTGAGAAGCACTGTGCGTTTTCCCGCAGGTAATTTTTGTATTGTACGGTCGTGGAATTGACGTTGCCGAGTACGCCGTTGGCGTGGGGATATTGTCCGGTGAATAGCATTGCCCGATATGGGCTGCATACGGGTCTGTTGCTTACGGCGTCGGTCAATACGAGGCTTTCGGACGCAAACCGGTCAATATTGGGGGTTATTACGGGGTCTTCGTTCATGAATCCCATGGCTTGTTTGCGATATTCATCGGGGAATACGAATACGAGGTTGGGATGATCAGGCATCTTTGTCTCCATTTTAAATGCACGGGAACACACCGCCATAAATTGTATCAATAGTCGCTGCTGTCAAGGATTATACATTGAGGGTGAGGGTGCTCTGTATTTCTTTATTTGATCCCTACGACCCGATCGTAAATCGCCTCTAATTTTTTACTCTGTTTTTCCAGATTGTGTTGATTTTCGACGTGGGTACGACCAGCGCGGCCAAATTGTTCGGGGGTACTGAGCAGGGTGTCCAATCCCGCTGCGAGGCCCGCTATATCTCGTTCAGGAAATAATAGGCCGCATGTTTTGTCGATTACGACTTCGGGGATGTCGGCGTGTAGGGACGATACGATGGGGACGCCCATTGCCATGGCTTCGATTAGTGCGACGGGGGCGCCGCCTTCTGTGTCGCCGTCTGATGCTGTGACGCTGGGATAGAGGAGGATTGTTGCGCGTTTTAGTTCTTCAAGTGCTGCGGGATGGGGGAGCAGTCCGAGCATTTTTACGCGGTTTTCAAGGCGGAGATTTCGTATTTCGGCTTGTAGTTGCGGGCGCAAAGGCCCGTCACCTATCATCCGCAGTTGGGCGTCCGGGTATTTTTCCGCTATTTTTACAAATGCCTGGATTGCGTATTTCAATCCCTTTTTTTCACGAAATACAGCATAAGTCAATACGATGGGTTGTTTGGGTGTGTGGTCTGTTCTGAAGGGTATTTTGTCGAGATCTACGCCCAGGTGTTGTACGTTTACCCGATTGGCCGGGCATCCCAGTGCAATGAGTTGTTCGCCCATGAAGGGACCTTCGACGAGGAAGAGATCGCCTTCGGCAAAGAGGCGTTTGTATCGTTTTTGCCATTTTTTTTGTCGGGATAGTGCCGATACGTCCAGGCCGTAAAAGGTGGTGATCATGGGGATGTCTGCGCGCTGTTTTGCGGATAGACACCGGTATCCTTCTTGCCCAAAGTGCGCGTGGATGAGGGCGGCGTTGTGTTCGCGGAGCCAGTTTTCATAGCTGGCGTACGTGCCGCGTATTTTGCGAATGAGGCGCAGGGTTGTTCTGCGAGCAGGCGATATATCTTCGGCTGATAAGACGGGTTCAATGGGAAACTGGTCCAGGTTCTGGCGCGTTTGTGTGAGGACGATGGGACGATATCGTTTTAACGCGCGAATCTGGTCGTATATCCAGGTGGCTGTTGCTGGCAAGAAGGGGTTGGCACTGTGCGCGACGACAGGTTCCATGCGATTTCTCATAAAGAAACCCGTTGATACGCTCCATCAACGGGTTTGTAAATTCTGGCTTAATTCCACGGGGGCGCGGTCAGGTGTGGAAAAAAGCAATTTTTTTGCCTGTCGTCAACCTATCTCCATCTTGGTCCTGTTATCCATGCAACAAATGAGTATCGACTTCCTTCACCCTGAACCGGTGCGGCGTGGTGGCATTACCATCGACGAGCAGACGTTTCAATACCTCAGTAGTCGAGTAGTCTTTCCTGATCTAAAATTTTGCAGGCGTTCTCTCACGCACCATCAGCACTTGATCAGCACGTAGCGATTTAATCGCGGAAATGGGCACTGTGACCACAGATACGGATTCGCCAATGGCATTAAAAATCTCTAAAATTGCCCCTTCTTCTCCACCCGTAGGATGTGGTACATAATCGACCACGACAGCAACATCACCCTGTTTTAAATTTTCTTCGGGTATGTTGCGCGTTATTGCCACTTCCTCATATAATTTTGGTTTTGTCATGATTCATCCTTGTCTGGTTTTAGGGTTACAAACCTGAACTTCCCATCTATAGCACGAACAATCCAGATTGTTACAACAGATAGTATTCCACTCGGCCCCACCAATTCACCACTTACCCGATAGAATATCCCATATCTGTTTTCTCTTTCTTGCACGACGTCATTCCGGGCAATTAAATCTCGGATGGCCTGTTCAAGAACAGCAGGATTTTCTGTTGTGAATCCTGCTTGTCCCAGAAATTTTGATTTATCATTACGCACCCGCGGAATAAGTAAATACCTGGTCAACTTTTCTGACGGAATAACAACGTCTGATGGATTTATCATACTTATATCTCAGTCCGCCTTTCATCTTGGTCGGTTTCAATACCCCAGTAGTCGGGTAGTCCTTCCTGATCAGAACTACATGGATGCTGCTGTCTGAGAGGGCGATTCGCTACTCTTAGTTAGATACTCCTGTACCATTCAGGGCAATGCTTCAACGCGTTCCACTTCCTCTGTCAAAATTTGATTCACCACTTCGCCCAAATCTTTGCCTCTTTTTTTCGCGATCTGTTCAAGCCGGTGCTGGAGTTTCGCATTGAGGTAAATTGGCAGCCGGATTGCAGCTCCCTTACGATAAAATTTTCCTCTTTCGGCTCTGGAAAAATCATATTCCGGTTTCATTGACTATCTCCGTTACATCCGTCAACTATAATTCAATCGCGAAAAATGAAATACTTGACACTTTGCAATCACATCCTATAATAGCAATAAATAGTGTAAGCACAATGCGAAAAATCGAATCGCGGAATGATTTCTCGCACCCGTGCTGTGATTGCTCTTGTATTTATTTTTCACTGCCTCGCTCTCTTTTCCGTTACGGGGAGAGGCTGGGGGAGGAATGCCTTTTATCTGTGTTTATCTGTGTCCATCTGTGGTTGCTTTTCATAATGGAGTTTTCATGGCATCGACGACCAATTATCTCGCTTATGATTTGGGTGCGTCCAGTGGCCGGGCTGTTTTGGGGCGTTTTGATGGCGCGCGTCTCGATATTGAAGAGATTCACCGTTTTCCCAATCAGGGGATACCCATCGGCAATCATTATTATTGGGATGCGCTGCGGCTGTTTGACGAGATGTGTACGGGGTTGCGTCTCGCGGTTCGGTCTGGGGAACCGCTCAATGGCATGGGTTGTGATACGTGGGGGGTCGATTATGGCTTGCTCGATGCGCAGGACAATTTGCTCGGCAATCCCTATTGTTACCGCGATGCACGCACACAGGGGATGCTGGACATCGCGTTTGAGCGCGTTTCTCGCGAGGAGATATTTGAGCATACGGGTATTCAGTTTATGGAACTCAATACGCTCTATCAGTTGCTCGCGCAGCGTCTCGCGCGATCTCCTCAGCTCGATATCGCGCGTACGTTTCTCACGATGCCCGATTTGTTCAATTTCTGGTTTACGGGTATGAAGGTGTGTGAATATTCCAATGCCACTACCACGCAGTTCTACAATCCGCGCGAAAATGCCTGGGCAAAAGCGATGCTCAATGCGCTCGATATTCCCACTGATATGCTTCCGGATGTGGTGTCGCCAGGTACGGTGCTCGGTCCTGTTCGCAAGAGCATTGCGGATGAGATGGGTATTGCACCTGTTGACGTGATTGCACCGGCTTGTCACGATACGGGGTCGGCGGTTGCGGCTGTGCCCCTTTCTTCGCCCGATGCGGTTTATATCAGTTGTGGCACATGGGCGTTGATGGGTGCAGAACTGCCCGGACCCGCGATTAACAAAAGCGCGCTCGCGCACAATTTTACCAATGAGGGCGGTGTTGATAATACGATTCGGTTTCTGAAAAATATTTCGGGTCTGTGGATTGTGCAGGAATGCCGCCGCGTGTGGGCATTGGCGGGGAAAGAGTATTCGTGGGAAGAGTTGATGGGATTGGCGATGGCGTCCGATAGGCTCGTGTCGTTTATCGATCCCGATCACGCCGATTTTGGTACGCCCGGAGATATGCCGTCCCGTATTCGCGATTTTTGCAGGCGCACCGGTCAACTGCTACCCGATAGCGAAGGGGATATTATTCGCACGGCACTGGAGAGTCTGGCTCTCAAATGTCGCTATGTTCTGGGTCAGCTCGAAGACGCATTGGGCAAGACGCTCGGCGATATTCACATTGTGGGTGGGGGCATACACAATACGCTTTTGTGCCAATTTATCGCTTCTGCGACAGGGCGCGCGGTGCTGTCAGGTCCGGCCGAAGCTACGGCAATGGGCAATCTTTTGATGCAGGCGATGGGCAAAGGGCAGATTGGCTCGCTCGATGAACTGCGCGCTATTGTTCGCGCTTCTACTGCGATTAAAACATACATCCCGACGGATACGGACGCCTGGGACGAGGCGTTTGAAAAATTTCAACAAATAATATGATTTATTGCCGCTTTGAGTTCTTTGGGGCTGAATCCATAAGGGCCATGTTTGCCTGCATACGCGATGTGGTTGTCCGTGCCGACCAAGTAGAGGCGTTCGGGCCATGCGACATAGTCGTTCATGACGGCGTCATCCATGTCGTCAACATAAGTGCGAATGCCGTATTGCATGGCATCTTCGCACGTTTTTGCAACTTTTCGGCGTTCCGCAAGCGTTTTTGGGTCGTAGATGCCCGTGTCTTTGAGTTTCCAGCCGTCTTCTGGATGGGCTTCGCGGATGTAGATTACGAGAAAGTGTACCTGTTTGTGATATGTTGCATAGAGATCGCGGAGGCTAACTGCCTCGCGGACAAAAGGCGGTCAGGTAAAGCTGCCGAAGATGAGTGCAACGGGTTTGTCACTGCAAAGTTGCGAGAGGCGCACGGGGTTTTCGCCGTTGATGTCCGATAGTTCAAAGTCGGGTGCGAGATCTCCGGCCTTGGGCGCATGGGGATCATTCTGGTGGAGCCAGGCAGAGGCTTCGGCGCGATTTTGGAAGGTTTTGGACATGGGGTATCCTCCGGGTTTGTTTTTTAATATTATGGATCGACAGGTCGCTTGTCAATATGTACGGTTAAGCTGAATATAAAAAGGAGAGCGTTATGGTCAGGTTCGGTGTGGTCGGCTTGAAGGGCATGGGCGGGCAGCATGTGCGGGAGATTTCAGAACTGGATCGGGCAGAACTGGTGGCGGTGGCAGATTTGGATCTGGATTATGCGCGGCAGGTTGGAGAAGAACGGGGCGCGCGCGCCTGGGGCGATTACCGGGAGATGGTCGAGGCCGAGGATCTGGATGCGGTGGTGATTGCCACGCCGCACCATCTCCACGCGCCGATGGGTTTGCATTGTTTGGAGGCGGGGTTGCATACTTTTGTGGAGAAGCCAATTGCGAATACGGTTTCCGAAGCGGATAGGATGATCGAGGCGGCGCAGGCGCGGGGTCTGAAGTTGGCTGTGGGGCACAATTATCGCACGTTTCCCGGCAACCGCGCGCTGAAACGGCTGATTGATGACGGGGCACTGGGGCAGATTTACCGCGTGCTGTGGATGTGGATTGAAACGCGGCCAGAGGTGTATTACGACCGGGATATATGGCGGTGTACCTGGGAGCACGCAGGAGGTGGGGTGCTGATGAATCAGACGAGCCACGATCTGGATTTGCTTTGCTGGATGGTAGGCGATCCGGTTGCGGTGTCTGCGATGATGTGCAATTGGGGACATCGCGTAGAGGTTGAAGATACGGTTGTTGCCAATATCCGTTTTGCCTGTGGTGCCCATGCGAATGTGCAGTTGAGTACGTGTGATAGGCGATTGAATTACAGACAGATTTCAGGTGATTTAGGTACGATTGAGTTTCGAGATGAGAAGAATGCCAATTCAAAGGTGCCAGATGTGTTTCGGTTGGGGCGGTACGAGGCACCTATGCGGGCGTTTATAAAAGATGATAAGAGGTCTGTCTGGCAGCCAAAGATCAGTTGGGAGGATGTACCGTCCGATGAAGGTGGGCCAACACTGGTGGAGAGTTTTGTTTCCGCGATTCTGGATGGCGGGGAGGCGATTACAGATGGGGTGACGGCGCGGCGAACACTGGAATTGATTAACGCGATTGTGCTTTCGGCTATGCGAAAAGAGGAGGTCGCGCTGCCGCTTGACCGAGGACGATACGATGAACTGATGGAAGAGCTGAAGCAAGGACAGACTCAGGTGTACAGGCCGTAGGCTCTATGAAGTCTGATGGTATTGTGGTTATTTTAGGGTGGGCAAAATGGATAGGCATCGCTATACTTTGTACAGAGTTGTCGTTTATTACAAAGATTAGAGAGAATACAATGCCATACGATATATCGGAAGCCAAACGGGAGTGGTATCGAGAGATTTCTACTCGATCCAGGCTCAGGAAAAAGGCCGCAATCAATGGTGAGTTGCAACATGAACTGGGCAGAATCAATAAGCCTGTTCTGAAACCAGAGAAGTTGATGCCAAAACAACGACAAAACGGCTTGAGATCCCTCTCGCTCTTTTCAGGTGGTGGCGGTTTGGACCTTAGTTTTGAATATGCAGGTTTTGAGCATGTTGCCAGTTTTGATATCCTGGATATTTGTGGAACTACACTACAAAGAAACCGTCCACAATGGCGCGTTCTATGTGGCTCAAAGGGTGATGTTACAAAAGCAGACTGGCCAACATATAAGGGTAAAGTAGATCTCATTCACGGCGGTCCTCCATGCCAGCCTTTTTCAATTGCCGGAAAGCAGAGTGGGAGCAAAGACGACAGGGATATGTGGCCAGCATTTATTGACGCTGTGCTGACGCTCATGCCCGAGGTTTTCGTTGCTGAGAACGTTCCAGGCCTGCTCAATCCAAAGTTCGATAAGTATGTAAACGAGGTGATTCTCGCGCCACTGACACCGCATTACCACATCGTAAAGTTCGAAGCTGTCGCATCCGACTTCGGTGTACCACAAATCAGGAAGCGAGTTATATTTGTTGGCTTTCGGTCTCTCAAAGTAGCCCATCGCTACAAAATTCCTGAACCAACCCATTTCCCCAAAGATAGCTTGTTCTACTCTGGCAGACATACGATGGGAACGAGGGCTGCTTTGGGTCTGGAAGATATTGGTTTTGATTGCTTTGCGCCTACTCTTCGCTCTGGTTTCACTGGTCCCAGAAAATCGACCAGTATTTTGAATAGTAAGGCGAGTCAAAAGGTATGGGAGAAACTCCAGATTTGGCCCAATGGCGTGCAAAAGTCCAGAGAGGAAGCCCTGATGTTTCCCCCGGAGAATGGTCATTTCAGGCTTTCTGTTCAGGATTGTGCGCTTCTTCAGGGATTCCCAGAAGATTGGATCTTTCAAGGCGCGGCTTACCAAATACTTGGGCAAATTGGCAATTCTGTTTGTCCACCGGTGGGTTATGCAATCGCAAAATCTGTGTCAAGTGCGTTGGGAGTGTAGATGGCTGTCCAAGATGATCAACGAGAAAGGGAAATGTGTCAGATCATAGGGCTTAGAAAAGGAGAAGGCCGTTCTGATGTGGATGCCTTTCTCGATTTTGAGGCGTATGGACAAACCTTCACCGCGCCCATAGAACTCAAATCGACAACACGCGGCTCCGTTTCAACTGCGAGAGATGTAGGCCCTGATCATATCGCAAAATGGCGTGCTCGGATATGGGTATTTGGCTTTTACGACGCTTCAGGAATAGAGCTACAAGGATTGCTCACGCTTGGACCTGATGATATGGAGGGCTGGATAGGCAAGGTCGAGAGTTATATTGCGCCTGATTTTGCCATAGGAAGACGTATCGCGGATAAACTCAATCTTGAAGATTTGTACATTATTTGCGGTGAGAAGAGCAAATACAGTCTGAGTGATGCACAGGCATTGCATAAACGACAGTGGAATCGGGATAGGTATGTTTCGGAAATGGATGATGATGAGGGCTATACGCCATCAAAGATGCTTGAGATACTCAAATTACGAGCACGATATCTCATCCAACGCGGTTCGACTTTGAACAATCCTCATATACCGCGTTCATTTTTTCCGCAGTTCAGCGACCAGATGATTGACGTAAACAATAGCAGTGCAGAAGAAATATCAGTCGCTATACAAAGGGATATACGCGACATAACACTGGCTAACACAGCGTTGCAGTGGACGCTGTAAATTTGCTGCTGAAATTTTTCAGTGAAAGCGTACGAGAATGGCTAAAAAAGTTTTTCTTTCTTATGCATATCAGGACCGTGGTATTGCAGAACAGGTGTCCAGATTATTGGAGGAGCATGGTTACGATACCGACGACATATCGTTTATCGATCCTCAAGTAGAGACCAAGATTGGTGACGATATTCGGGAGTCGATAAAGCAGCAGATGTGTAGCGCGAGTAACGTGGTAATTATTGTCACGCCGAATAGTGCCAAATCACAATGGGTGAACTATGAGGCTGGAATGGCATCTGCTCTTGACAAACCAATTATACTGATTAGAAGCAAGGACGCAAAAGATGTTGATTTTGTGACCTCGCTTGCGGACGCCCAGTTCATCGAGATAGGCAACGGAACGGGTGAACAATAGGATGCTACCCATCTGCGAAAACTCCCTGAATAATTAGCGATACTATACGATCTTTGAAAGCACAGAGGGTAAGCATAAACGCCATCGGCAAATAGCTGGTGGCGTCTTTTTTTATTTATTCCAGGGTAGGATCAATCAATTCAAGAAGTCTGCGCCGGATCTCTCTGGAAGTTGCGTCGAGATTTACAGTGGCGAATCGTATCTTGTGGCCCTGTATGTCAACCGATTCGTCAACTGAGCAAGCAACAGCGGGATGCAGGAGCATTCCCGATGCCGTGTCCGCCAAAGGATCATTCAAACCCTCTTGGGATCTCAAGTAGGCATATATCTGGTATATGTGGCCTGAAGCCAATGTTTGGTCACGGTGAAACCCTGGTTTAAGGATAGATGTAAATTTGGTGTCTATGATGATGCGGCGACTGGAAGCGGTATGGTCTAAAACAGTATCGGCACGCATTGAGGGAAGGATGGTACCAATTCCATCAGTCATATTACCAGTGTTCCAGTGGAGTGTCTTTTGAGAATGAACTCTCCATCCCCGCTGTGCAAGCGTGACGTCGTAGAATCCGGCGATGGCCTTTTCGTTAGTGAGCAGATCCTGGTTCCATTGTTTAGAAAAAGCGTTGACAATTTTTTCTTTATGGCCTTGACTCATAATCGCTTCAAATTCATCCGGAAACAGAAGGTACAGAAAAGCGTGTCGAAATTGACGGCCTTGGCAGTATTTCTGAGAGTCGAGCCATTCGGCAAAGTCCCAGGGATCGGTAAGTAGCGCTTTCCGATCCTCTGAGGAAAGGGAAAACCAGCTAATCATCGTGGTGATGAAGAAGCGGCATTCACGCCAACGGGAAGTATTATAAGCCTGGCCTGGATTTACAACCCCTTTTGCCAAGACTTCGCCCAGTGCCCAATGATTATCCGGAAGTTTCGACCCCGACCATTCCCAGACTTGCCTGATCTGATCGCGTTTTGTCTCTGGTTTAAGCATGCCGTGATAGACGATTAAAAAAAGTGCCCATGTCATCTCTGCCCACAGACACTTCGCATCGGGGGAGGCGGGGTCCAGTTGTTGCTCCAGTTTCTCGTAGAATTTACCCGATCCCTTATCCAGATTCTCGACGAAGTAGATTCGGAGTTGGTCAAAGTTTTCTCGAGTCCAGAGCGATTCTTCTGAGAATAGCGATCCGCCATCCAAAAGGCAGTGCTGCTTCCACTTTTCGGCGGCGGCGAGAATGGCTTCGGCACTTTTCGATCGGCTCATAGATATATCCTTTGTTGAATTCCAGGTCCTTTTGTCGAAGATTTTGAGTGTTTGATTCCCGGAAATATACTATATAACGTGATGTGTGACTTTAAATAGCGAAAAAGAGGTTCCTCGGCTATCTTGAATTGTTCACTAAACAAGAAGCCATTCAACGAAAGGAACCTCCGATGTATAATTTAGACCTTTTTGTCATTGCAATCTACTGTTTTATTGAAGACGAACTCTATCCGGCTTTCTGTAAGGTGCATGGCAAGCCCCGTCGGGCAGGCTTTGACCCCGGTTTAAGTGATGCCGAATGCCTCACCATAGAAATCGTGGGTCACTTTTTGGGATATTCAAGCCAGAAAAAACTTTATGAGCAGATGAAAGAACACTTCATAGATTGGTTTCCCACTTTGAAAGACCGTCCTGCCTTTGTGCGTCAATGTGCCAATTTGTGGGTTGTCAAGATGTGGATGCAACAGCGGATTGTTGCCAGCTTGGAAGGGCATCAGGCATCCTGCCAGATCATAGATACGCTACCCTTACCGATCTGTAAACTGGCAAGGCGACATTATCGCAAGATATTTACAAGAGAGCCAGTCTTTGAGTTCCCTCCCCCCTCAAAAGGCTTTTGTGCCGCCAAAAGTGAAGCATATTTTGGCTTTAAGGGTGGCCTTAGGATCACGGATTATGGTCTTATTGTCCACGCGCCGATCCTGCAAGCGTATGGACACGACAAGAACTGCCGAGACGCACTCCTGAATGGTACGATGGGAGAGACAACCGTCTTGGCAGATGCGGCATTTATGGACTTGGACTGGCAAAAAAGGTGTTTTGATACCTACCGCATACGCATAAAGACACCCTTAAAGTCCAATATGAAAGAAAATCCTGAACGCACCCCTTTCATTTTGCCCAAAGCGAAGAAAGCCACAAGGCGATTAGTCGAAACCGTTTATGCACAATTGACAGAACGTTTACATATTGCCCGCATGAAAGTGCGAGATGCATGGCACTTATTGAACCTGTGGCATACCAAAATCTTAACCCATACCATGTGTGTCTTTCTCAATATTATCAATTACAGAGACCCGCTGGATTTTGACGGTCTCGTAAAATTTTGAAGTCACACATCGCGTACTATATATTGATTTGAGTGTGTATCAAAAGCAAGGCGTATGAAGGGTATAAGAAATAGGGAATTAGAATCGTGTGCAAAACATGATAGGACTCCTATATTGGCAAACATTCCGTTAGCAAAACCATGTTTGCTTTCAAAAGGAGCCCTACCATGATGACAATATACGAAAAAGAAGCCTTGTTTGACCAGTTGGATGAAGAGTTTTCTCAAATCAAAAGGTTCGTTTGCCAAGCCGCAGGTCAAGTCGAAGTGCATGAAGTAGAGGGGAAGGTTTTTCGCCAACTTCAAGATTTGGGTCGCCAACTATTATCCCGTTTTGTCCAATTATGTGGCACAGGGTATGAGGCAAACGGTTTCAAAGAGCAAGGTAAGGGTCAAAAGATGCGCTACAAAGGTTGCCAATCGGTCTCGTATCTGTCCATCTTTGGGTCTATCCCCATCTGTCGTGCGGCCTATGCCCGTGCCGATGGGAGCTATTTCTACCCCTTAGATGAGCACTTGAATCTGCCAGCTCACAAATACTCTTATCTGCTGTTAAAATGGTTGGCACAAGATGCGGCACAGCACGACTTTCGCCAGGCGGTGGCACGCTTCAATCAGATTTTCGATCTGTCTTTATCCGCCTCATTACCGCAGCGTTTGGGGGATGAGATCGCCGCATATGTCACGCCATTTTATGACGCACAGCCCGCGCCTGACCAGGATTTGGAAGGGAGCCATTTGGCTATGAGTGCCGATTGTAAAGGTGTACGCATCCTAAAATCTGAACGGGCAGAGGGCGCGCTGGACACACCTGCTTGTGCCAGACGAAGGCGCGGTGAAAAACCGAGCCTGAAGAAAGATGCGGTTGTCGTAACCGACTTTTCATTTTATCCGCAAGCACGCACCGCACAAGAGATAGTCAAAGGCCTCCTCAATCAGTTTACCCAAAAAGAGAAAGACCAAGCCCGGAAGAATCGCCAAAAACGCACCGCATTGGGACTTTGCCACCCCCGCGAACCCATCCACAAGCATGTCTTTGCCACCATGAACGGGAAAAAAGAGGCTTTCGAGCATCTTATACGACACGTCCATAAACGAGACCCAACCCTTGAAAAACCGATCATCGCCCTAATAGATGGCGAACCGGCTTTAGAACGCAGACTCAAAGAATGTCTCGAAGCCTACAACATGACGGATCAACTTGATGCCATTATCTTGGATATTATCCACGCGACGGAATACCTGTGGGATGTCGCCACCTGTTTGTATGGCGAAAAAAACAAAAAACGCACCGATTGGATGCAAGACAAATTATACGCCTTGACAAGCAGACCCGTCGGGTATCTCATCGGCGCACTCCGACAGATGATGACCAAGAATAAAATCCGATTTTCTACCTCACAGAAACAGGTGCTAAAAAAGACCATCACCTATTTTGATAACCACCGTCATATGATGGACTATGCCACCTATCTGAAAAAAGGATATCCTATCGCTACTGGCGTCGTCGAAGGAACCTGTGGCTCCTTAGTCAAAGACCGAATGGAACAATCCGGCATGCGATGGTCTCTCTCTGGTGCACAAGCCATTCTTGCTCAACGCGCTGTTGTCAAAAATGACGATTGGAACGCATTTTGGAACTTTTATATCGACTCTGAACACCAACGGTTATACCCCAAGGTAGGATACAAAACGCTATACCAACGAGCTGCTTAAGCTTGCCTGTCATTTTGTACACACTCTATTGATTTTATGTCACTCAAACATATTGTTTTGTCAACGAAGAATAACGATAGGAGAATAAGAATGAGACCTTCGTGGATGACTTATGGTGTTTTGAAGGATCTTTCCCGACGGGATTTGTTGCAGATGTTGAAAGATCACGGGTTTGAAGGGGTGGAATTTCGCACGGATGCCGGGCATGGTCACGGGGTGGAGGCGTCGATTGACGAAGCAGAGCGAGAGCAGGTGGTGGCAGATTGCGAGGCGATGGGGATCGATATCATGAGTGTTGCGACGGGCAATCGGTATCACGATACGGATCCGGACGAACTGCGGGATCATATTGAGCAGACGATGGTTCGGATGGATCTGGCATCGGATCTGGGCGCGCCCCGCGTGCGCGTATTTGGGAATAATTTTCCAACAGAAGTGCCCAGGGAACAGACGATTGCCCAGGTGGCAGAGGCACTGAAGACGCTGTGTGAGTACGGCGCTGAGAAGGGGGTGAAACCCTGCCTGGAGTTGCACGGTGAGTTCGATTGGCAGGCGTGCAGGGCAGTGGCCGAGCAGGTGGATCACGAGAATTTTGGGTTGATCTGGAATTCGGTGTTGCAAGATGTGGTGGATGGGTCCCTGAAACAGGCGCTGGATACGGTATGGCCCTGGCTGGATCATGTGCATATGCACGATCTGGCGGGACAGGGCTATCCGTATCGCGAGTTGTTCCGGCTGCTGCACGAGAAGGGATACCAGGGGTACATGTCGGCGGAGGCAGAGCGTCGTCCCGATAAAGGGGTGGGCGATCTGTGGATGTTTGTGGCTTATTATTCAGATCTGTTCAGAGCGTATCGCGATCTCGCGCGAGGTTAAAATAAAATGACGGATGTTACACCAATTTGCGAAAAGAATACATTATGATCTATCGACTCAAAATTACTCTGGCGGGTTCCAGGCCGCCGATATGGCGGCGAGTTGAGGTTGATGGCAATATCTCACTTGGAGAACTACACCAGGTGATTCAGATTGCGATGGGATGGACAGATTCTCATCTTCACCAATTCATCGTCAACGATACCTATTACAGCACCCCTTATCCAGGCATGGAAGACTGGGGAATGATGGAGGATATCCGAGATGCAAATGAAATCTCTCTTCAGCAGGTCGCCGTTGAGGTGGGGGCACAATTTGTATATGAATATGACTTAGGCGATAGCTGGGAACACATTATTCGAGCTGAACAAATCAAGGAGCCAGAAGCCGGGGTGTTTTATCCTGTATGTTTGATGGGAAAACGCGCATGTCCACCAGAGGACGTGGGTGGAGTTTGGGGGTACGAAGAATGTTTAAGCGCGCTTCAGAACAAAAATCATCCAGAGCATGAGATGTATTCAGAGTGGATTGAAGAGCCATTCGACCCCGAAAATTTTGATCTTGAAGAAAGCAATCGGATGCTATCTTTTCTCGACTTCTACAAGGTCTTCAAGCGCGAGAAGGCACTCGTATATACCGATAGACAGGGACAATATCTGACATTTATCTATTATTATACGAAGTTGAACGGTTATCCCCCAGCTCAGGCGGACATACAGAGGTATTTTCGCATCACAGGTCCTTCCGTCAACAGCATGCTCAAAACCCTGGAAAAACGAGGTCTTATATCGAGAGTTCCCCGCCAACCGCGCTCAATCAAGTTGCTCCTATCCCGCGAGGAACTCCCCGATCTGGAATAAGTCGTAGCCATCCCACTCTCAATCCAGTTTCATGCCGTAAAAATATTGCGATACGGGGATAAGCACGAACGCCATCAGCTATTTTTCTGATGGCGTTTTTTGTGTTGGGATTCTGGGTCGCAAGTTATCTGGTCAATACTTCGCGCAGGCGTGAGGTGACGATTTCCTGGTCGTCTTCGATGAAATTGGTGACGGCGACGCGAAAGGTGTTTGCGCTGCCGCGTGTCCATACGGATGGGTTGCCCTGTCGAAGTTCTTCGATTATTTGCGCTGCGGTTTTGCCCAGTGCGGTTTCATCAACTGTGATGTGTACGCCATCGCTCAGGCTGCGCGCGTCGGCTACACACTGGACCGTGATGTGGGGGATGTTCTCCAGGTCTGATAGCAGCGCTTCGGATTTGCGTTTGTAGCCGGATAGGCGCGCTTCGTGGTCCATGCTGAACCATTCGCGCAGGGCAACGATGACGGCGATGACTTCTTGTCGATCTACTTTCAGGGGTCGGCCTATGGTGTCGTAGGGAGAGGTTTCATAACCGATGAAGGAATGGAGATAGGCGGCGTCAATCAGGTCTTTGCGTCCGCACAAGATGCCCGTGGAGTGACACGAGCCAATGTATTTGGCGCCGTAGCCGATCAAATCTGCGCCCATGTCGGGATATTTTCGCATTGTTTCGAGGGGATAAACCTGGCTGGCTGCATCGACGATGACGGGAATATTGTTGGCGTGGGCAATGCGGACCACGTCTTCGGGTGATAAGACGCCTTCCTGGCCTCCGGGGGCAAAATAGTGGATGGCTGCGGTCTGGTCTGAAATGGCGGCTTCGAGTTGGGCTTCGGTTGTTCCGTTTTCATCGCCGACTTCTATGAGTTTGGCGCCGAAAATGGTGAGTACCGGGTCGTAGTGATACCGCTGTTTTTTTTGTATCAAAATGTGATGCTTCAAGCCCGTTGTGTCGGGCAATTGTTCCATTTTTTCGGGATCACTGCCCGACATGCAGGCGGCTGTGCTAAGAGCTAATGCCGCCGCGCATCCGGGTGTGACCATTGCCGCTTCTGCGCCGAGGGTGTCGGCGATGATTGCACCGGTTTTTTTGAGTAGTTCTTCCATGTCCGCAAAGTAGCGATTCGCTATGTCCATTGCGGCTTGCACTTCTGTGCCCACACGCGACCCGCCAATAACGGTCTGATAACCCGATGCGTTGATCACAGGGACAACGCCCAGGTCTTCGTAGATTTGACGCCCTTTGTCAATGCTCATGATTTTCCTCCATTTTTATTTTTTAGACCGCGTAAGCTGAGTTTTTCCATACGTCTTTTGCCACGCGAAGGATATTGCCGCCGATGATTTTTGCGATGTCGTCGTCGCTGTAGCCCCGTTGCACAAGGCCGACAGTGAAGAGGGGCCAGTTGGTCCAGGTGAGGCTTTGTTCCTGGTGGGGTTGTCTCCATTCAGAGGAATGGAGAGGATCTGCGGGCGGCCAGAGGGCCTCCCAGCGGTTGCGCTGTTTGGGACGGGCGTTGAGTTTGCGGTTGGCTTCGGCGATGTATTTTGAAGGATAGCCTCGGTCCGTGCCGATGGTGACGGCGTCGGTGCCAAAGGTTTTGGCGACGTAGTCGATGTGATCGAGGAAGGCGTTGATGTCGCCGTTGCCGCCGAGGAATGCGGGTACATTGGTGATGCCCATGGTGCCCCCGGTGTCGAGTACCGCGCGGATGATGTTGTCGGGTTTGCTTCGGATGTGTTCGTTGAGTGTGCAGGCGACGGAGTGACTGACGACGACGGGTTGTGTGGATGCTTTTGCTGTGTCGAGGCAGGTTTGCCAGCCGGTGTGGGCGATGTCTATGATGATGCCGAGGCGGTTCATTTCGGCGACTGTGGCATGCCCAAAGTCGCTCAAGCCCGCGTCATTGGGTTCACCGCAGCCGTCTCCAATGGGGTTGCGGCGGTTGTACGTGAGGTGCATCATGCGCGCGCCGAGTTGTGCAAAGATGCGGATGTAGCGCAGTTCTTCTTCCGGGTTGGTCTGGTCGCCGGCGAGCGGAATGCCGTTGCAGGTGAGATAGGTGCAGCGTTTGCCCGCTTTATGGGCTGCCGCGATGTCGTCGGGTGTGGTGGCGCGCTGGAGGAAGTTGGGCATGGCGTCGGTGTTGTACGTGTGTCGGGCAAGGCGTTTGATGAGGCGCAGGGGGTCGTTGCCTTCTTCGCCTGCGTTTTGAAAGGTGCAGGTGACGCCAGAGGTACGCCAGAGTTTCCGGTATTCTCGACGGAGTTCGGGTGTGAGTGCCCAGCGGGTCATGCCCATGTCTTCGGTGATGTCTTGCAGTTCGCGGTCAGACGCACCTGCTTCGATGGCTGCGTTGACGGGGTCGGGATCGATGGGTGAGCGCAGGCCCAGGCCGTAGGATTCGATGACGAGGGCGTGTTCGTGGAGTTCCAGGCCGTGTTCCAGGTCGCGTTGGGACGGTTTGAGGATGTTGAGTGCTACGTCGCGGGCGTTTTGAATTTGGTCGTTCATTGTTGTTCACCTATTTTATATGTCAAGTGGTTAGCGGTCAGCAATTCATGCGCTGTAGCGCCGTCATCGCGGCATGATTTTGAGCCGCGATCCAGAAGGTTTTTTACAAAAAATCTATCAGGTCGTCGTTTTTTAGACGGTCATTTTGTATGGTGAGGATCGCTTCGGGATAAAGTGCATAGGCCGCTTCTGCCCATGAGGTGTCGAAGGCATCGCCCGTGTTGTGTAATAATAAATTATTCGGGGCGATGAGCGCGGCGGCATTGGGCAAGCCACCCGCTTTGAGAATGCCCGGGATGGGCAGGCGATTGAGGTAGTCGTTTTCGCTTGTGGTGTTGAATGCGCCGATGTCGGATACAATTTGTAGATCGGTGCGTTCTGAGAATGCACCTGCGATTATGGCCCAGAGTCCGGCATTGCCAAAGCCGACGATGTTTGCCCGACCACCGGGTATGTGGCGCAACGCGAGTGCGATATCGTATATGCGCTCGGCGGCGTCGGTGCGGTTAAAGGTGTTGAAGAATCTCCCGTTCCCGCGCGGTTCTTCGGGATTTTCTTGGTCGATATTTTGGCCTGTGTCGAAGGGGTCTATGGCATAGACGGTGTGACCTTTGTCGAGGAGGGCATGGATGATGGGTGAGTACAGGGCGTTTATGCCATGCGGGTGAATTAAAAGGGTGGATGTATCGGAGGGGGATTCAGGTGTGAAGGTGCGGATGGGGACGCGCACTTTGCGGCGGTTGCCAATCAGTGTTCCGTCTTCACAGGTGAGGTGCGAGATCTGGGTTTTAGCGTTGTGTTGATAAGTGACTGTGGTGTGGTCGTAACCAATGGCGATGCACAGGGCTTCGCCCAGGGTGCGTCGATTTTCAGCGAGTGCGTCGGGTGTGTTTGGGCGATGGGTTTCCAGTGTGGTTTTGGATGCGGCGATGCACTGGCGAATGAGGTCTTCGTGTTGCGTAATTGCGCCGTCGGGCAGGCCATCGAAAAAGGCGAGCATGTCTTTGTGTTCTTCGAGTTCAAAGGGCGGTTCGCTAAAGTTGTCGTCAAAGGGCAGGTCGAGCCAGCGGGCAAACCAGCGGTACACGGCTTCGCGCATTTCGAGGTTGTAGCCGTGGGGCGCGTCAATCTGGATTTGAGAGATGCGGTCGTCGGCGTCGTAGAGGTCGTATATGCGTTTGATGGCGGGGTATTCGACGTCGGGGGTGTGTTGCGTCCAGTCCTGTGAGGAACTGACGAGGATGAGGGGTTTGGGTGCGAAGGTGGCGCCGATATCGACGTTGTTGGTGTCAATGCGCAGGAGGGGCGCGTTTTCACAGACACAGCCTCCTTGCATGTAGGCGGAGACCATGCAGACGGGTGCGGCGACGTGCAGGCGGTCGTCAACGGCATAGAGGTTATAGGTTTGGGTCCCTCCGCCCGATTCGCCTGTGCAACCCAGGCGGTTGGTATCGACTTCGGGGAGTTCGCAGAGGAAGTCGAGTGCGCGGATGCTGTTCCAGAGTTGAAGCCCCAGGATGCCGATGTTCCAGAGCATTCGGTCGTCTTGTCTGTGGGGCCAGGGTGCGCGGTGTACAATACCGTAGGTTTCTTCCTGGTATGCGCCTGAGAGATGTCGGGCGCTGTCGTTGTAATCGACCATGTCCCACATGAAGGCTGTGCAGCCCATTCGGGCAAAGGTGAGGCCCCGGCCCGGATAGGATGTGTCGCCGTGTTGCAGGCGGCCGAGTTGTGCATGCCCGTGTGGGCTTAAGATGCCGGGGTGGTTTTTGGGTTGTGGGTTGAGGGGACGAAAGAGGCTGCCGCCCACGTAGAAGTTGGGCAAGCTCTGGAAGTAGGCTTTTTCGATGGTGTACTCGTCGCGCTCGATGCGGTTGTAGATGTGGATGTCGAGCGGGGTTTTTTCGGGCATTGGGCAGAGGCCAGCGGCAAAGAGGATTTGCTTTTTGAGTCTCGCCTTTTCTCGTTCCCATGTTTCGCGGTTGGGATATGTTGCGGGCGTAAATTCGGTGTTGGTGTGCGGGAGGTTTTGCCATCGGGGGTCCATGGGGTGCTCCTGTGTGAGTTATTTTTTTTCAATCGCCGCTGGGGCGCCGAAGTATTTTTTCAGGCGTTTTGCGTCGTATTTTTCCCGGCGGTCATAGGTGTAGATGCCGTTTTGTTCTTGTTCGATGTCGGTGAGTTGCGTGTAGCAATACCCGGCGATGTTGGGGTGGTTGAGGAGTATGGCTGTGAGTTTTTCGATGCGGTGATATACTTCTTCGATGTCGGTGGGGCGTTTGCCATAGCCCCAACTGCTTTTGCGGTCTGCGGCTTGTTCTGTTTCGACGGCATTGGGATCCCACCATGTGCCGCCGTATTCATCGACGACGTAGGGTTGTCCCTGATACGGTACACACATTTCGGGGAAGCGGATGGGTGTGTTTTCCCATACAAGGCGCAGGAAGATGGGGGTGTTGTTGAGGTAGAATTTGTGGCCTTCGATATGAAATTTTCGCAGTCCGGCATAGCTGTTGACGGCGTCGATGGTGGTGTCGCCGTCGCAGAGTTCAAAGCGGAGGTCGTAGAGATGGGGGTTGGCTGGCGACCAGGGTTGCGGGTTTTTGATGCGCAAAGACATGGCAGCGCCGCTTGTGGCGGGCATGGTGGAGACCGCGACTTCTTCTTTGCCGTTGAGGAGAACAGCGCGGAAGGTGTGTCCGCGATGCGCGTTTTTGAATGTGGGGGTGAGTACAAAGCGGCTGCTGTCGAGGTCGGGTACGATACGCACAGAGTCGATGCGCGATTCGGGTACGGCTTCGAGCCAGACGGTTTGCCATATCCCCGTGACGCGCGTGTAGTGGCAGCCGCGGGAATAGAGGTCGGGGCATTGTTTGCCCGATGGCTGATCGCCGGAGCGCGTGTCGTCATTGGCGCAGATGACGAGATGGTTTGCGTTAGAAGAGAGCGCGTCTGGGATGTCAAATGTGAAGGATGAACTGCCGCCGTAATGCTGTCCGATAAGATGACCATTGACCCAGGCTTTGCAGTGGTAATCGACCGCGCCGAAGTGCAGGAGAACGCGCTTGCCGGTCCATTCGTCGGGGATATCGAGGGTGCGATGATACCAGACCGAGGGCATGAAATCCGTGTATTGTATGCCCGAGAGGCTGGATTCTGGACAGAAGGGGACGGTGATGGCGCGGTCTAAATCAGCGGGATTTTGGGGCCAGCCTTTGGCTTCGCCGGATTGTCCAACGTCAATGGCGAATTTCCAGGTGCCGTTGAGGTTTAACCATGTGTTGCGCTGAAATTGCGGACGAGGGTGTTCGGGTCGCGGTTGTGTATCGGGCATGAAATGCTCCTTTAAAAAAGCTATCAGCAGTCAGCAGTCAGCAGTCAGCGAAGCATGTGCTACTCATTAAAGCCGTCATTGCGGCATGGTTTTAGCCGCAATCCAGAAGGTTTTTGTTATTCCTGTCGTCTCTTCTCACCTTTTACGTCTAACGGAATCAAAATCCTGCTTCCCTCCGTGGCAAAGGATCAACGGTCCAGGCCATGCGGTCGGCAAGGCGGGTCATGAGGTCGAGTCGTACAGAGGTGTAGTCGGGGTTGTTCCACTGGTTGTGCGTTTCAGTGGGATCGGTTTCGAGGTCGTAGAGTTCGCCGCCGCCCGTGCCGTGTGCGGCGACGAGTTTGTAGCGGTCGGTGCGTACCATGGTGGCATGGGCTGGCGGGTTTTTATGGCCGGGCATGGCGTTGTAGTATTCGCAGTAGATGTCGTCGCGATGCTGGTCGAGGGGCGCGTCGCCTTTCAGGAGCGGGAGGAGGGTGCGGCCCTGCATGGCGGGGTGGATGTCGAGGCCGACCCATTCGAGGATGGTGGGTGCGAGGTCAACGAGTTCGACGAGTGCCGTGGAGCGCGAGCCGTCGTTGCGAAGGCCGGGTCCTGAGATGAGGAGGGGGACGCGCACAGCGGGTTCGTAGAAGAAGGGTCCTTTGAGATAGATGCCGTGGTCGCCGAGCATTTCGCCGTGGTCAGAGGTGAAGATGATGCAGGTGTTGTCGCGTTGACCGGTTTCTTCAAGGCAGGTAAGCAGGTGTCCAATTTGGCGGTCAATTACATCGACCATGGCCCAGTACGCTGCGGTGACCCAGCGGTGATCGGTGTCGGTCATTTGATCGTACGCATACATACCTCTGCCGCCGTAGGAGCCACCGTGATCGATGCGTTGCCAGATGGGTTTGTCGTCGAGTTCGCCTTCGACGTAGTTGGGCAAGGGTAGGTCGTCAATTATATCGCGGTAGCGTTTGAGGTCTTCGCGCGGGGGATCAAAGGCGTGATGCGGGTCAAAGGGGTTGAGCGAAAAGGTCCAGGGTATGCCTTCTTCAGCGCATCGGCGGATGAAGGTGATGGCGCGTTGGATGCAATAGGTGGTCTGGCTGTGTTCTTCAGAGGGGAGTACCTGTACGTATCGAGAATCGGGAAAAGTCTGGATATCGCGCTTCAGGCCCTTGTCGCGCAACCACTGGTGATAGTCATTGGTGGGCCATCTGGGGGCGGGGTCGTGTGACCAGAAGAACTGGTCGTAGCCGTCGCCTATGCGGCGTTCTGTGCCGTGACACGCGCTGGGGTTGCATGCTGAGATGTGGAGTTTGCCCGATAGGCCGCATACGTATCCGGCGTCGTGGAGCATTTTGGTGACGGGGATTTCGTCGCTGGGAATGGATTGGCCGTTTTGTCGGCAGCGCGTGGTGCGCGGGTAGCGTCCGGTGAGAAAGCTGGATCGGCTGGGTGTGCAGACGGGACTTTGCGAGAAGGCGTATTCAAAGAGGATGCTTTGTTCGGCGAGGCGATCCAGGTTGGGGGTGTAGGTATAGGGATTGCCATAACAGCCGAGGGTGTCAAAGCGCTGCTGGTCCGTGCAGATCCAGAGGATGTTTGGTTTGTCAGACATGAAGACCTCAATTTGAAACGGGTGAGTACATCTCCCGCAGATATGATCCATGATTGTAGGAGAGGGACTATATAAGACCATCTCGCTCGTGATAGTCACTCATGCATGAAGGGTATTGGCTCAATGTGCAAGTCAAATATGACGTGTTGATTTGCTCTCTTGATGTTCTTTCCGTCTTGCATTGAATTGCATTTCAACATAACTTTGGGTATATTCCAAATCGTTGATGTGTGCTTTGGACTACATGGTGAGGAACGAATGCTATGACCGATACATATACAGCAACTGGAACACTGGTTGATGGCCGTACAGTAACACTGAATAGGGAAATTCCGATACCAAAGGGCAAGGTGCGCGTTGTTGTCAAATCTTTGGAGGAAGTCTCAAAACGTCCTGTGCACGATGTGCTTTCAGATATTCATAAAAAACAAAATGCCCGTGGTCACATACCTCCAGTGCGCGAGCAAGTAGATACATATTTGCAAGCAGAACGCGATAGTTGGAATGACTGATCATGCGCCTGTATTTGGATACAGCCCCGGTCATTTTATCTGGGGCGGCTATTATCTCGAAATGCGATATATTTTTGACGAATGATCGAAGGTTAGAGCGTTTTAAGGATACTCATATCACGGTGAAAAGGATTTGAAGCCATGCTCAAAGTTGAGCGTGGCTTTTTGTATATTGACGTGGTCAATCAAAAGTTTTTGGTATAATGGAAAGGAGTTTGCATGATAAGCAAGCCAAATATTATTTACTTGTTGGCCGATGACTGGGGGTACGGGGATGTGAGTTGTTTGAATCCCGATTCGAAGATTCCAACGCCGCATACCGATCAACTCGCGTCTGAAGGGATGATTTTTACGGATGCACATAGCAATTCTGCGGTGTGTACGCCCACGCGGTATGGGGTGATGACGGGGCGTTATTGCTGGCGGTCGCGGTTGAAGCGCGGGGTTTTAGGTGGATATTCTGATCCGTTGCTTGAAGATGGGCGGATGACTGTGCCATCGCAGTTGCGCGATGAGGGTTATACGACGGCGTGCGTGGGTAAGTGGCATTTGGGGTTGGGTTGGCAGGTTAGAGATGGGGCTGAGAGGGCGAATGGGGAGACGGTGAATTTTTCCGCGCCGTTGACAAATGGACCCCATACGGTGGGTTTTGATTATTCGTTTATTATTCCGGCGTCGCTGGATATGGATCCGTATTGTTATATTGAAGATGGGGTGGTGGTGGAGCAACCGATTGAGGAGACTGCGGATTCGCCCAGGCCAGCATTTTGGCGAGGGGGTGCGTGTGCGCCCGGGTTTATGCATGATACGTGTTTGCTGGAGTTGACGATTCGCGCCGAGGGGTTTATCAATCAGCACGCGAAAGAGAATGAGGATAAGCCGTTCTTTTTGTATTTTCCAGCGCCTTCGCCGCATACGCCGCATTTTGCGCGGGGGCGATTTGCAGGGCGAAGCCAGGCGGGGGAATACGGCGATTATGTGACGGAGCACGATTGGAGTGTTGGGCGCATTTTGGCGGCGGTGAAGCGCAATGGGTTGGCGGATGATACGCTGATTATTGTGACGAGTGATAATGGCTGTCACGAAGAGCCGATAGGGCTGAAGGAGAAGTACGATCATTTGGGGAATTATATTTATCGGGGGCAAAAGTCCGATGCATGGGATGGCGGGCATCGCATTCCGTTTATCGCTTCGTGGCCGGGGGTGATTGCGCCGGGGTCGCGTTGTGATAAGACGGTGTGTTTGACGGATTTGCTGGCGACTGTGGCCGGGATTTGCGATGTGGATTTGCCGAGGGATGCGGGGGAGGATAGTTATAATATTTTGCCGTATATGCGGGGCGATCAGGAGGAGACGATTCGGGAGGCGACGGTGCATCATTCGATTAGCGGGGAGTTTGCAATTCGCAAGGATCAGTGGAAGCTGGTGGCATGCCGCGGTTCGGGTGGGTGGAGTTTGAAAGAAGCAGATGTGCCAGCGGATGCACCGCCGATGCAGCTTTACGATATGGCTTCTGATCCGGAGGAGCAGAATAATTTATACGACGAAAAGTCAGAGGTGGCAGAAGAGTTGCTCGGGATTTTGGATCGGTATCGGGAAGGCGATAGGAGTACATAAGAGGAGGCGTTATGGAACGGGAAAAGTATGTTTTGCGGTTAAAGGTGATCGAGGTTTTGCGCCGTTATAGCAAGGTGCAACAGCATTTTTACATTATGCGGGAGTGGAAAAAACGCTGGATTCGTCCGAATTGAGAGTAGAGAACCCCTGATGATCAGAACTCCTTGCGCGCACAGAAGTAGCCTTCGCTGAGCGATAATCGCAGGCCGCTGCGCCAGTTGCCTGCAAAACCGTCGGCGGCTATTTCGTGCACTTCCAGTACCGTGTAAGCGCCGTCGAAGAGCATGTCGTCTCGTCGATTGGCGTCTGCACCCAGGCGCAACAATATGCGGCGTGCGCCATCGCGGTCGCTTTCGAGTATGAGAACGCCCGGTGCTTGCGGGTCTTCACTATCGGGGTCGCCGACCTCATAAGCACCAACTGCGCGGAGATTTATGTCTGTAAATCCGTATAATGGCGTCGCTGAATTGCCCAATGAGTCGAGTTCCGACGGTTGTTGGCGCAGGGTGAGTGTGCCCTGCGCGGAGCGGGCGTCGCTGCCGTTGACTACTTCTATAAGTGTTAGTCGGTATTGCCCAGCTCTGTCCGATAGGGTCACGTTGGGGTGCAGACTATTGGAAGTTGGCATGCAGGTGGGCGGCAGGCGTTTTACCTCTTTGCCGAAGTTATCGACAAAGATCAGAAAATCGGAGATCCCAATCTCGCCATTGCCGTCCAGGTCGTATGTTGACTCATACTCCTCTTGATCTTCCTTTGAGCCGAATGCCTCGACAAATAACAAAAAATCGGGAATCCCCACGACCCCATTTCCGTCAAAGTCCGGGGATGGGGGGCTGTTATTCTGGGAAAAAAGAGACCACGGGAAGAACAAGAGTATCAGGCTCAGCAGACTGGCAGTGCCGAGCGCGAGTGGGAATATTTTAATAATGCGCAACATTAGTTACCCGCTGGCTTTAGATTCAAGGTAATAGGCTCGGGCTTATCTGGCCCTGCGTCGGGGTGTATTGTGATGGTACAGTTGATCGGGAGACCCTCAGCCGCTCTTACACCGGTAGTAGAGGAAGAGGAAGGTAGGGTGTACGCGTCGGCCTGCGTGACATCGACGCGATAGCCTAAATCGGCGAGCGATTGGATCGTGATCGCGCTCATTGGGTATGGACCTGTCGAGGCTAATCTGGGCGTCATGAGTTCGTTGTCGAGCACAGATTCCCGCCAGTGACTGTCCCGGTTACCCGCTCCTCCGTACGAGTTCTCCACCGGCACCTTTGCGCCCATATAGCTCGACCCACCTGCGGCATTGAAAGCCGCAATCGCATTTGCACCCGAGAAATGCGTGTCGGGCGCGGGAACAATGCGGTTGTTATACACGTCGATGGATGGGTTCTTCAGCAGGTTGTGATCATCCCAGGGTTCAACGCCAAATCCCAGGGTGTGACCTATCTCGTGCAGGATAAGGGCTGCCAATAGTTGGTTAGACATAGTACCCAGGTCGTCCTCGTCAAGTTCGATGCCAGCTGCGATTGGCAGGGAGGACGGAATGCGCCACAGATCTGGTCCCGCTTGTCCGAGTGTGCCTCCTTCTCCGTCAATTTCCTCAATTTCCACATAGATCCTCAGATCATCGACAACTTCGGGAGCGGTGGTCCCTGGATAAATTCTGTTCAAGAAGCTGCGGCTGCTACTGGACAAATGATGGTTGGGAATGTCGCCCGCGATGATTTGCTCCCAACGCTGGGTAGCGGTTTCAACTGCTGTCCGGTATTTTGAGGAGATGCTGCCGACAAAGACAAGGTCGATATCGAAGGAAGGGGTTCCATCTGTGGTCGCTTCGGCAGTCGCGGAGCGAACGCCTATTACGCTGTCGCCACAATCCGTGCCGAGGTATCCGTAATCGGCCTCATAAGTGGTGCCTGGCTCAAAGAAATCGGAGATCAGGTCTTCCAGCGTTATCGGAAAGGTAGTGGGGATATTGTTATCGTTCGCGATGATAACGCACCCTGCAGCCCCCCCCGCGATAGGCGTCTTTTGCCGAACTCTGATCCGATAAGCCCGGATTTCGTTGGCTGCAAAATTATCGGTGAATCCAATTGTGAAGAGGTTCCCGCTGATGCTCAGGGTGGGGGCTGATAAGGTCGGTGTCTGGATATTCGCATCGAAGGTTGTTGAGGTGCTTGCACCCCAGGGATCGGTTGCCGTTACGGTAATGGTCGCAGTGCCTGTGGCCACTGGGGTGATCAGGACCACGTTATTGCTCATCTGCACGGTCGCGGCGGCACTGTTGCTCGACGATGCCGTATATCGCAGGCGAGAATCGTCGGGATCGTCGAAGACGTCATCCACATCTACCCTCTCGACAGCACCCCCTGCGGGAAGCGTTACATCGTCGATGCTGCTGGCTATCGGCGAGGTATTGGGGATCGTCATCTCGGCCGAAGGAGACCACTCGCTCTCCCCTTCGTCATTGATCGCCCGCACCTGCACTTCATAAGTCTGGTTTCGATTCAATTCCTCGATCCGCACCGGCCAGTCCCGGTCCGGGCCCAGGGTGAGGCTTGTGCTTTTGAAGTCGCCGGTGTTCACGACGCGATACTGAATGTCATAGGCGGTGATGTCAGGACCCGTATTCGTCGGCTGTGTCCGGCCCTGGCTCACCTCGATAATGGGAACTCTAACGCCGGAAAGAACCAGTATTGGTGCTGGTGGCTGTCCCGGCGGTTCATCTACATCATCTACGACGACGGTTATGGTCTGAGTCGCTGTTCTTTCTCTGGTGCCCGTGCCACTGGTCGCCGTGACCACGATGACGTATCTGTTATTGCTCGCTGTGGTAGATGGTCGTTCGTAGTCGGGGGCGGTCACAAAGGTCAATACACCCCCGCTCGTGATCGAGAATAGCGCCTGGGCAGCACCGCCGGTAATCTCATAGCCCGTGATGTAGTCTCTCGCATCGGCATCTGTGGCGACTACCGTGCCGACCTCGGTTTCGTTTTCGTCTATATCAAAGATATTGGCACTGGTGAAGACCGGCGAGTTGTTGGTGCTGACATCTACCTCTGCAATTGTCACGGTTACGTTTTCCGCGGTCACGCTTTGATAGTTTCCACCGCTTACTGCGTGGGTCAGCGTGACCGTGTCATCCGTGTTATCTGTGTCGGTCTGTGTGGTGACAGTCACGGCTTGCGAAGTGTTCCAATTGTCCTGTGTGAATGTTAGTGGCGATGGGGACGCTGAGGCATCAGAACCTGTCGGTACGGTCACGGTGACGGTCACGTCGGCGGTCGGTTGCGAGGTCAGAACCGCTGTGTACGTGTCGCTGTTGCCCTCCGGTATGGTCAATGCGGTAGGATAGATGTTCACACCGGGTTCTGCATCTATCACTGTCAGTGGCAAGTCGGTGGATTTGACGAGCGCGTATCCGCTGTCATCCGGAGGCAAGTCTGGCAATGTTCCGATGTCAGCGGTGACGGCAGCGGTGGTGCCTGTTGTGCGGGAAATTGTGAGGGTATTGCTTTGTATGTTGCCCTGAGAGATTTCAATGCTGCTTGCGCCGCCGTCAATGGTGCCATTGACCACATAGAGTGGCAGGAGCATTGCAAAGGGCGCGCCGGTGTGTGCTTTAGCCCTGAATATACCGGAGGTAACTGATTCCAGGGAAATGGTAATGGGCAGGGGATCAACTGTGTTGCTCTCCAGTTTGAGCGTTGTCAGTTCGGTCAGTTTAAAAAATACGCTATCGGGCAGGCTGCTGAGGTTGTTATAAGACAGCTTGAGGGTTGTCAGCTCAGTTAGTTTGGAAAATACGCTATTGGGCAGGCTGCTGAGGTTGTTGTTATCCAACCAGAGTGTTTTCAGCGCGGTTAGACCAGAAAATGTGTTCGCGTTCAGGCTGCTGAGTTCGTGGCTGGTTTGTTGGCCGTTGAGATAGAGTTCTTGAAGCGATGACAGTCCGGAAAAGAGATTTGCCAGCAAGCTGCTGAGTTGGTTTTCGTCCAGACGGAGCGTTTCAAGTGTTGTCAAGCTGGAAAATACACCCGTTGGCAGGGAGGTTGATTGTAGATCGTTCTCGTGCAGCCAGAGTGTTTCCAGCGCGGTTAGACCCGAAAACGCGTTTGCATTCAGGCTGCTGAGGTCGTTTTCCTCCAGGTAGAGTTCTTCCAGTACCGACAGGTTGGAAAAGATATTCGCTGGCAGTGTGGTGAGTGTGTTTCTATCCAGGTCGAGCCTTTGTAGTGCCGACAGGTTGGAAAAGATATTCGCATCCAGACTGCTGAGGTCGTTGTTATCCAGGCCGAGCCTTTTCAGTACCGACAGGTTGGAGAAGATATTCGCTGGTAGGCTGGTGAGTTCGTTGCTGGACAGGTAGAGTTCTTCCAGTGCCGACAGGTTGGAGAAGATATTCGCATCCAGACTGCTGAGTTTGTTACCGGGTGGAGAAAGTACTTTCAGTGCCGACAGATTGGAGAAGATATTCGCTGGTAGGCTGGTGAGGTCGTTGCTGGACATATAGAGTTCTTCCAGTGCCGACAGATTGGAGAAGATATTCGCATTTAGGCTGCTGAGGTCGTTCCTGGATAGAGAAAGTTCTTTCAGTGCCGACAGGTTAGAGAAGATATTCGCATCCAGAGTGCTGAGGTCGTTGTCATGCAGGTAGAGTATTTCCAGTGCCGACAGATTGGAGAAGATATTCGCATTTAGGCTGCTGAGGTCGTTGTTGGACAGATAGAGTTTTTTTAGTGCTGTCAGTTCGGAAAATGCGTCCGCGTCCAAAGTACTGAGATCGTTGAAATTCAGGGAGAGTTCTTCCAGCGCAGTTAGCCCGGAAAAGACGTTATCGGGTAACGTGGTGAGGGAGTTAAAGGTCAGGATGAGGTCTTGCAACGCGATCATCCCGGAAAAGTCGTTGGCTTTTAGCGTCGAGATGTTTTCGTTAAACAGGGAGAGGCTGGTGATCGCAGACAGATGGTCCGCCGTGACAGCGCCGCAAGTGCTAACAGGCGATGCAGCTATAATTGCGTCGCGGACCTGTGCGGTGCGGCTGCAGACACTGACGATCTGGACCTGAGTCTCGTTCGCCACCGTCAGTGTCGTGAAGGCGACGGCCGGGTTATGCGCCCTGTCGCGGATCGGGTTGGTTCCCGGCGTGTAGGCCAGTATTACCGTCTGACCCGATGTTACGGCAGAGGCGAGGGTGAGTTCCACCTCGCTGCTACGCATCGTAACCGTAGAGACGCTCCTCGCCGTGCCATCTACGGTAACCGCAAAGTCGCTGGTCGCTGGTTTTGAATTGCTGTCGAGCACTTCGCCGTAGGTCAGTGCCAACTCGTCGTCCTTTACTTCTGCGTCGGTAAGCCCCGGCGCGATGCCATCGACCTTGTGGCTGGACTGATTGGTGCGCGCCGCGTGTACCAGGTCCGCGGTTATGGCAGTATTGTGTCTGCGGATGCGCCCGCCGTTGAGCTTGAGGCCATTGGCGTTGATGGTTGCCCCGTCGGTGTCTTCGTCGGTGTTCTGCACGGTGTATTGGAATACGAGCTGGGTCGTGCCCGAGCCGCTTTTATAGTCGGCCTGGTGTACTGTTTTATCTATCGTGAGGTCAATCTGAGGTGTGCCTGTGACTGTTACCGCCTCGTTGAAGGTTACGGTGATATCCATTATGTCATTCAGCTTGTAGGTGTTGTTCTGCCCAGAGGCCGGGGCGGAGGTGAACGCGACGCTCGATACTGTCGGCGCGGTGAGCGTGGTTCCGCTGCCTATATTGGACCACGCGCCCTTCCCTTCGGCGTTCTCTGCCTGCACCTGTATCTGGTAGGTCGTGCCCGAGCGCAAGCCGGTGATGGTGCGGGTTCGGGAGGGACCAGTGTCTGACCAGTCGGTGAACGCACCACTTATGCGGTATTGCACATGGTAGTTCGTGATGTCGGGACCGGTGTTTGTCGGCTCGTCCCAACTCACGGTCAGGCTATTCTCCGTCTCGTTGCTCGCCGTGGGTGGATCGGGCTTGCCCGGCGGTTCGTCCTCATCTTCTACAGTGACAGTTATCTCTTGCGTTACTGTTCGCGCCCGGGTGTCCGCGCCGCCAGTCGCTGTGACCTCTATGATGTATTCGTTGTTGTTCCCAGAGTCCGCCGGACGCTCGAAGTCCGGATCATCCTGGAAGTGCAATTGATTCGTGTTGGTGATCTCAAACTCGTTCTGGTCGGATCCGCCGGTGACTTCGTAGCCTGTGATGCGATCGGCTCTGTCGATATCATCGGCAGCCATTCTGCCGACAAATTTGTTATTTTCTTTGACTGTGAAGGCATCGTCGCTGGTGAAATGGGGCAGTTCGTTCTCGTCGGTGACGGTGATGGTGATGGTCTGCGCTGCGGTCAGTGCGCGGCCACCCGTGCCGCCGGTTACTGTGACCTCGACGATGTATGTGTTGTTCCTTCCGCTATCCGTGGGATTCTCAAAGTTGGGGGCGTCCTTGAAGGTCAAAGTGCCTCCGCTATTGATCTCGAGCAGGTCCCGGTCACTGCCTCCGGTGATGGTGTACCCGGTGATGCCATCGCCGCTATCGACATCCTCGGCATCCACCAGGCCAGCGAACTGGTTATTTTCTTCCGCCTCGAAGGTCGCATCGCTGATAAATGTGGGCGGTTCGTTGACATCGTTCAGGTCAATGAACACGGGGATGGCACTATCGCCGCTGTGCCCGTCGGTTGCTTTCACATCCACAAGATAGCTGGGTTGTGTCTCGTAGTCGTAGGTCTGACCCGATTTGGTGCGAATCTGACCGTTGCGTGTGTCAATGGTGAAGGCATCCTTGTCCTGTCCTTCGAGGCTATAGGCCAACGTGGTGTTCTCGGGGTCAGTTGCACTGATTGGATCACCGATGTTGTGGACGCCTGTGGTGTTTTCGTCAAAGCTGCGCGTGGCACTCGATCTATCGGTGAATACTGGCAACTCATTGGCACTGGTGCTTCCCGTGCCCGAGGTGGACCAGTCGCTCCAGCCTTCGGCGTTGTGCGCTCGCACCTGTGCCTCATAACTCGTGCCCGGGGTCCGACCAGTGATGGTCGCGGTGCGTTCCGTACTGTTGTGAGAATAGGAGGTGAAGCCGCCGCTGTCGCCTTCGCGGTATTGCACGTTGTAGCGATTGATGTCCGGACCGGTGTTTGTCGGCTCGTCCCAGGTCACAGTCAGGCTGGTCGATGAGGCCGCTGAGACGCTGGGAGGGTTTGGCGTCTCGGGTGGTTCCTGTTCGTCTATCAGGTTGATTGTCACTTCGATGGTGTTGCTGCCGCCCTGACCGTCTTCTACGCGCACTGTCACTTCATATCTGTTCTTCTCCTCAAAGTTGTAGATGACGCCCGATAGGGTCTGAAGCTGGTTGCCATCGAGAGAGAAGGAGGCCTGGTCCGTGCCTTCGAGGCGGTAGGTCAGTGTGCCTCCGTCGCGGTCAGTGGCGGTTATGGGGTTGCCGATGTTGTGGGTGCCAGTCGTGTTCTCTGCTATCCTGCGGGTAGTACTCGAACCCTCATTAAACGTGGGTGCCTGATTGGCGACAGTGCTCACAGTAACGGATTCGGACCACTGGCTCTGTCCTTCGGGGCTGCGTGCGAGGACTTGCACTTCGTATTGCGTGTTGGCCGTCAGGCTGGTGATGGTCGTACTTGTACTGCGACTGGTGTGTGGCCAGTCGGTGAATGTGCCACTGCTCTCCTTATACTGCACATCGTAGTCGTTGATGTTGGGACCGGGATTGGACGGGGCTGTCCAACGTATGGATAGGCTATTCAGTGTTGAGGCCGTCACCGAGGGACGGTCAGGTCTGTCCGGTTGTTCGTTGTCGTCATCGGTTATGTCAATTGTCACTGTGATGGTCGTACGTCCGCCCTGATCGTCCGCTGCTTCTACCGTTACCGAATAGCGATTTCGCGCCTCAAAGTTGTAATCAACGCCGGTTTGGGTCTGAAGTTGGCCGTTGCTTGAGAGGATGGCGAATTGATCTGTATCGCCGCCTGTAAGACGGTAGCTCACTGTGCGGCCTTCGGGGTCGGTCGCGCTTATCGGGGTACCGATGTCCTGGCTACCAGGGGTGTTCTCGGCGAGGCTGCGCGTTGGTGAGGTTTCGTCGAATACTGGCCGCTGGTTGGCACTGGTGGTGCCAAAGCCTGAGGAGGACCACAGGCTCGGTCCTTCGTCATTGTGCGCCTTCACCTGCACTTCGTAGCGCGTGTTCACGTCAAGGTCTGTGATGGTTGTGGTTATACTGGTGTTATTGTGCGGATGGGGGATGAAGCTGCCGCTGCCTGTTCGATATTGTACGTCGTAGTCGTAGATGTCGGGACCGGTGTTTGTCGGCTCGGTCCATGTCACGGTCAGGCTGGTCGATGAGGCTGGCGCTACTTGTGGTCTGGCCGGTCTCTCGGGCGGTTCGTTTACATCGCCCACATAGATGGTCACGTCAATGGTGGCTGTGCCACCGCGATTGTCGTCTGCGGTTATTGTCACGTCATAGCTATTCTTTAGCGCTTCGTGGTCATAAGTGATGCCTGACCGGGTGCGAAGCTGACCATTGCTTGCGTTGATGGTGAAGGAATCGGCATCGTCCCCGCTGAGGCGGTAGGTCAGGCGGTCACGGTCATCATCAGTGGCGCTGACCGGGTGCTGGATGTTTTGATTGGGTGCCGTGTTCTCAGCCACACTGCGGGAGGTGTTCGCACCGTCGTTGAAGGTGGGAGCCTGATTAGGGCCCGGTGGAGGAGGGGGTGGCTGTGGTTGTGGTGGCTGTGGTTGTGGTGGCTGTGGTCGTGGTGGTTGTGGTCGTGGTGGCGGGGACGTCCCTCCTCCGCCCCCTCCCCCTCCTCCTCCGCCACTCAGCGCAGAGGTCGTCCACTCTCCAGACTCAGACCACGCACTCGTGCCTTCCTCGTTGTGCGCGCGCACCTGTATCGCATAGCGCGTGCTTGAAAATAGTCCCCTCAGGCGCACCGTCCGTCCTGTGCCGTCATAATTTGCATCGATGAACTCATCACTGTCGGCTTGGCGGTATTGCACATCGTAGTCGGTGATCTCAGGACCGGTGTTTGAAGGTTCTGTCCAGATTACCGTCAGGGTTGTGGGCGCAATCGCCGAGACACGCGGTGGGGCAGGTTGCATAGGGGGTTCATCGATGTCGTTGATGGCAATACCGACAGCAAGGCTGGCCTCACCACCTTCGCCATCACTGACATAGACGATGAGGGAATAGTTGTCCTTCTGCTCAAAGTTATACGTCCCTTTTGTCTGAATGTGTCCTGTGCTCTCGTCTATGGCAAAGCTGTCTGCATCGTCCCCGCTGAGGCGATAGGTGAGGGTATCGCCATCGCCATCGGTTGCTAAGATGGGGTCGCCTATGGGCTGTCCGGAGGGGGTGTTCTCATCTACGGAGCGCGTCACGGGAGGTTCTGACGTGAAGACAGGTGCGCGGTTGACGACTTTGCCAAAGCTATCGACGAAGATCAGAAAATCGGGAATCCCAATCTCGCCATTGACATCCAGATCATATTTTGCCTTATACGCCTCTTGACCTTTTTGAGAACCAAACGCATCGACAAAGAGCAAAAAGTCCGGGATGCCCACCGTTCCACTCCTGTCAAAGTCCGGAGAAGGCGGTTTGGCAATCCTCAAGGTAATGCTCAGGTCCATTGGTACGGTCTCAGTCTGTCCCTCTCGCACAAGTCTTGCACGCACCAATCGTATGTCTGTGCCTGAAAACGCATCGCTCGTGCGAAAGCGAATGGTGCCTATAAGACCGCTGATTGCATTGCCAGCCGATAAGGTTATCCCGATATTTGCAAAATCCTTTCCCGTAAGCGCAGAGGTGCCAGATACGATATTCGACCGCTTAAATCCTTCGTAAGCAACCTGCGTGGGATCGAATTCAACGCGCAGGGAGATATCGCTTGCAGACGCAATATCTGTGCCGAAGATTTGGATGGGAACCGTGCGATTGGGAAAGACATCGAGAGAGGAGACAGCTTGATCGCCTTCAGAATCGTCCAAATCCAGAGAAATGGAAAAGCTGCTGGTCTGGGTGGATAGGGACCATGGGAATAGCAGGAGCAGAAGGCTCAGCAAACTGACGGTGACGAGCGCGAGTGGAAAAAATTTAACGCGGGAGGGAATCATAATTTTATGGTGCCGACGGGTTATCTTAAAAACTGATGTTACGCAGTCGTGCATTTATAGTGTTATATTCAAAGCAATGACTTAATCTGTTGGCACTATGATCATATTCAAAATCGCATGGTCAAGGGACTGAACCTCCTCAATTGTGTCTATCACTCAGACCCAAATATATATGCCAATTTGAGTTCGTGCAAATACTGATTTGCGTATAAGGTGTTATTTTTAATAAAGATACAAAACAAAAATCCAGACGAAATTTCGTGCTATTGGATGATATATCACCCAATAGCACGAGTAGTCTGGCTAATATTCTGATTATTAACAGGTTGTTATAAATTAAATAAGCGATATAATCCATCTTAAGACGATATATCGCCCATAGTAAAGATATTTTTCATCCTTACATGCTTTCTGTCCAATCCAAAATGCATGTCCCACTGTGCGATACAAGCAGATATTTCAGAACACCTTTCTCTTCTTCGGGGAGGGTGCTTGAATGACGAGGTAGATACAGTCGCTGCGTAACATCAGTTATGTTATTTGCTATCCCCTTCAGAACTGTCTAAGTCCAGAGATAGGGAAAAGCTGCTGGTCTGTGTGGATAGCGACCACGGGAATAGCAGGAGCAGAAGGCTCAGCAAACTGACGGTGCCGAGCGCGAGTGGGAAAAATTTAACGCGGTGTTGCATATTATGACTTTCTATCATGGCTTAATCCGTCAGATCCGGCACGGTCACCGAGACCAGTGTACTGTGCGTCGCTTCCCCACCCGCGACCACGGCCGCCACCTGGTAGGTATAGGTCGCGCCTGCGGTCACATCGGTATCGGTGTATTGCAAGTCACTGGTTTCCTCCGCGAGGGTCTCGTCGGTGGTGCCGTCGTAGCGTGTCAGAGTATAGGTGATGTCCGGTGCCGAGGTCCAGAAGCTCGCATCCACCGCGGTCCAACTCAGGGCAACCTGGGCTGTCGTGGCTGTCGCGGTCAGCGTTGGTCCTTCCCGAAGCTGGTAGCCGAACTCCTGCCATGTCGCCTGCCCATCGCCGTTGAAGTCCACCGCCAGAACCGGATACTGCGTAGCCGTCCCAAAGGCCCAGGGATCGTCAGTCATGCCATCGCTGTCCAGGTCCCGGTTCCAGGTCTGATAAATCCCGCTGTAGTTCGTGGGTTCCTGCAACGCCGTTGTGGTCTGGCCTTCGCCAGGGGCCCTACCAGGCCCGGAGGTGTTCAGGTCATAGTAGCTGGCGACGACGGTGCCCAGGTCGATGTTGACCAGTCCGCCGACATAGATATCTCCCGAGATGCGGCCCGTGGCGTAGCTGGCGGCGACGGTGCTATTGTTGCCGTCGATCCCGACCATTATGCCAACATTATTACCTCCCGAGACGCGGCCCGTGGTGTAGCAGGCAGTGATGGTGCCTCTGTGTCTTCCGACGAGTCCGCCGACCACGGTACGTCCTGACACGTGGCCCGTGGCGTAGCTGGCGGCGATGGGACCGTAGTTGTTTCCCACCAGTCCGCCGACATAGCCATCCCCCGAGACGGAGCGAGTGGTATAACTGTTGGTAATGGCATCGTAATTTCTTCCGACGAGTCCGCCGACCATATCATTCCCCGAGACGGAGACGGAGACATAACTGTCAGTGATGGGACCGTAGTTGTCCCCGACGAGTCCGCCGGTCATACCATCCCCCGAGACGGAGCCGGTGACGTAACAGTTGGTGATGATGCCGCGGTTATCCCCGACCAACCCGCCGAGATAGATTTTTCCCGAAAGATGGACGTTAGTCAGCCCGACGTTTCGGATGACACTGACCGCGCCAGTGTAGCCGAAAAATCCGAAGACATTTTTGCGTGTATCAAAAAAAAGGTTGGCGATGGTGTGTCCATTGCCCTCGAAGGTCGCAAGGAACGGGTTGCGCCTGATATCCGGGCCACTCCCGGCACCGCCGATGGGCACCCAGCCTGCGCCATCGTTCCAATACGTGTCGCCAGCGTCGGCATCGCCGCTTCCGTTGGTGTCGAAGTCCAGGTCCGCGCTCAGTTCATATCCCGTGCATCCGAGACCGCCGCAAGCTACCTGATCGGTAAACGCCTGGTCATACGCGGCCCTCCCGCTATCTGTGGGTATTCCGTCCCCATTCAGGTCGTGACGGACTGCATTCAATTGCGCGAGCGTCGTGATCTCGATGAGGCCGTCATCGTCGGTGTCATAGTCGATCGCGGTTATCGGCAGTACTGTTACAGCGAACGGCTGCGCCGCGCTCGTGTTCGATCCGTCTTTGTCAATCGCCGTCACTGTGACGGTTGCCTGTCCCTCGGCTACTGGCGTGATCGTCACCCGTGTTCCCGACAGGCTGACCGTCGCCACGGCTGGTGCCGATGAGGTCGCGCCGTAGGTCAGCGCATTGCCCTCCGGGTCATGGAACGCCCCCGCCACTTCCACGCTTCCTGAGACGTCACCCACGCGCAGCGTGCGGTCCGCCAGCTTCCCCACCGGGACCGCTGGCTGATTTTCGCTGATCAGTGTGGTCGTGCCCTGGCCTGAATTGGACCATTTGCTCGTCCCTTCGGCGTTCTTTGCCCACACCCGCACCTGATACATCGTATTTGGATTCAAGCCTGTTAGCGTCGTGGTCGTGCCGGTGCCGTTGTAATTGACATCGGTGAATGCGCCACTGGTGCCTTGCCGGTATTGCACGTCGTAGTCGGTAATGTCAGGCCCGGTGTTAGTCGGCTCGGTCCAGGTCACGGTCAGGCTATTTTCCCTCTCATTGCTCACCACAGGCCGATCGGGTTTGCCCGGCGGTTCGTTTTTGTCGGTGACTGTGATGGTGATGGTCTGCGCTGCGGTCAGTGCGCGGCCTCCCGTGCCACCGGTCGCTGTGACCACGACGATGTATTCATTGTTGCGCCCGGCGTCCGTGGGATTCTCGAAGTTGGAGACATCCTTGAAGATCAATATACTCTCGTTGGTGAATTCGATCTCGTTCCGGTCGGCACCGCCGGTAATGGTGTAGCCGGTGATGTCGTCGCCGTTATCGACATCCTCGGCATTCACCCGATTGATGTACTGGTAATTTTCCGGTATCTTGAAGGTCTCAATGCTGGTAAATGTGGGGGCTTCGTTCACATCGGTCAGGTTAATCGTCACTTCGATGGTGTTGCTGCCGCCCTGACCATCTTCTACGCGCACCGTTACCTCATATCTGTCCTTCTTCTCGTAGTCGTAGGTGACGCCCGCCCTGGTCTGAAGCTGGTTGCCATCGATTGCGAAGGAGGTCCGGTCCGTCCCCTCAAGGCTGTAGGTCAGCGTCCCCCCGTCGCTGTCTGTGGCAGTGACCGGGTTGCCGATGTTATGTGTCCCGGTCGTGTTCTCTGCTATACGGTGGGTAATACTCGAACCCTCATTAAACGTGGGAGCTTGATTGACGACAGTGCTCACAGTAACGGATTCGGACCACTGGCTCTGTCCTTCGGGACTACGTGCCAGTACCTGCACCTCATAGGACGTGTTGGCATTCAAGCTGGTGATGGTCGTGCTCGTACCGGGTCCATTGTGTTGCCACTCGGCGAACGTGCCGCCGCTCTCCCTATATTGCACGTCGTAGTCTTTGATGTTGGGGCCGGTGTTGGCAGGTGCGGTCCAGCGTATGGAGAGATTATTCAGCGTTGAGGCTGTTACCGAGGGACGGTCGGGTCTTTCTGGCCGTTCGTTGTCGTCGTCGGTTATGTTTATTGTCACTGTGATGGTCGCACGCCCGCCCTGATCGTCCGCTGCTTCTACCGTCACCGAATAGCGATTTTTCTCTTCATAGTTGTAATCTACGCCGGTCTGTGTGCGAAGTTGGCCGTTGTTGGTGTCGATGGTGAATTGATCCGTGTCGCCACCTGCAAGGCGGTAGGTCACGGTGGTGCCTTCGGGATCGGTGGCGGTTATTGAGTTGCCGATGTCCTGGATGCCTGTCGTGTTTTCGGCGAGGCTGCGGGTGGTGCTTGAGCCGTCGTCGAAGGTCGGGGGCTTATTACTCGGCGGAGGAGGGGGAGAAGGGGGAGGCTGTGACGTACTACCACCACTACCACCGCCACCACTGCTACCACTACTACCACCACTACCACCGCCACCACTGCTACCACCACTACCACCGCCACCACCCGGTACTATCAATAGCTCAGAGGTCTTCCACTCACCCGACTCAGACCATTCACTCGTGCCTTCTTCGTTAGTCGCGCGCACCTGTATCGCATAGCGCGTGCTTGAAAATAGTCCCCTCAGGCGCACCGTCCGTCCTGTGCCATCATAATTTGCATCGATGAACTCATCACTGTCGGCTTGGCGGTATTGCACATCGTAGTCGGTGATCTCAGGACCTGTGTTGGAAGGTTCTGTCCAGATTACCGTCAGGGTTGTGGACGCGATCGCCGAGACACGCGGTGGGGCAGGCTGTCCTGGGGGTTCATCGATGTCGTTGATGGCAATACCTACAACAAGGCTGGCTTCACCACCTTCGCCATCACTCACATGGACTGTGACGGAATACTTATCCTGCTGCTCAAAGTTGTATGTCCCTTTTGTCTGAATGTGTCCTGCGTTCTCCTCAATGGCAAAGCTATCGGCGTCGGCACCGCTGAGGCGATAGGTGAGGGTATCGCCATCGCCATCGGTTGCTAAGATGGGGTCGCCTATGGGCTGTCCGGAGGGGGTGTTCTCATCTACGGAGCGCGTCACGGGAGGTTCTGACGTGAAGACAGGTGCGCGGTTGACGACTTTGCCAAAGCTATCGACGAAGATCAGAAAATCGGGGATCCCAATCTCGCCATTGACATCCAGATCATATTTTGCCTCATACGCCTCTTGACCTTTTCGGGAACCAAAGGCATCGACAAAGAGCAAAAAGTCCGGGATGCCCACCGTTCCACTCCTGTCAAAGTCCGGAGAAGGGGGTTTGGCAATCCTCAAGGTAATGCTCAGGTCCATTGGTACGGTCTCAGTCTGTCCCTCTCGCACAAGTCTTGCACGCACCAATCGTATGTCTGTGCCTGAAAACGCATCGCTCGTGCGAAAGCGAATGGTGCCTATAAGACCACTGATTGCAGTTCCGTCGGATAAGGTTATCCCGATATTTGCAAAGTCCTTTCCCGTAAGCGCAGAGGTGCCAGATACGATATTCGACCGCTTAAATCCTTCGTAAGCAACCTGCGTGGGATCGAATTCAAAGCGCAGGGAGAGATCGCTTGCAGCCGCAATATCTGTGCCGAAGATTTGAATGGGAATCGTGCGATTGGGAAAGACATCGAGAGAGGAGACTGTCTGGTCGCCTTCAGAATTATCTAAGTCCAGAGATAGGGAAAAGCCGCTGGTCTGGGTGGATAGGGACCATGGGAATAGCAAGAGCAGAAGGCTCAGTAAACTGACGGTGACGAGCGCGAGTGGGAAGATTGTAACGCGGGAGGGAATCATATTTTTTGGGATCTGGTGTGTGGCGGTCTCGCCATAGGGGTCGCTCGCCGTTACTGTAATCGTCGCCTTGCCAAAGCTATTGATGATTCATCGTTTTGCCGAAGCTCTCCACAAAGAGCAGAAAATCGCCAAACCCAATCTCGCCATTGACATTCAGATCGTATTTTATCTCATACTTCTCTTTATCATACTGGGACCCAAACACATCGACAAAGAGCAAGAAGTCCGGAAAATCCACAACCCCATTGCCATTAAAATCAACAGAAAGGGGAATCGTTTGCTCGACAATGGCCGCGTCCGACATCTCGCTCCCGCCAGTGTCATCCGCCTCGCTGAAGAAAGAAACTGAATTATGGTTATGCTCTCCCTTCTGTGTAAAACCGTTGGCGCCGATTTTGCGAACCAGGACCGGGAGGGATATGCCCCTCGGTAACCCACCTCCCTCACTATAGTCATGAAGCATGTCAGTATAGCTATGATTGTGGGTGAACCTGTGATAATGTTCGGTGTCTGTTAGTACACCACCTATTTCAACAGAATAACCATTAGTATGCGTATGATACAGTAGATGATTATGCCCATCCCTATGCTCCACCACATGACTGGAACCTTCTTCCCCGTTAACCCAAAAATGCACATGTCTTTCTCCTATGACATGATTGCCGTGCTCTCTAAACTGCTGTGCGTGGTTCGCGTGCTCATGCTCGCAGACAACCAGACCGGGACATTCCTCATTTGGGTTAGGTGAGACATGTCCATGCACGTAATGATGCGTATGCATATAGCCTTGCCCATCATCATGTTCAAAGCTATGATTATGGAGTATCCTGATCTGTGGATCAGCAGGATCATTGGCAAATAGGTCGTCAACTTCGTCAGAGGAGACAGCGGCCAGACGCCCTACGCCGTCGTGATTGTACATAACTGACCCGCCGTTGGGTTGGTTTTCTTCATGCCACATCCCCAAATGCCTCTGGCGAGCCTGCTCCATCGTTTCGCCAGTATTGAGTGTAACCATGTGGCTATGATCCATTCTGTGCGTATGATCCACATAGTCATCATGACTATGAATCATTGTGTGCTCATGATGCGAAACCTCTTGCACCTGCACCGAAGAAGTCACGTCCGAAGAGGCAGCGCGCGTGATGGTCACAATGCAAGTCTGCGTGGTCACATCATCCTGCGCTGTCACTTTTACCTTAATTATGTTGGTACCCACTACCAGATTCACCTGAAAACCTTCAGTGCTCTCATCCGCATCCGTCAGCGTGTTGTCGTTCTCGTCCAAATACACTAACGTAGCCGACCCATGATTTTTCGTCACCGTCACTGTAATCTGGGACACCTCATTCCCAACCGTCGCCGTATAGTTCGTCGTGCTCACCGAGAAAACCGGATTAAGTGTCCCCTCACTCAGGCTCAGACTACTCAGCATCACATCTGCGGAGCCGTTGCGCGTGACGGTGATAGTATAAGTTTGCGTGGTCACACCATCCTGCGCCGTCACTTTCACTTTAATCGGGTTGGGACCCACTACCAGATTCACCTGAAGACCGGTAGTATTCCCATCCTCATCTGTCAGCGTGTTGTCGTTTACGTCCAGATACTCAATCGCAGCCGCCTCATTGTTGGTCTCCGCCGTCACTGTAATCTGAGATACCGCATTCCCCACCGTCGCCGTGTAGATCGTCGTGCCCGCTGAGAAAACTGGCGCGAGTGTCCCAGCACTCAGGCTCAGACCACTCAGCGTCGCGTCCGTGGAAACAGCGCGCGTGACGGTGATAGTATAAGTCTTTGCTTTATCCTCATTCTGCGACGTCACTTTCACCTTAATCTTGTTGGTGCCCGTCACCAGATTCACCTGAAAACCTTCAGTGTCCGCATCCGCATCCGTCAGCGTGTTATTGCTCCCGTCGCGATACGCAATCGTGGCCGCCTCATGATTTTTCGTCGCCGTCACTGTAATCTGGGACACCGCATTCTCAACTGACGCCGTATAGTCCGTCTCACTCGAATCGAAAACCGGATCAAGTTGTCCCCGCACTAATACTCAGACTACTCAGCGTCGCATCTGAGGAGCCGCGCGTGATAATAATGTAGTAAGTCTGCGTCGTTGTCTCGTCCTGCGCCGTCACCTTCACAATGAGCGTGTTGCGGCCCGCCACCAGATTCATCTGAAAATCGTCAGTATTCACATCCGCATCCGTCAGTTCGTTGCTGTTCCTGTCGAGATACGCAATCGTGGCCGACCCATTGTTGGTCGTCGCCGTCACTGTAATCTGGGACACCGCATACTCAACTGACGCTGAGTAGAATGTCGTGCTCGGAGCGAAGTCCCGATCAAATGTCCCCGGACTCAGGCTCAAACTACTCAGCGTCGCATCTGAGGAGAGGAGAGCCGCCGCTTCCGCGGTTTTGTGGCTCCCGAACAACGCGGCGAGCGCCAGCAGGCACACCACCGCGCGGCGGGTGTGAGCAAATAAAGGTCTGTTGTTCATGGTATAAAACTCCTTCGGGACAGGCTCTGTGCTGTCCCGAATATCCACCGCTGTCTAACCTTATCCCTCAAGAGCTATTGACGATCAATTCACCGTTTTGCCGAAGCTCTCCACAAAGAGCAGAAAATCGGGGATCCCTATCTCGCCATTGACATCCAGATCGTATTTCTTCTCATACTTCTCTTCACCATCCCGAGACCCAAACACATCGACAAAGAGCAAAAAGTCGGGGATATCCACAACCCCATTGCCATTAAAATCAGCAGCAAGGGGAATCGCTTGCTCGACAATGCCCGCATCCACCTGCTCGGGATCCTCCGGGGAGGTCTCCGCATCGTTGTCGTTGTCGAGCGCGCCGGGGTCCGGCCCTGTGCGCGTCTCACCCTCATCGGCTGAATTCTCCACGACTGAGACGCGGGCAGTGCTCTCATCGGCTGAATTCTCCACGACTGAGACGCGGGCAGTGCCTTCATCGGCTGAATTCTCCACGACTGAGACGCGGGCAGTGCCTTCATCGGCTGAATTCTCCACGACTGAGACGCGGGCAGTGCCTTCATCGGCTGGATTTTCCACGACTGAGACGCGGGCAGTGCCCTCATTGGCTGAATTCTCAGTATCTGAGACGCCAACGGCCTGCAGCGAGCCCAGATTCCCACTGCCGCTTCCCGCCTCACTACTAACCTTTGGTGCTAGTAGATAAGAAGTTGTAAGTCGCCAGAAGTTTACCTATGCTGAATGAGTTAGCACCTCATTCATTCACAGCAGGGAGGTAAACTTCATGACGACTGAAATGCTGATCATTGACCTGTTCTGTCGGGTAGATGATCAAACGCAAGACCTTGAGAAACATCCTCAAGCCAAGCTCTATCCCAGCGAAGTCATCACGTTGGCCTTGCTTTTTGCGATTAAAGGGGTGGGCAATCGCGCCTATTATGATTGGCTGATAAACGATTGGCAGCACCTGTTTCCTAACTTACCTCATCGCACGCGCTTGTTTCGCCTCTTTTTAAGGCATCAACACGCCACAAGCCGATTTTTAGCCGAAAAGAGCGTGTTGGGCATCATTGATAGCTATGGCATTGAGTTGATTCATCCGATCCGAGAAGGCAGAAGTCCTGCTCAGATCGGGAAGAAAGGCAAATCGAATTATCGCTGGATTGTCGGTGGCAAGCTCTGTCTGTTGATCAATCAATGGGGTCTCATCGTGGATTGGGACTGTCAGACAGCTAATGTTCACGATACCACCTTCCACCATCTCATCAAGCAGGTGCAATCAGACATGGTCGTCTTTGCCGATGTCGGCTTTCAAAAAGCGCAAGACAACCCAGAAAACTTAAAAATCTGTCCGCGTGGCACTTGGAATGAGCGCATGGTGGTTGAAACCATCTTATCTATGATGACGCTCGTGTGGCATTTTAAGAAAGTCATGCATCGGGTCTGGAGCTATTTTGCAATGCGATTGGCTTTTACCATGGCCGCCTTCAATATCTTGGTACAATGGCAGGGCTTTAAACCCGATGAAGATGGGTTCATTAACCTTGCCATCGCACACTTCAGAATATAACACTAGCACCAAAGGTTACTATGGACACGGCCACCACCGTCATCATACGGATCCCCATTACTATACTCAAAAGCCATATAAGGCGACAGGGACAGTGAAACCTCAAAAGGCTTACTTGAATGTCCCTCCCAACCATGGTCATGCGGTTCATTGCCATACAGATGCTTGTGATAGACGGTATGCGTATGGAAATCACGATTGGGACTATGAGCATGCTTATGCCACCTACTATGAGAATGACGAGCAAGAGGCCGATCCTCAGGATCGCGAGCAGCAGGAGATCGCAGTGCAACACCCTGATGTGCATTTTGATCCTCATTGGAAGGAAAGGAGGATAAAGGAAGAGGTTGATCAGCACCTTTCATATGCTGATAATGGACAAGATTATGCTGATGACTCACATAATCATCATGAAAGTGTACAAGAGCATGCATATGGAACCATGGATGAGTATGCGAAACGTTTGGTGGTCGAGGCTGCTCAACAACCGTGTGTGGCTCACTATCGTCTATAACATGACCGCCATGTGCAAAAACATCCAAAATCATAAAAAACAACGCTGCCATCGTTATAAAGTATCTCATTTTTCCCTCCAGGTGGTTTGTAGTAATCGCCAGCAGAGTCATCCCGATCAGCGTCACCAAAATCAAAAAAATTTTCAGCGTTTCATTGTTTTGCCCTCCTGTTTTCTGGAACGGTTAAGAAATACATTTGTAACCACGTTTGGTGCGAGACATACTGAAGCGGTCAGCGGTCAACAAAACCTGTTCAGATACACATACGTTTGTAATTGCAAATCCAAAAATGTAATGTGTCACTTCAAAACGGCCTATCAGTAAATTTGAAGGTCATACCTTATGCAGTTATACATACGCTTGTATTCATACAAAAATAAAAAATAAAAGTCAACAGGAGAATTAGCAAAAATTAAGAGATTGTTTCATTGCCCTAATTTTAATGAAAAGTTTTGACTTCCAAATAGATCGCGGCAGTGGAAAAAACGCTGGATTTGTCCGAATGGACTTGTGTTTTTTATATTATCGGAACACCAGCGCGGGTGGCGATGGCGCGGGTGTTTGCAGCAGCTTCGGGTATGAGGTCGGGTTTGAGGTGTTCGATGAGGCCGTAGTTATTGGGGTGGTAGTTCTGGAAATGCCGGAAGCAGTGGGCGAGGTCGAGTTCGCCATTGCCGGGTACGGTTTCGTCGAGGTGGATGACAAGTCCTTTGCCGATTGAGATATCTTTGATGTGCATGACCGGGGAATAAGCACCCATTTCAGAAAAGATGTGATTTAGGCGGTCAGTGCTATCATAGACCTGGCTCAGGGTTTCAAAGTGGTTGACGTAGTCCATTACGAGGCGCAGGTTGGGCGATCCGACGCTTTCGACCATTTGGCGGCAGGTTTCCGGGTTTTTGAGGATGGAGACAAGGTGGGTTTCCATGACGACTGTGACGCCGTATTGTTCGAGGGTGGGGGTGATTTTTCGCAGGGTTTCGATGAGGCGGTCCCATGCTTCTGGCGTGTGGTTGCGGCGATGGGGCGTCCAGCTTCCGGCGGGATTGCGGCTGCCCGGGCGCAGGAGGTAGGCTTGTGCAGATAGGCCCGCGGCGATTTCTGCGCCTTTTTTTATTTTTCGGATGATTGCGTTTCGGATTTCTGGGTCGGGGTCAAAGAGGCACTCGGGGTATGTGATGGAGAATTGTGCGAGGTCCAGGTTATGTTCGGCAAAAAGTGTGCGGCACCGGTCCGTGTCGGCGGTTGTGATTTCTTCGCATAGTTCTGCGGGGAAGTGAAAGGCTCCGCCGGTGAATCCGAGGTTTTGGATGGTCTGAAGATGTGGCGATTCTATGGTGCGAAAATCCCTGGGCAAAAGGCCTACAACACCTGAGCGCATGGTCTGGTCTCCTATCGCGTGAAGATGCTGCCGCGAAGATAATCGGCTTCGTCAGATACAAGGAAGGACAGTATTTTGCCCACGCCTTCGGGGTCGCCGAGTCCGGCTGCCATTTTTGAGACATCGCGTCCTGCGGCGTCGGCTTGTTTTTGTACAACGCGCATTTTGAGCGGTGTTTCAATTCCGCCTGGGCATACGCCGTGGACGCGGATGTTGCGATTGCCCAGTTGGGCTGCCAGGACGAGAGAGAGGCCGTGGACGCCGCCTTTGCTGGAGCCGTAAGCGACGGATGAGCTTCCACCTTTGACGCCCGCGCCAGAGGCGATGAGTACGATGACGCCTTTGTCGGCTTTTTCCATTAATGGTACGGTGTATTTTGAGGCGAGAAAACTGCCTTTCAAATTGATGTCTATGACTCTGTCCCAGGTGAATTCATCAAATTCATCGACGGGAACGAGTGCGCCTTCGAGGATGCCGGCGGCGTTGATTAATCCATCGATGTGCCCGAAGGTGTTGCCGATGTTTTCAAAGAGCGCGCGTACCTGATTCTCTTCTTTTATGTCTGCGTGAAATCCCGTTGCATTCCCACCCGCGTTTTCGATTTCTCGAACTGTGCGTTCCACTCCCGCTCCGTCCAGATCCACTACGGCTACACGCGCGCCTTCTCGGGCACAGCATCGCGCTGCCGCCTGTCCTATGCCCGATGCACCGCCTGTTACGACGATGTTTTTGTTTTGTAATCTCATGGGTTCTCCTTTTTCAAAGACCATTAAGGCTCATGGTCACCAGTCTCCACGCGATAGACTTCCATGCCTCGTGATTCGTAATTTTGCAGTGCATATGGATGGTCAAGGGTGCAGGTATGCACCCATACTCTTTTTGTTTTTCCCCATTCCCAGGCCGATTTTATCGCATGAGACAAGAAGTAACCCCCAAAGCCCTGTCCGATGAATTTGGGAGCCAAACCGAAATTGACGATTTCGACATTGCCACCATCTTGCTGTTGAAGTTCGCAGTATCCTGCAGGCGAGCCTTTGTAATGCGCAAACCATGTTCTCAGATTGTCGTTTTCTACGTGTGCTCTCCATTGTTCATCTGGCCATGAGAGCTTATTTGTCCACTCCCAGGGTCCGCCTACAAGTTGATAGAAGAATCTGTTAACTTGAAATTGTTTGATTTCACATTCATGTACATTCAGTCCGTTCGATTCCGTTTTTTCTTTTAGCGAAGAAGGCGATTTCATTTCGAGATAATATGTGGTGACTGTGTTCATTGGCTTTTCCGTCCAAATGGGATAGAGATAAATGAGGGGTGTGCAGTGTCATCGCAGTATGGCGTTGTAGGGGACGGTCCCCGTGCCGTCCCGTTCGTCATCTATCCATGTTGTAGATTGCAAAAATACATGCGATATTGAGGATAAACAACCTCTTTCGGATGCCGCTATTTTGGCGGTGTCATTCAGGAGGCTACTATGGGCAGTATTCTGAAATTTCTGCGTGTGCTCATTGGGATGGGGTTGCTCGTTGGTTGCGGGGATGATTATCCCGTTCAGCCAGAATCAGCGGGCGAGTTGATTGAGGAGATGGTGCAAGTTCCGGCGGGCGAATTTGTGATGGGTACCAATGTGTTTGGGCGGGATGAAGGTCCCGCGCATGTGGTGTTTTTAGATGCTTTCTGGATTGATCGTTTTGAGGTGGTCAATGTAGATTACAGGTTATTTGTTGCGACGACAGGGCACGATCCTTCGGCCTGTGCCGATTCCGTGGGGTTTAATGCTGCACGGCAACCGGTCGTTGGTGTGACCTGGTTTGATGCACAGGATTTTTGCGTGTGGGCAGGCAAGCGGTTGTGTTCCGAGGCGGAGTGGGAAAAGGCCGCGGGTGGCGATGGGCGTATCTATCCCTGGGGCAATGAGGATCCCGATCCGACGCGGTTGAATTTTAATGGGCATGTGGGCAAGCCCGCGACTGTGGGTAGTTTTCCCGAGGGTATGAGTCCTTTTGAGGTGTCGGATTTGTCGGGCAATGTGTGGGAGTGGGTGGCGGATTGGTATCGCGTGGAGTATTATCGCAATAGTCCGCGGGAAAATCCCCAGGGACCAGAGAGTGGGGGTTTGCGCGTGATGCGCGGTGGCAGTTGGGTAAATGGCGCACCAGCCGTGCGGGTGCAAGAGCGCGGCCGGCTCAATCCCATATGGCAGGGCAAGGAAATTGGGTTCCGCTGTTGTCGGTGATGCAATAGGGTTGCTTCGTATCTCTCGTTGAAAGAGGCGAGTTTTTAGCCTATTGCCAAGATTTTTGGTATTATGTATTATTCGGTTACGAATAGGAGCTTTATCATGAGTACGCTGAGTATTCGATTGCCGGACTCACTACATAAACGGATCAAGCAAATGGCGGAAGCGGAGGGGATTTCTATGAATCAGTTTATCACCCTGGCAGTTGCGGAGAAGATGTCGGCTCTGGCGACGGTTGAGTATCTGAAAGAGCGTGCTAAGCGAGGTAGCCGCCAGAAGTTTGAAGCTGTTTTGGCAAATGTGCCAGATGTAGAGCCGGAAGAATATGACAAATTATAGCCCAGTAGCACAATGAGGCTGTGTGTGAGGTATATGTAATGAAAAAAGAATACGACTTTTCAAAATCAGTCAAGAATCCCTATGCAAAACATCTTGCGAGGCAGGTTACGCTTCGTTTGGGGACGGATGTGATTGCATATTTTAAGGATTTGGCGGATGAAACGGGTATTCCATACCAGAGTTTGATCAATCTGTATCTCCGGGATTGCGTCCAGACTAAAAAAAAGCTCAAGTGGGCGTCATGATCTAAGAGACAGTCTTACTTCAATACACAAGGGCTTGCGAGATCGAATCGCAAGCCCTTTTTCTTACACGCTGTATAAGAAATCTGATCTGTCTCTGAGAAGGTGATATAAAATCGACGAAATAATTGCACGGATCAAAACATCTACGTTATCTCCGATTGTGTTGAGATAGGATCTGATTCCCAGTATTTGATGTCGTAGTTCAAAAAAAATATCAAATCAAAGCCACGTCAATAGTTTCCTCTGTTTTGTGGCCTAATTTCGAACGCACTCGGATTTCGATATGGTGATCCAGTTTTCCCAACAGAGAGAACAGACAATCGATGGTAAAACCCTTTAATCGGCCGTTTCTCAGTTCCGTCATTTTGGATCGACTTATTCCCAAAAAATCCGCAGCTTTCTTTTGACTTATTCCCTGATCGGTGATCAAGCGGTTGATCTTATATGCCAGTTTCGCTTTTGCCAATCTTTCATCGGAGGAAGGAAGCCCCAAATCCTTAAAAACGTTTCCCGAACTACAGGTATAGTCTGCCATGATTTATTTTCCTTGCGCCAACTCTTGCGCGCGCTCATCCCGACCCCTGTGCTTAAACCCCTTTTATCTAAATTCAAGTTGTGGCTTGGCAAAGGTCCGTGAAGTGTTCTACGGGAATCTGAACCTCCTTGCTCGCTTTTTGACCCTGGACATAGAGTTCATTGAATCGCTTTTCAATATCCCGCAATACATGACCTTCAAGATATTGCTCGCCGCAATACGCACACTTGAGACATGGCACATCATCCACAATAAGAAATTTGCCATCGTACCGATAAATGTATTGCGTTTGGCGAGGCTGGAGTTCTTTATGACCACAGAAAGCACATCCTGTTTTCATTCTGAACCTCGTTCATAAGGGGTTGTGAATTTTGGTATTGAGTGCCCGCGCAAACCTAATCTAAACTCCGGTTATTCGGTCCGAAAAGGGAAGCCCCCGAGTTAGGGGATTCCACTACTTTGAGTGTGTAGGCAATGCGGGCGTAGTAGAAAGTGCTCAGCCCCTCAAAGCCAGAGTCGGTACCGACGATCAGCCAGAGCCCGCCCTTGCTGTCAGTCGTGACAGTCACTGGATTATCGGCGTTGTCAAGAGACTTGAGCCGGAACTCTTCGCCGCTAACCTCGGGATAAGCGACGTTTCCCAGAACGACCATTGACGCGCCGCCGTTGGACTGGTTTCCCTTGTCGATGTTCATTCTGAGGTTTTCCCCCTCTGCTACGGGTTCAACGGTAGATGCTCCCGCTTTTACGTACACGCTCTCGCCGGGAGAGCCACCGATGCCAAAGGTGTTGGACGGAACGTTGGTCGCCAGGTCAAGGGACGCGAATACCGCGTAGGTCGCATCTGCCCTGAGCCCGTCAATCCGCCTCTTAAAAAACATGAAAAGGTCGTCGCTGCGATTATGTCCCTGTATGTAGAGACCATTGCCGTCGAGGCCTGGTGGAAGAGGGCGATAACCAGAGTCGAGTTCGTAGATCGATGGCTCGAAGTTGGCGGGAAGGTCGGCAAATCCGGCCGTCCAGCCTTCGGCATCGCTTTGAAAAGTAAAGCTGAACTCAGCCTCGGTTGCACCCTGCGTGGAGGTACAGGATGTAATCGTCAGGTAGGCTATAAGAACAATGACCCCCACATGCCCCTGTGCTGGCGTAAACGCCGCATGTTGTGCATTCATCAGACCTTACCCACTTCAAGAGACGCCTCGTACCCCTCATTATTGAGGTAGATAGCAAATTGTCGTGTCATATTTTCTTTATTCAGGCCGTTCCCGCACCATTTCATGCCCTTCGAGAATATCGTAGGCAATCGCGCCCTGGCTCTGGTCGGGGGGGGCGATGTCGAAGATGTGGCAAAGGGTGGGGACGACGTCGGCGGCGTGGATGTAGCCGAGTTTGTCGGTGGGGCGTTCGTAGCCTTTTTTGATACCGGGACCCGATAGGAAAAAAGAACCAAAGCTGGATGAGATGTCGCTGCGCGTGGGGATGAAGCCGCCGTGGTGTGCGCCGAAGACTTCGGGTGCGCCTACGCAGCCGCCCCCCACAATGCCTTGCCACTGGCCGTAGTACCCGCTGACGAACCCGTGATCCCAGGCGAAAATGACATCGCCGCACTGGTCGCCCCATTGCCCGAGTATGTACGCGTCGCGTCTGGGCAGGGCGATGGCAACGACATTGCGATCGATTTCTTCATCGACCCAGGTGCGAAGGGCGAGGAGGACATCGCGTTCGATTTTGTCGAATTTGGGACCGGGTTCGGCGTTGATCCAGATGTCGAATCCCTTGTCATCTTTAAGGTAGGCGCGGGTTTTTTCAAAGTCGATTTCGCGTTCCAGGACTTCATCGCGCTCGACACCGTCGCTGGCGTCTTCTTTCAGGACGGTAAATCCACTGTCGTGCAGGAATTTTCGGATATTGGCGATGCGCACATCTGGTGAGGCACCGTGATCGGAAAGCACGCCGACATAAGTGGTATCATCGGCGGCATCCCACATCCGTTTTAAAATTTTGTCGCCAACGATGTAGGCTTTGCGGAAAAGGTGCATGACATCGTCGGCTTTGTCGGGGTCGTAAGCCGGGCAAACCGGATCGACGCCGTCGAGGTGGATGTGGTTGATGTAGTCGTAGAGATGCCAGTGACAGATAAAGAAACTGGCATCTTTTTTGTGGAGCATATAATTGGCTACGTCGGCAAACCAGAGGCCCTGATATTCGCATTCTTCAAGGGCGGTGTCATAGTCGGTCATGCCAGAGGTGTAGGGTGTCATGGAGGCGTGTTCTTGATAGGGGCCAAAGCGCTGGATGAGTTCGTCGGCGAGGTCATCTGGATATGTGAAACCATCGCCATAAGTGATCTGAGAGCGGTAGAGCTTGAGATGGGAGCCATCGGGTTCGAGTTCGAGGAGTTTGAAGCGCACAGAGGCGCGTTGTTCGCGGCTTTCGATGCGGAAGGGTTCGATGGCCCAGTTGCTCCACGCGCCCGTGCTGGCTTCGGCGATGTGGTCGTCGCCATTTTGGGATCGGCAGACGCGCAGTGTGTCGTATCCGCTGTTGGATTTGGCAAAGACGAGCAGGTGAAAGCGGTTGATGTCGCCACCGAGGCGCGCGTGGATTTCAATGGTGGAAGCGAGGGGCGGGGCAGCGCTTTGCGGAAGATTTGTCCAGTCCTTTGCAGGCGATAGTGCTGGGATGGGTTCTATGCTTCGCTGTCTTCGGCGAACGGCTGTGCCGTCGTGGTCCATTTGTACGATTTCTTCGACGTGTTCGGCGGTGGTATAAGCCTGTGCTGCGGCGATTTCATAGTCGGTGCTGGCGTGCCCGGGGTGACCAAATCCGTCGATTACATATCCTTTTTCCACGCCTGATGGATGCGCTGCCGGATAGTGCAGGGCAACGCCTTTGCGCCCTTCGCGCTCGAGGGCGTTCCACAAGCGTTGGGCATTGTTGGCGCGACCGTCAAAAGAGTTGACGCGTTCGCCGGGACCTACTTCAACGCGCCAGCGCGAGACACTGTGTGTGCCGGTGTGTGCGCCGGTGGAGAGGGTTGCCCAGTTGGTGGGTGTCCAGACGGGGAAGGAGGGAAAGGTTTCGTTGACTGCGCCTTCGTCGAGCATGCGTTTAAAAGTTGGGAGAACGCCTTCGTCGGCAAAGTATTTCATCATGGGGGTGATGAAGCCGTCCATGCCGTAGGCGATGATTTTTTTTGACATGAGAATTCCTTTGTTAGCCCGAAAAATTCATAAAAAAGGTAGTTTCCCTATTCAAGTTATTGTATTATATTAGGTTATACGCATAACCATTGAACAATGAACTTGGGAGAAACTACCGTGAGCACACAAGATAATCATTGCAAGGTTCCTTTGGCAAGCATTTTCGGCAAACGTCTCAACCTCGCCTTTGATGGGGGTATTCTCACCAGCGATAGCGGAGCCTTATTGCTTCGAGAAGTGGAGGCCAAAACGGGTATTTTATCACGTTTGAGTCGCGCGATTAAAGACCATCGGCATCAAAGTTATGTGGCGCATAGCACGGCAGAGTTGATCAAACAGCGCGTGTTTCAAATTGCCTGTGGGTATGAAGATGCCAATGATTGCAATGCCTTACGCAGCGATCCCGGCTTCAAGGTTGCCTGTGATCGCTTGCCCATAAGTGGTGAGAACTTGGCCAGTCAACCCACGATGAGTCGGTTTGAGAATCAGATGAGCAGAAGCGATTTGTATCGCGTTGCTCGTGCCTTTGTCGATTGTTTTATTGCTTCGTATAAAAAGCCGCCTTCGTCGATCATCTTAGATATTGATGATACGCAGGATAGGGTTTATGGGACGCAGCAGTTGTCCTTATTCAATGGGTATTTGGGTGCCTACTCCTACCAGCCTTTGCATATTTATGAAGGGCAATCGGGCAAGCTAATCACGACGATTTTACGTCCGGGTGTGCGTCCTGATGGCAAACAGATTGTCACCATTCTCAAGCGGTTAGTCGCTTATATTCGTCAGGCTTGGCCAAAGGTGGCACTCTTTTTGCGAGGCGATGCCCACTTCTCAAGTCCAGAAGTCCAGGACTTTTGTGCGACAAAGGACCTCTTTTTTATCCTCGGACAAAGTGCCAATACCCGACTCTTAGCCCTTTCAAAGCCCCTGATGGATCAGACCAAAAGCCTTTATGCACAAACCGGCAAGCCCGTGCGACTTTTTACCTCATTTTATTACCAAGCCCAGACTTGGGCCTGTGCCAGACGCATCTTATGCAAAGCTGAAATCACCACCCGAGGCCAAAACACACGCTTTGTCGTGACCAACCTTGAAAGTTCAAGGGCCTCCTTTATCTACCAAAATATCTATTGTGCGCGCGGACAGATGGAAAACTTCATTAAAAATCACAAAACCTTTCTCCACTCAGACCGCACGTCCTGTCACGCTTTTGGAGCCAATCAGTTCCGCCTCTTCCTCCATTCGGCTGCCTATGTCTTGTTGCACACCTTAGCGCACATCGGATTACAAGGCACAACGTGGATAAACGCACAGGTCAATACCCTCCAAAATCGTTTCCTTAAAGTCGCCGGACGCGTCTGTGAGTTGAAAACAAAGATCACCTTCCATCTGCCTATGTCATTTCCATTGCCACACCTTTTTGATAAAATCCTGTGCAATCTGGCAAAGGCGGTGCCATAACCCATCAACGGGGAAGGAATAGGGGTCTGTCCCATCACTTGCTGACTTTACAAATACACGGACTTATCCACAGACAGGACTGGCAAGGGACCGGTCTGTACTTTTGACACTGGCAGAGCCTGTCAGGGGACGATTTGGGCTGCTTGAACTCTATGAAGACGCCTATGACGGCAGACAAGATAGAAAGCACCCTCATTTTGATGCTTGGAACCGATGCCGCCTGACAAACAACCCCAACCATTACAGTTCATGAATTAGTCGGGTTAGAGGTTAAGTTGGTTTCTTTTTTTATTTTCTTCGAGGCGGACTGTTAAAATATAGTCCAGAACCTGAAAAAAACACTCCGGCAAATATTGTCGGAGTGCTTCTTCATTTTTCTTTTCACACTATTCAGCTTTCCAGCACCTTGTCGCCTCAGGGGATTTTCTTTAGGTCTAATGCCGTTTAGCATCCGGCGTTGCTTCAAGCCGACAAACGACAAGAATATCCCTGTGTTCATATAACAATGCTTTTGGAAGTCGTTGTATATGACTCCCATATCACCCGATTTTTCTTAATACCTGATTGCGACCAGTGCTGGCCTATGGATTGGATAAAGTCTGGTCGCACCAATTTGGCTCTTTGCATCAGCCAATTGTCCTGATCAAGTCTAAGATAAAGACCCTCTGCCAACCCATCGCCCAGTTTTGAAAACGATAGTAGTTCTTCTATAGATGAAAATGTGAAGTAGCCATGTTCAAGGAATGGGACTTTACTTATTCCCATCTCCCGAAAAAATGCATCGCGTTTATCTCTTGGCAGGAAGTGACCAACTTGTTTGTCATAGATGTCAAAACCAAGAAACCAATCTGGTAATCGGTCATAAAAGACCGAATGCTGAGCATAGCACCATTCACCAAATAGGATATAGTGGTCTGTCAAATGGTCAAAAAGAATGTCCTCTTTTGGGGATAGCCATTCTAATAATTTTTTCCATTGTCCCAAACCTGGAAGGGATAAGTACGCCCCCCGATTTTGAGCGCGGATATTTCCATAGATGTGTCAAGAGCCACTTGAGAAAGGCGTCGCCTACCCCGGGTTGGCCGGACGAGTTTAATTGCCCCTCATACTCTCTCATAATGGCCCACTGATTATCCACCACTACGCAGCATCTATCCCTAATGCCTTCAATTACCTGGATACAGGTATCTATACAATCTTCGTCTGCATGAATTGCCTTGCGGTTCGCCACAAGGGCGACATTAGTATCTATAACAACATTCTTCTTAGGTAAGTTATTCATTTGTCTCCCCATAGCCCTGAGTGTTTTGTTGCCTCCGCTTTTTTGTCGCCGCCTTGGCTTGCTCGAGAATGTCTCCCATCTCATCGCCAAAAAAGTTCTCCGGCCAGTTCTGTATATTGCCAAACTCGTCTATTTTTAAATGCTCCAGCTTAGCTGGGGGAGCATTGATATTGGCGAAGTAGGCTGATACATTATCTTCAGACAAGCGGCCCTCGGCTATTCGTCTTTGCAATCGCCGGAGGAAATGTTCAGAGTGGGTTTCAATGATCAACTGAATATTTCTTTTTTTGTAATCTGTTCTGAGAGATCTTTTAACTTGGGTACCGAACCTCTCTTCGTACGTTTTTTCAAAAATCAATCTGGAATTGATGACATCAATCATCACATCGGCTAAAGCCGCTTGTGCATAGGGATGAAGGTGAATTTCCGGTTGGTCTATCAGGATGATAGATCCTTCAGGTGCATAGAAACACTGCACGAGCACCGGTAGCACTTGCGAGATACCGAACCCAACATCTGGAAGTTCCACCCAGGTCTTTGATCCCTTAGTACGTATCTGGACGCCATAAACTTGCTTGGTAATTTGTTGTACCCTGAATTGCTCAATTAGGCCCATCTTTTGGAGTTCATAAGCAATGACCTCCTCAAATGACCTTTTCTGAATTTTTTCTATGGGAGGGAGCACAATTTCACGGTCTCGAGCCGCCACAATTGCCGCGATAGTATCTTCGCCTTGGTATCCCACACTTTCTGGATCGGTATAGTAATACGACGAACGCTCCGATTTGGCACGAAGTGGGCCAAGATAAAAAAGATCTCTAAACAGTTCTTCATGCTGATAATGGACCCCTGTGACAAAATCATAGATGTTTGCATAGGCGGTAAAAACCTCAGGAGGGAAACCGTAAAAATGGACAGGAGTACCCAAATTCACATCCTCTTGCTTCTGCTTTTCTAACTTGAAGTTAGAAGATTCAATCTCATACTTTGAGGATGTATGGGGCTTTCGCTTCATCCCAAGGGAACACTGGATTTCCCCATCCTTGAACAAAGTGTATTTAAAACCCCGGGTGACTGGAAGATAAGAAGTCTCAGGTGTAGACTTCAGATCAGTAGTGTATTGAGTCTCTTCATGGGGAACAATTTCTGCTTGAAAGGCCAAATCATTATAGGAAGACATTTTATGGAGACGATCATAAGATGTAGCACGCGAACTATTTCGTGACCACTGATACTTAAAATTAATGTTAATTCCTTTTGGTTTTCGCCCAAAGACCATTTCTTCGTACGAGCCCAGTTGAACTGCCGAATTTCTCTCACCTGAATAAAATACCGCTGTTTGGGCAGGTGATTCAATCGTCTGTTTGAGCATCATCAGGAACTGGCCTATACTGGACTTACCGGAACTGTTGGCACCAAAGAAAAGAGTAATAGGGGCAAGGTCAATTTCGCCAGTATCCTCCCAAACCTTGAAGTTTTGGATTCGCAATTTCTTTAGCATATTTTTTCCTTCATTCTGTTTATCGCTTGTAAGTCATTTATCTTCAACCCTTTTTGTCTAAAGATACATAATATCCAAATACAAATAGGATTTGGAAAAAAGTAGCATCCAACCCCTTAAAAAGCAAGCAGAATTAGAAATAGAATCCAACTAAGGGGTGAGACAGTTTCTAAATAGGTCGTCGCGTGAGGCTAAAGGTTTGAGCGGTGGGTCCCCCGTCGGGTTGAGTGGCTAAAAAGAGCGCGAGTGGGACGACATCTTCGGGTGCTTTGACGACTTCGCTGGGCGCGAAGGGCGGTGGACCGCCTACTCTCATGCGATCGCCGGTAAGACGTGTGGCTACCGGGCCGGGGATGAGCTCGTTGACTGTGATGTTATGTTCCCAGACTTCTTCTGATAGGCACTGGGTGAACATCCACATGCCGGCTTTGCCAACGTGATACGCAGAACTGCTCGCTGTGGGACGGTGGCCCATACCCGATCCCACGTTGATGACTCTGCCACCGCCAGATTCAATCATGAGGGGTAGCAGGGCGCGCGAGACGAGGTAGGCGCTGATGCAGTTTACCGTGACGTCTTCGATCCAGACATCGGGGTCGCTGTCGAGGATGCTGTTGCGCTCTATGCCGCCACCCGCGTTGTTGACGAGGATGTCCAGGCGGCCAAATTCTCCGCGGACTTTTTCTTTTAGTGCATCTACGCTCTGGCGATTGGTGACATCGGTGGATACGGATAGGACATTGCGACCGAGGGCGCGAATTTCTTCGGCAACGGCATTGAGTTGTTCGCTGGTGCGAGAGGCGAGTATGAGGTCGGCTCCTTCTGTGGCAAAGGCAATGGCAATGGCGCGGCCAATACCCCGCCCACTGCCGGTGACGAGCGCGATTTTTCCGGTGAGTTGTGGCATGCGGTCTCCTTAGAAGCTGTTTTACCAATCAACGACTGATCCGTCATCGGGGTGAAGAGATCTTTGATTGTTCCAGTCGTGGCCAATTTTGTCTTCCATTTTGTCGTCGTCGAGTTCAATGCCAAGGCCGGGACCTTTGGGCAATTCGACGTAGCCGTCTTTGAATTGGAACGGTTCTTTGAGATAGTCTTCGCCAAACATGGTGTGTTCTTGCGCGAGGAAGTTGGGTATGCTGGCGTCGAGTTGGATGCAGGCGGCTAATGAAATGGGGCCGAGCGGACAGTGCGGCGCAACGGCTGCGTAATAGGATTCGGCCATGCCTGCGATTAGACGGGTTTCGAAGATGCCGCCAGCGTGTGACAGGTCGGGTTGTATGATGGAACAGGCGCGTTTTTCGAGGAGGTCGCGGAAGCCCCATTTGGTGAAGATGCGTTCTCCTGTTGCGATGGGCAAGTGGGTTTTGCGCGCGAGTTCTGCCATGCCTTCCACGTCTTGACACTGGATGGGTTCTTCGACAAACATCGGCTGGTAGGGTTCGAGTGCTTTGATGAGTATGGCAGCGGTTTGTGGTGATATGGCACCGTGAAAGTCGATGGCGATGTCAAAGTCCGGCCCGCCCGCTTCGCGCATGGCGGCAAATGTTTCGACGGCGTGATCGATAAAGGCCGGGTTTTCGACGATGCGCGCCGGACGAATTTTGGCCGGGCCGGTCTTTATGGCGATAAATCCCTGTTCTTTGCGCTCTTTTACCGCGGCAGCAGCCTGTTCGGGTGTGCCGCCTCCCCCCGTGCCTTTGTACATTTTGATGCGGTCGCGCAAGGGACCGCCGAGCATTTCATAGACGGGCATGTTTGCGGCTTTCCCTGCGAGATCCCAAAGTGCTTGTTCGACACCGGATAGGGCGCTGGTGAGAATGGGGCCGCCGCGATAGAATGCATGGCGATACATGGCCTGCCAGTGATGTACCACGCGACGGGGATCTTTGCCGATGAGATAGGGCGCGAGTTCGGCTACGGCTTGAGCGCAGGTGAGGGCGCGTCCTTCCAGGATGGGTTCGCCAAGGCCAACGAGGCCCTCGTCTGTGTGCATTTTGAGAAAGAGCCAGCGCGGTTTGACGAGAAAGGTTTCGAGTTTGGTGATTTTCATGTTAACTCCTTCAGGGTAATCAATCACACAAATATGCGATGAGAGTTTCTTGTTCTCGGTATTCTGGGATGATGATATCTGCACCGACTTCGATGAGGCGGTTCCGCTTCCAGGCATTGATGCCTTCGCGTTTGACTTCGTCTGATGCGACACCAATAGCGGTACCTCCCACGGCTTTTACGTTTTCGATTTCAACGTATCCATCTCCAAAACCCAGCAGTTCGGAACCGTCTATGGCATGGGTTTCGAGCATGTTCTGAATGACCATGGCTTTGGAAAAATTTTCGTGCTGATCCAGCGCACCAAAGACGCGGTCTTCAAAGTAGGCTGTAAGGCCCAGTAATTCGACTTCGCGGCGGACAAAGACGAGATCGGTGCCGCTGGCTAAATAAAGCATCAGGCCGCGTTCGGTCAGGTTGTCGAGCAGGGCGCGGGTATGGGGTAGCATGAGATCGTTGGGAGCAATATCGCCCGTTTCGAGGCCGCGAATGCGATGGGCTATGTGGGCGTTGAGCAGGTCGTGAAAGCGCTGTTTGTAGGTGAGCGGATCGTCTGGTGTGCCACCGCGTTTTTGGATTTCTCGGCATAGTTGAATCATCTGGTAGATGGTTTGCTTGCCGGTGAGGCGGTCGATAAATTCGGTGACCAGAGCGCGATGTTCCGCTTCGGTTTCACCGGTGTTGAGTTCGGAGAGCACTTCGACCATCAAGGGAATCATGATTTCGCGCCAGCCCTGGCGAATGAGCGATAATGTGCCGTCAAAATCAAAAAGCACTGAGCGATAATGCCCCCGGGGGATATATGTTGCAATGATTTCAATGTTGCCGATGTGTGCGTGACCCATAAATTTATTTTCCTGTTGGATGGTGGTCAATAAAGGGATTCGCGCTTCAAAAATCAAGTGCGTAATGAGTGGTGATTACTGACCAAATGTGTTTGAAAATTTTGGAATCTCCGTTATATTGTAACACTGGCCCAAACTGGATTTTTAACAAAAAAGGCGCGATGAATGCATAGCGATAGCACGCGAAGTCATGTGGCATCGGTCAAGACGCAAAATGGAAATTTTCGGCTTGACGCGGTGACGGTTGACGAGCAGGTGCATCATGTGCTTTCTATAAATGGGCGGGCGATTGCGAGTAGCAGTTCCGATTTGGAGATCGCACTTGCCGATCTCGCGCTGGCTGGCATTTCTCCAAATCAGAGATATGCCGATGTGTTGATCGGTGGGCTCGGACTGGGTGTGACGCTGAGGCAGGTGCTGAAGCACAGGGCTGTACAGTCCGTTTGTGTGGTGGAAATTGAGCCGCAAATTGTGGAATGGAATCGCACCCATTTGACTAATGCCGATTTGCTGAATGACGCACGGGTCGAGATTATTGTGGGCGATTTTTGTTCTTATGTGCAGGGTACACCGCGCAATTATCACGGTATTGCAATGCATATTGATGTTGGGCCAGATCAGGTGGCGCGAGTGGAGAATCGCCAGGCTTACAGTTTGTCGATGTTGCGCGTGTTGCAAATGCGACTTCGGGCGGGCGGGGCACTTGCGATTTGTGCGGGTGGGGCATCTTATGAACGGGCACTGCAGCGCGTTTTTGATGCGGTTTTTATGCAGTCCGATCCTGCAGATCAATGCAGATCGCGTACAATTTATCAGGTAATAGCGCAGTAGTAGAACTATTCTCCTCCAAATGGGTGGATTATGAGAAAGGGGCTTGTGATGAGCAAGAATTCACTTACAGTTATTGATAATCGAAATGGAAATACGTATGATTTACCTATTACTTATGGCACGTATTCTGAGGACGGCGCTCATGTGCGCTCAGAAGATTTGAGGCAGATTAAGAGTTCGGATAATGATTTTGGTCTGTTGGGATACGACCCGGCGTATATCAATACGGCATCTTGTAGCAGTTCGGTTACGTATATCGATGGTGCGAAGGGGATCTTGCGCTATCGCGGATATCCCATTGAGCAGTTGGTGGCGGAGTCTTCTTATCTCGAAGTGGCCTATTTGCTGGTTTATGGCGAGTTGCCCAGCGGCGATCAGTTGGCCGGGTTTTCCGAGCAAGTAAATTCTCAAACGGTTATTTCAGACGATATTTTGTCTTTTATCGATGGTTTTCCCAAAGGGTCTCATACGATGGGGATGCTGGTGAGCGCGCTGGGCGGGATGTCGGTATTTTACGACGATGAGCGAGATTTTGGAACCGAAGAGGCACAACTTCGTCATATTTGTCGTCTGATCGGCAATGTTGCGGCAATAGGTGCTGCGGTGCATCGCCGCAGTGCGGGCCTGCCTTATGTGCCGGCAAATCCCGAGTTGGGGTTTTATGGCAATTTTTTGAATATGTTGTTTGGTGCCAGGGGTGAGACCTATCAGGCTGATCCGGTGCTCGAGCGCGCGCTGGAAGTGTTGCTCATTTTGCACGCCGACCACGGTCAGAATTTATCTACCAGCATTATGCGGGGCGTTGCCAGTGGGGGTGCAGATCCGTATTCGTCTATGGCCGGTGCAGCAGCGGCGCTTTACGGTCCGGCACACGGGGGCGCGAATGAAGCCGTGCTCAATATGCTCAATGAGATCGGCTCGGTGGATAAGGTGCCGGCTTATATCGAGCGGGTAGAAAACAAAGAAGTGGTGTTGCAGGGGTTTGGGCATCGGGTTTACAAGAATTACGATCCCAGGGCGGCGATTGTCAAAGAGACCGCATATAGTGTGTTTGAAGTGACGGGTAAAAATCCCCTGATTGATATTGCGCTGGAATTGGAACGAATTGCCCTTCAGGATGAATATTTTATTTCGCGGCAATTGTATCCCAATGTGGATTTTTATTCGGGTATTATCTATCGGGCTATTGGATTGCCCACGCGGATGATGACGGTGTTATTTGCGGTGGGACGGTCGTGTGGCTGGCTGGCGCAGTGGAAAGAGATGTTGTGGGATAGCGAACAGAAAATCGCCCGTCCGCGTCAGATTTATACCGGCGCAGATAAACGCGATTACGTGACGATGGGTCAGCGGTAATTTCTCGTTGTAACAAGAATTGGAGGCAGGCGATGGCTTTTATTCATATTCCCAAAGGCTGGCAGTTGCCCGAAGGCGAGGTTACGCCCGAACACATTTACCTGAATCGTCGGCGCTTTATGCAGGCTATGGGTATTGCGGGCGCGAGCGCGGTGATTGGCGCAGGCTGCGCGACAGCAGAAGATGAATTTGAGGTGGAAGTTCCCCTATCGCTGCCGGGTTTGTATCCGGCAAAGCGCAATGAAAATTATACGGTGGAGCGGGAATTGACGCGGGAGAAGGTTGCCGCGCGGTACAATAATTTTTATGAATTTACCACGAATAAGGGCAAGGTCCACGAATTGACGGATAAGTTTGAGGTGCGTCCCTGGGAGGTCGAGATTACTGGCTCTGTGGAGAAACCCGGGGTTTATGACGTGGATGATTTGCTCAAGCGGTTCGCGCTGGAAGAGCGCGTGTATCGGTTTCGGTGCGTGGAAGCATGGGCGATGACGGTGCCGTGGACGGGGTTTCCGATGAAGGCGTTGATTGACTATGTGCAGCCCAAGTCGTCGGCAAAATACGTGCGGATGGTGACGTTCAATCGTCCGGATCAGGCGCCGGGGATCAAGACGCAATCCTGGTATCCGTGGCCTTATTTTGAGGGCTTGACAATGGAAGAAGCGACGAATGAACTGACGATGCTCGCGACGGGTATTTACGGTCACGCATTGCCCAAACAGCACGGTGCGCCCATTCGGTTGATTACGCCGTGGAAATACGGGTTTAAGAGTATTAAGTCCATTGTGAAGATCGAGTTTACCAAACAGCAACCCAAGACGTTCTGGAACGAACTGGCACCTGCTGAGTACGATTTTTGGGCAAATGTAAATCCCAATGTGCCACACCCGCGCTGGTCTCAGGCAACGGAGGGGTTGATCGGGACGATGGGTCGCGTGCCCACCCGAATGTACAATGGGTATGGCGATTACGTGGCGAATATGTACGGTTAGTGAAATGCAAGGTAAATTCTTTATGAAGAAAACTGTGCTTGTATTGATCCTGTTGGTCAGTGTACTCATCCCAGCCCGTATTTTGTCAGGGGAATCTGTGAAGGCTTTGGAGCCGGAACTGAATGATATTGGTCTGGGTATTGGGCACGCGCCGCCTTCGTTTACACTGCCGGATTTATACACTGGAGAACTGATTTCTCTGAGTGATTTTCGCGGCAAAAAAACAGTGTTTTTCATGTGGGCGTCCTGGTGAGGGTGCCGCGCTCAGTTGCCTGGATGGCAACAGTTTTACAAAGAGTACGGTGAGCAGGTTGAGGTGGTCGTAATTGCTCAGGATGCACAGGGTGCCGAGGTTGCCAGTCCCTGGGTTAAAAAGGCTGGTGGCACGTATCGCGCATTGCTGGATCAGCACAACGAGATTGGCAAAGCGTATAACGTCAAATACGTGCCGGTTGGGATATTTGTGGATGAAGAAGGACGACTTGCCCGTGCTGTTGGTAGCGTTAATATTGGCAATGGGACTCTGCGCGAAGAACTGGTCGAATGGGTCACAACGGGGGCTGTTCCCAGTGCCTGGCGCGATGCCGATAAAGGATCAAAACCCCGCGCACTGACTGCGGATGAGCGGGAGGCAGATGCAAAATTCCAGCGCGCTATCGCACTGCTAAAACAGGGCAAGCGCGAAGATGCGATTGCAGAATTAAAGCGCGCTTATGCTCTGGATCCCAAAAATTGGTTGATCCGAAAGCAGTTGTGGGCGATAGAGAACCCCGGGATGTTTTACGATGGCAAGGTTGATTATCGCTGGCAAAAGGAACAGATGGCGAGAGAAAATGAGGAATTAAAAAAATGAAGTGGCGAGAGAGCGCAAAAAAATTGACGCAGCTCGTCAGTTGCGGTGGTTGAGCATCGAAACTCGATCCAGCGGTGCTGGATGTAATTTTGAAAAAGTTGCCACAGGTCGCGCATCCCAATTTGATGGTGGGGATGAATACGGCTGATGATGCTGGCGTGTTTCGGATTTCTGAGGATACGGCGCTTATTCAGACGGTGGATTTTTTTACGCCTATTGTCGATGATCCGCATGCGTATGGGCAGATTGCCGCAGCGAATTCGCTGAGCGATGTGTATGCGATGGGGGGGCGTCCGATTACTGCGCTGAATATTTGCGGGTTTCCGAGTGATGATGTCGAGCCAGAGGTGATTGCCGAGGTTTTAATAGGTGCCCAGGAAAAAGTGGCGGAGTCCGGCGCGGTTTTGGTCGGTGGGCATTCTGTGGAGGATGTGGAACCCAAGTACGGTTTGTCTGTTACGGGGATTGTGCATCCAGACGATGTGAAGACCAATGCGGGGGCGCGGGTGGGCGATCGTCTCATTTTGACCAAGCCATTGGGTACGGGTTTGATGTCGGATGCCTATCAAAATGGCGAGATCGATGAAGGTGCTTTGCAAATTGCGGTGGATTCTATGGTGCAATTGAATCGCATCGCAGCCGAGGAGATGGTTGCATACAAAGCGGGTGGATGTACGGATATAACTGGATTTGGGTTGCTCGGCCACGGGTTGGAGATGGCGCAGGCGAGTGGGGTGGGGTTTCGCATTCGAGCTTCTGATGTGCCGCGTTTTGATCTGGCTTTGCAAATTGCAGAGGGGCGCGAAGGTGGTGGTTTGCGGCGCAATCGGGCGGCGCGAGGGCATGCGGTGGGGTTTGCCGAGGATGTCGGCGAGTCTTTGAGGCGATTGTTTTTTGATCCGCAGACTTCCGGTGGCTTGTTGGTTGCACTTGCACCCGATGCGGCTGATGGTTTTCTTGAGGCGCTGGCTGAGCGCGGTGTGATGGCTCGAGATATTGGCGAGGTGGTTGCAGAACATCCCGGTGAGATTGAGGTGATAGGGTGATTTGGGAGTGGATGGGGAACTGGTGTCCCCCGCGGGCTTCAAACCCGTTGTTGCGTGCTAACCCCACGCTAGGTGGGTTCGATTCCCACACATTCCCGCCATTTTTGATAGCGGAGAAACTTTCTGAGTTTCTCCGCTGTCTTTATGTGAGACGGTTGACACTACTTCAGGAGGTGTGATGATAAAACGATTGGTTATTTCTGTTTTGCTTTTGGCAGGGTTGTGTTCTCCTGTTCAGGGCTGGTTGTTGGAGGGGCATCATATTTTGACTTTGTCTGCTGTGGCGGCGTTGCCCGATGAGGTTCCCGTGTTTTTCAGGCAGGGGGCAAAGACGGTGGCGCATTTGAGTATTGATCCCGATATGGGCAAGAACCGGGGGACACCGCATGTGCGAGGGGCGGAGTATCCCGAGCATTTTTTAGATCGCGAGATGCTCGATGTGGAGACGCTGCCCGAGAGTCGATACGCGTTTGTCAAGTTGTGTTATGAGCATGGGGTGTCGCCCGAGAAGATGGGTTTTGTGCCTTATGCGGTGCATGAGTGGACAGAGCGGCTGGCGGTGGCTTTTGCAGAGTATCGCAAGTGGCCCGATAATCCGCATATTCAGAGTAAGTGCCTGATTTATGCTGGTTTTCTCGCGCACTATGCCGAAGATATGTGCCAGCCTTTGCATTTGACGATTCACTATGATGGGCGCGTGCAAGAGGCGGGCGAGAAGTTGCAAAAGGGTATTCACTTGAAGGTCGATGGTCTGGTGCAATTTTTGAAGATGGAGCCTGAGGTTTTGTCGCGCGATCAGGATGTGACGCCTTTTGAAAACGAGATGGCTGAAATTATGCGGGAGTTTGAGAAAGGGTTTGCACTGGTTGACCGGGTTTATGAAATGGGACCGAATATTCCCAGATATGATGAGGAGAATTGGAAGCCGAATGCCGAGGTGATTGCTTTTGCAGAGGATCGCGCCCGCGCGGCAACGCGGTTTACTGCGCGGCTTTATTTGACCGCCTGGCGATTGTCTGAGCGTTTGGAGATTGCAGATTTTGTGAAACGAGAGATGTGGGACGGGCAGTAGTTTATATAAGGAGATTATCGATGCGTCAACTGGGCATGGTCTTATTTGTACTGTTTGTATTTGGGTCTTCGGCATGGGGTTGGTGGCCGCGGGGGCATGGTATTTTGACGCGGGCGGCTGTTCAGGCTCTTCCGGCAGATGCGCCTGCTTTTTTCAGGGCTGGTGCAGGTATGGTGGCTCATGCAGCAGTTGATCCGGATGTTGCGAAGAATCGCGGTACGCTTCATCTGGAGAAGGCCATACATCCCGTTCATTATTTTAATATGGAGCTGTTTGAGGCAGGGGATTTGCCCGCGTCGCGGTACGCGTTTGGAAGGCTTTGTGCAGAGTTGGGAAAGAGGCCAGAGCAGGTCGGTTTGTTGCCGTATATAACAGCGGAGTACACAGAGCAACTCGCTCTGGCATTTGCAGAGTATCGCAAGTGGCCCGAGAGTCCGTTTATTCAAAATAAGTGTCTGATATACGCCGGGTATGTCGCGCATTTTGCTCAGGAAATTTGTCAGCCTCTGAATCTGACCATTCACTGGAATGGTCGCGTTGTCGATGGCAAGTCGTCAGGGACGCGTATTCACGAAAAAATTGATGGGTTGCTTCAAAATTTAGATTTGGAGCCTGAAGCGATTGCCGAGGGATTGACAGCTACGCCTGTGGATAGTTTGATGGCGGGTATTGTGGCACAGATGCACAGGAGTTTTGGAGAGGTTGAGTCTGCGCTGTCTATGGAGCAGTATCTCGTTCCAAAAGATGTGGATTGGAAGAATGAGCCTGCGGTGCGCGCGTTTGCGGAGAAGCGGGCAAGAGAAGCCGCGCGTTTTACGGTTTCGCTTTATTTGACGGCGTGGAAGATGTCGGAGAAGATTAGATTGCCCGGTTGGGTTGATCGCGGCGAGATGGATCAAGATTAGTAGTCTGCATCAAGGCGTTTATAGCCTCTCGCAATAGTGACAAAAAATAATTGACACTATTTTTATATTGCCATATATTTAGGCATTACCCCTTCAGACATTCAGTGCTGAAGCCCCCGGACTCGTTAGTGGGTCCGGGATTTTTTTTGTCGTTTTAGGAGGTGTGGGTCATGCAATCCTGTAAACGCACTATATTTTTTATTGACGGATTAAACGTTTACCATGAGTTTTGGGGGAAGGTGTAGGGGATCAGGCCTGGCGAATCATCACAAGGATTATAAATGAAATACGATCAAGAGCGCGAGGTAGCTATTGAGGCTGTGCGCGAGGCTACCCGGCTTTGTGTGGATGTGCGAAAATCACTTGTTGGGGCGATGGAGAAAGAGGATCGCAGTCCGGTGACGGTTGCGGATTTTGGCTCGCAGGCGCTTGTGTGCCGGCGGTTAAAATCGGTTTTTCCCAATGATCCGATTGTGGCGGAAGAAGATGCGTCGGTGCTTCGGGGTGCCGAGCAATCTGCGATGCGGAAGACTGTGTGCAAATTTGTTCGGGCGTATGCACAGGCGGATGAAAATACGGTTTGCGACTGGATTGATGCGGGCAATGGGGCTGTTGTAGAGCGTTTTTGGACACTTGATCCTATTGATGGCACAAAGGGCTTTTTGCGCGGGGATCAATATGCGGTGGCATTGGCGCTGATCGATTGCGGTGAGGTGAAGGTTGCCGCGCTCGCGTGTCCCGCCTTGCCTGTGGATATGGGTGAGATGGACGGCGATTGTGGGATGTTATTTGTGGCGGTGCGGGGAGAAGGTACACAGGCGGTGCCTCTTGGGGGTGGCGATGGTGCTGATATTCAAATTGATGAACCCGCGTGGCGGTTTGCCGAGAGTGTGGAGGCGTCACACGGCGATCACGATGCACACAAAGCAGTGGCTCGAGCGGTTGGTATTGAGTCGCCGTCGCTCAGGATGGATAGTCAGGCAAAATACGGCGCGGTGGCTCGCGGCGATGCGGCGTTGTATTTGAGGTTGCCGTCGCCAAGCTATCCGGATTATCGCGAGAATATTTGGGATCACGCTGCGGGGTCTCTTGTCGTTGAGGAAGCCGGTGGAAAGGTGAGCGATATGTTTGGCAGGCCGCTCGATTTTGCGTCTGCTGCTCAGATGGAAGACAATCGCGGGGTGGTGGTGAGTGCCTGTGAGATTCACGCGCGGGTGATTGACGCGCTTCGGGGCATGTGATGGATCGACGGGATTACGATGCTGTTGTTAAGCGCGTGGAAGCGGTGTCTGGTGTTGATGTGCACGAATTGGGGGAGGTTGAAGGGTTGCCGGTTTTGCGTGTGTCTGCTGGTAAGCGAGACGCGCCTGTTGTTTATATCAATGGAGGGACGCACGGCGATGAACCGGCTGGCGTGGAAGCGGCACTCGCTTTTTTGGAGGGTGAATGGAAACGCTGGGCTGATAGGGTGCGTTTTGAAATTATTCCGTGTTTGTGCCCGTGGAGCTATGTTCACAATGCGCGGCTCAATGCACAGGAAGTCGATGTGAATTGGGCGTTTTTGCGCGATGATGTGCCCGAGATCGAAATTTTAAAGGGTTTTTTAGAAGGACAAGTTTTTGCGGGTGTGATTGATTTGCACGAGGATTGGGAGAGTCCGGGATTTTATCTGTACGAGATGTTTGGGGATCGCGAATCTCTGGGGCGGGAGATGGTGACGCGGGTGGCACGGGTTTGTCCGATTAACAAACAGACCGAGATTGAAGGCGAGATTGCGGTCGATGGGGTGATTCATCCCAATATGGATGTGTCGAGACGGAAGTACGGGGAGGGCATACCGATTGCTTTGTATCAGAGAGGCTATACGGGGCATCTGGTGACGGCAGAAAGCCCGACAGCGCAACCGATGGGTGTGCGCGTTGCGGCGCATTTGGCAGCTATTGAGGTGATGGTGGAGGCTAATGTTTTCCACAGATGACGCAGATAACGCAGATGAAGGCGAGTAAACCTTTAGCTCACGAGAGGCGCGAGTTATCCGAACATGATATGGATGAAGGTGTGACTTGATGGTTGAAGCGCAGGTTTGATCTCCCGCGCTTTTTTTAATATGGGCGAAAACCGCGTACCATAAATCCATTTTCTTTTTTTGCCTCTGCCGCGCGTTTTGCCGATTCTGCGCGGTTTTTTGTGGTGGTGCCGCGCACGATCACGTAATCGTCGGCTCTGCGGTAGCGGTGTATGAAGACGGGACGAGGTTTGTCTGAGTGGTTCTGTTTGGAGCCGTGAACGGTTTTGACGTGAAAGAAGATGGCGTCACCGGGTTGACCGGGTATTGGGAGGGCGCGCTCCCAGGGCCATTCGTCGTCTGCAAGTCCCAGGTGCGAGAAGGTGTCGATGTGGTCGAGTTGCCCGAGTTTGTGAGAGCCGGGTACGACGTGGAGGGCGCCGTTTTTGAGGTCAGTGGGGACGACGTAGGTGAGGATGCCAACAGGTCCTTCGTACCGGTGTTCAAAATACGCCGAGTCCTGGTGCAGGTGTTTGGGATGGCCCCCGACGGGTTCTTTGTAGAGGCATTGCCCATTGCCGTAGAGTTCGATGTTGGGGCCGAGTATGGCTTCGACTATGTCGAGGGTGGGCGGGTGAAATGCCGAGCGAAAGAAGGTCGCGCTGGTGTGGTAGTTGATGCCCAGGACCATAATTTGTCGGTCGCGCTCGTAATTTTCAGGCGCGGGTATAAAGAGGGTGTTATTGGGCGTGCGCCATCCTTCGGGGATTGCCGTAGCTTGATTGAGCAGGGCGAGGGATTGTCTGGCAGTGGCTTTGATGTCGCGGTGAAGCGCGTCGATGTATTCGCGAAGCAATCCCCGCACGACAATCGCGCCATGCGTTTTGAATGCCTCGGCAGCACGTTGAAGGTAGATGTCTTTGGACTGAAAGTCCAGGTCGTTTAAGGAAATGGTTTGGGGCATGATTTTTTTTAAAGTTATGGGAGAAGATACTTGATCTTCATGATACGTGAAGCGAATCAAACTGTCACGCATATTCTGTGCTTATTCTCACCGACACGGCCTTCACTTGTCGAAGAAGGGATGCACGGACACGGGTGATTTGGGGATCTCGCCGCTCGGTGGCTTGATCGTGATGTCCTCGAACAGGACCATGCGGGGGGTGACGATACTCACCAGGACAGATTCACCCCGCCCGCTAAAGGGAGAGGAGTTGTCCTGCGAGCGAAAGGGAACGGTGTTGACCGCGTGCGTCCTGGACACCTTCACGATGTCCTTGAAGGTATGGAGGCCGATGCCCGTAAATTCGGCGTTGCGCACCAGTTCTTGGCGGCCGTCGAGATAGACTTTATAGACGAAGATTGCGTTTTTTAGCTTGGCCTCGTCGTTAGAGGAATCGGAGGAATAGTAGATAACCTGAGGTTCAGAAACATTATACGACGGGTTGGCGATGTGGGTGACGATGTAGCCGTATTGTTTTTTCTGCCTTTTGATCAGTTTAAAAAATTCCTCGCGGATCTGCTTTTCACTCAGGCCCTTCTCCGCCTCGACCAGGATATTGCTGGGGGCGACGCTCGGACCTCGGCGACTGCCCGTGCTCTGGTCGATGCCGCGCACGGGCGTACGCGTCGTCAACAGGGTCTCCAGTACACCTTCCCGCACCAGGCGGACCGGACGCGCCGGCACGCCTTCGTCGTCAACCCTGTAGCCGCCGAACAAAGGTTGCTTTTTATAGGCGTCCATGAGCGGCTCAGCGCGCACGCTGAGAAATTCGGGCAGGACGCGCACGCCAATCTTGTCTAAGAAAGGATTTTCCTTTTTCTGAGGATAGAAGCGCTCGTATTGCGGATTGTCGGTCAGCGCCCGGCGCGTCGATAGCATGTAGGGAACAAACCCCTGGTTGAACAGTTCCGTGGCCGCCTGGCCCGAAAAGATCACGGGGCCAGTATAGCGCTCGACCAGCGGTGCCTGACGTAGCTGCTTCAGACGCTCGCCGAGGGCATTGATCTGCGCAGTCAGCTCGTTGTCACTGGGAAGGTCTTCCGGTGAACGGGCGTACACGGCGACGAAGTCCTCCAGGGGCATCCCGTCAGGGGCCTGGGTGGCGGCGATCGCGATGAAAGCCAGCGACGAGCTTGTGCGGGAGAAGGAAGAGCCTTCGCTATTGAGGTAGTGGACCGAGGTGTTGGATCCGTTGAAACGGACCCGCGAAGTGTAGATGTCGGGCATTTCGTGGAACAGGCTCGAAAGCTGGCGCACGCGTCGGTCCAGCGCGTCGAGATCTAAGGTCGCGGGCGGGGTTTCGTGCACTTCGGTGGCGGACTCTTCCCTGCTGAAATCGGGAATTTCTTCGGTGCGGGTTTTGTTCTGTAAGGTGGCGCGCTTCCTGGCCAGATCTTCGAGTGCCTTCTTGTAGGCACCGTCGGTGGCCAGCCAGATTTGGCGCCGCAACTCGTCGTAGTTGTCCTCAAGGGGCAATTGCATGCTGCCCCCGTACATGCGCACCACTCCCGTGCCGCCAAAGGAGAACGAGCGGAAGTTGGTGTTGTCGAGGGCGTAGTCTCCGACCCGCACTTCGACACTGAGTTCGCGCGAGTGCCTCTCACTGCTGTTGAGCAAACTGCCGAAGGTTGCCGAGTTGCTTTTGGACTTCATTTCGCGCACGCGGTAGGAAATGAAGTAGGGCCGCTCCAGGTCTTCGAGCTGAAGTTGCTGCATCGAGCGCGCCAATTCATCGCGCAGGGCGCGCTGCAAAATGTCGTCTTGGGCATGGACCGCGGAAAACGCCAGGAAGATAGTTAGAACGTGGATAAAGGTTCTTTTGCGCATGGGATGGCTCCTGCCGGATGGAAAAGGCTCAAGGGAGGTCCGATTCTTCAGTGGACTCGGAGAAAGGTGCTTCGAGGATGGGCCGGCGCTCCTGGGACTTCTCTTTTTTTTGCACCTCGATCTGCGAGATGAAAATGCTGGGGGAGACCGCGGCCACGGGTACGCCTCCCGATTCAGCACCGCATATGCCGTTGAACACGCCGATCTGATCGTCGGCAGCGGCGATCTGGCTGAAGGCAGTGAGCGGCGTGCCGATCAAGTCAACTCCGCGCACTAACTCCTCACGTCCGTCAGTGTAAATGCGGTACACCATGATGGGAAGTACGTTGAAGGCGTTGGGGAAGGTGCGGCCCGTGATGGTGAAGCCCCCCTGGATGTCCTCGAAGTAGAGACCGAACTTCTTGTTCTCCAGGCGGCACTGTTTGATGAGCATTTCCTTGAGTTGGTCCCGGGTCAGCGGCTTCGAAGTCTCGACGATGAGGTTGGACTGGCGCGCCACGGGGGTGTAGCCCGGCTGCTTGCGTCCGTGGCCGTTGGAATGAGGGAAATTCTCAATCGGCGAGCGCGACATGAGAAAGCGGCGGAAAATCCCGTTTTCGACGACGGCTACCCGCTGCGCCTTGACGCCCTGATTGTCGTATGTGTAGGCACCTACGAGATCCTTGCCAGCGCTGCTCGTCTGGGTGGGATCGAAGTAAACTGAGAAGGTCTCGGGCAGAACTTTTTCCCCTATTTTCTTTTTGAAGGTCTGGCCTTCGTCTTCTCGCTTCTGGCGGTGGCCCTCGATGCGGTGCCCGAAAATTTCGTGGAAGAGGACGCCGCTGGCGCGGCCCGAGAGAATCGCCGGACCGGTGTAGGGAGCCACTATCGGGGCGTCGCGCAGGGCGTGCAAGTCGGCGATCATGCGCTCTACCAGGGCGAGGATCTCGTCGTCGCCAGGTAGGCCCTCCGGGGCAAAGGCGGAAAAGGATTCGTAGCGCGGCAATTCCATGCCGTCGTCGGCCTTGGTGAAGGCGTAGATGAACAGTCTGTAGAGTACCTGCGAGGTCTGGATTTCGCTGCCCTCGCTGTTGACGTATTGGCGGGTCGATATACTGGCCGAGAGGCTGGCGTTGGCCTCGTAGATATCGCCGTATTGGGCAAAGGGAGCCGTGTATTTCTTGAGCTTGGCCTCCCATTCGTCGCGGGAGATTTGGAAGGAGGCGGCGTCTTCTACGTAGTGCTCGACTGGCTCTTTGGAGAAATCGTCCGACTGGTCTTCCTCTTCCACCGTGACCTGGACATTGGTCTTGACCGTGGTCAGTTGTTCGATGGCGCGCTTGTACTTTTTATCGGTGTGGTACCAGAGCACGCTGCGAATGGCGTCCGGATCATCCTCAATGGGAATTTCGATTCTCGAATAGCGATCCGACCAATTGCGGGGGCCGCCGCGGACCTGGTGCGTATTGTCGAAGGCGTAGTCCCCCACGCGCAGATCAATGTCGAGCCGGCGTCGGTGCGATTCGCGGCTGTAGGCCAGCACGCCGAAAGAGGCTTCGACACTGATCCCCTGTGTCTCGGTGATTTCATAACTGAGGTAGTAGAGCGGGACCGGCTGCTCCTTGAGCAGACTGAAGGAGCGGGTCAATTCCTCTTGCATGGCTTGCAGTAGCGGGGAAGCGATTTCGGCCCGAACGCTGGTCGCGGTGAACGCGGTGCAGACGAGGCAAAGGCAGAGAAGGCTGAAAAATGATCTCATTGGCGTTCCTTTCTTTGGTTTAGGCAGAGATTTTCCAAAGATTCTTCCTGGGATTAAACGTCCTTGTGGGATGCGGGTTCCGAAAGTAAGGATTTCCTCCAATAAAAAAGAGTCCGCAAGCAACCTCGCGGACTCTTTTTGCGCGGTGATGTTGATGAGCGTTAGTTGGGTGATATGTCGTCTGAGAAGAGGCCGCCGGTGAACTTGAGCATGACTTTGAAGGATGCCAGGCCCACGGGACGCCCATCGGGATCTACGATGGGAATGTGGCGGAAGCCGTGCAGAGACATCAGGTGCAGGAGGTGACCGATGGGATCAGACGTTTTCAGTGCGGTGGGATCTTTGGTCATCAGGCTATCGACTGTTGTATTTTGCAGATCCACGTCGGTTCCGGCAACTTTTTCAAAGAGATCGCCCTGTGCGAATATGCCGCGCAACAAGCCCTGTTTGTCAACGACCAGCAAACAACCCATATTTTTGCTGCGCATGGTTTCGACAGCATCGGCTACCGAGGTGTCGGCGGATACACATTCAGGTGCTGGCAGGTCGAGCGATGCGATCGGATCGTAGAGCAGTTGCTGAAGCGATGTGCGCGGTGCCATGGGGTCTTCTTCGTCGATATCGGGAATGATATTCGATGTGGGCATTTCTTCGTGGACTTCTTGCACGGTCTCGGCGTCGGGGCCTTCGGGAACAATCCAGGTATCTGTTGCATGATACAGTGCATTGAGATCACCTGCGCCGCGCTCTTCAACCGCCTGGCGGCCCTGTGCGATGATTTGTTCTTCGTAAATTGGACGTTCTACACAACGAAATACGCCGAATGGCACCGGATAATCCGGATGTGTGAGACGGCTGAGCAAATACGCATGGGCTGGATTGTCCAGGGTTTCGTCGTGTGCGAGCAAGTCGCTTTCCGACACGCCATTGCCCAGGGTTACGACTTCGGGCGCAAGTCCGTTGATACGGATGCCTTTGTCGCGGTCTTTGCCAAAAATGATGGGTTGGTCGTGTTCCAGAATCACGGTCTGATCGTCTTTGACATCTGCCTGGGTGGCAAAAAACCAGGCTCCGTCGTTGTAAATATTGCAATTCTGATAAATTTCGACAAAGGACGTGCCGCGATGTTCGGTGGCGCGTTTGAGGATCTCGGCCATGTGTTTGGTGTTGCGGTCAACGGTGCGGGCGACAAAGGTGGCTTCGGCTGCCAGGGCAACGGATATGGCATTGAAGTCCTGTTCCACAGAGCCCATGGGCGACGAATAGGTGCGCGTACCCGGCGGCGATGTGGGCGAATATTGCCCTTTGGTGAGGCCGTAGATCGCATTGTTGAAGAGGAGGATGTTGAGATTGACGTTGCGACGCAACACATGCAACAGGTGATTGCCGCCTATGGATAGGCTGTCGCCATCGCCGGTGATTACCCACACATGCAGGTCGGGATTGGCTACTTTGAGTCCAGTCGCCACGGTTGCCGCGCGACCGTGAATGGTGTGCAGACCGTACGTGTTCATATAATAGGGGAATCGGCTGGAACAACCAATGCCCGATATAAAGACCATATCTTCCCGCGCAATGCCCATCTCGGGCAACACGCGCTGCATCTGTGCGAGGATGGCGTAATCACCACAACCGGGGCACCAGCGCACTTCCTGGTCGGATACGAAGTCTTTTCGCGTCAGTGTTTCAATAGCGTCTGCCATGTTTGGATTCCTTTAGGACGAGGGAGTGCCCAGTATTTCGGCAATTTTGCCGGTGAGTTCTGAAATTTTGAAAGGCAATCCCTGAACTTTATTGTAGGGAACGATGACCTGTGAGGGATATTGGGCTTTGAGCAGCAAAGACAACTGTCCCATGTTGAGTTCGGGGACGAGTATGGTTTTGTAACTCGATAGTATTGCACCCAGATTTTTGGGGAATGGGTTGAGGTAGCGCAGATGCGCTGCGGCAACCGAATAGCCCTGCTGTCGCATTCTACGCACTGCCGAACGGATCGCGCCATAAGTACATCCCCAGCCCAGGACGAGCAAATCGCCCGATTTGGGGCCCATGACGTGCTGGAGCGGAATGCGGTCGGCGATGCGCGTCAGGCGTTCGGCGCGTATGTTGGCCATGTGCTGGTTGTCATCCGGGTCGTAGGACACATTGCCTGTGCCGTCTTCTTTGCCCAGTCCACCAAGCCTGTGTTCAAGGCCCGGCGTGCCCGGCAATACCCAGGGACGAGCCAGTGTTTTTGGATCGCGCAGATAGGGCAAGAAGCCCTCGGGATCGGTTCTGTGCTCGGTCTGAATGGTCGGAATATCATCCGGATCGGGAATTTTCCACGGTTCCGCGCTGGTGTTGAGGTATCCATCGGAGAGGAAAATGACCGGGCTCATGGTTTCAACGGCGATGCGAAACGCTTCGATGATCATGTCAAAGCAGTCTGAGGGCGTGGCCGGTGAGACAATGGGGATGGGACTGTCGCCATTGCGACCAAACATGCATTGGAGCAGATCTGATTGTTCTGTTTTGGTGGGCATGCCCGTGCTGGGGCCGCCGCGCTGAAAGTTGCAGATAACGAGGGGTAATTCCATCATCAGGGCGAGGTTCATGGCTTCGCTTTTCAGTGCGATGCCGGGGCCGCTGGTGCCCGTGGCGGCAAACGCGCCCCCAAAAGCAGCGCCAATGCCCGAGCCAAGTGCGGAAATTTCATCTTCTGCCTGAAAGGTGCGCACGTCAAAATTTTTCAATGCGGCCAATTCTTCGAGTACCGCACTGGCAGGCGTGATGGGGTAGCTGCCGTAAAAGAGGGTCTTGCCCGCTTTGTGCGCCGCGGTGACCATGCCTATTGCCGTAGCTTGTGTACCCGTGATAGCGCGATAAGTGCCCGGTGCTACAGCGGCTTTTTTAACCTGGTACTGAATTTGAAATTCTTCGACTGTTTCACCAAAGTTGTAGCCGGCTTTCAGAGTGCTGACGTTGCCATTGATGATTTCGTCTTTGCCCTGAAATTTCTTTTCGAGCATGCGAATGGTCGGTTCGATCGGGCGGTCAAAAATCCAATATGACAGGCCCAGTGCGAAGAAGTTTTTCATCATGTCAATCTGGCGATTGCTCAGGCCCTCAACGTGTGCGACGGCTGCTTTGTGCAGGGTGGTGAGGGGGACTTTGACCACGCGGTAATTGGAGAGTTCATTGCCTTCGAGGGGGTCGCCGTCGTATCCGGCTTTGCGCAGGTTGTTGCGCTTGAAGGTATCTGTATTGGCAATGATGATGCCGCCGTCTGGAAGATCGTTGACATTGGCTTTGAGTGCTGCCGGGTTCATCGCCACGAGGACTTGCGGCTCATCGCCGGGCGTGTATATGTCTTCGCTGGATATGTGGATTTGAAACCCGCTAACGCCGGGTAATGTGCCGGCAGGCGCGCGGATTTCTGCGGGAAAGTCCGGTAGGGTGCTGATGTCGTTGCCGACTATTGCCGAGGTGTTGGCAAATTCTTTGCCGATGAGCTGACTGCCATCGCCGGAATCACCAGCAAAGCGAATGGCAATTGATTCGATTTCGGACAGTTCAAAAAGTGCCGATTCGGCCGTTTCCTTGATGTCAATTTCGGCCATAATATTATTTTCCTCCTGAAGTATTTTAGGCTCCACCCCGAGCGCTGGCAAAGTGGTCGGGCGTTGGCGGTAAGTTGTAGATTTCTTCTGGGAAGTGGTCGCTCATGTATTTGATGATGGCATAGTGTGTCAGTGTGCCCAATACGCGCCCTTCTGCATCTACAACGGGCATGTATCGGTGGGGTTTGTCGCTCATAAATCGGATGGCTTCGATCAGTGTGATATCCGATTGCAGGGTGAGCGGATCGGGGGTCATGATCGTTTCTATAGGCTCGTTGAGTACTTCGGATTGATCGATTACGCGGCGGGCAATATCGTGCGCTGTAAAGATGCCGATTAGTTTGCCCTGGTCCATTACCAGCGCGCATTTGCGCTGGCTGGTCTGCATTTTGGCGATGACTTGATCAACGGGATTGTCTTTTTGTACTTCGACGTAAAAAGAGAGATCAACGTGTTTTACTGTGTCGTTGTGGAGGCTGTAATTCAGATTCATTGGGAAGGCTCTTGGGGGGTGGTTTTAGAGGGGTTTAGCGCTGTAATTTTAGAGCAATTTAATATAAGGTATTTACATGTGTGTGGCAAGTATTGTTCTAATAATATAGCATAGGACGCAAATCCAATACATCTGCTCAAAAAGGTCGGTTCGGAAAATGTTTGATCTGCGGTTTTTTCCCTCTATATTGCTTGACAATATTTTTTAGAATTCGTTTTTGTCGTGGGGAAGATATGCTGCGATCCGGGGCTGGACATTCAAATGATGCCGATGGCATGTTCGCTGTTGAGGCCGCTTTGTCAGAAGCTATGAAGGGGCTGGGCGAGGTTGCGGTTGATGCTGCATTTCTTTTTTTGACCTATCACCACATGGGCGATGCGGCAGCTATGGTTGATGTTGTTATTGACCGTGTAGAGACAGAGGCTGTATTTGGATGTAGTGGCATGGGGGTTTTGACGGATGCCCGAGAAAATGATCGCGAGCCTGGGGTGGCAGTGCTGGTTTTGGGCGGAGATCATATCGAGGTGACACCTCTTGTAGCCGAGGGTGCCGATGCGGGGGTTATTATTGGCGAGCGCGTGGCAGCCCAGGGAACAGAGGATGCGTTGCTGGTGCTTATGTGTGGGATTTATTCCAATCCGGCGACTTGTCTGGAACAGATTGCCGAGATGGCTGGCGATGTGCTTGTTGTGGGGGGCGTCGCATCGGGCAATCCGTGGGGTTCAGCGTCGCCGCAGACATTGCAATGGTGTGGCAGGTGGATTGGCGAACACGGCGTGGTAGGGGCGTTGTTGTCCGGGATAAAGGTGGCTACGGGGGTGGCGCAAGGTTGCCAACCGTTTGGGCAGGCTTATGCGATTACCAAAGCGGAGGGCAATGTGATTCAGCAGATCGCATTTGGCCCTGCTGTCGATGCGCTCAAGGAGGCTATTAATACGCTCTCTGCAGAAGAGAAAGCCGATTTGCGCTACAATATTTTTGTGGGGCTGGCGATGGATGAATACGCAATTGAACGGGCGCGCGGCGATTTTTTGATTCGCAGTCTGACGCATATTGACGAGCAGTCGGGCGCGATTGCGATTAATGAACGCGTGTCTGTGGGGCAGACTATTCAATTTAATCGGCGTACGCCCCAGGCGGGACATGAAGACATGGTGAAGGTGATGCAGGAGTTGCGGCAGTCTGTCGGGCGCCCGTCCAATACATGTGGTTTGTATTTTAACTGTATGGGACGCGGATTTGGGCTTTACGGACAGCCCGATCACGATGTTCTGGTGATTCGAAAGCACCTGGGCGCTTTTCCGATGGCTGGCTTTTTTGGCAATTCAGAGCTGGCACCTGTGGGCGGGCGCAATTTTGTACATAGCTATACGGGCGCGCTGGCTCTGATTTGGGAGGAGTAGGAGGTCCCGTTATCCCATTCGTCCCGCTTTGGAACGTCCCCCCCGCCACAGATCGTACTGGGGGTCTGCATATCGGTCAAAGAAGTTCTGGATCCGGTTGCGACATTCGTTGATGACTTTTGCGTGGGAACGGTCCGCCAGGTTGTTGCGTTCTTCCGGGTCTGTTAGCATGTCGTACAATTCATCCGGGCCATCTGGATGGCGCCAGGTGTATTTCCAGCGGTCATTTCGCACCATGCGCGTGTTTTCAAATTCGTGGAAGATTTCGTTATTCCATGCCATTTTCTCTCCGAGAAGTACTGGGGCATAACTCACGCCCGGGAGATTGGGGTTGTCGGCAATCCGATCCCGCAATTCCAGATGGTCCAGTACGGATGGGAGAAAATCGTAATTGCATGTTCGTCCTTCAAATATCCTGCCCGCCGATATCCGTCCGGGCTGGTGAAATATCAGCGGGATGTGAATGGTTTCTTCATAAGTATGTAGTGGCCGGGAGTGGTCTCCCATGCCCCACATTCCGTGATGCCCGCCGCACCAGCCCTGATCTGCTGTGTAAATTACCAGTGTGTCTTCTTCCAGGCCGTACTCTTTTAAGGCGTTTGTTATTTCGCCTACCCCATCATCCACCCCACTCACTGCAGCGGCATATCCGCGAATGCTCACGGGGTTGTTGATCATGTCCCGGTTGCTGCGTAGCCACGAATGTGCTGGCTCTCTCGGGAAACTCGACAATTCCTTATCCGCATAATATTCGGTATGCCGGTTGACATGTGTTTCCAGCATGCTCTTTCCCAGGCCGTAGGGACCGTTGTACGCTACGTAGAGAAAGAACGGCTGATGGTGGTTTTGTCGCAGAAATTCCAGCGCGTGTTCTGTTATGACTTCGGTTGTGTACCGGGGTTCGGTGTAAACCCCGTCCCGCCAGATTAACTCATCGTCGTAAAATGTCGTGGTGTGTCCCTTCGGGCGGGTAAACCAGTATGAAAATCCCTCCTGAGGCCGCAGGCTGTCTCCCAAATGCCATTTCCCGCTCAATCCGCATGTATGTCCCGCATCTGCCATTACGCGGGGGAGGTTTGCAAATTCCCGAATGGTGCAGTACGCGTCTGGTCCCATCTGTGCATCTGGCTTTTCTCCGCCGAGGTAACAGTGTACGCCGTGTTGGGAGGGGATCAGTCCGGTCATAAATGTGGCGCGGCTGGGCGAGCAAACCGAGTTTACGCAATAGGCGTTTGAAAACCGAATTCCCTCATCTGCAAGTCTGTCGATGTTGGGGGTTCGAATATCCGGATTTCCATAACAGCCCAGGGTCCATGCCCCCTGGTTATCGGTCATGATGAATACGACATTCGGCATTAATCGCTCCTCTTAAATGTTTTTCTCATATCGCTCGTCTCCCACTTCGTCCTGCAAGCGGTGGAGTTCGTCTTTTAATTCGGCGACGACTTCTGCGTATTCGGGATTGTGGTAAACGCTGTTCAATTCATACGGGTCTTTGTCCAGGTCAAATAATTCCCACTCTGGTTCTCGGGCGTCGTCCGAGGCGCCTTCCTGCCCACATCCGTCGGCATAATAGTAGATGAGTTTGTGCTGATGCGTTCTGACTCCGTAGTGCGCGTAGATATTATGCCCGTTCAGGTGCATCCAATACCGGTAATACATTGAGGTGCGCCAATTGTCGGGGCACTCGGCATTTAACAGGGGTCGCATGCTGTGTCCCTGGAAATGGTCGGGGATGTCTATTCCGGCGTAGTCCAAAAATGTCGATGCGAAATCCACGTTGAGGATCATGTCTTCGCAGACACTGCCGGCTTTGATTTCTTTGGGGTACCGAATGAGGAATGGCATACGGAGCGATTCTTCGTACATGAATCGCTTGTCGTACCAACCGTGGTCGCCCAGGTAAAAGCCCTGGTCCGATGTATAGACTACGATGGTGTTGTCCGTTAGTTTTTCTTCGTCCAGATAGTCGAGTACGCGACCGACATTGTCATCGACCGATGCGACGCAGCGCAAATAGTCTTTGATGTAGCGTTGGTATTTCCATCGCATGTCTTCTTCGGTGCTCAAGCCTTCGGGTACGGGCTGTTTCAGGTCGCGGGGGTTCAGGTCGCGGTTGACGCGCATTTCAGCCTGAGATGCCGCTGTGGCGCGGTTGCTGTAGTCGTCCCATAGTGTTTCTGGTTCCGGGATATCGATGTCTTCATACATGTCCGCGTGTTTGTCATCTGGTTCCCAGGGGCGATGGGGCGCTTTGTGGTGATACATGAGCATGAATGGTTTGTTTTTGTCGCGGTCTTGCAACCAGTCCAGTGTTAGGTCGGTTATGATGTCTGTGGTATATCCCTTGTAATGTACTTCTTTGCCCATGTCGTACATCATGGGGTTGTGATATGCGCCCTGGCCGGGTAGTACGTTCCAGTAGTCAAATCCGGTGGGGTCGTTGTGTCCGCCGTGCCCGAGATGCCATTTGCCCACCATTGCGGTCTGATATCCCGCTGCTTGTAGCAGTTTGGAAAATGTGACCTGGCGACCGTCCAGGTTTGTGCGCAGTGTGGTTACACCGTTGATGTGATTGTACGTTCCGGTCAAGATTACCGCCCGACTCGGCGCGCAGATTGAGTTGGTGCAAAAGCAGTTGTTAAAGCGCATTCCGCCTTCGGCTATGCGGTCCAGATTGGGTGTTTTGTTAATCCGACTGTTATAACAACTCATGGCATGCGATGCGTGATCATCGGTCATGATAAATAGAATATTGGGTCTTTCACTCATGCATACTCCTTTTGGTGTTTTGGGATATTAAAGGATACGCTCTTTTCTTTTACTCATCAACTTTTGAATGTACCTCTACCGTAACCCCTCTGGCTTTTAGGGCAGGAATATGCGTATTAAGTGATGTGGCACTCAACGGGTTATTACCGACATCAACCCCGTCTCCATTGACCAATCCCGGGTTTGCAATCAAAGGCGAAAGATCCGAGATATTGTTGTTATAGAGACGCAGCCCTTTCAGGCCGGTTAATCCAGATAGTGGTGTAATGTCCAGGATGCTATTGCTGTCAAGCCGCAAGTCTGCCAGATTTTTTAGGCCAAATAGTGGTGTGAGGTCCGAGATGCGATTGTCGGAAAGATCCACCCCTATCAGGAGGTTTAACTTAGATAGAGGCGTGAGGTTAGAGATGCTGTTGTCGGAAAGACCCAGCCATGTCAGAATGTATGATCCAGATAGTGGTGTGATGTCCGAGATGCTGTTGTTGCCAAGATGCAACCGTGTCAAGTTGGTCAATTTAGATAGGGTCGTGAGGTCCGAAATGCGGTTGTTGGAAAGCCTCAGCCATGTCAAGATGTTTAACTCAGATAGTGGTGTAAGGTTCGAGACGGTATTGTTGTCAAGCCGCAAGTCTGACAGGTTGTTTAGGCCAGATAGTGGTGTGAGGTTCGAGATGCTGTTGTTGCTAAGATCCAGTTCTCCCAGGTCGTTTAACCCAGACAGTAGTGTAATGTCCGAGATGCTGTTATTGTAAAGAGACAGTACTCTCAGATTGGTCAATCCAGATAATGGTGCGATGTTCGAGATGCGGTTGTTACTAAGATGCAGGTTTGTCAGGTTGTTTAGGCCAGATAGTGGTATGAGGTTCGAGATGCTGTTGTTGTCAAGATATAGCCGTATCAGATTTTTTAGGCCAGATAGTGGTGTAATGTCTGAGATACTGTTGTTATCAAGCCGCAGGTCTGCCAGATTTTTTAGGCCAGATAGTGGCGTGAGGTTCGAGATTTTATTGTTGTAAAGACGCAGCCCTTTCAGACTGTTCAATCCAGATAGCGGTGTGAGGTTCGAGATGCTGTTGTTGTCAAGAGACAATACTCTTAAGTTGTTCAATCCAGATAGCGGTGTGAGGTTCGAGATGCTGTTGTTGTCAAGAGACAATACTCTTAAGTTGTTCAATCCAGATAGCGGTGTAATGTCTGAGATGGTGTTGTTGTCAAGCTGCAGCCGTGTCAGGTTGTTCAATCCAGATAGTGGTGTAATGTCCGAGATGTTGTTACTGCTGAGAGACAGTTTTTTTAGACGGGTTGCATACTCCAGCCCGGTCAAATCGCTGATATTCGCATTTGATACCTCAAGCGCATTTGATGCCTCAAGGCCAATTAAGGTTGACATTTCTGTCTGCGTGATTATCGCGTCTGGAGTATGGCTCTTTGCATTTATCATTTCCAGAATCACCGCTCGCAGGTTGACATCCGGGATATGCACCTCACCATCTTCTGCCTTGGCAAAAACATGTGTAGAAGGCAGAACATGAACCATCAACGCGAGCGCGATGAGAATAAAAATTGTTGAGATGCGATTCTGCATAATATTTCCCTCCCCCCATTTTTGCCACTTAAACATTGAAATCTCCTTTGAACATGTATAAATCTAAATTTCCTTTTTCAAACTTGATATTCCAGTTAGGCCATTTTATAGACGCACAATACGAGTTGTCGTTCCAATTTTTGGGATTTGAGAAATCACTATCTGTGCCAAAGCAGAAATGAAGGACTTTTTGTATCAGTCCTCTCGAAGGGCTTCGATTGGACTGTCAGAGGCGACCTTTAGCGCGTGTACGAAGCCGCATACGAGCGGAAGCAGGATGCCCAATAAGATCGCCGTCAAAATCGTCCCAACACCAAATTGAAAGCGGTAGGCAAATATTGAGAGCCACTCGTCCATAAAGAAATAGGAGAGTGGAAGTGCGATGACGGCGGCTATAAACCCAGGCACTGCATAGTTCAGCACAATCCCACTAGCTATTTTGGATGGCGCAGCACCCATGACCCTTCGGATGGCAATTTCTTTTCTTCTGCGCGCCACTGCCAGGGAGATCATGCCCAGGGCACCCATTGACGCGATGAGGACAGCACACAGGGCAGCGCCAGAGACGATTTTGCTCCAACTGATTTCTTTAGCGTAAAATTTTTGTCTTTCATCTTCTACATAAGAAAATGTCAGCAACCCGCCAATTTTCAGGTCTTTCCAGAGTTCCGTGAGATACGCGCTAAATGCTTCTGCACTGCCTTCTCGGACGCGGATTAATATTTCTCCAGTGATGTGTGACCACTTGGATGGCTCATTAGCGATAGTGATCATGGTCGGCGAGACGGTGTGGCGCAAGCTTTGGAAGCGAAAATCTTTGACTACACCGACGATGCGGCCACTTACACCACTTCCGAACACTCGTGACTTTGACCGCTCATCCGCTGGCTCGATCACCTGTCCGATAGGCCGTGACGACATCAGGTGCTTTTGAAAGGATTCATTCACGATCACATCACCGTTACTGGGGTTGGGGTACAATGGTTTTCCATGTAAAAGCTTCAAACCAACAGTTTTGAGAAAGGGACCATCCACCTGAAAGTAGTTCACGTCATCTATCACGCGACCGCTGCTGTCTTTCAGCTTGATTGAATTTGACGATCCGAGTTCTTGATGCGTCCGCATGCAGGATGTTACGAGGGGGTGGGCGGATATAGAGTGTTGCAGGCGATCAATCTCATTTTCGTTCAACCCTAAAGTTTTTAGCCTGACCAAATTCGTCGGTTCAAAGCCCGGATCCGTCGCAATCATGAAATAGGTCTGTTCAAAAATAATGATTGTGCAAAACACAAATATCAATGTCACACCCGACTGGATAGCCATCAATACCCTCAAAAAAGGTCCAGACCTGACGGCTTTTGCTGTTTTGCTCAAAACGCTGACGGCAGAAACAGACGACATAAAGGCTGCCGGATAAAGGGCTGTGCCCAGGCCTATCAGACAAGCCAGTGTTAGGAGAATGATCGCGGTCTGAATGGGGTCCGTTGAGGACAAGAGGGGTGTTTGCAAAATGCCTTCGAGGGGACTTGAGGCCAACTCTGCGACTGCCATGCCTATGATGCAAGCCAAAATGCTGTATCCAAAGCATTCGACCAATAACTGGTACCTGAGATGCCAGCGGTTCGCGCCAAAGATTTGTCTTATGCTCAGTTCTTTGGTACGCGAGTTGAACCGCCCCACATAGAGCAATACATAATTCAAACAAGCCACAGATAGAATCAGGACACTGATACCGCCGAGAATATATCCATACAAGGGATTGGTGATTCGACGCACGCCAAAACTGTTGGTGATTCGACGCACGCCAAAACTGAATGCCGGTCCAGTATAATGGTGCAAGTCTGTGATGGGTTGCAATTTAGCCTGAAAGGTCTCTATAATCCATAGCGAACCGAAGCCGGATTGTTTCTGCATGAACGCCGTGAGCTTTCTTTCCACTTCTTCCACATCCGCTTCGTCTGCCAACCTTATGTAATGATTGGAACTAAATTGCCAGTCCCATTCTCTTTCTTTTTTCTCGAGAAAGGTTGCAGACATACTGAATGGCAAAAGAATCTCAAAATCCAGGCTCGAATTGAGGGGAGGGGTTTCCACAATACCCCCTATTTCAACAGGGGTTACTATCGTTTTCTCCTTTTTAAAAAATCTATGAGGGGAACGCCGCAGCCATAACACTTTGCCCACCAAACTGTCAATATCGCTGGAAAGTGTTTGAGCGAATCTGCGTGTGATCACAACTTGCTCTGGTCGCGAGAAGAACGTACCGCGAATAAGCGAAAAGGAAAATATTTCCTCAAAACTTCTATCTACAAACAGGAGATTTTGGATAGGGCTCAGAAACTCTTTGTGAATGCCTGCATCCCAAGTCTCTAAAACGACACCCATTATACGGGTCGTGGTCTTGATCTCAGGAACCTCAGCAGACATCTTTGATGATAGTGCAACTGGAAAAAGGCCGGTTTCAGTCCATGTCCCTGCCTTAGGAGACCCTCTTATTGTTTCATTGTATTTTATTTTTCCGACAACGTGATATATGCGATGATGGTCTTGATGGAACCTATCAAAGCTCCAATCGTAAAGAAGGTAAAGCACGCAAAGATAACAGCACGCAATCCCTATCCCCAAACCCAGCAGGTTAATGGCTGCATAAGTTCTATACTTGATTATATTGCGAAACCATGTTCGGAAATAATTGGTAATCATCGGTTATCCTCTGCAATGATTCATGGAGTAGAGTGAATTTATGGGAAATAGGTACGCAATTTCTGTGCCAAAATATTCTTTTCTATGTTTTACAAGTAGTTATGAAAATTCGTGCCCTGAACGCATTGTAATAAGTGTCCGGTTTTGATACAGTGGTGTCCGAAAATGAACACTAAATATAAAAAACAGGCACATTGTTTTGACTTCAATGTGCCTGTTGAATTTGTGTCTGATGTTACGCAGTAATCCAGATAAGGCATCACAAAACGCACCATCGCAAAACGCCATCAATCAAAGCCATTATGCACAGCGCGTGAGTCCGTTTCGCAGCGGACATCTTAATGGCATCCCAACTTTGAAGGCCACTTTGGGTGGTATTTCCATAGAAGCGATTTGCGCTGTGCCAGCCCCTCGGCGTTTGAGAGCGGCATTTTTTGCCTACTTTTTTTTGCTGATGAAAAAAAGTAGGTCGCCGAAGGCAGAACAAAGATAAAAAAGGTGGAATTATCACCAACACTATCGACATGCAACGCAATATTATTCCCAGTTTTTTCCCCAGCGTGCGTAAGCCCTCTAATTCAATTGCGCAATGAGATCAGACGGCACGGATGCGACGTGGATTTGGGGATGGCCCGAGCGGTCGGAGTTGAAGACCAACCATTTGAGGTCGGGCGAGAGATAGGGATGCCCGTGTGTGTTTTGCGCGGTGCCCATGGATGTGCGCGCTTCGCATACGACCGCGGTTTTGCCGGTTTGGATATTGCCGACGATGAGTTCGCTGGCACCCCGCCAGTCGTCGCAGAAGAAGTATTGGCCACACGGGGAGGTACCGACGTGATTGAAGCGATAGCCCGGCGTGCCGACGCGCTCTGCAGGTTTGTTTGCCGATACTTTGACGAGGTTGCCCTTGTCGGGTGCGTACTCACCTTCCGCGCGGACGGATAGGAGGATTTCATTCGCGCCTGCGATCCAGGCTTCGTGCCCGGTGATGCTCGGCGTATGGGGTAAGCCGACCTGAAGGCGCGTGACTTTGCCGTCGGGAATATCGACGAGGTATTCGGTGGCACCTTCGTCGCCGACGAGTTTGAGGCGGGTGCCATCGGATTTAAATTCGCAGCCCCGGTTGTGTTGAACCATAATTTGTTTGCCTTCTGTGGGTTCAAATTGCGTGTGTGGATTGCAGATGTCGGGGTCGGTGTTGATGATTTCTCGCGTTCCCTTTTCGAGATCGACGAGTTCAATGCCAAACATTTTGGGGTGATAGCTGATGGTGACGCCATAAGCGTAATAGCGTTCATTGGGCGATAGGGTGCCCAAACCGCGCGTTTGAAGATCTTCGGGAAATTCGTAGATGACGCGCTGTTTGCCCGTGCGCAGGTTGATGCGCACGAGTTCCTGGCATTTGTTGGGGACAATGCGCCGGTAAAAGAAGATGCCGCCGTGGGTCATGCCAGGCCCGCCCAGGCCGCGACCGATTACTTCGGTGTTCCAGGTGCCAAATTCGCAGGCGATATATTCGGTGGTATTGGGCGCAGTATCTGAATTTTTCTGCTCATAGACGAAGACGCGCGAGTCAGCAGAGCAGTAGGGCAGTTCGCAGTAGATATTGGATTTTTCAAGCGCGTCTGTGGTCACCTGTGTGAGTGCCACGCCATTGGACAATTCGCCGAGTTCGATAGACATGTTTTTCTCCTTTTTACATTAAGAGCCACTGGTGTGATAGATGCCAGTCTTCGATGTGGTTGAGCACGACGGCTGAGGATAAGTCGTCACACCCCACGGTTGCGCGAATCTCTGCGCGTTTGCCGTCGTTGTGGATGCGATTGCACAAGTAGTCATTCCATTCGTCAACGGCTTGCGCGGGAATTTGACCGCCGCACTGTTCGAGTACCCAGCCTTCAAATTCGAGATAGGAAGGTGTGTTTTTGCGTATGTGGTTTAACGTGGCGTCGATGTCCAGATTTAATGCGCGCAGCACGCGGGGATCGAGGCCATTATCCGTCATGTCGGGATAGTCGGGGTGTAGCAGTCCTTTTGCGCGGAGGAGGATTTTGTACCAGGTGCGGGGCAATTGGCGCACGCCGAGGGGTCCGAAATCAATTGTGGCGACGAGTGGCACGATGCTTCCGCTGAGTTTGGACATGTCGCGCTTGTAAAATAACTGCCAATCCTGAAGGCTGTTGAGCACGGTTGCAGAATCAATGCCCGCATCCCGCGGCAGGCCCGTGTCTGTGTACGTTTCTTCGAGTTTTTCCGGGCTTCTGTGCCGCCGTGCGCGGATAAATGCATTCCATCGGACGATGGCGTCTTGTTGTTCAAAGCCCCAGAAGGCATCGCCTTTTTGTTCCAGTATCCACGCTTCAAAATCGAGGTATGAGGGCATGTTTTCGCGCAGGTAGGCCAAGGTGGTTTCGCGGTCTAAGGCGAGTACTTCGAGAACCCTGCGGTCGAGGCCATCGCTGAAGTCGGGATATTCGTCGTCTAATATACCCGCGTTGCGGGTGAGGACTTTCCACCATGTGCGGGGCAATTGACACGCGCCGAGCGGGCCGTATGCGAGGCTGCTGATGAGGGGGACCATAGTGTGCTCCTTGTTATTGGTTCGTAAAGGCGATTATCCGCAGATGGACGCAGATAGACACAGATGAAAATCGGACAAAAGTGGTTTACCGGTGGTGGCGGGGCGGGGAATCCTGTATATCCTCTAATCACTGGATAGAACCATTCCAGTGCAAGCTCTGAAAATCCTGATCAGAATTTGGCACTCTGGCGACATAATTCCATGACGCGCATGAGTTCGCGCGATTCTTCTATGCGAATATGGGGGGTGGCGTTGTTGACGATTACGTCGTAGATGTTGGCGTAGAAGTCGCGCTGTTTGTCCCGGGTGATGGAGATATCTTCTTCCCGCCAGGGCAATCGGTCATAGTTGTCGTAACTGCGTTCGGGGGCTGCGCCTTCGATGACGTTTAGCGGGGGTGCTTCTGCGGGATCGTAATATCTCACTTTGAATACGTTGTCTTCGCGAATGGCCGTGCCGTATTTCCCACAAATATGCCAGAGGGGCATTGTATAGGCAGAGGCCTGATTGATCTGTACGTCTAAGAGTTGTCCAGAGTCTTTTTTTACCCAGGCTTTGACCACGTCGTCGGCGTCGCCTCGGGTGGCAATTGCCCAGAGTTTGCAATCGACTTCTGTGACTGCCGAGTCGTCCGAGAGATAGATGAGTTGGTCGAGGTAATGCGCGCCGTAGTTGTTGAGCATGCCGCCGCTGTTTTTTCGCAAGCTCTGCCAGTCGTTTCGGCGCACATAGCGATATACGCCCCGGTGTATGGTGTAGATGGGTCCCAGCTTGCCGCTTTGAATAATTTCTCGCGCGGTTTGCGTTTCGGGTGTGAGGCGGTGGGGTTGGTAAAGAAAAATGCGGCGGTTGTTCTTTTGGGCCTGGGCGATCATGCGATCTGCCGAGGCGATGGAGGTGGTCATGGGTTTTTCGAGGATGACGTGACAACCCTCGTCGAGGGCGCGAATGGTCATGTCTTCGTGCAATGTGGTCGGTGTGGCAATGACGACCACATCGGGCAATGGGCCGGACCAGAGAGATTCAAAATCGGTATGGGTCTCACAGCCCGCTGCTGCGCGTGCTTCGGATAACCGTTCGGGCAGGGGATCGACAACAGCGGTGAGTTCGAATTGGTCGGATGAGAGGGCTTGCTGAAAGTGAAATCGCCAGCCGATGCGCCCCAGTCCGACGATGGCGATTTTTAAGTTTTGATTCATTGACGTATCTCCATTCTCTGTCTATATTCTCCAAATTATGACGCAGGCGATTGAAGGTAAAATAACCATGTAGATCGCCAAATGTCCACTACATTTCCCGGTGGTTTTGATGGATAATAAAGATATTGCCGCGGCATTGGAAGAGATGACCACGCTGATGGAGCTGAATGGCGAAAATGCGTTTCGCATTCGGTCTTATGTCAATGCAGCGCGGCAGATTGATCTGTTGCAGGAGCCAGCTTCGGATTTGAGCGCACGCGGCGAGTTGGAATCTGTGCGTGGCATTGGCGCGAAGATGGCGCAAAATATTGCAATACTTATTGAGACAGGACAGTTGCCGGGCATGGGCGATTTGCGTTCCGCGCTGCCCGAAGGGTTGTTGGAGATGATTGAAGTGCCCGGTTTGGGCGCGAAACGGGTGCGGTCTATTTACGAGCAATTGGGTATTGCCGATGTGGATGCGCTTGCAAAAGCATGCGAGGCGGGTGAGATTGAAAAATTGCGTGGGTTCGGGAAGAAGACCGCTGAGAGTATCTTGCGAGGGGTGTCTTATTTGCAGCAACACCGCGGGCGATTTTTGAGTCGCACGGCGCGAGATGAAGCAGAGGCTTTGCACGCTTATTTGTCGGATCAATTCGGGGTGGTTCGCCTGGCGGTGGCGGGTAGTGTGAGGCGATGTATGGAAACGAGTAAGGATGTGGATATTGTCGCGAGCGCGAAAGATGGGGGTGCGCTTGCAGAGGCTTTTGTGGCGTATCCCGGTGTGAAAGAGGTTACGGGGCGCGGCGAGACAAAGGTGAGTGTTGTGTTGGATTCGGGTATGCGCGCGGATTTGAGGATTGTGGCGGATGTGGCGTATCCCTACGCATTGCACCATTTTACAGGGAGCAAAGAACACAATACTGCTATGCGACAGCGGGCAAAAGACCGGGGTATGAAGCTCAATGAGTACGGTTTGTTCAAGGGGGATGAAAACGCGGTTTGTGCCGATGAGAAAGCGTTATTTGGCGCGTTGGGTTTGCATTATATTCCGCCGGAGTTGCGCGAAGGACGGGATGAGTTCGAACGCGCAGAACAAGCGCCGTTGCCGGAGTTGGTCACACAGGCCGATTTGAAGGGTACGCTTCATGTACACACGACGTATAGCGATGGGCGGCATAGTGTGGAGGACATGGCACGAGCGGCAAAGGCGTTGGGTTATACGTATATCGGTATTTGCGATCACAGCAAGGCCGCGGCTTATGCCAATGGGCTGAATGAAGATCGCGTGCGGTTGCAGTGGGATGAGATCGATCAGGTCAATGATTCGATAGAAGGTATCCGGGTGTTGAAGGGTATTGAGGTGGATATTTTGAGCGATGGGAGATTGGATTTTGACGATGAATTTCTATCTGAGTTTGATCTGGTGGTTGCGTCTGTGCATTCGAAGTTTTCAATGACTGAAAAGGAGGCTACTGATCGGTTGATTCGCGCGGTTCAGAATCCCCATGTCGATATTTTGGGGCATCCATCAGGCCGTTTGTTATTGTCTCGTGAGGGTTATCCGCTCAATATGAAGGCTGTGATTGACGCTGCGGCTGATGCGCGTACGGCGATTGAGATCAATGCCAATCCCGCGCGTTTAGAGTTGGATTGGCGGTTTTTATCTTATGCGAGTGAGAAGGGCGTGCAAATCCCGATTAATACAGATGCCCATAGTACCGAGGGATTAAAAGATATGTGCTTTGGGTTGGGGATTGCCAGAAAGGGTGGACTGACTGCTGATGGTGTGCTCAACGCTCTTTCGGCAGAAGATTTTTTGGCTGCGCTTCGGGGATAGAACGTCTTATTTTTTGTTTTGCAAGACTTGACATTATTTTGACGCTGACATATAATTGCGGACAAATTTTATGGGGGTAGAAGCACTCCTCCCTGCGTATTGACAAATAAAATAAAAGAGGGCGAATAGGCAATGGCAAAGCATGAACCTTTGAGCGATAAAAAGCTCGCGTTTTATAAAAAAATTCTGGCTGAGCGCAAGCGCGAGTTGCTCAAGCAAGTGCTCAGTCAAGATGAAGACCTCGACGAAATTAGAGGTGATGTCGCAGCCGATCCACTCGATGCGGCGGGCAATGCGTCGTCGTTGGAGTTGATGACGTCGCTGGGGAATCACGAGCGGCGCGAATTGGCGGAGATTGACAATGCCTTGCAAAAAATTGAAAATGGATCTTATGGGTTTTGCGAAGAATCCGGAGAACCCATTCATCCCCTGCGGCTCGAGGCTATGCCCACGGCGCGTTATACAGTACAGGTTCAGGAACGGCTCGAGCGTACACCCCAACAGTTTAGTCGGCCCCGCCGCCGCGTTTTGAAGCGCGAAGATTTGCCCATATCTACAGATGACGATGAGTGACTTTGAAATTTTTTGGTGATTTCATGGCCGTCAGGTACGCCCTGACGGCTTTCTATTTTAGGAGGATCCATGTCCCAATCATTGTTTAGCGATGCCAGTCAACGGCTCGATGAGGCCCTTGCTTATGCTTCTATTTCCGAGGAGGCGATTGAGCGGCTCAAATTGCCCAAGTCGAGTTTGAAAGTTTCTATCCCGGTGCGGATGGATAACGGCGAGTTGCGCATTTTCCCCGGCTATCGGGTGCGCTACGACGATACGCGAGGTCCCACCAAAGGGGGCATTCGCTACCACCAGGATGTGTCTATTGACGAGGTGCAGTCCCTGGCTTTTTGGATGACTTTCAAATGTGCGGTCGTCAATTTGCCCTTTGGTGGCGGCAAGGGCGGCATAACGGTTGATCCCAAGGAGTTGTCCCTTTTTGAACTGGAACGGCTCAGTCGGGGCTATATTGACGCCATGGCCGATTTTATCGGTCCGGATATCGATATTCCCGCGCCAGATGTTTATACCAATGAGATGATTATGGGCTGGATGGTAGATCAGTACAGTATTATTAAGCGGCAGATTACGCCAGCGGTGATCACGGGCAAGCCTTTGACCATGGGAGGGAGTCTGGGGAGGGACAAGGCGACTGCCATGGGGGCCTTTTTTACTATGGAGGCGACTTTGCCCAGGCTCGGGTTGAGTGGCTCGCCCGCTACCACGACCGTGGCAGTGCAGGGTTTTGGCAATGCCGGTGCTATTATCGCCGAGTTGCTTTTTAATGCCGGTTACAAGGTCGTGGCGGTGAGCGATTCCAAGGGGGGGATATATCGACGAGAGGGTCTCGATATTCCCAGTGTGCGGCAGTTCAAGGATTCGACCCGCGCGCTCAAGGCGGTTTATTGTGAGGGTAGTGTGTGCAATGTGGTTGATTACGATACGATTACCAATGAGGAATTGCTCGCGCTCGATGTCGATATCCTGGCTCCAGCGGCGTTGGAGAACCAGATTACAGCGTCCAATGCCCGCGATATTAAGGCGAGGGCGGTGTACGAACTGGCCAATGGCCCGACTACCCCAGAGGCCGACGAGATTTTGCGTGGGCGGGATGTGATGGTGTTCCCCGATATTCTGGTCAATGCCGGCGGCGTGACCGTGAGTTATTTTGAATGGGTGCAGAATCGGCAGGGTCTATACTGGACTCTAAGTGAGGTCAATCAGCGGCTGAAACAGAAGATGGTCGAGGAGACAGAGCGCGTTTGGGATATTGCTCAGACACAGGGTATTTCCCCGCGCACCGCGGCTTATGTCCACGCTTTGAACAGAATCGGCGATGCGGTGCAAGCCAGGGGTACCAAGAGCTATTTCACGGGTGGGAGTGATTGATGTGAATGGAAATCATTCTATGAATATTGGGAGAGTGTTACAGGGCGGACTGTTCACGAGCGATTTTCTCATAGATGCTGTCCAGGAGATGGACGAATGGCAGAGGTGGGATGATGGGGCGGTACTTGAGACCGAACTTCAAAATATCTTCAATGCCTTCCCAATAGATCAGAAACCCAATGAAAGCCAGACTGAAGACGATATGATCTGGCCTATCCTCAACTGCCTCGGATGGAAAGCATACCTGCGGCAACAAAATTTGACGCCTCGTGGGCGTGATGATGTACCTGACGGCCTTTTGTTTGAGGACGATGCACACAAGGCGCGTGCCAATGATTTCGCCGAGGAGTGGAGACGCTACGAGTGGGGCCTGGCAATTGTGGAATCCAAGCGGTGGAACCTGCCACTTGACCGCCGATCTGCCCAGCGTACAACTGCGCCCTCAACACAGATGCTTCGTTATTTGCGTCGGGTGGATGAGTTGACCGAGGGCAAGTTGCGCTGGGGCATACTCACAAATGGCGCGCAGTGGCGGCTTTATTTTCAGGGGGCGCGGTCTGTTTCCGAGCAGTTTTTTGAGATAGATCTCGCGGCAGTGCTCGGTCCTGAAGGCAGTGCTTTTTCCGAGGATGAGCGACGCCACTGTTTGAAGTTGTTCGCGTTGTTTTTTGGGCGAGATGCGTTTCTGCCAGGTGCGGAGGATCCGCGTACCTTTCACGAGCGCGTGCTCGATGAGGGGCGGTTCTATCAAGAGCGCGTGGCGAACAGTCTATCCGGGGTGGTCTTTTCTCGAGTCTTTCCCAATTTGGCCCGTGCTATTGCTGATGCTGCGCCAAATGCGCCCTTGTCAGAGGTGCGTGATGCCGCCCTGGTGTTGCTCTATCGCCTGCTTTTTATTTTATATGCCGAGGATCGCAACCTGCTACCGGTGCGCGATGATCGTTATGATGATTACGGTTTGCGCCGGGTACGCGATGATATTGGGAAGCGCAAAGCACAAGGTGATGTGTTCTCCGAGACCGCTGCACGCTATTATCCGGCTGTTGATGACCTTTGCCGCGCCATTGATGAGGGGGATTCCTCCATTGGTCTGCCACCGTATAACGGCGGCCTGTTCGACCGGAAAAGTACACCCCTTTTGGCTCAGATTAAGCTGGGCGATCAGGTGATGGCCGATGTTATTGATGCGCTTTCATTTGAGGGTGGGCGGTATATCAATTACCGCGACTTGAGCGTTGAGCAACTGGGGTCGATTTACGAGCGATTGCTCGAACACGAGGTCGTGCGCGAAGGGGACGAGATTGTGGTGCGTCCGAATGTGTTTGCGCGGAAGGGGTCGGGTAGTTATTACACGCCGGATGCTCTCGTGCGCCTGATTCTCAAGGAGACGGTTGAGCCGTTGGTGCAGGCACGTATGGATGCTTTTGCCAAGCAGGTTGAAGAGATCGTGGGTAGTAGCGCGAGCGAGGGGTTTAAGCGAAAGGCACTCGCGCAAGTTGATCCGGCAGAGAAATTACTCGATCTGAAAATTTGCGATCCGGCAATGGGATCGGGGCACTTTTTGGTCAGTTTGGTGGATTATCTTTCCGACTACGTCATTGCAGCAATGGCCGAAGTAGATAGCGCGGGCTATGTTTCGCCACTGACTGAGCGCATTGATGCTATTCGCCAGACGATCTTGTCCAATGCCAAACAGCGCGAGTGGGCCATAGACGAGGCACAACTCGATGACCGGCACATTGTGCGACGCATGGTGCTCAAGCGGTGCGTTTATGGGGTGGATAAAAATTCGATGGCAGTGGAACTGGCTAAGGTGTCGCTGTGGCTGCACACATTCACTGCGGGCGCGCCGCTGAGTTTTTTGGATCATCATCTGCGGTGTGGCGATAGTTTGTTTGGGTGCTGGGTTAGTCAGGGTATTAATAAGGCCATGGAAGAGGGTAGTCCCCTGTTTTTGAATGAGCCAATACAGCGGGCAACGGGGGCCGCACAAGCGATGCAGTTGATTGAGGAATTGACCGATGCAGAGATTGAGGAGGCCGGGCGTTCTGCGGAATTGTTTGCGGATATGCAGGCGGGCACGCAGCCATTGGATGCGTTTTTGTCGCTGATTCACGCATTAGAGTGGTTGGATGTGCGGGGCAAGGAGGATAAGATCATCCTTCGCGCTTTTTTTGATAGCCTGTTCGGCAATCCCGTGGAGATTGCGGCAGGGACGGTTGAGGTGCGGATGGATGTGCCGGGGGCAGAGCGATTTGTGGAATTGCTGACTGAAGCGCGTGAACAGATTGCCCAAGAGGGCTTTATGAACTGGCAGGTGGCGTTTCCCGGTGTTTGGCAAGATTGGCGATCTGCTACACCGCGTGGCGGCTTTGATGCGGTGATCGGCAATCCGCCGTGGGACAAGGTGAAGTTGCAACAAGTGGAGTGGTTTGCGGCGCGACGGCCTGAGATTGCTCTCGCCCAACGCGCGGCAGATCGCAAGCGTATGATTGGGGCATTGCAGAAGTCCGGCGATCCGCTATTCGCCGAGTTCGAACGAGCAGATGAACGCGCCAAGTCCGCGGGGCGCGTAGCGCGCAAATGGGGCGACTATCCCTTCTTAGCGCGTGGCGACATTAACCTGTATTCGCTGTTTGTGGAGCGGGCAATGGCACTGGTGAAGGAGGATGGCGTGGTAGGCTTGCTAACACCTTCGGGTATTGCCTCTGACAAGACAGCCGCGCCGTTCTTCCATTCGGTTTCGACAGAGGGACGATTGCGGGCGTTGTACGATTTTGAGAACCGCCGCACACGCTACACTGTGCCACCATTTTTCCCAGATGTGGATAGCCGTTTCAAGTTCTGCGCGTTTGTGGCAAGTCCATCGCCAACTACTGATCCCGCCCGCTGCGCTTTCTTCCTTCAGGATGTTGCGGAATTGGAAGACGAGAATAGCTGCTTCTCTCTGACGGCAGAGGATTTTGCCAGCGTCAATCCCAACACCGGCACTGCGCCCATTTTTCGCCTTCGCAGAGACGCGGAACTAACGACCACGATTTATCGCCATTTGCCTGTACTCGTGAATCGCTCGGCAGGTGAGGAAGTCAAGGCTTGGCCGGTGAGATACTCAACGATGTTTCACATGACCAATGACTCACACCTATTCCGCACGCGGGGGGAATTAGAAGATAATGAAGGTGCGTATCCTCTCGGAGGCAATCGCTTCAACAGTTCGAGCGGAGAGTGGGTTCCGCTATACGAAGGTAAGATGGTACAGGCTTATGATCATCGCGCTGCTAACATAGTCGTCAACCCACAGAATCGTCATCGCCCGGCACAGCCCGTACCGGCGACACTGGAGCAACATGAGAATGCGGATTGGCTGCCCGACCCTCAGTTTTGGGTGGCGCACTCTCAGATTCCGGCTGAAGATTTCGAATGGTGGATTGGTTGGAAAGACGTAACGGCTCCTACCAATGTTCGAACAGTCATTGCCTCAATCATACCGCAATCAGGCGTTGGTAATACGTTCCCTGTGTTGCTCCCATTAGAGAATCCCGACGCATATGCAATGGCTGCATCACTCCTTCTGGCAAATCTGAACGCGATTCCCTTCGATTATGTCGCCCGTCAGAAGGTTCAAGGCCAGCATCTCAATTGGTACATTGTCGAACAACTCCCCGTCGTCCCGCCCGACCAATACGAGTCCACCCACTTCGGCCCTAAAATCGCCGCCGAAATCGTCCGCGATGCTGTTCTCGAACTCACCTACACCGCCCATGACATGGCTCCCTTCGCCCGCGATCTCGGCTACGAAGGCCCGCCCTTCCAATGGGACGAGAATCGCCGTCTCCACCTCAGGGCCAAACTCGATGCCTTGTTCTTCCACCTCTACGGCATCACTGACCGAGACGACATCCGCTACATCTATTCCACTTTTCCCATCGTCGAGCGTCAGGAAACCGCCTCCCATGGCCGCTACCTCTCCCGCGATCTCTGCCTCGCATGGATGAACGCCCTCACCGCTGGGGATCCGGATGCGGAGATCGCACTATAATTTATCCGCAGATGGTGAAATTGAGGGATCAGTGACGGGGAGTGTGAAAAGGAGATTGTATTATGAGTGATGAAAAGCCTGAAAATGGGAAAAAGAGATCGCTGAGTCGTTGGGGCCGAGCCGTTTTGAGGAGGGGGAAGATACAGGTTAGTCGGTTGCTCCGCGCCATTATGGATAGACGGTTTTGGAGGGTTTGGTTCGGGCGAATCAAGTGGTTTATCCTTGTTACAGTCAAGTGGGTTGCCTTTATCATAGTATTCTGTATATGGCCGATAGGGTTGTTGGTTCTTTTGTATGAACTCATAGTCTGTTTATTTCCATCGTTGGCTGATTTATTATCTCCATCTTTGACTGACTTATTTCCCAGTTTGAAAGACTTGTTTAACCGCGAAGCTGACCCGGATGCAGACCTGTTCAGTCGTGTGCGCGTGAACATGGTGATCCTAACAGCGTGGGTTGGTGTGTTCTTTCTTGTCTGGCGCACGAGGATCGCGGACAAGCAAACGCAAATCAATCAAGAAAGCCACTACACCGAGCTTTTTACCAAAGCAGTGGAGCAGCTTGGCGCAGTTCGTGAGATACATGGCAAGGAGCCTGAACCTGCTATTGAGATACGGATCGGCGCAATCTATTCCTTGGAGCGGCTTGCGAAGGACAGCGAGCGCGATTATGGCCCCATCATTGAAACACTCGCCGCCTATATCCGCGAGCACTGTCGCGATCCAGAATCTTTTGATGATAAGAAATTGAGCGAAGATGAGTTAAAGCAGGCGCGGCAGAAATGGATTGATTCGCTACGTAAAAATCCTCCAGTGAACCGCTCCGATGTAGCAGCGGTCCTGACGGTACTGAGCCGCCGGGAACAGAACCGACACTGGACCAGCACGAGCGAAAATGAGACTCAACCCGACTTCACCGGGGCAAACTTTCAGAATACAATCCTATCGGCAGTTGATTTATCGGGCGCGAAATTTTTAAGAGCCGATTTATCGGGCGCGAACCTTGAGAAAGCCAAACTGATTGGCGCGAACCTATCAGACGCGAACCTTCGGGAAGCCAAGCTTAAGGATGCGAACCTTGCGGTAGTAGATCTATTCTACGCGGACCTTAGGCAAGCTAAGCTATCAGGCGCGAACCTTCAGGAAGCTAAACTAGTTGGTGCGAATATTGAGAAAGCTAAACTGATTGACGCGAACCTTCAGGAAGCCGAGCTTGAGGGTGCGAACCTTGCGGGGGCCGAGCTTGAGAACGCACTTCTTGTCGGAGCACAGCTTAAAGACGTGAAAGGTTTAACGGACGAGATGCTCGAAAAAACAATAGGGGCCGAAAATACTCTTTTGCCCGATGGTCTGTCTCGGCCTGCAAGCTGGGGAAGTCGGGAGGATGCGATTAAAAAATGGGAGACTTTTCTGAAAGGAAAATGGCAGGCTATTTGGGAGGGAGAATAGCGCAGGTTCCGCCAGTCTATGGGCACCATCTATGATGATTGATGACCGCAAGTTAAAAAAAGGAGACATGGATTAAATCCGTGTCTCCTTGAGTTCTAAAAAATAGGTTGACGTCATTGTTTATATAGAATAATTTGTTCAGTAACAGGACCCATCGAACCGTCGCCCGTATAGGGAATTAACGTGTGTTCGATTGTTTTTATCCCAGGGACGCCAGGTGCGTCCCTGTTTTTTTGGAGATACTATGTCAGAAGACAGTTTAGCCACCCCTCAACGCTACAGAGTAAGGATATTTGTGGACTTTTGGAACTTCATTCTTTTAAACGCTGGGCTTATCAATCGCGGCCAACGCCGTAGAGAGAACGCAAAATCGGGTTGACACTACTGGGTGTATTGGGATATATTTTTTAGCACAGGACGACACCTGACAAGTTGTGATTACAGATATTTCTATGTTAGGATAAAACAAAATAAACTATGGCTACGAATCCGGTTGCAAACGCGAGACTGCCCGCCAAGATGACGCCGCTTTGGGTCATTTCTCTCTTCTTGTCTCTCACCGAAGTTATTGCGGGAATCGCCGCCACTCAGACGACGGGCAATCTCCAGGCTGCATTCGTATGGTGACGCATGATATTCATCTGTTACTCCTGGCGTGACGCCGAAGTTGTCCATTATGTGACAAAGCAATTGTCAGGTATGGGCCGCGATGTGTGGATTGATTCCGAGCATCTCAATCTGGATGCACCTATGGATGATCAAATTCGCCAGGCTCTTCGCAAATCTTCGAGCGTACTTCTTTTTGATTCGCCAAATTCTCGGAGTTCAGAATGGGTCAAACGTGAGTTAGCCTGGGCTAAAGGCGCGGGAATAGATATTGTGAATTGGCCGATTGAGAATGCCGAGGAACGACTTAAATGGCCTAACCAGGCACTGCAAGCGCCGATTTAATAAGGCATTGGATATGGCGAAGGTTGCCATAAAAAAACTAAAAAAGGAGATACTGGCCGGTGTCTCCTTTCTACATTTCATCTTCTCTTTCAGTGCATGTCCTTGGGCTTTTGGCACGCACATCTGGACGCGATTAGTCTCCGTTGCTGCGCTTGCCAAACATGTAGCCCAATATTAGTGTCACCAGGGGGACGATAATTTCCCAGTACTCTTTTGGAGTCACGCTAAGCGTATTGGGATCTTCATAGGGTAGCAATATCATTACGATCCCGGATAGCAATAGTACAATGAGCACAAGCCCTGAGACATTGGATGGGGCGTTTGCTTTGTTGCCAAAAAATTTGCCCAACCAACCCGATTCAAGTTCCATTTTCTTAGCGACGAGTACAATAGAGGGATCTTGGTCGTTGAATTGTCTTTGTTCGGACATTAGACATCCTCATCAGGGAAAAGGCCAAGAGGTCCGAGCGCGTGTTGGGTTATGTATCCGCAGTTCCGACACGCGATAATCGCGATGGGGACGTAACCTCCATTATTCTTCCGATTATCGCCTACAGGGATTTCTGATTCGCCAGCAAAGGTGAACTTGGAATTACCGCACATTGGGCAGGGTTCATCAACTCCTCGGTCTTTAAGCCCTTTTAAGATTTGCTTTTTTCTTGGAGTCATCGCCTATCCTTTCCATTGAGCATTATGAATGTGATACAAATGACAACTAACCAAATTATGGCGGATTTCGCCCAAGATGTCAACAGGTGAAAAAAATAAGAGATACCAAGCGGTATCTCCTTTTTTTTGTACGATGGTAGATCAGGTGCGGATTTCTCGAAGGATATGGCGGCAGCCGTAGAGGTAGATGCCCGTGTCAACAGAGAGCGAGATGTAGCCCACGCCCGCGTCGATCCAGCGGTTGGCGGCTTCGGGGGAGTCGGCAAATGTGCCGACGGTGAGTCCGGCGTCGTTGATTAAGTTTGCGGCTTCGCGCATTCGGTCAACCACGCGCGGGTCGTTGACCTGGCCGGGGATGCCGAGAGATTGCGAGAGGTCATAAGGTCCCAGGAAGATAACGTCGAGGCCTGGAACTGAGATGATTTCTTCGAGGTTTTCAAGACCTTCTACGCCTTCGATGTGGATGAGTATCATCGATGAGGCATTGAGGCGTTCAAAGATGGCGCCACCATCTGCAAAATAACGGGCTGCTCGGGTATAGGGTGAGACACCCCGCATGCCCAGCGGTGAATATTTGGCTGCCCGCACGACGGCTTCGGCATCGGCTTTGTTGCAGATTTGCGGCACCTGTACGCCGCCAGCCCCTATGTCGAGGGCGCGCAGGATCTGTGCGGGGTCATTTTCTCGAACTCTGACAATAGGCGTGATATCGACTCCGTGAGCAACGCGGCAGAGGTCTTCGCAGGTGGGAATGTCGAGCGGCCCGTGTTCGGTATCGAGGATGACAAAGTCAAATCCGCTGTATGCCGCGATCTCGATGAGTGCGCCAGAGCTGATATTGACGAAAGGTCCGATGGCAACGTCGCCGTTGGAGAGTTTGTCTTTGAGCAGGTTGTCGGCCATATTAGAACTCCTGTTAAAATAAAGAATTTGAACGGTAAAACTTACACGCCTGTAAAAGACCTATCATTCGTGTTTTCGCACCATGCACGCAGGCGGCGGCGATGATCGTCGAGTTCATTTTTGAAGCATGTGTTGACGGCGAGGTTGACCATTTCGCCGGGGTCGTCCTGAAGATCGACCAGTTGTTCGCGGTGGCGGCCCATGGGAAAGGCGCTGTATTTGTAGCGGTCGGTGAGTACGGCGCGCGAAGCACCGCTACCGCCTGGACCAGAACCGAGGTCGATGATGGTTTCAACGACGAGATCGTCGCGCCATTCGCCGGATGTGTTGCCCTCTGCGAGAGACCGCAGGCTCAGACCGTCGAGGCCGTCGGGAATGCTCGCACCGCCTACGTCGCACACTGTGGGCAGCAGGTCGAGGCCGAGGGATACGAGGTGCGTGTTGTTGACGCCGCCGGGTTGTGTGACGCCCTTGTGGCTGATGATGAATGGGATGTTGATGACTTCTTCGTAGAGGCTGGTTTTTTGATTCCAATTGTGTGCGCCGTGTCCGTCGCCGTGATCTGAGGTGAAGATGATATATGTGTTTTCTTCGAGGCCCAGGTTGCGTAAGCCGTTGAGGAGGACGCCGATTTCGGCATCGACTTTTTCGCACAGGCGGTAATAGAGGAAGCGGAGGCGTCGCCAGTCGTCTTCGGTGTATTCGATGGTGGGATAGACGCGGCGGTTGGCCTGTCGCAGCATTTGCAAGATGTCGGGTGAATAGGGTGGGATGGCGAAGTTTGCGGGCAGGTTCGGACATTCTTCTACAGTTGCGGGTTCTGGCACAGGACCTTGTGGGAGAGGCTGACTGCGGGCGACCTGGCAGATGTCGTGGGGATTGAGGAATGACGCGATGAGGAAGAAGGGGTTGTCGCGGTCGCGTTTCATAAATTCGATGGCGCGAAGGGGCACTTCGTCATCGCGGTTGCCGCAGATGACTTCGAGGCCGCTTTCTTCAGGTGTGGTGCCTGGGACGTGCCATTTGCCCGAGAGGGCACAATCGTAGTCCGCGTTTTTGAGAAAGTTGCCGAGGGTTTGGCCTTTGTATTCGGCTTTTATTGGGGTGCCGTTGCTCGTCGCGCCGTTTTGATGGGGGTAGAGGCCCGTCATATAGCTGGCGCGCTGAGGACCGCACAGGGGATGCGTGCAATAGGCGCGGGTGAAGCGCACGCCGGTTTGGGCGAGGCTGTCCATATTTGGGGTATGCACGTCGGGGTTGCCCGCACAGGACATGGCCCCGGCGTATTGCTGATCGGTGATGATGAAGAGGATATTGGGACGATCTGGCATGAGATATCCTTTTTTGAAAGCGAGCCGTAGCTCGATGGTTTAAGTTGATCGCGTGTTTTTTAGGCTTGCATTATTTCGACATGTTCCGCCAAATTTCTCTCGATAGCTTCTGATTTTGCAAATGAAAGAAATCTGGCTTCGTCTCTGAGTTGGGCGATAGGTATTTTCCGCTGGCCTAATTTTTGTCCAAAGAGTTTGAACCAGAACCATTTTTTCAGAACCAATCCCATGACATTTTTGGGGACTTTACCTGTGGTCCGCCATTTGGTTAGTGTGCTTCGATGAATGCCCAGATAATCTGCGATTTCTGAAAATGAGGTTTGAGTAATGTCGCACAAGAACTCCAGTTCTTCTTTGGTCAAGCCTTCTTCATTGCCACAGATTTCGTTGGCAATTGCGTAGTGAATGCGGTTGATCTCCGATTCGAGGATGGCGATTGTTCCGTCTGGCAATTCAGACAGATGAAACTCCGGGATGACCCAGGTCCGCCCAGCCGCTTGATAAGGGTATTTTTTTTTAATGAACGTTTTCATCGTTGTCTCCATAGAAATCTTCTGATTTTGCAAAGGCAAGGGCGGATTCAAAAGAACGAAATCCGGGAGATTTTTCAGTTCCATCATAGAAGCAAAAAAGGACTGCGTAGAGTAGTTCGTTATCCTTGAAATAGACGCGAAAGCAACTGTAGTATCCTGTACCTCTGCCGTGTTCTGACGGAGTCCAGACAGCAATCTCAAGCGTTCGTTCTTTTTCTTCGCGTTTTCCCAAATATGTTCCGCGATTTACAATGTGTCGCAATTTACTTCGTGCGCGAGAATATCGAGGTGTTTCAGGCTGGTGTTCAACCGCGAGTTGATGAGGTAAAAGGTTGCGAATTTGTTCTAACCAATTCATTGTGCATATATCAACATGTTGAATATATCAACAAAAAGCAATGTAAATTTTGATTCTATTCCAGTAATATTGATATGGGGAATTTTTTTGCTATGAGTCTGTGGTGCCAAAAATGCTAACAAAGATGAGAAAATCGACAAAGTTAATAACACCATCGTCGTTTATATCCATACGGGCATCGTAATTAGCATCTGATGACGATAATCCAAAAACGCCGGTAAAGGCGAGAAAATCGGCAAAGTCAACGTCGAGGTCGCCATCGAAATCGCCGGAAATGATAGTAACAGTGATCACGGCGTTGGACACATCCAATAAGCTCTGTGGCCCACTGAGACCGGCCATGGAAGCGGTTTTGACAATGAGCGTTGTCTCTGATTCAAGGGTATTGGTCACTTGCAACTCAATCTGGCCGAGATAACCATTAGTGGGCACAGCAGGGGTAGAGATGAGCAACGCGGATAGAACAGGACGGGCCGGTGTTTGGCGCAGGGATGCGCCTGTAAAACTCGTGCCCGATATGCTACCGATGTAGTCGGAAAATGTCTTGCCGGGCAGGTCGAGTTCTATTGCGTAACCATAAGTTTGTTTGTCTGCGGCCATTGGAACAAAAAGTTGAAATTGTATTGTATCGCCAGCTGCTTGTTCGGGGATGATCAGCCTGTTGTTCTGTACAGCGGGCGTTTCAATTTGCGTGTCGAGGTGGAGTTGCATGCCGTCAAATTCGCCGGTTACTGGCTCATTAAACGATATGATATTTGTCGTTGTGATTTCGTCGATCAATGCGACGCTTTGAGCAAGTGTAACCATCTTAATGCCAAAGGTAAACTGCTTATCTGTTACATCTACTGCAGTGGTAAACTCAGCGCGTGCCAGAAAACCAGACTCGGGCAGGGTGACAGGGGTAGCAGATGCGAAGTTTGTGCCAGTTGAGTCTGGTTCTGGAACAACAAAGGCAAACGCACTGTTCTCGGCTTTGACATAGGTCAAAATAGCGGGATCAAAGTCAAATGTGATTACCACACCGACGAGGGGTGTGGTCACACTTTTTGCGAAAACTTCAATGGCAATTTTTGTGCCCTGTCCAGAGACTGTGCCTGAAGTAACGCCATCATCTGTCTGATTGCCCGCTCCGCCATCGGGAATAAGATCAAGCAATAGCATAGCATTTGCATTGGGACCAGCAGAGGCTTGACCTGCAAATGTTAGCAATGCAAGGGCGATAATAAATGGCAATCTTTTTTTGAAAAACATTTGCAACACTCCTTCCTGACTACAGCCGCGGATCCACGGGTTCTGTTTCGAGCGCGAGGACGCCGAAGACGCATTCGTGGATGCGGCGCAGGGGCTCGTTTTGAGCGAAGCGGCTGAGGGCTTCGAGACCCAGGGCAAATTCGCGCAGGGCGAGAGATTGCTTGGTTTTGACATTGCGCCAGCGCAATTTTTCGAGATTTTCGGAGGTGGTGTATTCGGGGCCGTAGATGATGCGCAGGTATTCGCGGCCTCTGCATTTGAGGGCGGGCTGAATCAGCCTGTCTTTTTTATTGCGCGCAATGAAATTCAGGGGTTTGACGACCATGCCCTCGCTGCCCTGTGCTGTTCTTTCTTTCCACCAGGCGGTGGTGTTGGCACAACTCTGTGTGTCGTTGAGATCGACGACGCGGTATGATGTGGCATGGAGGAGTTCGGGATCGGCCATACACAGTTTTGAGAGGGTTTCCATGTGATAGGTGTGGGGCCGATTGTGATGAACGCTTCCTTCGGTGGCGAGGATGTGAAAGGGCGCGAGTTTGAGGTCTGTGAGATTGTGAACGGGCCAGCAGTAGGCGCGGTACGCGTGGATGTAGCGGTCGATGCGTTGTGAACGGGCTTTGTATTTAGCGAGCCAGTCGGCGACGTCGATATTGTTGTTGGTGTTGAGGGCCCCGAGGGTGGCGTTGAGAGATGCGCGGGCAGAGGCACCGACAGCCGCGTATTGTTCCTGCAATAGTTGTTGTGCGCGCGCAGACCAGGGCATGAGTTCGCAGTCGAGGGCTATCCAGGTGGTGTTGAGGTCATGCCAGAGATCGGCTTTGGAGACGGCGTTTTGGAGGCGGGTAAGGAATGCGGTTTCGAGGCTCGCATCGTCAAAAAAGGAACGACCTGTTCGGGTATAACACGCGCCGGGTGCGGGTTCGGATAGGCCAAAACGCGCACGGGCAACTTCGTCATTTTTGCACAGGATGACAATGGCGCGGGATCCCATGTGTTTTTCTTCGGCTATGACCTGGGCGATGCCGTTTTCCCGGTAGTAGGCATAGGCTTCGTCGGGATGTTCGAGGATATTGGGACGCGGACTGGGTTTTGATGGAGACATGGTCGGCGGCAGGTAGATCAGCCATTTGGGATCGATGGCGTAGCGGCTCATTATTTCGAGGGCGGCAATGGCGTGTTCTTCGCGGATGGTGATGCGTGGGATGAGAAAGGTATCTACGGCGCGTTTGCCAATGACGTCGTCAATGTCGAGCATGTCGTCATGCGTTTGTTGTACGGATCGGGTGGTCTTAGAGGCAAGAGGTAGCGAGGGTTTGCTATATGTTTTGAGCGCGGGTACGGAAACGCATTCTTTTTCGGGATAGCGCAGGGCAGTGAGCACGCCGCCATAGACACAGCCGGTGTCGATGTTGATGGTGTTGTTGAGCCATTCGGGACTGGATACGGGGGTGTGTCCATAGACGACGGTGGCTGTGCCGCGATAGCGCGCCGCCCAGTTGAGACGGATGGGCAGGCCATATTCATCGGTTTCGCCCGTGGTTTCGCCATATAGGGCGAAGGCACGCACGGTGCCCGAAGTGCGTCCGGCCAGTTCTTCTTTCATTCCGGCGTGTGCAACGATGAGGTTGCCATTATCGAGTATGTAGTGGCTGGTCAGGCTGTCGAGGAATTTTGCATAGCGTTTGCGGTCTTCAATGGGGTATAATTCGAGCTGTTCGAGAGTTTCGGAAAGGCCATAAGTGGGTTTGACTTTTTTGCCCTGTAGCGCGCGAACGAGGCGGGTGTCGTGATTGCCGGGGATGCAGAGGGCGACGCCGGAATTGACCATTTGCATGACGAGGTCGAGTACCTGGGGTGTTTTGGGGCCGCGATCTACGAAGTCGCCGAGGAAGATGGCTTTGCGTCCTGGCGGCGGTGCAATTGAGTTGGGCTGAATGTCGTAGCCGAGTTTGTCGAGTAGCGCGAGGAGTTCGTCATAACAGCCGTGGACATCACCAATGATGTCAAAGGGACCGTGGTCTTCGCGGCGATTGGGCCAAACTTTTTCGCGTGTGATGCACACGCGCTGGACTTCGTCTTCTGAGCGCAGGGTGTAGATGCGGCGAAATCCTTCGCGTTTGAGGCGTTTGAATGAGCGGCGGAGTTGATGGCGTTGTTGCGCGATAACGCGATGTTCAAAGTTGCGGTTTGGTCGGTGTTTGTTGCGCTCGCGGCAGAGGTCTTCAGGCATGTCGAGGACTATGGCGATGGGAAAGACGTGATGTTGTTTGGCCAATGCTACGAGGGGTTTGCGGGCGCTTTCCTGTACGCTGGTGGCGTCGATAACGGTGAGTTTGTAGTTGGCGAGGCGTTTGGCGGCCACGTAGTGGAGGGTTTCAAATGCCTCTTTTGTGATGGTCTGGTCGGTTTCGTCGTCGCTGATGAGTCCGCGGAAGTAGTCGGAGGAGAGGACTTCGGTCGATTTGAAGTGGGTTTTGGCAAATGTGGATTTGCCAGAGCCAGACGCGCCTATGAGGACGACGAGGGAGATTTCGGGGAGTGTGATGTTCATGATTTATTTTTTATTAAATACGGCCATTTGCGTTGGCGGGCCTACTTCTGGATCTACGGGGCCGATGGGTTTGATTGTTGTGTGGTAGTTGAATTTTTTTTCGACGCCTTGTGTCCAATTTTGAAATTGTTTGCGCGACCACTCAAAGCGGTGGTCGGGGTGGCGAAATTGCCCGGCGGGAAGAGATGCCCAGCGCACGTTGAAGTCGGCATTTGGGGTGGTGATGATGATGGTGTTGGGTTGGGCATATTCAAATACGACGCGTTCGAAAACGGGCAATCGCGATGGGTTGAGGTGTTCAACAACTTCTAAGAGTACTGCGGCGTCATAGCCGTCGAGGCGCGTGTCGCGATAGAATAGTGATCCGTGTATGAGTTCGATGCGGTTGCGCTGTATGGGCTGGTCGAGGCGTTTGTGAGCGCGGCTCAAGGCATAGTGTGAAACTTCCATGCCGAGGATTTTGGTAAATTGGGGGTGTTCTGACAAGACGTGTGTGAAGTGACCTTCGCCGCAGCCGAGATCGAGGACGCGTTGTGCATCGCTGTTTTCGAGTTCTTTGAGTACGGCATTGTGCCGTTGCTGGTTCAGTCTGAGGTTGTTTTCGACGACGAGTTCATTGTCTTTGATATTGCGCTCTAAGGGCTGTTCATCCATAAGGCGATAGGCTTCCTGGGTGAGGATGCGCTGGTGTCTGAGATATCGGTCTATGATGAGGTCGCGTTTGGGGTGGTCTGATAACCAGCCTTCGCCGCGGCGCATCAGGGTGTCGATTTCAGATTGGCTGACGAAGTAGTGTTTGTCGTCGTCGAGTACGGGGATGAGGACGTAGAGATGAGTGAGCAGGTCTTTTAGTGGGATGTTTGCTTCGAGTGCGACGGTGTAATACGGGCTGTACCCCCATTCTGAGAATTTTTCATCGAGGCGGTGCGGTTTGGCTGTGACTTTATATTCCAATGGCTGAAACAGGTCGTTGAGCAGTTGGTCGCCACCGCGACAAGGGAGAACGTGGATTTCTGCGCGCAAGGGGATGGGCCGGGTAACGAGATCGGGTCGGTCGGCGCACTGGCCTTTGAGCGCGCTGCCAAATACGCGGGCGATGGCTACGCTGGTGAACGAGGAGGCGACATAGGGCCGGTCGGTGACGTAATCGCGGAGTGCAAAGGTGTTTTGGCGACGGCGTTTGAGGCCAATGGTGTCGAGGTCGAGCAATAGGGCAGCCGTGCATTTTTCATCTGTGGCTTCGGGATAAAATACGTGTGCATGACCAAAAGAGAGGTCAAAGGTCTGCGCGCGTTTGGGGTGTTTGTGTAGCAGATAGCCCAGGTCGGTTGCGGGGTTGTGTGTGGTGGTGATTGTTAAGAGCATAAGAAGTGAGAGCGTAGGGGCGGTGCCCCCGTATAGAAGCATTACGGGACAGGCTCCTGTGCCCGCCCATCAGAAGTAAGATAGAAGAATTGAGAGGACCAGTTTCAAGGCGATAGCCTTGCTTGTTTTGCTGATCGCTGATTTCAAGATACACAGAAAATTAATTAGATGATAGTGTTACTTGTTCCATTCCAAGATGCAAATATGTCGGTCTTTTTGTGTGGACTGCGATTTGTTGTAGGTGTATTTTTAAACGGTGTATTGATGCGGTGTGTTTGAGATTTGAAGGGGATTACTTTTGGAAGGGGCGAGCAAATGGTGCGCGAGATGGTGATGGCAGGTATATCCGTTGGGGCGGTGATTGCCCTGGCGTGGTGGATTGACCATCCAAAAAAAGAGGTGGGAAGTCTGTTGGCTGTTGGTGTGTTTGTGGTGCTGGTTGTGGTTGCGTTTATGAAAAAGCAGAATCAGGTGACGCGCTATCAGAAGATGAAGCGCAAGAATGATGAGTGAATATTGCCGGGAGAATATTAGTATCTGATGTTACGCAGGTCTCGCGTTTCTGTCATGCTGAGGAAGCCGATAGGCTGACGAAGCATCTCTTACCTCTGAAGTATATAGATTCTTCGACTCCGCTGCGCTCCGCTCAGAATGACAGGCGCATTATATTGTGCCTATGCGTAACATCAGTTAGTATGAGAAAGGTTGTTATGTTGAGAGGTATTCGCGGGATGGTTGTGCTGGTTCTTGCCGCGGGGTTGATGTGGTACTGTGGTGGCGAGCGCGTGATGATGGAGGTGGAAGAGCAGGTTGGACAGCCGCTGAGTAAGTTGGCTGTGCAAGGCAATGCGTCGGGGGCTGTGGTGGTGGCTTCTGTGCGACAGGATGATACGCCGGTGAGCGGTGCAATGGTAGAGTTTGCGCGTTCTGTTGCGGGGCAGGTGGTAGAGTATGCGTGGTCGGGGATGACGGATGATGATGGTCGGGCGCGGTTGGAGATTGTGGGCGATGCGACGGGTTATTATCAGGCGCGTGCATCGCGGGATGGGCGGGTGATCGGGTTATGGTCGAGTATTCCGATTAATGCCGGCGATGAGGTGGTGGTCAATTTGCCCATTGGCGGGAAGGCGCAGGTGATGGGGATGCCTCCATCGTTGGCTTGTGCGGATCGCGTTCTCAATTTCGGTTTTTTTGCGTTTTTTGCGCCGGTTAGTTCCAGTGCAGATCCCGATCCAGGTTCCGCCGGGTTTAATACGCATGTGGGTTATGAAGCGGATTTGTTGACGGCTCTCGAAGCGATGGATGGCGCGGGGCTGTCGTTTTCTCGGCGGGGTATTGATATATGGCCCAATATTTGGCTGCTGTCGGCTGGTGCGGAATACGATGTTGTCGGCGGTGGTATTACGATTCTCGATTCTCGAACCCGCGATGAGATGGGCAATCAGGTGGTGACTTTTACTTCGGGGCATATTGCGTTTCGCCAGTCACTTCTGGTGCGCGTCGAAGATGGGGCGCGCTGGGCAAGCCACGACGATTTGACAAGCGAGGTGCGTGTGGGTGCGCTGGCGAGTACGACGGGGGAAGCGCGTTTGCTGGTGCTGACGGGTCTGGTCAATGCCGATGGTGTTTTGGCTGCGGGTGTGCGTGTTGAAACGCAAACGGATACGGTGGTCGCCGATGGCAGCGCGGATTATTTTATTACTGCTGCCGGCGCGTCGCCCAATCTCGAGGGCAGGCGGTATCTTTATCCGCCTGTAGATACGATGCCGCAGGTGGTTTATCTGGGGGATGATACGAGCGAAGAGGAGTTGATCGACGCGCTTGCTTCTAACAGGATAGACGCTCTTGCCCGAGGAGAGATCGGCAACCGCGATGTTGCCCACGCTTCTAATGGTGCTTTTGTGGTGACTGCTCTGGATGCTGCGGTTGAGTATGGCGGTTTTACTCTTGATGTGGATGACGCGGATCTAACTGCATGTATTGATGATAAAATCAATTATTTGACGGATGACCGGCGTATCGGCTATGGAGAGTGGCGACAAGATTCCTCGATTTTCATGACCCGAGCCAGGATGTGGAAGGGGCAATGATATAATTTGGCTGTCATCGCGGCATGGTTTTAGCCGCGATCCAATGGAGGAAGGTCTCATCAGAAGTCTGGCGATCCGGATCGCCGAAAGACGTGTGAATCTGACAGACATCACTCAGGGTTTCCGACAACGCGGGGTCTGCCCTGACACAGCTACGGAGGAATAACGCACATGATCAAGGCACTAGCTACAATGCTGTTCTCGGTCCTGCTCTGCCTCGGCTCCGTTGTCGACGGCAGCGCTCAGCAGTCCACGACTCAAGGGTGGATATTCGGTTTTGATGTCGGAGGGGATGCTGTCTCCTTCGAGAACAAGCCGAGTGACAGAGGAGTACTGGTGGGACCTCGGATTGGCTATGGCCTCAACAGAATCGTCACACTGTACGCGTCCGGTTCGTATGCGGCCATCGAGATCCAGGATTTCGATGCGTTCGACAAAGTGACATTCGCCCACATTGACTACGGGGTGAGGCTGCACCTGGCCAATAGCCGCCGGTGGGTCCCCTATGGCGACCTTGCCCTTACATTCTGGCCCGTGAGCGACGTTTTCAAGAACGGGGAACAGACCACCACCGACTTCAGCGGTCTACCGTCCTTCAGCCTGGGAGGCGGACTCGCCATCTATCTGTCTGAGGCGTGGGCCCTCGACGTGAACTTCAAGTTGGGTAAGGGATATTTCAAAGACGTCGAGGTTGACAATATCTTGAATGGCGGGACGAGCGAACATTTGCATAAATTTCTCGACATCCACGCTGAATCGGCTCGGCTCACCGTCGGTGTTTCGTGGTGGCCATAGTATGACTTACACCACGATGCACTATATCGACGTTTAAATCCTCAAAGCCTTCGGGTCTTGAGGATTTTTTTTATTTTTCCGCTTGACAGGAAAATTGTTTTAGTGTATTATTTAAGTAGAACACTAAGACACCGCTGTTTTAACTCGATTGGAGGGGCAAATGACTACTCAACATTTTAAGTTCTACCGCTCTGGTCTCGGGATATTCTCAACAGCGCGCCGAACACTGTTGTGGCTCTGTTTGTTCATCGGATGTGCGACTGCGGGTGCTGAGGAACCTCCCCGTGTGGTGCGGACTGTGCCGGAGAACGGCGCGCAGTCGGTGGATGCCGCTACGACGGAATTGCGCGTCACTTTTGACCAGACCATGGATACCAAAAGGGACTATTCGTTTGTGATTTTAGGTAGCAAATCTATGCTTCCAGAGGTTGCCGGAAAGCCCCAGTGGATTTCTGATACGACTATTGTTCTTCCTGTGAAACTCAAGCCGGGCCGCGAATACGGCCTGGGCATTAACTCGGAGCAGCATCAGAATTTTCGAGGAACCAATGGGCTTCCCGCGGTTCCGTATCCCATTTCTTTCAGGACTGCGCCATCGGGCGATGTGAAACCCCTGGATCCAGAACGGAATCGGAAATCGTTGAAGCAGTTGAGGTCGGCTATCGAAGAGAGGTATTCCTATCGCGATCTGCGGGGCATAGATTGGGATGCCAGATTTGCCGAGTTCGAGGCGCGTTTGATCAATGCGAAGACGTCTGGTCAGTTTGCCATGCTTGCTGGACAACTCCTAAAGGTCGCCCGCGACGCGCATATCTGGCTCGATGCGGATGGTGATCGATTAGCTGGCTTTCGGCGAAATGTGCGCCTCAATGCGGATCGAGAGTTGCTGAAACGAATAGTACCTCAGCTTCGATCCGTCAATCGCGTGGTAGCTACCGGGAGGTTTCCGGAGGGACCGGCGTATCTGGTGATTAGAAGTTGGTCACAAAAAACGGCCCGGAATATCGAGGCCGCTGCGAAATGGATCGATGATCTGTCACCCGACGATACCTTGATTCTGGATATTCGATTCAACAGCGGAGGCGACGAGCGGTTGGCGAGAAAGATCGCCGGTCGATTTGTCGAGCGATCTGTGGTATATGCAGGCCATCTCAATCGCGACACCTCCAGTCCTTCTGGTTTTTCCAAAATCAAGACGCGAACGCTGAAGCCAATTCGGCCCGGGTTTCGAGGGCGCACGGTCGTTCTGATGGGACCGGTCAATATGAGCAGTTGCGAGGCGTTTTTGTTGATGATGAAACAGGCAGGTGCCGCATTGATGGGCGAGAAGTCCTACGGCAGTTCGGGCAATCCGAAACCCGTGCGCTTGGCGAATGGAGTGACTGTATTTCTTCCGTCGTGGGTGGCTTTGACGCCCGATGGAGAGCCGTTCGAGGGTAAGGGCATATCACCTGATGTTCACGTTAAATTTCCCGACAAGCCTGAGGATCATGATCCGTTGATCAACGCAGCCCTTGAATTTTTGAAAGGTAAGATGTAGGGGCGAGGCATGCCTCGCCCGTTTGTAAGATACAAGACGTAAGAAGGGATGACTTTAACGTCTCACCTGTTTCAAAGGAGTATGGCATGAAACAATTTTTTGCCCTGTATCTGAAGGAACTCAAAGCGAATAGAGCACTTTTTCTATTTTTGCTTCTTTTGATTGTAGGGATGAGTGCTTATGGGCTGATTGGACTGGACAATGCCAAGGATTTTCCTTGGCCAATTCTGGCTGCTTCTACCCTTGTTTTTAGCCTGCCTTTTTTGCTGGCGCATGCCTTCAATACTGAGTGGAAGTCTGAAACGCATTATCAGATGTTCGCACTACCGGTTTCACAATACACAGTGATTCTGGCAAAGATTGCAGCGGTTGTGAGTAAGGGCATTGTAGGTGGCATAATTGTAATAAGTTGTCTGTATTTATGGCTGATGAGTACTGCGGCCGATGATATAAGACTTTCATTTTTCGGAAGAGAGATGACGGGGGTACCAGCGTTTTTTGATTTTGCTTTTGGGGCTGGTATAACACTTGTGACGTATATGGTTTTCATTCTCGGCGTTGTGACCGGAATGGAGGGGGTGAAGTTTGCGGTTAAACGGTATCGGGGCTTGACTGCGGTTGCTTTTTTTATTCTTGCCGTGTTTGTGTATGGCCAGCTTTTACCACAAGACGATTGGTCTCCTTTTGTCTATACGATTCTGATGGGTATTATCTTTATGATTATTGGGCTTGTTGTGTATGAAAAACGCGCGGAAATATGAGGTCCGATCTATGACCGTACAAAAAGTCAGGAGGCATTTGTATGCCACCTTATGAGTTTGATCCAAACGCGCCTATTTATTTACAAATTATCGGCGAGATCAAAAAGCGTTCGGTGCGCGGGGTTTATTCGCCGGGTTCAAAGTTGCCTTCGGTGCGGGATATGGCGAGGGAAATGGGCGTGAATCCCAATACGATGGCGCGGGCTTATGCAGAGCTCGAGCGGGAGGGTTTTGTTTTTACGCGGCGCGGGCAGGGTTCGTTTGTTACGGAGGATGGGAAGAAGATTGAGGCTGAGAAGCGGAAGTTGGCACAGGGTGCTGTTGCGCGGTTTGTTGCAGAGGTTGGAGAATTAGATCTTTCCAGCGAGCAAGTTGCCGATTTGTTGCGCGAGATAGAGGAGGATTTGACATGATGATCGATGTTCGCGATGTGTGGAAGCGATATCCGGGCGCGTGGGCACTGCGCGGTGTTTCTTTTCAGGTTGAGCGCGGGCGCGTGCAAGGTGTGTTGGGCGAGAATGGGAGTGGGAAGAGTACTTTGTTCCGCATTCTGGCTGGTTTGACCCATCCGTCTCGGGGAACCGCCGAGGTGATGGGGCAAGCGGTGAGTGTGAAGACCCGACAGCATGTGGCTTATCTGGCGGAGATTAATCCATTTTACGATTGGATGAAGGTGATGGAGCAGGTCGAGTTTCTGGCGTGTTTTTATCCCAGGTGGGATATGGATAAGTCGCGCGAGTTGCTGAGTTTTATGGGGCTGGATGAAGATAAGAAGGTGGGCGCGCTTTCGCGGGGCCAACAGGGTCGGCTCAAGGTGGTGTGTGCGTTTTCCTGGCCGAGTGATCTGGTTTTGATGGATGAGCCTCTATCCGGTATTGATCCCCCGTCGCGCAAACGCATTGTGGAAGCGCTGTTTAGCGAGTTTCGCTTTGGGGAGCAGACGATTTTGATTTCGACGCATCTGGTTCATGAGGTAGGCGAGTTTATCGAGGATGTGATGTTTATGAAAGAGGGCGAGATCGCACTTTCCGGCAATGCAGATGCGCTGAGAGAGGAACGCGGGGAGTCGCTTTCGGAGATGTTTGAGATGGTGGCGATGTGAGATGGCCGGTGCCGTAATGTTGTAGGGGACGGCCCCCGTCCAGTCATCGCGGCGTGTTTAAAGCCGCGATCCAAAAGGTTTTTAGCCGTCCACTGATCGCTTTTAAGTGTAGGGGCGGTGCCCCCGTGCCCGCCCACTTTCCAATATCCTTTACCTGGGATCGTGATATGAAATCATTTTTTGCGCTGTATGTGAAGGAACTGAAAGCGAATAAAACCCTTTTTTTGTTTTTGATGCTTTTGGTTGTAGGGATAAATGCTTATGGGCTTATGAAGGTGGCAAATGTTTCGCAAGAACAGATTGTTTCACAAGAACAGATTGGGATGATCATCAAATTTCTGATAACCGTTACGTTGCCCATCAATCTGGCAAAAACTATCCTCTTTCTAAGTTTGCCCTTTTTGCTGGCACACACCTTCAATTCCGAGTGGCGATCAGAAACGCACTATCAGATGTTTACCCTTCCAATTTCTAGATACAAAGTGATTCTGGCAAAGATCGCTGCGGTTGCAAGTGTAGGCTTTGTGGGGGGTGAGATTGTTATTGGCAGTGTGTATTTATCGATGGCAAAGATCGCTGACTTGGTGTTAGAGGGAGGGGGAGGGTCTATATTTATAGTTATAGGAGAGCTTATGCCATTTTTTGATTTTGTTCTTATAGCGCATTTGCTATTTGTAACTTATATGATTTTTATTTTTGGCATTGTAACAGGGATGGAAGGGGTGAAGTATTCGGTTAAGCGGTATCGGAGATTGGCTGCGGTTGCTTCTTTTGTTGTATTTTTATTTTTTAGCTTCTTCACGCTTCAAGGTCTGGGTGTTTTTACAAGTTTCCTGATGCCGATGCTTCCTTTTGTGTATGGTGAAAATCTCATTTTTATCGAAACGAATGTAATGCCTTATTTTTCTATCATTCTCACAGGTATTATCTTTATGATCATTGGGCTTGCGATGTATGAAAAACGCGCGGAAATCTAAAGCCCAAATTGTACGATGGCGGTCGAATACTCTTTACCTGGAATCGTAATATGAAACAATTTTTTGCATTATATGTGAAGGAACTCAAAGCGAATAAAATTCTTTTTTTATTTGTACTGCTTTTAATTGCGGGGATGAATGCTTATGGGCTTATGCAGATAGCGTATGTTCGGCATTTTAAGGACGTGATTGAGTCCAGCGATAATCTTCCTGTTATTCTTTGGCCCAATCTCAGCTATTTCTGGCCAATGCTGGCTGTTTTTACTCTCGTTCTGAGTCTGCCCTTTTTGCTGGCGCAGGCCTTCAATTCCGAGTGGCGATCCGAAACGCATTATCAGATGTTTGCACTAACGGTACCACAGTACAAAGTGATTCTGGCAAAAATTGTTGCGATCGCGAGTAAGGGCATTATAGGTGGCGGGATTGTTATTGGTAGTCTGTATTTATGGATGGTGAGTAAGGCCGAGTTTGTAGATGGCGTAAGCGAGTTGATATCATTTCCCCGTTTTACTCTGGTGACGGGCTTGATTCTTGTGACGTATATGGTTTTCATTCTCGGTCTTGTGACCGGGATGGAAGGGATAAAGTTTTCAGTGAAGCGGTATCGAGGATTGGCTGCAATTGCTTTTTGTCTGGTATCCGTATTTTTATATGGCCGACTTTTCCAGCAAGGAGAGAGGGTGTTTGAATTTTTGGGACAAATTGCGATGCCTCCTTTTGGAAATGCGGATGTGTCACATTTTGTCTATACCATTCTCACAGGTATTATCTTTATGATCATTGGGCTTGCGATGTATGAAAAACGCGCGGAAATATAAAGTCCGAATCGTGCAACTTTCCGTCTCACATCAAGTTTAAGTATGAAAGATTAGATTAGTTCGATCAATTCACCTGCATCCGCTTGACTTGACTTAATCTCGCTCCAAAAGCGATTGCTGCCAGGATGTCCTCTTTTTCCAGATCTTCATAATCGTTCAGAATATCGTCAATGGACATGTCTCCACTTAAGAGTGTCAAAATCATCTCAACTGGATACCGCAATCCCCGTATGCATGGTTTGCCATGACAAATTTCAGGATCTATAGTAATGCGTTCCAGCAATTTTTCTGTAGAATGATCCGATTGCAGAGCCATATACGTACTCTTCCCCAAAATCCGTCATGATCGGTTTGTGCTACTCAGAGAGACGCCGGTTAAGGTCAACTGGAACCGCATAGCGCGGAGCGGCGATGGGTTCGCCTGGGGCAGGTCGTTCCAGAAAGGTTACGCTGTCGTAGAAATCATCCAATGCGATAAATCTGCCGTTCTCCTCCGCCCATTCCCGCATCTGGCGATTACAGCTATGCCGCCACGACAAAACTTCAATGTGCCAACCTCGGCGTCGCATGCGCTCCAGGTCAGCGTGAAAGCCGACGCCATCATCAAAGCCGGCTCCGTCTCCTGTGAGCATGACCACAATACCTGGATTGCCGTTGTAATCGAATCCATCGCGCAGCATCTCGGTTTGCAAAACCTGGTCCACGCCCTGTTCTCGTCCCTGTATTGCACCGCGTTCCAATAGCTTGATGGTAACGCCTTCGTTCTCTAAACGATTCCAGACGTGCCGTAGTTCTGGTGGGATAGAGCCAACGGCGACAGCATGCTCAATTTTTCGTCCAGCACGCGCCAGTTCCAGCAGATTCCGAAAATGAATACGCACGCGAGAACGCACAGCTTCGCCTTCTCTGTCAATGGCAACTTGTTGACCACTGATGAAAATGTTGGAATCGTCCCAATAAATAAAAACTTTGTCCATTTTGTTTCTCCGGTTTTGCTCGTTCCGGTTATGATCATTTTTTTTAATCCACATCTAAAAATAGCCTATTTGCCATGACCAGTCAATATGAAGGCTAATGCTGCGTGAGAACGGCGATCCGATTCCGGAGCCTCAAACGTTTTTCCAACTGGTTGAAGTATAAGGGCAAAGCAAATTGCGGTACTATGCAATGGTAAAACAGACTATGACAATGCAATGGATATGGCTATTTGCCGTCCTTTTATTGACCGCGCCAGTGCAGGCAAAGGTGATTCAGGGTACTGTGACCGATGCGTCAACAGGAGAGCCGCTTCCCGCTGCGACGGTGCATGTTCTGGGGGCTTATGACGGTACGATTTCAAATACCGAGGGCAAGTATGTGCTGCCTTTGCGCTCTGTTCCCGCGGTGGTGGAGGTGCGCTATATTGGCTACCGGTCGCAGCAATACAATGTGACGGAGGACGCAGCCGATGTGCATGATTTTGCCCTGGAGCCAGTGCCGATTGAGATGGAGGCGCTCGTGGTGACGGCTGAGGATATGGGTCCCAATATTATGCGTAAGGTCATCGCGCAGAAGCAAACGTGGTGGGATAGTCTGGAGACGTTTCGCGTTGAGGCTTATTCGCGGTTTGTCTATTACAGGGGAAAGGGGGATAATGACTCATCGGAGATTGTCGCGATTGTCGAGAGCTTGTCCGACGGTTTTTGGGATGGAGAAAAGGGATGGCGGGAGGTCATTAAGGATAAACGCGAGACAGAGAATTGGGATTATGATTTTGCTTTGCCCGCGGCTGCGGGTGTGAATTTGTACGATGATGAGACAGTACTCGGCGGCCATCTTATGATCGGCGTTACGCATCCCGATGCTCTAAATCACTATGATTTTGTGCTCACAGGTCGTCGCAAAATGGATGAGCACGTTATTTACGATATTGATGTGAAACCCAAACACAGCCTCAAGACGGCTTTTAATGGTCGCGTGGCTGTGCTCGATAGTGTGTACGCGTTCGTGGAGGTAGAACTGACGCCAAATCGGGCGTTTTTGTTTCCGCCGCCTATTCGCGAATTTACCATTACTATGCGTCAGCAGTTTAGCAATTTCGGTGGTGATTATTATTTGCCGGTGGGCTATCAGTCGGATGTGAATATTGAGATCGGGATGATTGGTTTGCAATTTCCGCCTATTAAAGGACAACGCGTTTCTCGTTTGACGGGGTATGAGGTGAATGTCGCGTTGCCCGATTCGCTTTATGAACAGGATCGCATCGTGGTGGTGGATTCTGTGCGTGTCGAGCAGGATAGTTTATTGGCACGAACAGCACTCGCCGTGCCATTGGATGATATTGAGCAAGAGGCTTATGCGCGGATTGACAGCACGATGACGCTGGATAAAGCGTATGAACCAAAGGGGTTTTTGGCGCGTTTTGTGAAGGATGATGAGGAGGATGAAAAAAATAAGAAGGATGGTAAGAAGGGGCGCAAATTGCCGTTTCGGCCCAAACCCGAGATCTGGTTTAATCGCGTGGATGGTGGGCATTTAGGTTCAAAAATTTCTTCGGGATCGAGTCGAAGCCGAGCGACTTTTGCAGGTGGGGGTGCGTATAATTTCGGTTTGAAACGATGGTCTTTTGACGGCAAGACTACGGTGCGCTGGGGGGCGGACAATAAGGGGTTTGTTTCGCTTGAGGGATTTCGCGGGACAGATACGCGCTATCGCTCGAGATTATATAGCCGATTCAAGGCCAGTTTTCAGCAGATTGAAGGTTTCGAAGATTATTTTGATTTCTTCTGGCGCGAGGGTGTAAGGGGAACGGCGGGCTATCGGTTTGGTCGTCCGAGAAAGGCGGGTGTGCGGTTGAGCGGTGGGGTCAATGTCGCGCAACACAAGTCGGTAGAGAAGACTACGGATTGGCATTTGAGTGGGGATATTGATGTGCAACGGCCCAATCCGGAGATTGATCCGGGTAATTTGCGTTCTGTGTTTTTGCGCGCAGATATCGAGGGTGAAAATTCGGAACTCGTGTTTATTTTCAGGCAACGAAGAATTATATTGGAGGTTGAACACAGCCGGTCGGGATTCGGTAGTGATTTTGATTTTACACAATTTCGGGTGCTGTTGGATTGGCGTATCAAGACGCTGTTTAAGCGGCGTTTGTTGCCCAATGTGCTCGATGTGCGTGTTGTTGGTAGTGTGTTTGTGGGGACGTTGCCCAGGCAGCGCTTTGAGATTTTGGATGCCGGGCTGCTGGACGGGCTTTCGACATTTGGGGCATTTCGCACGCTTGTGAATCGCCCTTATGAAGGGGAGAAAGTACTGGGGGTGTTCTGGGAACACAATTTTCGCACGGTTCCGTTTGAGTTGATCGGCTGGCGGTGGGCTGCGGAGCGCAATATTGGTTTGATTGTTCACGGCGGACACGGGCGCACGTGGTTTGGAGATCGCACATTGGCAGGGTTGGATTATGCGCCGCAATATATAGATGGATTTCACCACGAACTGGGTGTGTCGATTAACGGGCTGTTTGATTGGTTTCGGTTGGATTTCACAAAGCGGTTGGATGCATCGGGATTTTCTGTGAGTGTTGGGTTTGTGCAGTTTTGAGGGTGTGGTGAATAACGCACCATCTTTGCCCCTTGTCAGATACATTGACAAGGGGCTTTTTGGTTCATAATATTGTCGCGGTTTTTTGCGGGATTACATTTTAGATGGAAAGGATTTTTTATGAGCGATTCTCCTCATGTCATTCTCATTTTTGGTGACCAGTGGCGCGCACAGGCGTTTGGTTATGCCGGCAATACGTGTGTGCAAACGCCGCATATCGACCGTCTCGCGTCTCAAAGTATTAATGCGACACACGCGGTTTCGGGGTGTTCGGTTTGTTGCCCGGCGCGCGCGTCTTTGCTGACGGGTCAATATCCACTCACGCATGGCGTTTTTGTCAATGATGTCCATTTAAGCGATAGGGCTGTTAGTCTGGCACAGGCTTTCAAAAATGAGGGATACGATACCGCTTATGTCGGCAAATGGCATGTCAATGCAAATGGGCGGTCCCGTTATATTCCACCCGAAAATCGGCAGGGGTTTGACTATTGGAAGGTGCTGGAGTGTACGCACAATTACAACAATTCTTTTTATTATGCGAATGACTCCGATGAGAAGCTCACATGGGAGGGGTATGACGCGATTGCGCAGACGCGCGATGTGCAAGATTATATTGAGAATCACGACTCGGATGATCCCTTTCTGCTCGTGCTTTCATGGGGTCCACCACACGCGCCTTACGAAACTGCGCCCGAAAAATACCGCGCGATGTATCGCCCCGAGGATGTGCCTTTGCGCGAGAATGTGCCACCAGAATCCGAAGAAAATGCCCGAAAATGGATTGCGGGCTATTATGCTCATTGCACTGCGCTGGACGATTGTATGGGCGATTTGCTCCAGACGCTGGATGATAAGGGCATAGCCGACGATACGCTCTTGCTCTTTTTTTCGGATCACGGCGATATGCTCGGCTCACAGGGGAGTGCGAAAAAGCAACAGCCCTGGGAAGAGTCTATCCGCATTCCGTTTTTGTTGCGATGGCCGGCGCAATTTGGAACGGAGGGCCGCGAGATTTCTGATCCTATCGATATACCCGATATTATGCCCACGCTTTTGGGGCTTTGTGGGTTTGATATTCCCGATACGGTTGAGGGCTTGGATTATTCGGCCTATCTCAACGGTGATGAAAGTTCCTCTGATGGTGCTGCACTTTTACAATGCCCGCAGCCTTTTGGGCAGTGGACGCGCGCTCAGGGGGGACGCGAATATCGCGGTTTGCGGACGGGGCAATACACTTATGTTCGCTCCCTCGATGGGCCGTGGTTGCTCTATGATAACGTAGCCGATCCCTTTCAGTTGAACAATCTTGTTGCCGATCCTGAGTACGCGGATTTGCGCCGCGAGTTGGACGCCTGGCTCCAACGCCGCCTCGATGCGCGAGGCGATGAGTTTCTTTCGGGCGCAGACTATATTCGGCAATGGGGATATACCGTGAATGAAAGCGGTACTGTGCCTTATACAAATTAAACCCTGGAGTGAAAAATGAATCGCGGTAAAAATGTTTTGGGCGAAGATCTCGAGGATTGTTGTACCGATCCTATGACGGGGTTTTTTAGAGATGGATGTTGTCGCACGGGATCGGGCGATCTGGGATTGCACATCCTTTGTGCGGAGATGACCGAAGAGTTTTTGGCTTTTTCCCAGTCTGCGGGCAATGATCTGAGTACGCCTATGCCTGAATTTCGGTTTCCCGGTCTCAAACCCGGTGACCGCTGGTGTTTGTGTGTCCAGCGCTGGGTTGAAGCACTTGACGCGGGTTTTGCACCTCCCGTTTATCTTTCGGGTACGCATATTTCCACGCTCGAGTTTGTCAATTTGGATACGCTCAAGGGATATGCGCTGGATAATGGAGATCCTTTGACATGATTGAAAAAGCCACTCTTCAAGTCCCACGTCGTCGCTGGGGCAAAACCGAACTTTCCATTTCCGTTATTCCCTTTGGTACGCAGGGGTTTGGCAACAATTTTGGTCCTGTAACCGATGATGAGGCCGCAGATCTCATTCGGTATGCTATCGATATCGGCGTCAATCACTTCGATTGTGCGCGGTGTTATGGCGATTCTCTCCGAAAACTCGGTCTTGCGATTAAACAGGGTGTTGTCGTGCGCGATGAAATTATTATCAGTGGGCGCATTTGCTGCCACAGTGCTGCGAAGTGGGGGGGATATGGATCTGGAGAACCCGATTATACAACCGAGCGCGCGCTTGCCGATATAGAAGACCAGCTCGAGATTTTGGGGATCGATCACTTCGATGTGCTCTTTGTTCACGATCCGGAAAATATTGAGGCCACGCTCGCTTCGGGCGGTACGCTCGAAGGATTGGAAAAAGCGCGAGAACGGGGTTGGGTCAATTTTATTGGATACGGGATGCGTCCCCACGATTTTCATCTAACGCATATCGAATCGGGGCGCACGGATTGTTTTCTGTGTTTTGGGGATCACAATCTTTTGCGTCAAACTATTAGCGAAGATATTTTGCCCGCTGCGGCAGAACGCGATCTGGGCGTGATGAATGGCTGGTCAATTATGCGCGGTTATCTCACGGGTGTGCCCGTGGAAAATTTTGTGCCTCGCCACCGCTGGCAAAAAGATCACGATCGTGCCGAGAACATGCGCCTGTGGTGTGAAGATCACGGGCACAACTTGCTCGAACTCACGTTGCAATTCTGTATCCGCGAGAGCCGTATCCACGGCAATCCGATCGGCAGCCTGAACAAGGAGCAACTCGAGACCAATGTGCGCGCGGCGTGTGCAACGGTTTCCGATGAGGTGTTCGAAGAATTTTTCTCTGCGGAACTTTAGGAGATGCTTATGCAAATGCACACTTATCAACCCACATATCTTCACGCGCTTGCGAGATGTTTGTTTGAAGCGTCTGGTGCGACACCTGATATTGCCTGTATTGTCGCCAAAATTCTGGTGAATGCCAATCTCGCCGGTCACGATTCTCACGGCGTTCTCCGCATTCCCGTGTATCTCCAGCGCATCTCTGAGGGTTCTATGAATCCCGCGGCTGAACCCACAACGGTGCGGGAATCGATTACCACATTGGTTTTGGACGGCAACCGAGGGCTGGGCCATCTCACGGCTTATCGCGCGCTCCACCAGGCGATGGAAAAAGCGCGAACTTCTGAAATTTGTTCGGTTTCATTCACGCGGGTTGAACATATTGGACGGCTGGGCGAATATGCCGAGATTGCCGCGCGTGCGGGTTTTATCGGTATTTGCATGGTCGGTGGGGGATCGCCCAATACAATGAAAGTCCTGCCTTTTGGGGGTAAAAAAGGCAGTTTGGGTACCAATCCCATTGCGGTGGGCGTTCCCACGGGCGACGAGGCACCCTTTGTGCTTGATTTTGCTACCTCGATGGTCGCCGAGGGCAAGCTTCAGGTCGCACGAAGCAAGAATTTGCCGATTCCCGACCATTTTATTGTGGATAAGAATAATAATCCGTCAACCAATGCTCTCGATTTTTACGATGGCGGGTATTTGCGTACTTTTGGAGAGCACAAGGGCTATGCGCTTTCGCTGCTGGTTTGTTTGATGGGTCAGCTGGGGAATCGCGGAGATCGCCCGCGTTTTGGGGGCGCGTTTATGCAGGTTATAGATATTAGCGCGTTTACAGATTTGAATGGTTATCAACAGGATATTCGCGCATTTTTAGACGCGATGAAGACGACTGAACCCGCCGATGGGATAGACGAGGTTCTGGTTCCCGGGGATTTTGAATACAGCAACCGCAGGCATCGCCTCAAACACGGCATTGAAATACCCGACACGATTAACGAGCAACTTGCCGAATGGGCAGACCGCTTCGAGGTGTCTGTAGATGATAGTATTGTGGAAGATAAAGATAGGGTGCATTATCAGAGGTGAATTCACAAAGAGGAAAAAATAAAAGGGGTGAAACCATTTGGTGGTTTCACCCCTTTGCGTTTTTGCGCTGTGGCAGTTAGTCCGCCGCGTCGCTGTGATCCATGGAGCAGAATGCCTGATAGTCCATGAGTTCGGTGATGGTCGGGTTGTCGCCACATACAGGGCAATTTTTGTCGCGGCGAATTTTGAATATGTTGAATGTCATTTGCAGGGCGTCGTACATCAGCAAGCGACCGATGAGTGGATCCCCCTGACCGAGTATGAGTTTGACTACTTCTGTGGCCTGCACGAGGCCAATTGTGCCGGGCAAAACACCCAGCACGCCTGCTTCGTCTCACGACGGTGCCAGGTCTGCCGGCGGTGGCGCAGGGTAGAGGCAGCGGTAGCAAGGCCCCTCGCCGTCGCACGTGTACACCGTGACCTGACCTTCAAAGCGGAAGATGCTGCCATCCACGATGGGTTTTTTTAAGAAGACACACGCGTCGTTGACCAGATAGCGCGTTGGAAAGTTGTCGCAGCCGTTGACGATAATATCGTATTCGGGGAGGATGTCCATGATGTTGTCGGATGTGAGATAGTCGGTGTGTGGCACCACATCACAGCCGGGGTTGATTTCTTTGAGGGTCTCGTAGGCTGAGATGGCTTTGAGACGACCCAGGTCAGATGTGCCGTGCAGTATCTGGCGTTGCAAGTTGGTGACATCGACGATATCGGCATCGACAATTCCCAGTCTCCCAATGCCAGTCGCCGCCAGATAAAGTCCGGTTGGGCTGCCCAATCCGCCCGCGCCGATGAGTAATACTTTGGCGTCGAGGAGTTTGCCTTGTCCTCGTTCTCCCACTTCGGGGATGAGGAGGTGACGGGAGTAACGCTGTACTTCGGCTTTGTTGAGCGCGCGGTCACGATCAATGGCGAGGCTGGCATTTTTCCACGCCTCGATGTCGCCCTGGATGTACGCGACATCGGAATAGCCCATGTCTTGAAGGGCCTGTGCGGCCAATGCACCCTGGCCCTGAGCACCATAGACAATGATTGCGCGGTCGCGGTCGTTGTCCATGCTTTCTATGCGGAGTTCGAGAAAGCCACGCGGCACATTTTCTGCGCCGGGGATATATCCTTCGATATAATTTTCGCGCTCGCGCACGTCTATGAGCAGCGTGCCATTTGCATGGATTTTCTCCTGTGCGTGTCCTGGAGAAAGCCCCGTGGTGTTGGCTTCTGCCCGTGTGACGAGCGTTTTATAAGTTGCACTCATGGCGAGCCTTTCGGGTTGGTGTTTGGATTATTTTCGACGGGATTTAATGTAAGGTATTTTTCCGCATCCTGCAAGTCCGCGAAAAATTAGACAATTGTAATTTCGGGCAAGTCGCTTTCCCGTTTTTCCAGTGCGTCGGTAATGCGCTGGGCGATTTCGGCGAAAGCGCGGTTTTCACCTGTTGCGATGGGCGCGCCCGTGTCGCCGCCTTCGCGAATGTTGGGCTGAATGGGGATTTGTCCGAGTAGGGGCAGGCCAAATGCATCGGCGATGTGTTGCCCCCCGCCTTCGCCAAAGAGGGGTGTGCGATCTCCGCAACACGGGCACAGGAAATAGCTCATGTTTTCGACAACGCCCAGGATGGGGACTTCGACTTTGCGGAACATTTCAATGCCGCGATGGACGTCTTCCAAAGCGACATTTTGCGGGGTGGTGACAATGACCGCACCGCTGAGTGGCACGGTTTGGGCAAGGGTGAGTTGTGCATCGCCCGTGCCGGGGGGTAGATCGACGACGAGGTAGTCGAGCGCGCCCCATATTACGTCAACAATGAATTGCTGGATCATTCTGCTCACGATGGGACCGCGCCATATAATAGGGGCATTTTCTCCGGCGATAAGGCCGAGAGACATGAATTTGACATTGTGATTTTCAAGGGGCAGTATTTTTTGCCCTATTGCCTTGGGTTGCGCCATGCTGCCCATCATGATTGGCACGTTGGGGCCGTAAATATCCGCGTCGAGCAAGCCAACCGCTGCGCCCTGTTTGGCGAGCGAGACCGCGAGGTTCACGCTAACCGTTGTTTTGCCCACGCCGCCTTTGCCGCTGGATACTGCGACGATGTGTTTGACTTCGGGTAAGATCTCAGGGCGTTGGGGACGGTCTGGTGTTGGCATGGTGGCTCCGGTGATAAATTTAATAGTTCGGCGAGATTTCGCGAAGGCGATTGACTTCTTGAATTACGCGTTTTGCAACATAGTCAATTTCTTCTTCGGTATTGAATCGGCCAATGCCAAAGCGAATGCTGCACTGCGCCATGTCATTGCTGACGCCAATGGCTTTGAGTACATAGGATGGTTCCAGGGATGCGGATGTACACGCCGAACCGGATGAGAGGGCTACGTCTCGTAAGCTCATGAGCAGGCTTTCGCCATCTACGCCGGCAAAGCTGATGTTGAGATTGCCCGGCAGACGTTGTTCGGGGTGGCCGTTGAGTTGTATCTGGGACAGCGCGTTGAAGAGATGGTTTTGCAGGCGGTGGCGCAATTTTTGGCTGTGTTTTGCTTCAGTTTCGATGTGTTTTTGTGCAAGCGCACAGGCTTCCCCCATGCCCACAATGCCCGGTACATTGAGTGTGCCAGAGCGCATGCCTTTTTCATGGCCCCCGCCGTCTATTTGGCCGACGAGGCGAACGCGCGGGCGACTGCGCACATAGAGCGCGCCTGCGCCTTTGGGACCGTAGAGTTTGTGGGCGGAGATGGAGAGCAGGTCGATGTGCATGGCTTCGACATCGAGCGGGTATTTGCCAATGGCCTGTGCTGCATCTGTGTGGAAATAGATGTTTTTTGCGCGACAGATCGCCCCGATTTCTTCAATCGCCTGGCAGGTGCCGATTTCGTTGTTGGCCGACATAATGGAGACGAGTACGGTGTTATCTGTGATGGCGTTTTCAATGTCTGATGGATCGACAATACCGTGTGAATCTACGGGCAAGATTGTGACCGAGACCCCCTCGCGTTCCAGTGCGCGGCAAGAGTCGAGTACGGCGTGGTGTTCGGTAGCTTGCGTGATGATGTGCGCGTTGGTGGCTGCGGCTGCTACGCCTTTGGTGGCGAGGTTGTCGGATTCTGTGGCGCCACTGGTAAAGACGATGTCTTTGGGCTGTGCGTTGATGAGGCTGGCTATTTGTTCCCGCGCGAGATCAACAGCATCTTCGGCATGCCACCCAAAGGTGTGTGTGCGGCTGGCGGCATTGCCAAAACGATCTTTGAGATAGGGCAACATCGCGTTGAGTACCCGTTCATCTATGGGTGTCGTGGCGTTGTTGTCGAGATATATGGGCAGTTGAGTAGGCATATAAAAAGTGAGAAGTGAGAAATGAGGGGCTTACCCGATCTCGCTGTCCAGGGTCAGGTACCAATCTACAAGCCAATATACCCGATTTCGCATTGGCGTCAATACAAGGGGTAGTATCATTCAAATAAAGCTCTGACAAAGTTTTCGGGGTCGAAGTCGTCCAGGTCCTCAACGCTTTCTCCCAGGCCAACATAGCGCACGGGCAGGTCGAGTTCGTCGGCAATGGCGATGACGACACCTCCTTTGGCTGTGCCGTCGAGTTTTGCCAGGACAAGGCCCGTGAGTTCGACCGCGCTGTGAAAATGTTTTGCCTGAATGACGGCATTTTGTCCGGTGGTTGCATCGAGTACGAGCAGGGTTTCGTGGGGGGCACCGGGCAGTGCTCTGGCGACGACGCGGCGGATTTTTTTGACTTCTTCCATGAGGTTGACTTTGGTGTGCAGGCGGCCTGCTGTGTCGATGAGTACGACGTCGATGTCGCGTGCTCTGGCTGCCTGAATGGCGTCGAATGCCACGGATGCTGCGTCTGCACCCGGTTGGTGGTGCACTATGTCAGATCCTGTGCGGTCGGCCCAGATGCCGAGTTGGTCAATGGCTGCTGCCCGAAATGTGTCTCCTGCAGCAAAGAGTACTTTTTTGCCTTCGCGGCTGAGTTTGTGAGCCATTTTGCCAATGGTGGTGGTTTTGCCCACGCCGTTGACGCCTACGACGAGGATGACGTGGGGTTTGGCTGTGATTGAGACAGGTGGTGCGGTATCTGAAGGCAGGAGGATTTTGCGGATTTCTTCTTCGAGAAATTCTTGAATTGCGGTTTCTGGGTTTTCAACGGGTTCGCCGGTTTCGAAGCGTTCGCGCAATTGGTCAATTATGCGGAGGGTGGGATCTACGCCAACGTCGGCTTCAATGAGAATTTCTTCAATTTCTTCAAGGGTTTCTTCGTCGATTTCAGGGCACCGCCGAATGACTTCGCGGATTTTTTGTACCATGCCCTCGCGGGTTTTGGTCAATCCTTTTTTTAGTTTGTCGATTAATTTACCGAGCATGAAAATTCCTTAAAGTTTGCAAAGTCGACGTGCTCCCTTGACTGAAGTCAAGGGATTCCGGGTCACCCTTTATCAGGCGGCCTCCCGAGAACTTACAGCTTCGTGGACCGTATGGTGATCAAACACCAAGACCACTGGGCGCGCCGAACGCCCACTACTGGGAACCCCAGATACTTTTTGGTGGATATTGAACGCACCCACAAGGTCTGCTTGGCCTTCAAAGCCGCAGCAGCAGGAATACCAACCACGATGTTTGCGATTGGATTTCTTTTTTATACCACAGTGCGGGCAAGTCTGCGAGGTATATTTCTCACAGACGACGTTGACCTTTATGCCAAGCAGCGCGGCCTTGTATTCAATCATCGCGCTGAGCCTATCATATGGCCAGGCGTGCAGGCGTTGATTCATCCTTTTGCCATAGGCGATGTGCTGTCGGATGCCGGTCAAGTCACCCAGGATGATAGTGCCCACACCCTTATCGACACACACATCCACAAACCGTCTGCTGGCGATATGGAGGGCATGCGTGATTTGTCGGGCTTCTTTTCGGGCGATCTGGCGATAGCGTCTCGACATCATAGGATGGTCCTGGCTGGGCGGTTTGACCTTTGCTCTGACCTTCTGCCAGTATCGGCGTGTGGCCTTGAGCAGGCGTCCACAGATCAGATACCGAGAGCCATCACAGAAATCTGCGGCAATGAGCCAGTCTTCGCCTATGTCCACACCAACGGTGGCCTCTCCGGGGGGCTTATCAGGAACATCCACTTCGACCACCAGACGGGCTTGGAAATCCCGTGTGTGCGTATCGTAGATGATCTGGACGTTCTTCAACTGGGAAAGGTCAACATTTGGGCGGGTGTGGAGACGAAAGACGAGGCGGCGCACACCGTCCTGTCGGGTGGTGCCAAGCGAGATGCGAAGATATGTCATTCCGCGCTTGTGGATTACCTTGATGGATCCATTGTTGGGATGGGAATAGCGCAGCGGAGACAGACGCGTCTTCTTCCTGAACCCTGGAGGCCGTGCCTTCTTGTCGCGCTTGTGCTTTTGAAAGAACGACTGAAAAGCCCATCCCACCTCTTGGCGCGTGGTATCTACCACATCGGAATACAATTCCTTGTGGCGTGGCAACTGGCGGGCAATACGGTTGAGATGGCTGGCCGAATAACAGACTTTCCCCTGCTGCTCGTATTCTTCACGCAGATGAAAGATCAAGCCATTATAGACTTTGGTCGCAGACAACATTGCGTCACGAAGAATGTCAAAGCGTTCAGGTGCGCCGCGAAGACGGGCTTTTATTGTCAGGTATGGCATTTAAAACTAACCGTCCTGAATATAGTGTCCAATCGGCACAATGGTATGCAGAATAACAGACATAACATATTGTTTTTTTTATTGTTCTATCCATATTTTATTATACTTACAAATGGTATGGATGTCAACATTTACTTGCAACACAATATTCAATCACGTCGCATGATTGGCATTGTGCTTCGCGTGCCTCCCCGTGCTCAAGCACGGGTCTCCTGCGACATTTTTTAGGGAGCAAAAATAGGGCAGACGTCACCTAAACGCCCGTTAGACGGCGTTTCTGGCGCGTTGTGTGCGTATTTCTGTTCATTTACAACCCCCATCCCTTTCGTTTGGTTTGTCGTCAACGTCAACCTTCCAATACTGCCCGCTGATAAAGGTCTTTGTTATCTTTTTGCTCCCGTTCATTCTATATCCGAGAGTGAACATCACCTGCGCTTGTTCTGTATCGCCCACCGTTTTGCCTGTGTCTCCGTTGAACATAAACGAGATAGGATCAAATTTTTGTCCGTTAATGCGTTCGGCAGATTGAGCCTTGAGCCAGTGATAAAAGTGGGTTGGTTGTTTCAACGCCTCTTGTCGTGCCTTTTGCACTGCCGTTGGGTCATTGATATGCTCATTGACCCATGCGGTTGCGTCACGCATTCTTTTTGCGCGGTCCAAAATTAATGTTGAGCAACCCTCACGTTCATACATTCGCAGAGACCACGAGCCACGTGTCAATACGTACAATCGTCCCGCCTCGCTTCGCGCTTCATAGTCTGGCAATTCAGTGCGTCTGTGAAACGCCAAAACTTCTTGTGCCATACTCACCCCATATAAAGAAAGCCCGCGACGGTTGCGGCCAAACACGGCGACTAGGCGCAGAGTTTGCCGTCACGGGCTTTTGTGAATAGATATGAAAAATCCTAGTCTTTTCCCGTATTGGCCGCAACCACATAGTAAGCCCGAAGTGTGCGAAATTCAAGCGGATTTTTAACCTGCCTGAGAGACAAAAATCAGCAATCCCTTGACGATTCTGAAAAATCGCTGTCAGACGGGTAAGGAACTCTATAGCACTCAGCACATGCTTTATTTTACCCTGACGTACCAAAACTGTTGGCAAAAATCAGAAAATCTCCGAACCCAATCGTGCCATCGCCATCCAGATCGTACTTTGCGTCGTAATTAGAATCGCCTCGTCTTGTCCCGAACCTCGCTACAAATGCCAAAAAATCTGCAAAATCAACTTGTCCTTTTCCATCAAAGTTGGGCGTGGGTGGTTTTACCTCCAGTATGTTCCATTCTGATACATCCCACATCTTGATCGTTCTATCGTGTGCCCCCGAAGTGAGTGTGTTGCCATTGGGGGAAAACGCAACAGAAGTGACCCCCTCCGTATGTCCTTCAAGCGTGGCGATGGTTTCCCTTGCTGCCACGTCCCACAGCTTGATGGTGTTATCTCTTGCCCCCGAAGCGAGTGTGTTGCCATTGGGGGAAAACGCAACAGAAGTGACCCCCTCCGTATGTCCTTCAAGCGTGGCGATAGGTTGTCTTGTTGCCACGTCCCACAGCTTGATCGTATTATCTCTTGCCCCTGAACCCGAAGCGAGTGTTTTGCCATCAGGCGAAAACGCAACAGAAGTGATCCCATTTGTAATCACAAACCTTTGTTGTTTTTTCGCCACGTTCCACCGCCCACCAGGTGGGGTGTAGCGATATATGGTGATAGTTGTTCGTGTTGCCACGTCCCACAGCTTGATCGTTCTATCTTCTCCCCCTGTAGCAAGTGTGTTGCCATCGGGTGAAAACGCAACAGAAGTGATCCCCTCCGTCCCTCTAAGTGTGGCGATAGTTGTTCGTGTTGCCACGTCCCACAGCTTGATGGTGTTATCTCTTGCCCCCGAAGCGAGTGTGTTGCCATTGGGGGAATAGGCAACAGACAAGACAAAATCCGTATGCCCTTCTCCCAACGTGTCCACATGTTCCCTTGTTGTCACGTCCCACAGTTTAATCGTGTAATCCTTCCACGCCCCTGAAGCAAGTGTGTTGCCATCGGGTGAAAACGCAATAGACAAGACCCCCTCCCCATGCCCTCTAAGCGTGGCGATATGTGTTCGTGTTGCCACGTCCCACAGCCAGATTGTGTTATCATAAGACACCGAAGCGAGCGTTTTGCCATCAGGTGAAAGCACTACAAAAAAGAGAGAACCGCCCCCCATGCGCTCCCCCAATGTGGCGATAGGTTCCTTTGTTGCCACGTCCCACAGCCAGATCGTGCTGTCGATTACCCCCGCAAAGAGCGTTTTGCCATCGGGTGAAAATGCAACAGAATTGACCGTCCCTGTATGTCCTTCAAGTGTAGCGATATGTGTTCGTGTTGTCACGTCCCATAGTCTGACCTTTAAACCTTCCCCTGCTGTAGCGAGTGTTTTGCCATCGGGTGAAAATGCAACAGAAAGACTGTACCAGCGCCCATGCCCTTCAAGTATCGCGATATGTGTTCGTGTTACCACGTCCCACAGTCTGCTCGTGCCATCATTCGATCCCGAAGCAAGCGTTTTACCATCGGGTGAAAACGCAATAGATAAGACCCCCTCCTCATGCCCTCTAAGCGTGGCGATATGTGTTCGTGTTGCCACGTCCCACAGCTTGATTGTATTATCTAATGACCCTGAAGCAAGCGTTTGACCATCAGGTGAAAACGCAACAGAAGCGACCCCCTCCATATGTCCTTCAAGCGTAGCGATAGGTTCCTTTGTTGCCACGTCCCACAGCTTGATCGTGCTATCTAATGACCCTGAACCCGAAGCGAGTGTTTTGCCATCAGGCGAAAACGCAACAGACAAGACAGAATCCGTATGCAACTCGCCCAGTGTGGCGATAGGTTCAACCATTACTTGACAAGGCACGGGTGTTGAAAAGAGTTGCCCCATGATTAGCAAAAAAGCCCCAACGAGTTTGAAACGCATGAAAAATTTCCTTTTCGCCAAGTGTTCTTTGCTAATACCCGTCATGGTGTATATCCTGTTCATCTGATTCGGATTTCTGACGAGCCGTAAGGTTGCCCCTCGGCGAGGTTGGCTTCTACTGCGCCCGCGGTGTCCATTGTGTAATATCACTGTTGTATTCTCTAACAATATCAGGGTTAGATTTGGTGTTTAGCCAATCGCTGAATGATTGTAGTTCAGGGGGCGGAGGTAATACTTCTTTCCAAATACAAGGCCCCCTTAGCCATTCGTCATCGGTGTCTGGCATGAATCTGTTGCAAAGCGCATGCAAATTTTGCTCTGCTCCAATCTCGGAGTCAAAGGAAGGCCCTCTCACAGTGATAGACTCCTCCTCATAGTTACGAATTTCAAATTCTGCGAAATATACAACATTGCCCTCATCCAATTCACCCTGTTCTATTGGCGCATTCTGCGCTCCTTTCGCGTTCTCGTCTATGTCCGCTTTATGAGGCAAAAGATACACAAAATGGATTTATTTGCCTAAAAAAGACCGCGTGTCAGGGAAATTCAAACATGGAATGAGCTTGACACCCAAAGGGAATTTCCTTATCTGTGATTTGAGAGATACAAGCGGATAAACCGACTCACTATCTGAAATTATAAAGAGAGGAACAATGCGATGCAATCAGATACGATTGCTTAACCGAGAGGAGCGTCAAGTAAGAAAATGAAAATTCAATTGTTAGTATTGGCAACGCTGGTAAGTGTGGTTTTGACGACGGGATATGCAGAGGATGTTGCCGAAGATAATGGTGTTGTGGAGAAAGAAATCATGGAGGCCCAAAAAATTTGGGGCGAAGCAATTGTCGCTATCGGTGAGGCTTATGCAAAAAAAAAGGACTATAAAGCGCTGGCCGAAAAGATCGTGGATACGTTATATGGTTATGATGAAGGCGTGGTTCTGTTTAAGCCCACGAAGGCGTCAGACAAACAGTTTCGTTTAACAGAAGAAGAGGCCGTATCTTACTTTGTGACTGGTATCGTATCTGAAGATCGCGGTTTTGCCATTCAGCCGTGGCGCAAAGTCCGATTTGAGAACGCAGGCATCGTCGTTGATGGCGACTCGGCCATCGCAATGGGGAATTACTATTTTACAGACGCGAATACTGGAAAAGAAGCCAAAGTGGAGTTCACATTTGGCTATTTTATGGACGAGAATGGCAAGTTGCGTATCAATGTACATCACTCGTCATTTCCGTACATACCGATACCTTAAATCTAACTGATGGCAGACTCATCCGATTTGCGAAAGCTAATTTTTAAAAAAAGAAACCCGCAATTGTTCTTGTATATGAGGCGCTTCTACAGAAACTTCAAGATAGCAGCAAAAGCCAATAGCGCAGCAATCGTTGTGGGAACATACCACTTTATCAAATCGTCAATTCGGGCATTGATCCGCGCTTCGAGATTGGCTTGTCCCTGCTTAAGGTCTTTCAGGTCCTGTTTCATATCTGATAGCTGTTCCTTGATAAATTCCATGTTCGTCTCAAGGGTTGTTATCCGTTGACCCTGTTCAGCCGTTGCGTTGTTATTTGTGGTGTCCGCATCCATTGTTATATCTCCTTTTAAGTGTGGATGATTACGTAACTAAATGGAATATAAGAAAAATTTAATTTTGGTGAATATTTTTCTTTTTCGCGTTGCCTTATACATTCATAAAAGCGCGGCGCTCGGGTGTTAATCGGTCGATTGAGAGTGCCTGCTCGAGGACCAAATACCCTCTCAGGTCAAATAAATAATCTTCCATCTCTGTTGGCATAATATTCCTTCTGTTCTCAGTAATTAACTGATCAGTGCTCGCGCAGCGCGGGCGGCCATATCCCAGAAGGGGCCGGGGAGCGTGCCCATTGCGATTACGAGGATGATGGTCGCTATTGCGGTGACGGCGATGAGGGGCGTGGGTTTGATGGTGTTCTGAGTGGTGGGTTCTGCCCAGTAGAGTTGGCGGATGATAAGGAGATAATAATACAGGGCGACCGCGGCGTTGATGGCGGCGATGAGGACGAGATAGAATTGACCGCGTTGGAGGGCGGCAGAAAAGAGGAACCATTTGCCGACAAAACCCACAGTGGGGGGTAGGCCAATGAGTCCAAACAGGCCGATGAGCAAGGTGAATGAGAGGAATGGCGCGCGTTTGTAAAGGCCAGATACGGAGTCGATGGTGATGCGGTCTTCGCTGCGACCGATTTCGCAGATGACGAGGAAACATGCAAAAGACATGGCAAAGTAGCCAATGGCGTAAAAGAGGGCAGCCGTAAGACCCCATTCGGCGAAGGTTTGCAGGGCGAGTAGCACATAACCGGCGTGGGCGACTGTAGAGTATCCGAGCAGGCGTTTGAGGTCTTTTTGCGCGAGTGCGGCCAGGTTGCCCAGGGTCATTGCGATGATGCTTGCCCACATGAGCGCGGTTTGGGCGTGTCCCGATTCCCAGCCGCCGGGCATGGCCAGGGACAACAAGCGGCAGAGGATGCCGATGGCGGCGATTTTGGAAACGGTGGCGATGAATGTGATCACTGGATGGGGCGCGGTTTCATAGGTGTCGGGTGCCCAAAAGTGGAAGGGGAATGCGCCGAGTTTGAAGAAGAAGCCAGCGAGTGTGAGCAACAGACCCAGGTAGAAGATGGGTTGCGCGGTGGCGTGTGGGATGCTGATGGCGGAGAAGTAGGTGGAGCCAAATGTGCCGAAGAGGAAGCTCATGCCGTAGAGTGAGATAGCTGAGGCAACCATACCCTGTACCATGTATTTGGCGGCACTTTCCCCGCCGATGTCCGCATTGCGGTGAAGAGCAACGACGATATAGACGGGGTAGGCGGCCAATTCCATGGCGACATAGAGGGTGAGAAGTTCGGTCGCGCTGACCATCATCATCATGCCGAGTGTGGAAAAGATAAAAAAGAGGGGGACCTCGAGCCAACCATTGCGGTCAACTGTGAGAGGGTTGGCGCTGGCGATGACGACAAATAAGAATCCGACTGCGAGTGCTGTTTTGATCAGTTGGGAAAAGAAGTCAACCGCGTATATACCCGGGAAGAAGGGTTCGCCTTCAAGGGATAGGGTCCAGAGACAGGCGACGATCATGGCTATGCCGGATGCTATGGCAATGCCCCGGGTGGTGGGGTAGGACCAGCTGAGCACTGTAGCAAAAAAGAGCACGAGGCCCATGATCAGACAAATAAGTTCTGGTGCGAAGAGTATAGCGTTTTCCATGTTAGAAATTACCTAAAAAAGCCATTGTGGTGCTGTTGATCAGGTCGAGCATGAGGCGGGGGACAAAGCCGAAGATCACGAGTACGGCGATTAGTATGGCACGCGGTAGCAGGTGCAGGCCAGACATGTCCTGTGCTTTCAGATTTTCCCATTTCGGATTTGGTGCGCCAAAAAAGGCCAGATTGAAGACGCGCAAGATGTAAACCGCGGTGAGTACGAGGCCCAGGATGACGATGATGCCGAGAATGGGGTACGTTTTCAGGGCTGCGAGGAAGACGAGTAATTCGGCCCAAAAGCTCGCCAGGCCGGGTAGCCCAGCACCACACAGGCCCGCGACGATGAAGATGGAGACTGCGCGGGGCATCTGTGTGCCAAGGCCACCAAAGTCGGTAATAGTTTTGGAGTGGGACTTGTCGTAGATATATCCGGCGGTGCTGAAAAATAGAGCGGTCATAATGCCGTGGGCAAACATCTGGAAAACAGCACCGTTGAGGGCGTCGGTAGCAACGACTGAGCCGAGGACAGCGAGGTTGAGGCCGAGGAGAACAATGCCCATGTGAGATACAGATGAAAAGCCGATTACAAATTTGAAGTCGGTTTGTCGCATGGCGACATAAGCACCGTAGATGATCCCAATGACGGCCAATACCACGAAGGTCGGTGCCCAGTACGCAGCACCTTCGGGCAGCAGACGAATGCCCACTGTGAGTATGCCATAAGCGCCGAGTTTCATCAGGACACCCGCGTGTAGCATGGAAACTGCAGATGGCGCAGCAACATGGCCTGTGGGCGACCAGCCGTGGAAGGGGAACAGGCCTGCTAAGACGCCAAAGCCAATGTAGATGAAGGGATAGACAAATATTTGGAATTGGGGATCGAATGTGTGCGATGATAAGGCAATGATATCAAAGGTGTTGAGGCCCGATTGGTGATAGATGGCGAGAAGGCTGGGAAAGAGGAGCGCGCTGCCGGCGAGGAGGAAGAGCATGAGTTTCATCCCGGCGTATGCTCTGTTGCCGCTGCCCCATATCAGGATGAGGGGATACATGGGCACGACAGCGATTTCGTAAAAGAAGAAGAAGAAGAAGAGGTCCAGCGACATGAAGACGCCAAAGACGCCGATGACGAGGAGTACCATAAAGGCGAAATATTCTTTGACGCGCTCTTCGAGGTCCCACATGGTGAGTACCCCGGTGAAATAGACGATGGAATTGAGCATTACGAGGATGACGCCAAATCCGTCAACGCCGAGGTGATAGGAAATACCAATGGCTGCGACCCAGGGGATTATTTCTTCAAATTGAATACCGCCGGTTGTGGGATCATAACCCGTCCAGAGTTGCAAACTCAGCACACAGGTCAACAGACCGCTGAGGGCGCATATCAGCCGAATGCCCCGCACAGCCCTTTGGGGCATGAGCAAAAGGATGATGAGCGTGACGACGGGAATGAGAAGTATAGATGAAAGAAGTGGCATATTTTATCGCAATCCCAGATAAAGCGCGACAACGGCTAATAAAATAATTGCCCAGCCCAGGTAGAGTTGCATCCAGCCACCCTGTACGCGGGTTGATTTCGCGCCCGTGCGCAAGATGCCGAGGCCAAAGCGGTCGTAGTTTCCGTCGAGGACGTGGTTTTCTATCCAGTGCAAGATGCGAGATAGTGTGTGGGTGATGGCGACGATGGTGACGCGGTAGATGTCGTCGATGTACCATTTGTTTGTGAATAGGGTGTTGAGTGGCGCGATTTTGCTGATGAATCCCGTGCGCGACGCGTTATCGCGCCCATAGTCGAAATAGGCGATCAGGATGCCGAGGATTACGACTCCTACGGTGGGGATCAGCAAATATATGCTGTGGTGCTGTGGTATGAGGTCGAGGCCATGAGCGATGTTGGAGCCAAAAAAGCCGAGTACGATTGCGCCCAGGGTGAGGAGCAAGACGGGGAGTTTCATGTTCATGGGTTCGGGATGGCTGTGATCGGAGGCAGGTGCCTGATCGGGTTTTGTGATGAGGAAAACCATGCGGAATGTGTAATAGGCGGTGAGAAAGGCCGCTAAAAATGCACCGGCCATGTAGATGTTAAAGCCATTGTGACCGAGTTGGGCAAAAATTTCTTCTTTGCTCCAGAATCCCGCCAATGGGGGAATGCCGGATAGGGCCGCGCCACCGATGATGAGGCCAAGGGTCGCAGCTTTGAGGCGGCGGCCTCCACTGCGGCCAATTTCGGCCATGCTATTGGTGTGATAGGCGTGAATGTAAATGCCCGAGCAGAGGAAGAGCAGGGCTTTGAAGACGGCATGGGTGATCAGGTGAAATACACCGGCGAAGAGGCTGCCGGCAGCGAGTGCCATGATCATAAAGCCGAGTTGGCTGATGGACGAATAGGCGAGTACTTTTTTGATGTCGGTATCGACCATTGCAATGGTCGATGAGAGGATTGCGGTGAAGGTGGCGATGCTCAGGACGATGAGTGCTGTGTCTTGCGCCGCCATAAAGAGCGGGTGCAGACGGATCATGAGAAAGACGCCTGCGGCGACCATGGTGGCAGAGTGCAACAGGGCACTGACCGGTGTGGGGCCTTCCATTGCGTCGGGCAGCCAGGTGTGTAATGGGAATTGCGCGCTTTTGCCCATGATGCCAATGAAGATGAGCAGTGTGATTGCGTTGAGCATGCCGGGCGATATCTGGGTTGAGAGGCCAGATTGAGGGTCTAAGAGGCTGGGGATATCGAAGTTCTGAACGAGTTGAAGGATGATCAGAATGCCGATGAAGAGGCCGACGTCGCCCACGCGGGTCATGAGAAAGGCTTTGCGCGCAGCCCCGGCTGCTTCGGGTTTTTCAAACCAGAAACCGATGAGGAAGAAAGAAGACAGGCCGACGAGTTCCCAAAATATGAAAGACTGCAAGAGATCGACGGCATAGACAAAGCTGAGCATGGACCAGGCAAAGAAACTGAGCATTGCAAAATAGCGCGTTTTGCCCGGGTCGCTCGCCATGTAGCCGATTGAATAGAGCATGATGCAGGCGGTGATGAAAGCGACGACAACGCCAAACATGAGGCTTGCACCATCGAGAATGAAGCCAAATTGGAGTTGTATTGCACCGCTTTGGAACCACAAAAAACGAAGGGGCTCAACAGGTCCTTGTACGAGAAGGCCGATGGCTGCAAAAAGGGATACTGTGCTGCCGAATAGGACCAGTCCCTGAGCTATTCGGGGTTGTTGCGCGAGAAATATGATGGCAATGACAAAACACGCCAGGGGGGAAATTGTGGTTAAAAGTATGAGTGAGAGAGTGTCCATCAACCGCTCAATTTGGTGAGTTTTTCCGCATCAATATCGCGATACGCCCGATAGATGCGCAGGATAATCGATAAAAAGATAGCGACTTCGGCGGCTGCCAGTCCAATGATGATGAGGACGAAGATCTGACCGGTCGTTGGATCGGTGACGACGAACCGGTTAAAGGCCATCAGGTTTAGGCTGGCGGCATTCATCATGAGTTCGATGCCGATGAGCAGGGCAATGAGGTTGCGGTGGGATAGTGCGCCGATCAAACCGAGTGAAAACAGGGCAGCGCCCACCAGCAGATAAGATTCGAGGGTCACGTTTTTTCCTTTGCTAAGCTCATGTCGAAGCCTTGCGGGCAATCAAGATGGCACCGATGATGGCCAGGAGTAAAACGAGGGAGAGGGTTTCAAAGACGAGATTGTAATGCGTGAGCAATGCATGGCCCAACGCGCCCACAGACCAGGCTTTTTCCGATGCTGGGGATGCGATTTGTTGGAATTGCGCGCCGCGGATTAGATGGGCGACTGCGCCAAAAAAAATCACGGCACAGGCAATGGCGAAGCCGAGTTTTCGGGGATCGGGATTGGGCGGACGAATGGACATGGCAATCGAGAGCATCATGGCAAATACAATGGCAACGGTTATGCCGCCAATATAGATGAGTACTTGCATTGCCGCGACAAATGCGCTGCCGAGGTTGAGAAATAGCCCCGCCAGTCCCAACAGACTGATACCCAGACCAATGATGGCGTAGAGTATCGGACGAGAAAATGCCGCTATAAATCCACCGATGAGGACGAGGGCTACAAATGTGTAAATGACAGCTTGCTCGAGCATTGTTGTTCTCCGATTACTTCCTACTTCTCACCTTCTTCGCTTTTCTGGCTGCGGCGAGTCGGGCGCGTTCTGCGGCTTGTTCGGCTTCGATTACTTTCAGGCGTTCGCGCGTGGCTTCTTCTTTGTCTGCCCACGGTTCGATTAAGTCGTAGAGAAAGTCGCTGCGATTGTATCCGGCTTCATCGTGTATTTTGCTATATCCCAGAGTGTCGGTGGGGCATACGTCTAAGCACAGTCCGCAGTCGCTGCACAGGGCAAAATCGACTTCGAATTTGGTCGCCCGTTTGCGCCTTAGTCCTTCGGGGCGTTCTCCGTCGAGCGAAATGCAGAAGGAGGGACACACGCGCTCACAGAGTTTGCAGTCGATGCAGTCGTGCGAGCCGATGTCTTCTTTTTCGATGAGGACAATGACATTGCGAAACGCTTCCGACATCTCGATTTTTTCCATTGGATATTGCGAGGTGACGGGCGGTTTTCGAAAGTTGTCCAGTGTGACTTTCATGCCGCTCAGGAGCGTTTTGGTGCCGTTGAGGATTTCTTTTACGAGAGCCATGGGCATTTTCCTCTGAGATGAAAGTTCTAAACGATTTTCAAGACCAGCGTTGTGATCAGCAGGTTGATCAGCGATAGGGGGACGAGTACTACCCAGGCGAATTTCATGAGTTGATCAAATCGGAGCCGCGGGAAAGTCCAGCGGAACCACATCATGAGGACGATGAGTGCATAGACTTTGATGAAGAACCATACGGCGTCTGGCAAAAAAGGCCCGCGCCATCCCCCCAGGAAGAGTACGGTTGCCAGTGCGCATGCAAAGATCATGTTGGAGTATTCGGCAAAGAAGAACAGCCCAAAGCGCATGCCGGAATATTCGGTGTGGAATCCGGCGACGAGTTCAGATTCCGCTTCGGGGATGTCAAAGGGGGCGCGATTGGTTTCGGCAGTGGCCGATATGATAAAGATGATCAGGGCGATGGGTTGCACCAGTACAAAGGGATAGGTTTCCTGTGCAAGGGTGATGTCGTAGAGCGACATGGTGCGGGTTATCATGACAATGGGGATGACCGATAGGATGAGCGGGATTTCGTAGGAGATATTTTGTGCGACCGAGCGCACTGCGCCGAGCAGGGCGTATTTGTTATTGGATCCCCAGCCAGCTAAGAATATGCCGATTACATTGATGCCGCTGATGGCGAGGATCAGGACAATGGCGATGTTGAAGTCGTGAAAGATGTACGTGCTCGTAATGGGAAAGAGGGACGAGAGGGCGACGACGGGAGCAAAGACCAGGATGGGGGCAATTACGTAGAGCAGTTTGTTGGCATGTTCGGGGGTGAGGAGTTCTTTGCTGAGCAATTTGCCCATGTCAAAAATTTGTTGCATCAGACCAAAGGGACCGCGCTGCGGACCAATGCGGCGCTGTATGCGTGCGCTGAGTTTGCGTTCGAGCCATATTAGCATAATGGCATTGACGCTCAAGTAGACCATGATGACGGCGATGGTTGCGCCGAACGCGAGATAGGGGTTTTCAAAAAGTTGGATGACGTCTGTTTTCATATAATAGCTTTCAGCGATCAGCAGTCAGTCTCCTGTGCCTCGTTTGACCGCATGCGCACTTATATATTTTTATTTTAAAATTCTGTGGAGAAATATATTCGAATTGATTCATCTTGTTGTTATACCAACGGTTTTTGGAACGGATTGAGTTGCAGTGTGATCAACAGTGGCTTGCAAGGGTGTTCGAAATTCTCGATTTGATTCTCGTTCCTGTCGTCTGAGATCTTCGCATATCGCGTGAAGATCATTATTAAATCGTTCCGCATAAGCGCGGCGAATTTGACGTATTTCATTCACAATGGGGTCATCAATCATCGTCGGCCTCCAATAATTCTTCTGGTGTACAGAGGATTGGTGGATCGTATTCAGCAGCGCGACAGATGCTCTCTATCGCGGGACGAAGCGATGCATTCACGATATGCCGAAAGTTCCAAGATACAAGATATTGTACTCCGTGCGTGGTAGCCAAGGCGATATGCAATGCATCGTTTGGCTGATTTTCAGGAACCGCATGTCCTTGAATAAGGGCATCGGCCAGAGATTCTGCGTCTGATGTAATTGGAAGAACGGGTATGCCGTCAATGCTGTCGAGGCGGTCCTTTACAGCTTTTGGGTCGCCATCCGAGCATTCGCGGATTACCAGTTGGGAAACAAACAGATCAAACCTTTGGGCAGCAATTGACCACCACAATTTTGTCGTGTTCTGATGACCGGCGATAGTCACATCTTGATGAGGCCAAGATGTTAGATAGCCGATAACCGATGTTTCGATATAGACGCTACGATTCATTTGTTGAACGCTCAAAAACGATTGTGTGAGGTTTATAATCTGCTGCCGCAAGGGTGGTTTGGATGCCGCCTGTTTTCATAGTTGTGCGTTATCTGTCTATTTCGGGAACGACGATGTCGATGCTGCCGAGGATTGCCACGGCATCGGCGAGCATGGTGCCGGCCATGACGGTGGGCATGGTCGATATGTGTGAAAACGATGGGGTTCGCAATTTGAGGCGAAAGGGGATGTCGCTGCCGTCGCTTGCGATGTACATGCCGAAGTTGCCTCGCGGTGATTCAACACAGAAGTAATAGTCGCCTTCGGGCGGGCGGATGCGTTTGGGCACTCGGGCTGCGATAAAGGGACCATCGGGCGTGTCGCTTACGGCTTGTTCGATGATGCGAATGCACTGGCGCATTTCTTCCATGCGAACGAGTGTGCGGGCAAAGCAGTCGCCTTCTGTTTGCGTGGGTACATCAAAGTCAAAGCGGTCGTAGATGCCATAGGGTTCGTCTTTGCGGACATCGTGGGCATGGCCCATGGCGCGCAGACAAGGACCTGTTATGGCGTATTTTTGAATGAGGTCGGGTGCGAAGATCCCGACGCCAATGGTGCGTTCGCGGAAGATGACGTTGCCGATGACGAGTTTTTCGTATTCTTTTAATCGCTCGACAAAATAGGTGCAAAAGTTGGAGACATTATCGAGGAATATATCGTCGATATCGAGAATCACACCGCCAAATCGCGCGTAACAATAGGTGAGGCGCGATCCGGTGATGCGGTCGAGGATGTCGAGGATTTTTTCGCGGTCGTCAAAGGCGTAGAGAAAGGGGGTAAATGCGCCCAGGTCCATCAAAAAGGTGCCCAGCCAGAGCAGGTGGCTGGAGATGCGATTGAGTTCATTGCAGATGATGCGGATGTATTCGGCGCGTTCTGGGACTTCGATGCCCATTGCGCGTTCGACTGCCTGACAATATCCCACGTTGTAGATCATGCCACCGAGATAATCCACGCGACTGGGGTTGGGTAAAAACTGGAGGTAGTCGCGGTTTTCGGCCATTTTTTCGTGTGCGCGATGCCCATACCCGATAATGGGTTCTGCCGAAATTATCCGTTCGCCATCCAGGTGCAGTTTGATCCGCATGACGCCGTGTGTAGAGGGATGCTGAGGCCCCATGTTGAGATAATAGGTATCTCGACTTTTCGGGTCTTGTTCGACCTCAAATCTATTCATCACGCGCCGTCCTCGCTGCGATAGGGATTGGGGGGATCGACAAAGTCTTTGAGCAGGGGATGACCAAAATAGTCTTCTTCCATTAAGATGCGTTTCAGATCGGGATGGCCGTCAAAGGTGACGCCATACATGTCAAAAATTTCGCGTTCGTACCAGTCGGCGGCGGGAAAGATTGCGGCAATACTGGGCGCAGTTGTATCGGGCGCAATGTCGGCGTGGATCACATGCCGTTGGGGAGAACCGTATTGGTTAAACTGATAAATTAGGCGAAACGTATCGTCGATCGCACGTCGATCCTGACAGGTTATCATTTCGAGGTGAAAATCTTCGGATAGGAAGGTATCTGCGATCTGAGGGAGGGTATCGGCTGAAGCGGTGTATTGTACATGAAAGCCACGCGCGTCGTATTTGACATCGGTCGCGTCGAGCACGAGCAAAGAGAGTTTGTTGGCGATCATTTATTGAATTTCTTTCCGGCTCTGATTTTTTCTTCGAGTTTGAACAATGCGGCAAAGAGCGCTTCGGGGCGCGGAGGACAACCCGGTACGTACACATCAACGGGCACAATTTTGTCTGCGCCTTCGACAATGGCATATTGCCCGGGATATTTGAAGGGGCCGCCGTCAATGGTGCAACCCCCCATTGCTATGGCCCATTTTGGCGAGGGCATCTGGTCCCAGAGCGTTTTGATGGGTGTCGCCATCTTGCGGGAAATTGTGCCTGCGAGAATCATGACATCGGCTTGTCGCGCACTCGGGCGAAAGACGCCCGCGCCAATGCGGTCGAGGTCAAAGCGGGATGCGCCTGCGGCCATCATTTCGATGGCGCAACAGGCCAGGCCGAATGTGAGGGGCCACAGGGATCGGGACCGGGCTTGATTGAGCAGGTTTTCCAGCAGGTTTATATGTATCAGTGGGCCAACCTGTTCGCGCAGTTCTTCAATATTTTTTGGATCGCCTGCCACGAGAGGGAGTTCTTGTTGTGCCATTATCGATGTCTCCAGTGCAAAACGCCTTTGCTCCAGGCGTAGATGATGGCGAGAAAAAGAATGCCGATGAAGATCGTGAGTTCGATGAAGTCGCGCCAGACGTAGGTCCCCGTGTCGTAGATTACGGCGATGGGAAGAATATACAGTACATCGACTTCAAACGCGACAAAGATGAGTGCAAACAGATAATAGGAGATGTCGAAGCGCACCCAGGCACTGCCAATTGTGTCCATGCCGCATTCGTAGGTCTCACGGGTTTTGCGACCCCGAGTGCGGGGCGAAATGATCAGGGGTAGCACGACGGGAATTGCACCGAGAACAATGCCCGCGAGAAGCAGGGCTCCGAGAAAGCCGTATTGAGAAAACCAGTCCATTGTATTCTCCTATCTGCTCAATCTGCTGCCTGACCGCTTGCTGTTTGGCTGCCATCTGCTTCCCACAGTGCTTTCAGGACCCGCGATGGCGACATTGGCAACTCGTTTAACCGAATGCCAACAGCCCGATAAATCGCATTGGCGACCGCAGCCGGCGGTGGGACAATTGGCACTTCGCCCACGCCGCGCACCCCGTATGGATGCCCCGGGTTGGGTACTTCTACAATGACTGTTTCAATCATCGGCATGTCGAGTGTTGTGGGCATCCGATAATCCAGGAAAGAGGCGTTGACCATGACCCCCTGGTCGTTGTACACAAATTCCTCGTTCAATGCCCATCCGATTCCCTGTACCACACCGCCCTGCATCTGTCCTTCCACATAGCCGGGATAGATGGCTTTGCCCGCGTCCTGAACGATGGTCGCCCGCAAAATATCCACCTTGCCCGTATCTGGATCTACTTCGACATCTACGATTAATAGCGCGAATGCCGGGCCGGCCTGCTTGCCGCTTATGGCAGCGCGTCCTACTACGGGACCGCCCGCCCGATTGACTCTGCTGGCGAGTTCTTTGAATGTTATCGATTTGGATGCATCCGATTTGGAGCGAAACGATCCGTCTTCAAAGACCACATCGTCTTTTGATATTTCCCATAATGTTGCCGCTCGTTCTATCATTTGTCGCTTTACGTCTTGGGCCGCTTCATAGCTCGCCCAGCCGGTTGCAAATGTCACGCGGCTTCCGCCTGTTCCATCGGTTTGTCCGATTGCGTCGGTATCCGTCACATTTGGCTTGATATCTTCGATGGAAAGATTCAGGACTTCGGCAAATTGCATGGCAACTGAGGTGCGCGTTCCCCCGATATCGGTTGAGCCTTCGACCAGTGCTACTGTGCCGTCCGGGTTTACACTGGCGACCACTGTGGATGTGCCTCCGCCATTGAACCAGAATCCGGCGGCGACGCCGCGTCCCCGATTCGGTCCTTCAAGGGGGGTGCGATAGTGCGGATGCGCCATGGCCGCTTTTACTACTTCTTCTTGACCAATGCGTAAAAATATCGGTCCATCTGCCCGTCGCGTGCCTTCTTTAGACGCATTTTTTAATCGAAATTCGAGCGGGTCCATGCCGATCTGTTCGCATATTTCATCTATTACTGTCTCAGACGCAAATGCCGCGTTGGTCGCGCCCGGCGCGCGGTAAGCGGATGATTGGGGTTTGTTTACCACGACATCGTAGCCGTCAATGAGCGAGTTTGGGATGCTGTAGGGCGAGAAAATACATCCCGCACCAGCGCCGACTGCTGAGCCGGGATAGGCACCGGCTTCGTATGCCATATAGGCTTGTGCCGCGGTTAGCATGCCGTCCCGCGTTGCGCCCATCTTGACTTTGATGTAGGATGCCGGCGTTGGGCCGGTGGCTTTTAATACTTCTGTGCGGGACATGACCATTTTCACGGGTTTTCCGGTTTTTTGCGCCAGCAGGGCTGCGGACGGTTCTTCATATACCCGGAATTTTCCGCCAAATCCGCCACCAATTTCCAGCGGGATCACGCGCACGTCGCCCACTTCAAGGCCCAGCACATCGGCGACCTGGCCGCGCACTTCAAACGGTCCCTGTGAACTGCACCAGATAGTCAACTTTCCATTTTCGCTCCAGTGCGCTGTTACATTGTGTGGTTCGATGTATCCCTGATGTACTGTTCCGGTTACAAATTCCCGATCTACGATTACGTCCGCTTCTTCAAATCCCTTCTCTACATCTCCCTGTTTGTGCTGAAAGTGATTTGCGATATTGCTCGCCTGGTCCGTTTCTTCGCCGAGAGATTTCATTTTTAAGTCGTCGTGCAATAATGGCGCGCCGTTTTCCATTGCGCGGCGCACTTCCAACACGGGTTCGAGTACTTCGTAATCTACGTCAATCAGGTTTAATGCTTCTTCTGCAATATGTGCAGAGGTGGCTGCGACGGCTGCGACGGCGTGTCCGTCGTAGAGTACTTTATCTCCGGCGAGGACATTGGCAATTAAGAACCGCAAATCGACTGATCCTTCACCGAGGTCGGATACTTTGTCTTCGTAATTTTGAACGAGGTCTTTTCCCAGTACTATGGCTTTTACTCCGGGCAGTGCTTCTGCTTTGCTGGTGTCGATGGATTTGATCCGCGCATGCCCATGAGGGCTTCGCAATGTTTTGCCATAGAGCGATCCGGTCAAATGAAAGTCTGGTCCGTAAACCGCTCGGCCCGTCACTTTGTCCGTTCCATCGTGCCGAATGGGTCGCGTGCCCACTACTTTGTAATTTTCAATTCCCAAATAGTCTTCTTTTTTGATCGCCATAGCGCGGTCCTCATAGGGAGAGGTGAATTCCAAAATGCACAAAGGTAATACTACAATAAGTATATATACTTAGACAAATAAATCAAGGGGGTACAAATGACATCTCCAATCGCTCTCGTACCGGCACCGCATATTGCCCGGCCGCGCGAATTGCTTCCACCATTCCCCGTTCTGCCGCTATTCCCTGTCCGGCAATGTCAAAGGCCGTTCCATGATCTACTGACGTGCGCAAAAACTTCAGCCCCATCGTCAGACTCACTGTTCCGTGAAAATCCAGCGTCTTGGATGCAATATGCCCTTGGTCGTGGTAAAGCGATAACACCCCATCATAACGCCCTTCCAACGCGAGATGAAATACCGAGTCCGCTGGCACCGGTCCTTGCACCCGCCATCCACGTCTTTGCGCCTCTTCTACAGCGGGGCCGATCACCTCAATCTCCTCTCGTCCAAACAAACCCTGCTCTCCTCCGTGTGGATTCAAGCCCGCCACAGCCAGAGTCGGTGTTTCCGTCCCCAGTTGCCGCAAATACAGATCGCACAGCGGCAATGCTTCCAAAATTCCTGCTTTTGTAATCGCATCTGGGATTTCCCGAAACGAAATATGTCGGGTGAGAAAGAAAATCTTCAAATTTTTCACCAAAAACAGCGTCATTGGCACTCGCAACGCCGCTCGAGCATTGAGCACCGCCGTATGGTCAATATAAGGCAGCTTTGCAGCCTGCAATGACTCTTTGTTCAGTGGCGCTGTAGCCAGGCCGACCACGGCACCTGAAAGAGCCGCATCAATTGCCCGGTCCAAATATTGATATCCTGCCCGACCGCCTTCGGCAGAGATCTGGCCATAAGCAATCGGCTCGGACAAAGCCCCAACGTCAATAAAGTCGATACACCCGACTTCATAATGCCCGTTGCGCGGATTGTTTACAGCGTGCAAATCCATATCCACACCCAGCATCTTCACCGTCTGCTCCAAAACCGATCGGTCGGCAAAGACCAGCGGCTTTACATCGTTGTAAATCGTCGGATGACCCAGTGTTTTAATCACAATTTCTGGTCCAATCCCCGCCGGATCGCCCACGGTCACGCCAATCACCGGGCGTTCTGTCAATTCAGCCACGAGATCTACCTCCTGAAATACTGGTATCTGTAAAGAATAAGCGTTCCATAAACCACTGTCAACCGCATTGAGCTTCATTCGACAAATTCCCTGTTTCCATTTTTCTTTCACTGTTGCCAAAATATCAGGTATATACTATACGGTGAGGTTATGACGGCGGTATAGAGATGTAAAATCTAACGCTGGAGGAGAGTTATGAAATTGCACGCAGGGGCTGCTACTTCCAATATTACACCCTGGCTGGGGGTTACGATGCCGGGAAGTTTTCGACCGCGATACGGAGAGGATGTACACGACGAGCTTCTGGCCAAGGCATTGGTGATCGACAATGGAGACGTCAGGATTGCCATGGTGACCTGCGATTTGATTGCGATGCCAGAAGCGATTGCGAATGCAGTGAAGGCACGCATTAAAGAACGGTGTGGGATATCTCCTGAATGCGTGATGGTGAATGCGACGCATACACATTCAGGGGCAGGGGTGAGCAATCTTCTAAGTATGGGTGAAGATGAGGGATATACGACATGGCTCCCGCTGAAAGTGGCCGATGCAGTGGAGTTGGCCGTCAAGAGAATGCGGCCTGCCCGAGCGGGGTTTGCCAGTGTGATGGAGGACCGTATTTCGTTTTATCGGCGCTGGCTGATGAAGGATGGGACAGTGCGGATGAATCCGGGTTTTAACAACCCGGATCGCGTGCGGCCGATGGGAGAGATCGATCCGGAGTTGGCGATGATGTATGTGGAAGGGGTGGACGGTACGCCGATTTCGGTGGTGGCGAGTTTTTCTTTGCACTATGTGGGAACGGGCAGTGTCGGGCAGGTGTCGGCGGATTATTTTGGACAGTTTTTCAATTTGATGCGGCATTATCTGGGTGGGAACTGCGTGCCGATCTTGTGGAATGCGGCGTCTGGACAAATTAATAACAACGATTATAGTGGCGAGCGGATTTGGCAGGATCGGGGGCACACCCGGGCGCGGCGGATGGCAAATGTTCTGGCAGGACATGTTTTGACAGAGATCCAGTTGATGGATTTGGATGAGAAACTGGCATTGGAGGCTGTGACAGGGACGCTGGAATTTTCGAGGAAAGTGATTACAGAGACAGATCTCGACATTGCCGAACAGATTCTCGCAGGTGGATATGAATACGAGGAAGGTCCATTCAGTTGGGTGGTGGGACAACCGGTGCCGAAGGATCGGGTAGATGTGTATGCCAGGCAGTGCCAGCGGTTGGCGGCGTTGCCCGAACAGATGACGGCACCCGTGCAGGCGATCCGATTGGGCGATGCGGCGATTCTGGCGTTGCCGGGGGAGATTTTTGTGGAGAGTGGCCTTCGGATCAAGGCGCAGACATCGGCTTCGCCGTTGATGCTGGTGAGTCTGGCGAACGGGTATATCGGGTATGTGTGTACAGATGAGGCATTGATACGGGAGGGGGGGTATGAAACCTGGGCAGCCCTGTCGTCTTTGGGGGGTGTAGGTACAGTGCCGGCAATGGAGACTTTGAGTCGGTCACTTTTGGAGACGCTGGGGTTTGTGGGGTGAATTGCCGCAGAAAAGAGAGCCGTTATTTTGTTTTTTGATCGGGCGATGGGATGGGGTCAAGGCCGTGCCGAGAGATGAAGCGATCGACCTGGCGAAAGAGGCGGTGGATGGTCGCTACGTCGCGGTGTTCCATGTCGATGCGGCTGAAGATTCGGCGGATGGATCGGATGAAGGTCTGGGGGCGATGCCGCGAGACAAAGCCGAGTTTGTCGAGCGCTGTTTGGATGTGGTCATACATGGATTCGAGTTCGCGGTGCGTAGCCAAGTCGAGTTCTGATGGTTTGTAGGGGGCTTCGGAATGGGTTGCGCGAAAGAGTTCGTAGCCATAGATGAGGGTGGCTTGCGATAGGTTGAGGGAGGGATAGCGCACTGCCGAGGGGATGCGGGAGATTAGCTGACACAGTTGGATTTCGTTGTTGGTCAGTCCGTTTTCTTCCCGGCCAAAGACAATGGCTCCTTTGTGGTTTTCGGGAAGGGTCAACAGTTTGTCTGTCGCGGTTTGGGGCGGGTGTACGATGTCGAATTCGCGGCGTTTGCGATGGGATGTGCCCACGGCGAGAGATACGTCTTCGAGTGCTTCGGGTAGTGAGGATACGACGGTTGCACCGTAGAGGATATCGCCCGATCCGTGCGCCATTGCGCGGGCAGTGCCGCTGGTGTGGTCGGGCGGGTTGACGAGATAGAGGCGCGATAGACCGGTGTTTTTCATCGCGCGAGCCACAGCGCCGATGTTGCCGGGTTCTTTGGGTTCAACCAGGACGATTCGGATGTGGTCGAGGGGGTTGGACATGGTGGTCTCCATAAAAACTGTGTCTTACCTCGGTCATGGCGTCTAATAATTGTGCGATGTCGTCGTCGGTATGGGTTGCCATGACGGAGAGGCGCAGACGGCTTTGGCCCTCGGGTACGGTGGGGGGGCGTATGCCGTAGAGATAGATGCCGCGGTTGTAGAGGTACTCGGATATTTCAACGGTTTTTTGGGCGTCGCCAACGAGTATGGGTATGATATGGGTTTGGGATTGGGCGAGGTCGAAGCCGAGGGTTTGAAGACGCTGGCTGATGGTTGTGGTGTTGTGCCTCAGGCGCTGGCGCAAGCTGGCGTCGCGTTGGATGAGGTCGAGTGCCGCGGTGGTGGATGCACAGGCGTCGGGTGGCATTGCGGTGGTGTAGATATAAGCTGCCGAGCGGTTGCGAATGAGGTCGATGAGGTCGCGGCTGCCACAGATAAAACCGCCGGATGCGCCGAGGGCTTTGCTGCCCGAGGTCATGAGGATGTCGATGGTATCGGGGGAAAGGCCAAAGTGTTCGAAGGTGCCGCGACCGGTTGGACCGAGGATGCCGGTTGCGTGGGCGTCATCGACCATGAGGATGGCGTTGTATTGTTCGGCGAGGGAGACGAGTTCGGGCAGTGGGGCGATGTCTCCGTCCATTGAGAAGATGCCATCGGTGACGATGAGGCGACGCCGATAGGCGGATGAGGTTTTGAGCTGGGATTCGAGGTGGGCGATGTCGCAGTGGTTATAGATGGCAATTTTTGCGCGGGAGAGGCGACAGCCATCAATGATGCTGCGGTGATTTAATTGGTCGCTAAAAATGATGTCGTCGCGGTTGATGAGGGCGGGTATGACGCCGAGGTTGGCTGTGTAGCCTGTGGGAAATGCGATGGCGGCTTCTGTGCCGAGGAATTGCGCCATGCTGCTTTCGAGGTCGGCATGCGGGGGCATATATCCCGAGATGAGTGCTGATGCTACGGTGCTGCTTCCATAGGTGTTGAGCGCTTCGACTGCTGCACCTTTGAGGACGGGATGGTTGGCGAGGCCCAGGTAGTTGTTTGAGCAAAAGAGGATGAGTTCCCGCCCTTTGATGCGGATGCGGGGTTCCTGGCTGGTTTCTACACATCGCACGGAGCGGTAGAGGTTTTGCTCGTGCAATGCCTGGAGTTCTGAATTGAGATCGGGCAACATGGGTTATAACCGGTTTGTTTTGTTGGACGGCAATTGACAGGGATTTGACCCGCATTTATATTCCATAATCTTTGTGTTTTTTGCAACAGGGATTTTGTTTGTGATTTTTGCTAATCCGAATGGTTTTTGAATTGATGGGGTTAAAAGAGGGAAGATGACAGATAATATGGCGCAGGACAATACGTTGGGTTGGAGGTTATCGCTCGGGTATCCGATTTTGTCGGGTTTGATTATGGCAGCGGCATTTCCGCCTTTGCCACTCGGTTTTTTGGCCTGTATCAGTTTGTTGCCTCTGATTCCCGTTGCCGAAAATTTGCGTGGGCGCGTGGCTTTTGGCGCGGGTTTTTTGCAGGGTCTGGTTTTTTACGGTGCGAGTATTTATTGGATTGCGTGGATTACTCCCCCGGGTATGGCGGGGGCAATTTTGTATATGTCGCTTTTTCGGGGGCTGTTTGTGTGGTTGTGGTCGTTTGCACTGGCGCGCGCTGGCAGGCTGGGTTTGTGGATGACGCCCTTTTTGTGGGTGGGTTTTGAATATTTTAATACGCTGGGCGATATGGGTTTTTCGTGGATGTTGCTCGGGCATACCCAGGTGGATTATTTGCCTTTGATTCAAATTGCAGAAGCGACCGGGGTTTACGGTGTGTCGTTTTGGGTGGTGGTGGTTAATCTCATTGCGTTTCAGGCTGTGAGAAGTGCGCAGCGCGGCTTGATGGTTGGTGTTTTGGTTTTGGTTTTTGCTCTGCCATTGGGATTTGGTTTGTGGCGCATGGCAGAGCCGGTTGCCGAGGGCGATTTGAAGGTCGCTATTGTGCAGCAAAATGTGCCACCCGTTGAGAAATCTTACTGGGGTTTTGATCACAATTTTGATAAGCTGAAACCTTTGACTATTCAGGCAGCAGAGACAGGGGCGCGATTGGTTGTGTGGTCAGAGGCGGCTTTGCCCGCGTATTTGAAGCGTGATGATGCATTGCAACAAGCGTATCAGGCGCGGGTGCAGGCACTGGTCGATTCGCTGGGTATTTATCTGTTCATGGGATCCAATCGCTTCGAGGCCGCGGCGCGGGATCGGTATTACAATTCTTCTTTTTTGTTTGAGCCGGGTGGGGGCGATTTGCCGCATTACGACAAGGTGAAGGTGGTGCCGTTTGGAGAGCGGACGCCTTTTCCCGAGTTGCTCGGGTTTTTGCGCGATTTTCGGTGGAGCGGCGGGGGGTATATCAGTGGGGATTTTGAAAGCGGGACTGCGCGAACGGTTTTTGAGGTGCCGGGTGGAAAGTTTTCCGGTATGATTTGTTTTGATTCGGTGTTTCCCTGGCTTGCGCGCGATATGATGGTTCGGGGTGCCGAGTTTTTGGTGGTGATTACCAATGATGGGTGGTATGGGCGGACGGCAGCGCCTTATCAGCACGCGGATATTGCAACTTTCAGAGCTGTTGAAAACAGGCGTTGGGTGGTGCGCTGTGCCAATACGGGTGTGTCGATGTTTGTCGATCCCTATGGGCGGCAAGAGCAAAAGACGGGTTTGTTTCACGAGGCTGTTGTGGCCGGGACGATTGCACCGCGCAATGAGCAGACGCTTTATATGCGGTTTGGCGATTTGTTTTCTCAGTTGTGTGGCGTGATTGCGTTGATGGGGTTGGCGGTGTCGGCTATTCGGCGGCCGCAAGAGGTGGAGGAGGAGGTTGCACCGCCTGAAGGTACGGTGCCGGCGATTATGCCAGACCGGGATGGGGAACTTCCCGATAATGGCAAGCCGATGCCGTTTCTCGATCATCTGGAGGAGTTGCGGTGGCGCATTTTGAAGGGTTTGAGCGCGATTATTATAGGTGCGATTTTTTGCGGAATTTTTGTCAATGAGATTTTGGCCGTGCTGCTCCATCCTACCCGCGAACTGGAAAATGAACTGATATTGCAGACGTTAAGACCGATGGGCATGTTTATGGTCAAGCTGGAGATCGCGCTGGTGGGCGGGGGGATTCTGGCGCTGCCGTTTTTGATTTATCAGATCTGGATGTTTGTTGCGCCCGGTCTGTTTGCCAGCGAGCGGCGATTTGTCACGTTTGTAATTGGTTCGGCCACTTTGTGTTTTGTTGTGGGTGCTGTTTTGGCGTACTGGCTGGTTATTCCACTGGCGATGAAGTTTTTTGTTGGCCTTGCTGCTGATACGGGTGTGAAGCCGCAGTTTGATATTGGAGAGTATATCGGTTTTGTGCTGCGCCTTCTGGTGGCTTTTGGCCTGGTGTTTGAGTTGCCCGTGTTGACGTTTTTTCTGGCTAAGATGGGGATTGCGACACGCGATCGGATGCAAAAAGGACGGCGTTATGCGCTTTTGGCCGGGTTTGTACTGGCCGCCATTTTGACCCCTCCCGATCCCCTGTCTCAGCTTTTGATGGCGATGCCGCTTATCGTTTTGTACGAGATTAGTATTTGGGTGGCGTGGTTTGTGAATGAATAGCGATTAGAGGAGTGGATAGTGAAGATTTGTTTATTGGCAAGTGGGAGTGGTGGCAATTCGATTTGTGTTCAAAATGGTTCTTCAGGTGTGCTTATCGATGCGGGTTTAACGGGTAAGAAGATCGAAGAGCGTCTGCAAAGTATCGGGGTTAATCCAGCGGGTTTGCAGGCTATTTTGGTGAGTCACGAGCATTCCGATCACATTAAGGGGGTGGGTGTGTTGGCGCGGCGATATGGGCTACCCGTTTGGATGACTGAGGGTACGTTGAATGCTTCGAAGAAGATTTTTCGCGGGACTGAGAGAATTAGGGTGTTTGCAAATGATGAGGCATTTTCAATTGGCGATTTGTCTTTTCAGGCGTTCCAATTGCCTCACGATGCCGCTGATCCCGTGAATTTTTCTGTGACGGATGGTCATTCCAATGTGACTGTTGCAACAGATATGGGTACGGTGACGCAGTTGGTTTATCAGCATATGCGCCGCGCCGATCTGGTGATTATTGAGACGAATTACGACTGGCAGTTGCTTATGGATGGGCCTTATCCATGGCATTTGAAGCAGAGGATCAGTAGCACGCACGGCCATTTGTCAAATGATGGGGCAGCCGAGGCGTTGTGCGATCTGGCGCGAGAGGGATTGCAACAGGCGGTTCTGGCGCATTTGAGCGAGAAAAATAACCGGCCGGATTTGGCGCGGGAAACTTGTGCGGATATGTTGCGAGGTCAGGGTATTCGGTCTTTTCCGATGAGCGTGGCCGAGCAAGATCGTCCCAGTGATATATTTGTGATTTGATTTGGAAGGGTAGCGATGGAAAAATGGATTGAAGAGCTTGTGATAGGGTTGGCCAGTCCGTTCCTTTTAGTGATTATTGCGGTGACGCTGTACACGCTTGGCAAAGGCGCGAATTGGCTCGTTGATGAGGCTGTGACGCTTTCGGTGCGCTGGGGGCTGGGGAAAGCGGTTATCGGTGCGACGATTGTGAGTATTGGCACGACGACGCCGGAAGCGGCGGTGTCCGTGTTTTCGGCGATTCAAGGAAAACCGGGGCTTGCTCTTGGGAATGCCGTCGGTTCGATTATTTGCGATACGGGCCTTATCATTGGCCTGGCGTCTCTGATTGCTCCCTTACCTCTCAACCGCCAGTTGGCGTCGCGGTTGTCAAATGTGCAGGTGGGGGCTGGTATTCTTCTGGTGCTCGCCTGTTTTCCGTGGGCTTCTCCCGCGAAATTATTTAGCCAGGGTGGGGTTTTGCCACAGTTCGTTGGCTTCGCCTTTGTCGCACTTTTGGGGCTTTATATTTGGCAGTCGATCAGATGGGCTGCAACCATGTCGGATACTGAGCGTGAAGATGCAACCGATGCGGAGGGTAGTCACGCGGTCGTTGTGCTCGTCAAGTTGCTCCTGGCGATTGCTGTTATTGTTATTTCAGCCCAAATTCTTATCCCCAGTGTGAGCGTTTTGGCAGAGAGAATTGGTGTGCCCAAACACATTATTTCGGCAACGCTCGTCGCGTTTGGCACGTCGCTCCCAGAACTCGTGACGGCGATTACCGCTGTTAGACGCGGGCACGGCGAGCTGGCGGTTGGCAATATTATTGGTGCAGATATTCTCAATGTGCTCTTTGTCGCTGGTGTCTCGGCCGCAGCAACGCAAGGTGGCTTGCAAGCCGATGGTCAGTTTTTCCAGTTTTTGTTCCCGGCAATGGTGTTTATTCTCATCGTTTTTCGCTGCGGCATTTTTGTGTCGGGTAACGCGTTGAAGCGTCCTTTTGGGATCGTTCTGATGGCGACGTGGCTTTTGGTGACTCTGCTCAGTTATGTGTTGTCCATAGATATGTATTAGGTCGTGTCTTTGGCTCCTCACCAGGTATAGATCATGTGTCCGCGTCCGTTGAACCAGATTATATCTACGATTGCCGATATGCCCACAGCCATTGCGTGTCCCACGGTCAGTCCTATGAAGAAGGGCGCAATCCGGCGATAAAGCAGGGCACCCCCGGTGCGGAGTACTATGATCTTGATAGTCCAGACGATGAAGATGGGCAGTGCAGATATCCGTATCAGCGAGGTTCCAGAAATCGGGAACCCAATGGGGTTGATGGGCCACCACGGGAAGCGGTAGCGCAGAAATAGCAGGGCTGACATAATGGCGATTCCGAGCCAGAAGAAGGTGATTTTCCAGCCGCTGGGCGGGAAGGGATTGCCCATCTTGCCGACCACTTTTCCCAGTAGCCGTCGAGGTCCGCTGGAGAAAGGTCCCAGGGGGTTGAAGTTGTAAGCACCCAGGCTGTATCCGAGGTGCAGGGTATAGACGAGAGAAACCAGCGTTCCCACAACGAGTGCTCCCAGCAATGCGAGAAGCATCCTTCGCCTATTCGCCCGGACGATATCTGTGAGTTTCACAGCGTGAACGAGCGCGGGGAGAAAGAGTCCTTGTCCGTGAGAGAGCAGGGCATAAGAGAATCCCAAAACTGTCATACTGCTTTGGGCAACGGATGTGGACCCCAGGCTGTAGAAACAGAACGATTGCGCTGTCATTGGACCCCGTACGGATATGAGGCCCGACTCTGCTACGATACGGGCGACTCCCAGATGAATCACAAGCGTCGCAAACAGGAAGAGCCAGACAACCGATAGCTCCATACCGGCGTAGTGCAGCCATCCCACGATGAAAGCGGCGCTGAGGACAAGTCCCCAGAATGCGGTTCGGTAGGAGACCATTTCTCCTCGATCATCCAGCCCCCCCCGCGCGGCAAAGGCCGTCGCTATAACGCTCCTTATGTGGTGTCGCCCTATCCATAAACTCCATCCGACGAAAGCCGTCATTGCTCCCATTCCCTGCCAGCTATAAGCTGAGTGGTGTGACGACCACAGATCGCCGTTTGGTCCTATGTCGAATCCCACGCGGTTAAAGACCCAGACCTGGCCCAGGAAGAATAAAAGAAAGACCCAGAAACTGCCCAGGACTTCCACATTGGCAAAATAGGTGAATCCCATTAAAAAAAAGTTGAGACGAAGTGGAATGGATGGCAGTCCTCCTCCGAGCGCGAGATTTCCCAGGCTCTGCGGGATGGCGGGAAAAAGCGGCGAGAAAAACGACCCGATGTTCCAGGAGACCGCGACAAAGGCGAGTCCGGCACCTATCCAAAAGATGCGATGCCTCAGGATGTCGGGAAGCCGCTCATCACCTTCTGTGATGGCGAGTGCCGGCATCAGCATTGGGTAGATCAGACGCTCGTGCTCCGACCACTGGCGCCGCAGAACCACTGCAAGACAGATCGATCCGAGTGTCATCGCAGCAATCAGGCAGGACCACCAGAGGAGGGGTACGATCCACACATCCCATGGAATCGCGATTCCTTCGGGTAACCCTTCGAAGAGCCACTGCATGGCTGTCTTCTGTGAAGGGGCAAACCACGTGGGCAGATGGGGATGGAGGTACTCAGCCCAACCGTTTTCCGGTGTGGCGAAATAGTAGGGAGACGCGATAATGCCGAGAAAGAATCCGGTTAGACCCGCTGTGGGCAGGATGGATCCGAGGAGGCCGAGGGCGAGGGCTACAAGGAACTCAGAACGCGAAAATCCCAGGAAGCGACGGCACCGCTGAAGGATCGGATTGAGGAGAAGGGTCAGGAGAGCGTAGGAAAAGAAAAGCGCGATAGAAAAGTGGTTGAGATTGGTCTTGGACGACCGGACAATGTAATCCAGGTAGTTGATGAAGAGGTTGAGAAAGATCACCAGCGCAAGGCCAAGCAGGATGGCGCGCCGGGTGACCCCTTCCCTGCGTGCTGGCTCCGCAGATGTGGTCGCACCTACCTGGGAAGTGATTTCCGGCTTTGACACGGTTTTCCTTCAGGTGATCTTTAAGAGCCTGCCAGCGCCTCTGCCGAGATAGGTTCTTGAGTTGGCGCCCGGGTAAGCATAACCGTTTATAAAAACACGCCGCGGTTTTTGCGAGCGGTTCGGTTCGCTGCCGTGAATGACATAGGGATTGAACAGGGCCACGCTGCCGGCTTTCATGATTCCCGTAACAGCGTCGTCGGGGTTGAAGAGCGTCCGGCGTTCTTCTTCGCTGCGACTCAGCAAACCCAGATGTCCCAATTTACAACTTCCGGGGATAAATTTCAACGGTCCATTTTCTTCGGTCACATCGTCAATGGCGATGGCTTGCTGGACAAAGCTGCCGCGCCCGTTGACGTCCTTCCAGCCGGGTTTTCCATATCCCCGGTTCTCGCTGTCCTGGTGCCAGGGAAATGCTACATTGTCGCCGGGTATTTTGAAATGGGCCTGGTTGATCAATTGGTTCATCTCGTTGCTGCCCAGCAACTGGCTCGCCATCCCGAGCAGGCGATGGTCTTTGCCATAGGCGAGCAGGACTGGTTCGGCTGCCCCGCACCAGGAGATGCGCCGAATGATGACCCGGCCCGATTCCGTTCGATCAATGGCAAAATCAGAGCCTTTGTGTATCCCGGCTTCCGATAGCGAGTAAGCCATTTCCTGCAGACGGTCGAATCCGGCTCGCATTTCTTCGATTTCGGTGGGTGTGAAAATGTCCGGTACGATGATGAATCCAATTTCGAAGAATGCTTCGACTTGTTCTCCACTGAGCATCGGGGGAGGAGATAGGTTTCTCAGAATGCACCTCCGACGCTGATGCGGATAGGCTCGTTCAACAGATTTCCAAAGTTCGTGTAGGATACATCCACCGTGAACATGCGGTCATCTAACTTCCATTTGACTCCCGTACCCAGACTAAAACTCTCAGCGTCATAGTTAAACTTGTAGCCGCCTCTGAGAGCCAACACATTCACCAGCCAGATTTCGGCACCCACATGGACCCGCGTCCCGAAATCGGTTACGAAAAGGGCCTCGGAGGAAAGTGTGGCGTAGGAGGGATCTCCCTGCTCACCGTAAATCTCCATCGCCCCGCCAATCGAGAATACGCTCGGTACGAAGAATGGTTGCTCGTCAATCGTGATGTCTTTGCTGAGGTTTCGGAGAGACATCGCCAGTCGGGTGCTTTTGAATCCCGTCTTGAACCAACTGCCGACGTTGAAGTCGAATGTGTTGATGGTTTCCAGATCGAGGGACTCGCGAATGATTCGGAGTTGCGCGCCAAAGGAGAACCGATCGGTCAGCGTGATGGCATAAGCGGCCCCTACGGCCAGGTCTCCCAGGTCCAGCGTGCGTCCGGTGCCATTCGGTGCAAAGATGGTCGTTTCTTCCACATCACCGGGGTCCAGAGCGATCACACCAAGTCCGAGAGCTGCGCGTCCGTATTTGATCGCAAATGCTCCCGAGTAAATTTTTGTATCTACAAGCCAATTGGTATATGAAAGCGTATAGGCTCGCTTTTCAATCTTCGTCAGTCCGGCCGGATTCCAGAAGATCGCGTCAATCCCATCAGAAATCGCCGTAAATGCTCCTCCCATAGCTGCCGGACGTGCGCCCTGTCCGATCTTCAGGAAATTCAAACCCGACCGGCCAACCCGTTCTGGCGGGTCATCTACGGCGCCTTCCGCATTATAGGCGATTAGGGAAAGGATCAGTGCAATGCAGAATACTTTGTTCACTGAGGGCCTCCTTTTGAGGATGCATGGCAATCTCATTTTATGATTACAAAGGTACCGGACTGAGTTTGGCCCGGAGATACCAGCGATTCCACTACAAAGTAGTAGATTCCCGATGAGACAGGTCCGGTGACAGACCGGTTGAGCAGAAGCCGCCAATTGACTTCGCCGCGGTCTGGTCCGTCGTGTTCGAACTGCGCCACCAGGTCGCCGGAAAGGGAGAAGACGTTGATTCTGGCCTTCCTCGGCACGTTCACGAATCGAACGCGGTCGGAACCTGAATACTTATGGACATCGTCGGCTCTGAATGGATTGGGCACTACCCGGACACGGTCCTGTAGTTGGTCCTTGGCATCGGTGGAAGGCACGAACGGTACTTTCGATAGGGGCGTACGCTGAGACTCGCCACCCTTTCCACTTTCAAGCCCCAGACTCAGACGCGTCTGTTCGATCTTCGAGAGATCGCTCATGGTCGATGTCCCATTTGTCCACGAGGATTTGCCCGAGGCATAGGTCGTAACAGCGTACCAGTACTCGAATCCCGCCGCGGACCGCGTGTCGGCGTAGGTGTAAATTCCGTTGTTCAGCGAGGAGTTTGGCGTATTGGGATTTGGGTCTCCCACCGGGATGTCTTCGAGGAGCGTCCATGGCCCGATTTCCCGCACAGAGGACTGATAGACGCGATACCCGGCAATATCCGCTGTTCCGTAGTCCGGATTCGGGGACTGCTCGACGGAAGTGCTCCACGAAAGCTGAAGGTTGCCCTGCGGATTGCTTCCGACAGTGAACGCCACGTCGGGTGGGGCATCGGGAATATCAAACCCGTTGTCGTAGGCAAATTGCGCTCTCGCCAGGTGGTTGAACAATGCCTGCTCGCCGTCGGCGAGTTGATCATGACGGCCCTGTATTGCCCATTCGTACATATCCATTCCCTGGGCTTCGGCTCCCGAGCCGAGAACATAAGCGAGGACGATTTTTGCCTTGTCTCCTGGTCCCAGGTCGTAGGGACCATAGGTTTGGGAGTTGAGGAGTCCCTTCACCTCACCCGGATTGTCGCGACTGGAGGCGGTAAAGATTTCGTAGATCTCCTGATCTGAATTGACCTGATTTGTAGGCTCTTCCGAGTTCTGCGTGTCGAAGGCTTCCCACCAATGGCCAGCAAAAGGCTGCTCCATTTGCTTTGGTGCTATGTAGATCTCTCCGGGATCATTGGTAAAAGGCGGCGTGTAATCCAGAGGCGCCACCCCCACGTACTGAAAAGCCATCAGTTCGCCTTCTGTTTCGGAATAAGCGGGGAGTTGAGCGGCAAGTTCGGAACTGAACGGCTCTCCGGTGTCGTCGTTGGTTGTGAAGGGTGAATCGCCATCCCATTGATACGCCATCTTCGTTGCACTGTGCGGACCCGAATAGTTCGGAGCACCGGTATAGACAAACCAGTCATCCCGGACTTCGTTGCGGTAGTTCCCGTAATTGCCGCTGCCGTACCGCGTGATATGCCCGGCCTGGGCTACGGCGAAGCTGTTCACGAAGACGAAGTAGGTGTCATTTAGCTGCATCGGCAATCCGCTGTCGGCAATACCATCCCCGTTGGCATCTCCCGTGTTCTCGAAGATGTGTTCTACGATCACAAAATCGTCGTAGTCGGGATAGCTCCAGGCATACGCCTTGCGGGTAACTGTAATGCCCCGCTCCGTCGTCCACTTTGACACGATTATTTCCTCGGGAAAATGGTCCTTGTCAGCATCCATATACTTGCTGCCGGCATAGTTGTGGATCTCGACGGGTTCCTCGATTGGAGGCGCAGCTCCCGGGTAGTAGTTGCTGCGGCCATCGTTCACACCCAGAGAGGCTTCTGGCTCCTCGTTTGCGTCGTAAACCATTGGCGCGATATCCACTGTCTCATATCTCGGATTCGATGACGAGACGTTATAGGAACCTGGCTCGCGCGTGAGAATCCAGACGCCTTGCCCCAGAGCGCAGTTGTAGCCATCGATACCCGAACTTTGCAGGTTGGGGTACCACGATCCCCAGATCCAATCGTTGGGATCGCCGCCCGAGGTCGCACTGTGTACCTTCGTGCCGGGGTAGGACAAATCGGGATCCGTGAGTCCTTCGGCCCCGCCCCCTCGCCCAATATCATTCCGTCTCCCCATCGTTCCCGTATTTCGAAAACTGATCCAGGTTTTTGATCGTGTCAGATGGCGCTGTTTTCCGGGAGGATTTCCCGCTTCCACTTCAGCAGTAAACCAACCCGAAAGCACGAGCGCGAAAGCACCCGCGCCAAGAAGCCCTAAGGAAGTTTTCCAATGCATGGAATATTCTCCTTTAGTTCAAGGGATGACATATTGGTTTAAAAAGAGAGGCGAAGTCCAGTGAACGTCTCTCTCGGTGCCCCCGCATAGCGAGTCCGATCCAGGGTATCTCCAAATGAGTTGTAGGTCGGACTGGTCGGGCGGGGAAGGTCTAAGCCGTACTGATAATAATCGTTGCCAGCCGAACTGGAAACGGCCGACAGGTTGTAGTCTTGCTGATTGAACAGGTTGAATACTTCGAGGAAAAACTCGAGTTGCCTCTCACCAAAGTCGAATCTCCTCACGACGCCTAAGTCCACAGTTGACTGCATGGGTTTGGGTTTTATTTCTCGAGGTCCCACCAGGGGCCGGAACTGGAACGGTCCGCCCGTCACCAGTCGATAGACCAGATTGACGTTCAGGTTTTCCAGCGGTGCGAAACCCCGGATCCTGGGACCATACTCGGAGGGCGATGCAAAGAGAAATGCCAATGATCCTTGGCTTCGCCTATCATCTGCGATGCTATTTCTTCTCGCTCCGTACCCCGACTGCCGCCAGACCAGGAAGCGCTTCATCCCCGGGTAGTCCTCGAAATCCATCAGTTCCCCTTTGATTCCGTTGAACTGAAGGGTCGTCGGGTCGTAAGCGGCAATGGCTGCATCGGCAATATCGGCCAATTCTCGTGCGCGCGCCGGATCTGCTTTGCTGATTGGAATCAGGCGCTCGCTGCCGTCTGGCTGAGGCTCCCAATACTCGTCTGCGCCGTTGGGCGCGTAGTGGTCACTCATGACGAACTCGCCGGTTGGCAAGTAGAAATCGAATGTGACGCCGCCTTCGCCCTCTGATTCCCACTGCAGATTGTAGGCGGCTAAAAAAGAGAAGTTATGGCTGAATTTCTTGCGGAGTCCCAACTCGAATCCGCGGACATCGTTAAATTCCTTCCGCAGGGACGAATACCGGAAAGCGATTCCGGCTCCTGTGGGACGCCTTACACCTGCCGGGTCGTTCATGCGACTGAACCCGGAGCCGTTGACCTGATCGTTTTGGCTCTTGTGGAATGTCGCCAGGCTCAGCGTGTAGTCGCTGACAAAATTCCAGTCGAAGCCGACCTCGAATTGTACGGTCTGTTCCCAGGCCTGCTCCCGGGGGTCTCCGTACTCATCCGATGTCCTCAGGCGATTGTACAATTCAGTCTCAGGATCGATGCGTCCATTCTGATTGACATCTACATCTGCCTCGTTGCCACGCCATTCTTCGCCGAACATCTGATGGAAGTTGTTGATCTGGTAGAACTTCCCGAAAAAGTAGTGGAGTTTCGCACGCTCTGTGATGGGGTGCGAGATTCCAATGCGGGGAGAGAAATTTTTGATGACAGGTCCATCTACCGTAGGTGCTTGACGGTTCCGCGTGTAGGTCGTATAGATGGCTGGCCATCCGTGCCATGCTCCAATCGGCGTGTTCGTGTCGAACAGGTCTCCGCGAATGCCGACGTTGATGATCAGTCCCAGGAACTCCATTTTATCCTGGGCGTACACGGAGTATTGACGTGGTGTAACGCCTTCGCCCATCTGATGGGCTTTTCCCATAAAGAGGATCCGTCGCGAGTTCTCAGTGGTTTTAATGATGCGCGAACCCCAGGTGTCGTAGAAGGTCGCGTCGAAGCCAGCCTTGATAAAGTGGCCTCGGGTCACCTGATTCGAGAGGTCGAATTTGATGCCAACGCGTTTTTGGTTGCCGATCTGGACGCTGACCGTTGGCCGCGGACGAATGTAAAACCAATTGTCATTATCGCGGAATTCGGGACCTGCATTGCGGACGTCATCCAGCGATGGTACCCCCGAGGAATCGCGCTTGCTTTCGGAGCGGAAAATGCGGACTTCGTAAAACATCTTAGGCGTCAGGGAATGAGTCAGGGTGGCGTAGAACAGGTTGTCCGATTCGATCCACTCTCCCGCTCCGGACACACCCGAGGGCAGGAAGATATTTCGTCCGCTGTTCGACATGTTCCGCACCGTGCCTTCGCCTCCGTTGATGAACCCTCTGGCTCTGGAATAGAAGCCGCCAGCGGTGCCCCTGATATTGGGCGAGATATCGAAGGTTAGCTTGCCAATATTATGGGAGTTTGGCGGCGAGGTATCCTCCGGGCCTGGAATTGTCGCTGGCTGGAGGTTGTAGCGCGAACTGGCGAAGAAAGAGGCTTTTTCACCAATGGGTCCAGAGAGATTTCCTTCAACAAAATGCCCTGAGACCTCTGTGTAGTTTGTCCTCTGGTGGACGAGGCGACCGGTCAGGGGATAAATTTCGTTTACCCAGTCGATGTCGTCGAATTTCATACGGTCTCGATGCACTGGAGAGTCATATACATTTTCTCCCCAGTGTCTTTGGGTAGATGGCGTGAATCGGTATTCCAGCCGTCCTCCCATGTCCTTTCCGCCCGATTTGGTTACGATATTGATGACGCCGCCCTGTGCGTTGCCGTATTCGGCTTCCATACCACCGGTCACGACCGTTAGTTCCTGGATGGCGCTGTTGTTGAATCCCTGGAAGTAGCGGGACCTATCCCAGCCAGTGTCGTTGTTGACAATTTTGATGCCATCCAGGTAGTAGGTGACATCTCCGGCCTCGACGGTGTCGCCCCCTCGGATCCGCTGTCGTCCGTCATTCGAGACCCCTGCCTGAAGCTCGATCAGATCGTCGAAGCCCCGAATCAGGGGAAGCGCCTCAATGTCACTGGCGTCGATGACATATTTGCTGGATGTTTTATCCGGTTCCACCGGGGGCCGCTCCGCCACTACGGTCAGGACATCCATTTCCAATACCGTCGGCGGCAGCGTGAAATTTACGGTCGTGGTATAGTCTGCATTCACCCGTACCTGTGTCTTGGTCCGGGGTGTGTAGCCGACCAGGCTGGCCGTCATTGTGTACGTTCCCGGTTCCACAAGCAGGATGACGTAATTTCCTTCCGCGTCGGCTGTCGCCCCCCGCTGCGTGCCCTCAATAACCAGATTTGATCCGGGGAGGGGGCTGCCATCTGGGTCCAGCACCTGACCGGTTATTTTGCCCGTTGTTCCTGCGAGGGCAGATCCAGATAGCAGTAAACTCAGCACAAAGGTCAACAGCCCGGTCGCGAATATAGAAAGTACAACTGATTTGGGCTGATTCATCAAGACCTCCTTCTATTTGAAATAGAATTTTATTCCCGCACTCATATCGAATAGCTGGATCGGAAATGTATGTCCGATGTTGTATTGCACGACTTCGCGCATTTCGCCTATCACCATGTTATACCGCGCCCGCACATCCAATGCCCAGTTTTCGATGATGAAGGCCTGAGCACCAAGCCCGAGGTTGAAACTCAAGGCCGTGCGCGTATCGCTGAAGGGGTGAAGGACAAGAGTTGTGTCGAGCGGGGGTGTCGTCTGTGCGCCAAAGACCAGATTTTCATTGTAAAAATCGTAGTCGTAAAATCCGACGCCGAAAGCAAAATAGGGAGAAATACCACCGCGTGTGAAGGCGTGACCGCTGGGTGGATGCACCAGGAGGTTCACAATGGCACTTTTAAGTGTCATCTCCGATACAGCTTGAGGGCTGCTATAGGAATTGCCATCTACCGGCCAGACAAATTCCAGGTCCTCGAGCTTCCCGTTGTTAAACTTGGCGTAATAGCCCTCCAATTCCAGGATCGTGCTGGGGGACATCACATAGCTGAGTGTTCCCCCTACCTTCCCGGTATCGGTGACCCGATCTCTCAGACCCATTAATGGCACGTTGAGGCTCCAATATCCCCCCAAACCGAGCCGCCATTGGGTCTTGTCCTGGGCATGTGCCTCCTGGGCTTTGCTATTGAAAGCGAGACACATTAGCCCGCACATTGTTAATGCTTTGAGTAGCTTCAATGTCTGCCCTCCTTTTGGTTTTGATAGACTCGTTCGCTGCTGTAGGCTAAATTTTTATTCGATAAAATTATATAAAAAATAAGATTATATTTATTGAAATGTCAAGCAATTTTTTGTTTAAAATTCTATGTTACTATTGGGTTATACATATTTATCTATTTTTTCTACTGTCGAGATTTTAGACTACAGCAATATATATCAATAATATATATCAATAATTTATCTACAATAAGATATTATCTAATATACTTCTTTTATTTTTTGGTATATATTGCCTTTTGATCCAAAATACTTGAATCTGCACCCAGCAGAATGCGTTTCAGAAGGTGCTATAATCGAAACGCTTTTGTCTATTGAGGCGTCCACATAGATAAACTTTCAATATTCCACTCTTATGGCGTGGGTAAAGCAATGTCTGATAGAGGAAAAGACAGGCTCGTACTGGTGACGGGAGCCAGTGGGTATGTTGGTGGGCGGTTGGTTCCGGCACTTGAAGAGCGGGAAGCGCGCGTGCGTTGTCTGGCTCGCAATCCCCTGTATCTGGCTGGTCGGTTTTGTCCCGATACCGAAATTGTCGCGGGGGATGTGCTGGATCGGGATTCGCTCAGGGTTGCTTTGGAGGGGGTGAATACGGCGTACTATCTGGTGCATTCTATGGGGTCCAGGTCCAATTTTGAGGAGCAGGATCGCATTGGGGCACAAAATTTTGCTCGCGTCGCGCGCAGCAGGGGGTTCGGCGCGTTGTTTATTTGGGGGGTCTGGTTGGGGATAGCCAGCTTTCTTTGCATCTGGCGAGTCGTCGGGAGGTGGGGGCTATTTTGGCTTCTGAGGGACCTGCGACTCTGGAGTTTCGCGCTTCTATTATTATTGGTTCGGGGTCGCTGTCTTTTGAGATGGTGCGCAGTCTGGTCAATAAGTTGCCGGTTATGATTACGCCGAGCTGGGTCTGCACGCCAACCCAGCCGATTGCGATTGAGGATGTGATCGCTTATTTGATCCGGGGGCTGGATCTGGAGGAAGAAGGTAGCGCGATTTTTGAGATTGGGGGTCCGCAACAGGTGACTTACGGCGGGTTGATGCGCGAATATGCCCGCCAGATCGGTGTGCGGCGTCTGATGATTCCGGTGCCTTTTTTGAGTCCTCGTCTTTCCAGTCTGTGGTTGGGGCTGGTGACGCCTCTTTATGCGCGGGTGGGTAAGAAGCTCATAGATAGTTTGCGGAATGAGACGGTTGTTCGAGATGGTGGTGCGCGCGAGCGTTTTCCCGTCTGTCCTCTTAATGTGCGTCAGGCGATGGCACGTGCGCTTGAGGAGGAAGACCGGGAGATGGCTCAGACCCGATAATACGAAAATTCTTTAGTCAGTGATCTTTAAAAGCCTGCCAGCCCCCCTTCCGGGATAGGTTCGCGAGTTGGCGCCCGGGTAAGCATAGCCGTTTATAAAGACGCGCCGCGGTTTCTGCGAGTAGTACGGGTTCGGCTGCCCCGCACCAGGAGATGCGCTGAATGATGACCCGTCCCGATTCCTTTCTTTCTATGGCAAAGTCGGAGCCTTTGTGGATCCCGGGTTCCGATAGCGCGTAGGCCATTTTTTGCAGACGGTCAAATCCGGCTCGCATTTCTTCGATTTCGGTTGGCGCAAAAACGTCCGATACGATGACGAATCCGATTTCGAAGAATGCTTCGATCTGTTCGTCACTGAGCATTGGAGATAGAGATAGGTTGCTCCTGATACACCTCCCTAAAAAGCGAAAGGTCCCGAGAGATCCCAGGACCAACTGCCGACCGGGAACAACCCCCAGTCCAATACCCGAATATAGTCCTTAAGAGCTTATTATGTCAAGAATGTGTTTTTGAAATAGTGCGATAAGCAAAACAATTTTTTCTATTATTGACAAGTATTGTGTGATTATCTAAATTGATATTGGATGGTTACAAATAGGAGATATTCCCAACACTCAGAGGTGCATCATGGTCATTACTTCCAAAGAGATCGGACAACGATTGCGATTTGCACGCGAAAGCCGACATATCACTCAGGAGGCTGCCGGTATAGTGCTTGGCTTACAGAGATCTGCGATTAGTCTCATGGAATCCGGCCAACGGCAGGTTTCCACGCTTGAACTGACCCGTCTTGCGGATTTGTACGGACGTTCGGTCGAGTGGTTTGTCAATCCGGATAGCCCGCTTAAGCAGGAAGATCCGGTGGTCGCGCTTTTTCGCGCAGAGCCAGACTTGCAAAGCGAGGTCGTTCAGGAGCAAGCCCGACGTTGTTTGCGTTTGCTCAGAGAAGGCGCGTCGCTTAGACGGCTGACGGGTCGTGGGACAGATGTTTCTCTGCCCAGTTATGATCTTCCGCCCCCTCGGTCGGTGGGACAGGCGATTGCCCAGGGCCAGCTTGTGGCCGAGCAGGAGCGTCGGCGTCTCGATTTGGGTAATGCGCCTGTTAAGGTGCCCGAGACTCTGGCTCGTCAGAATATCTGGACAGCTACTTTGCCATTGCCCGATGAAATTTCGGGTCTTTTTTTGAGTAGTCCCGACTTTGGCATGGCGGTGCTGGCTAATTTAAATCAGGCGCCGGTGCGGCGGCAGTTTTCGTTTGCACACGAACACGGTCACGCGCTTATGGACCGCGATGAGGCGGCTACTGTTACGAGTGCTCATAATGCTAAGACGAGGAGACGATGTGCCTATCTTAGTTGAAATAGTAGAGGCTCCGATGTAAATTGGATACAGCAGATTCAACCGTGAAAACGCTGTGTCCTCAACCAAAGGAGCCCGTGATGAAAAAAGTATCGCACAAAGCCCCCAAAGTCAAGGCCATCCACAAAGACGATGCAACGCCAGAGACACCCCTTGAAGAAGAAGTGGGCGCACTGGATACACGCATCGCGTTGATCCAGGCCTTGATCCCATTAGGATTAGACGCCGTGGCAGAAGAATTGCAAGAAGAAGTGACCCGCTTGGCAGGTCACAGATACACACGCAAAGACACCCAAAACCCCAATCGTCGGTGGGGCAGTCAACAAGGGTCTGTGTATCTCTCCGATCAGAAAGTGCCCATACCTGTTCCCAGGATACGTAATGTGGTGACCGATGAGGAAGTCTCCTTACAGACCTATCATCATCTTCAGCACCCCCGCAGGATGGATGAAGGGCTGCTCCTGCGTATGATAAAAGGCATTGCCACACGCGCTTATCAAGCCTGTGCTGAGGCGATACCCGAAGCCTTTGGGCTCTCCTCATCTACCGTATCGAGACGCTTTATCAAGGCGTCGGCACAAAAGTTGAAACAGTTCAAGGAACGCTCTTTAGCACAGTATGACCTCGTCGCCCTATTTATAGATGGAAAGACCTTTGCGGATCAGGAGATGATCATTGCCCTTGGCGTAACGATAGAAGGAGACAAAATCCCCCTCGGCTTTGTCCAGGCTGCGACCGAGAACGAGCGTGTCTGCCGACAGTTTATACGGTCCCTCCTAAAGCGTGATCTGGTCTATCACAAGGGCCTGCTGTGTCTTATTGACGGCTCAAAAGGCTTGTATGCTGCCCTTACAAAGGCACTTGATGGCTATGTGGTCATTCAACGTTGCCAATGGCACAAACGTGAGAATGTCATTTCCTATCTGCCTAAAGGAAAGCAAGATGAGATCAAAAAGACCCTCCAAAATGCCTACGATCTGCCCACCTACAAAGAAGCTAAAGCTGCTCTTGATGCCCTTAAACCTGAATTGACTTTGATCAACGAAGACGCGACAAAAAGCCTTGAAGAAGGTCTTGAAGAAACCCTGAGCCTGCATCGCCTAAGACTCATGCCGCAGTTGAAGCAGTCTTTCCGTACCACTAACTGCATTGAGTCCCTCAACTCTATGGTGGCACAACTCACCAGGGATGGTGTACAACGTGTCGCTTTCCAGACACGTTCATGTGAAGCGATGGACAAACTCGAATCAACGCACACGCTGGTTAGCCACTGCGCTGTTGGATATTGAACCGCGCTTGCGAAGGGTTAAAGGCTTCCGAAGCCTGCCCAAGCTCAGGCGCGCACTGCAGAAGGACTTGAAACTCGATACAGACTGGCAAGACGCGCTTGCTGCTGATTGAAACCACCGGCCTCGATTATTTCAACTAAAAATAGCACTTGACCAGACGAGGACGGAACAGCGGGCAAATGCTTTTGCAGCCACTTTTCTGATGCCCGAAGAGGGTGTGCGGGATTTTCTACATAGTCTGGGCAAGGGAAGAAGTGCCCGGCGCGAGGAAGCGGCGATGGATGCTGTTACTGGAGAGGGTATTCAGGGCGCGTTGCGCAGTCCGGCGCGTTCGCAGAATATAACCTATGTGGATGTGGCGCTTTTGGCCCGGCACTTTGGTGTGAGCTATGCGGCGGCGGTTTGGCGGTTGCGCGGTTTGAATCTCCTGGGTAGTGAACAAACCGAACCGCTTCTCGATCAGACGGAAGAAGCCAATCGCTATTTGCGCGCTGTGAGGGCTTATGCCAATGTAGAAGATTCCGAAGACGAGGCGCATTTGGACCACGAGTTGGATTGGCAGGTTCTTTGGCTGGCTCTGGAAGCGTGGTGGCGCGAGGAGATTTCACAGGGACGACTGCTCGAAGTGGGCCGCCTGTTGAATATTGAGGACGAGACGATTCTGGATTTGGCGAATTGAGGCTTTCTGAATGCTACATCTGTCTCTCGTATGCGGGCATTTTTTTGCTGGAGCTCTATGCGATTTATTTGGGGGTAACAGCGAAGATGTTTTTGTACCGGTTAAGAGTTATTGACGCGGTGCTTGACATAAGGCAAGTTATTCCGTAACAAATAAGGACACTGAACATGACATGCGTGCCGCGTGGGAAGCACTGTTGTCCTTCTGCACGAAGCGCAATACTGTGAAAGAACTGTGGCTATGATCTATGCGATTGTACCTCTTCAGCGGAGTAACGAAGAAAAACTCCGCCAGAAAATAGAAGCCTTTAGGACGAGTGGAAGGCATGTCTATACTGACTACGCGCCAATTGCTTACTTTGTGTCTTACAAAGGAACGACGCGCGAACTGGCTGAAGAGATTGGCTTTAGCGGAGGTGAATCGGGCACTGGTATCGTCATACCGGTCTCGAATTACTATGGTTACGCTGCCAAAGACCTCTGGGAGTGGATGAAGATCTATGGATATGACACCTGAGCGAAACGATAACACAGAAAATAGCGAGGATCGAGAACTCGGATCTCCGACACCATCAGAATCTCCATCTCCACCTCATGCAGACCTAAATGAGTGGATCATGCAGGGTCTCAATCAGCTCAATGAGCGGTTCAACCGGATTGAAGGCAGGCTTGACGAGATTGGGAAAGATGTAGGCGATTTGAAGGAACGAGTCGCTCGGGTCGAAGAAAAGATCACGTCGATACCACAGATTGAAAAAAAATTGTGGAGTCTTCAACGCAATATGTGGGTCGCCACTGGAATTTTAATCGTTATTGTTTTTTTGGCGCGAATATTTTTACCGGATTTCGACATCACTATCACGCCGAAGTGACCCTTGCCAAACCGCGCACATCTCCGCATATAGCTACTATACCTAACTCCTGATGATTAGTCATTCAGGAGTTTTTTGGTATATTGTACAGTCATTCTGAGCGGAGGACCGGTGGGAGCTTATGGACAAGGAAATAAAAATGAACTGCATCCACTGTCATGGGCAAATGAAGCGCTCGAATGCGCCTTTCCACGTTGACCGAAAGGGCTATCATCTGATGTTTGACACAGTCCCCGCCTGGGTCTGTGATCAGTGCGGTGAAGCGTATTTCGAAGAGCGCGAAGTCACCGCAATTCAGAGTGCGATTAAGGGGCTGGACCAACAAGCCCGGCAGCTTGTTGCAGACACTTGAGATGCTTAGCGCAGGGTTGCGGCACATGGTTACTGCGCCACTAATAATAGGAATCAGCGAAAGGACGCGTACAATGCCAGAGACAAGGATCGAGTGGGGCATAGATATGGAGACAATATCGAGCAAGTGGGGAATAGGAGACGGAGGAAAAGAAAAAGAGATACGAATCGCGGGAAGGTGCAAAAGTTGCTGGGGAGGACTCATAGGAAGAAGGAACGAAGCATATGAGTTGACAGGAATCAAATGTCGAGTGTGTGGAACGAAGGTAGAAGGACAGGATGCAAAAGAAGAACATGAAAGAATGTCAAATAAAAGAATTCAAAGTACACGACAAAAAATAAAAGACCTGTGAAAATTGCTAAAAAGAGTTAGGTTTGAATGTCCAAAACGAACCTTTCTCATCTCAACAAAGCACAGGTCTATGTCCTCTGAAACTATCGAACTTCAAGAAGTTATGCAAGGATATTTTCCATGGCATAAAGCGCGCGTGACATTCATCGCCGCGTTCATTGTGTCTCTGATTAAATTGACCAGCGTCAATTTTACCAAACTGGCAAACGCACTCAATGGAAATGTTAAGCAAAAATCCAACTATCGTAGAATCCAACGCTTCTTTGCACACTTTGATTTATCCTATGATTGCCTAACAGGGCTGATCTTGCACTTGTTACCTGTAAAGTCCGATTTCACCCTCTCAATAGACCGTACCAATTGGAAGTTGGGTAAATTTAATATCAACATCCTGACCGCAGGGATTATCTATCAAGGCGTGGCATTTCCCATCTGTTGGATGCTGTTATCCAAACGGGGCAATTCTAATACACGGGAGCGCATCCATCTGATGAAACAGGTGCTCCAACGCATCCGTAAATCCCAAATCCACGTTGTGGTTGCAGATCGGGAATTTATTGGGCAAGAATGGTTTGCGTGGTTAGACACACAAAATATCCCTTTTGCCATCCGCATCAAGGAAAACGCCATCGTCAAATCAGACAATAAAGAGATACCCCTAAAAAAGCTGTTCGCAAACCTGCAAATACACCAGCAAACGATCTTACGTAAACCCCGTCGCGTTTATGGGCATTCTCTCTATCTGTCTGCGATACGATTGAAGGATGAATGCCTCATTGTTGCCAGTAAAGCACAAGGCCAGTGGGCATTGGCCGCATACAAAAAACGCTGGGGCATTGAAGTCTTTTTTGCGAACCTTAAAAGTCGAGGCTTTGATCTGGAAGCGACCCATCTCGTCCACGAAGACCGCATTGAAAAACTCGTTGCACTTCTGGCCATTGCATGTAGTTGGGCGCATATCGTTGGCGAATGGGTTGCAAAACATCATCCGCTGAAAATTAAAACGCATGGACATCGGGAGAAGAGCCTCTTTCGATATGGACTTGATTACTTGCAGTATCTTCTCCTGAATATTCAAGCCCATCGGTGTGAGTTTAAATACTGTCTCGCACTCTTAAAAAAACTATGACTTCAACCTTTTTTGGCGTTTTGTCGTGTACCATGAAAAGAATTACAAATTTAATGAATTAGGACTTACGCAAGCACCATGTGAATAGTAGGCGCTTTGAGTTGTTGTTTCAAATAATCAGCTAACAAGCCGTATTTGACCTGATAAACGGATTGTCGTGTTTGATAGGCGACCTGTGCAAATCGCACCCAAACGAGGAAGGCACATCCGATGTGATTGCGAACAATGCGTGGCAATCGACATTGACACTTTTCAAGACCCGTCACTTGTTTTGCTTCTCGGTGAAATTGCTCAATTTTCCAACGCCAGTGACACGCCTGTTGTGCCACTTGGGTATCGTTTTGGGCCTGGTCGTTAGTCACGACATATTCCGTGCGTCTGGTAGAAGACATCACCCGAAATAATTTCACTTTATGGTCTCTTGGAAAGCCTCTGATTTTAATGCGTTTGCCAGCTTTTGTCTCGCTGACCGTCCAATCTAAGCGGTCTATGCGTTGATAGGGTTTAGCACCTGAAGAATCATCCACACGCCGATTCGATTTGAGAGGGCAGTAATAGGTTTTTTGCAGTTTCTCAATGTGTAGCATGACCGTCCTGGTGGCATACCAGCTATCCATTAACACGGTCTGAAAAGGCAGTTTTCTGGCATAGACCAAGACAGATAACATCTCCTGTAGATGATCTAACTTGGTTTTGCCATCCCCCTCAGGGTCATAAATGCGATAGTCAATGAAAAAGAACCGATCCTGATCGGGATGAACTGCTGGCGCAGTTGTACCCCGTTCGACATAAACGCAAGTGACGACCCCGATGCCGTTGATGACCCCTTTGGCATTGCCGCTATATTGACGCCGCACCAACGCAATCTTGTGGGCATGACGCTTGTCCAGCACTGTGTCATCGAAGATCACATAGCCCTTTGGGGTCACTTGAATGTGGTCTTTGACGTGTTCCCACACCAGGCGAGGCGGGATGCGATCACCGGATAGGTAACGGTTGATCATATCATGACTGAACCTTTGGCTGTGGTCTGCGAAATGGGTCAGCGTATAGTTGATTGGACTGCTCAGCAAATACTGACAGTAATCCAAGCGGGTTGGTTTATCCATCCTCACCTCCTCGGTGCTCAGGTTAGGCTCCAATCCCGTCAATTTAAAGATTGGAAAACCTTGGGGCTATTGTTTTGCGTAAGTCCTAAAATATTAAAATAGAGGGAAGGGAGTGCCCTCCAAAGAACGTATAATGAACACAGATAACAGAAGCAAAAACAACAGAGTAAGAGCCAGATACAAAACTCTACACTATCTTGCGAGTGGTGTGTTCTATTCAGGCATCTTGAATACGTTTGTCTATTGCTCTACTCTCTGTCCTACAAGGAGAACTTCAATGGAAATTTACGAACTTGTCCTTGAAATGAAGCGGCTTGAACGGCGGCTCACGCTCTATGAAGAAAAATACGGGATTCTTAGCCAGGATTTTTACGATATTTTAATGGCGGGAAAACTATCGCGCTACGACGATTTTGATGAGACACGAACGGATTTCAGTCGGTGGAAAGGCATTTACGAAACCTGGCAACGCCGCAAGACGGCCTATAACGAACAAATCCAACAAAGCGATCCGGCAGACGTATTGCGTGTACAACCCGCTTATTGATGCTAAAAATTCCCTTGAATTATTTGTGAAGACCAACTTTTCCCACCTGGAAATCCGCGATGAATTTTGTTTCTAAAATCAAAGAGAATCCTCTGTTGATTTTTCAGGTCGTTCTTATCGTTCTGTTAATTGTGTTGGCGATAGTTTTTGTGGTCGTCATGTGCTTCGAAGATCCCAAGAGGATTTTCAACCTGTTAGGGGTATCTGAAAAAGAGCAACCAAAATACGAGGTTCTGAAATTTTTGGGAATCAGCATGGGCGGCATACTGATCGCCTTGCAAGCTCTGATGTCCTACAAGCGTGCTAAGGCAATGGAAGATACCGCGAAAGCTCAGGCCGATGCAGCGAGCGCCCAAGCGGATGCAGCGCAAGCTCAGGCCAGAGCCACAGAGGAGCAAGCGAGAGCCAATGAGAATACTGAGCAAGGACTACGGCAGGAACGCCTGAAAAATGCTATTGAACATCTGGGGCACGAAAGAGACTCCGTGCGTCTCGGTGGGGCATACGAACTTTTCCATCTGGCGGAAGACAACAAAGATTTGAGAAAAACGGCATTCGACATGCTCTGCCTTCATATCCGCCAGACGACGGGCGAAAAAGAGTATCAGGAAAAGCACGAATCTAAACCCTCGGAAGAGGTCCAAAGTCTGTTGACATTGTTGTTCGTGCAAGATCACGAAGTTTTCAAAGGTCTCCAAATCAACTTGCAGAGAAGTTATCTGAACGGGGCTAATCTCAGGGAAGCACGTTTAGCAAAGGCTGTTCTATCCGGAACATACTTACAGGGGTGTGATCTTCACGGGGCATACCTGCAAGGAGCTGATCTTCACGGGGCATACCTACGAGGGGGAACTCTTAGCGGGGCATATCTGCAAGGGGCTGATCTTCGTAAGGCACATCTACAAGGAGCAAGTCTTGGCTGGGCACATTTGCAAGGAGCAAATCTTGGCGGGGCACATCTGCAAGGAACACGTCTCTATGTAGCACATTTGCAAGGAGCAAATCTTGGCGGGGCACATCTACAAGGAGCAAGTCTTAGCTGGGCACATTTGCAAGGGGCTGATCTTTGTGAGGCACGTCTGCAAGGAGCAAGTCTTGGTGGGGCACATCTGCAAGGGGTGGGCGGAGAATATTTGATTCCTTTTGATTCTTTTGGAGATCATATCCGGAACCAGATTGACAAAGAAACCGATTTATCTGGCGCTATTTTCGCGGGCGGATTGAGTACGGGAGATATGTACTCAATCATAGAAGACTTGTCTGATGAAAAAGCAAATGAGTTGCGAGAGAAATTGGAACCACATATTGACCAGCCGATAAGCAATGAACTGCCAGAAGACAGTGATGCTATTACCGGTGCCTACACGAAAGAAGAGGCCGAAGAATGGATTGCTGAATACGAGAAAGCCATGTCAGAAGTGCCGAAGGATGATAGTTAGTTTATATTGAACCAACTGCAAGAAGACGTGTATGAAATGATGGCGATGCCAGATCGGTATCGTGTCTATCTTAAGGCGGTTAGAGGAGACAACATCATGGCGAGTACAATTCAGTTGGCTCCCGAAGCTGAGAAACGAATTGATTCCCTCGTGGCGCGGACAGGGCGTAGCAAGGATTTCTTTCTCAAGGAGATTATCAAACGCGGTCTTGAGGATGTGGAGGATTACTATCTTGCCGCAGAAGTGTTGGAGCGCGTCCGGAAAGGTACGGAGGCGGTGTACTCAGATGCTGAAGTGAGACGAGAACTTGACCTTCCATGAGAATGTTCAGAAAACAAGCAGTCAGCAGTTAGCGGGTGACCGCAGGGGGGCGCCCCTACAACCAGCATTAACAATATCATCGTAGGGGACGGTCCCTGTGCCGTCCCGTGGTAGTCAGCGAAAAATCTCCTGGATTGCGGCTTTAATCATGCCGCAATGACCATTGGTACTCGTCACGCCTGCATGCCTGAAGCAGGCGTCCAGGATGGGTGGGTGAAAGCTGATCGCTGATCGCTCCTTACTCTGTGTTTATCTGTGTTCATCTGTGGTTGCTTTTGTTTTAAATAAATGGAGACAAATTTGAAGACGATGCTCATTACAGGCGGTGCCGGGTTTATCGGCAGCCATTTTGTGCGATATGTTCTCAATACGTATCGCGATTATCGCGTTATCAATTTGGATAAGCTGACGTACGCGGGCAATCTGGACAATTTGCTGGATGTTGTGGATAATCCCCGATATGAATTTGTGAAGGGTGATATTTGCGATGCCGGGTTGGTCAATGATTTGATGCAGCGGGTTGATCTGGTGGCGAATTTTGCTGCGGAGAGCCATGTTGATCGGAGCATTATGGGTGCCGAGGAGTTTATGAAGTCCAATGCGTTGGGTGTGTACACGTTGCTCGCTGCAGCGCGAGATCGTGGCGTTGAGCGATTTTTGCAGGTGAGTACAGATGAGGTGTATGGGTCTTTGGAAGAGAGTGAAGATCCATGGACGGAAGATGCACCTGTTGCGCCGCGCAATCCATACTCAGTGGCGAAAGCATCTGGCGATCTTATGGCGCGGGCGTTTGCCATTACGTATGGTTTGCCCGTGGTGATTACGCGCGCGTCCAATAATATTGGTGGGTTTCAATATCCCGAGAAGCGCGTGCCCATTTATATTGCCAATGCGATTGACGATATTGCATTGCCCGTATATGGCGCGGGAACGGCGATTCGCGATCATCTTTATGTGACGGATCACTGCGAGGCGATTGATCTGGTGCTTCACGAAGGTGCGCAGGGCGAGGCTTATAATGTGGGGGGTGAGAATGAAGCGGATGGTCTTTCTGTTGCGGAAAAGATTTTGGAGTATTTGGAGAAGCCCAAAGATTTAATGCAGCATGTGGCTGACCGGCCCGGGCACGATATGCGGTATTCGTTGGATGCATCAAAAATTATGGCGCTGGGGTGGAAGCCAAAGTACAATTTTGAAGAGGCGTTGCGCCTGACGGTTGAATGGTATTTGGGCAATGAAGATTGGTGGCGAAAAATTCGAGATAGCGAGAGTTATCGAGAATATTACAGGCGGCAATACGAAGAGCGGAAATAGGTGGAGAAATATACTCACATATCATTATTCTGGAAATCCCTCTTTCCGAATGCGCTCGCCTACCGCAAGTAATACGGATACATCCCTCTCGTCCAGTGAACCATCAGGCAAGGGACCGCAATTTAACAACAGATTACAATCGCCCTCACGCGCTGTACTCAACGTCTCCCAAACACCCTCCTCATCCTTGTAATTCACTCTTTCAGCAAAATATCCCCATCCACCGCCCATTGTCGTACATATCTCCATAGGTTTGCCAGTCCCTTCTATTGCACGATGCTCAGGCGCATAAAAATCTTCAGTACCCAACAAACCCTGCTTATAGGAAACCAACACCTGCGGTTGCATGCTGTGAATATGGTTATATAACTCTTGACACTTAAACTTCGACTCATCGCCACTCTTAGGCGTCATGATGCCATCTAACCAAATCGCGGCTATGGGACCATAATTGGAAAGCAATTCTGTAATCTGCGCTTGTACAAAATCGAGGTATATCTGTAAGTTGTGTTCCGACCCTGTGGCGTAACTCGGCTCAGGCGGGTCATACTCAGGTCTCGCATGACCGCCCCATTCGTCATTGTTGGGCGCGTGAGGATGCTTCCAATCACGCCCATGAGAATAATACAAACACAACCCCAATCCATACTTGTCACACGCCCTGGCTAATTCGCCAACCAAATCGCGTCCCGCTGGCGTATTCATACTGTTAAAATCCGTCTCCGCAGTATCAAACAAACAAAACGAATCGTGATGCTTCGTCGTGATGTTGATATATCTCATCTCACTGTCAACAGCGAATTTTGCAATACGCTCGGCGTCAAAATTTTCAGCCGTAAAATCGTTGATGAGCTTCCCATACTCAGAAACAGGGATGAGTTCCCGCAACTGTACCCACTCTCGTCGCCCTATCAAAGAATATAGTCCGTAATGTAAAAATAAACCGTAACGCGCATTGCGAAACCATTGTCGTGCTGCAACTCGTGGATTGTCAGCGTAAAGGTCGGCGTAATCTCTCAAATAGTTTGGAACGTTACTCATGAAACCTCCCGAAAAAGAATACTATGTGGTGGCGGTTAAAATTTCTTTCAGGAAACGGCCCGTGTGAGAAGAGGGGACTTTGGCAATGGTCTCTGGCGTGCCGGTTGCGACGATGTTGCCGCCGTTTTCGCCAGCGTCGGGACCGAGGTCAATGACCCAGTCTGCGCGTTTGATAACGTCGAGGTTGTGTTCGATGACGAGAACGGTATTGCCGCGGTCAACGAGGCGGTCGAGCACTTCGATGAGGACGCGGATGTCGTCAAAGTGCAAACCCGTGGTGGGTTCGTCGAGCAGATAAAGCGTTTTGCCCGTGGCGGTTCGCGCCAGTTCGGTTGCGAGTTTGACGCGCTGTGCCTCGCCGCCAGAGAGAGATGTGGCCGGCTGACCGAGGCGCAAATAACCCAGGCCCACGTCGGCGAGTGATTTGAGTTGTCGCTGCGCGGCCGGGATATTGCGGAAGAAGGTGCGGGCTTGATTTACGGTCAGGTTTAGTACGTCGGCAATTGAACTGCCTTTGTATCGGACCTCAAGGGTTTCTCTGTTGTATCGGCTGCCACCGCATACGTCGCAGGTGACGAAAACATCGGGCAAGAAGTGCATTTCGATACGGCGCACGCCATCGCCCTGGCAGGCTTCGCAGCGCCCGCCTTTGATGTTGAAGCTGAAGCGCCCGGCGCCATAACCGCGGACTCGGGATTCGGGCAATCGGGCGTAGAGTTCGCGTATCGCTGTAAAAAGGCCCGTATATGTGGCGGCATTTGATCGCGGGGTGCGCCCGATTGGGGATTGGTCTATGCGAATGACTTTGTCGATTTGTGCAACACCTTCGATGGTTTTGTGAGGCAATGGTTCTGTGCTGGCGCGGTGGAGTTGTCGGGCAAGTGCGGGATACAGGGTGTGATTGATGAGCGAACTTTTGCCCGAGCCAGATACGCCAGTGACGCATACAAAGACGCCCAGTGGAATATCGACATTGACGTTTTGCAAGTTGTGTCCGCTGGCACCCTTGATTGAGAGATGTCCGCGCGGTTGGCGAATGTCGGGAGGTGGGGGAATGGTTTTTCGTCCGGAGAGATAATTGCCGGTGAGAGAGTTTTCGTCTGCGATCACGGTTGCTGGTGGTCCCTGTGAGATAATTTTGCCGCCGCGTTCACCCGCGCCCGGGCCTAAGTCAATGAGGTGATCGGCCATTTCTATGGCTTCGCGGTCGTGTTCGACTACGATGACCGTGTTGCCCAAATCGCGCAGGTTGCAGAAGGTGTTGATGAGTTTGCGATTGTCGCGGGGGTGCAGGCCAATGCTGGGTTCGTCGAGTACGTAGAGAACGCCGACGAGGCGGGTTCCGATTTGTGTTGCGAGACGAATGCGCTGAAATTCACCACCTGAGAGCGTTGCAGCTCTGCGGTTGAGCGCGAGATAGCCCACGCCGACATCGACGAGAAATGCGAGGCGGTTTTCGATTTCGCGTATGAGGGGGGCAGCGATCTCAGCCGCGTTGTTTTTGAGGTCGAGCGTTTGGAAGAATTGCCCGATTTTTGCAATGGGCAGGCTGGCAATGTCGGCAATTGTAGAATTGGAAATTGTGACGGCAAGAGCTTCTGGGCGCAAGCACGCGCCCTGGCAATCAGGGCAGGTTTGCCCCCGCATAAAACGCTCGATTTTTTCCCGGGCCTCGTCTGGGGTAGCTGCTTTGTATTGGTGCTGGAGATCGGGTATAACGCCGTCTCTGCCTCTGAGGATTGCTCTTTGAACGGTTTTGGGAAGTTTGGAAAAGGGTGTTGAGGGATCGAAGGAGAGATTGCGCGCCAGGCGTTGACGTTGCTCTACCTGGCGTTTGCCCTTGGGAATACCCCAGGGGGCAATCGCGCCCTCGAGGATGGATTTTGAAGGATCGGGCACGACGAGGTCGGGATCGACTTCAAAAACTGTACCCGTACCGCTGCAAGTGGGGCAAGCGCCGTGCGGGCTGTTGAAGGTAAAGAGGCGCGGTTCTAATTCTTCGATTTCAAAGTGGCCCTCTGTGCAGGCAAAGCGCGTGGAAAATGTCCATTCTCGATCGTCAATAATGTCGAGTGTGGCGGTGCCGTTGGCCAGGTCGAGGGCTGTTTCGAGTGAGTCCGCGAGGCGCGCGGCCATGTTCCCGCGCACAACGAGGCGGTCAATGACGGCTTCGATGTTGTGCGCTGTATTTTTATTTAGGTGGATATCGCTGTCAAGTGATACAACTGTGCCATCAACGCGTACTCTGAGATAGCCTTCCTGGCGCAACTGCTTAAAAATATTCAGGTGGGTACCTTTGGCATTTCGGATCAGAGGTGCGAGAATCTGAAGGCGTTGTCCTTCGGGCATTGCGAGTACGCGATCGACAATTTGCGCGATGGTCTGGCGCACAATGGTCTGGCTGCATATCGGACAATGGGGTGTACCTATTCTGGCAAATAAGAGACGCAAATAGTCATAGACTTCGGTTATCGTGCCCACTGTTGAACGCGGTGTGCGGGGAATGCCGCGCTGTTGAATCGCCACAGCAGGCGATAGACCTTCTATGCTATCGGCATCGGGTTTATCCATGAGATCGAGAAATTGCCGCGCATAAGCGGATAGCGATTCGACATAACGTCGTTGTCCTTCGGCATAGACCGTATCAAAGGCCAACGACGATTTGCCCGATCCCGAAGGTCCGGTGATGACAACGAGGCAGTTGCGCGGGATATCCAGATCGATGTTTTTGAGGTTGTGCTGACGCGCACCTCTGATGGTGATTGTATCGCTCATTGGTGTGATAAAAAGATGAAAAAAATTCAGGCACTTAAAAATTAAGTGCCTGAAAAAGAAAGTGCGGCAGAGAGGACTCGAACCCCCAACCCTCTGGTCCGAAGCCAGATGCTCTGTCCAATTGAGCTACTGCCGCTGTGCAAATAATATACGGATTGTGGTCGTGTTTTGCAAGGGGAGGAATTAGCTTGACAGGATAAAATGAGAGGTGTAATTAAGATGTTGTCTTGAAATTCCATTTGTCTTCTCACGGAGGTGTAATTTGAGTACGCGTTCAAAAGCGCTATTTGATGCAGCACAACAGGTGATTCCCGGCGGTGTGAACAGTCCTGCACGAGCATTTGGTCCCGTAGGTGGTGATCCCCTCTTTATTGTGAAAGGAGAGGGGGCGCGAATTGTCGATGCCGATGGAACATCTTATATCGACTTTGTGGGTTCCTGGGGACCGCTTATTTTGGGCCATGCACATCCGGAAATTGTCGCGGCTGTCAATGAAGCGGCTGATGAGGGCACGAGTTTTGGTGCGCCAACTGAAATCGAAGTGAAGATGGCGCAATTGGTCACCGAAATAGTGCCGAGTGTGGAAATGGTGCGGATGGTAAATTCGGGTACCGAAGCCACGATGTCGGCTATTCGGCTGGCTCGCGGACACACGGGGCGAAACAAAATTGTCAAATTTGAAGGATGCTGGCACGGGCATGCCGATAGTTTTCTGATTCAGGCGGGGTCTTCGGCACTCACGATGGGCGCGCCGAGCAGCCCGGGAGTTACACCTGGAACTGCAGCAGATTCGATTACGGTGTCCTTTAATGATCTGGAAGCTGTAGAAAAAGCCGTTGTGGAAAATAGGGATGAAATCGCTGCTGTTATTGTCGAACCCGTAGCTGGCAATATGGGGGTGATTCCGCCGGCGCCGGGTTTTTTGCAGGGTTTGAGAGATGTAACAACAGAAATGGGTATTGTGCTGATTTTTGACGAGGTCATCACCGGATTTCGCGTCAGTTGTGGCGGAGCGCAGGAGCTTTATGGCGTAACGCCCGACTTGACGACTTTGGGAAAGATTATTGGCGGTGGGTTGCCCGTTGGTGCTTTTGGTGGCAAGCGAGAGATTATGTCAGATATATCACCCCTGGGAAAAATGGTGTCGCAGGCCGGCACATTGTCGGGCAATCCCCTGGCTATGACAGCGGGATATGAGACGCTCAGACGCCTGCAAGAACCAGATGTTTATGACGTGTTGGAAGCAAAAGCGCAGGCTCTGGAGATAGGTATTCTGGAAAACTTAAAAGCTCTGGGATTGAAATATCAGACCAATCGGGTGGGTTCGATTATGACCTTGTTTTTTACGGAAGTACCAGTGACATCATTTGATGCTGCCAATGCGTGTGATCAGGATTTGTTCGCCCGGTATTTTCGGGAGATGGTCAATCGAGGTATTTATCTGGCCCCGTCACAGTTTGAGGCTGCGTTTGTTTCCCTGGCTCATTCTGATGCGGATATTGACGCGACTATAAAGGCAAATTACGAAGCCCTAAAAGCATGCATCAGTTAAAAAAAATACTGCCAATACTTTTGCTTTTCTTATCTGGTTGCAGCTCTCCACACGACGATTATCTTCGTCAATTGCGATCGGGTTCGGTTGATCAGCGCATCGATGCGGCGTCCTTTTTGGGTGCGCAGCGGGTTGTTGAGGCCATTCCCCATTTGCGCGCTGCTTTGCGCGACTCTGTCACACCTGTGCGCACAAAGGCCGCCTGGGCGTTGGGAATGTTGCGGGCAAAGGAGGCATTGCGCGATCTGATCCGGATGCTTGGAGACAAAGACCGGGATGTGCGCCAGATTGTCGCATGGACATTGATGCAAATTGAAGAACCCGAAGCCATTTCAGCACTTGAACGCGCTATGGTGTCTGAACCCGACGCCTGGGTAAAAAAAGATATGGAGCGGGCAGTGCGCTACTTAAGGCAGTTCGATGGTGAGGCAGATGTTGAAGAAGGTCGTGTGAGAGGAGAATTTTTCTAAAAATGGTTTGACTTTCGGATTTCTATTCTTTATATTGTGCTTTCTACACTAAAAAATGGGGCAGAGTTTTTCCTTGACTTGTGAAAGTCGATTCTGTACATTTGCTCCTTACCGGCACTTTGTAAATAAAAAGTGCCTATTTTGTTCTTTGAAAATCAAATAACGTGCATGTGTTATTAAAAGCTTGGTAGGTTCTCAAGGTTTCTTGAGAATTCAGTAATTGCAAAAAAAAGCCCATAATATGGGCACTCTCATTTTTTTACGGAGAGTTTGATCCTGGCTCAGAACTAACGCTGGTGGCGTGTCTTAGTCATGCAAGTCGAACGAGAAAGTACCCTTCGGGGTGCGAGTAAAGTGGCGAACGGGTGAGTAACACGTGGGTAACCTACCTTCGAGTGGGGAACAATCCCTCTAACGAGGGGCTAATACCGCATAATGCAGCGGCTCCGCATGGAGACAGTTGTTAAAGGGGCAGCTTCGGTTGTCTCGCTTGAAGATGGACCCGCGGTCCATTAGCTTGTTGGTGAGGTAACGGCTCACCAAGGCAACGATGGATAGCCGACCTGAGAGGGTGAACGGCCACACTGGAACTGAGAAAGGTCCAGTCCCCTACGGGGGCCAGCAGTCTAGAAATTTGCGCAATGGGCGAAAGCCTGACGCAGCGACGCCACGTGGAGGATGAAGCCCTTAGGGGTGTAAACTCCTGTCAGAAGGGAAGAATGCAGGAAATAACTTTTCCTGTTTGACGGTACCTTCAGAGGAAGCCCCGGCTAACTTCGTGCCAGCAGCCGCGGTAATACGAAGGGGGCAAGCGTTGTTCGGATTTACTGGGCGTAAAGGGCGTGCAGGCGGACCGATAAGTCGTCTGTGAAATCTGTTGGCTCAACCAACAACTGGCAGTCGAAACTATCGGTCTTGAGTACAGGAGAGGAGAGCGGAATCTCAGGTGTAGCGGTGAAATGCGTAGATATCTGGGAGAACACCGGTGGCGAAGGCGGCTCTCTGGCCTGATACTGACGCTGAGGCGCGAAAGCTAGGGGAGCGAACGGGATTAGATACCCCGGTAGTCCTAGCTGTAAACGATGGGTACTAGGTGTTGGAGGTATTGACCCCTCCAGTGCCGCAGCTAACGCATTAAGTACCCCGCCTGGGGAGTACGGTCGCAAGGCTGAAACTCAAAGGAATTGACGGGGACCCGCACAAGCGGTGGAGCATGTTCCTCAATTCGATGCAACGCGAAGAACCTTACCCGGGTTTGACATATACCGGAAAGCCCTAGAGATAGGGCCCTCTTCGGACTGGTATACAGGTGCTGCATGGCTGTCGTCAGCTCGTGTCGTGAGATGTTGGGTTCAGTCCCGCAACGAGCGCAACCCCTATCCTTAGTTGCCAGCACGTCATGGTGGGAACTCTAAGGAGACTGCCTATGTTAAGTAGGAGGAAGGTGGGGATGACGTCAAGTCCTCATGGCCCTTATGCCCGGGGCTGGAAACGTGCTACAATGGCCGGTACAAAGGGTTGCAATACCGCGAGGTGGAGCTAATCCCAGAAAACCGGTCTCAGTTGGGATTGGAGTCTGCAACTCGACTCCATGAACGCGGAATCGCTAGTAATCGTGGATCAGCATGCCACGGTGAATACGTTCCCGGGTCTTGTACACACCGCCCGTCAAGTGATGAAAGCCGGGAATACCCGAAGTCAGTAGTCCAACCCTCGGGAGGACGCTGCCGAAGGTAGGTCCGGTAATTGGCACTAAGTCGTAACAAGGTAGCCGTATCGGAAGGTGCGGCTGGATCACCTCCTTTCTAGGGAGACGCGATGTAAGGCCATAGGCGCTTACATCTACTCCTAAGGTCAATGCCAGGCTTGGCATGTGCACGTTATTTGGTTTTTAAAAGCCGGGATTTTTCCCGGCTTTTTAGGCGGGCCTATAGCTCAGTTGGTTAGAGCGCGCGCCTGATAAGCGCGAGGTCAGTGGTTCAACTCCACTTAGGCCCACCAAATTATAAAATATTCGGGGATATAGCTCAGATGGGAGAGCGCCGGCTTTGCAAGCCGGAGGTCACCGGTTCGATCCCGGTTATCTCCACCAAAGATGTAACTTTTATAGAATTTTCAACTGCTCTTTGACAATTGAATATGGATTGGGTAATACAATTTGCCAAACTGAAGTATGGATTCTTTTGCAGAGCACAGTAGTGATCTGCTGAAAACCTGTTTTGGTCAAGCTAATAAGGGCATACGGTGGATGCCTTGGTACAGAGAGGCGATGAAGGACGTGGTAAGCTGCGATAAGCCTCGGGGAGGTGCAAACAACCTTTGATCCGAGGATTTCCGAATGGGGCAACCCGGTGCGGGTCATGCCGCATCACCCCCGGGTGAATATATAGCTCGGGTGGGGCTAACGGGGTGAACTGAAACATCTAAGTAACCTCTGGAATAGAAAGCAACCGCGATTTCCTCAGTAGTGGCGAGCGAAAGGGAAATAGCCCAAACCGGTTCGCATGTTAAAACCTGCATGTGTTGTGCGGCCGGGGTTGTGGGGTGAGATCTGATAGATGTGCAGATCTGTCAGGGAGTTACAAATCTGCAATGTAGTCAAACAGTTCTGGAAAGTCTGGCCACAGAAGGTGAAAGCCCTGTAGGCGAAATATTGCAGACTCCTGTGATCTCATTCCCGAGTACTGCGGGACACGTGAAATCCTGTAGGAATCTGGGAGGACCACCTCCCAAGGCTAAATACTCCTCTGTGACCGATAGTGAACTAGTACCGTGAGGGAAAGGTGAAAAGTACTCCTGAATGGAGAGTGAAATAGAACCTGAAACCGTTTGCCTACAAGCGGTCGGAGGACAACCCGCGATCTTTTGATCTCGGGAAGTCTGACGGCGTGCCTTTTGCATAATGAGCCGGTGAGTTACTCCTGAGTTGCAAGGTTAACCTACTTTGTAGGGAAGCCGTAGCGAAAGCGAGTCTGAATAGGGCGATTTAGTTGCTCGGGGTAGACCCGAAGCCAGGTGATCTACCCATGGCCAGGATGAAGCGTGACTAACCTCATGTGGAGGTCCGAACCCACCAATGTTGAAAAATTGGGGGATGAGCTGTGGGTAGGGGTGAAAGGCCAATCAAACCTGGAGATAGCTGGTTCTCCTCGAAATAGCTTTAGGGCTAGCCTCTTGTTATAGAGTGGCGGAGGTAGAGCACTGGATAGGCTAGGGGGCTTCACCGCTTACCAACCCTAACCAAACTCCGAATGCCGCACACTTGTTTCAAGGGAGTCAGCGCATGGGGGATAAGCTTCATGTGCGAGAGGGAAACAACCCAGACCACCAGCTAAGGTCCCTAAGTACAGGCTAAGTGACAAAGGATGTGGGAGTGCGTAGACAGCCAGGATGTTGGCTTAGAAGCAGCCATTCATTTAAAGAGTGCGTAACAGCTCACTGGTCAAGTGAACCTGCGCCGATAATGATCGGGACTAAAGCCTGTCACCGAAGCTGTGGGCTTCAACTTTTGTTGGAGCGGTAGAGGAGTATTCCACTGTAGGCTGAAGGTGGACTGTAAGGTCCACTGGACGACGTGGAAGCAATCATGCCGGCATGAGTAGCGATAAAACAGGTGAGAATCCTGTTCACCGAAAGTCTAAGGTTTCCTGGGGAAGGTTCGTCCGCCCAGGGTTAGTCGGACCCTAAGCCGAGGCCGAAAGGCGTAGGCGATGGGAAACAGGTCAAAATTCCTGTACCACCTTAGAGGCGTTTGAACTATGGGGTGACGCAGAAGTGACGATCAGCCCGCGACTGGAAATGCGGGTCTAAGCCAGTAGGGGGATCACCAGGGAAAATACGGGTGGTCATAACCCTGAGAGGTGATGGGGAAACGAGCCTTCGGGCAAGCCAACTGATCTTAATCATGCTGCCGAGAAAAACCTCTATGTGAGTCTCTCGGGTGTCCGTACCGCAAACCGACACAGGTAGACGGGGTGAGAATCCTAAGGTGCGCGAGAGAACCCCTGTTAAGGAACTAGGCAAAATGGCTCCGTAACTTCGGGAGAAGGAGTGCCTCCAAGTAGGTGAACGGACTTGCTCCGAGAGCTGAAGGAGGCCGCAGAGAAACGGCCTGGGCGACTGTTTACTAAAAACACAGGTCTCTGCTAAGTCGCAAGACGACGTATAGGGACTGACACCTGCCCGGTGCCAGTAGGTCAAGAGGAGAGGTTAGTCTTCGGACGAAGCTTTGAATCGAAGCTCTGGTAAACGGCGGCCGTAACTATAACGGTCCTAAGGTAGCGAAATTCCTTGTCGGCTAAATACCGACCTGCACGAATGGTGTAACGACTTGGGCGCTGTCTCAACAGGGGACTCGGCGAAATTGTAGTTCCGGTGAAGATGCCGGATACCCGCGACGGGACGGAAAGACCCCATGAACCTTTACTCCAGCCTGGTACTGGGTTTCGACTCAGTGTGTGTAGGATAGGTGGGAGACTATGAAGCGGGGACGTCAGTTCTCGTGGAGTCGCCCTTGAAATACCACCCTTATTGTGTTGGAATTCTAACCTCGATCCTTGAATCAGGATTGGGAACAATGCCAGGTGGGAAGTTTGGCTGGGGCGGCCGCCTCCCAAAAGATAACGGAGGCGCCCAAAGGTTCCCTCAGCGCGGTTGGTAATCGCGCGAAGAGTGTAAAGGCATAAGGGAGCTTAACTGCGAGACATACAGGTCGAGCAGATGCGAAAGCAGGGCTTAGTGACCCGGCGGTTGCGCGTGGAAGCGCCGGAGATCAACGGATAAAAGGTACTCTGGGGATAACAGGCTTATCTCCCCCAAGCGTACATAGCGACGGGGAGGTTTGGCACCTCGATGTCGGCTCATCACATCCTGGGGCTGGATAAGGTCCCAAGGGTTTCCCTGTTCGGGAATTAAAGTCGGTACGCGAGCTGGGTTTAGAACGTCGTGAGACAGTTCGGTCCCTATCTGTCGTGGGCGTAGGATATTTGAGGAGAGCTGTCCCTAGTACGAGAGGACCGGGATGGACGAACCTCTAGTGTACCAGTTGTCTCGCCAGGGGCATTGCTGGGTAGCTATGTTCGGAAGGGATAAGCGCTGAAAGCATCTAAGTGCGAAGCCCACTCCAAGATAAGATATCCCGTGGGATAACCCACCTAAAGGCTCCTTGTAGACTACAAGGTCGATAGGTCACAGGTGTAAGCGCAGTAATGCGTTCAGCCGAGTGATACTAATCAGCCGTGCGGCTTGACCTTTTTAAACTTTTTTCAGCAGATCGCTTCTGTGCTTTGTTTTGGCGCTCAATCCATATTCATTTAAATTTTTCCTGGTGGCTATAGCGGAGGGGAAACACCTCTTCCCATTCCGAACAGAGAAGTTAAGCCTTCCAGCGCCGATGGTACTGCTTGGGAGACCTTGTGGGAGAGTAGGTCGTTGCCAGGAATACAAAAAAGCCCGGATATAAAAATCCGGGCTTTTTTTCTTGTACAAGATCAAAAGAGTGCTTGACAAAACCCATTTGTTTTGCAATTATACGCGCCTTATTTTTGTACGGAGGTTGATATTTTCAAAGCAATTATTTAATACTGATATTAAGGAGGTTACTGTGAATAGATATACACCTGAAAATATCAGGAATATCGCCCTCTCGGGACACGGCGGCACGGGCAAAACGTCCGTTGCCGAAGCCATGATGTTTTCTGCTGGTGCAACCAATCGACTCGGGTCGGTCGATGAGGGAAATACTGTGTCAGATTATACCGATGCAGAGATTGCGCGTAAAAACTCTATCAGTACATCTATGTTGCACTGCGATTGGAAGGGCACCAAAATGAATATTTTGGATGGTCCGGGTTATGCCGACTTTATTGGCGATGCAAAAACCGCAGTTTGGGCATCTGATATTGCCCTTACGCTGGTCAATGCGGCCAGTGGTGTAGAGATTGGAACGGATAAGGCGTTTGGTTTTGCCGGTGAATTTAATCGCGCAACGGTGTTTTTAGTCAATCACGTCGATCGGGAGTTTGCCGATTGCGATGGTGCGTTTTCAGCAATTCAGGAGCATTTTGGAAATGGGGCTATTCCCTTTCAGATTCCGGTCAATGCCGGCGAAGAGTTTAATCAGATCATCGATGTTTTGCAGATGAAATTGGTAACCTATACCGATGGCAAAGCTGCAGCTTCGGAGATTCCCGAGGAATGGCAAGATCAGGCTGAGGACTTGAGGGAACAGGTGGTTGAAGGGGTTGCTGAAAGTGATGATGACCTGATTGAGTGCTATTTAGAAGAAGGAGAATTGACAGACGAAGAGATTGCACAAGGGGTAAAAATTGGGATGGTCAATCGCACTTTGTTTCCCATTTTTGTGAGTGCTGCCAGCAAAAATATCGGTGTTGACTTGTTGCTCGATTTTTTATCTACCTTCGCGCCCGGTCCGCTCGACTTGCCAATTCCCGCAGCATACAAAGAAGGGTCTGAAGAAGAAGTGACACTTGCCGTAAGCGATGATGACTCTTTGGCTGCCGTGGTGTTCAAAACGATTTCCGAATCTGTAGGCGATTTGTCATTTTTGCGCGTGTATTCCGGTAGTGTCAAACCTGGCGACGACGTATTTAATCCCAACCGCCGAGCCACTGAGCGCATCGGTCAAATTTATTCGATGAGTGGCGGAAAGCGCGACGATATGGACGTTTTGGGCGCGGGTGATATTGGCGCGTTGATCAAGCTAAAGGACACGCATACGGGCAATACTCTTTGCAGCAGAAACACGCGCTTGCAAATTCAGCCGATCGAATTCCCACACCCTTTGATTCGCGTGGCCGTAGAACCCAAATCGCGAGGCGACGAAGACAAAATTAGCGCGGGATTGCACAGCATTCACGAAGAAGATCCGAGCTTTGTCGCCGGGTATGACTCGGAATTGCGACAGATTATTGCCCAGGGACAGGGCGAGTTACATTTGACGGTTGTGTTTGACAAGTTGAAGAGTAAGTTTGGCGTGGATGTAGAAGTGGCCGAACCCCGAATACCGTACCGCGAGACTATTCAATCGCGTGCAGAAGCTCGGTATCGGCACAGAAAACAAAGCGGTGGACGCGGTCAATATGGCGAAGCTTATTTGCGCGTTTCGCCCATGCAGCGCGGTGATGGCTTCGAATTTATAGACGAAGTCGTAGGTGGTGCGATTCCCGGAAAATTTATTCCGGCTGTTGAAAAAGGTGTTGTAGAGACCATGCAACGCGGTGTGCTCGCCGGATATCCCGTTGTCGATACGCAGGTCACGGTTTACGATGGGTCCTTTCATGCGGTTGACTCTTCTGATATGGCTTTTAAGCTGGCCGGTTCTTTCGCATTTCAAAATGCATTTATGGATGCCAGACCCATTTTGTTAGAACCCATTTACAAAGTTAGCGTCGTTGTTCCGGATTCCTATATGGGGGATGTGATGGCGGATCTCAATGGGCGACGCGGGCGCATTCAAGGCATGGATCCCGAAGGCAATTTCCAGGTTATTCACGCCGAAGTTCCACTGGTAGATCTCTACAAATATTCAACCTCTTTGCGTTCTATGACACAGGGCACAGGCGATTATACCATGGCGTTTTCCCACTACGAGCCTGTCCCTCACGATGTGACACAAAAGGTCATTGAGGCTTCCGAACACGATCGCGAATTGGTCGAAGCATGACCGGTTTTTGTTTGCCGTTTCCATAGGAGATGATGATGTCAGCCGGGCGCAGGTTCAGGGCGGCACTGGACGCAGAACGACCCTTACAGATTGCGGGTACCATCAACGCCGTATCTGCGCTAATGGCAAAACAGGCTGGATTTCGCGCGCTGTATCTTTCCGGTTCGGGCGTGGCTGCTGCTTCTTATGGATTGCCCGATTTGGGCATTACAACGCTGGACAATGTGGTCGAGGATGCCCGGCGGATTACCGATGTGGTGGATTTGCCGCTGTTGGTTGACATTGATACCGGGTTTGGCGGCACCTCTTTTTCTATAGGTCGCGCGGTAAAGACGCTGGAAAAAATTGGCGTTGCTGCTGTTCACATTGAAGACCAGGTGTTGCAAAAACGCTGTGGACATCGCCCCGGAAAACAGGTGGTATCTGCCGAGGAGATGTGCGACCGAATCAAGGCCGCGGTTGATGCTCGGTCAGATTGCGGGTTTGTGATTATGGCGCGAACCGATTCTGTGGCGAATGAAGGTTTGGAGCGCGGTCTCAATCGCGCCCAGGAGTACATTTCTGTCGGTGCCGATGCGATTTTTGCAGAGAGCTTGAGTTCACTGGAAGATTTCCGCACCTTTGCCCGCAATCTCTCTGTACCTGTGCTGGCGAATCTCACCGAGTTTGGGCAAACGCCTCTGTTTGGTCTGGGCGAGATGAGAGGTGCGGGTGTCGCCATGGTGTTGTATCCTCTTACGGCGTTTAGAATGATGAATGCGGCTGCTCACCGGGCGTATAAAACGCTGCGGACACAGGGCGCACAGGGGGCGTTGATAAACGAGATGCAGACGCGGGAAGAACTCTACGAATTGCTGGATTATTACGCGTATGAGGCGCAGGTCAATCGACTTTATGGCGCGTGAATCGACTGAGGAGATTTTACGGGAAAAGGTCGTGAGTGAAAATGCTCACGGCCTTTTTTTGACTGAGCCTGATAGGAGGATATTGTGAGCAAACAGACGGTAACAACAGGCCTGAGGGGCGTTAAAGCTGGCAATACATCGATTTGTACTGTAGGCGCAGAAGGTCACGGTTTGCACTATCGAGGCTATGCTATTGAAGACCTGGCACAATATGCCTGTTTTGAGGAAATCGTGCATTTGTTGTTGTGGGATGCACTGCCCTCTGAAAGGGAATTGGATGCGTTGAAGACGCAGTTGCGGGCGCACCGGCAGTTGCCGGATCTGGTTGTGCGAGTTTTGAGTTCGCTGCCTTCAGACGCGCATCCGATGGATGTGTTGCGAACCGGTGTGTCGGCGCTTGGCATTGCCGAGCCAGAGCAGGGTTTGGAGGACACTGTGGCTGTGCGGCTTTTGGGTGCATTGCCCTCTATGCTGGGGGTCTGGCATCTGGGTGCTGATGTTTTGGATGTGGATGAGCACGCGACTTATATCTTGCATATGCTCAAAGAACAGACGCCTTCTGAGTTGGAATGTCGGATGATGGATGCGTCGTTGATTTTATATGCCGAGCACGAGTTTAATGCTTCGACATTCACGGCCAGAGTATGCGCCTCTACACTTGCCGATTTTTATGGATGTATTACCGGGGCAATTGGTACTTTGAGCGGACCTTTGCACGGGGGCGCAAACGAGCGGGCAATGGAATTGATTGAACAGTTCGAGACTCCCGAAGACGCGGCAATGGGCGTGCGAGAGATGCTGGCGCGCAAAGAATTGATTATGGGGTTTGGGCACGGGGTTTATCGCGTGCGAGACCCGCGCAATGCGATTATTAAAGATTGGGCGCGTCAGGTGAGCGAAGCAAAAGGCGATATGAGTCTTTACGAAGTTTCTGAAGCGATTGAGCAGGTTATGTGGGATGAAAAAAAGCTGTTTCCAAATCTGGATTTTTATTCGGCAACAGCGTATCATATGGCCGGTATTGAGACGGCGCTTTTCACACCTGTATTTGTACTCAGTCGTTGTAGCGGTTGGGCTGCTCATGTGATGGAACAGCGAGCAGATAATAAGCTGATTCGGCCTCTGGCGGAATACACGGGGGTAGAGGCGCGAGATTATGTGCCGTTGGAAGAAAGGGGTTGATAGATTGAGGATTGCCATGGATGATCGGGCACCGGATAGAGAACTGGTGGCTATTGCACAGTACGTGCTGGATTGCGAAGTGAATTCTGCGGAGGCTTTTCAGACGGCTCGATTGTGTCTGATGGATAGTTTGGGGTGTGCGGTATTGGCATTGCGGTTTTCTGAGTGTACCAAGATGCTCGGCCCCGTGGTTCCGGGAACGATTGTGCCGTGCGGTGCGCGGGTGCCGGGAACTGATTACGAACTCGATCCGGTGACTGCTGCGTTTAATATTGGGACAATGGTGCGTTGGCTGGATTTTAACGATACGTGGTTGGCGGCTGAGTGGGGTCATCCTTCGGATAATCTGGGTGCAATTCTCGGTGTGGCGGACTGGGTGTCGCGCACGCAACGCGCACAGGGGCGAGATGCGCTGGTCATGCGGGATGTGTTTGTGGCGATGATCAAAGCGCATGAAATTCAGGGCGTGATGGCACTGGAAAACAGTTTTAATGCCCGGGGGCTGGACCATGTGATTTTGGTGAAGTTGGCGAGCGCGGCGATCTCTGCTGGTCTGTTGGGATGTGATGAGGCGCAGATCGTCAATGCATTGTCTCAGGTGTGGTGCGATTTGGGTCCTTTGCGAACTTATCGCCATGCACCCAATACTGGATCGCGCAAGAGTTGGGCGGCGGGAGATGCTACTGCACGTGGCGTGTTTTTGGCATTGCAGACAAGACGCGGCGAAATGGGATATCCAAAGGCATTGTCTGCACCCGTATGGGGTTTTTACGACCGATTGTGGAATGGGGACCGGTTTCAGTTTCAACGTTTGTATGGTTCTTATGTGATGGAAAACGTTTTGTTCAAAGTGTCTTTTCCTGCCGAATTTCACGCACAAACAGCGGTAGAAGCTGCGTTTGCGTTGCACAATGAGGTGGCACCGCGTTTGGAGGCTGTCGAGCGGGTGGTGATCGAGACGCACGAAGCCGCTATAAAAATTATCGATAAGACCGGTCCGCTGTACAATCCAGCAGATCGGGATCACTGTTTGCAATATATGGTGGCTATAGGGCTGATTTCTGGCGTTTTGACCGCAGATGACTACGAAGAGGAGCGCGCAGATGACGAGCGTATTGATGCGTTGAGAGAGAAGATGGTGGTGACAGAAAACGCGCGGTTTACGCGGGATTATCACGACCCACACAAGCGGTCAATTGCCAATACTGTGCAGGTGTTTTTCAAAGATGGATCGGCGACAGAGGCCGTGACGGTTGAATATCCCATTGGGCATCGAAGAAGGCGGCAGGAGGCCGCGCCCTTGTTGGTGGAAAAGTTTGTGAAAAATATGACGACGCGGTTTGAGATGCGGCAGGTGCAAGATATGTTGGCTGTGTTTGAAGGTTCGGATTTGGATACCATGCGCGTGTGGGAATTTATGGATATGTTGCACATCCGCGCGTCTTAAATAGCGTATTTCCTATTGCACAATGGCGGGGTTCTGACTACATTTGGATTGGGATATGGGATGTGAGAATACCACTGAATAAAGGAGTACGGCAGAATGGCTGGACATTCTAAATGGGCAAATATCAAGCATCGCAAGGGCCGTCAGGACGCGGCCCGAGGCAAAGCGTTTACCAAACTGATTCGAGAGATTACTGTGGCAGCCCGCGAGGGTGGCGGCGATGAAGCGAATAACCCTCGTCTGCGTGCGGCTGTCTCAGGTGCCAGGGCAGAAAATATGCCCATGATCAATATTGAGCGCGCGATTAAAAAGGGTACGGGAGAGCTTGAAGGCGAGTCTTATGAAGGTGCGATTTACGAGGGATATGGACCGGGCGGTGTGGCCGTGTTTGTTGAAACGCTGACAGATAATCGAAATCGCACGGTATCTGAAGTGCGGCATTTGTTTAGCAAATACAATGGCAGTATGGCCGAAAGTGGTTCTGTGGCTTGGGTGTTTGAGCAAAAGGGTCTGATTTCTGTGTCCAAAGAGGGCGTGGAAGAAGAAGAGATGATGCTGATAGCTTTAGATGCTGGTGCCGAGGATATTGCAGAAGAAGAGAATATCTATGAAGTTTATGCATCCCTGCCCGATTTTGAAAGCGTTCGCAAAGCGATTGAAGATGCGGGTGTCGAAATTGAGCGCGCTGAATTGACGCGCGTTCCGCAAAATACCGTGCCCGTTGAAGGCAAAACCGCGCAGCAATTATTGGCCTTGATGGAAATGCTCGAAGACAATGACGATGTGCAGCGGGTATATGCCAATTTTGAGATTGACGACAAAGAATTAGCAGTCCTGACAGTTTGATTTCCCCCTCCCAAATTTCTTGTCAGTCCCAGCCCGCTAGCTCCCCAGTTCACACTTCCTACTTCACACTTCCACGAAAGGTGGTCCGCGTGATCATTCTGGGTATTGATCCGGGTAGTGTGGTGACTGGTTTTGGTCTGGTTGAGCACCAGAACCGGAAAAATCGGTTGCTGCAATGCGGCTGTATTCGGCCCGGTAACAAATTGTCTTTCCCCCGGCGCTTGCTTTATATCTACGATCACTTGCTCGCACTGGTCGCGGATGCAGGCCCACATGAAGTCGCGCTTGAATCTGTTTTTTACGGTGTCAATACGCAATCGCTGATTAAGTTGTGTCAGGCGCGAGGGGCTATTGTGACGGCTCTGGCCAATTCCGATCTGCCCATTTCTGAATACGCGCCCCGCGAAGTAAAAAAAGCCGTTGTGGGCCGGGGCAGTGCGTCCAAAGAACAGGTGCAATTTATGATCCAGCGGTTATTTGGCAAAAATGCACTGGATCAGACACTCGATGCGACAGATGCCGTGGCGATTGCCCTGTGCCACGCGCATCAGAAGGTTGCCGCGCGAGGGCCTGGAATACGGGAAAATAAACTGGCAGAGAAAATCGAGGCATTGAAGCAGGACGGCAGAGAACAAAGTCGATTTGATGAAAAACTCAAAGAAATCGGCGTGAATGCGAAGTCGCGGCGGCGATTGACAGGAGGGCGGTAATAAGATGATTGCGTTTTTAGAAGGGCGACTGGTCGAAAAACATCCGACCCATGTCATTGTCGATGTTCAAGGCGTGGGGTATCACGTCAATATTTCACTGTCGAGTTATGAATCGCTTTTGGTTGAGGATGGGCGCGTCAATGTGCTTACGCATCTCTATGTGAGGGAAGACGCGATGACGCTTTACGGATTTGCCTCGGTGTCCGAGCGCGATTTGTTTGAACGCCTGATTGGGGTTTCGGGTATTGGGCCACCGATGGCATTGAAAATTTTGTCCGGTATTCCCATTGCCGATTTCAGGCGGTTGGTTGCCGCAGAAGATGCTCAAGGGTTGACGCGCATCAAGGGTATTGGTCAAAAACTCGCGCAGCGTCTGGTGCTGGAAATGAAGGACAAAATTGGCGATATTGCGCCAGAAGATTTTACATCCGATGCCGTGGGGCATGCAGATCCGGATGTATTAGACGAAGCCGCTGCTGCCCTATCGGGTTTGGGCGCGAATCCGGTGCAGGCGCGCAAAATTGTTGCGACTGTTTTGCAGGAGATGGGCGACGACGCGCCGATTGAGGAAGTGATTAGGCGGGCATTGAGGAGTATTTAGCAGTCATAAGGCCAACTTTTATGGATGAACGATTTACCGATCCCGAATTTCAGGATGGCGACGAACTCGAGCGCGATCAGCGGATTCGTCCGATTCGATTTGACGATATGGTCGGGCAAGAAAAGGTGAAGACGAATTTGCGTATTGCTGTGGAGGCTGCGCGTCATCGCAATGAGGCTATGGATCACATTTTGTTGCACGGGCCTCCCGGCCTGGGCAAGACCACTCTGGCTTATGTGATAGCGCACGAGCTTGGGGTTGAAATTCAGGTGGCATCGGGGCCGATACTGGAACGCCCGGCTGATCTGGCGGGGATTTTGACGAATTTGAATGAGCGCGATGTGCTGTTTGTCGACGAGATCCATCGCATGAATCGGGTGGTAGAAGAACATCTGTATTCGGCAATGGAGGATTTTACGCTGGATATTATGATCGATAGCGGGCCGAGTGCCAGGTCGTATCAAATTCCGCTGGAACCCTTTACTCTGGTGGGCGCAACAACGCGAATGGGACTGCTCACAGCGCCGATGCGAACGCGCTTTGGTTTGCTGGAGCGGCTGGATTTTTACGCCCCCGAGGAGTTGCAGGCCATTGTGGTGAGGGCTGCGCGTATTTTGGGTATTGAGATTGAAGAGGATGCCGCGCGTGTGATTGCCCACAGGTCGCGGGGAACAGCGCGCATTGCCGGGCGTCAGTTGTCGCGGTCTCGCGATTATGCACAGGCACGTGCCGATGGGATGATTACAGAAGAAGTTGCGGTTAAGGCACTGGCGTTGTTGGGGGTGGATGCAAAGGGGTTGGATGAAATGGATCGGCGATTATTGGAAACGCTGATCGATAAATTCGACGGGGGTCCCGTTGGTTTGAATAATTTGGGGGCTGCGCTGAGTGAAGAGACAGATACGCTCGAGGAGGTGTATGAACCCTATCTGATTCAGGAGGGGTTCCTGGTGCGCACGCATCGGGGGCGCCAGGCGACGGCGCGGGCGTATTTGCATTTGGGGAAAACGCCTCCGGAAGAGGGGTCACAAAATACGTTGTTTTGAGGTATTGCAAGTTGACAAAAATTTTGGGTATTGAGACTTCAACACCGGTATGCAGTGTGGCTTTGGCCTGCGATGCACGCGTGGTTGTGGAATACACTTTGGAATTGGGGTCACATCATTCGGAACGGTTGCAGCCGATGATTGAGATGGTGTTGCGAGAGGCGGGTGTAAGTGTTGGCGATCTGGATGGCGTGGCTGTGGCTGCTGGTCCCGGCTCGTTTACGGGGTTGCGTATCGGTATGGGCCTGGCGAAGGGGTTGTGTCGCGGTGCCGATCTTGTGTTTGTGCGCGTATCAACCCTTGCGGGCATGGCTTTTGGGGCAGGGGTAGAAGGGATGCCTGTTTGTCCAATGCTGGACGCTCGGCGAGGCGATGTGTATGCGGGGGTATATGATCTCGTGGCGGGGGATCCGATTTCGAGAATGCCCGATCGCGCAGATGCGGTTTCCAATTGGATCACACATCTGCCGCGTCCCGTGACCGTGGTGGGAGATGGCGCCTGGGCGCATCGCGATGTTATTGTCAATGCTTTGGGGCGAGATGCGTATTTTGTAAACGCAGCTCTGGGCCGCCCCACTGCTGGGGCTGTTGCCCTGCTGGGTCAGGCGCGTTGCGAACGGGGAGAGGTGGATGATATGGAGATGGCCGAGCCTTTTTATTTGCGGCGAACACAAGCAGAGCGCGTGCGAGGATTTGACAGGTGATGGATAATCCGATGACGCCCGTGCTGGTGCAGATGATCCCTTCGCATCTCAGATGGGTTGTAAAAATTGAAAGGGCTGTTTTTCCCTCTCCATGGAAATGCCGCGATTTTGAGTTTGCGCGGGATCGCAAAAACGGCTTTTGCTGGGTGGTTATGGTGGAGCGCGAGATTGTGGGCTATGTCGTGGGTTTTTTGATTGATCGGGAATTTCATCTGGCGAATTTCGCTATTGCGCCTGATTTTCAACAGAGGGGATTGGGAAGAAAGACGATAGAAGCTGTATTTGATCTGTTGGAGACAAAGGCGCGCGTGGTATCTCTGGAAGTGCGTATGTCCAATTGGGTTGCGATTGATCTCTATAAGAAGATGGGGTTTGAGACCATGGCGATTAGAAAAGCGTATTATACACACCCTCGCGAAGATGCGCTCGTGATGTTAAAACCGCTCAATACCCGATTATCCGATTGGGTGTCGCAGATGTTTCAAAGCAAGCAGGGCGTTTAATTAGTCTCCCCAAAACAGATTGTGCCCTTGCCCGGGGAACCAGATGAGATCGACGCTCATGCTCACAATAAGCGATAGGGTGTATCCCACAATCATGCCGAAGAAAAAGGGTTTTGCCCTGCGATATAGTGCGATTCCTCCCAGGCGAAAAATAACAAATTTAATCAGCCAGGTCAGAAATATGGATAAAATAGCGGTGCGCGCCGAATAAAAGGTTACTACTGTAAAACCGATGGGATGGAGAGGCCACCAGGTGAACCGGTATTGGCACAGGGTTAAGATGCCCATTGCCAATGCGCCAAATACCGTAAATGCCATCCGAAGAACGTAATGGGTTTCTTTGCCAATGTCGCGGATGGACGATACAATGCCATCGTAATAACGCGGCGCGGCAACCCGAAACATGTACGAGCCAAAATTAAACGCGCCATCGGTATAGCCCAGATAAATTGTGGATGCGGCTGCTGCAATGAGCGAAAACACAAATGCAAATGCGATGGTCAAGCCCAATACACGCGCCCGATTGCCCAGGCCGATACTCAACCGCGCGGCATGGGCGGCAGCGGGCATGGTAAAACTTTTGCCATTTTGATACATGCTGCCCACTTGTTGCCGCACGACAATTGTGTTTGATGACAGTGAATCGGGGGGTGCGAATCCCATAATGCCCGTGCCCAGGCTGCTGGGCGATTCCAGGAATACGAGTCCGGTCATTGCTACGATTTTGGCAAATCCGGTGTAGAAAATAAACCAGAATACCGCGACCAATACCGCCCAAAATGGTGTCATCCCACCTTTGAACAACCAGAACATGATAAATAGCGCACAGGCGAGAAATGTGGTGACCGCTGTGCGGTAGGACATCAATTCGTTCCGGTCGTCCATATTTTTGGTCTGTCGAAATGCCTGTTGAAAGACTGCTTTCAGGTGGTGCCGCGCAATCCACAATCCCCACAGACAAAAGACGATAAATCCCCCCAATGCTTGCTGTCGCGTGCCGGCGAATTCGCCAAGGCCCTCGGCCAGGCCCAGGCGATTGGTCATCCCTATTTGTAGCCAGGTGAATATCCAGAATACCCAGATCGAAAATAAGACCTGCAAATCGGTAAAGTACGCAAATCCGATAATCAAAAAGTTGAGCCGTCCGTGCAAGAACGGCACGTATCGTCCCAATGAGATCGTGTGATTCTGAATCCCCACGGTAATCACGGGGAAGCTGGGGTCGAAGTAGCCGATGATGTACCACAGGACGATAACTGAGGGAATGGAAAAGCCAGCCCAGAATAGCGGCTGTTTCATATATTCGGGAAATCCTTTTGGCCCCGCTGTTTCTGCCAATTCTTCGGCGACTTGTGCAAAGGGAAATGGCAACCGCTCTTGCTCGACCCATTGCCGGCGCAAGATCGTTGCCAATGCGACTGATCCCAGGCCAAGCGCAGCGATAAAGCTCAGCCACCAGAATGTGGGGCGTATCCAGATTGCCCAGGGAATTGTTGCGTTGCGAGGCAGGCCCTCGTAAAACCAGGCCAGTTGCTCTTCGGCATCTTCGACTACGAGATAGGGTTGAACGAGGCCAAAGACGTATTCTTCCCAGAGATTTTCCGGCGTTGCCATGTAGTGCATTACGGCATAAGTCGCCAGTACGCGCCCCAGCAGTTCATTGATGGACATGCTCACGTAGCCCACGGCAAAAATGAAGATCAATTCCCAGGGTTGTAATGCACATCCCAGAGCGCGTAGCGTGGGATTTACGATAAAGATCAGTACCAAAAATGGCATAAAAATACCCATCGGTATCATGCCTTCGACCAGTGATATGGTGTGCATGTAATGATGGGTATAGGGAATGATTGCGTTTATTGATACCGTGATAAACACGGCCAATGCAATTGCCCACCAGGGCGATCGTTGCGTCAGGGATTGGGATTGGTGAATGTCGGTAGCACGAATTGACACAATAGATCAGGCTCCTTCTCCCGGAAATCCCTCTTTTCTAATGCGTTCGCCCACTGCGAGCAATACGGGCACATCTTTTTCATCGAGTGATCCATCGGGCAGGGGACCGGAATTTAGCAATAAATTGCAACCGCCTTCCTGCGCTGTTGTCAATGCCTTCCAAACTTCTTCCTCATCTTTGTGGTGGCCTCCTTCGGCGAGATAGCCCCACGATACGCCCTTCCCACCTGGTCCAGAGCACATTGTCGTACAAATTTCCATGGGTTTGTGTGCCTGTTCTACGGCCTGATGTTCAGGTGCCTGAAAGTCTTCGGTGCCCAGCAAGCCCTGTTTGTAGGAGACGAGTACCTGTGGTTGCATGTTGTGAATATAGTCGTAGAGTTCCTGACACTTAAATTTTGTGTTGTCGCCGTTGTTGAGAACGCCAATCCCATCCAGCCAGATTGCAGCTACGGGACCGTAATTTGTGAGTAGTTCTGTAATTTGCGCCTGCATAAAATCGAGATAGATTTGCAAGTTGTGCGCCGAACCCGTAGCATAGCTCGGTTCGGGTGGGTCGTATTTGGGTCTTGCTTGCCCCCCCCATTCGTCATTGTTGGGGGCATGTGGATGTTTCCAATCCCGTCCATGGGAATAGTACAAACACAAGCCGAGTGCGTGTCGATCACATGCTTCGGCCAGTTCTTTGATCAAGTCGCGGCCCGCCGGGGCATTGACACTGTTAAAATCCGTTTCCGCTGTGTCGAATAAGCAAAATGAATCGTGATGTCGCGTGGTGATATTGATGTATTTCATTTCGCAGTCAACGGCAAATTGTGCTATGCGCTCGGCATCGAAATTTTCAGCGGTAAAGTCGTTGATGAGTTTTGCATATTCGGCAACGGGAATGAGTTCTCGCAATTGCACCCATTCGTGCCGACCTATCAGAGAGTACAATCCATAGTGTAAAAATAAACCGTAACGGGCCTCGCGGAACCATTGCAGTGCGGCAGCACGCGGATTATTGGCGTAAAGGTCGGCGTAATTTTTCAAATAATTGGGAGTATTGCTCATGAGGATCTCCGCTGGTAAGTGGGTTCAGAATCGTCTATGCTTGTAAGAATTCAGGTACGCTGAAATACCGCTCGCCCGAGTCGCAGATTATAGTTGCGACTCGCTTTCCCGGACCCAGGTCGCGGGCAATTTGCAGGGCAGCGAATACATTTGCCCCGGCTGATATGCCGGCCAGGATGCCTTCTTCGCGACCCAGTTTGCGAGCTGTTTTAATGGCGTCTTCATCGCGTACACATATTAGGGCGTCAAAAATATTGCGGTTGAGTACTGAGGGAATGAATCCTGCACCGATGCCCTGGATGCCGTGTAGGCCGGCTTTTCCGCCCGATAGGACCGGGGATTTGGCGGGTTCGACGGCGATCACGCGTACGTGGTCTAATTCGGCTTTTAAGACCTCGCCTACACCTGTAATGGTTCCGCCCGTGCCTATTCCGGCTACAAAAGCGTCGAGGTGCCCGTCAACGGCTTCTAATATTTCTCGGGCGGTGGTTTGGCGGTGTATTTCCGGGTTGGCCGGGTTGTTAAATTGTTGTGGCATAAAGGTGGTTTCGGGTGACTTTTTTACGAGTCGTTCGGCTTCTGAGACGGCGCCGGACATGTCGAGATCGCCCGGTGTTAATATCAATTCGGCACCGTAACTTTCGAGCAGGTCGCGTCGCTCCCGGCTCATAGAATCGGGCATGGTTAAAAGCAGGCGATAACCTCGCGCTGTGGCAACCATTGCCAGACCAATGCCCGTGTTGCCGCTGGTCGGTTCGACGATGGTCATGCCCGGTTTTAAGTGTCCGTCGCGTTCTGCGGCTTCGATCATGGATAGGGCAATGCGGTCTTTTACCGTGCGGGCCGGATTTAGTGATTCCATTTTGACGACGACTTCGGCCATGTCGGATGTCGCCAGACTGTTTAAGCGTATCAGGGGCGTGCCGCCGATCAATTGCATGAAATCATCGACAACTGCGTTGTTTTCAGGCATGTGTTTTTCCTTTTTTCACCATCCTCCCACCTGCGTTCGATCTACGACGTCTTTGGTGAGCATGTGCAGCGCATCGCCGATGCCCTTTGTGCGAGCGAGGTCGCGTTGGCTTGCCGCATCGTAAATGCCGTAACCGCGCATGCGGTCAATTTCCCAGAGTGTTTGCTTTTCCCGCGTATCGTAAAAGGCCATTTTTACAAAGACAGAAATTTGATATTGTTCGGCACCCGGTTGACCGCCATAGGTAAAGGGTTCTTCTTTGATTTCCAGTACAGTGCCTTGCAATACGGCATCGGCCTGGTCTTCTTCGACGACGCGCAAGGCCGCATCAGAGACAAATCCCTGAATTAAGCTGTCTGTCAATGCCTGGTGAATACCGGCTTCGAGGCTTTCATTTTCGAGTAGAGGTACAGCGACGGAGCGAATGCCACCACTGCCCGTGGCTGATGTGGAATAATAAGCACAACTCAAAGGTAGATACATAATGAGTAGTAAGCAATAAGCTGACCACTTGTTTGGCGCGCTCAACTCTTTTCCTCCACTTCGTTCTCAGAGCTGTTATCTGGTGTCTGTTCCTCTTCTGGTGCTTGATCTTCAGAAGATTCGTCCTTTTTGAGTTCATCTATATAATTCATTCGCAGTTCAAATAAGGCGTGTTCCAGTAGTCTTTGCTCATTGTCGGTTAAGTTGCCTTTTGTTTTTTCGTCCAGCATGCCGAGGAGGTCAATCATGTTTTTGGCTTGTTCCAGATTGCGCTCGATCTGGTTGGTCATGGGATTCATCACTTTGCCCAGGTTTTGCAATGCCATGCCTTGAAACATCATGACCAGTTGCATGAATAGCAGTTCGTTTTGTTGATCTTGTGTCGGAATGTTTTGGTCGGCCATTTCTGCGCTCTCCTTCCCGTTTTTGGTTGCGGATATAATTCCCTAATATTTCAAAACTTCGTATTGATGTCAAGGCGATGTTTGCTGTCTTGTGAATGTACGAGAAATACGCGCTTATCAGGTTGCACAAAATTTTGATTGTGGGTATTTTTTATTATTAGCACGTCCAGTCTTTCTTATTCGGAGGATTTTCCATGAGTGCGATTGCATTACAAACAGACCAAAATGCTCTTACGCTACATTTCGGGCCTGTATTGCGCATGGATAGGCATGAGTTTTTTGAATTCTGCCAGGCCAATCCCGATCTGAGAATGGAACTCACTTGCGAAGGAGATGTGATCATTATGCCGCCAACAGGGAGCAAATCTGGACAGCGGAACTTTGGACTTATTGGTCAATTTTATGCTTGGATGCAATCTGATGAAACGGGTTTTGGCTTTGATTCATCCGCGGGGTTCACGCTTCCCAATGGCGCTGTGCGTGTTCCTGATCTGGCGTGGATTCGCAAAGAGCGATGGGAAGTGCTTTCAGAAGATGAGCAGGAGGAGTTTGCTCCAATTTGTCCCGATTTCGTCGTCGAACTGCTTTCTCGAACGGATCGCCTTGATACCATAAAAGATAAGATGCAGGAATATATCGATAATGGCGCGCAACTCGGCTGGCTTATCGATCCGAGAGAGAGAAATATTTATGTTTATCGTCCAGATGAAGCGGTTATTTGTCTGTCCGATCCCGAGGTTGTCTCGGGCGATCCCCTGTTGCCCAATTTTGAACTCGATGTCCGCAGGCTCTGGGAATAGGTAGCGATCTACCTCAATGCGGTCTGCAGGTGAGCCAATACGGTTTCCGCATCGTTATACCCTCTGGTGATAAAGGTTACGGATGCGTTGTTCCTGACGACGAGACCTGGAAATTGATTGGCATTCATCGATCGCCTGATGTTAAATCCATCCTGCATCTGCTGTTCTATTTCGGGTGAAGATAGGTCGCATGCAAACTGCTCTGTATCTAACCCGATTTCACCCGCTAATGCAACGAGGACTTCTACATCCGATGGGTTGCGCGCTTCCTGATAATAAGCGCGTTGAATGGCTTCAAACATCGCAGTGCCAGTTCCTTGATTTTGAGCCGCATAAAATGCCCTACAAGCGGGGTAGGTGCATCGCCGCGGTTTGCATTTTTCCCAAAAGTCCCAGTTAAAACGCGCGCCTGTTATCGCAGCGACTTCGCGCCATGCGCGCTGGATATGCGCGCGCACCGCATCGGGCATGAGGTCATCGGTGTCGCGTGCCAATCCACCCATGATATATACGGGTGACAATTCTTCGGGTAGGGCTTCTTTTACTTTTTCCAGTACTGGCTGAAATCCCCAGCACCAGGAACACATGGGGTCGGCGACGTAATAAAGTGTTTTCATGGTTTTCTCCTGTTTTAAGTTTTATTTTTCAACATAATGAGAAAGTGATGTTTTGCCAAGATATCTAATCCCGACCTTTGTCGCCAAAGCCTCCCAAAAACTATTTGCATCGCGTTCTCATGCGCCATATCTTGCGATAGAGTGTAAGTTTATTCCTTCTTCCCCCCCTTTACAAAGGAGGCTTGCGTGAAAATTGAAGTCACTGTGAACGGGGAGCATCAAAGCTACGATGTCGAACCGCGTATGTTGCTCGTGGATTTTTTGCGCGATGTCGTCGGGCTTACTGGCACGCACGTAGGCTGTGAGACCAGCCTTTGTGGCGCGTGCAGTGTGATGCTCAATGGAGATGCTGTCAAATCGTGTACGGTTCTGGCAGTGCAAGCCAATGGTGCCGAAATCACCACAATTGAGGGCTTTGCCCAAAATGGTGAATTGCACCCCATTCAGGAGGGCTTCTGGGAATGCCACGGATTGCAATGCGGTTTTTGCACGCCGGGCATGATTATTGCCGCGCACCAGCTTTTAGAACGCAATCCCAAACCCAGCGAAGCCGATATTCGACGCGGTATAGAAGGCAATCTGTGCCGCTGCACAGGGTATCAACACATTGTCGATGCGGTTCAATACGCGTCGAAAAAAATGACCACATAGGAGGCGCCCCATGCCTATTAGCAAAACTGTTGGCGCCCGTATTAAGCGCCGCGAAGACCCCCGACTGATCCAGGGCCTGGCACATTATGTCGATGATATCAGGCTGCCCAATATGTTGCATGTCGCGATTTTGCGAAGCCCTTATGCCCATGCGCGCATCAACAGCATCAATACCGATGCGGCTCAGAATTTCCCCGGTGTCAAGTCTGTTGTCACTGGCGATGATGTCAAAGACGTAATTGGTGGGATTCCCTGTGCGGCTACAGATCCGGCGGGATTTCCGGGTATTAAAGTGCCCCACCATCCCGTGCTTGCTACGGGAAAAGTGCGTTTTGTTGGTGAACCCGTCGTCGCTGTTGCAGCGACTGACGCGTACATTGCCCGAGATGCACTGGACTTGATCGAAGTCGATTACGATCCTCTCGATGCCGTCAACTCGGCCGAAACGGCTTTTGCCGATGATGCGCCTATTATCCACGAAGATTGGGACGATAATATGGCTTTTACCTGGAGCATTGCCGGGGGCGATATTGACGCGGCTTTCGCCGAAGCCGATCAAATTGTCAGCCAGCGCATTGATCATCAACGTCTGGTTCCCAATCCAATGGAAACGCGCGGTGTGGTTGCCCAATACCTGCCGGGCAAAGACCAGCTCAACTTGTGGTCATCCACGCAAATTCCCCATCTCTTGCGCACGCAAATATCCGTTATGCTCAATATGGCCGAAAACCATGTGCGCGTTATCGCGCCCGAAGTGGGCGGTGGCTTTGGCTGCAAACTCAATGTGTATGCCGAAGAAGCCCTGCTCGGGCACATGGCGAAATATCTCGTGCAACCCGTTAAATGGATTGAAGGCCGCCGTGAGAATTTTTTGCATACCATTCACGGACGCGACCAGACTGGGGATGTCGAACTCGCGGTCAAAAACGACGGCACGATCCTCGGTCTTAAATACACGGTCACGGCAGATGTGGGGGCTTATTATCAGTTGCTCACGCCAGCCATTCCCACGCTCACGGGTTTGATGCTGTGTGGTTCTTACACATTTAAAAATGTGCAGATGAATCTCAAAGCCGCTTTTACGAATAAGATGTCGACTGATGCCTATCGGGGTGCGGGGCGTCCCGAAGCTACGTATCTCATCGAACGCATGATCGATGTGATGGCGCACGATCTGGATCTGGATCCTCTGGAGGTGCGGCGCAAAAACTTCATCGGTAAGGACGCCTTTCCTTATGAAACGGGAACTGCTGTGGCTTATGATAGTGGCGACTATACGGCTGCGCTCGACAAGGCGCTTAAGATGGCGGATTACGAGGCTTTGCGCGAGCAGCAGGCCAAATTGCGCGAAGAGGGCCGATACCTGGGTATTGGGTTTTCTACCTATGTGGAGATTTGCGGTATGGGTCCTTCTGCTGCGATGCCCGCTGGCGGTTGGGAAAGCAGCACGGTGCGCGTAGAGCCTACCGGCAAGGTAACAGTGCTCACGGGTGTATCGCCCCACGGGCAAGGGCAGGAGACGACGTTTGCCCAGCTTATTGCCGATGGTCTGGGCGTTGATATTGACGATATTCGCATTATCCACGGCGATACCGATACGGTGCAATACGGCATTGGCACATTTGGCAGCCGCGCGACGGCTGTGGGCGGCACGGCGATGGTACATGCGATGGGTAAGGTGAAAGACAAAGTGATCAATATCGCCGCGCATCTGCTGGAGAGCAACCCGCAGGATATTGTGGTTGAAGATGGCAAATATTGTGTTCAGGGTGCGCCCGAGTCGGGTCTCACATTGAGCGAAATCGCGATGGTGGCTCATGTGGGTGTACAACTTCCCGAGGGCACAGAACCCGGTCTTGCCGAATCGCACTTTTTTGAGCCGCCAAACTTTACCTATCCCTTTGGTACGCACATCGCCGTGGTCGAGGTGGATGCCGATACGGGTGAGGTTGAGATGCAGCGTTATATCGCCGTTGATGATTGCGGGAATATTATCAATCCGTTGATTGTCGAGGGCCAGGTACACGGCGGTATTGCGCAGGGTGTGGGACAAGCCCTTTACGAGGAAGCCATTTACGACGAAAGCGGGCAGATGATCACCGGTTCATTTATGGATTATGCCTTGCCCAAGGCGCACAACTTTCCGCGCTTTGAATTGGCGAATACGGTCACGCCTTCGCCCGTCAATCCAATGGGTGTCAAAGGTGTGGGCGAAGCGGGTACGATTGGTTCCACGCCCGCGATAGCCAATGCGGTGATTGACGCGCTAAAACCTTTTGGCGTGCGGCATATCGATCTGCCTTTGCGCCCTGAAAAACTCTGGAAACTCATGCAGGAGACCTAAACGATGACCCCCTTTGATTACCACGCACCCAAAACTTTGAGAAGCGCGATGCGTCTGGTACAGGAGTTCGGCGACGATGCCAAAGTACTGGCGGGCGGTCACAGTCTGATTCCGTCTATGAAATTGCGTCTTGCCGCGCCTTCGGTTGTTATTGACCTGGGCGGCATTGCCGGCTTAAAAAAAGTGACTGCGGGCAATGAGGCCATTACCATTGGTGCCCTGGCCACGCATTATGCTGTGGAAAGCCATCGCTTGTTGCCTTCAAAATGTTCACTCTTGCCCGAGACGGCAGCGGAAATTGGCGATATGCAGGTGCGGAATCGAGGCACTGTGGGCGGGAGTATTGCCCATGCCGACCCGGCTGCGGATTGGCCGGCGACCATGCTTGCCCTCGATGCACAATTCGATATTGCCGGTCCCAATGGTGAACGCACGGTTTCTGCGTCTGATTTTTTTCTGGATCTCTTTATTACAGATTTGCAACCCGGCGAGGTCCTCACGGGCATTCGCATTGCCACTCCGCCCGGGAATTCGGGTGGTGCGTATGTCAAGATGCGACAGTCCGCGTCCGGTTTTGCTCTTGCGGGCGTTGCGGCTCAGGTTACTCTGGATGATGCGGGTAACTGCGCTTCTGTGGCTGTGGGTGTTACCGGTGTTGCGCCGGCGGCATATCGCGCCCATGCGGTCGAAGACGCACTTGTAGGGCAGGGTATTGATGCTGTTGCCGATGCGGCAGCCCATGCGACGGATGGCGTGGAAGAGTTTCAGGGAGATCACCACGCTTCTGGCGATTACCGCGCCCATTTGGCCCGTTTGTTTGCACAACGGGCATTGAGTCGGGCAATTGAACGCGCAGCTTGATTTCACGGCCCTCTTCTCTTTTTGGGGAGAGGGCCGTTTTTTTTTAGGAGGCGTTTTGGAACTAACGGGTACACACACCATTGGCGCAAATGTTGAGCGCGCTTTTGCGTTGCTTATCGATCCCGAGGTGCTCGCTCGTTGTATGCCCGGTTGCGATAAGCTGGAACACAGGGCAGATGGCGTTTATGACATGGCGGTTTCAGCAGGGGTTGGTCCCGTTCGCGGCAAATACACGGGTAGCGTCACTCTTTCAGATATTCAACCGCCCGACCGCTATACAATGGTGGTCGATATCAAGGGCGTGACGGGATTTGTCAAGGGGCAGGGCGTTGTGGAACTCGCCCCTGAAGGCGAAAATACGCAGATTTCGTTTGAGGGTGATGTACAAATCGGCGGGCCAATCGCTGCTGTGGGACAGCGCCTGCACGCCAGCGCAGCCCGCTTGATGACCCGGCAACTCTTTGGCGCGATTGATGCGGAGGCGCGCGCGTCTGCTTGAGGGATAATATGCAAATGTACGGATATCAATGCGATTATTGTGATGGCACAGTACAGGCAAAGTCATTAGAAAACGAAGTATTTAAACACAAAAATGGATTTGTGATTTTAGAAGATGTCACTATCGGTGTTTGTGATTCGTGTGGCAATCGCTATTACTCTGCAGAACTTCTGCACGCAGTTCACGATATTGCTACAGGTGTGCAGTCTCCTGAGAGAACAGAAAATATACCTGTTGCCCATTTTCCGAAGGCTGAACAAGATGTCATTTATTGATTGGGATAAATATCCCGCTAATGAAGTGGCGCCCGGCGTACGCCTTCGGACCCCTTATGGCGAAAATTTGATGCTCTCTCGCGTTGAATTTGATGCGGGTGCTGTTGTGCCGATGCACAGCCATCCCCACGAGCAGGGGGGGATGATGCTCGAGGGAAAGATGAAGTTTACTATTGATGGTGAGACCCGCACAGTTGAACCCGGCGAGGCCTTTCTCATTCCCGCCCATGTGCCACACCGGGCCGAGGCAGTAGATGGTCCCTGTGTCGCTCTCGATATTTTCTCGCCGATTCGCGAGGATTATGTCGAACTCGTCAACCGCTATATTCCTTCCGAAGATCAAACATAACATTTTCTATTCACGGATCGCTTATTGGTCTTTCAAATAAGTTTATTTATTCACTTAATCCAGAAGGTTTGGTTGTCATTACGCCAGTAATCCAGTCCGTCAAATAAGAACAACAAATGTTAGCTAATTTTTTTGAGAGACCATTTATCTCGTCTTTCTTTTTTTTTCGTCCTTTCAAAGCCTGCCCGATAAAAAGGGTTTTGTGTCTTCTGATATTGCTGTTGGGATGTACAGAGGGTTATGCGGCTGATGTGGGAGAGAAAGTAAAAAATCTCGATATCGGGACGTATGTCGAGGGTGCGTATTTTGTTGGTGAGCAAAAAAGGCGGTTTCGAGGCTATATCAATCGCACACAGGGGTATGCGGTTACAATTGTCACAGATCAATTGCCCTATAGACGCCGTATTATCTACCAGTCTATTGATCATCTGCGCGTAAAGAAGACGAAAAGAATCGCCGTGCAGTTTAACCCCCAGGCGCGTGGATTTTTGGCTCGGACTGGCGTTATACCCGGGCATCGAGCCGTTATTGGCATTGCGGAAGCAGCAGATAGCCGGTTTGCGGGTATTATTGCGAGTGTAAGCGACTCTTTGCTCGTTTTGGCAGATACGCATAAGCGCGATGAGCACAAAACTTTGACAGTTTCAGAACTCGATCAACTGTCGATTAATCTGAGCAAGACATCCCATATCAGAAAGGGCTTCAAAGCCGGTCTGGTTACGGGTTTCTGTATTGGTGTTATTTTTTCTTCGTCCGATTTGAATAATAGTACCGAGACCGGATGGTCAGCCCTTGCCAATATTGTTCTAAGTCCAGAAACGGTTGTTATTTCTGTGGTCGGTGCCGGTGTCGGCAGTATTATTGGCAAACTTGCCAGCTACGAGACCTGGCAATCTATCCCATTGGACCGCCTCAAATTCAACCGCTCTCACACGCCTTTGTCCCTCTCTGCATCTTATTCGTTTTAATTGCTCGCCCATACCTCAATAATCCAGAGTCTAAATTTGCTTGTATTGTAAATTTACAACAGGTTTGTAAATTTACATTGTTTTTTTCCAATAGTTTTGTAAATTTACAATATGAAAAATACTTTGTTAAAACGCCTTCTGGCATTACCCGATCGCTCATTTTTTCTTTTCGGACCGCGCTCAACAGGCAAAAGTACTTATTTGCGCCAGGTTTTGCCCGGTGCGATTTATCTCGATTTGCTCGATTCCTCACTTTACCTCGAGCTTTCTCAGTCGCCCCATCATCTCGAGGCTTTGATCGGCAATCGTCCAGAGCAGACCTGGGTTGTCCTGGATGAAGTTCAAAAAATTCCCGCTTTGCTAAATGAGGTTCATCGGTTGATTGAAAACAAGCGGTGGCGGTTCGTGCTTTGCGGTTCTTCTGCACGCAAACTGCGCCGGGGTGGTACTAATTTGCTTGCTGGTCGCGCAATTACTCGCCATATGGAATCGTTTAGCAGCGCAGAACTCGGCGCGCTTTTTGATCTCGATTTTTCACTGCAATACGGCTTGTTGCCCACCGTGCAATTAGACCGCAAGTATGCCCGCGATATTCTCGATGCTTATGTTAATACCTATATTAGAGAAGAAATTAAAGAGGAGGGGATTGTGCGCAATCTGCCCCCTTTTCTCCGTTTTTTAGGTATTGCAGGTCAGATCAATGCCCAGCAGGTTAACGCGCAAAATCTCGCTCGAGATGCGGCGGTTTCTCGTAGCAATATCGACATCTATTTTTCGATTCTTGAAGATACGCTTTTGGGGCACAAACTTTTGGCCTATCGCCCGAATATTAAAGTTCGGGAGCAAACCCGACCCAAATTTTATTGGTTTGACCCGGGGGTTGCGCGTGCAGCAGCGGGATTGCTCGATGAACCGCTTGACCGCATCTGGTTGGGAACGGCTTTGGAAACTTTGATTTATCACGAGTTGCGCGTGTACAATCACACGCGAGAAAAACACCGTCCTATTGCATTTTATCGCACAGCTACAGGGGGAGAAATTGATTTTATTATTGAAACGCGCAAGCGAACGGTATCTTCTCGGGCGCATGTGGTATGTCTCGAAGTTAAGCTGTCTGATCAGTGGGATAGACGTTGGGAACGCCAGATGCGCGATATGAGTCAGTCTCCACAGATTTGCGTCGATCGCATGGTGGGGGTTTATACGGGCAAGCGGAGCTATCACTTTGATGGTGTGGATGTTTTGCCTGTCGCAGAGTTTTTGCAGCAGTTGTATCAGGGCGATATTTTTTGATAAGGAGTTTCAAGATGGAATATCGGCAACTCGGCAATTCTGGGCTTCAGGTTTCGGCTATTGGGTTGGGGACCAATAATTTTGGCAGGCGTCTTGATGCCAGGGGTACGGCGCGTGTTATGAATCAGGCGTTGGATGAAGGGATTACGTTTATCGATACGGCGAATATTTATGGGGGGTCGCTGTCGGAGTCTTATATTGGCCGGGCGATCAGGGGCAAGCGCGATGCGTTTATCCTGGCGACCAAAGTGTCGATGAATATGGGCGATGGTCCCAATATGCGCGGCAATTCGCGTTACCATATTCTCAAAGAGGTGGAGGAAAGTCTCAGACGTCTCAATACGGATTATATCGATCTCTATCAGATTCATCAGACCGATTCCAATACGCCTATTGAGGAGACTTTGCACGCGCTTGACCATCTCGTTTCTCAGGGCAAAGTGCGCTATATCGGCTGTTCCAATTTTATGGCGTGGGAGGTCTGCGAGGCCTTATGGACTTCGCGTGCGAAGAATTTGGTTTCATTTTCGACTGTGCAACCCCGATATAGTATGCTCGACCGCGAGGTTGAGGCCGAGCTTGTGCCTTTTTGCAAGTCTTATGGTATTGGCATTTTGCCCTATTTCCCCCTTGCCAGCGGTTTTCTTACGGGTAAATATCGCCGAGATGAACCGCCGCCCGAGGGTACGCGTTTGGCAGAGAGAGACCGAGGTATGTTCACGGATAAAAATTTCGATATTATCGAAGCGTTGGAAAAATTTGCACAGGAACGCGATCATACCATTCTCGATCTGGCTTTTGCCTGGCTTCTCGCCAATCCCTGTGTGTGTTCTGTGATCGCCGGGGCTACTACGCCCGATCAAGTCACGGCAAATGCCGCGACCGTTGGCTGGCATCTCAGTGATGAGGAGATGGCGGAGATTGATGAAATTCTCTCTCAATAATTTGAAAATGAAAAATACAAAAAGGGACGCGAACTGTTTCGCGTCCCTTTTGTTTTGAGTATTACCTATAGCACTCACTGTGTCTCGTTCATTCCAATGACCCACTGCAATTGATGCGCCATTGCCACGCTGAAATCAGTGCCTAATCCCTTGCGTTCATATCGAATTTGTCCGTTCTGATCTATGATGCATGTATATGGAATCTCGTCGGATCCAAACGCTTTTCGCATTTCCAGATCGCCTAAAGCAAAGGTTAAAAGCGGTGCGCTCTGGTAGCGAAAGCTGGCGACCATATCCCGGCGCATTGAGCTATCCTGGTCGATATTTACTGCTAAGAATTCAACATTTTGTTTGCTAAATTGCTCTTTGAGGTTTTGGAGATAGGGCAGTTCTTCAATGCACGGGTTGCACCATCCCGCCCAAAACGTTACGACCACTGCTTTGCCCTTTAAATCTGCTGAAGTGATTTTCTCACCGTCCAGTTTTTGGACTTCAAAGGTCGGTGCAGGGCGTGAAATGCGGTTTTTTTCGACGCGTTGGATAACTTTCTTATCCCACCCGGCTTTTAAGGCAGTATATGCTTTGCTCATTCCTGCGCCTGAACCGAACTTGCCGACATAAGCTTGGCTCCACAGTTCTGCGATATTCCGACGTATGGCTGAGGTTAGCAATAGTTCTGAGGCGAGTTCATAAGCCTTTGTCCATGCTTTTTGGTCGATATAGATCCGAAGCAAGCTGGTCTTTGCTTTATCTACAGATGCCTGCCGAGATGCCAGTTCCAGGTCGCCTAAATCCTTGCGGGTTTGCCAACCCCGAATCACGGTCTTTATTTCTTCGACAGCACGATCGTGTTGCCCAACGAGTTGGTGAGCACGCGCCAATAGATCGCGGCAGATTAGTTCACCTCGACCATTACCTCCCCATTTTTTTTGTTTCTGCAATGCTTCTTTTAATGCGTTTTGTGCATATAGAAGCGTTTTATCAGATCGAACTTCCTTATCTACGAGTACCCGAGCAGCCGTTTGGTAAGCACCGTTGGAATACATTTGCAATGCGAGCATTTTGTCAGATAGCTCTATCAACAGGTGTGGATCATCGGTGACATTCTGGTAATATTTCAATAGGGTGATGGAGATGTCGCCTTTTAGGAAGGTGTTGGGATAATCTGCAAGCAGTTGCTCAAGTCCCAATATGCCTTCCCAATACTGCTCTGGGGTCTCGGGACGGTATCCACCCGCAAATTGGCTGAATCGCTTCATTTCTTCTTTGGAATGGGTAGGTTGTTGTGCAAAGCACACGGAATATGCACTCAGGCACAATACCAGACTCACTACCAGTTTGCACTTGTTGAAATACATGCTGAGCCTCACTTTCTTTCTGTCCAAATTAGATTCTCTCTGCGACGCACGACATAAGGAGAATAAGGAGATCCCTGTAATGTGAAATCTCGTCCGGCTGCCATCTTCACCCAGTATGTTCCATTAGGTAATCCCCTTTTAGATAAGAACGCAGTATAAGAACCGGGTGCGTGTGTTTTATTGACTGGCCTGGCTACCATCATATTCTGATTATTGAAGAAAATGATTTCTACAAAGGCGGGGTGGAACCCTTCTGGAATCGAATACACGATTTTCACCAGTGAATCTTGTGGCGAACTTTCTATTTTTAAGTCTATTGGATATTTGGGTTCTGTTCGATTCCTGTATAGCCAAATCAGATTCAATGAGCGTCGCACCGCATTTTCCTCTGATCGATTTGCTCTTAATCTCACAAAGTATGTTCCGTCGGGAAGTCCCCGTTTAGGCAAGAACGCGGTATAAGAACCGGGTGCGTGTGTTTTATTGACCGGTTTGGCCACCCTTGCGCCCTGAATATTGAAGAAATCGAGTTCTATAAAGACAGGGTCTGAATAAACCTTTCCTGGAATCCAATACGCAATTTCCATTATTGGATCCCTCGGTGAACTTACTATTTTAAAGTCCATCTTTTGTTGTACATTGCCTCCATATTGATATCTGTATCTCCAAACCAACTCCAATGCGTGATGTACCTCCTGATGTTCTTTCAGCGATTGCTGTGTTGCTGATAACCTCACTAAGTATCTTCCATCAGGCAATCTCCGTTTGGATAAGAACGTCGTATAAGAACCCGGCGTGTGCATTTTATTGACCGGCTTGGCGGCCCTTGCCCCATGACTATTGTAGAAATCGATTTCTACAAAGACGGAGTCTGAATAAACCGCTTCTGGGATCCAATACACGATTTTCACCAGTGAATCTTGTGGCGTACTTTCCATTCTGAAGTCCAGTTTTTCTGTTTTTGTATCGCCGCTTGTATTGGAATCGGATTTGACTTCCTGTTTGACCTCTTGTTGCGAGGATTCTACGCCCTCTGTCTCGTCAGTTTTCTCAGGAATGGGTTGCTCATTTTGAGCGGGTTCTTCCAATTCGAGCTGTATTTGAGACGTTTGGGACAATTCATTGTTTTCTTGTCCCCAATTCAACACTGCCGAAATCCCACCGAAATACAATCCCGTTCCCGCGATACCTGCGCCGATGATACCCATTATTTTTATCATGCCTGTTCCTTTCAGTTTGGCGAGCAGACTCGCCTGCGTTGGCATTGCGTACAATAGCGGGGGTAATGCGGCCATTATTTTGCGCGTCAATTGGCGTGTCGGACGTTTTTCGCAGAGTGTGTCTTCTACCAGCGGTATCAATTCGTCGCGCAAGCGATTGCGTGCAACCTGAAGACGACCCGTTACTGTGCTTTCAGGGATGTCGAGAAAAACGGCGATTTCGGAATAGGTCATGCCTTCCATGTAGTGGAGCAATACCGCTTCCCGATAAATGTCTGGCAATGTATCAACGGCGGTTAGAACGGTTTCTTTAAGTTCGGATTTTTCCAGCACTTCGTCGGGTAGGTCTGGCAATGGAAATTCCGATATTTCAGGGGTTATATCCCGCGATGTGTCGTCAATTGAGATGATTGGACGCTTTTGCTGAAGCCATTTGTTCGACAAATTGAGTGCGATTCCCCGCAGCCAGCCTGCGAATTTTTCGGGCGATTTTAGAGACTTGAGATGCATGTATGCCTCCACAAACGCATTTTGAACGATGTCTTCAGTTGCGGAAAAATTGCGGATTCGACCAGCCACAAAGGCAAAGATGCGCCCTTGATATGCCTCGACCAGCGGTTCGTAAGCAGCCTGATCGCCAGCCAATATTTTTTGAACTTGCTCTGCATCGCGTTTGCTCATTGGAACTCCAAATAGACGACTGTTGGTGTTTGGCTACTGGGGACGGTCCCCGTGCCGTCTGTCATCGCGGCATGTTTTTAGCCGCGATCCAGAAGGTTTTTAGCTAACCGCTGACCGCTTGTTTTTCCGACCGCTATATATATGTGACTCCTGAGTGCGGATTTCTAAATAAAAATTTCGCCATAATATTCAAAAGCCCTGTATCTTGACTCACAGGGCTTTCTGGTTTTGATAGGCGTAGTGCGATTTATCCACGCGATGGCTCGGACATTTCTTTTCTTGCGTGAGCGGAGAGTTCGGCGAGGTGACCGTCGTGCGCCATGACTTGTGTCAGATGTTTTTTGCGTTCGGGACCAGCGGTTGCGAGCATGATTTTTCCGTAAGCGCGATCATTCCAGAACCGCGCGCGTGCGGCAATCTGTGTTTTTAACTGTGCAATGTGTTCTTCGTCTTCAGGGAAGCGTTCGCTACAATTAATGGTGAACATTCGCCGACGTGAACTGCCGCCAAAGGCCGCGTGTTTCAGATTGTGGTTGAATACGACGACATCGCCCGGATTGGTTTCCAGTGCTAACGCGGGCACGTCCTGACCGTGAATGCCCCATTGCGCGTGAGAATTTCGGACGGTTTTTTCAATCTCGTTTGCATATTGATCTGCGAGATGGTGACTTCCCGGTATGATGCGCAAACAACCCGTGTCGCGCGTCAGGGGATCCAGGTACAGGGCAATTTTTACAAATCGAATTTCCTTGCCCCAGCCGTCCGAATGCCATTGCGTGTCTCCGGCATAATAATTTCCGTCTGACCCCATGTAATTGAAGTTTTCACCCAATAGTCCAGCCAGGATCCCGTTGATCCGCGGATCATCCAATAGGGCGCACAGCCGTTCGTGCTGGTCGATAAATGGCACGATGCACGATCGCCGCATGCCGTCGTGCGGTTGCCCATTGTGTCCCCCACCCCGTTGGCTCCATACGGCTTCAAATACATCGATAATTTCGTCGATGCAATCTGTTAATAACCCCGGAAACGCGAGAAATCCAAAGGTATCAAAAAACGATTTTTTTTGATCGGTGAGGATGACCATCGCTTGCTCCTTGTAGTTGACGTATGGAGAAACTTCTGTTAAATTGAAGCGTTGATACCTGTAGTACAGGTAATACATTCAGGGTTGCAATTGTGATTATCCTGTGCGGTATATGAAAGTCGTCATCGCGGCGTGTTGTTGTAGGGGACGGTCCCCGTGCCGTCCCGTGCGTCATCGCGGCATGATTTTAGCCGCGATCCAGAAGGTTTTGACCGCCCACTACACCATCACTTAATATATATTCACTTCCACCAATATATGAGGATAAATACCATGCGCCAATATCTATTATCCATCCCGATAATTCTACTCCTGCTCGTTGGGTCTGCTTCTGCGCAAACGGTTAATTTTTCTCTAAGAAGCTGTTTTAAAACTATTGTGAGTGAAGAAAAGGGTTGAAAAAGCGTATTCATCTGTCCAAATTCAGGTTATGCAAATCACCCTGAAACGAAAGGACAAAGATGAATACGCAAAGAGAATATCCGACAAATGTCACCCAAGCGCAATGGCAACTGCTGATCCCCTTGCTGCCCAAACGCAAATGGCGAAAAGGAGGTCCCGGACGCCCTCCTGCCAATTTGCGCCAAGTGTTCAATGGCATCCTGTATCTGACGAAGACCGGCAGCCAATGGCGCATGCTACCCCATACCTTCGGCTGCTGGCAGACCGTGTATGGCTATTTCAATCGTTGGCGCGAGCAAGGCATCTTTGAGCAGGTGCAACAGGCACTCACGCGGCGAGAAAGAAAACGGCAGGGACGTAAGCCTACCGCATCAGCAGGCTGCATTGACAGCCAAAGTGTCAAGACAGCAACACAAGGAAAATCAAAAGGTTATGATGCTGGAAAAAAGGTCAATGGACGCAAACGCCATCTTCTCGTTGATACCCTCGGACTCGTCATCAGCACCTATGTCTCGCCTGCTGATCTCCAAGACCGTGATGGCTTAAAGCAGGTGCTCAATCAGTATTTTGACACGGGAGAGACACGCTTACGCAAGCTATGGGTCGATGGCGGCTATCGCGGTGAAGACCTCAAGAAATGGGTCGCTGCTAAGAAGCAGACGCATAAGATTGATCTTGAGGTTGTCACCCCAAAAGGCAAAGGCTTTCAACTCGTCAAACGTCGGTGGGTCGTCGAGCGCACCTTTGCCTGGTTATTTAATTTTCGCCGACTATCAAAGGATTATGAAGACTTGACCGACAGTAGTGAAGCCTTTATTTACATCGTTATGATTTACCTCTTAATCAACAGACTCGCTTAAGCGAGGGGTTTTAAAACAGCTTCTAACGGGCCTCGACGGCAAGACATATAGTGCCTCTGACTATCGCGGCAAAGTGCTCGTGCTTGCGATCATCGGGCATACCTGACCGTTCTGTAGAGCGGCGGGTCCGTCACTCGAAACATTCTGGGAAAAATATAAAAACAACCCCAATGTTAAGATGCTCGGTCTTGATGTTTGGGGTGGCAGTCAGTCGCAGGTTCAGGCTTATAAGGACGCGGCACAAGTCACCTTTCCCCTGCTTATAGGAGCGAGTCGTTCTATTGCGCCCTCGCATGATTATCTCCTTGTAGTTGGTCCCGATGGGACTGTGAAATTGTCAAAAAGCAGTCTGAAATCATCCATTTCTGCTGCGGCAACGGCAACATTGGTTGATGATCTGGAAAAACAAATACCCGCAAGTGTGCCGACGATCACTGTGCAGCAAACGGCAGTTGATTTCGGCACTATTGACACGGGTCAAACAGGTCAACAGACGATTACGATTACGAACACGGGAACTGCGCCTCTGGAGATTACAGGTATTCTGAGTGATGTGTCGGGTTTGACGTTTGAACCTTCTACATTTACACTATCTCCCAACAGTTCACAGACAGTTACGATTATGTTTCCGAGTTCGACAGTGGGCACTTTTTCGGGGAATATCAATATTTCGAGTAATGACCCCGATCGTGCAACCCAGACACTATCCGTTTCTGTGATCGTCCAACCGCCACCTGCGCCGACGATCGCTATTCAGGAACAATCAATTGATTTCGGCACGATTGACGCAGGTCAAACAGGTCAACAAACTATTACGATTACGAATACGGGTACTGCGACTCTTGAGATAACGGGTATTGAGAGCAGCGATGTGCCGGGTTTGACGTTTGATCCTGCGATGTTTACACTGGAACCCGACGGTTCACAGACAGTTATGATCGCTTTTCCGAGTTCGACAGCGGGCACGTTTTCGGGTAATATCAATATTTTGAGTAATGATCCGAATAATGCAAAACAGACATTATCCGTTTCTATAATAGTCAAGGTTTCTTCTGCCAACCCCAAGGCCGATTTTGATGGCGATGGCGTGGTTGGTATTACCGATTTTCTCTTGTTTGTGGAGGCATTTGGATCAACCGATTCCAAATTCGATATCGATGGCGATGGCGTGGTTGGTGTGACCGATTTTCTCCTTTTTGTGGAGGCATTTGGAAAAAAGGTTGACGGATAGGTCGGCTTTTGAGTTGCGACTTTCGGCTTGACACCTGTAGCGTAAATTTCTATGTTTTGCCTTCAAAGCTATGAAGGAGAAAAGTAGCCTGTTTCCAACTGCACAGAGAGGATGTGTCCTGGGCTGAAAGCACATCTGCAGGATGCACAGGTGAAGTTCCCTCCCGAGCTGCAAAGCCGAATGGAAAGACAGTTTCTTAGTAAGCCGAGCCGGTGGGTCCGCCGACAATGGACAGGATGGTGACAGCCATCTACTGAGTGGTGCTTTTAAGCGCAAATAGGGTGGTACCGCGGAAAGCTCTTTCGTCCCTATGATGACGAAGGGGCTTTTTGTTTTTTATACTAACATTGGAGTTTCTATTAATGGATCTCGCATCTTTACATGCTCTCGAAATTCGCATTTTGCGTGCATATAAAAATAATGCCAGTGCCGAGCAGTCCGATGCACAACTTCAAAAGGGCGCGGGCATTGGCGAAGGACAGGTTCGGCGCGCGGTTGAGTGGCTGATTTCCAAGCAATTGCTCGAAGTTACTGGAGAAAATACGCGCGTGACTGTTTCGCTTACGGAAGTGGGACGGGATTTTGCCTCAAAGGGCGCGACGCCAGAGACGGCACTTTTGACCCGGGCGAGCGCAGAGCGCGTTGGGATTCAAGATTTGCAAGCCGACGAGCGTTTTGACAGAGGTGCCTGGGGTAGTGCATTTGGCGGTTTGAAAAAGGATGGCATCATTGATCTGGACAAAGGGGCTATTGTTATTGTCGATGCAGATCGCGCTTCTTTTTTTGTTGATCGACTGATGCCAGAACTTTTTGCGAAATTTTCCGATACTGGAATTGAGATCGGTGATTTCCCCAGTGATATTGTCCAATATATTGAAGCCCATGCCCGAAAACGCGGCGGGGGCAGGGGACCTGTTCGTTTAGACGAGCGCACGGAGCGGATTTATCGCCTGACTGAAGAAGGACAGCGCGTGCTTGTGGAGGTTGTTAAAGCCAATCTCACGGGTGATGAAATTTCTCGTCTCACGCCCGAAATGATTCAGAAAGGCACATGGCAGGGTGCGTCTTTTCGCCGATATGATCTGTCGATTAAGCCGCCGCGGGTGCTTATTGGGAAGCACCATCCCTATCGGGCTTATCTGGACAATGTGCGGCGCCGGTTGATGGCACTCGGTTTTGAAGAGATGAAAGGTTCGCTGGTCGAAACCGAGTTTTGGAATATGGATGCCCTTTTTATGCCGCAGTTCCACGCGGCACGCAATATTCACGATGCGTATTATGTGACGGAGCCGACGCGATCCCGAGAGGCTGAAGAACCCCATTTTTCGAGGGTGGCTGAGGCGCATCAAAATGGGGGCGAAACAGGCTCGCGTGGGTGGCGATATGAGTTCAATCCCGCACAGTCGCGTCGCCTTATTTTGCGGAGTCAGGGCACCGCGCTTTCGGCGCGTACGCTTGCTTCAGAGCCAAATATCCCGGGCAAGTATTTCGCCCTTGCCCGTTGCTTTCGGCCGGATGATGTCGATGCCACGCACGCAGCGGATTTTTTTCAGGCTGAGGGTATTGTGTTGGGCGAGGAAATAAATTTTCGCAGTTTGCTCGGTTTGCTCAAGCTGTTTGCCCTTGAGATCGCGCAGGCCGAAGCCGTGCGCTATGTGCCCGATTATTTTCCTTTTACCGAGCCTTCGGTCGAACTTCAGGCGAAGCATCCTGTTCTCGGCTGGATTGAGCTTGGCGGTGCGGGTCTTTTCCGTCCTGAACTCACCCGACCTCTGGGCGTGGATGTGCCAGTTATTGCCTGGGGGTTGGGGGTTGATCGCATGGCGATGGTCGCGCTGGGTATTAACGATATACGCGATTTGTTCAGTACGGATTTGGATTTGGTTAGAAATACGCGATAGGATAGCAGGAGTAAAAATGCCAATAATTACAGTCAATAAACCCGATTTTGAACGTCTTGCAGGGCAGGCTTATTCTTTGGAGAGCCTGAGTGCTGCGCTTGAAACTGCCAAGGCAGAAATCGATGCTGAAGAGGGCGATACACTCCGTATTCAGCTCAAAGATACGAACCGCCCCGATCTCTGGTCGGCAGAGGGGCTTGCGCGGTTGCTCAAAAGCCATCGGGAGAATGTTCAACCGGATTATGTTTTTTTTGATGCGTCTGGCGTATCGCAGGAACGGGAGGTTATTGTCGATGCCGGATTGCGAAATATCCGTCCCTTTATTGCCGCTTTTGCATGTGAAGGGATTGCGATTGATGATGCGGCACTTGACGCGCTTATCGAGGCGCAGGAAAAACTCGCCGATGGGTATGGGCGCGGTCGCAGCGTTGTTGCGATTGGGATTTACGATGCGTCCGATATTGTGTATCCGGTGCGATACGATGCGGTTGATCCCGATGCGACGGCTTTTATTCCTCTGGAGTTTGAGGAGGAGATGTCTTTGCGACAGATTTTGTCCGACCATCCCGCGGGCAGGATGTATGCACATCTTCTCGAAGGTAAGGATAAGTTTCCCCTGATCCGCGATTCGCGCGGCGAGGTTCTTTCCATGCCTCCGGTGATCAATAGCCAGAGCCTGGGGCGCGTTGAAGTGGGGGATACGTTTTTGTTTTGCGAAGCAACGGGGCCTGAACTCGATGCTATTCTCCTGTCTATGGCGATTATGGCGGTCAATATGGCTGACCGGGGCGGTCGCATTTATCCCGTAACCGTGCGCTATCCATATCACACGCCAAGAGGGCAAGTTCTGACCTGTCCGTATGATCTGACCGAGCCAGTGCAGGTGGATGTAGATGAGATTTACAAAGTGGTTGGGTCACATATTTCGATGGGGCAGATTCAGACCGCGCTCACGGCAATGGGTTATCGGGATATCGATGTACAGGGCGGGCGTATCAGCGTGTGCCCAGCACCTTATCGCGACGATATTTTGCATCCCGTAGATATTGTGGAAGATGTTGTGATCGGTGTGGGATACGAGGCTTTTGAACCCGAGATGCCCCGGGATTTTACGGTTGGCAAAGCCGCGCCAGAAGAGGATCTCGCAGACCAATTTCGCAATCTCATGGTTGGGAGTGGATTTCAAGAGGTCTTTTTGCCTATTCTTTGTTCTCAAAAAGAACAGACCGTGGATATGAATAATCCGGATGCAAAGATTATTTCGATTTCAAATCCCATGTCCGAAAATTACAGCGCGATTCGAGGAGCGCTGCTGCCCGGTTTGCTCAAGACCGAAGCGACAAGCCGCCGCGCGCTGTATCCGCATCGGATTTTTGAGGTGGGTGAAGTGGGGGTTCTCGATCCCGGGGAAAATTACGGCACGCGTACAGATATTCATCTTTGCGCGCTCGAAGCGAGTGACGAAGCCAATTTGTCTGGCGTTCAGAGCTATCTCGAGGTGTTATCCTATTATTTTAACTTTGAATACAATATTGCGCCGATTGATCATCCCACATTTTTGCCCGGTCGCAGTGGCGAGATCCGCATAGGCGAGCGCGTTTACGGGCTTATTGGCGAAGTGCATCCCAGCGTTCTCGAAATCTGGGGTATAAATTATCCCGTTAGTGCATTTGAGGTTGATATTCGCATTGTATCCAAACGGGCGGGCACAGGGGCACCGCCCCTACATAAGGATTGAATTATGGACAAACTCAAAGTTGGCATTCTGGGTCTCGGTCGCGGTTTTACGCATTTCAGAAATTTTCTCGCTCTTGAAGAGGCAGAGGTTATCGGTGCTTGCGACCGCTTTCCGCGTTTGAGAGAACGCGCCGAGCAACATTTAATATCGGTTGGTGCATCGGCTCCGATTTTGCCTGAATTTGACGATTTGCTCGATCTCAAACCCGATGCTATTGTGGTTGCGACGAATGGCAAATTGCAGGTCGAACACGGCTGTGAGGCCATGCGTGCGGGTTGTCATGTGCTTTCCGAAGTTCCCGGTGCTTATACGCAAGAAGAGTGTATGAATTTGCGCCAAATCGTTGAATACACGGGCAAAACGTATATGCTGGGAGAAAATACTTGCTATTGGGATTTTTTTCGCTATTTCCGCAAGTGGGTTGCCGAAGATCGCTTTGGTCCCATTTCTATTGCCGAAGGTGAATATATTCACCATTTGCCGGCTACGCTTTTTCGCCCCGATAGTTCGCGTTATACACCGACTCGAGCGCGAGCTGCTGGTCATACTGATACGAGGCCGATCTGGCGCGCCGACCAACCTCCTATTCAATATCTGACACATGACCTGGGGCCATTGCTCGAAGTGCTTGATGACCGCTGTATTTCTGTTTCTTGCCGCAGCGCGCCATTCCGAAGTGCCGACGCGCCTTTGCGTTCCGACGGACAAATCGCGGTGTTCGAAACAGCGAAGGGTGCGCTTATCAAGATTATGGTTACGCTGAATACGGCCCGGCCTTCTGAACATCGCTATCGCATCTTTGGCGTTGAGGGCGGTGCCGAATGGTTTAGCTATGAAAAACTCGCCCGTCGCTTTTCGCGGGGTGCGGATCATCGCAGTGGTTGGGAGGTTCTGCCTGTTGGCCTGGGAGCGCTTGGCGATGATACTTCTGCAGGGCACGGCGGTGCGGACTTAAAACTCGCCCGCCATTTTACACAGTCTATTCTCGATGGCAAACCATCGCCGATTGATGTGTATCGCGCTATTGAATACTGCTTGCCGGGGATTCTGGCAAATAAATCTGCGGAGTTGGGCGGTGCGCCAGTTCCCATTCCGGATTTTCGCCTCACGCCATTTGAACACACAATTTTTTGGGATAGTTTGGGCCTTCCCGAACGCGATCCAGAGTCCCGGCCTTATCAGCCGCTTGAGTAGATCGCGGTTAGAGTTGTATTGACAAAAAAATCCGAATCGTTGCGATTCGGATTTTTTTTATAGAGATGAAAAGGGTAAGTATTAGAACCGAACATGCAAGCTGCTTGTAATCAGGCGTCCGATCCAGGGCGCACCGATAAGTGATTGATATTCCTGGTTTAGCAAATTGCTGGCATTCAAATTTAAGGAGGTGCTGAAGCGATCTTTTGAAAGAGGCAACTGATAAGTGATATTCAAATCCAAAACAGTATGAGCATCTACATTGCCGACATATATACCCGATTGCATTGGAAAACCATCGCGGTAGCGCAATTTTCCTCGGAACGTGAGCGGTACATTGGGCAGTTGACAATCGATACCGATATTAAATTTGTGCCTGGGGGCATTGAGGGCAATGTCGCCGATGTTGTCTAAGTTGGGGAATAAGTCCTCGCTGACATAGGAGTAATTGCCTGTAAAAGCCCATATTTCGTTTGGGTAATAAGCAAACGATAGATCGGCACCGTAGAGTGTGATGTTGCCAAAATTGCGAGGTGCGACCATTACTGCAGTGGGGTCTGCTGACTGTTCAGGCGATATGGTGCCAAAGGGAATCATCGCAGCGTTGGATACAAATAACTGCGTCAATTCATCTACTCCTGTCCCATTGCCATTGCCTACCAATCCAAACTCTGGCTCGTTGAGCTGATCTAAAAGAATAAGGGCAAGTGCGAGACTTGCATTGGCGGGGTCTTTCAATTTTTCGGTAATCCCGTCTGTTAAAGCCTCGGCTAAAGGTCCGGGGGCGAGAAATACGTTGGGCGTTTCAATTCGCAACGGGCTGACAAAATTTTTGATCCTGGTTTGATAGACATCTGCTGCCAGAATGAGTTTGTTTTTGACAATGCCTTTGTATCCCACTTCAACGGTTTCTGAGATGGTCGGTCCGATTTTTTTTATGTCTGTCACTGCGTTGGCGAGGTCGGAGATGGAATCGAAACCCTGCGTTTCTGTATTCAGTATTGCAGCTATATTTTGCAGATCCGGTAGTGTCTCTGGAATAATCCCGGGAAAGGTTTCGACGAGTTTTTCGACCATCGCAGCAGCTTGATCTTGTGGTAGGCCAAGCCCGTCTGCGAGAAGCTCTGTTGCGAGAGGTTCCAGTTCTGCCAATAGGCCGTTCAGTATTACCCCTCTGGCAACGTTCCACATCAAATTGGTGCCCTGCGGATCGTGCAGAGAGAAATAGTGATCATTTGGCAGACCCGCTGCGGGCGCAAATGGCGTCCGAAACATGGGTAGCCCATTGCCGTCTCTGCGAAATGTGAATCCGGTCTCGGCTGTGCCCTGGGCGCGAAGGTCAATTGCTGGACTAAATGCCAACATCGGGCCGAAATTTGTCCCCAGCCCAAAGACATCGGGGACACCGATCCGGTCTAAAAACAAGTCAGTGGTTTCGGGTGTGCTAAATGCGCGGTTATAGGTCAATCTCAGGGCGTTGGCCTGCGTGGGTTTGATGACCAGTGCCGCGCGGGGTGAAAAAAATGGGTTTTCAATATGAGTGTGTTTGTCTATGCGTCCGGCTAATACCAAATCCATCTGATCGCTCAGGTTTGTTTCACTTTGCAGGTAGATCCCGTATTCATCGGTGTTATCATTTTCTTCATGCATGCCACTTATTGTTCCACCTGTCTTGGGCCGGGTTAGCAGCACATCAGCACCATAAGCAAAGTGTTGTTTCTGTCCCAGGCTGGTATTGTGTTGCAATTGCATGACTAGCAAATGTGAATTATCTACAATTAGATCGCCGGCTGTGATCAGTTCCGTATCACCCGCATTACTGGTGTTGTAGAAGATTTGTGCAAACCACCCGCGATACAACAGGCGGCCTTGATAAAAATTATAGGTCCAGTCTTTGCCCTGGCCCACACCTAAATCCGTCTGTTGAAGACCGCTCATTTTTGAATGGCCCACCGTCCCTATAAGTGTCAATTCATCAGTTGGTCGGAAATCGAGCCTGAATTCCCCAGTTGTCCTTTCTGCGCTGTAATCTCGTGGATTTTTACCGCGTGCTGCCACTTCCAGGGAATCGACATATTCCCAGTCATGGGTTGCTGCATATCCACCCGAAATTTTGATCCCGATCTTGTTGTTGAGACTGCTGGCATGCCGCAGTGATAATTTTCGCACACTGCGCTGACCGCCAGATATAGAAATTGTATTGCCTTCTGATCCAAATGGTGAGCGGGTAATAATGTGCATCACGCCATTGGCGCTGTTGGGACCGTAAAGCGCGGATCCGGGTCCCAGAACGATTTCAATGCGCTCGATGTCGTCACTGGTAAGCGGGATTATATCATAAGCATTGAGGCGCAGCGATGGAATGCGGGCAATGCGATTGTCAACGAGTGTGAGCAATGCGCCGGAAAATACACTGTTGAATCCGCGAATCACCATGCTGCCTTGCGAAATGCCCGTTTGAGCATAGTCAACGCCGGGCAGGGTCTTGACATATTCACTCATTGTCAAGACTTCTCGATTTCTGATTTCAGTTGCATCGACCGTTGCTATCGAAGCAGGCGCGTCCAGGGCTTTTTCTTGTTTGCGCGATGCCGATACCACGACCTGTTGGCCAATGAGAGCTACGGCGGTCAGACTAAAATTTCGCGTCATACTTTCGCCAGCGCGGATTTCTACGCCGGATGCAACCATGGTTTCATATCCGATATAACTGATGGTGATTTCGTAAATGCCCGACGGCAAGCGGTCGATGCGATAGATCCCCTGGTCATTGGTGATTGCTCCCCGGATGCCTTCAATGGCCGGTCCTTTGACTATGATATTAGCACCGAATAAGATTTCTCCGTCCTCGGTTTCTACTTTTCCAGTCAAGCTACCCATATTCTGAGCGGCAATCGAGTAAGCACTCCACAGTACGAAAACAAGGATATACAATACACGCATCAAACCCTCCTTATCGCAATGGTCCGGATTTTTCTTTATGGAGAAGGGACTGGGAAAGTATTAGAACCGAATATTCAGGCCAGTTAAGACCAGGCGTCCAATAAATGGCGCACCGATAAATGATCGATATTCCTGGTTTAACACGTTGCTGGCTTCCACATTCCATGTGGTCTTGAAGCGATCATTTGAAAGTGGCAACTGATATGCGAAATTAAGGTCCAATACAGTATAAGCATCTACATCGCCGACATATATACCCGATTGCATTGGAAAACCACCGCGATAGCTCAATTTTCCACTAATCTTGAGTGGTGTATTGGGCAGTTGGCAATCGACACCGATGTTAAATTTGTGTCTGGGGGCATTGAGGGCAATGTCGCCGATGTTGTCTAAGTTGGGGAACCAGTCTTTGCTGACATAGGAGTAATTGCCGGTAAAAGTCCACATTTCGTTTGGATAATACGCAAACGATAGGTCAGCACCGTAGAGCGATATGCGACCAAAATTGCGATATGCGACCATCACCGCAGTGGGGTCTGATGCCTGTTCGGCAGATATGGTGCCAAAGGGGATCATCGCGGCGTTGGATACAAATAACTGCGTCAATTCATCTATGCCTGTGCCATTGCCATTGCCAACCAGGCCCAAATCCGGCAGGTTGAGCTGATCTAAAAGACCGATGGCAATTGCGAGACTTGCATTGGCAGGGTCTTTCAATTTCTCGGTAATTCCGTTTGCCAGAGCCTCGCTCAAAGGACCGGGTGCGAGAAATACACTGGGTGTTACAATCCGCAACGGGCTGGTGAAATTTCTTTTTTTGTTTAGATAGACATCGGCTGCCAGAATCAGTTTGTTATTGATGACGCTTTTGTATCCCACTTCAAAGGTTTCTGTGGTGGACGATCTGATTTTTTTTATGTCTGTCACTGCATTGGCGAGGTCGGGCACGGGATCAAAACTCCGCGTTGCTGTATTTAGTGTCCCGGCCGCATTTTGCAAGCCCGGCAGTTGTTCGGGAATAACCTTGGGGAAGTCCCCGACCAGTTGTGCGGCTACCGCAGCAGCTTGATCTTGTGGTAGCCCAAGCCGCTCTACGAAAAGCCCTGTTGCGAGAGGTTCCAGTTCCGCCAAAAGGATATTCATTATTACCGATCTGGCAACGCCCCACATCAAATTGGTGCCCTGGGGATCGTGCAGAGAGAAGTAGTGATCTTTTGACAAGCCCGCTATGGGCGCGAAGGGCGTCCGAAACAGGGGTAGCCCATTATCGCCTTGAGGAAATGTGAATCCGGTCTCGGCAGTGCCCTGTGCGCGAACGTCAATTGCTGGACTAAATCCCAATACCGATTGAAGTGCTCCCAGCCCAAAGGCATCGGGAACGCCGACCCGGTCTAAAAATAAGTTGGTGGTTGAGGGCGTGCTAAATGCGCGGTTATACGTCAATCGCAGGGTGTTGAGCGGCGAGGGTTTAATGACCAGTGCTGCGCGGGGTGAGAAAAACGGGTCTTCAACATGACTGTGCTTGTCAATGCGTCCGGCCAATACCAGATCGATTTGATCGCTCAGGCTGGTTTCACTTTGCAGGTAAAACCCGTATTCATCGATGTTATCATTGTCTTCATGTATGCCACTTATTGTGCCCCCTGTCACGGGTCGGGTTCGCAGCACGTCAGCACCATAAGCAAAGTGTTGTTTCTGTCCCAGGCTGGCATTGTGTTGCAATTGCAAGACCATCAAATGTGAATTATCTACAATTGGGTCGTCGGGTATGAGCAATCTCGTTTGACCTGCGTTACTGGCGTTGTAGAAGACTTGTGCAAACCACCCGCGATACAGCAAGCGTCCTTGATAAAAATTATAGCTCCAGTCTTTTGCCTGGCCCGCGCCCAAACCCGTCAATTCAATGCTGCTTCTTTTTGTATAACCCGTTGATCCTATGATCGTCAGGTCATCTGTTGGTCGAAAATCGAGTCTGAGTTCCCCCATTGTCGTTTTTGAGTTGTAATCGCGTGGATTAAAACCGCGCGATTCCACTTCCAGAGGATCGATGTATTCCCAGTCATGGGCTGAACTATGCACACCCGAAACTTTGATCCCGATCTTGTTGTTGAGACTGCTGGCGTGCCGCAGTGATAATTTTCGCACACTGCGCTCGCCGCCAGATATCGAAATTGTATTGCCTTCCGATCCAAATGGTGAGCGGGTGATAATGTGCATCACGCCATTGGCGCTGTTGGGACCGTAAAGCGCGGATCCGGGTCCCAGAACCACTTCAATGCGCTCAATGTCGTCACCGGTAAGGGGGATAAAATCAAAGGCATTGAAACGCAGCGAGGGAATGCGGCCAATGCGGTTGTCAACGAGTGTGAGCAGTGCGCCAGAAAATACATTGTTAAATCCGCGAACCACCACGTTGCTTTGTGAAATGCCTGTTTTAGAAAAGTCCACGCCTGGTAGGGCTTTGATATGCTCAGTCGGCGACAAGACTCCCCGATCTCTGATTTCAGATGCATCGACCGTTGCTATCGAAGCAGGCGCGTCCAGGGCTTTTTCTTGTTTGCGCGATGCCGATACTACGACCTGTTGACCAATAAGGGCTACGGCGGTCAACTTGAAATCTCGCGTTATACTTTCGCCAGCGCGGATTTCTACGCCGGATGCAACCATGGTTTCATATCCGATATAACTGATGGTGATTTCGTAAATACCCGGCGGCAAGCGGTCGATGCGATAGATCCCCTGGTCATTGGTGATTGCGCCCCGTATGCCTTCAATGGCCGGTCCTTTGGCTATGACATTGGTCGCGAATAATGCTTCTCCCGTCTCATCTTCCACTTTTCCAGTCAAGCTACCCATATCCTGAGCTACGACCGAGCAAGTACTCCACAGTAAGAGAAAAATTACACCCAATGCACGCATAACGCCTCCTCAATATTTTTTTCAGCTTTTAATAGCTACCATAATTACTTTGAAATAATAGAGAAAATAAATACAAATGTCACGAACAAAAGCAGCGATCAGGAGCCATGCCTCTCACGACATAAAGACATATTTGAGAATAAAAATGATAGCCAGCACATCTATGAGCGGATGCACTTCAGAGCCTTTTTTGCTCAATCGCTTGATTATGGGATAGGCAATAAATCCGAGAGCCAGTCCACGTGATTTTTTCTATTCTCATTTTTTTCTTTTTATAGGTGAGACGTTAAAGGCAGTGAGACGAAAGAGGTGAGACGTGAGAGGGGGTAGGGTCGTCTTACCTTTTATGTTTTACGTCTTAGATGCGCTTTACATGATACTTGCGTCTGCTCTTAAATGCAATTAGATTGAAAACTATTGCGCGATAGGTTTGGGTATTTTGCCGAGCACGCCGACGTCAGCAGTTCAAGGGATGTGTCTCACACACACGCAGGGGAGTTGCCATGACCGAAGATATTGGCCCTTTGCTGAACCACTGGCCGTATGACCCAAAAAACAGCATTCGCAAAATTTTCTCGTCCAAAGGCGTTGAAAAAATCCAGGTGCGCATAGATCAAGGTCCATTTCAAGGCATTCTACAGATGGAACTCGACGGGCGTCCCGATGGCCGCAGACCGCACAATAGCGCGTTTGTTCTGGATCATTTTACCGGTAGGCTACGTCGTTTTATTAAAGAACACGGTACATCCGATGGTTTTTCACTGAAAAAGGCGCACTGTCGTGAACTGTTTGATGAGAGCCGACTGCTCTACGAGCGATATGTTTTTTTGCTCCAAATACGAGACTATGACCGCGTTATTCGCGATACACAGCGCAACATGGAGCTATTTCGTTTTGTCAACCAATACGCTGCCGCGGAAAATGACCGTCTCAATCTCGAAAAATGGTGGCCTTATGTTTTGCGAATCCACGCGATTGCGCGCGTGATGATTGCATCGCAAGAGAACGATTTTACGAAGGGCATCCAAATTATTCGAGATGTGCTCGATAAGATCGAAAATCTGGAAGAAGTAGATGCAGAAGAATTTGCCGTTGAAAAAAAACGCTCTGTTGAATCTCTGCACGAATTGCTCGACGAACTCGAGCAACAGCGCCCCCTCACGGAATCTGAACGCCTGAAGAAAGAATTGCTCGAAGCGATTGACAACGAAGAGTTTGAACGCGCTGCCGAGCTTCGAGATCGCATTAATATGATGGGTGAGAAGGATGGGTGAGAGGTGCGAGAAGCGAGTTTTCTTGACAGAACAGGACTAAGCCTGTATCTTTTTTTTCTCACTGAAAGAGAGCACAGAGTTATGACACGTCAGATCACCACATCCCACATTGCAATTACAACGGCTGTTGTAGGCCGTGTTGTAGTACTTGTACCTATGTGATGGTGGGATTATTGTATCGCAAAAACATCTTAATCCCGTCATCGCTACAATGCAATGGCGGTTTTTTTTGTTTGACAAAGGACGCACGCGCAGGTGTGCTCCGATCTCAAGGAGATTTTTGCAATGGCGAGCAAATCCCAGATTCCGGCATCCGGCAATGGCACAACTACCTCTGGCGAAATGAGAGGTGCCGATATTCTGGTTGAATGTCTCATCCGCGAGGGGGTCGAAGTTCTCTTTGGCTATCCCGGAGGGGCCAGCATGGAAATGCACCAGTCCCTCACGCGCTCCAATATCCAGGTTGTGTTGTGCCGGCACGAACAGGGCGAAATTTTTGCGGCTGAGGGATATGCCAAAGCCTCGGGCAAAGTCGGCGTGTGTATGGCAACTTCTGGACCGGGTGCTACCAATTTGGTCACGGGGCTGGCAGATGCCAAAATGGACTCTGTGCCGCTTGTTGCCATTACGGGTCAGGTCTCTACTGCTGTTATTGGTCGCGATGCGTTTCAAGAGACCCCGATTATTGAAGTTACGCGGCAGATTACCAAGCACAATTATCTCGTAGATCGCATTGAAGATATTCCCCGCGTTGTCAAAGAGGCGTTTTACGTTGCCTCTTCTGGGCGGCCCGGTCCTGTGCTGATTGATGTTCCCAAAAATGTGCAGCAAAGTGCTTGCGTGCCCGATTTTCCAGAGACGGTTTCCATTCGCAGCTATAACCCCAATCATATGCACGCCAGCCGCGCGCAAATTCAAGAGGTCGCCCAGGCGATTTTAGAATCCAAACGCCCGCTTATTTATGCCGGTGGGGGGATTGTGACTTCCGGAGCGTCGGAAGAACTCCGCGCGTTTGCCCGGAAAACACGCATCCCCGTGGCACAGACTCTGATGGGTCTGGGTGTTTTTCCGCAAACAGATCCCCAGTCTTTGCAAATGCTGGGTATGCACGGGTCGGTTTACGCCAATTACGCCATCAATCACGCCGACTTATTGCTGGCATTTGGGGTGCGTTTTGATGATCGGGTGACGGGTAAGCTCGAAGAGTTTTGCAAACACGGTCGCATTGTGCATATCGATATTGATCCTTCTGAGATTAATAAAAACAAGGTCGCCCATTTGCCGATTGTGAGCGATATTAAATATGCCCTACAAGAGCTAAACAGTGTTGTTGTACCGGGCGATTATCAGGCCTGGTGTGATGAGATTGAAACGTGGCGGGAGAAATATCCCTTCAATTACAAGGATGTGGAAGATGTTATTTTGCCCCAGTATGCGATTGAGATGCTCTATAAGATGACGCAGGGTAAGGCCATTATATCCACAGGGGTGGGGCAACACCAGATGTGGGCGGCGCAATTTTACCCTTTTGATGAGCCGCGCCGTTGGCTCACGTCGGGTGGTTTGGGGGCGATGGGTTTTGGTTTGCCCGCTGCGCTGGGGGCGCAGTTGGCTTTTCCCGATGCGCTGGTTATTGATATTGATGGCGATGGCAGTTTTGCGATGAATGTGCAGGAGTTGGCGACGCTTCATGCGGAGAAAATTCCCGTCAAGACTATGATTCTCAACAATCAGCATTTGGGCATGGTGGTGCAATGGGAGGATCGTTTTTACAAGAGCAATCGCGGGCATACGTTTATTGGCGATCCGGAAGCAGCGCAGGCGCATGAAGATATGAGTATTCCGCCTGGTCATGCCATTTTTCCCGATTATGTGACGGTAGCAAAGGGTTTTCGCGTGCCTGCTGAACGGGCGGAACGCAAGGAGGATCTCGTGCCGGCTATTGATCGCATGATTTCTTCTAATGGTCCCTATTTGCTCGATGTGGTTGTGCCGTATCAAGAGCATGTGCTGCCCATGATTCCTTCGGGTATGACGTTTGCCGATATTATTACGGAGTGAGCATCTGTGTTGCCGGAAATGGACATTGCTCAAAGCGATGTCCATTTTTTTATTTTATAGGGAACGCGAGTGCTGATCTCGTGGTCTAATCCTGCGAAACGGATAGACGCACAGGCGCACGCGCAGCATGGCGTAGTCATACCCTACAACGGATGGCTGCTATAGGAAAAAGATAACGTGGCTGATTTTGAAGAACGGGATCTGATTCGTCAATGCCAAAAGGGCGATGTGCAAGCTTTCCGCCAGTTGGTTGAACGTTATGAAGACCGAATTTACGGTCTGGCGTGTTCGATTCTCGGCGATAGCGAGATGGCAAAGGATGCGGCGCAAGAGGCGTTTATTAGAGTGTATAGAGCATTGGGAAAGTTTGAAGGTCGGTCGAGTTTTTACACGTATTTGTATCGCATTACCACTAATGTTTGTCTCACGTTTGCCCAGCGCGAGCAACGGCGGCCCGATCGTGTTTCTATAGAGGGGATGCAAGAGGCGAGCGATATAGCACTGGATCGATTTTTGGGTACGGATGAACCGCAAAATGATATTGAGCGCATTGGTTTGCGCGAGGAGATTCAGAGGGTGCTCAATTACCTTTCGCCCGAGCATCGCGCGGTGGTGATTCTGAAAGATATAGAGGATCTTTCTCAAGAAGAAATTGCCGATGTTTTAGATGTTTCCGTCGGCACTGTTAAATCGAGACTTTCGCGAGCACGGGCGCGTTTACGCGATTTGCTTATGCCGCTGTACCGCGAATGGCAAGGAGTGGATATATGACTGATCGCGATAAATTATTGCTCTATGTTGACGGTAATCTGTCTGCAGAAGACAGGCGCGAAATTGAAGCGCGGATAGCAGAAGATGCTGAGTTTCGCGCGGAATACGATTTGCTTCGCCATGTGCAGAGACGCCTGAGTAAGCGTCCGATGGATTCTTCGCCGGGGCTGTGGGATGGTATTCAGGCACAGATTCAAGAAGAGAGCTTATGGAATAGCCTGGTCTGGGCGGGCAAACGCCTTGTGCCATTGGCCGCTGCCGCTGCTGTTATTTTTATGGTGCTGATAGATAATGGAAGTACTGAGGCAAATACGGTGTCGGATTATTTCGATTCGCAAACCGAGATGGTGCTGTCAGAGGTGCAACCCGATAGCCTGATTATCTATCCGGAGTAAACAACCGCAAAAGGAACTATCATGATTTCTTTTTCACCTCGCACACAGGCCATTCTTTTCTTTATGGGTATTTTTGCCCTGGGGTTGGTGTGTGGCGTTGTTGCCGAGCGCAAGTTCTTGCGTCAGCCAGGTCCGCGTGGACGGCCTTATGACTACAATCGCATGATTGAACGCTTGAGCGATGATCTCGATTTGTCGGACGAGCAAAAGAGTGCTGTGCGGGCTGCATTTCAGGAACACCGGCGCGAGATTGATACGATGCGCCGACAAATTGGCGAAGATATGCGGTCTCAAGAGCAGAAATTGCGCGAGAAATTGAAGACGATTCTCACGCCTGAGCAGTTTGAAAAATTTGAGGAAAATAATAGACGTCGAGGATTCCGCGGCCGAGGTGGCGGCCGCCGAGGTCCCCCGGGAGACCGTCCACCCGGTTCCCGCCGAGGACCATGATTCGCGGCTTTCGCGTTGTGAACAGACGCCGGCCTGAGCACAGCCGAGGGTTGTTCGATGTTTTACCACAGACAGACAGTATTCGGGGAAATTCCCTCGCTTTCTGCTGCTGTTTAATCAAGAGGAGTAAATATCATGAAACGCAAAATTATCTACGCAGTTATCGGTGTTTTCGTTATTGGAGTTATTGGAAGTGTCGCTTTTGTGAAACATGCAGAGGCGCAAAGGGCCAAACGCCGCGGTATGCGCGGTATGGCGGTGCTGAAGTTGACGGATGAGCAGAAGGAGAAGATGTCTGATCTGCGTTCTGCCCATCAAAAAGCGATGATCGATTTGCGCGCGGCACACGCGAAAACGCGGATTGATTTGGGTGTGATTCGCAAGCAGGACAGTCCATCGGCTTCGGATATTCAGGCCAAGATCGATGTGATGATGGCGGCGCAGGGCAAAATTATGGCGCGCGAAATTCAGCACGGCATGGAGATAAAAAATTTGCTGACCGCTGAACAAAAGGAGAAACTCGGTGAGATGCGCGGCAAACGAGGGGGGCGCAAGGGGTTTCGCGGTCGCGGGGGACCTGGGTTCAGGGGACGCGGTGGTCCGGGTTTCAGAGGCCGTGGGGGACCTGGGTTCAGAGATAACGATGGTCCCCGGTTCAGAGGACGCGGTGGTTTCCGCGGTCGCCGAGGTGGAGATCACGATCGGACTAAAAAGAAATCTGAGACGGAGGAAAAGTCTGAGATGAAGGAGAAGTCCGAGATGAAGGAGAAGTCTGAACATCACAGTGAAGAGTCATCAGAGATGTAGTGCATCGCTGTCTGGTATGAACTGGCCTGAGGAGCGGCCAGTTGTACCCCGTCGTAGGGGACGGTCCCCGTGCCGTCCCGTCCACAATCCAGTTTATCATTTGAACGCATAAGCGCGGCGGGTTTTTCCCCGTCGCGCTTTTTTATTGGCATAAAAATTGCATTTGTTCCTATACTGAATACAATCCCCGTTAAAACCGCGCTTGCGTGTGGCGTTTTCGCAACAGGTGTGAATTTGATTCACACGCGAAGAGCGGTTCTAATCGGCTTTCAATATTTCAACAAAGGACAGCTATGATTCGTACTATTTTTTTAAGTATAGGCTTTTTTATTTGTGTTATTTTTTCGTGTGTTGTGCAAGCGCAGGATCGCGTTGCCGTGGATATGGGGGGCGATTGGTTGCGACGCGATTGGGACGATTGCAGCGAGAATGTTACGGGGCAACATCGAGATGGCGTGTTTGCGATTCGCAGCGATCATGCGGCGGCGCTTTTCTGGCAGGTGCCTACAAAAAATGGCACGGCGTTGTCAATTGATCGCAGTCAGGGTTGGATCAGACGCTGTGACCGGCCGCCCAGGGGATTTGGAAAGGATGTTCGTGAACAGGCGCGGGGGCAGTATGATCTTATATCTGCAACGGAGTATCCCTATATTTCGTGGCGCTGGCGGGTCAGCAACACGATTGATGATAGCGGTACGGCGGATCACAAAGGCAAGATTAAGAAATCGGGCGATGATTTTGCAGCTAAGATCGGTATTTCGGTTCTCAATACCAGAGGGAAGTTGCGGGAAATTGCCTATCTCTGGACGCGCACTATACCCGAGGAGACTTCGCTGACACAGGTGACATCTGTTGCACTGGGCATTGTCAAATATAAGTGGTATCGCATTGTTGCCGAGAGCGGGGATCAAAATGCGAATCAGTGGGTTGGGGAGTCGCGCAATTTTTACAGGGATTTCAAACGCTTTTATCCCGATGAAGAACCCGCTGAGATTGTGCGCGTGTACCTTATGTCTGACTCGGATAATACGGGTAGTAGGGTGACGGGTGCGTTTGCGGATATCATGTTTCATCGAAAGCCTCCCGGTAATTAGTAGGCTTTGACATTCGGCTTGCTATACCATATCTTTTGCTCATTCCTATGTGGATACAGGTGATATTGTTTTACGTCATGTGTGACTTCATAATCAGTGGTCAGTTGCCCTGTCATTCTGAGCGGAGCGCAGCGGAGTCGAAGAATCTGCTGCTTGAACGGTGTGCATAGGTAAAAGATGCTTCGTCAGCCTATCGGCTTCCTCAGCATGACATAGCGTAGTAGCACATTCACTTTTAAAGTCACACATCGCGTATTGTTTTTATGAATGAGGAAAAAAGACGAAAAAATGAGCGCAAGTTTCGCCAGTGGATATCTCTATCAGGTGGTGGACGGCGTTATTCTTATGACGTGCTGAGTCGTAGAAATGGATGGAAAGCTCGATATATCAAAGATGTGAATGCCGATGAAGAAACAGTGCGTTTTTGGCAGGAAATTTACGACGACCATGGAACATTGGTTGAAATTCATCAGAAGTTTCCAGAAGATACGGGGCATCAACAGATAAAGGATAAGGTATGATTACGCGGGATGTTTTGGCTGATCGCTTAAAATTTTATCTCAACGGACAACTCTCGCTTGAATCACTTGTGTCCTGGGCTGAAGATGCGATGATGGAAGGGGAATTTGAGGAAAGAGATTTGCCGTTGATTCGCGATATTGTTGCTAAGTTGGGTGTTTCAGATGTTGCGGCCTTTGGCTTGACCTGGGAAGATGCGCGGTCCATGTTGGAGGCTCTTGGTTACCGTCCAAAGTTATCTTTTGAAATGATGGAGAGGTAGTTATACTTTTGTCAGGCTGATGCTTTTTGTGCTGAAGACCGGCGCGAAAAACCCGCTTGACTTTGCCAAAGCCCCGATATATCTTCTGCATCATTCAGTTTGATTCGCAGATATAGTGAGATTAACATGATTTTTGCAACCCACCAGAATAATACCCAACAGATGATGGATAGCTGCGCCAGCAGTGCAACTGCGCAGATGTCATTTATCCGTGCCATTGGTCATGTGTGCCCGGATGGTGGATCGAATCTCGCGGTTTTCACGGGTAATGACAAAAATATTATTGGCGGGTTCAAAATGAGACAGACTTAAATGTAAATCATAGTCTTGCAAAAACGAACCCGCTGAAGATACTTCGGCGGGTTTTTTTATTGGTGGTTAGACCCCTTCGGGGAGAAAGGACATGCAAGGTGGAATCCGATTTCGACTACCAGATGCCGTCCTATACAACACTGATGGTTCACGATCTCAACATATCCACACGCTGGTATTGCGATACGCTCGGTTTTTCCCTGGTTTCACAGATGCCGGGTGCTAATGGCGATCCCATTATGTCGCATTTGCGGTGGGCGCCCCATGCGGATTTGATTTTGATGGAGGAGGGGCCAAATGTTTTGATTTCAAGCACCCGGGGCGCGGGTGTTACGCTCAATTTTACGGTGTTGCGCGAATCGGTTGATGCGATTGCCAAACGGGTGCGACGCGATGGCAATGTCCAGATTTCCGGTCCGCACGATCGCCCGTGGAATGCGCGAGAGGTTATTGTGATAGATCCCAATGGGTATCGGCTCAATTTCACAGAGCCGCTACGCGCACCTATTGATGGCGATGATTTGATGAATGAGGTTATAAAAGAAATCACTTTGAACTGATATTTCAGGAGATGCAGACTTATGCCCGAATTGTCCTGGTCTTTTCCGTATCCTTCCCAACGCATGCCGGTTATGGCGCGCAATGTGGTTGCGACGTCTCAACCGCTGGCTGCTCAGGCGGGGTTGCAGATGTTGCAAAAAGGTGGCAATGCTGTAGATGCGGCTCTGGCGACAGCCATGGCGCTTACTGTTGTTGAACCCAATATGAATGGTATAGGCAGCGATGCATTTTGCATTTTGTGGGATGGTGAACAAATATATGGTCTCAACGCATCGGGGCGTTCCCCAAAAGCGTGGTCGTCCGAATTATTTGCAGCGTATGCTCAGATGCCCCAGCGCGGTTGGGATGCCGTGACTGTGCCCGGCTGTGTTTCGGCGTGGGTTGCGCTTTCAGAGCGGTTTGGCAAGTTGCCGTTTGAGGCGTTGTTTGAACCCGCGGTTCATTATGCCCGCAATGGTTTTGGGGTTTCGCCTATTACGGGACATAGCTGGGCACAGGCTGTGTATAATTACGGCGATATGCCCGATTGGATGGCGACTTTTGCACCCCGGGGCCGTGCGCCTAAGATTGGTGAAAAATTTGTGTGTGGCGCGCAGGCGCGTACGCTTGAACGCATTGCGGAGACAAGAGGAGAGGCTTTTTATTCGGGCGATCTGGCAGAAAAGATCGTTGCGCATGCAAAACGCACTGGCGGTGCGATGACAGAAGAAGATCTGGCAGAGCATCGGGCAGATTGGGTGGATACGATGACGATGGATTTTGGGGATTATTCGCTGCACGAAATTCCGCCGAATGGTCAGGGTATTGCGGCGCTTATTGCACTGGGCATATTGGAGAATTGGGATCTGTCCGGGTATGCTGTTGATTCGGCAGATAGCTTACATCTTCAGATTGAGGCGATGAAGTTGGCGTATGCCGATACGCACAGGTACGTATCTGATCCGAATACGCGGGATATTGAGTACGCGCAATTGCTCGATCTGGATTATTTGGCTCAGCGCGCCAGGTTGATTGATCTGAAAAGGGCGGGGGTGCCCACTTTTGGCATGCCGCGTGGCGATACGGTTTATCTCACGGCTGCAGATGAAGATGGGATGATGGTTTCGTTTATTCAGTCCAATTATATGGGTTTTGGCTCTGGTATTGTGATTCCGGATACGGGTATTAGCATGCAAAATCGGGGCGCGGGTTTTGTTCTGACAGAGGGCCATCCCAATCGCGTGGATGGGGGCAAGCGACCGTATCACACGATTATTCCGGCGTTTGCGACCCGAGAGGGTCAACCTGTGATGTCATTCGGCGTTATGGGAGGGCATATGCAGCCGCAAGGTCACGCGCAGATGATGATTCGAATTTTTGCTTATGGTCAAAATCCGCAGGCTGCGTGCGATGCGCCCCGATGGCAGGTTTTTGGCGGCTTGGGTGTGGGTATTGAGCCCGGCGTGGATGCGGGTGTGCTCGACGATCTTCGCGCTCGCGGGCACGATATTCAAATTCCGCCGACTATTGGATATGGCGGGGGTCAACTTATTTATAAACTGGACGATGGTTATTGCGCGGCTTCCGATCCTCGCAAGGATGGTCTGGCAGTGGGGTATTGAATATGCGGAATAAGGTGTTGTAATCATGAGCAAACGCAAAGATACAGCCTGGCAGGCGCGAGATCTGGCGCAGAAATATCTCAAGAATATCCGGCAGGCAATTCCGCTGTCCGACGAACAGATTGCCGTTATGTGCCGGGTAATCAATGCGGATGATCACAGGGTAAATACTGTGCTCGATCTGGGATGTGGTGATGGCATCCTCGGCGCTGCGGTTCTTGAACACCACCCGGATGCACGCGGCGTTTTTGTGGATTTTTCTGAGGCTATGATTGAGGCAGCGCAGAAACGGTTTGCGGGGACGGCCTCACAGCATCGTTTTGTTATTGGCGATTATGCGATGTCCGACTGGATCAGTCTGGTTGCAGATGACGCGCCTTATGATGCGATTGTATCGGGTTTTTCGATTCATCACCAGAGCGATGAACGCAAGCGCGAGGTTTATGGCGAGATTTTCGATCTGCTATCTCCCAATGGCGTGTTTGTCAATGTCGAGCATGTTCGCTCGCCGTCGAAGTGGGTTGAGTCGCGTTTTGCCGATCGCTTTATTGACGCGCTTTATGATTCTGTCACGCGGCGAGACCCAAATGCATCTCGCGATGAAATTGCACGGGCTTATTATTATCGCGATGACAAACAGGCGAATATTCTCGCGTCTGTTGAAGATCAATGTGAATGGCTCAGAGATATTGGTTTTTCAGATGTAGATTGTTATTTCAAGCTTTTTGAACTCGCTGTTTTTGGTGGGAGAAAAATTTAATTAAAACTGGATGAATACTATGTATATGCACTATTTCCAAATCTCTCAGTTCACAGGCAATAATAATGACGATAATAATCCGATCCGGCGACGGGCTGGACCGGCATAGGTCGTCTTGTGCCATCATGAAAGTGCCCGTTGTCGAAGAATGCGACAACGGGCTTTTTTTGTACCTAAATCAAAAGGAATTTGTCATGAAATACATAGCAATATCTGAACTGTCCAAACACATCGGCCAAAACGTTACGCTTCAGGGATGGGTGCATACCCTGCGAGACCAAAAGCATGTCCAATTTCTCATTTTGAGAAATCGCACGGGAAGTGTACAGGTTGTTCACGAAAAGACAGGGGCGTTGGCAGGGCAGGTCTCTGCACTTACGCGAGAATCGGCGATAGCCATAAGCGGGCGCGTTGTCGAAAATTTGAGTGTTCGTCTGGGTGGTGTTGAAATTCAGCTTGCGGAGTTGCGCGTTGTCAATGTAGCCGAATCCCCGTTACCCCTGGATCCGTTTTCCGAAAATGCATCGGGTATAGATCATAGGCTGGACTGGCGGCATATTGATCTTCGCGTTCCGCGAAATCGGTTGATCTTTGAGATACAGACCACTGTTGAAAGGGCTATGCGCGAGTACTGGATGCGGAATCATTTTATTGAAATCCACTCGCCCAAATTCATGGGTACAGCCAGTGAATCGGGGGCTGAATTGTTCGCGCTGCCGTATTTCAATACCACAGCTTATCTGGCGCAATCGCCCCAGTTTTACAAACAGATGGCGATGGCGTCTGGTTTTGATCGCGTGTTTGAGATCGCGCCCGTTTTTCGCGCCGATCCCTCGTTTACTTCGCGCCACACGACAGAGTTTACCAGTGTGGATGTTGAGATCGCATGGATTGATGGTCACGAGGATGTGATGGCGTGCGAAGAAGCGTGGCTCCAGCATGTCATTCAAGTAGTGCGAGAAAAACACGGTGACGCTATTGCCGAAAATTACGGTGTTGAAATTATGGTGCCGGCGGTGCCTTTTCCGCGCGTTACAATGGCCGAGGCATTGGCAGTGTTGTCTGAACTGGGCCACACGCCAGAGCGGGAAGGCGACCTCGATCCAAAAGGCGAACGTTTGCTCGGTGAATATATCCGGAAGACTCAGGGATGCGATTATGTCTTTGTGATAGACTACCCGGTGTCTGTGCGGCCATTTTATCACATGCGTCATGCAGAACACCCCGAGTTGACCAGGAGCTTTGACCTTCTCTGCCATGGTGTGGAGATCACTACAGGGGCGCAGCGCGAACACCGTCCCGATGTTCTGAAAGCGCAGGCAAGAGAGAAAGGGCTGGATTTAGAGACTATCCAATTTTATCTGGATTTTTTTAAGTACGGATGTCCACCGCATGGGGGATTTGGTTTTGGCCTGTCGCGCCTGCTTATGGTTATGCTCGGATTGTCCAATGTGCGCGAGACGACCTTTTTGTCTCGCACGCCCAATAGATTGCATCCATAAAAAAATCCCCGGCAGTTCAAAGCTGTCGGGGATTCGTCTCAGAAGGTAATTTTTTATTTTGTCCGCGTCGCCAACCAGCGCTGAATAGACTGCTTACTCTCGCTGCTATGCCTACCAGCCAACAAACCTTCAATACCGATATGCTCATCCAAATCAGGCCATTCAATAGCATATCCATCGCCTAACAACTGCCAGTTTTGCCGCTCCGCATTTGTTCCATGCATCAGACGAGGATACCATTTAAAAGGAATGGAAAAACTACGCCCATCCTCTAACGATACGATAAACTTTCTATCTTCCATTTGAACATCAATAGCTACAGGTTCAATTTCAAGCATTAAAGTGGTCATGCCACGCCTCCAAAAATCTTTGGAGAAATATAGCCCAACGCCTTTTCAATGTCAATTAATCGCCAAATACTCAACGCTTCACTCCGTATCAAGCGGGGCCCCATTTGTGGATGTTTGTGCTGCGCTGTACTTGAGTATTGCGTAATATCAGTTTTTAATTTTAATTTTTGATTGAGGTGGGTATTACATGAGAGAGGAGATTTTATGCGTCAATACGATGTATATGGGCTGGGCAATGCGCTGGTGGATATCCAGTTTCGGGTTGACCCGTCATTTTTTGAAGCGATGGGGATTGATAAGGGTGTGATGACGCTGATTGACGGAGATCGCCAGCGCGCGTTGATCGATGCTTTGGGTGGGAAAGAGATGGCGCGTTCGTCGGGTGGTTCGGCAGCCAATACGATGATCGCGTTGGCCAATTGTGGTGGAAGGGGATATTATGGATGCAAAGTGGCCGAGGATGCAGATGGCGAGTTTTATCTTCGCGATCTCAGTGCTGCGGGGGTGGCGTCCAATCCGTCACATCTCGGGCAGGGGGTTACGGGCAAGTGTCTGGTGATGATTACGGAGGATGCGGATCGCACGATGAATACATTTTTGGGGATTACGAGTACGTTTGGTGTGGCGCAGGTTGAGGATGCTGTGATTGCCGACAGTCAGTTTATTTATATCGAGGGTTATCTAATTGCAGCAGACGATGGCTTTGAAGCGGCACAGGTGGCGCAAAAGGTGGCGCAGGAGCACGGTACAAAGGTCGCGCTCACTCTGAGCGATCCGTCTATTGTGGCTGCTTTTAAGGATCGGATGACCGCATTGGTCGATGCAGGCGTGGATATGCTGTTTTGCAATGAGGATGAAGGCAGGATATTTACCGGTGCCGAGACAACGGAAGAGGCTTTTGGCGCATTGCGCCAACGAGTAGGCGGTTTGGCTCTGACGTATGGTGCTGACGGTGCCCGGGTCTGCGACGGTGGTGATGTGTTGCATGTACCGGGTTTTGAGGTAGATGCTGTGGATACCAATGGCGCAGGTGACTCGTTTGCCGGCGCGTATTTGTTTGCTGTGACCCAGGGTTACGACACGGCTCAGGCTGCGAGGCTCGCAACGTATGTGTCCTCGCGCGTTGTCGCCAAATACGGTCCGCGTTTTGAAAGAAAATTGAATGCGGTAGAAGTCAACCGGATTTTAAAAATGCATTAACCTTACCATCAATGTAGGGGCGAGGCATGCCTCGCCCGTGTCCGTCATCGCGGCAAGGTTTTAGCCGCGATCCAGTGGTTTTGATTGCTATTTTTTAAAAGCTCTGTGAGTTCTATGAATCCAAATAGTTGTCCTGTTACATACTTTAACAAATTTTTCGTTGACAAGGTTGTTTTAACTCTATTATTTATATCCGCTTACGCTTAATATAATGTTTTAGAAATTCTTATTTTGAGCGTTTTGTTCGATAAGATTTTTGAATGCACATTTTTTCATAAAACATTGTTTTGTAATGAAATATATGTAATTCTGGGTCTGTTGAGATTATTTTTTGCACGCAAAAACGCAAGATAATTTCGATTTTCAACATGGTCTTAAATGCTTTTTTTGAGGACTAATTTGCTTTGCCGTGTACTTTATAAATCGCTTGTCTTGCCTTTTATTGGGCATTATACTATTCCCTCTTTTTAGCTCACTCCAAACCGAAGGAGGCACTTTTGAAAAGATTTTTAGTTTTGTACGCCGGGGTTTTCTTATTTGCTGTATCTTCCGCCGATGCCCGCGATGCAGACCTGTGGGCTATTGGCGGATTGGTGAACTATCATCAGCCAACGGGTCCTTTGAGCGGCTGGTACGCTGGTGATTTGAAGTTCGGCTTGAATGTGAGTTATGTGGTTTCTCCGCGTTTGACCACAGAGGTGGAGTATCACTACTCGAAGTTTCGCAAGTCAAATCTGCCCGGTCGCACGTTCGAATATAGAGGTCGTCAGGTCTCAAGCCCTGAGGCCGATTCAGAGATGACCTGGAATAGCGTGGCCTCGAACTGGCTGTGGTTTTTCAGGGAAAATGCCGAGACAATGTCCGAACGGAAGTGGTCGCCTTATCTGGGTTTGGGGCTTGGTTTTTACGATTATAGCCACAAGGTGAAGCATGGCTTGATTATCCCAACCAATCCCAATATTCCCAATGAGGTGGATGATGGACGCGTGCAAGTTCTGCTGGTGTATCCCGGCAGTCCGGACTTAGATGCTTCGACTATGACCGAAGCGCAAAAGAACAGCATTGGTCTGATTGTCAATGGCCAGGTGTTATTGTATGGGAAGGAACCCACAGAGGATACGCGAACAGCGTGGACAATTCCCGTGAGTGCGGGTTTTGAGGGATCGCTGGGTTCTTCTTATGGGCTTGATTTTCGCGTGCGCTACAATCTTATCTTTGGCGAGGTCAATCCATTGACCGCCTGGGATTTGCACAAGGCGTTTCCAATAGGGACAGTGGATGCTGGTGTGAGTTTTAAATATTATTTCGAGTAATGAGCGATTCAGTTCTTCAGTATGAATGAACTGGACAATCCCACTCACCATTTTTTATGGAGGGTCGTAAATGAGCAAGCGACTATTGTGTTGTTTGGGTCTGTTGAGTGCTCTGGTGATCAGCACCGGGTTGGCCTACGCGGGCACTACGGGTAAAATCAGTGGACGGATCACTGAGGCTACAGGTGGTCCACTGCCCGGTGCCAATGTGGTGATCGATATCGATGGCGTGAAACGCGCCGGGATCACCGATGAGAACGGCGAATACTTCATCATTAATATTCCACCAGGGGTCTATGATATTGAAACGGTGATGATGGGGTATTCAAAGTCTGTTCGCACAGGTGTGATAGTCAATGTTGACCATACCACGACGTTGAACTTCGAGATGCAGGAAGAAGCGCTGCAATTGGGCGAGATGATCGTCGTTGCCGAGCGTCCGCCGGTGGAGCACGACAAGACGGAGAGTAAGTCCGTTATTACGGCAGAGGAAATCGAGTCGTTGCCGATTATCCGAGAAATGTCGGACTTTGTGGAGTTGCAGGCGGGCGTGACCCCCGATGACGCAGAGAGCGTTCGCGGCGGCAATTTCTGGGAGACGGCGTATATGGTTGACGGGGTGCGCGTGGTGAACAACGATGGCCGCGCCGGATTTACGCGGTTTCAGGGCGTGAACACGAGTGCCGTGCAAGAACTGACGGTGTTGAGTGGTGGGATGAACGCGGAGTATGGCAATGCGGGTTCTATCGTTTCGGTGGTGACCAAAGAAGGTGGTCAAAGGTACACGGGTAGGGGTGAATATCGCATTACGCCTCCTGGACAAAAGCACTGGGGCAACAATGTGTATGAATCGCCCGTGCATCGCGGCAGGATGCAGTGGGGCAATAGCGAGTGGGAAAACTTGCAAGCGTGGTACCCGGGTCCCGATGGTATCCTGGGATACGACAATCAGACGGGAGAGATAACTGATCCTCAGTTTGCCGCCGACGATGTTCAGCGCAAAGTTCATATCCGTCAGGATTACACGGGTGTGTGGGGCGGTCGCGGCGAAGCAATGCTGGGCGGCCCGATTATGAAGAAGATGGGCTTCACGCTGACGTCTTCGATGAATCGCAATCCATCGTCTTTGCCCGCGCCCACGGCGGTATCATTGTTCAATAACCGCACGAACTTAAAGCTGACATATCGCCCGGGTAACAACGTCAAATTTAACTATGGTTCTCTGTTCAATCATCGGTCGCGGTACAATGCGGGCGTTATTCGGCGCATTGAACAGGGGTCGCGCAAGAATATGAACTCTTCTGGTCGCAACCTCTTTGTGCCCTCGGAATACTCGGGAGCGGGCAAGCGGCGCACGCGCGATTTTTTGAATTACGCGTCTTTGACGCACACGCTATCAGCGCGCACCTTTTACGAAATTCGGTTCTCGTATTCCCGCACATCTGAAGTGAATACGGAACTGCCTTTCAATACAGATCAGCCTTATATCGAGCCGGGTATTGGCAATGACTCTGGCTGGTTTTACGTTGGCCGCCCGGTGGTGAACTGGACAAATTCAGAGCGCGATCGCTATCAGCTCAAGGTCGATTATTCGAGCCAGGTGACCAAGGGGCACTTCATCAAAACGGGTGTTGACTTTTTGTTCTACGACAACTGGGGTTTTACGCGCAACAAAAACGACTTCAGGGGTTTGATTGAGCAGTATTACAGCCAGTTCAACAATCCCAATGTCGGTGTGGTGCCGCGCCAGTATGCCGTGTATTTCCAGGACAAGATGGAGTTTGAAGGAATTGTGGTGAATGTGGGCTTGCGCGGGTTGCGCTGGAGCCCGAATACCGAGATGCCGCAGGCAGCGTATTTTATCCCATTTTACAAATATCACGATCCGACAAAGGTCGAGGGCATTCCGACCTATCGTCCGGAATCAATCCATGTGTTTTCGCCGCGCGTGGGTGTGTCTCATCCGATTACGGAGAGCAGCGCGATGCACTTCACCTTTGGCAAGTTTGAACAAATCGAGCAATTCTGGTGGATTTTCTCACACAGCTACCGCACCGAAGAAGAGTTTCTGGATATAAACCAGAATGGTCGGATTGATGAGTCTGAGATAAACAACTCACTGGATGTTGTAGATGCGGGGCAGTGGGGATGGCCGAAGATCAAGCCACTCGTGACCACGAGTTTTGAAGTGGGTGCAGACTGGAACTTCATCACGGATTATACGGCTGGCTTGACGGCGTATTACAAGCAACAGGTCTTCCGCCGCAGCGGCGGCGCTTACGGGATGCAAGAGCAGGGTTTGCAGCACAACCGAACCGTGCGAGCATCGGGTCAGACGAATAACCGGGACACGCGCGGCTTTGAGTTGTCGGTAAAAAAGAAATTCAACTACATGACGGCGTTCACGATTGCCTACAATGTGCAGTGGGTTGAAAATGGTCAGTCTGGTGTTCGCGGCAATCACTATATCAATGCAGACAGACTGGCGACAAAGAATCCGTCGAACTTTGGCAACTATGCCGGTTATATCGACAATGATGGCAACTTTTTGTCGCATTACTGGTATGAGTGGACACACGATTCCAATGGCGACGGTGATTTTATTGGCGAGGGTGTTGTTGGTCCCGGTATTGTCAATGGCAGCGATACGGGCGAAGAGTTCCCGCGGCCCATGGATGGCATTACGCGCTTTGAACGGGCACGATCCTTTGGCAGCTCGGCGCGCAATCAGATCGAACAGATCGAAGATGGTGTTGGGCGCAATAACTGGTCGCTGGATAATGAAAACAGCCTGATCAACTGGGATGGCAAAGGTGGCTCGACCTGGTTGCAGCGCAACAACCAGTCTCAGGAGTTTCGGCCTGCCAACCTGAATCGCACCAATTTTGGCACGGTGACCTTTATGTTTTCCTCGCCCGGAAAATTTGGGCCGCGGTTTGTGGGTTTCCATCCGTTTGAAAATCTGCGCCTGAATGCGGTGTATCGCCTGTTCACGGGGCGCAGATTTTTCTATTCACCCCCAGAAAAAGGCGGCGAAGGGTTCTACAATGGCCCGATCCACACGCGTACAGATATCAACTTTGAGAAGACATTTAAATTCAACAGGCGCGCGAGCCTGACGACTTTCTTCGAAGCCTTTAATCTGTTCAACCAGAAAGATCCGCACATCAGTTATCGCGTGGATAATCAGTTGGTGGAAGTGGGTGCCGAGTACGTGGAATGGGGTGTGATTTACACGCCATTGCCGGACAATCCCGAATATATCCAGTATGGCGATGTGGGTGACTATCTGCGCCAACAGGATTCACCTCGCGAGTTCCACTTTGGTTTGCGGATGAAATTCTAAAGCTTAGCTTTCAGCGGTCAGCAGTCAGTGGAAAAGCCGATTGCTGACCGCTATTTAATAAGGAGTTAGCTTATGCAACGGATATTTAAGAGATTTACGCGGGTGTTGCTCGCCTTTGTGGTGCTGTGGGGTGCATCGGAGTTGTGGACAGTGATCGATGCCGACGCGCAGCAGCGCACGCGCCGCCGCACAAGCGCACGCGCGAAAGTCTGGTTGTCAATGCGCAACAATGGCACCCTGGGGCACTCGCTGGATGGTGGCAGCACCTTTGGTGTTGAAGTGGGCATGAATTATCCCGCGCGGTGGGCCTCGACCTATGCGTCTGGCATTATAGGCCGCGTGAATCGGCCGGACAATTCGCGGGGCAATGGCGTGTGGGTGATGGCGCGCACAGATGACGGACGCAAGTTCGTATCTCAAGGAGGCCCCCGCCAGCCGACCGCAGACATTTTTCCGATCCAGCACAATCCGCGCAACAATATCGAGAGCATTGGGCCGATCTGGCGGTCTGTGTGGCGTACTGGTGCTCGTCCATTTAACCTGTACAATTACGCACAGAGTGCCGCACTGTACTGGCCCCGCATGAGAAATATGAAGATCACGCACAATTTTGTGAATGGCGAGCCTGTGGAATACCAGTATGCTGTCGGTACTTATGGTGGCCTGGGACAACGCGGTTTTCCACCAGGGCCAGAAAAAGTGGAGCCAATGGATTATTACAACTGGGGCTATGGGTTTTATCCGCTGAACAAAGAGGCATTCAAGCAGATGCTGGTGTCTTCTTATAAAACGCCTCGCGCCGGGTTGAATCAGATGCGGTCAAATGGCGTCAAGCCCAATAATCCGCGCTTGTCGCCCGAGTTGTTCAGTGAGAATACGATGGTGACGGGCTGGTCGCAGGCTTCGGGTATTACGGTGAAGCGGATGATCCATGCGTATTCCACGCCGGGCGCGGATAATGATGTGATGATCCCCGTACCAACTCCTAAAGGCAAGCAATCTTCGATTATGACCACGGGGGATTACGATGACTTTTTGCTCACGGAGATGGAGTTCTGGAATAATGGGGATACAGATGGCGATGGCAAGGCAGACGCCGGATATCCCAAACAACTCGACGAAGTTTATATTGTGGTCAAAAACGCATTCGTCACCAGCAGGACCGGTGCTGAGTGGGTGCCTGCTGGCGGATCGAACTCGAATGCGTGGAATTTCGTTCAGCCCTCGACGCAAGACGATTACTGGCGCTATACGCAGGCGGAGAATTACGAGCATCCGGAATATGCCTACAACTACAAGGGTGCGCCTATGCACCTGACGTATGTGTATGATGGCGATGCCGTTGCGCGATTGTGGAATGACTACGGAGAGCCTTATACCCGGTCCCGCGCCCAGCATCAGTACGTGTCAACGTCCAATTTTAAGGATGGCACTTTGCTTTCTCCGCAGTATTTCGGCATGATGCCCATTGCGACTGGCACATCCGATCATCCGTTTAATGCACTGGACCGCAAAGGCGGTTATGTGAGGCCGCAAGGTCCACAGCCGCACACCGTGCTCAGGTGGCACATGTATTCTTCGGCTCTGGGCGATGATCCCCATGGGGGCACACACGGCGAGAATCAATTGTTTGACATATACAGCGATGCTGCCGGGCAGGTCGGAGAAAATGAGACCGACCGGATGGTTCAGAGCCACGACAATGACGAATTGGGTGCGTGGATCGATGCACAGGTTTATGGTCCTTATACCCTGGGTCTTGGCGACAAAGCCAAAGTGGTGATTGCTTATGTGGGGGGTATGGCGCCCAATTCGGCCAAGTATCGCATGGATACCGGGAATTATGCGCGTCCCTACGAGTGGAATTGGCAGCAACAGAGCCTGGTCAATGAATTGGAATTGGGTCTGGAAGCGATCCATGCACACGGCAATGAAGCGCAAAAGCTGTATGACCTGGGCTTTGACGGGCTTAACCAACCGCCCGATGTGAAGGTTAATGGGCTGACGAACTTAAACGGCAATATCGAACTGAACTGGTCTGGTGTTGCCGATACGGCGATCGATCCAGATCTGGGGCGTCCCGATGTGCTGGGTTATCGGATCTATCGCTCTGATTTTATGCGGGCCGGGCCGTGGGAATTGCTGGCGACGATCCCCAAAGCTGAGGGACCCGAAGGCGAACGCCAGTTGCTCGCAGGTGCGCCCGCAGGTGCTGCTTTTCTCAATCAGCCCTGGGCAGAAGGTCAGGAGGATCCTGCCGAAGCCGAGGTCGATGGTCCCTTCCGCTGGGGCACCTATCAGTTTATCGATCCAGAACCCGATATCGGTTTTATTCACCACTATTCGGTACGCGCTTATGACGAGCAGGGCCTGGAAACCGGACATTCTGATCAGCGCAATCAGTACTTATGGCCGGTCGGTGGCGTTGTACCTCGTTTGACCTCTGCATTGCTCAACCATGAAAACGAAACCATGTCGCTGCCGATTCGGGTGGTGCCCAACCCCTGGGTACAGGGCAGGGATGAGCACAGCTATGGCGCGCCTCGCATCCGGTGGGTCAATGTGCCGAGCAGGTGTACGCTGTACATTTATACGCTGACGGGCGATCTGGCATGGCGCCAGACTTTTGATACGCTCGACCCTCAGCGGGGCAATCCGGTGGCGCGCGGCGAGATCGAGTGGGATACGCACACGGTGGGTTTGAATGCCAATACGCGCGGTCGTCTCAATGCCGGTACGTATATCTGGGCGATTGAGTCGCACCATCCCGCGAGTGAGGGGCAGATCCAGAAGGGTCTGTTTGTGATTGTCAATTGATCATTGGTCATTATTGAGGAGCAATTATGAAACATTTGATTTGGATAGTAGCTGTCGCGCTTTTTCTCAGCCCTCAAAGTGCCCTGGCCCAGGATGTGGAAGGCCTCGAGAATCTGGAACCCATAGCTGCGGAAGGGCACTTTCGCTCGGAAGGCGATAAGGGCAACCGCATTGCGCGCAGTGGCTTCGCGCTTTTGAAGATTTCGGCATCTGCACGCCTGGCAGGTATGGCCGATGCCAATGTGGGCACGTCGCGAGATATTCACTCGATATTCCAGAATGCAGCCGGATTGGTGCATATCGACAATATGGCATATCTGGCCTCTTATAACGAGTGGCTGGTGGGCACCAAGATGGGGGCTGGGGGTTTTGCCTATCGCATTCCCGTGGGCGTTGTGGGTATTGCCTTCCGCACATTTACCTATCCCGATGTGGAAGAGACCACGCCCTTGCAACCCGATGGCACGGGTCGCACTATCCAACTCGGAGATTTTTCGGTTGCGGCGTCTTTTGCCAAGCAACTGACCGATAAGTTTTCGCTCGGTTTTCGCCTGCGCTATGTGCGGTCACAGCTTCATATCATCAATGTGAGTTCCACGACTTTTGACATTGGCACGATCTTTTACACGGGTTTCAAGAGTCTGCGCGTGGGCATGACCATCAGCAACCTGGGTGGCAATAAGGAAGTGCTGACCGAGGATTATCGCCTGCCGTTTTTCTACAATCTGGCTGTTGCGATGGAATTGCTTGGCAAGCAGGGCGATCCGCTTTATCTGACGGCTGCTTATGAGCATGTGTTTTTCCGCGATTATGGAGAGCGCGATCACATTGGTGGTGAGTTGTGGATACAAAATCTGCTGGCACTTCGCGCCGGTTATAAGTTCAAGTACGATGTGGAGAGCTGGAGCGTGGGGGCGGGTGTGAATCTCAGTGTGAGCGAAGAGCGCAAGATTAGTGTGGATGTTTCGTATAGCGATATCGGCGGTGTGATCAAAGAGCGACCGCTGCGTTTGACGCTTTCGGGAACCTTCTAAAGATGAACAGGAGGAATCACAAGATGCGTAAGTTTTTATTATTTTGTCTGATTGGTGTGTTGGGCGCGGCGGGATGTACTCGAGATATCCCAACTGAGCCTGCCGAAGAGTGGCGCGGCAGCTACCGGCTGATTTCTGGGACGAATGGTGGAAGTGCCATAGATGTTGCGGACCCGCCTCATGGCACGCCCCGGCATATCATTTTTACGGCACCAGCAGCAGATTATGGCACGGTGGTATTTGTGTATAATCCGCCGCTTACAGCACCGCCAATGGCCTCGGTGACGTATGAGAAGACCATGCGGCATTATTGGCGTTCAGTAGATGGCACGCGCGACCAGCTTCGCATTGAATATGTTCAAAACAATAGGGAGCGCATCCGGTTGTCGCTCGGTGCATTTTATATTTGGCAGAGCACTCCCAGGTTGCCGCTGGCCGGTGAATTTCCCAACGATATACGCAATGTCTATAACAGTCCGTTTCCGCCGAATGCGTCTCAGGCATTGAACCAGCCCCATACTTTGATACGCCTGCTGCCCGGAGCCGAGGAACATAGTAATGTGAGGGTGTTGGGTAATGGGCGCATTCGCATTTCGATTGCCAACGATCAGAGGCCAGACAACCGCTCGTTTGATAATCGCAACAACCGAACAGCCATTTGTTTCCAGAGTCCATGGCCGTGGGAAGATCCCCGCCCCCATCGCATGATGATGTGGGTGCAGGACGGTCAAGGCGTACGCTATGGCATGTATGCCCCCCCGGCTGATGTGGTTGCCGAACTGGAGGACCATTCGCCACCGTATTCCGGCACATGGTTTTTGCAAGATTCTCATCTCAATGGCACGTGGATGGATCCCGAAGCCCCATTCCCGAGTATTCCGGCTTCACTGGATATCCAGTGGATACCTGTTCTGGAGCGGCGCAGTCCTCGCCACCGCGCGCCATCTGGCCATGTGCCAGCCGCTGGCGTGGTGGATCCCCTCGTCGAGAATGGCGTGGTCATAGAACAGGGTTTGGTGGAAATCACGTTTGCCAGGCCGCTTGAGTTTTCCACGCACGCCGATGAAGCCCGGTTCTTCAACAGACGCGCGGGATATGTTGTTCAAAATGGCGTGCCCGTGCTCAATGGCACATTGCGGGGTGGTTCGCCTGATGGCGTGAATCTGACTTATGTGACGGCGTCCGATGTGGATTTCAGCAAAGAGGGCGATATTTTGACCGTGAATCTGACGCAGGGCGGCGGGTCTTATATCCTGCAATACAGGCAAGCCCCTTTGAATCCTCAGCAACTGGAAGGCTTTGGGGTTGACTCGATTGTTGTGAAGCCCGTTCCGGCAGATTTGTTCTGAGAAGAGAGAATTGTATAAAGTTGTATAGTGTTGTATATAATTGTATAATTGTATTGTTCCATTAGGCATTGTGATATATTTTATATACTGATGTTACGCATGTCAGGCGTTTTGTCATGCTGAGCGGAGTGGAACGGAGCCGAAGCATCTGTTCCACCTGCGTTAGTAGTAGATGAACTGCTATCGCAGTTGTACACCGCTCCTTCGACTACGCTACGCTCAGAATGACAGGCACATTATATTGTGCCTATGCGTAACGTTCAGTTATATAGAAGACTTTTATACTATTCCCACTGGGAATTTTCAAGGAGGTTTGCTATGCTATTTCGCCTTTCACTCATTGTTCTGTGTTGCGGCGCGCTGCTTGCGGGTGCGGCGAATGCTGAATTGCAACTGCCCTACAAGGCAGAGGGGCTGAGTAAGGAGCAGGCTGCAGCGTATCTTCTGGAGCGTTTTGCCTTTGGTGCGCGTCCAGGTGAAGTGGAAAAAGTGGTGCAGATGGGGCCAGAGAAATGGCTGGCACAGCAGTTGGCAGGCAATTTGTCGGATGCGGCGTTGGATAAACGATTGGAAGCATTTCCCGCGTTGAAAATGACGCAGTCTGAGATGGCCGCAGTTTATTTGCAAAATGGCCGGCTTCGCAATATGATGAAGAAAGAGGGGATAATTGATCCCGCAAAGACGCCTCGCAAAGAGATGAATGAAAAGATGAAAGCGTATCGCGAGAAGCACGGGTTGCGTCCTTATGGCGTGCTTTCCAATCAGGAACTGAAGGGTCAGAAGGTGATGCGGGCGGTGTATAGCGAGAACCAGCTCACCGAGGTGATGACGGATTTCTGGTTTAATCATTTCAATGTGACCACGCGCGATGGTGGGGCGCGCAGTCGCACGCTTTCTTATGAGCGCGATGCGATTCGCCCCAATGTGTTGGGCAATTTCCGCACGATTTTGGGTGCGACGGCCAAGCATCCGGCGATGTTGTATTATCTGGACAATGCACAGTCGCGTATGGCACCGCCAGAGCAGCAGAATCAGCCCAAGCCCGAGCCTGTGAAGGAGATGGCAGCAGGCGAGATGGGTATGGATGGCGGTATGGATGGTGGGATGATGGGTGAGACGGCAAAGGCTCCTGAAAAGGCTCCCGCAAAGGCGCAGACGCCTCCAAGACGCAAGCGCAAGTACGGTTTGAATGAGAATTATGCGCGCGAGTTGATGGAGTTGCACACCCTGGGCGTGGATGGTGGGTACACGCAGCGTGATGTTACCGAGGTTGCGCGTGTGTTGACCGGATGGGCTGCGGCGCCTTATGGCAATGGGCGAAAAAATATCGACAAGCAAATCGCCAGGGGCAGTAAAAACATCATTCGTCAGGGCGAATTTGTATTCCGCACATCCTGGCACGATCAAAATGCCAAGGTGGCGTTGGGTGAGACATTCCCCGCAGGAGGTGGTATAGAAGAGGGCGAGCGCGTTTTGGATATGCTGTCTAAGCACCCTTCAACCGCGCGGTTTATTTCGACCAAGTTGGCGCGTCGGTTTGTCAACGATGTACCGTCAGATGATCTGATTGATCAGATAGCCGAAACCTTTACCAGGACCGACGGGGATATCGCTGCTGTGGTGGCTACATTGGCTCAGTCCCGCGTGTTTTGGGTCGAGGCGAAAAAGCGCAGCAAGATGAAGTCGCCGTTTGAGCTGGTGGTGAGTTCTCTTCGCGCATTGGAAGCGGATGTGAAGAATCCGCAGCCGATGATGACCTGGTTTAACCGCATGGGCGAGCCCCTGTATGGTTATTTGCCGCCTACGGGTTTTCCGGATTATGCCGAGTCGTGGGCAAATTCGGGTACGCTGATCGCGCGAATGAATTTCGGCGTGCGTCTGGCTACGGGTAGAATTAACGGGGTGACGCTGAAGCGATTGTCCAGGGATAGCGATGGTCTGACAACGGATGAGGCATTGGCGATGTATAGCAAGTTGCTATTGCCGGCACAGGATACCAGTGCTATTGCGTCCGAGGTGAAAGAGACGATTCCAGATGATGCCGAACGCAAAGATATTCATGTGGTTAGTATGTTGCTGGGGTCGCCGGAATTTCAATACCGATAAATCGGAAAGGAGATAGCATTATGGAATGGAATCGAAGAGCATTTATGAAGGGCAGCGGATTGGCCTTGTTTTCGGCATCGTTTGGCGGTACGCCGCTGTTCTTGAGCCGTGCGGCTGATGCTGCGAATAATCCGCTGGCACATAGCCGTCGCAAAGTGCTGGTGACGATTTTCCAGCGCGGGGCAATGGATGGGTTGATGGCGGTGACGCCATTTAACGATACCGCCCTTGCCGAGGCGCGCCCCAATTTGTTTATGAATTTGACCGATCCGGAAAACAAGCTGACGGATCTGGATGGTCGGTTTGCATTGCATCCCTCTCTTGTGGAACTGGCACCGCTGTACAAGGAAGGTCGTCTGGCTATTGTACACGGTATAGGTTCGCCGAATAAGACGCGGTCGCACTTTGATGCGCAGGATTACATGGAGAATGGGACGCCTGGTGTGAAAGGGACGACGTCGGGTTGGCTCAATCGGGCTGTGGGTTTGCTCGGTCACGAGGGCACGCCCTTCCGGTCTGTGGCATTGACGAAAGCATTACCGCGCTCATTTTACGGGAAGACGCCTTCGATTGCAGTGGATGATTTGCGTTCCTTTGGCATTCAGGTGCCGAATAATCCGCAGGCGACCGAACAGATGGAGGCAGGGTTTGAGTCGATGTATGCGCGGAGTGCCAAACGTCTGGTTCAGAAGGTGAGCACAGAGAGTTTTGAAGCGATTGAGATGTTGGAAAAAATCGGTGTGAGGAATTACAAACCCGTTGAGGGCGCGAAATATCCCAATACAGCATTGGGTCGTCGGATGCAACAGATCGCGTTGCTGATCAAGTCGGATGTGGGGCTTGAAGTGGCGTTTACCGAGACAGGTGGGTGGGATACGCATGTGCAGCAAGGCACAACGACTGGTTCTTTCCAGCGCAGAGCCGTCGAGTTGTCGCAGTCCATAGGCGCGTTTTGGACGGATTTGGGCACGTATCAGGACGATGTGGTTCTGATGACGATGACGGAATTTGGTCGCACGGTGCATCAGAATGGTTCTCTGGGTACGGATCACGGTCGCGGATCGTGTTTGTTTGTGCTGGGGAATAACGTGGCTGGTGGTAAGGTCCACGGGGACGTGCCAGAGCGGCTGGTGAAAGATGCGCTCGAAGATCGGCGCGATTTGCCCGTAACGACGGATTTCCGTTCTGTGTTTGCCGATGTGGCTGGTAAGCATCTGAATATTGATCGCTCCCATGATAGCGCGATGTTCCCGGGTTGGGAAGGTGAGCGGTTTAAGTTGATGACGTAAAGCCATTATCGACCACTCATTTGAACTGCTGTACTGGCGTTGTGCAGCGTGTGTGCAGTTGTACACCGCTTTAGAAAAAAAACTCGAGTGTCGAAGTGCGGCACTCGAGTTTTTTTAATTTTTTATTAATGGATTGCGGCCCCGTATTACAACCTACGGGACATGCTTTAAGCCTGCCGCCACGCGAAGCACAACGCTAGTAATGACATCAGTTACTCGTCACGCCTGCATGCCTTAAGCAGGCGTCCAGAATGAGTTTTTTTTAACTTTTAATTCGCGCTGATAGCTACATACAGTTGCCTTTGATCTCTGTTCATCCGTGTTCATCGGTGGTTGCTTTTTTAAGGAGGTTTGCAATGACATTGCGCTTTGCACTAATTGTTTTGTGCTGCGTTGCGTTGCTTAGGGTGGCTCCGGCGGATGCTGAATTGCCCTACAAGGCGGAAGGGCTGAGTAAGGAGCAGGCTACAGCGTATCTTTTGGAACGCTTTGCTTTTGGTCCTCGACCTGGTGAAGTGGAAAAAGTGGCGCAGATGGGTCCCGAGAAGTGGCTGGCACAGCAGTTGGCGGGCAATTTGCCCGAGACTGAGTTGGACAAGCGATTGGAAGCGTTTCCCGCGTTGAAACTGACGCAGGCTGAAATGCAGGCAATCTATGTGCAGAATGGGCGGATTCGCAGAATACTGCAGAGAGAGGGAGTGATTGATGCCGCAAAGATGGATCGCAAAGAGATGAATAAAAAGATAAGCGCATATCGCAAGAAGCACGGGTTGCGTGCTTATAACGCGCTTTACAATCAGGAGCTTCGGGGGCAAAAAGTGATGCGGGCGGTGTATAGCGAGAACCAGCTCACCGAGGTGTTGACGGGATGGGCGGCGATGCCTTATAACAATGCGCGGAAAAATCTCGAGAAGCAAATTGCAAAAGGAAGTAACAAAGTCATTCGCGAGGGCGAATTTGTGTTCCGCAGAGACTGGCATGATAAAAATGCCAAGGTGGTGTTGGGTGAGAAGTTCCCGGCGGCGGGTGGTATAGAAGAGGGCGAGCGCGTTCTGGATATGCTGACCAAACATCCTTCAACTGCGCATTTTATTTCGACTAAGTTGGCGCGTCGGTTTGTCAACGACAGTCCTCCCGAGGCTTTGATTGAGCGGATGGCGAATACATTCCGCAAGACAGATGGGGATTTGGCTGCTGTGATGGGTACGTTGGCGCAGTCTCCCGAGTTTTGGGCAGAGGCGAAGAAGCGCAGCAAGATGAAGTCGCCGTTTGAACTTGTGGTGAGTTCTCTTCGCGCGCTGGAAGCGGATGTGAAGAATCCGCAGCCGATGATGGGCTGGTTTGACCGCATGGGCGAGCCGTTGTATGGTTATTTGCCACCTACGGGTTATCCAGATTATGCCGAGTCGTGGGCAAATTCGGGCACGCTGATTGCGCGAATGAATTTCGGTGTTCATCTGGCTACGGGCAAAATTAGAGGGATTGAACTGAAGCGATTGTCGCGGGATAACGATGGTCTGACAACGGATGAGGCATTGGCGGTTTATAGCAAGTTGCTGTTGCCGGCACAGGATACCAGTGCTATTGCGTCAGAGGTGAAAGAGACGATCCCCGCGGATGCCAAGCGTAAAGATATTCAGGTGGTTAGTATGTTGATAGGATCGCCGGAGTTTCAATACCGGTAGATAGATGCGCTGGTTCAAGTAAAAAACTCGGGTGCCAAAGGGCACTCGAGTTTTTTGCGTTTGCAGGGTTCTAAATCGGTTGTGTAAGTTGCGTGTGGCATTTGATTGTTCGTAGCGAAAATATAATGTAGGGGACGGTCCCCGTGCCGTCCCGTTGGTTTTATTACCCCATCTCATCTATTCGTTCACATTTTTCATTGAGGCGCTGTTCGGCATCGGTGCCGCGCATTTGATGGGTGTGTGGGGAAATGCGAGGAGCTACGTTGGTGTATCCCCGGGCGTTTGGTCCTCTGTTTTTGGTTGTGCCTTCCAGTACTGTTTTGAGGTCGGCAATGTCGCCGCGCCAGGATAAGAGGGCGTGGCGCAGTTCGTTGCGGATTTCGAGATGGTCTGGATGGTCGTATAGATCGTTTTGTTCTTTGGGATCATTGAGGCGGTCAAAAAGACGGCCTTCGTCTTCTTCAAAGAAGTAGGTGAGTTTCCAGCGTTTGGTGGCGACGGCGCAGGATTTGTAGAGGGTGGCAACGGCGCAGCGGCGAGGAGATTGTTCGCCCCTGGCGAGTGGGGTGAAGAGGTCGAAGCCTTGCATGGAGGGGCATTCGGTGCCGGCAGCCGCGAGGAGGGTGGTGGTGATGTCGTTCCAGATGGCGAAGTCGCGCGTTTCTCCTTGCGGAAGTGTGCCGGGCATGCTCATGATAAAGGGGACGCGCCAGGATTCGTCGTGGAAGTTGTGTTTGTCATTAAAGCCGTGATCAAAGAATTGCTGTCCGTGATCGGATGTGAAGATGATCAGGGTGTTTTCCCGGAGGTTATTCTGGTCGAGGTAGTTCACGATGCGACCGAGCAGGGCGTCGCAGTACGCGGCATACGCATAATAGATTTTGCGCAGTTCCATGATGGGGTCGCGATATTGCGGGTCGTAGATGCGGCCAATGGCTTCTCGCCAGTACCCGATATCATTTGGGTCTTCGCCTAGATGGCATTCGTTTTCGGGTTTGATGCCGAGCAGGCGTTTGGTGTGTGTGGGTTGGTTTTGTTCTTCGCGGTGGGTATAATTGAGGTCGGGCAGGTTGTCGCAGTTGTCATAAAAGGTGAGCCAGTCGCCTGGTGGACATTCGGGTGGATGCGGTGCAGAGAATGAGCAGAAGGCAAAAAAGGGACCCGAATCGCTATTAACTACTTTGTCGATTTGTTCGATGGTTTGTTTGGCGAAAAAGGTGTCGAGGAAGTGTTCTTCGGGTACGGGTGTGGGTTGTTTGTGACAGTCTTGAGGCGTGAATCCGTGTTTTGGGATGTATTCGCTATAATCGGCCTGGTCAATGATAATGTCGAAGGTGTCGGGGGTTTGACCAAAGTGTTGTTTGCCGACCATGATGTTGGTGTAGCCCTGTTCTTTGAGGAGGTCGGGAAGGGTTGAGAAGTGGGTGAGGCGGGTCATGCCGTTTTCCCACACGCCGTGTATGGGGGTGTGCAGGCCGGTGATGAGACTGCTGCGCGCGGGGTTGCATACCGGTGAGGGCGTGTGTCCCTGTGTGAACATCACGCCTTCGGCTGCGAGGCGATCTGCATGAGGTGAATGTGCAAATGGACTGCCCATGCAGTTGAGTGTGTCACAGCGTTGGGTGTCTGTTGTGATGAGTACGAGGTTGGGTTGTCTGGTCATAGAAGTTCTCCGGAAGGGGTTGGTATGTCACTTTTAACAACGAAAGATAAAGCTTTTTTTAAGGAAAATGGCTATCTCATTCGGGACAATCTGTTGAATGAGGGTCAAATTCAACGAGCAGTTGATACACTTTGGAGTTATATTGAAGCAGATCGCAATGATCCGGAGACATGGGTGGATGCTGGTCCGCGAAGTCCAGATTGTTGGGATCATCCGACAATTCGCGCGACGCTTTATGAGACGGATTTGTTTGCGATGTGCAGAGAATTGGCGGGCGATTTGAGCGATGATGCAGATCCTTGGACTATTCTGGTGTATCCGAGTGACAGCGATGAGTGGGCGATCAAGTTGCCTCATCTGGATGGATATAATAAGGACGAGCAAGCAACCGTGGGATTTACGATTGGCGTGACGGTTTATCTCAATGATGTGGCTCCGCGTGGCGGAGGTTTTACACTGTGGCCGGGTAGTCATAAGGCTGTTGCAGAGTTTTTCAAATCGCATTCCCTGTTGGGTCTCAATATGCATCATCCCGGCGGTATTGTCGAGCGCGATATGGGCCGCATTTTTGATCTGAATGAACCTGTTGAGCTGGTCGGGCGAGCAGGTACTGCATGTATCTGGCACGGGTATATGGTCCACAGCGGTACGTCGAATTGCAGCGATCAGATACGGATGGCACTGGTCAGTCGCATGAGTACAAGAAATTGGGATCTGTTGCAGTTTGAGACACCGGATGATATGTGGGAATATTGGGAAGTATGAAATGTGAACAACTGTAGGGGCGAGGCATGCCTCGCCCCTAATCGTCATTGCGGCAGGGTGTAAGCCGCCACGCCGAAGGCACAACGCCAGTAATCCAGTGGGGGTTGGGTAGTTGGTGAAGTGTGAAGGAGGATGTTATCATGGATTTTGTAAAATTGAGCGATGAGCAGCGGGAGTTTTTTGATGCGGAAGGGTATCTGGTGGTGGAGAATGTTCTGGGGGCTGAGGAAGTTGCGCGGTTGACGGAAGCGTGTGATGAGATGATGGCGATTTACGATGATAAGGGAAGGGCGTACAAGCAGTTTCGAGACGGGATAGTGGAGAAGCCTGTATTTCGCTCTTTGATTGCACACTCGGGGACGGTGCCTCTGGTGATTCAACTTTTGAGTCCGGATATTCATTTGCAGAATACGGCGATTATTTACAAAGATCCGGAAGATGCCGAGACGACGGAGCCGATGCGTAGCTGGCATCGGGATATTGGGATTACGCAAGAGATTGGGCATGCGTATCAGCCGCGTGTTGGGATTAAGGTGTGTTATTGTTTGACGGATTTTCCAGGACCAGATTCGGGGATTACGCGGTTTGCGAGAAGAAGCCAGGTGCTCAATGAACCGCTGGGCATTCCAAGGGGAGAAGTCGATCCGCCCGAGGTGGTGCAGCCCGTATGTAAGGCGGGTGATGTGCTGTTTTTTGAGAATCGCATTTTTCACACGAAATCGCCAAATTTGAGCCACCGCACGTCCAGGGTGGTTATTTATGGGTATAGTTATAACTGGATTCAGAATGGATTTTATCTGGAGAATTTAGATAATGACGTGGTCGCAGATTTGACCGATATTGAGAAGCAGCTTCTGGATGTGCAGTTGAGTGATAATCCCAATTTGCGCGCGAGGCCAAATACCTATCCGCTCACTGATTGGGCAGAGGAACACGGGGTGACGCCAGAGCAAATTCCCTGGACGGTTGAGGTTTAGAGATAGGAGGATTATGGCAATGCGCGTTGGGAGATGGATTTTATGCTTCATTTTAATCGGGGCAACAGGTGTATATGCTCAGGATACTGAGCGAAAAAGGACGCCGCCCACGCTCGAGAATGTGGCTTATGGACCTTATGAGCGGAATGTGCTGGATTTTTGGAGGGCAGAGTCGGACGCGCCAGCACCTGTTTTGATTTTTATTCACGGGGGTGGATTTGTCGGCGGCAATAAAAGGAGTATTCGCGGTAATGTGGTTGTTAAAGCTTGTTTGGAAAAGGGCGTTTCATTTGCGGCGATTAACTATCGGTTCAGATCTACTGCGCCTATACAGGATATTTTGCGCGATGCAGCGCGTGCGGTGCAGTTTATCAGATATAATGCCGAGGCGTGGCATGTCGATCCCAAACGCATCGCTTCTTATGGTGGTTCTGCCGGTGCGGGGACTTCGATGTGGCTGGCGTTTCACGATGATGTGGCCGATCCCGATAGTGAAGATCCCGTGCTTCGCCAGTCTTCGCGTATTGTGGCGGCGGGATCTCGCAATGGACAGTTTTCCTATGATCTTTTGAAATGGGAATCTGTGCTCGGCGTGCCTGCTGAGAATTTTTATCCCAGGGATGCCTCGTTTTACGGTCTGGCGACATATAGTGAAACTGAGACTGAAAAGGGTAAGCAAATTCGGGCGGATGTGGATATGCGCGGGTTGATTACAAAAGACGATCCTCCTGTGTTTTTGTTTTCTGGTCAAAAGGGTGGGGTACCTCAAAATCGCGGTCATTATGTTCATCATCCCAAACATGCAATTGCGATCAAAGAGCGGTGCGGTGAAGCTGGTGTTGAGGTGGAAATGTATTTGCCAAAGATGGGGTCGCCTCCGCCGGGGAATGCAAATCAGGCGATGCTAACTTTCTTTTTTAAGCATCTGAAAGTTGAGTAATAAAGGAGGTTGTTGTGGCATTCAAGGTATTGACAGATGGACAGGCGGCGCATTTTGTCGAGAAGGGGTATGTGAAGCTGGAGGGGTGTTTTGAGAAGGCGGAAATTCAGGATTGGCTCGATCTGGCATACGTGCGATTGGGGTATGATAGGGATGATCCTTCTACCTGGGAAGAAGAGCGGATTCACATGCCGTCGATGAACCGGCGGGCAGTTGCCGAATTGGCGCCAAAGGCATGGGAGGGAATATGCGATGTGATGGGTGGGGCAGAGCGTATCAAGGGAGAACCTTCGTGGGGGGATGGGTTTATTATTAATTTTAATAAGGATGCCGATGATCCCTGGGCTCCGTCGGCAAAGCGCGGGGGATGGCACAAGGATGGAAATTTTTTCCGGCATTTTTTGGATAGTCCAGAGCAGGGTCTGTTGACGGTGGTCGTTTGGGATGATGTGTTGCCAAATAGCGGCGGTACGTATCTGGCACCGGATTCGGTTCCCAAAGTTGCGAAGTTTCTGTACGATCATCCCGAAGGTCTGGAACCCGGCGGGTTTGGGAAGATGATTGAGGGATGTGAGGAGTTTGTGGAAGCGACGGGTAATGCGGGTGATGTGTATCTCATTCATCCGTATATGTTGCATTCTGCCGCGCCAAATCCTTCGGGACGACCACGGATTATTACGAATCCGCCGGTTGCGTTTGTGGAGCCTATGAATTTCAATCGCGAGAATCCCGATGAGTTTTCACTGGTGGAAAGAGTCGTGTTGAAGGCGCTAAGTGTCGAGCGATTGGATTATCGTATTACAGGTGAACGAGAGGGGTATTACACGGAGTTTCGCCGCGAACGAGAGCGGATGCTGGTGGAGCAGAAGGCGCGTTTGGCGGGGCTTGAAAAGGAGGTTGTATGAATTGATGCACAGATGTGGTATCATGGTGATGGGATTGGGAGAGGGGTTTCCCGTTCACACAGAGTTTTGAAAAGAGGAGCGTGTTGTTATGGACGCGAGATGTTTGGATTATTGCGTGACGGAAGAGGAGCGGTTGAAGTTTGAGCGCGATGGGTTTTTGATAATTGAAGATGTGTTGCCAGAGGATCTGGTAGATGAGTTGGTTCCCGTTGTAGATCGGGTGGATGGCGCGCATCGGGAGCGAGAGGGCATGGGGCCAGATAAGCGGTCCAATATGCTGGATTTTATCGGCCATGACGATTTGTTTTTGGAATTGCTCGATTGGTACAAGACATTTCCAAAGGTATGGGGGTTGCTGAATTGGAATATTCAGCTTTACCATTCTCACATGATTGTGACGCCTCCTGTTGGTCCTGGAAAATCGCTTGAGAAGGATGGACCGGGGCTTGGGTTTCACCAGGATAGCGGTCGCCTCAATCTCGATATTGAGACGAGTCCGCGTCCGAGGATTTCGCTGAAGGTGGCGTTCTTTTTGTCGGATGCCTCACAACCCGGTCGCGGGAATTTTGTTGTGGCTCCCGGTTCGCATCTGGGCAATGTGTTTCCGGGCGAAAGTCGCTCAGAAATGCCCGAGGGCGGTATGCAGGTGTGTGTGCCGAAAGGCAGTGCGGTTATTTTTGATCGGCGTATCTGGCATTCGAGCAGTACCAATTATTGGGATTCGCCCAGGCGAACGCTGTTTTACGGCTATAGCTATCGCTGGTTGCGGCCCCGCGATAATATGACGGTGGATCACTTTTTGGAGCGTTGCGATCCCATTCGCCAGCAGTTGTTGGGGGCGAGTCCTTCGGGTGGTTTTGGCTATACGTCGCCCAAACCCCAAGATGTGCCTTTGAAGACGTGGATCGAAGCGCATGTGGGTGAAAAAGCGGTGGCGGCTTAAGATGATTGTGTCTGCAGGATATCAGCGAGTGTATCGGTTGTCCATTGATTGATGCTTTTTCCGCTGACTTCAGCAGCTATGGCAATTGCTGCGTGAACTTCTGGTGGAAGGCGCAACATCAGATTTCCAGAATAGGGCTTTTGTGGAGGGCGATTTAATTTTTCACAGGTTTCGAGATAATCCTCTACGGCTTCTTCAAAAGCGGTACGCAGTTGTGCCACTGAATCGCCATGGAAACCTACGATATCGTTAATGCCCGCTATGTGACCAATAAAGCAATGGTCTTCATCGCTGTATTCAATGCGAGCCGCACATCCTTTATGTGTCATAGTATTCATGGTGTTATTCCCGCTTGTAGTAGAAAGCGTTTGGCATCACGCACTTGATATGGCTTTGCCTCTTTCTGGGGATGAGGACGATGAAAAGTAGCGACAACGCGATTCAGTTCAAATCTCACGCGCGAACCTCTGCCTTCAATAGTTCTGGCTCCAAGTGCTTTGAAAAGGGATTCGATACGCCGCCATTCCAATGTGGAGGGAACGGGCGTTCTGAAGATATCGTTTAAGGTGTTCTGGTGACGTCTGTTCATTGTTTAGATGATAGCAGAATATGATATCATTGACAAGTGTTTTGTATAGAGGGAGTGTATCATGGGGTTGCTTACTCATGATGAGAAGCAATTTTTCAAAGATAATGGGTATCTCATTAAGCGGGATGTTTTGCCTGAAGACTTGATTGAACGCGCTGTGGATGGCCTGTGGCACGGTGTTTGGGCAGATCGCAGCGATCCTCAGACTTGGGTAAATGCGGAGCCTAAGAAGCCCGAGAGCAGTGATCCGACTTTGCACCGATCAATTGTGTATGATTACGGTGTGTTTGATATGGCCGAAGAGATGACGGGCAAAGGGCGGTTGGCCGAGTGGGCTGATCCGGCGCCATTGTTCCGCTATCCCACGGGTGACGAGCGTTGGTCAACGCCTTCGGGCGGGCATGTAGATGGCTATGGGCAAAAGGATTTGACGGTGGCTGGTTTTACGGTTGCCGCGACCGTGTATCTCAATGATATCAAGTCTCGCTCGGGGGGATTTTGCGTGTGGCCCGGTACGCATGCAAAGATTGCGGATTATTTTAAGTCGCATTCTTTGCTGAGTGTGAACCGCCAGTTTTTAGATCCCAATGAGCCGCCTAATCAGATTCACATGGGGACGATTATTGATTTGCCCGATCCAATGGAGATCACAGGTCCTGCAGGGACGGTAGTTTTCTGGCACGGCTTGATGGTTCACAGCGCGAGTAAGAATTGTAGCCGAGATATTCGTATGGGGTTGTTTACGCGGTTTAAGTGGAAAAATTGGAATGACTTGCAGTTTGAGACGCCAAATGATATGTGGGAATATTGGGAGGGGTTGTAGTGGGCGAATCTTTGGAGCAATTGTATGTCCGATAGACCCAATATTATTTTTATTTTGACTGATCAACATCGGTTGTCGGGCGTGGGTGCTTATGGCGAGACGCCATGCCGAACGCCCAATATTGATCGCCTTGCGGCAGAGGGCGTGTTGTTTGAAAATGCTTATACGGTTTATCCTGTGTGTAGTCCGGCTCGTGGTACGTTGCAAACCGGCGTGTATCCACATACCCATGGCATTACGTCAAATATCCACGAGGTGGGGTGTAGTGTTCACGAGTTAGAGGATCGGCCCGAACTTTTGTCGCGGCGTCTGCAAGCGGCGGGGTACGGGACGGGATATACGGGAAAGTGGCATCTCGGCTCTGAGAAGACACGGACATTTCAGGGGTCTAACAGGCCGTCTTCGCCTTCGCGTATCGGGTATGAAGGTCAGGATTTTGTCGGGCATGGCGGGGCTGGTTCGAGCTATTCGGATTATCGGGCATGGGCGCGGGCAAAGGGTTATGAGCCGGGCGTGAAGCCCTGGGCTGAGGCGACTACGAGGGTCCGCAATGGAGTCGGTGAGTTGACTGTGCCAACTGAGGCGACTGTGCCGGCTTATCTGGTGGATAATGTGATTGAGATGAGCAGGTCGTTTCGGGGACGGGATTTGCCATATTTTGTCAGTTTGAATTTTTGGGGACCACATGGACCGTATCACGCGACGGGTGAGTTTCTGGACTGGTATCGGGATGTGGAGATTCCGCCGTGGGGAAATTACGAGTGGCCCTCGCGGGAGATTCCCGGTCCGCATCATTTGAAGATTCACTGGGATAAGGAAAATTTGACGTGGGAAGATTGGGCAATGGCGGTGCGCTATTATTATGCGCGGGTGTCGATGATTGACAGTCAGATTGGTCGGCTGTACGATTATTTGAAGGCGAGTGGGGAATTGGATCATACGGTTCTGATTTTTACGGCGGATCACGGCGAGACTCTGGGCAGTCACGGGGGGTTGCTGGATAAGGGATGGCATCATTTTGAAGAGACGCATCATGTTCCGATGATTATTCGGCTGCCGGATGGTTCGCATGCGGGCGAGCGCGTTTCAGAGTTTGCTTCGCTGGCTGATATGTATCCCACGATTTTGGATCTGGCTGGTGGACATTACGATGGGGATGCGATTCACGGTGCGTCGCTGTTGCCGCTTGTTCGCGGTGAGGCGACGGCTTGGCGCGATGCTGTGGTGACTGAGTTTTTGGGTTTGGGCAATGTCGCTACGTCGATGAAAATGCTGCGTATGGGAGATTTAAAATACGGGTGTAATTTGACGGGGCAGGACGAGTTGTACGATCTGGCAAATGATCCCTATGAGATGAATAATGTGATTAGTGATCCCGATTATGCCGATGATGTGGTGCGATTGAAGGCGCGATTGCAGCAGTGGATGGTGGAGACAAATGATCCGGCTTTGCGAATGTATCGCTGGCGCGAGCGAGAGGCGATTGGATAGGACTTTTGATTCTCATCCGCTATCCTGTCTATACTGTGGTATTGCACAAAGGAGAGATTCCCATGCGAAAACAAATTATTCAATATACTTCGCCCATTGATGCACTGGTTGCAGTGACAAAGCGGTTGAGTACCTATGAGAGTCGGCAGCAGATGGACTCGGAGGAGTTCTTTGACCAGTATAGCCGGGGACAATTGTCAGATGACATTGTATTTGTAGAGTGGGCGAACGATTATCGCCACTATTTAGAACTCCGTCAAAAATTAGAGAAAATCCTGCCCGATACTGTGATACCCTCGGACAAACCAGACATTGATCAAATAATAAAAGAAGCTGAAGAGGCACGCAGGTAAATGGATAATGCGATGGAGGTGTTATGAAAAAAAATAAGGATTGGCGAAATCAGGGAGTGCGGGTGGTGACGGGTGATCAGTTGGATTTTAATACGCCGCAGACGCCGGGGATGACGCGGGCCGCGGCGATTAATCGCGCGAGTGCGGGTGCTGAAAAGCTGTGGGCGGGTACGGTTGAGATTCATCCGAATGCAAAGACCGGCGCGCATCATCACGGGGCACTGGAGAGTGTGATTTATGTGGTGCGCGGCAGGGCGCGCATGCGATGGGGCGATCAGTTGGAGTATGTGGCAGAAGCGGGACCGGGTGATTTTATCTATGTGCCGCCTTATGTGCCGCATCAAGAGATCAATGCCAGCAAAGATGAACCTCTGGAATGCGTGCTGGTGCGCAGCGATCAGGAGCCTGTGGTGGTGAATCTGGATATTCCGGTTGTTGAAGAACCCGAGAACGTGTATTGGGTTGATCCGATACATCCGGATCCGAACACTGATTGACGAGGCCGTTTATGGCAGATCAATTTTTTGAACATCCCATCCTCAATTCTCCCTACTACTGTCCAACGCGGCACTGGGAACTTGACGATCAGGGCCAGCCAACACAGCGCATTGTTGAAAGCCGGCGGCGTGCAGATTTTATCACGCCTATTCCAAAGCCGAAGAAGCGCGGGGCGTCGAAGCGTCAGCAGCAGATTGTCTTTGACGAGGGTAAGGGACTATCTACTGAGGATCAGCAGTACGATGTTACGGCGATGGTAAATGAGATTCGGCGGCATGTCGATGGATGGCGAAGTCTGCCAAATCCCAATGATTGGCGTGTGACACCCGAAACCGCGCGTTTGCTCGTGCATTGGAGACACCATCACTTTAGCGATATTCGCCCGTTTTTCTGTCAGATTGAGGCGGTTGAGACAGCCATTTATCTGACTGAGGTCGCGCCAAATTTGGGGCAGTTGGGAAGGCGTTTAAGGGATCATCTTGCCAATGCCAATAATGACGCCAACCCGGAACTTATGCGCCTGGCACTGAAGATGGCTACCGGTGCTGGCAAGACCACTGTTATGGCGATGATTATTGCCTGGCAGACAATTAACGCGGTGCGGCATCCCAATAGCAGAAGGTTCACGCGGGGGTTCCTGGTCATGACTCCCGGCATCACAATCAAAGATCGCCTGCGCGTACTTTTGCCCAATGATCCGGATAGCTACTATGCGAATCGAGAGTTGGTGCCGCAGGACATGCTCGGCGACCTCGACCGCGCTAAGATTGTCATTACCAACTACCACGCGCTGAGAAGGCGCGAAAGAATAGAGATTTCCAGAGGGGGTAGAGGACTTCTGCAAGGGCAGGGACCCGCACTCAATACGATGGAGACCGAGGGGCAGATGATTCAGCGGGTTATGCCTGAGCTTATGGGTATCAGAAATATCAATGTGCTCAACGACGAGGGACACCACTGCTACCGGGAGAAGGTGGAAAAAGATGATGAAGGACGGTTGACGGGAGACGACCGGCAAGAAGCAAATAAGAACAACGAGGCCGCCCGTGTGTGGATTTCAGGACTTGAGATGGTCAAGCGCAAGCTGGGTATCAGGCAAGTTATGGATTTGTCAGCGACGCCCTTTTTTCTTCGCGGGTCGGGCTATGCCGAGGGGACGCTGTTCCCATGGACGGTGAGCGATTTTTCGCTGATGGACGCGATTGAGTGTGGTATTGTCAAACTACCGCGTGTGCCCGTGGCTGACAATATACCCGGTGGAGATATGCCCAAGTTCCGCAATTTGTGGGATCACATCGGCACCGATATGCCCAGAGGAGGACGCCGCACAGCAAATAATCTCGATCCTTTAAGCCTACCCGTACCGTTGCAGACCGCGCTGGAGGCTCTCTATGGTCACTATGAGAAGACTGACGCATTGTGGGAAAAAGGCAAAGTGCTCGTTCCGCCCTGTTTTATTCTGGTTTGCAATAACACCTCAACCTCGAAGTTGGTCTATGATTACATATCGGGTTTTTACCGCGAGAATGAAGATGGTTCGAAGATGCTGGAGAATGGACGCTTGCCGCTGTTTCGCAACTTCGACGAGGTTGGTGACCGCCTCCCCATTCCCCCTACTTTGCTGATAGATAGCGAACAACTGGAATCTGGCGACGCTCTGGACAAGAATTTCCGCAAGATGGCTTCCGACGAGATCGAACGCTTTCGCAGGGAGATCGTCGAGCGCACTGGCGATGTTCGCCAGGCCGAAAATATTACGGATCAGGATTTGCTTAGAGAGGTGATGAATACAGTAGGCAAAGAAGGCCGGCTCGGTGAGTCTATTCGCTGTGTTGTATCGGTTTCCATGCTCACTGAGGGTTGGGATGCCAACAATGTCACTCATGTTCTTGGCGTGCGGGCTTTTGGAACGCAACTTTTGTGCGAGCAGGTTATTGGTCGCGCGTTGCGCCGCCAGTCTTATGATTTGAACGCGGACGGTCTGTTTGATGTCGAATATGCCGATGTACTGGGGATCCCGTTTGATTTCACTGCGAAGCCAGTCGTTGCGCCGCCGCAGCCACCGCGGAAGACTGTCCAGGTCAAGGCGGTTACGCCAGAACGCGATGGGTGCGAGATTCGCTTTCCTCGTGTGGCGGGTTATCGGGTTGAGCTTCCGAGGGAGAAACTCAGGGCAGATTTTACCGATGATTCGACACTGATACTCACGCCCGAACTCGTTGGGCCAACCAATACGAGAAACGAGGGTATCATTGGTGAGGGGGTCAATCTGAATCTTGAGCGTCTGGAGTCCATGCGTCCGGCCACGCTGGCGTTTCGCCTCACCAAGCATCTGATCTATACGAAGTGGCGCGATTCGGGCGAGGAGCCATCGTTGAATTTGTTCGGCCAGTTCAAGCGGATAACGAGCGAATGGCTGGATACTTGTCTCGTTTGCAAGGGCGGAACGTATCCGGCGCAGCTTGTGTACCAGAAACTGGCAGATATGGCTTGTGAGCGCATCAAAGACGCTATTAACCGCACACACATTGGCGAGCGTCCTATCAAGGTTCTGTTCGATTCCTATAACCCGATGGGTTCGAGCAGGCATGTGAATTTCAGTACGTCCAAAACGAGGCGATGGCAGACCGATTCTCGTAAGTGTCACGTCAATTGGGTCGTTCTGGACAGCGATTGGGAGGCCGAGTTTTGCCGCGTGGCTGAGTCTCATCCGAAGGTGCAGGCTTATGTGAAGAATCACAACCTGGGGCTGGAGGTTCCCTATCGCTACGGTTCCAATACGCGCACGTACATTCCCGATTTCATTGTCCTGGTGGATGATGGGCAGGACGATCCCCTGCACCTCGTCGTCGAGATTAAGGGCTATCGCGGTGAGGATGCCAAGGTGAAGAAAAGCACGATGGAGACCTATTGGGTCCCCGGTGTGAATGGTCTTAGAGAATATGGACGCTGGGCCTTTGTCGAGTTTACGGATGTGTATGAGATTGAAAAGGAGTTCAACACGCTCATTGATCGCTTCAGTATCAGCGCAATAGGCACGCAGCCACGGGATGCTAAGACTTCTAATTTCAAAGATTTACTGGCATCCTGCCCGATTGATGGGATTGATATTGATCAGCTTCGTACGCGCGAATTGCCACGCGAGATTGAGTTGTAATGTTCTTACTCGATACCAATATCATCTCGGAAATACGCAAGGGCGACCGCTGCGATGGGCGGGTTGCAACTTGGTATGCCGGTATCAAGGGAGCCGATCTATTTCTCAGCGTGCTGGTGACCGGCGAGATTCGCAAAGGAATAGAGTTGATCCGCGATCGAGATTTACAGCAGGCAGAGGCTTTGGAACGCTGGTTGCAAGAGGTCTTACAGTCATTTTCTGGACGCATTCTGCCAATTGATGCCAAAGTTGCTGACACTTGGGGCCAGATGAACGCCATCCGGCCTATTCCTGTTATTGACGGCCTTTTGGTCGCCACTGCCAAAGTGCATGACATGACTTTGGTGACACGCAACTCTGACGATATTAAAGGCTTAAGTGCAAGTGTGCTTAATCCATTCAGCGAGTAATATCGCCAGAATCGTTTTTAGTTGGACTCATAAGGGACAAGAAGTAAAGGTAATCAGGATGAATAGAGATGAGATATTGACTCTCCTTCGAGCGCAACCGTGGGAATGGATCAAGCCGGGTTTGTCACCGACACACTCACTAAGCAAGGATATGTAGATGGCTAAACGTAGATCACCTAAAACTGTCACCACTATCCGGCACAAGGACGCATCACGAAAAAATATCCCCACTGCCGAACACCAGCCACTCATGCGCGAGGAGGAGCAGACCCCTATTCCCCGTACCTATGCGCGACGCAACCGCGATCTCGATCCCCAATTGGTGTGGCGCGGCAAGGATGAGCAGGATTGGTCAGATTTGGTGGTACAGGCACCACCTCTGTACATTCAGGAGAAGGTCCATCCCAAGGTGCTAATCGACGATTTGGTGCGCCGAAGCGAAGAAGACGCTGCGAGTGAGTCGGGCTTCCAGACGGACCTCTTTGCCGATTTCAATGGCTTGCCTTCGGAGGACGCCAAGACCGAGTTCTACCAGCACGAGGCCAACTGGTCGAATCGCATGATCCTCGGCGATAGTTTGCAGGTGATGGCGTCGCTGGCAGAGCGCGAAGGACTGCGCGGCAAGGTGCAGTGTATCTACATCGATCCACCTTATGGGATTAAGTTCAATTCCAATTTCCAGTGGTCAACCACCAGCCGCGATGTGAGAGATGGTAAAGCCGAGCATATTACTCGAGAGCCAGAGCAGGTGAAAGCGTTTCGGGATACCTGGCGGGATGGGATTCATTCATACCTGACGTATCTGAGGGATAGACTGACGGTGGCGCGGGATTTGTTGACAGAGAGTGGGTCGGTGTTTGTGCAGATTGGGGATGAGAATGTGCATCGGGTGCGGGCTGTGATGGATGAGGTGTTTGGGGAGGAGAATTTTCTTTCATTAATTAGCTTTCAAACCTCTACAGGTAGGACTGCTGCAACACTTGATTCCGTAGCCGACTATCTCCTTTGGTATGCGAAAGATCCGAGTTCAATCAAGTTTCGACAATTGTTTACAGTAGGAGAGGCTTTTAGATCTTCAGGTGAGGATTACCGCGGCAGATATGAGCTAGGAGACTTAACATCCCAACATCCTAGCCAGACACGTAGCGTCGAAATTAGCTTTCGTGGTGAGTCCTTTTGGCCCTCGGCAAATAGGCAGTGGGCATTCGACCCGGAACGGATAAATAGATTAGAAGCTGCCGATAGGGTAGTCAGATTTAGTTCCAGGCAGATTCGGTGGAAGAAGTATGAATTTGAACGTGCCAGAGGGAAGCTTAATAATGTTTGGCCTGACACACAATTTGGAGCCTTCGCAAGCGATAAGATTTACGTTGTACAAACGAATCGCAAGGTCATTGAACGCTGCATCCTCATGACTACCGACCCCGGCGATCTCGTTCTTGATCCAACTTGCGGCTCCGGCACAACCGCGTACGTCGCCGAGCAGTGGGGCCGTCGCTGGATTACCATTGACACTTCCCGCGTCGCGCTGGCACTTGCTCGTGCTCGTATCATGGGCGCTCGCTATCCCTACTACTTGCTTTCCGATAGCCGCGAGGGGCAGATCGAGGAGGCTGAGATAGAACGCCGGGCACCCTCGGAATCGCCGACCTATGGCAACATCCGCCAGGGTTTCGTGTACGAGCGCGTGCCCCACATCACCCTTAAGTCCATTGTCAATAACGCCGAAATTGACGTGATTTGGGAGGCGTTTCAGGAGAAGTTGGAGCCTTTGCGCCAGCAACTCAATGAGGTTCTTGAGAAGAAATGGGAAGAGTGGGAGATTCCGCGCGAGGCTGAGGATGATTGGTCCAAACGCGCAAAGGATTTACATGCCGACTGGTGGAAGCAGCGGATCGCGCGGCAAAAGGAGATTGACGCATCTATCGCAGCTAAGGCAGACTATGAGTACCTCTACGATAAGCCTTATGAGAACTCGCGGAAGGTGCGCGTTGCGGGGCCGTTTACTGTTGAGAGCATTTCGCCCCATCGCGTGCTATCAGTGGATGAGAACGACGAGTTCATTGAAGATGTCGAAGAAGCAAAGACCGGCTACGATTTCGCCCAGGTCATTCTGGATAATCTGAAGACTGCGGGCGTCCAGCAGGCGCATAAGGAAGATCGGATTGCGTTTACGTACACTACGCCATGGCCAGGTGAGATGGTTTGCGCCGAGGGGCGTTATGCCGAAGGTGCGTCTGAGAAACGTGCAGGTATTTTCGTCGGGCCGGAGTTCGGTACTGTGTCTCGTCCTGACCTGGTGCAGGCTGCGCGGGAGGCTGCTGATGCGGGTTTTGATGTGCTGGTCGCTTGTGCCTTCAACTACGACGCACACACGACGGATTTCGAACGGCTGGGGCGCGTCCCGGTGCTCAAGGCGCGCATGAATGCCGACCTGCACATGGCCGATGACTTGAAGAATACAGGTAAGGGAAATTTGTTCGTTATTTTTGGTGAGCCGGATATCGACATACTGGATGCCGAAGATGGACAGATACAGGTGAAAGTAAATGGGGTGGATGTGTTCCACCCAAATACAGGAGAGGTTCGCAGCGATGGCCCGGAGGGTATCGCCTGTTGGTTTATTGATACGGACTACAATGAGGAGAGTTTCTTTGTGCGCCACGCTTATTTTCTCGGTGCCAGCGATCCGTACAAATCGTTGAAGACTACGCTCAAGGCCGAGATCAACGCGGACGCCTGGGCCACGCTCAAAAGCGATACTTCTCGTCCCTTTGAGAAGCCCGCATCTGGACGCATCGCTGTCAAGGTCATCAACCACTTGGGGGATGAGGTGATGAAGGTTTTCAGGGTGTAATAGATTCCGCGGTGAAAAGGTGCATCGTTGCGAAAACAAGCGAAATAGGCTATTCTTGTTGGCACAGAGAGATGCGAGTAGGCAAGCGAGATTGCTCGCTCACGCGATACAGGTAGTCTTATTTTTATGTACCAATTACCAGAAATAGCAAAATATAAAGGAGATTATATTGAAGGAAAATACAACGACAAATAACTACAAATATGAAAAAGCGATAAATGCCTTGGTAGAGAAAGAAGTATCACAACCACTCTCTCCAATACAAAGAGTAGCTGCCGCGTTGTGGTTAAAAAATAATGACATCATCGAAACAATTAAGAGTGTTCTTGGTGTATTTGGATATGATGATAATCGTCTAAAAAAGATGAATGAGTGGGGATTAAAGAAAACTCTTTTAGCCCGACTAATTCATGAACTGTAATGGTTGGGGTTGTTTGTCAGGCGGCATCGGTTCCAAGCATCAAAATGAGGGTGCTTTCTATCTTGTCTGCCGTCATAGGCGTCTTCATAGAGTTCAAGCAGCCCAAATCGTCCCCTGACAGGCTCTGCCAGTGTCAAAAGTACAGACCGGTCCCTTGCCAGTCCTGTCTGTGGATAAGTCCGTGTATTTGTAAAGTCAGCAAGTGATGGGACAGACCCCTATTCCTTCCCCGTTGATGGGTTATGGCACCGCCTTTGCCAGATTGCACAGGATTTTATCAAAAAGGTGTGGCAATGGAAATGACATAGGCAGATGGAAGGTGATCTTTGTTTTCAACTCACAGACGCGTCCGGCGACTTTAAGGAAACGATTTTGGAGGGTATTGACCTGTGCGTTTATCCACGTTGTGCCTTGTAATCCGATGTGCGCTAAGGTGTGCAACAAGACATAGGCAGCCGAATGGAGGAAGAGGCGGAACTGATTGGCTCCAAAAGCGTGACAGGACGTGCGGTCTGAGTGGAGAAAGGTTTTGTGATTTTTAATGAAGTTTTCCATCTGTCCGCGCGCACAATAGATATTTTGGTAGATAAAGGAGGCCCTTGAACTTTCAAGGTTGGTCACGACAAAGCGTGTGTTTTGGCCTCGGGTGGTGATTTCAGCTTTGCATAAGATGCGTCTGGCACAGGCCCAAGTCTGGGCTTGGTAATAAAATGAGGTAAAAAGTCGCACGGGCTTGCCGGTTTGTGCATAAAGGCTTTTGGTCTGATCCATCAGGGGCTTTGAAAGGGCTAAGAGTCGGGTATTGGCACTTTGTCCGAGGATAAAAAAGAGGTCCTTTGTCGCACAAAAGTCCTGGACTTCTGGACTTGAGAAGTGGGCATCGCCTCGCAAAAAGAGTGCCACCTTTGGCCAAGCCTGACGAATATAAGCGACTAACCGCTTGAGAATGGTGACAATCTGTTTGCCATCAGGACGCACACCCGGACGTAAAATCGTCGTGATTAGCTTGCCCGATTGCCCTTCATAAATATGCAAAGGCTGGTAGGAGTAGGCACCCAAATACCCATTGAATAAGGACAACTGCTGCGTCCCATAAACCCTATCCTGCGTATCATCAATATCTAAGATGATCGACGAAGGCGGCTTTTTATACGAAGCAATAAAACAATCGACAAAGGCACGAGCAACGCGATACAAATCGCTTCTGCTCATCTGATTCTCAAACCGACTCATCGTGGGTTGACTGGCCAAGTTCTCACCACTTATGGGCAAGCGATCACAGGCAACCTTGAAGCCGGGATCGCTGCGTAAGGCATTGCAATCATTGGCATCTTCATACCCACAGGCAATTTGAAACACGCGCTGTTTGATCAACTCTGCCGTGCTATGCGCCACATAACTTTGATGCCGATGGTCTTTAATCGCGCGACTCAAACGTGATAAAATACCCGTTTTGGCCTCCACTTCTCGAAGCAATAAGGCTCCGCTATCGCTGGTGAGAATACCCCCATCAAAGGCGAGGTTGAGACGTTTGCCGAAAATGCTTGCCAAAGGAACCTTGCAATGATTATCTTGTGTGCTCACGGTAGTTTCTCCCAAGTTCATTGTTCAATGGTTATGCGTATAACCTAATATAATACAATAACTTGAATAGGGAAACTACCTTTTTTATGAATTTTTCGGGTTAGAAGAGATTGCCCAAGATTGTCATTATAAGTTCTTCACTTCACCATTAGGGTTATGGAGCAAGTCTGACCTAAAAAAGCGCATAGGTTGGATTGACGCTGAAGAACTGAAAGGAGAAATAGCGCAATTAAACATGCGTAATTCCATTATACACCATGCAGATATGAAATCTATAGTTGTGTACAATTCGAAAAAAGGTATAATTCACAAAAAGGAGATATTGGAAACCCTTTCTCGTATGACAAAATTGCACATATTGCTCCATGCGATATCAAGATATACAAGAAAAATAAGTAATATTGCCAATTTCTCAATCTCATTGAGAACGACGGATGATAACAAAAATATTATGCTATGTTTTTTGCCTTTTATATGTGGATTTTTATCATGGAAACATAACGAATATCGGGAAAATTTAAGAGCAGGATGGGAAGCTTCTATCATAAACCAAGCTGTTGGTAAACGTATTGATGACCGTATAGAGGTGTTTGAGAAATACAAAAAAGAATACGGTGCAAAATATCGTGGTGAACCGATAGAGGAGAGAACAGTTGTATTCGGTGGAACTTATTCTGAACTCTGTACAAAACTACGCGAAGGATGTGAAGGGGCAGAACAATAGTCTTATTGTCCATCGCACTGCGATGAAGATATAATCGTCTGTGAAGCATTAAGCACGCGAAGTTAAGGGAGCAGTTTCGGATATGGCCAAACACTATGTTGAGCACGAACACCAGAAAGTATCTCACGATGCCTTGCCAGAGGCGCAAGGAACGCTGGCGGACTTTCTCCGGGGACATATCGGCGTCCTGCATAGTGGTGAACATGTCCCCGGCGGTGATCGCATGTCGGAAGATAGTGGCAAAAAATTTGCCGAGGGTTTGCTAAAACAACGTCAGCAAGGGGAACAATGATCCTGACGGGTACGGGCCCTTATTATTTTGAATTTCATCAAAACCTGAAGAAAATTCTGCTCTTTATTATAAAAACAAGTAGAATAGGCTATCCTTGTTGACGTCTTTTTAAGTTTGCCGAATTTTTTGATCATCGAAGCACTGGAGATGAACATGAAGATAAAAGAAATAGAGATTCGATCCCTATTCGGGTATTTTAACCACAAGATACCTCTGAAGGAGGATGACCGTATTACCATAATCCACGGACCGAATGGCGTTGGCAAGACAACGGTTCTTCGTCTTATCTCTGACCTCTTTGAGGGGCATTTTCACGCATTGCTTGGTACTCCCTTTGACCGCATTGTGGTGCGTTTCAAGCCCAAAGGTAGCTTGGCAGTTATTCCTACAAAAGAAAAAGGAGCAAAAGATTTTGGGAAGCTGGAATTGATCTACCGTTTTGGGAAAGAACGGATTGAGCATACTGTGTGGTTACTAAGGGGACAAGGGAGACATAGACGATTGTCCCCCAGTATCTTAGAAAGACTGATTGACAATATAGAACGTATTAGCCCATCTGAGTGGAGCGATGACACTGGCGAAATAATGTCTTTTGATGAAGTGATTTCCCGTTACGAGCATTTCTTACCCCCTGATATCCGTGAATCTATGATCTCGGTTCCAGAGGAAATAGAGAGCTTATTAGAACAAATCAATATTGTAGTTGTTGAAACTCAGAGACTCTTCACAGGGCATAAAGACGAACGCGAAGAACGAACGTTTCGATTTAGAAGAAGAGAAATTTCTGTACAGCGGATGACGGTAGAGCAATACTCGGAGGATATGGTCGCCAGAATAGAGAGCTACCAAAGGAAATCCGGTGAGCTTGGCGTATCTTTAGATAGCTCTTTCCCCCAACGACTTTTATTTGACTCAGAATTGCCGAAAATCGCGACAGAAAATTACATTAGACAAGAATATACTGATCAGTCGAGATATAGAGATCGATTGATGGAGGCTAGCCTCCTTGCTGCTGAAACCCCGGTACCTCTCTCCTCTGAAAGTCTAAAAGAGCATGAACGAAAGGTTTTATGGGCCTACCTCAATGACGTGAAACAGAAACTCCAAGTTTTCGATCCTCTTCTCCGCCGCGTGGAATTGTTTAAAGATATTGTCAACTCTCGTTTCTCATATAAGAAATTCAAAGTAGATAGAGAGAAGGGTTTCATTTTCGAATCGGATCACGATGGATCTATTGTGCCTCCAGGAGCACTGTCTTCTGGTGAGCAGCACGAACTTGTCCTGACTTATGAACTTTTGTTCAAGGCACCGGCAGGCTCTCTCATTTTTATAGACGAACCCGAGTTGTCTCTGCATGTGTCATGGCAGAGACTGTTTCTCGAGGATATTGCCAAAATATCGGAGTTGGCGGACCTTGATTTTCTTGTGGCTACCCATTCTCCATCTATCGTCTATGACCGGCGTGATCTCATGGTTGAGCTGGCAGGTGAAAAGGAAGGCTAACATTATGGAGCGGACAGGCGACGACATCGCCAACGAAGTACTTTTTGAACGTGCCAAATACAATGGACCTGTGCTCCTCCTCGAAGGAGATAATGACGTGAAATTTTTCTACCAGTTTGTTAAAGAGGCTGAAATGCCGATTATCCCTGCTTGGGGTAAGGAGAATGTCCTTGAAGCTGTCGAGAAACTTGAATCGGATGGTATCGTACAGGGCTTCTTAGGAATCGTTGATGCAGACTTTGGGCACGTTGATGGTTCGTTGCCGACTTCCCGGAATGTCGTTGTCACTGACGACCATGACGTAGAAATGATGATTATTAGAACCAGAGCATTTGATGCGGTCTTGCGTGAGTTGGGGTCAAAAGATAAAATTCGCAGATTCCAAGGTACAGAACATGGAATACGTCATAAAATGATGCAGAAAGCACTGATTATAGGACACTTCCGCCACTTATCTGTGACAAATCACCTTCGCTTGCGTTTTGAAGGGTTGCGTTTTGATCGTTTCGTTGACCGTAATACGTTGAAAATGGATAAGAACAAAATGATAAATAACGTTTTTCAGTTAACAAAAAACCCACAATTAGAGGTGGAAGATATTCGAGACAAGTTTTTGGAGCTTGTAGAAGATGACAATGACGATCCTTATCAAATCTGCTGTGGGCACGACTTTATTGCGATCTTTGGCATCGCGTTGAGAAAGGTTATAGGAAGCAAGTTAGAGAGAGAGACGCGTCCTGAAGTATTGGGTAGTATGCTACGTCTTGCGTACGACAGCGACGATTTCCGCCAGACTAAGCTCTACTCGGATGCAAAGCGGTGGTCTAAAAGTAATCAAGACTACAATATATTCATTTGAAGCGAGATTTCTAAAAAAATTATTCAATATACCTTCCCCACCAATGGTCTGGTTGACCACACATGAATTTTAATACCTCCAACAATACCTTCCGCCAACTCATGGGCAATGGGCTGAGTTATTGCGTGCCGCCGTTTCAGCGCGACTACTCTTGGGGGGCCGACGAATGGGATGACTTGTGGCAGGATATTGTCGGGCTGTTTGGCGAGGACCCGGAGCCAGCGCACTACATGGGCTATCTGGTGCTACAATCCGCTGACAGCAGGGTGTTCGACATTATTGACGGACAGCAACGCATGACGACGCTTAGTCTGTTGATGCTGGCGGCGGTGTCTCATTTAACGGATCTGGCGGTGCCGGGCGACCTGAACGACCCGCAGTACCGACGCGCGCAGCAGTTGCGTCACAACTACATCGGCTATCTGGATCCGGTGAGCCTGGTGGCACGCTCCAAGCTGACCCTGAATCGCCACGATGATGGTTTTTATCAGAACTATCTCGTTCCCTTAGAGCGCCTGCCGCAGCGCGGTTTGAACGCCTCGGAGCATTTATTGCGCCGGGCTTTTACCTTCTTTAAGGAACGCGTCAGGGGACACTCACATGACGATGGCGAGGCGGTGGCGCGCTTTGTTGATGTTGCAGTGGATAAGCTATTCTTTACGGTTATCACAGTTACGGATGAGTTGAATGCCTTCAAAGTCTTCGAGACGCTGAATGCTCGCGGTGTGCGCTTATCGGCTACCGATTTGCTGAAGAATTACTTGTTTTCAGTCATATCGCGCGGCGGCATGCATGAATCTGAACTCAAGATACTGGAAAATCGCTGGGAAGATATCGTCGGGTTGCTGGGCAGCGAAAGTTTTCCAGAGTTTTTGCGGGTGTTCTGGAATAGTCGCAACAGGTTGGTACGCAGAACCTACTTGTTCAAAACCATCCGCGACGCAATTAACGACAGGAGCAAGGCGTTTGCGTTAATTCGCGATATGGATAGGTGCGCACGGGTTTATACGGCGTTGCGCAGCCCAGAGGACAGTTTATGGGCAGAGAAGGAGCGCGATAACCTGGCGCAGTTGCAGATGTTCAGCGTGCGCCAACCACTGGCGGTGTTGATGGCGGTGTATGATCGTTTTGCGGAAGACGACAGAGCTGGATTTGGGCGCTTTTTGCGAGCTATTGCAGTGGTGTCCTTTCGCTACAATGTGATATGTGGTCGCCAAAGCAATGAGCAGGAAGTGGTGTATAACCAGATCGCTTGCGGAATTTCAGAAGGCCGCATTGATAATATTGTTGCCGCGATTGCGGCACTGCGTCCGGTTTATCCCGGGGATGGAGAGTTTAGAACGGCTTTTTCCAATAAAGCACTACGGACCTCCAGCAGTCGCAACAAGAAGATAGCGCGTTTTATCTTGTTCCGTTTGGAAGAGTACCTATCCGGAAAACGGTTTGATTTTGAGAGTGCGAAGTACAGTATTGAGCATGTATTGCCGGAGAATCCCGACGATGGCTGGGAAGCATTTGATGATCGACAGCGGGAAGCATCTACCTATCGTTTGGGTAATATGACACTCCTGGAAGCGGCCCCTAATCGACGTATCGGAAATGCGAGATTCCCTGAAAAGTGCCCTGTTTATGGTGCGAGTGAGTTCTCCATAACCCGCAAGTTGTCGCAAGAATACGATATGTGGACCGTGGATAAGGTTCGCTCTCGACAAGAATGGATGGCGAGACAGGCTGCGAGTATATGGCAGATATCATTTAACATTTAAGAGGTGATATGGTGAAACGGAAATTGGGATATGTGGGGCTGGGGATGATGGGGGGTGGGATGGCGAGTCATTTGGTTGCGAGTGGTTATGATGTTGCGGTTCACGATTTGCGGGATGAAGCGGTGCAGGTTTTGCAGGAGAAAGGGGCAACGGGTGTGAATACCCCCCGGGCTGTTGCCGAGCGGTCAGAGGTTGTTATTTCTTCGCTGCCAACTCCGCAAGCTGTTGAGCAAGTTGCTTTGGGATCAGATGGTATTGTTTCCGGATTGTCTGAGGGGCAGGTTTATATCGATATGAGTTCGATTGACCCGGATACGACGCTTAAGGTCGGCAGGGTTGTAGCAGAAAAGGGTGGGCATATGCTGGATGTGCCTGTGGGCAAGGGTCCGGCAGACGCGGCACAAGGTGGATTGACGCTGATGATTGGCGGCGATGCCAATGTGGTGGCGTCTGTACAAGATGTGCTGGATACATTGGGCGACGAGCAGTTTTATTGTGGCGAGTTGGGCATGGGGGTGACGACAAAGCTGGTTAATAATCTGGTGTCGTGCTCGGTTGCTACGCTGTTGGGTGAGGCATTTGCGATGGGTACTGCTGCGGGATTGGATGTCGATGTGTTGTGGGATGTGATGTCAACTACGGCTGCAAATTCATCGCATTTGCAGAGGAGTTTTAAACACCGTGCAATGGCGCGAAATTTTGAACCCAATTTTAAGCTGCGGTTGTCACACAAGGACCTCGGGTTGGCTGCACAGATGGCCGGTGCTCTGGGGGCGACAAATTTGATGGGCGCGGCAGCGTATCAGATTCAGACCATAGCGATGGGGATGGGGTTGGGCGATGAAGATCAGACGGCGACGATTAAGGTGGCGGAGGAGACGGCGGGGATAGAGGTGAGAAGGCGATCCGCAGATGACGCAGATAAAAAAGAGGGGCTGGGGGCTGGCAGGCGTTGTACCTATTGAGTAATGTGGTATATTCTTTAGAGAAAAGGAGGATGGAGATGCCAGTTTTGAGCGAGAGAGATTGGGATTTTTGGCGGGAGAATGGGTATGTGGTGGTACACAATGCGGTGCCGCAAGAAAATTTGGATGCGATGGTGGATACGATCTGGACGTTTTTGGAGATAGATCGCGATAATCCGGAGGATTGGTATAAGCACAAACCCTATACGCGCGGGAATCCGTGTTCGATGATTGCTGCGTCGGGGATGGTGGAAATTTATCAGCATCAGGCATTGTGGGATAACCGGCAGTATCCCCGCTTGCATCAGGCGTTTTCCGAAATTTGGGGAACGGAGCAGTTGTGGGTATCGCTGGATCGCGCGAATATGAAGCCGCCTTCGCGGGCAGATAAACCCGATTGGCAAAATGAGGGTATGATTCACTGGGATGCGGATACGTCTGTGCCCAAAGTGCCTTTTGGGGTGCAGGGGGTGTTGTATTTGACGGATACTTCGGAGGATCAGGGCGGGTTTCAGTGTGTGCCGGGGTTTAATAATATTTTTGAGGAGTGGGTCAAGGCGCAGCCGGAGGATCGCGATCCCCGGCGGCCCAATCTGGACGATCTGGAAGTGAAGTCAATTCCGGGCAAAGCAGGTGATCTTTTGATCTGGCATCGGTTGCTGGCACACGGCAATGGGCACAATCGCTCGGATAGGCCCCGTCTGGCGCAGTATATTACGATGTCGCTGGCAGAGGGACGCGGGGAGGCCGAGCGGGAAGAGCGCATTCAGGCATGGCGGGATTGCAGGCCCACGCCCCGCTGGCCGGGTGATCCGAGAGATTGGGAACACGAAACGCAAAAGCCCGCGAAGTTGACAGAATTGGGTGAGAAGCTGTTGGGAGTGACGTCGTGGAATTGAAGGACTAATGGAGAAATCTCATGGGCGTTTTAACGGAAGCACAACGCGCGCAATACGAAAGAGATGGGTATCTTCTGGCGTCGGGTTTGATTCCCGAAGATGTGGCGGAACGAGCAGAAGCGGCGATGTGGTGGATTATGGGTATGACGCCAGGTGATCCAGAGACCTGGCATAGAAAACCCGAAGGTGTTGCTGATTTTCAGGCCGCGCGGGGATTGTCTGTGTTTAACGGTCTTCGCGATCGGGATTTGATGGCCTGTGCAACGCCGCAGTATTTGAAAGCGACGGCTGAGTTGATCGGTGAAGATGACGTGCATCCGCCAGAAGCGGTTCACACACAGAATAAAGTTCCGGTCAATGGGGAATGGTCTTTGCCCAGGGCGCATGTTGATGGCATTCCCAAAGCACACATGCACGAGACGTTTCCCGGTCCTTATCGCATTGCGAGTCTGGTATTTTTGAGTGATGTGAAACACAAGGGGGGTGGGACGGCGGTTTTTCCCGGCTCGCATCGAAAGATCCGCGGACTTGCAGAGTCGGATCGAGAAAAGTACAGATACTTGTTTTATCTGAACCAGGATATTCCCAAGCTGGATTTGGGCGATCCGATTGAGTTGACACCAAAACGCGGGGATGTGTTGTTTTTTACTTATTTGTTTGGGCACAATGGCACGGCAAATGTGGGTGGGCGTCCGCGCTGGATGATGCGGTATTTTTGCTCTTGCAAAGCGTGTCAGACCCGCTGGAAGAAGACGGAAGATTGGGGCCTGTGGTCCCCGTGAGGAGCGTGTGATGGAACTGACAAAATCTCAGAAGTTGGAATTTTACAGAGAGGGATTTTTGAAAATTGAGGGCGCTGTGCCGCGCGTGATGGTGCAGGCGGCGCGTCAGGCGATTAATGCGGAGATTGGGAAGGGTACGAGGCATGCTTTTGCGGATGTTCGCGCGATGCCGGTGATTACGGATCTGTTTAACGAGACACCGGTATTTTCATTGCTCGAATCGGCATTGGGCAAGGGGAATTTGCAATGCCAGAGCAATGGTGCTGTGAAGCTGAATTATCCCGCGGGGGTTGGGACGCCGCAAAGAGATCCCCAACTTGCGACTGCGGGACCTCCGCTGCGAACGGGTGGTCATTTGGATGGGATTGCAAAGGCGCGCGATTTTTTGAGGGGAACGGTTGAAAAGAGCGGGTACAGTCGAGATTTTACGGCTTTTGCTGTGGTGTATCTGGACAATGTGCCCGCGTCGTATTGCGGCAATTTTACGGTTTGGCCAAAGTCACACCATGTGATGGAAGATGTTTTTCGCGAAAAAGGGCATGAGATTTTGTTGAATTATATGCCCGATGTGACGGTGCCCGATGGTCCGGTGCAGTTGACCGGCGAGCCTGGCGATCTCATTCTGGCGCATCACCAGATTATTCACACGGCGGCGATCAATGCGTGTCCAGATATCCGATATGCCGTGATTTTCAGGGCGAGGCATGTCGATATCGGAAAGAACGGCAAGGATGTGTTTATGGATATTTGGCGAGAGTGGGATGGGATCAGAGCGGAAATCGAATAACGGGAGTGTGAGATGGATTTGGGATTAAAAGGAAAAAGGGCGGTTGTTACGGGTGGTAGTCAGGGGATTGGGCGATGTTGCGCTCTGGCATTGGCGCGGGAGGGGGCGCAGGTTTGTATTGCGGCGCGTACGCGGGAGACGTTGGATGCGGTGGTTGCTGAGATCAATGCAGCAGGTGGGAAAGGGCATGCGGTTGCGGTTGATTTGACGCGAGAAGAAAATTGTGAGGTGGTGGTCAATGAGGCCATAGGCGCGTTTGGAGGGGTGGATGTGCTGGTCAATAATGTGGGGGCTGCGCGCAATGCCGATATTTTGGATTTGGATGTGGTGCAGATTAGCGAGGCGTTGCAGTTGAAGAGTTATAGTTATTTGCAGATGGCGCAGTTGGTGATTCCGCTGATGCGGGAAAATGGATGGGGGCGTATTGTCAATATCGCGGGTGGCGCGGGCACGAGTCCCACGCGAAGCAATATTCCGACGGGGGCGGCCAATGCGATCATTTTGAATATGACGCGTGCGCTGTCCGATGCGGTGTCTGGCGATGGTATCCTGGTGAATGCGGTTTGCCCGGGGTTGACCAATACGCCTCGCGCTCGTTCGCAACAAAAGGCGCGGGCAGACCGCGAGGGGCGAGATGTCGAGGCGGTGCTTAAAGATCTGGGTACAGAATTGCCCGCCGGGCGCATGGCCGAGCCTGAAGAGATCGCAAATGTCGTTACTTTTTTGGCGTCTGAGGCGTGTTCTTATGTGTTTGGCAGTTCGATTTATATGGATGGCGGTGGGAGAAGAGGGACGCCGTAGAAGCCTATCGGAAAGGTCTCATTATTTAAGTTTCAAACAGATGTATTGATCTGATTTCTATAAATCCGCTTTGCGGATTTTTTTTTGTCCAAAAGAAAACCGGATGGTTCTGGGGTGTGTCTATATAGGTGAGGGGTGAGATTTGGGGACCATTCGGAGGACACAGATGGTTGAGAAAAAGGATAAAAGAACATCGCTTTTGCCCAGGATTTCGGTGACGAGGCCGGTTACGGTGACGATGTGTTTGGTGGGGTTGATGGTGATTGGGTTGGTGGCTTATTGGCGCATTCCCATTCAGGCATGGGCGTCGGGCAATGACTGGAATCGGTTTTGGGTGGATGTGGCGCAGGAGAATGCGTCGATTCAAGAGCGATTTAATACCATTGCACTGCCGATGGAACGGCATATGCGTACGGTGAGAGAACTCAGCGATATTTACGCATTTGCCGGCGATCCATGGGCCGGGGTAGAGTTGAAATTTCACCGCGGTACGGATATGCGAGAGGCGTATGTTCGGGTGGCAGACCGACTTGAGCACGCCAGGCTCGATTTGCCCGAGGAGGTGCGCGATCGGATCAAGGTGTATTCGTGGAATCAGGAAACCGATTCCGAGGTGATCTGGACGGGGTTGTCCATTCCGGAGGATATTGTCAATAAGGAGCAATGGGTCCAAACCCATGTTCTCGATCCAATTGAGCGGATTGATGGGGTGGCGAAAACCAGTGTGTGGGGGTTTGAGAATAAGGAAGTTTTGATTCTGGTAGATCAAGAGCGGTTGCGTACGCATGGTATTGAAACCTATGAGCTTGTGGCGTCGTTGCAGCAGGACAATTTTTCTTTATCTGGCGGTCATGTGCAGGAGGGAGGTAAGCGGTTTTACGTGCGATCCCTGGCGCATTATCAAAGTCTGAAGGAGATTGAGGATATTGTTGTTCAGAGTCGTTATAGCAGTACGCAGGTGCGCCTCAGGGATGTGGCCGATGTGGTGTATGCTGCGCCGCCGCGAGACCGGGTGTGGCGCGTGGATGGGCAGCGCAATCTGGGCCTGGATGTATATAAGGAGTCGGGTGAGAATATTGTCGATTTGTGCAAGCGCATTGTGGTCAAGATGGAGGAGATTGAGGCCAATACGCCTGCGGTGTTTCGCCTGTTTTACAGCGAGGGCAAGCTGATAGAAGATTCGATGGACAATTTGAAAGTCACGGGACTTTGGGGCGGGTTGTTTGCGGCGCTGGTGTTGTTGTTTTTTCTACGCGCTTTGCGTATGACGGCGCTGATTACGCTGTCCATTCCGCTGTGTGTAATGATGACGATTACCGTGCTCTATTTTATGGGGTGGTCGCTCAATTTGTTGACAATGATGGGGTTGATGGTAGGGGTGGGCATGGTGGTGGATAATGCGATTGTGATTGTGGAGAATATTTATCGCTTGCGGGCAGAGGGTGAAGATCCGCGCGGTGCATCTATCCACGGGGCCAGCGAGGTGGGGCTGGCGATTACGATGGCGACATTGACCACTGTGGTGGTTTTTTTGCCGATGATGCTGATGAATGACAGCTTTGATATGAAGTTTTTGCTGTCGAAAATTGGGATGCCCGTGGTGTTTGCGCTGGTGGCGTCTTTGTTTGTGGCGCTGTTGTTTATTCCCCTGGCTGCACAGCGGTTTGGCGATGTGGTGGTGAGGTCAGATCCAAAGTCCATCGCTTTTGTCCGCCGCATTTATCGGCGCGGGTTGAACTGGGTTATTCACCATCGGCGGGATGCGTTTCTCATGGTGCTGGTTTTGTTTGCCACCATTTATTTTCCAATGGAGAACGTGAAGAAGACCGATAAGATGCGTTTTTCTTCTAATCGCGTGACCATTCGCATGTATGGTCCCAATAATTTTTCGCTGGAAGAGATGGATAAAATTGCGAGCGATCTGGAAGTATATGTGAATGAGCAGCGGGATAGGTATAAGATCAAAAATGTTATGACGTATTTTCGGCGCGGGTATATCAATTTGCGAATGAATCTCGAGGAAGATCCCCATCAAGAGTGGTGGTATGCTGTGTATCGCTGGGCGCATGGGGTGATCGGCTTTCCCATTGAGCAGTGGATGACGCGACAAGAGATCATTGACGAGTTGAATAAGGAGGTGCCGCGCTATGTGGGGTTTCGGGTGTCGGTGGAATCTCGCAATTCGGGCGGGCGAGATCCTTATGTAAGTGTGTATTTGTACGGTCCTGATTTTGAAAAATTAGAAGATATGCTGGGGGAAGTGGAGCGGCGGTTGCAGCAAATTCCATCGGTGACGAGTTTGCAAAGCGATCTGGAGTTTGGCAAAGACGAGATCCGCATTCGCGTGAACCGCGCACAGGCCAAAAAGCACGGTATTCCGGCAGAGCGGATCAGCCGCACACTGGCATATCAACTGCGCGGTGCAACATTGCCGCGGTTTCAGACGGATGATCACGAAGTGAATGTGCAACTGATTTTGGATGAATCCGACCGGCAATCGCTGGTGCAGTTGAAAAATTTTATGTTTGTGACCGATACAGGTGAAAAGTTGCCGTTGTCGAGTTTTGCAACTTTTGAAATAACCAAAGGTCCAGGCCATATTTTCAGGCATAATGGTCGCAACCGGTTGCGCGTGCGCGTTTATACGACCAAGGCCGATGTGGAAGGATTGTATCAGGAGGTTGATCGGGTGATGGATGGGTTCACGCTGCCGAGGGGGTATGAGTGGAACAAGGGCGAGCGGTATTCGCTTTACAGCAGGGAAAGCCAGGCGATGACATTTGCCGTGATTATGGCGGTCGTGTTTGTGTTTTTGCTGATGGGGGTGTTGTTTGAGTCGGTTATTTTGCCCTTTGCTGTGATTTTTTCGATTCCGTTTTCTTTTCTGGGGGTGTACTGGGGATTGTGGTTGACGGGTACGACGATGGATTTTATGTCGAATGTGGGGGCAATTGTGCTGATTGGCGTGGTGGTCAACAACGCGATTGTGCTGGTCGATATGATCAATCGGTTGCGCCAGGCGGGTATGGATCGCGTGGCGGCAATTATGGCGGCGGGTCACAATCGCTTTCGTCCCATTTTGATGACGACCTGCACAACGGTGTTCGGTTTGTTTCCCATGGCGATTGGCAGCAGTACGATGATGGGGATGCCCTACGCGCCGCTGGGTATTACGATGATGGGCGGGTTGATTGTGTCAACGGCGTTGACGCTGTTTGTGATTCCGCTGTTTTACGTTTTGTTAGATGATTTGCGCGGGTCATTGAAGCGGATTGCTGCGGTGAGTTTTCAGAGGTCAGAGCCGTGGGTGGATGATCCCGCGCAGGCGGCGGATTAAAATATTGCGGCGGGTTATAGAATCACAAACAGAGGGCTGTGCTATTTTGCGCGGCTCTCTGTTTGTGTATGCGATGGGAGGGGTCTAATTTACAGGGTCGGGAGGCGTATTGGGGTTGTTTAACCGCTCCTGGTCGGCATAGGGATAGAAATTTCGATTTCGCTCAAAGGGATCGGATGAGGGGCCGGGTTGACCGAGGCGCCGGCTGTCTTCCCATCCAGTACCGTTCAGGAATAATTCCGCTCTGCGCTGCCGAAAAATTTCTTCTATCACGGCATCGACGGTTTGTGGACCGCTGTAGGGTGGCAGCGATGCCCCAATGCCAAAGGGATCTTGATCGGGTGTTTTTGTTCGAATAGCGTCTATTTCAGCGATTGCACCTGTGATATCTCCCACCATTGCGTTTGTCTCTGCCCTCGTCAGGGCCATTTCGCCGGGCAAATATGCCGGAATAGGCGACGTGGCCGTGTTCCAAAAGCCGGATAGAGTTTCAATCTGAAAGGCATTGGGATTGCTCATGCGGTCATTTGGCATCATATAAAATGCCAGTCTGGTATCGCCGCTGTCTGTGACCAGCGTTCCGAAATTGTCTCTTGGGGCATAATCATCCAGAACAAAAACCTGGGTGTAGATGGGGTTCTGATTTTCGGCGTCATAAGTATAGACAGAAGTTGCCCCGGGATCGACGGTATTGGCGGCTCCAAGTGCGGCTTGATAATTTCCTGCGAACAGGTTATAGCGCGCCCGATAAGCGTGTATCGTGTTTAGGAGATCGAATCCTCGCCCCAGGATATCTGCGTTGAATTGAGCAGATGGCGGCGTAGCCTCGATGGTTTGGAGCGCGTTGTCCAACAATCGAATCGCTTCGGCAAATACCTCAGACCGCGAGATGAAAGGGGCTTGTCCATCGGCCTGTATATCTGTTGGTGCGCGTTCAAAAGCCTGTGCGATGAATCCCAGGCACATCGCTTTGTAAAGTTGAGATAGTGCGACAATGCCGCTGCGCGTACCTTCTGCGAGTGGCACATTGGGCGCGTTGTCGATCAGGTCATTGGCTATTCCAATGATGCGATATGAGTCGAACCAAATCGCGCTGACACCGCTGTTCGCGCCAGACAAAAAGCTGAGGCCATCTTCTAATTGTATAAGGTTGGAAAATGTCGTGTTTGCCGCAAATTCGCGGCTTGTAATTGCCGGATGACGCACATAGGCATCGACATTCTGGCTCGCGTAATCTCGTTGCATGCCAATGGCGAGTGCGATGATGCCGTCACTGGTGCTTAAAACGCGCTCTTCCACAGCCTGGTTTGGATTTGATATGTTCAAATCGCAACCTTGTGTGAAAAAGAGCAGCAATGCCGAGAGAATACACAGGCGACTCGATTTCATATTCTTTTTTCTCCGATTAGTGGTTCAAGCTTATACGAAATGCAATACTGCGCGGGATAGGCACTTCTACGAAGTCAAATCCGCGGACTGCGGTACGCTGTCCGGCGATGTTGGTTTCCGGATCATAACCGCTGTAGTTGTCTATGGAAAACAAATTGCGGGCAATCAGGCTCAATTGAATGCTGCTCAATCCCGAAAGTTGGGGCTGCCAGCGATAAGACGCGGACAGTTCGCGCAATTTTACAAAGGATCCATCTTCGATCCAGTGTTCAAAAATTCGGAAGACCCGCGAATTATAGCCAGCGGGGAGTTCGCCATTTAATTCTCGTTCGTAGTCTGTTAAAACGCCGAATGCGCTCAATGCGGCCAGGCGTCTGGTAAAATTGAACACATCGCCACCTATGATGGCGTCCCATTGCGCGCGAAATGACCAGTTTTGCCCCACTTCGATCTGATTGATCAATGAAGCGGTAAAGTCCGGGTTGGGATCTCCAATAATTTTGCGATCGGCCGCTTGAATCGGGAGATTGTTTTCATCGCGTGCGATATTGCCCTGGGCATCGCGTTCAAAAGCCGTACTGAAGAAAACCCCAAGGGGTTCGCCGTTGGTGGCCGAGACCTGGGAAAACGAATTTGGGATGATCAATCGCCCGCCCTCAATGCCATTGACTTTGTTTTTATTGGTCGAATACGTGAAGGTCGATTCCCAGCGGAGATTGGGGCGTGCAAGTGGAATCGCGCGCACGAGGAGTTCCAACCCGGTATTGTCCATGGTACCGACATTTTGCAAGGCCCGCGAATGACCTGTGGAGGGGGATAATGTGCGGAACAGCAACAAGTCGTCGATGTGTTGATCGTAATAGGTCAGTTCTACGCCCAGGCGATTGGACAGGAGGCTAAAGTCTGCACCTACTTCAACTTCCCTCTGTCTTTCGGGTTTGATCGTTCCGCCGAGTTGCGTGCTGGGCACCAGGCCGGGGTTGCCGTCATAAGAAGATGCATTGTAATTGGTCAAGCGGTCATACGGTCCAATAGCTGTTTGACCCCCTGAAGTGCCTATGGAGGCTCGCAATTTGAAGTCTGGAAAGATGTTTTGAAGTGCGCCATTTTGCCAGAAGCCCGCATCTGAAATGAGGTAGGAGGTACTGGCTTTTGGATAAAATTGCCAGCGATTATCCACGTCATAGACCGAGGAGGCGTCGATGCGGGCAGCACCTGTGATAAAAAGACGATTGGCGATCCCGAAGGTTTGCTGGATAAATCCGCCATAAATGGTCTTTTTGCTTCTAAATTCGCCTGCGACGACGTTTGCACCGCTCGATACGACTCTTGAAACGGGACTCAGATCTTTGGCTTCTGCGCTGAAGTTTTCCCCTTTTTCGTATTGTAGGGTTCCGCCAATTCGCGTGGTCGATTGCACCTGAGGGAATATGTGCCGCTGGTATCTGAGGTTGATGTCGTTGTTGAGTTGCAAAAAATCGAATACGGCTCTTCGAGAAAAGCCATTTGTCAGACCCGGCGCAGAGGTGCCGGCGGGTATAAATGCGATGGCCGTCTGGTCGTAGGCATCGACGCCCAATGTATAGTCGATGCTCAATCCAGATAGTGGGGTTGCATTTAGCTGTGCGTTTCCAATATAGCGCGTGATTTCTTGTGTGAAATCATATTGATCAATGACTTCTAAGGGATTGGCGAGAACGCCGTCGCTCGGATAAACACCGGTCGCGGGGTCGGGTGTGAGATTATAGGTATTGGGGCCAAAAATAAAACCTGTCAGCGCGCCGTAGTTCGAATTTAACCCGCCGTTGGGTATGTCATTGCTTTTGCTAAATACGAAATTTCCGCCTACAGACAAGGTTGCCCAGTTCGACAACTCCTGGTCGATGCGCGTTCGGCCACTGATCCGCCGAAACAATGTGTTTTCAACCACGCCTTGATCGGCGAGATAGGATCCAGAGGCAAAATAACGGGTATTCCCAGACCCTCCCGAAACCGATGCATAGTGCTCCATTCCCGTGGCGCGTCTAAAGATGAAGTCCTGATGGTCAAAGCGTTGCACATCGGAGCCATCGGAATTTTTGTTTCCCCTATTGTCAACGGTTGCCCGATTTACAGGCAGTGTTTTGCGTATTTTTGACGTTGAAAGACCATAAGTATAGGTTATGCGAGGCTTGCCCTGTGCGCCGCGTTTTGTAAATATTTGCACGACACCGTTGTTTGCACGCGATCCGTAAAGGGCTGCTGCTGCTGCGCCTTTTACGATTTCAATGCGTTCTACATCGTTTAGATTGAGATCGATGAGTCGGTTTTGCGCCCCGCCGCCAAGTCGGATGAGTTCGGGGGAATCGTTGTTCACAATGACACCATCCACCAAATAGAGGGGGTCGGCATCGCCCAGGACGGTACTGGTTCCGCGCAAGCGGATGGTTACTCCGCCAGCTGGATTGCCCGAATTTTGCTGAATGAGAGCACCGGCTAATTTACCGGTCAACGCTTTGTCGAGGGATGTGGCGCCAGTCGATTCCAATTGGCGAATGTTCAGGGTGGATATGGCATTTCCCAGTTGCTTTTTGCTGGCTGCTACGGAAAGGCCGGTGACGACGATTTCATCGAATTGCAAGGCATCTATGCTAAGTTGAAAAGAGACTTCCGCAAGTCCGTTGTTTTGACGAATGGTTTGTCTGGCGGATTTGTAACCGACAAAACGCGCTTCGATAGTGGTTTCCGCTTCTGGCTCTGGCAAATATAGCGCGAAATTGCCCTGAGCATCCGTGCTGGTACCAGCTGTTGTTCCAACGATAACGATATTGGCACTGGGCAGGCCCTCGCCTCGCTCGTCGGTGACTGTGCCTTTAATGGTCAGTTGGGCAAAGGCCGAAATGGGGATGCTGAGAAAGAGACAAGCGGCAAAAAATAATCGAGATAACATGTATATTTCTCCTTATATTTAAGCAAAATGTAGCCGATTATTGAGCGGTTGTCATGGTGTTTTTTAGAATTGCTCAATGTTGTTATTTTGGGAAATTTGGAGAATATCACAAAAGGAGGATAAGGTACCATGAGTGAGTCGAGTGATCCGAGATATACGATGGGACGCAGTGAGGGAGAGACGGAGCGTTTGATTCAGCAGTCACAACTTTACGAGGCTGTGACGCGGCATTTTTTTCAGGTCGAAACGCCCGCTTCTCTTGCCACCGCATGTAACTGCGTGGGCACGGCTTGAGGCATAGGGGTTATTAATACTGTTCCTAATTTTATGTCAGGAGGTTGTTGTGTTGCGAGGTTTTTGCCATGTGATTGTGGTGGTGCTCGGTGTAGGGCTGATGTGGGGCTGTGGTGGCGAGCGGGTGATGCAGTCGCAGATGGTAGAGGCAGAGGAGCAAGTTGGACGACCGCTGAGTAAGTTGGCTGTGCAGACGGATGCGTCGCAGGCTGTGGTGGTGGCGACTGTGCTTCGGGATGGTGCACCTGTAATTGGTGCGAAGGTGGCGTTTTCGCGTTCTATAAATGAAACACTGGGGGACCACTATGACCCGATCCAAACTCGGGCACCGCATTTATCAGACGTCGCATTTGACCGGACAATTTACGTTGCGCTCTGGCGCGATTGCCACAGAGTATTTCGACAAGTATCAGTTTGAAACCCGTCCCGAACTTCTCTGCGAACTCGTCTCACATCTCCAGCCTTTGATTCCCGACAATACAGATGTTCTCGCAGGTCTCGAACTCGGTGGCGTGCCCATTGCGACTATGCTTTCTCAGTTGTCTGGGTTGCCCACATGTTTTGTGCGAAAAGAAGCCAAAACTTATGGCACTTGCAAACTCGCCGAAGGTATTGACATATCTGGCAAGAATCTTCTGGTCGTTGAAGATGTCGTCACTTCTGGCGGGCAAGTTGTTCTATCCACTCGGGACCTTCGCAACCTGGGCGCGCGCGTTTCGCAGGCGATATGTGTGATTGACCGCGAGTCCGGTGGCGCAGAGAATCTCGCCAAAGAGGGTATTGAACTCCGCGCGCTGTTTCGGATGAGTGAGTTGACGTGACAGTGGGGGCGGAATCGGTCTTATGAGTACCTTTCAAAGGATTGCGACATCCCTATCAGCGTATCAACCCAATACGCGTTTGGAAACGGATAAAACGCAGGCGGCTGTTGCTGCGGTTTTTCATCCGCGACGGGATGATCTCTATCTTCTTTTTATCGAGCGTGCGGCGCATCCGACAGACCCCTGGTCGGGGCATATTGCCTTTCCCGGTGGCACAGCCGAACCCGAGGATCCCGATCTCAAATACACGGCTGAGCGCGAGACTCGCGAGGAACTCGGGCTTGATCTGAGCAGCGCGCAATACCTCGGTCGTCTGGACGATGTCACGGGCGCGACGCTGCCCATCCAGGTCGCGAGTTTTGTTTATGCGACCCATCAGGACGTTGAAGTTGCGCCCAATGATGAAGTACGCGACGTTTTTTGGACGCCTTTTGCACATTTCGTCGATTCTTCGCGGTGGCAAACGCTCAATCTCGAAGGTTGGCGCAATATGCCGGCTATTGATTTGCTCGGTTCCAAACGTCCCGTGCTGTGGGGGCTGACCTATCGCATGGTCGCGCAATTGGCGGGGTTTGCGGGTATTGATTTACCCCAAAAGCCATAGAAGATCGTGCTGTTTGGGACCGAGGTAACTTTAATCCCAATTGAGGAGAACAATGACTGAACTCAAACAAAAGGCGACACCAGATCGCGTTGAGATATTCCGCAGCGAACAAAAAGATCCCATTCTTGTTCAGTTCGCCAAAGCCGACACCCGTGCCTACATTCACCCCATTGTGGCACCCGACGGCAATGGTATCCTCACCGAAGATACCCCTTCGCACCACCCCTGGCAGCATGGCCTTTATGTAGGTCTCAACGAAGTCAACGGAGTTGGCTTCTGGACAGAAGGACTACAGGAACGGCGCAAAGATCAGGACGGGACCTTTCACCCCGAACCGATCAGCAATACAGATGTACACAATAACACTGCCACCTGGACCGTTACCAGTGAATGGCGAGATCCCAACGGTGCGCCCATGCTGACCGAAACACAGGCATGGAGCTTCATCGATCAGGGCGACACGTACGATATCGATATCAACTGGTCCCTCACCGCATCAATTGATCTCACTTTTGGTGAATACGCCTATGGCGGTCTCTTTCTTCGAATGCCTTACAAAAGAGATCTCGGTGGAGAGGCCATCAACAGTGAGGGTCAGACCAATCGCGACGCTGAAGGACAACGCGCACAATGGGTTTCTGTCTCCATCCCCATCGAAGGACGCACCGACTGGGCAGGCATTGCGATGATGGATCACCCCACTAATCCCGAGCATCCCAACCCCTGGCGCGTTGACGGCCAACTCGGTATCGTTCCCAGCCGCTGTATTGCTGGTCCCTGGACGCTGGCACAAGGTGAGACAACCACAAGTAAGTATCGGTTGTTTGTATTCTGTGGCAGAACGAATATTTCGTGTATTGAAGAAAATTGGGTCAATTTTTCGAATAGTAAATAGTCGATAAACCCGCCGCTCTTCTACTTCTCCATCCTATTTCTCATTCCACGATCCGAAGTTTGTCTTCTGCACCATACAGGCTATAGACTTTCTGTACCTGATCCAATTCCCTTTCTTCAATTCTTATGGTGAGTGGCCGGGGGGCAAGCAGTGAGAGGAGTCCCGGTCGCCCGATATGTCGGGAGATGTAGGGTACGACCCCTTCCTGTCGGTAGCGCTGCGTATGGTGCGGCTCAATTCCCCCTCTGGAGCCGAGGATGATTTCGGATATTCGATCGTCCAGGATTGCCGCGTACAGGGCGATGTCATCGACGTATCCATAGCAGGCTGCCTGCTGAATACCCCGCTGTTTCAGGAGGTCCAATACCTCAATTACGTGCTGTACGTTGGCCGTTGTCGAAGGTTCTCCCAGCAGCATCCCGCTGTCGTCCAGGCCGACACAATCCAGGGCCAGGACGGTTGTGCCAGAAGTTAGCAGGTGCCGCACTTCGCTCGTTTGCAGGGCACCCTGTTTGGTGCGGCTCTGGTGGAGATAGAGGGCTGTATTTTCTGATGTATGCTTTGGCGTTAATAGAAAGGATGAGAGGCCGAGAGCACCGTAGCGGATTTCTTCCGCAGTAAATACATCTTCTTCAAATGTTCGGATGGTTTCGGGTGAGATGTGCGGCTTGTTTTCGGGTATGGCGAGGGCTTTCGCCACCGATTCCCGCAGGGTTATCCGTACGCTTTTCCAGTCTTCCAGTTTTTGCGGAATGTCCAGCTTGGGTGGCAATCCTTTCATGATCGATGCCACCCATCCCCGCATCGCAAATTCCGGTTTTTCATAGCCTTTCGGCGGCAAGCAGGCGAGTTCGCGAGTCGGTACAGGTACCACATTTAGATCGACGACTACGGTTCCGGCGTAGTGCTTATGGCTTTTATAGCCCTGCTCGATATCGATTCCGTGTGCATCTGTCCAATCTCCCAGATAGACTTCTGGTAGTCGTTGTACTGCTTCTGCGTCGAATTTCGGCATGCCCAGGTGCTTTTCCACCCAGGCGAAGGCGGGTTTGTTGAGGAAGTATGGCCGGTGCCCGCCCTTTGGGGTGATGTGGATGTCGAACCGATCCACAACGCCGCAAATGTCATAGACCCGTTGCACTTGTCGGCAGGTTTCCAGTAGTCCACGATAAGCAGCGGGAGGATAGTCCCACTCGCCGGCCAGGATGAGCGTGGCACATCGGGGGGCGCCCATCGCGATTTGTTCCGGCATATCGACGTAGTGCTTGAGGCGATAAGGACGCCATTCGCAACTCAGGTCGCCCACAATGTAGTCGAAATGGGTTACCCAGGAGGCGGGCAGGCTGAGGGCCAGGCGGTCGTCCGTGCAGAGGACGTTCATGGTGATGGTGCAGCCGAGAGAGTGGCCCACACAGCCGATCCGATCGGTATCTACTTCGGGACGGATATGGAGGTAGTCGATGCCGCGGGTGATGTCGTAGGTCATTTTGCCGATGACTGAGCGGCCCACTTCAAAGCACCGGTCAATTCTGAAGTCCAAACGGTGACCGCGTATTCCCGGGCGGTTTTCTTCGTCCCGTTCCTCTTCGCCCACAGGGTCGGGGATGAGGCAGATGATGCCCGCTTTGGCGTAGATCTGGCCCGCGTAGTGGTTGTAGAACGCGCTTTTGCTCCCGCCGTGACCGCTGGGAAAGATGAGGGCTGGGACCGGAAAGGTTACGTCTTTTGGCAGGAAGAGGTGAGCGGCTACAGAGGAACCCGGTTCGGCGTCGTAGATGACTTTTTCGATGGTGAAGTCGTCTCTTTCGATTTTCCCGACCGTGCGGGGGCTAAGGGGACCGCTGGTTTCAGGGAAATCGAAGACTGTGCGGAGGCTGGGGCGTAGCCTGGCGGTGTGGGTCTCCCATTCTTCCCGGGTACCGGGGAAGGTGTCGCTGATCCGCTGTCTGGGGAGTTCTGACAGTTTTTCTCGCAGGTAAGCCACGTAGTGGGCCTGTACTTTTGTGTGATCGAGATATCTGTGTGTGTTCACGGTGTCCACCTTTCAGAGAAGAAGTTCCGGAAACAAGAAAATCGGATGTGAACCCGGGGGCAATAAAAAAATGAGCGCTTCCGATTTGATTTCTGCTTGATTTATCCCCCCGGGTTCACGACTTTAACGCGGGCAGGAGATGAGGTCGATACTGGTTTTTAATACTAATTTGAGAAGGATTATCCGATATGGCGGAACGCAAGAAGTTGTTGATTACGGGGGCAGCGGGCAAGATTGGGACGGCGCTGCGAAAGCATCTGCGGAACCGATACGATTTTCGATTGATGTTTCACTCTCAGATTCCAGACGATCTGGACGAGAAGGACGAGGTGGTGGTTTCGGATATTTCTAATTTTGAGGCAATGGTAGAGGCGGCTGATGGCGTAGATGCGATTGCCCATCTGGCTCTTTTTAGAACCTGGCAGGGGATGCCGAATGCACAGAGGGCGCAGGTGACGTTTGATGTGGATATGAAGGGAACGTACAATATCTACGAAGCAGCGCGGATTAACCGGGTGCCAACGGTGGTCTATGCCAGTACGAATCACGTAACTGGAATGAACGAGAAGGAGGGCATTTGTTCGGAGCCTGACAAACCCGTGCGCCCGGACGGGATCTACGGGGCTGGCAAGGCGTTTGGAGAGGCTCTGGGACGGTTTTACGCCGATCAGTACGGAATGCGGGTGTTTTGTTTGCGGATCGCCAATTTCAATGGGCTGGATGAACCGGGGCGAGATTATGAGCCGGGGCAGTCCCGCTGGTTCAGTCCTCGGGATATCGCTCAGATGACCTGGCGATGCATTGAGGCAGAGGATCTGAAGTTTGAGATTTTCTACGGGGTGTCTCGGGGGGGCGAAGAGAAGTGGGATTTGTCCAATGCGCGGGAACTGATAGGGTACGAGCCGGAGGATGATGGTTCTCTGTCGGAACACCGGGCGAAGTATAAATAAGGAGAGGAATCGCGTGACAGACGAAGAGAGGTACCTGTTCGATTTGCATGGCTATCTGGTGCTCCGCGGCGTGCTAACGCAGCAGGAGGTGGATGAACTGAACGAGGTCTCGGACCGGGTGTACCCCAGAGATTACTCGGATGGCAACGATTCCAAGGGGCGCCGCGGCATTCGCAACGTCCGCTATGTCTCCCGGTGGGAGCCAGTCTGCCAGCGGCTGCTTGATCACCCGAGAATTGTGCCGATCCTGGCGGAGTTTCTCGGTCCCAAATTCCGCATTGACCACGATTACGCCATGTTCATGAACGCTGGCAGCGACAGCGGGAATCTGCACGGCCTGCCAGAATTGGGTACGCATCGATACTACTACTACCGGGATGGACAGGTGCGGACGGGTCTGACCGTCGTGACTTTCATGCTGGCTCCAGCCGGGGCGGGTGATGGTGGGTTTGTATGTATTCCGGGTAGCCACAAGGGCAATTTTCCTCAGAATCTGCCAGAGGATGTACGCACGTTGAAGAGAGTGCCGCCCTATGTGGTACAGCCCGAGGTGGATGCAGGCGATGTGGTCATTTTTACCGAAGCTTTGACCCACGGAACGAAGGGTTGGCGCGGTACCCATGAACGGCGTGCCTTTCTTTTCAAATACAACCCGGGACATATGGCCAATCAGGTGTCCTACGACCCGGCGGACTACGTTGAACCCACGCCACAGCAGCAACGGATTATGACTGCCCCGTCGGTTGGCAGTCGGCCCAATGTGATCGCTCCGGACTCTACCCAATAGGTGCTGCGTTGAAATAGTCCTCATTTCCAAAATAGGGAAACATTCCGAATCCCGCTTCCCGGTCTCGGTGTTCCCATACCAGGCCGGTTTCGCAATAACTCAGCGATCCGTGTGCTGGTGGTGAAAACTCGGGATGCCCCAGTAAATCGCTTCGGAACCAGACGCTTCGGTGCCGAAAACAAACCCCCTTCTCCAGATTTTCCCGCATAAATTCCACGATATGCGGAAAGGTGCGCTGGAATTCTGTACCCCGCCCGTATTCAATATGTGTCTTCAGCCCCTCCCCTGCGGCTTGCACCTCACCCATTGACATCGGTATCCCATTTTTTAGAAATAGCGCGTCCGTATTCGGATCTACCACCACCCACTTGCCAAACTGATCGAACCAGACCTCCGCTACAAAATGTCCATTGAAACCGTTCACTTCCTCTGTCAATACCGCGCACCGGGCCGGAATGCCAACGGCTTGAGCGCAACTCACAAAAGCCGCTGCATAGTGTACACACATTGCCACTGGCCGTTTTCCATTGTGCCCAACCTGCCCCGGAGCCCAGGCCAACAGGGTTTCGGCATCCCACGGCGCATACTGTTCTGCCCTTGTTGAACTGGTGTGTTCCCAACTGGATGCCAGCCAGGCAGATAATGCGCGTATCCGTTTGATCAGTGGTCCCTCATCACGTGCTACCGGCGGCAGCATCCGTCTTAAGGATTCAAATCTGGGTGAATCTGCAATTTCCCATACCATAGGCGGCGGTGGGGGATCCTCTCCTTCGGCTAACCTGACCCGAATGATGTATTCACCCAGAACCGCGTTTAAGTATCCCATCCGCTCACTGCGCCAGGTCTGCCCGCCATCATCGCTTACCGCGCTATCTGGCGTGGAATGTCCCGCTTCCATTGCCAGTGACCAGCCGGCCATTGCCGTGTGATCGGTCCACAGTTCAAAGGTGTTCTCGCCTTCCTTCAGTTCTGCCACCGATATTTCATACCATGAATACGCTCCGCTCCGCGTCGGTTTCAGCGCGGCAATTTTCTCACCATTCACTGCCACCCGCAAGGGCGCGTCGTTTTCCGGATAGGGTCGGGCAAGAATATAAACTATCCCTGGCGCGTTTGTCGCAGGCAAAGTGAGCGTTTTGCGCGCCCGCCGAAAAATCGTTAATTCCTCACAAAGAGATGGCATTACCCGCCCCTCTTCGCTGTAGTATAATCGGCTCATGTCAGCACCCCTTGTTGAAAAAAGCTTTATACGTCGCTGTACCATAATATAAGAATTTATGTACATCTCTCACCCGAATAAGTTACCTTGACACCGCCAGAGTCATACGTTAGTATGTTGATCAACGCAGCTTCAGTGTGATGCTATAAAAAAGGTGCAATTAGAAAATGATCAAAACACACAAAATAGCACTATTGGTCAATAACAGGCAAGCCACGCTTTTGTCGCGTCATTGTGGTTTTGCGCGTGTAGCATATAATTATGCACACCAGTTCATGTGCGATCACCTTGAAGAGACAGGCGAAATACTGCGTGTAGCCGCCTTAAAACGTGCCTTTAACAAGATCAAGTATGACGAATATAAGTGGTGCAAAGCGTTGAGTCAAAATGCGGGTAAGAATGCTATTCATGATTTGGATTCAGGCATTGAAAAGTGGCTCGATGACAAATTGCCGAACCGCAAGCCTAAAAAACGCAAGCGGTCACATGGACAATCGTTTCGTGCAGATAATGGACCAGGAACGGTCTGCGTTGACAGACGGCGCGTTAAGTTGCCGAAAGTTGGCTGGCTGACGATGCGCGAAGCGTTGCGTTTTGACGGATCAATCAGGACAGCGACAATAATTAAAGAGGCGGGACGCTGGTTTATGTGCTTATCCGTGAAAGTGGCTGATTCGTTACCGCCAAAGCGTAAGATTGGTAGCGTAATGGGTATAGATGTCGGCGTGAAAACACTGGCAGTAACGTCTGAGGGCGACTTCATTGAGAATCCGAAGCCACTGGTAAGACATCAAAAGAAGTTACGCAAAGTTGACAAAGCCATTGCACGGTCAAGAAATGTGTATGGCAAAAACAAGAGAAGCAACCGTAGAGACAGAAAGTATGCACAGCGACAAAAATTGCATGCCCGAATAAGAAATATCCGCGATGACCTACAACACAAGGCTACATCCGCCATCGTTGAGGCGAAGCACGTTAGAAAAGTTGTTGTAGAGACCTTGCAAATTAAAGGCATGCTTAAAAACCGCAAACTTTCGAGGGCGATTGCAGATGCGTCCATGTCGAAGTTTATATCTAAGCTGAAATACAAGTGTGACTGGTCTGGTATCGAATTTGAACAAGCAGATATGTTCTTTCCGTCCACAAAGACATGCTCTTCTTGTGGAAACAGAAAAGCGCATATCGGCTTAGATATTCGTACTTATACGTGTTATGCTTGTAGTATGGTGATGGATAGAGACTTAAACGCTGCAATCAATCTAAAACAATATCAGACGCGGTTAGCTTAACCGAGTCTCAAAACGGATGTGGAGAATTGTAAGACCTATGCGTTTATAGGCTGAATCTGTGAAGCGTCAATTTAACAATAAATACCTATTTTTGTATGTATTTACAGGTTTAAAGGAGCGGAGGACGGAATGAGCAATGATCACGAAGACAGAGCATCGAGTATTCGCGTTACGGGATTGACTGCGATACCGATTGGTGTGAAGGGATATGTCAAGATCGAGACGAGTGCAGGGATTACTGGCTGGGGTGAGATCAATAACATGGAGACAAATGTGACCTGCGCGCTTGCAGAGTCGCTTTCCGAGTTGATTATTGGAGAGAATCCCACGCGCACGGAACACCTCTGGCAGCGGATGTTCCGCGCACATCGAAATATTCGCAATGGTGGTCTGATGGTTCACACGATTTCCGCGATTGATATGGCGCTGTGGGATATTTGTGGCAAGCTGCACGGGGTTCCGGTGTATCGCCTGTTGGGCGGTCCGTGTCGGGACAAGATATGGATGTATCCAAGTCCAAAGGCGATCAAGACCGGGCCGGGTGGTGCCCAATATTTCGCGGGTACGCCTGCCGAGATTGAGGCAATCGTTCAGAAGATTGTGGATGCGAGGGAGAAGGTGGGACACGACGGTGCCGTGATGTTCGATGCTCATAGTTGCCTGCCACCGCCCCTGGTCAGACAGTTCGCGGGCTATTTGAAGTCCGATGACTTGCTGTTTTTGGAAGAGGCGTGGGTGCCGGGGAATATAGAAAATATGAAGAAGGTCCGCGAGATGGTGCCGGTGCCTCTTGCGACGGGTGAGCGAGATCGCACGATCTGGGAGGTGCGGGAGATTTTGGAAGCGCAGGTGATTGACGTGCTACAGCCTGATTGCGGTCACGGCGGAGGGATTACCCAGATGAAGAAGGTGGCTGCACTCGCCGAAGCGCATTTTGTCCCCATTGCACCGCATTGCACGATGTCCCATCTGGGTTTGACGGCCAGCCTGCATGTCGCAGCGTCGGTGCCGATGTTTTTGATCCACGAGGGCTATGCGGGTGTGCTTCCCGAAGATGTGGCGATTAAGACCTGGGAAATGGATGACGAAGGCTATGTGTCGTTGCCCGAGGGACCCGGGCTGGGCGTTGAGGTCAACGAAGCGCGCGCAATCGAAGTGGGTCGGGATCCAGCGCGTCAATTCAAGTGGCCAAATGCGAGGCTTCGAGATGGAGCGGTGTCGGATTATTGAGAGGTCGAGGAGGAATAGGCTGATGAGTACGGAAGCGAAAAAGATCTACGACGAGGCGATTGTTATAGATGGTCTGAGCATTAGCAACTGGGAGAGCGACGCGGTGTTCAGGCGTTTGCGAGCCGGTAATATCACCGCTATCAATGCCACGGTGGCAACGTGGGAAAATTTTGTGCAGACTATGGCGTATCTATCGGCGTGGATGCGGCGCTTTCGCGAGCGCGATGATATCTTGCAGGTGAAAGAGACGGCCGATATTTACACCGCCAAAGAGCACGGCAAAACCGGGATCATTCTCAGTTTTCAGAATGCCTCGCCCATAGAAAACGAGCTGGATCGCCTGGGGCTGTTTCTCGCTCTCGGCGTGCGCGTGATTCAACTGACCTATCACGAGACCAATTTGCTGGGTAGCGGTTGCTGGGAGCGAACCGATGGTGGCCTGAGCAATTTCGGCGTGGATGCGGTGCGCGAAATGAACCGGCTCGGTATTGTTATCGATTTGTCGCACGTCGGTCCGAAAACGACAATGGACGCCATCGAGATGTCCGAGCAGCCGGTCGCCATTACCCATGCCAATGCGCGCAGTTTTTGCGGTCATCCTCGGAACAAGGAAGAAGATGCGCTCAAGCTCCTCGCCGAAAAGGGCGGCGTTGTGGGTGCCACGTCATTCGCGAATTTTCTCCCTAAGGGATTCGATTCGACTGTCGAGGATTTTGTCGATGCCATTGACGATATGGTGGAGCGGGTCGGCATTGACCACGTGGCTATCGGCACCGATTCCACACACGATCAGCCGCTCGAGTTCTGGCATTATATCGGTTCGCAGCAGGGCACGAAGTTTCCCTCGACTTTTGCCGATGGCTCGGTGCCATACACCGAACTGAGCTTTCAACCGAAGGGAATTGACAGCCCGGCGGAGTTTCCCAATCTGGCCGAGGCACTCGTCAATCGCGGGTACAGCGCCGAGGATATCACTAAGCTGTTGGGCGGAAATTGGATGAATCTGTTCGAGCGGGTGTGGAATGTCTGAAGCAGCGGCCACCCACGTCCCGAGCGCGGTCCGTGAAGCGCATCCGGAAATCCCCTGGCGGGCGTCCAGGCCCAAATCCTTTCCCCATCCATACCGTTCACCTCTGAGACAAGAGGTTCTCAAACCTCTTATAACTGAGATCAAATCCGTCCAGACCATTCACAGGGTCACCTAACGACAGGAGAAGGACATGATCGACAACATCCACAAAATTGCCCTGGTCAGCGACGATATCGAAGAGGCCGTGCGATTTTATACCCGGACCCTGGGCCTGGTGGAAATTGAGCGCTTTCACAACGAGGACGACGAGGATTTCGTCTTTTTGCAGGCCGGAGATATCATTCTGGAATTGATGCCCCAAAAGACCATGGACGCAGAAGTGGGTTTTCACCATATATCCTTTAAGGTCGACAGCGTTGACAACAGCGCCCAGGAACTCGAGGACAAGGGCGTGGGCATTGCTGTGGAGCCTTTCGACGCCGAGGGAACCGACATCCGGCTGAGCTTTTTCAAAGGGCCGAATGACGTGCTCCTGCAATTGTTTCGGCGCGAATCCGATCACGCCTGAATTGAGAGGTTTGCTATGAAAGTAGGTGTTTACGCTTCGATGTTCGGGAAGGATGATCCTCCGCGCCTGGAAAGCGTGGAAAGCTATATCCAACTGGCGTACCAATTGAAGCTGGATGTGATCGATTTCCACAGCGGGCGCGGATTCCGGTCAAAGCAGCCGGCGTACTTGCTCGAGGTGAAGATGCGGTGCCTCAGGTACGGGCTGTCGGTAGGGTATCTGGCTTCGGGTGGGCATTTTGTGGGATCCGATGCGGACCTGGCTGAGAAACTGGCCAAAGCCAGAGCAGATGTGGATACGGCCGCGTTTATAGGTGCGCCCATGATCCGGTTGTTTTGCGGGATGCCGCAGGAGGATGCTGAAGTGCAGAGGCGGGAAATTCGCTGTTTTCAGGATGCGGCCGATTATGCCGCAGAGAAGGGGATTGCTGTAGGGCTACAGAACCATCCTTCTACAGGAGAAGATGTGCTGCGGATTCTGGAACAGACGGATCGGGACAATTTTACGCTTATTATGGACACCGGACAGTGGGTCGGATCGCCTGCGCGGAACAAGGGGGTGCCGGACCCTGAGGTGGATATTTATACGTTTATGGAACAGACAGCGCCATATACGGCCCATGTCCGGGCCAAGTTTTACAAGATCGATACAGGAGAGGAGGCGTGGCTGAATTATCCGCGGATTATTCAGATTCTGAAGGATATGGACTTCAACGGGGCTGTCTCGGTGGTCTTTGAAGGCAAGGATTTGAATGCGTGCGACGATACGGAGGTGATTCGGCTGGCGGTAGCCCACCTGCGCGAGGTGATTGCAGAAATTGATCTTCCTAAAGATTACAACTCGATACATTAAAACGTCTCGCCATGTTTTTCGATCAGGTCTTCATTCCATTCGATGCCGAGACCGGGCGCGTCGTCCATAATGACATGTCCGTCTTTAAATTCTAAATCGCCTACCATATCTGTGCTGAAGTTTCGCAGGTAATTTTCCACTACCAGTCCATTATCTACCGCGGCGACTACTACGCAACCCAGAGCTCCTTGTCCATGGGGGGCCATTTGCAGGTGATGGGCGCTGGCCATGGCCGCAATTTTCATCCATTCGCTGATTCCGCCGCAGTTGTTTGGATCGGCCTGTACGATGCGTACACCGCCGCGTTCGATCAGGTCGCGAAATCCCCAGCGCGTGGCTTCGTTTTCTCCACTGGCAACTGGATAATCCAGTGCCTCGGCGACCTGTGCTGAGCCTTCGAAATCATCCGGGCGCACGGGTTCTTCATACCAGTAGGGGTCACAGGGTTCGATCATGCGTCCGAATCGAATTGCGGTATGCGCGTCCCAGGCATTGTTCGCGTCGATCATCAGCGCGATGTCGTCGCCGATTGCTTTGCGAACAGCGTGTACCCTTTCGGCGTCTTCTTTCAATGTGACGCCCGGCCATCCCACTTTCATTTTTACCGCTTGAAATCCCTGACTTACATAGGTTGTCATTTCTTCACAGAGTTCTGGTATGCCCTTGCCTTTTTCGTAATATCCACCCGCGGCATAGGCCCATAGCTTGTTTTGTACGCCGCCGAGCAATTTCCACACGGGTTGATTGAGTATCTTGCCTTTCAAGTCCCAAAGGGCGTTGTCGGCTGCGCTGATTGCGTTGATGTATTCGCCTTTGGCAATGGGTTTGCGCGTGCCGCCCATGAATAGTTTTTCCCATAAGTACGCGATCCGCATGGGGTCTTCGCCGATCAATTTTTCTTTTAATGTGTTCAGTTTTGTCCGCACAGATCCCGAACACATGGTCATGCCTATCAAGCCTTCATCTGTATATATCTCCAATCTGGCACGGGACTTGGAGCGCGTGGTGACAATCGAGTTCCAGAATGGTTTTTCGAGGCGTTGTTTTACAATAGTTATCTTAATATCTGTGATTTTCATTGTGGTCTCCTGTATAAAAAATCTGAATATGTAGTGGCTTTGTTGCAGGAATATAAAGTGCATCCCGAATGCGACAATGGAAATCTCACCTGTTCTGGTATTGCTTGTGCTGTTCTGGGTGACGGGTTATCATATTTCACAATGGATTTTTTACGAAAAACTGCCAAGGAGGTCAGAGTTTATGCAAAAGAGATCTATTACCGCAACCTCATCCGAAATTATCGTAGAGCAACTCGCCGGGCTGGGCGTGCAGTATGTGTTTAACAATTCTGGCTCTCGGGAGGCTCTCTTTTTTGATGCGCTCCACGTCAATCCCAATGTTCACGGCATTTTGGGGCTTCACGAGGGTAGTGTGGCCGCGATGGCAGGGGGATATACGCAGGGGAATCTCGATCCGGCTGTGATGGTCGTCCACCTGGGTGCCGGGCTGGCGCAGTGTTTGGGGCAGTTGATCAATGTCTGGAGTGGTAGCCTGCCCGTGGTGGTGCTCACGTTTGCGGGAGATACGGGGAGTTATGGAGACCGGGTGGGGCTGGATTTGACGCATGATGTGGGACCAACTTCGATTGCGAAGCCTTTTACCAAGGCGAGTTGGACGGTGATTGAACCGGATGGATTGCCCCAGGCGATTGAGCGCGCGCTGCGCGTTGCCAAAACACCGCCGGTCGGTCCGGTTCATCTTGCTGTTTACGACCGTTTGCTCGGAAATGAAATGGTTACTACAGAGATTCTTGAGGGAGAGATTCAGTCCGTAAGGGCGGGTTATCCGGCAGATGAGGATGTCGAAGCCGTTATTCGCGCGCTGTCCGATGCCCAGCGTCCGCTTTTTTATGTTGGGGATGGTATTTGGAAGAGTGGGGCCGAGGCGCGGGTTACGGCGTTGGCAGAGCAGTATGGATGCCCGATTGCGGGTACATGGACGGAGATGCGCAGGACTCCGCAAAGCCACAGTCTGCACTGCGGACGGATCGCAGAGGCTGTTGCCGAGGTGTCACCCGATCTGATTGTGTGCATTGGCGTGCGTCACAATGGTCGTGGGAAACCCCAGGATTTTGATGTGTTATCGGGTGCGCAACGCCTGATTGGAATTGGGCCAGATGTCGAGAATTTTACGAATCTTCCGGGATTGGATCTCGCGATTTTGGCAGATGAGTTCAGGACGCTTGAATGCCTTGAACGCGCTTCGCCTCAGATGTCTTTCGCCGAGCGCCTCGCCCGTGCTGAGATGCACGCTGCTTCACTTCACGCAAAGCGAAAAGCGGCGGCAAAGCGCGTGGCGCAGCAGACCGGGCAAGTCAGACCCTGGGTGCTGGTGGATGCAATCGATCAGGGTTTGGAGAGGTTGGGCGGTGGTTTGACGATGGTCGAGCAATACGCCGTGCCAATAGATAGTCGAGGAGATGCTTATGGCGCGGGGCGCAATGCCTATATCCGAGCGGCTGGGGGATCGGAGGGTTATGGGATTGGCGGGACGATTGGTTTGAAACTGGCCGTGCCGCACAAGCCCGTGGTTGGGTTGGTAGGCGATGGGTCGATGTATTATGCCGATTCCGGGCTTTGGACTGCTGCTCACCACCAGATCCCGGTGCTTTTTGTGATTCCAAATAATCGGGCTTATGGTATTGTGGCGACCAATTTTGAGCGGGCGGGTGGTGTGATGAAGGAGACAGGAGAATACCCGGGCGTGGTTTTGGATGGGATTGATCCGGTGAAAATTGCAGATGGGTTTGGTGTGGAGGGGATGCATGTCGATGAAGAATCGGATCTGGAGGGTGCTATTGCGCGGGGATTGGATGTGGTGGAAGGCGAGGAACGCCCCTTTTTGCTGGATGTGAAATTGCCTCTTGGGCTGCCCGGGGGTGGACGGGCGGCAACGCCTTTTCAATTAACGGAGATTCGGAGCAAGGCGAGTGCGGCGTAAAAAAGTTCTTCGGATGACGCAGATTTAATCGTCGAGGGACAATGGGTAAAATAGCAAGTTTAAGTTGCATATTGCCATTTCTTCGGTTATGTTAGGCGTCCTGGTTCAGTGCGAGATTACTGGTCTTTACAATGGCTGACTGTTAATCATTTTTTATCCTCTTTTTGGAGATAATTCTTATGGCACTTAAAGTTGGTGTTGTTGGTATGGGTGGTATTGGCAACCGGCATGCGGGCTGTCATGCAGAAGACGACCTTGCAGATCTCGTTGCGGTGTGCGATGTTGTCAAAGAGTCCGCGGATAGGGCTGCGGAAAGACACGGTGTTAGAGCTTATTATAGCCTCAAAGACATGTTGGAGAATGAAGACCTGGATATTGTCGATGTCACGACCGGGGGCAATGAGAACGGCAGTTGGCACTACGAACCCACGATGGAGGCTCTCGCCGCTGGCAGACACGTTTTGTGTGAAAAACCCCTGTCCAACGATATTGATGAAGCCCGCGATATGGTTGCTTATGCCGCAGAACAAAATCTGTACCTCGGTTGCAATCTCAACCATTACTTCTCTCAACCAGCGGACAAAGCGCGAGAATATATCTCAGAAGGCAAAGTGGGGGAACAAATTTATTGTATTCACAAGATGGGTTTTGCAGGGGGCGAAGCGACTTATAAGCCAAGCAAAGCACCCAAAACGTGGGGGCATCCCTATTTTCACGTCAAGGCTTTTCTCACGCATCCTTTTAGCGTGATGCGAGATTTTTGTGGCAATATCACCCATGTGCAGGCATTTTTTGACCGCCCCAGTTTTCGCAAGCAAGCGGGCGATCTTATGATTTCTCTCAACAGTATTCACGTGCGCTTTGAAAGCGGTGCGATGGGTTATTTGCTGAGCCAGCGCGGCGATACTACCTTTGGCCTGGGCGGCTGGTGGAGCGTTGAAGTGGCGGGTACGCGCGGGACTTTTTGTATTGAAAATTGCGTTGAAAAAATCACTTTCTGGCCCGCGCCTGGCACAGCGCCTATGCCGGAGAATATGTCGCACGGTGCCTCGCCCGATCCCATTGTTGATGATTCGGGGATTACTAACTTTGACGCCACCTTTCCCTTTCGCATCCACGCTTTTCTCGAGGATGTTACGAATGGTGTGCCCAGGGAAGAACTCCGCGCTTCGGGGCACGATGCGCTCGCTGCACTCGAATACACATGGGCGGCAATTGAGTCCTATGAAAATGGCGGTGTGCTCGTCACGCCCAATCCACTGCCTTTGCTCAAACGAGATCCGATGACTTAAAAAACAAAAAACGGGATCCGATTCAGGTGTCCCGTTTTTTTAGATAGTCTTTGTCAGTGGTGCATGAAGGCGAGTGAACGATGTGCTACTGCGGTAGCAGGTCAATGCTTCCTGTGCAATATCGGTGATGTAATGGGAACCATTTCAATAGCAGATGGTGTATAGGCCGATAGCGGCAGGATTTCTTTGATGGGTGAGCGTTGAAGAATATCTATAACCATATCTCTCAGTGCATCGGATAGGTCGCTCAGACCAGTCAAAGGAAAACTCCGAGGCCCTATATTCGTTTGTTGCGTCAAAATTGAATAGTCGAAAAATATCAATCCAACAGCTTTGCGTTTGGCCTTATCAATCCGAAGCAGAATATGATCATTCAGCTCAATGCCCGTTGCTTTAACATTGGGTTCAAACGATACATAGAGTGTATCACTTTCTCTATCGTAGTTGAAATTTGGTTCATTCATATTGTCATAGTCTCTTTTTGGTACGCTGTGAGAATGTAATTGTTCGCAATCTCATGGCCGTTTACTTCCCGAAATTTGAAAAGGACAATGGCGACGATATGGGTATTGTCTCCGACCAGGTCGTCAAAGGATTTGCTGTATCGGTATTTATGAAAATTTAAAGGCTCTTGTTTGCGTTGCCCCAGTAGAATCGTATCCCGAAGATGTGTTTCAAAATCCTGCATCTCATAATGGTTCCAGGGGTCAATAATGTGCTTCCATCTTTCATCGGTAAGATAGATGGTGTTGCCATATCGATCTTCAACCGTCCATCGTCTGCCAACAGCCATGCAATTTCCTATTTACACAATGAAAAGAAATATGTGAAAAGTCAAGTATGTTGTATTCATTTCACACTGTTCAACTTGAACATATCGTTCATTATACCTGCAAATTTCAGGTTGTATTTCACTCCTGCAAATTTCACGCCAGTCTCTTTTGGAGATTAAGAAATAGTTGTGAAATCGAGTTGAGCAGTGTATGTTATCGCTGTCAAAGAATATCCAATCTCATTCAACAAAGGAAATAACTATGAATCTGAGAGAAGAAATCAAGGACGATATCGCGATTCTCACTCTTACAGGTGAATTGATGGACGGGCCTGACGTTTTGCCATTTCACGCGCATATCAAGCAACTCGTGGAAGATGGCACGAATCGCGTGATTGTCGATTTTTCTGCTGTGAGATGGTTTGGCAGTGCGATGCTCGGGGTTCTCACCGCATCTCTGGCGACTGTCAAAGCTGCAGGTGGCGATTTGCGCCTGGTGGGTATTACCAGAAGAATCGAGAGTATTCTCATGGTTACGTCTCTGGCTTCGGTCTTTCAAACGTTCAGAACTGTGAATCGCGCTATGGTCAGTTTTAAGTATGAATAATGAGCAGTGAGACAATGCGGGTGGGAGGCTGTGTTGTGACATACTGGGGCGCCCGCACACCCGGTTTGACAATTGACGATGTCACATTCTGAACTCACCCGCAGCGTTCGATTATATCCGATTTATGCCCCCCTCGCGCAGGCGTATTTCTGGCTGCCTATTTTTTTTCTCTATTTCAACCAGCACATGCCCATTGAGCAGGTGCTGCGTCTCGAAGCTATTTATTATGTCGCCGTTGTTATTCTCGAAGTGCCCTCCGGATATTTGTCCGATACCCTGGGTCGTCGTCTGACCCTTCTGATCTCTGCTGTTTCAGCGATCTTTGCGTATGGTCTCTTTTTTTTGGGTGGCTCTTTTGGCGTTTTTGTGCTGGCGCAAATTGGGTTGGCTGCAAGCATGGCTTTTCGATCTGGTACGGATACGTCGTTTCACTACGATCTGCTCAAATGTTTGGATCGAGAAGACGCATATCCCCAACGGGAAGCACGCATTATGCAGAATGTTTTTATTGCTTCAGCGGGTGCTGCGTTCATTGGAGGGGTAGGCTCTATCTATGCTTTGCGCGTCGCTTATGGTTTGTCTCTGTTGGCGGCCTGCGCGGCGTTTGCGCTGGTCTTGTCATTTGCCGAACCCGACCGAGAGGCCAGCCATGTGCTCAGGGGGCAGGCTTCGGGATTTTTTTTTCAGATTCGCGCGTGTCTCGCTTATCTCGGCCAACCTGTGCTCGGGTGGTTGATGTTGTTTTCCGTTTTTATGACGGTTATCAACCATATCCCCTATGAATTTTATCAGCCCTATATCCAGTTGCTCGGAGGCGAGGCTCCCACTCCGTTGCTTACGGGTTTACACACGGCGTTGACGATGGGCATTGCCGCGTGGTTTGCAAAACAGAGTATTCGCCTGCGCGATCATCTCGGTACGCGGTCAGCACTTATGCTCAGTACAGGGGTGCAGGTTGTTCTCATTTCACTGATGGGGTTCTTTTTTCACCCTGTTGTCGCGCTTCTTTTGACTTTTCGCTCTGTCCCACGGGCACTTATGCTTGCGCCCCTCAATGCGGCAGTTGTTCCGCGCTTGCAACAACACCATCGCGCGACGTATCTTTCGATTCAGAGTCTGATTGGGCGTTTGTCATTTTCGCTTTGTCTTGCTCTTCTCGCTGGTGTTTCATCGTCCGAAGTTTTAGATGTTGCGCTATCGCATACGCTTTTGCATTGCGCGATCTTTGCCATTGCGGGGTGCGTTGTCCTCGCCGTTATCGCTGTTATGATTCCCAGGTCGCGGTGGCGGTTGACGTCCGAATAGGATTTGATTATGAACTCATTTTCCAAAAAGCCGAATTTGTTATTTATCTTTACGGATCAACAACGCGCGGATACGATGCGGTGTTATGGCAATGATCATATTGATACGCCGCATCTCAATGCGCTTGCGGATAAGAGTTTTGTTTTTGAGAATGCCTATGTCAGTCAGCCGGTGTGTAGTCCCTCGCGCGCCACGATGTTGTGTGGTCTTTACCCGCATACCGCGCGCGTGCCGGCGTGCAATGTTCCGCTGCCTCGAGATGTGCAAACTATTGCGGAGATGGTGTCTTCCGATTATTGCTGTTGTTATAATGGCAAGTGGCACCTCGGCGATGAAATTTTTCCGCAGCACGGTTTTTCCGAATGGGTTGGTACCGAGGATTCGTACCGTCGCTCTTTTTCGAGTTCTGAACGCCACGCATACCGCAGTGCTTATCATCATTTTCTCGTGGAGAATGGTTTTGAACCCGAATCCGAATCAGAAGGTCAGCGCATTTTTTCCCGCCATGTTGAAGCGAGTATGGATGAACCGTTTACCAAAGCGTCTTTCCAGGGCGACTGCGCTGCCCAATTTATACGCGCCTGTGGCGATGATCCCTTTGTGCTTGCTGTTTCTTATCTGGAACCGCATCCACCGCATACCGGGCCATTAAACGATTATTACGATCCCTCAGAACTTCCCGTTGGTCCCACATTTCGCCAGAAGCCGCCGACCAATGCGTCTCTTCTCAATCGCGTTTTATCTGCTTATTATATGGAGTCTGAAGAATACGGTTACGATCTTCGCACAGACGAAGGTTGGCGTGCTGTTCGCGCGCGCTATTATGGCAATGTTACGTTGATTGATCGCTCTGTTGGCAAAATTCTCGCTGCGCTTGAAGATAGCGGGCAGGCGAATAATACCATTATTATTTTTACCAGCGATCACGGCGAGATGGTGGGTGATCACGGCATTTTGGGGAAGACTGTTCTGTACGAGGAATCCGTCAAGGTTCCGCTTCTTATCCATGTGCCCTGGTTGACCAAACAGCAGCGTATGATCGGTGGCAATATTTCGCATATTGATCTTGTGCCTACGCTTCTGGATTTGATGGACGAACCCATTCCCGATCATTTGCAAGGCGAGAGCCGCGTTCCTGTGCTGAATGGGGATGTAACATTATCGGAGAATGATGTTTTTATTCAGTGGAACCGCAGTGACGGCCATCCGCGTCCGGGCGAGGCCGAGGTCAATCCCGCTATGAGTACGCCCTGGCGATCTATTATTTCCGCCGACCGCTGGAAGCTCAATCTCAGCGCGCACGATCAGTGTGAACTCTACGATCTCAACACCGATCCCTGTGAGACCGTTAATCATTTCGACGATCCCGAATGCCGAGGGCGTATCCGAGACCTGACCGAGCGTATTCGACAGTGGCAGGTGCAGACGAATGATCAGACTCCGTTGCCTGAGATTTAGCAGGAGATTGATGGCGTGAAAACGCAGGAAAGAAAATGGTGGTTGGCAATTTTATTGGGGCTTCCATTTCCGGGACTCGGTCAAATTTATAATGGACAACTCACAAAGGGTATTCTGTTTTACGCTCTAAATTTGGGAGGGGTATTTTTATCGTCCCTCATCATTTTGGGAGGTCTTGCGATTGCCCCTCTGAATCTTGGAGTAGCCATACTTTGTTTGTTGGTCATCTACTTTTTCATTGCCTGGGATGCATTCAAAACAGCAAAAAAATCAACTCGAAATTTTCAGTGCAAAAGATATAATCACTGGTTGGTTTATCTGGTAGCAATTGTTGTGATACTGTTCGTTTCTGAAATAGTCATGAGCCCAATTCTGAGAACCTGCTTAATTAGAACGTTTAGTATTCCCAGCATGGCAATGGCGGATACCCTTTTGAGTGGCGATTACATATTTGCAAGTATGTCTGCCTATGGAATTAGAATCCCATTTGTGGGGAATCGCGTGATAGGTACTGATCGGCCAGACCCAGGGGATTTGGTCATTTTTAAATTTCCAAAAGATCCCAAACGCGCGTTTATCAAACGATGCATAGCAATTGAAGGGCAAATAGTAAAAATAGAAGATAAGGGTGTGTATGTGGATGGAAAGCGATTTGAGGATGCTGAAGGCGTTAAGAACGAAGATATGAGAATGTGGGACAAACAGAATAGCCCACGAGATAATTTTGGTCCTTATACCGTTCCCGATGGGCACTTCTTTGTTCTGGGCGATAACCGAGACGATAGTTACGACAGTCGATTTTGGGGCGCTGTTCCAATAGAAAATTTACTTGGCAAAGCTATCCAGATTTATTTTTCTGAAGATGAAAAGAGTGGGAAAATCAGATGGCTTCGGATTGGTCAAATACCCAATTAGATGCGTTTCCCGATGTTGTGTAGCAAGGAGGATTGTCTTGTATCTAAATTATAGGCGAGAACAATTTGCCCGCGATGGGTTCTATGTGTTTGAGAATATTCTCGATTCTGTTCTGGTGGATCGATTGCAGCGCTTCAGCGATGATGTGCTCTCCGAACAGGAGCTAGAGCATTTTGAGATGCATCGCACGACCGGGAGTATGGTCATGATCGATTGGGCTATGGCGTATCAGAATCCGGTCATGGCTGAACTCATCGCCCACTCCGGCGCGCTCGCAGCGTTAAAACAGCTCGGGTTTGATGAACCAAAGTTTGGGCACGGTCGCATTATCAGCAAGCCGCCGCATAGTCCACCGCTGTTCTGGCATGAAGATGGTCGTTTCTGGGATGATCCGGTGAGCTATACGACGCAGCCCATTCAATGTTTTTTGATGTATTATTTGACAGATACTATGCCGCAAAACGGGTGTTTGCGCGTGGTTCCGGGATCGCATCTCAAGCGTCATTCATTACACGACGAGATTTCTCCGAGCCATACAGACGATCTCAGAACATTTGCCAATCCCGATGATCCGGGGTTTTCGAGGGTGGATGAAGAGATCGATGTTCCCGTAAAAGCTGGCGATCTCGTGATGGGTTACGGCAGCTTGTTGCACGCTTCGCATGCGAATCAGACAGATCAGCGCAGGACTGTGCTCACGATGTGGTACTATCCTGACTTTGTGGCTTTGCCAGAGCGCACGCAGGCCACGGTCGCTCTGGCAGAAGGCAATAACAGTGATACTGTGTCATCGGGTAAAGAGATGCAGACCCTGATGGAGCCGCTCAGAATCGCGTACGATGGCGAGGCCGAGCCGATAGAAATACAGTGGATACCGGGTGAGGAACTGAAGTGAGAAGATGCACAATTAGAAAAGAGGTTAAACATGCCAAAAGTCCTTCTCGCGTCTAATAAACGCATCCGCGATAGCTATTTTTCGCCGGAAGAACTCGCCCGTCTCGAGACCTTCGCCACATGGGATTGGTTTGAGTGCGAGGGTGGCGGTATTTACGAGGCTCATCACGACCCTGAAACCATTGCACGTTTAGTTGAGCGCGTTGGGGATGTGGATGCTGTTGTCGTGTGCCACGGGTGCCCCACCATCGATGCTGAGGTGATGGATAGTGCGCCGAATTTGAAATTGGTTGGGGAACTGGAGGGCGACCGCTTTGCTGCGCGGGTAGATCTCGATGCTGCCTGGGAACGCGGCATTCGCACGGTTGATACGACTCAGGGGTCGTCTTATCCGGTTGCCGAATGGGCGCTCGCGCTTATCCTGATCGCGCTACGCAATGCGGGTGCGGCGTTTCGCCGCATTATCGCTGGCGATACAATTGGTGCTAAAAACCGCGATATGCACGGCATGCTATTCGGCAAGCGTGTCGGTCTTATTGGGTGCGGGCACATGGGCCGCCGTCTCATTTCTTTTTTGCGTCCTTTTAATACGGATATCTGGGTTTATGATCCGTATTTGTCTCGCGATATTGCCGAGATTGTCGGTTTTACGCAAACTTCGATGGATAAGATTTTTTCTGAGTGCGATGTTATTGTCTGCGTTGCCCCGCTTACACCGCGCACCAGAGGTATGATTGGGAAACGCGAACTCGATCTCATCCCGTCCGGTTCGGTTTTTGTCAATGTATCGCGCGGCGCGATTGTCAATTCCAATGCTCTTATCGAGCGCCTCAAGAGAGGTGATATTACCGCGGGTCTCGAGGTTTTTGATCCCGAACCTATTCCCCCCGATAGTGAGATTATTCATCTTCCCAATGTCTTTTTAAGCCCGCATTTTTCGGGCTATACAGGCGATGATTATCCCCCTTTCTTCAGACTTATGGTCGATGAATTTGATCGCTTTTTTCAGGGCCACGAGACGTGGTTTGATCTTACGCCTCAATCGCAGGCCAATCGCAGAGGCGACTGATCGCTTTTTCAATTTTCGCGTTTTGGGTATATTTAAACCCGTTTGGAGTATAACTATATTGGGAGATATTATGTTTCGCCTCTATCTCGCGGCTGTCTGCGGTATTTTGATGGCTTGTCAGAATCCGCCAGAACAGAAAGCCGAACCCCCTCAGCGACCTCAGTTTGCTGCGGCAGATATTGAAAAAGGTAAGGCTCTTTACAAGAAATACGGGTGCGCGGTTTGCCATGGTCGCAACGGCCATGGCAATGGTCAGATCGCGCGTACTCTCAATCCAAGGCCCCGCGATTTTCACGATCCCAAGGTTTATAAATACGGGCGTTCGGTTGAGGCTGTTTCGCGTACGATCCTCAAAGGCACGCTCAATGAACGGGGTATGGGTATGCCCGGGTATCCCCAAATCTCCGAAGAAGAACGCGGGATTATCTCCATTTTTATTGTTTCGCTACAGGATCAGGATGTTCGGGATTAAAGGATGTTCAGGATAAAAGATTGGGCAGGAAGGTTCGTACGAGTTGGTGCTTCTTCAGCGCATGCGCAAGCACAACGACTCTGGTTTGCACCTGTAGTGTACCCATCTGTGTTCATCTGTGTTCATCTGTGGTTGCTTTTGGGGATGGGATGCAGTGATCGGGATATTTCTTCGGTTACCGTCAAAAATGCATGGGTGCGGCAGAATATTCCGCCACAGACGATGACGGCGGCTTATTTGTTTATTCACAATCGCGGTGCTGCGACTGCGCTTATTTCTGCTTCTACACCTGCGGCTGAGGTTGCCGAGATTCACGTTATGACGACTGATGGAAATATTATGCGTATGAAAAAAATTGACCGTTTGCCGATTCCGGAAAATGGTTCGGCGACTTTGCAACCCGGCGGCAACCATCTTATGATCATTGGTCTCAGACGCGATTTGGCTCCGGGCGATTCCCTCGCGCTTACGCTCACTTTTGCAAATGGTCAGGTGCAGACGCTTCGGGCACCTGTTGTTTCGATTCAGGATGAAGGATTACAGCGCAGATGAATGCGATCTGTAGTATAGGTTTGGCCGCTTTGCTGTTGCTATTTATGGCCTGTAAACCGCTTGAGCGCACGCCGAAATCCGATCCCGATCTTACCCTTTCTGCCGAACCCTATCCTTTTGGCGGCGATTTGACGCTTGTTGATCACGATGGCAATCCATTCCATTTGGCCGATCAACGGCGTCCATTTCTTCTCTTTTTTGGCTATGCGAGTTGTCCCGATGCGTGTCCTCAAACTATGGCGCGGCTTGCCAGTGCTTATACGATTTTAGGCGAAGATGCACGCGCTCTCGGGACGCTTTTTGTCAGTGTTGATCCCGGGCGCGATTCACCACAAATGCTCAAATCTTATTTGTCGCATTTTGAGGTGCCGGCCATTGGTCTTACAGGGGTGCAGGATAGCATTGATGCGGTGGTCAAACGCTATGCCGCTCATTATGAAATCGGCGAGCGGAATTCCGCGGCGGGGTATCTTATCGACCATTCCCTCTATACTTATCTCATTGACCAGAACGGCGATTTGCGTTTCTTTTTTCGCCCGTCTCATACCGCCGAAGAAATCGCAACTGTGGTTCGTCAATTGTCCAGGTAGATTTTGAACTTAGACTCTGAGGAATCAGGAATTAAGAGAAGCGAATAATGACTGACACAATAAAATCGGCTGACTACGCTGCTTGGCTGAACGGGCTGAAGTCGCGCATTCAATCGGCACACCTCAGCGCGGCACGCTCAATCAATCGCGAGATGATCCTGCTGTATTGGGACATTGGACACGGGATTGTGGAAAAGCAGGCAGAATTGGGCTGGGGCGACTCGGTCATTGAACGACTCGCTTCGGATCTGAGCAAAGTTTTTCCTTCGATTCGGGGTTTTTCTAAACAGAATATATGGAGAATGAAGCAACTTTATTCGATCTACTCCTCACCTGAATTTCTCTCACAGGTTGTGAGAGAATTAGAACACGGTTCAACATGGCAAGAGATTGTTGCGGAATTGCCGGCTATACAACGTGCGCCGAAAAATGTCTCACAGGCTGTGAGAGAACTGGTCGCAGCGGTTCCGTGGGGACATCATGCGAACGTATTGGCAAAGATAAAGGACCATGCTGAGCGCCTATACTACCTCCGTGCCACTGTGAAGTTCGGCTGGACAAGAAATGTATTGATGAATCAGGTCAAGGCCGGTGCTTACGAGCGGTCCTTGGCGGAAGGTAAGTCGCACAACTTTCCTGCCGCATTGCCTGAACATTTGGTCAAGCAGGCAGAGGAGGTGCTCAAAAGCTCTTATAATCTCGAATTTTTGGGGATTTCACGCGAAGTAAAAGAGCGCGAACTTGAAGGCCAGCTTATCGAAAAACTACAGGATTTCATCCTTGAATTGGGATACGGTTTCTGTTTTGTAGGAAGACAGTATCGCGTGGTATTGGGTAGCAAGGAGTATTTCATTGATCTGCTCTTTTATCACCGATTTCTCAAGTCGCTGGTCGCTTTCGAACTGAAAGTTGGGGCATTCAAGCCGGAATATGCCGGTAAGATGGATTTTTATCTGAATCTGCTCAACGAAAAAGAGCGTGCCACAGACGACAATCCTTCCATCGGCATCATACTGTGCGCGGACAAGGACAATCTGGAAGTAGAGTTCGCTCTGAAGAGCAAAACCAATCCCATCGGCGTGGCGGAATACCAGGTGCAATCGACTTTGCCGAGAGAATTGAAAGGCAAGCTCCCAACGTCCGAGCAACTGAGCGCGGCCCTGCATCTACCGATAAAAGAGAAGCATAGAAGGTAGCTCATGCCGGAACCAACAAGAGGAGAAGACCATGTCAGAACAATCAGAGGAGAAGAAGATCGCTTGGTTCAACAGGGCTAAACCGTGGGGCAAGGACGCGTTCAAGATATTTAAGAAGGCCAGTCGTGTGTTTATAGGTTATCCCTAAAAAAAAAGTGGGGTGAAGTGTGATCCCCACGCGCTTCGCTCTTATCTCGTTGATCCAACCTGTTCCGATGATGAATGGGAGTACTACAAACCAAGTGGGCGAAAAGGGGGGATGCTAGGAACCGTAATTTCATTCGCTACGTAACGAAGGGATCAATTGTCGTCATCCCTCGCCCGGAGGAAGGTGCTATTTATGTTGGTCGCATCAACGGCCCGTTCAAGATTGTCGATTCATCGGACTGGGGAGAGGACTATCTAAGACTTCGGGAATGCCAAAAGCTTGAGCGAAAAGATGAGCACATTGCAGAGGTAGCACAAGGCTGGCTGGTAGATGGATATAGGCGTTTCCCTCTGTCTGTTGTTCCGGGATGGATGCGTCGTTCAATGTTTGGTCGGTCAACTTTTGGTAAATTCGAAGATTACCACCCGATTGACACGAACACGACGTCTTGGGGCGTGCTCAATCAAATCCTCAAAGGCCAGTACAAGGTTCCGACATGGTGGACGCTTGATCTTGAGGAAATCAAGCGTCGTCTCGTTGATACGATGACCGCGAACGCGTTTGAACATCTCGTTGTATTATTGCTTCAGATCGAGCACCGGAACGAAATCTGGCACCAGACCGGTGGTCCTGGCGATGGCGGAATTGACGGGCTCGGAAGCAATGAGAACGGCGATGTTGTCGGTCTGATGCAGGCGAAACTTTACTGTTCATCACCCTTGAACTTGGGTAATCTAGGCCACCAAAGATCACTGCGACGCTACGCGGCGATTCTTATTCCGGAAAAACCAAGGCTGCCGACCGATGGAACGGAGCTTCTGGACTTGGAATGGATTGCGGGTGCAGTGCACCGCCACTGGCGAACGCTGCCGCAGGCACGCGCCATGCGCATTGGGGAAGAGTAAAGTTCTATGTTGGACAAGGGTGCGACGACTCGAGAGAAGGCATTTCGCTCAAACAGTTTATCGATGCTGGCAATGGTCGAGAGAGCGTCGGCGATTGAGAATTGAGAGGAGCCATGATTCCAACAGAAATCAAACGGGCACATATTTTGGATGCTCTACAGCGCATCAGCCGAGAGGGCGTTCCTCCGCGGAGGATTAGCCGAGGGTATTGTCTGGTAAAAGCTGGGCATCACTTTCCTCCGAAGTACACCATTGCCTTGGCTCATGAAATAGCTACTGGACAGATTCTGTCCTCAAATGAGTTTTCAGGTGGCTCCGAGTCCAACAGCTTTCTCAAAGCCCGCGGCTTTGATGTGGTTGAATGCAATTGCGGCTGTAGCCTTCCGTTTGGCCCAATCACGTCCCCGTCTGGCCCGTCCGTAAAGAAAATACCTAAGAATCCATCCACACGTCATTCTGAGCGGTGTCCAGAATGCAAGATACGTGTCCGCGAACTCCTGGAGCGTATATATGGGACCTGCCTGCAGAACCACAGGTTTTCTTGGTCAGCACACCTCTCTTTTTACGCAGGAACCTCCATTTTCCCTACTCTACGGAAAGTGGCGACGGCTCTGGAATCATACCGGGGCTTCGATTTTGAAGATTTCGTAAGGGCCAAAACGGTGAGACCCTGTGACTTCTGGGTCCCCGACCCCGGTTTCATTGTGGAGTTCGATGAGAGCCAACATTTTACAAGCCCACGGAAGTTGGTGCTTTCTGCATACCCTGATGATCATCCTATAGGATTCTCCAGAGATCGTTGGATTGCCCTTTGTGGGAAGCACAATGCCAGGGATAACGATCCCCCTTACCGAGACGAGCAGCGGGCATGGTATGATACGCTGAGAGACCTTCTCCCCTCACTTGAAGGACTTCAGCCAACTGTGAGAATATACGCCTCCGATTACGCCTGGTGTTCACTTGACCCCGATAGCAGTAACGACTTGCTACAGTTCTTGGAATACCTGGATGAACTGGAAGAGAAATACTTGGCCTTACATCGCTTAGAGAAGCCCGGCAAGCGTTGGACCTTAGACGAGATGGAGCAAGGTTGGGACAAAGTATGACGCGAGATGATCTTAATGCGCCTCCCACAGAGGGGATCAAATACGCCGGGTCTAAGTTGAGACTTCTTCCGCATATCCTGCAACTAATAAAAAAAGTTGGTGCAAAAACGGTTTTGGATGGGTTCTCGGGCACGACGAGGGTATCGCAGGCACTCGCACAGCTAGGCTACACGGTCGTTTGCAATGATATTGCGGTTTGGTCGAAGGTTTTTGGGATGTGCTATTTGCTGAATAAAAAGAGGCGAGAGGATTACCAACTGCTTATTGAGCACCTCAATGCGGTTCCGCCTGTGGATGGGTGGTTTACGGAGTACTATGGGGGTCAGCCCAATAATGGCTGTGCGATACAGAGAGATGGACGCAAGAAGCCGTGGCAAATACACAATACCCGTAAATTGGATGCGATTCGGGAGGAGATCGACGCGCTTAAGCTCGATCCCGTCGATGAGGCTGTGGCACTCACAAGTCTGATTTTAGCTCTGGATCGTGTCGATAGCAGCTTGGGGCATTATGTCTCTTATCTCAAGGACTGGTCGCCTCGTTCTTATAAAGAACTCGTGCTGAAGGTGCCGAATATTTTTCGATCATCGGGGGAACATCAGGTATTTCAAAGGGATATTTTTGATCTCGTTCCTCAGATATCTGTTGATCTGGCGTATTTCGATCCTCCTTATGGATCAAATAACGAGAAGATGCCGCCATCGCGCGTGCGATACGCTTCGTATTACCATGTGTGGACGAGTGTGATCCGCGCCGATAAACCAGCCCTTTTCGGGAAGGTCAATCGCCGCAGGGATACGTCGGATACTGTGGCGGCATCTGTGTTTGAGGAATTTCGGCGGGGTGAGGGGGGGCGCTTTATCGCTGTTGAGGCGATTGAGAATCTGATCGCGGCGACGCGAGCGCGGTGGATTATCCTGTCGTACAGTTCTGGCGGGCGGGCGACTGCCAGGGCGTTGAACGATGTGATGCGGCGCAATGGCAAGCTGATAGATGTGGTCGCGCTCAATTACAAGAAGAATGTGATGGCGGGGATGAAGTGGACGAATGAATGGTTGAGAGATGCAGAGCAATCAAATCGGGAGTTTTTGTTTTTACTCGAGAAGAAGGTAGCCTGACAAATACTATGTCTCCAATTCTCTTTGAATACGGGCCGATTCGCATCGGCGTTTACGGTGTTATGCTCGCGGTTGGTTTGCTTTGTGCGTCGTGGGTGCTCAAACGCGGGTTCCGTCGTCGTGGTCTTGATCCCACGCTGTCAGACCGCATTGCGTTTGCCGCTGTGATTGGCGGTATTGTGGGCAGTAAAATTTTTCACGTTTTCGAGTATCCCCACGCTTTTGTCGCCGATCCTTTTGGTACGATTTTTTCCTCTGTGGGTTGGGCCTGGTATGGGGGTTTTTTAGGCGGGGCTGTGACTGTGCTTTTCTGGCTTCGCCGTTATAACGCGCTCGATTGGCCCGCCCTGGATGCCATTGCGCCGGCTCTTGTGGTGGGGTACTTTTTTGGGCGAGGGGGATGTGAGCTTTCGGGCGATGGATGCTATGGTATTGCCACGGATTTGCCCTGGGGCATGGCTTATCCCAATGGTCTTGTGCCCACGCTCGATTTTGTGCATCCGACGCCGATTTACGAGATGATTCAGATGGTTTGTATTTTCGGGATTTTGTTGGCTCTGCGCGATCGTCTCAGACCTGGTAGGGTTTTTGGCCTTTATCTCGTTTTGATGGCTGTTGCCCGCTTTTTTGTCGAGTTTGTGCGTCTCACGCCCGAGGTTTTTATGGGTCTCACGGTGCATCAGTGGGTCAGCATTGGTCTCGTGGTTACAGGGATTTATCTCATCAATCTGCGTCGAAGAAGGCCTCAGAATTGACAAAACTGTGGTCCCGATTTATTTTCTAACTCACATGGATATTCGATTTTACAATACGCTGACGAATCGCGAAGAAGTTTTTGAGCCGCTCGATCCTCCGAATGTGGCGATGTATTCCTGTGGTCCAACGGTGTACGATTTTGCCCATATCGGCAATTTCAAGACTTTTTTGTTTTCCGATGTGCTCCGTCGCTTTCTCGATTTGGTCGGTTATAATGTTACCCATGTGATGAATATTACCGATGTGGGACACATGACGGATGACGATGTGGCCGATGCGACTGGCGAAGACAAAATCGCGGTGGCTGCGCGCAAGCTCAAAGAGGCCAAAAAATTGGGCACGTTGCCCGATGATGCGGTTTTCAATCCCGATGATCCATATCAGGTGGCGCAATATTTTACGGATGCATTTGTCGAAGATGCGCGTTTGCTGGATATTAAAGTGGCGCACGATTATCCGCGCAATATGCCGCGTCCCACGGAACATATCGACGCCATGCAGGTGATGATTCAGAAGCTTTTGGACAAAGGCCACGCCTATATTGCCGATGATGGTGTCGTTTATTTTAGTGTTGAATCTTTTCCCGAATACGGTCGTCTGTCGGGCAATGATCTCGAACAACTTATCGCGGGTTCGGGTGGGCGCGTGCTTGAAGAACACCAGGCGATCAAGCGCAATCCCGCTGATTTCTTTTTGTGGAAACCCGATCCGTCTCATATTATGAAATGGCCTTCTCCATGGGGTGAGGGGTATCCCGGCTGGCACATCGAATGCTCGGCCATGGCGATGAAAATGCTACGGCGCGAGGTTATTGATATTCACACTGGGGGCGAGGATAATATTTTTCCGCACCACGAATGCGAGATTGCACAATCGCGTTGTGCGACGGGGCATTCTCATTTTGCCAGGTACTGGATTCACTCGCGCTATCTTATAGCCGAAGGCGAGAAGATGTCCAAGAGCAAGGGCAATTTTTTCACCGCGCGCGATGTGCTCGAAGGCAAGATAACCGGTCGTCCTGTTCATCCTTCGGTTTTGCGTTACGAACTCATCAAGACGCATTATCGCACGCAGACCAATTTTACGCAAAAAGGTCTTCAAGATTCGGCCAGTGCCGTGCAAAAATTTCACGAGTTTGGGCAAGGACTCGCTCAGGCGGCGAATGGCAGTGCGACGGAAGTCGGCAACGATCATCCCGTTATTGCCGATTTTCTCAGTGCTCTGTCCAGTGATCTCAATATTAGTGCAGCACTTGCTGTGGTGCATAACTGGATGGGGCAAGAGGTAGATGACCCGTCCGAAGCGCTGGATGTGTTTGACAAGATCAATAGTGTGCTCGGCATTGCGGATGTCAATTCGTCTGAATCATCGGATGAGACAGATATCGGCGAAGCGATCTGCAAACAGATTGACGAGGCCCGAGCATCCAAAGATTACGATACTGCTGATCGTCTGCGTCAGGAACTCATTGACGCGGGGTACGAGGTTCGCACTACGCCGGAGGGGACGGTTGCAGTGAAGAAGTTGGCGTAGAAGAAGGTGGATGACTTTTATGACTTTTCCCATTACCCGCATGCGCCGTTTGCGCGGGAGCGAGACCACGCGCCGAATGGTGCGTGAGAATCACCTGCGCGTTGACGATTTGATTATGCCTCTGTTTGTGTGTCCGGGCAGAGGCGTAAAAAAAGAAATTGGGTCTATGCCGGGCAATCATCAGATGTCGATAGATGTCGCGGTTGAAGCATGCAAGGAAATTGCCGATTTGGGTATTCCCGCGGTGATTCTTTTTGGTATTCCCGATCACAAGGATGCGCGAGGCAGTGGGGCTTATTGCGATGATGGCATTATTCAGCGTGCGATATCTGCGATTAAAGAACATGCGCCTGATCTTTATGTGATTACGGATGTGTGTTTGTGCGAATATACGGACCACGGGCATTGTGGTGTTATTGTGGATAACGATGTGCATAATGATGAGACGGTCGATTTGCTTGTCAAAGAGTCCCTTTCCCATGTGCGCGCGGGTGCAGATATGGTCGCGCCTTCTGATATGATGGATGGCCGTGTTGGAGCTATTCGCTCTGCTCTGGATGCCCAGGGGTTTGATCGCATACCGATTATGGCATATTCGGCCAAATACTGCTCGGGGTTTTACGGTCCATTCCGCGAAGCGGCAGAATCCGCGCCACAATTTGGCGATCGCCGGTCCTATCAGATGGATCCGGCAAATGGCGACGAGGCCATGCGCGAAGTGGCTCTGGATATCGAGGAGGGCGCAGATATTGTTATGATCAAACCCGCGTTGCCCTATCTGGATATTATTTACCGGGTCAAATCAGAGTTTGGCGTGCCGGTTGCCGCGTACAATGTCAGCGGCGAGTTTGCGATGCTCAAAGCTGCTTTCGCAAATGGATGGCTGGATGAAGATCGGGTGCGAGACGAGGTTCTGGTGAGTATTAAACGCGCGGGCGCAGATCTTATTCTGACCTACTTTGCGCGCGATATTGCGCGGGTGTTGAGGTGAGAGGTTTTTATGGATATTACGATTGATCGCATTATGCAAAATTTTGATATTCTCACAGATTGGGAAGATCGCTACCGGTATATTATTGAACTCGGTCGCAAATTGCCGTCTTTTGATGAGAAATACAAAGTTGATACCAATCTCGTGCAGGGGTGTGTGAGCCAGGTGTGGCTCATAACCGATGTTCGAGATGGCGAGCCTCCTGTGATCGAATTTCGCGCAGATAGCGATGCCCAGATTGTCAAGGGTCTGGTCGCTATTTTGTTGTCGCTATATTCCGGTAAGAGCGCTCGAGAAATTCTCACGGCTGATATTCGCAGCATTTTTCAAAAGCTCGAGCTCGCCAGGCACCTCAGTATCAACCGCGCCAATGGCTTTGCCTCTATGGTCAAGCGCATTCACGAACTCGCGCTTGCCACAGCGGCATAGGGTGAGGAATAATAAAAAGGGCCTTTGAGAGAGAAACTCATAGGCCCTTTTTTTTTTGAAACTATATGTTGTTAGACTATCAACGCGTTTTCCGCTTCTTTGCGGTGTGTCAATAGCGGACCGCGCACACCGCGCTCAATTTTGGCATAAGCATCGTGGTTGTGGATACTTTCATAATTGTTGCTCGATACGTAAAACCACGAGATGCGCTCTTCGTCCATCATGGATAGCAAATCTGTCGCCACATCGCGCACAATGTCTTCGACAAATTTGGGGTTGTTATATGCGCGTTCGGTTACGTATTTTTCATCTGTTCGTTTCAGAATGGGATAGAGTTGACACGACGCATGGTATTCGCCGATGTCGATCAAATCTTCAAACCAGATGAATTCATCCTCATAAGGCCGCACGTCCATTGTGATTTCAGAACGTTGATTGTGTGCGCCGTAATCGCTGATTTCTTTGCTACACGGGCAGAGGCTTGCCACGTTGGCACGCACGCCGATCAGCTTGTCTTGCATGCCCTCATTTGTCAACATTGCCTTAAATTCACAGTTGTAGTCCAGCATGCCTTCAATGCCTGTGATAGGTGCTTTGCGCGATAAAAAAATGGGAAATGCCATGCTCATAAACGCTTCTTCAGCTTCTAATAATTCGAGCATTTCTTTGAGTACGATGTGTACGCTATCAGGTGTAAAGTGTTTGTGTTGCTCATTCAGGGCAATCATAAACCGCGACATGTGGGTGCCTTTTTGGTGGTGGGGCAAGCTCACGGTCATGGATAGATTGGCCACTGTGTGAAATTCACCATTATCGCGTAGCGGCAAGGTCAAAGGATAGCGCACGTTGGATACACCGACCTGGTCGATTTCAATGCCGCGTTTGTCATGTGAATTTTGTATGTCTGGTAGAGTCATTCTGTTCTCCGTGGCGGAATTTTCAAAAGTTCCGCCTAATATACCGTAAAATGCAAAATGGTCAATCCTATAAAAATCTTCGATAGAGTGTTGGCAACGATAGCGCGTGTGATCATCAAGGGCTATCAATATGTGCTGTCGCCTCTGATGCGCTTTTTTGCCATTGCGTCCAGTCCATGCCGCTATCAACCCACATGTTCGCACTACGCCCTCGAGGCTTTTCGCCAGCATCCCTTTGCGTATGCTCTTTCTCTTGTGATACGACGTATTTTGCGCTGCCATCCGTTTGCTAAAGGTGGGTACGATCCGGTTCCTCCGCCTTCCGATCAATGATTTTTTACCTCGCCAACATCCTGCCCAGAGGTCGTCCGCCGAGCAGGTGCATGTGGATATGATACACTTCCTGGCCTCCGTTGCGATTGCAGTTGATGATGAGGCGATACCCGTCTTCTGAAATGCCCTTATCTGTTGCGATTTTTGCCGCTACAGTTATCATGCGCCCGAGTGCTGGTTCGTCTTCTTCTTGTACGTCGTTGATTGTGGGGATCAATTTATTCGGCACTATCAATATGTGGATGGGTGTCTGGGGGTTGATGTCTCGAAAGGCGGTTACCAGGTCGTCTTGATAAACGATGTCTGCATTGATTTCGCGTCGAATAATTTTGCTAAAGATCGTTTCTTCGGCCATTGTTCTCTCCCTGGTTGGATGTTTGCGAACGCAAAACTGTATGATAGCGAATAGGATCGGTTTTTGCCAACTCGATTTTGACTGTTGGTTGAAAATCAATACAAAATTCTTGATGTTATAAAGGTAACACTGTATATTTCAACTTCTTGCCCCGCCGCGTGTTGGCGGTTTAACAAAAAAAGATACTGGAGGAAGCTATGGCTAAGCGACAGGGCAGCCGCACTCTCATTAGAATGAAAAGCACAGAGAGTTCGCACTATTATCACACGGAAAAAAATCGACAGAATCATCCCGATCGCCTCGAATTGAAAAAGTTCGATCCCATACTGAGGAAGCATGTGGTGTATCGGGAAGATAGATAGCGATAAATATTGAGAAGAGGATTTTTCCATGGCCAGACGTTGTAGTATTACGGGTAGGGGACCGCTGAGTGGCAATCACGTGTCCCACTCCAAACGAAGAGTCAAGCGGGTGCAGAAACCCAATTTGAAGAGCAAGCGCATTTACGTTCCCGAACTGGGTCGCTTTGTGCGTATCAAACTTTCGGCTCGCGCACTGCGAACGGTGAACAAAAAAGGTCTTTTACCGTATCTCAAAGATCGTGGTCTTTCAGTGGAGGAAGTTACGTTATAGTTAAAAATTAAATCTGTACTCTCGGATTTGGGTTGCAGTATAAGGGAAAACGGTGAAAATCCGTTGCGGTCCCGCCGCTGTAACTGGGGATGTTTCTTGCACTATGCCACTGGTAAAAACCGGGAAGGCGCGAGAAGCATGAGACCCAGAAGCCAGAAGACCTGCCTGAATCTTAGACCTTATTGATTTCCTCGTGGATTGGGAAAAGGTGAGATCATGCGTGCGTTTCGGCTTTTTATCGCGTACAGCTATGTCCCTGATTTCCGCAAGGAAGTCGGGGATTTTTTTTTGGGAAAGCGAGGCGTGTGTTGAATCTAAAAATATGGATACAGATGATATGTTGTATCGGGGTTTGGACCATACCTGTTCAGGCGCAATTGTCTTTGCAATATGCGCAGGGTTTTCGCGTTGATTATTTCGATGCGTACAGGGTTGTAACAGTGCTCGCGTCCGGGAGTGGAACACAAAAAAAGTTTCAGTATATCCTGGTGCAGCGCGGGGATAAGTCGCCCGATGGCTATGAAGGTGTTCCGAGAATAGAAATTCCCGTGCGGACTGTGATTACGACATCCACGACGCATCTGCCACATATCGAAAAGCTCGGTGAGATTCATAGCCTGATTGGGATTGATAATATCAAGTACGTCAGTTCAGAGGCTGTCAACCAGCGCTTTGCGGCGGGTAAGTTGGCCGAAGTTGGGCGAGATAGGTCTATTGATTTGGAAAAAGTTCTGGTGCTTCAACCCGATCTCGTTATTACAGATTCGCAAGCGCAAGATAATGCCCTTGTTGCACTTCAAGAAGCGGGTGTGCCCGTTGTGATTAACGCTGCATACGCGGAACCTTCTTTGCTGGGACGCGTGGAGTGGATCAAATTTGTGGGTACTTTTTTTGATAAAGAAGGGCTGGCATCGGCCCAATTTGATAGCATTGTTGCGAGGTATGAGGCGCGCAGAGCTTTGACCCAGAATTTGCCGGCAGATAAGCGTCCCACTGTTTTTGTGGGGTCTCTCTGGCGCGGAACCTGGTTTATGTCTGGAGGAAAAACTTATGCCGCACAGTTGCTCAGAGATGCAGGGGCAAATTATCTGTGGGCAGATGATGGTTCACAACAGAGTTTGGCGCTCGATTTTGAAACGGTTTACGAAAAGGCGCACGATGCGGATTGCTGGATCACGATGCGCAATGCGTGGTATTCTCGAGACGATGTTGTTGCCGAGGACGCGCGTTACAGAAAATTCGCGGCGTTCAAGACGGGGAATGTTTTCAATGCCAATGCGCGTCTCAATGCGCACGGGGGCAATGATTATTGGGAAACGGGGCTTATTGAGCCAGATGTTGTGTTGGCTGATATTATTAAAATTCTACATCCCGACCTGTTGTTAGACCATCAACTCAAGTATTATCGAAAGCTCGATCCATAGCTTATGAAAACGATGCGTTTTTTAATTTTTTTGATTCTTTGCGCGAATACGCCGCTTTGGGCAGCACAGATTGTTGGTCGCGTTACTGATGCGGAGACCCGAATGCCCATCGCAAGTGTGCGTGTTCGCGTTCTCAATACAGATTTTGCGACGCAGACAGATGAGAGCGGGCGCTTTGTTTTTTTTGATCTGATGCCCGGTACTTATACGCTTTCTGTGACACATGTGGCTTACGGTGTGGGTCAACGCACGGTCCGCGTGGCCGAAACGGCTGAGGTTTTTATTGCGCTGTCTCACAGGACGCTTCCCCTCGATGAGTTTTCGGTGATTGCCGATCCGATAGGGGCCAGCGATATTCACAGGAATCCGGCGTATGCGACGGTTATTACGCGCGAAAGTTTTGAAGGTAGAGAAACATCTTTGCCCGATGTATTGGCTGAAGCTACGGGCGTACACGTCAAACGCCTGGGTGGGTTGGGCACTTTTAGCACGCTTTCATTGCGCGGTTCATCAGCCGATCAGGTTGAGGTTTATCTCGATGGCATTTTGCTCAATACCGCTTTTGGTGGGGGAGTAGATCTCAGCAATTTGCCTTTGGCTCACGTCGGACAGATTGAGGTGTATCGCGGTGCAGGTGCTGGCGGCAATGGACTGGGTGGTACTGTGCATGTGCGCACGCGACGGACGCAAAGGCGATGGTTTCATGGGATTCGAGGATCTTGGGGTGCTCTTGATACGCGGTTGCTGAGTGGGGTGTTCGGAGGCGGGTTTGGTCAGTCGGAGTTTCTCGTTGTGGCTGATTATGCACATAGCGATAACGATTTTGCATTTCTCGATGATAATGGCACGGAATACAATGCCGATGACGATGTTTGGAGCAGACGTCAGAATAACGATCATCGATCTTTCAATTTGTTGGGCAAGTGGCGTCGCGCTTTTGGGGAGGATAGAATTTTATCCATCCACGAGACCGCGCACTGGAAATATCAGGGCATGCCCGGTATTAGCAATAATCAGTCGCAGAATGCACATTTGGACGCTTTCCAGACGATGACGGAGATCGCTTATGAAGATCGCGTTCTGTTGCGGGGCGTGAATACGCGGCAATCGCTTTATGTCACGCATGTCAAAGAGCGGTTCCGCGATCTGGATGGCGAAATCGGGATTGGTCGCCAGGATAACGATTATCTCACGCGCACTTATGGGTGGCAGGGCCGTTTGCAAACGGTTTTGTTTTCGCGCTGTGATATCGCGGCTGCGATTGGTTTGCACAGGGAGACTTATTTGCCCACGACGCGCGTCCGGTCTGTCGCCAATTTGTTCGATAGTCAGCGGTGGATTTTTTCCGCACGCACGGGTCTCGATATTTCTTTGCCAGGTGAGATCGGCATCTGGTCTTTTGGCGCGGAACAACGGCGGATATACAGTTCGTTTACGGGTGCCAGTCCTTTTAATTTTTCGCCGTTCGCGCCCGATTCGGCCAATACGCGCAATCTCACCAGTCTGCGCTCAGGTGTGCGGTTAGATCTGGCATCTCATCTGATGTTTAAGGCCAATGCGGGGCGCGTATTTCGAGTGCCCTCTTTTTACGAACTTTTTGGTGATCGCGGCGGTGTGGTCGGCAATGTCAATCTCAGGCCCGAGTATGGTCTCACGTGGGATGCGGGTCTGCGTTATGCAGATGGGATGACTACCTTAGAAAGCGCGTTTTTTGACCATCGCTATGAGGATTTGATCCAGTTTGTTCACACGTCACAGGCTACGTCGCGTCCGGTCAATATCGGCAAAGCGCGTGTGTATGGGGTTGAAATGACCGCGCAAAGACGCTTTGGTTCTCGGGTCGATCTGTCGGGTAATTACACGTATCAAAAAGCTACCGATAAGTCCAATATCCCCCATTTGAATGGCAATATTTTGCCCAATCGCCCGCCCCACGCACTATTTGTTCGTGCGACGATGCGCCTGGGGCGCTGTACTGTGTTTTACGATTATACGTTTGAAGATGGCAATTTTCTCGATCGGGCGAATCGGCGTCCACTATTTTCGCGGCATGTTCACAATGCGGGCGTGAAAGTGGATACGAGATTGGGGTTTCACATTGGATTGGAGGTGAAAAATTTAACCGGGGCACAAATCGCCGATACCTGGGGTTATCCGCTGCCGGGCCGCGCGTTTTTTTTGAGTGTGAATGCGGATTAGGTGGATGAAAGGTTCTTTTTTACGCAAGAGGAGGATGTGATGAGATGGTTTTTAGTTGTTCTGTTTTTTGCATCAGAAGCACTGGCAAATCAGGCGGTTATTACGACGACGGATTATAGCAGTGGTAGTTTTTCGAGTATGGATCTCAGCACAAATACGGCAACGCACGATCATTTGACTATTCACTCGGATGCGGCGGTGCGGACGTATCGGGATAAGGTGTATATTCTCAATCGTTTGAGACAGGATAATGTGATTGTTTTGAGTCGCAGTGATCTGAAGACGCCATTGACACAGTATTCGACGGGCAATGGTTCAAATCCGCACGATATGGCTTTTGTCAGTGAGGAGAAAGCGTATATTTCGCGGTATGAGCGCACGCAATTGCTAATAGTAAATCCCATTACGGGCGATTCACTGGGTGCGGTAGATTTATCGGCATTTGCAGATGCGGATGGTTTGCCCGAGATGAATCAGCTTGCGCTGTATGACAATTATTTGTTTGTCGCGTGTCAACGGCTGGATCGAGATAATGGATTTGTGCCGACGGATGTTTCGGTGATTGCGGTTGTCGATGTGATGACGGATCAGGTGGTGGATGTGGATGCAAATACAGCGGGTGTGCAGGGGATTGTGATGGCGGGTAAGAATTCCGTGAGTGCAGATCAGCGGCATGACAAATGGATTTTGAGCACTGTCAATTCATTTTCAGACTTCACCGATGGGGGTATTGAAGTTGTTGATTTGGAAAATTTGAGGAGCGAAGGTATTGTTATTGATGAGATAGCTTTGGGCGGCAATACAAATTCTTTAGCGATGATTTCTGACAACAAGGGGTATGTTGTTGTTTCAGATGCGAACTTTGTCAATGAGGTGAAAATTTTTGATCTGACGAGGCAGTCTGTATCATCGCGTTTAAGCGGTGTCTCTGGTGGTTATATACCTGATTTGGGCGTATTCGGAGGGCGGTTGTACGTTTTGGATCAAGGGAGTTTTGTCGATCCGACATCTGCTGGGGTGCGGGTCTATGATGTGAAGACGGATCAGCTTGTGGCCGGTCCGATCAGTACGGGGCTGCCGCCTTCGGGTATTGCATTTGTGGGCAGTGTGGCTGATTTTAATGGCGATTGTGTGGTTGATTTTAGCGATTTTTTGGCTTTTGCTTCCGCGTTTGGGAAAATAGAGAGCGATGTCAGGTTCGATTTAAACGGCAATGGTTCGGTTGATTTTCCCGATTTTCTGATTTTTGTTTCGGAATTTGAAGGTGAATAAAAGCCTTTATTTTCGTTAGAGAGGTTTCTATGAGTGCCAGAAAAGAGACAGAACGCAAGCGGCATGTGAAAAAGGGTCTGGTGATGGTCAATACCGGAGATGGTAAGGGTAAGACCACAGCCGCGCTGGGGGTGATGACCCGCGCATGGGGGCGCAAGATGCGCGTGGGCGTGATTCAGTTTTTGAAGCATGAGAATGCCAATTTTGGCGAGATTCGCGCGGCCAGGCGCATGGAGATCGATTGGATTGGTACGGGCGATGGGTGGACGTGGACGAGTAAGGATATAGATGAGACACAGGCTCGGGCATTGCGCGGCTGGGAAGTGGCGCAGGAGCGGATTGTTAGCGGGAATTACGATCTGTTTATTTTGGATGAGTTTACGTATTTGATGGCTTTTGGCTGGTTGGATGCGACAGAGGTGGTGGCGTGGTTGCGAGAGCACAAGCCCGAGATGTTGCATGTGATTATTACAGGACGCGATGCGCCAGACGAGTTGATGGATTTTGCCGATATGGTGACTGAAATGCGCGAGATTAAGCATCCGTTTAGTGATCAGGGTATTGTTGCTCAACCCGGGATTGATTTTTAAGATGGATGAGTTTATCGATGCTGGCGGTTTTATATGTGTTCCTAATTCCAGAGGTATGTGGTGGTTGAAGCGATTCTTAAAACACAAAATCTCGCTGTGGGTTATAAACACGGTCGTCGTTCATCTCGCGTTGTGGCTCGCAATATAGATGTGTCGCTCCGCCGTGGTGAATTTGTGTGTTTGCTGGGTCCCAATGGTGCGGGCAAATCCACGCTTATACGCACGCTTGTGGGGATGCAGCCGCCGCTCGATGGGCATGTTTATCTTATGGGTAGAGATATCGCGGATATGTCTGCAACAGAAGTTGCACAGGTGCTCAGCGTGGTGCTCACAGATCGCATTAGTGTTGGTATTATGGCTGTGCGCGATTTGGTCGGTCTGGGGCGATATCCCCATACGGATTGGATCGGACGCTTTACCGATGAAGATGAACGGGTTGTTTCCTGGGCGATTCGGGCGGCCCGCGCTGAGGATTTGGCATATCGCAATGTGGCAGAACTCAGCGATGGCGAGCGTCAAAAGGTTATGATTGCACGCGCGCTGGCGCAGCAGCCCGATCTTATGATTCTGGATGAACCTACGGCTTTTCTCGATTTGCCGCGCCGCGCTGAAATCATGGCTTTGTTACAAGATCTGGCACATTCTACGGGTAAGGCGATTTTGCTTTCAACACACGATTTGGATCTGGCGCTGCGCTGTGCAGACCGTATCTATCTTTTGCCGTTTGAGGGCGCGTTGCAGACCGGTGCGCCTGAGGATTTAATTCTCAATGGTGCATTTGAAGGTGCGTTTCAGAGTGATGGCGTGCGTTTTGACGCAGATACGGGTGCGTTTAAGCTCAATGCACAACGGGGCCGCGCCTCAGTTGCTGTTTCTGGGGAAGGGCGACGCGCGTATTGGACAAAGCGCGCGCTGGAGAGGGCCGGGTTTCGAGTGAGAGATGCGGGGGCTGAGTGGTGTGTCGATATTCGCGAAGGTGATACCTGGTGTGTTGAGCACAGTGGATCAGTTCGGGAATACGATTCTATTTGCGATTTGATTGCGGCACTGAAAAGCGATCATGGATGAATGGGGGTGATCGGGATGGAGGCTCAAAACAAGGATGAAGCGCGAGGAGGATCGCGGCGTGCGGTTATTGTGCTGGGGTTATTTTTTCTGCTCCTGATCGCGTTCGGTTTGAGTTTGTCGCTGGGGTCGGTTCGTATTCCATTCGCAGGTTTGTTTGGCATTCTTACGGGTGGAGAAGTGTCTTCTCCGGCATGGGCGATTATTGTTCATACAATTCGACTGCCCAAGGCGATGACCGCTGTGTTGGCGGGTGCGGCGCTTTCTGTGAGTGGGTTGCAGATGCAAACGCTTTTTCGCAATCCGCTGGCAGATCCTTTTGTGCTGGGTATCAGTGCTGGCGCGAGTCTCGGCGTTGCTATTGTGGTGCTGACGGTGGGTTCGATTGGTAGTGCGCTTATCGCGGGGTTGGGTTTTCTGGGCGATTTGAGTTTGGCTGTTGCGGCTATTATAGGTGCTGCCACTGTGTTGGGGTGCGTGCTGCTAATTTCTCGCAGTGTGCAGAGTGTGATGACGTTGCTGATTTTGGGTCTGATGTTTGGGTATGCGACCGGAGCTTTTGTCAGTATTTTGATTTATTTTAGCGTTCCCGAACAAATTCAGTCGTATATTTTGTGGACTTTTGGCAGTTTTGGGAGTGTGACATGGCGACAGATGCCCGTGCTTGTCTCTGCTATTTTTTTGGGGCTTTTGCTGGCGTTTTTGTGTATTAAACCGCTCAATGCGCTTTTGCTCGGGGAAAATTATGCGCGCAGTATGGGTCTGAATGTCAAGCGCATCCGATTATGGATTTTGATCAGTGCATCGATTCTGACGGGCGCGACCACTGCTTTTTGTGGTCCGATTGCGTTTTTGGGTCTGGCTGTGCCGCATCTTTGTCGCAGTTTGTTGCATACGTCGGATCACCGCGTGCTTATGCCTGCGGTCACTTGTCTGGGGGCGACGCTGGCACTGCTATCCGATTTGATTGCCCATTTGCCGGGGAGTCAATTTGTTTTGCCGCTGAATGCAGTGACGTCCCTGATTGGCGCACCAATTGTAATCTGGTTTATTCTGTATCGCAAAAATTTGAGTCAGGCGTTTTAGTATGGATATTAATTATTCGGACTTTGCTCGAGGGTTTCCAGCCAGCGATAGCCGTAGGTTGGGATGTTGGATGACGGTGGGGTTGTGCTGCTGGTAAACATGTTGAATCGCTCGGCTCGCAGACGGTAGCTATAGTTGTGCCAGGGCTGGAAGTTCACGATTTCACTGCGGAAGGCTTCGCCATTGACGACGTTGCAGTACACGGGGTAGTTGTCGTCGCATCTGGTTCTGTGAGGTCCTACGGTTATTTCTTCTTCTGTGCCCGTCACTTCAGTTTTTGAGACTATTTCAGTCAATACGTATCGGCCATCGCTGTATTGGTTTGCGTTGAGGGTATAGTGATAACCGGTTTCGTAATCAAAGTTGGTGATGATATCGTCGTATGGTACACCGTTAATCAGCAGGCAAAAGTCGTCTATTTGCACACATTTTACTCGCGTTGGTCCCACAGATAAGGTTGCAGGAGTGGATGGCGCGCGGGTTTTTTCCAGTTGTTCCAGCAGGCGATAACTGTATTGGCCGGCATCCTGCGGCGGTTCTTCTCCATCCCAGGGGTCGTATTTGCCGATTCGCAGACGATAGTTGTAGCCCGCTTCGAAGTTGAAGCCCTCAATGCCGTCGTAGAATAATGAGCCGTCAACTACCATGCAAGACTGTTCGCCCACGCCATAGCATCTGGCCAGGGCTGGGCCGACGGTTACTTCCCGTATCTCAATGTATTCGGAATTGGTCGGATCCAACGGAACTTCACAGGCAGTAAGGAACAGAGCGAAGAGGAAAAACCATCTGGTGAGCATTGGATTACTCCTTTTTGTACGGCGCGGTAACGGTTTACGATATTAAACATCGTGAAGGGCAAATGGGTTCCTTTATATGAACATTGATTGACTTTCTGAGGTCAGTCCCTTAAATTTTCTTCTCAGAAGAAATACAGTCTCACGCTTGCCGAAATGATGAAAGAAAAGTAAATTTTGCAGCAGAAACGAAGGAGGTTCACCGTGGCTGAAACAATGCTCGAAGAAGATGGTCACCTGCTTTTGCCGCAAGAAATAAGGGAGCATCTACATCTCCATCCAGGAGACAGATTGAATATTGTTATTCAAAACAATGGAGATGTGGTTATAAAATCAAATCTGCGAGATGTTCGGGATTTGAAAGGTATTTTGCCCCCTCCCTCTAAGCCGGTCTCTATTGAGGATATGAAACGGGCTATTCGTTTGCGAGGTAGTAAAAATCAATGATGGGCTTGGATACCAATGTACTCGTTCGTTATCTTACGCAAGATGATCCTGAACAATCGAGAATCGCAACACGCGAAATTGAGACAGATAACGTCTCCTTTTTCATCACATCCATGGGCATGTGCGAACTTGTTTGGGTGCTGGAAACGGCATATAATTATGACAGATCAACGATTTCAGACACACTTAAAAAAATACTTCAAACACGTCAATTCGCTTTTGACGATAGAGCATTGATGGAGAAAGCACTGGCTGATTATAAAAAAAATAAAGAGGGTTTTTCGGATTATCTACTTGGTCATGAAAGCAAACAAGCTGGATGTGATAAAACACTTACATTTGATCGTGCGCTGAAAAATCACGCGCTATTTCAAACCCTTTGAAAATCGGGAGTTTGTTGTGTCACTCATCACAGTAACCCTTGATACCGATCTGGCAGTTCTGTTGCAGGAACTTAATCAGCCTATTCAAGAAACGGCTCGTGAGATGATTATTCTGGAGCTATATCGTCGAGGAAGTATATCCAGTGGCAAAGCGGCTCAATTATTGGACATGTCACGCTGGGAATTTATTCAGCATGCATCTCAATTGGGCATTGCTTTTTTTGATCTCAATGCGGAGGAATGGAAGCGCGAACGACTTCAGGCTGATGAGACTGAGTAATTGATATTACGCACGGATGCATGTCACTGTTGGAATAAGATGGGATATTTTGTATATTTAAGAGGTCAAAAAGCCTGGTTTAATTATTAAAGGCACAATATTGAGATGAATCTACACACCAAACATCCACTCGTCAAAGCCCTGGTTGCCGTATTGCTCGTTGGCGCGTTTGCCTTTGGATTTGGGCATGTGGTTGACCATGTTGAGCATGGTATCCATTGTGTTGTTTGCGATTGGGTTTATAGCTTTTTGGGTCTTATCAGTGCCATAGTTGTTTTTGGTGCGTTATACGCCTGTTGTTTTTTCGCTTCGCCGAACGCCACATTAGTATCCCACCAGTTTTTCCTCTCGCCTCAGGGCCGATCCCCTCCGGTAGTCTCCTGAATCTCGTAAGACAAACTTTTGCATTATCTTTTCATTTTTTGTATTTTTACGCCTTTTTTGCGAGCGCGGGCAGTGTGTCTTCCTCTGTGTGCTCTGCCCGTGCGGGCTGTACAGGTGATTTTACCATTCAGGAGACTGTATCATGTTTTTTGCAAGAAAAACGTTTCAACGCACTTTTGCCGTTGTGGCAGTTCTGACTCTGTTTGTGATTGGTTGTGGCAGCGAAGATCCCATGTCTGAACACGAAGAACATTTCGAACCCGAGGGTCTGGTTCTCATAGATTCGGGCAATCGGTTTTTCCGCTATTTTCAAGGACAGATTGATGCCAGTGGTGGTCGGGTAGGCGAACTCGAAGTTCCCAATGGTGGACTTACCGCTCAATGGAGCATTCGGTTCCTCGATGAAGATGGCGACGAAATTGATCCACCGGATGAGCCAGATGACAAATTTACCTCGACCATTGCCGATCCCACTGTTGTCGAAGTTTATCAGGCTCCCGCAGATGTGGGAAAATTTGAATTCCAGCTGCGCGGCCTCAAGGTAGGCGAAACCACTATTGTCCTCGAAGTCACGCACGACGATCATATAGATTTTCGCACGGTCCCCATTCCCGTGCGTGTCGTAGATCAGTAACTGTCTTGCCCTCACCCGGTTTTCCCAGGATAGAGTGAGGGCTTTTTCTCAGATAGAGATACGTTTTGAAATTCACAGCTTCTATTCTGGTTGTTGTGTTCTGTTTTTCCGCGATCAGCGCGTCGGATGAGACGCGTTTGCTCGAGGGATATGTTTTTGATAACAAGACTCAACGCGCAATTGGCAATGTCGATATCAAACTCGATGATGGCGCAGCGGGCACGATAACCGATGAACAGGGCCGTTTTGTCCTGCGTCTATCGGAGGGCGTTCATCGCCTGTCTTTTTTTCGTCTCGGCTATCGGACAGCGCGTCGAGAAGTGAAGGTCTCAGGCTCGAAACTTCCCATTCTGTACGTCGAAATGGTCGCCCAGGAAATCCAGATTGATACCATTAACGTGTTGGGAAAAGATGCGGAGACTCGCTTTGAAGAATTGTACGAAGCCACTGGCGTGCTTTCTGGAGATGAACTTCAGAAGAAATACAGCCTCACGCTTGCCGAGACGATGAAAAACGAGATTGGCGTTGCCATCCGCAGCATGGGCCCTGCACCTGCTCGACCAGTTATACGCGGCCTCAGTGGCGACCGCGTGCAGATCAATATAGACGGTATCGAGACCCGTGATCTGTCTGCCACTTCTGCTGATCACGCTGTTACTCTCGAACCTTTTAATTCAGAACGCCTCGAAATTATCCGGGGGCCGCGCACGCTGCTTCACACGGCATCGGCTATTGGCGGGGTTATCAATGTCGTGAAACAGAAAATTCCCGAGGAGCATCCGCAGAGCATTTTTGGCAGTGTTGGTGCTTATGGAGAGACGGTCAATCGGGGATATCTCTCAGCCGCTGGTATTACAGTGCCCGTGGGTCCGCTCGCGCTTTATGCCGAGACCACGTACCGCAATACCCGGGATGTGCAAACCCCCATTGGCAGGCTCGCCAATACACCTATTGACACGCGCACGCATACGCTCGGTCTGTCATATCCCACTGATCGGGGGTATGTCGGTGCCTCTTTTGATCAGTTCGATACCCAATACGGCATTCCCGGCGGATTTATTGGCGGGCATCCCAATGGTGTAGATCTGGATATTGAGCGCCGCGTGTTTGATGGCAAAGCGGCCTACCATTTTGATCGCCAGGTGCTCAGTAGCGTAGAGATGGATTTTACCAGGACCTTCTATCATCACTTCGAGTTCGAATCCAGCGGCAGTATTGGGTCCGAGTTTTTGTTCCACGACTACGGCGGCGATCTCAAATTGCATTTGAACACACAAGGCCAGACGCGAAATACCGTTCTCGCTCTCGGCTTTGGCCATCACAATCTCAAATTGGGCGCGTTTGTTTTTACGCCGCCCACGCGAGAGCAAAACGCCTCCTTAGGTCTTTACCACGAATTTACCTATCGCGACATCGAATTTCAGGCCTCTGCTCGTTATACGTATGCCGACTTTGATCCGCGTCCCAGAACAAGGACGACCGCGGATCTCGATGTAGATCGCACCTTTCACGCATGGTCTGCGGCGATCAGTCCGCTTGTGTCCATTACCGACCGGGTAACCGGCGGTTTGAACCTTAGCCGATCCCAGCGCGTGCCCACGATTGAAGAGCTATACAACGATGGGCCGCATTTAGCTGCGTACACTTTTGAGGTGGGCAATGTCGATCTCGAGGCCGAAACGAGTCTGGGTTTCGAGGTTTTTTTTCACTATTTGCAACCAGGTCTCAATTTTGTTTTGAGCGGATATTGGAACGAGTTTGATATTTATATTGCTCCGCGCAATACCGGAGAGATCAATTTCGCCCAACTTCTGCCGATCTACGCTTCCGATGGTGTTGCCGCGCGATTTTTGGGTGTGGAGATGCATCTGGGGTGGCGTTTGAATACCCGTCTGAATCTGGAATTTAACGGCAGTTACGTGCGCGGCGAGAATAGGGATGAGGATTTGCCCTTGCCCGAAATGCCGCCGCTCAAGTTTGTTGGTAGCGCAACCTATGAGCACCCCTGGCTTACTGTTGGCGGGACTGCGGAATTTGTCGCAGGACAGGATCGCGTGGATATATTCGAAGAGCCTACGGATGGCTATGCTGTTTTCAGTGTCTATGCCCAGCGCGACATTAACACCGACCATACCCGCCATAGTATTATTCTCTCTTTGGACAATCTTTTCAATACGGAATACCGCAACCATCTCTCGCGCATTCGATCCGTGATGCCCGAAACAGGGCGGAGTATTAAAGCGCATTACAAGATGTCTTTCTTTTAATTTAGCGGTCCGATATGCTGCCCTTTACCACGCCCCAGTTCAGTCTGCTGATCTGGGGCTTGCTCTTTTCGAGGTCAAATCCTATCTTTTGATTTGGGAAGGATAAAAAATAAATTTTGTAGCAAAATACACAAATGGAGGCCTGAAATGGCAACCGATTCCATGTTGGCAGAAATTTTGAATACAACGCGTTCTCTGTCAGTTGAGGAGAAAGTTCAATTGATTCGGGGTATGACCGATCAAGTCGAACAAGATCTTAAAGGTATAAAGAAGACTCAAAAGAGATCTCTACGAGGTGTCTGGAAAGGACTGGACATCACAGATAGAGAGATTCGTCAAAACCGCGAGGAAATGTGGGGCAATTTCCCTCGAGAGGTTTCCCAATGACTCGTGCAGTCACCGATACGCATGGTTTGATCTGGTATTTGGAGGGTAGCGTTCTTTTGGGATCCAAGGCCAGCCAAATTTTTGATGCCTGTGAACAAGGCGACGCTTTCATTTATATACCCACGATCTGTTTGGTCGAGATTCTTTATTTACAAGAAAAAGGTCGTATTCCACTTGAAAACCAGCAACTACTTCAAGATAATCTAAAAGCAGGTGAGAGCAATTTGGCTTTGGTAGATCTAACCCAGGATATTGTTCACAAAATAGCCGAGATACCCCGAACAATAGTGCCTGATATGCCTGACCGCATCATTGCGGGTACTGCGCTGTATATGGAATTGCCGCTGATAAGTAAAGATGAAAAAATTCAGCAATCACAAGTAGCAACAATCTGGTAAGTAGTCATTGAAACAGGAGTCTGTTGACATGCATCATTCCACTGAATCGAAAGAAAAACTCGATATTCTCGAACATGGCGCGCCTGTTGATGGGGAGCCGCAAACGAGTGATAGGCGGCTTTACATGCAGTTGCAGGTTTTTACGGGTGTCGGAGATGTCTATGCCGTATCTGAGGCACTCGAACGAAGTGGTCTCGATGCGGCGCTCTATCTCGACGCGCACGATCCCTATGGCATTGGTATTGTTTTTTTGGCTGAATCACCCGATTTGTTTGTTACCGATATTCGCGCGCTGCTCAATAGCGATCCATTCTCTGCCTGTACACGTCGTCCTGAACTCACCATGCTCGGGCGCACGTATGCCACGGGTTACGAGCCGGATCTCAAATACGCTCTTATTGACCGACCGCGCGATAATGTGCTCAATCCCGAGTGGCCCTGGGCGATCTGGTACCCACTGCGCCGCAATGGGGCTTTTGCCCGCCTTGACCACAGGGAACAGCGCAAAATTTTGATGGAGCACGCATCTATCGGACGCGCTTATGGACGCGAAGATTACGCGCACGATATTCGCCTGGCCAGCTATGGTCTCGATGCCGATGATAATGATTTTATCATTGGTTTGATCGGTGCAGAACTCTATCCGCTCTCTCGCGTTGTGCAGGATATGAGAAAAACCCAGCAAACCGCACTTTATATCGAAACGCTGGGTCCTTTTTTTGTGGGGAAAAAATATGAATAAGGGTGAGGATTAGTGATTGGTAAAAAATCGATAGCTGTTAATAGGAGAACAGGTGTTATGCACGGAGATCACAGTGAAAGAGTCAGACTTAAGGAAGCTACAACCATTATCATTGCAGGTGGGGTCACAAACGGCATACTGGGAGCCGTAAAAATCGTCCTCGGTAGTTTTACAGGTTACCTCCCATTGATTGCTTCAGGGGTCCACTCGCTGTCGGACATTGTATCCGATGTCGTGGCTTGGGTCGCCGTGCTGATGGGATCGCAGTCTAAGAAACAGCATGAAGATTTAAGGTTTCATTATGGTCGCCGTCGTATCGAAACTCTCCTGTCGCTTTTTGCAGCTTTTCTTCTGGCGTTCGTGAGTGTAGAACTGATCCTTGATGCTTTTGGCTATCACGGCCACGGTCATGGGATGTCCATAAATATTGTGAAAAAAGCGGAGATGCCTGTTACTAAAGACGATCATGGTCATGAACTTCCCGTAGAAACGCCTGATGCGAAAGAGGATCACGGTCACGAGCATCCCACAACGTCTGATACCAAAGAGGCCCACGGTCATGAACTTCCCGTAGAAACGCCTGATGCAAAAGAGGCCCACGGTCACGAGCATCCCATAGGCCATGATGAAGATGGCTCAAGTTATTTGTTCCTCATCAGTGTGGTCATCATCATTTCAATAATTGCCAAGGAAATATTTTTTCGCATTACTCGGCGAACCGGATATCACGATAGCAGAAGGGCATGATATCGCTAAACAGGTCCGTGAGAATATTATGGATCAAGTGCCCAATGTGATTGATGTGACCACCCTGTTGACGCCTAAAGGTGAATACGTGCGGCAGTTTCTGGATTCGGATGCATAAGTGCTTTCTCACAACTTTTCCAAAATCATCTTACGCATCGCATATGCCATCAGGGGTGGGCACCATTTGCCCAGGAGGGCGAGCATTCGATTGTTGGCACCTGGGACGATAAGGTGTCTTTTCTTTTTTATGCCGCGAAAGATGTGGTGCGCCAATTTTGCGGGTGGCATGCGTTTTTCTTCGCGTGTGTTGTGTGGGCTGTGACGCCGCGCGTGGGCTGTGCGCGTTGGGCCGGGGAAAACTGTCATGACGTGAATATTCTGCGGTGCAAGGGCGATGGATAAACTGCGTGCGTAGGAGGCTAACCCGCTCTTGGTTGCAGCATAAGTTGCAGCACCCGGATAGCTTGTGTAGTGGGAAAGGGAGGAGATGAAGATTATGGACGCGCCTTTTGCGATCAGGTCGGCTTTTAGCAATGCCGCTGTGAGCACCATAGGTGCGTAGAAGTTCACGGCGATTATTTGTTCTTGATTTTCTATGTCTATGTTGGGAAATCGCCCCACGGCGTTGATGCCCGCGTTGTGAATCAATACGTCAATGGCTTTTCCCTGGATCAGTTCGGGGAGAACTCGCGCGATGTCCGTTTCAGAACGCAGGTCTGCAATGACAAATCGCGCATTCAATTCCCGTTCGACTCTCGCTGCGCCCGCGGTATCTATATCCACGCCCGTTATGGCATGTCCCGCCTGTGCAAAGCAATGGGCAAGTGCTTTGCCGATTCCAGCCGCCGCGCCTGTAATGACCGCGTGTTTCACGTTGCACGCACCATAGAGTTGACCATGCCTTCGCAATAGCGTCCCAAAAATCGCGCCCAGGCGTTTCGCCGTCCAATTGTCACGACAAAACGCCGTCCATCTATCGCCTGTGTGATTTTTTGGGCGACCTGTTCTGCCGGTGGAAATCCTTTTGTCTTTTCGTTGTCCATGCCAATTTTTCGATGTAATCCCGTGTGTGTTGCACCCGGGTGAATGATCTGTACATTTATGTCGCCCTCGATTTGCAAATTGCGTCCCAGCGCGTTGAGGGCTTCTTTGCTCGCTGCGTACACGGCGTAATCGGGACAGGGAAAGGCATGTGTGATTGAGCCGATCAATACGAGTTTTCCATTGGTTTTTTTCAGGTATGGAATCAGGGCGTGTGTCAAGCGCAAAGGGGCCATGAGGTTGACTGCGAGGATGTCTCGAATGCTTTCCGCGCTTTGCTCTGCGATGGATCCGAAATATCCGGTGCCAGCATTCTGAATCGCCAGATCTATGGCGTCGATTTTTTGCGCGTTCAGAAATTCGCATACCCGATTTGCACAATCGTTCTGCGATAGGTCTGCACGACAATATGTGTCTTTGGTGTACAACGCATCATTGAGTGCGCTCAGTGCGCGTCTGCCCACCATTACCAACCGTTCTCCGCGCGCCCGATAGATTTTTGCAAGTGCCCGACCAATCCCATCTGTTGCGCCGGTGATCAAGACTGTTTTTTTTGATTTCAAAAAGGTTTCCTCACCTTTATCCCTGGCTGTGTGGATTTGCGCTTGACGCTTTTCTTTTCGTCATGTACTATGCTCCTAACTTAATGCAGGAGTTCCACATGATCCAGCGTCTTGAAACCCTTTATTATCAGTGTTTGCGTCATATCGAACAGGATCTCACACCTTTCCACATGCTGGTTGGTGCCAATGGTAGCGGTAAGACGACTTTTCTCGACGCTATTGCATTTTTTGGGGATTTTGTGCGCGATGGCCTCGATGCAGCTATTTACGGCCGGGCGAGTGATTTACGCGATCTGACCTGGCACGGTTTTGCAGATCGATTTGAAATCGCTGTTGAATTGGCTGTGCCCGCGCACGAATCCAATCTGTTTTCCGATCGGAATTTTTCGCGGTGTCGATACGAAATCGCTATTGGCGTGACCGAAGAAAACGGTGAAGTCGGGATTCTCTCCGAGCGGGTGCTTTTGCTCACAGATATTCAGCGAGATGATCGCGCTGTTCAAGAATCGCTTTTTGTCGTAGATAAGCCCACACCGCAAACTCTGGCGACGCCCAGGCTGCGCGGCGTCAAAACCATTGTCAATAAAGTACCTGGTGGCAATGATAAATTTTATGATGAATCCGGCACGGGATGGGATCCTTCTTTCAAACTCGGCGCGAGGCGTTCAGCTCTGGGCAATTTGCCCGAAGATGAATCGCGTTTTCCCATCGCAACATGGCTCAAACACATTCTTTCATACGGCATTCGCAAATTCGATCTCAACGGCGAACGCATTCGCCGCCCCAGTCCACCAGGGCAACCGCGCACGCTGTTATCCGATGGTGCCAATCTACCCTGGGTGGTTGCTGCCCTGAAAGAGAATGAGCCGAGCAAGCATGCAGCCTGGCTGGCGCTTTTGCGCACTGTTTTGCCGGGTTTATCGGCTGTTCACACGGTTGTGCGTCCCGAAGATCAACACTGCTATCTCGTGGTCAAGCACCACAATGATCTCGAAACACCGTCGTGGATGTTGTCCGATGGAACTCTGCGCTTGCTGGCTCTAACATTGCTGGTTTATGCGCCCGATGGCGATGGGATATGTTTGCTCGAAGTTCCGGAAAACGGTCTTCATTCTGGCGCGGTAGAAGCGGTCTTCAAGGCATTTAGTGCTGTAGCACAACACGAGGATAGGGCGCGTGCCCAAATTTTGACCACTACGCATTCGCCCGTTGTTCTCGACCTGGCTGATCCGGAGCAATTGCTCTGTTTTGTGACTACTGAAACAGGTGCGACACAAATTGTATCGGGTGCTGACCAGTAGTGCTGGGTGGGCTGATGGCTGTTGACATATATGTAGCCTCCTGTTATATTGGTTTTACTAATAATATCTGACGCAACTGGCGAATATCCGGATAACCGGAGGGGAGCGTTAGAACTAAAAATTCAAGGGGTCGATCGCCTGGGCTCAATCCGTTAGAGGATTGGGCTTTTTTTCTTTTCAAGAGGATTGTCTTATGTCTCAAGATGGACTGATTCTTCGCTATGGTTGCAATCCGCATCAATCTGATGCGCGTGCGTACTCTCTTGATGGCAAATTGCCTTTCGCGGTGCTCAATGGCGCGCCGGGTTATATTAACTTGCTCGACGCGCTCAATTCATGGCAACTCGTGCGCGAGCTTAAAGAGGTGCTCAATCTGCCAGCGGCTGCTTCTTTTAAGCACTTAAGCCCTGCTGGTGCGGCTGTTGCCGTTCCCATTTCCGACGCGCTGCAACGGGCGTATTTTGTCGATGATTTCGATCTTTCGCCTCTGGCTACGGCTTATGCCCGCGCTCGGGGTGCGGATAGGCTTTCTTCTTTTGGCGATTGGGTGGCTTTAAGCGATGAGGTGGATCAATCGACTGCGCGCTTGCTCAGTCGCGAAGTGTCCGATGGTATTATTGCGCCGGGCTATCAACCGGAGGCATTCGATATTCTTAAGAAAAAAAAAGGCGGCAGTTATGTCATTCTCCAGATGGATGAATCGTACGCGCCTGCTGGCCCGGAAACCCGCGATGTTTTCGGCGTTGTTCTGGAACAGACGCGCAATGCCAGGACTGTTAACACAGATATTCTCACGAATATTGTGACAAAGAATAAAGAGGTCTCTCCCGAAGCACAGCGCGATATGCTCGTGGCGACTATTGCTCTTAAGTACACGCAATCCAATTCGATGTGTTTTGCCTTTGATGGGCAGGTTATCGGCAATGGCGCGGGGCAGCAAAATCGCCTGGCCTGTACGGACATTGCCGCGGGAAAGTCCGAGGCGTGGTACTTGCGCCAGCATTCGGATATTCTCGATTTCAAATTTAGAAAAGGTCTCAAACGCCCCGAGAAGATCAACGCTATTGAAGCCTATTTGCGCGGCGATATGACTCGTGAGGAACGTCGGGTTTGGGAAGCGTGTTTCGATACTGTGCCCCTGCCTTTGAGCGAGGACGCGCGGCGAGCGTGGATTAGACAAATGGACGATATTGTGCTCAGTTCCGATGCGTTTATCCCTTTTCGAGACAATATTGATCGGGCTGCTCGCACGGGTGTCAAATATGTGGTTGAGACCGGAGGTTCAGTGCGCGACGACGATGTCATCGCAGCTTGCGATGAATACGGTATGCTTCTGGTTATGACCGGGGTGCGTTTGTTCCATCATTAAAACTGCTGATTGCCAAACCTTAACGTAACGTCAAAGTTTTTCGTTGACATTGATGTTGTGTTAAGGTATATTTTTTCTAACTTTAACGTAACGTCAAAGTTTGTCTGTTCCGCTCATAAAAACGAGGTGATTTGTTGTGTCAAAATGCAATGATGGTTTGATACATATTGGGAAATTGGCAAAAGAAGCCGGCACGACCACCCGCACAGTGCGCTATTACGAAGAGATGGGGCTGATATGTCCCGAATGTCGAAGCAGCGGTGGTTTTCGATGTTATTCCCACGAGCAACTTGCGCGGTTGCGCATGATCTTGAGTCTGAAAGAGATGGAATTTGATCTCGAACATATCAAGGTCATTATTGACAAACGAGAAAAACACAAAACCGCAGGCGAACTCGCGCATGATATTCTCGAAGATCTCAATGGTCGTCTTCGTGAAGTTGAAGAACAGATTGCACACTACAAGCATATACGCGAAACACTGACCCAAACCATAGCCAGTATCTGCGCGTGTTTGCCCTGTGATCTCAGAGTTGAAGAGCGTCTCTGTCCAGCGTGTCAAACGCTCAACCAACCGACGTGTCAGTCCGTACCATTTTTTCACTCCCTATCAACTGCCGAGACACTGGAATTAAAACTATGAAAAAAGAACAAAGAAAATCAGCAAATCTCCCGTATAAAACCACTACGGGACAGGCTCTATCTGGAAGCGATTCCCCTTTGGGTGATCCTTCCCAAGCACAACTCACAGATCTTTATTTGCGCGATATTCGCAAATACACCCCGCTTTCCCGCGAAGATGAAGTCAAAGCCATCAATGCTGCGCGCAAGGGCAATCAAAAGGCACTGAATCATCTCATTACAGCCAATTTGCGCTTTGTTGTGCGCGTGGCTGGCGAATATACGGGGCGCGGATTGCCCCTTTCCGATCTCATTGCCGAGGGCAATATGGGCCTTATACGCGCTACTCAAACATACGATCCCGAGCGCGGGTACAAGTTTATCACTTATGCGGTGTGGTGGATTCGCCAGGCCATGCTCTCTGCTCTCAATCGCCAGACGCATCCGGTGGCGTTTCCGGTCAATCAAATAGATGATCGCGATGCGCTCAATAAAGTGTCTGCCGCACTTTCACAAGAATACGGTCGCGTTCCCACTGTTGACGAGTTGGCTTCAGAAACCGATTTCTCAACTCGACGAGTGCATAAGGCGCTTCAAACAAGTCTGGCATCTGTCTCGCTTGACGGGCCAGTATATGAAGATAGTGACCGCCGGTTTGCCGATGTTGTTCCCGATGATGCACCCCAGCCAGATGAGGATGTGCACGCCAACCGATTGCGCGATCTTTTGCACAAGGGCCTGGCCGATTTGCCCGAACGCGAAGCCGAGATTATCAACCGCTATTTTGGCCTGGATGTTGACAACGCAGAATCGCTGGAGCAAGTGGGTAAGCGCTTTCACATTAGCCGCGAGCGCGTGCGCCAGCTCAAAGACCGCGCGCTTGGGCTGTTGCGCCAGCACATGGATGTAGAAGAGGTTGTATTATAGAGGAGTAATAGATGATTATCGATACGCATATCCATATTTACGATCCCACTCGTCCAGAGGGTGTGCCTTTTCCCGAACCAGATGACGAGATTTATCGCCGCGTTATGCCCGAAGACTACAGAGTGCTGGTCGCGTCTGAAGGTGTTACGGGGGCTATTATTGTCGAGGCGAGTACATGGGTTGAAGACAACCAGTGGGTGCTCGATGTGATCGAAGATGATCCGTTTATCGTGGGACTGGTTGGCAATCTCGATCCGCGGGCTGAGGATTTTGGCGATCATCTCAATCGCCTAAGTCCCAATCCGCTCTTTTTGGGTATTCGCCCGCGCACTCATCCCTGGGAGCGAGAAGATTTGGGCAAGATGGCGGGTGCTTTTGAAAAGCTTGTCGAACACGATCTTGAACTCGATTCGGGGATCGGCGATGCGGTTGTGGAAATCGCGCGTCGATTGCCCGATCTTCGCATTGTGATCAATCACTGCGGCAATGTCCCGGCAGATGGCAATCCCATTGCACCCGAGCGTTTGGAGCTTATGCAAAAAGCCGCGGAACAGCCCAATATTTTTTGCAAGGTGTCGGGTTTGATGGATTTGCGCTGTCAGGTTATTCCGGCGCCCACAGATCTCGATTTTTATGTATATTTGCTCAACGCGCTCTGGCATCTTTTTGGTGAAGATCGCGTGATTTACGGCAGTGATTGGCCGGTTCTCGAACGCAGCAAGCGCACCCCTGCCGAGGCGCAACGCCTTGTGTATGATTATTTTTCTCAGAAGGGTGATGCGGTGTTGGAGAAGTATTTTTGGAAGAATGCAAAGGTCGCGTATAAATGGCTCGATAGATGAGGTTCGAACTATGCAAATTATCCCTTCTGGCGGCGCACTGGGCGCGGAAATTCGGGAGCTTGATATTTCGCAGGCACTCGACGATGACACCGTCCAGGCTATTCGCCAGGCATTGCTCAATTACTGTGTTGTGTATTTTCGCGATCAGGATTTGAGCGAGGAAGATCAGATTCGCTTTACCGATTATTTTGGTCGCGCAGTCGAACACGTTCGCAAACAGCTCGACCGCGAACACAAAGAAATTTTTATTGTTTCCAATATTGAAGAGAACGGTCAGCCCATCGGTGCTTTGGGCGATGGGGAGGTTAGCTTTCACTCCGATTTGTCATATCTCAAGCGGCCTGGTACGATTTCCGTTCTTTATGCTCTTGAAATTCCCAGTGCAGGGGGCAATACCCAGTGGTGCAATTGTTATGCCGCGTATGAAGCGTTAGATGAAGATATAAAAAAACGGCTCACAGGATTGCGAGCCGTACACCGTCATTATGTTGGAGAACAAAATCCACCCGAACGCGTTGACCATCCGGTCGTGCGCACCCATCCAGAAACCGGGCGCAAGTCGCTTTATGCCGGTCCCCATCTGACCAAATATATTCTCGATATGCCCACCGATGAAAGCGACGCGCTTCTCAAGGCGCTTTTTGAGCACGCCGCCCGTCCCGAATTTTTGTGGACCCACATATGGGAGGTCGGCGATCTGGTGATGTGGGACAACCGCCCCACGATGCATCGCCGCGAACCCTTTTCTCCATCGGAACGCCGCATGATGAAACGCACGCAGGTTTTCAATGCGGATGATATACCGTTTGAATGAGGGGTAGGGGTTGCGTCACACCCGATGCAGATGGGTGCCTTTGCTCTCTCGCAGGTCCGTTACCCACCGCGTACACCATTCATCAAAGCTGTCTTGCACAGATGCGGGATTTTCTTTGCTCTGGACGATAAATTCGGGCCAGAATGGTCGTCCTGTAGGTGTGCCCGTTTTTTGAAATCGCAGATCCATGCTCCAGCGCACCAGATTTGTGCGGTTTGGCTGGCCCCTGTGCGGGGTGTACGCGCTCATCATGAGTACGTCTCCGCGTTTCATAATACAATTTACAGGTTCAATTTCTGGCATGTACATGGGTTTGATCATGGTGCCGCCTTCGCGCTGGTGTTCGAGCAGTCCCATGGGTACTACGCCCGGCAATACTTGTAAGCACCCGCGTTCTGGGGTGACATCTACGAGTGGTATCCAGCAAGTTATGATTTCCGAGATGTCCGCCTCTTCTTTTGTGACGCCCTGGTCCTGATGCCATGGTACCTGTCCGGGTTGTATTTCGCGCGCGGGCAAGTAGGGGCGAAAATGTTGAATTGGACTCAGGGTTATTTCTGGTCCTATGAGGCTCTCGACTGCCGATAGTAATTGCTCATTGAAGAAGATGTCGAACATCGGTTTCACGCGCGCGCGCATGATGTCGAATCCACCCGCAAAACTGCGCAGTGCGTCATATCCCTCATCGTCTAATTCCCGTGCAATTGCAGCCAGGCGATGGCTGAAGGGCTTGTCTGCATGTACGGATGAGATCGCCCCTTCTTCTAATAGCTCTTGCGCCTTTTGATTGATCAATACGTCATAATCGTGTTCAATCGGTTCAAAGGCCGCGTCATCTAATACATTTTCCGCAATCAAAACTCCCCGATCGCGATACTGATTAATTTGATCTTGTGTCAATGGCATGGTGTGTTTTCTCCTGAAAAAATTGGCGGTCAGGCGGGCTGACGCATGGTGGTTTTACCTATCGCAAAACGATTTCGACCCGCGCTACGCCCTTTACATTTGCACAGCGGTCGTCGTGTCCGGGAATGATCAGACGCAGAGGGCCGCCGTAACTGGCGGGCAAGGGTTGTCCCTCCAGTCCGTAGATTAACAATCCTTGTTCCCGAACGAGGGCGAGATCGACGGTAGCGGAAAAACGGTCGGCGTCTGCGTAAAAGATCGCGTCGGCATCGGCTGTGTCGTCCAATACCTCGCGCATCCAAACGCCCTGTCCCTGGCGGTCGGGCACGAGCGTGCTTACGTCTCCAATCTGATTTGGTAGTGTTGCAAAATTTTCAAAGTCGAGGGTTCGAGATGTATTCGGTGCTTCTATTGTCAATATGGGTGTGTTTTGTGTGCTCTTTAGTGCGGCTGCCATGCGGTCCTGGATCATGTCGAACAAGCGGGGGTCACTGCCCAATGGGCTGGTCATCAGGATGCGTATTTGCGGGTTTTCATTTTGTAGGGATTTGATGCGTTGCAATAAGTTTTCGCGCATTGTATCGGGGAGGGCGATCAGTGCGGGAAAGACGACGATTTGATCTATGCCTTCACTGGTACGCACGCTTTCTTCCAGTTTATCGAAAGAAGTAGCCACTACCTGATCGGCGAGGTTGGCGTCGATTGCCGCGTTGATAAATTGGCGAGAAACTTGTACTTTACTTTCAGCACAAATTAAGAGTAATGTGTTCACGATATTCGCGTCCTATTCAGACGACGCTCGGCAAAAGCGATAATAACTGGTTTACCCATCATGTATCCGATCATTCCATTTGAAAACTTACCTTTAGGCGTCCAGATTTTCCTGGTTCTCACGTCCGTTTTCATCTTAGTCGGCATTGGTTCTATTTTGTGGCAGATGATCCGCGCAATACGCGATAAAAGAGAATAATGGGTGGTCGCTTTACCCCGTATTACACTCTACGGGGCAGGCTCTCTTACGTCTTACCTGCTTTCAAACGGCCATTTCCGCGCGGATGGTGTCGTGGTGCTGATAATTGATGAGTTCAAAGTCGTCCATTTCAAAATGGTCGATTTCGGTTTGACCACGGTCTTTAATCCGCAATTTGGGCAGGGGATATGGCTTGCGAGATAGTTGTTTTTTTACTGCGTCGAGATGGTTTAAGTAGATGTGTGCGTCGCCGAGGACGTGGATAAATTCGTGGGGGACGAGACCCGTAATTTTTGCGACCATGTGCAACAATACGGAATAGGACGCGATGTTGAGCGGAACGCCTAAAAACATGTCGCATGATCGCTGATACATTTGTAAGGACAATTTGCCTTCTGCTACATAAAATTGAAAAAAGTTGTGACACGGGGGCAGTGCCACGTCCAGAGAGCCTATTTCCGCTGCGTTCCAGGCATCGACCATGATGCGTCGGGATTCGGGATTTTCTCGGATTAAATTAATCGCATTTTGAAGCTGATCTACCACTTTTCCATTGGCACCTTTCCATCGCCGCCACTGTACTCCGTAAATACGTCCCATGCTGCCGTCGTTTTTATCTATTTCCAGGCGGTTCAAATAATCCTCATAATTGCCATCCCACAGCCGATTGCTTTTCAAATAGGTTTTCAAGTCGCGGATGTTGTCGGATCCGGATATAAACCACAGCAGTTCCGATAACATTGATTTCCACACCAGTCGCTTGGTGGTTACTGCGGGAAATCCGTCTGCCATTGCATAGCGCGCATGCAGGCCAAAACACGAGATTGTGCCCACACCCGTGCGGTCGCCCTTTTTTACGCCGTGGTTGAGGACATGTTGTAGTTGATTGAGATATGTGTGCATGAAGACCCCAGTGCAAAAAATATTAAAATAAAAGGGGGAGAGAAGTTAAGAGATTGGAGCTAGTGGTGGAGGAATTGTAGTAGGGGCGGTGCCCCTGTGCCCGCCCGTCGTAGGGATAACCCCCTGTGGTTGTCCTGTTTTGTATGATCAGTACCCCTGTGCTGAATGCGACTGGTTGGTGTTGAGCCGCCGTCATCGCGGCATGTTTTTGAGCCGCGATCCAGAGGTTTTGATCGTCATCATCGTGAATAATTATCCATTGATCGGTTTGCCATAAGAATTCACAAAGATAAGGAAATCAGAAAAGCCAACCTCTCCATTGCCATCGAGATCGAATTTTAGATCGAAGTTCTCCTGTCCGCTGTGGGTTCCAAACGCATGAACAAAAGCCAAAAAGTCTTCGAACGCGACCTGCCCATCACCATCAAAATCGGCAGAAATAAGGGGAGTATCGCTTACCTCAAAGCGGATGATTTCAGTAAAGTTCGCCCGAAGAATGTTATAGGCTTTATCATATACTTGCATTTCAGCCAAACCCCATGTTCCGGGGATACTACCAACAGGCAAGATGACTGTGTGATGGTAGGTTTGGTACACCGTCGGCTCTCCAGAAAAATAGATATTGGAATAACTCGGTTCTGGTACATAATGTCTAAAGTCTCCGTGCATTACGCCTTGGGGATCGCGTAAATACATGCGTGCTTCACGATATCCGCTGATATTATCTAGGACTATAAAAGTAATATCAACTCGGGTTTCGCCATTTGGTGCTTCTGGATGTGTCGGCACCGCCTTGATGGTGATTCGGTTGAGATCGAGCACAGGCGGTATGGTATCTGGATTTGTCGTCTGGACCTCAATCGTGGCTGGTAACTCATCAATCGCTATGTCTTGGTCCCTTAAATTGTGTCCAGGATCGGTAAAATAGACAACGCGCACGTTTCGTGCTCCATCCTCCATCCTGATATAGTTAAGTTTGTACATCCCGCCTGGAAAATAGTCCGGAATCACAAGTTTACAAACCGCTTCTCCAGTTTGTAGATCATATTCTCCATAGTCCTCCGAGCGACGTGAATAGGTTTCGGCATTGGCATCGTTCAGTCGTGCCAAGACGCTCTTAACATCGTTTTTTTCATCAAGTCGCCAACGAGCGGCAACAACTTGATAAGGTCTGCCATTTTCCTCGCGTTGTGATAGCGAAAGTTGCATAGAATTTCTGATATATTCTGGTGGTTCATAATCTGCAAGTGGATTGTTGATATAGAGTTTCCATCCAAAATCGGTCTGGGATTCGTGTCGCTCATTGCGCTGGGCATCTCTCAAGGTAATTTGTTCTGGAGCCCAGTATCCATGTGCTACGTACTTCGATAATGTTTTATTTCCTCGCAAAATATGACTCGCATCTTCTCTCCCAAGACGCTGACCATTGGGGCCTGTAGGATAAAGCCGAAGGTCAAAGTAAGTGCCTTTGTCGCTGTATATCCTGACATCTGACCATTGGGCTTTATCAAGGTCGCCTGATTGGTGAATTTCAATCTCTATTGTTATCTCCTTATCTTCTTCCGGTTCGCCCTCAACCTGTATATCAACCCGGATGATCCGACCCGGATACACGACATCCGGATATAGATTATATACCTCAAATGTCAAATCAGGACGGATGCGCGATATGTAGCGCGTGCCGTGCATGACCCGATCCCGAATAAATTCGTATTTGGCAGGAGAACGTGAACGTAATTTATCCGGGTTCACAATGTAATAACTGATACTTTCTGCCATATCCTCATTCGGATTTTTCTTGTGTGCATAAGCAGATACAAACTCGGTCTGCTTGGTCGTTGACCAGCCGTCACTATCATCGGGGTTTATATACCACCCACCAAGCTCAATCCAATCCTGTTTGAGTTGATCGTCGAAGAGGTGCGCCCATAAAAAATGTGCCTTTTCATGGAGGATTAAGCGGTGGATGTAGTCGAGTCCTTGTTCCTTAAACGCAGATTCCATAAACTCAATATAGCCCTCGCTCGGCCAGGCTATAGCTGGAGCAGTCGGGTTAATCGGATGAGGTGTCCCATCTAATCGCCGCACCAGATATTGCAGCCCTGGTGTGCTGAGCAGGCCCTGTGGATATTCTTCAAACATGCTTACAATAGCCATCAATTCCTCGTTCTTGAACTCTCCAAACCGACCTGCATCTTCCTTCGTTGTTCTTCGCGTGAGTTCGGTATAGTCCGGTACATCTATACTTATGCCATAGCGTTTCTCTAAAATCTGCTTCAGTGCGCGTCTATCTCTGCCATCATCGGTTACATAACGCACTATTGCATGGTGTAGTCTTTTAGAAAAGAAACGACCTCTTACTCCTTCTATTTGGGCCAGCGCAGGCTCGGCATAAGTAAAGGCTTCAAGAGCTACGGTGACTATTTTTTGCCCTTCTCGAACTTCGATTTCTATATCATTTTGAATATGCTGGTCTGATAAGCGCCACAGCGAGTGGGGAACCGTTAGAGTTTCTTCTCGAAATTCATTGCTTGGTTGTGGTATAGAGTCAAAGGTTTGGAGTAATCGGTAAGCCTGACCGTCACTCCATTCGGTGCCGAGTAATACGGAATATTGTTGCATGAGACGCAGGGACGCACTGTGCGGCACGACCTGTATTGGCTCGTCTAAGAATAGTACCTGCACGGGTTGAACGAGGTTTACTGAGTCCGCTCCCTCGAAGGTCGTATCGGTTTTCCAAGTATAAGAGTATTGTGCAAAAGCGGGTCCGCTGAAAATGAATACGATCAGGAGGACAACACTACTCAGGTAGGTAAGTTTTTTGGTTTTCTCAGAGCTGTTTTGATATGTCTTTTCTGCCATTGTGTCGTGTCTTTTATTTGCACAGCGGTACCAACTCTTAAAGCTGCGTAACAACATCAGCGGAATCAAGCGTCTTCTTAGTCGCGCTCGTTCATAAAGGTATCCACTGCGGGGGTGACGACCTTTATGAAACGCCTGAGTGTATCAGCCAGGGATTTGGCGAAATCGTCGTTCAGTTCATGACTACCGAAATCAACCTGGACGATCCGTCCCTGTCTGCCTCGACGGTCTAACCTTTGGCCTTTTTGGATATCCAGATTATCCAGGATGTTTTTCAGTGAATCGCTTTCACCAACAGAAAGGTTGCCGATTTTCCCTTGTTTGTCGAATGAGTATCTGATTGCGACGAGTGCATTGTTGCAGAATTTTGTGTCCAGGGATGGGTCGAGCTCGATTTTGTAGAACAGTTGCCAGTTTTTCCAGGGCTGCCTTGAATACCATAAGTGGTAGTAGCGGTGGCCTTGCTTGTGTACAGATGCATATTGGCTTTTGCCATTCGGTTTGATATCATCAGGTAGTCCGTCAGTAGCCAATGTTGCGACTTTCTTTACAAAATGCGTCACGTTATCATTTCTGAGTGGGTTGCTACTTCGCATTGAGCGGTCCTCTCGTGCCGCAGGTTTCTTTCCTTCTGCCGTATCGCTACTCTTGATGTCGTAATCTTCTATTTCGGGCATGGTATCGATTCCATACAGCTTGAAATATTTTTCTATTTCTTGCCCCAAACGACGCTTGGCATAATCATCTATTCTTCCTATGAATCCCGAAAGAACGACTGCAAAATCGTGCTTGCCATTTTGAACGGTATATGAAGTATGTTTCTGTCTTGTAGTCTCAGGTGGATATAACTGACATAATTTGCGGCTTACGTCTGCGCCATTACAGATAATAATCTTCGGTTTGTACGTTTCAATCTGTTGTTTCAAATACCCACTACAGTTGGCGATGATTTCCTTCCTACCACCTCTTTGCATTGTTTTGGGTGGAAAATTGTTGGAGTAACACTTTACTAAATCTGTATGTGCGACGCCATTGGGGTGGCCCAGAAGTTTATGGAGGTCTGGAGAGACTTTCTTGAAATCATTAAAATATCCGTGAACGTTATTGCTTTGAAAATATTTTCTCAATTGGATGATGTCACCCTCGTCATTATACCCTTCAGCACCCCTGGGGTTGAGACCTATTATCCAAACAGGTGCTTCACTTGCACCAACAATTGATTCTATGGGAGAATATTTTCGCTGAAAAAAGAGGCCATGTTTTTTACACTTCAAGCATTTTTCCATTGAGTGCTCGCTTTTGTTTAAAATGATGCCTACACTTCTTGTAGAGATTTGGCGGCAAAAATGGTCAAGCGCAATTCTTCGTCGAACAATTCATAAACAGGCGTTTGACCGCTGAGGGTCTCGCTTTCGTTTAAGATGATGCCCACGCCTTCGCCCCGTCGTTCCAAAAAATGTCGCCGGATTACTTGTCTGCTCATTGTATCATGCAAGGTGATTTCCGAGAGTAAGCGGGCGAGCAATTCATTGCGGGTGGCTTGTGCATAACGCAAATTTTCCACTGTTATGGTGTTTGCCAACGCGCCAGGCGAATATAGTTCGAGTCTGTCTGAAAACATGAACAACCGAATTTTCGAGCCGATTTTTGAGTAATCTCTGTGTACAACGGCGTTCACCAGGGCTTCAAAAACGGCTCGCATGCTGTATTGTGGCCGTTCAATTCTGCCAATGTCTTTGCGTGCTGATACCTCATTGAATTTTTCGACAAATTTGAAGGCGTCTATGATCTGTTGGTCCAGGGGCCCCTTAAAATCTTTGGCATCGATCTGGTAGTTCGCATCCTTTTCTATCCCTCGATAAAAAACAGCTTGAATGAAACTGTTGTAGAGGTACTCATCGGGACTGTCATGGCACATTAACACACCTGCGACCGATGCGCGATATTCTCCCCCTTCTTTCACGAGCAAACGCCTTTTGAGTAGCAGGTCTTCGTCCTCATGGTTGAAGACGCCTGTGGGGATAAATCGCTGATAGAGTTCTCGCCTTAGTGTGTCTTTATTCGTGTTCGGCACGAACTGTTCGTCAAAAGAGATAATACGCGCCTGTGAACGAGCTTGTAGCAATCTGCCCAATTGCTCTGTTGTCATTTTGCGCCTGGTATCTCCTTGTCGTAAAAAGAATCCGTTGCTGCTTTGATGTGCCCACAAGCTCCGTGCAATATTGATATAAACCAGTGTTTTTTGTTCTCCCGTCTCATCGGGAACCCGGATACTATCTACGAAATAATCTACGAGAGGAGGTTCTACCAGGTCGTGGCATATCTCCGTAATAAAATGAATCAGTCTCGGAACATTTTCGATATCGATACCGAGGATTTCCCGATTATCAGAAACGCCGAAAATCACGACTCCCCCTTGCTGATTGGCAAAAGCGGCGATCTCATCGGACAGCCCATCCCGATGCGGCCTGAATTGTCCACCAACAAGTTTTACTTCTTTGAACTCAACACCGGAGCTTTCTCCCGATTCAATTTTTTCCAAAATTTCCTGTTCGCTGAGCATATCAATTCTCCAGATGAATACGCTTGTCACATGCTCAAACGCCCTCTGACTACCCTTTATAATACTGAATTTCCACTACCGCCAAAGAGGACCTTACTTCCCACGTTCATAATATACGATTGTGAATTGATCGTGTGTCTCTTTTTTTGATATGATCCATTCATCTTCGTCAAATTCGGGGAAGTATTCATCGCCTGCGTATTCACCGTCGATGTACGATAGAATCATCCGATCGGCTTTTGATAGCGTGGCGCGATAAATTTCGCCGCCTCCGCAGATAAATACTTCGCGGCTATAGGATCTGGCTTTTTCTATGGCTTCTTCGAGCGATCTGCACACGTCCACGCCTTTTGTGTCGGGCATGGTGCGGCTTACAATGACATGCGGGCGGCCCGGCAGGGGTTTGCCGCCCCAGGATTCAAAGGTTTTGCGCCCTACCAGGAGGACGTGTCCAGTGGTGGTGCGCCGAAAGTGCTTCGATTCTTCAGAGATATGCCAGGGCATTTTGTTGTCCCGGCCAATGACGCGGTTTTTGTCCATTGCAGCGATAATGGTCATTGTTTTTCCTTTTAGCGGTCAGCGGTTAGCCCCCAGTCCCCAGCCCCTCTTTACCTCTCGCCTTTCATCTGCGTTCATCTGTGTTCATCCGTGGTTGCTTTTGATTTTGTGGTTGCTTTCCCCATTTTTTACGGGTGCAATGTCCAATAGGGAATTGGTTTTTACGACTTGTCCGATTAAATCGTGTTCGGTTGTATCGGTGATTTCGACTTCGACGAAGTCACCGATATTTGCAGGGCCCGTGAAAAATACGGCGCCGTCGATTTCTGGAGCGTCCATTCGGGTGCGGCCGATGTAGTGATATGCCGGGTCGTCTGAGGCTTCATCTACGAGTACTTTGAAGGTGTGTCCCACGTGCACGGCGTTTAATTCGCCCGATATTTGCGCTTGCAATGCCATCAGGTCGTTTAGCCGTTCGCGCTTGATGTCTTCGGGTACGTCGTCTTTTAATGCGCCCGCCTGCGTGCCTTCTTCGTGTGAATAGGTGAATCCAACGAGGCGGTTGAATTGCATTTCATCGACAAAGTCCATGAGTTCTGCAAAGTGTTCATCGCGTTCGCCGGGAAATCCGGTGATGATTGATGATCGGATGGTCAAATTTGGTATGCGTTCGCGCAAGGTGTGGACCAGTTTGCGAATGCCCGTCTTTGTGGTGCCCCGGTTCATTGTTTTTAGTATGGGGTCTGATGCGTGCTGGATGGGCAGGTCTATGTAGGCGCACAATTTTTCTTCGGTCACCAGGAGGTCGATTAACTCATTGCGCCAACCGGTTGGATAGGCGTATAACATCCGCACCCAGTCGAGTCCTTCGATTTGGATCAGTTCTTTTAGCAGGTCTATTAGCCGGGGTTTGCCGTACAGGTCTGCGCCGTATCGCATGGTGTCCTGGGCGATGAGGGCGATTTCGCGCACGCCGTTGCCGACCATGCGATAGGCTTCGGCGATGAGGCGGTCCAGGTTTTCACTTTTGTTTTTTCCGCGAAAACTCGGGATGGCGCAAAATGCACATGTTCTGTCGCATCCGTCCGAGATTCGCAAGTACGCCCAGTGTTTTGGGGTGAGTAGATGACGCGCTTCTGCATCTCGAATGGTGTGAATGCGCGATGTGCCCAACAGGGTATCGCAATGCGCGACGATTTCGCGCTCTCCGGCAAGGCCCACGATCAGGTCTGCTTCGACGAGTTCGGTTTCCAATTCTTTGCGGTATCGCTCGGCCAGGCAGCCCGTGACGATGACGCCGCGACATCGTCCATTTTTTTTGTATTCTGCGGCGTCCATTACTGTTGCAATGGATTCTTCTTTGGCTGGCTCGATGAATCCGCAGGTATTGACGACGATGATATCGGCGTCTTCCGCGTCGTCCGAGAGGTCGTAGCCGTTGAGCTTGAGGAGGTGGTGCATGCGCTCGGAATCGACGGTGTTTTTGGGGCAGCCCAGGGTGATGAGGTTGATTGTTGGCATAGTGTATTTTTGGTTTTATGGTTTAGGTTTAATTTTTGGATATGGCTTGTACGCCGAGTTGTGATCCTGTGAGGACCTGGGCTTCGATGCCTGCTTGTGTGTCGCGGGTCAGGTCGTTGTCAAAGACAATGCGCCCAGGCTCGAACAGGAGTACCAGCGTAGATCCTCCAAATTGGAAATAGCCCTTTTCCTGTCCCCGCTTTACATTGCCCGGCTGGTATGTTTGGACAATGCGCCCCACGCCCCAGCCCGCTACTTCCATGATCATGATGCGTCCAAAGTGTTCGGTTTCAAGGTATGTCACTTCGCGCTTGTTGTGGGCAAATAAATCGGGTTTTACGTCGAGGGCAATGGGGTTGACGAGATAGTAGCGTCCAGAAATTTCAGCAGATGCGGTTGCGATGCTGGCAACGGGAAAATGGTAGCGGTGGTAGTCTGCCGGGGCCAATCGAATGACGAGAGCAGCACCATTTCTATAGGGGATTGCGGATTCTTTTGATGATAGGAGATGTGCAATATCGACATGGGAACCTTTGACGGGTAAACGGATTTGTGCATCCAATTTGGGATATGCGAGTACTTTTCCATCGGCGGGTGAACAGAAGATGTGAGGGTCGGCGATAAAGGGACGTGCGTCGGGTTTGAGTTTGCGCGAGAAGAACGCATTTAAGTTTTCGTATTGTTCCAGAGGCAATTCGATTTCGTCCAGGTTGATGTCGTATTTTTGCACAAATGCTCGAATTTTCTTTCGCGATCCCGATAGGTCCATCCATTTGCCCAGTAGCCAGCAAAATGGGTATGTGTTCAGGAGTATGTTGTAAACAAATATCGCGACGCGAGATTGTGCGACAGCATATTGAACGCGGGGCAATATGAGCGGTTCGGAGATCATTTCTCCCGTTTTGCGGTTGCGATAGGTTATTTGTTCGGTCATGAGTGGGGTGTGTCCTAAAGCTATGTAAAAGACTTAGTCCAAAATGTTTCTGGCTGGGTTTCAAAGGTTATCGGTTCTTTTTTTGTCGGATGTGTTATGGTCAGGGCCTGGGCGTGGAGGGCGATGGCGCGGTTGGGAAATGGTTTGCGCGATCCGTACTTATAATCGCCCAATACGGGGTGGCCCATGTCTGCGAATTGTACGCGTATTTGATGATGGCGTCCGGTGGCGAGGTTCACGCGCACTGAGGATACTCCGTTGCGGTATGCCAATCGCTCGTAAGAGAGTTCTGCGCGTTGTCCCTGAGGGGCGTTTACGATGCGGCTTTTTGTCTGCCGCCGCGCGATGTAGTTTACAAGACAGCCCTTTTCGGGGGTTTTGCCATGAACGAGAGCTAAATAGCGTTTTTCAACGGTTCGCTCTCGAAATTGTTGTGATAAGCGGCGCGCTGATGTTGATGTGCGCGCAAAGACTACCACGCCTGATACGGGACGGTCCAATCGGTGTACGAGTCCGAGAAATACGTTGCCGGGTTTGTTGAATTTGACTTTGAGATAGGCTTTGCCTATGTCCAGCAAGTTTTTGTCGCCGGTGTGGTTGCCCTGTACGAGTATGCCAGCGGGTTTGCGTACGACCAGCAGGTGATTGTCGAGGTAGAGGATGTCCATTGTGACTGAAATTTACATGCTAAAGAGGAAAAGCGCAACTGATGTGGACATTTTGCGGTTGACCGCTGGGGGTGAATGGGATAGCTTGCAGCGGTTGGTGGATGGTGGTTTAGCGTCTGATATGTAGGGGCGGTGCCCCTGTGCCCGCCCGTGCTTCTTGTGAGAGATCGAAATGAAAAAACTTTTTGTTCTGCTCGTGATAGTTAGTGCGCCTCTCGGTGCGGATGAGGGTCTCCATCAATCAGCGATTGATGCGATGGTTATGGCGACGCGCTATTTTCGCACCGATGTTGCGACAAATGGCGGTTATTTGTGGCGCTACAAGACCGATTTTTCTATGCGCGAAGGCGAAGGCACGGCGTCACCTACGACGATTTGGGTGCAGCCTCCCGGTACGCCTGCTGTGGGTATGGCATTTCTGGAAGCTTATGAGGCTACGGGCGATACGCTGTTTCTCAATGGTGCTGTTGAGGCGGCGCGCGCGCTTGTATGGGGACAACTCGCTTCGGGCGGTTGGGATTATCGCATTGATTTTGATGCCGAGCAAAGCAAGCGCTGGCATTATCGGCGCGATGTCGAACGGGGCGATGTCGATACGGGCGGTCGTCGCAATCGCACGACGCTTGACGACAATAATACGCAGAGTGCGTTGCAATTGCTGATGCGCGTCGATAAGGTGCAAAATTTTGTGGATGGGGAAATTCACGCGGCGGTACAATTTGGCCTCAATGCGCTTCTCAAAGTGCAGTATCCAAATGGCGCGTGGCCGCAGCGGTTTGAGGTTTTTCCCGATCCGGAAAATTTTTCGGTGAAGAAGGCGCGTTATCCCAAAACGTGGTCGCGAACCCATCCCGATACGCGCTATTTGGATTATTATACGTTTAATGATAATGCGATTGCCGATGTGGTCGAGACGATGGTTGAGGCGTACGATATTTATGGGGATGTCCGCTATATCGATGCGGCTAAGCGCGGTGGCGATTTTATTATTTTGGCGCAGATGCCCGAGCCACAGCCCGCGTGGGCGCAGCAGTACAATTTGGATATGGAGCCGACCTGGGCGCGTCGTTTTGAGCCTCCTGCTGTTACGGGTGGGGAGAGTTTTGGGGTTTTGCAGATGCTTTTAGATTTGTATGTGGCGACGGGCGAGGACCGTTTTCTCGATCCGATTCCCAGTGCTCTCGATTGGGCCAAACGCTCGCGTTTGCCCGATGGTCGTCTGGCGCGGTTTTACGAGCTTCAGACGAATCGGCCGCTGTATTTTACCCGCGATTATGTGCTTACTTATGACGATTCAGATATGCCTACGCATTATGCGTTTAAGGTGGGGGGTAGTCGGATTGAGAGGATTGAGGTTCTGTACAATCGCGTCAGGGCAGAGGGGCGCGAGAAGATTCTGTCTGAGCGCGGGCGCATTACCAGTCCGGGTGCCGACCGCGTGAAAGAAATTATTGACACGCTTGATGACCAGGGTCGCTGGGTGGAGCGCGGGTTGTTGAGGAATCCAGAGAATCGGCGCGAGCGCATTGATGCCGAGGTTCTCTCGTGCCGCACGTTTATTCGGAATCTTAGATTGCTGGCGCATTATGTAAGAGGTGAGAAGTGAATGCGATACAAATGAGGAGATGTTATGCCCGAACTCGAGACGCGACGTCTTGGTCGCACTGAACTTACACCTAAAGCGATTGGTCTTGGTTGTGCCTTTCTCGGCAGTCCGCAGCGCGTTTCTGACGATGAGGGGATTGCGACTGTGCGGGAGGCGATTGATCGGGGGATTAATTTTGTCGATACGTCTGCTGCTTATGGCGGGGGCGAGAGTGAGCGGCGCGTGGGTCTCGCGCTTCAAGGGGGATACCGGGAGAAGGTTTATTTGCAGACCAAGGCGGGTACCCATCCGGATCGACGACACGATTTTTCGGCTAAGTCCATCCGCTGGACGGTTGAGAATAGTCTGAGACAACTCAAGACGGATTATATTGATGCGGTGCTTATCCACGATCCGAAGGATATAGAAGAGGCTTATTCACCGGGATATGCTTCGGATGAGCTTTTGAAGATGAGAGACGAGGGCCTGATCGGATATACGGGTGTTGGCTGTCGCTCGCACGATTTTCACCGCTACGCGATTGAGACGGGGGTTTGCGATATTGTTATTACGTTTCTCGATTATACACTGCTGAGTCAAACGGCTGCGGAGACGACTATCCCGGTTGCGCTTGAGCACAATGTTGGTATTATTCTGGCGAGTGTGCAGGGTATGGGCGTTCTGGCAGGTCCTAGGCCCGATGTCGAACTGTCTGGTCGCCGGTATCCGGGGCAGGGCGACCGCGCCGTTGCGATGTGGGAATGGTGCAATGCACGCGGGATTAGTATTCGCCGCTTTGCTCTGCAATTTTGTCTGGCCGCACCCTTAAATGGCAATGGTATGCTTCTGGTGGGACCGGCTTCTCCCCGCGAACTCGACGAGGTTCTCTCCGATGCCACTGCCGATGTCGATGTCGATCTCTGGGGGGAATTTGAGAGGGCGTTTGGTGTGGGGTTGGAAGTGTGAAGTATGATCAGCCCCATCAATAGCGACGTCATTGCGGCATGGTTTTAGCCGCAATCCAGCGGAATTAAAGAAATAACTCAACCTTACGAGCCAATTCCAGCCATCAGCCGCAACCTTACATAACGCTTGAGTAGGGGCGACCCCCTGTGGTCGCCCTGTTTTTATGACTGTTGCTGACGACCCATAATGTTATGCTGATGGATCAGCAGTTGTTGCGCTGGGACGAAATGTGGGTGGCAGAAAGGGATGGGCTCGGATCGTGGAGCAAACATGAAAATTGCAAATATTAACTTTCCCAAACCTCTATTAAACGCTTTGCGCAACGGCGAACTGGTGGTTTTCGCTGGAGCTGGTGTTTCGATGGGTGAGCCGACTTGCCTTCCGAGCTTTGAAGACTTAGCGAATAGGATCGCACAAGGAACTGGTAAAACTCGGCAAGAGGGAGAACCGATAGATCGTTTCCTCGGACGATTGCAACATAATGGGGTAAATGTTCATGTCCGTGCCGCAAGGGAACTATCTCTACCAGGTCTGAAAGCTACTGAGCTGCATAAGAATCTTCTAAGGCTTTATTCCAAAGCCGAACAGGTTCGCGTCGTTACCACCAATTTCGACCTTTTGTTCGAGCAGGCAGCAGAAGGTGTTTTTAACAATAGCCAGCCCAATGTGTTTCGGGCACCCGCATTGCCCTTGGGGCATCAGTTCAACGGCATCGTCCACGTCCACGGCGCAGTCAGCCATGCCGGCGAGATGGTAATTACGGACGCAGATTTTGGTCGCGCCTATCTGACTGAGGGATGGGCACGGCGTTTTCTCGTCGATTTATTTCCTTCTTTCACAGTGCTTTTCGTCGGCTATAGCCACGATGATACCATTATGAATTATCTGGCGCGTGCCTTGCCGGTAGGCGAGGCTGACCAGCGTTTTGTTTTAATCGGTGAAACGGACAATGACGCAGACCGTTGGCGTTTACTCGGGATCGAACCTATCAGCTATCCGCAGCCAAACGAGCACGATTACAGCGCACTATACGAGGGTGTCCGCTGTATAGCCAAACATGTCAGGCGCAGTGTCCTCGACTGGCAAAGCGAGATTACTGCTATAGCAAAAAGTCCGCCGCCTCTTGACGAGGAAACAGCAGATATCATTGAGGATGCACTTGGGGATGCAACACGGACCCGATTCTTCACAAAAGCGGCGTCAGATCCTGACTGGGTTGATTGGCTCGACAAGCGCGGGCTTCTAAAAGCACTATTTGGGGACGGTACGCTTAACGATCGGGATCGAGACTTGTCATGGTGGCTGACCGATCGCTTCGCCTATGACCATGCTTATAAGCTGTTTCTATTGATTGGCAAGCACAATATGCGTCTGAATCCGCATTTCTGGGATGCTCTGGGTTGGAAAATCGGAAGAGATAAAGAAACTTCGCTGGATAAGGATATTTTATCCCGCTGGATTTCACTTTTGCTTGACACCGCTCCGATGCATGAAAACACTGATGATCTACTACATCAGATTGGAGAATGTTGCATTAAGCACGAAATGTTAGATAGTCTATTACAGATTTTCGATACTATGGCGGATAGCCGCCTACTGATCGAGGAGGGCTTCAAGTGGCCTGATGAGGAGGACGATAATGAGTGTCCGCCCGTTGATGTGGAATTGCCGCTGATAGGTGATCACTTCGAATTAGAAAGACTGTGGACGCACGGTCTGAAGCCAGAATTATCTCAAGTAGCCGAACCTTTACTTGAGAGGGTTACCAGGCGTCTGGAAGAACGATATTTCACATTGTACGCATGGCAAAAGGCAAATCGCGAGTGGGAAAGCGAGAGCTATAGTCGCTCGGCTATTGAGCCGCATGAGCAGGACGTGATTCCTAAAGCGGTTGATGTGTTAATTGATGTAGCCCGCGACTGTCTTGAATGGCTGGCCTCAAATCAGGTAGAAACGGCGGCACAATGGTGCGACCGACTTGTGAGTTCAGATGCGCCACTGCTGCGCCGCTTGGCGGTGTATGGGATATCCAAACGCAAAGACATGACCGCAGACGACAAAGTTGATTGGTTGCTAAAACATATAGGGCTACACGATTGGTGTGCTCACCACGAAATATTTCGAGCAGTAAGAAAAGTTTATCCCGATGCCAGTTCGCAATATCGAGAATCCCTCATTAAGGCTGTATGGGCCTATCGCTGGCGGAATGATGAGGACACTAAAAGAGAAAGGCGTACCGCCTATAAGCATTTCGCATGGTTTGACTGGCTCCATAAATCAGACCCTAACTGTGCCCTGGCCAAGCAAGCCTTGGACAAGGTGTTAGAGAAGTATCCACAATTCGAGTCAAGCGAACATCCAGACCTGACGCGTTGGTTTGGGTCAGGCCCGGTATACATAGAAAGTCCCTGGACTATTGAAGAATTGCTGGCAAAGCCGGCCGCTGATTGGCTTGACGATTTGTTGTCATTCCAAGGTTCGGAATGGGATGGCCCCAGCCGTAGCGGACTCATGGGTAACGTCGCAGAAGCAGTGAAACAGAATTTTGACTGGGGTCTTGAATTGGCCGATACATTAGCTAGGTCTGGAGAGTGGGATGTTGATCTCTGGTCGGTCTTGATACGGTCCTGGTCAGAAATGGTGTTGGATGAAAACAAGCATAGTAAAGTGCTCCACTGGCTCGGCAAGACCAATTTATACCCGGAATATAACCATCTGATCGCCGATACGCTTTACACGCTGGTGAAAGGAGGCAGCACCACCTATGCCTTGAATTTACTCCCACAGGCTAACAAGATTGCTACGGCTTTGTGGCATTATCTTGATTGCAATGGGGAGGAAAAGAACGACTGGCTACACCAGGCCATCAATCACCCTGCGGGGATCCTTACCCAATTTTGGGTGTTGGGATTTTCGCTCTGGCGCAAGCAACAAGATCCCGAGCCAACGGTCCTGAGTGATGAGTATCGCCTGGTACTGTCGGACATCGTGCAGGACCAGAAGCTACCGGGCAAGTTCGGGCGGACGGTTCTTGCAAGTCACTTTGCATTTCTCCTGGCTGTTGATGAGGAATGGACACGAGAAAATCTGCTCCCGCTTTTTGATCCGGACAATAGTGATTTCCAAGAAGCATGGGATGGCTTTCTCTCCTGGGGGAACCTTAATCCGGCTGTAGCTGAGGTTATGGCTGATCTTTTTCTCAAAGCTCTTGAGCGGATCGACAGCGACCTATCCCATCAATGCAGGCAGTTTATCGAATACTATACCTACATGCTTGTATATTTCGTTGAAGACCCTATCGATCAGTGGATTCCCAAACTTTTTAAATATGGCAGTCAAGATGACAGACAAGACTTTGCATACAATCTGAACCGCTATTTGCAAGACATGGATGAAGTTGCACAACAGGAATTATGGCAACGTTGGCTCAAGCAATATTGGGAGAAGCGCTTGCAAGGTGTGCCGGCGGTTCTTGAGCCGGGCGAGATCGAAAATATGCTTAAATGGATACCGTCCTTGATAGCGGTATTTCCTGAAGCCGTTGATTTAGCAGTCCAGATGCCCAAGGATGTCCCTTTGCGGCATTTCCGCCGGGTGATAAACGACCTCAATGAAAGCCATCTATTGGAGCATTATCCCGAAGCGATAGCTAAATTGTTGATTTATTTGTGGGAATGCGATCCACCGAAATATACATGGGTTTCAGGGCGGGAACTCATCGATAAGCTTCTTAAACAAGACATCTCATCGGAACGTAAGCAGGCACTGAAGGAAATAAAAATTCAACTATAGCTATGGAATTTTCCCCCTTGATAGTCAAACGTTTTTTATATTTTCAATTATCTATCGCCAAGCCACAACTTGAATTAAGATAAAAGGGTTTTAAATGCCTCGTATCTTTGACAATATTGATCAACAGCTTCTTCCTGCTCTCAGAAAGACGCTTGAAATTGCCAGGCATGCAGACTTTTGTGTCGGCTATTTTAACCTTCGTGGTTGGAAGGCACTGGGTTCCTACATTGAATCTTGGCGTGGCGGTGAAGGTGAATGCTGTCGTTTGCTGGTGGGAATGCAACGCTTGCCCGAAGAGGAACTCCGTCAGGCCAGGCGTCTTGATAAAGGGGATGGCGGAATTGACAATCGAACGGTATTGCGTTTGAAACAAAGATTAGCAGAGGAGTTCCGCGAACAGTTGACAATTGGTATGCCGACTCTTGAAGATGAAAAGGGTTTGCGTCAATTGGCGTATCAAATTCGAGATGGGAAGGTAAGGGTAAAGCTGTTTCTTCGCCATCCACTCCATGCAAAGCTCTATTTGCTTTATCGACCTGACGACCCAATCACGCCAATTGTGGGTTATCTTGGCAGTAGTAACTTGACTCTTGCTGGACTGTCACAGCAGGGCGAACTCAATGTTGATGTTCTCGATTCAGACGCTTGTCAGAAGTTAGAAGATTGGTTTGAAGAACGATGGAATGACCGTTGGTGTATAGATATTTCTGATGAATTGATTAAAATTATTGAGCAGAGTTGGGCGCGTGAGGAACTAATTCCGCCATATCACATTTACGTCAAGATGGCCTATCACCTTTCGCAGGAAGCACGAGCGGGTTTGAATGAATTTCAGATTCCACGCGACTTTGGGGCAAAGCTGTTTGAATTTCAAACCGCAGCGGTTAAAATCGCAGCGCATCACCTGAATAGACGCGGCGGGGTTCTGATCGGTGATGTTGTTGGTCTCGGAAAAACTCTGATGGCAACGGCACTTGCGCGAATACTTGAAGACGATTATGGATTTGAGACCTTGATTATCTGTCCGAAGAATCTGGTGAAGATGTGGGAAGATTATCAGTACGAGTATCACCTGCATGGAAAAGTGCTTTCAATTAGCCAGGTCATCAATGAATTGCCCAAGCTTCGACGTTATCGACTTGTTCTGATTGATGAAAGTCATAATCTCAGAAACCGTGAGGGCAAACGCTATCGTGCGATACAGGAATATATCCAAGAAAATGAGAGCAAGGTTATCCTGTTATCTGCAACGCCCTACAATAAAACCTATCTCGACCTCTCTAACCAGTTGCGCCTGTTTGTTGATGAAGGCAAAGATCTGGGGGTTCGACCCGAACAATTGCTCAAGGCATTAGGCGGTGAAACCGAGTTTATTCGCAAACACCAAAGCGGTGTTCGAACGCTTCCAGCGTTTGAACAGAGCGAACATATTGACGATTGGCGTGAATTGATGCGATTGTATCTTGTGCGCCGAACGCGCAGTTTTATCATGGAAAACTACGCCGAAACAGAACATGAGACGGGCCGGAAATTTCTCACCTTTTCCGATGGAACACGTTCCTACTTTCCCACACGGGTTCCAAAAACGGTGAAGTTTACAATTGATGACCAAAACCCCGACGACCACTATGCACAGTTATACTCTCGGCATGTTGTGCGGCTAATTAGCAATCTGAAACTTCCTCGATACGGGCTTGGGAATTACATTGTTGACACACCATCGAAACCGCCGACCCCAGCGGAGCAAAGACAATTGGAAAATCTTTCTCGTGCAGGAAAGCGGTTGATAGGCTTTAGTCGGACGAATCTTTTCAAGCGACTTGAAAGTAGCGGACAGGCTTTCATCCAATCTGTCGAACGGCACATTCTGAGAAACTATATTTACCTTCATGCCATCGAGACCGATGACCCACTACCAATCGGTACACAAAATAGTGAGATGCTCGATGCGCGTGTCTATGATGAAGACGCTGATGATGCGAATCTCATATCGGATCCTTTCGAGGACGACAGTGACACAAAAATTGATGCCACCAACTTACAATTCTCCTCACATACAACAGACTATTTCAAACAACGAGCTGCCCAAATCTATCAGCTTTATACGACAAAATATGGAGGTCGGTTTAGATGGATACGTCCGGATCTCCTCTGTCCCTCGCTTCGTAAAGATCTCACTGACGACGCGCATGCGCTCCTCAAAATTTTGCAAAGATATGGTACATGGGATGCCGAAAAAGATGCAAAACTCAACGCGCTTGAAGACCTCATAACTAGGATACACCCAAATGATAAAGTCCTGGTTTTTACACAATTTGCCGATACGGTGCGTTATCTAAAAGCGGCACTTTCGGCGCGTGGGATTTCTCAGATTGCGGAGGTAACTGGAGACTCACCAGATCCGACCGGGCTGGCATGGCGGTTTAGTCCCGTGAGCAATAATAAGCTGGATAGCAGCACGCTTCAAAAAGAGTTACGGGTTCTTATTAGCACAGATATACTGAGTGAAGGACAGAATTTACAAGATTGTTCGATTGTTGTGAACTATGACTTACCCTGGGCAATTATACGGTTGGTTCAACGTGCTGGACGTGTTGACCGGATTGGTCAAGAGGCTGAGAATATTTTGTGTTATTCGTTTCTACCGGCTGAAGGTGTAGAACGCATCATTCGTTTGCGTGGCCGCGTCCGGACACGCCTTCGTGAGAATGCAGAGGTTGTTGGCACGGACGAAGCATTTTTTGAAGATGACGGTGATAATAACGCGATTGTAGATCTATATCATGAGCGTGCAGGCTTGCTTGACGATGAACTTGATAACGATGTCGATCTCGCTTCTTATGCGTATCAGATTTGGAAAAATGCGATTACCCAAAATCCACGCTTAGAAAAGGTCATTCCTGAACTCCCATCAGTAGTTTATTCGACACAATCGCATGTTGCAACAGATACTGAACCCGAAGGGGCATTGGTTTATATGCGAACGGGTGAGGGAAATGATGCGCTGGCATGGGTGAACCGAGATGGGCAGAGCGTGACGGAATCACAATTTGCCATTCTTCAAGCAGCAGCTTGCGAGCCGAATACTGTTGCGCTTCCACCGCTTGAAGAACACCATCGCCTCGTTCAAAAAGCCACGACACTGATCATCACTGAGGGCAGGTCCGTTGGTGGACATTTGGGACGACCATCGGGTGCACGTTTCCGGACTTATGAACGCCTGATGCAATACGCCGATGATGTCAAATACACGCTATTTGACACGCGAGAACTTAATCAAGCCATTGAGGACATATATCGATACCCGTTGCGTCAGACAGCGACCGATACTCTCAATCGTCAGCTTCGTAGCGGTATTTCCAACGAAGATCTTGCGGTTCTCGTGATTACAATGTGGAATGAGGATCGGCTTTGTATTATTGAAAGAGAAAGACGAACGCAAGAACCACAGATTATCTGTTCACTGGGACTTGCCAGAAGAGGAGAGGAGAACGCCGATGCAAATTGATGTAAGCCAGATGCGCCAATATCTTAAAGACTTTGAAATTGAGACACTCCTGATTGAAGAACTCGGTTGGGATTATCACACACAAAGGCTCAATATTACAGTTGAAGAAACCGAATATTTATTGACCGCAATTGCTGAAAAACGCGGTATGGTTGTTTTTCTTTATTCGGCAATTGCTGATGGTCACATTCCAGATTATGCGACCCGGCGTAAAATTCAAAGGCAGGTTGCCAAATCCGTCCATGAGCACTTTATCATTTATACCGATGACGCAAAAATCGAGCAAATCTGGCAGTGGGTAAAACGGGAGCCGGGGAAACCCGCCGCATGTCGTGAACACCGTTATCAGCGGGAACAGTCTGGTGAGTCACTTATTCAAAAGCTGAGAACAATTGCTTTTAGCATTGAGGAGGAAGAGGGACTTACACTGGTGGATGTGACAGGGCGTGTTCGGGTAGGTTTTGACATTGAGCGTGTGACCAAACGATTTTATGATCATTTCAAGAAGGAACACGGCGCATTTCTCAAATTTCTCGAAGGGATTCCTGATGAAGAGATGCAACGTTGGTATGCTTCAGTTATGTTGAATCGGTTGATGTTCATCTACTTTATTCAGAAGAAGGGATTCCTGAATGATGATCAAGAATATTTGCGTACCAATTTGACACAGAGCCAAGTAAACGGCAAAGATCAATACTACACAGCGTTTCTATGTCCCCTATTTTTTGATGGGTTTGCAAAACAAGAAACCGAACGGACCAGAGAGGTGAATCGTCTGCTCGGAAAAGTGCCTTACCTGAACGGTGGCATCTTTCAGCGACACCAGATTGAGGAACTCCATGGTGAAACTATTCAGATTGCCGATGCTGCCTTTGAACAGCTTTTTGATTTTTTTGAGAAATATCATTGGCACCTCGATGATCGCCCACTGCAGAACGATTACGAGATTAACCCCAATGTGCTCGGTTATATCTTTGAAAAATACATCAACCAGAAGCAGATGGGGGCTTACTACACCAAAGAGGATATCACAGAGTATATCAGCAAAAATACGATAATTCCATTTCTCTTTGATGCAGCACGAAAGGGATGTAAAATCGCTTTCGAGGGGGATGCGAGTGTTTGGAAACTTCTACAAGCTGATCCTGACCGCTACATCTACGATGCTGTGAAAAAAGGTGTCAAATTGGATTTATCGAAAGATATTGCTGTGGGGATTGAGGATGTATCCAAACGGGCAGAATGGAACACGCATGCGCCCGATGAATACGCCTTGCCGACGGAGCTATGGCGAGAGACCGTCTCACGACGGCAAAGATACGAAGCGGTTCGAGTCAGGTTGTCAAACGGAGAAATAGAGGACATTAACGCGCTCATTACGGACAATCTCGACATCCGTCAATTTGCACAGGACGTGATTGAAAATTGTGAAGGCCCCGAACTGCTACGGGCTTTCTGGAAAGCTATCAATCAGGTGACAATTCTTGATCCGGCCTGTGGTTCTGGTGAGTTCTTTTCTGCTGCCCTCAACATACTTGAACCACTCTACGAGGCATGCCTTGATCGGATGGAAGTATTTCTTGACGAGTTACAGTATGCCGAAAAAAAGCCGCGAACCGAAAAATTTAGAGACTTCCGCGAAATTCTTGAACGTATTGAAAAACACCCGAACCGCCGTTACTTTGTTCTCAAGTCGATTATTATCAACAACCTCTACGGTGTAGATATTATGGAGGAGGCAATAGAGATTTGTAAGTTGCGGCTTTTCCTCAAAATGGTGGCACAGATTGAGGATGTAAAACAGATTGAACCGCTTCCCGACATTGACTTTAACATCCAGGTTGGGAATACTCTTGTGGGATATGCGACATACAATGAGGTGGAAAAAACGGTTACCAGTAAGTTAGACTTTGATAACACCATGAAGCGCATCGAAGAAAAGGCGGAGGATATTGAGCGTTTGTTTGCCCTGTTTCGCCAGCAACAAACAGAATTGGGTGGTGTGGTGAAACTTGCCGATAAACAGGCGTTGCGGGATAAACTCAAGGTGTTAGAAGATGAACTCAACCGATATCTTGCTGGAGAATATGGCGTAAATCCAAATAAAGGCTCTGATTATCGGGATTGGCTCTCTTCGCACAAACCTTTCCACTGGTTCATTGAGTTTTACGGGATTCTCAAAGATGGTGGTTTTAATGTGGTTATCGGCAACCCGCCGTATGTAAGCTATTCAAAATCAAAAAAAGAATACTGTGTAATTGAGAGCAATTTTGAAACCATTAAATGTGGAAATCTCTATACATTGGTTACAGAAAAAGTTTTTGATTTAGTTATAAGACAGGGGCGGTTTGGTGTCATATTGCCATTGAGTAGTACCAATGCTAATAAAAACTCCTCCTTACAATCAAAGCTGCGAGCTTTTTCTTCACTTCACATTTCCCATTTTGCAGTTAGACCAAGTAAATTGTTCGTCGGGGTAGATATGAATCTAACCATCATTTGCGGAACTTGTGAGTTAAATGAAATGCGGAATTATTATACTACGTCATTTTTCAGATGGCCTTCAGGTTTTCGACCTTTCCTCTTTCCGAATCTTTCATATGTTAAAAATGAAAAGGCTATTAAAACTTCAGGATTTGCGAAATTTGGCAATGATTTAGAAATTTCTATTTGGTCAAAGTTATCTGTTGGAAGCAATCCAATAGCTTCTATCTTGGCTGCCGATAAAATGGATTCACAAACGCAATTGGCTTTCCATAGTTTTGGACGTTATTGGCGAAAATGTATTTGCGAAAAATTGTCTGATAACTATCAGGTATTCGATATAAATGAAAAATATTCCTCGTGTGTTTTGTGCATATTGAATAGTCAGTTGTCCTATTGGTATTGGATTATGTCTTCAGACTGTTATAGATTTACAAAAACCGATGCTCTTAATATTTCGCTGCCTCCCAAACCAGATCTACCTCTCTATACTAAGCTGGCAAAATTACTTCTAAAATCATATGAAGAAAATTCTATACTTCAAAAAAAGAAAGCTAGAAACCGTCAAATAGTTATAGAGAAGCAATTTTTTCCAGCAAAATCTAAACTCATTATCGATGAAATTGACAGTGTTCTTGCTCAACACTACGGCTTCACAGATGAAGAATTGGACTTCATTATCAACTACGATATCAAATACCGTATGGGACTGGGAAAGTGACTCAACCGATTGAACGCATTACGCAAACAGACTCAAATTATCCAGAGCAGTTGAGGGGCTATTTGAAGACAGAAACTCCAGAAATTATCTGGGCGCGAGGAAATAGTGCCTTGTTAACGGGTCAGAACAATTTCGGAGACCTTTGGGCACTGTTCTGTTCCGGCAAATGTCCTGCTGAGATTATTTTAAAAACACATGACTTGGCTCAGCAATTGCAGCAATTAGGGAAACCTACCATAGGGGGTTATCATTCACCGGTTGAAGAGGAATGTCTGCGCGTTTTGTTACGTGGGTCACAACCGCTCATCGTATGTCCAGCCCGTAGTATCGAAAATATGCGATTGAGACCCGAGTGGAAACAGGGGTTATCCGAAAGTCGTCTTTTAATCCTGTCTATTTTTGATAGTAAATATCGGAGATCAACCGTAGAATTGGCAAGAAAACGTAACGCATTTGTTGCGGCACTTGCGGACAAAATATTTATCGCCCATGCCTCAGAAGATAGTAAGACACTGCAATTCGCACATAAGGTATTGGAATGGGATAAACCTCTTTTCACCTTTAATACACAAGCAAACAAATCGCTCTTTCAACTTGGGGCACAAAGGATAGAAAGTCTCAGTCCCTGAAACCTCTGAAAGGCGCAGTTATCCATCTCAGATAATGAACAGGTCTGGAGATGGGTTACAATGAGCCGTCGCATATTTTTTAAAAATTACTTTGCTCTTATGCAAAAACTATATACATTTTCGTCATACAAGGGTGACCCTACCCTGCTTAGAACAGTTTTAGAGATATATTCTTATGGCGAACTGATCCCGTAATGGCCACCCCTAAATCTGGTTTATTGAAGCAGCAATTATCGCATGAGCAAGTAATCAATTGGTCTGGCTTTGAGGTCAGTGATCAAGGTGTGTTGCCTCCTCTTCGCAAGGGGTATTATTATAATGTGGTAGGCCAGGTCATTGCGGGCGACGCTCCAAAAGGCTTTATACGCGCCTACACTTATGGTGAAGCTGATCGATCCAATCCTCGCAAGTGGCCTGCATATATTGCCAAGGTGGGGCATAAGTGGTATCCCAATGAGTCTATTACGGAACACCTGCTTACACGAATCGGGCAACTGATTGGCCTGAAAATGGCTGAGTCTTCTATTGTGTCAGCACATGGTCAGATCCGCTTTCTAAGCCGGTATTTTCTCGGGCGCAACCAAAGCCTCGTTCACGGAGCACAGATCTTTGCAGGCTATTTGAAAGATGATGAATTTGTAGAGGAGGTAGAGCAGGTTGGCGCGACCCAGGACATGTTTACGTTCCAATTTATTAAGGAAGCAATTCAAGAGCAGTTTCCCCGTCAGGCGAGTTCCATTCTGGAGGGTTACACTCAGATGCTCGCCTTTGACGCTATCGTGGGGAATAATGACCGGCATCATTACAATTGGGGAGTGGTAGTTCATGAACACCGTAGGCATGAGCCTTACTTTTCCCCTATTTATGATAGTGCACGGGCACTTTTCTGGAACGACTCAGAATCAAAACTTGGAGATATTAAAAAGCATCCTGACCCGCAACGGTTGCCTGCTTTCATTAACCGGTACGTCAAAAACTCGCGTCCAAAGACAGGGTGGGATGGTGTAAATAGCCCCAATCATTTCATCTTGATTCAAAACATTTACCAGGATTATCCCGATCTCCGTTCAGTGATGTCGGCTCTTTGTCACCCACAACTTTTACAACGCGTCCAGGAAACGCTCAACAGCGAGTTCCGCCCACTTATGAGTGCCTTGCGCCGGGAAATGATCCTGGATTGCTTAAAACATCGGTTACATCTGTTTCAAAAAGCGGTTGGCGTTGATAGCTGATCCAAATCCCTCTAATGGAGTATGCTATGATATCGACCCTGAAGAAAATTCTGTTCCGGCAAGACGGTCAGGAACACCTTTACACCCCGCAACATGAGACGGCCGAATTTTTGTTGCGATACCGCAATCTGGATGTGGGGCATCTATCACTTCATGATGGAAAGTGGCATTTCAAGTACGATGATGCTTTTCGGGAGAAGGTAGGAGTTTGTCCAATTATGGACTTCCCGAATCTGGATAAGCACTACGAATCTGATGTGTTGTGGCCATTTTTCGTGGTTCGCATCCCAGGCCTGGGGCAACCGGCCATCCAGCGTGTGATCCGCGAGGAGAAGCTCGACGGACGCAATGAGGCCCAACTGCTCAAGCGTTTTGGCAAAACCACAATCGCCAATCCATTTATCTTGATCCCAAAAGACAATCCAGACGAATCCGAAGATTGATTATTTTCTTCAAGTACAATACAACAAGCCCGTTAATCACAGCCGATCAACGGGCTTATTTCATGTGGTCATTTGGTCCGGAAATGGACACAGCCAGTTTGAAGATAGCTTAAGCCGCCGGAGGCTGCATTTCTGGTTTATTCAACACCTGGTCGAGTGAAACCCGACCCGATTCAATGGCTAAAATGGCTCTTAGAACGTGCAGTTCAAACATCATCTCATCATCGGGAAATTCAGATCTGACTTGATGGCATATTTGATCCAGATGCTCATTTTTAATGCCGGTTCGATGTGCAGCACTGAGATAGTCAAACATCATAATTGAGTCCCCTCCGAAAAGGGTGTAATAGAGTGTAATAGAGTGTAATAGAGTGTAATAGAGATTATAGGTTTTTTGTGAGCGTTGGGTCTGTCTGTGTCGCCTTTGGTGGTAACGTATGGTATTGGGGGTCTTGTATAGAGTGCCCGTGCTTTGCAGGCGTGCTGACGAGGTTACAAAGTGCATGTTTGGGTGAACAGGGTGCACCTATTGGGGAGTCTTCATTTGGCTGGGCGAGATAATTCTTGATCCTTACCAGATTGATCCATAAACTGCGGCACCATGCCCAGACTTGATGGGGCAAAAGCCGACGATAACGCGTTTTACCCCCTGTTGTGTGATAGCTCAACTGGAAGATGCTGGCCTCAACATTATGGCGTCGATTGCGGATGTGCACAGGCATGTCTTCAATCTGTTTTCGCCGGTGATAGGCAAGGATGTCTTGTTGGGTAATATATCGCGGCTTCCCTGCGATGAAGAGTTTGTATTTGCCCGGTTTATATTCTTGTGCAAGCTGAATTTCTCCACTTTCTCGATCAATGACTTCAACCCCTTCTTCTGTGCGTTCATACATCAAACGTCCCGGTCTGCCTTGTAACCCACTGTAATAGAATTGCTTGTCCTCTTTGTCGGCATACGCACTGTTGCAAGCCGCATGGTAAGCCCCATCCATCGACGACACGTCCGAGACCTGTCCGACCACCTCCTGTGTCCGTTCTATGGCCGGTTGGACAAAAGCGTTATCGGCAGCCGTTGCAGGTTTGACTTCTACATCCGTGATCAAATTGAGGCCCTCCCCATCACAGGTCTCAGTGAGATTGACACTATATCCCTTGACCTTCTGCACCCCTTTTCTGCGAAAGGTCGCATCTGGATCATGGACAGACTGTAAGGAGGAAGAAGAAATAGATTGTGATGGCTTGGGAAGCACTGATTTTTCACTGGCGGAGACACGGACGGTGTATTGGTCAGAAAAAACACGCACGATCAGACCATATTCATCGCTGTCTTTCTCCTGATAGGCCGACAACAGTCTGCACACTAACAAACCGAGGGCTTCGAGCTTCTCCCCTTTTTCTGCACTGCTGAGTGGATACCCAACCTGATGCGGCTTCACCTTGAGCAAGGCGTCCAAAACCTCGCGGTCTGCTGCGCATAATCGTTCCTTTGCGCCCTTGTCTAACGAGCCCCAGAACCTTTGTAAGCACCCAACGACCAACTGCAAGCGACAACAGGTGGCAATATTGGCGCCGATTAACTTGCTGTCCATTCGCACCTGATCACCCGTCACGCCAAAGACTCTCGCCTGTGTCTTGGTTAAACTAAAAAAAGTCTCCCCAATCAGATTGCGACCCGTTTGCAGGCCATAGGCATACACGGACTGCTTGAACAGATAATACGTCGAAGCCACAGGCACCTCATCCGACAGATTCATCAACCCTAAAGCACGCATCACCAGAATGTTGAACCCACAATGCTCAAAAAGTTGCGCATCGCTCCACCCAAAGCCCTCTTTCAAGATCATCATCGACACCAAGCGGCGCACAGAAGCATTGGGACGGCCTTGCGCACGATCAAACAACACCGAAAAGACATCTTCATCTATCTTGCAGGTGATATGGGCGTAGAACACATTATGCCAAGCACTCGGATCATTCAACTGCGCCTGCTTGCTTCCTTTGAAATGGGACTCAAAACTCGAAAACAGATCCGGTTGGCTCGAGGGGGCACTTCTTCTAAACATTGCGATACTCCCACAGGCTTACTTTATAGGTTATACATCCGTTACGAGGCCACAGCCTCACACACGTAATTTAACTCTTTTTACATAAAAATAAAATCGACTTTTCGGAGCGGACTCATAATTGAAATCCTTAAAAAAATACCGTTTTCCAGATAAAGATTTGCAAATATACAAAAAAAAGTAGCCAAGACAATGGGCGAACTCATTTTAGGTGTAAAGTTAGGGATATTAAGTCTCCAAAATACATAATCCTAATCCCCATAACCGTCTCGGTGTGTGACCGGAGGCCGAGGTGCGAGTTTTAGTACATCAGGAGTTGACAGATGCCTGACAGGGGCTATATTTCTTTCATATGCTAATTGCAAAAATTCCTGACGATGCCCTTGTAGTTCGTGGCGGTAAAAACCGACCCGAAGACATTCAACGTGGAAGCGGAACACATCCCAGTGGAATCACAGGCGTATCAGTAGAAAGTGGTGAAGGTGTATCCATCTCTGAATTGGCAAGGACGATTCCACATGGACAAGTTGGCGTGACAACCGTTGGTGAAATCCGAAAAGCTGGCGGTGATGTAGTGCGAACTTCTGGACGAAGCCCTTATCATGCGACATTGACTGGACTTACGTCTGGACAAATTAGTGAACTTTTTGCGCCAATAATTCCAAATCCTGCACGGGAGAAGTAAAAATGAACAAACCAAGAGTGTTCGCAGACTTTCACAACGCAGATGCAAAAGGCAGGTTGCGTTTGAACTGCGTTGGCACTGTGGAAGACCTCGCATGCCAGAAAATTTCTCTGACAGAAGGGCAATCGCTGATCCTTTACAGCGAAGATTTAGAAGTTGATGGTGTGGTTAGATTCTCCCAAAAAGAAAATCTGTGGGTTGCTGTGATTGATTGGGATGCCATTCGAGAGGTTGCCCCTGTAGTGTCTCAAACAGAACATCACAGCCCGGTTTGACAGCCAGCAAACCGTTCAATCGGATCTTATTTTTTTAAGCCCAACGGCCTCTTCCAAACCGTTGGGCTTTTTCTATTGGGGCCTCACTGATGGCTTCAGTAGATTTGTCTCCGAGCATGAGAACAGAGAACCACAAGCAAAATCGGTCTTGATAAATTTCGATTCTCAATGTATTCTCATTGAGGATGCGACAAGGGCTGACTACTGCGGACGGCACAGGGACCGTCCCCTACGATGATATTGTTAATCCGGTGTTTGTAGGGGCGACCCCCTGTGGTCGCCCGCTGACTACAAAAGGAGACACAAAAAAGGGACACATATGAAAAAAATTCTCATTACAGGCATGAGCGGGCTTATTGGCGGGGCTGTTCACAAGCAGCTTGAGGGCAAGTATGAACTTCGCGCGCTCAATCGCCGCGATGTGGCTGGCGTGGATTGTCGGCGTGCTGATATTTCGGATTTTGACGCGATTTATCCGGCGTTTGAGGGGATTGATACGGTTGTTCATCTGGCTGCTGCGATCAAAAGCGATTTTGAGGGATTTGTCGCGCACAATATCGTGGGCACTTATAATGTTTTTGAAGCAGCGCTCCGCGCCGGGGTCAAGCGCGTTATTTTTGCCAGTAGCGGATCGGTGACAGCGGGTTGGGAGAACGATTCGCCGTATGATGCGATTGTGGCGGGGCGATACGATGATGTGCCCGAGTCCTGGGATAAGTTTTCCCACAAGACGCCCACGCGCCCGCGCGGTATTTACGGTTGTACAAAGGTCTGGGGCGAGGCTGTGGCACAGCATTATGCCGATAGTACGGATCTGTCTGTTATTTGTCTCCGTATTGGTGCGGTGAATGCGGAGGATCGCCCTAACGGTACGCGTGGTTATTCTGTGTGGTGCAGTCAAAATACGATTGCTGGCATGGTCGAGTCGTGTATTGAGGTATCCGACGATCTCAGATTTGATATTTTCTATGTTGTCTCGGATAACAAATACAGCTATCGGGATATGGCGCATGCGCGCGATGTGCTCGGTTTTGAACCCGAAGGCGATGCAGAGGATTATCGCTGATGTACACGACTATTTTTTTTGATGGGTATGGGACGCTTTTTGATAAGGCGTTTGACGCGCTGTATGAGACGTGTCAGATTATTGTCGATGATTTGCAGATCGATATGAGCAAGGAAGCGTTTCTCGATTATTGGGACCAATACTTTTTCCCGCTGCTGAGAGAAGGCGATTTTATCCCGTTTTGGGACGCGCATATCATCGGCCTGGAGAAGACGTTTACGGATCTGAATGTACGGGCGGATCCCAAATTTTATATGCTACACCTTTTTGACGCTTTTGGCCGCGCGCCCGTGTTTTGCGATGTCAAACCCGCTCTTGATGCACTTTCCGATGTGCAAACCGGGGTTATTTCCAATGCGGACCACGGGCATCTCACATTGGCTCTGAGTAATAACGATCTGAGTTTTCCGGTTGTGATCAGTTCAGAGTCTGCGCGGTGTTATAAACCCAATTCCGATATTTTCTTTTCCGCGTTTGAGGCTCTCGGTGCCGATCCCGATCAGACCCTGTATGTTGGCGATTCTCAGGAGGACGATATTGTGGGTGCAAGGCGGGCTGGCATTTCCGTTGCCTGGCTCAACCGGGATGGGGCTGTGCGGAGGGACGATATTCCAGAGCCAGACTATGAGATCAGTAGTTTATCGGAGTTGTGCAATATTCTTGGGGAGAAATGATGCAACCGACTGAAATGGAGGAATATCTTTTCGATTTGCGCGGGTATATTGTGCTGAAAAATGCCGTGGATGCCGAGCATCTCGTCGAACTCAATGAGATTATCGATACGTATCACGATCTCGAACCCGATGGATGGCGGGGGTGGGTTCATCGGAGCGAGCGCGTGCGACATTTGCACAATATTTTTGAGATGGGTGAACCTTTTGAGCGCCTGATTGACCATCCGTCGTGGATCCATCATATGAGACGTTTTGTCGGTGGGGATGATGGTCTTTTTATCGATGAATCATTGATCGATATTCGGTCTCGGGGCGGTGCTACGCGCATTCATTCGGGTGCGCACAAAAGGCGTATCCGCACGCAGTTTCGCTTTCACAACAATCAGTTTCGCTGTGGGCAGATCAATATTTTGCTGGCGCTTAATGATATTGGGGATGGCGATGGGGCGACGATGGCGATTCCCGGTTCGCACAAGTCCAATTTGCTTCATCCCGCGTTCGAAGATCCCGAAGGTACGGGTAGTGGGCATTCGCTGGATCGCGTTGAAGCGGCTGTCCAAATTCAGCTCGATGCGGGGGATGCCATTTTTTTTGTGGATTGTATGGCGCACGGTTCTTCAGAGCGGACGCGCCCGGGCGAGCGTCGCATTGCCATTATTCGCTATGGGCCGCACTGGGGGAATGACCGATATGGCTATCGGCCTTCGCCCGAACTGATTGCACGTCTGACGCCCGAGCGGCGCAAAATTGTTCAGCCCTTGCCCCCCAGGATGCCGCCGGGTGTGCAGCGCGTGAGTTATTGAGGAGTTACTTGTGTTATGGAAAATGGACATGCCCCTCTCGCCCGTTTTACAGTGCTCGATTTGACCCGCGTTCGTGCGGGTCCTACTGCTGTGCGTCAGCTCGCGGATTGGGGTGCGAATATTATCAAGATTGAACCGCCCGAAAATATCGACGCGGCCAAGACCATGGGAGGACCGCGTCACGGGCCGGATTTTCAAAATTTGCACAGGAACAAACGCGGGATGACCTTAAATCTCAAAGCCGATGCGGGACACGAGGCGTTTTTCCGCATGGTCAAGCGCGCGGATGTGGTTGTGGAGAATTTTCGGCCCGATGTCAAAGATCGCCTCGATATCGGGTATGAGAGGTGCAAGGGAGAAAATCCGCGCATTGTGTACGCGAGTATTTCGGGTTTTGGGCAGGAGGGACCGTACAGATTGCGGCCGGGTTTTGATCAGATCGCACAGGGTATGGGGGGATTGATGTGGATTACGGGTTTGCCGGGGCAGGGGCCGGTGCGCGTTGGGGTGCCGATTGCAGATCTCGCTTCTGGGCTGTACGCTGCTCTTGGTATTCTCACTGCGTTACTTCAACGCGAAGAAACTGGGGAAGGGCAGTGGGTGCATACGTCATTGCTGGAAGCACAAATTGCGATGCTGGATTTTCAGGCGGCGCGATGGCTGATTGCGAATGAGGTGCCCGAGCAGGCGGGCAATAATCATCCCACGAGTATTCCGACGGGTGTGTTTCAAACCCGCGATGGGTATATCAATATTGCCTGTAGTGGGGAGCTTATGTGGCAGCGTCTGTGCGATGTGCTGGATGCTGGGGATTTGTACAGGGATCAGAGGTTTTCCAATGGGGAAGCGCGATTGACGAATCGGGATGTGCTAAATGAGAGTTTGCAAGAGCATTTTGCAAGGCGAGGTAGTGCCTATTGGATTGATGCGCTGAATGCCGCGGGTGTGCCGTGTGGACCGATTTATCACATGGATGAGATGTGGTCCGATCCGCAGGTTATGCACTTGAAGATGTCGCGCTCGGTCACTCACAGCGTTATGGGAGATTATGATTTGGTGAGAAATGCTACGAATTTGAGCAATGCGCCAGATCTGCCCTACAGGGCGTCACCCGAACGGGGTGAGCATACGGATGAGATTTTGAGGGAGTTTGGGTTTTCGGAAGATGAAATTGCGACTATGAAAGAGGAGAATATCGTTTGATATTCTCTGTGAGGTATTCAATGACAGATAAAATAATTGTTCAGAAAGATGGCGGTGTTGGACATATTCGCCTGAATCAGCCGGAGAAACACAATGCCATTTCTTATGATATGTGGCAGGGTATGGCGCGGGCTATTGACGATTTTGAATCGGACGATGCTGTTCGCGTTATTGTGCTTTCGGGCGAAGGTGGTAGGGCTTTTTCTGCGGGGGCGGATATTTCGCAGTTTGAGGAGAGACGCGGATCGGCAGATGCGGTGGAAGTTTATAACGCGACTATGGGGCACGCTTATGAGAAGCTCGCGCAGGTGCTCAAACCGACGATTGCAAAAATTGCGGGGTATTGTCTTGGCGGGGGGCTTGCTACTGCGCTGTGTTGCGATTTGCGGATTGCGTCCGATGATTCGTCTTTTGCCATTCCCGCTGCGAAGTTGGGCCTGGGGTATGGGTACGGTGCGCTCAAACCGCTCGTGAGTCTGGTGGGACCAGCCAATGCGTGTGAGATTTTGTTCACGGCTCGTCGGTTTAATGCGTCTGAAGCATACCACATGGGTCTGATTAACCGGGTTTTGTCGCGGGATGCGCTGGACGCTTATGTGGATGATTATGCGGAGACTATTGCGGGCAATGCGCCGCTTACGATTAGAGCGAGCAAACAGATTATTGCAGAGATTGGCAAAGATGCAGATGAGCGCGACCTCGATTTGTGCCAGCGGGTTATCGATGCCTGTTTTGAGAGTGAGGATTACAAAGAGGGCCGCGCAGCATTTATGGAGAAGCGCAAGCCAGATTTTCAGGGGAGATGACCCTATCCCCAGAGTGTTTTTAGCCGCGGGATTAAAATTTCTGTGTCGCGGTCGTGGACTTCTCCTTGCCACATCTGATTTGTTTTTACGGGTGAGCGGTCAAAGGAAGCCTGCATCAGGTCGGGCAGGTCCAGCGTGCGGAAGCGCGTTTTGAAATAGCCGTCTTCTGTGAGCCAGACTTCGCGGAAGCCCAATGGGAAACCGATCAGGCAGGCGGTGTCAACAATGAGGAAGTCGCGATATGTGCGGATGCGGTTTATGTGTCTGTGTCCGGTGAAGATGGCAATTACGGCGGGCAGGTCTTTTACGGTTTCCATGAGTTGTTCGGCGTTGTTGACAAAGCCACCCGGTTCAAAGTCGGCTTGGGCTTCGTATTGGGGGAAGACCCAGGGGTGGATGAACAGGATCAGGGCGCAACGGTCATCATAAGCTTTTGCGGCGGCTTCGCGCAAGATGCGGTCGTGCGTTTCTGTCCATGTGCCCAAACTGTCTTCAAGTGGGCTGACGGGATACACGTTGGCGAGCGCCAGGCGCAGGCGCGGCGAGGCTTCGACGATGTCCAGGGTTTCGGGGATTGGAAATTGTCTGGCAAAAGCCTCAAAACTCCCTTCCTGCGCATCGCAATCGTGATTGCCCGGGACATAGTATATGGGCGCGTGAAGGTCGTCAAATGCGTTTTTGACTTCGTCTATGGTTTGTAAATAAATATCAAAGGGCATTTCAAATGCCCCACCTCCGCAGACCAGGTCGCCGCCGTGTACGATGAAGTTCGCTTTGCAGGCGTTGATGGCCGGTACCATTGCATGGTGTATTTCATGGCTGCGCGTTAGCATTTTGGGCGCGCCGAAGTCGTCTGTGGCAGCGGCGTGGTGATGGCTGTCTGTGACAAATACGAAGTGTGAAGGCATGTGGTCTCCTTGGTTCAGGGTTGTTGGGTAATAGTTGTAATTGTACCGCCGCTCGGTTTTTCGCCTGTATCAATCGAAATGAATCCATCCAGACGCAGTATTGCCAGATCAATGCTGCTTTTCTTGTGTACAACATTTTGTAGATTTGGGCTTCTTCATCCCACAAGACGGAATCGTAATGCTATCTCCTTATTTTAATATTGTGAGATGGCGAAGTATAGAGCTTTTTTTATTGGTTGATAGGGGCCGAGTCGCCTGTAATATCAAATACAAGGGGTATCCATGGCAAATAGTTCGAGTGCTCGTGCGGATTTTGGTGAACACATCGGTTTTATCTGGTCTATTGCGGAGCTTCTGCGAGGCAATTACAAGCAGTCGGAATACGGAAAGGTGGTGCTGCCGTTCACGATTTTGCGACGGCTCGATTGCGTGTTGGTGCCGACGAAAGACGCTGTGCAGGCGCAGTTGGAAAATCTGCCTGAGAATATTGACGAGACAATGCGCGAGACGATGCTCAATATAGCGAGTAGAAACAATTTTCACAATACGAGTCCGTTTACCTTTGAGAAGTTGCTGGACGATCCTGATAATATCGCTGCGAATTTGAACAATATGATTAATGGTTTTTCTTTTGATGCGCGTGATATTTTTATCGACCGCTTTAATCTGCCCGAGCAGGTTGTGCGGCTCGACCGGGATAATTTGCTCTATCTGATTGTCAGCCGCTTTGCACAGGCGGATTTGCATCCAGATCGCGTTTCCAATCTGCAAATGGGATATATTTTTGAAGAACTCATCCGCAGGTTTTCCGAGCAGAGCAATGAGACGGCTGGCGAACATTTTACGCCTCGTGAAGTTATCCGGTTGATGGTTAATCTTCTTTTTTTAGAGGATGAGGCTGCTCTTACCCAACGGGGTATTATTCGCAAGTTGTACGATCCGGCATGTGGCACAGGCGGGATGCTTTCTATTGCGGAGGAGTATCTCAGGGAACTCAATCCTGAAGCCAGTCTGATTGTGTACGGGCAGGAGTTGAATGATGAGAGTTATGCGACCTGTAAATCAGATATGATGATCAAGGGGCAAGAGGCCAAAAATATCTATCCCGGCAATAGTTTCACAGAAGATGGCCTTCCCGATGAGCAATTTGACTATATGTTGTCCAATCCGCCGTTTGGCGTTGAGTGGAAGAAGGTGAAATCCGAGGTTAAGGACGAAGCCAATCACCTCGGTTATAGAGGGCGCTTTGGCGCGGGGCTTCCGCGTGTTAGCGATGGTTCGCTGCTTTTTGTGCAGCACATGATTTCAAAGTTCAATCAGAATGGCGATTTGTCCCGTCTGGCTGTTGTGCTCAATGGTTCGCCCCTTTTTACAGGCAGTGCAGGCAGTGGGGAGAGCGAGATCCGCCGATGGATTATTGAGAATGATTATTTGGAAGCGATTATAGCCCTGCCTACGGATATGTTTTACAACACGGGTATTGCGACCTATATCTGGATTATTACAAATCAGAAGACGCCGCAGCGCAAGGATAAAGTGCAATTGATCGATGCCACAGATTTTCACGTTGGGATGCGAAAGAGTCTGGGCAGCAAGCGCAAGCAGATTTCCGATGAACAGATCGCGGAGATTACGCAATTGTTCGGCGATTTTGAGGATGTGAAAGCATGTCCTGAAAAGGGTTTATTCAGGGACCGCGTGAAGATTTTTGACAATATTGATTTCGGGTATCAGCGCATTACCATTGAACGGCCGCTCAAGCGCAATTTTCATGTGTGTGAAGATCGCATTGAGATTCTTAAATCGGCGAGGAGCTTTACCCGTCTGCCTCAAGAACAGCAACAGCGCATTCTCGAGGTTCTGGATAAGCTTGAGGGTGATTGCAAATACAAAAATCGCGATGAGTTCATTGGCATTCTTACGGATGCTTTTACAGAGGCGCAAGTGAATATTACAACGGCCCAGTTGAAGTTGATTTATCAATCCCTGAGTGAGTATGACGAAACCGCTGATGTTTGTACTAACCGCAAAGGTGAACCAGAACCCGATTCCGATTTGCGCGATTATGAGAATGTGCCGTTGCGAGAGGATATCGATGCGTACTTCGTACGCGAAATCCAGCCCCATGTGCCCGATGCGTGGATTGATTACAGCAAGACCAAAGTGGGTTACGAAATTCCTTTTAACCGGTATTTCTATGTGTTCAAATCACCCCGCGAGTTGGATGAGATTGATGCGGATTTGAAAGGTGTGACGGATGGTATTGTCGAAATGATTGGAGGGTTTTTAGATGGGTGATAACCTTTAGTGCAGGTTATCAATTGTAGGGGCGAGGCATGCCTCGCCCGCACAGGGTTGAGGATGCGGAGGCCAGAACATGCGATATGATCCCAATAAGCACCATCGCCGTTCAATCCGTTTGAAGGGATTTGATTACACGCGAGAAGCCGCGTATTTCGTGACGATTTGCATCCAAAATGGGACATGTCTGTTCGGTGAAATTGTGAACGGACAGATGCGGCTGAACGATGCCGGACGGGTGGCGCAAATGGTGTGGAAGGCAATTCCCACCCATTTCCCCCATGTGGAAATAGATGCCTGGGTTGTCATGCCCAATCATGTACACGGTATTATCATCATCGTAGGGGCGACGCATGCGTCGCCCCCGCGGCAATCAGGTCCGACGAAAGGTTCCCTCGGTGCAATTGTCGGTTCGTATAAATCTGCCGTGTCCAGACAGATCAACCAATTACATGGCACCCCCGGTGCTTTGGTTTGGCAACGCAATTATTATGAACATATCATCCGGAATAACACCGGCCTGAACCGTATTCGGAAATACATTGCAGACAATCCAGCACATTGGGACGAGGACATGGAAAACCCCATCCATCGCGGTAAAGGACATACACCTTGATTTACAACATAAAACCCAGGGCCAGTACCGTAGGGGCGACGCATGTGTCGCCCGATTCGCAATGCGATAAAGGATATTCACCATGATTCACAAAATAAAACCCTATCCCGCCGTTGGTTAATAACGCGATTCCTGGTCGTGTCTTTGATAAAAAAGTGTCACCACTGGTGACACAAATCGCAGGCTGTGTTTAACCCGCCAAAAGTCTCACCGGTGGTGCGACAATTATCGGGACCGTGTTCAAGCCGCCAAAAGTCTCAGCACCGCTGAGACAATTATATCCAGAAGCCCAGGAAATGCTTAAGGATGTCTATTTGTAATACGAGTCTGCTGAGGAGAACGACACATGAGCTTTCGGAAGTATGCGAAATATAAGGAGAGTGGGGTTGAGTGGTTGGGAGAAGTGCCGAAGCATTGGGAGATGAGGCGGCTTAAATTCTGCGTCCAATTGACAGACCAAAAAATTGAAGCTGATCGAGAAAAGCCTTTGCCGTATGTTGGCTTGGAGAATATTCAGTCTTGGACGGGGAAGCTACTGACTATTGACCCAAATGTTGTTCCAACAAGTATTGCTAATCATTTTGGCAAAGGGATGACCTTATTTGGCAAACTTCGGCCATATCTCGCCAAAGCCTGTAACCCAGACTTTGAAGGCTTGTGTTCAACAGAACTTCTGGTTTTCAAGAGTACTGGTTTTGATCGGCGTTTATTGTTGTACTTGTTGCTTACCGATGGATTTATCAAGGTGGTTGATTCATCAACTTATGGAGCAAAGATGCCTCGGGCGAATTGGGATTTCATCGGTAACTGTATTGTTCCTGTACCCCCACTCGAAGAACAAAAACGAATCGCCGCATTTCTCGACAGAGAAACGACAAAGATCGACACCCTCATTGACAAGCATGAGCAATTGATCACACTGCTTCAAGAAAAGCGGCAGGCGATCATTTCACATGCCGTTACCAGAGGATTGAATTCAAATGTGAAGATGAAAGACAGTGGGATTGAGTGGTTGGGGGAGGTGCCGGTAGAGTGGCAGGTGAAAAAGCTGAAGTTTGTTGCGAGGGTTCAGCCGAGTAACGTGGATAAGAAGAGCAAAAAGAATGAAAAGGAAGTTCTGCTTTGTAACTATACCGATGTTTATTACAACGGAAAGATTACAGAAAATTTGCCCCTTATGAAGTCAACTGCGTCCGATGTTCAGATTAGAAAGTTCACTTTGAAAAGAGGGGACACTATAATCACAAAGGATTCTGAAGATCCCAACGACATTGCCGTACCTGCTTATGTACCACAGGATTTGGAAGGTGTAATCTGTGGTTATCACTTAGCCCTGCTAAGACCTGGGAAAGGGACATGCGGCGAGTATTTGAAGCGGGTCATGGACTCTCGATATGCAAGAAGTGTTTTTGCTACCCGAGCTAATGGCATAACGCGATATGGTCTTGCAACTTATGCCATCAGTAATTTCATAATCCCGTTGCCTCCACTCGAAGAACAAAAGCAAATCGCCGTATTCCTCGACAAAGAAACGACGAAGATTGATACCCTCATTGAGCAGTGTAAAACGGCGATTGAGCTACTCAGAGAACGCCGAACCGCGCTCATCTCCGCTGCGGTGACGGGGAAAATGATGTGCGGCGTGCTATCTAAAGGAGGATGATATGAGCAAGAATGCTGATGACTCTGGGAAGATTCGTTGGTGGCCTTTTTGGTTGATACTTTCATTTGCGGTAATCTTTTGGTTCGCACTCGTTATAGAATGGTTCCCAGGGTGGATTGATGAGAGTAAAAGAGGAGTATTTGGAGACTCGTTTGGGGTCGTCAATGCCCTGTTCTCTGGATTGGCCTTTGCGGGTGTCATTTTTGCAATACTACTTCAGAAAAAGGAACTTGAGCTTCAAAGAGTTGCAATCAAGGGTGAAAAGGAAGCGTTTCAGAAGCAGAATTTTGAGAGTTCCTTCTTTCAACTTCTCACCATGCACAGCGAGATTGTCAATTCAATAGTGATTCGAAAAGGAATCGACGGAGAATATTTTGGGCGGAAGTGCTTTGGTTACATGCTAAAAGAGTTTAAAAGTATTTATGTGTCAGATATGAGAAATGATGGGTTATCGGGGGTCGTATTAGAGGGTGCATTAAAAGGTGCGCGAAAAGGTGAACTGGATGTAACTGAGGAGTTAAGACAGTTGATAGATGAGAAGGTACGTAAAAAGTACGAGAAATTTTTTGCTGAATATCAGCCATATGTTGGTCCTTACTTTCGTCACCTGTACCAGGCTGTCAAATTTGTGGATCAAAGCGACTTTCTCAAAGAATTTGAAGCAAAGAAGTTCTACACCAATCTTATCCGCGCGCAACTATCAAGTGATGAATTGGGGCTTCTCTTTTACAATTGTCTGAGTGACCGGGGGGCTAAGTTCAAATGTTTGGTTGAGAAGTATGCCCTTTTTAAGGATATGAGTTTTGAAGTGCTCATGAATGAAGAACACCAGAATCTCTACGCCCCAAGTGCTTATGGCGAATCCAAATAAAAAAATAAAATCGCCGTCTTCCTTCACAGAGAGACGGCGAAGATGGATACTCTTGCAGAAACAGGTCAATTTAGAGTATATTCTTTCCATGGAATAGCCGATAGTGGAACATTAGCCATAAAGTCCACAATATCTCTGCGACCATAATAAGATGCATGACCTTGATGATCCTGAGCCATAAGCACTAGTGGGCAACCAGAAAAAACAGGAGCAAAGGACTGAATCGTATTTTGAGCAGAATGAGGGTTGTCCAGGACATGCTTTTTGACGATGACAATAGCAAACGTGACGCCTTGCTCTCGAATTACAGCACCTTGAAATTTCATGATGTGCTACTCCTTACTATGGGGTATAATAATTAACCGCGTCCACTTTTATTTTTGGTGCGGTCAACGATGCGATAACCTTGGTTTTTTTTTGGTGTTGGCGGCAGAGGTTCCCCCTTCACAACAGTTCTTTCCTGACCAGTTCGACCTCCGCGTGGGCCAATGATCTCATATTGGCCAGAGGCAGGGGCTCTTTGACCCGATCGATGTTGCTTGCTCATATAATCACCTCCCTTTCATCTTGATATTTTAAATTATCGCCATATATTCTATGACATTTTGTATCAATTTTTATGACGATAGAAATATAAAGGGTTTAGATCGCTATGTCAACCCCTACTGCTGGTACATTTCCTTATAATCTCAAAAAAGCAAGAGAAATCAAAGGATTAAGCCAAACTGAGCTTGCTAAAAGATCTGGACTTCAGCCTTCCGCAGTCTCACATTTTGAGACGGGTAGGCGGACACCATCCTTTGATAACTTAAAGCGTTTGGCAGACACCCTTGAGGTCACAACTGACTTTCTGATGGGTCGTGAAATTGATCCGACTACGTCTGGCCCGACCTTACAAAGCATTTTCAGAAATGCTCAAGAAATGGCAGATGATGACCGTCAGAAATTGGCTGAGTTCGCGGAATTTCTTGCCAGAAAAAAGAAATCGTAGTGGTAGGAGTAACTTGTGAATCAAGGACAGCGATTATTGCAGGCAGAAGCCCATGCTGAAAATTTGGTGAAACAGCTTGGTATTGTATCTCTTCCTATCAACTCCATTGAGATTGCCGAGCAACATGAAATCAGGTGTAAGCGTGAAGAGATACAGGGGTTTTCCGGTTGCTTGATAAAACAAGGAGATGTTTTCGGCATTCTTTATTCATCTAAATTCAACAATGAAGGGTTTATTCGGTTCACTGTAGCACATGAATTAGGGCACTATTTCTTACCAAGCCACCCGGAACTTTTATTTCCAGAAGGTGATGGTATTCATCGCTCTCACAACGGATTTACAGCCAGTGCCATTCACGAGCTTGAGGCCGACCACTTTGCCGCAGCGCTACTCATGCCTCGACATTTATTTGGAACAGCACTCGGTCAAGAGACAATTCCTGGATTTCATGCAATTGAAGCGCTTTCCGAAAAATGTAAAACATCAATTACTGCTACTGCCATCCGATATGCGACCTTTGCAGACTATCCCGTTGCTCTCATTGTAAGTTCCAATAATAGAGTTGAGTACTCGTTTATGTCTGACACGATGAAAACAAAAATTCAAGGAGCATCGTGGCTAAAAAAAGGGGAAGGCATACCTCCACAAAGCCAAACTGCTGCATTCAATGAAGATCAAAACAACATTCTATCGGGTGCAAAAGTGGAAAGTAGCTCCTACTTGGATGCCTGGTTTGCAGGAGCACAGTCGGAGGAAATCAATGAAGATGTGATCGGACTGGGTGGATATGGAAAGGCCTTGACTGTTCTATTTTGCGAAGAATCACTTGCAGATGATAATGAATTAAATTTCTTTGATTATGGCTACCCTGAGTAATTACACCCTGCGACTGCTCGCCTCGCTTAAAGCTGAGGCGGAAAAAGTGGTGGAGGAAGAGGGTACAACGCTCAACCAGTTTATTAACGTGGCTGTAGCGGAGAAGGTGGCTGCTTTGCGGACGGCTCGCTACTTTCAAGAACGTGCCACATGTGCCGATTTGGAGGCTTTTGATCGTTTTCTGGAGACGTCGGGTAATGAGCCACCGTGCAGTGGGGATGAGATATTGCCAGCAGAAAATTGATGTTCGGATGCAGAATCTGTACAGGAAAGGGACTTCTCAACTGATATACTCCGTGAAGGAGTGACAAATGCGACAAACCATTGAAGCTATGATTGATGAACAGGGCAATGTGCGGTTGCAGCAGCCTATCCAGTTGTCAAAACCGCGACGCGCTTATGTGACGATTCTCGCTGATGAGCAAGATATTCCTGAAGCGGCATTGTTAAGTGAAGCCGCACTTGCCGAAGACTGGGATTGCCCAGAGGAAGATGCCGCCTGGTCACATCTACACCCTGCGCCTGTTCGCCTCGACTGGCGTCAAGTGCGTTCTGTTGTCGAGGCTGCCGCTTTAGAGTTGAATTGGAATGTGGAAATCTCCATTGATACCGCTGAAAACCTCATTATCGTGGTTGTGCCAGAAGATCAGGACGACCTGATGGTGGAGACGGAGTTTGATTTCTACGCATTGATTATGAAGCAATTAGGTCAAGAGGTCTTTAAGGCGATTAATTTCTTTTTTATTTCGGATTCTGACTGACCGAACTTTGTTCATTGAACTTCAGGAGGGGCCATCCATGTCTAAGAACGCATCAGAAGAAGGACTGAAGATATACGTAACCTCAAGGGGCGGTCAGTATGTCAAAGCAGATGAATTGCTTGCCAGTCCCAAGGTGCGCGAAATTATAAAAAAAATGGCGGATATTTCCGTTGAGCGAAAGTCATCTGGCGCGTCTCCGAGTAAGTAGTACAAATTATTTCAGCAAGAAGGATCATCCGAATAGCCAAACAACCAGATCATATATGGAGAGAACAGATGAATTATCAGATAACAGCTCTTATTGAACGCGAGGGCGATGGCTACGTATCTCGGTGTCCTGAATTAGATGTGACCAGCCAGGGAGATAGTATTGAAGAGGCACGAGCTAATTTACAAGAGGCTGTGGAGTTGTTTTTGGAATGTGCTTCGCCTGAAGAAATAGAGGAGCGTCTTCACAACGGGATGTACGTCACGCGGCTTGAGGTGGCTGTTGGCTAAATTGCGGATTTTGTCTGGGAAGGCAGTGTGTGACATCCTCGCCAAGCACGGTTTTGAAGAAGTCCGCAGACGAGGTAGCCATATAGTCATGCAGCGGAAATTCAAAACTGGAACGAATACAGTGCCCGTGCCAGATCACAAGGAATTGCGTATTGGTACGTTGCATTCGATAATTCGTCAGTCGGGAGTGGCGCGGTCTGCTTTTGAATAGCACATGTAGAAAATGCCGAAGAAACGTTGCGTGATGCATAGAAAGTTGGAAAGCCCCAGTGACCAGTAAACCCACATCCGAAAAAGACTTTGAGAACGCGATTGAAGCGTGGCTGGTAGATCGCGCTGGATATGCCAAAGCTGATAATCGCCAGTTTGATCCCGAACTCGGTCTGGACAAACACACGTTGCTCGCGTTTCTCAATGAGACGCAGCCCGATACAATGGATGCGCTCAAAAGGAGCTATGGCAACGCGGTGGAGGAGGCAGTTGTCAAGCGGATTGCCTCTGAGTGCGATAAGCGCGGGTTGCTCGATGTGGTGCGGAATGGCGTGCGTGACCGGGGGCAACATCTGCGTCTGGCGTATTTTCGTCCGCCGACCCATCTGAATGTCGAAACGGAAAAACGCTATAATCAGAATCGTCTCACGGTGATGCGACAGGTGCGTTATGATGTGGAGAGCAATCATTCGATTGATATGCTTTTGTCGCTCAACGGTCTGCCCATTGCTACGGTTGAACTCAAAAATGCTTTCACAGGACAGCGTACGGGTCACGCTATTCAGCAATATATCAAGGACCGCGTTCCTACGGTCAGAACACCCCTTATCCAGTTTAAAAAACGCGCGCTCGTGCATTTTGCCGTCGATACCGATGACGTGTATATGACGACGCGGCTTTCGGGTGATAAGACTTTCTTCCTGCCTTTTAATACGGGTAATAAAGGCGGTAAAGGCAATCCAGACGATCACCAGTATCAGACGGGATACAAAACCGGTTATCTCTGGGAAGAAATCTGGCAGCGCGACAGTTGGTTGGATATTATCCACAGATTTATCCACCTTTATGTGGAAAAGACTACCGACGTCACCACGCGCAAAACCACCACCAGAGAAACCCTGATTTTTCCCCGCTATCACCAGCTCACCGCTGTTCGCAATCTGATTGCAGATACCAGAGCCAAAGGTGTGGGCACACATCTGATTCAGCACAGTGCTGGGTCGGGTAAGACCAATACGATTTCGTGGCTCGCCCATCAGCTTGCCAGTATCCACGATGATGCGGATGCGCCTATTTTCAATTCGGTTGTGGTTGTTTCTGACAGGCGCAATCTGGACAAGCAGTTGCAGGATAATATCTATCAGATTGAACACAAGCAGGGTGTGGTTGTCAAGATTGATGAGGACCGCAATTCGAGTGATCTGGCGGATGAACTCAATAAGGGGACGAAGATCATCATTACGACGCTGCAAAAATTTTCTTTTTTGATGGGCAAGGTGGAAGATCTGTCAGACAGGACATTCGCGGTGATTGTGGATGAGGCTCATAGCAGTCAGGGGGGGCGAAGTGCGAGCAATTTGCGCGGTGTGTTGGGTGGGCTTGAGCAAGCAGAGACTGAGGAGGCTGAGGGGGAAGACCCGCCCGATATGGAAGATCTGATTCTTGCGGAGGCCAAACGCCGGGGACCGCAGCCGAATATCAATTTTTATGCTTTTACGGCTACGCCTAAACACCGCACGCTCGAAATGTTTGGCGTGCGCGATGCAGAGGGCAATCCGCAGCCGTTCCATCTTTACGCCATGCGTCAGGGTATTGAAGAGGGTTTTATTCACGATGTGCTCAAGCATTATACCACTTACAGGACGTATTACAAATTGTCCAAAGCGATTGAAGACGATCCCGAGGTGGATGAGAGCAAGGCGAAGCGGGCTATTGCGCGGTTTATGAGTTTGCATCCGCACAATATCGCGCAGAAGACGGAAATTATGGTTGAGCATTTTCGGGCTTTTACCCGCAAGAAGATCAATGGCAATGCGAAAGCGATGGTTGTTACACGCTCGCGGTTACATGCGGTGCGCTACAAACAGGCTTTTGACAGGTATATCGAGGCAAGAGGATATACAGATCTCAAAACACTTGTGGCGTTTTCTGGAACTGTTGTCGATCCAGATGTCGAAGATAAGCATTACACAGAGGCGAGCATGAACGGCATTAGTGAACGAGAATTGCCCGCCCATTTTGCTACGCCCGAATATCAGATATTGATTGTCGCGGAGAAGTATCAGACTGGATTTGATCAACCTCTTTTGCATACGATGTTCGTCGATAAGCGGCTTGCAGACTTGAAAGCGGTTCAGACTCTGTCGCGTCTCAACCGCACAGCAGGCGGAAAGGTAGATACGTTTGTGCTGGATTTTGCCAATGAGATTGACGAGATCAAAGAGGCGTTCAAGCCGTATTACGAACAGACGGAGATCGATGAACCGACCGATCCCAACCATCTCTATACGTTGGATGCAATACTGAAAAGTGAACCCGTGCTGCGCGATGAGGAGATTGAGGAATTTGCCAGGACCTATTTCAAGCTCCAACCACTTCAAACAAAGCATGATCACGGGCAACTCAACAAATGGATCGATCCCTCTGTGGAGCGATTCAAGCAATCTTACGGTGTATCGGGTTTGGGTGGGGAAGCGTACACGGAAGAAGGCGAAATTTTCAAAAGCACCTTGCAGAGCTTTATACGGCTGTATGGCTTTTTGAGTCAGATTATCGAATGGCAGGATCCCGAGTTGGAAAAGCTCTATGCGTATGCGCGGTATTTGTTCACCAAATTGCCTCGCCGTTCGGGGGAGGGCATGTTGGAACTCGACGACGAAGTCGCACTTTCACACTATCGCAACGAGATGACATTTTCTGGTAGCGGGGCATTGGAGGTGAGGGACAAAGAGTTTGTGCAGGGCGTGGGTGATGTTGGTACGGCAAAGGCCAAAGACGACCATACCGCACCGCTATCGTCTATTATTGAAGTGATTAATGAGCGGTTTGGCACCAGTTGGACGGATGAGGATAAATTGCTATTTGATCAGATTTCAGGCGATATGGTGCGAAATGCACGTCTTGCGGAACAGGCGCAGGCCAATTCAATTGAGCAGTTTAAGCAGGTTTTTGAACCCGAGGTGATGAAAGCATTTGTTCAACGGCAAGGCAGAAATCAGAAGATTGTGAACGATTTTATGTCTGATAAAGCTCTGCGCGATTTCATCATGGACGCATTGCTCAAAGAGGTTTATCACACTGCTCGAGTTTGAGAATGCAAAGAGGTTTACATGCGGAACGGGGCAATCAGTCCACAAGAGCGGGACACTGATTGCCCTTTATTTTTTAGTATTATATTGCTATCTCGACAAAAAATTGTTATTATTTCGATATGATTCATAAATTTTCCATATCTAACTTCCATTCGGTCCGCGAAGAAGTCGTTCTTGATCTGCGTATTCCGGGAACTGCTCCCGACCTGCCGCGGTTCCGAAGGAGCACAGCAAAGCCGGATATTCGGCTTCCTTCTGTGGTCGTGCTCATAGGTCCCAATGGGTCTGGCAAGTCAACATTGCTCAGTGCGCTGGTCGCTACAGCCTTCGCTGCTTCATTCGCATCATCCACTGAGGAGATCAGGCCGATCAAAACCTTTTTCCCCTTTTTTTCTAAGGAAAGCAGAAATGAACCAACGCGGTTTTGCCTGGAGTTTGAAGCAGATTGGCTGGGCGAAGCCCATCAGTTGTTCCGATACGAGTTGGCGGTGGTATGCGGTGGTAATGATCCTTTCTTTTCTTACGAAGCCTTGTCCCACTTCCCAAAGGGCCGTCCCCGGCGCCTTTTCGAGCGCGGTGCTCCAGGAGAACCTATATATGTTTCCAGCGAATTTGGTCTTAAACCCGGGGATGATCGCCTCCAAGCAGTTCGAGCGGATACATCTGTGATCGCCACGCTCGCCCTGCTCAATGTGCCCATGGCGGTGCGTCTTGCAAAATGGATGGAATTTTTTCTTGTGTCAACTAATATCAGATTTCATGAAAGATGGGCACTTCCGACCCAAACGGTGATGGATATGTTCGAGAATGATTCCGATCTGAGATCCTGGATTAGAAATCATATTCGATCCAGTGATTTGGGAATTCAGGATATAAATATTTCTGACCAATCTGGGACAAAGGAAGCGTTCTTTGACCATCACGGGCTTGATACGCCGATCCCCCTGCGTTTTGAATCCAGTGGAACGAAACGCCTATTCCATCTACTGCCTCAGATCGTTGTCGCGCTGCGCATCGGTGTTCCTGCTGTTCTCGACGAGATAGATGGCGATCTTCATGTGGATATCGCTGGCGAAATTCTTAGCTGGTTCCGTTCCCATGAGATCAATCCTTTTGGCGCACAGCTTTTTGTCTCCTCTCACAATGTCGGTCTGCTCGATAATCTGGAAAAGGAGGAGATTTTTATCGTCGAGAAGGATAGCAGTGGCGCAACTCGTGTGCATGGAGCACAAGATGTGCAGGGTCTCCGCCGAGATACACGTCTCTATCCCAAATACCGGGCGGGGGTGCTCGGTGGTATTCCAAAGATTGGCTAAAAATCGATGCGTCGCTACAGGGTTCCACTCAGGCGGGTCATATTCATCGGGGTTGAGGGGACGAGTGACCGGGCCTTCGTTAGATTCCTCCAAAACTGTTGCGACGAGAAGGGCTTACATCTGCACCTGAACGTTGGGTTGGGATACGGCGGCGATTCAGTAGTCGTAGTCGAGGAAGCCGCCCGCTATTTGAATAGACATTTCGAAAGGCGGGACATTAGCGATAAGCTGGTGTTGCTTGATGCGGACCGTATTAGACAAGACAAACAGGCCGGACGCGACGCGCAAAGTGTGGCGTCGAAGGAGAATTTGGAACTCATTTTTCTGCATCCGAACCTGGAAGGGTTGCTGCTCAGGTTGCATGAAGGACACGAGAGTCGAAAAATTGTAAACAATGCGGAGGCGGAACTTCGGAAAGTTTGGCCTGAGTACAGCAAACAACTGACGGCGGATCATTTGAGACAACGTTTCACTTTATCTGACTTACAGCGGGCCGCCCGACATGACAACGAACTAAAAAGACTTCTCGAAATCCTCCGTCTTTGATCTCTGTCAAAAAGTAAAAAGGACATGCACTCGATATATGAATGCGTGTCCTTTGTAATTTATAACTGATGTTACCCATTATTTCAGATAAGCCATCACACAATGATCCATCACAAAACAAGATTAGACAAAGCCATTACGCACAGCGCGTGAGTCCGTCTCGCACCAGACTATCTATTGTCCATCCAACTTTGAAGGCCACTGTATGGCGTATTGTCACAAGAACGCTTTGCGCTGTGCAAGCCCCCCGCAGGGGCGCCCTTTTTTTGCTTCATTTTTTTGGGCGCGCAAAAAAATGAAGTCGCCGAAGGCATGAAAAATAAAAATAAAAGAAAAAACGATGGTTTATCACCCAAGTATGCGTAACGTCAATACCCACTCAAAATTATCGATCCACCACACACCGGAATCCAAGTGTATCGGTTTGGAGGTTGGATTGTCGAGCGGCGCGCGCTGTTGTGCGTACCAGGAAGGCGGTGCTGAACCAGGATCCACCGCGTACAACGCGTTCAATGTGCAAGAAGTGGGTTTTGAGTTCGTAATTGACGGGGTTATCGCTTGGGCTGCGTTGATAGTACGCGCTGTCGTATTCATCTTGTATCCATTCCCAAACATTGCCTGCCATGTCTAATACGCCATAGGGACTGCGCCCGTCGCGATTGCCTTCCCGATAATATGCAACAGGTGCTGTGCCGTTGTCAAAGGGATCGCCGCTGTTGAGGTAGTTGGCGCGGTTGGGGTCTGGGGCAGCGCCCCATGGATAGATGCGACCATCGGTTCCGCGCGCTGCTTTTTCCCATTCGGCTTCGGTGGGCAAGCGTCCGCCAAGCCATGTGCAGTATTCGCTGGCTTGAAACCAGTTGATGTTGACAACGGGATGTTCGGGCGGGTCGAAGTTGGGCAGTTGGCGTTCCGCAATGGCATAGGGGTTCCAGTGGGCATTGCTGACTTCTGTGTGGTCTATGTAATAGGCTTTGAGATGGACGGTGTGTTCTGGTCCTTCATTGCGTATGCCGTTGTTGGCGCCCATTTCGAAAGTGCCTTCGGGTATTAAGATGAGGGTGTGTGTCGTGCCCACATGGGTTGTGATTTGGATGCCTGTTTGCGTCTGCGATACAACGGGCGGTGGCGGCTCTGGATCTTCCGGCGGTGCGGTGGGTTTGTCTTTGCATCCGGGCAAGGAGGTAGAGAGGATGATGAGATAGAGGGTTGTACGGGTAAAGGTCTTCATATCGCGATCAGGTAGAGAATGTGTGGGAAAACGGAAAATCAATATAATGCATCTGTCCCAAAAGAGAAACTATATGAGATCCAGGTGGGTCCAATTGGTGATGGTTTTTCAATATGCTCTATCTATTGACTTGTGAACAAATGTTCACTATATTCTTCGTGCTCAATGAGTAATGGTTTTTCAATACGCTCTACTTGTAACGAAGGCGGGTTGTCGTGTTTAGAAATTATCTGATTATCGCGCTGAGAAATCTCAATCGGCAAAAATCCTTTAGTGCGATCAATATTTTGGGGCTTGCTATTGGTCTGGGCACGTGTTTTTTGATCGTGATCTATATTCAGGACGAGTTGAGTTTTGACAGTTGGCATGCAAAAGGAGATCGGATCTATCGCGTTATCCGGGAGACCCGATCCGGGGGGCAATCGGATTATTTGCCATTTACGTCGGGCGCGCTGGCACGCACACTCGAGCAGGACTTTCCCGAAGTGGAGAAAGCCGTACGCGTGATAAGGTGGAGTTCCGTAGATGTGCGTTTGGACGAAAAAAAATTTGAAATGAATGTCTGTGTTGCCGATCCCGAGATATTTGAAATTTTCGACTTTCCATTTGCGCGCGGCAATCCCAAAACCGCATTTCCCAATCCAAATGCTATCGCCATAACAGAGTCGGCGGCAAAGCGGTTGTTTGGAGACGAAGATCCGATGGGCAAGACCATCACCGCTAAGAGCAATCACCACGGAGGCGAGCGCACCATCACAGCGGTATTAAAAGATGTGCCCCACAATTCTACACTGCAATTCGATTATGTTTCAACAGGTGGATTTACGTCCCCAGGCGCGAAATACGTCTGGGAAAATTGGATACCAACCGATGGCTGGCGTCCCGTCAATACGTATTTTTTGCTGCGAGAAGGGGTGAATCTAAAAGGGCTATCCGCAAAATTTCCCGAATTTATTGATCGCTATATGGGCGCAGAGATCGCGCGTACAAATGCATATCATCTCCAGCCTCTCAACCGCATTTATCTCTATTCGAGGCAGGACTACAATCTGGATTGGTACTTCGGTGATATTGATCGCGTTTATCAATTTGGTGCTATTGCAGTTCTGGTGCTTGCGATTGGATGTATCAATTTCACAAATTTGACCACGGCGCAATCGGCTCGCAGGGCACACGAGGTCGGGTTGCGAAAGGTATCCGGGGCGTATCGTTCACAACTGATGGGGCAGTTTTTGGGCGAGTCTGTTCTCACTTCATTGGTTGCACTTGTTCTCGCGCTTGTTGCCGTTAAATTCGTGCTTCCCGAGTTTAATGCCTTTTTCTTCAAGCAGATCGAATTGAATTTGTCGAGTGATCCCGTGCTCGCAATTGCTTTGATCGGTATTGCCATATTTGTCGGGCTGTTGGCCGGTGTCTATCCCGCATTTTTTCTTTCGGCTTATGAACCCACAGAGACGCTAAAGGGGGCGTTTCGCGCGGGTTTGCGGGGGCAGTGGATTCGAAAGGGGCTGGTGGTGGTGCAATTTGCGATTTCAATTATTTTGATCGCGAGTACGGGGGTGATCTATAGCCAACTCGACTATATTAAAAATAAGCGCTTGGGGTTTAATACGGAACAGATGGTCCTCATGCGCATATTTGTGCTCGACCAGGAAACAAAATCAGATCCGGGGCAAAAGCTCGCCGCTCGTTATGTCACGGTCAAACAGGCATTTCTCGCCCATCCGAATGTACTTGAAGCAACGGCTTATCGCTGGTGGACGGGATGGGGCGGGGGCATTACCCGAACCATTCGGGCAGAGGGACACGAGGGTACAGACTGGCGTATGCCGCTTCTCGAGATCGATGAAGATTATCTCGATGTGTTTCAAATCGAACTGGTAGAGGGACGAAAATTTGATCCGATTGCATTTCCCACAGACACGTCGAAAGCTTTTATTATTAATGAAACGGCGGTGGCGAGGCTCGGTTGGGATGATCCCATCGGCAAATCTTTTGAGTGGGTTGATCGGGTGAGAAATCGGAAGGGGACGGTGATTGGTGTTGTGCAAGACTTTCACTACAGTCCGTTGCACGAAAAAATTGGCCCCATTGCGCTGACGCTTCGGCACCAGCAATTTTACAGTTTGGGCGTGCGCGTCAAAGCCGAAGACATGGAAGAGACGCTCGCTTTTTTTGAAAAGACCTGGAAGCGATTTGTTCCCGCAGATCAGCCGTTTGAATATATGATGTGGGATCAGCAGTTTGAATACATGTACTATGCAGAACAGCGGGCGCAGGCGCTTACAATGCTCTCTTCGGGGATGGCGATTTTGCTCGCGTGTATGGGTCTTTTTGGTCTTGCGGCATTTACGGTTGAGCAGCGCGTGAAAGAAATTGGGGTGCGAAAGATTTTGGGCGCGAGTGTGTCAAATATTGTGATGCTAATTTCCAGGACATTTGCAATTATGGTTTTGCTTGCCAATTTGTTTGCATGGCCGGTTGCGTATTTTGCCATGCGAAATTGGCTGGACGGCTTTGCCTATCGCACGGATCTTTCGTGGTGGATATTTGTTGTAAGTGGCGCGGTCGCATTGGCGATTGCATTGCTTACTGTGAGCTTCCACGCCCTTCGCGCGGCTCTGTCCAATCCGGTGGAAGCACTGCGGCATGAATAGATTGACCGAATGAAAAAAAGGTCTGTGACACTCGTCACAGACCTTTTGCTTTTTATGGGTGGTCGTTTAATCAGCGGGTTGCTGTATGACGCGCAAATAGGGTTTCACTGCGGTGTATCCGGGGAAGCGTTTGGCGGCATCTTCATCTGAAACTGTGGGTGAAATAATCACATCATCGCCGGGTCGCCAGTTCACTGGCGTGGCCAAACTGTGCTTGGCCGTCAGTTGCAGGGAATCGACTACGCGCAAAATTTCGTCGAAGTTTCGGCCCGTGGATGCCGGGTAAGTGAGCATCAGTTTGATCGTCTTGTCGGGACCAATTACAAATACCGAGCGGACGGTTAGTGTATTATCTGCATTGGGATGGATCATCTCGTAGAGATCGGCCACTGTGCGGTCGGGGTCGGCGATCATCGGATAATTCACGGTTGCATTTTGCGTTTCGTTGATGTCGCTAATCCAGCCTTCATGAGATTCGAGGGGGTCAACGCTGATTGCTAAAACTTTGACTCCGCGCTTCTCAAATTCGTCCTTAATATTCGCCATGGCACCCAATTCGGTGGTGCATACCGGCGTGTAGTCGGCGGGATGGGAAAACAGAATGCCCCAGCCATCGCCCAACCATTCGTGAAAGTTGACGGTGCCTTCCGTGGTTTCTGCGGTAAAGTCGGGGGCAACATCGCCTAATTGCAATGACATAGCATAATCCTTTCTATTGGATTGTGGAGGAGATAAAGACATTAAAACCAGACTGCGTGGCGATAATATAAGACAAAACTACATAGCGTCAAGTTGTCACGTCTATCGCGTTGTTGCATGAGGTGGAGCTTTGGAATATATTCGGTGGAAGCAGGCTGGTGGTTTGATGAACTCAAGGGAGGAGATTGTGTCCACGATTCATTTTGATAAACTTTCGATGTACGACCGCATTGGCGAACCCGTTTCGATTGGTATCCCATTTGCCCAGGGGCGACTCATCGACTCTGGGCAATTTGGTATTTGTAATAATGGAACAGATATACCGGTTCAAACCGATGTTACAGCGTGCTGGGACGATGGATCGATCAAGTGGCTTATGGCGCATTTTCTGGCCGATCTTCCCGGCAATGCGGCACATGAACTTACTTTTGCTACTGATGGCAGTATTTCTACGCCTGTTCCCGATGAGAGGACTACGGTGACGCAACGGGGAGATCTTTATACGATTGATACAGGTGTTCTTTCTGTTGATATTGGGCTCGGTACGGATCTGTTCAAGGCGATTCGCGTAAATGATACCGAATGGTTTGGTGCAAATACTTCTTTTAGTATAACCGATGCAGAAGGCGTGTCGTATTTCGCTAATATCGATACCATTAACGTTCTCGAATCAGGCCCTGTGCGGAGTCTTGTTGAATGTGCGGGTAAGCACGTTGGCGATGCAGGTACATTGTTTGATATGCGCGTTCTGATCGAAGCATGGGCAGGCAAATCTCATATTCGTCTGGACTATCAGTTTATCAATCGGGAGAAGGCAACGAGTGTTGATGTGTCCGAGATTGCGCTGAAATTCGCCGCATCGGGTGTGGGCGATGTGCGATGTGCTACTGGAGAAGGTTATTATCGCACTGACATCAGAGAAGGTGAGAATGCGCGTCTTCTGGATGCTGAGACTATTGTTTTTCAGTCTGTTGAACACGTACTTGAGACGTTTTACGGCGATTTCTGGACGGACTGGTGCGATGCTGAAAAAGGCGTTTGTTTTACGCCTTTTCAAGCGCATCAAAATTTTCCCAAAGGGATTGCAGTTGGCGAAGATGGTGTTGACTTTGATATTTATCCCGCAAGTCAGGATCCCGTCAAAATTTTGCAAGGCGTGGCCAAAACCCATCGCATGCAATTTTATTTTCATACCTCTGCTATGTCTCTGGACGATGTTGTTGTACAATCGCTCCAATTTCAATATCCGGATATCGGTATTCTGCCTGAATCATGGTATCGCGAGGCCAGTGTGTGGGAGAATCTTTTTCCTACGAATAAAAATCAGGCTATTGAAGCCAGTATTATCAATATGGCAGATGGGCGCAATCAGGGCCTTGGGATGATGCACTGGGGCGATGGTCCCGATCACGGGTACACGCAGCAGGGACGCGGCAAAGGGGAGCTCGTGTGGACCAATAATGAGTACGATTTTCCACACGCGATGTTTTTGCTCTATGCGAAGACGGGAGAGCGTCGGTTTAGAGATGTTGCGTGTGTGGCTGCCCAACACTGGATTGACGTGGATTTTTGTCATTACAGCGAAGATCCACTCAAAATGGGTGGGCAACCCATTCATACGGCGGGACATGTGACGGGCGGTGTAACGCCTTCGCACGAGTGGACCGAGGGGTTGCTGGACTACTATCACATGACTGGCAAACGGGAGGCTCGCGAAAAGGCGATTTCCATTGCGGATAATATGATTCGCCATCTCGATTCGCCCAAATTTGCTCGCGCTGGGGGGCAGCAAGCGCGTGAAACTGGCTGGGCGATGCGCGGTCTGATTGCTGTGTATATCGAGACAAAGGAAGAAAAATATCTCGATGCATGTGACAAAATTGCCGAGCAATTTATCGAGTGGAAACAAAAATGGGGTGCTTTTCTCGCGCCTTATACCGCGCATACCCTGGTGCGGGTACCTTTTATGATTTCTATAGCGATCAACGCGCTGCATCGGTATTATACCGCTACGGGAGACGATCGGATTCCGCCACTTATTGTGGAGGAAATGAGGGATTTGCTCGATCATTGCGTGATGCCCGATGGCAGATTTTTCTATAAAGAATTGCCCAGTCTTCAGCGGCGGGCGGGCGGTCCTCGAGAAATGGAAGCAGTGTGCCATGCCTACGAGCACTCGGGTGATAAACGCTTTTTGGAACATGCTGCCCATATGATGAAATCCACGCGGCCGAGTGGCAGCCGAAGTGGCAAGCGGATTGTTAAAGATCTCGTTGGAGATACGGTGCTTTTCGATGGCTCAGGTCCCAAATCATTTGCTTCTTTTTATGTGCCGTTTATGTCTTCGTACAAGATTCTATCGGATGAGAATTGCCTGACTTGATTTGAGGCTGACAAATAGTTACTTTTCAAAAGTTGCGTTTGGTTCGAGAATTTTCGGGAGGATGAATGAAATATCGCCAGTTGGGACGCTGTGGGCTTAAAGTTTCTGAGATCTGCCTGGGTACTATGACCTTTGGCAATGGTGCTGACAAAGCTGAATCCAAACGGCTGGTCGATCTGGCTATGGATCGCGGTGTCAATTTTTTTGATACGGCCAATTCTTATGCCGACGGTTTGTCGGAAGATTATCTGGGCAGGGTACTTAAGGGGCGACGAAGAAATGCTGTTGTTGCGACCAAGTTCTACAATCCCGTGGGATCAGGTCCCAATGATTCGGGTATGTCGCGTTTTCACATCATGCAGGCGATTGAAGACAGTCTGCAACGCCTCGGCATGGATTATATCGATATTTACTATATTCACCATGTTGACCAGCAGACACCGATGGAAGAAATGCTTCGCGCTCTGGACGACCTGGTGCATCAAGGCAAGGTGCGCTATATTGCCTGTAGTAACTATCAGGCATGGCGTTTGATGGATGCGCTGTGGATTAGCGATCACAATGGCCTGTCGCGCTTTGTGTGCTATCAGCCGCAATACAGCCTTGTCGTGCGCGATATTGAGCAAGAACTCATTCCCGTTTGTCAGGCCAAAGGGTTGGGAGTGGTTGTTTGGAGTCCTTTGGCGGGTGGCTTTCTCTCTGGGAAATACAAACCCGGCGAACGCACTTATCCAGGATCGCGCTCTGAAGAAGGGTGGGGTTATCCCCAAAAGTATTTTGCGGATAATGCCGATGAGACATTGACCGAATTGTTTAAGGTGGCTGACGAACTGGGGCGCAGCCCTGCACAGGTTGCTTTGCGCTGGGTGCTCGAACAACCCGCAATCACATCTGCTATTGTTGGGGCGCGTACTCTTGCACATTTCGAAGACAATATTCAGTCCGCAGATTTCCGCCTCGAAGGCGAGTATCTCGAGCGTCTCAACAATATTTCGCATTTGCCAGACCGCTATCCAGAGGCAATGGAGAAAGATCGGGATGTGCAGCGGCTCGAGGCTGTGCAGGTGTCGGGTAGTTAATATTCATACAAATAAACTGTGGGTGAAAATTCTATGGCTTTTGATGAAATAGGTGAGACGGGTATCCAGCAAGTGAATGACTCCATGAAGATTCTTATGGGGGAGTTGAATAATTTCCAGGATATTGCCCGCTACGTCAAACCATTGCCGGGGGAAATACCCACGCTCGATGGTATTGATATTTACGGTGAGACCATTCCGCTCAACGGTATTGTGGGTGGCGATCATATTGTCTATGTTGATTTTAAGAAGCGCTACGATCTCGATGCTCGGATAAAAAAAGCCCGCGGTCGCGGGCAGGATGATGTTGTCAAAAAGCTGGAGGAATGTCGCTTTAAAGCGGGTGTGGCAGTGGCCGATGTTTCGGGGCACCAAATTACGGACGCGCTTCTCGCCGCGATGCTTCACCAGGCTTTTTTGATGGGTGCGATTTACGAAATGGATTATTATGGCAATATCACGGCCAAGTTGTTTGAAAATCTCAATACGCGGTTTTACAATTCGTCGAGTCTCAGCAAATTTATTACGATGATTTACGGTGAGATATCTCAGGAGGGACATTTCCAGTTCTTATCGGCGGGGCATCCCATGCCGCTGGTCTATTCGCGCAAGTACAAAGGTATTGTCGAAGTGCCCGAAGATAGAATGATTGCTTCTCCGCCCATTGGTACGTTTCCTTCGCAACGCGACATTGATCGCAATATCAATGAGAGTGTGCTCGGCTTTAAGGAAGAATATGAACTTAACGAATGGGATTTAATGGGCGCGGGCGATATTCTCATTCTTTACACCGATGGTCTAATTGAACACCACCGCAATGGCGAGTTTTACGCGCCGCATTATCTCGAACAAAAACTCCGCGAGATTGAAGACTTGACTTCCAAAGAAATTTTCCACGCCATCAAAGAAGACCTCATCGCTTTCAATGCACCCGATGATGATATCAGTTATGTTATTATTAAGCGACATTAAATCACGGGTTGTGGTCCAACATACTTCGCCCTGGGCCTGATCAACAGGTCTGCCTCCTGCTGCACTATCCTTCTTCTACCTCATCCAATGCGCCTACTTTTCTCAAGCGCGGGGAAGCTATTGCTGTTATACCTGTAACCAAAAGCGTTCCGATGCCGCCGCTTACTACGGAAAATACAGGTCCATACAATTCTGCTACGCCTCCAGATTCGAGGCCTCCCAGTTCATTTGACGCGCTTACAAATACTCCGTTTACAGCGGATACCCTGCCGCGCATTGCATCGGGGGTGATTAACTGTACGAGTGTGTGGCGAATGACCATGCTCACGTTGTCAAATGCCCCGGTCAAGACGAGCATCGCAAATGACAACCAGAAGTTTTCCGATAATCCAAATACAATGGTTGCTATGCCAAATCCGGCCACGGTGAGGAGTAAATTTCTGCCGGCTTTTTTCATTGGCGGCAAGTGTGCCAGTGTCAGTGCCATTATCAGGGCGCCCGCCGCGGGTGCTGATCGCAAAATTCCGAATCCCTGGGATCCCACATTTAAGATGTCCTGCGCGTAAATCGGCAATAAATACACGGCCCCGCCCAATAGCACGGCAAACATGTCCAGTGCCATGAGCGACAAAAGCAATTGGTTGTTCTTCAGAAATACCAGCCCGCCCATCAGATTTTGCAGCGGTGAAACCCGCGCTGCATTTTTATCGCGTTCTACGGGCGGTACGCGCAATCGGGATAATACCAGCAAAAACCATCCTGTACATCCGGCACTTGCCAGGTACGCCGCAGGGACATAGACCGCTGCAATCAAGCCTCCGATCATAGGTCCCACTACCCACGCCATTTGCATTAAACTCATGCTCCATGCTACGGCATTGGGAAACATCTCGCGCGGTACCAGTTGCGGTACAATTGCCCGCCGTGCAGGCGCACCGAGTACGGTTATTGCAGCATCGACCACGAGCAGGGCGTACATCAGGGCAATTGGTCCTTGCTTCCACGACACTGCGGCCAGAGCCAGAGAGGTTATGGTCGTGCCCGTTAAGCTCAACATCATGACTGTGCGTCGGTTAAAGCGGTCGGCGAGATAACCTGCCGGGAGTGCTAAGATCATTGTCGGCAATGCAATCGCCAGGCCCACCAGGCCGAGCGCGAGTGCTTGCCCGGTGCGCGCATACATTTCCCATCCTATGGCGGCACTCTGAATTTGCATTCCGACCAATGCGGCAAACCAACCCAGCGCGTATAACCGAAATTCCCTCACATGAAATGCTTCATAGGGATTGTGTTTTGTCAATATGATTCCGTTTCACTTTTGTTCGTAAGAATTACGTCAGATTCAGACATGATAGCCAACTTACGCCCGATGTCAACACATCGCTAAAAGCTGTGTGTTTGCGCTTGACATTTCTTTGAATGATAACTATACATGTGTTCAGTATTTATCTGTTCAAAATAGTCTCAAGGAGAATCCATGCGACGTACCTTTCAATTCGACGACAATACCCCGCCTCTTTGTCGCCTGGGTCTGGCTACGCGCGGCAATACCCACTTGCAACCCGCCGATGTCCATTATGCGGTTGAGCGGGGTGTCAATTATCTCAATTGGTGCGGTCGTCCCGATGGCTTGAGCCGCGCTGTTGCGGGCATGGGTGCGGAACGAGAGAAAATTGTACTGGCCTGGCAACTCAAATCCAGGGCTGCTTCAGGTGCCGAACGGGAGCTTGAAGATGCATTGTGCGAACTGAATACCGACTATATAGATGTTGTGACCTTTTACTATGTAGAAAGCGAAGGCGAATGGCGCGATATTGCGTCCAACGGGGGTGCGTACGAAGCCATGTTTCGCGCTCGTGAGCAGGGCAAGGTGCGCTTTCTCGGCCTTACAAGCCACCAGCGCAATATGGCCGCTCGCATTGCTGTGGGCGACCTCCGCGCGCCTGAACAGATTGCGTCCCGCCCTCTGGATATGCTCATGCTCCGCTATAATGCCGCGCATCGCGGTGCAGAAGAGGATGTGTTTCCGTTGACCGATCCACGCAATATTCCGGTGGTTGTTTATACCTGCCTGCGCTGGGGCGCTTTGATGGAGCCTACCCCGGACGATCCGCCCAATTTTGTACCGCCTCCTGCAAGAGAATGGTACCGCTTTGCACTGGCCAATCCCTCCGTCGCTATTGCCATTGCAGCGCCCAATGATCGCTCGGAACTCGAGCACGATTTTTCTTTGTTGGACGACTGGCGAGCGCCCTCTCCTGAAGAAAACGAGATGCTTATAGCACACGGAGACCGCGTGTATCAACACGCTGGTCGCTTTCCATAGATTTGTGACTGGAGTAAAAATAGAGAAAGGAATTCACATGGATACAAATGGAACGTATCAAGTCGCCGATCTGTGCGAGGCTGCAAGCGAGGGCGATGTAGCCAAAATTCAACATATTTTGGATGTGCAACCCAATCTGGTCAATGTTTACATGGCGGAAAACAACGAACACCTCGCCATTCACTACGCGGTTATGAATCAGCACGCGGATGCGGTGCGTGTGCTCATGGAGGCAGGTGCAGATCACACGGCGGGTATTTATCCCCACCGCGATGCCACGGACGCGCTTACCATAGCAGATGAACGCGGCATGGATGAGATTGTTCAGATTTTGCGAGAGGAAGACGAGAAACGCAAACTCGCTGCTTGTAAGAATATTACCATTACGGAAGATAATGACGCGCTCTTTGAGGCTGTCCAGGAGGGGCGCGATCGGGATGCGCTGGCGATTCTCGATCGGCAATCCGATTTGCTCGACGCGTGCCATCGCAATGGCGGTAGTGTTATTTACGCTGCCGCATCTTATGGGCGTTACCATCTCGTTTGGGAATTGCTCAAGCGCGGTGCGGATATCACCCATCTTACCCCCGAGGGCCAGTCGCCTCTCGACGGCGCTGTTCACAATATTCGCGGTCGCAACAGGCCACTTAACGAGGGGTGTTTGATTTGCGCGGGTATTCTCCTTCAGGCGGGCTGCGAACAATCGCTTGAGTCTGCTGTCGCACTCGGAGATTTTGATTTTGTTCGCGCGTATGCAGAACGATATCCCGAACGCTTTCAATCCAATGATAGTGAGCGGGACGGTCTTCTGCAGATCGCTGTACAAAATGACAATCTTGATATGGTGCGCTTGTTGCTGGATCTGGGTCTCGATCCCGACGATAGATATCAACTTCACCACTACGAGTCCAAGCCCTATTCATGGGGCCAACCGCTGGCTCATGCGGCGGGTCACTCGCAGTATGAGATTGCCGAACTTTTGCTCGAGCGCGGTGCCGATCCCAATGCCAGCATTTACGCGAGTGGCAATCCCATAGCGGCTGCGTATAATAATCGCGACGATAAAATGAAGGGTTTGCTGTTTCGATACGGTGGGGTTTTGGATCATATTACTGCTGGACTTGAAGGTGAGACTTCTGCTGCTGCGGTCGCGCTTCACAACGATCCGTCACTTGCTGAAAAACTCCTGTGGGCTGCGGGATGTGGGGGCGATCCAAATATTGTGGGGATGTGTCTGCGTCAACTCGAATGGGCTCCCGATGACAGCCGCTGGTTTGGTTTGCTCGAGCAACCTCTTCGCCTGTGGCGTACCCAGCCCCATCGCAGATTCCGCGACTTTGATTGCTCTGTTTATCCCGAGATTTTTCGCATGATTCTCGATCATGGCGTCAGTCCCAATCTGGTGGGGCGTTTCGGGTACCGCCTCGCCCATGATATGGCGGCATGCGGTGTCGTGTGGGGAGAGGTGATTATGACTGAGTCCGAACGCGTCGCCTTTGCCACCATTCTCCTGGACTATGGTGCCGACCTCAATGTGATGGATGAGCTTTTGCAATCTACGCCGCTTGGCTGGGCCGTGCGATGGGGTAAATACGATCTCACGCGTCTCTATCTCGAGCGCGGTGCCGATCCCACACTGGCGGGTGCTGAATGGGCAACGCCACTCGCCTGGGCAGAAAAAAAAGGGTATGGGGATATTGCCGATCTTATCAAACGGTATCTTTAGAAAATGGATATTATCCAGAACGCCATCGGAAATGCTTTGCGATGGCGTTTTCTTTTTGTACCATGAAAGCTGACAAAGGTTGAGTGGTAGCAATTAAGACCAAAAGGAGATAGAGCATGGTTCGCACGTTGATTGGCAGTCGATATTCAGAGGATGTGGAGGCGTTGTTGAAAGATGCGCCTTCTGAAGTTGAGGTGATATTTTTGCCAGAGGGAGAAAAGCAGGCCGATTATTTGTCGGGTGTGGAAGTGCTTTTTGGTCGGCTTGCCGAATCCGAATTTGACCGCGCAGATGCGTTGAAGTGGGTTCAGCAGCCCCATGCAGGGGCCGAAGGGCATTTGTATGAAAAATTTAAGAATAGCGATATGGTTTTGACCAATGCGGGGGGATTGTTCGGTCCGCAAATTGCAGAACATGGGTTTGCACTTTTGTTGGCATTGACGCGACAGATACACACGCAGTTGGAGTTTATGAAAAACAAGCACTGGGAGCGCGTGCCGTGTTTGGAATTGGCGGGTATGACGATGGGTATTATTGGATTGGGGGGCATCGGGCAGGCGATTGCAGATCGCGCAAAAGCGTTTGAATTTCGGGTTATTGCCGTCGATCCCGAGGGTATGGATTGTCCCGATTCTGTGGATCTGTTGGAGAAGATGGATTATTTACCCGAACTCATGTCGCAGTCCAATGTGGTTATGGTGTGTTGCCCCAGCACGGCTGAAACACATAAGATGCTATCTGGTGACATGTTTGACCGATTGATAGAGGGTAGTTTTCTCATCAATGTCAGTCGGGGAAAGGTAGTGGATGAGGAGGCTATGGTTGCAGCGTTGCGGTCGGGTAAACTGGCGGGCATTGGGCTTGATGTGACCTATACGGAGCCATGTCCGAAAGATAGTCCACTGTGGACGGAACCCAATGTTATTTTGACATCGCACAGTGCGGGATCTTCACAGCATATTCGGAGGCGTGCTGTGGTGCGGTTTGTGGATAATTTGCACAGGTATGTGAATGGTGAGGCGCTGCAGAATGTGGTGGATAAGGAGAAGGGGTATTAGGGACGGGGATTGCAAGTACTACTTACTCACCTAAAAAAGATGCTTTCCAAAGATTTGCAAAGTGGTGTTTTACCCATTTCAACGGTTTTTGGGTGAGTGCGTTAAATCCACCCCACGTCCACCGCGTGAGGTGGGTTTTTTTTGCAATTTGCTGAAATAGTTCTCGACGGTCTGGATCTAACCAGTCGAGTGTGTCCGACATGTCTATCAATTCGCGCTCGTATTCCAGGGATACCATCGCCCGCATGTGTGCATCGACTTTGTCGGCTTCTTTTAATTTGGTTTTTGGACATACGGTATATCGCTCTGTGGATAAGAAAGAAGATATCCATTGCCAGGGTACTTTGTCGTGTGCGGATTCAGCCGTGGCGTTGACCTGTGATACCTGATTCAAAATACCGTAGGTGCGACAGGTCAGGGGGCGCGCAGGGTGAATTGAGCAGCCGCCTTCGGGTGTCAAAAACGGACAACGGCGCGGGCGTTCATCGACTGTGTTCAGCAATTCCCGCTGTTTTTTCGGGTCAAAGTGTGAGCGCACATAATCTATGATATTGACGTATTCGACGGCGTAAAGCGGATACATGGTTGCAAAATCGTCGTCGTATTCGGCATCTGTCAGTTCGCAACAGCTTCCCGGTGCATCGCAACCTGCACACGATACAGCGGGAACCTGTGCGTACACTGCGTTTAAGCGCGTTCGCATATCTTCGGGTAAAATTGGCATTGCGATTTGTAGCAAAGAATTACTCACTTTTCGCGCCTTTTTAAGGGGTGTCGATATTGTAAAATGCGTTTCGTCCGGGATAGATAGCGGCATCGCCCAATTCTTCTTCGATGCGCAGCAATTGATTGTATTTTGCAATGCGGTCCGAACGCGATGCCGATCCCGTTTTGATCTGACCGGCATTGGTTCCCACGGCAATATCGGCAATGGTCGTGTCTTCGGTTTCGCCCGAGCGATGCGAGATGACGGCTGTATATCCCGCGCGTTTGGCCGTTTCAATGGCTTCCAATGTTTCGGTCAGGGTTCCAATTTGATTGACTTTGATGAGAATGGAATTGCCCACCTTTTCTGAAATCCCGCGTTTTAAGCGCGTTGTGTTGGTGACAAATAGATCATCGCCAACCAGTTGAACGCGATCACCCAATTCGGCTGTCAGCGCGGCCCATCCAGCCCAATCGTCTTCGTCCAAACCGTCTTCGATAGATACAATGGGATACCGGCTCGTCCAGTCTTTCCAAAATGCAGTCATCTCAGCCGAAGATCGTTTGGATCCATCCGACTTTTTGAACACATAGTGCTCGCCGTCGTAAAATTCACTCGATGCGGGGTCCAATGCCAGCAAGATATCGTCGCCCAGCACATAGCCGGCATTTTTGATTGCCTCGGCTATAACATCGAGTGCTTCGTCATTGGAACCCAAACTCGGCGCAAATCCACCTTCATCGCCTACGCCCGTGCTATAACCCGCTTTTTTCAGGACATCGCGCAATGCGTGAAAAATTTCAGCACCTGTGCGCAGGCCTTCTGCAAAATTTTCGGCACCTGCGGGCATGACCATAAATTCTTGCAGATCAACACTGCTATCGGCATGCGCGCCACCGTTCAAAATATTCATCATTGGCACGGGCAATTGACACGCTGAGGCCCCGCCGATATAGCGATAGAGGGGCATGCCATAAGCCGCCGCCGCCGCTTTGGCAGCCGCGAGAGAAACGCCCAGGATGCCATTTGCGCCGATCGCACCCTTATTGGGTGTGCCATCGACATCGCGCATGACCTGATCGATTTTTATCTGGTCCGATGGATCCAGCCCGACAACGGCTTTGGCAATTTTATCGTTGACATTTTGCACAGCTTTTTTCACGCCCTTGCCCAAATAGCGCGCTTGTCCATCGCGCAATTCCACAGCTTCGTGTACGCCTGTGGAAGCTCCCGAAGGCACGGCAGCGCGGCCGATAATGCCAGAACTCAGGCGCACATCAGCTTCGACAGTTGGATTTCCCCTCGAGTCCAGAATTTCACGGGCGTGAACCGTCTCAATCCTCGTCATATCCCAACTTCCTCCTCTGGTATTGGTGATTTGTTTTCCATTTTCATCAATGTCATGCGTATTTTTCGCAGGTCGCCCATCGCATGTTGCATGCGGTGGGACATAATTTGTGCCAAACGGCAGAGAATTTTGAATCCTATCCTGGGGTGTGTGCTTATCAAATCGACCAGATCAGTACGGAAGAATCCGACCAGATCACTTTGTGTGACTGACGCGATAGAGGTCGCGGGTTGCGTATCACCCAATGGTATAATTTCGCCCACCAATTCGCCTTCTCTCAGGGTGTCGAGTACGATCTGTTCGCCATCGGCGAGGCTTCGCACGACCTGGACAATACCGGATACGACGACAAATAAACCCGATTGCGGTGTTGGGATCATTTCGCCGGGGACAAATCGCCTGCGATGCACAATGCGTTCGATGGTGTGCAATTCCTGCCGGGTCAGTGTATCGAAAAGTGCGAGCCGAGCGAGAATATCCTGCAAATTTTCTTGCGTATTGCCGCGTAGTGTCATGTTACCCCATTCGGGGTCCTGGAAATTTGGAGAATTATTCGCCATTTTTTATACCTTTCCCCGTCTGCCGGAAATAAATTTGGCGAGTTGTCGATGTAGATGGGCGCGCACTTCTGGGTTATCTGGATCCAATGCAATGGCCTGGCGAATAAAGAAAATGGCGCGCTCGGTATTGCCCATCTGGTAATACAATTCGGCCAGTGTGTCCAGGTAGGAAGGCGTGTGTGGGCGCAGGCGCAAAGACCGCCGCGACAGGCGAATGCCTTCGCGCAGGTGAATTCCCTGAACGGCGTATATCCAGGCGAGGTTGTTCAGACTGCTGTCGTCGAGGGGATTGAGCATCAGTGCTTTTTTGTAAAATTCCTCGGCGCGCTCATAGTTTTTGCGCTCGTAGTACACATTGCCCAATTCGCCGTGAGTGCGGGCATGTATTGCCGATTCATCGTCATTTTTTGGCTCAATATTCAGCACCTGTACATAAGCTTCTTCGGCGCGCTCGAGCCATTTTAATACCATGTAAAGACCGCCCAGTTGAAAATGTGCCCACATGGTTTTCGGCCACTGTTCGACAACTGTTTCCAAAAGGGTTTGCGCTTCGCTCAACCGGTCGTGGGATAGATAGAGGCTGACGAGATCGCGGTAAGATTCCCGATGCGCGGGCACCTGCGATATGGCTTTTTCCAGCCACGCGATAGCAACTTCTGGTCTCTCGAGTGCTTCATTGACGATTGCGAGGTCGCGGTACAAGCGCATATAATCGGGGGCCAATCCGAGCGCCGTTTCAAACTCGGCTCGCGCTGCGTCGTATTGGCTGCGTCTTAAATATGCCCTGCCCAACCACCGCCGCAAAACCGCGTCTTCCGGGCAAATATCTACAGTAGCCTGAAATATCGTCAGGGCTGTTTCGCGATCGCCATTGGCCTCAAGAGCAACTGCGCGGTCTAAATGACGATACGCCCGATACTCTGCGCAGCCAGACAAAAGCGAGACGGATGCGAGTGTGCAAAAGAGAATTGTGCGCGTGTTGTCCATAGATCTATTCCTCAACAGAAGTATAGAAATCGCAACAGGGGTTGTCAAGGCGCAAAGGTGTTTTCTCTTGACGCATATAGGCGGGGGGGTATAATTAAGCAAGTAAAATATCTGTTCACTTTCTTTTTTGAGGTTTTTTATGTCGCGCATCTATTTCTTTTTCCTTTTTTTGTTTTTTACCTCTTGTGGGGGACCGCAGGAGGGTATGCAGACGCAAAGTTTGATGATTGCAACAGCTACGCCCGGCGGCACGTATTATCCGGTAGGTGTTGCGCTGAGTACGACGATTACACAGAAGCTACAACCCAAAATTGTGGTATCGGCCATTAATTCAGCAGGGTCGGGCGAGAATATTCAGATGCTGATCAATCGAGAGGCTCATCTGGCGATTTTGCAGGGTTTGTACGGTGCTATGGCTTATCGCGGAGAGGGAACCTATCAGGGGCAATCGGTTGGGGAACTCCGATCCATTACCCTGCTCTGGAAAAATGTCGAGCATTTTTTACTTCGCGCGGATGATGCCAAAACAGGTACTATTGAAGATTTGAGAAAACTCGACCGCAAATACGTCATTGGCAAACGCGGGAGTGGTACAGAAGGCGCGACCCGAGCCATTCTCGCAGCGCTCAATATTTCTCCGGATGAGGATTTCACGTCTGAATATCTGGGTTATAGCCCGTCTGCTCAGGCGATGATTGATGGGCGCATTGCAGGGGCGACTCTTTCGGCTGGTCCGCCCGTGGCTGCTGTGACGCAGGCTTTTGCCCAACTCGGTGCGGACGAGGTTTCTGTGCTTACTTTTAGCGATGATCATCTCGTGGCGATACAAAATGCGTTTCCCGTGTGGACGCGGTATATTATTCCGGCCAATACGTATCCCGGGCAGTCCGAAGCGATTGAGACGATTGCACAACCCAATTTTTTGGCGTGCAGAGCAGATTTGCCCGAGGATGTGGTCTATGAGATTACCAAAACGATTTATGAAAATTTAGCGAAAATTCAAAATATCCACAAAGCCACGCTCGCAATGTCTATCGAAAAAGCCACGATGGGTCTGACTGTTCCCCTGCATGCGGGTGCGGCGCGTTACTATAGCGAGAAAGGTATCGACATTTCGCCGTCTCTTATAGGGGAATAGGCAGCAGGCCAGCCCCCAGTCCCCGATTTCAATATGCCAGAATCTCATAGAACCATATTTAAGCAAGACCACGGCGGCGAAGTGAGTACACCGCATCGCGTGCTTACAGGCTGGCATCACGTGCTCGTTCTCGTTGTGGGGGTTTGTCTGTCTCTGTTTCACCTGTGGAGCAATACGCTGGGTGTTTTGCCCGAGTTGCAGCGCAATGCCGCCCATTATGCTTTCATTCTTTTTTTAGGATATTTGCTTTATCCCCTCTCTGCGCGCTATGCCTCGCGCACGCTGATTCTCGATTATTTTTTCGCCATCCTATCTCTCGCCGCCGCCCTTTATCTCGTGTTTTTTGAGGACGCGCTGCACGCCCGCAACGAAGTCCCGAATACGACTGATCTCATTTTTGCGGGTATTGCGATTCTCCTTTTGCTCGAAATTACCCGCCGTACGACCGGTCTTTTTATTCCGCTGCTCGCGCTTGCTTTTCTGACTTACGCGCTTTTTTGGGGGCGATATCTTTCCGGTATATGGGCGTTTCCAGGGGTGTCATTTCCGCGGTTGCTCTACCGCATGTACTTTGCGCCCGATGGTATTTTTGGAATGATTGCGACTATTTCATCTACTTTTGTCGCGCTTTTTGTGCTTTTTGGTGCGTTTCTCCTGCGTTCGGGCGCGGGTGATTTTATGATTCGTCTGTCGCTCGCGTTGCTCGGGCGCACAGTGGGCGGACCGGCAAAGATGGCGGTTTTTGCCAGCGGTATGCTCGGTTCAATTTCGGGGAGTGCCGTGGCGAATACGGTGGGGTCGGGATCGCTCACCATTCCGATGATGAAACGCACGGGCTTTTCGCCTACATTTTCAGGTGCGGTCGAGGCGGCGGCATCCACGGGTGGTCAACTCATGCCACCGATTATGGGTGCGGGCGCATTTATTATGAGTCAGTGGACGCAAATTCCCTATCTGACCATTGTCGCTGTGTCCTTCATTCCCGCGCTTATCTATTTTTTGAGTGTTATCTTTTTTGTGCATTTTCGCGCGCGAAAAACGGGTATTGCGCCCTTATCCACCTCAGAACTTCCAAATATCCGCGATACGGTCCGCGAAGGCTGGCATTTTGCGATTCCTATTGCGGTACTCGTGGGTACACTTATCTACGGTTTTACACCTACATTTGCAGCGGCAACAGGAACCGCGAGTATTGTTGTTGCGAGTTGGTTGAATAAGAACACGCGCATGCACATTGGTGATATTGTCGATGCACTTGCGCTGGGTGCTCGAAATATGATTACTACCGGCATTATTCTTTTGTGCGCTGGCATTATTGTGGGTGTGGTGCTTATGGTGGGTGTTGGGATCAAATTTTCCTTGCTCATTTCGGCGATTGCCGGAAGCAGTGTGCTCATTACGGTTGTGCTCATTGCTATTGCGTCTCTGATTCTGGGCATGGGCTTGCCGGTGACGGCATCTTATATCGTGCTCGCGGTGCTGGCTGCACCTGCGCTGACCAATCTGGGCGTTAGTCTGATTGCGGCGCATTTGCTGATTTTCTGGTATTCACAGGATGCCAATGTCACACCGCCGGTTTGTCTGGCTGCGTATTCCGCTGCTGGTATTGCAGGTGCGAATCCGCTGCGTACGGGTTTTGAGTCGTGGCGCATCGCCAAGGGCATTTATTTTATTCCCGTGCTCTTTTGCTATACGCCCATCCTTTTTGAAGGGGAGATCTGGCGCGTTGTCGAAACAGCGATTGCCACCCTTCTGGGGCTGCTGGCTTTTGCGGCGGCTTCTGAGGGATTTCACATGGTGTCGCTGGGTGTGCTATACCGCGTCTTATTCCTCGTGGTCGCGGTTTTGATGTTGTGGCCTTTGCTGATATGCCACGCTGTTGGGGTGGCGATTTTACTCGTTTTGATTTTGTTGCAAAGACATGCCAGGGCTACCCATCCCAATTAGAATTGATGTTACGCAACTTTAAGTAATTGTAGTTCATCGAAAGCATATCGAAGCCTCTTCTTGAACCATGCAGGGGCAGGCTATAGTGCTGTAGGGGACGGTCCCCGTGCCGTCTCGTGTGTCATCGCGGCATGATTTTAGCCGCGATCCAGTGTTTTTGCCTGTCCATCCGTGTCCATCTGTGGTTGCTTTTATGTTTAAAATCGGCACAATTTTCGACAAAAGATATCAAATCCAGGCGCACCTGGGAACCGGGGGCATGGGCGAAGTTTATCGGGTTTTGGACCTGGATCAAGACCGGGAGTGCGCGCTCAAAATTTTGAATACAATGGTGGATCAGAAGGCGGCACATCGCCGTTTTCACAGAGAATTTCAAGTGTTGAACAGACTTCAGCACCCACGCCTGGTACGCACACACACCTGGGGCTTTGCCGAAGAGCGTCCCTATTTTACAATGGAATATTTGCCCGGAAAGACATTGGAAAAAATAATTGCCGATCAAGCACTATTAGCGCGATTCCGGGCGTCTCACTTTTTTGCTCTGGTACAACAACTTGCCGAGGGATTGGCTTATATCCACGCGCAGGGTGCGGTGCATCGCGATCTCAAGCCATCCAATATTATGGTTTTGGAAACAGAAGAGGGGATTGAGACCACAATTCTGGATCTGGGGTTGGCGAAATTCAGACATCTGCACAGCGTTTCTATTACGCAGACGGGCGCAACGATTGGTACGGCAGAATATATGTCGCCAGAGCAAGGTAAGGGATTCTGGGTGGATCATCGATCAGATTTGTACTCATTGGGCGTGATTTTATACGAGGTCCTCACGGACGCCCCGCCCTTTTCTGGACAAAATCCCATATCTGTTATTCTGAAGCATATTCGAGAGATACCGCCCTCAATGAGCGAAATCAATATCGCTGTTTCTGAAGAGATACAACAAGTTGTGTTAAAGTTGCTGGCAAAGGGAGCTGTTGACCGTTATCAGTCTGCAGAGGAAGTGGTGCGTGCCTTACCATCGGGGTTTGTGCCATCGGATGATGAGCAGCGCGATGTGCCCGTGAAAGTTATGCGGCCGCAATTTGTCGGGCGCGAATCCGAAATGAAGACCTTGCACGCGATGTTGCATGATGTACAGGCTGGCGAGCAGCGCGTGGTTCTAATCTCCGGTGAGGCAGGGGTGGGCAAAACGAGATTGGTCGAAGAACTATTGGGCGATGCGCTGATCCATGATTTTCTGTGTTTGAAAGGGTCTGGCCAGGAAGAGGGGGGACAAATATACGGTGCATTGATCGATGCTTTTCAGCGGGTAAAGACGACGGATCTGGTGGGGAGAGTGCCCGATCCAGTAGAGACGGACAAGTTTTCTGTTATGGAACGTTGGTTGCAGTTATTAAAGAGTCTGCGGCAGAAACAGCCCATTGTGTTGTGTTTGGAAGATATTCAGTGGCTTGATGAATTGACATTGGAATTTTTGCAGTATGTGTTGCGCGATCCAGAACCCTGTCCATTTTTGTTATGCCTGACTTGCCGATGGTCTAATCTGGAGCCGTTTTCAGAGGAAGTTGAAAATTTTATACACAGTAATGAATTTGCTGAGGCGACTCATATTCAGTTGGAAAATCTACCTCAAGAGGAAGTGGGGTATTTAGCGGCGTCGATGTTGGGGGAGCGGTCCATACCATCCGATGCATTGCAAGCCCTGTTCAGAGAAACGGGTGGGCAGCCCCTGTTTGTCGTGGAGGCTATGAGGACGCTGGTGAATGTCGATGTGGTTCGGCAGAATGTGTCTGACGATTGGCAGTGGGGAGAATTTCCCGAAACATTATTATCTGATGATATTTCAGAAGTTTTGTACAGGCGCATAACTGCCCTGCCTGCGGTGCAACAGCGGGTGCTGGAATATGCCTGTGTTTTTCTGGGTGATTTTTCTTTTGAATTATTGGCTGAGATTTGGCGCGGTGATGAGTTGGAGCTATTGGATGTACTGGACGACCTCGTTGCAGAAGGGCTGTTAACGACTTATGGTGATGAAAAAGAACGGTATCGTTTTTCACAGAGTTTGTGTCGGCGGGCAATTTACGATCGCATACAAAATGTGCGGCGACGTCTGTTACATCGAGAAATTGGCAATGCTCTGGAAGATACGGAAGATGCCGAAGAACTGACGGAAGAATTGGCGGATCATTTTGCGGCGGCAGAAGAACAAGATAAGGCTGTAAAATATATGCGCCTATCAGGCAAAAAAGCATTGGCGATACAAGCGTATCGCCAGGGATTGAGACGGTTTGAGGCTGTGCGAGACTGGACAACGAATGATGCTTTTGAATCGCAAGCGGACGCTATCGACTTTTTGTGCGATTATGCAGATGTGCTACGCAATTGCGATCAGCCCAATAGAGCACTAAAACTTTTAGAGGAGGCAAAGGCTTTATTGCCCGATGATCGAAATGATTTGAAGGCGCGTATTTTGAATCGTGAAGGTAGTATTCACAGCGTACTTCAACATGGGGCAATTGCAGAAGAATATATGCTGGAGGCATTGCGACTTTATCGGGAACTGGATGATCTCGACGGAGAAATTCAGGCTTTGGGAGGTTTGGCTTATTTGTGTGATGTATCTGGACGGCACGAAGAAGCAATTGCGTATATGCGTCGGGAAATAGAGAAATATGCTACGCTCGGGGATGCTCAAAACAAGGCTGTTTTACAAAGGAGGGAAGGTCTGTTTGCATTGGTGGGATTTCGATTTAAGACAGCCAAATCACACCTGGAGGCGACTGTAAAAACCGCTCAGCAACTCGGACTTGAATACCACCAAATATGGGCACTCAATTTACTTGTAAGAGTTTATTTTTATCTGGGTGATCTCAACCGTGCGGAAGCCGTTTGCTATGAAGTCATTGGTGAGTGGCAGAAGCGAGGAGTGATACACCTGGAAGCGGTAAATTTCCTCTACCTTGGGGAATTGGCATTGGAACGCGGCGATTTTGCTGAGGCATTGGAATATGCCGAGATCTCAGCAGAGCGATTTTTGGAAACATCGCGAAAAGATTATGTCTATCGCGCTTATGCGATTTCAGCAACGGCTGCTGCGAGAATGGGAGATGACGAAACAGCACTTGAATGGGCAGAAAAAGCCAGTGAAGGTTTACAGCAAACATCGGGTATGTACACGGGCATATTGCCCCTGGTGTATTGTGGTATTGGCGTTGCTCTGGCTAAGGCAGGGCGGATTGCGGAGGCTGAACAGGCTTTTGAGCAGGCTATTGAATGCCGAAGAGAATCCAAAGGCGATCACTGGGCGCGTGCATCGCTGATGGCAGGAGAGTTTTATCTCGAGCGCGATGATATGACAAAAGCGCAAGAGTATCTCGAAGCGGCAAAACAGGCGTTTGAAGAAATGGAAATGTCCTACTTTCTGAGGAGAACACAGATGTTATTCAGTCAATTATCTCACGACGAAGATGGTCGCGGCAGGGATGCCGTTCCAATGTTCCAATCAGGTGAATCTTCTCGCGGTGAGGACTTGCCTGCTATCGTGCAAGCAGGTGCCGCATCTATTTCTGAGATTTCAGTCGATACGTTGTCCGTTGATCGCCTGCGCTTGCTTTACGAGGTGAGCCGAGAATTGACTACAGAGCGCGATCTCAAGGTGCTATTGGATCGAGTTTTGGGTAATTTGTTGACTGTCTATCCAGCAGCAGAGCGGGTGCTTGTTGCAATCAAAAATGAGGCTTCGCAAGGCTTTGTAGTTGATGCGATACGTCACCACAATGTAGAAGCAGATGATTTAGAAGAATTGAGTGGGGGTATTATTCGTCGGGTTATTGAGACAAATGAACCTGTTTTGAGCATGGATGCCCAGACAGACGACAGGCTCAATTGGTACCAAAGTGTGATCGACTACCACATTCGGTCTGTATTGTGTGTGTCCTTATTTCATGTTGAGGAAGGTGTTATCGGTGCATTGTATGTGGATCATCGCGGCATGGACAACGCATTTTCTGATGAAGATCAGACGTTTTTACAGGCATTTGCGAATCTGGTGAGTGTGGCACTGGTCAATGCGAGGATGCACGAACAATTGGAAGAGAAAGCACAATATTTGCAGCAAGAGGTCGAAAGACGGTACCAGCTTGGCGACCTGTTTGGACAAAGTGATGCAATGCAGATGGTTTACCAGTTTATCGAACGCGCTGCAAAGAGTGATATCCCCGTGCTTGTACAGGGCGAAACAGGTACGGGCAAAGAATTGGCTGCGCGTGCCATACACTACAATAGCATACGCAAAGACCAGCGATTTTTGTCAGAAAATTGTGCTGCACTGTCACCTGAGTTGTTGCAGAGTGAGTTGTTTGGGCACAAAAAAGGCGCGTTTACTGGGGCGAATGAAGATCATAAGGGGATTTTTGAGGTTGCCAATGGGGGTACGGTTTTTTTAGATGAAATAGGTGATGCCCCGCCGCAGTTGCAAAGGAGTTTGTTGCGGGTGTTGCAAGAAGGTGAAGTACGGCGTGTGGGAGAAACTGTAGATCGTGCAGTAGATGTGCGCATTATTGCAGCGACCAATCGAGACTTAAAAAAAGAAGTTGAAAACGGTTCTTTCCGTGAAGATTTGTATTACCGGTTGCATGTGATTCAGATCGATATGCCGCCTTTGCGAGAACACCTTGAAGATGTGCCATTATTGGCAGAACATTTGCTCATTCGGGCAAAAGAAGAGTCAAACAAGTCGGTTGGAGGGCTGACAGTGGGTGCAATCAGGGCGCTTACAAGTTACGACTGGCCTGGCAATGTGCGCGAGTTGGAGAATGAGATTCGGCGTGCGGTTGCATTGGCAAAAGAAGAGGGAGATATTACGCCCGATTTGTTTTCAGAAGCTGTCGGGTACGCAGTGCCGGATGCTTCTGTCGAATACCACTTGCCTGCGCAGGCGGATGCCCGCACGCAAGCAGGAGGGCGTTTACAAGATCGTATGCAGGAGTATGAGAGACGGTTGATTCGAGACGCACTTGAGAGATACAAGGGCAATATTACGCATACGGCTAAAGAACTGGGGGTGGCACGCATTAGCTTGTATAGAAAGATCAATCGTTTGGGGTTGAGGTAGATGTTGGATTGGTGTATCATTTTGTAACAGTGTATCATTGTGTATCATTTGGCTTACAGTCTATTTATTTTTATATAAATCAGTCAGTTATGCATATTTTATTTAGATGAACGGTTATAAGTGTATCATATTATATACACTTATGTCTGAATGTAATATCTGTAATATACATAGTCCTTAAATTTTATCTCTTTGTTTTTTAAGCACTTGAGTATCTTCAAGTGTTTTTTTGTGCTGGGACGATTTTTGGCACGGATCTTGCACTATAAAAAGGGCAAACCGTTATGGCGTAGGTTTTTTCCATTACAGGAGGATAACATGGCGACGCGACGCAAGTTGAATCTGATCAATGGAACGATAGATGCAGAGGGTGGTATTTGTATGTATCGGGCGACGAACAGTTTTGAAATTGGTTGTGAACCCGGTTGGCCATCTGTTCCTCCCCTTCCCTTTCCCGATGATGATGACGATGATTTTTAGTGAGGTGACTTATGTCTGTCCAGACACTTATAAAAAAACGTGATCATTTGGCCTATCTCTCCCTACTCTATGCCATTTGGGGTAATGAAGTTCGATCTGAAGCCTTACGCACGATGATGCATAGAATGAGCCAGAGTATAGAACAGCAATCACAGGCAACTATTGTGTAAATACGACTCTGCAAAACCTTGTCCCCGGACCACATCACACAATTTTTGCGCGTTAATCGCATATCTTTGGGTTGCCAGTACAGGGTTTTGCAGAGTTCTTTGTCGTCTTTCGTCTTATTGAGAGGGGACTTACCATGATGTGTATCCACAAATGCGAAATGCATCTTTTTCAAATAGAAGAGCAAAAACAGCCTATTGTCTATCAGGTTGAGACGGGTCTGTTCTATGAATTGGATACCCTTTTTCAGGCGATTTTAGCGTGTTGCGAGGGGTTGTCTGTTTCGCAGGTTGTTCAGGTGCTGGCTGATCAATACGAGGCAGAGGAAATTGTCGAGGCTATTGAGGAATTGGCTCAGGTGGGTTTGATTTCGGATGGTGCTCTACCTGTGGTAGCCAATGTGCCGACAACAGAAGGGGTGGCAGCCTGTGGGGCATCGCAGACAGATCGTTTGCAGGTGTCCTTGCACGTTTCCCATACGTGCAATATTCAGTGTGCTTATTGCTTTGCCCATGGCGGGGATTACGGCGGTAAGGCGATGCTGATGCAATTAGATGTTGCCGAGCAAGCCATACGCTGGATTGTCGCCGAAGCGCAGGTGTTCGGACGGTGCCAGATTGATTTTTTTGGCGGGGAGCCGCTTTTGAATTTTCCATTGCTGAGCGAGCTTGTCCCGTTTGCCAGGTCCCTGGGAGCGCGGTTGGGTGTGCAGGTTGGTTTTGGCATTGTGACCAATGGCACGTTGTTGACCGACGAGATGAAGCAGTTTTTGGTTGATGAAAATTTTCAAATTAAGGTCAGCCTGGATGGTGGGCGTAAAACGCAGGATCGCATTCGCAAGTTTCACAATGGTTCTGGTACTTATGATGTTGTGGCAAAAAATGTACAGAAACTGACGGATGAGGTACCTGAGCGCGTGTTTTTGCAGGCTGTTATGACAGCTTATGATATGGATGAGGATCAGATTGCCAATGAGTTGCGTTCCTTGGGTACTGATAACGCGCTTGTTGGTCCGGCGGTTGTTTCACCGGATGCGCCTTATGCTATTCGAGAAGAACATATACCCGCGTTGAAACAACAGATTTACAAGCGGAGTAGGCGTGCGCTCAAAGCCATTTTAAGTGGTGAAAAGGGTGAAGATGAAGAGTTTGATCCGAGGATTCAAAAACTTTTGACGCGCAAAAAATCCTGTCACGGGTGTCTCGGTGGCAAGCAGTATTTGGCGATTGCAGCAGATGGGTCGATTTATTTTTGCTCGAGTTTAGCCGATGCGCCCGAGTTTAAGATGGGTGATGTGTTTGCGGGTATTGACCGCGAAAAACAGCATCATTTTGATGTGGAGTTCAATGTGAATAATCGCCCTGAGTGCAAAACGTGCTGGGCACGCAACTTATGTGGTGGCGGATGTCTTTGGGAGGCACGGACAACAACGGATGATCCAATGTCTCCGAACCCGGTTTATTGTGAGCAGACGCGCTATCGCTATGAATTGGCGATGGAAATGTGTATGGAAATAGCAGAGACGGATGAGTCTTTGTTGCAGCGACGTTATGATCTGGAAGTGGCCTCATAAACCAAAAGGGAAAAAGAAAGATGGCCTGTAGAATTGGCTTGACGATAGATCCCGACAGCCGGAGGCGATATTGGCGATCCAGGTATCGTTCCTTCAGAAACTGGAGGACTGTGGGGCATTATAATTCTAAGAGGCAAGCCCAGCAAGAAGTGACTCGACTCGCTAAAATTTGGGGGTGTGAAGCTCCTCCTGATGGCGTAGGACCAGAACAGGCCTCCTGGTATGTGTATGTTTTTGCACATGACGGCTATTAAATCAAGAGAAGGAAATAATGCATAAAATTTCAGACCTCAAAATGCCGGATCGGCTTAATCTGGACACTGGCTGGAGCATTGGTGAGACAGCGTTTGAGAGAATTACAACGGCGCTTCTTGAGATGTCTCCGGTAGAAAGAATTCTCGAATTTGGAAGTGGTCCGAGTTCTATCCGTCTGGCAATGGCGTTTTCTGAAGCGCAAGTTTTATCTGTGGAAGGCGATTGGCGAAATTTTGCAGAGACTACGGATTTGATGCATAAGTTTTTGGATAAACGCAATCTATCGATCAAATATCGTCCGATTACGCTTGAATCTTATGGAGATGCCAGCTTTTTGACTTATGAAGATGGGATGTTTTGGGAGGAAGAGATGGATTGTGTGATTATTGATGGTCCGCCTGTCTATAGCTTGCGAGGTCGAGAGGCGTGTCTCTACCAGGTTTATGATCAGATCAAGATTGGTGGTCTGGTCATTCTGGACGATTTCAGAAGGTCTTATGAGAAGCAAATTGTCGAGAACTGGCTGTCCGTCTATCCCGGCAGTTTTGCAGTGGAAATTATCCGCGAAGACCACCATCTGGCCGTGCTGCGTAAGATCAAATCCGTGACACCATGTTGGGATGCGTCTTCCAGACTATTAGATGTTCAGTCTGTCAGTAAAACTCGCTCCCGAATAACAAAGGCATTATCGCATGTTGATGATGTGTATTTGAGAGCGCTAACTAAAGCTACTAACAGTGAAACAGACCTGATTGGTCTGTTCAATACCCTTCGGAATATCTATGGGGTGACGCCTGAGTTTATCCAGGAGTTCACGAGCCGAGATTCTACACTCACACCAGATGCTCTAAAAAGAAAACAGAATGCCTGTTATATGACAATCGTCAATACGTTTTTTCGGAACTGTTAATAGAACTTGGACAGAAATCACTTGACTAATTTGGGATGCTACCTTTGAAGATTCTCTTTGATATTCTCCACATCGCACATCTTAATTTTTTCAAGTCAGCCATCGAATCGTTGAAGGCTAGACACGATGTGTCGGCTGTTGTCAGGCAAAGAGGTAACCTTGTTGCCATAGCGGAGTCAGACCTCCCTTGTTCCTTTCGTGTAATGGGCGCTCATAGAACTGGTGTTAGAAAGATGGTTGGGGTATGGGAAAGGGTCGTTGATCTCAAGAAGATAGTATGCGAAATGGAGACAGACGTCTTGGCGAGTTGTGGATTCTATTCGGGCATAGTTTCGCGATTTTGTCGCGTACGGTCTGTGATTTTTTATGACGACTTCGAATACAAGCTAAATTTTTGGCCGTGTCTTTTATTTTCTCATCAACTTGTCTTACCTGAAGCACTCGGAGTGGAAGGCAGAAACATCATTCAATACAACGGGTTCAAAGAGTTGGCTTACTTGAACCGATTTGTCCCGCAACCGAAGATTTTAGGTGAGTATGGAGTTCAGCCAGGAGAGTATGTTTTCGTCAGGTATGTTGCACCTATCAGCATGAACTATCGACGCTTGGGTCAGGAAGAAGTTACGCAAGCGACTAATGCGATTTTAAATACTGGAATGATCATCATAGCCTCCCTTGAACGGGGAATAAATCTTGAGTTCGAACACCCCAATTTCCGAAAGGTTGTTGAACCTTGTCCCAGTATCCATTCCCTAATTTACTATTCAGCCCTGGTGGTAACGACTGGAGATACTGTTGCAAGGGAAGGGGCTCTCTTAGGGGTACCTACTATCTATCTTGGAAGAAGGGAAATGCGCATAAACCGAGAATTAGTCGAGAGTGGACAATTAATAATCCCTGATCCTGGCGAGGTGACTAAAGAAATATTGGCAAATCTCAGCAATAGAGTTTCGCGAGTCAAACCTGAAAATAAAAAGTGGGAAGACACAACGGAGGTCATAGTCTCTTGTATTGAGCAACAGAAATTCATCAAGTAGTTCTGTCCGATATCAGATGATATTGGGTTGTCCGGCAAATGGTAATTCAATCTGGTAAATATAGATTTGATGCTATTAAAAATATTGGGAATCAATCAGGATTAGGGTCAGTGTAGATATATGGAAGGTAAGGGTGCAGGATGAAAATTTGTGTAGTTGGTTTGGGCCATGTTGGCACTGTGAACATTGCCTACTTGCTTGAACGAGGTCATATCGTCACAGGCTTGGATGTCTCCCAGGAAAGAATCCGCCATCTTTTTGCCGGTGAACCTGAACCAGAACCCCGCGTAAGCGACCTGCTAAGTTCAGCACTTAGAAGTGGGAGGCTCCAGCTTTCGACTGACTACTTCAAAGCTGTCGAGGAGGCGAGTGTAGCGATCATCTGTGTAGGTACGCCGCAAGGGGAGAAAGACGGAATACCAAATCTGAGTTTTCTTTATCAGGCCGTAACGTCACTGGTTGAGATAGTCAACAAGAAAAAAGGCACGTTCGACGTAGTTCTGCGCAGCACTGTTCCGCCCGGGACGACGCGTAATATCGTCTCTGGAGCCTTCGGGAATTTTGGCAATGTCTGGTATTACCCGGAGTTCTTGAGAGAAGGAAGCGCAATTGAGGACATGAATGATCCCCCGATACGGATCGTTGGTGCTCCAAAGACTGGTTATTGTCAGCGCGTGTTAGATATTTACGGTGAGACTGGGCCAGTGTACATTACCGAATACGAAATAGCTGAAATGGTGAAGTATGTATGCAATGCTTTTCATGCCATGAAGGTTACTTTCACGAATGAGATATCGAATGTTTGCAGATATCTCGGGATAGACAGCAATAGAGTAATGGAGGTAGTGTGCTCAGACAACAAGCTCAATATGTCAAAAGCCTACATGAGGCCGGGATTCGCATTCGGAGGATCCTGTCTCCCGAAGGATCTTACAGCACTCCTGCGGCTATCGAACGGACGACAAGAACCCGAATTGCCTCTGCTGACCAATATCATTGTCAGTAATGATCTTCATATCAGATCCACGGTAAGGAGGGTAAGGTCACTTGCCGTTCGAGGAACATTGGGTATGTTGGGTTTGAGTTTTAAGCCCAATACAGGCGACTTGAGGGATAGTCCGTTCGTAAAACTCGGAAACATGCTCATCTCAGAAGGGTACCAGGTAATCGCATATGACCCTTCAGTAGAGTTAGGTCTCCTGGATGTAGGGCAGACTTATATTCAAAGCGATGCCAGAAAGATCTGGCAGGGACAATTGGCCAAATCCCTCAATTCGCTATGTGAGTGTTCTCTACTTTTGATCGCACATCCCATTTCTTCATTTCATACACCGATTTTACCCATCTTGAAGGGCAAGCATGTTCTTGATTTGTGCAACGATCCTTTGCGAGAGCAAATCGCTGCTATTGCTGACTATGAAGGTGTGGGCTGGGAATCCCGTTCAGGATGTGTTCGGAATGTAAGCTTGGCAAAGGCTGAAGAAGCGTTAAAGAACACGTCATATTCATAAAAAAGCCGCCGACAGACCCTGGCAAGTCGAGTGTCGGCGGCAGACTGCAGTTCAAAGCTCAAGCATTTGGGAATGTGAGCTTGATAGTAAGATATCTTTTGAGGGGCAGGTTGTCAACCATCGTGCAATCGGATATAAAAATTTATGGCAAAAAACACAATAACAATACCTGAGATTGAGAATCAGATTCAAGATTTGGTCCTGAAGGCATTAGATCATGAAGTCACATCTGATAATATAGATTGGAGCGATCTTCTTTTGATTTCTATACTTGATTCTGTCTCTATCATGGCCCTGGTGACAGGCTTAGAGGATACATTTGACGTGGTCGTAGAGGACGAAGAACTCACAGAAGAAATGCTAACTTCGACACGTTCGGTAGCGAAGTATATATATGAAAAATTAGCCACTGATGCACATTCGCTCGCTCTCGAATAGATCAACGCCAGAAACTAACACTGTGAAAGGTTTTTTGATGGAGCATTTTTTTTCTAATTTGACAGGTACAGGTACCCGGGTAGGCGTCATTGATAGCGGTTTTAATACGGGTAAAAAAAACGTGCATGTGTTGAATGGTACCAGTTTCTGTAATGGCGATGCCCAACCAGATTCAAATTACAAAGATATGATCGGCCACGGAACAGCATGTATTGGCGTCATCCACACTAAAGTTCCCAATGCAGAATTTTTGCCTGTCAAAATTTTTGAGTCAGAGTTGATAACGACAATGGACATTTTGTGCAAGGCGATTTACTGGTGTGTTAAACATCAATGTCACATTATCAATTTGAGTTTAGGCACTCTCGATGAGAGCAATAGCGATGTTTTGAAGGAGGCCTGTGATTTTGCATACAAACACCATACGTTCATTGTTGCTGCGACATCAAATGATGGACAACCGAGTATTCCCGCGTCTTTTCCCAATGTCTTTGGCGTAGCAGGAGGAAAAGTAGCTGGAAAATTTGATTACTTTTATGACCCACACGAAAAAATACAGTTTGTCGCACGGGGTGATCGTCAACGTCTGAATTGGCTGGAAGGCAAACAGATATTTATGGGTGGATCGAGCTTTGCGGCTCCGCATATTTCTGGCTTGATTGCTCTGATAATAGAGAAATATGGTGGTATCACGCTCAACGATCTGACAGAAATTTTGAAGCTGCACTCCTTAAGCCAATGTCCCAAGCTGGTAGATAGTAGCACTTATGCGATGAGCGGGATGCCCAGATCTCGCTCAGACGTTTCTATCCGAGACCTAAATAAGGCAAATACGCCAGGCTGGATAGAAGAGGCTGTTGTTTTTCCATATAACAAAGAAATGCATGGGTTGGTGCGGTTTCGGGAGTTATTGCCATTTAGGATTACAAGAGTAGTTGACGTTGTTGGAAAAAGAACCATAGGTAAAGATTGTGGGGAGGTTATTGGGGGAGCCGAATCTAATTTGATCATACAACAAAATTTGGAAGACTGTCTGCAATACGGCGATACGCTCGTTTTGGGTTATTTGGATGAAATTAGCCGGATTAAGAAACGCGATGTGTTACAAGAATCTCTAAAATTGGCATTGAAGCATAACAAGAACGTTTACAGTCTCAGCCCCATTGCAAATAATCAATACGAAAGCATAAGTAAAGCCTTTAAAGAAAAACATCTGCATTGTGCAGCACCAACCATAGATTTTGCAACTTATGAGGCTTTGATCAAAACTTATGATTGGAGAAACAGAAGCCAGAAACCTATCGTGGGCATATTTGGAACAGGACCGCAACAAGGCAAGTTCACTGCTCAATTGGCACTGAGAAAACAATTACAGAAAATTGGCTATAAAGTTGGTCAATTGGGCACAGAACATCAATCAGCGTTATTTGATTTCGATTTTACATTTCCAAATGGATATGATGGACATCGGAGTATCCAAATCCCCATGGATTTGCACATTCCACTTCTAAATTCTGCTATGGTCGGTATCGAACAATCAGACCCGGATATTATCGTTGTTGGTGGTCAGTCCGGTATCATACCTCATAGCTTTTACGAAAAATCTCAGAGTTATACTTTGCCCTCATTGATCTTACTCTTTGGAACTGTTCCCGATGCATATATCCTGCTCGTTAATTCTATCGACGAACCTGAATTTATACAGGAAAATATCCGGGTGTTAGAGAGCTTCGGGAAGGGCAAAGTGATTCTCCTTGTTTTCAGTGATAAGAAAAAAATTGTTAATGACACTGTTAATACAGTCGTCAACCAGCCGCTTTTTAGAGAGGAAATTTGTCAAACGATATTGAGTTTGGAATCAATGCATCGCATTCCAGCTACTGAGATAATTAGCGCAGAAGGACGAAAAAAGATGGCTGATATTGTTATTGATTTTTTCTGAGATCAAGACCTCAATGATAGGGAAAAAGTAAATGCCAGAAATTCGGAAAATGTCGCTGATTTTAAATATCCTGCTGTCTGTTTTTATTTTGGTTGCGTTATTCGGGATATGGAAATTGAGAAATACGAACGCTCGTCATTGGGAAGAAATTAGAGAGCTTCGAAAAGTGAACGCAGATTATAAGGAGCATATAAACGTCTCTACCTATGCCTCCAATTATCAAGGGCAAGAATTTCCGAAGTTGCAATTGGAGAATATAAATGGCGATTGGATTTCAACGGACTTTTCTAAAACAGGAAAAGGACTGGTTCTGGTCTTCAAGCCACAAGACTGTCAGCCCTGTTTAATCACGCAGATAAAGTTACTGGAGCATGTGTACCAAAATCAGGATCCCTCAAAACGCTTTCCAATTTATGCTTTTGCCAATGCTTCTGCAGAAGTGTTGAAAAAATTTAAAAAGAGTTTTGATCTCCATTATGAATTGTTTCCGGATACAGAGAACATGTTATTCCAGGATAGAGTACTTACCCATCGTACCCCTGCTATCTTTGTTGTGAACAAAAAAAATATCATAACGCATTGTCATTTTCCCTCAAAGGACCGCCCACAAAATACAGTCCTCTTTTTTGGTGTGATTCAAAGACATTTGCCTTTGCAAAAACCACTTCTGAACGATCATCTTAAAGGGGTGACCTATTCGCAAATCATTGCCAAAGATTTTGATACTACTCCTTTATCTACATTTATTTATTGATATTTATGAATAATATCTAGCATGAAAAACATAGTAAAATATGTTGATTGTCAATACCAGAATGGTTTTACTTGAGCCTACCAAGTAAGGTATTCTTATGTGCATGCACATTTTGGCTTGACTAAAAAGGAAAGGAGGTGATATTATGAAAACTTTGACCAAACCTGTGAAGTCTCGGCTGTCTTCTCCGCGTATTTATGGATATGAAGATAATGGGGGTAAATGGAAAGTCGATGGAACATCAATAGTTGAGTATGGGGATCCGGTTGAGACAACGTGGTACTACACTTACTTGGTGTGCGAGTCTGCGACCCAACCCTTCTGCACCGTAGGCGATTCAGAGACTAAAGCACGTAAAGTAGATCATTGATGTATAAATTCTGTGTTTGATAAAAAAGCAAAGTGTGCAACCATCTTGGTAGGCTCAAATTTCGTTCGGTGTTCTCGATAAATAGACCGGGGACACCGATTTGACGCTGTCAAAAATTTCAACGCCCTTTCTCATAATATCCGAGATATGGAAAAATACTGAATGATTATTTGAGTGGCGACTTTTACCGACTATATCACAGTTTTTATGCATACCCTTCATTAACAGGATATGGATAACCGATGTTTTTAAGTTATTTCCGAACATGGTTTCGCAATATCCTCAAGTATAGAACCTATTCAGCCATTAACCTGCTGGGTTTGGGGATAGGAATTGCGTGCTGTTATCTGTGCGTGCTTTACCTCCTGTATGATTGGAGCTTTGATAGGTTTCACAAAGACCATCATCGCATATACGGCATTGCAGGAAAGGTAAAACACAGTAACGGAATAATGGGGAACGGAATAATGGGGATCCCGTTGGCGGGTACATGGGCAGAAATAGCCAGATTTCCTGTTGTATTATCTTCCATGATTTCTGCCGAAGTTCCTGAGATTGAGACCACGACCCGTGTAAAGTGTGTCCTCGGGACAGCGACCTGGCAAGTAGGTACGCACAAAGAATTTTTGCGACCTATCCAAGAGGTTTTGTTCGTTGATAGGAGTTTTGGGGCGATGTTTTCCTTTCCTCTTATTCACGGCACGTTCTTCTCGCGACCAGGGCAAGTCGTGATCACACGTAGATTCGCTCAGATACTTACCAACGATATTGACAGTTTGATTGGCAAAGTGTTATGGATGCGCGTTGCTTCTCGCAGGTTCGTGAAAGATCTGAAACCCGTATTAGCCCCTGTTGAAATAGGGGGCATCGTGGAAACCCCGCCCCGCAATTCGAGCCTGAATTTCGAGATTCTTTTGCCATTGAGTATATCCGCAACCTTTCTAAAAAAGAAAGAAGGCAGGTGGGATTGGCAATTTAGGTGTACACATTATATCCGTTTGACAGATGAAGCAGATGTGGAGGCAGTAGAGAGAAAACTCACGGCGTTCATGCAGAAGCAGTCCTCTTTCAACTCGCTATGGGATTTAGAGACCTTTCAGGCTAAATTGCAACCCATCACAGAATTGCACCATTATAGAGGTCCGTTTATTGATGGTGTGTTCCGCTACACGAATCCCTTATATGGATATATTCTCGGCGGTATCAGTGTATTGGTTCTGGTTATCGCGTGTTTGAATTACGTGCTCCTCTATGTGGGGCGGTTCAACTCGCGTACCAAAGAATTGGGCATAAGGCAAATCTTTGGAGCGAGCCGCAGGCACCTCAGGTACCAACTCCTGGTCGAATGCTTTGGATACAGTCTATTAGCGTGCATCTTAGGCTTGGCAGTCGCAGAGTTGGCATCAAGTCCTCTTGAAGGTGTTTTACGGATTCCTTTCACGTCTTCGGTAGATCCCATTCAGACCGCGATTGTTCTCCTAACACTGGCATGTCTGATAGGTCTGGTCACAGCCTTTTACCCAGCAGCCTTTATGTCGTCTGTGTCTGCCCTCAGCGTTTTGAGCAAAACAGCAAAGGCCGTCGGTTCTGGACTGTTCTTAAAGATATTGATGGCTATCCAGTCCGGTGTGACTTTAGTCTTTGTGTTTTGCACGATCATTATCTTCGAACAGACTTTTTTTGTCATCACGGCAGAGCCGGGTTTTGAACCAGCGAATTTGGTCAGGATCAATACCAGTGGGTTGACAGAAAATGAGATCAACCGTCTGCAAGCGTCCTTATCTGCATCTCCTCTCGTGACATCCTGTGTGCGGACGAACTTGCCCTTCGGATGGTCAAATGCAATCTTGATGAAAGACAGCAGTGATAAACTCATTGATAACATAACCTATTATCAGGTGAAGGGGCCTTTTCTCGAGACCGTTGGGTTGCAACTCGTAAAGGGGAGAACCTTGCATCCCAACCCCATGCCCGGCGATGTGATCGTGAATGAAGCTTTCCAAAAGCACCTAACATCGCCACAGCCTCTTGGACAGGTGATCACGCAGGCGGATACAAAGTTTAGAAGACCCGTGTTTAGCAGCGATGTGAGTGGTCGCATAGTCGGTGTGGTTAAGAATTTTCACGTTAGAAACTTGCGCCACACCGTCCCGCCGACCATCATCACGATTGCCCCGGATGATGCAACAACTAAGCGACAAGACCTAGAAATATTGATTCGGATTCGAGAAGGTAGTGCGGAAACCTTTGGTGCGTATCTCAAGGGACTGTGGCAAGACCTCAAAAAGGAGCATCACCTGACGTTTTCCTTTGTAGAAGATGACAGGCGACATTTTTATGCTAAAGAGATCAATTGGAGCAAGATCGTCTCTGGCGCGGCCCTGTGCGCTGTCTTCATCGCGTCAATGGGTGCTATGGGCATGATCTCGCTATCCGTGGCTCGCAGAAGAAAGGAAATAGCCATCCGAAGGGTCATGGGTGCCGTGCCGTCTAAAATAGCCAGTGAGATTGTGTTGAACTACGCGCTGCCCGGGTTTATAGCCGCCGTCATCGCGCTGCCGCTGTCTTATTTATTTATCCAAGAATGGCTCTCGATATTTGCCTACCGCTTTCAATTTGGGGTTGGGACTATTTTGGTGACGCTCTTATTGGGTATTCTGCTTCCACTGATATGTGGTTTCGTACACGCGCTAAAGGTGGCTTCTGCAAATCCAATAGATGCCCTTCGAGAGGACTGATATGAAAATTTGCTTCTGTTCGGTAAAAAAACAGTGTGCTACCGATCTTAATAGGCCGCAACTTGACTTGGTGTTCTCGGTAAACAGGCCGGGAGTACCGAGCCTATGATAAGGAAAGGATGATGATTTATGAATCGCAAAAAGTTATTGGTTTCCGTGAGATGGCTGACACTCCTCCTTTTGATCTGTGGAAGTTGCCAAAAAAGTACTGTTGAAAACCAGCAAGATGGGGTCGCTCTCAAGGTGCAAGCACAAGGTGCCCAACTTTCATTGATTGATGCCATTACCCTTGAACGGTCAGAGGCAAGGCCAGCTCTCGGACGTGTCCGTTCCATTACTGTTTTGGAGAACTATATCATTATTGTAGATGCCATGAGAGAAAGTGTCGAAGTTTTTGACAAGGAGGGCAGCTATAAGTGGTCTATTGGTAGTCGCGGGGATGGAGAAGGTCAGTACAAGAGCCCGAGCGAGCCAACAATTATCCCCAATACCGACCAAATGCTGATCTATGATGGGGGGCAGGTGCTTATCTTCTCGATTCAAGGAGAATTTTTAGGGCAGGTAAAGCTGCCAGAGAGACGCTTTATTAATCGCATGGCGGTTTCTGATGAGCACAATCTCATTCATACTTATCTTGACAAAAACCAAAACGGTATGCTTTGTGTCACCTCCCTTGAAACTGGTGAAGACCTCGCCAAGTTCAAAGTTAGCGAGTCTCAATACGAACACTTATTTTTTGGTTTGCAGAGTTTCCAAGGGCTTGCTTATGACGAGATACAGAGAATGATATATTTTGCCTTGCCCTGGGAAGAGAAGGTTATGCGAATTGATTTGGCAACACAGGAATTTTTGACCCCCATAGTCATAAATCATCCCAAATTTGTCAGCCTCAAATTAGATGAAATAGATGATAGCAAAGATATTAGAGAATTATCCCAACACAGGTTCAGCAGATTGAACAGCATGTATCTCTTGTCTTCGAGCGATATTTTGCTCAATTACCAGTTCTGGGATTCGTCAATGAGTACCGCGCTTATACTTTTATCAGGCTTGGATATGCAGCCATCGGCGCAAGAAGTGAAAAATGAATTGGGGTACAATATTTTTACTTGTTATGGAAAATCTATATATATGTATTCGTCTTCCACTGATGGCGAAGATACAAATGGGAGAATTCGTGTCTATCGTCTGACGGAACCTCAAGAAGCCCCTACCGGATAGTGGTGAGAGTCAGGCCGTGTTCGAGTGTCTCTTTATCACAAAGTTAAAATTGAAGTGGCAAAAGTGTTAATATAAATAGCCGCTGATATACCTTGGCAAGTCGAGTGTCGGCGGTAAGAACAGTGTACAACCGCTGGCTGGCAATCCCTGATAGATTCGGGCGGTGTACAACTGCGCACGCGTAGCACAACGTCAGTATAGCAGTTCAAAGCTCAAGCATTTGGGAATGTGAGCATGAGAGAATGGTTTTACTTTTACTGGAGTCCATCGAGTAAGGTGCGTCTTATGCATACGCACACTTTAAGTTATTTACATTACGGGTGAATATGAAAAAAAAAATTAACAAATTCATCTCAGCAACTTTTTATATCTCTAAGAATAGACATGTCTTTTATCATTTTTTAAAATTTCTGAAACCTTATTGGGTACAGCAAAGCGTTGTTTTCGTTCTCATGCTCTTGGGGACTGTTAGCTCGCTGGCCTTTCCTTATATCATGAAAATTATTATTGATGACGTGTTTCCAAACAAAGACTATGAATTATTTATATTTATTTTGCTTCTGCTCTTGGGCATTACAGTAGGTAATATCATTATTGGTTTTTGTTCAAACTATTTATTTTCTTGGATAAACAATCGCATTATGCTGGATATAAGGAGCCATCTTTTTGACCACTTAATCCAGTTGCCATTGAGCTTTTATGATCGCAATAAATCTGGGGATATTGTTTATAGAATGAGCAACGAAGTGGATAGGATACAGTCGTTTATCACTTCGAGTGCTTTGAATCTTACGCATAGCTTGTTGACACTCATAGGGCTTACTGTGGTTCTCTGCTGGTTGAACTGGCAACTCTTCTTGGCTTCTATTATTGTGATACCCTTTCTGGTACTCAATATTCGCTATTTCCAGCCTAAAATAAGAGATATTACAGAACGAGGACGAAAGAAAGGCTCTGAAGTTATGAGCTATTTGATTGAGCGATTTGAGACTGTCCAATTGATTCAGGTCTATAATGCCTATAATTATGAAAACAATAGATTGTGGTCGCAGCTAAATGATCTTCTGGATATCAATATGCAAAATGTAACCTATTCTGGCGTGATGAGATCGATTTCGAGATTTTTCACATCCCTGACACCTGCGATCATTTTGGGCTGGGGAGGCCACAAAGTCATGTTGGGCGTCATAAGCTTGGGGGCATTAGTCGCTTTTTTGCAATACCTGTCGCGCCTTTTTGAACCATTTAGAAATCTCAACCATCTTTATGTAGAACTTATCCGTGTATCTGTTTCAATGAAGCGGGTATTCGAGTTTCTCGAGATTGATATTCAGGAATGGTCCGACTCGTCTGTCACCCGTCCTTTTTCTTTTGAAAAGGAGATAGCGTTTACCGACCTCAATTTTGGATATAACGGACAACCCGTTTTGCAGGACTTCAGCTTGAGACTTGAGAAAGGAAAAAAATATGCTCTGGTAGGGTCAAGCGGTTGTGGCAAGAGTTCATTGGTAAATTTGCTGTGTCGTTTTTATGAATCGAATACAGGTGCGATTACTATTGATCACATACCGATTACCCATATCAAACTGTATGATCTGAGAGAGCATATTGGTCTGGTAACTCAGGAAAATCAAGTTTTTCATGATACAATCTGGGACAATATCCGATACAGCAAGCCGAACAGTACGCCTGAAGAGGTCCATAGAGCGATCAGGATAGCTGGTTTGGATGGATTTATTGAGAAGGCTGAAGATGGTGCGCTTACGCTTGTCGGTGATCGCGGGAACACACTTTCGGCTGGTCAAAAGCAGCGTATTGCCATTGCGCGTGCAATTTTGAGAGACTCGGATATTTTGATCCTGGATGAAGCTACGTCGGCACTGGATTCTGAAAGCGAAGGTGAAATTATAGCAAATTTACAGGATCTATATGAAGATAAAACGATGATTGTGATTAGCCACAGACTCAGCACGATCCAGCAGGTAGATGAGATTATCTGTTTGGATGAGGGGAGAGTTGTGGAGCAAGGAGCACATGAAGAGTTGTTGGAGAAGAAGGGACATTATTGGCGTCTTTTTCGCAAGCAACTTATCGCATAGGGAATGGAACTGGTGAGTGTAGAATTTCGCAATCCTGACATAAAATTAGTTCTTCTGCGTGCATTGGTTATTCAAATTTTGGGAATAGGCGCAGGATTGATTTATACTGTTATTTTTAGTGAACAGCTTTTGTTCGGCGAGGTTGAAACCTTTGAAAAACAAGATGATATAACGTATGTCTCTTTAGAGGCACTTCAAAATGTAATTCAATCGAAATCAAAAATACTACTCATTGATGGACGATCTGAATCAGCTTATCACGAAGGCCATATTCCAGGGGCTGTGAACGTACCGTATATTCAGCGTGATTATTTTTTTAAAAAACTTTTGGCTGATATTGCCCGCGAGACACCAATAATTGTCTATTGTTCCGGAAAGAATTGTAATACCAGTGTCAAATTGGCGAGGTCTCTGTCAGGGGAATTTGGATTTATACATGTTCGAGTTTTTAAGGGAGGATGGGAGGAATGGGTAAAGGGTGAAAATCCGATTCAAACGAGTTTTGACAGATGATTATACCTTCTAAATTAGCATGGATAGGAACCGTGATCCGGATATTTCTGGGGGTTATTCTCGGATGGGCTGGGGTTGTAAAAATCCGTAATCCTGAAGCATTTATTAAAATTGTGAGAGCCTACAATTTGCTACCTGAGGAATTGGGCGTGCTATGGGGAATTTTCTTGCCCTGGATTGAGCTTGTGACAGGTTTATTTTTAATTTCAGGTTTGTGGCACAAGAGTGCTGTGCTCAGTAGCTCTGGTCTTTTTTTAGCATTTGCAGCAGCAGTCGGCATTAATATTCTCCGCGGTGCAGATATCGCCTGTGGTTGTTTTGGGTTCAATGACACCAATTTGTATGTTGTGTTGTTCCAGGCCCTGGTCTTCTTGCTTTGCTGTTATTTTTTGTTTTTTCTGAAATCTACACCTTATTCTATGGACCATTGTCTTTTTACTTCTCAAAGAGGTGGACTTTCGTAAAGTATTCCCATGCAAAATCCGCTGACAGGCCCTGGCGAGTCGAGTGTTGGCGGCAGACTGCTATCCCCGCATGAGGTAAGCAGGGGCAGTTCAAAGTGCAAGCATTTGGGAATGTGAGCGTGACCAATTCAAAATATCTAATTATGGTAGTAGAAGGATAGTTGTGTGCCTCGAAGAACTAAGATCAGCATAAAATTTTAATGTATGGCCAATATCAACTCATTTAAGAGGTATGGTTTTGAGAACAGTTTTGATGATCACACAAAAATTTCCTCCTTTTAATGGTGTTGGGATTCTGCGGGTTACCAAATTCGTGAAGTATATTCAGGAGTTTGGATGGCGACCTGTTGTTCTGACTTGCAAACGAAAAGAAAATCATTTAGACGCTGTGGATGAAAAACTGTTAGATGGTGTTCCGAAAAATTTAAGCATTCATCGGGTAAATGCCCCTTCCCTGTACGACGTTTACAGACTAATAGGCGGACGGGCAAAACAAGGCTCTTTTTCTTTGTCTAAAAATTCTCTGGCTACTTTAATCCGATCCTTATTTGTACCTGACCAATATGTCGCCTGGTATTTTACGGGTGTACGTAAGGCGAAAGAGATTTTCCAGGTGGAGAATATAGACGCGATCTATTCTACATCTCCTCGTGAAACATCACATCTGATTGGACGAACGCTCCATCTAAAATATAAGTGTCCTTGGATAGCCGATTTTAGGGATCCCTGGATCGAGAAACAACACCGTCCAAAACGTATCCAGCCTCTCGAACAGTTCGAGAAGTACTTAGAAAAAATTGTGCTTCGCGATGCAGATTGCATTCTTGCTGCCTGGCCCGGTATTGTCCGAAGTTTTGAGCCTGCTGTAGAGGAGAAATCGCAAGTTTTGACTAATGGATTTGATGAAGAAGACTTCAGAGGTCTAAAGCCTCATGTGTTCCCAAAATTCACTTTTTTGTATGCCGGATCACTTTTTAAAGAATTGTCACCCCTACCAATGTTCGAAGCATTGGATATGCTGCTGCGAATACGTCCAAAACTACGACAAAGAATTCAATTGGTCCTCTTGGGAAGGCAAGATGCATTTATTCGAGATACGATAACAAAATACGAGTTGGAATCTTGTGTACATATCATCCCACAAATACCGCACAGAGAATGTTTGCAGTACATATTGGGAGCTGATGTATTGACTTTTTCTGTACCAGATAAACAGTGGATCCCCAGCAAAATTTTTGAGTACTTAAGAGCCAGCAGACCCATACTGGCAATAGCAGACCAGGATTCAGACGCTGTACAGATTATCGCGCGTGTAAACCAGGGTTTATGTTTCGCAAGCCGAGATCCTGAGCATATAGCACGTTATATGTCAAATTTAGTGCGAAATCGCGAGGTTTCGGATTGTGGGATTCAAAACAATAGGCAACTCTGGGAGTTTGAACGAAGACAGTTAGCAAAACAGCTTGCTCATACCCTTGATACGCTCGTCAATCAGGTTTATAGGAAATGAATCGTATAAATAAAATGTTAAGAGTGTTGTGTGCCCTGAGTTTTCTCATAGTACTATTACCGCTCGTGATCTTGGGCATTGTATTGATCTGGATAGAGACGCGGGATAGATGCTTGTTCAAGCAAATCCGAGTGGGAAAAAACTTAAGACCCTTTACCATTTATAAACTTAAAACCATGATTGATCGTAAAAAAGCAGATCGAAATGATCTCTTCGTGGATAATGAAAAATATATTACCAAAAGTGGACGTTTGCTCAGGATGTCAAAGATTGACGAAATACCGCAACTTTGGAATATCATCAAGGGGGATATGGATTTTGTGGGTCCGAGGCCGATAAGAGAACCACTACATAATTTTTATATGAAAAATATCCCAAACTTTGAACTCCGATACCAAACTTTACCCGGCCTTACGGGAATCTCTCAAATTGTAGATCCTGAGAATACAGATCGCAGTCTCGGCCTATCTTGTGACTGTTACTACATCAATAACAAATCTGTAAAATTAGATGTTCAGATCATTGTATCGACGATCGTATATTTGATGTACAGTCTATCACGAGAAATTTACAACTGGACAACTGCAAGATGGCTCAGGCGTATCAATGAGGATAATATATCCAACATTCAAGCTGATAATTTGCAGTATATGAGTTTGTCAAAATGGAAACGTCAATGAAATGAAAACAGTGATCAGTAATATTGAATACTATCAGCCTGCACAAGGCAAACCGAAGCATATGTTTTGCAGTAGTACTTTCTTAAACATTTTGGCCTATCACAATCCATTTTTTAAAAAGCCTATCCTGTATGATCTGCTGAGAGTTGGATGGACGTTTTGGTATTCCCCAAAAAAGAGAAGACTGAGTTCAATGTATGTAAAGAATGGCTTTTTATTTAATTTGAATTCTCTGTTCTCTGTAAACTCGGAGTCCATATTCTGCTCAGACTTAAGTCACTTTAGAGAGTGTTTGAGAGAACGGCTTATTGGAAAACGGCCATTATATGTTGATCTATCCGGGGCACCCGTTTTGGTAGGCCAGGAGCTTAAGTTCACAGATCTACACCTGAAACATTTCACATATGTTGTCTTTGGTTTCGACAGCAAAAATGATACTGTCTTACTTTTGACAAACGGAGCTTCAATAGTCGGTTGGGCATCAATTTCTGAGGTTGCGAGTAGGCTTAAGAGAAATGAAATTGTAGATTTTATGAATCCTTTAGACTTACAGATGCCTGATGAAGAAAAACTTGCGGACTTTTTTTTGCGAAAAATAAGAAGCAACTTCAAAACCTGTGCTACATTAGGCACTTTGAGGAGGATAAATCACTATGTATGGGGAAATATTACGAGGAAGTATATCCCTATAGATTTGCCTCCAGTAAGGACTCTGAGTGGCATAGGGGGTATAGAAAAATTTTCGAAAGATCTCGTACACTTATATGGATTAGAAAGGAATGAGATAAACGATTTTTCAAAGCATACATGCCGGAAGATAATAGGATTCAGAGATGAACGAGCGATATTTATGAGGTCATTATTGGGATTAGCTCGTTTTAACAAGAAAGATCATATCATAAAAGAAGTTGAATGTCTATCGCGAGATTTAGAAATAGCTTGGGTATCCTTAGCTAAATCTTTTGCCAGAGTTTATATGTCAGAGAGGAAGGATTCTGTAGATCGAATACAGGAGGAATTGCTTCAAATAAAGAGCCGAGAGAAGGCCCTCCTACTACTGATGCAGGATTTTTTAAAAAAAGGGGGATTAGATGGTATGAATCTTTACGAATGAATCATTAGAGTTTGGAGTTGTCCAATCAGTCTCTATTATTTTAACTAAAAATAGGATTTGACCATGAAAAAGAAAGTAAAAATAGCTTATATCTTTACACGGTTTCCCTGTTTGACTGAATTGTTTGCTTTACGTGAGGTAGAAGAATTGAGAAGATTGGGAATTGATGTTCAGCCTTATTCTTTAAAGAGGGTGCGGGTAGAAGATATGCAAGATCCTCTCATGAAATTTTGGTTTGATAAAACCATATATATTCCTTCTTCCTCCAGTTTTCAATGTCTTATATCGCTGTCTAAGAGCGGTATTAAGCACTTTAGAATTTTCTGGGGAGGTCTCATAGTTAAATGTATCTCTGGAAATATACGAAACTTAAGATATTTGTTTTCTTCGCTTGCAGTATTTTCTCAGGCTACGCATATAACACAAGAGTTAGTAAAAACAAACGTTATGTGGGTCCATGCACATTTTGCGACCAACGCTACAACTGTTGCCTGGATAATCAAGCACCTATCCGGTATCCCTTATAGCTTTACTCCTCATGCCTATGATATATTCAAACGAGAATTCCAAACGGGATTTCTCAGGACAAAGATTCAAGATGCCCATTTTGTTGTTGCGATCTCTCAATTTAACAAATTTTTCCTTCAAAATTTTAGCGGACAAAAGTCTGAAAATGGCCAGTATCCCGTGATTCATTATGGTATTGGAGCTGATTATCTACACAGACAATTAAAGAAGGATTGTAAAAATCAGTTCCCTATTATTCTTTCTATAGCCCGATTAGTAGAAAAGAAAGGTCATGAATATTTAATTAGAGCATTGGCCACAATTAAACAACAAGCATTGGATTTTAATTGTATAATGGTCGGTGATGGACCTTTGCAGGAGCAGTTGATAGATCAGCTAAAAGAAAAGAAATTGGAAGATCGAGTCGAATTTGTAGGGAAGTTTTCTCAAGTCCAGGTGAAGGATATTTTGGAACAAGCAGATATATTTTGTCTTCCGTGTATTCATGCAAGCAGTGGTGATAGAGACGGCATACCTGTTGTTCTTATGGAAGCGATGGCAAAACGCCTCCCCGTGATTTCAACTCATATGAAAGGAATCACCGAGTTGATCAGGTCTGGAGATAACGGGTTGCTGGTGCCAGAGAGAGACGAGCAAGCACTTGCAGATGCGTTAATGACTCTACTAAAAAGTGCTAATTTGAGATCGCGTTTGGCTGAAGCAGGTTATAATACGATTCATGAATATTTCAACTCAAAAAAAGAAACGACAAAATTGTATCAAATATTTCTTAAGCAACTAAAAGAAAAAAATACTAAGGATGATGATACGAAACGAATATGGACTTGACCCTGAATATCGTAAAATGTCGCCATTATGGGCTTATTTATACAAATCCTCGGTTGGATAATAATCAACTGGTCGGTTATTATGGTTCAGATTATTTCACGCAAGGCACTTATAACAAAGACGACCAGCACAGGGCTTACTACTATGGAGTTGTCTTTGGAGGGTTAAGTATGAAAGTTGTATTTCTCGGCGGTGGTCAATGGGGACTTTTCCCGTTAAAAATGCTTCTCCAAAAAGAGCACGTTACTGGCATTGTAGTGCCCGTTAAAGATCCTTTGATCGTCCGTGAAGGTCTGAAAAATCGGATTCCAACCTGTAAAATCGTCGATAGGCACGAGCCACAGTTTGAAGCTTTTCTGAGGGCCTGTGAGCCTGATCTCATTATTGTAGCTGGCTTTCCTTTTATTCTTCCTCCAAAAATTCTCGATATTCCCTTTAAAGGAATCATCAACCTTCATGGCTCTTTGCTACCCGCCTACCGGGGTCCCCAGCCGCTGGAATGGCAAATTATCAATGGCGAGAAAATCTCGGGGGTCACAGTACATTTCATAGACGAAGATATCGATTCAGGGGATATTGTGATGCAAGCAGAAGTACCCATATTGGAAACCGATACACTTAAAACTATGGCATTGAAGCTGGGCAATAAGGGGTGGAGACTCCTTGAAGACACATTAGCGAGATTCAAAAAAGGGTCTGTTCAAGGTATCCCTCAGAAACACCATCTCGCATCTTATTATGGAAAAATAACGGAAGCAGACCGCAAGATTGATTGGACATCTGGTCGAATGGCTATTTTTAATCTTGTACGTGCGTTGCCTCCATATGCACCGGCTTTTTCGGATTTGGAAAATGTAAGATGCCATATTTACCGTTTGCGCTCCGTGACAAGCAAACCTTCAGGTATGCCCGGGCAAATTCTATGTCAACCATCGGTTTCGCATCCTATGATCATCAGCACGTTAGATGGAGATGTCGCTGTATTTAAATATACTTTATCCGGACGTAACGGTAGAAAACTTTCCCGAGAAACGGCTAATGACATTCTAAGCCCCGGAAGTTTTTTCTTATAAGCCATCAAATCTTGTTTGGCCCGAGTGAGGCAACAGCATCGTTTTAGCGGATTATACCACTCTTCAAGGTATCCTAATTTTGATGATTTGTGTTTACAGAAAATTGCTTACGACTCTTTGTTTTTTTTCTTACGCTTTAGGAGCTTCTTGGGCTAGCGAGATAGTATTTTGCGAGATGTTTATCTTTGATTTTAGATCAAACAATAGGGTGTACGAAGAATGGCTCAGCGGGTTCGTATTCTGCGTCCTGGTATTAATTCTCCCTATCCTTTCATTTGTTATGCCCAACATTTGTCTATCATCAATGCGGTGGTTGGTGCTGACATCGGGAATGATTTTTCCCTGCTGCTTCATATTGCTAATATCATTCTCCAATGTGTGTTTTATTCTCGATTATCCTATCCGTATTGCTTCCACGCCAAGATCCGCGGATGTGATCGATATCGGTGGACAGGGAAGTTTTCCCCTGAGTTTTGATTTGGGTGCCGATCTTTTTCATGCAGGCTTAGCCTCAAAAATAGTGACATTCGTCCCTAATAGAAAACCCTATTCTTCGTATTTACACCAGACCCTTTCAATACCACCTGATGCCATTATATGGGCGAGGGGTAAGTCTAATAACACATTAATAGAAGCATCCTCACTCGCCAAATTGTGTAGGGACAATTCCTGGGATAGCGTAATCCTGGTCGCAGACTCCCATCGTATGTTTCGGAAATCCAGGGCTTTTATTAAAGCAGGTGTTCCGATAGTTTATCCTGCAAATGTTACTGGAGATCAACAGTGGATGGCTCCTGCGAAGTTTATCGGTGTGAGTCAACAAGCCTATTGGGATTTAAATGGTTTCGAATGTGACTGGTTTATTCTTCAGCAATTTCGGCACAAGATGGTGATCCGGACACTGCACGAATATTTGGGAATTATTTTTTACGCGGTCATTGGATACATTTAGTAATGCCTTCAAAAGGCTTGTCTTTAGACTTATCTCCAGGTAGCATCACTATTTTGCAATTTCGATTGCTTTTATCACATTTCGCAGGTTTCACAATAGATAAGGAGGAAAACATGAAAGCAGGATTAGCAATTTATACGGGTTTTACACTGTTGTTTTGCATCTTTGGTGCTGGCTTGTCCAAAGGAGAAACCACAATAGACGCGCTGTTTCAGAATGCAATGGAGCAAGTTGATCAGGTGAGTCGTGCGGAAAGCATTGTGGCTTTGGAGGAGATTATTTCCAAAGATAGAAATTATGCGCCTGCATACAACGAATTGGCCAAACTACATCTGTTGGACCACACCGTAAATGGCCGACAGCGCGCAATGCAGATGATACAGCAGGCAATCGAAATTGATCCCGACAATATTGAGTATCAGCTAACGCGAGGAAAGATTTTGTGGCATCAAGGCTTTCGGTCACGGGCATTGAACCAATTCAAAGACATGACCCAAAAGCATCCTGAAAATACGGATGTCCTCAATAGTATAGGTATGTTCTTGGTGTATGATTTCCTATCACAGAAAGATAGAAGAGCGCCATTGAAAGAGATGGACATGGGGTCCAGGGTACCACATTACAAGACAATGGCAATGAAGCCCAGGATAAAAGATTTCAAGACCTTTGCCCAGGAATCCAAACAAGAAGCAGTGCAAGTCCTGCGAAAAAGCATCGAATTGGATGGAACCAACCAACAACCTTATTATTTTTTGGGCATACTCTACTTTGAAGATGAGGACTGGAATGCGTTTCAAACCTTGATGCAAGACTTGTACGCGCAATATCCAGATGACAAAAATGCGCTGCTATTTTGCGGCTTTGCCGCTTATCAGATTGGTGAGTTCAATGACTCACATGAATACTATCAACGCGCGCTTGACTTGATGAGTGTTGAAGAGCGCGAGTTGCTCGAATCTATTGATTTGCTTGTATCCGAAGAAGATCATGCATCCCGCGATACGACGCAGGCAATGGATGAATTATTAGAACGCGAGATGTTTTGGAAGCGTCAGGACCCGCTCTATTTGTCTGATTTTAACGAAAGAAAAATGGAACACTTTGGTCGCATAGCGTATGCGAATTTGCGGTTCAGGAGATTTTCAGATGATGTTGAAGGCTGGCAGACGGATATGGGGAAGACCTATATCAAATTTGGAAGATATAGACGGCGCGTGACAACCAATAAAGGGACATGGGATTCTGAAGAGGTCCTGGATGCCGCAATGATGGAGTTCTGGTATTACGAAAACTTTCAGTTCAAATTTTGTGGCACGACGGATGATATCTGGTATTTTTGCGGCGGTTCATGGTATGGTGTCAGCGACCGCCTACCTATAGGAGCAAGTGTCTTCCGTGAATACTACTTCGGGGATAAGCTTCCTCTATTGGCGATGATCAGGGAAAAGTATCCTAAAGAAGGGATGAGACAAGCCTTTGCTCCTGTGCCTCGTACACTTCGGGAAGCCTCACATCATATATTCAAAAAAACAGAGCAACGGTTTGTCGATCCTTACCTCGACCGAAAATACACCCTTCCCCATCAGATCGCTGCCTTTGAAGAACGAGACAGCGTGCGGGTCGAACTCAGCTATATGATTCCCAAAGACCGATTAACAGAAAATTTTGAAACGGGCAAGGTGAGTTTTTGGGATGGCGTGTTCTTCTTCGATCAGCAGTGGAATGATATGTATAATGATCGCGAGTCCAAGACCTTCACATTACCGCCGCAGAAACCTGCACAAAACGCCGCTGCACAACATCGTAACGATCACCTGTTGGTCTCGCGCACATTGTCTGTACCCCAGGGACGCTATCATTTTTCAGTAGAATTTATGGATCAAACATCTGGTCTAATTGGTATAGCACGCGATGAGAAGCAGTATGTCTATGACGATGAGACCTTTCATCTGAGCGATCTGCTCGTCGGCAACGATATTCAAACGAAGAAAGCATTGCCAGAAAGCCGCGGCGACCTGCTCATCACACCCAACCCTGTCCGAACATTTTCACAGTCTGAACCGGTCTTTATCTATCTGGAACTGTATGATCTCCAACGCGATGACTTTGGCAATACCCAGTATGAGATCTCCTACACCATCGGCAAGCCAGAGGTAGATACGCTATCGCCCACATTATTCGCCTCTCAAGATCTGATTGAGACGATGGGTAAAACAGAGATTGATCTGAGGAGTGAACAAGCAGACCAAATTGCTGCCGAGAATTTGCAGACCGGGCAATCACAGGATGACGATGTGCTCGATAGCGTATTTCCCGATAGCGATATATGGGGAGAGACGAGGGTTTATACGAGTGGTGGACAGGTTCATCATATCGCTGCTGAGGACTTGAAGGTCAAGCGATCAAAAGATGGCGATTTGACCCGTACAGTGACAGCTAATTACGAGGGCAATCGCGAAGATGATTTCACGTATTTGCAGATTGATGTGAACCAGGTGCCTGAAGGAATTTATCAATTAACTGTATTGGCAAAAGACAAGCAGACTGATCAGACGGATAGGAAATACGTCTATTTTCGGATTGTAGATAAATGACCTCCCCGACTTTTGTCTCGGCCAGTGGATTTAATTCTGTTATCGACTAAAACGGGTCAGGTCTATCAAGTAAAAAACCACGTCCTTTGGGCGTGGTTTTTTGGTTTTTACTGCTAATGTTTTCGACAGGGATTAAAACCGCGATTGTTTGCTCTCCATGCTGGTATGCACATCGATCAATACGGTTTTGCCATCAGCCTGTGCATCTGACAGACAGGTCGGCATTTAAATATATTTGACCTTACGCAGCAACTCTATATCTTGTCATGCATTTGAAAAGGGAATGACAGGCGCATCTATGCGTAACGTCAGTTAAGGAGTCATCAGAGAACCTTATGTGAGGAGAAAGATGATGAATCCAGAACGCGATAAACAAGCACCATTGACCGGGATCCGCGTTGTCGATTTCGGTCATTATATTGCCGGGCCTTTGACAGGGATGTTGCTCGCAGATCAGGGTGCCGAGGTGATTAAGGTGGATCGGCCGGGCAAACCGGATTACGATACGCCGGCAAATGGCGTTTTTAATCGGGGCAAACAGCGCATTACTCTCGATCTGAAAAGTGCTGACGATCTGGTAACGACGGTGAAGTTGATCCGTTCGGCGGATGTGGTTATTGAAAATTTTCGCCCCGGTGTTATGCAGCGATTGGGTTTGGGGGCAGAAGAGATGACTGCGTTGAATCCGGGGCTGGTTTATCTCTCTTTGCCGGGTTTTGCCTCGACGGATGAAAGAGCGTCGATTCGCGCTTATGAAGGTATTATCAGTGCGGCAATAGGTCAATATACAGATCTTCAAAGCAGAAGGGCTGACCTGCCGCCTGTTTACACGCCGATGCCATTGGGTTCGACTTATGGGGCGATTCACGGTGCTATTGCTGTTACGCTTGCGCTGTATGCGCGTGAAGAGAGCGGGTGTGGCGATGTGATTGAGGTTTCGCTGGTCGGTGCGGCGATGTCTGCTATGGCGGTTATTATGCTGGATGTGGCGGATAAGCCCGCGCGATATGGCTCGCCGACCAATGCTGGTCGTCAGAGACAACACAGTAGCGCGGGGTCTCCGTTTAGTGGCACGTTTCGCGCGGGAGATGGGCAATGGCTTTATATTATTGCGGCTGGGCATTCCCGAAATAGCCGGTCACTGGTTAAAGCGCTGGAAGTGTACGATGATTTGATTGCCGAGGGTATGGTCGATGTGCCCGTGTATGAGAATCTCCATTTGACGAAAAATATTCCCGATTCATCCCATTTGTCCAGAGAATGGAATCTCAAAGCACGAGAGAAAATTGAAAGTGTGCTGGCGAGTGAACCCGCACAACACTGGGTTGATGTTTTGACGGCTGCCGGGGTGCCGTGTACGATTCAGCGCACGGCACAGGAGTGGTTGCACAAATCCGAGACCGAAGAAGCGGCTTTGACTGTTGTGGTTGATGATCCCGATTACGGCTCGATGCGGCAACTCGGCGTGCAGACATGGCTTTCCAAAACGCCCGATGAATGCGCGATTCCCAGGCCGTCGAGACCGTTAGAAGCGTATCCGCAGATGACGCAGCACAGGCGAAGCCTACAACGCAGCGAAGCAAGTATCAACGCAGATGAATCTTTTGCAGGTGGCGGTGAATCCAAATCCATAGAATCTGCAAAACCGATTCTGGAAGGTGTTCGCGTTCTGGATTTGTCCAATGTACTCGCCGGGCCAGCCAGTGCGCGCACGCTGGCGGAATACGGCGCGGAGGTTATTAAGATCGATCCGCCAGATCCCTATTTTGGTCCGCGCATTTCCAGTTGGTTTCCCCTGGAAGTTAGCCCCGGCAAGCGCAGCGTGATTTTGAACTTGAAAGACGAGGCTGGCAGGGCAGCTTTTATGAAGTTGGTTGAAACAGCCGATGTTATTGTTCACAATTTCCGGCCCGGCGTTGCTCAAAATTTGGGTATTGATTACGATGCTGTTAAGAGGCGCAAACCCGATATTGTGTATCTCAATTTGACGGCTTTTAATGGTCCGCGCCCGGGTCCGTGGATGAATCGCCCGGGTTTTGATCCCTTGCTTCAGGGATCGACCGGGATACAAATGCGCTATGCTGGTGAGGGCAATAAACCGATCTTGCACGGCTGGGCGTCGTGTATCGATTATATTACGGGATATTCGGCAACTTATGGCGCGGTGCTGGCGTTGCTGAAGCGCAGGCGCAGTGGCGTTCCCGACGGCGGCGATTTTGTGACGACTTCGCTCGCGCAGGGGGGGCAACTCGTGCAGGCGCCTTTTATGTTTGCTTGCGAAGCCGAGTGCTCGGGTGATGAGCCGTCGGGGCAGGATGCTGTTGGAGAACACGCGCTTCACCGCATGTATCGCGCGCGCGATGGCTGGGTTTTCCTGGGTGGGTTGGCGCATGAGATGGATAAATTGAGATGTATTACGGGGTTGGAGCAGGTCCCCGATGAAGATGCTGGCGAATTTTTAGAAGGGGAGATCAAAAAACGCGATGTCGCACATTGGGTCAAAGCATTTAACGCAGTGGGGCTGGCCGGGCATCGCATTGATTCGCTGGAAGATATTCGCGAGATGTTTTTGCACGAGGTGTGTGACGATCTGTTGGACGCCTGGGACGATGGGCGATCTATTTCTATTGTTCGCTTTACAGATCATCCGGTTGGCAGTGCTGTCGATCTCGCACCACCCGCTTATGTGCGTCTGAAAAACGCGCCTATTCAATTGCTCTACGCTTGCCCCAAACAGGGGACGCATACGAGGGAGATACTCGAGGAACTGGGTTATGATGACGACTATGTTGACGATCTGATCGCACAGGGCATAGCGAAAGAGCAACTTCACAAGTATTATTTGCCATACGGTGACGATTAGGAATTGGAGAGCTTATGCCATCAGAAGAAGCGGTTGCACAGGCAAGAGAACGGGCGATTCCCGTGCTGGATGCGTGGATGGCTGGTTTTAATGCGGCGGAAGGGGTGCAACTATGAGTTACCAGCGGGAGTTCGAAAGCCGGCTGAATGTCGGCGTTGTCGGCGTCGGGTCACATTGTTACAGGAATATTCTGCCTGCGATGCATTATCTTCCGGTCAGGCTTCAGGCTTTTTGCGATTTGAGATTGGATCTTGCGAGAGCGACTGCGGAGGAATACGGCGTGGGTGCTTGTTATGCCCGCGCTGCGGATATGTATGCAGGTGAAGATCTGGATTGCGTTTTTATGTGTGTTTCTCCCGAAACACATCCAGAGTTGGCGTGCGAGGCGTTGGATGCCGGGCTGCATGTGTGGATGGAGAAGCCGCCTGCTACGCTGGCATCTGAAGTTGAGACAATGATAGGGCATCGTGGGGAGCGCGTCGTTGTTGTTGGGTTCAAGAAGGCATTTATGCCGGCGACTCGGAAGGTGATTGAGTTGATGGCTACTGAGGATTGCGGCCCGCTCAGCGGGCTTTCTGCAGAATATCCGATGACTATTCCCGAAGATGGGGAGAAGGTGCTCAGATCGCGCGAGGCACCCAACTGGCTGAAGAATGGCTGTCATCCGCTTTCGCTGCTTCTCGCTGTTGGAGGAGATGTTTCGGCTGTGACTATGCACAGAAGCGATCAGGGTGGTGGTGTGTGTGTTCTCGAATTTGCGAGTGGTGCTGTAGGGTCTTTCAATCTGGTTTCTGCGCGTCGTGGATGCGAGCGGTATGCATTTTGGGGGAAGCAGCATGTCGCGATTGATAAAGATCTTCGTGTGACTCTGGAACGAGGTATTCCTTTTAATTATTCACGTACGAGAAGTTATATTCCCCCGGGTTTGGAGTCCGGTGCGATCTCATGGGAACCCCAGGATACGCTGGGGACTCTTGAGAACAAGGCTCTTTTCACGCAGGGCTTTTACGATGAGATGCGCTATTTCTGCGATTGTATTCTAAAAGATAGGATGGCAGAGGTCGGGTCCCTGGAGTTCGCGCTGTCTGTTATGAAAGTTTATGAGGCGGCACTGCTGTCGGGAGGGCGCAGGGTCGCGATCTCTAATTGACGATTTTCGAGGAGTTTTTATGGATCGTTTGAAAGATAAAGTTGCCATTGTCACGGGTGCGGGTACGCGCGAGATGGAGGATAGGAAATTGAGAGGTGTAGGGAGTGCGACTGCTGTACTTTTTGCGCGCGAAGGTGCAAAGGTAATTCTGGCGGATATTGACGAGGAAAATGCGAAGAGGACCCAGGCGGAGATTCGAGCGGAGGGTGGAGAGGCAGAGATCGTTTTGGCCGATGTTTCAAAGACGGATCAATGTCGGGCGATTGTGGAAGCGGCAGTTGAACACTATGGGAAATTGGATATTTTGTTTAATAATGTGGGGATTCACGGGTCTGGCAGGGTGACAGAAATCGATGAGGAGAACTGGCACCGCGTGATGGATGTGGGGCTTAAGAGTATGGTTTTTTTGTGCAAGTACGCCATTCCCGAGATGGCGGCGTCTGGCGGCGGTTCTGTTATTAATATTTCGTCTATTGACGGTATGCGCGCTGGCAGTTCGCGCAATGTTCCCTATGGTATTACCAAGGGGGGTATTATTACGCTGACGCGACTGGCTGCGGTTCACCACGGGCGCGAAAATGTGCGTGTGAATAGCATTGCACCCGGGCATCTTCACACGACTTTTGTCGGTCAGATTCCCCAGGAATTGCGAGAGCGCCGCCGAAAGATCGCGCCGCTCGGCACAGAGGGCAATGCATGGGATATTGCCTGGGCAGCGGTGTTTTTGGGTAGCGATGAGTCGCGCTGGATATCGGGCGTGGTCTTGCCTGTGGATGCCGGGCTTTTTGCAGGGTCGCCGCTGTCTATGTACGATAATTTGAATGAGGAATAGGTAAAACTAAAAACAAGGAGTTTCTATGGCTTATAAATTTCAACCCGGCAAGATGTATCGCATGCCCACGCATTTCGGCCCGCTTATGGGACCTCGTCAGGGTCCAGATGGTCGCAAATTTGAATGTAAGGACAATCCCAAAAATACTTCGGTTTCGGTGTCTTTTCTGTCCAATGCGGAGCAGCTCAAAGCGCTTTTGCCCGATTGTTTTGAACTCGGCGGGAAGCCCGTTGTTACGGTGTATGCCAATTATATGAAGGAAATTGAATGGCTGGCTGGGCGCGGTTACAATATTCTCGGTGTTACTTTTCCAGCGGTGTTTAAGGGGCAGAAAGACCATGTTCGCGGGCCTTTTCTGTCCGTGCTCTGGGAAAATCTCTGTGACCCGATTATTACCGGGCGCGAGGAACTCGGGTTTTCAAAAATCTATTGCGAGATGCCCGAGCCGCGTATTACGAGCAGCGAAGCGCAGGCTGTTGCGGGTTGGTTGGGGTTCAATTTTCTGGATATTTCGGTGACAAATCTGAGGCCAAAATCCGAAGATCCGACACCTGCGAAGGGCGGTGGCGCGAAGGTTGATGGTACGCTTCACTACAAATATATGCCCCGAACGGGTGTATGGGGTACAGAGGATATTGCCTATCCGGTTATTACGCCTGCGACGGGGGGGCATCGAAAGGTTGAAGAGCATTTAATCGGCGATGGATGTGTTACGTGGAATCGCGCGCGTTGGGAAGACCTGCCTACGATGTATAATATTGTCAATGCGTTGGCCGATTTGGAGGTTGTCGAGTATTTGGGCGGGTCGCTTACGCGCACGGTTGGCGGCAAGGATTTGAGCGATCAACGCATTTTGTGTTAGTGAACCATAGTTGCTCCGCCCGATACGCTGATTGCCTGTCCGGTCATGTAATCGCCATCGGATGAAGCCAAAAATGCAGCGACGTTTGCCACATCTTCTGGCTGTCCAATGCGACCGAGTGGGTTGTTCTGAGAGGAGCGTTCGACCATTCGCGCTTGAAATTCCTCGGTCGATGTTCCTCTGGGTTTTAATCCGCTGGCTATGCCGTGCAGGCGTTCGGTTTCAATGAGGCCGGGGCAAATTGCGTTGACGTGGATGCCATAGGGACCCATTTCCTGGGCGAGGCATTGCGTGAACCCGATGACGGCAAATTTTGAGGTGCAATAGGCCGCGAATCTGGCGACTCCGCGCAGTCCCGAGGTTGATGAGATGTTGATAATTTTGCCCCCATTGTTTCGCTGGATGAGGTGGCGGACAACGGCGCGGGAACACAAGAAGGTGCCTTTGACGTTTACGCGCTGAACGTGGTCGAAGACGTCTTCTTCTAATTCGGCAACGGGTACGCGGTCTGGCCCGGCGGGGGCACCCGCGTTGTTGACGAGAATGTCGATTTTGCCAAAGCGCGCGAGTGCAGTGTTCACCATTTGTTCGACTTGCTCTGCGCTGGTTACATCGACTTCTGTTGCGAGAACCTGTCGTCCTATTGCTTCGATTTCTTCGGCAACCGCGGGCAATCCAGCCCAATCGCCGCGGGCATTTGCATCTATATCACAGATAACGATATCGGCGCCTTCTCGTGCAAAACGCAGCGCAATTGCACGCCCAATGCCGTGTTCACCACCGGCACCGGTTATCAGGGCGACTTTGTTTTTGAGATTGGACATTTCTTCCCTTTCGCATGAAGTTGATGATGTCTATTATAGTGGGTCGTGAGAAAGAACGCAACAAGACCGAGAGGATGTGTTATGGAATACACTGTTTTGTCAAAAACAGGCTCGACGCGTGGCACGGCTTATGGGATGAGCAATAAAATTATTACGCACGAAGGCAAGACGCATGTGGTGTGGCTGGATCAGATTCACAAGACGTATGTGGCAACATATTGTCACGAGGCGAAAACGTGGAGCGATCCAGTTTTTGTGGCAGATGGGGATGATAATCACGCGGGTGCAGCGATGACAATGGATTCCAGAGGGTATCTCTATCTCGCGTTTGGGCCGCATCACAATCCGATGCAACACGCGGTGAGTGTGAATCCCAATGATACGTCCGAGTGGAGACTGCTTACCCCTTTTGGCGGTGTGAATGCGACGTATCCCAGTCTGGTGTGTGATGCGCGCGATGTGTTGCACGCGTGTTATCGGGGGGCGTATGAGCGCGAGCGGCCCTGGGGTCTGTTTTATCAGAAGCGGTCTGTGGATGGGGATTGGGCAGTGCCGGTGAAGTTGGTCGATCCTCTGGGACCGCCAGCTTATGTACATGTTGAGAATTGTATCCATATTGAGGGCGATGTACTGTATTTGTCTTTTCACCTGGCGCGGAGCAACGAGGATAATCCGGGAGATACAAAGGGTCGCGGATTTGGCATTATGCGGTCACGCGATTGGGGTGAGACATGGGAGACTGTGGCGGGGGAGAGACTCGACTTACCCGTGACACCAGATTCTCCGTGTGTGATTGAATACAGCGATGGGTTCGATATTCGTATTGGCAATGTGGTGACCTGTGCGGGCGATGTGGTACTTTTTACGTTGAACCGGCGAGAGTGCGAGGCCGACGAGACGTTTTTGTATCGCTGGCAAAAGGGGAAATGGGAGCGCAAGTCTTTTTTGCCTTTGGCTGAGAAAGTTTTTGGGCTGTGTGCGATGTCAGATCGGTGTGTGTTGAGTGTGTCAAAGGATGGGGTGCTGTACGCGGCGGGTGTGGTGTGTAAGCGCGGCGGGCATTGGGCCGATCCGACAAATGCGATTGTGTTGTTTGTATCGCGGGATGTGGGTGAGACCTGGCGGGCATACCGGGTTTCGCCGGAAGACGAGACGGTATCAGACTGGTTGCCGAGTTTGGAACGTTGTGCTACGCCCGCGAATAAGATTGGGGTTCCCCAGCTTTTGTACACGCACGGTGAAATAGGTGAAGGGTGTAGCCCGGATATTGATACGGAGATTCGGCATGTGTTTTTGGACGAGGTTGCCGAGCGCGAAAATGCACTGGTGGATCGCGCTGTATCGGGGTTGGCAGATATTGCCCGGTTGCCATTTCCCAGGGCGCAATGGCAAAAGGTACGGGGACAAATTGAAAAACAGGGACGGCAATATGTTGCTTTGCGCAATGTGCCGGTGGGGTATGATGTTGAGCCACCTCTGGTGTTTTTGCCTGGGGATGTGCCCGAGGGCGAACAGCAGCCGTTTGTGCTGAGTGACGCAAATATTGCGCGGCCAGATGACGACGATGAGTTGGCTTTTTTGCCTGCGAGTTCTCTTGCGCGTTTGGTTGAGCAGAGGGAGATTTCTCCGGTTGAGTTGACGCGGTTGTATCTGGATCGTCTTACGCGTTATGGCGAGAAACTGAAGTGTGTGGTAACGCTGACAGAAGATCTGGCGATGGAACAGGCAAAAGCCGCTGAGGCGGAGATCGCAAAAGGCAATTATAGAGGTCCTTTACACGGCATTCCCTGGGGGGCGAAAGATTTGCTGAGCACAAAGGGTGTTCGCACAACGTGGGGTGCCACGCCGTTTAGAGATCGGGTGCCGGATGAGGATGCGAGTGTGGTGAAAAAATTGAGACAGGCGGGTGCTGTTCTGGTCGCCAAGTTGTCACTCGGTGCGCTGGCGTCGGGACCGACGTGGTTTAAGGGTATGACGCGCAATCCGTGGGATACCGAGACGGGATCGAGTGGGTCGTCGGCTGGCTCTGGCGCGGCAACCGCGGCGGGATTGGTGGGGTTCAGTATCGGGTCTGAAACACACGGTTCTATTGTATCGCCGAGCCACACATGCGGTGTGGTGGGGTTGCGCCCGACTTATGGGCGCGTGAGTCGTTATGGGGCGATGGCGCTGAGCTGGACAATGGATAAATTGGGGCCTATGTGCCGCAGCGTGGAGGATTGTGCTGCGGTGTTTCACGCGATTTGTGGATCAGATGGGAGGGATCGCTCGGTGGTGGATGCGCCGTTTAACTGGTGTCCCGATGTGGATTTGTCTGCGTTGCGGATTGGGTATCTGACTTCTGAGTTTCAGGAGGAAGCAGATGGCGATGATCCCACTGGTGTTTATGCCGATGCGCTGGATGTGATGCGCGGTTTGGGTGCTGATTTACAACCCGTTTTGTTGCCGGATTATCCGACGGATGCGATTACGATGGTGCTTCGGGTTGAAGCTTCCGCGATGTTTGACGATGCAATGCTGCGCGGCGAGTTGGATGTGATGACGGAATCGGATAAGAGTGTGTGGCCCGATAATTTTCGGGCGGCGCGCGCGGTGACGGCTGTGGAGTATTTGCGGGCGCAGCGTTTGAGGGCTTTGCTGATGCGCGATGTGGCACAGGTGATGCAAAACTGGGATGCGGTGCTGGTGCCGCGTGGTGGCAGAACGAGTTTGGCTGTGACTAATTTGACGGGACATCCCGCGGTTATTTTGCCGTGTGGGTTTGCCGAGGGTACGCCGAGAGGGTTGACTTTTTTGGGGAACCTGTACGATGAAACGACGATTCTAACTGTTGCACGGGCTTATGAACAGGCTACTGATTGGCACGCGATGCATCCGATAGTATGAGGGGTGTTACTCATTTAGTACAGATAAGAGGAATTCGCCGTAGCTGTTTTGCGCCATTGTTTGCGCTATTTGTTCGAGTTGTGCGGCGTCGATGTATCCCCGACGATAGGCGATTTCTTCGATGCACGCAATTTTGAGGCCCTGACGTTCTTGAATTGCCTGGACAAAACCCGATGCCTGGTGAAGCGATTCAAATGTGCCGGTGTCGAGCCAGCAATACCCGCGGCCGAGCAATTCGACTGCGAGTTGTTTGCGTTTGAGATATTCTTCGTTCACATCGGTGATTTCGTATTCTCCACGGGCCGAGGGCGTGAGGTTGCGGGCAATGTCAACGACCTGGTTGTCATAAAAATACAGACCGGGAACGGCGTAGCGCGATTTGGGGTGTTCGGGTTTTTCTTCTATGCCGATGACGCGGCCTTTGCTGTCAAATTCGATGACGCCATATCGCTCGGGGTCGGTTACTGCATATCCAAAGATGAGACCGCCTTCGGTGAGTTGTCCCGCCCGGTGTAATATTTCGCCGAGTCCATGGCCGTAGAAGATGTTGTCACCGAAGATTAAGCAGGCGGGATCGTTGCCTATAAAATCGCTTCCGATCACAAATGACTGGGCAACGCCTTCGGGACGCGGTTGTTCGGCATAGGTGATGTTGAGGCCGAGATAGGAGCCGTCATCGAATAATCGCCGATAGAGGGGCAGGTCGTGGGGTGTGGAGATGATCAAGATATCGCGGATGCCAGCCAGCATGAGGACGGAGAGGGGATAGTAGATCATGGGTTTGTCGTAAACGGGCTGGAGTTGTTTGCTGACCACGCGCGTGATGGGATAGAGGCGGGTGCCAGCCCCGCCTGCGAGTAAGATGCCTTTCATATATGTCTCCTGAAGGTTAGGCGTTAAATATGGACACTGGTATGCGATATTGTCAAGCAGTAGAACACATGATCTGGTATTTGGTTCGGTTTTTAAGGAGGTGATTATGAGCGATAAAGGGTATGCGAATCCCGAGTTGTTGATCTCGCCGCGGGATTTGTACGAGAGCGATGCCGATGTCTGCATTGTGGATACGCGGCCGACGCATGCTTATGTCGCCGGGCATATTCCGGGTGCGCTTCATCTGGATCTTTACGGGATCAGTTTGAACGATACGCGCGAAGAGGCATTTGATGCGTTTATGTGGATGCTCGGTTATTTGCTGGGCAATCGGGGTATTGGTACGGATAAACCGGTGGTTTGGTACGAAGACGATTCCGGGGTACGCGCGGCGCGCGGTCTGTGGATTTGTGAATATCTGGGACATCGCGATGTGCGTGTGCTGGATGGGGGGTGCAATGCCTGGAAGGCCATGGGTTATGAGTTGACGACGGATTGCGAGGAGGCCGCGTCCGCGGAGTTTGTCGCAGATGCGGTGCCGGGGCGTCACATGGGGGCCGATGTCTTAAATGGTCTTTTGGGACGCGAGGATGTTGTGCCTCTGGATACGCGCGGTGACGATGAGTATTTCGGGCGCAATGTGCGGGCTGCGCGAGGGGGTGCTATTCCGGGTGCTGTGCATGTTGAGTATTTGAACAATCTGGATGAGACGGGGGCGTTTAAGCCAGCAGATGAATTGCGGGCGATGTACGAGGCAGTGGGTATTTCGCCCGATAAGGAGATTGTGCCTTACTGACAGGGTGGGTACCGCTCTTCCCACACGTACCTGGCATTGCGGTTGCTGGGTTATGAGAAGGTTCGAAATTATATCGGGTCGTGGAAAGAGTGGGGTGACCGGCTGGATTTGCCGGTTGAGATGCCTGAGGAAGGGGAATAGTAAAATGGTAGATCGAAAAACTATTTTGATGCAGGCGATGCGCGGCGATATAACTGTTGATGAGGCAGCCGATCAATTGGGTATTTCGCGCGGAGCGTTTCGGGATTTTCAACGGCGGTTTTTGCGTCAAAAATTGCCCAAAACGCAGGAGATGGTCAAAGCACCGGTGGATCAGCCGGTGACGGTGTTGCGCGATCGATGGGGTGTGGCGCATATCGAAGCGGCTTCGATGGCGGATTGTTTTACTGCGCTGGGATATGCTATGGCGCAGGATCGGCTGTGGCAGATGGATTATATGCGGCGGTTGGCACACGGGCAATTGTCGGAGATTTTGGGGGCAGATTGTCTGGCGCAGGATCGCTTGCATCGAACGATTGGTTTGACGCGCGCGGCACAGGGTGCGGCTTCGGCGATGTCGGATGAGGTGAAGATGGTGTTGCAGTCTCTGGGCGGCGGTATTAATGCGTGGATGGAAGAGATGGGTGATCGGCGTTGTGTTGAGTTTGATTTGCTGGATTACGATCCCGCGCCGTGGACGGTGGTGGATTCGATTGCGATATGGAAATGGCGGTGGTGGATGCTGACGGGGCGGCTGAGTGGGGTTGCGGTAAATGAGGCGGCCAAACGCCATTTGCCTCCCGATTTGTTCGATCTGTTTTTGACTACAGAGGCATCGGAAGAGACCATTGTTCCGTCTGATGAACCGGCTGGTGTGGGGGGATACGATACGGGGATTGGTAGCAATAATTGGGTGATTGGGGGCGAGCGGACGGCGAATGGCAAACCCGTGCTGGCAACGGATCCGCACAATGATGTGAGTTTGTGCAGGCAGTGGTATCAGGCGCAGGTGCGTGCGCCGGGTATGGATGCAGTGGGTGCGTTTTTTTTGGGGACGCCGGGCATTTATCTGGGGCATACGCGCGATACGGCGTGGGGTGTGACCAATCACGCGGCTTCGGTGCGCGATGTGTACGTTGAAGAGGTGTCGTCAGAGGATGAGAATTTGTATCGGGATGGCGATACATGGTGTTCGTTTGAGGTGGATGAACAGGCGATTCCCGTGCGCGATGCCTCAGCGGATGAGCTGGTGATTCGTCGAACTCGTCGCGGCCCGGTTGTCAATGAGTTTGTGCCTGCCGTAGATGATGGCGAGCAACCCGTGCTGTCTATGCGCTGGGTGGGGTCTGAAGCGACTACGGGATTTGAGGCGATGCTGGGGCTGATGCGGTCGAAAGATGTCGCACAGGTTTTGGATGCGCTCGCTAGATGGCCGATGCCCATTTTGAATTTTGTGTTTGCCGATTCCGATGGACGGCTTGGATATCACGCGGTTGGGCATGTGCCAACGCGCAAGGCGGGAGACTTTGGGTTCCGAGCAGCAAATGATCCGGATCACGAATGGGGGGCACCGCATGCTTTTGACGAATTGCCGCATCTGGTGGATCCCGAACGCAATTGGGTGGCGACGGCAAATAATCCACCGTGGGGTGGCCGAGGTTCTTATCTGTCGCTGGGTTCGTGGTCGGAGGGATATCGATTTCGGCGGATTAAGGCGCGTATTGAGGAATTGGAGACACATACGCAGGAGAGTACGGGTGCCATTCATGCCGATTTCGTACACGGTCGCGGGCAAGACCTGGCGCCGGTTGTCGCAGAGATCGCACTGAGAGCGAAAAATAAACGCTTGCGCGATCTGGGTGAGTTATTGCGCGGCTGGAATGGCGCGTATTCGGTTGATTCGGTTGCCGCTACGGTGTTTACGGCATTTTGGGAGCATTGGGTGCGCCGGGTGGTGCGGGTTCGGTTTCCCGACGATGTGGTTCAATTGGTGGTGGGGCGAGGTGGCAGTGTGGCGCGGCGTGTGTTGACGGGCCAGGCGTTGGACTGGACGCCGGACGATTGGGATCTCGATCGGGAGGTGCATGCGGCATTGGGCGATGCACTCGATTGGTTGCGCCGACGCGTGGGTCCGCGCAAATCGCAGTGGCGCTGGGGGCGTTTGCACACTGTAACTTTTCGGCATCCACTGAGTGATGGCGGGGCGTTGTCAAAGATGTTTGATGTGGGGCCTTTTGAGTCGTCGGGGAGTACGGGAACTGTGCGCGCGACGGGGTATAATTTTGGCAAGCTGTTTGAGGTTGGGTCGCTTTCAACCTATCGGATGGTGGTGGATATGAGCAATCCTGCTCAGAGTATGGCGACGGCGGCAGGCGGACAGTCGGGGCATCCGCTCAGTCCAAATTATCGCACGCAGTCCGAATTGTGGGCCGCCGATGAGTACCACCCTCTGCTGATGGATTGGGAAGATATAGTGGGAAATTTACAAAGCAGGTTGGAGCTGAATCCGTAGTCTGGCACGGTGTTTGCACAACTGATATGGTACCAGATTTTGGTCGTTTTTTGGTCGTTTTTTTCAATAGCAGGACAATTTTTTCATTTTGTTACCACACTGTGAGGAGTTTTGGCATATGAAATTGACGCTTTCGATACCGCGTTCTCGTCCGGCGCATCTGGCGAGCTTTTCCGCCCCAGATGGATGTGAAGCACCGTTGTTGCAGTTAAAGGGTAGAGGTGAGGTACTGATTGCCGAGCGCGATCCGTCTGCACCTGTGTATCACGTCAATCTGCCCGCGCTGGGCGGGGGTGAGGAAGCGAGTTTTGAGGTTTTGGCATTGGATAGTGCAGATGCGGCTGCGGGGATTGTGTCGCATGATGCCGATGGCGAGCTAAGTGTTTCTCTGTCGGGTTCGCCATTTATGACGTTTCACCATACGACGGATTATCCCAAGCCGGTTATCAATCCGATTTTAACGCCGAATGGGACCAATATGTTGCGCGAGCCGATGGCGGCATGGGGGGAGGGTGAACATCCCTGGCAGCGGGGTTTGACCTTGATGCAGGGTGCTATAAATGGGGTGGATTGCTGGAACGAGCGGCCCAACCAACCGGGATATGGGCGCACGGCGCAGGACGATGTTTCTATTTCGCACAATCCATTGTCTCTTGTGATCGCTTCGGAAAATACGTGGTATGAAGGCGACCGCGCGTTGATGACCGATAGTCGTTCTTATCGGCTATACGATTCGGGTCGAGATGTCGCGGTTCTGGATATTGCGCTTACTCTCAAGGCTTCTCACGGTGCTGTGACGATTGGGGATACCAAAGAAGGCGGCTTTTTGTGCATTCGCGTGAATCCGTCGATGAATGCCAATGCCGGTGGGCAGATGCGCAATGCCTATGGCGCGACCGATGAGACGGGGTGCTGGTCGTTGCCCTCACATTGGATGGATTACTACGGTCCTGTGGGCGATGAGGTGGCCGGGTTTGCCATTTTTGATCATCCGCAGAATTTCCGATATCCAACGACATGGCATGTGCGCGGTTATGGGTTGTTTGCGCCCAATTGCTGGATGTTCAAGCCCGATCACCTTTTGGCCGAAGGCGCGTCTATGACGTTTTGCTGGCGCGTGATTGTTCACACAGGGGATACGGCGCAGGCCGATATTGCGAATCGCTTTTTGGATTATGTGGATGGGCCGCGTGTGGCGTGGGCGTAGATTGCATAATTTGTCCTGAAGGCGTAGTGGAATAACAAAAAATTGCCTTTGGGTCAAGAGGTCTTTATGCTATATTGCCAGATAGTTACACTCCACATTTACTAACGCGAGAGGAATTCAGGATATGGCTGTCACAGACCGATCACAAGAAACTGATAGGCACATCGGGCGGCTTGAAGGCATCATAGAGCAAATGGTTAAAGACCAGGCCGAGTATAGACAAGACATGCGTGCCATATCAAAAGGCACCATAGATCAAATGGTTAAAGACCAGGCCGAGTATAGACAAGACATGCGTGCCATATCAAATCGTATAGATAACGTGACAAACCGTATAGATAAATTATTATATTGGCAATTGGGACTCTTGTCTGTGATTATCGGCGGTATAATCGGTATCTATTTCAAGTGATGATAAAGAGTCCTCCGACACAGAAATTTCAATTTATTTTTCAAGCCTCGAGTTATCTCGAGGCTTTTCTTTTTCAATCTTAGTATAGCTTTCAGGAATTGAGTGGCTGATTACTTTTAACAACAACCTTTGACATCGGTGCCGGGTTCGGAATGGCAGCGGATAAATTCGTAAAAAAACGCGCCTGTAGTTGCGCCGAGAATGGGGCCGAATACGTAAGCGGAGAAATGGGTCCAATCACCGGCGGCCAGAGCGGGACCGAGGCTGCGTGCTGGGTTCATGGAGGCACCACAGAGCGGACCGGCAAACATGGCTTCAAACCATACGGTTCCGCCAATGGCCAGGCCGGCTGCCTGACCTGTGGCGCGGTAGTCTGTGGCAACGGCCATAATGACGAGCATTAAAAAAAAAGTGAGCAAGAATTCCCAGATGAAAGCTGTGGCAAATAGGTTATCCATCGGTTGTGTAACACCCAGGTTGAGGGTCTGCTGTGGGTGTTTTGCTTTCAGGATGGGTGTGAGAGACCAGAGGTGAATGCCGCTGGCGGCGATGGCACCGAGGCATTGCGCTGCGATGTAGGGGAGAATTTCGCGTTTGGGAAAGTGACGGGTGAAGGCAAAGGCAGTGGTGACGGCGGGGTTAAAGTGCGCGCCTGATATGTGCCCGGTGGCGTAAACCATTGTCATGATGATGAGGCCAAAGGATGTTGCAATGCCCACATGGGTGATGGTGCCTTCGGATAGCTGGTTGATGGCGATGGCTCCGCATCCGCCAAAGACGATGGCAAATGCGCCGATAAATTCAGCACCACATTTTTTGAGCAGGTTCATGGCGTCCATTTTTGGATATCGGCGAGGATTTTTTCGGCATCGGGGTGGTCGGGTTGCAGGCGCAGCGCGGTTTGCAATTGTTGGACGGCGAGGTCAAAGCGCTGTTGTTCGGCATGGAGATAGCCCAGATGGATGTGTGACGGCACGTGAACTGGGCTGATGGCGATTGCGCGCATATAACCATCTATTGCGCGTTCATATTCTCCTTTTTGGCGGGCGATCTCGGCCATTTGGAAATGCGGGCGGTGGTCGTCAGAGGTGAGGTCGGCGTATTTCTGAAAGGCCTCATAAGCGCTGTCTATCTGTTCGGTTGCGAGATAGCTCAGGCCGAGGTGATAGCGCGGGATGACGTAATTGGGTTCGACTTCGATGGCTTTTGAAAAGGCTTTGATCGCTGCGTCATGACGCTCGATAAGGTGGAAAATGGTGCCGAGGCGAAAATGGACGCGGGTGAATTGGGTGTTGTGCGCTGCGGCTTTTTGAAGGTGGTCAACGGCTTTTTCGTGCTCCCCTTTGCGGTGTGCAATCAGGCCGAGTTTGAAATGTGCATCTGCGAGTGTGGAATCGCGTTGTAGGGCTTGATGGTAGTAATCTGTGGCTTCGTCGATGCGGTCGAGTTCGTTATAAGCATTGGCCAATTCATAACAGGCAATGGGATCATCCGGGTTGGCCTGGATGGCCTGGCGCAGTTGGGAAGTGATTGTTTCAAAGGTTTGGGCATATTGATTAAAAAACATGCCGGATAAGGCTGCCTGAATATCGGGGTTTATGGGCGACTGCTGGATGGCCTGTTCGAGTTCGCTCATGGCTTCGTCTATTCGTCCACGCCTTTTGAGGAGAAGGGCCAGGCGATAGCGCGCGACAACGTGTTCAAAGTCGATTTTGAGGGCGTTGCGATAGGTATTTTCCGCTTCTGTTATTTTGTTGCGCGTTTCGTAGATGCGCCCGAGATAATAGTGGGGCATCGCGCTTTTGGCATCGCGTTGGACGGCGCGTTTTAGGCCGCCTTCGGCCTGTGTAAGCAGAGCGTCGTCAATGGGAGATTGCCGCAGTGCCCGATGCAGTGCCATCATGCTTTCGGTTGCCAGGCGAAGCGCTTCTGCATCGTGAAACATGGGCATTTGCAGACGGGTTTTTTCATGGGGTGTCAGGGTTACGTTTAACTGATCTGTAATGGCGTAGAGCACGGGCAAGATGGCGTCGAGCGGTGCAGAGGTGGATGCCTGACCCGTAAAGGTTTCGATGACTTCGCCTGTGGATGCCTGGAGCATGTCGGTTTCGATTTGGATGCGCGATCCCGCAATGTGATAGCGCCCGCTTAAAATCAGGTGGATGTCCAATTTTTTTGCGAGGTCAGAGGAGCTTACCGGCGTGTCTCCGAGTTTGTGGCGCAGATATTCTTCGTCAACGGCATGTATTTTGGGCACATGGTAATAGGCGTTGACATACCCTTCGACAATGGCTGCGGAGAGCCAATTCCACTGCGGGTCGCCCAGTGTGTTTTCATGTGGCAATACGGCGATGTTCCACTGAGCGTAGATGGGCGCGTGGATCAGGGTGATGAGGATGCTGAGTTTGAGGAGTTTTTTCATGTCACTTCTTACCTGTCTTTAAGTTTTCATCATTATATGTGACATAGAGAAATGCGGTACACATTTCATCGGTTGATTTTTCACCCCATCGCACCAGCCGGGGCGGATTGTTGGGGTTTCGGGGGTTGTCGGCAGAGTTGTCGTAAAAAGCTTCGAGCGCGATGCGGGTGCCGCGCGGGAGTGCAATGGGTGTTTTGTACACGTAGGTTTCTTGCCAGTTGAAGTCCCAGGGTTTGACCCATATTAAGGGTTTGTGCGTGCCGTCGGGATAGGTCGCGGTTATTTTCATTTCTGTGCCGAGCAGGTGCATGTGGGGCAAGATGCCGAGCAGGTGCTGGTCGCGGGTGATGGTGATTGAGCCGGTTACTCTGTGTTGTTTGATGTTGGGCGGGATGAAAAGCAAACGGCTGTTGATGACTTCTTCTCTGAGCTGTTTTTGAACGGGTTTTTTTGCAAAGTAGATTCCCAGTCGAGAATGATCTTTTACGGCGCGACCAATTTTGTGGTAGTGGATCTGAAGAATGATGTCGCTGTTGGGCGGTAAATCGCGGCCTATGCCATCTGGAAGGACAAAGGGGGTGTTGCCGGGTGCCCAACCGCCCAGAGATTCGTAGATGGGTACGCCAATGCCGCCAAAGCAAGGATATCCAGGCGAGGGTGCGTTTTCCTGTTGCAGACGCGCTTTGCCAGAGATATCGATGTACACGCTGACGTGGTGGACGACTTCGCGTTCTCCAGGCAGTACTTCAATGGCCGATACGTAGTTGCCTGTGTCCTGTTTTGTGGGCAAGACAAAGCAGCGGTATTCGTCGCGGCCCGTGGCTTCGAGTGGATAGGGTGCTTCGGGTTCAAGGGTCAGGTCGGGCGTGCCCAGGGTCCAGCTTTTGGAAAATGCGATGGGTTCGGGGCGGTCTGCGGGATTGCCCTGGGGCATGCCGCCGTTGACCCATTGCGCGAAGGTGTGGATTTCGGCGTCTGTGAGGCTGCGGGAATTTTTGAAGTCGCCGTATTCGGGACGCGCTTTCCAGGGTGGCATGATGCGAGCTTCAATGGAGTCGCGCATCTGATAGGCCCATGCGAGTACTTCTGTGTAGTCGAAAAAGGGCACGCGACCGATGCCGCCGGGGCGATGACAATTCTGGCAGCGGTTTTGCAGAAGGGGCAGGATATCGCGATAAAATGTTGGGGTCGAAGTGCCCGCCGCGGTTGTTGGCCGGGGTGTGCGTCTGATTTCACAGCCAAAACTGGGCAGGTTGGTGTTGTCGATTTCGCGGTTGGCGAGCAGTGCATCGAGGGCGTCCCACAAACCGCGCGAGGTCGTATCTTCGGGTATGCCCCAGCCGTTGTCGATTTCGCCCTTGTAGCGCAGGCGGCGTTGGGCGTCAAAGAGAAAGGCATGGGGGGTGTGTGTCGCGCCGAGGTGATCGGCGAGTTTGTTGTGCGGGTCGCGCAGGACAGCGAAGGGTACGGGGTTTTGGACGTAGTGTTTTTTGATGTCTTTGTCGGTTTCGTTAAAATTGGCATTTACAGATATCAGGTGTACGCCTCTGGGGGCATACTGATCGTGTATTTGTGTGCGGTGGATATCGTATTTTAGCGAGGCGGGGCAGACGACGGAGCTGAAGATGATGACGAGTGCGCGGTTCTGAGATAAATCACTGAGGGCAACGGGCGAGCCGTTGAGGTCGGCAAGGGTAAAATCATTGAGGGTATCGCCGATCTGGAGGGGGGCTGCCCAGGGGTGAAGCGGGAGGGCGAGAAAGAGTGCGATGAAGAGAGGGCATTTCATGGTGATCAGGTATTGCGTTTACGCAAGTAGTCGATGAGGAAGATGACGGTGATTAGTCCAAAAAATCCGGCGATTGATAGGGCGATATAGTGGCTTTCGTGTGGGAGCCGCCAGTATTGTATTATAGTAAATATAAGGGTGGGGACAAAGAAGATAAGCGCGCCCATCAAGGCATATCCCGACTGTGTGGCGGGTTCGGGCTGAGGGGGCGTGCTTGGGGCGTGAGTCGTGGGCTGTTGCGGGGGTTGGGTCGGCTGAATGGTCGGGGGTGCCGCTTCGGGTGGTTTGACGCGGGCGAGCATTTCTATGACGCTTTTGCGATAGCTGTTGTCGGCAGAGGCATATACGCTCCAAAATGCCGCGATTTCTTCGGCACCCGTGCGGGTAAATTTCTTTTCGAGTGCGCGTTTTAGCTCAAGAGAAAGTTCGGCGGGTGCTTTTTTTTGATGTTTTCGAAGGTCGTCGAGAATATGCGTGAGGCTGGCGTCGTACCCGTGAATCCAGGGATAGGTGGCGTGTTGGAGCAATTTTTCATCGGAGTTTGCGCCGCCAAATTCACGGAGATATGCATCAATGAGTTTTTTTCGCCCGATTTTAGACCCTGCGCCGGGGAAGTGTTTTGCCCGCAATTTGCTGTCGCGTTGAAAGGGCAAATAGAGATGGTCGTGATCCGCTATTTCGAGGATGCGTTTGAATGCGTTGAGGAGTGTTTGGCGGTGGGACATGAAAAGCAACCACAGATGGACACGGATGAACACCGATGATCCCGCATGGGATTATATATGAAAGGAATGTATCCTGGGGTATGTAGGGGCGATGCCCCTGTGCCCGCCCGTGTTGAAATAGGCTCCTCAGGAATAGGGACAACCACAGGGGGTTGTCCCTACTTTTTTAGTTGATTGTTTTTCCAAAGTTCGAGACAAACATGAGAAAGTCGGGGAAATCTACTGTGCCGGATCCGTCGAGATCAAAGGTCGTATTGGCCGTGCCAAAGGCGCCTACGAACAAGAGGAAGTCCTGAAAGTCAATGGTACTCGAGCCATCGAAGTCGGTGCGTGGATCAGCGGGGATGAAGATGGCTGATCCGGTGATGGTCAGACTGATTGAGGCTTTTTCTGGGTCGTCTGAGATTATGTCGATGGTACCGGTAATTGGTCCTTCGGCTGGTGGATTGAAAGTCACTGTGATATTCTGGGATTGGCCGGGTGGCACTGTAAGCGAGGTTTCTGAAAATGCAATGCCCGCGATGTTGGATTGGATGTCTGTGATGGTGAGCGGACCTGAGCCGCTATTTGTGATAGTGAATGTTGTTGTGACTTCCCGGCCCACTTGGATTTCACCGAGGCTCAAGTTTTCCTGAATTAGTGAAATGACCGGGAGTTGGGGTGCTTCAATGGTGAGATTGATAAAGGGGATTTCCAGGGTGCCAACACTTTGTTCGCCGTGTTGGAGGGTGATTTTACCCGAGAATGTGCCGGCCTGTGTTGGTGTCAGAGTGATTTGTACGGTTTTGCTTTCGCCGGGAGCTATGGTCAGTGTGGATGGCTCCATTGTGATGCCTTCGGGAGCCGAGTATCCGGTGATTTCGAGGGGTCCTGCGCCGGTGTTTTCGATCTTAAATTCTACGGTTTTGGACTGCCCTACTTCAAGGGTTCTGCCAAAGTAAAGCTCTCGTGGAAATAGGGCAATAACGGGCGTTTTGTTGAGAAGTGCGTCGATTTGCACGTTGATCTGGGTATGAGAGCCGGGGGCGATTGCAGTGGTTTTAAGGCGCAGGATGCCTCCCTGGTCAATGACGAGGATATCTTCGTTACGGGTGCCGAGGTTTCTGGAGACGCCAGAGGCATTTGTGAGCATGGGCGTCGTTACCGTGGATCGTGTTATATAGGATTGGACTTGTGCGCGGTTGCCATCGTATCTGTCGAGTGTGAGGATCTGTACGCCGGCTTTGTCTTTGTTGGGTTGGTAAATATCTTTTTCGAAGTCGGGCCCTGCCCCTATGCAAGTTCCTCAGTTGTAGCCGACAAAAAAGAGGACGGAGACCGTGTTGTTCGAATGGCTGACGCCGTAAAACCTGCCATCGGTGGCCTGGAGTTGAAATTCGTTTATTTTTTCCCCAAGGTTGGACTGGGCAAAAGCGGTTGTGCATAAGCACAAAAATAGGGCGAGAGAGAAAAATCGCAGGTGTTTCATGGTGTTCCTCCATAAGGTGATTGCTGATTGCCGATAGCTAATATACTAAATCGCGTTCAAAATGTCACGGGGTTTGCGCTTGATTTTGGGGTTTGGTTTATCTACATTGTGGAAACGTTTCGGCTATTTCGGGGTTCCCATTTTTTTCTTTTATGTCTTTATCTCTAAATGACTTTGAATCTGTGGTTCAGCGTGCGATCGCGCACCGCGATGGTGGCGATTTAGAAGCGGCAGTTGCGGGTTTTGATGCGGCGATTGCGGTGTGTGATAGCGATCCCGTTGTGTTTGTTCATCGCGGGATTACTTATGGACAACTGGGGCAGTTTGATGCGGCGATTGCGGATTTTGACCGCGCAATCGCTCTGGCGCCGAATGATCCATGGGTGTGGAGTAATCGCGCGATTGCCTGCGGGTTGATGGGGCAGTTTGATGCGGCGATAGATAGTTTTGGAAAGGCTGTTGCGCTCGATCCAGAAGATACGCAGACACTTGCGAGTCGGGGAGAAACCCTGCGCGAGATGGGGCGGTTTGAGGAGGCACTGGGGGATCTCAACCGGGTTTTGGCGTTGGATGCAGATTATTTTGGCGCGTTGATCAGCCGCGGGCATGTGTTGATGCAATTGGGGCAATTCGATGCGGCTGCGGCCGATTTTGACCGGGCGATTGCAGTGGGCAATGGGCATCCGGATGCGTTTGCCGGACGGGCGGAGGTCTATCGACAAATGGGTGAAGCTGAGGCTGCGATGGAGATGTTTGGGCAGGCACTCGAGGCGATGCCCGATCATCTGGGTGCATTGATTGGGCGGGGCGAGGTGCTGCGAGAGTGCGATCAATTGGAGGACGCGTTTTTGGATTTCGATCGCGCACTCATTATCGCACCTGATGACCCGGATTTGTTGTCCGCGCGGGGTGATATGTTGCGGCAATTGGGGCGAAGTGCCGAAGCAATACGCGATTTTACACGGGCGCTGGAGATTTTTCCCGATCATCTGTGGGCGCTTATGGGGCGAGGCGTTGCGTTGCGAATGGACAATGATCCCGAGGCGTCACTGGTCGATTTTGATCGGGCGGTGATGCTGCAGAACGGAGATGCGTGGATTTGGGCAAATCGCGGGGAGTCCCGAAGGATGCTGGGGCAGTATGAGGCAGCGGTTTCAGATTTTACGCGGGCGTTGGATATTGATCCGGAAAATGGATGGGCACGAGAACTTCGCGCGGAGACGTTTCGGCAAATGGGGCGATTTGCCGAGGCGGTTGAAGATATGAATCGGGCACGGGCGCAATGAGCGAGTCTCATCATATTGTTATTGCAGATCGCACGGTTCCGTTTGAGGAGACCATTGCACAGTTTGGAGAAGCACTGTCCAAAAAGTGTCGGTTTCAAACGCGCGCACGGCGATTTTACGATACGGTGTGGATCGCCGATTGTTATACGGATTACGTGCAGTCGGCGCTGTTTCGCAAATACGAAGGGCCGTTGATGGAGGGTATTGCGCTTCGCACGATGGGCAAAGGGCTTTCCAAACAGCAGGTGCTGGCTGGGGCGATGGCAGAGGCGGTCGAGCGCATTTCGTTTTTTGACGCGCTGGCAAGCGGGCGGGAGACTCCGATTTATGAGTTGACTTCCGGTGTCGAGCTCGTGCTGACCGATATGAAGGCGTCGGATGTGCCACATTTGAATGATTCGGCAAATGGCGTCTCGGCGGGCAATACCGTGCTGGAGTGCGTGTTTCACGGTTTGCTGGAGATGCACGAGCACCTGGATGTGGGGAGGCATTTTTACTGGCCGGGATTGGAACATCGGCAATTTATCGATCCAAATTTGACGGGTTTTTTCCCTCGTGTCGCAGAGAAGATGCTGGCTGTGGCAGTGCCGGGGGAAAATGAGAAGGTGACGACGGTTCACGCGGTGGTGTGTCCCAAAGATTTGGGATCTCTGGTGCGTACGTGTACGCATTTGGATGGTCGCGTGGCGTTGCAGCGGGCGTTTAATGAGACTGTTCAGAGTCACAAAACGCGGTTTGTATCTGATTTGCAGACTTTTGGTGCCGAGATTGCGCTGTGGGATTTGCCCAATCATTTTACGGATGATTTGATAACCGATATTCAGGTGGTGTTGAGCGGTATGAAATCTTCGGTTTATGTGCAAGATTGGACAGATCCAGAGATGCAAATTCCGGTGTTGCGACCATTTAGTTTAAAGACTGCAGAACACGAGCGGAACCACGCGATGATCGAGACGTATGTGCATCGCATTATGGTGGATTCGGGCAATTATATTGTGTGGACGTGATGGAGAATGCAATGATACCAAAAACGGTTTATCGATTCGGCATTTTGGGACTTGTATTGACCATGGCTTGTAGCAAGGCGGCGGATCCAGAATATGTGGTTGAAGAATCCATTGTGGCGACGCCTGCGGGCACCGAGCATGTACAGGTTTTTGTTCCGGTCAGCACTTTTACGATGGGGTCGAGCGAGGGTCCTTCGAATGAGCGTCCGCCACACGAGGTGATGCTCGATGCATTTTATATCGATAAATACGAGGTGACCAACGCACAGTATTTGGCTTATGTAGAGGCCACGGGAAGTGAACTTCCGCAGTACTTTCGAGTAGAGGGGTTTGACCAGCCCGATCAGCCAGCGGTGGGGGTTTTGTGGTCTCAGGCGCGGGATTATTGCCAGTGGGCAGGTTTGCAATTGCCGAGTGAAGCGCAGTGGGAGTTGGCCGCTGCGGGCATAGATGGGCGCGTGTTTCCCTGGGGTAATGAGCCTGCGAATGAATCGCTGTGCAATTTCAATTTTAGTACTGGTCCCATGCCTGTGGGCAGCTATCCAGATGGTGCAAGTCCTTATGGCGCGATGGATATGGCGGGCAATGTGTGGGAGTGGACGCTGGATGAATACCAGCATACGTATTACGCAAATAGCCCCAGGCACAATCCGGTGAATTTAAAAAATTCAGGTATGGAAGATGGACCAGATCGCACGTTGCGCGGTGGGAGCTGGTTTTCGGCACAACCCAGTATCCGCGTGTTTGTGCGGAGTACGGTTTTGATTATGGAAGAGCAGGCTCTGTCGCGCGACGATTTTGATACCTATGAAATATTTGCCCATATTGGATTTCGGTGTGCGAGGGGAGAGCCTTAATCGCGATACTGCTATCGCCGATAGTTGAGGATTGTATTAAAAAAGCCAATTTCCATTGTCATCGCATTGGTGGCCGTTGCTCTTGTGGGGGGACGGTTTACATTTTTTATTGGCGCATCAACAGGACAGGTTATGCGGTTTGGGAAATTTCACATTTTATGGGTGATTCTGGTGTTCGCGTCGTGCAATCGAGAACGCGAGGTGCCCAATTTGGTGCGTGCTTCTGAGCCGGGGTTTACGGGGCTGGAACGGTGCGCGATTTGCCATACCGACAAGTATGCCGAGTGGCGGCAGAGTTTGCACAGTGTCGCTATGACTGTGCCGAGTGATTCGACGATTGTGGGCGATTTTGGCAATGTGTCCCATGTATATGGTGGTGTGCGTTCGCGCATGTTTCGCAGGGGCGATGCATATGATATGGAGACTGAGGGCGAGGATGGGCGCGTTGAGACTTATCGCGTGGATTACGCGATTGGCTGGCGGCAGCATCAGGCTTATTTGACGGCTTTTCCCAATGGCCGGTGGCAGGTGTTGCCCCTGTACCACGATGGGGCGACAGATGATTGGGTCGATGCACAAGAAGGGGGTGTGGTGGAACAGTCGCGGCCTCTGGCAAATGAGGATTATTATTATTGGACGAATGCGGGACGCACGTGGAATTTTCACTGTTTTGATTGCCATGCCAGCCGGGTGCAAAAACATTACGATGTGGCGACCCATACTTATCGCACGACAGTGGGCAGTCTGAGTATTGATTGCGAGGCGTGCCATGGTCCGTCGGGCAAACACGATGAGACGCGCGGGCAGGTCGATGCCCCGCTGCATTTGCTGTTATTGCGGTCGCTGGATAAGGAACGGTCTGTTGAGGTGTGTGCACAGTGTCATGCCGCCAAGGAAATTGTGGCAACCGGGTATTTGCCGGGTGAAAATTTTTACGATTATTATTCTCTGGTATTGCCAGATGATGAGGCGATCTTCTATCCCGATGGACAGCCCCGGGTTTATTTGTATCCCGCGGCATTGCATTTGATGAGTGCGTGTTATATTCAGGGCGAGTTGACGTGTGCGACATGCCACGACGCGCACGGAACAGCGCGCGATGTCGATCTGGTGGCGGATCGGAATGGCGTGGGGTTGTGCGAGACGTGTCATGGTGATATCGCAGCCGATCCGGTCGCGCATGGGCATCACCGCGCGGGTAGTGTGGGCAATCAATGCGTGCAATGTCATATGCCGTATCACTATGTGACGGGCGAAAATTTGACGGATCACCGCATTGCCTCTCCTGCACCGGAAAATACGGTGGTCAATGGCGTGCCCAATGCGTGCAATCAGTGTCACGGCGACAAGTCCCCGCAATGGGCTTCTTCGTGGGCAAAGCAGTGGTATGGCGATTATCAGCGCGAAATTGTGGCGCGTACAACGGCGATTGCCAATGCGCAACAGGGCAATGGTGCGGCGCCGTTGATGCAGTTGATAAATGACGGTACTGAGAGTGCGGTGTGGCGCGCAACGGCTGCGTCTTTGCTGGGCGGATTGGGGGATGCGCGTGCGGTGCCAAGACTTGTTGAGGCGATGGATGACCCGCACGCGATGGTGCGGATGAAAACCGCGATTTCGCTGGGGCGTTTGGGCGATGTGCGCGGTCTGCCCGCGCTTTTGGAGGCGTTGTCCGATTCGGCGCGCATTGTGCGGGTGCAAGCGCCGTTCGCGCTGATGGATATTGGCTATTTGCCGGATGGTTCTGCTATGGGCGATGCGTTTCGCCGGGCACTTGAAGAGCATCGCGATGTGGTATATGGCGTGCAGGGCGACGATCCGGGTTTTCACGAGAGTTTGGGACAGGTCTATGAAGCGCAGGGGCGTTTTGAAGATGCAAGGCGGGAATTTGAGATTGTTGCGAGACTCGATCCGCGGCATCCGGAGACTGCGGTAGATCTGGCGCGATTGGCGCGAAAACAGAAGCGTTTTGAACAGATGAGGGGGCGACTGAAGGGGAAGGGCGATTTGATTTCTCGGTTGCGCGCAGGTGCATTGCTGTTGCATCATGGGCACTATGCAGATGCTGCGGCTGTTTTTGATGATGTGCGCGATGGTTCGCCCGTGTTGCATACCGCTGTGGGCAATGCGCGGTGGGGCAGTGGGGATCGCGCGGGTGCTATTGAAGCCTATCGCCGCGCGCTTGCTATTGCGCCGGGATACAAGCCGGCGATTCGACAACTCGCGTTATTGGCGTTTTCGGCTGGGGATGGCGAGGTGCGCGATGATTATGAGTGGGACGAGATGCCGGTAGGCGATTGGGTAAAAAAAGGAATAGAGCACGCGCTATCGGGCGATTGGGCCTTGGCACGCGCGGCTTATGGCAGGGCGTTGGAAATGGAGGATGTGGGTACGGGATTATTTGGGTTGGGCAGGCGGGCGAGAGATGTGGGGATTGTAAAGTCGGATTCGGCTTTTGCTGTTGGGCACCGCGTCTATGTCCAGGGTGCGCTCGCAGATGCGTTGCCCCATTTTGAAGTTGCGAAAAAATACTTGGCCAACCGCGCTGATGTGTATGCGATGCAGGGGTTGATTCGCGCTGATTTGGGCGATTTGGAGATTGCGGAATTCCTTATGCTGGATGCGCTGATTGTCGATCCTTTTTATGTGCCCGCGCTTACTGTGTTGGGTACGGTTTTACAGGAGCGCGGCGATATCGAAGGTGCGCTGTCTGTGTATCGGCAAGCGTGGGTGTTGGATCCAGAAGCGCAGGGATTGGAGTTGTTTATGGGGCAGGCTTATGCCATAAGCGGGCAGCGAGATAGTGCGGTTGCGGTTTTGCGGCGCGTGATTGCGCGCGAGCCGGGCAATGCGCAGGTGCGCGATTTGTTGCGAGAATTGGAAGGGCGTGAATTGTGAAGGTCTGGATGAAAATTGTTGGTATTGGCGTGCTGGTATTGGGTTGTGTCTGGGGTGTGTTTTATATGTTGCAGCCGGAAGAGGCAGTTCGGTTTGTTGCACATCCGGGTTTTTTGTGGCGCATCCAGAGTGACCAGTCGTGCGAAGGATGTCATCGGAATATCGATCCGGGCATGGACAAACAGTGGCGCGAGAGTGCCCATTTTCAGGCCAATGTGGGGTGTGCGGATTGTCACGGTGATAATCACGAGACGGTTTTTGCGGTTCGGGGACAGGTGTCGGCAGGTATGTGTGGCAAATGCCACGAAAAAGAGGTTGCGGCATTTGCAGAGAGCGGGCATGCCGATGCGGAATTGGCCGCGTTGTCGGATGCGCGTTTTTTGGCACAGTCGCGCGCGATGCAAGAAGAGGGGTGTATGGGGTGTCACAGTATTGGTGCCCGGTTTGCCGATGGCAGTGTGGGGGGGTGCAACACCTGTCATCCGAGTCATGAATTTAGTGTTGCGTTTGCGCGAGAACCCGAGGCCTGTGAAGTTTGTCACGGGGGTCCGGACCATCCCGTGATGGAGGCGTATAAAACGAGTGTTCACGGGGTATTGTACTATATGGATAGAGATGCCGAGAAATCGCCGAGTTGCGTGACGTGTCACATGCCCAATGGCGATCACGGGCATGTGGCAAATATCGGGTTGGGTGCGGTGTTTACGGGTGCGGTGCTCGAGGAGGATTTTTTGCCGCATCTGGCGATGAAGCGGCTGACAAAAGAGGCGTTTGAGGCGAATCGCAAAGCGATGTTGCAGGTGTGCGCGCCGTGTCATTCCAATCGGTTTTCTCGAGAGAGTCTCGAGCGCGCAGATGCGATTAAGCGCGAGGCAGACGCGCTGGTTGCAGAGTCTTATGCGTTGATTAAGGCATTGTACGATGAGGATGCGCTGGATCCCATGCCCGAGGACCGTCCGGCCAATCCGGTGGTTGGACACGCTTTTGAGCTGGGCGGACAGCAGTTGTACGAAAACACATCGGAGATTGAACAGGCGTTTTTCAGGTTGTTCAAGTTTTATCACGCGACCACGTTTAAGGCGGCGTATCACCATTCGCCAGATTATACGCATTGGGAGGGTATTGTGCGGATGAAGATGGAGATGGATAAAATCCGCACGGAGGCAAGGCGGTTGCAAGCAGAGGCGAAAAAAGAAGACAGCGAATAAGCGGTGTACAACTGGTCGATGAACGGGTCTGGGGAACGACCCGTTGTACACCATTTCCAGACCAGTTCATTTGAGCTGCCTCACGGATTAACACAGCACAGGCGCAGCCTACAATGGAGCGATTTTGACAGTGATAGAGGCGACCCAGGATTAGGTGTGTTCAGGGTCAATTTTGAGAAAGGCGATGAGGTTAGCCAATGAAAAAAAAGCAAGTTACCATCAAGGACATTGCAAGAAAGTTGGGGATTTCGTTTTCAACAGTTTCACGGGCATTGTCTCCACATGCTTCGATAGTGGTGAAGACGCAGACCCGAGATCTGGTGCGACAAACAGCCGCCGCGATGGACTACAGTCCCAATTTGATAGCGCGGGGGATGGTGATGGGGAAGACGGGTACCCTGGGTCTGCTGACCTACCAGATTTCCCGGGAGACGTCTGGACGTCAGATCGACCAGATCCTGAGGATGGCTGACAAGCAGAATTATCAGATTTTGTTGAGAATGGCCGCTCATCGAACGCCTCTATCTCCGATGGACGACCAGGTCATACAGATCAAGCAGTTGATTTCAAGGGGCATAGACGGACTCTTGATTAACACACGGGGCGATGGAGAAGAGTCAGAGCGCATTTTGAACATCGTGAGGGGACAAGTGCCAGTGGTGACCTTTCACTACCCGACTCACAACCTGAGCGGGGTTGTGCTGGACCTGGTAGCAGATTTTTACGCGGCCACAGAGCATTTGATCGAGTTGGGTCACGAGCGGATCGGGTTTATCGGACCGGACTGGGATGAGACCAGTCCGGTTTCAGCCAAGGGTAAGGGGTATTTTCTGGCGATGCAAAAGCACGGCCTGACGCCTGAATTCTTACCTGCCCTGGGCATCTATGCAGAAGGGGGGTATATCCAGAGCAAAAGGCTCGGTGACCGGTTTACGGCCCTTTTGTGCCGGGACGATTATACAGCGATAGGCGTTTGTAGAGGGCTACGGGAATTGGGTCTTCGCGTACCCGAGGATGTAGCCGTGGTGGGTCACGGGGATATTGACGTATCGGCTTATGTGACGCCATCACTGACCACACTGGTAACGCCTTACGAGGCGATTGCCCAGGCTGCGATGGATCTGATGCTGGAACAACTTCAGGGGCAAGATGAGCCTCGGCAAGTGACCTTGAGATCGCATCTAATCGTGCGGGAATCCTGTGGAACGAACAAAAGTGAAGAATGATTAATGCTTGACATTGGGAGAAATTTTATGGAAAAGTTCAAATAATACTTGACATTTGAAGTGTGACTAATTATTTTAAGTATTGATACAATCGTATGCATTAATGTAGAAAAAAATAAAAGTCGAACGAGGACAGGTCCTGCCAGACAAACCCCGTTCGACCCAAATGCACAACGTAAACCACATCGTGCTGTTTATAATATAGTTTAAGGGAGAGCATTAAGCAACAGGAAAAATCAAAACCGATCAGGCAGCCTTTATGTCACTTACCTGGCGAAAGGATTAGCAAATGAAAAAGAGGCAAGTTACCATCAAGGACATTGCAAGGAAGTTGGGGATTTCGTATTCAACAGTCTCAAGGGCATTGTCTCCGCATGCGTCGATAGTGGTGAAGACGCAGACCCGAGATCTGGTGCGACAAACAGCCGCCGATATGGACTACAGTCCCAATTTGATGGCGCGGGGGGTTGTGACAGGGAAGGCGGGCACACTGGGTCTGCTGACCTACCATATTGCTTTGGAGACGTTTGGACATCAGACCGACCAGATTCTGCGAGCGGCTGACAAGTGGGATTATCAGATTATGCTGAGAATGGCCGCTAACCGGCTTCCTCAGGATCTACTTGACGACCAAACCTTGCAGATCAGGCAGTTGATTTCTCGTGGCATAGATGGACTCTTGATTCACACGCGGGGCGATGAAGAAGAATCAGAGCGCATTTTGAACATCGTGAGAGGACAAGTGCCAGTGGTGACCTTTCACTACCCGACTCACAACCTGAGCGGGGTTGTGCTGGACCTGGTAGCAGATTTTTACGAGGCTACAGAGCATTTGATCAAGTTGGGTCACGAGCAGATCGGGTTTATCGGAAAGGACTGGAATCAGACCAGCCCGGTTTCATCCAAGGGTAAGGGGTATCTTTTAGCGATGCAAAAGCATAGCCTGACGCCCAAACACATACCTGACTCCACCATCTATGCAGAGGGAGGGTATCTCCTGGGCAAAGAACTCGGTGACCGGTTTACAGCCTTTGTGTGCCGGGACGATTATACAGCCATAGGCGTTTGTAGAGGGCTACAAGAATTGGGTCTGCGCGTACCCGATGATGTGGCTGTAGTGGGTCACGGAGATATTGACGTGGCGGCTTATATGATGCCAGCGTTGACGACACTGGTAACTCCTTACGAGGCGATTGCCCAAGCTGCGATGGATTTGATGCTGGAACAGCTCGACGGACAGAATACGTCTCGGCAAGTGACCTTGAGATCGCATCTAATCGTGCGGGAATCCTGTGGGGCGAACAAAGGTGAAAAATGATCGAAGAAATGCTTGACATTGGGAGAAATTTTATGGAAGTGTGACTAATTATTTCGAGTATTGATACAAACGTATGTATAAATATGTATGGAAAAATGAAAAATAAAAGTCGAAACGAGGACAGGTCCCGCCAGACAAACCTCGTTCGACCCAAATGCACAATGTAAATCATGTCGTTCATGTCGTGCTCATTACAAGTGTGAGGAATTCAACATGCAGAAATTACTACTTCGCAGACGATCTGCCTATGCCTCGATTTTTGCAGTTACACTCGCCGTCCTATTGATTCAATCGTTTTCTCCTTCCTCACAGACCAGTAGTTTTTCTCTTTCTCTGGATTTGGATGAGGCTGTGGGCGGTCAGGCCATGCACTCTCTCAATGTATCTCCCGATCAGGATGTTTCCATTCAGATTTTTGGTACAGATATCCAAAATGCGAGCGATCTTTCTGTTCGTATTGAATACGATGCCACTCAGGTTGTTTACGAAGGGTTTGATACAGGTGATGTGTTGCCCAATGTCCGGGTCCAGAAAGGGGATTCAACTGCCGTTTCACGCACGCCGGGACAAGCGAGCTTTGTCCAGATCAACCTGGCGTCTTTGGGTGGCTCTGCAACAGTCAACAGCGGTCTGATGGGTACACTGCGTTTTTTGACCACGGATGCGTTTTTGGGCACAGAGATTCGGTTGGTGCGTGCTGAGCTTGGCCGGGGGGAACAATCTGAGGCAGTGCCTCTATCCCTCAGTGTTGCCCTACGGGTCGCTGCAGCCTCTTCCCCAGACTTTGACGGGAGTGGGACTGTAGATTTTCCCGACTTTTTGTTTTTAGTAAGTGTTTTTGGATCTCGACTTAACGATGGAAAGTACGAGACAAAGTACGATCTGGATGGCAATGGCGAAATTGCATTTGATGACTTCTTGATCTTTGTCAGTAGCTTTGGCAAGTCTGTTGACACCATTGACCAACCTTACGCTACTAAGCGTGTTGCTACCTCTTCTGATTTTCTCAGCGTCTGTGATCGCACCCCGCAAGTGCGCGACGCGATAGTAACGGCTCTCGGTGCAACAGATTGTGGGAGTGTCACAGAACAAGACTTGTCTAATCTAACGAATCGATTAGCGATATATGGCAGTTCGGAGAGTTCTATTTCGGCTTTGAAAGTTGGAGATTTTTCGGGACTGTCAGAGTTAAGACGTCTGAGGTTAATAAACAACAGTTTAACAACGCTTGACAACAATGTTTTTGTGGGAATGTCGAAGTTAAAGACTTTGGAGGTTAGTGGAGGCGATATTTCAGATATTCATGCAGGGGCGTTTGGAGGATTGGATAGTCTTTCGGCCTTGTCATTAGAGGATAATAATATAACGAGTCTTCAGGACAATACTTTTGAGCCTTTGACAAAACTTAGGATTTTGAGGTTGAATAGCAACGATATTACAAGTGTTTCATCTTTGCCTTTGGATGATTTGTCGGGGGTGCTAGTTCTTGATTTGTATCTTGCGTCCAATAAGATTGCGAGTCTCAGTTCAAGAGATTTTGCCGACGTTTCATCAAATTTGATTTTTTTAGATTTGCAAGGGAATAAGCTTTCCGCGTTACCAGACAGTCTTTTTTATAATATGGTAAATCTGCTAAAATTGGATTTTCGGAGTAATAGTGTTGATCCTCTGAATATGCGAGTAAGCCTTGAGAGAATCCAAAATTCAGATAGGACTTCTGATAAGTTTTTTGCGAAGGTTCATACAGGCGCACCTTTCGATCTTAATGTTCCCGTTACAGTTTCTGGCGGAACGCTGGACGTTGATAATAATGTTGTGACGATTTCTGCCGGGTCTATGAGCAGTTCTGTCGTGACCGCGACCAGGATTGATGCGACAGCGGATAACGATATTACTGTAACACTCGGAGACGTTCAAATTTCAATGGGAGACATTCAAAATACAAGTGATAGAAGAAGAGGTCTTGCGTTTGAAAAGGTCTCCAATTCAATAACATTGTCGCCGGAAGTTGTCGCAGTTTTTGTATTTGAGCCGAGTGTTACCTGGGGTAATGAACAGGTTTCTTTTGTGAGTGCAGATGCGTTTGGTGTGGAGGAAAACAGTTCTAATGTTGGCACTGTGTCTGCAAGGATTTATCGGAGGCCGTCGGAGTTCAAAGATTTGGGGGATATAACGGGTTTAACGTCGGGTAAGGGGTATTTTGAGAATAATGAGTCTCTCGGAGATGGGAATCATGAGAAGTATTATCGTTTTGTTTTGACCCAACCGAAGGTGCTAAATATTGGCTTGAGGCAGTTGGATGTTGACACTGATTTGATATTGGAGGATGCAGACGGTAGTGAGTTGCCTCTCGGAACGTCGAACGATCCTTCCGATCCTTCCAAGAAAAGGATAATAGTTTCTTTATGTGAAGGGACGTACTACGCTCATGTGAAGGTTAAGGATTTAGGGGAGAATGTATTTAATTTCCGTTATGGGATAGTGCCGGGCAGTCCGGATGCTTCTGAAGTTTCTCGGTTAAGGGGTCGGTCTATCGGTGGTGCAGTATCTGGTTATACTGTGTCTGGCGGTTCAGATGGGGATAAATTTTCTATCTCTGAGAGTGGTTTATTGACGTTTAATGATGTACCGAATTATGAGGATCCGCTGGATGTGGCGAGTACTTCTCCGTTAAATGATGCGGGTAATAATGAATATGTTGTGGTAGTGACGGGGCGCGGTGAAAGTAGTTCAGGAACGCAGTCTATTGTTGTGACTGTTTCGGATAAGGATGACGAGGCACCGGGTCAACCTGCTGTGCCGACCGTAGCAGAGGCGACGTTGACGACGCTGAAAGTGACGTGGGAAGTTCCTGCGAATACGGGACCTGAGATCACGGACTACGATGTGCAGTATAAGGCGAGTGGTGAGAGCGAATTTACCGATGCGGAATACGATGGCACGGATTTGACTTTGACGCTTACGGGCTTGAAACCGGGTACGAGTTATGAGGTGCAGGTGCGTGCAGAGAATGATGAAGGCTCAGGTGCGTGGTCTGATTCGGGTAGTGGGATGACCATTGAGAATCAGGCTCCGGTGTTCACGAGCAATGCGACATTCGAGGTGAAAGAAAATAACACAACGGTTGGCGCAGTGTCCGCCAATGACGAGGATAGTGACGACAGCATCACGGGTTATGCCATTACCGGTGGAGCGGATCAAGAGCAGTTCGAGATCACGGACGAGGGTGCGTTGCGCTTCAAGGCCGCACCGAACTATGAGGTGCCAGCAGATGTTGAAAGCGCCGACCCTGCCAATGTAGCAAATAATAATGAATACATCGTGGAGGTCACGGCGACGAGCGGTAAGAATGAACGTGTATTGACAGCAGCACAGATGATTACTGTGACTGTTTCGGACAAGGATGACGAGGCACCGGGTCAGGTTGAAACGCCTGTGGTTTCGGAAGCGACGTTGAATAGTTTGAAAGTGACGTGGGAAGTTCCTGCGAATACGGGACCTGAGATCACCGATTACGATGTGCAGTATAAGGCAAGTGACGATGACGGTTTCACCGATGCGGAATACGATGGCACGGATTTGACTTTGACGCTTACGAACTTGAAACCGGGTACGAGTTATGAGGTGCAGGTGCGTGCGACGAGCGATGAAGGCACAGGTGTGTGGTCTGATTCAGGTGAAGGGATGACCATTGAGAATCAGGCTCCGGTGTTCACGAGCAATGCGACATTCGAGGTGAAAGAAAATAACACAACGGTTGGCGCAGTGTCCGCCAATGACGAGGATAGTGACGACAGCATCACGGGCTACGCCATTACCGGTGGAACCGATCAGGATCAGTTCGAGATCACGGACGAGGGTGCGTTGCGCTTCAAGGCCGCACCGAACTATGAGGTGCCAGCAGATGTTGAAAGCACGGACTCTGCCAATGCAGCAAATAATAATGAATACATCGTGGAGGTCACGGCGACGAGCGGTCAGAATGAACGTGTATTGACAGCAGCGCAGACGATCACTGTGACTGTTTCGGACAAGGATGACGAGGCACCGGGTCAACCTGCTGCGCCGACCATAGCAGAGGCGACGATGAATAGTTTGAAAGTGACGTGGGCAGTTCCTGCGAATGCGGGACCAGAGATCACGGATTACGATGTGCAGTATAAGGCAAGTGACGATGACGGTTTCACCGATGCGGAATACGATGGCACGGATTTGACTTTGACGCTTACGAACTTGAAATCGGGTACGAGTTATGAGGTGCAGGTGCGTGCGAAGAACGATGAAGGCACAGGTGCGTGGTCTGATTCAGGTAGTGGGATGACCATTGAGAATCAGGCTCCGGTCTTCACGAGCAATGCGACATTCGAGGTGAAAGAAAATAACACAACGGTTGGCACAGTGTCCGCCAATGACGAGGATAGTGATGACAGCATCACGGGTTATGCCATTACCGGCGGGGTTGATCAGGAGCAGTTCGAGATCACGGAGGAGGGTGGGTTGCGCTTCAAGGCTTCACCGAACTATGAGGTGCCAGCAGATGTTGAAAGTGCCGACCCTGCCAATGCAGCAAATAATAATGAATACATCGTGGAGGTCACGGCGACTGGCGGTGCGAGTGAACGGGTATTGACAGCGAAACAGACGCTTACTGTGACTGTTTCGGACAAGGATGACGAGGCACCGGGTCAGGTTGAAACGCCTGTGGTTTCGGAAGCGACGATGAATAGTTTGAAAGTGACGTGGGCAGTTCCTGCGAATGCGGGACCCGAGATCACGGATTACGATGTGCAGTATAAGGCAAGTGACGATGACGGTTTCACCGCTGCGGAATACGATGGCACGGATTTGACTTTGACGCTTACGGGCTTGAAATCGGGTACGAGTTATGAGGTGCAGGTGCGTGCGACGAGTGATGAAGGCACAGGTGTGTGGTCTGATTCAGGTGAAGGGAAGATGAAGGTTAATGTTGCGCCGGTCTTCACGAGCAATGCGACATTCAATGTGCTGGAAAATGTGACAGGTGTCGGCATAGTGGTTGCCAATGACGCCGATAGCGACGACAGCGTCACCAGTTATGCCATTACTGGCGGGGCAGATCAAACCCAGTTCTCCATTTTTTCAGAAACAGGTGTGTTGATCTTCAAAGCCGCACCAGATTTTGAGGCTCCATTGGATGTGAATATCGACAACGCATATATCGTAGAGGTCACAGCGACGAGTGGTGAGAATGGTCGAGCCTTGACTGCAACACAGACAATAACTGTTATAGTGACCGACATAGGTCCCCCGGAGATAGATGCGCCGACAGTGACGCAGGCAACCGCGACTACCCTGACCATTACCTGGGAGAACACCTCAGTAGTATTGAATACAGATAATGTTTCTATTTTTGATCCAATTGACGTTGCGTTGGACATCGCAGGGAACAAGCTATACTGGACGGACTCTGGTAGCATTCGGCGTGCTGATCTCGACGGAACAAATGTCGAAGACGTCATTCGGGATGCAGTGCAATTTCCTGTGGGTATTGCGTTGGATATCGCGGGGAACAAGATGTACTGGGTAGATCTCTATTCGAATAAAGTCCAGCGTGCTGATCTCAATGGTGAAAATATCGAGGACCTCGTCACCACGGGACAGGATAAACCTGGGGGTATTGCATTGGACATCGCAAGGAACAAGATGTACTGGATGGACTCTGGTAGCATTCGGCGTGCTGATCTCGATGGTGAAAATGTCGAAGACCTTATCGCCACGGGATTGCCGGATAAATTTGGGGGTATTGCGTTGGACATCGTGGGGAACAAGATGTACTGGGCAATCGGTGATAGAATTCGGCGTGCTGATCTCGACGGAACAAATGTCGAAGACCTCGTCACTACGGGATTGGTGGATCCATTTGACATTGCGCTGGACATCGCAGGGAACAAGCTATACTGGGCGGACCGTGGTACGGATAAAGTCCAGCGTGCTGATCTCAATGGTAGAAATGTCGAAGACCTCGTCACCACGGGATTGGATGACCCATTTGGCATTGCGTTGGACATCGCAAGGAACAAGCTATACTGGACAGAAACGGGCATTCGATCGAAAAAAATAGGGCGTATTGATCTTGACCTCAACTACGACATACAATACCGAATCATCGACACTACCGGATTTATCAGCGCGAATTACACCGGAGAGGATTTGACTACGACTCTCACGGACTTGGCAGGTACCTGTGAGGTGCAGGTGCGTGCGACCAACGCCGAAGGCACGGGCGACTGGTCACCTTCTATTCAGGTGTTGATGAATCAGTATCCTGAGTTTCCTTTTGGAAATGTCCGATGGACTGTGAGAAATCATTCTACGCGCTCTTCCGATTTCGATACCGATGTCTCCGCACATGACAATGACCCGCTTACTTATACTCTTATAGGTGAAGGTGCAGACGATTTCATCTTTGCCCCCTCAACTGGTCGTATTCAACTAAAATCAGGTTTATCTTTCGATAGAGATGTCAAGGAACATTACGAATTTTTTCTTGTAGCTACTGATGGTAAGGGAGGGCACGATACGTTAATTGTGCGGATTCATGTTTCCGAGTATCCTAATGATCCGCCCTATTACGACACATATCTTCAGCCTTTGCCCATTGTTCTTCGCCTCTATAATCAAAGATTTAGGACTAATACCGATCTTTCTACCGTATTCAAAGATGATAACGATGATAGTGATAGCTTTAGATATAGTCTTAGCGGTAGAGATCACCATATGTTTCGAGTTGATCAGGAGACAGGTCAATTATCAATAGCACCCTCGTATGATAACTACTTCTCAGGCGATTTCGGTAATGAGGGGGCTGTTCATCCATTCAAGCTCCATGTCTCCGATGGGCATGGTGGTACTGCCGAAGTCCCTGTTCATGTTTATGTATCTCGTAATAAGACCACTGAAAGTTTTCGGACATTTGTAAATTGGCGAGCCTGGAATGGCGGTTCAAGACAAGCGGAACCAGACTACAGCATGGTACCAGACTTCTCGTATGCGGGGTATCACTACTTTGAAAAACCAATTCCTGAACTCACTGAGCGTAATCATCCGATATTTGATGTTACTACCTACGGGGCTATTGCCAATGATGTCTATTCTGATCAGCCTGCGATAGAGCGCGCCATTGAAGCAGCAGAAGCAGCAGGAGGTGGAACGATTTTCTTTCCCGAAGGGGAGTATCTTGTGGCCACGCAGACGGATCTGATAGATGGAGAACCTCAGCCGATTAAGATTCAGGGTAGTAATATCGTTTTCAAGGGGGTAGGAGCAGACACTAACATCCGTTATTCAGATAGAGATAATGGTTTAGTTTGGTCGTCGGATGTACCGGAAACAATTGAATGGGGATCTATTATACGGCAAGTCTATAATTTGGAATCTGTGGATGGCTCAAATGACGGTACCCCTGCTTTGTTTCAGTTTATTCCATCAGATACAACCTCGCATGAGATTACAACAATCGTAGAGAAAGCTAGAACAGAAGATTTTTGGATTACTGTTGCAGACGCGTCCCAATTGCGTGTGGAGCAAAGAGTTGTGTTGTGTATGTTTGAACGCGATTGGGATGATTTTATTGACAATCTCACAACCGCAAAATCGAGTAAGGATTGGACAAGTGGAATGAAAGTTTATGAACGCCATCAGATAGCTGAGATTAGAGGAAATAGGGTCAGGTTTAAAGAACCTTTGCATTTCTTTCTAATTGAGCCTGAACACGGTTGGAGTGTTAGGACTTATCCTCATATCGAAGAAGTTGGTGTTGAAGATTTAAGTATCCAGGGTACGTGGAGACACTCGTTCGTGCATCACGCGAGTCCTAAGCACGATAGCGGATATACTCCCTTAAAGTTTGAGAAATGTGTTAATTCCTGGGTTAGACGTGTTAATTTCGTCAATGTTAATATAGGGATGCTTATTTACAGGTGTATGGCGGTGTCTGTCTATCAGGTTAGACTCGCAGGGAGTCGGGGGCATTTTTTCATTAAAAATAAAAAAAATTATGGGGTGTTTATTGGTTTAACAGAGGACAGAGGAGGTAGTAAGTATGGGTCCCCCGATAGAAAGGGTCAGGAGCACGGTTCAAATGTGCAGTCTTCAACTACAGGAACTGTTCATTGGCGAAATGACATGCATGGCAATCAAAAGATCGACCCTCATGCGTCTTGCCCGTATGCCAATCTCTTCGACAGCAACAATGGCGGACAAATTTCGGGTGCTGGTAATATAAAGTCTATGCCGAATCATCTCTTTTCTTTTGTCTGTTGGAATCACGCTCATCAGCGAAGTGCTCATAGGGATTACCATTTTTGGTCTAGTGACGACCGGAGCTGGATTTTAAGACCAATTTTTGTCGGGTATCATAGAGGTGAGTATGGCGGGACTTTTGAGATGCAATACGCGCATATAAATGAGTCTGAAGGAACCAAAGTTAATCCCAGTTCTCTTTTTCAAGAGCAACTTAAATTGCGTTTGGGAAGAAGAGCTCCTAGTTGGTTGAATGATCTCGCAGGAGAGTGGGAAGATATTAAAGCGCGAGATATATGGGTTCCTCCTATCTTAATCAAAAAGAGCCTCAAACTTAATTTTGAAAAACAGGAGTTTGACGATGGGGTTAAAATATTGGATTTGTCTAGCTTTTTCCGCAAAATGTATAATGTTTCACATAGTGAATACACCGCAACTTCTTCTAATCCCGATATTGCGACAGTGCAAATCTTCGACATCGGAGCTGGTAACGACGGTGATTTGAAACTCAGGAGGCGCAGCAGCGGTAGTGTCACAATTACAGTAGAGGCAAGGGCTGTATTGTATACTAATAATGATGGTTATATTTTTAGTCCGCATACTTGCCCCATTCCTGCTCGTCAGACGTTTATTCTTGATATTGATTGATCTGTAACTGTCTGTTAGAAGAACCAGGCAACGGACTCGGCACAGTATATCAGGAGGTTTTTGCTGACTGCTGCTAACAATCAGCATAAATCAAGATATTGGTGTCCAGCCAATAACGCCAGGTCCTCGGAATTATGGTTCATAGGCCGCTGCCCGATCATATCCGCTAATCAGGAGCGAGCGTTTTTGCGCCGGGGTGTGGCGAGCAGATTGTCGATGCAGCTTTGGGATTGCAGGAGCAATTGTGATGACTGAGAGCGTTGGGATATGAGCCTTGCTACCGATGAAAAGCAGGTGGTGGAAGAACGGGCCGGGGCACTCCGTGAACGGGTGACGGCGCGCGCGCTGGTGATCGGTGTGTTCACGATTGTGGGGATGGCGCTTTTCATGTCCTATTTCGGGCAGAATCTGGTGAAGAATTATATGCCCGTAGCGGTGGCTCTGCCGTTTGTGGCGTGGCTGGGGATCAATACGGTGTTGAAGCTGTTTGCGCGGCGGTGGGCACTGTCCCGGATGGAGATGTTGACGGTGTTTTTCATGGTGTGGCTGGTGGGGAATTTGCCGGGTATCGGGTGGGCGATGTATATGGTGACCGATATTGCGGCTCCGGCTCACTACGCTTCTCCTGAGAACCGGATGCGAGAGGTGGTAATACCCTATTTTCCGGACTGGCTGTTTCCAGAGGAATCGGAGGCGGTGATCGGGCAGTTGTTTACCGGGGTGCAGGTGGATGGGGCTATCCCGTGGCTGGCCTGGGTGCGGCCGCTGTTCTGGTGGTTGATGGCGTGTTTGTCGCTGGTTGGGGCGGGTTTTTTTTCGAGTGTGATTTTTTATAAACAGTGGCACGAGAAGGAGCGGCTGGTTTTTCCGATGGCGACATTCCCGATGGATATGCTCAGGCAGTCCGCGGGCAGCCGCGTGCCGGATGTGTTTAAGAATAAGGTGTTCTGGATGGGATTTGGGTTTGTGGCGGGGATTATTGGCTGGAATATCATTGGGTATTTCGCCCTCAGCCTGCCGCCTATTACCCTGTTTTATTCGACCACGTACAAAGCCGTGCCTCTGGGACATCATTTTCCGGATTATTTTTTGCGGGTGCAGCCGATGATTATGGGGCTGGCGTATTTGTGCCCGCTGGATATTTTGTTCAGTTTCTGGTTTTACGATTTTGTGAATATTTTGAAAAAGGGGTTGCTGAACCGCACGGGGTTTACGGTGGGTTTGCCCGGGCAGCCGGCGATGGGCGGCGAGATCGCGATGCTGGAATCGCACGGGGCGCTGGTTTTTCTGGTGGGCTGGTCGGTATGGGTTGCCAGAGGGCATTTGCGTGAGACGCTGCAAAAGGCGTTTGAAAGGGGGCGCGAGGACGATGACGGAATGCCGGTTTCTTACCGCACGGCGTGGCTGGGGTTGTTGGCTACGGCGGTGTTTTTGGGGGGATGGATGGTGTCTGCCGGGATGCGGGTTCCCGTGATGCTGGTGCAGTTGCTATTGTTATTTATCTGCTTTTTTGGGATTACCAAATACGCGGCGACTACTGGATTTATTTTTTTGTCTCCTGCGGGTGGAAAAGGAGCCGATGTGCTTCTGGCGCTGGGCGGAACGTCGAATCTACCACCTGCGACACAGACGTCTATCTGGCTGGTGAATAGCAACGCGCTTTGCGGGGTGCCGATTCGGATTACGTGTATCCCCTCGGTGACGCATTTTTTTCGGATGCTGGGAGACCATTTGCGGCGACATCCGCTGATCTGGGGGTGTATCCCGGTGGCGTTTTTGACGGGTTTTGTGGCTTCTGTGGGCGCGCAGCTTTACCGGTGTTATACCGAGGGCGGTCTGAACGGGCATATGGCGCTGTGGGACTGGGGTGTGCTGATGGGCAGGGTGTCGCTGATTGAGGGGAGCAAGCTGACGGTGTTCGATCCGCAGAAGTTAGGGGTGTGGTTTTTTGGGTTTGTAGAGGCAGGGGTGCTGACTTATTTGAAGGCGCGGGTGTCCTGGTGGCCGTTTCATCCGGCGGCGATTGCTTTGCCCGTGGGGCGATACGGGTTTTGTCTGCTGATCGTGTGGTTGATGAAGACGATTGTGATCCGGCTTGGGGGCGTGAGTCTTTACCGGCGGTCGTTGCCGTTTTGGTACGGGGCGATTGTGGGGTATTTGTTTGGGATTGGGGTTTCGAAGGTGGTGGATATAATCTGGTTTCCAGATGCGGGACATGGGGTGCATGGGTGGTGAGGGTAACGAATCGACGGATCGGTGTACAACTGGCCGCCTCTCAGGCCAGTTCATCAACCGCGGGAAAGACGTGCTGGCAACCGCAGTTTGCAGGGCTGTTGAATCTGGGCGAGCGATGAAATGCTTGACATTGGGAGAAATTTTATGGAAAAGTTCAAATTTAATACTTGACATCTGAAGTGAGACTAATTATTTTAAGCATTGATACAATCGTATGCATTAATGTAGAAAAAAATAAAAGTCGAACAAGGACAGGTCCTGCCAGACAAAGCCCGTTCGACCCAAATGCACAACGTAAACCACATCGTGTTGTTTATAATATAGTTTAAGGGAGAGCAATTAAGCAACAGGAAAAATCAAAACCGATCAGGCAGCATTTATGTCGCTTACCTAGCAAAAGGATTAGCCAATAAAAAAAAAGCAAGTTACCATCAAGGACATTGCAAGAAAGTTGGGGATTTCGTATTCAACAGTCTCAAGGGCATTGTCTCCGCATGCGTCGATAACGGTGAAGACGCAGACCCGAGATCTGGTGCGACAAACAGCCGCCGAGATGGACTACAGTCCCAATTTGATGGCGCGGGGGGTTGTGACAGGGAAGGCGGGCACACTGGGTCTGCTGATCTACCATATTGCTTTGGAGACGTTTGGATGTCTGACCGACCAGATTCTGCGAGTGGCTGCCAAGCAGGATTATCAGATTCTGCTGAGAATGGCCGCTAACCGGCTTCCTCAGGATCTACTTGACGACCAGACCTTGCAGATCAGGCAGTTGATTTCTCGTGGCATAGATGGACTCTTGATTCACACGCGGGGCGATGGAGAAGAATCAGAGCGTATTTTGAACATCGTGAGGGGACGAGTGCCAGTGGTTACATTTCACTATCCGACTCAAAATCTGAGCGGGGTCGTTCTGGATGATGCAGCGGATTATTACGAGGCTACAGAGCATTTGATCAAGTTGGGTCACGAGCAGATCGGGTTTATCGGAAAGGACTGGAATCAGACCAGCCCGGTTTCATCCAAGGGTAAGGGGTATCTTTTAGCGATGCAAAAGCATAGCCTGACGCCCAAACACATACCTGACTCCACCATCTATACAGAGGGAGGGTATCTCCTGGGCAAAGAACTCGGTGACCGGTTTACAGCCTTTGTGTGCCGGGACGATTATACGGCGATAGGCGTTTGTAGAGGGCTACAAGAATTGGGTCTGCGCGTACCTGAGGATATGGCTGTAGTAGGTAGCGGGGATATTGACGTGGCGGCTTATATGACGCCAGCGCTGACGACACTGGTAACCCCCTACGAGGCGATTGCCCAAGCTGCGATGGATCTGATGCTGGAACAGCTCGAGGGGCAGAATACGCCTCGACAAATAACCTTGAAATCGCATCTAATCGTGCGGGAATCCTGCGGGGCGAATTTAGAAATCGGTATTTAATTACTTATTAGTTTAATTGAATTTCTTGTAGAATGAAAATAAGTTTTGTAAATACATTAAGCCGGAGAAAGGAGGGGTATTTGAATTGAGTACGATACCGTAGTTGTATTTTTTTCCATCTCAAAGGAGGGCCAGCTTATGCGGATGTTGAGAACGATGTTTAGAACACTATGCCTCGTTGGGGCGGTTCTAATTTCGGTTTCCACGGCTGAAGCCTTAGAAGAAGGCCAGTCGGGGATCGGGTTTTTCGGGAGTGCAAACGTACCGTTGTTCAAATTTGGCGAGTGGTACTCTGCGTCTCCCAAATTGGGGCTTAGCTACAACTATATAGCCTCGTCGAGAGTTGTCGCCGAGATTGAGTATCACTATTCTTCGATGCTGGGCGGCGATCTGGATACGCGAGAGTTCACCTGGCCGATTGATAGCCAGAACTACCGCAGCCCAAATGTCGATCAAGGCGTGACGTTCAATAGCCTGGTCGCCAGCGCCCTGCTCCATTTCAAGGAAGTGGGCAAAGGCACATCGCCTTATATAATGGGCGGCGTCGGGTTTTTCGGATTTTCGAACAAGGTGTCGGGGTTGGTTTTTCCCGGGCAGTCGGGAACGTCCCTGGATACCAGCGTTCTAAATCCCGCCTTTCACGACAAGGTGGCAGCACTGACGTTCTCATTTGGCGGTGGGATCAGCATCGTGGGGTCCGAGCAATTTGTGATCGATCTCCGCTTGCGGTATAATGTGATTATGGGCGAACTCCGTCCCCTGGAGGACTGGGGGCTTGAAAAAGTCTTCCCAATGCAGGCGATAGATCTGGTGGGCGGGATTAAATATTACTGGTAGTTCTCACTAAGGAGGTTTTTCGATGTACAGAAAATGTCTGGGTTTTGTTCTCGTTATGATTTTTGCCCTCGGTTTTGTCAGCCTGGCCGAGGCGGCAACAACGGGAAAAATTACTGGCCGTATAGTCGATAAGGCTGGAGAGGCTCTGCCGGGTGCCAACGTGTTGGTGGAGGGGACGACCCGTGGGGCAACAACTGATGGGGAGGGGTATTATTTTGTCCTGTCTGTCGATCCGGGGACCTACACGGTGAAGGCGTCGATGGTTGGGTACACGGGTGCAACCAAGTCCGATGTGCGGGTTGCGTCAGATCTGACGACGACTGTGAATTTCTCGCTCAATGAAGCAACTCTGGAACTGGGTGAGTTGACCGTGATTGCAGAGCGGCCCCCGGTAGAGGCAGATGTGACGGGAAGCCGTTATGTGGTGACCGCCGAGGATATTGCGGTGCTGCCCATTGTCCGCGATCTGGATTCATTTATTGAACTGGAGGCGGGTGTCAATACCGATGGCACAAATCGGATCCGCAATGCCTTTCTGGGCGGTAATGGCGGCGAATTGGCCGAGTATGTGGTAGATGGTGTGCGCCTGACGCACTCGGACGGGCGGCGTGGAACAGGCAACCGTGGAGGTACGCGGAACTGGAGCGGCGATGTCAATACGTCGGCGATTTCAGAGATCACGGTGTTGGCCGGCGGGTTGAATGCCGAATACGGCAATACCGGTTCCATCCAGATTATAACCAAAGATGGTGGTCGGGACTACCACGGACAGTTTCACTATCGGTACTCGCCAGCGCAACAGAAGCACTGGGGCAACAATGCTTACGATAGCTTCGTACATCAGGGTCGGCTGCAATATGGCGATTCTGAGTGGGCCAATGAAACAGCCAATGGTCGGAAGGTGCATCAGCGGCCTTCGAGCGATTATACAGATGTGCAAGGGCATTTTTTAGAGACATCTCTTTCGGGGCCTATTAACCGTGATCTGTCGTTCTTTGCCACCACAAAGCACGATATTCAGGCGCGGAACCTGCCCCAGCCGACTGAGCGCGAGCCATTTAACGCGGATGTGAGCTACAAAGTGACCTATAGCGCCACGCCCGATATCAAGCTCCGTGTGGGTGGGCTGTATTCCAGCCGCCAAGGTCGCTATGCAGACAGCTTTAATTCCAGGGCAATTTTCCTTGAAGAACGCGGACGCTATGGGGGTGAGTGGCAAGTGACGGACAACATGTTCTATGTGTCCAGCATCCACACCCTATCGGCAAAGACGTTTTACGAGGTGCGGCTGTCGTATATTGCCAGCAAGCAGGATACTCTTGACATCCCCAGTACGACGGTGAATCCATCCTTAGACAACGAAGGGTGGTACTACACCGATTCCGGGCAGGTGCGGGATCTGCGCGTCGGGCAGCAAAACAAGCTGGCAGCGCGGTTCGATCTGGCCAGCCAGGTGACCCGCACGCACTTTCTGAAGGGCGGTTTTACATTTTATCGCTACGACAACTGGAAGACCGAGACCTACGAAGATGTGGATGAGCGGAATCGATGGCTGATTTACTGGGGCAAGCGCTATGAACCCGGTGTGGGGATTACGCCCACCGAGCTCCACGCTTATGTGCAGGACAAGATGGAGTTTGAAGGACTGATCATCAATGCGGGCTTCCGCTACGAGCGGTATAGCGGCGGAGTGGTTCCCCTCCATCCCTATCAGGGCGCGCCGATGGGCTACAACTACACGCGCTTCCGGAACCATACGATGTATGGCGATATGCAGCCGATGAACTGGTTTATGCCCCGGGTTGGGATATCGCATCCGATTACGGCCAAGTCGAAGATTCACTTCTTCTACGGGAAGTTCCACACCCGTCCGGACTTCCAGCGGATATACCAGCAGAACTGGCGGGCGACGGGGCCGCACTCGATCGATCGCAACAACGATGGAAACATCAGTGCTGAAGAGTACAACAACAACCTGGTCCGCAACGACTCGTTTGGCTCGGGATTTGTGATTGATCAGTTCTTCTCCTTGCAGCATTCGCAGGTCTCTACGGCTTTTGAACTGGGCACGGAGTGGAATTTCATCAGCGACTATTCCTTCCAGGGTACTGCCTATTACCGCATCACCAATGGATTTTTGAGTGTTAATACTGCTCGCTTCCAGGACCCACAGATTGGTAGCAAGGCCAAGACTCGTTCGCAGGGTCCGAGAGGCCACACCACGACCCGTGGTATCGAACTGGCATTGAAGAAGGGGTTGAAGCACAACTTCTCGTTCAAAGCCGCACTCAATTTCGGCTGGGGCGAGCGCCTGACCATTGGCGGCACCAAGCGGGGCAATATGGGCGGCAATATTTATCCGGATGCATCGTATATTGCCGATCCCAACCGGTACTGGGTACAGCACACGATTGACCCGAATACGGGTGCAGAGATCCCCGCTCCGCCGACCGGCGCCAAGTTGGAGGAATTGAAGGCAAAGGCGCAGGAGGTAGTAGATAAGGGTCTGGCTGGCGAGTTCGGCGTGGGTGCGATGTATGCGACCAACGATGGGAAATTTTATCCCCTGTGGGAGCAGAGCGGGCTGTCCAGTGAGGAGCGAGCAGCGCTGCAAGGGCTTTACGCCTTTTCGACGACGGGCTGGAGTGTGGAAGGCGGGCGCAGCGATGCCACGCGGACAAATGGGAGCCTGGTGCTGGTCTATGCCAGCCCACCCGATTTTGGTCCCGGCGAGATGTTCTGGGGCAGCAAGCTGTTCGGCGATGTTCGGGTGAACATGATCTACCGCATCTTCACGGGGCGAATCTTCGATTTCCAGGATCCGAAAACCAGTCTGAACCTGAAGAAAGAGGGTCCCACGATCTCGTCGGTAGATTTCAGCTTCCAGAAAGGGTTCAACATCAGGGGCATCCGCCCGTTGCTTTATGTGGAGATCGAAAATTTGTTCAATTTCAAAGGCTCGCCATCCACGAGCGCAGACTACGTGCGGTGGGGATTGCTTGAATCACAGCCTACCAATCCGTTGTTCGTGCAGTTCGGCGGCGATGCCAGTGAGTTGAGCAGATATACGAGGACCGATCCGCGTTTGGTATTTGCAGGGTTGCGGTTGACCTGGTAAGCAGGCACAGTGCCGCGGTGTGGGCGGAGTGTCCACACCGCGGATCCAACTTAATAGAGGATATGACATGAAAATGTATGCGAAATTTTCTCGCACGGCCGGGGCAATCCTTGTGGGAATCTTTGTGATGTCGCTGGCCTGCGAGGTAGCCGCTCAGAATATTCCTCGGCTACCGTGGCGCAACCTGCGGCGCAGCAAGCTCTGGACGGGGCTGATGAACACGGGCATGCACGGTCCGGATCGAGATGGGAGCCGGCGCGCCAGCATGGAGGGCGTGACCTACCCGGGTCGCAACCGCTTGCCGGGCAGTTTGTGGGATAGTCGCGGATGGCCGGGGTCCAATCAGTGGGTGCAAAACTATTTGCTGAGAACGGCCACAGCGCGGAGCCTGGGAACATTTATTATTACCAGGCCCGACCCATCAGAATACACGCCCTCGCGCGGCAAAGAACTCGTGGTATCGTTTACGAGCTTGACCACCAGCCCGGATATCACGCCGATGGCGTATCCAGTGAGTACGGAAATCGAAGGGCAAATGGGTGTGGGGATGGACCCACAGCATCCGCTCAAGGGAGTTCCGATCGCGGAGGCCAAGAACTGGTATCCGGGGCAGCCGCACCCGGGTGTGGACAATATTGTGGAGATCCACAACTGGGATTTCCATACGTATATGAAGCCAGAGCACAAGCGGTTTGGAGAACTGGTGGCGATTGCCAAGTGGACGACAGAGGCCGGGATCCAGGGCACGAAGAAGATCTACCAGTGGACGTTCCGTGACTGGGACGACTTCATCATTGTGGAGAATGTGTTTGAGAACACGGGAGACTCCGACGGCGATGGCGTTGCCGACTTGAACGGTGGTGCTGGACTGAACCTGAAGGATGTTTACTTCGCGTTTTACAACTATTTCTGGCCCACAGAAGGCGGCACGGCCAATCGCGACCGAGTAGATAGAGCGCGCGGGTACTACTACTGGCTGTTGCGCCGGCAAGAGTCGGAGAACTACAATGTGATCCAGGACGATGTGTACCGCTACACCGAGGCGGCTAACTATGGGACAGCTGACCCGAATCACGCGGATGTGGCTGACGCTGTGGGCATGAAGATGAGCTATGCGTTTGACTGGGACTCTCCGCTGACGGCGCACGACGATGCGGGCGACCCCCACCAGCCAGAAAGCCAGTGCTGCTGGGGGCGGCTGAACTTCCAACTGCGCGGAGAACTCCTGGCCGGGCAGTACGTGGGGGCGATTCCGATTGACTACACGCCGCCTTTTGTGAACGACGACTATGCAAATTACATAGCTCCAAAGGTGGCAGAGCAGCCCTTTGCTGCGCCGTGGTTCACCCACAAAGAAGAACCGGACATCAACCGGCACAGCACCGACGAGATCGGTATTGCGCTGGTGTCGGTGGCTAAGCCGGGCGAGCGGGTGAGCATGTACAATATCGCCGGACGCACGGGCTGGCCGGACAATCCGACTGCACCTCTGCCAGTGCAGGACAACCCCACGCGACGGGGCGAGACTCCCGAGCAACCCATGTCGCCCAACTGGCATGCGTTTTCTCACACTTATGGTCCCTACGATTTGCAAAAGGGAGACCGCGTGAAGATCGTGACGGCTTTTACAGCATCGATGCCAGTAGAGGAAAATATGTGGGGCTGGCAGCGGAATATCCCGCAGAATCAGGCCGATTTGCACACGGACAAGGCCATGCGGAATTTGATGAGGCACGCACAGCACGCACAGGCGATGTACGAACTGGGCGGCGATGTGCCACTCCCGCCGCCGGATATCCACACCTGGATCGCGAACACACCGGCAGCTACGGCCAAAATTAGCTGGCAGAGCATCGACGATCTGGAAGATCCCGATTATGCGGGTACTGCCGAGGCCAAGGATATTGCAGGCTACCGGCTTTACCGCAGCGATTTTTACTTCGACAACTGGCAACTCCTGAAGGATATCAAGGTCGGAGACGCAACCCACAAAGAAGGTGATCGGTATTCTTACACCGACGATACATCTCTGGCCGGATTTGCGTACTACTATGCGGTGACGGCTTATGACACCGGGCACAGCACCTGGACCAGTAGCGATGGCAGCAAGACGCTGTCCGATTTGCCACCGGCTGCCCAGCAGTCGGTGCAGAGCGGGCTGGAGAGCGGATTATCTGCTCCCGAGCAGTTCTTCCGGTACTCATGGATACCCACGAGTCCGGCAGTGGCCGCTTATGCAGAGGCCGAACGCCTGGAAGCGAAGGTGTCTGTGGTGCCCAATCCCTTTTTGGCCGATGGTTCTCACGCTTATGAAGGGTCGGATAAAATTCGGTTCGTGAATTTGCCGTCCAGGTGCAATGTGAAGATTTTCTCGGTTTCCGGAGATCTGATGTCGGAGTTTGACCACGATAATCCGACGGTTGGAGAAGCGGAATATATCCAGCTCACCAAGGCGGTGACAGGACAGGTTCCGGCCGGGGTCTATTTCTTCGTGGTGAAGTCCCTGACGCCAGAAAGCAATGGAAAGATCCAGCGCGGGACATTTGTGGTGGTCGGGGGATCTGTCAGGTAATCGGCGGGCGGTAGGTCTGTGCCTATCGCCCCTCTGAATAAGGAGTGCAAGTATGTATAAAAAAGTTTTTGTCATCTGCGTGCTCGCCACGACACTGATGGCCGTTCCAGCAGATGCAGGTGGGCTTATCAAGCGGCCGGACTTGACAATCTTCTCACCCCTTGCGGTGGCGCAAAGCCCTCGAGCCGTGGCAATGGGGAGTGCTTATGCAACTATCGCAGACGATGTCAATGCCGCGTGGTGGAATCCAGCCGGGATGACAGGCGTGGAGAAAGTGGAAGTGTCGCTGAGCCATTCGATGTGGTTCGTAAATTCTAAATTCAACACCGGGGCTATAGCTTATACAAGCGGTGTGCATACCATCGGGGTCAGTATCCTGACCTTTAAGCCAGAGGATGTAGAGGAGACCACGATTTTGCAGCCGGGAGGCACGGGTCGAATCCTCAGCCTGGGCACATCGGCTTTTAGTCTCATTTATAGCCGCAAGTTCACGGACAAGCTGTCCTTTGGCATCCGATTTATGTTGGCTCGCGAGGATCTGGACCTGACCAACCACACGACTTTCAATGTGGATTTCGGCACCAAGTTCTACACCGGGCTTGGCAGCCTGAGACTGTCAATGGCACTGCGGAACTTCGGAAAGGACACAGAGGTGTTGCGGCGGCAGTTCCAGCAACCTCTGTCGTTCAATCTGGGAACCGCTGCCGAGGTCTATGGGCAGCAAGGCGATCCGTTTTATATCACCGGGGCGTTTGAGATGAACTTCCTGATCAACTGGGAAGAGCGCTACCATGTGGGCGGCGAAGCCTGGGTGGGCAATATGCTGGCGCTGAGGGCGGGGTATATGTTCCGCTACGATTCCTTTGGGGTTACAGCAGGTGCAGGCGTGAAGTTGCCCCTGGTCGGGACAAAGATCACGGCGGATGTGGCGTGGCAGCAGTCCAAACACGATCTGAATACACCCTTGCGGTTTGGGGTGGGTTTCGCATTTTAGTCCGCTGTGTTGAGCATGTAAAAAGGCGACCGAGTTTTTCGGTCGCCTTTTTTTGATTTTGCCATCTCTCTATTTTTTATATGGGAAGAACGTTTCAAGCACCACGAAAATGCTGAACACGATAGCGGATATACTCCCTCAAGGTTTAAGGGATGTGTTAATTCCTGGGTTAGACGTGTTAATTTCGTCAATAACTGTTAGAAGAACCAGGCAACGGACTCGGCACAGCATATCAGGAGGTTTTTGCTGGCCGCTGCCTATAAAAAAAATGATTGCATAGCTGATGTATTTTTTTTACATTACATCGAATTTTTGGAAACAATTTTGAAACAAACTTTTAATCTGTTATGTCTTGATGGCTATTTTTGCGTTGTATGTTTCAGATATGATAACAAAAAAAAGGAGGTGATGGATGGAGATAAATTTGTTTTGCGTTGCATAGTAAAGTTGTTGAGTCGTTCATTTTTCGCAGTTTGCGAAAGGAGGTAGCACTTTGAGATGGTTTAAAGTTTTAAGTTTTGTCGTGGCAGGTGTGTTGGCTTCGGCAAGCATGTCATCGGCACAGGTTGCCGACAAATGGGGTTTGGGCGGGTTTGTCAGCTATACGAATCCCATGTTCACATTTGGTGAACGGTTTGGCAGTGGCGTAAATAAATGGGGGCTTACAGCCAGTCGTGTGACCAGCTCTCGCCTGACCATTGAAGCCGAGTATCACCACACTCAGATGGATGGTGGCGTCTTGGAAAGCGGTGAGTTTTCCTGGTCCCCAAAGGCTTTGACAGCCAAACAATATAGCAGCAAAGATATCAACCCGAACAGTTCACACACGAATCGCTTTAATAGTGTGCTATTGTCCGGGTTGTGGTTTTTTAATGCGGACCGTTCAATGGATGAGGGGAGTTTTTCGCCCTATATCGTTGCAGGTGGCGGTTTGTACGATCACAAGACCGTAGCAGAAAATATCGTTTGGCCCGGGCAGAGTCCGACCGATGCCAACGGTGTAGATGCGACGAATGTGGATGCCCAGGGCGATATCTTGCCCCAGGTGGTGATGGACCGTCAGGAAGATACGCGTACGGCCGTGACCGCAGTTTTGGGGTTGGGGTTGGAAGCGCATTTGACGCAGACGATCGCGCTGGATGTGCGTGCGCGGTATCATTTTATTCTCGGCGAATTCCGCCCTCGAGATGCGTGGGGCCTGGACAAGGCATTTCCGCTTCAGATGTTTGATCTGAGTGCCGGGTTCAAGTTTTATTTTTGGGACTAAAGGAGGTAAAAGTTGATGCATAAGTTATTAAAGACACTTTCAATAGTTGCACTGTCCTTGCTCGTTGGCGCGGGTGTTTCTTATGCCGCGACAACGGGAAAAGTGCAGGGTACAGTGCGCGACGCGCAGACGGATGAGGTCGTGCCGGGTGCCAATGTGGTGATCGATGGCACACAGCGCGGTGCCGTTACCGATACCGATGGATTTTTTCTTATTTTGCTCGTCGATCCCGGCTCGTATTCAATGACGGCCTCGCTGGTGGGTTATGATGCACAGCGTCAGACCGATATCAGGGTTCAAACTGACTTGACGACGACGGTTGAATTCCAGATTCGGGAAGCAACGCTGGAATTGGGTGAAATCACGGTGATTGCAGAGCGCCCGCCCGTTGAGCCAGATAAGACGACGAGTAGGTATATTATGAGTGCCGAGGATCTGGAAGCCGTGCCCATCGTGCGCGATATGGGTCAGTTTATCGAGCTTCAGGCTGGTGTTTCAATCGATGCCGATGGTAATGAGATTATGATCCGCGGCGGCGATCCTGACCATGTGGCATACATAGTGGATGGCGTTCGCATTGCTGCGAGTGCTCGCACGGGTATTGGGCGGAACCTGAACAAGAGTGCGGTTCAGGAACTCCAGGTGATCACAGGCGGTTACAACGCCGAGTATGGCAATGCCCAGGGTGGTGTGGTTTCGATGGTGACGCGCGATGGTGGTTCGTCATACAGCGGTATGCTGGACTATCGATTCACACCTTCGGGACAGAAGCACTGGGGTGCGAATGTGTACGATTCGCCTATGCACCGGGGCAATAACAAATGGGATAATCCCGACTGGGTTGCAGAGCAGATCGAGATCCCCGCAGACCTGGATGGCGATGGTGCCAATGACATCGTGCAGGCGCACAAGCGTCTGGACTACACGGGCAAAATGGGACATCGCATCGATGGCAATATTGCGGGTCCTTTGAGCCAGGATCTGACATTTTTTGCCAGTACGGTCTGGCGCAAAGAGCCAGCGGCATTGTTGAGTGCCGATTTGACGACGCCCCCGAATACGCGCAATACGGCGAAGCTGACGTTTTCTGCATCTCCCAGCTTGAAGTTGCGAGCAGGAGGGATTTACAATCGCCGCCAGGGTACCTTTGGCGGCCCAGGCGAAGGCGGCAGGTTGGATTTGCGCAATAGTGGTAAAAATATCTTTTTACACGTCGTAAATCCAACGGGTAAACTCATTTCCACAGATGCGTTGTTTTACGGTGCTGTGACGCATTCTCTGTCGCCCAAGACCTTCTACGAAGTGAATCTGGCCTATTCGACTACTGTCCGCGACACAACGGGTTTTCAGCGCCACTTTAATGTGGGCGAAAATCTGACGTCTTCCAGCACAAAGGATGCGGCAGGGCACTACACGATTTACCGCGAAACGACCAACTGGAGCATATGGGATTACAAGCGGTTGAGCTTTAAGGCAGATCTTTCCAGCCAGGTGAACAAGCAAAACTTTGTGAAAGTCGGCGTGGAAGTGATCCGATACAATAACTGGTATCAGCAGCGGCACTCAAATGGTCCCACGCACCGCAGTATTCGCTGGTTCTCCAAGAACTATACAGATACCGCATTCTGGCCAAATGGGAACAATATGGGCCTCAATCCCCTTGATTTTGGCGTTTATATTCAGGACAAGATCGAGTTTGAGGGGATGATTGTGAATGCGGGCATGAGGGGCGAGCTTTTCTTCCCGAACACCTATATCAAAGACTCCGATGCCTGGTACGGTGCTAAGGCTCCGTGGGCTGGCATGACGCGTTCTGCCTATATTCCCACAGTCAAGGGCCCCTTGATCAAAGCATTCCAGCCTCGCGTTGGCGTGTCGCATCCGATTACGGAAAAGAGTCTCGTGCGCTTTTTCTATGGTCGGTTTGTGCAGCGCCCGACTTTGTCCCAAATGTTCCAGAACCAGTTCACGTCCAATGAGGCCGTGGACAGGGATCTGAATGGCAATAGCGTGATTGATCCCGGCGAACAGTTCAACGAGTTCAATGACTCGGGTTCACGGCACGGCACTCCGTACTTGCCTCCCGAAGAAACCACTTCTTTTGAAGTGGGCTTAGACTGGAACTTTGTGGGTGATTATGTGCTCGGTCTGACGACTTATTACAAAGCGTCGGGCAACGAGATCAGAAGTGCCTCACAGCAGTGGATTGATCCAGGAGGTCACCAGTATGTGACGGGTATTCAAGGCCATGGGCCGGGCAACTGGCGCGATGTTCGCGGTTTTGAGATCAATTTGCGCAAGAAATTCTCGAACATGTTCGCGTTCAATGTGGGCTACAACCTGCAGTGGGCAGACGGAGGGCGCAATAGCGCGCACCGCCGCGATGTATGGCCCGACTCTCAGTTCGTAGCCAGTGGGTACTACTGGAACACCTGGGATGTCGATCCCACGACAGGTGTAGAGAGTCCCGTGTCATTGCAGGAAAAAGCGCGTCGCGAAGGCCTGGCTGAAGATTTCTACGTCACCAAGTATGGTGAACAGGCGAATCTTTATTTGAGGTCTCAACATACCAGAATAGTGAATTTCAGAGGCACCGGTGGTGCGTGGTCGTGGATTCCGTGGTATTCTCACTATTCGTCAGAGGGGGCGCAGTTTATTGCCGATGAAGCCCGCACGAGTTTAGGTCATTACGACGATGGAGACAGGGAATACTGGGAACGCGCTGGCAACCATCCCGGCAATCCGGGAAGTGGCGAAGGCACGTTGATGGTGGCGCACAACCAGGAATCTGGCGAGCGCGCCCCGCTGACCGCCGACCGCCGCAGTTTTGGTTCGATTACGTTCTTATTTGCGACGCCATCGAACTACGGTCCTTTTGGTGGCAGAGCACTGGGCAATATTCGCTCCAATCTGGTGTATTATCTTTACGCGGGTAACAGGTTTACGTATAGCACGGGTGGTATTCAGGGATTCCGACAGGGTCCCCTCCATACACGTGCAGACTTCAATGCCGAGAAGGTATTTGGCAATACATCGGGCGTGAGCATAACCGTGGCTGTGGAGATCTACAATTTGTTCAATCAGAAGGACTGGCGTCAGAATAGCCTTGGTGGGGTTCCGGAAGATTGGAATTCTGATCGCTATCAGCAGTATGGGATCATGGGCTTAGAGCCTACCAATCTCGATATTGTTGCGCTGGGTCTGAAGGCACCAGAAATCAACGATATCGGCAACTATTGGGATTCTCCGCGCGAGCTGAATTTCAGCTTGCGCATTAAGTGGTAGATCGCGGAAGGGCGCGGTTTTGCGCGCCCTTTCTAAAAAACTGGGAACTTTTGATTCCAAATGTTAGTTTATATTATAATATAGATTAATGAGAACCTTAGAGTAGTGTGCAGGGGCGCCTGCACACTACCGGCTTCACGCAGAAAGGGGGGACGGTCGATATTTTCGCTTGAAGTCGCCGGGGAAACGCAGTAGCTCGCAAGTAGTAAAGATGTCATCAATCACTCCATAGAGGAGCAGTATCCATGTCCAAAAAGCTATGGTTCTACGCTTCCGGATTTTTCGCCGGAGTTGGCATGTGCCTGGCGGGTCTGGTCACACAGGCTCAGGCTCAATGGCCCGGCAATGCCAGAATCTCGATGTCCCGGGGTCAGATCGCTCACACGCTTCACAACCCGGGCATGACGGGAAAGAAAGACAACCAGACAAAGCTGGCACAGTCTTCGTTTTCGTATCCTCAGGCCCGCAATATCAAGGTGTATTCGGGCGGTTCTGAGCGCGAAGGCTGGAATGCCAAGTCGAATACAGGTGGTGAAGGCTTCTGGGTGCTTTCCAATACAGGTGGCAGCCCACACGGTACGTATGCTGGCCCGCGTATTACGTCTTCAGACCTGGTAGGTCGCCCCCACGATATGACGAAGATGCCCGAAGCCTATGTAGGCGTTATAGAAAAAGAGACCTGGGCGATGGCCATTCGCAGAGATAGTGGTGCCGATGCGCCCAATATCGCGGGATCAACAGTTGCAGATCGCCGAACCAACTGGTGGCCCGAAGCCCACGGCATTGCCAGCACATCACCTGGGACGAATAGGGCTGTTGTGGTCTGGAACTTCCGTTTTGGTCGCTACAACAGCAATGTGCCTTTTGCCAACCGCATTGGTTCTGGGGATCTTCCGCAATACAGCGCGCCTTCCTGGGTAGAATCGCTGTCCGAAGATGATTTTCCCGAGTTGATCGGTATTCAAGAAGGCGGTTCTTCCGCCACGGGTCTGGAATGGACGCGCAAGTGGTTTTCTACGGCGCATCCGGATCACGATGAGTATTTTGTCGTTGACAACGAAGTGGTGAATACTTCGGGTTCGACGGTTGAAGGTGTTTATATCACCTTTGCCAACCGTTTCCACGCGGGTCAGGCATCAGGCTGGCGGTCAACATCGTGGAATCACTCGCGCGATTACACGCGCGATGATTATTATCGCAACACATTGGCAGCCAATTACCTCAATGGCGTCAGCCGTGGGGATTACACCTCTGCGCTTGGCAGGTCTGCTGGTTTGCAGCGCGGTGTCGATTTGGCCAATGACGGTCATTTTATGACCTATTACCACGATGGGGACTCCGATCACATTTCCAATCTGATCAATGACCTCGGTGACCCCTATCGCTATGCTATCGCCCGCGAGCGCTATACCCGCGAGCAGACCTGGGTGCGCGAGGGCATGATTCAGCACGGTCAGTATTTTGGTCTGGGCACGGTAGATGCCTTCCCGCCGTTTATGCGCTATGGCGGCGTGGATGATGAGATGTATGTGGCACCGCAGGACAATCCGGCCACAGGGCACGATGAGAGCATGCAACAGCCCGCTTCGGTGCTCTTCCACGGCTATCGCTCAAAGAATGACTTTGATCATCCCTCGCCAGACCGTGCGGGCGATGCTCAGATTTACGACGCGATTGCCAATGGGGGCTATACCGCTGAAAATGAAGTACCCGGGCATTATACGACGCTGGTTTCTTATGGTCCTTACACGCTGGCACCGGGTGAAAAAGCCAAAGTGGTGGTCGCCTATGTGGTGGGTTTGGCGGCTGATCACGCCAAGTATGACGATTACAAGAAGTATGCCAGGCCCTTCAACATGGGGTGGATGAATCACTACGGTGGTTTGGGGTCTGAGCCTACGAAGTTAGCGGATCGCCAGCCCGAGATTCCATTAGGTGAAGATGTGATGTTCGATCACTTTGATAATGCCATTCAGTGGTACAACTGGGGTTACGCTCTCCCCAATCAGCCACCGAATACCAAGGTGGCGTGGGATTCCAACCTTCAGGGCAAGACGCAGATTCGGTGGAGTACCTTTGGCGAAGAAGCGATGGATCCAGATTATTCTGGCGCCGAGGCTCAGGATTTGCGCGGGTATCGCATCTATCGCTCGTCTGTAGAGTTTCAGGGCGAGTGGGAGTATGTGACAGAATTTTCTTTCGAAGATGCGCGTGCGGGCAATTTGCCCACGGGTGTCTCGTATGATCCTTCTCGTACGTGGACAACGGTTAAGAGCGGTTCCTGGCCAACGGGTATTCCGCTGCTCACTAATCAGTACGTTGATGCTGGTGAGCATGGTAATCTCAATTCCGCCGCTGGTCCTGAAATTCCCGGCACGTATCTGTTTGACGATCAAGGCACGAACGCTGGCTTCCCCAACTGGTATAGCGTGCGTATGTATGACTCTGGCCACGGTGATTGGGCCGGTCACGGCAGCGTGGATGTCCTGGAAGCCTCGCAGAGCACATCTCTGGGTTCTGTGTACGGTTCTCGCGGTGGCATTGTTCCCGTGGTTCCGGGTGCAGCAGTTTTTGATCGCCTCGAAGAGCAGGTTCGCGTGGTGCCCAATCCCTTCAAGGTAGATAGCGATTTGCATACGTACAACCGGCAGCAGAATATGCGCTTTACCAATCTGCCGGGTCGCTGTCAGATCGACCTTTACGATGTGACGGGTCAGCGAGTCTGGACATTCTACAACCAGGATCCTCTGAAGGGCGAAGTGACGTATATCCAGCTTGCCGAGAATCGTCCGTCTAACTTTGGTGAGGCGATGTTCCCTGGCATTTACTTCTGGAAGGTCACGTCTCTGATGCCGGGTTCAGAAGGCAAAACGCAGACCGGCACTTTTGTGATCATCAAGTAAGGCGCGAAGCGTCAGACATAAAAAAGGAGAAAGACAATGTTGAAAAAAGCACTGCTCTTCGGTCTGGCTGTTGCGCTTGCCCTGCCGATGTATGCACAGGCTCAGGAAGAGCGGCCGACCCAAAGTTCATTAGGACCTTTTCCCGTGGATAGGACGCGTGTTCCCCCTGAAACGGATCTGATTAAGTATGCTCGCGTTACGACCACGTCTTATGGTTTCTTGAAGCTGACGGGCAATGCGCGCTCTGCAGGTATGGGCGATGCGTATTCGTCTGTTGGCAATGATCTGTCGGCTGTGTTTTACAACCCTGCTGGGGCGACCCAGATTGAGCGCTACGCGTTGACAGCTTCTTATCTGAAGTGGATTGTGGGGTCTTCAATGGGCACGTTTGCCATTGGTGCCAAGACGAATGTGGCGACCTTTGCAGTCAACTTTGCGTATTTTACCACAGATGAATTTGAAGAGACCACGTCCTCTCAACCCGGTGGCACGGGACGCATGGCCACAGCAGGTGACATGGCTGTTGGTCTGACCATTGCCAAGCAAGTGACGGATAAATTGAGTGTGGGTGGTAATTTGCGCTGGGTTCAGGAAGACCTGGATTTGCAGTCGTATTCCTCGTATGATATAGATTTTGGTACGCTCTTTTATACGGGCTTCCATTCCACGCGTCTGGGTATGTCGCTCCGCAACTTAGGTGGCGACCAGGACGTGATTGGTCAGAAGGCGCGTTTCCCGATGGTGTTCAATCTGTCGGGTGCTGCTGAAGTCTATGGCAACCTGGGCGATCCGCTGTCTTTGACAGTGGCAGTTGAACAGATGTTCTTCACGGATTCGGTGAACCGTTATCACTTTGGCGCGGAAGCATGGATACAGAACATGCTGGCGTTGCGCGGTGGTTACAAGACCGGTTATGACTCCGAATCGTGGACTGTGGGTGCTGGCTTGCAGCAGAAGTTAGGCGATCAGAGTGTGGGTGTGGATGTTTCGTATTCAAGGGCTGAGGCCCTTGATGAATATCCCATTCGCGTTTCTGTTGGCATCGGCTTCTAAGAAGCTCTCCCATCGGATACACAAAAGGCTGCGGTCGAAAGATCGCAGCCTTTTTTTGTACTATAAATGAAAGGCGAAGGTGTATTTAACCATCTGGATTGGTTTCTTTCACCAATGCCAGGCGGTTTTTTTGTGCCTTAAAATTTTTTATTTATATAAAAAACAATAAGATAGATTCTGAAGGATATTTTGGCATAAATATTGCAGAGGTATAGATGCGCGTTTGATTAATAACCAAAAACCGAAAGGAGATACACGATGGGCGCCTTTTCAAGAATAAGCAATGTGGTTCGCGCTGAGGTTGACGAGGTTTTGAATCAGCTGGAGGATCCTAAGAAGATGGTGCGACAGATGGTTCTGGATATGGAGGCCGCGCTGGATGATGCGGTGATTGCTGTGGCACAGGCGATGGCCAATGAGAAGTTGCTGGCGCGTCGAATTGCACAGAAGGAGGAAGATTCGGCTTTGTGGGCGCGCAAGGCAGAGGATGCTATGGCTGTTGGTGAGGAAGAACTGGCGCGCAAGGCACTGGTTCAGAAGTTGGCGGTTGATGAGGCGATTAATACACTGCAAAAAGCGCGGGAGGAAGCGGAAGAGGTGACGGCGATGCTGAAGCAGCGACTCGCAGAACTGAAGGCCAAATTGGCGTCTGCTCGCGCGCGACAAAGCACGCTGGCGATTCGCAGACGTGTGGTGCAGGAGATGCGACAAGATGCGCGTGTGACAGCTTATGATGAGTTTGTTCGAGATGTGGCGCGCGAGGAAGCGACTGCTGAAATTTATGCCGAGATGGTAGATGATGCACAGTTGAAAGAAGAGTTTGATCAATTGGAGCTAAAGCAGCGCGTCGAAGCCGAGATTCAGGTGTTGAAGGAAAAGGTGAAACAAAGCGCGCGCCAGAATGATGAATCTGAGGAGGAGAAGTAATCATGTTGGTAAAATTGTTTGGCATCGCCTTGCTGGTCGTCGGTGGGATTGTTGCATTTTGCTTGCTGATGGCTCTCATTGGAACAATTTTTGGCATTTTGTTTTTTGCGTTGAAGGTGGCTGTGCCCGTGATACTGGTTTATTTGGGGTATCGGTTGATTACGCGAGATAGACACCAGGTTACGTACTGAATTAATGGTTGGCGACTGGTGGGACGGCACGGGGACCGTCCCCTACGATGATATTGTTTTTGTAGGGACCCCCTGTGGTCGCCCGCTGCACGCGAATGAATAGAAGCCCTGGGCGTTGGATAACGTCCGGGGCTTTTGTGTACAAATGCTTGACAGAGAGAGGTATTGCAGATTATTTAGGTCTTGTGGTTCCGCGGTGGTGGTGCCACTTCGAGAATTTATCTTTTCCGAATCTAATACTACTAACTACTCACCTGCTTGCACGACTTAAAAATTACCTGAAATTTCGCGTTGAGCAGTTGCTGTTGCGCGGGGCGCATTCTCGATTGCTATTTATCGCGTCCTTAATTGGCGTTGTTGCTGTTGGTGGTGGTTTGATGGTGCAGGCAACGGACGCGCCTTTTGATGATAGCGAGACAGCCATCTGGTGGGCATTTTTGCGTTTGACCGATCCGGGATATTTGGGAGATGATGAGGGGCTTGCCCGCCGCGTGATTTCAACGGTGGTAACGGTGCTTGGATACGTGCTTTTTATGGGGTCGTTGATAGCGATTATGACGCAGTGGCTCAATCAGACGATTCGCAATAGAGATGGCGGCATGTCGGGGCGAAGTCGCGCTGGGTATTCGCTTGCAAAACGGCGGGGTTGTGCTCAATCCGGCGCATCCAGAGGTTTTGTCCGACCCCGAACCGCAGATACAGTTCCTGACATTTGGCGATAGTTCGCTGAATTTTGATTTGCTGGTTTGGATTGCGGATCCGACCCGTCAGTATTTTGTGATAAGCGATTTGAATTTTGCTATTGTTCAGGCATTTCGAGCGCGGGATATTACCATTCCATTTCCGCAGCGGGATTTGCACATCAAAAGCGCTGTGCCCATCGCCAGGTCGCCATCGGAAGGCGATCCATAAGCAAATGGTATCTCATGGATAATCTCTGCACCGCAGTAGCGGAATTTTGGGCTAAGAACGGCGATGGATACGGCGAATTTCGCAACCAAATGGCGCGATTTGGGTTTAACCATCACATGTCATTCACACGGATATGAGAGGAGAACGCACAATGTCGATATATAGGGGCCTATCCCCCTTTCTCGTCTGTCTTTTGTTTTTCCCCGTGTGTGCAGAAGATATACGGCTTACTGTGATTCACAGCAATGATGTCTCAGGTCAATTGACGCGGCGAAGTGGCCGCGGTGGCATGGCTGCGCGCGTGGGGTTGATTCGCAAATTGCAGATTTCTGAACCGGCGATTGTTCTGGATGCCGGGAATGCTCTGGGACCCAATGCGATGTCCCGGTTTGACGCGGGGGCAACGATGTGTGCGGCGATGAATCGCGCGAAATATGCGGCTATGGTGGTGGGGAATCACGATTTGTCTTTGGGCTGGGATGTTTTGGCAGAACGACAAAAAGAAATCGATTTTCCAATGCTGGCGGCGAATCTCGTGCGAAAAGATGGTGGGACGCCTCCTTTGCCGGGTTATACCACGGTCAGGGCTGGCGATGTTCAGGTGGGGATCATCGGTGTGGTGGATCCGCAGGTTGCACATAAAATTGATCCAGGGCATCTATCGGGTCTGAGGGTTGGCGATCCCGTAAAAGTAGTGGATTCATTGGCCGTTGTATTGCGCGGTAAAAAGGCGCAGTGCGTTATTGTATTGGCGCACATGGATGAAACGAGTGCATTGAATTTTGCCCGCAAGGTCGAGGGCGTTGACCTGATCGTCGCTGGCGGATTTAGCGATCTGAATCGCCGTTTACAGGTGCCGGGTCTGATCCGTTTGGTCAATGGTTTGGCACTGGTCGTCACACCGAGCAATGGGATATCTATTGGCCGCGTTGTGCTCCACTTTTCGCCGGATACTCAGGGCAATATGAAGGTGGTGGATGTTTTGGCAGAGCAGATTCCAGTGGATCGCTCCGTGGAGAGAGACCCGGAGACAGAGCGGTTGGTCAACAATCTCAGGCGACAATACGAACAGGTCGCGAGCCAGAAGATAGGCCAGATTGCGGGAAAGACATATCGGGATCAAGGGCGCGTTGTCGCAGGCGTGATGCGTCGGCATCTGAACAGCGAGATCGGCATTGTCAACCGAGGGGGGTTGGGAGTCGTGCCTTCAAATCGCGTGCTCACGGTGGGGCATATCGATCACATGATCCCTTTTGATGACCGCCTCGTCAAAATGGAGTTGAAGGGCGCACACCTCATGGATATTGTGCGTCGCAGCCAAAATACGCCGACAGAAGAAGCGCAGTTGATTTTTTCTGGATTGAATAAAAACACCGTCAATGCCCGTCCCATCCAAAAGGACGAATGGTATCGCGTTGCCGTCACCGAATTTCTGGCGAACGGTGGCGATGGCTACAGCGCGTTTCGCAAGGGTAAAAATGTCGTTTTTACAAATATCGCACTTCGCTCACTCCTCGTTGCAGTGCTGCGAGATACGCAGATTGTTTTGACATCCTCCGATGGTGAAGTGCCTGCAACAAATGACATCTGGCATGTTCATTGGCGCGTTAAGGGTGCGTTTAATCAGAACTATATCGATGGCACCGCGTTGTTCTATCGGAAACAAAAAGAGCGCGTGTCATTTCTCAGCGGCAAAACCAATTTGGCATGGCATACGCGGATCGATTGGCAAATTGTCAGAGACATGGAAGAGCGCGTGTTCACCCTCGATCAAAGTCTCGCCTTTGGACAAGTTGGCACGACATTTGGCGATTTGGTACTATCGGGCGATCAACTCGAAACAGATGTGATATACCGCTATCGCAGGAAAACAGTTGCCGACCCCTTTGTTTCGGTGGGATATAGCACCGCATTGCGCGAAGTCGAGGGACAGCGGCCCAAGCTCTTGCGCGGCAGCGCGGGTTTTCAACGGCGTTTTGGGCGCCGATTGACCGTGCGATTGGGTGTCCGCGCACAGCGCGATTTGGCGATTGACGCAAATGACATAGGGGTGGAAGTGAATTTGGACTATCGGCGATCATTGGGCAGCGGCAAATTGCGGTCGCGGTTGCGCAGTTTTACGGGGTTTACAGATCGGCATGTGGTGTCTTTAGAGAATTACAATACCCTCGCGTTTCCATTGGTGGGCACGTTGAGTTTGTCTGTGCAGCAAAGCAATTTTTTGTATCGCGTCAACAGAATTGGCAATACGCCTGTGGAGGGCATTGCCAATCGCTGGAATCTGACGCTCGGTCTGGTTTATGATTTGGGGTGGAAGTGGTACTGAGATCACATGTGCGAATAGGGAAAAAGAATAATGTCAGCGAGCCAGGAAGATAGGCGACCTGTTGCCGGCGCATTGATGGTCGGATTTGCTGCGGGTTTTTTGTTGTGTGGATATGAGTTTGCGCGAAGTGTATCCACGTCGTTGTTTATTGGTGCGTATGGGGCGCACAATTTGCCTTTTGTCATGATGCTGGCTCCCCTGGGTACGTTTGGTATGGTTTGGGGATATGGAGTGTTGTTGTCGCGATTTGGGTCGCGGCAGACTTTGTTTTTGACATCGGTGATTTCGGGTGGGGGTATTCTGGCGTGTTACGGGGGGATTGTGTCTGGATTTCATCCGGCGATCGGGGTGTTATATGTGCTGCGCGAAGCGTATATTGTGCTGATTATTGAACAATACTGGTCGTTTATCAATAGCATTTTGCGCGACGAACAGGGGCGAAAATACAATGGTCCGATCTGTGGCATTGCTTCGGTGGGTGCGATTTGTGGCGGCTTGATTGTAGGACAAACGGCGAAGGTGTTGGGTAGTGAACATCTGCTGATTTTTGCCGCGTTATCGCTTTTGCCAGCAGCGGTTCTGGCGTGGTGGGCTTATGGCCTGGGGGGTGTGCCGGTTCAGGATCGGGAAAAGCGAGGCAAGCTGGCATTGGGCTTGTTTCGAGATACTCCTACTTTGCGCTATCTCGCAGGATTGATTTTTGTCACGCAGATGGTGTCGGCGGTATTGGATTTGCGGTTTAGTGGGCTGGTGGAAACGGCTTTGCCGATACAGGACGAACGCACCGCGTATTTTGGGCATTTTTATGCGTTGTTGAATGCATGTGCATTTGTGTTTCAGTTTGGCGTTGCACCCCTGTTGCTGCGCTTTGTGTCGTTGCGAACCGCACATCTCGGTATTCCTGTGATTCATCTGATAACGTGTGGGGTGTTGTTGGCCTATCCGACTCTCACTACTGGTGCATTGGCCTATCTGGTGTTTAAGACGCTGGATTATTCGGTGTTTCGGGCGGCAAAAGAATTGCTCTATATCCCGCTTTCGTTTGATGCGAGGTACCGGGCAAAAGAAGTGATTGATGCGTTTGGTTATCGCGCGTCAAAGGGGATGACTTCGGGATTGATCGCACTGGCAGGAACAATTTCTTACAGGATTTTCAATATTGGACGATTGCCGGGATCAGTGTATCCGCTTGTCGCATTGGGTGCGCTGGGAATATGGAGTTGGCTCGCGTGGGCAATTACAAAATCCGAGAGTGATAGCGATCGGCGACCACTGGTCTCAGAGGAAGTTGCTGATTTTTAGAGTGAATGCTTGACACAAAATACCAAAACCTCTATTTTTAACCGCGTTGATCAAAAAAGGATTGGATTATGAATACAACCCATCAAACATCCCCACAACTGAGAAAGGGTCCTGCCCAGGTGACAGGTTATCTGACACCGGGCAGTGCCATTGGGGTTATATGTATATATGCTGTGGAGACGCTTGAGGGGTGTTGTTTGTCGTAAGCTATATACTTTTTGTATGACACACCGCCAGAGGCGTTTGCCGTGGCGGTTTTTTGTTGTACACAGGAATGTTCTCTGAATTTTGCACGATTTCAAGGAGTTTTTAATGTTTGAAAAGGTGGATGCACATGTGAATTTTCCCAAAGAGGAAGAAAAGGTACTTGCTTTTTGGGATGAGATCAGAGCATTTGAAAAATCGCTCGAGATCAGAAAGAATAACGACGAATACGTTTTTTACGATGGGCCGCCTTTTGCGACGGGTCTGCCGCATTACGGACACTTGCTGGCCGGGACGATCAAAGATGTAATCCCGCGCTATCAAACCATGAATGGCAAATACGTAGATCGCGTCTTTGGATGGGACTGTCACGGGTTGCCCGTAGAATACGAACTCAGCCAGGAACTGGGGCTGAATAGCAAACACGAGATTGAAGAGTACGGGATTGCGGAATACAATGAGGCCTGCCGGGGCATTGTCTTGCGTTATACTGCCGAATGGCGACAATTTGTCAAACGCATTGGGCGCTGGGTCGATTTTGAAAACGGGTACCGCACGATGGATCGCGACTACATGGAGTCCATCTGGTGGGTGTTCAAACAGCTTTGGGACAAAGGCTTGATTTACGAGGGGCACAAAATTTTGCCTTACTGCCCCCAGGATGCGACGCCGCTGTCCAATTTTGAGGCCAATCAGGGTTATGAATCCGTGCAGGATCCGGCTATTACCGTTGCGTTCAAACTCAAAGACGAACCGGATACGTATCTTCTGGCGTGGACGACAACGCCCTGGACACTGCCGTCCAATCTGGCTCTGACCGTGCATGAAGATGTGGATTACGCCTATGTCAAAGATGGGGATGTGACGTACGTCCTCGCTGAAGCGCGTGTGGATACCTATTATCCCGCAGGCAGACCCGAGATCGTTAAGACCGCAAAGGGAAAAGATCTCCTCGACATGCAATACGAACCGCTTTTTCCCTATTTTGAAGATTTGCGCGCCCAGGGGGCGTTCCGCATCATCACAGCCGAGTTTGTCACTACTGAAGAAGGAACGGGTATTGTCCACACGGCACCTGGATTTGGCGAAGACGATGCCGAAGCCGGTCGCGTTCACGGCGTTCCATCTGTATGTCCGATTGATGCCGAATGCCGTTTTACCTCTGAAGTGAGTGATTATGAAGGACGTTTTGTCAAAGACTGTGATAACGATATTGTGAATCGCTTAAAAAAAGAGGGCAAACTCGTACACCGCTCTACACATCACCACAGTTATCCCCACTGCTGGCGGTGTGAGTCGCCCCTTATTTACAGGGCGATTTCGACGTGGTTTGTCAATATTGAGGAGATTAAAGACCAGATGATCCGTGCCAACGCGCAGATCCACTGGGTGCCCGAACATATCAAAGCGGGGCGTTTTGGCAATTGGCTGGAAGGCGCGCGAGATTGGGCGATTTCCCGCAATCGCTATTGGGGCTGTCCGCTTCCGTTGTGGCGAAATGAAGAGACGGGTGAGACCGTGTGTGTTGGTTCTATCGGCGAACTCGAAGAGCGCACGGGGGGGGAATTTGACGATATCCACAAACATTTTATAGATCCCGTGATCATCGAAGGTGAAACTGGACCTCTTACCCGCGTGCCCGAAGTTCTCGACTGCTGGTTTGAAAGCGGTTCTATGCCTTATGCACAACGCCATTACCCGTTTGAAAACAAAGATTGGCTGGACGCGCATTTCCCGGCAGATTTTATCGCAGAGGGATTGGACCAGACACGCGGCTGGTTTTACACGCTTGTCGTGCTCGGCGCTGCCCTTTTCGACCGTCCGCCGTTCGAAAATGTCGTTGTCAACGGTATGATTTTAGCCGAAGATGGGCGCAAAATGTCCAAGCGATTGAAGAATTATCCCGATCCCATGCATGTTATGGATACTTATGGTGCCGATGCCCTGCGTCTCAATATGCTGTCTTCACCTGTGGTGCGCGGCGAAGACCTCGCTTTTTCGGAACAGGGGGTTCAAAAGACGATGCGCAGTGTCCTGCTGCCTTTGTGGAATGCGTACAGTTTTCTTGTCACTTATGCGCGTGTTGACAACTGGCAGCCCACATCGGAACGATCGGATCATCCGCTCGATCGCTGGATTCGCGCGCGCTTGAATCATCTGGTGCGCGATATTCGCCAGGGTCTGGATCAGTGTCATTTGCAAACAGCGGCCACGCGATTTGCAACATTTATCGACGATATGACCAATTGGTATATCCGACGCAGCCGACGGCGATTCTGGAAGAGCGATAATGACAGCGATAAATTGTCTGCTTATGCGACCCTGTATCACGTGCTCTTGACGCTGGTCAAGGCTCTGGCTCCTTTCGCGCCGTTTATCACGGAAACCATCTACCGAAATTTGCGCGCGAGCGATATGCCGGAATCCGTACATTTGTGTGATTATCCCGATGTGATCGAAGCCGATCTCGACGAAAAGCTCGAGCAGCAGATGGCGCGCACGCGAACTGCGGTTGGGTTGGGCAGATTCTTGCGTAGTCAGGCCAATGCCAGAACCCGACACCCGTTGCGCACGGCGATTCTCGTGTCCATGCACGACGATGTGCGCGAAGACCTTATGGCATTACAAGATATTGTCGCGGATGAGTTAAATGTGAAACGCGTGGATATTCGCGCCAATGAAGAGGAAGTCGTGACGCTTTCTGCAAAAGCCAATTTCCGAGTGTTGGGTCCACGTTTGGGAAAAAATATGAAGGTGGCTGCGGGGAAAATTGCCGGTCTCGGCTTTGAAGAAATCCAATCTCTGCGCGAAGGCCATGCGATTACATTGGAACTGAATGGTGCGGGTCCCCTGGAACTCACGGTTGATGATATTCTGATCCAGCGCGAAGAGAAAGAAGATATGCCTGTGGCAAATGAAGGCGATATTACGGTGGCACTGGATTTGTATAGGGATGAAGATTTGATGCGCGAAGGTCTGGCGCGTGAGATTGTCCATGTTATTCAAAATATCCGCAGGGAGAAGGGGCTGGATGTGTCAGATCGGATTGCAGTGACATATAGCGTGTCAGATGAAGTGGCACCTGTTTTCGATCAGTTTCGGGATTATATCATGGGTGAGACGCTTTGCACGACATTGGTTCGCGCAGATGAGGTGGGTGGCGATGCGGTTGATATTGAGGGTTATACTGCAGTGTTTGAGATTAAAGTTGAAGGTTAGAAAAAAAAGGGCGTCAGGAGAGGGGCGGTTATACCTATTCCTGACGCTTGACTAAAGATTTGGAGTGCTTCATTTTCTGTTTTTGTACAAACCAAAAATACCCACCGCGATCAATATACCCGCTGTTGGTCCCGCTATATCCAGCCCCAACCAGAATCCTTCTTTCCACTCGACGCTCTCAGTGCCAAACATTTCATCTACTACCACCACTTGCTGCTTGTTTTTCGTAAAAATCTGCGTGCCGTCCATTGCCCACTTTGCGCCTATACCTATTACGAGCACAAACGCGATTGCGCTGATGATTTTCCACATGGGTTACTCCGAATAGGTGCTAATAAAACACATGCAATTGCAGTGCGTAGCGCGATGAGCGAAAGGTTTCTGTGTCGAGGATGCGATATTCGGGGCGCAATTCGATTTGCGGTGTGAGAAAGATTTGCATGCCAAATACAGCCTGGCGGGTCATCAAATCAATAGGGCGCGCTGAAGTGCGGATATGCGTCACTTCGCCGCGTTCTCCCCGCGCAAACAAAAGCCATCCGGGTATTGCTTGAAGCGTGATATCAACCGAAGCGGTTTTTGCCTCGCGTGCGCCATCCTTATCGGATAGGACATATTCGGCCATGACGGCGATCTTGTCCTGCAATCCGACGCCCGCAAAGAGGTTTGTCATTAAAAAATCGCCGTTTTTGAGCCACGACGCTCCCAGATAAAAATTCATTTTCTGTTCGACCAATCTGGGCCACAAGACCACACGGCCCAGGAACGAAGGTTTGTCGCGGTCTTCGATCAAAGAGGCGTCTCGTACGGTATTTTCAGAGAGTGCGCGGGCAGAATAAATACCTGCGGTTAGCGATAGCCACAATTTTTTGTAATAATGCACTTCTGCGCCGTATTCTGCGTAATTGGGCGCGATAAGCGATGTGGCCCCGGCAACATCGGGCGTTTGTCGCACGAGCATGGTGTGGTCGTCATACCGCATGCCAATGGATGGCTGGAAATGCCCTGCGCGCAATGCAGGCCAGTTGTAATTGGGCTGATAAATTGCCGATGCGGTCCACGCGCGCTGTCCATTGTATTTTTTTGGACCGAAATTATACGAGCCTTCGATTTTTAAGGCATTTGAGGGGCGGGCAACGCTATATAGCGCGACCTGCATCGGAAATACTTTGCGTTCGGCTTCTGGCGATGTATGTGATCGCGCCATTTGTCCGCGGATATCCGCACCCATGAGTATCAGGCCATCGGCATAAGCGGTCTTTCCCGGCAAAACGTAATTGGGTGCGAGCAATCCCACGCCGTCCATTGAATACTGCCCCAATTCATCTCGCTGCGCCCCGCCCTGCGCGGTGATGTGACAGTTCACACACCGATTGGCAGTCAGCAATGCAAACTGCGAGAGGGCATCCGCCTGCCCCACAGAGCCTATCAGGATTAACAGCCCGAATAACCTAAAATACGCGGTATTGCTCATGTTATACCTGTATTATTTTGATCCGTTCTGAGTTTGTTCATCATCCTGTTCCTCCATAAGTTTGTCCATCTCCGGGAGAATTGCCGCCGAAGATCACTTGCTGGCCGGTCAGGTCGCGCAGAAAGATTTGCAATCGAATGATGTGTACATTGCCCGCCCCCATGCGCATGTTCAGGCCATCTATAACTGCTGGCGTCATAAAATCGAGATTCTGCTGCAGAAAAGTGGCCCCATCGAGATAATCTGCGAAAGCGGCTTCAAATTCCTCGGTGTGCAGCCTGAGCAAATACGGATTTGCGGGGCGCATGTCGTGTAAGGTAGATTGAATGGCGTTAAGCCGCGCGATCATGTTGCTTATAAATTGCCACGACCAATAGATTGGGACCAAGCCATTCGTGACCTCGACCGTTACACCGCCGTATTCTGCAAAAAAGACGTCAATAGATAAAAAAACCCGGTTGATGTCGGCGATATAGGCGTTGACTTCATCCACAGTGACGTGGTCATAGATCTGTTCAGCAGGTGGTTCGGGCGCAGGTGTCACGGGATTGGACGCACCACACCCCAGAGACAACGCCAGCAGTGCAAAACACAAAAGCCATCGTTTCATAAAAAGCCTCATTCGTTTTGTCCCATATACAGCAGACGCCGTTTCTGATATCTTCTGGTATTGTTCAAAAAGCGCGCTACTTCGTCATCTGACAATGTGCGACGCGGTTTGGCGGGTACACCGGCGACAAGTGTGCGCGGTGCGACCTCTGCCCCCTCCAATATCAGCGCGTGGGCAGCTACCAGTGCTGATTCGCCAACAGCCGAGCCAGTTAACACAGTTGCCCCCATTCCGATGGTCACGCCCTGTTCTATTTGACAACCGTGCAAGATCGCATTGTGCCCTACGGTTACATTTTTGCCAACATTACAGGGATAGCCCGGGTCGGTATGCACCACAACGCCGTCCTGAATATTCGAGCCTTCGCCGATCACAATGGGTTCAACATCGCCCCGAATCACGGCATTGAACCAGATGCTCGCGCGGGCACCGATTACCACATCGCCAATTACAACAGCACCGGGCGCGATATAAGCCGACGGATCGATGTGAGGGGTTTTGTCCTTATAAGGCAAAATCGTCATTGAGTTATTTCCGTTTGTCACCCTCAACGGGACCCAGTGTGAAAGTCTTGCCGCTTTGCGTGGCTCTGGCACCTGTCACCAGCCCGCTTACAAAACCAAAGATGCCAAAAATTGCGGCGGCCCAGATTGTCGTCTCTTTGACGTCGGAATTGGTCTGCCAGGCGGCAAGTGCCCCGGTCAATGCGCCCGTTAAGGCTCCTCCAATTCCCTGTAAAATTGCCCGTTCCATCGCCACGGAGCCGCGTTCCCCAAAGAATTGTACTTTTTGAATTTTATCTATGGCGACTTTTTGAACGCTCAATTCCGTCTCGATCAAAATGTTATCATCTTCGTATAGGGGTACAAATTCGCCTTTGATTTTTTTACCATCCTTCAGGGTGATCATTCCGGGGAAGCGCGTTTGCACCCGGAAGCGCGTCTTGCGTTCCTGAAAAGAGATGACATCCTCGGTATATTGCGGATAGGTCTCGTCTATTTTGGAGGAGTCTGCAATTGTGTACTCGCCTTTTACGATTTCATCGAAGTGTTCGACGTATTCTCTCAAGCGGCGCAGATCATTATCACTTTGCACATTCACCAGCTGTGTTTCAATGCGAGGGCCTGATCGATATTGAATTTTAATGGCGAGTTTGCCATTGTCTTGCTTTATAAATTCGGCAAATTGAAATCCCGCTACGCCCAGATGCAAGATTGGAAGATCTATTTTTTGAGAATAAATGGTTATTCCCTGAAACAAAGCGTAGCGATTGCTCTCCTCTAAATCGATTTGAGGACCCACCCGGGGGCTTAATACAATGCGCGTGCCCGATACCTGTCGCACATCGACAATCTCCCAGCCATCATGTCCCAATTGGTAAATCCCGCGCTCGTATTGCGTTTTTTTTTCGCTTTCTGCTGCCCGAACAGGACAAACCGCAAGCAAAAGGCTCATCGCAGTGATTAATGAAATCGATTTTTTAATCATGAAGTTCTCCTCTATTGTTCGGCCTCTGGCCGAACAAAAAGCCACCCGCAAAGCGGGTGGTCGTTTACTCACCGCAAATTGCCTCGGAAATGCCATCTAAAATATACGGGCGATACTTGCGAAATTGCAGGCGGGGATGAAACCAGGTACCGTCGGGATCTGATGTGCCGGGGACCGGGACCATGCTGGTCAGGTCAATTCTGGATAATGTCGCCTCTCCCAAAAACCATTCTGCAATTTGTTTTGCCGTGCGATTTGGCCGACCATTTTCTATGGCAATTTCTCTGTCCATAGGAAAAAATAGCGCGCCATCTCCCAATACGGATACATCGTTTTGGTATGCCAGTGCGGCTTCGGTTATTTGGCCGGGTTCCGGTATGAAAACACCTGTTACACACGCAATATCCTCTTTGGACACCACGTCGCTAAATAGCGTACGAATGCGATTTAGCAGTCCGCCATAGTTATCTAAAAGATGTGACGACCGGGGGTTCACGCCAGCTTGAAGAAGGCCCAGTGTATTGTAGCGCGAACACTCGGATACAAAATCGTCTTCATTGTCAAATAGTCCCACGCCGATCAAATTTTCGCCATCCAGGACATTGAGTTGCGTGAGGCCCAAATCTGACTTGTGCTGAAGCAAATCGTAAAAACGCCGCACATCCCGCTCGTGAAAACGCTTCATCCAGACGCCTCTCCATCGGTCAGCAAACGCCGCCCTGCTTCGATCTGTCTCAAAACAGAATCGCGTCCTGTTCCGCCATCCAGATTGCGCTGTGCTGTACTGGCTTCTGTGGACAAAATTGCTTGCACATCGGTATCGAATACCTCAGATGCTGCGCGCAATGTCTGCATGTCCAATTCTTCTAACTTTTGCCCACGCGCCAGAGCAGTTCTTACCAGTTCCCCAACGATGCGGTGACATTTGCGAAAAGGCACGCCCTTTCGCACCAGATAATCGGCCAGGTCGGTGGCTAAAATGGTGCCATCTATTGCATCGGCCATCCGCTCGCCTTTAATTTTCATGGTCTGCCATACACCTGCGAAGACAGACAGGGACATCTGTACGGTTTCTGCGGTATCGAAGACGGGTTCTTTGTCTTCTTGCATATCTTTGGCATACGCCAGTGATACGCCTTTCATCACGGTGAGCAGAGACATCGTGTTGCCGTACACGCGTCCTGTTTTGCCGCGCACCAGTTCCAGTGAATCGGGGTTCTTTTTTTGCGGCATCATGCTCGATCCGGTGCTGAAGGCATCGTCCAATTCGATAAATCCAAATTCAGAAGACGACCAGATAATCAGATCTTCGCAAAATCGGCTCAAGTGCCCCATCAATATGGATGACGCCGACAAATACTCCAGGAAATAATCGCGGTCACTGACTGCATCAATGCTGTTTTCAGTGATGCGATCAAACCCCAGTTCCTCGCGCAGAAATTCTCGATCAACCGGGTACGCACTTCCCGCCAACGCGCCCGATCCCAGGGGCATGGCATTTGCGCGTTTCCAACAGTCTTCAAACCGCGAGCGGTCGCGTGACAACATCCAGAACAGGGCCATGGCATAATGCGAAAATCGGATCGGTTGTGCCTGTTGCACGTGCGTATATCCCGGCATTACGACATCGAGATGCGCTTCGGCAACATCTAAGACCACGCCCATTACCTGCTCGATCTGCGCGAGTGTGTTGGCGACTGCCTCGCGCAAGAACAGACGCTCGTCCAGGGCGATTTGATCGTTGCGACTGCGTCCTGTGTGAATTTTCGCGCCGGCATCGCCCGCCAATTCCGTCAAGCGCTTTTCCACTGCGGTGTGTATGTCTTCCAGATCATCCGTCAATGGCAAAGTGCCCGCGTCGAGTTCACGCTCCACACGATTTAGACCTTTGAGGATGCGTTCCTGTTCCTGTTTTGTCAAGACACCCATTCGGGCCAATGCGCGGGCTTGCGCTCGGCTGCCTTCAATATCCATTTTGTACAAACGCCGATCAAAACTAATGGATGCATTGAACTTTTCCATTAGTTTTTCAGTCGATCCCGCAAATCGCCCTCCCCAGAGCTTTTCAGCCATGGCGCATTTCCTCTCAACAGAGCCGTCATCGCGGCATGGTCCCCTGCTTAAACCATGCAGGAGCAGGGCCGAGCCGCGATCCAGATTTTTGCCTGTCATTGTGGCATGGTTCCCTGCTTAAACCATACAGAGCCTGCCCTTGAGGGGGTTAATCAAGGGGGCAAGGCCGAACCGCCACGCCGCAGGCACAACGTCAGTAATCCAGAAGGTTTTGGTTGTCATTGCGGCATGGTTTTAGCCGCAATCCAGCCTGTCAAATAAAAATAACAAATATTAGCGAATTTTTTTCAAAGGCCAATAACTACTCCGCTCACTGAAATTTAGCGAGCACAGTTCCCAGTTCGCGGAGAGAATTGTTGCGTGATAATGTGTGTCGGTCAATGAGCACATGTTCAGCTACTTCGGGTGACATGTTTTCACGATACTGCTGCCTTCTGATATTTCTGTGAGGCAGGTTTGGATTGAGTGCAAGCAGTATTTTTTCAGATAACTCAATCAAGTATTCTTTAGCACCTCTGCCTCCTGTTTCCGCTTCGACGATGTATTCCGTATTACCTTTTTGATAACGCCGGACCAATTGTGTAAACGGTCGGTTTTCGGAAACGCGATCACGGCAATTTTCCCTGTACTGTGCGACTTTGCTGGCGAAATAACAGAAAATCCCCAGACAATCAATCAACAACCACGCTTCAAGTTCTTGGACAGCAGGTGCGAGAAATACTTTGCCAGTAAAACGGCTGTTCTCAACAACCCGCGTGATCTGATTGATAAGGGAATTGGGTTCTTGTCGTCGTTGATGTGCTGACATCGGCCCATCTCTGTCGATAACGAAAATAACACAATCATCTTGTTTGAGATAATTCTGAACTGCCATCCCCAGTATATCGCTTGGAGATGCACCTCTTTGATTTCGCTTTGGGACTGCCTGTGGACCTACAGTTTGGATAGATAGATTCTCAAGTTCCAGATGTCTCACCAGCTTATTTGCCAAACATTTGACCGCTTTGGCATCAATATCTGATTCCAAAGTCCAGATTCTTATGTTTGGCACGCCGATCCCTCCACGAAATCTGGTAGCAATTCACTATCAAAAATGGCACTGCCAATTCCGAAATCCGTAATCCAACCATCCAGTGCTGTTTGGTCACCGCGGATATTCTCAAGGTTGATGACTTCTGTACCGAGTCCGGGAACATTGCGTAAGAGTAAAACACCGAGCGAATTCGATAAGTTGTCAGAGTTAAAGGCATCAAGAAGTTGAGAACTATGGGTTGTGATAATCACCTGAGAGTGTTCGGAAATTTGCTCAAGAACATTTGCAATATCCGCCAAAGCACCAGGATGTAGATTCCGCTCCGGTTCTTCGATAGCAATAAGCGGCGGCAATACAGGTTCGTTAAGTAAGACATAATATGCAACGAGACGCAATGTGCCATCAGATGCTCTCTTCAAAGGTATCGGTTGCTCGTATCCTTCTAAAAGGCAGAGCTGGTTATCTCCGTCAATTTTGTTTTGAGCTATTCTGATATTTGTAGAAGCCGCGAGAGATTCACTAACGCTTTGGAAACGCTCTGGTGTATTCTCGTGCCAGTACGAGAGTAGTGCCGATAATGTCGAACCATCATCATCGAGTTTTGGAGATTCGCGCAACTCTTTCAATGAGGTATTCTCTATTATAAATGGGAATCCCCCTGAATACCTTCGCATGTATTCAGGTCGAAAGTCGTAAAATTCCCAACCCTTTATAAACTCCGTTAAGATACTTGTATTGGGCTTGTAGCCATAATCGCCCGCTGACTTCAAAGCGAGTTTATTAGACTTGTAGGATGTCAGGTTTTCGCCATTTTCATCCTTAACTTGGCCCTGTCCGTCCTGGATAGATATGACTTTTACAGATTTAACCAATAATTCTTCGGCAACAAAAGGATTATTGACCTCCGCTTTTAGCTTCAGTTTGTATAGAGTTGGGGTTTCTTCCACTTTAGCTTGCAATTGGAAAGTGATTTGGTTTGCCTCACCTGCCCAAAGGCGATCTTGGATAAATTCAACTGGGGGCAATTCTTCAGCAGTTATCACCTTATTGAGAAGTCTCAAGGCATTCAAGATATTCGATTTCCCACTCGCATTGGGTCCGACAAGAACTGTCAAAGGCTTTAGCGGAAGCTCAACATCGCGCAAGCTAAGAAAGTTTTTGATGTGAACTTTCTCTAAGAATGCTTTCTCTTTAGACATGGCTATTTCCCTTTCTTGATTTCAGACATTGTCCTTAATGGGCATGGCCTCTATTCTTTTTATGCGCCAGTCGTCGGGCAATTCTGAGCAGATCATGCGGGTTCAAAGTATCGGCCTTTTATTGAGAGAGCGGACAAATTCCATTAACCTGGATAATATAGCCCTGACGGCGCTGCCCTTTGAAATGGACCTGTAACTGATTTGGATTCAGAAGTTGCAAATCTAATTGCAATATATCTTCAACCGTGTTTGAAAGTTTCAAATAGAGTGCCGAGGTCAAACGGGTAAATTTCTGGAATCTCTGGGGCATGTCTCCAAAAGATCGATAAAGATTCGGGAGTGGTGATTCTTGAATTTGTAGTCCAGGCTCATATGAAGATGAAGTTCCACCTTGAATAAAAGATTCCAACAGAGAGTCATTGGCAAATTCTGCGAAACCGACTTGATTGGAATACCCCAATTTTTCATCAAGTAGGATTCTTTTTGCACGCATCTCGGCAATCTGATCCGGTGAAATATTATTGTACGCTATCTCCCCTAAAGGACCAAAATTTTGCTTTTCACTATTTTCCTTTAGAACGACTTCCCAAACAGTTTGAGAGCCGGATGTGATCTGAACAGCAGACTGAGGACTTACCCAGGCGGCATCTTCTTGTAGCGCAAAAGCCAACTTATCATGAGAGAAACGGTTACTAAGATTGCTCCTCAATGAGCGGAGAAAGGCAGTCTCTTCGGGCGATTCAGGAAGAAGTTCAAGAGAAATTTCTGTTGAATCCCAGTGTGCATCTTGAAATGGAATGAAATACTGTTTTCCATCTGACAGACGAAACAGCACAAATTCGCTGAGATTACTCTCGACTGCGGTGGAGTTCAATATTTCAGTTGGTGTGATCTGCGATGTTGATCCCGACAGCTTTTCTGCCAAAATTTGATAAATTTCTTCAATGGACATTGAGCGTAAATCAAGATACCCGAGTGTTCCCAAAATTCCTGGAATCTCCGTATCGTCAAGACGGATAGGAAGAATATATTCCTTGTTTTCCTCCAATGCTCTTGCCTGAGCACTTTGACGTTCGTGTTTCGTCCACAACTTTCGTGCATAATGTTCAGATAAGAACATGACACAGTAGCGTGCTTGATCCTTGTAAATCGATGCCAAGTGATCATACAGATTTTTGCCCCAAAGCTGTGCCATCTCATCGTCGTCGTAAAAGACTGAATATCCTCCCGATTCGAGAAGATTCCGTAACTTCTCAGCATAATGTCGATCTTCTCCTGCGAAAGATAAGGTAACATCATATTTTTTCATTTTTTATACTCCAAAATACATTCTAAAATTTGATTCGCCTTCACTATGGCAATTACTCCCTAAATTATACTATACATCTGTTTAGTGTCAAGACCTCATTAAAAATTTGGAATTCCAATACAAAACCACTTTCATAATATCCAATTTTCTGCTCGTTGGTGTCCGTCATTGTTGCATCAGCATCGCCGCAATGTCTTCCGGCAACTTCACACCATATCTCTGCTCAAATTCCTCAACATTTTCGTAATCATTACAAAATGCCGCGATAATATCCACACCCCTGCTCTTGGCAATTGTCAGGTCTGATCTGGTTCCTTGCCAATTTTGTAAGTGCAGCCAACACATACCACGATTGCAATAGGCCAAGGCAAGCTCTGGATCCAGTTCTATCGCCTTACTATAGTCTGCGATAGCACGGTCAATTTCGCCTTTGCTGTCGTAAGCAATGCCGCGATTGTTATAGGCCACGTCAAGCTCTGGATTTAGTTTTATGGCCCTGTTGTAGTTCTCGATAGCACGATCAATCTCGCCTTTGATGCCGTAAATAGTACCGCGATAGTAATAGACTTCAGCAAGCTCTGGATTCAGTTCTATGGCCCTGTTGTAGTTCTCGATGGCACGATCAATCTCGCCTTTGATGCCGTAAGCAATGCCGCGATTGTTATAGGCATCAGCATCATTTGGATTTAGTTGTATTGCCTTGTTATAGTCTGCGATGGCTCGGTCATATATGCCTTTACTGAGGTAAATATTTCCGCGATTGTTATAGGTATCAGCAAGCTCTGGATTCAGTTCTATCGCCTTGTTGCAGTCTTCGATAGCTCGGTCAACCTCACCTTTGCCGAGATAAGCAATGCTGCGATTGTTATAGGTAGCGACATAGCGTGGATTGATTTTCGTTACATGTGAGTAGGCTTCTATTGCCTTGTCGATTTGCCCTATCATCATTAGAAAGTTACCCTGTTGAAATATCCATACATGTAATGTTTCTTCTTGGGCACTATCAGATGCTTGAGCGCGTATTTTGTCAACAACACTTCGGAGACCCGCTACTACATTTTGCCAGCCTTTGCTCTCAGGTTGCCATTCATTAATAGGCTTGCCTTGATCAGGAAGAGCTTGGATGTCGCTGAGTTGATGATTTTGCCAATCGCAATCCTCAAGGATAATGGGGATGGTTCGTATCTTTCCGATTAATGCTTCTGCCAATTCCTTATTGCAATTTTCAGAGGTAAGACTTGCAGCAGAAACGAGGTAGAGCAGAATGTCTGAATCGTCAAGGTTTTTGGAAATTTCTTCACGCCATCTGTCGCCTGGGAGGATCTCGTTATCGTGCCAAATCGTTATCAACTTATTTCGTACCATTACACCAAGGCGACCTATCAATGTGTTCTTTGCCGCTTTATCTTTATGTGAATAAGTAATGAATACTTTTAGAGGTTCGCTCATCCCCTTTCCTCCATTATCGGGACCGCGTATTATTGCCGCCGCAAATAGGGGTCAACTCACCCAGTTCAAATTCTACTTGTTTCAGCACGCTCAGGTTTTTCACGCTTATGTTCATATCGTCCCTCTATTGGTACTATTTCTTTCGTCACCCTTGTGTCAGCATCGCCGCGATGTCTTCCGGCAACTTCACACCATATCTCCGCTCAAATTCCTCAACATTTTTGTAATTGTCGCGAAATACTGCGATAATATCCATGCCCTTGTTCTTGGCAACTTTCAAGTCTAATCTGGTTTCTTGCCAATTTTGCAAGTGCAGCCAACACATACCGCGATTGTAATAGGTCAGAGCAAACTCTGGTTTCAGTTTTATTGCTTTGTTGTAATCCGCGATGGCTTTGTTGTAATCTGTGGTAGCACGGTCATACGCGCCTTTGATAAAATACATATTGCCGCGATTGTGATAGACTTCAGCGTAATTTGGGTTTAACCTTATTGCCCTGTTATAGTCTGCCTGGGCTTGGTTATACTTACGTTTTCTGCCGTAAGCATTGCCGCGATTGTAATAGACTTGGGCATCATCCGGTTTTAGTTCTATGGCCTTGCTGTAGTCTGCGATGGCTTGGTCATACATGCCTTTACTGAAGTAAATATTGCCTCGATTGATATAGGCTTCGGCAAGATCCGGTTTCAGTTCTAAAACCATGTTGCAGTCTGCGATAGCACGGTCATACGCGCCTTTACTGTTGTAAGCACTACCGCGATTGTAATAGGCTTGAGCGTAATCCGGTTTTAGTTCTATGGCCTTGCTGTAGTCTGCGATAGCACGATCAATCTCACCTTTGTCGCGGTAAGCATTGCCTCGATTGATATAGGCTTCGGCATAATCAGGTTTCAATTCTATGGCCATATTATAGTCTGCTATGGCCTGATCATACATGCCTTTACTGTTGTAAGCACTACCGCGCTCGTGATAGACTTCAGCGGAATTCGGATTTAATTTTATCGTCTTGTTATAGTCTGCGATGGCTTGGTCATACATGCCTTTACTGTTGTAAGCACTACCGCGATTGTAATAGGCCTGGATAAGATCCGGGTTTAATTTTATCGCCTTGTTATAGTCTGTTATGGCTTGGTCATATGCGTCTTTACAGAAGTAAGCAATGCCGCGATTGTTATAGGCTGCGACAAACTCTGGATTCAGTCGTATTGCTCCGCTATAGTCTGCGATGGCTTGGTCATACACGCCTTTTCTATCGTGTGCAATGCCGCGATTGTAATAGGCTAAGGCATAATTTGGATTTAATTTTATCGCCTTGCTATGGTCAGCGATAGCACAGTCAATCTCGCCTTTGTCGCGGTAAGCATTGCCACGGTTATCATAGGCTTCGGCAAGCCCTGGATTTAGTTTTGTGGCTTTGTTGAATTCCTCAATGGCTTGGTCATACGCGCCTTTACCGAAGTAAGCATTGCCGCGATTGTGATAGGCGTTGGCCAATCTTAGGCGAAGAAGGATATGAACATACGATTGCACCGAAACAGCAATGCCGCGATTGTTATAGACTTCGGCAAGTTTTAGATTCAGTTCTATGGCCTTATTGTAGTCTGCAATAGCACGGTCATGCGCGCCTTTACCGAAATACGCAATGCCGCGATTGTTATAGGCATCGGCAAGCTCTGGTTCAAGTTCTATGGCCTTGTTGCAGTCTGCGATAGCGCGGTCATATGCACCTTTGTTGAGATAAGCAGCACCGCGATTGTTATAGGTAGTGACAGAGTGTGGGTTGAGTTCAATTACATGTGAGTAGGCTTCTATCGCTTTGTCGATTTGCCTCAGCATTATCAGGAAATTACCTTGTTGAAATATCCATTCAGGTAATGTTTCTTGTTGCACACTATCAGATGTCAGAGCTTGTATTTCACCAACGACATTTCGGAGACCCGCTACTACATTTTGCCAGCCTTTGCTCTCAGGTTGCCATTCATTAATAGGCTTGCCTTGATCGGGAAGGGCTTGGATGTCGCTGAGTTGATGATTTTGCCAATCACAATCCTCAAGAATAATGGGGAGGATTCTTATCTTTCGACTTAATGCTTCTGCCAATTCCTTGTTACAGTTTTCAGAGGCAAGACTCGAAGAGGAGACGAGGTAGAGCAGAATGTCTGAATCGGCAAGGTTTTTAGAAATGTCTTCATACCACCTATCGCCCGGGAGGATTTCGTTATCGTGCCAAAGCGTTATTAAGTCGTTTTGTACCATTACATCAAGGCGTGTTTTTAATGTGTTTTTTGCCGCTTTATCTCTATGCGAATAAGTAATGAATACTTTAAGTCGCTCGTTCATTCTCTTTTCTCCATTGTCAGGATCGTGCGGATGAACTGTGGTCGCAGTTGTACACCGCTTACAAAATTGCATGGATTAACAGGATTCAATCCTGCCCATCCTTTCATCCTGCAAATCCTGATTCAGACATTTTCCACCGCAGCAATTTCTTCTTCCGTCAGCCCGTACAGCGCATAGACCAATTGATCTATTTCCGCTTCCTCCTTGCTAGTGTCGGCCTCTGGGTCAGTCGCTTTAACCGTTAGGATGTGGTCAACCAACTCAACAACCGGGATTTGTTGCTCACGAGTAATCACCGGTATTGGAAATTCTTTCACATAATTGTTAATCCAACGACTTATTCCCATCCCACTTGTTTCTGCAATAAGACCCAAGTAAAAACGCATTGCATTTGAATTTAGGACACCGAGCAAAAACTTTGAGTCCATACCTGAAGGAGGTAATAAAAAATACGCCGAGTTTAGTAGATAGACTTCTTCATTACAGAGGGCGAATCGCCCCAAATCCGTCAATTCAATCCACACAATCTTTTCTTTTTTGAAGTCGTCATAGAATGAGCAAGCTCTTAGATTTGTCCAGTGTTGCCCTTGTGCTCCACGGTTTTTGAACTTATCCCCAAATGACTCTAAATGCTGGTATATCTCAGGATAATCTCTTTCTATATTGACTCCGTTTTTAGCCAGTAAAATATGCTGTCCAGATAGAGTGTAGTTGTAGCGAAAAATATCTCTTCCTCTCAAAATGGGTTTTATGATTTTGGCGTTGACAGGATTTTTCTCACAAAGCTTTCGTTTCTGGTCTTCATTTATAAGAAAGGCTTCATTGCTTCCAGTGGCAATACCAAGTCTAATTTTTGTGTGAAACTCTTCGAGGGTTTTTCCTGAAGATTCCAGTTTTCTTTGAAGTTCAACAAGCTTTGGTTCTGCAAGATTCCAAGACTTTGAATTAAAGAATGTTTGAGGACAATTAAAGCCATTGATTTTTACAAAATCCTCAAAACTATTACCCGAAAATGGCGAATTAACAACAATGCAAAAATCGTCGGTGAAATTTGTCGATTTACGAGATACTATTATCGCGACATTAACAATTGCACTCTCAAAAATCTGTGAGTTCTCAATGTTTAATACCCTGAGCAACATATTTTTATTTTGCAACAGTCTTCGGATTGGTGTCCCATATTCCGCTCTCAAATATGAATTTGAGGTAATGAAGCTAAGCAAGCCTCTATCATTTTGTAACTCTATCGCCTTTTCAATGAAATAGCAATACACATCCGCAAATGGCTGGTATGACTGGTAATAATTCTTGATTTTGGCTTTGAGTTGTTTTGAGATTTTATCATGACTAACGTAAGGAGGATTCCCAATCACCACATCAAAACCCTCCGTGATACCGAACATCCACTCAGGATCAAAGAAATCGGCAGCCGCATTTTGATCATAAGGGTTCCAATAGGCGATTTTTTCAGTCGTTTCACTGGGAAAACCATCGCGTTTTAGCAATTCACTGATTTCAGCACGGATTTGGTCGTCTTGGTCGCGGTATTTGACTTTGGTTCTTGGGGTGCGGGCAATGAAGTGTTTTCTCCGCACTTCGCTCAACTCTTTTTCCTTTTCGTCAATTTGTGGATTGCGGATGGAAATTTGCTTGGGTTTATCCACTCCGATCAGAGTATTGGCCGCGACAAATTTCGTTTCCAAGTTCGGCAAGGGACGAACACTTCGGTTTTCCCGTGAATCGTCAATCTTCTGATCTACGATGAGCGAAATAAAGAAACGAAGTTTGGAAATCTGTACAGCTATCGGCTGAATATCGACCCCATAGATACAGTTTTCAATCAGGTAGAGTTTGCGTCCGTAGTCGAGTTCGTTCCGTTCAAAAGCCTCATTGATATTATCAATTTCCTGCTCAAGGTCGCGGATGGTGTTTTCACGAACTGTGCTGTCGTCAATTTTTTCTGCGGTCTCAATGGTACTTTCAACTCTGGCAATTTGTCGTTGTCTCCACTGGTCGTTGCCCGGGTCGAGTTTTCCGAGAATGAAAACCAGCTTACGTAGGATGCCCATGGGGAACTCGCCTGAACCACAGGCGGGATCAAGAATTTTGAGATCGTCAATGGCTTTGATTAACTGCTCGGTTTCTTCGTCACTGAATTGATGTGGATCATCGTTATATGCGATCAAGTGGCGGAGATTACTTTCGATTAAGTTTTTTTCTTTTTTCGACAGCACACCTTTTTGCATATCAAGCCGAGTTTGTACCGGTTCTGCTTGGCCGCTGAGATCCAATTGCGAAGGTGGCGTTGTTGCCGAAAAGGTGTTTTTGGATTCGCAACATGCAATTAGAGTAGATTTGAAATAGGCAATCAACGACTCGTCGGTCATGTAGTTGACGATTTCGCGGGGCGTATAAAAAGAGCCGGTCTTCTTGCGGGCAGTTGTCTGCGTTTCGGGATTGTACGCAGCCAGAAGATTTTCAAAGACCTTACCGAGCAGTTCGGGGTCAAGCGCGACTTCCTCTTCAATAGGCGTATTCTCAGCTACTGTGAATTTGTAACGGTCGAGAATATCAATCAGCCCGCGTACTTTATATTGCTTGCCTTTTGTGCCGTAAGCCGCGTTGAGATCCACATTCTGTTCGTCAGAAAAGAACAAAAAATTGGGGACATGTAGCGGATTGTCGTTGCGGTCAGAAAAGCCGTCAACGCGCAGGATCTTTTTAGGCTTGTCTTTATCGGGCTTATCCAGACATTCAAACAAACCGCCATTGAGAAAAGGAATCTCCTTGAAAAAACCAAGTGCTTCTTTGGGGTGCTTGAAATACCGCTCATATCGGTAAAGAGAATGCACCATGTAGTGCTGATCGCGTCCTCCCGATTGCTTGGCTCGGTGTCTGAATTTGCGGTTATCGGGCTTCATCTCTGTATTGAGTGTGGCAAAGAAAAGGTTTTGAAGAATCGCTTTGTAATAGGTGTTTTCCAGGGGGTCGGTATCGTTTAGGATTTTATCAATCTGCTTTTTATTAAAGAGCGTGTCTTGAACCAATCCTTTTTCCTTGATAAACCACACAAAAATCAGCCGTGTGATCAAGCAGATTAAGCTCGTGGCGTTGCGAATCTCTTTATCTTTTTCCACATCGGCTGGGAATGTCACTTGATCAACTGCCCAGAAGTACCAGTCGGAGAGTTCGCGATAGAATTGCTTGTTCAGTTCTTGAATATCAAGTGTTTTAGCCCAAGCGCGATGGAATTCAACAAAGTTGTGAACGCCGTGTGTTTTGTGCAATTGTTCGAGAGCAAGGTCGAATAGGATTTCAATATGCGCGCGGTGCGGATCACTGCAATCAATATCTTTAATCAGCGTCACCTTTTCGAGAACATCACGGGACTCATCGCGCTTGTGCAGACGTCGGTCAATAATTGAGAAGGTCAGGGTCTGACCGTACTGGAAGAGCACCATTGCGGGCATTGGGGTCAGCTTGTTGATTTCGCGGGTAATATTGGATAGTTGCGTGCGGGTGTAATTGCTATCCCGTAGTTTCAGCGCAAAGAACAGGTATGACTCAATACGAGTGTTATCAATCTGCCGATTATCAAAAGGGATTTGTATCTTACCGCTCTCGGTGATTTCCTCTTCTCTTAATTGAAAGAGAAGATCAATTGACACCCAGTCATCTATCTGTGCCCGCTCCCGATTCATCTTATCAGATAGATCGAACTCCGCAATAAACACCTCTGCAGTGTTTGGTTCAAGATCCATCTCTAAATCGCTGTAGTAGCCGAGCATGTTAAGCAGGTCTCGGGCATTTTGGGCGAGGTTCCCGCTTCGGAAGCGTTGTAAGGTTTCAGCGATTGCCTGTTTGTATTTTATATCATTCATTGTTGATTTTCCAATTTAATCACCAGCCAGGTTATGAGTTCAAAATCTGTAGTTTTGCTGATATGTTGTTGTTTTTTCGGCAGGACACCACTACGATCACCTAATAGGTTACCGATAGCGCGTTTCTGGTAGGTGCGACTGAGTGAACGAACCGCTTTCTGAAGCAGGTCGTTGTATTGCGTCATATTTGCGCCGTTGTTTGTCTGCTTGTCGAATAAGGCGCACAGTTCCTCATAAGGGTTTTTCGCATTCTCGCAAAGCAGACGATACATCTCGAGAATCTTCTTGGGTTGGGCAAAGGTAAAGCGCACTTCGCCATCTTCCCGAATATAGACGAGGAAATAGGGCTGCAATGGATTGAGTTTCTCATTTCCCGTTGAATCCCCTTTTTGCCGCAGACAGAAAACAACACCCGGGGTAATCATTGGATAATCCCGGTGCGTTGGAACAACGGCATAAAGTCCAAACGGCGCGTCTTCGAGGATTTGCCGATTGCTCTCAATATACTTCATCAGTTCGATGCGGAAGTCGTCGAGGGTAAATTCATTGAGCGCAATGCTTTCGTTAAAATCCTCAAGGTCTAACACTTCTTCTTGCAAGCGCAGGAGTTGCTTGTCGCGGTATTTGAGGTCATCAGCAATCACGCCTTGAATTTCTTCTGGCTCCAATAGATTGTCTCCCTGCGTCGCGGCGATATCTACCAGTGCCATCCGCGCCTCAACGCGATTTTTCAGTTTGATGTAGCGGTTGAGGTCAGATGTCGGCCAAAAGTTGACAAGCTGGACCCGGCAATTGATGCTACCGATGCGGTCAATCCGTCCAAACCGTTGAATAATCCGCACTGGATTCCAGTGAATATCGTAGTTAATCAAATAATCGCAGTCTTGCAGATTTTGTCCTTCGGAGATACAATCAGTGCCAATTAGCAAGTCAATCGCATCATCTTGTGGCATGGATTCCATCTGAGCGCGTTTCTTTGCAACCGGAGAAAAATTTGTCAGAATGTGGCTAAATTCATTTCTTCCAAAGGTCGTCTTATTTTTGGAACCTCCCGACACCATTGCGATCTGAATCCCCAACTCATTGGTTGCCCATTGACCCAGAGCGTCATAGAGATATGTGGCGGTATCGGCAAAGTGCGTGAAAATCAACACTTTGCGATTTGGCTGTCCGTGCTTGTCGGTTGTTGGGTGTTTGACTTTTTTAGCGATAAGTTCTTTCAGTTTGGCGAGTTTGGCATCGCGGTCGGGGGTAATGTCCTTTGCGAAAAGGTAAGGTAGCTCGAGCTGTTCCTTATCGCACTTCAAATCTTCCAGCCACTTATCAACATTGAGATGCGCCATTTTGAAGACGAGTTTTCTCCCCACCTGCATTGCTTCCTGCAATTCTTCGTCTTCAAGGGCTTCAATTTCGATCTCTTCCAAATCCAAATCAGGGTTATCATCGCGGAACTCTTGAAACCGTCTGATTCGTTTTTCCAGTGCCTCAATTTTTGCAATCGTACGCTGCATTGTAATGGCAAATGAATGAACGGAACTTTCCAGCCGTTTGAGGAAGTTCACCTTCATCATGCCAATCAGATAATGTTCGCGGTCGCTTTGTGTAAAGTTTCGGATCTGCTGAGTATCGTATTGGGATTGGTATTCAGGAAGAACATATTTTGAGGGATTGAACAGAGAAAGTTGGTAATTGGAGATTTCCTCGTTCAACTCGTCGTAAGACATAAACTGCTTTTTCAGGTCAATGTCGGGAGAAATAGAGATAGGCTTACTTCGAGCTGGAAATCCACCGAGTTCTTTAAGCGAATCCCGATAGTATTCCACAATGTGTTTTCTCGAACGGGCGATGGTTAATTCATCAAGCAGCTTAAAAAAGGCAGAACTGAGTTGTTCCAACAAAGCAGAAGTTTGTCGGTGTACACCCCTCTGCTTCGCCCATTCTGTAAACGTGCGCTGTGCAGTTGCCAGTGTGTCTTTCAGACTAACAATACCGAGCGATTCTCGGAAAGCGTCATCGCAATCTTCAGTAAAAAAATAAATCTGATTGCGTAAATCTTTCAAATCATTGTTCACCGGCGTGGCGGAAAGCAACAGAACTTTGGTTTTGATCCCACTCTGGATAATATCCTCCATCAAACGTTGATAGCGGCTCTTGCGAATCAGATTGCCATCTCCGTCTCGCTTGCCCGGTGTGTTGTTTCGGAAGTTGTGTGATTCATCAATGACGACTAAATGGTAGTTGCCCCAGTTGAGGGGCGCCAGATCAATATCGCCCGACTTACCTCCATCGCGGCTCAGGTCGGTATGTGATAGGACGGTGTATCCAAAGCGATCTTTGAGGAAGGGATTCAGTTCGGTATTATTATCCGCTTGGTAAATTGTCCAGTTATCGCGCAGTTTCTTGGGACACAAAACGAGGACTCTGTCATTCTGCAGTTCAAAGTATTTGATCACTGCCAGGGCCTCGAAGGTCTTACCCAGGCCAACACTATCAGCAATGATACAGCCGTTGTGTTGACGAATTTTGTTGATTGCGCCCTTTACACCGTCTTTCTGAAATTCAAACAGGGCGTTCCAGATCTCTGTATCTACGAGTTGCATCTGCTCGGTGAGCAACCCACTGTTCTCTTGTTCGTCTAAATACTGCTCAAAGATGTGAAACAGAGTTTTGTAGTAGATAAATTCCGGTGGGTAATTTTGATAGAGTTGCTCGAGATATGACAACACGTCTGCTTTGACATCTTCGACCAGTTCTTTGTTATTCCAGAGTTCATCAAACCATGTTTTCAGGTCGCGACGGTCGCGGTTGCTATCTACCTCCAGATTGAGTTCGATATTGTTGCTCGTCTGGCTCAGTCCCAGTCCGCGCACCGTAAAGTTAGAACTGCCCATAATGGCTTCTTCCACGCCGTTATGGGCAATGTGGTACATTTTTCCGTGTAACAGATTTAGTGCTCTGATTGACCGAATCTGTACCTTTTTTTTAATCCACTTAGCGCATTCTTTGGCAACGCGCTTTTGCTCCAGCCGATTCTGAAGTTGTAAGCCTTCATCTTCAATCTTGAAGGCTTTTTTGTCTGTCTTCTCCGGGTCGAGGCTTTTGACAAAACGCGGTTCACCAAACAAAAATCGCAGGTCTTTAATATCTACCAGCGATGCTTTCAAGGCTTCAAAAGCGTAAATTGTAAAGTACGCAGAGACTATGGAAAGTGATGAACCATTCTGGATTTTGGACTTGAGGAAATCGCCCACTGTACCCCGATGGTGGTTATCGCGGATTCCTGATATTTGCAAAGAAAGGTTATTGTTAGGCATGGGGTACTCTTGATTTGATAATTTTGGATGGGGTGAACTGCTATCGGAATTGTACACCACTCGAAACTCGCCCTACTCACAAAGCACTTTGTCCCGCTGCGTGTTGGGCTTTTGCGCCGACGCCCAGTACGTTTAAGAAGCCCTCGGAATCGCGGTGGTCGTAGTCGCCCACATCTTCCATTGAGGCGGTCTCTTCGGAATAGAGAGAGTGGGGCACATCTTCCGATGAATGGAATAATACGGTGCCTTTGTATGCGGCGACTGTTATCGTGCCCGTCAATAATTTTGCCACGGGAGCGAGCGCGCCCTGCATCATTTGGGTGGATAAATCGCAGTAATATCCCTGATAGATTTGTTCGGCGAGGGACGAAGAAATCGAATCGTAAAATTTTCGCGCGCGTCTGTCCAGAACTTGCTGGAGCAAAAACTCGTAACACGTGCCGAGCAGGCAAAGCCCCGGGCTTTCATACACGCCGCGCGATTTAATACCGACAAAGCGGTTTTCCACGGTGTGAATACCAATGCCCACGCCGTTTCGCCCGCCAATTTCATTGGCTTTTTGGATTGCGGTTACGTCGTCGGTATCCGCGCCATTGATTTGCACCGGGCGCCCCGCGTCTATCCTGACGGTAAATGATTCGGGCTTATCCGGCGCTTGTGCGGGAAATACGCCCATGCCCGGTTCGATAAAATCGGCTGCGACATCGAGGTATTCAAGTTTGCCCGCTTCGTGTGTTAGCCCCAAAAAGTTGGCGTCGGTAGAATACGGTTTTTCATACGTGGCTGTAATTGGCAAATTGTATGCATTGCAAAAATCGATCATTTCTTTGCGTCCGCCAAACATATCGAGAAATGCGGGGTCGCGCCAGGGGGCATACACGGTTACGCTGGGCTTGAGCATATTGGCGACGAGTTGAAAACGCACCTGATCGTTGCCGCGGCCGGTTGCGCCGTGCGCGAGCACATCGATATCGCGGCGGTCCATTTCCTCCAATAATCCCCGCGTGGTGACATAGCGCGCGATGCCCGTTGTATTCCAATATCCGCCTTCGTAACGCGCTTGTCCAATCAGCATTGCTATGCCCGCTTCTGCCAGATCGGTTTTTAGATCGATCAGCACGGCTTCACGCGCACCGCAGGCCAGCATGCGTTTGGATATATCATCGATATTCACCTCATCGGGTTGTCCAATATCGGCGGTTAAACTCACCACATTTACGCCGCGGTCAGCCAGCCATTTTGTCACGGTGCAACTATCCAACCCTCCCGACGATGCAAGTGCCACCGTCTTTCCGCGCAATTCATTAAGCGTCATAGTTCCTTCCTTTTCATGCCTCATCTAAAGAAAAACCTGTACTGGTCAACATATCTATCACATTTTCGCGTGCGTGTCGGATGCGAATATCGATTTCCTCAGCCGTAAAATCGCCACCTGTGCCATTTACGCGCTCGACTACCACTGGTCCGTCAAAGCCCGCTTCGAATGCTGTGGCAAAAATGCGCTCAAAATCCACATCCCCTTCGCCGGGAATGGGGAAATTGTTTTCTGCCTTGGGGCCAATATGATCTTTGGCAATTAATTTATAGGTCTGGTCTGCAATATGGGGAAAATCATCTTCGGGAGAAATACCTTCGTAATAATGGACATTTCCCGGGTCATAACACGCTCGCACCGAAGGCCGATCAATTTCGGGCAATAACCGAGCGAGGTGTTTTGCGGTCGCCGTATTGCCCGTGTGCGGTTTGGGAGCGAGGATAATATTTCGATCCTGTGCATAGGTTCCCGCTTCTTGCATGTCTGCGACATAGGCTTCGTGGGCAGCTTGGAAAACTTCGGGGGCGAGCGGTTCATTGGGAAATCGCCGATACCCGCCCGCACCGGCTATCTGAATTGCTTCGGCACCGAGTGCCTGGCACACATCAATTCTTCGCATAAGATAATGTGCGTTATCCCTTGCCGGGGTCGATCCAAGCCCGATCACAACAGGGGTTAAACCCGCTTGTTCACACAGGGTTTTGGTTCGATGCACAAGCGGTCCGTCGGGATCAAAACCCAGTGTATCTTCGCCTTCGTGCGACCAGCCCAAACCCACATAGGAATATCCCGCGCGGGCAACACCTTCAATCCCTCGTTCGAGAGGATAGTTTGAATAGGGCAATGTTAGACAGACGAGTTTGACCAAAAGAGACCTCCACAGGTGTTAGTCGTTTTTCCGCGTTATAAATAGTGCGAGAAATCCGGGCAAAAAGGCAATGGTCCAGCAGAGCAAATTATAGAGATAATTGGGGCCGCCGGGCGTGTGACTGGTCCAAATGCCCGAAATCGCGTAGAAGGCGAGGCCGGAAGTCGCGGCGGCCAGAATACCTCGAAGAAAAGTATGCTTCAGGTTTTTGGGGATGGCACCCACCCATTGGTGGAGCAGAGCTGTAAGAATCCACAGTTCCATCCACGCGACGATCATCGCGGCATAGCGAATGAACGGGCGTAAAAAATAATATCCACCAGCGGATAAAATGCCAACAGCGAGGCCCCCGAGTGCGCCCAGCAAGATTGATTGTGGCGTTTTGCCACCATATCCGAGAACTGCGCCCAAACAGAGGCATAAGAGTGCCCCGTGAAGGATGCCGGCGAACATGTGGTGTTTGATCGCGTAGTGCGCCCACAAAAAGTCGCCCAGTGTGCTGATCGCGGCGAGAATGATCGCAGCGACGAGTGCGCGTAAGATTCCGTTGAATTGAACAGTCATGTGCTCGCTCCGGAGATTTATTCCCGATACGCGGGATTGGGCGTGGGTATCACGGCGCCGGTATCTGTCAGGTATTGGTCCATTAATTTGTCCAATTCGGAGACCAGATCGGGATATTCGTCCGCCAGATTATTTGTTTCGCCAATGTCTTCAGTCAGGTTGTAAAGTTCTACGCGGTCGCTCTGGTCGTCGTTGTTGCAATAGAACCGGATGAGTTTCCAATCGTCTTTGCGGACATAAGTCGATGGTAGGCCACCTGCTGCTGGCGTATAGTGCGGAAAGTGACAGAAAATGGTGTTCCGCGCAAGGGATTCGCCGCGAAGTGCGGGTGCAAAACTGATGCCGTCAACCGATTCGGGCATGTCGAGGCCGCAGAGTTCGGTCAGTGTGGGAAAGAAATCGATGCTCTGTACGATTGCCTGGTCGTCGCGGCTGCCCGCTTCAATATGGTCGGGCCACGCGATAATCAACGGTTCGCGGGTGCCGCCCTCATAGATATTTGCCTTTCCACCGCGCAGGGGCGCGTTGCTCGTGATGGGTACATCGACATAATCGGGATGGACATTGTCTTTCGCGCTCCAGTGTACTCCGCCATTGTCGGAAAAGAAGATCACGATGGTATTGTCTAAAATTCCCTCTTCCTCCAGCGTTCCAATCAATTGCCCTACCGCGTCGTCCATTGTTTCAACCATGGCTGCGTAAACGGGATTGTGCTGGGGGTATTCGACATCGGCTTTTTGCGCGTATTTTTCTATTACATCCTGTTTGGCGTGCCATGGGGAATGTACGGAAAATTGCCAGAAATGGAGATAAAAAGGCGCGTCTTTGTTTTGGCGAATAAATTCAATGGCTTCTTGTGCCATGCGATCTTCCAGGTGTTCGCCGGGTTCGCCTTTGTTGGGATAGACTTTCCACGGCGCGAACCAGCCATCGGCCAATGGACTGGGGGCAGGTGTGTGCGGGATGTCGATATCGAATCCGTGCTCAAACGGGCTATAAGGTTCTGCACCCAGATGCCATTTTCCAATGTGTGCGGTTTTATATCCCGCATCGCGAAATACCGATGATAGAGTTTGGTATTCCGTGCTCAAGCGGGTGACGCTTTGTGCGACCAGAGCCTTGTTGTGCGGTGGTCCTTTTTCGCTTAAAAAGGATTCGAGTACAATGCGGTCCAGATGGCATCCCGGCGTTGTAATGCCAACGCGCGCGGGCCACAATCCCGTCATGATGCTCGCGCGAGTGGGCGAACACAACGGATTGGCCGCGTACGCGTTGGTAAACATCATGCCGCGCTCGGCAAGGGCATCGATATTTGGGGTTTCGCAAAATGCGCTGCCGTATAAGGATGTATCGCGCCAGCCCAGGTCGTCTGCGAGAATGAATACCACATTTGGTTTGTTTTTTTGCATAGGAATCTCTATGAACAAAAGTGAGTGTAGCACTAAATTTGTTTTTGGAAAGCATCCTCCGTTGCCAGTCATTTCACCCAGTAGAAATTACCGCTGGAAGCCGGCCAGTCGAGAACATACAGAATTTGGGCTTTCGTCTCGTATTTTTCAACTTCATCGCGTATATTTGCCCAACGCTTTTGGATTTCATCAGATTCCAGTTCTTTCGAAGTCGTTGTGCCGTACTCCGGAATAACTTCATGCCAGCATGTAATAGCAAGTTTCTGGAGCCTTTTAATTTTTTTTTCACGAAGCGTGTGTGTATCTCTAATCACTTCGTCTATTTCGTGAATAATTTCTGGGACTGACATTTATGTTAGCGTCCATAGTCGGTAGTTACACGCTACTTTTTGATGGTGCCATCTCGATCCCTTTTCGGGTTTCGGCAATTAGCAGATCGACGACGGCGTGCAATGCCTCCATTTCGGTGGCACCCTCCAGGCAGCGGATGCGAAAATGGTCAACCTGCCGGTCGGCGCTGCTGCCGTCGCGGATGATTTCAGATACGCGGTGTAATTCTTCTTCGACGCCGAGGGTGATTGTGAGGTCTTCATGCATATTGAGTAGCTCGTTATTTGGTTATGCAATTGCTTCGGCCAATTCTGTAAAATCAGTGACTGTTATATCTGCGCGATACGGCGAATCTTCATAGGGCAGGTCATAGCGGTTTACATACGCACCGCGCAAACCGCACGCGCGAGCACCCACCACATCAAACGAATTGGTCGATACCATCATGCACGCGCCTACTTCCAGGCCGAGAATTTGTGCGGCGCGGCGATATACGGCGGGATGCGGCTTGAATGCGCCCATTGTAGTTACGGAGATGACGTCGTCGAAATCCCACTGGATCCGATTTTTTGCCAGGTGATCGAGAAAGGCGGGATCGCCGTTGGACAGACCGACGAGTTTGTAATGCGCGGCCAATTTTTTTAGTCCTGCTCTGACTTCGGGAAAAGGCGATAGGTTCTGCCAGCATGCGAGAAATGTTTTCACTTCCTCTTTTGACATTTCAATTTTATTCAGGGCGAGCACATATACAAATGCCCGTCGCACTGTCTCCAGGTAGCCTCCATGACCGAGCATCATGATTGTGTCCTGAAATTGCTCCAATCGCTGACGATAGCGCCATTGTTGCCAGAACTGTTCTGCTGTGGTATCGGCTCCTTTTTTTTGAAGCATCTCGTCGATAAATGGCGTCAAACTACCGCCCAGATCCAAAATCGTGCCAAATAAATCAAATGTCAATGCCTGTACTTGTTCGAATTTTGCCATTAGAACCTCCAGCTTTCTCTATTTTTATTTTTGATCACGGACAATCAGGGGTTGATTCGCTACTGCAAATAGTCTATTTTTTCGGATGCTTACTTCTCCAGATAAAAAAACAGTTATCGCAACAAGCGTCCGTTTTGACAATGACCTTCTGTATGTCGCATTAAGCGATGGGCGCGAAATGAGTCTGCGGTTGGACAATATTCATTGGTTAGATTGGTTATACAGGGCAACCGATGAACAACGTGCCGACTGGTCAATAGAACCGGGCGGTTTTGCTATTTATTGGGAAGATTTAGATGATGGCATTGAACTTTGCCATCTCTTGAGCCTTGAATCCCTTTTTTGAGCTATTCGGCAATCATTTGGGCGAACTTACTGGTGCTTCTACTTTGCGACCTGTGCGGGCAGATTCATGGGCGGCGAGAGAAATCGCAATGGTGCGTCGGCCATCGAGGCCATTGGACTGCGGTTGCTCGCCTGTGCGGATGCACTGCAAAAAATAAATCATTTCTTCCAGCAAGCCGTTGTTCCGCTCAAATGTCATGTGTTCGGGTTTTTCGCCCATCCGGTTGAGTGTGAGTTGCGCGCCTGTTCCACTGGTGATTTTTACCGAACCTTCAGTGCCCGCCACGCCCAGTTCGTAGCTTCCGCCTGGATAAATTCGGCTGCTGCTCAAAGATCCGATCGCGCCTGAGCTGAATTCCAAATTGATAAAAATACTTTCCTCTACAGTATTATCTGATTCATCGCCATATCGCATTGCGGCTTGAACAGCGCGCACTTCGCCCGCCATCCAGGTCAGTTGATCCAGTTCGTGGCTGTGCATTGAAAAAAGCCCGCCGTATCTCTCCCTATCCAACTGCCATCCCGCCACGCCCCCAGGCGCTCCTGTGCCCAAACGCACGGCATGCGCCATACGCACTTCGCCAATTCGTCCTTCTTTGATCAACCGTTTCATTTCGCGGTAGGCATTTTGAAATCGCCGCACGTACCCGATCATCAAAAAAACACCCGCGTTATCAGCCGCTTCAATCATCGCGTCACAATCTTCAACCGTGAGTGCCATTGGTTTTTCGCAAAAGACATGCGCGCCCGCTGTGGCGGCATCGACTGTGATGGGACTGTGTACAAAATTGGGGGTTACTACCAGTACGGCGTCTGGGGATTGCGCTGATAACATGGTTCGGTGGTCGTCGTAAACAGCCGGCTGGGATGTGAGTTTGTCGGCTAAAGCCTTTGCCGAAGCGAGTTCATAATCGCAAACCGCCACCAGTTCTGCGCCTTCTATGCTCTCTACATGGGCGGCGTGTCGCGATCCCAGTCCTCCACAGCCGACGAGTCCTATTTTGAGCATTTGGTCTTCTCCCGATTTTCTATCTCAGGTGAATGGGTGTACCCCGATCTCGCGCGGATGCTTCAGCGGCAAAGCAGGCCTGATGGGTATTGACCGCTACGGATAGATTATCGTGGGATTCCGCGTCGGTCGAGATACAGTCGATGAAATGGTCAATCATTTCCTGGAAAGGATGGTGTGATACTGCGCCGCTGTCTGGCAATACGGTTGGAATTTCAGCCAGATCCCGTTGTCCTACGATTTGTTTTGTATAGAACCGATTGTTGCGGATTACGCCTTCGTCGCCGAATACTTCCAGGTTGAATACATAAGGCATGAAAAATTCGGTTGATCCCGAAATTTTTCCCGCGGTACCGCGTTCAAACTGAACCGCGGCCGCGGTTGTTGCGAGATATGTTTCGGGATGAGTGGAATTGCGAGCAGAGACTCCAGACACCTGAACGATGGGGTCATTATCCAGCACATATCGCGCTGCATCCATTGCATGGCATCCCCCGTGTACAATAGCCCCGGCAGTCATGGGATTCCACCGGGGTCGTCCAAATTGTTTGGGACGCTGATGGGTTGGCCCGTGCCAGTAATCGGCCTGTACGAGAAGAGGCTGTCCGACCCATCCCTTTTCAATGGCGTGTTTGATGGACAGCACCATCGGGTTCCACCGCAGGACAAAGCTCACGACGGTTTTTACCCCGGCTTTTTGAACCGCTGCATCCATGGCGTGAAGTTCGTCTGGATTCAGGGCCACTGGTTTTTCGATCAGAATGTGTTTGCCGGCCTCGGCTGCTGCGATGGTTTCCGCTGCGTGCAAATCCGGGGGGGTGCAAATCGATACGAGGTCCACGCCTGGATGGGCGAGCATGCGGTCGTAGGAGTCGAATAATTCACAATCTATATCGCAGGCGATGGCCTTTTTTTGCGCGCCTTCCAATGTGCGGCTGCCAATGGCTACGACCCGGGTATGGGGATTATTCTGATAGGCTTTGATATGTTCGGTAGATACATTTCCCGCGCCCTGAATTGCTACTCCAATCATCTCAAATTCCTTTTTAATAATTGTGTACATTGTGCCCGCGTGCGGGGAACCACACGCAATCGATGGCGAAGACCAGAGCCGTGCTCACAGCCTGGGCGACGATCAATCCGATAAAAAAGGGCTTGCCGCGTTCGTAGAGATCCACGCCGCCTATTCTCATCAGCAGCGATTTGATTGCCCAGACGATCAGAATTGAAAATACGACCTTTGTCACGCCGTAGTTGCCCTGTATGGCCAGGCCAATGGGATGCAGGGGCCACCAGGGGAGCCAATAGCGCGCCAGCGTGAACGCGGCCATAGCTGCCGCACCGATTAAAGCCCATATTGCCAACCCGCCTTTGCCACCCATTGGAATTGGGTTGCGGATGGAGTTGATCGCATTGTCAAATGCGCCCGGCGCGGCTTTTTTGAGTCCCATGTTGCCCAGGTTGTACGCGCCATAAGCGTATCCCAAATACAGTGTGTTGGCGATGGAAACCACATAGCCCAGGATGAGTGATACCCCAATCATCATGGCAATCTGTCTGGGTTTTACCACGCGATCTACGGCTTTGACGGATTGTGTCATCGCGGGCATGACATAGCCTTTGCCAGCACTGTTAAATATGCGCATAAACGATAAGATTGTGACACTTTGACCGCTGATTGTTGGCGTGCCCCAAATTTGCAACACGGCGTCAAAAGGCTGTACCTGATAGTACACATATACCAGGCCGAGTTCGGCAATCACGCGGGAAAGCCCCAGAAATGTCAACAGGGCAATTGGCAAAAATGTGAGAATGACGAATAGTGCCATACCCGCAGCGTATAACCACGCAGCGACAAATGATAGGGAGACAGCCAGGCCGATCACAGCCGTGCGATACGACAACAATTCGTCGCTGTCATCGACATCGCAACCTGGATGCATGGCTTTTCGCCAGACATCCAGGAGGTGTGCGCGGCCCATCCACAGGCTCCAAATCGCCAGAAAAATGAGCGCCCCCCCGCTTTGCCAACCCAGTGCGGGACTTTGCCACTGTCGGTCTGCTGCGCCCGGCGTGTACCCAAATTTATTGAATAAAAAGACCTCAGAGCCAGATAAAAACACCCATACCCAAACGCTGAACAGCACGTCCAATCGCGCAAAATAACCAAAACCTACTGCGTAAAAACTGACTCTGCGAATTAAAAAAGGAAAGTCTGGGTAGAACCGAAACTGCCCGCCTTCAAACGGAATGTGCGGAAAAATCGGTGTGAAGTACGACCCGATGTTCCAGACTTTTAGCAGCATCACGAGTCCAAACGCGATCCAGAACAGAGGCGACGAAAAAACCTGGGATAGCCTGCCTCCTTTTTGGGTCTCGGTCAATAGTGTGCCCACTTCTACGATGGGATAGGTCAGGCGTTCGTGATCGACCCACTGTCGGCGCAACATGACGACCACACAAAAAACGGCAAATGCGACTGCGCCGAGGAAGCAGGTCCACCAGAAAAGCGGGGTTACCCACGCGCCGAGTGCGGGAACATGGCCTGCGGGCGTGCCCTCGAAGAACCAGTTCATGGCGCCCGTATCATTTTGCGGTGCCAACCAGGTTGGGATATTGTGGTGGAGATAAAAATTCCATCCATTTTCTGGTGTTGCAAAATAATACACCCCGGCCAAAACACCGATGAGATGCCCCGTAACGCCGTCATAAGGCACAATTGCGGCAACGAGTCCCATTCCCAAAACCACGCGCAATTCTGGTGGTGTGAGCACGAGAGAAGGCAAAAACCGGCGCGCGATGATGTTCAATACGGCCAGGGACAAGAATGGAAAGAGCAGAGCGAGAGGGAAATGGCTGCGGCTGATATTGGAGCCGCTCATGTAGTAGGCCATCCACTCGTCCCACAAGACGGTTATTATGATGATTACAACGGCCACAAAAATGGCCCGGGGCGTTACGGCGCGCTCGCTTTGAACCTCAGTTGTCCGATATGTGGATGCTTCTGCCATCTTATTTTATATGCCAATCGGGGTCTTCGAGGGCTTCGTAAACCACGCCGCCTTCGACCTGCATCGGCATGGGCACACCGGTGAGATAACAAATTGTGGGCGCGACATCGATTGAGCGCACTTGTTTTGTGAGCAAGCCTGTCTGCTTAATTCCCGCGCCTGCAATCACAAATGTCGAATGTTGTCCGCCCATGCCAAAGCTCACCGAGGGCAATTGCTTGCCGTGTGCGCCGTCAAATTCGGGATGTAGTGCATAGACCACATCGCCGACCAGATCGCTCCACAAATTGACCATTTCGGCATTTTCGCGGGTCAGGGCCAGCGCGAATGGATGGCGTCCAGTGGCTTTGTCTTTGTATTCCATAAGTGCGGCAATCAGCTCTCGGCGCACGGTTTCGCAATCGTCCTGCGAAACAATCCCGTCGGGTTCGCGTCCTTCCAGATTGATGAAGATATGCACCAATCCCACGTCGCATGCGCGCGTTTTGCTCCAGTCGATTTGTCCATTTTCATGGTATTTCACGAATCCCGTTTCTGTGAGGACCTTGCGGATGTTGACTGAGGGGAATTGATTGGAGGTGCCGCCGTGATCGGCCACGACTGCGACGACGGTATCTTCATCGGCAATATCGTCAACGATGCGCCCGATCAGGCGATCAATTGACTGATAGGTGCGGAAGACGCCTTCGCGCGATCGCTCGAGGACCGATTGCTCGGCACCGCTTGTGGGATCGGCCTGTCCCAGGAAGAAGTGGCTCGTATAATCCGAAGCGTGCGTTTCGATCATCAGCAGATCCCATGTACGAGATCCCGTCAAGTATTGCGCGACATCGGCCAGTCGCTGGTGGTGGAACTCCAGCAATTCAAAATACGTGTCATCGTCGATTTTACCCAGGGCATCGCGGGCGGGATTTTGCAAGAAGTTCCCGACGTTTTCGTCGATTTCTCGCGCGATTGACGCCGGTTTGGTATAGCCGTCGGAAGGCCAGATTTGCGGCACAAATAGCTCGAACATATCGGCATTTTCGGTCAGCGCGATCAGCTTCATCTGCACGTAGCCGCTCACCTGCTCGCCGTCAATTTCAAATGTATCGAGCCACCAGTCGCTCCATTCGCCCACGCCGAGGTCACACACTTTTGAACCTCCATCGCGCGCGCGGCATACGCACACGCGGTCATATCCTTGCGCGGTTGTCGCGTAGATCAAACCGTAAAATGGTTTGGGCGTGCCTTTCTTTCCCCGGTTCATGGGTTCGCGCCCGCGTGCCAAAGGCGCGATCACCATTTCGACCTCGAGAGGCGGCTTTTCGGAATCGGGCAGTGCTGTCCATCCATCTGCCGCTTTGAGGGTGACGGGATCAAATTCCGAAACGGTTTGCAGGGCACTTGGGTCCAGTGTTTCGGGGTCGCGCTGTACGACCAATCGCCGCGGTGCCCACTTACCTCCTACAAATAAGTGATAGCCCGCGACCTGATGGTGATTGGATACACCGGGTCCCGTGCCTTCCACCTGGATTCCAGTCGTCACGGTGGGCGGCCACGACATTTCCCATTTGACCAGAATCGGCGTTTTGCCCGCTCGCTCAAACGTATTCCAGATATACTCGGATTTGGACAGCCCCGTATTGATGCCCCAGACGGTCTGATCCAGTCGCTTGCCCAGGGCGCGGATGTTAAAATCCATCACTTCGTGGTTGCCCGGCCATGACCCCGTGGCTACGGCAGTCCATCCCGGCGGCGTGAGGGTGGGAAATACGCCAATCATGGGGCGCCATGCCCCGCGCTCGATAAGCTTTGCCACATTGGGCATGTGCCCCCAGTCGGCCATATTTTTGACAATTTCCATGCTCGCCCCATCCATCCCAATGACAATTGCCTTCTTTGCTGGACTTTCCATATACTCCTCCTCAAAGTGATTGAAGAACGTCTCGCGTTTTTGAGAGCGTCTCATCTATATCCGTTTGTGAATGTGCAAACGAGATACTGCCTTGCTTTGTTGCCAGTGGAAAGTGATATATGCCCTTTTCAATCAATGCGCGGCGATACCGCTCGTCAAGCGTGAAATCGTGGTGTTCGGCAATATCGTGCCAATCGACGGGCGCGTGGTTCATAAAATAAACGCAAAAAGCCGATCCCTGTCGCACAATTGTCACTTCTATTCCGGTCTCTTCGAATAATGCCGTCAATTCCGTTTCCAATTGTTCGCCCACCGCGTAAAGTTGTTCAAAATCTGCCGATGCCAGTTTTTCCATTGTGGCAATGGCGCCCGCGCATGATATGGGATGGGCATTGTACGTTCCGGCGATCAATACGCGCTTTGCTGGATTTTCGTGGACAAAATAATCCATGAGCGACGCCCGCCCGCCAATCGCGCCGATGGGATAGCCATTGGCTATTGCTTTGCCAAATACGGACAGGTCTGGCATGATGCCACACACGCTTTGATAGCCTCCCATTACGTGGCGAAATCCCGTTTTTACTTCGTCAAATATTAGCACAACCCCTCGCGCATTGCACAAATCTCGCAATTCCTGTAAATAGCCCGCTTGCGGATGTACGATGCCGATATTTTGCAAAATTGGCTCGAGAATCAGCGCGGCAATATCGTACTGTTCCATTGCCCAGCGCACGGAGTTGAGGTCGTTAAAATTTACCACATGTATATCGTCTAACACGCTATCGGGCACGCCGGCAGAGAGCGGTATTTTTTTGTATTCACCGGGTGAGACCCGCGGACCAATCGCATCTATCGGCGTCATCACATTCAATGCCACATCATTGTGCCAGCCGTTATACCCCCCTTGCATTACAATGACGCCGTTGCGTCCCGTGTGCGCCCGCGCGATGCGAATGGCGTGATAGGTGGCTTCTGATCCCGTATTTGTGAGCATTACCTTTTCGACGGAAGGTACGTGTTTTACAATCAATGCGGCACAATGCCCTTCCCACGGATTGGTGCCCGATCCCATTAGTGTTGTGCCGTCGGCAAGTACTTTTGCCACTGCCGCGTTCACATCCGGGTCGTTATGTCCCAGAATAAATGGCGCGAATGCCGCGTGATAGTCGATGTATTCATTGCCGTCTGCATCCCACACATGGCTGCCCTGCCCCCGTACAAAGGCAATTTCCGGCTCGACGGCGCGGTTGACTGATACCACGCCTCCGGGGATGACTTTGCGGTTTTTTTGGAAAATTGTTTTGGAAGACCACATAGCTTATCACACTCCGCGTTTGTAATAATTTTCCCAGCGTTCAGCCGGTTCGTAACCCAAAATGCGTTTTGCTTTTTCCATGGTGTATTTCTGGTGTGCTGTCATGCTCACCATGTTGAATTCCTGATAATTATCCGGCACGGATTCGATATCCAGCGCGAGACAACACGCATGCGCCAGGTCTTTCCAGAATATGCGAAATGGGGGAAAGTCCTCGCCTTTGATCGGCTCACTCGGCTCTGGGCCCAGACCGTTGAATACAAAGCAAATCGTCTGTATATCGTAAATCCGCGCATAGGTGCGACAAATCTCGTAACTGAGCATTTTGGTCACGCCGTAATATCCGGTGCCGGGTGCGCGGGGGACATCGGTGATTTCAAAATCCTGATCGTAATAACTCCGCACCAGTTGCGGCCCCGTATGCACCACTTTTTTGATGCCCAGTTCGGCCGCGGCTTTCATGACATGTAATGCACCCAGTACATTGACGTGAAAGCTCAAGATGGGATCGGGACGATTTACTGTAAAATTCATCACCGCGTCCATGCCCTGCATGGCATCGCGCACCTGGTCGTAATGACGTATATCTACATATTCGATGGGCCTGCCATCGGGATAGGGATTTATATCGGTCAGTATGAGATCGCAATGCGATTCCATATCCGGTATAATATTAGGTGCAATCTGTCCCGAAGCACCCAGCAGAAGTACTTTTTTCACGCGCCACCTCCTTGCCAGATGGCTTCAAAATTGTGCTGCGGTTGAAAACCTCGCAACTGAGATCCACTAATTTGGCCGACCAGATATTTTGGATTTGGAATGTCTGCACAAATGTGATGGAGGGCAAATCGCCTGTTCCACTTCAATTCGGACTGTGCATCGCGATTGAGAGATAGGCGAAATGCCCGCGCTGCATCGCGATAATCGACCCACATGAGGTCTGGTGCCTGTGCGGAAACGTCTTCTTCTGCAATCAGCTTGCCCAATCGCAATACTGTGACGGCCACGGGAAAATCGCGCGCAAATTCGCGCGCTGTCATTTCGCCGAGATACCGCGTGAGCTGAAATTTGTCTGTCGATGGCATGGGCCGCCACATCTCGCTGATATATACGTCATCGGGATATGCTTCAAATATTTGGAGGGTGCTTCCATATACAAATCGCTTTATACCGGCATCTATACCGGCTTTAAATAAGACATGGGTGCCCCGCGTTGCCAGATCCAGCAGTTCTTGTTCGCAGGCGAGGTCGTCTTCGGACAGATTGGGCGGTGGCTCACCTGTGTGTATAATAGCCTGGATGTTTCGAACTGCTCGCCACGCCACGCCTGGGTCGCGCATGTCGCCTTCAAAATAGGTGATATTTTCACCGAGTTCAGAAGGCGGATCGTCCGCTCCCCAGAGTCGCAACCGGTTGCCCGGTGCTAATTCTCTGGCAATTGCCTGTCCCAAACGGCTCTCGGCTCCTGTTATCAGTATATTCATAAGTCGGCCTCCAGATCAAATTCCCAGCCAAATTGCTGGAATAAGTGCTGAATTGGACCGGGGATTGGCGCGAAAATAGTGAAAATCGGTACCAATTCCTGTAAAAAATAGGGCAGACCATGCGTCTGCCCGTCAAGACTTCAGATTATATGTCCATTATTTGATCTCGAGCAATTCCAATTCAAATACAAGCGTTGAATTGGGGCTAATTTGCCCGGCCTGTCGCGCGCCGTAGGCCAGATAGGATGGGATATAAAGTTCCCATTTCGATCCCGCGGGCATGAGTTGCAGGGCTTCTGTCCAGCCGGGAATGAGTTTATCTACGCGAAATTGCGCCGGCTGCCCGCGATCATAAGAGCTGTCAAATTGCGTACCGTCGAGCAATGTCCCGCGGTAGTGGCATACTACTGCATCGGTTTTTTTTGGTTTCTGCCCATCACCGGCTTTGATCACTTTGTATTGCAAGCCGCTGTCCAATGTCATCACGCCTTCTTTTTTCATGTTTTCCGCGAGGAAAGCCTCGCCAGCTTTTTTGTTTTCTGCTGCCATTTTGTTTTTCTCCGCGAGTTGTTGTGCCCTTTGTTCTTCTTGTATCTCCATTAGAATTTTTAGTGCTTCGTCAGAGGAAAGCAGAGGGGATTCTCCGCTATAACCGTCTTTGAACCCCTGTACAAATACATCCACATCAATTGTCATGCCCAGTTGCTTTTTCAATTGATCGGAGAAATTTAAGCCCAGCGCATAACTCAGCTTGTGTTCCTTGTCTTCGAGGTTGACTTCTACAACTTCGGGTTTTTCTAGTGCCTGGCAACCCAATAAGCCAGCAGCAATGAATACTGCAAAAAGGCGCTTCATAATTGCTCCTAAATAAACAGGTAAACGTCCGCCTGCAAGGTCTGTCCCAGCAGGTCTGTGAGGACGTGTACAGACTAAATAGCCTGAAATCGCGTTTTTACTTCCGATAGGACAATATCTGGAATATCTTCTGTGCGTTCAACTGCATAAACGCAAATGTGATCTGCAGTAGCGGCCTGCTGGCGAAATCGATGGGCGTCCCGATTTTGCGCTACATGAACAGCGGTTACCCGGTTTTCTTTTTTGATTAGAAATTGCATGAGGGCATCGAGATTGGTAATCTGCATATCTGTAATGAGAAAAATATCCACATGATTTTTGAGTAGGGGTTCCAGATCGGGCAGATGTAATGCGGTTCCACCGCCGAAGTAGCGGCACAGTGCAAAAAATACGCGCTTGCGATCTCTTGAGAAATCCAGTACCTCTTTCCCTCCTGCCTGTGCATCGCTAAAATTGTAAACGGCCACGCGCTTGCCCCGTCGCAAATACGCATCGGCCGCGCATCCGGCACCTAAGACAGCGTGGGATATTTCTCGGCACGGATCGACCATACTGCCCGAGGAATCGACAATGACCACACAATCGGGTATGCCATCGCCTTCGCCGTGGGTTTCGCCATCTCGCCAGTTCCACATCTGGGAAATGCCCGGCATGACGCGCCCAAAACTCGTCCATACATCGATGTGCTGAACGGGTTTGCCAATTTCCCAGGGCGAATGAGAATGCGGATGTAACCCGCCGACCTTTTCCAATGGCATGGTTTGTACGGGCAGGCGAAATGCGGATGCGCGCGCCATGTAAAACAAGAGGTCGGCATCCGAGGGCGTGCCTTTGCCCCGGCCCATATCGGGCATCATATTGGCGTCTTGTAGTTCGTCGGCAAAATCGCGCACCATTTCTCGAAAGGCGTAAAATCCCTGCTCGGCAAATTGCGCCATTCCCTCCGCGAGTTCGCCTGCGGAATACTGCTGGACATCGCCCATCATGCCGCCCTGTCCATTTCCCTCGCCCATTTCTTTTTCGATCAAGGGGGCAATCACCTGTGCAAACGACCGAAGGCTGTCACCCCACTGCGAGGCGTCCAGATAGGGTATGCGCGCGAGCCGATCCACTTCGCCGCGATCTTCCACGCCCAAATTTTCACCCCAAAGACGCTGATACAATGCCCGAATTACGTCTGTTACTTCATTCGATTCAGTGTGGCGATAAACCTCTGGCAATTTCGATTCGCGCTCGCGCACAGCATGGGTATCGACTACCACGTCCGAGAAATACTCGACCACCTGCTTGACCAATGCCCCATCTAATAATACGGGTTTGAGCGCGGCATATAGTTTTAAGTGCGTCTCAAAATCCCAGGGACAAATGGTGTGATGTCCTACGCCGTGATCCAGTAGTGCAGAGGTGGCGTCTTCTATGTCCATCACTTGCGCGAGGGCGGCCAGCCGATTGGCATTCAATTGGATCACTTTGTCCGTCATTTGAATGCTCGCGGCTTCGTCGCCCGTTTCGATTACTTCTGGCGTTGGCAATTCGGGAAATAGATGGCGCTTGCGAACAGCGGGCCAAACGCGCTGGATGATGTCGTTGAAGTTCATTTTGTTTTTGTTCCTCTGAGCATTTGATCGCGGTGATAAATCGCGCCGCCTTCGGTGTTGCCCACCCCCCCCAGACGTCCATTGATGTGGATTTCGCCAGCTTGCATTTGTTCGCCGATAGATCTGCCGGCGTCTCCCGATACCTCGATCCGTCCATCTATCATGCCCGCGCCGAGATAGTGGCGGACATTTCCCTCGACTTTCAGGCAGCCTCCCATAAGCGAAATGCCCGTGAGGTCGCCCAGGTCGCCCACAATGGTCAGTGTGATGCCTTTGCGAAGGCGATATCCCATAAGAGACAGGCGCAAATCGTGCCCCGTGAGATCGAGGTGAATATCCTCCTGGGACGATGCGTTGCAAAAGGCCGATAAGAATAAGCCGAGGGGTTCCATGACAAAAAAAGCCGCGTCATTGCTTTGCAGGGCGTGCGCGCAAAACGCTTCGAGATCGGTCATTTCCCAATCGATTTGTCCCACAATCCGCGAGGCCACAGCATAGGTCGATTCAATGGTTTTGCGGTCGGCTTGCCAGAGTCCCTCGCCTACGCATTCGTCGATTAGTGCGCGATAAGCTGCTGTTAAGCGATCCATTGCTGCGGCATGAGAGGCGAGAATTTCATCCATGGGCATGGCGCGTTTTTTGCGTTTGTCTTCGACAAATTCGACGAAGGGATTGCGCTTTGTGGATAGCAAGCCGTTGACGTGCACTGCGTTTTCGGGGTTCAAATCGGATGGTACAATCCGTTCAAATTCTCGAAATGGATTTTGTCGCATGTTTGGCTCTGTAAAATTGGAATTACGAAAATTCTGGACGCACAGGCTCTTGTCCCAGATCGCGCATAATTTCCATGTAAATGGGGTGTTCGCCCTGAATGGGTTTCTCGTCGTCACCATTCAAGATGCGATTGGCAGTCATCAGAGCCGATTGGATGCGCTCGCTCTGCTCGGTATAGCGCCGAAAAACCTGCCGAACTGCTTCTCGCGCTCTGTGAATGGGCAACACATCGTCTCGGTGGTCTTGTGTTTCATCCTCATCTCGCCATTGGATGCGGTGAGCACATGTGTATGGCAATATCGTGCGAATATGTTCGAGATGCACTTCTTTGTCGCGCAGTACCCAGGCAAGTGCCTGTGCGTAGCGCCGGATGGAAATGGGCAGGCGATTGGACGGACATGTTTGTACTTCGTAACACAGGTAGCCCGTGTAGTGACAGCCTTCGCCGCAGACTTCATTTGTGCGTTTTTGTCCGTATTTGCAGCAAAAAGACAATTCGGCCAAAAAGGTTCGCACATAGGCGCTGGCATCGGTCTGAAAAGGCAATGCGCTCATTTCATTGCGAATCGTTTCTCGCTCAGTACGCCCCAGGGTAGGTACGGACAAACGCTCGGAAATCGCTTTTCCGTAATCCGCGCAAATCGCTTCTATCTCTGCTTCGGCATTGGGGTTGAGCAGGCACGCCTGAAGTGCTTGCTCGCGTTGTGGATCTCGCAGGAGATGTGCGGGAGAGGATTTGGTGCCGATCATCCAGGACAAATTTGCGCCCGGATATTTGGATTCCACCATCACGTCAAAGCGATCCAAAAGGGGTACAACGATGGTATTTGTGCCGCGGTCCTGATAATTGGCCGTTGCGAACAAACAGTATTCATCGTTGATTTGCATCTGGTTCAAATAGCTCCAGTTGCCGCGATCTACGCCGTTGAGAATCAAGCTTTGCTTTGTTTCTGGCAGGCGGTTGATTTCATCTACAACTTTGACGGGTAAGACGGAAAATGCCGACCAGACCACATCTTCTTCGCCGCGGTTGAGCGCGCCGAGGTTTGGCCGTCCGACAATTTTTTCTTCGGTCTGTTCGGGATGGCCGCTCACTTCTGCTTCCCAAACCGCCCCCAATGGCATGCGGTATAGCAGTGCGCCGATATACTCCGCCGATGTTGTTTTGCCCAGGCCGGGTTCGCCCACGATCAGAATTTTGCCGCCCAATAATCCCGTTAGTGTGCTGAGGAGCAAAGCGGCATTGTGTTTTTGTCCTTCGATCTCCAGGTCTGCCCGATTAAAATACAACCGATCCTGGATAAAGGTCAAAATATCGCTTACTGTTGTTTGTAAATCGGCCATGTTTTGACCTCAGTCTGCCTGCGAAGACGCAGCGGCGCGGCGGCGCAGCCATTCGACGGTGAGCAGTAGCAATACGGCGAAGGCGATCAGGAATGTTGCCACGGCGAGGATGGTCGGGCTGATTTGCTCGCGGATGCCCGCCCACATCTGGCGCGGGATTGTGCGCTGTTCGATGCCGCCCATAAAAAGGATTACGACCACTTCGTCGAAAGATGTTGCAAACGCGAAGAGAGCGCCAGAAATAACGCCCGGTGCGATTATCGGTAGTTGTACTCTGCGGAACGTGAGTAATGGTGAGGCGCCGAGGCTTGCAGCAGCGCGCGTCAGGTTTGTATCAAAGGCGGATAGGGTAGCGGTTACGGTAATTACGACAAATGGCGTGCCCAGTGCAGCGTGAGAGAGGATCAATCCGATGTGGGTCTGTGCAAGGCCCAGGGATGAGTAAAAAAAGAACATGCCCGCCGCGGAGATGATCACCGGTGTGACCATCGGCGAGATCAACAGTGCCATTGCGATGCGACGACCGGGCATGGCGGGGCTGGATAGCCCCAGCGCGGCGAGTGTGCCCAGCGCGGTTGCCAGTGCGGTAGAGGCGATGCCGATGATCAGGCTGTTGACCAGTCCGCGCGTCCACAGTTCGTTTTCGATGATCTGTCGGTACCAGCGCAGGGAATACGCTTCGGCATCCAGGCGCAGCATGCCTTCGGTGAAGGTGAAGTAGGGTTCGGCATTGAAGCTCAGGGGTACGATCACCAGAATTGGCGCGATCAGGAACGCGAAGATCAGGGTACAGGAGGCCAGGTACGCGCCCCGGCCAATGCGTTGTGTCGAGATCATGTTAGCCCAACCTCATGCGGTCAATGCCGACTATGCGGTCGTAGAGCAGATAGAGCGCGATTACGCATACCAGCAAAATGCCGCCAAGTGCCCCAGCCAGACTCCAGTTGAGCGAGGTCTGCATGTGGTAGGCGATCATGTTGGAGATGAGTTGCCCGGTGCTGCCGCCTACCAGCGCGGGGGTGATGTAGTAACCGATGGCGAGGATGAATACCAGCAGCGATCCAGCACCTACGCCGGGCAGGGTCTGTGGCCAGTACACGCGCCAAAATGCCTGAAAGGAGCTCGCACCCAGCGATGCCGCGGCACTCATCTGGCTCGGTGGAATGGCGCGCATGATGGAGTAGAGGGGCAGGATCATAAAGGGCAAGAGCACATGGGTCATTGCCACCAGTGTGCCAATCATATTGTAGATCATGGCGAGGCGGTCGTCGTCGCCGATCAGCCCAAGTGTGACGAGCAAGTCGTTGATTACGCCCTGGGTCTGGAGCAGTACGATCCAGGATGTTGTTCTCACCAGGAGCGATGTCCAAAAGGGCACGAGTACGAGGATGAGGAGCAGATTTGCGATGCGCGGAGTCGAATGCGCGATCAAGTGGGCGATGGGATAGCCGAGCAACAGGCAGAGCGCGGTGATGCTGAGGCTCACGACGAAGGTACGCCACAAGAGGGCCAGGTAGATGCGGCGTTCTGAAGGCTGGCGAGCGATGGAGCCGTCGGGCAGGGGTCGCAGGTCGAGGGCATTGAGATAGTGCCGCGTGGTGAAACGCGCCCCAGCACTGCGGATCGCATGCCAGATTTGCTCATCGCCCCATGCGGTATCAAGGCCGATCATGACATCGCGCCAGGGACCTTCGCGGACATTTTGCAATTCTCGCGCGCTGCGCATGAAGACACTGCGAAGTCCCGAATGCACGCGGTTGACGCGGGTGGCGACCCGTCCCAGCGAGCGATTTTCGCGTGCTTTTAACAATTCGCGTGCGGCCGTTGCGTACACTGCCTCGTCGGGTGTGCTCTTTCCTTTCCATTCCCTTAGCATGTTGAGGGTTTCGGGCAGGGTATTGGCGACTGTGGGATCGTACACACTCTGCACGAGCATTGTCGCCAGTGGCGCGACAAAGGTGATGGCAATGAAAGCCAGCAGTGGCAATACCAATCCCGTAGCACGCATTCGCGGGCGGAGAGTGTTGGTTTTGATGTCTGTCTCTGGTTTCATTTTACGGTGTCTCTTCGACATCTTTGTTTTTCTGGTCTTTTGCGCCGTTTATACTCTATCCTATCGCAACTTTTTTGTATCGCGTACCCTAAGTCCCCCCCCTTTTTCATTCAACCAAATCATCCAACGCCACGTCTAAAACGTTCGAGAGTCGGCGAAATATATCTATTCGCCCCTACCGCCAATCACGAGCAAAAAGGCACTATCCTCCAGGGCTTTGACGCTATGAGGTAAGTGGGCAGCGCAAACCGCAGCGTCACCTGTTCTCAATGGCTTAGATTCAGTGGCTGTCGAGAACTCGAGGTGCCCAGACAGGGCTGTGACAGTGATCGGCCCCGGGGCGGTATGTTCATGAAGCACGGCTTGGGCCTTTAATACTATCAAGACAACCGTCAAATCATTTCCATGCACTAAGGACAAGGAATTACGTCCCGTATGTTCAATGACATCCTCCGTCATGAGTTGATCAGCCATGCTCAACAGCGAAAAGGACGTAACGGTAGAATCGGTTATTTCGGTAGGCCGAAAAGGACGTTCATAGGCTTGGCTCATGAGTGTATTTCCCTAAAGATCTATGTGAGTTATCTCAAATACCGCGATGTTACGGCTCTCTCGGCTGAACTCTACTGCGATCAGGTGGATTGGCTCGCCCCGGGCGCGGTATTTGTCGGCGTAACGCCGCGCTTTTAATTGCGCCATTGCCGCGCCTTTGGGCGCCATTTCCACCACTTTGAATTCGAACAGGTACACGTTGCTGTTGAATAATACGGCCATGTCCAGACAGCCGTGGCTGCTGCTGTCTTCCACCGTGATGTCAAGCCCCAGTGCTGCGAAATAGGAATAAAACACACTCGCGTAGTAGCCCTCGTAGTTGGCGATGTCGTTGTTTGTGTACCACTCGTAGGGAATACTGGCGAAGAATGCGTGGAACAGTGTCTTGAGTCTCTCAAAGTCATTCGCTTCCAGCAGGCGGTAGAGTTGGACGCTGTTCGCCATAAGGCGCGTGGCGTCTTTTACCAGGTAGCGCAGCAGGCTGCGATTGAGGCTCTGGCGCACCTCCCGATTGGGATAACCCAGTCGGTAAAGGGATTCACCGCCCAGGTTCTCCTCACCGGTAATGGTCAGGTACCCGGTCTGAAACAACAGGGCTTCGGTCGCGATTTCATCGACATCGAAGGTCGATAGCAAGTCGATACTGCCCACCATCTCGTCAAGTGATAGAGAACTGACACGGCGTTTGAACAGGGTCTCGATTAGGAATGTCGGCGTGCCGGTCTCGAACCAATAGGCTTCGAAGCTGCGTCTTCGGAACAGCAGGAGGATGTCAAAAGGGTTATAGACCTTCTCATCGCCCCGCCAGTTATAGCCATTGTACCAGTCGCGGATTTGATCGCGGTCCAGGCTGGGTAGCTCAGGCGCGAATATCGTGTCAAGGTCTGCCTCGGTGTAGCCGCAGATGGCTGAATAGCCCGGATCCATGGTGATGTCGGTCAGGTTGTTGAGGCCTGAGAACAGATGCACCTTGGAGAACTTGCTGACGCCAGTGAGAAAGGTGAACTTGATATGCGCATCGCTGTCCTTGATGGTTGCGTACAGGCCGCGCAAAAAGTCGCGGTTGGCGCGTGCGACCTCTGGCACTTCGAGTGCGTCCAGGATCGGCTTGTCGTATTCATCTACCAGAACGGCCACAGGTTGTCCAGCACGCTCGTGCAGTGCCTCGATCAGATAGGCGAAACGACCCGGTATTGTTTCGGACTCGACAACCACCCCGGTTCGGCGTTCGATAGCGGTCAATTGATCCAAAAGGTTCGCTTGCAGGTAGTCAGGCTCTTTGAAGTTGCCACTGCCAAAGCTCAGACGCAGGACAGGATAGCGGACCGACCAATCCCAGCGGTCGTGAATGTGAAGCCCCTCGAACAGCCCCTCGTTGCTCTCGAAAAGTTCCTTCAAGGTGTCGAGAAAGAGGCTCTTGCCAAAGCGGCGAGGACGCGATAAAAAGTAATGCGTGCCTTCATCTATCAGCCGCTGAATATAAGCGGTTTTGTCAACGTAATAGCAGTTCTCCTCCCGAATTTTGCGGAAGGTCTGAATGCCGATGGGCAACTTGCGTCTATCTGCCCGCAATGTGCTGGGACTCGGATTTTTCATATTTTTATCCGGCCATTTCAGTTGTATTACTTAGATAGGCAGCGTAATACTTCTCTCACTGAGCCAGCCAGGCGCTGAAGCGCTCGTTCATTTCATCCCGGTGATCGCTCCACCATTGCCAGGCATTTCGCAGGGCGCGCTTGGCGTTTTGCGGGCTGTTGGGCATGTGGGGGTTCATATCGACGCCCTTCTCGGCGTGCGTCGATATCAGCGGCTCCGCAGAGATGCGCGTGGGGCTGTAGGCGATGTAGCTACCGACGGCGGCTATGGCTTTCGCCGTCGAGGCGTAATTGAGAAATTTCTTCGCGGCGTCGAGGTTCGGCGTTCCCGCGACAATGGCAAGCCCGCCTATGTCCAGTATTTGCCCGTCCCAGACAATGACAAAAGGCTGGTTTTCCAATACCTGAGCATTGAAGATACGCCCGTTGTAAGCCGTGCTCATCACCACTTCGCCATCGGCGAGCATCTGCGGAGGCTGTGCCCCGGTTTCCCACCATACGATGTGGTCTTTGATGGTGTCCAGCTTGCGGAAGGCGCGATCCACGCCTTCAGGCGTATCGAGTGTGGGATACACTTTGTTGAGTGGTACGCCGTCGGCAATCAGCGCGAATTCCAGGTTTACCTGGGGTGAGCGGCGCATGCCTCGGCGACCGGAGAATTTTTCGAGGTCAAAAAAGTCGGCCATTGTGGTGGGTTTTTCACCCGGGATATTCTCCTCATTGTACGCGTATATAGTAGAGTAAAACATCGTTGCCGGACCGCAATCTGTCGTCGTCCCGAGCGGAAAGTCCTGCGCTGCAGGCGTTCCATCGGCACCTGCTGGCAGCGAGTTGACCGGGATGGGTTCGAGCAGGCCCTCGTCACAGCCCCGCACCATGTCGTGGATTTCCAAATCGACGATGTCCCAATGCACATTGCCCGACTCAACCTGCGAGCGGACCTGCGCCAACCCGCCGTTGTAGTCTTCGAGGTTGATTTTGATGCCTGTTTCAGCGGTGAACACCTCGTGGTAGCCTTTGACGCAGGCACGCGCATAAGAGCCACCCCAGGAAACTACGGTTAGTGGTCGATCGTTGGCAACTGCACGATCTGAGGTCAATATCGCTAGCGCGATCAGTACAGTTAGGTAAAACGCCGTTTTACACTTGTTTTTCCACTTCAAGTTATGTCCTCCTCATATGGTATGGATAGAATATCCAGTAGTCTGCGGTATAGATAATATATCCCTTATTGAGCCAGCCAGGTGCTGAAGCGCTCGTTCATTTCGTCGAGGTGAACGCTCCACCATTCCCAGGCATTTCGCAGGGCGCGCTTGGCATTTTGCGGGCTGTTGGGCATGTGGGGTTTCATATCTACGCCCTTCTCGGCGTGTGTCGTTATCAGCGATTCCGCAGAGTGGCGCGTGGGGCTGTAGGCGATGTAGCTACCGACACCGGCCATGGCCCTCGCCGTTGAGGCGAAATTGAGAAACTTCTTTGCGGCTTCGAGGTTCGGTGTTCCCGCGACAATAGCAAGTCCAGATAGATCCAGTATTTGCCCGTCCCACACGATAACAAAGAGTTGATTTTCCAATACCTGTGCATTGAAGATGCGCCCGTTGTAAGCCGTGGTCATCACTACCTCGCCATCGGCGAGCATCTGTGGCGGCTGCGCCCCGGCTTCCCACCATACGATGTGGTCTTTGATGGTGTCCAGCTTGCGGAAGGCGCGGTCCACGCCTTCGGGCGTATCGAGCATGGCATATACCTTATTGAGCGGCACGCCATCGGCGATTAGTGCGAATTCCAGGTTCACCTGGGGTGAGCGGCGCATGCCTCGGCGTCCGGGAAATTTTTCGAGGTCAAAAAAGTCGGCCACTGTGGTGGGTTTTTCGCCCGGGATATTCTCTTCGTTGTACGCGTATATGGTGGAGTAAAACAGTGTTGCCACGCCACAGTCTGTCGATGTGCCGAACAGAAAATCCTCTTCCGCAGGCGTTCCGTCGGCCCCCGCTGGCAGCGAGTCGATCTCAACGTGTTCGAGCAGGCCCTCATCGCAGCCTTGCGCCCATGTCGGGAATCTCAAATCGACGATGTCCCAATGCACATTGCCCGCTTTAACCTGTGCGCGAATCTGCGCCAGCCCGCCGTTGTAGTCTTCGAGGTTGATTTTGATGCCAGTTTCAGCGGTAAATGCCTCGTGGTATCCTTTGACGCAGGCGCGTGCATAAGAGCCGCCCCATGAGACCACGGTTAATGGTCGGTCTTCAGAAACAGCACAACCCAGGGTCAACATCGCCAGCGCGGTTATTACCGCGGTGCATAATGTCTTTCTCTGTTTGGTATTCATGTTGTATCCTCCTCGTCGTCCGGGTCGAGCACCCGGCAGTCTGTTGGTGTCCAGCCGATGCGGATGTTATCGCCTTCCAGCACGGCTCCGTGCCCCACGGTGTTGGGTATTTTTGCGATGAAATCCGAGGACTCACACACGTTCAGGCGAATGCGCAGATGGTCGCCCAGAAAGGTGATGTCCTCGATTTTTGCTTCGAGTTCATTGGTGTACAGGCCTGGCTCGGGTGCGAGGGCGACGCGTTCTGGGCGAATCGACAGCGTGGTGGCGTCGCCGCGCTGGCAGGGTGCAACGCGCAATGCATGGATGATTTGGCCGCCGGTTTCCACTTCGCAAATGTCCCCATTTAGTTTTATTACGCGGCCGTGCAAGCGGTTGTTTTCGCCGATGAAGCGGGCTACAAATGAACGCTCTGGCTCTTCGTAGAGGGCCTCGGGTTCGGCAATTTGCTGGATGTCTCCCTCCTGCAGGACAGCGATGCGGTTCGACATCACCATGGCCTCTTGCTGGTCGTGCGTGACGTAAACGACGGTCACACCGAGGCTCTGGTGGATATGGCGGATTTCGTACTGCATCTCTTCGCGCAGACGCCGGTCAAGTGCGCCGAGGGGTTCGTCCATCAGCACCAGATCGGGTTCGAATACCAGCGCGCGGGCGATTGCTACGCGCTGCTGCTGACCGCCAGAGAGTTGGTTGGGGCGTCGGTCTTCCAGGCCGCTGAGACGAACCAGATCCAGGGCACGCGCTACGCGTTCGCGGCACTGTTCTCGGTCAAAGCCACGCACCTCGAGGGGAAATGCGAGGTTACCGCCTACTGTCATATGCGGGAAGAGCGCGTAGTTCTGAAATACCATGCCAATGCCTCGCTTGCGCGGGGGCAGTGCGTGTACAGAACGCCCGTCAATGCGGATGTCGCCCGATGTGGGTGTCTCGAAGCCGGCGAGCATCATCAAGCAGGTTGTTTTCCCCGACCCGGATGGGCCGAGCAGGGTCAGAAATTCGCCCTTGCGGACGCTGAAGTTGACGTTTTGGACAATTAGTGTACGACCGTCGTAACTTTTGCAGACATTCTCAAATTCGACGTAGGCTTTATCTTTTTGAGGCATTCGCGTGTCCTTATCCGAAGTCCAGAATTTCGCTAAAAACACAGATCGGCAAGCTGGTGGATCAAGGTTTGAAGTAAATTCAAAACTACTCAAATGTCAACGTCTTTCCTCTTTCGCCATATCTCGCTTCGCTATATATTTTAGAAGCTATCATTAACATTCATTATTTTTTTAAAGGAGTCAGATTGTATGCGGTATAAACGCGTTGTTCTCAAACTCAGTGGCGGTGCTGTTTCAGGTGCTTTGGAATCGGGATTTGACCCGGAAGCCCTCGAACATATTGCTGATGAAATTCTCGACATTCACAGCCGAGGTATTGAAATCGGCATTGTTATTGGTGGGGGCAATATTTTTCGGGGCGAACAGAGTGTGCGGTGGGGTATTGAACGCTCCGAAGCCGATAATATCGGTATGCTGGGCACTATTATCAATAGTCTGATGCTGCGCGGTGTGCTCAATGCCAAAAGCGATGCCGAGGTGCGCGTGATGACCGCGATTCCGATTAACACAGTCGCAGAACCCTTTATTCGCCTGGTTGCTGCTCGGCATCTCGATAAGGGGTATATTGTCATTTTTGCTGGGGGCATTGGCAATCCCTTTCTCACGACCGACTATCCTGGCGTACAGCGCGCCCTTGAGGTACGTGCAGATGCCATTTTGTTTGCCAAGCACAAAGCCAATGGCATTTATACAGACGATCCGAACAAAAATCCCGATGCCAAACTCTATCGCCGCATCAATCACGATACAATTATTCAAAAAAACCTGGGTGCTCTGGATCAGTCCGCAGTGATTCTCGCCCGAGACCATCATTTGCCGATTCACGTTTTTGATTTTGAACAAAAAGGCCTGATGCGCCGCATTGTAGAAGGTCAGGACGTTGGCACACTGATTGCCCAAACGCCAGAAGATGTGCTCGAAGAAGAAACAGTCGCTCAGGAGAACGCCACATGAAACTCCTCGTCGTTGGCAGAGGCGGGCGCGAACACGCCTTTGTCTGGAAACTCGCTCAGAGCAACAAGATTACCAGGTTATACGCAGCGTCCGGAAGCCCGGGTATGGCACAATATGCCGAATGTGTTGATATATCGGATAGCGACCTCGATGGTCTCGCAGACTTTGCACAACGAGGGGACATTGATATTACGGTCATCGGTCCCGAAGCACCCCTCGCGGATGGTATTGTCGATATTTTTACAGAACGCGGCCTCGCGGTTTTTGGTCCCACACAGGCAGCGGCGCAAATTGAAGCGGATAAAGATTTCGCGCTTGAACTCATGCACAAATACGATATTCCAACCGGTGCTTACGAAACGTTTGTGGATGCGGAAACAGCCCGAGAACGGCTCGTGGAATGGCAACACCCACTCTATCTCAAAGTGAGCGGCCTGGCTGCGGGCAAAGGGGCGATTTATTGTGAGACCCTGCAAGATTCGTATAAAACTGTGGATGAAGTGATGGTGCAACGCGCTTTTGGTGACTCGGGTGACAAGCTGGTTGCTATGGAATTGCTCGAGGGGGAAGAGGCGTCGATATTTGGATTTTCAGATGGCGAGAATATTGTTTGTGTTGTGCCTTCGCAGGACCACAAGACTATTGGTGAAGGCGATGTGGGGCTAAACACGGGTGGTATGGGTGCGTATGCGCCTGCCCCGGTTGTTACGCCCGAACTCTTTGACGATATTGTTCAGCGCATTATGAAACGCACGGTACACGCCCTGGCACGGGAAGGCCGTCCGTACAAAGGTATTCTCTACGGTGGTATTATTGTCACGGCTGATGGTCCCAGGGTGATCGAATTTAACTGTCGCATGGGCGATCCGGAAACTCAGGTGGTTCTCCCATTGCTCAAAACCGATCTTGTCGATATAATCGCGGCTGTGTGCAATGGTTCGGTGGCGGATCTCGATATTGAACTCGACAATCGCGCGGCGACTTGTGTGGTCATGGCATCGGGGGGCTATCCCGAAGCATACGATACCGGTTTTCCCATTTCTGGGATTGACCGCGCCGAGGCACCGGGCGATGTTATTGTTTTTCACGCTGGTACGGGGCGCAATGACGGTCAACTCGTCACCAATGGCGGGCGCGTTATCGGCGTTACCGCAATTGGTGATTCTATCAGATCTTCTATTGACCGCGCTTATGAAGCCGTGGGCAAAATTGATTTTGACAACGCCTATTTCCGACGGGATATTGGGTATCGCGCTGTGACAAATGCCTGAGCCACCACTCTTACGATTCTTACGATAGAGATTTTCTGATCTTTGCCAACCAATTTGGCGGTTAAGCGTCATAACGTGTATCTTTCTTGAACAAGATAACCAGACATTTCTGGAGGCTTACGATGTCTTACAAAGCAGCGGTTATTGGTCTGGGGCGTATGGGCAGTACTTTTGATGATGAAATCATGCATGGTGGATCCATTTTCTTGCCCTATTGCCACGCGCCCACTTATTGCGCGCATCCGCAAACCGATCTCATTGCCGGGGCTGATCCCCACGATGAACAATGCGCTCTGTTTGGCGAGCGGTGGGGTGTTGATAGCGAGCATCTGTATGCCAATCATCACGACCTGCTGGAAAAAGCGAAACCCGATATCGTCAGTGTGACTACCACAGCGCGTTACCGCCCGCAAATTGTACTGGATGCTGTGGAAGCTGGTGTCAAAGCTTTATGGGTGGAAAAACCGATTGCCTTTAGCCTTGAAGAAGCCGATGCTATGGTCAATGCGTGCCGGGAAAATGGCGTTGCCATTGCTGTGTATTGCTCGCGCCGTTACAATCCCTATTTTAGTGAGACCCGCCGCATGATTGAATCTGGTGACCTCGGCGATATTCTCCAGATAACGGCTTATGCCCAGTGTGGTTTGTCGCACAATGGCAGCCACGCGATAGACACGATTCGCTATCTCGCTGGTGGCGCTGTTTCATGGGTTTTTGGAGAAATGGCGTCGGATGTGGAAGCCGCATCTGATGACGATCTGATGGGCAATGGGTATCTCGCTTTTGACAATGGCGTTCGGGCATATCTTCGCGGGACATCGACTGGTGTTGCTTCGTGGGAATTTGATATTATTGGGACACGGGGCAGGGTACGCACGTTATCGGACGCGCTTGAGTTTGAGTTTTTCCAGAGGGTTTCGGACGGCAGGCGGAGTGTCCCCGCCAGGTCTCCCTTCCCGCAACCAGCGCGTCCCGTAGGTCAGGGTATTATCACTGTTGATGATTTGATTGATGCCATGGAGAACAACCGTCCGCCGCGTTGCTCTGGAGCCGATGGTCGCGCTGCTCTTGAGGTTGCTATTGCACTGCGGGAATCCCATCGGCGGGGTGGCGTCCGCATTGATTTGCCCATTGAGGACAGGTCGCTCAAGATTTTTTCCAGCGAGACTCAGGCTGACCACACACCTGCGCGAGTGCGCCGGTTGAATCAATAAAAAAAGCTAAATACCAAAGGAGATTTTATGGCAGATCCGGTTGTTGGCATTATTATGGGCAGTTCATCGGATGAACCCACGATGCAAAAAGGCTGCGCCATTCTCGACGAACTCCAGATTCCTTACGATATGATTGTATGTTCCGCCCATCGCAACCCCGGGCGCACCGCTGAATACGCCAGCACGGCAAAGGCGCGTGGTCTCAAGGTGATTATTGCAGGTGCTGGATTGGCCGCAGCACTGCCCGGTGTGATTGCCGCGCATACGACCTTGCCGGTTATTGGCGTTCCATGTGCTTCGGGTGCGCTCAACGGCGTTGATGCACTATACGCTATTGTTCAGATGCCTCCGGGGGTCCCCGTTGCGACTGTGGGTATTGACAATGCGCGCAATGCCGCTGTGCTGGCAGCACAAATTCTCGCGCTTTCAGATGAGGGCATACAAGAGAGCCTGCAAGCCTATAAAGACGCCCTGGGTGGATAATACCTTTGCGTTTTAACACGGAGGTCTTTTTTGGAACGTCATATATTTGTTTTTCTTGTTCTTCTTTTGATCGGTTGCGACGCACCCAAAACAGATCGCGTATCGAATAAGGATCCGTACCTCATTCCTGCGACTGCAGAGGAGATTCTCAAGAATGTGAAAAATACCGATGCCAGGGTCGTTCTGGTCAATGTCTGGGCAACGTGGTGTCAACCATGTGTTGAAGAGTTTCCCGATTTGATGGCTGTTTATCAGCAGTACAAAGAACAAGGCGTAAAGCTCGTCTTTATTTCTGCCGATTTTGAAGGTCAGGCCGATGGCGCGATTGCCTTTCTCAAAGCGCAAGGTGTTGACTTTCCGAGCTATCTCAAGTTGAGGAGCGATAGGGCGTTTATCAATACATTAGACCCCAACTGGTCGGGCGCAATACCCGCTACATGGTTATACGATAGCGAGGGCAATAAACGCTATTTTTGGCTCGGTAAGACCTCGCGCGAACAATTTGAGAAAAAAATACGCGATGTATTGATGGAGGGCGATCAGCAGTCAGGTCCCCCTTCATTCTTAAAGGCGAGAGGCGAGACGTGAGAGTGAGAGGGCCTCACACAAAGACACAAGATGTGAGCAGCGAAACAGCCTGCCCTGAGTGCAGGGAATGGGTAAGGGATGCTTCAGCAGCCCATTCGAGAATCCAGACTACAGATACGCTCATACCACCAAATATCAGGAGGATTCCATGCGTAAATTATTAGCTATTGCACTTGTCGCAGCGATGGGTTTCAATGTCGAAGCGGGCAAAAGCGAAACCCTCGCATTGGGCGCGGAAGCACCGGCAACCGACCTGGAGATGAAAGGAACCGATGGTAAGATGTACATTCTGGATAGCGTGCAGGGCGAGAAGGGCACTCTGGTCATTTTTTCGTGCAACTCCTGCCCGTGGGCCGTTAAATGGGAAAGTCGCGTAGCCAGTATTGGCAATGCGTATCGCAGTAGGGGTTTTGGCGTTATTGTGATTAACTCCAATGATCCTACACGTGCTGCAGAAGATGGTTTTGATGAGATGGTCGCTCGTGCGAAAGCTCTGTCTTACGAATTTCCCTATGTGGTTGATTCCGCATCCCAGGTCGCCCGCGCATTTGGTGCCAGCCGCACACCAGAAGTTTTTCTTTTTAATGATAAAGGCAAGCTGGCGTATCACGGTGCGATTGACGATAATGCTTCGGATGCGAATGCCGTGGAAGCGGCCTATCTCAAAGACGCGCTCGACGCATTATTAGCCGGAGAAGCCATTTCAATATCCGATACCAAAGCTCTCGGTTGTAGCATCAAATTCAGCGAAGACTCATAAATCAATAATTTCAAAATACCAAAAGCCACTTCAAAACGAGGTGGCTTTTGGTGTTCATGATATGTAGGAGCGGGTTCCAGTATTCGCATATCTTTGATTTCGATATCGGTGTGTCAATTCGCATAAGACAAGAAATTTTCACAATATTTTTGAAAATATTGTGAAAATGGAGTATTATTTAATTAACCAATTATAAAAAGACAGAACGACGTACCGGATGTGTATTAAGAAAGGAACGACATTTTGAAATTTCAGACGAAAACCATTGGACGTTTATGTTCACTATTTAAACAGGGGCCAGACCCGATCTTGCTGCTTGGTGCCGGAGCTTCTGTTAAATCAGGTATTCCTCCATCGGATGAATTGGTGGAAAAAATAGCCAAATGGGGATACTGTAACGAAAATAACTCTTCTCCCGCAGATCCGTATATACGGCGTAGCGACTGGTACCCTTGGCTAAAAAAACAGAACTGGTATGGTGAGGATAGGAAGCGAGCGGATAATTATCCTGATGCAGTTGATAACATTCTTCAACCCAGAGAAACTCGAAAAAAATTCTTTATGGAATTAATCAATCCTCAAGTTCCACCAAGCTCAGGGTACGAACGAGTGGCCGAACTTATGGCGCGAAAACGCATTCTTACCATACTAACTACGAATTTTGATACAATTTTGCTGGACTTATGCAAGAGCAATAGTCGTCCCCACCATGTTAGTGTCATTCAGACTAAGTCTGACTTTACCAAAATCTCAACAAGGACATTGTGCTTATCTTAGTTGAAATAGTAGAGGCTCCAATGTAAATTGGATACAGCAAATTCAAGCCAGAAAACGCTGTGTCCTCAACCAAAGGAGCCCGTGATGAAAAAAGTATCGCACAACGCCCCCAAAGTCAAGGCCATCCACAAAGACGATGCAACGCCAGAGACACCCCTTGAAGAAGAGATGAGCACCCTGGATACACGGATCGCGTTGATCCAAGCCTTGATTCCATTAGGATTAGACGCCGTGGCAGAAGAATTACAGAACGAAGTGACCCGCTTGGCCGGGCAGAGATACACACGCAAAGAGGGCCAAAATTCCAATCGTCGGTGGGGCAGTCAACAAGGCTCGGTGTATCTCGCCGATCAGAAAGTGCCTATCTCTGTTCCCAGGGTGCGTAATGTGGTGACCGATGAGGAAGCCTCCCTACAGACCTATCATCATCTCCAGCATCCCCGAAAGATGGATGAAGGACTGCTCCTTCGGATGATAAAAGGCATTGCCACACGCTCTTATCAAGAATGTGCCGAGACGGTACCGGAGGCCTTTGGGCTATCTTCATCCACCGTGTCGAGACGCTTTATCAAGGCGTCGGCACAAAAGTTGAAGCAGTTTCAAAATCGGTCTTTAGCACAGTATGACCTCGTCGCCCTGTTTATAGATGGGAAGACCTTTGCAGATCAGGAGATGATCATTGCCCTTGGTGTGACTATAAAAGGCGATAAAATCCCGTTGGGCTTTGTCCAGGCCGCCACCGAGAACGAGCGCGTCTGTCGGCAGTTTATACGGTCCCTCATAAATCGTGATCTGGTCTATCACAAGGGCCTGCTGTATCTTATTGACGGCTCAAAAGGCTTATATGCCGCTCTGACAAAGGCATTAGATGGCTATGTGGTCATTCAACGTTGCCAGTGGCACAAACGAGAAAATGTGAGGGCCTATCTGCCCAAAGGCAAGCAAGATGAGATTAAAAAGGCCCTACAAAATGCCTACGGTCTGCTCACCTACAAAGAAGCCAAAGCTGCTCTTTATGCACTCAAACCCGAACTCACTTTGATCAATGAAGACGCGACAAAAAGCCTTGAAGAAGGACTCGAAGAAACCCTGAGCCTGCACCGCCTAAGACTCATGCCGCAGTTGAAGCAATCCTTTCGTACCACCAACTGCATTGAGTCCCTCAACTCAATGGTAGCGCAACTGACGAGAAATGTGAAGCGATGGACAAACTCGAATCAACGCACACGCTGGTTGGCCACTGCGCTGTTGGATATTGAACCGCGCTTGCGAAGGGTTAAAGGCTTCCGAAGCCTGCCCACGCTCAGGCGCGCGCTTCAAAAGGACTTGAAGATAGATACGGACTGGCAAGACGCGCTTGCTGCTGATTGAAACCACCGGCCTCGATTATTTCAACTAAAAATAGGACTTGACCGAATAAAACGACTACATATCTATTCACCACAGGTTACATGCCTGAATGGAGAACATATCCTGGACCACACATTCCCGCTCCTGTTAGACTTGTGAGCAATGATGGGGCTGACCTGCACCGGGTTGCGTCGGATATTTTAGGGCTTGCACGCATGAACTGGAATACTGCAAGCATCAACAATGCCCACCCGGTAACCCTCTTTTTTTCTCGGCGAGTCGGTGGCATCATGGCCGAAGTGGGAGAAGACCAGCAACCGCTTCCGTCCTTCCGTTATTATATGTAAAATCAACCTAATGGCATCAAAGCCGCTAAAAAATTTAAAAAAAGAACCAAACCGATTTCTTCCACCTTCGGCAGTAAAAGGGCCACATCCAAATCCTTAATCAAAGAACAACAATTCACTACGTTGTTCCCGATAAGAAATACAAGTTTACCGACTCATAAGAACAGGTTCGCGCAAGATACTATTGAAAAACGACAATATCCGTTTAAGCGCATCCTTTCACACACCCTCTGTTTATCGGCAAAATTTTGTACAAGACCTCTGATATTGTGTTATACGAAAAAATGCCGTATATATAAGCCGTGGAACAAAAAAGAAATAACAGCAAAGAAAGGAGGATGAGAAGATGAGTGTATCATCTGCTTACCTGGAAATCATCGATTTTATTGCAGAGGGGATAACCCCCGAAGATTTGGTAGCTTTTCATCCATCTGAAACTGCCAAAAAGCAAGTCGCAGATCTGGTCTATCGCGAGAAAACAACAGGACTTACTGCAGAAGAGACGGCTGAACTCAATCATTATTTGGAACTTGAGCATCTGATGCGTCTTGCTAAGGCTCGTACTCGCCACTATTTGAAAGATGAGTAAAACCTATATCAGCGTTGCCTTGCGACAACTTGTGATAACACGCGCCATGGGGCTGTGCGAGTACTGCCTGATTCACGAAGATGATGCCTATTTTGGATGCGAAATTGATCACATCATTAGTGTGAAACATGGCGGACCAACAGAAGATAGCAATCTGGCCTATGCGTGTTTGTTCTGCAATCGCAACAAGGGTAGTGACATTGGGTCTATCGTGAGACAAACGGGGCAATTTTGTCGTTTTTTTAATCCACGTATTGATCATTGGGCAGACCATTTCGCTTTGAACGGCGTGAGAATTGATACCCTTACAGAAATAGGCGAAGTGACTGCTCGTATTTTGGATTTCAATTATATAGACCGTTTAATTGAGCGTCAGGAATTGGAGACATTTGGCTATTATCCTCCTCCTGACGCTCTTATATTAATCTCAAGGTAGCAGATCGCCTGAGTTGTATCGGATTCTACCCACATCAGAACTGACAGACGAAAAAAAGTCGCGTTCATTTTGAAAGGAGTTCTCATTATGACTATGCCGATCACCCCATCTCTTAGCGAGCAACAGATTGCGGATTACTATGAGGATGGTTATCTGATTATTCGCAATGTGTTATCCGCGACTGAAGCGAAGGAACTTCGTCGCGTCGTGCAAGAACAGGTCAAACGCGGTGCGTACCCACCAAAGCTCACCTATCCCGCGCCGGCGAAGTACACAGTCAGTGGCAACAGGCTGGCAGAGCCAGGGCTTACCTCGATTGCCGAGCATCCGACGGTTATTGGTGCCGTAGAGTCCGTGCTGGGTCAACCCGCGCATTTGACGGCTTTTGTCGCGTATTTGCGGACGCCGGGGGATAAGGGGGGTGGTGCCCACTGCGATTACAAACGGTGGCGTCCCGTGGGTTCGTCGATGAACTGGGTGTTTGCCATTATTCCGTTGACTGATTTCGATCCGGTGTATGGCCCCTTTCTGGTATCGCCCAGGTCGCACAAACTGACGCGGGTAATCGACGAGGAGGCACATATCTTAGATGTCAACCGTCCCGATGCGAGCCAATTGCCGGATTTTATTGATCCGGAACTCAAAGCGGGGGATTTGCTGATTGTCAACGAGCATGTCTGGCATGAAGCACCTGCCGGTACGAGTACAGAAGACCGTTGCGGTATTTTCAATAAGTATTGTGCGGCAAACGCGCCTCCTGCGGCGGGATATTATCCGTACAATTCCGCGGCACTTGAGGCTTTGAGCGATGATGGGAAACGGCTTATCCCAGTCTGTTTTGACAAGCCGATTGAGACGACACGTTTGCTTATCGAGTGTCCGAACGGCGGGGAACCGAGGTTCTTGCTGCGACGCGATGATGAAACGAAGCGCTGGGAGTTGCCGGGAGGCGAGGGGTGGGAAGAGGAGAAACTGGTCGGCTGGGATATTGGCGCGCGGGTCGGCTCTTTGCAAGCTCTTACCAGAACGCAGCTCGAGCTGGAGGTGCCGTGGATGTCCTATATTGAGGATGTGGAAGAGGAAGATGGTGTTTGTCGAGTTTATGGCTTCTCGGATGAAAACATAGACGCCGATGCGCTGGCAAATGGGCACTGCGACTGGTTCACCAGAGCACAGATCCAACAGCATCTCGGCGAGAGTGACGCGATTTGTCGCGCTGTTGAGCTGTGGCAGCGAGCAGATATTATTCGCGGCAAAGGCAAGGCATGCAATCAGAGTAAAAGTCAGTTTGAGTAAAAAGCAAATCAACGGAGTGGTGTACAATTGCGATAACACAATGTAGGGGCGGTGCCCCCGTGCCCGCCCGTTGGATGGCGGGGTGGGATCACCCATTCGTCTATTCGCGCAGTTCTTTTTTAAACACGACGACGCGATTGGTGTTTGTCCCTTTTTTTAAATTATCGACGCCCCAAACATTGGCGGTTTTGGTGAATTTTTGGTCGTTGATTAAGACCAGCAATGGCGTAAGTCCAGCTTCGATACCGCACGGGATAACCGCTTCTTCGAGTTTGACTTTGCCGTGTCTGACTTCACCGACTTCAAAGGCGATATGTCCTCCGGGTTTCAAAACGCGCTCTAATTCGCGGAAAATCTTTGTCATTTCGCGTTGCCACTGCTCGACTTTTCTCGCCATGGTGATGGGAACAGCCGCGGGGTCTATCCCGCAAAACCAGCATCGCAACCAATTGTCCTGTGCGTAGTTGACGACATCGAGAAATGGTGGGGAGGTTATGACAAGGGCGATGGAGTTGGAGGCAATTTCGGGGACACTATGTGCTGGTTGGGTGAGGAATTGCGTTTGGGGAAAGACGCCTGTTAGGGTATGCCGAGTTTGTTCGTCGCAGTGTTTCAAAAGGGCGCGCGTTTTTTTTAAGATGAGGTTTTTGACATCTCGCAATGGCGGTGCTTGATTTCTCTTCTGGTTGATTTTTTTTTGTGAATCAACGGAGACCGCCTGGTTAGGGGGCAGGGTATAAACGGAGAAAAAGCCGGATGAGTGACCCGTTAATCTGTTCATTGCGACCACGCGAAGCCATTGATCGATCCAGCTGCCGGTTTTTTCTTTAAGATATTTTTTTAAAGCACAAATCTGCTTGAGGGTTTCCGGGTGATAAAAGACCCGTAGTTCTTCTGGATATTCATCGACATCTTCGAGTTCTATACGGGATAGTCTGTCGGCGACTTGATCAATGGTGGGTGGATTCAGGCGGGGGAGCGTGAGGATTACACTCAATGGATTGACGTCGCATCCTATGGGAACGCGACCTAAAAGTGCGGATTCGATAAGTGTTGTACCCCGTCCGGCAAAGGGGTCATAAACCGCGTCGCCCGGTGTGGTTAATCGTTCGATAAAGAATCTGGGGAGTTGAGGCTTGAAGCACGCTCGATATGATATTTCGTGGAGTGCGTTGGCCGCTCTTTGTTTTGAGGTCCAAAATTCGTTTATGTAAGTTTCAATGCGAACCCGCTCGCAATCAGTCGCGGCTTCCGTAGAAGTCACAATTGTATCTTTGCCGAATGCGTTGAAATCCGCCAATTCCCGTTTGAGCCTGTCAGATGCAGGGGATTTGGAGCGCGTGTTTATCATTAATGTCAGTTGTTTTGCAGTCATATATGTGTTCGTTATAGAGAAGTTTACCCCAAGTATTTATAGATACAAAACTGCCTGGTGTCAAGGAGGAGGGAATATTCCATTCGGTGCATGAAAACGGATTATGAATATTTTTATCAAAAAGAAAATATGTCGCGATCTCGATCCGGCAATGGGACGGGAGTGGCTTGAAACCAATGGTCTGGGTGGTTTTGCGTGTTCGACTATCATCGGGATGAACACGCGGCGGTACCACGGCTTGCTCATTCCCGCACAAAATGAGTTGCACGGTCGATTTGTCGCGCTGTCCAAATTTGAGGAAACGCTCGTTGCGCCCGGTATAGGGACTTTTGAACTGAGTAGTAATTGCTATTTTGGCGATATCCATCCGCACGGTTACAGCTATCTCGAAAACGTTCGTTTAGATCCCTACCCGATCTTTACCTATTGCGTTGGCGACTTGTGTTTTGAAAAGCAAATTTTTATGGTTTACGGTCACAATACCACTGTGGTCGCGTATGGCCCCTTTGATCGTCCTGTTATGCTTACGCTGCGACCACTCGCGGCTTTCCGAGATTACCATCACCTGACGCACCAGAATTCTTTGCTCAATGGCGATGTCGATGTTCGCGATGGCCTGATGAGTTTTCAGCCTTATCCCGAATTTCCGCCTTTGTATATCGCGCACAATGGAGAATTTCAATCGCGTGGCGATTGGTATTACAATTTTGAATATGTCGTTGAAGCCTATCGCGGCCTCGATAATCGGGAAGATTTGTATTGCCCCGGAGAATTTACCTTTGATCTCGAAACGGGTGAATCCGCGCACTTGCTCGGCAGCCTTGAACGGGGTACTTGCGATCAGGTGAACGCGCTTCGGCAGGCTGAGATAGATCGGAGAAATAAAATTGTCCAAACAGTTCCCAAATGTACGGGGCTCAGTCTGAGTGCAGATGCCTTTCTCGTCAAGCGCAGCGACGCATGCGCCACCATTATCGCGGGTTATCCCTGGTTTACGGATTGGGGCCGCGATACGATGATCGCGCTGCCCGGTCTCGCGCTGGTGACCGGACGATTTGACGAAGCCCGCGACATTCTCGCTGCTTATGCGCGTTTCTGCGATAAGGGGATGATTCCAAACCGATTTCCCGATTGCGGTGATATACCCGAGTACAATAGTGTGGATGCAACGCTGTGGTATGTCTATGCGGTGGATCGCTTTTTGGCGTACACAGATGATTATAATTTTGTGCGTGAAACTCTCTGGCCGGTGCTACAAGAGATCATCCACTATTTTGTTCGGGGAACGCGCTATAACATCCATCTGGATTGCGATGGATTGCTCTATGCCGGGGAACCCGGTGTGCAACTCACATGGATGGATGCCAAGGTCGAAAACTGGGTCGTTACCCCGAGGCAGGGCAAACCCGTTGAAGTCAATGCGCTGTGGTACAACGCGCTGTGTGTGATGCGGGACCTGGCTGATAGATATGGCGAACCCAATCTCAGCACTGAATACGCCGGGCTTGCTGAAAAAATAGCTGCGCGCTTTGCCGACGCATTTTGGAACCCCGGTGCCGGATGTCTGTACGACTGTCTGATCGATACGGTGCCCGATGCGGCGATTCGCCCGAACCAGATCTTTGCCCTTAGTCTGCCGCATCGCATGCTCGACGCCGGGCGTGAACGCAGTATTCTCGATGTGGTCGAACGCGAGTTGCTCACGCCTTATGGTTTGCGAAGCCTGTCGCCATCCGACGCGGCATATAGGGGTACTTATGGCGGGGATCCGTATAGTCGCGATAGTGCGTATCACCAGGGGACGGTTTGGGCATGGCTTATGGGGCCATTCATCACTTCATGGGTTCGCATTCACAGAAAAGAGGCAGATGTCCATACTAATGCAAGACACATGTTGTGCCCTTTGTTGCGCCAGGTTGAAGAATCGGGCCTGGGACATATTTCTGAAATTTTCGATGGCGATCCTCCCCATGCATCTCGCGGCTGTTTTGCCCAGGCGTGGAGCACGGCCGAAGTCTTGCGCGCTTTTGTAGAAGATGTGCTTGACCAGGGACCGGAAAAAAATGAAATAGAGGTGGCAGTATGAGCGAAATAGATCAAAACGGCCATGCGCTAGTTGTGACAAAATGGGGACGCATTGAGATCGATTTCGAGAGTGATAAAGACTACGAAAATCCCATTCAAGAAGCGGCATTGCAGGTGGTGTTTACTTCGCCGTTTGGGTCGGTCTATAATGTGATGGGATTTTGGGATGGCGGGCGGCAATGGCGCGTGCGTTTTTGTCCAGATGAAGAGGGCGAGTGGTCGTATGCGACATTTTTTTCAGATGCGGAAAACGCGGAATTGCACAATCGCGAGGGGCGTTTTATATGTGGGCCATCGCAGACGAGCAGTGAATTTGATGTACACGGTCCCATTGCGCTGTCCGCAAACAGGCGGCATTTTATTTATGCCGATGAGAAGCCGTTTTTCTTTATGGCAGATACGGCGTGGAATGGGTGTTTGCGGGCGACGCGAGATGAATGGCGCTATTATCTCAGCGAGCGCGTGCGGCAGGGGTTTAATACCGTACAATGGGTGGCTACGCAGTGGCGGGCGGCTCCAGATGGCGATATCGAGGGCAATCTGGCGTTTTTTGGCGTGGAAAAGATCGCAATAAATCCGGCCTTTTTTCAGCGTTTGGATGACTGGGTGGATATGATCTTTCAGGCGGGCCTGGTTAATGCGCCCGTGATGTTGTGGGCACTGGGGGGGCGTAATCATCCGGAAAAGAGTCCGGGCGTCTCGTTGTCAGAGGATCAGTTGATCCTGTTGGCTGAGTATATGGTCGCGCGCTGGGCGTGTTATCCCGTGGTGTGGATTTTGGGTGGGGATGGCAATTACGATGGTGAGAATGCCGAGCGATGGCAGCGCGTTGGGCGAGCGGTTTTCGGGAAAGGTCCTCACGCGCCTGTGGCGATGCACAGTTCGGGACGGCGATTTCCTGCTGATGAATTTCGGTCTGAAAATTGGCTCGATGTGGTGGGCTATCAAAGCGGGCACGGTGACAGTGACGAGACTTTGCAGTGGATTGTGACGGGCCCCCCCTTCAGAAGATTGGAAAAAGACACCGCGCCAATTTTATATTAATATGGAGCCTGCTTATGAAAATCACGTGGCGTATCATTCAAAGCGGCCACACGATGCAGCGTCGGTTAGAAAGGCAATGTACTGGAGCCTGCTCAATGCGCCAACCGCTGGCGTGACTTATGGGGGGCATGGTGTATGGGGGTGGGACGATGGCAGCGGCCCGCCCGTTGATCATCCCAATTCGGGAACGCCTCTGCCCTGGCATGATGCGTTGCTGATGGATGGGGCAGAGCAAGTGCGCCATCTTGTGGATGCATTTGATTCGATTGGGTGGTGGAGATTGCGTCCGTCGCCAGAGTTATTGGGCGTGCAGCCCGGACGGGAAGATGTACACAAACACATTTTGATTTCTAAATCTGTGGAAAACGATCTCGTGGTGGCCTATACACCACAGGGCGAGGCGGTGGAGGTGAAGATGGCGGGGCTGTCACCACATCTTCGAGGTATCTGGTACAATCCGCGCGATGGCGATGTGGAAGCAGCAGAAGTACGCGAGGGTAATGGCAGGCGTATTTACGAAGCACCGGGAGATGGCGACTGGCTCCTGGTTTTGGCATAAGGAGATGATATGGCTCACACTTTTGAACAGAATTACACAGTGTCTTATAAGGTTCTCAGTCCCAATACCCGCGGATCAGACCACCATTACGAAATAGATGTCTGTGCATCGGCAGAGGAATTGCAGCAATTTGATCGGGAAGGGTATCTGGTGCGCGAGGGATTGTTCGCGGGCGAGGACTTGAAAGCACTGCAAGACGCGCTGGATCGGTTGGAAGAGCGGGAATCGGGTGCGTTTCGAGATACTGGAAAGCGGTCCTGGGGGCGTATTCCGCGGCATTTGATGGATAAAGATCCGGTGTTTTTGGATTTGTTGAAATTTCCGCCTGTGTTATCTATCGCGCGGGCGATGATGGGGCCGCTGGTCAGGCTTCGGGGACTGAGCGCGCGGATCAGTTATCCGGCTGCGGCACCTCATCAGACCCCATGGCACCAGCATTTGCGCGTGGTTTCCTATCCTTTGCCTCCGTGGTTTTCCAGACCTCACGGGTTGGATGCTTTGATTTATCTGGATGATTTGAATGATGATACGGGGGCTGTGGGAATTGTGCCTGGGTCGCACAATTGGTTGGACAGAGCACCGCCCCCCGATACTTATGAGCTAGTCGAAGGTGAGCTTGTGGTTCGCGTGAAGGCCGGGGGCGGCGTATTGATTCACAGCAATTTGTGGCATCGCGGATTGCCGACGTTGAGGACAAAGCGCAGGATGTTGATTTTGAGTTATACGCCGACCTGGTTGCGCCGATCACCACACGGTGGGTCGCCTCCCGATGATGGGTTGACGCAGGCGATTTTAGAGGGCGATGACGAAGAGGCGCGTATTTTGTTGGGCAAAGGTGGATATACATGAGTTTTCAAAGGAGTGGTATATGAGTGTGGTAGCGGTTGGAGAATTAAACGTAGATGCCGAGCTTTACGCATTGGTCAAAGACGAAATCGCGCCCGATACGGGCGTGGATGCAGAGGCTTTTTGGCAGGGGTTGGAGGAGATTGTAAGAGATCTGGGGAAGGAGAACCGGCGTTTATTGGAAAAGCGCGATGTCTTACAGGCAAAGATCGATGCCTGGCACAAGGGGCGCGAATCTATTGATGGGGAAGCGTACAGGGCATTTTTGCAAGAGATCGGGTATTTATTGCCCGAAGGGGATCATTTTCAGGTGTTGACGAATGGCGTTGATCCAGAGGTTGCGACGGTGGCCGGACCGCAGTTGGTCGTGCCGGTGGATAATGCGCGTTATTGTTTGAATGCGGCCAATGCGCGCTGGGGCAGTTTGTACGATGCGCTGTATGGGACAGATGTGATCCCGGAGGATGGTGGTGCGGATAAGGGAACGGCGTATAATCCCGTGCGCGGCGAGAAGGTGATTGCCAGTGCGAATGAATTTTTGGATGCGACTGTGCCGCTGTCCGGTGGGTCTTATGCAGAAGTGACGGCGGTTGCCCTGCGTGAAGAGGGCGGGCAAAAGGTGCTTGTTGTAGAGGTTGATGGTCGGGATGCGGGGCTGTCAGACCCGCATCAGTTTGTGGGCTATGCGGAGCGAGATGGGAAATTGTCCAGCGTGTTGTTGGCGCACAATGGGTTGCATATTGAGATTCTGATCGATCCAGACCATCCCATTGGCAAAGACCATCCGGCAGGGGTAAAAGATGTGGTGCTGGAGTCCGCAATTACCACGATTCAGGACTGTGAGGATTCCGTATCGGCTGTGGATGCCGCGGACAAGGTGCGCGTGTATCGCAACTGGTGTGGTCTGATGAAGGGCACATTGGAGACGACTTTTGAAAAGAATGGACAACCCCTGAATCGCAGATTGAATCCCGATAGGAAGTATATCCGGCCAGATGGCGGTGCGTTGGTATTGCCAGGACGAAGTACGCTGCTGGTGCGAAATGTGGGTATTCACATGTACACCGATGCGGTGACGACTGCGGATGGAGAGGCGATTCCCGAAGGGTTTTTGGATGCGATGGTAACGTCGCTGGCGGCTATTCACGATTTGAAGGGCAATGGCTTGTTTCAAAATAGTCGCTCGGGTAGCGTGTATATCGTAAAGCCCAAGATGCACGGGCCTGAAGAAGTGGGGGCGACGGTAGAATTATTCGGGCGTGTGGAAGATGCGCTTGGACTTGCGCGAAATACGCTAAAAATCGGCATTATGGATGAAGAGCGGCGCACGACTATCAATTTGAAACGCGCTATGTGGGAAGCTCGCGAGCGCGTCATTTTCATCAATACGGGATTTTTGGATCGCACGGGTGATGAGATACACACGAGTATGGAAGCCGGTGCTATGCTTCCCAAGAATGAAATTAAGGCGCAACCGTGGTTGACGGCTTATGAGGATTGGAATGTGGATGTGGGTATTGAGACGGGGTTGATCGGCAAAGGGCAAATTGGCAAGGGGATGTGGGCGATGCCCGATGCGATGCGGGAAATGGTGGAGACGAAGATGAATCACCCCGAAGCAGGGGCGACAACCGCGTGGGTTCCTTCGCCAACTGCGGCCACATTGCATGCGATGCACTACCATCAGGTGAATGTTTCAGCGCGGCAGGCAGAACTCGCAAGGCGAGAACGCGCGAGTCTGGATGCGATTTTGACGCCGCCTTTGCTGGATAGGGATCTGACGGATGAGGAGATTGTGCAGGAATTGGATAATAATGCGCAGGGCATTTTGGGCTATGTGGTGCGCTGGGTTAATCAGGGCGTTGGCTGTTCTAAGGTGCCCGATATTCACGATGTGGGCCTGATGGAAGATCGCGCGACATTGCGTATTTCGAGCCAGCATATCGCCAACTGGTTGCATCACGGGATTGTGAGTGCCGAGCAAGTCCGCGAGATATTTGAGAAGATGGCCGCGGTTGTCGATAGGCAGAATGCGGGCGATGCGGCGTATCGCAATATGGCTCCGAATTTTGATGAAAGCATTGCGTTCCAGGCGGCGCTCGATCTGGTTTTCAAGGGCCGCGAAGTTGCCAATGGATATACCGAACTGGTTTTACACGCGCGGCGGCGAGAGGTGAAGGGTTAATCGCTGAATAGGGATTGAACAATGGGGCGAAAGCTGCTGGTTTTTGATGTGGGCAATTCGCGTTTGAAGGCGGCGTTATACGATGACGGTCGCCTGATTGCGCGTGCGTCTCTAAGTGCGGTGCAAGACATGGCCGGTGAGGATTGGGATAGGGCACAGGTCGTGCGTGTACTTGAATCGCGTTTTGCCCCGAAGGGGATGCCCGATTACTGTCTGGTTGCTTCTGTGGTGCGCGGTGCAGATGCGGTGATCCACAAGGCGGTTCAGACAGTATGGGCGATAGCGCCACAGGTGGTCGATACAGAAATGGATCTGGGGATTGATATTGCTGTGCCTCGTCCCGACCATGTTGGCATTGATCGGCTATTGCAAGCCAGCGAGGCGTTTCGCGTATGCGCGGACGGTGTGGTTGTCGCTGCTTTTGGTTCTGCGCTGACTGTGGATGTGGTGACAGCAGATGGTGTTTTTTGTGGAGGAACGATTGCACCGGGTTTGGGTATGGGGTTGCGCGCTTTGCACGATGAAACGAGTTTGCTTCCCCATGTGGCACTTCGACCGCCGGATTCGGCTGTTGGGACGGATACGGCTTCTTGTATCCAGGCGGGTATTGTTTATGGGGCTGCAGGTGCCGTAGAGCGACTGTTTTGTGAATTGGTTCCGGATGGGCGTGCGACGCTTGTTTTGACTGGGGGCGATGCCGAGTTGATTGCGCCCTTCATAAACTACCCTCACCGCGTGGAACCAGACCTGGTCATGCGTGCGCTGGTTTCGTTAGGTCACAGGATTTTTTGACATAGCTGATTGCCTCTCATTTCTTGCGTCTTTTGTCTCTCTTTTGTAATATCTCCCCGGATGTTGGTGGAGTTTTTGCAGACGCACAATACCAGAATACAGACTATTTACTTTGGAGGAACCCGATGGGAAAGCAGCAAATAGCAGCAACAACGCTCAATAAAGACGATTTGATCGTTATTTGCGGGGCGGGCGGTTTTATTGCTGGCGCATTGACGCGATATTTTCATGAACAGGGGTTTGTGCGGCTTCGCGCTGTTGATAAGAAGCCCTTGCCCGAATGGTACCAGCGCGTGCCTGGGGTGGAGAATCTGTGTTTGGGTTTGAGCGATGAAGATAGTTGCAAACGCGCCGTTGAAGGTGCTGTCGAAGTGTACAATCTTGCAGCGGACATGGGAGGGATGGGATTTATTGAGCGATTCCGGGTCGAGTGTTTGCGGAGTGTTCTCATCAATACCCATCTGATTGAAGCAGCCTATTGGGCAGGTGTAGATCGGTATTTCTTTTCTTCTTCTGCCTGCGCGTACAATACTGAATTGCAGAAGGACCCCAATGTGCGGGCACTTAAAGAATCAGATGCCTATCCAGCAATGGCCGAGCGCGGATACGGTTGGGAAAAGCTGGTTTCGGAAATGTTTTGCGAGGAATATTGGTCCGAACGCGGGATGAAGACCGCGATTGCGCGGTTCCACAATGTGTATGGTCCTTATGGGACGTGGGATGGCGGGCGAGAAAAAGCACCTGCCGCGCTTTGCCGTAAGGCGATTGAAGCCAAAGACAGTGGCAAACTCGAAATTGATATTTGGGGCGATGGCAACCAGACGCGCAGTTTTATGTACGTTGACGATTGTATCAGAGGCGTCGATATGATTATGCACAGTGAAGACCTGGTTGCAACGCCTATCAATCTCGGTTCGAGCGAACTGGTTTCCATCAATGAATTGGTCAGTGTTATCGAGGAAATCGGCGATGTTAAACTCAAACGCACGTATGATTTGACCGCGCCTCAGGGCGTTGCTGGGCGCAATAGTGACAATGCGATGATTAAAGAAATGCTCGACTGGGAGCCAGATACCTCTTTGCGCGACGGTATGGCTAAGACTTATGCGTGGATTGCACAGCAATACGCTGACCGCAAAGCGGGTAAGCGCACGGTGAGTTAGGCAGGGGTATTTGGAGAATTATATGAGTAAAGATATTACGGGTGTTATTGGCAATATTCCTTTTCGCATGGCTTTTGCCGGCGGGTGGATTGATCAGCCGTTTTTGTCACAGCACAATCCATCGCCTCCCGGATCAATGGTTGTGGTTTCACTCGAACCTACCAGCCGTTTTATGAATCGCTGTGGTATGGCGACGAGTACGAGGGATGTTGCGATGAGGCTCTGGGGAGCTACCTTTCCCGACCGCGCGCCATCCGATCTGGTGAAAGAATTGTACACGGTCGAAAATGAAGGCAAGGCAGAGCCATCGGGTTCGCAGGATATGATCGGGTTGCTTTATCCGGGCGTGAGCAGACTCGACTACGATTGCGATTACGAGGGCGGCTATTTTCCGGTTCATATTGAGTCCAATAACGATTCCGATGTGGCACGTTGGCTCGAAGATGTGATCTATATGGTTCCCGTTGCTCCGCGCCCCGATGGCTATGAGCCGTTGGGTGAAAAGAATTTAGATCCGATATGGATTGAAAGATTGGGTCAGTCGGGCAAAGATTGTTATGATGCGATTATCACCAGAGATGCCCGGGGATTGGGTGCATCTCTGAATGAGTGTATGGTCTGTTGGGAGACCCTTTTGCCACATACGGTGCGACACCCAACTGTTTGGATTGATCTGATAGGTATTTTGGAATATTATCAATCGCGATATATCGGGGCGATGTATTCGGGTTGTGGCGGTGGGTATATTTACGTTGTTTCTGAAGAACCCGTGCCGGGCGCACTTCGCGTAGATGTTCGATATGACAAAGGGAAGTAATATGAAGACCGTCATTGTTTCAGGTAGCTTTGACGATATGAGCGCGCGCGATATACGTTTTTTGGAAGAGGCATCCAAATACGGATGTCTTCACGCGCTGGTATGGGGCGATAATGTCATTGTGGGGCGAACCAAATTTCCCCAGGAAGAACGTATGTATATGATGGATGCGATTCGCTATGTGGATCGCGCGACGCTTATGACGGAATTGGCAGATAGGGACGGGCTTCCCGATACGATCCATACCGATATATGGGTGGTGGATGAACGAGATGATACACCGCAAAGACGACATTTTTGCGATATGCACAATATCACATATCGCGTTTTGACCGCGGATGATATCAGGGGGTTTCCGGTAACTGAGACAGCGGATGGGGATGGAAAAAATAAAAAAGTAATTGTGACGGGGTGTTTTGACTGGTTTCACTCCGGGCATATCCGATTTTTTGAAGAGGTGTCAGAGTTGGGCGATTTGTACGTGGTTGTGGGTCACGATGCAAATGTTCGTCTGCTCAAAGGCGAAAATCATCCCATGTTCAATGAAAACGAACGCCGATATGTTGTGCAGTCCATCCGTTTTGTCACACAGGGTCTGATTTCCTCTGGCAATGGATGGATGGATGCCGAGCCAGAGATCGCGGTTCTTAAACCCGATATTTACGCGGTGAATGAGGATGGGGACAAACCGGAGAAGAGAGTTTTTTGCGAGGAACACGGTCTGGAATACGTCGTGTTAAAACGCGCGCCGAAGGAAGGACTGCCACATAGAGAAAGTACGGTTTTACGGGGGTTTTGATTCTTTACAACGCCGTGACATGAAATTTGTCTTTGTATGTAGTAAAATCAAGACCTCCATATCTCTAAATAACAGGATTGTGCGATGTCAAATGTCCTTCTCAATAAACCCGATCTCGAATCCCATTTTAAGACGCTCGGCTTCGACTCGGTTCTCGCTTATAAACTCTGGTGTTATCGCAATGGGTTGGATACCTGTCTGGATAAAGCCGCCGCTCAGCGTCGGGTAGAAATTGATCTTTTGCAACGCGAGGTTGAGCAGCGCGATCCCGATATTAGCCCGAGGCACAATGCCCATCGCGCCAAATTTATCACCCGTATCTTTAATGGCGAGCTTCAGAATGAAACTGTCTCAGACTTGCTCTTTCGCATTCGCGCGATGTACAATAATCTCGATGGTGATCCCGACGCGCAACAAGCGCTGGGCTACCTCGTTCTCCACGTTGAAAAATACGGCGATTTGATGCGGCCCGCACGCGCCTGCAAGCGTTTTGGTCATACGGTTGTCAATACCTATATCGCCGCTCTTGAGCAACTCGCTCGCAATCACGCGGATTGGATTCGGCCCGTTGAGGATTGGCGACCTGATAGCTATAAACCAGTGCGACAATTCAATAGTCTTGCGCGTCATCTTCTGGCCAAATACGATGTGCCCGCATTTTTTGACACTGCATTTCTACAAGGCAATATACCGCAGGCGCGACTGCAACAAGCGTGGTTCATACACGTTGGCATGGGGCAAAATATCCGCACAGCGAATGTGCCTATGCGGATCACAAAGCGCATGGCGCATTTGCTCCTGCAAGAAAGACGCAATTACCACACCGTTGTTCAGTGCCTTCGCAAAGTTCAGTACGAAGCTTATGGCGGCAACCCGAAAAACGCCTGGGAAATTGCCCACGGACCTCTGGGGCAAAAATTTGAAAACGAAGATTTTTGGGAGACGGTTGTCCATTTTCTCGCCAATCAGGCTTTTCTCGAACGCAGCTATATCAATCCCATCATCGACTATATCCGCAATCAAAAATTTACGCCTCAGCGCATTCCACAACCCGATGGCACGGAGATCGAAGGACCGCCGCTACATCCCAACTTTTGCATGAAGGGCCGCAGTATTAATAAGCTCCTCCGCCAGGTCGATGAGTGGCATCAAGAACTCACGGGCCTGGAAGATGTGGAATTGGATATCTGGAAGTCCTCTGGCTTTAGAGAATTTGAACACGTTACACTGGACCCCAAGCTCAAACGCAATGTCCAGTGGACGGTTCACGAGCTTATCACCTCGCAACAACTCTACGCCGAGGGGCGCATCATGCATCACTGTGCAGGGTCTTATGCCAAACGCTGTGCGGCAGGTGAGAAATCCCTCTGGTCTTTGCGCGCGCTCGATCTCGGTGCTACTGAAGAAAATCAGGTGCAGGAACACGTGCTTACTATTGAGGTCGATAACAAGAAAAGAGTTGTCGTTCAAAACGCCGGCAAATTCAATCTCAAACCCTTTGGCAAAAAACATCTCGCTAAGCAACGCCAAACAGGGAATATCTACCTCCATCTCCTCCGCCAGGCACCGACTATTATGCGCCTGTGGATGGATAACGCAGGATTGTCCCATGGATAATGCTATGATAGCTGGTCACACGTTTCCTTTTATTGAAGTATCTGGTACGGCGTACGATATGGGTTATCAACACGGCAAACAGGCTATAGATCTCGTTCACAAGTATCTCTTGTGGATTGAAAAACTCACGGGCAAACCCCGCGATGAACTCTGCCAAAGCGCGCGTGCCTTTTATCCCTTAATTGAAAAGCTGAGTCCGCTGCTTATGGAAGAAATTCACGGGCTTGCAGATGGTGCGGGTATTTCTTTTGACGAAGCTCTTTTGTGTCAGGCGCGGGGCGAAGCCGCTTGTGTTCCGCCCGAAGGTTGCACGGCTTTCGCGCTTACTGGCTCTGCGACTGCCGATGGGTATCCCCTGGCTGGTCAAAATCAGGATCTCGCACCCGAATACGCCGATGTCGCCATTCTCTTACACGTCTGTCCTTCTGATGGCCGACCCAGGGCATTGCTCTTTACTTTTGCGGGACAATTGGGTTACTCGGGTATGAACCAGTACGGTCTGGCCCATTTTGCCAATGCGCTTTACGATTGTCCCTGGCAAATGGGTCTGCCCCACTATCCGCTCAAACGCATTATGCTGGAGCAGGAAGATCTGAATACCTGTCTTCGAATTCTCAGACAACATCCCACCTGTTCGGCTGGCAATATGGTCTTTTGTTTTGGCGATGGGCAGATTGCCGATCTCGAAATCCGCCCCGAAGGCGTGATGCAATTTACCGATACACATCCCGATGCTATTGTTCACGCCAACCACTACCTCACCCCTGAATTTGCACCCTGCGAAACCAATAGTCTCGCCGATTCTTGTCCCCGACGCGACAGAATGCGCGATCTCGTCAAAGAACACTGGGGCAATATCACTGTGGATACGATGAAAACTATCCTCGCGGATCACGACGGCGATCCCGCAGCGATATGCCGTCACGGTGCTGTAGATATGTATTCTATCTCGGGTTATATCGCCGAATCCGCAAAGGGATTGCTCCACGTTAGACGCGGACTGGGCTGCACGGGAACGTGGACGGCATACGAAGTGTAGTGTTTTTACAGGCGGGTTCAAGGGGTCCAGGTTTTGGCGCGTTCGGCGTAGTCTCGGGCCTGGGCGGGAATATTTATGCCGACTTCTTCGGACCAGGCTGCGAGAAGCTGTTGATAGATAGGACCGGGTTTGCCCGTGCCGACGAGTTGGAAGTTGAAGCGGGTGATGGGCACCATACAGATGGTGGTTGAAGTGTACCAGGCTTCGTCGGCTTCGCGTACATCGTAGGGTTCGATGTCGGTTTCATAGACAGGAATGTTCAGTTTGGCAGCGAGGTCCATGCAGACCTCCCGGGAGACGCCACGCAGGATATCGTGTGGTTTGGGCGTGTGGATTTCGCCATTGCGGGCGATGAAGAAATTGGTGCCAGTGCCTTCGGTGATAAAGCCGCGTTCGTCGGTGAGGAGGGCGTTGGCACCTTTTTCCAGGCGTTGAGCCTGGAGATTGGCAATCTGGTAGTAGATGCGGCTGCGGTTTTTGGCTTTGGGGTCTATGTACCGGGCGGGTACGGATTGCTGGGGCGTGATGACAAAGTGAGTGCCCTGTTCGTAATAGTGGGCACTGCCTCCAATGTGGCGCACGAGCGGGATGACATTGATGGTGACGATGGGACGGGGGCCTTCTGTGACGAGGGTGTCGTAAAAGGATAGGGCACCCCGGGTGACGTTGTGCATGATTTGAAAGTCCAGATTTTCCAGGGCGGGTAGATTTCTCTCGATGGTTTTGTGCGTGGCGTCTTCCATCTGGGCAATGCTGAGGCCGCAGTCGATTTCGGCGTATTTCATGGAGGCGTACAGGCGTTTCAGGTGGTTGCGAAGGCAGTAGGGTTTTTGCTTGAAGGAGCGGGTCATTTCAAATACCATGTCTCCAAACATCAGGGCGGAGTCGAAAATGGAGATACGGGCTTCGCGTTCGGGAACGAAGTTTCCGTTGAAATAGACGAGGCGCTGGGGCATTGGGAGACCTTTCGTGAGAGCCAGAGGTTGGGAAACGGGTTGTTATATATACGATTAATTTTTTTGAAATTCAAGTTGTCCTGAAGGAGGATGGCGATGAAGATCACGGAGATTGAGGTGATGAGTTGTTGTTGAAGGGAGATTGGGACCTCACTATAAACCGAAAGAGAGGATCGAGACAATGGCGGAGCGATATAGAGCGGCGTTAATCGGATGCGGCAGGATGGGGGCGACGATTGACGATGAGGTGCGGGATCGTCCCGACAGTCATCTGTGGATCCCGTATTCACATGCAGCAGCGGCTGTGGCGTGTGAGCGGACGGAGCTCGTAGCGGTTTCGGATGTGATAGCAGAGAAGGCAGAGGCGATTCGCCAGCGGTACGAGGTTCCGGTTTGTTATACGGATTATCGGGAGATGATTGAGAAGGAGAAGCCGGATATCGTGTGCATCGCGACCCGTCCAGCGACCCATTCAGAGATAACGGTTTTTGCGGCCGAACATGGGGTGAAGGGGATTTATTGCGAGAAGCCGTTGTGCTGTTCGATGGCAGAGGCAGACGCGATGGTAGCAGCGGTTGAGAAGAACAGAGTGAAGTTCAATTACGGTACGCAGCGGCGATATATTCCGGTTTATTGGAAGATGCGGGAACTGGCGGATGCCGGGGAATTGGGTACGGTGCAGGCTGTAATTGTGCAGGATGGGGTGACAGCGGCGTTGTGGGGGTTAACCCATGGGGCGGATATGATGTTATTATTAGCCGGAGATGCCGAGATTGAGTACGTGCAGGGAACCATTGTGTGTGAGGATGAGGATTGGGAGGGCAACCGCCTGAATGTGGATCCGAGCATAGCCAGCGGGTATGTTCGGTTTGCCAATGGGGTTCATGGATATACAACGGCGGGCAGTGGCTCGGAGTTTGAGATTTGTGGCTCGGAGGGAAAGTTGAGAACGTTTAATAATGCGATGACTTATCAGTTTCGCAAGGCAAGCGGCGTGCAGTATGTGCTGGAGGAGCAGGCATTTCCAGAAGTTCCGTGCGAGAGCGGTACGGTGAATGGGATTCGGGATATTGCGGAGGCGCTGGATACAGGGCGTGAGACAAAGGGACCGGTTCATCTGGCGCGACGGAGCCAGGAGATGGTGATGGGGTTTATTGAGTCGCATCGGTTGGGCGGTGTGCGGGTAAGTTTGCCGATGGAGAACCGAGAACTGTACGTGGGTCGGGAGAGCTGGTGAGCGCGTCATTTATTTAAGGAGGATGGCGATGAAGATCACGGAGATTGAGGTGATTCCGCTTCGGGTCCCGTATGAGGCGCGTATCCGGAAGGCGTATTATCATTTTGCGATGAAGGAAGAGGTGACGGTGTATAAGTTTCATACGGATACAGGGCTGGTGGGGTTGGCAGAGAATGTGGGGTCGCCGTTTGGTCAGGAGATGCTGGAGACCTATATCGGGACGGATCCATTTGACCATGTGATGGGGCAGGGGCGGTTTAATCTGGATATGGCGTGTTATGATTTGATGGGCAAGCACCTGGGGTTGCCAGCGTGGAAGCTGATGGGGCAGCAGGTGCGTCAGTGGGTGTCTATGGGGTGGTGGATGCCGTGTATGTCGGTGGAGGATACAGCGGTAGAGGTGCAGGTGGCGGCAGAGCGGGGATACCGGGGGTTGAAGTGCAAGGCACGGGCGTTTTACGATGTGGTGGCATGCGCGCAGGCGATCCAGGATGTAGCGCCAGTAGATTTCCGGGTGGAGTTTGATTTTAACGGGGCGCTGATTTGTGTGGAGAAAGCGTTGCCAGTGCTGCGGGAGCTGGAGAAGATTCCAGTGGTGAAGGGGGTGGAGGAGCCAATTTTTGCGTATGATATTGAAGGGTGGCGCAGGCTGCATGAGGCGATTCGGATACCGCTCTATCTGCACGGGGTGCGGGTGCTGTGTGAGGCGGCGTCGCGACAGCCGTCAGGACCGTGGATAGGACTTCGAGCGGGCGATTTTGATGGGGCGCTTTGCAGCCACGAGTGTGTGCGGGATGCACTGGCGGCGGCATGGACTTTTGCAGCGGCGAATACGCCGATTTTGTTGCAGTATGTGGGAACGGGGATTACGACGGCGTTTGCGCTTCAGTTGGGCGCGGTGATGCCGACAGCGACGCTGCCGGGGGTGACGGCAAGCCATTCTTATGAGGACGATTTGATTGTGGATGCACATCCGGTGCAGCGCGGATTTATGAAGGTTCCAGAAGAATCTGGTCTGGGCGTGGTGCTGGATGAGGATGCAGTGTCGAAGTATCGGGATACACCTGCTGAGGAATGGCTCCGGCATGTTTCGGTGGTGACGCTGCCGGGCGATGTCAAACATTATTATCGCAATTTGCAGCAGGCAGAGCGGCTGATGAAACAGGGAGTGGATGAGTCGTTTGCGCCGGGTGTGCGTCTGGATGAGTGGGAGGACGATGGGAGCGAGGCATTTGACAGGTTGTGGACCCAACTGCAAGCGCAGGATGCACCGATTTGGGATGGGTGAAGATGAGATGGTTTCTAATAGTATTGTTGCTATGGCCCCTGTGTGGGCAGGCTGAGGAGAGCAAGGTGATGCAGATTGCGACGACGATTGATTTTGGCAAAGATGTGGGGCAGAACTGGGGTACGTTATTTGAGGTGCGAGATTCAGAGGGTCGCGTGGTTTTGGGTGCGGGATTTACAGGTGTTTATAATACGGCGTTTCGCATGGATCGATATACGTTGCAGTTTTTTGTGCGGGATGATGAAGCGGAGATGAATTTTGAGACGTTGCCGCCTTCGACGGAGGATGGGGGGAGTTATTTGTTCGATCTGGATGGCCGGGTGTACGCGTGTAGCTATCACCAGGACCGGACTGCGAGAGCGTGGGACGATGTAGCAGGTGCCTGGCAGGTGGATGAGCGTTTTGGCGTGGGTGAGATGGTGAGCGGGGAGGGCAAGATGCGGGTTGCCGGGAAGGTGCTTCAGTTTAAGGGGGGTGAGGCGTGGTATGATGGCGAGCGGGTTCTCGCAAAACCGGTGTCCGGATATTACCATCATTTTTATTACGCGCTGGGCTATTTGACGTTTTTCTATAAGAACGAAGAGGTGGAACAGCCATATACGAAATTGTACGCGGTGTCCTGGGTGCCGGGAGATGGGGCGGTTGATCTGGAGAAAGCAGTGGTGCTCGATCTGAAGTACGATCGGGAGACGCCGTTTGCCATTGGGCAACTTGGGAATGAGATTGTAAATTCGTCCAATATGGGCGGGATATATGCGTTTGACGGGGTGAGGTGGAAGGTGTTGCGCGCATCATTAGAGGGGGTGAGTTTTCAGCTTTATTCGATGTTGAATTGGTATGATAAGTTGTTGATGTCGCAGTATCCAACGGGCAATTTGTTTATTTACGATGGGGAGGAGGTTCGCCATCTAAAGGATTGGCCGCCCGTGATGCCGGGTGTGTCGGATAGGGTGCGAGAGGCGCAAACAACGGGGTTTTACGGTGGGGATCTCTATGTGGGCGTTTGGCCGTGGTCCGAGTTGTGGCGGTACGATGCGCACAGGGATCACTGGCAGTTTGTGAAGCGGATGTTCCGGCGTCCGCCAATTACAGATGAGATGAATCACCCGTGGGAAGATCGGGTTGTGGCGTATAATGAAAAATACGATGGCGATATGGTGATCAATGAGTGGGGGCAGCGCGTGACGGGACTATCTCCGATGGGAGATGCGCTGTATCTTTCCGTGAGTGCTAAAGGGTGTCCCGAGCGAGATATGCGGCTTGCGTTTTTGCACGATGACGAGGTGTGGGATGAATACCGCGTGGTGCATAGGTTAAAAAAGCCCGGGCATATTTCTGTGCCGGTTGTGTGGCGCGAAGAGCCAACGATGCTGTTGTTCACGGTTGGCGAGACGGAGATTAGTATCAGGCAGGATGGGAGGCTTTTGGGTTCGGCGCCAGTTCGCCGAGAACAGGTGGAGCGAGTGGTGAAGGATGCCGAGATTCAGTGGGAATACGGGATGTATGGACCGCTGCGTGTGGGGTTGCAGTCAAAGGAAGTGGAACGGTAGTTCGTGCGAGGATGGTCAGTCCATGCGGGCTGTTTTGCTCACACAATTTTATCCTGGAGGGACGCATGGCTGTTACACGTGAGGATTTACAGGCTGCTATTGATCGGTTTCCGCGTACGGAATTGGCGGATTTGCCGACGCGGTTGAACGATTGTCCGCGATTTTCAGAGGCGCTGGGTGGGAAGGTGCGGGTGATGGTGAAGCGGGATGATTTAACGGGGTTGGCGTTTGGGGGAAACAAGACGCGAAAGTTTGATCTGGCACTGGGAGATGCGGTGGCTCAAGGGGCTACTGCGATAATAACGGGCGCGGCGTCGCAGTCGAACCACGCGCGGCAGGCGGCGGCAGCGGCTGCCAGGCTGGGGATGAAGTGCGTGCTGGTGAACCGACACGATCACCGGAGCCAAATGGGTATTCAGGGCAATCAGTTGCTGGACAATATTCTGGGCGCAGATGTACGGCTGGTGGTGGATGGCGTGAATCAGAACGAGGTGAAAGAGCGGGTCGTGGAGGAACTGACGGCGCAGGGAGAGAAGCCCTATCTGATCGGGCGGCGTGCGGTGGTGTTGGGTACGGTGGCTTATGTGGGCTGTGTGCTGGAGATTGTGGCGCAGCTTGAAGCGATGAACGCACAGGCGAATTTTATCTGTACCGCGTCTGGGCACGGGACACATGCGGGGCTGGCATTGGGCGTGAAAGCGCTGGGGTTGCCGATTCAGACGCAGGGGTTTTCGCCGAGCAAGGGGGATGAGGCACAGCGGAAGGCGAGGCTGGCGGAGGTGGCTAACGAGGCGGCAGAGCTTTTGGAACTGGATGTTCGATTGCGGGCAGAGGAGTTGGAAAATACGGATGCGTACGTGGGTGAGAATTATGGCATTGTGACGGAGGCGGGGCTGGATGCATTGCATTTGCTGGCGCGGACAGAGGGAATTTTACTCGATCCGGTATATACGAGCAAGGCGATGTCGGGGGTGATTGACCGCATTCGGACAGGAGAAATTCCAGAGGGATCTACGGTAGTGTACGTGCATACAGGTGGGAATCCAGCACTGTTCGCGTATGCGCCAGAGTTGATTTCACACGGAGATTATCGGCAAAAGCTCGTGACGAGTTGACGCAGGCATCACCCTTATTTAATCCCTATGCCATCTCGCCTTTCAACCGCAGGCCGCGTGATACAAACACGCGCTCAAACAATTCAAACAGTCCCTGTACAATGAGCGCCAGCAATGCCGCAGGTACAGCCCCTTGCAAAATCAAACCGATATCATCTAACCGAATCCCTGTTAAAATAGGCTGCCCATATCCCCCAGCGCCAATTAACGCCCCCAAAGTCGCCGTGCCCACATTGATCACAGCCGACGTTTTAATACCCGCCAGAATCGACCGCGAGGCCATCGGTAATGTTACCAATCGAAGTTGTGCCCCATCGGACAAACCCAATGCTGCAGCTGACTCTCGTATCCCCACTGAAATATCGTGCAATCCCGCGTATGTATTTCGCACAATGGGCAGTAAGCTGTAGAAAAACAGCGCCACAATCGCAGGCGCCCCGCCAATCCCCAACAACGGAATCATAAACACCAACAGCGCCAGGGATGGAATGGTCTGAATAATGCCCACCAATCCCAAAATAACTTGTCCACCTCTTACCCACCGGAATGCCACAATCCCCAGGGGAATCGCCACCACAATCGCCCCCAAAAGAGAAATCCCTACCAGTGTCAAATGATCCCACGTATGCCGCCAGAATCGAGTGCCAGCAGTCTCTTTTTTTATTTTGACCTGTACATTGAGATTCTCAGCCAAAAAATCAGCCGCAACCTGAGCTTCTGGCTTTTTCTCCAACTTGACCTGTGCATTCATGACCATCATTTTTTTTTCTGAAATCAGCCCCTCTAATTTTAAAATTTCCCTCACCACTTGAGGCGCTCGATCTATCAAATCTACCCGATAGATAATGACGGCATTATAAATGGGGAAATGCTGCAAGTCATCGACCAGCGACCGCAACCCGTAATACTGAATATCGGCATCTGTCGAATACATATCCATCACGTCAATTGTGCCACTCTCCAACCCGCGATAGGCCAAATCGTGATCCAATCCACTCACATTCTGATGCGGGAGCACATACCGGTTTCGCAAACTCGGCCACCCATCTCCTCTATCCATAAACTCATTGCCGAATCCCAACTTCAAATCTGGATGCTTCTTTAAATCCGAAATCGTCCGAATCCCCAGCGCTTCAGCCCTTGTTTCCACCATGCCCAGTACGTATGTATTGTTAAATCCCAAAGGCCGACTCATCACAAGGTCCATCTCTGCCAGCCGAGCGCGAATATCCGCTTCATCACTCAAATTTTCTCCCGCCAAAATTTCCCGACTCAGGGTACCTGTGTAATCCGGATAAAGATCAACCTCGCCCTTAATCAATGCATTCCACAACACCCGCGTCCCTCCCAACTCACGCCGATGCATAACCGATGCGTTTACACTGCGCCCGATATGAGACAGCACCTCACCCAAAACGACTGACTCAGTAAACTTCTTTGACCCCACAACAATCTCTTGTGCCTGGGCTGATGCGCAGAACAAACAGCAAAATAGAATATGAGTGAAGCCCCTCGTCCACAGGGCGGTGAACTTCACTGACGTTGTGGTATTGGGCGCCGATAGATTGCGCCCGTGCGTGCGCGTCATTTCGCTATGTCTCCCCGCGCCATACTTTCCAACGGACTTCTCTGCGCATGAATAAATTGCGTCACAAATTCATGTGCCGGGTTCTGTATCAAATTTTCCAAGCTTCCAATCTGAACGATCTCCCCTTCCCGCATCAACACAATCTGATCCCCGAAAAATCCCGCCTCGCCCATATCGTGTGTCACCGTCACTACTGTCTTACCCAACGTCTGAAAAATCGAACGCAAATCCGATTGCAAATCCGCCCGAATCATCGGATCCAGGGCACCGAGCGGTTCGTCTAACAGCAATACGTCGGGATCCAACATCAATGCCCGCATCAACCCCACGCGCTGCTGCTGACCACCTGACAATTCCCCTGGAAATCGCTCCAATCCATCTGCTGGAAAATGTGTTAAAGTTGCCAATGTCTCGATCCGAGAATCGATTCGATCCTCCGCCCAACCCAGATAATTTGCCATCAACGCTACATTTTTTCGCGCCGTTAAATGCGGAAACAAGCCCCCCACTTGAATCACATAACCCATCTTCTGCCGCAGCGACAACACATTTGCTGGCGTCAGAACTTGTCCTTCATAAGTCACCGTGCCCTCATCGGGCCAGACCAGCCCCACCATCAACCGAATCAAGGTTGACTTGCCACACCCACTCGGCCCAATCAACACCGTCGTCTGCTCAGGATGCACTCTCAGGTCAACCTCGCACAGCGCATGCAAATCGCCAAACGCTTTCGAAACACCTGTCATCTCAAACATAATGTCTTCATATCCGTGCTGATCCCAAGTTTTGATGTTTGCATTCTAGCTATTCTCCTCACAGACCCACTGTACTCGATGCGAGCCACAAATTGGGATTTGTTTCCAAAATCAAATCTGCCACTTTTTGCACCGCTTTTTTTATCCCCCATGTGGGGCGCGGCTGACCAATTGACGCGAGTTTGATCAATAGCTGGTTGTTCTTGCGAAATAAGAGGGATATGCCGAAATACTGGACGAGTTTTCCTTCGCGCACCATAATTGAGATGAGGCCGTGATTGTCGGGTAATTGGCGGTAGATGTCTGTCATTTTGATCACGACTTGCATATCCCGATGGGTTTCGCGCCACACTTGATCTGTGGCACGCGCGATAAGCTTCAGAATTTCCTCGCGTTGACATTCGCCTTCTAATATGATATTTGGCATATTTCCGACCTTTTGAATGCGCGTTTCGACTGATAGCTCTGATTCTCGACGCCAGACAAAATAGTGAATGGGCACGCCCGCATCTTTTGCTTTTTGTTCGTATTTGGTTGGGGTGCGTCCGGGTAGCTGGTGAACAGATGGCGTTTCGTAAATAGATTGCAAGTGCGATTGTCGCGTCAATATATCGGTGATCCACGTTGCGTAATTTGCGTGATCTGTCGCTATGGTTACTGTGCCGCCCGGTTTTAATTGCTCGGCCAGTATTTTTACAAATGCATCCTGGATCAGACGCCGATTGTGGTGTCGCTCTTTGGGCCATGGATCTGAAAAATTGATCCATACTTCCGATAGGGATTGCGGGACAAATACATGTTGTAATAAATATGCGGCATCGCCCTCTATCGCACGCACATGATTTAATTTTAGAGCGTTTAACCGCTTAAATAATCGGCGCATGGATCCCCAGGCGCGCTCGATCCCGATAAAACACGCATCGGAACGCGCTGCTGCCATATCGGATAGAAAATGCCCATTGCCAAATCCGATTTCGAGGACGAGGTCGCCCGTCCGATCAAAAATCTGTGGCCAATTTATCGGCCAATCCAGTTGCAGCCATGGAACGGTATATTTTTGAATTTCTTTACTCAGCGGTAAAGACATCATGCGTTTAACTCACCTGCGGATTTCCGTAAACCGCTTGACTTGAGCTGTCATAGCCACTTCTGTAGGCAGGCGTTCCATTGAACTGGCGCCGTAGAAGCCATCGACTTCTGGAACTCGTTCGAGGATATAAGAGGCGTCGTCTGGTTCGGCAATTGGCCCGCCGTGACAAAGCGTGATTACATCGCCTCGGATTGACTTACAGGCATTGCAAATCGCCTTTACCTCTTCCACACAATCATCGAGCGTTTTTGCTGTATGCGCGCCAATTGCGCCCTTGGTTGTCAATCCCATATGGGCCACAACGATATCGGCGCCTGCCTCTGTCATGAGCTGGCCTTCTTCGACATTAAATGCATAGGGCGTTGTCAGCATGTCCATCTCATGGGCCGCCGCGATCATTTCCACTTCGAGGTGATAGCCCATACCCGTCTCTTCCAGATTGGCGCGAAATAATCCGTCAATGAGTCCCACTGTTGGAAAATTTTGAATCCCCGCAAAGCCCAGGTCTCTCAGTTCCTGTAAAAAGTGATCCCGCAACATGAAGGGATCTGTCCCATTTACTCCGGCGAGTACGGGTGTGTGTGTTACTGCTGTGATGACTTCGTAAGCCATTTCTTTTACTATCTCGTTGGCATTGCCATAAGCCAGTACACCCGAGAGCGATCCTCGCCCCGCCATGCGATAGCGTCCCGAATTGTAAATTACTATTAGATCAATGCCGCCCGCTTCTTCGCATTTCGCCGAGATTCCCGTGCCAGCACCGCCGCCGATAAGCGGCAGTCCATCTGCGATTTTTTTTCGCAAGCGTTCTAAAATTGATGTTCGGCTCTCTGCTGCCATTTTGGTCTCCTTTCATTTATCTTATCGCCTGGAAACTCGCCACCAGTGCTGCTGCAAATTCCGGATCGTTGATGTTATTCGACAGCCGTTTGATTTGTCGATTTTCCGTTTGTTCGATTTGTGCTTCTATGGTTTCAAATAATGCCTTATCTGCATCTGGATCGTGAAAGGGTTGTCCTTCGTCATCGATTAGCGATACGCCGTTTTCCGGAATTAGAATTTGAATTGGCCCTGTTGATCGGTTCAATTTGTTCGCTATCCATTCGGCGAACTGGCGGTTTTCATCCGCTGTTGTTCGCATCAATGTTACCTGTGCGTTGTGTACGTGGAGCGTGCGGTTTTTAAATTGTTCGGGTACGGTTTCTCTGGCACCAAAATTTACCATGTCGAGTGCGCCCAGGCTCACGACATAAGGTATTTCACGTGCGAGAATGCGATCCATTCGCTCAGGTCCAGCGGGAAATACGCCGCCCACCACTTCGTCGGCCACTTCGGTTGTGGTAATATCCAGAACGCCGTCGATCATTCCACTTTCGACCAGTTTTTCCATTGCCTGTCCACCCGTACCTGTCGCGTGAAATACCAGGCAGTCATATCCGTCCTTTTCCAGTGCTTCCCGCACCATGGTTACACACGGCGTTGTCACGCCAAACATGGTCATTCCAAGCGTGGGTTTGTCTTCGGCCTCTGCAACAGTATTTACGACCATCCCTGCTATCGCATGCGCTGCATTGCCCAATACTTGCCGCGATACGCGGTTGATCCCGGCTACATCTACTACTGAATACATCATCGCTATATCACAACACCCCACATAAGGCTCGGTATTGCCACTGGCGACGGTCGATACCATCACTTTGGGCACGCCAATGGGCAATGCCTGCATCGCTGGCGTAATGAGTGCCGTGCCTCCGCTGCCTCCAATGCCGATAATACCTGCCACGTTGCCTTCTGCATATTCTTGCAACAAATAGGCGCACAATGCTTCTCCCATCGCTGTGACGGCTTCGCCCCGGTCCGTATGCCCGATTACTGCGTCCGTTCCTCCCGCGTGACAGGCCGCTACGGTTTCCCGCGATACATCCGGCGCTCCCTGTGCGTCGCTTTGCGTGCCTACATCTATGACTGTCACCTCTGCGCCCGCGTTTCGGATGCATTCGGCGACATACCCGATTTCTTCACCTTTGGTATCCATTGTCGCAATTGCGTATATACTGCCCATTATACTCTCCTTGATTTGATATGTTGATTTTTAGCTAATAGCCCGTAAGTCCCATCGGCTTTAGCGATGGGTCGCATGGCGGAGGGCTTACGAATTTATGGAGCGTTGCTTTAGCAGTGGGCATATCGCTAAGCGGCGATATAGATGCGGTACGCCAACCAGATTCTTCCTCTATTCCCCCGAAAAATGGCTTGACATAATATGTTCATAAGTATATATTTTTATTATGCTTAAGTCCTTTAAATACAGATTGCGCCCAACGAAAAAACAGGAGAAAATCCTACTGGCGCACATTGAAGAATGTCGCTTGCTGTATAACCAACTTATCTGTGCAAGAGTCCAAGCATGGGAAAAGAATAAAGAAAGTTTGTCGCGCTATGAGCAACAGGCGACATTGCCAATGCTGAAGCAACAGCGTAAGTCTTTTTCTCTTGTCTATTCTCAAGTTCTTCAACAAGTATGCCAGAGAGTAGATTGGGCATTCAAAGGCTTTTTTAACCGCCTCAAAGAGAGGGCAAAGACGGGCGAGAAAGCTGGCTTTCCAAGATACAAGGGTCAGAATCGCTATGATTCTATCACCTATCCTCAGTTTTCCAATGGATGTCGACTGGACGATAAGGGCTTGCGATTGAGCAAAATAGGCTGTATTCGGATTGTCCAGCACAGACCACTTGAGGGTATGCCTAAGTCTTGCACGCTCAGGCGCACAGCGACGGGCAAGTGGTTCGCGTCTATCTCTTGTGATATAGGCGACGCGCCTGAAAAAACAGACGCTGGCCCCGCCGTTGGCATTGACGTGGGACTTGATAATTTTGCTATGTTTTCTGATAAAGAAAAGATAGCAAATCCTCGCTTTTTTCGGCAAGAGGAAAAGGCGCTTGCCAAAGCACAGCGCAAGTGGGACAAAGTAAAAAAAGTGTCGCCGAAGAAACGAGAGAGAGCACGTAAGACTGTTGCCAGAGTGCATGAGCGTATCCGTAATAGACGACATAATTTTGTGCATCAAGAAGCTCGGAAAGTAGTAAATAAGTATGGCTTTGTTGCAACAGAAAAGTTAGACGCTAAAAAGATGCAAAAGAATCGTCGCTTATCAAAAAGCATCTCAGACGCAGCGTGGTCACTGTTTAGGCGTTGTCTCGAATACAAAGCGGAAGAAGCTGGTATTGGATTCAAGGCCGTTGATCCTGAATACACCTCACAAGATTGCTCTTCTTGTGGACACCGCGAGAAGAAAGCACTCTCTGATCGTGTGCATCATTGCAAAAAGTGTGGCTATACATCAGACAGAGACCTCAATGCTGCGATAAACATATTGACTTTGGGATTACAAAGTCAGGTGGCTTGACCGCCAAGAAGCCCAACTGATTTAGTGTTGGGAGTAATCACCTGCTATTCCATCGAATATTACCAGGTTCGGGAGAAGATAGCAATATCATCCCCTGCTTGCGCGCCCAGATGTGTGCGGCTTTGGCCAGCACGGGGTGGCCGGCATTTAGATATGTCAGGGCCATTTCCTCGGTGCCATACTGATTCAGAGCCTGGACGAGCAGAGGTTCTGATTCGGATATCCCGTTTCGGATGAAGAAGGCGTGCGCGGATGCTATGATCAGGATGCGTTTCTGTTCCAGGGCTTGCAGGAGTTTCTGGCTCGCCCTTGGCGTGGCAATCTCTCCCAGGGCCTCGGCACAGCGCCATTGCACTTCTGGTTCTGGATGGTCGAGATGCTGCAAAAAATAAGTTTCTATCCGCAGAGTCGATTCTCGTTCCCGCCAATTGGTATCCAGGCGGTCCAGTACCCGCACCATTCGCCGCGCCCATATCCGTCCCTTTCCGATAATCGCAATGAGAGAATCCGCCACAGACGCATCGCCGATTGATCCCAGAGCATCGGCTGCTGCCCAGCGCACTTCGGCGGACAGATCATTCAGCATTTTGAGCAGAGGATCTACAGCCCTGCGGTCTCCAATTTCTCCCAGAGCCTCGGTCGCAATGCGCCGAACCTGTACCGACGAATCGTCCAACTGCTCAATTAGCAAGGCTGTTGCACGGGGATCCTTTAGCGCACCCAGAGTTTGTATTGTTCCCATGCGAAATACGCCGTGCTCTGCATCGGATAGGATGGTCATGAGCGATTCGACAGCGCGTGTATCGCGCAGTTCGCCCAGGGCCTGTGCAGCGGCAGAAACGATGCCGGGTTCCGGATGTTCGAGGACTTTTACGAGTGGATCAACGGCGCGTGCATCACGCAGTTCGCCCAGGGCTTTTATAGCGACATATTGCACTTGTATGTTCGGATCTTTTAGTGCCTTAAGCAGAGACGGCACGACCCGGGCGTCTCCGATCTGCCCCAGGCTCTCGACAGCTTGCATCCGTGCTATCAGGTCTTCCGTCGCCAGTTGTGCGACAAAAAAGTCCATGGCTGCCCCGGCGTTCGCGCGCGTTCTCCAATCGGCATCCATTTCCGATAGTACCTGAACCACCTGATAGCGCGATTGATTTGGCATCTTCAATCCGTCAATTAGTCGGTTGATCGCCTCTTCAGCGGGTGCGGAAGTTTGCCACGATGGATCGATGGTATTGAGTGCCCATACCATTACCCGGCGCAGTTCTCTGTCTGCCTGCGGCAGAGCCTCAATCAGGGGTGCCAGAGCCTGCGGATTTTTCAAATGGGCGAGGGTCAGCGCGGCCACCCACCGCACATCGCGTGCCCTATCGGATAGTGCAGTGGTCAGTGCCTGTACAGACCAGTCTCCGCCTGTGGTACCCAGACTTTGGAGTGCTCCCAGGCATAGTGGTCTTTCCCGTTCCTGAGCAATCCGGAGCAAGGTTGCCAGGGCCTTCTCTCCTCCGATATTACCCAGAGCTTCGACCGCGCTCAGGCCCACCATGGCGTTTGGGTCGTGAACAATCGCAATGAGCGAATCCACTGCCTGTTGATCCCCCAATTTGCCCAGGGCTTCGACCGCAGCCAATCGCACGGGCATTTCCCGGTCTTTCAGTGTTTGGATGAGGGCTGGAACCGCATGCCGGTCGCCCATTTCCCCCAGCCGCATTGCTGCGCGGGCACGCTCCGTAGCATTGGGATGGTCCAAAAGTTGTATCCATTCGTCGGCTTTGGAAGCGCAGCTTGTGGTTAGCAAGCCCAGAATAATCAACCACAATCCGCTTTTAGTGATCACACACGCCTCCTGAAAAAGGCTTTACGTCTTATGTTGACAGCGACTACTCGCTGCGGTATCATTATTCACACTATTTGTCGATGAGGAATGCGTTTATGAATCGATTCTTACAGGTTTGGTTGGTCTGCTTCGCGGTCGCCTGTGGTTCGTCCGACAAGAGCCTCCAGCCCGAAGAAACCATTACTTTATCTGAAGGCGACATTTTGCTCACCGATGCTGCTCAGCGCGCGCTTTTCCGCATCCATCCCAGCACGGGAGACCGCACCGTGGTCTCCAGCCGCATCGGCGGTGTTCCCCGTCAGATCGCCCGGGATGCCAATGGCGATCTTCTTATGACCCTCTCTGAGAGTGATCTGCCCATTGTCCTGCAGTTTGCCATCCAGACAGGCGAACTTTTTATTGTGTCTTCAGGCGGTAGCCCCGTTGATCCCAATGTCCCGATTATTGGTTCAGGTCCCGCGTTTGGGGGACCGGTCGGCCTGGTGCAAGAAATATCTGGGTACCTCTTGGTCGGCGATCAGCCATCTGCCACTATCTTTCGCGTTAATCCCAACAGTGGCGATCGCGCAGTTGTCTCTGGCCCTGGCCGAGGCGATGGACCGCCCTTTACTGGCCGCATCAAGCAGTTTGCTCTGGAGGCCGATGGCAATCTCCTGGTGGTGGTCGGCTCAGTTTCGCAGGGAGGCGATGGGCGTATTTTCCGCATTGATCCCACCAATGGCGACCGCACGGTCGTCTCGGGTCCAGAAATGGGTGAAGGACCCCGATTGATGGACCCGGAAGGCATTGTTCTAAACAGCCTGAGCACAATTTTTGTCACCGATATCGGTCAGGCCGCTGTTATTCAAATTGATCCCATCAGTGGAAACCGCACTGTTATTTCAAGCCCTTTTATGGGCGATGGCGAAACGCCTGATATTCCCTCTGGCCTCGCTTTTAATATCCTCGACGAGCTTCTTGTGGCTGATCGCACCGTTATCTACCGCGTGGATATCAGCACGGGCGATCGCACTGTTATTTCGGCGCCGATCATTGGTCAGGGCGAACCCTTTCTGGTGGCGGATGATATTTTTGTGATTAAGAATTGATTCATCTGACCTCTATGTTCCGAATAATTTGCAGGCCCCGCTGTGCGTCCGGATGGGTCGGGTCAATTTGAACCGCGCGTTCGAAATACACCTGTGCTGAGTCCGTGCGGCCCTGATTGAGCAATAGCGTTCCCAACCTCACATGGCCATCGTAGAACCGGGGCGCCAACTCGATTGAACGACGAAATGCCGCTTCTGCACCCGCTATATCTCGGAATCTTTCCAGGGCCATCCCCAGGTCGAAATGCGCTGTGAAAAGCGTTGGTTCCAGATCGAGGGCTTTTCGAAATTGGGCAATGGCGAGGCCGAGAAATCCCCGCCGGTCCAGTGCATATCCGATTTGCAAATACGCCTCTACATCCCCGGGGGCCAGCGCGTCGGCTGCTGCTTGTTCTCGCGCGGCCATGTCCATCCGACTGTTTCCCGCGTGGCGCGCCGCTCGCTCCAGATGCATCATGTAAGCCTCGCACTGTCGGCTCAATGCCACTCCCGAGCGATAAACGCCCCATCCGATGCCCACGAATAATGCGACCACGCCGACACGGAAAAGCCATTGTCTGCTCCACTGTGCGCGTCTTTGCAAGAACAAAACCGCGGCTACCGGTGCTGCGACAAAACCTGTACCAAATCCCTCAGCTATCCAGGCAACAACTGCGGAGACCAGAATCCAGGGCATCGATACTTTTGGCAGTGCCATTAGACACAGGAGGCCCAGCGGGATCAGCGAAATTAGCATGTCTGGTCGCCCGCCAATGCCCACCTGCGCTATGACCATCACGGCTGTGAACAGCCCTATACACACCCACATCAATTCGTGCCGCGACCTGTGCTTGCTTTCGGCCGTTTCCACAGTTGTCGAGCCTGCACCGGTCAGGGCGAGAATGCCCAGAGTCAGGATGCTTATCCAGTGCCAAAGTACAAAAGGCTGCGTGGGAACCGAGCGTGAAAGCGGTTCGGAAAACAGGTGTAAAAACATGTGAAAAAGAAATACGCCCCACAGCGCGTGCGCCCAGACTCTGCGCCGATAGGGCGTACAGAATACCAGAAAATAGGGAATAAAAAACTCGAACCCCACTGCAAACCACTCCGCGATCCCCACAGTTGGCACACCTACAAAGAAACGATTGTACGTCGGTATGCTCCACAGCCACCAGCCCGCGGCTGCCGCTCCACCTTCCACTCCATATCCAACTGCTGCCATCCCCACGCAGGCCATCCCCACCGTGGCCATCAAGTCGCCTTTAAGTGCGGGTATCCGCGCCAGCACCCGCTCGGCCAGCCACCAGCTCACATAGAGGGAAAAAACCCATCCGATTATCGCCTGTAAAGACGCTGAAAAAATCTGTACCACCGGCTGCGTGAATACATAAGGCATCACGCCTCCCTGCGATTCAACTGTAATCCAGTGAATCACATTTCCCCGCACGACGCCAAACAGAAATGCCGAGATAAAAAAACTCAGCGCAATGCGACGGCCCCGATAGGACCAGGCGTGCCACATCAGCACGGCTATCGCCACAGCAGAGGGCACAAAAAGCAGAAGCGTCTTCATGGCTCCTCTTGTTTTATATCATGATATCTGACTGCGTATGGGGTGCGTGGTTTTTGATAAACCAGAGATAGAGCACCCGACTATAGGAAAAAAATACCATTTGTTTTCGTTGAAAAAAAGGTTCCAGTTCTTTTTGCAATTTTCGCAGGTTGTAAAACGGCACACCTGGGAAATAGTGGTGTTCCAGGTGATACGTCGAAAATAGATAGAGAAAATTCCACATCCAATTGGCTCGCATTAACGTCGTCCAGTTGGCAATTTTATCTGGGTTTATCACATAGTGCTGTCCTAAACGGTTGACCGTAAAAGCAATGGGAAAAATAAAAAATACTGGAAAAAGATGCGCTTTGAAAGCAAACCACGGATCCATCGTCCAGAACCACGCCAGAATTCCCAGGTGCAGGACGATTCCCACTGTGCGTTCTCGTTTAATCTGGCGGCACAGATGCTCTGGATAACCTTTGAAGGTTTCGGCTACTGCCCAAAAATAAATGGGAAACAGCATTGGCGTGCAGTAAAGCAGCTTGAACCACGGCGAATTGATGCGGGGTGACAGATGCGCCCGTTTGGGGTCAGCGTGCGATGACCCCAGATGATCGTGATGGTCCAGATGCCACCGCTTGAACTGTGAAAATGCCAGTCCTGAAATCCACCCGTACACAAGTCCCAGAAGATCGTTGAGCCGGTGATTTTTGCGGAAAATGCACCGATGCACGGATTCGTGTAGCAAAACGGAGAAGCTGAAAATCACGAATCCCAGGAGTACGCTTGCGGGAAACCAGGCCCAGAATGAATCGACGTGGTAAATCCAGATCGGTAGTCCCACCAGCAGTGCTACCTGTCGTACAGCGATCCAAAAATGTCGCCAGGGCCGCCGCTGGTGCAGGTCTGTCAGCCGTTCCTTTGAAATTGCCGCCCGCAGTTCTCGGTTTAAGTCTCGCGCATAGTCGTGATACGTCGGTTCCGCCATTGCAAACCTCCGCGTTATCCGATTGCAAACACACACACAAACCCCACATGTCCCGCCATCAATAGCAAATACATGTGTTTCCACGAAATGTGATTGGATTCAAATGTCAAAGCCTCGGGGCGCTTCAACATCAACCAGCCGACATACCCACCCCAAAGTGCCAGAAAACCCAGCCACTGCGCGCTCGACGGCACCCATTCCCACAATACGCCGATGGGGATGAGCAGAAAAGGCAATACCAGAAAAGGCAGCACCATCCACGCTGCTCGCCGAGGTCCCAATAGCACGGGTAGTGTCTGCATGCCGAAGGCGCGATCTCCTTTCACATCTACGAAATCTTTGGTATTGCTGGCACCAAACACATAGAGGCCGAATACCAGGCCCACAAACCAGGGTGCCGGGTGCCATATAGATTCCACTGCTCCCCATCCCCCTATGGGCAGTAAACACCCTCGTCCAAACCCCAGAGCCAGGCTTGAAGAGAGGGCGTGCCGTTTCAGCCGCAAGGGCGGTGCTGAATAGGCCAACGTGAGCAATGCGCCCACCGCGAAGATGCCCAGCAGCCGGGGATGCACCAGATAGGCCAGGCCGAGGGCAATGATATAACACGCGGTTCCCAGCAGTGCTGCCCCCCGCATGGATACACTCCCCAGGGGCAAAGGGCGGGTGGGCTTGTTGATCCGATCAATCTCCAAATCGTAGCACTGGTTGATGATGTTCGATCCCGCATTCAGTATTGCAGCAGCCAGAGTGCCTATCAGGGATGCTGTTGGAATCCCACCGCCGGTAGCCATTGCCGATCCCGCGAGAAATCCCACGGCAGGTGCCAGTAGCGTAAATGGTCGCGCAAGCAGAAAAAAGGCGCGAAATCTATTTTGTTCCATAGAATTGCTCATTCTTTTTGCGCCTCTGTTCCCCGCTTATCCACCACGTAAAAACGGGCTGTTTTGAATACTTCAATATCGCGGTTTAGATCTTTTACCGCTACGACCACCTCGTGTTGACCGGGTGCGATATCTCCCAAATCCAGTTCTACAAAATTCTCGCTTTTCGTTTGCGTGCCCGTCTGCTCGTACCGAATCGTCACCTCCTCTCTGCTACCGCCCGATAGCATTCGGCCCAGCCCCGACAGCGCGCGAATCAGCATCGGCGTATGGTTGGCGTCCCGCACCGTATAGGCGACTTCGTAGCGCGTCTGTCCAAATGAATCGCGCAGCAAATTGTAGATTTCAAAATAAATAAAAAACGATGTCCCCTGGTAAAATATTCGACCCGGCGAGGGATCTACCCGGAAGCCCGATCTCACAAACTGGCCCGCGGTTCCCGAATCTACTTGAGCCACTGCACGGGCTACTTGAATGCCGCTGACCATCAGCGTATCCCGGTTGTATGAAACCACCGGTACAGCCACTTGATAAACGCCCATCAAATCCACTTCTGGTCGCCAGACTTGAACGGCGAGCATATAATCGCCCGGCGGTACGTCCATTGGAAATTCTTCTACCAGCACTGATCTGCTGCTTCGCGGTGCCATGACCTCAACATCGCCCTGTACGCGGTACACCTTTCCAGATCGTTCGCTGATCAGGGCTACCCGCCGCTGCACCCGCGCCGTATCACTGGCACCCTGCACATAGAGGTTGCGCGTGGGTATCCCCATAAATACCCGAACTTCTGTATTGTTGTCTGCTCCCTTGAAATCCACTGTATCAAAATGAAAATCCAGCGGTTCGTAATAACTGATGTTATAGACCTCGGGTATATCCCGGGTGATGCGGGACATAAAAATGGCCGGTGAATATTCCGAGAATAGTTGCGATATTCGCAGGGTCTGGTCGTGCCCAAACCGTTCCAGGCGGTCTCTGTCTTCTGTGGTCAGAACGGGTGGCGGCGCGTAATCGTAACGCCCCGAGGTAAATTCGTCGGTAAATACTACTTCGATACCCCCACCAATGCGGGTGTAAAACCACACTTCCCACTTCACGGTCATCCCGGCAATGCCTATTGTCACCGGTTTGTACCCGTAAAATCCCAGTGTGTCCTCAGCTGCTATGCCCCCACGGGCCTGCATGGAGCCTTCAAAGGGCATGCGGGGCAGGTCGTCCAGTTCGGGATTGTCTGCGTCGATGATATTGATAAATCTTTCTGTTCGCACTGGAAATACAGGACCCAGAAACGTGTGGTTTACACCATCGGGACCGTAGAGTCGGCGGGCGAGTTCTGTCTGGATGATCTCGACCGACTGGGGCACGTTGTGGTTCAATGAGCGGGAAGTCGAGCGGTAGTCTGGCTCCCCGTAGCGGATATAGACTTCTCCACGTCGATCCCAGGGAAACTGCTTTCGCCCGTAGTTTTCTCGCGCATAGAGTACCCGCCGATAATGCTCGCACCAGCGCATCAGTCCCCCACTGGCTTTTAAGGGGTCTTTTTTTAGCCAGAATCGCCGCAGAAAATCGCGCCGACGCTCTGGAGGAGTTTGTCGATAGGTCTCCGCTTCTCTGGGCGTAGCCACAATCGAAATATCCCAGTAGTGTGCTTGCGCGTCTTCAGATAGCGTGGAAATATACTCTTCAAAAGCGATTAGCGCGTCTTCGAAATTGCCCCGCTCCATGAGTATCTGTCCCAGAATCGCATAGCCCCTCGGGTCTTCCAGCCTGCCCAGCAGGCGTTCGGCCTCTGTCTTTTTCCCCGATTCGGCCAGACTGCGGATAAATAGATAGGCCGCCTCCTGATCCTTGGGCTGGCGCTTGAGGTACTGGTCGTAATAATGAATTGCCACCTGATCCAATTTGTCGTCCTGGTAGAGCTGGCCGAGTAGCAAATATCCCGGCGCGTACTCGGGATCGATCTGGATCGCGCGTCCAGCCGCTTGTATGGCATTTCCGGTTTCCGATATTCGATAGAGGCGGGCCAGATGGTAATACATTTTCGCCTGAGTCGAATCCAGTGTTACCGCTTTCTGCAAATGGGAGCGGGCACCCCGCCAGTCATTTTTTAAATCCAAATAGGCCAGCCCCAGACCCAGGTGCGCCTCCACCCACCCTGAATCGGCTCGCACTGCCTTGCGAAATGCGGCGATAGCATCGTCGCCTTTCTTAGTCTGCAGGTGAAGTTGTCCGATCATGATCAGCACCCGCGCAGGCTCGGGATGCTGTCTGGCGATCTTTTCCAGATCTTTGACGGCCTGTTTTATACTGTCTTTGTGCGAGACCTGCAATGCCCGAACGTAAATCGACTCGGCGTTTTCGTCGGTTCCATGCACCATTCCGGTCCCGCACAGTCCCAGAAAAAGGCTCATTGTAAGATAGAAATAAATTTTCATAATGTCGCAATCACGAAAAATGTGATTTTCCAGGAGGATGTATGGGTCACAATTCAATAAAAAAATATAGCATATATTGGGGTAATTGGTCAACTCTATCCACAACCGCGGATCTTTATTTACTATTGCTCAAAACTACTCTGGCATTTCTCGAACCAACCTGAATACCGTTGCATAAACAACCCCCCGGTCGGTAATACCCCTCCGGAGCATCCGGTTGCACTTCAATATAGAAGAAGCATATCGGTGGAGCAAGAGAATCACAAAGTGTAGAGAAGATTCTGGTTGCGTTGAGAATTTCTTTGAAGTAAGATATGAAAATTTCTTTTCTGAACGGCAGACTGGCACGATCTGGAAGACCGAATGGCGTAGCTTGATCGGCTGCTTAACTTCACATCAACTTCTGAGAATGACCACTAGTTGGCTACAACATGATAAATCGAAATCTACATAGGTTCCCTTTTTCTGCGATAGTTGGCCAAGACCGGTTGAAATTAGGCCTTATTTTAAATGCTATTTCTCCGAATATTGGAGGCTTGCTAATTCGCGGTCCCAAAGGCACAGGCAAAAGTACCGCCGTTTACTCTTTGGCCGCCCTTTTACCTGAGGTAATGGTAGTCGATGGTTGTCACTATAATTGTGATCCATACGAAAAAGAAAACCTTTGTGAAGATTGTTATGCTCGGGTTGATAGAGGCGAAGAGTTAGCTTGTAAAAATGAAAAAGTAAGTGTCGTAAATTTGCCTCTAAGTATAAGTGAAGATCGTCTAATCGGGTCGATAGATGTGGAAACGCTTCTGAGCAAAGGCCAAAAGACTTTCATTCCGGGGTTGTTAGCAGACGCAAATCATAATATTCTCTATGTTGATGAGATAAACCTTTTACCAGATAACGTTATTGACGATCTTTTAGACGCTACCGCTTCAGGATGGAATGTTGTGGAACGTGAAGGTTTCTCTGTCAAACATCCAGCTCAGTTTGTATTAGTAGGAACGATGAATCCAGAAGAAGGAGAATTGCGTCCACAATTATTGGACAGACTACCCTTATCTGTTTCTCTCGAAACAATTAATAACGAAGAACAGAGGGTTGAAATAATAAAAAGAAATCTTTCGTTCTCGCAAGACAGTGATGGCTTCTACCAAATGTTCTTTGAAGAAGATGAGGTACTCAAGAAGAAAATTTCACAAGCGAAGATCAGGTTAAAAGATGTGAATATTATGGAACATCAGCTAAAGTCCATAGCCTCTACCTGCATCGATTTAAAAGTAGATGGCCAAAGACCTGAGATAATAATCACCCGGACAGCTATCACAGCAGCTGCTTTCCATGAACGGGAAAGTGTAGAAGACCAGGATATTCTGGATGCCTGTATTTTTGCACTTTCCCACAGAAGCAGAGATGGTGGTTTTGAACCTCCAGCCAAAATAGATGAAATAGAATCGACGCTAGTGTCCGCGTTAAAAAAAAGCCAAAAATACGCTCATGATTCAGAAATATTTCGGTTTTATAAAAAAAAAAACATAATTCATAAAGTTCAAAAACAAGAACAAAATTCTGATAAAAACCAACTTCAAAGCAAGAGCTTGCCTCCTCTCGATACTTCTAATCTAGGTGACAAACAATTCTCAGACAAATTTACCTCAAGTGTATTAAACTCTAAAGAAAAAAAGCAGCGGGGAAGCACCATCCTTTCATTGCCATTCTCGTTAACATCGCTTAGGGAAATAAAGGAAAAATTAAAGTATTCTTTCATTAAGATCAGACTCAAGTTCACTGGGAAATCAAAAAAAAAGACTCAATATCAAGGACGAAAAAGAACCATAGATACAGTATCTGAAAGTCACGGAAGGCCTTTTAAATACAACATTCCTCCCTCTTTCCCCGAAGGCAATATCGCGCTTATTCCTTCTATAATAAACGGCATTGTACGCCAGGGTGTTAGGTTACCCTTGAAACTCGGTCTCGCAGATCTACGTGTTTGGGTAAGACAGAGCAAAGTCCCCTTAACGATTATGCTTGTAATTGATTCTAGTGCATCTACATACCATTTTATTGAACCTATATCTCAAATTCTATCAACTTTATACCATGATGCGTATCGTAACCGGGATAAATTAGGCCTTGTTGCTATCCAGGACAATAAAGCCCAGATCATGAATCATCCTTCCAGAAATTTGCAGATAATCTTGGGAAATATAACTCGTCTAAAACCTTCGGGAGAAACTCCTCTTAGTCAAGCTTTAGATCTGACATTGAGAATATTTAAGCAGGAAAAGCGTAGACACCCAATCTTTAATCCTTTGACAATTCTACTTAGTGATTGCCACCCAGAGCCAATCAACTCTCGGACAGGAAACCTAATGAAGGAATTACCTTATCAGCAAACACTAAAAACGGCTCGGGCTTTTGGAGAACTAAAAATACCTATTGTTGTAATAAATCCAGGACATGGAACCTTTAAGGATGGTAGCAAGTGGTGGGGGACTCAACTGGCTATGCGAATAGCCGAGTCGTCAGGCGGAGAGTATTATGGAATTCCTCATGACAAGTATGAGAAGGATGCTGGATTTATTACTAAACGTTTAGAAAGAAGTGAATTAGAAACGGATTCCCAATCTATCGCAAATATACTTTTTGACTTCCGAGATAACTTGTCCACGATATAAGAAGCTAATCAAGAGATATTGTGAAATGTTGTGGATGGGTATTCGATATGCAATGAACAGTTGATGTGTAATTCGGAGCCTCTCATGCGCGTCATGATTTCGTTTCTCATCCTGCTGACACCTCTATCGGCGCACAGTCGCCCGGTTGTCGCGGTCTTGCCTTTTGAAGAAGCCAATACCGATTGGCTCTCGCAGGGCATGGCCTGGAGTTTATCGGACAAGTTCCGCCGCGTGTCGGCCTTGCAAATGGTTGATCCCGACCGGCTGAATGCGGCTCTGTCCGAACGCCAAACGCCCGTGCAAATCGGTCGGTCAGCAGGTGCAACACTGATCCTGTACGGCACCTGTCGGTTGCAGAAAAACCAGCTCCAAATCTCCGCGCACATTTTGCGGGTGGAAACGGATGAAATTTTGGAATTGGAAGAAGTATCCGGTCCTCTCGAATCCCTATTCGCCCTCCAGGACAGCGTGATTCGCCGTTTCCTCGACCGCGCTGGCCTCAGCCCCACCGCCATCGAATGGCAGGCAATTCTTCGCAGACCCACTCATTCGGTTCGGGCATATATCCATTGGGTGCGCGCTCGGACGATCCTGACTGGGAATGCCGAAAATCCCGATGTGGTGCGCGAGCACCTCGCCCGTGCCCTTGCCGAGGATGCCGATTATGCCGATGCCCACAGCCATCAGGGGCTGCTCTATATCGCGCAACGCCGGTTTCGGGAAGCTCTCGGCTCTCTGCAAACCGCTGTCCGCCTCAAACCCGATGATCCACTGACCCGCTATAATCTGGGCGTGACCTATGCCAGTTTGGGACAGACCGATAGCGCTACTATTGCGTTCCAGGATGCGATCCGCCTCAAGCCCGATGATCCCATTACCCACTATAATCTGGGTATTCTACACCATCTTCAGGGCAATTACGAGGCTGCTATCTCGCCTTTGCAGACCGCTGTCCGCCTCAAACCCGATTTCGCGGTCGCCTATCTGACCCTGGGCATTGCCCTTGCCAATACGCGATCCCACACCCGCGCAGAACACGCGCTGAAAGAGGCTATTCGCCTATTTCCCGAAAATGCCGATGCGCACTACAATCTGGGCGTTGTCTATATGGAAATGGGGCACCACGACCAGGCGATCGAAGTTTTAGAGCGAGCTATCTCGCACAATCCCGAGCATGCCGATGCCCACTTTAATCTGGGCCGAGCTTATGAAGGACTGGACCGCTATGATGAAGCGGTCGTTGCCTTCAAAAAGGCTGCTCAATTCAACCCCGATTATGCCGACTTGCACTTTAATCTGGGCATTGCCCACACCGAGGCCGGGCGTTTTGAGGAAGCAATCCGCACCCTTCACACTGCCCGACGGATCTATCCGCAAGATCCGCTCATCTATCACAATATGGGCATTGCCTATCGAAATGCCGCGCGTTTTGAAGAGGCGGAAAATGCTTTTCGAGAAGCGCTTCGCCTCAATCCCCATCTGGCTGATATTCACCTGTCTCTGGGCAGCCTGCAACTGGATATGGGACGCTATGAACAGGCTCTATCAGCCATTCGGGAGGCCGTTCGTCTGACGCCCAAAAATGCCGATGCTCACCGCTATTCAGGCGAAGCTCTGGCTTATTTGAAACAGTATCCGGACGCTATTCAGGCCTTCCGAAAAGCTATTGAACTCAAACGCGACGATGGAGACGCACATCTCGGTCTGGGCATGATCTATTTGCATACGGGGCAAAAAACCGCGGCTGCATCTGCTCTCAAAACGGGTCTTCGGCTCAGTTCCGGACACCCCGATTCTCTCGCCATTGTCCACGAAATCGCGCGGTTGCAGAAGCAGCCTGAACAGGTGAGTACCTATCTGAACCGCGCCCGCGCTTTTGAGGATGCCGGGCTTTTGGACGAAGCGATTGATACCTACCGCAAAGCCGCCAGTCTCAGTCCCGAAAATGCCGATATTCAGCACGCCCTCGGCCTGGCCTGCCTGCGGGCGAATCGCCCGGAAGACGCGCTGCCCGCTCTTCGGAAGGTTCTCAGACTTCGTCCGGATCATCCCGATGCAAGTCTCATCCGGGATTTTATCCGCCGCATGGAAGAGGACCAACGGCCATGAATCGCATCGCGTTGTTCCTGATCCTGATTTGCGCGCCCCATTATGTTGCTGCCGATGCTATCCGTTTTACCGAAATGGCAGAGAAGGCGGGCATCCATTTTGTCCACAGTACCGGGGCTAAGGATGGCTGGCACTATATTGAGACGATGGGTTCTGGCTGTGCCCTCTTCGACGCGGATGGCGATGGGGATCTGGATCTCTATCTGGTCAATGGCGCCAATCTGCCCGGGCAGCCGGTCCAGGGTAACAATGCTCTGTATCGCAACGATACGGATAAAACGATTCGCCTGACCGATATTACCAAATCTTCGGGTGCGCTCGGGCGGGGCTATGGCATGGGCTGCACTGTGGGCGACGCGGACAATGATGGCGATCTGGACCTCTACGTGACCGGCTATCCCGAAAATATTCTGTATGTGAACAATGGCGATGCCACCTTCAAAGACGCTTCCCGGCAGGCCAATGTGGCCGCAAGCGGATGGAGCGCGGGGGCGGCTTTCTTCGATTTTGAAGCCGATGGCGATCTGGACCTCTATGTCGTGCGCTATCTCACCTACGATCCCGTCCGCGAGCCGGTCTGTGAACGCAGCGGCGTGCGGACCTATTGCGCTCCGTACCGGTTTCGGGGTGCCCCCGATCTGCTCTACCAGAACAGCGGAAACGGCGCATTTGAAGATATTTCTCGGCAGGCTGGAATCGCCGATCCCCGGGGCAAGGGCCTGGGCGTGCTCACCCTGGATTATGACCAGGATGGCGATACCGATCTCTATATCGCCAATGATACGACGCCCAATTTTCTCTACCGGAATGATGGCGAGCGCTTTACTGAAGTCGGCCTCGAAGCGGGCACGAGCTTAAGTGCTTCGGGCCGTCCGCAGGCCGGCATGGGCGTGGATGCTGGCGATGTGGATGGCGATGGGCACACCGATCTCATTGTTACCAATTTTTCTTATGAGTCAAATGCCTTTTATCACCATACAGAACAGGGTATTTTTGCCGAGTCCAGTGCCCGTCTGGGGCTGGTGGGACCAAGTACTCTTCCCCTGGGCTTTGGTACGCATCTTTTCGACGCAGATAGCGATGGCGATCTGGACCTTTTTGTCGCCAATGGTCATATTTTTCCCAATGTCTCGGATTTTTCTTCTGCCGAGTCCTATCCTCAGACCGATCAGTTTTTTTGCAATACCGCAGGCGTTTTTGAAGACGTTTCCGAATCGGCGGGATTCGCATCGCCCGCTGTCAGCCGGGGTTCGGCTCTGGGCGATATAGATACCGACGGTGATCTGGACCTTGTTGTAATCGTCGCCGATGCCCGTCCACATCTCTATAGAAATGACACCCCGCCTGTCCATCCATGGGTTATTGTCCAGATAGAAAGCGCGAATCGCAGTGCGATTGGTGCTCGCGTCACCTTGACCGCAGGTGGTCGTGCCCAATCTCGAGAGGTGCGGAGTCAATCCGGGTATCTCTCCTCGGGAGATCCGCGTCTCCACTTCGGTTTGGGCGATGCCGAACAGATTGACCGCCTCGACATCTGGTGGCCCTCTGGACGCACCCAAACCCTTCTCGATCTCTCTCCGAACCGGGTTCTGGTCATTGAGGAATAGGCTTACCACCCGTGTACAAAGTGTCCACTTCCAGGAAACCAGATCGCATCTACGACACTCGACGCCCCCACGCCCAACAGGTACCCTACCACAATCCCATACGAAAATGGCAGCGACCGCCGGTAAAGTCCTACTCCCCCAAACTTGAGCACCAGTGACTTGGCCAGCCATACCACAAAAATGGCAAACCCGTACGTATGACTCGGGAAGGCCAGTCCCACCGGGTGAATCGGCCAGGAAGCGAACTGGGCATTCAGAAATGTCAGCAGGCCTGCTTCTCCGATTCCGAACAGCCAGACCAGCAGTTTCTGAAAATCAAAATACGTGGGTTCCGTCCCCTCAATTATGCCTACCTGCCCCAGCATCACCGTCCAATCGTACATATAGGCCGCGTTTAGACCGCCCTCTGTATAACACAAATAAAGCTGGGCACCGCAGGCTATGGCATAGGCTCCGAGCAGAGAGATGGGCAAAGCCCATACCACCAGAAAACGCCGCTTCAGGGCTTGTTGCAATAGCCGAAAAAAATGTGGAATGGCCGGAATCGACAACATCCGCCCCGAATGCGCGGCCAATCCACCGCGGTTTACCACCATTATCCCCGTCAGGTCGGAGGGGAAAAAATTGGCTGTCCCCAGAAGCGTTTTCAGTATCGGTCCACCTTTCTGCCCCTGGGGAGATAGAAATACAAACCCCGTAGCTGCCGCGTATTTGGTTACGCCAAAGTAGATCACGAAAAATAGTGAAAGCTGTAGCAAAGCCACAGCAGGTTGCATATCCAGAGATATCATCCAGCCTATGAGAAAGGCAAATGCCGCGCTGAATCCCAGCCAGGCCGTGCGGTAGGTCACGGGCGTTCCATCGTCTTTGCTCCGCTCGTTTGATAATGCTTTTTGCAGGGTTTCTTTCAGATGTTCCCTGGCCACCCAGACCGACCAGACCACGAGAAATACCAGTGCTCCGTGCGCCTCCAGCATCCGTATTTCTCCCGAGGTTGCCGCCTGCCCCTGCATGCCCACTGTAAATCCCGTTCGGTCCATCAGTGCTTGTTTAAAAATATTGAGCACAAAAAAGGTCCACACGCTCAGGAGGATATTTAGCGGACACAGGTAGGCCAGTCCCATCAAAAGGGGCTGAACCCTCAGATATAAGGTCGGAAAATCGCGCCCGATGTGCACGGCTTTGGTCAAATAGTGATCGTAGATTCCAATGCGCGGAATTGTCAGAATAAAATATCCGGCAATATTCCAGAAAATCACACCGGCTGTACACGCAAAACCCATCCAGAAAACGGGCGTTCGAAACACGACAGGCAATCGGTGTGAGGGTTCTTCCCGAAGCAGTTCCAGGGGCATTGTCGCCAGGGGAAATGTCAGCCGTTCTCGTTCTACCCACTGTTTGTAAAACAACACACTGGCAAAAAAGCTGGCCATCACCAGTGCCGCAGTTCCGGCAAACCACCAGAACAGCGGGGTTAGCCAGTTGCGCCATGGAATAGATTCCTCTGATCCCAACCCCACGTATAGCTTTTCTACCACCATATCTCCCGGTTCAAAAAACAGCCAATGGGGCATATAGGCCCCCACCACCTCCCAGAATCGGTTTTCCGGTGAAGAAAAAGCGGATGGTGCTGAAATATCCGTAATCAAGTACCCGGCCCAGCCCACTGCCGGTGCGGTACCCACCATCCAGACCATTCCAAAAATCACCATTACCTCTGTACGCGACAGGGCAAAGCGAGGCAGAATTAGCTTTAAAACTGTGTTGATCCCCACCCACAACACCAGTGGCAGCAACGCGGTAACGGGCACGAAGCTTTTCATTAAATTTCGCCCGAAGTAGGTTGCGTACAAACACATACCCGCAATCGTGATCAGCCCCAGTACAAAAGCCCGAATTGTGAGCGATTCAGATGCTGTTGATGCTTTTCTTTCAGGTTCCAGTGCCGAAGCCATGTTTGCAAACCCCATCTCTCAGGGCATGGGTTCTGTAATATTCACTATTTGTCCTGCGGATAGGTTCTCTACGACCTGCACGGTTCCGCTCGGCCAGACCACTTCCAGCCGCGTTGCGCGGTCGGCATCTCTCAGTCCAAAATGGATGGCATAGGGATCGGTTGACCCGAATCCGACGCTTCCCGGCACTTCTCGGAACAGGGTGCGGTTTCCCACTGTCAGGCGCAATTTCGCTCCCACGCCGGAACGGTTACTTTGACGCCCTTGAAGTGTGATCTGTAGCCAGCGATTCTGATTTCCCGACTCGTTGCGATAAAGTGCATTTTCGAACAAGTCTCCGTGGTACCATCCCCCTTGCGGTGCATACACATCGAGGTCGCCGTCCTGGTCATAATCGGCAAATGTGATGCCGTGTCCCTTGCCCAGGTGTCCCATCCCCGCGTATTCAGTTAGATCGGTGAATGTCCCGTTCCCGTTATTGCGATAAAATCGGTTTGGCTCCAGCCGTCCCAGGTCCGGATCACCCGTCCCGAAGTACACGTCCAGGTACCCGTCGTTATCTATATCTCCCACATTGCCGCCCATCACGCCGTGGGCGTAGATGAATCCCGCCTCGTAGGATACATCTGTAAAGCGCCACCCTTCGGTCGGTCCCTCGTTTCGGTACAGTTTAGGCGTTGGATAGGCCGGGTCAGTGGGTGCGGTATAGCCGACCAATTGTCCTTCTAAGCTTTCCTGAAACCCGGCCAGACAGGTGGTCAATATGTCCAGGTCGCCATCATTATCGTAGTCGAAGAAAAACGATACATAGCCCCGAAGGGTGCCGCTTCCGGCGACATTGGAAGCCTGTGTCACATCGACAAAAGTGCCGTCTCCGCGATTTCGATACAGCGCATTGGGCGTCTCAAAACCGGTTACAAAGAGGTCCAGGTCGCCGTCCAGGTCGCAATCGCCGAAGGCTGCGCCTACTGTACCCAGAGTAAATCGCAGGCCCGCTTCATCTGTGGTTTCGACAAAGTTTCCATTGTTGCGGTAGTGTGCGTTTGAGGAGCCGTCTCCGGCAATGCCATTTGCAATAAATAAATCCAGGTCGCCATCGTTATCCGTATCACCCCACAGGGAAACAAATCCCGACCCTCCGTCATTTGTGCCCGAAGCTGCGGATACATCGGTAAATTGACCCCCGTCATTGCGGTAGAGCGCATTTGGCCCGGGTCCGGACCATCCGCTACGAGCGATGTAGAGATCCAGGTCGCCATCGTTGTCGTAATCCACAAGGTTTCCCGAAAATCCCGAATCCACGTCTTTTAGTCCGATCTCGCTGCTGATATCCACAAATCGCGTTCCGTCGTTGCGGTAAAACGCCAGGTACGTATCGCATCCCTGCGCCAGCAAATCCAGGTCGCCATCGCCGTCGATATCTCCCCAGGCACTCGGCCCGGCTCCATCCAATTTGGCTACGCCCAGGTCGCGAGCCACATCTGTAAAGCGCACGGGAAGCGGTTTATCCACAGATTCGGGTCGCTGGTCGAAGCGATAATAAGACCACAACCACCAGGGATAACCGCCGAGTTTGTCATAGGCTTGTTTCAAATTCCATTGGGTGCGCAAAAACCATTCATCTGTTTCCGGCAGGGCACGCAGCAGATTTAAGAATGTCTCGGTCGCTTTGCGGTAATGTCCCGCGCGGTAATACGCTACCCCCAGCCGATCGGGTACGCGGAGGTCCAGGCGGTCCTTTTGCATCTGCATCGCCACTTTCAGGCGTTCAATTGCCGCCTCGTAATCTCCCATTCTCAGGAGGGCCAGGCCGGCCAGATAGCGCGCTTCTGAATCGTTCACGGCGTTATCGGACAGTTTCTCTGCGTGATGAAACGCGCGTTCCAACAAGATGCGGGAATCGTTCAAGGGCATGATCTGTCCACTGCTTCCCATCTTCTGATTTTCAAACCAGATGGTTTCTCCACCGAGCAGCCAGGTGACGTATTCTTTTCGCACATCCAGCATCAGGGGTTGTCCCGCAAGAGCCGCTTCAAATTGCGCTGCTGCGCGGGCGGGTTCCCGCTGTGATCGGTAAAGCCGCGCAAGCCATATTCGCGCCTCAACTGCATCCGGATTGCGGGCTACTGCTTGCTCAAACGCTGTCATCGCTTCGGGGTGGTCTTGAATTGCCAGCACTTTGCCCAGGTGCAAATAGGCCGCGCTTTGCGTTGAATCAATTTGAATACATCGGCGGAACTCGGCTTCAGCCGCTTCGTACTGTGCTCGCCGGATTCCCTCTATTCCCTGCTGAAGATGCGTGGCATAATCTATCCGCATACCCGGCGAAGACTCCCTTTGCTCACCACATCCGATAGCTAGCACAATCAGCATCAAAAGAATCACTATCATCTCAGACCACCCGTCCATCTACGAGTTTCATCTGCCGACCTGCTCGATTTGCCAGATCCCGGTTGTGCGTGGATAGCACGATCGTCAATCCCTCGGTCTGGTTCATATCCCGCAACAATGTCAAAATCTCATTCCCTCGTTTTGAATCCAGGTTGCCAGTCGGTTCATCTGCCAGCAAAATTTTCGGGTCGTTCACGAGTGCCCGAGCAATAGCCACCCGTTGCTGCTCGCCACCCGATAGTTCGCGGGGCAGGTGATCTGAGCGGTTTTGCAAACCCACGCGTGTCAGCAAATTTCTTACCCGGTCGCGTTGGTGCAGTGCGCGGGAAAAGAGGAGGGGGAGTGCTACATTTTCTTCAGCCGTCAATGTGGGCACCAGGCAATAATCCTGAAATACGAATCCCACATATTGCCGACGAATGGTTTCCAGGTCTCTGTCGTGCAAAGTGCTCACATCTCGATCCAGCAATTTCAAAAGGCCCGATGTGGGCCGGTCCAGACAACCCAGAAGGTTCAAAAGCGTTGTCTTTCCCGCGCCCGATGCGCCAGTGATCGCCACAAATTCGCCCGGTTCTACGACCAGATCTACGTCGAATATCGCCGCGATTTCCTCGATAGAACGGCGATATATGCGGGTGAGTCCCTGTGCAAAAATAGCCGCCATCGTCAGCGCATCCACGCAATGGGATGCAGGCGGGAAGCCCGCCATCCCGGTATGGCTCCAGCCAGTATGCCCATGCCCAATGCCATCACAAGCCCGCCGATTAGCAGGATTCCATCAATTTGTACCAGTATCCCCGCAGGTGCAAATGGGAGAATTGCACGCACGGCTTCGGAAGCCAGTTGGCTGCCCAGAATCGCGATTCCGCCACCTGCGATGCCACCGAGAGCGCAGATCATCAGCGCCTCTGCACAGATCAATGCAAATATATCCCACTGAGATGCCCCGACTGCCCGCATCACGCCGATCTCTCGCGTGCGCTCAAAGACCGCAATCAGCATCGTATTCATCACGCCGAGTACTGCTATGGCCACGGCTACAATCGCGACTGTTCCGATGAAAAATCGCGCCGTGCCCAGGAGGTCGAGAAGGGTTCGCTGTACCTGCGCCATGGTAATAACCTGCACCGAGGGCATTTCGAATACCCGTTCTGAAAATCCGTCTATTCTGGACAGGTCTTTTAATTTTACGCCGATGCCCGTCAGTTTTTCTTTTTTATCGAACAGGCGCTGTGCAACGCCAAGCGGGACAAAAATGGTGCCGTCATCTTGCGTTCCGCTGCGGTCAAAAACCCCGCGCACTCGGAACGTTTGTCCCAGTCCCTTGAGCGGAAAATCATCCCCGATATTTTTTCGATAATACGCCGCTACGCCGTATCCCAAAATCACCTCATCGGTTGTCCCATCTTTGAACCATCCGCCCCGCTGGAAGGTCAACCAGGGCTTCATCTCCAGAAAGCTGGCCTCTATTCCCATCATCAGAGAAAATCCTTCTCGATCTCCAGAAAGCGTTCCCAAAAACAACCGCGTCGCTGTCGCCACATCGGTATCTCGAAGAATCTCCCGGTGGATGGCTTCATCCATGTACATTGGAATTACCCCGCCTTGCATCAACAGGGTAGCCGCTTCATAGGGGCATCCTTTCGAGGTGACCAGTACGTGATAACCCAGGCGGTCAATGCTGCGGATCAGGGATGTGCGGTATCCGTTTCCCAGGCCCAGCAGGCTGACCAGCATACACACGGATAGGGCCACCCCGCTTACTGTTAGCGCGCTTCGCGTGCGGTGCCGGCGCAGTTCTTTCAGGGCGACATTTATAAATTGAAAAAGGACCAAACCTTTGCCCTCTTGCGATGGATTTCCACGCCTTTTCCCATCAGGCGCAGATCGTCTCCGATGCGTTTTACGACCCCCACTACGCGCAGGGAATCGCCAGAAATATTGCGGGGAACGGCAATGGTTCTCCCTTGCTCCAGGTCAATCAGTATATGCCGCGTGCTGTCTTGTAGTACAAACCAGCATCCCATGTGCTGGCACACCTGTCCCACGCGGCCTGATAGCACCACTCGCTGTTCCAAAAATGCCGCTGGCCGATCCAGTACTTCTTCAATTCGGACCGCGCGATTTGCAGGTACGACTTCGCCCATTTGCTGCACTTTTCCAGAATCGCATCCGATCATCAGGACCAGTACTATGAGATACAGCCGCATCTATATATCCTCAGTTTTTGCGTGACGCCTGCCATAAGAGATGATATTTTGTTTGTGGGATAAAATCAAGGGATTCTCCTATCCGCCTTTTCTGCCGGGAATATGCCCATGAAAAAAATGATACGGATCATCCTCGTCGGTGTCTGCCTGGCGTGCAAGCCCTCTCAACCCGATGTATCTAAGCAATTCGTCGGCATAGAACGCTGCGTGAGTTGCCACATGGAGGCGTATCAAAAATGGCAGCGCACGACCCATGCGACTTCCATGCAAAAAGCGACCCCACAGACTGTTAAGGGTGATTTTACAAAAAATAACGCCTATACTTTCGGCGGTACCACCTCTACCATGGGTCTTCAAAATGGTCGCTATTTCATTACTACGCCGGGGTCTGACGGATCGCAAAGCACCCACGAAGTCCTCTACACGATTGGCGACCGGGATACGCAGTGGTACATAACCGAGCTTCCCGGAGGCCATCTGCAGATTCTTCCGGTTTATTTTGATATTCGCAGAAATACCTGGTACAATCCCGTTGAAGGCATTATCGCCTCGCCATCCGAACAGCCTTTAGAGCCTGACGATGTCTCGTTCTGGATGCACTTTGGGCGCAACTGGAGCGCGCAGTGTTTTGACTGCCACGCCAGCCAGATTGAGGTCAATTACGACCCGGACGCCAGCACTTACGATTCCCGGTGGGTAGATCTGAGCATCAACTGCGAAACCTGCCACGGACCGGGAGAGGGCCATGTCGCGTTTTGGGGAGTAGCTCTGACAGATGCCGACGCCGCGAGCATGCAGGATACTTCGCTGGTGAATTTGAGAACGCTCTCTGCAGAACAATCCGTAGAACTTTGCGCGCAGTGCCACGCGACCAAGCGCGTTTTGAAACTGGGCTATCGGCCCGGCGACAATTTTTACGATTTTTACGAACCCATTGTTCTGGATTTTGAAGGCATGTGGCCCGATGGTCGCTACCGGCATCTCACCTATAATTATACCGCTCTTACCCTCAGTCCCTGTTATACCGAGGGCGGGCTGACGTGTTTGACCTGTCACCCGTCCCATGGCCCGGAGGGGAAAAAAAAGACGAGGGCCGATTTCGACGGTATATGCATGCAGTGTCACCGGGATATACAGCCTCGAGAACACAGCCGCCACGAGCAGCATATCGCCTGTGTGGATTGCCATATGCCCCCCATTCCCGAAGTGCATAGGGTGCGCGTGTTTGACCATCGCATCGCGCCCCCTGTTGCGGCGAATACGGTGCGCTTTGGCATCCCCAACGCCTGCAACGAATGTCACGGAGATCGCACGCCTGAATGGGCTTTGGAAAAAACAGAGGCCTGGTGGGGAAAACAGGATGTTTATCTTTTGCAAACGGCCGCTATTGCACTGGGGCGACGGGGCAACCCGATGGCTGTATCGCCCCTGAAAGACGAACTGCTCGATCAGTCCAACAATCCCACGCGACGGGCCTCCGCAGCTCTGCTTTTGGGGCGCACCCGTTCCGCGCAGGCTGTGCCCATTCTTCTCAGTGTCTTAAAAGACCCACATCCCCTCGTGCGGGCAAAGGCGGTAGAAGGTCTGGGCATGATCGGTCAAGCGAGGGTTGTGCCCGCGCTGGTTTCATTGTTAAACGATCCGATTCGAATTGTGCGGTTTGCTCTCGTGCCGGCTATCGAAAATCTGGGCACACACCATCTCAAGGGCCAGGACTACGAGCGCTATGAAGCTGTTTTCGTCGAATACGAACAAGCGAGCAAAGAGGTCTGGGCGACCGACCCCTATGTGCATGCGTTTCTCGGATGGTGTTATATGAGGCGGGGAAATACTGAGTTGGCCCGTCGCGCTTTCCAGCGGGCACTGCGGATTTGGCCCGGTATTGAGGATGCGGTTAGAGGGCTGGCGCAGATACATAACCCAGAAAAAAATGACCGATGAGTACAGGACTCACCGGTCGTTTTTTTTCGATTTGGAGCGCCTTTTAGAACGATCCGGTTATCGATACGCGCAGGGGCGCATCAAATAATTGCCCGAAGTCCATATATGCAAAATCGACACCGATCTTCCGCCCCACGCCCAAATCCTTTTGGACGCCGCCACCCAGCGTCCAGCTACCCAGGTCGTACCGCCCCCGGTAACCGGCCCGCAGTGCCAGCGTGTTGGCCACCCACAATTCGCCGCCCACATGCCAGCGCTCGCGGTCGTCAATGTGATGCACCAACTCGGCCGCCACCGTCAGATACGTGGGGTCTCCCTTGCGTCCATAAGGCTCCATCGCCAAAGCGATGGTGTAGATCAAAGGCTGGGCAATCGACGTGCCCTGCGGTATGGAACCGGGAATCACCAGTTCCTGGTCTTTGCCGAAGTTGCGAAGCGTCATAGCCAGGCGCGAACTGCCAAATCCGGTATAAAAAATACTGGAAAAGTCGAATGAGGCACTGTTGATCTTGTCCTGATCCAGCGTCTCTTGAATCCACTTTATAGACGCACCCAGCGACAACTTGTCCGTCATCTTGTAGGCATAACCGAAGTTTATGAAAATATCGCCGGCCGATATATCCCGCGTGAAACGCCCTTGCGGATCCAGAGGCGTAGTCTCGCGGGAGGTGCCCGCGTCAAACTGAACGACCGACAGCCCAAAGGTCTGCTGACCGTATCGCCAGGCCACCGCACCGTTGAAAAATTTCGAACCTACCATCCAGCGCGTATATCCCAGGGCATATTCGAACCGCTCGATGTGGGTCAATGCCGCCGTGTTCCAGAACATCGCATTGATGTCGTCGGCTGCGGCTGTAAACGCATCGCCCATTGCAGCCGCCCGTGCGCTCTGCCCCACCTTCAACGCGTGGAACGAAGCCCGCCCGGTTCCGTGGAACTCTTTTGTCCGATGCTGACCCGCGCGCACGCCGGACGGCAACTGGTATTGCTGTGCCCAGGCCTCTGAACCCATAAGTCCGACGGCCAGGAGCATCATATAAATTGCAGTTAATCGTTTCACTTCCACTCTCCTTTGTTTGCAGAGGGACGGAACAGAGTGACCGCCCCTCCCGTCGGTCTTACTGGATAATCAGAAAACTGCCCGTCTGAACCTTGCCTTCTTGCCCTGGCACCAGCGACTCTACGGCGAAGAAATAAATTCCCGGAGACGCGTACGACGTGCCAGAACGTGATCGTTGAGACCAACTCACTTCTGCCGTGTGCTGATCTCCGCGCGTCCCATCGTGTACTATTTCCATGACCAGGTCTCCCGCAGCCGTGAAAATCGAAATTCGAGCCAGACGCGGCAGGTTGGTAAACCGCATGCGCTTGTTGTTGTCGCCCTGCGCCCCAAAGGAATGCAACCCGTCGTCCTTCCAGGGATTTGGCACCACAAACACTTTCTCGTCTAAGGCGTCGAACCCATCTGAGGCTGCCACAACAGGTGTAAACTGACCGCCGCTTGTATTGTGCCGCGCAGCCGTCACAATATGGCTCGACTCGGTTCCCTCGCGGATGTGGTTTTGAACTATGGCAGGCAGATCTGCAAGTGTTGTCGGGACGGGCATTTGCGCGCCTGAAATCGCGTTTTTCTGCGCATTCGTGTTCTCCCAATTCGCGTGCCCGTTGGCATAGGTCACGATATTGTACCGATACCCGAATCCCGTAATTGAGTTCTCATCGGCAAAAGTATAAATCCCGGTCGAGGCATCGTAATAGCTTGGGTTTTTTGCCTGAATTGTGGCGATCAGATTCCACGGACCCAGAGGCGCGCCAGCATGCTGCACTGGATCGGTCTGGATCAGCGCCGTGTTCCCGTAAACCTTGTAACCGGCCACATCCTGCGCCTCTCCGCCCGAATAATCTGGATGCACCGCATCGTCGGCACCGTCGCTCCAGGACAACTCCACGTTGCCATTTGCATTGCTGCGAAGCAAAACAGAACGGTCGGTTTCGGCACGCGCAATCGATTCCACATCTGGCGGTTGATTGGGCAGGTCAAATCCCATCGCGTACAATTGACGTGCGCGGTCGATGTGATTGAACAAAATATCCTCACCGCCGGGCACCTGCGACTGCGCGCCTGGCGTCATTGCCCACAGGCGAAAGTCCATCGGCTCACCGCCCGCACCCGCATTCTCGGCTGCCATACCCGCGGCAAAAACTATCACGATTTTTGCCTTGTCGCCCGGTGTCAACTTCCAGGGACCGAACATCTGCGAGTGCAATTGCTCCTGCAACTCTCGCTCACCGGGGCTTGGGCCACCCTCAATCGGGTTGTCGTCATAGGGCTTGCCCGGGGTGATAAATTTCTTCCATATCTCTTCAACCGTATCAATTGATACGTGTGGCTCAAACTCGATGTTCGTGCGGCTTCGGCGCTTCCACCAGTGTGCGTACGCAGGCTGACTGATGGGAATATCCTCGCCTCCCATCGCCGTGCCCGTAATTGACACATAGACGTCTGGATCGTTGATAAAGGGTGGTGTCACATCCACAGGTCCCCAGCCTATGTATTGCGGCGAGTACAATTCTTGCTCTGCCCGATGCCCGATCACGCCAATGGCTTCTGCGCCGAACCGGGGTTCGCCCATGTCGTTATTTGAACTGGTGGGCGCATCGCCATCGAACTGATACGATATCTTTTTGCCCTGATACTTCCCACCGTAATTGGCGGCCTCGGTAAACTGATACCGGTCGTCTTCCAGCCGCCGTCCCGGTTCGGAAAACCAGTAGCCGTTCCACTTGCGATAGGAGTGCCCGGGTTTGTTCACGCTGAAATAGTTCAAATACCCCATATACACTTCTTCATAGGACCGGTTTGAGGTATTCTCTATGACCAGTTCTACGAAAAAGAAATCGTCGAAATCCGGGTGGCTCCATCCATACGCAGACCGCGTAATTGTCATCCCCGTCCCGTCTGGCTCGATATTCGTGTTGCTGCGCCATTTCGTAATCACAGTTTCTTCTGGAAAGTGATCGAACCTGGGCAGCGTATATGACCCGTTCTCGCGGTAATTATCCACTTCTACAGGCTCTTCGGAAATTGGCTTGGGCTGCTCGGTGATCCCGCCGCGGTCCGTGTTGAACCACACGTTGGCGTCCTGGGTATCATACCCCAGTCGGGCGGCCACGATCGGCGGGTCTTGCCCGTTCCGCAAGCGCAAATTGCCCGATCCAGGCGTCAAATCTGGCACCACCTGCTCCACATCTCCGGTGTTGGACACCGGTCCCGAGGATGTGACATAGGTATTTCCACTCGCATCCCGCGCGAGTATCCACACCCCCTGGCCCTTCGAGTTGTCGTAGTCCTGGTCTCGACCGCCGAAACTGCCCGATGTCGAAGACCCCGTATAAATATACGGATATGTCATCGAACCGTTTTCTCGCGCCACATACCCTTGCGACCCCAGGGCAAATGTTCCGCCCTGCTGTCCTGTGTTGCGAAACGATTCCGACAGTTTCGACCGGTCGACCTGCTTCATCGGCACTGGCTCGTCCACCGCCTGAACCCCTGCTGAAAACAGTCCAGTCAGGAAAATGCCAGCAAGCGCCTTGCCAACTATTTGTCTAAACATAAATTCACTCCTTACTTATGAGGCGCCAGGGCCAGAGCACCTGTTCTGATGCTCTGGCCCACCGGTTTACATGCTCGTGCGCACGCCGAAATAGATCTCCCGGGTGCGATTCGTATAGCTGTTCCACTGATCCCATATCTGGTTGTTATCCCGCACCACCACTGGTGTGGGCTGGTTCTCGGCCAGACCGTACTTCGGTATGTCGTGGAAGAAATTCCACCTGCGGATCGAACGCGGCTTTTTGGCGTTGAACAAATTGGTCGCCTCAAAGAACAGGGTCGGGCGCAACTTCCCAATTCGGAAGCTCTTTTGAATGCCAAAGTCCGTGCGGAATGCGGTTGGATTGGTAAACAACAACTGGTTCTTGATCAACTTGTTGGCAGTCGCAGGAGACGGCGTGGGCTGGCTATAGCGGAAGAACGTGCCTGGCTCGATTCGCAGCACCAGGTTCACGTTCAGATCGCTCAGCACCTTGCTTCCGCCCACCTCTGGACCATATCCTTCGGGCGTGGCAAACAAAAATGTGATACTTCCATCGCCTGTGGCATCGCGCATGTTGGCTGGACCGCGCACGCCTCCTATCGTGGCTATAGTAGCCGCAATATTCCGCTCGTTGGTCCAGGGGAATCCAACCTGTGCATCCGGCACCTGATTGGCGAATTTTTCGGTAATCCACAATTCCCGGTTGGCGTCAACTTGCTGCTGCACCAGCTGGTTGGCAAACATGCCAATAGCATCGACTTCGGCACTCGACAGGGGTTGCCAGACGCGCTCACCCGTGGTTTGGTCAATTTCAAACTTGAAGCGATACGCGTCTTTGGCCAAAAAGTCCGAATCCACGTACCAGCGCGACACCCACTCTCGACCGCCGTAGAAGTTGTTCTGCTCCCAGTACCAGCTCCACGTCGCGCGGAATGAGAAGAAATTGGAGAACCGCTTGCTCACAGCCAATTCCAGGCCGCGCGTTTCACCACTGTACGCGTTCTGATACCAGTGCGCGCGCTTGATCTGCTTCTCTACCGGATCGTGCAAAAACGTGTTGTTCTGCTGGAGATAATCTTCTGTGCGGCGGTAGAACATCGTCGCGTTGGCCGTGTAGTCCGAAACAAAGTTCCAGTCCACTCCCACTTCGTAGTTCACGGTACTGCCCGGACGCGAATTGGTCGATCCGCGCTTGGTCGAGCCCATTTCCAGACCGCCGTAATACTCATAAGAACTGTATCTGTCGTCAGCGTTCAGGTCTTGGGCTATGCTCCGGCCCGAAGCCACCTGCCAGGTCTGCCCATACATCGCATAGAAAATCGGGAGGACGAAGAACCGCCCATAGGAGAAGTGAATCGCAGACCGCGCGGTAATCGGGTGAGACACCCCAAAGCGCGGCGACAGCTTGAACATATTTAGACCATCATAAGTCGGGAATGACTGTGGATTGTTGGGATAGGGCGTCTGACCCTGCCGCGTCAATGCCGCATCTGCATCGGAAAACCAGCGGTTTTGGGGCAGCACCGACCACACGGGTTCGGGACGCGTCTGACCGCCGTGGTCAAACGCATCCAGACGCACGCCCACGTTCACCACCATCCCCTCAAACTCCATTTTGTCTTGTGCATACGCTGCAAGCTGGAATGCCTTTCTGGGATGATCCCGATAGCTGTTCCATGCCGGGTCGTCGAGACTGCTTGCCCGACTTAAATCGGGCAATTTAACGCCGTTCACAGTCGTGGCGGGCACGAAGTCCATCTGGCCATCTGCACCCAGGCGGTTCTGAGCCGATGCATAGTAGTCGTACATCGACCATAGCCGATAACTGCCCGGGTTCCCACGACTCTGTAACTCCCACTGGTAGGTCTGGAACCACGTTGCTCCGGCTCCCGCCTTAAAGAAATTCCCCTTTGTAACCTGACTGGAGAAATCGAATTTCAAATTGTGGCGCGTCTGACGATTCAATCGGAAGTCCCGAACCGTACGCGGTGCTGCCGTAAACCACTTGTCGGAGTCTCGAACCACATTGAACGTTTCTATAGGAATCTCTGATGAGTCCTGCTCGCTGTCTGAACGCGAGATACGCAACTCGTACAGGGTGCGCGAAGACAGGGAGTGCGTCAAATACGCATACAACATCGAGTTCCATTCGATCTCTTTGCCCGCACCGTCTATGCCTGCGGGCAAATACAGGTCTCGACCGGCTGATAATGCCGACTCTCGCGTATTGCGGAAATTCTGGTTCGTTCCATACACACCACCCACCTTCAGATTGATATTGGGCTTCACGCCAAATGTCAGTTTGCCCGTCACCTGATAATTGGGCAGGCCCTGAAGTGCGGGGTCGGGACGCTGCACGGGTTGTCGATTTGTCTGCGCGCTCACGTGGAACGAGGTCTTGTTCCCAATCGGACCCGAAAGGGATCCTTCGAGGCGATGCCCCGATATATCTGTGTAATCGTCCGGCTGGATATGCACCAGACGACCAGAATCATCCGCTGTGCCGGGCAATCCATCGGCACCAATATTTTCCATTTCCTGCAACCAGTTTGGGTCATCCAGGCGGATGCGGCTCCTGCCCGTGCCCTGGTTCAGGTGAATGATTGGATCATAAGCATTAAAGCCGTAATGCCGCTTTCCGGCAACCGTGTATCGATACTCGAAGAATCCGTGGTAGTCCCGGCCGCCCTCTCGCGTTACGATATTGATGATCCCGGCGTCCATGTTTCCGTATTCGGCTTCTGGCACACCGGTTACTACTGAAATTTCCTGGATCGATGCGCGGTTCACACCCGTGAACAGATTTGCCGCGCGGCGGTCATTATTCACCATCCGCACACCATCTACGGTATAGGTGAGTGAAATCGGCTTTGGCGTTGTCGTGTACCAGCCCGCACGGCGTTCGCCTTCGTCCATTTGGAAGTTGCCCTGCCGCACTGACCGGCCGTCTTTCTGCACGCCCGGCAGCAAGCCCGCCCACGCTTGAGCATCTTTGACCACGGGCTGTAAATCGATTTCGTCAGCCGTTACATAGTATTTGCTCGCGGTCTTGTCAGGCTCTACGGGTGGACGCTGTGCCGTCACGATCAATTCTTCGGCTTCCAGTGCCGTTTCTTGGAGCCTGAAATCCACTGTGGAAGTATAGCCCACCACCACTTTCACATCTTGCTGCACCACCTTCTGGTACCCCACCAGGGAGGCTTCCATGCTGTGCGTTCCCGGCAGGACCAGCAAGATGATATAATATCCTTCTGCGTCTGCGGTCGCACCCCGGTTTGTTCCCACAATCACGACGTTGGCACCGGGCAATGGATCGCCCTTTGTATCCGTTACCCTGCCCGCTATTTTACCCGTTGTTGCCGCCTGTGCCCAATCCTGCACACCCAGGGTACATACCAGCAAAACGGACAAAAATGCTAACTTTCTTATCATCTCGATGCCTCCTTACATAAAGGGTTGCTCTTTACACTTACATCACATAGTACTTGACCGAAAGCCCGATTTCGAAATAGTGCAGCGGAAAGGTCCGCGCGACGCCATAAGACTCCAGCTGACGCAATTCCCCGATCAGCAAGTTCCACCGCGCCCGCGCATCAACTGCTGCGCGACCACTTGTCAAGACCTCCACACCTAAACCCACATTGAACCCCCACGCCACATCCGTATCATCAAACGGTGCCAGTTCCAATGTCGTATCGATCCCCCCGCCCAGGTTGGGTTGTCCTGCAAAGATCAGGCCCGATACCGAATTTTTATAGTGGTAAAACCCACCGCCATAGGTGATGAAGGGGCCTCCCGTCATGCCATCCGAACCACCTGTTCGCTCATTCAGGTGATACAGGCCGTTAATCGTAAACGCATTGACTGTCATAGAATTGCGCGCCAGCGGACTTGTGATTTTCTGCCACTCTTCCGGCTTGTCTTCGGGCCAATAAAAGGTGGCTTCTTGGATTTTGCCGGGACCAAAGTGCGTGCGGTGAAATTCTATCTCTAAGGTATTGCGCGCATTCCGGGCATAGGTCAGATACAGCCCGAATGCTTCTTGTGCGCGAAAACGATCCTTCATTCCGAACACGGGAAAGTTGAAGTTTCCGCTCAAACCCAAGCCAACTTTCCCCACCACGCCAGTGTCCTGCCCATGGCTATCGCCCTGGCTATTGCCCGGAAGCGCGAAGAATATCAAACAAACTGCGGAAATTATCACTCGTTTCATACGCAACCCTCCTTAATATTGATATGGTGGATTTCAAATCGTTTCTCTCCTGCATAGAATCATTCCTTTCTGCTCTGCGTAAATTGCCCACTAACTCGATAGCCCGTAGATGTTATCACCCAATCGCTATCTGCCTCTTCATCACACCATTTATTTTCAGGGCTAATAAAAGTGTGTGTGCAAAATTAGCAAATATTCATAAATTATAAAGATATTGATATTGGTTATAAAAATCATTTAAAACTAAACCGCCTGTACGCGGATGTCAAGCAGTTTTATCTGGCTTAGTTCAAAAAAAAGTCTGCGTATCGTTTCCTCTCACCGAACCCCAAAGGTCGTTTTTTTTCTAACCTGCACGCCGCTTACCAGATCTTCTACGGTTACCTGCACCTCATGGTCGCCTTTTCCAGCTCCGTCGAGGTTCAACTCCACATAAGAGAGGCCGTCTGTGGTATTCCCGGTCTGGTCATAGGTCACGCTCACGCCCTGTTGCCTCTCTTCTTTTCCCAGCAGACGACCCAGTCCGGCGAGCACGCGGGCACCCCGGCCTTTTTGGTCCTTGGATTGGATGTCATAGGTCACGCGGTAATGCGTTTGTCCAAATTCATCTCTGCTCAGGTGATAGATTTCAAAATAGAGAAAGGCCGGATGTTTTTCTGGGAATGCCCATACCGACATGGGCATTATATTCAATCCTTGCTTGACAAAAACACCTTCTGACGGTGTCTCATCTGAGATTGACCAGGCCAGCTCGATGTCGCTCAAATTCAAGTCGGCTCTGGAATAGTCTTCTAATACCACCTGTTGTTTGTAAATCTGAAACCGCCGCGTTTCCGCTTCCCGAACCCGCAGGCCGAGTTCATAAGTTCCCGGCGGTGCTTCTATGGCGGCCATATCGAGCACCAGGTTTTGCCATCCTTTGGATGTATCGACTGAGGCTTGTAAAAATGTTTCATTCAGGAAAAATTTTCGCTCGTCCCGGTACGTCTGATCCACTTCGGGATCTGTTAGCGCCGCATTGCGTACCACCCATGTGCCTTCCTGTTTTTTTAGAAGTGAATCCGGCGGGATACCGCTGTAGATTTCCAGGCGCGTGCGCCCATCCTTTCCCTTAAAGCTGGCGGTGCGATACCAGAAATCCAGGGGCTGGGCGCCCCGGGCAAAATCGTGAAAATCGGGAATCCGTCCGGACATTTTGTTTACCACCAGTTCTGGAGAATGGTACAGAAAATCCGTCAGGTCTCGCACCGCGACATAACGCTCTTTTAATTCATTGGGCACATGCGTGGGTACGGGGGCAAAATCGAAATTGCCCTGAAAATACTCGTCGGTAAATGTGACCTCCAGTCCCTCGGCGACCATGGTATATACCCAGGATTCCCAGGGTACTATGCTGGCGTCTTCGCGGTTGGTAACTGGCATGAACAAGCTCATCGCCTGCTCGACAAACCGCTCTTGGCGCACCCGCGACGGCGAGAAGCTCAGATCGCCCGTGTTCACATCGCCCAGTGCGGCCAGAGTTTGTTCTTGATCCACAATTCGGTTCACCTGGTCGCCTTCACCTGCGTCGGAAGCCTGTACCCGTTCCGATAACTCAGTGCGTTCGGCATCCTGGGCGTCTTCCAGCAAAAAAATGAGTTGGATCTCATCCGAGGTCAAACCGAGGTCCTGTGGGCCGGGTGCTTTCGTGCTAAAAGCCCGGTTGCTCCGAACGGGAAATACCGGTCCTGTAAAAAATTCGCCGACTGCGTCCGGTCCGTAGAGATCTACAGCCATCCGCTCCTTGATGCGCTGTGCCTTGGGCGGCATATCGGCATTTAGACGGTTCGATGTTGACCGATAATCGGGTTCACCGTAACGGATGTACACTTCGCCCCGCCGATCCCAGGGGTACATCGCTTTTGAAAAATGCGTGCGTACGTGCCAGACCCGGCGGTAGTGCTCTGCCTGGCGCAAAAACCCGCCGGATACGCGCGATAGATCGTGCCGAATCCAGAAGCGGCGCAGAAATGCCTCGCGCTCTATAGCCGATGCGACTCTGGCATAGGATTCCAGTTCGGGTATGGAAGCCAGTAGCGAAATATCCCGGTAAAGTGCCGCCTCTGTGGCATCGAGAAGTGCGATGTAATTCCGAAAAATGCGTACGGCCCGTTCGCCATCGCCTTCATAGAGAAAGACTTGGGCTATCAGAGGCAAAAAACGACGTGTTTCTGCTGCGTGGCTCAAACGAATCAACAGGTCTCGCAACTCGGCAAAGCGTTCGTTCATGGCATAAATTACCCCCAACTGGTAAGCCGTATTCAAGTCTTCGAGATCCCACTGTACACAGCGTTCGTATAGTTTGATCACCCGGCCCCACTCATCTTTTTTTGCATGGTGTTCCGCCATGATTTTGCAGGCTGTAACATCCGTAGAGTCGCGCTTTAGTACCCGTTCGGCAGCCCGTTTCAAAGACCGGTTCTCTTTCATGAGTCGCACGAGATCGAGATGATAGAGAATTTTTTGCGATGCGGGTGTCAGAGATAGTGCCTTTTCAAAATGCGCCCTGGCTCCGTGGATATCTTTCTTGTCGTAGAGCGCGATCAGCCCCAGCCCGTCGTGCGCTTCTGCCAAATTAGGGTTCAAAGCCAGCGCGCGGTCAAATGCCTGCCTGGCTTTTTTCCATTGCTTTTTTCGCTCGTGGGATTCCAGATATGCCGTACCCAGACGGGCGTAGCCTTCGGCCAATTCCGGATCCAGGCGTACAGCCTCCTGCAACAGATCTATCGCGTGCCGCGCGTCGTTCATTTCAATCCGCACATCGGCAGCCAGTATCAGAGAATCCGACCGGGTCATCAGGGTTATGAAGGACTGTTCTGCCTTTGCTCCGCATGCAATCAGGACGAAGTATATGGGAATTAGTCGAATCGCAAAAAACTGTACGTGATTTTTCATTGCGCCCTCACTCGATCTCTTTCGGTATTTGCAATTTAAAGCTCGTGGTTTTGGTCACTTTTTGCCCGTCTCTGTGGTCCATTGCGGCCACTTCGATGATGTATTCCCCCGGTTCGGAACCAGATAGGTCAAGTGCCAGATAGTTGACCACGTTGCTGGCATCGCCCGTCTGGTCATAAGAAATCGCAATCTGCTCATCGTTTTGGTCTATACCCACCAGTTTTCCCAGGCCACTGAGTACCTTTGCACCAAACGACTGTCCAGAACGCGGCTTCAAGCGGTAGGAGATCTGGTAATTTGTCTGTCCGAACGCATCCCGGCTCAAGCCATAAATTTCATAATAAATATAGACCAGATGTTGCTGTGTATAAAGCCGCGTAGCCAGCGGAATGACTTCCAAATTTTGTTTGACAAAGAGTCCGTCTTTGGAGGTCTGTTCAATTGACGCCGCCATCTCGATATCGCTCAGCCTGAGCCTACCCTGCCGATAAGACGGAACCCGCAAGGGCATCCCATAGACTTGCGTGCGTCCAGACCGCTCTTCGATGGCCTGTACAGCGAGATAGTACGATCCAGGTTTTACATCCAGTGCGATTATATCGGGAATGATCCCGGTTTTTCCATCTACCCGCAGTACTACTCGTTTTGCTGCTTTGAATACCGGATCGCCCTTTGCATTGTAGAGAACGGCACCCCGGTGCAGCCGAATTTCCCCTGCTTCCCGCGTCAATGCGGAGGCGGGAAACCCGTAGTAGATCTCTACGCGCGTGCTGTCGCCCAGTCCTCGAAATGTGGCGGGATAGGCCGCATAATACAGCGGTTCGGCGAGAAATGCCGGTACATAGATCTCTCTGGGAGCCTGGCTTATAATTTGTTCGGGAATGAGAGGCCCCCACAGGTGGCGCATTTTGGTCGCCATTTCCGCGGGCAATACGGCGTAATCGAAAACGCCATCGGGCGCGCCGGGCATCTGGCGAAATACGATTTCGACGCCTTCTCCCAACCCCGGATAGATCCAGTATTCCCACGCCCGGCGATCCTGGATCGGAAAGATGGGACGTCCCAGAAAAATACCCAGTCCCCCTATGGCCATTGCCGATTCGGCTCGTTTTCGGATCTGTTCGCTTTTTTGATTACGCTCAGATGATCGGCTGTACAACCGCTGGAATTGCCTGTCCAGTTGACGTTGTGCTCGTTCTGCTCCGGCTCCGCGATGGGTCAGGCTGTCGCCATCAGAGGCGGCGTAATCCGATAGCAGTATTTCGGCGGCCCAATCTACGCGGTCTAATAACCGTTGCTTGATGGCCCAGTCTTTGGGATGGGATTCGCGCCGCCGATCCCTGGACGCGCTTTTGTGGGATGGCGTGCCGTAGCGCACGTAGATTTCGCCCCGTCGATCCCAGGGAAAAACCGTCGATCCGAAATGTTCCCGCGCATAAGCCACCCGTCGAAAGTGTTCGACCCGTCGTTCGTTGACTTCTGTAATCGGCGTGGGGTCTCGCCTTTTCCAGAAACGGTTCAGAAATGCCTGCCGATCTCTGCCCGTTGCCTGTCTAAAAGCCTCTGTTTCCCCTTCTGAGGCAAACAGAGAAATATCTTCATAAGGCATCCGCTCCCTGGTGCTCAGGCCGCTTAGATAGGTTTCGAAAAGGGTCTCGGCTTTTTCGTAATTTTTTCGTTCCAGATAGACTTCGGCGAGTTCCAACATGTATTGCCGCTGGTTTGTGCCCTGAGTCTGCATGAGCCGCGACAAGGTGCGCGCGGCTTGATCTGTGCGGGATAGGGTTCGATAGAGTTGTCCCAGCCGCCACATGGCGTCCTTATGTGCGGGATTGATCGCCAGTTGTTTTTCGTAAAATTCAATTGCGTCTTCTTTTTTTAGTAGATCATTTTCATGCATAAATCCCAGGCGGTAATACGCATCTGGGTGGTTTGGGGCCATTTCGACCACTCGTTCAAAAGCCCTGATGGCGTCGCGATTCATCAAATTCAGATGCGTCAGGCCAATATGGTACTGGGCTTCTACATAATCGGGCTTTTCAGCCAGGGCACGGCAAAAATAATCAATTGCACGCACCCATTGACCTTTCTCACGGGCATAGGCCAGTCCCATGCCGAAGTAGGCTTCGGGCATTTTTCGCTGGTATTTTTCCGCATTTCGAAAGGCTTTCCTGGCTCTGTTAGGCTGATCCTGAGTCAGATACACATGCCCCAATCCACAGTGGGTTGGGGCATGTTTTTTATTTGCTTTTAGAGACTGCTCAAACAAAATTTTTGCGCGGTCTATTTCCCCTGCTTTGAGTGCCTGATCACCCAGTAGATAGAGAGAGTCCGCAGCAGAAGGATCCGCCAAAATTGGTACAGCCGTCCAGAATATCCCAAAATTCAGGGCGAGTGCAATGCGCCCAATATGCCAGCCTAATTTCGACATATTCATGACAAATCGCCTGTGTATTTACTTCGCCAATGGGCCCGTGGGTGCCTCTTTGCTGTAAAGCGCGCTTCCCCGTTCATAGGATACTGCCACCTGTCCGTTTTCCACCTGTAAGCGGGGTACATTACTTGTGCCCACATCGCGGTCCGGTCCTCTCATTACAGCGAGTTGTGCATCGCTCATGCCCGCTGCCAGATCGCCCCATCGGCTTTCTGGATGTACCATTTCGCCTCCGCTCCGATGGTAGTTCCGGGACGTGTATTTGATCAGAATCCCCCGTCTCGGGATCGGGTTTTTCCAGGCCAGAGCACCGTGGGTCGTCGCCCCATCCCCAAAAAAGAGCACGTCGCCCGCCTTCATCGCCGGCTGCGCCACAAGCCCCATATCGTCGTCGCAGGTGCGGATGCCCGGCGGCATGGGATAAAACGCTTTGTGGGAGCCCGGTACACAGGCGAACCCTCCCAGCCCGGGTTCCACGTCTCGAAGTTGCCAGGCCACTGTCACTGCCTGATCGTAACTGCGCCCGTTTTGGAAAACATAACCCATCGGCGGATAGAGCGGTTCGTTGTTGCTGTGCAGCGAGTGTCCGCTGCCGCCCAGAACCGAGCAAAATGCCGTGGCGCCTCCGCACCGCCCTCCACTGGTGCCCATCCAGTTCAAGCGATGCTCGACAACCGGATGCGCAATCATCCGCCGGAATAGCTCGCAATATGGATCTGGCAATTCGAGCAATCCCGACAAGAGGGGTCTCCCCGTGCCAGCCAGACTCTTTGACCCCCGCGCCAGTTCCTCACCCACCACAATCCGCTCTTCAAATTTATCGATGGCCTCGTTGGCCTTCGCCAGCCATTCTTCGTCCATTACGCCGCGCAGTACCAGATATCCGTTCAAATCCCAGAAATAGAATTCCTTGTAATCAATTCCCGAATCCGGGTCCAGTTTGTAAATTGAGGGATGAAATATCTTGCGCGACTCGTCCATATTTACCGTTTTTCCATCTGTCACAATGGTCGGTGCAGGTGTCGTTGATTTGTAACCCGGCTTGTAAAGCGATGCGCGCTGCTCCGCGCTTAACTGATCGTGCCATTCTGGATGTGGCTCTTCCTTAGTTTTTGGACCTGTTCCGGCAGACCGGATCACCCCTCTGCCCACGTATTCATAAGATAGCAATCGTTGCTGACCCGCTCCCTGCCACGGGCGCATTCCCTGCAATGCCGATAGTGCCACAATCAGCAAATCCCCCGCCTTCAGAACGGGCTGGAATGTCAATCCCATATCGTCTTCGCCCGTGGTCACATCTTCCGGCGATACCACATTGCTCTTGTGCGAGCACGGTAGCAGCACGAAGCCCCCATCCCCTTCATTCACATCTTCCAGTGCCCAGATCACGCGCACGCCTTCGCTATAACGCCGACCGTTCTGGTGGTAATACGCAATGCCCGGCATTCTCGGTTCATTGCCGCCTACCAGTGGTGCTCTGGTGTCGCAGGTCGCATCGCAAAAAATTTTAGGCTCCCGATCCAGGCGGAAGCCGTGTCCTACAATTTGATTCAGATACCATACCAAGTGCGGATGGACGAGTAGATCCCTAAACGGTTCTTTCAACTCGCCTTCCCATCCCAGCATTCCCGATAGTTGGTCGGCTTTGTCAATGGCCTGGTTTAGCTGTTCGACTTCGCCGCGGTTCAACACGCCCGGCACATGGAGATAGCCGGCAATATCAAAACAGTAATTCTCTTCGTTGCTCATGAGTTCCTGATCCATTTCGAACCCCCTCAGGTTGGAAATCGCGGTTGGCTGCGTCTATTGGCAAAATCGAGAAAGCCAATTATTAATCAGTCTAAAACATGAGTTAAATTATATTAAAAAACAAGAAAAATCCCACTCTAATCGGGTACTTCCACGATATAAATCTGGCTGCTACCGGTTTGATCCGACGTATAGATGACCCGTTTTCCATCGGGGCTGAACGACGGGTGCGGGTGAGACCACTGGGGTCCATAGGTATCGGCCTGGACTTTGTCATCGTCCGCGGGCACTGTTTCGGCCCACTGCGTTCCCCCATTGGAACTGCGCGGATAGCACAGGGTTTCGTGTTCACCCGTTTCTGGATTGATCAGTTGCAGCCCGATGTCTGGACATGTGGTATCGCACACAATGCGCGATCCATCTGGACTGGGCGATGGATGCCAGGTATTGAAATCAGCGATTTTTCGATCTTTGTCTTCGCCCACCCGAATGCCACGCAACGCATAAGGCCAGTGTACGAAGATGACTTCGTCGGTGTGCCCCAGGAATGTCTCGTGGGTAATCCACACCGATTTGTCGTGTTCGAACAGCGGGCGCTCGCCGCTCCCATCAATTCGCACTTCCCACATCCGCTGATTGACATCGCTGGAATACAGAATGAGGTCCGGATCAGTCGGGCAGACCTGCACATGGCCCACAGCGCGCGGGGGTTTGTGCACGACCCGGTGTCCCGATCCGTCTGTGTTCACCGCCACCACCGCCGAATGTCCGTTGTGCTGCAACGAGGTTACCAGCCGTTCTCCGTCTGCCGAGAGGCTGCATCCACCCACGCGGCCTTCGCCAAAATCGGCCAGGATGGATTCCTCCAGTGTTTCGATATCTACGGCTCGAACTTGTCCACCTGTGTTGTAAAACACCTGGTTTCCATCTTTGGCCGGGCAAGCGGAAAACCCACCGAATCCCTCCGCGTCGGTCAATTGCGTCATTTCTCCGCTGTTCTCATCCATTTTGAAGAGGTTGGGGTGTCCAGAGCGATACGAGGTGAATACAGTGGTTTTTCCATCCGGCATCCAGGATGGATTTGAAAAGTACAGGTTGTGGCTGATCGCGGGGTGATCCGTCATTTGTCGGATTAATGCACCCGTTTTTTCGTCTGTTAGAGCTTTTGCTTCGGAAGAATACGTCTGTCCTTTTGCCATGTCTGATGCCTCCATTGATCATCGCTTTGGAAAGAACACATCCACACACGCTTCCACATCAAATGGGTCGCATCCGTAATCCCGTTCAAATTTCTCGAGGTGTTCTATTTCATGTATCGTCGGTTCTTTCAAAGGTAGATCCACCGGTTTTCGTCCAATGCGTCCGGATTCTTCTACTGCGACCTGGACCTCGATATCTCGTCGCGCCCTTTGCGCGTCGTAACGCGTGGGCAGATTTTCCCGAACTGCCCGTGCAATGCTGTCCATTTCTTCTACAATCGCCAACCGTCCCGGCGATGTTTTGTATTGGGGCCATGGATTTTCCCATACCAGCGCGGGATCGGTTTCGATTATCATTCGCTCCAGCACATGCACCCCGTCCATTTCGCGCGTTTCCGTGCGGATGGGGTAAGCGGTGGCTCGTCCTCCGCTCAACCGCTGTGCTTGCGTGGTTATATGTACTTCATTTTCCACAATGGTTCCGGTTGTGCCATCCACCTGGAATAATGTCTGGCTTTTCCGCCCGAGTGCTCGACCGTGATAAATCGAGGAATAGGACATTATCGCCAGAGCGCCATTCTCAAACTCGACGAGGTCCATTGTCCAGTGTTCGGTGGTAAATTGCCGAATTTCGCTCACATTCACACGCGGGATTGGCGAATTCATCACCAATCCCGTTACCCGAATGGGCACTGCATCGCCCACCATCATCCGCACGCTGCTTACGATGTGATAGCCGCCGGTCTGAAATAGGGCAAAAACTCGCAGTACGTCTCCTATAGCCCCGGCGTCGATGGCTTGCCGCTTGATCAAATGAAGCGGGTCTCGGCAATATTGTTCTGCTACTTCGAGTTTTACGCCACTGCGGGCTACCGCGTCGATCAACACATCTGTGGTTTGCAGGGTTGGTGAAATGGGGGTTTCTACGATCAGATTTACACCCTGCTGGGCCAGATATGCACCGATGACGTGGTGAGAGTCGGCCGGTGTGCTTACCGCCGCAATGTCCAGTTCTTCCTGTGCGACCAGGTCCTGTACCCGCGAATAAGCGGGCACGCCGTGTTCGGTGCCTATTTTTCGCGCTTTTTCTCCATCTACATCGCATACCGCCGCCAGTTCGAATACATCTGACATCAACAAGATTGCCGGGAGTCGCACCCCCAGCCCGCGGCCACCGCATCCCACGAGGGCGATTCTCAATTTTTCTTTTTCGGTCATGGCGGTCCTTCCTGGGTTGATAGGTATGCGCCTGTGTGTAATTGACCTATGGCGGTTGCCGCGGCGGTATTGGCTGAATAATTTTTCTCTGTTCGGAGGTCAATCGCTCCAATAGTTCTTCCGACGGGACGTAGTGAAACCGCGTGCGGATGAATCGCGGGGAATACCGATAGACCACGGTGCGGCGGTACCCTTTTTTTGTGCGCTCGGCTGATCCATGTGAGATTGCGTCTGTGAAAAATAGCGCGTCGCCCGCTTTCATGTACATTTCTTTCATTCCTACGGCAGTTCCAGCGGGTTCTTTCCCATAACTCACTTTTCCCTCGCCATCTACCAGTAACCTGGGGTGTACTTCTGTGCTTTTATGGCTACCGGGTATCAGGACTGTTGGTCCGTCTCCCGGTTCTATATCCGTCAATGCTACCAGCACGTTGATCTGGCCCACCATCCACGCGCCTGTGTTGTGTTGCCGAAAGGTGAGATAACACAAGGGCGCGTGACCGCCACAGTGGATATTGATGAATCCGCCGGATCCGCGTACGGTTAAAAAGTTTTCGTGGATCGATATGCCGTTTACTTCGGCGTTGATATAACGCCTGGCCAGATCAATCCAGGATGGGTGATCAATTAATCGTTCGAATACGGCTCCGGCTTCGATGATGTTCTGAAAATTCAATCCGTCTTTTTCGCCGTAGGTATGCGTTTCTACATGGCCGATCCACGCGCCCGAATCGTCACTCGCACCCCGACGCCTTTTGCCATCCACATATTCCCAATGAGCATCTACCCATTGGTTCATTTCCCGCACATCCTTCTCGGATACCGCGTTTTCCAGGTGCAAATAACCCTGCAAGTCGAACAGATAATCCTGTAATCTCTGGTCTGAATTAGCCATAGGCACCTTTCTCGTGCCGTCCCAATAACCGCTGCATTCGCGCGTTGGCTCCTGTCCAGACGTACTCTGGCATTCGGTAGTCGATAAATGGATATAACCGCTGCGCGATAATCCGCTGGCTGTACACGACAGACCCCACATAGCGCACTTGATCGGACTTGTTTTGCGATCCCCGATGCCACACTTGATTGTGGAACAGGCACAGATCACCCGGGTCGGCAATCATGGATACTGGACCCTGTCCATCAAACTCGGGCGTTTCCGATTTGTCCGGTCGCCTGCCCGCATAATGGCTGCCGGGCACCACTTCTGTGACGCCGTATTCGATGGCATCGGCTCGGCTTAGCGGGAATAATACGTTCAATACAAAACACGGCAAGGAGATTTTTTTATTGTGCCGGGGCACATTGTCTGGCAATGGAAAAATCACGCGGTCATCCAGATGCCATCCACCGCCCTGACCGGGTTCATAACGAATGGCATTTTGCGACATCATGTGGCAATCATCACCCAGGATCGCCTCTGATAGGCTCACAAATGGCTCCCGCGCGATCAGGTCCCGGAAATTGATGTCATACTCAAACATCCGCATCATACTGATGCCCCGAATATGGTCTCCTTCGGCTTCGTGCATTTTGGGGTCCTGATATTTCCGCTCCATTGTCTCCCGCAATACCAGTACTTCTTTCTCGGTTAATACGCCTTTTAAAAACAAATACCCATCACGCTGAAATTGCGCTACCAGATCCCGGGTTTTGTCTGCGCCATAAGGTTTGGCGTTTTTGTCGATTACGCTATTTGTGGTGTACATCGTTACCTCACTATTTCATTAATCCCAATATATCCTCATACACGGCCAGGCCACCAAAATAGGTAAAGGCCAGGCCCGAGATTATATTGAGCGCGATGAGAAACCAGCCCATTTGCAATGGGGGCGGGATGAATTTGCGGTCGATATAAATCATGGCAAAGCACCAGGGACCGGCGAGAAATACCCCGGTGATGTGCAGTGGGATTGTCATAATCGAAATTGGGTTCCAGCCTACGCCATTCGGGTCTTGCGTAGCTGTCCACCAGGCATATAGAACCAGTGCGCTACCTGCAATAGCGGTGTAGCCCAGTGTCCATTTTCGCACGTCGTTCAATGATAGGTCGCGCCATTTGGGGGTTATTGCGCGAATGCTTTCATGCGCTGTGCGGACATATAGTTCATAAGCGCCGTACACGGTGCCAAAAATTGCGAAGAATACCCCGAGCTTATACAGTCCCGAGAGAAATGCTTTGACGCCCGCGCTTTCGTGCAATGCCGTTAAAAATACGACTTGATGATTGTAGAGATCCATACCGGACGGTACGATTTCTCGTGGATGCAACAGGGCAGCGCCCAAAATCAAGAAGGCCGCTGTGAACAATAACACACTGCCAAATGATACGAGTGTATCGATTAGCGGTGCTTTTAACCACGCCTTGCCCAATTCGATATTTTCCTGGGATTCCGAGATCGCTTCGTGCCCATTGCTGCGTCGGCCAATCAATCCCCACGCCTTTTCGCGCAACATGCCCACATATCCCACATAGTCCTGCACCCCGCCGCCGATCACGCCCATATACGCGACCATTTCGACAATTAGCGTGCGGTCTGCAAACATCGGATTGCGCGATACCCATTCTGGATATACCGGAAATGTGGGTACTATTGCACCCATTAGTGCGGCAACCCAATCGGGATTTGCCGCTACTGTCGCAATTAACATTATCAGCAACATCAATCCCACGAGTGAGGTCTGCGCCTTTTCCAATAATCCATAACTTTGTTTCAGGGTTAGCACAATTAAAAATGCGATAAATATCAGGGCGATCAAATGTGGGGACTGCGCGGGGTCATCAAATAATATCCATGACGAAATTGTGCCGAGCATAATGGGCAGGCTGGATAAATAAAATGGAAAGCTCACCACCATCACCAGGCCTACAACCGCTGGAAATAGTCCCCTTGGACCGGGCAATTGCGCCCAGCGCTCCATGGGGTGCTCGCCAGTTAGGGTCATATATCGCGCTGCGGAATACACTTGAATGACTTTGGTGATACAAAACAGGCTGAATGCCCAGAACATCGCATAGCCGAAAATCGCCCCGCTGCGCGATGCCCACACGGTTTCTCCGCTGCCGATCGTTACAGATGCGATAATCGCGCCTGGTCCGAAGAATTTTAAAAAATCGCCGACCTTCCGCGAGCGCAATGCCGCCGCCAGTTCTGGAAATTCCAATTTTTTTGATTCTGTCATGGTTTCTCCTATTGAAAAACCCCAGCCCAACCGATTTTACGGAGGACTGAGGACAGGAAGGTGCGGCATTATTTTACGGCTATCGGATTTCCCGGGGAACCCGTCCCGCCTTTTAGGCGCAATGGCGAAAATATAAATGCAAATTCATACACTTGATCTTTAGCCAGTTCTTCCAGGTCCAGGTTTTCCAGGATGTAAATCCCATGCTGGACGATTAGCAGTTGATGTACGGGAAAAGCCAGCGCGGGATCCTCGCCAGGTACGACTTCTAAGCCCCAGGTATCGCCTGCGACCATCGCAATTTTTTGATCTACCAGCCACTGGCCCACAGCCATTCCTATACCCGGTTGGCCGGCATTGAATGTTTCGTTGTCTTTCATCCACAGGGTGCCGTGTCCCGTGCGGAAGATCACCACATCGCCTTCTCCAACCGATACATTCTGCTTTTTTAACGCTCCCTCAACATCTGCCACTGTAATTACGTATCCGACCTCCAATCGCTCGACACCTTTGTATCCCGCCACGTCTATTAGTACGCCGCGCGTGAAGAATACCCCCACGTTTTCCACGCCTAATTTTTCCAGGCCATAAGCTTTGCTAAAGTCCGAGCGCTTAAAGCCATTGTAAAATACATCTTCGTTTCCTATCCGCGTGCCAATATGCCCCAATCCATCGAATTGTGTACCGATTTGACCAATTTCGCCACTGAACATCTCGTCGTGCCACACGAGTTTGTTATCACCGAGCGGCCCACCACTTGGCCCGCCCACGATTATCAAACTGTAATGCCTTGAACCAAATAGCGGTATTCCGTGTTCATATACCTTTCCCAATTGATATATTTTGCCCGTTTTGATCAATTTGTTCGCTTCCATCACTTTGGCAGGTGTCAAACGGTTTGCGGCACCCCGTTGATCTTCGGGACCCCACTCCGATGGGGATTGCTGGGCATATCCCGACACCAGCATCAAATTGACCAGTAGTGCTACAAACAGTATGCGTTTCACGATTTCCCTCCTTTGAAAAGATACAGATTCGCGATTAAGCCTTCTCATAAAGTGCGATGCTTACCTGTGTGCCGGGGAATAGCGCAGATGGATATACCCACATATCGTCTCCCCGAATGTACACCCGTTCATCTCCTGAGCGGATATGTAAACGCCCGCTGTTTTCCTGGCAGATTTGTTTCACAATGTATAGACCCAGCCCCCGCGTATCGCCCCGCGAAACGGTCTTTTGAATTGCCATTTTTATTGCCTGTCCGTGCGACCAGTGCGCTGCATCGTGTCCTGTTGATAAGCTTTCGCGAATGCCAATGCCCAGGTCGCATACGCCGATGATCGCAAATTTTCTGTTCAATCTGTGATTGGTATAGCGTTGCGCGACCACAAACCCTTTATCTCCGCTGTGGTCCAGGATATTGTGACACAATTCGGCTACGACGTTTTTAAATCCCGTAATTTCTCGCACGGTATAGTGCAGTTCTTCGCTCAAGATGGTGCCGACCCGCGATTCAATTACACTCAGAACTTGCTCGATATCGCTTCTTTGCTCGATGGTCGTAATTTCCAGCAGGCTTTCGTTGCGGGTTCGCGGCTGTCCCGTTTGCGGTGCTCGCGCTACTGTCACATAAGACATGAGCGAGTCAAATACTTTCATTCGAGTTAAATAACGCTCGACGTCTGAATTCTCGGGCAGTCGGCATGTAATATCCCAGTATTTGGCACTCAGATGTCGGCCAATCAAACACAACATCCCCATCCCATAGGGATCGACAAAACCCAAATTTGACAGATCCAGAACGATATTGTCTTCATCTCGCTGCGACGAGAATGCTCCGAGATCGCGCAGTACATTGTCACACGAAACAGCCGATAAATTCTGTTCCGCTATCGCCAGCGTGTCGTTATTCATGTGTTTAGTTGCGCACGCGGAATATGGCTCTGCGTTTGGCGCGTTTTTTGACCTGCAAATCCGTTACTGCGACTTCGAGTTTGTACACGCCGCGCGGCATTTTTGACAGGTCGATTTCCAGGAAGGTGAAGTCGTCGGTTTTGTCGCCTGCATATACCGAACTGATCGATGTGCGGCTTTGCTGACCGGCTCGGCGCAGTTCTTCGAGGGACTCGGCCATCAAATTGCGTTCGGCCGGCATGTATTGCACTTCAAAATCTACGGTTTTGGCTTTGAGATTTTCTTCACCGCCGGCCATGGCATCGCCAGACTGGGCTTCTTCGTCTGGCATCTCATCTTCGCCACTTGCGCCATCTGTGCCGTCGAGCGCGCTGCCTGCGGCGAGTATTTCACTACTGGAGCGATCATCTTCTGTTCCTGCTTGCGCCAGTTCTTCAGCGGTTGGCACAATCAGCAATCCGCCTACTCTTTTAAGGGCTACGGCACCAAACATCGCGGGATTTACTTCCTCATTATCGGGTACGCTAATGGTGTAGGTGATTTCGTATTGGGTGCGCCCAAATTCGTCTTTTTTCAGGTTGTAGATTTCCAGATAAACATAGGCCGATTGCCCGGTGCGATACGCGCGGAGAGGATTGGGTGCAATGCGTAGATCCATTCGCTTTTCGGGAAAGGGATTGACCAGTTCAATTTTCTTGGCGAGCAACAGATCGCTCATATCCAGGCGCGATTCGGATACGGACAAAAGGCGTTCTGTGCGGAATGTGCCGATGGAGCCGCTGTTCCTGTCTCCCACTTCGACCACGATATTATACGTGCCCTGGGGAAGTGTCATGGCGCGTTGGCCCAATAAATACTGCGGTGTATTGCCCCCTTTGGGCTTCTGTTGCCCGAGCGGGCGCACATTGCGGTAGATATCTCGCCACAGGTAATCGAACATAAATAAACCGTCATCCATAACGATCATCTGATCGTCATTTGCTTTTAATTTGCCCGTGGGAATGGCATAAGCGATTTCCATGCGCATATTTTTTCCTGAGCGGAAGGCGGTGATCTGGTGTGGCATGGAGTATTTTCTGCTCTGGAATGGATCGACAAATCGCGCTTCTTGTTTCTTAAACGCCGCGCGATTTTGTATCTCAAAATACTCTTCGCGCATCTTATCGCTCGCCCATCGCGTGTTAGTAGATTTTCTGAAGAGCGTTTGTTCTACTTGCCTTGAATCCACATTGCGCGTTCTCAGCGCGTTGGGGTCTCCGCCTATGACATCCACTGTGCTGCTCGGTCCTACTTCGCCTGCAAATCCCCAACCGTCAACGCCATTCACACTTTGAAAGGTGAACCTGTATCCCCCGTAATACCACGTTTCTTTGAACATGGGAAATACGCCCGTTGTGCGGCGCCGATATTTTCCGTATTTGATATAGGTTTGTCCGCGAATGGTTTTCCACCCTTCGATATTCCGCGCGGGTACGCTAAAGCGCAAATTTGCATAGGCCACGCGGCCGTAGTGCTCCATCCGCCGCTCGTTGTGATTGGTCAAAAATAGGGGATCGTTCTTGTTCCAGAATTGCGTCAATGCCTCAGAATCCTTCCACTCGCCATCTTCGCCTACTTGCATGGCTTTTGAGATGCGCGCATTGTCTTCTTTTGAAGCGATGAGATCCACGGATTCCATCATTTTGCGCTGTTCGGATTCCATGGCTGCAATGGCCTGCTCATACAATTTGTTCGCCTCTAAAAGCTCTCCCTTAAGTTGATGCGAGTAGGCCAAGAACAACTGTGCGTTGGTATCGCCAGGGAATCTCCGCATCATCCGCCGCATCACCCGTTGCATCGCAGGGATTCTTCTGTGTTCCAGATGAGCCAGTCCCAACAGATAATAGGAGTCCTGATAGTCCGCATCGACCTCCAGGCTTTTTTCCAATAGCATCACGGCCTGGTCGTATTCGTTCTTGGCAAAAGTTCGAATGGCTCGCCGCTGCGGTATTACCCGGTCGCGCGTGATCATGTATTCGCCGAATATATGGCGTCCGGCATCGTAGGCTGCAACGGCTGCATTGGGAAATTTTTCAATGACTTTTTCGTAATGCGCCTTTGCCTCGCGCTGAAACCCCCTGTTCCACAATGCCTCGCCGTGCAAGAGCTGATATTGCAGATTTTCCGGGTCAATCCGAATCGCTTTTTCACTAACTTCTACTGCGCGGCGTCGAAACTCGGGCGTGTCCAGGCGAATGTAGAGGCGTGTCAGTTGTGCAAGCGCTGGGGCGTATTTGCCGTTTTTCTTGAGTAATTGCTTAAATTCTTCTGCACTTTCTTTGGGTTCAATCTCATTCATGCGCGCGAGTGCGGCGTGATACAGCGAATCTACTTCGCTCTGTGCAGCCCATGCCGGTGCCGCGATCAGGCAGCCGAGGATCAAAAGCGGGCGTATTGTCATGGGAGAGCTCCTTGTAAGGGATTCTGGTGAGGGGTCTTAAAATCTGTAAAATGCTTTTGCATTTTCGTACAGAATTTTTCCCAACAATGCATCCGACAAGCCCCTGGGAATTGCGTCTATCGGCGCGTCGAAATGATAGTGTGGATAGTCTGTTGAAAACATCAGCATGTCATCGGAGTCCAGATGTCCTATGACTTGCAACAGATGTTCGGCTTCTGGCGGGGCGTCCAGGGGCTGTAGCGTCATCCGAATGTGTTCGCGGATGTATTCCGACGGTGGGCGTTTGACCCACGGGATATCGCGCCGCAGCCCTTTCCACTCTTTATCCATGCGCCACATCCATGCCGGCATCCATGTCCAGCCGCCTTCGATGAGTATCACGCGCAATTCTGGAAACCGATCAAACGCGCCTTCTACCACCAGACTCATGACCTGTGACTGAAATATTTGCGCCATGTCGGCCATTTCTTCGGCGTAGGTCGAAGGCCAACCAACGGGCGTGGGCGGCAGACTCGATGCGCCGCCGTAGTGTATCCCAATGGCGAGATCGCGTTTTACCGCTGCTTCGAATAATGGGTCGTACACGCGCTTGCCATAAGGTTGATATGATCTGACCGGCACAATGACCTGCACAAAGCCCGGATGATCGCCAAACCGTTCGATTTCGCGTGCGGCGAGTACTGGATTTTGGCTGGACACTACGAGGGAGGCGCGCAATCGCTCGTCTTTGTTTAACCACGCGTCGATTTGCCACTGGTTGATCGCGGTAGCAAGCGATGCGGACAAGTCCTCGTTGTGTACGCTTTGTACGCGATAAGCACAGGTTAAGATCCCGATTTCGACATCCCATGCGTCCAGTGCCTGTTTTTTTAGCAATTCAAAATCAGACCCCGGTGGACCATTTTTCGGCTTTGTGCCTTTTCGCGCAGATGTGGGTGCTCGCGCGGGATAATCACTTGCATTGGGTCCCACAAATGCCGATTCGTTAATGTACGCAACCCAGTGTTCTTCCAGATATGGAATCAGGGTGTCCAAACTGGGCAATTCGTTGTGAATATCACAGTCGATGATGGGGTGATAAAAGGGGTTGGCAGGTGTATTGCGCGCCATGGTAACTGTCCTGATTAATATCCCGCTCCGCGACAATACTGATACATTTTGGCACTTCGGGTCGCTTCATCTATCGCGTTTTCGCCCTCGCGAATCGGCGCGCCCGGGCAGGCTGTTACCCACCGATCATATCCCATATCTTCAAGTACGTTTGCCAGATCGGGAAAGTCCAATGCCTCGGCTATGCCGACAGAGACCCAGGCGGGCGTAAATCGCTCCTCTGCATCCCGCGTGATATTCTCATCTGCCCAATCCTGCAAATGGACGTAATTGAGCTGGTCTTGAAAGTCGCGCAACGATTGGGCGGCGTCATAGTCCCAGAGTTGTGCGTGCGATACGTCGATACACAGTTTTGCTTTCTCGAGGTGTTGCATATACAGCGTCCAGTCTTCTTTGGAATCTACCAGCAGATTTGTGTGGATGTGATAACTCAATTCCAGATCGTATTGCGCCGCGTAATCAGCCCAGTTGTCTGCCGCTTCAGCCGCCTGTTTAATATCGTCTTCGGTGATGTCCCGATCTTTGGGTTTGGGACCGCTCATGTACATAAAGCAATCCACTTCCATCTCGGCGGCAAAATCAATTCGCCGCTTGTTGCGTTCCTGGTGTTCTCGATCGGATATTTCGGGCGATCCCTGCGCTGTGTACACCACCATGGGCAGCCCGACATTGTCACAAATTTTCCGAACTCGACCCGCTGGTCCCAACCAATCCAGCGGCAATCGACATTCCCAGCCGTCCCAGCCCGCTTTTTTCAGGGCTTCAAGAGCGCGCTCCAGATCTGGATTTCTCCATCGCAATGCACAGTATCCGAGTTTAAATGCCATGATAATCTCCTTTCTCCCACTTTATCTAAACAGTTTCCGATATTCTCGATCAAATGCGTCCAATCCGTCATCCAGTTTTAATTCCAGACGAATGCCCGGTAGAAAGCCCGTTAGTTTGCCCGCTAAGAAATCGTCGCGATAGCTTCCGTCTGGATAATGGGTCTGTCGTCCGTCGGGCCAGCATATTGTGTGAATCTGTCGCTTTTCTTCGAGCTTAAAATCTGGATCAACGCGATAGCGCTCAATGACATCCCAGTCCAGTTCAATACCCAATCCCGGTGCATTGGGTACGCGAATATGCCCTCCTTCTACTTTGAAATCTTTGACGAGTGGATGCGTCCAAATGTTCACGCAGGGGATCGCGGGCCAGCGCGCATGAGATAATACAGCGCCCAAATGCACGCCCCACATGGTGGTCAATCCCGATCCCACCAGTTGTAGCCAGAATGGCATGTTGGCTTCTGCAGCGAGGGTGCCCTGTTTCATGACGCGACTCGCACCACCGCCTACGACAAATCCGTCGCATACGCCCTCGCGCACTGCTGTCATAAAGGGCGGATTGCCAAAGTGCATGGCGATTGGACTGGCAATTTTTTCCCGCAACAGGGCGTTGCCCGCTACGTCGTTTTGCGGTATTGGCGTTTCGACCATTGCCAGTTGGCTATACGTGTCTTCCAACCGCCGAATCAAGGGCGCGGCTTGATCCACGCCGAGCAATAGACCATTGAAATCTGCATCGATCTTAAAATAATCCGGTACAAATTTTTTTATGGCTGCAAGTTGTGCTTCGGGATAAAACCAGGGGCGCGCCTTTACCTTCATTGTCGTGAATCCGTGATCTATTGCTGCCTGTGCTTCCATAACCCATTCTTCGGGGGTGCGGTCCTGAGACCACCACGATACGGGACACGTTTCTCGATATTGCACACCCATTAGTTTGTGACACGGCACACCGAGTGTTTTTCCCGCTGCGTCGAAGAGTGCCATTTGCAAGCCCGCGCCGAGGCTGTCATCCCACAAAAAATCGAATATGTTCTTTCCGCGCACGCGGGCAAATTGCTTTTCATTCGATTGTCCCCACGTATATCGCGTCAGGGTTTCGCCATATCCGGTTACTCCCGCAGAGGTCGTTATTTTGCACACATCTACAAGTGCCCAAAATGGAACCCGAGTTTGTTTTACCTTTGCACACCGCGGATGAAATGGGACGTGCAGAAGAATGTGTTCAATATCCGCAACTTCGCAGTCTTTGGAGGTCATTTTGAACTCTCTTTGTTATACGATCAATTGACCGATATCGCAATTGTGGGCGTCGCAGTACCACAGGACCCCGCCGTGCATGGTCATGCCGTGTACTTCATCGGGGGCTTCTACGCGAATTACATCGTACACGCGCCCATCTGCTGTGCCGAGTAAATTTACCGTGCCTGCGGATGTATCCGCAACCCATAGTTTGTCGTCTTGCCAGGCCAATCCGTGGTTGCGGAGGCCCGGTGTTCGAAATGTGTGTTCTTCTGTCCATGTCTCGGCATCTACCACATGTACAAATTGCGAGGGTGGAGACGCAATATAAATTTTGCCATCGCGCCATTCCAATCCGTGTGCGCCGGTTTCTGAGGCTCCTTCCATGCCTTCGCGCAAGGACGTGACACCAACGCCGGGAGAATCGTATTTTGCAATGGTTTTGCCTGTTTCCATGTCGAGTTTTGCAATTTGCAACTCAAATGTGGATGCAATCCACACATACCCGCCACCGAGTGTAATCCCACTGGAATGATCTGTGTCTGTTTGCGCCTCAAATAGCACGTCGCCCGTTTCCCAATCTACTTTGTAAATTTTTAGATCCACTTGATCTATAATCCACAGGCCATCTGGCGCGGCTTGCAAGCCATTGGGCTGGGGACCTGGACTCTTGAAACGCGTTTCGACCTTTGCTATTTTAATCATGGTTATAGCTCCTGTTCGTTAGCTGTTAATGTGAATTAAGGATTAAAAGCACCCCCCATCCTGGACGCCTGCTTAAGGCATGCAGGCGTGACGATAGGAATAGCACCCGTCATCGCGGCATGTTTTTAGCCGCGATCCAGAAGGGTTTTTGTCATTACTATCGTTGTGGTATTGTAAGTGGTCAGTTCCTCCGTCCCTACTGATCCTGAAATCACTTATGACGTATCTGACGTTACGCATAGGCAGAATATAATGCGCCTGTCATTCTGAGCGGAGCGCAGCGGAGTCGAAGGAGCGGTGTACAACTGCGATAGCAGTTCATCTATGACTTCAGAGGTATAAGATGCTTCGTCACCCTATCGGCCTCCTCAGCATGACAGAAACGCGAGACCTGCGTAACATCAGTGATGTAATTTAATACATCTTTTGCTTGAAGCAAGTTATTGTACTATGCTACATTTTCTTTGACTTGTCGTTTTTTGATTGCCATTTTGTCTTTTAAGACCATGATTCGACTTCCCGAAAATATCAAAGTAGTGCTTTTCCGTTTTTGCACGCGTTTTCAGCACTGGCTCAGAGCGGCTTTGCGTCGCGTGCGGTATCTGCGTTCGTTGGTGGTGACGCTGATTCTGGTAGCCCTGATCGGTGGAGGTGTTGCCTGGAGCGAATACCGCACCAATTGGTTTGCCCGACGCCTGGGGGCATTTTTACTTTCGACCAATGCTCTGCGTCCTGAAAGCGGTGCGCTCTGGAAAGATATTCAAGCACAGGTGAGAACTCAGCAAGCCATTGATATAGCCGATCCTTTGCCTATGCCTCGAACGGGTTTGTCCAATGCTGTTACAAGTAGTCGTTTTGAAGGTTCGCGCGTGCCCGAAACGGGTGTTCCAGGCTATGTCGCTATTTACAAGATACATTTGCCCGGCGTTGATCTCAATACCAGACCGCTCGGCGATGTGATCGCCAGTTTGCGCGTTTACCATCAGGGGCTTGCGATTGTCAAAGCATTGCATCTGCCAGATGTGTATTTCCACGCCGAGGTGCGCAAACAGATCGATCACCTCTACGCCCAGGTGGGCGATATTGAGACTGTCGCACCGGATAGCACGGCTTGGGCCGATAGCCTGGGGGTGGTGGATCCCGATTCGCTCAAGGCTGCTGTTTTTTTGGAATTTGCCACCGCTGTTATTCCCGATTTGAGACAGCGCAAAAAAGATGCTCTGATCGATGCTTATGAAAATGGAGAGATCGCGCAAATTTTTTTGTACCGCGATCTCGGGCGTTTTCGCGGTGAACTTTTCCGCGAGGGAAGTCAGGTTCCTGTTGTCTTTGAAATTGAGGCCAGTGCTGTTTCTGAAATTGTGGAGTAATTGTACACCTTATGAATTTAATCTCACATCGCGGCTTCTTTCTCGCACTTTTGCTCATTGCCGATGTTTTGCTCATTGTATTGGGCGCGGCATGCTGGCTTGTGATTACTTTGCCGAGGCTGCCCGACGATCCAAATAGCTTATTGGCGGAGTCCGGGATCAATATTTACGCAGCTTCTGGGGAGTTGCTCTATACTGTTAATCAGCGCGTTGGTCGCGTTGGGCTCGACGAGGTGCATCCGCATTTTATCCAGGCTGTGCTGGCTATTGAAGATGCGGATTTTTATCATCACCGCGGGTATAGTATTAAAGGCATGATCGGTGCTTTTTTTAATAATATTCGAGACTGGGGCAGGGTGCGGGGAGGGAGCACGCTCACGCAGCAGATTGTAAAAAATATCTTTCTCACGCGAGAAAAATTTTATGTGCGAAAATTAAAAGAAGTACTTCTCGCAACGCAACTCGAAGCCCTTTTTGAACGCCACTATGGTGCGGGCTATAAAGACCGGTTGCTCGAGATTTATATTAATGGCAGTTTCTACGGTGCCAATGCTTATGGTATTGCCGATGCAGCGCAGACCTATTTTGGCAAGGGTGCCGCGGAACTCATGCTTCTCGAATCTGCTATACTTGCCGGGCTTCCCAATGCGCCGAGTGTGCTCAATCCTTTTCGCAAAGACCAATCTCGCGTTCTGGCGCGTGCTATGCTCGTCTTAAACCGCATGCAGGCATTGGGTTTTATTAGCGCAGAAGAAGTCCAAAATGCACTGGCATCGGAATTGCAACTCGTCTCTGAACGTATGCCTCAAAATCGAACCCCATATTTTGTCGAGACTGTTAAAGCCGAGGTTACACGCCTGTGGGGTGCTTCGGCGCTGAGTTTTGGCGGGTTGAATATTTATACGACGCTCGATTTGTCCATGCAACAGGCTGCGGAACGAGCCGTAGTTAGAGGTTTAGCCGATCTGGATGTGCGTTTGGGATTTTCAGACTATGGCAGTGCGTCATCTGATCAACGCGCCAATTATGTTCAGGGCGCGTTGATCTGCTTAGACCCGCGCACCGGACATGTCAAAGCTATGGTGGGTGGGCGCGATATTTTTATTAGCTATTACAACCGCGCCACTCAAGCGCGTCGTCAACCGGGTTCGGGTTTTAAACCTTTTGTATATCTGGCGGCTTTTGAAAGCGGTGCCGTATCGCCGGTTTCTCTTTTTTACGACGAGCCGCGCACCTATCGCGTGAACGATGAAGACTGGACGCCCAAAAATTTTGCAGATAAATATCTGGGGCTTACCACTGCCGCGAATGCACTGGTCAAATCGGCAAATGCGACGAGTGTGCAAATTGCCATGGAAATAGGTCCCGATCGCATTGTCGATCTGGCTCAGCGTCTGGGTGTTCAGAGCCAGCTCAAACCGTTTCCCAGTATTGCCCTGGGCGCGCAGGAAGTCACTTTGCTCGATATGGCTGTTGCTTATGGCGCGATTGCCAGTTATGGATTTCGCGTGATGCCGACATTTATCACAAGGATTGAGGATACCACAGGGCAACCGCACTATGTGCATCGGCCAAATCCCATGCTTGTTATCGATCCCGAACAGGCGGTGATTATGGTCAATTTGATGCAGCATGTTGTCAACCGCGGCACGGGTCGCGCGATTCGCGCGTTTGGGTTTCAGGGTGCTGCTGCGGGGAAAACTGGTACTACAAATGACAATACAGATGCCTGGTTCACGGGTTTTACGCCCAGTCTAGTCGCCAGTGTGTGGATTGGGTTTGACAACCGCGAGGGCCGCCGTCGGCTGGTCGAGAGAAGGAGCGGACGCCAGATTACCGGCGGCAGTGGCGCGGCACCGATATGGGCTGCGTTTATGAAGAGCATCGATAAACCATCGCAGGACTTTATCACGCCTACAGGCGTTGCCGCGCATACTGTGAATTTGCGGAGCGGTATTGCCGATACTTCTGATGGGGCTGTCACCCTCGTCCTGCCCGAAGGCGTTGCGCCCAATATGCCGGCGGATACATTGAGGTTTTTGCGGTCGGAGAGAGAAGCAACCCTCCAGTCCCCGGTCACCAGCCCGTAGTGGTCTTTCAAATAAGTTTCTTCCCTTACTCACTCCTATCAACAGAGCCGTCATCGCGGCATGGTTTTAGCCGCGATCCAGTCTACCGTGGTTCATTCTATCAAATAAGATAGCAAATTTTTTCACGGACCACTTCGCCCCTCTTTGTACCCCGCTGACGATTCCGTAAGAAGTGTTGCGCGTTATGGGGTGGGTCAAAAATGCTTGCTAATCGCGCCCCCAAATATATCTTATATGCAATCGTATGTGCAATCGTATGTGCAATCGTATGTGTATTTTTTTCCTGTAAAGGGATATAAAAATGAAATTCAAGAGAAAATCCGTTGTTGGATTGTTGGTGGCGATGGGGATTGTTTTCGCAGGGATTGGTTTTGTTTATGCCCAAACCGCAGCGGATGCGGATTATGATGGCGATGGCATAGTTGGGGTTGAAGATTTCTTGTTGTTTATCGCTAAATTTGGGACCAGTCAGGGCGATGGGAAATACGAGGCAAAGTACGATCTGGATGGTGATGGACAGGTGAATGTGGCAGACTTTTTGGTGTTCGTTGGGTTTTTTGGTCAAAGAATTGGTCCTAATCTACCGCCAGTGGCATTAGCAGGGGAAGACCAAAGCGTAGATAAACGCGAAACCATCACATTGGATGGGAGTAATAGCAGCGACCCCGAAGGACGACCGTTGTCCTTTACTTGGCGACAAATCGAAGGTACACAAGTCGCCCTATCCGATCCTGAAATCGCCCGTCCAACATTTAGCACACTTGACCCCGGTAATTATGCGTTTGAGTTGGTGGTGCATGACGGGGCTACTGCCAGCGTGCCTGATACGGTTGTCGTTGAAATAGTATCCATTGCAGACGTGGCGGTAAAGGTGGGAAGTCCTGACGCTGCGTTTATGTATAAAGAGACGACGGGCAATCAGATGACCTTTGCGCTGCAAGGCACTGCGCCACCGGTGCAAGTTGGCGAGGTCATGGTCAATACGGTTGAACCCTATTTCTTAAAAAAAGTGACTCAGGTGGTTAGCCGGGACGCAAACGAACTGGTTGTCGAGACCGAAGACGCTGCGCTGACTGATGTCATAGAAACAGCGTCAATCCGCCGTACCTTTCGTTTTCCTGCGACAAAACTTGCTCTGGCAAGTCCAATACCCATTACCCTGCATACAGATGCTTCTGCAACGCTGCGTGTAACGACTTGCGATATTTCGTTTTCGCCAGAGTATGAGATTAAGGCGGACATAGATGGTTTCAAATTGAAGTCTTTTAAGGCAGGGATAAAAGGCGATCTTGTTGCCACATTGGGCATAGGGTTGGAAGCGCAACAGGCATTTAGCCAGAACGCTGAAAAAGATGTGGCGGTAAAGACCTTTACGACGCTGTTCTGGATTGGCCCTGTTCCTGTTCCCGTCATTGTGCGGGCAGCATTTGGGGTCGGTGCGACTTTTAGTGCCGAAGTTGCGGGCAGCATCACCGCGGGCATTACACTGACGAAGCCCGTAGAGATAGGCACAGAATACAAAGGCGGCGCATGGCAAGAACAGACGGGCGGTGCTGAAGGAACTTACCAGGCACTGGGCCCCACGGTAGATATACGAGGGGCGGCTGCGATTCGCGGCTATGTGCGTGGGCAATTGGATGTGAAGGTATTAGGCGTGGCAGGGCCTTATTTTGGCGTAAAGCCTTATTTCGGGTTTGTTGCAAAAACAAATCAAGAAAAGAAACAGATCGACTGGACGTTACATGCCGGTGCTGATGGATATGTGGGGGTAAAAGCTACTCTTTTCGATAAAATAGACGTGGCTGAACGTGTTGCCGACAAATCTTGGGACTTCAACCTCTTTATGGCTCTTTTGAAAGAAGGGTTTATTCCGTTGGACGAGATAGAAATGGTATGGATAGAGCCGGGAACATTTCAGATGGGAACGCCTTTATCGCAAGGGGTTTCTTTTTCGGAAAATGAGAGACCAGTACACGAGGTGACGATCAGCCAGGGATTCTACATAGGGAAGTATGAGGTGACGCAGGGGCAGTGGGAGCGTGTGATGGGTACGCGCCCTTGGCAAGGTGAGGTTTATGTGCGTTCTGGCTCGAGTTATCCTGCGGTGTATGTATCGTGGGAGGATGCTCAGGAATTTATCCGTCGTTTGAATGCGTCGTTGAATTCGGATGTATATCGTTTGCCAACAGAGGCAGAGTGGGAGTATGTGTGTCGGGCTGGGACAACGACGCGTTGGTCTTTTGGTGATGATGAGAGCCAATTGGGGCATTATGCGTGGTATTATGATAATGCGTGGGATGTGGGAGAGAGGTATGGTCATCGCGTAGGAACAAAGCGAGCGAATCCCTGGGGCTTGTATGACATGCATGGCAATGTGTGGGAGTGGGTGCAGGATTGGTATGGTAGTACTTATTATAGTTCTTCTCCATCGGTGGATCCGGCTGGTCCGTCGTCAGGCTCGCATCGCGTTCTCCGGGGCGGCGCCTTCGGCCACGGCGCCCAGGATGTGCGGTCGGCGGCTCGCCATCGCCATTCGCCCAGCGCCCACTACGGCGGCTTTGGGTTTCGACTTCTGAGACAGGTCCCGTAGCTCTTTTCTTTTTTACGACGAGCCGCGCACCTATCGCGTGAACGATGAAGACTGGACGCCTAAAAATTTTGCAGATAAATATCTGGGGCTTACGACTGCGGCGAATGCACTGGTCAAATCGGCGAATGCGACGAGTGTGCAAATTGCCATGGAAATAGGTCCCGATCGCATTGTCGATCTGGCTCAGCGCCTGGGCATTCAGAGCCAACTCAGACCGTTTCCCAGTATTGCCTTGGGCGCGCAGGAAGTCACTTTGCTCGATATGGCCGTTGCTTATGGCGCGATTGCCAGTTATGGATTTCGCGTGATGCCGACATTTATCACAAGGATTGAGGATACCACAGGGCAACCGCACTATGTGCATCGGCCAAATCCCATGCTTGTTATCGATCCCGAACAGGCGGTGATTATGGTCAATTTGATGCAGCATGTTGTCAACCGCGGCACGGGTCGCGCGATTCGCGCGTTTGGGTTTCAGGGTGCTGCTGCGGGGAAAACTGGTACTACAAATGACAATACAGATGCCTGGTTCACGGGTTTTACACCCGATCTGGTTGCCAGTGTGTGGATTGGGTTTGACAACCGCGAGGGCCGCCGGCGGCTGATCGAGAAAAGGAGCAGACGCCAGATTACCGGCGGTAGTGGCGCGGCACCGATATGGGCGGCGTTTATGAAGAGCATCGATAAACCATCGCATGACTTTATCACGCCTACAGGCGTTGCCGCGCATACTGTGATTTTGCGGAGTGGTATTGCCGATACTTCTGATGGGGCTGTCACCCTCTTTCTGCCCGAAGGTGTTGCGCCCAATACGCCGGCGGATACATTGAGGTTTTTTAGATCGAAAAGGTAACGCAAGTTGCGCGGAGAATCACATTATGAAACGCCTGCCATTTTTAGCTGCTATCATTTCTATACTGTGTCTCACAACCGCCCAGGCCCAATTGCCCGAAGGGATAAAAGCATGCCTCGGCCTTGGCCGTGTATTTGATATCGCGTATTCGCCAGATGGTACCTGGCTCGCAGTAGCAGGTGAAGCCGGTATTGGGCTATATGATGCACGGACCGGTGCCATAATCCACTTACTGACAGGCACAGGGCATACAGGTAGTGTCATTTCCGTGTCTTTTTCTCCTGATGGGACCACCCTCGCCAGTGGAACTAATGGGATTTATAGTGGAGAGTCGTATGGAGCCGTTCTGTTGTGGGATGTGAACACAGGACAACTCAAAGCACCTCCAGTGTATGGAAGTGTTGTCCTTTCTGTGTCTTTTTCCCCTGATGGGAGCACCCTCGCTTGGGGGGGTGAGAATATTAAGTTGTGGGATGTGAACACAGGCCAACTCAAAACAACACTCAAAGGACATGCAAGTAGTGTCCGTTCCGTATCTTTTTCGCCCGATGGTAGCATTCTTGCCAGTGGGAGTGATGATAAAACCATTCTGCTGTGGGATGTTTCGCCTGTCCCCACTCCCTATCCGGGTGATTTCGATGACGACCTCAATGTTGACTTTGCCGATTTTCTCGCCTTTGTAGGCGTTTTTGGCCTGTCTTCATCAGATGCCAATTACGATGCCCGTATGGATATGAATGGGGATGGTATCATTAATTTTTCCGATTTTCTCATCTTTACCATCATTTTTCGTACAAAATATTCATAAGCTACAACAGCTTAAACGGATGTTAAGCAGTATCGCACTGTTGTTCACAACTTGAATTTTAGAATCACCTTTTGACGTGACAGACGCTGGTATAATCCCTACATTTATTTCGCTGACCAGAGAATCGCGATCTAACGCGGGTTATGGTCCCGGGAACCATCCAAGACATGAAGAACGCAACTATTTACTGACGTGGGAGAAAGGTTAGGAACTTGGGATTGGATGCGACGAAAAAAGAGGAGAAGCAAGATGAACCATTCGCGCGGACTCGACCCTGTTATCGAGGTGTACAAAAAGGACGTTGATCGAACACTTATTCGCAGAAATCTCAGACTTTCTCATGAGGAACGGCTGCAAAATGCGATGGAGCTTCAACGCTTTGCACAGGAGTTGCGAAAAGCCGGGCGTCGGAAACAATGACAGATTTTACCAAGATCCTGCAATTATTGTCTGACCACAGTGTTGAATTTATCATCATCGGTGGGGCAGCAGCTATTGTTCATGGCAGCAGTCGTTTGACACAAGACCTTGACGTGGTGTACCGAAGAACTCGTGAGAATATCACACGTCTTTCCAATGCATTGGAGAAACAAAATCCTTATCTGCGTGGCGCACCACCAGGACTTCCTTTTCATTGGTCAGAAGATACCATTCGAATGGGGCTAAATTTTACTTTGCAAACGGATCTTGGAGATCTTGATTTACTCGGTGAGGTGACAGGTGGTGGGAAATACGAAGACCTTTTGGATCACACATTTGAGATTGAGGTTTTCGGTGTTCACTGTTTATGTCTCGATCTGGAAACTTTGATCCATGTTAAGCGAGCGGCAGGCAGACCCAAAGATCTCGAAACAATTTCAGAACTTGAAGCTATTCGAGAAGAGCAACAAAATGCGGAGTGATTTTCATGCTCGTTTGACACATTTGGGTCAAACAGGCTTGCCAATAGCACTCAAAAAAGTGCCCTGGCATAGTTGATGCCGGGGCACTTTTATTAAATTGGGTCAGATTGCGTATCGAATGTTCCGCAGTGTCGCTTCTCTCGTCCCGCATTGGGAGATCGCGTCACTCATCTAACATATCCCGAAATGCCTCCAGACTGGACACCTGGACCGCCGCACGGTGCAACTGCTTGAGATGTTGCAAATCTTCGATAGCCGCAATGCGAGCAGATAGGGGGTCTGATTCATCCAGATCAAATCGAATCTCCAACACGTCGAGGAGACCTGCGAGCGTGCTTCGTCTTTCCCCTTGTTTAATCCATTGTTCTTTGTTTTCCTCAATCTCTTGCTCAATGAGGTATTGGGCAAAAGATGATTCGCGGATGAGATCCATCAACCCCTCCTTTGAAATAAGGTCAGCAATCATTTCTCGATCATGCACCAACCCGCCCAAAACCGACAGACCGGCAAGAAAATCGCCCTTGGCAGACTCATCCAGCGGCAGGTCTGTCGCCCTGTCAACACACGCACCAAACCACGCCTCAGAACCCATCCCTTCAGGCGGCTTCATCAATGATGCAAATGGTATCAAGCCCGAATGGCCCGTATCAAGGACGCGCTGCCCTTCTACCTCAGTCAGCCTGATCACCTTGTACTGGATAACGATCTGGCAGCCAAAGCGCGCTTGAATGTAGTGCCCTGGATCGTTCTGCCCCGCATCGGGACGCAAGTAAATGACAGTGGAATGGATGGGCAGATCATAATGCTCAATGGCGCGACCAATATAGCCGGCCATGCGGCGCGGCATAGGTGGGTTGGTGCTGTCGGTGGTTTGAAATTACTTCGTTGTAGGCTACGCCTGTGCATAGTGTAGCAACACTTTTTCTTTCGCGATCCGCGCACTGATCAAGCTGTCCGTTCGGTGTGTCTCGATGGTGGGTTGCTCTGTGTCGAGAATATCGAGAAATTCGACATCGTCCCGTTCAAGGGTGAAGCGTATGAAATCATGTGGATAGGTTTGGATGAGATGCTTGGAAAAGGTATCGTATTTTCCCATGCTGGCGGCCTCGGGGCTGAGGGTTGGTCTGTTTTAGAATACACGCAACACTCAGACCGCAAGCAAACAGCGAGCCAAAAAACGCCATCATCCGAAAATTGGGCCACATATTGCAGAAAGAGAAGCCCAAGCACCTCATTATGTCTTCAATATGCTGTATTGTACCCTTGTTCACAACTTGAATTTAAGGATTGCTTTTTGAAACACAGGCGGAGCAGAACAATCTCGTGTACATTTTGAGCTATGAATGGGCTGTATAGTGAAAGATATGTACTCCTTGTTCTGTTTGTGACCGCATGCGTGAAAGTCGTTGACAAGGCTGGAGAGCCATCCATAATTTTGATTTGAGAAAATGAATATTACAAACAGTTACCCAAAGGAGACACCATGGAACCCTGGTCCTTTCTTCATATCTGCGATATGCAACCCGGTTCGCCCCGGTCCTTTCGCTTCAAACAGCGCAGTATGGACAATTGGCAGACGGCGTATCGCCAGATTCAAGGTATTACCGATGTCGATCTTCTTCTCGTAGGTGGCGATCTCACGCGAGATGGCTCGATCCACGACTTTGAGTTTGAAATTGCCAAACGGGAACTCGATGCCTTACCTTATCCGTATTATGCGATTCCCGGCAATATGGATACGTCCAACAAGCATACCGATAAAAATGGTGCTACCGGGCGCGAAGATATTCGCCTGAATGTTACTGCCGAGCAATTGGATGGGTTTGTATCGTTTTTCGGCGATTTTCCCTGGAGCTTTGTTCACAAGAATGTGCGCTTTAGTGGATTTTATGCGGCTGTAGCAGGTTCGGGATTGTCCTATGAGCCGCGCATGTGGCACTGGCTTGAAAACGAATTGCCGTCCCTTCCCCGTGCGGCGTATCACGTTGTGACTATGCATTATACTCTTTTTATGGATACGCTCGACGAACCCAAATGGGATATTACAAAAGCGGACGAATATAGGGACTGGTATTTTTCGATTGATCCGCCACACAGACAGCGCATTTTTGAGGCGTTTAAAAGATCCGATGTGTCCATTGTTCTCAGCGGGCATATTCACTGCCGCCGTCCGCCCCAAATTGTTGAGGGGATTGGCTTTTATCGCTGCGCTGGTATAGCTATGCCTCAGGCTACCGACCGGTGGGACGATGGCGATCCGACATTGGGGTTTTATCGTTTTGACGTGACAGACGCTGGTATAACCCCTACATTTATTCCTCTGACCGAGGAATCGCGATCTACCGCTGGTTATGGTCCCGGCGGACATCCCAGACCCGAAGAACGCGACTATTCGCTCGCGTGGGAAAAATGAGGAGTGATTTTTATGTCCATTTTAAATATTACCTCACCTGCTGCCCCTCCGGAGTGGGCACTTTTACAACGCGAACTCATGCGCGCGCAGGCCACGGCAGGCGAGGTTTTTTATCACCGCTATTTTGACAGCCGGGGATATCTCAAGTGTATTCCGCGGTGGGGTGGCAACGATGGTCCGGATGATGCGATAGAGAATCTCACGGGATATTCGATGGTGCATACGCTGGGTGGGCCAAAACATATTCTCGATCTCTACAAACAGGCGTGGGAAGGGCATATCGAACAGTACTCCGAGGCTAAAACTCAGGTTGTGCCCATTGGACGCGATGGGATGTATTACAAAGAATTTCCCGCGTGCTTTGACTGGTTCCACCACGGGGAATCGCTTACCATTTTCAATCTTCAGGGTCTGTCCGATCCGCATGAGGTCACATTTGGTCACCGCGCGCGTCGGTACGCGGGTTTTTATATGGATGAAGATCCCCAGGCGAAGAATTACGATCCCGACCACAAAATCATCCGCAGCCTCTTTAACGGGAGTCGGGGGCCTTTATTGCGAAAAGCCACGGGGCTGGATTGGGCGGGGGATCCCTTTGAAGTTGAGGGTCGCTTTCCCGCACCGCGCCACGGTGAGCGCAATTTTGAAGAGATGCTCATGCATTTTGAAGATTATACCGATGTGATTGGCGATCATCCCCTGAATCTGGCGGCGACTACGCTCGGTCTCAATGCTTTTGCGCTGGCTGGCGAAGAAAAATACCGCTCATGGTTGCTGGAATACGTGGATGCGTGGGCTGATCGCGCGGCTGAGAATAACGGTATTCTCCCGTCCAATATCGGTCTTGACGGCAGTATTGGCGGTGCGTGTGATGGCAAATGGTATGGCGGTTGTTATGGCTGGGGATTTACTGTGGTTGTTCCGCAAACAGGCGCGCTTTCCAACCGCAATTCCATAGCCCGCGGCATAGCGGGTTTTGGCAATGCTCTTCTTCTGACTGGCGATTCCAAATATCCGATTGTCTGGCGCACCATGCTCAATGCGGTGAACAGCAATAGCAAAGATATTGATGGGCAAATACAATATCCGCATATGCACGGCGATGATGGTTGGTATAGCTATAGCCCTCAGCCCTTTGATCAGGGTGCGCTCGATGTTTATTATTGGACAATGGATGAGGCCGATCTTGAGTACATTTCCGCAGATCCATGGATAGACTATCTTCGCGGGAATAGTTCCGACTATCCCACACGCACGTTGCGAAATGCTTTGAGCGCGATTCGCGGGAAGATGGAAAATGTGCGCAACGATACGTCTTCCACGGATACCCGCTTGTCCGACGATCCATTGCCGTACAATCCCGCAACTACTGTGAACGCGCTTATCCAGCTCCAACTGGGTGGTTTGGCGCCGCGGCATGGCGAACCTTTGCATTGCCGCGTGCGTTATTTTGATCCCGAAAATCGCCGTCCCGGGTTGCCGTCTGATGTGGCTGCTCTGGTCGAAACGCTGACCGCGGATCGTGTCGTGTTATCACTCGTCAATATCAATCAGACCGAATGCCGCGATCTCATTATTCAGGGCGGTGCTTATGCCGAACACCAGATTATTGGCACTGAGGTCGATGGCAGTACATCCGATCTCGATGCATCCTGGATGCCGGTTCGCCTTGGTCCTGGATGCGGTACGCGACTTACACTCAAAACAGAACGCTATGTCAATCCGCCCACTTTTGCGTTTCCCTGGGAAAGATAAATTCAGAAATCAATAAAAGGAGTATCTCATGTCCAGAATTAATGTCGGTCTTGCCCGCCGCGAAAATCGCCGCCAGAATGTATTTGGCGCTCTTGATCTCATTCGCGATGACGTGATTCCCAAACTCGCCGAGCAGGTGATGCTCAAGCCCAATTTTCTGTCGTCTCAAAATCAACTGGCGTCTTCCCATGCCGATGCGATGCGAGGGGCTATTGACTTTCTGCTCACCACGCCCAATCCACCGGATGAGATTCTCATTGCCGAGGGGGGTAATGAAAATATTTCGGGACAAGCTTTTGACAACTTTGGGTATCACGTTTTGAAAGAAGAATACGATATTCCCATTCAACTCGTCGATCTCAATTCCGAGACCCGATGGGAAACTGTGCCGATTCTCCTCGACGACCGCACTGAATACCAGGTGCATATGCCCAAAACCGTGCTGGATTGCCCCTGTACGATTTCAATGGCGGTTGCTAAAACCCACGATGTCACAGTTGTTACGCTCGCGCTCAAGAATATGATTATGGGAACGATCCGCAAAGAGGACCGCGTTAAAATGCACGGGTTTCCCTCTCATCCAGAACGCCTGCGTCCCAATGAATCCAAACGTCTCAATGTCAATCTCATTCGGCTCGCCAAATATCTGGCACCCGATATCGGCGTTATCGATGGCACTGTGGGTTTGCAGGGCAATGGCCCCGGAGGGACGGACTCGGTTGATCTGGGCGTTGCTGCAGCGAGTGTGGATGTTTTTGCTGTGGATGCGGTTATGACCAGTGTTATGGGCTTTGAACCCGCGAAGCAGGGGCTTCTCTATTATGCCAATCAACTCGGTATTGGTGTAACCGATCTCAACAATATCAATATTCTCGGAACTGCTATTGAAGATGTCGCCAGGGCGTTCAAACCCCACAAGTGGATCGAACAACAACGCCAGTGGCACGAACCAAATGCAATGGCCGATATTTCCGCGTGATTCAAAACTACAACGAAAAAAACTCCCAAGGCTATAATGTAATAGCTTTGGGAGTTTGAGTAGATGCGCCAGCGGACTTTCAGAAATATTCACAAATTGTCTTTCAGGGTCTGTTCGTATTGTCGCGCTTCTGCTTCTTCAGCCGCGATATCGGCTTCTATCTCAGATTGATTGGCATGGAAATAGGCCAATGCTGCCTGCACTTGAGCCAGTGTCAGATGTCCCAAACGATCCTTAATTTCATTCGGTGTCAGTCCCAATTGATACCATCCCACGATACGTCGAACAGTCACCCCCGTCCCTGCAATGCGAGGTCGGCCTCCCCGTATATCATCCGAGCGGACAATTAGAGTTTCAATATCAGTCAATGTGCTCATATCGAGATCCTATTGGTTTTTTATCTTCAACTTGTTGTCAGATTTTGTCATAGTAGGATCGGCGGGGGCAATTGCTTCGATCAATGGCCTGACGGAGTTTTTTGAATCCACCCCCATATTGTTCTTTTCAAAACCAAATATAGCCCATAATCGGGTTATTTGCAATAAGACGACGGGTCATTTTTCGCGTGATTCAACTTTTTTTAGTATATTATCATTGTGTTTTTTAAGTCATGCACAGGAGCTTTTCTTGCCCACTATTGTTCTCATTGGCGGTGGTACCGCAGGGCATGTTACGCCCAATATTGCGCTGTTGCCCGGTTTGCGCGATGCGGGATACGCTGTGCATTATATCGGTACGCGGGACGGTATTGAGCAAGAACTGATCGCAAGGGAGGGTATTCCCTTTCACGCGGTTCCCGCAGGCAAACTCCGCCGCTATCTGGACTGGCAAAATTTTACCGATCTCGCCCGCATCAAGTTTGGATTTCTCAAGTCGCTGTTGATCCTCGCTCGCATCAGACCCGATCTCGTCTTTAGCAAGGGGGGATTTGTCACGCCGCCGATTATCTGGGCTGCGTGGTTGCTGGGCATTCCCGTCGTGTGTCATGAATCGGACCTTACGCCGGGGTTGGCCAATAAGCTCTCTCTTCCGTTTGCCCGGCGTATCTGCTATGCCTTTGCGGAGACAGCCAAATATTTGCCCGCTGGCAAAGCGGTTCACACAGGTATTCCCGTCCGGGCAGAACTCGCAAATGGCGATGCCCAAAAAGGACGCGATTTGTGCGCTTTCTCGTCTGAGAAACCCATTATTCTCATCATGGGTGGTAGTCTGGGATCGCGTGCGATTAACGCGGCGGTTCGCGCTGCACTTCCCGATTTGCTTGTCGATTACCAGATTTGCCACCTGTGCGGGCAGGGCAATCTCGATTCGGCTCTCGACCAGACCGAAGGCTATGTGCAGTTTGAATATGTTACGGATGACTTGCCCCATCTTTTTGCAGCAACTGATTTTATTGTCTCTCGCGCAGGTGCTACCGCGCTCTTTGAACTTCTCTCGCTCCAAAAACCCGCGCTTTTGATTCCTCTGTCCCTGCAAGCCAGTCGCGGAGATCAGATCGAGAATGCCGAAGCTTTTCGAAATGCCGGTTATAGCCTCGTCCTCTCAGAAGATGGTCTTACGCCCGACGCGCTTTGCAAAGCCATCCGCGATCTGCGCGATCAGAGCGACGCGCTCCGTCAATCTATGTCCGATTGGCGCAGGCGAGACGCTATAGCGGAGGTCCTCTCAATCCTCGCCGATTGTCTGAAGCGGTGAACTGACTACTATGGCTCAAGAAACGCATCCATCTGTTGAACCCACTCGGTTTGTAAGAGAAGCCGTTACGCTGAAGTCCATTTTGGTGGGCATTCTGGTTATTCTTCTGTCCGAAGCCTATATCACATGGGGCATGTTGCATCTGGCTTCTCGTATGAATAAGTCCTATCTGCCGATGGGGCTGTTTTTTGTGTATGTGGTTCTGGTGTTGACAAATATCGCGTTTGATCGGGCAAAGAGCAGGTGGGCACTTTCTCAGGCTGAGTTGCAAGTTGTGCTCGGTATGGGATTGATTGGGGCATTTTTCCCATTTTTTGGTCTGGCGAGTTTTTTGCCCACGGTGATTGCGGCGCCTTTTTATCTGGATACGCCGGAGAATGGCTGGCGTGAGCTTTTGCACGAGCATATCCCCAGGTGGATTGTTTTGCACAATGAAGATGGGGCAGCAACGCTGTTTTACGAGGGGCTTGCGCCGCATCAGCCGATTCCGTGGGGTGCGTGGGTGGTGCCGCTTTTCTGGTGGGGGTCTTTGATTTGTGCTATTGGCTGGCTGACGTTGTGCATCATGGTGATTTTGCGAAAGCAGTGGGTGGAAAATGAGCGATTGGAATATCCGTTGATGAATGTGAGTATTAAGATGGCAGCCGGATCAAATGATGCCGAAGGTATCGCGCACATGGTTCGGCAGCGAGGGTTTAAGATTGGTTGTTTTTTGGGTGCTCTGGCTGTTTTGTGGAATATTGTGACCTTTTTTTATCCTTTGATACCGCGATTGCCCACAACGCCGAATGCGGCCAGTTGGTTGCGCTGGATGGATGGCGCGCCGACGTTCTGGGTGCAGATCAGCATTTATATTATTGGCTTTGCCTATTTTGCGCGTGTGGAAGCGCTGTTCAGTTTTTGGGTGTTTTTTGTTCTGACGGGTATTGAGATGTCTGTGTTTGATCGTCTCGGTGTGGGGTCTTCTGTTGGTCAGGGGGGCCTGGAGGCGGTTCGGTCTCAGAGTTTTGGCGCGTTTGTGATGATTGTGCTGGTGAGTTTGTGGATGTCGCGTGGGCATTTGAAGGCGGTGTTTCGGAAGGCATTGAGAGGTGATGCGGAGGTTGATGATTCGCGAGAGGTTTTGTCTTATCGGACGGCGGTGTTTGGGATGGCGATTGGGTTGCTTTATGTGGGTGGATGGTTGCATCTGGCGGGTATGGAATTGAAGGTGCTGGTGCTTTATATGTTTTTTGCTCTGGCTGCTTATATTGGTCTGTCGCGGATCGTGGCTGAGATGGGGTTGCCTTATGCGAATATCTCGGATACGGCACTGAATTTCGCGCCTATTTATATTTTGGGGTCGCGTGCGATTTCGGCACCTTCTATGGTGAGTCAGGGTTTTATCTACGCTCTGTTCGCCACGACGCGAGGGTTCCTCGGTCCGCCTCTGGCACAGACGCTGAAGCTGACGAGTGGGTTAAAGTTTCGGCGGAATCGGTTGGTTGGTGCGATTGCGATTGCAGTGATGCTGGGATTCGTGGGATCTATTGGCGATACGATTTATACCTCCTATCGGCATGGTGGATACAATCTGGGGGGGCTGACGAGGGTGACGGGTGTTCGGAACAATTATCAAAAAGCTGTGACCTGGATCCGAAATCCCCAACCGCCGGATTGGGATAGGCTTACATTTGCCGGTTCCGGTATGGTGATTGTGTTGTTGTTGACCTTTTTGCGCTATCACTTTATCTGGTGGCCTTTGCCCGCTGTTGGTCTGGCGCTGCAAGGTATGTATATGGCGCGTCGTCTGGTGTTTCCCGTTTTTATGGTGTGGATTTATAAGTCGCTTATTCTGAAGTTTGGTGGTGTCGCAATGTATCGCAGAGGACAGCCGTTCTTTATCGGTCTGATGGTGGGCTATGCTTTTGCGGTGTTTTTCTCGACTTTGATCGATCATCTCTTTTTCTTTGGGCACGGCCATGTGGTGCATGATTTTTGAGAGATAAGAGATCTCTATAACCGATAGGAGCGAACAATGGAAAAGAAACGAATTAACAGATGTATCGAGCTTCTCGAGCAGGGGGAGTATCTCTATTACTCGGGTGCTGGTCCTCTCACTTACGAGAATGGCAAGAAGCAGGCCAGGACGTGGGCGGATTTTTTGATGGTGGATTACGAACACAGCCCGTTTGATGTGGTTGGTCTTCGCGCGTTTATGAGAGGGTTGGTGGATGGCGGTCCCACAAATTCGGGGCATCGCACGCCGACTGTGTTTGCGACGCTGCCGTCCAATTGTCGCACTGTGCATGAGGTTCGCGCCAATGCGTGGCAGATCAGGCATGTTTTGAGTTCGGGGGTACACGGTATTTTGCATACGCATGCGCGGCAGGCCGATGCGGTGAGGGCGTTTGTCGAAGAGTGCAGGTATCCGTTCCAGACAGCAGGGCTGGATCGCGGGCTGGTGCAGGGTCAGCGCGGGGCGGGCGGTCAGGGATATGCCGCGGGTATCTGGGGACTTACCGGACCTGAGTACGCGCGAATAGCCGATCCATGGCCGCTAAATCCAGATGGCGAATTGATGCTCGGTCTTAAAATTGAGGACAGGGAGTGTGTTGCGAATGCCGAGTATATATGCAAGGTGCCCGGTTTGTCATTTGCAGAGTGGGGGCCGGGAGATATGGGTATGTCCTATGGTTTTGCCGATGCACACGATCCGCCTTATCCGCCGATTATGGAGGAGGCTCGAAGAATTGTGAAGGGCGCGTGTGATGATAATGGGATTCATTTTTTGTGTTCGTGGAAGGATTCTTCAAAGAGTACGGAAGAGAATATTCGGTTTCTGATGGATTGGGGCGTCAGAATTCTCTCTGGCGGCGGAGAAGATTACGCGAGAATTGGCCGCGCAATTTCAGGTAGGCGGATGCCTGTGTGAGTGTGTATTCAACTTATTTTTGGAGGAGATTATGGCAGCATCAACCGAACAACCATTAGGCGGAGAACCGACCATTACGCGACAGCTCTCATTTCATGGTCAGGGCGGTTCTTTATTTGGCATTCATATCGTGAATATTTTGCTCGCGATTATCACGCTGGGCATCTACTATTTCTGGGGTAAAGTCAGAGTGCGAAACTACATGAACAGCCAGACCGAATTTGAAGGTGACCGCTTTGCGTATCACGGCACCGGTAAAGAACTTTTTATCGGCTGGCTGAAAGCGATGGGTTTTTTGATTGTGATCGGCGGGATCTCTTTTGGCATACAGCTTTTCGGTAAAAGCATTACCTCGCAGATCATCGGCACAATCATTTTATATGTGGGTATCCTCTTTTTGCTTTTCCCTGTTGCCATTGTCGGTGCCTGGCGTTTCAAGTTGAGTCGTACGTCGTGGCGGGGGATTCGCTTTTCTTTTCGAGGCCATACGCGCGAATTTTTCCGCATCTATTTCCCCGGTATGTTCCTTACACTGATCACATTGGGCCTTTACAGTCCCTATTTTGAAGTGCGCCTTCGAAAATTCTTAGTCAGTCAGTCTTATTTTGGCAGTGCCCAATTCCATTTTGATGGCAATGGTCGAGATTTGTTTTGGGGCAATTTTTGGGCCATTGTCCTGGCCATTCCCACGCTGGGGATTTATCCCTTCTGGTATGCTGCTACTCGACACAGATATTTCTGGTCACGCACGACATTTTCAACAGCGCAATTTCGCTCCACCATGTTGGGCGGTGATCTTTTTGTGTTTCAGCTCGTCAATGGTCTGTTGCTTATCTTCACGTTGGGGTTAGCGCAGCCCTGGGTGCTTGTACGCAGTGCGCGATTCACTTTTGAACGGATTCTTCTTGAAGGAGATCTCGATCTCGACGTCATTGAGCAAGACGCAAGGGATGCCTCGGCTACTGGAGAAGGCATGACGGACTTTCTGGATACGGACTTTCTGGATATCGATTTGGGGCTCTTGTAGTGAACACATTGCGACAGAACAGATGGGATGGTCGCTATTTCGACGGGCAGACCACTACCCCTCATCCTGTTAGCATCACCATCTCAAAAGATGGGCTGGTGATTGCGAAGGCCGATGGTACGGAGTATCAGTGGTATTTTCATCAGATCAGGCAGTCTCAGGGTACTTATACTGGTGAGCAGATACGCGTGGAAAAAGGGGATGAAACGCTCGTTGTTGACGACTCTGATTTTTTGCGAGCCATTCACGAAATTGCACCGAGTCGCACGGGATTTCACAACCCTCGCTTTCGCAGACACAGGACGGCACTCACAGTGCTATCTGCTGTGGCAATTATTGTCATCGGTCTGGTGCTCTATTTTCGCGGCATTCCAACCCTAACTGATCTTGTGGTGGTTTATTTGCCCGTCCGCTGGGAGGAAAAACTCGGTGCTCAGGTCGTTTCATTGCTCGCCCCCGAAGATAGGCGAATTGACGATCCAAATTGTCAGAAAGCCATTGAACACCTTGCCGATTTGCTCATGAAAACCGAACAGCCATCCCCCTACCATCTACATATTATTTTGAAGCGAGATCCAATTATCAACGCCTTTGCAGCACCTGGCGGATATATTGTCATACACGATGGATTACTGAGAAAAACCAAATCGCCTGAGGAACTCGTAGGTGTGCTTGCACATGAAATTCAGCACATCCTGCAGCGCCATTCAACGCGGGCAATTCTCCGCGAATTGTCAATTGGCGTGCTCTTCTCTGCGCTGTCGGGCGATGCGGGTGGGATGTACTATGCTCTTGAAACAGTGCGTACATTGGGTGGCCTACGCTTCCAACGTCAAGATGAAGTCGAAGCTGATCAAAAAGGCATGCAAATGCTCCAGAAAGCCAAAATTGATCCCAAAGGCATGGTTACATTTTTTGAAACTCTCAAGGAGGAAGTGGGAGACATCCCCCGTTTTTTGAGCTACGTATCAACCCATCCGCGCACCGAAGAACGCATTGAGCAGTTAAAACAGATGGCCGACCAGACCAGCTACGAATCTGTTGTCCTCTTGCCAGATACCGACTGGGCAGATATTCAGAAGATGTGCGCCAGAACACCAAAATAGGAGACGCAATTTATACTTGTTTATCAATGGTTTCAAAGGGTTCTGAGGAGAGTTTATGAAAAACCCCAATATTCTGTTCATTTTTAGCGACCAACACCGCCACGATGTGCTCGGCTGTGCTGGGCATTCGCTGGTCCAGACGCCGAATCTGGATCGGCTGGCGGATTGGGGCATGCGTTTTGAGCGGACGTGGACGCAGTGTCCGGTTTGTATGCCTTGCAGGGCTACGATGATCACGGGGCGATATACGCATGAACTGGGGTTCACGTCTAATGTCACGGCTGATCATGGAGATACGGTTGATGATAGTCCTTTCAAACCCGCCTGGCCGACGATTATGAAGCAGTTGCAAGGCGGGGGGTATGAGACTGCGTCAATTGGCAAGACACACTATCACGGGCGGCCCGGTTCTCTGGAGGCGGGAGAATGCGGGGAAGTTTTTGATACGCGGCAGTTTGGGGATTTTGTGAAGGGTTTTGGATGGGATTATGTGATGGAGGAATACGACCGGTATGGACATGTTCAGAGCCATGTGAAAAGCCCGTATATGGATTATCTCGAAGCGCGGGGTCTCCTGAAGGCGCATCGGGAACAGATCCGGGGGATTTACAGGCTTACGCCCACACACTGGCGGGGCGAGACGAGTGTGTTGCCACAAGAATGCGAGTTGTCCAGTTTTATTGCCGATCACGCGATGGACTGGCTGAAATCGCGCAATTCCGAGAAGCCCTTTTATCTTCATCTGGGTTTTGTGCAGCCGCATGTTCCGCTGATGGATGATCCGATTTGGGCTGCTTATTATGCAGATGCCGATATCGAATTGCCCGATATGACGATGCCGCGAGCTACAAATGAGTTTTGGGCAGAAAAGGTCGAACGGCTCAAGGGGCATTCTCAGGTTCAGACGATGACGGATGATTTTGTGCGCGAAGGTATCAGGCATTATCTGGGTGCTGTTTCTCTGGTCGATCAGAAGATTGGCGAGGTGATTGATACGCTGGATGAGTTGGGAGAATTGGACAATACGTGGATTATTTACAGCGCGGACCACGGCGAGATGCTCGGCGAACATCATTTGTGGGCGAAGCATTGTTTTTACGAAGGATCAGTTCAGGTCCCGCTGATTGTCAGTCCGCCGGATCGCAAGAGCAGAGGGGTTTGCAGCGATCTCACGCAATTGATCGATGTGGTCTCAACTATCGCAGAGATCGGGCAGGTTGTACCGCCCAAAGGTGCTCGTGGACAATCTTTGTTGCCGCTGTTGGAATACGGTTCTGGTGGGTATGAGTACGTGTTTTCGACGATTGAGGATTGGACTGGGGTGAGGAATGAAGCCTATCGTTTTACGCTGCATGTTCCAACGGGGACGCCCTGTGAGTTGTACGATCTGGCGAGAGATCCGGGCGAGTTGAATAATTGCGTGGAAGATCCCGCCTATCGAGAGATTGTGGCTCAGTTCAAAGCGGTCGTCCTGAACCATCGCGCGAGTTGAGGTCTATACAGATGAGTGAAGAGACAGAGATATTGATTATTGGCGGTGGGGCAATCGGTGTTTGCTCGGCTTATTATTTAAATGCTGCGGGTAGAGATGTCGCACTGGTTGATAAAGGCGATATTTGTTCGGGGTGTTCGTATGGGAATGGGGGTCTTGTTGTGCCGAGCCACAGCATACCTCTATCCGCTCCGGGGGTGGTGTCTCAAAGCCTGAAGTGGATGTTGAATCCAGATAGTCCATTTTATATTAAGCCGCGATTGGACCGAGATTTGATTTCCTGGTTGTGGCATTTCCGTCGTGCGTGCAATGAGAAGCATGTTGTGGGGGTAACGCCTGTTATTCGGGCGATGAATATGGCGAGTGTGGCGTTGTTTGAAGACATGGCATCGCTCGAGAGCATGGATTTTGGGTTTGAAAAGAGGGGGACGATCACGGCATATAGAACTGAGAAGGCTTTGTCAAAGGCGGTCAAAGACGCGCGTTTTTTGTCTGAGATGGGGATTGAGACACGGGTTCTCGATGCCGATGAGATGGTGGCATTAAATCCCGGCATTCGAATACGGGCGATTGGTGGGATACATTTCCCTCAGGATGCTCATCTCGTGCCGCATCGCTTTGTGCGTGGGTTGGCGCAGTACGTCGGTGGAAAGGGCGTTCGCATCCATAGAGAGACAGAGGTTCTGGGGTTTAAGACTTCGCGCGATCGCGTGGTTGCTGTGCAAACGACTCGGGGTGATTTTCAGGCCGAGCATGTTATTTTGGCAGGTGGGTCGTGGTCGCCTATGATTGCCGATGGTCTTCATATCAATTTGCCCATTCAACCTGCCAAGGGGTATAGTATTACCTTTAAGCGGCCTGACGTTTGTCCGACTACGCCATTTTCTTTGGGGGAAGCAAAGGTTGGTATTACGCCTATGGATGATATGCTGCGGTTTGCGGGCACGCTTGAATTGGCAGGACTCGATTTTTCGATTAACCAGCGGCGCGTGCAGGCTATTCTCAAGGCTGTGCCCGATTATTTTCCCGATTTGAATCCCGATCATCTCGATATGATAGAAATTTGGCGCGGTTTGCGGCCTTGCACGCCCGATGGTGTGCCATTTCTCGGCCGTGCCCCCGGGTTTGAGAATGTGATCGTCGCTGCTGGTCATGCTATGATTGGCATTTCTCTGGGGCCTATTACCGGAAAGCTGGTGGCAGAATTGATTTCCGATGAGATACCATCTATTGATTTGTCTGCATTAGAAGTGGATCGGTTTGGGTAGTCTGTTTGTTATTTTTTAGAGAGGTGAAATATGGTAAAGATGTTGCTGAGAGATGTTGCGATGTCCGATCTGGCGGAGATTTACGAGCGGAATGCAGATCGGTCGCCTGCGCCGTATCTCAAAGATGCGGAGGCGGTAGATCTGTCGAGGGAATTGGCGAAGAAGAACGGGGTGTGGGATGATTTGAGCGAGAATTTGGATGGGAGCCGGGAGATTCCCGTGTTGAAGCGGTCGGCTTTTCGCAATTATCAGCGCGTTGGGGATCGCATTTTGCCACAGACTGTAGCGGGTAACCGCAGACGCGAGTTGGAGCGGGCAGCGATGGCTTTGTGGCTGGGGCATCCCAATGCCGATGTGGATTATTTGCAGGATTTGCTCTGGGCGTATTGCGACGATCACACGTGGGTGATGGCCGCGCACGAAGGTCGAGCTATTGATTTGGGGTCGGCTGCATTGGGTGCTGCGTTTGCAGAAATTTTACATGTTCTGGGTGATCAACTCGAGGCGGAGGTGGTCGAGCGCGTTTCGCGGAAGATTGAGGAGCATATTTTTGAGCCGTTCTGGAATTACAGACATCTGGATTTTTGGAAGACCGTGCGGATGAATTGGAATCACGTTTGCAATGGCGAGATTATCCGCGCTGCGCTGTATCAGATCCAGGATCCGGTTGTGCTGGCTCATATGACCCACGCGGCGATTGTGAATTTGACGTATGCGATAGATGGATTTACAGATGATGGCGGGTGCGAAGAGGGGCCGGGTTATTGGGAATACGGTTTTGGACATTTTTTGTACGTTGCCCATGCATTGTATTTGAAGACCAATGGGGAATTGAATTTGATGGTGGATGAGACGGGCAAAATCCATCGGATATGCGAGTACCCGCTCGCGGCGCATATTCAGGGTGCGTTGCGCTCGACATTTGCGGATTCGAGCCACGGATATACGGGTGCGCGGTCTGCGATGATCGTCAATGCGTTTTTTGATATGCCCGAATTGTACGCTCTGTGCGACAAGCATTCGGACAATACTTTGAAGGTGCGGGATATGCATAGCCTGGCGATGTATTCCGGGTTTGAGGTGGAGGTCGAGGCGAATGATCGGGATTATGTTTTGTCCGATTTGGGGCAGGCGAAGTTGCGAGGGACGCCCGGGAAAGAGCAACTGACGCTGATGTGTCTGGCGGGGAATAATGGGGTGCCGCACAATCACAACGATATCGGGAGTTTTATTGTGCATCGCGGGGATGCGCTTTGGCTGACGGATCCGGCAGGTCCTGTTTATAGCCAAAAGACTTTTGGTCCCGATCGCTATGATATTCTGTTTTGCAATGCGCTGGGCCATTCTGTGCCCGTGATCAATGGGCAGTTGCAGCAGCCTGGCGGCGAGTATTTTGGTACGTTGGAGGTGGAAAATTTGAATGGCGAGGGCGAAAAACGCGCGGTGATAGATATGACGCAGGCGTATCCGGAAGGTACGGTGAAAAGCCTGACGCGTACCTTTGTGCTGGAGGAGAATGTTCTGACGATGGAAGATCACTATGTGTTTGATAGTGTTCCGCAAACACTTGAGGAAGGGTTTATTACGTTTGAGGATGTGCACATTGATGGTGGTTCGGTTCAGATCGGTCCCAAAGGCGAGGGTATTACACTTTCTGCGGTTGATACACCGGGCGCGTTTGCGGTCAAGCGGTTTGAAGAGGAGTCAAAAGAAGGGCGTACAGGGGAGGTGGTTACGCGTGTGACTTTTACGCCCGCAGAGCTATCGCAAGACTTCTGTTTGCGGTTTGCTATGGGGTGAGTTTCTGGGAGGATTAGTCATGTATAAAATTTCTTATGACGGCAGCAATAAGAAGGTGATGTGGCAGGAGATGTGGCGGCACGAGTTTTTGGATGCTTTGAAACGCGATCCCGTGGTGATTGTGCCCGTGGGATCTGTGGAACAGCACGGACCGCATTGTCCGATGGATGTGGATATTTCGGCGCCGTTCTATATGGCGGTGGCTGTGGCACAGCGCGTGGATGATTTTCCCGTGATTGTCGCGCCGCCGGTGTGGTCTGGGTTTACGCATTATAATATGGGATTTCCCGGTACGATCAATTTGCGTTTGGAGACGTTTCAGAATTTGCTGGCGGATATTTTTCGCAGCATTTACGCCAATGGGTTCAAGCGGATTATTTCCGTCAATGGACACGGGGGCAATGCGGCGCCCTGTCGCGCTGTTTCGTGGCAGGTGGCAGAGGAGAATATTTTTACGCTGTCATTTAGCTGGTGGGATATGGTGGATAAGGAATTGCGGGAATGGAGTGCGACAAATGAAGGCGTGGGGCACGCCGGGGAATGGGAGACGGCTGTGCAGCTTCATTTGCGCGAATATCTCGTTGATAAGAGCCGTATTGATAGCGATGAAACTGGGACGAGATCCTTTGGCGATGATCTGTCATTTGCAGAATTTGCCGAGCGCCGCCGCGATACGAAAAAAGATACGGGTATTATGGGCGATGCGTTTGCTGCGAGTGCGGAGAAGGGCGCGCGCATTTTTGAACTGGCCTGTGAACGCCTGGAAAAGCTGGTGCGGGAATATCACAAGTTGCCAGTGCGCGAGTACCGGGAGTTCGGGTCTCACTGTCTTTGAGCGTTAAATCTGGCTGTATATTGCTGCCAGAGGGTCCCGGCTGGGGTGTAGAACTCGATATGGACGGTGTTGAGAAACACCGCTGGCGGGTGGGAGATCCGCGGTAAAGATTCCCATTACATAAGGAGATTTTCCATGCGTCGCTTCACGCGTACGCCCTATTATAGTGGGCCGGATGATCCGGCTATTGGCGAGGTACGGGGTACTCTCGCCCTGGGTGAGACCGTGGTTATTGAGACGATTGGTGGAGCCGATAATGATTTTGAGGCTGCTGGTGAGACCCGCGCGGGGATGATTACTTCTGGAGAAAGTCACCGCCGCTATGCCCGCCGTGGCGGTCCTTTTCGCATTGAAGGGATTGCGCCGGATGACTGGGTTGCTATTGAGATTATTGATATTGAGGTGGGGCCTTATGGCTTTTATCGCAATGGTGGTCCCAATTGGGGCAACTGGCGCTGCGTGGCGCCTGTGCGCGATGGGTTGATCCACTTTCCGCCAGATTTTGTGGTGCCGGTGCGCCCTATGGTTGGCGTGGTTCAACTCGAACCGTGGGCTGCCCATTCGATTGACCACGGCGGCAATATGGATTTTAATGCGATTCAGCCGGGCAGCACTGTACATATTCGCGCCCAAAAGCCCGGGGGATTGCTCTCTTTGGGCGATGTCCATGCGCGGATGGGCGATGGCGAGTTGACCGGTGCTGGTGTGGAAATCGATGCGGCGGTTACTTTAAAAGTGGATCGCTCTCCCGGGTTTCCCAATAGCAGTCCGGTGGTGGAGACGACCACGGTGGTAGAAGCCGCTGAGGAGTATCTGACCAGTGCTCGGGCGGCTGAGTGGGGCGAGGTGCTCAGGCTGGCCTGGCTGGAGATGGTGGCGCTGATTATCGATCGCTACGATACCACGTACGAATACGCCAATATGATCGTGGGCACGATTGGCGATGCGCGGCCCGGTTTTGCCACCGGTTATATGGGCAGCTATGTCACATGTCAGATTGCTGTAACTAAGGAACTGCGGCGCACGGGAGTACCGTACGAGGCGTAGGGGTTTGGGGTTGATGTTATTCACAATTATTGATGAAAGGATTTGCTATGTATTTGTATGGGATTCGCAATGCGAGTCTAAATATGGATTGGGGGAAAGATGCTTTTGCCGCAGCAGGGGATATTGGGTTTGATGGGGTGGAGATTGTGCTGCGAGAGGAGGAGCGATTGGACTGGCTTTTGAGTGCGGCGGGTCGGGAGGAGGTTGGGAGATGGGTTCAGGAGACGGGCACGCAAGCGTGTTCAATCAGTTTTGCCCTGTTTCGGGCATACAAGGGAAATGAGGAAGACGAGGCTGTGCGCGATCGCGTGGTGGAGCTTGTGCAAAAGGGGATTCGCGCGTGTAAGGGCATGGGGGGTGTCGGTATTTTACTCCCGTATTTCGATGCGGAGAATCTCGATATGTCGAGCGCGCATGCAGAATTGCTGATTGAGGACATGAAGCGATGCGCCCCTGTCGCTGAAGACGAGGGCATTAAGGTTGCTCTGGAGACCAGTTTTTCACCGGGATTGTTGAGGACGATTTGCGATGGCGTGGGGTCTGAGATGGTGGGGGTGTATCAAGATACGGCAAATGCGCTGCAATACGGGTACGATTCGGTAGATATGCTCGTCGCGTTACCCGAACACACACAATTGATTCATCTGAAAGATACGCGGCGTTCAGACCTGGGCGAAGGCGATGTGGATTTTCCCGCGTGTCGAGATGCGATTGCACAGATTGGTTACGAGGGATGGCTGGTTTTTGAAACGCCGGGGGGGTCTGATCCTGTGGCATCGGGTGAGAAGAATTTGGCGTTTGCGAAAGAGATGTTTGGGTAGGCTGGCAGAGGGTGAGGGAATCGAACCCTATGCGGTTGCCCGCACCACCGACCAATGTCAGGCGGCCCACCACGGACCGTTCACCCCCTACCTATCTATTTTGACAAATCTGCGCGCTCAAGGGTTTCTCCAAAGGTGAGGTCGCAGTTCACCCAGGGATTGTTCATTGGGTTGGATAAATTCTACGGCTGGGCTTTCGATGCGCCCATAGGCATTCCACACTTTGAATCCGAGCAAAGACAGGAGATCGGGCGATGCATCAGCCAGTACTTTGGTATCCGTGCCTACGGTAAAATTTTCCTGTGGACGGAACTGGGGACCGCAGAATGTGGTGAGTATGGCCCAGCGCAATTGGTCGCTTATATTGGCTCCCGTGCCGTGCCAGATACGTCCGTCGAGGAACCCAACCGTGCCGGCTGGACCTTCGAGGGCGACTGTTTCGATGGTGTTGTCGTCGGGGTTGTCTGGGCGTCGTCCCCACAGGTGGCTGCCGGGAACGATGCGGGTGCCGCCGTTTTCTGCTGTGAAGTCGCCAATCATCCATGCATGCCACATTGAGGACTACGCGGGGCCATATAGATGTGGCATTGGGTTCATCTGTTTGCTCGCGGGTGATGGAACCTGCGGGTAAATGCGTTCGGTCTGGGCGCGTTGGCATGGGCATCCACCACTGGTCTGTGTGCAGGCGCATGGGAACGCCGCCGGGTTTGGCAATATTGGCCGAATGGCTCGATAGCAAATAATCATTGCCCAGTGCGTGATCTGCGATGTTGCGAACCCTTGAGTGTAAGAGCATGTCTTGAAATACCCGACCTTTGTTGATTAGCATCCACACGCGCTGGTTTACGCCTCCCGCAGATTGCGTAAACGCTCCCCCGCGTACCTGCCCTTTTTTGTTTCGAAAATCCCCCCAGTTTTGTTTTGCACCCCCGTCTTCAAATGCGAGCCCGCGTTGTTTTTCGGCTATGGCCTGTTCTTTTAGGCGGGTTTTTATTTGCAACAGGTCTTCTGCATTGAGCGCGTTGGCGAGCAGGCCATAACCATAGGTGTCGAATTGTGTTTTGACCTGTGCGAGATCTTCGGTTGGTTGTGGAAGTTCAGACATGCGTATTCCTCAGATTTGGATAATCGCTATTATCGTGGCAAAATGCCATACTGGCGCAGGGTGCTCTCCAGTGTTGGGCGACTAAGGCGAATGCGGTCGTCGTTTAGCAAATAGGAGAAGACATACCCGAGGCCGAGCATAAAAATCCCGATCAAAAAACAATATATGACTGCGCGGCCGGGGTATTCGTCTTTCAGATATCCCACGTAGCGGGGTCCGAAGATTCCCGCTGCGGCCCAGGCGGTTAGAATTGCCCCGTAGATGTTGGACATTTTTTTGCTGCCAAAAACGTCGAGGACAAAAGATGGCATTGTGGCAAAGCCACCGCCAAAGCACAACAGGACATAACAAACGAGCGCGGAAAAGATCCAGGGGTTGCGCTCTGTCATCAAGATACCGAACAGAGTTGCAAGAGCGTGCATAAGAGCGCGATAACTGAACGTGGAATATGTATTTCCCGTTTTGCCATTTTTATGTGTCCGGTTGATCGCTTTTTTGATCTCCTGAAAAATGGAGGAAGAGGTGGGCCAGATGCCCGACCTCGTCGTCGCGCGATAGCAGTTTGTCGTCCGAGGACCCAGCTTCACCACGCGCGAGACCCACTGCATAAGCAAGGAGTTCGCCCAGGGGATTCGCCGCGAGGTTGACGAGCCATATCGCAGCAAAGAAGCCAACCACGAGTATGATGCAGATGAGATAGACCTGCCTTCCGATTGCTCTTCTCGTTATTGGTTTCATACGGGATGTAATCTTTCGCTGACGCCCAGACCTGATCATTCCTCAAGCGTTGGACGATTTAGCCGCGTGTGATAGGGCGGTTCCATGACCGCGCGGTGTCGTTCGTTTGCCCATTCGGGTGTGTCGTAGGCGCGTACATACGCCATGTTGCCGGCGGTGTAGCGGGTGAGCGTTGACCGGCGGGGATGGTCTGCTGTCCAGGGCAGGGTGCCGTGTGTGACGGCTTCGGTGAAGATGATTGCGTCACCAGCCTTACATGTGATTTGGCGAATGTGCTCACGATGTTTCTGGTAGAGACGCATGTCTTGCGGACAGAGATAATTGCTTTTGTGCGATCCGGGAATGAGGGAGAGACCACCATCGCCTGGGTTGACATCGGTGAGCTGGATGGAGACGACGGTGAGGCCGTTGTGCATTTTGCCGTTTTTGAAAATATAATACTGGTTGGGGTCAAATCCGGGGCCAGAGGAGCCGTGGAAGCGAAAGCCTTCAGCCCCTTTGTCCATCCAGAGCAGCAACATCTGGTGATCGATGCGAAAGCCTTTGCCGAGCATTTCGTTGAGATAGGGCACAATGCGAGGGTGCGCCAGCATGTCGCGGAAGGGGTTGCACCAGGGTTCGTCCCAGTGGATGAGGCTACCCAGTTCGCCGCGACCATGCGTGCCTTCAAGGGCTGGTGAGTTGCCATCAAGACGCTGTTCTCTCGGGCGAATACGCCCTTTGTCGAGGTGGCGATCAACCGCTTCGTTTGCCAGGGCGAGTTCGTTTTCGGTCAAGACGTTTTCAACGACGAGATATCCGTTGAGGTCAAAGAGATATTTTTCGTCTTCGGTCATGGTGTTAGATTTCTTGTTTGGGGTTTTTAATTTATCAGACCCGCATACGCTTCTCGCCCTTGTCGGAAGAGGTCTTTGACTTCTTCGCGTTGCTGGTCGGTGTTGTAGCGGCCATAGGTGTCGATCCATTTGAGCGCGTCTTCGATGCCGTTGAGAAAATACTGTGCGGATTCGTTGCGCTCGGCAGGTGGGCGGCCGCAGGCAAAATAAACCGGGCTGCTGTGTGCGTAGATCGATTGGTCGAAGCTGTCGCGCTGGTTGCCCCAGATCCGGGCGGCGATCCAGCCGTCGCGGTCGATATTTACCCGATGGCGAATGGCGCCTTCGCGTTTGCCTTCGGGATAGTTTTCCCTGTGGATGATGCGGCCATTCATCGCGATTTCGGCGCAGTGAATGGGGTAAAAGGATGTGAACGTGGATTCTATGTCGAGCGCGCCGCCAGAGGGCAATTCGACCGTGGCGCCCATGGGTTGATCGTTTACGTTCAGGTCAATGGCGGGACCATTGGTGATAAAGGTGTTGCCCGATTTCATGCCGGAAATCCAGTTTTCGTAGGAGAACGCGCCTTTGGTGTTGACATAGACGCGGTTGTTGGAGCAGACGAACCAGTCGGTGCCGGTGGAGGCGGGCAAGGCGATGCCGCAATTGAGCAGTTTGTACCACAGGTCGTATTCGGGGTCCATCCAGAAGGGATCGAATAGGTTGAAGGCGTCCAATTTACCCAGTGCTGCGGCAATGGGGGCTTCCATGCCGCGACCGTTGTGACACCATATCACGATGCCACCTTGATCGCGGGCTTCGTCGCAGCAAAAGCATAGCGGGGGATAGTCGGGGTCGAATTGCGCGGTGAGGATGTGGCCGCGGCTGACGGGTTGGATGAGGTTGCGGATGTTGAGGAACATGACGTGCCCGTATCCAAACCCCCAGGGCGAGTTTTCGCCGTAGTGGCGGTTTTCTTCGCCGATGTCGAGTACGTGATGTGCGGTGGTAAATTCGTTCATCACGCCGATGGGATATTTGTTGCTGGCGTAGGGGAGTTGTCTTCTGTCGAGGACGCTTACGACGGTGACGTTGTAGCCTTCCACGCTACAGTCAACGGATAGACGGTCGTCGGGGCGGGTTTCTTTTTCGTCGTAGTGGATGTGCGTGTTGCCCGGATACCAGTTGTTTTCCTGTGGGATATACCAGCGGTTGAGGGTGATTTCGACGTCTTTGACGCCGTTTTCCGGCATTTCGACTACGGTGCGGATGGGTTCGTATTCCGTGCCGCGTTCGACCAATATGTCGGTGCGCCCGCGTGAGGCTTGAACTTCAAATTCGCCATCGCAGAAGAAGAAGGGCGTGCCGGGTCCGCGTTTGAGCATGGCATCGCGCGGGTGGCAAAAACGACCGTTGGCGGTCAGGACGTGTACTTTGGCGTTGATGTGTTCGCCTGTCGCGCTGTCGATAATATGTCCGTGCAGGGTGCCCATAGATAACTCCCGGTTTGGGTGACTGCCTGCTTTTTTGGGGGCGTTTACTCCAAATTGAGCTTGTCTGCAAATGCCAGCATTTTTGCTTCAACCTCCTGGGCAATCGGTTGTAGTGTTTCCTGATCGATCTCGATCTGCTGAATTCTTTCATCCGTATTTGTCGTGAGACAAAAACGCAGGTTGTGTGTCAGGTCGTGCATCGCTTGCCCAATATGGTCTCGAACCGTTCCGGGGCGGTACATCCACTGCCTTGCCCGGGTCTGTTTCAAGTTGATGTGGCAATGGCCTTTCCCTCCGTGTTTTTTTGCCTCTCCAAAGCAGTCCAGACGCAAAACCTCCTGATTATAAGCATACACAGATGCTGCGGGACCGTAACCGGCGCGGTCATCCCGCCAATAGACGTCCAGTCGCACATCGTCTTGTATCGGATATGTAACCCGATCTTGTCTGCCTGGTTGTGTATCCATGTCATTTCCCCTTTATTGTGGCCTGTTAGGGCCTGTGAGCAGCTTCGTGGATGGCGTATTTAGCACAAGTTAGGTTTTAGGCAGAACGGCGTAGTTCAGGAAGTGATTGCCTGTTCTGATAGTTTGCCGATATTTTTTATTTTTACTTTGAAAGCCATGGCAGGTTTGATTGATAAGTTGAATACACGCTTTATGGTGTTTGTTCAGGATATTGCCAAAATTCCATAAAGTTAAGATACATATCTTAGGATAAAAAGAAAAGCCCCGCTTTTACCATTGTTTTTTGTGGCGGGGCGTTCTGTATTTGTCCGCAGGCTATTGGTCGCCTGCTTGGGAATGGACTCGAATCCCGCATTCTATGTGATCTACGATGATATCTCCGTCAATATTTTTTACAGATTCGATGGTCAGGCCCAGATGGTTGTCGCCATAAATAAATGGCGGGTTTGATAGCGCGATTGTACACGATGGGGGTTGGTCGTCATCGGGCCAGGTCCAGGTCAAATTTTGAGATGGGATTTTTGTGCCGTTGATGTCAACAGTGAGCGCGTCGTCTTTTGATAAGCCCTGAGCGAAGAAAGTCAGGGCATTTTCTGAGGGAACGGGTTCTGCGGGGAGATTTTCACACAGGCGAAATCTGAAGGTTTCTCGTTGTCCCGTTTTTTGGCGGGGGAGGACAAGTTCTTCTTTTTCATAGACCTCGCCCAAACTTTTGCTATTTGCCCAGAGGGAACGGAACGTATAGTGTCGATCTAGGCCGATGCTTTGCGGGTCTTTTAATTCTTTGAGGTCGTTCATCGCCGCTGGATACATTGCGGGGTTTTGTGCGCCATTCTTTTCGGGGGGTTCAAACTGAGGTCCCCAATGGAAGAAGTAATTTTGGGTCGAGAATCCGTCGGCACCTGCGGCGTAGAAGTTTTGCAATGCTGCGCGGTATTGGGGCATGTCCATGAGAAATTCTGTATCGATACTGAGTCTGGGTTGTACCTGGGGATAGACATAACAGTTGTGTTGCCGAGCTATTGATACAAAGTCTTCGTATTTTTCGTTGAAGTCGGTAAATCCAAAATCCCCAGGCGCAACATAGTCGATCAGGCCCTCTTTGATCCAGGCGGGTACGTCTAAGCTCAGCTTTTTACAGCCCGCCATTTGCTGGGGTACGCGAACGCCGAGGATGAGGTTCCGCTCTCTGCCTGTTGGGGAATGGGCATTGTCCAGCATATTGCGGACTTGTCGAATAAAGCCGGTCATGGTGCTGTGGCTGTGTGCCAGTTCAGCTTTGGGAAAACATTCTGCGAGGCGCGTAAAATTAAATTCCATGCCGTCGATGTCGAAGCGATTGGCGGCTTCTTCCATGATGGCGAGCAGATAAGCGCGCACTTCTGGTATGGCGTAGTTTAAAGAGCATCCGTATTTGCGGCTTTCGGGTGGCGCGCGTCTGGTGGAGGGTTTGTATTCTCTGAGTACCCATTCGGGTTTTTCGTCGCAGAGTTTCTTGAAAAATTCTGTGTGGTGGCCGTGGCGGTCGTTCATTCGGAAACCAGCGATAAATTCCATGTCTTGCTTATGGCATTCGTCGATGTAGATTTCGACGGGCATGATGCCCGTGTCCATTATGGGTACCAGGCGCTGGTGTTGATACCGGATGTCGTAGGGGCATTTGTCGGTTCGCCAGAACATGGTCATTGCTTCGGCGAAGATTTCCTGTACGAGGGTGTCGATACTTCCCGCAGAGGCGTAATTGCGAACGATCTGACGCAGTTCTTCGGGTTGAGCCGCCGGGACGCTGAGGTGGCTGGTGGTGTTTGATGGGTCGCTGACGTAGATGAGACGGCGTGTACCACGGGGTTGCAAGCGGCCCAGGTGTGGAGATGATGTTTGTGAAGTTGGCATTTGGTCCGTCCTTGTTCGCGTTTATGGCAGGGCTGTGTGTTGCGGTTGTGCGCCGTTGGGCAGTGGGGGAACGTCAATGCTGGCTTTTGGCAGGGTACCGGTCATTTCCTGCTGCGGGTGTGCAACAAAGCCAGCGGCACAGCAGTAGATCATTTTCAGGGGTACGTCGCCCGTGTTGGTGAGTTGATGATATTCTCCCGGGGGAATGTACACGGCCTGACCGGCTTTCAGGGTTTGTCTTTCGGTGCCGAGGCACATTTCGCCTTTGCCTTCGATTACAAAGTAGATTTCTTCCTGTGCTTGATTGTGCCATGGCACCTGTCCTCTGTTGGGTTCAAAGGTGACGAATCCAACGGAGAATTTTTCTGTGGGTATGGGGGTGCCAGCACCTGCAAATGGCTGTGTTCTTCTGCGTGCGGGAAATTGTCGGCCTTCAATCTCGCGCAGGTCTGAGATGATCATGTCGGGGTCCTTTAATCGGCAGCGACTGTTTCGCGGGTTTTCATTCTTTCGCGTTCTTCGATGAGCAGGTTCATCCAGTGTTTCATGTACTGCCCGTGGTCGTTCCACACGCGGCCACTGATCAAATTGCCATCGATGACACACGGTTCATCGACGAAGATGCCGCCGCAGACTTCGAGGTCAAATTGGCATTTCCAAACGCAGGCCATGCGTCGTCCTTTGACTACGCCTGCGCGACATGGGATTTCAACGCCGTGGCAGACGCTGGCAACGGGTTTGTTGTGTTCAAAGAAATAGCGCGTGATGCGAATGAGGTCGGGGTCGTCGCGGATGTATTCGGGGGCGCGGCCGCCAGAGAAGAAGATGCCGACGTATTCGGATGGGTCGATGTCCCGAAAGGCGATGTCGGCATTGATTGAATACCCTTTCCATTCTTCGGTGATGTCCCAGCCGGGGGAGATTTCGTGGAGTACCATTTGATAGCGCCGCTTATCTGGCCCGGCGACAACGGGGGTAAATCCGTCTTCCTGTATCCTGAGAAATGGATATAGCGTATCGACGGTTTCTGTGGCGTCTCCAACGATGATGAGAACTTTGTCCATGACGGTCTCCTTCGAAAGGTGATGGGTTTATATATCGACGAGGATGGTCTTATGCTCCTGGGCAGATCGCACGATGGCGTCGGCGGTTGCGACATATCTTCGCCCCTGTTCGGGTGTGACGATTAGAGAGGCTTCGCCTCTGATGGCGGAGAAGATATTTCGATAAAAGGGACGGCTCTGCAAGTGAAATTCGGGTGGGTCTGGAATTTTTCGTATTTCCGTTTCTTTTCCGTCCATTCTTTTGTGTAGCCAGTGTCCCTGTTTTTCATCGATCATGACCATGAGGTCGCCTTTTTTGCAGGCGATGTGAAAACGGGGAAATGCTTTCAGTCTGTTTCCCTTGCTCATTTCGACCAGAGCGGTGGAGCCATCGGAAAATGTGAGATAGCTGTTGAAGTAGTCGTGTTCGTGTACAATGGATTTCAAAATACCGGATACATGGATGGGGCCTGAGGGAGCCAGCATGAGAATCTGGTCCAGCAGGTGGGGGCCGAAAGACATGAAGGGCGCACTGCCCGTGAATTTTTTTGATCCCGCCCATGTCTTCTTCCAGGGGCCGCCCAGATGTCTGGATTGGATCATCAGGGGTTTTCCGATATGTCCTTCGTTGAGGATGCGTTTGAGTTCGAGATAATCGGGGTCCCAGCGGCGGTTTTGATGGGTTGTGACGACGAGTCCGTTTTTTTGGGCTATTTGCAACATGTACTCGGTTTCCGAAAGGCTGAAAGACATGGGTTTTTCAATGACCACATTTTTGCCGGCTTCCAGAACGCGCACACCTGTGGGGCCGTGCAGGTAGTTGGGCAATGCCACGACAGCCATTTGCAGACCTGGATGCGCGAGAAATTCGTCGATGTCGCGATAGCCCTCACAGCCGTATTCGCTTTTGGCATGTGCGAGGCGTTCTTCTCGGGTGTCGCAAACCGCAATCAATTCGCATTCTTCCATTCCCGATAAACACGGGGCATGCAGGTTTTCCGCAATTGCTCCCCAACCGATGATTCCAGTGCCAATACGCATGGTTGCCTCTGAATTTGTGATTTTGTGGGATTCCTATTTGTAAATCTATCTTAGACCTCTTGTTTGTTCTATTTAGAGATTATGGGAAAGGTGCAAGTAAATTAGTCCCTTTACAATAGAAATCAAATGATTTTTATAGCAATGTTTTGGCATATCTTGCACCAAAAAAATAAGCGACCAGGGGCAAAAAGCCCAGGGTCGCTTAAAATATAAGATAAACACAGTGCCTGCCAAATGGCAAGCACTGTGCGGGAGAGAGGTTTTACTCTTTTATGCCGTACTGGCGAATAAAATCGCTTGTCATTTCACGGGCCTGGTCGTCGCTAAATTGTTTGGGCGGCGATTTCATCAGGTAAGACGATGGTCCCATCAAGGGACCTTTGAGGCCGTGGTTAAGGGCGAGTTTGCAGAGTCTGACTGCGTCGACGACCACGCCTGCTGAGTTCGGTGAGTCCCAGACTTCGAGTTTGAGTTCCAAATTGAGTGGCACGCCACCAAAGGTTTCGCCTTCCATGCGGATATGACACCATTTGCGGTCTTCCAGCCAGGGGATGTAGTCGCTGGGACCAACGTGGATATTGTCTTCGCCCAGGTCGTAGTCGAGTTGAGAGGTGACGGCCTGTGTTTTGGAGATTTTTTTCGATTCTAAGCGTTCGCGCTCGAGCATGTTGTAAAAGTCGGTGTTGCCGCCAAAATTGAGTTGATACGTTTTGCTGAGTTTGACGCCGCGTTCGCGGAACAGGCGGGTGAGCACGCGGTGAGTGATGGTGGCGCCGACCTGTGATTTGATGTCGTCGCCGATGAGGGGCAGGCCGCGTTTTTCAAAGCGCTCGGGCCAGTGCCCGGCACTGGCGATAAAGACGGGCATGCAGTTGACGAAGGCACATCCGGCTTGAAGGATTTGTTCCACATACCACTTGGTGGCCTGTTCGCTGCCCACGGGAAGGTAATTGACGACGACATCGGTGCGCGTGGCTTTGAGGACTTCGGCAATGTCAACGGTGTCGCCTTCGGCTTTTGTGATGACTTGATTGAGGTATTTGCCCAGGCCATCGTGGGTCATGCCGCGGTAAACGGGAACGTCGAGGTGGGGGACATCGGCAAATTTGATGGTGTTGTTGGGATGCGCAAAGATGGCTTCGCTCAAGTCTTTGCCCACTTTTTTCGCATTGATGTCAAAGGCAGCAGAAAATTCAATGTCGCGGATGTGATAGCCGCCCAGGTTGGGGTGCATCAATCCGGGGATGAACTCATCCTCAGAAGCGTTCTTGTAGTATTCGACGCCCTGTACGAGCGAGGATGCACAGTTGCCTGCGCCGATGATGGCGACTCGGACTTTGGAGGACATGGTGCTTCTCCTTAAAGAGAAAGGTGTTTAAGGTATTGTCGGACAAAATGTCAGTGATTTTTACTTATTCGACAAATTAATAATTACTATATTATATATAGATAAAATCTATAGATTACATTCCGAATAGGAGCGAGATATGAATCTTTATCATTTGCGCTATTTTTTGTCTGTTGCCCAAACCGGGAGTTTTAGCCAGGCTGCACGGGAGATGCATGTGACACAGCCAACGGTGAGTAGTGGTATTGCTGAGTTGGAAAAAACGATGGGTGTGAGGCTTTTTAACCGGGGAGGCAAGCGCGTGGCGCTGACAATGGAAGGGCGCACGCTGGTGAATTATGCGATGCAAATTCAGGATCTGGTCGAAGAGGTAGAAGACCACTTGCAGCGGCGCGATGTGTTGCCAGGGGAGGGGTTTCAGTTTGGCGCGATTGATGCGGCTGTGACGTATTTATTGCCGGATATTTTGAAGGATTATATGCGCGCTTATCCCAATGTTTCACTGTCTGCACAGGTGGCACCGTCGCGTTATCTGGTGGATGATCTGCTGATGAACCGCTCAGAGTTTGCGGTTATTTCTTTGCCTTATGATCATCCGCGTGTGGAGACGGTGTCGATTTATCGGGATTCTATGCCGCTTGTGGTGGGGGCATCTCATTCTTTTGCGGCGCGAAAAAGCGCGATTTTGCAAGAGGTTGTGCAAGAGCCGTTGATCCTGTTTCACACGGATTCCATATCGCGCAAAATTGTGGATGAGCGATTTGCCGAAGCAGGCGTGTCTCCCGGCGTGGTGATGGAGATGCGAAGTCCAGAGGCGATGCGAAAACTGGTGGAGGTCGGTGTTGGGATTTCGTTTCTGCCTATGCTAACTGTGCAGGATTCCCTGGATGCTGGGGCGTTAAAAATGGTGGATGTGGAGGGGGTGGCATTTAGCCGCGAGATCGGCGTGGCGTGGAGGCGAGGACGCTATTTTAGTGCGGCGATTCGCTATTTGATTGAGGCGATTTTTGAGGCATACCAGGGGCTGGAGGTCTGGCACAAGAAGGTGGGGATTGCAAAATGAGTATGCTAAAACTTAAACGTTTTGCGTTCGGTTTGTTCAAGGGTTTGTGCGATGAGGGGGGCGAGGTCAAGCGTGGATTCGATTTCGCGGACTTTTTCCAAATTGGCACGCGTTTCGGGGTGTTTGGGTACAAAGACAGAGCAACAATCTTCGTAGGGTTCAATGGAGATTTGATATGTGCCGATGCGCCGTGCTTCGTTGATGATTTCTTCTTTGTTGTCACCGGCCAATGGGCGCAAGATGGGCAGTGGGGTCACTTCTTCGATGGCGCGCATGTTCGACAGGGTTTGCGAGGCGACCTGTCCGACATTTTCGCCTGTGACAAGTGCCTGGGCATCTACTTTTTCGGCTATAGCTTCTGCAATGCGCAACATGGCGCGGCGGTAGAGAATGACGCGGTAGCTCGCAGGTGCTTGCGTCATGATGTGGCGTTGAATTTCGACAAATGGCACCAGGTAGAGGTCAGACACATATTGATGCCGGGTGAGGAGTCGTACGAGGTCTTCGGTGTTGCGCTGGGAATTGCGATTGGTATAAGGCTGGCTGTGAAAATGTACATAAGTGAGTTTGACACCGCGTTTCATAATTTTGTAAGAAGCCACGGGTGAGTCAATGCCCGAAGATAGGAGGCTTACGGCGCGTTCATTGGATCCGACGGGCAAACCCCCTGGGGCAGGGATTTTTTCGGCGTAGATAAATATGCGTTGTGGGGCAATTTCAATAAAACAAATGAGGTCTGGGTTGTCCATCAGGACGCGGGCACCCGACAGGGTTTGAATATGCTTGCCCACATCCCGGTTGATTTGATCTGAATTGAGGGGAAAGGTTTTGTCGCCGCGTCTGGTGACAATTTTGAAGGATTGAAAGTCGGCTTTTTGTGCAAGTATCCAGGCTGTTTCTCGAATGGCTTCGATATTGCGTTTGGCCACGACTGCTTCGGAAAAGTTGGCGATGCCAAAGACTGTTGAGAGCCGTTCTCGGATTACATCTATCGGCGATTCTGAAGTGAGTGCGAGCATCATGCGGCCCGATAGACGCTCGAGCTTTCCACAGGGCACATCTTTGAGTGCGCGGTTGATGTTGATCATCAGACGCCGTTCAAATCTGCCCCGATTTTTGCCTTTGAGGCCAATTTCGTGATAGTGTATGAGCATGAAGCAGTTGTTGGTCATCATTTTTATATGAGATGGGTTAGGGATTAGTGGATAGGTCGCGTTGGAGAATAACGAGGGTTATATCGTCGGTGCGCCGCGCTTTGCCAATAAAAGATTTGACATCGGCGACGAGGTCGGCAATCAAATCTGTGGGTTTCTGATCTATGGATGCGCGTTCGAGGCAACGAATAAATCGGTCGTCGTCAAAGAAGTTGCGTTTGGCATTTTGGGCTTCGACAACACCATCGGAGTAGAGCACGAGGCGATCACCGGGCGCGAGTGTTAAATGCACAACGCGATAGGGGGTTTGGGGGCGCACAAGTGCCGGGATCCCAAGGGGATATCCCGCGAGGTCGATAAATTGAGATCTGTTGGAAAGATGGATCGGTGGACAGTGTCCTGCACTTGCAAGCGTGACTTTGCCGGTGGGTACGTCGAGCACAGCGATGCAGCATGTGATAAATGTGGCATGGTCAATCTGACCTTCCAGTGAGTCATTAAGACCGTCGAGAATATCGGCTGGCGCAACGCGATTTTGGCATTCATAGCGGAGCATTTCATTGAAACGCACGGCGGTCACGGCTGCTTCCATGGCTTTGCCAGAGACATCGGCAACGACAATGCCGAGTTTTGTTTTGTCTTCATCCAACCAGCGGTATGCATAGTAATCCCCCCCGACGCTGTTGGCGGGAATACACGTTCCGTCGAGTGCATAACCAGGCAGGTCAGGACTGGATTGCGGCAACAGACCCATTTGCATGTCGTGTGCTGTTTGCAATTCATCGCGCATTTCCGAAAATTGTTGTTTGTAGCTCTCCCACTGTCGCGCTTCTTCGCAGAGGGTCTGGTTATAGGCCGATGCAAAAATCCCGAATGCGAGGGGTTGAAAGAGGACGAAGACACAGAGTGTGGCTAAGGCATTGTCGGCGATGCCCCTGGTGAGAGCGACCGAGCCTATAAGAATTCCGAGCGCGGTAAGTATAAGCGCGCAGTGGCGAAAGAAACCGTAGCGTTCAACGGCTTTGCGACTTTCGACATAGGCTTCATCAATGTGTACCCCCCGGTCTGCTGCCAGAAGATAGATGTAGAAGCATTTGATAACAAAAACGAGGCCGGGCAAAAATAAGAGGCAAGCTGCCAGAATGACGGCCCAAAAAATATTTTTTTCTTCTAAGAATTTTCCAATGTGTTCTGATCCAATGGGGATGATCCAGGGCGTTTTCTGGGTAACTACCTGTTTGAATGCATTGAGCAGAAATGCAAAGAAATCGCTGCTCATAAAAACCAGTACCGCAATGATGATAAAGCCGAGAATAAAAAACAGGAAGATAAAAATATTCATCGAAAAAAAACGGACGAAACGAATGATCTGTCCAAATAGATCTCGCATAGAGGGTTGTTCCCCTTGTTGCGCGCGCAAGATCATGATGGCAAAGCCCGCATATAAGCTACCCAGGAGCAAAGTGCCCGATATCGCACTCAGGAGTATTGCCAAAAATGAAGCGAGACACAAAATGGGTAGGTGACTCGCCCAGGAGGATATGCTGTCGTTGAGACAGCGAAGGTATTGGAGATTTGCCCGAACGGGGATATCGAGAGCCATAACAATCAGGGTTTTTCTTTGTTGAGTCTGTATTTGCGGTACAGGTGACGAAATTGGTCGTAACTGAGTTTGAGTTGTTTGGCGGCTTCGCGCTGGTTCCAGGAGACTTTATTGAGAATGCGCCGCAATAGACTCATTTCAAAGGATTGCACTTGTGATTCAAAGCCGTCGCTCGATTCGGATGATTGGGGCGCTTGTTGAGAAACTTCGGGGGGCAGGTCGCCGGATTCAATCTCAGTTCCACGGGCAACACAGGCTGCGCGTTCGGTCGCAAATTTGAGTTCGCGCACATTTCCCTGCCAGCTATATGTCATCAGGCGTTTTGTTGCCGCATCGGAAAAATTGCGTTGTTGAAGGCCTGGTACTTCCTCAACGATTTGCGCGACAAAATAATCGGCTAACGCGGGAATGTCTTCGCGGCGTTCGCGCAATGGGGGCATGTGCAAGACTTCAAAGCGCAATCTGTCGTAGAGGTCCTGGCGGAATCGGCCTTCGGCAATTTCCGTTTCGAGATCGGTATTTGTGGCGGCAATAACGCGCACATCGACAAAGATGGGTGTCGCGCTGCCCACGCGCTGTATTTCGCTATATTCAATGGCGCGCAATACGTTTTGCTGAAATTCGGGGGTGGTGTTGCCAATTTCATCGAGGAATAGGGTACCGCCACTTGCGGCTTCAAATTTGCCCGGGCGGGCTTCTGTCGCGCCCGTATAAGCCCCTTTTTCGTGTCCAAAGAGTTCGCTTTCAAGCAATTGGTCGGCAATGGCAGCGCAATTGACTTTGACAAAGGGACGGTCTTTGCGGTCACTGCCATAGTGGATAGCAGCGGCGACGAGTTCTTTGCCCGTTCCGGGTTCGCCCGTGATGAGCGCGGGCCGGGGGATGGGGGCTACGGTTTGCGCTCGCTGGAGAATTTGCTGGAGTTTGGGGCTGGAGCCGATGATTTGATAACGCTTGCCAAATTCGTTTCGGTAGAATTGGTTTTCGCGCCCCAGATCCTGGACTTCGGCCCGCAGTTGGGCGTTTTCCTTAAGTGCTTGATACACGCGGTCGAGTTTTTCAAGGCTGAGTTCGATTTTGTCTTCGATGTAAAAGTCTTTTTCAATAAAGTCTGTTGCGCCCAATCGCAATGCAGCCACGGCAGTATCTATTGTGCCCTGGCCGGTAAGCATAATGACGGGCAGGTCGGATACTACTTTGAGCATTTGCGGTAAAATTTCGAGGCCATCGGGTTCATCGGGGCCATAATCGAGGTCGAGAATGGCCAGGCTAATCTGATTGGGATGCTGTTTGAGATATGCCAGGGCTTCGCGTCCGGTAGAGAAGGCATGGACGGTGCGCGTGTCGTCTCGCAGGCTTCGAATCAGCATGTCGAGGACTTCAATCTGGTCGTCAGCAACGATAATTTCGGTCATGGGAGAAATATTGGAAAGGATCTTATTGAATAAATTCTTCAGCTATTGGATCGCGCGAGGTGTCGGGGACGCTGTGTTGCAGGCCAATGCTGTCTTGTTGTGTTGAGACTTCAAAATCGACGGGCAGGTCAATGCGAAAAACCGCGCCTGCACCCGGCCGGCTGATCACGCGCAGTGTGCCGCGGTGTGCCGCGGCAATGCGAGAGCATATACTCAGCCCATATCCATTGCCCCGTTCCCGCGTTGAAAATCCGGGGTCAAATATGCGGGTTTGCAAATTTTCGGGAATGCCGGGGCCATTGTCTTCCACTTCAATATAGACCGAACTGCGTTCTGTATCGGCGCCGACCTGTACTGTCACCTTGCCAGTATCTTCAACGGCTTCGATGGCGTTGAGGGTCAGGTTTGTGACGGCTTCAGATAACATGCCTGCGTCCGCTTTTACCTGAGGTACATGAGGTTCGGCGGCAAAGGCGAGTTCTTTTGTCCCTGCTCGTGCAGAGAGTTTATGGGTCATCTTTGCAATGAGTTGGGGGACATCGACCAACGCGGGGTTCATGGTGTCTTGTTTCATAGACCGCAAGTAGGCGACCCATTGGTTGTAGATGTGTTCTTGTTCGTGTGCGATGTCTTTTAGATCATCCAGGCCGTCGGTATTTGGAGGTAAATTGCGTATGGCGCGGCGCATTCGGCTGCCGGAGAGACCCATCAGGTTTTTGATGCGGTGGCCGTGCGTGTAGAGGCTTTCATAGACCTGTGCGCGGCCCAGGTCTATGAGTTCGAGAGAGAGCCGCGCGAGAATGCCCGGTGCTCTAAGGCCAAATTCTTCGGTGATGCTTGCATATTCGCGTTCCATTTGTGTCGAACTCATGTGGTGAAAGAGCAATCGGGCGAGATTGCCATAGGGCAGCATGTAATCGGGTTCGAGATGTATGGCGATTTTAAACTCGCCAAGTGCCGATAAAATTTGCCCATTTTGCATGAGCAAAACGCCCAGGTTGTTGTGCCCGGGCGCAAAGAGTGGATCGGCTTCTAAACCCCGGCGGTAAACGGCAATGGCTCGATATGTGTTTTCCGGAAAGTCATCGAGCAGGCTGCCCAACAAAAAACAGACGCGATCAATGAGGGCATGGCCCTCGCCCTGGTCACTGACAGTTAGGATGTATTCGAGGTGTTCAACCGCTTTTTTGTAGTCGTCCGAACCCGGTGTTGCCCTGCGTGCGTGTTGCAGGGCTATTTGGAAACGGGATTCCAGGTCGGGGGTTGTGTTCAGGGTGTTGGCCATGGCTGTACTTGCGCGTTTTAGACTATGTCTGTGCGTCTTCTGAGGTATCGGATTTGCCGTTTTCCCCGGAGGCTTGTTCGCCGCTCATTTTGCCCAAAAATTCGGGCAATTCAAGCCCGGCCAGACGCGCCAGATCGTGCATGGGCGGTATGGCACCCATGAGGCGTTGTCCCAGGTTGGACATGCCACTGTCGCCATTGCCGCTATCCCAGACCATCACTTTGTCGATGGGCAAGTTGCTAATGGCTTCGGCCTGGATGTTGGCGACTTCGGTGAGGCGTTCGATGATCAGGAAGGCCGCTGCTGCCTGGTCTTTGTTACCACAGGCTTCAACGAGTTGTCTGTATCCTTCGGCCTTGGCGTTGAGTATGGCCTGAGTCCCCTGGGCTTCGGCCTGTTTTTGTGCGAGAATGGCAGCGGCTTCACCCTCGGCAACAAGGCGTCGCTGTTCTTTTTCGGCTTCTGCTTGGACGACCTGGCGTTGCTTTTCGGCTTCTGCTTGAACGACGATTTCTGCGCGTAAGCGCGCTTCTTCGCGCAGTGCCCGGGCTTCTTCGGCTACTTTTTCTGCGATTTCCTGGGCGACGCGAACGGCGCCGTCAGTGGCTTTGGTCGCTTCTTCTGCTTTTCGGCGCGCTTCTTCTTCTGCAACGCGTTGTCCTGCGCGATAGCCGGCTGTTTTTGCTTCTGCTTCTGTTTCTGATTGTACGGCTTCGGCTTCGAGAGCCGCGACATTTTGGCGTTTGTCTCGCCCGGCTTTAGCTTCGCCAATTTCAGCTTCTGATTCGAGTGCTGCGACTTGTCGTCGTCTGTTTCGCGTTGCTTGGGCTTCGCCGATGTCGGCCTCTGACTCGGCTGCGGCGACCTCCCGACGGCGATCGCGTGCGCGTTCGGCTACACCAACCTGACCATGCCTATCTTGTTCGGCCACGTCAATGGATGCCTGGTTGATGGCTTCGGCTGCTGCTTTTTGGCCGATGGCTTTGATGTAGCCGCTTTCGTCGTCGATGTCTTTGATGTTGACGTTGATAACAGAGAGGCCAATTTTTTCCATTTCGGTGGAGACGGCTTCATTTACTTTGGCCATAAATGCCTGCCGGTCCTGGTTGATTTCTTCAATTTTCATGGTTGCAATGACTGCGCGCATCTGGCCGAGGATGATGTCTTGTGCCTGGCTTTGAACTTTTTCGCGGGATAGGCCCAGGAGGCGGATGGCCGCGTTGTGCATGATGCCGGGTTGATTGGAGATGGCTGCTGTGACTGTGGTGGGCACGGATACGCGGATGTTTTCCTGTGAAAGCGCGTTGTCCAGGTCGATGGGCACGACAAAGGGTTCGAGGTCGAGGTACTCGTAGTCCTGCAATAGGGGCAGGACAAAAGCTGCGCCACCGTGTACACATTTTGCGGCTGTGCCACCTCCTGTTTTGCCGTAGATGACGAGAATTTTGTTAGATGGGCAGCGCTTGTAACGCGAGATGAATGTGAGGAATAGCAGAAGTACGACGGCTGCCAGGATGACGGTGAGAATGAATTCGGTGGGCATTGTGCCTCCTTTAAGTTCAGGATTGAATGGGTTCGACTTCAACGGTGGTTATGTCGAGTGTTCGCAGCACGCGAACCGGTGTCTTATTCTGGACGGGCTGCCCGTCTTTGCTGCGCGCAGAGATGTAGTTAACAGCACCACTTTCCATCACGCGGATTTGACCGGCGCCATTTTCGGGGATGTCCATATAGACTTCGCCTTCATTGCCAATACAGGACGATAGGTTTCGGTTATGCGATTCGGAGAGTTGCTGCACTTTGTAGAAGAAGTAGGCAACCAGGACCATCCCCGCGCCGCCCCATACGAGACCGCGAAGAACCGACTCTTCGATTGAGAGACCCAGGTCGAGGTAGAGTGCGCTGGCCCATCCAAAGAGCATGCCAAAGGCTATTACAGAACGCAGTGAGAGCAGTTGAAAGGTGGCGGCACCGTGATCATAAGGACTATTATCGACATCTGGTCCTGCATCGTTGGCATTGAAGTCGTCGGCAAGGCCATCTGCGGAATCACCCAGGCCGATGAGTGTCGTGATAAATTGCCAGAGAAACAAAAGGGTGAAGAAGACTGCACAGCCATAGAATGCCTGAGTGAGAGGCGCGAGTTCTGACCACCATGCCTGCATATTAACCTCCAGAAATCGGACCGAAAGTTGCGCGTTCTATCAACGACCTTTATGTTCCTACAATTTGTCTATGCAAAGAGCGAAAAGCAAGGGTTATTTCTTACCCGGGCTGTAAACCGAGTTTGCGAAATTCATTTTTGAGTTGGCGGCGGGCGCGGCACAGCCAGGTTTTCACGGTTCCAAGCGGAACGCGAAGCGCCTGTGTGATTTCTTCGTAGGACCAGTCCATGACGTAGCGCAGCCACATGGCTTTGCGATAGCGTTCGGGTAAGTTTTGAATGCTTTTGTGGACCAATTGTATGCGTTCGCGTTTTTCGACTATTTGGTCTGGTAGCGTGCCGGGTATGAGGTCGCGGATGACGTTGTGTACGACTTCGGGGTCTTCGGTTTGACGGACCCAGTTTTGCCGAACTTGCTGCGAACGCAGGTGCGAGCGATAGACGTTGAGGGCAATTTGTGTGAGCCAGGTCGAAAATGCTGCTTTGCCTTTGAATGTGTGGAGCGAGCGATAGGCGCGAAAAAATGTGTCTTGCATCAGGTCGTCAATGGTGTCGCGGTCTGACATGCGCTGCGCGAGGGTGCCGTAGATTTGATTCTGGTATTTGTGGTAGAGTTTGTCAAAGGCTCGGCTGTCGCCCGAGAGGGATGCGCGAATCAGGTTTTGATCCTGTGTTTTCACTTTTTTCTCCATTCGTTAAGATGATTTGTTTATTACTATTCTTTGGCTTGTGACAAGACGGATTTTTCCGTCAGTCTTCTCTTTTGATCAAGCGATAACCGATCCCAATACATATAACGGCGATGGCGAGTTTGACCAGGAGAAAGATTAGCCCAAATAGAGAGCCGATGAGCGGGAAGAGAATCTGGATGGCGAAAATGCCGCCGATGACGATGAGTACGATGCCGATGAGTTTGGCCAACATGGGATGTCCTTTTTATTTCTGAGGTGTGAGGTTGTCCGTCAATCCGAGATGGTCGGCGGAGGTGAAGATGACTTAACGGGTGAGCGGCCTTCGAGACGCTCAAGTTTGTCATCGTTGGTGATGACGATGTCTTGAAGGTCGGTGAGGCGGCTTTCAAGTTCTTTCACGCGTTTTGAAAGTTTTTCAGACAGGTTGTTGTTTTTTGTCGATCTGTTTCTTTTTTCTTGTTCTGATCCAAATGTGAATGTGATGGCAAAAAAGGTAATGAACGCCATAGCACCCCAGGCTGCTGCAAGGACGAGGCCTCCTCCAAATGTTGGGTCATGGAGAATATAGGCGACTGTACCGCTTGCAAGAGTCATCAAGCTAATACCAACTACGATTGTGAGAAAGATGCGCATGGTGCCCTCCCGATAGTTTAAGTTAGCGCGCAATAGGCGATCGGTTGAGTTTGTCGTCAATAGCAATTATGACGTCCTGAATGTCCGTGAGCCTGCGATCGAGTTCGTCCATTCTTGCATTCAAGCGTTCTTCCGCATTGCTGGGGATGGAGCCTTTGGTGCGGCGATCAATAAATTTGTGTACCGCTGATACAATGGCCCCTACAATGATGATCATCAATATGCCGCCAATAACATCAGTCATGGTATCCCTCCCTTATCTTCTGCTGAGTTTTTCGTCAATGGTGATCATGACGTCTTGAATGTCCGTGAGCCTGCGGTCGAGTTCGTCCATTCTGGCGTTTATGCGTTCTTCTGCATCGCTGGGGATGGATCCTCGGGTGCGGCGTTCGATGTATTTGTATGCCGCTGATGCGAGAATGATTATCGCAACCATGATTCCAATTTCAAACATTATTTTTCCCTCCCACACATATTAAAGTTCATCCACGGGTCTCGCGCGGTATTTTTCATCCCAGCGTTCGATTTCCGGAAAATGGTAAACGACCATTCCCGAATCTGAGATTCGCATTTCCGCATGACCACTTATGGTTAATTCTCGCAGGATTTCTTCGGTTTTTTCAACTGTTATTCTAGTGTCTGTCGCGGCTTCTATCACGGTGAGACTGCCCCCTTTTTCCCGGGCGAGACGGAGGATGCGGTGCTGATTTTTGGCATGTGCTTTTTCGTCTCCCGATCTTTTGACCCGGCGACCTGCCCACCATATAATCTGAGAGATGATGATTAGCACGAGACCACCACTGAGTTTTTCAAGCATTGTACTATTGCCCGAGGGGGTATATTCTACCAGTGCAATGAGTACGAGCATGAGGCCGCAAAATCCCATAAGTGCAGCCATTCCTATTAAACCATAAGCGAAGAGATAACGCATGGCACAACTCCCATCGGTGGCGAGATCAGAGAGGCGGTCGGGCACTCGCTTGAATGAATTGATTTGGAAATCGCTGCTCGCGCTGTGAACGCGCGCCTCCCAATTCCCCTTCCATTTCTTTTTTATTTTTCGCTCTGCGTCGTTGACCGCGCGGTCAATTTTGCTGGCGATTTCATCGGCGAGTTTTTCCAGGTCACGCATCTTTTTGTCCCATTTTCTGTTTCAGCGCATTGAGTTCGTCTTCTACTGTGCTTTTGCGCTCGAGTTTGGAAAATTCTTCTTCTAAAGAGGGGTCACCACTCGCCATCTCTTGATGGGCTTCGGCTTCGGCTTCTTCGGTTTCGATGCGCTGGCGGAACCGCTCAAAGCTCGAAAATGCGTCGTCACCCACCCCTGAGAGACCCCTGGCGATTTGCTTGCGGGCTTCGGCTGCACGGCGGCGTGCAATCAGGGTGCCCTGGCGGGTGCGAGCTTCGTCGAGTTTGACTTTGAGTTGGGTGAGTTGTTGCTTGAGTTGGGACGAGGTTTTACGGCTTTCTTCGAGGGCTATTTCAAGGTCGCGCGTGGCTTCCTGGGTTGCAGCTTTGCGCTCGAGGGCGCGGCGAGCAAGGTCGTCCTCGCCTGCTTCAACAGCCAATTCGGCTTTTTTTTGCCAGGCCTCGATCTGATCTTGTTTTTCGAGATATTGTCTTTCCAGACGTTTTTCATTGGCAACAGCCGTGCCGACCGAGGCGGTGGCTTTGTTGACGGCTTCTTCCATTTCCAGAATCATCTGGTGGATCATTTTTTCGGGGTCTTCTGCGCGGGTAATCAGGTCGTTGACGTTGGCTTTGACGATGTCGGCCATTCTGTAAAAAATTCCGCGTGCCATGATCTACTCCTTTCACAAGGTGCTGCATTTATGGGGGATTCTGATGTTTTTTGCTGACGCACCCTTTTTATGCAAAGTCTGTGCCAAGAAGGGTATATGATATTAAATGTTGTTTTTCATATATATAGATGTTTTCGAGGAAATGGGATAGATCGATAAAGTTGGGAAAAATTACCATGTGTTCTGGCGAGATTAACCAAGTGTCTGTCCCAAATTTTCCATTTTTGATCGGATATTTTTAGAGGGTCCTATCTTGTCTTTTTCTTCTAAAAGGTCTATTATCTATCGGTTTGTCGCAAGTTGGTCTCAAATGACATCACTTTTTCACCCTATATACTGAATTTTTATAATGTTTCGATATATCCGAGTGTCTTTATTGGCCTGCTTCCTTTTGTCGTGTGCAGCACATGCGCCTGCTTTAACAGAGACTTATGTGGTGCAAAGAGGGGATTCTCTGTGGGAAATTGCCGATCAGTTTTCCATGAGTGTGACTGAACTCAAGCGGATCAATGGGTTGAGATCGCATCACATTTATCCCGGACAAAGGCTGCTCATTCGCTCACAGGGGCTTAGCATTCGCTCCTCCAGTGGAGTAGAATACGTGGTGAGAAGGGGGGATTCGCTCTCTAAAATCGCCGCGCGGTTTTCTATGAGTGTGACCGAGCTCAAGCGGATCAATGGGTTGAGATCGAATCAAATCTATCCCGGACAAAAGCTTCGCACTCGCGCTTATGTAGCGCAACAATCTCGCACTCGCACTTATACTGTGCAACAGCCTCGCACCCGTCCCTCTCTTAGCCATGTAGAAATGGAATATGTGGTGAGAAGGGGGGATTCGCTTTCTAAAATTGCCGCGCAATATTCCATGGGCCTGACCGAACTCAAGCGGAGCAATGGCATCAGATCGGATCGCATTTATGTGGGACAAAGGTTAAAGATACGGACTCGGCTGAAAAAGATCGCAATGGATAATGGACCGTATTATTTTTCTCGTCCCAAAGCCGCTGTGCAACGCAGTCGGGGATATCGGGAAGTGCCCCCCAAAAAGCCGATTGAAGATTATAGGAATGCCCAAAATTTGATGGGCGTGTTTAATACAAATATTACTATGCGTCGAGATAGCAGATCACAGACGTTGAGAGGCTGGCGCATTGTGCTTGACCCTGGGCACGGGGGACGCGACCCGGGTGCTATTGTTTCCAATTTAGATGGTAACAACAGTTCGGTTTATGTGGTTGAAGACGAATTTGTTTACGATATTGCGTTGCGTTTGTACCAAAAGCTGAGGCTTGCAGGTGCCGAGGTGGAGATGACGGTGATTAGTCCAAATCATCTCATTCGAGAAAATAATCCGCCGACGAGGACGTTTGTACACGAGCAAAATGAAGTCTATAACGATGCAAGTGTCAACAGAAGAAATAGTCTTTCGGTGCGTCCAGGGCTTCACAATATTGCGCAACGGGTGAAAATTGCCAACCGATTCTTTGCAAGGCGCGGGAAGACTCTATTTATATCGCTGCATGCAGACAACAGTCCCAATCGCCCAAAAGGTCCGCTGGTTATTTATTGGAGCAGGCGGGGAAAGATTGATTCGCGGTCCCGGTCATTTGCGCGGATTATGGAAAGGGCACTTGATCTGCCAGATGTGCCGGCACAAATTGGTGGGCGCAATCTGGCGGTGTTGCGGGGCAATCTGGCGCAAGCAGAAATTCTGGTGGAGATACGCAATGTACACGATAAAGGCGAGGCCTGGGCGTTGCGATCTCACAAGATACGCGACTCCGACGCGGATCGAATTTTGCGCGGGATATTAAATTACGCGAAGAGGTATTAGGATATTACGGACAAAATCGTTTTAAACGCAGGGCATTGGTGACAACGGAGACAGAAGAGAGGGCCATAGCGGCTGCGGCGAGCATGGGACCACCCAGGGGATTGAGCAGACCCAGGGCAGCAATGGGAATGAGAAGGGTGTTGTAGGCAAATGCCCAGAAGAGATTTTGGCGAATGATGCGCATGGTTTGCCGCGATAGCCGAATAGATGTGGCTATGGCCGTCAGGTTGCCCGACATGAGAATCATGCCCGCGCTTTCTATGGCAATGTCTATGCCCGAATTCAGGGCGATGCCGACGTTGGCCTGGGCGAGTGCGGGGGCGTCGTTGATGCCGTCGCCAACCATGCCCACGTTCATGTTTTTGTTTTGGAGTTGCGCGATTTTTTTTGCTTTGTCCTGGGGCAGAACTTCGGCAAAGACCCGATCGATGTTGAGTTGTTGCCCCACTGCTTTGGCCGTGCGCGTGTTGTCGCCTGTCACGAGAGAGACTTCAAGGCCCAGATGCTGGAGGTCTTGAACGGCTTGCGCGGCGTCGGCTTTCAGGTTGTCTGAGATGGCGATGAGGCCCGCGGGTTGATCATTGACGGTGACAAATACGGCGGTTTTGCCCTCGGCTTCGAGTTTTTCTGCTGGATATTTTGCGCGATCAGATATACTGGCGTTGTGCTGCGCGTGTGCATCTGAGTTGCCGAGCACGACGCGCTGTCCGTCAACTGTGGCGGCGATACCAACGCCGGGTCTGGCTTCAAAATCTGTGGTTGGATGCAGGGAGAGGTTGGCTTCTTGTGCGGCGCGAACAATGGCTTCGCCAAGGGGATGTTCCGATCCTTTTTCTGCCGAGGCTGCGAGTTTGAGTATTTGATCGCGGTGGTAATTTTCTATGGGGATAATATCGGTGACAGTGGGTTTGCCCTCTGTTAGCGTGCCCGTTTTGTCCAGGACAATGGCATTGAGGCGGTGTGCATTTTCGAGCGCATCGCCTCCTTTTATGAGGATGCCGAGTTGCGCGCCCCGTCCTGTGCCGACTGCGATGGCGGTGGGCGTGGCCAATCCCATTGCACAAGGGCATGCGATAATGAGAACGACTACGGCATTGATGAGGGCGGTTTCGATTCCAAAACCAAAAATCCACCACAGGGTGCAGGTCAGCAGGGCGATGGCGAAGATTGTCGGGACAAAGATGCGGGCGACGCGGTCGGCGAGGTGTTGTATGGGTGCTTTAGATCCTTGTGCCTGTCGCACGAGATCGATGATTTGAGACAAGACGGTATCGGCGCCGATCTGTGTTGCTTTGAAGATAAAACTGCCGGTTGTGTTGCGCGTGCCGCCTATGACTTTGTCGCCGAATTGTTTGTCAACAGGCATGGATTCGCCTGTGAGCATGGATTCGTCAATTGTGGATTGTCCGTTTTGTATGAGGCCATCGACCGGGATATTTTCACCGGGCCGTACGCGAATGTGATCACCAATCTGGATGTGTTCAATAGGTGTTTCAACATCCCGATCGTTGCGAACGATGCGGGCGGTTTTCGGGCGCAGGTCAAGGAGTTTTCGGATGGCTGACGATGTTTGACCTCTGGCGCGCGTTTCGAGCAGGCGACCGAGCAGGACAAGGGTAATGATCATGGCGGAGGTGTCGAAGTAGGTCTGGATATTCTGTGTGCCGAGTGAGGCAAAGGTTGCCGCAGTGCTGTAAAAATAAGCGGTGAGGGTTCCCGCGGCAATCAGGCTGTTCATGTCTGCTGTGCGATGGCGCAATGCCGTCCAGGCCCCTTTGAGAAAACGCCAGCCGCATAAGAATTGAACCGGTGTGGTCAATGCGAAGAGCAGGATGTGAATGTGATAGGGGGGGATGTTTGCGCCCCACAGGGTGCGGGTCATGCCCGTTGCCATGGTGAGCGCGGAGAGGATTGCGGCGACTGTGAATAGAAAACGCAATTTGCGATATTCGATGGTGCGTTCGATCTGTTCGGCGTCTTCCGAAGTGTGAGAAGAGGCTTCGTAACCGGCATTGGAGACGGCATTTACAAGCGTGTCTAATGGGACAGCTTTGTGATGAACGGTGGCCCGATGGGTGGCAAAGTTGACATGGACATCTGCGACGTCGGGAACGGTTTGGAGGGCATTTTCAACCCGTGCCACACACGCGGCACAACTCATGCCCTTGATTGAGAGCGTTAGGGTTTGCATGGGGTGTTTAGTTTTTGTCATGGGTAGTCGTGAAAGTTAGTTTACTTGAGGTTTTCGGGGTTTAACCCTTTGAGGTCCTCTACGACAAAATGTCCGTCTTTGCGAATGCATTCATCGTCGAAGTAGATTTCTCCACCGCCGTATTCGGGGGTTTGGATGAAGACCATGTCCCAGTGTACGGCAGAGCGGTTGCCGTTGTCGGCATCATCGGGATAGGCATTGCCGGGTGTAAAGTGGAATGATCCCGATATTTTTTCGTCGAAGAGAATATCGAGCATGGGCGATGTGATATAGGGGTTGAATGCGATGGCAAATTCACCAATATAACGCGCGCCTTCATCTGTGTTGAGAATATCGTTGAGTTTGGTGGTATCGCTTGCGGTCGCGTCGATGATTTTTCCCGCTTGAAAGGTCAGTTTGATATCTGAAAACGTCGTGCCGCGATAGATGGTGGAAACGTTGAAAAGGATGTGACCGTTTACGGAGTCTTTAACCGGCGCGGTGAAACACTCGCCATCGGGGATGTTGCGAAGCCCCGTACACGGTCTGACCGGTATGTCTTTGATGCTAAAGGACAGATCGGTATCGACTCCTGTGATACGCACGCGATCAGTTTGTTCCATGCGTTTTTTAAGGGGTGCGACTGCTTCGGCCATTTTGCCATAATCGAGCGTGCAGACGTCAAAATAAAAATCTTCAAAAGCTTCAGTACTTTGTTGCGCCTGTTGTGCCATAGAAGGCGTGGGCCATCGCAAGACCACCCATTTGGTGTGCGGCACGCGGATGGCAAAATGCACGGGTTTGAGCCAGTGTTTTTCGTAGATATCCATCGCGGTACTGGATACATCTGATAATTCTGAGATATTGCGGCTGCCGCGCAGACCAATGTAGGCCTGTACGCGCTTCATTCGGTAGGCTTCATAATCGCCTGCTTGTTGCATGGTGGCGATATTGCCTGCATGGATGAGTTCGCGTTGGATGCGGTTGTTTTTAATGGATACCAGGGGAATACCGCCAACTTCGCGCACTTTGCGAATGAGTGCAATGATCATGTCTTCGGGCATGTCGTAGCCCTGAATGAGGACGGTTTCGCCCGCTTGTAACTTTGTGGAATGGCGAATTAAGACATCGGCGAGTTTTTCAAGGCGGGGATCTTGCATAAAGTTTCCTCGGGATGATCGCGGTTGATGTTGATATAAAAATAACACATAATATGTTTGTAATCCATATTTTTTACAGAAAGTTGTAGGGGCGGTGCCCCTGTGCCCGCCCGTAAGGTAGATCACATGAAATTTAGACCGTGTATTGATTTGAAAGATGGCCGGGTTGTACAAATCGTGGGGGGCACGTTGCGCGATGGGGATACCCAGCGCACGGTGACAAATTTTGAGACCGAGCGCTCTCCCGCGGATTATGCGCGGCTGTATCGCGAGGACGGATTTTGGGGAGGCCATGTGATTGCGCTTGGCCCGGGCAATGAAGCGGCGGCGTTGGATGCTCTTAAGGCATTTCCCGGGGGGTTGCACATGGGTGGGGGTATCACGCCGCACAATGCGGAAAAATTTTTGCGCGCGGGCGCGAGCCATGTGATTGTGACGTCTTATGTTTTTCGCGATGGGCAAATTGATATGACGCGATTGGATGAGATGATACGGGCTGTGGGTAGGGAGCGTTTGGTTCTGGATTTGAGTTGTCGAAAACGCGGTGATGACTATGTTGTTGTAACGGATCGCTGGCAAAGATTTACGAATGTGACTGTCGGCGAGGAGATATTGAGCGCGTTGGCCGGTTATTGTGCTGAGTTTTTGGTACACGGGGTTGATGTAGAGGGCAAACGCGCAGGTGTAGAAGAGCCTCTGGTGAAAATGCTGGGAAGATGGTCACCCGTGCCGGTAACTTATGCAGGTGGGGTGCGAGAGTTATCGGATTTGCACCGCGTCAATGTGCTGGGCCAGGGGCGGGTAGATCTGACTATTGGCAGTGCGCTGGATATTTTTTGGGGCGATGTGGCATATCGAGATGTTGTGGCATGGGCGAGGGGAGAAGTGTGAAGTGTGGGATGGTGTACAACTGGTCGCAGTCCAGACCAGTTCACGGAGAAGTGAGATGGATCGTTTTAAGGATATCGGAGAGTTCGGTTTTATTGATCGCATTGCCGCGCACGCACAGCGCAATCGGGTTCTGTGTGGGATTGGAGATGATTGTGCTGTTATGGCAGCCGGGCAGGAGCGCGTGCGATTGGTGACGGTTGATGCGATGGTTGAGGGCATCCACTTTGTGCCGCATGCACCGCCAGAAGGCGTGGGGTACAAATTACTGGCTGCGAGTTTGTCCGATATGGCCGCTATGGGTGGGAAACCGACGGATGCTGTTGTGGCGGTTAGCGTGTCGGGTGATTGTGATGCGGGTTATGTCGAGCGGATTTACAACGGGCTTTTTGTCTGTGCAGATCGGTTTGATGTGGCTGTTGTGGGTGGTGATACAACGCGCACGTCTGGTGCGCTGGTTTTGAGTTTGACGCTTACAGGTGAGATGGCGCAAGATCAGGTGTGTTATCGGTCTGGCGCGCAAGTGGGTGATGCCGTCTATGTATCGGGCACGTTGGGCGATGCTGCGGGTGGTTTGGGGGTGGTATTGAGTGATGTCGATCTGCCGGGCAAGATGCGAACCGCGTTGTTACAAAGGCATTATCGACCTGAGCCTCGGTTGGATTTGGGACTGGCGTTGGCGGAAACAGGGGCAGTGACAGCGATGATCGATGTGTCGGATGGGTTGGCTTCGGATTTGAGCCATATTTGCCAGCAAAGTGGTGTGTCGGCTGTGATTCGAGCAGCGGCGATTCCCATGTCGCGAGCGTTTATAAAATTTTGTGAAGTGAGTGGTGAAGAGAAATTGGATCTTGCACTCACTGGAGGGGAAGATTTCGAGTTGCTATTTTCTGTGTGTCTCACACAGGTCAATAAGGTGGAGGCATTGGCAGAGGCGTATTCGATTTGTCGCATTGGCGAGATTGTGGCTGGCGATGGCTGTGTGATGATAGAAGGTGAGGATGGAAAGCGCGTGCCATTGGAACAGTTGGGTTATGATCATTTTGGAGGGGAGTCGCCAGGGGGCTGACCGCTAATTGCTGAACGCTGTACGTTGTCGCTGGCGTTTTTTTTCTGAGCGCTGGCGTTTTTTTTCAAGGCGTTTTTCGATTGAAGATCGGTTGGGGCGGGTTTTAATGCGCGGTTTGCGCTTTTTGTCGCGCTCTTTCAGGCGGTTTTGCAAACGCTCGAGGGCGAGTTGTTTGTTGCGGTGTTGTGAGCGGTGTTCTGTGGCGATGACTGTAATACCCGTGGGTATGTGGATCGCACGTACGGCGGTTTCAACTTTGTTGCGATGTTGGCCGCCGGGGCCAGACCCGCGCATGGTTTGAAATCGGACATCCTTCAGGAGCGCGTTGTTGTCGGTGTTTTTAGACATTTTGACATAAAAAATAAGCGGTCAGTTTTTAACGATCACCCAACGAGTGGCGCAAAACTGACCGCTGAATTTTAACAGTTTACTCAGGCCAGTCCTGCACGGCGAAGGGCGTCTGTCATGGCATTATCGCTTTGAGACTCTTGCGTTTGCTTGGACTTAAATGCGGCCATGTCCTCAACTTCGGCGGTTTGCCTATCTTGTTCTTCAACGGCACGCATGGAGAGTGAGATGCGTTTTTTTCTCGAATCGATTTCGCGGATCAAGGTTTTGACTTCTTGGCCGACTGAAACGACTTCGCTGGGGTTTGAGATGCGTTTTCCCGAAACGAACTGCGAGATGTGGATCAGCCCCTCAATACCGGGTTCAATTTCGACAAAGGCACCGAAATTTTGGATTGAAACGACTTTGCCCGTGATGACGCTGCCTTCTCGGTAGCGCTCTGCTACCGTATCCCATGGATCTTTTTCCAGTGCTTTGATGGAGAGCGATATGCGCTCATTTTTTTTGCCCAGATTTTTGAGGCCGATTATTTTGACGCGCACTTCTTCGCCTTTTTTTAAGACACTGCGCGGATTTTCTACGCGGGTGTGGCTGATTTCTGAGACGTGTACCAGGCCTTCAACACCTCCCAAGTCAACAAAAGAGCCAAAGCGTTCTATGCGTGTAATAGTTCCCGTTCTTTCTTCACCTTCTGAGAGTTGTTGGCGCATCTCGTCGGCTTTTTTGCGATTTTCTTCTTCCAGATAAGCGCGGCGTGAAACAACGACATTGTTGCGTCCCCGCAGTTCAACAATTTTGAAGTTGTGGGTCTGGCCCGCATACGAAGCCGGGTCATTGCAATATCCCGTGTCAATTTGCGACATGGGGCAAAATGCGCGAAGGCCGCCGATATTCACCACGAGGCCTCCGGTATTGAAGCCGGTGACTTTGCCAGCGATGGGCATGTCGTTTTGATGTGCGTGACGCAGGAGTTGACGGCTGGAAACGCGCAACGAAAATGTCAGGCGTATTTCGCTATCAGTGCTGGCGACAAAGGCTTCGATGGTATCGCCAGTCTTGTATTTTAATTCGCCCGATTTGTCGCGCAGTTCTTGGATGTCTATTGATGCTTCACTGCGGCCACCAAAGTCGATAAATGCTGTGGATTCACCAATTTCGCGGAGGGTTCCAGAGACTTTTTCGCCGGTAGAGACTTCGCGATAACTCCGCTTATCGCTTTCTTCGAGCAGTGTAGCAAATTCGGCATTAGGTGTGTCTTCGGCGTATTTTTTGTCGAGTTCTTCGACAGTGGGCGCGTCGTCTGAAGGGGCTTGGGCTGGTGTATCGCCAGCCGTTTTGCCTGTTTTTTCGAGGGTGCTCATAGTTTGTGACCTGTGGAATCGTTTTTGAGGGATGGGGGCTGTTAGATAGACTAAAGAATCTATAAAGGATACCGAAAATAAGCAACCAAATTTTTCCTTCTCAGGTATAAATTTAGTGCCTACTCCGATCATGTGCTTAAAAAAAAGTGACAGTTTGACGTGTGTGATGTGTTATAAAAATAAAGCGATGAGTTGTCTATGAATGTCGAAATATTATATGAAAAATACGGCCCCATGGTGTTGCGGCGCTGTCGGCGGTTACTACGAGATGAAGATCGCGCCATGGATGCCATGCAGGATGTGTTTGTGCGGGTATTGCAACGCCGGGATCGTCTAAAAGCGACCTATCCGTCGAGTTTGCTGTATCGCATTGCGACCAGTGTGTGTTTGAATCGCATTCGCGATCAGCGGCTCGTTCTGCCGGGCGATGACGTGTTGATGCATATTGCAGGGGTGAAAGACAAGGTGTAAAGCCGGACTTGTTGCTGTATCGAAAAAGAGCGTCTGAGATTGAACAATTGGCGGATAGCAGTGTGGCTTATGCGGGCGATTTGATTCAAGTTTTTTATCGCGCGGCGGGCAAGCCTTTTGGGGTGATTTTGTCTGTGGATGGGCGCGGTACTGTGACGCGGCATTTGCCCGCATCGGGAACAAGAGCCGTGCGTTTGATACAGGGCGATCCCGTGCCTCTGGATTATTCTTATGAATTGGATGATGCCCCAAAGTGGGAACGTTTTTATTTTTTAACAGCAAGTACGTCTTTTGACATGCGCGATGTGACACAAGCGGCAAAGGACGGTCTCGATTCATTGCGGGTGGGAAGAGAATTTGAGCAGTTTGCCATTACGCTTTATAAGGGAGGTGAGTGATGTTGCGTCAATGGAGAGTGCTGTTGGTGTTCGGTTTGCTGTTATGTGCCCAGGGAATTGAGGCAACTCAAGTTGTGCGGCGTTTTGTGCTGGCGGTGGGTGCAAATTTTGGTGGAGAGAAACGCACGCCTCTGCGTTATGCCGTATCGGATGCAAAACATTTTGCTCGTGTTTTAGAGATGATGGGTGGCGTTGACTCTGAGGATCAATTTTTGTTGGCTGAGCCGAGTTTGGGAAATTTTAAACGGGTTTTGACTAATTTGGAGGCCCGGGTCATAAAAGCATCCCAGTCGTCAAGTCGCATCGAAGTTGTCCTATATTATTCCGGGCACGCCGATGAGAATGGATTGCTGTTGGGAGAAGATCGGCTGACCTATCGCGCTTTGCGCGATGCAATGAATAGCGTTCAGGCGGATGTGCATATTACTGTGCTCGATGCGTGTGCTTCGGGCGCTATTACGCGTCTGAAAGGCGGGCAAAGGCAAAAAGCCTTTATGGTCGATGCGTCGTCGGATATGCGGGGGTATGCGTTTTTGACTTCGAGTTCCGAAAATGAAGCTGCACAAGAATCGGATCGCATTCGCGGGTCGTTTTTTACGCATTATCTGGTGTCGGGTCTGCGAGGTGCAGCAGATGTGACTGGGGATGGCAAGGTGACACTCAGCGAAGCTTATGCGTTTGCATTTCGCAATACGTTGAAGCGAACGGAAAAAACCCAGGGAGGGGCACAGCATCCGGCTTATGATATTAAAATGACGGGTACAGGTGATGTGGTGATGACCGATATGAGAGAGACCTCGGCGAGTTTGATTCTGTCAGATGAGTTAAATGGTCGATTTTTTGTGCGCAATTCGCAGGAGCAACTGGTGGCAGAGTTGGATAAGACTGCCGGGCAAACACTCGAGTTGGGATTAGAACCCGAGGTTTATGACATTCATTTTGAACAGCGAACACAATTGTTGCATTCAAAGGTCGCGTTGCAAAAGGGTGAGCGGTTTTTGCTTGAAAATCGGCATTTTCGCTCTCAAGTGCGCGAAAAAACCACGAGCCGAGGGCCTGCGTTGAAGAAACCAGCAGCCGGGAAATCTGTTCGACCTCGCTATCCGCACAAGCTATCGGGAAAAGGGCGTATTGAACGCAGCAGGGGCGTATGGAACTTGGGAGATGATAGCAAAGCCTGGATTTTTGGATTCTGGCCCACAGAACATGTTGCGATCAACTATTCTCGTTCGGGATTTTCGTTTGCTGACTTGGCCGACGACGCAAAAACAGGTGTGTCATCGGAACTGGTCAGCCTGCGTATTTATATGCCTTTGACTGTGTTGCGCTCACCTCTGCGCCCTTATGCCGAAGGGGGCGTTGGTCGGTACACGGGTAAAGTATTGGATGTGGATGTCGATGAGGTGAATGGATTGTATTGGGGGGGTGGACTGGATGTGCCGTTTATGAAGTTTTTTGTTCTGGGTGGACGCATAGGCTATAATCGGTTTTTCGAGCCTTTTGCTGTGCCGGTGAATGGGCAAACGGATTATAGCGGGATGGAGTACAGCGTGGGGTTGGGTTTGCTGTTATTCTGATCGGAGGGGAATATGTACCGAATGATTTTGTACGCGATTGTAATTTGTTTTTTTATTTCTGAAATCGCGAATGCACAACAAGATATTACCAATCATTTGGGTTATGTGGAGGTTGAGGCACTGGATGTGTTCGAGTCCAAAGATGTCAATGTGGATGTGTCTATTGGACAATTGATGTTGAAGCAGGTCGCTGAAAGGGTCAGAAGTAAAAATAAAAAAGTTGGTGAAGTCTTATCAGATCTGAAGCTGGTGCGCGTGCATGTTCTGTCGGTTGATGCGATTGCAATGCGTATGGACAAAATTGCGCGATATTTAGATGAGATGGGTTGGGAGATAACCGTTCAGTCATGGAAAAAACGCGAGCGCGTATCGGTGTATTTGCAGAAGGAAGCGGATGATATTATTGGTCTGTTTGCAATGGTCTATGATCGCAAGGCTGGCACTTTAACGCTGGTCAATGTGGTAGGCGTTGTTAAAATTGATAAAATAGGAACTGTTGGTCGAGAATTAGAGGTGGAGGCGTTTGATCGCATTGCCCGTTTATTGCCCGGATATAAACCGTCTGTCTCTAACGTACACCACCGCCTGGGTTCCCGGAAGGCGCGTATCGCTCCATTTTCGAATATTTGGCGCATAGATCATGAGGATTTTTTGGTGCGTTACAATCGAGTGGCTGGCGTTTTTGTTGGCTGGCGCTTGCCATTGAAATATCGCACCTCGCGCGGCGTGGTTCACTATGGCGAAGTGGGGTATGGATTTGGGAGTAATCAATGGGATTATCAGGCTGGTGCAGAGTTTTTTACTTTTTCTGGTGCATCAAAGGGCAACATAGCTGCGCTGGGTTTTGAACTGCACGGGTTGACAAATACGCAGGATAATTGGCGAATTGATGAGATAGAAAATTCGATTTTTGCCTTTTTGTTGCGACGCGATTTTAGAGACTATTATCGTCGGGAGGGCGTCAGCACTTATATTTTTCGGGATTTTGACCGCATGGTAGAGGTTCGGGCACAAGTAGGTGTAGATGTTTTCGAATCGATGCCCAATAGTGTTTCCTGGAATCTGTTTGGCGATCGATGGGGCAGTCGAATGGATTTTCGACCCAATCCTGAGATTGAAGCCGGGCAAATGCGCGGTGTAATGGGCACACTACAGTTGGATAGCCGTGCAGGCCGACGGTCTCGGCAGGGCTGGCTTTTAATGGCACAGGCAGAGAAAGCAGGCAGTGTTTTGGGAGGCGATTTTGATTTTGAAAGGTTTATCCTGGATGTGCGCCGCTATCAGTATGCGGGGCGTGGAACCCAATTGAATTTGCGTATTCGCGCGGGCACTGGACGAGGACAGGTTCCCGTGCAATTTTTCTATCGTCTCGGAGGCCCTTCTTCGCTTAGAGGTTATGAACTGAATGCTTATGAGGGAGATCGCATGGTGTTGTTTAATGCGATTTATTGGGTTGATGGCGAAGCCCATTTTAGGGATGACTGGCCCCTGAATGATGTTGGCATTGGTGTATTTTTTGATGCAGGTAAGGCGTGGTTTGCAGAAAGAGAGCCTGTTGGAACACGGGTTGTAACGAGTGCGGGATTTGGTTTAAAGACCGATAATTTGCGCGTGTTTTTTGCCCGGTCACTGGATGCGAATGATCCTGTCGATTGGCGGGTGTGGGTGCGGTTGCGCCGGGCATTTTAGATCACGGCACAGATGAGGAGAGAGATCTAAAGGAAGGAGAATCGCAATGATCTATCGCGTTTTGGTTTTTTTTGTCATTTTTTTTATAACGGGATGTCATATTGATATCGATATAAGTGATAGCAATCCAACGCTGTCTTCAAGAGAGCGATATACTGAAAATTTGACACGGATAGTGGATGGCATTGGCGTTGATCGGGTTGTTGCAGAGACGAGCAATGGTAATATTGGCGTGGCTGGGACGAGCGATGGAGTTGTGCGCGTTCAGATTCGAAAGGTTGTCAGAGCGCCGAGTTTGTCAGAGGCAGAGGACTATGCTCGAGATGTACAGGTATTTGTCGAAAGAAAGGGAAGTATGATCCACATTCACAACGAGCATCCGCGTTTTCCCAGAGATGTTCAGGTGGAAGTGAGTTACGATATTTTATGCCCGGCTCGGTTGGATATAAATCTCAGGACATCAAATGGCAATATCGAGATTCAAGATGTGGAAGCGGTTGCGCTGGTGAAGACAACAAATGGCAATGTGCAATTTCGGGGCAATCCCGGATATCTTGAAATCAAGACCTCAAATGGGAATATTCGGGCATCTGTGATTCAGTTGCGCGATGTGGCGCAATTTGAGACCACAAATGGAATGGTCGCCGTGGTTGTGCATAGTGGCATTGCTCCTATTTCAGCTGTTACGACCAATGGCTCTATTGACGTGACGCTACCAGCTGATTTTTCGGGAAAATTGGAGGCGCGTACAGTAAATGGTCGAGCGCGATCTGCTTTTGACATTCCACGGTCCGCGGGTAGCCGTCAAAATAGGCTTTCTGGTACTCTGGGTTCAGGCGGCGATACACTTGTGCAACTGCGTGCGGTAAATGGAAATGTGAGCGTGTGGAAATTGCAGTAAAGGCGGGGTGACGATATGTTATTAGCGCATACCGGCATTAACGCTAATAAGCATCATTCTTGTTTTCAAATGTGAAAATGAGAGGGCGCAGGGGATAATCTATCAATTGCGCGATGCAATTAGAGGGTTAAAAGCAGGTTGCTGGCACTCGTTTCTTGCGTTTTTATATGGTCTAATTTAGATTTTACGCATAAGTTTTAATAAATGTGCGGCTTATTAAGTTATGCTTAACAAGGATGCTTCTCTATGAAACGCGGCGAGACCGGACGATACGAAACTACGACCATTGTTGGTGAGACAGTACGAGCTTTTGTACCCGCCCGCCTGCCGCCCAAGCCCGCGCTGGATTTGGCAGTCCTACAAAGCCCCCTGGAGAAGGCGTTGCTGGCACTGGGTCGTTTGGATAGCCTTGCCGTATTGCTGCCCGACACCCACCTTTTTCTTTATACCTATATCCGCAAGGAAGCCGTGCTGTCCTCTCAAATTGAGGGCACCCTGTCTTCGTTATCGGATTTTTTATTGTCCGAGTTAAAAGAGTTGCCAGGCACACCGCTTGACGATGTCATTGAGGTCTCGAATTATGTGGCGGCACTGGAGCACGGATTACACCGAATGCGCGAAGGGTTCCCGCTTTGCAATCGCCTCATCCGCGAAATCCATGCCGAGTTACTCTCACAGGGACGCGGCAGCGACAAAACACCGGGTGAGTTTCGGCACTCGCAAAACTGGATAGGCGGCAGTCGTCCCGGAACCGCACGCTTCGTACCCCCCCCAGCACACGCCGTTCCCGATTGTATGTCGGATTTGGAGCGTTTTATCCATACACGGGATTTAGGGGTGTCTGCGCTCCTGCGGGCGGGACTCGCTCATGTCCAATTCGAGACCATCCACCCTTTTCTCGACGGCAATGGACGGGTCGGCCGCCTGCTGATCACGTTCATGCTGTGTCACGACGGGGTACTGCGCGAGCCGTTGCTGTATTTGAGTCTCTATTTCAAACAATATCGAGAGAGCTATTACGCGCTCCTGAATGATGTGCGGCAAAACGGCGACTGGGAAGCGTGGCTATCGTTCTTTCTCGATGGCGTGACCCAAACCGCAGAGGGGGCTGTTCAGACCGCGCAGCGGTTGCTATCCCTGTTCCAGGAAGATCAGGCGAGATTACAACAGACGGGCCGTGCGGCGGGTTCGGCATTGCGCGTTCACCAGGTGTTGCAGGAGCGCCCAATAGCATCACTCCAAGAGCTTGCCAATCGTGCGGAACTTTCGTTTCCTGCGGTTACCGCTGGGATGCAGATACTCGAAAAACTCGGCGTGGCACGCGAATTGACGAACAAAAAGCGGAATCGGCTTTTCGGCTATGATCAATACCTCGCCATTCTCGGTGAGGGCACCGAAGTGCCGTGAACATGGTGATTTCCGCACGCGCTTTTGAAGACGCTATTGAGGTGGTTTGCTTTGACTGCTGGGACCGGGCGAGATGGAGAAGGTGCGGGGGTTTTAATGTGATGAATTGTTAATCAGACGGCGGACGACTTCGGCGGGGTCGCCAGTGAGGGCAAGGAGGTCCATCTGCCGTTGCGCCCAGGTGGGTTGGTGAGCCATGTCGAGGACGTGTTTGAGAAAAGGTACGCAATTGAGCTGTTCGGCCATGGGAAGCAGGGCTTCGACGAGTTCCTCGGTCATTTGCGGGACGGATTTGAGGTCGTGAGAGGTGGAATCGACCAGTTTTGCTTCGATGCCGTAGCGCGAGGCGTGCCATTTGTTTTGACGGATGAGCATGGGGTGGCTGTCGTGTTGATAGATTCCCTGGTCGATTTGGTCGGACAGGTTGCAAATTAAACACTGAATTAGTGCGGTTAACCCCAATGTGTCTTCGAGAGTGCCGGGAATGTCGCAAATGCGGACTTCAACGGTGCCAAATGCATGGTGGGGACGCACGTCCCACCAGATTTCGCGGATGGATTCGATATAGCCGGTGTCGATGAGGTGGTTGATTAACCAGACATATTCACTCCAGTTGCGCATTAAGGGGGGCAGCCCAGCGGTGGGGAGGCCCTCCATTACTTTTGACCGCCACGAGTGCAAGCCCGTGACCCGACCCTCCCAGAATGGACTGTTGCAAGAAAGAGCCAGTAAGACGGGTAAATAGCGCAGAATCCGGTCGCAGATCATGATGGCTTTGTCGCCGCTGTTGACGCCCACGTGTACGTGGAGGCCAAATGTGACCAGTTGTCGGGCGGTGTCCTGGAGAAGGTTGACGAGGCCCATATATCGGTCATTGGGTGTGATTTTTTGTTCGCGCCAGGTAGAAAATGGGTGTGTGCCCGACCAGTAGAGTTGGACATTTTCAGCAGTCGCTGCGCTGGATAACACCTGAAGTTTGGGCTTGAGGTCGGCTTCTACATCGCTGACACCTTCGCATACGTCGGTGTTGATTTCAACATAACACTGCATCAATTCAGGCTTGATTTTGTCGGCATATTCGCCGGGAATGCGATTGAGAATCGCGGCATTTTTGCTGCACAAAGCCATGGTGTTGGCATCGACTAAAGCCAGTTCTATTTCCACGCCGACGGTAGGTTGAACACTGGGATTAAATTCAAGTCGGGTCATGGCAATCTCCGTTTTTTTTTTGCGCTGGATCGAAATAGTTGACGACGCTGCGCGCGAGTATTTTGGCACCTATGACCAGGGCGCGTTCATCAATGTCGAAGTCGGGTGCATGCAAAGGCGGGGCACTTCCCCGGGCGGGCATGCACCCCAGGCGAAACAGACTGCCGGGCACATGGTCGAGATAATTGGCAAAGTCCTCGCCACCCATACTCGGTTTGGCAATGGACTGAACGTGTGTTTGGCCCAATAAATCGGTGGCATTTTGGCGGATCAGTTTTGTGAGTGTGGGGTCGTTATTGACCGATGGGGGGCCAGTGAGAAAATGAACATCAATTTGCGTGTCGGTGAGATTGGCTATGCTATTGGCAATCTTGAGTATGTGATCCATGGCATGGGCCTGGGATCTGTCACTGAGGGTGCGAAGCGTGCCGCGGAGCGCGGCCTGGTCGGGTATGACGTTGGGATTTTCGCCCGCAGAGATATGCCCAATTGATATGACAACCGGGTCGTATGTATCCACATTGCGAGGCAATGATTGATAAAGCGCAATGATGACCTGGGCAGCAGCGGCGATGGGGTCTCGCGTTTCCCGGGGGCGTGCGGCATGTCCGCCCCGCCCCTGGATGCAAATTTTTATTTCGGCACAATTGGCTGTGAGCACGCCCTTGCGTATGCCCACAGTACCTGCTGGACGCGAGGGATCGAGGTGAAGACTGAGGAGGCCACAGACATTTTTGAGGGCACCAAAGGCGATCATATCCTTAGCGCCGCGGTTGGTTTCTTCAGCAGGTTGAAAGATGGCGCGCCAGTGTACAGGCCACGGCAATACCTGATCGCATTCCAAAAGGCCCAAAACAGCACCGAGTACTGTGGCTGTATGACCATCGTGTCCGCAGGCGTGCATCACATCTGGTACGCGGCTGCGATAGGGCACGTTTTTTTTTGTATCTTGTATGCGCAGCGCGTCGATGTCGGCTCGCAGGCCTATACGCGTGTTTTCCAATGTATTGTCGGCGATAACGCCACAACCTCTGGGACCTATCTGTACATGGCATCTGGTCTGTTGTAATAATTTGACGAGATAACGCGTGGTTTTCACTTCGCGACCGCTGGGTTCGGGATACATGTGCAGATCGCGGCGGACGCGTACAATTTTTTGCCGTTGAGCGTCAATGGCACGGTCGAGTTTTTGCATCCATGTGTTGGGCATGTATTTAAAATAAGTATAATTTTTTTTTCTGCTATAAATTGTTTCAAGCGGTTCGCACGCTTGTGCGCGATTTGGCAGGTCCAATACTTGAATGCCTATTTTAGCTTGACTTCGCGTCGTGGATGGCTGAAATTAGACTGTCATTTTTGTAACGATAGATAAACCGAGATATTTCTTTTCTAAGGAGTGTGTTATGTGGCGACGACAAGAAGTACATCGCGATTTTTTTTGGATTGGGGTTGTTGCTGGCTTTGCCATCGTTGGCCTCGCCACTGTGGGATTTTTGTTGGGAACGGAAATGGGGCGAAATACGCGCACGCGATTGGGACAGGCCGTTCAACGTGTGCGTAGCCGCATCAATGGAGCAGCAAAATCCAATGGTTCAACAGAATCTCAGGAATCATCCGCTGAAGCAGAATATATAGATTAGAAAGAATCCCGGGTGTGTTTCTGGATTGAACTACCCGAGTGGTTAACCGAATCGCAGTTTTTAAGAGATGAGACGCGAGAAGTAAAACGCGAGAGCGTTTTACTTCTTGCGTTTTTGTATGTGATGAATTTGCTTTCCAAACCCGATGGATATCCCATTTATGCTGTTGTGGAAAATGTTCGTTCCCTGTTTAATGTGGGCGCGATTTTTCGCTCGGCAGATGGGATCAATGCATCGGGGGTTTATTTAACGGGGTTTACGGGATGTCCCCCGCGCAAGGAAATCAGTCGCGTGGCGTTGGGCGCAGAAGAGACCGTGCCCTGGCATTACGAACGGGATACAGAAGAGGTAATTGGCGGTTTGCGCTCACAAGGTGTGCAGGTGGTTGCATTAGAGCAAACGCCAGATAGTGTCGATTTTCGAACCTTTTGCTATCGCTGGCCGGTGGCTGTGATTTTGGGCCATGAGGTGACGGGCGTGCGTCCTGAGACACTGTGTTTGTGCGACGGCGTTGTACATATTCCAATGTTGGGAACAAAAGTGTCTCTAAATGTGTCTGTAGCTACAGGGGTTATGCTTTATGAATTGTTGTCCGTTTTTGAGGGGCAACGAGATAGGGAGTGGTAAATTGCTCACACAAAGACACGGAACGGTGTACAACTGCGACGGTGAACGAGCCTCAGGCTCGTTGTACCCCACTCACCAGCAGTTCCACACACAAAGGGGGCGGGGACTGGTTGGGTTGAGCAGTTGGGGCTGACCGCTGACTACTGACTGCTTGTTTTGCTGACGACTGAGAAAGGACGTATCCCGATGAATTTACGCTTTTGCGCTGTGCTGTGTATGCTTATGGTCCTGAATGGAGGGGAACTGCGGGCTGAAACGAGCGTGTTTTGGGTGGCTAACGGCCCTATGGCATCAGATTTTGATGGCGATGGCAAGGTGACGTTTACCGATTTTTTGCACTTTGTCAATAATTTTAATGTGAATTCAGAGGATGAGAGCTATGATCCCCGCACGGATTTGAATGAGGATGGGGTCACAAATTTTAACGATTTTTTGGCATTTAGTTCTTTTTATGGTCAAACGGAGACCTCTGTTGAACTGAGTGGGGATCGATATATTATTTATGTGGCAGATTCAGATGACAGTTCGGTTATGGCACTGGATTTTGACTCACATCTGATACTGGATTATATGCCCTATCGCGGTCCGGGTGGGGTAACGGTGTCTGCGGATCAGCAGTCGATTTATGTGACGGAGATATTTGGATTTTTTAAGATGGACACGCGCCATCAGGTGCAGTTTAGCGTGCCTGTTGAATCGCGGGGCAAAGCGGTGCTGAGTCTGGATCAGACGCGGGCTTATGTGACCGATCAGGTACAGGATCTGGTTCGGGTGGTGGATGTGGTGAATGGCGTTACCACAGATTCTATCCTGGTGGGCAATCGCCCATTTGATGTCGTGCTCTCTCCCGATGGTACAACGTTGTATGTGGCAAATCTAACCGATCAAAATGTGGTCGTTGTCGATCTGGCGACGATGACGGTTACGGCGAGGATAATTATCGGTGATTTTCCGGGGGAGATATCAATTACGCAGGATGGTGCGCGTGCTTATGTGACAAATTTGACGCGTGGTGTGATTTCTGTTTTAGATCTCAATACCAATCAGGTGGTGGGCGCGATTCAGATTGATCAGGGGTCTTCATTTGGTGCAGAGTTTTCGCCCGATAGGAGTTTGTTGTACGTGGGCGCGGAGGGCGTGTTGTTGGAAATTGATGTGGAGCACAATTTGATTGTTCGCACATTGCGGTTGGGGGATGATTCGACGGTGCTCGGGGTTTCGCCCGATGGCTCTCGGGCTTATGTCACAACGCTTGTGCGACAGGCTGGGGGACCGGGACTTACGGTAGTGGATTTGAATGAGTGGAAGATTCTCGGGCGATTACGGGGGTTCTTTTACCCGAGGGAAATCGCGTTTCGGACTGTGCCGAGGAGCACGGAATCTCAGTGAGGCGAGCGTGTGATTTGATCTATGAAGAAAGCGACCTTAATGGTCGCTTTTTTTATTTGGTAGAAATAGGTCGAGACATTCCGCCATGAGGATATTGATGTGTTCAAACTCGTGTTGATCTGTCAGTATTTCGTGTGCGGACTGAATATAGGGCGCATCGACGATTTCGTGCCCACAGTTATCGATCAATGCCTGGGCGGCGTTGCGCGTTGTTTCCAGGTGGAATTGCAATGCGAGGATCTGAGCGCCTACCGAGAATGCCTGATTCTTACAGACAGGGCTTTTGGCAAGGTGCGTTGCTTCAGGGGGGAGGTCAAATGTGTCGCCGTGCCAGTGAAAAACTTCGCCGGCATTGGAGAATACTTTTCCGATTGAACTGCTGAAGCTGTTGTACGCCGCTCGCACGCCCTCAATGGGGAACCAGCCGATTTCTTTGTGATCATTTGGATAGACCCTGGCACCGAGCACTTCGGCAATGAGTTGGGCACCCAGGCAAACGCCCAGTATTTGCGTACCGGAAGCTATCGCCTGTTTCAAAAATTTCTTTTCTTTCACGAGCCAGGGGTACTCGCGCTCGTCATAGACGCCCATGGGTCCCCCCATGACCACCAACAGGTCAATTTCATCGGCTGATGGCAATGTCTCACCCGCAAAGAGGCGCGTGCGTGAGATTTGAGCGCGACGCGCTTTTGCCCAGGACGCAATGCTGCCCAGACCTTCAAAAGGCACATGCTGGAGATAGTGCAGTTTCATGATTTCAAGAAATGTCAACGGGTTGTTGTGTTCTCATGGACTCGTAGATGGCGTCCATTGTTTTCATATTGCCGATGCTGTTTTCCGGTGGGATGCGGTGCGGTTGCCCGGTGTCGAGGCAATCGCACAGATGGTGGAGTTGGTTCAGGAATTGAAAAATGGGTTCAAATTCATGGGTTTTAATGCCGTCGCGGGTGTGGACCTCAAGGGTCGTGGGCTGGTTTTCGTTGTTCCAGGCGCGTTCTGTTCGCAACATGCCATCGGTGCCGGAGATTTCAAAATATTGTGAGGAGGCCATTTTGAAGCTAAAGGTGAGTTGTGCAGTGACATGATTGGGAAATTCGTAGATGGCTATAATTGTTTCATCCACTTCGCGACCAAATTCTCCTGTGGCATAGACGCGGATGGGGTCGGCGTTGGCTATGAAGCGAGCGTGATGGGTATTGTAACAACCCAGATCATAGACTGCGCCACCGCCTTTTTCTTTGTTGAAACGCCAGTTGAGTTCGGGTTTTCGGCGGTCGTCTGAAACGCCTGTGCAAAAGGTGCTGCGAATGTTACTCAGGGTTCCGATTTGTCCACTGTCGAGAATTTCTTTGGTTTTGAGATGTAAGGGGTGATGGCGAAATTTGAAGGCTTCGGCGAGGAGGATATTGTTGGCTTTGGCGCATGCAACCATTTCTCGGCATTCGGCAGCGGTTTGTGTGATGGGTTTTTCGCAGAGGATGGCGCGAACTTTTTGCGATTTCGCGATTTGATTGCTCAGGCTGGCGTGAAAGCGGCCCCAGGTGCAGATGATGGCGATGTCGAGGTTTTCATTGTCGAGCATCTGGTCGAGATCTGTATAACCTTTTCGGACGTCAAATTCGCCGCGATATCTCTCAACTGCTTCGGGCAAGACATCGCAGACTGCAACGATTTCTGCGCGGTCAGATTGTGCAGTAGCCCGACCGTGAGCACGCGAGATACCACCAGCACCAACAATTCCAATGCGATAAGACATGTAAAAACTCCTGAAAAAAAGACCTCAGTCCAACACATCCAAAATATGTCGCGCAACAGATTCAGCCAGTATGGCAGAGCCTTCTTTTGAAAAATGCACATTGGCGGGGAGTTGTATATCGTCAAGGCGTTCTATAGCATATCCATAGAGGTCGTTTGTGGGAATGCCGTGTGCATCCATGACTTTTTGTGCGATGGCGTTGTATTCAATTTCGTCGCCGGGTTTGCGGAGGGACGCGCCTTCGGGAACTGGTGTGGTGGCGCACCAGATTAATTTGGCACCGGTTTGTTTGAGGCGTTTGACCAGGGTGTCGAGGTTTTGTTCGTATTGGTCGGCACGCACTTGATGTTGGCCCTGCGGTGGATTGACGCGTTCTCCGTTTTCTTTCATGTGAACGATGTCGTGTAAGCCCCAGTTGAAGTGAATGACATCCCAGGAACCGTCGCCGAGCCAGTTTTCAATTTCTTCTACGCCGCGCTTTGTCGGCCCGCAGTTGGTAAGCGGGCGGTGGAGGTTGGCTTTGAGCAATTTGCGCACGGGCAGGGTATAACCAATGGAGATGGAGTCCCCAATGATCAGTACGCGCGGCAGACCAGGTTCATCTTTAATGGGTTCAAATGCTGGATTATTGTTGGGGGGCATGAGGTTCTCCTTTTATAAATCTCAGGCGTTGTGCCAGGCGTCTTCCCAGGGCGTGCCTTCGAGCGATTCTGCGGCGATATCTCGGGGACCGCGTTTGAGCACTTGTTCTTTATATTTTTTGATGCTCAATTTGTCGGGGGATAAGGTGGTTTCTTTACTGATGGCGCGGGTAAATGCTTCGGCGAAGGTTTCGATACTGTCTTTTTTATTTTCCGGCAAGCGCTTGGGCCATGGACCGTCGTTGAGGTTGACTGTGCGGCATTCTTCTTCTGTAGGAATGCTGTCTGGACCGGGATACGAGCGCAGCCTATCGCCGTCAAAGGAATCATTCAGGCCGTGCTGTCGTTCCCAGGCGATGATTTGATTGCGAAATTTTGACGCCAATGCGGGGTGTTCGGCGATGAGGTTGTGCTGTTCGTGTGGATCGTTTTCAAGGTCGTAGAGTTCTTTGATGCCGCCGTGGGCAAAAAAGGCGTATTTGTATTTTTGGTTGCGCGCTGAAATCCAGCGTCCTGCGCCCTTGCCGTAGTCTATAATCGCGGATTCTCGAGGCTCTGCCAGGCCTCCACCTGTTGCGCCCAGGAGGTTCGCCCCCGGCAATGGGCCGTGTTCTTCTGGATACTGGAGGTCGAGTTCTTCAATGAGGGTGGGAAAGAAGTCGAGCAGGCTGACGAGGTCATCGCATTGCCGCCCCGCCTGTGTTTTGCCGGGCCAGCGGAGGAGATATGGAATGCGCACGGAGGATTCATAAGGGCAGTTTTTTTGCGAAAGGCCGTGTTCGCCCATCATTTCACCGTGGTCTGAGACAAAGAGGACGATAGTGTTATCGGATAGACCGAGGGTTTCGAGTTCATTCAAAATGCGACCGATGCCGTCGTCAACATGAGTGATGAGACCATAGTAAAGGGCGCGCAGGCGGCGCAGGCGGTCGGGGTCGCGGTGGGCACCGTCCAGACGTCCTCGACTGCCGTAAAAATTGGGCGGCAGGGTTTTGATAGGGCGGTCGGCAAAGGGTGGGAGGGGCATATCGGCGGGGTCGTACATGTCGTCGTACGGTTCGCAGGGCGCAAAGGGCGGGTGCGGTGATATCCAGGAACTCCAAAGAAAAAAGGGTTGATTTGGGCGGTAGCGGGTGTGTTCGCGGAGAAAGTCAATAGACTGGTCGGCGACCCAGGTATTTTTGTGGTGTTCAACGGGTATGCCACAGGTTTGGGGCTGGAAGAAGAGCAGATCGCGGATGCCTTTGGGAAAACGGGTGCGAACGCCGTTTTCCCGCAGATAGCGAAGGTAGTCATCATCGACCCAGTGATTGATGCATTCTTCCATTGTGAGGAGGTTTCGGAAGCCGTAGTGCCGACCGTGAAAGTGCATTTTTCCAATGCCCTGCGTCCAGTATCTGGCGCGCAGAAGGAGGGTCATGATGGTGGGAAGTTCGGGTAAGGGGCCAGGTAGCGCACTGTTGTCTGTCCAGTGGTGTCGGGACATTCTGTGACCCGTGATGAAACTCATGCGCGCTGCAACGCAGACGGGGGTGGGCGTGATGGCCTGTGTAAAGCGTACACCTGAATTGGCAAGCGCGTCGAGGTTGGGTGTGCGGATTGTTGTATTTCCAGCGCAGCCCATGGCATCTGCGCGTTGCTGGTCGGTCATGAGAACGAGAATATTGGGGCGATCTGGCATAGTGTTTCCCTCAGCGCTTATGGCAATTCATGACATTCGGTATTTAGTATGTCGAGTCGAGCCGGTAGTTGGGTGCTTCTTTGGTGATGGCGATGTCGTGAACGTGGCTTTCTCGAATGCCGGCAGAGGTGATGCGTACAAAACGCCCATTGTTGCGCAATTCTTCAAGGGTGCGAGTGCCACAATAGCCCATACCTGCGCGAAGGCCTCCTGCGAGTTGATAGATAAAACCGGATAGGGACCCTTTGTAAGGTACCTGTCCTTCAATACCTTCGGGTACGAGTTTGTTGGTCGCTTCAACTTCACCCTGGAAATAGCGGTCTTTGCTACCGCGCTGCATCGCACCCAATGATCCCATGCCTCGATAGACTTTAAAGGTGCGACCCTGATAGATAACGGTTTCGCCAGGGCTTTCGTCCGTGCCTACAAATAGGAAACCGATCATGACCGAATGGGCACCTGCGGCAATGGCTTTGGTGATGTCGCCAGATTGTGTGATGCCCCCATCGGCGATCAGGGGAACGCCTGTTTTGGCGGCGATTTCGGCACAGTCCATAATGGCCGTGATTTGCGGCACGCCAATGCCGGCGATTACGCGCGTGGTACAGATTGTTGCAGGGCCCATACCGACTTTGATGGCATCGGCACCTGCTGTGGTTAAATCGGCTGCTGCTTCTGCTGTGGCGATATTGCCTGCGATGAGGTCGGTTTCGGGATATTTGTTCTTGAAGTGCTCTACGGCTTCGAGCACGCCGCGCGAATGTCCGTGCGCCGTGTCGATTACTATGACATCTACCCCCTGCTCAATCAGCGTGGCGGTGCGTTCTTCTGCATCGCCACCCACACCGACTGCCGCACCAACGCGCAAGCGTCCGAGGTCATCTTTGCAGGCGATGGGGTATTGGATTTTCTTTTCGATATCTTTGACTGTTATCAGACCCTTTAAGACGCCCGCATCGTCGATAACCGGCAGCTTTTCTATGCGATGTTGTTGCAGAATTTCCTGCGCGTCTTCAAGTGAAATGCCCAGTTTGGCTGTCACCAGCCCCTTGGACGTCATGACATCTTTGACCTGGCGATTGAGATTTTTTTCAAAGCGCAGGTCTCGGTTGGTCAAAATGCCGACAAGGCGGTGGCCATGGGCGACGATTGGCACACCCGAAATACGGTACTTTTGCATGAGTTCCAGAGCTTCTGAAATGTAGTGATCGGGCGATAGGGTGACGGGATCGACAATCATACCGCTTTCTGATCGCTTGACTTTTTCGACCTCTTCGGCTTGTTCTTTAACGGAGAGATTTTTATGGATGATTCCGATGCCACCTTCTTGCGCCATCGCAATGGCGAGGCGCGCTTCTGTTACGGTGTCCATAGCTGCGCTCACCAGGGGGATATTGAGTTTTATATTGCGCGTGAGTCGCGTGCTGAGGTCGGTGTCTTTGGGCAAAATTTCTGATTTGCAGGGCATGAGCAAAACATCGTTAAAGGTGAGACCTTGTTTGACAATTTTGTCTGTTGATTTATCCATCACATGTCCTTTCTATAGAAAGTCGAGAAAGTAGATGAGGATTATTTTCCCTCTTTGGATCGAATACAAAAATCCCCTTGACGCAGACACATCAAGGGGATTCAGGCGACAGGCACAGTTACACACTCCGCTCTGAGACCTGGCGGAGGTGTAAACCGCCGTTTTTTCCGGCAACAATAATAAGTGTAAAACCTCTGGTGCATGATGGTTCTCCAAATCGCGATTAGATTTGCCAAATATACCGCTTCTCTTTTGTTCTGTCAATATGTGTGAAATAGAATTTTGTTTACAAAGGTCTCTGGAAAAGGGGTTGACATCGATCTTTATGGCTTATATTTTTTATTTTTTATTAACTCAAACTCCTAATACCGTTCTTGATTAATTAGCCATCTTAAATTTTTAAGACTGGGATAATTAACATTTTTCATAAAACATTGTTGCAGAGTTGGATATACCGGGAACTCTACTGATTTGTATTTCGTTTAATCTGAAGCAGATTTTGGCTTGACAGGGTTTTTTTCATTCATTAGATTCTTCAGCCCTGATACCTGTTATCGCATTTATTTTTTGCTGTGGGTCGTATATTATTAATTGTATATTATTAAAGGGAAGCGGCCTGTCTAAGCTATGTGTCGTTTTCTATGAATTTTCATCCACAATAGTATGGAGATTGGATATGAAATTCCGATCTGGTTTGCTAACCTTGTTGTGCGGTTTTTTTGTTTTGGGTACAGCGTCTTTTTGTTTTGCCGAAGAAGGCGAAACCGAGATGACACAGGCGGATTCTATTAAGAAAGCCGGCCAACACCTGTCTTTTGGTGTTCGATATCTCAAGAGTAAGCAATATGAAGACGCCGAAACACAATTTTTGAAATCTTTTGGTTTTAATCCCAAAAGAGCACGCACGGCCCGAGAATTGGGCAAGTTGTACGAAGAAATTGAAGAATACGAGGATGCTATTCAGTGGTTTCAAAAAGCTGTTGAACTTGACCCCAAAAGCAAATACACGAAGATAGCACACATCGCATTGGCCCGTATCTATATTATGCAGGAACAGCCCGAAAAAGTCATTGGAAGTTATGAAACATTGCTGGAATTTAACCTCGAGTCAGAGGAAAAAATTAAATATTATCACGCGCTGGTCAGTTTGAATGTTGAAACTAAAGAGTATGAAAAAGCCTTGGAGTATGCCAAAAAGTGGGGTGAATTGGCTCCCGATGAGCCCGAAGTGCGGGATATGATTGGTAAATTACATCTACAAACAGGTGGCGAGGACGAGGCTCTGGCCGAAATGGAAAAAGTGCTGGAGATAAATCCCGATGATTATGCTACGCTGGAAAAATTGGCGGGTATGTATGAGCGACGAGGCGATGATGATAAAGCCTTTGATGCCTTTGAAAAATTGTATCAAAATGATATCTCGAGTGTTTTCTTTTTGGAAGAGACCATTAAATTGGGCAAGAAGGTGGGGAAATCCAAAAGCTGGATCGTCAATCGGCTTGAAAAATTATACGCCATGCAGCCTGACAATTTGGCGGTGATTGAAGAACTGGCCGAGTTGACCGAGAAACTCAAGTGGGTCAATAAAGGTCTGGAACAAGACCCTAAAAATGGTAGGTACCCCTATATGAAGGGCGATCATTATTTTCATAGGTGGGAAAATTCAAGCACAAAACAGGATTCGATCAATGCCTTGACATGGTATAGAAGGGCGTTGAAAGACCCGCAGTGGAGGGGCAATGCCAATGCAATGATCCAGACACTTGATCCACCGCTAACAAAAGAAGAAAAGAAGCGTCGAGAATTTTTTGAAGGTAGCAAACAGAAAAAAGAGGAGGTGGAAACGGAAGGTAAGAAGTAGAAGGGCTGTATGTTGTTAATCCATTTTTTCGAATTCACACGCAATTCATAACCTAACCTGGGAGATGTGGCATGGTTGATCTTTTTATTAAAGGCGGAAACTTTATGTATCCGTTGCTCGTGATGTTGTTTTTTGGTGTTGTGGTGATGATTGAGCGCTTTTACACGCTTTTTAAGGCACACATCAATGCCAAAGAGTTTATGGTAGAGCTTCAGGATGCCCTCAAGCAAAATGGTCCAGAAGGTGCTGCCGAGTTGTGTTCCAATACGCGTGGCCCGGTCGCTACGGTGCTGCATGCAGGGCTGTTGCGTTTAGACCGCGGTATTGAGCATGTGGAAAAATCGATTGAGGAATCCGGTGCTATCGAAATGGCTTTTCTCGAGCGTGGTCTCGTGTGGCTTTCCACGGTCGCAAATCTGGCACCTCTTGTCGGTTTTCTGGGCACAGTGTCGGGTATGATCCGAGCTTTTAACGATATTGCCGCTGCTGGCGATGTTGATCCCAGTGTTGTGGCTGGCGGTATTTCTGAAGCTTTGATTACAACAGCTTCGGGCCTGGTGGTTGCTATTCCAGTGCAGGCTGCCTACAACTTCTTCCTGTCAAAAATTGACAAGATCATCATCGATCTCCAGGAAAGCTCCAATCAATTTGTCGATGACCTGATTCAGTTGGGCTACGGCAAGGAGGACTAAAACATGGCCCTTCAGCGACGCGAAAAATCTTCACCTGAAATCCCCACTGGATCTATGGCAGATATCGTGTTTTTGTTGCTGGTGTTTTTTCTGGTGACCACCACGATGAACCAGGATAAGGGTATTGGTATGCACTTGCCGCCGGCAGGCGAGACCAAGAAAATCCAGAAGAAAAATATTTGCAACGTCTGGGTCAATGTCAACGGGGATATTCTCATCAATTTGGAACAACGTGTACCGCTGAATCTGCTTCGAGCAGATATTGAGCAGCGATTGGCACAAAATGAGAAGCTGATCGTTTCATTAAAGGCTGACGAAGAAACGCCCTATGAGAAATTTATCGATGTGCTCGACGAGATTAAATTGTCAGGGGCAGATAAAATTTCGCTCGCCTCGCCCAGTGAGTGAGTTCAGGAGGTTTTCATGAATTTTAGGAAAAAAGGTGGTGTCTCACACAGCATTCCCACCGGGTCTATGGCCGACATTACTTTTTTGCTGCTCATTTTCTTTATGGTATCTACGGTTTTTGTCCGCTTCCGCGTGTCGGGCATTATTATGCCCAAGGCCGAAAAAGTCGAAGAGCTTAAGAAACGTCGTCACATCAACTATTTATGGGTTTCTGCTGATCGCAAAATCTATATTGACGACAAGTTGGCGAATCTCGATCAAATAGCCGGGATTTTTTATGATCGCCGCGTCAAAGATCCCCGCATGGTCGTGTCACTCAAATGTGACTACCGCGCGCCTTATGGATTGATCAGCCGTGTGATGGAACAATTGCGCGAGGCCGATGCGCTGCGTATCAACTTTGCGACCAACCGAGAGGGGTAAGCTATGGCAATGGTTCGAGGAAAAGCACCAGAAGCCGATTTGCGGCGCTCTTATAACAAGGTTCTTGGATATTGCACATTGATCACGTTTGTCGTGCACACCGCCGTGGCTGTGATTTTTCCAACTTTTGAAGCCTCTGCGGGTAATCGCCAGAAGAAGCAGATCATTATTGAAAATGTGGATATTCCAGAAACCCAACAGATCAAGCGTCCGCCGCCGCCGCCGCGGCCTGCTGTGCCAATTGAAACAGAGAGCGACGATGTGCCCGACGATGTGACCATTGAGAGCACAGATCTCGATTTTGACGATGCAATGGTCGATATGCCGCCGCCACCGCCGCCGGGTTCAGGAGAGGAAGAAGAAGAAATCCTCGAGTTTTATATGGTTGAGCAAAAACCCAAAGTCATAAAACAGGTAAACCCGGTCTATCCCGAAATCGCTCGCAAAGCCGGGTTGACTGGAAAAGTGTTTTTGAAGTTTTTGGTTGATAAAGCAGGTCGGGTAAGCAATGTGACCGTTCTTAGAGGTCAAGAAATTTTTCGGCAAGCGGCGATTGATGCTGTTCTGCAATTCAGGTTTGAACCAGCCCAACAAAATGACAAACCGGTTTCTGTTTGGATGACACAACCGATGTCTTTCCGCTTGAACTGAGGTGGTAGTTTTGTTTGCAAAAGGCCATTGTGCAGCGCGTACAATGGTCTTTTTTGTGTAAATATGTAAACAATACTTGACATATACGCCAAAATTTTACAATATATATTGCCTAATCCGAATTTTAAGTCTTTGTAAAGGTTCAAAATAGAGGAGATTTCCCATGCTCATGCGTTCCTTCCTTGCGATGCTTTCACTGTCTGTGCTAATGGCCGGCTCTGCCCTTGCGCAGGTTGTGAGTCCCGAATCGGCTGAAAAATACAATGCCGGACAGGAGTTATTCAAAAAGCGACAGTTTCAAAAAGCACTCGTAGCCTTTGAAGATGCTGTAAAGATCGATGGCAAAAACGCGCAAGCATATCGCGCGATGGGCACGACATACAAAAAGCTTCGCAATTACAAAAAGGCCATTGAAGCTTATCAAATGGCGACTTCAATTAAGTCGGATTACGCAGCCGCTTATTTTGAAATGGGCGAATTGCAATTTCAGACCAAAGACTATACAGGTGCCCAGGCGAGCATGCAAAAAGTACTGGGAATTGATCACAATTTTGCCGAAGGCAAAGCACGCGGCAGGTTGAAGGTAGCTTATATTCAAGAGGGCAACACGTTGTTCGGGCGGCGCAATTACAAGGCTGCTGCGGATCAGTATGAAAGCGCTACGCAAGTCGATCCTTCAGATGCGACCGTATTTTATAATTTGGGATTGGCACATAGAAGTGCACGCAGTGTAAATGCCGCGCGCGAAGCGCTTGAAACCGCTATTGAATTGGATCCGAACTATGGCAAAGCCCATCGCGGTTTAGGAGATCTCTTCAGGGCGACCGGCAAAAATAGCAGTGCAGCAAGATCGTATTTAAAGGCGATTCAAGCCGATGCAAAAGATACAAGGTCTCGCTTGAGTCTGGCAGCGGTCTATAAGGCGATGAAGCAAAATAGCAAAGCGATTTCCGTGCTTAAAAAAGCGGCACGGGTTGATCCCAAAAATGCAACGGTTCACACAGCACTTGGCAAGGCTTATGCAGATGGCAGACAGTACACAAATGCTGTTGCTTCCTACAAAAGGGCACTGGGCATTAAGAGTACCTCCGAGGTGAACTATCGGATAGCCGTGCCTTATTTTGAACTCAAGCAATACCGCAATGCCATTAGGCACGCCAATAAAGCCGTGTCTTCGTCTAAATGGAGAGTGCCCGCCAATGTCATTTTGGGCGATTGTTATCGAGAGCTTGGTCAAAAAGAAAAAGCGATTGCACGCTACAAAGAAGGTGCTAAAGACCGTCGATACAAGAAATATTGCGAAGACCAGATTGATCGCATCCTCAATCCAATGGGCGGTGGAGAAGAAGAGGCGCAGTAAGTAGCGCGGTGATTTTTTAAAAAAAAGGGACTCTTTTTGAGTCCCTTTTTTTTTAGGAGACTTCTCATTTTGTGAAAAAAGACACTTTTTTGTATATCAGTGCTTTTTTAATGGATAGTTGTTTTGCCATTGTGGGCGTTTGCGTTCCATTATACGCCCTGCAATTCGGTGCGACTTATGACGATCTCGGCTGGATAAATACCTGCGGTGCATTGGCTTATTCTCTGACCAGTCTCGTGTCGGGCCGTCTTGCAGATCGTATGGGGTACCGCCCGGTGATGACTATTGGATGTGTTTTTCTCGCGCTTTCATTTGTGGGATATCTCGGTGTCAATCGCATCTGGCACTTTGTTTTGCTTTCTGTGCTTGTTGGTGTTGCCATTGCACATTATTGGCCCCCGATGCAAGCCTGGCTTGGGCGTGGGAAATCGCGAGATAGGCTGTTACCCGCGTTGGGGCGATTCAATGTGGCGTGGACATTGGGTGTGTGTATTGGCCCAGCCGCAGGTGGTGAGTTGTTTGAATTTCATCCTTTTAGCGGATTTATTTTGGGTGGTTTTTTGGTTGTTTTGTTATTTGCCGGTTTGCTTGTTGTTCCGATTTTGGAATCGGAATCCGGTCCTGTGGTTAAACGATCGGTTGCCGCAACGTCGGGCCATTTTTTGCCGCTCGCATTGCTGGCTAATTTTGCAACTTTTTTTTCTATTGGGCTTGTGCGCGCGCTGTTTCCAAAGTTGGCGACAGATCTCGGCTTCTCACCGAGTTTGCTGGGGTATTTGCTCGCGCTGATCGCGGTGACCCAACTTGCGGTTTTTTATTTTATGTCGCGGACAGATCGATGGCAATTTCGCATGGCACCCATTATTTTTGCTCAGCTTCTGGCAGCTTTTGGCCTCGGTTTGATCGGTATAGGTACACAGCCGATTGTTTTTGCATGTGGCTTTTTGCTGTTGGGCGGGCTTATTGGGGTGACGTTTACGGCGAGTATTTTTTACAGTTTGTACGCCGAAGGGCCTGGAGGCCGTCGCACGGGTATTCACGAAGCGATTGTGGGCAGTGGATTTTTATTTGGTCCTCTTCTCGGCGGTCTTGTTGCCGAGCATTTCAATGCGCGATTGCCCTATTTGATGGGTAGTATGGTTATTCTGGTGACGATTGGTTTTCAGTTATTGATCCACAAAATGAATGCTCCCATGGAGGATGAATTTGAAAAAGCGTTTTAGTAAAGCCGAAAAAGCCGAAAGGATTGCCGAGATTCTGGATGAGTTGTATCCCAATCCCGAAGCGTCGCTAAAACACGGGAGTGCCTATACCCTGTTGGTTGCTGTGTTGTTGTCGGCGCAATGTACCGATGTGCGGGTCAATCAGGTGACGCCGATTCTGTTTGCAAAAGCAGATACGCCAGAGAAAATGGTTGCACTGTCGGTTGAAGAAATCGAAGGTGTTATCCGTCCGTGCGGGTTGGCGCCTCGCAAAGCACAGGCGATTTTCGGTTTGTCCCGTATTTTGTTGGATAAACACGATGGCGAGGTGCCCCAATCTTATGAGGATTTGGAAGCATTGCCCGGTGTGGGACACAAGACGGCGTCGGTGGTGATGGCTCAGGCTTTTGACGTGTCGGCATTTCCCGTGGATACGCATATTCACCGTCTCGCCTATCGCTGGGGGTTGTCCAATGGCAAAAATGTGGTGCAGACCGAGCGCGATTTGAAACGCATTTTTCCCGCAGAAATTTGGAATAAGTTGCATTTGCAGATTATATTTTTTGGCCGAGAATATTGTCCGGCGAGGGGGCATGATCCCCATCAATGCCGCATTTGCAGTGTGTATGGACGCAGGAGTTTGTTTTGAGAGATAGGAGGTGGAAGTGAAGATTCGAGCGATTGCGATTTCGGTTTTTGAATTGCCTGCTAATACGGGGCGGTTTCGGATGGAACAAGCCGGTCGTGGTGCCCGCAAGCGATGGGAAAATCGGGGAGCGGGTAAGTCGGCAGAGCAGATACACGTTTTGCATGTGAAAACCGATGAGGGTATCGAAGGGGTATGTACAGTGGGGGATGCGCGGTACACGACGATGCGTCTTGAAGACCTGGAGCAATTGCGGTTGTTAACGGTTGGCGAAGATCCATTTGATCGCGAACGACTCACTCAAAAATTACACAAAGCAACGCGCAGCATGTTCACACGCCCTGGATGGTTTGGCGCTTTTGACAATTGTTTGTGGGATATTGCTGGCAAGGTTGCGGGACTGCCCGTTCACAGTTTGATTGGTCGAGCGCGGTCTTCCTGTGCGGCTTATTACAATTTTAGAAGTGGGTCACAAGAGGAGGCTGTAGCCGATGCAACACAGGCAGTGAAACGGGGATTTTTGGCTGTAAAGGATCACTTCAGGGGTACGGCAGATGAAAATATCGCGTGTTTTCACGCTGTGCGCGATGCGGTTGGGAGTGATGTCGATATTTTGCACGATGCCGCAGGGTGTGATTACACGTTGCAAGATGCGATTCGGGTGGGTAAGACTCTGGAGGCGTTGCGGTTTGGGTGGTTTGAAGAACCTTTGACAGATCGGGATCAAAAAAATTTGCAGCGTTTGTGTGCCGCGCTGGACATTCCCATTTTGGCGCCTGAGACTTTGATGCACGATGTAGATTTGAGCGCGCAATGGATTATTTCCGGGGCAACCGATGCCCTGCGTGCCAATGCGCGGCTGGGTACAACTCCGACGTTGAAACTGGCACATTTGGTGGAGATGCACGGTGCAAATATTGAATTCAATGGACCGGGTGGGTTGTTTGGGCTGGTGCATGCACATCTGGTTTGTGCCATATCGAATACGAGTTATTACGAGTTTTTCCCCGGAGGCTCCCGGGATGTGCGCGGTCGTGAGATTGGATTGCTAAATCCTCCTCTGCCCGAGAATGGCCATATTACACCGCCCAATAGTCCCGGATGGGGTGCCGAATGGGATTGGGAGTTTTTTGAGAAGAAGCGGATAGGAGAGTTATAAAAAGCAACCACAGATGGACGCAGATGAACGCAGAAAAAAAAGAGGGCTGGTTTTGTACGGGCAGGTTGAACTGCTGTCGCAGTTGTACCCCGTTCGAAACCTGCCCCTTCGCTGACAACTGAAAGGAGATTTTATGGCTTCTGATAAACCAAATATTATTCTGATTCTGTCCGATGATTTGGGATATGAATGCCTGGGGTGTTATGGAGGTGAATCATATCAAACGCCCGTGCTGGATGGTTTGAGCAAAGAGGGTATGCGTTTTGACCATGCATATGCCCTGCCGTTGTGTACGCCGACGCGGTTACAGTTGATGACGGGTAAATACAATTTTCGAAATTGGAGAGCTTTTGGGGTGATGGATCCCCATGAGCGCACTTTTGGGCATCTGATGAAAGCGGCTGGCTATAAGACGTGTATTTCGGGCAAATGGCAAATGTATAGCTATAATCCGCCGGATTTTGAACCCGAGTGGCGCGGCAAAGGGCAACTGGCGGAAGATTCGGGTTTTGATGAGTATTGCTTGTGGCATACGGAACACACGGAGGATAAGGGATCGCGGTATGCCGATCCAGTAATTCAACAAAATGGGAAGTATTTGGAGGATACAGAGGGCAAGTACGGTCCGGATATTTATACGGCTTATATTTGCGATTATATCGAGCGACATAAGGACGATCCGTTTTTTGTGTATTACCCAATGGCGCTGACACACGGTCCGTTTGAACCGACGCCCCATAGCGAAATATGGTCTGAAAACCGGCACGATAGCGGTGTGAAGTATTTTGTGGATATGGTTGAGTATATGGATGTGGTGATTGGGCGAATTGTGGATAAATTGGATGAACTCGGTCTGAGAGAGAATACTCTGCTTCTGTTTATAGGCGATAATGGATCGCCCCGTCAGGTGACTTCTATTATCAATGGTCGCGAGTTCCAGGGGGGGAAGGGTCTTTCGACGGATGCGGGTACGCGGGTGCCACTTATTGCGAGTTGGTCGGGTACGATCCCACCGGGGTCTGTGTGTGATGATTTGATCGATTGCAGCGATTTTTTGCCGTTGATGATGGATATGGCTGGCACTTCTTTGCCCGAGGACGATGTGTTTGATGGGGTGTCATTTTTGCCTCAGTTAAAGGGCGAGACGGGAACGCCGCGCGAGTGGATTTTTGCCCATCACGATCCTCTGCCCGGATGGGGTAAGGTGGGCTACTACTTAAAGCGATGGGCACAGGATAAACGTTGGAAGCTCTACGATACGGGCGATTTGTATGATGTTGTAGTAGATGAGTTGGAAGAACACCCAATCGTCGATGGAGGTGCAGAAGCAGAGGCAGCGCGACAAAAATTACAGCCCGTGCTGGATCGGATGAAGTGAGGCGGCGTTTATCTCGCCGATATTTCCAACTTGACACAGTTTGTGTACAGCAATAAAATTACACGCGAGCAGAAATCACTTACACTCAAAGCAGAAGGTAATCCAAATGGCAGATCGAGAAGAATTTCTTGAGCAAATGCAAGAGAGATTGACGGATGTGGTCAAGCCCTATCAACTACAGCAGAACCGCCGTCAAAGAATGGCCGATTTTGTGAAACAATGTGTCCGCTGTGCCGGGCGGAATGACTTTTTTCAACTCGACGAATTGCTGAAGTCTAAAATGGCACGCAATGTGCAAGAAGAAGTGGGGCTAAAGGAAGGTGCAGAATTTCTATATCAATTGCGTACTTATGCAGATGAACAGGTGGAGCGATACCGAATCCAATTTATAGAAGACCTGACGACATTAGCCAATGAAGCAAAACTTCCAATAGAGATCGATTTCCCGCGCATTGGAGTACTCAAGGGCATAGAGGGAGAAGTTGACTTTGCTCAGCGGAAAACTGTAATTAACAAAAAAGCCTTGAAATCCGTAGATCCAAAGCGTATTATTACCGCCCTGCGAAGGGTAAAGCAGCAACTCTATGATCGCCCTTATGATCCACAGGCATTTATTGACAAACTATATGACGTATATGCGGAAATTCTCAAAAAAGAAAAGCGAGAGATGGGGCATCCCGTTGCAATGCAGCAATTATATCTGGAATATGTGTTATCTCTTCAGAGTCGGGCATTTTTTCAGGACATGGACAAGGGAAAGTTTCGAGGGTATAGCCTGGATCAATTTGCCGTAGATATTTGGCGTTATTTTCAGGCCGGTACTGGGGGCACGTCAAATGGCTATGCTGTGCAGCTAAGACCGGGGCGGAATAGGGCACTTTGGTTGATTGACAGCGATGGAGAACGGCGGCAGATTACCACCATTGCTTTTCAAACCTAAAAAAGGACATGACGCATGACACAAAAAGATTTGGAGCAACTCAAACCCTTTGAGGCGCGGGCAATTATTGAAGATCTCCGAAAAGGTAGCGTGCCGATTGAGTATGTGCCCTTTTTTACTGTGGGTCGCCAGAACTGGTTGAAGTTTATCGAAGAAGACCTGGATAACTACATCGCAGAGGGGGGCGCGAAGGTTCGCTTTGTCAATGGTGACTACGGCGATGGCAAAACGCATTTTATGTCGGTTATCAAGCACCTCGCGCTTCAAAAAAAATTCGCCGTGTCTTTTGTGGTGCTCACGCGCGAAGTGCCCATACACAAATTTGAGATTGTCTATCAAATTATTGTGCGGCAACTTTGCGGTTCTTTTGAGGGCGTTGGTATCCGACAACTCGTTGATGCGTGGGTCGAAAATCTGAAAACCGATCTGACAGATGACGCACCCCTTGAAGAACAACTTTTTTTTGTGGGCGAAAGCCTGCGTGCCCTTTCTGGGATGGATCTCAACTTTGCCAACGCTCTGATTGGGTTGGCAGACAATCGTCTCAGACCTCTCGAGGTAGGTGAAGACGAAGAGGCGCGTGCATATCAGCGGGAGATTCTCTACCAGTGGTTTGAAGGCGCGCGGGTGAGCAAGCGAGAACTCAAACCGTTCCAGATTTTTGAAGCCCTTGATAAGACCAATAGCAAGCGATTTCTGACCTCGCTCATTGTCTTTTTGCGGCATCTCAACTACAAGGGCCTCGTGCTGTTGATGGACGAATTGGAAACCGTGATCGCCCAATCGACAACCATTCGCAATGCGTCATACGAAAATGTCCGCTTGCTGATCGACAATGCCGAGCAGGCATCTTATTTGCATATTTTTATGTCCATCATTCCCGATGTGACGCTCTCAGAAAAGGGATTTAAGTCCTATGACGCCCTGTGGAGTCGCGTGCGTTCCATTGGGGAAAGCAAAAGACTGAATTACCGCAGCGTGTTGGTAGATCTTCACAGGACGCCTTTGGAAACGAGCGAGTTGGTCAATCTGGGACTTTGCCTGAAACGCATTCACGAACTGTCCTACCGATGGGATGCCCAGGAACAGGTTGATGAAGCGTTGCTTAAAAAGATGTGTGCAGCGCAAAAGCGCATGGGGCTTTTAAGTGAGGTTCGGCTCTATATCAAGCAAGTCATCCGCATACTCGACATGGCCGAGCAAGGTGTGCCGCCAGACGAAGATATGGATATGGCCGAGCAACTCGTGGTCAGCCAGCGGGAAATGGATCAAGAAAAAGTTGAGCAACTTCAACCGACGTGGGATGCCTGATGACCGACTTTCACACCCCATCCAATGAAACGGAATTCCACCTGCGGCGTGCAACAGAACGCCTGCGGGAGGGGCTTTTTGATCCGGTTGCGGTTCGCTTGCTCACAGCCCGCGAAAGCCGCCTGAACAAAATCATTGACCGCGACTTTCAAAAACTCGATCAAAATAAGGCGACCCACCTGTGCATCTGTGGGGCTTATGGACAGGGTAAATCGCACAGTTTGAACTATATCCAGGACAGGGCCCTGCGCGAAAATTTTGTGACCAGCCTGATCAATTTGGACCCTCGAGAAATTCCCTTTCACGATATGCGACGGGTCTATCATGCCCTGGTCGCCTCTATGAGATTTCCAGACACAGACACCTCATGGGCAGCGCGATGGCGCGTTTTTGCCGCTGGCCTGCCGCACGAAGACTTTGAAGACCGGGTCGCCCCGCTTTTACACCGTGAAATGCCACACCTGTTCCGATCTGTCCTGACCGCGATGGCTCAAAAAACAATCTCCCTTTCAAAGCGACAGCGCGGCACCAAAAAACACGCCTCATACCGCCCTCGTGAATTTCCCTACCTGCTTTCCCGCGCGCTTACAGGCGATGTGGTTCCGGTCTATCGCCTGCGCCATGCCCTCAAGTACCGACAGGTTGATTTTTACAAAGATGAATCACTTACCTGTAAAGGTGCAGAGCCTTATCTTCAAATGATTCGCGGATTGGGGCAGCTTTTCCAGATGATGGGCTACCGGGGATGGGTGTTGTTGTTTGACGAAGGAGAATCGATTTCTCAAGTGCGCGTGACCAGCCGCAGCCGCAGTTACCAGATTCTGGATCAGATGCTTTTCCCTGAAGTTCCGTCCGCATCTGTTTATCCGGTTTTTGCCTTTACAGACGACTTTTTTTACAAAGTAGATGAAGAAGAATACGACCGCGTGCGAATCCGCAACGAAGAGGAAATTCCCTATTTTGAGAAAAATTACGCCCGTGCATGGACGGGTCTGAAACGCTATCCCCTTCAGGATTTGTCTGCCAAAGAGTGGCACGCGTTGATCGAAAAATTGATGCACTTGCATGCCAGAGCTTATCAGTGGCAGCCCGATGCCGATGTGCAGCGCGACATGACCCGACGATTATCGCACATGCAAGGGCAGGAGACGCGCTATCGGCTCAAAGGTCTGGTCGATGAATTGGACCTCGCACATCAAGCCCAAATACTGATTTAAACCCTATCAGCACATGTTTTGTAACCACCATGTCTGAACCTATCTCGCCTCTGCTTCAACTGCCCAATACCTGCCGCGCATTCTACGGCTCTTTTCCCCATCTCTATCCCTTTCAAAAGCAAGCGATTGAACCGCTCTTGCAGGGCAAAGATCTGATCTTACAATCGGCAACCGGCTCTGGCAAAACCGAAGCCGTGCTGGCGCCGTGTATCGAGCGCGTGATTCAATCGGGGCGGCGACAAACCGCGCTTTATGTGGTGCCCACCCGCGCCCTGGCCGTGGATTTGGAACGCCGTTTGACGCCTGTCTTAAAGGACAGACTCGGCCTGCAAATTGGAATACGCACGGGCGATTTCAAACGGGCGGGCGGGGCATTGCCCGATTTGTTATTGACAACGCCCGAATCTTTTGATGTGCTCATGGGCAGTCCAAATGCAGATTTAAAACAGTTTGTACAGCGCATTCGCACGGTCATTATCGATGAAGCACATCCTTTTATTCATCAGTATCGCGGGCGGCAATTATCCTATTTGCTCACGCGCTTGCAACGCCGCATCGCCCATCCCGTGCAAAAGATCGCCCTTTCCGCCACGCTTTCCGATGTCGAGGAGGTCGCCCGTTTTTTTGGCTTCCGAACCGATACCGTTTTCCTGACCGAATCTGTCCAACGCGATATTGTCCCCCATCTGATCCATCTCAAAAACGATGAGGTCGAACTCGTCGCGCTCCTAAACGATCTCTACGAAACCTACGAGTATCGCAAAATTTTGTTATTCGCCAACAGCCGGGGGTGTTGCGACCGGCTGTTTTCTCTTTTGTCGCGTCAGGGTGCGTTTCAAGGTGTTACTGACCTCCACTACTCCAACCTCAATGCCAGCACGCGCCGCGCCGTGGAATACCGATTTCGCCGCCGCGAACACGCCCTTTGCATTGCCACCAGCACCCTTGAACTCGGCATAGATATCGGCGATGTGGATAGCGTCTTGCTCTACGAACCGCCGGATTCCATATCGGCCTTTCTCCAGCGCATTGGTCGCTCCAACCGGCGAGAGGGGCGTACGCACTTTTGGGGAATATGCCGCGGCGCAGATGCACAGGCGCAATTGCTCAGATTTTTGGGAATGCTCAACAGGGCGCGCCGCGGCCATATTGAAACACCGCAACCCAAAACTCTGCCCAGCGTTCTCGTCCAGCAAATGCTCTCCTGCCTCTACGAAAAGAAAACTATCACGCAGTCTGCTCTTTGCGATTTGTTTCCAGACCAGCGAGATATGATCGCACCGTTGTTTGAGGCCATGGCGCGGCAACAGTGGCTGCAAAAAGATCGCGTCACGGGCCTTTTTAAGGGTGGATGGTGCTATCGCGATTGTTTTTTAGAACGGCGTATTTGGAGCAATTTTCCCGACATGGAAGAGGATTATGTGCTGGAATATGCGGGCGAAGCCATTGCAGACTTGCCCAAATTCATCGTTCGGCAATTGGAACTCGGCGACCGCGTGCAACTGACGGGCAAACGATTGCGCGTTTTGAATATTGAAACGGGTGAACGCAAAAGAGTTATTGCCCAACCCACCGATCAAATAGAAACCAAAGAGCTTTTCTGGCTGGGTGCGGGGTTTCGGGTTTCTTATGAAGTCGCACAATCGGTTCGAGATGTACTTCAGACAGATGTGCAACAAAGCGCGTCTGGCTTATTTTCCCGCACGCGAAAATTGTTCAACGATGCGGCAAAAAGGCTAAAGCGCGTGGTCGTTTTGCACAATGGCATCGAAGTTGAGCGCAGCTTGAACAACTTGTATCGCTATCGCACCTATCTCGGTTCTGTAGGCAATCTCGTGCTTCAGTGGATTATTGAACGCGATTACGGCGATCTCAAAGATTTTATGGTGACTTCCGATAGTATCGGTATCGATTGTTCTCATTGGATTGATTTTCAAACGCTCCACCTCCCACAAGACCGCGAAGATTTTGTCCAATGGGTGGCAAATCATCTCGAATCCCTGTATAGCCTGTTTCAGCTCAATGCCTTTTGCGAGGCATTGCCCGGCGCCTTGTTGGTGCAAGAAGTGACAGATTTCCTCTTTGACCCGCGCGTTGCCAAAACCTTCCAGCACTACCTGAAACACCCTTCGGAAATCGCATCTGGCGATCCTGGCCTGCTCACGGAAGATATCCATGTGACCGAATCTCACCCCATTTTTTTGGATACAAAAATACAAACCGATCTGCTCACCAGGGAAAAACAGCGGTGGCATGCGGATCGACACGCGGAACAGCCATCTGACCTACAGTATCGCCCGCGGTCACTCACGGGCACAATGGTGGGCGCGTATTTTTTGCACCATCAATGTGAACGGTGGTTGGCCCTCAATTTTGTTCCAGCTAAACAAAGGCGGTGGCGAGATAGCGATACAGATTTGGACACTCTTCGGATGGAACGGGGAAACCTGCACGAAAAACAGGTGCTGAATCGCATTCGGAATGTCTTGCACGAAGTGCCGGCCTTTGATACCAACGGCACGCGACTTTCTCTCAAATCGCGATTTGAAACAACCCGAACGCTGTTGAAAGATCTGGCACGCGACGCAACCTCCAATCAATCTACATTTTTGTTTCAAGCTGTCCTGATCCAACCATCTGTTTTGGGACAACAAGACCACTGGGTGAGCGAGGTAGATGGCATCGGTATTCCCGATCTCATCCGCATTTCAAAAGAAGACCGCGGCGTTGTGTTGCAAGTGGGCGATATCAAAGACAGTCGCAGGCCCTACGAGACACAAAAGTGGCAGGTTGCATTTTACGCCTATATGCTCGACAGCTTGATCGCACAGCACGAGTTGCCCATGCGCGTGGCGTCTTCGGGATTTTTGATGCTGCGTCCCGCACAGGAAAACGAAGCCCCCGAACCGCATTTTTTTGATCTCGAACCCTACCTGGCGGCACTTCCTATGCTGTTTCGAAATATGGGCAACGTATTGCAACGCGCACCTGCCCGCGCGCGTTATCACCTCCAAACCCACTGTACGGGGTGCCCCAATTTTGAGGCGTGTTATCGGGAAGCACTTCAGACAGAGGATATTCACCTTTTGCCGCATCTGAGCGCGGGGACGTTGCAAAAGTTTCGCCAATGCGGTCTCAAAACTATGGCATCTGCCCATGCGTGGTTTGAATCTGCGTCCGCTTCAGAAGGCGATCTTTTCAGCCCACATCAAAAAACACAACTTTCGGGTCAACTCGCCGCGCTTCAGGCAAATAAAATTGGTCTAAAGAAAGAAAAAACGCGGTTTTATCCGAGCAATCTGTCCACCGCCATTTTCATATATGTCGTCGAAGATCCCCTTTCTGGGCTCCCACGCGCGATAGGTTGGCGCGCTGTGCAGGGGGCAACGGTGGTCGAGAACCATATCTGGCATGTCGCATCGGAGCGCGAGTTATCAGAGGCATTGCAGGACTTCACAGCGCGTTTTTTGTCCGTCTGGAATCAGAGCATCAAAGGCGGACGGGGACCGCATATCTTTCATTTTGGAGCGCGTTGCTGGCAAACTTTTGAAGAATGGTGCGAGTCATCAGAAGACCTGTCTTTTTTGTTTTTGCCCCATCGCAACCACCGAACAGATTTGCAAAAGCTGATCGCGTCGCACTTCGACTTTCCAATGCCGGGAAATCCGACGCTTTTTGCCCTCAATCGCCTGTTGGGTCTCAATGCCGAACTTCCCGAACCGCAAAGTCTGTTTCATTTTGATGACGACGAATGGATACAAAATGAAGACGAAAAAAAAATGGTTGACTATCTCAACGCGGTATTGAGCCTGAAAATATCGCTGTGGCAATGGACATCATCGCACTTGACGAGCGATTGGGAACAAGACGAATGGAAAGATGAGGAACACAGCCCGCAAACGGCCTATTTAAATTTTCTATCAGAGGAGCAGCGGCTCCGCGAAGAAGATGTGCTCGCCTTGCAAGCCCTGCCACTGTCAGAACGCGTTGAACGCTTTCGCGCGATTGGTCCCATCCGTTTTCGGAAAACGACGCTTGACGACGAAGGCCGCTTCCTCTACGAATTTCAAACAGAAGCGGGCCTCTCAAAATTTCGCGCGGGCGATTTTCTCAAACTTGCACCTGTTGGCCTGTTAGATGTGCAAAACGGTTTGTCCGTCATCCTGACAGATCACAGCTCGGAACGCCTGTGGGTGCAGTCTCGGCAGGGACGATTGGCCTTAAACGAGAGACTTTTGTATTCTCTGGAAGAGGACCTGACCGATTGGAATGGCCCTCGCCTGGTTCACGCTGTTCAGGCTGTTTTTTTCGAAGATCATTTCCACCTCCTATCCAAGCTATTTTCTGGCACCTGGCGCACGGCAAGAGAACCCGACGCGCTGAGATGGGTGCATAATTGGATGCGCGGATTTGGCGCGATATCCGGACTCAATGCAATGCAACAACAGGCACTATCATTGCCTTTTAAGCATCGCTTGAGCCTGATTGAAGGGCCGCCAGGAACGGGTAAAACACACTTATTGGGCTGGATATTGGTTGCATTGATTCTGCATGCTCAAGAGCAGGGCAGACCGCTGCGTATTGCCGTCAGCGCGTTGACGCATCAGGCCATTGACCAGGTGCTGAAAAAAGTGGTCGCGCTCGTCAAACAACACGGCTTGCAGGGCTTTCCCGCCCGATGCTTCAAATTGGGACGGTGGGATTTGACAGAGCGCGGGGTAGAACCCTTAGAGGATGTGGAAACACTCGCAGAATCTCCTTATGCAATTGTAGGTGCCACGGGATTTGGTCTCTATCAGCTACTCGAAGGTCGCAAAGGGACTTTCCCGCAGGTATTTGATTGGGTTGTGTTTGATGAGGCATCTCAAATGCTCATTCCCCAGGCCCTGTTGAGCCTGCTCTATGGCAAGGGAAATTTTCTGTTTGCCGGAGATACAAAACAATTACCGCCCATTGTCCTGGGAGATTACAAAGGGAAGGAAATGAGCATACATCATTCCGCGCTGTCCCATCTTATCAATCAATACGATCCCTCGCACCGCGTTCGATTGGATCGCACGTATCGGATGAACGAAGACCTGTGTTCTTTTCCCAGTCACATGTGGTATGACCGCGATCTTCGCGCCCACGCTGGCAATGCACAAAACCGACTCGTGCTGCAACATACCGACCACCGCGATCTTTTAGACCGCGTTCTCGATCTCAAAAAACCAGTTGTACTCCTCATCGTAGATCACCAGGGCCACCACCAGAAATCCGATGAGGAAATTGAGATTACAACCCAACTCGCTCATCGCCTGATTGCCGAACACGGTTTGGATCCCGATCAAATCGCGCTGATTTCTCCCCACCGCGCACAAAACAACGCCACTGCGGACCGCCTCACACAGCGACTTGGAGATGCCAACGCCAAACTGCCCTTAATCGATACGGTAGAACGCGTGCAAGGCGCAGAGCGCGATGTGATTTTGTATGCGTTCACCACCTCCGATCCCGACTATGTCTCCAGCCCATTTTTGAACAACCCAAATCGCTTTAATGTGGCAATCACACGCGCCCGACAAAAGCTGATTGTGGTGGGCAGCAAAGCATTTTTCTCTGCCATTCCACAAACAGAGGACGCCTTAAAAGCCAACCGCTGTTTTAAGGCGTTTTACGAATTTTGTCGAGAACGAGATAGCCTCTTTTTTTTGGGTGGAACTAACTCCTAACCCCTAACACTTTGTTCCATCCGAGATGGCTATTGTGAACATATCGTTCAATACATGTTTGCTTTGATGTGGTGTAATTTTTTTTATAACAATAAGTTATTGCTCCGGACGGTTCTGGCATAATCCTTGCCTGATTGTAGTGCTTCTTTCAGTTGGTTCCTTTCAGGCAAGGAGGTTTTGATGACTGCGCGTGTGTTGAGTTGTGCAACACTGGGTATTGATGCGTATATCGTGCATATTGAGGCGGATATTTCGCGTCGGCTTCCCTCGTTTTCAGTGGTGGGTTTGCCCGATAGTGCTGTGAAGGAAAGCCGGGACCGGGTGATGGCTGCGATTAAAAATGCCGGGCGAACATTTCCAAATAATCGGATTACGGTGAATTTGGCACCGGCAGATATCCGAAAAGAAGGCTCGGCATTTGATTTGCCGATTGCCATAGGCATTATTGCCGCAATGAGCGGTTCAATTTCACCCGAGAAGCTGTCGCAATATCTCATTTTGGGCGAGTTGGCTTTAGATGGCAGGGTGCGTCCTGTGCGCGGTGCGCTGTCAATGGCTGTGGAAGCCAAAAAGGCGGGCTTAAAAGGGTTGCTCATTCCTGTGGAAAATGCGCGGGAGGCGGCGATTACCGGCGATTTGAATGTTTTGCCGGTGCGCGATTTGGGTGAGGCACTGGATTTTTTGGAGGACTACTGCGATATTATGCCCTTTGAAGTCAATAGCAAAGCGATTTTCCGGCAGGCGCGGACCCATCGGGTGGATTTTAAGGATGTGCGCGGACAAGAACATGCAAAGCGCGCGCTGGAGGTGGCGGCGGCGGGCGCGCATAACGCGATTCTTATGGGGCCACCCGGGTCGGGGAAGACGATGCTCGCCAGAAGATTGCCGACCATTTTACCCGATCTGACCCTGGACGAGGCACTGCAGACGACAAAAATTCACTCGGTGGCGGGGTTGCTGCCACCCGATACGGCAGTGGTGGCGATAAGGCCCTTTCGGTCGCCGCATCACACGATTTCAGATGCGGGATTGATCGGCGGTGGTCCCTATCCCCGACCGGGAGAAGTGTCGATGGCACATCACGGGGTGCTGTTTTTGGATGAGCTTCCCGAATTTAAGAAACAGGTTTTGGAGTCCCTGCGCCAACCTATTGAGGACAGTTTTGTGACGATTGCACGGGCGGCGATATCGCTTTCATATCCCGCGCAGTTTATGCTCGTTTGCGCTATGAATCCGTGTCCATGCGGGTATTTGGGCGATCCACACCACGAGTGTATTTGCTCGCCACCTGTGATCCAACGCTATATCAATCGAATCTCGGGACCGTTGATGGATCGCATTGATATTCACGTAGAAGCCCCGGCTGTGCAGTATGAAGAACTGGTCAATGAACCCGCTGGCGAGTCTTCCGCAGAGGTTCGCAAGCGCGTGCAAGCCGCCCGGCAAATGCAATTGGAACGGTTTGGGGATTATACAGATTTGTTTAGCAACGCGCACATGGGGCCGCGAGAGATTCGGTTGTTTTGTAAAATAGATGATAAGAGCCAGGAGTTGCTGCGGATGGCGATTACGCGATTGGGGCTGTCGGCGCGGGCTTATGATCGAATCCTGAAGGCGAGCCGCACGATAGCAGACCTGGAGGGTGAAGAGGATATCCAGTCGCGCCATGTTGCCGAGGCGATTCAATATCGCAGTCTGGACAGGAGATTGTGGGAGTGAGATCACAATTGTAAAACTATGTCCAGGACGGTATATTATGACATTCCTCGAAACATCTGTATTTACACGTTGCGTTCAAAATGTACTGACCGACGATAGTTATCACCGCTTGCAACTTCTGTTGATACATCGCCCCGATACGGGTGTTGTTATTCCCGGTAGCGGTGGTATAAGAAAGATGCGGTGGTCTCCACCGGGACACGGCAAGCGCGGTGGCGTTCGCATCATTTACTATTGGGCAGTGAAGAAGCAGCAAATTTTGATGCTTTTGATGTATTCAAAAAGTGAGCGAGATGATCTAACGTCAGCACAGCTCAGAATTTTAAGACGCGTTGTTGAGCAGGAGTATCCAAAATGAAAAAAGAACTGTTTGATGATTTACTCCAAAGTGTGCGTGAGGGAGGTGCTATTATGCGCGGTGAGATGGCACCGAGTCGCGTATTTGATTTTACGCCTTTGGATGTCAAAGCCATTCGCGAAAAGCTCAATAAGTCTCAACATGAATTTGCACTCATGATCGGTGTGAGTACGTCAACGCTACAAGATTGGGAAAAAGAGTGTTGCATTCCCCAGAGGGTTGCCCGTGCAGTATTAAAAATTGTGGAAAAGAATCCTCAAGAGTTTGCCGAGGTATTAGAGGTGTGCAAAAAATCTCTTGTAGGGAAGCCACAGATTTCGTCCCGTCAACAGGATTAAGTTCATCCTGAGCTATGACAAGCGAATCTTAAAACAAAAAGCGGAGCATTGACAAGTGCTTCGCTTTTTTTAGGCTTGCAATATGAAACGCGATGCAAAAAAAATTATAATACGAGGTGTAAAGGGAGAGGTGTGCATTCAGCGGATGGCGCATGGGTTTCCGCATATTACGGCGCAGGATGAGGGGGATCGGTATTACGGTTTGGGTTATGCACATGGCCGGGACCGACAGATGCACATGTGGTTGCTCAAGCTCATCGGGCGTGGGAATGCGTCGGAATATCTGAAAGCGGATGAGAATTTGATTGAGGTAGATCGGTTTATGCGCTGGCTCAATATAGCTGGTGATGCGGATCGGGAAGCGCGGCATTTGTCACCTGAAGTGCAAGCGGTTCTGGATGCGTATTGCCAGGGGGTGAACCAGGCGGTTCGCGCAACGGGAACGCCTTTTGAATTTAAGATGATGGGATATCGACCGGATGATTGGACGCCGGCAGATGCCTTGCTGATGGTTAAGCTGATCGGTTTTGTGGGGCTTTCCCAAATGCAGGGCGATATGGAAAAGTTGATTGTTCAGTTGATTCAAAAGGGCGTGGATACCGAGCGGTTAAAGGAGCTTTTTCCTGCGATTCGGGATGATATATCAGAAGAGTACATCGATCTAATAAAGAAGGTGCAGATAGTGCGTCCGATGATTCCGGGATCTGTGGTATGGCGCGATTTGTTGCCCAATTTTTCTGCGAGCAATAACTGGGCTGTTCGTCCGTCAAAGACGGCATCTGGATGGGCGATGTTGTGCGGGGATCCACATCTGCAATTGCAATTGCCTTCGGTGTGGTATCTGGCGGTTCTGTCCGGGGGGCAGGACTATTTGATGGGTGCGACTCTGCCGGGATTGCCCTTTGTGGCAATGGGACGGTCACCCCACTTGTCGTGGGCAGCGACCTATGGTACTGCCGATGTGTGTGATTATTTTGTCGAGGAAGTGAAAGATGGAAAGTACAGATGCGGGGATAAATGGATGCCTCTGCGTGTGCGAGAAGAGGTTATCCGACTCAAAAAGGGGGATCCAATAAGGTTGCGCGTTTGCGAGACAGAACGCGGTTTGTTGGAAGGGGAGGTCAATGAGGATGGGTATTACCTGTGTTACGCGTGGACGGGCAAGCAGCAAAAAGGGACGGGTGCGGATTCGCTGGATTGTGTTTTGCGAATTACAAAGGCGGAGGGCGTCGAAGAGGCACGGGATTATTTTGCGGGGTTGACGTTTGCTCCGTTTAATTGGGTGTTTGCAGATCGGGCGGGAAATATTGGCTATCAACTCGGCGGGCTGGTGCCCAAACAACCCGAAGGTTCATCGGGTTTGCTTCCGTATTTGGGTTGGGATGAGAAACAGAATTGGGGCGGGATGGTCGATCCGATATTGTATCCGCGCGCGGTCAATCCTGATTTTATTGTGACGGCAAATCAGGATCTCAATTTTATGGGGCAGTTCGCGCCAATGAAATTGTCTATCTCGTCTTATCGCGCGGATCGAATCTGTGAGATATTGCGGGAAAAGGATGATTTAACAGTAGAAGATATGAAGCGGATTCACTACGATCTTTACGCGCTTCAGGCCAGGGATTTTATGGCGATTATACGTCCGTTATTACCCGAATCGGAGAACGGGGGTATATTGGGGGAATGGGATTTGTGTTATGATGCGGATTCTCTGGGTGCGACGCTTTTTGAGCGCGTTTATCGCGAGCTCGTTTTTCTCGTTTTTGGGGATAATGGCCTGGGGCGCGAGATGATGGTGCATTTGCTGGATGGAACGACGCTGTTCAGTGTTCTGCACGGCTATTTTGATCGCATTCTTTTGAGCGAGGCATCAATCTGGTTTGGAGACCAGCCGCGCGAAGCCCTGTATCAAATGGCGATTGAACGCGGGTTAAAAGAAAAAGCCGTGCCGCACGGTGAAGCGAGTAAAGTTTATATTGAGCATATTTTTTTTAAGGGGAAGTTGCCGCGGTTTTTGGGATTTGATTATTCGTTTGCAAATATTGGCAGCCGGTCAACGGTTTCTCAGGCCGGCTTGTTCAAAGGCGGCGCGCTTGCGCCAACTTTTCGAATGATTTGCGATTTTGGGGAGGATGTGCTACACGCGAATGTTGCAGGGGGTGCTTCAGATCGACGTTTTTCCAAATTCTATACGTCGGGGTTGGATGCGTGGGGAAGGGGGGATTACGAGGTTTTAGACCCGTTGGGGAATGACTGCTAAAAGCTGGTCGCTCTGCCAATGCCTTTGAGTTTTTGATTTTTTTTGGCGCGCTGGTCAATTTTTTCAGGGGCGACGATGTTGTGGAGGTCGGCGCGAAGGTCGGAGAGGATGTCGGCACAGGTGGGGTTGTCGGCGCGATTCTCAATTTCGTCGGGGTCGTTAGCGACGTTGAATAATTGATCGGGAAGGCCGACGTAGTGGATGTATTTCCAGTCGCCTTTTTTGATCATAAAGCCGCCAGTTAGAGCACCGAGGGCGTGGTATTCGCTAAAGATGGGGCGGTCGGGGAAGGCGTGACCGCTGATGGCGGGTAGAAGGCTGCTACCGGGCAGTGGCGCGGGGTCCTGTTCGGCGAGGTCGAGAAGGGTGGGGAGGATGTCGATGAGGTTGGCTCCTGCGGCGATGCGCTGGTTGCCCGCGGCATTCGGGTGGCGAATGATCATGGGGACGCGAACGGCGCGTTCGTAGAAGCATTGTTTTTGCCATATACCGTGGTGCCCGCCCATTTCGCCGTGGTCGCTGACGTAGATGACAACGGTGTTGTCGCGCAGGGATGAGTTATCGACAATATCGAGCAGGCGACCAATGAGGTAATCGGTGAAAGAGATGAGGCCGTAGTAAGCAGCGGTTGCAGTGGTGGAGATGGCGTCGTCTAAGGGTTCTTCATTGCGCAGCCAGTAGCGGAGTTGCTGTATAGAGGGGTGTTGGGTGTCGCAGGGTTCGGTTCTCGTGTGTGGCAAGATGACGCGGTCGGGATAGTAACGGTCGAAGTATTCCCGCGGGCACAGGAGGGGGAAGTGGGGGTTTATGAAGCCGGTGTAGAGGAGAAAGGGACGGTCGGCGTGCGCGCGGGATTTGAGGAAGCGTTCGGAGAGGTCGGCGGCTGTGTGGTCGTAGTCGTTTTGCCAGTTTTCGTCGGAGCCGCATTCGGTGACGTGGCTGTTGCTGGCGCGCCGGGCGTCGGGTGTGCGCGAGGGGGCACTCATATTCCAGTGTTTCCATTTTTCGGCGTCGTCCATGAGTCGCTTGCCAAAGCCGTGCAGGCGTTCGGGACCTATGAAATGGGAGCGACCGCAAATTGCGGTTTCATAGCCGGCGGCTTCGAGGTAGCTGCCCATTGTGGGGATTGAACTCGCGAGGGGCGAGCCGTTGTCCCAGGTGCCGATCTGGTGGACGTATTGCCCGGTCATAAAGGACATGCGCGCCGGTACGCATATCGGGCAGGCGGTATAGGCATTGTCAAAGGTGGTGCCTTCGGATGCGAGGCGATTCAGGTGTGGTGTTTCGATATAAGGATGGCCGTAACAGCCGGTGACTGCGGGGTCGTGTTCATCGCTCATGATGAGCAAGATGTTGGGACGCTGGCTCATGCTAATATCTCCTGATCCGGGTCAGGCCTGGTACAGATTCTCTGTTGGGATGTCGGTGATCATTGCGTGGCCAGGGGTGTAGGATATCATGAACGGGAGCTTGGCCTGCTCGGCGACAATGCGGGGTGTGATGCCGCAAGCCCAATACAAGCGGTCCGTTCCTTCGGGTACATCAAACGGGTGACCGTTCATGTTGACGTTCAGCTCTTCGATGCCAAGTTCGTCCGCATTGTTTCTTCCGATTGGGGCGCCGTGACACCCGGGGAAGTGGCTGGTGAATTCCCATACATCGTCGATCACGGCCGGATCGAATGAGCGGATGGTGACGGCCATGTTGCCTGAGAAGGGTCCGACTGTTTCGCACGGGAGCGACGTGAGTTGGATGGTCGGTCCGAATGCGGCGGGGTAGCCTTTCTCGGTCAAGAGGCCGTCGAAGGAGACGCTCGATCCGATCAGGAAGGTAACGGTTCGGTCGTCGAACAAGTCCACGATGTCCTGTCGGAGTTCGGTGACTTCGCCATCGCGTACGATGTCGTATGAACCCAGGTCGGTTCGGATGTCGAGGGCGCGTGCATACTCGGGGCAGTCTGTTTGGCCGGGTTCCATTTTAGCGATCAGCGGGCAGGGTTTCGGGTTGGCGCGACAGAATGCCTCGAAATCGTCGGCGTAGTCTATGTCCAGAAAGGCGACGTTGACGCACAGGTAGCCGGGAAGGGCTTGGGATGCGAAGCCTTCGAGTTCGTTGGCCCTACAAGCGATTCTGACGTCTAACGGTGTTTTGAATTTCATGTTGCGCTCTCCATTGAAACGCTGACTCGTGCTAATATCTCCCGATGCGCTGGGGACCGGGATCAGCGCATATAACGGTGTGGTCAAAATTTTGTTTGATGAGTTGGTATTTCAGATCTGTGTGGGATGGGTCTTCCCAGAGGTTGTGAAATTCATCGGGGTCTTCTCGAAGATCGTAGAGTTCGCCATAGTCTTCGTTGTGGTAAACGACGAGTTTGTAGTGGTCGTTGCGCAACATGGTTGCCCAACAGGGTTTGTGTTTTTCCGAGGTATTAGGGGCGAATTTATCGACGACATCGTAGTATTCACAGCGCACAAAGTCGTGGTGCGCGTGCCCGGGGTGTTCGCCCGTGAGAATGGGGATGAGAGATTTGCCGTGTGTCCATTCGAGAGAGATGCGGGCGAGGTCGGCGAGGGTGGGTGCAATGTCTAAGAGCGCGGTGAGGCCGTCTGCGCGGTGACCCTGCAGAAAAGTGCCGGGCCACGAGATAATGAGGGGAACCCGCACGAGGGCTTCGTAGAAGCGGCAACTTTTGCCGGTGAGGCCGTGATCGCCGAGCATTTCACCGTGGTCGCTCGTGAAGATGACGACGGTGTTTTCGCGCTGACCCGTGCGCTCAAGTGCATCGAGCATGCGACCGACGTTTTCGTCAATGAGGGCGATCATGCCGTAGTAAGACGCTTTGTTGTGCTGTTCGCGGTCGCCGGGTGGGTTGCCTCCTTGCCCTGCAAAAAAGCGTTTGAGTCGCGAATGGATTTGCAGGTCGCTTTCACAAAAAAGCGGTGGTGGCAGGTCGGCGGGATTGTATTTGTGCGTGTCGGGTGCGTCAAAAGGTCCGTGCGGGTCAAAGGGATTGACGCTCATGAGCCAGGGGCTGTCGTGAGGGGATTCGATAAATTCAATGGCGCGGTCCGCACACCAGGTGGTCTGGTGATATTGGGGATTCATGTCGGGACGGTAGTTGCCATATGTGCCGTCTTTTTTTGTTTGGAAGACATCGCCGAGGTCTATGCCCTGTTCGGTGAGCCAGTCGGTGTACTGGTTGCCTCTTCCGATGCCTTGATTGTGTGAGTGGCTATACCAGAATTTGCGATACCCATCGTCAACGCGTTGTTCTTCGCCGTTCCAGGCAGAGGCGAGGTGGAGTTTGCCCGATAAGCCGCAATCGTATCCGGCATCTGCGAGGCGTTTGGTGATGAGTTGTACGCGTTCATTTGCCGGGAAATAGGCATTGCCATTGCGATTGCCGTGTACGGTACTGGAATAAAGCCCGGTGAGAAAGCTGGAACGACTGGGCGTGCATATCGCGCTTTGGCAGTGAGCGTGTGTAAATGCTACGCCCTCGGCGCAGAGGCGGTTGAGGTTGGGCGTTTGGATGTGTTCATTGCCGAGGGCGTGAATGGTGTCGTAGCGTTGTTGATCGGTGCAGATCCAGAGGATGTTGGGGCGTTTTGATGCCAAGGTGTGATCTCAAGGTTAGACACAGATTACGCGCTTTCGTGTTCTGCCCGCATTGCGTTAAAGAAACGCACATCAATGCGCGCCAGATCAATTACGGTTTCTATCGGTTCACCGCTGTATTCGCTGTGGAAACTCACGGGGCCTTCAAAGTCCAATCCATCCAGTGTTTTTACCACCGCGGGCCAATCGCCAAATCCCTGCCCCAGGCGCATTGTTCCACCCGCGGGCGCGCCCTGTACGGTTCGTCCCAGAGGTCGCTGGCGAATTAAGTCTTTAAATGCCAGGACTGAGAGATACTCGCTCACAATATCCAGTGCCATTTCAATTGGCTCGCCACATATTGACAGGTGCCCCGGGTCGGAAAATACGCCGATGTGCTCGGGGTTGAATCCTTTGACCACGTTCATGACGGCACACGAATTTAATCCCATCGATTTGCCCGAATGGTTGTGTACCACGGTTTTTACGCCATATTTTTCCGACAATTTCTCAAAGCCTTCCATCCAGCCACGGATTTCATCCAACTGATCCCAGTAGTGTTTCTGATCCGACCAGTGCCAGTAGCCCAATTTCACATGCGCCACACCGGCTTCGCCCAACGCGCCGTAATAACGCTCGACGTAATCGATATCCGGGCGACTGAAATCGCCGGGAGCTGTTACCAGCGGAATACACAGCCCCGCTGCTTCAAACTGTTTGGCGGCTTCGGGTAGTGCTTTGTCGATATTATCTGGATTTACAGGATATCCCTCTCGCACACACAAATCCGCGCCTTGCACGCCTACAGATTGAAGTGACTCAATAATTGTGGGTATGTCCTGACCTTCGAGGTGTTTTGTGAACATGATGTACGTGAGCTTCATTTTCTTTCCTTTCTCTGGTGTATTGTTCGCATTTGTGAGCACTTCAGGATACGCAATTGTGCGTCTAAAATCAATGGTGATGCGAAGCGCAAATCTTGACAGGCTGTGAAAAATGTATATGATATAGTCAAATTGTTGTGAAAAATGACGATGTGGTAGTCAGATGACCAGGTTTTGCATATTTTAGCATCCCGGTGCAAATGTAGGAAAGGACCATGAAACTCAGTCGTTTTGCCATTTTTAAGCCCATCAGCACGATGATGATCGCACTTAGTCTCGTGGTGATGGGTTTTATTTCCCTGTTCAAGTTGCCGCTTGAATATTTGCCCAGCGTGACGTTCCCGGTTCTTTTTGTCTCTATCCGGTATCCTTCTTCGTCTCCTGAGGAAATCGAACGGTTTATCACGCGGCCAATTGAAGAGATATTGGGCACCATGCCCGGTATTGAAAATATGGGTTCCACATCCAATGAGTCTTCTTCGACTATTCGCCTGGAATTTGCAATGGATGTGGATATGGACCTCGTTGGCATTCATCTGCGCGACCGCCTCGATCAGGTTCGCGCAGATTTGCCCGAAGACGTGGACTACATTGGTATTAAAAGTTTCGATACCGAAGATATTCCGGCTCTCGAATATACTGTTTCGTGGCTGGGTGAAGATCCCGAGGATCTCATCGCGGTTTACAACCAGCGTCTGTTGCCGAGATTGCAGCGGCTCGACGGTGTGGCAAGTGTTGAATTGAGGGGTTTACAGCAGAAAGATCTCCTCGTCGAAGTCGATCAGCGAGCTATGACCGCGCACAAATTGGATTTTCGCACCATCAATCGCGCGCTTCGCAGAAATAATATCAATATCTCGGCGGGTTATGTCACCGATGGCGACAAGCGCTTCGCTGTGCGAAGTGTGGGCGAGTTTGAGACTATTGACCAGATTCGCAATCTGCCCATTCGCCCAAATCTGACGCTGTCCGATGTTGCATCGGTTACTTACGATTATCCCCCCGCTCGCCGTTTTGATCGCCTCGATGGCGTGCCCTCGCTTTATCTTTCTGTACAAAAATCTTCGACTGCAAATATGGTCGATGTTTGCAAGCGCGCCCGCGAAGAACTCGCCCGCATCAACGAGGAGGTTGGCAAAGATAAACTCCGAATGCTTCTCGTTCGAGACCAGTCAACTGCTGTTATTGCCAGCATAACCAGTCTTAGCCAATCGGCGATTATGGGCGGTCTTTTAGCAGTTATTGCCATTTTTATTTTTCTTCGCAACTTCCGCAGTACGCTCATTATTGGCTCCGCTATTCCAATTAGCGCGCTCACGGTGTTTCTCATAATGTATTTTTTGCGGCAATCTGGTACTGATATCACCTTGAACTTGATTTCGATGATGGGGCTGATGGTCGCGATTGGGATGCTCGTGGATCCCGCTGTTGTGGCTTTGGAGAATATTTTCCGCAAATGTTTTGATGAAGGTCAGGGTGCCACACAGGCAGCTCTTGAAGGCAGTGAGGAAATTGGTCTCCCGGTTCTGGCTGCAACGCTTACTACTGTCTGTGTATTTGTTCCGGTCATTTTTGTGACTGATTCGGGCACTTCGCTCTTTATGCGACAATTCTCTGTGACAGTTGTGGTATCTGTTATTGCGTCGTTTTGCGTCGCGCTTTCCCTGATCCCGTTGGCCGCATCCCGTGCCTTCAATGAAGGAGGGCAGACGCTTGATCGCATTCTCAAAAGTATTTTGGTGCTCGCGGCCATTGTCGGGGTTGTTGCGTATATATATTATACGGATTTCAGTAAAGTTGATTACGCGGCTCTGTGGGACAGGATTGCCATTACTATCAGTGCGTTGCCTTTGTTTGCCAAAATTGGTTTTCCCGCGGCAATTGCACTGACGATTTTTCTCTACCTCCGTTACCGCGCCATTGGTGCCAAAGCCTTCTACGCGAGGGTGGTCGCCAATACTCTGCACTACCGCTGGGCAACGCTATCCGCTGCCTGCGTTCTTCTCTTTTTTGGCAATCACATATACAGTAAAATAGAACAAGAACCCTTCCGTTATCAACCCAGCCGCGCGATCAGGCTGACGGTTGAGATGCCGCGGACGTACGATTTGGAGCAGGCGAGCAAAACGTTCAAAATAGCTGAAGACATACTCATTCCACTGAAAGAGGAAATCGACATAGAAGCTATTGCGACAAAGTTCAATACGGGTAACCGTCAGGGAAAGAGAAATGCTCGTTTGACTATTTATCTCACGCCTGCAGAAGAGAGCAAGTTGACGACAGACGAGGTCCAGCGCAAGATCATAGCGCTTCTTCCGAAGGATATTCCCGGTGTGCGTTTCAGATCTCGCGGGGGCAAGTCAGGTGGGACTACGGGGGTGGGCGTTGAACTCAAAGGGCGCAGGCAGGAAATTCTGGCGGTCCTGGCCGAGGATATTGAAGCGAGTATGCAGGGTATGTCTGGCGTTCACGAGGTCGAAACCAGCCTTGAGACGGGTATGGAAGAGATTCGCGTGATTGTAAATCGCGAACGGGCGCAGCGGTATGGTATATCGCCGCGCGATATTGCCACTAATATCGCTTCGGCACTCGGGTCGCGAGGAGCTTCCAGGTTCAAAACACCAGAGGGTGAAATCGATATTACTGTTCAACTCCGCGAAGAAGACCGCGCCACCCTCGAGCAGCTTAAGATAACGGAGTTTGAAAGCGATAAGGGCGGGATGGTCACTTTTTCAAGTCTGGCGGATTTCAATCTCATACAAGGCCCCAATGCCATTTCCCGTGAAGATCGCATGCCCACGCTGACAGTTTTTGCCAATACAGAGCAAAAAGCAGTATTCCAGGTGGGGCAGATTATGAAAGCACGCATGGAAAGCGTGCCCCTGCCTAAGGGATATACGTATCAAATGGACCGCCGCTTCAAGTCTATGAATGCAGAACAGGCGCAAGATTTTGAGACGATGATTTTCGCGCTGATTCTCATTTATATTATCATGGCGTCACTCTTTGAATCCTATGTCCATCCGCTCACCATTATGTTCTGCATTTTCTTTGCATTCATCGGCGTGGCACTCGGTCTCTATACTTTTAAGATCGCTATGGATAGCAATGCCAAGTACGGCCTTCTGGTGCTTTTTGGCATTGTGGTGAATAATGGTATTGTTCTGGTCGATCATATCAACAGATACCGAAAACAGGGGCTTGTTCGCCGCGAGGCTATTATCCGCGGTGGGCAAGACCGCCTGCGTCCGATTATGATGACGGCCACCACCACCGTTATTGGTCTGATGCCACTGGTCATTCCGATGCTTTTTGGTCATGCCGAAGGCACAGCCCGCCGCTGGGGTCCTATCGGTCTGGTCGTTGTATCGGGGTTGTCTATTTCAACAATTCTGACACTTGTTCTCCTGCCCACAATGTATTCGCTTATGGATGATCTCTCCCAATTTACCAAGCGCGTTGTCGCGGTGGGATCGCGGATGGTCACGGATTAAAAGATTTCGCGGATTAAAAAACTGTTTTGTCTAATAAATATCGCCGCGATTATCAATTTGAACAATGCGGATTAGCCGGTTGTCTCTGTCAACTCGGTAAATGAAACGAATATCTCCTATCCGATAGCGATAGAGTCCTTGATCAGGGACCATGCCTTTCCTCCACCAGCATCCAATTCCCGTTCTGCCTCAGCAATGTCTTCTATGACTTCCGGCTCTAAATTGAGCAAAGCAGTTTCACGCCATTCGGCGGGAAAAGTCGAAAGTACCGCGGCATCTTTTTCCTTTTTTGATATCTGTGTTACCAGCGTGAGCAATTTCCCGAAAAACTCGACGAGTTCCTCGGTTTCCAACCACTTGAGCCAATCATAAGGACTTCGAAGTCGCAATAGATTTGACAAATAATTGGTCATTCATGAGGCGTCCAACGACAAGTTTGGGCTTTTTCATCTAAAACCTCCGTCATATCGCAGAATACGTTTCTTTTATTCATAACCCCATCCGGGGTCACATGCTGATAAGGTACCCATCAAAACGGGTCAAGTCCATTTTGATCTTTGTCCAGGACTTTGGACAGTAAAGAAAGTCTCATTTTAATAGAAAAGGGCTTGCGATTTGACCTTGCAAGCCCTTTCTGTCTAATGTAGATGCCAACATCTCACCAGTCGTGTGTGAACCAACATCTTACCCACTTGTGGTTTTACCGAAGTTTTCAACCAATATGAGGAAATCAGCAACATCAACATCGCCATCGTTATCGAGGTCGCCACGCAAGCCTGACGTACCGCCGACATTCGCGTTTTCACTTGACCAGATCAGCGTATTCCCACTGCATAACTAATTGTTCTAAATAAAATTATCCGAGCTTGAACAGAATGAGAGTTCCGAGAGTCAACAAGGTTGTGATTTGAATGCCGATAACCCAACGAATATCGTTTCTCAAATCACGCTGGCCTTGCTCAACGCTTGTCAAGCGCGTGTTCATCTGTTCATTAATGCCTTCAATGCGAGACAAGCGGGCATCAAACTCTGCCAACTTGTCTTGAGGTGTCGGAATCTGCATTGTGTTTTTCCTTTGGGGGTGGTTATTCCGAGTTGTCGCGTGGTGGTCTCCCCTTTTGGGATGCGTTATAGAAATTTTCAGCAAATTCATGAATTATTCAGATTATAAGAAATATAGTCACTGATTGCGGGGATTCCAAGGATTTTTAGAAATATCCCTTGCTATTTCCTATGTCTAAATTTAAACTCTGCTCCACGTCCCCTTTGTGCGTGGAACTGCTGGTGAGGCGTCGCAGTTGTACAGGTATAAGAAAGTCAAGTAGAAAAAGTGCCAAATTCGAGCGCGAGCAGGTATTCCTGCCAGATATATCTCAGGGCTTTACACAGGTATGTCATTCAGGGTCAGTGCCCTTAAATTGCTTCATTCAAGCTCCTGAGAAGGCAGGCGAATAGGTCACCGCTTCAGGGTCAAAGCCCGTATGTACAACTTCGTTCTATCCTGCTCATCCCAGGAGCTTAAGCTGCTTTTTTTACTTGAGATACTACCTTTTCCTTTTTGGTGTTGCAGTTTATGTTGAAAGTTTCTTGTTTATTGACCAGCGCGAAGAGGATGCGTAAGAGTTTAGAGCAAAGGGCAATAATGGCTTTTTGTGTGGGTTTTCCTGCCCCTTTAAATCGGTGATAGGCCTCCTTGAAGATGGGATTATGGAAGATGAGAGGAAAGACCGCTGTATAGAGGATGCGTCTAAGTCTTGCGCGTCCCCTTTTGGCGATTCTTCGTGTGCCCTTTTTATATCCTGAAGAGATTTCAAAGAGGTTTAAGCCAGCCAGTTTGATGAGTTGTTCAGGTGCTTGATAAGCCTCAAAGGGGCCTGTTTCGCCGAGTATAGATGCCACACTGATTGGTCCCAGTCCAGGGATTGAGCACATATATCCTGCTTGGGGTATATGTTGTAGGTGTTCGTTCATTTGGGTTTCGATTTCTTGCAGTTGGGTTTTAAGCAGATCCATTAAGCAGAGGGTTTGCATCAGTTCGAGGCAGATACTGTCTATGGCCTGGTTCACGCCAATGGAGGTGGAAGCCGCTTCAAGGACGGCCTGTGCTTTGGCTTTGGAGAGGCGACGATTTGATGCCTTTTGGATCAGGAGAGTAAGTTCATCAATGCCAAGGGCTTGTATCTGCAAAGGCGTAGGTGCTACGTTGAGGATCTGTTGTGCGGTTTTGCCTGTTATATCGCTGAAGAGGGACACAAACTCAGGAAAGAGGACATCCAGGATACGATGAAGCACGTTTTTAGCCGCTGTGATTTGATCTTTCTTTTCATAGCGCATCGCTGTCAAGGCACGCAAATCGGCATAGACCCCTTCAGGCAGATAGGCCCTGTGAGACTTGCCCTGGCGTACCAGTTCAGCGATGACACCAGCATCCTTGTCGTCTGTTTTTAAGGGACTGTTGTCCCCCATCTCTTTCGACCAGCGCACATGGGAAGGCTGAATCAGGACGAAGGGCTGTTTATGAGCCCGCAGAAAGTAGGCCAACGGCAACCAATAATGTCCAGTAGGTTCCATACCAATCAGGGTTGCCGCACACTGATGGTGCTTTTCAACCTGTCGGATTTTGTCGAGCAATGACATAAAGGACATACCTTCATTGTAGAGTTTGAATGCGGCGATCTGCCTGCCTTCTAACATCATCTTGACGAAGTGAACCGATTTACCGATATCAATGCCAACGATCAAGGTGTTGGGTTCTACATACTCGATTTGCTTGTGATGCTTGGCCATGGTTGCCTCCTCGAAGAAGATAATTAAATGGTTTTTTTGCAATCTTCGAATTTGGCAACTATGGCCTGTTTACTCAACTTTTTTCTTTACCCTTTATTATAGCAATCACCGCTCAGTGTCTTTGTGTGAGCCCACTCCCATGGAAAAATTGACTGCGAAAAGTACTGTTCTATCAAAAGTGACGCGGCGATCCCTGATAATCGGTTTGGTCATGGCGGCGTGGGTCAATTTTTGGCCTGTGTACGCGAGTCTGGTGCTGCATTCCACACGCGCTGATCACGCGCATTTGTCTGTGGCTATGCTCATTCCATATTTGTTTTTGTTGGTGGGCAATCTGTTTCTGGGGCGGCGCGGTTTGTCGCCTTCTGAGTTGCTGGTCGTGTGTTGCATAGGCATAGTAGCCGCGTGTATGCAGGGTGAGTGGTTGTCGAACTATCTTCTCGAAGCGCTCACTATGCCGCACTATTTTGCGTCGGCAGAGAATCGCTGGGGCGAATTGCTGTTGCCGCATTTGCCGGGGTGGGCTGTGGTGAATGATCGCACTGCTGTGACGCATTTTTACGAGGGACTTCCACCCGGGCAGGGATTTCCCTGGCGTTTGTGGATTGCCCCGCTGTTCTGGTGGGGCACTTTTTTGGGTGCTATACTGGGTGTCAATCTCTGCTTGAGTGTGATTTTGCGAAAGCAGTGGGTGGCGCATGAGCGACTGGCTTTTCCCGTGGCGCGCGCGCTTTTGGAACTGACGGGTGTGTCTGGAACGCGCGGCACGCTTTCCTCTCTGGTGCAGTCGCGATTTTTTATCGTGGGATTTGCCATCACCTTTTTGATGATTTGCTGGTTTATGCTTACCTGGTTTTATGTGGCTGTTCCGCCGCCGCCCATTTTGAGTGGGAATTTTGCGTCTAAAGTGTTGCCTCTTGCGCGGGGTTTTCCGCCTTTTCAGTTGCGGTTCAGTATTTTGACACTGGTATTTGGCTATTTCACAAATCTGGAAGTGCTGTTTTCAATCTGGTTTTTTCATGTGCTGGCCATTGTGCAGGCGGGGGTGTTTAATCGCTTTGGTCTGGAAGTGGGGAGTGTGGATCCGTGGGGGTCTTTTCACGCGGCGGTGGGATGGCAGAGTTTTGGCGGGATGATCGTTTTTGTCGGCTGGGGTCTGTGGATTGCGCGGTCGCATTTGCGGGATGTTTTTCGCAAAGCGTTCTGGGGCGATGAGCGCGTGGATGATACCGGGGAATTGATGTCGTATCGGACCTCTGTGTGGATGATGCTGGGCTGCTCTGTATATCTTTTGTTGTGGCTGAAAAGCGCGGGTATGGCCTGGGGACCCATTTTTGCATTTTATTTTGCCACGCTGGTCTTGTATTTAGGATTGGCGCGGATTATGGTGGAGAGTGGGCTTATATTTTTGCGCGGACCTATTACGGCACAGGCTTTTACCTGGCATTTGTTCGGTGTTTTGGGCATGGGGCCGGGCAGTGCGGTGATTTTGACGCTGACCAATGCGTTTGCATGCGATGCCAAGACGTTTGCGATGACGCCTATGGCGCATGTGCCGAGGTTGAGCATGGCGATAAATCGCAGGTTTCGCAAAGTGCTCGCGCCGGGCGTGATGTTGGGGGCATTGATTGGGGCTGTGACGGCGGTGGGATTTATTTTGTATTACGGCTATTATGTGATGGGGAGTTACAATTTTGGAACTGTGAGTTTTCGGGGCATTGGGGCGCTGAATCTGGCGGGGTTTAACCAACTGGCCGCGGGGCGCATTCAGGCTGGGGCAATGGGTACGAGTTGGGATCGCATCGGTTTTTTGGGGATTGGCGCCGCGCTTACAGGATTGTTGTTTTTCTTGCGGTATCGGTTCCCGGGGTTTCCGCTTCATCCGATTGGGTTTACGATTTCAGCTTCTGCACCACTTCGCAATACAACGCTGACGATTTTTATTGTTTGGGCGTTGAAGACGATTGTTCTGCGGCTTGGCGGATTGGAGCGCTATCGCAAGTTGACACCGCTTTTTTTGGGGATGATGGTTGCTTATATGGCGGGCACGGCAATCGGTGTTGTTGTGGATTGGATCTGGTTCCGCGGACAGGGGCATATGATCCATGTTGCGTGGTGAGTAGGCCTACTTTGCTTTTATCTGCTGATATAAATTGGGGATTGTCTCGCGGTGGTCGCCCTGGATATAATAGCTTTGGCCGCCGTCGCGAACCGTGCGGACGAGGATGGTTTTGAAGGGGCGGTAGTAATAACGGGGGTCGGTTTTGGGGGCTTCGGTGTCGAGGTCGTCGCCGAGGGGGATGAGGTCGAAGACAGCAGTGGTAAATTTGGCTATGCTGCGACCTTCCTGGCGGGCGACATTGCGGGCCATGGCGAGGGCTTTGAGATAGACTTCAGGTCCCATGATGGCCGTGCCGATGTTGAGCAAGACGCCGCCTTCGAGGTGGGAAATGGATTCTGTAAAAATTAAGAAGTCGGTGTAGGTGCTCGCGCCAATTGCTGCACCGTCGCAATTGGGGTGTTCGTGAACGATGTCATAACCGATGCTGACGTGTGTGGTGATGGGGATGTTGAGTCGAGCAGCAGCGGCAAAAATGCTGATGTCTTTGTGTGGGAAATCGCTTTCGAGGATGTTGCGTCCGACCGCTTCGCCAAGTCCAATGCCTTTTTGCGCCGCTGTTTGGGCAATGAGGTTGAGGTCGCCAGTTTCGGTCCATAGCCCAAATTCTCCGGTGCGGATATATTTGCCCACGCTTTCGGTGGTCGCGCCGATACGGGCAAATTCGTAGTCGTGAATAGCACAGGCTCCATTGCCCGCAATATGGGTGATGAGGCCGCGTTCCATCAGGTCGATGAGGTAGCGCGCGGCGCCAGAGCGGATGACGTGTGCGCCGATCATGAAAATGACCGCGCGATTGTTTTGCCTGGCGCGTACAATTCGATCTGCGACGATGGGAAGGTTGGGGTTGTCAAAAGGCGGGATTGGCGCGTTGAGATCGGGAATTTGATCGACAGAGAGGTCGTGTTCCCGCTGGTTGAGCGGGCGGAGTTTGAGTTTGGAGCGGTCAAAGGTTTTGTAAGGCATGTTCGTGGGATTTTTAAATGTATTGATATGCTTTCATCGCAGGATGCAAAAATTCAAAATCATGGATGCCGTTATCGGTTTTCCACCTGCCCACGGAATCGGGGCGCACGATCACTTTGCCCAATGGAAATCCGAGAAATTTTTCTACCCGCGCAAATGTCTCATCCTGATTTGTGATCGCATCCTCAAATCGCACGGTGATACAGTGTTTGGGCTCCGGCGTGGATTTCATGATTTCATACTGATACAACCAGGAAATCGCTCGCCGCTCGCGTATGTCATCTGTTTGCGGATATTGAATATCGAAATCGTGCAAATCATCTGTTTTGTGCCGCCGCAATATGCAATCGCGCGGGTCGCGCACCCAGTGAATATATTTGGCATCGGGAAATATCCGCACAATCCACGGATAGACCAGTGTGGTTTCGGGTAATTTCCATCCGTAGTTCTCGGACCGATTTCTGGGGGGAAGCACGTCTTGCAAATAGGTTTCGACCAGGTGGATAAATTCGGGATCGATGTCCATGGTATGCAAATCATCAAAATTCCACGATAGCCCGCCATTCCATTTCACGTATTTTGCCATTACGCGGCACGCATCGTACAGTGCGGCGGGGGGCATTTTATCGCCCGACGCATTGATCAATCCGCCCATGTACACACCGCTGGCATAGAGCGTGTGCGAAATCAACCGCGTGCCCGAATGCCCACGCCCGATGACTGTGATTAACGACAATGTTTTTCCTCCTTATAATTTTTTTTCAAACTCATTTTTTACGCGAATTTTATCGGCCGCATTTCCAAAGCCCAGGCTAAACCATCCTTCATATCCCAGGGTATTTAAGCGTTTGAAAAGCGCGTCAAAATCGATTGTTCCTTCCCCTGGCACCAGGTGTATTTCATAATCGCCATTGTTATCATTTACGCGTACCTGGCCGATGTTATTTACTCCAAAGATATCGAGAAATCCAGTCCAGCCCTCGGGCACGAGATGCCCGTGCGCGACGTTGAAAGCCCACTTGAAGTGATCGGATTGAATGGCATCAAAAAACCACTGTGTCTCTTCGACATTGTGCGGTAAATAGTGAATTTCGGCGTGTTCGGGTTCCAAATTGTGATTTTCAAAATAGATCGATACATCGGTTTTTTCCGCTCGATGAACTAACCGCTTCATGCGTTCTATGGCAGCATCTCGGCGCGAGTCTATATCGCCAAAATGATAGCCTCCATGGCCGACGATCCAGCCGCATCCCAACCGAACCGCCAGATCAAAATTGGCGTTCACATAGTCATCGACTGCCTCGGATAATATCGGCACGTATTCGGCATTGTTAATGGCGGAAGAGGGATGTACGCCGATTTGCACTTCGTGTTTTTCGCACAGATCTCGAATGCGTTTTACGCGCGCATTGTCAAAAGAAGTTAGATTATTTGGGGACATATCGGCTTGAAAGTCGATATAGCGAAATCCATTTTCTGCACCCCATACAATGCCTTCTTCAAGGGGTGTGGACTTGTCCATGTTGTATCCAAATCGCCCGCTCATTATTGTCTCCATAAAGTTGATTGTCCTGGACCGGGAATGGCACTGTGACTACGGATGAATATCAATTTAGAGCCTGGTACACGAGTGTCTTAAATTCAGCGCGAATGCGATAGTAATTTGCGGGCATAAATTGCGTGAGCAATAACCCGACGAGTTCTTCTTCATAATCGATCCAGAACGCTGTTGTTGCCGCACCGCCCCAGCGAAATGTACCCACACTGCCGGGACCGCCAGAGGCTGCATTGAGCAAAATCGCGCCTCCCAGGCCAAAACCTTCACCCGCCAGATTTGTCAGTCCCAGAGAAATGGGCATCAATTCATCTGGCAAGTGATTCATTGTCATTAGTTCAACAGTTTTTCGCCCCAGCAGGCGCACGCCTTGAAACGCGCCGCCATTGAGCATCATGTGGCAGAAGCGGATGTAATCAGAGGCTGTGGAGACCAATCCGCCGCCACCGGAAAAGAATTTCTGCGGACTGGAAAACTTGCTGGTCGCCGGGTCATCAATCACTCGAATCCCACCTTCTTGTGCTGGCCCGTAATTTGTTGCAAATCGATGTCCCTGTCCCTCGCGCACCCAAAATCCCGTGTCTTCCATGCCCAGAGGATCTAAAATTCGCTCTCTGAAAAACGCATCGAGAGACATGCCGGAGATAACTTCGACAAAATGACCGAGTACATCGGTCGATACGCTGTAACGCCAGGTCGTACCCGGTTGATTCGCCAGCGGTAGTGTTGCCAGTGTTTGCACCATTTCTTTTGTCGAATGGTCTGGCCGCGTAATTTTTGCCTGATTGTACAGTTGATCAACGGGCGAAGTGCCCAAAAAGCCATAAGTCAGCCCCGATGTGTGGGTCATCAAATGGCGAATCGTGATTTCTCGCTCCAGATCATCTGGGGGAACGCCTGTACCGGCAAAGACTTTCATATCTTTCAATTCTGGAATAAAATCCGATACGGGATCATCCAGTTGAAAAAGTCCTTCTTCATAGAGCATCATGGCCGCGACAGTTGTGATCGGTTTGGTCATTGAATAAATCCGAAAAATCGTATCGCGTGTTGTGGGCACTTTTGTGTCTTGCGTTCCGAAAGCACAAAAATGCGCGATTTTGCCCTGCCGACAAACCATCGTTACAATGCTGACCAGTTTGCCTTCGTCGATATAGCGTTGCATCACGCGATTAATGCGGTGCAGACGCGTAGCTGATAGTCCCACATCTTCTGGTGCAACAATGGGAAGCCCTGGATCGCTGTCCAAAATTCGCTCCTTTCGACTAACTTGATTTGAAACATCCGGTTCCGATCAAAATATACGAACTCGCCTGGGAAAAAAAACCACTATGTCTTTCTGCACATTTCCTATCGCCTTTTGACCCGCATAGTCTGTTCTTGACCTTTTCGATTGCAGGCTTCATGGTAGTGCAACAATTGAAATTGCGCAATCCATACAAAAGGATCTGGCTTTTGTTGCGTGCAATATTTCAAAACTGAGCCGGATATCAGAAAAGGATGAGCTATGGACGCACCTCGCCCGAATATTTTGATTTTTCTGGTCGATGAAATGCAGTTTGACGTTACCCAACCCTCGTCACCCTGTCAGATGCCTGCCCTCCAAAAATTCGCAGAAGAAGGCGTCACTTTTACCCGGGCGTTTACACCCTCTCCTCACTGCTGCCCTTCGCGTGCAACGCTCATGACCGGTGTTTATCCCAGCAGACATGGTGTATTCAACAATGTAGAAACCGATACGGCCCACCAGTTTGGTCTAAATCCAGGTGTCCGAACGTTTGCTCAGGACCTGATCAGAGCCGGATACCGGCTCTCGTATGCAGGCAAATGGCATCTATCAAATGAAGAAACGCCGGCAGACCGCGGCTGGAAGGAAGTGACCTCATTTGCAAAAAAAATTCCCCGGGGCCACAGACAGTGGGCCGGGCGCACTGCAAAACCAGTGGTGCTTGATCGACCTAGAGCGCACGGACACATGGTGCGTCCCGGTTGGGGCGATCAGGTAATCAACTCGGGCTTTGTAGATGACATCTTGCAAACACACTATTATCAAAATGCCGTGGGACCGGGCATTGAAGAGCTTCACCGCCTGACCCAGGAAGACGATCCCTGGTGTTTGTGCATCAGCACAGACATGGGACCCAAAAGCGTGGGCGTAAGGGCGCTTTTTGAACAATACGATCCATCTACCTTTGATCTGCCTCCAAACTTCCACGACAAAATGGAAGACAAACCCAATATCTACCGTCGCATACGGGAGCAGGTCTGGGGCCAGCTCAGCCTGACCGAAGTGTGCGAAGGCATGGCGTCTTATTTTGCCAATTGCAGCCTCGAAGACTGCTATTTTAAACGCATCTTGCAAGCCCTTGAAGAAACCGGCAAAGCCGACGACACCCTGGTCCTGTTCATCTCAGATCACGGAGACTACAATTTTGCACATGGTCTGCAATATATGGGCATTCCGCCTTTCCGGGAAGCCTACCACGTACCTGTTGTCGCCCGCTGGCCAAGGGGCCTCGTTGCTCCGGGCCGAACCGTCGATCACCTCGTATCGCTCTGCGACATTGCACCCACACTGATCGAACTGGTCGGAACAACACCCGAAGATGACAAAAGCGGGCGCAGCCTGGTTCCATTTTTACAGAATGAAACACCTTCAAACTGGCGGGACGACCTGTTTTTTCAAACCAATGGAAACGAAGTCTATTATACCCAGCGTATTGCCATGACGGATCGATATAAATATGTGTACAACGCATTTGATTACGACGAACTCTACGACCTGGAAAAAGACCCTGGTGAACTGGTCAACCTCATCCATCCTTCCCGGTATCCACAGCCCGAACCGTTTGCAGAAACGCCGGAACAAGACGTACATCCCTTGCCTCGAATAGCCCCGCAATTCGAACCGGTACGGCGAGAAATGATGTCTCGTATCTGGGCGTTTGCGATCCAGGAAAACGACACCATATTCAGTGGTTTTGCGCCCATTGCCGTTGCCACATACGGTCCAATGGTCGGGCTGGAATGGATGCGAGGAGATCGCAATGCGCAAACTTAAAATCGTGCTCGTTGGCGGTGGCAGTTTCCGATGGACGCCTCGTCTGGTCTGCAACATATTGGAAAACGCATCGCTCAACGGCAGCTACGTCGTGCTTTACGATATCAACAGCCAAGCGCTCGAACTCACCGGCAAACTGTCTGAGAAGTACAGGGCATTGTACAAATCCGACACCACCTTTGCTCATACAACCGATCAGGCCGAAGCCTTAGAGGGAGCCGACGCCGTAGTGGTCACCTTATCCACAGGTGGTCTGGAAGCCATGCAACAGGATCTGAAAATACCCGAAACATTTGGTATTTTCCATACCGTAGGCGATACGATTGGCCCTGCTGGCCTCTCCAGATCTCTGCGCAACATTCCCATTATGCTCGACCTGGCGCACGCCATGGAAACCCACTGTCCAGATGCCTGGATGCTCAACTGCTCCAACCCCCTCTCAGCCCTCACCCACAGCGTAACCTGCCAGACCAGCATCAAAGCCATGGGCGTCTGCCACGGTGTGGTCGGTGCTGCCAAAATCTACGCTGAATTTTTCGGTACCCAGAACAAGGCCTGCGCCTGGTCGCACACTGGTATCAACCACTTCTCCTGGTTTACCCGATTTTTTGTAGAAGGCCGTTGCGCCTGGGAGATCCTCGCTGAAAAAGGCCTGGACGCATGGCTTGCACTTTCGCCAGAACAGGCAAAAAAAGATCCCGTATTTGGCTCGCTCTACGGGTTTCGTTGTGGCCTCAAACTTGGCCGTACATTAGGTGCCATCCCAGCCATTGGCGATCGCCACCTGGTTGAGTTCCTTCCCGGCTATCTCATCAGCGAGGATCGCCTGGTCTCATACGGTCTGGTGCGCACCACTATAGAAGGACAAAAGCGACAGGCCGCTGGATATCGCTCCCGAGTAGAGCGCTTCATCAAAGGGGAAGAAGACCTGCCCCCTGTCGCCAGCCGAGACAATGTGGCTGCCTGGATCGCGGGCCTCTTTGGAGGACCACCCGCCCACGACAATCTCAACGCCCCCAACACAGGCCAGATTCCGCAGTTGCCCGACGGCGTGATCGCAGAAACTCGCGGACTGCTCGACACAGCTGGCATCCATCCTTTTGTCAGCCCAATGCCAAAAGCCATTGAAGCGATCATTCGTCCCCAGGCACTTCGTGAAGCACTGACCGTAGAAGCAGCATTAGAAGGCAGCTTTGAAAAGGCGCTATCCGTCATGATGACCGATCCTCTTCTTCCCTCCGTAGAAATTGCCCGTCCAATGCTTGAAGCCCTCATCGCAGCCACCCGCAGGTGGCTACCTCAATTTTAAATTTAAAACATCCGGTTCCGAACCCTCAACCCGCTGTCCCGTTCAGTCCGGCTACCAGATCCGGTGGAATGGACGCCGCGTGAATCTGGGGCTGTCCGCTCAGGTCGGAGGTGAATACCAGCCACCGCATATCCGGAGAGGCGTAGGCGTGTGGATGCGCTTTTTTGACGAGAATCGAAGTGCGGGCGTCGCACACTATCGCATTCTTTCCCGTCTGGATAGATCCCAGAATGAGCTTGCCGGACCCCTGCCAGTCATCGGCAAAAAAGTACTGGCCGCACGGAGATGTCCCCAGGTGATTAAACCGGTACCCGCGCGAGACGACCCGGGGCGGCCCCTCGGCCTTTACCCCCAGCAGATTGCCCTTTTCGGCGGTGTAGTCGCCTTCTGCAAAATACCATTCTTCGGGGCTGTGCAGCCCCCGGGCGTTCGGGGCACGGACTGTGAGCAAAATCTCGTTAGTTCCTGCAATCCAAGCTTCGTGTCCCACGATGCTGGGCGTATAAGGTTCCCCCACCTGCAGCCGCGTCACCTTTCCGTTCGGGATATCCAGGAGAAATTCCGTGGCACCCTGCTCCCCAAAGATCACCGCCCGGGTACCGTCGGGCAGCACCTTGCACCCCCGGTTGTGCTGCACCATAAGCTGCTTGCCCCAGGTGGGCTCGAACTGAGTGTGAGGATTGCAAATATCCGGATCGGTGTGAATAAGATCCCGCGTACCGGTCTTCAAATCCAGCAGTTCGATCCCGAACATCTGAGGTTCCAGACTAAGGGTCACGCCGTAGGCGTAGTAGCGCTCGTCGGGAGATACTGTGTCCATCCCCCGGTGCTGAAAATCCTTGGGAAATTCGAAAATCACTTCCCATTCGCCCGTGGCGAGATCTACCCGCCGCAGTTCCAGGCATTTCCCCTCCTGAACGTGGCGGTAGTAAAAGATCCCGGTGTGGCTCATCCCCGGTGCCCGCAGTCCCTGTCCTACAACCTCACTCTTCCAGGTCCCGAATTCGCAGGTCACATATTCGGTATGGTTCGGGCCGGGTTTCGGGTTTTGCCGTTCGTAAACAAAAACCCGGGAATCCGCCGAACAGTAGGGCTGTTCGCAGTAAATATTGGATTTTTCGAGCGGGTCGTCGGTAATCTGATAGACGACAGCGCCGTTTGCCTCTTCCTCAAGTATCCTGGCCATAGCTGGTCTCCTTTTCTATAGTGTACTTCAGAATCAGATCGATCCAGGAAATCCAGTAGGCGGGCACGCCTTCGGGATCGGCCGTCTCATGGACCAGCTCGATCGTGTTCTCTCCCAGATGCAACCACCGTGCGTCCAGCCCGACTCGATGCTCGCCCCGCTTCCACCAGTCCGGCTCGAAGATCCACGGACCTTCCCGGATCAGCGCCCCGGTCGGCTTTCGCTCCCACAAAATCGGCTCTGGCTTATCCTCTTCTTCAGGCGTGCCGCCGGTCACCCGCACCGGCCCCCGCCCGTTGATGGTAATCGACAGCGCCTCGCGTTCCCGGAGACCGCGGGAGTAAAAAATCAGTTCGGCGTTTACCCGATAGCCTTCGGCGTGCGCGGCGGCGATATCGTCGCCGATGTGGAGCGGTACCTCCGTCCGGGATTCGAAAGGCGCTTCCTCCGGCAGCGGAAACCACACCGGGATATGGGGTCCCACGTCCACCATATAATGCTTATCCGCAAACGCGATCTTCTGAAGATCGGCCAGATCGTTCTGCCAGGGCTCTGAAAGCCATTCGTCGCCGGTCCCCCAGGCAAGCTGGATCCCATCCACGCCAGCCCGGTGATACAGCAGGGCCTCCGCGTAAAACATCTCCCGGGTCTTGGGCCTGGCGTATCGCCGCCGTCCCTCCGGCGTTGGGTCGTGGCTTACAAGCCCCAGGTCGAACCAGATGCACCCGTACACTTTGCACCCGGTCTTTTTGCCCATATCCACGAATGCGTCCACCGTAATGGCGAACCGGTTGCCGTAATCCCGGAACGTCACGGCCACGATATCGACCAGCCCTTCCCGCATCCAGGTTTCCCAGTCCAGCCCCTCTTCCAGACACCCGGTCCACGGCACCCGCGCCATCACCTCCAGGCGCCGGTTTTGCAAAGTCCCGACCTCGTCCAGCATCTGCCGGCAATCGCGCATAAATTGGGTCATGATCTCGCAGTCGGGTTCCGCAAAATGGGGTAGCCGCCGCATGAAATCCAGCTCAACGCCGTCCATGCCGGCCTCGGCCGCCTCCCGGAGGATCGTCAGCTTGAAATCCCGTACTTCCCTGTATTTGAAGTCCAGGTGCGGGGTACCCGGCACGAGACAGACCTGGTGGTTCCGGTAAAAGCTGCCTGCAAACCCGATCGCATACCAGGTCCCCAGCGCGAACTCCTGGTTCAGTTCCAGCCGCCCGAACACCTTCAGCCCGATTTCGTGTCCCCGTTCCGCAGCCACCCGGAGGGGGTCCGCCCCCGCCTCGATCAGACCGCGCACATTCTCATAAACCCACCGGTCCTTCGGCCGCATCTCCTGCCATTCCGCCTCAGTGACCCCTTCGCCGAAGATCTCCCCGACCTTCGTGTCATAGCAGAGCGTACTGCCGGGTCCCACTCCCCAGATGAGAATCTTGACGTTGGATCCCTCGAAAGGATTGATAAATTGCGCCTCCAGCATGGCGCATGTCATCGGCGGCTCGGTGTGAAAATACATCGTAAAACCGTCGTTGCGATACCCCAGCGGCAAAACGCCCATATCGGAACGCCCGCCTGGAGCTTGCCGGTGCGCGTCTGAAAGTGAAAAACCGGGTTTCTGGTTCATAAAAGCCGAAGGACATACTCCTCAATTTTTAGAAGTGCGACCATCAAAATAGGATGTTAGGGGATAAACCTGAGCGTTAATTTCTTTCGCTTTATCCACAAGATCCACAAAAGGCTCATATCGAATGCTTAACCCGAAAAATTCATAAAAAAGGTAGTTTCCCTATTCAAGTTATTGTATTATATTAGGTTATACGCATAACCATTGAACAATGAACTTGGGAGAAACTACCGTGAGCACACAAGATAATCATTGCAAGGTTCCTTTGGCAAGCATTTTCGGCAAACGTCTCAACCTCGCCTTTGATGGGGGTATTCTCACCAGCGATAGCGGAGCCTTATTGCTTCGAGAAGTGGAGGCCAAAACGGGTATTTTATCACGTTTGAGTCGCGCGATTAAAGACCATCGGCATCAAAGTTATGTGGCGCATAGCACGGCAGAGTTGATCAAACAGCGCGTGTTTCAAATTGCCTGTGGGTATGAAGATGCCAATGATTGCAATGCCTTACGCAGCGATCCCGGCTTCAAGGTTGCCTGTGATCGCTTGCCCATAAGTGGTGAGAACTTGGCCAGTCAACCCACGATGAGTCGGTTTGAGAATCAGATGAGCAGAAGCGATTTGTATCGCGTTGCTCGTGCCTTTGTCGATTGTTTTATTGCTTCGTATAAAAAGCCGCCTTCGTCGATCATCTTAGATATTGATGATACGCAGGATAGGGTTTATGGGACGCAGCAGTTGTCCTTATTCAATGGGTATTTGGGTGCCTACTCCTACCAGCCTTTGCATATTTATGAAGGGCAATCGGGCAAGCTAATCACGACGATTTTACGTCCGGGTGTGCGTCCTGATGGCAAACAGATTGTCACCATTCTCAAGCGGTTAGTCGCTTATATTCGTCAGGCTTGGCCAAAGGTGGCACTCTTTTTGCGAGGCGATGCCCACTTCTCAAGTCCAGAAGTCCAGGACTTTTGTGCGACAAAGGACCTCTTTTTTATCCTCGGACAAAGTGCCAATACCCGACTCTTAGCCCTTTCAAAGCCCCTGATGGATCAGACCAAAAGCCTTTATGCACAAACCGGCAAGCCCGTGCGACTTTTTACCTCATTTTATTACCAAGCCCAGACTTGGGCCTGTGCCAGACGCATCTTATGCAAAGCTGAAATCACCACCCGAGGCCAAAACACACGCTTTGTCGTGACCAACCTTGAAAGTTCAAGGGCCTCCTTTATCTACCAAAATATCTATTGTGCGCGCGGACAGATGGAAAACTTCATTAAAAATCACAAAACCTTTCTCCACTCAGACCGCACGTCCTGTCACGCTTTTGGAGCCAATCAGTTCCGCCTCTTCCTCCATTCGGCTGCCTATGTCTTGTTGCACACCTTAGCGCACATCGGATTACAAGGCACAACGTGGATAAACGCACAGGTCAATACCCTCCAAAATCGTTTCCTTAAAGTCGCCGGACGCGTCTGTGAGTTGAAAACAAAGATCACCTTCCATCTGCCTATGTCATTTCCATTGCCACACCTTTTTGATAAAATCCTGTGCAATCTGGCAAAGGCGGTGCCATAACCCATCAACGGGGAAGGAATAGGGGTCTGTCCCATCACTTGCTGACTTTACAAATACACGGACTTATCCACAGACAGGACTGGCAAGGGACCGGTCTGTACTTTTGACACTGGCAGAGCCTGTCAGGGGACGATTTGGGCTGCTTGAACTCTATGAAGACGCCTATGACGGCAGACAAGATAGAAAGCACCCTCATTTTGATGCTTGGAACCGATGCCGCCTGACAAACAACCCCAACCATTACAGTTCATGAATTAGTCGGGTTAAAAAACCCTTATTGGATCCGTTGGGCAAATCTTTTGTATCGCGATAAGTATGCCAGAACCAGCCGATACAGAATTTGGATTCCAGCAGCCCCAGGGTGAAGTTCTGATAAAATCGTCCGCGATCAGCCTGAGACTTGACCACGCCACCTGCCCCATCTCTATTTTTATATCCAGAATCCTCTCCCTTTACATACCACTCACTAATGACAAATGGTTTATTCCCAGACCAGATATTCCAATTTTTTAATTCCGATGTTCTGGGTGTCCAACGATGATAATAATTCACCGAAATGACATCGGCATATTCGCCTAAAGCTTCAAATACCGGCTTGAGACGAATGGCCTGCCCATGCAAACGCGATCCCAAAAAGAGGTGATTGGGGTCGCGGTCCCTGAGCACTTTAGATACAATGCCAAAATATAACCTGGCAATATACCCCAGAAATTTTTCCTGCTCATCAGAGGTCACACTTGATTTGAGCGTATCGATGTTAACATTTTGCGACTGAAGGTTTCTCTCTTTTTGTACCCATTCAAATGCCTTTTTAAAGTTGATATCCGATTGCTCCAGGCTGAGATACCGGGTCAAGACATCCTCTCTCCAGGGAAGTTCATTATCTACAAAATATCCCAACAGTGTCGGGTCCTGAATCATCTCATCTGTTATCTTTTCTTTTACTCGAGCCCTGCAAAATGCTTCAAACGCAGGATCAAAAATCGGGATACAATGATTTGGGAACTGCATGTTGTTTGCATTTGATTTTGCTCCATATCGCCTGCCAAAAGGATACATCATATAAATGACCGTTGCCCATGCCTGGGGTCTGTTGTGTTGTGTTTTTAAAAGCAAGGGATCACTCCAGGTGCCAACCACATTGAATCTGTTTGTTCTCAAAAAATCAACCGTCTCATGAGCCCAGGCCTCAGGTTTTCCCCATCGGCGTTCAAAAACAGGTGGTGCTGTCACACTCTTGTCTTTTGCTGAGCCCCACCGGATGGAATTGAGTGCTGTACAAAAAAACAGATATCCATCTGGGTCCACAAACCACCAGCGATCATCTATTTTCTGAGTACGAAAAAATCCTGTGCCCTCAATCTTTCGATCTGCCCACCCGCCATAAGGACTGAGTTGCACCTCAGCCTGGGGTGTATAGTCGGGTAGAACACTCAAAAGACGTGTTGCATGCGGTCGATAAGATCCAAATATGCGCTTCCCTCTATAAAGCCGCATCCGCATGTCCACGATCACATGCTGATTGGGGTCGTCTTCCCACGATTGAGCATATAGATCTGTCACACTGCCTGATATCAATATTCCAATCAGAACCATACAGGTAACAATTTCACTCATGCAGTTGTCTCCAATGTATTAAAAATGTTAAATTTAATTTATACTCACAATCAGCAGATATCAATATTTTTTCTCTGATTTCTCCATCAGATAAAAAAAAACTGGATGTACTAACCAAAATATTGTATTATATGTCAAAGTAGAGAATATTATATGTTTAATAGCGATGTGGGCGAAAGCGGCACGGAAAAAGACCTGATCGCCCGCTACATTCATCAGCACATCGATCGGGACAATCTGTACCGGTTTCTGGTCCGAGCAGCAGGCGGATAAAACAGACCGGGAGAAATAGAAGTCGAATAACCGCGGGAAATTCAGGTCTGTCACCGAAAGGATGGATGCTTATGCGATTCAAGAACATTCTACTTACCGCAGTGCTCCTGCTTGTACCCCCGCTGTCTCCGACGATACCAGCTTTGGCTCAGGATAGCCAATGGGGTCTGGGAACAAATCTCAGCTATTCTCTGCCGGTGCTGGACCTCAGAAGCTGGTTCACTCAGGGGCCCGAACTGGGCGTTATGTTGCTCTATAACTACACCTCCAGAACCGAGTTGGAAGTGGAATATCACCACGTTCGTTTCAACGGTGGGAGTCTGGAGGAACGGACCTTCATGTGGGCGCCGACGGGGACCACGGATCGAAGTCCATACGGCAGCCCGAGCGCGCAGTCCCGGATGCGAATGAACAGCTATCTGGTCAATGGGATTTTTTACCTGGACCAGAGGCAATCCGGCAGCGGATGGGCACCGTATTTTAGCTTCGGGAGCGGTTTTTACCACTACCGGACGCGTGAGACGGGGCTCATCTTCCCCGGCCAGACAGGGGATGCGCTGGACTCGACACTCGTGTTGGAGCCGGATGGGGACTCAAGAGCGGCCCTGGGGATCAGTCTCGGGCTTGGAGTTGGACTTTTCGTGTCCGAGCGAGCGACCATCGATTTCCGCGGCCGGTATAACGTGATGCTGGGTCAACTGCGGCCGATGAAGGCGTGGGGGTTAGAGGAGGTATTTCCATTTCAGGTATTGGACTTCGGCATTCGGATCAAAATGTATCTTTAAGGGCTCGCCGTAAATCTGCCCCAGGTTGACCCGAACGGGCCAAAAGGAAAGGAGAAACCGGTATATGGGAAATCTGAAACTGCTTGTGGTCTGCGTGCTGGCGCTGGGCCTGCTGTGGGGCTACGCCGGGCATGCGGAAGCTGCGACGACCGGTAAAATCACGGGGAAGGTAACCGACGGGCAGGGCAACCCCCTGCCGGGGGCGAACGTAATTGTGGCCGGAATGCGACTGGGCGCGAGTGCGGACGTGGAAGGGCGCTACCTGATCCTGGCGGTGTCGCCGGGGAAGCACAGGTTGACTGCGTCGATTGTCGGATACGGGTCGGTGTCGCAGACGGACGTGAACGTGCAAGTCGATTATACGATGACGGTGGATTTCATCCTCCAGGAGGAGACGATCCAGACTGGGGAGATCGTGGTGGTGGCGGAACGACCGCTGGTGGAGCGGGACAAGACGACGAGTAAGTACGTAGTGAGCTCCGAGGAGATCGAGCAGCTTTCTATCGTGCGGGAAGTAGATGAGTTCGTAAGCCTGCAGGCGGGGTCGGTGCCAGACGGGAGCCTCCAGATCCGGGGCAGTCGGGCCGAAGACGCGACCTTCTACGTGGACGGGGTGCCTATCGTGACCTACGACGGCCAGTCCAGGTTCAACCGGTTCCATGGGGTGAACACCAGCGCCGTGCAAGAGCTTACCGTGCTGACTGGGGGGTGGGAGGCGGAATACGGCAACGCCCAGGGCGGGATAATCAACATTGTGACGCGGGAGGGTGGTTTACGGTATTCCGGACGGTTCGAGTACGTGTTCGAACCGGTGGGGAAGAAGCACTGGGGGAAGGATGTGTACGAGGCGCCGCAGTTCGAGGGCAACCTCCGGTGGGACGATTCGGACTGGGTGAACGAGACCTACGCAGACAACGACCACCCCGGGCCTGACTTCATCTTCGGCACCGCAGACGACAATGACCGCATCCACACGCGGACGGACTACACCGGTGTGACCGGGCACTTCTTCGAGGGATTCTTCTCCGGGCCGCTGACCCGAAGCGCGACTTTTTTCGCCAGCTCGCGCACGGACCGGTCGGCCAACGCGTCTCCGGGCGCTGCGAAGCGCATCCCGGCCAACACGCAAAACACAGGGAAGCTGAGCTTGGACCTGACGTTCAATATGAAGCTGAATATCGGCGGATTCTACCACCGGACCTGGGGGGACAGCGACGGAAGGGTGCAGATCACCCGCCGTCAGTCCATAGGAGGGTCTAGCGCCGGGATCTCGCGAGGGATGCAGGACGCCGGGCGGAACCTCTTTCTGCCGTCGGGATCCACGGTGGGGAAATTCACCGACACGGACAACCTGCTCTACGCATTTGCGACGCACACGCTGAGCCCCCGGACGTTCTACGAGGTTCGGCTGTCCTGGTCCTCCGCCAGTCAGGACACGAGCGGACTGCCGGCGATCTCGGAGAACCCGATCAGGGACAAGCAAGGGTTCTTCAACCTGCCTCGAAAGGTTCGGGCATTCGAGGTTTCGAGGCGCCACCGGGTCAACTTCAAGGCAGACCTGTCCAGCCAGGTCACTTCGGGGCACCTGCTCAAGACAGGGATCGATCTCACCCTGTTCAACTCCTGGGGGTGGGGGTTCGTGCAGGAGAACCCCAGCATCCGGCGGATTAGCTACTACGGGGACAACAGCCAGATCGAAGAGGCGATCAGCCCTATCCAACTCACTTTCTACGCGCAGGACAAGATGGAGTTCGAGGGGATGGTCGTGAACGCCGGGCTGCGGCTGGACGCCTTCTATCCCCGGTTTGATCGGTTCACGGTGCCGGCCTTCCCGTCGACTCCGATGTACAACTCCTACACCCTCCTGCAGAAAGCGCCCACGACCGCGATGGAGAACCACATAGCAGTCAGCCCCCGGGTGGGGGTGTCTCACCCGATCACGGCCAGTTCCATTATCCGGTTTTTCTACGGCAAGTTCTACCGGTGGCCGGAATTCCGGACGCAGTTTGGGCGGCAGTTCTTCGCGAACGCGCCGGACCAGGATCTGGACAATAACGGCCAAATCGACGAAGACGAGAGGTTCAACGGGCTGACCGAGACGGACCTGGGGACGTGGTTCGGGCACTACGGCCTGCCCGAGCAGACGAGCAGTTTTGAGGTGGGCATGGACTGGAATGCGGTCTCCGACTACGTGCTGTCGATGACGGCGTTCTACAAGAGCACGGACGACCAGCACAGCTCCAGATCCGGCATGAACTGGAACGACCCCCGCACGGGCAGTCCGAACCGCACGGGCGTACCGGTGAACCGGTGGTGGGAGGATATGCGGGGGCTGGAGTTCAGCCTGCGAAAGCGGGTCAGTCCCCGGTTCTATTTCCGAGCGGCGTACAACGTACAGTGGGCGTCCGCGGGTCAGACGAGCCCGAAGGCCTACGGTTGGTACCCGGACTCCACCTGGGTGGCCGCGGGGAACTACTGGTACAAGTACGAAGTTGTGAACGGAGAAGAGGTGCCGGTGCCGCTGACGGAGGCGGAGATCCGGGATATCGGACACAATGCGCAGGAGCGCATCCGGGGATTCCTCGAAGCGGAGGACGAACGCATCCTGATTCCGGTGAAGGACGAGCCGGGGTTCTGGGGGCTCTACAACCCCAACGGGGGGAGCCTCTCCGACGAAACCGGGCCGTTCTTCGGCTCGGACATCCGGGCCTTCGGGAGTCTGCAGGCCTTCTACCAGACCCCCAGCGACTGGGGCCCGAAGGTGGGGCGAGCCGGGCTTCTGGGGAACATCCAGTTCAACTTAATCTACCACATCCGAGGGGGCAACCCCTTCGTGTACAGCCCGCCGGAAGGCGGGTCGGAGATCCGGCACCGGCCGATCCGCACCTGGACGGATTTCAACGCACAGAAGACGTTCCGGGAGCTGGGCGGCAGGGGCCTGAACCTGACCCTGTTCGTGGAGACGTTCAATATCTTCGGACAGAAGGACCGGAACGCGGGCAACTTCGACTATGTGCAGTACGGGCTGCGCAAGCCTCGGCCGAACGACCCGAACTACAAGTTGTACGGAGACCCGAGAGATCGGAGCTTCTGGGGCCGGCCTCGAGATGTCCATCTGGGACTGCGGGTGAGGTTCTAATAAAAGGAGGACGATACGATGCGTTGTTTGAATAGACGGCACATCCTGCTTGGGATCTGCGCGCTGGCTGCGGCCCTGTTTTTCGGGTTCGTTTCGGACCTGAACGCGCAGAATATCCGGCAGTTCGCACACCGGCAACTGACCCGGTCAAAGATTTGGCACACCTTCCGCAACGGGCTCTCCGGACGGGTGATCCGCCAGCCCGGCTCCCCCTGGCACGCTGGGATGAACTACCCGGGAGGGTTCATGGACCGCGATGCGTCCGATTTTAACAACTGGTGGGGGCAGTGGACCGTATCGGCGAGGAGGGGCCGGTTTAATCTGCCTTATTCCACCACCCGAGGGGAGGGGATCTCCATCCTCATCCCGGACAAGGGAGTCTCTGCGGCCGGGCCCCGCTGGAATACCGATGATATCGTTGGAAAGGTCTATGACGTGGCCAGCGGTCCGGAGTTCCACCTGGGGTTCGAGACCTACGCCCACTACAAGGGGGGGTACAACTACGCGGAGGAGCGAAGGCCCGGCCCAATGGCCAATTACTATCCGGGCGCGCCGGCGGTGGCGCGCGGCCCATTGGAGATTCACAACCACATCTACGGGCGCTACATTGGGGACGACGCCTTCCCCGAGGAGATGGTGATCTCTCAGTGGACGACGAAGTTCGGGATCACGGTGACGCGAAAGGCGTATGCGTGGAGCTACCCGGATTTCGACGACTTCATCATCCTGGAACTCATCTTCGACAACAACGGGGATACGAACGGCGACGGCGTGCCGGACGCCGGGCTGCCCGAGCCGCTCAAGGACGTGTACTTCTCCTTCCAGAACATCGAGACCATCTCCTCGGCCGGGATATTTAACACCTGTTGCTCATGGTGGTCGCATAGTGCCTTACACGAGGACGATTACTACCGGTTTACGGGCGCGGCAAACTATGACGGTCCGGTTGATTACGCGGACCTGAAGATCAGCTACCACTGGGATGGGGACTCGCCCAACACCTTGTGGGACGATACGGGGGGCCCCTACGTCTCCAGCCGGCACTCGCCCGGGTTTGCGCACCGGCCGGACAACGAGCTTACGGACGCGATGTATTTGGGGTTTGCGCCGATCGATACCGAGCCGCCGTTTGTTAACGACCCGGAGGTCTATGAGGCACCAAAGGTGGCGGACCAGCCGGTGGCGGCGAACTGGTTCCAGATCTTCAGCAACAGCAGCTACACCGAAGCCGATCCGCAAAAGGACAGCGACGAAGCGATCTTCCAGAAGCTCATTGAGGCGGGCATCGTGGACAACCCGACGGACATCGGGTCCTACGTGCATTCCCAGAGCTATGGACCCTACGACCTCCCGCCGAACGGGAAGGCGAAGCTCGTGATGGTCTTTGCGGGTGGCTATGGCGGGGAGTTCGAGGACGAGGACGCGGGGGTGGACTCCCGGGGATTGGGGTTCTACGAGTGGGCGCAACTCGGTCGGCAGGAGGAGCTTCCGAACGGGCTGCCGGTGATGGTGCGGCACGTGCGCCGTGCGCACCTGGCCTACAACAGCGGCTACGATCTGCCTGATTGTCCGCCGGATGTGGCCACCCAGCACGAGGACAACCCGAATGGGCAGTGGCGCCTCGTCTGGCCGGACGATGCGGACCGGGCCGAGGACCCCGATTATTCCGACCCCAACGAGGCGCGCGATGTGGTGGCCTACCGGGTCTATCGGGCTACCTTCAAAATTGAGGGACCCTGGAAATTGTTGAAGGAGATTCCGGTGGGGGACCCCGCGCACTACGACGCCGCTGCCGGGACATACACCTTCGACGACGAGACCTCTGTGGCCGGGTTCAATTATAGCTACTCGGTGCGGACGGTGGATAGCGGGCATTCGACCTGGGTTAACAACGACGGGACGATGACACTTGAGGACCTGCCTCTGCAGCTCCAGAACCGGGTGAAGAATGGGATGGAGTCCGGGCACTCGGCCCCGGAGCAGCGGATGAATCAGCTCGTGGCTCCCAAGGTGCCCGGCACGGTCGATAAGGACCGGCTGGAGGAGCCCGTGCGCGTGGTGCCCAACCCCTATCGGGACGACGACTTGCACAAGTACCCGGGCAGCGACCGCATCCGGTTCGTGAACATCCCCCGGAAGTGCCGGATCTCCATCTTCACCCCTGCGGGGGACCTGATAAGGGTCATCGACCACAACGCCGAGGTCGGTGAGACAGCGTGGGAGCGGCAGATCCCGAGATCGTTTATCCAGGAGACGGCCAGCGGGATCTACTACTACGTGGTGGAATCGCTGGTGCCCGGGTCGGAGGGAAAGCAGTTCATCGGTACATTCGTAATTATCAGGTAGGAGGACCCTTGAGATGGCATACAGGATCTGGTTGATCGTCGTTCCGACGGTCTGGTTCTTCGCCCTCTCCCCTGTTCTGGGGGCCGAGATCGGGACTGAAAGCGATTTTGACATCGATGAGAACACCCGGAGCCTGGCGGGGCAGCGGGTGGGAAGGGCGGGTTTTGGATTTTTGAAGATCGGTCAGGGCGCTCGCCCGGTCGGGATGGGTGAGGCGTTCGTGGCGGTGGCCGACGACATCAACGCGGCCTTCTGGAACCCGGCTGGCCTGACCGAGGTCGAGCGCCTCGACTTCCTGTTTACCTACAGCGAGTGGATCGCCGGCAGTATGGTGATGTCCGGGGCAACGGCAATGCAGACGCGGTACGGTGTGGTGGGACTCAGCTTCATCAGTCACCAGCCCCCCGCTACTGAGGAGACGACGATCTTAGAGCCGCAGGGCACTGGGGAGATGATGAACATCGGCGACATAGCGGTGGGATTCCTCTACGCCAAGCAGTTGACGAACAAGCTCTCCTTCGGGGTGCATTTCCGATGGATACAGGAAAGTCTGCACCTCGAGAACCTCCAGACGGTGGACATGTCGGTGGGCACCCACTTCGACACCGGATTCAAATCGGTGCGGATTGCGATGAGCTTCCAGAACTTCGGGAAGGACCTCACGCCCGTGGACCGTGCGTTCCCGATGCCGGCGGTATTCAACTTCGCAGGGGCGATGGAGGCCTATGGAAATAGGGGAGACCCGGTCTGGCTGACGATCGCGTCGAATTTCAATTTCCCCATCGACTACGAGGAACGGCTGGTCGTGGGCGGCGAGCTATGGTTGATGAACACGCTGGCGCTGCGCGGCGGGTACAAGTTCAACACCGACGTGGAGGGATATACGCTTGGCGTAGGGATGAAGTGGGGCCGCGACAATGGCCGCCACATCGCGGTCGATTTCGCCTATTCCCAGTTCGACCTTTTCAATGCCCCGCTGAGGTTCTCGGTCAATGGAAGTTTCTAACGGCATGCAGGAATGACCGCCTCTTCGCCAGGACATAGGCGCGATCCAGTATCCCTGGGCCGGGACGTCGTGCCCGATATCCGGCTGCGCAGGACGGTTGTGGTCTTCGCTGCGCTGACGGTGGTACTGGTGGGCGCAGGGGCAACTTATCTCGACTTCAAGACGAACTCCGGGCGTCTGGCGATGTCCAACCTGCCCGTGGTCGTGTTGATCCCTTTTGTCTTCTGGCTGCTCACCAACCTGCTGCTAAAAGTTTGTACGCCCCGTCTGTCGCTGTCCACCAGCGAACTGCGCTTTGTACTCAGCCTGCTGTGGACGGGCGGCATGTTCGCCGGGTTCAACTGGATTACCAGATGGATCGGCGTCATGACTGCGCCCCGGTATTATGCCTCGCCGGAGAATCGCTGGGAAGAGCTGATTTTCGATCACCTGCCTTGGTGGCTTTATCCCACCGATGCGCCGGGGGTCTTGGGGCACTTTTACCTCGGCCTGGGGCACGAAGCTTTGCCGTGGGGCGCGTGGATTCCCCCGGTTTTCTGGGCCGTCTCGGCCGCCGTGGCCATGACGGCCATCGGGCTAAGCCTCACGGCCCTGTTCCAAAAGCAGTGGATTCAGCACGAACGCCTCACATATCCTCTCGCTCAAGCCTCCCTGGATTTGACCCGCGGTTTCGACCGGCAGGCCGGGTTGCCGAGACTGTTTCGCTCGCGGCTCTTCTGGGTGGGTTTTGCCGTTGCGGCCCTTCCGTTGCTTTTTAATCTGATCGAATATTGGAATCCCGGTTTTCCTCACGTTTCCGTTTTCGACCCGTACTACAGCCGCTGGAGCGGCCATCGCGGCATCCAGGTCTCCCGATTCTTATTCCCGGTCTCCTATCGGATCCTGCCCACCCTGACCGGATTTCTGTTTCTGTGCGACGTCAACATTCTGTTCAGCATTTGGTCGTTATTTGCCGTGGGCCAAACACTACTTCACGGCATGTATCGTATCGGTTTATCCGCAGGTCTGAGCGGTCAAAGCGCCAGTCCGGGCGAACTTGGCAACATCTTTTCGCACGGCGCGATGATGGGTCTGTCCGTGTGGACGGTCTGGACTGCGCGCGGCCACCTCAAGCGCGTATGCCGCCAGGTACTGCGCCCTGAAAGCACGTCGGATGTCTCTGTCTTCGCACCCCGCCCGGCTTTTATCGCGCTGATCGGCGGCCTGATTTACCTGGTGTTCTGGCTGCACGCGGTCGGTTTTGGGTGGCTCGCCGCCCTGGCGTGGCTGGGTTTTTTCTGGGCCGGGGTGCTGACGGCCATGAAGTTTCTCGCCGCCAGCGGCTATGCCTACCTCTTTCCCTACTGGGGCCTCTCGATCGGCGGCGTTACCCAAATCTGGATCGGGTCGGCCAATATGGCAGAATCCACACAGGTGGGGCTGCGCTTGATCAATGAAGGCAGCCTTGCCGGCTGGCGGCTCATGCCCGTCCTGCCCCAAATCTCCAGGTTGCGCACGCACGGCATTGCCCGGCTCGTGTTCGCCGGCCTGCTCATCGGCCTGCTATCGGCCGCTCTGTATACGATCTGGTTTTCCTATACCCAGGGAGCAGCCTCCTTTCAGACCTGGACTTTGCGCGGCCAGCCGGTTAACATGTATCAGGGTATTGCCAACGCCGTATCCGATACCCATCTCACCGTCCCCGACCCGGCCAAGATCGCCGTATGGCTGATCGGCGGTGCCACGGTCACTCTGATGATCGTCCTCCAGGTTCGCCTGGCCTGGTGGCCGATCCATCCGGCCGGCCTCTGGTTGATGTTTGAGTGGTACGTGCGCTACTATTCGGTCAATATCTTTCTGGTTTGGCTGGCCAAAGTCATCGTTCTCAAGTTTGGCGGCATCCTCCTTTACCGCTGGCTCAAGCCCTGCTGCTACGGCCTGATCGCAGGCTATGCGTTCGCCTTAGGCTGTTCTCTTCTGGTCGATCTGATCTGGTTTTCCGGTGGTGGCCACTTTATTCACGCCTGGTAATACGAGGAGCATGGAGAGGAGATGGGGTGAAGAATCCGGAGATTGGGGATAGGGGAGATATGAACAGCTTTTTTTGGAAAATTCAACCCGTACAGGAGTGCGTAGCCCTATGGAAGCCGTGAAATTCGACTCGTCAACCATGCCGCGTCAGCGGCTGCTTTACTTGCATGCCCGCACGCCCAGCGTCTTTTCGGAGATCCTGGGCTTCACGCCGATCGAGCCGATCGAGGGATACAGAGCGGAGATCGCCGCCGAAGCGCAGGAGTGGCCCTACCAGACCGTGCACGATGCTCTGGTGGATGGCTGGCAGATTGTGCAGTTTCCCCACCTGCAAGCGCCCTTTAGCGATCAGGACCTGGACGTGGTCGGCTACGAGTTCATTTTACAAAGACTGGAGATCATCGATGACCAATAAAGAACACCTACTTACCGACGTGGAGGTAGCCCGGTTTATCGTCAACGGCTATCACATTGTGGAGCCCGACCTGCCGGAAGGCCTGAACGAAGGGATCGCGCGGCAGTTGGATGAACTGGATTCCAATCCCGGCGCCGCAATCACCGATGTGGTGCCCGACCTGTGGCAGGTGCTGGAGCACCCGGCCTTGAGAGGGGTACTGGTCAGCCTGCTCGGCCCTGACTACGAGGTGCTGTCCCCGCGGCACTGGCACTGCAAACCGCCCGGTTCGGACCACATGCAGTGGCACCAGGATGGCACTAACAACCGGGCAACCCGCATCGACCACTTCCTGGGGCTCTATTACCCCCGCGACGTCACCACAGAGATGGGGCCAACCATTATCGTGCCCGGTACGCAGTTCCGGAATGCGCCCACCGACCGCATGGCCACCTACACCAATATTCGCGGGCAGGTCCCGCTGGTGATCAAGGCCGGCACGGTCGCCCTTACCCACTACGATCTGTGGCACGGCACGGCGGCCAACCGCTCCGGCGTCAAGCGCCATATGGTCAAGTTTCACTTCCAGCGCACCCAGGAGAACAGCGAACCGACCTGGAACCACGACCCCGAGGAGCTCAACAGGCCGCACGACTGGAACCTGCGCGACAGGGCCGAAGATGTGAACAATATTCTCACGTTCGGCAACCCCCTGGGCGTGTCCCAGAGCGACAACTACAAGGAACGCGCCATTCGACGCAAGTGCTGGAACTCCCTGATGGGAGGTTAGAAGGAGTAATCCCAGAAAACCGAATGTGCTGTTTGAGTTTTAGATTGGCTTCCTTTCCCAAACACAAAAAGGGCTTACAAGAAATTCTTGTAAGCCCTTTATTTTAATTTTATGGTGGGCGATACTGGATTCGAACCAGTGACCTCCTGCTTGTAAGCAAGAACACCTAAAAACTCACGATACGCGCAATGTTTGCTATATCAATAAGTTACAAGATCACTTAAAAAGTCCTTCAGCTCTGGTGTCGTCTTGTGCATCCTCTATCAATTCTCCAGAAGTTCGACGTCATGATTTTGTTTTTCTATTCTTTTCGGAGAGCATCTACAGGATTTGTACAAGCAGCTTTCCAAGCTTGATAGCTTACTGTCAGGAATGCAACCAGCAACGCCAACCCGCCACTGAGCACAAAAATTATCCAGTGCAAATCTATACGATAAGCAAAATTCGTTAACCAATCTCGCATGGCCCAGTATGCAACAGGCCACGCAATGAGGTTTGCGACCATAACCAGTGTCAAAAAATCCTTCGACAGTAACATCACAATACTACCCGCCGACGCACCCAACACTTTGCGAATGCCAATCTCTTTTGTCCGCCGCTCTGCGGTGAATGCCGCCAAACCGAATAGTCCCAAACAAGCAACAAACATCGCTAATCCCGTTAGAATACCTGAAACATGTCCGCGTCTTTTTTCAGCTTGATATAACCCATCTAATCGACTAGACAAAAAATAGAATTCAAACGAACGATCCGGAACAAATACATCCCAGGTCTGTTTTAGATATTCAATCGTATTCATTATATTTTGGAACCGAACGCGAACAACAAACTTGCTATACCAGCGCGGCGTCATAATAAACGCCATTGGCACAATCTCCTGATAGAGCGACTCAAAATGAAAATCTTCGATCACCCCTATCACCTGTCCTTGCCGCTCCACATACGGTATACGCACTGTTTTGCCTAATGGTGCTCCCCATCCGAATTCTTCTATCGCCGCCCGATTAAGAATCACCGCCCCCTCTGCATCTGTTGCCCGAGCCTGTGAGAAATCGCGTCCCATTTCTAAGTCGATCCCAAGAGCTCTAAAATAATCCGAATCTACCATCAATACAGCCATCTCTCTTGGTGCTCCACCTTCAGGAACTACGTCATATCGACGCACAAGGTCATCGGGGGGTATATTGCGGCCCGTTCCTATTCTCAATACATTTGGATTTTTCAATACTTCTGCTTTGAATGCATCTAATTGAGCGTGTACAAATCTTGATCGTTCGATTACCACTACATTTTCCTTTTCAAAGCCCAATGCTTTGGATCTCAAAAATTCCAACTGTTCAAAGACTATACCTGTGCAAATCAGCATAACAATTGAAATGCAAAATTGAACTACAACCAACGCATTGCGAAATACCACACCGCGACCAACCTTCTGTTCTTCCAAGGCTTGGACAGGCTGGAAATCCGACAATACAAAAGCGGGATAACACCCAGCGACAAGCCCAATAAAAAAGGCAAAACCAACGAAAGACGGGAAACCAACCCAACCTTGCCATAAAGATACTTGTAGATTTGTTGCCATCAATTTATTGAACCAAGGCACAGAAAATTTAACCAATAACAGCGTGATACAAAGGGCGATACAGGATAACAGTACCGACTCGCCGAGAAACTGAGCAACCAACTGCCACCGATGCGCACCCACCACCTTTCGCAGGCTAATTTCTTTAGCGCGAATAATAGATCGCGCTGTTGACAAACTCATGAAATTCAAACACGCAATTGCCATCACCAATACAGCAATACTTCCGATAGTATACACAAAATCTATAGAACCATTCTCTTTCCACTCCTCTTGGATATTTGAGTGTAAATGAATACGTGTGATAGGCTGCAAAATCAGTTTTGAAAATGGCACATCTGCTTTATAAAGTTGCTTTACAAAGGCGACTAATTTTTCTTCAAGCGCACCAGATGAAATCCCTTTGCGCAATAACACATAAGTATACTGGGTATTTCGCCAGGTATTAAGCGTAGTATTCGAAAACAAATCCTGTGAAACAGACATCGACAGCAGCGCATTGAATCCAATATGCGAGTTATCTGAAGTGTCTTTCAATATCCCTGTTACTTTCACCGTAGGCATCGAATCTCCTACCCAGAGTAGCTTCCCCATAGGATTTGCATCACCGAAATACTTCCTGGCAATCTCTGTATTAATCACAATCGAATAGGGTTCTTTGAGCGCTGTCTTTGGATCTCCCTTTTCCAGCGGAAACGAAAACACATCAAATACAGTGGCATCGGCAAAACAAAATTGACGTTCAAAAAATTGCTTGTTGCCATATCGTACAGATGGGTTTATGCGATAAAAGCGCACAGTTTTCTCAATTTCAGGAAATTGCTCTTTAAGCAACTCAGTTAACAGATAGGGTGTTGTTGCCCTCTGATACATTTCGCCAGTGGTCTCATTTTCAAATTCACTTACAATGCGATAAATTCGATCCGCTTTCCCATGAAAGTGATCATAGCTCAGTTCATCTATTATAAATAGTATAATTAAGAGACAACACGCCATACCAACGGCCAAACCGAGGATATTGATCGCCGAATGCAGTTTGTGACGCTTGAGATTGCGAATCGCCACAAGCAGGTAGTGGTGGATCATTGGGTGTTTCCAGATTAGGATAAAGTTCGCTGGTAATATGAACAAACACCCTAAAGGAGTAAACAAGACGCTCCAGCGGGTGGTCGTATGTTTTGCTCTTGCCGGCTATATACGCTTTTTGCTTTTGGAGAATAGAAAATATCACCTAATGTTTTGCACAATTTGTGTTTTTTTATTATTACTCACTGATGTTACGCAGCTTTAAGGATTTGTAGTTCATGGAAAGCATATCGAATCGCCTTGAGATAGAGTCTTGACCTGAGGGCAAAGTGATTGAGTCGATGCTTGACTCGCAAGCCTTCCAAACGACAGGCGGCATAAATGGCCATAAAACAATGATTGCTTTGCGTGCGCACCCGCTTTGTCGGCGACTTGGATAGGGCGGCATTGGACTTGAGCGTTTTGTGAAACGTCTCCACTTTCCATCGTTTCTGATAGATCGTTTCAATGGTTTCTCCATCACATGTAAGATCACTGCAAGCCAGATACATCGTGCCTGTGCTACCATCTTTGTTTGTAAAGACTTGCCGAAGTAAATGGGGTCCTCAATTCAAAAGACAGAAAGGAACAGGTATATTGCTCGCGATGTTTCAAATTAGCTTCTTATGCTGAAAAATCAAGGATAAATAGTAGGAATGACCAATTTACAGAATCGGATATGAACGGCGATTTCGAGTTCTCAGCATCCTGGACAACTCTTCTATCGACTATTTCCAGACACGATTGCGGATATCTCTACCAGGTATGGATCCAGTGACCTCCCTCGGGAAACCAGATGAGGTCAACGATGGAGGAAACGACGATGCCGGCGACATAACCCACCGTGATACCGATAAAGAAAGGGGCGGCGCGGCGGTAGAGCGCGATCCCTCCGATGCGCAGCAGGATGAGTTTCGCTGCCCAGGTGAGGAATAGCGAAAAGGAATAGAATCGCAGGCCACGTGTGTCCTGAAAGACCAACCCGAGCGGGTGAATTGGCCACCAGGGGAGACGGTTGCGCAGGAGAATCAGGAGACATGCCTCAAGGCCCCCGAGCAGCCAGACGATCATTTTGTCGGGATCGAAGACAGTGCGATCAGCGCGAAGGATGTCCGATCGCATCGCGTTGTAGGAACCGACGGGACCTGCGCTCGAGCTGAATGGCGCAAGATGAAGGTTCTGGCCGCCGTAATGATAGGCGATATAGATGATGGAGGCGAATGAGGCGGCTATACCGACGACAAAGGCCAGCAAAGCCAGGCCAGAGAGGCGAGAAGGTGTTCTGGTCTGCTCGCCGAGAAGCTTGAAGTGGTGGGGTAGCGCGGGCCACGCCGGTACGCGAGCGTTACCGAAGAAACCGCAGGAGTTCACCAAGCCGATTCCGACGAGGTCTTTCCGGTCCAGATGCGCTGTACCGACAAAGCTTGTCAGCAGTTCCCCGCCTTTGGCTCCGTAGGGATTGGTGGTGGGGGGAAAGAGGTGGGTGAACCCGGTGGCAGCAGTGAATTTGGCCACGGTGAAGTAGGCAATATAGAGCAGGAGTGTATGAAACACAGCAACCGGATAGGCCATGCCAACGGCGTGCATCCACCCGATGATGTAAATCGTGGCGGCAAAAAACGCGATCAGTACAGCACGATAGTGCCTCCCATCACCTGCTATGAGGTTACCAGTGCGTGCCGACTGCCATACCTGGCGGAGATGCTCTCGGGTCGCCCAGACCGACCATATTACGATCAGCACCATAGCGCCGTGGCTTTCGATCTCGATGATCTGTTCGGGTCGAGCCTGCTGGCCCGCCATGCCGACGGTGAAGCCCGTCTGGTTCATCATGCCCAGTTTTAGGGTGGCGAGAAGTCGGATAGCCCAGAAACTGAACAGAATATCGAGATCGCAGAAGTAGGTGAGTCCCACGATGGAAGGCAGGATGCGAATGGGGATGAATGGGTAGCCTTTGGCGATCTCTATCTGTTTGCTTCCGATGCCGCCATAGATGCTCAAGGGCGGTAGTTCGTGAAAGAAATAGCCCGCTATATTGTATAGAATGACGCCGAACACAGCGAAGAATCCTGCCCAGAAGATCTTTTTTTTGAAGATGGCAGGCACGCGGTCGTGTCCGTCGAACCCTGAAGTCAGGTGGACAGCAAACTGCCCGAGAGGATATGTCAGGCGCTCGGCGTTCTCCCACTGCCGCTGGAAGAGCATGCAGAGGCAGACTCCCGCGGTAAACAGGGCGATGGATACGCTCCCCCACCAGAAGATGGGTTTGATCCACCCGATCCAGGGTATTGCCATACCTGGAGAAAGACCGTCGAAGAAAGGTCGAATGACGCCCGTATCTGTGTCTGTAAACGCCCACCAGGGAATAGCGCTGAAAAGGACCTCTTGCCACTGGTTCTCGGGAGACGCGTAATAGGTCGGGGTCGAGACGATAGTGGACCAGTAGGCTGCCCAGCCTTCAAGGGCAATGCCGGAGGAGATCCAGGACATACAGTAGATGACCAGAAGCTCTCTGCCGCTGAGGGCGGCGGAAGGGAAGAAGGCTTTCAGAACGATATTTACAAAGAGCCAGAGGAAGAAAGGGATCAACATCGCCATGGGGTACTGTGACTTTACCAGAGCGGAAGATCCCATGACCAGGCCTGCGTGATTGGTATAGATGTGCAGGGCAACGATGGTGACCACACCCAAGAAGACAGAGCGAAGCGTGATGCGAGCCGGCCTGGGGACTTCGACGTTTTCTGTCGGACTTATCCTCGGTGTATCCAGTGCTGACATCTGTAATTCCCGTTGGCTGGATCGGTGCGTACCTATCAGACGATAAACGAGTCCCTGGTATTGTGCTGTCCGGAAAGGGGTTGCTGGAGAGTCTCAACCTTTCGACCAGGTGAAATCCTCTTCTTCCAGGGCTGCGAGGCCAGGCACCCCCCGGTGTACTTCCAATGCCGTCCGGAAGATGCGCGATTTGCCCTTTGCCCTGAGGAGAATCGTGCCTCTGCTGTCTGGAATGGGGTTGCCGGGAGTCCGCCCTGATGTGATTTCGAAGGGGCCGTCGGAAACGGCAAGTAGGCGCAGCCAAACCCGATCGGAAATTCGCCAATCTACGCAGAGAGTTCCGTCTGTGGAAGTGGTCTGGCGATCCCTGAGCCAGGCAAATACGCCGTAGTGCGACAGAGGCGGGAAATCGAGGTCATCGATAACGTTTGATGGACGAACAATCATGCCGCCTCTAGCATGAAATACCCACGCGTACCGGTGGATGGTATCGGACGTGCAGCGATCTTCGATCCATATGTAGGGCGGTCCGAACCGGATGCGGCGTTCCAATTCCACACCCTCGTACGCGTCTTCGAGTACGGCAGATGCCAGTCGAGGATCTATTTCACGGAATTCCAGCCGGGCCTTTTCCACTGGTTGCTGATTCTGCTCATCTACCATCAGGGTGTTATGCGACAATGTGCTTCTGTAATAAGCATGGATGTCGCTGGCAGCATAGCCCGCGGTGCCGAGATCGGACGCGATTTGTAATCCGAGGGCCCTGAGATCGATAGACAGCTTATCGGGATGGTCGTGACCAGCTCCGTGCGCACCTCCTTTGAACAAAAGATAGAAAGGGCCTTCGGCTGTATCTTCTCGAAAGATGCCGAAGCCCATGGCCGAAAGATGGGTGGATTTTTGCGACAGCGGATCTGCATCGATCTCGTCAGGGCCGAAGGCGAGTGCGGTCAGGCTGTTGCGGGGAATACCTCGCTTGTATATGGCGCTGAGCGTTTCTGTGAACAGATCGCCGCCGAGTTGTCCCGCAGCGTATTCGTAAACGTGTCTGTAGATGGCCAGAGAACGTGAACCAGGCGAGCCCAGGTCGCCCACGCATGGCAGGTCGAGATTCTGATCGCACATGTGTATAGGTGCTTCGAACAGCTTTTCAAAACGGGTTTGGATATCCTGGGTCACCTGACCTTGCTGGCGAAGCATTTCAAACACAGTGACCATGGGACAGACCGAGTAGAAATGGTAGAACATGGTCCCTTCAAACCAAAATCCATCCACCTTGCCTTCCGGATCGGTCCTCAATCCATCGGTAAGTAGCGCAGACAGGCCTCCCCGGTCGCCGCCCAGACCCATCGAAAGCCAGTCTTCGTGGCCGGTCGCCTCACCGGAGAGAGCCAGGCACGCACCCACGTAACAGGTCATATTGTGCGCGCCTGTACGTTCGAAGAATTGGATCTGCGAAGGCATCCCGGCTTCAAAGATCCCTTCGCGGATGGTTTGATGGTCGGTGCTGGAATACGCCTCGCTGTCGCGCGTCCAGGAGTAAGCGTTAGCTATTAGAGCCAGCACTTGGGCATCGTAAAGCGGCTGGAAATAGAGGGCGTCACCGTGGTTCCCTTCGCGGAGATCTTCCCGGGTGAAAAACTGGGCTGTTAGGCGCATCCCTTCGGCTATCCAACTGGCATAGCGTTCATCCTCGGTGAGGCCGTAGAGCAGTCCCAGACTGCGCATAAGGCGATAGGTACGTTCGTGGGTGAGCAGTGTCCAGGCCCGGTGTTGGACTTCACTTTCGTGGAGTGATTGGTCCGCCGGATCCAGAAATTGATGTGGGCTCTGGGGATCGTAGATCAGATGCTCGGCGGTGGTGTGCGAGTAGAAGTCGTGACGCCACCCTATCCGTTCTTCGGGTAGCTGCGGTGGTTTTTTGAGTACAATCTCGGCTTCTTCTTGCATCTGTGAGAGGGAATCGGCGGCCCACTGCAGTGCGTCTGTTTTTCTGCGGATTTCTTCCAGGCGTTCTGCGCCAAAGAAAATTGTCGGCCAGACATCCTCGATGACCATACCCGAGTCATAGGGCGATAACGTGTAGGGCCATTGAAAGGAGCCGACACTTGTCGTGGGTGTTTCGGTCATTTCATCTCCTCAGATTGCCAGCTATTTTCGACTGCGGCAAAAAAAGAAAAGCCTCCTTAGTTCAGATCTTGGCGCCACACCAAATATCCATCAAGCTAAGGAGGCCTTCATAAGGAATATGGACTTATCTCTATTCAGTGATCCGGAGACTCACAGTTAGTTTCGTATTGACGGTATCGGGCTTTGTGATATTGTCCCAGGTCTGGTTCAAAATGCAACTCCCACTGAAAACCGGCTCACATTGGCGAAAAACTCGTTCCTGGTAAAGGAATAATCGACCATGACCTGCGTCTCGCCGATACGTTGCTTCACGCCGGCTCCCGCGGTCAGGCTTTCCATATCGTGATTGAACTTATAGCCAACCCGGAGCGCCAGCATTTCCTGAAACCAGTATTCTCCGCCCAGGTAGATCCGCTCGCTGAAATCGCGCGGGTGGATGGCGTCGAATGCCAGCGACAGAGAATGTGAGGGAGAGTCAAGGAGTTCCATTGCGGCGCCGATATGGAACGTCAGCGGAAGCTGAAAACCGATCTTCTGGTATTCGATTTCTGGCGAGAAGTTCCGAATGTAGATCCCCAGTCTCAGGCTCCTCAACCCGGTGTAGTAGATGGTCCCAAACGTGAAGTTTATCGCATCCGCTTTGTTATCAACGGCCACGTTGGATGTCCCCACGGGTGAGATTATGCTTGAGCCCAGATGCTCGGACACATACTTGATCTGGCCCCCGATGAAGAACTTGTTTGTCAACTGCTTGGAATAAGCAAGTCCCGCAAAATAGGCCCCCACGTCGATGCTTCCCGTCTCGGTAAATCCCTTCTCGTTCCCGGCGACCTGCGTCCCGATCAATTCACCGTAATTGACAGCGCCGAAGTTCACTGCAAAAATCCCGTGAGATGCCTTGTAGGCAGTTCCCAGTGCCGTATAGTTGATGTCCGCGATCCACTGAACTCGGTGTGCGACCATCTGGATCTTAGAGTCCATGCGGGCCATGCCGGCCGGATTGTAGAACATAGCATCGGCGCCGTCACCTACCATCGAATACGCTCCGCCCATTGCCTCCGCCCGCGCACTGAGACCAATCTTCAGAAATTGAAACCCCGTCTGGGCCAGTTTCTTCTTCTGGGCCTGGGCAGGTGTAACCAGGCACACAAACATCAGCAGTATCAGAGTTAAACCCATACATTTTTTCATTGTATTTCCCCTTCTCCGAGACCGTCGATTACCTGACGATAACGAATTTGACAAAGCTGGATTCTCCGCTTGGCATCTCTACATGTGCGATGTAGACGCCGCTGACAACGATCTGCCTGGTTTCGGTCGTCAAATCGCTCCAGGGTTCATCCCCCGAACCGTCCGTGTGCTCCAGGACTTTGACCAGGTCTCCGCTTAGAGTGAAGATACGGATTGTACATTCTGGCGGCAGCCCTGCGAACAGGATCTTGTCATTTTCTCCTGGGAACTGCAGTCCTGCCTCTGCTGCCGAAATATTGTAGGGATTGGGCACGACTCTGATATCGGCCAATGTGTTCCCTGGCGCCCGTGTCAGAGAGACCGGTTCCGTCGTTCGATTATACAGGATGCCGCTTTCGACACTCTCGCCGGGTCGAAGCCCATCCTCGATGCCCGGCTGATTCTGCGACCCATCGTCAAACGCTGTGACAGCGTAATAATAAGAAACGCCCCGCTGGGCGGTCACGTCGTCAAACGAGTGGACGCTCGTTCCCTGAGACTCGTGGATCACCGTGAACGTCGTGTCGGGACTCCCAACCGCTCGATACACCCTGTATCCGGCAAAGTCGGACGCGGATTCGGATTCGGACCCCCACAAAATCTGGACCCTATCCGGGCGCCCCCATACCTCGATGGATGGCGGCGGCGGTGCCTTGGGGACGTTGTAATTGTGTCGTACGGCCCACTCCGCGTTATAGATGTTCTGGAACAGAGAGTCCTTACCCGTGGCGACCCAGTTGTCTTTGGCGCGATCGACCGCCGTCGGAATGAGATCCGGAAACGCCTGGCCCACGGGCGGGATCTTGTCTTCGCCTTCCCAGGTCAGCGTTCCTTCTTTCCATCTTCGTCCGATATCCCACCTCATCTCGCGAGAGAGGGAGCCGCCGACAACGGCGAACACCATCCGGAAATCATCTCCGGCCTTCATCTCGTCGAACGGTCCCAGAGACATATAGATGGCCCCACGTCCCTTTGTCGCATCTTGCACCCATTTGATCTTTCGCTCATCCATTCGCGACTGGTAGCGCACACGGCCCTCGGAGGGGACGTTAAGGCCGAAGTAGTAAGCCTTCTGGCCCTCCACCAGTTCGGGAAAACCGTAGTGGAAGGAGCTGTATTCCAGTTCGTTCACCGTTGGATTGTTCTGGTCATGCTGTCGGGCGGTGGTGTATTTCTGCAGTCCGGATGCAAACACGTGCGGCTGCTCTCGGTCGTCGGTAAGGTCGTCAACAGATTTGTCAACGTGTAGAATGGCGATGCCAACGTAGGATGGTTCCTTGATAAACCCCGTCGTCTGATCGGGATTTCCGAAGGTGTCGTATTGCTGGCCTCTGTTCCAGGCAGGATAATTGTAGGCGACCCGCAGCGAATCGCCTTCCTGTTCGCCGTACGTTGTGCTCCATCCGAAATTCCCCATATCCTGATTGACCCATGCAGCGAGGGCAAAGTATACGCCATTCAGGGTCTGGGCGGGCAGATCCACCTGTATCCCGGACGGAGTCGTGTACTGGCCTGTGGTATTCTTGAAAGTCCAGTCATAAAGCACATAGTCGTCGTGGTTGACCTGCGAAAAAACGAACACCTTCTGATGGATCGTGATCCCGACCGAGGTTCGAATCCAGGATTCGATTAACTGATCAGCGCCTTTTCCCCCACTCGAATCGATATAGTCCGGATTGACTTCATCCCCCTCCAATGGAAAGAAGGGCTGGATGGAGGCGCCCTGAACGGATATAGATGGAGGCTGGAACCTCACATACCTTCTAATCGTAAACCCATCTACATCGACGGGCATATTGTCAAAGGCCTCTTCACCGTTATAGACGCTCGTACCGCTGGTCTTGAAGCCCCAGGTGGCACCCCTCTCATCGGTCCAGTCCCTAACCGCAACCCTCCACGCGATATTCTCCATAAATCGGTTTCCATTGTAGTAGAACTGCCGGTATGATCTGAGCGGCCTGGACATATCGCCGGAATCGAAAATGGCGCTCCACATTTTTCCGATTCTCACCCACTTAAACACATCCGCCCGGGCAGTGTTGGCGAGGACCAGGAAGACAATCAATCCAAAAACGATCGCCACCAGTGCCTTCGGGATCCTTATCCCTGAATATTTCATGGCTTCTCCTTCCTCTTAACTGTTAAAAATAGAACAGTTTTTTTAAAAACTCACCTTGATCCCAAAGAAGATATCCCTCGGAGGCAAGAAGGTCGCGCTTTCTGCGTTCGGCATCATGATATGGCTGTCCTCTCCCCCGATGGTCCCCATTCTGTCGTTCCCCACCGGATTTTCGTAGGCCGGAGATTCGGGCAGGTTCAAGGTTGTCATGTAGTCCTCTCTGTCGGAGGTGCTGACAAAACCCGCGTTCCCATTGAAGTATTTCTGGTTGAACAGATTCGTAATATCCACAAACAGGCCGACATCTACTCCTCTCGCCACGAAGTCCTTGGATATTCGCGCGTTCCAGTTCGAGTAGTTTTCCCACTGGAGGTTGTTCTGGATACCTGGAATCTGGTTTGGATTGTAGGTGATCCAGCCCCCGGCTCTCCAGTTGTAGAAGAGGCTGAATCGAAATCTCTCCAGCGGCTTGAATCCGGCCACTTCTGGTCCGGAATCCGGCGGCACCAGGAGCATCACATTCGCCCGGAATGAGGGTCGAGCTTTAGGCCTGCTCTGGTATGGGTCCTGTAGGCCAAAAAGCCTGTGTTGAACCGGGTCCTCGTAGTAGTTCCGGCGCCCGATAAACCCACTGGTCAGGACCATATAGTTGTAGTTCGCCCATCCTGTGAACCACTGTCCCACGCTTTTATCCACTCTGATTTCGAAACCCCTGATGTCCGCGTAGTTGTTGTTTTCAACGGTGGTATAGACCACGCTTCCGTCCACATTGTTGTAGGTGACATTGCCAACCTGATCGGCGACATCCTTATAGTATCCGGCCAGATGAATGAGCACCATATTGAACAGATTGTGGTCGTACCCCAGTTCATAAGCGATGGTTCGTTCCCACTCCGTGCTCGGGTTGCCCAGATAGGCTATCTTGCCCGGAAAACTCCTCCGGACGCCGTAGTAATCCTCTGTTCTGGGTATGCTGTAGAAGTGACCGTAGTTGAAATAGATCTTCGAATTCACTGTGATGGGGTGCGATACGCCCAGCCGTGGGCTGAATTTGAGGTGGCTTTTGGCCGGCTCCGTGGGAACGACTTCCTCAAAGTCATCCTGGTATTTCGCCGTCAGGAATTTGGAATAGTGATCCACCGAATACCAGTCTGTGGCGGGCGTGGCATAATCCATACGAACCCCAATATTCGCGATCATGCCCTCCACCTCCAGCTTGTCCTGGGCGTACGCGCTGAACCGTTTGGGGATCTTTTCGTACGTGTTTATCCAGGTGTAGGGTGTGATGCCCGGATTGTAGATGGCATTCCAGATCGCCAGGTCGTTATAGACGTAGTGAAATCCTGCTTTGGCCTGATTGTAACGGCCGATCTGGCTGGTGATATCCGCCCGGATATTCGTGGTCGTAATAATCGAGCTGTCACGAGCCGTCGAAAGATGCATGCCCATACGCATTCCGTCCTGGGCTTCAATTGAATCAAACCACAAACCCAGCGGCGCTTCATCTACCATCATTGGACCGAACTGGTATTGCAGCGTGCGGTCTCTGATGGGCAGAGCAGTCGTACGGTACTCGGATTCCATCCGATCTACCCTGAGGTTATAGAAAGTAGATCTGCCCAGGGTGTGTGTGAGTACGAAACCCAACGAGGTCCTCTTGAGACTGAACAGAGAAAACCTGGATGGTGTATAGATCGTCGCGCCGCTATAGCTGGTCGCGTCCGCCAGCGTCTCGATGGCGTTGTCGTAATAGAGCCCTGTGTTACCGTCTGCGACCGACTCGATATTGCTGTATCCTCCGACAGCAGTGAGTTTCATTGACGGGATGATATTCAAAATTAGCTTCAGCGTCGAGTTGTCTTCTCGATGGCTATCCCTTGACATCGGATAGGGATAGATATTGATATCCGTACGGTGTGATGCAAAGAAGCTCAGCTTTCTACTGGCGGGAATCAGCGGTCCGCCGATACTCGCGTCTCCAATATGGTCCGCTTTGTCCCCATCCTTCAAAGAGCGTGGTCCTCCTTCGGCGAATTTTCTGAACATAAACAGCTGCTGGGCTTCTTGGGGCGACATGTCATTTGAGGGATCGTCATCTTCTGTATATCGCTTGGCTATCTCATTCCAGCCTACAAATTGCCTTTCCTGCAGTTGGGTTTCCTCGTCCCACTTGCCCGTACCTTCAAAGGCGACCTCAGGATCGAGAAAAGCCCGTAGATAGTAGTTATCCGCGCTATACCATGAGGGTCCGAAATGCTTTTTAGCAGGTGGGCTGTACCGATAATCAACCGACCCGTGGTAACGGTCCTGGGCAGATTTTGTGATCACGTTGATCACACCCGATCTCACATTCCCGTATTCCGCATTGAACCCACCGGTGATAATCGAGATCTCCTGTACGGTACTCAGGTTGAGGGAGGTCAGCGTGGGCCTGTTCACCCGTTCATCCACCATCAGGATGCCATCCACCACCATCGCGACCTGATTCTGCCCACCCCCTCGGACCACCATATTCTCGATTCCCGGCTGCGTGTTCAGGAACTGCTCGACCTTCACAACTGCAGGGATCTCCCTCACCTGCTCACCCTGGACAATTACCTCGCTGGCCGAAACGTCCATCTGGACCACTTCCCTTTCAGCCGTTACCGTGATCTCCCGCCCCACTATACTACTAACTTGCAATGAGAAATTGACAGGAACCGTACGTCGTCCCTGCACCAGCACATCCGTTTTGCTCACAGTGGTGTATCCGACCATGGATACCCGGACCACATGCTTGCCCGGTGAAACGTTCAGGATGTTGTAAACGCCTTCCACATCGGTGGAAGCTCCTAATGATGTACCTTCGATGATCACGTTCGCTCCCGGTAGGGGCTCTCCGGTCTCCTCGTCTGTGACGACACCGCGGACCTTACCTGTCTCTTGGGCTAACAGGTCTCCCTGCACGAGGAAGAGCGAAAGCGCAATGCTAAGTAGCGGTAGAAACCATCTTCTTGTCCGTTCCATATTTCTCTCCTCTTTTTTTTAACCTGTGATACAACGTGTTAAATTTTATAGCATTTACACCTCCTTCCTACCGAAAGACCCGATGAGGTATCTTCTAAACAGAACAAGGGGTCTATTCGGTTGGCAATTTTTGTTGCTGAAACTGTTTAAAAAAAGCAAAAAAATAAGTTTTTCTAAAAAAAATAGTAGTCTTAATTTATTTTTTTAATTAGCAGATGTCAATATATTTCTCCCCGATGGGTAGCTTTATGGTGGGCAGTATCGGATTCGAACAAAAAAAAGGCCTACGATTTTCTCGTAAGCCTTTTTTATTAAGTTTATGGTGGGCGATACTGGATTCGAACCAGTGACCTCCTGCTTGTAAGGCAGGCGCTCTAACCAGCTGAGCTAACCGCCCGGATAATGCTTTCGCATAAAACAAAATCTATTACCCATCGGTTGATGGCTCGTCTTCTTTCTTGCCGCTGAGCAAGGCTATTGGGATGAATACGCAGTAACCGAGCACGAGCAGCAGCGGGGCAAGCGTGAGCGACATAAAACCATCGACTGGCGGTAGGGAAAGAAAAACATAGCCGAGTGCAATAGTGGCAAGACTCAGAGCAAAAAGCCACATATTCCGTTCCGAATAGGGCATTTTGGGCCGGCGTTTGGGTGTGCGGCGTTGTCGCGCTCGGCGAGGAGGCATAATAGAATCCCTATCGATGTTCTGCAATGCGGGCAGCACGACCGCGCAGATTGCGCAGGTAATAAATTTTTGCTCGCCGCACTTTACCGCGGCGCAGCACTTCAATTTTAGCTATGCGAGGTGTGTGCAGTGGAAAGATGCGCTCTACCCCAACACCACCCGTGCTAATTTTGCGAACTGTAAATGTCGCGTGAATGCCCGCTCCCCGGCGCTGAATGATCACACCCTCAAAAAGCTGGATGCGTTCTTTTTCACCTTCTACCACGCGCACATGCACGCGCACAGTATCCCCGGCTCCAAATTTGGGTATATCGTCGCGTAGCTGCGCTTCGGAAACAGATTTCAAAATGGCATCCATGATTTACAAACTCCTGAAAAAATGAAAAGACAAACAAAGTTGGTTATTCCAACAAATCGGGGCGTCGCTCAAGCGTGCGTTGCCGGGCGTTGTCTCGCCGCCATTGGGAGACTTTTTTGTGATCTCCACTGAGCAATGCCTCTGGCACAGTTAAGCCTTCAAACTCTTGAGGGCGCGTGTACCACGCACAATCCAACAGACGATTTTGAAACGAGTCTTCAAGTGCTGACTCGGCATTGCCAATGGCACCGGGAATCAACCGGATCAACGCATCGATCAAAATGAGGGCGGGCAATTCGCCGCCGCTGAGCACATAATCGCCAATCGAAATTTCATCATCGATATAGTTTTCGCGGACGCGCTCATCAATGCCGCGATAGTGACCGCACAACAACACCAGATGATCCGACAAAGACAACTCATTGGCCACAGATTGCGTAAATTGCCGTCCCTCAGGTGTGAGAAAAATCACGCGACCACCTGCGGGGAGTGCTTCTATCGCGCGTGCAATGGGTTCGGGTTTGAAGATCATCCCCGCGCCACCGCCGTAGGGCGTATCGTCGATTGTTTTGTGTTTGTCGTCTGCGTGGTCTCGAAGGTCGTGCGCCAAAACGTCGATCAATCCCGCAGCAATGGCGCGTCGCGGAATACTGTACTGCAGCACATCCCGAATCAAATCGGGAAAAATTGTGATCACGTCTATTCGCATCACAGATATGTCCTACAAAAGTCCCTCGATTTCCTGTACGACAATTTTGCCGGCTTTTTGATCCACGCGAACAATCTCGCGCACGGCTGGGATCAATACGTCTTCGCCATTGCGATCCACCACATACACATCGTTGGCCGGATACGACAAGACTTCTACGACATGTCCCACCATTGCGCCCGATGCTGTTTCAACTGGCAGTCCCTCGAGTTCAAAAACGTAAAACGAGTCGGCGGGCAAGGGATACACGGCATCGCGAGGTACTAAAATAAAGTGCTCGCGCAATCGCCCCACATGCTCAGGGGTGTTGATGTCTTGAAATTTGATTGCCAGGCGAGAACCATAAGCGCGTACATAAGCGACATTCAATGTAGAATATGTACCATCGGGTGCTTCAACGCGCATAGAATCCAAATCGTCAAACCGTTGCGGGAAATCGGTCAGCGGCAACAAAAAAGCTTCACCCCGAATGCCTCGGGGTTTCATAATTTTGCCAACCGTGACAAAGCCTGTGCTGGAGTGGTTTAATTCAGTATCCGGCTCCAAGACTCATTCCTCAGATGAGGCGTCTGACTCAGCATCCGCAGGTTGTGCGTCCTGATCCTGATTTTTTAGCAGACCCTTTTGGCGAAATAAACTGCGTACCGTATCGGAGGGCTGTGCGCCCACGCCCAACCAATATCTCACGCGATCTTCTTTCAACTCGATAATCTGGGGATTTTTTGTCGGATTATAATGCCCCAAAACCTCGATGAACCGACCATCGCGAGGTGAGGTGGTATCGGCCGCTACCACGCGGTAGAACGGTGCTTTTTTTGCGCCCATACGACGTAAGCGAAGTCGAACCAAATCAAACTCCTTTGTGTTATCCGAACATCGGAATTGCCATTTTGCCCTGTTTTTCTATACGGGACATGCGTTTCATCATTTTTTGCATCATGTTGAATTGTTTGAGCAATTTGTTGACATCTTGAATGCTGCGCCCGCTGCCGTTTGCAATGCGTTTGCGCCTGCTGCCATTAATAATATGCGGTTTGTCGCGCTCTGCGGGTGTCATTGAATAGATGATTGCCTCAATATGCGAGAAGGTCTTTTCATCTACCTGCAAATCCGGCATGGACTTGCTCACCCCGGGAATCATTTTCATCAGTTGATCTAAGGGACCCATCTGCCTAATTTGCGCCATTTGCTCGAGAAAATCGTCAAATGTGAATGATGCCGAGCGAAGCTTTTGTTCGACTTTTCTCGCCTGTTCAGTGTCAATGGTCGCCTGTGCTTTTTCCACCAGCGTAACCACATCGCCCATGCCCAAAATGCGAGAGGCCATGCGATCGGGATGAAATACTTCCAGGCCATCGATTTTCTCGCTGACGCCGATGTATTTAATCGGAACGCCCGCAACCTCGCGGATGGATAAAGCCGCGCCGCCGCGGGTGTCACTGTCCATACGCGTGAGTATCACACCCGAAAATTTGAGTTTTTCGTAAAAGGCCGAGGCTGACGACACCGCATCTTGCCCGGTCATGGCGTCGCACACAAACAGAATTTCTGAGGGCGATACGGCCTCGCGGATGCGAAATACCTCATCCATGCGCTCGTCATCAACGTGTAGCCGACCCGCCGTATCGAGAATCACCACATCGCAATTTTCATTTTGCGCCCGATCCACCGCCTGTATGCAAATATCGACCGGATCGGTGCCTTCTAGTGCCCGATGCACGGGCACGCCCACTTGCTCGCCGAGTACGCAAAGTTGATCAATTGCCGCGGGACGATAAATATCAGCCGCCACGAGTAAGGTTTTTTTATTTTCCGATATCAACAATCGGGCCAATTTTGCTGCGGCTGTCGTTTTACCCGCTCCTTGAAGCCCGATCATCATTATTGCTGAGGGCGGCGATTCCGCAAATTGCAAGGCGGCATTTTGATTGCCCATCAACGCGATCAATTCGTCGTGGACAACTTTTACAACTTGCTGCCCGGGCGTGATGCTTTTGAGCACTTCCCGCCCTATGGCGCGTTCTTTGACCCGCGCTATAAACGAGCGGGCAACTTTGTAGTTGACGTCTGCCTCGAGCAAGGCCCGGCGCACCTCTCGCATGGCGTCGTCGATGTTCGACTCGTTCAATCGACCGCGGCTGCGAAGTTGCTTAAAAACGCCATTGAGGCGTTCTGTCAACATTTCAAACATAAAAAGACCTGAAAAATAACGGGGCAAGAAAGAGAAATATAGAAGATTCGCCAATTTTATGCAAGAAATAAGCTGACGAAAAATCCGCAGCAACTATCCCATTGCCGCCTGACGAATGGCCTGTACGTTTTTTTCAATAGCCCCGTCGCGAAATACTGCCGAACCTGCTACGAGCACTTGTACGCCAGCTTCGACCACCTGACGAGCGTTTTCCACATCAATGCCACCGTCAATTTCTATTTCGACATCCAATTCCTGTCGCACAATTTCGGCTTTTAATGCCCGCGCCCGATCGAGAGACGCCGGCATAAACGACTGGCCGCCAAAGCCCGGTTCGACCGACATGATGAGTGCGAGGTCCAATTTGGGTAGCAGCGGGAATAACGCCTTGATCCCCGTGCCCGGGCGCAAGGTAGCACCGGCTTTCATATTGGCTTTGCGGATGCGATCCAACAGTGCGGGGACATCTTCTTTGACTTCGACATGAACGGTTAAAATATCTGTGCCTGCATCGGCAAAATCTTTCAGATATTTACCGGGTTCAGAAATCATGAGATGCACGTCCAGCACCAGATCTGTTGTTTTGCGAATGGCTTCAACAACCAGCGCACCGAATGTAATATTGGGCACAAAATGTCCGTCCATAATATCCAGATGAATATATTCGGCACCGGCCTCTTCAACCAGACGCACCTGATTTTCGAGCGTGCGGAAATCGGCAGAGAGAAATGATGGGGCGATTTTTATCATTTTAACCTCAAATAAAACTTTCTCACAACTTACTCACAATCAATTGCACGGGAGACCCGCGTTTTATTGACGTGCCCGATTCTGGCTCCTGGCGGATTACGACATCGGGTTCATAAGCGGTGCTAAATTCGTATCGGATATTATTGGGCTGCAAACCGAGCGACAATAACAAACGCCGGGCTTCGTCTAATTTTAGCTCGGTAACCCGGGGCATATTGACAAGCGCGCGAGGAGGTCCCGTGCTCACAATCAGTTCGACCTGCGTCCCCGGGACGACTTGCTCGCCAGCTTTGGGCGTGTGATCGATAATATTGCCCTCTTTTATTTCTGAAGATGACATTTCGGTGACTTTGCCGATGGTCAAATCTGCCTGTGCAATCCACAACTGAGCCTGTCGCAAAGGGCGGTCGCGGAGATCGGGTACGGCGTGGAGACGCTGTCCCAGACTCGGCGCGACATAGACCGTGCGATTGGGTTTTACGTGCGAGAGGGCAGACGGATTTTGCCACACAATTTGTCCTGCAGGCACAGAAGCATCCCAGCGCGGTTCTCGTTCTTTCATGCGCAGGCTCTTGTCTTGCAATCGCGCCTGTGCCTGTGAGGGGGTAAGTCCGATAAGATCGGGAACAGCGACTTCTACACCTTGCCGCACATAGATCGGCATTGCAATTTGATCGACTACAATTAATCCGATTATTGCCGTAAATATGGCGCACACACCAAAAAGAGCAATTTCGCGCAAAGTTTTCAAAGCCAAATTCATGCATGCCTCCAAATTCCAAAATAGCTGAAGGCCCAAATCCTGTCAAGCACGAACCCTTGAAACAGAGAGTTAATACTCAAAGATCACCGAAGCGCGATGCGTGATCCCCAGTACTGTATGCCATACTGCGGCATAATCAATCGCAAAGCCACTTTTTCGCACGCCAAATCCCGCGCTCAATCGTTCCGGGCGGCTACCTGCACCTGTGCGTAGCACCAGTTGGGGGCGGATATGATATATTACTCCAATGCCCGCACCTGTGGGAAAATTCGCTTCTTTCTGTATATCTGCCACCAACATGACCCGCGGCATGACGGCAATACCCATCCCCACAGTGCCTCCCTGTCCCAAAAGAGATGTGTGCCTGCCACCTGCATTCCAGACTGTTGCGCCGAGAAAGACGCCTTTGCGCAACTGCAATCTTATTCCCGCATCGAATACCACCCAGTGTTGTGTGGGCATTCCCGCTGTGCTTAGTTGCAAGGCGCGTATGCCGAATCCCAGGCTCGCCTGTTGAAATACGCGCAGTCCATAAATGAGACCAAATATCTGCTCTTTGTAGAGCGCGAATCCAAATCCCGTATATCTCGCGCCCAGGCCATGGCGGCCAATCCGCAGGCCAGCACTGAACGCATGTGTTGCCAGTTCGGCTATTCCGAAGGGCCGGTCATACGTGCCAAACAAGCTCAATCGCTTGCCCCATGCCAATGCTGCGGGATTCCAAAATGCGCCTGCGGCACCGGCTGCCAATGCCACGCCTGCATCGCCAGTACCTGAGGTATGTGCTCCAATGGGTTGAAATTCAAAGGCTGCGTGAGCAGATGAAGGGAAGAGTGCGAAAAGTGCAAGAGCAATCCACTTGGTTCGCAGGCTGCGGAAAAGCGGGCTGAGAAACAGTTGATCTGGCATGGGAGACCACGTATGGAATGGGTTAGAGGATGCGTATTTTCGCAATTTATTTGCAAATACCCTGCCAGACTTATGGTTTAACCCATTTTCTTTTAACCTGTTGATATTACACACCAAAATCTATTGATTATCGGTAAGTGCATGCGGGCAACTGTCGGCAACTATGCGACAGAATATTTCAACCTGTCGCTCGTTATTAGACAAAAAATTTTCTTTCTCGCAGGAGTCATACGCGATGTTGTGGAGGAATCCTTTTCCGGCTTGCCATTGATTGACACTTGCAGATTTGCAACGTATTTTGTAGAAGGACATAATGAATTTTGAAGGAAATAGCAGCATGAATTGGGATATAATTCAAAAAATCGCGCTGTGTGCATTTGTCGCGCTTATCGCGTGTGGTGGAGATAGTCCCACAGGTCAAGAAGGTGGAGATAATCCCACAGATCGGAATCTGGATGATGCGCACCGCTTTGATATTACGGAGAATCAGATCAGCGATTTTGGTATGAATACGCCCGGTGGACGCGGGGGCAAGGTCATTCGGGTGACAAATCTATATGCAAGTGGACAGGGATCACTGGATGCGGCACTATCTGCGCCTGGACCGCGTATTGTGGTGCTTGAAGTGGGTGGGGTGATTGATATGGGCAAGGGAAAGCTGAGGATTCGCGAGCCGTTTGTGACTGTGGCGGGGCAAACCGCGCCGAGTCCGGGCATTACGATTATTCGCGGTTCGTTGTCGATTACGACGCACGATGTGATTGTGCAACATATTCGGGTGCGCCCAGGCGATGCGGGCGAGGAAAAAGGAAGTGGATGGTCCCCAGATGGTATTTCAACAGATGGTGACGAGGCGTACAATGTGTTGATCGATCACTGTTCGATTTCATGGGCAGTGGATGAAAATCTGAGCGCGTCTGGCCCACGCCTGAATGGGCCGGATGCGACTTCTCGTCGCATCGCGTTTGTCAATTGCATTATCGCCGAGTGTCTGAATGATGCATCGCACAGCAGCGGTCCACACTCAAAGGGATCCCTGATTCACGATTTTTGTCGGGAGATTGCCATTATAGGCAATTTGTATGCCCACAATGTGCAGCGCAATCCGTATTTCAAGGCATTTACAACCGGGGTGATTGTGAACAATTTGATTTACAACCCGGGGTCTCGGGCGATTCAACTGAGTTTTTCAGATAGCGAGTTTGGCAATACCAATCTCGTTCCGCAAAATGCACGCGTGAGTGTGGTGGGCAATGTGATGGTTCACGGTGAGGATACGCGGTCAGGACTGGCATTGGTGGCGTCGAAGGGCGATGCCTATCTCGAGGATAATATCGCGCTGGATCGCACGGGTGCTGCCGCACCTTTGACCTCGGGCAATATCCGCATTTTGAATGAGAAGCCAATCTGGGGCAATATCACCCCGTTGTCCGCATCGGCGGTTGTGGATCATGTGGTACAAAGTGCGGGTGCGCGTCCGAAAGACCGCGATGAGATTGATCTGCGGATTATAAGCGAGTTTCTCGCGCGCGAAGGTCGGGTGATAGATAGTCAGCAGGAGGTGGGTGGATATCCTCCGAAAAATATGGTCATACGCAGGTTGGATATCCCCGCGGATGTGGATGCGTGGTTGGCGCGACTGGCGGCGGAGATTGAGTGAGGTAATCGCAGTTGATTTATGGGAGAAAAGAACCGATATTGTTCTCGTCCGATTTCTACGAATCTTCACTTGGGGGAGAGAAGGTTATGGCTTATTTTACCGACGAAGAAAAATTGCATTTCACAGAACAGGGGTATGTTGTCAAACGCGATGTCGTGTCGATGCACTTGATCGATAAGGCGGTGGATGTGCTGTGGGAGGAGATTGAGGCAGATCGCAACGATCCCGAAACGTGGATTAACGCGGGACCGAGGGGAAATTTGAAATGCAGCAGTCATCCCGATGTGCGGGCGACGTTGACAGAGACTCCGATTCAGGATATGTGCGAAGAAATGGTGGGTAAAGGGACTCTGGCTGTGTCGAATTACACATTTGCCAAGATGATTTATCCCGAAGGACACGACAATTGGACGACGGCCAGGCAAATGCATCTGGACGGATATACGTGTGAAGGCGTGGTGGATACATTTGCGATCGCGGTGACGGTGAATATCAATCACGTCAAGCCGCACTCGGGAGGGTTTTCGATCTGGCCGGGCGCGCACAAGCGGGCATACGAGTATTTTAAGACGCACAGTCTGGTGAATGGGTTGGATGCGTTTCGCAATGAGCAGGGGGAATATTACGATCTTCCCACGCCAGTTGATGTTACAGGACCGCCGGGCACGGTGACGTTCTGGCATCATTTGATGTTGCACAGTCCGGGCGTAAATTGTGGGCGGGATATTCGCATGGCGTTTGTGAGTCGGTTTCGGCGGAGAGATAATAACGATATGCGCTTTGAGACGCCGGATGATATGTGGAAATATTGGGATGGATTGTAGGCGGATTCCGCGTTGAGATATAAAAGGCCAGGATGGCGATATGTCCTGGCCTTTTGTATTGGTGCCACTCACATGAGTTGCCAAGTTAGTGTTAATTGACAGTTGATATGACTTTACCCATATTAAGGGTTACTAAATACGACACCAAATATTTCAAATTGACGGCAGGATAATAACGAGAGATGAGGAAACATCATGAATATTACACTCAGCATTGATGAAGAAGTCGTTAAAAAAGTGCGTAAAATTGCTGTGGACCAGGATACGACTTTGACTGCTATGGTACGCGAATATCTCAAAACTGTAGCAGATAGTGACCAGGCTGAACGGCGGGAACGCATTCGAAAATTGAATGATACTTTCCGCAAATACAGTGGCAAAATGGGTCCTCGAACGTGGACACGAGAAGATCTTTATGAACGCTAAGACCTTTTTAGACTCCAATGTACTGATTTACGCTTACGATAATAGCAATATATTAAAACAGACCCTCGCGCAAAAGATTTTGAACCAGGGACTTGCTGCTAATAATATCGTTCTGTCTGTCCAGGTACTCAGCGAATTTTATACAACTGTCACAAAGCGTTATGAAGAACCGCTTTCCACGGATCAAGCACGTGATGTGATCAATCTGGTTGATATTTTGCAAATTGTGCAAATAGATGTTCCTCTGGTTAAGCGTGCAATCGAGACACACAAGCGATATCAGATCAACTATTGGGACGGATTGATTATTGCCGCTGCGGAGCAGGGGCGTTGTGGAACTATTCTATCTGAAGACTTAAATGCAGGGCAATTGTACCACGACATCAGAGTTGAGAATCCTTTTAGCAATCTGTAAAACCTATGCTCTCCAAAAATAAATTAAGAAAAAAACACAAATCGTGCAGAAAGCGGCCAAATCTGATGTCGGCGGTGTGGTCGCTGCTGCCTGTGTGTATGCTCAAAGATGGCATGGAGATTGCGCGGCAGTTGCGGCAAATACAGCGGCAAAAGCGGCGCGATATAGTGCGGTTGAAGAATCTAAAGGTACAGGCGGAGCGGTCGGCGGCGTTGCGGAAAGACCGCGGGGAGAATCCGCTGCATGTGACGTATCCAGAGGCGTTGCCGATTGCGGCGCGGAAGGATGAGATTGTCAGGGCGATTCGAGAACATCCGGTGGTGATTGTGGCGGGTGAGACGGGATCTGGAAAGACGACACAGTTGCCCAAAATGTGTTTGGAGGCCGGTCGCGGTGTGGCGGCGAAAATTGCGTGTACTCAACCCCGGCGCGTGGCGGCGCTGTCTGTGTCGCGGCGCATTGCAGAGGAGTTGGGGGTTGCGTGGGGTGCTGAGGTGGGGTGCAAAATCCGGTTTAAGGATGAGACTGCGCCCGAGACGCGGATCAAGATGGTGACGGATGGGATGCTGCTCGCGGAGATTCAGGGCGATCCGAATTTGTATGAGTACGATACGATTATTATTGATGAAGCGCACGAGCGCAGTTTGAATATCGATTTTTTGCTGGGGTATTTGCGTCTGTTGCAAAAGCGCCGCCCCGAGTTGCGAATCGTGATTACATCGGCGACGATTGATACGGAGGCGTTTTCAAAGGCGTTTGACGATGCGCCCATTATTGAAGTGTCCGGGCGTATGTATCCGGTGGATGTGCAATACTGGCCTCTGGAAGATCTCGCCGGGGAAAATGACGTGCAGACGTATATCGATGCGGCGGTGACCGCAGTGGATATGGTGGTGGATGCGGGACGAGGTGATATTCTGGTTTTTATGCCCACGGAGAAGGATATCCATGAGACGCGCAGGCGTTTGGAGGGGCGACACTTCCGCTTTACAGAAATTTTGCCATTGTTTGGGCGGTTGACAGCGGGCGATCAGCAGAAGGTGTTTCACAAGCAGAGATATCGGCGCATTGTGGTGGCGACGAATATTGCGGAGACGTCGATTACGATTCCGGGTATTCGATATGTGATCGATACGGGGCTGGCGCGAATCAGCCGGCACAATCCGCGCAATCAGACGCATCGGCTACCGGTGGAGGCGATTTCTCAAAGCAGTGCCAGGCAACGGGCAGGGCGGTGTGGGCGCGTGCAAAATGGGGTGTGTATTCGTCTGTACGATGAGAAAAATTTTCTCTCGCGACCAGAGTACACGCAGCCCGAGATTCAGCGGTCGGATTTGGCTGAGGTCATTTTGCGGATGATTGCGCTGCGGCTGGGCGATGTCGAGACGTTTCCATTTATTGATCCCCCCCGTTCTCAGGCGATTCAGGGGGGATTTAATGTGCTGAGGGCGTTGGACGCGATTGATGATAACAAGCGTCTGACACCGCTGGGGCGCGATATGGCGCGTTTGCCGCTCGCGCCAACGGTATCGCGGATGATTTTGCAAGCGCAAAAAGAACGCGCTTTGCGCGAGGTGCTGGTTATTGCGTCGGCAATCAGCATTCAGGACCCGCGCGTGCGGCCGCTCGAGCAAGAGAAGGCGGCAGACCAGGAGCACAAGCGGTTTGTAGATGGGGAATCGGATTTTATCGCGTTGTTGAATATCTGGAAGGCGTATCACGATACGTTTGAAAAATTGAGAACACAGAGCCAGATGCGGAGATTTTGCAAGCAGCATTTTTTGTCTTTTAATCGCATGCGCGAATGGCGCGATATTTATATGCAGATTCGACACACGCTGCGCGAGATGGGCGATTTTCGGATGAACCGGGATGGTGCGGGATACGATGCGATTCATCGGTCGGTGGTGAGCGGGTTGTTGGGCAATGTGGCGCAAAAGAAGGAAGGCAATATGTATCGCGCAGCGCGTGGGCGCGATGTGATGTTGTTTCCGGGATCTGGTCTGTTTCAACGGAAAGAGGGAAGAGAGGAAGATAAAAAGAGTACGCCCGGTTGGATTATGGCCGCAGAGGTGGTGGAGACGTCGCGTTTGTTTGCGCGCACTGTGGCTCGCATACAGCCGTCGTGGCTGGCAGAATTGGGGGCGCATTTGTGTCGGGCGTCTTATAAGGAGCCGTTTTACAGCGTGCGATCGGGGCGGGTGCTGGCGACCGAGACCTTGACGCTACACGGTTTGCAGGTGGTGCAAAAGCGCGTGGGTTACGGGCGTATAGATGCCGGAGCAGCCACGGAGATTTTTATTCGTGAGGCTCTGGTGAATGATGAGGTGGCATTGCCCTATCCGTTTGTGGCGCGCAATCGGGATTTGCGCGCGCGTGTGGAAACATGGCAGATGCAACAGCGTTTGATGCAATTTCTGGATCTGGACGAGGCTGCGTATCGGTTTTATGCCGAGCGATTGGAGAATATATCTTCCACGCACGATTTGAACCGCGTGATCAAGGGAAAGGGCGCGGATTTTTTACTGATGTCCGAAAAGCATCTGGCGGGTGAGCAGGTGGATTTTGACCGGGATGCGTTTCCCAGTTTTTTGGAGGTGGATGGCGAACAGGTGCCGCTTTCTTATGCGTATCGGCCCGGGCAAGATCGGGATGGCGTGACGTTGCAACTGCCCTACAAGCTGGTGCATTTTGTACAGCCGGAGGTGCTGGAATGGCTGGTGCCGGGATTGTTGGAACAAAAGGTCACGTATTTGTTGCGCGGGCTTCCAAAAAGTATTCGCAAACGGTTTGTGCCCGTGCCGGACAAGGCGCGAGAAATTGCGGCGGCGTTACAGCCAACGCATGGCGCGTTTTTGGATTCGCTGTCTGCCCATATTTTAAGTATATATAGCATTGAGATTTCTCAAAGCGATTGGAATGTGAGCAATTTGCCCGAACATTTGCAGATGCGTGTGGAAGTCCGAGACGAGAAAGAGAAGGCGATTATTGCTGCACGGGATTTACGCGCGCTGCGCGAGCAGTTAGATGCGCACGAAGAAGATGTGCAGTCCGATGCGTGGATGCAGGCGCAGAAGCAGGTGGCGCGCCGAGATGTGACGGGGCAGACGCTGGGTGAATTGCCCGAGCGCGTAGAGGTGATGCAAGCCGGTGGGATGCCGGTATTTGGCTACGTGGGGTTGAAGCGCGAGGGGGATCGCGTGGATGTGTGTTTGTTTAAGCGCGCAGATGAGGCAGAACGCGAGACTCAAGCGGGTTGGATGCGGCTGTGCGAGCGCGAAATGAGGGATGAGATGAAGGCGTTGAAGCGGTCTTTGGGCGATTTGGCGCAATTTGAGGAGGGACGCGACGCTTTGCGCGAGGGCGCGTACGCAAATTTAATGGCCCATCTGTTCACGCGAGACGCGGTGTTTCCCATAATGCGCCAGCGCTTTGAATCGCGCGTTCAACAGGCGCGGTTGTATTTGCAGCATCTGGCGCCGCAATTGATTCAGACGATGGATTCGCTGTTTGAGACGCACCGAGAAATCCGCCTGTTGCGCGGTGGATATCCCGAGATGGAGGCCGATCTCGCGCGTTTGATGCCGCCGGATTTTTTGCAGCAGACGCCTTATGATCAATTGTTGCATTTGAGTCGGTTTTTGAAGGCGATTGTGATACGGGCCGAACGCGCGATGCTCGATCCGATGAAGGACCGGCAAAAGGCCGAGCAGGTTCAACCCTTTCAAGATTCGGTGGATGAATTGATGGATTCGGAATTGACGGGTGCGAAGCGCGATGCAGTACATGCATTGCGGTGGATAGTCGAGGAATTTCGGGTGTCGGTATTTGCACAGGAACTCGGCACGGCGCAAAAGGTGTCGCCAAAGCGATTGTTCGATAAATTGGAGCAGGTGAGAGGGATGGTGTAGAGGTTTTTTATGAGACTTAACTTTTTTAAACCCTTTGCAGAGTATGTACACCCCCATCGATGGAAGATCTTCTGGGGATTGATGCTGTTGTTTGGGACGCAAGCAGTTCAAGCGCTCGTCCCGATGTTGATGAAATGGGCGATTGATACGGCTAAAGCGGGGATGGATGCTGGCGATTTTGTTGGCGATACGGTCGATACAATCACGGGCAGCCCGATGGGCGATTTGCAGATGTACGGGGCACTCATGGCCGCGCTGGGTCTGGCGCAATGGGGCATGTCATTTGGCATGAGATGGTACATTGCCAGTGTGTCTCGTTTTATAGAGCGCGATCTTCGCAAGCTCTATGTGCGACATATCGTGCGGCTGCCGCTGAGCTTTTTCCAGACGCAGCGCGTGGGCGATTTAATGGCGCGGGCGACCAATGATGTGGAAGCGATTCAGCGGTTTTTTTATTTTGCCTATCGCATGTCGCTGCAAGCGGTTTTGAATTTTGTGATCAGCCTCGTTTTGATGTGTGTGATTGACTGGCAGTTGGCCCTTTTGGCGCTGGCGCCTATGCCCGTGATGGCTTTTTGTGCGCGGTGGGTTGGGCAAAAGGTGCGTGTGGGATACCGACGGGTTCAGGAACAATTTGCCGCCATCAGTTCAAAAATTCAGGAAAATCTGACGGGTATGCGAATGGTCAAAGCCTTTGCCCTGCGCCCGCTTGAGATTGTGGATTTCGGGATTCTCAACGAAGAATACGTCACGCGCAACCGCCATTTGATTAAAATCCGCAGTCTGTATTATCCGTTCACGTTTTTGTTGAGCGGTGTTTCTATGATTGTGGTTTTGTGGCTGGGTGGTCTGCGCGTGATTGAGGAGAGTTTGAGCCTGGGGGCATTTGTGGCGTTCAATGCGTATTTGCTGCGTATGAGTCGCCCGATGTCGATGTTGGGGAGAATTGTCGATGAATATCAACGCGCCGTGGCTTCGCTGAGGCGTGTTGAAGAGATTTTGAAGGTATCGCCGCAAAGCGATGTGGAGGATCAAACAGCGGGGGAGATCAGGGGTGAGATCGAATTTCGCAACACGAGTTTTTCGTATAATGGTCAACGGGTGCTCAAAGATATCAACCTTCGCATTGAGGCGGGAAGCACGGTTGCATTGGTGGGGCGCGTGGGGTCGGGAAAATCCACGCTGGCGCGGTTGATTCCCCGGTTGATCCTGGCGAATGAAGGGCGGGTTTTGATCGATGGCAAGCCGGTGGAAGATATACCGCTTCAGACCATTCGAGACGCTACGGGGTATGTGCCGCAGGACGCATTTTTGTTTTCGGATACGATTCGGGAAAATGTGGCTTTGGGCGCAGGGGCAGAGGGCGATGTTGTGCGCGCGACCGAAATTTCGCAATTGGCCCCCGATTTGCACCTTTTTCCCGAGCACCTGGAGACGCTTGTGGGAGAGCGCGGGGTTACGCTTTCGGGGGGACAAAAACAGCGCACAGCCCTTGCGCGCGCGGTGATCCGAGAGCCGCGGATTCTGATTATGGACGATGCATTGGCCAGCGTGGATACGCGGACAGAGGAAGATATTCTCAAACATTTGCGCGAGATTATGGCTTCGCGTACGACGATTTTGATTGCCCATCGCATTTCGACCGTGAAAGATGCCGATCATATTGTGGTGCTGGATGAAGGGCAAATTGTAGAGCAGGGGTCACACGACGAATTGGTTGCACACGACGGGATTTACGCCGATATGTTTCGACGCCAGCATCTGGCTCGGGAATTGGAAATATTGTAATGGAAGAAGAAATTGGTCATAAGGGATTTGATCTGCGTTTGATGGCGCGCCTGTTGAACTTTCTCAGGCCCTACGCGCGCTGGGTTGTCCTCACGTTTGTGCTCATCATTATCGCAGCGGTTGTGCGGCAGGCTGGGCCTTTTTTGACCAAAATCGCTGTGGATGATTATATCGTGCCGGGAAATGCCGATGGGTTGACCTATCTCGTGATGTTCTACATTGGTCTGCTTATCGTGCAATTTGGCGTGGGATATTGCCAGAGTTGGACGACCAATATGATCGGGCAATGGGCCATGCACGATGTGCGCTTGCAAATTTTTATGCATTTGCAGCGGTTGCCCATGCGATTTTTCGACCGCACGCCTGTGGGCCGCTTGATGGCGCGCAATACAAATGATGTGGATGCCCTCAACGAGTTGTTTACCGATGGCATTGTGTCGATGATCAGCGACATTTTTACGATTATTACCATTCTCGCATACATTTTTTATATGGATGTCACGCTCGGCTTGCTGATCTGTCTCGCATTGCCGGTGGCTTTTGTCGCTACCGTGTGGCTCCAGAATAAGACCTTTTTTGCGTATCGCATTGCGCGCACCCTGTTCGCGCGATTTAGTTCATCGCTGCAAGAGACTGTGTCTGGGATGGAAGTGGTGCAGTTATTTGGCTGTGAAGATCGCTGTGTGCGGCGGTTTGAAGATGCCAATAAAGAGTATCTGGATGCGCGTCTGAAGAGCTCGTTTTACCATGCGATTTATTTTCCGGTCATGGAGTTGGGCGGTATTTTGTTGTCCGCATTGGTGTTGTGGTATGGCGGTGTGCAAGTGCTGGATGGGGAAATCCAGTGGGGTGTGCTCGTGGCGATGTTGCAGTATGTTCCGCGATTTTTTATGCCCATCCGCGATATTGCCGATCGCTTTACTGTGCTTCAGGTTGCGATGGCGTCTTCAGAGCGCATTTTTGAATTGCTGGATACGGAGCCAGAATCACTTGGCAGCACCGTAAATGCCAAACGATTGAAGGGTGAGATCGCGTTTCAGAATGTCTGGTTTGCGTACAACGAAGGCGAATGGGTGTTGCGCAATGTGTCTTTTCGCGTTGCGCCGGGGCAGAGTTTGGCATTGGTTGGCGCGACGGGCGCGGGCAAGAGTACTGTGATCAATCTGGTCTGTCGGTTCTACGATATTCAGCGGGGTGCGATTCTGGTGGATGGTGTTGATATTCGCGAGTGGGATGTCGAGGAGCTTCGCAGACGCATTGGAATCGTGCAACAGGATGTTTTTCTTTTTGCCGGCGATATTGAAAACAATATTAGCCTGGGACATCCGCGCATCAGCCGCCAGGAGGTTGAACAAGCCGCACGCGATGTAAATGCAGATCGGTTTATTGACAAATTGCCCGATACCTATCAGCACGAGGTCCATGAGCGGGGCAGTTCGCTTTCGGTTGGTCAGCGACAGTTGATATCTTTTGCGCGCACGCTGGCGTCTGGACCAGATATTCTCATTCTGGATGAGGCGACGGCGAGTGTGGATACGGAGACCGAGATGTGGATTCAGGATGCGGTGGCAAAATTGATGCGGTCGCGGACTTCGATTGCGATTGCACACCGTCTTTCAACTATTCGAAATGCGGATAAAATTCTGGTGATGCACCGCGGTCAAATCCGCGAGGAGGGTGACCACGATACGCTGCTCAAGCAGAATGGGATTTATGCCCGGCTTTACCAGTTACAATATGAAGGCACTTGATGGTGTATTGTACGTTGTATTTGCCATTTTTCAAGGAGGTGCAACATGTTGTTCGGAGAAGGCGATTATCGATACGAGGAAGTTGAGGGATGGGCGAAGTTGCCCGAGGGGTGGGTGTTTACGCAGGTGTCGGATGCCGCGGTGGATTCACAGGGCCGCATTTACGCATTTACGCGCGGTATTCATCCCGTGGTTGTGTTTGATAAAGATGGCAATTTTATTACGTCGTGGGGATATGGCGATTTTGGTATTTCGCCGAATTTGATCAGTCAGTCACATGGCATTTTTATCGATCCGGACGATAAGGTGTTTTTGACTGATGCGTATCAGCATATTGTCAGGCGTTATACCCGATTGGGCGAGTTGGAACGCGAATGGGGCACCCGCGGAGTTCCCGGTCCGACGTTTCACCGCAGGGAATACAATATGCCAACGGGTGTTGCTTACGCGCCCGATGGCAATTCGTTTTACGTATCGGATGGGTATGGCAGCCGGTGTGTTCACAAGTATTCGCGCGAGGGTGAGCATCTCGCGGTTTGGGGCGAAGGAGGGAGTGGACCGGGGCAGTTTGCATTGGTACACAATATCGGATGCGATAAAACCGGACGGGTTCTGGTGTGCGACCGGGAAAATAGCCGCATTCAGATTTTCGATCCCGATGGAAAATTTATGGAGATGTGGACCGATGTGATGATGCCGGGTGATGTGTGGATTACGGATGACAATACGATTTATGTGGCCGAGCAAGGGGGCGGTGGGCGTGTCAGTGTGTGGTCTGCGGATGGGGAATTGATTTGTCGCTTTGCGGATAAGAGTGCTGTGCAGTCGCCGCATGGGCTTTGCGTGGATGATGAGGGTAGTATTTATGTGGCAGAGATCGGTACGGATGGACGGGGACAGCGGCTGCAAAAATTTGCCCGGGTTTAGATTTTCAAGTAACCACAACATAGCGAGGTTTTTATGGCTACACCAAATCGCATTCTCGAGCGTTATCGCAATGGCGAAAAAGCCGTTGGGGTGCAGATGAGTTTTGTTTCAGAAGTTGTGATCGAAGTGGCCGCTAAGATGGGGATGGATTTTATCTCTTTGGATGGGCAGCACGGCGCATTGACGCTGCCGACGATTGAGACGGTGTGTCGCCTTTGCGATGCTTATGGTATGACGCCAGCTATGCGGGTTGTGGATCAGTCCGAGGCGGCTATTTTGACGGCATTGGACCGGGGCATGCAGATGATTACGGTGCCCAATTTGCAGACTGCCGAAGAAGCCGAGCGGATGATCCAGTTCGGTTTTTACGGGCCTTTGGGACGGCGAAGCGCGATGAGCCAGCGCGTGGCTTATAGCTTGAACGATACCAGCGATAGTCGGGAGATTTTCAAGTTTACAAATGACAATACCATTATTGTGCCGCAGCTCGAGAGCAAGACGGCTTTTGACAATTTGGATGAGATTCTCCAGGTTGACGGGCTTATGTTTTTTGCGGGCGGTCCCCAAGATATTGCGCAGTCCATGGGGTATTCCGGAGAGCCAAATCATCCGGAGTGCGTAGCGGCATACCAGGCGGCGTGTGACAGGGTGCGTGCGGCAGGGAAGCACATGATTGGCGATGTGACGGTTAGTGTGGATGCCTTTGGCGCGATCTACGATGCGGGGAAGGCGTTGCTCGAAGCACACGGTCGCGTGTGTGGTATGAATATTGGTTGAAATGTTGGTTGTGCGATATTGTAGGGGCGGTGCCCCTGTGCCCGCCCGTTGGGTGGCTGGGCAAGGTTCTTTAAATTAGCCACAATATGCGAGGTGCGTTTGTCTAAGGCACAGGTTGAATCCGAGGAGGCAGAACCACTGTCTCCTCGAGCGGCTCGGCGCGTGTTGATTAGCCTGATGTTTTCGTCTATGCTGATGCCTATGGTGTCTGGCATGTCGCGGGTTGCGCTGCCGGTTATTCGGGATGATTTTGGGATTCCCGCAGATTTGACGGCATGGGTTCTGGCAGCTTTTATGCTGCCTTTTGTCATTTTGATGCCGATTTATGGGCGCTTGAGCGATGGGGTTGACCGGCGGCTGTTGATTCTGGTGGGGACTGTGATTTTCGGCATTGGTTCCGCGATGACATTTATGGCGCCGAATATGCGCTGGTTGATGGCCGGGCGTGCGATTCAGGGTATTGGCGTGGGTGGGATGACGCCGATGGGGATGGCACTGCTGGCATCGATTTTTAGTGTGGGAGAGCGCGGGCGCGTTCTGGGTACATGGAGTGCGGTGGGACCGGCGATGAGTTTTTCGTCGTCGTTTGTCGCGGGTATTCTCATTGCTATTTGGGGATGGCGCGCCGCTTTTGTGCCGGGTCTTTTGCTCAGTGTTGTGACTTTTGTCGCGATTTACAGGGGGGTGCCTTCTCAGGTGATTGGAGAGGCATCCAAATTTTTGCGGCAGTTTGATTGGGGTGGGGTCGGGTTGTTGTCGGGCGGGATTGTGTTTCTGATGTTTTATTTGTCCAGCCGGTCTGTGACGGGGGTTGCCCCTTTTGAGGATTGGCGGTTGCTTTCAGGCGCGGGGTTGTTTCTCGTTGGTTTCTGGTGGTGGGAAAGAGGGCGCGAGAATCCTTTTCTCGCGCTCAATTTTTTTGGCAATCGCATGTTTTGCCGCGTGACGTTTTGCGCCTCGATGCGGATGTTTGTGCAGGGTGGTATTGGGGTGTTGATGCCGCTGTATCTGGTCGATGTTCACCAGATGGGTCCGGCAAGATTGGGCGTGTTTTTGATCATTAGTTCTGCGGCTATGACGCTGATTGTGCGGTTTGGCGGGCAGATGGCCGATCGTTTTCAGAGCCGTTGGCTGGTGATGATTGGGCTGTTTGTGCAATTGTCGGTGATGTTGGCTTTTGCCCATTTGTCCGATACGATTTCGACATGGGTTATTGCTGGCCTGCTGGCGTATTATGGGCTTGGGGCGGGGTTGATGCTGGCTGCATTGCACAGTACGGTTATGGGGACTGTTGATTCAGACCAGATGGGTGCTGCTGCAGGACTTTATAGTATGTTGCGGTTTATGGGTATGGCGATCAGTACGGCATTGGTCGGGGTGGTGTTGCAATTTTTCTTCGATGCAAATTTGACCACGCTCGACGCTTACCAGAAGGTGTTTATGGTGTTGACGGTATTTCCCATTTTGGGGATGGTGGTGGGATTTGGGTTGCGGGAAAAGAGGGTGTGAAATAGTTTACCTGAGTGGAAGGTTTTAGTAGTCATTGCGGCATGATTTTAGCCGCAATCCAGTTGCAAAAATCCAGGTAGTGCCTCAGTTTCAAAATTTTGAATATGAGTTGTAATTTTGGGGTGTCTCGGTTTGAAATTTGGCGCGCGGCGTTCCGAGTACGTCGCTTGTAGAAAATCAAGGATGGCTCAATTTGAAATCACGGCGACTAAGTGGACAATAGACGAGACAGAAAATTCAAAGTGAGACAGTAAATTATTTTGTCATTATCGTCTCTCAACTCATATCTCCAATACTTTTTAGGCTCGGTTTCTTTGACAACAAATTTCATTATATTGTCTCCTGTGAAATGAATACGTCCTCGCGGTCACTGTTCCTATTGAAAGGGAATTATGTAGGGTAGTGACCAGAAATGTGGAGGAAAGCCTACTTGACCCGACTAATTCATGAATTTGCTTAAAATTTCCATAATTTTATTTTTTACAAATGGTTATGAAATTTAGGCCAAAAATATTTGTTTCGATGCAATAACTGGGAAGTCCAGTATTTACGCCAATTTCTCAGATTTTATGAATTTTTCGGGTTGAATAGATTGGGATTTTTACTCCCCAAAAAGAGCAATAATGCACACCACCAGTTTTTTGGGCAACGACGAGGAGGAGACAGAATTTCACCTTCCCAAGTCATCATAACAGTGTGATTTGCGCCAGTTTTTGTGTGCCACCGTCTTTTTAGACGAGTAAAAAATTTCTTTATCCACTCCCATGTTGCCACAATAACCATTCCTGCGATAAAAGCCACTACCAAAGGTGCGGATTTTTCTAATATTTCTATCATTACGGTCTCCTTAAAATAGCCCATAGGCGTGAGGGCCTATGGGCCTTGCGAGAGGCGGCACACGACCATAGTGTGTGGGCGTTTGGTACACCGTCCGCACACACTAAAATTTAATCTGTAAAAATAACGTAAATTGGCCGAGCCTACAAGGGGATATTTGGAGCAATGTGTCAAGCTGATTTGTGGCGGGATATGAGAGAGAGGATTGGAAATGGATTTGCTCGATTGCGCTGGTTATGATAAATTTGAAAGACGGGCTGGCTCACAAAGTTCACAGTGAGACACTAAAGAAGATAAAGTTCTTGTTTTTTGGAGGTACAGTTATGAATCCGATTCCGATGAAGTATATCTCTTGGCATGCTGGTGATATGCTTTTAGGGTATTTGGAAGAATACCCGAATTATTGGGCTGATGGGAGTGATAAAAAAGAATTAGAGAAAAACTTGAATGTTATTTACCAAAAGGTTGCAAGTGGTAGGCTGAAAGTCCCCTCAGAGTTGGAAAATGCTTTAGCAAAAATAGATAAGGCCCAACAAGATTATATTCTCTTTCCTTATAAGATAAATGAGTTTTTGTATGAGTATGTTAAAGGAATGATAGAAGGAAAAGATCAAGAAACAGGAGATTTTGTAATTCAACTTCCACACCCGAAGGACAGTATTTTACCGAGCCAGCTAACAATTCTTACAGGACAAATTGTTGAAAACCTGCGTAGTGCTTTGGACTATATGATTTTTGAGTTATCCGTCAAAAACCATCCGGATTTGAATGAAAGATCTCCACAATTCGTCATTGCCGACAACGAATCAGCATTCGAGCGTGAATCAAATAGAGGATTAAAATATCTCACAGACAAGCAAAAAGAATTTGTGGAGCAAATTCAGCCTTATCATGGAAACGAATTATTGAGGTTATTGCGAGACGTTGCCAACATTAGTAAGCATAGACAACCACCTGAAATAATAGACGTTACTGGCATGGATATATACTATGATGAATTGTCTAACAAAGAACTTTATGAGGGTGCATGGACATATCCGCAAGAGGATGGTGGAGCAGTCTTCGCAAAGCCGAGAAGTTCAAATGATTCAGGGGTTGTGTTGATGAATAAGTATGATGGACTAAAAACATTAGGGTCGATGATTATACACATTCAGGAAATAGTCCAAGCGTCTTATAAATACTTCAAAGAGTCAAATAATTGACTGGAGTTACCCCGTTTTGGATGCTGTTGTCGAATTGGTCGAGAGGTAGTTAGCAGTTGTAAAAACGGCTGTTTGTGGCCTGGATACAAGCTCTGTATGGACAGAATTCGGAATTCGGCAACAGCATCGTTTTGGTAGAGTATTTAGGGCTTGGGTTTTAAGCCTGTGAACGCTTAGTCGGGGCCTTGTGTATGGAGTGGTCTGACGAGTGGATCGCTGGCAGACGCTATCTGGACATGACGGACTTGAAATAAAATCACTGACCCCTATTTCACGGAGCTACCTTTTTACAGAACTTTTTGGACTTGACCGTTTGAACGCTCTTGATTCGGAGGCGGATTCTCTACACACATCCATCCAATATTCAGTTTTTGTAACAACTTCTCAACATCTTCTGACCAACTTCCGAATTTTCGTTTCAGGTCGTCGAGGTATTTTATTTCCTCGTCAGGATGATTTATATTTTTGGGAATTATACAGAATAGTACCGAAAAAGGAAAAGGATTGACCCGTTAGGCGTTCATTGATATACTTACATAATCATATCAAAAAGTAGCCGGTTGAAAGTTCCCACACCTTCAACCGGTTTTCACATAATCCCCATAAGGGCAAGTTATGACTTATGCAGGAACAGGATGTGTCTTAAAGGTCGTAGATGGTGATACTATCATTGTCTTGAAGCCCAAAGGCGAAGGTCTGGAGGAAATTTGTGTGCGCTTGATCGGTGTTGACGCGCCAGAAAAAGGGAAGCCGTATTACGCTGAAGCTAAGGCATTTTTAGAAGGGTTTTTTGAAAACAATTCGTTGGTCAAACTTTATTTTGATGGCCCTGTGCGAGACAGATACAACAGGTGGAGGGCACACGTATATACACACGGAACCTCGGTGCTTGTCAGTGAAAAAATACTGGAGTATGGTTATGCAAGGATATTGAAAGTTTATCCCCACATCCACGAAGATTTGTTTGTGCAGGCGCGAAAAATAGCGTATATGCGAGAGCGTGGAAAGTGGAAAAGGGATTAAAATAACTTTCGGCACTACTCTACATAATCTCCTTTTTTTAGTGCTCTTTCAAGATCGGAGATATTGCGTTGCAAAGACGCGCGCAAAACAGGGTCATATTTGGCTTCATCACCTATCTTTAATGCCTGCCAATCTTCTTCGCTCAAAATAGGACTTGTAACCCACCGAGCTTTCCCACCATTTGCTGCAAATGCGATTAACCCTTTGGATGCAATTCTTATCCAGCCTGAACTGAAAAACCCAACGCCACGATCATATCGGTAGGCAGCACTTAATGCTGGAACAAAAAAGTCCTCAGTAAGATCAGAGGAAGATGTGTCAAGTCTGTTTGAGGAATTGAGGTCTGTTAAGTTCATATTTGTTTATTCAGCCTTCTTCGCGATTCCATCGCATCGTTGCTTATCTCAGCAACATTTCTATCGGGCCAGAGATTTTGCTGCCATTTCGTATAATCGAATGGCTCTCGCAAGATCAAGCTGATGAATTTTTCAGCTTCAACGATACCCAAAACATCTACCAGCGCGCGTAGCCCATGTACTCGTATTTCAGTATCGGTTCTCATATACAATCCCGTGGACACTTAATATTAATCATCATCCAATAACTTCTGTGCATTTTGATATGTTATTTTGTCGAATGCTTCTTTTGCCAGGTTCAGACGCTGCAGATAGTCCATTAAGCGCGTGTCGAAATAATCCCTTCCAAATAACAGGCAATCTTGAAATTCGGTCAAGAATTGTCTGCCATAAGCTTCGTCTCTGCTGATTGCGGTCAGTCCCGATCCCGCGGAGAGGTCGGCGTATAGGTTGTCGTATTGTCTGAGCATCTCGGGCACTTTGCCTCCCGGTTCAACGGGACCTGTGGGATACGCTTCTTTGTCAAACTTGCCGTCTCCAGAAATATGCGCCCAAAATCCCGGCGCATGGCCGATGAAATTGGTTTCGGGACATGCAATAATCGCCCGTTCAAATGCTGCGATGCTGCCGCCATACCACCAGTTTGGTCGCGGGTAATCCCCTCGTCCGTGATCGATGGGATAATCGAGATGAATCGTGATCGGCAGGCCCATTTCACCGCAGACGCGATATAGTCTGAGGGCATCCGGATCGTCAAATACCACCCGCACTTTTAGTTCGCTGGCAACCCGAATTCCGTGAATTTCTACGGCTGCTTTCAAGCGGTCAATTGCATCGGGTCGCTTTGGGTGTGGCATATATCCCAGTACAAATCGGTCGGGGGCTGTGCGCCCCACCTGAATCACGTCTTCGAGGGGGATGCATACGCCTGTTGGGGGCAATACTTTGTGATAACTGGGACTGTATTCGTCTTCTGGCGCTTCCCATGAGAACAGCCACATCTGGTCGATGTTTTGCTCGTCCATGTTTTTCAATATTTTTTCAGCGTTAAATCCGTGCCAGTTTGGGTGATTGTGCGCGTCGATTAACATGTAAATCTCCTTTTAAACCAGATACGCGCCATCTCGAATGATTTCGCGTGTTTTTCCGTCTGCGGAAATCAACAGGAGTGACGCCGCTTGAATCGGGCTGTCTTTGGCATAGACGATGTCCTGGTGAACAATATGTGCGGGGGATTTGAAATGTTCTGGCCCAATTGTGCCGCCGAGATGTTCGCTGCGTCCATAAGCCCAGTGAAAGCCCGCTTTTTCATCTTCTAACACATTGTCCCAAACAACAGCTTTTGGATTACAGCCCAGGGCAAATTCGGCGATGTTGGCGCGCATCGGGTCTTTGTTGAAATATGCTTTGAGTCTCGCGGCTTGTGTTGTTTCTCCCGCGACATCTACAATCCGATTGTTCTCGACCCGAAATACGACCACATCGCCATCATCACTGACGGGTATTTCGCCTTCTGTGCGACTCGGTTCGCCGTCTCTTTCACCTTCGTAGGGTACCTGAAAACTTTCTCCACTCGGCAAGTTGATAATGGGAAAGGCCGAGTTTGCCTTTTCTCGGGGCAGTTGCCCGTCGTCTTTGTGGGCTTCTCGGAAGCGCAGATCAACCGTCCATTTGTGGCCGGTTGAAAAAATAACCCGTGCGTATTCTGCTTCGGAGAGGGCGTCCATTAAAATCTGGCAGCGGCGCGCCACTTCGGTATAATCCGCAGAAAGCGCGGTTTCTTCCATGCGTCGGGCAACGCCTGGCAATGACGCCGCGCGAAAATCATCGTGTGAACGCGCCCAGGCAGATAGGGGTGCCGTGGCGGAGAATTGCGTGAGTGCATTTACCATTGTCGCTTGCGATAGGCCGTCGCGCAAGGGGATGGGGTCGCCTTTGTCGAGGGGCAAATTGCCATTGTGTACACCGGTTGCGGGAAAGGCGATTAATGGCAGTACGTTAAAGCCGACCCGTTCGCCGAGCGATACCCACGCTGCACGCCATTCGGCGGCCATTTCCCGGCGCTCTTGCCATGCCTGGTGATCGCGCAGTTCACCGTGTGGCACATCGGCAATGACGGCTACTGTTTCATCGGGTTCGGGATGAAATACATCTGTGAATAATTTGTGTAGATCCATTTTACAAATTGTCCAATACTGCGCGCAATTGCCGTACGCCTTTTAGCATTAATTCCGGCGATCCCCAGTGTTCAATACTCACATTGCCGGTATAACCGTCTGATAGGACCATTTTGAGCAGGTCTTCGTATTGCATATTGCTTTCGCGAATGGGGTCCAGTTCTTTATCGGGATTGGGCTTGACGTGCAGATGGGTGATCCGTCCTTTAATCTGTTCATATCCGTCGGGTACGGCTTGTTCGCCACATCCAACGCCGTTGTTCACATCCCAGCAAAAGCTAAATCCCGTTGTATCGCCCAGGGCGTCGGCGACCATTCTCGCTTCCGCGCAACTGCCGGCAATGGTCGCGCCTTCATTTTCCAGTGATAGGGTGACGCCTTCGCGTTCGGCCGTTTTGGCAATGGGTTCGAGAAATGGCACGATGACATCGAGATAATTCTCAACGCCGGGTCGATTTTCCCGGTCTCCTTGTCTCCGATTGGGATTCCACAGGGAAAATCCGCGGATGACGGTTGTGTTAAACGCTTTTGCCAGTTCGATCATGCGGTCAAACATGCGCTGGTGTCCGGCTTTTTCTCGGTCGCTGTCGTGCGCGCATTTGCCCACGGGCGAGCCAACGGACATAACGGTCGCGTTATACTTTGCCAGTACGTCCTGGACGCGCTTCAATTCGTCGTTGTCGATTTCCTGTACGCGCTTGCCCCAGATGCCGCCGCGCAGTTCAATCCCCGTTGCACCCGCTTCTACGCCCAGGCGCACAGATTTATCAAAATCGGCTTTGTCGATTTCATCTGCAAAATAGCACAGTTCCATCCCTTCCCCCTAATAAGTGGTCAACGTGACTTGGTGCCATATCATATAAGGGAATTATATACTTTAATAACCGTCAGGCTACGAGTATATTTCTTGCTTCTTTGTGCATTGCCACAATACTTGCTGGTCTTACATGCACTCCACAAGCGTAAATTTCGGGCATTCCAACCGTATTATTGCGAACATTTATCGCCGCGTTTATGTCTCTGTCATGCTCTGTAAAGCATTCTGGACACGTCCATACCCTGACGTGTAATGGCATATCGTCAACTTTATGACCACATAAAGAGCACGTCTTTGACGACGGATAAAAGGTATCCAATTTCACTATGTCACGCCCATACCAATCGGCTTTGTAGCACAAAAAGGACACAAACTGTCCCCATGAGACATCGGCGATTGCTCTGGATAGACGCCTGTTCTTCAGCATATTTTGTATTTTGAGACTCTCTACGCCTATTGCTTGGTTCTCGTCAATAAGCATTTTTGAGAGTTTATGCTGAAAATTACGCCTCACATTGGCAATCTTTGATTGTATCTTTGCCACTTTAAGTCTTGCTTTGTCTCTGTTCTTTGACCCTTTTTTACGTCTCGATAACACTCTTTGAGTACGTATCAGCTTCTTATATAAGGAATCAAATACTCTCGGATTTGCTATTTTGTCGCCATCAGACGTAATAGCAAAGTGGTTGATACCGAGATCAATGCCTATCTTTGCTTTGAGTGGTTTGAGTTGTGCTATTGTCTCAATGACTGATATAGAGACAAAATACCGACCACATGTGTCTTTGGACACAGTGGCACTGCGTATCTCACATTCTTTTGGCAGTGGCCTGTGATAATTCACTTTTATGTCGCCGTCTATTTTTTGTAGCTTAATACCTCGCTCTATGAGACAAAAATCATTGTGCCTGTAATACGCACTCTGGCGAGCATACTTGCTCTTAAACTTAGGCTTTCCTGCTTGACCCTTGAAAAATCTATTGAAAGCTGTGTTGAGATTCCTTAATGCTTGCGTCAATGGTATCCGCAACACGTCATTGAGCCACAACTTGTCTGTTTCTTGCTTCAAAAGCGTCAGGTCTCTCGATAATTGTGTAATTGAAAGAGACTCGTTGCTTTCACGATATGCCGATTGTTTTTTGTCCAGTGCCCAGTTATAGACATATCGGACACAACCGAATGTCTGTGAAAGTGACAAACACTGTGCTTTGTTAGGATAGAGGCGATACTTATATGCCTTATATATAGCCACCTTTTTCATAGTATAAATATACATAAAAACAATACGTTGTGCAACAAAAATACACATCAATGGTTACTAAAATATATAATTCCCTTATTTTTGATTTTTCATTATCATGAGCGTATGAATGAACAGACACGCAAAAAAATTCTGCAATCCACACCGCACCAGAAGGGGATTCGCAAGGTCGATAGAAAACGCCTGCTCGCGCAATTGGCCCGCGCTGAGCCGCCGCCCGATTACGATCGCTATATGCGATCCAAATCGTGGCAAATTAAAAGGCAGAAGTTTCTCGCCCATTACAATTGCCAATGCGTTCTGTGCGGTAGCAAAGAGCATTTACACGTCCACCACCTGCACTATCAGACCCTGGGCAAAGAGCGCGTGGAAGATGTGATTGTTTGCTGCAGGCGGTGTCATTTTATTGAACACTTTAAGAAGTGATCCAGTGTTTTGTAGGGGCGGGTCCCCGTGCCCGCCCGCAAGTGGAATTATTTCCGGAGATTTTCATGCCGAATATTATCATTATTACCACGCACGATACAGGGCGGCATTTTCGGTGTTATGGTATTGATACGGTACACACGCCTGCGATTGATGCAATTGCCGAAGAGGGATTCAAATTTACCAATTATTTTACGACGAGTCCGGTGTGTAGTCCCAGCCGGGGGGCTATGCTTACGGGACGCTATCCGCAGAGCAATGGTTTGATTGGGCTGACGCATTCGCCCTGGGATTGGTGTTTTAATGAAGGGGAGCGACACCTTTCGCATATTTTGCGCGATGCGGGCTATCACACGGCTCTTTTTGGTTTGCAACACGAAGCCTCTAATATTGATGATCTGGGTTTTGAAGCGACTTTTGCACAGCGCGATGAAACCGGCCGCCGCGCAAACGCGCTTGTGGTTGCCCAGGCTCTGGCCGATTTTCTCAAAGCAGGTGGTGTGTCCAAAACGCCATTCTACGCGCAAGTTGGTTTTTTTGAGACCCACCGCCCGCACGATTTTGGCGATGTTGAACCCGATGATAGCAAAGGTATTGATGTGCCGCCTTATCTAATTGATGACGAGACGTCGCGACGAGAACTCGCCCTGCAACAAGGCGCGATCCGTCGCGTTGATGAGGCTGTTCAGATTATTACCGATGCATTGAGGGAAAGTGGTCTGGAAGATGATACCCTGCTGGTCTTTACGGTTGATCACGGTATTGAATTTCCCAGGGCTAAGTGGTTTTGCTATGATGCAGGCATTGGCGTTGCATTGCTTATGCGCTGGCCCGGCGGAGGTGTTCGAGGTGGACAGACCTGTGACCATCTGCTCAGCAATGTCGATTTTTTGCCTACGCTTATGAATCTCATACAGCATCCCATTCCCGATAATGTGGAGGGCTTGAGTTTTGCCAGTGTGTTCAAAAATCCCGATGCGGAACCTGCGCGAGATGCTGCCTTTTCCATTTTTCAGGGTAGTGATAGTCGGAGCATTCGCACCGGTCGCTACAAGTTTATTCGCAATTTTAGTCCGCGGCGCCTGATAGATGTGCCCGTGGATATGACCGATCCTCCAACGCCGCGCATCAAACAACCCGTGGCGCAACTCTACGATCTGGAAAAAGACCCGAATGAATTTGAGAATGTCGCCCAAAAATCCGAATACCGAGATGTTTATAACGCATTGAGCCAGCGCCTGTGGCAATGGATGGAAGATGTAAATGATCCCTCGCTCAAAAGTCCGATTCCCACGCCGTATTATTGGGAGGCGATGGCAGAATATCACCAGAGAAAGGAAGGGTAATGTCGAAAGGAAAAATTGTAAATCTCGCGCTCGTCGGCTGTGGCGGTATTGCTGGCGGGCATCTTCGGCGGTATGGAGAACTTATCGACAAAGGCGAAGACCGATTTCGCATTGTCGCCACGGTTGATAGCGACATCAGTCGCGCGCAGGCATTTGCCGATCAGATCAATGGCAAGGCCGGATGGGAGGTCAAAAGTTATCCCTCGGTTGAGGATCTGCTCAATTCAGAATCCAATCTCGATGGAGCCGATATATGCAGCCCTCACGGTCTCCATCACGTGCTCGCCTGCGAGTTGCTCGAAGGCGGTGTGAATATCCTGTGCGAAAAACCCATTGGTATAACTGTTAAAGCCACGCAAAAAATTATCGATACAGCCAAACGCTGCAATAAGATCGCCGCCAATGCGGAGCAGTGTCGCCGCAGTGTTGGACAGCGCACCATTCACTGGGGGTTTAACGGTGGTCCGCTCGGCGAACCCAGATTGTGGTATGCCATCAGATCGGGATGGCAGGATCCGGCGAATTATCCCGATTGGCACTGGCGTGTGGATCGCAAACTCGGCGGTTGCGGAATGGTTATGGATAGCGGCGCGCACTGGGTTGATACCATGCGTTACTGGTTTGGGGAGGTCGATAGTGTTTATGCGCGTGTGGAGCAAATGGAACAGCGTCCCCACAAAAAAGGCGACGGTCTGGTAGAAGACAGTCGCGAAGATTTTTGGAGCAGTATTTTCAATTTCGAAAATGGCGTGATCGGCACGTGGTCGTGGACGATTAGCGCGCCCGGCAAGGGATTTACCCAACTCAATCTCACCGGGAGCAAGGGCACGATTGTCGAGAGCGATATTTTCCATCCGGCAGCGTCTCAGGTGCGCGGCGAATGCCATTTTGTAGATGGTACGGCTTATGGCGTGTCCCAACTACAAGATATGTTTCTCGATTCACTGAGCCAGCGCGAAAAGGATCATCTTTTTCCATACGGTCTGACCGATGGCATGGCGATTGAATTGTGGGATTTTATCGATGCTCTGAGTATTGGGCGCGATGTCGAAATCGACGCGGAAGAGGGGCTCAAGAGCAAAGCCGTAAGCGAAGCGATTTACGAGTCTGGGAAAAGTGGAGAGGTCGTCAAGGTGGGCGATGTGATATCCGGCGAGGTCTGCGCGTATCAGGAGGATATTGATCAGATGTGGGATTTGGTGTGAGAGGTTGGGGGCTGAGTAAAAAACGGGTCGCTATCTCAAGGGATAGCGACCCGTTTTTTTTTACGTCTTTCCCGGACGGCCGATTTCAATGAGGTTGCCGTCCGGGTCGTGTACGAAAACATAGCGCGTGCCGTCGTGTGGGCGCACGCCGGGACCTGATGCAACGCGCACGCGTTCGCGGTCGAGCGAGGTGATGACGCGATCGAAGTCAGCGACTTCAAAGGCGATGTGGCGGCGCGAGGGACGGGGGTATTCTTCGGCGAGGATCAGGTGGATTTCGAGGTCGCCACAGCGATACCAGGCGCCTGCAAAATCGTAATCTGGCCGGGGAATGGGTTGCAACCCCAAAAACTTTTCGTAAAATGCCGATGCGCGTTCGAGGTTACCTGTAACCAATGTGATATGGCTGACGCGCGTGATGCCCATGCCAGCCGATTCTATGCGATTGGCCACCGGATCAATTCTCCATCAATAAGGTTCTCATTTTACGCATGCGCGAGGGATGTTTGAGTGCCGCCAGGGCTTTGTCGCGTATTTGGCGCACGCGCTCTTTGGTCAAGTTGAGGATATTGCCAATTTGCTCCAGCGTCATTGTTTCACCGCTGTTAATGCCAAAATAGAGACGCAACACGCGGGCGTCGCGCGGAGCCAGTGTGTTGAGCGCAGTGCGTATTTCCTCTGCCATAGATCTTTCGAGCATGGTCTCTTCGGGGCTTTCTTGATCTTTGTCTGACAACATTTCCAGCAAGCTGGTGTCAGGACCGTCTTCAAGGGACATGTCGTATGAAACATGCCATCGCGAAGCGCTGAGGAGGTCTTGCACTTGCTTGGGGTGCAATTCGGCCTGTGCAGCGATTTCTTCGATGCGCGGCTCGCGCCCCAGCGATTGTTTGAGTTCTGCGGATATGCGTTCCAATTTGCTCAGGTGTTTGATTTTGTTGACGGGCAGTCGCACCATGCGGGCTTTTTCTGCCAATGCCGATAAGATGCCCTGCCGAATCCACCAGACTCCATACGTGGTGAATTTGACACCAACGGTTTCGTCATAGCGGGTGGCCGCGCGAACAAGCCCCATGTTCCCTTCGGCAATGAGGTCTTCAAGGAGCAAGCCGCGTCCCTGATATTCTTTCGCTATGGTAATGACAAACCGCAAATTGGATTCGATCATTTTATTCAGACTTTTGCGGTCTCCTTTGCGAATGCGCTTGGCCAGATCAATTTCTTCTTGTGGCGTGAGCAATTCGCTGTAGGCTATGTCTTTGAAATAGAGTTCCAGTGCAGAACTACTGCCTCCATTTGTGCTGGTTGAGGTTTTGTAGTTCATGAGTGCGGCAGACATGTATTTCCCCCGTGACTGAGAAATCGACTCTCTTGATCGAGTGTCTTGTGTTTCACCTCGTCAAAGGTTCACAATAAGAGAAGCATATACTGTGACACCTTCCGACTCCTGTATGGGAGAGAATCGGTTGTTGCCAGAATATATGGCACATCGATCATGGGGAGACCAATGGCCTGATTATGTGACAACTTAGGTTCGGGGAGTGTTACTTTGGGGAGTTGATTTGGATGGAGAATGATCACGAGCCGCAGGGGAGCGGTGTGCTCGACCAAATCGTAGTGTGGGGCAAGTATTGAGGGGAAAAATAATACTTGAGCAGACAAGATAGCGGATTCAGTTTTGGAATGCAACCCCTTTTCTATGCTATTCTCCTGATATTTTGAAACTCAAGGCCGTATTTTTTAGTTTTTTTAATGAAATACTTATTGACCTATTGAGAGAAAATAATAAATGGAATTTCATTTGTCAATAAATAACTCTTGTTTAACAAGTTACAGGTAGCGTTTTACAATTTGGTAAAAGCTACCGCTACTGGCCCTCGGTCGTGTCTGTGCCGTTAGGGGGCCGCTGAGCGAGGTCGCGGTCGAGCAAAAATAAGCCGTTGCCCTCTATGCCGACCAACTTGAGCGTGTCGATCACTTCCTTGACAATGGCTTCTTCTTCGACTTGTTCGGCTATAAACCATTGGAGAAAGGTATGGGTGGCGTGGTCGCGTTCGGACAGGGCGAGATCGGCGATGTTGTAGATGCTTTGAGAGACTTTTTGCTCTTGGGCAAGGGTATCTTCAAATACTTCTAAAGGGCTGTCCCAACATTGTTTGGGGGTATCAATAGCGCGAAGGCGTATATCGGCCTCGCGGTCGTCGAGAAAATCGTATATCTTCATACCATGGGTGAGTTCTTCCTGGGCTTGAACGCGCATCCAATGGGCAAAGCCATTGAGGTTTTGCGTGAGAAAGTACGCGGACATTGCCAGATAACTATACGCCGAAAAGTATTCCATATTGAGTTGTTCATTGAGCGCGGCGGTTATGTTTGTGTTGATCATGATGTCCTCCTGTAGCGACAGGGTGTAAATAGCAGTACCCAAAGGGAGGATAAGTATAGGAAAAATATAGGTTTTGTCAACCAATTAAAATAATTGATTGATTATACTTTGTTTAGAGAAAGAATTCCCAATGGTGTGGCGACATTTTTTTATTGATTCTTTTGGGAAAATTGCGTAAAACGTTATAGTATTATACGTTGCTTCCAAACGCGGAGCGTATGACTACCCCAGCGTGGCACATAAGCCACCCGACAGGAGGTTTATTTTTTGTTATGATTCCAGAAAAGGTCCTCAGGGCCTTGAACGAACAACTCAATTTTGAGTTCCATTCGGCATTTCACTATCTTGCGATGGAAACGTATTTTCACGGGGTAAGTCTGCATGGATTTGCCAGGTATATGCGCGAGCAATACAAAGAAGAACGGCAGCACGCGCTCAAGATCGTGGATTATATCAATGCGCGAAACTGTCGGGTCCTGCTCAAGCAGATCGCCGAACCCCCTTCTGAGTGGGCATCACCTATGGAGGTTTTTGAAGACGCTTACCAGCAAGAGCAGAAATCCAGTGGGATGATCAATGATCTGGTCGATCTCGCACTGAATGAACGCGATCATGCCACGGATATCTTCTTGAAGTGGTTTATTGAGAAACAGGTAGAAGAGGAGGCTCAGATTGGCAGTATGGTGCAGAAGTTGAAGCTGGTGGGTAATGATACTTATGGCTTGTTTTTGCTGGATAGAGATATGGGATGAGAGATAAAGCGATGTACACAAAAAGTGCCCTCAGTATCTGAGGGCACTTTTTTTTATACTTGATAGTGAATTAATTGAGATGAATATGTTGCGGGTTGGGCGGTCGAAATAGTTGATCGATACCGCTTCGTCTGTTGATTCGGGAATGGTGATGCGCGAAATGCTCCAGTTGTATTTTGCGCGATAGGACGCTACGAGCGCGTCAATGGGCCGAAGCAATGCGAGAACAACGCCACTTAAACAGACGACGACGATGACAGCACCGCTGGTCAGACCGGTCCACAGATGAATTTGGCGGGTTGTTTTCCAGATGCGGTTATTATTCATAATCCATTCTCCGTCCAGTTAGATGCGTTCTACAAGGATTGCAAAAAGGCGAGCAATGCGTCGCGGTCTGTTTGGGATAAGTTTCGCACGGCTTCGCGCGATTGTTCGGCTTCGCCGCCGTGGAACATAATGGCTTCGAGCAAGGTTCTGGCTCTGCCATCGTGTAAGTAGGCCGGAACACCGCTGACAGTTTCTGTGAGTCCAATGCCCCACAGTGGGGTCGTTTTCCACTCGCGACCATCGGCTTCGTAGTCCGGGCGATTATCGGCGAGGGCTTCGCCCATGTCGTGGAGTAGCAAATCAGTGTAGGGGTGAATGGTTTGATCCGATAGCGACGAGATGCTGTGGTTGCCTGTTTTAAATGTGGTGGTATGGCAATTTGCACAACCGGTTGATTCAAAGAGTGCTTCGCCTCGCAATACCTGTGGATCATCCCAATTGCGCCGTGCGGGTACGGCGAGCGTTTGTATGTAAAATGTGGTAATGTCCAATGTTTCCTGTAAAATTTCCGGATCATCGTTGCGGCCATCGTGCTGGGGTTGTCCGGATACAGATTCCTGAGGGAAATAGGGGTTGGTAACGCCCATGTCTTCGTTGTACGCGCCGGCGGTCTGCTGCAAAAGATCGGGATTATTGGCTTTCAGTCCAAAGCGCCCGAGTTCTCTTTGGCCCGTTCGGAAATTGTACACATAATTGGGACGGCCCGATATGCCGTCTCCGTTGCCATCTCCGGGATCTGATAGGGAGAGAATATCAGACTCGGAGATGGCTTCCAATAGGCCGCGTCCAAATACGGGCGGGGCCATGCGCGCGGATAGGAGTACGCCAGCGGGCAGTGGTTGATATGCGTCAACAATGGTGTAGATGGGGTGTTTTAGATAAACTTTTTCGCCATCGGATAGGGTTTCCGTTGTTTCATAAAAGCTGACTTGAACACGCGCTTCGAGTTTGACGCCAAAGTTTGAGCGGTCGCCGAGTTGGACGCCAAAGCCCGAAACGGGTACAGGACCGCCGTGCGGGGTGAATCCGGGCAGGCTGACGCGCATGAGCATGGAGCCGACAAAGGGCGGTTCCGAGCCGAATGCACCGCGCCCTCGTCCGTCGCGCAGATGACATCCCACGCAAGAGGTGTGGCTAAACACGGGGCCTAAGCCGGGGTTGACTTCTGCAGGAGCGGTGACAAAGGCTTGTTCAAAGGCGGCATCGCCCGCAAAAAATTTGTCGAGTTCGTCGGGCGAGAGTGTTGGAATGGGCATTTCAAAAGCCTGACTGGATGCGTCAAAGACGGTTGCCTGTCCGCCAGATAAAGCACTGTCCTCTGAGGGAGTGGGTGCAACGGGATTTTTGCTGCTGCATGTTAGAATGAACAGCATTGCAGCAATGGTGCATAAAAGATGTATTTTCACGAGTGCAAACTCTTGATCTGATCTAAAGGATGTAGAAGATGATACAAACTCGGCCGATAGGGCGATGCCCTATCGGCTTTTTTTTACTGTTCTGCTAATACCAGAGACATAATATCGCCTTCGAGTGTTTGTTGAACGGTTGCAATGGCCTGTTGCGCTGCTGTTATTTGCGCGCTATCGGTGGCGAGAGCATCGCGGAATGGGAAGGAGATTTTGCCAATTTCTGTAATGGCCGCCTGAATTTCAGCCTGGAAACGCTGGTCGAGAGCGGAGTCTTTGCTTTTGACAAATTCATCGAGGCCCACTGCTTCAACATTGTACCCACCCAGGTAAACATTTTGAATGCTGCGGATATTGTCTTGAAAGTCGAGGAGGGAGTTAAAGCTGAATTGCGATTCCACCAGGCGCGTGTCTTTCTCGGTAAAAGGATCGGCAATTTTGCCGTTTCCGACTTTGTCGGCAATGCCAATCATGCCGTTGACCATTTCCTGGACAGCGGCTTTTTGCGTGGTGTAGGTGTTGCTCCCGGCGCCGGCATTGATCACCTGGGCGCGGAAGTTTTCGCCGGATGCGATCCAACTCGTGTGCAGGGATGTTGCCGCGTCTTTGAGCAATTCTGACGCTGCGATCAAATAATCGTATTGGCGCGGGGTGAAGTCTTTGATGGTTTTGCTGCCGCCTTCGTCAAAGAGTAAGAATTCAACGGTGTGAAATCCCTTGAGTTCGTTGGCGAGGTTGTTTACGGATGTTTTGGTCAGGGGATCGCCGCTACCCAGAACGCCTTCGAGATCGGTGCGGTTGACTGGCCAGGAATCCAGCGCGGGGTCAAAGCCGCTAAAATCGACGGGACCGAACAAAAAACCCTCGCTTTTTTCCCAGGGAGAACGCGAGGCCACCCATTTTGCACGGGCTGTTGCCAACGTGGCTGCCGAGGGATTGGTTTTGAGATTTTGCACAGCAGTGAGGAGTTCTGTGGCGACGGTGGCGAGGTCTTTGTAGGTCGGGATAACTGTTTTGTCGGCAAAGTCGGTCAAAATGGGTGAAAAATCATATCCGGGTTCGGGTTCTGGCGCGACGGGGCTTGCGCCCTTGCTGTTGCAGGCCGCGAGGGAAAAGGCGAGGATGATACCGAGTAAGGGTTTGATGCGTTTCATGGTGATTCTCCTTGTAAAAAATTAGAATTGAAAACCGAGTGCAAAACTGGCGGTGTTTTCGCCGTTGAAGTTTGACGCGCCCAGGCGACGCATGGCATAGTCGCCTTTCAGGACGACAGTATTGCTCATGGTGTAGTTGAGACCAAAGGTGTAAACGCGGCGTTTGAAGCGCGGATTGTCAAAAAAGTTGAGCGGCATTTTGGCCATTGTGTCGTAGCTGTCAAAGCGAAAGAATAGGTGGCATTGATCCTCCTTGCGCGAAGTGAAAAAGGGCATGATGTCGTAACCGGCTTCGGCATAAAATGCATACGCTGCACTGGCGACGGGTGTTCTCAAGACATCGAGGTTATTGGACAACGTGCGGTTGCGCTCGCTGACAATGTCCGCATTTTGCAGGTGTCCGTAGAGATACAGGCCTTGTGCACGGAAGCGATTGTATCGAAGCACAGTGTGGACGTCAAAAATGGATATGTAGGCGTCTGTATCTTTCATGTCGGGTTTGGGGCGGTTGTCGGCACTGTTGCCGCGATAGCCCGATACGCCAAAGGTGAGACCATCAACGAGGCGGTAGTCCAATCGACCCGCAAGGGCCATGTTGGATGCGCGAACTTCTTCAAAGCGCGTTTGATGCCCGCCTACAATCCAGTTTTGCGAATTGAAGCCTGTGGCGTCTAAGCCGTTGACGAGTTGGAACTGATAGGTCAGGCGATTGATATGGCCGCTGATTTCAATACCTGTCTCGTGCCATATTGCCGGAATAATCGTGGTTTCCGATTCGGGGCGGCGGGTGCCAAAAAAGTCCGTGGGATGGTATTGCTCTGTGGTGAGGCCCACCGCGACGTAGAAGTGGCCCAGGCGGATGTTGAAGGCGTCGCTAAATTCGCGTTTGATGTAGAGTTCTTCGAGGATGACTTCCCCGCCTTTTTCCACTTCGGTTTCGTATTCGCCAAATTCTTCGTATTCGATTTCGAGGGCACCGCCCGTACCGCCGTGTTCGATTTCCACTTCGGTTTCCAGTTCGACACCGCGCAGCAGGCGGATTTCCATTTCGAGTGCCAAACGCGCAATATCTATGGTGGCGCGGCTATCCGGTGGCGAACCCGTTGGGCTGCTTTTCTGATCGGGACCGTAATCGAAGTGGGAGTAGATGAGTTCACCGTATCCCGTGATTTTAAGTTTGGGCGCTGATTTATGGCCTTCAGCCATGATGTTCATGGGCAACGCGAGCGTTAGACAGATGCTAAACAAAAAAAGTCGTTTCATAAACCTCCCCTGTGTGAATATTGACGCTGAAAAGGCGTGCTGTTATATTGTGTCCTGCAAGCGCAGAGGGTTTGATCTCTCTGGCGCGTGCGCGCGGGTGATCGGTGATGGCCGGGCAAGTCAGAACCGATCGCCTTTTTTTTATGTACGACGTATGCGGCGCTTTCTGGTGCGCCACCAGATGACCAGGCCAGAGATGGACAGGCCGATCAGGCCCCAGGCGGCGATGTCGTAGAGATAAACAAACCAATCGGCAAAGAAATAACCGGTGTGAATCTGGTGTATGATCGTGTAGAGATCGCGTCCGGGTTCTGCGGATTGGGCGATAGAGGCCCAGATTTTACCGCCGTTGGAACTGGTGAGCAAGCCACCTGAGGTCCACAGGTTCAGGTTTTGAGTGGAGCCAATACCAATGCGCTGGAGGCGAATGCCTTCGGCAAGGGGCATAAATCCAAGGGAGACTTGCTCCCATACGATGCCGCCATCGGTTGAGCGAATGAGGCCCAGATCTTCGAGGACGACGTAAATGTGGTTGGGATTGTCGGGTGCATAGGCGATGTCAACGGCGCGTTCTGCTGCGAAGAGCATTGGGACTTCGGTCCAGGTTTTGCCGCCGTCTTCAGAAGAATAAAGGGCTGATCGCGTGCCGCGATAGAGGTGTTGGGGATCGCGGGGATCAACCGCAAATGAGAGGGTGCGTTCAGAGGGCGCGCCGAGCAGGCTGGGGTGATTGAGCAAAAAACCCGAGATGGCGAGTAGAGATAAAAATATGAGTGCGCCGATGCCGACATAGCGATGGAGTTTGCGGAAAAATTCGGTGCGCTTTGTTCGCGTTCTGGGCTGTTCTTTGTGAAGCGGGATGGTTTTACTCCCGCGTGTGGAAGCCTGAGATGTGGTACTCATGGTGATTCTTGTTGTGAGTAAATGACATCGAGGACTGTGAGAACCCTCTTGACGCCCGCATTTAAGGCGCGTACCGATAGGGTTGCGCCACTGATGCCGATAATGTCGCGGTTGAGACGAATGTGGTGGTTGATGTTTTTATTTCTGTATTGGGTCAAGAACCGCTGGCGTTTGACCTGACCGCCTCGCGATTCGCGATAGACCATGATCCATACACCGCCAACGCGGTGATCGGGTTTGACTTTGACGATGAAGGTGATGGGTTTGTAGAGGCCAATTTGATTCGTGATGATCGCGTATCCCTGATGTTGTTCATTTTTTTTTGCCTGAAAAATAGTGAAGTCGGGTTCTTCAAGGCGCCACCCCAATCGCCTTTCAATGCGTCGCCGTTCTTGTGGGGTTGGGGTCCAGACTTCGCTCCAGAGCGTGTCTGCATCCGGGAAGGCTTTTTTTAGAGCCTGTTCTTCTGTGAGGTAAACAGTGATAGCCTCTGGGCCGTCGGGACCCTGCGCGAATCCGAGTCCCGATAGCAGGCAGACCATGATACAGAACACGTACTTATTTTTTATCACTGTTTTCAGTCCTGCATCTTAAAAATACGACGCAATGGAAAAGAAGAGACGGCCTGTGCCATCGCCTTTGTCGCCATTTGCCGGAGTTTTATAGGTGTTGTTGTAATCCAGCTTAAATACCGTGTCTTCAACGGGGCGGAAGTTCAAACCAAAGGTGATTCCGTATTCCGAATCGCCGGTTATTGTGGTATCAAAATCGACCCAGTCCCAGCGCGCAATAGCTGTGAACACGGATTCTGACAAGAAATAGTCGTGCCCAAAGTGAAAGTTGGTTTGTGCATAAGCACCGCGCTGGTCGCCGTTAAATCCATCGGCGGTGGCTTGCCCGTATTCGCCCTGAAGTTCAATGGGCCCCTGTGTAAATTGTGCGTCGGCACCGAGGATGGAGAGGCGGTTATTGCCCGCATCGTCGTATTTGCCCGTGTGGAAAGATGCGCCGAGGTCAATGCCAAGGCGCGGGCTGAAGCCGAATCGTCCGACGAGTGCTTTGTCGTGGTTGTTGTCCGATTTTTGGCTGCCCCGTCCGCTTCGAATGCGGAGTTTGCCGCCGGAGTTGACTTTTTCGTTGAATCCGTTGACGAGATAGATTTCATAAGTTGCTACAGAGATTTCAGAGGGGTAAAAGGTGCCAAAGAAGCCCATTCCCGCTTCTGCGAGGGTAGATGGCATGATTTGACGGTTCACGGTGGGGCGTTCGGTCAGGTCGTTGAGTGGCGTATCGTGCAAGAGGTTGAAACGCCCGAGCGGGGAGAGGATGACACCGCCCCGATAGCTGAAGGCTTCTGTAAAGGTGAAGTCCAGGACGGCGTATTCGAGTTTGATTTCGCCATCGGTGTTGCTGCTGCCTTTGACGAGGCCGCCGTGTTCAAATTCGATTTCGCATGAAACGTGAAGTCGGTCGGTGATTTCCGAGTAGATAAATGGGATAAAGCGGTGCTGGTCAAAGGTGCTGTCTTTTCCTTCTGTCCACTCAAATTCGTGGTCGAGATATCCGCCGATAGCTACATTTTTGCCCATGCGTTTGATATAGGGTTTGTCGTATATGCCGCCGGGCAATTCGGGCCGTTTGTCTTCCTCGGCTATGATGGGAAGTGCGAGTGTGAGAGACAAGAACGAAGCGAGCAGTTTGAAGCACATGTTTCCTCCAGTGAGAAACACAACGCCGTTCAAAGTGGGTTGACATGAACCGCAAAACACCCTACTTTGAATACGAGTTGTGCCTTTGGTGTGACTCAGACCATCTTCCGTTGGGCTGGCAGGCTCGTGAGACGGCAGGTGGTCTTTTTTTGTTTGGCGGTCTATAGATATGTTTTAGTAATAAAACAATCGCCCAACAAGCAAAACAAATGTTGGGTATATGTCAACAAGTTTTTTAATTTTTTTCTTACATTATGATAAGTCAGGTTAATTCAGCTTTGGCGATCAACTGAAAAGGGTTGAATTTTTGGGACAAGTACCTATTTTGTTTGCCGATCTTGTGCGAGGAGGCGTGAAATGTCTGAGGTATTGAAGGTCGCTGTTATTGGCGCGAGTGGCATTGGGCAGCACCACGCGCGATGGCACCATTTGTCGGGGTCTCGGGTGGTGGCATTTGCGGGCACTTCGGAAGAGTCGTGTGCAAAAACCCGGTCGCAATTGCAGGCGTATTTTGGATTTGATGGGCGTGCATATACGGATGTGGCACACATGCTGGCGGCTGAACAACCCGATGTGGTCGATGTATCAAGTCCTTTTCACCTGCACAGAGACCATGCAATTATGGCTCTGGAAAGCGGGTGCCAGGTGGTGTGTGAAAAGCCTTTGTGTTGGGATATGGATAGGGATTTGGACGATATTTTGGCCGATGGACAGGCTGTGGTGCGTGCGGCGGAACAGGCGGGCAAATCGCTGGTGATGTCTGCACAGTATCCCGCGGGGATTTCAATTTATCGCGATTTTTACGCGCGTGTGCGGGGGACGTGGGATAAAGTTGAGTCGCTCGAGATGGAGATGGAGGTGAAGGGTCGCAGGGGGCCGAAGGCACGAGAAGATATTTGGATTGATCTGGCTTCCCATCCGTTGAGTTTGGTCCTGGGTTTTTTGCCAGAGGGAGAAATCGATTGGGCAACGGCCTCGTGTATAATAGACGAGCGGGAAAATCGCGCGAGTTTTGATGTGATCACGCCCGAAGGGCGGTGCGATGTGAGGTTTGTTTTGCGCGATGTCGATGAGGGGATTCCCGTGCGGCAATTTGGCGTGAATGGCTTTTTGGTGAATTGGGAGGGGTTTGCCGATGATGAGGGTATTTATCGCGCGCGATTAGTTCATGGGGATGAGGCTGTGATTTGCGACGATTTTATGCATATTTTAATTGATGAATTTGGCAGGCATGTACGCGGCGAAGATGGGCGGGTTGTTGTTTCTGGCGAGGACGCTTTGAAGAATTTGCAGTATCAAATTGCCCTGTTAAAGCTGGCGGATTGGCCTGTATGAGTGCGCGATCAGACATTGGGGTGGTGATTACCACACACAATTACGGGCATTATCTTGCCGCGTGTTTGGAATCGGTTTTGTCACAGACGCTTTTGCCTCGCCAGGTGGTGGTGGTTGACGATGCGAGTGAAGACAATGCGGCAGATGTTGTAGCAGCTTTTTCTGATGTAGCGTATTGCCGCGTCAATTTCCGCAATGGCAACCGCGCGCGAAATTTTGGATTTTTGAAGATTTCGACTTCTTATGTCGCGTTTTTCGATGCCGATAATGTGATGATGCCGCGCTTTTTGGATGTGCTTTATGGCGCGTTGCAAGAGGTTCCCCACGCGATATTTGCTTATGGTGATCGCATTGTGTTTGCGGATGACGATACGCAGCAAGGCGAACGCGAGGTGTCTGGCCCGTTTGACGTGCGGCGATTGCGCGCCGGAAATTATATCGATCTCGCCGCGTTGATTCGATCCGATAGATTTCCCGGATTCGACCCCGCTGTGCGCCGGTATCAGGATTGGGATTTGTGGTTGAATATTGCGCTCAAACAGGGGGGGATTGGGCAGTATGTGCCCGAGCCATTGTTCTATTATCGCGTGCATCCACACAGTGTAAGCCAGCGCGAAGACCGGGATCGGGCCATGTGGGGTATCCGAAGAAAATACCATCTCGGATGGGGTGCGCTACCCCTGCTGCGCCATTCTTTCAGGCTTTATCAATTTGCGCGAAAGACAAAGTCCCTGTGGACGGGGTGAGAGGTTGGAGGAGAATATCTGACCGTTGCCATCTTGACATGATGCGTCACAGACGTTACTTTTTTCGGGTGTGTACATATACTTAATGAAGGCATTCAGAAAAGTGGAGATTGCCATGTCATTCGATATTGCTGCGATTGCAAATGCCGATTACATCGACGCGATGTATGAGAAATACCAAGAAGACCCAAATCTGGTCGATGAACAATGGCATGTATTTTTTGCGGGTTTTGATTTGGGGATGCAACGCGATGGCGTCAAAATGGCTCGGGATACGTCAAGTGAAAGCCAGGCTGAGGAAGATGCGATGGCGTTTCTCGATGCTTATGACACGTTGGAGGAATATACCCGTGCGGACGTAAATAGGCAGCAAGGGGCGATGGCTCTGGTCAATGCCTATCGCACCTGGGGGCACCTGGTCGCCGATATCGCGCCGATGAGTTATACGCGCCCACCGTATCCGCTGTTGGAGTTGTCAGAATACGGCTTTGCGGAAGAGGACCTGGATCAAGATGTCGGAAATGGCGGATTTCTCGGTCCTATGGACGGTACGTTGCGCGATCTCGTTGCAAAGCTCAGGCAAACGTATTGCGGTCCTGTGGCGGTAGAATATACCGATATTCCGTATAAGAGTCAGCACGAGTGGCTGGAACAGCGCATGGAGCCGATCTTAAATTCGCCGAAATTCAGCACAGAGCAATGCCGAGAGTTGCTGAGAAAATTGATCGAGGCGCAGGAATTTGAACAATTTTTGCACGTTAAATATATCGGAAAAAAGCGATTTTCTATTGAAGGCGGCGAAGCACTTATCCCAATGTTGCACGCGCTTATTGAAACCGGGGCTGCGTTAAATGTCGAAGAAATGGTGATGGGGATGGCGCATCGCGGCAGGCTCAATGTGCTCACGCATATTATGCAAAAGCCCTATCCGGAGATATTCAGTGAATTTGAGGGTGTTGAGGTGGGGCGCTCCGAGGGGTCGGGCGATGTAAAATACCACATGGGGTTCGCCCATGAGTATGTCACGCGCGATGGTCACACCGTGCATTTGGGATTGACGCCCAATCCGAGTCACCTCGAATTGGTCAATCCCGTGATTGAGGGCATTGTTTGCACAAAGCAAGAGACAAAAGGCGATATTCAGCACGAGCATATCGTACCGCTGATCATCCACGGCGATGCCGCTTTTGCCGGGCAGGGCATTGTGCCAGAGACGATTTGCTTGTCCCATCTGGATGGCTATGATAATGGGGGTACGATTCACATTGTTGTGAATAACCAGATCGGTTTTACTGCACTGCCTCGGGAATCCCGTTTTACAGCGTATCCAACAGATGTGGCGAAGATTGTTAAGATGCCCATTTTTCACGTCAATGCGGATGACCCCGAAGCTGTGGTCCACACGGCGCGCACGGCTATGGCCTATCGCCAGGCCGTGAAAAACGATGTGATTATCGACCTGTGGTGCTATCGCCGATACGGTCACAATGAAGCCGACGATCCTTCTTTCACACAGCCGCTACAATCTGCCGAAATCGCCGAGCATCCAACGGTTGTCGATTTGTATGCGAGGCGTTTGATTGAGCAAAATAATGCAACAGAAGATGACGTCGATGCTATGAAGCGAACTGTGCGCGAGAAACTCGAGGCGGCATTCGTCAATGCGAAAAATCAAAAGACAAAACCGCGAAAGCCAACATTTGGGGGCGCGTGGAAGGGATTTGGAAAGGCGGGCGCAGATCGCACGGCAAAGACCGCGGTGAGCAGAGAAAAATTGATTGATATTGCCCAAAAGGCGACGACAGTGCCCGAGGAATTTCATGCCTATCGCAAATTGGTGCGCCAACTCGATTACCGGATGCAAATGGTCCACGGCAAGGTGCGTATGGACTGGGGCTGTGCGGAGATGCTCGCGTTTGGCAGTTTGTTGGTCGATGGGTTTCCGGTGCGATTGGCCGGGCAAGATTCTCAGCGGGGTACATTTAGCCATCGACAAGCGGTTTGGCACGATATCGAAAATGGCGCGATTTATTCACCGCTGAATCATCTATCGGATGGTCAGGGAGGATTCAGGGTTTACAATACCATGCTTTCGGAATTGGCGGTGCTGGGTTTTGAGTTTGGCGTGAGTTATGCCAATCCCAATAAATTGACGATCTGGGAAGCTCAGTTTGGCGATTTTGTCAATGGCGCGCAGATGATTATCGATCAGTTTATTTCCAGTTCAGAGGCTAAATGGCACAAGATGAGCGGGCTGGTGATGCTGTTGCCGCACGGGTTTGAGGGCCAGGGACCAGAGCATTCGAGCGCGCGGTTAGAGCGGTTTCAGGCGCTGTGTGCCGAAGACAATATGCAGGTGAGTTGCCCCACGCTACCCGCGCAGTATTTTCATTTGCTGCGCCGCCAGATGCTGCGCGCATTTCGCAAGCCCCTCATTTTGATGATGCCAAAGAGTTTGTTGCGGCACAAAGGATCGACTTCGACGCTCGATGATTTGTCCGAGGGTGCGTTTTATCCCGTTTTAGACGATCCTGCACAGCCCGATCCCAGCGGGGTGAAGCGCGTTGTTTTTTGCACGGGAAAGGTCTTTTTCGATCTCAAAGAGGGGCGAGATAAAAAGGGCGAAGAACGGCTCGCGCTGGTGCGGATTGAGGAACACTATCCCTTTCCGTGGGACGAGGTGGATGCCGTGCTGAAAAAATACGGCGATGCGGATATTTTCTGGGGGCAAGAAGAGCCGCAAAATATGGGTAGTTGGGATTTTATGGAGCCAAAACTTCGCAGGTTGCTCGATAATCAAAAGCCGGTGCGCTATCTGGGACGAAAGCCCACGGCTGCAACGGCCACGGGTATTCAGTCGGTGCATTTGGCCGAGCAGCAAGAGATCGTGGAAATGGCTCTGGATTTTTCTTAGGGAGGCGCGTACATGCCTGTTGATGTGGTTTTGCCCGAATTGGGGGAGTCAGTGACCGACGCCATTCTGGTCGAGTGGTTGAAATCGGATGGCGAGGCTGTGGCGGTAGATGAACCTCTTGCGGTTATTGAAACGGATAAAGCCGATGTCGAATTGCCCGCGCCTTCGGCGGGTGTGCTGCATACATTGAGGGCCGATGGCGACACGATTGAGGTCGGTGAGACTATTGCTACAATAGATGAGGACGGCAAGGTCGTCACAAAGGCCCCAGCACCGGAGGAGGCCGATGGTTTGAGTCCGGCAGTGCGCCGATTGGTGACAGAGCACGACCTCGATCCCGCGGCGATTACGGGTACGGGAAAAGACGGACGATTGACAAAAGAAGATGTGCTGGCGTACCTCGATTCAGTGGCCGATCCGTCCGTTTCTGAACCAGAAGCCCCTGCACCACCTCCTGCTCTCGCTGCTTCGAGCGATGGCGAGCGGCGCGAACCCATGAGTCAAATTCGCACGCGCATTGCCGAGCGTCTGGTTTCTGCACAGCAGACAGCGGCGATGTTGACGACGTTTAATGAAGTGGATATGAGCGGTATTTTTGATTTGCGCGCGAAATACAAAGAGATGTTCGCAGAAGTACACGGCATATCTCTGGGTTTGATGTCCTTTTTTCTTCGCGCCTGTGTTATTGCTTTGCAGGAATATCCCGATGTTAATGCCAGTATTGATGGTTCTGATATTGTCTATCGCGATTATGTCAATATGGGTATTGCAGTGGGTACAGATCGCGGTCTTGTCGTGCCTGTTTTGAAGTCGGCAGAGCGCCTGTCTTTTGCTACTATTGAGTCCGAAATTAAGCGCGTGGCTCTCTCTGCGCGAGAGGGCAAGTTGGGTTTGGATGAGTTGAGCGGGGGTACGTTTACAATTACCAATGGCGGGGTGTTTGGGTCGCTGTTGTCAACGCCTATTCTCAACCCACCTCAGACGGGTATTTTGGGCATGCACGCCATTCAGAGTCGGCCCATCGCCGTGGGGGATGAGGTGGTTGTTCGCCCGATGATGTATCTGGCATTGACTTATGATCACCGCCTGATCGATGGCCAGACTTCGGTGACATTCCTGGTTCGCGTAAAAGACCTGCTCGAAGACCCCGCACGTATGATGCTGGAAGTTTGAAAGGAGCGTCTTGTGGCAGATAATACATTCGATCTCATTGTTATCGGTGCTGGACCGGGGGGGTATGTCGCTGCGATTCGGGCGGCGCAATTGGGCATGCGCGTGGCATGTGTTGAGAAACAGGCATTGGGTGGTACCTGTCTGAATGTGGGTTGTATCCCGAGTAAAGCCCTTTTGGAGTCGAGTGAGTTGTTTCACCAGGCAGATACTTCATTGCGCGTTCACGGTGTAAAGACCGGTGGTGTGGAACTGGATTTGGCGGGTATGATGAAGCGCAAGTCCAGTATTGTGCGAAGAATGACGGGCGGTATTCGCGGCCTGTTTCGCAAGAATAAGGTGACGCATATTTCGGGGCTGGGGCGGTTGGCTGGCGATGGAAAGGTCGATGTTGGCGGGGATATTTATTCGGCAGAACGCATTTTGATTGCTACGGGCAGTTCTGCTATTGAGTTGCCCAATTTGCCTTATGACGGCGAGTATGTGATCAGTTCAACCGAGGCGTTGGCACTGGATGAGGTGCCCGAGAAAATGATTGTTATTGGCGCGGGTGCGATCGGTCTCGAGTTGGGGTCGGTGTGGCATCGCCTGGGTGCAGAGGTGCATGTGGTCGAATTTTTGGATGGGGTTACGCCTACGATGGACCGCGAATTATCCCGTGGTTTGCAGAAGGTGCTGGAGAAACAGGGGCTGAGGTTTTCGTTTGAGACGCGCGCGGAGTCGGCTGAGGTTCGCGATGGCAAAGTGGTTGTGACACTCGCTCAGGGCGATGAGACGACTTCTGAGACATGTGACCGATTGTTGGTCGCCGTTGGGCGAAGGCCAAATACCGATGGGCTGGGTGGCGAAGATGTGGGATTGGAGATGGATGACCAGGGGCGCGTTCTGGTCAATGAAGTATTTGAGACAAATTTGCCCGGTGTCTATGCGATTGGCGATGTGATTCCCGGTCCGATGCTGGCGCACAAGGCAGAGGAAGAGGGTGTGGCTGCGGTGGAATGTATGGCGGGAAAAGCGGGGCATGTGAATTATGGCGCGATCCCCAATGTGGTGTACACGCAGCCAGAACTGGCATCGGTGGGGCTGACAGAGGAGCAGGTTGTGGCGGATGGCATTCCCTACAAGGTGGGCAAGTTTCCAATAGCTGCCAATGGTCGCGCGCATACGCTACAGGCAGTGGATGGGGAAGTGAAGATTATTGCACATGAAAAGACGGATCGCGTGTTGGGCATTCACATTTTGGCCGCACGCGCGTCCGATATGCTCGCCGAAGGGGTTTTGGCGATGGAATTTTCCGCGAGTGCAGAGGATATTGCGCGAACGATGCACGCACATCCCACACTTCCAGAGGCACTGAAGGAGGCCGCGTTGAATGTAGAGAATGAGGCGATTCACATTTGAGAAAACTTGACATTGTCTGTTTATATATGTTTTTTTAAAAAATCATCATCTTTAAAGGCTTAATCTAATGACATCCTCTGACACGCATACATCTATCGCTCACCAGACTGTGATCGTTTTTCTGGTGAGAAAGGCCGCGTTCTGAAGACGGGTTTACGGGATAGGTGTGTCCATGCGTGAAAGAAAAGACCTTGCCTGATTTGTTCATAAAACAAATAAAATGAACGATTTAGGCTTGATTGTAGTTTATTTTTTAAGGCTGTGGCACATATTGTGACCACAGCCTTTTCTTTTTTTGAAAGTGCGACCAATGACTATTTTGGAATTACATCATATTGCAATGGCTTACGGTGCTCAGGATGTGCTGATCGATGTGTCTTTTAAGATCAATAAAGGCGAAAAGGTTGGTTTGATTGGTGACAATGGCTGCGGAAAGTCCACTATTTTAAAACTGATTGCAGGTATTGAAACACCCGTTTCTGGCACTGTGAGTAAGATAAAAGGCATATCTACGGGGTATCTCGCGCAGCACCTGAAATTTCGGGCGGGAAGGCGTGTTGACGAAGAAATCGCCTCGGTATTTGAAGCAGTCAATCGGATGCAGCGCAAAATGCACAAACTGGAAGCTCAAATGGCAAATGGAGCGTCCAATCAGATCAACGCGGTGATGGAACAGTACGGGCGCTTACAGGAGGCTTTTGAGCGGGCAGATGGCTATGCTTGTCAGGCAAAAATTGATGCGGTCATAGATGGACTGGGTATAGGGGCCTGGCGCGACCAATCTGTCGATGTATTGAGTGGCGGCGAAAAGAATCTGGTGGGATTGGCAAAAATTCTGCTGGGCGAGCCAGACCTGCTGTTGCTGGACGAACCGGGCAATCACCTCGATTTTGAAGGATTGGCCTGGTTAGAGGCATTTTTGCAAAATTTGGACCGAACGGTGATTCTGGTATCACACGATCGCTATATGCTGGACCGGATTGTGAATCGGATTGTGGAAGTTGAAGATGGAAAAGCCAGCACATATATGGGCAATTATTCGGCCTACCGCACAGAAAAAATGCGTCAATTGCTCTTGCAGAAAGCGGCACACGACAACCAGCAGAAGGAAATTCAACGGCTGGAGGATATGATCAAGCGTTTTGAATTGTGGGGCGGGGAAAAAAACATACGGCGTGCGAGAAACAAAGAAAAAATGCTGGACCGTATGGATCGGATCCATCGGCCAGTCATGGATCGCCAACGCATTGATCCTGCATTTGGCGCGACTCAGGGCAGTGGAAAAATTGCCTTAGAGTTGCGAAATTACGGGCGCAAAGCAGGTGAGCGTACGCTGTTTCGAGATGTTGATTTGCTGGTGCAATCGGGCGACCGCGTCGGATTGGTTGGGGATAATGGGACAGGCAAATCTATGCTCTTTAAAGACATTGTTGCCGAGGCTGCCTGGGAACACCCCACAATGCGAATCGGTCCGCGCATTCAATTGGGATATTACGCTCAAGAACACGAGACCTTAAATGACAACCGAACCATTCTCGAAGAGATCTGTTTGTCGGGCGAGTTGAACCGCGATCAGGGGTTTGGGGTGCTATCCAGATTTTTATTTGGATGGAGTGATCTGGACAAAAAAGTCGGCAATTTAAGCGGTGGTGAAAAAAGTCGCATTCAGTTGGCCTGTTTGATGGTGTCTGGGGCCAATCTGTTGTTATTGGATGAGCCGACCAATCATCTGGATATCGCATCCCGCGAGCAGGTGGAAGATGCCCTTGAAGACTTTGACGGTACACTCATAGTGATTTCACACGATCGCTATTTCCTCGATAAAATTGCCGAGCGGGTGATTGAAGTGCGCGACATGAATTTGGAATCCCATGCAGGCAATTTTTCAGATTTTTGGGCAAAATGGAGATCAAGTAAAACGCCGGATGGAGAGATCAATTCTGAGGTCGAAAAACAAATCGAGGCGTTGGAAGATGAGAAATTGAAACTGGAACGGGGGATGGCATCGGCTTTTGAAAAAAGAGATTTCAAGCGAGGAGATCGCCTCAGCCGCCGGTTGCGTCTGGTGGAACAGCAGATTGAAGACCTTTATGACGCTTTTTAAATCATATTGTCAGCGTTATAAGAAAACACCGCAACAAATCTGTTGCGGTGTTTTTGGTTTCAGACCTCTTGCTCTGTTTATTTTTCCAGATCTTTGAGGGGTATTGAGAGGGCGTCTCGAAGTATTTTGCCGGGTTTGAATCCGACTTTGCGTCTCGCAGGCACATAGACTTCGTCGCCCGTTCGGGGATTGCGCGCGCGAGGGCGAGCATTGGTGCGTTTGACTTCCCAACTTCCAAAGCCTCGAATTTCGATCCGTTCACCTTCGATGATGGCATCTGCAAGGGTTTCAAAGAGTACATCTACGGCTTGTTTCGCCATGGTGTTTTTGCAATCGATTTCATTTGCAAGTATTTTTGCCAGGTCTGCTTTGGTGATGGTTTGCACTCGCTACCCTCCACAAAAAATACCAAACTCATTGAACAGTTTTATCAAAATAAGGCGTTTCAGGCGATTATCCAGAAACTGATGAAGTGATTGAACTGGTCTGGCTTGCGACCAGTTGTACACCTTTCGTCACAAAAAAACGGCGACCTCGCTGGATGGTCACCGCGATGATTTATGGTGGGCGCACAGGGACTCGAACCCCGGACCAACGGATTATGAGTCCGTCGCTCTAACCAACTGAGCTATGCGCCCCAAAATTTAGTCCTGCTAATCCAACCTGAAAAGCAAAGATAAGGAACAGCGATAAGTTGTGCAACCAAAAATTGGACACTTTATGGAAGTTATTTTGGCTCAGCCATCGCTTTGCGCTGAGCGGTGAGGAGGCGGTGTTTTTCCAGCGTGGCGCGCAGGTCGTCGGGAGAAAGCGGTTGGCGCAATTGCTTTTCGAGTAGTTCGAGTTCTCGTTCGAGATTTTTGAGTTGAAACTGTTGAATATAATCTCGAATGGGAATATCGATGTTGGGATTCTCAATGCCTATTTCCAGAGATAGGTGGGTCAATATGCGGCTTAAGCGATCATCGTTGCACTGATTGATGAGGTGTGCGATCTCGATGGATTGTTTCTGCTGTCGGTTGCGGGCAATCATGGTAGCGATTTGCCGGTAAGCGCTATTTGTAAAGTTGTCGGGAGAAATTTGATTGAATACGCTATCGGCGGTTTCGGGATGTTGCATCAGGAAGGTGAGCAATTCGCGCTCAGAACGGGGCCGCGTATCATAAGGTTCGGGTTCTGCCTGTCCATTTTGCGATCTTGTAGAGCGGCGTTGCGTTTGGGTAATGCTAATGAGGGTTTCTTCATCTATCCCGATTTTTTCGGCGATGTCTTTGATGAGAAATTGTTTGAGCGCATTGTCTTTGATGCGTCCAACGAGTTCGGCCAATGCGTGTGCTGTTCGGGTTTTGCCATCTATGGTTGAGAGGTCGTCGCGTTGGGCAAATTGTTCCATGAGAAAGTCGATGGCGGGTGCGGCGTTTTCGGTGAGGCGCAGAAAGCCATCGGGTCCATGGGCGCGCACATAGCTGTCGGGGTCGTGGTCTTCGGGCAGGGTGACAACGCGGACTTCGAGGCCCACTTCAAAGAGCGATCCGATACCGCGCATTGCCGCGGTTGCTCCGGCGGTGTCGCCATCAAAGATGAGTATGGTTTTGGGCGCGTAACGCCTGAGCAGACGCGCGTGGTCGGTTGTGAGTGCTGTGCCAGAGGATGCGACCGCGTTTTCAATGCCATGTTGCGTTAGGGCAATGAGGTCCATATAACCTTCAACAACGAGTGCTACACCCGCATTGCGAATGGCATCTCTATCGCGCCACAAGCCGTACAGGGTGGCACTTTTGTTGTACACAGGGGTTTCTGGAGAGTTGATGTATTTGGCCTGTTCGTTGGGATCGAGGGCGCGCGCGCCAAAGGCGACGGGGCGACCTGTGGCGGCGTGAATGGGAAAGGTGATGCGATTGCGAAAGCGGTCGTAAAAACCACCTCCTGTTTGCGTTTGGGAGACCAGACCGGCGCGTTCGAGTATTTGCGGAGAGAATCCCCGGCGGGTGGCGACTTGCAAAAAGCCATCCCACTGATCGGACGCGTAACCGAGGGAAAAGGCATCGATTACGTCGCGGTTTATGCCGCGTTTTTCGAGGTAGGCCATGGCATCGACGGCTTTCTCGTCTTGTGTGAGCAGGTGGTGAAAATATTTGATCGCGAGTTCATTGGCACGGTAGAGTTGGTCAAAGACTTCCTGCTGGTCCGGGTCTGCGGGTTTTGCATCGGGCAAGGCTATGCCCGCGCGATCGGCGAGTTGGCGAACGGCTTCGATAAAGCTGATGTTTTCTATGTCGCGCAGAAATGTAAAGCTGTTGCCGCCCGCACCGCAGGCGAAACACTTGTAGATCTGTTTTTCTTGCGAGACGTTTAAGGAGGGTGTGGAATCGTCGTGGAAGGGACACAGGCCGACAAAGCTTTTGCCCCGGCGGGTCAGTGCAACGTGATCGCCGACAACATCGACGATGTCGATAGACAGGCGCACTTGATCGATGACAGTTTCTGGAATGCGCGGCATGTAAGGAACTCCCCGGGGAGAGGAGATGGAAGCTGTAAATGGGGGCGGTTTGGGGGACCGCTTCTAAGCTGGCTCAACCCAATCGCCGCCAGCGCGTATCAGGCCAATCAGTTCGTCAACCGCACCTTTTGTGGGAATATTGCGTTTGACGATGTCTTTGCCCTTGTAGAGCGTGATTTTGCCAGAACCACTGCCTACATAACCGTAATCGGCGTCAGCCATTTCACCGGGACCGTTGACAATGCAGCCCATAATGCCAATTTTGACGCCTTTGAGGTGGTTGGTGTGGCTTCGAATCAGGGCGGTGGTTTCCTGCAGGTCGAACAGGGTGCGCCCACACGAAGGGCAGGATATGTATTCGGTTTTGGATATGCGCGTGCGCGTGGCTTGCAAGATGCCAAATGCCGTGCGGGTGAGGGTGTGGTCGTCTATTTGATTGGATACACTGCTGTACTGACATTCGAGCCACAGGCCATCGCCGAGGCCATCGACGAGCAGTCCACCACAGTCTGTGGCGGCGTAGAGCATGAAGGCATCATCGGTTGAGTACATTGTTGCGCTATACGTTCGGTGGATGACTATGGGTATGTCGCAATGCCAATCTGCAAGCATGCAGATTGCGCGGCGCAGTTCGGGCAGGGCGTGGGTGTTGTGGGTTTGCAGGACGAGCACAGCATAAGGATCGGCTTTGAGCGCGCAGATAAGCGGTGCGTCGAGTTCGACGAGTTCGGCACAGACAAAGGTGATGGGGTCAGATGTATGCTTGGATTGCAAGTATGCAGTTGCAGAAAAAATTGGGTATGCGGTGGAGGCGGGCGACCAGGCCCGAGCATTTTGAATGACGCCAAGCGTGCCCGGTAGTTCAAAGTCCAGGGTGCGATCGCCGATGTTAATAAAATCAACGGCCATGTCGGCAATGTACCATTTGTCGAGCGCCGCGTCGTATGAATAGCCAAAGGGTTGCAGGGATTCGAGGGTGATGGTGCCCTGTGGGGTGGCAATGACGATTGGGACATTCGGTTTGCCGATTTTTTCAACCTGTCGCGTTGCGCGGCGCGCGTACGAAAATGGATCGATATGAGATATTTCAATTTCTGGTATTGGCGCGTGATCGCTGCGGTTGCAATAGCGGGCGACCAGTGTTTGCGCCACGGGGATTTCAGCTTCGGGTTCTTCGGTGAGGGAGACGCGAATGGTGTCGCCCAGGCCGTCTTCGAGCAGCGCGCCTATGCCCACGGCGGATTTGATGCGCCCATCTTCGCCATCGCCAGCTTCTGTGACCCCCAGATGGAGCGGATAGTTCATGCCTTCGGCCATCATTTTGTGTACGAGCAGGCGGTAGGCTTGAACCATGATTTGCGGATTGCTGGCTTTCATGGAAAACACGATGTCGTGATAGTCGAGGTCATTGCATATCCGCGCAAATTCGAGTGCGGATTCGACCATGCCGAATGGGGTATCGCCAAATCTGCTCATAATGCGGTCTGAGAGCGACCCGTGGTTGGTGCCAATCCGCATGGCTGTGCCGTATTCTTTGCAGATTTTGACCAGTGGTGCGAATCTGTCGTGGATGCGGTGCAATTCTTCGGCGTATTGTGCATCGGTGTATTCGATGATCTGGAATTTTTTTTTGTCGGCATAATTGCCGGGGTTCACGCGCACTTTTTCCACAATTCGGGCGGCAATTTCAGCGGCATTGGGGGTGTAGTGAATATCGGCTACTAATGGGGTGTTGTAGCCCGCGGCTCTGAGTTTTTTTTGGATGTTTTCGAGGTTGCGGGCTTCGTTTTGGCTGGGTGCTGTTATGCGCACGTATTCACATCCGGCACGGATCATGCGGATGGACTGGGCGACCGTGCCATCGGTATCCATGGTATCGGTTGTGGTCATTGACTGCACGCGAATGGGATTGTCGCCGCCGAGTGGCACGTCCCCGATATCGACTTCGCGGGTTTTGAAGCGGGCGTATTCCGTGAGCGAATTGCAGTATTTGCCCGGGGAAACGAGCAGGTCGCTGGTTATGGACATTGGTCGTCTCTGTGGTTGTGAGTAGGGGCGGGTTTCCAAACCCGCCCCTACTTGGATTCATCGAGCAGTTCGTTGATTTTTTTTCGCGCTTCACCGGCTTCTTTGTTCAGCTTTTCAATAAGAGGAGGCGTTTTTTCGATCTGAATGCCCAGTGTTTCGAGCAGGGTTTTTATATCGGGAAACATGGCTTGCACACCATCGGCAATCACCCGAGCGGATTTTTGAAGCGGTGCTCCTAAGGCGGAATTGTCGATGAATTCGGGCACGCGGCTATGGATGGGTTTTGCATGTAAAAATATGGCGATCAGACCTAAAATCAATGCGCCTTGAGCCAGCCCCAGAGCTATGCCGCCAAATGCGTCAATCGCGCCCAGGGGAGAGGTCCGCAGTATTCTGTGAAGGGTGTGGCCCAGGAAAGAGCAGGCGACTAAGACGGCCGCAAATACCACGAGGAACCCGAAGAGCGCAGTGCCTGTGCCGAGGTCTTCGGTTGTATCTAACAAAGCGCGTGCTGTTGTTTCGCCATAAGTGAGGGCAAAACCATAGGCCAATATCACACTGAGCAGCATGATGAGGCTTTGTACCAGCCCAATTTGCCATCCTTTCCGAGCGAACCAGAAGAGGCCGAGGGCAAGAATGAGATCGACGATGTTCATTTGATGTGAAAGATGGATATGAAAAAAGCGATAGCCACCCTGAGTGATTATCGCTTGATCCGAATATGCGAAAGACTTAGCGGGTGTATTGCTGGTCCAATTTGATCCGCTTGCGTCTTGCAGCGGCAATTTTGCGTTTCCGACGTTCACTCGGTTTTTCGAAATGCTGATTTTTCTTCATGTCGGAAATAACACCGGCTTTTTCGCAGGCCTTTTTGAACCGCTTGAGTGCTCTTTCGAACGGCTCGTCGTCACGTACGAGGACACCAGGCATGCCTGGATCACCCCTTTCTCTTGTGAATGTGGTGAATTACCAAAACGAATTTCAGTATAACATATAAAATGTCCCGCACTTTTGCAACCCGTTTTTCCCCATCGGCCACTCACTACGACGTATGTTATACGTCTCGAACGCGCTCGTAAAAAAACGTCTTTGTTCATTTCAAGACGTTTTTTATTTTTAATGCGGGATTTTGAGGCTTTGGTTTTGAATGGGAACTGAAAAAAGCGTCGGGCGTTTTGGATGGGGGGAAAGGACCACAAAACGGAGGGGCGAATGCAACTCAAAAATAAAAACAAGATCGGCGGCGAGATCAAGACCTTGCACTTACGCCTATCCAGTCAGAGTTTTTTAACGGCTTATTTTTTTCTTTTGGCGGTTATCATCGTCATCGCATTCCTCATTTATACACAGCTTTACGTTGTGCAACCCATGCGGCAAGAAGCCAGGCGCATGGGAAAATTCTACGCGTTTATGCACAGTGTGACTACGTTGGACACAATTGAGGTCAAGGGATTTTATAAGGATGTCATTTTTGATACTGTCCAGAATCCCAATTTTCCGGTCGTAATCACAGACGAACAGGGTATTCCTCGATACTGGAAAGCGATTGGCATTCCCCCCTTTGGCGACCACCCCCCCGAGAAGCTGGGCAAGGTGATGGATAAAGCTTACGCTCTCGATTTAGAAAACGATCCGTTACCCTTTGAATATCCCGGATCGGAATGGGGTCCGGATAAAAAACCCGTTAAGAGGGAACCGGAAATCTGGCAGTTGCACTGGGGTGCGTCCGCACTGGAGAAGCGTTTGAACTGGTTGCCCTGGGTTGCTTTGGGGGTGACAATCGTATTTACTGGAGGTGGGTATCTCGGATTTCGGTATATTAAGAACAGAGAACAGCGATCTATCTGGGTGGGGATGGCGAGAGAAACAGCCCATCAGTTGGGAACGCCGCTGTCTTCGCTGTACGGTTGGTTGGCGTTGTTGAAGGACGAGTTGGATGCAGAGGGTGATGGAGAGAGTAGTCAAAGGCTTAAAAATATTCTGGGAGAGATGGATCGGGATACGAGTCGATTGGACAAGATCGCTTCTCGCTTTAGTCTGATTGGTTCCACGCCCGAATTGCGATTGGATCAGGTGCGCGACGTGGTGGCTGAAACAGCGGGTTATCTGCGCGCGCGCTTGCCAGATAATGTGCAAATTGTAGAGGAACTGGACGATGTGCCGGTTGTTCCGCTCAATCGGGAGCTTTTGGGATGGGCGTTTGAAAATCTCTTCAGAAATGCAGCCGATGCGATGGAAGGGAGAGGGGGCCGCATTGATATATCGTCGCGCGTAGAGGAACACCGGGTGGTTATTGAGGTGCGCGATACGGGAAAAGGCATACCTTCGCATATGTTAAAGCAGGTCTTTTTGCCGGGTATCAGCACCAAGAGACGCGGGTGGGGACTTGGTCTGGCATTTGTGAAACGCATTGTGGAAGACTATCACAGCGGAAAAGTATCTATCAAAGAAAGTGTGCCAGGTCAGGGTACGACATTTGTCATTTTACTGCCTTTGTCTCCGGCAGATTTAGATGACTCATAATCCTTTATCAATCAACAAAAGAGGTGCATGTGAACCAAACGCAAGAAGCCAAGCAGATTTTGTGGGCAGATGACGAGATCGATTTGTTGCGACCCCATCAAATTTTTCTCAAAGATCGGGGATATGATATAACCCCTGTGACCAATGGCGACGATGCCATTGCGATGATTCAGAAACGCGGATTTGATGCTGTATTGCTCGATGAAATGATGGCTGGACGAGATGGGTTGTCAACTCTGGCGGCGATTAAGGATATCAATCCGCATATTCCGGTTATTATGATTACGAAAAACGAAGAAGAACGGTTGATGGAACAGGCCATTGGACAGCGGATTGACGATTATTTGACCAAGCCCGTGAATCCGAGTCAGATTTTGCTGGCGTGCAAAAAATTGCTCGATACACGTCAAATTCAAAAAGACCGCATGGGTCTGGACTATGCGGCTGCATCCAACAGGTTGCGCGAGTCTCTCATACTGGCTGATTCGTGGCGAGATTGGATCGATCTTCACGTGCGTCTGTCTGAGTGGGATTTGGAATTGGACCGCTTTTACGATCCGGGCTTGCGCACTATGCACGACGATTTGCGCCGCGCCTGCAATTTGGCGTTTGGCAAGTTTATCGAGGATAATTACAGCCAGTGGGTGCAAGACGAAGAAGATTCACCCACGCTTTCTGTGGATATTGTATCCGAATTTGTCGCGCCCTGTGTGCAAGATGAGCAACAGGTGTTTTTTGTGGTGGTCGATTGTATGCGATTGGATCACTGGCTTGCCATTTTGCCGTTGTTGTCCGATATTTTTGATATTGAACAACACCACTACTACTCTATTTTGCCCACTGCGACGCCGTATTCTCGCAATGCCATTTTTAGCGGCCTTTTTCCCATTGACCTCGCGGCATTGTATCCCGATGAGTGGCAAGTTGCGCGCGACGACGACATGAGTCGCAATCGACACGAGCACCAATTGCTTGACCAACAGCTCGAAGAAATTGATCCGACATTGAATTTGGATACGCGCTACGTCAAAATACTGGATATTGCAGAGGGCAACAGGCTGGCAAAAAAGGTGCATTCGTACCGTTCTTTTCCGCTTATGTCGGTTGTGGTCAATTTTCTGGATATGCTCACGCACGGTCGTTCCGAATCCGAATTATTGCAAGAGATGGCGCCCAATGAGTCTGCTTATCGGTCTTTGACGCGGTCGTGGTTTTCGCATTCTTCTCTTTTTGAGATGTTGCGCAAGCTGTCCGAGACCGACTCGACAGTGGTGTTGACGACAGATCACGGCTGTATGCTGAGTAGTCGGGCTTCTCTGGCTTATGGCAATCGGGATACTTCGACGGGGATTCGCTTCAAATACGGCAAAAATTTGCGATGCGATAACCGTCACGCGATGCATATTCGAGATCTCAAGGCTTTTGGCCTGCCGAGTGTGGGGCAAGGGACTAATTACATTATTTGTAGGGAAGATTACTTTTTTGTGTATCCCACCAATTTCAATGAGTACCAGGCCAAATACGCCAATAGTTTTCAACACGGGGGGATCTCCCTCGAAGAGTGTATTTTGCCGGTTGCTATTATGCGCGGAAAATAATCGGGCACTATGTCAAATAGAACGATCACACGGGTATCTTCGTCGCCCGATCAAACACATCGGTTTGGACGCGATCTCGCGGCACAGCTCGATCCGGGCGATTGCGTTGCTCTGACAGGAGATTTGGGCAGTGGTAAAACCTGTTTTGTACAGGGTGTTTGCGCGGGTTTGAATGTGATCGATTATGTGACGAGTCCGACTTTTGTAATCGTTAACGAATACGCGGGGGTTTCGCCCGATGGAAGGCCGATGCCGGTGTATCACTTTGATCTTTATCGGTTGGGCAGTCCCGGCGAACTCTATGAGATTGGGTGCGATGATTTATTTTTCGGCGAGGGTGTGTGTTTGATTGAGTGGGCAGATTTGGGGGGCGATTTGATTCCCGACTATGCTATTGATGTGCATTTTGCCCATGCGGGGGAGATGATTCGGAACCTGACGATCTCGACCAGGACGAGGTTGTACACCGCTTCAGAGGGATGACGTGTTAAAAAAAAGATATAATTGCAGACCCATTTGGATGTGCCGGTTCCTGCACGGTACGCTTGCCATGTGCGTTTACGTTATGGCGTTTGCACCGGTTTGGGCACAGCAAGACTTACAGCCGCGGCAATTGGTTGAAGCCCCCACGGCGGGTTTGTTGCCCAGTCGCAGTTTGGGGTTGGATCTTCGCTTTTATGGAGACGATGGCATTTTGGGCGGTGTATCGGTCGGCTTGTTCAGCCGGGGTATGGTTGGGGTGTCTTTTGGCGGAAGCGATCTTTTGGGCAACGAGGCGGTGAATTTAAACCCGCGGGTCGAATTTTCAGGCCGCCTGCGGGTGCTTGAAGAGGGATATACAATCCCGGCTCTGGCAGTGGGTTATACATCGCAGGGATACGGTATGTACGATGATGAGTTGAAGCGCTATACCCGCAAGTCCAAGGGTGTTTATGTCGTTGCCAGCAAAAATTTCAGGTTGCCTTTGGGGCATACGGGTCTGCACATTGGCGCGAACCGAAGTTTTGAAGACGGCGATGGCGATGATGATTTTACGGGTTATGTCGGGGTAGATACAGGGGTTGGGAAATATGTGGTGGCTGTGGCGGAATACGATTTTGGATTGAACGATAATTCGGACGATAGCCTGGGTTCTGGAAAGGGATTTTTAAATGCCGGTATCAGATGGACGCTGTCTGGGACATTTGCTCTGGAATTTGATTTGAAGAATATCTTCCGCAATGGCATGCAAAATCCACATCCCGATCGGGAACTTCGCATTGCGTATTTTGGAAAATTTTGATTTTTTTCAGGAGAAGGTATGAAACGCCTGATCGCTGTTTTGAACGTCTTTTTGTTTTTGGTTCCACTTCAAGCCGAGGAAGAAATGTCTCGCCGCCCGGTTGCAACCTATTCTATTGTCGCCCGCGATTCAACCACAGGACAACTCGGTGTGGCCGTGCAATCGCACTGGTTTTCTGTTGGGCCCATTGTCCCCTGGGTTGAACCCGGTGTGGGGGCTGTGGCTACGCAATCTCTGGTCGATCCGGCTTATGGGCCGCTCGGTCTGAATCTGATGCGGATGGGGCGCACGGCTCCCGAAGCGCTCAAAGCACTCGTTTCGACGGATGAGGGTGCCGAAATACGCCAGGTTGCAATGGTTGACGCCAATGGCAATGTTGCCGCTCATACGGGCAAGCGCGCCATTTATGCCGCCGGACATCAAACCGGTACACAGTATTCGGTGCAGGCCAATCTCATGGAAAAACCCACGGTTTGGGCTGCGATGAGCAAAGCCTATGAGTCTTCTACAGGCGACCTGGCCGAACGCATGCTTGCAGCTCTTGAAGCAGCAGAAGCCGAAGGCGGCGATATTCGCGGTCGGCAATCGGCTGCTATTCTCATTGTGGGTCCCGAAAATACAAATAGGCCATGGGCAGATCGCCTTTTTGATCTCCGCGTTGAAGACCATCCCAATCCCGTTGCCGAGTTGCGCCGGCTCGTCACCTTGCAACGCGCCTATCTCAAGCTCAACGAGGGCGATGAATGGATTGGCAAAGGCGATATCGAAAAAGCATTTGCCGCCTATCGCACGGCCACCGAGATCGTGCCCGACAAAGCCACCAATGGCGAGGCCGCCTTCTGGGTTGGCGTGACTCTTGCCGAGAAGGGCAAACCCGATCAGGCGATTCCCTATCTCGCCCGAGCATACAAACAGGACAAACGCTGGGCCGAGCTGCTCCCACGCCTTCCCGCTTCCGAACTCCTGCCCGACGATCCCGATCTCATCAACCGTCTGGTGCAGGGTATGAAAGAGTGAGTTTTTACCATCCCTCTCTCATCCACTCAAACATTTTGTAGTGGTTGCCATCCATTCCCATTGCGTTATAAGTTTTTTGCGCCCGTTCGTTTTCCCGTTCGACATATAGCCTGAGTCCGCGCAAGTCGGCAGATTGCTCGACTGTGGTCTTCAGGGTTTCATACATCATCCGAAAAATACCGCGCCGCCGTACTCTGGGAATCACATAGACCGAGTGAATCCACAATACTGTTCCGTTGCGCCAGTCACTCCATTCGGGGACGGTGAGCAAGCAGCCGACGACTTCATTGTCTGACTCAGCAATCCAATACGCCCCCTTGTGCTGATCGTCAAAAACGGCGTGTACGCCTTTTTCAACGGTTGGGCGATCCAGTGCAAAGTCTTCTGTTTCTTTTGCCATCCGGATTTGAAAATCTATGATATTGGATGCGTCTTTTCGTCGCCCCCGACGAATCTCAATCATAACCCCTTCTTCCATTTGCGATATAGCGCGAATGTTTCTTCATCTGGCGGATAGTATTTGCCCGGCGAGAGGTTTTCCGTGTCCAGGCGTCTTCTGATCCATTCTTCGAGGTCGTCGTATTCAATCGCTTTTTGAGCCATTTCCGGCGCGACTTTGCGCGGGATGACGACTACGCCGTCGTCGTCGGCCACGATGTAGTCCCCCGGTCTGACGAGGACGCCATCGACGTGTACCCAATCATTGGTCGAATAAGGCGTTCCAACGCGGGTGCCGAGGTTTGATGTTTTGCCATATCCCCACAGCATAATGCCATAGTCTGTGACGGTGTGCATGTCGCGGATGCCGCCATCGCAGATCAGACCATCTACGCCCCGCTGTTTTAAGCGAAGGAATTTGATGTCTCCGCCAATGGACATCAATTTGGTGCGCATGGATTCCATGACGATGACGTCGCCTGGCCCGGCGAGTTCAAAAGCGGCGTATTCAGGGGATTCTTCGCCGCCCGGTTTTTCTTCGTCGGCGTCGGGGCGTGAGGGCACAAAGCGCACGGTGACTGCTCTGGCGACCAATCGCTTCCCGGGGTTCATGGTTTGCAGATTGGGCATATACGTGTACCGCGCGTCGTAGCCATTGCGAGCGAGCACATCGACCACAGCGGTTGTGTTCACGCGCTTGAGTGCTTCTCGCGTCGCTTTGTCCAGTACGTGATCGGGGGTGGGTTGTACAATTGCCATATATTCTCCTGTTTTTATGTCCGCGAAACGCTCTCGTTTTCGACTGCCTGGATCAACGCAATGATGTACCCAAATTGGAATGCCCAGGCCTGGGTCACGCGGCTCGAGACGCCTTCGGGAGCCGTGTCGTCGGGGTGGCGAGGGGCGTGGTCGGGCATGAGCATGTACGGATAGCTGGCCTGGTGTAAAGCTTTTACAATCTCGTACATGTTGACGTCGCCTTCATCTGGCCAGGTCTCGCAAAAGTCGTGCAGGCCCCCGCGGATGTTTCTGAAATGCACGTTGAAGATTTTTTTTCTTTCTGCGAAATATTTGATGATGGGCGGGAGTTCTTCGGCAGGATTTTCCAATCCTTCGGCGGCCACACCGCAGCAGAAATTGAATCCGTGATAGGGGCTGTCAACCAGTTCGCTGAATCGCTTCAGGCCTTCAAATACGGGATAATTCCACTTTTCTACGCCGTTTAGCACGGGTGCTGGCGGGTCGTTGAGGTGGCATGCTATCTGAATTTTGTATTCTTCGGCGACGGGTATCACGCGTTCCAGAAAGTACGCTGCGCGTTCAAAAGCCTCTTCTCGGCTCACGGGACCGATTTCGGTGAGGGTGTCGTTGTCGTATTCAGAGAGCACAAAGGAGCTATATGTTGTTCCGCCGCGACCCGGCCTGCGTCCGGTGCGTTGTACAAGACCGCCCGAGGGTGCGCGCAAGACGCAGAAGTTGTAGTTCAGACCGCGCAGCCCGGCTTTGTGCGCGTTTTCGATGTATTGACAGAACAGGTCGATGTCTCTGTCGCGCTGCGGGTCTTTTGCCATGGGGATGCTGTCCATTGGGGGGACGTGAACCATTTCGAGTTCGACCTCATAAGCGGCGGCTTCTTCTCTGTGCTGCGTGAGAGTATCGGCATCCATGCCATCTACTGTGGCGTCAAAATGGGTGACGCCATGGCGCGATAGAAATTCCATTTCTATTTTTGATGTGCCAAAATACTGTGTGCCTACATACATGATGGGTGTCCTTTCAAAGGATGATTTGGGATAGGGCATCGTCGAGTTTTTGGACGGTGCGGTCGATGTTCTGGAGTTTGTCCAGGCCGAATAGGCCCAGGCGAAAGGTTTGAAAATTTTCTGGTTCGTCGCATTGCAAGGGTACGCCAGCGGCGATTTGAAGGCCCGCGTCCATAAATTTTTTTCCCGTTTGTATGTCGGGGTCTTCCGTGTAGCTGACCACCACACCCGGTGCCTGGAAACCCTCTGCTGCCACGCTTTTTATGCCTTTGCTGCTCAAGAGTGCCCGAACTTTTTCGCCGAGTTTGCGCTGTTGCGCGCATATTTTATCAAAGCCGTAATTTTCGGTTTCTTGCATTGCGTTGCGAAAAACTGTGAGGGCATCCGTAGGCATGGTCGCGTGATACGCATGGGCGCCACCTTCATAAGCTTCCATAATTTGAAGCCATTTGTGCAAATCGCAGGCAAAGCTGGTGCTGGTTGTCGATTCAATTCTTTCCAGTGCTGAAGAACTGAGCATGACCAGGCCACAACACGCAGAGGCGCTCCAGCCTTTTTGTGGGGCGCTGATCAGGACATCAACACCGCAGGCTTTCATATCGACCCAAATTGTTCCCGAGGCGATGCAGTCCAATACCAGGAGGCCGCCAACAGCGTGTATGGCATCTGCTACGGAACGGATGTAGTCGTCGGGGAGAATGATCCCGGATGCGGTTTCGACGTGTGGCGCGAAGACAAAGTCCGGTTTTTCTGCCGCGATTGTTTGCACGATTTCTTCGATGGGCGGAGGTGCAAATGGGGCGTGTTTGTCATCGCCCGTGCGCCGCGCTTTGAGGACAATGGATTGGGATGGTATATCACCCATCTCGAAAATTTGGGTCCAGCGATAACTGAACCATCCATTGCGAATTACAAGGCATTTTTTGTCTGTCGCAAATTGTCGCGCCACGGCTTCCATGCCATAAGTGCCACTGCCGGGAACGACAATGACCGCGCTGGCGTGGTACACTTTTTTTAGTGTGACGGAAATATCTTTCATCACGCCTTGGAATGACTGCGACATGTGGTTGAGTGCGCGGTCTGTATAGACTACGGAGTATTCCAGGAGTTTATCGGGATCGTTATTGGGAAGTAAACTCGACATATTCGCTCCTAATTAAAAAAGAGATTGGTGGTTTGGTCTATAGTTCCACTTCTGCGATGGCTATGCCGCTTTCTCCTGCGATGGCATATAGCAAATAGGTGTGGTTATTTTCTACAAAAATTGCCGGGTCGCGCAACTGGTTGACGTGTCCATAAGCCACGCTGCGAATGGAGGGTTCCAGAGGTGCATCCGCGCCTTCCCAGGGATGTTCTGGGCGCAAGATTTCTATGCCTTCTGTCGCACGCCAATTTTCCTAGTCAACCGATATGTCAATGGTGCTTAGTAAAATGCGTTCGGGTACATCTCCTACTTGCGTCCAGAATATATATAGGGTCTTTTCGCGCTTTAACAAAGCCGGGTGACGCGCATGTTATTTTCCTTGTGTTCAAAAGCTGTGGATTACAGCCCCGGCGTGAAGAGCACCATATCTTCTTCAAAATTTCTCAATGGTGCAATGCCGAGTTTTTTGAGTGTGTCTCGATAGATTTTTACCCCTTCTTCTGGGCTGACAAGGCCATCTGCCACATCGCGCAAGACATCTACGAATGCCGGAGGGCTTTCGGCACCTTTGATGCGGCGGCCAAAGAGCGCGACGCGCGCGCCGTGTTTTTTGGCTTCGGAAATGAGCTTAAATGCATCGTAAGTCGTGCTCGTTACCCCGCCGAGAATGCCGACGATGACTGTGGAGTCGTAATTGACGAGGGCTTCCATCGCTTCTGGACCGTTGTAGGCTATTTTCAAAAATTCGGGACGCGATGCCCGGGGTATGCCGGCCAGCATCCGGGCGATCTGGTCATTTACGTATGTTGGGATATCTTTTGGACACAACCCGGAGTCTGCAACATTGGGATTAAACACTTCGAGAAAATATCGAAATCCTTTGCGTACGGCTTCTGTTCTGAAGGCCTTGAACTGCATCAGCGAAAACCAGTCTGCATCCAGATTGTTATTGAATGTAACCGAGTACAGGCCGAGATCGATGTCTGGTTTCTGGTCGGGTTGGGGCAATAGGGTGCCGTATTGCGCTTCTTCAATTGTGGGCGAAGCAAAGGGACGGGATGGCAAAGAGGTGTATTCTGCGCCTGTTGCATCCCACAGGTCGGTTGTGTCATTGGCGCGTACGGCTGGTGTTACAGGTGATGTATCAAAAAGCCGCTTTTTTCTCGCCAGCACATCCATGCTGGAAACAGAGGTTAGCAAAATATCGATTTTTGCTTGTTCGATCAGGTCCGTAAGGTCATCGTAAAAGGCTTGTATGGATGGTGTGGCATCTGTCAGTGTTGCAAGCCCTTTTGACATGTCGGGATCAGCGGCATACGCAATGATAAACGCATCGCTGTTGGGATTGCTGCGTATGTCGGTCAGTTTTGCGTCCAGTGATTTTTCCATTTGTGTCCCTTTTTTTGATGAGCGCTTATTTGTGAATTAAAATCACATCGGTGCCGATAAACTCGATTTCTGATTGCCAGGTTTTTCCCAACCATTCGAATGTGGGTTTTGAAAAAAAACAGATGTGTGTTGGGTCTCTTTTGTAATGCCAATTTTCAAATGCAGATTTGTCGATCACGAGTTTGGTCATGATGCCGAGTATGCCGCCCGGTTCTATAATGTGATAAAGTCTTTGCAATTCATGTTGGGGATTTTTTAGATGTTCAACGACTTCTGTTGCGGTTACAAAGTCGTATTTGCGCTGGAAGACCTCGGGATTGTGTGCGTAAAATTTGTCGTATATATCGACGGTATGTCCGTGCGCTTGAAACATAAGGGACAATGTCGGTCCGGGACCGCATCCAAAATCCAGACCGCGTGCGCGTTTGAGAAGGCGCGCTTTCATGGGATTGCAAATTCGCGATAAAAATGCCCTGTATCTCGGGTCTGCGGGATCATTTCTGTGCAGATCGTAGCGTTGTTTTCCCTCTTTTTCCGATAGGTGAAAAGTTTTGGGCACAAAGACGAGAGAACAATCCGTACAGATCAGATATTCTCTGAATGAGTCGCGGAGATAGTGGGTTGTGTTTTGGCTTTTGCAAAGCGGACAGATATCCGCAGGAGAGTTGTACATGATGATAGATTAAATGATGTGGCGTCTCAAAATCCCATTGTATTCTTTGTGCAATGAGAATATCTTTGGCTCCGACCCTGAACAAGTTAACAATTTATTCATTTTTCACAATACACAAAACGGAGAAATTCATGACTGGTTACGATGCTATGGCGCGTGTGCTCAAGGCAGAAGGCGTTGAATTTTTGGTGGCATTTCCCCATCAACACCTCATTGAGGCCGCGGCCAAGGTGGGGATTACCCCTATTATTTGTCGTCAGGAGCGCGCGGGTGTCAATATGGCCGATGGTTTTAGTCGCGTGTCCAACGGAAAAAAGTTTGGCGTTTTTACGATGCAGCAAGGTCCGGGTGCGGAAAATGCGTTTGGGGGTGTGGCGCAGGCGTTTGCAGATTCGGTGCCGGTGTTGCACTTGCCCGGTGGGGAAGCGCTGTCGCGTCAGGGTATTCATCCCACGTTTGAAGCGGTGCGGAATTACCGTCATATTACGAAGTGGGCGGCTCAAATATACGCGGTAGAGGATATTCCGGTCATGATGCGTCGCGCGGTTGTGCAGATGAAGAGCGGGCGTTTGGGGCCTGTGTTGTTGGAGATGCCGGGAGAGGCTATGGCTGCCGAATATCCAGGTGAGGATGTTGCTTATACGCCGGTTCAGATCCGGTGCTCCGCCGCTGCGTCTGAAGATGTGCGGGATATGATTACAGAACTTCTCAGGGCTTCGCGTCCGGTTATCATTGCCGGGCAGGGGGTGTTGTATGCAGAGGCGACGAAAGAATTGATTGAGTTTGCCGAGTTGACGAGTATTCCCGTGATGGCGACGCTTGCGGGCAAGAGTGCTTTTCCAGAGACGCATCCACTTTCACTGGGCACTGGCGGACACACATACACGTTGATGGTCAAGCGGTTTTTGGAGGTGATGGATTTTGGGCTGGGTATTGGAACGAGTTTTACGCGCAATACATTTACTACGCCTATGCCAGAGGGGGTTCCCCTGGGTCAGGTGACGAATTGCGCGGAGGATATGGGTAAGGATTTCGAGATTGCAGTGGGCGCGCTGGGGGATGCAAAGCTGGTGTTGAGGCAGATGATTGAAGAGGTTAAGCGACAGGTTGGTGAGGATGGGCGGGAGAACGATGCCGCGGATCGGGTTGCCGCTGTGAGCCGCGAGTTTGCCGATCTGTGGGAACCGCATTTTACGTCCGATGAAATTCCGATCAGTCCTTATCGGGTGATTCGAGAGTTGGAGAATGCGGTGGATGTGGGCAATACGATTATTACCCACGATTCGGGTTATCCGCGCGATCAACTCGTTCCGATGTGGAAGCCCGTGACTCCGCGCGGATACCTGGGGTGGGGCAAGTCAACGCAACTCGGATATGGTCTGGGGCTGTCGTTGGGCGCGAAGTTGGCGGCGCCGGAAAAACAGGTGATCAATTTGATGGGCGATGCGGCGTTTGGGATGTCGGGGCTGGATCTGGAGACCGGTGTTCGGGCAGAGATTCCGATTTTTACGGTTGTGCTCAATAATGGTGTGATGACGAAGTACGATTCGCATATGCCGTATGCTTCAGATCGCTTTGGGAGCAATGAGATGGGCGGGAATTACGCCCAAGTGAGCGCGGGATTGGGCACACATGCCGAGCGCGTGGATACGCCGGACGAACTCGCACCCGCGATCCAACGCGCACTCGCAGCGAATAGAGAGGGCAAGCCCGCTGTTCTGGAGGTTCTGACCAAGGCCGAGCCGAATGTTCCGAATTGATGCAGTGCGAGTAGGTAGTATTTCAAATTTTTGTCAGATTATAGGTGGCGGTTCAATATTACTTTGCGACACCTTTGTCCATGACAGACTTCAGGTTCAGGAGATGAATTCTTGGCCGATCTTCCACACCCCCTTCTCTCGAAAAGCGGGAATGGTCTGGCGACGGGCGGCGTTGGTGACAGCGGGTGCCGAAAGCCCATTCTGTCTAATATAATCCGATAGCTTGGTGATTGCCTCTCCCTTCAAATATCTCAGTCGCTTGTGCAGAGCCTCTATGAGAGCCAGTGATAGAATCCCTTCCATCGTCCTGGTCGTTCTGCCATCTCCGTAGTCTCTGAATGCCCGATAGTAAGTCTCCTTCTCCGAGTTGCGGATAATAAGGCGCGGCAGACGGAGTTGCAGGAGTTGAAAATTGATAATGACCCGCCCCATGCGGCCATTGCCGTCACAAAAGGGATGGATGGTCTCGAAATCCAGATGAAATCGGGCAATTTTATCCAGGAAGTAGGCGTCGAGGTCGCTGGAATACTCGACAAGGATATGATCTATCATGCGCTCCACCTGCTCGGGTGCTGGCGCAATATGAGTGCCTACCCGCACGTATTCTCCCTGCTGGCGAAAGCGGCCTGCAATGGCATCGTTGATGCCGCCGATAAGCATCTGATGTAAGAGTAGCATCAGGTCTTTGTTCAGTTCGCTATCTTTCGCTCTGTTGCGCTTATATTCTGTGACACGAGCCAGGTTTTTCGCCTCAAAGACTTCCCGCACAGATACATTCCGAGATATCATCTGCTCCAACAGGATTTTCTCTGTCTCATTGAGGGTGAGAGTGGAATTTTCAATCGCGTTCGAGTTGTACACGCTTTCGGGTATCTCGACTTCGTCAATCATCGACAGTAGCGATTCTTTACCCTGACGCAAGATATCGTACTCTCGTTTCAGAGCCTGGATGCGGTTTTTTGTCGGTTGTGTGCTTGCCATATCATTAGAATACCCTATTCACTGTAAATTGTCAAATTTTAGTGAATAGATGGGTAAAAATGGACTCTATTCATGATAAATTGTCAAATTTTAGTGAATAGATGGGTAAAATGAGTTCTATTCATGGTTTTTTTAGGTCAAGTATGTGGTATTACGACCTGGCTCAAGCCATGTAGAAGGCGAACGAGATTCGCGTGGAGCGCGGCGCATCGGATTGATCGCGTTCTATATCTGGATATTCCTGCCATTGTCGCCCGTCCAGCGTGTTGCCACCGGCCTTGGGCGTGCGACCTCCCCACTGCTTAAAGAAGAAAGCGACGTTTTGCGCCTGACATTGATCGCGCAATTCACGCAACCACTCTATCTTGACCGGGCGTGCTCCTGGTCCGCTTTCGCCTCCTGCGATTACCCAGTGAATATCCGTAAGGTCCACCGAGCCAAGCGTGTCGAGCAACGGCTCGAATGAAACAAAGCGCGTTGAGGCGTTGGTCTGTTTCAAGTGCCGCAGGCGCGTCATGGCCGCAGCGTCTTCGATAGAGACACCGAGCCAGATATGTGGCGGAACGGACAGGCTCCCATAGCGTTGATGGACAAAATCGCGCATTAGCGAACTGCGCTTGGTTAGCACTTGATAGATGTGCCAATCCGCATGCTCCATTGTGTCAAATACGCGATGGATATACTGAGTTGGAATGTCCTTATGAAACAGGTCGCTCATCGAATTGACAAAGATGAGTTGCGGACGCCGCCAGTGCATGGGTTGTTCAAGGCGTTCGGGTCGAAGCGTGAGATCAAAACCCGTCTCGAAAGGATTGCCCTTGACGCCGCGGAAACGCTCCGATAATCGTTCGGCATAGCAATGATCGCAACCCGCACTCACTTTTGTGCAGCCGGTGACCGGGTTCCATGTGCTGTTGGTCCATTCAATAGTACTTTTGCGCGACATGCAATTCCCCTATGTGCCATTCGGAATAACTAAAAAAATTACTGCACATAAGTATAGTTTTTTCTTGTCCAAAGATCAAGTATGTAGTACTTTGATTTTGTAAGAGATTGAAATTTGTGTGGTCGTAGAGTTTGGAAGACCACTTTCTGAGGAAAAGAATGAGTGCTCTTGATAAATTCCACAATAAGTCTATGGAAGTAGCGTTTTTCGCTGACCAAGAACGGCGACGAGGCAATGAGGAACAGGCGGTGGAGTTGTTTGAGCAAGCACTGGACCTGGAGCTTAAAGCCTTGGCAGAGATAACCGAGCCTGTTGAACCGAGGTACTCAGTACTGCATCGCAGTGCTGGTTGGCTGGCTTTGGACTGCAATCGGCCACGCTTGGCAGAGCAATTGGCCTGCAAAGCCCTCGCTGGCGACCCTCATCCAAAAATCGATGAGGAACTGCGCGACCTGCTGACGGAAACCTACGCACGGATGCACCTCCAATTAGGGAAACAGGTCTTACGACCTTGACAAATTGTCAATCTCAATCTAATTATATATGTCAACCTTTAATTGTACATTGGTGGTGATTGTATGAGTGAATCTCTTAATCAAGAGGTGTACAACTGCGATAGCAGTTCATTCAATGCACAAGTGTTTGATCTGTTTTGTAGCATTGGAGGTTTGACCTATGGACTAAAACGGGCTGGAATGGCGGTCAACGCAGGTCTGGATATTGATGGTTCGTGCCATTATGCTTATGAAAATAACTGCAAAGCGACTTTTATTGAAGCGGATATTAGGGAAATCTCTTTTTCGGATATTTCAAGGTATTTTAATGATGCGGAATATCGCGTGCTTGTCGGTTGCGCGCCTTGTCAACCGTTCTCCAGCCATACGGCCAAAATGAAGTCTTATGAGTCGGATTCGAGATGGAATCTGATTGATGAATTTCTGAGAATAATTCTTGAGGGCAGACCAGAGATTATCTCAATGGAGAATGTGCCTCAACTCATGGACAAGCCGATTTATAATAATTTTAAGCGCGAGTTAGCCGATGCAGGGTATCGTGTTTCTGATGGGGTTATATCCTGTGCCGACTTCGGGGTTCCGCAAAGTCGAAGCCGTTTGGTTATGTTTGCGTCTTTGTTGGGTAGGATTGATATGCCGAAACCCGCCCCCCAAAAGCCTAAAACGGTTAGACAAGCAATTGGGCACCTCGCACCTCTTGATCAGGGGCAATCAAACGAGGATGATTCTCTACATGTTTGTTCTCGATTAGAGCCAATCAACCTGAAACGCATCCGGTGCTCTAAGCCCGGTGGAAGTTGGCGAGATTGGCCTACTGAATTATTGCCAGATTGCTACAAGAAAGATAGTGGCTTAAGCTATGGTAGCGTTTACGGGCGTATGCAGTGGGATAAGCCAGCACCTACGCTGACCACGCAGTTTTATCGTTATGGAACCGGGCGCTATGGGCATCCAGAACAAGACAGGGCTCTGAGCTTGAGAGAAGGGGCAATTCTCCAAACTTTCCCCGAGGAGTATCAGTTTGTTGCTCCCGGTGAAAAAGCGTCATTTTTGAGAATTGGCCGTCAAATCGGCAATGCTGTTCCACCATCTTTGGCTTATGCTATCGGGAAAGCAATTACAGGTCATTTAAAAAAGAGGGGCAACAAAAATGCCTGAAAGACTTAAGCTGGCTATGGACTTGAATGTGCTCAATCACCTGGGGCTAAACCTGTATAGCAATGTCCCCGCAGTTCTATCTGAATTGATTGCCAATGCTTGGGATGCTGATGCCTCTCGGGTAGATGTATCCGTAAAAGAGCGAGGTGAAGGTAAGGAAATTAACATTCAAGACAATGGTTGCGGGATGAATTACGAAGATTTGCGTACAAAATTTCTAACTGTTGGTTATCGGCGCCGTACGAAAGAAAGTGAAGACTTTACACCAAATAAGAAACGACCCGTTATGGGGAGAAAGGGCATTGGCAAGTTGTCTGTCTTGTCTATTGCCCGGAAAGTATATGTCTATACAAAAAAGGAGGACACCGATCCTCTGGCAATTGAGTTAGACGTTGAAGAAATCCAGAAAGCAATAGAAAAAAACGAAGACTATTATCCTCCTATCATTGATATGCCAGAAGACATTAATCTCAGAAGTTCTGGCACGGCACTCGTTTTGAGCGATCTGAAAAAAAGGGTTAATGCATCACTTGACGCCCATCTGCGCCAGCGCGTAGCACGCCGCTTTTCGATTATTTCCAAAGACTTTCAAGTGTTCGTTAATGATGATGAGATTACAATAAATGACAGGAACTACTTCGGGAAGTTGGAATATGCATTGGTGTACGGCGATTTCGAAAAGTCCAATTTTAAGCACGATAAGAGATATGTGGTTCAACGAGCGGAAAATACAGTAGATGAGCAGGGACAATATTCTGTTAGCGGCTGGATTGGTTTGGTCAAAGAATCAGGAGCATTACAAGAGGGCGCGGATAATCTGAACAAAATATCCATACTCGCCAGGGGAAAGGTTGCGTTGGAAGATATCCTGGATTCATATCGAGAAGGTGGACTATATACAAAGTACATCATAGGCGAACTGGAGGCGGATTTTCTTGATTTAACAGATGAAGACGATATTGCCACATCCAGTAGGCAGGATTTTATTCAGAGCGATGAGCGATTTGTTCAACTGAGGGCATTTGTCGAACAGGAACTAAAATATTTGGCAAACGAACGAGTAAAACTAAAGGATGAAGAAGGAGCGAAGAAAGCCAGTGAAATTCCCGCTGTCAAGGAATGGTACGAGTCATTGAAAGGAGATTCTAAAACCTCCGCCAAAAAATTATTCGGCAGGATTAACCAAATAGCAACTGACGAAGACCACAGAAAAACGCTTTACAAACATGGGGTTTTGGCGTTCGAACACTTGCATCATAAGGAAAAGTTAAACGAGTTGGAACAGCTCGACATCGAAAATCTTGAGATTGCCGTAAAGCTCTTTTCCGAGTTAGATGATATAGAAGCATCATGGTATTATCAAATTACGGAAGGTCGCTTGGATGTAATTCGGAAGTTGTCTGACGACATTGATGAAGATGTACTGGAAAAGATTATTCAAAAGCATATTTATAACCATCTCTGGCTACTGGACCCATCGTGGGATAGAGCTACAGAAACGCCCACCTTAGAACAGTCTGTTACGACGACTTTTGAGAAAATTTCCGACAAATTGAGTGAAGAGGAAAAAAAGGGGCGTCTGGATATTAGATACAAGAAAACATCGGGTAAGCATGTGATCGTTGAATTGAAGAGAGGATCTGTTCCTGTTTCAAGCGATAGCCTTTCGGGGCAAGTTTATAAGTACATACGAGCATTGAGGAAACAGTTACGTGAAGCTAATGAGGATGGGGCAGTTGAAGCGATTTGTCTGGTAGGGAAAGAACTCAGTGATGGGGAAGATTCAGAAAGCCGACAAGAGATAGAACGGTCTTTGGCAGCAAAAAATATTCGAGTGATTACTTACAAGCAACTGATTCGAGATGCAGAGGCAAGTTACCAACATTACCTTGAAAAGAGCAAAGATATAGGCCGGATCCGACGGCTATTAGATGAGATTGAAACATTTGATGGCTCTACATTCTGATTTCTCTCCACCCCTCACTCACGGTTTACTTCCTCCGCTATTTCATCTACGTCGTATTGGAATGCTGAAACCTTGAACCGACCCAGTGCCGCGATAAATTCACTACGGGATAGACCCGAAATTTCAGCCGCTCGGCTTTGGGAAACCACCTCCATCTCATACCATTTCACAGCGGCAGCCAAACGCAATTCTTGGGCGAAATGATCCGGGTCTTTTCGCACCGAAGAAAGCGCGTCTTCTGGTAGTTCAAAAGTGACTGTTACCATGTGATTCTCTCCTGATAGACCAATCTATGTTGCGTGTAATCGCCCTACTACAGTCGTGTGGTTTTTTACAATATATGAGAACGCAATTGTTGAATCAAACCATTACTGCTACTTCACTTCACTCGCTCTCCACACCCTTCCCACCGCATCCTGTATCTTCTTCTCAAATTGCTCAATCAACTCCCGGTTAGCGGCCGCCCCCACCTGCAGGAAGCCAAACCAGTTTGCAACTCGTTCCATCCTCCTATCAGTTTGACCCGTTTTTTCACTGAAAAAAGTGAGTTGTACAGCAACAAAGGATGAGGTTTTGATTCTGGCAGGGAATGGGTTATATTTGGCTTATGATCCTCAGTTTCCGCCACAAAGGTCTCAAATATGTCAATGAAGAATCCCCCGCATCCGGGGCTATCAGTACGCTGCGATTGCCTGGAGCCACTCGGTCTGAGTATGGCTGAAGCCGCGCAAAAACTCGGCGTTGACTACAAGGAGTTATCGGATATCGTGAATGGCCGGGCTGGCATATCGCCCGAGATGGCGATTCGCCTGGACAAAGCCTTCGGCGGTGGCGCGATCACATGGTACCGCATGCAGGCGGCCTACGATTTGGCCCAGGCCATGCAGAAGGCTGATGAGATTCGGGCTTCTTAAAGGTGAACTGAATAGAATGAAGAAAGATAAGCAGAAGTGGCGAGAAATATGCCCCCTTTTTTTTATAGAAGCAAATTGAGCAAGTTACAGGGATAGGCAATGTCAAACAGAAGAAGATGGACACGACAGGAGTTGCTTGTAGCATTTGGACTGTACGATCAAATACCATTCGGCCAATTCCATGCAGGAAATCCAGAAATCATTAAATTCGCTGAACTTATTGGGAGAACGCCGGGCGCATTGGCAATGAAATTATCGAATATAGCGCACCTTGATCCAGAGATAACTTCGACTGGTCGCAAAGGGTTATCAGGTGCATCTTATGCGGATAGAGAAATGTGGCAAGAAATGCAAAATAATTGCAATAATTTTGCAATAGAGGTAGAAAGGGCTATCAATTCTATTCTGCAAGGTAGCGAGTCTTACGTTGCAGAAAGTGAAAGTGCATCTGAATACCAGGATTACACTGGTCAGGATAGGATTGTTCCAGCCAAAACACGGATTGGTCAGAATTTTTTCAGGAAATCGGTGCTTAGTGCTTATAGATATAGATGCTGTATCACTGGCCTTGCCATTCCCAAACTCTTGGTAGCCAGTCATATCGTGCCGTGGCGTGATGATCCAGCGAATAGACTTAACCCAAGGAATGGATTGGCTTTGTCAACACTCCACGACAAGGCGTTTGATCTCGGAATGATCACCATAAATCATGATATGACAGTTCGGTTATCACAGAAGGAATTTAGTGTGAAAGATAAATTTTTTATCACTGCTTTGAGAAATTATGACGGAAAATCGATAGAATTACCAGATAAGTTTCAGCCACATAAAGACTTTCTTGCATATCATCGTGAGAATATATTCCTGGAAAATCGCTGCTTATAGAGATAGTCTCATCGAATACGTCTTGCACCTTGTTTCAACACGTAATTCGCTATTTTTGCACCCGTCTCATTTGGTCCGGCAAAGATGAGATAGTACAGCGGACGGCCTCTGGTGCTTTGGATTTCTCTTGCTAAAGAAACAAAGGGAAAAACACTTTGGAGTCGTTGGCGATACCACTTTACGAGAACATCCCCTGCCTCTTGAATTTTAGTAGTGTTTTCACCAAATAAATCCTGTCCAGGCTCGTAGAGCAGGTCGTACCATTCGTCGGTTCCAAAGTACTGATCGAGTTTGTTGCGTTCCGCTGGTGTGAATTTCCCACTCCTTTTGAGTAAGCGCTGGATGGCCATGCCCACGGGGAAATTTATGAAAACCTCTATTGCCTTGGTCCTGCCTATTTCGGCAATGGTATCCCACGGGACCTGCATGCCAAAAGGATCCATAAAAATAACTCCTCGCCACTGTTTCCACTGAATGTCCTTTAGCAATTCACGCAGATAGTCATTGCAATCTCTCTTACGCAGGTAAATCCGCCGACTTTTACTATCATAGTTATTCTTTAGCTCTTTAAGTTGATTTAGACGGTTTTGGTCAACTTCAATGAATATGTAGTCTGTAAAAGGGATTTCGAGTTCCAAGGCGACATGTGGAGACCCGCTAATGTATTCGGTTGCATCGGTATCCTCTGTAGCATACTCGGCGATTTCAAATAGTGATTGTTGGGTGGAATCGCTTGTTTGTTGTTGGCGGACTTTAAGCATTCCCGGTCCTGCAAAGGCATCAATGTAGAAATATCCCTCGAAATTCTGTCTGCTGAGAATGGTAGTGTAGGCCTGGAGATACTTTCGAAGACATTCCAGCTTCTCTTTTGCCCAGGGACCGACCTCCATGGGGGTATTTGAATTATCACTTGGCGCGCCAGCCACTTGTAATGAAGTGCCGAGCATTTGATTGTGTTTTATATCGGGATATTCCTGCCATTGCCTTCCATCCAGCGTATTTCCGCCTGCCTTGGGCGTGCGACCTCCCCACTGCTTAAAGAAGAAAGCGACGTTTTGCGCCTGACACTGATCGCGCAATTCACGCAGCCACTCTACTTTAACCGGACGCGCTCCTGGTCCGCTCTCACCTCCGGCAATTACCCAATGAATATCCGTAAGATCCAACGATCCAAGCGCGCCGAGCAACGGCTCGAATGAAACAAAGCGCGTTGAGGCGTTGGTCTGTTTCAAGTGCCGCAGGCGCGTCAGGGCTGCAGCGTTTTCGATGGAAACACCGAGCCAGATATGCGGCGGAGCGGACAGGCTCTCATAGCGTTGATGGACAAAATCGCGCATCAGCGAACTGCGTTTGGTCAGCACTTGATAGATGTGCCAATCCGCCTGTTCCATTGTATCAAATACACGGTGGATGTACTGAGTGGGTATGTCCTTATGGAACAGATCGCTCATCGAATTGACAAAGATGAGTTGCGGACGTCGCCAGTGCTTGGGTTCCTCAAGGCGTTTGGGACGAAGCGTGAGATCAAAGCCCGTCTCAAAAGGATGTCCCTTGACGCCACGGAAACGCTCCGATAATCGCTCGGCATAGCAATGATCGCAACCCGAACTCACTTTTGTGCAGCCGGTGACCGGATTCCAGGTGCTGTTGGTCCACTCAATAGTGCTTTTGCGCGACATGTAATTCCCCTGTGTGTCATTTGGACTAACAAAACATAATTACTGCACATAAGTATAGTTTATTCTTGCATAAAGGACAAGTATGGAGTATTTTGATTTTGTAAGGAATTGAAAATTTACGTGGTCGTTGCGGAGTTTGGAAGACCACTTTCTGAGGACAAAATGGGCGCTCTTGATAAATTCCACAATAAGGCTATGGAAGTAGCGTTTTTCGCTGACCAAGAACGGCGACGAGGCAATGAGAAACAGGCGGCAGAGTTGTTTGAGCAGGCACTGGAGTTGGAGCTTAAGGCTCTTGAGGAGATAACCGAGCCTGTGGAACCAACATACTCCATACTGCACCGCAGTGCCGGATGGCTGGCTTTGGACTGCAATAAACCACGCTTAGCAGAGCAACTGGCCTGCAAAGCCCTTGCTGGAGAACCTTATCCAAAAATCGCTGAGGAACTGCGCGATCTGCTGGCGGAAACCTATGCACGGATGCACGGCAAACCTAAGGGTGCTGCTGTGACCGAAACCGCTGATGACTAACTGCCCTTACATGCGAGTTACTCGCGTGCGTGTCCAGATTTCTACAACGACAAGCGTTTTCTCTGAATTCTATCACTCCAAAAATTCAGGAGATTAATCAATGTGGATGTACTCCCATTGTAATGGAATGGACATATATAGCCGCTACTTAAACGTGAGTCTCTACAGGGATAAGCCTCACTCCACCGGGAGTTTTGCGAAGGTCTGTAATGGGCGTTTCGGCCACTATCTTAAAGACAGATTGGAAATCCAGCGGATACCTTATGACCTTTCAATCACAGATATGATTGTCAAGCGTGCGCTAATTCCTGATCTATTTGTAGAGTTGCCTTCCGAATATTTTGTAAGTTGGGATAACTATCCGCTTACAGGAGGCTCCGAAACGCCAGAAAACTTGATACCGGCTGATAACAATAGCATTTCTATTCTTACTTGGGGTGGCTGGTCACTTGAATCTCTCTTGCACCCTTATGATGAAGAACTGAAGAGCGATTTTGTCGATCGGTTCTCAGGAGAAGTCCCTCGAACTCTGAAGATACAGGAGCACCCTAATGGAGATTATTTTCGACCGTATGAAGCATATTTTTCCTATTGGAAAGGCTACATTTTTGTCGAAGCTCTCGACGGCTATGAACATATTGATAAATTCCTATCGCGGGAGATAGGTCAAGCAACTTTGATATCGCGATTTGCCGACGTGAGCCAGCAATGGGAAGAGAAGTACAAGGGTGTTTTCACACGACTCTCCTTTTACAGAACAGCAAAAACAATTTTGACCCTATGGGAAGCCCCTCGCCCTCCAACGACTTATAAGGAACTTTCAGAGTTCATCCAAAAGGTAACGAATTGTAATTCTGAATTGCTGGAACAGGATATGGAAAAGCTCTTGATTTTGTTTGGAGACTGGAAAAAACGACAGAAAGAGGGAGGACGGTATTATCCACAGGCGATAGAGCTTCTCAGGCAGGATATATATTTTCTCCTTGAGTGGCTCTGTACCCTGAATAGAAAGCCTCAAAAAGTCTATTTTGAGAAATGGAGCTATAATATAGAACCACATGATATTTGGGTACAACTCAAAGAAGTAATTTCTTATGAAGAATTTGAATTAGAAAGGAGATTTATTAGATATGTACCAAGCTATGCTGAGATTTTAAAAAAAGAGGGATATATAACGGATGTCAAAAGCGTTTATGCAAGGCTCGCTGAACACGAAAGTTTTTGGCCTTGGATTCGTGCTTTCTCCGATTTGCATGACCAACTGAGACACACCAGTTCTAAAAGACCACTGGTTTTCAAACAATCCCGAATTCTTGATCATCTTCTTGTATTGGCAATTCGAACGGAGATATTGATTCGGGAGTTCTTTAGAAAAGCCACTCAGTTTGAAGAAAATCGGGACCTGCGTCTCGTATTCAATGAGTTCTCGCAAAAGTTACCTAAGGGGTCGCAGGAGCACAGTATTTTGTATGCAGTTTCGGATAAAACGAAATGGAAAAAAACCGAACTAAGCGGAAAACCTAACAAAATTTTTGGGAACATAGACCAGATTCCTCGACCAAAGAAATGGAGTAAATTTCAGCATCATATCTTTTTATCCATACTGCGTTTTGTAACTGCACGGAATTATTTTGCTCACCACTCGTTCAAAGATGGAACGTTAAATAGCCAAGTAGAAGAACTGACGGGACAAATTTTGGTTTCTTGTTTGGAAAGTGTGATTTATATGGATTATGTTGTTCAGAAAATCTAGGCGGTAAAAGTATAAAGTAATTGTACTCGGTGCATCTGTATCTTTTTTTTGGTTGCGGTTCTGTCCCGATCTACCCATCTTTTACCGACACGACAATTCAAACGAGGCTTGAAAGAGGATAAGGTGATACTTATATCGTGGTGGGTTTTTGTAATCATTGTGATTGTGGGGGTCTGCATTTTGGTTTGGAAAGGTATTATTGATCTCATCATTATCCTGGTCGCTGGTGAAAAATGGGAACGAATTATTTTTGCTGTGTTGGCCCTTGTGTTTATTTTGTTTATTCGGTCAAGGTAATCTTCGAAAAAGAAAGGCCGTGCAGGGTCGAAACCACACGGCCAAAGTGTCTTGATTTCCACACGGAAAGGAAAAAAGACGATGCCATACACACAGAAAAGTGACGCTTCTGGCAACCAAATAATTTGCACCTATTTCTCTGGCTAGGATGATTGGCTTGCCCACAAAGAGAGGTATCATTGGGTTGTGCGGGATATTCTCACTGGCGAGAAGATTATTGAATCACCGCAGGACTATCGTTCACAAGAAGAATGCGATCTGTCTATCGCTATATTTCAACACGAGGGTTCTCTGCCACCAGGCAAGCACGTTTGGGAGGGGATCAGGAACAGAAAACCGAAACCTTTTCCGCCGATAGGTCTCCATGGAAGGAGTTAAAAATGCCAGTACCAGACACATTAGAACCAATTTCTCATTTTGTTTTTTTTGAAGAAAGCTCAGGTGTTTGGAAAGTGGAATTTAGAGATATACAAGGAATTCCGATTTTTCAGTTTCCGAAAGAGTATGTTTCATCTGCCGGGTGTAAACGAGCTATACGAATTCTCAAAGAAGCCCTTGTATTTGAAGAAAAGAGAGAGTTGGTTGATGGTTCACATGACCAGTAACACATTACAGAGAAGGTGGTAAAAAATGATACTGCGACAACCTGATATCCGGGATCATTTAAATCGTTTTATGGAACTTGGGCGGGAGTATCATTTGCAAGAAATATACGATTATTTTTTAGCGATAAACCACACGGCCTTAAAACACAATATAAGGGCGACTTTGCAAACTGCGAAACGCAAGGGGCAAGTCAAGAATATAGCCCGTTCGGGTTGGCATACCAGAATTGATTATATACAATGAGAGGGGAAAAACAATGAATCGAGAACAAGTTGAAAACGTTATAGAAACTCTTGAAACATTTAGTGCTCCACACGTTCACGTAGGCTCTCATTCTTTCAAACAAAGAATATTGGATTCAGATTTTACGGAAGATCAAATTATTTTAATCATATCAATTGCCGCGTGTATTGCAGACAGAAAAACTCGTTTGTGAAAGGGGGTGAAAAAATGTGGGTTCAGTTTTTAAATTCAACAACAGAGATGTCTCAGCACACTTTATACAATCTTACAGGAGTAACCATCAGATTAGACCATGATTCTATACTACTACTCAACAGCGACAACTCCCACGAAGTCATTAAGTTTAAGGATACGGACACGGCCTATGACACATTCTTAGAATTGCAAAAAAAAATAAATCTGATTATCATATAAGATTGTCTCCATATCCAACTTTAAGGGCGTCAGAAGTCATTTCTGGCGTCTTTTTTACATTTATAAGTCTCTCTCTTTCAGTGATTTACGCGAGTTGGGTGTACAAAGTATATAATTCCCTTTTTTTGAATCGCGTAATTTGTGTAGCAAACCTTGCCAGTGTCTCTGCTTCCCTTATTCTCATAAATTCTGAGCCTCGCGCAGCCGCTCAAAACAGTAATTCACAAATTGCGGCAGCATGCCTTCCCGCGGTTCGCAACCGCTCAAGCGTGCGCCATGAAACAACCCAGCGAATGCAATCTCTTTTGAGGGACCAACGCTGACAGTAAGCATCACGTTTCGGTCAATGATCCAATCGAAATCCACTTCGCCGTGTGGTGTAGCGACAATATCTGGCCTACCGATATGAGGCGGGAATTCGTCGATAAGTTTCTGGGCAATATCTACTGTCTCCGGAGCAAGTGCCATAGCACCTTCGCCATCCCAGTCTTCGGTTCCAGCATCTTCAAGTAGACTATGAACTGCACCCTTGAGAGCAGTTCGCTCCATATCCGGATACATGTGTGTCAGTGCCATTTGTCAGTTCTCCATCGCAGACTTACTGTCTCCAAATGCTTGATTATGTATGAAGACCACTTTTAGCATCGTTCATTCCTCCGGCCCAGCTTGCTTGTTCTCTCCCACATCCTTCTCACCGTATCCTTTATCTTCTTCTCCAATGTCCTACCATCTTCCTCTATTCACGCTTCCTATGTGGCGGGGCGTTTGTGTTTCCGTTTTTGTAGTGTGGCCTGCTCGGAAATATCCAGAAACGATTCGTGTCTTCGGGCTGCCTTTGTTCTAAGTATTCCACTTGATCCTTGCGGAGAATATGAAGCCTGCGGTTCTGGTCAAGGAAAAAGAAGAAACCACTGTTGGCAGCAATCAGTACAAAATCTGATGTTGACAATGAAAGACTGTCCTTGAGCTTGACGTCATATGCATTTATGCTATGTAGTTCTTCATATCTAAACTCGTCTATTGTACTTCCCAACGAAGCCCACAGATGTGCAAAGAAACAAAAAATGAAGATAAGAATATATTGAGCTGGAATCGGTTTCTTGAAGTACTTCTGACACATATTGGGTAGCAAGAACATAGATAGGAAGATAGCTGTAAAGTATCCGAATGAATAAAAAAGCTGAATATTCTGAAAATATTCTACTATAGTACCAATCAATGCCGTTGCTATTATAATAAGGCTATGAATTCGTCTCCCTTTGTGCCCATAGCTGATTTGGGCAATAGACTTTCGTGAGGCACTATGATCACCAAGAAAGAAGAAGATTGTGCCCCAGACCGTAGCGGAGAAAGTATAGCCGATTCTGGAAATACTTGAGGAAATGTAATCTGAAAGGGTGAAGAATTTAGACACATCAACACCAAACTCCCCGAGTAACAGATAGTTATACAGGTAGCCTGAAATTAGAAAAAGTGAAGATGCAGCAGAGATCAGAACTACGATTTCTGAAGCCGAGATGTCAATCTTCAAGGCTTTGCGGTCAGCAATCGTATCTCTCAACTTTGCAATATCTTTTTTTAGTTTACGCTTCAACTGGCGTATATCTCTATTTGTTAGAGGGGTAACCCCCAATCCCATTTTCTTAGCACGAGAAAGATGGTATTGGGCAAAGGAATCGTTCTCCAGTCCGATTTCTACAAAATGCTGAATTAGACAATAATCACTCAAAATCTGTTTGACGCTCTGTTCCTCTTCTATTTTTTCCACTATCGAATCTACATCCTTCTTAAATTTGGAATATAAGGCATTTGGTTTGTCATAAGTTTCTCGATGTTCGTCCGGAATATCTTCTGTAGGGAAATTGTCATCTATCCCGAATATCTCTGGTTTGAGCAACCTAAGAGCAGCTACATGGACGACCCCATCGAAAGCCTCATCATCGCCCTCAAGACGGGCTTCTAATGTCATTTTCCTGATTAGGTTCTTCATTTTTAGTAATAGCAGAGAACCTACATCTATAGCCCGCTTAAACCTTAGTTGTTTTATCTTATATGCAAGCTTTAAAAAAAATAGAAGCAGATGTAATCGGTGTTTTTGAAGAAGTTTTCGCATGTTGAAATAACCATTATGCCTGCAAAAGTTTGTTGGAACAGGCACTATATCAATTGAACCAAGTGTGCCGAGTAACGGCTCGAATGAAACAAATCGTGTTGAGGCGTTGGTCTGTTTTAAGTGCCGCAGGCGTGTCATGGCCGCAGCGTTTTCGATGGAGACACCAAGCCAGATGTGTGACGGGGAAGATAGGCTCTAATAGCGTTGATGGACAAAATCGTGCATTAGCGAACTGTGCTTGGTCAGCACTTGATAGGTGTGCCAATCCGCATGTTCCATCGTGTCAAATACGCGATGGATATATTGAGTTGGTATGTCCTTATGGAACAGATCGCTCATCGAACTGACGAAGGTGAGTTGAGGTCGCCGCCAGTGCTTAGGTTGCTCAAGGCATTCGAGGCGAAGGGTTAGATCAGCAAAGGTAATACCTGCTGATAATCCCGCAGCACGATGAATTCTGATATAGGCTCTTCAATAGAGTGTCCGTTGTGCTGAAATGAGGTAGGAATAGACGCCAACTTCGTCCGACTGACTAGGTAGCAGTCCGAAAGTCGCGCCAGCACCTGCAATAGCCGCACCAATAGGATCCCCAGTGTGGTAAGTCCACGCCGCACCAGCCAAGCTGATTCCAAAGGAGATCGATTTTTTCCAAGCAAGACGATGTACCTTCTTTAACGCACTTGCTGCGTCGTCAAGTTCTTCTTGGCGTTGTTCGAATATAGCTTGACGTTCTTCCGCTGGCATGAGGCTCAATTCACGCGCGAATTTACGTATCGATAGACTATAATTTCGATGTTGGGAATAGTTCTGTCGCCGAAAATCGAGTATTTCTTCCATGGGAACGCTCCCTAAATCTACACCGACCATAGCCATGTCAAACGAAACAATGTCGCCAATTGACGGGGAGGAAGCACCCGGCTTCGAAATGATCTCGTTCAAGGCGTTGACAAGATCCCATCGATCGGTTGCTGGAGAAAGCGTCAGACCCATATCCACACCTTTATTCCTGATGATCTGGGCAAGCAGAACCAAGATCAACGTGCGCACGGTTCTATGCATTGGAATGGTAACTCCATCCTCTGAATCATCAGCCAAACCACGAGCTTTAAGCTCTTGGAAGATAAAGTCAGCGAGTTGTTTATCGCCATGGTACCCAAGCCTCGACATTGATAAAGATCCAAAGGCGGAGCGTTTTGGATCCTTTAGATGGTCTAATCTTCCAGAGGCGATTATTTCGACAAGTGCCTCCGCTAATACCTCGGTTTCTTTTGCACCGACATTTTTTTCTGGACGGATCACATGAAACAATTCGTGGTCCTTAAGAGACGATATGATCGCGTAGTCATCGAATGTGCTGTGATCTTCCATATAGTCAGGAATTAACATGGCGATTCCATCAAAAAAAAGAATGAGGTTCTTGATCCAATCTGCGTCGTGCCAATATTGACCAGGGTAATAAAAAGCAACGTCTGGTTTCATGGTTTACGTCTCCTGTAGTATGGGTGAATTTTTGTTTTTTTAGTTATGTAGTGGACACCTGAATTTTTCTCCCCATCCGCTCTACCAACTTTCGGTTGGCGGCAACGAGGGCTTGTTGGATTGCCAAAGATAGGAGCAGGCTTTTGTAATTTTCTATTACTAACCTCGGAACTCGCACTCCCCTTTGTGCATCTGGCGACCGGATTCCAGGTACTGTTGGGCCACTCAATAGTGTTTTTGCGCGACATGCAATTCTCTTGTGTGCCATTCGGAATAACTAAAAAAATTACTACACATAAGTATATTATATTTTCGCGCAAAGATCAAGTATGTGATATTTTGATTCTGGAAGAAGAAAGGGTATATTGTGAAAGAGAGAATGCTTGTAACGTGGGTCTGATTGACTACCACTAAGCAAGAGAAGAATAAAGATAAAGAATCCACCCCATCCGGAGCTGTCGATACGCTACGATTGCCTGGAGCTACTTGGGCTGAGTGTGGCTGACTCCCCGCAAAAACGGTGATATTCAAATGGCTCGTCTCAACGTGGGGCGAGCTACTATTATGGAGGTTTTAATAAATAAGATGTATCTAAAGAAAGTTCATATCGACAATTACGGTGCGATCAAAAGCATCAATATTGATTTATCGTTTGATGATACTGGTAATCCGAAACCAGTTTTGTTGGTAGGTTCAAATGGTTCAGGAAAAACTCTTTTTTTAGCGTCTATCGTGAACAGTCTTATAGAGGCGATTAACAGTTTTCATTCTGGAGATTCCCAATATCAATTTATGTCTCCTAACTATATTAGAGATAGTGCTGATTATGCGTGGCGACGGGTAGAATTTACGCATGACTATTCTTTTTATTCATTAGTTCTCCATTCACCCAAAACGAGCGAATCATCCCTTCAGGTTGATGATGAGACAATACAAAAGTTTTATGACGAGATAGTGGAGGGGGGCGATTCAGGAAGCATTCGGAATTTTGATGGTGTTCAATCTGTTTTTCGTGAAAATTGTCTGTTATATCTTCCTGTCAATCGGTTTGAACACCCTTTTTGGCTTGTGACAGATTGGGAATCACGAAAATCCCAATGGATACAAATGTCAGATGGAGGGGACATTCAGGATCACAGGTATAGCATTATAGAGTACTCATCTCTTCAAAAAAACAAGGAATGGGTAGCAAGCGTTTTGAGTAATCAAACAAGCGTATCTTCGGATATTCATAAATTTGTCAGACACCTTGAAAACGAAATCGTATCAGGCAAGGACACGGGGCTCTTAAAAGAAAACATTTTATCCAGAAGTGACGACTATCTCACTGATTATTTTCAACTATCATCAGGAGAAGCTATGGTCGCCAATATTTGTTTCTCTATATTAAGAAGGTTTGGTTCGCATAAGCGGAATACACGTATATCTGATATTTCTGGGATTGTGATGGTTGATGAGATAGATCTCCACCTTCATACATCTTATCAGCATCAAAATCTCCCTAAACTAATGAAACTATTTCCCGGTATTCAGTTTATAGTCACAACGCATTCTCCATTTTTTGTCCTTGGAATGGACGAAGTGTTTGGGGCAGATGGTTTTGATATTTACGAGTTCCCGTCGGGATGCCAAATAAGTGCCGAAGATTTTGGTGAATTTAGAAGTGCCTTTCAATCCATGAAACAGACAGACACTTTCAAAAAAGAAATCAAAGATGCCCAAAAACCTGTTGTGATATTGGAAGGGAAAACGGACAAAAAATATTTACTGAAGGCAGCTAAATTTTTGAAAAAAGAGGATGTGATTGCAAAGGTTGAATTAAAATGCGGAGAGGGTTTTCCTGGTTTAGATAGTATTTGGAAGAGATGGAAGAATGACTCTATCCGAATGATCCTCCTTTATGATTGCGATTGCGAGAGAAACGACGAGACTGATTCTGTGTTCAGACGAAACATTCCCAAGCAAGATGGGCATCCTGTCGAGAAGGGTATAGAGAATTTGTTTAGTGAAGAGATATTGGATAAAGCTGCCAAAGGAGTTGGTAAGAACCAAATTGAAGATTTGGTCAACCGTCAGAACGGAAGTCTTGGGAAGAAAGTAGAGATTTGTGATTGGATATGCGAAAATGGCGGGGAAGACGATTTTAAGTATTTTGAGGATGTATTTAGCATTTTGGAGGATGCCTTTCAGTTCTTTGAAGTGCAGGAGAATATATAAGCGATCCCCATTCTCCGCGGGATCCATGTCCACTACAGGGGTAGTGAGAGCTACTATTCTGGCATATTGACACTCATTGTAAATAGGACCTCGTTGGAGGAATTACGTTCATCGGCTTTTATATTTTTATTTTTTTTCTTCACACTTACTGCCTCAGATAGAGCAACACGCATTCCATTGGTCAAATCTGTTGCCCTTTCTAACTCTTTTTGGATGCCTACCAACTCCTTCAGCATTTCCATCCGGCCTTTCTCTGTTTGAAACTTTTTCTTCCTTTGTCCGAAGAAGTGGTGAATCAGGAAATTTCTTTTTTTAAGGGCATTATCCAAGTACTGTTCAATAGTATTATCATGGATTGTTACATACTTTCTGAATTCAAAAAGTAATGCTCCCATCGTCTTTTTTTGGATCTTTGTCTCAATAGTTTCCAAATCCTGTAGGGTTAAAGACGTTTTTAAAATTTTGTTGTAAACCAATAGAAATTCACCAAGTGCAGCCTCGAAAAAATAACTGTGCTGTGCTGCTGATCCAAAACACGCAAAAACGGCATTGAGTTGTCCTTCTTTGGTTTTTAGCATTCTCAGTGACTCACTCGTGTATCCTACTTGATCGTCAAGAGTACGGTGTCTTAATTTATTTTTCATTTCAAGTATTCCATTTCAAGGATAAAAAAATTCCATAGGATTTTCTGGTCTGAGACCAAATTTTTGGCTTTATTCTCCCCACACCCTTCCCACCGTATCCTGTATCTTCTTCTCAAATCGCTCAATCAACTCCCAGTTCGCATCCACCAGTTCCTGCTCTGCTTCGATCTCAGCGACAATAGCTTGCTGAGTTTCGAGGGGTGGTAGAGGTATTTCAATGGATAGATAATTCTTTTGATATAGAGCTGCAACACTGGTTGTCCCATCCACGTAGGTACGAATTTTATCTTTTCCGTATTCACTATTCATTACCACATTGACGAAGTCAGAAAGAGCACGGGGGCCAAATCGAATCCGCAAAATGTTGTTGTTAAATAGATAGCTTCCATCTTTACCATGGAATACTGTGGACTTGCCTACAAGCTCAGGGGAATTCCGAGTGTTATAAATGAAGTCGCCATTATGTAGAGCATAGCGATTCAATTCCTCAGGCGTGGCATTGATGTACACCATATCTGAAAGATCAAGTGTTCCATTACTCGTAATGTTGTTCATTTTAATATAGGGATAACAGAATGTAGGATCTTGCTCCGCTTTGTTTCTGACAAGCCCTGTAAGAACATTTTTCACTATATCGCCAATCGGAATACGTGGCCATTCAGGATCAACCGCAATGTGTGGTCGATAGTTCTCCACCACTGCCCGCGCTCCGTCAATCACTCGCTGATAGCCCTCTATTTCCGAGACGATTTCTCGCTGCACTTCAAGTGATGGTAGGGGAATTGTAATTGACTTCACATCAGACTGATTAATGCTTGGATAAGAGCCTTTACCCATCATCCTAACCATCTGATCAACCGATTTATCATGCCTCAGCATGTGGATTAAGAATTTGGAGATCACTCGGTCTTTTTTTGAGCGCAAAACAGCAAATCCAGTTGAAGCGATTGCTCGTTCCGGTATCTCTGTGAGAATGGTAAATGCACGTAAATTCGGTCGAACAGTTGAAAGCAGAATATCGTTTTTTATAACTGACCTTCGTGCCCGACTGGGGGCATTATCAGTTTCAATTTTATTTGCACCGAGGAATCGGCCAGACTCATTTTCAACACAAGAGATGTCGATATAATCAAAGTATGAACCAGCATACAGATCCGATGGTCTTTTAACTTCTGGGTTGATCTCACAAATTTCAGACAATTTAACTTGAGGATAATCTAAAGATCGCATATCTCCAACCCGATACCGCTCTCCGCTCAGATTGTATTCCCCGCCCTCTGCTACTTTTGTTTTTTCAACGATCAGTCCTCGTGTGGTGGATTCGTCCGTTGTGTACTGCGCCTTAGGTTCTGCGGCCATTGGTGTGGGCTGAGGATCATTTACTGCTTCGCCTGCTCGCAGTCGCGTGAGATATTCACAAAGCTCATCTGCCACTTGTGGCAGGTCGTTCTTGTCAATCTCCCGTCGTTGTGCGCCCAAATCAAAGCCGTCGTTTTCTACCTTAAAAAAGGCGATATGGTCTGTCTTTTTCGCCAGTACTTTGTCCAGTATGAGAATGGAAGTTTTGACGCCTGAGTATGGATTGAACACGCCAGCGGGAAGCGAGATGACGGCGACGAGAAATTCTTCCACCAGTATTTTGCGGAGTTGTTTGTGGGCGTTCTGGCTCTGGAAAATGATGCCTTCGGGTACGATGATACCGGCGCGTCCCGCGGGTGTCAGATGTTCGGCCATATAATCGACAAATAGCACTTCGCTGCGTTTGGATTGTACGGAGAAGCGGTTGTGCGGGCGGATGCCTCCTTTTGGCGACATGAATGGCGGGTTGGCGAGAATTACATCGGCGTATTCGTTCCAATTTTCCTCACTGGTGAGGGTGTCGTATTCAGAAATATGCGGATCGGCAAAGCCGTGCAGGTACATATTCACGAGTGATAGGCGCACCATATCGGGCGATATGTCGTAGCCCTTAAAATTGCCCGCCAGTTTCCCTCGCTCGTCTGGTGTAAGCGTAATTTGGCCCTGTTCGTTGGTATTGGCTTTGAGTATGTGCTTGTAGGAGGAGATTAAAAACCCGGCGGTACCGCAGGCCGGGTCGAGTACGCTTTCGTCCTTTTTCGGGTCAATGACAGCGACCATGAAGTCGATAATATGGCGTGGCGTGCGGAATTGGCCTGCATCTCCCTGCGAACCGAGTACAGAGAGCAAATATTCGAAAGCGTCGCCGAGTCGCTCGGAGTGGTCGTACTCAAATTCGTCAATGATTTTGAGAAAGGCGCGCAGGGTCTCGGGGTCGCGGTAAGGCAAAAAGGCATTCTTAACCCGACTAATTCATGAACTGTAATGGTTGGGGTTGTTTGTCAGGCGGCATCGGTTCCAAGCATCAAAATGAGGGTGCTTTCTATCTTGTCTGCCGTCATAGGCGTCTTCATAGAGTTCAAGCAGCCCAAATCGTCCCCTGACAGGCTCTGCCAGTGTCAAAAGTACAGACCGGTCCCTTGCCAGTCCTGTCTGTGGATAAGTCCGTGTATTTGTAAAGTCAGCAAGTGATGGGACAGACCCCTATTCCTTCCCCGTTGATGGGTTATGGCACCGCCTTTGCCAGATTGCACAGGATTTTATCAAAAAGGTGTGGCAATGGAAATGACATAGGCAGATGGAAGGTGATCTTTGTTTTCAACTCACAGACGCGTCCGGCGACTTTAAGGAAACGATTTTGGAGGGTATTGACCTGTGCGTTTATCCACGTTGTGCCTTGTAATCCGATGTGCGCTAAGGTGTGCAACAAGACATAGGCAGCCGAATGGAGGAAGAGGCGGAACTGATTGGCTCCAAAAGCGTGACAGGACGTGCGGTCTGAGTGGAGAAAGGTTTTGTGATTTTTAATGAAGTTTTCCATCTGTCCGCGCGCACAATAGATATTTTGGTAGATAAAGGAGGCCCTTGAACTTTCAAGGTTGGTCACGACAAAGCGTGTGTTTTGGCCTCGGGTGGTGATTTCAGCTTTGCATAAGATGCGTCTGGCACAGGCCCAAGTCTGGGCTTGGTAATAAAATGAGGTAAAAAGTCGCACGGGCTTGCCGGTTTGTGCATAAAGGCTTTTGGTCTGATCCATCAGGGGCTTTGAAAGGGCTAAGAGTCGGGTATTGGCACTTTGTCCGAGGATAAAAAAGAGGTCCTTTGTCGCACAAAAGTCCTGGACTTCTGGACTTGAGAAGTGGGCATCGCCTCGCAAAAAGAGTGCCACCTTTGGCCAAGCCTGACGAATATAAGCGACTAACCGCTTGAGAATGGTGACAATCTGTTTGCCATCAGGACGCACACCCGGACGTAAAATCGTCGTGATTAGCTTGCCCGATTGCCCTTCATAAATATGCAAAGGCTGGTAGGAGTAGGCACCCAAATACCCATTGAATAAGGACAACTGCTGCGTCCCATAAACCCTATCCTGCGTATCATCAATATCTAAGATGATCGACGAAGGCGGCTTTTTATACGAAGCAATAAAACAATCGACAAAGGCACGAGCAACGCGATACAAATCGCTTCTGCTCATCTGATTCTCAAACCGACTCATCGTGGGTTGACTGGCCAAGTTCTCACCACTTATGGGCAAGCGATCACAGGCAACCTTGAAGCCGGGATCGCTGCGTAAGGCATTGCAATCATTGGCATCTTCATACCCACAGGCAATTTGAAACACGCGCTGTTTGATCAACTCTGCCGTGCTATGCGCCACATAACTTTGATGCCGATGGTCTTTAATCGCGCGACTCAAACGTGATAAAATACCCGTTTTGGCCTCCACTTCTCGAAGCAATAAGGCTCCGCTATCGCTGGTGAGAATACCCCCATCAAAGGCGAGGTTGAGACGTTTGCCGAAAATGCTTGCCAAAGGAACCTTGCAATGATTATCTTGTGTGCTCACGGTAGTTTCTCCCAAGTTCATTGTTCAATGGTTATGCGTATAACCTAATATAATACAATAACTTGAATAGGGAAACTACCTTTTTTATGAATTTTTCGGGTTAAAAATGTCCCGAAATAGAAGTGGAATGCCGGGGTTTTCTGGCATCCTGGTAATGGCCTCGGCGTAGAGGTTGAGCATTTCGTATCCACCCAGGCCAGAGCGCATCAGTTTTGCCCAACCGAAACGGGCGAACTCCTCAGCGAAGAAGTCCCGCTTTCCCCCGAGTTCTTCACTCTCGGCGTCCAGGTCGTCCATGAATTTGTAGATCAGCGCAATGGTGATCTGCTCAACTTGACTCTTGGGATCGGGTACCTTGCCCACCAAGATATCGCGGGCAGTGTCAATACGGCGTTTGGTGTCTGTATCGAGCATGGGTAGGACTTTCTTTAAAGAGTTATCCACGAAGGGCACGAAGGACACGAAGGGTTATGAAGGTTTATGAAGGGGCCAAAGAGTCATTACGGGTTTTTCTTCGTGCATGTGAACTGCTGTTGAGGCGTCGCAGTTGTACACCGCCCGCGTCCTTAGTGGATCATTTTACAAATCGTTTCCATTCCAGTTTACCATGGCTGCCAAAGTTGATAAGAACACCCACTTTGAAGCCGGTTGCTTTCAGATAGTTGAGAATTTGAGCGTGTTCATTTCCAGAGAGACGATTAAGTGCTTTGAGTTCAACAATAATCAGGTCAAAACAGACCAGGTCTGCAACGTATTGCTTATTGAGTATCTGGCCTTTGTACCGAACCTGAATTGGTTTCTGAGCATCAAATGGTATTCCTCTCGCACTCAATTCGATTTCCATTGCTTCTTGATAGACCGCTTCCAGAAACCCGGGGCCAAGGTTGCGATGCACTTCAATAGCAGCACCCACGATGGCATACACTTCCTCTTTTAGAATCAACTCTTTCATCTTCATGTCTCTCCACTACATGCATAAGGGGTACTTAGGGTTTTTCTTCGTGCATCTTTGTGTCCTTCGTGGATCATTTTTTGTGGATCATTAGGCTACAAACTGATTCAATGACACATAATCTTTGACATACTCGGGGACGAGTGCGCGATACTTCTCTGGCACGGCGCGGAAGTCGCGGATGGAGAAGACCGGGTTGGTGGCGAGTTCGGTGTATGCGCGGTTTTCGATGATGTGACGAGTCTGATCGCTGGTGAGGTACGCCTTGAAGTAGGTCTTGAGGGCGGGGATGGAATGGGCGTCTTCCGGTTTGTTATCGGCGACAAATTTGTTGAATTCCTCTTCCAATAATTCGTCCTTAGACTTGAAATGCGGGATGAGGTCAAAGACTTTTTCCAATATCTCGCGCAGGGTCAGGCGACGATCTACGGCTGCTGCCTGGCGGAGTTTGTTGAGGGTGTAGTATTCTTCGGGCTTGTCAAAGACTTCGCTGTTCACATAGTCAATCACGCGATCCCACTGTCCGGCTTCAACAGCTTTTACAATAGTTTCATCTTCACGCACTGTGTCTGCGAATTTGTCGAAGAACATGCGGTCAATTTTCATGCCGTCGTAGCCGATGTGCTCTTCCGTGATTGTTGACAGAATATCCCTACCCAGATGCTCATACCCGTAGCGTGTCGTTGGCCCGGGATCGCCTTCGCCCTCATTTCTGTGCTTGTACGCAGGCAGTTCCAATATCTCGTCGTAGTTGAATTCGGTTTCGAAGTATTCGCAGTTGCCGAAGAAATCAAAGAGTTTGAAGGCGGTTTTCTCAGGGTGCGCGATGCGGTCCTTGTGGCTGTCGTCTAAGAGCAGATCGCGGAAATCGTGCTTCCGCGTGCCGCGCCCTTTGATCTGGATAAAATCGGTGGGTGAGAAGATGGGGCGGAATAAGCCGAGGTTGAGGATGTCTGGACAGTCGTAGCCGGTGGTCATCATGCCGACGGTGACGCATACGCGGGCTTTACTCGTGCGGTATTGGGGCAGGAAGTTGGCGGTGCCGAGCAGGTTGTTATTGGCAAAGTTGATGGTGAATTGTTGCGCTTCCGGTATGAATGATGTGACCTGTACGGCGAAGTCGGACTGGTATTTGCCGGGAAATATCTGATGAGCCATTTCGTTGAGTATGTTGGTCAAGTGGGCGGCGTGGTTCTGGCTGACGGCGAAGATAATGGATTTGCCAATTTCACCGCTGACGGGGTCGCGCAGGGCGTTTTTGAGAAAAGTCTCGCAGAAAAGCACGTTGGTGGCATCAGAAAAGAATCGCTTCTCGAACTCGCGCTGTTTGTAGGTTTCGTCGTGATCTTCGCCCTCGGCATCGGTGAACGAGACGACGAAGCCCTGCTCAGAGAGGAGTTGTGTTGTGACATCGGTGCGGGCATCAACAACGGTTGGGTTGATCAAGACGCGGTCTTTTACGCCGTCGAGCAGCGAATAGCGAAAGGTGGGGTGTCCGCTCTCGCATCCAAAGGTGCGGTAGGTATCGAGCAGCAGGCGTCGTTCAACCTCGCGCGGGTCGCGTACCGCTGGGTCAGATGTTTTGACGCCGCGCAGGTAGTCGCGGGGCGTTGCGGTCAGGCCGAGTTTGTACCCGACGAAATAGTCGAATACCGCACGGGCATTGCCGGAGATGGAGCGATGTGCCTCATCGGAGATTACGAAATCGAAATCCGTGGGCGAGAAGATTTTCTGGTACTTGTTGTCGAATAAGAAGGATTGGACCGTGCTGACTACGATCTCGGCACGCCGCCAGTCGTCGCGGTTCTCTTTGTAAATGATTGTCTCAAAGTCGGCTGAGAGCAATTCTGTGAAGACCTTTTTGGCCTGGTCCTCCAATTCGAGGCGATCCACCAGGAAGAGCACGCGGCTGGCATTGCCAGAACGGAGGAATAGCTTGATGATGGCGGCAGCGGTGAGGGTTTTTCCCGTGCCAGTAGCCATTTCAAATAGGAAGCGATCCTTGCCGTCCTTCACAGCGCGTTGCAGGGCGTGGACAGCTTGTAATTGATATGAACGGAGGAAGCGCAGTTTGTTGGCATTGATGAAGCGGGGGCGTTCGGCTTCGTTCTTCCACGCGGCTTCTGACGCATAATTGGGTCGTTGGGTGAGGACGATGTAGTCGTCGCTGACACGCTCATCCACCAGACGCTGCGGATTGGGGGCTGTCTTTTGGTAGCCAGCGACTGAATCTGGCGTTGGGAATGCGGTGATGATGTAGGGGTTGCCCCGCTCGAGGTCCCAGAAGTAGTGGAGATTTCCGTTGGAAAGGATAACGAAGCGGCAGTTCTGTGAGCGGGCATACTTTCGCGCCTGTTCCTTGCCCACCAGCGGTTGCTTTTCCTCTGCCTTGGCTTCCAGAACGATGAGCGGAAATCCCCTGTCATCCAGCAGTAGAAAGTCGATAAATCCTTTGCGGGTCTTCTCAAAGTTGTCGCCGAGGGTGTTAATCTCTACACCTGCTTCGAGACGAATATTGGCGGGTTTGTCTCCTTCGTCGAAAAAACGCCATCCCGCTGACTCGAGTAGTTTATTGATCTTTAGCCGTGCAGTAGCTTCGTTCATCCTGTTCTCTGTAGGAGTATATTATCTATCACCCGATAACTTCACATAATCAATTTCCAGTGGTTGCTTGATCCGATTCGCAAGTTGCAGGAGATCTGGCCGGTCGGGTGGGACGTCTTTCTCCATCTTTCCGTCGGGATAGACTGTTACTGTGTCTATCCTTTTCATGAATCCCTTCCTGGCTATAGCTCGATTGATCTGGAGGCCATCTTTTGAAATTGCCATGCGAGTCTGTAAAACGCGTCCCTCGCCGATAATGCGAAAAAGAAAACCCAGGATGCCGGATGTTGGGCGCCCTGTAAGCCCTTTGATCTCATCATAGATAACCCAATCCCCAAAATCTACCAATCGATAGGTCATCACCCGCTGATTGGTCACTTTCAATTTTGGCGTCGAAAGCGTATCCTGGTACGAATACCGATCCGGCTTGCCGGGCTGGTCCTTCCACCAAATTCTCACATTTACTGCCAGTTCTGGCGTTGGGGCTTTCTTTACCTCGCGGATGACCCGATCTACCCGATAATCTACTTCCGTAATCTGTTTGTATTGATAGGATAACTGCGCGTACTGGGGCATCGCGTCTTCCGCGCGTGCGGTCACTTCCATAAATGCCTGAAACCAGTTCTCGTACCCGATAAATAGCGGTAACCCCTGCGGATCGCGCGCTCTTGCCTTTTGCGCGAGATAAAGTATCATATCCCCCTGAAATCGCGCGCCATTGGTCGTGGCTGTCGGGTCGTAATCACCACACTGCCGCATCGCCTCTATTGTCTCTTCCCGACTCACGACCTGATACCCCGGACGCACTTCGTCTGCTTCGACACATGCTGGTCGATCCAGTAAGAAGAAAAAACAAAGGAGGGTTGCGATTCTCAACCCTCCTTTGTAGTGAAGGCGCGTCATATTATTCCTTGATTCCTGTAATCCGCGATCTAATTTTTCAATACAATGAGGACGCGCTGGCCGACGAGCAGGGGGTCGGAAAAGGAGATGCTGAGGGTTTGGGCTTCTTTATCCTCGCTGAGTGCGTATTCTTTATCTTTGCCCAGTTTGCCATGGTCGTCGCACACGGCGGCGAGTTCACCCTGTACGCTGAAGGCTTTGCCAATCTCAACTTTCATAACGTCGGTGTTGTCAACATCGGGGAAATTTATAATCTTGTAGTTTTTGCGAATCCTTCGCCATGTATGGAGATACCCCTGTTCTTTCAGTTTATCCTCGGTACCGACATAGACGAGGACTGAACTGATAATTTCCTTGGCATCCTGAAGGTCTTCTTTGGTGACCTGAAGGTCTTCTTTGGTGACCTGAAGATCTTGTTGCGTGACCTGAAGGTCTGCGCGCAATTTTTCGCTTTCCCGATGGGCTTTTTCGAGGGCTTCTGTTACGCGTTGAAGGCGATTGGTTTGTTCGAAGAGGCTGTTGCGAAGGCTGTCGCGGGCAGCCTGGACCATTGCGAGATCACCTTTCAGACTGGTGGTGAGACGGCGATATTCTTTCATCTCATTGGTAACGCGGTGGAGAGTGGTCAGCAAAACTTTATTCGATGTGCTGGTACTATCCATTTGCGTACGCACGGAATCAATGCGGACATTTAAGTTGTTGACCACCTGATTCAGAGAGTCTATCAGTGCTTCATCGTGTTTGGCTTCTTCTTCTATTTGCATGACGTAGGGACTTTCTTTAATAATTTCCTCTTCGCTGGGCAAAAACGCGATGTACAAAAGAAGGGCTACTGCGATGGCGGCAATGCCAACCACCAGGATGATTTGCTTGTTGTTCTGCATGATTCCTCCAAAAGAGAGACGGTTGCAAGAAATGAGGACTGTAGGTGTTGGAGAGCAGGGGATTTTCTGTGGGGCTGCCCCGATCTGGATTAGTTGCATGGTGAAACTGCGTGATCCTCCCTTTTTATGGTGTTGTTATAGTTTCGCGGTCGGGGAACCCGCCGCCCAATGCGAGGTGAAGGTCAATGCGCGCCTGGAGTCGTTGTTGGCGCACAACGAGCAATTGGCTTTCGGCGATGTAAGCCGTGTTGCGCGTTTGAAGCACGGTCAACATGTCTATAAGCCCTCTGTAATATCTATCTTCTGCCAATCTACGCGCTTCCCGCGCTTGTTCAGCGGCGGTTTCCAGAGCGGTCTGGCGTTTTGCCAGATGCGCTTCTGCAGAGAGGGCATTTTCAACTTCGCTATATGCTTGCAAAACGGTTTGGGCAAATATTGCGGCGGCTTCGTTTTTTCTGGCACTGGCCAGGTCGATATTGCCCTGTATGCGCCCGCCCTGGAAGAGGGGTTGTGTGAGGTTGCCGATCAGGCTCCACACGCTGAAGTCTCCGTTGAGCAGGCTGCCCAATGCGTCGCTGCTGGTTCCGCTCGAAGCGGTCAGGCTGATGCGCGGATAACGCAGGCGTTTGGCAGCTTTGTGATTGGCCTGAGACGCGGCAAATTGGCGTTCAACTGCAATGAGGTCGGGGCGTCGAGAAATGAGATCTGCCGGAAGGCCCGCGGGCACTGGATGTGGCACCTGGGGGAGGTCTCCGGCAATGGAGAATGTGCCTGAGGGATAGCGACCGATGATTACTTCGAGCTGGCGAATAGCCATTTCATAGCGTTGTTCGCGCTGATGCAGGCGGTCTTGCGATAATGCGAGTTCGGATTGGCTTTGGCGCATGTCGAGTGAGGGCCGCACCCCCCGTTCGTAGCGCGTGCGTACCTGTTTGTGGCTGGTGAGGCTGTTTTCGTATGTCGCCTGCGCGAGTTCGAGTTGTCGCCTGGCTTCGATGGTGGCAAACCAGGCTTTGGCGGTTTGTGCAGCCAGTGACATGCGCGCGCCTCGATATGTGGCCTGTGTTGCCTGATAGGTGGCCTGTGCAGCCGCAGCACTTGCGCCGAGCCGCCCCCAGAGGTCGATTTCCCACGCGGCATTGATGGAAACGCCGTAGGTGGTGCTGGTGTTTGAGAGCACCTCACCATCCGCCTGACCGGGGATGGGAAATCCGATGAAGTTTTGTTTGCGTTTTAATCCCGATGATCCCGCGCTGATTTGCGGGTATAGTGGTGCGCCGGCCATTTTGGCCTGGGCGCGTGCGGCTTTGAGACGCGCTGCAGCAGCGTGCAAGTTGTGGTTGTACGCCAGTGCCTGCGCGATCAAGCTGTCGAGATGGCTATCGTTAAATGTCGCCCACCAGAGGGTGTCTGCGGGTGTTGTGGTGGCGGGCTTCGTCTGATAAGTTTGAGGTGGCGGAATGGGGGTTTGTTGGACGCGAGGCGCGGATGCACAAGAGGTTATAAGTGCAAAGCAGAGTGCAAAAAAGTGCCATGTCGCGTGGGTACTCATTCTCGATCTCCTGAAAGAAACGGACTGCTGATCGCTATTTGCCGACCGCGCTTATCATAAAGAAAGTTTTATTTTTGTCAATATATATCGCAATCGGAGAGGATTAGATCATGGCGGCGCATTGTTTTGAGGGCAGACTCGAGAGCACGTCGGTTAATATAGGATTGACATTGGGATCGGGACAAGTGTTTCGGTGGGGGCGAGATGTCGATGGGTGGTGGAAGGGTATTGCTTATGGCGTGGTTGTGCATTTGAAGCAAAAGGGAGACCAGATCGCGTATCGCGCATCATCTGAGCGGGTGGCTACGTACTGTGGCGAGATGGCGATTGATGATTTTTTAAGGTGGTATTTAAGGCTGGATCACATGCCCCAGATCAGAGTGCCGCGTGGGGATACCTATTTGCGAAGAGCGCGGGATTTGTTGAAGGGGCTGCAATTTGTCCGCCAGGATCCTTTCGAGTGTATTATTTCTTATGTTCTCTCGGTTCAAGCACATATGTCGTTGACCAAAAAGCGGATCGGATTTATTGCGCGAACCCTGGGCGAGAGACGGATTTTTGAGGGCGAGACGTACTGGACATTTCCAGAACCCGATGCCCTATCTGAGTTGGACGGCGGTTTTTACAGGCGCCACCGTTTTGGCTGGCGTTCGGAGCGGGTGGCCGAAACTGCGCGTTTTATCGCCGAGGCGGTGCGCGATGGGGCAGATCTGGACACATGGCGGTGTGTTTCTGATGATTTGCACGCGCTGTCCGGCAGTGGGGTTGGTATTAAGGTGGCGCGGTGTATCGATCTGTTCGCGCTGGATCGGCTCTATGCGGTTCCCGTTGATACCTGGGTGCGAAAATTTGCCCAAGAATGGTATGGTGTAACGGGTTCAGATGCGAAGATATGCCGGTGGGGCGAGGCGCGATGGGGCAAGTGGGCGGGCTATTGCAACGAGTATTTGTTCGCGTATTATCGCGAGTTGTATGGCCCAACGCTGTACGATCGGGTGCTTTCTTTTGATGCATCAGATGAAGCGTCAGCGGTGATGCCGTTTGAAGATACGGGATGATTGTTTTTACTCCCTCGCGTATTTGGGGTTGCCAAAGCCGTCGTTGACGATGTGGGAACGGGCGGGGATTTCGGATTTGTCGGGAATGATGAGATCCAGTTCGGTGCTGTTTTCAACGACCGTGCCGTCGCCTACGCGTACGTGATCCCCAAGGATGATTTTTCCCGGATTTCGGGAACCAGAACGCACGGTGCCGAGCACGACTGATGACGCGATTTGACAGCCGGTGCCCGTTTCGACAAAACCGTAGATGTCTGTGCCACTGCCGATCGTGGAGCGATCGCCTATGACGACGGGGCCGAGCAGGATGGCGTCTGTGCCGATTTTTACAAAATTGCCGATCGTGGGATGTCTTTGTCGCGCTCTTCCTGTCAATCCGCCGAGTGTGCAGGGATAGATGATGCACCCGTAGCCTATGACACCTGTTTGACCCGTTGTGAGGCCGCGGTGCGGGTGTTCGAGAAAGTTGGCGTCTGCGATGATGGTTTCTGGATGAATATCTGCCTGATAATAGCGTCCGCCAAGTTCTGAAATGGCACGGGGCAGGAGGGGGATGGGCGTGCAGTCGAAATTTTCAACCTCGCCGGTTTGCGTGAGGGCATTGGCGATGTCGTGATAAAACAAAACGCGCCATCCGGGATACGCACTGGCGACGAGTTGCATCTGATATGCAAAGGCAGATTGCACGCCCTTTTCGGCCAGAAATACTTCGTAGAGATCAAAGGTGCGCGCTTCAATGGCTTTGTCAATGACGGGCGCAAATGCGAGGGCGGCGAGGTCGCTGTTATCCAGATTGTGTAATTTGCGTAAATACGCATCCCACACGGCGGGGTCTTTGAGCGATGCAAAGCGGTTCCAGAGTGCGCGGGTTTTGAGTTGGGGCAGCCGAGAGATGAGCGCGAAGGCCGATTGTAGTGCCACATCTTCTATCGGGCCGTTTTCGCCCTGCGCGGCTTGAAGTGATTGGTAGATCATGGCGTAGAGCTGGTCGGCGATTTCTTCGATATTTTCAGTCAGGGTCGCCTGCGCGGCTTCAGACGCATTGTGGGAGCCGGGGGCGACGCATTCGAGCAGGTTGCCGAGGACGGTTTCGAGCAGATCGCGATTGACAAAACCGCGGCCTGAACGCTGTGAAAGAATCGCGCGATTGATGGGGTCGATGCGAAGAGCGGTCAGTTCCTCCTCTGTGTAAATCGGTCGAATTTGATCGACGACTTTTTTGAGGAGCGGGCGTTTGCGGTTTGCATACGCGGTGTCGAATAAGGTGGTGTTGTTCAAAGAAAATTCCTTTGTGATTCTGTTTGTTCAACTTCCGGTGGAGCGATAATGGCGCACACCGATTTTCCATATTTGGAGGGCGACTATGAGAAATATAACGCAAATTAAGGGCGCGACCCACTGCAAAGCAATGGGAAATCCCATGGGGTCGCCGCGTTCGAGGATTGCCAGTGCTGGAAGATAATTTACACACGCGAGGGGTACGATGTAAGTAAAAAATTTGCGAAAATAGGTGCGGTAGATGGGCAAGGGGTACTGTGCGGTCTCCACGCCGCCATAAGTCATGGTGTTCATGAGTTCGAGCGATTCGGTGGTCCAAAACGCAATGGTGGCTTGAATGACCATGAGGCCGATGAAGAGGCAAGCCCCTCCAAATATGGCGATTAAGACGAGATAGACTTTTGGTGCGGACCATGCGATGTCGAGGGTATAACTTGCCCAGGAGAAGACTGCGAGGCCCTGAAGCAGACGGCCGACGCGGCGGAGAGTGAGTTCATGGCCTGCGAGTTGCAGGGCGGTGCTGCGGGGGCGAAGCAGGAGGCGGTCGAAGTCGCCGCTTTTGACCATGGTGCCGAATATGTCGAAGCCGCGCGAGGCAGCGTCGGCAAAAGCGAAGGAGATGTTGATGAGGCCGTAGAGAAAGGCTACTTCGGGGAGCGTCCAACCCTGAATGTGTTTGAATCGCGCAAAGAGGGAGGCGATGGCGAGAAATTCGATGCCGGTAACGAGAAAATGACCAAATGAGAGCATGATGAATGATGCGCGATATTGCATTTGGCTGCGAATAGATTGGCTGAGATAGTGCATGTAAAGGCGAAGCGCGTTGGTCATCGCATTATCCTCCTTGCGCGACGAGGCGGTGAATGCCGCGTGTGAGGACGAGGTGTCCGACGGTGATCAGCGCAATCAGATAGGCGATTTGAAACGGCAGATGATACCAGATTTGTTCTGGTGGGATGTGGCCCAGATAGAAGCGAAAGGGGATGTCCATGATGTATCTGAATGGGAGGATGTTGATGGTTGCCTGTGCCCAGTCGGGAAAAAAGAGCAAGGGGATTGTGACGCCGCTCAAGAGCCAGGTCAGGGCGGTTAAGAGGTAGCCTATGCCTTCGCCAGATATGGTCCACAAGAGGGAGATGTTCAGGAGATTGGTAATGGCTGCGCTGATGAGGACGGCAAAGAGCATCGATACGAGCCAGGCACATGTAGCCGAAATATTGGGGGGCATTTGAAGGTTAAAGAAAAGACTGGCTGTGATGAACATGGGGAGGGCGCGGAAGACGCCGGGCGCAGTGCGCTGCGCTATGGCGCGGCTGTACCAGAAGAAATACAGGTTGGCCGGGCGCACGAGTTCATATACGATATTGCCCGAACGCACCATGTCGCGCACGTCGGGATCGGCATGGATGATTATGAGAACGAGAAATGCCTGGCCGAGCCATATATAGGTGACGACTTCATCGACGGTCATGGGTTGGGGCGCTGTTGTCGATCTGTAGAAGGCTTCAAAGATCATGACGCGGATGAGGCCCCAGAAGAGTTGGGTGCCGAATCCCGCGAATGCCGCGGCGCGGTATTGCAGGAGCGCGCGAAATCTGGCGGAGAGGACGGCTATGTACGATTTGATGGCAAATGATGATGTGCGCTTAGTGATTTTCGGCATAGAGACGCGAGATGATTTCTTCGATGGGGGTGTTTTCGACAAAGAGGTCGCGCACGGGGTGCTGCGCCGTGATGCGGGCGATCAAATCAGCCGTGGCAATGCGGTCGGGATCAAATGTGAGATGTACGCGGTGTCCGTCGCGCAATACGACAGATGCGTCGGGGTCAGTGATGTCTTCTGTGCCTTCGAGATCGACGATGAGGCGGCGCTCTGTTGTGACGCGGGCGCGAAGGCTTTCGAGCGGGCCGTCGGATAGTATCTGGCCCTGTCCTATGACCATTACCCGCGTGCAGAGGGCTTCGATGTCGTCCATGTCGTGGGTGGTGAGGATGACGGTGACATCGCGCTCTCGGTTGAGGCGTTTGATAAAGTCGCGCACGGCGAGTTTGGCGACGACGTCGAGACCAATAGTCGGTTCATCTAAGAAGAGGATTGATGGACGGTGAAGAAGGGCAGCGGCGAGGTCACAGCGCATGCGCTGGCCCAGGCTGAGCTGGCGTACGGGTATGTCGAGAAGCGATTCGAGGTCGAGAATGGCGATCATTTCATCGCGGGTTTGCGCGTATTGGTGCTGATCGACGCGATAGATATCGCGGAGTAGATCGAAAGATTCGATGACGGGCAGGTCCCACCACAATTGCGTGCGTTGCCCAAAGACCACGCCGATTTGTGCGACGTGGGCGATGCGTTCTTTCCAGGGGACGCGGCCGAGGATTTCACAGCGGCCAGAATCGGGAACGAGGATGCCGGACAAGACTTTGACGGTGGTGGATTTGCCCGCGCCATTGGGGCCGATATAACCGATGAGTTCGCCGGGTTCAATGGTGAAGGAGATGCCGTCGAGGGCAGATATCTGGCGGTAGTTGCGGTGCATGACGCCGCGCAGAGCACCCCATACACCGGGCTGGCGTTGGGCGATTTGGAAGGCTTTGACGAGGTTTTCGACAATGATGTAGGGCATGGAAGATCGCAATGTGCAGGGTTACAGGCAGGGGCTTACGTCTTTATTAGACGGGTATCTCGGCAAGTGTGTTTTGGTTTGTGGGAATTTTTTTGGATTGGACGAATCACGCAAGATGTGGTTTTGCATAAAAATAGAGTGCCCGATTCTGTTATGAGAATCGGGCACTCACTTTTGTAGGGATGGCGTCCAAAGTTTTACTGCGTGGTCTGGTAATACGGGTTGGTGCCTTCGGCGTGGTCTGTGATATCGCGGATGTTTGCGATTTCGGGAACGGCTTCTTTGATCATGACTTCCACACCCTGTTTGAGGGTGACATCGACCATGCCACAGCCCTGACATCCACCGCCAAATTGAAGATAGGCCGTGTCTTCTTTTACATCGATTAATGACACCTGACCGCCGTGTGCAGCAATGCCCGGGTTGATTTTTTCATCGATTATCATTTGGATTTTTTCTGCCACACTGCCTTTGAGATGCGGGGGCACTTTGTGTGGGTTGTCAATTTTGAAGCCGCGGCCCATCAGGCCATCGACAAAATCGAGCGTGATGTCCTGGGCATAAGGCACGCTGTTTTCGTCAATGTAAACATCGAAGCCGTCGTATGGTATCGCGGTGTCGCGGTCGGTGTCCTGTCCCTCGGCTACAAAAGCGAGGCGGTAGTTGGCCTGTAAGGGCGATGTTGCTTCGGCAGAGATGCGCACGCCTGTAATCACCTGTTCTTGATCGTGTATCAAGCGGGTGATTTCTGTTTGTGCAATGTCTGTGACGGTGATTTCCATGAAGTTTCTCCTATGTCAATTACGGCATTGTGACTTGCAAGAGTTCGTCTGCTTTATGCGCGAGATGATTTTCGAGTTGGTGTTCATCTCCCATCAGGTCTTGCAATGTAATGCGGTCGAGCATCTGGTCAACCACAAATTGGATGGCGTTCCATAGGGAGCGAATTGAGCAATCGACAGAATGTGTGCAGCAGGTTTCATAACCGGTGTGTTCGTCGCAAAAGCCGTCGTTGAAGAACGGGTCACCGAGGGCACCGAGTACATCGGAGACCAGGATTTCACTGGCGGGCCGAGCCAATTTATACCCTCCGGCTTGACCTCGCACACTTTCGACGAGGTTGCCCAGGCGCAAGAGGCGGACGAGTTTGCCGACATGAGCGGTGGATAATCCTTCGGCGCGGCTGATTTCAGGAATTGCAATGCTGCCACCGGTTTCAGATGCGCGCTGTGCTACCTGCATGAGACAGCGAAGGCCGTATTCTTCTTGTGTACTCAATTTCATACCAAAACCTTTTCAGTAAGAGGCATTGTTAAAACATGCCCAATTCGAGTTTGGCCGCTTCTGACATGCGTTCTGGCGTCCAGGGGGGGTCGAATACGAGGTCGAGTTTGACATCGTAAACGCCTTCGACAGATCGGGCTGAAGATTCGACCTGTCCGGGCAAAATACCCGCGGCGGGACAATTGGGTGCTGTGAGTGTCATTTGAACGTAGGTATTGCCATCTTCTTCTACTTTGATTTCGTAGATGAGGCCCAGTTCGTAAATGTCAACGGGGATTTCTGGATCATATACTGTTTTGAATGCTTTTACGATTTCTTCTTTTATGGCTTCGGTGTCGATGGGTCCTTCCGACGAGGGGTTTTCTGCGGGTGTTTCCGGTGTTTCAATATTGTGAATTTCTTCAGCATGGTTGGCGTCATCGCTGGGCTGTGCATTTGTATCTTTGCGGAAGATGTTCAGGAGGCTCATGTGTCATCTCTCTGTGGTTATGGGGTTTGGACATTTTCTATGGCTGCCCGAAGCGCGTGCCACGATAGGGTCGCGCATTTGATGCGGGTGGGATAGTCGCGCACGCCGGCAAAAACGAATAGTTTGCCCATCTGGTCGAGGCCGAGGTTGCTGGATGGGTCGGTGAGCATCGCTTGAAAGTCTTTGAAATAGGTTTCCGATTCGCCGAGGGTTTTGCCTTTGATGGTTTCGGTCATTAGAGAAGCCGACGCTTTGGAAATGGCGCATCCCGAACCCTGAAAGCCAATGTCTTTTATGCGGTCGCCGTGGAGTTGGAGATAAACCTGCACTTTATCGCCGCACAGTGGATTGTAGCCTTCGGCAAAGCGGTCTGCTGGATCGAGTACGCGAAAATTTCTGGGGCTTTTGTTGTGATCCAGAATGAGTTGCTGGTAGAGTTCGCGCAAATCTGACATCAGCCAAAAATCTTTCGCACGGTGTGAAGGCCAGAGACCAGCGCGTCAATGTCTTCACGTGTGTTGTAAAATGCTAAGGAAGCGCGCGTTGCTGCGGGTATGTCGTAGTGTTTCATAATGGGTTGCGCGCAGTGGTGCCCGGCGCGAACGGCGACACCGGCCTGGTCGAGAATGGTGCCCACATCGTGGGGGTGAATATCGGAGAGGGTAAATGAGAGCACGCCTACTTTACACTCGGCTGTGCCGAGCATTTTCAGGTCCGGCACACCGCGCAGGACATCGTGTGCATATTCCAGCAAATTGGCTTCGTATTTTGCCGCGCCATCAAAGTCGATGCTGTTGAGGTAATCAATGGCGGCACCCAGGCCAATACTGCCCGCGATATTGGGCGTTCCCGCTTCAAATTTGTTGGGCAAGTTTCCGTACGTAATATTGTCAAAGTCAACGCTCTGGATCATGCTGCCCCCACCCTGGTAGGGCGGCATGGTATCGAGGTATGTTTCGCAGCCGTACAGGACGCCAATGCCTGTGGGCGCGAACATTTTGTGTCCCGAAAAGGTGTAAAACTCGCAGCCCAGGGCGCGCACATCCACGCGCTGATGGGGCACGGCCTGTGCGCCATCGATATGTACGGGTACGCCGTGTGCGTGCGCGATTTGCACGATTTCACGCACGGGATTGACTGTGCCCAGCACATTGGAGATGTGTACGACGGAGACGAGTTTTGTGCGCGAGGAAAAAAGGGTTTGATATGTGTCCAAACAGAGTTCACCCCGGTCGTTCATGGGGATGACGCGCAGTTTGGCTCCCTTTTCCCGACAGAGCATCCACCAGGGAACGATGTTGGAATGGTGCTCCATTTCGGTGATGATGATTTCGTCGCCCTCGCCGATTTGTTCGCGTCCAAAGGTCTGAGCAATGAGATTGATGCCTTCGGTGGTTCCGCGCACAAAGATGATTTCTCTGTCTGAGGCCGCGTTGATAAAGGTCGCCACTTTTCTTCTGGCGGCTTCATAAGCATCGGTCGCTATTTGCGAGAGGTGGTGTACGCCTCTGTGTACATTGGCATTTTGGTCGGTGTAATAATGCGAGAGGGCATCGATGACCGCGCGGGGTTTTTGGGCTGTGGCACCATTGTCGAGGTACACGAGAGGTTGCCCCTGCACTTGTTGACCCAAAATGGGAAAGTCCGCGCGGACGCGGCGCACGTCAAAGGGCGGTGCCGGGCGCGCGGCTGGCTCGGGCGGTTGAAGTGTTAATATGTCCAGGGGCGAACTCATGCCATGTCCTTTGCATAGATGTGTTCGAGGCGCGTGTCGATTAAATCGCTGAGGTGCGACCGCACGGGGGCGAAGGTCACGCGCTCGATAATGTCATCGGCAAAAGCGCGGAGCAATATCCGTCTTGCCGCGGCTTTGGGTATGCCGCGCGCTTGCAGGTAAAAGAGCGCGTTTTCATCGAGCTGGCCTATTGTTGCGCCATGCGAGCATTTGACTTCATCGGCGTAGATTTCGAGTTGTGGTTTGGTATTGACGCGCGCATTGTCCGAAAGCAGGATATTTTCGTTTTGCTGGTAGGCATCTGTGTGTTGTGCTTTTTGGTGTACGTGAATTTTCCCCCGGAAAATTGCGCGAGATGAACCTCCCAGAATCCCTTTGTAGAGTTCGTGGCTGGGGCAATGGGGTTCTGCGTGCTCCAACAGGGTATAATTATCGACTTGTTGCGATCCTTCGAGGGCATAAAATCCATTGATGGTGGCTTCACTGCCTTCGCCGCGCAGGTACGCGCTTACGTCGTTGCGAACAAATGCTCCGCCGAGTGTAAAATCGTGAAAGGTCATCCTGCTGCTGCGCCCGAGTTGGGCCTGAAAATTGGCGACGTGCAAACCCTTTGTGTTTTGCAATTCGAGGCGGATACAATTCACGCTGGCATTGTCGCGGGCGATGATTTCTGTGACCGCATTGGTAAGATAAGTCTCTGTACCCGTTCCCGCATAGGTTTCAATTAGCGAAAGCTGACTGTTCTCATCTGCGATGATCAGGTTGCGCGGATGAGATATTGTGGGGATTTCTGACGCCGTTGTGAAAAAGAGGATATGCACGGGGGCTTCGACGGTGACATTCGGCTGAACATGGATGAATACGCCGTCGCGCATGAATGCCGTGTTGAGGGCGGTGAATGCCAAATCTGTGGTTTGTGCGAGTTTTCCCAGGTGCGCTTTGACGAGTGGATGGTCGTAAACGTCGGCGAGGTTGGCGATGGTTATGCCTTCTGGTATGTCAGATGCGCGTTCTGGCGCGTAATGCCCATTTACGAATACGAGGCGGATGCCTTGCAGGTCGGGATAGATGAAGGGGGCCAGCTCTGCATCCATAAGGGTGGCAGGGATAGCAGGCTCAAAATCGGGTCTGATAAGCGCTGATGGATTCACGCTTTTCCAGGCTTCATCTGCGGTGGTGGGATATCCCAGGCGGTCAAAGTCGGCTATTGCTTGTTGACGCAATGCTCGCAATGACTGGCCATTGAGGCTGGATTCAAATTTTTGAACCCAGGATGCGTGATTAGACGCTGTGTGTCGCGTGTTCTTCTTTGATCCAGTCATAGCCTTTTTCTTCCAGTTCCATGGCGAGTGTTTTGTCGCCCGATTGTACGATGCGTCCGTCGATCATAACGTGGACTACGTCGGGTATGACATTGTTGAGCAAGCGCTGATAGTGCGTGACCACAATGGTTGCTTTGTCCGCGCTGTGCAGTGTATTGACGCCGTCGGCGACAATGCGCAGGGCGTCGATATCGAGTCCAGAATCGGTTTCGTCGAGTATGGCGAGGCGGGGTTCCAGAACAGCCATTTGCAGAATTTCATGGCGTTTTTTTTCGCCGCCAGAAAAGCCTTCGTTGACCGGACGTTTGAGGAATTTTTCGTCCATTTCGACCAGTTTGAGTTTGTTGCGAATCAGCGCGAGAAAGTCTATGGCATCGACTTCTTCTTCATCTCGGGCCGTTCGAATGGCGTTGAGTGCTGTGCGCAAGAAGTACGCGCTGTTGACACCGGGTATTTCTACCGGGTACTGAAAGGCGAGGAAGACGCCGTGTACCGCGCGTTCATCTGGATCCATATCGAGCAGGTCCTGGCCCTCGTAGATGACCTCGCCCGCTGTAATACTATAGGCTTCGTGACCCGCGAGCACCTGAGCCAATGTGCTTTTGCCGGACCCATTGGGTCCCATAATGGCGTGGATTTCTCCCGCATTGACCACGAGATCAATACCGTGAAGAATTTCCGCGCCTTCCACACCTGCGTGCAGATTCCGAATTTCGAGCATGTTATTTCTTTCCTTAAATTGAGACCTACCCGACGCTGCCTTCGAGGCTGATGCCGAGGAGTTTTTGGGCTTCGACTGCAAATTCCATGGGCAATTCTGCCATCACTTCTTTGCAGAACCCGTTGACGATCATTGAAACGGCGTCTTCTGTGGAGATACCGCGCTGGTTGCAATAGAAGATCTGGTCTTCGCCTATTTTGGATGTGGTTGCTTCGTGTTCGACATGCGCGGATGGATTGCGCACGTCGATATAGGGAAAGGTGTGTGCGCCGCACTGGTCGCCGATGAGTATGGAATCGCATTGGGTAAAGTTTCTGGCGTTGTGCGCGCCTTTGAGCACTTGCACGGCACCGCGATAGGTGTTTTGTCCGCGCATGGCGGATATGCCTTTGGAGATGATGGTACTTCGGGTGTTTTTGCCAATGTGGATCATTTTTGTGCCGGTATCGGCCTGTTGTTTGAGGGAGGTTACGGCGACAGAGTAAAATTCGCCAACCGAGTTGTCACCCTGGAGAATGCAACTCGGATATTTCCAGGTGATGGCCGATCCGGTTTCGACTTGTGTCCATGAGATTTTGGAATTTGCGCCCCGGCAGGCGCCGCGTTTGGTGACAAAGTTGTAGATGCCACCCTTGCCGTCTATGTCGCCGGGATACCAGTTTTGGACGGTGGAGTATTTGATCTGTGCATTGTCGAGTGCGATGAGCTCGACCACAGCCGCGTGAAGCTGATTTTCGTCGCGCATGGGCGCTGTGCAGCCTTCCAAATACGATACATAAGCACCTTCTTCAGCGATGAGGAGCGTGCGCTCAAATTGCCCGGTGTTGGCGGCGTTGATGCGAAAATAAGTCGATAATTCCATTGGGCAACGCACGCCTTTGGGAATATAGCAGAACGACCCATCGCTAAAGACAGCCGAGTTGAGGGCTGCAAAATAATTATCGGTGTGGGGGACGACAGAACCGAGATACTTGCGCACGAGGTCGGGATGATCTTGCACCGCTTCTGAAAAGGAGCAAAATATAACGCCTGATTCAGCCAGTGTTTCCTTAAAGGTGGTCGCAACTGAGACACTGTCGAAGACCGCATCGACAGCCACACCAGTCAGCATTTTTTGCTCTACGAGGGAAATGCCGAGTTTTTCATAAGTGGCGAGCAGTTCGGGATCGACTTCGTCCAGACTTTCGGGGCCATCGCCAGCTTTTTTCGGTGCTGAGTAATACACGATGCTTTGATAGTCGATATCGGGATAGGTAACCATGGTCCACTGTTCGCTTTTTTTGCGTTTGAGCGGGTCGGTCATGGTCAGCCAGTGGCGATAGGCTTTTAAGCGCCATTCGAGCAGCCAGTCAGGTTCATTCTTTTTTTCAGAAATAAATCGAATAATGTCTTCATTCAGACCTGGGGGGGCAGATTCTTGCTCGATATCTGTCACCCATCCAAATTTGTAATCGCTCGTTGCGAGCGTTTCAAGCTCCTGGGCTTGTGAACTCATTGTAGAACTCCTTTTGAGGTCGAAAAAGTAGCCGTGTAGTTACAAACTTACCTTAAGCATACAAAAATGTCAAGATTAAAGATAAACAAAAAAGTCAAAAATAATTCGTTGTAAAGTAACATATTAGAGGCCATAAAGGTCGATGTTAGTTTGGGAAGAATGCCGTGTCTCTCGCGAGATGAACACATGCAGGGTGAGTGAAAAATAGAAGTCTGAATACACTATCCCCATGCCTTGCCGCTGGCGCGCCTGCGACGCTTGCTGCCGGGCAGGTCTTTTTTTTCAACGGCAAAACCGAGCAGTCCTTTTTGCCCGAGTTTTTTGAGATAGGCGAGGAGTGATATTTCGGCTTCTTTCACATTGAGTTGGTGGGTTTGGCTCAGGCGTTTGATGATGGCTTCGACGGTTGTGCGCCCATCGCACATATCCCAGACCTGTGCGCCAATTTCGTCGAGTACCAGTGTTTTTCGTTGGGGAATCCAAAAAATTTTAGATAGAGTGCGCACTTTCCACGAATCGCCGCGGGTGAGTGTGACGTGGATCTCGCCATCGTCATTTTTTCCCCATTCGACCTGATTGTTGCGAACGGGTTTGGATTTGAACATGGCTTCGCGGCCAATTTTGGGTTGTTTTTTGAATAGCATAACAGGACTCCACTTGCGGGCGAATAGACAGGATGGGTAATATTCTGTCAGGAAATGGCTGTTACATCCTTGCAATAGGCATCGAGGTTTGGGGCACCTTCGGATTTTTTCCAGAAAGTCTGTACGACGAAAATTTTATTGGTTTCCATATCGGTCCAAACTCGTCCCGAAAGATTCTGACGGGGGCGCATATTCCAAAAGGGCAAGGGTTGAAGAAGGCCCTGCCATCGACTTTTGGGGTATCCATTGACCGAGAGCACGATGTTGGTGTCCTGGGTTTGGATATCGGTTTCAACGTGAATATGTCGGAGGTCTTTTGTAAAAAATTCAACGTACCATTCATCGAGATCTTTGCTATTGAGGATTGTGCGCGCCAGGCTGAAGCGGTCAATATTGAGCCGCGTGCTGTCTTTTTGAAATCTCAAGCCTATATGTCCGGATTTGAGTTCAAAATTTTCGAGTTCGTATTCTGGGGGGGATTGGCAGATCATGTCGTAGAGTGCCCAGGTCAGGGGATCGCCGGGCGGAGTGTCCCGAAGGGTGTTGAAGACGAGGGGCAGAACGGCGTCGAGGTTTTCATCTGTGCGGCTCATAATTCGAATAAAAATGAGACGGTCCGAGGCGGGACTATATGTTGCAAGCGTGTGTACTGTGTAACGCGATTCCCACACAAAATACTGGGTGTTTTGCATGGCGGGTAGGTCGAGGTCAATGGCTTTGGGGTTGCGTTCAACGCGCAGGCGACTTTTTTGTTTTTTTGCATTTTTTGCCAGGCCCTCGATGTAGCGATCCACAATTTGTTCCACGCGGTCGTCTCCCCGCGCTTCTTTCCATTCGAGTTCGATGCGCGCAATTTGAGAATCGTCGAGGCGCACTTCGCCCGAGTTGGCCTCTCCCGATATTTTGCCCGGGTTCCATTCTGATGGAATGGTCAGGCCAATGCCATGCCAGGCAAAGGGCACGTATTCGTCAAATATGAGATTTTTCATGGTGTTCTTTCCATTCAGAGTTCGTGCGAAGGTTGGTGATACACCGCTTGTCTGTGATCGCTAAAGATAAGATACAAGGGGGTATTTGCGGTGTCAAGCAGAGATATGTAGATGTATTTACGGTGTTTAGAACGGATGAGATGGAGAAAAATAATACATTTTTTGAGAATTATTTGAGATGAAAACTTGACGGATGCACGAACGTTCACTATATTCAAATGTGCAGGTTATGGATGCACGCGTTTTTGAAAAATAAATAAGGAGGTATGTTATGCGAAAAAAACTAACTGCGCGCCAACAGGAGATATACGATTTTATTGCTCAGGTGATTCGCAACCAGAGATATCCGCCTACGATCCGAGAAATTATGGAGGCTTTTGGCATTGCTTCAACCAATGGTGTGCGAACCACGCTGTCTGCATTGGAAAAAAAAGGGTATATTCGGCGAACTGCCATGTTGTCGCGCAGCATTGAGTTGACGGATTATCAGGCACGCGATGCATCGCTTTCAGGCGATGTGCGCGAAGTGCCAGTGATTGGGCGCGTTGCTGCCGGTGAACCGATCCTGGCGATGGAAAATATCGAGAGTACGCTTGCGGTTGATTCTGGGTTTGTGCCGCGAGGCGATGTTTTTGCCCTTCAGGTTGAGGGTGATAGTATGCGCGATGCAGGGATATTAGATGGCGATTTTGTGCTCGCGCGCCATCAAGAATCTGCCCTTCAAGGTGAGATTGTCGTGGCTGTAATCGGCGAAGAAGCAACGGTTAAGCGCTACTATCGAGAGGGGTCGCAAGTCAAGTTGATGCCCGAAAATGAAGCCTATCAACCCATTGTGGTGGGTGAAAGCCACGAGCCATTCCGAATTGCCGGCAAAATTGTGGGTTTGATGCGGTCTTTTTAGACGATGTGGGATGTATCGGGGTAGGATGTTTAATAGAAGCAAAGAGAGGCCTTAACAGGTCTCTCTTTTTTATGTGAGGCCCCTAAAATGCATGCCCGGCAGTTGTTCGACACTGCCCTTGATTTCGAGACTCAAGAGGATGTTGAGGGTTTCTCCAGAAGAGAATCCCGCGGTTTTGGCGAGGGTGTCAATATGTACCGGGTTCGCATCGGCAGACAGGTTGGCAAGGGCGTCCCATACGCGTTGTTCTCGGTCGGATAGCGCAGGTTGCTCAGAAGGTTGAGCGGGGAGTGCTGACCGATGTTCAATTTCATTCAAGATGTCTTGCGTCGTCTGCACGAGAATGGCTCCCTGGCTGAGAAGGCCATTTGTGCCCTGACTTTTGCCCGAGTAAATTGGACCGGGTACGGCAAAGACATCGCGGTTCTGGTCAAGTGCAAATTGGGCAGTGATGAGTGCGCCGCTCTGTTTGCCCGCTTCAACAACGACTGTGCCGAGGCTTAAGCCACTGATAATGCGGTTGCGTCTTGGAAAGTTGTGGGCTTCTGGGGGAGTGCCCAGAGGAAATTCTGAGAAAACCACACCGCGTTCACATATTTGTTCAAATAGGGTGCGATTTTCAGGTGGATAGGGGCAATCTAAACCGCTGCCAAGCACTGCTGCTGTTGCGCCGTGTTCGAGTGCCCCTCGGTGTGCATGGGTGTCTATGCCAACAGCCATGCCGCTGACCACTGTGATCCCCGCTCTGGCGAGATCTCTTCCCAGGCGATGCGCGGTCTCTCGTCCATAAGCCGTGAAAGAGCGCGAACCGACGATGCTGATGGTGGGGCTGTGACACAGGCTTATATCGCCTTTTGCAAAGAGCAGAGGTGGCGGGGCGTAGATTTGGGATAGAATTTCGGGGTAGAGGGGATCGGTGAGCGTGCAGATTTGGATGTCGAGGTCTTTTGCGCGTGCGACTTGGTCCCGCGCCCATGCCCAGTCCCGATTGGTAGAGATAGATTGCGCGGTACTGGGACCAATGCCGGGGATCTCGCACAGTGCTCTGGGAGATTGGGAGAGAATATTTTCCGGCGTTTCAAAATGCTCGAGAAGAGCGCAATAGGCAGCGGGTCCCAGGCCTGGTACTGCGTAGAGTACCAGCCAGGGTAGAGCGTGATCGCACATAATGCCTCGTTTGAGATGAACGTTTTTAGAAACATATAAAGCAATGATTATGCCAGAAAAAAAGCCCGTAAAATGGGCTTTTTTTCTGTTTGATGTGAAACTTTTGTTCATAAGGCGGCTGATTGCATGAAATATTTGAAAGCGGTAAGAGGTGAGACGTTAAACGTGAGAGGGGCTACCCAGCCCCAGTCTCCAGTTCCTGCCTCTCACTTCTCGCCTCTCGACACTGAATATCCGGGAATATCGTAGAGAGGAACTGCCCATCCCGCATCCTGAATTAACAAATTTGCATCCACGCTTTTGGGTTCAGCAATCGCGCCAAAGTCTTTCCATTGGTCGCCATCCAGAGGTTCGGTATAGCCTTCGTTTTGGAAAAAGCCAATTAGATTTTCGCGCATTGTTTTTATCTCTGAGGCGTACAGGACATTGTACGCACAGTTGCGCGTTTCCTCTGCATCCACGCGGTGATCGAGCAGGTATTCCTTTTGATCGCCCGCCGAATAGATGTATTTCAAATTGCCATCATAAGCCATGTACATACCGCGTTGTCCGCGCTGAATCTGACCGTAAATCATTCGCTCTTGCCCATTGCCGACGAGATCTGCCATGTCCAGGCCGTCTAAATCTGCGTTGTGACGAGAAATACTTGCGGCGCCCAAAAAGGTTGGTATCAGGTCCATCAATCCACACGGTGTTTCTTCTTCAACACCGCAAGGGAAGCGCTCGGGATAGCGCACCAGCATGGGCACTCGGGCTGCTGCATCGAGAAAGCTGCGCTTGCCAAAACAGTTGTAATCCCCCAGTAGTTCACCGTGATCCGATGACCAGGCAATAAGAGTATTGTCCAGTTCGCCCTGTTGCTCGAGTTCGTCAATGATCCGGCCCACGCTGTAATCGATAAACGATATGCACGCCCAGTAATACCCGCGCATGACCTGCAACATGCGATTATCCAATCCCGCATCGCGGTACTTGTATCGGTTCTGATGGCGGTTGAAATGCGTCCACAGATCTTCCATGTTATCGGGGCGTTTGGGAATGGGCATCAGGGAACCGCGATAGAGTTTGTTCCAGGGCGTTGGCGGTGAAAAGGGTGGGTGCGGATGGATAAAACTCGACCACAGGAAAAATGGTTTGGATGTGTCGCGGTTTTTCAGAAAGTCAATGCTGCGGTCTGCGACCCAGGCCGTTGGATGGTGGCGTGCGGGAAGTTGCGAAATTTGCGGGATATAATACATTTCTCCTCTTGCGCCCATCGGATCGTGTACATGGTCAAATCCCTGTGCGTGCAGATATTTTAGATAATCGTCTGTATCAGCAGCGCCCGAAAGTTCCTCCTGTACATCTCGTGCGTGAAACCCTCGCAGTCCTCTTCGATCACCCGTAAAGTGCATTTTGCCCACCCCGTGGCAAGAATACCCGCCCTGTGCGAGAAGATCTATCAGCGACGGGCGATCTATCGGTTGTGGAAACCCATTGTCAAAGCACCCATTTTTGTGCGGATACTGCCCGGTAATAATGGATGCACGCGCGGATACACAAACGGGTGATGGGGTGTATCCCCTGGTAAAATTCACCCCTTCATGACACAATCGATCCATCACTGGTGTGCGAATATGCGGATTGCCAGCCGCATGAATGGTATCCCAGCGTTGCTGGTCGGTCAATACGAACAGAATATTGGGTTGTTTGGGCATTCTTTACTCCTCCCCACAATAAAGTTGAACCGCGCATTGTCTTTTTCAGGTAAGAATTTCATTTAATGAATTAAGAATTAAAAATTGAGAGTACAACTGCATAGCAGTTATACGCTGTTCCACAATATAAATGTGCAATGCTTCTTGACAATCGAAAAACTCGTTTCTATATCTTAGTTACAGATCAACTTTTCAGTACAAGGAGAATTCTATGTCCAAAATTATTTATCTCGCCAGTCCCTACGGTTTTTCGTCTCAACAGAAACAGAAACTTTTGCCCGAGTTTGTTCATGTGCTCGAGTCTCTCGGCGCGGAAGTGTGGGAACCCTTTGAACGCAATAACCAGATTGATAAGGCACAGCCCGGATGGGCGTATCAAATTGGGCAGGCAGATGTGCGCGATGTCAAAGAATCAGACGCGATATTTGCCATTGTCAATGGCACGCCACCCGATGAAGGCGTGATGGTTGAGCTTGGCGTTGCCATTGCTTTGGGCAAAAAGACCTTTCTCTTTCGAGACGATTTCCGCCGCTGTACCGATTCAGAAGACTATGCCCTCAATCTCATGCTTTTTACGGGCCTGCCAGAACACGGCTGGGAAGATTATTATTACACCTCTTTGAATGAAATTGCCGATCCGGATAAAGCTCTGGTGCGCTGGCTAAATGGAGAGATGGATTGACAGACCTTTTATTCCTGAGTATTATATTTTATTGACGATCATCATTTCACCCAAACAAAACAGGTTCAGGTATGGCCCTACAAACCGTTGCCACCATGACAGCAGATGAGCTTCTGGTGATGCCGCACAATGGCTATCGCTATGAACTCATAAAGGGAGAATTGCGCCAGATGGCTCCAGCGGGAAGTCAGCACGGACGAATTGCAGCAACAATCGGTATCCGCCTTGGATTATTTGTCGAAAACAATGACCTTGGCACAACTTATGCCGCCGAAACCGGATTTATTATCGACACTGCGCCCGATACGGTGCGCGCATCCGATGCGAGTTTTGTGTCGAAAGAACGTGCGGAAGCCATAGACGAAGAAGGGTTCTTCCCCGGCGCACCCGACCTCGCCGTTGAAGTCGTCTCGCCAAATGATCGCGCATCCGAAGTGACAGAAAAAGCATTTAATTGGTTGGAGGCAGGTGCGAAGATGGTTATTGTACTCGATCCCAAAACGCGTACAGCAACCGTCTATCGCGGGTTCGATGATGTTCGCGTTCTCACAGAGGACGATACAATTGACGGTGGCGATGTCGTGCCCAGGTGGCAATTGCCACTTGCAGATGTATTTTAAAAAAAGGGGCAACCAGAAAAGGTCGCCCCTTTTTAATATCTATTTGCTGTGTCTTACCGTGCCGCCTCTATGGCCTCGGCTTTCATCTTTTCCCTCTCCACATCGTCTTGCCATCGCGCTTGTATATCTTCGCCCAAACGCCAGAGTGGATCAAAATAAAAGAAAAATGTATCGGGTTTTACGACGGGACTGATATAAACGGCGATTCCGGTTTCCCTGTTGTAATATTCATAAGAGTGCGCGTCTCGTTTTCCGCCGCCGCCCAATGTATCTACGATAAATGTGGGCATGTTGAACCCGGATGTGGTGCCGCGTATGGCTTTTTCAATGGCGATTCCATCGTCGAGTGTTGTTCGCAGATCTTCAACGCCGCGTACGAGGTCGTGAAAATACACATAATAGGGTTGCACGTTTAAGTAACTCAACCGCTTGACCAGAAGCCTCATTGTCTCGGCACTGTTATTCACACCGCTTTGAAGTACTGCCTGGTTGCGTATTGTTATTCCGCGCGATTGTAGCCGATTAAGCCCGTCCTGTGTAATGCCGGTGATTTCGGCAGGGTGATTAAAATGGGTATGTAGCACCACTTCTTTGTGTATTTTTCGCCCGCGATCCACCACGCGCGTCAGCGCATCTACCCAGGCATCATCTGTGACGAGTTTTTGAGGCATGACCGCCGGGCCTTTGGTCGCAAAGCGAAATCGCCGAATGTGGTCAATATCCAGCAGGCGATTGCCCAATTCTTCGAGTTGATCGGCTTTGAGCTGATACATGTCGCCGCCGCTGACCACTACGTCTTCCACTTCTGGGCGCGATTGAATATACTCAATCGCATTGTCCCATCGCGCGCGATTGACCCGAAGATTTACCTTTTCCACATCTTCTGTATCCAGCCCCACGGCATAGCTGCGGGTGCAAAATCGACAATATACGGGACAGGTGTCCAGTACGAGGAATAACACGCGGTCTGGATAGCGATGTGTCAATCCCGCAACGGGGGCATCCCCCAATTCATTGAGCGAATCGAGGTGCAGTTCGGGGTGATCGTGTTCTTGCTCGCATCTGAGAGACAAAAATTGTTTGCGGAGCGGGTCGCGATACGGGTCATCCCAATTGATCAAGCTCAAGATATACGGCGAAATCCGCACGCTCATGGGCGCGTGTTGCAGGCCCGCTGCGACCTCTTGATAAAAGTCATTGGATACCCGATTCTCAAGGACTCGCATCAATTTACCGACACTGGTTATTGAATGGCGCATCTGAAAGATGTGCGAGTGAAAGGTGTGCGCGTCTATGTCTGCAAATGCGGGAATGTGTCGCCAAAATTCGTCCCGGCGCAACTCGCGATGCACGAGAGCCTCGGGATCGACGGGCGGTTTTGTGCGGGGGGCATAAACTTCTTCGATAACGTCCATCTTTCTGCCTTTTTAAGTTAAATGCAAAGTAAGGTATGGCTACGCCTGCCTACAGCCTGCGCCTGTGCACAGGCTATCTATAATACACCCACAGTATATGTCTGTCAAGTCTGGGCGCGGACAAAAACCTTGTTCAACCTGTTTGTTTATTTTACTTTAGGAAATCCATTACCATCATTCTGAACGGAATTTTCCATGCCAAAACGCGCGTTTATTATCCTCATTCTGGGTTTTACTGTTTTTGCAGCTTTTGTTGGGCTGAGGCTGCTCTCGGTGATTTATACCGATTATCTCTGGTTTTTAGAACTCGGCTTTCACAATGCATTTATCACCATTATACGCACTAAGACCCTCGCCCTTTTCGCATTTGGAAGTGTTTTTGCACTGATTTGCGGTATTAGTATTGCCGCTGCCCGGCGCTATGGACAGCCCACGCGCATCATGGCGCTTGAGGTTATTATCGATGGCGATATTTCCATACCGCCTGATCACTCCCTCCGACAGCGCTACGCCTGGATCGGGATTGTTGCGCTGTTGTCCTTTTTTATGGGTGTTGCGGGCACCTCGGCCTGGTCAGTTGTTCTCAAATACGCCAATCCCACTTCTTTTGACCTGGCCGATCCCATATTTGGGCACGACATAGGATTTTATGTTTTTAGCCTGCCGCTGTACAATTTTCTGCAGGGTTGGTTTATTTCTGCAATTATTGTGACGGGGATTGCTACGGTTGTTTCCTATCACCAGGATAGGGCGATTCGATTCGATGACAAGCGCTGGATTACGACCCCGTATGTGCGGGCACACGTCTCGATTCTCGGCGCTGTTCTCGCTCTTTTGCTCGCGTGGGGGTATTGGCTAAAAAGATACGAACTGCTCTATTCCTTTCGCAAAGAAGTTTTTGTTGGCGCGGGTTATACAGACCTCAATATTCAAATTTGGGCCTACTATCTGATGCTTTTGGGGCTTATTGTTCTCGCGGGTTTGCTCTTTTACAACGTGCGCGTTCGCACATGGACGATTCCCGGATTTGGCGCGGCGGGCTATCTCGGTTCGCTCATTGTTGTGAGTTGGTTTATCCCTATTGTCTTTGAATTGGTGGTTGTGCGGCCCAATGAGTTTGACAGAGAAAAGCCCTATATTCAACATGCTATTAATTACACGCGCAAAGCATATAGTCTGGACAAGATCGAGGAGGTACCTTTTCCCGGAGAATCTGATCTCACTGCGGATGATATCGCAAATAATCAGGCTACCATACAAAGTATTCCGCTGTGGGATCGCCGCCCGCTTATGGACACGTATTCGCAGATTCAGGAAATTCGGTCCTATTACAAATTTCGAAGTGTCGATGTGGATCGGTATCGCATTGACGGCACGTATCGGCAGGTTATGCTGGCTGCCCGCGAACTGGCGAGAAATCCGCGCGATTTGCCAGGGGATACATGGGTTAATCGGCATCTTGTGTACACGCATGGATACGGTCTGGTCATGAGTCCGGCCAATGAGATTGCAGCCGAGGGGCTGCCGGGGTTTCTGCTCAAAGATATTCCACCGGTTACATCAACTGGCCTGGAGGTTGTCCGCCCCGAACTCTACTACGGGGAAGACATGCGCGATTATGTCATCGTTCGGACCAACACACCCGAATTTGACTATCCCAAAGGCGATGAGAATATATACACGTCCTACAAGGGGCGCGGTGGCGTACCATTGGGCGAATTTTTGACGCGCCTTGCATTTGCCATTCGCTTTGTCGATCCATTTATTCTTTTTACCGATGCGATAACGTCTCAAAGTCGCATTGTTTTTGACCGGCACATCGGCACCCGCTTTGGCGAAGATGCCCCGCGGCGGTTTGACAAAATTGCTCCATTTCTCCGTTTTGACAACGATCCCTATCTCGCTCTGGTTGAAGGCCGCCTGGTCTGGATACAGGATGCCTATACCGTGTCCAATATGTTTCCCTATTCGATGCCCTATGGGCGGCCTTATGTGCGAGAGATGAATTATATCCGCAATTCTGTCAAAGTGGTGCTCGATGCGTACAACGGTAGCGTCACCTTTTACGCTTGGGATACGAGCGATCCCCTTCTCAAGACCTATATGGCGATTTTCCCACACCTGTTCAAGTCAGCCGATGAAATCAGTCCCGCACTTCGCGCACACCTGCGGTATCCGATAGATATGTTTGATATTCAGGTGTCGCTTTACAATACGTATCACATGACCACTCCGGTTGTGTTTTACAACCGCGAGGATGTGTGGGAAATCCCCACCGAATACTACGGCACAGTTGATCGCCCCATTCGCATGCGTCCGTATTATGTGATGGTGCGCTTGCCGGATGAAGACCGCGAGGAATATATCCTCATGCTGCCGGCCACACCTTCCAACAAACCGAATATGATCGGATGGGTATTTGCGCGCTGTGACGGAGAAAATTACGGACGACTTGTGGTCTATAAATTGCCCAAGGAAAAGCTTATTTACGGGCCGATGCTCATCGAACAACGCATCAATCAGGATACCGATATTTCCCGAGAAATTACCCTGTGGGACCAACGCGGGTCAGATGTCATACGAGGCAATTTGCTGGTTATTCCCATTCGCAATTCGTTCATTTATGTCGAGCCGCTTTATCTGCGCGCGTCCCAACACGGCATGCCAGAGCTCAAGCGCGTGCTCGCCATTCACGGCGATCACCTCGCTATGGGCGAAGATCTCAACGATGCCCTCAACAGGGTTTTTGCCAAAACAACGGGCGTGGGAGTTCGGGATCGGGATATTGAAAATTTGCCAGAAGATCTCAAAGCACTTGCGCGTCAGGCATATCTCCTCTTTGAAACGGCTCAAAAGCACTTGAGTTCAGGCGCGTTTTCCGATTATGGACAAAGCATTGAGGCACTGCGTCAAACCCTTCAGCGCATGAATGAAAATGAATAGACAGGTCTCAAAGTGGGCGGGGTTGCTCACTGAACAGCGCAATCCCAACAGCACCCATATTGACCGGTGTTCAACGGTGGATGCGTTGCGCCTTATCAATGCCGAAGATCAAAAAGTAGCGCGTGCTGTTGAAGATGTGATAGATGATATTGCCAGTGCTGTCGATCTCGTGGTATCGGCATTTCAAAAGGGCGGCCGCCTTTTTTATATTGGCGCGGGAACCAGCGGTCGCCTCGGCGTTCTCGATGCGTCTGAATGTCCACCGACCTATGGCGTATCACCCGATCTCGTGCAGGGTATTATCGCCGGTGGTATTCCCGCTTTGACGCATTCACAAGAAGGTGCGGAAGACCATCCCGAAGATGGAGAAGCAGCACTCAAAGATCGCGGCTGCACATCCGATGATGTCGTTATGGGTATTGCGGCGAGTGGGGTTACTCCTTTTGTGCTCGGTGCGCTCGAATACGCACAACGTATTGGCGCGAAGGCTTTGTTTTTTACATGTAATCCCGATGTCGTAGAAAAAGTACGCGCAGATGTTGCAATTGTCCCTGTTGTGGGGCCAGAAGTCATTGCCGGCTCGACGCGCATGAAAGCGGGTACGGCTACCAAGCTCGTGCTCAATATGATAACGACAACGGCCATGATCCGCGTGGGCAAGGTCTATGAAAATTTGATGGTTGACCTCGCGCCGACCTGCGACAAACTCATAGACCGCGCAGAACGCATTTTGGGGATCGTATCTGATCTGACGCCTGAAGAAAGTCGTCGGGCACTTGACAATGCACTGGGCGATCTCAAAACGGCTATTGTCATGACAAAGCGGGCTGTCTCCATAGAAACAGCCCGCGAGTTGCTGCGGCAAAACGATGGCGTTATCAATAAGGTCCTGGCGGATTAAGACTTACTTTGTTCCCCTTGATAGAATGCTTTTACCAGGCCGTTGAGAAAGTCTTTGGGCTGACGCACGGCTTCTGCGGTAATGACAAAAGACTGGTGTCCCAACAGTTTTAGCCCGTGCCCGTAATCATCGAATAAATCCGGACACACTTCGTCAACTGTGCGATTTTCTTTTGTTGCCTTTTCGGCAAGTGCGCCCAGTGCTTCATTGTCAAATGTGAGTGCGATGCCATAAGCGCTCTGGAATCGCTTGACAAATGCGCTCGTGCCCCTCAAGACCAGCAATTGCTGAAGTGCGTGTTCGGGATTTTCAATCACATTTTTCGTGACGTGAAACGAATCGATGTCTGTCGATGGCAATGATTTTTCAAATTTTAGCAACGCGCGTTCACATACGCTGACCAGACTCCGTGCGCCGGTTTGTTCCAGGGCGGCTTGTTCAGCCAACAACCTGAGGGCGTCGTCGTCAAAAGTCAGATCAATGCCGTAGGATTTGAAATCGCGTTTCTTGCCCAAAACCACCGAACTGGTCGGGCTTTGCAAGATCGCGTAGAGATCGTCAACGCTCAAGGGCGTTAAAATTGCTGTTACGGGTAACCGCCCCACAAACTCAGATTCAAAACCGTATTCGATCAGGTCTTCTGTTTTGGCGTATTGCAAAAGTTCTGTGTGATCCTGTTCGTGAGCAATGTCGCGCCCCGATTGAAACCCGACTTTGCCCAGGTTGAGACGCTTGCGCACGATGTCATCGAGTCCGCTGAAGGCACCACTTACGATAAACAGGATATTGCGCGTGTTAATTTTTTGACGCTCTACTTTGCCACTGCGCTGAAACTGCATCATGGATTCCATCTGCGATGTGAGGTCGTGCGGTGCTTTGAGATCGACATCGGTTTCTTCCATGAGCTTGAGCAAGTTGCGCTGAACGCCAGTGCGCGATACATCTGGGCCGACCTGATTTGAGCTCGATGCGATTTTGTCTATTTCGTCGATGTACACGATGCCGTATTGTGCCATTTCAATACTGCCATCGGCTTCGCGCACGAGTTCTCGAATCAGGTCTTCGACATCGCCACCCACATATCCCGTTTCGCTGAATTTTGTCGCATCGCCCTTGACAAATGGAACGCCAATGCGTTGTGCAATCAACTTGATCAAATACGTTTTGCCCACGCCCGTAGGGCCAATCAGGAGTATATTGTTTTTGATTTGCCCCACATTTTTGTGCGAAAATTCTGGGTCTTCGTGGTCGAGTTTCATGCGGTTGTAATGCGTACATATCTTGGTGGCTAATACTTCTTTTGCTTCGGCTTGTTGCACCACATACTCGTTTAAATAAGCCTCCAACTCTTCGGGTTTGAGGTCAAAATCTATGGTTTGTTCTGCGGGTTCTTCCACGCGGGGACCTTCCTGCATCCCGTCAGTCTCCCCTTCGGGAAAGACCACCTGATTCCCGTATTTTTGTTCGAGGAAATTTTTGAGATCTTTTTGCAATTCTGCTGGAGAAAAAGGTCGTTTTTCAGACATAAAAAAGCTCCAGTGTCAAGAGGCTGGGGACTGGGACAGGTCTCAGTCCATCCAGAGTAGTAATAACTGAAAGCATCTACAACGATACCAATACTGCTTCTGACTGTCAAGTTATCATCAGAACATACAAACCGCGTACTCAAAAAATATTACGGAGATGAATACAGGTATGAATCTCAGTCCACTAACACTTCGTCGGTTATGCGATGAATTGCGGCCTCAGATTGACCATCGTCTGATCCGCGATGTGTACCTCGTTGGTCGGCACGATCTCTTTTTTTCTCTGGGCGATGCCGGGCATCTTTTGCTTTCTGCACAACCGAGTCGCAGTTGCCTGATGCTGACCCAACCGCCCAGCGACGCCCAGCGCGTGCGCATCCCCTGGGCAGATCGCTATTTGCGCGGTGCGGGTATTATTGGCATTGAGCATGTTCCCCACGAACGCATTGTGCATCTCGTGGTTCGCAAGCGCGATCGCATTGGCACTACTACCGATTCCCGCATTATATGCGAATTGATCAACAGGTATGCCAATGTTGTTCTCGTCGATATGAGAACGGAACGAATTCTGGGGTCACTCAGGTCTGTTCGCTCGCGTCAGAACCGCGTGCGGGAAATATTGCCGGGAAAGATCTATCAGCCGCCGCCAGCACTTGACCGCACACCGCCGGAAAGCGCGAAGCTTTCCTTTTTGATCGAGATTCCCAAAGATATGCGCGCAAACGCGCTTGTACAAAATATTGCGGGGCTCGATCTTATATCTGCACGCGAATTGCTTTATATTGCTGGTTTTGTGGAAAAACATTCGCTTTCCGCCAGCGATCTCGCAAATTTTGCGGAAATTATTCGCGCCTTTTTTGCGAATCCGCCATTTTATGACGGAGGCTTGCGCGTGCGCGATGGGGATAATCGCAACGCGGTTTGTGCCCTTGATGTCCGGCATACGCAGATAGAACAGATGTATAGTACGCTCGGCGAAGCCATATCGGATGTTGCGGCGTGCGAAGTCCAGGCTGAAGCACTTAAAGGGCGACAGAAAAATATTGAGAAGGATGTGAAAAAACGCCTGACTATCTGCGAGCGGAAAATTGCGCGTATCCGCGCAGATATCGACGATGCGGGCAATGCGGACTTGTATGAAAAGATGGGCAATGTGCTGATGTGTCACATCGCGCAGATTCCTCTGAATGTCGATACTATCACGCTGCCCGATGTGTTTAGTCCATCCGGTGGGGATATGGTTATTCCTCTCAATCCGAGACGCACGGCTTCGGAAAATGCCAGTGCGTATCTCAAGCGGGCGCGAAAAGCGCGAAAAGGCGCGCCTATTCTCGCCAAACGCCTCGTGGTCGCGCAGAGGGAAAAGGATGAAATCCAGCAGTACATAGATCGCATCAATACTGTCCGTTCAGAAGCTGAGTTTGATGAGATACGCAGGGAACTGGAAGACGCACGCCTGATCAAAACACCAAAAAAGAGACCGCAATCCAGGTCCAAACGCCAGCCTGGCGATATTCATCCCAGGCGATATCGCACACAAGACGGTTGGCGCGTGCTGGTGGGGCGGAATAATGCGGAAAACGATAGGCTTACCAAAAGTTCAGGCCGCGACGATCTCTTTTTGCATGCTCACGGGTGCCCGGGATCCCATGTGATTCTCAAACGCGATGGCAGAGCGGATCGTCCCTCTCAGAAAACACTTAAAGAAGCGGCCAGTCTGGCGGCTTATTGGAGCAAAGCGCGGGGTGCCAAAAGTGTGCCGGTCAATTATACGGAGGTTCGCTATGTGCAAAAACCGCGCGGGGCACCGCCGGGTCTGGTCACGATTCGCAACGAAAAAACCGTGATGGTCTCGCCTCGTGAACTCAAGCGCGAGGATGGGGAATATTCATAATTTTTTTTTCAAGGGAGATATTGTGTCGCGAAAGAAGGTATTGATTACAGGTGCAGCAGGGCGAATTGGCGTGGTTCTCACAGATGGTTTGCACGAGCGGTATCAACTGAGAGTGCTGTACAATCGCACGATTTTAGATCAGAAGTACGACGAGGAAGTGCTGGTGGCAAATATTACGGATCTGGGGAAGATGGAAGAGGCAGTAGATGGAATGGATGCGGTGGTTCACATGGCGGGGAATCCGTCGGGCGGTGCGACGTTTGAAGAAACCGTGGAGGCGAATATTATCGGCACCTACAATATTTATGAGGCGTGCAAGCGCAGGGGGGTGAAGCGGGTGATTTTTGCCAGTACAAATCACGTTACGGGCATGTACGAAAAGAAGGGGCCGATTTATACGACCTGGGAAATGCCCGTGCGTCCGGACAGTTATTACGGTGCGAGCAAAGCTTATGGCGAAGCGTTGGGACGGTATTATGTCGATGAATATGGGCTGTCTGTGATTTGCCATCGCATTGGGTCTTTTCAGCCTGTTTCTTCTGTTCGCAATCGAGGTAGTGACCGCATTTTATCGACCTGGTTGAGTTATAAAGATACTGTGCAATTGACCTGGCGAAGCATTGAGGCACCGGAGAAAATTGATTTTGCGATTTATTAACCTTTGGTGCTAGTGTTATATTCTGAAGTGTGCGATGGCAAGGTTAATGAACCCATCTTCATCGGGTTTAAAGCCCTGCCATTGTACCAAGATATTGAAGGCGGCCATGGTAAAAGCCAATCGCATTGCAAAATAGCTCCAGACCCGATGCATGACTTTCTTAAAATGCCACACGAGCGTCATCATAGATAAGATGGTTTCAACCACCATGCGCTCATTCCAAGTGCCACGCGGACAGATTTTTAAGTTTTCTGGGTTGTCTTGCGCTTTTTGAAAGCCGACATCGGCAAAGACGACCATGTCTGATTGCACCTGCTTGATGAGATGGTGGAAGGTGGTATCGTGAACATTAGCTGTCTGACAGTCCCAATCCACGATGAGACCCCATTGATTGATCAACAGACAGAGCTTGCCACCGACAATCCAGCGATAATTCGATTTGCCTTTCTTCCCGATCTGAGCAGGACTTCTGCCTTCTCGGATCGGATGAATCAACTCAATGCCATAGCTATCAATGATGCCCAACACGCTCTTTTCGGCTAAAAATCGGCTTGTGGCGTGTTGATGCCTTAAAAAGAGGCGAAACAAGCGCGTGCGATGAGGTAAGTTAGGAAACAGGTGCTGCCAATCGTTTATCAGCCAATCATAATAGGCGCGATTGCCCACCCCTTTAATCGCAAAAAGCAAGGCCAACGTGATGACTTCGCTGGGATAGAGCTTGGCTTGAGGATGTTTCTCAAGGTCTTGCGTTTGATCATCTACCCGACAGAACAGGTCAATGATCAGCATTTCAGTCGTCATGAAGTTTACCTCCCTGCTGTGAATGAATGAGGTGCTAACTCATTCAGCATAGGTAAACTTCTGGCGACTTACAACTTCTTATCTACTAGCACCAAAGGTTATTACGGTATTTCGGGCAATACGCGAGCGTATTGGGATATTCAGAATGCGCGCGAAGAGATCGGGTATGATCCTGTGGATAATGCTGAGGATTATGTTTAGCGGGAAACGCGAAAAACCGCCAATTGCTCACAATCGGCGGTTTTTTTGTGTCTGAATGCGACGGCTTTACGCGAGGCCGTGCATGCGTTTGGCCGATGTTATGGTGTTGTGCAGGAGCATGGTGATGGTCATGGGACCAACGCCGCCTGGGACGGGTGTGATGGCGCGTGCTTTTTTACTGATGGCTTTGTAATCGACATCGCCAACGAGGCGATAACCCGCTTTTTTGGATTTGTCGGGTACGCGGTTGACGCCAATGTCGATGACGACTGCGCCGTCTTGCACCATATCGGCAGTAATGGTTTTAGGATGCCCTGTCACAACGATGAGGATATCTGCCTGACGGGTGAAGTGTCCGAGGTCGCGTGTGCCGGTATGGCACAAGGTGACGGTGGCATTTGTGGCTTTTTGCGAAAGGATGTTGGCGAGGGGACGACCGACCAAGGTGCTGCGCCCCACGATGACGACGTGTTTGCCCGCAACTTCAAAGTTGCCGCGTTTGAGGATTTGTTGGACGCCGTGCGGCGTGCAGGGCAAAAAGCCTTCTTCGCCGCGCATGAGGCGACCGAGGTTGACCGGGTGGAGGCCATCTACGTCTTTGTCGGGTGAGATGCTGTTGAGGGCGGTTTGTTCGTCAAAGCCTTCGGGTAGGGGAAGTTGGACGAGGATGCCGTGAATGGTGGGGTCGTCGTTGAGTTGTTCAATGATGTCGAGAAGGGCAGATTCGGGCTGGTCGGCTGTCAGGGTGTGTTCAATAGAATATATGCCGATGTCTGCACATGCTTTGCGTTTGCCTTTGATGTAGGATATGGATGCCGGATCGTCGCCGACGAGTACGACCGCGAGGCCCGGGGTGAGGTTGTGCTCTGCTTTGAGGTTCTTGACTTCTTCGGCCATTTCAGCGCGCATGGTTTTGGACAGGTCTGTGCCGTTTATGATTTTTGCCATGATCGCTTTCTCCCATGTGAATGCCCAAAATAAAAATACGCCCGGGCGATGTGATTGTTGTTAGCCCAGGCGGTCGGCGTGTGTTTATAGTCCAGTGCTTCCTCGTGGTTATTTCCACGTTTCCGCCAGTTACACTGGAAATTTCTGTAAATTTAAGGGATTTGGGCAGACAATCCAAATTTTTTTTGGAATTTTACCAGCCCGCGTTTTTTAAAGGGCAATCGGATGCTCGAAATCTCTTTCCATTGTTTCGGGAAGTTGATAGACGTTGCCTGTTTTGTCGCAGAAGTAAAGGCAGGATTTGGATGCTTGTCGCGCATTGCCGTCAGCCCACAGGGCGTAGAAGTCGGGGTGTGCATTGACAGGGCTTCGGGCGTAGGTGTGGTTGCGGGTGCTGTTTTGCGTGAGTTGTTTGGCGCGCCTCCACGTTTGTTCACTGCATTCCCACATCGCTATTTCACCGCCGGGATTATAGGGTTGTGGGCCGGTTTCTGTGGGGGCGATGACGCGCCAGGTGCCGTCTGTTTCGAGGTAGAGGGACCCCATGTCGTAGTTGCTGTCGGATGTGGTGATAGGGTGGGCGTGCCAGTCGTTCCCAGTCCATTGCAATAGGGTCCAGGTGCGCGGGCCATTTTCCGGTCCCGATTCATAACCTTTGCTGGTGATGACGAGGATGACGGGTTTTCCCTGTGGGTCGAGGCGAATGTCTTTGAGATAGACTTTCAGTCCTTCGGCTTCGTAATCGCGCACGAGGGCGTTGTTGTGTGGGTTTGTAAGCGGAATTTCGACGGGTTCACCAGCTGCATTTTGCCAGGTTTGCCCGAAGTCGGGGGTTTCGAGATAGTAGAGGTTGGTGCGCCAGTTGAGACCGAGAGGCGCGGGGTGGTAGTTAAAGGCTGTGACGGCTTTTTGGCTGGAGCATATACTGATTTGATAATGTCCCTTTTCGATGGCAGCCAGGCGCGTCCATTCAGACCATTTGACGCCGTTGGGGCTGGTCGTGAAGAAGAGGGTGCGGTCGGCCGGGTCTTTGTAGCGGGTGACAAAGTTGATGAAGCCGCGACCTGGTAAGTGCCAGGCTTGCATGTAGGAAAAGTTGTCCATGGGCTGTTCTTTGCCATTGAGGCGATAGGTCGCGTCAATTTGTTCAAATTTGTCAATGGCGTAGGGTTCTGTACTTCGGTGGATATATGAGGGGCGCGATAAGCCGTGTGCGGTTGAGAAGATCCATATATAGCCGTCGTCTATGGAAATGACGGGGTTGTCGTGGGCGTCGGCTGTTTTTTTGTCGAGGAGGATGGTCGGACGGGGAACCTGTCGGGTTTTGTGGTCGAAGTAGGAGACCATGTGCAGGAGAAAGCCGCTGCGATCGCGTGAGAATGCGCGGTCGCCATTGAGGTCTTCTTCGGCGTGTTTGAGATGTGCGTCAACGGGCGTGCCGCCGTAACAGAAGAAGGTTTTTTCGACTTCGGGACGGTACACGGCAAAGGGGCGATGTTTGGCACAGTATGTACCCAACCCGCCGCTGTATTTGTACACGTATTCATCGCCGGATGGCTGATTGTAATACCATATCCCGCGATAGCCCGTGTCTTTTTGGTTTATGGTGAGGGTCATGTTTTCTCCTTTGGAATAATATTTGTGGATGGTAAAAGAAAGGGTAAAAGAAGTTCGCGTCAAGTTCGATTTGGTCACTTGACAAAGTATAGTTTCGTAGCTTCATTCACACAATGAAGTGCGATGTAATGCCCCTGTGCCCGCCCATTGTAGGGGCGGTGCCCCTGTGCCCGCCCTCTCTTAGAAAGGATTATTATGTCGAATCCCACGATTGATTTGTTGATGTCGCACATGAGTATTCGGAGGTTTGAAGATCGACCGTTGCCCGATGGCGTGTTGGAGACACTGATTCGGTGCGGGCAGCAGGCGAGTACGTCGAGCAATTTGCAGGCTTATACGGTGATTCATGTGGCTGATTCCGAGCGCAAAAAGAAGCTGGCTGAGTTGTGCGCCGATCAGGTGCAGATTCATCAGAGTGCGGCATTTTTGGCTTTTTGTGCGGATTTGCATCGGGATTGGATGGCGAATCAGATGCACGGGGTTGATCGGTTTGATGGGGATTATGTCGAGGCGTTGATGATTGCGACGGTGGATGTCGCGCTGATGATGCAGAATGTGGCTATTGCGGCGGAGTCTATGGGGTTGGGCATTTGCATGATTGGGGCGATGCGGAATAATCCAAAGGGTGTGGGTGAGTTGCTCGGCTTGCCGCCTTATGTTGTGGCTGTGTCGGGATTTTGTATTGGGTATCCAGCGCAGGGTCCAGAGGTGAAACCGCGTTTGCCCCTCGATGCGGTGTTGCACCGCGAGCGTTATATGGATGATGAGACGCATCGCGCGATTATGAATGCTTACGATCAGAAGATGGTGGAATTTTATGCGTCACAGGGGATGCACGAAGGAGACCAGCGATGGACAACGGTGGTGGGAGGACGCACCGGGCAATTTCATGTGCGTGAGGAACTGGACGAATTTTTGACAGCGCAGGGGTTTAAGTTGCGGCGATGATGGGACTCACACGAAGGCACAAAGGGATATTTGAGACTTTGTAGTTTTGTGTGAGAATATTCTTTATATTTTGTAACTATTTAGGTTGTTGCGTTTAGGGTTATAAAAGTCTATCCTATGTCTGAGTGAGTGATTTATGTTTTGTTTAATGAAAGGATGTGGAATTGCGTCGTCCAGAAGATATTGTTGGCCTTCATCACCTCATAGATGAGTTATTAAGTCGCATTGAGCACTTGGAAGCAGGGCATGAGTGCTTAAGTCTTGAGACTGAGCAATTACGCGAAGAGAACGTGCAATTACGCGAAGAAAATGCCCGCCTCAAGCGGCAAGTAGGTCAAGATAGCCAGAATAGCCATCGTCCCCCATCCAGCGAGGGATATCGCAAAAAGCCAGCCTTTCCCAAGTCGAGTCAGAAGCGTCGGCGCGGTGGTCTGCGCGGTCATAAGGGTCAAACGTTGTCGCAGGTTGAGACGCCTGATGTGGTGGTTCCCCTGCGGGTTGAAAAGTGTTCTTGCGGTCAGGATTTGTCCACCGCTGCCCAAAGTCTGCTTGCGCGTCGCCAATGCTTTGATCTGCCAGAGCCTCGTATGGTGGTGACCGAATATCAGACCTTTGGGTGTTCTTGTTCGCGCTGTGGCGCCTATCACACTTCTCGCTTTCCACCTCCTATCTCTGCGCCGGTGCAATATGGGTCGCGTGTTCGTGCCTTATCCTGTCTGCTCAATGTGGACTATCGGCTTCCGTTCAAGAAAATCAAGCATCTGTTTGAAGACCTGTTTGGGCATGGCATCAATGAAAGCACGCAACAGGATGCCTTGGACTTGGCCTATCGGGGCTTAGAAAAGACCGAATCGGTGATTAAGAAACGGCTGATGGCAAGTCCGGTGGCGCATTTTGATGAGACCGGACTGAGGGTAGCAGGCCGCCTGCACTGGCTGCATGTCTCAAGCACAGGACACGAGACACATTTGTTCGTGCATCAAAAACGGGGACGTGAGGCGTTGCAAGGAGCCGATTCGGTGCTTAACACCTTCCCCGGTTGGGCCGTCCACGATAGCTATGCGAGCTATTTCACCTCTTGGCCTTGTCGCCATAGTCTTTGCGGTGCACATCTCCTGCGCGAACTCACCGATGCCTATGAGAATGGGAGCCGATGGGCCAAGCACATGCACCGCTTCCTCTTAGCCCTTTATCGCATGAGTGTGCAAGGCACAACCAATCTGCCCGAAGCGAAGCAGCCCAAAGCCCGCCAAATCTATCAACGTCTGCTCCTTTATGCCCAAAAGAAGGAACCGCCACCTGTCAAGAAGACTGGCAAGAAGGGACGGGCAAAAGGTAGTCGTGCCTATAACTTACTCCAACGGCTCATCACACATCAAGACGCGGTATTGGCCTTTGCCTTTCACCATGCTGTCCCGTTCACCAATAATCAAGCCGAACGAGACTTGCGCCCGGCAAAAGTCAAACAGAAAGTCGCCACATGCTTTCGCACCTTGGCAGGGGCCAAGAGATATGCACGCCTCCAAGCCTTCCTCTCAACCTTGAGAAAACAGCGCATCCCTGTCTTGAAAGAACTTGCTCTGGTCTTGAAAGAACACAACTATACCCTTGATTACTCACATACCTAAATAGTTACTATATTTTAATGTCTTTGTGTGAGAATATACCATGAGCAATGTCATTGAAGAAATTGATCGGCTGAAAGAGGAATTGGACGCATTGCGCCCATTGCCTTCTGATGTTCTCGACCGGATAGGGCAAAAGCTCCGGATTGAGTCAAACTATCACTCCAATGCCGTAGAAGGCAATAGCCTGACGCTTGGAGAAACGAGAAGTTTGATCCTGCATGGGTTGACTGCACGCGGGAAACCGATGCGCGATCATCTGGATATTGAAGGGCATGATGAGGCGGTAAAAGCAATGGAGGATGCAGTAAGAAGAGACGAATTACTCAATGAGGTCTTCATCCGTAATCTCCATCAAGTGTTGCTGAAGGAGACGTATGAAAACGACGCGATAACGCCAGATGGACAGCCCGTGAAACGACGCATTGCTGTTGGAGAATATAAGACACAGCCAAATAATGTGCGGACTTCTACAGGAGAGATTTATTATTTTACGCCGCCTGATCAGGTGAAACCGGCGATGGGAGATCTCATAGATTGGTACAGAAGACAAGAGGACGAAGGTGAGCATCCGATTGTTATAGCCGCTACGTTTCACTATCGATTTACCCGTATCCATCCGTTTGATGATGGTAATGGCCGCATGGCGCGGCTTCTAATGAATATGATTTTGATCAAGCACGGGTACACGGTGGCTATCATACCCACCGAGGAGAGAGGTCAATACATTAACTCGTTGGCGCAAGCCGATAAGACCGAAGATTTGACCGAGTTTATTACCTATATTGCAGACTGTTGCAAATATGCCCTTAATCTCCATCTAAAAGCCGCTCGCGGAGAGGATATTGAAGATGTGGAGGATATAGATAAAGAGATCGCACTTTTCAAACGTTCTTTGCAAAAAAGCACGGACAACACAATTCAAGCAAGGGAATATGCGGACAAGGTGTTGTATCCGTTATTGTTCTATTGCGAAGAAAAGCTCGAACAGTTTTCATATCTGTTCGGGAGTGTTCATACATTTGTTAGTAGTTCTTCTGTGAGAGAGATTGACAACCAAATTTCTACTTTTCGATTATCAAAAGAAAAGAGCAAAGCTTGGCCGGAAAACGCGCTGTCTGTTTCCACTAAATTAGAATTCATTCTGCATCAATATCTGGGGAAACAGGAAAGCAGTTTTAAATTGGACATAGAAAATAAATTAGACTCAAATGATTGCGTCTGGAAATTTTACTTCAAGTGTCGCGGTTATGATGATTACAAAAAAGAATATAAGGGGCAAAATTTGGAGGTGCTTAAGAAGATGTTTAACGAAATGATACGGCTAATGATGAACAATCTATCGGAGCAATCTGACAACTGAGAAGTCGGGTGATAACAAGACTAAAAGAGCATGAAGCTCACCAGTAGAGTGTTACGATAATTAACTGAAATAAATGGATGTGCTCTTTAGATGGCTATACTTAAGTGGAATATACTGTAATGTTTCAGGTTCTTCAGAAATGGGAAGGATATGTCATAGAGATAGGAGAGGACGACTTCACAGTGCGTCTTTTAGACCTGACTGCCGGTTCTTCGCATGAAGAGGAAGAAGCCGTCATTCCTCTCGCCGAGATTTCAGAAGACGATCTCAAGCACCTGCGCCTCGGTAGTATCTTTCGGTGGGTCATCGGCTACGAGCGTTCCAAGAGTGGTACTAAGCAGCGTGTCTCCCAGATCGTCTTCCGAGAACTTCCTATTGTGACCAAACAGGATATAGCCGAGGCTGAGGAATGGGCCAAGAAGACCGCTCAGATGTGGTCGGACTAACTGCTATTGAAATTTCCCCTGAACACAATTGGGAACACTCGTTGGAGAGGGGGCATAGCTCTGATGCAGCGAGCGCGCAATAGCAATCAGGAATAGAGACTCTTTCTGTATAAGGAAAACAATTATGAATGTGGCGGATATACTCGAAAAAGCCCAATTTGTCGTGGACGCTGATGGCAAAAAAAAATCGGTGCTGCTTGACTACACGGCTTGGGAGGAATTATTGACCTTACTGGAAGACCTGGAAGACTCAGAGGAGATTCGCTATCTTCGCGACACAGGTGAAGAAGTAATTTCATGGGAACAGGCCAAAGTAGAACTGCGGGCAGATCACTCATTTTGAAAAGCACTTGACCGGATTTCAGGCGTGTATTATATACGCCGATGTAAGTTTGAAAAGGAGACTGATTATGAGTGTACCTGAACTACTCGAAAAAGCCCAATTTGTCGTAGATGCCAGCGGCAAAAAAAAATCGGTGCTGCTTGACTACGCGGCTTGGGAGGCTTTACTGACCTTATTGGATGACCTGGAAGATATAGAAGATATGCGCCATCTTCGCGACGCAGGTGAAGAAGTAATTCCATGGGAACAGGCCAAAGCGGAGCTGAGATTGAATGACGAACCATCGCGCCCTTTTGGGTTGTGCGCTGGGGAGTTCTCAGTGCCTGATGATTTCGACGATCCATTGCCGGAGTATGTGATTCAAGAATTTGAAGGTAAAAGATAAATGAGGCTTCTGCTATATACTCACATCTTCCTCTTCAACACACTCATACGAGTTTGGAAATTACCACTACAAAGGAGAAAAAAATGAAAGTGCTGGTTTTGTCGGGGCCGAACCATCGGTTTGATGCAAGTGCCGAGGTTATCAATGGGTTTTTGGGCGCTCAGGACGATTTGTCTGTCGCGCTTGAAGACAATAAGGATGTGCTGACTTCAGACGCTTTGAACGATTTTGATGTGCTGGTACACGGTACGGGATTCACGCGCACAGAGCGGGATGCAGATGGGACGGTGAACCGCGTGCCGGATTTGACGCCTGAGCAAGAAGAGGGGCTATTTGATTTTGTGGCAGGTGGCAAAGGTCTGGTGGGTATCCACGGTACGGCCTGGTGGATTGGCGGGAAAGCTGTGGATTTAATTGGCGGGCACGCAAACTGGCATCCGCCGGGATTGACGTTCACCGTCAATATTGCGGATGACGCGCATCCCATTACACAGGGGGTCGATGATTTTGAAGTGGAAGACGAGATTTATATGTCGGCATGGGATCCCACTGTTCACATTTTGGCAACTGCGGATTGGAGCGATAAGCAGCATCCCATGGCCTGGGTGAAGGGTTATGGCGAAGGACGGGTATTTTACACGACTCTGGGACACGGGCCAGGGACATTTGAGCGAGCGGGGATGCAGCAATTGGTGACGCAGGGTGTGAGGTGGGCTGGAGGGAACTCGTAATGCTTAGAAGCTGTTTTAAAACTATTGTGAGTGAAGAAAAGGGTTGAAAAAGCGTATTCATCTGTCCAAATTTAGGTTAGCAAATCACCCTAAAAAGAAAGGACAAAGATGAATACGCAAAGGCAATATCCGACAAATGTCACCCAAGCGCAATGGCAACTGCTGATCCCCTTGCTGCCCAAACGCAAATGGCGAAAAGGAGGTCCCGGACGCCCTCCTGCCAATTTGCGCCAAGTGTTCAATGGCATCCTGTATCTGACGAAGACCGGCAGCCAATGGCGCATGCTACCCCATACCTTCGGCTGCTGGCAGACCGTGTATGGCTATTTCAATAAATGGCGCAAGCAAGGCATCTTTGAGCAGGTGCAACAGGCACTCACGCGGCGAGAAAGAAAACGGCAGGGACGTAAGCCTACCGCATCAGCAGGCTGCATTGACAGCCAAAGTGTCAAGACAGCAACACAAGGAAAATCAAAAGGTTATGATGCTGGCAAAAAGGTCAATGGACGCAAACGCCATCTTCTCGTTGATACCCTCGGACTCGTCATCAGCACCTATGTCTCGCCTGCTGATCTCCAAGACCGTGATGGCTTAAAGAAGGTGCTCAATCAGTATTTTGACACGGGAGAGACACGCTTACGCAAGCTATGGGTTGATGGCGGCTATCGAGGTGAAGACCTCAAGAAATGGGTCGCTGCTAAGAAGCAGACGCATAAGATTGATCTTGAGGTTGTCACCCCAAAAGGCAAAGGCTTTCAACTCGTCAAACGCCGGTGGGTCGTCGAGCGCACCTTTGCTTGGTTATTTAATTTTCGCCGACTATCAAAGGATTATGAAGACTTGACCGACAGTAGTGAAGCCTTTATTTACATCGTTATGATTTACCTCTTAATCAACAGACTCGCTTAAGCGAGGGGTTTTAAAACAGCTTCTTAGATTTGCCGAAGAACTCATGCTGCTCATACTTGACGACGAGAATGGGAGGTTTGCCCGCGTGCCAGATAGGCTGATGCGGTACGCGCTTGCCGGTGGTGTACTGATGGATTTGGCGCTGGAGAATCGGATTGATACGGATCTCAAAAATTTGATTCTCGTCGATTCGACTCCGGTTCAGGATAACTTGCTCGATCCGACGCTCGCGGATATTGCCCAGGCGACCGATACTAAGGATGCGCGCTTTTGGGTGGAGCGCACCGCGCTTCGCGCCGATGAGATTCGAGAAGTGGCACTCAATCGGCTCGTAGAACAGGGTATTCTCAAGCGCGAGGAGGATCGGTTTTTGTGGGTTTTCCAGTCGCGGCGCTATCCCATTGTTGACAATACGGCTGAGCGCGAGGTTAAGCTGAGGATTATGGAGGTGCTGTTCAGCGACCAGATTCCCGACCCGCGCGATGTCGTGATTATCGGTCTGGCGCATGCATGCGATATATTCAAGGAAATTCTGTCCGCACGCGAACTGGCGCGTGTTGCCGATCGGATCGATCAGGTGCGAAAGCTGGATTTGATCGGTCAAGCTATGTCGCAGGCGATCACAGATATCGAGCTATCACTCGCCCTCGCCGTGCAGATGATGCCGTGAGAGAAGTGGGAAGTATGTACATAAAAAAGCCGCCCTGCAAGACTTCTGCAGGGCGGCTTTTTTTATTTTTTTAAACCTGAAGTTCTGCAGGGTCGTTGGTGCGCGCGCCTTCGGGGGCAGGGACTGAGCCTGCGAGCAATGGATCGCGAGTTGTTTCCATCCAGGCTTGGAGGCGATGGCGCAGGTCGTTCAGCGCGTCCTGATGGTTGGGATCAGAGGCGAGATTGTTGGTCTCATGTGGGTCAAAAATGAGATCATAGAGTTGTTCCTGGGGTTGATTTTTCTGCCGCCAGCCCTGGGTGAGAAAGTAGGATTTGCTGGGGCTGCCGTCGCAGTTGATGTCGCCGGGACGCGATGTGGGATACCAGTGGCGGATATATTTCCATTTTTTTGTGCGAATGGCGCGTTGCGGGTCGTAATAGCTGTGGTAGTTGATTTCTGCGAAAATTTCATCGCGGATTTCATCTGTTTCATCGCGGATAAGTGGTAGCACGGATTTGCCTTGCAGCCAGTGGGGGTGGTCTATGCCGATCACGTCGCACAAGGTGGGGAAGAGGTCAATTTGAGAGACCATGCCATCGGTGACTTTGCCGCCTGAAAAACCCGGTCCGCGCATGATGAGCAAAACGCCGATGCCGTGATCGGTGAGGTTGCATTTCATCATGGGGAATGCGATGCCGTGATCGGTGGTGCTGATGACGATGGTGTTTTCGGCAAGTCCGACACGATCTATGGCGTTGAGGACGCGCCCGACTTCGGTATCGAGAATGCGAACGCAGGTTTTGTAAGCAGCGGTATCGTATCGGGTTTCGGGGGTGTCGGGCAAAGGCGCGGGGGGTATGCAATAGCGCGGGTCGTCTTCTGGCTCTGGTTCGGGAAAGCTGCGATGGGTGACGGTATATCCGACGTCGAGAAAAAAGGGCTTGTCGTGAGATCGGTTGAGAAATGCGATGGCCGCATCTGAGGTCGCCCGTTGATTTTTAGCTGTGTCGAATATTTCGTCATAACCGATTTCCGAGGGATCGGCTGCGGGGGGGCGACCGACGTGCTGAAAACCCGATAGAGCGGTTGTGTAACCCGCTTTTTTGAGCGTATGAACGAGGTGATGGCTGTAATCGTTGAGGCGAAAACCGCGGTGTGCCAACCCCAGCATGCCGCAACTATGGGGCCATTGTCCGGTCAGGAGTGCGGCTCGGCTCGGCGAGCAGGTCGGGTTGGCGCAAAATGCCTGGCGGAATAGAATGCCCTGTTCGGCGAGGCGCTGAAAATTCGGGGTTGGCATGGCATGCCCAAAGGGCTGAATGTAGCGACCCGTGTCGTGAGAATGGATGTAGAGGATATTTGGATGGGACATTGAATTTTCCTGTGATTATTTGCTGATGTCACGCATGAGATAGATACGCTCGAAGGTGTTTGAGGGCACGGCCATTGTTTATTGCTTTTCGCGCTTGTTGAATTGCCTTGTGAGGATCGGCAGTGAAACCGAGCAGGTAATCTGTGAGGGCCACATTGAGTACAATGCGGTCGTAAACAGGACCTTTTTCGCCAGAGAGGGCTGCGAGTCCGAGTTCGGCAAAGGTCTGTGCATCGACGGCTTCGGGGCGTGGATTTTGTGCGTAGTGAAAGCCGTAAGTGGCGGGATTGATGTCGCAAGCATAAGTTTGATCGGCGCGAAAACCCTGTGAAAAATTGATGGCGTTGCGCGTTTTATCGGTGGGTTTTCCCAGGCGAAGGGAAAAGTGGCTGGTGCCTTCTTCCCCCTTGATTGCGACTGCAGATGTAAATCCGGTCTCGCGTGCGATTTTCAGAAGGGGGATTTCGTATCCCGAATGGTAATAACCGATGACAATGTGATTGCTGCCGGCACAGGTGAAGAGTTGCTGCGCTTTTTCTGTGGCAGACCACGGGGGGCGTTTGCCAATGTGGGCGCGAAGGTCGCGGGCTGCATAGGCTAATGGCGCATATTCGCGCTGGCTGATGTAGGCAAAGCCAATCTCGGGATTTTCGAGTCGTTCTGCTGCTTCTGAAAGCGACAAATTGGTGCGGGCATTGAGGGCGTTGAGGATCTGTTCGTCGGTTACACCCCATTTGGGTGGCAGGGCATCTACACCGTGAAGTACGGTGGGGCGACCGAGGGCCGCGCGCAGTGCCGCGACAAAAAGGGTGGGTTTGAAGTAGCGGGTTGAGCCATTGTAGGGTTGACCAAAGTGGGTGAGGTTATTCACCTGTACTGTGTGGATGCGTTCGGGTGCAAAGGTCGAGTGGAGGTATCCGCGCACCTCGTCGTAGGATTCGAGGTTCATGCGCTGGCCGATCAGCGCGGCACCTTTGAGGCTGCCGCGAACGCTGTCGGTGAGAATGGCTTCGCACATAAGGCGCGTTAGGTCGTAGGTGAGATGCCCCCCGTTGAGAATGGTTTTTAGCGCGGAAATGACGGTTTGCTCATTGGGCGATTCTGTGGGACAGTGATCTTTAAGGCCGAATATATATTGCAGGTCGGGTGGCAAGTGGGTGTGTAGAGGAGGAGCATATTGTTCAAAGGCATTGATTTCCGCCTGGCTCCAGGCTGTTTTGGGCGGGTAATTGCGCCGCAGACGCATTGCGGCAAAAAAGGCTCCCATCTGGATATCGGAGACCGGATGACGCGCTTTGTTTTGCAGCGTATTGAGGATGGCATCCAGGACGGGCTGTGGCTGTGGATCGCCGGGTTTGTTGCCCAAAGGACGAGATTGCGTGGGGCCTGTACACACACGCGCCTGGGCTTCGAGAACGAGGGGGTTGGGATCAAATAGTGGCATAAGGTGAAATTATCGCGGGGATGCTGTGTTGTCAAGTGATTGAAATGGAGGGAATCACAGTTGCGTGATGAAGTATTAGCCAATATTGACCGCTGTGCGCAAATTACAACTTTTAGTAAAGCCAAGCGGTACAAATTTTGTGGAAAAAAAGATTTGACTTTCGCATAGACAAGTAATATTTTAGCTGAACTTCTCAAGTCCCTATTGAGCGAATGGCTTGTTCGGGTTTCGATTTATGCAAAAGTCGAATTTCATGCACGTGGCGTGCGGCAAGAGCTTTCGTAGATCATTTTCACACATCAGGATACAGGTCAATGGAGATTAAGACCCAACGAGAAAATGGAATTTTAATCGCGAATGTGAATGGCCGGGTTGATAGTGCCAATGCCCGCGAGTTCGAAAATGTATTAAGCTCTGCAATCAGTGACGACGATACTTGCGTGATTGTAGATTTTGGAGGGCTTTCTTACATTAGCAGTTCGGGCCTGCGGGTCATTTTGCTGGTTGCCAAGTCACTCCGGAATCGCAATGCGGAATTTGCGCTTTGCTCGCTTTCTAGCCCCATCGGAGAGGTCTTCAAAATCAGCGGATTTGACAAGATCATTTCGATCTACGACTCACAGGCAGAGGCTTGCGCCGCACTGGGCGGATAACCTGACCTTTAGTTTTATCGCGTGTGCTCTCAAGCCATAGATGGAGGGCTTGGCGTGTTTTGACCTATTTCACAGACCGAGTTAGACTCGCCCTGCTTAATGTGTGTGCTTTCCACAATCGGGTTGCTGGCGAAGCCATATTATTGAAACTCACACGCCGATCTGATTGTCAACTTCTTCCTGTGTATCTGATCCATAGATCACTATTCCAGGGTATCTCTCATGCCCTGTATATCCGCTTTCAAAACCTCCCGAATAACAGCCACCCTTCTATAATTCAGTAACTGGTGTCGTGTAGTTTGTCATTACACAATGACCGATTCAGCAATCGTTCACATTCTTTAATACCTCTCCTCGGATTCTTCTCTCTTACAACGCAGCGAGTAATGGGGGATAAGTCCATAAAGCGAGGACGTTTGCTATCGCAATGATTGTACACCGATCAAAGAATGCTTAACGTCGGTATAAGTAAGACACCATTAATATATCAATATAAGAGGCGCATATATGACAAAGGCGAAATACAAAATCCTCGTGGTTGATGACGAACCCGATCTCGAACATCTTATGCGGCAGCGCATGCGGCGCGATGTGCGCGCCGGGCACTACTCATTTGCCTTTGCCCAAAACGGCGTTGAGGCTCTTGAGGTGCTGAACAAGGATCCGGATATTGACATGGTGCTCTCGGACATCAATATGCCGCGGATGGATGGTCTCACGCTGCTCGAACAGATGCCGCTAGTCGATCCCGACCTCCGTGCTGTGATTGTCTCGGCTTATGGCGACATGAAAAACATCCGTACGGCCATGAACCGGGGAGCGTTCGACTTTGTTACCAAGCCCATTGATTTTCAAGATTTGCGGGTCACTATTGAGCGCACTTTGGTACACCTGAAAATGTGGCGCGAGGCTGTGGCTTCTCGGGACAAGTTGGTGGCACTGCAAAACGAGCTTCGCGTTGCCCATGATATGCAGCAGTCGATCCTGCCGAAGACCTTTCCCAATAAACCTGGTTATCAGTTGTTTGGAAACATGGAGCCTGCACGCGAAGTGGGGGGCGATTTTTTCGATATTATCAATCTGGAAAACGATCGCGTTGGCTTGGCAATTGCCGATGTTTCCGACAAGGGCGTACCAGCTGCCCTTTTCATGATGTCCAGCCGCACGTTGTTGAAAGGGGCCGCCATCGGCAAATCGAACCCGGGCGATGTGCTGACCGAGGTCAATTATCTCTTGGAGGAAGACAACGACGCTGCGATGTTTGTCACCGTGTTTTATGCCGAATACAATCCGGCGAATGGATTGCTGTCGTACGCTAACGGGGGGCACAATCCCCCGATTGTCGTCCACGCGGATGGTAGCTCGACTGTGCTTCCCCAGACCAACGGGATTGCTCTGGGTATCCTGCCAGACATCCAATACGAACAAAACGCAGTCACTCTGTCGCCCGGCGATGCCCTCGTGCTTTACACAGATGGCGTCACCGAAGCTGTGAATGCCCAGAATGAGGAGTTTGAGATGCAGCGCTTGCTTACAGTATTATCCGAGGCGTCGTCGAGTGACGTCCGCGAAATGAACGAGGCGGTATTTCAAGCTGTGCAGGCATTCGCGGGCGAGATACCCCAGTTCGACGATATGACTTGTATGACACTTTTTTGCAAAGAGATAGAGACATGAAGGTGAAACGTTCTTTGAGTATTGAGTCGGATCTCAGCGAGTTGGAAAGGCTTCACGATGCCGTGGCAGAACTCGGCGAGGTAGGGAATTGGCCCCCCGATCTCGTGTACCAGGTCGATCTCGTCCTTGAAGAATTGATCGTCAACACTGTGAACTACGGGTACGACGACGATGAACGCCACGAGATTGAGATTGCGCTGACTTCGGATGCGGATGTCTTTACTGTTGAGATTATAGACGACGGGCATGCCTTTAATCCACTGAGCGACGCCCCCGAATCGGATCTGGACGCAGAGATAGCAGATCGCCCGATAGGGGGGCTTGGCATCCATCTGATGCGCGTTATGATGGACGAAGTACACTATCAGCGCGAGCAGGATAAGAATTATCTTACTCTGATTAAGCGGAGGAATGGATGAGGAGAACGCGCTACAGTTGTGCGGTTTTACTACTCGTCTTGCTAATTGCAGAAATCCGTGCGGAAGAATCCGGAATCTCTGACCAGCGCATTCTATTCGGGCAGTCCGCCGCTTTTAGTGGTCCCGCTCAAGAACTGGGCAAGAACATGCGGATTGGAATTGAGGCAGCTTTTCAGGAGGCCAACACGCGGGGCGGCGTGCATGGTCGGCAGCTAATACTGTTGTCTCTCGATGACGCTTACGAACCAGAAGCCGCCATCGCCAACACCCAGCGGCTGATTGAGCAGGAACGGGTTTTCGCACTAATTGGTGCTGTTGGCACACCCACTTCGCGCTCTGCTACTCCTATCGCCGAGCGCGCGGGTGTTCCCTATATCGCGCCTTTTACCGGTGCTGCCTTCCTGCGTGAGGCCAGGTGGAAAAGTGTGATCAATTTGCGGGCGTCTTATAACCAGGAGACAGAGGCTATGGTCGCTCGTTTGACCACAGACCTGGGCATTAAACGCATTGCCGTGATGTACCAGGATGACTCTTTTGGTCGGGCGGGCTATCGCGGCGTGCGGCAGGCACTCGAACGGCGTAGCATGGAACCTGTGGCAATAGGGGTGTACCCGCGCAATACCACGGCGGTAAAGACGGGCTTGCTCAACTTGCATAGTGCAAACCCCGATGCAGTCATCCTGATCGGGGCTTACCAGCCCGTGGCAACGCTGATTGCCTGGGCGCGACACACGGAGCTGGATCCCGTGTTTATGACCATCTCCTTTGTGGGCAGCAATGCGTTGGCCAAGGAACTCGGTCGCGCTGGTGCTGGGGTCTTTGTCACTCAGGTCGTGCCTTTTCCAACAGATGAGATCCCCCGCGTTGGTATTGCCTATCGCCGTGCCCTGGCGACCCACGCGCCCGAAGCAACTCCTGGCTTTGTCTCCTACGAAGGCTATTTGGCGGGTCGATTGGCTATTACCGCTCTCGAACGCTGTGGTAGGGAGGTTGACCGCGCCGGGTTTCTCAAGAGTTTGCGTAGCACAGACACCATTGATCTCGATGGCTTTGAACTTCTCTATGGCGAAAATGATAATCAGGGTTCAGACGCTGTTTTTCTTACCGTGATTGGCACAGATGGCAGTTATCGCTCGATCCAAACGCTGCGGGACGCAATAAAGCCATGATTGACATACTAAAACATCTGCTTGAAGGCCGCTACCGAATCTCGACGCAACTCTATCTGGGCATTGGCGGGGCTGTTGTCCTCACTATGGGGGCGAGTCTGGTTGGCTGGCTTTCCTTCAACAGCGTGGGTGACGCGCAAAGTCGCGTGAATGAAGGCAGTGTGCCCGGAATGGCAGCCGCATTTGGAGTCGCTCAACAAAGCGGTGCTCTTGTAGCTGCAGCCCCGCGCCTGGTCGCAGCTACAACACTGGATGTCTTTGATCAGGTTGCCGCTGAAATCGGCAAAGAGCAAAGTGCCTTTGAAGCGCAGTTGGTGGCTCTGACGCAGCAAGGTGAAGAAGAGGAACGCTTCAGTCGCATTCGCGCCCAGGGTGGTACGCTGATCTCAAATATCGAGGCAATTGAAAGCTCGGTAGCCGAGCGTTTTGATCTGCAAGCACGAAGCGAAGCCCTGCGTGCAGAACTGGTCAAAGTGCGCAACGAACTGGTTGATGTCATGGGTCCGCTTATTGACGATCAGTTATTCTACGCTATGACGGGGTATCGCAATCTCGGCGAAGCACCCGCGCCGCTTACACAGCACTTGTCGAGAAAAGAGTTCGACCACTATCGCCATCTGGCTGCGTTGCAAGCAGACGCGACCATAGCAATCCAGCTTCTGTCGAGTGCTTTCAATCTTTCGGACGCACCCCTGATTGAACCATTGCGGGAGCGCTTTGAGGCTGCTAAAGACAGGATTGAATGGAGTCTATCGGCACTCGGAACAGCCCGTGCGCGCAGTCAGGTCGCCCCGACATGTGCCCGCCTGTACCAGTTGGGGCTGGGAGAGCAAGGGGGCTTCGACCTGCGTGCACGAGAACTCGAACTCGCTGCGCACCAGCGAGATCTGCTCGCACACAATCAGTCTCTGGCCCTTGATCTAATCGCTGAGGCCGAAGGGCTGGTAAGCTCAGCTCGCATAAGCGCGCAGGAAGCTACCCTCGCTTCCACGCAGGCCATCGGCACCGGGCGCAGTCTTCTGTTGGTTTTGAATGTGATCAGCATTACTGGCGCGTTGTTGATCGCCTATTTATTTGTGGGACGAATGCTGTTGCCCCGTCTCGAGCGACTATCCGAACGGATGCGCCGCATGGCTGATGGCGACCTGGAGGGCAAGGTCGAGATCGGTGGGCACGACGAGGTGGCAGACATGGCCGCAGCCCTTGAGATTTTTCGCCGCCATGCTCTGGAGGTGCAGCGCCTGAATCTGGTGGAAAAACTGGCCGAAGAGTTGCAATCTAAGAACGCAGAGCTTGAAAAGGTGCTGGACGAATTGCGTGTGGCGCAGGACCAGATCGTCATGCGCGAGAAATTGGCCGCGCTCGGCGAACTCACTGCAGGTGTGGCGCATGAGATCAAAAATCCGCTGAATTTTGTGAAAAATTTCTCGGAAGCGTCGGAAGAACTGATGGAAGAGTTGACAGAGGTCCTGGACGAGAGTGCTAACGCACTGGACGAGGAGCAGCGCGAATTGGTTGACGAGATATGCCAGGATCTCACCGACAACATGGGGCGCATCCTCCAACACGGCAACCGCGCCGACAGCATCGTTCACGACATGCTCATGATGGGGCGTGGCTCTGGTGAGCGACAGCCCACTGAGATCAACAATCTGCTCAATGAACACGCCCGCCTTGCCTACCACAGCGCACGGGCGACTGATGCGGATTTCAACTTGACTATCGAGCAGGATTTCGACCCGGAGGCGGGGCAAATTGAGGTCGTTCCGCAGGATCTGGGGCGCGTCTTTCTCAACATGGTAGGCAATGCCTGCTACGCTACCGACGAGAAACGGCGTGCTATCGAATCAGATGCTGGCGAGACCTATTTCCCGACCCTGTCGCTGATTACCAGACGCATGGATGATCGGATAGAGGTGTGCATACGGGACAACGGGAATGGGATGCCGCCCGAGGTTATCGAGAAAATTTTCAATCCTTTCTTTACCACAAAACCGACAGACAAAGGCACTGGCCTCGGCCTTGCTCTTTCCAACGATATCGTGCGCGAACACGGGGGAACCATCCGTGTCGTATCCGAACCCGGTGAATTCACCGAGATGATAGTCGAATTGCCTTTGGTGCCGCCCGCGGTGACGACTGAAGAGGTAGCGAGCTAAAGGGAGTAGAGGCACTGTCTCATCACGATGGGAGGAGATAGCCATGCGAACATTTTCAAAAGCCCTTATTCATCACCGATTCACCACATTGGTGGGAAAAACACTCGCGGTGCTCGGCTTCCTTGCGTGTGCTACAACTGCCGCGCATGCGGCGGTTGACGAGGAAACCCTGTTCGTCTTCAACACTTTTTCCTTTCTCGTTTGGGGCGCGTTGGTGATGTGGATGTGCGCGGGATTTACCATGCTCGAGTCCGGCTCTGTGCGCACCAAGAATGCCTCCATGATTTGCCTGAAAAATATCGGCCTCTATTCCATTGCCGGGCTTGCCTACTATTTTATCGGCTATAATCTCATGTATGTCGATGTGGGGAATGTGATCGGGTCATTCAAATTCTTATATGGAGCGTCTGGCGATGAGCTTGCTCTGCTATCAGCGGAAAATGACGCTGCAAAGGCGGCCGCAACGGCGGCAGTGATTAAGAACGGCTATTCCACCATGTCCGACTGGTTTTTCCAGATGGTCTTTGTGGCGACCACTGCTTCCATTGTTTCCGGAACCCTGGCCGAACGAGTCAAGATGTGGTCGTTCTTTGTTTTTATTTTCGTGCTGACAGCGATTATATATCCCATCGTCGGTGCGTGGACATGGGGCGAGGGATGGCTAAGTGCGATGGGTTTCAAGGATTTTGCTGGATCGACCATCGTGCATAGCACTGGTGGCTGGGCGGCACTTGCTGGCGCGATAGTCGTTGGACCGAGGCTCGGCAAATTCCGCAGCGATGGTACGATCAAATCTACTCCGCCCTCCAATATTCTTGTGGTGACGCTGGGCGTCTTTATTCTATGGTTTGGCTGGTTCGGATTCAACGGTGGATCGCAACTGGCATTGGGAAGCGCGTTCGACGCAGTAGCCATGAGTCATGTACTGGTCAATACCAACCTGGCGGCCGCAGCCGGCGTTATGGCAGCCCTCTTATTTTCGCGGCCCATCCTGGGGCGTACAGATCTATTCGCTGGTTTGAATGGCGCGATCGCTGGCCTGGTCTCGATTACCGCGGGACCTGATATTGTTGATCACTACTGGGCGGTCATTATTGGTGCTATTGGCGCGGTTTTGTGTACCGCCGGAATCAGGTTCTTGGAGAAGGTCAAGCTGGATGATGTTGTCGGGGCGATACCGGCTCACTTGTTCGCCGGTATCTGGGGTACTGTGGCGGTCTGCATAGCCGGCGGCGGCAACTTAGGCGTGCAACTGATCGGCATCGTGGCAGTTGGCGCATTCGTGTTTGTGACTTCGTGGGTGTTGTGGCGCGCAATTGCGATGACGTTGGGCGTGCGTGTGTCGCGCCAGGTCGAACAATTGGGTCAGGATGTCGGGGAATTGGGAATTGATGCCTATCCCGAATTTGTGCTTATGCCAGAAGAAGATGATGAGGAATAAGCCTTACTAAGTAGCAAGAATCTTCTGCATATCTTCTGGTGGATGTGCTTCAAACATCATTTCTTTTTTTGTCACGGGATGCACAAATGTCAATTGGGTTGCGTGGAGCATCTGCCGATTTGTTTGCGCGAGCAGATGGGTTGCCTCTCTCCGAAACAGGGGAGTAATCCCCTGTAGCCGCTCTTCACGTCCGCTGTATATCGGATCACCAAATACAGGGCGATTGAGATGCGCCAGATGCACTCTGATCTGGTGCGTACGACCTGTCTCCAGTGCGAGAGATAGCAAAGAGAGAAAGTCGTAACGCGCCTTTATTTTCCAGCGCGTTGCCGCAAATCTTCCATTCTGAGAAACAGCCATTCGTTTTCGATCTTTTGGATGCCTCCCAATAGGTGCTTCTATACGCCCTTCATCTGCTTCAAAGCCCCCCCATATCAGCGCGAGATAACGCCGCTCTATAGCTCTGGCCTCCAACTGGGTAGCCAATCCGCGGTGTCCTGCATCACTTTTGGCGACGACCATCAGCCCCGATGTGTCTTTGTCCAGCCGATGTACAATACCCGGTCGCAAAACCCCATTGATACCCGACAAATGCGTACAATGTGACAGGAGGGCATTGACGAGTGTTCCCGAGGTCACTCTCCCCGCTGGATGCACAATCATACCCGCAGGTTTGTCGAGTACCAGCACATGGTCATCTTCAAAAAAAATATCCAGAGGAATATCCTCTGGATTAATTGTACTGTCTATTGGAGGTGGTATATCTACTGTGATACTATCGTCAGCCACCACCCGATAGCTCGACCGCGTTGTCTTCCCGTTGATGCAAACAGCACCCTCGACAATCAGTTTTTGAAAGCGTGAACGCGAAAATTCGGGGCGTTGATCGGCCAAATAGCGGTCCAGACGCTGGCCTTCATGTTGGGGCAGAATTTTTAGATGAATCACGGTTATACACCGTCTCACGGCGTTTAGATGTGATGCCAAAAGCAAAAATTAAGAGGGCGGTTCCCACACTGACGCAGGTATCCGCGAGGTTAAAAACCCACCACCGCGCAGTTCCAATGCCAAAATCGAGAAAATCAATTACGACACCAAATCGCACGCGGTCGATGATATTGCCAATTGCACCTCCCAGCACCAGAGTTAAACCAATGGCTGCGAGGCGGTCTTCGGGAGGGATACGCCACAGCAACCCACCAACCACGAGAAGCGCCACACAAGCCAGTAACAGATGCAGGTATGGGTTGCCCAATCGGATGCCGAATACTGCACCTGGATTGTGAATGTAGGTCAGTCTAAAAAAAGACCCCAGCACCGGTACAGATTCACCTAAGTTCATGGTTTGCAACACCCACCATTTTGTGAGCTGATCCAGTAACAATGCCACACCTGTAATCCACAAAAATTTCACAAGCACCTCATGCCAATTTGTTTTGTTTTTCTTTACAGGGCACGCAAATTTCCGTGGTCGGCACAGCTTCCAGTCTTGCTCTGGGGATGGGATGTTTACACTCTCGACACACGCCAAATTTGCGGTTTTTGATGCGCGCTAAAGCGGCTTCAATTTGATCCAAATAAGCACTGTCGCGCGCTGCAAATAGAAAAGCCTTTTCGCGTTCCATGGTCGCATTGCCCAAATCGGGCATGTGATCTGAATACGTCAGGTCGCCCGACGATTCTGCCGAGGTGACCTTCATGGACTGACTCTGCAAAGTACCCAGGTCTTTAACGATAGAAATGCGTTTGGTCTCTAAAAGATTTTCGAAATAATCCAGATCTTGTTGTGTCATTTTATTCCTTTCTATCCGCAGCTTTCCGAATTTGACGCGCGTTTTCTTCGATTAGCGCGCGTTGTTCCGGCCAAAAAAAGGCAGGGAGTGGATCAAGCGGCACCCACGACATACTTTCGTGATGTGTTGTGTCGGTTGGAATGGCCTCAATTTGCTCGGTCGAATACAAAAAATAATGTGTTATTTTCCATTCTGTTTTGTGAAAATCAAGCCGTTCTTTTATGCCGAGTTTTTCTATGAGTTGCAGTTTTGATATTCCCACTTCTTCTTCGATCTCTCGTCTGGCAGCACATTCGATTTCCTCGCCCGCTTCAACGTGTCCTTTGGGCAATACATAGTCGGTATGCCCTCTCTCGCGAGCCAGAGCCAGCAAGACCTGATTGCCATCCCGACGCACGACCACACCGCCTGCAGCATGACGTTCTCGCAACCCTTTGGGGCGTATGTACCAGCTATTGTCGATCATAAAAGTTATCAGTGGCGCGCGTTTTTTATTACTCCCAGTACTTATTATATAAAAGACTGAGTCGTTCTTTTGCCGCGCTGGAAATTGCATCTGGCGATGTAATAATCGCAAATTGTGCTGCATTGAGACAATCGCAATCCGATGTTCTGGGCAACAGCGCGGCCAATGAGCATACAATTTGATTTGCGTGCTCGGCATTGGTTTTTAACACAGCGACTACAGCTTCTACCGACACATCTTCTTCAGCTTCATGCCAGCAATCGCAATCGGTGCCCATAGCCAGCATCGCATAACACATTTCAGCCTCGCGTGCGAGCTTGGCTTCGGGCAAAGCCGTCATCCCGATCACGGTCGCATTGACTTCTCGGCGATAAAAATGAGACTCTGCACGCGTGGAGAACTGCGGCCCTTCCATACAAATATACGTTCCGCCATCGTGGGTGGTCACCCCGGAATTTTTTGCAGCGGCCAGCAGTAAGTCGCGCAATTCGCCGCAAAAAGGATCGGCAAAGGCGACATGTCCGGCAATGCCCGCACCAAAAAATGTGCTTGTACGGATGCCGCGGGTGCGATCAAAAATTTGGTCGGGCACCACCATATCGCCCGGTTTTATGGTTTCCCGCATAATTCCCACAGCACTTATCGCCAACAGATGCGTCACGCCCATCTGTTTCATGGCATATATATTGGCGCGATAGGGCACTTCAGAAGGCAACAGCACATGCCCGAGTCCATGACGGGGCAAAAAATATACCGCTTGGTCGCATATACGCGTTTCGACAACTGCATCTGAAGGCTCGCCAAAAGGTGTGGCAAGGCGATGTTCGGCTATAATTTCCACACCTTCCATGTGATAAACACCCGATCCGCCCATAACACCCAGTCGAACAATCTGTTCAGGCATCTTCGTTATCCTGCTCTGTGGCGTCATATTCTTTCGGGATATCCTCTTTTACCACATCGAAGGTGGTCGTCACTTCCAACTGGTCCAAAAAATCAGTCTGAACCTGTACCAGAGCCTTAAACTTGGACAAGAACATATTGCGTTGATTTTGTAAATCCACAAGCTCTGTGCGGATCTCGTGCACCTGCGTGCGCGCTTTTTCAATGGCCCGACTGCTGCGGATCTCTGCTTCTTTCACAATCAGCCGCGCTTCTTTGTGCCCATTTTCCTTGACTTCTTCAGCCGTTTGTTGGGCAGTTCTGAGCATCTCCTGGAGGGTTTGCTCTATTGATTGATAGTGATGCACTTCTGATTGCAACATATTGAGATGTTCTTTTAGTTCGATATTTTCGCCGTTGAGATGTTCAACTTCTGTCGCCAGCATGTCGAGAAATGCCTGCACCTCCTCTTGATCATAACCGCGAAAAGACTTTTTAAAAATCTGCTTGCGAATATCCAGCGGTGTGATGTTCACAATTTCCCTCCCCCAAGGGCTATTTATAACTCAAATACACTTTGAATGGCACTCTGAACAATTTGCAGAAGCAAAATTAACAAAATAGGTGACAAATCGAACATGCCCAGTGGAGGAACGATTCGCCGAAAAGGCCCCATAATAGGCTCAGTCAAGCTGTAAAGCGTCCACATAAATCTGCCTCCGCGCACAAAGGGCAACCAGGAAAATACGATACGCGCGATAATTAAAACCAGCAAGATCGCAACGGCCCCATAGAGCAGCCATCCGATGATATGCAGGATTTCGCCAGAAGAAATTCCGTGCAACAATCCAATGAGTGAATACAGCACATCGTTGGTTAACCATTTTAAAAAAAATGCCCCGATCAATGTCGCAATCACCAGGATCAACGGTGCCGCGGCGGCATTTCCGGGCATGTGTTGGGCAATGGGCCACACGAGCGGATCAGTTACGCGCCGAACATAATATGCAGACCAGCCAGAAGAATTTATACGCAATAAAACAGCGCGCAACAACAGCAACGCCACCATGCCGATTACCAATGCAACAAGCACCCAGTCAATGGCTTGTTGGATTAAAATAATCGTCTGAGCAACCACATCAACCATAGTCTATACCGCCCGCTGGCCAAAAATCGCCGTGCCCACGCGAACCATTGTCGCGCCTTCTTCAATCGCTACTTCAAAGTCGTTGGTCATCCCCATAGACAGGGCAGACACCTGAGGCTTATGAATTGCGATGCGGTCCCTGATTTGTCGCAACAGGACAAAATTTGGCCGCGCTGTTTCGGGGTCTGGTGCAAATGCGCCAATCGTCATCAGCCCTACCACCGAAATACCCGCTAAGTCATCAACCTGTCCGACGAAGTCTATTGCCGCGTTGGGCGATAGACCAAACTTCGATGTTTCGCCCGATGTATTCACCTGTACCAATACATGAACTGGGGTATTTCTGCGCATGGCCCACCGGCTGATCTCTTTCGCCAGACGCAATGTGTCAACCGAATGAATCAGGTCGAATAAAGGCAATGCAATTTTGACTTTGTTGCGCTGTAAGTGCCCAACCAAATGCCAGGATACCGCGTCCGTTACTTCTGCGACCTTGTGCTGGGCCTCTTGCACGCGACTTTCACCTAAAATCCGTGTCCCCGCATCTACGACCTGTTGCACGATATCGGCAGGCCAGGTCTTTGTTACAACTATCAATTTAATCGCATCTGCAGACCGCCCGGACCGATGGGCAGCCCTGGCAATGCGGTCTTGAACGCGTTTTAAGTTCTCAGCAATTGCCGACATAGGTTTCGATCTCAAAATTAAAATATAGATTTCATAATGTAGGTAAAAACCAGTGTAATGGCAACAAAAACGGCTTGGAATACTGAGGCGAATCGCGTGAGATTTTTAGCTTTGTAGGCTAAAAAAACGTTGACTCCACACGGGAGATATATGTATTGTACAGGTGCTCTCATATCACGTCTTATCTTTTTAATCCGGAGCTATTCTTATGCCGCGAAATGGTTATGGACACATGGTGCTGGATGACTATGTCGCGCGCGTGCGGGCTGTAAATGCCGACCGCGCAAAACGCCTATCGTCCATCCGCACAAAAAAAGAAGCTTTCGCATACCAGGATACGGTGCGCGAGGCGATTGACAAAGCCTATCGCCCATGGCCGCGCAAAACACCTCTTTGTGCGCGCGTCGTGGGTACAATTGAACGCCATCATTACCGCATTGAAAAAATTCTTTTTGAGAGCCGCCCGGGTTGTTTGGTCACCGCCCATCTCTATGTGCCCGACAAACTCGATGGGCCGGCACCCGGTATTATTGGCTCCTGTGGTCATGCTGCCGAAGGCAAAAATGCACCGCTTTATCAGGCATTTTGTCAGCGTTTGGCGCGCAACGGCTTTGTCGTTTTGATCTATGATCCCTTCAATCAGGGCGAGCGCGATCAATATTATGCCCTGCACAGCCGTGAAAGTGTGCGGTCATCAACACATGCCCACAATATGATGGGCAAACAACTCGAACTCGTAGGCGAATGGTTTGGCGCGTGGCGTGCATGGGATGGCATCCGTGCACTCGACTATCTGCTCACTCGTCCCGAAGTCGATCCCGCGCACATCGGGCTTACGGGCAACTCGGGCGGCGGCACTGTGACCAGTTGGATATGGCCAGTAGAAGAGCGTTTTACTATGGCTGCCCCCAGTTGTTTTGTCACCACTTTTGCCGCCAATCTCGAAAATGAACTGCCCGCCGATTCGGAACAATATCCGCCGGGTGTGATTGGCGCGGGCCTGGATATGGCCGATTTTTTTATTGCTCGAGCACCTGCCCCTATTATTTTGCTCGGGCAAACCTATTGCTTTTTTGACCGACGCGGTCTCAAACAAGCCTATTCTGAAGTCCGTCGTTTCTACGATATCATTGGCGCGCCAGCCAATGCGACTGATATTTTTATTGGGTCAGAAGGCCACGGCTTTTTCCGAGATAACCAGGAAGCTATGGTGCGATTTTTTGCAACGCATGCCGGCATTCAGCAGGTTGCCCGTTTGGAAGAGACCGAAGACCTGGGCGATGTCTTAAATGCCACTCCAAAAGGTGAGGTTGTGCCCGAAGGTGCTACTCCTATTTACGATCTCATTGCCCAAAAAGCAGATGTTCTTGCATCAAAACGCAAAAAGTTGAGCAAAGACGAACTCATCCGTTGCGTGCAAGGCGTGCTCAACTTGTCTGTCAACCGCGACCTGCCCCACCACCGCTGGTTGCGCAGCACGACCGAAGACGGCGTTCGCCTGGCGCGGTATGCAATTGAAACGGAGGGCAATATTCGCGCTATTATGCGGAAACGCCTGTCCAATCCGTCTTATGCGCATACGCTCGATGTCGAGCGCGAAGTCCACCTTTATTTGCCACATGTTTCTGCCGAAGTGGATCTGATCGAAGATCCTTTTGCGAAAAAACTCAAAGAACAGCATCCGATCTATGCACTCGATGTGCGCGGCCTGGGAGAATCGCTTGCCGATGATGAACGCGAATTTTTTCATCCTTATGGCAATGACTATATGTGCAATGGTTATGGTCTGATGCTCGGTCAAAGTTTTCTCGGACGGCGGGTACAAGATGTGTTATCCACACTCGATCTGCTGGCTTATGAAGGCGCGGAAAAAATCCATCTTTACGGTCGTGGGCAGGGTGCGATTCACGCGCTATTTGCCGGATTTCTCCATTCTGCAGTGACGACTATAACTCTGAAAAATTATCCGCTGTCCTATCACGCCTGGACACAAACGCCCCTGATCTGTTGGCCTGCAGCCAGTATCCCTCGGGGCGTTCTCACATCATTTGATCTGCCCGATTTGGTGGATGCCCTGGGCAAAAAACTCGAGCTTATACAGCCCTGGGGAGGCGATATGGGAGAAGGGTGAAGTGAGAGGGCTGGGGTTTATCCTTCCAGTTGTTCGCGCAAATGGGTTTCCATTGCTACAAATTGGGGGTCGGCGCGCAAGGTGTTTTCTCGAGGATGGGGAAAATTGACTCTCAGGTCTTCCGTAATTCTGCCGGGTCTGGCAGACATCACCACAACGCGGTCGGAGAGGAGCAATGCCTCAGAAATGCTGTGGGTAATAAATAAGACAGCAGCACCGGTCGCCTGCCAGATTCGCAGCAGTTCAATTTGCATCTTTTCCCGCGTCATTTCATCCAATGCCCCAAAAGGCTCGTCCATAAGCAAAACGGATGGTCGGAAGGTCAAGACTCTGGCTATGGCGACTCGCGATTGCATGCCACCGGATAGTTCGCGTGGATACGCATGCTCAAATCCAGCCAATCCGACAATGTCGATCATCTCAGAGACGCGGCTTAAAATTTCTGCGTCTCCAAAGACCTCTGCGGGTAGGCGTACATTTTCTTCTACCGTGCGCCAGTCGAGAAGCGAGGGATGTTGAAATACAAAGCCCACCAACCGTTCGCGTCGCGCGGCTTCGGGTATTTTCCCCAGTACGCGAACCGTGCCTTTCGTCGGTGTTTCCAGATCGCCGACAATCCGCATTAAGCTCGTTTTGCCACATCCCGAGGGACCGATCATACTGACAAATTCGCCCTGCGCTATCTGTAGCGAAATTTGTGCGAGTGCCTCTACGCGATTGCTGTCGGTTACGAAAACCTTGTGAATATCTCGCAGTTCAATGGCTAACATTGGAACTCACTTTTCGCGTCTCATTTTCAATGCTTGATCAAGTGCTTTTCCAGGGTTTTGACCGCGGTTCTCAGCGTTTTAATGCGTGCATATAGCTTGCAGTTGGACTCTACAACGGTCCATGGCGCGCAATCTGTATTCGTGCGATACAACATCTCATCCACTGCGTCGCGATACTGATTCCATTTCTCTCGATTGCGCCAATCCTCATCTGTAATTTTCCACTGTTTGAACGGTACTTTTTCGCGGTCTTGAAAACGCTTCAATTGTTCGTCTTTGTCAATATCGATCCAGAATTTGAATAATAAGGTGCCGTAATTTGCCATCTGTTCTTCCATTTCGTTGATTTCGCGGTACGCGCGTTGCCATTCCTGTTTTGTCGCAAATCCCTCTACGCGCTCGACCAGAACGCGCCCGTACCACGACCGATCAAAGATGGCAAAATGGCCGGCTTTGGGCATTTTGATCCAAAACCGCCACAAATAGTGATGTGCCAATTCAATATCATTTGGCGCGGCGATGGGGATCACTTCGTATCCCCTCGGGTCCATACGGCGCACCAGGCGTTTGATATTGCCGCCCTTTCCCGCAGCGTCCCAGCCTTCGTACACAATGACCACCGACTGTCTTCGCAAATACACTTCGTGTTCGAGTTCCCATATCTTTTTTTGATAAATGCGGCGCAGACGATCGTATTCTTTGCGCGTGAGTTCTTTGGATAAATCAGAAGTTTCGAGCATAGAATGCGGGATTGGGGGTAGGGAAACCGCGTTGGTCCGCGTCTTTTTGTTCAGAGATGCCAGTTTTTTTTCCAGGACTTCTATTACTTTTTCAAATACTGAAACTGTTGCAAAACGCCAATTTCGAGCAGACACAATATACCAGGGGGCATATTCATTGTCCGTACGTGCGATCATTTCTTCGATGACTTCCCCATACGATTCGTATTGCTTATTCTTTTTCCAATCGTAATCTGTCACGCGCCAGGCAGTCAGGGGATTTTTTTCGAGTTGCTTAAAACGCTTTTTTTGTTCTTGGCGCGAAATGTGCAGGAAAAACTTGACGATTACATGGCCGTCATCTACGAGTTGTCGCTCGAAACTATTCACTTCTTGATATGCCTTGTCAGCCGGTAGTTTGCCCATCATCGGATCCAATTTCTCCACAATGAACCGACTGTACCAACTTCGCCCGTAAATCGCAATGCGCCCGCGTTCGGGTATTTTGGTCCAGAACCGCCACATAAATGGTCGGTAAGTCTCTTCTTCATTGGAAACCTGCGTCGAATATACTTTGACGCCGCGGGGATCGAGTACTTGCAATAATTCGTTGATCAGCCGCCCTTTGCCAGAAGCGCCCCAGCCTTCAAATACGATCGTGATGGGCACTTTGTTTTCCAGAGCTTGTCGCTCGAGTTGGCCCATTTTTATTTCCAATTTTTCCATCCGGGCGTTGTATTCAGATTTTTTTATTATTTGTTTTAGATCGATAGCATCCAGCATTTCCATATTTTACTCCTCTACCCACGAACGCGAGTCGGGCACGTCTAACCACGCTTCGTCTTGTACAATTGATTGCTGACTGATTAATCCCGGCAAGGTCATGTCCATGGCTTCATGAATGCCAATCGGACAGGCGATTTCGCCGTTAATGCTTTGAATAAAATCTAGGACCTCGAAAAAGTCGCCCCCGCCGTGCCCGGCTTTTAATGCCGTTTCAGAGGGATTGCGCCACATGTCGGGCAAATAATCTTCTTCCAGATCTGTCAAATCCATCCATTCATTTTTTTCGTCGCAGATATCTGCAAGCCATACGCGATTGACACCACCGCGCGAGCGCGCCGATTCATAGCATCCTTTTGTCCCTTGCAGTTGAAAATTGCCGGTTGCATGGGGGCGTTCCGATAGCATATCTACCCGGATTTTTACCAGTCCGCCACGCGCCATCTGGCACAACATGACGCACGAATCCTGATTTTCATACTGATCTCCCCGCGGGTCTGTGTAATGGTGTCCGCTGCCCGCACAACACACCCGCACCACGCGATCGCCTGGCATCCATTGCAAAAGAGGTCCCAGGCTGTGCGTGCAATAGGTTATACCATCAATACCCGTTTGCCACTTGCGCCGCCAGGTTGTGATTTCATTCAGGGCTTTCAATTCGTGCAAATACTCTCCTTCACCGTAATATACATCGCCGAACAAACCCCGCCGCACGAGTTCTTTCACCAGTACGTTGGGGCGGGTATAGGTGTAATTTTCAGCCATCATATAGATTGCTTTTGACGAAGTAGCGGCATGTACCAGGCCGCGGCATTCCGCTACGGAGACCCCGGCTGTGACTTCGCTCAAGACGTGGATATTGCGATGCAGTGCCTCAATTGCTTGCGGAGCGTGAAAATGCATGGGCGTGCCGATGACGACCGCATCGAGTTCAGAACGCGACAGCATGGTTTCGTAGTCCGCGTATTTTTCAGACGCTCCCAGTCGTTCAGCAGCCGCGTCGAGTTCCTCTTCGCGCACATCGCATACCGCGTGAATGCGAGCCGTTTTCTGCGCTTCAAAAGCCACCCGAAAACTGCCCCCACGCCCAGCAGCGCCCACAATGCCCACGTTTAATTTTTCAGCAATGCCCATTAAATATCTCCGGAAAATTGGCTAATCGCTTCCGCCAAGACTCGACAGACGCATATCTTCTACCAGCATTTGCACGTTGGTTCTGCCTTGCCATGTATTGGCCTGTAGTGCAAAGGCGAGATCGACGCGATCGCCCACTGACAATTCGTAAACTCGTTCGCCCTGGCGAAACCAGATTGCATCGCACAGATCAGCACCTGTATCCACGCTGAGTTTCAAATGCGCTCCGCGGCCTATGGCGCGCGCATCTGCAATTCGGCAATTGCGGGCTATAAAACGCGGCGATTCGTTCTTCGAACCAAAAGGTGCCAATTTGTCCAGGGTGTCAACGGTCGCGAGCGAAATATCGGATGGCTTGAGTGCGACATCGACTTCTAATTGTGGCGTTAGTGCTTCCTCTGATAACCGCGCTTGAGCATCTGCGATCAATCGCGCTTGAAATTCGGGATAATTTTCAGCGGGGACTGAAAATCCGGCGGCATCGGCGTGTCCACCAAATTCGGTGAGCAAATCTGAGGCGCGGAAAATCGCCTCGACGATATTGTATCCCCCTGCTGTGCGCGCAGAACCCGTATAGATGCCATTTTTTCGAAAATTAGTACACACCAGTGCGGGGCGCGAAAATTTTTCTACCAATCGCCCGGCGATTAATCCAACCACACCCAGATGCCAGTTTTCGCCGTGCACGACCAAAATGCGATGTTGATCCAACCCGCCATTTTCTACCATGCGTTCTGCTTCGGCTATACCGTCGTTTTGTAGAGCCTGCCTTTCGCCATTCAGGCTGTTTAATTCTTCAGCGAGTTTTGCAGCTTGCGCGCGATTTTGACAGCGCAACAAATTGAGTGCCAGGTCAGCCGACGATAGGCGCCCGGCGCTGTTGATGCGCGGTCCCAGGAAGAATCCAATAGAGATCGTGTCGATGGTGCGGTTGCCTGTGCCAGCGACGGCTTTGAGTGCCTGCAAGCCCGGCCGCTCGGTGGTATCGAGTACCTGCATTCCCTTCCGCGTAAGCAGGCGATTTTCTTCTATCATGGGGGCCATATCTGCTACAGTGCCCAGAGCTACCAGATCCAAAAGTGAGTTCAAGTACCGACGGCGTTCCGATGCGGACATGAACTCCGCTGCCAGAGCCTGCACCACCTTAAATGCCACCCCTACGGCAGCCAGTCCCTTGAAGGGATATTCGCAGTCTGCGCGATTGGGATTCACCAGTGCCAGAGCGTTTGGCAATTTGTCCTGTGGAAGGTGATGGTCAATTACTACGACATCTACACCGGCGGCATTGGCAGCCTCAATAGCCTCAAAAGACGAAATGCCATTGTCGGCAGTTACTATCAGTTGTGCTCCCTTTTTGAGTGCTCGCGCCACACTTGGCGGCTTCATGCCATACCCATCGCGGAACCGGTCAGGCAATAAAAATGAGGCATCGGCCCCAACTTCATCGAAAAAATCCAGCAATACAGCCGTGCTCGTGACGCCATCCACATCGTAATCGCCAAAAACCACAATGCGCTCTCCATTGCGAATGGCTTCCGAAATGCATTCAACAATGCGGTGCATGTCCTTCATCAAATAGGGATCATTCAAAAAACTGGGAGAATCGGACAAATCCTCTATATTCAATGAACGGTTTGCGAGAATGACATCGGCAATAGAATGATAATCGCCCTTATGGCGTATGTTCCATATCGGGTATTTGGGCTCCATAAAATCTCCAGAGTGGTTGGTCAGAGTGAATATATGCGATCTGTGCTTGACTTGAAGTCAATTTGAACGTTAATTTTTTGAAACTAATATTTCACTTGGGAATCTCATAGGCTGGATGGTGGACTGATGAACTGGCCTGAGAGGTGGCCAGTTGCACACCGGTCCGCTGACCGCTAACTGCTTTCAGGAGTTTAAAATGTCAGAATATTTCAATACAGTCAAATCTTATCTTCAAGACCTCAATCTCGCGGTTGACGAGGAAGATACCGCTGAAGAACTCGTTGTGGTGAGTAACGAAGATCGCGGTATCAATCACCTCATTGTCGATTGTGAAGATCCCATCCTCATTATTGAGCAGGCCATTCTGCCCATTCCCAACGTTCCTGGCGACCTGTACAAAAGGTTGCTCGAAATGAATCGCACACTCGTTCACGGGGCGTTTGCCCTCGATGAGGAAACCGGCACGATTCTTTTCCGCGATACCCTGCGCCTCGATACCCTGGATCGATCGGAGCTTGAAGGCTCTATCACGGCGCTCGAACTCGCATTAGCCGAAAATGCCTCAGAATTACTCGAATATAGCCATCAGTAGTCAGTATTACTACGTTGACCGCTGACCATTTCTTAAAAGGAGTATCTTATGAGCATCTTTCAACGCCTCTTTAATGTGGGCAAGTCCGAAGTCAATGCGGCCATTGACAAATTTGAAGACCCAATAAAAATGACCGAACAGGGTATTCGCGATCTAAAACAAGACCTCAATGGGGCGATGACCAGCCTGGCAGAGGTCAAGGGGCAGGCCATTCGATTGCGAAAGCAGGCTGAAGACAACAAAAAGGCATCTGCAGATTGGGAGAGAAAGGCCATGATTTTGATCCAAAAGGCCCAAAGCGGCGATCTGGATGCTGAGGAAGCCGATCGGTTGGCAACGGAAGCTCTCAGCCGCAAATCAGAAGCCGACAGCCGCATCTCTCAGTTTGAACAGGATGCTGAGATGCAGGAAAATATGGCCAATAACCTTCAAAGTCAGGTGGAGAAACTCAAATCTACCATTGCAACACACGAAAATGAACTCATTTCACTGCGTGCGCGTGCAAAAACAGCCTCTGCGACCAAAAAGATCAACAAGCAGCTCGCCAAAGTCGATTCGTCTGGTACGATCGCCATGCTCGAGCGCATGAAAGAACGGGTTGAAGAAGACGAATCGCTCTCGCAGGCTTATGGTGAAATGGCCAATGAATCCAAGAGCGTTGATGAGGAAATTGACGCGGCACTGAGTACTTCATCGAGTGGCACAGATCAACGCCTTGCTGAACTCAAAGCAAAGATGGGGATGAATTCGTAAGTCGTGGATTGGCTCTGGGTGTGCCTGGGAATGAGAGACTCGCGCACCCGGATGAGTTTTTTACTCGCTGCGTTGCAGGGAGAGAAAATGAATTGGAATCTTTTTAAAAAAAAGAAAGAAGAACCCGAAGCTCTCGATCCCCTTAGTATTACGCTGTCCGATCTCAAACTGGGTTATGTTCTCGACTACGATCTCAAAACATGGCAGGTCACGGCGCAGCATTATTACGATTACGAAGGGGATCGCGTGGATGAATGGGAACTTACCTGCGGCGATGACCTGGCATATCTCGAGCGGGCAGAAGACGATAATATCGCCTGGGCATTGACGCGCAAAATTCCCCTTTCCGATATTGAGAGCAATATCCGCGCGCATATGAGCAACTACGATGATCCCCCAGATGAAGTCACTTGCAATGGTATTATTTACTACGGGGAATCATCAGCCGTTGGATCTTATTACAAAGATGGCGAGGGAGAGGGGCAGGAGTTTATCATCTGGAATTATCTCGACGAGTCGGCAAAGCACACTTTGTCTCTCGAGCAATGGGAAGAAAATGCTTATGATGCCGCAGTGGGTGAGGTCGTCGAAGAATATCAATTTAGCAATATCCTGCCAGTCGCGTAATATCTCTATTCAACTCCCCATTCTGATTTTCTATAGTATTGATCTACTGTCGGTTCCATTTCTGTGCTGACATCAATTGCGTGTTTTTCGTCAAACATGCCCTTCCAGAAGTGCAACATTCCCCGCATCGCTTCCGCATTCAAAAATTGTGTTTCAATATTCGCAAAGGTGAGTTGCCGCATTCGGCGACCCAGATCCTCTTTGCGCATTCCCTGTGTTTTCATCCCCAGTACCCATCCCCAATCGCCCATCGTTGGTATATAGGTGTGATAGGGTATTGTCGAAAAGCCGGCGTCTTCCATCGTGCGCTCAATGCACAGAAAAGCAAGACGCGCGTTAAGAGGACTCGATGCCTGGGTTACCAGCACGCCATCGGGTGTTAGGTGACGCGCACACAAGCGATAAAATTCCCGTGAATACAATCTGGCGAGGTCTGGCCCTTTGGGGTCGGGCAGGTCGATGATGATGATATTGAATAACGCATCTGAATGCGCCAAAAACGCGCCGGCATCGCCGATTACTACATTTACACGCGGGTCGTCCAGTGCCCGCGCGTTCGCTTCTACAAAAATTGGATATGTGCGCGCCAGGTCGATTATCGCTTTATCTAAATCTACCAGCGTAATCGCTTTCACATCTGCGTATTTCACGACTTCGCGCACAGCCAGTCCATCCCCTCCGCCTAAGATGAGCACGTTGTTCCGCGATCCAGATAGTTGCAGGGCCGGATGCACCAGCGATTCGTGATAGCGTTCTTCGTCATAGGTGCTGAATTGTACGTTGCCATTTAAGTGCAGCCAGTGGTGGCCTTTCCATTCTGTTATGACAATGCGTTGATAAGCGGTCTGTTCCTGATAGACTACGCGGTCGCGATACCGACTTTGCTCGCCCCATATCACAATGGGACGGATATAAATTCCCAGTACCAGAAGGCCTGCGCCCATAATCCAAAATGCCGCCAACAATCGAATGGGCCGCGCCAATAAGTGTCGATATTGCCACAGTAATACCGATGCCACGACAAAGTTAATCGCGGCCAACGCCAGCGGTGTGTAGGTCAGGCCCAATTCTGGCAATAAAAAAAAGGCGAACAATAGTCCGCCGATCAATGCGCCAAAATAGTCTTTTTCCATTACTGAGGCGATATTGGTACGCAGATCCTGGTACGCTTCGTTCATGCGAGCGACCAGCGGAATTTCCATGCCGATTAGCACGCCGATTGCAAAAGCATACACATAGATGAAAATACCTGCCGACAGCACGAGTGTCGATCCAAAATACGCCGCAACCGCACAGGTGGCACACAGAGCCGAGAGATAAAATTCGATTGCGATAAAGCGATCCAGCAACCGGTCTGTCAATAAGCGGCTCCATCGACTGCCCAGGCCCATGGCAAATAACATCAGCGACATGAGCATTGCCCACTGCAATGTCGTATTGCCCAATAGATAGCTCGCCAGCGTTGATAGCGTAAATTCCGCTACAATGCCCGAACACCCCGTGGCGAATATACAGGCTTTTAAGAGATAACTTTGACGCATATTAAAATAATAAAAATAACTCGGCGGGTGGAATACCCACCGAGTTAAAGAGATTTAATCAGGGAATTTTACAGTTTTCACAAACTCCACACAATCAGGAACGACGCGCCGATATAAGACGTGGCCTCAATGAAGCCCGCGGCCAAATTGGGGTGTTCTTGATTGGCGATTTCATCGGTGAGTTTTTGTCCGGGCAAGAGGATCACATCGGAGATGAACCGGGCGATGGGTAGCAGTATTAATCCCGCGATTACTTCGATTGCAAAATCCTGTAGATTTACGGTCCATGAAATAAAATCACCCGCCGATGCGTGAAATACAATGACGCCAATGCCGACCAATGCGCCAGCAAAAGCGACGCCAGCGGCGACATTGTCTTTTTCAATTTCGTCGTGAATGCTATACGGGGTAATCCATTCGTACACCAGCCCGGCCAGTATCAGGGCTATTTGACCCGATGCCCAGAAAATCACTGTTGTCACAATCCCGCCAATTTCACCCGATACCGCACCAAAGATCACCAATCCCGTTGCAATATACGACGCAGCGACCACAACACCCGTGCCCACGTTCTGATCGTCAATCAATTCATCCCGAACTTTGAATCCATGTAAGATCACCCAGTCATTGACCAGACGGGACAAATTCAGCAAGACAATCGCCAGCAGTCCGTATATGCCAATGTCGATCAAATCGTTTTCCAATCCCTGAGATGGTCCCGATAAGGTGCCACCAATGGCCATTATCAATCCAAAATAATATCCCGCCATGGCCACACCCAGTGCAGCGTTGTCTTTTTCGACCAGTTCATCCCGCACGCTGTAACTCCGTGTCGTCAAATCCTTGATCAATTTGCCGAGCCAGAATAATATAAACGCACTAATGAGATAAATACCCGTTGCGATCAAATCCTGTAAAATCATTTTCCAAACCCTCCAAAACTGCGGCTGCCAAATCCAGATCGGCTGCGACTCGTTGAACGCGAACTGCCAAATCCGCTGCGACTCTGGCTCGTGCGACTTTGCACTTTTTGTGTGAACGATTGTCTCTTTTGGGCTATGGTTGCCTTGCGTCGCTGGAATGTCGTTGGTTTTTGTTTTTGCGTGACAGACCCCTGCGTGCCATATTCCCGATTGCGCCCATAATACGGGCGTCGATCCTGGCGATAAGACCGATAATCGTCGTAATCGTAGCGACTCATGCCGAATCCGCCGCCCCAACCGAGCAAACTTCGCATCATCGCGTATTGGCCGTAAAACTCCCAGAACGACGTGCCCCCGCGATTCGTCCATTGTCCGTATTGTGGATTGCCCACATAGTGGTATCCGGGCGGGTGTGGCGTATTGTTTACGCCATCTTGCTCAGATTTGGCAACCAGCGCCATTCCCAAAAATGGTTCGTATTTTCGATAGATGGCCTCCGATACTTCTATCCAGTCCGATTGTACCTTTTTTTCGCCCTGTGTAATTAAATACCGATGATAATACGCGGTAAAAACAGTGCCTTCTTCACGTATATCATCCAACACAATCATATACGCCGGTGCCGAGGCCAGCGATTTTTGCATTTCAACTACGGGATCGCGTTCGCCGCCGCACCCGCACAACAACAGAAGGCCGATCAGAAAGACCGGCAATCGTTCTCGTGTCATAATCTCCTCCAGATATGGGTGGTTGCAACCATAGTCTTCTTAAGATACGTCAATATCGGTTTTGTGCAATACTATCTTGGGTCTTCGGGCAATTGTGAGAAGTCAAACTCGTTTACAGTATTGATGTCTGGCGCGAATGGAGGGATAGCGTGGGGGATATGGCTGTGCCCACAGCGTGCTATGAGCGCTCGGGCGCGCGCTTGCCGTTCGGCTTGTTTCAAAATATCATCGGCAGACCAGCGTGCAAAATTTTTTTCGAGGCCCGATTGGATCACGTCTTGATATCGGGGGTTATCGCTCAGGTCACGGCGTTCTTCGGGGTCTTCTTCGATGTTGAACAATTGGCAGGAGTCATGTTCAGAATAATAGTTCAATTTCCACGGACCCGTGCGGATCATGCACGCGGGTTGGTCGCCGAGCAAGCCGATGTATTCTGCAAAGACTTCATTGGGCCAGTCCGGTGGCGGGGAACCTGTGAGGAATGGGGCGAAGCTTTTGCCCGAGACATCGGGCATGGGGTCTGAACCCGCAATATCCAGAGCCGTGGGGCCGACGTCGATGAGGCTGACGATGGCATCTTCTGTGCGGTTTTCGTGAAGATGGCCCGGCCATGAGCAGATTAAGGGAATGCCGACAGAGCCTTCGTAAAAACTGCTTTTCCACCACATGCCGTGTTCATGGGCCATATCGCCGTGGTCTGAGGTGTAGATGATGACGGTATTATCCGCATCGGAAGTAGATTGTACGGTGTCACTGATCTGACCGATGTACCGGTCGAGTTCGGTGGTCAAGCCGTAATAAGCGGCTAATCCGCGGCGGTTCTGTTCCGGGGTGATGTCGTCAACGCCGCGTCGCTCGCGCCATTTTTTCATGGCTGGATGCAGGGCGTTTAGGTATTCGGGAGATTCGGGTTCGAGGGGTGGTATCTGCGCCATGTAATACTCGAAGTCTTCTCTGTCGCAGATCAGGGGATTGTGCGGGTTCATGTAACCGACGACGAGGGCATAAGGTCTGTCGTTGTTTTGCCGATCGGCGATGAATTTGCAGGCTGTTTCGGTGACGGATTTGTCAAAGTGGCGATAGCCGGTTTCGCCATGACCAGATACTTGAACGCCGTATTTGGTTTGTCCTGTTGTGCGATTGTATCCCGCGCCGAGAATTTCTGCGGATAGCCCACCGCAGTCGGCGTGGATGCGTTTTTCAAAGCCGTGGAATTGGTCGGGGTTTCTAAAGTGCATGCGACCACATAGCACGGCTTCGTATCCCGCCGCGCCAAATGCATGGGCAAATGTGGGGGTGTCAAAAGACAGGCTGCCACTGTTGTCATAAACACCCACGTCGCTGGGGTACTGTGCAGACATAAAGCCCGAGCGCGAAGGCGCGCAGAGGGGATAGGGGCAATACGCATTGCGAAACCGGGTTCCGCGACGCGCAAGCGTATCTAAATTTGGCGTTTGCACAATGGGATTTTCCGCACATCCCATTACATGGGGGTTGTGCTGATCGGAGATGATGATGATAATGTTAGGAGTCATAGGTAGAAGTGAGAAGTCTGAAACAACTGGATTATTTTCCGTCATTTCCGTTATACAGTCCCTCTCCGCGTACGAGAAGGCGTTTGGGGTTGGGGATGTCCATGAGTTCGTCAACGCTGTGATAGCCAACTGTCATGCTCATGCGCGTGTCTTCTGTGTGGTTTTCGCCTGCGCCGTGGACGACCATGCTGTCGATTGCGAGCATTCCGCCTGCGGGCATGGGTACGGGGAGTGCCTGGCCCAGAATATCGCTTGCCCAGTCTGCATCGTGAATAGATGTGGAGACGCCGGGGAAGTGATGCGACCCGGGTACAATGCGGGTACATCCATTTTCAAGGGTGGTTTCTTCGAGGTAAAAGATGATGGTGTAGATGTTGCGCGTCCACTGCCTGACATCGCGGTGGAGATACGCGCCTTTGTTGTCATTCGCCGTGCGTAAGGTGGCGTGGTTGTGGCGGTTGGTGAGGATTTCGATATTGGGTCCCAAGAGCGATTCGAGCGGGTCGAGTGTGAATGGATGTGTGACTGCTTCTCGGAAGATCGGCGCGCGATCCATGAGGGCAGAGATACGCACGGCGCGGCCATCTTTATTGCGTACGATGGGTTCGATTTTGTGGTCAATATCGTCCATGATCGCCGCTTTCAGATTTTCAACCATTTCTTCTGGCAGGGGGTCTGGAAGGCAGAGAAAACCGTTGTTTCGAAAGAGCTGGATTTGTCGCAAGGTGAGTGAGGGCATGTCCTACTCCTGAATGGGAAGCGCATAGGGATGTGGGTGTCCTGTATAGACTTTTTCGCCGCGCACGAGAATTTTTTCCGGGTCGTCTTTGATCACATCGTGGGCGTCGTGGGCGCGATAGGCAACCGTCATGCTGCGGCGGGAATGATCAGAACCATTTGTGTCCGACCCGTGATAACAGCAATCGTTAAAGAGCAGTACCCCGCCGCGCGGCATGGGGATGGGCACTGCGCGGTAATAGTTGTCGCTGTTGTAAAAATTGTCTCTTTGTTTCTGTGGTCGGCGCGGGTTGAGGAACGGACGGTTGTGGCTGCCGGGCACAATGCGTATACAGCCATTTTCAATGGTTGATTCTTCGAGGTATATCAAGCCGGTGATCAGCGTGTGGTCATAGGGTTCTTCACCGGCGTGCCAGGGCACGGGATAAGACCCGGATGGGCGCACCATGACGTGGTTGTGTTTGTTGGTGAGTACTTCGACGTTTGGACCGATGATGCCTTCGAGGGCATCGAGGATGATGGGGTGAGACACAGCTTCGAAATAGACGGAGTCTCTTAAGAAAATTTTTGAAAGGCGGCGAACATTTTCTGGCTTTCGCGCCCCTTTTTCTTCCCAAACAATGGGTTCGCGCATGCCTGAAATCTGCCGGGAGGTGACTTCATTTAATTGATCGACCAGGTCGCCAGGCAGGGTCTCGCGGACTTTGTAGAATCCGGTGGTTTTGAAATACCAGAGGTCTTCTTCTGTGATCATGTTTGAGTTATCCTTTTGAGTGAGATTCTCCTATTATCTCGGGTCCATTACCCGCCCGACAAATAGGGTGGTGTTGGTCGCTATGTCTCGAATGAGGAAGATAAATGGCCGATCGATCGCGACCACAATCGGCGGTGGGGGAACGGATTTTACGCCTACGACCACGGCGGTGGCTGCTGCGGCTTCTGTACCTTTCTCATTTACGAGGACGAATGCCTTGTGAAAGGCATCCGAAATGGAGAGGTCTTTTCTTCCATCCATGCCCGAGAAGTCCGCTAATTGCTGATTGAAGGCATCTGATATTCCCATCTTTTTGAGGGTTGCGCCCAGCTTGAATTGCGCTTCAAACTCGAATGAAGGCATGGTGAGTTCTACTTGCTCGCGATTCAGGTCTTCCGAAATTTGACTGACGAGTTCGGCGTTTAGCGAATTTTCGAACGGATTAAAATTACCCTTGTCGGGAAGCAGGATGAGCATGGATATTTCACTGCCGTCGTAGAGCAACTCAACGGCCTGATATCCCGTGCCACTCGCATAGCCAAATAATTCGGTCTGTCGCATCATCGGTACTTTTACGCTGTTGCCGTTTAGCAAGTGGAAGTCGCCTTCAGCAGTGGCTTTTTCGTCGAAAGTGTAGAGCCACGCCGCGTTGAAGTAGATGGCATTGGTGAGGACTAATCGGGTCAAGTTGTCGATGGCACCGGAAGGAATCAGGTCTTTGATCTTGTCTTCCGTCTGATGGGCGACCCAGTCATTGATCGCGACTCGCGAGTCTTCTGGCGCCTCCGTGAAATTTGCTATTTTCATTCCAGCGCCGTAATTCTCAGCCAGTTTGTCCAGGAAGTCCTGCAGGAAGTCAAAGCCCTGCTGCCCCCAGATCGCATTGGCGATGTTCAATCGAAACCCCTTACCCTCTGTGCCGCTACTCCCTTCGCCGCGAGAGGCGAGTTGGAGATCGAGGGCGTTGAACGCGGGATGCAACTTGTCCTGGGACAGGGTGAAGTGTAGTGTGTTCGATATCTGGCGTTCGGTTTCGCCTCTGGCACCGGCATGTGTCATGGCAAGTGCCAGCGAGATGCTGTAGGGCGAATAGAAGAGGTTCCCACTTTCTTCCTCGCGCAGTTTCTGATACAGGTCGAAGGCGAAGGCGTTGTTTCCACGGACCAGGTCTGTTAGTTCTGAATCTGTCGCCAGAGGTACGGTCACCCGCGTCTTTTCTGAGCGCACTTCTTCTGTCTCAGACGGTGTCTCGGTTGGCGGTGATGCCGTGGGCGAGGAGGTCTCCGGTAATTTACCGCATCCGAGTAGTGCTGCTGATAGTATTACAGCGGGTAGCAAACGGTTGGCGAAGATGGGAACTACCATTTTATATGGCTTTTGTGTCGTGTCCATCCCAACCTCCTTGGCTACTGTTTTGATGTAGATGTATAGGTACAGAAAAATTATCCTAAATTATAGTGTAAATCAAGGTTTATTGTTCGCGGTGGGGTTGCACGCACAGGATGTTCCCCGACAGCCGCACTTCAAGCGCGATGATTCGAGGTGTCACATTTTTTCCAATCTGGATGCTCTCGTTTTTTCTATGAGTAAGGAAAAAAATGTAGTATATTGAAGTTAGTTGGAGTTCTTTGTTTTTTGCTTGCTTTTTGTGAAAGGATGTCTGTATGCCCAATGCGCTCCTGGTATATCCAAAAAATCCAGTGACGTTCTGGAGTTTTGATGAAGCTTTAAAGTTGGTCGGAAAGAAATCGGCTTTTCCGCCTTTGGGGTTGTTGACAATCGCCGGTATGATGCCCGATAACTACAGTTTGCGCGTGGTGGATGTAAATGTACATCCATTGACAGATGAAGATCTGGGTTGGGCAGATATTGTGATTACATCGTCGATGATTATTCACTGGCATTCTCTCGAAGAGATTATTGCTCAGTGCAATGTCGCAGGTGTGCCCGTGCTCAATGGCGGCCCGCTGCCCACGCAGTATTGCGAAGATATTGAGGGAGATGCGATCTTTTATTTGGGCGAGGCCGAAAATGGCTTTATGGATGTGGTCGAGCGATTGGTATCCGAGCCTTACCGTGGGGGGCGAGAGTATATTGATCGACGAGGTGATTTTCAAAGCCTCACAACAACACCGCTTCCTCGATGGGATCTGGTCAGTTTTGACGATTATACCGTGATGGTGATTCAGATTACGCGAGGTTGTCCAGAAAGTTGTACATTTTGCAATATCCCCGCGCTTTACGGCAAGATAACGCGTTTAAAAAATAGCAGCCTCGTGATTCAGGAATTGGACGCGCTTTACGATAGAGGCTGGCGCGGTTCGGTTATGGCAGTTGATGATAATATTGTTGGCAACCGCGACGAGATTCGACAAATACTGGAAGAAGAGGTGGTGCCCTGGCAAAGAGAGCGCGGGTATCCTTTCCAATTATTTACGCAGGCCAGTATTCGCGTAAGTGATGATCTCGCGTTGTTAGAGGCGATGTACCTCGCTGGATTTGATAAGATTTTTGCGGGGATTGAATCGCCAGTGGAAGAAAGCCTGAAGTTTATGGGCGCGCAAAAGAATTTGCAGGGCGATACGCCTTTGCTGGACAAAGTGAAGATTCTGCAAGAATATGGCATGGAAGTTCAGGCCGGTTTTATTATGGGCCTGGATACAGATCCAGATGATATTGCCGATCGCATGATTGCGTTTATCAGAGAAGCGGGTATTCCGGTGGCTATGGTGGGGATTTTGGGCGTGCTGCGCGACACGCCCGACTTCAAGCGCTACAAGCGGTTGGGTCGCCTGCGTGAAGACGTAAAATATACGGGTGATTCGGGTATTTTCAGCCGGGAGTTGAGTTATGTGCCTATCATTGATCCCGACGAACTGCTGGCGCGCCATCGCAAGGTTCTCGAAACGCTGAACAGTCCAGAGATTTTCTTTGAACGCTGCCGCACGCATTATGCACATCGCACGCGCAGACCGCTTCCATCAATGCCAATTGGTTGGACAGAACTCAGGGCGGGATTACGCTCTTTTTGGCATCAAGGTGTGGTCGGGACTTATCGGTGGACGTTCTGGAAATTTATGGCCCATATGCTCGTTCACCATCCCCGCGAGTTTGGCGATAGCATACGCATGTCCATTCATGGCCGTCACTTGATTCTCACCACGCGCGACGCCCTGCAGGTCGATGAGGTGAAAACCTTTTTCGATGAAGCGCTGGATCATCTGAAGCGATTTAGCGAGGGATATAAAGAAGTGAGTGTCAGTGATTACGCGAGCAAGTTGATGCACGCCTTGCACGGGCGGGTTGATCATTTTCAGGACGATTATCGCACTTTGCAACACAATGCCGAGGTGATGTTGAAGGCGGCTCAGGAATACTGCGGATTGATCCGCGAAGAATTTCGCCACCAGGTTGCAGAACCTCTTGAGCGTTTTCAACAAGAGATCGAAGCAATCCTCGATTCATATCCCACCCAAAGCGATTTGCAACCTGTGCGGTGAGACGCACTGCGATAGAAAACAAAAAGCCCGATATCATCAAAGATACCGGGCTTTTTTCATGAGGTCATAGACCGCGAAGCCGGGGACACTGTCCTCGGCCTTTTATTTTATGCGAGTACGGCTTTAAGCTTGTCTTCTATCGCGCTTTTGGGGACAGCACCGATAAGCTGATCTGCCTGTTTGCCGTCCTTAAAGATGAGCAATGTGGGGATGCTGCGAATGCCAAATCCCTGTGCTGTCTGCTGTGCGTGATCCACATCGACTTTGCAGATTTTAACACGACCGTCGTATTCACGAGCGAGTTCTTCAATGCTGGGGGCAATCATGCGACATGGACCGCACCATGTTGCCCAGAAATCCACAAGTACCGGAAGATCGGAATCCACAACTTCCGTTTGGAAATTTTCATCTGTAATATTCAATGGGCTTCCCACTTTGAGACTCCTTTTAGATTGGGTTTGTTCTGATGAGAATGTGCTAAACTACCAGATTTTTATGGGGTTGTCAAGGGGATGCGCGGCAAATTCGGTATGCCAGGTGAGCGAGAATTTCGAGCGGTGTCCCGCCGCTGGACTTGAGGCGGTTGTCTGCATCGAGAAGGGCATCATGGGCATTCCAGAGTGCTCGTTCGTCAAATAAACGGGCTTGATCGAGGTAGTTATTTACAAAAAAAGCGGGCACTTTGAGACGCGAAGCCAGTGCATTTCTGGACAGGCGCTGGCCCGATATCCATCGCGCGCGCTGCAGAATCCCAAAGTGACGGATGAGTAGTGCGATCGTGCCGGCAGGGTGTTCTCCCTGTTCGCGGAGCCGTCCAATGAGGATTTGCGCCTTGTCCAACTGGCGGTGTCCGAGTGCGTCGGCGAGTTCAAAAACCGTGACTCCCCGTGTGTTGTCGATTACCTGAGCGACTTCCTCGCGCGAGATTGGATTGGATTGGGTAGCGATAAAGAGTTTTTCGATTTCGCCGTTCAATTCGCGCAGATTTGCTCCAATGCTCATGTGAAGCAGGTGAGCCGCATCGGGCGCGATTTGTCTGCCCAGAGTTTTGACACGTGTCTGGATCCAGGCCGGGATTTCGTTGTCGTAGGGCGGGCGAAATTCGATTGCAATCGCGCGTTTTCGAAGTTCGGCAAATAGTTTTTTGCGACCATCTGGTTTGGTGGCTGTGATGATCAAGGTCGTTGTTTCGGGTGGGGATTCAATGAGGGGCAGGAGTTCGGGGGCGGCTGCATCGGGTAAGCGGTCGGCGTTTTTGAGGACAATCAGGCGGCGTTGCGTCATCATTGGAAAGGTGAGTGCTTGTAAAATGACCTGCGAAATATCGATGTCTTCGGCGCGATAGATGTCGAGGTTGAAGGCGCGCGCTGTGGGTTCAATGAGGGTTTCAACGAGGGCGTTTAAAAGCTGATCGCGTTGGAAGTCTTCCTCCCCGTGGAAGTAGTAGAGGGATGAGATTTCGCCTTTTTTGACGGCATCGAGAACCTGAGTTGGCGATGGGCCAGTTTTGCGAGGGCGTCGGGTAGCCATCTGTGTTATCCGAGGAGTCTGAGTCTAAAGGTCTTTGAAGTCCGCGTCTTGAATTTGTGAATCGTCAATGTCGCGCAGAGGTTTTTTCTTTGATGATGTACGCGTGGTTGGGCGCATTAGTATGGCGCGAAACAGACGACCGACAAAGCGAAAAAATAGGACCAGGATAAGGGCAATGAGAAATAGACGAAGCAACATGGATTTTTCCTTAGCCTTAATGGCTCAATCTGCGGCGGTGTGGCGATATGGGGATGTGGATTCAATTTTTGGCGCGCCAAACCATCGCCAGATCAGGCTGATCAGGACAGGTACAATGACCAGCGTGAGGGCAGTAGCAAATGCGAGACCAAAGATCACAGCCACGCCCATTGGCCCCCACCACTGACTGCTGCGCCCCCCAATTTCCCATGAAAAAGAAAAAAAGTCAAAACTTATACCCGTGGCAAGGGGCAACAGGCCCAGAATGGTGGTTATGGCTGTGAGAATGACAGGGCGAAATCTTACGACGCCTGCGCGTATGATCGCTTCGCGCGCTGAAAGGCCGCGCTGGCGCAATTGCAGGGTATAGCCGATTAGAACAATGGCGTTGTTGACAACCACGCCTGCAAGGCTGATCACGCCGATACCCGTCATGAGAATGCCAAAAGGGGTTCCGGTGACTATCAGGCCGATCAATACGCCAATCATAGACAAAATGACGGATGTGAGAATGGTAAAGGGCAGGGCCAGAGAATTGAATTGCGTAATCAGAATGAGCGCGATGCCCGCCAATGCTATGAGCAGGGCTTTGGAAAGAAAGGCAGTGGCTTTTTGCTGTTCTTCATTTTCTCCGGAATAGGCGATCTGATAGCCCGGTGGCAGGGAAAAATTGGATAGGGCTGCTTGCACATCGCGCATGGCTGCATCAGATGTGCGGTCTTGCACTTTGCCTTCAATGGAGATAACGCGCTTGAGATCCTTGCGCCGAATGCTGCCAAATCCCCCGCCCGTTTCTATACGTGCAACCGCGCTTATGGGCGTGATCTTGCCATCTTTTTCAATGGTAATACGTTTGAGGTCGGCAAGCGTATTGCGCTTGTCGGACTTGAATCTCACGCGGATATCGTATTCGTCTTCGCCCAGCCGATATTCGGATGCTTCTGAGCCGTAAACGGCTGAGCGCACCGTAGCGGCAATCAGGCGTGTATTGAGGCCCGCTATTGCAGCGGCTTCTCGATCTACAACGATGCGGACTTCGGGACGCCCGCGGTCGTAGTTATCTTTGAGATCTACAACGCCGGGCACATCGGCCACGACGCGTTTGATGCGTGCGGATAGTTGACCTAAGATCTCGAAGTTTTCGCCGGATACCTCAACGCTGATGGGCGGGCCTACGGGGGGTCCGCCGCGTTCTTGGGACAATTCGATTTCGGCGCCGGTCAGGTTTTTGAGTTTGCTGCGAATTTCCTCAATGGTCTCAAAAGAGGATTGCTGCCGAAGATTCTCATCGACAAAGTCTATGGAGATGCGACTGGCATTTGAAACGCCTTCGCCACCTGCAAATACATCGCCGCCAGAGACACCCACGTTGGCAACATAGGTTTCAATATCGGGAATACCGGCGAGAATAGATTCGATCTGGCGCGCCAGTTGATCCGATGTTTCGAGGTTTGTGCCAGATGGAGCGCGCACATCGATATAGGCTGTGTTGGGTTCAATTTCGGGAAAAAATTCGATGCCTCGACCCCCAAAATAGTACGCTACAACGACGAGAAGGAGTGTGCTCGCTGCAAGAGAGAGGGTTATTCCCGGGTAATTGAGTGCCATTTCGAGGCGACGCTGATAGGCGTTGAGGCTGCGCTGGAGGCGGGGAGATGTCTCTTTGACCGTTCCTCGCACCGTCATGAAAGATGCACAAAATGTGGGATTGAGGACGAGGCCCACAAAGAGGGATGAAGACAGGGTTATGATCAGGGTTATGGGCAAATATTTCATAAATTCGCCCATAATGCCGGGCCAGACAATCATGGGTGCAAAAGCACATAATGTCGTCAGTGTTGAGGTTATCACAGGCCATGCAACTTCTCCCGTGCCTTCCAACGCCCCCTGGATGGGAGATTGGCCTTCTTGCCGGTGGCGATAGATATTTTCGACAATGACGATGGCATTATCGACGAGCATGCCGAGCGCGAGGATCAGACTAAACAAAACGATCATATTGAGCGTGATGCCCATAATGGATATGATGATAAAGGAAATGAGCATAGAGAGGGGAATGGCGATACCGACAAAAAAGGCATTGCGGAGGCCCAGGAAAAAGAGGAGCACCAGAATGACGAGGATAAGGCCGGATACGATATTGTTTTCGAGGTCTTTGACCATCATGCGAATGTCTTCGGACTGGTCGCCCAAAATGGTGATTTGCGTGCCTGCAGGAAGGGTGGGTTTCAAATCGTCGAGCGCGATTTTAATCTGATCGGCTATGGCAATCAGATTTTCACCGCTGCGCTTGACAATTTCGAGACTTACACTGGGTTTGTGGTTGAGACGGGCGTAATTTGCGCGGTCCTTAAACCCATATACAACATCGGCAACATCGCGAATATAGACCGGGCGGCCTTGCGACGCTTTGATGAGGAGGTCGCCAATTTGGGGAACGGTTTCAAGCTCACCGGGCACGCGCACGGCGTACTTGTACGCGCCTATATCCACGCTGCCACCAGGAAGGGTCAAATTTTCGCGTTGAATGGCCTCAATCACGTCCTGGATGGCGAGTTTGTAGGCGATGAGACGGTCGGGATCGACATCGACTTTGACTTCGTGTTCGAGACCGCCCACCACGCGTACTTCGAGGATGCCGGGGATGGTTTCGATATGATCGGCGAAGTCTTCGGCAATTTCTTTCAGCCGAATCAGCCCATAGTCTCCCGACAATGCGACGAGCATCATGGGGATATTGGAAAAGTTGACTTCGAGAACCGCGGGGTCTTCAGCATCATCGGGTAATTCTGATTTGGCGAGATCGACCTTGTCTTTGACGCGCTGGAGAGCATTGTCAATGTCGGCATTGGGATTAAATTCGACTGTAATTGACGAAGCACCTTCGACCGAACTCGATCGGATCACTTTGACATTTTCAATGGATTGAAGTTCTTTTTCCAAAGGTCGGGTGATGAGGTTTTCAACATCCTGAGGCGAGGTGCCGATATACGGCGTGCTGACGATGATGAGGGGGATAGTAATATCTGGCGCGGCTTCGCGGGGAAGTGACTGATAGGCCGAGATGCCCGAGATGATCAGGATACCGACAAAGACGTAAACGGTAATGCGATGTTTGAGTGCGTACGCGGTGATGGTCATGGGACGGGTTCCGCATATTTTATTGCCACGCGGTCGCCATCAATGAGATCGCGCCCGCCTTTGACGATAATTTGATCGCCAGAGGAAAGCCCCTTCTGGACGACGACGCGCTCGGCTTCTGATGGCCCCAGGCGGAGCGGGCGCATAAGGGCCATGTCGCCTTTTACGACAAAGGCCACAGGCCCGGTTTCGCGTTCGATAATGGCTTCGCGGGGAATGACGATGACATGCCGGTGAATGCGGCGCACGGCTTTCAGCGTGCCGATCATGCCGGGGCGGATATGCCCTGTTGGGTTGGGCAGATGGACTTCAATGGGAAAAACCCTCTGGTCTGTATCTGCTGCCGGGCCAACATGGGCGATTGTGCCCTCATAAGTTTGGTGCGGCAGAGCATCGAGGACGAGGGTGACGAGACTGCCTTCGACAAAGTCGATGATTTCGCTCTCCGCTACCCAGGCCGCAACGCGCAGGCTGTCGGTTTGAACGAGGCGAAATGTTGCGCCATCTCGCGCGATATGTTGCCCCTGTGAGAGGTGCCGCTTTGCAATATAGCCTGAAAAAGGCGCTTGTATCCGCCCATAAGAGAGCCGATGCTTTAAGGTCTGCGCTGTTGATTTGGCCCGATGGAAGTCGTATTCCGTGGCAAAATACGCCTGTTCGGAAATCGATCCTTCCGAGAAAAGTTGTTTGCTGCGCTCGTAATTGTAGGTTTGAAACTTCAGGTTGGCCTCGGCTTCGATTAATGCGGCTTGCAGAAGCTCCATGTTGAGTTGCGCGAGATTCTCTCCGCGTTTGACGTAATCACCCACATCTTTGTACGTGCTGATGACCTCACCAGATTCGAGCGCACTGATGGTCACATCGCGCCAGGCTTTTACCGTGGCAGATAGCCTGCTGTATTGGATGAGCGAATCGGGTTTGAGTGCAAATGTAGATACATTGGTGGTGCGCTCTAAGGGAATTTCTTTTTGCGCCGAAGATTCGTCGCCACAGCCCAGATTGATCAAGATCAAAAGACCGGGTATCAAAAGCCTGTACAAACTCATGGTTTATCCTCCTCACCCAAAATGCCCGCACTGAGTTCTAATTGCACGAGGGTGACCGCGAGATCTCGCTTTGCGCGCGCGAGTTCGGCTTCGGCGCGTTGTAAGGTGAGTTGCCCATCGATGACTTCGATCTGGGTGCCAACGCCATTCTCATAACGCGATTCCGCGATTTGCAGGCCCCGACGGGCGAGACCAACGGCCTGTATCTGCGCGCTTTTTCTGGCGCGAACTTCGGAAAAAGAGCGACACGCTTGCAGGATGTTGAAACGCACGCCGCGCTCGGTTTGTTTTTGCACCAGTTCGGCTTGCCGCGTGTCTGAGCGGGCCTGCGCAACCTGTGCGTTTGTGCGAAAGCCATCAAAAATGGGAATGTTGATGGCGATGCCCGAAAACCAGCTCTGACGAAAATCGTCTTTTACAAAATCAAATTCGTTTTTTTGAGCCTGCCACTGTCCATTGACAATTAAATCTATGGTCGGGCGGGATTCTGATCGGGCAATGGTCTCTGCATGCTGGAGCATTTCGATCTCGAGGGAGTACTGACGTACAATGGGATGCATTTGCATTGAGAGGTCAATTAGTTCTGTCTCGGTGATAGTCGATAAAAGGTAGATTTCTTCGCGGAAAGTCCCTTGAGGTGTAATGGATTCATTGGGGTCAATGCCGATCTGGTTTTTGAACGCGAGATCTGCCAATATATGCACATTCTCCGTGCGTATGGAGTCTGTCAGCAATTCGGCGACCTGAACCTGTGCGCGCAGCAAATCGTAGTCCGATACGCGCCCTGCCTCGCGCAGTTTTTCGACGCGCTTGAAATTTGCACGCGCGCGCGCTACAGAAGATTTGCTGACGTGCGTGAGTTCTCCAGCCAATAGCAGGTCGTAAAAAGCCGTTTCGACCTGTGTGTGTACTTGTTGCTTTGCAGCGCGTACCTTTTCCATCGAAAATTGTCTGAGCAGACGCGCAACGCGCAGGGCTGAAAAAGATTTGCCTCCACCCCAAATGGCTTGTCGAATGCCAACCGTGCCGATGAGGTTGTTGTGCGCGCCGACGGTAAATTGTTGTTGGCCTGCTGGCGTATCGAAAAAAAAGGTAGGCAGCAACCAGTTGCGCGTGTACTGCAAGGTAATGTCAAACTGGGGGAGAACATCGGCCACTGCATGGCGAATCCGTTGGTGTGATTTGTCCAGATCTTCGCGCACAATTTGCAGGGCTTCGTTGTGCGATAGCGCGTGCTGTAAACTCTCTTCGAGTGTAATAGACCGGGAATAGGCTTTGGAGATCGCAAAAAAAAGGAACAGAAGGACGATGGTACACAGCCATCGGCAAAGAGATATATAGTCCATCGGCATTTGGGGGGATCGAGATTTGGTGGGGATACTGTTTACCTGAAAATCTACGGGGTTTTGCCGTACATTGTCAAGGTGTTTCACAAATTGATACGGCAGACGCTGTCAGATAAGGTCAATGCCTGGACAGTCTCTGCGACATCGTGAACCCTTACAATGTGTACTCCTGCGGTTATACCCAATGTGATTGCAGCAATGCTACCTGGTAGTCGCTCGTGAGATTGGCATTTGGGAGCGGTAAACTGCTTGCGCGATGCACCCATGAGAAGAGGATATTCCAGCGTGTGAAATTCGGACAGTCGCGCGAGTGTCTCGATATTGTGCGCGTATTTTTTTCCAAACCCCAGCCCCGGATCAATCGCAATCTGAGAGCGGGAAATGCCCATTGCTCTTGCGCGGTCAATTTGTGCGCTTAAAAAATTGAGAATATCGGACACAACATCGTTGTACATGGGGTTCTGCTGCATGGTTGAGGGCGTTCCCTGCATGTGCATGAGGATAATAGCAGCTCCCGTTTCCGCGATCAGATGCATCATGCTGGCATCAAAACGCAGGGCACTGATGTCATTGACAATGGTTGCGCCGTTGTCAATGGCCTGTCGGGCGACTTCGGCTTTGGTTGTGTCTATGGAGATGGGTACGTCGAGTTGTGGAGCAATGGCCTCAATAATGGGAATGGTGCGATCCAGTTCTTCTTTTAGAGAGACGACTGTTGCCCCTTTTCCATAAGGCCCGGCTGGACGGGTTGATTCACCCCCAATATCGATCATGTCAGCACCTGCCTCAACCAGTGCCAGTGCCCGCTCAATCGCTTTGCGCGGTTCAAAATAAAGGCCGCCGTCTGAGAACGAGTCTGGCGTGACATTGAGAACGCCCATCACGAGTGTTCGATGACCCAATTGGAGGGGTGTGCCACAGCATGAAAGCTGGTAAATAGGGCGTATGTGTTTCATGGGAGCTAAAAAAAGAGATGGCAACCGCCATCTCTTTTTTTCTGTGGATTAGTCACCTGATGGCTGTTTTTCCTGTTCAGAGGTGTGTTCCTCCGAGGTTTGGTCTGTTGCTTCCTGTTCTTCTGTGACCTGATCTTTCGATTCTTCTGGATGTTTGGCACGCCCGTTTGGCACTGATTTTTCGAGTGTTTTGCCTTCTAATAACTGGTCGAGCTGTACATTGTTGAGGGTTTCAAATTCGAGTAATGCTTTGGCAAGGATGTGAACGTTGTCGATGTTATCACTGAGCAATTGTTCTGCGCGGGACTCGGCTTTGAGCACGAAGTTTCTAATTTCCTCGTCGATCATTTCGGCTACTCTGTCGCTGTGGTCTCGACGTTGTGCCATTTCGAGCCCGAGGAATATTTCGTCGTTTTGCTGCCCATAAGCAATGGGACCGAGTTTTTGACTCATGCCCCAATCGCAAACCATTTGCCGGGCGAGATTGGTGGCCATGCGGTAGTCTTGCTGCCCGCCTGTTGTGATTTCGCCAAAAACGAGCTTTTCGGCAATTCTACCACCCAGGGCGTAAGCGAGGACAGCTTCACAATAACTTTGAGGATAGGTGTGGCGCTCGTCGATGGGCAGGGTGTGTGTGACGCCGAGGGCACGCCCGCGAGGAATGATGGTCACTTTGTGCAGGGGATCGCTTTCTGGTATGAGTTTGGCTACCAGCGCATGACCAATTTCGTGATAGGACGTGAGGCGTTTTTCCTTGTCGGAAATGACCAGGCTGCGTCGCTCTGCGCCCATCATGACTTTGTCTTTGGCGTCTTCAAAGTCGTTCATGGTTACGCTGTCTCGGTTGTATCTCGATGCCAGCAGCGCGGCTTCGTTGACCAGGTTGGCGAGGTCTGCGCCTGCCAGTCCAGGGGTTCCGCGCGCCAGCACCTGTAAGTTGACGTCCTCGGAGAGAGGTGTGTTGCGGGTGTGAACTTTTAGAATGCCTTCCCGCCCTCTGACATCGGGACGATCTACCACGACCTGGCGGTCGAAGCGTCCGGGTCGCAACAGCGCGGGGTCGAGCACATCGGGACGGTTGGTGGCTGCGATGAGGATGAGGCCCTCTTTGGATTCAAAACCATCCATTTCAACCAGGAGTTGATTGAGGGTTTGTTCGCGCTCGTCGTGACCTCCTCCAATACCTGCGCCGCGGTGCCGCCCCACAGCATCTATTTCGTCGATAAAGATGATACACGGGGCATGATTTTTCCCCTGTTCAAAGAGGTCGCGCACGCGCGATGCGCCCACGCCGACAAACATTTCGACAAAGTCCGAGCCGCTCATTAAAAAGAATGGAACAGCCGCTTCGCCTGCGACAGCGCGTGCCATGTACGTTTTGCCCGTGCCGGGGGGGCCAACCAGGAGTACGCCTTTTGGAATGCGCCCGCCCAGGCGTTGAAATTTGCGCGGATCTTTCAGAAATTCGATGATTTCCTGTAGTTCTTGCTTGGCTTCTTCGACACCTGCAACGTCTTTGAATGTGATTGTGGTTTTATCTTCAGAGATGAGCTTTGCCTTGCTTTTGCCAAAGCTGAACGCGCCTTTGGGGCCTCCTTGCATTTGACGCAAAATGAAGAGCCAAAGCCCTATGAACAGTAGCCATGGCAAAAAATTAAAAAATATGTTGAGCCAGTTAGAGGGTTTTTGAAAGCGAAAGTCAACGCCGTATTTGAGCCATTCTTCGCGGGTCTGGGCATCTACGACGCCCAGGTCAACGACAAAATCGCGAAAGGTGTGCTGTTGTCTTCGCCCTGGTGGGGTAAGCTCTTCTGCGACGAGGTGGCCGCGAAATTCGTTTTCAATAATAACCGCGCTCTGGATTTTTCCCTCTTCGAGAAGCATTTTGTACTCTTTGTAGCTGAGCACGACATCGCTGGAGGGGTCGCTACCAAAAAATTTGGAAGCAAAAATGGCAACCAGTACAAAAAATATCCAGAAAGCCAGTGGTTTTGAGATGCGCCGCCAGGGCCGCTTGCCATTCTCCGAAGCCCCATTGCGATCAGCATTATCCCGATTGAGCACTGACAAGTTTGGGCGCCGCTCTTTTTTCGTTTCAGGCGCGTCATCTTCAGGCTGTGTGGGAGCGCGATCAGGCGTCTCGTCGGATGAATGTGTTTCTTCATCCGGTTTCGAGTCCCTGTCCTTGGGGTCGGTCATAAATGCCTCTTTTCGCATTGTGTGATCATGCTACTATAGGTTGCTTTGAGCACGCGCCGAGTAGTTGGTGTGATGGGTGCAATTTGTGAACGCCGAAGGCCAACGACCCACAAAATGGTCGCACCACTTACCAGCAGTGGTATTTCGCCGCGCAGTGGGCGGGGTATTTTGCTGTCGCCGAGCAGTCTGCTGACTTTTTTCCCCCCCTGCATGCCAAAAGGGTGAAACCAGTCGCCCGGCCGGGGTGAGCGGAGATACAACGCCCGGTTGGGAAGTTGATCCAGATCAAAAAAAACGGTATGATTCGCTGTTTTTGAACTGCTGAAGCAGTTGTACACCGCTTGCAGGTGCTCATGGTTGACTCGATTTAATATGGTTATTGAGAATTTGCCGTTGATATCGAGCGTCTCATCGGGTTCAACCAAAAAGCAGTAAGCTCGGGCGGGTTGAGCGATAATAAGTGTGTCATGCGTGCGATAAGCTGAGATTCCTGGCGTTATTTGAACGCTGTTTCCAGGGGTGGAAGAAATTTCGAGAATTCGTTCAATAACCTGGAAACGCGCGGCTTCGGCATTGGCCTGGAGGGCAAAGAGCACCTTCCGAATCAGACGACGCCGAAGTGATATATGATAACTGAAAAATCGCCTAACATCAAGGATAAATTTTCGAGTGTCGCGGTACAGGAGGGTTTCCGAAAGTGCCTGTTCCGCAATGTTTTCGAGGTGTGCATCGTCATTTTGTAGCAGGGTTGCCGAACGTGAAAGGAGGTCTTCGATTTGGGGATTGTATGTCTTTTGCAAGTGGGGTATCAGATCTGTGCGAATGCGATTGCGCAGAAATTTTGGATCGCTATTTGTTTCATCGCGCAGCACTCGCAATTTGCGAGTGCGTACATAAAGTTCGATTTCCGACCTGGAAAATGAGAGCAGGGGACGAATCCAGCACGCTTCTGAAATTGGACGCATACCCCCCAATCCGGTGAGTCCTGAACCTCGGACAAGGCGCAACAGGACGGTTTCTGCCTGATCGCTTTTTGTATGGCCAAGCGCGATCCGGTTTGCGCCGGTTTTTTGTTGTATTTTTTTTAAAAATGCCCGTCGTGCATCGCGCGCTGCTTCTTCGATTGATTGCTTTTTATCTTGTGCTCGCTGCGCAACATCTTCCTTTCCGATATAGACGGGATAGTTTTGGGCGATTTTTTTCACAAATGCGGCATCGCTTTCGGCATTGGGACGCAGTTGATGATTGAGATGCGCGATATAAAGTGTGAGGTGCCATTTTGATCTGAGGCGGTGGAGCAGATCGAATAAGGTGACGGAGTCGGGACCGCCAGACAGGGCTACGACCACGCCATCACCCGATGTGAGGAGGCGTTCTCGTTGGATATAGGCTTCAACGCGATGTAGAAGATCCATTTCTTGAACGGACATGCCGAGTTCCATATTGCAAGTGTTTGGACGCCTGAATCGCGTCTGAAGTTTCTCGTATCACCTATGGGAAATAAAATAAACGGCTGTGGATTTACAGCCGTTTTATATGCTTGTGACTAAAAGTAGGTATTGAGGCGCATTTCCACACCTTTGAAGGGGAGTACTAGATAGCAAGTCCCCGATGTACAGGCGGTGCCTCCGCGCCGCTCACCCACAAAGAGGACGGCGTCGTAATGCGTGCCAAACCGCGCATTGAGGTTGAGAGATACGAAGGTGCGACTGCCGGTTTCGATGTCGAAAGTTTCTGGACGGTCAACTTCAAAAGGGTCGGTTGTGTGATCAAAGACAAGGGCTGCGCCAAAACCGCGCGCGTGTTGTGCAGAGAGCGCGCCATAAGTATTGGAGAAATGCGGTTCATCTTCAAAATGGACAGCGCGTTGATATTGAAGATCGAGGCCGAGGGTATGACCTCGGTCGGTTGTGGTTTCAAAAATCGCGCCACCTGTGCGGTGGCTGTCGATGCTTTCGAGGTCGTCTTTGCCCCAGTTAAAAAAGAAGGTGGCGGTCAGATTGTCAAATTTGTACAGATCAAAAGAGAAATGTCTTTCTTTGAAAAAGGTCTGTATAGTCTCGGACAAATCATTGCGTGCGTGACTGATATTGACCGTGAAATTGCCCAGGTCCAGTTGCGTATAAGTGCCTTCGATCTGATAGCCTATTTCGCTGGTGAGCAGGAGTACATGTGTGGTCCGGTTGAGCAAAGAGGCCGTGTGTTCGCGGACGAGCGATGGGGGGTCATTAAAGTGGAGGTGCATGTTGTCGTAATTTTTATATTCAACACTCAATCCCAGATGGTTTCCGCCCACATTGCCCGATAAGTAGAGGGCAGTTCCTTTTTCGTCGTCTTCGCGCCGTGCATATTCGCCTTCGCGCTGTGCGTATTCGCCGTAGAAGCTTCCGTATAGGCCGGCCTTTTGCAGAATGTTAGAAAGGTCGAGGTCGGCAAAACCAGACCAGGCCCAATTTTTGTCGATGAGGGAATCTCTGGGGGTGATGTAAACGCTCGTGCTGCCAATTTTGAGGTTGGAATTGAGTCTGATGGCGAGTTCGCCGCCCGTGACCCAATCTCCGCGACGGGAAATGCTCCGAGGCGGGATGCCTGTTTTGGCACCTGGGGGAATATCGCTGAGTGCTGATTGACCGATGAGGGCTTTGGCCTCTACGCGATTGCCAGTCCATGAGGCTGTCGCGCCTTCGAGGTCCTGAGCCGGGGCATAGCGCAGGCGATAAATGGGGCTTTCGAGCACGACGCCGGGCAGTTCAAATGCGCGAAGTGTGAGGCCCCGTCCGAGAATTGCGTAGTAATTGCCGATTTCCACATTTGCAGCACCATAGTTCCACCGCGCGTATTTTTGCGTGATTTGATACGTTTTGCGATCTGCGCCCCAGGTGTTGTAAATTTCTGCTCTTAAACCGGCCTGCAAGCCCTTTTGCGTAAAGTCGAGATTCACTTGATTGTAGGCTGTGGAGATGGCTGTGGAGTCAGATCCCGGCACTTCGCCGCGCTGCATTTCCGTCAATCCCGTGATGGTGATTTGTGCAGAAATAGGGGCTGTGAAGAGCAGGATAAGGAGCAGGCTACTTGCTTTCATCTGGGGTTTCCTTTTTTTCTGGGTTTTTCTTTTCCTCTGATGCTTCCATTTCCTCTGATGCTTCTTTTTCGGGCAATAGGACCTCTAAAGCGTCGATGATGGCCTTTCCATCGGATAAACCGGCCTCCCGCAATACAATTTCGCGGTCTGGAGCAATGAGAATTGTGGTGGGCAGGGCGCGAACTAGCATGCGTTTCATAACCGATCCATCGGCGTCAAGGGCGATTGGGAATGTGATGTTGCGGCCTCGCAAAAATGGGCGAATGCGATTTTGACCACGGGGTCCATCTTCGTTCACGCCGAGAACGGTGAGTCCTCTGTCGGCGTATTTGGCGTGGATTTCTTCGAGCTTGGGCATTGCTTTGATGCAGGGTTTGCACCATGTGGCCCAGAAGTCGAGTAAAACAGGGCCTTTTTCGAGGAGCGCAGTTAGTTGTATTCGCTCGCCACTGAGGGCTGGCAGGTTGAATTCAGGTGCTTCGGTTGCGCGGGCAGATGATGCGATTAGAAGGCAGAGCCATAGTGCGAGAAATTTTTTCATGAGATACCTCTTGGGGATTAAAATTTAAGAATTAGTAGGGGCGGTGCCCTGTGCCCGCCCGTTATTATAGGGATGGGATCGTCTGTCCCTTTAGAAATATGCCGAATTTTGCGTTTGAAGTGAAGAATTATTTTGAGATGTTGGTACAAACAGACAGCACCTATCCTTCTGAACCCATTATAGGCGTGCAAAATGAGAGATTTTCAAGAAACAAATCTGTGTGCGAAAATAGAGACGGTAAAAAAACAATGGTGTAAAGGCTGACAGTAGAGTTATTTTATTTTGCACATCAGATCAGAGAATACCGCAAAATCTTGGGGGAAAAATGAATATTCGCTCACTCCATGTACAAATCCTCATTGCGTTGCTCCTCGGCGCAATGAGTGGCATGCTGTTAGGGGAATCCGTTCTCCACTTCGCCTTTTTGGGAACCCTTTTTCTCAAGGGCCTTAAAATGATCATCGTCCCTTTGGTCGTCACCTCTATTGTTTCCGGGGTGGTCGGCATAGGCCAGGTCGGTCATTTTGGACGCCTGAGTGCTCAGACCTTTACCTACTACCTGAGCACCAGCCTGTTGTCTATTGTCACCGGCCTGGTGTTGGTCAATGCCATAAGTCCAGGCAAGGGGGCACAGTTGCGTCTGCAAGCTCCTCCTGAACAACTGGTCGATTCCATAGCTCAATTCGGCGACGGTCCCAAAGCCGCCCTTGAGCGGCTGCTGTTGGATCTGGTGCCGGATAATGTATTCAAGGCTATGGCTGAAGGACAGATCTTGCCCGTGATCGTTTTTTGCTTTTTCCTCGGATTTGCCATCATCCGCTTGCCCGATCCGCACCAGAAGCGCCTGCGTAGTTTTTTTCAATCGGCCTTCGAAGCCATGATGCAAATAACCCATTTTATTATTCGTCTGGCACCCATCGGCATTTTTGCCCTGGTCGCCAAAGTCGTTGGCACCACCGGCCTGTCGATTTTCGTCGATTTGGGTCTGTACGCCCTCACTGTCTTAGCAGGTTTGATTGTTCACGCGGCGATTACCCTGCCGCTGGTGCTCTATTTTTTGGGTGGCATATCGCCCCTGGCTCTCTTTCGTGCCCTGACGCCGGCTCTCCTCACCGCTTTTTCTACCAGTTCCTCTTCGGCGACCTTGCCCATTACCATTGAATCGCTGGAACAACGCGCTGGCGTTTCCAACCGCACCACCAGTTTTGTCGCGCCGCTGGGTGCTACCATCAATATGGACGGTACAGCCCTGTTCGAATGTGTCGCCGCCTTATTTATTGCGCAAGCCTATGGGGTTGATCTGGGCTTTACCCAGCAATTCCTGGTCGTTCTTACCGCTTTGTTGGCCTCTATTGGTGCGGCTGGCATTCCTATGACGGGCCTGGTGATGCTTTCTATTGTCCTATCCTCTGTGGGTCTGCCTCTGGAGGGGATCGGCCTGATCCTGGCTGTAGATCGCATTTTGGACATGTTTCGCACCACCGTCAATGTCTGGAGCGATTCGTGTGGCACTGCTCTGATAGCCCGCTACCAGGGCGAAAAATTAGACATCACTGAACGCTGACATTTACTTATTGGAGGTTAGTTATGGTTTCGATAGGTATTATTGGATTGGGATTTATGGGTATGACGCATTACCGGGGGATTCAAAGGGTGCGCGGGGGTAAGGTGGCTGCGATATGCACGCGCAGTCCCAAAAAGCGGGCGGGAGATTGGCGGGGGTTGGGCGGCAATTTTGGAGAGCCGGGAGGGGTGGAAGACCTGTCGGGTATTCGCACGTATGAGAAGATTGATGAGTTGCTATCAGATGTTTCAATTGATCTGGTCGATATCTGTTTGCCGACGTCGCAACACTGTGATGTTGCAATCGCTGCGATGCGCGCGGGCAAGCATGTGCTGGTCGAAAAGCCCATTGCGCTGAGTCTCGAGGACGCCGACCGCATGGTGCGGGTTTCCGAACAGACGGGAAGGTTGATGATGGTGGCACAGGTTTTGCCCTTTTTTCCCGAGTTTGCCTATCTCAAGCAGGTGGTCGATGGCGGGGAATATGGCAATGTGCTCGGCGCGCATTTTAAGCGCGTTATTTCGCAGCCGAATTGGACATCGGCTTTTGCCAATATGGAAAAGAGTGGAGGACCGGGCGTCGATTTGCATATTCACGATACGCACTATATCCTGGTGGTGTTCGGTCGGCCAGATCGGGTGGTGTCTTCGGGCAGGCTGGTGCAAGATCGGTATGTGGAGTATATTTCGACGAGTTATCAATATGACAGCCAGCCGGATTTGTGCGTGACGTGTGCTTCGGGTGCTATTTCTCAGCAGGGTAGGGCGTTTACGCATGGGTTTGAGGTCTATTTGGAGCGCGCTACGGTGCTTTACGAATTTTCGACTCTGGGCGGCAAGCCGGTCGTGACGATGCCCGTGACCTTGCTGACGGATGACGGTGAGGTGCGAGAACCGAGTCTGGGCGATGCCGATCCCGTTGTGGCATTTGCCAACGAGATTCAAGTCGCAGTAGATGCTGTGGAAAGCGGCGAGGTCGCCAGAGAAATTTCTGGTGAGAGTGCTGCTGACGCGCTGCGTCTGTGTTTTAAGGAGGTCGAGTCGGTAAAACGCAGGCAGGCGGTGGCGGTGTGAAGAGAGGCGCGCGCAACATGGGCTACGCAAAAAAATAGGGCGAACACACAGGTCCGCCCTTACGACTGAATACGGATTTTTGCTTTCAACGCATTCTCACTTCTGCAACAGGTGTTCCCGCTGCCCCATCGAGCATGAGACTGCTCGCTCTGGCCAGGGTGGCGGATATGTTTTCGAGGCTTTGTCCGTCGAAGGATTGACCGCCAATAATTTTGGGACTGACAATGAGTGCCTGGCTGGCAGGTTGATCGAATAGCGCGAATGTCACGCTGCTGCCATAGCGCGCCATAGTGCTCATTGTGTCGTGAAATTGGGAGATGGTCTGGGTAGAGACATCACTGGCTTTCATTTCGATGAAGATAATATCGGGAAGTGCGGCATCCATGGCTTTTTGTGCGACCTGGGTGATGAATGCGGTGCCGAGTTTGCGGCTGTCTTCGCTGTCCATCAGTACGCCGGATACCAGCCGACCAAATGCCTCATCTTTGATGATTTTTTTGAGTCTGAGTGCTTCCGGGGTCAGCTTGGGTTTGACCATGCGGTCTATGTATCGCTGCGATTTGCCCTGTTTTATGGCTGTGCCGAGTTGTTCTTCTATGGTGCCTGCGATTTTTTCGAGGCTGGGTGCGTTGACGGCATAAGGGCTGTATCTGGCACCATAGCCCTTGGTTTTGCTAACTATGGGGGGGGTTTCTTTTTCCCCAGACTGATAGAAAGCGAGTGTGCGCGTATGGGTTTTGTCCTCGGTGGCTTTGTTGTGGTGTTCAAATAGGGAAGGGACTTTGAGATTTTTGCCTTTGATTGCATTGGGTGAAGCCGTTTGAACCGTGGTCATCCATTCGCGCGAATTTTTGCCGTAGTCAATATTGTTAAATAATGCCCCTCTGTACGTCAGGTAGGCGGGGATATTCGATCCCGATTCCGATCCGGTGATCGCAACGATGACCACGCCTTTGGGCAAGCCCTGGTCTGATAGGACAAAAGATTGGAAGGCGCGCTCGATCATGGCGTATTGAGCAGGTGTAAAATCGGTGATATTCAGACTGGGACCTCCGCGTCCACGTCCGCGTCCACCTCTGCTACCGCGTGCCCCTTGCCCTCGCCGGCCCCCCTGTCTGCCGCCCTGAAGTGCCTGAAATTCGCGCAAGATATTGCCGAATACTGTGTTAAATTCCTGACGATCGGTGTTGAGGATTTTGCGAAAAAAGAGTTCGAGTTGTTGATGGCGAACGGGAAACAGATCGTCCCATTTTTTTGCCTGATCGAGTATGTACATCTGTATGGGTGCTGGCATCTGGCTGAGAATTTGCGCATTGGCTTCGAGGAGCTTTTGGGCACCCCAGGGGAAATCGTTGAATTGTCCGCGTTGCTGGGGACGCAAATCTCCGCGTCCACCGCCTCCGCGTCCACCGCCTCCGCGTCCACCACCACCGCGACCACCGCCACCGCGCTGTGCGTAAATATCTGACAGGTCTAAGGCACATAATGCCGTGCCCACAAGTAAGATCGATAGCCATCTTGAAAATCGCATGTTTGCCTCCCGGGTGAAGAGATGACGCGCTTTCATACATCGTTTCAAAGATTTTTGTCGAGCCAGTCCAGGACGGTTGTCCACGCGTTGCCCTGGGCGAGCAAATCGAGTCCACGTCCAGTCCCCTGGTAGCCGATTACGGCAGTAACCCCCCGGGTCAATTCAGACATGGTTCGGGATGAGGTGTAGGCATATCCATCGCCGAAAGCAGCGAGAAAGAGAATGTTGCGCGGTGCAAAACCGGGGATATTGGTGCCAATGAGAATTTCCTGAGCCTGGTTTTCGCGAAAGTTGGGTGAAATAGATACGGTTGCTTTGATGTCGGGGAATAGCCCCGCGCTCACAAAGGCGATGTTGGCGCCGATGTCTGTACCGATGACACCGATGCGGTTGGGGTCGGCTTCTGCACGGGTTTTGAGAAATGCAATTGCAGCGACGACATCGAGAGGCATCTGGTTGAAGTCGTCAAAGGAGAAGTCCTGGAGTGTGAACGGTTGCCCATTGCGAAAAATACTGTTACCATGTCCGCGCAAGTCAAAGGCGAGTGCTACATAGCCCCGCTCGGCAACGAGTTCGGGTACAAAACCCGCCCATTGAACGTGGTTTTCGTTAAACGGGTGGAGCAGGATGACTGCAGGGCGAGGTGTGGGGTGGTTGGGAGAAGAAAAGAGCGTGCCAAATAACAGAAATCCGTCTGGCGTTTGAAATTGCACGGGTTCCAGACGCGCGTGTTGGGCGGTGAGTTCGGGTTCGGTAGGCGTCGGCGCAGTGGTGTCGCATCCGATTAAAAATAGCGCGATCCATAAGTATTGGCGCATGATGTTATCCTTTGATTAGTTTTGTTTTTGACTATTGCAGATAAATGTTTGTTCCTCAGAATAGTGGGAACATAAGGCAATTAAACTATAATAGCAAGCGGGCAAGCACACCCTATTTTAAGGAGGAGAGATGCCAGAACTCACGCGCTATGATTTGATTTTGATGGCGATTACCGGCGGGCTTTTTGTGGTGGGATTGTGGTGTACGATTTTTGCCTTTCTCTATGGATTTTTGAAGCGGTTAGATCAGATTATTTTGCTGTTGCAGCAGGCAAATCGAGATGCCGATGCGGATTCTTAAGAGCGGTTGCTAATTTTACCGTGGGCATTTATATTGGGCAAAATGGTTTCTGTAACTTTCTAAAAAAATAAATTAGGAAAGGACACTGAATGAGTAAACCGAATATTTTGATGATTATGACCGATCAGCAGCGGTGGGATGCCCTGAGTTGTGTGAGTGATTGGCTGGAGACACCCAATATGGATCGCATTGCGGCAGAGGGCGTGCAGTTTTCAAATTGCGTGAGCAATTCGCCGGTGTGTATCCCAACGCGGTTAAGTCTGGCAACCGGGCATTATCCGCACAATACGGGGGTGTGGGACAATCAAGGCCATACGTTATCGCCAGATTGCCCAACGTGGATGAAGGCGGTGCGCGATGCGGGGTATCGCACGAGCCTGTTTGGCAAGACGCATTTACACCCGCACGGGGGCGATTTGAGGGATCGCGAACATCTGATGCACGGTTATGGGCTTGATGATGTGGATGAAATCGGTGGACCGAGGGCGAGCGCGCGATGTTTGTCATATATGACGGCGATGTGGGAAGAGAAGGGTTTGTGGGATGCGTATCGGGCAGATTTCGAGGAGCGTTTTAGCAATAAGCCCTGGGTAACGCGGCCATCGACATTGCCTTTTGAAGAATATGCGGATGTGTATGTGGGGCAGCAAGCGAAGAAGTATCTGGCGGGATATGATCGCGATCAGCCCTGGTTCTGTTGGGTGAGTTTTGGCGGGCCGCACGAACCGTGGGATACGCCAGAACCCCATTACAGCCGGTATAACCCGGAAGATATGCCCGATCCGGTTGCTCCAATAGACGATGATCGCGAGCGTCCACGGGGTTTGTTAGACGCCAAGCAAAAGATACCGTTTGAACCTGGGGAAGAGAAATTGTTGCGCGCAAATTACGCGGGCAATGTCACGTTGATTGACGATCAGATTGGCGAAATTTTCGATGTGATTGAAAAACGCGGCGAGATGGATAATACGGTCGTGGTGCTGATGTCGGATCACGGAGAGATGAATGGCGATTACGGTTTTATTTATAAGAGCAATCTCTTGAATGGCGCGGTGCGGGTTCCCCTGCTGATTCGCACGCCCGAGACGGCGAGTAGTGATGTTGCCGGTTCTGTGTGCGACAGTCCGATTGAGTGGTTTGATGTGGGACCGACGCTGGTCGAGCTTGCAGGCGGGGAACTCGACTTCAGGCAGTTTGCCAAATCGGCCTGTCCCGTTCTGGAAGATCCGACGCGAGAACATCGCACAGAAGCGATATCGGAATACGGCGGAGAAATTATGTTGTTGAATCGCGAATGGAAAATCGTGTTGAATCGCGAAGGGCAGCCCTATTTGCTTTTCAATGTGCAAGAAGATCCCGATGAGGTGAATAATCTCGCGGGTTTGTCCGAGATGGCCGAGGTTGAGAATCAACTGCGCCTGCGGATTCTCGATCGCGTGGCTTCGTCACAGGTTTTGTCGGGGGCGCATTTTGCGTTGGGGACATGAGATGGGCATGGTGTTTGAGGGCAAGTATTACGATGGTCAAGTGAGGGTTCTATGCTAACTACATATATCCAATCCGCTATGAAACACGCGAAATACGAGATTCTCGATGATCAAACATTCTATGGAGAAATTGCAGGCTTTCAAGGTGTGTATGCCAATGCGGATACTTTAGAAATGTGTCGCGAGGAATTGCAATCCGTGCTCGAAGGTTGGATCATTCTCGGCTTGAGGATGGGACATCCGCTTCCGGAGGTGGATGGGGTGCGTTTGGATGCTGTATTGGAGTCCGTGTGATGCCCAAATTTGGACCAATTAGTCGCCGCAATCTAATTCGCTATTTGAGGCAATTGGGATTTGAAGGTCCGTATCCTGGAGGCAAGCATCATTATATGATTCGAGAAACAACACGTCTTGCCATTCCCAATCCGCATCAAGGTGATATTGGGCGTGAGCTTTTGCACAGGATTTTACAGCAAGGGAATGTCAGCCGGGAAATTTGGGAGGATTTGTAGCATATCAGTCAAATTCTCGCTTGAGGAGAGATTATGGTTAATGGCAGGCCGCATATCATTTTTATCATCACCGATCAGCAGCGCTTTGATACCATCCGCGCATGGGGATATGATTACATGATGACGCCTACGCTGGATCGGCTTGCGCGTGAGAGCGTGTCGTTTCGGCAGGCGTATTGTCCCGGTGCGACCTGTGTGGCGTCAAGGGCGGCGATTTTTACGGGTATGTACCCGCATACGACGGGTGTTTATAGTTTTGATCACTGGGCAAATCACCGCAATTGGGTGCAGGATTTATCGGATGCGGGCTATTATTGCGTGAATATTGGCAAAATGCACTTGACGCCGCGCGATATCCCCGGTGGATTTCACGAGCGCGTTATTGTGGAAAATCCCACGAATAAGGCGCTGGACAGTGGCGGAGCCGATGACGATTGGGGTAAGTACATGACGTTTCACGGTGTGAAGCGGCCCAATGATCGCAATAAGTCAGATCCCGAATGGCTCAATAAATGTCAGGGGGTTGTGTGGCACGAAGAGGAGCGGTTTCACAGCGATGTGTTTATCGGAAATTCCGCGTTGAACTGGATTCACAATCACCGGGGCGATAAACCGCTGTTTCTTCAGATCGGATTTACGGGACCTCATGAACCCTGGGATCCCTTGCCGAGGCATCTGAATTTGTATCGCGATCGAGAGATGCCGCCGTGTGTAAAGCGCGATGGGGAGTTGGAGGAGAAGCCACCGCAACATGCGACGCATCTGGAGATGCACGCGACGACGGATCACGAATCGCAAATCGATTTGCGCGGGCGCACAGATGATGAACTCGCCGAGATGAAGCGGCATTATTACGGGAATATTTCGACGGTTGATGAAAAGCTCGGCGAAATTCTGGATGCCCTGCAAGAACGGGAGTGGTTGGAGAATAGTTTGTTGATTTTTTGTTCCGATCACGGCGAGATGCTGGGCGATCACGGGTTGGCTTATAAGTGGTTGATGTACGATCCGATTGTGCATATTCCGCTGATGATTCGCACGCCGCAATCTGTTGATCGGCCAGGCGAAACGCGCGATCTGGTATCGCTTATGGATTTGGGTCCGACAATTTTAGACGCTGCGGGGGTAGCTGTTCCGAGTTATTTGGAGGGCCGCTCTTTGATGCCGTATTTGAACGGGGAGACGCCCGTGCCGCGAAAATACGTTTTTTGCGAGGATAACTATCAGATTATGATGCGGTCACAGACCCATAAGATGGTGTATTATATCGGGCAAGCAGAAGGCGAGTTGTACGATTTAGACCGCGATCCCGGAGAGTTGTGGAATATTTGGGATAAGTCTGAATACGCCGATGTGAAAGGCGAGATGTTCACAGATTTGCTCAGTTGGATGGCGACGAGCAATTATTATAATGCCGGATACAAACGCCAGCGCAGCAAACAATATCGCATGCGATGGCCCGGGGAAAACGACGCGTATTTGCACGGTCGCAAAGGACAGCCAAAACCCCGGATTGTCGATTTGTAGAGGAAATGGTCGAAGTATTCGTCAGGTGTAATACAAAAGCCCTCTTTAGCAGGAGGGCTTTTGTATTTGATATTTTCGCGTGGGCTTTTGTTTAGACGGGAACGACTTGGCGCGTGTCTTCGATTTCGGCGTCGAGATTGCCCGACAGGTCGTTGTTGTTGAGGTGAATGCGATCGGCTTTTTCGCCGATGTGGACACCTATGCGTTGAGTTGCTGTTTTATTATTGCCAATGCGATTATTTGTGAAGGTGAGGTCGTGGGTTTCGCCCAGGATGCGCACGCCATATCCTTTATTTTTGTCGCCATTGTCGAGAATCTGATTGTTCTCAAAGGTGTTGCGATGTCCGCCCATGGGTTCGGATTCGTTGCGGAAGAGTATGCCTTCACAGCCGTTGCGCAATGAACGGGATTGTCGGTGTCTTTGTGACCTATGGAGATGCCGGTGTCGCCATTGCCGATGAGGTCGTTGTTTTCAAAGATGCCGTGTTTGACGCGCCAGCAGAGGAAGAGACCAATGCGGCCGTTGTTTTCCGAGCGGCAGTTGCGAATGGTGGGGTGCTGGCTGCCACTGCCCGGGTGCAGGCCCAGGTGGGTATTGCCCGTGCAGGTGCAGTTTTCGACCGCGACGTGCTGGCTCTGCTGGAAGCTTATGCCATCGCCGTGATAATTTTTGATCGCGCAGTTTTGTATCGCTGTATGGTGCCCGCGGTAGAGGAATATGCCGGCGCCGCGGCAACCGTTGAGGTGCGGATTGTTTTTGCGGTTGCCATCTACAGTTAGATTTTCGACCTGGGCATTTTCGATGTGGTAGCCGCTGATGACCGGAAAGGTAGTTGCAGCGCGCGCATTGCGGGAGATGAGATAATCGCCCCCCATGGGCACATTGACACCGAAGGTTTTGTTCTTTTGCCAGAGAATGGTGCCGACAGCGGTGTGAAATCCACCGCCGTGATCATCCGTGATGCTGACGCCATAGCCCCCTTTGAATCCATCGGGATTTTTGAGGGTGATCTGTTCTTCGCCAAAATCCCCGTCGAGAAGAAGTGGGGTCTCAACGCCATCTGCCTTCCACAATGTGGTATTTTCACCCTGTCCTCTGACTGTGATATTGCTGCGAAGATGCAGTGCGTCGCGCATGATGTACGTGCCGGATAGGATTTCGACCGTGCCTCCGCCGAGTGTAGCGATGTAATCGACCGCTGCTTGCAACGCGCGGTTGTCATTGCCGATGATGTCGGCGTTTTTTTGTCCGACGGTGATTTGTAAGCCAGTCATGGGAGCCTCCGTGGGTTATGCGATGCGAATTTCCCGCCCGGTTTCGCCACTTTCGAGCACGGCTTCCATCATTTGCTGTACTTGATATCCGTGGCGCAGGGGTGCTTCGCAGGTTTTGCCGTCGAGAATGCAGTCGATAAAGTGGCCCGCAATGCGGTCCCAGGCCTGGGTTGGGAGCGGAATATCGACGGCGATGTCGTGCGGGACGCCGTCCTGTGTTTTGAAGATTTTGAGCGGGCGGAATTGCGCGCCGGCTTCATCGCCAAAGAGTTCGATCTGGAGTTCGTTGGGTTGATGAGACGCCCAGAAACTTTCGACCTGGAGACCCGCGCCGTTTTCAAAGCGGATGAATCCGCCGGCATAGTCGTCAGCGGCGTATTGTTCGTAGGTGCTGCGAGGGACTTGTCTAAAGCCCCAGTAGCCGCGTCCGCGCGGTCCAAATTTCGCGCCGCACACACCTGTGACGGTGGCGGGTTTGGGCATGCCGAGCAAGTACCACACGGCGTCGAGTACGTGGACGCCCATATCGCGGAAGGCGCCCCCGCCTTTTTGAATGAATCCGAGGTTCCACGCGGGGATGCCGCTTCGGCGCACGCTGCGGGCGCGGGCGTAGTAGAGGTCGCCAAAATAGCCTTCGCGTGCGAGGTTGCCGAGGTATTGGCATTGGTCGGAAAATCGGGTGGAGAGCGACATCATGTTGACGACGCCAGATGCTTCGGCGGCTTCGACGAGTTTTTGCGCTGCCTGCTCAGAGTCCGAGAGCGGTTTGGTGACCATGACGTGTTTGTCGTTTTTGACGGCTTCGAGTGCGACGGGCACATGCCACTGGTTTGGGGTGCCTACAAATACCGCGTCGATGTCGGGGGCTTTGCACATTTCTTTGTAATCGGTGTAGAATTTTTGTTCGCCGGGCAATTCGCGGGCAAATTCTTCCATTCTTTCGGGTATCAAGTCGCATAGTGCGACGACTTCGCCGCGATCATTTTTCGCAAGGGCGCGGCCATTGGGTTTTCCAATGCCCATACCGACGACACATACGCGGACTTTTTTTTCTGGCATGATGCACTCCTGTTGTTAAATTGGGTCAATTGTAAAAATGCGCCCTTTATTATGCAAAAAAAAGAGGGATTTACCAACAGAATTTCACGGAAAGGATATAATGTTATGCTTACTATAGAAGGCTGTCGCAATCGGCAGCAGCGATTTCGAACGCGTCTCTCTGAGGAGGGGATTGACGCGGTTATTATTACAGACCCTCGGGATATTTACTATTTGACCGGAGCGCTCTTATCGGCATATCCATCATTTTCTTTTCCCGCGCTTCTGTATTTGGAGATCGATGGGGGGGCGTGGCTGGCATCAACGACCGATGAAGGGGATGTGGCTGTGGATGAGCGCGTGGTGTACGACTCGCATGTGCTCTATACGATGAATCCCGATCCGATGCGCTTGCTGAATGCGGCTGTGGCGCAAAAGCTCCGCGATTATCGGGGTATTTCTCGTTTGGGCTGGCAGCAGGAAGCTACGCCCAAGTTGCTCGCCGATACGGTGGCAGATGCTTTGGGCAGCACAGGGGTAGGTATAGACGATTTGCTGATTGCACAGCAGATGAAGAAGGATGCCGATGAAGTTGCGATGTTGCAAAAGGCGATTGATATTAATCTGCGGGCTTATGATCGCGTGCAAGAAGTGATTGCGCCGGGTGTGAATGAGTTGGATGTGCTCGCGGCTGGGCAGCAGGTGGCACTGCATGCGGCAGGTGAGGTGCTTCACCACGGGGGCGATTACCAGTGCGGGCAATTGGGCGGGCCTGCCAGAGACAGGATTATTGAAGATGGGGAGTTGTATGTTATCGACGCGCAAACAGAATATCACGGGTACTGGTCCGATCTGTGCCGCACTTTTGCGGTGGGCGATCCCACAGATTTGCAGGCGTCTGTGTACGATCATTTGAAAGCTATTTTAGAGGATGTTCCCAATCTGGTAAGACCCGGTGGAAGGGGAACCGCACTGTGGCACGCGATTGATGAGAGAATCCGCGAGCATCCCCATTTGTCCGATATTGGGCTGATTCATCACGCGGGGCACGGCGTGGGGATTCGCGCACACGAACCGCCCGATCTGAATCGAGATCGAGAGGGTATTTTTGAGGTGGGGACGGTTTTTTCCTGTGAGCCGGGTGCGTATAGCGAAGCATTGAACGGGGGTATCCGGTTGGAGAATACGTTTTTGGTGACCGAAGATGGCGTGCAAAATCTGACGGATTATCCGCTGGTGTTAAAGCGGTGATGCATGAGTCATCTACTTAGAGCGGGATTACGTTGCCCGTGTCCGCGGCTTCGCGTGCACGCAGGCATAGGCGCGTGACTTTTATGGCTTCGTCGGGGCCGATGATGTGGGGTGCTTTGCCCGTGCGTTCTCCGTGGAGGTTGACGAGGAAATTTTCTTCGGGGGGCAGGGGCAGGTCGCGGGGGGCTTCGCCCGAGGGAATCAGATGTGTGCGGTCGTCGATGACTTCGATGACGCCTTCTGATCCGGCGATTCGGAGGCGGTCGTCGCCGTGGGTGGGTGCTGTTGAGGGGCGCAAATAATCGAGGTTGATCATTGCCGTGCCGCCATTGCTCAGGCGGAAGAGCATGCCGCCGTGGTCTTCGCAGCCGGGATAGTCGGGATGGGCGAGGTTGCCGTGAAGCGCGGCGACTTGTGTATATTCTTGTCCGGTTGCCCAGCGCGTGTAATCGACGGCGTGGATTGCGACCCAGGGAATTGTGCCGCCATAGGTTTCTCGTTGTTTGAAAAAGTCTGGGCGGGTGCCAAAGCGATAGGATTTTTGCGCGGTTGCCAGAATGGGTTCGCCGATGAGGCCATCTTGCACAGCCTGGTGCGCTGCGCGGAATGCGGGCGATAGTCGCAGGCCAAACATGGCGGTGAGGCGAACACCGCTGTTTTTGACCGCTGCTTCAAGGGCGTCGAGATCTTCTAAGGTGGTTGCGACGGGTTTTTCGCTGACAATGTCAATTCCGCGTTTTGCAGCGGCTATTGAGGCTTCGGCATTGAGGGAATACGGACGACAAATGCTGACGAGATCGATTTCTTCGGTGTCGAGCATGTGGCGATAGTCGTCATACAGGCGGGTGTGCGCGGTGAATGCCGCGTGTACTTTGATTTTGGCGAGGGTGTCGCCGGGGTGGCCTTTGGCGCAGGCGATGAGTTGTGCATCGGGGATGTGCGCGATGCCGTCGAGAACCATGTTCTGATGCCCGTCGCTGCCGATTTGTGCGATTTTTAGTGGCATTTTGTCCCTTTCTGTCGGATATTTAAGTGACCCAAGGAAAATAAATCATGAACAGGGAAAATGAACAGGGAAAAATGGATAGGGTCTATCCACTAAACGGAGGAATAAATGCTTTCGCAAAAGTATTCGGAAGACGTGTTAAAAGATATTTTGATTCCGCGGGATGACTGGCGGCCTTTTCCCACGGCGTTGACGCGCTATGCGTGGGATGCGTTGCCAGACGCGGTTCGGCAGGCGCAAATTGCACGGGGAGAGGAACGTCTGAATTTTGAATGGCCAGGCGTGCCTGCAGTGCGGTTTTTGGATTATGCGCGCAATGGCAATCGCTCGCGGTACGAGAGCCTGAGTTTTGCGCGGCGCACGGTGCTGTCCGACCTGGTTCTGGCAGAATGCGTGGAGGGAAAAGGCCGATTTTTGGATGATATTACCAATGGTATCTGGTGTATTTGCGAGGAATCTTTTTGGGGCGTGCCCGCGCATATTGGCGTGCAAAAGGCGGGTAGTGGTTTGCCGGATACGGCTGAGCCGATTGTCGATCTGTTTGCCGCGGAGACGTCGGAATTGTTGGCGTGGACGGTTTATTTGCTCGGCGCGCAACTCGACGCGGTTTCGCCTTTGATTGTGCCGCGCATTGCGCGTGAGATGCAATATCGCATTTTGACGCCTTTATTGGAGCGCGAAGATTTTGGCTGGATGGGGTATTCGGGTGCGCGCGTGAACAATTGGAATCCGTGGATTGTGTCGAATTGGTTGACTTCCACGTTGTTGATGGAAACCGATGACGCACGGCGGGTTGCTTCGGTGTTTAAGGCGATGCAGACGGTGGATCATTTTATCGATCCGTATCCGAAGGACGGGGGTTGTGACGAGGGACCGGGCTATTGGGGACGTGCGGGGGCATCGCTTTACGATTGTTTGGAGTGGCTTTATAGCGCAACGGGTGGCGCGATTGATGTGTACGATGAATCACTCGTTCAGAATATTGGCAAATTTATCTATCGGGTGCAAATTGCGGATCGATATTTTATCAATTTTGCCGATGCGTCGCCTGTGGTGATGCCGGCTTTTGCGGTTGTCTATGGCTATGGCAAGCGCATTGGGGATGACGCAATGATGGCTCTCGGCGCGTGGTCTGCAAAACAACAGGGTGCAGCCGAGAAGGGTATTTCGGAGTCTTTTGGGAGCATGGGGCGGGCGTTGCCCGCGCTGTTTTCGCTGAATGAAATTCTCGATGCAGAAGTTGTGCAGCCGTTGCCGCGCGATGTGTTTTTGGATGAGATTGAGGTGTTTGTCGCACGCGATCAAGGCGGATCGGCAGATGGATTTTTTGTGGGGGCAAAGGGCGGGCACAATGCCGAGAGTCACAATCACAATGACATCGGGCATGTGGTGGTTTATTTAGATGGCAAGCCCGTGCTTGTGGATGCGGGGGTCGAGACTTATACGGCGAAGACGTTTAGCAGTACGCGATATGATATTTGGACGATGCAATCGCAATATCACACGTTGCCGACGGTGAATGGACAGATGCAGATTCCCGGGCGGGTTTATTCCGAGGGGGGGATTGATTATCACTACGAGATTGCGGCTCGGGATGTGTCGTATGCGGCGAGCGAGGCGGATGCGACGTTTACACTGGATCTGGCACAAGCCTATCCGCCAGAGGCTCAGATTGATTCGTGGATGAGGACGGTTGTTTTGCGTCGCGGCGAGGGTGTGACGATTGCAGATCGATATGCGTTGAAAGCTGTGACGGGCGATGTTGTGATGAATGTGTTGACGGCGTGTGGTGCTGAAGATCGCGGCGATGGCACAATCGCATTGAATGAGGTTGAATTGACGGATGGACGCATGTCGGGTGCGGCGCGTTTGCACTACGATGCGGATGCGTTCGATGTGGCGATTGAGGATATCGCGATTGAAGATGCGCAGTTGAAGACGGTTTGGGGCGGTCTGTTGAGGAGAATTACGCTGACGGTTAAAAATCCCGAGCCGCAGGGCGGATGGACGATTCGGGTGACGCGGTGATGTTGAATTTTTGTAACTATTTAGGTTGTTGCGTTTAGGGTTATAAAAGTCTATCCTATGTCTGAGTGAGTGATTTATGTTTTGTTTAATGAAAGGATGTGGAATTGCGTCGTCCAGAAGATATTGTTGGCCTTCATCACCTCATAGATGAGTTATTAAGTCGCATTGAGCACTTGGAAGCAGGGCATGAGTGCTTAAGTCTTGAGACTGAGCAATTACGCGAAGAGAACGTGCAATTACGCGAAGAAAATGCCCGCCTCAAGCGGCAAGTAGGTCAAGATAGCCAGAATAGCCATCGTCCCCCATCCAGCGAGGGATATCGCAAAAAGCCAGCCTTTCCCAAGTCGAGTCAGAAGCGTCGGCGCGGTGGTCTGCGCGGTCATAAGGGTCAAACGTTGTCGCAGGTTGAGACGCCTGATGTGGTGGTTCCCCTGCGGGTTGAAAAGTGTTCTTGCGGTCAGGATTTGTCCACCGCTGCCCAAAGTCTGCTTGCGCGTCGCCAATGCTTTGATCTGCCAGAGCCTCGTATGGTGGTGACCGAATATCAGACCTTTGGGTGTTCTTGTTCGCGCTGTGGCGCCTATCACACTTCTCGCTTTCCACCTCCTATCTCTGCGCCGGTGCAATATGGGTCGCGTGTTCGTGCCTTATCCTGTCTGCTCAATGTGGACTATCGGCTTCCGTTCAAGAAAATCAAGCATCTGTTTGAAGACCTGTTTGGGCATGGCATCAATGAAAGCACGCAACAGGATGCCTTGGACTTGGCCTATCGGGGCTTAGAAAAGACCGAATCGGTGATTAAGAAACGGCTGATGGCAAGTCCGGTGGCGCATTTTGATGAGACCGGACTGAGGGTAGCAGGCCGCCTGCACTGGCTGCATGTCTCAAGCACAGGACACGAGACACATTTGTTCGTGCATCAAAAACGGGGACGTGAGGCGTTGCAAGGAGCCGATTCGGTGCTTAACACCTTCCCCGGTTGGGCCGTCCACGATAGCTATGCGAGCTATTTCACCTCTTGGCCTTGTCGCCATAGTCTTTGCGGTGCACATCTCCTGCGCGAACTCACCGATGCCTATGAGAATGGGAGCCGATGGGCCAAGCACATGCACCGCTTCCTCTTAGCCCTTTATCGCATGAGTGTGCAAGGCACAACCAATCTGCCCGAAGCGAAGCAGCCCAAAGCCCGCCAAATCTATCAACGTCTGCTCCTTTATGCCCAAAAGAAGGAACCGCCACCTGTCAAGAAGACTGGCAAGAAGGGACGGGCAAAAGGTAGTCGTGCCTATAACTTACTCCAACGGCTCATCACACATCAAGACGCGGTATTGGCCTTTGCCTTTCACCATGCTGTCCCGTTCACCAATAATCAAGCCGAACGAGACTTGCGCCCGGCAAAAGTCAAACAGAAAGTCGCCACATGCTTTCGCACCTTGGCAGGGGCCAAGAGATATGCACGCCTCCAAGCCTTCCTCTCAACCTTGAGAAAACAGCGCATCCCTGTCTTGAAAGAACTTGCACTGGTCTTGAAAGAACACAACTATACCCTTGATTACTCACATACCTAAATAGTTACGAATTTTTAAAAGTAAAAAAAGGAGCAAGGTTATACGGCCTTGCTCCTTTTTTGTTATTGGATGGGTTTTTGGACTATTCGATTAAGGCTTCGGAGATTGCGTCGTGAAATTCGGGGCGAAGATGGGCAATTTGATTGTTCTCGCGGGTGGGGTGTACGCGATTGGTGAGGAGAATGACGCCGAGGTCTCGTATGGGGTCTCCCCATACGGATGTGCCGGTAAAACCGAGGATGCCGAAGGATTGTTCGCTAAAGTGGCGGCCGCTCGAACTTTCGCCGGGTGAGACCGTGTCCCAGCCGAGTGCCCAGGTGCTGTTGGGCGCGAGGTTGGCGCGTGTGGTAAATTGTGGAATGCTCCGTTTGGGAAAGATGCCTGTGCCGAGCCATGCGAGCAGGCATTTCGCCAGATCATGCGCTGTGGAAAACAGACCGGCGTGGGAGGCGATACCACCCATTGCGGCGGCATTTTCATCGTGGACTTCACCGTGTACGAGGTGATCGCGCAAGTCGGAGCCGTTTTCAGTGGGGGCAATGCGGTGTTTGAGATGGGGTGGTGGACAGTACCTGGTGTCGTTCATTTTGAGCGGTTCGAATATGTGCTGTTTGACGAGGTGATCCAGACGATGGCCGCCGATGGTTTCGAGGATTTTACCCAGGGTGAGAAAGCCCAGGTCGCTGTACACGGTGTCTGTGCCGGGTTCATAAATTAAGGGAAGTTGGTACGCTGCGTTGAGCATGGCATCGCGGATGTCAATATCGTGCGCTACGCGTTGGTCTTCGTACAGGTGAACATGTGCGGGCAGGCCACTGCAATGAGCGAGTAGATGACGAATTGTGACGCGGTTTTTGTTTTTCCCGGTGAAAGAGGGTACATAAAATTGCACGGGTGCGTCGAGGATGAGGTGACCTCCAGCGGCAAATAACATGCAGAGTGTTGTCGTGGCGATGACTTTGGTGACGGAAGCGAGGTCGTAGAGGGTATTGATTTGCACAGGTGTCGCGTTGGGCTGATATGTGTAGTGGCCCACAGCCCAGCAGGTGACTATGCCCGCGCGGCGCAGGACAAGGCCGACGGCACCGGGTGCAGTGCGTGTATGCACATGGTGTTGTAAGACTTGCCTGGCGCGGTCGAGTTTTTGCGAATTAAAACCGAGTTGTTCGGGTGTCATTTGTGTCTCCTGACCTCTTGCACGTAGCATTTCTGTGTTCTATATTGCTAAAATAAGAGACAATAGCAAAGGAAATTTGACTGGGGAGATTGTTTTATGAGATATCGACATATCTTTGGTGCAAGCGCATTTATCGCCCTGTTTTTTGCGGTGTGTATGCCCGCTGAGGGACAGGTGAATGTGGAACGGCTCGAGAGTATTGCGCGACATGTGGCGCGGGCGGTTTTAGCTGAGGGGGATTCTCTGACGGCAGAGCAGGTCGCATGGGTCGAGCGTATGACCGCGCAATTGGCAGAGGATGTGGTGTTTCTCGACGAGCAAAAACAGCGGTTGGAAGAGGTGCGCAGGGAAAGAGATGCGTCGATTCGGAATATCGCGAGCCAGGTTGCCAGGGGGATCGCTGTTCTGATTGCGCTGCTGGTTTTGTGGGCGATTTTCCGTGTGATTCGAAGGGGGGTGCGTGCCGAGTCGGGAGATGATCCTCTGGGGGTGTTGATTGCGATGCGCACAGAAGCGTGGGCGCAGAAACTCGGCAAGACGCTTGTTGAAGAAAATTTGGCGACGGGTGGAACTGTTGCACCGAGTATCCGTTCAATCTATCGTAGGGAGGATGGGGTGCGAGAAGCTGCGGAGGCGATGGTTTTTTTGAAGACGACGCGGGCGCAACTCAGCCATTTGATTGGCCGCGCAGAGGAATTGGGCGAGGGCAAGACGCCAGAGCTCGTTGTGATATGTGAGGTGTGAAATGCAACCACAGATGAACACGGATGAAAGGTAAGATACAAGACGTTAAAAGGCGATGAGATGTTAAGAGTAGGGGCGGTGCCCCTGTGCCCGCCCGTGAAAGGATACCGATAGCATGTTAAAAGTCTGGATCGTCATTCTGTTTGGATTTTGTTTTGTTGCGTCCGTAGAGGCTGTGGATGAGGATGCCTCGCGTATTGCGCGGGAGATGGTTCGCTCGCTGTACGGTTCCGAGCGCGTGAAGCCGTTGCCACCTGTGGCGAATGCACAGGTGCGCGTTATTGCGAGAAAGTTGGCTGCGGAGTCAGATGGCCGTTTTCAGCATGCGTTTTTTCAAGAGGAGGATCGGGAGCAAGGGGCGTTTTTCAGCGGACTGATGAAGCACGTTGTTATCGGGGTGATGATTTGTCTGGTGTTTTTTGTGGTGCATACGGTTGTGCGAAAAATTGATGCGGCACGGCGTCTGGGGAAAACCGATCTCAATGTCGCGGTTCACGGTGGGTTGCGCGCCGCGCCTTATGTTCTGGCTCTTCCCATGCCATCTGAGGCGGAGGCAAGTCGCGTGGGGCACGCGCTTGTTGCCGAGCGGTTGGCTGCGCGTGTGGATGTTTTTTCGCAGTATTTTTTGTCGCCGAATCGGGATGGAGATATCGTGCTATTTGTGATGACTGTAAAAGGGCGCTTGAGGTCACTGAAAAAACGGCTGGGGAATTTGTCTATTTCATTTCCCGTTTCGCATGGGCACAGGTCCTATTTGACGTGGATTGCCGATGCGGCTGATGGGAGAGGGTAGGATGTGCGCGAGACGTTCTGGTGGGCAGTTATTAGTCTGGGATATACAGGGTTTTTTGGCTGGGGATAGGAATGAAAGTCAAACGAAAGGAGAAAAACTATGACGGTTCAAGAAATCACAGAAGTCATAAAAACGTTAAGCCCCAATGAGCTGAAGTACTTACGGAATCTATTGGACGAGCACCTACCCATAGAAGGCGAAGTAGAAAAATGGGATGCTTTTCATCGATCCCTAATGGCGAAAGGTCTGGTTAAAGAACTGAAGAAGCCGACAAAGACAACTGAACGCAGACTTATCAAGGCCAAGGGAAAGCCTGTATCACAAACAATTATTGAGGAGCGAAGATAGGTGGCGATTTATTATATGGATAGTAGTGGTATTGTTAAACGCTATGTCGATGAAATTGGTGTAGAAGATCCAAATGCACATTCTTAAAAATAAGCTTCAGATTTTAGCATTTAGTCCTCGCCTTACTGTCCCAAATCAAATTGATCTCACGGCGGGCTGACTGCTGATAGTTAATACGTGTTACGATGGTTTTCCAGGGGGCTAGGAGGCTGCTATGTCATACCGTATTTCTCTCTTCGTGTTGCTGACGCTGTTTGCGTGTAGCAAAAAGTCGCCCGAAGACGCACCGCTATCCTATCCTTTGGAGACGGCGCGTATGGTGAGCCATGTGAGTGGGGGTGTGCTCGCATCGACCGATCCGATTCGCGTGCGTTTTGTATCGCCTGTTGTCGGCAAAAGTCAGGTTGGGCAGGTGTTGCGAACGCGCGTGTTTCGCTTTGTTCCATCTATTGACGGTTTGGCGACATGGGAAGATGTGCGTACGCTTGTTTTCAAGCCAAACGCACCGCTGGCGTTGCGTACAGTCTATAGCGGTGAACTTAGCATGGTCGATGTGTTTCCCCAGCACAAAGATCTGAAGCCGCTCATCATCCAGTTTGAGGTCGCGGGACGAGAACTCGTCGCACTTGAGGCAGATTTTGAGTTGCCCGATGCGAATGATCCGCAGCGTCTCGTTTTTAGCGGTCAGATTAGCTTTAACGAACGCGCGGATTCTTCGGCTGTGAGCGATGCGGTGGCGTTGCGTCTGGGAGATCAGCGGCTTGCGCTCCATTGGCGCGTGTTATCAGATGGCAAGACGCACGATTTTACAAGTGCCGAGATCACGCGCACAAGAGAGGCACAAGAACTCACCCTGCATATTGACCGAGCAGATTTGGAACTCTCGCAAGACTACGACAATACATGGTCTCTTCCCCCTTTATCGGTCCTTTCCGTTGTCAAGATTGAAAAACACACGGACCGGGACCGTCCGCGCGTAAGCATCATTTTTTCAGATGATCTCGATTTTGGTCAGGATATCGCGGGGTTGATCACAGTTGATCCACCGCAACAGCTTCAGCTCAACGCGCTTGGCAAAACAGTGGGTGTTGTAGGCAATTTTCAGCACGGACAGAGTTATGCGCTCACCGTACACCCCGGCATTCGCAGTCGCTGGGGCATTGCGCTGGCACAACCACATACAGAGACGGTGGTTTTTGACGATATAAAACCTCGCATGCGTTTTGCGCGTGACGGTGTGTTTTTGCCCTCTTCTGGCAATCGAAAAATCCGGTTTCAGACGGTAAATGTGTCGCGCGTTCGTCTCAAGTTCGATAAAGTTTTTGAATCGAATCTGGGGCAGTTCTTGCAAGTTCAAGGGGTGGATGGATCGCGGGATCGCACGCGAGTATTTTCCTCTTATCAGATTCGGCGCGTGGGCGTGACAGTGGTGGATAAAAAACTGGATATTGGTAACGAAAAAAATGTGTGGTTGCAGCACGATCTCGATTTGGACGATCTGATTTCCAAAGATGAGAAGGGGCTTTATCTGATCGGTCTCACTTTTGGGGCAGAGGATATGCTTTACGGAGACCCGGTGGAAGCGGCAGAGGCGCGGCAACAACGCAGGCGGTACCGCGGGACTGATTATTATAACAATCCCTATTCGCGCGGTTATGTCTATCAGCATGGGCGCATCTATAAGCCGGTGGTGGTCAGCGATATCGGTCTTACGCATCAAAAGGCGCACGAGCGGCATCTCGTTTATGCCACCCATTTAGAAGATGCGCGTCCATTGTCCGGTGTCACCATAACCCTGCGCACATACCAGAATCAGATTGTGGAACAGAAAGTCACGGATCGGAATGGCCTGGCGGATTTTAGTCCTGTAAAATCAGATGTTTTTTTCATCGAAGCCGAGAAAGACGGGCAGCGCAGTTTTATCAAACCGGGGGATATGGCGTGGAATCTATCGACGTTTGATACGGGGGGACAAGACCCTGCACCCGATGGCATTCGGGCGTTTTTTTACACGGAGCGCGGGGTTTATCGGCCCGGCGATGATATTCACTTGTCGACGATTGTGCGAAATCACAACCACACATTTCCAGATGGGCATCCGGTTTCGCTCGCGTTTTATAATCCATTGGGACAGCGCGTGCTCACGCAGACCAATCGCGAGGGGAAAGATGGGTTTTACACCTTTGATTTGTCGTCGTCGGCCGATGCACCAACGGGCAACTGGCGCGCTGAAATTGATGTGGGTAGCCGCAAATTTAATCACACGGTCAAAATTGAAACCGTTGTGCCTTTTCGCCTCAAGGTCTTTCTCGATCCACAACTTGCAGATCGGGATCGGGTGTTGAAAGCAGATCTGAGGAGTACGTATTTATTTGGCAATCCAGCGGCGGGCTTAAAAGCCAGTGTCGATGTTACGCTGCGCAGTTCTCCGCCTGTATTTCCCAAGTATGAGGGTTTTTCGTTTGTCAATCAGGCGGTGAAATTTAAGCCGATTACAACCAATATTTTTAAGGGCACTCTGGACAAGGAGGGCAAAGCCGCTGTGTCGTGGCAGCTTCCATCTTTGAGCGAAGCACCTTCGCGTCTGTCTGCGGTATTGCACGCTCGCGTGCTCGAAAAAGGGGGGCGACCCAATAGCACGGCGCGCACGGTACACATCGATCCATTTGGGGTTTATGTGGGGTTGCGAAAGCCAGATATGGATTACGGTTTTACGCGCATCAATGCCTCTCTTGAAGTGCCCGTTGTTGCGGTGACGCCCGATGGGGAGGTCGCGTCTGGACGCACGTTGATGTATCGCGTTTTTCACAATGAGAATTACTGGTGGTGGGAATACGATTCGAGGGATCAGTTTCGCCTGCGTTTTAAGCGGGATTTCAGCACGAAGAAGATTTTCGAAACGTCGATTATTTCTCAAGATCACCCGGTGCCGGTTGCGTTTACGCCCGAAAAAAAAGGAGAGTATTTGATTGAGGTGGCGGATGCAGATGGGCATAAGGCGTCACTTTTTATTCGCGCGTATCCCTGGGGCAGTTTGCCCGCAAGTGGGCGAGATGCTGGCGCATTGGTGCTCAAGACAGACCGAGAAAATTACGCGCCGGGTGAAATAGCTGTGGTGTCTTTTCCCGTGCCCGATACGTCGTCTGTGCTGGTGACTGTGTCTCGGGGTGGAAATGTGGTGCATTCGCGGTGGCACACGCCGAGCACGAGGAATACCGCGCAAATCGAGATTCCCATTACAGAAGGCATGGCGCCGAATGCGTATGTGACGGTATCCGTCATTCAGCCGCATAGACAGACGGCAAATGATCGCCCGTTGCGGATGTATGGGATTGTGCCTTTGCGCGTAGTTGATCCAAATACGCGGCTCGATCTCACACTGACTGCGCCCGATGAACTCAAACCCGACGATTCTTTTGAGGTTGTCGTGCAAACGGATGATGGAAAACCCGCGCAGTTGACGCTGTCTGTTGTGGATGAAGGTTTGCTGGATATCACGCAATTTTCAACGCCCGATCCCTGGCGTGCGTTTTTCAGCAAGTTGCGTTTGGGGCTTCATATTTCCGATTTGTTTGGGCAGGTTATAGGTGTCAATATTGGCGATGTGTTTAAGACCTTTGCGATAGGCGGCGATGCCGCTCTGGCTGCTTATCGGCGCGATAGGCTCCATGATGATCAAAAACAGCGTTTTAAGTCTGTATCGCTTTTTGAAGGTCCGGTTGCAACCGACGATCAGGGGCGCGCTGTGGTTTCTTTTGTTATGCCCAATTACGTCGGTTCGGTGCGCATCATGGCTGTGGCTGCGCGGGGCAATGCTTATGGCAGTGAGGAAAAAACAGTACCGGTGAAAACGGATTTGATGGTTTTGCCCACTTTGCCGCGCGTGTTGCGCCCCGGTGATCGCATTGCCGTTCCAGCTACTGTATTTGCTATGAGAGATAGTTTGGGATCTGTTGATGTGGCGATTAGCACAGAGGGATTTCTCAATGTCGATGGACGGGTGCGGGATACCATTGCGTTTCAAAAAGCCGGTGAAAAAGATGTGCTATTTATGTGTACGGTGCCCAATGCAATTGGAGACGCGCGCGTTGCGATTACTGCGACTGCTGGCGATGTGATTGCTACGCATACAACGGATCTGACTATTTCACCGTCGTCGCCGCGCATCAGTGCCGATGATACGCGGGAGATACGGTCGGGACAGGCGGTTGTACTTCCCATTCCCGATCGGGGCATTCCCGGTTCCAATCGCGCACGTCTCACTCTGCACACGCGCCCGAATGTGAAGCTCGGCAACCGTCTGCTTTGGCTGGTGCGATATCCATACGGTTGTGTCGAGCAAGTGGTGTCGGCGGCATTTCCACAGCTTTATCTCAAAGATATCCTCCTGGTATCGGATAAATCGAATGAGATTGCGCGGGAGATTGATGATCATATAAATGCTGCGATTCGGCGGTTGCGCCGATTTCGGCTGTCGTCGGGTGCGCTCAGTTATTGGCCGGGGCGATCTGATCCCTCGATGTGGGGCACGCTATATGCCGGGCATTTTTTGATTGAGGCCGATGCTCTCGGTTATTATGTGCCAGACGACCTGTTTTATAGCTGGGTGCAATACCAGCAATCTCGCGCTTTGACCACGCGCGATGATCTCATGATCCGAACCTATCGGGTCTATTTGCTCGCACTGGCAAATCAGCCCGCTCTGGGGGCGATGAATTTACTAAAGGAAAGTAGTTTGCGGGATATGACGGATGTGGAGAAATGGCTGTTGGCATCGGCGTATCACCGCGCGGGTAGTTCTGCGATAGCCAATGAGATTCTCAGAAATGCGGGGACGCTCGCAAACAAGGGCAACAGGTGGGAAAATACCTTTGGGTCTGCGCTGAGAGACCGGGCAATGATTCTATCGGCGATGATTGATTTGCAACGTTGGGAAGAAGCCGATCCTCTGGCCGATGAAATCGCGCTGGCACTGGCATCGGACATGTGGTATTCGACACAGTCGAGCAGTTTCGCGCTGCTGGCACTGGGCAAGCATATCCGGGCGACCGAGGGGGATCAACCGCTGCGTTTGACGGGTTCGGTGACATTGCCCGGTGGGGAAGTCGTGCCGTTTGATTCGGGTTCGCGGTTTTACAATATCGATATCGAATCTGGATTTGGACAATCTATTCGCGTCCAACTCAGTCCCGAGAGCACGGTGACGCGGGCGTTTGCGACACTCGAATGGTCGGGCATTCCGCTCAGAGCTGACGCTGTAGCCGAATCTCGTAGTTTGCAACTCGACGTGCGCTGGCGCGATGACGATGGCTTTCCCGTGTATCCCGATACGCTCAAACAGGGGGCGACATTCTGGGGACATTTCAGCGTGAAAAATACATCTGTCGCACATATCCGCGAGATTGCATTGACTCAGTTGTTGCCTTCGGGTTGGGAAATCGAAAATACGCGCTTGTCGGGCGCGCCAATGCCGAGGTGGACTTCTAATTTGCGTTTGGGCCGCGAGGCATATTTCGATATGCGCGACGATCGCGCGACATATTTTTTTGACATCGCACCTGCGAGCAACACTCAGAATTTTGTCGTGAAGCTCAATGCTGTTACGGTGGGTACATTTACCCTGCCACCCACACTTGTCGAGGCGATGTACAATAATAAAATCAAAGCGGTTGTGCCGGGTAGAACTGTGGTGGTGAGGTGATCCGCAGATGACGCAGAAAAAACGCGAGTAATTTGAGCGTTTTACGCAGATGAAAAGAGGGGCTGGAGGGCTGGGGTTATCCTGTTCATCCTTTTCTCCTGATATCCTGATCATGAGACGCCGATACAAAATTTTAATCGGTATTTTTGCGGGAATAGTACTTCTGTACTTTGCTATTCCGGTGACGCATTTTTTAGAGGATTATAGCACGGTTGTGCTGGATAAAGACGGGCGCGTTTTGCGCGCATTTCTCAATAACCGCCAGCAGTGGCATTTTCCGCCGCAGAAGAATGTGCGCGTTTCGCAGAAGCTCAAAACGAGTGTGCTCTATTTTGAAGATCGATATTTTGAGTACCACTTTGGCGTCAATCCCGTGTCTGTGGTGCGCGCGTTGTATCAAAATTTGAAACAGGGCAAAACTGTGAGTGGTGCGAGTACGTTGACCATGCAAGTTGCGCGGCTGATGCACCCCAGGCCGCGCACATATCTCAACAAAACACTGGAGATGCTTCAGGTGCTGAAGATCGAGATGCGGTATTCAAAAGAAGAGATTTTGCAACTTTATCTCGATCACGCGCCTTATGGCGGGAATGTGGTGGGCTATCGGGCGGCGGCGTTGCGTTTTTTTCGGAAGGCACCGGACCAACTGACATGGGCAGAGGCGGCAGTGCTCGCGGTATTGCCCAATTCGCCGGGAAAAATTTCGCCTCAGACAAATCCCGGTACTTTAAAAAAGAAGCGCGATGCGTTGCTCAACGCACTGCACAGGGCGGGATATTTTGATGCGGAGACGCTGTATCTGGCGCGAAAAGAGTCTGTACCGCGCAAGTCGCATCCGTTTCCCATGCTGGCCCCTCATTTGGCGCGGTACATTAAAGATCGCCAGACGTCGTTTGTGCATCCAACGACGATTGATCGGAATATTCAGATGCGGGCAGAAGAACTCGTTGCGCGTCATGTCAGCAGGTTGCGGCAGCGCGGGATTCACAATGGTTTTGCGCTGATTGCGGATACCAAAACGGGTGCTGTTCGCGCTTATATCGGGTCTGAAAATTTCACAGATAGTCACGTCGATGGGATTCGCGCGCCGCGGTCGTCGGGTTCGTTGCTCAAGCCGTTTCTCTACGCGCTCAGTATGGATGCGGGGTTGATTCTGCCGCAGAGCAAAATTCGGGATATTCCGACGTATTACGGTTCGTTTTCGCCACACAATGCCAGTCGCACGTTTCAGGGGCTTGTCTCGGCGCACGATGCTTTGATTTTGTCGGCGAATGTGCCTGCGGTGCGCCTGCTTTCTACGTATGGCGTGGTGGCGTTTTACGAACGGCTTCGCGCGGCTGGTTTGACGACGTTGTTCCGCACGCCGAATGATTACGGTTTGCCCCTTGTGCTCGGCGGTGCCGAGGTGACGGGCTGGGATATGGCGGTGCTTTTTCGCGGCCTGGGCAATGGGGGCGTGTTTCAGCCCCTTCATATCAATCCGGCAGACCGTCCGCCTGAACCCCCGCGTTTGCTCAGTCGCGGCGCGTGTTATCTGGTGCTGAATACGTTGCGCGATCTCTCGCGGCCCGGAGTAGAATTTTACTGGCATCAGTTTCAAAACCAGTGGCCCATTGCCTGGAAAACGGGTACGAGTTATGGACACCGCGATGCGTGGGCCGTGGGGGTGTCGCCGCAGTGGACGATTGCTGTGTGGGTGGGAAATTTCGCGGGTGAAGGGGTGTCTGAACTCACGGGGGCGCGCTGTGCCGCGCCTTTGTTTTTCGATCTGTTTAACAGTTTGCCCCACGATCCCGATCAACGGTGGTTTGCGCCGCCTCAGGCCGATTTGACCCGGCGCGATATCTGTGCAGATACGGGGTATCGCGCCGCGCCGCATTGTCCAGAGCGGGTTTCTGTGGAAGCTCCCCGCGTACTTTTGAAAATTTGCCCGTATCATCGGGTTATAACTGTGAATGCCGATAGTACACAGCGGGTATGCTCTCTTTGTTGGCAGCCGGGTGAACACCGTCGCGTTGTGCGTTTGGTGTATCCGCCAGATGTTGTTCACCACTTGCGACAACGGGGTCAAAGTACAGGGGATTTGCCACCGCATCGCGCGGACTGTGCAGCGCAAGCTGATCACGCGCCTGTACATATTGTGTATCCAACGCGGAATGCGCGTCTTTATTTGCCCCGAGATTTTGACGGTACCGTGCAGAATGTCGTGTTGCGGGTGACACATCGCGATAAAAACCGCACGTTATACTGGTATCTCAACCATCGCTATCTGGGAGAGACGAATACGCGGCATGTCAAATCTGTCGCCTTACCGACAGGCCAACACACGCTCGAAGTGATCGATGAGATCGGCCATCGCGATCAAACGCGTTTTTATGTCTCGTCGAGACAGGGGTGAACACTTGGCTGGCCGATTCGTACATATCCCTGTCTGTCCTAAAACTTATCAATATCCATAAAGTGGGAAATCTATGTACATTCCAGAAACCCTATCGTCCAATCCAAAATGGGCTGGATGGATCGAACGGCTACCAGATATTGTCGCTGCGTGTGCAAAGCGATGGGATCTTCGCATTGAAAATCCTATGACAGAAGATTACGCCGAAATGTCCTATAGCTATATCGCACCGGCGAGGGATGCGAAGGGCACAGAGGTCATTTTAAAAATTGGCTCGCCTTCGCAACTGGCGGAAATCTGGCAACAAGAGTGCCACGCGCTGCAACTTTGCAATGGTGATGGCACGGTCAAGTTGCTCGATTTTGACGAGGCGTTGGGCGTGCTGATGCTCGAGCGCGTCTGTCCAGGTGTGCCTTTGGGTGTTTGTCCGGATGACGAGGAGAATACGCGCATTGCCGCTCGCCTGATGAAAAAGTTCTGGCAACCCGTTCCGAAAATTCACACTTTTCGACCGACGGCTTACGAAATAGATGGCTTTGACAAATTGCGTAAAAAATTCAATGGCGGCACTGGGCCGTTGCCCGAGAAATGGGTTGTGCGCGCCGAAACACTTTACGATGAGTTGATGAGTACCAGTACAGAAACGGTTGTTCTGCACGGGGATTTGCATCACTGGAATATCTTGAGTTCAGAGCGCGAACCGTATCTCGTCATTGATCCCAAAGGTTATTTTGGCGATCCGGGTTACGAGGTCGGTGCTTTTTTGGCGAATTATCCCGACGCATCCTGTGAAGGATATGACCGGGGTGAAATCGATGTTCGACGCGTGGAGATTATGGCCGAAGAATTGGATATCCCGCGCGAGCGAATTATCAAATGGGGTCTGGTTCTGGCTTTAATTTGGGCGAGGTGGAGTGCGGATACGCCCGAAGAATTTTGGCGTACAAGTATTAATCGCGCCCAGGCATTGGATCAGTTGCTTTAGATGATGTGTCATATCACACTAACCACAAGGAGATTTTATGTCTGACCGTCCAAATATTCTGGTGATTATGTCCGATGAGCACGACCCGGCAGTGATGGGGTGTTATGGCGATTCTATTGTGCAAACGCCGCACATGGACCGGCTGGCCGAAGAGGGTATTGTGTTTGATGCGGCTTATACGAGTTCGCCGCTTTGCGCGCCTGCGCGTGCGAGTTTTACGGCGGCGCAATATGTGAGTCGCTGTGGTGTTTGGACCAATGATTGTCAGTTGCCCTCTGACGATTATCCTTCGCTGCCTCATGCGCTGAATGCGGTAGGCTATGAATGCTGGTTGGGCGGTAAGATGCATTTTGCGGGTACGCATCGCTATGGTTTTCGCGATGTTTATCCCGGTGCGAATCAAGGGGACAGGAGTGGGAAGGGCGGACGGCGAGCGTTCGATGATATGCGGGAGTCAGCACGCGGTTGGGAAGGGCGAGTGGCGGCTTTTAAGACGAGTGATACATCGCCCATTTTAGAAAAGGACCGCAAGGTGACGGCGGAGTGCAGTGCGTTTTTGCAGGATCGGTCGGCGGATGATAAGCCGTTCTTTTTGCTGGCCGGTTATCTGGCGCCGCATTTTCCATTGACTATTCCAGAAGCGTATTACGCGCCTTACAAAGACAAGGTGCCCATGCCCGAGATTCCCGAGGATTTTTTGGAGACGTTGCCGACCAATTACAAGCATTTGCGAGCTGGGTTTGGCGTGACAAAGGCGACGCCCGAGCAGACGAAATTGGGGCGCGAGCTTTACTGGGGCTTTGTGAATTGGCTGGACGATGAGATCGGCAAGTTGCTTTCCGCACTCAATGATTCCGAAGTGGCGGATAATACAATTGTGATTTACTGCACGGATCACGGCGAGAACAAGGGCGATCATGGGTTGTGGTGGAAGAATAATATGTATGAACACGCTTCGCGGATGCCGCTGATTGTGTCTTATCCAAAACGCTGGGCTGGTGGGCAGCGGCGGACGGGTGTGTGTTCACTGGTGGATCTGGCGCAGACAATAGCGGAGATCGGCGGGGCGGAACGGTCAGATGACTGGGATGGCGAGTCGCTGCTCAATTATCTGGACGATGGGAATAGCGATTGGCGGGATATTGCGGTGAGCGAATACTATGGCCACAATATTGCGTCGGGCATGGCGATGATTCGGCAGGGGCCATGGAAATACGTGTATCACACGCGGTTTGACGAGGTGCATGGACCCGAACGCGAGTTGTACAATTTGGAAGAGGATGCCGGGGAATTTAACAATCTGGCAAATGATCCCGCGCAGGCAGATCGCATCTCGAAATTGCACGATTTGTTGGCGAAGGAGTTGAGACGCGATCCCGAAGAGGCCGAAGCGCAAAGCCGAGCGGATTTGGCGAAGGGGTATTGATGGACCTATCGCTATATGAAATGATCTGGCTGGTCGGCGCGGCGCTTGCCGCCGGGTTGCTCTGGGGCATTTTTGTCTCGGCGATAAAGCGGAAGGGCACGCCGCTTCCGCTTTTGTTGTTGATTTCAGCGGGGGCACTCTGGTACACTGGAGACGCGCTGCGCATTTTGATTGAGCAGGCGGCGCCGGATGCTGGTGCAGTGAATTATGCGGCGCATGTGGCGCGTTTTGGGCTCGATTTTTTGCCTTCTGCGCTGTTGGCAACGGTGCTGGTTTTTGCAGATGAGCACAAGATGGCGCGTGGGTTGCGGCGGTATCTCCTGCCTATCACTTTTGTGCCGGGGATAATCATTTTTTTGATTGGCATGTCTCAAGCACCGATCAAGCGCGTGAGTTTTAGCCTGTATGCCATCGCTATGCTTCTGTTTTCGGCGTATCTCTGCCGGGGATTTGCGATGAGGTCGGAGACAGAGGTGCATAAGGTGTTTTACCGTTTGATGGCCTTCGCGCTGACGGGTATCGCGGTTTTGACGGTTTTTGCCTATCCGCTTGGGTTGCTCCAAAGTGCTGTTGTGGGGCCGGTGCTCGCTCTGGTGCTTTTTCTTTCGCCGATCGTGCCGGCGTATATTCTGGGTTATTTTATTTATCGGTACAGCTTTTTCCAGATTGTTGTGAATCCCGCGTTGTTTTATTCTGCGTTGACAGGTATTGTGTTGACGGTTTATTTGCTTGTGATTCGGCGCGTTGCAGAGGCATTGGGACGTCTGGACAGTGGGTTCAGGGTAGAGGTGGTTGAGGCTATTTTGATTTCGCTGTTGATTTTTCTGTTTCAGCCAATTAAGAATCGGTTGCAGGGGATAATCAATCGCCTGTTTTTCAGGGCGCGCTACGAATACCAGCATTTGCTGGGTACGTTGAGTCAAACGCTGAATGTGCCGCACGCGCTGGAGAGGCGGTTGAAGTCGGTGGTAGATGCGGTTGGAACTGTATTGAAGGTACACGCTGTTTCGCTGGTGGTGTTCGAGTACGAGGAGGGGCGGGTCAGTCAGGTGGAGGTGATCGCAAGCAGTGGTTTGCCAGGGTTTGATCCATCACCCACGCCGTTTGAGGGAGAAGACGGGAGGCAGATCGAAGCGGTGGTCGGCTGGCTGTTGGCTCACCGCCGCCCGCTGGATGTAGGCGATTTGCACTATCCGGCACTTACTGCAATACTGGCAAAGCAAGGGGTTGAATTGTGTATTCCGGTGTTGCAAGAGGAAAAGCCGGTTGGTTTGCTCTGTCTGAGTGAGAAGAAACGCGGGGGATCTTTTTCGTCTGAAGAATGGGATTTGCTCGGTACGCTTTGCAATCAGATTGCATTGGCGGTTGAAAATACGCGCCTGGTGGAGCGGCGGTTGCAATTGGAGCGGCAGATGTACGAGGCGGAGCGGCTTTCGGCGTTGGGGTTGCTTTCGGCGAGTATTGCGCACGAGGTGAAGAATCCCCTGAGTTCGATCAAGGCGATTGCGACTGTGTTGCGGGAGGATTTGCAAGATGACCAGACAAAGGTGGGCGATTTGTCTGTGGTGTTGCGCGAGATTGATCGGCTAAACCGCGTGGTAGATCGCTTGCTCAGATTTGCCCAACCCAAGCAGGACGATGGGTTTCAGGCGTTGGACCTGAAGGCTGTGCTGGAAGATGTGGTGTTGATTTTGTTTCACGAGGCGGAGCGACACGGCGTGGAGATCTGTTTTGAGGTGGCGGATGGTCTCGTGGTGAAGGGCGATCCAGAGGATTTAAAGGAAGTGTTTTTCAATTTGATTTTGAACGGTATTCAGGCTATGGAAGGCGATTGCACAGAGCGGCGGTTGACGGTGCAGGCGCGGCGGTTGCACGGCGGTGTGGAGGTGCGGGTGTTGGATACAGGGTCGGGGATTTCAGAGGAAGGTCAGGCTCGTATTTTTGAGCCGTTTTTCACGACGAAGGCTTCGGGCACGGGCTTGGGGCTTGCGATTGTGAAGCGCGATGTGGAGCGGATGGGAGGTGCGATTGAGGTGGCAAATGCAGATGGCGCGGGGGCGGTGTTTGCGGTTCAACTTCCCGGGGGGGACGATGCAGTATAAAATTCTGGTTGTGGATGATGACCCTGCGGCGCGGTATGGGTTGAAGCGGGCACTGGCGGTGCTGGGGTGTGAGATTGTCGAAGCAGAGGATGGGGTGGCTGCGCTGGCGGCTGTGGCGCAGGGCAATCCCGATTTGTTGATTTGCGATATCCAGATGCCGAAGATGGATGGGTTGACGCTGGTGAAGCGATTGGCTGATCAGGGGGATGCGCGACCGGTTATTGTGATTACGGCGTATGGGTCGGAGCGGATTGCGGTGGAGGCGATGAAGGCGGGTGCGTACGATTATTTGAGCAAGCCCTACGATGTGGATGAGCTTCGCTGTTTGGTGGAGAATGTGCTGGAGACGGTGCGGTTGCGGCGGGAGAATGAGACGCTTCGCAACGCGCTTCGGCAGCAGTCGGGGTTCGGGTTGTTGATTGGTCGCAGCCGCGCGATGGAGAAGGTTTATGATTTGATCGGCAAGGTGGCTACGACCGATGCAGGGGTGCTGATTAGCGGGGAGAGTGGTACGGGAAAGGAATTGGTTGCGCGGGCGATTCACGAGCAGAGCGGGCGAAAGGCGTGGCCTTTTGTCGCGGTGAATGCGGCAGCGCTGCCGACGGAGTTGATCGAGAGCGAGTTGTTCGGGCATGAGAGAGGTGCATTTACCGGGGCGACTGCGCGGCGGCAGGGCAAGTTTGAGCTTGCGGATGGGGGGACCCTGTTTTTAGACGAGATCGGCGATATGCACGTCGAGACGCAGGCGAAGTTGTTGCGCGTGTTGGAGGAGCAACAATTTGAGCGCCTGGGCGGTTCGGAGACGGTGACGGTCGATGTGCGGATTATCAGCGCGACGAATAAGGATTTGCCGGTGGAAATTGCGGAAGGACGGTTTCGGGAGGATCTTTTTTATCGCTTAAAGGTGGTGGATATTTTTTTGCCGCCTTTGCGGGATCGGCGCGAGGATATTCCGTTGCTTGTTCAGCATTTTTTGGCGCGTTTTAATGAACAGCACGGCAAGGCGATGGCAGATGTGCCGCCGGATGTGATGAAGATGCTGATGGTGTATGCATGGCCGGGCAATATACGGGAGTTGATGCACGCGGTTGAGCGGGCGGTTATTTTTTCAGATGGGTCCGAGTTGAGTCGCGATTTGCTTCCTCAGGAGGTTCGGGGCGTTGAGTCTGTGGAGAGCGAGGAGTCTGTCTGGCGAGATGGGGTGTTTTTTCAAGATGCAAAGCATGAGGTTGTGCAGTCTTTTGAGGTTGCGTTTATTCGATCCGCCTTAGAATACTACAATGGCAATATCAGCCGTACGGCACCGGCTATTGGTATGAAACGGCAGGCGTTGCAACAGAAGTTGAAGGAGCACGGGATCGATCCCGGGATTTATCGGTAATAAAATTTTCAATCTGTTTGACGAGTCCGGAGATACACATTGTGTCTCCGGATTTTTTTGTGTCTGTCATGCAATACGGGGTTTGCAGGTGCAATATAGGATTTGCAGTATTTGGAGGATTTTGGGGTGGATAGCAGGGAAAATGGCCTTTTCAGGGGTAAAACGGTTTTGGCACAGGATTTGCATATGACGTGTTGTGACCGAGTAGTAAGCAGGCTGATGCGGTTCCGAAAAATGATAGCCTTCAGCAGGTGGAGATATAGCAAAATTGCTGCCTGATTCTGTCCAAATTATTGAATGTGACTACTCCCAACGCTAAAGCGCTCTGCGAGTGGGCTTCTTGGCGGTCAAACCGCCTGACGTTGTAGCCCCAACGTCAATATGTTTATGGCAGCATTGAGGTCTCTGTCTGCTGTATAGCCACACTGTTTGCAATGATGCACACGATCAGAGAGTTTTTTCTTTTCTCTATGTCCGCATGCCGAGCAATCTTGTGACGTGTATTCAGGCTTGACGGCCTTGAATCCAATACCAGCCTCTTCCGCTTTGTATTCGAGACAGTGCCGAAACAGGGACCATGCTGCGTCTGCTATTGATTTAGACAATCGCCCGTTCTTTTGCATCTTTTGAACTTTCAACTTCTCGACGGCTATGAAGCCGTAGCGATTGACCATTTTTCTTGATTCTTGATGGGCAAAGTTATGTCGCTTATTACGGATACGCTCATGCACTCTGGCAATGACTTTACGTCGCTTTTCTCTTACGGCGTCAGTTTTAGGTCTTTTTTTCACCGCGTCCCATTTGCGCTGTGCTTTGGCAAGCGTCTTTTCTTCTTTGCGAAAGAATCGCTGGTTGGCTATTGTCTGCCCGTCACTGGTTACAGCAAAGGAATTGAGACCCACGTCAATGCCAACAGCAGAGTTAGTATCGGTTTTCTTACTTATGTCGCCAATATCACAAGGGATAGATGCATACCATTTACCCGTCGCCGTGCGAGTGATAGTGCAAGACTTTGCAATGCCGCCGAGAGGTCTATGCTGGACAACGCGAATACAGCCTATTTTGCTCAATCGCAAGCCCTTGCCGTCCAATCGGCAACCGCTGGAAAAATTAGGATAGGTAATAGAATCATAGCGATTCTGTCCCTTATATCTGGGAAAGCCAGCTTTCTCGCCAGTCTTTGCCCTCTCTTTGAAGCGACGAAAGAAACCTTTGAACGCCAAATCCACTCTTGCTGATACTTGTTGCAATACCTGACTATATACTTGCGTAAATTCAGCATGTTGTTGCTTCAGCAATGGTATCGTATTCGTTTGGTCATACTTTGACAGGGACTTATTCTCATTTTTCCATGCTTGCTTTCTGGCACAGAGGAGTTGGTTGTAGAGAATGCGACATTCGTCAATATGTGCCAGCAAGATTTTCTCTTGCTTTTTGGTCGGGCGCAATCTGTATTTAAATGACTTAACCATAAGTAAAATATATATTTATATGCCTTTTCTGTCAAGCAAAACTAAAGGACTATTCTTGTTGATTCACCGCCCACATTGTCTTGAACAATGTGCCGCCATGCTAAAGCACCAACCCATAGATTCGTAGAGCCACTTGCAAAACAACGCTCGCTAACTCGCGTCTGTTTCCCAACGCTAAAGCTGTTGGGTTTTACGGGCTATCCGATAAATTATATAAAAAGTATTTGAAAAACCGCGGGAATGATATATTTTATTTTTGTCAACAGTCAAGCAGGTACCGTTATGTCGGGTATCTGCTGAATACAATAACCGAGTATAGACATGGACTGATCCCCCATGTTTCGGTAAATAGGTAGGACATTCCCGCATTTCTATTCCTGCGTGACTGTTGACAATGCCCGGCACCCCTTTTTTGGGGTGTCGATGTCAACTCGTTACACTGCGTCTTGCGTAGATGAGGAACGAAATGCGATTTTTTTGTACGGTACAAAAGCTGATTTTGATTTCTGCACTCCTGTCCATCCCACTTCTGATTTATCCCTCATCTCTGACCCTGCGGGCCAACGCCGCGCTACAACCAACCCTGAAATCTGACTTTGATGCAGATGGTAGCGTTGGATTTTCCGACTTTTTGCTATTTGTAGAATTGTTTGAGGCCAATCGAGGTGATGAGCTATATCAAGCCAGGTACGATCTGGATGATGACGGCACCATTGGGTTTGGCGATTTTTTGATCTTTGTCAACGACTTTGGCAAAGTAATATCACCTCGTCCTTATTATCAGACGATGAACCTACCCGATGGCGCAATCGCCCGCTTGGGAAAAGGAGATATTTCTTATTCTGAAGTCGCGTTCTCGCCCAATGGAGAACAGTTAGCTGTGGCAAGTAACATTGGCATTTGGCTTTACGATGTGGCAACCACCTGTGAAGTCGCGCTACTCACTGAACATGAATATACGCCTTGGATCGAGGCTGTCGTATTCTCGCCTGATGGGGCTACGATCGCTTCTACGGAATACCACACAGTCAAACTGCGGGATGCCAAAACAGGACGACTAACTGCCACGCTTGGACATAACCGTGGTGTATTCACTGTCGCATTCTCGCCTGATGGGGCGACAGTCGCTTCGGCTGGATACGCCCCGGTTACGCTCTGGGATGCCAAAACAGGACACATGATTGCCACACTTGAAGGACCTGATTCTATCGTCCTCTCTGTTGCGTTCTCACCTGATGGCACCACGATCGCTTCGGGGGGACACGACAACACAGTCAGGCTGTGGGATACCAAAACAGGACGCCTGATCTCTACACTCGAAAGACATTGGGATGACGTTACCTCTGTTGCGTTCTCACCTGATGGCACAACACTCGCCTCGGCGTCACGAGACGACACAGTCAAACTGTGGGATACCAAAACAGGACGCCTGAAGGCTACACTTGAAGGACATACGTCTGCCGTCCACTCAGTCGCATTCTCACCCGATGGTACCACAATCGCTTCTGGGGCACAAGATTACACAGTCAGGCTGTGGGATGCCGAAACAGGACGCCTGACCGCCACACTTCAAGGGCATACAGATGGCGTTCACTCTGTCGCATTTTTACCCGATGGCACGATACTCGCCTCGTTGTCACTAGACGGCACAGTCAAACTGTGGGATACCAAAACAGGACGCCTGATCTCTACACTCGAAGGACATACGTCTACCGTCCACTCAGTCGCATTCTCACCTGATGGGACCACGATCATTTCAGGGTCAGGAGCATCTGATGACATAGCCAGTATTTGGGATGCCGAAACAGGACACCTGAAGGCTACACTTGAAGGACATACGTCCTGGATCACTTCTGTCGCGTTCTCACCCGATGGTACCACAATCGCTTCTGGAGCACAAGATTACACAGTCAGGCTGTGGGATGCCGAAACAGGACGACTGACCGCCACACTTCAAGGGCATACGGGTAGAGTTACCTCTGTGGCATTCTCACCCGATGGTACCACGATCGTTTCGGGGGCAATAGATGGCACTGTTAGACTGTGGGATGTCGAAACAGGACGACTGACTACCACCCTCGAACATATAGATTGGCTCAACTCTGTGGCATTCTCACCCGATGGCACTACACTCGCTACGGGGGTAGGTGATGGCACTGTTAGACTGTGGGATGTCGAAACAGGACGACTGACTACCACCCTCGAACATATAGATTGGCTCAACTCTGTTGCGTTCTCACCCGATGGTACCACGATCGCTGCAGCGGGAGGGTGGTCTGTTAGTCTCTGGGATGTCGAAACGGGACGCCTGAATGCCACACTCGAACATATACGGGACATTGGCAACCTCGTCTATGTTGCGTTCTCGCCTGACGGCAAGACTATTGCTTCGGTGGGACAAAAAACGATCAATCTTTGGAATACCGACACAGGACACCTGATCTCCACATTTGAAGGGCATACATCTAATATCACTTCTGCGTCATTTTCGCCCGATGGGACAATAATCGCGTCAAGTTCATGGGATGGCACGATTCTCCTGTGGGCATTGCTTAAGTGACATAGTACAAATATTCTTCGATTCAGATGCCGGCAAAAAAGACCAGGAGATTAGGGAATTACTCCACAAGACATCGGTGATATCCTGCCCTTGTCAGGGGGCAAGACGAAACGCGAGGTGATGTCATGAGAATAGAATGCAAGATACTCAGGGTAAGCGCGTGCTTTTTTGCGTTGCTCTGTCTCTCATCTGCTGGATATGTCGCAGTATGTCACACCTGTGGTCTATATGCCCGATGCTAACCTTCGAGTAGTTATTCGAGATGTGCTGGGCAAGTCGCCTTTTGCACCTATTACTACGACGGATATGGCGAGTTTGACTGCTCTGGATGCGAGCAATCGCAATATCCGCGATTTGGACGGGCTTGAGTTTGCAACCAATCTGACCGAGTTGAATCTTGTGGATAATCGGTTGAGTTCGTTGTCTATCAACACGCATATTCCAGCGCTTCAGGACAGAGGTGTTGAGGTCTTGTTTGACAAGACGCCAACACCCGATTTCGATGGTGATGGTGTTGTTGGCTTTGCCGATTTTTTGCTTTTTGTGGCGCAGTTCGGGTTCAGTGAGGACGATGAGGGTTATGACGTGTGGTTTGATCTGGATGGCGATGGCACAATTGGATTCGGGGATTTTCTGATTTTTGCCAATGCCTTTGGCAAAGCCGTATCGTCAAATTGATGGTATCGAAAGCATCTTAAAAGATAAAGTGCCAAAAAAGGGCTTCGCGCCGCGCTCACGTTTAATTTTTAATTGAGGTTGGTAAAAAAAAGCGACTCTAACGGTCGTCCAAAATAATGCCTCAGTGTCTCGCACTTTACACACGCTGTTTGGCGGGCCGTGCGGGTACGCCCATCAACATGCCTCATTTAAGACTATTTCCACTAAAAAATAGGAGAACCCCATGTATATGCACACTAAATATGGTTCGTGCAGAACAAAATGTCATTCAAGCCAATTAGGCGTTTGTCCCCCTCTGCACAATGTCATTAAAACCATCGCCATCTTCGTAACCGCAGCCCTCTTGCTCAACGCGATGGCTCCCACACTCGCGCACGCAGCTACATATCTGCAAGGCACAGAGGTCAATGCCAATACGCTGATTCGAGATGCGTATGTGCAAGTCACTTATCGCGATAACAGAGGTCAGGAAAAAACGGAGAAGGGGTGGATTGACGCGATTGGCGAAACCTCGTTCACCATTCGAAGTGGAGGTCTCAAGAGCGAGAAAGCCATTGCCTACGCCAACGTCGTGTCCGTGATCATGAGCGATGAATCAACTGTGCCAGCGAAGCAGATGAATGAGGTGAATCGATTTATTAGAGAAAACATTAGCGTGCAAGAGGCAGGTCAGATTCGCGCTCAAGTGCTCAAAGGCAGTGGCATAGATGGCGGTAAAGTTAAGATCGGTACTTTTGTTGAGGTGATTTATGGAAAAGGAGATTGGGATTCCATATCGGGAACGTGGGAGACACGCGCAGTTGCAAGAGGCTATATCAAGGGCATTGATGCCGAAACCTTGATCGTTGGTGAACGGTTTAGGAAGAAGGAAATCGCATTAGACCGCGTTCAAAAACTGAAACCTATCAAAAACCTAAGACAATCACCACTTGAGATCGGCGCAGAAATTCTATCTGTGCGATATGCGATCGATTATTCCGATGATTCCGAGGCACTCGGTGCCTTAGCCGGGGATACTGGCACACTCATTGGTATGGGAGGAGGCTTGTACGGGAGACTATTGCCGTTAATCTATGTATCTGGCTTTTCTTTTTCAAGATTGGCTTTTGACCTGGGTGGGGGGCTTACCTCTGCCTACTGGGATGGCGGGAATTTTACCTCTTGGGGAGCACAGGGTGGGGTCGCTTATTTTTTGAGCAAGAAAACATCGAACGCTGTTTATATCAGGTCTTTCGCGACAATATTGACCCGTTCCACAGTTGGTGCGGGAATAGGTATTGGGTATCGCCGCGTTTTCCAGAACAAGATGGCGATCAGGATTGAGCCATCATATATGCGATGGTTTTTTAATGGACAAAGACGGAGTAATCTCATGCTCCATCTGAAATATGGCGTCATTTTGGGTGGAAAGTCTCCGTCCTCAAACTCGAAATGATCTCGCAGGTCTGAGGGATTTTGTATTAATAGGGGTCTATGTCCTGAGTTTGTGACAAAGACCAATCACGAAAGGTAAATGATTATGAGACAATATATTCTGATCGGGCTAAGCACATTGTGTACCTGGCTCATAGCAGGTGAAGGATTTGCCCAGAGGCATGCTCGCACCACTGCTTTGGGTGAGGTTGGTGTGGGATTGATTGGGAGTGGGCAGGCCATTCTGTACAATCCAGCAGGACTGGCTTTTATGGAACGCAGAGAAGCCTATTTTACCTACATAGACTGGCCATCGGACACGGAGGAACACAACGTGGGGATTTCTGCAAATGTGCTTGGGCAAAGGGCATTTGGCCTTTATGCCGAGCGCGATAACTATAGCGAGGATTATGCCATTTTCGGAGGCTATGGACAAAAAATAACGGACAGAATTGCGGTGGGAACGACGTTTAAGCTGATTCATAACAACTATCAGATTTATTCTCCAGAACTTAGACAGTTTATTTCACAAACACAAAATAAGGTTGCCTTTGATTTGGGTACGTATGTTATCGGGTTCCGGAATATGGTGATGTCAGTAGGTCTGGAAAATGTGAGTTCAGATAGCCTGCTTCAAAAGGATGCGCGGCTGGGGTTGCTCATCGATATGTTCGCCTTGATAAATGCCGGGCCTTTGCCACACCAACTGGACGTTATGTTAGACATGGAGATACCGATCAATTTTGACAGGGACACAATACTGAGTGCAGCTATCGAATATGGGTACACGCACTACGGTGCAAATGGTTCTGTTGGATTCTCGTTGCGTTTAGGTGGATTCTCGCGGGACTTTGGAGATCAAGATTATATCTTTAGGGGGTCGGCTAAATGGGGAGGTGGGTTGCATTTCCTGACCCAAAAGGGCATGGGTGTAAAGATAGATTACACGCCCTATTTTTTCCCAAGCCAATACGAAAATGGACATATCATCAGTATTGCTTTTATGTTCTAAAGTCAAATTCTCTGTCGCTTTAAGGAGACATTCATGAAAAAATTAACCTCTGTCTGTATAACTGCAGCTCTCCAGCTCAACGCGATGGCTCCGACGCTTGCACACGCAGCTATATATCTGCAAGGTGCAGAGATCAATGCCAATACACTGACGCAAGATGCTTATGTTGCAGTCACATATTACGATAGCAATGGAGAACAGAAATTGGTAAAGGGATGGATTGATGAGGTTGGTGAAACCACGTTCACCATTCGTAGTGGAGCACTTTTTGGAAAGAAGACCATTGCTTATGAAAATGTCCTGTCGGTGATTATGAGCGACGAATCAACTGAGTCAGCGAAGCAGATGAATGAGGTAAATCGGTTTATTCGGAATGTGAAAGCAAGAGAAATAGAGCGGGCTAAAAAAGAATCAAAGGCAGAAGATCACGTTATACAATGGCTCGATCCGATCAACACGAAGGCTCCCGCTAATAATGGCGGTGCTAATACGAATGGCAATGTTGCTTATGAGGTGATTGCTGGCGTTAAAAAGTATGTGGGGGAGGATGCGTGGCGAGTGATTGTCGCTAAAGTCGCTATGTCGAAGTGACGTACCGCGGGGCGAATGGCAAGACCGAGACAGCGGAGGGGTATGTGCGAGCGATAGATGAAACCGAGTTGACGATTTATCAGGGCGGTTTACGCAAACGCATCGCACGAGAAAGGATTGAGGTGCTGATGGTCTGTGATCATTCACGCCAACTTCAGGAGATCAAGCGTCTCTTTGCCAGGCAGCAGCAATTGTCTGAGTCAAAACCATCCGTTCTTCCCTCAGCGGTGATTGGCGAGGTTGATCAGTACGTTGGGGAAAATGCGCGAAAGGTAGTCGTTGCTAAAGGTCGCTATGTGGGTTTGACCTACCTCAGAGATGATGGCAAGATTGAGAAAGCAGAGGGGTTTGTCCGCGCGATGAATGAGACTGAACTAACGATTCAACACACTTCTCGCGTTGGGAGGAGGATAATTTCTCGGGAGAAGATCACTGTCTTGATGGTCTGCGATTATCCAAGCCAACTTCAGCGTGCCCCCTTTTTTAAAAAAAAGCCTCCTGGCGTTGGTACCAGGTTGTTAGGTGGTTTGGTAGGTGGACCTATAGGAGTAGTTATGTCGATATCTGCAATGATGCCATTTCTTCCAGAAGATTATTGTCTTATTGAGATATCGGATGAGGATATGAAGTGCGGAGACTATGAACACTTGGATACTGTCGTATGGTCAGGCATTCTTGTCAGCTATATAAGTGGCACTATTATCGGCCTGAATCCATACGATTCACTCGGATCTACACTGGTGGGTAGCCTTGTTGGCGGCGGCGTAGGCATCGCCATGACATCTGCCTCAGAGACGCTCTGGTCTTCCCTGTTTGTCTGCCCAATCGCTGGGGCTTACATTGCATCTAAAATATTACGCAAATCGTCTGAGCCACGCCGGTTCTCAGTCGGTCTCGCACCTGACCGCGATGGAAATCTGTCCGCGGTTGCCACGTTGCGGTTTTAAGTGGTTCAGCAAAATCTCGACTCAAATACAGATGAGGTGATTTCATGAGAATATACTGCAAGACACTCAGGTTGAGCGCGTGCTTGTTTGCTTTGCTCTGTCTATCGTCTGCTGGATATGCTTCGCCACCATCGACTGATGTGCATTTCTGTCTGCCGCTCGACCTGAGAGAGCCAGATAGTCTGTATGTTGCCACGAAGCACGCGCTTAATCTGAACGTTGGCGAACCACGCACGGTGCGGATGATCTACTTTTTGCCGAATAACCGTCCATTTCGCCAGGAGGTAGTGGATTCGATGAAAGTGACAATTCGCCAGGTTCAGACCTTCTTTGCCGAGCAGATGCAGGCGCATGGGTATGAAAAAAACCCCTTCCGCTTTGAGACCGGTGCCCAGGGCGAACCACTGGTGCATCGCATGGAGGGTCAACACCCCAATAGCCACTATTTTGATGAGACATTTAAGACTGTGTTCGAAGAGATTGAACAAGCGTTTGATGTGAGAGAGAACATTTACTTCATCGTCATTGATAACGGTACAAATTCAATTGGTAGTATTGGTCAGAGTGCGAGAGGTGCCGGAAGTCGTATGGGAAAAAATGGTGGCATTGCTTTGTTTCCCGGCGAATTTATCTGGCATGTGGTAGCACATGAGCTTGGCCATGCTTTTGGATTGCAGCACGATTTCCGCGACAATGCGTACATCATGTCGTATGGTGCAGGACGAAATCGGTTATCTATGTGCCACGCCGAATTTTTGGCTGTGCATCCGTATTTCAATCCCGATGCCTCAATTGAAGAGGCGCAGTTGCCAAATATAGAACTCATTTCATCACGGGTATATTCCGCAGGCTCAAAGAGCGTTTCTGTTCAACTTAAAGTCAGCGATTTAGAAGGACTCCATCAAGTACTCTTATTCGTTAGAACGGGAAAACCACACATTGCCGCTGGATTTCGTGAAGTGAAGACATGTCGTGGCTTGGTAGGTGAAAAAGATACCGTCATTGAATTTGAGTATGACGGCGTCATTCCATCTGTTACGGGACCGAGTCTTTCCAATCCTACCATTCATCCAATTTATATCGAAGCAGTTGATACTGATGGAAATGTGGGTAGCGTGTATTTTGAACTGTGGGAAACCCCGCCAAACTATATCACCACCCTTGAGGGACATACGAGAGCGGTCCGTTCTGTGGTGTTTTCGCCTGACGGTACAATCCTTGCTTCAGGGTCACAGGATAGCACAATCAAGCTGTGGGACGTTGAGACAAAAACAAATATTGCTACTCTTTCGGGGCATAACAATGAGGTTAACACTGTATCATTTTCGCCAGATGGTACAATCCTCGCTTCAGGCTCACAAGATAGAACGATCAGACTATGGGATGTTGCGACGCGAACAGAAATAGCCACCATTGAAGATAGGGATAGGGGCACAATTATTTCTGTGTCGTTTTCACCCAATGGGACAATGCTCGCTTCTGGGGCTTCTGGTGGAACGGTCAAGCTATGGGATGTTGCGACAGGTACAAGTATCGCCACGCTTGAGGGACATGAGGATTGGGTTAGTGCTGTGTCGTTTTCACCTGACGGGACAATGCTCGCTTCAGGCTCAGGGGATAGAACAATCAGACTATGGGATGTTGCGACGCGCACAGAGATAGCCACCATTGAAGGTAAGGATAGAATTCTTTCTGTGTCGTTTTCACCCGATGGGACAATGCTCGCTTCAGGAGCTTTCGATTATACGGTTAAATTATGGGACGTTTCGACAAAAGAGAATATTACTACCCTTGAGGGACATACGTTTTTTGTCAATTCTGTTGTATTCTACTCTGATGGGACAATACTTGCTTCTGGATCAGAAGATAAAACGGTCAAGCTGTGGGATGTTGCGACGGGCACAAATATCACCACCTTTTCAGGGTATGAGGGTGGTGTCGAATCTGTGGCATTTTCGCCAGATGGTACAATCCTCGCTTCCAGTTCATGGGATCATACGGTCAGATTATGGGATATTTCTGAGTGGCAGCTTCCCCGTCCTGCAATGCTTGTGAAGATTTCAGGCGATAACCAGCGGGGCACGCCGGATTCAGAGTTGGCGAATCCTCTAATTGTTGAGGTGAGAGATCAGTATGGTGCTGTGTTTGAAGGTGCTACGGTCACGTTTACTGTCACGGAAGGAGACGGTAAGCTCAGTGGGCGGTTCACGGTTGAGAAGGCAATAACCGATGCCAATGGTAGGGCACAGAGTACGCTGATGCTTGGAGACAATCCGGAGACAAATACTGTTGAAGTATCAGTCGCTGGGGCTAAGGAGATCTTTAATGCCATGGGTGTTGGAACATCTACCACATCAATCCCTGACGGTAGTTATCAAACGGGGAGTTTGCCCGACGGTGCGATGTTTCGTCTGGGAAAAGGACGCATTCGGGGAACCGACAGGGCTGTGGCATATTCGCCGGATGGTCGAAGTCTGGCTGTGGCGAGTAGCATTGGTATCTATCTTTACGATGTGGCGACATATCGTGAACGCGCGCTATTCATCGGGCATACGGATTGGATTGATTGTGTGGTGTTTTCACCCGATGGGACAATGTTGGCTTCTGGGGCTGCTGATAGAACGGTTAAACTGTGGGATGTTGCAACAGGAACAAATATCTCTACCTTTGAAGGACATACAGAGTGGCTGGAATCTGTGTCATTTTCACCCGATGGGACAATGCTGGCTTCTGGGGCTCGGGATAATACGATCAAGCTATGGGATGTTGAGACCAGAGAAAATATCGCCACTCTTGAAGGACATACGGATAAGGTCTATTCTGTATCATTTTCGCCCGATGGGACAATGCTGGCTTCTGGGTCAGAAGATGACACGATCAAGCTATGGGATGTTGAGACCAGAGAAAATATCGCCACGTTTGAGACGCATACATATAGAGTCTGGTCTGTGGCGTTTTCGCCCGATGGCACAATACTGGCTGCAGGATCATGGGATGAGGTCAAGCTGTGGGATGTTGCAACCGGGACAAATATCGCTACGTTTGAAACACACCGAGCCGAGTCTGTGGCGTTTTCCCCTGACGGTCGAAGCCTGGCTGCGGCAAGTAGCATTGGTATCTATCTTTACGATGTGGTGACTTTTCGCGAACTTGCGCTATTTACTGGGGATACCTATTGGGTTCAGTCTGTTGCGTTCTCCCCTGATGGCTCAACACTCGCTTCCACCTTACAGAATAACACGGTCAAGCTGTGGGATGTTGCAACACACAATCACACGATACTAAAGCATACATATCAGGTCGTGTCTGTGGCATTTTCACCTGATGGCACGACGCTCATCTGGGGAACAAGAGACTACAGAGTCTCGCTGTGGGATGTTGTCAACGAAGAAAATATCACTATGCTCAAAGGAGATGTAGGTTTTGACTCGATCTCACCCGACGGAACGACCCTTGCTTTGGGAACTGGGCACGAGATCTGGCTATGGGACCTCGCCACTGGAGAAAATATCGCCATGTTTAAGGGACATAGGTCTCCGGTCATTTATGTATCGTTTTCACCTGATGGGACGACCCTCGCTTCCGGGTCATGGAATGGCCCAGTCAAGTTGTGGGATGTCGCGACAGGGGAAAATATCGCTACTTTTGAGGGACATACGGCTGGGGTCAATTCTGTTGCATTTTCTCCTGATGGGAAGACCCTTGCTTCTGGGGCTTGGGATGGCTTGGTCAAGTTGTGGGATGTCGCGACAGGGGAAAATATCGCTACTTTTGAGGGACATACGGCTGGGGTCAATTCTGTTGCGTATTCGCCCGATGGAACGACCCTCGCCTCGGGGGCAACGAATGGCTCGGTTCTGCTGTGGGATGTTGCGACAGAAGAAAATATCGCCACTCTTGAGGCGCGTGATTTAGTCCAGTCTGTTGTGTATTCTCCCGATGGTGCAATCCTCGCTTCTGGGTCAGCGGATGGCACGATTCTGCTGTGGGATATATCAACCGGACAGTCTGTCGTTACCTTTACAGGGCATACGGAGTCGATCGGATCTATAGCATTTTCGCCTGAAGGTACAAAGCTTGCGTCAGGCTCTGCTGATGGCACGGCTCTGCTGTGGGATGTGTCGGAGTATGTCACGCCTGTGGTTTATATGCCCGATGCCAACCTGCGTGCGGTGATCCGGGATGCGCTGGGCAAGTCGCGTTTTGCACCCATTACTACCATTGATATGGCGAGTTTGACTACTCTGGATGCGAGCAATCACAATATTCGCGAGTTGGTAGGGCTTGGGTCTGCAACCAATCTGACAGAGTTGAATCTTACGGATAATCCGTTGAGTTCACAATCCCTCAATACGCATATTCCAGCTCTTCAGGACAGAGGTGTTGAGGTTCTGTTTGACAGACCTACGACGCTGGTAAAAATCTCAGAGAGTGAACAGGAAGGCGTGCCCGGTGCAGTGTTGGAGACGCCTCTGGTTGTTGAAGTGCGAGATCTGGATGGGAATGTGCTCGCAGGTGCGCCAGTCGCGTTTGTAGTTACAGCGGGGGATGGGGCGCTTAGTGTAGAGACCACAGTGACGGATTCGAGCGGTCGAGCATCGAGTGTGTTGACGCTTGGTAACAGTTTGGAGCCAATCGTTGTTTCGGTCATGGTTATAGGGATTGAGCAGCCGGTGACGTTTTTGATAGAGTCTATGGCTACGCCCGATTTTGATGGGGATGGAACTGTTGATTTTGCCGATTTTTTGCTTTTTGTAGAGCAGTTCGGGTTCAGTGAGGACGACGCGGGTTATGAAACGCGGTTTGATCTGGATGGGGATGGCATGATTAGATTTGAGGATTTTCTGATTTTTGCCAATGCCTTTGGCAAAGTCGTATCATCCAATTGATTGTACAGATGAGGTGATTTCATGAAGATATTTTGCATAATGCTCAGGATGAGCGTGTACTTGTTTGCATTGCTCTGTTTTGTATCTGTTGGATATACTGATCAGCCATCCGCAAACCGTATCGCTTCCTTTGAAGGGCATACGGATAAGGTCTATTCTGTGTCGTTTTCGCCCGATGGAAAAATGCTCGCTTCCGGGTCAAGAGATAACACCATTAGATTATGGGATATTGCGATGAAGACAAATATCGCCATCCTTGAAGGGCACACGAGCTATGTTTATTCTGTATCGTTTTCGCCCGATGGAAAAATGCTCGCTTCCGGGTCACGATCAAGGAATAATTCGATCAAACTATGGGATGTTGAGACAAGGCAACATATCGCTGACCTTGATGGACATGATTGGGGGGTCCGTTCAGTATCGTTTTCGCCCGATGGGACGATGCTTGCTTCCGGGTCAGGGGATAACACGGTTAAGCTGTGGGATGTTGTGTCAAGAGAAAATAACGCTACCTTTGAGGGACATACACATAATGTAAATTCTGTGTCGTTTTCACCTGACGGCACAACGCTCGCTTCGGGGTCTTCTGATAATACGGTCAAGCTATGGGATGTTGCGACGAAGACGAATATCACGACTCTTGAAGGACATACATATACTGTAAATTCTGTGTCGTTTTCGCCTGATGGTAAAATGCTTGCTTCCGGGTCAGGAGATGACACACTCAAGCTGTGGGATGTTGCTACTGGACGACTTATCGCCACCTTTGAAGGACATATTAGTGATGTTGCTTCTGTGTCATTTTCGCCTGATGGAAAGATTCTCGCCTCGGGAGCAGCGAAGGGCACACTCAAGCTGTGGGATGTTGCTACTGGACGACATATCGCTGACCTTCCGCGCAGTGGTTGGATTCGTTCAGTATCGTTTTCGCCCGATGGTACGATGCTCGTTTTCAGTTCAGGGGATGGGGATGGCCTGGTCGAACTGTGGGGTACATCTACATGGGTGCAGCTTGAAACACCTACCATATCAATTACTGACGGTAGTTATCAAACGTGGGGTTTGCCCAAAGGGGCTAAAGCGCGTCTGGGTAAAGGCGTAATAACCGGTATGACATATTCACCCGATGGCTCTCAACTCGTAGTGGCGAGTGGCATGGATATAGGTATTTGGATCTATAATGCCCATACTGGTGCCGAAATTGTCCTGCTCAAGGGGCGTTCGATTAGCCCTTTTTCCACGAGATTTTCTTCTCCGGTGTTTTCCCCGGATGGTAGCACGCTCGCCAGTGGGGGTTTTAGAGGGATTTGGTTGTGGGATGCTGCCACTGGACAACAGAAAGCAATATTTGAAGGACATAGGAGTTCTGTAGTTTCCGTGGCGTTTTCCCCGGATTGTGGCACGCTTGCCAGTGGGGGTAATGACAGGACGATTCGGTTGTGGGATGTTGCCACTGGAGAACATAAGGCGACGCTTGAAGGACATAGGAGTTCTGTGGCTTCTGTGGCGTTTTCCCCGGATGGCGGTACGCTTGCCAGTGGGAGTAGAGACGGGACAGTTCGGTTGTGGGATGCTGCCACCGGAGAACATAAGGCGACGCTTACAGATCATACATCACGGGTTTATGCTATTGCATTTTCCCCGGATGGTGGCACGCTTGCCAGTGGGAGTAGAGACGGGACAGTTCGATTGTGGGATGCTGCCACCGGGCAACTCAAGCAGACACTTGAGACGCATGAGATTTATGTCTATTCCCTGGCGTTTTCCCCGGATGGCGACATATTTGTTTGTGGGACTGAAACCGGAGTTGTCCTATTGTGGGATGCCGTTACCTGGCAACGCGAGAAGCTATTTGATGAGCGTACAACGAGGTTTAGTTCCGTGGCGTTCATAGCGTTTTCCCCGGATGGTAGCACGCTTGCCAGTGGGAGTGATGACGGAGCTGTTCGGTTTTGGGATGCTGCCACTGGACAACTCAAGCAGACACTTGAGCATTGGAGTTCTGTCAGATCCGTGGCATTTTCTCCGGATGGAGGCACGCTTGCCAGTGGGGATAGGGGCAGTACGATTCGAGTATGGGATATTGTTACCGGTCAACTCATAGAGACACTTGGCGACGTGCCTGTAGGCGGAGATGAGATACCTTTTCGTTCCGTGGCATTTTCCCCAGATGGTAGCACATTAGCCAGTGGGAGCAATGATGGGACAGTACATTTGTGGGATGCCGTTACGTGGCAAAGCAGGGCGACTCATAGATGGCCTAGATCGGCGATTAGATCGGTGGCGTTTTCCCCGGATGGTAGCACGCTTGCCAGTGGAAGTGGAAGGGGCGCAATTCGGTTTCTGAATGCTATCACTGGCCGCGATACGGCGAACCCTATATGGTTTCCATCAGGGGTTAATTCTGTAGCATTTTCCCCGGACGACAGCACGCTTGCCAGTGGGCATGAAGACGGGACAATACAATTGTGGGACGTTGTCACTCGCCGACAAAAAAAGACTCTTACAGGACATGAGGACGATGTCGATTCTGTGGTATTTTCCCTCGATGGTGGCATGCTTGCCAGTGGTAGTGATGACAGAACGATTCGGTTATGGGATGTTGTTACTGGCCAACTCAAAAGGACTCTTAGACATGGTACTTCTGTTAGTACCGTAGCGTTTTCACCGGATGGTAGTACTCTTGCCAGTGGAGGTCCTAATTCAGTGGAGATTCGGTTGTGGGATGTTGTCACTGGTCAACCCATAACAACTCTTGAGGGACATAGCGGTGTTATCAGTTCTGTGATGTTTTCACCGGATGGTAGCACCCTTGCCAGTGGAAGTTGGGACCACACAGTTCTGCTGTGGGATATGTCTCCATACATCAAGCCTCAACCACCTACTCCTGATTTTGATGGCGATGGTGCTGTTGGTTTTGCCGATTTTTTGCTATTTGTGTCACAATTCGGATTAAGTCGAGACGACGAGGGTTATGACGTGTGGTTTGATCTGGATGGTGATGGCATGATCGGATTCGGAGATTTTCTGATTTTTGCCAATGCCTTTGGCAAATCCGTATCGTCAAATTGATGGTATCTAAAGCATCTGAAAAGATAAAGTGCCAATTGTAAATGGTTTGAAAATGCACTTGTTCATAACTGAGATTACGAATAAAGGATTCAGGAGGGTACTTTTATGAGGATAGTGTGCATAACGCTCGGTTTACTCGTTGTGGGTTTTTCAGCCGCCGCAGGTGATGATTTTGTGAATTTTTCGCCGCGCAATCAGCCGCCGTTCTTTCCGTCTAAGGGGTTGTTGTTGGGGAGCAGTTATGCGAACAGTAATAGGGATGGCAATGCGCTCACGGAGGGCAATGACGGATATGAGGTGGTTGATTGGTATGTTGGTGAGCGCGCGAGTCAAGTGATCGTCCCTAAAGGTCGCTATGTCGAAGTGACGTATCGCGGAGAGTATGGAAAGGCTGAGACGGTGGAGGGATTTGTCCGAGAAATGGATGAAACCGAGTTGACGGTTTATCAGGGCGGCTTGAGAAGGCGAATACCGGTGGATAGGATTGGTATTTTGATGGTCGGTGATGATGCGAGCCAACTTCAGCAGGCCAGACGCGTTATGGATAGGGAATATGAACTGGATACCAGAGATAGTCGGATTATCAAAAAGTTATTTGGCGGTGCGCTTGGGGGCGGCCTTCTCGGATTTCTGGGAGGCTTGGTGGGTAGTAGGATGGGTGAAGGTGGATGGGATACCATTGGAGCTGTTATTTCTGGGGTGGGAATTGGCTATGTTATCGGGGTACCGACCGGAATGAGTTGGATTGATCCATACGATAGTTTCCTCTATACAATGGCCGGTAGTCTGATAGGAGGTGGAGTAGGTTATGCATTAGCAGATCCCTTCACCTTTTTTACCGGCTCGTTCATCGGGTCTCTAATTATGTCCGAGCTATTCCGATATAAAATTAAAGTCCGCCGTTTCTCGGTCGGTCTCGCACCTGACCGCGATGGAAACCTGTCTGCAATTGCTACGTTGCGGTTTTAAATGGCTCCCAAAACCTGCTCAAACAGATGGGGTGGTTTAAGCAATACTTCGGACAGTTTTTAGGTGTAGAGGTTCTTTGAAATCAACAGTTTAGATGAGGCCCCCTGTTTTATTTGAAACTTAGACCTGTACCCTAAGTTTGATAAAAAAACAGACAATTCTATAACCCATTGTATTATAGATACTTAGGATTTTTGACTAATTGAGGACCGGTCAAAAAGTGTCCGAACCATTGTTAAGAATAAATCCACAAAAAAACGACTCTGAGGATCGCCTAAGAATAATGCCTTCGTATCTCGCACTTTACACACGCTTTTTAGCGGGTGGTTATTGACAAAATTAATCAATAAAATTGCTCTTTGGATAAAAGTTGACTATATTTTATTCAGCGACCAGAATGGGCCGGTCCATAACCGACCCTGGGCTTTACGCCCCTGGCCGCTTTTTTTATTTTATCCTGTTTGTTCCGCAAATCCCCCACAAAAATTATCACGTAGTGCGATTAGATCAACCGCCGAATTTCATTTGGCTCTTCTCAAGACATAGACATTGCCGATGTCTAATCCTCCGGTAGGCTGCTCTGAAAAATCGCCATTTTTCCTTTCGCTGTAAGGCGGTATTTCTGATTTGGGCTCCTCGGCGATTCGGGCTGTGTCATTTCAACAAGGCCTGTTGTCATAACGGGTTGCATATAGTTGTAAAAAAACGTGGGGCGATGATGTAATCCAAGGGCTTTCATTGTTTCGCGTGCGCTCAAGGGTTCATTTTTTAAGCAGTTCAGAATGCGTTTTGCTTGTTCGGTTACTTGTTCGGTAGCTTGTTCGGTTACTTGTTCGGTGGCTTGTTCAGGTTCCTTGTGAACCGCGATGTTCTCAAGTAATGGTACGGTAACACGCATCCGCATACCGATTTCCTCAATACGCAACTCCGACAGCCCCAGTGCTTCAGCCTCGCGAAAGATGCGGGGAATGCCGCTGCCCCATTGTTCAATCAGATTCAGTTCGCGAAAGATGCGTGCAATGACATGGTTGCGAATTTTAGAGATACCCTGGCGAATATCGTCAAAGGTCAAACCCGGCAGCAATATGCCGGGATTTTCGACCTCTATTCGGTCATCAAAAAAAGCGACCCGAATGGGTGTTCCCTTTTGTGAATAGTCAGCGTGAACAAGCGCGTTAATGACCACTTCGCGCAAAATTCCAAGGGGAATATTCCAGGTGTCTTTGCGCCGGACTTCGGAGAAATCAGCACCGCGCATGGCGTGCTTTTTGAGAAATAACATGATGCTTTCCACGGCCAGGGGCAACGGATCGTGCAGCTCTATATGATCGAAGATATCCGCTTTGTCCCGACCAATGAAACGTCCGCATTGTACCCAGGCATCGGGGAAATGTCTTTCCCGCTCTTTTCCGACGAGCAAAATCGCGCCTTTTGTCGGCACCTGTCGCCCCTGCTCATTCGTCAATAGCCTCAGAGTGTGCAATTCCCGTTCGCCAAGGTCGCGCTGATCCTGAAATAGATTTTCCAGTACCCTCAAGTCCAAATCATCAACCGATAACTCGGGCATCGGGAGTTCATCAAAAGCAATCCCTTCTACCGAGCGGCCCAACTCGGCGATCAATTCCCTATCTGCCACACGATTGGTGGAGCCTAAACGGACATAGACACCGCGATCAGGGCCTTCGGCTTCCAAATAGTGTGGACGGACTCCACTCAGAAAAACTTCTACTACAAGCAGAGTTTTGCCATCAACTGTCGTCATTTCGACATTGGGAACCAAACGCGGTCTGATCAAGTCGGCGATTAAACTACAAAGCCGTTCCTCTTCATCAAGCGGATTTTCTACCCCCACTAGCAAACGAGATATATCATCCACACCGATGATTACCCGCCCACCCGCCGTATTCGCAAATGCCACCAGAGTTTTCAGCAGATTTTTTGGTGAAGACAAGTCCCGCTTAAATTCCAGCGTCTTACCTTCCCCTTGCTTGATATAATCAGCAACCGTCATCGCTTCAGGGCCTCCCAATAAGTTTACAAATCACATCTATCTGTATAATACCGAAAATAGTAATCACGAGTAAATATATCCAAACCCAGTTGCAAAGTAAACAACCCATACTTTTGCCCGGATAATAACATTTGACAATATCTCGCGGCATCCTTGCCGCGATCAAGGTCGGGAAGCGGGGTATGAAGGCGAGTAAATCGAGCATGACTGCGCCAGCAGTTCAAAGGATTCCCTCCTGCGTGATATTTACAAATTTTCAATCTGTTTAACGAGTCCGGAGATACACATTGTGTCTCCGGATTTTTTTGTGCCTGCTGTGCAATACTCAGTTTGCAGGTGCAATATTTAGTTTGCACTGATTGGGCGATTTTTGGGGTGGATAACAGGGAAAATGGCCTTTTTTCAGGGTAAAATGGTTTTGGCACGGGATTTGCATATGACGTGTTGTGACCGAGTAGTTTGAGATGTGAACCTTTGTGAAGGAGGCTGAGATGTCAACGCTTACATCGACGTTTGCAACCGCATTTCCAGGTCAGGTTGCCAATTTGATTACCGCGGGCAGAGTGGTGCTTTTGTTTTTGGCGACGGCTTTTGCGGTGTCTGGAGATGCGACGCTGGCCTGGGTTGCGGTGCCGCTCGCATTTGTCGCGCTGGTGATGGATTGGCTGGATGGGTATCTCGCGCGGCGGTTGGGTTGCGAGAGCAAGGTCGGGGGGGTGCTGGATATTGTGGGGGATCGGATTGCGGAGAATGTGTGGTGGGTGGTGTTTGCGTGGTTGCATGTCATTCCGCTGTGGGTGCCGATTGTGGTGCTTAGCAGGGGGTTTGTGACGGATGCGATTCGCAGTTGTGCCCTGACCAGGGGTTTCACGGCGTTTGGCGAGTCAACGATGATGAAGTCGCGGATTGGGTTCGCGCTGGTTGCCTCGCGCGTGAGCCGGGCGACGTACGGGACTTCCAAGGTGGTCGCGTTTGTGCTGTTGTTCAGTCTGAATGCGGCGCAACTGATGCCGGGTTTGACACCTGCATTTTTATCGGGTCTTGAGATGTTTGCTTTGATGGCGACGTACCTGACGGCCGCGCTGTGTGTTATTCGGGCGATTCCGGTGATTACGGCTGCGAAACGGGTTGTTGTTTAAGATAGCATTTTTCAGGAGAATGACATGAAACGGGAAACGCATATTTTGCTCTGTCTGATAGGGTTTGCTGGCCTGGGTGTGCTTTTGTACCAGCTCAGTACCCCAGAGGTGTGGCAACATGTTTTGATGATGGGCTGGGGCTATGTGCCAGTGATCGGCCTGTCGCTGGTGGTAGCTGTTCATCATGCGTGGATATGGCGGGCGTGCTTTGATCGCGGGTCGGAAAGGCCGCGTTTGAGGCAGTTGTTGTGGGTGCAGTTGGCTGGCGAGGCAGTGGGCAATGTGGCGCCGGCATCGCAGGTTGGCAAGGAGGTCGGCAAGGCGATTGTGCTGAGAGATAAGATGTGCGTTTCCAGCGGGGTGTCGTCTCTGGTGATCAATAAGACGGGTGAGATGATTGGCGGAGTGATTTTTGTGATAGGTGGCGTTGTGCTGGGTTTGCAGCGGTTTTCGTGGCCAGCTGAGGTGCGAGGCGCTCTGATCGCTGTTCTGGCGTTGTCTGTGCTGGGGGTTGTTTGGACTGTTTTCAGGCAGCGCCGGAGTCCTTTTGCGCGGTTTTTGAATTTGATGCTGTGGTTGCGGCTTACGTTTTTGGAGCGGTTCCGCGACCATGCAGTGGAGATTGATGAGAATTTGGCGCAGTTTTATCGGTTGAATAGGTGGCGTTTGGCGGGGTTGTTGGGTTTGCATCTGTTGGGCTGGAGCATGGGGACGCTGGAGATTTACGCGATTCTTTACGTGCTGGGTGAACCGATGTCGTTTGTTTCGGTGTATCTGTTCCACGCGCTGATGATCGTGATTAACGCGGCGTTCTTTTTTGTTCCGCTCGGGATGGGCGTTTTTGAAGGCGGGCATGTGTTTCTGTTTCATTTGATGGGTTTGGATCCAAAGATGGGTTTGGCTGTAGGCATTGTTCGGCGGATTCGGAGGCTTTTCTGGATGCAGGTGGGACTGGCGCTGTTGCTGATCGGGCCACGGGTCAAGCGGGCTGATGAGATGCCGGAAAATGATAGTCTTCAGCAGGTGGAGATATAGTGCATCAAGCATGACAGACGTTCGTCAACGAATATTCAAAAAAGGAAAAAGTAATGACACGCTCGATTTCTTGCCTGATCTGTCTCTTTTTGATTGTAACCTTCAGTTTCCCGGCAGAGGGAAAAAAAACAGATCTCACCAAAAGTTATGGTATTGGACTTCAGGGAGCTACACCCACATTTGGTGGCATTAGTTTTCGCTATAACGGACTGGCACCCGTATATCTTCAAACCGTTGGGCGTTTTATTATCAATGGTCAGGATAGTGACCATATGTTAGGTGCTGGTGTTTCATATGCCATATTTGAGCATCAAGGCAGGTGGAACATAGCCCGACTTTATTTCACTTTAGAAGGCGGCTGGCAATACAAAAAAGAGGAGGATCTCCATCAAGAGATTATTAAAACCACGACGCTGGGAACTGGACTCGCTTTTGGAGGCGATATTGTGTTTTCACTTGGGGGGATTCCTCTTGGCTTGAACGTGGAAATCGGTCAAGGGTTTGGTAGGAAAAAAACCAGCTCTCAATCTAAGGGCCTTGCTGGCGTCTATGTAGGCGGGGGAATACATGCCTATTTTTAGATCTCCTTTTTTAGATATAGCAACCATCCACACGAGTGGGTCAGGTGAGCCAGAGCAGTAGGGACTTCCAAAGAATGTCCGTCTGGGGTACTCTACGTCAAAACATGAAGGAGAGATTTATGAAAAAATTAATAGCTGCCTTTGTAACCGCGGCCCTCCTGCTCAACGCGATGGCTTCCACACTTGCACACGCAGCCACATACTTGCAAGATGCAGAGGTCAATGCCAATACGCTGATTCGAGATGCTTATGTGCAAGTCACCTATTACGATAGCAATGGAGAACAGAAATTGGCGAAGGGGTGGATTGACACTATTGGTGAGACCACATTTAAGATTCGAGGCAGGGCACTTTTCGGAAAGAAGACCATTGCTTACGACATAGTCCTGTCAGTGATCATGAGCGAAGAATCAACAACACGAGGAAAGCAAATCAATGAGGTAGATCGGTTTATTCGAGACATGAAAAAACGAGAGGCAAGAGCGTTAGAAACAGAGCAAGCCGCTATACAACGGCTCAATCAGGAAGCTGTGACGATCATATCTCGCGGACAGATTGATTCTTCAAAGATTACGAAGGGATGGTATGCCCATGTCGTCTATACATCGCAAGGTGCCACAGGAACTGCAACCAGCCGAATTGCGGACAAGGACTCAAGCCGTATTGCGCTCAAATATGGGTTTGATACCTATAATATAAACTATGATGACATCGATACCCTCGTGGTTGACAAACAGTGGCGCGATATCGAAAGGTATCGAGAAATCGGCGCGAAGTACGATGCCAGAGTACGTTTCAAAGCGCCTTCAGTTTCAAGAAGGCGGATAACGGGCAGACTCATCAATGTGACGCAAGACACTCTTATTATCGAAGCTGGACGTACACTGTATCAGGTACCCGTTTCTTCAATCTCCAATCTTGAAGTCAGCACCTTAAGATATAACAAAGGCTTTAAAATCGGGCTTGGTGCCGGAGCCGTCATCATTGGATTCACAAGTATATATACATATAGAGAAAAAAAGCGTATTGACCAGAGCAGTGGCGATACCAGTCTCGCATATTACACCCTTGGTATCGCAACATTAGTGGGATATTCCGCTGGTGCATTTGTATGTCTTCTCTCCACTCTCATTGGTGCTACAATAAAATCCGACAAATGGGTCGAAGTGCCACCACAACGTCTCAACCTGAGCCTTGCGCCCACATCCACAAAAGGGCTTCGCGCTGCGCTTACGTTTAATTTTTGACGTCAGGGACCGAGCTAACGGCTGTGTTCACGTATTTTAACAGGAGGAATTTATGGTACGAATAGCAGCAATCGTTTGTATGTTAAGCGTATGTATGCCAGAGACCTCCCTGGCAAGGGAGACCTTTGAAGCTGGTGAGATTGATAGCAGCACAGTTAAACCAGGTGCTTTTGTCGAGATTATCTATGGGAAGGGCGAGCGGGATACGGTGTCAGGAGAGTGGGAGGGACTGAATACGGCAAGGGGATATATTCAAGCTATTGATGCGGAGCGGTTGATCATTGGCGAACAGTTTTGGAAGAAGGAGATCGCATTAGATCGCGTTCAAAAGCTGACGATTTTAGGAGTTGTCCGCGATGTGAAAAAGTCAGCGTTAGAGACAGCGCAAACCGCTATACAACGTTTCGATCAGAAGGCCATTGCGATTATGGCACGGGGGGAGATTGACACGTCAAAGATCGCGACGGGATGGTATGCTCAGGTCGTTTATACATCAGACGGGGATAGAGGAACTGCAATGGGAAAGATTATCGGCAAGAACTCAGATCGTATTGTGATCCAGAGTAGGGATAGTTTTTGGAGAAACTGGAAAATAGCATACAGTGATATTGATACACTCGTTGTAGCGAAACGGCAAAGAGACATTGAAGGGCGAAGAGATTCAAGAACAAAGAGCAGGCGCGGTGCAGGATTGAATATTGAAATTGGCTGGAATGGTGGCGTCAATCCCTATGATATTTACTGGATATCTAACCCCGGAGGAGGTGCGTATGCCGCGGGCTTCGACACACAAACGAGACAGCCGTGGTCAGTTTCCTGTTATTTTGGTCGTTTTCTTACGGGTGAGAGGCGTGGGCGATTGGGGATAAAATATATCCGGCAGATAGTAGAAGCAGATAAAAGGGGTCGTTATCCCGGACGCTATCGCCTCTGGATGTCATCGCTGCTGTTGAATTATCAATTTGTGGTTCTAAGAAGCACGGCAGGTATCGTAGTGGCTGAGATTGCGATGGGTAGATCGCTCACGAATGACGACTTCAGGTACTGCGATGGGGTCTGTTTTCCCGCATCCAGTACGCACATCTCTTCCGGGCTTGCGTTCATACTGCCTATCCATCGGAGTATTGGCGTGCAGGCTGTGGTGCGAGCAAATTTATACAAGCCAAAGCCGAACGAATCCATCACGCCTTTTAAGTCGGGAATATCGTTGGCTATTGGACCGCTTTTAGAGTTTTAGGAATTGTCCCAGGATGAAATATCACGAGTTCAATTGGAAAAGGTAATGACCATGAGACGATATACGCTACTTGGGCTATGCACTCTGATTGGGTTGATGGCAGGTGAGGGATCAGCCCAGGAGCCTGTCAGTATAAAGAGAACGGGGTTCACTTTTTTGCAGTTTCCTACCAATGCCCGCACGGCAGCTTTGGGTGAGGCTGGCGTGGGGTTGATCGAGAGTGGGCAGGCTATTTTGTACAATCCAGCGGGACTGGCTTTTATGGAAGATCGGGAAGCGTATTTTACGTATATCGATTGGATTTTTAGTACCAAGAATTACGTGGCTGGCGTTTCAGCAAATGTGCTGCGTGTAGGGACATTTGGACTTTCTGTCTTGAATCACGATGTCGGTCCTATCAGGTTCGAGAATACCACGCAAGAGATCAGCGAGTATGCCATTTCCGTGGCTTATGGGGGCATGATTATCAATCGGATTGCGGTGGGAACCACCCTCAAGCTGATTCATCAAGGCTTTCCTGAGTTCACGCAAAATGTCTTTGCCTTTGATTTGGGTACGTATTTTGCCACGGGATTTCGGAATACGGTGATTGCGATGGGCGTGGAGAACTTGAGCACGAGCGGGTTAGGCGAGCCAGAGCGATGGGGACTTCCGAAGAATGTGCGGCTGGGTGTGCTCCTTGATTTGATTGCGCTGATAGATTTCGGTCCCCTGCCCCACGCTCTGGACCTGGTCGTAGATGTGAATAATCCAAATGATTCTGAGGATGGCTTCTACACGGATATAGGTGTCGAATATACATATATGTATCATACCGCCATAGGCGACAAGTTGGGATTTTCGCTGCGAGGAGGGAAAAGAAAAAGGCCCCGTAGTCTAATAGATCCCTATACCCTGGGTATTGGGGTGCAGTTTAAGACCGGTGGTTTAGGTTTGAAGGTGGATTACGCGAGCAAGTCCTTTGACGCCTTTTACGATGGTGAACGGGTGCATATTCTCAGCGTTGCGTTTGATTTTTAGAACAAGGATTAATGATTCGAAAAGGGGAACTCATGGCACGAATAGCTACAATCGTTTTGATGCTGGGCATGTGTCTGCCTGAGACCTTGCTGGCAGGGGTGGTCTTTGAAGCCGGTGAGATTGATAGCAGCACAGTTAAACCCGGTGCCTATGTCGAGATCATCTATGGGAAAAGAGAGCGGGATCCAGTATCAGGAGAGTGGGAGAAATTGGATACTGTAAAAGGATATATCAAAGCCATTGATGCGGAGACTTTGACTATTGGTGAACGGTTTTGGAAAAAGAAAATAGAGTTAGAGCGCATCCAAAAGCTGACGATTCCAGATGCTGATGGCGAGATGGACAGGCTCAGGGGGATTGACTTGCCTTTCGGATCACGGACATTGCAGACGAAGATCATTTTAGAAGCGGGTGAGATTGATAGCAGCAGGGTTGCAGTCGGTGCTTATGTCGAGGTCATCTATGGGAAGGGGAAGCGGGATGCGGTGTCAGGTGAGTGGGAAGGAGAAAAGAAAGTAAAAGGATATGTCAAAGCTGTTGATGCAGAATATTTGATTATTGGCGAACGGTTTTTGGAAGAGCAGATCGCATTGGAGCGCGTTCAAAAGCTGATCATTTTAGACGCTGCTGACCGGGAGATGGACAAGCTCAGACAGCCAACAGATTCGCTTTCAGTGAGAACAAAGAACGGGCATGGGATAAGGCTGTTATTTGAAACTGGCTATTTTACGGGCGTTAGAACAGAATTTCTGGATCTCTACTTCGGTGGATCGATAGGTAAAAAAGGACTGCCCTGGTCTGTGTCTCTTTTATTTGCTGATGCGAGACGTTGGAGACTTGCTCTGAGAGGTGCCTATCGGAAAATTCAGGTATTCGGAAGATATACCCAGGCCGAACTCGCGGAGCGATTTCCCCTTGCTCCCAGGAGCGAATCCATTCGGCATAGAGATGGCGTCACCTACCGGTTGGTTTCGGTGTTGCTGGCCTACCAACGTGTTATTCATAGAAGCACGCGAAGTGTCGTGCTGGCGGATCTTGCAGGCGGAATAGCGTATAGGAGTTCTTTTTTTAATAATGGGGGGGAGCCGGTGGAATCTTCCAGAAATTTTTTATGCTGGTCTGCGGGAGTTGCTTTTCTGATGCCTGTCCATTCGCGCGTCAGTCTGCAAGCCAGTGTGCGGAAAGATTTTTTGGTGGGGTATTTCCCAGATCCTTTTATTTCGGGGATGTCGTTGACTATTGGACCGCTTTTAGAGTTTTAGGGATTGTCCCAGGATAAATACTACCATTTCAATCAGGGGAATATTCGATTATGAGACGATATACTCTAATTGGGCTATGCACACTGTGTATATGGCTCATAGCGGGTGAGGGGTTTGCTCAGACGGTTATCAGGTCAACGGGGTACGACGTTTTATTTCGTCCCAACAGTGGCCGCACCGCTGCTTTGAGTGAGGCGGGTGGGGGGTTGATCGGAAGCGGGCAAGCTATTTTTTATAATTCCGCAGGACTGGCTTTTATGGAAGGTCGGGAAGCGTATTTCACTTACGTAGATTGGATTAGTGGTTCCAAGAACTACGTAGCTGGCCTTGCAGCAAATGTGTCAGGCAAAGGGACATTCGGGATTTCTGCGGTGAATCTCGATAACAATGATGAGAATGAGAGCGAATATGCTATTTCTGGGGCTTATGCGTTCAATATTACCCGTCGGATTGCGGCGGGAGCCACCGTCAAGCTGGTACATCGTGACTATTTCAAATATGTTCGGGATGGTTTTTTTGATGAATATCCTGACACAACTGAAAAATATATTCACAATTTTTTTGTTTTTGATGTGGGCGCGTATTCCGTGGGGGTTCAGAATCTGGTTATGGCACTGAGCGTGCATAACTTGAGTTCGGGTGGGTTAGGCAAGCCAGAGGAGTTGGAGCTTCCAAAGATTATCCGTCTGGGGGTGCTCATTGATGTGATTTCGCTGACGGGTATGAGGCCCTTGCCACATATGCTGGACCTGGTCCTGGATGTGAATACAGAGATCAATTTCGACGAGGCTGTTGAACTGAATATGGGCATGGAATATACGTATTTGTACCGGGCTGCGAGCTATTCCTTAGGCGTCTCGCTGCGAGGAGGACGAAGATCCAGAGGGTCCTGGAGTTCTGCAAATCCCATTACCTGGGGAGGTGGATTGCAGTTTAAGACCAACGGAGGTCGAGGTGTAAAGGTGGATTACGCAAGAAAGTCCTTTAATTATCGTATCGAGGATCCGCAAGTGCATATCTTCAGCGTTGCTTTCAATTTTTAGAGCGTGGTTCACTGATTCGGAAGGGGGGAACTCATGGTGCGAATAGCTGCAATCGTTTTGGTGCTAAGCGTGTCCTTGCCACAGGTACTGTTGGCAGGGGTAGTCCTTAAATCCGGTGAGATTGACAGCAGAAAGGTTGAAGTCGGAGCCTATGCCGAAGTCATCTATGGGACGGGTGAGCGGCATCTACTCTCAGGAGAGTGGAAGAAACTGGAGACTGTAAGAGGATACATTAAAGCCGTTGATGCGGAGACTTTGACCATTGGACGCGGTTTTTGGAAGGGGCAGATAGCCTTTGATAGCATACAAAAGCTGATCCTTGCAGAGTCTGACCGCGAAATAGACAGGCTTAAAGAGACGACTGATTCGCTTTCTGTAAGGAAAGAGAACAGGCGTGGAACTGGGCTAATGTTTGAAGTCGGCTGGAACCAGGGAATCAACACATCCTCTCGAAACATCTTCTCAGGATATCCTTCCTACCTTGACCGCAGACAGAAATCACAAGAAGGACTACCCTGGTCTTTATCTTTTTATCTTGGCCGTATGATTTCGAGTGAGAGATCTTCGCGATTTGGACTGAAATATACTCGTCAAGTAGTGCAGATATTACCAATAAATCCCAATGGCTTTCCCCCTGAGCCCAGAGATGGCAAAACATATAAGTCATTATCGCTGTTGCTGGTTTACCAACGTGTCGTTAAACGTAGCCCGCGTGTTGTCATGCTCGCAGATTTTGCAGTAGGTATAGCATTGATAAACAACTATTTCAATAGCGACAGCCCCTGTAACTACTTGTGGGACTGCATTCCTGAAATCGGTTCACGCTACTCTGCCGGGATGGCATTTCTACTGCCCAGTAACGCACATATCGGTCTGCAAGCCACTGTGCGAGCAGACTTACTGAGGGTAAAACATAAGTATCCTTTCACTTCGGGAATGTCAGTGGCATTTGGACTCCTGTGGGAGTAGAGATATTATCCCACATTTTACACACGCTGTTTGGCTGGCCGCGCTGGCACGCCCATCAACATGCCTTCTGCGCTGATGTCTTCATCAATATCCGGCCAATGAACGCCCTGACCGTCGCCGATAAATTCATAGTTTGCACGTTGAGCAGGTGTTGCGTCTGCAAGTCGCCAGGACCAAACGAGCGGTACGCTGATTGTTCGACCATCCACCAAATCCGCGATGATCAATTCCTCAGTGATCTTGATGGCTTTGATGCGAGGTTCCGTATTATTCACAGTGTTCACGCCATGCCTCCAAAATTATCACGTAGTGCGATTGGATCAACCGCCGGATTTCATTCAATTTTTTAAAATCCCAAAGCCAACACTCGGAATCCATACCGCTGAAAGATCGCAGCCGCTGTGTCTGATTGAAAAAAGCGCATGGCGGTATCGACTGCTGGTGTGTGTCGTCCTTTTACAATGGCGATGGGATATACAATGGGCGTGCTCAATAGGGAATCGGGGAGTGTGGCAATTACCGCGACGCCATCGCTGATTGTCGCGTCTGTGGCATAGACAATGCCGGCTGCACATTCTCCGCGGGCGACCAGCGTGAGTGCGCCGCGCACATCCATTGCCGGGGCGATGCGGTTTTTGAGCAATGCCCACCAGCCCAATTTTTTCAGGGCTTCTACGGCGTAGATACCCGCAGGCACATGAGACGGATCGCCCAGTGCCAATTGTCCTTCGAATGCGCTGGAGAAGTCAAAGTCCGCCTGGATTTTGACTTCGAATTTTTCATCCTCTGGTGCGATAATTACCAGGGCGTTGCCCAGCAGGTTGATTCGGGTATCGGGTTCGAGCAATTTTTCTCTCGCTAAAAAATCCATCCATTTTATATTTGCCGATAGATATATATCCGCAGGCGCGCCCTGGGCTATCTGTTTGGCGAGGATCGAAGAACCGGCAAAAGACAGTCGCAGGGATATGCCCTGTTTTTCTGCGGTTTTGGAGAGGTCTTGCAAAGCACTTGTCAAACTGGCCGCAGCATATACGGTCACGGGTTCGGCAAGGGCGATTCCGCGCGTTGAGAGGCAGGTTGTGATGAAGATGTAGATGAATAGGTGTTTCATATGATATTCCGGTTGGAGATTGGGAGTTGAGTGGGCGGGCTGACCGCTGACTGCTGACCGCTTACAAGGAGAATAGAATGTCCGATTTTTGGATTCAAGATAGCGAGACGATGTTGCTTATTGGCGATAGTATTACGGATTGTGGCCGGCGGGCGGCTGAGGCACCGCTGGGCAGTGGGTATGTGCGGGCGTTTACAGAAATGGTGACCGCGCAGTTTCCCGAGCGAAATATCGAATATATCAATAAGGGTATTGGCGGCAATCGCGTGACGCATTTGCACGAGCGCTGGCGAGAAGACGTGATTGATCACGCGCCGGATAAGTTGTCGATTAAGATCGGGATCAATGATTTGCACAGCCTTTTGCGACAGGCGGAAAATGCGGTTCCGCCCGCGCGATTTGAAGCGTTGTACGATGCTATTCTGGATACGACACAACGGGAGATCGGATGTCCAATCGTGCTGATTACGCCGTTTTATATTTCGACAGATACATCTGGTCAGACGTTTCAGAGCGAGGTCATGGCATTGATTCCAGAATATATTGGCATTGTGGAAAAGATGAGCGAAAAGTACGGGACAAAGCTGTTGCGGTTGCACGATCTCTTCCAGATGCATTTGAAATATAGAGATTCAGAGACTTTCTGTCCAGAGCCTGTGCATCCCAATCGCGCAGGGCACTTTATCATTGCAGATGCGTTATTTAAGACGCTGTGTGAGGCGTGAGAGGTGAGACTGAGGGGCATACCATATCAGTTTTTTTTAATTGCCAGAGGAGGCACATCAATGGACAAGCTCAAAATTGCACATATCGGCACAGGGAATCGTGGAACAGGCGTGTACCTTCCGCTCATCGCCAAGTTGAAGGACGACCTTGAACTCGTCGCCGTTTGCGATGTAAGCGAAGATTCCGTCAAAGCGCAGGGCGCAAAGTATAACGTCGCTGCATACACAGACACCGCTGAGATGCTGGAGAAAGAGAAGCCAGATATCTGCTCCATCGTAATTACGCCAGGCAATAATCATATCCCGGGGCTGTTGTGCTCTGAACATGGCGTGAGTTACTGCACCGAGACGCCGATCGACACAGACCTCGGCTGGTCGGACAAGATGATCGAGTCCGCAAAGCAGCACGGGACGAAGATTGAGGTCAACGAAAACTATTATCGTGTGCCATCGGAACGGATTAAACGCGAGATGATTCTGGCGGGTGTATTCGGCAAAATCAACGTTGCCTACAACGAATTTCGCGGACACGGGTATCACGGGGTCGGCTTGATTCGCAGTTACGTCGGATTTGATAACGAACCCCTTCGCGTGTTCGGTTTGCGAAAGAGCTTCACAGTGCAGGAGCACATCTGGCGGCAAGGTCAGCCGACACGCGACTCAGAGGATTGGCAACAAGGCATCATCGAATTTACCGATGGCGCGGTCGGGGTATTCAATTTCAGCAGTTTGTCTTACGGTTCGCCGCTTCGCGGTTTCAACGGCACGAAGTTCTATGCCGAGCGTGGGATGTGCTTCCGCGATGAAGCGGTCATTCTGAACGACTCCGCCGATGGGCAACGCAAAATCACGGTCGCCCGCAAAACCAACGATGTTGATGGGTTTGAGACCCTCGCCGCACTCGTGGCGGATACAACGCCGGAAGTGGTGTGGGAAAATCCGTTGCAAAATTATCCGCTCAGTGATGGCGAAATTACCGTTGCGTCAGAACTGATGAGTATCGCAAATGCCGTTCGCAACGACACCGAGCCCGAATATGGGGCTTACAATGGTCGTAAGGACCGGGAGATTGACGTGGCGATGGCGAAATCGTGGGCAAACGATGGTGAACCTGTGACGTTCCCACTTGAATACGAGCGGCGATAAAGTTAGCTCAGCTTTTTTAGCCGTTCTGCTGCTTCGCTCAGGCTGTTGAGGGTGCGGCAGAAGGCAAATCGCAAATACCGGTCGCCTTCGTTGCCCGTTGCGTAGAAGTTGTCGCCGGGTACAGGGGTGACACCGATTTCCCGGGTCATGTACAGGGCTGCATCGGTTGGGTTCATGTCGCATAAGGTGGGGACGGAGCGGTAATCGGCAAAGAGGTAGTAGGAGCCGTCGGGTGGGGTGATTTTGAAACCGGTGGATCGGAGCGCGTTGAGGAGCAGGTTCCGTTTTTGCAAGAATGGTTTGTAAATATTTTTGAAGATGGCGTCGGGCAACCGCAACAGGTGCTCGGCGCCTTTTTGCAATGGGGTGGGGGCTTGTACGACGAGGGTATCGTGTATGGCGCGAATTCGCGGGGTGTGTTGTTCGGACGATATGACCCAGCCGACGCGCCAGCCGCTGGCGTTGGCGGTTTTGGTGATGGCGTTAATGACAAAGGTGCGTTCGGCCATGCCGGCGAGCGTTGCGGGGCAGATGTGGATGCTATCGCCGTAGAGGATGTGTTCGTAGATTTCGTCGGTGATTAAAAACAGGTCGCGTTTGCAGCAGAGGTCTGCGATGAAGGCGAGTTCTGCTTCGGAAAAGACTTTGCCCGTGGGATTGTGTGGTGTGTTGAGGATGAGGGCGCGCGCGCGTTTTGCCGCGGTAGTCCATTCGTCTTTGTCGATTGCCCATCCATCGCGATTTTCGCGCAGGGTGACATATTCGCAACGCAGCCCAAAAAGGCTGGCCTGGTTGGGATACATTTCGTGAAAGGGCTGTAAGACGATGACGCTATCGCCTGGATTGCACAGGGCGCGAAGTGTTGAGGATAGTCCTTCGGTCGCGCCTGCTGTGACGGTTATTTGCGTTTCGGGATTGGGGCGAAAGGCATAGAATCGCCGGGTGTAGTCTGCAATGGCTTCCCGAAGTTCGGGCAATCCGTAGGGAAAGGAATACTGGTTGTAGCGGTCGTGCTCGGGTTGGAGGATGGCACAGAGGTCTTTGAGAGAACGGTTATCGTTCCCCTGGTTGTGCGAGAGGAGGTCGCGGAGGGTGAGAGATTGCAATTGCTCGGTGCCCTCATCGGAGCCACCCAGAATGGCGGCGATGCCCGCCCAGGCGAGGTCGTAGAGCACGGGTTCGTCTGTGATCCCCTGCGAGAGATTTACGGCATTGTGCTCAAGGGATAGGCGGGTCATGCGCCGGATAACGGATTCTTGCGGGGAAGAACCTCTTATCCCAGCAATTTCTGTTCCCATATTTTTATGTATTCTTCGGGCGATAGCTGGTCGTCCATTCCTTTCTGATGTTTGGCGTACATGTCTTCTGCTTGTGCTGCGATGACCGCCGCATCTTCGGGAATTTCACCCTGGTCGCCATAGGTTTCAATCCAGTTGTCGAGGCGTGTGCTAAGGTCGTTGAGTACGTTTTGATGATCTTCTGACTCTGCGAGGTTTTCGACTTCGTGGGGATCGGCTTGCAGGTCGTAGAGTTCTTCGTAAGGGCGATAGGGCGCGAGGAATTTTGCCTGTGCTTCGGTGAGTTTGCCTTCTTTGTCGAGTAGAGGCAGAAGTGTCCAGAGGGGGTATTGCTGGTATTTGTAGCGGTTGAATTGCATGTAGGGGCGATCGGGGTGGTAGTTGCGTATGTATTTGTAATTTTTGGTGCGTACGCAGCGGATGCGATCTACTGTGCCGTCACAGCGGTCGCGTGCAGAGAAGATTTCGTTGCGGGATTTGGCATCGGGACCGAGGAAGATGTTGCCCTCCATTTCTGGGGGGATGTCTAAACCCGCGAGCGAGAGCGAGGTGGGGGCAAAGTCTATGCCGCTGACGAGTTCATCGCTGACGACGCCTGCGTCAATGTGTCCGGGCCAGCGCACAATGCAGGGTATGCCAATGCCGCCGTCGTAGAGGAATTGTTTGTCGCGTATATGCGCGCGTCCGTGATCCGCAATGATGAAGACAATGGTGTTGTCGGCTAAGCCTTCGTCTTCAAGACGCTGGAGCACCTGTCCGACTTTGCGGTCGAAGACCTGAACGCTTTCGAGATACATGGCCCAGTCTTTTCTGATGAGGGGATGATCGGGATAATAAGGCGGTATTTCTACGGCATCGGGATCGACGGGGTTTTGCGGGTCGGGCGTGAAGTTGCGATGGGTGTCTGTGATGTTGTTCTGGGCGTAAAAGGGTTGGCCTTCGGCGCGTTGGGTCCAGTCGATGCCGTCAAAGACGCCATTGCGCTGGAAGTTGAAGTCGGTTTTGCCGGATTTGTCGAAGGGCGGTCCCGGGCTGTTGCAGGTGTAATAGCCCGCATCGCGGAAGTAGTCGGTGATGAGTCGAATGTGTTCGGGCAATGGGGTGTCGCGTTTGCTGCGATGATTGTGCGCGCCAAAGCTGGTTTGATGGCGGCCGGTGATGATGGCCGATCTGCTTGGGGAACACACCGGACAGGTGACAAACGCATTTGTAAATAGCGTGCCTTCCGAAGCGAATTTGTCGATGTTGGGTGTTTGCACGACTGGCGTGCCATAACAGGCGAGGTTGGGATAGAGGTCTTCGCCATAGATCCAGAGGATATTGGGTTTATTGGGCATTGTGAGAGATCCATTCGTAAATGTGGTTCTGGTGATCGGATAATGTAGGGGCAGGTCCCTGTGCCTGCCCGTCAGGTAGCTGAAGGTTATCGCGCGTCGCACGCTTGTAGCGATGCCTGCATGTGCCCGCGGGTTTCCGCACCGATGATGCAGCACTGTTCCAGGCTGTATCCCTTGGCTTTGGTGCCGATGACTTCGAGGTTGACGGGTCCGTCGTAACCGTTTTCGTGCAGGACGCGGATATAACCGACGAGGTCGATGTCGCCGCGGCCGTTGGCCTGGTTTTCGGGGTCGCCAGGGCCGCGTTCGCGCCCTTTGCAGTCGCGGATGTGGACGTGTTTGACGCGCGAGACGACGGCTGCGATAGCTTCTACTGGATTTTCGTTTGCGCGGTGGATGTGCGAGGGGTCCATGTCAATGCCAAAGGCGGGGGATGAGATGGCTTCCATTGCCCGCAGGGTGGTTGGGGTGTTGTAGATGGCGGCACCCACATGGGCTTTGACGCAGAGGGTTACGCCGTATTTTTCGGCCATGTCGGCGAGGCTGCCGAGGGAATCGATGCTTTGTTGGAAGGTTTCTTCGTCATCTGATTTTCCACCCGGACCGCAATTGACGACGGGAATGCCGGCTTCGTTTGCCGCTTGAAATGCTTTTTCCATTGTGTCGGGGTCTTGCCTGGGTTGCTCCATGGCGAGGAGTTCGAGGCCGTATTCACGTCCCAGACGCCTGGCTTCCCGGGCTGTTTCGCGCCAGTTGTCGAGAACGAGGTGCTGGCTCATGCCGCCAATTGCCGCGACTTCTATGCCGTCGTATCCGGCCATGGCGGTGTACTTAAAAGCGGTTTCCATGTCCCACGCGCCAAAAAGAACAGAGTTGAGTCCGAGTTTCATGTTTCCTCCTGTAAGGGGTTTGGTGCTGTAACTGATTATTATGACTGCATCGCCGGCAAGTCTGTTCGCGATCCTCGTACGTCTATCGCTGCTCTGGAGAGCCGAGCCTGGGGTGCTTCGCCATTTAAGATCCGCTCAAAATCATCGCCGATTACTATGGCGACCTGTAAGTTCGCATCTCGCGTGCGTCCGGCAATATGGGGTGTGTGGACGACATTGACCCGATTGCGCAATAGATCGTCAGTAGGTACTGGCTCGTTGTCATATACGTCAAATGCGCCAGCGAGTTCATTGGCGATAATGCGTTCCCGCAATGCGTCCATATCGACGGCATGTGCGCGCGTGGTGATTACGACCAGGCTGCCTTTACGCAACCGATAAATGCGTTCTCGCGATAGGATTTTTGTTGCCGATGGTGTTGGCGGTATGGTGACAACGACTATCTCGCATTCATCTATGAGGGTGTCCATCTCTACGCCTTCCACGCCCAGTTCATCCAACCGCGATTTTGGAATAAATGGATCGTAGCCCAGCACGCGCGCGCCGAGCGCATTGCACCACGACGCCATCCGACCGCCGATTTGTCCCAGTCCCATGACGCCGACTGTTTTGGTTCCCAATGTGCCGTTGACGAAATCTGGGTTGTCGCAAAATTGCGCGTATTCAAAATTCCACAGGCGTTCTCCCGATGCCATGCGTTTGTGCCACTGTGGTATCATGCGCAGCGCATTTAATGTTAGCGCGAGTGTGATTTCTGCGACAGATGCCGCCCACGCGCGCGTGCCATCAATGATGGGGATATCGCGTTCAAACATGCCATCGACTGGAAGAGAGCGATGGCCCCAATTATCCAGCACCCCTCCCACAGCTTTTAATTCGGGCGCGCGTGCCAAACACGCTTCTGTCAACTTCCCGCCGAATAGCGCGATGGCAGATACATGCGATAAGTCCGTCACTTCCCCAAGTGGCACGCCGCGTTCCACCTGTACCACGCGCACTTCATCCAATTCATTTAGTCGCGCCATCATTGCCTCTGGCACAAACGGCCACGATCGTTCCAAATTTTTTGTCCGAGCAAACAAAATCGCCATTGTCCATCCTTTCTATTGATTATCAAAAATAACGTCATTATTGTTTTTTATAAATAGCAAGATAATGCGTCTTGCCTGGACAAACAAGACCCAAAAAATGCGGATGCATTGTATGTGTGGAGGGGGGAAACCAACTGCGCTGAGCCTGCAAACGGGTTCGCTCGGAGTTGGGCGAACCCGTGGTTTTCATAGCCTATGGCGCGAGCATCAGGGCGATGCCTTGTGGATTAACCAATCCAGAGATGACGAGGGCTTCGGGGCTGGAGCCATCGAGGTTGGCACGCCAGATTGTACCATCATTGACGTTGGCCGTGCCGGCATCTGCCCAGTACATCTTTGGGGGGTCGCTTGTCAGGTCCAGAGCAATGTCGCGCGGGGTGGTGGCTGGGCCTGCGAGTGATTGTTCGGCGATTGTTCTGGTGTTGAGGATATCTTCTGGTTCAGTGCCATCGAGGTTGGCTCGCCGTATTCTATCCCTGACGATGTCTGTCCAGTACATTTTTCCCGCGGCCACATCCAGGGCAATGCCTCTTGGAACCCGCAAGAAGTTGTCGTAAGTGAGGAGGGTTTCAACATTGGAGCCATCGAGGTTGGCACGCTGGATTTTATCGTCCTGTAGAGCGTTGGGGCCACCCGTGCCGGAGTCTGTCCAGTACATTTTGCCTCCGGCCACATCCAGGGCGATGCTCTGTGGATTAACCAATCCAGAGGTGACGAGGGCTTCGGGACTGGAGCCGTCGAGATTGGCGCGCCAGATTTTACCTTCTTCGATGTTGAGTGTGCCGGCATCTACCCAGTACATCTTTTGGGGATCGCTTACCAGGTCCAGAGCAACGTCGCGCGGGGTGGTGGCCGGGCCACCGAGTGACTGCCCGGCGATTGTTCTGGTAATGATGACATCTTCTACGTTAGAACCATCCAAATCGGCACGCCGGATTCTATCTCTGGTGGCGTCCGTCCAGTATATTTTGCCCCCCGCCGCATCCATGCCCATTGGAAGTCGCAAAAAGTTTTGGAAGGTGAAGAGGGTTTCGACGTTGGAGCCGTCGAGGTTGGCGCGCTGGATTTTATCATCCTGCATGGGCGTGGGGTTACCCGTGCCGGAGTCTGTCCAGTATATCTTGCCCATAGCCTTAGGCGCTTCTTTGCCAAAGCTCCCGGCGAATATCAGAAAATCTCCAAACCCGACTTCGCCGTCGCCATCCAGATCGAATCGGGCTTCATACCTCTCATCGCCCTGACGCGCCCCGAAATTGCCCACAAACTGCAAAAAGTCGGGAAAATCGACAACGCCGCTTCCATCAAAGTCTGGATTACCTGACTGTAACTCAACCCTGGCTTGAAGCGGTTGAGTCAAAAGACCGATGGATAGGATTGCAAAAATTAATAGACGCATGGTTCTCCTCCCTCTTGTTAGAGTTTTAGCGTTTTTATTAGCTCTCATAAGGCATGATAACATGACTGTCAGGGATTTGCCAACTAAAAATTGATGATGCCCGAACTTGAGAAGCTGTTTTAGAATCCTCAGGAGTCTGGCTGTACAGAATTTTTTTGACTTATGCGTTCTACATGTTATCATGCGTCAGATATAAACCACAACCTATCAGGAGATTTGACTATGAGTAGCAAAGTTGCAATCGTCACTGGCGCGGGCAGCGGGATTGGGAAACATACCACGCTTGCCTTTTTGGACGCGGGATATTCAGTTGCCCTGGCAGGACGACGCGAAGATCCCTTGAAAGCCACGGTGTGTGAAGCGGGTGTAGATGATTCAAAAACGCTCGTTGTACCCACAGATGTTGGCGATCCTGCGTCTGTGGAAAATCTTTTTGCACAGACAAAAGAGAAATTTGGACGCCTGGATGTGCTTTTTAACAACGCGGGCGTGGGCGCACCTGGCATCAATCTCGAGGATTTGGCTTTTGAGCAATGGCAAACTGTGGTCAATACCAATTTAACGGGTGTCTTTCTGTGTATTCAAGAGGCATTTAAAATTATGAAAGACCAGACGCCCCGGGGCGGGAGGATCATCAATAATGGGTCGATATCGGCGCATGTTCCCCGTCCAAATTCTGCGCCTTATACGGCGACCAAACACGCGGTGTCTGGTCTGACCAAATCCGCTTCGCTCGATGGGCGCAAATACGATATCGCCTGCGGGCAAATTGATATTGGCAATGCGGCGACCGATATGACCGAGCGCATGAAAAACGGTGTTCCGCAAGCCAATGGGACTACTCTGGTAGAACCCACGATGGACGTCAAAGGCGTCGCGCAAGCCGTGCTCCATATGGCGAGCCTTCCGTTAGATGCAAATGTTCAGTTTCTGACGATTATGGCGACCAAGATGCCTTATATTGGTCGCGGGTGACAGAAGAATATATCCCTAAAAACAAAAGACCGGACGTTTTGTCCGGTCTTTTTGGTTTGTACTATGGGAGAGGGGTTACATCCCCAGCATGTATGAGATTTTTACGAGAACGGCTCGGTTTCTTTCGTTCCATTCGCGCAGGATATCCCGGTTATCCAGATCGTGGTCGTAAGTCACATCAAAGCCCTGGTCGTAAACAAAGTAAATATCGCTGCCGGGGCGGAAGCGGTAATTCAGCAATACGTTCACGCTGGCCTGTTCGCTGTCATTGTTCCACTGGGCGAATAGTTTGACATAAAAGTCCGTGGAAAATGAATAGATCAAGCGGTTGCTCAATACCTGAATATTGAAGTTGCCCTGTGGCAAGCGCAGCCAGTTGACTTCGTAATCCGTTTCAATCGAAAGTTTGCCCGAAGGTCTGTAGCTGTTTTCGAGTGAAAGTTTATATCGCTTGCCGGTATAATAGTTGCCGATTTCAATATCGAACTCGGGGCGGACTTTCCGCGAGCGACTTGGATAGGGACCGGTTCTGAATTTCGTAAAATTGTATGTGCCGTGTGGGATTATTATATCTGGTCGTTTTTTTGAAGGCTTGAACGTGCGCTCGACCACGTCGTGCGTTCGCGTAAATTCGACGCGATACCAGTCCCCGGCATTGAATCGCGTATAAGTAGATACCTGCAAATCCCAGAATTTGACTTTATTTATTGGGTCACCTGGATCTGTAATGAGCCGAAATCGCGGTCCCGTGGAAATATAGCGAGTGAGATGCGTTCTGGCGGGTATTCGCGCCCTGAATCGTGCCTCGTATCGCCGAAGCCTCTCCAATCCAGCGCGGCGGTTGACAAATCCGGCTTTGGGTTGAAAATGCTCCCCTATATCGACATATTTTAGCGTGCTGGAATAAATACCCCCCGAATAGGTACCCTGTAAAAATCCCGCAGCCCCTGTTTGCGTGCCTTCAGCAGAATCCCAGGTTTGCGCGTAAAATCCCTGAAAATTGAGGGCATTGGATGGAGAAAAACTGAAATCAATTCCGGCAGCGCGGTTGTATTGATCCCAACCCGAGTCCGGAACAGGGGTTTGTTTGTTCACAACAATCGCACCGATATTTGATCGCCCCAGCACATCGTGCTTCAGGCGCAACACCGAGAAATTGCTGCGCTGAACAACTGTATCATCCTGAAGCGTTTTGGAATCTGTCAATACATTTAATGCACCAATACTCGTCTTGCCAGCTTTGCCCGCCAGTTTGCTGCCCAAAAGAATTGGTACAGGCTCCCCGGATTCCAGGCCGATTCGGCGGCTGTAAAACAAGATCGTAGGTGGCCGGCTGTCTCCGCCGCGTCTCGTGGCGGCTTCGCCAAAGTCAAAGAGATTGGATCCTTCCAGGAAGAATTCGCGCTTTTCGGGAAAGAATTGTGAGAATTGCGTCAGGTTCACTTGCTCTTGATCCCCTTCAACCTGGGCAAAATCTGTATTATAAGACAGGTCCAGCACCATATTGGGTGTGAGGCCATATCGCATATCCACACCCGCTTCAAAAGACTTTTGCACAGATGGATCGTCTGCCTGCAAATCCTTCAGGGCACCGGGCAACACATAGGGTTTGAACTGAAATACCCGCTTGGTCTTTAAGGACTTCAGCCCTCTGAGTTCTGCGAGATCTGTCGTGCGATAGCGCTGCGTTGGGGATGTCGATCTTTGCCCCACCATCAATGCTGTCGATTCGGTCTTGCGGGCAATAAATCGCGCCAGGTTAATACCCCATACTGCATCCTCTTTGTCCTTAAATCGCAATTGATCGAATGGAATCGCCACCTCAACCGACCATCCTTTGTCGTGCCGGTGTCCTTTGGCTTCCCAAATACAATCCCAATCTTCGTTATAGGTGCGGCCTTCCCGCGATAGGATCAAATCGCGTTTTGCACCCAGGGAGTTGACAAAAAAGAATGCCCCGGTTTGACGGTCGTTATAAGTGTCCAAAAGAATTTGCACATTGTCATCGCCCCACAATTCGGAATCGCGTCGCATGTTATTTGCCACGATTTTTTGTGGTTCAGAATCAAAACATTCAAACCCGAAATAAATTTTTGCCCGGTCATAAATAATACGGGCTGTTGTGCGTTCGGTGCTCGGCACCCAGTATCCCGGATCGCGCTGTACAAATCCCTCAATGGGTTTTGCATTCTGCCACGCAGCATCGTCCAAACGCCCGTCCATTTTGGGACCTTTATCCACGCGGACGGCGTAAACAGCGCGCGAGGCATCGTCAGAAGCGCGTGTGGTGACAATGCGAATGCGATCCGATACCTTTACGGGCGAGCCGTTTTCTTCGACTACGCGAGCTACGAGCACGTCGTCGTCGAGTTTTTTGATGACCTGAAGCGTCGATCCATTATCCACCTGCAATTGACTGCCCAGAGTCGCGGCTCCATTGAGTCCAGATACATAAGCGAGATCGCCCGTGATTTCTTTCACAACGCCGGCTGTATCTTCACCCTCAGCTGGCTGCGCGCAAATCGCTATACAGATAAGCCCAAGCAAGCACGCTCTGATCATATTTTTGCTCCTGAGGAAGTTGTTGGAAGTTATTACCCGATGCTTCGCTACGGGAATAAAAATAAAAGAAACGTATGGTATGTAGGGGCGGTGCCCCTGTGCCCGCCCGTGCTGAAGCATCTGACCACAAGTAAGAACTTACTTACTTATACCTAATGTAATAAAAAATAAAAATTCCGCATCTTTTTTTGTAGGAGAGCAGAGAGGATTCAGTACATATTGTCTTTTGTCGTGATTGGGCACCAGCGGGAATTGAATAGGGTGTGGAACAAAATATCTCGCGCAGCAGGTGTGCCGATCTGCTGCAATACATAAGCAGCGTAAAAGCGGTTGTAGCGATTTTCGTCTTCGAGCATTGGTGCCAATGCTTCAATCGCAATATCGCTCAATTCCCCGCATTTCGCCAGGGTGAGGGCTGCATTGCGGCGCACGCGATAGTCTTCATCGCCAAGTGCCTGTGTCAGATCAGAGATTAGTTCTGGAAAAAAATCACCGATTGCGCCCAAAGCCTCGATCGCATTGCGACGCACCCACCAGTGATGGTCATTTATCGCGGTTCTCAAAGCGGGTTGAGATGCTATTGCGCCCGCGCCTATCCGTCCCAATATATTGGCAGCAACCGCCCGCACCCACCAGTGATTGTCTGATAATGTTTCTGTCAGAGCTGCTACCGCGGGTTTTCCTGTGGACGCGAGGGATAGAGCTGCGCATCCGCTCGTGGGATTTGTTCCATGGGCATTGTCCGGTGTTTTGGCTTCTGTTTCCTCAATTGTTGCGAGTGTTTCTTCTCCCATGGCGGCGATGAGTTCAGGTACGGCTTTTTCGCCACACTCAGCGAGTTTATATGCCGCTTCCAACCGTTCACTTTCCGACCCGTCCTTCAGGACGCGAATCAAATTTTTCAGATTGTTCTCTGGCGTGTCGCATTCTTTCTGTGTATTTCCGCACATCCAGTCCCATACGTCTTTTGATATGGCCGGATGCCGATCTTCAATGCCCGGCGACCACGCGCGACTCTGGTGGTCCCAGGTGGGTTTTTGCGGTTCTTGGGTGCGTGCAAATTGAAATTTCAACATATACCGATTTTTATTGCTGATATTTTCGGTTGCGCGGTGCCAGGAATCGAAGTGAATAAGTGCTATAGTGCCCGCAGGTCCGCAAAATGCGTGCGCTTTTTCTTGTGTTTGTGTGGGATCTACATCGCTAATGGTTTTATATATTTGCATGCCGGGCAATACGCCCGAAGGCCCCATGTCTTCAGTCGTATCCTGTGGATAATAAAAAGCGAGCACCCAGTAGAATCTTGGGTGCCGCAAATTGTGATCATATACATAACAGTCTTTATGCCATCGCTGTCCGTTTCGTCCCGGGGGATTCAGGTGACAGTGTCGATGAGGGTTCAAAATGTATCCCGGTCCCAGTAAGCTGGTGAGTGCCCCTTTTACGTTGGGGTGTTCAAAGACCTGTCCGATTTGCGGTATCCGGGGCAAGATGTTGTTGCCGGGATTGCCCTCTTGTTGAAAGACTGTCTCTATCTGGTCGTAGATATTCGCGTGGAATGAGGATGGATAATCCGCGTGAACTGTCATGCATCCATCTACGATAAATCGCTGTACCTCTTCATCGCTCAACAACCGCATTGAATCAGCCATGGTGGGCCTCCTCAACCAAAAATTTCCAAAAATTTTGCAACGCTCGCTCTGAACCCGTCTTCAAAAGTGCCGCCTTCGGGGCGATAGACGCTTTCGTAAGAAATCGCGCCCGCATATCTATCGCGTTTGAGCGCGTTTGCAATGGGTTCCAGATATGGTCCCACATCGCCTTCACCCAGGGGATAGAATCCAACAGTCGCGCGCGCAATATCGGCTTTTGCATCTTTGATGTGAATATGGCCGATATAATCGCGAATTTCATTGTAGGCATCGGGGAAGGGGACGTCTGTACAATACATCGTATTGGGAATATCCCATAGTAGCTTGAGGTGAGAACTACCCAATTCGTCGATCAACTTTCGCGCCAGAAATCCCGATGTAATCATGGCATTATTACCCGTTTCAACGACGAGTGTCACGCCTTCTTCTTCGGCAATTTGAACGGGTACAGCCATCAGTTTTACCAGTTTATCCCAGGCACCAGCCGTTACAATCCAATCCTCTGCGCCGTTGTACCCAAAAAGTATCATCTCTTTTTTACAACCCATAATTCTGACAATATTTGTCCCGAGGGTTTTGGCAAGGGCGATGCACCGCCGCAATCCCGATACATGATCTTCAAATGCGGCATCTCCCACCTCGGTCTGCAATACGGGCAAGCCGCCAAAAATGTGTCGCGAAATGCACGAGACTTCCATGTCGTGCTGATCCAGTAGTGCCTTCATGCGCGCCACTTGCTCGGCGTCGTGGTCCCCTACTTCCCGATCCCATACAAACTGGAGTTCTGGATATCTCAGTCCGTATTCCGCCATGACATTCAAAGCGCGTTCAAAATCTCTGCTGATTCCATCTGTAATTACACCGAGTTTCACAAGTGATCTCCTTACGCCTCACCGCTTTTTCACTTCAATACCTAACATCTTTTCAAAAATTTTGATAATCGCCCAGTTCGCTTCTTCGGGGTTCACGCTGATACCGGCTTGAAACCACTCCGCAGCCGATGAGAGGGTGAACAGGGGTACACCGCATTCGCGTCCCAGTGTTTTAGCAATTCCGAGGTCTTTGTACATTGTGCCAATGCGGCTTTGGCCCGCAAAATTTCTTTCCATGATGTTTTGCGTTGTGTCCCGAAATAAAAAGCTGCCGACTACACTTGTGTTGATGACTTCGTAGAGGGTCTCGGGTTTTACGCCGGCTTTTACACCCAGTGCCAGGGTTTCGAAAATGCCCGCATAGGTTACGCCCGTCAAGACGGCCAGACACGCTTTCACGGTTTGTCCCGCTCCGATCTCTTCGCCAACGTGGTAGATATTTTCTCCGACTGCGTTGAGAACTTCTTTGGCTTCCTCAAAAACATCCTGTTGCGCTGCGACCATCATTGTCAGTGTGCCAGCCGCTGCGCCGGGTGCGCCACCGCTTACCGGGGCGTCTATGACGCGGATACCCTTTTCCTCCAGCGATTGCGAGACTTCGATTAACTCTGAACGCAAGATGGTTGCGGTGCAGATAAATGTCGATCCCGGTTTCATGCTGTCCAACAAGCCACCGTTTAAGATCGCCTTAATTTGGTCGCCGTTCATGACCATGACGAATACAAAGTCTGATCGCGCGCCCACTTCGCCCAAATTTTTGGCCGCATAAGCTCCCCGATCGACAAATGGTTCCAATTGTTCGGGTCGCAAATCATATACGACAAGCTCATGTCCGTTCTTCAAGATATTTTCAGCCATCCCACTGCCCATATCCCCGATACCGATCAACCCAACACGCGCCATGTTTTTTCCTTTCCCTTTTAAATTTAGCTTGCTAACAAAAAATAAGACACTAAACTTCGTTGGTCAAACTTACACTTCAGGAGATTTACAATGGACAATATACATCTGAGATGGTGGGGGTGTGGTGCTTTCGATATTCTCGCAGGCGATACCAATATCGCCATTGATCCGTATCTTTTCGGTGATAATCTAAAAAATGCCGAGCCCATTTACGATTATATTTTTATCAGCCACGAACATTTTGACCACTGTCACCCTAAGACCCTGACGAAATTGTGTCAGGGAGATCGCTTCAAAAAACTCTTTGTCAATATCGGTTGTATGACTCCAAACGAACCTGTTGACGAAAATTATGGCGACGCGGCTTTTTCTCGGGATTTGCCCATCAGCAAGCATATACCCGAAGAAAAAATCCAGGTGCTCTATCCCAAATATCGCACCGATGACGCGCGCACTTTTCCCGGACCCTTTGCGTGCGACCTGGGCGCTGTGCACGTAGAAGCTGTTGAAAGTGGTGAAAATGCGCGGCCCGATTTACCCACCTGCGGTTACTTAACCTTTGGTGCTAGTAGATAAGAAGTTGTAAGTCGCCAGAAGTTTACCTATGCTGAATGAGTTAGCACCTCATTCATTCACAGCAGGGAGGTAAACTTCATGACGACTGAAATGCTGATCATTGACCTGTTCTGTCGGGTAGATGATCAAACGCAAGACCTTGAGAAACATCCTCAAGCCAAGCTCTATCCCAGCGAAGTCATCACGTTGGCCTTGCTTTTTGCGATTAAAGGGGTGGGCAATCGCGCCTATTATGATTGGCTGATAAACGATTGGCAGCACCTGTTTCCTAACTTACCTCATCGCACGCGCTTGTTTCGCCTCTTTTTAAGGCATCAACACGCCACAAGCCGATTTTTAGCCGAAAAGAGCGTGTTGGGCATCATTGATAGCTATGGCATTGAGTTGATTCATCCGATCCGAGAAGGCAGAAGTCCTGCTCAGATCGGGAAGAAAGGCAAATCGAATTATCGCTGGATTGTCGGTGGCAAGCTCTGTCTGTTGATCAATCAATGGGGTCTCATCGTGGATTGGGACTGTCAGACAGCTAATGTTCACGATACCACCTTCCACCATCTCATCAAGCAGGTGCAATCAGACATGGTCGTCTTTGCCGATGTCGGCTTTCAAAAAGCGCAAGACAACCCAGAAAACTTAAAAATCTGTCCGCGTGGCACTTGGAATGAGCGCATGGTGGTTGAAACCATCTTATCTATGATGACGCTCGTGTGGCATTTTAAGAAAGTCATGCATCGGGTCTGGAGCTATTTTGCAATGCGATTGGCTTTTACCATGGCCGCCTTCAATATCTTGGTACAATGGCAGGGCTTTAAACCCGATGAAGATGGGTTCATTAACCTTGCCATCGCACACTTCAGAATATAACACTAGCACCAAAGGTTACTTAATCACATATATCGAGAAAGATATCTCGTTCTACCATACCGGGGATCTTCACGCGACCTACCCCGCGCTGGGCAATCTGAAAGGCCGCGTGGATTATCTCATCCACATGAAAACTGGGCTGAAGAACTGGCCTGTTTTTGCACATCTGCTCGATCTGGTCCAGCCTCGTTTTTTGATCCCAACTCATTATCGAACAGATCGCAAAACCGATCCTATTCCAGAAGGACATTGGCCTCCCGATGTTACGGATGTGAATGCTTTTATCGAGAGCATCCGCGAACACGCCAGTGACCGAACCCAAATTTTGCCCTTTACTGCCGGCGTCCAGTACGAGATTGAATTGCCCGATAAAAAAGTTGTGTGGGCGTGGGATTGGCACAATACATGGACTGTGCCCCCGTGGCGAGAGGGATAGGGCTCTGGTTTTACATGCGATCTTTCAACTGATATGCAATCGCGTAAAATGCCATTGTTTTACCCGTTCGATTTGGCTCGCTTCGGTGCCAGGTATAATTTGTGAAGAAGAGGCCATCACCCGGTTTCATCTCGACCAGGACTTCATTGGTATAATCGATCTGGTCCAGGGGGATGCGGTGGCGCTTAAAGGGTTCATAAGTTACACGAGATTTTCTGAACATTGGCGGATCGTCGTAATAAGATTCGTGTGGCACGAGTCCCCAACCAATATGGCTGCGCGGCATGACCGATAATGCGATGGCGTCTTTTCCGACTTCTTGCATGGGGATCCAGCAATTGCAGCCCAATTCCGGATCGATTTTCCAGTACCACGAATCCTGGTGGAAATAACTGCGTCCACCCTGCTCAGTATCAATCCATCCGTGTTTAACCCCAATCTGATCTGTAAAGAGTTCCACAGCGCCGCCCAAAACTCCCGCCATTGCATTTGCCATATTGTTGTGTTCTGCAACAATGGCAAATACCGCCTCTTCCAGGCCCGGACGTTGAATGCCTTTGGGCAATGGATCGCCTGAAGCGGCGCGATATATTTCGGGATTGAGAACTTGAAATCTGCCTTTTTTCCAATCTGGCGGATGATCTATTATTTTTCGTACTCGCGCCCAGGCGTTCGCCATGAGATCAGCAGGGATCAATCCCTTCACATGGCAGTATCCTTCTTCTTTATACTGTTGGATATGTTGTTCGGTGACAGTGCTCATCCTTTCCCTTTCAGTCGCTTACCCAGTGTCGGAACAGGGGTTTCACGTTTTCTGGCAATTCCTCGTAAACTCGGCGCGGTACGAGTTCTTGATCGTTTTCGGTCAAGCCGGTCTCATCCACCATCATTTTTCGCTCTTCAGACCCCGGCAGTAATACGCGCGTGTTCAACCACCATGGAGCATAGCGAACGACAACAGACACGCGATCCTTTTGCGATTGATTGGGGGCGGTTGCGTGCCATATCCGACTGTCCAGCACGAGGACGCTTCCGGCAGGACCCGTTGCATTTATCTCGGTTAGATAAGGCGCGAGGGGATTCACATCTACATTTCCGGTTGGATTATCCGCCCATCGGTGACTGCTCGGCACGATCAAGGTGCCGCCATTCTCACGGGTAAAGGGCGATAACATCCACAGGGTTGTGATATGCATTACTGCATCTGGATAGGGTGCAGGCACATGCGCGGCGTTTATCTGATTAAACGGCCAGTCTGCATGCCACCTGCCCCGCGGGTTGCCCGGCCGGTTGATGGTCGCTGTTGTAAAAGACACTTTAATAAACGAACCCAAAAGTGCTTCAAGAAGAGCCATTAACCTTGCATCGACGAGATAGGGCGCAAGGGATTGGTCGTAGCGTATAAATCCTGGCACATGTCCGATTCCCTGTTCTGCGGCCTGCGCTCTGCTGTGTATTTCGGTCGAATGCGATACATGATCGCGTATTGCATCTACCTCATCTTCTGGGATCACGCCTTCTACCACACACCAGCCGTCTCTGCGGATTCGGTTCAGATTGGTATTTAGACTCATGGCACATCCATTTTTTTATACGTCAAACATGATGATCTGCCGCGCGACTTCGCCTGAGAGCAGGGCATTGAATGCATTGTCAATATCATCTAAGGAAATATTGTGTGAGATCATTTCGTCGAGTTTGAGATTGCCCCTGAGATACATATCCACATACCGCGGCATATCCACGCGAAAGCGATTGGATCCCATGCTCGATCCCTGAATTTTGCGCTCACGCAAGAAGTTTTTCCCCGTCAGCTCAATTTTAACGCCTTCGGGAATCATGCCAATAATCGTGGCGGTGCCGCCTTCTTCAAGCATATAAAAACACTGTTCCGCGGTCTGTTTCAATCCCACCGCTTCAAAAGAGTACGCTACGCCTTTTCCGCCGGTCAGATCCATTATTTGCTCAACGGGGTCGCCGTCATTCGCATTGACCAGGTCTGTCGCGCCCAATTCCCGGGCGAGTTGCAGCTTGGAAGAAACTGTATCTACTGCAATAATACGCCCTGCGCCACCTATTCGCGCACCCTGCACAGCACTCAGTCCAATGCCACCACATCCGACAACGGCTACTGTGCTGCCCGCCTCTACTTTGGCGGTATTGAGCGCGGCGCCAACACCGGTTGTCACACCACATCCGATCAGGGCTGCTTTGTCCAGTGGCATGTCTTCGCGCACTTTGCATACTGCATTTTCGTGTACCAGCAACTGTTCTGCATAAGAGGCGAGGTTCGCAAACTGAAAGAACGCTTGTCCATCTTGGGACAGGCGCGGTTTATCTGTCTCTTTGCGCTGGGTCGATTCTCTGTCTTCACATAGATTTGGGCGTCCAGTTGTACAGTAGCGACAATGCCCACAAAAAACCGACAGACACGTAATCACATGGTCGCCGGGTTTTGTGTATGTCACATCTGGGCCAACAGCCTCTACAATACCCGCCGACTCATGGCCGAGCACCACGGGCATCGGACAGGTATAAAGCCCCTGCTGAAAATGAACATCGCTGTGACAAACTCCCGCCGCGGCGGTGCGAATTAAAACCTCGCGCCCGATTGGATCGGCAATTTCGACATCTTCTACACTTATTGGCTGATGTGCTTCGCGCAAAACAGCAGCTTTCATGGTAAACCTCCCGTTGTTATTTATCGGCTTTCTTCTTCCCAGCGGCGAATCACAATTTTGGGATCGAAATAGGTGTTGTTCGGATAGAAATCGGGTAGCGATGTGCGATCCCCTTGTCTTGCACCTTCCAGATGTAATAGTGCGAGTGGTAGCGCGGTATCGATATTTGATTCTCCTTCCCGACTATCTGAAACAATCAAGCCATTTACCTGATATTGCCGCAGCAATCGCTCTCCAAGAGAGGTGGCAGACTGCAATATCGCATCATCACCCGTTACCGAGTGGAGTTCTAATAAACCAAATAACGCGCATGCATCGTTCTGTCCTTTGTTTACCCACGCTTCATCACTTGCAGGTGAACCGCCAGATCCAAAATCCACAGGCGTGTTTAAGTCGCCCCACCCCATTCCCTGTGCTAAAGAAAACGCCATCTCTCGAAAACGCGCAATGCCGGTCAGGTGGTATGCCCGCGCGTAAGACAAGAACATCAGTCCATTCGCAGGTACTTTTCTCAGCTTTGTGGGCGGACAATAGCCGACCCCTTTATTGCTGTTTTCGGGATAGAGGCGGGTGCCGTCATTGATTGCGGGATAAAAGCTGTGGTCGTTGATATTATAACAGTGAGTTGCCAGTGCCTCTAAATCCGCGGTTACCACATCGAGAAATGCTTTGCCTTTTTTTTCGCCCAGGACCCTCGCCGCATTGAGGAAGGTGACAGCGGCTCTCCCGTATCGAACTTGAATCACGCCATTGGTGATAATTGTTACTTCGTTGACATCTGTTCGTTCGCTAAACGGCGGTTTGAACGACTCCCGCACCCGACAGGGATCGCGGTGATTAAATTGATACCCCGCTAACCCCGCTTCGGGATGTCGGATTTGATCGTAGCGCGAGAGTAGATGGTTTGCCCATCTCAAAGGCGTTTTATCGCCCGAAAGCGCGTGTAGCATTGCCCCGTTCAAGATTAAATCGCTTCCCGTATTGACAAAAGAAAGCGCGGTGTTCTCCACAATTGGCAACGGGCCTCCTTCAAATTCTGCATCCCATTTCTCTACCCATGTCTCGTAAATTCCGTGTCTATTAAAGAGCAAGGTGGGCCAATCCCAGATATGCGCGTGCCAGACCGCCTTGACAAAGCGACGCATGCGCTCGGGATGAACTTTATAGAGATACGCATAATGCGGATAGACGCACTTCATTTCGTGATTGCCCAGCACTGGCGCATCTGTCAACAGATCGTAACTCGTATGTCCGCCCCAGTAGAACAGGTCGGATTCTGGGTCGTGAATTTTATCCAGCGCAGAGCTAATCCAGTCATTCGCTTGATTGTGGTATTTGTCGTTTCCTGTCAGTGTTCCCAATGCATCCAGTGCCCGCAAAAAATTCTGCTGACACGCGAGGTTGGAAAGCATATTTCCTTCCCAAATTAGCGGCTGTGTGGTCGATAGATCGAGTCCATCTGCGAGCAGTGCACCGTTTTTGTGTGTACAGCGCGCAAATACCTCCTGTACGTGTTTATCTACCGCATCGATAAATTTTGACGATTCCATGATCGATCTCCTTGTGTTGGTCAAAACAATTATAGCTCCAACAGACCAAATATCAAAGTGCTCTTACATCCGCTCAACAATCGACTTGACATTGTTTGCCACAGCAAGCATAAATGGAATAGTGGCTTTTGCCTTTTTTTATTTACTACTTTTGGAGGAATCATATGTTAAAAGCCGGATTTATTGGAGCTGGGGGTCGCAGTCAGGGCGCGCATTATCCAAATGTTCATCGCCTGGAGCAAGATGTCGAGATGTGCGCGGTTTGCGAGCTCGATGAAGAACGCCTGAATCAGGTAGCAACAAAATACGAGTTTCCGCAAGTATATACAGACCACAGAAAGATGCTCGGCGAAGCCGACCTCGATGTCATCTATTGCGTTATGAATGAGAAATGGATCTTGCAAACCGCTATTGATTGCATGAATGCGGGCAAACACATTTTTATTGAAAAGCCACCCGGCGCCAATCTCGAAGAGACCGAGCAATTGCTCGAAGCAGCCGTGTCCAATAATGTGTTCGCTATGGTCGGGTTCCAGCGTCGCTACACAGCGGTCACGCGCGAAGCCATGCGCCTTGTGGCAGAAAAAGGCCCTGTCTCATCTATCGTGACGACATTCAATAAGCAAATGCTCGGTGGCGATGGCAAAGAATTTACCTCTACACTGTGGAATGATGTCTGCCATATTGTCGATCTCACGCGCTATATGGCGGGGAGTGAACCCGTGGAAGTGACCGCGTATCAGGACAAATTTGGCGGGGAAAGCTATAATAATTACACGGCTCTCATACACTTTGAAAATAACGCTACCGGCGTCATTTTGGGCAATCGCGCTTCTGGTGGGCGCGTGCTGCGCTCAGAACTGCACGGCGTAGGGATTGGATGTTATATGAAAATTCCCCAGGAGATCGAGATTCACGAAGACAACCGGGTGCGTACCCTGGGGGGATGGGAAATCGATGGGGGGGAGGAGGAAGATGTCGCCAGTTACGAGGGTGTCTTGACGATGCACCAGCATTTTGTCGATTGCATCAACAACAACGAAGTGCCTCATAATGACTTGCGAGATGTTATCCACTCCATCCGCCTGGTGGATCAACTCGAAGCCAAAGAGTAAATGCGCCTCGTCTCGGGCGAACTCATTAGTTCGCTCGCTGCTTCTAAAACTTCGACCCCCGCATCCATTTTGTACGCATTTTCGCTGATATATCGCCGCCAGGTTTTTGCACCCGGCAGGCCGGCAAATAGTCCTATGAGATGCCGCGCAATATGGTGCAATCGCGTACCGCGTTCGAGTTGATCGGAAATGTATGGCAAATACGCCTGCAAAATCTCATGCCGAGACGGTATTGGACGCACCTCCCCGAAAAATCGGTGGTCGGCATCGGATAAAAAATAGGGGTTTGAATAGGCTTCCCGTCCGATCATCACACCATCGACATGCGTCAAATGCCCAGCGGCTTCGTCGAGTGATGTAATCCCCCCATTGATCACCACTTCCAAATCTGAGAAATCGCGTTTGATGCGATAGACTATGTCGTAAGACAATGGCGGGACTTCTCTGTTTTTTTTGGGACTCAGTCCCTGAAGCCAGGCTTTGCGCGCGTGAAACGCAAAGATGTGGCATCCCGATTCGGCAACGGTCTGGACAAAGTGTACCAGTTCCTCATAAGAATCGCGGTCGTCAACGCCAATTCGCGTTTTTACAGTCACGGGAATATTCACCGTGTCGCGCATTGCGCCTACACAATCGCGCACCCGTTCGGGCTCTTTCATCAAACACGCCCCAAAAAGCCCTGATTGCACGCGGTCGCTCGGGCATCCCACATTCAGATTGATCTCATCATATCCCCAGTCTTCCCCCACTTTGGCGCACAGCGCGAGATCGGCGGGATCGCTTCCGCCCACTTGTAGTGCTATGGGATGTTCAATCGGATGAAATCCCAATAAACGCACGCGGTCGCCGTGTATGATTGCGCCGGTGGTAACCATTTCGGTGTATAGCAAAACCCGTCGAGAGATCAGGCGCAAAAAATACCGCTCGTGCCGATCTGTACAATCCATCATGGGCGCGATTGAAAATCGCCTGCTGCATCCGATAGCCATATAAAAACTCAATAAAAAAACGAGTCAATCACATGGGCAACCGACTCGTTTTGGATTAATACCAGTGTTTATCACGCATAGGCGGAAAGCCCGACTTCACTCGCATTGACAATACTGGGGGCTGCCTGTGGCGGGTTGTCGCCGAGGAAGGACAAGACATCATCCGGATCTTGCCACGCGCTATATCCATTCAAAATGCCAGCCACATTCGAGGCCGCCAAGGTGGCCATCCCCGAACGGGTCCAGATAGTCGCCGATGCGATATGCGGTACAATGACCACATTGGGCAACTCTTTCAGTCCGGGTTTCATCAGGGGTTCGTCTTCAAACACATCGAGGCCGACTTTGAAATCGGGATGGGTTTTGCAGTGTTCGACCAGGGCGACTTCGTCGATGACCGGGCCGCGGCTGGCGTTGATCAAAATGGCATTGTCCTTCATCAGTGATAGACGCTCGGTATTCATCAAATGGAAGGTGGTGTCATCCAGCAGTGGGTGCAAGCTCACCACATCGGCGACCTTCAACACGTCTTCGACCGAGTCCAACCGCCGACACGTCACGGAGTCATCGCCTTGAGACTTTAAGAACTCGCCATAAGCCGCGATATAATTTTCCATATATTCATTTGGATATGGGTCAAAATAAACCACGTTCATCTTGAACCCTTCAATCATCATCTTGGCATAAGCACAGCCGATGCGACCAGCACCAATCACCCCCACGGTTTTCCCTTTCATCAGCTCACCCAGATAAAGCGTGGGCAACCAGCCGTGATATTTTTCAGCGCGCATAAAAGCATCGGCTTCGACCACCCGACGCGCCGCCGAAAAGGTCAGCGAGACGGCCATTTCTGCCGTGGTATCGGTCAATACGCCCGGCGTATTGCCCACTGGAATGCCGTATTTTGTCGCCAAGCCCACATCCACATTATTGTATCCCACGGCATAGTTGGCATAGGCTTTTCCACCTGCATTTTTGAGGGCAGAAAAGAGTTCTTCGCCCCATTTTTCGGTCAACTGCCCGATTACCGCGTCGCACTGATCGCCGATTTTGTCTTTGATTTCTTCGACACTCAAAATTTCTGTCGATGTGCCAATCTCTACGCGGCAATCAGCAGCCGTGAGAATCTCAAGCCAGCGGTCGCCGGGCAATTCTTTGGTTACGACGACGCGCTTGCTGCCCGATTCGTTGTGTGTTCTCCAGTCATTGGTGCTCAAAATACATCCTCCTTTAAGTATGCGTTCTATTCAGAAAATTTCGAATGTGGAATATAAACAACCAAAGCGGTTGTTTCAAGTAAATCTCGTTTTGCGTTAGAAGCTGGGGGGTGGCAGATAGTCTAAGCATTTTCAACCACAGGCTCGATATCGAGGACCTTGCGGTCGAGCTTGGGGGGCGTTCCTTTGCCATTGAGCCAGTAGTTAGCCATTTTTTTGGCTGCCGCCATCTTGGGCCAGATCACTTCTCGGTAGCCCCGCACGTCATCGGGCAATCGCAGTGCTTTTACATAAGTATCGTATCGCTCTGTACTGTCAAAATCAAAACCATCTACCAGGTCGATATACCAATCTCGATAGTCTTTTTCTTCGCGATGCCAGGCTGGTAGCTTGCGTAAAAAACGCGCGCGTTTCATGATATTGAGCATCCAGTCGCGGGTTTGAATATCGAATTTGATGTCCAGACCCAGCACAGTGAAATGCGGACGGGTTAAATGCTTGTAAGAAATCCGATCGCCGCGATCTGGATCGACATCATAACGCGCACGATCGCGGCGGTATTTTTCTTCGCTTGTCAATAGATGGGCAACATAGATTTCGTCTTTATAAGCCATCACGCGGGCGAGAAAGCGCACCATAGTATCGGTTGCGCGATACTGATATTGGGCATCATCGCGGTCGTAAATCCTTTTTACGCGGTCGATATAAGACTGCGCGTATTCGATGCCGCTCCATTGGATTAGATCGTAAACGCCGAGGGCAAATTGCAATTTTGTCGCGTCAGAAAGTGACCAGTTGGCGACTGTCTCTGAGAGGGTGCGATAGGTCTCGGCCAATTTGTTGCCCCGCGTATTCGCCAAAATTTTCGCTTTATCGTCTATAAGTCCACTGTATGTGGTTACGAGTTCGGGTTTGAAAAACGCATCGGGATCCAGTGCGGCTTTGCGCCCCATCTCAAATGCTTTGAGGTTGGCTTCGAGTTCATTCGATTTGATATTTTGCTTCATCGCCCACCGGATATTTTCCAGTGTTAGGGGCAATGCACCCCGTTGAAATGCCGCGCCCAACAAAATGCTATTGGCATAGATTTTATTGCCCAAATACCGTTCGGATATTTCGCCGAGCTCCATCCCAAAATACGTGTCGGCATTGGTATAACGCCGCAAAATATCCTCCAGATAATCTGTATCAAAATCATCTCGTCCAATCATCGACAAAATGGTCTCGCGCTTGCCGGTTTCCACAACGGCTGTGGTGCGTTGCGGGCTACCTACGCGGCCGGTTCCATTTGGATCTAACCCGCGTACAGCCTCCAAAATATCCAATCCCAATAGCAAGTCTGCATGCCCGTAGGGCGTCAATTGTGAAATCACCCGCTCGTCTTTGGTAAAACTGACGTGCGAATACACTCCGCCGTTGCGAATAGCCAACCCTTTTTTATTTGTAAATCGCACGGTATATCCCTGCTTCGCGCCTGCAACGGCAATAATCGCAGAAATGGTATTGATGCCCATGCCACCTACGCCAGCCACATAAGCATACCACGCCGTATCAAAGTCGCGGGATTCAGGTTCGGGAATATCCAATAGATCAATTGATTCGGTTTGCACCTCGGGCGCGCGTGATCGGCGAATTGTCAGGCTTTCAAAAGAAGGACATGTTTTATCGCCATTGGCAACTTCGACTTTTGTACACGCCCCATCTGCAACGCACAAAGACAGATCGGTCGCGACCTTTGACCCGTGAAGGGTTTCTTCTACGGTCAAGCCGCTGCATCCAGTTGCCTGTGTGCATTCCAGACAATATTCGCAGACTTCTGGCGTGATGTTGATATGGGTTTCTTTTTCCAGAAATCCCTTTTCCCGAACGGTCTGAATCTGCTCTGCGCGCACGCGACGGTGATATGTGATGCCACACTCTTTGTCGGCAATGACAATTTTGACGCCGTCTTTTAGCAGTGCTTGTTCCAGGACATCGCGATACGCCTCCCGATTTGCCGGGTTCATGCGGGCGACCATCACCGGGCCATTTGTGCCGCCTCCCAAACCGCGCACGATCTGTTCGATATCCTGGGCAAAGGTCGGGCGACCCATCAGGTCAATATCTACTCCCGGTGTGGGCTGGTGCCCCGTCATCGCCGTGGTCTTATTGTCTAAAATGACATAGGTAATATCTTGCGCGTGTTTAATCGAATCGGAAATCGCCGCCATTCCACTGTGGAAAAATGTCGAATCGCCCATGAACACGAGTTGTTTGTTGTCGATAAAGGGATCGATACCCGCACCCGTGCCACCACCGAGTCCCATTCCCGACAAATTGTGCATCAGCCGGTTAAATGGCTCGTATTTCAACAGGGAATAACATCCGATATCTCCGTGAAAAATCAGATCCATCGGATCTGTGCCGTGCTTGCGCTGCATATAATTGCCATCTTGAAAATCATCGATCATCTTGTCCAGCACGCTGGCAGAATCGCGGTGCGGACAGCCCGGGCAAAACGAGGGCGTGCGAACCGATGCGTTCAGGTCAAATGTTTCTGTCTGAGCCATCAAGGCGACAACGGCATCAATGCGCTCGGCATCTACGGGTATTGTGGGATCGTCGAGCGATTTTAACACTGGGGCCAGCACATTGAGTGTGATGCTCGGATTCAGGCCACAACTGTCGGGAAAACCTCGTCCATCGGGAAAGCGTTTGCCCCATATCCTGAACGCATTTGTTTTGCCGGCCTGATACATGTTTTGCAAAGCAGCGGCAATTTGTTCTTCCAGAAAACCGCGTTTTTCTTCTACCACGTAAATTTCATCGACCATATTTGTAAATTTGCGCAAAATTTCCGAATCAATTGGATAGGTAATACCGTATTTCAAAATGGGAATACTACCCCCCAATCCAACCATATTGAGCGCGTGTTCCAAATAACAATAGGCCAAACTGCTGGTGACAAAGCCGATCCGCTTTTTGCCAGAGTCTGGCCGATATAAGATTCGATTCAGTCCGTATTCTTTTGCGAGGGTGAGCAGCTTTGGAAAACGCTGCTCGAGTACCTCCTTTTCCTTTATCACTGTATGTGGCGGAATAATTACTCGATCATCTGGGGAAATCGTCAGCGGATCCAGGCGGATGGGCTGGTTAAATGTTTTTTCGGGAAACTGGTTTGCGTGTACTTTGACCGTACCTCCGCCATCTGCCTGATTGGACGTCACGAGGTAGGCGATATAAAGCCGGGTTTTTTCCGACAATTCAAAGGCGACTTTGATCCAGTCTTTCATTTCCTGAAAGGTGCTGGGTTCGAACAAGGGCATGTATAGATGTTTGGCGATAAAGCGAGAATCAGCGGGCACTTGTGTGCCTTCGGACCACGTATCATCGCCAAATACAGCAACCGCAGCAGCACCCTCACCCGTTCCGGCCATATTGCCCAGTGCCAGCGCGTCTGAAGCGACGTGTGCGCCCACGCTTTTCATCACCGCGATGGCGCGAATAGATTCCATCTGCGCCCCATTGAGACGCGCAGCTCCCAGGGCTTCGTTGTTGGCAATTTGCACCACTATGCCTTTTTCTACCAACAACTCGCGGATGCGCTCTGCTGCATCAAATACTTCTGCCACGGGTGAGCCGGGGTATCCTGTCATCAACCCCATGCCGCCTTCGAGGCAACCCTTGACGATCAATTCATTGCCCGTAAAAATGCCCGGGCCTTTTTCTATAGTAAATCGAGGATCCATAATACCCTTTAGAATGCCGTGCTTTGCCAATCGGGATTGTAGATTTCACCCGACATGGTCGAATGTACCAATTCGTAAACGCCGGTTCCTCGGCGATCAAAAAATATAAAAATATATCGTCCCGACTTTTCGTAAGTCCAGGTATCTATGGCTTTGCCTATAGCAGCCGATGTGGTGTAGTCTCGCTCGCTGGGCGGCCCGTATTTGACATAAACACGTCCTTTGTCTGTATCTGACCCCTGTTTACCCGGTTGTGACGTAAACGTATCGTCGGAGTATTTCATGCGATGTATATGATCTCGAAGCCGTTCATTTAAGGGCGTGTTTGAGGTCGGATCCAGTTTTTTCCAAAATGCCCGAAGGAATTTCATTTTTGACGCCTGTGTTGGCAAAGACTCGTAGATAGAGAGATCTTTTTCAGATGCAATGTGATGAATGGTTTGAAAATATCTCAATTGCTCCTGTTGTGCTTCTGTCAATTCTGGATTTTCGTTTTCATCTGAAAGGAGAAAGACTTTGCGTTTGTGGCGAAGATGTTCGCGCGTGCCGCGGTCAAATAACTCGATCTGCAAATCGTACGCGCCGCCCGATAATCCTTCTGTTTCCAGGGTTTCTGTTTTTACTACGCTTTCGCCGGGCTTGATCAATCGCTTTGCCGGATACGATTTGACAACGACATCGGCGGTGTCGAGCAGACTGTATCCCAGGACAAATGAATCATTGGGATTGTTGGGCATGACCTTAAAATTGTAAACCTCAAAGTAGATCTGAATCGGCTTGCCCGCGCGGAAAAACCGCGTGGTATTGGGCACGACGCGCCATCCATTTTTGACAAAACGCCCGGCAGATTCGGCTTTTTTCAATTCCGAAGCGAAAACCAAATCGCTCACGACCAGCTCTGTGCCCTCAAAACGACGCACGCGCATATTCCCTTCACAAGTGCCTGAAATATCTCCATAAATATCTTCGGCTTTCAGCGTCATTTTGTAGGGGGCCGGCGCGATATCAAGTGCGATGATATCGCGCACCAGCGCGCCATCCTGTTTCAATTCTCGGATATTTGCCACCGAAACATTTCGCGTCCACAACTCTTGCACCATGGGATTTCCCGCGGAATCTTGCAGAGAAAGCTCAAAGTCAATTTGCGAAATGTATTTGCCGTCTTCGGGTACAAACTGCAATTGTCGCGCATCGATTAATGTATAGACTTCCAGACGCGTGAGATTTTGAGGCCCCCGAAATGAGGCAGTTTCGGCAAAAACGCGCAACTCACCCTTTGAGCGCAAAGGCATATCCCGATATATTGGCGCATCCTCTTGCCCGTATGCCGTTGCCCAGAAACAGGTGGCAGCCATTGCAACATACCATTTTATGGAACGCATGACGATCCTCCAGGTGTATACACAACAATTCCCCGGCTGGAATTTAAGACAGTATAAAGAGTTGAGAGAATGGAATCAAGCGTTATCAAGCCACTTGATCTGCAGCGTGGTAGGAACTGCGCACCAGTGGGCCGGATTCGACATGCTGAAAATCCAGCGTGAGCGCGAATTGTTTGAGATCCAAAAATTCATCGGGATGGTAAAAGCGCCCCACAGGGACGTGTCGGGCAGACGGTTGCAGATATTGGCCTACCGTGAGAATATCGGTTTTGCAATCTGCGATATCTCGAATCGTCTGGCGGACCTCGTCTGAGGTTTCGCCAGCACCGACCATAATACCCGACTTTGTGGGCATACCGCGCCCCATCGCTTTGGCCCGTTTCAAAAGTGCCAACGACCTGTCGTATTTTGCCTGGGGGCGCATGGTTTTATACAGGCGCGGTACGGTTTCGACATTGTGGTTTAAGATATCGGGTGCTGCTTCTATGACCGCGCGCAATGCCTGCCAATTGCCCTGAAAATCCGGGATCAAGACTTCGACCTTTGTGTGTCTGCACAACCGCCGAATCGCATATATCGTCTCGGCAAAAATGCGCGCCCCCCCGTCTGGGAGTTCATCGCGATTGACCGACGTGACCACTGCATGCCGCAATCCCATTGTCTGCACGGCTTTGGCGACCCGTTCGGGTTCTTCTGTATCAAGGCCCTCTGGACGTCCGGTTTTCACCGCACAGAATCCACAACTCCGCGTACACACATCTCCCAAAATCATAAATGTTGCGGTGCCCGAATTCCAGCATTCGCCGATATTGGGACAGCGCGCACTTTCGCAGACTGTATGGAGATTTAACCCGCGCATCAAGTTTTTCAACGTGCGGTATCCCTCACTGCCTGGAGCTGGCACGCGAAACCATTCGGGCAATCGCCTTCGGCGCACAGAAGGTGCTTTTATGTCCATCAAACCATTCATTGCACTCTCCGCCCAGTCAGTGTGCGCAAAGTCGTTTGGGTAATCTCGACATCGGTGAGCGCGTTGTTTGCGACGCCCTCGCGGGGAAATACGACCGTCTTAAAGCCATCGGATTTTCCCACGGCCAACCCCTCGCCTTTGCGGGCATCTCCCTGCACCAAAACCTCAAGAGTACGACCGATATAAGTCGCATTGATTTCTTCAGAAATGCGGTTTTGTCGTGCAATAATAGTTTCGAGCCTTTGTCCCTTTTCCTTTTCTGGTACCGTATCGGGCATCTCGCGGAAAGCGACCGTGCCTTTTCGCGCAGAATACTTAAACATAAATGCGGAATCATAACGCACTTGCGCCATCAATGCCAGCGTAGCTTCAAAGTCGGTTTGGGTTTCGCCGGAAAAGCCAGCGATGATATCCGTACTCAAACACAGATCCGGCATTGCGTTGCGCAAATCATCGACCAGCGCGAGATAGTTTTCGACGGTATAGCTACGCTTCATCGCTTTTAGAACGCGGTTTGATCCGGACTGCACGGGTAAATGAATAAAGCGACAAATTTTCTTTTCGCGCGCCATCATTTCAATGAATTTTTCAGAGAAATCACTCGGATGGGGCGAGGTAAAGCGAATGCGGGAAATGCCGTCTATGCGCGCAATCATCGAAAGCAGATCGGCAAAATCGTAGGTGCCATCGCGATAAGAATTGACGGTTTGGCCCAATAAGGTGACTTCTCGAAAACCCGCATTGGCGGCGGCTTGAACCTGTCTGACAATTTCGCGCGCCGGTACGCTGCGCTCTCTGCCGCGTACGTAGGGCACGATACAGAATGTGCAAAACTTATCGCATCCGCGCATAATGGTGATCCAGGCATTGCTGCCCTCTTCGCGCAAAGGATCGATATCCATATAATATTCGCCGCGATCCAAACGCACATCCAGAGCCGAATCACCACGCGCTTCGGCAATGAGTTCGGGTAGTCGCCGATACGAATCTGGCCCCACGACGAGATCGACATAGGGCGCGTCGTTCATCAGGGACTCTGAAACGTGTTTGGCCATGCATCCCGATACCCCCATAATCAGGTCTGGACGCAGATATTTCAGCTTGCGCAATTGCCCCAATCTGCCCCTTATTCGCTCTTCGGCGTGTTCGCGTATCGCGCAGGTATTCAGCACGATGACATCGGCATCTTCTGGACGAGGAGCAAAGGTATAACCCGATTGCTTTAAAATGCCCAGCATCAGTTCCGTATCCGATACATTCATCTGGCAACCGTACGTCTCGATAAAAACCTTTTGCCCAGACACGGACGCGACAGGTATCTCGGTTTGTACAGCGCGACCGTCTAATTCTATATCGAGCAATGCGCTCACGTTCATTTCCTTTTTATTTTTTTATTGCCAAACGGATCTCTGCTATTACTTCTGCATCGCGTTCACACAACAGTGCTTTGTCAAGTTCCCGTCTCGCCCGTCCGCCCCCAATTTTGCCCAGTGCCCAGGCCGCGTGTTGTCGCACGAGCGGCTCGTTATCTTTCAGGGCATTTGCCAGGGCGGGAACTTCGGATTTGCTTCCCACATTGCCCAGTGCCACGGCAACATTGCGCAATAATCCACGCCGTTTGGCGCGTTTTATCGGGCTGTTTTTGAATCGCTTTGAAAAAGCCTCTTGATCCATGTAAAGCAAGTCGGTCAGCGCGGGCGCATTCAAACCCTCGCGTGCTTGAAAAGCATTTTCAGAGGTTGGCTCTGCGTGTTTGCGATTCCAGGGGCATACTTCCTGGCAGATATCACATCCAAAAACCCAGTTGCCCATATCCGATCTCAAATCCCGCGGAATAGCGCCTTTCAATTCAATGGTCAAATAGGAAATACACCGCCGCGAATCCACGACATAAGGTTCTGGAATAGCGTCTGTTGGACACGCATCCAGGCACTGCGTACAGGTGCCGCAGTGATCGGGTTGCGGGCGATCAACTTTTAGATCGAGATTCAGAATAATCTCGCCTAAAAAAAACCAGGACCCGCGGCCTTTGTCAATCAAGCAAGTGTGTTTTCCAAACCAGCCCAGCCCGGCTCGGGCGGCAAAATCGCGCTCCAGAACAGGTCCGGTATCTACATAGACCCGCCCCTCAGCAGAGGGTTCTATTTTTTGAATTTCGGCCAGCAACTCAAATAAGCGGTCTTTCATGACGATGTGATAATCATCGCCACGCGCATAACGTGCAATTTGCCCTTCAGGCGCACCGCCATTTTCAGATCCATCGGAATGGGGTTGGTAATTGAGACCCACGCACAGTACTGATTTTGCATCTGGAAGGATTTGGCGTATATCTGACCGCCGATCCAGATTGCGCGCCAAATACCCCATTTTGCCTGCGTAGCCCATCCCCAACCACTTTTGATAAAACGCCCAGTGTTGCGGGGGATCTACGGATGCAATTCCCACGGGATTAAATCCCAAACGCCGCGCCGCGTTCTTAATCCGATGAGTCATGCAGGCACTCCCAAAATAGAGGGCAGGACACAACAATGCCCTGCCCCGTGATTTCTAAGTCTGACGAGCCAGTTTGCCAAGTGCATTGTGAACCACATCTACCGCCAGATCAGCGGCGTGTTTTCGCGTGGGGGGCAAGCCGCCAAGCGCGGTCTCGATATCGGCACGAGTGATTTTACACGCCTGATGGGGCGTCTTGCCATTCACCCATTCCGTGAGCACAGATCCCGAAGCAATGGTTGCAGCGCATCCCTGCGCGCGGAAAAGAGCGCGGCCAATAATGCCGTCTTTGATGGCAAGATGCAGGGATAGGATCGCACCCGAAGCTGGATTTTCTGCAAATCCAATTGCATCGGGGGTGTCCAATACGCCGACATTTCTGGGATGTTCAAAGTGATCCCGCACAACTGTGGAATAACCGTCAGACATGGGATTACGCGCTGGCCTGTGTAGAAGTTCCCGAGCGGTAATTGCTATTGCGCCCGCGTCGCCCGTAGCGTCGTCCCCGACTGCGCGGGATGCGTTTGCCAGAGCGACCAGCCCAATCTGTGGCAATTGTTTGTCTAATTACCGTGATCTGAACCTCGCCTGGATAGGTCATTTCCTCGCGAATGCGCTCGGCAATTACAAAGGACAGATCTTTGGCCTGTTCGTCGTTCACGTGCCCGGCATTGACCAGCACGCGCACTTCGCGTCCTGCATTGATGGCATAAGCATCGCGCACGCCATCGAAAGATTGTGCCACCTCCTCTAAATCGCGCACCCGTTTGATATATCCCTCGGCATCATCGCGTCGAGCACCGGGCCGCGATGAAGAAATCGCATCGGCGGCTTTGACCAAAAACGAAAGCGGGGTGGTAGCCTCTGCCTCACCGTGGTGATAAAAAATGCCGTTGATAACCTCTGGGCCCTCGCCGTATTTGCCGGCCAGATGCGCGCCGATGTCGGTGTGTTTGCCCTCGAGTTCCTGGTCCACGGCTTTGCCAATATCGTGCAACAGCCCACATCGCCGCGCGAGTTTTTCATCCATGCCCAATTCTGATGCCATTGCACCGGCCAGAAAAGCCACTTCTTTGGAATGTCCCAAAACGCTTTGTCCATAACTTGTGCGGTATTTGAGCTTCCCGACCAGTTTGACCAGTTCTGGATGCAATGATTCAATGCCCAATTCGCGCACTGCCCGGCGGCCTTCGTCGGCAATGAGCGAATAGATCTTTTTTTCGCAATTGGCAACAACCGCTTCAACGCGGCTTGGATTGATGCGACCATCGCGCACCAATTGCTCCATAGACAGACGCGCCACATCGCGCTTGACCGGATCAAAGCTGGACAAGACAACTGCCTCGGGTGTATCATTGACAATGACTTTCACTCCTGTGGCAGCTTCAAAAGCAATGATATTGCGTCCCTCTTTGCCGACAATCCGCCCCTTGATATGATCATCGGGCAATGTGACAACCGATATGGATGACTGAACGGTTTGATCGGTGGAACAGCGTTCTATTGCCTGTGCCAGAATCTTCTTGGCCTCGCGGTGGGCTCGTTCTCTGGCGTGATCGATAATTTCTCGGCCGATATTTGTAGCTGTTTGCCGCAGTGAATTTCGGATATTTTCGAGCAGCATCTCGCGGGCGCGATCGGCATTCATGCCCGAAATGCGCTCCAATTGCGCCCGTTGCTGATCGAGAATATCGGTCAGTTCCAGTTCTCGTTTTTCCAAACGGACGGCTTTTTGTTTCCCTTCTTGTTCCCGCCGGGTTAAGGTTTTTTCGCGCTGGCTTGCGACTTCGGTCTGTTTTACGAGGCGGGCTTCTTGTTCGTGTAATTCGCCGTTTCGGCGATCTAAAACACGTTGTTTTTCATCAAAAGACTTTTCAATTCCGCCCTTCTCTTCATACCAGCTATTTTTAATTTCTAAAAAAGTAGCCTTGCGATCTCGGTCTTCCTTTTTCGCGAGTTTAATTGCGCGTTTCTCTGCCTGCTGCTCAATATCTCGCATTTTTCGATCTCTAATTCGGGTGCCAACAAACCACCCGATTCCAAACGTAATAAGGGCAATGGCAACTGCCAGATAGATGATACCGTTAGTTGCCATTGAAGCTCCCTGAAATAGCATGTCCATTGGAGCCTCCTGTCAAAATTCAAATCCGGTTTTATATCCATAACGCAGGTGCGTTTGAAGATGTCTCCAACAAGCTTTTGCACAAACTGCGCCGATGCGTATAATGCACCGCAAAGAAAAAAAAGTATGTAAAAAATAGACGTCATGCGTTTTTGTTCCTCAGAAGCTATCTTAAAGCAATAGCGGGGGTATGTAGTTAACCTATCTCAATATTTTAAAGGACCCAAAAGGGAGGAATCGCGAGACGACCCCTCCCTTCTGCACATTGGCTTTTCTACAAAGCGATGTTCAAACGCTAAACGATTCTCCACAGCCACACTGATTTTTGGCGTTGGGATTGTTAAATCGAAATCCCGTTCCCATCAGGCCATCGTCGTAGTCCAGTTCGGTGCCTGTCAAAAAGAGCGCGCTTTTCATATCGACAAAAACCCGAATGCCATAGGCTTCGATTACGCTGTCATCTGTGCGGGTTGTCTCATCGAAATCGAGCTGATATTGAAAGCCAGAACATCCGCCGCCGATCACTTTTAGGCGCAAACCATGAGCTTCGGGCCGTCCGTCTCGGTCCATGAGTTCTTTGATTTTGCCCGCTGCTGTTTCTGTGACGCTAACCATAATGCCTCCATTAGCTCAACGCTTGCAAACACGCCTTGATCGCATCAAAATCGGGCAACTCGGTTGGATCGTCAGACACAGAAGCAAAACGCACCACACCGCTTTTATCTACGACAAAAGCCGAACGCTTTGCCACGCCCTTAAATCCAATCAGGTCTTCGAATTGCGACCCATAAGCCGCGCTGACTTCTTTGTTGAAATCGCTGAGCAAGGGAATGGTAATATCGTTTTCCTTTGCCCAGGCTTCCTGAGCAAAGGGACTATCCACGCTGATGCCTAAAACCTGTGCATCGAGTGCGTCGTAATCGGCCAAACCACCACTGACCGAGCACATTTCGTCGGTACAGACGCCGGTATAAGCCAGGGGGAAAAATAAAATCACGACGTTTTTTTCATCTCTGTAATCGCTCAGAGAAATATCTTCCATATCACCAGATTTTGATTTTAGCGTAAAATCCGGTGCACGGTCACCTACACTAATATCCATTTTGCATATCCTTTGGTAAAACTTACAGCGCAGCTTCGTAACGGCGGTTGACCTCGTCCCAGTTAATTGTATTGGTCCAGGCTTCAATATAATCGGGACGCAAATTCTGGTAATTGAGATAATAAGCGTGTTCCCATACATCGAGGCCGAGAATAGGCGTTCCGTCACCTGTCATGAGTGGATTATCCTGGTTGGCTGTGCTCAAAATATCGAGTGTGCCATCTTTGACCACAAGCCAGGCCCACCCACTTCCAAAGCGCGTTGTTGCTGCGGTGACAAATTTTTCCTTCGCAGCTTCCATGCTGCCAAAATCGGCGACAATGGCTTCGGCGACTGCACCTGCTGGATCGCCGCCATTGGGACTCATAATTGTCCAGAACAAACTGTGGTTGGCATGGCCGCCGCCATTGTTTTGAACAGCCGTTTTGATATCTTCTGGCACGCTGTCCAGATTGATGATTAAACTTTCGATAGATTGATTTGCCAGGTCATCGTGCCCCTCAAGTGCAGCATTGAGATTGGTCACATAGGCATTGTGGTGTTTGGAATGGTGAATTTCCATTGTCCGCGCATCAATGTGTGGCTCGAGTGCATCATAAGCATAGGGCAAGTCGGGCAATTGATATGCCATTTTGAAACTCCTTGTGTAGAGATGAATGATTTAGAAATGAATTCCGATACTGTTACCGAGTTTGAACTCAAAATATAATGAACTCCCATAAGGACGTCAAGTCCTTATACAAGCCTTTTATTTTATATAACATAAATACTTACAATAACTTGACATACATGTGGTAAAATCATTTGATGCGAACCAGTGCGTTGTCTATCAGACGTGCATTGCCAAACCGCACAGCCACGGCCAGCAAGATGGAATCTTTTAGCTCGGCAACAGGTGTGAGGTCTTTCGCATCGACGGCTTCGATATAGTCGATTTCTGCACAGCGCTGAGGTGCAATGACATCGCGCATGGCTTCAATAACCTTTTGGGCGCGCCTTTCGCCCCGAGCGATCATTTTTTCCCCCACCATTAATGCGCGGTAAAGCGCGGGGGCTTCCCGCCGTTCTTCAGCGTTTAAATAAGCATTTCTCGAACTCATCGCCAATCCGTCCGCTTCGCGCACTGTGGGTGCCATCTGTATCTCCACATCCAAATTGAGATCGCGCACCATGCATTGAATGACTATTGTTTGTTGTGCGTCTTTTTGCCCAAAGACAGCCACATGGGGTTTTACTGCTGCAAACAGTTTGGTGACGATTGTTGTCACACCTTCAAAATGTCCCGGACGACTTGCGCCACAAAGCCCTTCGGTCAGCTTTGCCACGCTCACCGATGTCGCAAAATCTCCGGGATATATTTCTTTTTTATCGGGAAGGTATGCGAGATGTACGCCGTGTTGGTCGAGCAATTCTATGTCCCGATTTATGTCTTTTGGATAGGCGGCGAGATCTTCGGTGGGACCAAATTGCAGCGGATTGACAAAAATGCTCACCACAACCCGGTCTGTTACTTTTAACGCCTGGCGCACGAGGCTGAGATGTCCTTCGTGCAAATATCCCATTGTGGGTACAAGCCCGATGTGCAAGCCCGCCTGTCGGATACGGTCTGCTGCGCGGTGCATCTCGTGAACGGTTTTTATAATTTTTACGGCCATTATCTGTCTATCCGCGCTCTAAATCGGCTCAACTCCGAGTTTTTTATCTTAAAGCGGTGTTTGTCTTCTGGAAAACGGTGCGCCTTGATATCTGCGACATAGGCTGCAAATGCCTGATGCATCACCCCTTTGAGATCGGTGTATGTTTTGACAAACCGATAATGGCTTTTGTAAACGCCCAGCATATCGTGTGCAACCAGCACTTGCCCATCGCATACGCGCCCGGCGCCAATTCCAATAGTTGGCATGGACAACCGCTTGGTCACGACTTCGGCGACGCGCTCGGGCACGCATTCTAAAACTACTGCCAGCGCGCCGGCAGACGCCAGTGCATCGGCATCATATAGGACGTCGAGTGCTTCTTCGGCGCGATCGCCAAACACGGGGCGCTTACCCGTGCGCGTTTGAGGCGTATAGCCCACATGCCCAACCACGGGAATGCCCTCGGCGACGAGTGCCTCGACCTGGGGCGTTATATTGCGTCCCCCCTCGAGTTTAACCACTTCGGTACCAGCAAAAACCAATTGCCGCGCATTTTCTAATGCTTGCTCTGGCGTTTCGTAAGATCGATAGGGCAAATCTGCCATCAACAGGGCACTCACTACTCCGCGCCGCACCGCGCGCGTGTGGTGGAGCATATCATCCATTGTCACCTGCTGTGGGCTTTTATACCCCAACACATTGACGCCAACCGAGTCTCCCACAAAGATGACATCGACACCCGCTGCATCCTGAAAAACAGCCGTGGGATGATCGTAACAGGTCAACATCGCAATGGGTTCGCCTCGTTGTTTCATCAGCGCGAGGGTTTCTGGTTTTACCCGCGATCCCATAAGTCAGGTCCGCCTTGTCTTGCCAGCTTCCATGTGCGCTGGCCGATAATAACGGGTTCCAGAAGGAGGCGATTTAATTTGTGCCAGTAAATCCTCTAAGTGTTCCGGGCGGTTTTCAAAATCGACCTCCGATACATTAACTGCGAGTAGTGGCGTTATCGAATAATGAAAGAAAAAATGGTTATAAGCTTCTAATAACTGCGCGACGTATTCTTTTGTTATCTCTCTTTCATATCCACGTTCATGGCGTCTTATACCCCGCATCAGGTGATTGACTGTGGTTTGCAAATAAATCACCAGATCTGGACGGGGAAGTTTTTCGCTCAATGTTTCGGCCAGTCGCTCATACAGCGCAAATTCCGTATCGTTGAGCGTCACATTGGCGTAGATGCGGTCTTTTTCAAAAATAAAATTGCTGACCACGGCGTCTTCAAACAAATCCATCTGATGCAGTTCTTGTTGTTGTCGATAGCGGCTTAGCATAAAAAAGACCTGGGTTTGAAAGCCATATTGATCTGGAGCCTCGTAAAACAAAGGCAAAAAGGGATTTTCTTCGGGTTCTTCGAGCAGCAGGCGAGCATTTAGACGACGCCCCAGCAGGCGAGCCAAACGCCTTTTGCCCACACCTGTTACTCCTTCAATAGCTATATATCGCAATGCTAAATCCCTTGGTCTTATTTTTTAATTATCAAATTGAGACCTTCAATTTTTCGCACGGACAAATCCATGCCCAAAGCATGTGCTGAAGTGCCTTTGTTCAGTGATTCGGTTAAAAATTGAATCGATTGACCCAAAACGGGATGTTTGAGATCGGGTTTGATGTCGCAAAGCGGCACCAGAACGAATGCGCGCTCGTGCAAGTGTGGGTGTGGCACCTGCAAGCCCGGCTGGTTGATGATGGCATCGCCGTAGAGTAAAATATCGAGATCCAGCGTGCGCGGCCCCCACCGCGTCTCGCGCATGCGACCAAATTTGCGCTCAATTGCCAACAGACAATTTAATAGACTTCGCGCAGAGAGACTGGTATGGATTTGCAGAACGGCGTTGAGAAAATACGGCTGGTCAACCACACCGATCGGGGCGGTCTCATAGACTGCAGAGGTAGCGACAACGGCGATTTCGGGTTTTGCATTTAGAATATCTGTCGCTTCCTGGAGCGTTTTTTCCCGATCCCCCAAATTCGCGCCAATGCCAATGTAGATCACGTCTCACGTCTCACTTCAACTTCAACGCCATCGAAATTGACGGATACCGGTGGGTTGGGTTTGCGAACGCGCACGAGGAGTTTTGTCAATCCCAATTCCGACTGCAAAACGTCAGCGATGCGGTCTGCCAGGGCTTCGACGAGGCCAAAACGCTCGCCTGTCACCACTTGTTCGACTATCTTACAGACGCGCGGATAATCTACGGCATGAGGTGTATTGTTGTGTGCAAACCCCCTGAAATTGCCATAGATTTCTACGTCAACTTCAAATTTTTGACCGAGTTTAGCCTCTTCTTTAAACAGTCCGTGGTAGCCGTAAAAAGCTATATTTTTTATTCTCAGTACGTCATTTGTCATGGTGCCAATATTTACAATTCCATTTGTTAAGTCAAGCGGTTTACCGTAAATGGCAGGTTGACCACTTCGGCCTCTGATCCGTCGTCCAGTAGTACGCGCTGTCCCGCTTCGTGATAGCCCCGGCGGATGATAGAGAGGGCGATCACGCGATTGAGGCGGATCGATTTCACACAGGTGGTTACCCGTCCGACGGTTTTATCGTTGACTATTATATTGCCACTAACAGGCGTATTGCCGCTCAGTAATAAGCCCGTTAGATAGCGGCGGGGGCGTCCTCGAAAGTGCATTTTGGCGATTACTTCTTGCCCAATGTAGCATCCCTTGTCAAAATCGACTGCGCGATTCAAGCCGGCTTCGAGGGGAACGACCAACTCATCGATCTCAGCGCCATAACGGGGAATACCGGCTTCGACCCGCAATATTTCTCCCACTTGCCATCCGATGGGCGTTCCCCCCGCTGTGACGAGTGCCCGCCGCAATGAATCGGCGTGGTCTTGTGCAATGCGGAGATCACAGCCCGGTTCACCTGTGTATGACCGCGCTGTGACCCAAATTGGGATGCCGTCAAAGGCGTGTATAACCGTATGATGTTCGGGCAGGTCAGTGGGTACGCGCCCAACAACCCGACCGATCAACTCAAGGGCTGTGGGCCCCTGTACCCCCAAAATGGCCCAGGTGTCGGATTCGTCCGATAGCGCGACATCATCGGCGATCAGATAGCGGTCCAGGGTTTCAATTAACTTTGTCGCAAGCCCCGGCTCTGTTTCCATATAGATACAATCTTGTAAACGGTGGACCCAAATATCTAATAGCGTTTGTCCCCGCGCCGATGTGACTGCGGCGTAATTGCCCCCATTTTCAGCGAGGGATTCAACGGTATTGGTCACCATGCCGTGCAAAAATCTCAGACAATCCGCGCCTTCTGCACGCACTTTGCCTCGCTTGTTGCGGTTGAATATCCCCGCGTTTTCTCGAACGGCGCGGTACTGTATTTCCATATTTCGATGTGATGACATATATTCTATCCTCCTATTGTCTAATCGCGGCAATATCTATATACTTTAAAAACGCCGTTTTTGTCAAAGGATTCTCATTCTCATCATAAAGGAGATTCATGTGAAAGCCATTCGCATATCGCAATACGGTGGTGCAGAAGTTTTGAGTTTTGAAGATATTGATGTAGCAGACCCGGGCGAGGGACAGGTGCGGGTTACCATAGAAGCAGCGGGTGTCAATTTTATCGACACCTATCACCGCACGGGCCTTTATCCTCTGAATTTGCCGCTGACACTGGGTCTGGAAGGCGCTGGCATCGTAAACGCGGTGGGCGCAGGAGTTTCGGATTTGGCTGAGGGCGACCGCGTGGCATGGAAAAGCGTGGCGGGTTCTTATGCCGAGCAAGTCGTCGCAGACGCAGCCGAGGTGGTGAAAATTCCCTCAGATGTTGTCACCAAAACCGCAGCCGCGGTGATGTTACAAGGGCTAACAGCGCATTATCTGGTCAATAGCACCTATCCGATTCGCGAAGGCGATACCTGCCTCATCCACGCAGCCGCAGGAGGCGTTGGTCTTTTGCTCGTGCAGATGGCAAAAATGCGCGGGGCGCGGGTTATTGGCACCACATCTACCGAAGAAAAAGCGGCTCTGGCACGAGGTGCGGGTGCCGACGATATTATTCTTTACACCGAACGGGACTTTGAAGCCGACGTTCTGCATCTCACAGATGGTCAGGGCGTCGAGGTCGTTTACGATTCCGTTGCCAAAGCCACCTGGGAGAAAAGCATCAATTGCCTCAAACCGCGCGGTTATATGGTCTTTTTTGGCAATGCCAGCGGGCCGGTTCCGCCGATTGATCCCTTGCTCCTGTCGCAACAAGGGTCTATTTATCTCACGCGCCCAACGCTCAATAGCTACACGCAGACCCGCGAAGAATATCTCCAGCGCACCCGCGAGGTTATGGGCTGGATTCAAGATGGCGATCTGGATGTGCGTATTGGTGAAGAGCATCCTCTTGACAATGCGGCCGAAGCACATAACCGCCTCGAAGGTCGGCAGACTACGGGGAAAGTGCTGTTGATTCCATAATCGCATGTGTATCGAAAACCACACCACGCTGATACTGCTCGTGAGAGGCGATCCCATAACCCATGTTTTGCTCGGCTATAAAAAACGCGGGTTTGGCGCGGGGAAATACACGGGTATTGGCGGGAAAATTGAACCCGGGGAAACAGTGCGTGCAGCCGCTGTGCGCGAGATGCGTGAAGAAACAGGCGTTGTGATGTCGCCCCAGGACCTTGTAGATGCCGGGCATTTGACGTTTTATTTTCCCGCCCGTCCCCAGTGGAATCTCACGACCCGTATTTTTATTGGGCGCAGGTGGAAGGGTGAGCCAGTGGAAACAGGGGAAATACGCCCTGTGTGGTTTAAAATCGATCACTTGCCCTTTGATACCATGTGGGATGATGCTACCTATTGGTATCCCTATGTGTTGGAGAATAAGCGCGTCAGAGCTACATTTACGTTTTCCACCGACTGCAAAACTGTCGCGACCAGCGAGATTGAAATGTGGTAAGCTGTGTATTTTTTTTCTTGACTCTTGTGGTAAAATCATTATATATCTGAGCGTCTGATAAACAAAACTTAACAGACTCTTCACTTTCTCTTTAACGAGGTGATTGCTTTGCCTATATTATCCAGAAATGTTACCAAAGATGCACTGCATCACTACCTCGAAGATGTGGCTTCGTCTCAACCCCTGTCTTCTGCAGAGGAAGTTGAACTTGCTATTCGCATTCGCAAAGGCGATCAGAAAGCGCGGGCAAAACTCATTGAAGCCAATCTGCGCTTTGTGATCACTGTGGCTTACGAATATCAAAATCAGGGCGTGCCGCTCGTGGACCTCATCAGCGCGGGAAACGTCGGTTTGATCACAGCGGCAGAGCGTTTTGACGAGACGAGAGGATTTAAGTTTATCTCTTATGCTGTTTGGTGGATTCGCCAATCTATTTTGCAAACGCTGGCTGAACACGCCCGGGTTGTGCGCCTTCCTCTCAATCGCGTGGAATTGCTCAGGCGCATATCTCGCTATAAAAGTAGCCGACAGCACGAGACTTCGACGCGTACTGCCGAAGAGGAAATTGCCGAAGAATTGGATATCCCAGTGGAGCAGGTTACGGATATTCTCAGGAGTGGGCAGCGCACCTTGTCTCTCGATACGTCTCTTGGCGATGGGGAAAATAGCCTTCTTGAAATGATGCCCGACAACTCACAAGAGTCGCCCGATGCAATGGCATTGAGAAATACCCTCAAAGCTGAAATCTCAAGAGCTTTGAGCACGCTCGATGAACGCGAGCAAAAAGTCATTCGACTCTATTTTGGATTGGGTGGTGGCACGGAGATGACACTTGAAGAAATTGGTAAACAATTTCGCCTGACGCGCGAAAGGATTCGTCAAATAAAAGAAAAAGCACTCCGAAAATTGCGCCACCCCACGCGTGGGCGAAAGCTGATGCCCTACGCGGAAGATGCGTGAACTGAAACGCTAATCTCTCAATTTTTTCACCCATTCTCGAAACTGATCACCGCGCTCTTCAAAATTGCGAAACTGGTCGTAACTCGCCGATGCTGGCGATAGCAATACCACATCGCCAGCTTGTGCGAGCCCCGTCGCGCAACCCATTGCTTCTTCCAAATTTTCTACGCGGTGAATATTGGTTTTCCCTTTTGCGGTTGCCGCAATCGCGTCCCCAGTTTCGCCCATCACAATTAGATGTGCGACCTTTTCCTCTATCGCCACTCCCAAATCGTCAAATGCAATGCCCTTATCGTAGCCGCCAGCGATCAGCACGATCGGCTTGTCAAATGCCATGAGCGCTGTTCGCGTGCGGTCGGGACTCGTGGCTATTGAATCGTTTACATAGAGAACGCCGTTTACTTCTGCCACCTGCTCCAATCTGTGCGGCACCCCCTGAAATGTTTGCAATATCTCGGCGATATCTTTTTCAGATACACCGCTTACAATTGCTGCACCTGTGGCTGATAGTGCGTTGGAGAGGTTGTGCCGTCCGCGCAAGAATATGGTATCTACAGAACAGACGGTTCGCGTCTCGCCACCGATTGCGTGTTGAATTTTTTCCTCGCGGACAAATACATCCCCCTCGCCTTCAACTGCAAATACCACCCGCTGCCCTGTGCCCGCCCAACGAGATACTTCGGCATCTTCCCCGTTGACAATCGTCCAATCGCTTTTTGTCTGGTGTGTGACGATTTGTTGCTTGGCTTTTCGATACGCTTGTAAAGACCCGTGAACGTCGATGTGATTTGGCGCGAAGTTGGTTATGACAGCGATGTGGGGACTCCACGGCAAATCGCCCAATCGGTCGAGTTGAAAGCTCGATAATTCCAGTACGACGGGTACATCGGCGTACAGCATGTCCAATTCATCCAGTAATGAACCCCCAATATTGCCACCGATTCGCGTGCGTTTATTTTTTCGCTTGAGCATTTCTCCCAATAGCGAAGTTGTTGTCGTTTTTCCACTGCTGCCCGTTACGCCGATTATGGGTGCGGGACAGCGTTCGACAAATAGGCAGATTTCCGATGTGATGGGCACGCCCGCAGATTCTGCAATTTTCAAGTATCGCGATGATCGGGGTACCGCGGGATTGGCGACAATTAAATCTGCGTTCCGAAAATCCGCTTCTTCGTGCCCCCCCAGTTTAAAGGCGATGGGCAACCCGTTTAGCGCGCACACCGAAGCGCGCAGATCTTTTTTCGGGCGCAAATCCGTCACTGTCACCACCGCGCCTTCGCGCACCAGAAAACGCACTGCTCCCACGCCCCCGCCAAATAATCCCAATCCCATTACTGTGACGCGCTGGCCTTTCAGGTTCACGGGAAATCTCCAGGTGAGGGCTATTCTTTTAACAATTGATCGATGAGATCAACCGGGGTGATGCCTTCGGCTTCGGCGTTGAAGTTTGTGACGAGGCGATGGCGCAATACGGGTCTGGCGACAAAAGATACGTCGTCGATAGACGGTGCATAGCGTCCGCTGAGTACGGCACGCGCTTTGGCGCCCAGGATGAGGCATTGGGAGGCGCGCGGGCCAGCACCCCATCTGAGCATGTGGCCAATGGATGTGTCTGAATTCTGAGGGCGGGTTTTGCGGACGAGATCTACCGCGTGATCTACGATGTGATCGGCTACTGGAACTTTGCGGATGAGTTGCTGGAGGTTGCGGATTTGTGCGGCGTTGAGTACGGGCTGTACGTCGTGTGTTTTGGCTCCTGTGGTGGCTTTGACAATGGCGCGTTCTTCTTCTCGGGTGGGATAATCGATCCACAGGTTAAAGATGAAGCGGTCGAGTTGGGCTTCGGGCAGGGGATAGGTGCCTTCTTGTTCGATGGGATTTTGCGTGGCTAAGACAAAGAATGGTTCTTCGAGGCGAAAGGTTCCCCCTCCAGCGGTGACTTCGTGCTCTTGCATGGCCTGTAACAAGGCGGCCTGGGTTTTGGGCGGGGTGCGATTGATTTCATCGGCCAGGATGATGTTGGCAAATAAAGGGCCTTTGACAAAGCGAAATGCTTTGTGTCCGGTGGTGTGGTCTTCTTCGAGGAGTTCTGTGCCCGTGATGTCCGAAGGCATGAGGTCGGGGGTAAATTGGATGCGGCTAAAAGACAAGTCGAGGGCGCGCGCGAGGGTGCTGATGAGAAGTGTTTTGGCCAGGCCGGGCACACCGACGAGCAAACAATGGCCCCCACAGAGGAGGGCTATGAGTAGCTGATCGACGATTTCCCGCTGTCCAATAATTACTTTGCCAATTTCGGCGACGATCTGGTCATACGCGGTTTTTAATTGTTCAACGGCCTGGAGGTCTTCGTGAGGGGATACTTCGGGCATTTTGTTTCCTTTCTTATGTTTTGCGTTTTTCCTTTTTTGCCGCCGGGAAGAGAATATTGTTGAGTATGAGACGATAGCCCGGCGAATTTTTGTGCAGTGCGAGTTGTGTGGGCGGGTCGTTGACAAAGTGTTGATAGTCTTCCGGATCGTGTCCGGCATAAAATGTGAATGTGCCTTTGCCGATGTTGCCGTGGATGTATTTGACGTGATCTGTGCCGGGGATGTCGCCCATAATGGTGATGGATTTTTTGATGCGGTTTTTGCGAAAGGCCGTGGTTTGGCCCAAGAAGCCAGGGACGATGGGCGTGTGGTTTTGCGTGAGCATGGTGGGTACGGGATCGTATTTTGCCGAAAATTCAAATAGTGAAAAGGCATCGATATCGGCATTTTTGATCTGGCTCATTTCAATGGGCGACAGGTCGATGTCGGCGTGTTCGTATTCGAGGGGGTCCATAACGAGGTTGAAATTTTCAAAGGCTATGGTGCGCGAAAAATTGAGTTTTTGATGCGACGATGGATCTGCGGGGTCACCGTCGTAAACGCTATCGACAATGTCGGTTCCGCGCGCGGAAAGGGCGATGTCAAATGTATCGGTGGCCGAGCACATGGCAAAGAGAAATCCGCCCTGCGCGACGTAGTTGTAAATGGCCTGTGCCACCGCGCCTTTGAGGTGGGAAACTTTGGCAAAACCCAGTTTGAGGGCAAGTGCTTTGAATGCGGCCTGTTGTTGTCGGTACCAGAGGGTGTGACCGTGGCTGCGATAAAATTTGCCGTATTGTCCCGTGAAGTCTTCGTGATGTAAGTGCAGCCAGTCGAAGTTTTCGAGTTTGCCGGTGAGGACTTCTTCGTCCCACAAGGTGGTATAGGGTATTTCTGCATATGTGAGGGCCAGTGTGACGGCGTCGTCCCAGGGCTGTTTGTTTGGGGGGGTATAGACCGCGATGCGGGGTGCTTTTTCAAGGCGCATGCGGTTCATGTTGCCGGATTCAATATCGGCGTAGATGCGCGTGGCCTGCGCGGCTGAGATGGCCTGGAAGGAGACGGCGCGTATTCGGGCTTCGCGCGCAATGGTTTCGTGGTTGTCGATGAGGAAGGAACCGCCGCGGTAGTTGAGCAACCACTCGACAGGATGGCCCTGCTGCACGGCCCAATACGCAATGCCATAGGCTTTGAGATGATCTGTTTGCGATATGTCCATGGGGATGAGAATTTTGCCGACATTCGCGCTTCCGCCACCAATCGCCGCGGTGCAGGTGGTTGATGTTGTTAGAAGGAAGAGCAATATAAGAAGTGTGAAGTGTGAAACGGTGTACAACTGGTCGCAGACCAGTTTACTGTGAAGTGTGAAATATGTGTGTCTCGTATTATGCCGTTTTAATATCATCCCGCTTCCTTTGTTTTTGGGTTCTTCTTGAGACGATAGGAATAGCACTTGTCATTGCGGCATGGTTTTAGCCGCCACGCGCAAGCACAACGCCAGTAATCCAGAAGGTTTTGAGCCGCTGATAGCTGGCTGCTGGGGATAGTACAGGGGCCGTTCCCTACGATGATATTATTAATCTGGTATTTGTAGGGGCGACCCCCTGTGGTCGCCCGCTGACTATGATTTCAGACCTTAATTGGGATAATTAGATCTCTCCCAGCAACTGCCTCGCATCAACACCCACATGTTCTTCCAACAATTCACGAAATGCCGCCAGTACTGCCAGAGATTTACTACGGTCTTCAGAGCTTTCAGAATAGAACAAATTCCTGACTTGAGAAAGAGGAAGTTCGAGAAATGGGGAGTAAAATTGAGCGCGTTTTGCCTGAACGTAATTTTCTGCTAGGTGCCTCAACCGAGCATCTACACCCAGAATCGGCTTTCTATGCCCATCTTCAATATTTTGAACGATCTTATCCAGTTTTTGAAAAAAAGCTACAAGGGTCTCTATCGCCTGTTCTGCAGATTCTTTTCTATGTATATCAAGATACCCCTTGTCAGTCAATTTCCGGTGAATAGACAGGGTGTTGATCGCTGATAGGAGTTCCTGACTTTGTTGGAAACTCTGAATAGCCAACCAATGTGCACTCATCTGGTTTTTCCTCTGAAATACACTTTACAGAAATGGTTTGGTAAAAACTGAATTGGCAGATTCATTGAGTTGGCTACCGTTAGGTCAAGATACGTGGCTCAAGGTTGAGGCTGGTCGGATGCCAGCGGTAAGCCGCTGCTTTTCACTGGCCAGTTTGCGAAAGTTGCATTCGACCTGAAGTCCGTGCCAAAATTCGTCGGACTGGCCGAAGAAGGCACCAAAGCGGATTGACATGGCTGGGATGATCGAACGCCGGGCGTGAACGATTTCGTTTATTGTCTGCGGCGCAACTCCGATGGCGCGGGCCATGGCATTCTGCGAAATTCCCATTGGTTTGAGGTACTCTTTTAGGAGAATTTCACCGGGTGTGATGGGTGTTTTCATGATTGCACCATATAAAAGGTTATAAGGGTTATCAATGATAGTCAACGATAGCTACTTCCGCCGGTCCGGAATCCGTCCATCGAAAGACGATACGCCATTGGTCGTTGATCCGGATAGAGTGAAAGCCCGACAGATTGCCCCTGAGAGCTTGCAAACGGTTCCCCGGTGGAACAGCGAGATCGCTGAGTGTGCGAGCCTGATTCATTTGTTTCAATTTTCGCAATGCAACGCGAGATATAGCTGCAAACTCTCTCAAGTTCTCCTGATATTGATTCTTTTCATGATCTTTTCTGCTAACACCTTGAAGTCTCGGCGTGCGTCATTTGCGGCGGCGGCATGACTGCCAATGGCTCCGTCGGCGTTGTTGAGGTGAAAAATGGGCTTGCGCGCTTCCTGGGCCATTGGTACCAAACTTCGGTAGTGCTTGACGGTGGCAAGGGCGTGTTTTTCATCTCCTGCTGGTGTTGTGGGGTAAGGCCCTTCATTGTCGTCCAGCAGGTTTCTTGCGTATTCTTTCGGCATTTGATTAACCCACTTATCATACGCCTTCACAGGACGGTTCAGACGGACGCTGTGCTGTTGCACTACATAGCCAACGGGTTGCATGGCTCCATTCGGTAGTGGAAAGTCCGGTTGCTCCCAGTTGTCCTTTCGCTGCTTCCAGTCTTTTCTCCACCGAGTCAAGGTTGGACCAAGATTGCGCAGGCCCTGAAGCGAAAACAGGTCGGCCCCCAGCGGAACAATGATGTAATCGGTGGCAATCAGCGCGGAGCGATTAATCGCACCAAGATTGGGGCCGACGTCGGCCAGGATGACAGAGGCATTCATCTGCTCTGCCCCGGACTGCATGATGGTCGAAAAGGCAGTCAAAATGCGGAAGGGGCGATACAGTTCGCTAGACCCCAATGCGTTAGGCCATTCTGCTGACAGGGTGTCTTCAAATCCGGCCAGTGCCAGATCTCCTGGTATCAGACTCAACGTAGGTGTGATTTTCGTCAGGTTTGGGTCTTTAATATCCCCAACTTTTGTCAGAGGTTGGACGCATTGCAGAATAGTACACCCGTGTTCGTCTCGGCTTTCTTCCCACAGTTTTTCCAACCGGTCTTCATCCAAGAATGCGGCAGTGAGATTAGTTTGTGGATCGAGATCGCAGGCTAGCACCCGATAACCGATATCGGCCAGCATCCACGCCAAATGATAGACAAGGGAAGTTTTGCCGACACCGCTTTTGTTATTAAAAAAAGTTAAAACAGGAATGCTCATCGTTTTGCTTCCTTTGCCTTTACTATTACCCGTACAAAATTATTAGAAATATCAAATTCAGGCTCAGGATGTCCCGCCGCCGCTAATTGGTCTTTGGCGATTGGTATTCCTACGCCAAAACGCTGGACAAGAATTCTTTGAACTCAACGTGGTCAGATTCACCAGTTGCGATGATTTGCAACAACTCTTCTTCTGTAAAATCTGGCATTGAACTTGTTCCCTTCACTAACCATTACCGGCTAAATATCATCCCGCTTCCTTTGTTTTTTCGAGGGTCTGGATTTTTTGTCGAAGGTTTCGCAATCGCTCGCGGGCTATGTCGGCTTCGAGGCTTAAGGGATAGTTGACGAGCAAGATTTCATAGATTTTTTGCGCGTCGTAATATTGTCCGAGGTATTTGTCGTAGATCGCGCCCTGTGCGATATGTGCGGCGGGAGAAAGTGGGCTCTGAGGCTGTGTGGTGATGAGTTTGCGATAGGTCTGAAGGGCTTGTGGATAGCGTTTCTGGTCGGTGTAAATTTTGGCCTGATGGTCGAGCAAGCGATCCGCGAGAAAGGATTGCGGGTGGGCGCGATGAAGGGTTTCAAAAGCGCGCAATGCCCCGTTTTGATCTTTTTGGCGCAGCTTGAGGCAGGCACTGGCATACGCGCTGAGCAGGGTTGAATCTGCGCGCTGGCCTTCTTGTAATAGCGCAGATAGGGCGATGGCGTCGTTGATGATGTCGCGGTTGAGATGTGTTTTGAGCACGGCGTCGAGCAGGGTTTGTGCCTTGTCGAGCTGGTCCGATAGAAAATGCAATTCGGCGAGGCGAAAGCGGGCTTCGATTGCTTCGGGAGCGGTAGCTTTTTCGGCGATGATCTGGTGGTAGATGTGTCGCGTTCTATCTATGCTGTTCGCCTGTAGATGTCCTTCTGCGAGTGCAAATAGTGCCTTGTATCGCCAGGTGCTGCGCCGATGGGTCTGGATCAGGTTTTGAAATGCTTGTTGAGCACCTGCGGCGTCGTTGAGGTGGTCGCGCAAGATGATGCCAATAAGAAAACGGGCTTCGTCGGCCTCTGCGCGGTTGGGATGACGGGCGATGAGGTCGCCATAGTGGTTTTGTGCATCGGCGGGCCGGTTTGCAAGCTGATATGCTTTGCCCAGGCCCAGTTGCGCGCGTGCCAGATGGTCGGGACGGTCTGCGCGGTCACATATCGCCCGATAAGCAGTAATAGCGGTTGGGGGATTGTCATTGTCGAGGGCATAGCTCGCAATGCGGAACAGATAATTCCAGTTATTTTTTATGAGCGCGTTGGGCGAGAGCAAAAGGTCGAGCGTTTGCGCAATAAATCCAGCGGGCAGGGCGTATTCGATGAGCAAGCTGAGATGGGTTTGATCTTTGGGCGATGAGAGCAGGTCAAAGACCTCGGCGTGCCGGTCACCATTTTGGGCAAAATCGCGCAGGCGTGCTTCAACGTGTGCGCGATACTGCGGGTTTTGCTGAATCCAGATCAGATATTCGCGCACAGCATCGGGATAATGGGCGCGGCGTTCGGCAAGTTCGGCAAGTTCGCGGGCAAAAAGCGTTGTGTTTTTGAGTGCGGTTCTCGCGCGGCGGTAGGTTTGTACGGCGCGTTTGTCGAGGTTGCGTTTGCGATAGCGGTCGGCAATGATGGCAAAGGGATGTGTTATGGTTGCATGCTGAAGCAGGGGTTCCCAGGATGCGGCTGCGGAATCTATTTGGCCCATTTCAAAGAGGGCGATGCCCAGGCGCAGGCGCGCGTTGGCATCATTTGGAACAGACGATAGGCGTTGGCGCAATAGCGCGGCGACTTCGGCATGCCGACCTGCCCGCGATAGTGCGGAGTTGAGGCGCATGAGAAGGTCGGCGCGATGGGGATGCTGGATGTAAAGGCCGCGGTAGATGTAGATTGCGCTTGTGAAGTCCTTTTTGGCTTCGAGGGCTATTGCGCGCTGGATCGCGGCATTGATCTGCTCGGTAGATGCGATGGCAGTGCCCACAAATAAGAGGAGGATTGCGATATAGCAACTCCCTCGAAAAAACCAGATTTTAGTTGTCCGTTGTCTTTTTCGCATCTTCAATCAAGTTCTCAAAATACCGCCGGATGAGGGCCTGGTATTCGGGTGAGTACCCTTCTTTGAGGGCGTCGCGCATCAGATGGCGCAGGGGGTTGTCGGCTTCTCCCAAATCTGCGGGGAGCGATCCCGGTCCGCGATAGGTCAGATTTACGCCCGTGCGCGCCTGTCGTTTTTTGCTCTTTCCGCGCGATTTCATCGCTTGTTGGGCATCGAGCAGGCGGGAGAGTATCTGTCGCTGTCGCATGAGGGTTTGAGGAGCGACCTGGCGCTGGAGAAGTTCGCGTGCGGTTTCACGCATGTCGCTGGCAATTTTGCCCAGATCGCCGAGCATTTCGCGCTGTTGCCGCGCCAATTCGCCGCGCAGGGCATTGAGCGCGTCCCGGATGGCGCGCTGTTGAGCCGCGAGTTTTTGCCACGAGGGTTGGCCGCTTTGTCCCGGTTGTCCAAATAGATTTTCGGTTTGGGCATTGAGTGATCCCTGTTGTTGGGAGAGTTGGGCCATTTTTGCCATCATTTCTTCAAAGCCCGTGCCCGATTCTGATGATGCGAGTTGCCCCAGCGCGTTTTGTACCATCATGGCCGCGCGATTGATTTCTCCCATGGCTTCGCGGGCGAGTTGGGCCGCCTGGTTGGCATTGCCCGCGTTGAGTTGTTCGGCAGCGCCTTCCATTTTGTTCAGGGCCTGACCGAGGGCTGCCTGTGCGCTGGGGGGCATGAAGAAGGTTTTTTGCGAGGCGTCCATCAGGCGTTGTGCCATGCGCGATGCCCCGGTTATCGCACGCGCCTGGTCCAGCGCGAGGGGGGCGGTGTCGTCGCGGCTTCCCGCCTCATTGGCGCGTTGTGCCGTGTGTTCCTGCGCCTGGGATAAGGTGAGCAGGTCGTGCAATACGCGGTTGAGTTCTCGGGCGATTTCAGCTTTTTGTCGCTGGATAAATCGCTGGCGGGCCTGTGCGAGTCCCTGGCTCATGTTTTGCAAATCCCGGGCGAGAGAATCGCTACCTGAACGCGCGTTTTGTCGTTGCCCAAGGCCGAGGTCCTGTCTCACTTGATCCATGCGGGGGGTGAGTTGTTTGTTTTTTATTGCGATGGCGATCTGGTCGAGTTCGCCATCGGTGGGGCTGTCCATTTTTTGCGATGCCTGTTGAAGTTCTGTGTGCAATTGTTCGGTGTCTCGGGCGATTCGCATCTGGCGGCGGGCGAGTTCTTCGGTGGGGGCGCGTTCGATATTTTGCGTAATCTGATCCTGGGCATGGGCGAGTTCTTCGAGTTTTTGGTTGAGTGCGTCGAGGGTTTGTTGTTGTTGAACGCGCTGGAGTAGGGCGAGGGCGCGATCGATGCTTTCGCGGAATTTTTCGCGCTCCATCTGAAATTGTTCGAGGGCTTCACGCACCATGTTTGGATCGGCACTTTTGATGGCTTCGTCCAATTTTTGCATGACGTCATCGAGTTCTGGCGTGCGGATTTGCGAGAGCAATGATTGCAGTTCTTCGAGTTTTTGCAGGGTGTCGTCTTCGAGCAATCCGCTTTCTTGCAGGCGGTCGAGTGCGCGGTCGAGTTGTTCGGCTGTAGATTCAATTTGTTCGGCGAGTTGTTCTTGCGTTTGACGCGCTTTTTCGAGTTCGCGTTTTTCCTGCCAATCGAGTTTGTCTTTGGAGAGCATATCGCGGGCGAGTTCTTTGAGGCGTGCGTCGAGTTCGCGCCCGCGTTGTTGCACGGCTTCGATCTCGTCGATGCTTTCGCGCTGTGTTTTGTCTGCTTCCCGATGGATTTCAAACAGGCTGGGCATGCGAATTGTAAAGGTGGCTGTTTCCCCAAATGATGGTCTGGGATTGTTGTCATAAGCGCGGATTCTGTAGGCGACCTGATCGCCCGGTAGCAAGTTGAGATTAGACATGTTCCAGTGATAGGATGTCTCAATTTCGCGCCCGGGTGTTGTGACAATTGAAAGGATGTGGTCTGTGTCGCCATCTTTCTGGTATCTGAGTTCTAAGCGCGAGATGCCGTAGTCGTCAAAGGCTTCGACAACGAGGGAGACGCGCATTGATTCTGTGAGGTCGATGTCTTGTCCCGGGCGCAACAGGCGCACATCGGGTGGTTGATCGGGCAACGCGACGATGCGATATGCCACGGGGTCTTTGTTGGTGATCATTTGCGGATCGCGCAAGTGTACGCTATAGCGTCCATCTTTTTTTATTGTCAGGGTCGCTTGTGCAAGCGATGAAGATACTGCGGCGGGCAATTCGGTTGCGTCGTCAAATAGGAGCGCGGCCGATTCGAGGGGTTTGTTGGCTTCAATAGTCAATGAGACTTCTGTGCCGATTGGTACAATTATATCGCCGCCCTGTTGATCAATGCGGTCGGGCATGGCCGTATGCGGCGGAAATCGGTCGCGGTGCGAGATGCGCGTGACAATGGGGCGGGGGTGTACGGTTGCGGTGTAGGTGGGGGTTTGCGCGTCGTGGGCAGACAGGCGGTAGTCAAAGGTCCGCGTGACACTGGGAAAGTGATGAGATGCGCCCGCTTGTTTGATGGGCAAGACAAAGGAGGCCCATGTTTGTGTCTCTTTTGCGCGGATATAGAGACGCGCAGTACGGGGTATAATGCCCGCAAATTGTGCGGTGATGGCAAGGGGTTCTCCCCCGACGGTTTCAACATTGCCAGGTTGTAAAATTACGTACGTATCTGGCGGACGGGTGTATGGGGTTTGCGGGTTTGCGAGGCGTTTGGCTGCGCCGGATAAGGCCGTGGGCCATCCTGCGTGGAGCAATAGGCCCAATAGGGCGAGCACAACAACTGCGGTGGCGGTGCGAATAGGTGGCTTGCGATTGATGAGCGTTTCATAAGGGAGATGCTGTGTGGTGCGTTCTGCCTGGATAATTGCAGCATCGACGAGTGCGGTGGCGTGTTCTTCGCGGTCCCTTTGTCGCCACAATTGGCGTGCGTTGATCAGGTGTTGCTGAAGGCCGCCAAAGTGTTGTTCCACGCGCAGTGCAATCTGGTCCAGACTGGGCGGTCTGATAAATGGCATGACGCAGAAGCGGGTGAGCAAGTATAAGAAGCACAGAACACACAGGCTCTCTAAAACAATTTTGAGGATTGGGCGCAGGTAGAATATCGATTCGAGGATGACGAGGATAATCCCCGCGCTGAGTATAAATACCAGCGCGAGGCCCACGCCCGTTAGCGCCCGATTCGCCGCGCTCAGTGTGCGCAGTCTTGTGAGGCGTTGGGTGAGTTTTTGATGTGCGGAGTGTGAGGTCATGGGGATTAGCGGTCAGTGCGTCAGTGCCCAGACAATGACGTTGGTGCCCATTTTGAGGGCTTCTTGTCTTTTTTCGGGCGGGTCGTTGTGTACGTCGGGATCATCCCATCCATCGGCGATGTCGCTGCTCGTGTTGTAGAAGACGATCAGGCGGTCTTCGTGAAATAGCCCCAGCGCCTGGGGTGGGTCGCCGTCGTGTTCGTGGATTTTTGGCAAGCCGTTTGGAAAGTGAAACGGCGTCTTAAAAAGGTCAAAAGACGGGGGCAATTGGACGAGTTTTTTGTCGGGAAATGCGCGTTTGAGTTCCCGGCGAAAGGATTCGTCCAGGCCGTAGTCATCGTTGGCGAAGAGAAATCCGCCGCGTTCGAGATAGAGGCGCAATCGCCGCAGTTCTTCTTCGGAGAATCGGATGTTGCCGTGTCCGGTGAGAAATAGCACGGGATAGGCAAAGAGGTGTTCGTCGGTGAGCGCGATCTGGGCTTCTTGTTCTGCGGTGCGGATGGGCGTGTGTTGTCTGATAAATGCGAGCAGGTTGGGGATTTCCGTTGGGCCATTGTACCAGTCGCCACCGCCGTCGTATTTGAGACGCGCGATGGTGAATGCCGCGGGCGGGTCTTGTAATTGGGCCAGGCAAGGTGCTGAGATTATCAGGAGTAAGAGAAAGAAATAGCGCATGGTTTTTATGACGCGAAAAGGCGGTTTTCGGTTCCGTCAATGGTCTCTCACGTTGTCTATCTGCAATATGGAAGGCTCTGTGCCAAAGGTATAAGTGCAGTCGAAGTCAACTTCTGATAAACACCGCTTGTCGATTGGAAATGCCGCGCATTGTTTTGGGCGGTTTTCGTAGATGCTGCACAGGGTGTCTCCGGTGTCATTTTTGATGAGAAACGGGCATTTGAACAGGAGTTCACAGCAGTTGCCACATTGGTTGCATTCGCCCTGTCGGTTTTCTATTTGTTGCGCGACGTAGGCTTTGCGAAATCGCAGCAGCAAAAAGCGTCGCACTTTGCCGATGGCTTGTTCGCACATTTTGCCAAGGGTTTTGGGCATGGGAAAGTCCTGTTGTTATTTTATTTGTTCGATTTCGCGCTCTGCGGCCTGTACACCGCTTTTGGTGTCGTGAACGGCGATGGTGAGGTCGCAGTGTTGGGTTTCGCCGCTGTTGAGTGTGATGACGCGCCCGGCGTCGCGTTCAGAGCTTTTGGCGTTGGGATAGTTGGTGGCGGGTTCGAGGCCCACGACATATCCATCTCGGGTTGCTGCGGTGTTTTTCCAGAGGGTAAAGTACGGCATTTGTTTGAGTGAGTAGTGGAGCGAAGATCCCAGGTTGCCTTCGGCGTTTTTGAGCAGGACAGATGTGTTGCCTTCGCGATTGCCGGCGAGTTCGTAAAAATAAACTTGTTCGATATAACCCGGGGTGGGGCCGAGGCATTGGTCGTAGGTTTTGGTGCCTTCCTCTGCGCGTGGATCGCGTGGGGAGACGGTTTTTTGCGGCGCAACAATGGACGCGCCTTCTTCGAGGAGGGGCGCGCCGTAGTTGCAGTGGTAGAGCAGTTGCATTTCAGCGGGTTTGTCGTTGAGGTTGGTGACTTGATCGGCTATGGTGAGGCTGTTGCTGCCGAATTCGGTCGATATGGCTGTGGTGAGGCGCAGGGCAGGGCCAAACATCATGGTTTCATCGATGATGCCCAATACAGTGATGCGATGGGGCGGTGTCTGGTCGATTTGCACTTCGACATGGCGCGCGGGTATGTTGGCGATTTTGCCGTGCAGGGGGACAAAGACTTCGGCTTCGTTGCCGTTGTTGTCGATTACGATGTCGTTGCCGGGTGCGCCATTGCTGTCGAGGCCACAGCGCACAATCCATTCGTTAAAGCCTTTGAGCCATCCCAGGCCGCCCCGGTCGTTGAGTTCGATAAAGGCCGGGTTGACGAGGTCGCGCACGGGTGATTCCCAACCGAGAGGTATGCTGCGATAAGTGCCTTTCCATATTCCCATGCCGCGCGTGGGGACGATGAATACGGAGAGTGCTCCGTTGTCGATTTCAATGAGATCAACCCCGTCTTGTAAGCCGCCTTTGAGGGCGGTTTTTTGTACGCGCCAGGTGTGTTCTGTGCCAAGTGGCAGGGTGGATTCATCGACGGTCCACGATTCGGTCCAGAGTGCGCGTTCGACGTCGGTGAGAACGAAGCGATAAATGCCTTCCATGGGAATTTCCTTAGGGTCGTGGGGGCGGTACTCCGTATAAAAACACTACGGGGCAGGCTCCTTTTGTTGTGTATGATTGCCAGAATATACGGGAAAATGCGCGAGGTGAAAAGCGCAACGTAGGGGCGACGCGGCATGATGCTGCCGGGGTGGTTGCCAAAATAGCTGTAAGAGCGTATAGTTTTATGTGATGTTAAGTAGCTTTAAGGCATTGGCGATTGTGAAATGAACAAACAAACCTTTTTTTTTTGCGGTATTGGTGGCAGTGGCATGAGTGCTATTGCACAGGTGTTGTTGCATCAAGGCCATGCGGTGCGCGGGTCTGACCGCAGTTATGACCAGGGGCAGAATGCGGATTTGTACGCGCGGTTACAGGCACTTGGGGTGGCGTTGTTTCCACAAGATGGGTCGGGCGTGGACGCAGATGTGGATGTGCTGGTGGTGTCGAGTGCGGTCGAGCCGACGATTTTAGATGTGAAGGCGGGGCTGGATCGCGGCATTACTATTTGCAAGCGGGCTGAGGTGCTGGCGGAATTGTTTCATCGGGGGACGGGGATTGCCGTGGGGGGTACGAGTGGAAAATCGACGGTGACGGGGATGGTTGGGCATATTTTGAGCAAGACCGGACGCGATCCCACGGTGATCAATGGGGGGATGATGCGCGACGCGGTGCAGCCACCGCGATTGGGCAATGCTCTATGCGGCGATGCCGAGTTGGTCGTGATTGAGGCAGATGAGAGCGATGGGACGATTGCGCTGTACGAGCCGACTGTGTCGGTGTTGACGAATATTTCGTTGGATCACAAGCCGATGGCGGAGTTGGAGTCGCTTTTTGGGACGTTTTGCGCGCGGGCAAGAGATGCGGCGGTGGTGAATCGTCTGTGCGAGCGGTCGATGGTGTTGACGCGGGGTTTGAAGCGTCGGGTGACTTTTGGGGTGGATTGCGAAGGGGCAGATGTGCATGCTGCCGATGTCGCGTTGTTGCCCTATGGTGTGCGGTGTGTTGTCAATGGGCAGTCTTGCCGGTTGCGCGTGCCTGGGCGGCACAATGTTGCCAATGCAGTGGCGGCTATTGCCGCGTGTGGGGTGCTTGGGGTAAGCGCGGGGGACGGGGCAGAAGCATTGGGTGATTTTCGGGGGATTGGCCGGCGGTTGGAGGTGGTGGGCAAGGCGCAGGGGGTGACGGTGATTGATGATTTTGCACATAATCCGGATAAAATTGCCGCGAGTTTGGCTACGTTAAAGGCGCAGCCCGGTCGCGTGCTCTCGGTGTTTCAGCCGCACGGGTTTGGACCAACGCGGTTTTTGATGGATGGGCTGATTTCGGCATTTGTCAATGGGATGGATGCAGATGATCTGGTGATTATGTCAGAGATTTTTTATGCGGGCGGGACAGCGCAAAAGGATATTTCGTCGGGGGATTTGATCGCGCAGATTGCGCGTGCTGGGCGACGGGCTGAGTATATTGAAAGGCGTGAGGATATTGTTGTGCGTTTGGCAGAAGAGGCGCGGGATGGCGACCGGGTTGTGGTGATGGGCGCGCGGGATGATTCGCTGACGGCTTTTGCAAGAGATATATTATCTCAGATTGAGAGCAGGGCGCGATGAGTTTGCCTCCTGAATTGCAGCCGGGCGATACGGTGGGGGTGATTGCGCCGTCCGGGCCCTTTGAGCGCGAGCGGTTGATGTCCGGGCTGGCGTTTTTGCGCGCGAAGGGGTTTGAAGTGCGCGAGGGGGCGTCGCTTTACGCACAGAATCGGTATTTGGCGGGGACGGATCGGGCGCGTGCAGATGATGTGAATGCGATGTTTGCAGATGGAGATGTGAAGGGTATTTTTGTCGCGCGCGGCGGGTATGGGGCTGCGCGCATTTTGGCGTTTTTGGATTGGGTGTCTATTGCTCAAAATCCAAAGGTGCTGGTGGGGCTGAGCGATACGACGGCGTTGCAGTTGGCGATTTTTGCGCGAACGGGGTTGGTGACATTTTCCGGGTGGTTGCTGTGTTCGGATGTGACGGCAGAAGGCGTTGACCAGGAGACGGAGCAGGCGCTGTGGGCGGCGGTGTGTTCGCACGAATTTGAGCGCGTTGGTTTAACGCCTTTGCGCGGTGGGGAGGTGAGTGGCCCGCTAATTGGGGGGTGTTTGTCGCTGGTGGTGTCGCTGGTGGGTACTCGATTTTTGCCAGTACTGGACGGCGCGGTGCTGGTGCTGGAGGATGTGAATGAGCCGCCGTATCGCGTGGATCGGATGCTGAATCAGTTGGCGATGGTCGGGGTGTTTGATCGGGTCGCAGGTGTGGTATTTGGAGAATTTGTGGATTGCGATCCCGAGCGTGAGATAGAGGGCCGGATCGAAGATGTGATCGAGGATTTTGCCACGCGGGTATCTTGCCCGGTTTTTTGTGGTTTGCCTTATGGACATGGCAAAGCACGGCGGGTGTTGCCGATTGGTGCCCCTGTGCGGATTGCACAGGATGTGTTGGAATTTGATCTATAATTTGTGAAAAGGAATCCACCGTGATGCAAAAAATACCTCTGATATTTTTTGTCGCCATGACGCTGTCGTGCGCGGTGATAAATCAACTGAATTTGTTGACGCCCGAGCAAGAAGTGGAGCTTGGCAGGCAAGCCGCGCGGGAGGTGGAGCGGTCAGTGCGGATGTACAGGGATCCGCTGGTGCGCGCTTATATAGATAGTCTGGGTCAGGCTCTGGTGCGGGCGTCGAGACTGTCGCAGTTTCGATATTATTTCAAGGTGGTCGATGCGCCCGAGGTGAATGCTTTTGCTCTGCCGGGGGATTTGTGTACGTGAATCTCGGGTTGATTCAAGCAGCTGAGACCGAGTCGGAGTTGGTCGGGGTGATCGGGCATGAGATTGGGCATGTGGAAGAGCATCATGGGGCGAAGAAAATTTCACAGCAGTATGGTGTTGCCGTTGTGGTCGATGTCATAGCCGGGGGCGGGGATCCATCGCTGAAGCGAAAAATCATCGGTCAATTAGCGGGATTTGGCGGGGGATTGGGTGTGTTGACATACGGGCGTTTCGCCGAGAAGGAAGCTGATGAGTTCGCTGTGCATTGTATGGTGAAGGCAGGTGTCGATCCCGAAGGCATCGCGCGTTTTTTTGAGACGTTGTTGAAGTTGCACAAAAGCGAACCCAAAGGGGTCAAGGTGTTGTTTGCGACACATCCCCCAACGCAATCGCGCATCGATTTTGTCCGATCTGAAATTGCCAAACTCCCAAACACTGCGGGACTAAAAAAAACATCCGCGCGGTTCGAGCAGATTCGCGCCCGCGTGTTGCGTAAGTAGGGGCGGTGCCCCCGTGCCCGCCCGTGCCGTCAGCAGTCAGCTTTTCACTTCACACTTCACACTTCACACTTCACACTTCCCATGATTCGTTTTCTCAAATGGGTTTTCCCAATTAGCACGGCGGTTCTGATCGTTGTGGTCGCCAGCGCATACTGGTATGTGACGCCGCAGCGGTTGAAGGCGATTGTGCAACCGCATTTGTCGTCGGCTTTGGGACGCGAGGTGATGTTCGACCGTATAGAGTGGGGACTATTTGATGGCGTGGTGTTTTCGGGCTTAAGGGTGGAAGGTCGGGTTGGAACCGATCCCTTTACTGACTTACAGCATGTCAGCACAAGCCTGGCTGCGGAGCGGGCACAGGTGCATATGTCGCGGTGGAAGTTGTTGTCGAGTTTGGGCGCGTTGGTGCTGAGAGGTGCGGTGCCTGGGATGGATGAACAGGGGGATGCTGAAGATTCGCAGAGTGAGATGGATGCGTTTCTGCCCGTAGATCGCGTTCAGTTTCAGGATGGTACGTTACGGGTGAGACGCATTGCGATTGTTTTTGGTCATCTGGAGATGGATTTGTACCTCCAAGATGGGCGTTTACATGTGGAGCAAATTCAAGGACAGACGTGCGAGGGTACGCTCACGGGTGCTCTGGTGTGGGATAATGGCGTGTGGGATGGGTCTCTGTCGCTTGCGAATGCCCAGGCAGAACAGGTCGTGCATTCGGTTGGCTGGGATATTCCGCTTTACGGCGCGGTTGATATAACGGCTCAGGTTTCAGGGGTAAGCGTGAGTGGTACCGCAAGTATGGACGAGGGGCGCATTGTGAAGTGGAATTTTTTGCAGCGGTTATTGCACCCGATGGCACAATTTGGTTTGCTACCTGCCGATGAGATTCCGCTCAAAGATGTGACGGTGGTTTTTCAGGTGCAGGGCGATGAGGTGATTCTTGATGGTACAAAATTCACAGCCGCAGATATAGTCTGTGCATTAAATGGTAAGAATTCTCGGAAGGGTCAGTTGGATTATGTATTGGATGTGGAGATGCCCCTCCAGTTTGCTGGATTTCGTCTGGGACGCGGAACTATTCCCTTATGTATAAAAATTACCGGCACAGCAAGCGCACCAGATGTGACGGTGAAAATCAAATAGGTATTAAAGAGCCAGCACAATGACAATGAGTAAGCCGACTATAATCAACGCGCCGAAAAATACGATGCAAAAACCTCTAATAAAACCGCCCATAAATCCATCTTTGTTGTTGTCATTGTTGTTCATGTTACTCGCTCCCCTCAATATCACCTCAAACAAAGCCAGGGGGGACAACGGCCTTCAGCAGAACGGCTGGTAGCCGTTTCAGCTCTTCATTGCGCGGGTCAACCTCGAAACCACCGGATTCCAAAGCGGTGACGCCGAGCAATGGTTCCGCTCCTTCCTCGCCGTACACAATGGTCCCACCGACAATTTCTCCCTCGAACTCGATCTCAGCGATGGTTATATCCATGGCGATAGGATTTCCGTCTGCAAGTACGTATTCGCGTCGGCCCCTCGGTTCGAGTCCAATCTCTTCGAGGCGCACCCTCGGCACGAGTGAGTCGAACGCGCCAGTATCGACCAGGAATTTGCCGGTCCAACTGCGTTGCCGGTCTGCGGGATTGCGGATTGTGACGTCAACATAAGTTGCACCCATAGCGGTTCTCCTATCGGGTTGGTTATGGATAGCTTATATTTGAAGATATGGGACAAAATTGAGTCTGTATAGCACCACACGAGAAAAATAAGAATATGGTAAAATGAAACGTAATGCAAGGTTCAATCCTTATTTTGATGGAATGCCTGCCTACATGCGCTCTCTCCACATCAGTGGGGAATATACGTCGTCATTCGCGATCATCTCCATCGTGATCGGTACATCCCCACGTCTGTAGGGAACACTTTTCCCTCCCTCTCCATCTCAGTTGTCGCTCGGCACATCCCCACGTTTGTGGGGAACATATAGAGGTATTCCACCAGAACAAAGATTGAAACGGTACATCCCCACGTTTGTGGGGGACATATAGGAGTACTAAAACCGTAAGGCCATAAAGCCGGTACATCCCCACGCCTGTGGGGAGATTGGTGTACTGGTCGATGTCCGTGACCTGGGGGGCGGTTCATCCCCACGCCTGTGGGGAGATTCTTACGCTCTAACGCGGCAGCCCCTTTTTCGGCGGTTCATCCCCACGCCTGTGGGGAGATTCCGTTTCTGCTATGATACCCTGTGGCCCCAAAAGGTTCATCCCCACGCCTGTGGGGAGATTCAGACATCCTATAGCCATCATCAAGCACACAGCGGTTCATCCCCACGCCTGTGGGGAGATTTACTTCTAAGCCTACACCAAAGAGGCTGGCGGCGGTTCATCCCCACGCCTGTGGGGAGATTAAGATCATCAGTCCATCGCTGGCTAATCGCACCGGTTCATCCCCACGCCTGTGGGGAGATTTTAAACCGCCCCTTCCCCGTCAGCCGAGAATACGGTTCATCCCCACGCCTGTGGGGAGATTGGTGCGAGACGCCCCTAAAATTCATGTGCCATCGGTTCATCCCCACGCCTGTGGGGAGATTTAGATTTTATCATATATCGACCAGAAAGAACCCGGTTCATCCCCACGCCTGTGGGGAGATTGGCCAGCGGGGGTTTAGTTCATATCAATTACCCGGTTCATCCCCACGCCTGTGGGGAGATTTCTCGTGTGTCACCCACGAACCCTTGCCACATCGGTTCATCCCCACGCCTGTGGGGAGATTGCCCCCCCTCTCACATAGACAGTCTCTACATTAGGTTCATCCCCACGCCTGTGGGGAGATTACAACACGTCTGCATACGCCATCGGGGATAACCGGTTCATCCCCACGCCTGTGGGGAGATTCTCTTGTGCCTTTCTCAATTTCCACGGTGACAGGGTTCATCCCCACGCCTGTGGGGAGATTCGAGCTCGCCGGGCAGGTGTGTGCGAATAAACCGGTTCATCCCCACGCCTGTGGGGAGATTTCCTGCTCCTTTGTGGGGTGTGTGTCGCTGTCCGGTTCATCCCCACGCCTGTGGGGAGATTGACAAGTCGGGCGATGATGGCGCCGATGACGACGGTTCATCCCCACGCCTGTGGGGAGATTTTTCGCCGTGACCAAATTGATAGGGCTGTATGAGGTTCATCCCCACGCCTGTGGGGAGATTCTCCCAGCGCGCGCGAAGCCACCAGAGAAGATCGGTTCATCCCCACGCCTGTGGGGAGATTGTTGTTCGTTGCATGGAAGAGTGGCCTGGTTACGGTTCATCCCCACGCCTGTGGGGAGATTCTGAATAAGGTCGGGGTGCTCTGGAATCAGTACGGTTCATCCCCACGCCTGTGGGGAGATTTCACAAACTCACTGTAAGTCATTTGCTGTTCCTGGTTCATCCCCACGCCTGTGGGGAGATTGGTAGTCTTTCATTTTACCTCCATCCCTTTTTCGGTTCATCCCCACGCCTGTGGGGAGATTATCTTTCAATACGACCGTGCGATTGCTGGTGTCGGTTCATCCCCACGCCTGTGGGGAGATTCACTCGCCATCAAATGTCGGTTCAGGTTCGGGGGTTCATCCCCACGCCTGTGGGGAGATTTCTGTCATCGTCCGCCGGCATTCGTGAATAGCCGGTTCATCCCCACGCCTGTGGGGAGATTCAGTTCATCGCGCAAAGTGACGGTGGTGGCGTCGGTTCATCCCCACGCCTGTGGGGAGATTCTTATAGTAATCTTGCATATAGATACGATAAACGGTTCATCCCCACGCCTGTGGGGAGATTTGCGATTTGCAAGCCCTCAATCGCCGATTGAAAGGTTCATCCCCACGCCTGTGGGGAGATTTTTCCTTTGCACGTATGAGTTATTACGTCCACCGGTTCATCCCCACGCCTGTGGGGAGATTGACATAATAGGCGGAGATATTTTCAAGCTCGCCGGTTCATCCCCACGCCTGTGGGGAGATTGCCTACGACGTTTGCTGCTGCTGGGGAAAGTTCGGTTCATCCCCACGCCTGTGGGGAGATTCCCTCGATCTCGCATCAGCAGCAACCGTATCACGGTTCATCCCCACGCCTGTGGGGAGATTTGCGCTATCGTCATCAGAAATTGGATCCACACAGGTTCATCCCCACGCCTGTGGGGAGATTCAGAATTCAACCTCAGAGTAGGAGCAAGAGAGCGGTTCATCCCCACGCCTGTGGGGAGATTTATGCATGCAACACATCATCAAACAACATTCTCGGTTCATCCCCACGCCTGTGGGGAGATTCATCATCGCCACAAACCCGGTGGCCGCGGCACCGGTTCATCCCCACGCCTGTGGGGAGATTGGTGATGGCGTTTTCCTGTCAGATCGCCGAGCCGGTTCATCCCCACGCCTGTGGGGAGATTTCATACTGATATGCACCCCACACAGGCCAGGCCGGTTCATCCCCACGCCTGTGGGGAGATTCGCGGCCCGATAGAGCGAGAGATTCGCCGATACGGTTCATCCCCACGCCTGTGGGGAGATTCATGATCTGTGGGTTTTCCTTGCGCGTGATACAGGTTCATCCCCACGCCTGTGGGGAGATTCAGTTTCGGAAGTCGTTCCCGTAGATACCGTTAGGTTCATCCCCACGCCTGTGGGGAGATTACCAATATCTTCCCTAAGAAGAACTCATGCACCACAATATCTTGTATATTTCGAAATCTGAAAATCCGCTAAACTCATACTATTTCATCATATCTGATCTGTTCATCCCAATCTTCGGCGATAAGAAACAACCCTGATTCCTGGACTACTCGGCGTTTGGTTTCACCAAAAGTGTGGATGTGAAACCCTTGTGTGCTATTATCGGATGCAATAACCAAAAGACCTAACTCAGGCGCATTGCGTCGAACATACTCAATGGTTTTTTCCCGTGTTCGGCGGTTTACAGTTCCGACAAAAACATTGGGACGAGGTTCAACAAACCATCGTTTCAACAGCCCGCGAATTGCAGGTGGAGTGTCATTGGCAACAATCACTGTCATGACAGAAGTTCCTCTATATCTTCTGGAATTTTTTCTAAGAGCTTGTGTTTTTCGATGCAGTTTTTTAACTGCGCTAAAACTTGCTTTCCACTGGCCTCTGGATTGATGCTCAAAGTTTGAAAGGCTGCAACAAGCGTTGTCCTGGGTTTGTAGATGTCCGCAATATCAAACACGAAAGGCAATGTGCCGCTACTGTGAATAAAACCCAATTGTGGCAAATATCCCATTGAGCAAATAATAGCCGTGCATAAAGCATATAGCGAAGCATTGGCGGCAGAAATTGCACGATTGATATTGTCTGCCAAAGACCAATTTCTGGGATTATAGTTGCGTCCTTTCCAGGTCACGCCGTATTTGTGTCCCATATCTGCATACAGATTCCGGATACGCACGCCTTCCATCCCGCGCAGTTCCTTAATGGTCCTTGATTTTACATCTATATTGGGAAATCGTCTCGCAAACATTCGCCGGGCAATTTCGGTTCGTCTCTTTCGAGACGCATGTGCCGCAGCTTGCTTTCGAGCACGAGCATTATCATGTGTGGGTGTTACCCCAAACGCATAAAAACGCATCGCTTCTGCGCCGATCCAACAAATTGGTGTATTGGAATCGCTACACGCTTTTACAGCCGCATGTGTAACCGTTGTTCCTGGTCCAAGCATTAACGTGCTCACTGTGGCAACAGGAATACGCATGACCGTGCGGTCTGCACCAATCCATTTCACGCTTGAATCATCTACCTCCAGGCGGCCATGTTCCAGATACAGAGGCGTCCAGCGGTCTTTTGCAGGTGTGAGGGTTTCAATCGGAGGTTTTTCAAAAATAGGCATATCTAAGAATCTCCATTGGGGAGGTCTTCTACGCAAACCCGTCGCATGGAAAATTCCCGTGTATCAAAATTGAGAGGCAAATCAGGTAAAGTATCCGTACCCTGCTCAAAATCCTCGACATCCGTTATACACCGCTGAATCTCACCGTTGGAAATCTGTTCGAGATGCTTGATTGCCTCTTCTCGATTTAGAAAAATACCTTGTGCAATCGGTGATGCAGGAATACACGCCTTGCGTCCAAGCCATAGGCCCCACTTCGGATTCCGCAAAGCTGAATCACATTGTTCAAGCAGGTTGTTGTCTCCGCTTAAAAGCACACCAAACTTTGCATCAGATAGATATTCGCGGAATGTAATAACCGCATCCTTAGCGCGTGATCCGGATGCAATGCGTGGAATATTCTGAGAACCGGGTTCGTATCCCCCACCGACTGTGTGGTAATCAATCCAGCGACTGCTCAAGCTAAATGACAGAACTTCCATCTTCATTGCTGCCAATTCTCCCAATGTTTCAACATCAGACTTTGGGACGCCCAGCGCCGCGCACAAGATACCCAATACACCACTTTTGGTCGGATAAGATAAGGATGTTCTTCGGTTAAATCGGCTTTGATAGCCCCATGCTTGCATGGGGCCATCGAGATATAAGGCCAGTAGGGGATTATTGGTCTGCATCTTTGGTCATTGCCTCACAGAAAGAATTCAAATCCACATCGGGAATAGCAACCTCTGCCGCTTCGATACCATAAACTTTTTTTAATGTTTCATAGTGCCCTTTTAATGCTGCTACCGAAGGTTTGATATAACCATTGCTGCTCTTGATACCGCCTTCAAAAGCATTGGCAAGAGACAAAGGCTGTCCTTCTCGTCTTAGTCCCAAAACAAAAGCGGGTGGATTGTGACCAAACATAGAATTTTTGCGTGCATTGGGAACAGCCAAGATTGAAGCACGAATAAACGTATCTACCACCGCCTCTCGCTCTTCTTCAGAAAGGTGCTTCAAGTGATCTTGATCTGCCAACAAATCTAAATTCAAACCAATATATCGGTAATAGCATGCCGAGTTAAATTCCAATGTACCAATATGACCTGCACCCTCTGAGGTCTCGGGTTGCAGGTCATCAACTGCCGAGAAGAAATCAATGTCGTTACTCACGCGATGAGTAGATAATGCATGGCTAAACAAACCCGCACCCTCTACCATCAACGTATGATCTTTTGCCACCATACGACCAAAAACTGCAATATCAGCCATGTCACCTGGCGTGATTTTTAATATAGCTTTTTTTAGCGTACCTGTTTTCAGATTAATTTCACTCTTTTCGCGTATTTGTTCTGCTGCCATTTTTGCAATACCAGCCACTTCGTTCGGCGTCAAGTATAATGCAACAGATGTTTTATATCCCTCTTTGTATTTGCTATCTTGATCGCCGATGAACTTTGCGATTTTTTCAGCGCTTTCTTTAGCTTTCACCAAGTCAATATTTTCAGCTTCAAGCGCATGTTCAATTTCTTTTGCAAAATAATGGCTACGCTTGCCGTCAAAAAGCGCAGGTTGGATTTTTGACGCTATTTCCCGAATGGCACGTTTCCATGACTGGCTACTCACACGCGCACGTTGCACACCGCCAAAAAAGGCAGTTTTGGGAGCGTTGAGATCATCCCGATTGAGGCACGTCACGGGGAAAGATTGAATGATGTGAAGTTCGATGAGTTTCATGGGTACTTCTCCTTATCCAAGTGGTTGTAAAACGAGCATGCCAAAACCAAAGGCTTTGGCCGGGCCGATACCCGTTTGAAAGGCATCTTTGAAATGGTTTCGATTCTGTACTTGCAATGTGCCGCGGAAATCTACACAGACATGCTTTCCCTGTCTTTTTTGGCGCCGAAAATGCTGTGTTACAGGAGCACCGATTTCAACATTGAGGATTGTAAAGCCGTGTTGTTGCGCTTTGTTTGTTAGCCATTCATTGAGTTGTTCCGGACTGTAGATGGCTGTGCGTTGTCCGTTTTTTTTTCGTTCCCCAGATTCGTTGCGAACAACGCGCTTCACGGTGGGATTGGCACGTAGGGCAAAGCGATAATGCGTATATTCGAGAAAGTTAGGGAGAATTTCACGAGTGGCCCATTCCCCCCAGGGCTGCATCATAGGCGCACGATCAGATAAGAGATAAACGCGATAATTCTGACCGTAATTATCCACACGGCTCAAAAAAGATCGAGGTGTTCCAGCGGGGGCAAGAAAAGCCTTCCAGAGTGCTTGATGCCACCTATAACTGTCTGTCAACCGATGTTGAAGTGCGTCGCGCTTATTGATCAAAATTTGGGTAAGATATTTCATGTGGTTTTCTCTTCCTGCAGATTACCCCAATAAGCATTTGCCCAACGCACTTTAACCCGATCTCCCCAATAGTGTAAATCTTTAAATAGCTCCTCATGATTGATGGCTACACCTTTTGCCTGTGTGGTGCGAATGACTGTGGGTAAGCGGTCGCATACTTCAAAGACCGTGTCACAGGATAGAAAACGGCGAAACCGTGTTTCAAATGTTTTCAGCCCATCGAGTTCGCGCCCATCACCTGTTGCCAATCTATACATTGTGGTGCCCATATTCCCCTCGAATACACTTTCTGGATTGAAAGCAAAACTTGCTGCCACCGTCTGAAAGATCGTTCTTTCGCGGCTATTTTCAAGATTGCACCACCGAGCAAGATAGGGCCATGCGCGATCAGCAGTTGCCTGGCTGAATCCGCGCCTCAAGTTTGCCATCAAACCTCGGTCTTCTCGATGTTCTCTCAAATAAGTTACAAAGTCCTTTGCCCGCTTATCCAAATCAGGCATTTTTTTCTCCTTTCGCCATTAATTTGTGTAATCCCAAACGCTTTTGCCCTGCAACAAACGCCTGAATTTGTCTGGGCGTTTCATGGACACAAGACTGTTCATAAGCTTTTCGCAACGCAGTGCGAATGATACGTCGCCAGTCGTCATCAACCTGTCTATCTTCGAATAACAGACCATAACGCTGATCAAGTTCTTGCCAGTATATAGAGGTTGCACGTTTGACAATGCCATTCCGAGTATCTTTGGAACGGGGATCATTTCCCTTATGGGCATTCACTTCATCAAGATATGTTCGCACCGCATTTGACAAGGAGATGGCTGACGATTCAGCAAGGCCGACATTGGTTTGATAACTTTTGAGTTGTCCCTCTCCCAAGAGAGAGACAGGCAATCTCAAATTCCACTCAATAGAGTCCAGCGGTGGTTTCTGATAAGGGATAATGAAACCTCCAACCCAAAAATCTATTTCATCATCTAATCCAATGACTTCTTCACCTATGATACGCAGATTTTCAAGCACAGGAGGTCCTCCGTCGGCTTTTAGTACCAAAACCGATCCTAAATCTCTCCAAATATGTTTGTCTGCGGAAAGCCGCAAATAGCGTATCTCATTTTTTTTTGTTGTAACAAGTGTTGTCGATAGCTCTCTGTAACTTGGTGGTCCCTCAAATTTTAGTTCAGGAGTAGATTTACAAAGGACACATTTCTTCTCCACGAAACTATTTCGTTTTGCAGGGGATAGTTTCACAAGTCGAGATAGAGGAGCCAGCCTTCCAAGATATGTCTGAGAAGCATTTAACATTGCATCTTTATCATTTGGATTAATCGGAAAGAAATCCCAAACGGGTTGACCCCACTCGCCATTGGGTTGCTTTTTTATTTCTACTTTTGTTAGCAAATTAAGATGAAGAGTCTGTAATAGATTTTTATCCCTGACAAAAGTATGAACGGCATTCAAGCAAGGCGCATTCCCCGCGCCAGCTTGTGTCAAGTTCAAATTATGCCATTTAGCCGTGCCCATAGTGCCTGAAGGAGAAAAGTTCAAAAAAGTTATGAGATTCAAAGAAGTCCAGCCACCCCTATGTTTACGGCCAGTTTCAGATGCTGCCTTATCATACAGGGTGTTATCATTAAGACCAAAGTCCAACTTGTCTAATTTTCCGTCACTTTTAGCTTCCAAATCTTTAATCTGCATAAACGGTGTCTCGCCAAACAGATCGAACTTTTCTTTCCGTTCAGCCAAGTACGTCAAACTCTCGGATATAATTCGAGGCTTACAGGAAAGCCATTCATCCTTATCTTCTGGGCCATCGAGCGCGGCCTGTGTAATGCAAATCAGCAAACGCATCACCGCAATGCGTTGTGGAGGTGCGAGAGCGAGGTCCCGAATTTTTTCGGCCTGCTCATAGAGGTCGTTTAATCCCACTGTGCGAGTTTGCCCCTCTTGAAACACAACGGGTATCCAGGGATCACCAATCAAATTCATCGTTAGTCTCCTCCCATTCGGGTGCATCTTCGATTTTGTAAATGCCTTTTTGAGTGTCATAGCCCAGTGAATACGTATTGGAACCAGTCAAATTACCATCTGAACCGATTGTCAACACAGCGACATCACCATATATATGTTCCTTTAGATAGTCTGGCGTTTTCAGTCTTTCTTCAACCCAATAACGCGGCACATTCACAAGATTTTTGTGTAGTGCAACCGCAGTCATAAAATCTTTCACATCATTTTCAGCAACAACCTGTGTACCATCCGCAAGTGTGAGTGTTGCTTTGTGACCAGTCGAATCATGCGATTTGATTAGCAAAGCGGGTACCTGTTCATAAGTGCTATATCGGGTCACAACTCTCTCATCGTCTTCAAGAGTAGGCATTGCTTCTGCTGTGCTACCCAATGCCTTACTGCGAAGTTTCTCTCGTTCAAATTTGAGTTTTTCGTAAAGACACGCGATCCATTCTGGTGTTTCACCATTTGGCTGCACATAAGTTGCCTCAAGCAAACCGCGAATATCATTGGGCAATCTCACTGTTTCTCGATCTTTCCATACCTGATAACTTTGCCATAGAACATAAGGTGCATATACTTTTGCAGATTTGTCTAAGGTGTCAATCAAAACATCCGCATCTTCTATACCTGCAAGATCAGGGCATACAATATACAGTTCTGCACGTTTACAGGGGCGTTCGCGTTCATTGTGTCGCCACAACCGTCCTGCACGTTGCAGCATCATATCTGTCGGCGCAAGATCAGTAATCATAAAATCGGCGTCAATATCTACGCTCTGTTCTACCACTTGTGTTGCAACCAATACACACCCGTTTGGTCGGTTTCCGTTTTTCCCCAGTTTTTCCATCCATTCATCTTCGAGTTCTTCTCGCCGATACACGGGAAAACGAGAATGCAACAACCCCACACCTCCAGCCCCTTCAGTCCGTTCCGCGAGTACAGCCCGATAGCTTTCTTGCGCGCCATCAACTGTGTTGTTGATCCACAAAACACATTGTCCCTGTTGCGCTCGTTCTACGGCAAGTTCAGCTAATTCTCGACGACTTTGTAATGTAATATGTGTATAAATCGTTTGTCCTGCTGGGGGTTTGACTGATTTGACTCCGGTCTGTTGGTGACCAAATGTAATCAGGGGGTAAGCGTCTTCTTCTGGAATTGATTCATTTTTAAAAAAGGAAGTTCGACGTTCATGGGTCAATGTAGCCGATAGTATAATCACCGTACATCCTAATTTCAGAAGTGTCTGAACTAATCTGTCCAAAAGGGTTCCTGTATAGACATCGTAACTATGCACCTCGTCGAGAATCACGACCTTACCTGCAAGACCAAAAGCACGTACAAAATAGTGATTGACTCTTAATACACTTAACAGTGCCTGATCAATTGTTCCGACACCAAAAGGCCAGAGCAAGGATCGCTTGGACGGATGGAACCATGCACTGCCTGAACGCAGTTCTTCGCCGCCGGCTTGAAGCCAGGCTGTACCGTGAATGAGATTGGCTCCTTGATCACCTTGCACAATTTTGTTCAGAAATTGAGTGACTCGCTCATGAATACGATTGCTTGTCAAACGTGTGGGAAGTGCGAAATAAAGACCGTGATGGTATCCTTTTCTCATCAACTGATAAGCCGCATAAAGCGCGGCTTCTGTTTTGCCCTGTCCCATGGGGGCTTCCAGCACATAAAGCCCTGGTTGTGCCACCGCTTCGACAAAAGCAGTTTGTGATTGATAAGGAGAATTTTCAAAAACTTCTTCAAATGAAAGATCGGGCTTCAACTTAGGAAAAAACCAACCGCAAGCATCTAAGGCTTGAGCTGCTTTAGAGAAAACATTTACATCTTCTGGCAAACCTTCAGCGGGAAAAAATGTTGTATCTGAACCGATCCAGTCGGAAACACAGGTCATTCCACTGAGCAAGGCAATCTGCTCATCTGTTGGTGGATCAGATGGTAAATTTCCGAAAATGTCGAGCAATCGTCCTAACAATATTTGCCGTTCCTTAGCCCATGATTCTCCCCCGTACACACCACTTGTATCCTGATGAGGAGTTTCGCGTTTACCATGATGAATACCCAATACCTGGCCCCAACGCTCCCAGCCTTTTGGGAACTCACCTCTCATTTGATAATAGGCCACCAAGGCTGCTTCGCTTACATTTGCGTGATAGGGGGTAAAACCGCTATCGTCCATTTGAGCTAGGCCCTGCACACGCTTTTCCAATTCTTCGCGTGAAAATATCTTTTTTTGAAATCCCGGTGCCACCTTACCAACGTCATGTGGAGCTATTAACGCAGGAGTTTCTTGTGGGATTTGTTCCTGCATGTTTAACGGTAATCGCTTCATCAATTCTTTCGCGACAGCACCTACATATGTGCAATGTGCTTCAACACTCAAACCAGGACGATGATCTTCTGTTGTTTTTGCAATACATTGGTCATAAGAGATGATAGGGATTTCGGACGTTTTTCTTCGGCGAAATTTGGCCATATAGGTACTCCTCAAATGAAATTTTACCTGCACAAATATATACCATTTCTCAGGTGATGCAAGCATAGTAATTTTTTTATATTTCATATATCCTCCCCGCCGCGATCATATCCTTTGCGATCAACAGTCGCAAATCTGCTGGTTCTGACTTTTCGTATTCAGCCCTTATTAAAGGTCTGATCCCATGATAATTTCCTTCCAAAGAAGTTGCTTTTCGTTCCGAAGTTAGCTATATCTTATTCAGCGACCAGAATGGGCCGGTGCCAACCGACTCTGGACAATGTCCCTGGCCGCTACTTTTTTGATCTCCTGCTCATACATTTTCCCTTTACCGCTTGCGTGAAAAAAGAGGAGTTATTCATGCTCCGCACTGCTTTGGGCATTGTGAAAGACGGCAAAATCGAAACGTTAGAAGGCATTATATTGCCTGAGGGGCAAAGGGTATTGGTCACTATGTTGCCTGACGATGATATTTTGGAGCAGAAAGCCAGCCAGGAAACTCTGAAACAGATTTGGGACAATAAAGAGGACGATGTGTATGCACGATTACTCGACAAATGATGTTGTGTACGTTCGATATCCTTTCGGCGGTCTGTAGTATATTGAACCATTGCTCAATATACGGGATGTTTATATATTTATTTCTAAAGCTCAAATCTCCATTCGAACAATTATGAAGCCAAAGCTCTACATTGAAAACTCTATCATTAGTTATCTCACCGCCCATCCAAGCCGCGATATTATTACCGCTGCTCGCCAAGCATTAACCCGGCAATGGTGGAACGAAAAACGGTTCGATTACGAATTGTACATTTCCGAGTTTGTCATTTCAGAGGCAGCAGCTGGCGATTCGGCAATGGCCGCTCGCCGGCTTGAAGTAATCACTGGTATAGCAGAAATCGAATTGACTGAAGCGGCTGCTGAATTTGCTGAGATTTTGGTTGAAGAAGGGCCGCTTCCTCAGAAGGCGACTCTTGATGCCTTGCATATTGCTGTGGCCGTAAATGGCGGCATTGAATACCTGTTGACCTGGAATTTTGCACATCTGGCCAACGCTACGATACGAAATCAAATTGAGCGAAAGTGTCGTTTAATGGGGTATGAACCGCCCATTATCTGTACCCCAGAGGAATTATTAGGAGAGTAACGTGATGAACCACGACCATATCATAAAAGAAGTCCGAACGATTCGCGAACAACTGGCGGCATCACACGACTATAATGTGCGTGCTTTGTTTGCGGAAGCAAAGAAACGCCAGAAAGAAAGTGGCCGGAAGGTCGTGAAATTGACACCCAGGCGGTTAAAAATTGCTGACGAAAAAACGGTATAGCCAGTGCATACGACTATACGCGACTCCAGCCTGCAAATGCAAATCTGCTGGCTTTGGCTTCTTACATTTCCGCTTTGTATCAAAGATCTGATTCCACAGATTTTCACTTCTCATACACCCTCCCTGCTGCGATCATATCCTTTGCGATGACCTGTCTCAAATCCTCTGGTTCTATCACTTCGCAATCTGCGCCCCAGCCTCTGATCCACGGTTTCATTTCCAGTGTGTGGCTCACGGTTAATGTCATCAGACAGCCGCCATCTATCAGGTCGTCAATGGTATCGACGCAGGGCCAATCTGATTCCCGCACCCGGTAGGCCACATTGGGCGAAAAGCGGAGTTTCACGACAATGCGCTCTTCGCCGCCCATCACGCCCCAGGCTTGCGTCAGATAATCGTAGGGGTCAAAATTGCCCCGAATCTCATAAGACGAATCGAGGATTTGGACCTGTTGTACGCGCTCGATTTTGAACTCGCGGATGTCGCGGCGCAGATGGTCATATCCGATCACATAACAGGCATATCCCACGGGCGAAGGCTCGATAAAATATGGATCAAAGACGCGCCTGGTGGTTTCACCGGTTTGCGGATTGTAATACGTCAAACGCACCTGTTTGCGTTCAGACCACGCGCGGGTGAATGTCTCTAAAACGCGGATGTACTCGCGATTCGGTTTGCGGTTGTGCGTGGCTTCGGCGGTTCGGGTGATGTGTTGACCGATTGATTCGGGTAGCGCGCTGGCGAGTTTTTCAAGTGCAGAGACGACATGGGGATTGTGTTTGTCGCTGTGCGCTGAGAGCAATCGGGCCGAGAGATATAGTGCCAGCGACTCGTGCAAGTTCACGCGCACAGATGTGATATAGCGGTCTTTGTGCATGCCGAATCGACCATCGCGCTCCCAGATCGGCACGTTGAGTTTGGAAAGGGAGTCAATATCGCGATAAATGGTGCTGCGGTGACAGCCCAGTTTTCTGCCCAATTCTAAAGCTGTGAACCCTTGAGCAGATTGAAACAGGATGCGACCCAGTTCAATGAGTCGCTCTGAACGCTTAAACTGTTGCGTATTGTTATTTGGCATATTAGTCTCCGCAGATAGTATAATGGGGGCATGTTCCACATGTTGCGACAGATTTTAAAAATGTAATCGCAATTTCATCTCGCCCAAAAAAATAAGAGCCGGGGGATTGTATATCTATCCCACCGGCTAATAAGTGTAGAGATTGAAATGTTAATATCAAGGGCGATTGTAGGCGGTTTTGCATTCATCTACAGCCTGATCTATCTTGGCGGATAAGTCATCCACGCGGTTTTTAACTCGGCTGGAACCGAAACGCAAATAGATCCGCGTCCTTGAGGGTGAAGCGTAACCGCACTGGCTGACCTGCCAGCAGACGCAGATCCCCCTTACTCTCCCAACGGACTGTACCGTCGATGGCATCACCGAATATTTCAAGGCACTCGTCCAGTGCGAAGCCCGGCTGCGGATGCCCTTCCGTATCTTGGATTTCAACGCGCACAAATCCCACCGCTGATGTCGAAAAGTTCAATTTCAGACTGTCGCCTGTGAAAATTAACGGACGGGTGACGAACTCGCCGCCAGCGTAGCCTGCCCGGACCGACACGAACCCGTCGGTTCGGAGCGAGAATCGACGAATGTGGACAGTTGGCAGCCGCCAGTTTTCCATACCGTATAGCGAGAGTTCATCGGGTGACGTTTGCAGAATGCCCCGCTCCATGTACATCCCGCGCTCATGCCAGTTGCCCTCATCGAGCCCGGGACGGACAAAAGCCTCCATGAAACTGCGGTCAAAGTGGCGTCCATCGCGGCTGGACATAAACACGATGTCATTCACGCCTGAACCGTATTCCCAGCCCGGAATTGGCTCGCGTTCAGGCACGAAGCGTGCCGGAAACATCAGATATACTCCCGGCGCCCGCTCGTAAGGCACGCAGGCATTGGTATAGAGATGTTCAAAGGGAGTCTCGCCGGTGTCAATCAGTTCAAGCGGTGTCCAACGGCGAAAGTCTTTGGAGGTCGTGCGGCGAATCCAGCGCACCCCGTTTTTGAAATTGCCCTTACCTGCCACGCCGCGCGTGTACGCGACATATTCCTCCTGTTCCACGTCCCAAAAGGCGATATTGTGTGAATCAAAGGGTCCATCGGTCAGGATTGGCGCATTCTGCACCAGTCGCCAGCGGAGACCGTCAGGCGAGACCAACGCGAGTACATCGCTAGTACGTACAATGGCTTTGTACCGTTCTTCGTCCAACGCGTCGGGATTGCCATCGAGAAACGGCGACATGTTATTACCCGGTCCCGCCCAGACGAGGTTATTCTCCTTCGAATTTTGAAACTCAATCAGTCCGAGTTGTGGCTTCTCCCAGTGAACGCCGTCGGTGCTTTCAGCGTAGGCGATGAGCGGTTGACGCGTACCACGAATCGGCATCCCCTGGTCGCAGCGATACCACGCGCGGAACCGGTCGCCCTCGCGGAACGTTACCATATAGGAAACACCGCCCCGTTCCCACGGATGTTCAGCGGAAATTACAACCTCACGACGCACAGGTTCATGCAAGCGCTGCGTGACACCCTGCGCTTCAGCAATCCAGAAATTGTCCACGAATAGTTGGCGGTCTGTGCCGATGTGGATAGGTGAACTGTTGTTATCTTGTCGTTCCATTTTGGACTCTTTCGTCTACAAAAGAATTAAAAAAGTGAGAGTTGGACGGGGTCTTGTTCTGTTGTGGGTTGTCTGGCAGGTCTCTCATCGGGATAGCACACGGCTTTGAAGGGGCAGGTGGTACACAGGTGGGTATTTGTTGTCATTGGAAAGGCGTCTTGCGAAGCGGTGTTTTGCTCGGGATCGTCGAGGAGGGCGCGCATTTTCTGGACGCTTTCGGTGACAAATATACGGGTCTGATCGAGGTCGTCGGGAGAGAGGTCTAAGGTTTGCTCGGTGTTGGTTTGCAGGTAGATGTCCTTAAGTTGCAGGTCGGATAATGCGACGCCCCACTGCGAGGTGGCGTACAGAGCATACACAGCGAGTTGGTGGCGGTCGGCCTGGCGTTCGCGCCCGGTTTTCCAGTCGAATATATAGACAGAATCGCCACGGCGAATCGCCACGTCGAGTACGACCCAGATTTTGGTATTGGCAAGGGTAAAATCTGTGAGTTTTTCAATGGTGAGATAGTCTTCAGGACGGGCAGATTGCAGGGTGGCGTAGGCATTGGAGGCGAAAAAAGCCTTGAGACTCGTCGAAATGTGATTGGCCGAGTTGATTCGGTCGGTTTCTGAAAAGGGTTCGTTGTAATAGTGTTCAAACAAATTGGTGTATTGAGAGGCCGAATAGCGCCAGAGATGTTCCTCGGATTCTTGCAGGTGCTGACCGAACAAGTTTTGCGCGTAGGTCTCGACAGCAAAGGGGAGAGTATCGCGCCCCAATTTCAACGCCTTGAGCACATTGTTGATGGCGTCGTGAACCACGGAACCGACGAGTTGCGGTACTGTGGTTATTTTTTTCAGGCGATATAGCAGTTGGCTCTGCGCGTCTGCGTCTTTGTCCCAGCCACCCCAACTGCCGTAGTAGTTGAAGTAGTATTGTCGCTTGCACGATTCAAACATGCGATGGCGCGATGGCGACCAGGAGAATTCGTTTTGGAAATTGGACATATTTCAATAAAGCGCGTTTAAGACGTCGAAATACGTCGGAAATGTTTTGTTGACGCAGTCGGGGTCGTTGATGACAATGCCAGGGATTTTCAGTCCGATCAGCGATAGGCTCATCGCCATGCGGTGATCGTCGTACGTGTCGAGTGCGGTGGGTTGGATGTGGTCTGCTGGATAGACTGTGAGGCCATCGGTACGGGTATCAACGCGCACGCCGAGCGTGTTCAGTTCGGTTTTGAGTGCGGCGATGCGATCGGTTTCATGGATGCGGAGGACGGCCACATTGTGTATGCTGATTGGGGCAGAGGCAAATGGGGCTATCGCGCATAAGGTTGGCACGATGTCGGGCGTGGCGTTCATGTCGATGTCGAGGCCCGACAGGCGGCCCGTACCGCGCACTTCAATGCCTTCGGGATCTTTGCTCACGTCACAGCCCATTTGGGATAGGATATCGACAAAGCCGATGTCGCCTTGAATGGATTGCGCCGTTAAATTGTGTACGCGCACGCGACCGCGGGTAAGTGCGGCTGCGGCAAAAAAATAAGAGGCGTTGGATGCATCGGGTTCGATCTGGTAGGTGCGGGAATGATATCGCTGGCCTGCGCGCACTGTGAAAGAGCGATAATTATTATTGGTGACTTCAATCCCAAAGTCGCGCATGACGGCAATAGTGAGATCGATATACGGTTTGGATACGAGGTCGCCTTTGACGTGGATTTCGACATCGGTTTGGGCGTAGGAAGCCACTTGAAGCAGAGCCGTGAAATATTGGCTGCTTTTGTTGCCCTTCATGGTGGTGCGGCCGCCTTTGAAGCCAGAGGCGACGATGAGCGCGGGTGGGCATAGCCCGTCCTTGCCTTCACAACGCGCGGTTACGCCGAGGGGGGTGAGGCCGTCGAGGAGGTCCTGGATGGGCCGCTCGCGCATCCGTTCGGCGCCGTCTATGGTATAGGTTCCAGTGCCCAGGCCGAGATATGCCGCGAGAAAGCGCGCTGAGGTGCCGGAGTTGCCAATGTGGAGTTTTGCGTGATCAGCGGGAATAAGCCCACCTGTGCCATAGACGCGAAATGCGGCCTCTGATGCTTCTACACGAATGCCCAGGTCGCGCAGAGCATTTGCCATATACCGGGTATCGTCGCTCATGAGTGCGTTGTTGAGATGACTGACGCCATCTGCAAGCGCGGCAATTAGCAGAACGCGGTTGGTGATGCTTTTGGAACCCGGAATAGCAATATCTGCATCGACAGGGGCTGTCATGGGTTGAATTTCAAGAGTTTTCATAGGTATGAAAATAAATGAAAAATGAGTCATGCACAAGTTTCCCTGTCGGTGTTTTTTCGATGCCCTGTTCTAATGGCGCGTACGCACATTCACACCCTGCCATTCTGTCGCTTGATTTTTCTCGCGTCCCGTTTTAGATTAGAGTTCATAAACTTCTCTCTCATTCCCCTTCGCGGATCCCTCTCCTGCACTCGGGGTCAAGTCAGGCCTTTGATTGCATCCGTTTTTATTTGTGTTCATCTGTGTTTATCTGTGGTTGCTTTTTCTCGAGATGCCCTCCCCCAACATCTCCATTTACGGGAGCGTGTTGATGAAATCCTCTGACTTTGTCCATTTGCACAGCCATACTATGTACAGCCTGCTCGATGGCGCGTCCAGAATAGAAGATATTGCCCAGGTAGCCGCCGAATGGGGCATGCCTGCGGTTGCGATGACCGATCACGGCAATCTTTTTGGCGCTATTGATTTTTATCGCGCGATGAGAAATGTAGGTGTCAATCCGATTATCGGGTGCGAGGTGTATTGCGCGATTGGGAGCCGATTTGACAGAAAATCTGCGGCGGGTCTTCAGGGCAGTTCAAACCATCTGGTTTTGCTGGTAAAAAATTATACGGGCTATAAAAATCTGATCAAGCTGGTGTCTGCGGGGTATCTCGAGGGTTTTTATTACAATCCGCGTATAGATAAAGACTTGTTGCGCCAGCATTCGGAAGGGCTGATTTGCCTGTCGGCGTGTGTCGGGGGCGAGATCCCCTATTTGATCGAACGCGAGGGATACACGGCGGCGCAAAAGGCCGTGGAAACGTATCTCGATATTTTCGGCGATGATTATTATTTAGAGATTCAGCGGCACGGTATTGATAAAGAAAAAAAGATCAATCCCGGATTGGTCAAGTTGCACAAGGAGATGGGGGTGCCCCTGGTGGCGACGAATGATTCGCATTTTACGCGCGCCGAAGATCACGAAGCGCATGCGGCTCTGGTCGCTATTCAGACGGGCAAGACATTGGACGATCCCAAGCGCCTGTGTTATCCCGAGGGCGTGTATTTTAAGTCGGCAGAAGAGATGTACGAGCTGTTTCAAGATATGCCGCATGTTTTGGAACCCACGCTCGAGATTGCCGAAAAATGCAATCTGGAGATTTCATTTGACGAGTACCGCGCGCCCGATTTTCCCTTGCCAGAGAGTTATGAGTCGGCCAGCGATTATCTGGGTGATCTGGCGCGCGAGGGCATGGAGGCGCGGTGTAAATCTGTGACTTCTGAGCATGAGGAACGCCTGAAGTTCGAGTTGGGCGTGATCGATCAGACGGGATATCCGGGCTATTTTTTAATTTTGCACGATGTGGTGCAGTTTTCCAATGCCTCTGGCATCCGCGCAGGCGCGCGCGGGTCTGCGGTGAGCAGCCTGGTGGCTTATGCGCTGGGTATTACAGCTGTGGATCCCATTGAATACGGGCTGGTGTTTGAGCGGTTTTTGAATCCCGAGCGCATCTCGCCGCCCGATATTGATCTCGACATTGCCGACCGCGACCGCGAGCAGGTCATCGATTACGTGGTGCAAAAATACGGGCGCGACAATGTGTGTCAGGTCATTACGTTTGGGACAATGGGTGCAAAGGGCGTGATCCGCGATGTGGGGCGGGTGTTGGACCGGCCATTTGCAGAAGTCGATAAAATTTCAAAACTGGTGCCCTCAGAATTGAAGGTGACGCTCGATAAAGCACTCGATCAGGTGCCCGAGTTGCGTCAGATTGCAGAAGATGGGGGTACGGGCCAAAAGATGATCGGCATTGGAAAGCAACTCGAAGGTCTGGCGCGCCATGCGTCGATTCACGCGGCTGCGGTGGTGATCACGCCCGAGCCTGTGACCGAATTTATGCCTGTTTACAAAGCGCCCAAAGGCGGCGAGGTGATGACGCAGTACAATATGCACCATGTGGAAGACCTGGGCTTTTTGAAGATAGATTTTTTGGGAATTCGCAATCTGACGGTGATTGACGATGCTGTGAAGATGGTGAAGGAAAATTACGGCGTGGATGTGGATGTGGATAATTTGCCTTTGGACGATGAGGCGACCTATCGCCTGTTTGGCCGGGGCGATACGACCGGGATATTCCAGTTTGAGAGCGGGGGGATGAAGGGCTATTTGCAACAACTGCAGCCGGATACGATTGGCGATATTATTGCGATGAACGCGCTTTATCGCCCGGGACCGATGCAGTACATTCCCAATTACATCAATCGCAAGCACGGGCGAGAGGAAGTGACATATAACGACGAGAAGATGCGCCCGGCCCTGGAAGAGACGTACGGCATTATTACTTACCAGGAGCAAGTGCAGCGCCTGTGCCGCGACCTGGCCGGATTTACACTTGCCAAAGCCGATGGTATCCGCAAAGCCATGGGAAAAAAATTGGCCGATGTTATGGAACAGTATCGGCTCGAATTTTTAGAGGGTGCCAGTGCCAATGGCGTTAAAAAAGTGGTTGCACAACAGATATGGCGAGATATCGAGGTTTTCTCGGGCTACGGGTTCAACAAAGCGCACAGTTCGGGCTATTCGATGGTGGCTTATCAGTGCGCGTATCTCAAGGCACATTATCCAGCCGAATTTATGGCGGCGAACCTCAACAGTGAAATTGGCAATATTGAGCGTCTGGTCGTTCTGGTTGAAGAATGCCGACGGATGGATCTGGACGTATTGCCTCCGGATGTGAATGAGGGGCAGGTCGATTTTGTGGCTGTCAAGAACGAGATCCGGATGGGTATGGCTGCCATTCGCAATGTGGGGCGCAGCGCGGTTCAAGCGATTGTTGCAGCGCGTGAAGCAGATGGCCCTTTTGAGTCGCTATTTGATTTTTGCGACCGCGTGGATTCTCAGGCTGTGAACAGGCGGTGTATTGAAAGTCTGATTAAAGCCGGTGCTTATGATTGCGTGTCCGGTCATCGCGCGCAGTTGCTCAATGCCTTAGATCGCGCACTGGAGATGGCGCAATCTGTACAGATGGATCGCGCGCGCGGGCAAATTTCCATGTTTGAAATGGCCGAGATGCAAACGCAGGTGGTAAATGACCGCTCGTTGCCCGATGTTGAGGAATGGACCGAGCGCGAACGCCTCGCATACGAAAAAGATATGCTGGGCTTTTATCTTTCGGGGCATCCGCTGGAACGCTACAGAACCGATTTGGCGGGAATGGGGATGCGGTCGGTAAATGATCTGGAGGGATTGCCCGATGGCGCTGAGGTGCAGATTGGGGGCGTGTTGACCGAGGTCAAACCGCATACGACGCGCAATGGCCAGCCCATGGCTTTTGGCACGCTGGAAGATTTGAACGGCACGGTTGACCTGGTGGTGTTTTCCGATAATTTTGAAAAATTGCGCGAGCAACTGCTGGTCGATGAAATGGTGGTTTTGCAAGGTCGGTTTTCTGCACGCAATGGCCGGTCTTCGGTGCAGGTTGAAAATGTGATGCCCATTGAGCAGGCGCGCGAACAATTGGCCGATACCGTCAATGTGTTGTTGCCCGGCGATTTAATTCGGATGGAACGACTTAAGTCTTTGCATACCGTGTGTCTGAAACATCCGGGCGACTGTCAGTTGCGGTTGCATCTGAAATTGGAGCGCGACCATTCCACTGTTGTCCTGTCCCGCCAGGTTCAAGTGTTGCCTTCCGATGCCCTGTTGCGCGAAATTGCCGAACTCACGGGCGGCAGGGCCAATGCATGGGTATCGACCGAGGCGGGGCGTGCCCGACGCGCAGCGAGACGCCAATCCGATGATCTGGTCCTGGAGGGCGGACTTGTAACGGCGTGATGAGAGGCGGAAAATAGACACAGATATATGCAAAGATAAAAGGCGAGAGGCCATCCGGCCTCTCGCCTTTTGCGTTGAACTGGTCTGGAAAACGACCAGTTGTACACCGTTCTACCTCTCACGTTTCACGCCTTTAATAATCCTCATATCTATTGGCATAAATGTTGAGCAACAGACCAATGAGAACCATATTTGTGATGAGGGTGGAACCTCCGTAGCTCAGGAAGGGCAACGGAAGGCCCGTGACGGGCATAATGCCGATGGTCATGCCGATGTTGACAAAAATGTGGAAGAGGAGAATAGTCGCCAGACCAATAGCGGTCAAGCTGGAGAAACGGTTTTTGGTCTGTACGGCAATGGACAAGGCGCGCCATAAGATGAATATAAACAATGCCAGAACAAAAAAGGCACCGAGAAACCCAAATTCTTCGCATATAACGGCAAAGATAAAGTCGGTGTGTTGTTCGGGTAAAAAGGCGAGTTTGGTTTGTGTGCCTTCCAAAAGCCCCTTGCCCGTGAGGCCGCCAGATCCAATGGCGATTTTGGACTGAATGACCTGATAACCCGCGCCGAGTTTGTCCATATCGGGGTCGAGAAAGGTGAGGATGCGGCGTTTTTGGTAGTCGTGGAGTTTGTTTTCCCACACAAAAGGCGCTATAACAGCGACCGCGAGATTGGCCAATAGCAAGATGCTTGCAGTGAATAAGCGGGGGCGTTCAAAGAAAAGGATACCAATGAGCAGGAGTACCATCGCAACCAGCATCCAGGGGTGAAAAGCACATATCAGGGTGAGGGCAGGAGTGACTAAAAAGAATAGATGCATGGGTCTGGCACCAGCCCAGAAGTACATGGGCAGGATGAGGATGCTAAAAACCAGAGCAGTGCCCAGGTCGGGTTGCTTAAAGACGAGCAAGATGGGCACGAGAACGAGCAACAGAGGCGGGATAAAGGAACGTGCGCGGGTCAGGTCGCGGTTGGGATAGGCCAAAAAGCGCGCGAGTACCAGGACGGTCGTTATTTTGGCGAATTCAGAAGGCTGTATGTGAATGGGGCCAATGTTGAACCAGCGCCGGTCACCCAATTCGAGAACCAGTATCAAAAGTGCAACCGTCAGGCCGTAGAGGACATACGCAAAGGCATAAAAAAGTTTGAGGGGAATGACCATGGTGATGACCATGACAATAAACCCGAGCAATGCCCAGATAATTTGCTTTTCATAAATGTTGCCAGCCAGGCCCAGATCCCAATTGTAGCTGGCACTGTATATGGTGGTAATGCCCACACCAATGCCCAGGCATATTGCCGTGAATAGGCCGATGTCGAGGTCTCGTCGGACAAATTGAGAGATATTCACAACTACCTCAGAAAATGAGAGGTTACCGGTTATTGACCACAAATAATTCGTTGGTGCGTTTTTGCTTTGGCACCGCGTGTTCAAAATAGGCTTCAAGCGTTTTTTGTGCAATAGGCGCGGCCACTGCGCCTCCCGAACCGCCGTTTTCGACAATTACGGCAATGGCAATACGCGGATTTTCAGCCGGTGCATAAGCGACAAACCAGGCGTGGTCTTCACCGTGAGGATTTTGTGCGGTGCCCGTTTTTCCCGCAACGACAATATCGGGTAAACGGGCGCGACGGCCTGTGCCGCCTGGGCTGTTGACCACATCTATCATTATGCTTCGCACTGTTTTAATGACCTCTTTTGAAATGGGTAGCGACGTGGTTCCACCCTGTGTGCCTTTGATCACATGCGGGGTGGGTAGCTGACCGGTCGCCAGTGCACTCGTATAGCGCACGGCTTGAATGGGCGTTGTCAGGAGTTCCCCCTGTCCAATGGTCAGGTTGAGCATATTGCCCCCAGCCCAGAAGCCGTGCCTTTGTTTGTAATAGGCGCGGTCGGGCAGCAGACCGCGTGCTTCACCCTCGCCTCCCGAAGCGATGTCGATATTTGTCAATTCACCAAATTCGAACATAGCGGCATAATGATGCCAGTTTTCAATGCCCACTTTGAGGCCGAGTTGATAAAAGAATACATCACACGATTTTACGAGTGCTTGCCGCATGTTGATATATCCGCAGCCTTTTTTGTTGTGACATCTAAACCGGCGATTGCCAAAAAACATGCCTCCCATGCATGGTCGCAAGCGATATTCATCGGCTTTGATTATGCCCATGTCCAAAGCGGCGATTGATGTTATCATTTTGAATACCGAAGCGGGTGGATATTCGCCCTGAAGGCTGCGATTGAGCAAGGGTTTGGATGGGTCTGTTTGCAAAAGCTGCCACGCTTTGGGGTCTCGGATAGATCGCGGGTGAAATCCGGGTTTGCTGACTATGGCGATGATTTCGCCAGACTGCGGGTGCATCGCTACGAGGCTGCCGCGCATGCTGTCTGCAAAGGCGTGTTCGGCTGCATGTTGCACGCGCCAGTCGATTGTGAGCCACAAATCTTCGCCGGGAATGGAGGGGTCTGTTTTTTCGGGAAAACTGCCCACTTCGCGTCCCTTGGCATTCACTTCGATGTATCTGACGCCCTTAAGGCCCCGCATTCGGTCTTCAAACATACGCTCAAGGCCTCGTTTTCCAATGCGGTTATCGTAGCGATATCCTTCCGTTTTCAGGCGAGAATATTGCGATGCGTTGATCAGCCCGATATAGCCCAAAGTATGAGGTGCTAAGGGAAAGTATCTACTGACGTTGTGCTGCACGTGCGAAAATTCGGTGGATACCGCCGAGGGGTTGTCAAAGATGGGATAGCCCCTGCGAGGTTCGATTTGGATTTCTACACCGGGGAAATCATAGCGGTTTTCCTCGATAATGGAAACGGCTTCAAAGTCAACATCGAGTTTGAGGTTGACCGGATCGTAAAAGTACCGGTTAGGCGATTGCAATTTTTTTGTTATGGTTTCACAGGGTAGATCTACAATGTGCCCGAGGCGTTCGAGAAGCCCATTGCATTTGCCTTCTTCAATATTTGCCAAAAAGCGAGGGGGAATGACCGAGATGTTATAAGACGGTCTGTTATCGACCAAAATGATACCATTGCGATCGCGGATCAGGCCGCGATTGGCCTGGATGATGACGGGCTGCATGGTATTTTTTTCAGATTGGATGCGATACTGTTCCCATTCGGCAATCTGCAACATATAGAGGCGGATGCCCAACATGCCAAAGAGAAACGCGATTACGCCTAAAAGAATGCGTGCGCGATGTGTTCGGATGCCGTTATGTGTGAAGTCATTCTGCATGGGGTTCAATATTGAGAAGTGAGAAATGGGTGAGGACAAATGATAATGCCGTGCCCAACGCGGCTGTGTAAAGACTTGTGCCTAATCCGATACTCAAAATTTTGATCGGTTGCAAAGCAACGAGAAAAAAAATAATATCGTGTAAAAGTGTCGCTAATAATAAAATGGCGGCCTGTGCTCGCAGGGTTTCTGCGGCGATACCCCCGCGGGTATAACCCGCAAAAAACCCAATCAGACTGTTGGCAAGGGCATTGGTGCCCAAACGCGTACCGGAGTCGTATATGTCGATGACCAATCCCGATATAAAACCCAGCACCGTTGCTTCAATTTGCCCCCGGGTAAAGGCAATAAAAACCAGTATGATGATGACGATATCCGGCGCGATGCCGTAAATGGCGAGGCTATCGATCCAGGATGCCTGGAGAAGTAGTGACAAAAAAATGAACACAATATTGCGGGCGATAATCATGCTGACCGTTTATTAATCCGCAATTTCCCTGACGCGAATGCGGGTACCGGGCCGCAAGCGCGAAGGACTTCGAATGTCATTCCAGGATTGCAGGGCTGCTACACTGGTATCAAAGGCACGCGCAATGCCCCACAGGGTATCGCCCGTGCGTACTGTATAAAAGATAGGAGATTCCGATGTCCCATCTTTGGGTACCCACAATGTGAGGCGGTCGCCCGGGTGAATGGGACGATTGGTATCCAGATTGTTCCACGCGCGCAGGTGTGAAACCGTGATGCCTTTTCGTCTGGCTATGTCCCATAAGGTATCACCTGTACGTACCGTGACATTGATCTGACGGTAGTGTTTGGAGTCGGGCCTCTGGTCAATATTTTTTATTTGAAGTACTGGGCGCGCCTGTGTTGCAGCAGACAGGCGTCGGGCGTGGGGATACATTGGAATGCTGAGTTTCTGACCGATTTGCAGGCGGCGAGGGTTGGTGATGCCATTGGCTGCCTGTAGATCGGTTGGCGATACTCCCACGCGGTATGCAATGCTCGATAAGGTATCGCCGCGTTTGACCACGTAGTCGATGAGTTGGATTTTTTTATGTGCTGGTATTTGGGCGTAATTGGCTCTAAATTTCGCGCCTGCTCCCTTTGGTACGCGCAAATTATAGGCGTTTCGCCGCATGGCAGGCGGTGTATATGGACGGCGCAGTTCGGGATTGAGTTGTTTCAGCCAGGTATAGGTAGTGCCCGCACATTGCGCTGCCAAACGCAGGTTCACAGGTTCTGTTAAGGCGACTTTGTCATAGGACATGGGAGGTTGATAGACAACATCTTCAAAACCAAAAAAAGCGGGGTCTTTGGCGATGATGACAGCAGCCATAAACTTGGGTACGTGATTGCGGGTTTCTCTGGGCAGCGCGTCAATTTTCCAAAAGTCTCGGGTTTTAGATCTTGCAATGGCGCGATCCATCCGACCCTGCCCACAGTTGTAGGCCGCGACAACCAGACGCCAATCTCCAAAGTATTCGTACAGGTGATTGAGATGTCGCGCCGCAGCATGTGTGGATTTTTCGGGGTTCATGCGATCGTCGATATAGGTGTTGCGCCGCAGGCCATAGAGCAAGCCAGTGCGGTACATAAATTGCCACATGCCCAGGGCGTATGCACGCGAGAGTGCGCGGGGATTAAATCCGCTTTCGATCATGGCTTTGTACGCGAGGTCCAAAGGCAGGCCCTGTTCGCGGAAAACTGTCTGGATCATGGGCAAATAGGCGGTGGAGCGAGACAGACTGCGTTGAAAAAAGTCGCGCTTTTCCGTGCGGAAATATTGGATATACGCTATGACTTCAGGCGTGAGGTCAATGGGTATATCAGCTTGTCCTGCCAGCGTTCTCATTTTGAGTTCTCGATAGTGCGGATGATACAACAAGTCGGCAACCACAGGTTCGGGAAGGGCATTGAGCAGAGTTGCCAGTGGCGCATGCGGCGGTATAGGCTCACGGGGTAGAATCGCGTGATAGCGTTCGAGTGTGAAACGCATCAGCGCGGCCCATTTGGAGGCCGTTTCCGGTTCGGAAATAAAACGCTGGCGCAGCATGAGAGATGCCGTATCGAGCAAAGCTCGTACGCGATGAGATTGGGATTCGACAGCGGCGTTTTGCAGCAGGTCGTAAAGACGGTCACCCGTGGGTTCTATCTCTTCTATCACCACAGGCTTTATTTGTATAATTGGTTCTACAACTTTTGGTACAGTTACGGGTTCAGGGGCAGGTGCGGGTGCAAGGGGAGTGCGTGCGGTGGTTGCACAACCGCCAAAAATTAAAGCTGCAATAAGACACAAGTTATACCGCATGGCAGTCTTCGCGCTATTGAGAAGATTTTGCCTGTATAATGAATGCTGTTTCATAGCCTTTCTTTGTTACCTCCTCGAGTAATATTTCTGCATCGTTGCGCATCTGAAAATTGCCGACGCGCACCTTAAAATAAGGGGGTTCAAAATCGATAAAAACATCGTCGCGCGCCAGTTGGATACGCGCTTGCATTTGTGCATTTTCCGCTGAGCCTCGCGTCGATGACGAAAAAATTTGAACTCGAAAACCCGACGTGGCATTGTCTTGCGATTGCATATCGGCAATTTGTGTGCGAACCACATAAGCTTCGGGATAGCCAAGTGCTCTAATGGCGTCGCGCAGTGTTTTTGCTGATTCGGGCGTGCGGCTGTTGCCTGCTTGAATTTTGTAGAGTTGTATCTCTTCGTCGAGATGAATATATGTCAGGACCTGAGCATCGCGCTGAATTTGTTCGCGCAAGGCTTCTGCTCGGTTGTAATCGCGAAGGGCTGCGACTTGAACGCGAAAGCCCTCAAGTTGTGATACTTCCGCAGGAGGTATTACCTCGGCGCGTACAGGTGTTTGCAACACCGTGTCGTCGTCCATGAGGGTCTGCGGGTCAAATTCTTCTCGCGCCGTCGATGAATCAGTCGTTGATGAATCAGCCATTGGTGAATCAGCCGGAGGAGCGAGTTGGGTCTGTTGTGCGACACAGCCGATCAGGAACACGATAAATAAGACAAATAATAAGATTCTTTTTCTCACCATTTTGCCTCCACGAGCAGTTGTCAGTTTCATTTTCAACCTTCACCCGTGCCATCTACCTCTGTCCATTGCCCAGACGCGATTTCACCTCACATTTTAAGAATGCATGCAAAATTTGTCAATAACTTATATTGCGCAATTTACCGAAAAATACTCTATTTTGCCCAATATCTTGTATATCTTTAAAAAAATAATAAAGTCGCTTAATTATACAATAAACTACAAGTTTACTATCCAAACCAACGCGCAAATATTTCTGAGTAATTGCCTTTTGCCACACCTTTTTCTGTTATGATCGCCGTGACGAGGTGATTGGGGGTCACGTCAAAGGCGGGATTGTACACCTGGATGCCGCTGGGCGCGGTTTGCCGCCCCATGCCGTGCGTGATTTCTTCTGTTTCGCGCTCTTCAATGGGAATTTGTGCGCCAGTGTCGCGTTTCATGTCAATGGTAGATAAGGGTGCGGCCACGTAAAAAGGCACCTGGTGCGCTTTGGCCAAGATGGCCAGTCCATAGGTGCCGATTTTGTTGGCTACGTCTCCGTTTTTGGCAATGCGATCTGCGCCGACAACGATGCTGTCGATGTTTTTTTCGCGCAGCACCGCAGCGGCCATGCTATCGCATATTACGGTGACATCTACGCCGCTTTGATTCAGTTCCCATGCCGTGAGGCGTGATCCCTGTAAAAGTGGACGGGTTTCATCGGCATAGACCGCGACCTGTTTGCCCGCTTCAACTGCGGCGTAAACCACTGCTAAGGCCGTGCCGTAGTCGGCTGTGGCCAGGCCGCCTGCATTGCAGTGGGTCAATACAGTCGCTTGTGAAGATAGCAATTCGGCACCATTGCGACCAATTTGGCGGCATATTCTTTTGTCGTCTTCAAAAATTTCGTGGGCTTCTTTGAGCAGGCGGTCGCGTTTTTTAGCGGGTGAATGGCTGGCTGCTTTGGCGAGAACTTTTTTCTGGCGGTCGAGTGCCCAAAAGAGGTTGACGGCTGTAGGGCGCGTTTGCGACAGTTTTTGAATGCTTTCTGCGACATCCCGGTCAAAGTCAGCATCTCGTGCTATGGCTTCTTGCGCTGCAATCACGACGCCATAAGCAGCCGCTACGCCAATGGCTGGGGCGCCGCGCACCCTCAAGCTGACGATGGCTTCTGCCACCGTGTTGACATCGCGGCAAGTGATGAATTTGTACTCTTCGGGTAATAAGGTCTGGTCGATGAGGCGCAGGGCATCATTTTTCCAGGTGATGGTTGGAACGGGCATTGGCCATCTCCAATTGTCATGGGTCGCGGATTAAATTGTCCGTCAATACGTCGTCTTCAATGCGTTCTATCGGCGCGTCGCGCCACAGGCGTTCCAGGCCGTAAAATTGGCGCGATTCTTTTTGAAAAATATGTACGACAATGTCGAAAAAGTCGATCAGTATCCATTTTCGCACATCATATCCCTCGACCTGATAGGGGCGCTGCCCTTCGGCTTTGAGCCCCTCGGTTACCGCATCGGCCAGGGCGCGAACATGCACATCGGATGTTCCCGTGCAGATGATAAAATAATCGGCAAAGTCAGCTATTTGGCGCAGATCAATCACAATGAGGTCTTCGGCTTTGTGCGATAGCAACTGTTCAATGCAGGCACTGCGGACAATTTCAGTGGTATCTGACAAATTGAGCTGCCTTTCATTTAAATATTTCCAACCCGCGATAATCGCGTCCAATGATGACGGTGACTTCTTCGATGCGAAAGGGGTCGGATGTTTTTTGCTGGATCACATTGGGCGTGCCAAGGACGTTGGCGACTTGCTGGGCATATTCTATTTTCCCCATGCGATCTATGACAATGGTCTCGGGGAAGTTGAAATTTTCAGCATTTCCCAGGGTCAGGGCATCTATGCCAAAATCGCGCAGTTTTTGCCCGATCTCATTGGCAATGCCGCCTGTACCACAGCCGTTGAGAATTTCAATGCGGATATTGTGAGAGACCTGGGGGGCGTCGGGCACGACATCAGGTGCCGTTTGCGGTTCCCAAAAGGTTTTTGTCGCAAAGACCAGGCCGGCGATGAGAAGGCCGGCGAGAACCCATAACCAGCGTTTCATGTTGATAAATATACAGATAAAAAAAAAAGACGCCAGTCTTTCGCACTGGCGTCTCTATCTGTTAATATCGCGCTTTTAATAGCGTCTGTATCTCTCGTTATAATAATAGGGATAGCCATAGCCATTGAAGGTGCTGAATCCAACTTCGATGCGAATATTGGGCTTGGGCTGGTACAAAAGGCTGACATTGGGAACGACGACTTGAACACCGCCTGATGAGGTCGAACCGTAGCGCGTATTGCCCGACATTTGATTGACCAGGCCAACTTGCGCTCTCACGATGAGCGGTTTGGATATTTGATACGTGATGTCGTTGAGATAATACTGGTTTAAGCCACCGCCATATCCCGAACCGTAACTGATCCCAATGGTGTGGTTAAATTTGAGCTTTTTCAGGTCGAACAAACCACTGGTGGTTTTTAACCCGTTCACGAGGTTTTCACCTGCGAGCGGAATTTTGTTTTGCGGCTGAATGCCCATTTCTGCCTGTGCCTGCGTCGCAATCAACGCTACAACTGCAAGTGTGCAAATCCATTTGTGCATGTATAAAACCTCCTTGTTCGGGTCTGTTATAAAACAGGATACGGAAACTGAGGTGAGATGTCAAGTGTTCTGTGTTCTTAGACACCTGAGCATGTCCATGTGTTCCACAATAGAGATTGCGCTTGAAAGAGGAGAGAGGGATGGCTATACTTATGTATAATGTTCTACGCGAAAGACATTCGAAAGGAAATGAAAAATGAAATTTCAACGCATCACTGTTTCTGCCGACCAAATGGGGGGATTGCCCTGTATAAGAGGTCTTCGAATCCCCGTTTCTATCGTTGTTGATCTCATCGCTGAAAACACACCTGATGAGGAAATTTTGAGACTCTATCCCGACCTCGAACCTGAAGACATTCGCGAAGCACTCGCTTTTGCAGCGGTTGCAGTGCGTGAACGGGAACTTCCTCTCCAAATGACACCATGAGATTTCTCATTGATAATGCACTTTCCCCATTGCTGGCTCAAAAGCTCGCTGAACAAGGATACGATGCTGTACATATTCGCAAATATAATATGCAATCTGCATCCGATGAAGATATTTTTCGACTTGCTCAGAGAGAGGATAGGATCATTATTTCGGCTGACACGGACTTTGGCTCATTACTCGCATTGAGAAGTACCCTCAAACCATCTGTAATTCTTTTTCGAAGAGGTACGGAGAGGCATCCAGAGCAACAATTTAAACTATTACAGGCCAACCTACCGACTATTTCCAATGATCTTCAAAATGGCAGCGTTGTTGTATTTACTCAAAATAGCATACGGATCAGGCCTCTTCCCATCGCATGAAATTAAAAAAGAGACTCCTCCGAACTTTTCAGAAGGAGAATGACATGGAAAAAGAAATATATACAACAGATGCGCCTGCATCGTGTCCGACGTTGGAAAAGTTGTCGGAGAAAGAGCAAGAGATGTTGTTCGATGCGTTTGAGAAGGCTATCGAATTGGCAGAAAAAGCAGGTTTTTCAGAGGCTGAGATTTTTCAGTTTTTTGAAGACGTGATTGATGTCCGTGCTTCTGAGCAGATCTTGGACAAAATGGATAGAACCGGAGAGAAACCAATGCCTTTGGAGGAATTCGAAGCATCAACTGGTTCGCACTTACAGGGATGGCAATAAATAAAGCAGTTAATGAGAGTTACTTTCATAAATACCTTCTTCCCGTTCGTCATAACGAGCATTTAGAATACTCGAAGGTCGAACGCGGGTTCCCGTCGCTTCCTTACGCTCGCGAACTCTGTGCAGCCACTCTTCAACCGAGGGCCGCGACGCGATTCGTTCCAATTCATTGCGGAGAAATGCTTGCATGGACTGACGTTGGCGGGCGGCGCGAATAGCAAGTACGTCGTGTACATCTTCCGGAACGTCTTCTATAGTGATTTGTACTGGCATGACGGTTTAGACCTCTTAATAATGTGATTATTTTTTCGCCTTGTCCATCAATTTTGCAAATTCGTCGAAGAGATAATCGGCATCGTGCGGGCCAGCAGAGGCTTCGGGGTGGTATTGGACGGAGAAGGCGGGCAATTCGCGGTGGCGCAGGCCCTCGAGGGTGTTGTCGTTGAGATTGATGTGGGTGAGTGCTACGACTTCCCGGTCGAGGGTGTTGAGATCGACGCAGAAACCGTGGTTTTGCGCGGTGATTTCGACTTTGCCCGTGCTGGCGTGCTGCACGGGCTGGTTGGCACCCCGGTGACCAAATTTGAGTTTGTACGTTTTCCCACCCAGTGCCAGGCCGAGAAGCTGATGGCCCAGACATATTCCAAAGGTGGGGCGTTCGCGGATCAATTTGCGGATGTTTTCGACAGCATATGTCACGGGTTCTGGGTCGCCCGGGCCGTTGGACAAAAAGATGCCGTCGGGATCGATTTCGAGGAGTTGCTCTGCGGGTGTATCGGCAGGAAAAACAGTGATATCGCAGCCGCGATCAACGAGATAGCGCAAGATGTTGTGTTTGATGCCAAAGTCGTAAGCCGCCACGCGGTATTTGGCTTTTTGCCTGAGATGTCTGGTCTGACCGGTTTTGAGATCACAAAGGCCCTCGGCCCAGTGATAGGGTTCTGTGCAGGTGACGTTTTGCACGAGGTCGCGTCCGATCAGGCCGGGGAAGTCACGTGCTTTTTGAACGAGGCTGTCAGAATCGAGATCGATGGTTGACAGCACGCCTTTCATTGCGCCCCGAAGGCGGATATGCCGCACGAGTGCGCGGGTGTCAATGTCCTCAATGCCGGGTATGTTGTGTTCTTTTAGAAAGTCGCCGAGAGTAATGGTTGATCGCCAATTGCTGGGATATGGACAGTATTCTTTGACCACAAAGCCAGAGACCTGGGGTTTTTGCGATTCGAAGTCGGATGGGTTGATGCCGTAGTTGCCAATGAGTGGATAGGTCATGGTTACGATCTGGCTGTTATAAGACGGATCTGTGAGGATTTCCTGATACCCTGTCATGCTGGTGTTGAAGACAACTTCTCCTTCGCATTCGGCTTCTGCGCCAAAGGATCTGCCTTTGAAAATGGTGCCGTCTTCCAATGCGAGAATCGCTTCCATGAATGTTGTTCCTTTACTGTTTGTAAGTTATCCGTCCACCCAATATCGTCATTGTGGCTCGACCTTTTAATGTCCATCCGTGAAAGGGCGTGTTGCGCGATTTGGATTTGAATTGATTGGCATCTACAATCCATTCGAGATCGGGATTGATGACTGTAATATCAGCGGACTTGCCGAGGGAGAGGCTACCGCCTTCGATGCCGAGAATGCGCGCGGGTTCTGTTGTGAGTTTGGCAATTGTATCTGAGAGAGAGAGCAGGTTGGTGTGGACGAGTTTGGTGAAGATGACGCCAACGGCGGTTTCAAGACCGAGTATGCCATTGGGTGCATTGGTAAATGCACCCAATTTTTCTTTTGTCGTATGTGGCGCATGGTCTGTGGCGAGTGCGTCAATGGTGCCGTCCTGTAAGCCGGCGATTATGGCTTCGCGGTCTTCTCTGGCGCGAAGCGGCGGACTCATTTTGCCGGCTGTGCCGAGCACGCGCACGTCTTCATCGGTCAACACAATGTGATGGGGCGAGGCTTCGCAGGTGACGGGTAGGCCCTCTGCTTTGGCTTTGCGCACGAGTTCGGCAGCGCGTTTGACGCTGAGGTGCAAGATGTGGAGACGCCCTCGAGTGTGGCGCACGAGTTCGATGTCGCGCGCGTTCATGGCGGCTTCGCCTTCGGCGGGCATGCCTTTCAGACCGAGTTCGCGGGAGACAGCGCCTTCGTGCATGTGCCCTCCGCGCGTGAGTTCAAAGACTTCTGAGTGGGGATAAACCGCAAAATCGTTGGCGGCGGCGCGTTCCAAAAGTTGGCGCATCAAGGCTTCGGATTCAATGGGGAGGCCGTCGTCGGAAAACCCAACAGCACCTGCTTTGAGCAGGGCATCGGTATCGGTGAGTTTTTCACCCTGCATTTTTTTTGTTGCACAGGCGATGGGATACACGCGGGCATCTGCAGATTTTGCCTGTTGGGCGATGTATTGGACAATTTCTGGGCTGTCCATCGGCGGTTCTGTATTGGGCAAACAGGCTATAGATGTGAAGCCGCCGGCAGCAGCGGCTTCACATCCGGTTTTGATGGTTTCTTTTTCGGGAAAACCCGGATCGCGCAAGTGGACGTGCATATCGATGAGACCGGGCGCAACGACCAGACCGGAGACGTCAAAGGTCTCGGCACTTGTAGCGATATGCGGTTCAATACGCGCGATGTGACCGCGCTGGATGAGCAGATCGGCTATTTCATCGCGGTTGTTGGCCGGGTCGATGATGCGACCGTTTTTAAGCAGGAGATCGGGCATTGAAAAGTTGTAAATATCCTCGCTCAATCTGCAAAAACGGGTTCGGGCACGCGGTCGCGGTAGGCTTCGATGGGCGGTAGATTGCCGTCGGCTTCGGTTTCGAGGGGGCGCAGGCCAGTGAGAATTTCGAGGTCGTCGCGGATGTCGGCCTGTGCCAGATAGGCTTCAGAGGCTTCGACTTCACCCAGATCGAGCGTGTTGGGGATCCAGAGTACGCGGGCGTCTTCTGGCGCGATGAGGCCAATGGATTCGAGGGCAATGTCGAGAACTTCGGCGTCTGTGTCGCAGTGCAGCGGAATCGCACCTGCTGAAACGTGTTGCCCGGTGATGACGTTGGTATAGGTGGCGTGATAGTCGATTTTATCGACGAGGCGCCTGGTGGTAAATTCGGCCATGCCGATGCCGGTGGCGTTGCCGTGTGTGACTTCGGTGAGGTCGCGCACAAAGATGCGCAAGACGCGCGGGGTTTCGTCGCCCATTGCGCGGCGGTCGTTGCGCTTGCGTCCGATGACGTTGGTGTCCATACCCGAGCCGGAGATGTTTTTGCCCATTTCGTCGATGATGAGCAGGTCAACATCATCGAAGGGAAGCGAGGGGCACCACTCTTTGGATTTGGCCTGAAGTACTTTTTCGCGTTCTTCAAAGTCTGCCGCGGGAATGGCTTCGATGAGTGCGGTTTCGTCGTAGCCATTTTCAAGGGTGGCTATGCCAAAGGTGATGGGCATTTCCTCGCGCACGACTTTGCCGACTAAGCGCACGATTTTGTCAAAGGAGTGGTGGATGATGGCGCGGTGATATACCGAGGCGCCTTTGTGTTTGCCCAGGCCAATGAGCATCATTTTCATCAGTCCGCTTTCAATTTCGCCGGCAAATCCCGTATGCGGTTTGATGCGGTTGACCACAATGACGTGATCGGCTTCGGACGCGTGTTTGTCAAAGTAGATGGGCATGCCAAAATCCGATACGCCGATCTGGATGACGTCCATCGACGATTTGATCGGGCAGCCCATTGCGCCTTCGGTGATGCCATATTCAGCCAGGACCTGGGTTTGTCCCTCGGCTGTGCCTCCGCCGTGCGATCCCATTGCGGGCACGATGTAGGGAACAGCGCCAATGGCTTTCATTTCTTCGACGACGGTTTTGACGATGGTGTCGATGTTGGCGACGCCGCGGCTGCCTGCGGCTATGGCGACGGTTTGACCGGGTTTGATTGTAGAACTGGGATTGATTCTGGCGATTTCATCGCGTACAGTGCCAGCGATTTCATCGACGCGAGGAGCGTCGAAGTGTTGGCGAATGCGGAACATTTGCGGGTAAGTCGGCATGGTTTATCCTCCTGTTGTGATTTGCTATCACATGGATTCTTCGTAAAGGGCGATCACGTCTTTTATCGTTGTTTTGCGCGGATTGACCTGAATATTGCCACTTTTCATCGCGTCTTCGGCCATGACATGGATGCCTTCGGTTTTTGCACCTGCTTCGCTCAATGTAGCGGGAATGCCCACGTCGTCGGATAGGTTTTCCACGGATTCAACGGCGAGAACAGATGCGTCAACAGCGCTCAATCCATTGACATCTTCGCCCATGGCACTGGCGATATCGGCGAATTTTTCTGGGCAGGCGCAGCGATTGTAGGCCATGATGCGGGTGAGCAAGATCGAGTTGGCAATGCCGTGTGGCACGCCGTAGTGACCACCGACTGGATGCGACATGGCATGTACGTTGCCCAGGCGCGTTTGTGAGAATGCGAACCCGGCCATGGTGCTGGCGATGAGCATATTTTGCGTAGCTTCGTGGTTGTGGTCGCTGTACGCGGCTTGTCGCAGGTTTTGCGAGATGAGGCGGATCGCGTGCAGGGCCATGCCTTCGGAGATTGGATTGGACATTAGCGATACATAGGATTCAATGGCGTGTGTCAATGCATCCATTCCCGTGGCGGCGGCAATGGGTAGCGGCAATGCGACGGCCATATCGGCATCGAGAATGCCCACATTGGGAATGACATAGGGACCTGCGACAGTGCCTTTGAAGTGGTTGTCGTCGGTAATGACGGCAAAGGGCGTGACTTCGCTGGCTGTGCCATAGGTTGTGGGGACGCACAGGAGAAAGGGGATGGGACCGGGAACGGGTTTTTCGCCGATAAAATAATTGGTGATTTTTCCTCCGTGATTGATGAGTACGCCCGAGGTTTTTGCCACGTCCATTGAGGATCCCCCGCCAATGGCGAGCAGGAAATCGCAATTTTCCGACTGGTATTGTGCGGCACATTCCTCGACGTTGCGGATGGGTGGGTTGGGTTCAACGCCGTCATAGATGCTGTAGGAGATGTGCGATTTGTCGAGTATTTCTGTAACGCGGGCGACAACGCCGGCCTGGACGAGGCCCCTGTCGGTGACGATTTGCGCCTTTTTCACCTGCTGTTCTTTCACAATTTGGGGGATGTTGCCAATGGTACCCCGCCCCATGATGAGGCGCGTGGGACCGTAATAACCAAAGTGATTTTGAAACGCCACGAGCAAAGTCCTCTGCGATTTTTATTTCAGCGACAGTGGTTTGGAAAGAAAATGGTTTTTGATGGCGTTGTCAATGAGATAAAGATACGTCAGTGGTGCGGCGTTGGCTTAAAATGATGTGCCGACACGGACGTAGTAGCCGACGCCCTCTGGATCGGTGAATCGGTATGCCACGCCCGTGCGGAGGCGGATGGTTAAATAGAAGGCGGCGTAGTCGGTGATAAGCTCGGTGCCAGCCGATAGGAGTGGGTGAGATTGCGATGTGTCGCGTCCCCAGATGTTGGCGGCGTCGGCGAAGAACGTCCAGAAGATGTGGTCGGCGTGTAGCGGCAATGCCACCAATCCGCGGTTTTCCAATGCAAGGGGTGCGCGGTATTCCACTGATGCGGACCAGGCGCGCCTTCCCGACCGCGTCGATTTATCGTACCCCCGCACTGGAAAAGTGATCGACTCAGCACCTCCGATGTCGAAGTATCCGTTATCACTGCCCGGTCCCCGAGATGCGCCAGCACTTGCGCGCAGTGCCAGCACGGGTGCCGCGAATTGGCGCCCCGGAAACCAGTGTGGCAGTCTCGTGTAGGTCTTGACGGTGCCTCTGATGTCATCGACTGAGCGGTCGTTTGAAGAGCGAGCAGAGAGGTCGTGGCGTCGCCTGACGCGGAGGGAGAACGATGTGCCGGTCGCCTGTCCCATCTGAAAGGCGTGTGAGCGGGCATTAGAGGCGGAGAAACGCACCGACAGTTCGCCCAGGGTACTGCGTGGATCGTCGAGTCGATACCGGTCCGTTGTCTGTAGCACGGAGTCCAGGACCTCCCGATCCTCTCGCACGAGCCCTCCGGAGACTGTGAGTGAGACACTGCTCCGCGCTTTTGGTCGCGCCAGCGTCATTGATACTAAGGCACGGCGTTCCCGTTCGAGGATAAAGAATGTGTCGGGCGGGGCGTTGACGATTTCCTGCTGTAGTCTGGCGCCGTCTTCGTCCCAGTCCTGCGAGAGCGATAACCCGAGCGTGGGGTTCCCCAGTCCGCGATAGCGGTACGACAAATCGCCCGCTGCTCTTCCGGCGGAAGATGACCTGACCGGCAGGAAGACGCGGGCGCCGATCTCGTATTCGTGCCGGCGCACGAGGTCGATCCCAGAGGTGCGAGCGCCGATGGCTGTGCCGAGTACTTTAGTGCGAGGTATCGCCGTTTCTCCCTTGCGGTGAGCGGGTACTGCTATGGGGTCATTCCAGATGGGTATCCAGTAGTAGGGACGCAGGGTCTCAAGCGGCGAGTAGGCGTGCACTGGTCCTTTTGCGCGTCCGCGTGGTCTATCGCCCACGACCCCCCCGGCGATGTGTGTCGAGTCAGCGCGAAGCGCGGGTGGTGCAGTAGTGGGATTGAAGGGGATGCGTTCGATCTCCCAGCCATCGACGTGGTAACCGGAAAAGTAGAGCCAGTGCCCCGATGGATCGACGCTGGGGTACGCTGCCCCTGTGCGGAGATTGGTCAGCATGACGGGGGGTGCGACTTGCCCGCTATCGACTTTTGACGCGAGTATGTTTGGGATGCCGCTGCGGTCAGATGCCCAGATCAGCCACTGGCCGTTGGCACTCCATGAGGGAGCGAAGTCGAGGGCGCGGTCGCGGGTCACTTCGCAGACAAGGTTGCCGTGTGCATCGAGGAGGACGATGTCGTGGTGCCCCTGAGTCCAGCGTGTCGCCGCAATCCATCGGCCATCGGGTGAGACCGCAGGGTGCGCCCAGTGGACCTCTGGATCGGGAGGGACCAGTGTCTCGATGGTGCCGTTGCTGAGATTGACCCGCGCCAGCCCATTGGTTCCCCCTCCTTCGGCGACTGCGACTGCCCAGCCTGCTGGGCCAACCGATGGGGAGGTTAAGCGGGCGCGAGTTGTTATGCGTCGCACATCACTACCCGGCGTTACGCGGTAGAGATCGCTAAATATGCGGTGGGGACCGGCAAAGTCGAATTCTGCGAAGACGACATCTCCATCGGGGGCGAATGCGAATGTGGTGCCGCCGTTAGTCAGGGCTATGGTCGATTCGCCACCGCCATCTAATTTGGCTGATACCAATTTGGCATCTGATCGTCCGTCTGATCGGATGTAGTACAGTGCTGAGCCATCGGGCGATACCTTTGGATGGAGCGCATAGCGGGCACCGCGGGTTAGTGCCTGCGGCTCGGTGATTGCACCGAATCTGGAGAGGCGGGAGTCCAGCACTGCCGCCGCTATCCGCTGTGTATCTGCCCACGCTTTCCACTCGCTCGTCAAGGTGGTGCCAAAGGCGTTGCGACCGGCGGCATTGAGGCGGTAGGGGATCCACTGTTTTTCCACTGCTTTGACGAAGGCTACCAGGCGGTCGCGCCCGTATTTTTGTGTCAGGTGTTCGAAGAAGAGCGATCCATAAGCATAAGGGCGCGTTCCCCCCGGCCACTGGGGTGAGTAGCCACTTGCCTGACCAATGGACTCGAACCGTCCTTCAAGAGCCGCGGTTCGCAGGACCATTTTGTAGAATGTTCCATGAACGCGCCCGGTGCCAGTCAGTGCCGATTCGTACCAGATGGCGATCCCTTCGAGCACCCACCGCGGAGTGGTGAGCGCTGGGAATGATAACGGTATCGGCACCCGTCCAAATAGCTTGCTTCTATAGCGGCCCGGGCGGTCAATGTGGAAGATGTGCGTCAGTTCGTGTACAATGGCGTATTCCAGCCAGTCGTCGAAGTAGGCAAGCCCGAAATAGTCGATAGGTGGGCGGGCGTAGATGATTATTCGGTTTGAAGGCCACACGGTTGCGGAGGCATTCGAAATATCGATGTGATCGGTTATTGCAAGGTCAATCATCCCGCGTGGCGCGGCGATGAACTGTTCGGATAGTTGGGCATGCGCCCACTCTGCACGCTCCGCTGCCCGACGTCCCAGGTCTTCGAGATGCGCGGGAAATGTGACGCGAAAGTGTTCGGTATCGAGTGTGCGCCACGATTCGTCCGGCGCAATGCGTTGTGCGGATGCCGACGCCGTGCATAAGGCGATGGTGGCGAGTATAATTTTTACTCCTACATCCATCCTCGATCTCATCGTTAGAGTATTAAAAATTGTGGAAGCCGTGTCCCGAGCCGGGGAACCAGATAAGGTCTATTACCATTCCGACGCCAATGCCTGTGCAATAGCCAATTACTGTGCCGTAAAAAAAGGGTTTTGCGCGTTCGTAGAGGCGGGGTCCGCCAAAATGGACGATGAGGAGTTTGGCCGCCCAGACCATGAAAATGCTCAGGGCGTAATAGCGAGGTCCTGTTGTGTATTGAAATGCCAGACCCAGGGGATGCAGTGGCCAGCGAGGGAACCATGTACGCAGACCCGCTAATAATGCGGCTATCCCTGCGCCCCAAATCCAGATGCCGAGTTTTTGGAGGTCGAAAGATGTTTTTTCGGTTTCGCCCAATGCGCGTCCAATTCCGCCAAAAATACCCAGTGGGCCTTCCCAGAGTGTCCATGACCGCAGGAAGAGCGCAGAGTCGCGATAACAATAGTAGATGATGGTGGCGGCACAGACAAAGAAGCCCATGGTGAACGCGAGAAAGACGACGCCACTCGTCCAGTGTTTGCCGCGTTCTGCGGGCACATCGTCCATAGCTTTGAGATGATGGGGCAGTACTTGCATGGTTTGAATGCGTCCGCCGCCGTAGAATACGCCGCTGTTGACCAGGTGCATCGCGGTCATTTCGCGGGTCGATAAGGTGGCTGTGCCGAGGATCGCGTTGACAAAGCCCGATCCTTTGATCCACACCGGGAAGAGGTACCCAAATCCGCTGGCGGCAATGAATTTGGAGGTCGCAAAATACGCGATGAACATCAGCAACAGATGGATAATCGCAAGGGAGAGCGACATGCCCAGGGATATGAAAAAGTTACAGAGGTACAACACGGAAATGATCAGGCCGACAACGGCGAAGCGATAGGCGATGGGCCCATCGCCGCGTTCACCGTTTAAAGCGGTTTGCACGACATGTATCAGATGCCGCCGTGCGATCCATACAGACCAGACGACGAGCACGGTCATTGCGCCGTGGCTTTCCAGGTTGACGATCTCGCCGCCGTTGGCAACTTGTCCTTCTAACCCCACCGTAAAACCCGTGCGGTTGATCACGCCCATTTTGACCACGGCGAACAGGCCAAAGAACCAGAAGCTGAACAGGAGGTCCAGGCTGCACAAATATCCGAGGCCAATGACCAGAGGTAAGACGCGCAAATAGACGGGTGGAAAGCTCTGTGCAACGGTCATGGATTTGGTGTTGATGCTGTCGAAGAGCGTGATGCGGGGTACGTTGGGGAACCAGAAGTTGATGATGTTCCATCCAATGATGCCCGCGGTCCAGGAAAAGCCAGCCCAGAAGATGGGGTCGCGGAAAATTTTGGGCAATGCACGTCCTTCGCCAAAGCCCTCCATGAGGTCCATGGGGAAGTTGACGAGCGGATAGGTCAAGCGCTCGGCATCGGCCCATTGCCGGTGAAAGATGGCGATGACAAAAAATCCGGCGGACATGAAGGCCAGTACGCCAGAGAACCACCATAAGACCGACGGTATCCAGCCCGTCCAGGGGACGTATTCTCCCGTGTGCAGGCCAAAATAGAAACGGTCCATGATCCAGGGCGTGGGTTCGGGAAATGCCCAGCGGGGCAGTTCATCTAAGAATAATTCTGCCCAGCGATTTTCCGGAGAAGCAAAAAAATGGGGTGCGGGCAATGCGCCGACAAAGTATCCCATCCAGCCGACGCCGGGCATCATGCCCACAATCCACATGGTGGCAAAGATCACCATCATTTCATGGCGGGAGAGCACAGATTTAGGCGCGAACCGGGCGATGATCATGTTGATCACGACCCAGAGGAGGAATCCCAGGATGAGGGCAACGGGAAAACTGGATTTAACCAGCGATCCGGCGTGGAGTACGATTTCGAGGACATTTTGGGCATAAGCCATCAGACCGGCAGTGAGCAGGCCAAGGAGGATGGATCGGCCGGTGATACGCGGGGATTCGGTCGGTTGGATTTGGGGATCGGTTTTTGCAATAGCCATTTTTTACTCCGTATTTAGAATGCGCGTAATATACGATGCCCAAACAGAGGTGTCAAACGCATGGGGTTGTGTTTGTGAATTTGTGATATTGGGGTTATTATGGAGGGGATAGGGACAGGTAGATCAATCTCATATTTTTCGATTTTCTTATGGCACGCAAAGACATTCGGACCATTTCGATTTTTTGTGCGAAATGCAAAACACTGCTGTACAAGTACCGCAAAGGTGGACGAGGCGGATTGGTGAAGTGTATGGTAGAGCGGATTGCCGAAGATCATACCCGGAGGGATATGCAGTGCCCAAAATGCGGACAGGTGTTTGCGAGGTTCAAGATGTATGGTGGGCAGGCCGCGCACAAGATTATACAGGGAAAGGTTTTTACGAAGGGTATGGCGAGGCGGTAGGTTAAAAAAGGAGCGAAAACACAATGGCTGAATTTGTGGCGAATTACGATGAAGACAAGGTGCCCGATTACACGTTGCCCGATCCGTTGATTTTTGAAGATGGGACAGAGGTCGAAAACGCGGCTATGTGGGAAAGACGGCGGGCAGAGATTTTGTCTTTGTTTGAATCTCAGGTGTATGGCAAGATGCCCGGTGCGGCGGCGGGCATGCATTTTGAGACGCGGTTTTTGAATGGGGATGCGTTGGATGGAATTTGCAAGGAAGTTCGCGTTTACTTTTCCACAGATGCGGAGCCGCAGATGGATATTTTAATTTTTTTGCCGAAAGATGCCGATGGACCCGTGCCGCTGTTTGTGGGATTGAATTTTGGGGGAAACCATACCGTTCATCCCGATCCCGAAATCGCGTTGTCCAAGCAGTGGATGCGCTCGAAGACGGAGGGAGTTTTGGACCATCGGGCAACGGAAGCAGCGCGCGGTACGGCTGCAAGCAGGTGGCCTGCAGGGCGGATTTTGGCAAGGGGCTACGGTTTGGCTACGATTTATTGCGGCGATCTGGATCCGGATTATGACGATGGGTTTCAAAATGGCGTGCATCCACTTTTTGATAGGCAAAATGTTGGCGATGACTGGGGGTCTATCGGTGCGTGGGCGTGGGGATTGATCAGGGCGATGGATTATTTTGAGAGCGATGAGGCAATTGATCACGCGCGGGTTGCTGTGATGGGGCATTCGCGATTGGGTAAGACCGCGCTGTGGGCTGGCGCGCAAGACGAGCGGTTTGCCCTTGTAATTTCAAATAATTCGGGATGTGGGGGTGCCGCGCTTTCCCGCCGTCGATATGGCGAAACTGTGGGGCGGATTAATACCAGTTTTCCACACTGGTTTTGCAATAATTTTAAGCGATATAATGAGCGTGAGGAAGATTTGCCCGTTGACCAGCATTTGCTCATTGCTCTGGTGGCGCCTCGTCCGGTTTATGTTGCCAGTGCAAAAGAAGATAGCTGGGCGGATCCAAAGGGGGAGTTTTTGGGTGCGAAACACGCCGATGCGGTTTATCGTTTGCTGGGAATAGATGGTCTGGATGCTGAAAATATGCCGCGTGTTCACGAGCCGGTTACAAGTCGAATTGGGTATCATATTCGCGCAGGCGGGCACGCAGTGACGGATTACGATTGGGATCGGTATATGGATTTTGCCGATAAACACTGGCAAAGAAGTTCGACCTGAAATTGGAACAGAAGGGAATAAGCCATGGCAACTCAAACAGAACGATCTTACGCGCTTAAAGCTGTGCCGGGATTTTATTCGACGTATTCGGGTATTCAGATTGCGGCGCAAACGTCCGATAATGCGAGCGATGAGGATTTGCAGTTTATGCGGCAACTCGATGTGGAATGGATGATGGTCAGCGTTGATGACCGCGAGAATCAGAATGCCGATTATTACAAGGCGTTGAAAGCGCGGTTTGCAAAATACGATTTGCAGATTTATCGCATTGCCAATCGCAGTGTACACAATATGCCCGAAGTGACCCTGAATTTGCCGGGGCGCGATGAGAAGGTCGAGGAATTTATCACTTTTATTCGCAACCTGGGCGAGGCGGGCATTCCGTACAATACGTATGCACACATGGGCAATGGGATTTGGAGTTCGGGGCGCACAACGCGGCGCAGGGGCATGGATGCGCGGACGCTCGATATCGAGAATGCCACAGGACATTGGGATGGTCAGATTTTTGAAGGCAAATTGACACATGGGCGGGCATATAGCGAAGACGAGCTTTGGGAAAATTACGAATATATGATTCGCAAGGTCGCGCCTGTTGCCGAAGAATCGGGTGTTTATATCGGCATTCATCCCGACGATCCCCCCGTGTATCCTCTGGGCGGGGTTCCGCGTTGTATATTTGGCAATTTTAAGGGGTACAAGCAGGCGATGGATATTGCGGATAGTCCAAATATTGGGGTGTGTTTGTGCGTGGGGTGCTGGCTCGAAGGGGGAAAAGAAGGCATGGGCGTGGATGTGATTGAGACGATTCACTATTTTGCCAGCCGCAAGAAGTTGTTTAAGGTGCATTTTCGCAATGTTTCAAATCCGATGCCAGAGCCGTGGACAGAGACTTTGATGGACGACGGGTACCAGGATATGCATGCGGTGATGAAAGCACTGCGGGAGGTGGCGTTTGACGGGGCGATTATTCCCGATCATATCCCGCAAATTCTGGGGGGGCATCGCGCGGGGGTGGCGTATTCGATTGCCTATATGCGTGCGCTGGTTCAGGCTGTGAACAACGAAGTGGGTTGATAGGGATAATATTACGGTCCCTGTTTGCCCGTCGCGATGATTGTACCGGCGGGCAATAAGGTATCAAGATGGTTTGGCAAATTGTCGCCGATGCTGTGTAGCCATGTTATGAGTTGATCGCGCAGGTCTTTTTTTAGTCGCTATTTGCGGTTGCCCACTCAGATTTTTCATTTCGTGTGGATCGGTTTGAAGGTCGTAAAATTCGTCGATGTCTTGCGGATTCCACACGTATTTGTATCGTTCGTTGCGAATGGCGCGCACTTCAAAGCTATAACCGTTGTAGCGGTAGTAAACGCCATGTGCGATTTGCGGCCAGTCGGACGGGCGGATTTGCGTACCGACGAGCGGGAGAAGGTTGCGCCCCTCGCGCGGTTGGTCCGGAGATGATTCGGCGCGAATGAGAGAAAAGAGGGTTTCGCCAATGTCGAGCAATGAGACATAAGCATCCTGGGTTGCAGGCGGTCAATATTCGGCGTAGGAATGTCGGCACCGAGAAAGCCAAATGCCCATGCAGGCCATTGGTCGGTGAGGATGAATAATGTGTTTTGCGCCATGAGCATTCCCGTGTTAAAGTGTCAAGGTAGATAATGTTGCGTACAATAAACCGATCTTTGCGATATATAGCAATCTCAGATTTGCCCTTGATAGATGCACATAGAGTCACTATATTATATCACCTCTTACTACTCCCCTGATTTGATCTGCCGCATTCTGTTTTTCTTTCCCCACATGTCCTTTCTGTAACTTTCACCTTCCAAATAAAGGTCAGGGATGTATTATGGCAACGGCAACAAAATCAAGTAGTTCCAACGCTACGCAACTCAATTTGCTCTCGTCATCCAGAAGTAATAGTAAAGCCGATGGCAAGAGCAATGGTGCTCATAACTACGACGAGAGCAAGATTAAAACCCTTTCTTCGCTCGAGCATATTCGGTTGCGTACGGGTATGTACATTGGGCGGCTCGGATCGGGTGCTGATCCCGATGACGGCATATACGTTTTGCTCAAAGAGGTTGTCGATAATGCCGTCGATGAATTTATTTCGGGATTTGGCACAAAAATCGATGTGACAATTGAAGCCAATCACGTCAGTGTGCGCGACTATGGGCGCGGCGTTCCGCTCGGCAAAATTGTCGAGTGTGTTTCTGTTATCAATACCGGTGCCAAATACAACGACGATGTTTTTCAATTCAGCGTGGGTCTCAATGGCGTGGGTAGCAAAGCGGTCAACGCGCTTTCTACCGATTTTCGCGTGGTGGCTTATCGCGATGGCAAGTACGCGGAGGCCAGCTTTACGCGTGGGAAACTCCTCCGGGAAAAAAAGGGCAGGACCAGCGAGCCAAATGGCTCATTTTTTGAGTTCACACCCGATCCGGAGATTTTTGACGAATACGATTACAATTTCGAATATGTCGAGCGCCGCATGTGGAACTACGCCTGTCTCAATAGCGGTCTCACGCTCGTTTTTAACAAACAGAAATTCGTCTCCAGGCGCGGCTTGCTCGATTTTCTCAGCCGCGAAGTCGATGATTCGGCGCTTTACGAACCCGCCTATTACAAGGGGCAATATCTCGAATTTGCATTTACTCACACGTCCAATTACGGGGAAAATTATTTTTCTTTTGTCAATGGGCAATACACCATTGACGGCGGTACGCATCAAAGTGCTTTTCGAGAGGGCATTTTGAAAGGCGTCAATGAGTTTTACAAGAAGAATTACAGCGGCGTGGATGTGCGGGAATCCATTAATGGTGCTGTTGCGGTTAAGCTCAAAGAACCCATATTTGAGTCGCAAACGAAAAACAAACTCGGCAATACCGAAGTGCGCTCGTGGATTGTTGCTGAAACGCGCAGTGCAGTGGTCGATTTTTTACACAAGAATACCACGGCAGCGCAAACACTTCAGGAAAAGATCAATCACAACGAACGCCTGCGGAAAGAACTCAACGATGTTAAGAAGAAGGCCAAAGAAGTCGCCCGCAAAGTCGCCATCAAAATTCCGCATTTCAAGGATTGTAAATATCACAAGGGCGACAAAAAGCGCGGCGATGAATCTACTATTTTTATTACTGAAGGCCCGTCCGCTGCCGGGTCTATGGTTTCCGCACGGGATGTGGAGACTCAGGCTATTTTTGGTTTGAAGGGCGTGCCCCTCAATGTGTTTGGGAAAACAAAAGCAGCGATTTACAAGAATGAAGAGCTCTACAATCTCATGACGGCTTTGGGTATTGAAGACAGCGTTGAAAATCTCCGTTTCAACAATGTGGTCATTGCCACTGATGCCGATTACGATGGTTTCCACATCCGCAACCTGCTGATGACTTTCTTCCTCAATTACTTCGAAGAACTCGTGACCTCTGGCCACGTCTATATTCTGGAAACGCCAATTTTTCGCGTGCGCAATAGTCGTGAGACGCGCTATTGTTATAGCGAAAAAGAACGCAGTCAGGCTGTTGCCGATTTGCGAAATCCCGAGGTTACGCGCTTCAAGGGATTGGGGGAGATCTCCCCTAACGAGTTTGGACAGTTCATCGGAGAGGATATGCGCCTGATCAAAGTCGGCGTGCGCTCTCTCGCCGAGGTTCCAACTACCCTCGAATTTTATATGGGCAAGAATACGCCCGACCGCAGAGATTATATTGTGGAGCATTTGATTTAAAATGAAAAAAAAGACCAAAGGCACATCCTCGATATTTTTGGATGACATGTCAAAAGAAAATGCCAATAATATTTATATCCGGAGCCATCGGCGGCGTATTGTATTTGGATGGTATGGCGGTAAGTTTTCGCATTTGGACTGGCTACTTCCGCTTCTTCCAGAGTGTCATCACTATTGCGAGCCGTTTGCCGGTTCAGGAGCAGTATTGCTGAATCGGGTGCCGTCCCCTGTTGAAACCTATAATGATATTGATGGTGAGGTTGTAAACTTCTTTCGCGTATTGCGCGACCAACACGAAGAACTGATAAGAGCAATAGCTTTAACGCCATTTTCCCGTGAAGAATATTATCGCGCTATTCATACAACAAATGGTGTCAGCGATGTTGAGCGGGCCAGATGCTTTTATATCAAAGCGAGACAGACAAGGACTGGACTTGCCCAAACTGCATCGCTGGGGCGTTGGGCAAACTGCAAAAATACGAGCCGTGCCGGAATGTCAGGTGTGGTATCTCGTTGGCTTGGTGGTGTGGGAGCTTTGGATGATATTGCACAACGCCTCATGCGGGTTCAGATTGAGAACCGTCCTGCGGTGGATGTGATTCGTCTTTATGACGATCCCAAGACTTTGTTTTATTGCGATCCACCGTATTTGCATGCCACACGCGGCGATGCTAAGGCTTACGGATTTGAGATGGATGAAGGACAGCATCGAGAATTTGCAGAGGTCGTCAATGCGTGCAGCGGCATGGTCGCTGTCTCTGGCTATGAACATCCACTGATGGATAAGCTGTTCGAGCCGGAAAAATGGTTCAAGACTTTGGGGGCGCGCAAAACCATTCATTCGACTAAGGGGACTCGGCAGGAAGTGCTGTGGACCAATTATGATCCAAAAAAGCAAATGGGACTATTTGCAGCATGAAGGCATTGGTTTTGAATGAACCTGATTCAGCTGTAAGTCAATCGCTCAAAGAGGCGTTTTTGGCTCTGCGACAAGTTGCTGAGAGTGGTGAGTAAACACTGGTGTCAGTTGTTGGGTGAACCTGTGAGTTTGTCCGCTACATTTGCCAACTTGTGCCTACGGGTTTTTATCCTGTTTATCCTGATTCTGACGATTTTTTGAGGAATGAAAAATGGCTTATATCGACAAGTTATTTGACCAGTATTTTTTAGAACACGCTTCCTATGTTGTGAAAGACCGCGCGATTCCCGACATCGACGATGGGTTTAAGCCCGTACAGCGCCGCATTTTACACGCGCTCAAAGAGCAGGATGATGGGAAGTTTCACAAGGTAGCCAATGTCGTGGGGCAGACTATGAAATATCACCCCCACGGAGATCAGTCAATTTACGGCGCGCTGGTCAACCTGGCGAATAAAGACCTGTTCATCGATAAACAGGGCAATTTTGGCAATATTTATACCGGCGACGAAGCCTCGGCTGCGCGCTATATCGAATGCCGGCTTACCCCGCTCGCCAAAGATGTGCTGTTCAATCCGGAAATTACCGAATACATTGAATCCTACGACGGGCGCAATAGCGAACCCGTTGTTTTTCCGGCGAAAATTCCCGTGCTGCTCGCGCAGGGCACCGAAGGTATCGCACCGGGCATGACCACGCGGGTTTTGTCCCACAATTTGATCGAATTGTTGCAGGCGAAAATTGCCTATCTCCGAGGGGAGAATTTTCAGGTCTTTCCCGATTTTGCGACGGGTGGTTTTGTCGATGTCACCGAATATGCCGACGGCAATGGCAAAGTGCTCGTGCGAGCCAAACTCGATACCAAAGATCCCAAACGCATTATTGTGCGCGAGTTGCCTTTTGGCTCTACGTCTGAATCTCTTATCGCCTCTATTGAAAGTGCAGCCCGGAAAAACAAGCTCAAAATCGCGGGTATCAGCGATTATACGGGTGAGAAAGTCGAAATTGAAATTCGTCTTGCCCGGGGCGTGCATACCAAAGATACCGTAGATGCGCTTTACGCTTTTACCGATTGCGAGCAATCCATCAGCGTCAATGCCCTGGTCATCAAGGATAACCGCCCCTATATCGCTACGGTGAGCGATATTCTCAAACACAATGCCGACCGATTGGTCGATGTTCTCATGGCCGAGCTAAAAATTGAGCAGCATCAGGTGCGCGATAAGTTGCACGCCAGGACCCTCGAACAGATTTTCATCGAGAACCGCGTTTACAAAGCGATTGAGGAAGTTGCCGATTCCAAGGCGATTCACGAGGCGGTACGCAAGGGTTTGGAGCCTTTTCTCAGTACAATCAGACGCCCGGTCACGGCTGAAGACCTCGATACGCTTTTACAAATTCCCATTCGGCGGATTTCGCTGTACGATATTACCAAAGGCAAAAAGGAAATGCGCGGGATGCGCGCGCGGCTCAGAGAAATCAGAACCAACCTCGACAATATCACGGGCTTTAGCATTGATTTTCTCGAATATCTGATTGATCAATACAAAGACAATTACCCTCGCCGTACCGAAGTTACCTCTTTTGATCAGGTGGATGCACGCGAAGTGGCACAGCGCAATCTCAAGTTGCGCTATGACAAGAAGACGGGTTATCTCGGTTATGATGTCAATGGCAACACGCTTATGGATGTGTCGCAATACGATCGCGTGCTCGTGATTCGCAAAAATGGCACTTATTCTCTGCACGAAGCACCCGACCGTCTCTTTGTGGATAAGGGTATGCTATTTTGCGATTTTGTCGATCCCGAACGGGTGTACACGGTTATCTACCGGGATAAGAAGACCAGTTATCCCTGTATCAAACGCTGTGTGCTCGACACATTTATCCTGAACAGGGGTTACGAACTCGTGCCGTCGGGATGCCGTTTGCTCAAGCTCACAACCGACCGCGAGGTCGAGGTTCACGTATCCTATAAGCCCAAACCCCGTCTGCGTATTCTCAATGAAGAATTTGCCATTGAAGATTATGCGGTTCGCGGTAAAACCGCCAAAGGACTGCGCCTGTCATCGCGCGAGGTCAAAAGTGTTAAATTTGTAAAGTCTAAAGTCTAAAAAACGGCCTAGAGGAGTTGGGAAAAAACAAAGAAGTCTATGACATCGTTAGATGGAGAAATTTCATGGAAATTGCTGAATTAAAGCTTGAACGTGCGACAACTCTGCAAGATGAGTGCAGAAACGAAAGACACACACTGCACAGAGACTTGTTAGAAAAGAAATACGAGAGCCTGATTACCCACAATCCAAAATTAACAAGAACCCTTGTCAGCTTTCAGGCAAATAAAAACACACCGTATTATCGATGGTTTAAGTATAAAGAAGGCTTCTCGGCGCAGATGGTCCATTATCTTCTGAACACATTGGCGGAGAAGCGGGGCGTATTGTTGGATCCGTTCTCGGGAACAGGAGCGGCTTTATTTGCATCGCAGGAATTTGGATGGGAAGCAACGGGTATTGAGCTTCTTCCTGTAGGATGTGCGATTACTGAAGCCAGACAAGCAGCCGAGCAGGTGGATATTATACGGCTAAAAAAAGAAATTGAGGCCCTGGATAGTATTGATTTTTTGACGATCAAATCCGATAGTCCTATCCAACATATCGCGATTACGAAAGGTGCGTTTTCTCAGCAGACGGAAGACCAGCTAAATGGTTATTTAACCTATTGCGAAAATCAGATTAAAGATTCTCATATTAAGAGGCTTCTTCGTTTTGCCGCTTTTTGCATTCTGGAAAGGATTAGTTATACAAGGAAGGACGGTCAATATCTCCGCTGGGATTATCGCGCGGGAAGAACGAGAGTGAAGTCAAAATTTAACAAGGGCAAAGTCTATACGTTCCCAGAGGCACTTCAATTTCAGCTCAATTTGATGGTTGAGGATCTTCTCCATGAGGACATGGACCTTTTCAAAAAGGAAAATTTGCAAAAAAAAGAACATGGCATCCGACTGATTCAAGGTTCCTGTCTCGAAGAATTATGTAAATTTAACGCGGGGAGTTTTAACTTTATTTTAACGTCTCCGCCTTATTGTAACCGCTATGATTACACGCGCACTTACGCGCTTGAACTGGTATTTCTCAATAAGAACGAAGAGGAAGTCAAGCACCTGCGACAGCAAATGCTATCCTGTACCGTTGAAAACAAAGAGAAAGTTGAATCGTTGAAGACGCAATATGCAGACCTGAAAAGAGAAGACTTTTTTCAAAAGGCTATTTTTGCTTTTGAAAACCATAAAGCACTTCAAGAAGTTCTATATTGGCTGAATACATATAACGGGAAAGGCCAGTTGAATAATTCGAATATTCCGCGAATGATCGCAAATTACTTCCTCGAAATGGCTCTGGTCATATTTGAAATGAGTAGGGTGCTGAAGCCGGGTGGAAAGATCGCGATGGTGAACGACAATGTGAGGTATGCAGGAGAAGAGATTCCCGTTGATTTAATTCTTTCTGACTTTGCAGAAGCGGCGGGCTTATCCACCAGAAACATCTGGGTTCTGGGAACTGGCAAGGGAAATAGCAGTCAACAGATGGGCAAGTACGGTCGCGCAGAATTGCGAAAATGCGTGTATGTTTGGGAAAAATAGTCTAAAGGTCAACCAGCCAGTTCACCAGTCTTTCGATCTGTTGCGATTTGCATAGATTTGCGACGCCAACCAGTTTGCCGTCCTGCATCCGCTGGATGATTTCCCGCGCCATTGCTTCCTCTATAGCAGCACCGATGAAAACCAGTCCGGGAGCATGCGTTGAAAAACTTCCCGCGATCCGATCAAGAGCAGTTCTTGCTGTCTTCCAGTGTTCATCCGCGCCAGCCGGATCAATACCTCCTTTTAACTCCCCACACAGGATGTAATTTTCTCGCTTGCTTAATAACGCTCTTATGTCAGTGCGTGAGCAAATAATCCTGGGCGTGCGTAAGAGAATCATATCCACATTATTTCCCCTTGGGCCAGCAAAAGGACATTTCATATTAAAAGCGAGAATCCTACCTGGCCATTGCAAGGCACTCAAGCCACTTTCAAGGAGAACATTGATGTCTGTGCCGAGTAGATTCATGAAATTATTTATTTTTCTTTGCATATAGCTCACACCAAAACTCTTATATTTTGTCTGCATTCTCTTCAAAAGATATTCCCCGAATTTTATCTCAGCCTGTCTGCCCGTATCGTTGCGTTTGACACCTCCGAGTTGATCCCCGCAATTCAGCGCGTATCGGTACAGAATATTGTCGATTATATCCGGTTCGAGGAAATCTTTCTTTCTTGCCAAGATGTGCCTTCTCAGGAATTTTTTCGTTTCTTCGAAACCAATAGCATTTCTGGCCTTCTCTGTCAGCCCCAATGCCCCAATGAGGATTTCTATAATCTCTTGATCTCTTTCCGTTGCATGGAGCAAATCTTCTAAATCCGATCCGATGTATGCGAGTTTTCTTTGGGCTTCAATTATTCCGCTAACAAAAGGTGATGCCAATGTGAACTGCCTCATGGATTGTTGGCGAAATCCTTCGGCAGTTTCCGCTGGGGTGGTTGTGATTTCGGATGGATGGTAATAAATGGGCTGCATCTGGCGTTCCTTACATTATAGGGCGAGTGATTTTTCTTGGTGAACCTCAGTTTGTCTATTAACTTGCTGATTGGTTTCATACGGCCACATGAATTATAGAAAGAATTTGGAAAAAAACAAGATTAGTGTCCTTTCAAACTGGAGAATTTTAATGAGCAGTGTTGCATCTGTTGATTTGCGCGAAGTTCGAAAGCAGGATCTGAATCACGTATGGCATCCTTTGATGCAATATGAGGGTAGGAGCGAAGACGATTTGCTCGTTATTGTGTCGGCAGATGGGTGCGAGATCACGGATTCTGAAGGAAAAACGTATCTCGATGCGTATGGCGGGATATGGAATGTCAATGTGGGGTATGGCCGGGACGAGATTGTCGAAGCTGTTCACGAACAGATGAAAACACTCGCGTTTTATCCCATGACGCAGATCAATGTGCCCGCGGCGCGACTCGCCGCGCGGTTGGCGGAATTGTCACCGGGCGATCTCAACCATTTCTATTTTGTCAATAGCGGTTCAGAGGCAAATGAAACCGCTATTAAAGTTGCGCGACAATACGGTAGGGTGACGCATCCGGGCGAGAGTCGCTATAAGATCATCTGCCGATATCACGGCTATCACGGCTTTACGATGGGGGCCATGTCTGCGACTGGTCAGGTGAGACGGCGCGCGCCGTTTGAACCCCTGGCGCCGGGATTTATTCACGTTGAATTGCCTACTGCAGATGCACATGGACCAGATGAGATCGCGCGGGTTATAGAACGGGAAGGACCCGATACGATCGCGGCTGTTCTTGCGGAACCCGTGATTGGCGGTGGTGGCGTGCATGTCCCACCCGATGATTATTTTCCCTCTCTGCGCGATGTGTGCGACTACTATGGTTGTTTGCTGATGTTTGATGAGGTGATCACTGGATTTGGGCGCACCGGGAAATTGTTTGCTGCCGAGCATTGGAATGTCGTGCCCGATGTGATGACGATTGCCAAGGGCGTGTCGAGTGGGTACCTGCCGCTGGGGGCATGCGCTGTAACCGAAAAGGTCTGGTCGGCATTTCTGGGGGGCGCGGATGAAGGCAAAGAATTTGCTCAGGTTTCCACGTATGGCGGGCATCCGGCATGTTGTGCCGCGGCGCTGGCCAATATCGAAATTCTGACCCGAGAACGGCTGTGGGAAAATTCGGAAACTGTGGGTGCGTACTTGTTGGCGCGGCTCAAAGATCTGTCATCGCCTCTTATCAAAGAAGTCAGAGGTCTGGGGCTTATGCTCGCGGTTGAACTGCAAAGCGAAGATGGGGCAGAACTGGATAGCGAGAGGACAAAAAAATTTGGCGGCGCGCTTCGAGACGCGGGTGTGATTACTGGGAAAATGAGTCATGTCATGGTGGGGTCAGAGCCGGTATTCACACTGGCGCCACCACTGATTTTAACGGAAGAGCAAGCCGACCGAATAGCAGGTGCTTTTGTGACTGCACTGCGGGCTATAAGTTGAGTTAAAAAAAAAGGAAACCGCGATGATCAATGCGACCCTGTGCTATGTCAAAAATGGCAATAAGACGCTGATGCTACACCGGGTAAAAAAAGAAAATGACATACACGAGGGCAAATGGAATGGTCTGGGCGGCAAAATGGAAGCGGGTGAGACGCCTGAGGAATGCGTTATTCGGGAAGTGCGCGAAGAGAGTGGTCTACAGATTCAAAATCCCGCTTTAAGAGGTGTGCTCACTTTTCCAAAATTTGATGGCACCAATGACTGGCTGGCCTTTGTGTTTACCGCGGATATGTTTACGGGTGAACTCATTGACTCGAGCGAAGGTGTCCTGCAATGGATCGACGACTCAAAACTTCTCGATCTCAATCTTTGGGAAGGCGATAAAATTTTTTTGAAATGGTTATACCGAGATGCGTTTTTCTCGGGTAAATTTACGTATGAAAATAAACGTCTGATCGATCACGATGTTGTGTTTCACACATTTAACCCGAACGTGTAACTTTTTTTAGAACCTGCCGTAGATAATCCGCGTCTTCTTTTGCCCCTGCCTCCAAATTTGGTGGCGATGTTTGCGCGTAACCGACTTGACGGATAATGGTTTCGTCAAATTTGTATTCGGTGTGGACGGATAAAGGTCCGTCAAATCCCATCTCGTGTAATAGCCCCAGGCAGCGATGCCAATCTACGCATCCTTCTCCTGCTTTTGTGAAGCAGGGGCGATAGCGCGGTGTTTGTCCCTCCTGTTGCGGCAGATAATACGCATCCTTAATTCCCACGACTGAGATATAATCCCGAATCATCGCCAATCCCATTGCCCAGTCTTCTCCATCCAGCGCGAGATGTCCGAAATCGGGGTACGCACCCACATATTGCGGGTCAAAGCCTTTGATGAGGTGCATCAATCCGGCGCAGTTGCTTCCCAGACAGGGCCCGCTGTGAATCTGATAGCACGTCTGCACGCCATATTTTTCACTCAGGACCACAATTTTTTTTAGATCTCTTCGCGCTGCATCCAGAATCTGCCAGTAATCATCGCCGGGTTGAAATTTCCAGAATCCGATTTTGAGACGGGGAATCTCTGCTTCGGCGCAGGCGATATAGTAATTTTCTATTTCCGGTGAGTTTGGATCTATTAGATTCACGGGCGCGGTGACCATAGGGCAGATCAGATCCTGGCTGCGCCAGACCTCGGCCGCTTTGGGTAGCACTTCAATTACATTATCCACGTGAACTGGATGTCCTTCGCGCACGCACAGGTCAATGCCGTCATAGCCCAGTTCAATCGCTTTCTCGCCGAGTTCAGGCACAGAATACTGAGCAAAAAATTTGGAGTTGATAATGAGTTCCATTTGAATGATTCCTTATTTTAGATGGGAAAATAGAAATCCGATCTCAGAACCGGTTTGATTTCTGACCACTGACCCATTATACTGCTTATAAGGTGTATTCGGTAGTTAAAACGACATGGAGAAAATAAAATGAAGACGTTGAACGCAAAAGAAGTCGAAGCATTTAGAGAGCGGGGATACCACGTTGCGCGGGGCGTGTTTGATCGGGATGAGATTGTGCGTTTGCGCGAAGGATATGACTATATTCTCGAACTGGCTGCGCGGACAGATCTTTCGGATGCGATTCTGCAAGGCAAAGGCCGCGAGGTGCATATTCATTTGCAGACGCCCAGGCCGATGGTTGGCCCAAAGGCTGTTCCGTATCTGCGAAAAGTCCAGTGGCCTTCTCTCATTCATCCCGCATTTGAGGAGATTCGGAATAGTGCGAAATTTCCCGCTCTGTTAGAGCCGGTGATCGGAACGTCGTTGAAGCAGTATATCAATCAGATTAATTTCAAGATGCCAGGTGGAGATATTCATTTTCCATGGCATCAGGATATTCGTCCCACGCCCGCGTTTCGCGATCAGGTGAATAATTATGTGCAGACCATTATTGTAGTGGATGAGGCGAGTGTTGCCAATGGCTGTTTACACGTTGTTCCCGGCAGTCATAAGCTGGGAAATTTGAAGGTGACGCGGTATGCAAAGGGAAAAATTGAAGAACAGATGGATGTGTCGTCGGCTGTGCCCTGTGAGGCAATGCCGGGTGATGTGGTGATGTTTACGTCTTATACAGTTCACGGCTCGGCACCAAATACGACGGATAAGCCGCGGCGTTCGTATATCAATGGATTTGTTCGCGCTTCGGCGTGTGATGTGGGAAAGTGGGCATTTCTGGAAGGAAAACCCGTTCCGATTACGAGTGATAGCGATTATCACGAGATTCGCTATGGGTCTGTCGGTTAAATAAAGAGAGGTTCACAATGCTTACGGCAAAAGCTGGTTGGGCGCAGTTTGATTCAACGCCGCCGCTGGGGCTGCCAATGGGCGGTCGAGGTCCGCGGTTTTCGCCCGGATCTGAGGTGCTTGATCCTCTGGTTGCGCAGGCGGTTGTTATTGAAGACCAAAAGGGTTATCGCACGGTCTGGGTCTCGATTGATATGATCGGGATGACATGGCATGTGACGAGTCGCTTGCGCTGCGAGTTGGCTTCAATAACCGGCATACCTTTTGAAGCGATTATTGTCAATTTTTCACATACGCACAGCGGTCCCATGTCCGGATTTGAGGGGTATGCAACGACTGTGGCTAAACCAGAAGACCTCGAGGCTTATGAAACTGATTTGCTGTCTCGCACGGTGAAAATGGTGCTCGAAGCCATCGAGAATATGCGAGAAGTCTCTATTTGTGTGCATCGCGGCACGTCTGAGATTGGGATTAACAGGCGCAGGCGGGGTGCCGATGGAAGTATGGGGATGAGACCGAATCCGGATGGATATATGAATCGAGATCTTTGGGTGCTCGATCTCGTTGCAGAAGACGGTCGTTGTGTGCTGTTTAACTATGGATGCCATCCGGTAATGGTTTACGGTTTTGCATGGGATGGCATTTCTGCTGATTTTCCCGGGGTCTGTCGCAATCGGCTGGTCGAATCCTTCGGCCCGAATACTCACGCACAGTTTATTCAAGGGTTTGCCGGCAATATCCGACCGCGCCGCCTCGCGGGGTTAGACGCATTTCGCAAATCTACGCCAGAGGATGTTGTTGCGACAGGTGCTCAACTCGCCGATGATGTTCTCTCGGCTATGGATGCGGGCGGTGAATTGTTGGAATTGGATCTCAATTGCGTATCGGGATTCGTGCTGGCTCCACGCGACCAAGATGCGATTCCGCCTCTTGCCCACTGGGAAACACTTGCCAAAAGCGAGGCAGAAGTGGAGCGCAATCTGGGTGCGTACTGGGTCGAGCGTTTGGGGTCTGGCATTCCGCCAGCGCGTTTTTTGCCCTGGGCGGTTGGCCTTATTCGCCTGGCTAAGGAACACACCATCGCGTGGCTTGGCAACGAGGTGGTTGCCGAGTGGCTCCCCTTGCTGAGATCTTATCTCAATGATCCGAATCTCATTGCCTGGGGATATTGTCAGGATGGGCGCAATTATATGCCGACAGATGCACTTATTCCCGAAGGTGGCTATGAAGTTGTCCAAGCGAATGCCTACACCAAAGCTGGCCCCGGTCCGTTCCAGGTTGGTATTGACGAGGTGACAAAGAAGACTTTTCTCGAACTGGCCGAACGGCTGTGACGGTTAGTTCTGATTAGATCGCCTGCGCCGTCCGCGTCGCCGCTCTTCGCGCCACCGTTCGTATGCTTCTTCGTCAAATGTGATAACGGGGACCTCACCTCGCCACGCATTGGCAATGATGGGCATGATGCGCGATGTTGCCAATTGGAAATCCCGTCCAAAAGGTCTCGGGTTTGGAAACCATTTCCACAGCAGAGCGCCCGCAATACGCGGTTCGTTTTCAATGGCTTCAAGCGCGACGCGCCAGCACATTTCCTGTAAGGCGCGCGCGCCATCGTCATCCACGAGATATGTCCACGGTTCTGACGCTGCTTTATAAGATTGGTTGTATCCCAATTCGGTAAATACGATGTTGCGATCCATTTTTTTAGCATAAGCTCGCAATTCTTTTACCAGACGATCCCATCCATTTCGGAGGTCGGCCTCTGTGGGGTTTTGGTTTTTCGCTATCGGGAAATAGCCCTGAATACCGATCACATCCAGGGCATCCCAGAATGGCACGCACGTGTAATCCGACCAATTCGCCGCATACGTAATCCGTCCTTTATATATTTTTCGCACATCTGCAATCAGAGCACGCCATTCGGCTTTGCGATGCAGGGTTTTGTCCAATTCTGTCCCTACTACAAATGCATCGGCGTCTTTACAGGCTTCGGCCACGGCCAAAATCCAGGCGCGATAATCTGCCCAGAAGCGCTTCCATTCTTCCTCAGAGCGAAACGCAATTTCGCCCCGCCACTCAAATCCCGACCGCCAGTATGCCAGATGGGGCTTGATGCAAATTTTCAATCCCCGTTTGTGGGCTTCTACAATTGGTCGCGTCCAGTGCACGGGAGCCAGATCGCTGGCTCCCTCAAATCGCCTTACCCTGACCGATCCATCCTGCGAAATGCCCGCATAGGGATGGGTCGCCACCCAGTTTGCACCCAGAATTTCAATATCTCGCAGTGTTGAAACCATTTCGTCACTCGCCCAATCTCGCCCACCCCCGTGCGTTGAAATCGTAATTCCCCGCATTGGCATATCATCGTCTAATGCATGGGATTCAAACGCGGTAAATAAGCTAAATAATAGGACAAAATAATAACGAGACATGATTGTTTTCCTTCACGCAAAAAAGGCGCAGTTTGTACTGCGCCTCCCGTTATCTATGATTTTATATGACGACTTACGGCAGGTCGGTCGATCCCATGAGGTAGCGGTCAGCTTCGCGGGCGGCACCGCGACCTTCGGCGAAAGCGAAGACAACGAGGCTCATGCCGCAGCGCACATCACCTGCGACAAAGAGACCGGGGATTTTGGTGGTAAATTCACCTTCAATGGCTTTGGCATTGGAGCGTTCGTCGCGTTCGAGTTCGAGTTCTTCCAGAATGGTGTCTTCGGGGCCGAGCCAGCCCATGGATAGGAAGACGAGATCGGCGGGCCATTCTTTTTCCGTGCCGGGCACTTCGCGGAATGGCGCGCCATTTTCTGCGGGGACCCATTCCACTTGCATGGTTTTTAATGCTTTGAGATTGCCGTTTTCATCGCCGATAAATTCCGTAGTGCTGATGAGATATTCGCGCGGGTCTCTACCAAAAATAGCGGCGGCTTCCTCTTGACCATAATCGGTTTTGAAAATGAGTGGCATTTGTGGCCAGGGGTTGCTGTCGGTGCGCGTTTTGGGCGGTTCGGGAATAATGTCGAACTGGTACAGGTTTTTGCAACCGTGGCGCATCGCCGTGCCCACGCAGTCGGTTCCCGTATCCCCTCCGCCGAGTACGATAACGTGTTTGTCTTTGGCGTTTATATAATTGCCGTCTCCATGATTGGAGTCGAGCAGGCTTTTGGTGTTTTTGTGCAAATACTCAATGGCCTGATGCACGCCGTTGAGTTCACGGCCTTTGATGGGCAGGTCGCGGGGCTTGAGTGCGCCAATGCAGAGCACGACCGCGTCGTATTCATTGAGGAGATCTTTTGCCAGCAGGTCTTTGCCAATTTCGGTATTGGTGATAAATTCGATGCCCGATTCGATCATGAGGTCAATGCGGCGTTGCACAACTTCTTTTTTATCGAGTTTCATGTTGGGAATACCGTACATGAGCAATCCGCCAATGCGGTCAGAACGCTCGTACACGGTAACTTTGTGCCCGGCTTTGTTGAGTTGTGCAGCACAAGAGAGACCTGCGGGACCTGAACCCACGACGGCCACGCGCTTGCCCGTACGCTTTTCGGGTATATCGGGTGTGACCCAGCCTTCTTCCCAACCTTTGTCAATGATGGAAACTTCGATGTTTTTGATGGTGACGGCAGGTTCTGTCATGCCCAGCACGCAGGATCCCTCGCAGGGGGCTGGACAGACGCGACCTGTAAATTCGGGAAAGTTGTTGGTTTTGTGCAATCGTTCGAGGGCTTCTTTCCAGAGGCCGCGATACACGAGGTCATTCCACTCGGGAATGAGATTGTTGATGGGACAGCCAGAAGGAAAGGGTGTAGATTCGGGCAGGCGCACACCGGTATGGCAAAAGGGTATGCCACAGTCCATACACCGCGCACCCTGTTCACGAAGTTTTTCATCGGGGTGATGATGGTGAAATTCTTCCCAGTCTTTGATGCGCTGTGCGGGATCTCTATCGGCCGGAAGTTCTCGCTGAAATTCCATGAATCCGGTCGGTTTTCCCATAAGTGCTCCTTTTCTCAAGCTTCAACTTCTACGCCTTGGCGGAATGCTTCAAGCCATGCATCTTCGCCTTTCAAACCCTCTTGTTGCGCGGTCTCATAAGCTGAGAGAATGCGCTTGTAGGGTTTGGGGAAGACTTTGATAAATTTGGGCAACATGTCATCCCAATGGACGAGGATGTGTTGCGCCACGTTGCTCTCGGTGTAGTCGGCGTGTTTGGTGATCATGCTTTTGAGTTCTTCAATGTCTTCGTGGTTTTGGACGGGTTCGAGATCGACGAGTTCGGGATTGCAGCGTATGTGGAAATCACCGTCTTCATCGAGCACATAAGCAATGCCGCCGGACATGCCGGCTGCAAAGTTGCGTCCGGTTTTGCCCAAAATGACAGCCATCCCACCTGTCATATACTCACATCCGTGATCGCCAATGCCCTCGACGACCGCGCTAACGCCCGAGTTGCGCACGCAAAAGCGTTCACCTGCCTGACCGCGAATGAAAGCTTGTCCATTGGTCGCACCGTAGAAGGATACGTTGCCGATGATGATGTTGTCTTCGGCTTTAAAGGTGGATCCTTTGCGCGGATAGACAATCAGTTTGCTGCCGCATAATCCCTTGCCAAAGTAGTCATTGGCGTCGCCTTCGAGGCGGAAGGTGATACCCGGTGGTGTAAAGGCCGCAAAAGATTGTCCGGCCGATCCCTCAAAGGTGATGTCAATGGTGTCTTCGGGCAGGCCATCGGGCCCGAACCGGCGCGTGATTTCGCTGCCGAGGATGGTGCCGACCACGCGGTTAGTATTTTTGATGTCGAATTTCGCGTGTACTTTGCTGCCATCTTTTAGGGCGGGTTCGCAAAGTTCGAGTAGGATCTGGTTGTCCATGGCGTTTTCGAGACCGTGATCCTGTTCTATCTGGCAATAGCGCCCGATTTCTGGATCGGCGTCTGGTTTTTCGAGAATGGGGGACAGGTCCAGATATTTCGCTTTCCAGTGATCGGTTTTTGCCTGGTGGAGCAGGTCGGTGCGGCCAATGAGTTCATCGATGGTGCGCACGCCGAGTTGCGCCATTATTTCGCGCATGTCCTGTGCGATAAAACGCAAGAAATTGACGACCTGGTCGGGGTCGCCCATAAATTTTTTGCGCAGTTCGGGATGCTGCGTGGCCACACCCACAGGGCAGGTATCGAGGTGGCAAACGCGCATCATGATACAGCCCATGGCGACGAGTGCTGTGGTGGCAAATCCAAATTCTTCGGCACCGAGCAGGGCTGCAATAATCACATCGCGCCCGGTTTTGAGTTGTCCGTCGGTTTCGACTACGATGCGCGATCTCAGATTGTTGAGCACGAGGGTCTGGTGGGTTTCGGCAACGCCGAGTTCCCAGGGTAGGCCGGCGTGTTTGATGCTGGTTTGTGGCGATGCGCCGGTGCCGCCGTCAAGCCCGGAGATGAGTACCACATCGCCGTGGCCCTTGGACACGCCCGCTGCGACGATGCCTACATTAATTTCTGCGACGAGCTTGACGTTAATTCTGGCATGGTGGTTGGCATTTTTGAGATCGTGAATGAGTTGCGCCAGATCTTCGATGGAGTAAATATCGTGATGTGGCGGGGGTGAAATGAGTTCTACGCCCGGTGTGGAGTGCCGAACCGTGGCAATCCACGGATACACCTTTTTGCTGGGCAATTCGCCGCCCTCGCCAGGCTTGGCACCTTGCGCCATTTTGATCTGCAATTCTTTGGCATTGACCAGATAATAGCTGGTGACGCCAAAGCGTCCAGAAGCCACTTGTTTGATGGCGCTGTTTTTGGAATCGCCATTGGGTTCGAGGGTATAACGCGCCGGATCTTCCCCTCCTTCGCCGGTATTGCTTTTGCCACCCAGACGATTCATCGCAATGGCGAGTGCTTCGTGCGCTTCTTTGGATATTGATCCGTAGGACATGGCACCAGACTTAAAGCGTCTGGTAATCGCTTCGACGGGTTCAACTTCGTCGATGGAAATGGGTTCGCTGGCATAGTTGAAGTCCAGGAGACCGCGCAGGGTCGCCAGGTTTTTGGCCTGTTGATCGATGAGGACGGCGTATTCTTTGTACACGTCGTAGTCGTTGATGCGCGTGGCATGCTGGAGCTTGTGAATCGTAAGGGGATTAAAGAGGTGATATTCCCCACCTTGCCGCCACTGAAAATGCCCGCCCACATCGAGGGTGCTGCCATTGACTGAAATTTCGGGATACGCATCGCGATGCCGCATCAGGGCTTCTCGGGCAATGACATCGAGGCCAATGCCATCTATGCGGGAGTCTGTCCATGTAAAATATTGGTCAACGATGTTTTTTGAAATGCCAACTGCTTCAAAAATTTGAGCACCCCGATACGACTTGATGGTAGAGATGCCCATTTTGGCCATGACTTTGACCACGCCTTTGGTCGCGGATTTGACATATCCTTTGACAGCATCGCGGTAGGAGATATCGGTCAATTGCTTTTCGGCGATCATGTCGGCCAGGCTTTCATAAGCTATATAGGGATTGATCGCCTGAGCGCCGTAGCCGATGAGCAAGCAGAAGTGATGCACTTCGCGGGGTTCTCCTGTTTCGAGAGCTATCCCGACTTTGGTGCGCTTGCCTTCTCGGATGAGGTGGTGGTGAAGACCGCTCATGGCCAGGAGCGCGGGAATGGGCGCGCGGTCTTTATCGACACCGCGATCTGAAAGAATGAGAATGGTATAACCGTCGTCAATGGCTTTGTCGGCTTCTGCACACAATTTATGCATGGCTTTTTCGAGGCCGGCTTCGCCATCGGCCACGTCAAAGAGCATGGGAATGGTGGTGGCTTTGAGGCCCGGGCGGTCAGCGTGGCGCAATTGCTCGAGTTCTTCGTTGGTCAAAATGGGCGTATCGAGATGGATTTGCCTGCAACTTTCGGGTTCGGGAATGAGCAAGTTGCGCTCGGGACCAATGGTGGCGTCAGCCGAGGTGATGACCTCTTCTTTCAGGGGATCGAGGGGCGGGTTGGTCACCTGGGCAAAGAGCTGTTTGAAGTAGTTGTAGAGCAGGTGTGGTTTGTTAGACAATACCGCCAGGGGCGCGTCGTTGCCCATTGATCCGACGGGATCGCGCCCGATTTTGGACATGGGGCCAACAAAAATTTTGAGGTCTTCAAACGTGTAGCCAAAAGCCTGTTGCCGCGTGAGCACTTCGGCGTGATTTGTAGGGGGTGCAATAGGTGCGACTGCGGGCAGGTTTTTGAGTGGAATGAGATGGTCGTCGAGCCATTGCTGGTAGGGATATTCGGAGACCATTGACTGTTTGACTTCGTCATCGGAAATGATGCGGCCCTTTTTTGTATCGACGAGGAGGATGCGACCGGGTTGCAATCGACCTTTGTAAGCGATGCGCTCGGGTTCTAATTCGCAGACACCCGCCTCGGAACTGAGGATGAGCAGGTCGTCTTTGGTGACGTAATAACGCGAAGGACGCAAGCCATTGCGGTCGAGGCAGGCACCCACGACTTCGCCATCGGTAAAGCCAATAGAAGCCGGGCCATCCCAGGGTTCCATGAGACAGGAATGGTATTCGTAGAAGGCGCGCCTTTCGGGACTCATACTCTCGTGATTTTCCCAGGGTTCGGGAATCATCATGACGGCTGCGTGCGCCATTGAGCGGCCAGATAGAGACAAAAATTCAAAACAGTTGTCAAAGATTGCGGAATCCGAGCCGTCTTCGTAGAGTATGGGAGATATTTTTTGTATGTCGTCGCCCCAAAGCTCTGAAGACAGCATGGCCTGTCGGGTTTTCATCCAGTTTTGATTCCCGCGCAGGGTATTGATTTCACCGTTGTGAATGAGGTAGCGATAGGGGTGCGACCGTTCCCAGGAGGGAAAGGTGTTGGTGGAAAACCGGGAATGCACGAGGACAATCGCGGCTTCCATGCGATGATCTTGCAGGTCGGGATAAAATTCGGGCACCTGCATGGGCGTGAGCATGCCTTTGTACACAATGGTGCGCGACGACAAGCTGGAGATGTAAAAATTCTCGTCGTGTCCGGCATAGCGGATAGTATTGGTGGCGCGCTTGCGAATGACATAGAGTTTGCGTTCAAATGCCATTGGGTCGGGCAAGTCGGCACTGCGATCGATAAAAATTTGCCACACAACGGGTTCACAGGATCTGGAGGTGAGGCCCAGATAGAAGTTGTCGGTAGGCACTTTGCGCCAGCCAAGGACTTTCTGCCCCTCTTCTTTGACAATATCCTCAATGATTTGACGCGTTTTTCGGCGAATGGACCGATCCTCGTCATCGGTCATAAAAATCATGCCGACACCGTAGTGACCGGGATCTGGTATATCGATGCCAACTCCATTGCAGGCGTGTTCAAAGAATCGGTGTGGAATTTGCATCAAAATGCCAGCGCCGTCGCCCGTGTTGTCTTCGGCGCCGCGTGCGCCCCGGTGGTCGAGACAGACAAGGGATTCGAGGGCCATTTTGACGATCTGGTTGGATTTTTCGCCTTTGATATTCACGACAAATCCAATGCCACAGGCGTCGCGTTCGTATTTGGGATTGTAGAGTCCGTGCTTGCGAGGATATGCCATAAAGTATATTCCTTTTGAACGGGGCTGGACATCGCCCCGTTTAACACCGCTTCACGCTTTGATCACAGGGCGCGAAAATGCCAGAACCGCGATCCGGCCCTGGCATTTGAAAACCGGTTGTTTCAATTCAGACGCTAATCAAAAGCGACTTCATTGATTTCGATGTACTCTGTCCATTCGTCGGGCGTGTCTTCTTCGGCGAAGATCGCTTCAACTGGGCATTCGGGTTCACAAGCTCCACAGTCGATGCACTCTTCGGGATGAATATAGAGCATATTGAGACGTTCATCTTCCGGCAAATCGGTTGCGTCGGGTTCGTAGATGCAGTCCACTGGACAGACTTCCACACAGGACCTGTCCATAACATCAATGCATGGCTCGGCAATAATATAGGCCATTTTTAATTCCCCTTCCTTACAATTGCGAATCTCATTCGATATTGGTCTTGCCAAATATACTTATTTGGTTAGCTTTGTCAAGTATTGTAAGTTAAAATTATGATTGCAGATACACAAAAGAAGAATTTTTACTTTTAGGACAGATTTTCGAGGAGTTTTGCGACAGGCCAATCGCCCTCGGCGCGAATGTCGAGGGTGAATCTTTGCCTGGTATCTTTTCTCCGTTTGGCAATCACCTCTGAACCGTCGTAAAGCTGGTGTAAAAACGCCTGCAGGTCGTCATTTATGGCGTTGTGCGTGTTTTTGGTATTAGGGGCATTGAGGCGGTCGTTGAGGATGAGCCTGAGTTCATTTCCCTGGAACACGACCGCTTCTTCTACTTCGAGTCGCCGACAGGTTTCACAGGCCGCGCGAACCGCAGCAGATAATTGCTGTGCAAAACCACCTCCGTTGGGTTGCTTGCGGTTGTAGAGCAGGCCGCGTTTTGCGTCTGTGTCATCAATACTGATGTCGTATTCGTGACCAAGGAGCAGGGTTACAGGGCCATTGGGTACGTGACTGTAATCGGCTACGTCGAGTAGCACATCTGACCCATTGTGTGCAGAAATCCAATTGTTAAAGGTTTTAAACCATGTTTCAGGCGCGATATTGTGCCCCTGATCGAGATAAAATTTGACACTGATTTTATGGGTTGGCATAAATGACTCGTTAATATGGAAACAGGAGGCTAATTACACCACATTCATTTGACCATAACAGGCATAGGCTTCTTCGATGAAGAGTTGCGCTTCTTCAACGACCTGGTGGGCAATGTCGCGGGTGTATTCGGCAACTTCCTCTTCGTGAACGCGGAAGAGATAATTGGCAAATTTTGCGCCGGCAAACTGGTTGTAGAACAACTCGGTATCGCAAAAGCGCGTGCGAAATTCTTCGACAATGGCATCTTCGGGTACGTCGAGAAACTGCGTTTTGACCAGTGCTTTGGCGGCGTGCAACATGGCGTTGAAAGCCGTTTTGTACGCGGCTTCGTAGTCGCCTTCCTCCAGGTGAATCTGCGATTCAAAGGATTCGGTTTCGCAGCCAGACAGTTCAAATTGCACCAGTGAAACCACTTCGCCAGCGCATTCGCCTTTGCCCATATCGCCGATGGTAAATTCGCGTATGTCGCCCCAGTCCGTATAGTAGGAGGCGTCGATTTCATGTGCGGGAACTTGCGTGAGGCCCTGAAGCAGTTCTTTGACGTCTTTTTTTCCGATGCGCTGAATATAGGCCTGGAAGCTTTCGTCTTTTTCGCGGTTTTCAACGTAATCGCCGGTGATGCGTTCGATGACGGCCGGAATATTTTTTGAAGGGATAGCACCCATGGCCAGGCCGTAAGAGGCCGCATTTTCGGTCCATTGTCCGCCGAGTACGACCTGGAAGTGCGGCACGGTATAGCCATTGATTCTTCGGCTGTTGCCGTAAAAGCCGAGATCGGCTACGTGGTGTTGACCACAGGAGTTAAAACATCCGCTGATTTTGATGCGGAAGTTTTTGATGGCGTCGTCGAGTTGGAGATTCTGTTGCGCCAATTGCGTTCGCAACTCCGCTGCGAGACCTCGCGACGAGGAAATACCCAATTTGCAGGTGTCGGTGCCCGGGCAGGCGGTGACATCGACAATGGTGCCAGCTCCGGCTTCGGCCAGCCCCAGTTCACAAAGGTCATTGTAGAGTGAAATGACATCGGATTCGCTGACCCATCGAAAAATGATGTTTTGCTCGACGGTGGCGCGAATGGTGTCTTTGACGTATTTGCGCGCGATATCGGCCAGATTTTTCATCTGTTCGGATGTGATATCCCCCAGAGGTAGGCATATTGTTGCGACGACATAGCCTTCCTGCCGTTGTTTGTAGATGTTGGTTTCTGCCCAGGCATCAAAGGCTTCGGGACGCATAACCCCATTGAGGGGGGCAGCGATTTTGAGGGGTTCTTCCCCGTAGGCATCCAGGTCATCGAGATAGGCTGTCCACGCGGGGTCTTCGGGCAGGATTTTGCGTTCTTCTTTGACCAGGCGAGCAAATTCTTCGATGCCGAGTTTGGCGACGAGAAATTTGATGCGCGCACGGGCGCGATTTTGTTTTTCACCCAGGCGAGCAAAAACGCGGCATATTGCCTGTGCTGTGGGCAGGAGTTCTTCGGGGGGTAGAAATTCCGAGTAGAGCTTGGCCTGGTGGGGCACGGCGCCCAAACCGCCGCCGACGTAGGTTTCGAACCCGCGTTTGCCGTCTTTGATGCGTGCGATCATGCCCATGTCGTGCATGCTGGTCAAACCGCATGCTTCCTGGGCGCATCCGGAAAAGGCGATTTTGAATTTGCGACCAAAGTCCTGGCAGTCGGGATGCCCAAGAAGGAATTGGGCGAGGGCATGAGAATACGGCGTGACATCGAATGTTTCGGTGTGACACACACCCGAAAGCGGACAGGCCGTGACATTGCGGATGGAGTTTCCGCAGGCTTCGCGGGTGGTGATGCCCACGGAGGCGAGGCGGCGCATGAGGTCGGGTGTGTCTTCGATGTGTACGTAGTGTATTTGAATATCCTGGCGGGTGGTGATGTGCAATATGCCGTCAGAATATTCTTCGGCTATGTCGGCCAAGACTTCCATTTGATCGGTGGTCAGGCCGCCATAAGGGATTTTGATGCGCTGCATACCCGGCGCATCCCAGACCGTGTCTGGCCCTTTGAAGAGGTCGCCGCTGGGATAGTGAAGGGGTTTGGTTATTTGACCGTCAAAGCGTTGCCCATTGTCGTATCGCTGGCCGTAAACACCGCGGCGAAGACGGGTTTCGGCAAAGACGCGGTCGTCAATTTGGCCCTGTTTTTTTTGTTCGATCTGCGCTTCAAACGTATCGATTTCGGTACTTAGATCTTCCGGGATCAGATCGCGCAATTCTTCTTTCCAATTCGCGTTCATAATATACCACCTGTGGCGGAGATTTTTGGTTGAGCAGGATCAAAAATGAATGTGAAACTTAGTGTATTATGGGGATTTGTCAAGGGTAAAAGGTAAGACGTAAGAGGCATTATCCCCCGATTTGATACATTTCGATTTTGCGAGTTGCAGGGGTGTGATTAGAGCGGATTTCGGAGTAGCGGTCTGTGCGGCGGCGCCATATCCGGGCGATCTGGTCTCGCAGATGGGCGTTGGACGCACCTCGTCTCAGGCCATCGCGCAGATCTGTTCCCTCTGAAGCGAAGAGACAGGTGTAGAGTTTGCCGTCGGTGGATAAGCGCGCGCGCGTACAGTCGCCGCAAAAGGGCTGCGTGACAGAGGCGATGATGCCGATTTCACCGCCGCCGTCGAGATAGCGATAGCGTTTTGCGACTTCGCCTGTGTAGTTGGGGTCGAGGGGTTCGAGAGGTAAGATAGTGTGAATGCGGTCGATAATTTCTGTGGCGGGCACGACCTGATCCAGATTCCAGTTGTTGCGATTGCCCACGTCCATAAACTCGATGAATCGCAGGATGTGTCCCGTGTTGTGGAAGTGTTGTGCGAGGTCGATAACGAGGCGATCGTTGATGCCTTTTTGAACGACTGCGTTGATTTTTATGGCCTGAAAGCCCGCCTTTTCAGCCGCGCGGATGCCTTCGAGCACGCGCTCGGTGCCATGGGTGCGACCGCTCATGCGATTAAATGTCTGGTCGTCAATCGCATCGAGGCTCACGGTGAGCCGGTTCAGGCCGGCGTCTTTGAGGCCCTGCGCTTTGTCGGCGAGGAGATAGCCGTTGGTGGTGAGGGTGAGGTCTTGAATACCCGAGATCTGCGACAGTTTGGCGATGAGGGTTTCGAGGTCTCGGCGCAGGAGGGGTTCACCGCCGGTGACGCGAATTTTGGTGACGCCGAGATCGACAAAAATTCTGGCGAGGCGGGTGATTTCTTCAAAGGTGAGGATTTCTGCTTTGGGAAGAAATTCGTACTTTTCGCCAAAAATCTCGGCAGGCATGCAATAGGGACAGCGAAAATTGCATTTGTCGGTGACCGAAATACGCAGGTCGCGGATGGGGCGTTGCAAGGTGTCGAGGAGATCGGACATTGGAATTAAAAATTAAAAATTAAAAATTAAAAATTGATGTCGCGATTGATCATTGTTTGGCAAGAGACTTAAAATAGCCGCTTAGAATTTCAAGATGGTCCACACGGGCACGTGATCCGAGGCAAAGTCGCCGCGTCTGGTATAGACGATTTCATCGCCGGAGAAGCTGATGCGCGAGCGAGTGCCCTTCACGGCTTCGGCGTGGGTGAAAACGCCCGATGAGAGGACGTGGTCCTTCAGGTTTTGGGATACGAGGATTTGGTCACAAAGGATCGCTTTGACTTTGACGTCTTGCGCAAAATTGTGGGGTTTTCCCCGCCATTTGTTATTCTCTGCGCGGGCACCCGAGACCATGGGATCGAAGGTATCGCTTTCGACTTTTTCGTAGAGATCATGGTATCCATAAGAACAATAGTCCCGCGCCAACATGGCTTCGGATGTGTTGTGGAGAAACGCATCGGGCACCTGGTCGATTCCGGGAAGTGCGTCGGGATTGCCGTATTCGAGAATGTTGAGCGAGCGGTCGTCGGGATTGTCGTTGAAATCGCCGAGCAATACAATGTGGTCGTATTTCACGCGGCTGGTGAGATAACTCATGGTCGCGCTATCTTCTCTGCGCGCGTTGGTTTTGTCGCGCCCACCCGATCGCGATTTGGCGTGGTGAACCAGAACAATTAAGCGGCGGCCATATCCATCGACATAAGCCTGGAGCAAGTCGCGCTTTCGGGGAAATGCGTGGTCGTGTACTTTTTCTGGAAAGACCATTTTCAGATCGGTAATTTCAAATGGCTCGCGCACGGCTATGGCGAGTTCCTGGAGTTCTTCGGGATCATCGAGCATGCCAATGGTATAGTTGTCGGGCAAAATGCGCTCGAGCGCAGATTTCGATTGGATTTCCTGAAAGCCGATGATGTCTGCATTGAGTTCGCGCATAACTGTTTGCAGGCGTTCCTGTCGCGCGTCGGAAATGCCATCGTCGAGCCAATAGATATTGTAAGTCGCAATCTTGATCTCGGCGGGCTGTGGGCCACACGCAAAAAATAGAAGCAGAATCAGGGAGGCGAGATATGTTTTCCACACTCGTTTTTGCATGTAATTCTCCGAATAGGGAATAGGTATGGCTATCTGCTTCATAATATACACGATTGCGAAAAAAATAAAAGGGCGACGGTATAAACCGCCGCCCTTTGTACATTGTCTGAGGTCGGGAATCAATCGTCATCTGCGGGTTGTGCCACGGCTTCGGCGAACGAGGCGATATCATTGACCTGGTTTTCGCTATTGTTGGACATTTTGACGGAAACGAGCCTGGAGACGCCGGGTTCTTCCATGGTTACGCCGTGCAGGATTTCGCCAGATTCCATCGTCCCTCTGTTGTGGGTGACAACGATGAACTGCGACTGTTCGGAGAATTTTTTGATGACTTTGACAAAGCGCGCGATATTGGCATCATCGAGGGGCGCATCGACTTCGTCGAGGACGCAAAAGGGACTGGGTTTGACCAGATAAATTGCAAAGAGAAGGGCAATGGCCGTCAGCGCGCGTTCGCCACCCGAAAGCAGGTTAATGCTCTGAAGGCGTTTGCCCCATGGCCGGGCTGTGATGATGATGGGGGCCTCGAGGGGATCTTCTTCGGGCGGCATAGTCAGGTCGGCTTCGCCGCCTTCAAAAAATTCCTGGAATGTGTTCTGGAAGTTTTCTCGAATGCTACCAAAGGTATTGAGAAAGCGCTGGCGCGCCGTGCGATCGATACGCGTGATGGTGCGCTTGACAATTTCTTCGGCCTCCAAAAGGTCGTCGCGCTGTTGCGTGAGAAATTCAAGACGTTCTTTTTGAACTTCGTACTCTTCGAGTGCTGCCAGGTTGACAGATCCCATGCGCCGCATACGCTCTTGCAGTTCGTGGGTCTTTTTTTCGGCCATATCCGCGTTAAATTCGGGATCTCGAAAACGTCCCTGTTCGGCAATAGCGACTTCGTAATCTCGTTTGAGGCGTTCGATAATCCCTTCGCCGCGCTCTTTGATGTGCGCCATGGCGACCTGAAGTTCGCTTAAACGCTCGCGGTGTTGTGTTGTGCGGCGGTTCTTTTCGCGCAATTTTTCTTCAATGGCACGCGCCGCCATCACGATTTCGTGTTGTCTGCGTGCTTGTGCATCGCGTTTGTGTTCAATGTGGGATTGTTGCTTGTGCAGGACTTCGAGTTCGCCGGACGCTGTTCCGATGCTTTCTTCGCGTTCTCGTTTGCGGTCTTGGCTCTCATCAGCCTCGGCGGACAATCGCTCGATTTCGCGGGAAATGGCTTCGTGCTCTCGACCCTGGCGCACGGCTTCATGTGCGAGGCTTTCGATGCGTTCTTTCAAAGAAGCGATTTCCACGCGCACAGCGGCGACGCCATCTTGAAGTACGCGCCGTTGGTTTTCTTTTTCGCGCAAGTCTTCATCCGCACGGCGAACTATATCTTCGAGGGTCTCGCGTTTGGCATCGAGCTTTGTTTGTTCCTCCTCTGCCTGGGAAATCAAATGCATCAATTCGCTTTCGCGCTCGGCAAGTTGTGAGGTCTCCTGGTCGAGTTCTGTCACTGCCCGAGCCTGGCGTTTGGCTTCTGTTTCGGCATTTTGCCGGTCTCTTTGAAGGCCCGCGCGGCGGTTGTGCAAATCGGCCAATGCGTTATCGCATGCCTCAATTTGCGCGAGGTGTTTGTCGAGCGTTTTGAGCGTGCGTGCCACTTGTGTTTCGCGCGTTTTGAGCTTGGATTGGGCGGATTTTATAGCCGACTGAAGGTCGTCAATTTGTTGCTGGCGACCGATGAGGCCCGATTCTGAGGTTGCATCTGCGCCGCCGTAAACCGTGCCATCAGCAGAAAAAACTTCGCCGCTGAGTGTCACAATCTCAGCGCCTTTGGCATGCAGGTCTCCACTGTGAACAAGCGCGGTTTGTGCATCGCTTACAATCAAGGTGTGGCGCAACAGCGCGGATACGGCACCGTGTACATCGCGCTGTGGGTTTAACAGATCGCTTGCCAGCCCGACAATCCCTTCTCCTTTGGGGACTTCGCAAGGTGTGCCATTGGTAGAGATGACGCGTTCGAGGGGCAAAAATGCGGCTGCGCCGTGCTCTCCTTGTCTGAGAAAATCAATGGCCCAACGCGCGTCGTCGGTATTGCGTACGATTAGACATTCCAGTGCCCGTCCCAGCGCGGCTTCAATGGCGGTGACATATTCGGGATTGACATCAACCATGTCGGCGACTACGCCCTGTATGCGATTGGAAAAAGGCGAATCCACGGCCAGAGCGCGCACGCCTTTGGAATAGCCTTCAAAGCCTTCTCTCAGTTTTTGGAGGAGGGCGATTCGCGCCTGGTCGGCTTCGATATTTGCGCGCAAGCGGTTGCGCGATTCGATTTGTTCGTCTCGCTGGGCAATACAGCGATCTCGCCCTGCGATCTGTTGCTGACGCTCTTCTGTGTGTTGGGCAATTTGACCTTCAACTGCGGCGATTTGTGCCGCGGACTGATTGGCGATTTCGTCGGCTTCCTGGCGGCGCGCAGCCACGCGCTCAATATCCTGGGTCAAACGCGCCTGTCGCTGCACGATGCCCTCGCGCTCGGCCTGCATGCGCTCGAGGCCCTTGCCCTGATCGCTGCTTTGGCGCAACTGGTTCATCAACTGAGATTTTTGGGCATCGACTTGTGTGCGCTGTGTGTCCAGATCCCGGATTTCCGCTTCGAGTTTGGCGGTTTCCGCTTCGAGCTTTGCTTCTGCGGCTTCGAGTTTTTTGGCGGCTTCACGCCTGTCTTGTTCTGCGGCTATTTGGCCTTTTTGGGCGCTGTCGAGACGCAATTTGAGCGATTTTTGCTGATGCGCGGCGCGTTCTAAAAACGCCTGAATGCTGCGTACCTCTTCGCGTGCAACGAGTATTTCGCTGTCTTTGCCGTGTACGCGCTCGATGTGTTGCGATAGCTCGATATTGACCTCGGCCAGTGCGCGGTCCTGATCGGTTAGTTCGACGCGCATTTCTTCGAGTTGGGCTTCGAGGGTGGTCATGTTGGTTTCTGAAATTTCGATGTCTTCTTTGAGGAAGACCATTTCCTCGCGCATCGGCCCAGACTGGTCGGCCAGATCGAAGTATTGGAATCGCGCCAGTTTGATTTCGAGGTCGCGCAATTCATCAGATAGTGTTTTATAGAGCCTGGCTTTGCGCTCTTGCCGCTGTAACGATGCGACCTGGCGTTGGATTTCTCCGAGCCAGTCTTCCATTCTCTGCAGGTCTTGTCGCACGGCAATGAGCCGATTCCACGCAGATCGTCGTCGGATTTTATACCGCGTCACACCGGCGGCTTCTTCAAAGCACCGGCGGCGTTCTTCGGCATTGTCGCTGATGATCTCATCCACCATACCCTGTTCAATAACATAAGAAGACTGCGTGCCCAGCCCGGTGTCCATCAGCAAGTTTTGAATGTCTTTCAGGCGGCACGGAATTTTATTGAGCAGGTAGTCGCTTTCGCCGGATCGGAACAAACGGCGGGTAATGGTGACTTCGGAAAATTCGGTGGGCAAAACTTTTTTGGAATTATCGAGTGTGAGCGATACTTCGGACATACCGAGGGGTTTGCGCGAGCGCGTACCGGAAAAAATCACATCTTCCATACTGCCGCTACGCAAAGACCGGGGGCGCTGTTCGCCCAATGTCCAGCGCAGCGCATCAACCACATTGGACTTGCCACAACCATTTGGCCCCACAATACATGTAATGCCTTTTTGGAAGGGCATGTCGAGCTTTTGAGCAAAGGACTTAAAACCCAGTGCTTGCAAACGAGTCAGGTGCAATGAAAACCTCCTACTCGAATTCTTCTAAGAGCATAAGACGCGAAAGAACAAGGGGATATGGTAATACAAATCAGGATCCCCGTGTGTCAAAACCCGATGGGGAAAAATAGGGGATGCACTTTTGGACCGCATTTATACACAGCAGTCTGGGGAGATTTGGGGGACTACATTTTGTGGAGGGGAAGGCTGTTATATGTCGCTATAATACTATATCTTGTGGCAGTCGTCAAGGGTAAAAAATGGGGGTGGTGCCCCCGTGCCCGCCCGTTGGAGGTGCGGAGTGGGGTTCTTTGGCGATTGACATTATATTAGAGTCAGTCTAATTTAAGCAGGGCGTTTCTTACCTGTGCGACATTTTCTTAAAAACAGGAGTTTTTTATGCCGAATTTACACGGTGAAAAAATTGTTCGGATTGAAAAAGTGGTTATGAAATTTAAGCGGCCCCGCTTGATCGGACGCAATGCGCGTATTGGCGTTCACGGGGATGTGGTGACGGATCCCGTGGTTCGCATTCATACAAGTAGCGGTGCTATTGGCGTTGGGTGGTCGCGGTTGGGTCGGGAAGAAGCCGAGGTATTGGTGGGCAAAACTGTGGGGGATGTGTTCCAATTGCCGGGGGGATCAAACGAAGCTGGAACAGCGATTGATTTGCCTCTGTGGGATTTGGCGGCCAAATTATCGGACCAGCCATTGTACAAACTCCTGGGTGCTCGGGGGGCGCGTGCGGTCGAGTTGTACGATGGCTCGGTTTATATAGACGATCTGGATGCTTCGGACGAAGAGGCCGTGGAGATATTTCGGGAAGAAGTCAAGACCGGACACGATTACGGGTATAAAAATTTTAAAATTAAAATTGGTCGCGGCGCGCGATGGATGCCCGTTACAGAAGGTACAGATCGAGATGTTCTGGTTATTCACACTGTTCGGGAAGCCGCTGGTGAAGATGCAAAAATACTCGTTGATGCAAATAATGGTACGACGCTCAATATTGCCAAGGACATTCTTGAGCGTTGTGAAGATGTGGGGATTTACTGGTTTGAAGAACCGTTTCCCGAAGATGGAGCTTTTAACGAAGATTTCAAGCAATTTATCATCGAAAAAGGATACGGTACCCTCGTAGCAGATGGGGAATCAGGTCCTCCGCCTCCCAGTTATTTTGATATGGTCAAAAGGGGATGGATCGATGTGGTACAACACGATTTTCGCGCCAAGGGGCTTACGTGGTGGCGCGAGACTGCCGCGATGATTGAACCGTGGGGCGGCCAATGTGCTCCTCATTGCTGGGGTAGCTTGATCGAGCGCTATGCCCATGCGCATTTTGCCGCTTCAGTCCCCCATTTCTCGCTTCAAGAAGCCGCTCCCGCAGATATGCCGGGCATTGTGCTGGATGGCTGGCAGATGCAGGATGGATGTTTGATTGTGCCAGATACGCCGGGCACGGGATTTGACCTCGAGGCAGATGTGATTGAAGAGGGCGTGAAACGAGAAGATGGGTTCAGGGTTGGATAATGAGCTATGAACAAAGAATCGGGAACACTTGAAGAATTGCTGAACACACGCGTGGTTCTTGAACTGAAGAAGCTCGCGCGTTTGTTAACCGGCGTGAAACTGCCCACGCGCAAGGCGGATATTATTGCTATTATTGTGCATGAGATGACCGAATACACACGCGATTATTGGGATATGCTGGATGATCTGCAACAAAAAGCCGTGGCAGAAGCACTTTACGCGCCGTGGTTTGACGAAGAAGGATTTTGCGCCAAATATGGCGCAGAGCCAGATTGGGGAGATACGCCCCGTTGGTCCCAATATATTCATGAGCCATCGCTGCTCAACCTGTTTATTCTAAGTGGCAGCCGCTATGGTTATTACGGCGGTCAAAAGGTGGTGCCCGATGATTTGAAAGTTATATTAAAAAAATTTGTGCCCAGGTCGCCGCCTGCAAAATTGTGCGTTGAAACAGAACGCCCGGAACATGTAGAAATTCCCCAGTATAATTTTTTGACGAGTAAAGAAAAAATAAAACAAATTCCGCTTTATCACGCCGATACCGAGCAAACAGCACAGGAAGATCTGGTGTCGGTATTGCGGTTGGTTGATGCGGGAAAAGTGCGGGTGAGTGAGCGCACCGGACGGCCATCAGCAGCCACTGTTCGCATCATTGGCGAGGCCCTTTGGGGTGGTGATTTTTATCCAGACCGCGAAAAGCGCGACAAATGGGAAGAATTGCCGGGACCGATTAAAGCTCATGCGTGGCCGATGCTAATTCACGCGGCAAAGTTGGTGCGTTTGAAAAGCGGCAAGTTGCACTTGACGCCTGCGGGGCGAAAGGCATTGGCCGCGCCACCTCACGAAATAATTAAGACGCTGTGGCAGGTGTGGCTCAAAAATGCAAAGACAGATGAGTTGCAACGGGTAAGTGCCATTCGCGGGCAGACCACTGTGGATGGGAAATCGGGCCTGACATCTCCGGTAAAGCGACGCGATGTGATTGTCAAAGCACTCAGAGCATGCCCTGTCGAAAAGTGGTTCGGTTTTGATGCCTTTTGCAATTTTATGCGTGCGGCGAGCTATTTGCTAATTGTGTCAGATGAGCCGTGGGAACTTTATATTCAAGATGAGTATGGGCATTTGACCGATGGCTGGGGGTTGTTGGCTTCTCAATATACACAGGTCTTGCTTTTTGAATATGCCGCGACATTGGGGCTTATAGATGTGGCCTATATCGATCCGGTGGATGCGCCCTTAGATGTAGATTCCGCGCCAGATATTGATTTTTTAAGTCGCTATGATGGGTTGATGTATTTGCGTATCAATGCGTTGGGGGCTTTTGGTTTGGGGCGGAAGCGGTCTTATAAGCCTTCGAAAGTGGAGATTGAACATGTGCTCAAAGTGTTGCCCAATTTCGATGTGGTCGCATTCAAGCCCTTGCCTTTGGGCGATCAACTTGCACTGGAACAATTCGCCGACAAGACTGCTGACAGCGTGTGGACCATTCGGCCCGAACGGATGCTCAAAGGTCTGGAGAGTGGGCAATCACTCGACCACATGCAGTCATTTCTGAAGCACAAAAGCGGTGAGGATTTGCCTCAGCCTGTGGCTGTGCTATTTGACGATATGGCCGATAAAGTATCGCGTTTGAGTGCGAAAGGCACGGCGCATTTGGTTGAGGTGACAGATGCTGAGACCGCACAGTTTCTCGCACATGACCGAGGCGTGAGCAAACACTGCTATCTGGCCGGTGACCGCCAACTTGTCGTGCCGGAAAAATCTCTGACAGCATTTCGCAATGCACTGAGGAAAATTGGATATATATTGCCGAAGTGAAGATATACAAGCGGCAGACTGGTGTGACCGCTGGAGTGATTGAGATATGAATGTAAAAATAAAATCTGTTCTCGATATATTGCGTCATCAATTTGAAATACTTTATGGTGATCGACTGGCGCACATGGTTTTATTTGGTTCGCGTGCCCGCGGCGATGCAGAATCCGATTCAGATATTGATGTGCTTGTTGTATTCCATGGACCTGTAAATGCTGGTGAGGAAATCAAGCGAACCGGTGGGATTGTGTCCGATCTTTGTTTAGAATATGAAGTAGTGATCAGTTGTGTGTTCATGGATCGCTATCGCTATAAAAACAAACAAGGACCACTACTTCGAAATATCCGCAAAGAAGGCGTTGCGTTATGAAGGAGGTATAGACATGACATTTCCAGGATCAGAATGGGAGATGAGACCGCCCGGCGATCTCGGGTTTGACGGGGAGAAACTCGCACGGGTGCAGAGGTGGCTGCTCGAGGTGGCGGGTGACAGGCCCTTTCAGGTGGGGATTGCGCGTTACGGGTATCTCGCAGCAGAGTGGCGGCAAGGTGTCGCGGCGGATTCGATGCACTCGCAGGCGTCTGCAGCAAAGTCGTATTATTCGACGCTTCTGGGCATTGTGGTAGCGGAAGGCAAGTTGTCTTCGCCAGATGAAAGAGTTGTTGATTACTTCCCTGAGATGATGGATGTGGGGGAGCAGGAGGGTCCAAAGCCCGGGCGGTATGCGTTTGAAAAAGATCGCGATGTTACCTTTCGACATTTGATATGCAATGTGTCGGGCTATATGAAGCCGGGGGAGAAACCGGGCGAGGTTTTTCACTATCAGACTTATGGGATGAATATTCTCACCCACGCAATGGCTAAAATTTACGGGTGTTACGATGCAAATGATCCCGAGGGTTCACCGGGATGTGGGAAGGTGATAGGAGAAAAGTTGCGCGATCCAATTCGCGGGACCTGGACGCATTCGCATTCCAATTTTGATCTGTGGCCCAGTGCGAGATTAAATATCTTCGGGTATTACACGCAGGTGCATACCACATTGCGAGATCAATTGCGGGTGGGACATTTGTGGGGCAATTACGGCAATTGGAATGGGGTTCAGGTTGCGCCGGAAAATTACTTGCGCGAGGCAACGGTGACGAATGATTTTATTCTGGAAAACGAACCCGAAGAGAACTGGAAATACGGGCACGGGTTCTGGTGCAATGACCGCGGGATGCAGTGGAAAGATGCACCGAGAGACTCTTTTGCCGCATCGGGCGCAGGTGCGAAGCATATTTGGATGTGCCCGCGATTGGGGCTGGTCATCGCGCAAAATCCAGGGCTGTGGGATCAGTTCAGGGAAGAGCAAGATAAGATCGGGAGCCAGAATGAGGTGATTGCGCGAATTGTGAATGCGGTGAAAGAATAGAGAGGAGCCAAAGATGGATGCAAAAACCAAAAAATTACAGGTCGATCAGGCTGTGAAATCTCAATCGCGGCGGGCGTTTAATCTGTCGCGGAGTATTCACGGCTGGGCTGAGCGACCGTTTCAGGAATACGAGTCGTCGAAGGCATTGGCGGCGTATTTGGAGGAAAACGGATTTCAAATTGAATTTCCGTTCAAAAATATCCCGACGGCTTTTCGCGCTATATGGGGCACGGGCAAACCCACTATTGGCATGTTGGGCGAGTACGATGCATTGCCCAATTGCGGTGCCGAGGAGGGTACCTGGGGCCACGGCTGAGGTCACAATCTTTTGGGCGTTGCCCCGGCCGCAGGTGCGGTTGCTGCAAAAACAGTGTTGGAAAATTTGAATTCGCCCGGCCAGATCATTTATTATGGCTGTCCGGCTGAAGAAACCCTGGCGGGCAAGGTGTATATGGCCCGCGATGGCGCGTTTCGAGATTTGGATGCGGTGCTGGCATGGCATCCGGGATCGAGTACGGGCGTCAACAATTATGGCGGCTCGTCACTGGATTCGCTGGTCTATGAGTTTTTTGGCAAGACGTCTCACGGCGCGAGTGCTCACAATGGGCGCAGTGCATTGGATGGGGTGATGTTGATGGATGTTGCGGCGAATTATTTGCGCGAGCACGTTCCCGAAAATGTGCGTATCCACTGCGTGATTCGAGAGGGTGGGGACGCGCCCAATGTGGTTCCTGCCTATGCGAAGGTGTGGTACTATGTGCGGGGGAAGGATCGCGCACAGGTCAATGAGATACGCAAGCGATTGACCAAATGCGCTAAGGGTGCGGCGATAGCCACGGAGACGACTATGAAATGGCATCGGATTACGGCAGTGTACCCGCGCTTACCAAATGATGTCATGTGCAAAGCCGTGAGCCAAAATCTCAAATTATTCGGCCCGCCGCGCGCGTCGAAAAAAGATAAGGAACGGGTGCAGGCACTGGGATACAAAGGTGAATTTGACGGAAAGATCAAAAAGGGCAAGGGGTCACAGGGGCGCGGGTCTTCGGATGAAGACAATGTGTCGTGGCTGGCACCGATGGGTCGGTTTCAGATGGTGTGTTATACTAAAGACACGCCGGGCCATCACCGCGATATGACCGCACAGGCGGTAATGCCTTATGCCGAGCGCGCGGTTTTGCAAACGGCCAAGGTGTTTGCCGGGTCGGCTATTGATCTGATTTTGGATAAAAAGTTGTTACAAGCAGCGCGTGCGGAATTTAAGAAGGGGACGAAGGGGTTTAATTACGATCCGCTGATTAAAAAAAATCAGAAGGTCCCCGTTGACCCTCCGTAGAAGGAGAAAAGATATGAAAGCAGAAAGATTAATATGTACAGATATCCGGCGGATTGAATTGGAGAGCTTTGATTTGCCGCGCGTGCCAAACCACGGTGTTTTGGTGCAAAACGATTATACCGCTGTGAGCGTTGGCACGGAAATTTACAATTATGCACACGGGGGTGAACCGTCGCGTGCGAGAACATTTCCGCAGCCAACGGGATATTGCAACACGGGTGTGGTGCTCGAGGTGGGCAAAGATGTGAAGGGGATCAAACCCGGTGATCGCATTGCCGCGCAGGGCAATCACGCCAGTCATGCGGTCATAAGCGGGAATTTTTTCAAAGCTCCTGAAGGCGTTTCGCCCAGGTCCGCTGCTTTTATGGTTATGTGTGCTATTGCCATGCACGGGCACCGGGTTGGTCGTCCAGAATTGGGCGAGGCTGTGGCAATTACTGGTATGGGTATTGTGGGGCAATTGGCAGCGACCTTTGCGCGGCTGGCTGGCGCGCTCCCGGTTATTGCGATTGATCTGGATGATTTCCGGTTGGGTAAAGCCGGGGACCGGGGGGCAGATGTTTGTATTAATCCCAATGCTGAAGGGGATGTCGCCGAAGCATTGCGCCAGCATTGCGTGGGAGATGGTGCCGATCTGGTCGTTGAAGCAACGGGCATTTCCTCAGTTTATCCCATGGCGTTGACCTTGCCGCGGTTGGGTGGCCGTCTGGTCGCGCTGGGATCTCCACGGGGTACTGTGGAAGTGAGTTTTTTGCCCGAGATTCACTTGCGCGAGATCACGATTCTGGGCGCGCACCAGCCCAAAACGCCGGATAATGACCATATTTATTATCCCTGGAGCAAGCGCAGAGATCGCGAGTTGGTTTTGCGTTTGATGGCTGCGGGCAAATTGCCCATTGAAGATTTAATTACCCATGTCGCCAATCCCGCCGATTGCCAGGCCACCTACGACATGCTCGCCGATAATCCGAGAGAAGTGTTGGGGGTGGTATTTGAATGGGCGTGAACCCGCCTGCTAAAATTAAAATCCCCATCAGATATGATTCTGATGGGGATTTCTACTTATGTGCATAGACAAGCAGGTTGGTGTCAATGGCAAACATAATCAGTTTATTCGTTCGTTATACAGTTGATCGCGATCTGCATGAACCTCTGCACCCAGGCTGAATTTACGCACGGTGAACATTTTTTTTGGTGCAGGCGAGGTTGTCTCTATGTCCTTCTTCAGAGACTGGAGAAGGAGCTCAATCAAATGGAGACGCTCTTCGACTGATGCCTCTTGAATTTCCCGAAGCGTTAGGCGTAGCATTTGGATGGATTTAACCCCTGAAAAAATAAATCCTCGTCAGATGTGATTATGACGGGGATTGTTACTTATGCCACAAAATGTCAATCTCATTATGTTGATGCACTACGAGGTAAATTATAAGGAATCCACTCCCATACCGATTGCCCGTTGTGCAATACTCTTATGCCACCGAACCTGGATAAGTCCGCTCTTGACTTATCGGTGACCCACTCGAATACAAAAGGGTATAAATTCCCGTAGAGTTCCTTAAACTCATCAGTGACAGGGTGCGGCACTTTAACGCAGTCGGTGCTTGCATCTGAACCAAATTCTGCTCGCAATCGTCGTTTACTTGCCGCGCTGAGTTCAAAATACCGATATTCCTTGTCCTGTATTTCAATAATTTCAAGGGGTGGTGGAATTGGAATGTTTTGACGATTGAAATTGCGAAATAGCTCGATAGCCGCATTATAAAGTTGGTCGAAATTTTCGTGTATTTTGGCCCTTTCACCCTGATTCACAGCGAAATCTATCGCGACCCAGCCAAGCGTTAGCCTTGTTCGGAGTGAGTGAACAGATTCGCGGAATTTTGAAAGTGCTGTTTCAAGTTCAAGCTCAAAAAAATCATCGGGAAATACAATATCAAGAAAGCATTCTACTGCATTTCCACCTGGTTTAATATCTGTACGATACATTATCTGAGTACCGAGGTTTCTCGATGTAATATCCTCAAGGTCTGGAGGATTCCAGGCCGGATCTTGTCGATCTGTACCGTGTTTATAGAGGGCGCCATTGATTCCGCGCTCAGCCTGGCGCGAAACTACTCTGTGAACGGTTAAGTACATATCAAGCGGCATCACGTATAGGGTTATGAGGATGGTTTACGAAGTCATTCTCTGTATGCGGCATTTCACTCTGAGGTCGAACAGTGGTAATACATTGATCAGAGATAATACATTTAGCTATGACTGTACTTCCCAGTGTAAGCTTAAACGGCTTGAGAGGAGGAAGTTCTGTAAAGGGAGCTTTGGGAGAGAGAAATGATATCCAGGCCAGTGATATTCCGCTTTGATCCGGTGGGTGCAAGAGGTCCGCATGCATTGACCATGGGCCCACATCTTCATTGTTGTCATTCAGATGTGCCTCGGCAGTTAGAAACACTGTCGGCCAAAAGTCTTGCAGTTCTGGAGAAAAACGTATCTTTGCAAAGAGCTTTTGCTTCATAGCGTCACCTCGAATAGTTTCGCGCCTTCTAATTGGTCAAAACGAGCAAAGTAGCACGCTCCGATGTCATCAGTTCTTGCACCAATAAAATATATTTCTTTTGCAACTATTGCAGACAAGCGCACTTCTAAGACAAATCCTATCTCCTGTTCAAAACCTTTATCCATTTTCAGTTGTCCCCATTTTAGTGCCAGTTCTGGCATGGTGGTGAGGTGTTTGCCGAATTCCGTACCGCCCAGTTTCGGTTCAAGACGACGAGAGCCTCTTACACTTTCAAGCTCTGCTTTGCTGACTCGCCGAAAGAAGACTGCTTCATTCCGGTCAATCCGATAGCTGGATGGTGGGTTATTGGGTACCGGCCGCTTCTGGGGCATAGGTGTGAGTTGTGAGAAATTGTCTTAGGACTTCAAATTCAGCGTATCTCATCGTAGCCTGTGTAAAAATATATCCATATAGAACTGATAAGTCCAGTAGGGATTTGAGAATATAGACTCAATGGCAATCCGTTACATGGCTTTTTTCTTTGACAACTCGCTTTTGGGGCGCAATTATAGGGGTTGTAAAAATGCGGAGTCACTGTTGAAAAATATTTTAAGAGGTGATTAATGGCTTTCAAAACTACTGATTTGTGCGATGAACACGAAACCGATCCAGCACTTCAAGTTGCTGAGCCGATATTTAATGACTATGGCGGCGTCACGGCATTTTGCGGTCCGATTGCCACAGTTAAAGTGCGCGAAGACAATGTGCTCGTGCGCCAGATACTCGAAACGCCGGGCGAGGGGCGCGTACTCGTCGTCGATGGCGAGGGGTCGACGTGGTGTGCGCTTTTGGGGGATATGGTCGCTGAAATCGCCAGCGACAACGGCTGGTCGGGGGTTGTCATAAATGGTGGTGTGCGCGATGTGTCTGAAGTTGCGAAAATCGATATAGGTGTCAAAGCGCGTTTTGCTGTGCCGCGCCGCAGCCGAAAAGAAGGTCAGGGCCGACAGGATACGCCTCTTGCATTTGCCGGTGTCACCTTTCTTCCGGGCGATTATCTCTACGCCGATGAAGATGGGATCTTGATTGCCACGAGAGATTTATTAGACGCGCAGGTGTAGCCGTACCTCGACCCGCAAAACAACCTCACACTATGGAGACAACTATGCCGCAGACAGATCGACCGAATATTTTATTTATTATGGACGACCAGCATCGTTTTGATTATATGGGTTGTGCAGGTGCTGATTTTGTTCGCACGCCCAATATTGACCGCCTGGCAAAGCAGGGGGTACACTTTACTCAATGTACGACAAATTGTCCGGTTTGCGCGCCTTCGCGCATAGCACTGGCTTCTGGGATGCAGCCTTCGCGCCTCGGGTGCGTTGGGAACAATTGCTTCTTGCCTCGTAGCCAACCGACTTATTACCAGCAATTGCGCGATTACAATTATTACGTGGGTTGTGTGGGCAAGCTCGACCTGGCCAAACCCGATGGGTATAATGGACGCGATGGCGACAGGCCCGCTACGTATATGTGGGGCTTTACCCATCCGGTCGAATGCGAGGGCAAAATGCACGCCGGACATTCCAAAACACCGCAGGGGCCTTATAACCACTTTTTGGAGGAAAAAGGGTTGCTCGATGCTTTTGTCGATGATTATACCCGTCGCTCCAAAGAGGGTTATCACGCCTCCTGTCACGATTCGGTCTTGCCCACCGAAGCGTTTGAAGATGTGTATATTGGGCAGCGATCTGTCGAGTGGATTGAGAATATCCCGGGGGATTTCCCCTGGCATTTATTTGTGAGCTTTGTAGGACCCCACGATCCTTTTGATCCGCCAGCCGAATACGGCGAGAAGTACCGCGATGCAGAGATGCCACCCGCCACGCCTGCAAATTTGCCGGGTAAACCCTCGTACTTAAAAGATCGCGTGAAAGACGTGACTCCCGAAAAAATCGCGGAGACCCGACGGCAATATTGCGCGGCAATTGAGGCGATTGATGATCAGATCGGTGAGATGCTCGCGGCAGTTGAACGGCGGGGGATGACTGATAATACGTATGTCATCTTTTCCAGCGACCACGGAGAAATGCTGGGCGATCACGGTTTGTACACCAAAAGCGTGCCTTATGAAGCATCGGTACACGTTCCTCTCATTGTTGCGGGACCCGGCATTGAAGGCGGTCGCGTCTCAGATGCTCTCGTTGAACTCATTGACATGAATCCAACGATATGTGATCTTGCCGGCGTCCCCCCGCTTTCGGATATCGACGCGCGATCAATTGGCGCGGTTCTTCGCGGAGAGGCAGAGGAACACCGCACGGAAACTGTGAGTGGCATACAAAATTTCAGGTGTATCCGCACGCGCGAGCACAAATTGGTCGAGAACTATAACGATGTTACGGAACTCTACGATTTAATCGCAGATCCTGCGGAAGAACACAATATCGCCGAACAGGAGCCAGAGGTGAGGCGCGAATTGTCTCGCCGTCTCTCAGCGCGTTATTTAGAAGGCACCTGGTATCGGTAGGAGGGAATCGTGAAATACACCAAACTCCCCGGTACGGATATCGATGTCTCTGTTATTGCTCTGGGCTGCTGGCCTTTTGCTGGTGGTGATGTTTGGGGAGAGCAAGACGACGATGTATCTATCGCGACGGTGCATGCCGCGCTCGATGCGGGTATCACTTTTTTTGATACGGCAGAAGGCTATGGCAAGTCCGAACGCGTGCTCGGGCAGGGTCTCAAAGGTCGTCGGCAAGACGCGGTGATCGCCACCAAAGTTGGAGGTGGTCATCTTTCATCCGATGATTTGCCCAAAGCCTGCGAACAAAGCCTGAAAAATCTGCAAACAGATTATATCGATTTGTACCAAATTCATTGGCCCAATCACAATATTCCCATCGCAGAAACAGCAAGCGCGCTTCAGCGTCTCCGCGATCAGGGAAAAATTCGGGCCATTGGCGTTTGCAATTTTGCTTGCGGCGATCTGAGTGACTTGCTCGCTGTTGCCGATATTGTCACCAATCAGTTGTCCTTTAGCTTGCTCTGGCGCGTTATTGAACGCGAGATTCAACCGATGTGTTTGGAAAACAATATTGGCATTATCTGTTATAGCCCACTGATGCAGGGGTTGCTTACCGGACGTTATGCTTCTGCGGATGACGTGCCAGATGGGCTGGCGCGAACGCGCCTGTTTGCGAGTGATCGCCCCATGTCCAAACACGGCGAGGAAGGCTGTGAGGCCGAAGTGTTTGACGCGCTGGAAAAAATTTGCGCTGTCGCCGATGAAGCAGGCGTTGCAATGGCCGAGATTGCCCTTGCCTGGGCACTACAACAACCCGGCATTACATCGCTTCTGGTAGGCGCGAGAAATCCCGATGAAGTGCAATGGAATCTTCCTTCGGTTGATCTCATATTGCCAGAAGAGATTCTGCAATGCTTATCTGAAATTACAGAAGGTGTTAAAGACAAACTCGGCAATAATCCCGATATGTGGATGTCGGAGTCGAGGATGAGATAGTTTTCCGAAACAAATTTTACTCGTATTTGTCTCATTTTTTAGATACGCTACGGTAGAAAAGATCAGGAGGCTCTCATGGCTCATCTTCAGATTGACGACCCAGAAACATTTTTTCGCATCTTTGCAGATCTTTTGGCTGCTGGCGAAGACGACAAGCACATGGCTCGAAAACTGGGATGCTCGCGGGGCGAAAGCAAGCGCAGGCGGCAGGTGTTTCAAAAAGGGGGCATTGTGACGAAAGACGGCGTGTCAAAAGAAAAATTAGATGCGTGGCTGTCTTCAAATGACGGTCAGCGCGCACAGCGCCAGTGGGAAGCCCATCACAGACGACAACAGGCCCTGGGGGCAACGGGTACCAAACCACAAAAGGGATTTCGCAGACAGCCCGAGGTCAAACGCGGTTGGTCGCGGCAAAAGATTTGAGGTAACAATATTAGTTTGGGATTACAAAAAAGGCCGATGGGCGATGTCCATCGGCCTTTCATATTTTTTAGATCGTTCATCGTTAATCGCGTTTCAAGTCCAGCCAATCGAGCTCTTCTTGCGTGAGTTTCAAATTGAGGGCTTCGATATTGGCTTTGCACTCATCGGGATGGAATACGCCGATTAGTGAAAAGAGATTCAGGGGCTGATTCAGATTGAATGCCAGCGCGATTTGTGGCACGGTCAGTCCTTTTTCTTTTCCCAGTTCTCCCGCGCGGTCCAGGCGTTTGAAGTTTTGTTCGTAACAATAGGCTTCGACACAGGAACCCGGTAGATTTGCTTTGTAGTCTTCATAAGTTTCGCGCGTAAATCTGCCAGAAAAAAATCCCTGTGCCAGGCTCGACCAGGTAAACAGGGGCATGTTTTGTTCTGCGTACCACGCCCGGTCCGCCTCGTTGTATGGCCCACTGATGCTGATACAGCCTCTCCAGGGTTCTTTAACCTGTTCTGCAAGGCTGTAATTGGGGCTGCTCACGGTGAATGGTTCCAGATTGTGCTTATATGCGTATTCATTGGCTTCCTGTATGCGCGGCACGGTCCAGTTCGATCCGCCAAATAGTCCGATCCGGCCTGCTGCTTTGTGTTCGTTTAATATCTCTACTATTGGTCCAACTTCAACATTGAGATCATCGCGGTGTAATACATAGATGTCGATAAAATTCGTTCGGCAACGCTCTAATGAAGTGGTCAGATCGGCTGTAATATCAACTGGTGTGACTTTATTTTTGTTTCCACTGTGATGTGCGCCCTTTGTTAAGATGACGGCTTCGCCGAACAGGCCGCGCTCGTCGAGCCATTGCCCCAAGACGCGCTCACACTGTCCACCGCCGTAAATATACGCACAATCAAAGCCGTTGACGCCGAGTGCCCACACGCCGTCTAACAGGTCAAATGATCCTTGCAGGTCGTCTTCGCGCAACATCATTGTACCTTGCAAAATACGCGAATTTTTTTTGTCCATTCCTTCAATTTTGCCGTATTCCATTGGCATGATATTATTCCCTTTCCATCGGATATTTCAATCCCCATTGTTCTCGAATTGCGTCCAGTGTCTGCATATTGGCAAGCGTATCGTCGTGTGACATGAGATCGCTTTCCAGCTTGCCTTCTCTTACGCAGCGGGCCACCTCGGCGGCTTCACACTCGTATCCGTTTCCAGCGCATTCCAGTGTTATGACTTCCTCTTTGCCGCCGGCGGACAGGGTTGCCGTGCGTCCATCCCAAAACTGCGGCACTGTAATCATGCCATCTGTGCCCAAAATTTTTGCCTCGTGTGGTGTTTTGATTCGCACACCGCACGAAATCAATGCGAGTTGCCCTTTATCGTAGCCAAATACCATAGCCGCCTGTTCATCTACTCCGGTCTCGCCAATATGCGCCTGGCTTGAAATGGTGGCAGGTTGCGTATCGAAGATCATGGACGCATAAGAGATGGGATAAATCCCAATATCGAGCAGTCCGCCGCCACCGAGCGCGAGATCGAACAAGCGACCTTCGGGATTGAGGCGGGCGCGAAATCCAAAATCGGCATATAACATTCGCACCTCGCCAATTGCGCCGTCTGTGACCCACGCCTTTACCTGTTTGGTAATGGGCAAGAATCGGGTCCACATGGCTTCCATCAAAAACACGCCTTCACTGCGGGCGACTTCGATAACTTCTCTGGCTTCGTGCTGGTTGATTGTAAATGGTTTTTCGCACAACACGGGCTTGCCCGCTTTCAGGCATAAGATACTGTGCTCTTTGTGAAAGGGATGGGGCGTTGCCACATAAACCGCATCGACTTCTGGATCTTCGGCGAGTGCTTCATAAGAGGCGTGGCGATTGGGTACATCATACGCGTCGGCAAAGGCGTCGGCGCGATCCTGGCTGCGCGATCCCACGGCTACGAGTTGTGCATCGTCGAGTGCACGCAATCCCGTGGCAAACTTATGTGCAATACTGCCGGGGCCGATAATGCCCCAGCGAAAGATATCACCCATTATTGATCCTCTTCTGATTATGAGGTTGAAAATAGAACATACAAAATCATGCGTACGGCGAGCAGTGTTACCAGCCACCTTAAAAGTACGCGAAAATGGTGCTCGGGTACGCGCCCGCGGATCAGCGTTCCCAGGTAAGACCCAAGCGATGCCGAAACGATCATACCAATGACCAATTTCCAATACGGTGCAAAGGCAAAACCCAAAAACCCAAATGTCAAAATTTTCATTGTATGGCTCGATGCCATCTGAACCGAATGCGTGATTACCGTGCGATCGCGGGGCAGGTTTTCTCGCAAGAGAAATGGCATATTGAGCGGACCACTTACGCCAAAAAACAGAGATAAAGCCGTTTGAAAAGCACCCAGAAGTGTAAATTTTGCGGGTAAATCGGGCGCGCGGAAAAATTTGGGCATCCAGGTGATGATCAAAATAAAAATACCCAAAAAGAGGGGCATGGTTTCCCATTCAAAGTAGGCAATAAAACGGGAACCCAACACGGCGCCAATCACTGTTCCGATTGCGTATTGTCCCACAAGACGCCATGCTGTATGCTTGAGGCCAAAGAGAGAGCGGCTCAAATTACTGGCAATTTGCACCAGTCCGTGAACCGGGATAATCGCCGCTGCGGGGAGGAAACCCGGCATAATCGCAATGAGGACAACGCCGCCGCCAACGCCGCCAACAGCCGCGATCATCGATGTTATACACGCCGCCCCGATCAAAAACCAATCCGCTATTGCCATGCACTCATCACCAGGTTATATAATGGGTTACAGACTCGCCCCGTTTGGCGGTAAAGCGATCGTATTTCGGATGGATAAAATCTTCGGTCGCATCCATGTGGGCGTAAAAAGCCCGCTTCATTTCTTCCCTTTTTTTCGGTTGGGCATCGTATAGATTGTCCAGTTCATCGGAGTCGTCAATTAGATTGTACAGCTCGCCGTAATTTTTTGTCGGATAGTGAATATATTTCCATTCTCGCGTGCGGATGCAGCGTTTATCGACCGCTTCGGCAAAGATTATGTCTCGTATTTCCGATTGTTCGCCGTTCATCAGCGGCGACAAATCCATGCCCTGCACGCATTCGGGCGCATCAAAACCCGCTAATTGCGCCATTGTGGGAAATAGATCTACGGTTTCGGTCAGTGCATCGCAATCGCCGCCTGCACGACCGGGCACGGCAATAAAACACGGTATGTGTAACATGCAATCGAGGAGAAATGGTGCTTTAGCCGGGATACCGTGATCGCCTAAAAATTCACCGTGGTCCGATAGAAAAACCACGATGGTCTCATCCGCTACGCCCTTTTTCTCTAATGTCTCGACGATCAGGCCCACCTGATGGTCAATTTGGGATACCATGCCGTAATACGCTGCCTTCATCTTGCGGAATGTTTCATCGGAAGCCTGGTCAAACCCGCGGTATTTGTGGTGTTCTGCTTTGAAATACAAACCGTATTCAGGCGGCTTTTTTGCGATGTCGTCTTCTGCGCGTCGAAAGGGGGGCATTGCATTGGGATCGTACATGTTTGCAAAATGCCCAGAGGGAACATAAGGATGGTGAGGTCCGTAGAATCCCACCCATAAGAAAAAGGGATTACTCGTATCCAATCCTTCGAGGTATTCAATGCTTTTCATTCCTACATAGGCATCAATGTGGCAATCTTCGGGGAGATCGGATGGCACGGCACCGAGGTTTTTGCGAAAATTGGGCAGGGCGTATCCCGTTTTATATTCGTATCCTCGATCGCGAACATATTGCTCAAATGGATTGGGATCCGTGACTGTATAATTCCCATCTGCGCGCTCTTTCCATCCCCGCCGTATTCCCACAGCGTCCATGTGATCGAGTATCTGTCGAAAACGCTGCTGTCCAATGCCGTGTTTGCCCACACCGGCGGTTGTATAGCCCTGGTTTTTGAATGCTTCTACCATTGTAATTTCATTTTCGTTGAGCTTTGAACCGTTCCATTTTACGCCGTGATTTTTTGGATAACGTCCGGTCATAAATGTCGCACGCGACGGTGAACATACGGGATTTTGTACAAAGCAGTTTGAAAATCGCGTGCTCCTCTCGGATAGGGCGTCAATTGCAGGCGTTTGTATGACGCGATCCCCCGTGCATCCCAGCGTATCATATCGCAAATGGTCTGTCGTAATAAATAAGATATTGGGCTGTTTAATCATCGCATACCTCATAGCAGATCATTACTTAAAATTGTTGGGCACCAGAATTTTTCAATATACGAGATTACCAATTGTGTGCCCGCTTCATGGCTCACATAAGGCGGCTTTGCCGGGTTGTACATCGCATCGGTCAAATCTCGAATTAGCGCGACCTGGATGCCCCAGCGCGTCATTTGTTTGATTGCAAATGTGCGATGCAATACACACATGTTGGTATGCACGCCCATGATGAGCATTTTGTCGATTTCCCGGTGCTGCATATAACTATAAATTTCTTGTCCCTGATCGGAAATAATATCCCGTTTCTGGTCAATATCTATCCCTGCGTGTTGCCGCGTCCAGACCTGCGTATTGATTTTTTTAGGATCTTCCCCTGTGTCTGACCCGCCATCCGAATCATCGATTGGCAGTGGGGGATCAGAGTGATCCAGATTTTCAGGCGGTTCAACGGATGGGACATCCAATACCCGTCTCCGCGCAGGCGTGTTGGCATAAACATCGAGCGTGCCCGAGGGGGCGTGAATAATGGTTATACCTTGCTTTCGCGCGCTTTGCACAACGGCGTTCATGCGGGGAATCATCGCTTCTAATCGCTCGACCGCACCGCGACACCAGTGGTTGTTCCACACATCGCATAACAGCAGGACTGTTTGCTCGGGAGGCCAATAGATCCGTTCTGTTATTGTTTCCCAAACCGTATGTTCACTGTCATCCCACAATAAGGACTGCCTCTGCATGGTCAAGTTCACGATACACCTCCTGTATTAGCGGTCAGCCGCTTCTCAATACCTCACATCAACCAGCCACGCGCTTTTGGGATTTTTTTCCCAGTGTTGGCGCAGTACCTGTTCGTTTGGGCAAAATTCACCGCGATAGGCGACTCCACCATGAGAAATATTAAAGCTCATGGCGACTTCATCTTCGCCCGCATCAACCCAGTGGGGCGTTAATAACTGGTTCCACAGCAAATCGCCGGGCTGCATGTCATAGGTCAAAATATCTGTCGGATCTATTTGGGGGATATCAATGCGCGTAACGCCCGTTCGATTTTCCACGAGTTTCTGAACAGGTTCGCGTTTTTCCGGTTCTAAAAACCCGTGAAAGTGTTTTTCCCCATAAACTTGCCACGCGAGTACATGCGAAGAATCTGCATGATAGGTTGAGCTACACCCTTTTCCAGAGATAAAAATAATGGGATAACATCTTTGCCACGTAAATCCGAGTTGAGACAGGAATGTGCGCCAGGGAACCATCACACATTCTTGAAAGTGTTCGAGGAATTGTCCCGCGCCATAAAAATTTTGCAAATGAAAATGCGCCAGACTAATCGGCATTTCGACGGCTTTTTCTATGGGGGCAGTCTTAAATTTTTCGACCAGAGCATTTTGCTCTGCATCGCTCAAGCTGTCATCTAAAAATTGAATACGGGCCTCGGAATCGCGCCGCAAAATATCTATAACTTCTTCGACGGACCTGAGTGGCATTTCAAATTTGAACAACTCAGAATCGATAAGAAAATTTCGCTCGCCATTCCAGAACTGGCGAAAATCGTCTGCTGTCCTGGCAATCAGGTGCATTGTTTGCTCCTGTGGTTAAGTGAGGAGTTAGCCCCTTTAACATACATCATCGCACAAAGAGATTCAAGCGATCAAGATAGGGCGGCATGAAGTTACTTGACAGTAAATTTTCTTGTATTCATTATGTACTATCAATTCCCACATATAGGAGGCTCAAGATGAAAATCACCGATATTGAAGTCATCCCGATTGCGATGCCATTGGCAAAACGCTACGATAACCATCACGGACGCACGCGTATGTACGATATCGATCAGCATGTGGTGGTCAAAATCCATACGGATAATGGCTTGATTGGCTATGGCGATTACGAAGACCGTTCTGCAATTGCGTCCGAGGAAATCGAGCCGTTGATTGGCCGCAATCCCTTTGACTTTTTGCACAATAATTTCAATATGGCTCTTGGCATGGCGCTCTACGATGTTATGGGTAAGTACCTCGAAGTGCCTGCCCATAAGCTCCTGGGGCAAAAGGTGAGAGATGCAGTACCTGCGGCGGCATGGACGCGGCCCTGCCCGCCCGAAGTGTTTGCCGAAGAGATCCAGCGCGCTGTCGATCAGGGGTATCGCATTTTCAAAATGCACTCCGACGTGCGATATGATGTTATTGAACAAACGCGAGCCGCTGCCGAGGTCGCGCCATCGGGCTTTAAGCTCCACTGGGATTTTAACCACAACCGCACGATGGGTGTTGTGCTTCCCATTGTTGCCGAGCTCGAACGCAATTATCCGGTGGTCGGTTTTATTGAAGACCCACTGCCCTGGGCCGATATTGATGGTTGGCGCACATTGAGACAAAAAACGCAACTGCCCCTTATTATGCACAATCCCCAACTCGGCGGTATGCAGGAAGTCTTACACGGCACTGCTGATATTTACATGATTGGTGGCCGCATTGGCGATACCATGCAAAAGGGATTTGCGTACGGTCAGGCCAATATCCAGACGCTTCTCCAGCAATCGGGCAATACCCTGATGAAGGCTTTTACGTTGCATCAGGCGGCGGTCTTGCCCACGGCAACTGCGCATATTATCACCCTGGACGATCAATACGAAGACGATATTACCACATCACAACTGCTACCGACCGAAGGCTTTTGTCGCGTGCCCGAGGGTGCGGGGCTCGGTGTTGAGGTCGATGAAGAGAAACTCAAGCAGGCCGCCCAACGCCAACACATTCCCAAACTCGATTTCATTGGCGTGATTCATTTGCCTTATGGACGCAAGTATTATACTCCCGGAGAACCCAATGTTCAAAATCTTACGGGCTTTGAAGAAGGCGCGTTGCGCGGTATCCATTTCGAACGCCTCGTCCAGGATGAATCTCCCGACTTTGAGCGCGTTCAAAAGCGGCTCGAGGAGGAGGGGCCATTTATTGAATAAAAATAAACAGGACATCTCCATAAAGAAATGTCCTGTTGCGCGTTGGATGATCGGTCGCCCTGACTATACCTCTAATCTTTCGCCAGTATTTTCTTCGTGTTCATTGGCGATGACGTAATAGACAAGGTCCTCGGTATCACTTCCATTTCGAATGCGATGGCGCGTACCTGCGGGTTGCATCATGCAATCACCGGCAACGGCTTCAACTGTCTCTCCATTGCGTTGCACGATTGCCTTTCCCGATACGATAATAAAAAACTCCCACCAATGACTGTGTGCGTGAACAGGACAGGGACGCGCTCCCGGCGGCACGCGAGTCAATTCGACATCAAACGGATGGGGGGTGTCTTCTGTGTTGCCCAGTGCGACCGATATATGCTGGCGATAGCGTTCATAGTTGCCATCTTGCCATTGCCATATCTGATGTTCTTCGGGCACATCTTTGAGGTTAACTTTCCAGTTTGACATATTTTTTCCTTTTTTTAAAAAATCGATCTACATCACGAGGTGGCGTGGTGGCGAAAGATACGAGGATGAGAATGAGGGCGGAAACAGGGACGATAATACCGGCGGGGATCAGGCCGGTTCCACCAATACTGTAAGCGCCTTCTACATTCAGGGAATTGGCATAAAAAAATAGCCATAGACCAATCACGCTCAGAATTGCCGCGGCTGCGCCCTGCTTTGTGCTGCGTTTCCAATACAGCGCGCCGACGAATACGGGCACCAATCCCGCGAAACCCGTGAGTGACCATGCGCCGAGTTCAAAAATTGACCGCGTTGTAAATAGCGATGCGACAAAGGCCAGGACGAGAAATGCTGCGACAAATAGGCGTCCAAACAAGACTTGCTGTTTTTCGGATAACTGATTGTCAAAACCGTAAAATCGCACAATATCTTCGGTAAACATCGCGCCCAGGGCAAGAGTTTGAGAGTCGAGCGAAGACATAATTGCCGCAAAAACACCTGCCGCCAGGCACCCTGCCAGCACGCCGCCCGTATGTGCCAGAATTAATTCAATCAGAATGGGGCCGTTCAGCGGTGCCGTGAAATCGATGCGACCGACCATTCCCAGGGTGACACTGGGCACCCACACGGCGGCGATACACAGGGGATAGAATACAATAGGCGTTTGAAATGACCGCGCGGTTCGGGCGGAAAGCCAATGGCCGTAAATATGGGGAAATGCCGCAACACTGATAGGTAACAGGAGATAGGAGAGCATTTTGAACACGGTATAAGAGCCGCTGCCAAAAACCACAAATTCGGGGTGCGTATCGCGCAGCGTTGCCATAGCTTTACCGATCCCGCCGTAGTGATCCGTAATGACGAGATAGGCAATGATGCCCACGAGAATAAATACGGTTGTTTGAAAGGTATTTGCCCAGGCGGTACTTCGCATCCCGCCATAGGTTACGTACAAAAATGTCACGCCACATACGAGCAAACTGCCAGCCCAACCCGGCCACTCACCGCGCGTGATTGCCGCGAGTGCATCGCCCCCGCCTTTGACTCCTATCAGGATGTAGGGTAGCATCAACAACACCACGACGACAAATAAGAGCGTTCCCAGTGCCGGGGATGTATAGCGATCCCGGATCATTTGGATTTGGGTGACATAAGAGAACCGTTTGCCCAGCCACCAGCTTTTTGTGCCGAGATAATAAAAGAGAAATGGAATCAAAATGGACGAACTCGCGCCCATCAGACCGAAGACGACAATTCCCAGACGATAGGCTTCTCCAGATGCCCCCAGCATTGTAAATGCAGTGAGATTGGTGCCCAACAGCGTCATCAACAGGACTACGGGACCAATGCTTCGGCTTGCGACAAAGTAATCTTCTGCGGTATTGCGAAATAGCCGATGCCCCAGGGTGCCGACTACTATGACCAGTCCCAGATAAATTGCGACAACCGCAATAATCATTCCGCATCCTCCTCATCTAAATGATGAGGCCATGCCAGGCGCACAATCACGAGCATAGAGAGTGAGGTCAAGACACACAGGCCGATGTGGTAAAGCAAATTGATTGGCAATCCCAGGATCAGTGTGTCGGTGTCCCACATCCAGAAATTAAAAAATAAAATTAGGAGAATGAGCAAAACACCGAGAGGCCAGATTTTTGTCTGTTGTGACATAAAATTCTCCTTTTTGTTTTGCTCTATGGCCTTTGCGCGCCTTTGGCTTCGACGTACACTGAGTACAAACACATGCCGCCTGTCATGAAGAGGCGGTTTTTCTTTTGCCCGCCAAAGCAGAGGTTGGAACACACTTCGGGCAGGTGAATTTTGCCAATGAGGTCGCTATCGGGCGCGAAAATTTTGACTCCGTTATCTTCGGGATTGCCCCAACCCGAGCTGCTCCACAGGTTGCCGTCGATGTCGCAGCGAATGCCATCGGCAAATCCGGGCGCCATGTCGGCAAAGATGCGACTGTTTTTGAGTCGGCCATTTTCCACATCAAAAGCGCGAATATGCGCGGGGCCTCCCAGTCCATGGGAGGAGCCAGTATCGGTGATGTAGAGAATTTTTTCGTCGGGTGAGAAACACAGCCCATTGGGGCGCACAAAATCGTCGGCAACGACTGTGGCGTTTCCGGTATTGGGATCGAGGCGATAGACGTTGGTGGGCAGTTCGTAGTCGGCAATGTGACCTTCGTAGTCGAGCGCGATGCCGTATCCCGGATCGGTGAACCATATACTGCCATCGGAGTGCGCGGTGATGTCATTGGGCGCATTGAGCGGTTTGCCCTCAAAGCTGTCGATGAGAACGGTGATGGTTCCGTCGTATTCGGTGCGGGTGACGCGGCGCATGCCGTGTTCACAGGTAATCAGACGGCCTGCTCGGTCGCGGGTGTGTCCATTGCAATAATTGGAAGGTTGACGATAGACGCTGAGGCTGCCATCGATTTCGTTCCAGCGCATGATGCGATTGTTGGGAATGTCGCTGAAGAGCACACAACGCGCATCCCCAAACCACACCGGGCCTTCGCCCCAGCGCAGGCCAGTACAGAGACGCTCGACCGCGGCGTTGCCAATGGCGTATTTTTCAAAGCGCGTGTCCAGAATTTCAATGGCGGGATCGGGATAGGGAACAGGGCTGCCGTCCCACGGACGGGTTTTCCATTCGGACATTTTTTCTCCTTAGAGGTGATTTGATGCCTGCGCGTACAATGGGCTTCAACGAGCACCGTGCTTATGGCGAAAAGGCTACGCTGCACTGCGATTGGGTAGAAGAGGGAATGGAAGGAGGGGATCTAATCCAACGAAAATTCTATTGGCATAATCATCCAGACTTTGCGGCGTTCTCCCTGATGTTTGCCGGGGCGAAATCGGAATTGCCACGCTGCGGCCAATGCCGCTTCTCTAAAAATTTCTGGGCCGTGAATAAACTGGACATCTTCTACATTGCCTACCTTGTCAACCAGTACTTTGACCGTGACTTTGCCTTCGATGTGTTTTTTTCGCGCTTCGGCGGGATATTCCGGCGTGACAATTCGGCTTGGATGAGGTTTGTAGTCGATCTCTGTATAGTCGAGAGGTGCGTCTGTGTCGTTTCCCTCTGTGCTTGCCAAATTGGGTATAAATATTTTGTCGAGGTCCAATTCGGTTGATTCAATTGTCACATCTTCGGGTATCTCGTCGCCTTCAACGGCCAGAGGCACTTGAGGGCGCGGTGGCGGTGGCGGGCGCTTTTGTTGACTTGTTTCGGGAATATCAACTCTGAGAACTTTGGGGACGGATTGCGTCAGATGTACGGTGGGATGGTATTCGGGATAGAGCCAAAAAACGGCGATGAAGATTATGAGATTCAACAGGCTCGCACGCATCATATTCGGCCAATAGGGCAACTTCAAGTCAGCAGAAGGGATTTTTGATCGCGTCTCTATCTGGACATCGCAGGGCTGGGCAGATAGTCTTTTTTGAAATTCGCGTTGCGCGCTGCGCGCCCGATAAATTTGACCGCTTAGCGTATTTCCAAATCTAATCTGGACGAGGTTCATGCGACTCCCGTTTAATAAACAGTTTTGATCAGTCAGGTATTCTTTAAATCTTCAACCAAAAATAAAGTTCCAATTCCACTGATGCAGATGGGGAGCAGAGAGCCACAATGTATATGAGTCTGGGGCGTTTGTCCAGACGAATCCGTATCAAACCAGTTGTGTTTTGAGGCGATGGTTTGTAATATAAAGGGGATATTTGGGTTATGATAAACTTATTGGAGGAAAAAAATGAATCGTCAGATTACGCTGGCTGCACGTCCCAAAGGATTTCCCTTGCCGGAGGATTTTAAGCTCGTTGAAACGCCCATTCCAGAGCCTGGGGAAGGCGAAGTACTGTCGAGAACGCTGTTTATGTCGGTTGATCCCTATATGCGCGGGCGGATGAATGATCGGGCATCGTATGCGGCAAATGTACAAATTGGCGATGTGATGGTGGGCGGCACGGTGGGTGAGGTGGTTGCGTCGAATGATTCCGATTTTGAGGTTGGCGATATTGTCCAGGCGCAAATTGGATGGCAGGCTTATGGCGTGTCTAAGGGATCAAATTTGCGCAAGGTCAATCCAGACCTTGCACCTGTGTCAACGGCTTTGGGGGTGTTGGGCATGCCTGGGCTTACGGCGTATTTTGGATTGTTGGAAGTTGGACAACCCAAAGAAGGCGAGACCGTGCTGGTGACAGGTGCTGCTGGTGCTGTGGGATCAATTGTGGGACAAATCGCCAAGATCGTAGGCTGTCGCGTTGTAGGGGTGGCGGGATCGGATGAAAAGATCGCCCATGTGGTTGATGAACTGGGTTTTGACGCCGCTTTCAATTACAAGGAGGTCGATGATTACAGTGCTGAATTGCAACGCCAGTGTCCCAATGGCATTGATGTATTCTTCGACAATGTGGGTGGCGCGGTTTCCGATGCGGCCTTTCCCTTGATGAATGTACGCGGTCGCATTTCCGTTTGCGGGCAAATATCGCAATACAATTTGACCGCTCCAGAACAAGGCCCGCGGATGATGTGGTATTTTATTTCACAAAGATTGACGATGCGCGGTTTTCTGGTCTTTGACTTTGAAGACCAGCATGCCGAAGCGCTCAAACAGATGGCGGTTTGGGTCAATGAAGGAAGGATTAATTATCGGGAAGATATATGGGAGGGGTTGGAGAATGCGCCCGAGGCATTTATCGATATGATGCGGGGTGGTAATGTCGGGAAGCGCGTTGTAAAGGTGGCAGACTGAGATAGATATGACAGATTAATGGACGCAGATTAAAAATGGACAAAAGCAGTTTACTGGCAGTGGCGGTGCGGGGAATCCTGTTCATCCTTTCATCCTGAAAATCCTGATCCGCTCTTATTTTTGGGATGTAATTACCAGCGCGCCGATGGCATACATCCCACCTCCAATGAGAAAAATCCAGTCCGACGACAAATGCATCTGCTGCGTCATCCATCCGAGCACAGGGCCTGTTGCCGAGCCGAGATCAAGTGCTGTTACATATCCGGCAACAGAACGCGAACCGCGCATTCCCGATTCGGCAGATATTACCACAGTTGCACCAACACCGCACAGGAAGAACACGATCACGCACAAGGCGAACAGACCCATATTTGATGCGATTGACGCAGAGAACAGAGCCAACATCCCGGTGCCAAAATAAATGATTGCACTCCATCGCCGTCCCAACTGATCGCTGATGTGGCCGAGAAAAGGGGCACCGAGCGCGTCGGCGATCCACCGTGAAGATAGCAGCAGGCCGTTCAATGTGGCTACGCCAATGACCATACCCAATAGGGTCAGCGATGTGCCTATGGTGTCAACGAGAACCACACCCAGTGTTGACATTATCATCCCCGGCCCAACGCACCCGATCACAAATCCGCAAATCATTAATTTGGGTACCCAGCCCGAGTCCTCAACGCCTTCTTTATTTGTATTTTTTTCGAAAACAGCAAGTCGCGCGATCCATCCCAGGGGCGTTCCCAGCAACGAGATGATTGCAAAAAAAAAGAGTGTGAGTGTAAATCCAACGATGTCGTGGGCCAGCCCGCCTAAAAAATTGCCCGCCAACGATCCAAGGCGCGATACGCCGTTGTAGAATCCCATCCTTTGACCGATCATAGATGGCGGCGTGGTATCTACCACGGTCATCAAACCAATCTGGCGTATAAATGACCAGGATAATCCCCAGAGCATGCGCGCGATAAGCAAGATGGGAAAAGAGGTGACAACGCCGTAAACAGCGGTCAACACGGCTCCGAGAATCAGTGCGCCTGTCATCAAAGCCGTCAGATTATAGCGCTGGCACAATTTTTCAGCCAGGGTGTTCGTTATCAGGCGCACCCAGCGATTTACCGAGAGAATAACGCCAACCTGATAAGGCATCAGTCCAATTTCGGCATAATGCGTTGGCAACACGGAGTACAGCATCTGGTCGCCCAATAGCGAAAATGCCGTGGCCAATGCAATGAACACTACGGATGACTGCATCATGGATGATGTTCGACATTTTCTCCGCGATGCTCGCCGTCGATAAATGCCTGCGAAAATGCCGTTACCTGTGTAATCGCATCTTCCACGAGTGCTGCACCGGCTTCTGCTGTGGCTTCCAGAGGTTCCTTATCTACTTGATCCTGCATTGCATCGTGGCGCACGTTTTCGGGCCATAATGCGAGGGCAAATGCCGTTTCAAATTCCTGTGCATGTCCCGGATAGCGTTTTGTTTTCAAATTTTGTTCGGCAACATCCTTTGACATGAGATCCCAATAAGAAGTCCATTGCAGATTTACGTCGGGGCGGTCGATCTTGAAAAACAGCCGCCATTGACCAAATATGCCCCGCAAGGGTGCTACATTGCCGCCGTGACCATTTAGCACAAGGACATTTTTTACGCCATGGCGTACCAGGCTTTCGACTGCGTCGAATAACACGGCCAACCACGACCCGGGTTTGGCCGTCACGGTTCCTTTGTGTACCATGTGGTGTTCGGAGATGCCTACGGCCATTGGCACGTTGACAATTACCTGGGGATATAATCGCTTGGCTGCCTCCACCGCGACATGGGTCGCTGACGCGGTATCGTGTTCCATGGCGAGATGCTCCAAATGCTGCTCGTTGCTTCCCACCGGAATAATCGCCGTTTGAAATTCTCCACGCGCCAGTGCTTCCCGAAACTCGCGTCGCGTCAATTTCGCCAGCAGAACTTGTTCGGTCATCGCGTTTCTCCTTGTGTTGTTTGTGTATAATACTCCGCGGTCTGGTCAGGTGGTGCCACCGCGCCATTTTGCGTCTTGTGGCGGATCAAGCCCCGCATTGCCTTAAACATGACATAAATTGAAATGGTTGCCCAGACAAATGCAATTGGATATGCCAGTATCTCTATGCCGAAATATCGCGCTAAAATCCCCGCATCGGTGCGTTCTGTCTGCATCCACAAATCCGTGCGAAAATCGTATAAACTGTACAAACACAAGACAATACCGATCCAGGTTGCCAATACATGGGACAAACGATCAAATCGAATTGTTACGATAATCAATAGGAGACCACAGATCGTGCCAAACCAGAAATCGAGTGTCCCAAATGGCGTGTACAGTGCAGCCATTCCAATTTGCAAAGTGCCAACCAGACCGAGCAATATCCTTTGCATGCCCAGCCATCGGCCCGTATAAATCAGCAACGCACCGAGAATGGCGGACCCGATATAACCCGCTGAACTGATGAGCGGAAATATTCCCCCTCGGCTGATTACATGCCCCGACTCATTCCACCGCACGCGCAGTTCCTCTACTTCACCGCCTGTTGCAATGGCCATGCTCGCATGGCCCATTTCGTGAATCCACACCACAAATACGCGAAAAGGTTTTATCACGGGCGTGTCCCACAAGACCAGCGCGACAATCGCCAATAGCAGATGCAACCAGAATGTCCGTATTACATGCATTATCACACTCCCGAATACAAAAGCGATGGTTGACGACCACCGCTCTGTATATGCACAAATCGGATTCTACACACAATAGAAAAAAGCGACCCACGCCATGGCCTATCAACCACAGATATAGTTTCAAAAATCGGAATTTTCAATATAAAATATTTTGACAAATATAGTCATGTTATTTATAATCCGTCATGTAATTGATGATCGCTAAAAAAAGCCGGGGAGAATGTCGTGCAAAGGAGGTTGTTATGTCGATACGTATCGTTGTGATCGCGCTTGCCACATGCGTGATGTGGAGTTGTGGAGTTGAGCGCGTGACGCAGTTGCAGGAGACAGAGACAAACGGTCAGGTCGGACAGCGACTGAGTAAATTGACCGCGCAACACGATGCCTTACAGGCGGTGGTGATGTTTACCCTATCGCAGGATGGCACCCCAGTGACCGGTGCAGCTATAGAATTTGCGCGGTCTATTGCTGGACGGGCTCCAGACTATCAGTGGTCGGGCACAACCGATGAGAATGGTCAGGCAGAACTGAAACTTTCAGGGGACAATGTGACGGGTTATTATCAGGCGCGCTCCTGGAAGGATGAGGTTCAGATCGGTTCATGGTCGAGCATTCCGATTAACGCAGGTTACAAGGTGTTGCTGGATTTGCCCATTGGTGGGAAGGCTCGCGTGACAGGCTCATCCGCGCTGGTAGAGCCTAAAGAGACCATCGTTTTCAGCGACCTGAACTGGGCCAGTGTCCAGGTGCAGAACCGCATCGCCCAGTATATCGTCGAGAAGGGCTACGGCTATCCTACCGACGTGATCTCCGGCACCACGATACCCCTGCTTGGGAGACTACGCAGAGGCGACACCCACGTTACTATGGAGATCTGGCTGCCCAACCAGGAAGAAGACTGGGTAGAAGCTCAAGCCGCTGGCGAAGTGATTCTCGTGGGCCCAAGCCTGGGCAAGGACTGGCAGTCGGCGTTTGTCATTCCCGCGTATCTCCAGGAGCAGTATCCCGACCTGGACAGCGTAGATGATCTCAAGGACGACCGCTTCAAGAACCTGTTTGTGACCGCGGAGACTGGAGGCAAAGCGCGCCTGATGTCCTGCGTTATCGGCTGGAGCTGCGCGGAGATCAATGTCGCCCAGGTCAAAGGCTACGGCCTATCTGACCACGTACATATCGTCACCCCCGAGGATGCCGCCGCTCTGAACGCCGACCTGTACAGTGCCTACGAGAAACGCGAGCCCTGGCTCGGCTACCAGTGGGGCACCAATGACCCGGCCTTGCTCCTGGACCTGGTACGGCTCGAGGAGCCCGCATACAGCGACGAGTGCTGGTCTACGAACAAGGCCTGCGCCTACGAAGACGCAACGATCCTGATTGCGGTGCATTCCAGTCTGCCGGCCAGGGCCGCGGACGTCGTCGAGATGCTGCGGGCCTGGAGCCTCGACATCAACCTCTACAAAGAAGTTGCCGCTTGGCAGCACGATAACCCGGAGGCCAGCACGAACGACGCAGCTCTCTGGTGGTTGCGCTCCAAAGCCGACCTTTGGAGCGGCTGGGTTACCAGCAATGCCGCTGCCGCCATCCAGGCCGCCCTCGCCGCCAACGAAATACCCGATGGCTGGCCGAAAGAGTAGCCCCGCGCCTGTCTCAAAAGGGCTTATGATCAAATCATAAGCCCTTTGTTAATGATGGTCTTGCAAGGGTAACAAACCTATCGTCCGGATTCCAGGTTCACGGAAACGGCGTTCAATCTGTCTCGCAATGCGGCATCCAGAACCCATCCCACGCCCCCGATATTGTCTTCTAAATGCGCGATGGTGTCGCCACCTGTAATTGCTACGGTCACTTCGGGGTGCGATAGGACCCATGATAGGGCGACTTGTCCCGGCGTTTTGTCCAGTTCATCTGCTATATCAAACAGGGTTGTTAGAACTTTTCCCTCTGCGCCCGCCATCATGGTTTCGTATTGGTGCATTTGGCGTTTTGCCCACAGCGAACCTTCGGGTGGAGGTGCGTCGGGTTTGTAAAATCCGCTCAACAGTCCCACGGCTAACGGACTGTAAACCATCACTCCCAGACCCTCGCTTCGCACAAAGGGAAAAATCTCTCGCTCCAATGCGCGGTGTAGCAAATTGTAAGGATTCTGCATGCACATATAAGGCACCAGATTCAATGTGTGTTGAATCCAGAGTGCTTTGCACGCTTGCCATGCCGAATGGTTGCAGCACCCGATATAGCGCACTTTGCCCTGATGTACCAGATCGTCCAATGCGCGTGCGGTTTCTTCAATCGGTGCCGATTCATCGAAGTTATGCACGAGATACACGTCGATACAATCGATGTCCAATCGGTTCAGCGATCGCTCTACTTCTCGCATGATGTGATAGCGGGATAGACCTTGATCATTTGGTCCCGCGCCGACGCGGCTAAATACTTTCGAGGTAATCACCACATCGTCGCGCTTGCCCTTCAAAGCTTTGCCCAGCACGACTTCTGAACGCCCGATATGCGTGCGATCATCACCGGGACCATAGGTATTGGCGCAGTCGATCAGGTTTATGCCCAGATCTATCGCCCGCTCAATAACCCTTTGACCTTCTGCCTCGTCTGCCTGTCCGCGAAATCCCAGACCCAGTGCCAGCCGACTTACTTTTACACCCGCAGAACCAAAGTTGACATATTCCATAAAATCTGCTCCCGTTAATTATTCATATTTTTGCCAATAAGCTCGGTGCGAGTTTATCCCTTGTTTTGTGTGCCCAGGCTTGCAGGTGGGTTTTCAAATTTGCGGCGGTTTCAGAGCTTGCCATCTCTTGCCAGCGGTTTTGTCGTTCACCCGGATCGCTGGGCAAGTGATACAGTTCGGGTTTTCTAACGGTTGACAAAATTAGTTTCCAATCGCCTGACACCACACACCGCTCTTCTCCTTTAGCGAGATCGGGCTGATTGGGGCGTCCTCTTTTTTTGTCGATAAATGGCGTGTTTACCATGACGAGTGCCTCGCGCCCTGTTTTGCCGCCCTGTCGGATTGAATCGCTCAGATTTAGACCGTCGAGGCCCTCGGGCACCGCATATCCCATAAGGCCGAGGATCGTCGGTGTCAAATCGACCGAACTGATGAGGGATTCGCCGATTCCGCCGCTGGAAATTGCCGCGGGGAATCGCATGAGCATGGGAATGCGTGCGGCGATATCATAACAGAGGCGTTTGCTGTGGTCATTCCAGCGGTGGTCAAAGTGGTGACCGTGTTCGGTCGTAAAGACGACGAGGGTATTTTCTGCAATCCCTTTGTCATCGAGTGTTTTCAACAGATCACCCACCGCATCATCAACCGCTGTACACATCGCGTAGTACTTGCGTCGTTTTTCGTCATTGGGGTAGAGCTTCTGATAAAGTGCTTCGTATTTTTTGGGGACAGAATAAGGCGGATGGGGAGGATAATAGGACACATAAGCGCAGAATGGACGCGCGTCATCTTTGCGAATAAAATCAATGGTGTCTTGTGTCAGCACATCCGTTTGATACACTTTTTTGTCGCCGATTGTGTAGTAATGCCCTTGTCCACGGCCATCGCCGGGATATGTGGGCATTGTCTCCCAGGCGTCTCGCGCGGGGTCTCCCAGGTGCCATTTGCCAAAGTAGGCGCACCGATATCCCATAGATTTGAGAAAGTCTGGCAAAAGCGGTATTTTTGGGTTCAAATCCCATGTGTTTTCGAGCACTCCGTGATTGTGTGGATAAAGGCCCGAGACTATTGCGCCGCGATTTGGCGCGCAGACGGGTTGTGCGGTATATGCCCTGTCGAATCGCATTCCGTCCGATGCCAACCGATCCAGATTGGGCGTTATAATTCCTTTTTTTCCATAACATCCCACGCCATCTTGCCGGTGTTGGTCCGTCAAGATGAATAGCAGATTGGGTTTCGGTTCCGCAGCCGTCACGCCCATCATCGACAATCCCACAGCCGCGCTACTAACTGCTCCTAAGAAATCTCTCCGCGATACATTTTGTGCCATATCAATTCCCATCACACTTCACTAATCGCTTGCCAATATTATCACCTCGCAGCATGCCGATAAATGCACGGGGCGCGTTTTCCAGACCTTCGACAATATCTTCCCGGTAATTGAGCCGGCCTTCTTTTAGCCAGGCCGACATTTGCTGTAACCCCTCGGCGTGTTGATCTGCGAAATCGCTCACTAAAAATCCCTGCATCCGCAACCGCTTGCCAATAAAACCGCCCATCATCCGAGGTCCCATTTCCGGTTCGATGAGGTTGTATTGTGAAATTTGTCCGCAAACGGAAATCCGGCCCCACATGTTCATAAGAGAAAAGACCGCATCGGTAATGCTTCCGCCCACGTTGTCAAAATACACATCGACGCCATTGGGGCATAAGCGTTGTAATTCGGCGCGATAATCCGCTGTGGTTTTGTAATTGAACGCGCCGTCAAAACCCAGGCCGTCAAGGACGTATCCCACTTTCTCATCGCTGCCAGCTATGCCAATGGCGCGACATCCTTTGATTTTTGCAATTTGCCCGACCAGCGATCCCACGGCACCGGCTGCTGCCGCAACCACTACGGTCTCGCCGGCTTTGGGTTTACCGACTTCTAACAAACCAAAATAGGCTGTCAATCCCGGCATGCCGAGAATGCCGAGTGCGGTTGAAACGGGTCCCATCGAAGGATCTATTTTTCGGAGGCCCTGTGCTGCTGAAATCCCGTAAGTCTGCCATCCGTGATCGGACCAGACAATATCACCGATATCGAAGTTGGGATCGTTGGATGCGATTACTTCGCTTACACTCCGCCCAATCATAACCGCACCAATTTCTACATTTGGCGCGTAGGATTTTCGATCATTGATGCGCCCGCGCATGTAGGGGTCAACGGAGAGGTACTGCGTTTTCAAGAGGAGTTCTCCTTCACCGGGTTCGGGAATGGGCGATTCTTCAATTGAGAAGTCGGATGTTTTGGGATAGCCGACTGGACGCGCAGCCAATCGAATTTGAATATTCTTTTTTGCCATAGAAACAATGCTCCTGATTTTGCGGTGGGTGTATCTCATTCTGCATAAACGGCTTCTCGCAAGCCTTTCAGATATCCGACGGCAAATAGTCGCGCGATGCCGTGTTCGTCGCCAAAGTGGTCATCCCCCATTTTGGGATAGTGGTCTGGACGGCAAACGCCGTCAAAGCCAATGTCTCGATAGGCGCGCAAACACGCGACGAGGTCTGTTTTTCCATCGTCGTGAAATGCTTCTTCGAATTTATCGGGTTGACCGACAACATCGCGAATGTGCAAGAAGTGGATTTTTTTCTGTTCGCCAAAGTGCCGGATGACCGAGGGCAAATCGTCAGTCATCAGTGTAAAATTGCCCTGGCAAAGTCCAATGCCATTCATTGGACTCGGCACGATATCAACGAGTTTTTGGTAGTTTTTAACGCTGCTCATAATGCGCGCAATACCGCGGATGGGCGACAGCGGTGGGTCGTCGGGATGCAGGGCCAGTTTGACGTTGGCCTCTTCGGCCACGGGTACAATGCGCTCCAGAAAATACTTCAGATTGACCCACTGTTGCTCCTCTGTCACGGACGCCGCGGGGATCTCTTGCTCGGCTATTGGCACGCCGTCAATATTGTGTATGGGACGCTCGGCAGGGTTGCCTTGTGATTCCAGTGCTTCGAGATCAAATCCGCTTACATGCGCGCCACCCCGAGAGGAAATGGATCGAGATGTACGCATAACCCCCAGAATAGGCATCCACGCATAGCACCACACGGGGATTTCGAGTTTGCCCATGTTCCTGAGCAGTTCACATACCACCTCAATTTCTTCGTCTCGTCCGGGCAGTCCCAATTTGATCTTTTCCATGGGCGGCCGCGATTCAATAACCTCAAGGGATATTCCGCTTGCTTCGTAAGCGGCTTTTGCTTTTGCCAGCGATGTGTAACTCCAGGGCTGTTCTTCCGGCTCTGCGTCCGGTTTTGGGCGCAATGTTATGCCCCCAACCGCACCTTCGACCCCGCATTGTTTCATGAGCGTCCACCGCTGATTGGCTTGTGGTGGCGCCAGAATAGCAATTCTCAGCATGACCATTTCCTTTCACTGTTGATGTTTACGCCATCTCCGTCGCTGTCCAATATATGCAGACCGAATGCGACATGCCATAAAAAATCCATCGTCAATAGCGCGGTCTAAATGGCTTTTGGGAAGTTGTGCTCTTATATATATTGGCAATGACAAAAGGCAATCACTATCTGGCAGACCAGGAGGCTCTGTTATGACCTATAAACTGCTGGCGCAGTTGTACCCCGCTTGGAAAATCTTCGCTGTTATCCTGCTGATTACACCACCTCTGTTTGCCCAGGAGCAATCCGAAAATCGCAACCAGAGCGCGGCGGAGCGGTTTTTTGCACGCAATGACAAAAATAAAGACGGCAAATTGTCGCGGGAGGAATTTCCCGAACGACAGCGCCGTCTGTTTGAGCAAATTGACACAGATAAAGATGGCTTTGTCACACTTGAAGAAGATATTTTTTATCGCAATAATCGACGGAGGAATACCGTGAACATTCCAGAAGGTGTAACTGTCCACCGAGACCTGATCTACGGACGAGTTGGGGAAAGAGAACTTCCCCTCGATCTCTATCTTCCGCCCGATACATCATCTGCTGTGCCCGTGGTGATATGGATTCACGGGGGTGGTTGGCGTGGGGGATCCAAAGGCAATGGCGGGCGGGCACTCAATATGACTAAGCGCGGATTTGCCGTGGTTGATGTAGAATATCGACTCAGCGGCGAAGCTCTCTTTCCAGCGCAAATTGAAGACTGCAAAACAGCTGTGCGCTGGGTGAGAGCAAATGCAAAAAAATACAATCTCGACCCCGACCGCATCGGCGCGTGGGGGTCGTCTGCTGGAGGACATCTCGTGGCGATGATGGGATTAACGCATGATGAAAATGTATTTGAAACGGATGATCACAGCCAATATTCGAGCCAGGTACAGGTGATATGCAATTGGTTTGGCCCTACAGATTTTTTGCGTATGAATGATTTTGAAGGCCGAATTGATCACGATGCAGCCGATTCGCCCGAGTCCAGATTGATTGGTGGCCCCATTCAGGAAAATAAGGAGAAGGTCGCTGCGGCCAATCCCATTACTTATGTCAGCAAAAACGACCCGCCCATGCTCATCATGCACGGGGAGAAAGATCAGTCGGTTCCCTATAACCAGAGCGAATTGCTCTATGCCGCGATGCAAAAAGTGGGTTTGGATGTCACGCTCTACAAGGTTGTCAATGCCGATCACGGCTTTCGCAATGCCACGCAAGATAGTGCGGCATCGCTTTTTGAAATGTCCGCTCAATTTTTAGAAAAACATCTCAAATCTCAAACTGATGCCGCATCGCCATAAGAATGAAAAAGCCCTGTGGATGAAGTTCCACAAGGCTCTTGTTTTTCGAAACGATAGGCATTAGTAAGTCAACGAAACTCCAAACTCGCCACAATTTGCTCATATTCGGATCGCGGATAGCCGGCGTCCCGGCTGCCATTACCGATCATGTAATACCCCACCTGATTGTGGATGGCTATGGCTACGAGAAATCGGGTGCCGGGATATGCTCGGTTGGAGCGTTCCAGTTGAGAATAGCGGAATTGCCACTGAATTGCCTCGCCCACCTTGAGTGGGACGCGCTGTTTTTCGCCAATGACCTGATATTGATTAAATGCCCGCATTAGATACTGCTCTTCAAAATTCTGAACGAGTCGATCCAGTGTCATTGTGGTGAAGCCAGCTGGTAGTGCTTGTGGCTCCAGGCGCATTTGCGGACGAAATTCACCTGTAAATGCAGGACTGAGAATGCGTACGGTTACAGGTGATAAACCATTGATATCTCTTTGTGATGTAAGGGTTGCTACATCGATACCCCATTGGTCGCTGGGACGACTGATTTGAAATCCCCATGAGTTGTTGACATACACAAGCCCGTCTAAACTGGTTTCAGGCTCTGTGGGGATTGGCTTACACCCAGAAGTTGCCAACAGGCTACACAGCGCGAAAGCGCAAAATATTCGGGCGCGTATCATATCAATCTCCTCATTGATCAATCGCGAAAGCGGACAAGTACTTATTATTTGACGCCAGATAGCTTGGCTGTGTTCCTGTCGCGTTGGAGCAATTCCGGGTGCAGGCGATAAAATATCGCTTCTATCTGCTTCAGACCCTCTGCTTGCACCACAAAACGTCCATCGATTACTACAGTCGGCGACTTTGTTGGTATCACGCCGAGTGCTCGAGCAGTGGCGTGTATTTCTGCTCTGTTGTCTTTCCCGCTGATGGCAATGCCCATCTGTTTTAAGCAGTTTACTACAGAAGATGTGTCGGAAGATGCCTTTTGCTTGTGGCACAACAGGAGGTCAATCATCCGCTTGGGTGCGACCTTTTGGGCCTGCCGAAATAGCGCGTTTTGTTTGTCATTGCCTACAAAATGCAGGCGTAAGCGCTCGGGTGCCTGGACTTTTTTGACCCATTGTAAGAGTCGTTCTGCTATTTGTAATGCTGGAGACACACTAACATCCATAAATAGGTCCATACCACCTAAATTCTGGCCTTGAAAAACTCGTGCAATTGGTGTCAATAGCACGGTTGGCACAAAATGATCACCAACGCGCTGCATCAAGTGTGCAAACCGATTAAAATGGGCTGTTTTCTCAAATTCATTATTCAGCACATAAGCTGGCACCCGATCCAGCCTATAAAGCGCAATCAGGTTCTGTCCCATCTCGCTGTTCACCTCTACGGTTTGGAACTCAGCACCGGGAAAGAGCGATAGTGTGGATCGAATAAACGAATACGTATCACACACTGTACAGGTCGCGTCGTTGAGAATGGTCGTTTGAAAAGAGATGGGATCGCGCATTTCGCATTGCGCGCGGGGTGTTCCGCCGTTTAAGCACAGGCCAACTTTGTCCGAATGTACACAATCCCGATCGCTGAGGCATTCGGGAACATCGGCGCAGAAGGGCAAATTTTTGTCATTGCGACAGATGAACTGCGCCACCTCATGAGAAGACGTTTTGACATCGCGCCCATTCACGCGCAATGTGGGCGAGGCGTTAACGCTCAGTAGATTGGCTCGGCGGATATTTTCGGCAAATAGCGTTTCACCCGCATCGTTTTCGGATAATTCGGCGATTTTGTCTGCATCCATGTTCACCTGTGTTGCACAAACCCGCCAATCGGTCGCAATACCCGATTTGTTGCGACACAAAATGTAATCCCAGAACCGATCGGGATACAGCGACATCACAACGGTTTGTCGAATGCCTTCGGCTATTTCTCTATCGCCGTGTAAGCTGCGAAAGCGGCCCGATCCCGTCGCGGTCGTCGCCTGACATCCAGGCTCTGTTGTCCGTGTCGTGCGTGCGGCAGGAGGAGGCGATGCGACATCCTTTGCACTTGCTTCATCTGCGATAAAATACAGATGGAAATCGATTTGATCCCTCAATTTGTGAAACAGAGGGGCAAGGGTTTGTTCTGCACGTATGCCATAGGGACAATCCGCCATCACAAATAGCTCGACGAGGGGGCGGCCATCTCGGCTCTGTCCCGTTTCACCTTGCTCTGTGTCCGATTTAGTTATTGAGTGAGAAGAACCGTGCCCCTTGTGATTTACTTCTGCCAGCATATCGGCAAATCGGGTGTCAAAGTCGGGCGTCTGGTTTGCATCGTGACAGCGTTGGCACAAATCGGGAAATGGCGTGCGGCGGATATTGCGGACTTCGGGACGCCGCGCGTGTTGTTCTCCTGGTCCGTGACACACTTCGCACTGCACATTTGTAAGTCGTTTGGCATCTTTGCCAATTCGGAACCCCGTGGGATATCCAAATCCCGTGGTGTGACAGGTTACGCAGTCGGGCTGATAGTGTTTTTGTTTTTGCAACAAGCGGTTAAATGCATTCGCATGATGCGAATGTTCCCAGTCTGTAACCTCGGCAGGATGGCATCCTTTACACGTTTCTACCCCCACATATCTGTTGGTGCCCTGACGCACCTGATCTTCCAGTGCAAATCCCGCAAATCTCGGTCGCCCCGTCTGCTGCAACGCCGAATTTTTTTGAACCAGATTGTAAAATTCATCCACGAGCCGTTTCACTGTGCGGTCTTCGCCAATGGATTCCGAGATCAATATGGGGGTGATTTGTTCTGCTGTCACCTGTCCATTTTCTACGGTCAATATCGCCTGTCCAATTGCCTTACCCTGGGGGTGGGTACCCAGCAACAGGGTATTGCCGATCCGATGGGTTGTCTCTGTTGATCGAGCGCTGATCACGATATCTATATCGGCGATGTGTTGTACGAGGTCGCGTTCTGCATCTCGATCCAAATCGCTCAATACAACTATGAGATCGGTCTTTTGGTGCAATTGTGCAACTGCCTCTTTCACGCCATCAAGCTCAACTGTTATACCATCGGGCATATTTATGTGAGAGACCCCCATTGCCATACCGTGTACTTCAATCTCTCGTTCACTCGCTACACCTATGAGACCTACGCGCACATCGCCCGCGTTCAAAATTCGCACGGGCGCACCCATTTGCACGCCATTTATCTTTAAATTTGCACTTACAAAAGGGACGCCAATTGAATCGCGCATGGTTTCAAAGAACGCTTGCCCAAAACGCAACTCTCCCACACCGACATTGGCCGCGTCGTAATGGATGGCTTTCATGGCTTTCAAATGTATCTTGCAACGCAATTGATCCAATACTGTATCGCCTGCAAATAGGCTACCGGCATCTAATAATAGTGCATTGGGATACGACAGTTTTAAGTCGTTTACCATTGTTGCACGCCGCGCAATGCCGCCGAGCTGATTGTCCGCACAGCCACACACTTCGAGGAAACTCTGTGTGTCTCCTGTATAAAGCAATACTACTTCCGCCGCTTTACTTTGTCCGATGAGACAAAAGACAGCTAATAGGAAACACAAAACGAAGGGTGCCCCGACTATTGATCTTTCACAATCCCATCTGTGTCCATCTGTGTTCATACTCGCTGCGCTCCGTTGTAGGCTACGCCTGTGCTGTGGTTGCTTTCTGTTTTCTGAATTTTGCCTGTAAAAAAAGGCCCGATAGTTCATCGGGCCTCATAGATACCATTTTCATTCGGTTATTCCAACAAGCCCAGCCTGCTCCAGCGAATTTTTTCAAAAATATTCCACAGGGGCTTTTGGCTGTCCCAGGAATAGTAAATAAATAATGGGTGTGCTTTTACTTTTTCCATGGATACCATCCCCCAAAAGCGGCTGTCGTAACTGCTGTCGCGATTGTCTCCCATCGCAAAAAAGTGTCCCGGCGGCACTGTGCGCGGTCCGTAGTTGTCGCGTGGGCTGTGCTGTTTGGCTTCCACTCTGGGGTCTTCGTGCTTAACACCTTCTGGGTTTTCAAATCGCTTTCCATCTACATACACAATTTTGTTTTTGATTTCCACTGTCTGCCCTTCAATCGCAATACACCGCTTGATAAAATCGCGCGATTCATCGCGGGGAAATTCAAAAATCACCAGATCTCCCGGTTGAGGTGTTGAAAATCCCGGCACGCGAAATGAGGGCAATTTGGTATTCAGAATGGGCACGCGGTCGGGGATTTGCGTGCCAAACGTCAGTTTATCACCCAATACGTAATCCCCTTCTAATAGCGTATCTTCCATTGATCCCGAGGGAATATGATACGCTTGCACCAGCGTTCCCCGGATCAAAATGGCTAAAAATATGGCGATTCCAAATTCTCGCAACGCGCTCCGTTTTTGCTTCTTTTTGGTGTTTCTTTTTAGCATAGTCCTACCTTTGTGAATTACTGCGTTGTGCTCTGCGTGCAGTGCGGGATAACTAACCTGACTGCTTTCTTCAACGATTTTGTGAAAAATAAGTTCGCTCGGGTTGGCCCGTTTCAGCAGATTTGTTTGCCGCGAGTGAAATGTCGAGGCTACGCAAACCCTCTTCAAAGTCAGATAAGATTCCCGATCCATCTCCCGAACGAATTGCAGCCATAAATACTTCGTCAATATCTTCCGATTCGGGTATTTCGCCGACTTCAGCCGCACCGCCTGGAAATACGGTTACGCCATTTCCATCGACGGTCGCTCGCATATCGCGCATGATTATATCCGTACCATTTGACCCACCGCCTTCACGGAGAACGCAGGTGGAACTCAGCGTGCCCACAGCGCCATTTTCAAATTTGAGCGATAGGGCATATACATCGGGGATATCGAGATTTTCGACATCGTTCAATGCGCGGGTGGCATAATACGCGTGTACTTCTGCAACATCGCCCACGAGGTAGCGCAATAAGTCAATCTGATGTGTGGTCTGTTCGACAATTTGCCCACCCGACTGCGCCATCACGCGCCACCATGGGGTGCCAGGCAAACCGCCCCATCGATAGGCCAGGGCCATGGCGACGGGCTTGTCTTTCAAAAATTCACGCCCCTGTTTTGCCCATCCCGTATATCGCTGTTGATAGCCGACAGAGGTCAATACGCCCGATTTTTGAACGGCTTGTAGAATTTCCAATCCCTTTTCCATTGACGGCACTACGGGTTTTTCCAATAACATGTGTACGCCCTGTTGCGCCGCCAAGATCTCCGCGTCATAATGTGCAAATGTCGGTACGACCACATACATTGCGGTCAAATTTTCTTTGTCCAGCATTACGCGATAGTCGGTATAAGCCGTGCCACCAAATTCTGAAGTCGCGCTTTGTGCCGTTTCTTCTTTTATGTCACAAATTGCAACGATCTCGACATCTTCTATATTGGCTAACGCACGCATATGCGACCGCGCCCGTCCTCCAGCACCCACAAAACCCACATTAATGCCCATTTATATCCTCCATGTATTTTTTTGTTCAAAAATAGACTGCATGACCAGAACTGTCAACCAGAAAGCCTGCAAGCAATGCGTGCCTCTTCCCAGATGGGCGCGTACAGAGGCACGCTCATACATTATTTTTTTCCCACTGGACCTTTGGGCGCGTCCTGGCTGTACAATGCACCGCCTCGTTCGTAAGACGCGACGACTGAACCGTCGGCAATTTCTAACCTGGGCACATTCTTTTCGAATACATCGCGGTCAGGACCGCGCATGACTGCCATCTGTTCATCGGTCATGCCCGAGACGATATCACCCCACCGTTTTTCTGGATGGGTCAATTCTCCTCCGCTGCGATTGAAGTTGCGCGATGAGTATTTGTGCAAGATCCCCCGCCGCGAGATATCGCTTTTCCACGCCAATGTGCCGTGTGTGGTACCACCATCCATGAAGAAGAGCACATCGCCCGCTTTCATCTCTACGTGTTTTACCAATCCCATGTGGTCATCGCAGGAACTTACCCCACGCGGCATGCGATAATACGCCTTGTGCGATCCAGGCACACACGCAAATCCACCGTCGGCTTCGACTACATCGCGCAATTGCCAGGTTACGGTTACGGCTTCGCAAAAGCTTCGCCCATTTTGATAGATATATCCTCGGCCTGGATTGAGCGGCTCATTGGAGTCGTGCAGGGAGTGGCCCGATGTGCCTTTGACCGCGCAAAATGCGGTTCCCCCGCCCGTGCGACCACCACTGGCACCCATCCAGTTCAGCCGGTGTTCAACAGCCGGGTGGGCGAGCATTCGCCGAAATGGATCGCAATAGGGGCTGGGCAACTGCGTTAGTCCACCCAATAAGGGTCTGCCCGTGCCCGCGAGGCTTTTTGACCCGCGTGCGAGTTCTTCGCCAACGACGATTTGATCCTCAAACTTGTCAATGGTGGCATTGGCCTGTGCCAGCCATTCTTCATCCATGACTCCGCGCAGCACCAGATATCCGTTCAAGTCCCAAAAGTAAAAATCTTTTTCGTCAATGCCCGAGTTTGGATTTTTCATCAGGAAAGATGGGTAAAAAATTTCCCGCGATTCGTCCAATGCGATTGTCTCGCCATCTGTTTTCACCGTCGGTGGCGGCGTTGTATCCCAATATCCTGGGCGATACAGCGATGCGCGCTGTTCAGGAGTCAACTCTTCCATCCGGTCGGATACTGGCATCTTTTCTGATTCGGGGCCAGGTCCTGACGAACGTATCACACCGCGCCCCACGTATTCGTAGGACAGCAGCCGCTGCGGTCCTTCACCCTGCCACGGACGCATGCCCTGTACGACGCTCAAGCCGACGATGAGCATATCGCCCGCTTTTAGTTCGGGTTGAAAAAGATAATCCGAGTCATCTTTACCGGTCAATATATCTTCTGGTGTTTCCACATTTGATTTGTGGGTACACGGTACAAACGCAAACCCGCCATCGTCGGCTTTTACGTCTGAGAGTGCCCAGATTACGCGCACGCCTTCGCAAAATCTTCGACCATTCTGGTAATAATATGCCAGTGCGGGATCTCTCGGCTCATTGCCGCCCACCAGCGGAGCGGAAGTGTCACAGGTTTCGTCACACAAAATTTCGGGTGCGCGGTCGAGCCTGAAACCGTGTCCCACAATTTGATTCAAATACCACACGAGTTGGGGATGGATCAGCAAATCGCGGAATGGTTCGCGCAAATCGCCTTCCCAGCCGAGCATGCCCTCGAGCGATCCGGCCCGATCAATCGCATCATTTATCCGCGCGACTTCGGGACGGGTCAAAGCTCCCGGTATATGCAAATAACCCGTTAAATCAAAGGCGTAATTCTCTTCGTTTGTCATCGTTTCCCGGTCCATTTCAGCCTCCTTGACTTTGATGTACCTGTTTGCCTGCTGGTACGCAGGCATGAATGTGGCGGTTTCTTCATGAAAGGCTCAAACCGATATAAAAAACAAGTACAAAATGCAGCCCCTATTGACCGATTGCTTGACGTATGCCAATATAAAAAAACTGCCCATATAAATGGGCAGTTGGTGATTGATTCTAAAAAACGGTTTAGTTTTTCTTTTCGGGAATGCTCCCTTCCTTAATCATTCGATTTTCTGGAGGGGCTGGTGGCTTTGGCTGGTCGGATGATGGGGGATTTGTCGTCTGCATTATTTTTTTCCCACTGGACCTTTGGGTGCGTCCTGGCTGTACAATGCACTGCCTCGCTCGTAAGACGCGACGACTGAACCGTCGGCAATTTCCAATCTGGGCACGTTCTTTTTGAACACATCGCGGTCGGGACCGCGCATGACTGCCATCTGTTCGTCGGTCATGCCCGAGACGAGATCGCCCCACCGTTTTTCCGGATAGGCCAATTCTCCGCCGCTGCGATTAAAATTGCGCGATGAATATTTGTGCAAAATCCCCCGCCGCGAGATGTCGCTTTTCCACGCGAATGTACCATGTGAGGTGCTGCCATCCATGAAGAAGAGCACATCGCCCGCTTTCACCTCTATGTGTTTTACCAATCCCATGTGGTCATCGCAGGAGCGCACACCCGGGGGGGGAGGATAATACGCTTTGTGCGATCCCGGCACGCATGCAAATCCACCGTCGGCTTCTGTTACATCGCGCAACTGCCAGGTTACGGTTACGGCTTCGCAATAACTGCGTCCATTTTGATAAATATATCCCCGGGTTGGATTGAGTGGCTCATTGGAGCCGTGCTGGGAATGTCCCGATGTGCCTTTGACCGCGCAAAATGCCGTTCCCCCGCCCGTGCGACCACCGCTGGCGCCCATCCAGTTCAGCCGATGTTCAACGACCGGGTGGGCGAGCATTCGTCGGAAAGGATCGCAATAGGGGCTGGGCAATTGAGTCAGTCCACCCAACAGGGGCCTGCCCGTGCCCGCGAGAGTTTTCGACCCTTGTGCGAGTTCGTCGCCAACGACGATTTGGTCCTCAAATTTGTCAATAGCGGCATTGGCCTGTGCCAGCCATTCTTCATCCATGACTCCGCGTAGCACCAGATACCCGTTTAAGTCCCAAAAGTAAAATTCCTTTTCGTCAATGCCCGAGTTTGGATTTTTCATCAGGAAAGATGGGTGAAAAATTTCCCGCGATTCGTCCAATGCGATTGTCTCGCCATCTGTTTTCACCGTCGGTGGCGGCGTTGTATCCCAATATCCTGGGCGATACAGCGATGCGCGCTGTTCAGGAGTCAACTCTTCCATCCGGTCGGATACTGGCATCTTTTCCGATTCAGGGGCAGGTCCTGCAGAACGGATCACACCGCGTCCCACGTATTCGTAGGATAGCAAGCGCTGCGATCCCTCGCCCTGCCACGGACGCATGCCCTGTACGACGCTCAGGCCGACGATGAGCAGATCGCCCGCTTTTAGTTCAGGTTGAAAAAGATAATCCGAGTCATCTTCGCCGGTCAATATATCTTCTGGTGTTTCCACATTTGATTTGTGGGTACACGGTACGAATACAAATCCGCCTTCTCCGGCTTTGACATCAGAGAGTGCCCAGATTACGCGTACGCCTTCACAAAATCTTCGATTGTTCTGATGATAATATGCCAGCGCGGGATCTCTCGGCTCATTGCCGCCCACCAGCGGAGCGGAAGTGTCACAGGTTTCGTCGCACAGTATTTCAGGTGCGCGATCGAGCCTGAAACCGTATCCTACAATTTGATTCAGATACCACACGAGTTGGGGATGGATCAACAAATCGCGGAACGGTTCGCGCAAATCGCCTTCCCAGCCGAGCATGCCCTCGAGCGATCCGACCCGATCAATCGCATCATTTATCCGCGCGACTTCCGGGCGAGTCAGGACCCCCGGCACATGCACATAACCCGTTAAATCAAAGGCGTAATTCTCTTCGTTTGTCATCGTTTCCCGGTCCATGTCAGTCTCCTTGACTTTGATGTGCCTGTTTGCCTGCGGGTACGCAGGCATGAATGTGGCGGTTTCTTCATGAAAGGCTCAAACCGATATAAAAAACAAGTATAAAATGCAGCCCCTCTCGACCGATTGCTTGAAGCATTAAAAAAACTGCCCATATAAATGCGGCACGCAAAAAGCGACAATATACTCGTTGGCACGCCGATCAGTTGAATCCAAACATAATCCCAAAAGTATTAACACTTGACCCTAATATCACCTCTCGTTATCATTGTAATATGATCAGAAGCTTTGCCAATGATGAGACCGCAAAAATCTTCCGGGGTGAAGTCTCAAAGAAACTACCACCCGATATCCAGAGAACGGCGCGGCGCAAGTTGATTTACCTCAACGAAGCCGACAATTTGAGAGATCTCATCTTACCTAAGGTCAATCGTCTTGAACCTCTTAAGGGGAACCGCTCTGGACAATACAGTATTCGGATCAACGATCAATGGCGCATTTGCTTCCGATGGGAGCAGCCTGATGCATACCGTGTAGAAATCACCGACTATCACTGACGGAGACAAAAATGGAAAAACTCCCACCTGTCCATCCAGGCGAGGTGCTTCTCGAAGACTTTATGAAGCCCCTTGGATTGAGCCAATATCGCGTTGCAAAGGATATCGATGTGCCTCCGTTGCGAATCAGTCAAATCGTGCGAGGGATGCGTTCAGTAACAGCAGACACAGCCCTCAGACTTGCGCGTTACTTTGGGACCACGCCAGGTATCTGGATGCGATTGCAGGCCCAATACGACCTGGAAATTTCCCAGGCAAAACATGGAAAAACAATTGATCAAGTGGTCAAAGTGCTGTCAGAAACCGTTCCTACCAAATGATGGATAAGCCGTTTTTAGTCTATCGATCAGCATATGCGCGATAATACGCTCGTGGTTTTTATGAGCGACCACGGCGAATTGCTCGGCGATCATGGCCTCACCGAACCTTATGTACGAAGCCTCAGTCAGAGTTCCCTGCCTGTTCTCATGGCCGCTCTCCCTCCCGGCGGGGCTGCGCGTGACGACCCCGCTTGCCGGTGTTGATTTAATGCCGACCTTGCTCGATCTGGCAAACGAGACGCCACCCGAGAAAATTGATGGTCGTTCCGTTGCAAACGCGATTCTGAATGGTCGGCAACCCGAACCCCAGCCCATTTTTGCCGAGATCGCCAGTCAGGAAGTCATTTATTGGGGGTCGAAAGAACGCGAGCAGTTTGCCGCGCATGTGATGAACCTCGATGGTCGCTGGAAATATATTCGCAATCGCTTTGATATCGACGAATTGTACGATTTGGAGACAGATTCGGACGAAATGCAAAATCTCGCGCTTCTTCCCGAATACCAACCGCGTATTACAGCTATGCGCCAGCAAATCGCCGAGATGATTTGCCATACAGGTCCTGGTCCTTACGACATTTTTTACGGTGGTTCCGATGGCGAGACCTGGCGGATTGGACATGTCCGGACGCGCGATTTCCGCACTTTTGAACCCAATCCGCACAATCCAATTTTTTCTCCCTCGCCAGATCCCGACGCATGGGACTGCGATGGGTTGCTAACGCCTCAGGTGATTGAAATTGAAAACCGTTACTACATGGTCTATGCGGGTATGAGGGGGAGTGAGTGGCAGACGGGAATTGCGGTAATTCGATCTCCATGACTCAATCTTTCAGAACGCGATTGAGCGTGTACTGGTTTGTGTAATGACGCATATTTCCCGTGGCGTTGTTCTGTTTGATGGCGTCGGTCGGGTTTGTGTGGAGAAACCAGTTGTTGTAGATTTCAGCACTTTCCTGGGGAATACCGCGAATGACTACGGCGGGTACACTTATGGCGTGAAAAGTGTTGTGGTGGATTAACATAAGATCGCCGGCGATGTGCGTATCGTCACCGCGATCCCGCCCGCCGTGCATGTCAAAGCTGTGGCTGTTGGCGTTTTCCAGGATCAGGTTGTAACGGGCCTCATAGCTGGTGCCGGGCCTGCCGGTGCCTGCAATATGGTGGCGGCACCAGTCGAACAAATTGGCCTCGATAAGGGCGTTGGATTGGTCCAGCACCACGCCATAGCCCAGGCCATAGCGCTGGTTGTGGTGAAAATAGTTGTGATGGATGTGGTTGTCCGTCGAGTTGGCACGCAGGAAGATCGCGGCGTGGCTCCAGCCCCAGAGTTCGCAGTTATCGACTTCGAGATTGGGATATTCGGTCTGGATGGCGCGGGAGTTGGGGATGCTGTAGTAGCGCCCTTCTGCATGGAGTTGTCTCATCTGCTCGGTGCGCCTGAGGGTGTCCGGTCCCTGAAAGCGAAGGCCGGTGATGCGGATGTTGGGACCAGTGGCGACAAAGAGTGGTATGGTTTCGAGTTGTTTGGAGTAGAGCAGGGCGCCTTGAGAGCCGGGTTTGCCCCGGCCGCTGGCGAGCGTGACGCCCCTGCGAATGGCGATGTTCTGGTGTCCGGTCAGGTCGATTCTGGCGGTATCTACTATATAAACTACCTGGGCGGCACCAACGAACTCGAGGGCGTCGAGCAGTTCCATGCGGTTTGTGACCAGGTATTCGGATGGGTCAATCAGGCGGTTATAGCCCTCGCCGCCGCCGATGGGATTGCCGGTGGGGTTGATATCGGCACCAAATTTGTCATCTGAAAGCAGGGGGTTGTCCTGCTGTCCGTTGCCATCTGATGTATCGGGAGTGAGTGGTTTTTCTTTCCCAGAACAGGCGAGCAGAAGGAGCAGGGTGGTGAGATATCGGAGCGTTCCTGACATGTCAACCTTCTTCCTTATTTAAGAATGATTCATCAGTGAAAAATTACGGCAATTCAGTTGATTGATCAAGTCGAACAGAAGCCCAACCAATACGGGACCACTCACGAGAAAGGAGTTTGCAATGCGCGATATTGTGGTCTTTAGCGGGAACGCACATCGTCAATTGGCAGAGCATATATGCCAGTATCTAAGCGTGCCCCTTAGCCGCAGCACGATCAACCGCTTCAGCAACGATTGTATTCAAGTGCAGTTGAACGCAAATTGTCGGGAGGCCGATGTCTTCCTGATTCAGCCACTTGTACCACCTGTCCATGACCATCTCATGGAACTCCTGCAGATGCTGGACGCGGCACGCGGGGCATCGGCTGCCCGTACGACGGCCGTTATTCCATACTACAGTTACGCGCGGTCAGATAAAAAAGATGCACCTCGCATCTCTATTGCAGGGAGACTGGTAGCAGATTTGATTGATACAGCAGGTGCAAATCGGGTGCTCACGATGGCCCTTCACGCGCCGCAGGTACATGGATTTTTTCGCATTCCCGTTGATCATCTCAATGCCCTCTATGTGTTGGCGAAATATTTTCAGGGCAGAGACATGGCGGATACAGTCGTTGTTTCGCCCGATCTTGGAGGCGCAAAGGAGGCAACGCATTTTGCCCGCTTGCTCAAGCTGCCCGTAGCTGCCGGAATCAAACGCCGCATCAGCGATGAAAAAGTCGTGATTGATACAATCGTCGGCGATGTAGATGGGAAGAAGGTGATTGTTCTGGACGAAGAGATAGCCACGGGGGGGACACTTGTGGAACTTATCGATCGCCTTCGAGAGCGCGGCGTTAATCACATCACGGTATCCTGCACACATGGACTTTTTACAGGACAGGCACTGCCGCGTTTGGGTGCGATTGCAGAAGTGAAGGAATTGGTGACAACAGATACGGTTCCACTTTCTTCACAGAGCCAATGTCATCCCAATCTGACCACCTTATCCGTGGCACCTCTCCTGGGTGAGGCGATCCGCAGAATACACCATGGGGAATCGGTCAGCAGTCTATTCACGGCTCCAGATTGGGTCGTCAATACGGGGACGGGATAGGGGAAAGACAATGAAAAAGAAAGCTGTTATCTTGCTCAGTGGTGGGTTGGATTCTACCACAACTTTGGCCATAGCCGCAAACAAGGGGTACGCGTGTTACGCGATCACGTTTCGCTACGGGCAGCGGCACGAAACCGAACTCGAATGTGCGAGAAAAATTGCCGCACATTTTGGTGTGCGGGATCACGTCATTGCCAATATTGATTCGCGTGCCTTTGGTGGCTCGGCATTAACTGACGATATCGATGTGCCCAAAAATCGAGACGAGAGCGAAATTTCCGATGGTATCCCGGTCACTTATGTCCCCGCTCGCAACACGATTTTTCTTTCTTTCGCGCTTGCAATGGCGGAATCTCTCGACATCCGCGATATCTTTATCGGTGTCAACGCCATTGATTACAGCGGTTATCCCGATTGCCGCCCCGAATACATCGCCGCCTTTCAAAACATGGCGAATCTCGCCACTAAAGCCGGTGTTGAAGGGGATACGTTCACCATTCATACGCCGCTTATTGACCTGACCAAAGTCGAGATTATCAAACGGGGGTTAGAACTCGGCGTTGATTACGCTATGACCTGCACCTGTTACGATCCCGATATAGAAGGCCGCGCGTGCGGGCGGTGCGACGCCTGTCTGTTGCGCTTGCAAGGTTTTGCACAGAACGGTATGAAAGACCCGGTGACCTATCGTTAAGAGGCGGCTCCATTTTGCCACAATGCGCAACAAAGCGAGAACGCCAAAGTAGGCTTGCAAAATTCAGACGGATTTACGATCTTAAAAGCAGTTATTGGCCCCATTCACCTTCGAAGAATTGATTGCTTATGCCTGTTCTTTCTCTTGACCAACTCATTGCCGACTACTGCGATCAAAACGCATATTCGCAACGCCTTTTCAAACGCGCACAAGAAGTTTTGCCCGGTGGCAATACGCGCACTGGCGTTTTTGTCAATCCCTTTCCAGTTTATGCCGACCGGGGCGAGGGTGTTTATATCGACGATGTCGATGGCAACCGCCGCCTCGACTTTGTCAACAATGCCACCGCCCTCATCCTGGGTCACACCCATCCCGCCGTGAGCGACGCCCTGCGCGAACGCATCGGTAGTGGCACGGCCTTTTTTGGGCCTACCCAACTCGAAATCGAATGGGCAGAACTCCTGCACGAGCGCGTCCCTTCCCTCGAACATCTGCGCTTTTGCAGTTCGGGCACCGAGTCTGTGGGCAATGCCCTGCGCGTTGCCCGCGCTTTTACGGGACGTGAAAAAATTGCCAAATTTGAAGGTGCTTACCACGGTATTGACGATCCGGCTCTCATAAGCTATGTACCACCCGTCACTCCCGATCTCGGTCCCGAAGATGCACCCAATTCGGTGGTTTCTTCTGCTGGTCTTGCCCCCGCGACTGCTGAAAATGTCATCGTCTTGCCCTTTAACAACGCGCCCGCTTGTGAATACCTCATTCGCCAACACGCCGAAGAACTCGCCTGTGTCATTATTGACCCGCTTTCTACGGCTGCTGGTATGACCCTGCCCGATCCCGAATTTCTCACGCTCTTGCGCGATGTGACGCGAGAACTCGATATTCTCCTCATCTTCGACGAAATTGTCAGTTTTCGCATGACATCGGGTGGCACACAGGCGGCGTACAATATTACACCCGATTTGACTTGTCTGGCGAAGGTCATTGCTGGTGGCACCCCGGCAGGTGCTTTTGGCGGTCGCAAAGACGCGATGGCTCTTTACGATCCCACTTCTGGTTCGCCTGCTATTCCGCAATCTGGCACTTATAATGGAAATCCGCTCGTCGCCGTCGCTGGTCTTATGACTCTTAAAACCATGACCCCCGATGCATATCGCCATATCGATTCCCTCACAGAGTACATCGCCAATGGTCTCAAAGAGGCTTTCAGGAGTGCTGATATCCCGGCGACTATTGTTACTGCCGGTTCGCTTTTTCGCATCTACTTTCTCGACTATGCACCTGCCAACTATCGCCAGGCCGCACGAGATAGCAGCGAAAAACACCGCTGGCTCTATTTCTATCTTCTGAACCACGGTATCGCCATCCGTCAAGGCGGCTGCGTTTCTCTGCCCATGACGACCAAACACGCCGATGAGTTGATCAACTGCGTGCGTGGAGGATTGCGCGTTTGGCCCTATTAATCGAAAAATATGTCTGTATCCATACCAGATGGCCTCGTTGTCCTCACCTTTGATGACGGTGTCAAATCACAACATACCTTCGCCGCACCCATCTTGCGCGAATGCGGGTTCAATGCCACTTTTTATATTACTGAGGGCTTGAACTTTCTCACGGACAAAACGCGCTATCTCACATGGGAAGAAGTGCGCGAATTACACGATATGGGCTTTGAAATTGGGAATCATACGCGGCAGCATAAAAGCGTTGCCAATCAATCAGGTGAGGAACTTTTATCCGATATCCGCCACATTGATCGCCAGTGCAACCACTACGGCATCCTGCTTCCTACCACATTTTGTTACCTCGGTTATACCAATACTCCCGAAGCCGTTGAGGTGATCAAAGAACGCGGTTTTACTTATGCCCGACGTGGGACGGCACCCGAATATCCATATCATCGAGAAGGTGGTCGCGGCCCGGCCTATAATCCCGTGCAACACGACCCTCTCCTTATTCCAACCACAGGCGCGTCGGGACCGCTCTGGAACTTCGGCGATTTTTTGTGGTCGCTCGATCAGGCTCAAAATGGTTGCGCCACAGTCCTCACCTTTCACGGGGTACCCGATCTCGATCATCCATGGGTGCATACCAAACCCGCATTTTTTGAACGCTGTATGCAGCATCTCACAGATAATGGACACAGAGTAATCGCCCTGCGCGATCTCACAAACTACATCGCTATGGAGTCCTGACATGGTCGATCCTCTTCCTCTTGTCGCCTATGACACACTTGCAGAGCAAACCGAAGCCCTGTACCGCGATGGCTATGCCTATCTGCCAGGTGTATTAACGCCCGGTCAAGTGACAAAACTCCCCGATCATATGGATGCGCTTACACCTATCCCGGAAAGTTTTGATAAAAATGGGCGTCCTGAAGACATCGGCTTTATAAATAAACACATCAACAATGCGTTCAACCGGCACGCTCATTTTCTGCAATTTCTCGACCGCCCCGGCGTTATTGAGATCGCTGAAGCCATACACGGAGACGATTGTCACTGCATCGGCATGACCGCATGGATGACCGGCCCCGGGCGGCCCGACCAGAATCTCCACATCGATTGGCTTCCCTTGAGCCTGCCTGCGGACATACTTGAGGATTCTCGGGTACGCGTTCCCATTTTTATCACGACGGCGCATTTCTATCTCGACGACATCACGGAGGCACTTGGTCCCACCAATTTCATCCCCGGCAGTCACCTTTCGGGCAGAAGTCCCAATGGCGATATAACATGGAAAGGCCAGACTGAAAAATCCATCATGTGCAATGCCGGCGATGTGGTCATCTTTCGCAGTGAGGTCTGGCATCGCGGCACGGCCAATACCAGCGATAAAACGCGCTATCTGCTTCAAGTCCACTATGCGAAACGCATGATTACGCAAAAATATCCCCCGTATCTCAACCGATTCCAGTTTGATCCCGAAATTCTCGAGCAGGCGACACCACGCCAGCGCCGCCTTATGGGCGATCACAAAAGCAGCAATTACGATTGAGGAGTATCTGATGAGTTCTCTTATAGGATATTATCTGTGGCTAAAAGTAGTACATCTCATCGCCATGATTGGGTGGATGATCGGCATTTTGTATTTGCCGCGGCTATTCGCCTATCACGCCGATGCCTCTACTGATACGGATGAGACATTTCAACAGATGGAATACAATCTTATGCGGCTTCTGCTTATGCCTTGTATGATCGTCGTTTTTATTACAGGCATTCTCTTGATTATTGCAACGGGGAGCATGGCGAGCGGGTGGCTTCATACCAAAATTCTACTCGTGCTCATGCTCGCGGGATTGCACGGCATGATGTCGCGTCAGCGCAAAAATTTCCAACGCGGCGAAAACACCAAAAGCGCGGCCTATTTTCGCACCTTCAGCCATGTTACAACGCTCATTGTGATCCTTATTGTCGCGCTGGCTGTTTTGAAACCTTTTTAGTGTCCTTTTGAGTGGGAGTGAAGCATGACAAACGACGAATTTGTGATTCCGCGACGATTGATTAATTCGGACCGGGAAGAAACACCGAGGTCCTTGCTGGACCTGATTGAACAGGGGCCATTCGATTTGGACACGGCGGCGTGGTGGATGTCGCATGTGACGAATGGGGCATCGTGGATCGTGGGGTCGGGGCCGGGCGGAATCGGGAAATCGACGACGATGCGTTCCTTTCTGAGCGTTGTACCCGGAGACCGGGCATTTGCGATCGCGATGCCGAGAGAGATCGCACCGCTCGCGGATCAGAAACGCTGCACGATTGCGCTCGAGTTGAGCGATCATCGGCCGCCCGGCTACCTTTGGGACCAGGACCTGCGTGACTTCTTCGGCCTATCGAAGGTGGGACATCAGCTTGTGGGGAACGTCCA